>NZ_MASU01000001.1 GCF_003202235.1 Prauserella flavalba
GGCCTCCGCAATGCCGGGGCGGTGGAATGCGGCAGCACCAGCTCCGGTGCCTCCGGCCGCTCGAGCACCACCTCGAGATCGTCAGCGAAGCGATAGGGCCTGCGCGCCAGAATCGTGCCGAGCCGCCTGCGCAGGCGCGACATCTCGGCACGGACGGTGACCGTGCGCTCGGCGTCGCCGAAGAGATCCAGCGCCAGCTCCGCGGCCGAGCGGCCGTCCCGGTGACAGGCGAGGACGTACAGCATCTCCGCGTGCCGGGGGCTCAGCGGATAGGACCAGGTGCCGCTCGGCCCGGTGACCGTGAGCGTGCAGTCCCTCGGCGAGCGCACGTCGAGCACGGCGCTGGTGGTGCCGCGCTCGGTGTCGTGCTCGGTGACCCGTACGAGCCAGCCGCCGGGCACCGGCTCCACCTGGCACGTGCCGAGCGACGGCAGCCACGCCTCGCCCGGCGCGCAGCCGCGGGGCAGCGGCACCCGGTCCAGCGGCGCGAGCCCGGACACGGCGGCCACCCAGCCGTGCTCGTCGGTGACCATCGCCCGGCCCGGCACCTTGGACAGCACCGGCAGCGCGGCGGCACGCAGCCGCTCCAGCTCGGCGAGGTGGGCGTTGCGCAGCTGCGACTCGGCGAGCTTCGCCACGGCGTCGACCAGCGCAAGGGTGGTGGCGTGCACGGTCGCGGCCGGGCCGGAGAGGTCGACCACGCCGAGGAGCCTGCCGTCGCGGGGATCGTGCAACGGCGCCGCCGCGCACGTCCACGCGTGGTGCGAGCGCACGTAATGCTCAGCCGAGTAGACCTGCATGGGCCTGCGGGCGACAAGCGCGGTGCCGATGGCGTTGGTGCCGACGTGGTTCTCGTCCCACGACACGCCCTCGGTGAAGCCGAGCCGGTCGGCGCGGTGCCGCACGGCGTTGCTGCCCTCGCGCCACAGCACGCACGCGTCGCCGTCAACCACCACCATGATGTGCGCGGCCTCCTCTGCCACGCTGATCAGGCCGCCACGCAGGATCGGCAGCGCGTCGGCGAGCCCGCTGGCGCGGCGCCTGGCCTCGAGGTCCTCCGCAGGCAGCGGCCTGCCGTCCTCCCGGCCGTGATCGGGGTCGAGGCCGAGCCGCCGCATGCGCTGCCAGGACGCGCCGATGACCGCGCGCGGCTCGGCGGGTGGGCTCGCGCCGGAGAGCGCGGCCTCGTGCACCCGCGCGAGCACGCGCGCGTACCGCCGGGGGTCCGCCCCGACGGGCACCGCTGCCTCGAGGTGCTCCTGGCGCACGGAGACGAGTGTCGCAAGCCGGATGGGTCGCACGGAACCCTTACCGGCGGTTCGTCACCGCATTGACCGCCGCGACCACGGCGTTCGGCTGCTCCAGGTGCACCATGTGCCCCGCCTGTTCCACGTACTCGACGTCATCGAGGCCCTCACCGTTGGTGGCGGGCAGCACCGCGTCCCGCCTGCCCCACACCACCGCCACCGGAACGTCCACTTCGGACAGCAGCGGGGCGACGTCGAGCGCGGGCTCGTCGCCGTCGAGCAGGGTGCCGAGCAGCGCGCCCAGCGCCTTGTCCACGCCGTCGAGCCGCTTGTACCGCATGAGATCGTCGGCGAGCTGCCTGGTGACCTGACCGGGGTCGGCGAACAGCGCCGCGAGGTGCGGTTTCAGCTCCCGCCGGGACCTGGCCTCGGCGAAGCCCCGCAGGTAGCCGGCGTTGATGCGGCTGCCGAACCCCGCGGGGGCGACGAGCGTCAGCGAGGCCACCCGCGCGGGTTCCCTCGCGGCCGCGGCCACCACCACCGCACCGCCGAGCGAGTGCCCCACGAGGTGCGCCCGCTCGATGCCGCGCTCGGCCAGCAGGCCCAGCACGGCACCGGCGAGCACGTCGAGCGAGCCGTCCCCGACGTCCTTGGTGGACTCTCCGTGACCGGGCAGGTCGAGCGCGTACACGGTGTGTGACTGCGACAGTGGTTCCTGCACGAACAGCCAGGAGTTCTTGTCGCCGCCGTAGCCGTGCACGAGCACCACGGTCTCCTCGCCCTCGCCGAGCGCGGCGAAGCAGATCGTGCGCCCCTCCACCTCGACGCTGCCCGTGACCGGGCCAGCGACCTCGGCCACCGCGCCCGAGTCCAGCTCCTCCCTCGCCAGCAGCGCCGCCTCGTCCAGCTCGGCGTCCGGCACGTCGGCGGGAGCGATCAGCGCGAGCGTCGCTCCCACCGGCACGTCCTCGCCGACCTGGGCGATGATCCGGCGCAGCACACCTTCGTCGGCCGACTCCAGCGCGCCGGCGATCTTGTCGGTGTCGATCTCGGCGAGGTCGTCGCCGTCGGCGATCTCGTCACCCTCCGAGGCGATCCACTCGGTGACCTTGCCGCTGGTCATCGACAGACCCCACTTCGGCATGACGACCTTGCGAATGGCGTCGTTCATCCTCACCGCTTCCATTCGACGACGGTCTTCACGGCGTTGGCCACGCGCTGGGCGTCCGGGATGTAGAGGTCCTCCAGCGCGTCGGAGAACGGCACCGGCGTGTGCGGAGCGGTCACCATCTCGATCGGGGCGCGCAGCGAACCGAACGCCTCCTTGGCGACGAGCGCGGAGATGTCGGTGGCGAGGTTGCAGCGCGGCGTCGCCTCGTCCACCACCACGAGCCGTCCGGTGTTCTCGACGCTCTCCAGGATCGTCTCCGTGTCGAGCGGGCTCGTGGTGCGCGGGTCGATGATCTCGGCCTCGACCCCTGAATCGGCCAGCTGTTTCGCCGCCTCCTCGGCAACCGACACCATGCGCCCGATCGCCACGATCGTCACGTCGTCGCCGTCCCGGACGACGCCAGCCTCGCCGAACGGGATCGTGTAGCTGTCCTCCGGCACCTCGCCCGTGACGTCGTACATCGCCTTGTGCTCACAGAAGATCACCGGGTCGTCGTCGCGGATCGACTGGATCATGAGGCCCTTCGCCTCGTACGGGCTCGACGGCACCACGACCTTCAGCCCCGGGATGTGGGTGAAGATCGGGTACAGCGCCTGCGAGTGCTGCGCGGCCGCGCGCAGGCCCGCGCCGTACATCGTGCGGATCACCACCGGCGTCTTCGCCTTGCCGCCGAACATGTACCGGAACTTGGCCGCCTGGTTGAAGATCTGGTCGAAGCACACGCCCATGAAGTCGATGAACATCAGCTCGGCGACGGGGCGAAGACCGCTGGTCGCCGCGCCGATCGCCGCGCCGACGAACGCCGACTCGGAGATCGGGGTGTCGAGCACCCGGCCGGGGAAACGGTGGTAGAGCCCTTTGGTGACACCGAGAACGCCGCCCCACGCGTCGTCCTCACCGGGGCTGCCGGCGCCGCCCGCGTTGTCCTCGCCGAGGACGATCACCGACTCGTCGCGCTCCATCTCCTGTGCGAGGGCTTCGTTGAGCGCCTCGCGGTAGCTGATCGTGCGTGCCATGACGGGAACCCTCCTCAGTACTCGATGTAGACGTCGGTCTCGAGGTCGGCGGCGGTCGGCTTCGGCGCGGCCTTGGCCTCCTCCACCGCGGCGTCGATCAAATCGGTCACTTGCGCGTCGACGGCGTCGAGCTGTGCGGCCTCGACCTGCCCGGTCTCGGTGACCCTCGTGCGGAACCGCTTGAGGCAGTCGAGGTGCTCGCGGGCGTTGGCGACCTCGTCGGCGCGGTAGGTCTGCTGGTCGCCCTCGAAGTGCCCGAAGTAGCGGGTGAACTTCACCTCGATGAGCGTCGGCCCTCCGCCCTCGCGGGCGCGCTGGATGGCCTCGGCCGCCGCCTCGTGCACGGCGAAGAAGTCGAAGCCGTCCACGATCACGCCGGGCATGCCGAACCCGGCCGCGCGGTCGGCGATGTTGTCGGCCGCGACCGACCACGTGCTGGAGGTGGCCTCCGCGTAACCGTTGTTCTCGGCGACGAAGATCGCGGGCAGCTGCCACACGGACGCGAGGTTGAGGGCTTCGAGCGTGGTGCCCTGGTTGCTCGCGCCGTCGCCGAAGAACGCGACGCCGACGCCGCCCGTGCCCTTCTGCTTGGCGGCGAGTGCGGTGCCGCAGATCAGCGGCGGGCCGCCGCCGACGATGCCGTTGGCGCCGAGCATCCCCTTGGAGAGGTCGGCGATGTGCATGGAGCCGCCCTTGCCGTGGCACGAGCCGGTCCTGCGGCCGTAGATCTCGGCCATCATCGCCTTGACGTCGACGCCCTTGGCGATGCAGTGCCCGTGGCCGCGGTGGGTGCTGGCGATGGCGTCGCGGTCGTCGAGGTGCACGCAGACGCCGGTGGCCGAGGCCTCCTCGCCCGCGTAGAGGTGGACGAAGCCGGGGATCTCCCCGGTGGCGAACTCGGCGTGCACCCGCTCCTCGAAGGCGCGAATGGTGCGCATCGTGCGGTAGGCGTCGAGCAGGGCGTTCCCGTCGAGCTCGTGCGATACCGCCGTGGACAGGGTATCCGTCATCGTTGACGCTCCTTTCGTTGTGCCACGTGGTTTTCCGTGCACAGCAGTCCGTTCGCCGAGGCCTCGGCGAGCACGGCCGAGACGTCGACGCAGCGCGGGCCCTCGGCACACAGGCGCACGGTCGCGGTCTCAGATCCGGTGAGTTCCAGCTCGCGCTCGCCGTCGACGGCGATCACCCCGCCGCGGAGTCCGATCTCGACGGGCTCGCCGACCGGCAGCGGGCGCCAGGCGTCGACGCCGACGGGCACGACGAGCCCCGGCGCGATCGGTGCGTGCACGACCCAGCGGGCGTGCTCGGGCGGGGCGAGGGTGAGGGCGACGCCGTCCGGCTCGTCGCGCGGGCTCGGGCAGAGCTGGCCCGCGACACTGGAGAGGCCGATGCCGTCGGGCTCGGCGAAGGTGCAGAACAGCTCCGTCAGCGTCTCCGGATGCCACAGGGCGCGGGAGCCGATGTGCCGCGAACGGGACGCGCACACGTCCACCAGCGCGGTCTCGCCACGGTCGGCGGTGCCGACGTGCAGCACGGTGGCACGCCGGGTGCCGGTCTCCGCGGCGACGGCCCCGGTCGCGACGAGCCCGCCTGCCAGCCCGGCGACGGTCGCCTCGCGCATGCGGGGGAAGGCGTTGTTGGTGCCGGTCGACAAGGCGAGCAGGGGCACGTCTCCGCACGCGGCGGCGGCCACGCGCGCGGTGCCGTCGCCGCCGAGGCACACGATCAGCCTGGCCCCGTCGGCGACCATGCGGCGCACGGCGTTGGTCGTGTCGAGGGCGGTGCCGGTGATCGCGTCGTCGGCGCAGAACACGACGTCGGGCCACGCGCCGTCGCGGCCCGGCCTGCGGGCGCGGGAGGCCCTGAGCACGGCGGCGGAGATGCCGCCGAGGTCGGTGGACAACAGCGCGCGGGTGACGCCCACCGAGGCGAACGCGGTGAGCAGCCGCTGCACCATGTTGGCCTTCTCGGCGGTCGGGAACACCGACGCCTGCGCCACGAGCCGCCGGATGTCCCGCCCCGACGCGGGGTTGGCCACCACCCCGACGGTTACTGTGTCCGACGTCACATGTCTATGTGACTACGGCGCGCCCTTCGGCGAAAGGGTTGCAGCAGGTTGCAACCGCAGTGAAGGCCACCTTCCCTGCGTTGAACGCAGGGAAGGTGGCCTTCACTGCGGTTGTTGGGTCAGGACTTGGCGGTGGCCAGGCGGTCGAGGCGGGCGGTGGTCGGCCAGCGCACGTCCCGCGCCCAGCCGAACTTCTCGAACAGCCAGATCATCCGCGCCGAGATGTCGATCTGCCCGCGCAGCACGCCGTGCCGGGCGCACGTCGGGTCGGCGTGGTGCAGGTTGTGCCACGCCTCGCCGAAGGAGAAGATCGCCAGCGGCCAGAAGTTGGCCGCCTTGTCACGGCTGGTGAACGGGCGCTCGCCGATCATGTGGCAGATCGAGTTCACCGACCACGTCACGTGATGCAGCACGCCGATCCGCACGAAGCCCGCCCAGAAGAACGCCGTCACGCCGCCCCAGAACGACCAGGTGATGAGGCCGCCGAGCACACCGGGCAGCAGCAGGCTCAGGCCGACCCACAGCGGGAAGAGCTTGTCGACGCGCTGGATGTCGCGGTCGGCGAGCAGGTCGGGCGCGAACCGCTCCGCGTTGGTGACGTCGCGGTCGAACAGCCAGCCCATGTGCGCGTGCCAGAAGCCCTTCGCGAGCGCCTTCGGCCCCGTGCCGAACAGCCACGGCGAATGCGGGTCGCCCGCACGGTCGGAGAACGCGTGGTGCCTGCGGTGATCGGCGACCCAGGGCGTGACCTGGCCCTGCGCCGCGAGGCTTCCCGCGATCGCGAGCGCCACGCGCAGTGTCCGGTTCGCCTTGAACGACCCGTGCGTGAAGTGCCGGTGGTAGCCGACGGTGACCCCGAGACCGCTGACCACGAAGAAGAACACGCCGAGCCCGATGTCCACCCAGCTCAGGCCCCAGCCCCACGCGAAGGGGACGGCGACGGCGAGCGCCACGATGGGCGCCAGCACGAAGATCTTGACGGTGATGTGCTCGGGCAACGACGTGCGCCCGGAGATCATCGGTTTGGGTTTTCGCGTGGTCGGAGCGGGAGACGCGGTCATGAACACCTCGTTCGTCGGATCGGGGTCTCGGGGAGCACGGCAAAAGAAATAGCCGAATTCAATGAAGCAAACGCCGAATTCACACTGACCCGAACGCTCGCGATGTCGATGTCTGACCTCGGACGCTACCGCATACCCGGCTCCGACGCCATGCAATCCAGTCGCCGACTAGATTGCCGGGGTGGCTTATGCACATTGGGAGCTCGTGCCGACCAGATGGCGGGACAACGACGTATATGGGCACGTCAACAACGTCGTCTACTACGAGTTCATGGACACGGTTATCAACCGCTGGCTTATAGCAGAGGGTGGTCTTGACATTCAAGAAGGCCAGGTCATAGGGGTTTGTGTCGAATCACACTGCAATTACCACGCATCCTCAGAATTTCCTGAGAAACTCGCGATCGGCCTGCGCGTGGGCAACCTCGGCACCTCCAGCGTGCGCTACGAGATCGGAATCCACCGCGAGGACCGGTCCGAGTTGCTCGCCGAGGGGCACTTCGTGCACGTGTTCATCGACCGGGGCACGAGGCGCCCGGAACCGGTCACCGGAGCGCTTCGCGAGGCACTGCGGCGACTGACCGTGAAGTCCACAGAGGACTGACCGGCCGCCGCGCACCGCCGTCCCCGCGCCCCGTACGCTACGACTAGTAGTACTTGGCTTGCTGGAGGACCGGTGATCACTGGGTATGCGGTCGCGGTGGCGCTGTGCTCGCTGGCCGTCGCGGCCTGGGCCTTCGTGCTCGCGGCGAGGGGCAAGTCGCCGGCCAGGCCCCTGCTGACCGGGCTGGCCGTGCTGGAGGTCCTGCTGCTGGTGCAGGTGGTGATCTCGGTCGTGCTGCTCGTCGGCGGCGACCGGCCGGGCAGCATGGTCACCTTCCTCGCCTACCTCGTGGGCTCCCTGCTGGTGCTGCCGGTCGGCGCGGTGTGGGCGCTGGCGGAGAACACCAGGTCGAGCACCGTGGTGCTGGGCGTCGCGTGCGTGACCGTGCCGGTACTGATCCTGCGGATGTCGGAGGTCTGGGGTGGCGCGAGTGCCTGAGCGAGCTTCGGAACGCCCGGCCACGGCGAGCGGGCCCGGCCGCGTGCTGGTGGCGGTGTACGCGATCTTCGCGGTGGCCGCCACGTCGCGAGCGGCCGTGCAGATCGCGACCCGCTTCGACGAGGCGCCCGTGCCGTACGTGCTGTCGGCGTTCGCGGCCGTGGTGTACCTGCTCGCGACGTTCGCGCTCGCGCGCAGCGGCGTCACGTGGTGGCGGGTGGCGCTCGCGGCGTGCTCGGTGGAGCTGGCGGGTGTGCTCGTGGTGGGCACACTGAGTGTGTTCGACCGGGCGGCGTTCCCCGACGCCGCCGTCTGGTCGAACTACGGGATGGGTTACCTGTTCATTCCGCTCGTACTGCCCGTCATCGGGCTGCTCTGGCTGCGGCGGACGGCGCCTACCAGAACACCGCGATGACCACGTTGGCCAGCGTGAAACCGGCCAGCCCGTAGAACACGCCCTTGCCGGACTCGGGGCGGCGCCACAGGATATGGGCCAGCACGAGCACGATCACGGCGATGCCGAGCTTGACGGCGACCTTGGTGTTGTCCGGTTCCGCGGCGACGAGCCCCGCCGAGGCGATGCCGACGAGCGCGACACCGGTGAGGACCTGGGCACCCGCGCTGTACATCGTGATCGCGGGAGCGGGTCCGGCCGGTGCGACGCTGCGCGCGACCACGCCACTGACGATGCCGGCCATCCCGAGCAGGTGCAGCACGACCAATGCGTCGTAGACGATTTCCATGCCGAGAACTTACTACATGCAGTAGTAGAGACTGCAGTGAAGGCCTTCACTGCAGTCGGTGAGTCGGTCAGAGGGGGACGGCGAAGAGGGCCGCCGACGTGGCGAGGGCGGTCAGCACCAGCACACAGGCCAACGGCAACGCGGGCGGGAAGCCGAAGCGGTCCGGTTCACGCAGACGGCGGATGCGCGCCTGCACCGGGGTGTCCGCCACGGCGAGCGCTCCCGCCGGGGTACCGGCCGTTCCGTTGGCGTGGAAGCGTTCCAGCGCGCTCGCCAGCGGCTCCCTGCCGTGCTGGCGGGCCGCCTTGTCGTCGGCACACATCTCCACGAGCAGCTCGATCGTCGCGCACACCCGCGTGAGCAGCGCGCTGCCCGGCAGCAGCCTGCGCAGCGCCTGGAACGGCGCCACCACGAGATGGTGCCGCTCGCGCGCGTGCGCCCGTTCGTGGGCGAGCACGGCGTCCAGCTCCGCGTCGGTCAGCAGCCGCCGCGCACCCGCGCTGACCACGATCCGGGGAGTGCGGCCGGGCAGGCAGTAGGCGACGGCGATGGGGTGGTCCACCACGAGCGCACCGGTGTCCTGCCGCGCGACGAGCTGCAGCAACAGCCGGTGTCGCGCCCGCGCGCGGGCCGTGCTGCGCAGGCACAGCAGCTGGTTGACGATCAGCCAGCCCGCGAGCGCGAGACCGGCCACGACGGCCACCGAATGCCACAGGTCCAGCTCGTGGATCACCGGGGGCAGGTCGAACAGCGCGGGCACCAGACCCCGCTGGTAGGGCGCGAGCCCGAAGCCGAGCAGCGCGCCGATCGTGGACACCACCAGCGTCAGGACTGTGATCTGCCAGAGGATCAGCGCCGCCCTGGGGTGGGCGTGCGTCCAGCGGCTTCGCAGCAGCCAGAGCGCCACGAGCACGGCCGCCGTGCCCGCCGCGAGCTGGTGCCCCACGAGGATCACGTCTTCTCTTCCCGTTCGAGCGCCTGCCGTAGCGCGTCGGCCTCGTCGCTGGTCACCGACTGCGCGAAGCGCACCAGCGCCGAGCCACGGTCACCGGTCAGCTCCAGCGCCTCCAGCATCAGCTCGGCGACGTACTCCTCGCGCGTCGCCGCGGGCGCGTACAGCCAGGCGCGGCCTGCCCGTTCGCGGCGCACGACGTTCTTCGCCGCAAGCCGCGTCAACACGGTCATCACGGTCGTGTAGGCGAGACCACGGTCGGCGAGCGCCGCGTGCACCGCACGCACACTGGCCGGCTCGGGTCGCGCCCAGAGCACATCCATCACCGCGCGCTCCAGTTCTCCGAGCCTCGCCACGTCCACCCCTTCTGCAATCCGCCTGCGGAAATTCAACCACGAACCGTCGTGGTGGTGACCCCTGTTGTGACCGCCAGCAACAGCTGAAGGTGGCACGACAGCCGCTCGCGGGGATCGCCGAGGTCGATGCCGCTCACGGCACTCGCCCTGCGTAGCCGGTGCCGCACGGTGTTGGGGTGGACGTGCAGCGCGGCGGCCACCGAGCGCACGTCGCCCATCGCGTCGAGCCAGGCGAGCAACGTCGGCACCAGCTCGGAGCCGTGCTCGGCGTCGTGGGCGAGCAGCGCGGCGACCGCGGGATCGTGCAGGCCGGGGTTGGCCTCCAGTAGCGCGAGCGTCTCGCCGAGCAGCACCTCGGCCCGCAGGTCGGCGATGCTGGCGACCGACCGGGCCGCGCCCATCGCGTCGAGCACGCGGTCGGCCTCGGCTCTCGACGCACCGGCGTCGCGCAGCGCGGCGACCGCCGAGCCGATGCCCGCCTGCACGCGCACGCCGGTGCGGCGGGTGAGCACCTCGGCCACGTCGGTGACCTCGGTGACGAGCCCGGTGAGCTGCCGCGCGTCCGGCAGCACCGCGTACACGCGCGCGCCGTCGGCCCCGACCAGCGCGCCCTTGCGGTACGACGCCATGTGCACCGAGACCATCGTGAGCATCTCGGCCAGGTGCAGCTCGCGCACCGGCTCGTCGGCCGTGGGCTCGCGGGCCGTGAACGCCACGACCACGGCGGGCGTCGCCGGGTCGAGCCCGAGCTGGCCGGCCACCAGGTCCGGGCTGGTGTGCCCGGTGAGCAGGCCGGCCACCAGCTCCTCGCGCGAGCGGCCGTGCTCGCTGCGCTGCCGCAGGAGATGCACGGCGGCGAGCCGGGCGCCGCCGAGCAGCGCGCTCTCGGCCCGCTCGGCGAAGGGCTCCCTGCCCTCCTGCACCCACACCGTGCCGAGATGGTGGGTACCAGCCCGGATGCCGACGGCGAGCCTGCGGCGGATGCCGAGCTCGGGGTGCGGCTCGATGCGCACCACTTCCTCGCCCGCGCGCAGCCGTGCGAAGACGCCCCACTCGCGCAGCAGCGCGAGGTAGCTCTCGGGGCCCTGCCAGCCGAGGATCGAGAGCCTGCGCAGCTCGTCGACCTCGTCATCCGACCTGGAGTAGGCGAGCACCCGGTTGCCCGCGTCCTCGATGCTGACGCTGCCGCCGGTGAGCAGTGCAAGCGTTTGCGCCAGGGAGAAGAGGTCGCCTGGCCCATCGCTGAAGCCCTCGGCGAGCGTGGCGCTGTCGAGCACCTGCCGCACCACGGTCTCCAGCTGGTCCCAGCGCACCGGCGCCGCGACGCTGAGCAGGGCGACGCCCGACTCGGCCGCGATGGCGGCCAGCTCGGCGGTCGCCTCCTTCACCGCGACCGCGGCCGCGCCCTGGCGCGCCGCCGCCCGCACCGGCCTTGCGGCCTCGCGCCCGCGCACGCCGATGATCAGCACCAGCTCACCCGAGTAGCTCCCGGGCTCGTCGTCGGGGTCGAGGATCGCCACGCCGCGCACCAGCGGATCGGCGTGCTCCGTACGCAGCTCCACCAGCGGGAGGCCGATCGCCACCAGCAGCCGGCGCAGCCCCAAGCCGTTGTTCGATCGGCCAACGCTCATGGTTCAACGTTAGCCGGACGCACAGCCCGCGAAGGTGGCCGCGGTCCCACACTTCCAGACATGGACGCCATCACCAGCCCGCCAGTGCCCCGCAACGAACCGGTCCGGGACTACGTACCCGGCTCGCCCGAGCGCGAGAGCCTCACCCGCAAGCTCGCCGAACTGGCGAGCACGCGCTTCGAGCTCACCGCCACCATCGGCGGCGAGCAGCGGATGCCGGACGGCGAGCGCATCGACGTCGTCCAACCGCACAACCACGCCCACGTGCTGGGCACCACCGCCAACTCGACGCACGCCGACGCGAAGGACGCGATCGACGCCGCGCTGCGGGCGGGCGAGTCGTGGCGCCGCCTGCCCTTCGACGAGCGGGCCGCCGTGCTGCTGCGCGCCGCCGACCTGCTGTCGGGGCCGTGGCGCGACACCCTCAACGCGGCGACGATGCTCGGCCAGTCCAAGACCGCCGTGCAGGCCGAGATCGACTCCGCGTGCGAGCTCGCCGACTTCTGGCGGTTCAACGTGCACTTCGCCCGCGAGCTGTTGCAGGGTCAGCCGCAGAGCTCGCCCGGCGTGTGGAACCGGCTCGACTACCGCCCGCTCGAGGGCTTCGTCTACGCGATCACGCCGTTCAACTTCACCGCCATCGCGGGCAACCTGCCCACCGCGCCGGCGCTCATGGGCAACACCGTGCTGTGGAAGCCCTCGCCGACGCAGGGCCTCGCCGCGCACCTCACGCTGCGCCTGCTGGAGGAGGCCGGCCTGCCGCCGGGCGTGATCAACCTGCTGCCCGGCGACGGCCTCGCCGTCTCGGACGTCGCGCTCGCCGACCCCGCGCTCGCCGGCATCCACTTCACCGGCTCCACCAGGACGTTCCAGCATCTGTGGTCGGCGGTCGGCGCCAACATCGGCGGCTACCGCACGTACCCGAGGCTGGTCGGCGAGACCGGGGGCAAGGACTTCGTGGTGGCCCACCCCAGCGCCGACGTCGACGTCCTGCGCACGGCACTCGTGCGCGGCGCGTTCGAGTTCCAGGGCCAGAAGTGCTCCGCCGCCTCGCGCGCGTTCGTGCCGCGCTCGGTGTGGGCGCGGCTCAAGGACGACCTGGTGGCCGAGGTGGAGGCGCTGACGGTCGGCGACGTGACCGACCTGCGCAACTTCATGGGCGCCGTCATCGACCGCAGGGCCTACGACCGCCTGGCCGGGGTGCTCGAGCTGGCGCACGCAGCGCCGTCGCTGGAGATCATCGCGGGCGGCACGGCCGACGATTCGACCGGCTACTTCGTGCGGCCGACCGTGCTCGAGGGCACCGACCCGACGCACGAGGTGTTCCGCACCGAGTACTTCGGCCCCGTGCTGGCCGTGCACGTCTACGACGACGGCGAGTACGACCGCGTGCTGCACGAGGTGGACCGCGGCGCGGCCTACGGGCTCACGGGCTCGATCATCGCGACCGACCGGGCCGCCATCGAGCGGGCGAAGGAGGTGCTGCGCTTCGCGGCCGGCAACTTCTACGTCAACGACAAGCCGACCGGCGCGGTCGTCGGCCAGCAGCCCTTCGGCGGCGCCCGCGGCTCGGGCACCAACGACAAGGCCGGCTCGGTCTACAACCTGCTGCGCTGGGTCAGCCCGCGCACGGTCAAGGAGACGTTCGTGCCCCCGGTCCGCTCGTCCTACCCACACCAGCTCTAGGAGGTCCGCCATGCTGCGCTCGGCCATCATCGCCGCGTCCCGCTCGCGGAAGTGCCGCTCGCTCGTCGAGAACCTGCCGCTAGCCAGGCCGATCGTCGACCGGTTCGTGGCGGGCGAGCGGGTCACCGACGCGCTGGCCGCCACGCGGGAGCTGACCCGCGACCGGCTGGTGACGCTCGACCACCTCGGTGAGGACACACAGGAGCGGGTGCAGGCCGACGCGGCCGTCGAGGCGTACCGGAGCCTGCTCGGGACCCTCGCCGACGAGGGGCTCGCCGCGAAGGCGGAGGTGTCGGTGAAGCTGTCGGCTCTCGGCCGGACCCTCCCCCGTGACGGTGACAAGATCGCCCTCGAAGGGGCGCGCGCGATCTGCGAGGCCGCGGCGAGCGCGGGCACCACGGTGACCGTGGACATGGAGGACCACACGACGGTCGACGCGACGCTGTCGATCGTGCGCGAGCTGCGGGTGGACTTCCCGTGGGTGGGCGCCGTGCTGCAGGCGTACCTGCGGCGCACCGAGGGCGACTGCGCGGACCTGGCCGGGCCGGGCTCGCGGGTGCGGCTGTGCAAGGGCGCCTACGACGAGCCGGCCTCGGTCGCCTACCGCGACAGGGCCGATGTGGACGCCTCGTACGTGCGGTGCCTCAAGATCCTCATGCACGGCGACGGCTACCCGATGGTCGCCACGCACGACCCCCGGCTGATCGCGATCGCGCAGGACGTAGCGCTGCGGGCGGGCCGGGGCCGCGAGGGGTACGAGCACCAGATGCTGTTCGGCATCCGGGCGGACGAACAGCAACGACTCGCCGCGCGTGGGCTGCGCATGAGGGTCTACGTGCCCTACGGCGGCGAGTGGTACCCGTACTTCGTGCGGCGCCTCGGCGAACGGCCCGCCAACCTGGCCTTCTTCGCCAGGGCGCTGGTGGGCCGCTAGGCGGTCACGGCGTCGCGAGCCTTGGAGCCGAGTTCGCTCGACTCCCGGGCGCAGTGGGCGCAGCAGAAGAAGTGCCCATCGACGTCGACGCCGTGCCCGGCCACCTTGCAGCCGCAGTGTTCACACACGGGCGCGAGCTTGTGGATGGCGCACTCGAACGAGTCGAACGTGTGCCTGCCGCCGCCCTTGGTGTGGATCTCGAAGGACAGGTCGTACTCGTTCCCACAGACTTCGCAAGTAGCCATACGTACGCATTCCCGCATGGGTCGGTGGCAAACCTCAGCGCGAGAGCGCCGAAGGCCACCACACCTTCCTGCCGATGTCCACGGTCAGTGCGGGCACCAGCAGGGACCGCACGATCAGGGTGTCGAGCAGCACGCCGAACGCCACGATGAACGCGATCTGCGCGAGGAACAGGATCGGCAGCACCGCGAGCGCCGCGAACGTCGCCGCGAGCACGACGCCTGCCGACGTGATCACCCCTCCGGTGACGGTGAGCCCGTGGCGCGTGCCCTCGCGCGTCCCCCTCGTCCGCGCCTCCTCGCGGACCCTGGTCATCAGGAAGATGTTGTAGTCGATGCCCAGTGCCACCAGGAACACGAAGCCGAACAGCGGCACGGCCGGGTCGGCGCCGGGGAAGCCGAGCACGTGGTTGAACACCAGCGCCGACACCCCCATCGTCGCCGCGAACGACAGCACGACGGTGGCCACGAGCAGCAGCGGCGCGAGCAGCGAACGCAGCAGCAGGGCCAGCACGGCGAAGACCACCACGAGCACGATCGGGATGATCACCATGCGGTCGCGTTTGGACGTCTCCTGCGTGTCGAGCTGCACGGCGGTGCGCCCGCCCACCTTCGCGTCGGCACCCTCCAAGGCGTGCACCGAGTCGCGCAGGTCCTGCACGATGCCCACCGCGCGCTCGGAGTCGGCGGGCGCGTCGAGCACGGCCTCGATGAGCACGAGCCCGTCGCGGGTGCCCGCGGCCTCGGCACTGGAGACGCCGTCGACGCGCGTCGCCTCCAGCACCGCGTCGGTCCGCTGCGCGTCGGCGATCACGATCGCGGGCGAGCCGACGCCGCCGGGGAAGTGCCGCGACAGCACCTCCTGCCCCGCGACCGAGTCGACGTCGGTGAGGAAGACGTCGGTCTGCGAGGTGCCGTCGGCCTTGAGCTGGGGTACGAACGCCGCGCCCGCGAGCAGCACCAGCGCGGTGACCACCCAGACCGCCCTCGGCCTGCGGTCGACGAAGCCGGCGATCCGGCCCCAGACGCCCTTCGCCTCGGGGTGCGGGGAGCCGTGCATCGGGCGGAACGGCCAGAACGCGGCGCGGCCGAAGATGGCGAGCACCGCGGGCAGGAAGGTGACCGAGGCCAGCAGCGAGGCGCCGATGCCGATCGCGGCGACCGGGCCGAGGCCCCGGTTGGAGTTGAGGTCGCTGAACAGCAGGCACAGCACGCCGAGGATCACGGTGCCCGCCGACGCGGCGATGGGTTCGATGGTGCCGCGCAAGGCTTTGCGGATCGCGGCGTACCGGTCCTCGGTGTCCCGGAGTTCCTCGCGGAACCGGGAGACGAGCAGCAACGCGTAGTCGGTCGCGGCGCCGAAGACGAGGATGAACAGGATGCCCTGGCTCTGGCCGTTGAGCGCGAGCGCTCCCGAGTCGGCGAGCAGATAGACGGTGAGGCTCGCGAGGCCGAGCGCGAAGATCCCCGAGAGCAGGACGAGGAACGGCAGCAGCGGGCTGCGGTAGACGATGATCAGGATCAGGGCCACGACGGAGCCCGCGACCAGCAGGAGCATGCCGTCGATGCCGCCGAACGCCTCGGAGAGGTCGGCGATCTGCCCCGCGGGTCCGGCCGCGTAGACGTCGAGCCCCTCGGGCCGGTCGCGATCGAGCAGCCCGCGCAGCTGTTCGACGGCCTCGTTCGGCTCGCCGGTCATGGGCACCACGAGCTGCAGCGCCTGGCCGTCACGCGACGGGATCACCGGCGACAGCGGCTGCTGCACGCCCTCGATCGAGGCGGCCTCGCCCGCGCGTTCCTCCAGATAAGCGCGGTCGGCCGGGGTGACGCCGCCCTCGCGCTCGGCGACGACGATCGCAGGCACGGCCTCGTTCTGCGTGAACCGCTCCTGTAGCCGCTGGACCTCCGTGGCCTCGGCGGATGCCGGCAGGAACGCCGAGTTGTCGTTCTCGGAGACGTCACTCAGCTTGCCCGCGAACGGGCCGCCGAACCCGCCGATCGCCAGCCAGCCGATCATGATCAGTGCGGGAACGAGCCATCGGAGCCTGCGCACGGTTCTCCCAGTTAGTTCGATCGTCGAATGATTCGATGACCGAAATACTAAGCTGGGTACGTTGGAGCGGCAAACCGGGAGGAGTGAGACAAACGTGACAGCGGCTCACAGCCCGGGCGACGACGTCCTCGTGCGGCTGCTGCGGCAGCTGACCGTGGAGAACGGCGAGTTCGTCGAGATCCTGCGCCAGGCGCATCGCATGCACCGGACGGATCTCAACGCACTCGCCGTGATCATGGAAGCCACCAGGTCGGGAGGGCCGCCGAGCCCGAGGGAGCTCGCCGAGGCGCTGCACCTGTCGGCCTCGGCGACGACGGCGCTGATCGACCGGCTGGAATCGGCGGGCCACGTGCACCGCACCCGCAGCGCGACCGACCGAAGGCGCGTCGAGCTGCGGGTGGAGGAGACGGCGCTGGAGCTCGCGCGGAGCCTCTTCACCCCGCTCGGCGAGGAGCTCTCCCGCACGTGGACCGAGTTCGGCCCGGAGGAGCGGCGCATCATCGAGCGCTTCCTGACCGTCAGCATCGACGCCACGGTCCGCACGAAGAAGGCGGTGCTCCCCCCGGGCCGGCCCAGGTCAGGCGGACCGCAGTGAAGGCCACCTTCACTGCGGTCAACGCAGTGAAGGTGGCCTTCACTGCATGCGTCGTGGTCACTGGGGCGGCTTGGGCTGCGTGAGCCGCCAGTGGTTGCCGCTCGGGTCGCGGAACGCGGCGTCGATGCCGTAGAAGCGCTCCTCGGGCTCCTCGATGAACTCGACGCCCTTGGCCTTCAGCTCGGCGTAGGTCGCGCGACAGTCGTCGGTGCGGAAGGCACCGGGGCCGAGCGCGCCCGTCGCCAGCAGCGTGCGGATCTGCCGCGCCGCCGCGTCGTCGATCATCGGCGCCTCCGGCTCCACCAGCATGATCGGCAGCTCCGGCTGCTCGGGCGCCGACACGATCAGGTACCGGAACCCGTCGATCGTCTCGTCCATCGTGGGTTTGAGGCCGAGCTTGCCGACGTAGAACTCGTACGCCTCCTGCTGGTCGCGAACCCTGACGCAGACCAATGCCATTCCTGTGATCATCGAGAACCACCTCCGGCAACGACGCTAACGAGCGCGCGGCGCGTGGTGCTTCTCGAAAACGCTCATTCGCGCGGGCGGGTCCAGATCCGCAGGTAGCAGGCGGGAATCGGCACCGGCGGCAACGTGGCGGCCCTGCGCCGGTACGCCGTCGGGCTCTCGCCGACGAACCGGCGGAACTGGGTGCTGAACGAGCCGAGGCTGGTGAAGCCGACCGCCAGGCACACCTCGGTGACCGACAGCTCGCCCGCACGCAACAGCGCCTTCGCGCGTTCCAACCTGCGCGTCATCAAGTACCGGTACGGCGTTTCCCCGAACGCCTGCTTGAACGTGCGCCGGAAATGCGCCTGCGAGACGCAGGCCGAACGGGCCAGCGCCGCGATGTCCAGCTCCTCGGCGTAGTCCCGGTCGATCAGGTCGCGCACCCGCAACAGCTCGCGCGCGAGCTCGGCCCCCGGCGCGCTCACCACAGCTCCTCGTGCCGGGCTCGCAGCCCGCGGATCAACAGCTCGAGGCCGTAGTCGAACGTCGACATCGGCGAGCGGTGCCCCTTGCCGGCCGCCGCGGCGGCCAGGTGCGGGAACCGGTCGGCGTCGGTGATCGCGCGGCCCAGCGCGGAGTCGTCGGCGCCCTCCTGTTCGCGGGAGGCCTCCGACTGCCACTCCAGCGCCATGCCACCGACGTAGCCACCAAGGACGAAGAAGATCTGCTGCGCCTCGTCCGCGGGGAACCCCACGGCTACCAGCTCGCCGAGCGCGGTGTCGACGTGCTGCAGCCGGTCGAGCGTCGGCCGGTTGCCCGCCACCACCTGTGGCGCGTCACGCACCGAGGTCATCACCAGGAACATCGCCCTCGCGCGCTCCTCCAGCCAGTCCCACCACGGCTGGCCATCGGCGGGCCGGTTCGCCATGCCGGTCCAGCCCTTGCGCAGCAGGTACTCGGCGACACTGTCGAGCAGCTCGCGCTTGCTCGCGATGTACCAGTAGAGCGTCGGCGCCGAGACACCCAGCTCGGTGGCGATGCGGCGCAGTGACACCGCCGCGAGCCCGCGTTCGCCCATCAGGTCGACCGCCTTGCTGACGATCGCCTCCCTCGTCACCGACTTTCCGCTGGTCTCCGTCGCCACCTTGACAGACTAACAGTGTTAGAGAGACCCTGACCTCTAACACCGTTAGAGAGGGGTCGGAACGTGGTGAACCAAGCCGTGCACGTCCGCGGACTGGAGAAGTCCTACGGCGACGTGCGGGCGGTGGGCGGCATCGACCTCGACGTCGCCGAGGGGGAGATGTTCGGCTTCCTCGGGCCGAACGGGGCAGGCAAGTCCACCGCCATCAAGATCCTGTGCACCATCACCGACGCCACGGCGGGCACGGCCGTGGTCGCCGGACACGACGTGCGCACCGAACGCGCCGAGGTACGCCGCAACATCGGGGTCGTCTTCCAGGAGTCCACACTGGACGCCTACCTGACCGCGGAGCAGAACCTGCGCTTCCACGGCGAGCTGTACGGCCTCCCGCGCAGGCTGCTGCGCGAACGCATGGACGAGGTACTCGAACTGGTGGGCCTCACCGACCGGCGGCACGACCCCGTGCTGAAGTTCTCCGGCGGCATGCGGCGCAGGCTGGAGATCGGCCGCGGCCTGCTGCACGCGCCGAGGGTGCTCTTCCTCGACGAGCCGACCATCGGGCTCGACCCCCAGACGCGAGCGTCGATCTGGGAGTACATCGCGCTGCTGCGGCAACGGCAGGACATCACCATCTTCGTCACCACGCACTACATGGACGAGGCCGAGCACTGCGACCGCATCGCGATCATGAACCGCGGCGAGATCGTGGTCACCGACACCCCGGACGCGCTCAAGAGCAGCGTCGGCGCCGACCGCGTGCGGGTGCGGACCGAGGACGACCCCGCCGCGATCGCGGTGCTGCGGGAGCGGTTCGGGCTGGACGCGGCGATCCACGACGGAATGGTGACGTTCGCGGTCGCCGACGGCGCACAGTTCGTGCCGAGGCTGTTCGGCGAGCTGGGCATCGGCATCGACACGGTGACCGTGACCAGGCCCAGCCTGGACGACGTCTTCATGGCCTACACGGGCCGGACGATGGGCGACACCGAGAAGGGCGACGGCGCGAGCGCGCTGGCGCGGATGATGATGGCGGGTAGGCGATGAGCACGACCATCCAGAGGGAAGTCGAGCTTCCGGCGGCACCGGGCGGGCTCGCGCACGAACTGCGCGCGACGGCGATGGTGTGGCGACGCGAGATGATCCGGTTCCGCCGCGACCGCACGCGCGTGTTCGCGATGCTGCTGCAGCCGCTGCTGTTCCTCTTCGTCATGGGCACCGGACTGTCCAGTGTGGTCAGTGTGTCGAGCGAGGTGGACTTCCGCACGTTCCTCTTCCCCGGTGTGCTGGCGATGTCGGTGCTGTTCAGCGCGGCGTTCGCGGGGATCTCGCTGGTGTGGGATCGCGAGTTCGGGTTCCTGCGGGAGATGCTGGTGGCGCCCGTGAGCAAGACGTCGATCATCCTCGGCAAATGCCTCGGCGGGGCGACCACGGCCACGCTGCAGACGACGATCCTGCTCGCGCTCGCCGGCCTGGTGGGGGTGCCGTACGACCTCGGGCTGCTGCTGTCGTTGCTGGGGCTGCTCTTTCTCGGTGCGCTCATGCTGACGGCGCTGGGTGTGCTGCTGTCGGCGCGGATCAAGCAGATCCAGTCGGCGATGCCGGCGAGCCAGCTGATCATCACGCCGATGATGTTCCTCTCCGGAGCCCTTTTCCCGCTGGCGAACCTGCCCGGCTGGCTCTCGGTGCTCACCAAGGTCAACCCGCTGACCTACGTCGTGCAGCCGATGCGCTCGGTGGTCTTCGACCACCTCGACGTACCGGCGAGTGCGAGGGCGGCCCTCGACCCGGCGATCACGTGGGCGGGGTGGGAGGTTCCGGTCGTCCTGCAGGTACTGATCGCGGTGACCTGCACCGTGGGCCTCATAGCGGCGGGCATCGCGATCTTCAACCGCACCGACTGAGGTACCGGTCCGCGAGTCGTGCACTCCCGTTCGCGAGTCGTGCGTTCCCGACCGCGAGTCGTGCGTTCCCGACCGCGAGTCGTGCGTTCCGGTGCGCGAGTCGTGCGTTCCCGCACACGACTTCCCCGCTCCGAGCGCCGCGGGCGAAGCCCGAACCGGCGACTCGCCGTCCCGAGTGGGGTGCTCGCGGCCGGGAGCGGGGGACTCGCGAACGGGAGCGCACGACTCGGCCGTCCTGAGTGCACAACTCGCGTGCTGGAGTGCACAACTCGCGTGCTGGAGCGCACGACTCGCGTGCTGGAGTGCACGACTCGCGCACGTGGGTGCACGACTCGCGGCCGGTCAGGTCTGGTGAGCGGACTCTCGGGCTTGCCCGTTTCGGGGGTTGGGGGTCTACTGCGGGCGGGAGGGTCACTGAGGCTGGAGGTACGCGCGTGATCGTCACGGTTCTTGGCGGTGGGAACGGGTCGCACGCGGCGGTGGTGGACCTCTCCCTCGGCGGGCACGACGTGCGCTGGTGGAGGCGCTCCGCGCCGTTCCCCGACGGTGGCCGCCTGAGGTACCGCACCCACGACGACGCGGGCGAGGTCACCCCCGCGCTGGTCACCCACGACCTCGGCGCCGCCGTCAAGGGCGCCGACCTGATCGTCGCGCCGGTACCCGCCACCGCCCAGCCGGAACTGCTCGACGCGCTCACGCCGCTGCTCGCACCCGGCCAGGCCGTCGCGTTCACCCCCGGCACGTTCGGTACCTGGCTCGGCGCGAAACGCAGGCCCGACGTCGCCTTCCTCGAAACCGGCACCCTGCCCTACCTCACCCGGGTCACCGCACCCGGCGAGGTGAGCATCCCCGTGATCTCCGGCAACCTGCCCGTCGGCTCCATTCCCGGCACCGGCGCACTCGCGGACGACGCGCACGCCCGCTTCGCCGCCGCGTACCCGATGGCCGTGCGGCTGGCCGACGGGCTGGACGCGGCGCTCAGCAACTGGGGTCCCGTGATCCACCCGCCGCTGATCGCCCACAACCTCGGCGCCATCGAGACCATCGCCGAGCGGTTCGACATCCACGCCGACGGCACGTCACCGTCCGTGCTCGCCACCACCCGCGCGCTCGACGCGGAGCGCATCGCGCTGCGCCGCGCGCTCGGCTTCGGCGAGCCGCACTGGCCGCTCACCGACTACTACGCGGGCCGCGACACCTCGATGTACCCGCCGGACGCGAAGGCGCGCCTGCTCGCGTCGGGCCTGTGGCGCGAGTCGGTGACCCTCGAACACCGCTACGTCGGCGAGGACATCCGCTGCGGTCTGGTCCTCAACGTCGCGCTCGCGCGCCTGGCCGGGGTCGAGGTGCCCGTCGGCGCCGCCATCCTGACGCTGGTGGGCACCGCGCTCGGCGAGGACCTGCTGGCCGAGGGCCGCAACCCGCGCTCGCTGGGCACGGAGGACCTGGACGAACTCCGCCGGAACGCCCGCGAGGGCATGACTATGCTCGCGGCGTGACGACCAACATGCGCTATCTCCTGCAGCTCCACGGAAATCTGCCGATCGAGACGTACCCGGCGGTCGCGGCACGAGCGGAGGAGCTCGGCTTCGAGGACGTCACGGTGCACGACGTGCTCCTGCGCAGGCCGGTGTGGCCGGTGCTGTGCGACATCGCGCGCGCGACGTCCCGCATCCAGGTCGGCCCGAACGTCACCCACCCCTACCTGAGCCACCCGGTGCAGATCGCGGCGAACATCGCTCACCTCGACGAACTCTCCGGCGGACGCGCCGTGCTCGGCATCGGCCGCGGTTCCATGTACGAGCTGGTGGGCCAGACCAATCCGTCGACGCTCAAGGGCGTCCGCGAGGCCGTCGACGTCATCCGCGCCGTGATCACCGGCGACGGCTCCGAGTACCACGGCGACGTGTTCCAGCTGGGCAAGTCGGCGAAGCTGCACTTCGGCACCGGCCGCCGCGTGCCGGTGTACCTCGGCGCGCACGGCCCGAAGGGCGCGCGCCTCGCGGGTGCGCATTGCGAGGGCCTTCGCCTTGCGGCGCAGTGGGACCCGGCGTACTCGACGATGCTGCGCGAGGAGTTCCACGCGGGCGCCGAGGAGGCGGGCCGCTCGCGTTCGGACGTGGACTTCGTGGTGGAGAACTGGACCTACGTGCACCCCGACCGCGAGCTGGCCCGGCAGGGCGCGCGGCGCATCATGGCGACGTTCCTGCCGCACCTTGGCCCGCTGCTGAAGTTCCACGACGTGCCGCAGGCGGAGGTCGACGCCGCCCGCGCCGCGACGCGCGACGGGCAGACCGAGCGGCTCGCCGAGATCAGCGACCGGACGCTGGACCTCTTCATGGCGGCGGGTGACCTGAACGACCTCGTGGCCGGGCTGAAGCGCTGGCGGGAGGCCGGGTTCGACGCGGTGTCCTTCAGCGGCGAGCTGGGCCCCGAGCCGGAGGTCGCACTGGAGCTGCTGGGCGAGGCCATCAAGTCAGCCTGACCGCACATGCAGTGATGCGGTACTGCAGTGAAGGCCACCTTCACTGCAGTCGGGCCCGCCTAGAGGTCGCGGTGGTCGAAGACCCGCTTCGTCTTGCCTGCGTTGCGAGGGAGGGTGCCCATCGGCACCAGGTCCACGTCGACGCGGATCCCGATCTGCGCCTGGAACCGTTCGGCCAGCTCGGCGGCCAGGCCCTGGCGGTCGCCGCCCTCCACGCGGATGGTCAGCGAGTCGCGGCCGGACTCGTCGCGGTCGACGTGCGCCTGGAACTCCGAGCCCGCGCCCTCGACCTCGGCGAGCACGGTGTCGACCTGGGCGGGCAGGAAGATCACGCCGCGCACCTTCACCTGGTCGTCGGAGCGGCCCTCGATACGACCGATACGCGGGTACGGGCTGCCGCACGGGCACGGCTCGGCATAGCGGAAGGACAGGTCACGCGTGCGGTAGCGCACGAGCGGGGTGGCCTCCTTGGTCAGGGTCGTCACCACCACCTCGCCGGGGGTTCCGTGCGGCACCGGTTCCAGCGTCTCCGGGTCGACGATCTCGACGTGGTAGTGGTCCGACCACACGTGCATGCCGTCGTGCAGCGAGCACTCGATGCCGGTGCCCGGTCCCCACAGCTCGGTCATGCCGTAGATGTCGAACGTCTCGATGCCGAGCCCGGACTCGATCCGCCTGCGGGTGGCATCGCCCCAGCGCTCGGAGCCGATCACGCCGACGCGCAGGGACAGCTCGTCGCGCAGGCCCTCGCGCTCCACCAGCTCGGCGATGAGCAGCGCGAACGACGACGTCGCGCCGAACACGGTCGTCCCGGCCTCGCGCATCAGCTCCAGCTGCAGGTCGGTGTTGCCGGGCCCGCTCGGCACGGTCATGGCGCCCAGCCGCTCCGCGCCGGCCTGGAAGCCGACGCCCGCGGTCCACATCCCGTAGCCGACCATCAGCTGCACCCGGTCGGCCTCGGTCACACCGGCGAAGGAGTAGCAGCGGGCGAACATCTCGGCCCAGTCGTCGAGGTCCTTGGCCGAGTAGGCGCAGATCGTGCGCCTGCCCGTGGTGCCCGACGAGGAGTGGATGCGCACGATCCGCTCGGCCGGCAGGGCCGCGTAGTCGAGGAACGGCGTTTCACGCAGCTCGTGCTTGGTGGTGAACGGCAGCCCCGCGAAGTCCTCGGCGCTGCGAACGGGCACGTCACCAAGCTTGGCCCGCAGGAACGCCGACCCCGTGCGAGCACGGTCCACCGCGTCGGCCAGCTCGGCCACCGGCGTGTCGAGCACGTCCACCCCGGTCATGCGCTCACCTCACCAGCAGGCGGTTGGGACCACGGAAGTCGAGCGTCGGCTGCCATTCGATGTCCTCCTCGGCGAGCCGCAACCGGGGGAACCGCTCGAACACCAGCGGCAGCACCACCTCCATCTCGGCGCGCGCGAGCGCGGCGCCGAGGCAGAAGTGCATGCCGTGCGAGAACGCCAGGTGCCCCTTCGCCTCGCGCGTGATGTCGAACCGGTCGGGGTCTTCGAACACGTCGGGGTCGCGGTTGGCGGCGCCGAGCAGCAGGATCACGGGCTGTCCCCGGTTGAGGTCCAGTCCGCACAGCTCGCGGTCGCGGTCGGCGATCCTGGCCGCGATCTGCACCGGCCCCTCGAAGCGCAGCATCTCCTCGGTGGCGGAGCCCAGCAGCGAGTGGTCGCCGCGCAGCAGCTCCAGCTGGTCGGGGTGGCGCAGCAGCGCGAGCAGGCCGTTGCTCAGCATGTTGGTGGCGGTCTCGTGGCCCGCGGTCATGAGGAACAACGCGTTGGCGTACAGCTCGTTCTCGGTGAGCCGCTCGCCCTCGTCAACGGCCTCGATCATGGCGCTGAGCAGGTCCGGACCAGGAGCGTTGCGGCGCTGCTCCACCAGCCGGGACAAGAGTTCCCGCATCCGCAGCGCGCTGTCGGACGCCCGCCGCGCCAGCTCCGGTGTGATGCGGCCGGAGCCGACCACGAGCACCAGGTCGAGTGCCCAGCCCTGGAACGCCTCGTGCTCCTCCTCGGGGATGCCGAGCAGCGCGGACACCACGAGCGCGGGCATCGGGTACATGAGCCCACGGTGCAGGTCGAACGCGTCGCCTTCGGCGGGCAGGCCGTCGAGCAGCGACCGCGTGAGCTTCTCGATCGCGGGCTTGGCCTGGGCCACCATGCGCGGGGTGAACGCCTTGAGCAGCAGCCTGCGCAGTCGCCGGTGGTCGGGCGGGTCGGAGAACACGACGATGTCGCGCATCGTCTCCTCCAGCGGCGCGGCCTCGCGCCTGGCCTCCTCCGGCAGGGGCCGCAGGATCGCCGAGACGCGGTCGGAGCTGAGGTCGCGGTCATAGAGTGCCTCGCGCACGTCGGCGTAGCGGAACAGGAACCGCCCCGTCGGCAGCCCCGCGTCGGCGGCGGCCCGGATCTCGGAGTAGATCGCGTAGGGGTCGGCGAGCCCCTCCGGGCTGAGCAGCCTGCGGATCACCGAGGTGACGGACCAATCGTCGCTCATTCGCAAACCCTTCAACTACTGGTGCGGCGGCGTCAACAGCGCGGGTCCGGGCACCGGACCCGCTCAGCGGGTCGCGCGCAGCGTGCGGGCGATGCCGTTCGCCGCGGTGCGCAGCGCGCCGGCCACCTGCGCGGCGTTCATGCGCGTGGTCGGCGCGGTGACCGACAGCGCGCCGATGGGGCTGCCGTCGACGTCCGGGACGGGCACGGCCGTGCTGGCGTAGCCGAGGCGGGTCTCCTCCCACTCGGTGGCGATGCCGCGCTCGCGGATCTTGTCGAGCTGCCCGCGCAGTACGGCGGACGACGTGATGGTGTGCCTGGTCAGCGGGCGCAGGCCCTTGGCGACGACCTCGGCGAACAACTCGTCGGGGGCGTGGGCGAGCAGCATCTTGCCGGTCGCCGTGCAGTACATCGGGAGCCTGCCCGCCACCCGCGACTGCTCGCTGAGGCCCCGGTGCACCACGATCTTCTCCAGGTACAGCACCTCGGTGCCGTGGCGGATCGCGAAGTGCACGGTCTCCTGCGTCGCGAGCAGCAGGTCCTCCATGTACGGCAGCGCGGCGTCGCGCACGATCCGCTGCCTCGGCACGCGGTGGCCGATCTCGAACAGCTTGAGCCCGAGCCGGTAGCCGGTGCCCGCTCGCTCGAGCAGGCCCCACGCCAGCAGCTCCTGCGCGAGCCGGTGCACGCTGGCCTTGGCGACCCCGGTGCGGCGGACCAGGTCGGTCAGCGACAGCGACTCATCGTCGACCGTGAAGGCCTCGATGATCAGCTGCGCCTTGCCGAGCACCGAGTTCATCGTGGTGGTGGGGCCCGGCGGCGAAACGACAGTCATGTCAGGAACCTCGCGATCACTCGCACGACCTCTTCGGCATGCTCCTCCATCAACGGAACCATGCCGCCCTCGACAATCACCACCTTCGCGTTGTTCAGGCGCGATGACAATGCGCCGAGCTGAGGAAACGCGTGCGGATCGGCCGAGGCGCCGATACAGAGCGCGGGCGCGGAGACCTTGCCGATGCGCTCCTCCATGCGGTATTGGCCCACCGCGTGGTGACCGGCCTCGACGTCGTCGCCGAGCACGAGCGCGTCGCGCACGAACCGCGTGAGCAGGTCTGGCCTGCCCTTCGGATAGAAGGCCTGCCTGCGCCGCCACAACGTCGCCAGGTGCTCGCCGTCCTCACTCACGGGCACGTGGTCGATCGGGGGCCGCGTGGCACGGGCCTCGCGGGAGGCCGCGTCGACCCACGGCGTCGACGAGAGCACGAGCCGCTCGACCCGCTCCGGCGCCGACGCCGCGACCTCGATCGCCACGACCCCGCCCGTGTGGTGGCCGACGAGCGACACGCGGTCCAGACCGAGCGCGTCGAGGAACTCCAGCACCGCGGCGGCGTAGTGCTCGATGCCGTGCTCGGCGGGCGGCGCCGAGCGGCCGAACCCCGCGGTGTCCATCGCGATCGCCCGGTGTGTGGCGCCGAGCAGCGGCAGCACCTCGCGGTACTCGTCCCACGAGCGGGGCGTCTGGTGCAGCAGCACCACGGGCTCGCCCGTGCCGCACTCGGCGTAGTGCAGCTGCCCGAGCGAGGAGTCGGCGTAGCCGAACCGGATTCCGGTCACGACGCCTCGGCGAGAAATTCGAGGCTCAGCGGGTTGTAGCGGTCGGCCTGCTCGTGCTGGGGCCAGTGCCCGCACTCGGGGAAGATCTCCAGCCGGGCACCGGGGATCGCGTCGGCGATCGCGTGCGCCTCGGGCACGTCGCCGAAGGGGTTCTTGTTGCCCCACACCACGAGCGTCGGCGCGCTGATCCTCGCCATGCGCTCGGGGCGCAGGAGGTTGCGCTCACGCGTCTCGGTCTCCTGCAGCGCCAGGAGGTTGTGCAGGTTCTTCTGGAACTCCGGCCGGTGGTAGATGTCGTAGCGCACCTCGGTGAGCTCGTCGCCGAGGTCGTCGTCCCACTCTGCCCACAGCAGCCGCAGCCGCTTGCGGGTGAGCTCGATGTCGTCCTCCAGCGACGCCGCGGTGGTGGACGTCTTGAGCCGCTGCATCACCTCGGGGTTGACCTTGGTGCCGCCCATGCACAGCAGCTGCAGCGTCGCGACGCGCTCGGGGTGCTCGCTCGCCGTCCACGCAGCGACCCAGCCGCCGAGGGACTCGCCGACGAGGTGGGCCTTCTTCGCCCCCACGGCGTCGAGATAGGCGAGCAGGTGCTCGACGTAGGCCGGGATCTCACCGGGCTTGTCGGGCTTGTCGGTGTAGCCGTGGCCGAGCATGTCGATGGCGTGGCAGCGGTAGCGCCGCGCGTGCGGCCCGATGTTGCGGACGAACGCCTCGAGGTGGCCGGTGGTGCCGTGCAGGAACACCACGTGCTCACCGTCCTCGGGGCCTGCCTGCAACGCGCGCGTACGGATGCCGCCCGCGTCCACATAGGCCTGCCGGAAGTCCACATCGGCCAGTTCGGTCCAGATCGTCACGCGTCACTCCTCGTTGCCGGGTCGAGAACGGCGACCCCCATGCCCGTCAGCCACTCGGGGATCACCTCGTACGACAGTCGCCTCGCGGGCACGTGGTCGAGCGCGGCGGCCATCGCGAGCCACGTGCGGATCTCCTGCGCGCCGTTGCCCGCGACCTCCTCGAGCCGCTCGGTGCTCCAGTCGGTGAGGCGGTGCGCCTCGCCCTTCTCCAGCAGGCTCAGGAACTCGTCGTCGAACTCGGGGTTGATCGCCGCGCTCGCCGCGCGGATGATCTCGCGCCTGCGGGCGTCGTAGTCCTGCCAGTTGTCCCGGCCGTCGAGCCAGGCGCGGACCATGAACTCCTCGTCGTCGCCCCTCGGGTCGCGCCAGTCGGGCCACGGCAGCCGGTGCGAGAGCCCGCCGGAGGCGAGCACGGCGACGCGGCGGTCGTCCTCGAACCCGAGCACGGCCTCGCGCACGGCGGCGCCGAGGTCGGCGCACCTGGCGAGCGTGGGCAGCGGGTGCGCGAAAACGTTGACCACCACGGGCACGATCTCCACGTCGAGCCCGGCGAGCAGGTACTGGATGGCGTGCGACTGGCCGTGGTCGATCTGCAGCCGGGCCGAGAACGCGGCGTCGAACCGGCCGCCCTCCACCAGCGAGTTGGCGACGTGCCGGGCGAGCGGGACGTCCACGGGCTGCGGGCCCTTCGGTGTGCCGGACTCGCCGCTGGCGACGCATTCGCCGACGCCGATCGTGAAGCTGGGGATGAGGTCGAGCCAGAAGCCGCGGAAGTGGTTGGAGCCGATGATCACGGCGGTGTCGGGAGCGGCGGCGGCCAACTCGTCCCGTGCGGTGTGGAGCGCGTCGCGGAACCGCTCCGCCTCGGCCTTGTGGACCGTCTGCTCCCAATGGGTGTTCATGAGCGTGCTGTGTGACGCGCCCACGCCGAGCACGATCTCCGTCATAGCCCCACCTCGCTTCGCGACCTCGTCGTCGTGTCGACGGCCGTCCGCACCAGCAGGCGGGTCAGCCGCACCATCTCGCGGACGTCCACGGTGTTCATGCCGAGTGAGAAGTCCTCGGCGGTATGAGCGACCTTGGGCATGCCGACGCGCACGGTCGGGATGCCCCGGTTGCGCAGGATGTTCGCGTCGGTGGCTCCGCTGTTGCCGCGGATCACCTCGTGCGGCCTGCCCTCGATCGCCTCCCACGCCGCGATGGCGCTGCGCGCGACCCACGATTCCGGCGGCGTGTGCGTGCCGGGGATGGCGAGCACCAGCTCGGCGCGAATGTCCTCGATGGACAGTTCGGCGCCGATCTTCGCCAGCGCGGCGAGGAGTTCCCGTTTGGCCGTCATGGGCGAGAACCCGGGCGGCAGGCGCAGGTCGGCGCGCAGGCGGCACGCGGCGGGCGTCGTGGCCGCCATGCGCCGCCAGCCGCCCTCGATCGACGAGACCACGCCCTGCGGGCTCACCGTGCCGCCGGTGTGCCGCTGGGCGAACTCGGCGAACCACTGCTCCAGCCGCACCGCGACCTCACCGGCGCGGGCGATCGCGTTGGCGTAGGGCAGCCGGTGGCGGGAGCCGACGTAGGTGTGGGTGCCGCCGACCTCGATGTCGAACCAGGCCAGGCCCACCTCCTCCCACGACACGGTCCAGCCCGGCTTGGCGATCACGGCGAAGTCGGTCCAGCCGCCCTGTTCCAGCAGGAACGAGCAGCCCGCGCCCTGCCCGGTGTTGCGGCGGGTACTCGCGGGCAGCGCGTTGGTGGGCATGCCGCCCGCGCCGAAGGCGACCACGAGATCACCGGTGAGCGGCACGCCCGCGGCGGCGATCGCCTCGGCGGCCATCGCCACGCACGCGGCATGGCCCTTGGGGTTCGAGGCGCCGAGGCCGGTGACGAAGTCGCCGTCGTGCCGGGCCTCGGCCCGCATGTCCTCGCGCAGCTCGGGGCCGATCCACGGCACGTCCTGCTCGGGATCGCCGGTGGTGAGGGTGTCGATGGGCGCGTAGAGCATGAGGTCGGGGCCGGTGCCGTCACCGCGCAGGCGGCCGAGCGCGTTGGCCTGGTGCTCGTCGATCGGCTGGGCCGAGGTGGGCACTCCGGCGGCGGTGAGCGTGCGCGCGAGGTGCTCGGCCAGCGGCGCCTCGAACCCGGTGGGGCTCGGCACGTCGACGAGGCCCGCGATCAGCTCGCGCAGGCGTTCCGGGGTGATGTGCCGGGACGCCTCGGCGACCCAGCCGTCCCGCTCGCTCACTGGTTGATCCGCCTGACCTGGGTGTTGGAACGGCGGGCCACCGCGCGCCACGCGAACGGAGCCGCCACGGCTGTGCCGCCCAAGACCAGCACCAAGACGATCCTCACGACGGCTCTCCCTTCAGCGCGGCCAGCTTCTGCTTGGTGGTGGACTCGGCGAGGTTGCGCCACGACGTGAGCGACACGTCGGGGCGGTAGAGCTTCTCCGGCGGCGCGTCGGTGACGTCGACCATCCACGCGTCCTGGCCGGAGAACTGCCCGTGGAACAGCCACCGGATCGCGCCCAGGTACTTCGCGTAGAAGCGCGCGGTCGCCACGCCCTTCAGGAAGTTGACCATCACGCCCACGTACCGGTGGTTGTCGGCGTCCACGGGCACGTAGAACTCGTAGTGGATGAACTTCGGGTACACGATCCGCAGCACGCCCGGCATGGACAGCGAGGCGAACCCGGGGAAGCCCTGCTTCTCGATCACCGGGTCGACCTTCTTCGGCGTGCCGGTGTTGCCGACGTTGAACGTGCCCTTCGGCGGGCGCAGCTTCCACCACCGCTTGCCGGTCCAGTGCCCGACGCCGGGGAAGTCGGCCTCCCAGTGCACCTCGTCCTGCACGCGGTAGATCCAGCGGCCCTCCGGCACCACGCGCGTGATGTTCCAGACCGGCATCGGCTTGAACAGCCGCCACAGCGACGTGCGGTGCAGGTACTTCGCGTGACCCTCGTCGAAGCCGTTCTCGCAGGCGAAGCGCCAGTTGCCCGCGCGGGGGTCGATGCGCCCGCCCATGACGAACGCGTTGCCGACCAGCTCCTCGGGCAGCTGCTCGTCGATCGGCGGCGCGGCCTCACCCGCCAGCGGCACGTACACCCACACCATGCCGAGCCGCTCCGCCACGGCGTAGGTCGGCACCCCGACCTTGCCGCGGATGGGCGAGTCGGGGCCGTCGGTGATGACCGCGCACAGCTTGCCGTTGGTGAGGTCGAACGTCCAGCCGTGGTACGGGCAGCTCACGGTGCCGGGAAACTGTTGGCTGCCCAGCGAGAGCGGAACGCCGCGGTGCGGGCAGCGGTCGTGCAGCGCGTACGCGGTGCCGTTGTCCCGGATCAGGGTGAGCTTCTCGCCGCAGATCGTGAACGCCTTCGGCTTGCCGGTGACGTGGCTCGACCAGGTCACGGGATACCAGTAGCCACGGAAGCCCTCGGCAGCTGCGTCGTAGTTGGGCCACGACGACCAGTCCTGGCGGCCCGGCAGCTTCGGCCGCGTGCGGGTGGCGCCCTCCTCGAGACGTCGTGTCATCGCGTCGTCCTCCCGAACGTTCCAAGCCTGTGCCGGGCATGATGGGCTCGCTCGCGCCGCCGTGACTACGCCTTCGGTTCGCTGAGCAGACCGCGGCCGTTGGAGCAGGGCCGGGTGCGGCGGCACGATCGGCGACCATGACGTCCACGGAGCCGTTCCAGAGTCGTTACGCCGAGGCCGACGGGGTGAAGTACCACTACCTGGAGGCGGGCGAGGGCACGAGGCCGGCCGTGTTCCTGCACGGTGGCGGCCCGGGCTGCACGGGCTGGTCCGACTTCGGCCCGGTGGCGCCGCTCTTCGCCGACGACCGCAAGTGCTACCTCGTCGACATCCTCCAGTACGGCCGCTCCGAGAAATGCGTGATCACGGGGCCGATGTGGGACTTCCACGCGGCCAAGACCGTCGCGCTGCTCGACACGCTCGGCATCGGACGCGCCGACCTCGTGTGCAACTCGTGGGGCGGCACGATCGCGCTGAACCTGGCGGCGAAGTACCCGTCGCGGGTCCGTTCGCTGGTGGTCACTGGGAGCATGCCGGTGTTCCACGGCCCGCTCGCGCCGCTGCCCGAGGGCGGACGGCGCGGCCGCAACGCGCGCGACGCCTACTACGGCGGCACGGGCCCGACGTGGGAGAAAATGCGGGAGCTGATGGCTCGCCTGGAGTGGTACGACGCCGAGGCGATCCCCGACTCGACCGTGACGATGCGTTACGAGCAGAGCCTCGACCCGGAGGAGATGGCGCTGGCGGCCGCGTCGGACAACCCGCGCGGCGAATGGCAGGACCTCTCGGCCGAACTGGGCCGCATCGAGGCGCCGGTGCTCTTCGCGTGGGGCATGCACGACGCGTTCCTCACGCCCGACTACCCGCTCATGCTGGCGCGCATGGTGCCGCGCGGGCAGCTCTACGTCATGGACCGAGCTGGCCACCACCTCCAGGAGGAACGGCCGGACGAGTACTACTCGGTGGTGACGGGCTTCCTCGACGCCCAGTACTAGGCACCCGCAGTACTAAGCACCCCTTCTGCAGTGAAGGCCACCTTCACTGCGCGGAATCAAACGCAGCGGCGCGCAGCGTCTCCGTTTGGGTGGTGGCGGGAGACGGGTGGGCGCAGGCATGGTGGCCTTCACTGCGGTTGGAGGGCACCTTGTGGTTCGCTGACGTCCGGAGCTTCCTACTGGACCTGAGGAGACCCGGATGGCCGCATCGGTGGACCCCGATCGCACGGAGTGGGACGTCATCGTTCTCGGCGGCGCGGCCGCGGGGGAGAACGCCGCCCAGTACGCGACGCAGTTCTCCGGCCTGAGCGCCGTGCTCGTGGAGGCCGCGCTGCTCGGTGGCGAGTGCTCCTACTGGGCGTGCATGCCGAGCAAGGGCCTGCTGCGGCCCGTGGAGCTGCGCGACGCGGCCCTGCACCTCCCCGGTACCGCGAAGCTGGCCGAGGCACCGCTCGACGTCGGCGAGGTGCTGGCCCGGCGCGACGCGATCGTGCACGACCTCGACGACACCTCCCAGATCGACTGGGCCCTCGGCGCCGGGATCGACGTCGTACGCGGCTACGGGCGGCTCACCGGCGAGCGGACGATCACCGTCACCGGCAGGGACGGCGCAACCAGGGACCTCACCGCCCGGCACGCCGTGGTGATCGACACCGGCTCCTCCGCGGCGATCCCGGACACCCCGGGGCTGCGGGACGCGCTGCCGTGGACCTCTCACGACGTCACGAACCTGCACGAGGTGCCCCGCCGGGTCGTGATCATCGGCGGCGGGGTGGTGGCGTGCGAGGCGGCGACGTGGCTGCGCGGGCTCGGCGTCGCCGAGCTGAGCGTGGTGTACCGGGGCGAGCGGCTGCTGCCGCGCCAGGAGCCCTTCGCCGGTGAGCTGGTGGCCGACAAGCTGCGTGCCGATGGCGTCCGCCTCTACGCGAACGGAGACGTCGCCTCCGTCGAGCGGCCGGACGCGCGCGACACGGGCGTCGGCCTGCCGCACGGCGGCGAGGTGCGGGTGACCCTCGGCGACGGCACCGTGCTCGTCGCCGACGAGCTCGTCGTGGCCACGGGCCGCACGCCCAACACCGGCGACATCGGGCTCGACGCCGTGGGCCTGAGCGCGGGCGGCTACCTCGGCGTGGACGACCGCCAGCAGGTGACCGGCGTCGACGGGCAGTGGCTCTACGCGATCGGCGACGTGTGCGGCAAGGCGCTGCTCACCCACATGGGCAAATATCAGGCACGGATCGTGGGCGAGGTGATCGCCGCCCGCGCGGAGGGCAGGGAGCCCGACGACGGCCTGAGCACCGCGACCGGCCACGCCGCGACACCACAGGTCACGTTCACCAACCCGGAGGTCGGCTCGGCCGGGCTCACCGAGCGGCAGGCCCGTGACGCCGGCATCGACGTGGAGACCGTTGAGTACGACATGGCCGCGCTCGCGGGCACCTACGTGCAGCGCGAGGACTACGCGGGCCGCGCCAAGCTGGTACTCGACCGCGCGAAGGACACGATCGTGGGGGCCACGTTCGTGGGGCCCGGCATCGCGGAGCTCGTGCACTCGGCGACGGTCGCGATCGTCGGCAAGGTGCCCCTGTCGGCGCTCTGGCACGCCGTGCCCAGCTACCCGACCGTGAGCGAGACGTGGCTGCGGCTGCACGAAACGCTCAACGCCGCTCGACGTTCGGCCGGAGCGTGATGCTGGTACAACCGTCCGAATGCGACGAAGACCCCTCCGTTCCCTCCTCTGTGGATCGCTCGTGGCGCTGCTGCTCGGCAGCGCCACGGCCGTGTCCGCGGCCGACGGGCTGGTGACCCACCACGATCTGACCGCACGCGCGCTCGCGAACTGGACCCACCGGCACCAGGACGAGGGCTACCGCCTCGTGCGCGTCGAAAGTCGCGAGACGCCACGGGGCACCCGCTACACCGCAACCTGGCGTGTGCAGGGCGACCGCAGGGACTGGCCGCTGCGCGAGCAGCTCGACGCGCGCATCTCCCACGAGCTCGCCACCACCGGCGTGCCCGGCATCGCCGTCGCCGTGATCGAGGGCGACCGGCTGCGCTACCTGCGTGGGTTCGGGCACGCGGACATCGACGACGACGTGTGGATGGACGGCACGATCGTCGGCCCGTACAACTCCGTCAGCAAGGCGATCGCGGGCGCGCTGACCTTCGACGTCGCCGAGGCGGGCCGGGGCACGCTCGACCTCACCGACCGCACGCGCGAGTACCTGCCCGAACTGCCCGCCCACCACACGCACACCGTCGGCGAGCTGCTGGACCTGCGCGGCTGCGTCGGCCACTACGCGCAGATCCCCGCGGCCACGTTCGACGAACCACCGTACGAGACGGCCCTCGCGGCCGTCGCCGAGTTCGCAGGCAGGCCACTCGTGTGCGAACCCGGCGAGCGCTGGTACTACAGCACACACAGCTACGCCGTGCTCGGGGCCGTGCTGGAGGCCCACCTCGGCGAACCGATCGGGGACATCGTGGACCAATGGGTCACGCGCGGGTACCGGCTGCCGAGCGTCCGCCCCATCGACCTCACCGACACCTCCGTGCGCAGGATGACCCTCTACACGGGCGACAACCGCGAGCTACGGCCTGCCGACTCGACGTACAAGGTGCTCGGCGGCGGGCTGGAGGGCTCGGTGCTCGACATGGCCCGCTTCGGACAGCGCATCGTGGACGGAGACGTCCTGGGCACGGCGGCACTCGATCGGATGCTCACGCCACCGGATCGGCTGAGCACCTACGCCTACGGCTGGACCACCGGCACCGAGCGAGGGCACCGGTTCGCCGACAAGGACGGCGCGTGGCCCGGAAGCCGCACCTACCTGCGGATCTACCCGGACGACGACATCGCGGTGGCAGTTCTGTCCAATCGGGAGAGCGGCGGGCACAGCCCCGTCCGGCTCGGTCGAGACATCGGGGCGCTCGTGCTCGGCCAGGTGGACTGACACTCAGCGGGTGTTCAACATGGAGCGATGGGCGTCCTCGAAGGCAAGGCGGTGGTGATCACCGGCGCCGGGCGCGGACTGGGCCGGGCCTACGCGATGCACGCGGCGGGCCACGGCGCGGCCGTCGTGGTGAACGATGTGGACGGTGAGCTGGCCGAGAAGGTCGCGGCCGGCATCGTCGCGTCGGGCGGGCTGGCACTGTCCAACGGCGACTCCGTCACCGGCTACGCCGGGGCGAGCGCGATCGTCGAGGCGTGCGTGGAACGGTTCGGCGCGCTCGACGGCCTGGTGAACAACGCGGGCCTGAACTACCAGGTGCCGCCGTGGGCCGACGATCCCGACCGGGTGCGTGCGCTGGTCGAGGTGAACGTGCTCGGCTCGCTGTACTGCGGCATGGCGGCGATCCCGGTGATGCGGCGGCAGGGCCACGGCGCGATCGTCAACATCGTGTCGGGCTCGATGCTGGGCAAGAGCAACGGGGCCGCCTACTCGGCGTCGAAGGGTGCCGTGGCCGCGGCGACCTACTCGTGGGCGACGGACCTCTCCGCCGAGGGCATCAGGGTCAACGCCGTGAGCCCGCTGGCCTGGACGCGGATGGTGGAGGCCGACGCCGTGGAACGCGAACGCCTCAGCCGCGACCACACCCCGGAGCGGGTGGCGCCGCTCGTGACGTACCTGCTGAGCGACCTGTCGTCGGGCATCACGGGCCAGGTCGTGCGCTCCACTGGCGACGCGCTGCACCTCGTGCGCCAGCCGGCCGTCAAGGAGCCCGTGCTGCGCCGCGAGACGTGGGAGGTGGAGGACATCGCGCGGGCGTTCGAGACCGAGTTCGCGGACGTGCTGGAACCACCGCCTGCGCAGCGCTGGCGGCTCCCGGGTTGAGCGTGGTGCTCAAGCGGGGGTGTGGCCGCTCTCCTCGTCGTCGGAGGGCATGACCTCCCTGGCGTCCTGCCGCTCGATCAGCTTCTCGTCGTCCCTCGCCGCGGCCTTGGCCTCGTCGATCAGCCGCTGCGACTCGGCGAGCTTGCTCTCGTCGGGGCCCCTCTTCTCCTCCGGCACGTCGCGCTCCCTTCCGAACCGGCGTCTGCCGCTCCGGGGCTTACCAGCGCACGGTGGGGGCAAACCTTCAGCGCACGAGGCGGCTGGTGAAGCCTGCGTCCACCAGCCGGGCGCACGCGTGCGACACGGTCGGGGGCACGTCCTGGGCGATGGCGAACCCGCGCCGGGCGTACTCGGTGATCCGCTGGGTGTCGCCGACCAGCATGTCGATCACCCTGCCTGCGTCGCCGATGCTCTCGATGTACTCGTCCAGCGACAGCGGCCGGGACGCGCACCGCACCTCCACATCGGGCCAGCGCTTCCTCGCCGTCGCGTACGCGCGCCGCTGCTGGTAGGGCTTGCAGACGAGCAGCACGGAGGAGACCTCGACGCCCTCGTCGGCGAGCAGGCGCCTGCTGAGGTCGATGTTGTCGCCGGTGTTGCGGGCGGCGGGCTCCACGAGGATCACGTCGTCGGGCACGCCCAGCTCCAGCGCATGCTCGCGATAGTGCACGGCCTCGCCGCGCGGGAAGCGGTCGATCGTGGTCGGCGCGTTGGCCCCGGTGAACACGACCAGCGGGAACAGACCCTGGTGGAACAGGCGTGCGGTGTGGGTGGCGACGCCGAGGTCGTGGCTGCCCAGCCCGATGCCCACGTCCGAGGGGCGCAGCTCGTGGCCGAGGTCGTGGTAGTCCCACAACGTCCGCACGTCGGCCCGGAGGGAGTCCGGGAGCATCGGGGTCCTCTTCGTCGGGTGTGCCGGGGTCCGGCCCAGTGTGGCAGGGCCTGCGGCGTCGGCGTAGACCGCGGGCGAGCTGCGAACTTTGCCGGGAGCACGGCAGGAGGTTGCAGCGGGGAATACCGGCGTCGACGATTCAGCGAACTCCCGATCAGCACGCGTTCGGCGCAGTACGCGACAGAAAGTCGTTCACGGGTAACCGGATCGAAACCCCCGGTGACGCCCGGTGCTGACTCCGGGCGAGCGACGGCGGGCGGCGTTGCTCTGTTGGTGTTCATGGGCCCAGCGGACCACAGCGGGCCGCAACATCGAGCCTCTAAGCTGTTCCAGTCCGCGTTCGGAACTACGCGATTTTGGGGAGAACATGGCATCGGTCCCGGTTTTCGGACATCGCGAGCCATTGACGCGTAGGGATCTGGAGTCGATCGCGGATGAAGGACACCGCTACGAGCTGGTGGACGGGGTGCTCTTGATGAGCCCATCCCCTCGTCCCCTCCATCAGCGCGTCGTGGCTCGCGTGCTCGCCGCCGTGAGCGTGAGCTGCCCCCGGGACTGCGAGGCGCTGCCGGCACCGGTGGACGTGGTGCTGGCCGACGACACGGTGCTCATCCCGGACGTCGTGGTGGGCCGCCGCAGCGACTACACCGAACGCGCGCTGGTGGGAGTGCCGGTGCTGGCGGTCGAGGTGATCTCGCCGTCGAGCAGGCTCATCGACACCGAGCTGAAGCGCGCCCGGCTGGCGGCGGCGGGCTGCCCGCACTACTGGCTCGTCGATCCGTACGTGCCGAGTGTGCTGTGCCTCGTCCTGCGCGACGGCGCCTACGTCACGCTGGAGAAGGCCGAGCGCGACCAGGACATCGCCGTCGCCGAGCCCTTCCCGGTCACCCTCAACCCGGCCGACCTCGTCTCCGAGTACTAGACCGCCTAGCTCCTCAGGCTCTCGAACGCCGACCGCGCCGCGGCGCCGATCGCGAGGTCGATGTCGTGGGCGATGCTGGCCCTGCGCGAGGAGCGGGTGAGCGCGGCGATCGCCACCCGGTCACCGGACTCCGCGGTCACCACGCCGATTTCGTGCCGCAGATGCAGGAAGGTGCCGGTCTTGCCGCTCACCCGCACCGTGTCGGCGCGCAGGTCGCTGGAGAGCCGCTGGTTGAAGACCTGCAGTGCCATGAGCCTGCGCAGCTCGGCGGTGGCGCCCGGCCGGGAGACCTGGTCGAGCCAGCACCGTTGCAGCAGCTCGACGAGCGCGGTCGCGCTGCCGACGTTGGCGTGTGCGGGATCGAGCGTCTCGATGGAGTGCTGCGCCGCGGCGTCGTCGCGGATCGCCAGTTGGAGCGCGAGCCCGAAGTCGTCGCCCGCGACGCCCGCCGCGCACTCGTACATGCGCTGCATGCGGTGCCGGATGCGGATGCCCGCACAGCCCCAGTCGCGCAGCCGCCCATCGACGTGCTCCACCCCCACGAGGTCGAACAGCGCGTCGGCGCTGGCGTTGTCGCTGACGGTCAGCGTCAGGTGCAGCAGGTCGCCGACGGCAAGCGTCGCGGGGTAGCGGAACGCGGCGACGCCGCTGGGGCCGACGCTCTTGGTCGCCGGGTCGATGGTGATGGGCAGCGCCGGATCGAGCTCACCCTCGGCGATCCGGTCCAGCACCACCAGCGCCAGCGGAACCTTGGCCACGGACGCGAGCGGCACCGGCGTGTCCACGTCGAAGCCGAGCTGCTCGCCGGTGTCGAGGTTGCGGGCAAGCAGGTGGCCGGTGGCGCCGACCTCCCGCCAGTGCTCCGCGATCGACTCGGCGACGGGGAGCAGCTCGGCGGTGCTGGCGACGTAGGCGGGACGACGGGCGCTCATCCGCGGGCCGCCAGCCGCGCGCGGACGTCCGGCCTCTCGACGTCGCGGTCCGCGGGCAGCTCGGCGGGCTCCGCCCTGGCACCCACCGCGGCGACGAGCAACGGTTCGAGCCATGCGGGCACGTCGCGGTTTGCCGTCCTCGCGAGCTCGTAGCCGCGATGGAGGGACTCGTCGGCCAGCGGTGTCCACGCCAGCTCGTGGCGACGCGCGAGCGGCTCGGCGCACAGCAGCATGGCGTGCCCCGCAAGGGTTTCCGCCACCGCGGCGGCGGTGGAGGCGGCCCGGCGGACGCGTTCTTCCGCGAGCCCGGCGCGGGCGGCGGCCTTGTCGAAGCGCTCCGCGGCGAACCCCGGCCCGTCCTCGGCGGTGAGCAGGATCGGCGGTGCCTGCCGGGCGGGCGCGCCGCGCCGGGGCCGCAGGCTTTCCAGGTGCACCGTCCGCGTCGGCAGGGGCGCGGAGGTGGCGAGACCGAGTGGCACGCGGTGGGATGCTGCCTCGGGCGGCACCCGCAGCAACGCGAAGGTCAGGGAACCGGCGGCGAGCGCGTCGGCCCGTTCCTCGGCCGGCAGCTCCCGCACACTGATCGTCACCCCGCGCCGGGCCCCGGAGCTGATGACACGGGCGAGTGTGGCCGGATCGCAGTCCGGCGGCACACCCACCGGCTGCGCCGCCGAGGCCAGCGCCGCGCGCGCGACCTGACGCAGGTGCTCGACGCGGCTGAGCACGTCTTTCGCGTGCGGCAGGAGCTGGACCCCGAGGTCGGTGCTGGTGATCTGCCGCCGGGACCGGTCGAACAGCTCGCCGCCGAGGTGCTGCTCCAGCGTCTTGATCCGCCTGCTCAGGACGGGTTGTGCGACGTAGAGCACGTCCGCGGCCCTGGAAAAGCTGCCCTCCTCCGTCACGGCGACGTACGCCTCGAGGTGCGCGAGCAGGTCCACCAGCAACGAATATCAAAAAGCTATAGCTCGTTCAAATCTAGCTCTTGGACATACGAGCGCTTCCGCTGCTTGGCTCGAAGCAGAACCCCTCGCGAATGGAGTGCCGATGCCCCCTGCCATCCGAATCCACCGCACGGTGCTCGGCGCGTACCTGGCGCTGGCGCTCGCGGCGGCCGTCGTTCTCGCGGGCGGGCCGGTCTTCGCGCGGGAGCGCGTCCCGGGGCTGGCGTCGCCGATTCTCGACGAGGTCGTGGGGCCGCGGACCGGGCCGGTGTGCGCGCTCGACGCGCGGTACGTGAACGAGGAGCCGCGCGGTCTGCGCCCGGATGTCCTCGCCGCGTGGCACCGCCTGCGCACCGAGGCGGACCAGCAGGGCGTCCGGCTGTGCCTGAACGACGGCAAGCGCAGCGCGAGCCAGCAGCGGCGGGAGTTCACCGACGCGGTGAAGCGGTTCGGCACCGAGGAGCTCGCGGCGCGGTACGTCCTGCCGCCGGAGAAGTCCATGCACGTCAGGGGAACCGCGGTGGACGTCCAACCGCACGCCTCGGCGGGCTGGGTGGAGCGCAACGGGCACGCGCTGGGTTGGTGCCGCCGCTACGAGAACGAGTACTGGCACTTCGAGTACAGCCGCAGCTACGTGACGTCGGGCTGCCCGGCGATGCTGCCCAGCGCGACGGGACTGTGAGGTCCGGACAAACCGGACCGACCTGGCCGGAGCCCGCGCGATGCCCGTTCTCGCGGGCTAAATTGTCGGGCATGACTTACGGGGGTCCCGGACAGGGTTATCCACAGCAGCAGCCCGGCTGGCAGCCACAAGGCCCACAGCAACCGGGCTGGCAACAGCAGAGTCCGCAACCGCAGCAGGGCTGGCAACCGCAGGGTGGACCGCCGCAGCAGATGTACCCGCGGCAGCAGTTTCCGCAGCAGGAACCGCCGCTGACGCTGCCCGGCTGGGGCGCGATCCCGGCCGTGCTGGGCATCGCGCTCGCCGCACTCGGGATGTTCGCGCTGAACTGGGTCGCCGAGGCGAGCTTCGCGGAGGTCGCCAAGTCGATCGACCAGGCCGCCGACGCAGCGACCAGTCTGAACGGCAACGACAGGCTGGTGGACATCTACTTCCCGACGGGAGCCATCATCGCCCTGGTACTGGCCGCGCTACCTCCTGCGATGTGGACGCTCGGCGCGCTCCGCTCTCGGGAGAGCATCCGGAAACGCGGCGGCCTCATGAAGAGCAGCCTCAGCGAGGGCAACACCACGCCCACCCGGATCATGATCACCGTCATCGCCGGTCTGTGCCTGCTCTACCACGTGATCAGCCTGCTGATGCTGACCGACAGCGGCGAGCACCTCGACCAGCTCGGCCCCGGCCCGTGGCTACTCGTGGCGGGTGCCGCCCTGTCGACGCTGGGCGCCGCGATCGGCCCGCGCATCCCGCGCCGCGCGGGCCACCAGCCGTACTGAACGACCAGCGCAGGAAGGTTCTGGCCGACCACCCCGCCGGCTACCTGCTGAACCTGCGCCGCGAACTGGGCCCGGCCGACGCGGTGGCGCGCATCCGCTCGGCCATCCGCCGGGCTGCTCCGCGACGGCGACGGTGAATCCACAGTGGACGCTCAGGGTCGGTTCGCTTCGACGAGCTTGGCGAGTTCCATCGCGAACCGGCACCCGGCTGGGCGAAGCACCCCGGCGGCCTCCGCGACGTGTACCGGCTCAGGTTCACGATCACCGGAACCACGTACGAGGCGGGCGACCCCGACATGGTCGAGGCGCCCGTGAACCTGCGGCTTCAGGGCGGGGTGAGCACGACCGGGGTTCTCGCGGCCTACTCGGCGGCCTCGCCGGGCGCCTCGTCCGCGGCGAGGATGCTGCGGGCGAAGTGCTGGAACCGCTCGTTGTCGACCAGCGCGATGCCCTGCGTGCTGTCCACGAGGACCAGCAACGTGTCTCCCGGCGACAGGCCCAGGATCTCGCGCGCATCCTTCGGGATGACGATCTGGCCCTTCTCGCCGATCTTGACGGTACCGACGATGTACCGCCCGTCGGGCCCCTGGATCATCCCGGCCATCCAACCCCTTTCAGTGAAAGTACGAAAAGTCTGCCGTGTCGTAAGAGTGTGTATGGTAGGAAAAGTTATACCAGAGTGCGCGTGTAGATGGGGGCTTGATGGCGGGTGGGGGCGGCGCAGCGCTGGTCGAGCGCCGGGTGGAAATCGACGGGTTCGCCACGAACTACGGCGAGGGGCCGGACAACGGACCGCCGCTGGTCCTGTTGCACGGCCAGGGCTCGCAATGGGAGGACCACGCGAAGGTCCTTCCCATGCTCGTCCCACGGCATCACGTGTTCGCCATCGACGTCGCGGGACACGGTCAGTCGGGCAGGCTCGACGCGTCGGAGTACACCGCTGTCCGCGTCGGCGAGCTGCTCGAGGCCTTTCTCGACGCGACCGTGGGCGAGCCCGCGATCGTCTGCGGTCACTCATCGGGTGGCCTGCTCGCCCTCTGGCTCGCTGCCCGGCGGCCTGATCTCGTCCGCGGGCTGCTGCTCGAAGACCCGCCCCTGTTCTCGTCGATCCCGCCGCGCGCCGAGCACACCACCGGTGCGGTCCTCCCACGGCTGGCCGCCGAGTACCTCAGGGCGGACACCGGTTCGGACTTCCAGCGCTACTACGTCGAACACAGCGACTACTTCGCCTTCTTCGGCAGGCTCGCCCCGGTGATCACCCGGTACTCCCTGAGGTGGATCGACCGGAACCCCGGACAGCCACTCCGGATCTTCTTCCTCCCCGCACTGGTGAACGTCTACTTCCAGGGGCTCGTGCACTACGACCCCGGGTTCGGTGTCGCCTGGCACGAGGGGCATTGGTACGACGGCTTCGACACCGCCGAGGCGCTGGCCTCCGTCGAGATGCCGACCACGCTGATCCACACCAACTGGTGGCTCAACCGGCACGGCACCTCCTACGACGACCGAGGGGTGCTGATGGCCGCAATGGACGGTGACGACGTCGCCCGCGCGGCCGGCCTGCTCGACGATCCCGGGCTCGTCACGATCAGCTCCGGCCACCTCGTCCACTTCGAACGTCCGAAGGAGTATCTCGCCGCACTCGCCGGGCTGACCGCCAGAGTTGACCGGATGGGCGGGGCGGCGTGACCCTCGCGAGGGCGGCGCAGAACGACGAGCGCCTCGGCGCGAGCCCCGGGAGGGTCGTGGCGATCGCCGTGTTCGACGGGGTGGAGATGCTCGATGTCGCCGGCCCCGCGCAGGTCTTCTCGACCGCCGAGCGCGTGAGCGGTGGGCAGGCCGCCTACCGGCCGATGCTGGTGGGCGCGCGGCGGGGCCCCGTGCGCACGGCCGCGGGAATGCGGGTCGTCGCCGAGCGTTCCTGGCACGAGCTGGAAACGGAGGCCGACACGTTCCTCGTGCCCGGCGGAATGCGGATGCGCTCCGGTGAGCCGCTACCACTGGTCGACCCTGGGCTGGTGACGTGGCTCGGCAGCAACGGAAGCCGGGCGGCGGCGCGCCTCGTCTCCGTGTGCAGCGGTGCGCACGTCCTGGCCGCCGCCGGGCTCCTGCGAGGGCGGCGCGCGACGACGCACTGGGCCACGGCCGCGCGGCTGGCGGCCGAGCACCCGCACGTCACCGTCGAGGCCGACTCGATCTTCGTCCGCGACGGCACCGTGTGGACCTGCGCCGGAGGGGCTGCCGCGATCGACCTGGCCCTGGCCATGGTCGCCCAGGACTACGGGCACGAGCTGGCGCGGCGCGTCGGGCAGGGACTCGTCGTCCATCTGCGCCGCGAGGGCGGGCAAACGCAGTTCAGCGGCTACCTCGGTCCCCGGGGGCGCTCCACGTCCGAACGACTCGAGGAGCTGCTCGCCTGGATTCCGTCCAACCTGCGTGAAGAACTGTCGGTCGAAGCACTGGCGCGGCGGGTCAACGTCAGTCGACGCCATTTCGCGCGGCTCTTCCGCGACGAGGTGGGCAGTACACCCGCGTCCTATGTGGAGCGAGTACGGGTTCAGGCGGCGATCGACCAGCTCGTCCATACGGACTCGCCCCTGTCCACTGTCGCGGCGATGACCGGTTTCGGTTCCCCGGCCGCCCTGCACCGCGTGTTCGTTCGCCGTCATGGCCTCAGCCCGGGCGAGTACCGGCGGCGGTTCGCGGTTTCCCTGCACGGTCCTGCCGCCGGGCGGTTCGACACCGACGACGACCCGCGGCCCGCACTGGCGGCCACCTGACCGATCCGGCGCCCGGAACCCGGTTCACGGCGAAACCGGGCTCCGGGCCGGTCGGGCTAGGCCGTCCAGACGATCGGGTCGTCGGTGTACTCGTCGCCCTCGTCGAACTCGGCGCCGGTCACCTCCACCCCGTCCTGGGCCGCCTGCAGCGTGCACGTCTCGAACGTGGCGCCAGCGGTGGTGAACTCGCTGTCAGCGTTCTCGGTCTCGCACTTGCCCTCGACATCGCCGGTGATGACCACGCCGGTGCCGCGGCCGTCCGCGGTGATCGCGCGCAGGTCCACCGAGGCGTACGAGAGGTCGGTGCCGCCGACGTTCTCGACCTTGAACTTGATGAAGTAGGGCACGAGACCGTTCGCGCGTTCACCGAACTGCGCGAGGTCAGCGGGATCGCCCTTGTCGATCGCGGTCACGGTAACGGCGATCGTTCCGCTCTTGTCGGTTCCGTAGGTGAACGGAATGGTCGCGGTCTCACCGACCTTAAGCTCCGTTCCCGGAGCGGTGGCCTCCACCGGAGCGGTGCCGCCCGCGGAGGGTGAGGAATCCGCGGACTCGCTGACGGGCGACTGCTCGGACGACGTGGGGGCGGGCGGGGCCGTGGTGGCTTCGCCGCCTGCCGCGTCCTCCTCGCCGCCGCACGCGGCGAGGGTAAGACCGAGCGTGGCCACCGCGGCCACGAGTGCGAGACGTGGTTTGTGCACTGATTCTTGCTTTCTGGTCGGGACAGCGTCCATGCTGGTCTGTCGGCTATCACGGTGGGGCGCAGGTGCCTCGAAGAAGGCTCGGCACGCCCGAGACGGACTGAGCCGCGAGATGGTGACGGCTCCTCTGGAGCCTTGCCTATTGCCACGACGCCAGCAAGGACATGTTCATTACACATCCGGACATCGATGTACGTCGATACAGGCCCCCGCGAGGCACGGCGATCTGGCAACCATCACGTTTGCGGCGTGAGCACAAGGGTGAGTTCTAGCGTATGGGCGTCCGGAGGACGGATCCCGCGCGTCGCGCATTCCGAGGGAGCCGAAGCGGCGGCGGTGGTCGCCGACCTGGCGGCGCGGCCTCGTAGTGCGGGGCCATTCACGATGGTGGGCCTAACGCTTCAGCATACGAACCGCGAAGTGCTGGTCGAAGGCCCTGAGATCATGATCCGCCCGGTGGGTACGCGCCGACAGATGGCGGGTGGTTCCCGATGAGCGCGGCGGCTGCCCCGGCTCGGCGGGACCGCGCTCTGTGGGTCCAGTGCGCCTGTACGGCACTGGTCGCCTTGGGCGCGGCGTACGCCTCGTATCGGCACGGGCGCGAGTTCGCGTTGCGGTTCGGCGCGGACGAGGCCACGGCGGCTATCTGGCCGTTGATCGTGGACGGGTTGTTGACCACGGCCACGGTCGAGCTGTGGAAGTCCGGACAGGGCCGCCGTGCGGGTGGTCGGTGGGCGGCGTGGTTGGCGTTCGTGTTCGGCATCGTGCTGTCGCTGTGCGCGAACGTGGCGGCGGCTCCGGAGTTGAGCGTGTTCGCCGTGGCGGTGGCGGCGTGCCCGCCGCTGGCGCTGCTGCTGGCGGTGGAGTTGCTCAATCGTGCGCTGAAGCGGCACCGCGCCGAAACCACTAGCGAGACCAGCGACGAGACCGCCGAGACGAGCGAGACCGGCGACAAGATGACGTCCGTGGTGCGTCTCGCGGCGATCCCGGACGACTCTCGCCCGGCGGAGCCGACCGCCGAACAGCGGATGTGGGCGTACTACGTCACCGAGCGATCGAAGGGCCGCACGCCGACCGGCGCGGAACTGGACCGGATCGCGGGCACGAACAACTACGGCCGCCGAGTGTTGCGCCGCTGGCGCACAGTGGGCGGCCCAGCAGGGACCAGTGCCACGCGCGTGGCCGCCGCAGCGCCTCGTCGCCTCGGTGTGGACGGCCTACCGGCGCGTGACTCCGCGCAGGCGTCGGCGTAGCTGCCAGATTCGCAGCGATCCGGCGATCGCGGTCAGCAGCACACCTGCCACGGCGGCCAGCAGCATCGCCACTGCCAGGGAGACGTGTCCGGTCGCGCCGAAGTAGGAGATCTGCACCGACTGCGTGTTCTGCAAGATGAAGATCAGCAGCAACACGAGCACGGCGGTGAACACGATGACGCCGATCCAGGTGGCGCTGGTGCGGGTGCGCCGCAACGGGCTGCGACCGACCGGGCCTGCTGCTAGTGGGGCAGTCTCGGCGACCGGCGCTTGCGGCGGCGGGGTCGAGTCGGCGGGCGTGGGGTGGGACTGTACGGGCCTGGTGGCCGACGTATCGGTCATGAGATGCCCCCTCTCTTAGGTGAGGGGCTACCTGTCCCACCCTACGCCGATCTGCGCGCGTCCACACACGCCGCATCGTTCGAACGAGAATGCACCGGCTCAGGCGGGGGCGTGGAGGTGGCCGCCCTCGGTCTCCCAGCGCTGTTCCGGTGCTGGCTCGGCCGTCCTGGACGTCGTGCCCAGCGGGCTGCTGTCGCCGGTCGACGGGGTGACGCCGTTGCTGGCGAGATTGTCCGCCACGCTGGCGGTCGAGTCGTCGCCTGCGGCCGAGCGCAACACCGCGCGGGCCGTCCCGCCGGGTGTACCCGGCGGGACCACCAACAAGCTGACCCGGCGACCGTCCGAACCGATCACCTCGACGGTGTGCGCGTCCATTGACCGGAAGCCTCCGCAACGCACTACCCGCCCCTGAACCGGCATCTTCCGTGCCACCGCGTGCCAGGTGTCGAGGTGGTAGGACATCCGGCTGACCGGTCCGACCCATGCCCCGAGCGCGACGACCAGAGCGGGAAACTCGTTGGCCGGATCTTCGGAGTGCGGCCACCAACCGCCATCGACAAACCCGCGGGCCGCACCGGCCGGTTTCATCTGCAACCGCACTGCCACACCGACCTGATCGACAGGGGCTGTGTGGGAGAGATTCTGAGCCGAGATCATCTCGGCGCTCCTGCCTCCGACCCGCTAAGCGGACCGGGGATAGCTACTGCGCCCAAGGCGGCACCCACATGCCCGTGGATACGTGGTCGCCTCCGGTACCTTCCATCCTACGCCGAAAACACCTGCTCACCTCGGCTCGCCCCTCGCGATCTCTCACCGCAGATGAGCGGGTGTGGTGCTCAGGCGGAACCGGTGGCGCGGTCAAGTTCGGCGCGGACGCGGGCCAGCCGGTCGCGCCACCACGCCGCCTGTGCGGTGTCGGTCAGCGCGTAGGTGTCGAGCAGAGCGGGATCGGGCGTAGGCGGCGTGCGGGGCACCGGGAGGTAGCCGCCTGCCGGACGCAGCGAGTCGGCACCGGCCACGACATCGCCTTCCAGCAGCGAGAGCGTGCCGAGCCCGCAGGCGAAGTCGAGTTCGGGCAGTGCTCCGGCGAGGGCGAGTTGCGCCGCGAGTCCGACGCTGGTTTCCAGCGCGGAGGAAACCACGCAGGGCAGCCCAGCGGCTTCGGCGACGTGCAGCGAACGCCGCACGCCGCCCAGCGGCGTGCACTTGATCACGGCCACGTCCGCCGCGCCCGCGACCGCCACGCGCATGGGGTCCTCGGCGCGGCGGATGGACTCGTCGGCGGCAATACGCACATCGACCTGGCGGCGGACGGCGGCCAGTTCCTCGATGGTGCGGCACGGCTGCTCGACGTACTCCAGCCCGCCCGCCGCCTTGTCGAGCAGGCGGATGTGGGCGACGGCGGTGTCGATGTCCCAGACACCGTTAGCGTCCACCCGGATCGCCCCGTCCGGGCCGAGCGCGTCGCGAACGGCTTCCACGCGGGCGAGATCTTCGGACAGCGACTCGGGATGGTCGGCAACCTTGACCTTGGCGGTGCGGCAGCCCGACCGCGCGGTGATCTCGTGCGCGCGTTCCGGGCCGACCGCCGGGACGGTGCAGTTGATCGGGATGCCGTCACGTACCGGCTCCGGCCAGCCCACCGTGCATTGCTCGATCGTGGTGGCCAGCCAGGAGGCGGACACGGCGTCGTCGTAGTCGGCGAACGGACAGAACTCACCCCACCCGGCAGGGCCGTGGATCAGCATCCCCTCGCGCACGGTGATGCCCCGGAACCGGGCGCGCATGGGGATGGCGTAGACGTGGGCGGCGTCGAAGTCGATGTCGCTGGTCATCAGGTGGTGGAGTCCTCGTCTCGGCGAGCGCGGTTGCGGGTCAGCAGGTCGGTGATGCGCTCGTCCAACTCGCCGAGGTGCCGTGAGCTGGCGCGCAACGGTCGGACCTGTCGTTGCAGCGTGCGCAGCCGGTCGAGCGTGCGGGTGGAGCTGACCTGTGCGGCGGTGCGCACGGCGTCACGCCCGAGCGCTGCGGCGTGTTCGTAGTCGCGGCCAACGAGGTGGGCGGTGGCGAGGTCGGTTTGCACGAAGCAGCGGCTACGGACCCGCCACGGCTCGTAGGTGTCCATCGCTTGGCTGATCAACCGGGTGCCCTGCTCCGGTTCACCCACGTCCCGCAGGCAGCGGCCGAGGTCGGCGGCGAGTTCGGCTTCGGTGTAGAAGGCCAGCCAGGCGGGTTCGTCGTCGGCACGGGCACGCTCGTAGCAGCGCTCGGCTTCCAGCACGGCCGTGCGGGTGGCGTTGGCTTCGCCGAGCAGGGCGTGCCCGCGCGCCTCGACGGCGTGCAGCAGGGCGGACAGCACGGGGGTGGCCTTGCCGTCCGTGACGCTGTGACCGGCGCGGGCGAGCGCGATGGCTTGGCGGGCGTGGCGCAGCCGGTCGTGTTCGGTGAGCGCGCCGTGGCCGATCTGCACGGTGAGGCGGCTCATGTGGGACAGCACGTTGGCGGCGTAGAGCCGATCACCCGCGCTCATGGCCAGGTTGAGTGTCTGGATGTAGTAGCGCTGGGCCAGCGAGTGGCGGCCCACGTCGGCAGCCATCGAACCGGCCAGCCAGGAGGCTTGGGCGACCGCGCCGAGCAGCGCTTTGCCGGTCTTCTCCGAGTAGCTGCCGTGCATGACCGTGCTGGCCTCGCGGTGCAGCAACTGCACGATTTGCTCACGGACGCGGCCCGAGCCGTACCGGTGATCGAGCCGGCGCAGGTGGGCGATGTTCTCGGTGATGATCTCGACATCGGGCATCCCGATGCGCTTGCCCGCGACCCGCGCGGTGTTCTCTGTGGGCGGCACGGTGAGCGCGAACAGCGCAGGTTCCGAGAAGGCCGCCGCCGTGAAGGCGGAGCCCAGCAGGAACGTGCGCCGATCCATGTCCCGTCCCGACAACTCCACAACCGTGCGAACCGTGCCGTCCAGTGTGCCTGAACACTGGAGCCCGTCGTACCGATCATCGGATGCGGGCGTGCGATCGGCAAACCCGCACTCGGTGACGCTGATCTCGCGGTGCAGGTGTCGGGACAGCACCTTGGCGACGAGCCGGGGCACCGGCCAGCGTGGCTGGGAGCCGTCCAGCATCCGCTTCACCGAGGTGGTGTTGGTGCCGACGTGCACGCCTTCCTCCGCGCCCGCCGTCACCACGGCGCGCGCGAGCGCGGCGTTGCTCATTCCCGCCTCGTCCAGCAGCGCGCGCAGCGCGGTGTTGCTGTCGCCCGCTCGGCCGTCGCGGCCCATCCCGGTCACATCCTGGCGTACTCGTCCCATTGCTGGCCGTAGTCGATCGTGGCGCACCGGCCCATGTCCTGTGAAGCCCCGCGCGCGAAGTGGGACCGAAGTGGGACCCCCGGACAGCAAGCGGACGCAGTGCCACGCAACCCTGACTGCCATCTAGCTGAGCTGGGCGTTTGTCTGGTGGTGACGGATCACTGACCGACCGTTGCCAAGGAGACGAGACATGGCCACGCCGACGATCACCGCCGCACAGGGCGGCGACGAGCCCCACCAAGAGCCGCCCACGTCCGGGCTGACCGCGACCGCTGCCCACTACGCAGGGTGGGAATGGCTGGTCCTGCGAGCCGATGATCGGCTGCTGCTGACCACCAACGAACGGGTCAGCGCGGTCGAGCTGCCCGCCGCGATCGGTGCGGAGGTACAGCACTACCTCACGGTGCGGATGCTCGCCGGACCGGTGATCGCCCTGCCGGGCGCGCCGCGCCGTTGGCTGTTGCTCACCGAGTCCGCGGACGAGTCCGCCCCGGTCAACCTCGTCCGGCTGCGTGCCCGTGGCGCGCTGACGCACCGCTGCGGGACGTTGGTACCGCTGCCGCCGAGCCGCCTGGAATCCGGCGTCGTGACCTGGCAGGTGCCTCCGTCGCTGGACGGCCCGTCGCTGCCGCCGTTCACCGCCGTGGTCGCGGCGGCTCGCGCGGTGACCGAGACGGTAGGGCTGGCGTGACCACGGCATACCACGGCGCATGAGCGGGTGAGCGCGCCGATGTGCGTCTGTGGTTGGCAACTCGTCGCGGTGACGGTGCTGCTCCAACTCCTGATCCTCGCGTACGGCGAGATCGAGGGACGCCGCCGTAGTGCGGCCGATCACCAACCGGTGGACGCCGCCACGACCGCCGAGTGCGGCCCCACGGCCCGACACCGCACGGGCGAACCCGTGCAGGCGCTGCGTGCCCGCCACGACGCCGAGACGCTGCCCTACTACCCACCGCCCCGCAAGACCACCTGACCGCTCCGGCGACGCGGGCGCGGCCCCCTCCCGCACACGGCCCCTGCGCCGCCGGAGCACCCCACGCGGCACGCCGCAGCCCGTACCCCGACCGGGCTCGACATGCCGCACCCGGCACCCGGCGTGCCCCCGCACGCCGGGTGCCGGTCTCCCGATCCCCACCGCAACCACGGAAGGGCCACGACCCGATGTTCCCCACCGGAATCCCTGTCCACGTCGAGAAGGACAAGACGGTGCGCCTGAAGGTCCACGATCCCTGCGGGCTGACCTGCAACTTCTGCCACAACGAGGGCACCCCGGTCGTGGTGGACAACCGCCGCCGGCCGCTCGGCGACTTCACCACCGCCGGCCCCAGCGGACGCGTGTCGATCTACGCCGCCACCAACGGCGCGGCCTTCCTGCCCGCCGCAGTCCCCGACAACGAGCAGTTCGGCGAGGCGCTGACCATGTTAGGCAACGCCCTGGACCTCACCGAGCTACACCTGACCGGTGGCGAACCGACGTTGCATCCCGCCGTGGCGCGGCTGACGAAGATCGCGGTGGACGCCGGGTTCCGGGTCGGGATGACCTCCAACGGTGAGCGCGGTGACCGGGTACTCGCCGACTGCGCCGCCGCTGGGCTGGACCGGGTGAACTTCTCCGTCTTCGGCACCACGGCCGCCGAACTCGCCGAGGTCCAGCACGCCCGCTACCGCGACCCCGACCGCGCACAGCGCAAGATCGACGCCCTGAAACGCTCCATCGCCGAATGTGAGGCGCACGGGATCAAGGCCAGCGCCAACATCGTGGTGCTCGACCACAGCCACGCCCCGCGCGTGCACCGCCTGCTGGACGAATACTCCCCGTACCTGTCGGTGCGGCTGCTCAACTCGCTGGACCACGGCCCGGTCTCGATCGAAGCCATCGAACGCATCCTCGCCGAGCGTGGCGCGGTCGCCGAGGCCCACTACATCACCGCTGGTGTGTCCGGCGCACGCACCGCCTACCGGCTGCCGGACGGACGGCGGGTGTTCTTCAAGCAGATCCGGCCCGTGCGGCTGCCCGACACGTGCGCCGGGTGCCGGTTCAACAACGACACCGACTGCCAGGAAGGCTTCTACGGCGTGCGGCTCTACTACGACCGCACCGGCCGCTACCAGGTCGGCGTGTGCATCCAGCGCATGGACCTGTGCATGCCGCTGGACGAGTTCGTGACCAGCCCGAAGCGCGCCGAGATCCTCGCCCTGCGCGAAGCCGAGTACCAGCGGCTCACCACCCGCCTCGCCGGATAACGTCCACCACTGATCACCATCGGAAGGAGCCCGCAGTGCCCATCGAGCACGAAGCCAAGATCCTCGACATCGACCCCGACGCCATGGAACAGCTGATCCTGGACAAGGGCGGCCAGAAGCTCGGCGAGCGGTTCATGCGCCGCTACGTCTACGACATCACCCCTGGCGACCAGTCCAAGTGGATCAGGCTCCGCGACACCGGCGACGAGACCACGCTGACCGTCAAGCAGATCACCAGCGACGCCATCGACGGCACCCACGAGATCGAAGTGGGCGTCGACGACTTCGCCGCCACCAACGCACTGCTGAACGTGCTCGGCTTCACCGCGAAGTCCTACCAGGAGACCAAGCGCACCAGCTTCATCCTCGACGGCGCACAGGTCGAGATCGACACCTGGCCCCAGATCCCCCCGTACTTGGAGATCGAAGCCGGGTCCAAGGACGAGGTGGTCAGGGTCGCCGGACTGCTCGGCCACACCGAAGCCGACCTGACCGGCGAAAACACCATCAAGATCTACGCCCGCTACGGCATCGACCTGAACACAATCCCCGAACTGCGCTTCTGACCATCGCCACCCGTCCACCGCGTCCGCACGCCCGCGCACTGCCGATCGGCCCTGCGGGCGTGCGGCCCCCGCACGCCCACCAGGAGCCCGCCAACCGTGAGCGCCATGCCCGCGCAAGCAGCCCAAGAGCTGGGCCGACGCCTCCACACCGCAGGCTTCCGCCCGCTGCCCGACGTCGATGACGACGGCGGGTTGATCGGCACCCGGCTCTGGCGCGTCCGAGCCGGATACGTCGAATACCTCGCGCTGCGCCCCAGCGGACTCGCGCACGCCGTCCGCGCCGAGGCCCGGTTCGACTATCGCCGCCCCGCCGAACACGGCGCGGTGGTCGAACACCGGTTCGGCCACGCCACCAACGCCCTGAACTGGCTACTGAACAGCGCCGACACCACAGGTGGGCGACTGCCCCGACCCTACGCCCCGCCCGCCAGATCGTGGCCGCCGAGCGAGCCCGACCCCGACGAGATCAACTGAGAAACGAGCCGCCAGCCATTCACCCGGCAACTCACTGGGCAACTCATCGACCATTCCCTAGGCAACCCAGAGCTGCCGGGGTACACATCTGGCGTTAGTAGCGGTTGACCTGCGGTTTCAGTCGTGCGGTCGTGCTACGCGGGTGCCCGATTGGCCTTATATGGCCACCCGTGGTGCGGCGTACACACATCCACACAACGACCGGAACACGCCGGGCGGCTACGGCAACATCGACTGTTGACGGCTGCCGAGGACGGATGCTAGCCTAATTGGCTGATCCGCTGTCGGCTCGGGTCTGCGCAGGCAGATGGTCGAGGCCCCGCCGAGGATCGACAGAACGTGTCCCGCACCGTGACGCGCCTTGGTGTCGTCGGCGTCGTTGTGACGCCGAGCCAAGTGTTTACCGCGTCCACCGTGATCGTGCGGGACGGTCGGTGTTGTCGGTGTCTCCCCTCGGTGGTGGTGATCATGGTGCGCGAGCGTGGCGCGGGTTCCGCGCCCGGCCGAGACGGCTGGTTGGTGGGTGCACGTGGGGGTTCACATGGGGATTCCGTTGGGGATTCCGTTGGGGAGTCCTCTCAGAGTTGCCGACCCGACCTGCCGGGTTCCGGCCGTGTTGTTGCAGGTCAGCGCGTCGTAGTAGGCGCGGCTACGGTGCCAGACTCGATGGACAACTGTCCTCATGACACATCCTCGGGGCTGCGGCGGCGCGTGACGGCGGCGGCCGTGGCCGCTGCGGGCGGCCGTCTGACCGACCGGGATCGCCGCATCCTGGCCCTGCTGGACGAACACTTCACCTTCACCACCTCACAGCTCGCCCTGCTCGCCGGGTTCGGCTCGGTGATCACCGCACAGCATCGGCTGGCCGCGCTGCACGCGCGGGGCGTGCTGCACCGCGACCGCCCGTTCCGGCCCGGCGGCGGCTCGTTCGAGTGGCATTGGATGCTCGGCCCGATCGGCGCGCGGATCGTGGCCGCCGAGCGCGGCGTCTCGCCGATCAAACCGGCGAAGGTGGCCACGCGGTGGCGCAAGCTGTTCCACGGCTGGCGGTGGGACGAGCTTCACGCCCAGCACGCCTGGTTCTGCGCCCTGATCGCCGCCGTGCGCGGCGAACCCGGCACGGGCGGGGAGTTGGTGGCCTGGCGGTCGCCGTGGCGTGTCAGCCGCACGTGGAAGGCCACCACCGACGGCTACGGCGTCTGGCGCTACCCCGACGGCCGCGAACTGGCGTTCGTGCTGCTGCTCGATGACCCGCCCCGCGTCGGCGTGACCGAGCTGCGCGACCGGCTGACCAGCCTTCCCGACCCCGCCATCCCGTTCACCCGCCGCGACGGCTACGGCGAGGACACGGTGACCCTGGTGTGGTGCGCCACGCTGCGCCGCGAGCAGATCATCCGCCACGCGATCACCACACACCTCGGCGGCTCGACCGGGATGCCGATCGCGCTCGCCTGCGCCGAGTACACCGAACCCGCCCCGGCAGGACTGCACGACCGCGTGTGGCTTCCGCTCGGCAGCCTGCGCCGTGCATCCGGTCGGCTGACGCTCTCCGAGATCACCGATGCTGTGCCCGTCACCGCGCCCACGGCGGGCGAGCCTGAACCGGCCGACTACTGGACGGAGGTGGCAGACGATGACGACGTGATCCTCTACGACGACACCGACGACGGCCGCCAGGTCGCCTGACACCAGGCGGGCCTTGGCAGGCAACAAGAATCTGAACCCTGGCGTCGAGCTGTCCAACGGTGGTCCCGCTTCGGCGAGACCACACCGAGACGCCGAGAACGAGACATCGAGACCGCGGCGAGACAACCGAGACAAGCTGGTCTCGGCGAAAGTCTCGCAGTCTCGCGTGGACAGTGGAGGGTTCAGTCAACCGGTGATCGCTGGCCCCGATGGGTGCTACGGCAGTCGGGGAGTCGAAGCGTCGCGCGGTTGCACAGTCCGAACTCGTCAGTCTTTCTGCGCGCCACCTCGCGCGGCGCGGCCAGCCTTTCCCTTACGCCACAAGCGATACGGCAAGGCGCGGTGACCACGGCTGACGGGTCCGCTGATCGACGGTTGCCCTGTGACCGCTGACCAGCGCCCGCGACCTCCCGCCCTGCGCGGGGTCGCGGGCTGGAGGTGCGCCATGCACAAAGACCAACACACATCCGAGAACGGTCGAAGCGATGATGACGCTACCGTGCTCCCGTTCCGTCCCACACGATCATCCACACCGGACACCTGGCGCGTGGAGCGGATCGACACCGAGCCCATGACAGCGCAGCAATACGATCAAGCCGTCACCACTCTGGCCGCGCTTATCTCCCGATGGAATAACAACTGCGGAAACGCGGACGAGCCCCACGAAAAAGCCGCATAAACCGGCGCATTCCACTTCCCTTCTCGCCCCTGATAGGCGATAATGAAGGTAAGTCGGACACCGCTCGTGAGCTGCGGTTCTAAGTCAAAACTAGTAGTGATCTAGTAGCCGCGTAGCCGTCCTGTGGCAGCCGGACAAACGGCTACCACAGGGCACGCGGAAATGCCGAACCAAGGGGGGTCGGACAATGGCGCGATCAACAACCGCGCAACGCACCAAGAAAGCAGCGATAACCACACTCGGCGATGACGTGCGAGTGGGGATCTACGTGCGGCGCTCCACTGACGACGAGCACCAGCCCTACTCGATCGAAGCTCAAGATGCGCGCCTGGAAGCCTACATCGGCTCCCAGCCCGGTTGGCGGCTCGTGGCGCGGTTCCCTGATGACGCCTCCGGTGCCACCACCGAACGCGACGGGTTGCAACGCGCGCTCGCCGCCGCCCGTGCCGGGTTGATCGACGTGCTGTTGGTGTACCGGGTGGACCGGTTCTCCCGGAACCTGCGGGACATGGTGATGCTGCTTGACGAACTGGACTCAGCCGGGGTGGTGTTCCGCAGCGCCACGGAACCGTTCGACACCTCGACGCCGATGGGTCGGATGCTGGTGCAGATGCTCGGCATGTTCGCCCAGTTCGAGCGCGACACCATCATCGACCGGGTCATCGCCGGGATGGAACGCAAGCACGCCAAGGGCAAGTGGAAGGGCGGCAAACGCCCATTCGGCTACCAGGTGGACAAGACCTCGCACACGCTGATCGTGGACGAGCACGAAGCGGTGATCGTCAGGTTGATCTTCGACCTCTACACCAAAGACCGGCTCGGGTCCCGCGCCATCGCCAAGGTGCTCAACGACCGGGGCCACCGCACCAGCTCGGGTGGCAAGTGGTCCGGCTACCAAGTCATCCGTGCCCTGAACAACCGCGTCTACCTCGGCGAACTGACGTTCCGGGAGACCACCGTGACCGACACCCACGCACCCATCATCGACCTCACGGTGTGGGAGCAGGCGCAAGCCATCCTCGACGCACGCGGCGAGTCCCACGCCCACCGGGCCGCGTCCGGCTCCGACTACGTGCTCACCGGTCGCCTGCGCTGCCCCCAGTGCGGCAAAGCCATGATCGGCACCCGCGCCACCGGACGAAACCGCACCTACCGCTACTACACGTGCTGGAACCTGGCCCGCTACGACGCCAGCAAGTGCGACTTCAAGCGCCTCAACGCCGACGCCGTGGACGCGGCCGTCCTGGATGCCCTGGCCACCTTCTATCGCACACGGCACGACCTCATCGCCGACGCCATCGCGCACGAACGCAAGCAGCACCGCGCGGCGCACGCCGACCGGCACGCCGAACTCGCCGCCGTCGAGAACGAGATCACCAAGACCGGGCAGGCCATAGACCGGTACCTGTCCGCGTTCGAGCGCGGCACGATGGACGAAGAACTCGTCGCCGACCGGCTCACCGAACTACGCGCCAAGACCAAGCAACTCCGCATCCGCCGCGACGAACTCACCCTCGCGCTCGACGACGAGCCCACCACCCCCGAGCCCGCCACCCTGGCGGCGGTGGCCGATCACATCACCGAGATCATCACCAACGGCACCCACAACCAAACCAAGGCACTTGTCGAAGCCCTCGTCGCCAAGGTCACCATCACCGGCCCCGACCGGCTCATCCCGGTCTTCCGCATCCCCCAACCCCGCAACAACGACGGGGCAGCACCCGCCCTACCAGCGGAAACGGCCCCGAACGGAGTGGTTCGCACAATGACTAAATCGGTGGGCCGCCAGGGACTCGAACCCTGAACCCGAAGAGTAGTTGGCCGGGTTGAGCATCGTTTCTCGTTGATCACCAACACTACCCGCTAGCTGGGTGAACAAACATCGCGAACGACCGTCGTCGGCGGCCGTTCGCCGTCGCCTGCCATCAATAAGTGGGGAAAAGGTGGGGAGATGATCTTGCCCTGACAACCTGGCCACGATGCGGCGCCTGCGCTCAGAGTACCGGCGCGTCGGAACGTGCTTGGATAGCCCGGTGGGAGAGACACGGCTCGTCGTCGATCGGGCGATCCGCCTCGTCGTCCGGGATACCGGGGAGCTTGACGGCGGGCATCTGCGTGGCTGGTGGTTCCTTCCCGGTGACGGGCGTCCGCAGGTGTACCGGATCGAACTCACTGCGAATGGATCCACCTACGAGACGAGTGGCCCTGACATGTTCGACGCGCTGGTGAGCTTGAGGCGTCAGATCGAACCCCTGGGTTGGCTGATCGCCCTGCAAGGCTCACGGCTAGATACCTACCCGAGTGGTATGGCACGAGACATGGGTGGCGGCCTGAAGGTCTACGTGATGCGTCCAGGCCGAGCGGCTACGCGGGCCGACCTCGTGGCGACCCTCGACGACGCGGAGGTAGCCCAGCTCGCGACGGTCGACGAACAGCGCGCGTACTGGGACGCCTGGCGGACGCTGGACCATTGACCGCTCTCCTGTCATCCCCTTCGCCCTTGCCAGTCCGTTGCGTCGGGTCGGCCGGGTCAAGGGTGAGCGCAGCTCATCGCGAAGCGACGCCGCAGGCGCCCTTGATGCGGTCGACTCGGCATACGACCATGCCCGGCAAGAAGGGGGTGGGTGCCGCCAGTGGTGGCGCGCAAGGCGACGCACGGCCCTGGCCGCGCCGCGCGGCCCGCCGGGCGTAGCGGAGCGGGAGCCCGGCGTGTGCCGCGATGGATGCGGCACGGGCAGCCGGGCGAGAGGCCGCACAGCGCGCCGCCCCTGGCGGCGCGCCTTGATAAACCGTCCACCGGCAAAGGTGGGGATAAAGTGGGGAGATGATCTTGGTGGCCCGCCAGGTCACGGCCCTGAGCTGGGACGATGGTGGGCCGCCAGGGACTCGAACCCTGAACCCGAAGATTAAAAGTCTCCTGCTCTGCCAATTGAGCTAGCGGCCCGCGCCACGCAGTGTATCCGGCGCCTCGGGGCGGGTCAGCGGCGGTCGTCCAGCACATCCGCGACGCGCAGGCGCGGCACGTCGGCGGGTGGCGTGTTCGGGCCCGGTCGCCGTGAGCGGAGAGTACTAGATCGACCACACTGAGAAATCTCGTCCACAATGGACTAAGTAAACCGGAGGCAGCGGCGGCACGTCACCGGGTCGTCGGTGACCACCACGCCGTCCAGTTTTCCCGCCACTCTCGGCTGTTCCTCACACGCCAGCCGCGTGTCCTTCGTCCACTCCCCGGCGAGCCCACGAAACCGCCACATGACGCAACCTTCCGACTTCCCCCGAGTCAGCAATTACGCCCATTGAACTTGACATTGAATCGTCAGGCGTGTCAAGGGAAAACAATTCAATGACCGCGCGCCGATTCCCTTTCTCGCACACATGCTGCGGCCGCCGCGAGCCGTCAGGACTCACGGCGGCCGCCGGTCCGGTTCAGCACTTGCCGCAGCAGCCACACCCCGGGCCGGAGCAGGAACCACAGCAGTTGCATCCACCCATGACGACACCGCCCTTTGCTCGGAAGCCGAACATCCGTTTCACCAACCACGCTAAGCGCTTACCGAGGGCGGCAAAACCACTGGGCGAGTGACATATGCCGATTTCGCTATGTAACGAAAGAGGTTCATGTCCTCATTTCACGCCGCCCTTTCCCAGTCACCTGACAGATGCCCGCACCCGGTCGCGATTCCTAACGTCGTGGCCATGACCAACAACTCGCTAAAGCTCGCAGTCATCATCGGCAGCACCCGCTCCGGGCGGTTCGGTCCCGTCCCCGCGTCGTGGTTCGCGGAACAGGCCCGCGCGCACGAGGCGATGGACGTCGACATGATCGACCTCGCCGAGCTGACTCTGCACAACTCGCTGGAGAGCTCCGCCGACACGGGCGGCCTCGCGCGGCGGCTGGCGGAGGCGGACGCGTTCGTCGTCGTGACGCCCGAGTACAACCACAGCTACCCGGCCTCACTGAAGACCGCGATCGACCACTACGCCAAGGAATGGCAGGCGAAACCGGTCGGCTTCGTGTCCTACGGCGGGATGGGTGGCGGCCTGCGGGCGGTCGAGCACCTGCGCACGGTGTTCGCCGAGCTGCACGCGACCACCGTGCGCGACACGATCAGCTTCCACAACTTCTGGGAGCGCTTCACCGAGGACGGCGTGCCGCACGACGCCGAGTCCGCCGGCTCCGCCGCGAGGGGCATGCTCGACCAGCTCGCGTGGTGGGGCTCCGCACTGAAGCAGGCCCGCGCGGCGCGCCCGTATGCCGCCTGACCAGCGCCCCGGCGTGCATCCTTGACCTCGACCAAAGTCGAGCTTGCACGCTGGGGCGCATGACGTTGACGGCGACCTCCGCACTGTTCGGCCGCACCAGCGAAACCGCTCTGCTCGGCGGGCACCTCGACGATGCCCGCGCCGGGCGCAGCACGGCGCTCGTCGTCCGCGGCGAGGCCGGCATCGGCAAGTCCGCGCTGCTCGGCCAGGCGGCGAGTGCCGCGAGCGACTTCCTCGTGCTGCGCGGCGCGGGTATCGAGACCGAGGCGAAACTGCCCTTCGCGGGCCTACACCTGCTGCTTCGTCCCGTGCTGTCGGAGATCGACGCGCTGCCCGAGGCACACGCGCAGGCCCTCCAATGCGCGCTCGGCACGGGGTCCGGCGAGGCCGCCGGCCGGTTCACCATCGGGCTCGCCGTGCTGGGGCTGCTCACGCGCCTGGCGAGGACACGGCCGGTGCTGTGCGTGGTCGACGACGCGCACTGGCTCGACGAGGCCTCCACCGACGCGTTGCTGTTCGCCGCACGCAGGCTCGGCACCGAGGGCGTGGTGCTGCTGTTCGCCGCCCGCGACCTGCACGCGCCGCCGTTTCCGGCACCGGGCGTCGCCGAGCTGCGGCTCGGTGGCCTCTCGCCGGAAGCGGTGGACGAGCTGCTCACCGAGCGGGCGGGCGACCTGCCGAGGCACGTCCGCGACCGGATCGCCGGGGAGGCGTGCGGCAACCCGCTCGCGCTGCTGGAGCTCGCGGCGGCCCAGCGCGAGGGCCGCGCCACGGAGTCGCCGTACGACGTGGCGAAACTGCCCACTCACAGCAAGATCCAGCACACGTTCGCCGACCGGATCGCGGCGTTGCCGGAGAGCACGCGGACGCTGCTGCTCGTCGCCGCCGCCGACGGCACGTGCGACACGGGCACCGTCCTCGCCGCCGCGGGCCTGCTCGGCGCGTCCGCCGACGACCTGCACGTCGCCGAGGACGCCGAGCTGCTCATGTTCACCGACAACTGCATCGGCTTCCGGCACCCGCTCGCGCGCACGGCGGCGTACCGGACCGCGCCGATGCGGCGGCGGATCGCGGCACATGAGGCGCTCGCGAAGGTGCTCGAGCACCACGGCGACGCCGACCGGCGCGCGTGGCACCTGGCCGCGGCCAGCACCCGGGCCGACGAGTCGGTGGCGAGCGCGCTGGAAAGCAGTGCCGAGCACGCGCGCGCCAGGGGCGGGTACAGCGCGGTCGCGGCGGCGTACGAGCGGGCGGCCGACCTCAGTCCCGACCGCCGCGAGCGGGGCAGGCGCCTCACCGCGGCGGCCCGCGCGGCGGCCGACGCGGGCCAGCTCGACCGGGCCTGTTCGCTGGTCCGGCGTGCCGCGGCGGAGCTGACCGACCCCGTCGAGAGCGCGTGGCCCGCGTTGATCGACGCGACGCTCGCGGAGGACTTCGCCCGGCCGGCCGAGGCCCAGCAGATTCTCGTGGACACGGCCGGGTCCGTGGCGCAGCGGGAACCGGAGATGGCGAGCAAGCTGCTGTTCTGGGCCGCGGCCTCGGCGCTCGCTGCCGGTGACGCGAGCGCGGCCGCCAGTGCGGCGGACACGGCGGAGGCGCTCCGGCTGCCCGAGTCCCGAGGGGCCCGCGCCCTCGCGACCGTCGCGAACGGAGCCGTGCCCGACGCCATGCGGGCGCTGCGTCAGGTGCTCGACAACGCGGAACTGCCGCTCGGCTGCACCGACCAGCCGCTCGCCTTGCGCGGGCGGACCGCGGTCGCGGGCTGGCACCTCCTGCTCGGCGACCACGCGACGGCACACGAACTCGCGCTGAGCGTCACCAGGGACAGCAGGGGGCAGGCCGCGGCCGGGGTGCTGCCCCGGGCACTCGCCGTCGCGGCGCGAGCGGAGCTGCACCTCGGCGACCTCGGTGCCGCGCACGCAAGCGCCACCGAGGGCAGGCGGCTCGCGACCGACATCGGCCAGCACCACAGCGCCGCCGAGCTGGCGGGGGTGCTGGCCACGCTTGCCGCCGTCGAGGGCGACGAGGCGACGACCGCCGAGTTCGCCAGGGAGGCACCGCAGGCACAGGCCGCCGTCGCGCTGAGCCTGCTCGACCTGGGACACGGCAGGCCCGACGCCGCGCTCGACCGGCTCACCGCGCTGGTGCCCGGCCCCGGACGGCTGGAGACCGTGGAGGCCGTGCCGACGATGGTCGAGGCCGCCGTCAGGGCGGGCCGGGCCGGGCAGCTCGGCGACGTTCTCCCGGCCTTCACCGCCTGGGCCGAGGAGAGCGGCCTGCCGTGGGCCCGCGCCGTCGCGCTGCGCTGCCGGGCGCTGATCGGCGAGCCGCGCCTGTTCGCCAAAGCCGTCGAGCTGCACCACGCCGAACCGGGCAGGCCGTTCGAGCGCGCCCGCACGGAACTGCTCCACGGCGAATGGCTGCGCCGGGAACGGCACCCCGCCCAGGCGCGGGCGCTGCTGCGGTCGGCGCTGACGATCTTCGAACGGCTCGGCGCGCGGCCGTGGGCCGAACGCGCCCGCACCGAGCTGCGCGCGACCGGCGAGAGCCTCGGCGCCAAGGCCCACGCACCCGAGCTGGCCCAACGCCTGACGCCGCAGGAGCTGCGCATCGTCCGGCTGGCGGCCGCGGGACTCAGCAACCGCGACATCGGCGCCCGCCTATACCTCAGCCCGAGGACCGTCGGCTACCACCTTTACAAGGCGTACCCGAAGCTCGGCGTCGCCTCGCGGGTCGAGCTGGCCAAACTCGGCCTGGCGAGCTGACGCCGCGCCCGGCGTGCCAAACTGCGCACGTGGAGTACCAACTCACGGCCGAGCTCACCTCACCGGCAGGCGCCCCTGACCTGGACCCGCTCCAGCAGGTCGGCGTCGTGGCGCTGCTGGACACCAGGCTGAGCCGCCTCGCGAGCATCGAAGGACCCGACGGGGTGGAGATCACCCCCGTCGAGCATTCCGTGCACGCCCACCTGGGCGGCGCCAACGTGAGCTGGCTGCTCGACGCGCCCGCGCTGGTGTTCGCCGAGGACGCGACCAGGGCCGTGCTGGAGCAGCTGCTCGAGGAGACCGAGCTGCTCGACGGCTGGCAGGTCAAGCACTGCGCGGTGACCGCGACCGACGACCAGCTCGAGAGCGCGCTGGCCGCCGAGGAGGAGCCGGAGGAAGACCCCGAGCCCGAGCCGCTCACCGAGTACGAGCTGGCCGAGCGCAGGGAGCGCCTGCTGGAGGCCGCCGCCTACGTGCGTGCCTTCGGGCCCGAGGCGTTCGGGCACACCGACGGCGGCGACGTCACCGAGGAGGAGGCGCGTTACGTCGCCGGTGCGATCGCGCACGGCGTCGAGATGCTGATCGACGAGCTGTTCGGTGACATCCAGCTGCTCGAGGACGAGGACACGACGGCGGACGAGGTCGACGCGCTGTGGGCGCTCGACGAGCTGCCGCAGCAGTACGCCGACCGCTACACCGCGCTGTTCGCCAAGCAGTTCCTCGTCGCCACCGCGATCCTGGGGCACCGGCTGACGCAGGCCGAGTGGACGGCGCCGCTGTCGATGGCCGAGGCGCTCGCGCTGCACATCGCCAAGTCACGGGCCGAGCTGGAGCTCGACCTTGCCGAGGTGATGGACGAGGACCGGGTCGCCGAGATCCTCGCGATCTTCGACGACAAGGCCTTCGAGGACGGCGACCACGAGGCCCTTTACGACGGTGGGGGCGCGCCCGACGCCGACGTGATGGCATGGTTCCGGCCCTACGCCCACCTCACCGACGCACAGGCGCTGCACCCGTACCTCGCGGACGAGGGCCCGTCAGCGAACTGACGCCCTCCGCGGCGCGTTGCCGGTAGGTCATGGTCGCGCTGGTGAGGCCGAGTGCGACCAGCGCGACGCCCATGACCAGGTCGTTCACCCTGCCGGGATCCTGGGCCGGGTGGTCGAGCACGAAGGCGGCGACGATGAGCCACGCGCCGAGCGCGGCGCCGGCGAGGCTGAGCCCCGGCAGGTCTCTCGGCGCGATGACGCGGATGAGCGCGAGGGTGCCCGCGATGAGCGCCACCACGACGTCGTTCGTGTCGACCACGGAGGCGCCAGAAGAGCCGTAGTGCAGCGCGAACGGCGCGAAGCCCAGCCACACCGTGCAGAGGAACATGATCGAACTCGGCAGGCTCGGGGTCAGCCTGCCCTCGGTCTCAGGTCCGGTCCAGAAGTGGTTCGCTCGCGCTGTCGTCGGCACTGGTCCGCTCCTCTCCCTGGTCGGCGTGGATCACGCTCCCGGGTGCGCCCGGCCCCCTGATCGCGGGGCCGATCCATACGTTCTTTTGACGCGAGAAGCCGCTCACTCCCGCCTTTTGTCGTACGCCCGCAGGGTGATTTGCCGCTATTGATCGTGAATCCATAACCGAACGCGCGCGCGTTTTCAAGACTGTCCAGCACGTTCGCAGCGGCTTAGCGTTCGTGCCTATCACCGTCAACCCTGCTCGGTGATTTTCACACTATCGAGAGAGATCGAAAACATGAGAAGACCTCTCGTTCGTTCCCTGATCGCGAGCCTTGCCCTGGCGGGCGGATCCGTGGCACTCGCCGGTCCCGCCGTGGCGAGCCCCGCCGTGACCGTGGTCGAGCAAGCCGCGGCGACCACGGAAGCCGCCGAGAATCGGATCGAGGCCTACTGGACGACGGAGCGGATGGAGTCGGCGATTCCCGCCGACGTCAGCCTCGCCGCCGACAAGGCCAGGGTGCCGGCGAAAAAGGTGAGGGCCGCCGCCGTACCCGAAAATCCGCAGCCAAGGCTGGGCAAGGTGTTCTTCACGCTCGGCGGCTCCAACTACGTCTGCTCGGGCACCGCGACGAGCAGCTCCAACGGTGACGTCGTCACCACCGCGGGCCACTGCCTCAACGAAGGCCCCGGCGCGTTCGCCACCAACTTCGCGTTCGTGCCGGCCTACGACCACGGCTCGCGGCCGTACGGCACCTGGACCGCGGAGCGGCTCTACACCACGTCGGCGTGGGCCAACTCGGGCGACTTCGACTACGACGTCGGGTTCGCCGTGATGAACGAGAACGCGAGCGGGCAGAGCCTCACGCAGGTCGTCGGCTCCTACCCGATCGCGTTCAACCTCGCGCGCGGGCTGACCTACACCTCCTACGGCTACCCGGCCGGTCCGCCGTTCGACGGCGAGTCGCTGTACTCGTGCTCGGGCACCGCACGGCAGGACACCGTCGGCGGGTCGCAGGACCAGGGCCTGACGTGTGACATGACCGGCGGCTCGTCGGGCGGCGGCTGGCTCACCAGCGGCAGGATCAACTCGGTGAACAGCTTCAAGTACACCTTCGACCCGTCGACCATGTACGGCCCCTACTTCGACTCCACCATCCAATCCGTCTACAACTCCGCCTCAGCCGCCTAGTGACGCTCCCCAAGGCCACCTTTGTTGCGTTGAACGCAACAAAGGTGGCCTTGGGGGCCGTTTTTCAGCCGCGCAATACGGGCGTAACCGGCAAAACGTAGCCTGCGCTTGCCGTTACGGAAGGGGTCACCGATGCCGGTACGTCGCAGGCTGTTCGCGTTGTTGCTCGCGGCGGCGCTGTCCGCCACACTGCTCACCTCGCCCGCGCAGGCGACAGGCAGGCCGAGGGTCGACGTCGTCGGGCTCGGCGTCGCCGAGGCGCGGGCACTCCTGGAGTCGCGCAGGGTCACCTCCGTCGAGCTCGTGCGCGAGTACCTGAGGCGGATCGACGCTTACGAGAACGCCTACGCCGGCCAGCCCGAGCACCCCGCCCTTGGGTTAGCCCCTCTGCAGTGAAGGCCACCATCACTGCGTTCAACGCAGTGATGGTGGCCTTCACTGCGGTTGGGGTTGCGTACCGGACCTGGGTGCGGCTGTTCGAGCGGCACCGCTACTACTCGTGGATCGTCGACCGCTTCCACCTGTCGGCGCGGGTCTTGCAGGCCCGCGCCGTTCGCGAGGTCGACTTCGGCTGGCTGGAGGAGCGCCTCGGGCCGCTCGGTTTCGCCGTGGTGCTGTGCACGCGCACGACCTCTTGAAAGCGACCGACTGAAAGTTTCTGCAAGTTCTTGCAAGAACCTGCAACTCCTCGCTAACGTTCCGGGCATCCCCCGGTCTCAACGAGGAGAGCCATGAACAGAGCACTCCGTCGCACCTGGTCGACGCGGCAGAACAGACGAGCCCATCGCCGCTTCACGGCACTGACCGCGGTCGCCGCCGTCTCGCTCACGCTCGCCGCGTGCGGCGGCGACGGCGGCTCCGACCAGGCTGACGCGGCCAGGCAGGCCGCCGAGGACCCACAGTCCGTGACCGGCACCGTCACGTGGTGGGACACCTCCGACGCCACCAACGAGGCGCCCGCGTTCAGGGAACTGGTCGAACGCTTCGAGCAGAAGTACCCGAACATCGACGTCGACTACGTCAACGTGCCCTTCGACGGCGCCGACGACAAGTTCAAGACCGCCGCGCAGGCGGGCGACGGCGCACCCGACGTGATGCGCGCCGACGTCGGCTGGACCCCCACCTTCGCCGCCCTCGGCTACCTCCAGCCCCTCGACGGCACGCCCGCGCTCAAGGGCTCCGACGACTACCTGTCCACGCCGATGCGGAGCAACACCTACGAGGGCAAGACCTACGGCGTCCCCGAGGTCACCGACACCCTCGGCCTGCTCTACAACAAGGAGCACTTCGCGAGGGCCGGGATCACCGAACCGCCGAAGACGTGGGACGACCTGCGCACCGCGGCGCGCAAGCTGGAGCAGGCCATTCCCGGCACGACGGGCGTGTTCCTCAACGCCGACGCCTACTTCCTGCTGCCGTTCATCTACGGGCAGGGCGGCGACGTCGTCGACATGCAGAGCCAGCAGATCAGCATCGACAGCCCCGAGGTGACGGCCGCCGTCGAGACCGTGCGGGACCTCACGGCGGAGGGCACCGGGGCCACCGACACGAGCGCCAACAAGTACACGAACATGCTGAACGGCTTCAAGGGGGGCACCACCAGCATGATGATCAACGGCCCGTGGGCGGTGTCGGACGTCCTCACCGGCAAGGCATTCGCCGACCCGGAGAACCTCGGCGTGGCAACGGTTCCCGCCGGGCCGAAGGGGCAGGCGGGCCCGGTCGGCGGGCACAACCTCGTGGTGTACGCGGGCTCGCCGGACCTCGCGGCGTCCTACCTCTTCGTCGAGTTCCTCAACTCCGCCGAAAGCCAGGCGTACGCAGCGGCGCGGAACAACACGATGCCGACGCGCAGGTCCGTGTACGAGCGGCCGGAGATCGCGGACAACCCCGTGATCTCGGCGTTCCAGGAGCCGCTCGAAGGCGCGGCTCCCCGCCCGCCCGCGCCGGGCGCCGGTGACCTCTACGACATCGTCACCCCGTACTACGAACAGATCCTCGGCGGCCAGGTGTCCATTGCGGACGGATTGCGGCAGGCGCAGCAGAAGGCGAAGGGCGCCGTGCCGGGCTTCGAGTCATGACCACCACGACCCTGCCCGCCCCCGCCGAGGCTCCCGCGCCGGTGCCGCCCCGGCGGCGGGTCCGCGGTCTCCTCACCAGGCACTGGTACGCGTGGGCCATGATCGCGCCGGTGGTGCTGGTGCTGGCGGTGCTCGTGCTCTACCCGCTGGCCCACGGCGTGTACCTCTCGCTCACCGACGCGACGGAGATGAACAGCGGCCGCACGATCGGCGTCAACGAGATTCCGGCGACCTACGAGTTCATCGGTCTGGAGAACTACTTCTCCGTGCTTTCGGGCGCCGACGGCGCGTTCTACCCGAGGCTACTGTGGACAGTCCAGTGGACGGTCATCTGCGTCGCGCTGCACTTCACGATCGGCCTCGCGCTCGCGCTGCTGCTCAACCGGGCGCTGCGGATGCGCACGCTGTACCGGATGCTGCTGATCCTGCCGTGGGCGGTGCCGCCGTTCGTCGCCGCGTTCGGCTGGCGGCTCATCCTCAACGACGAGGGCGGTCTGCTCAACGCCGTGCTGAACGTGGTCGGCATCCCCGGCGTCGACTGGCTCGGGCAGCCGCTCGCCGCCAAGGTGTCGGTGATCATGGTCAACGTCTGGCTCGGCGTGCCGTTCATGATGGTGGCCCTGCTCGGCGGGCTGCAGACGGTGCCGAAGGAGCTGTACGAGGCGGCCGAGGTGGACGGCGCGTCGCCGTGGCAGCGGTTCCGCGCCGTGACGCTGCCCGGGCTGCGCCCGGTGTCGGGCACGGTGATCCTGCTCGGCACGATCTGGACGTTCAACCAGTTCCCCGTCATCGCCCTGCTCACCGGCGGCGGGCCGGGCGGCGCGACGAACATCCTCGTCACCGAGGCCTACGAACGGGCGTTCCAGGGTATTCGCGACTACGCGGGCGCCGCGACGTACGGCGCGATCATCGCGTCGATGCTCGTGGTGTTCGCGTTCTCCTACCGCCGCTGGCTGCAGCGGCAGGCGAGCGAGGTGCTGGGATGAGGGCGCGCGACGAACGGAGCAGGCTGGCCTCGACGGGCCTGCACACCGCGCTCGTCGGCGCGAGCGTGATCGCCGTCTTCCCCGTCGCGTGGGTGCTGCTGACCTCGCTCAAGACCGACCGCGACACGTGGGCGCGGCCGGGAGAGCTCGGCACGCTCGGCCTCGGCAACTACGGACAGGTGCTCGGCGACACGCAGTTCCTCACGTGGTTCGGCAACTCGCTGCTCATCGCGACGGGCACCACCCTCATCGGCGTGCTCATCTCGGCGACCGCGGGCTATGCGGCGTCACGCATGCGGTTCCCCGGCCAGCGCCCGCTGATGTGGCTGTTCCTCGTCACGCAGATGTTCCCGGCCGCCGTGCTGATCGTGCCGCTCTACAACGTGCTGTCGGACCTCGGCCTGCTCAACTCCTACGCGGGGCTGATCCTCGCGCAGTGCACGATCGCGGTGCCGTACTGCGCGTGGATGCTCAAGGGCTACTTCGACACGATCCCGGTGTCGATCGACGAGGCGGGCCGCATCGACGGCCTCACCCCGTTCGGCACGTTCTGGCGGCTGATCGTGCCGCTCGCGCGGCCAGGCATCTCGGTGACGGTGTTCTACGCGTTCATCACGGCGTGGGGCGAGGTCGCGTTCGCGAGTGTGTTCATGCAGAGCGAGGACCGCTACCCGTTGCCGGTCGGCATGGCCACGTTCGTCAGTGACTTCAAGGCGGAGTGGGGACTGCTCACCGCGGGCTCGGTGCTGGTGATGGTGCCCGCCGCGGTGGTGTTCTTCCTCGTCCAGCGCCATCTCGTCGCCGGTCTGACGGCCGGCGGAGTCAAGAGCTAACCGGAGAAAGGATCCTCATGGCCCAGCAGTGGTGGCGGAACGCGGCGATCTACCAGGTCTACGTGCGCAGCTTCGCCGACGGCAACGGCGACGGCGTCGGCGACCTCGCCGGGGTGCGCGACCGGCTCGGCCACATCGCCGAGCTGGGCATGGACGCCGTGTGGCTCACGCCGTTCTACGCCTCGCCGATGGCCGACGGCGGGTACGACGTGGCCGACTACCGCGCCGTGGACCCGTTGTTCGGGCAGCTCTCCGACGCCGAGGCGCTGATCGCCGACGCACACGGGCTCGGGCTGCGCGTGATCGTGGATATCGTGCCCAACCACACCTCCTCACAGCATCCGTGGTTCGTGGAGGCGCTCTCCGCGGAGCCCGGATCGCCCGCTCGCGAGCGGTACGTCTTCCGCGAGGGCCGCGACGGCGGGCCGCCCAACGACTGGGAGTCGATGTTCGGCGGTCCGGCGTGGACGCAGGTGGCCGACGGCCAGTGGTACCTGCACCTTTTCGATCCCGGGCAGCCCGACCTCAACTGGCAGCACGCCGAGGTGCACGCGGAGTTCGAGAGCATCCTGCGGTTCTGGCTCGACCGCGGCGTCGACGGCATCCGCATCGACGTCGCGCACGGGCTCGTGAAGGCCGACGGGCTGCCCGACGCAAAATGCACCGACCAGGGCGGGCTGCTCACGGCCGTGGAGCTGCCCTATTTCGACCAGGACGGCGTGCACGAGATCTACCGGGAGTGGCGCAAGATCCTCGACTGCTACCCGGGCGAGCGGATCGGGGTCGCGGAGGCGTGGGTGCGTGGCGCCGACCGGCTCGCGCTGTATCTGCGGCCCGACGAGCTGCACCAGGCATTCAACTTCCACTACGCGCAGGCGGAGTGGTCGGCCCAGCAGTTCCGCACCACGATCGACGACTCGCTCGCCGCCGTCGCGGGCGTGGGTGCCGCGAGCACATGGGTGCTGTCCAACCACGACATCGAACGGCACGTGACCCGTTTCGGCGGCGGGGAACCCGGCGTGCGCAGGGCGCGCGCCGCCGCCCTGCTCACCCTCGCGCTGCCCGGTTCGGCCTACGTCTACCAGGGCGAGGAGCTGGGCCTGCCCGAGGTGACGGACCTGCCGGAGGAGGTCCTGGCCGACCCGAAGTGGGAACGCTCAGGGCACACCGAGCGCGGCCGCGATGGCTGCCGGGTGCCGATCCCGTGGTCGGGCAGCGAGCCGCCGTTCGGGTTCGGGCCGTCGTCGTGGCTGCCGCAGCCGCGGGACTGGGCGGCGCTGACCGTCGAGGCCCAGCGCGGCGACCCGACCTCGACGCTGTCGCTCTACCGGGACGCGCTGCTACTGCGCCGCGATCTTCCCGTGGAGGGCCTGGAGTGGCTGGAGTCGGACCCGGACGTGCTCGCGTTCCGGCGCGGCCCATCGTTCACGTGCACGGTGAACTTCGGCTCCTCGCCGGTCCGGCTGCCGCGACCAGGCCGGTTACTGTTGTCCAGTACGCAGGAGCCCGAGCTGGAAGCGAACGAGCAGACCGTCACGCTGCCGCCGTCGAGCGCGGCGTGGTGGACCGGAGAAGAAGACGCCCATGCGCGATAGAGGTCTCGACGCCGTGCGGCACGCGGACATCGCCGAGCTGGCCAAGGTGAGCGAGGCGACGGTGAGCCGCGTGCTCAACGGCAAGCCGGGTGTCGCCGCGGCGACCCGGCAGGCCGTGCTGACCGCGATGGACCAGCTCGGCTACGAGCGGCCGTCGCGCTCGCGGCAGCGCAGCGCCGGGCTCATCGGCCTGATCATCCCCGAGCTGGACAACCCGATCTTCCCGGCGTTCGCGCAGGTCATCGACCGGACGCTGGCGATGCGCGGGTACACGTCGGTGCTGTGCACGCAGACCCCCGGCGGGGCCACCGAGGACGAGTTCATCGAGACGCTCACCGAGCGGGGCGTCGCCGGGATCGTGTTCGTCTCGGGCCTGCACGCCGACACCACCGCGCGGCACGACCGCTACACCCGGCTGATCGAAAGCGGGCTGCCCGTGGTGTTCCTCAACGGGCACGCGCCGGGCGTGCGGGCGCCCTTCTTCTCCGACGACGACGGCACGGCGGTTCACCTGGCGATCACGCACCTGCGGGAGCTGGGGCACGAGCGGATCGGGCTCGCGGTGGGGCCGCAGCGGTTCGTGCCGGCGCAGCGCAAGGCCGCGGAGTTCCGGCGGCTCATGGCACCGGTGCTCGGCAGCCCCGACGACGCCGACAAGCTCATCGTGCACTCGCTGTTCTCCGTGGAGGGCGGGCATTCGGCGGCGTGGTTCCTGCTCGAACAGGGCTGCACCGCGGTGGTGTGCGGGAGCGACCTGATGGCGCTCGGCGCGATCAGGGTCGCGAGGAAGCGCGGGCTGGTGGTGCCGAGGGACTTCTCGGTGGTCGGCTACGACGACTCGCCGCTGATCGCGTTCACCGACCCGCCGCTCACCACGATCCAGCAGCAGGTGCCCGCGATGGCGACGGCGGCCGTGCGCACGCTGCTCGACGAGATCGCGGGCGCCGAGGTGCCCACCGGTGAGTACCTGTTCCAGCCGGAGCTGATCGTGCGCGGGTCGACGGCGGCGTGTGCGAGCACGGCGCCACCGAGTGTCACAGGCGACGCGGGATGACGAACCACACCACGGTGAACAGCACGCCGACGAGCACCCCGAACACCGCCATGAGCACCGGACCGTAGATCACCTTCGCGATCAGCGCGACCGTGAGGGTCACCGCGATCGACAGGCAGATCAGGCCCGCGATCACCATCCGGTTGCCGACGCGCAGGATCTCGCTGCGCCTGCCCTCGCGGAACAGCATCCGGTGCCAGGCCGCGGGGGCCGTGAGCAGCGCCGTGGCGGCCACGGTGAACAGCACGGTGACGAGGTGGACGGCCTTCTCGAACCCGCTCGCGTCGCGGAACGGCCCGGTGAACGCCACCGCGAGCAGGAAGCCGAAGAGGATCTGCACGCCCGCCTGCGCCACGCGCAGCTCGCCAAGCAGCTCGTTGACGTTGCGCGCGAGCTGCTGGTGCCGGGGCTCGTTCTCGGTGGCACTCATGGCGCGGCACCGGCCGGTTGCGGTTGTACCACCACGGGCTTGCGGCGCACGCGTTCGTGCCAGCCGAGGCCGGTGACGGCGACGATCACCACGCCGAGGCCGAGCCACTGCGTCGGAGAGAGCGTGGCGTCCAAGAAGGACACCCCGAGTACGGCTGCGGTGACGGGGAACGCGAGCTCGGCGAGCGTCGCGCGGGCGGCCGGAGTGGAGCGAAGGCCCACGTAGTACAGGCTCAACGCGAGCAGCCCTGGCACGAACGCCAGCAGCGCGAGTCCCCATGCGTTGTCCCAACTCACCGCGTAAGTATCCCCCTGAACGGCGACGATCAATCCAGCGAACGGAAGTCCAACCGAGAAGCGCAGCGTGGTCACGTCGCGTGAGCTGAGCCTGGCCGAGACGAGCCTGCCGAGCACGGTCCCGGCCGCCCACAGCGCCGCGGCCCCGACGGAGAACAGCGCGGCCTTCGCCGCGGCGATCTCGACGTCCAGCGGGTCGCGGAACGCCAGCAGCCACGCACCGGCCAGCGCGGGAACGGCGAAGAGCAGGTACCCGGCGCGAGTCCGTTCGCCGAGTACGACCCATGCGGCGAGCACCGCGAACACCGGCTGCAGCTTCTGCAGCACCAGGGGCGTCACCGGGTCGCCGACCTGGAAGGCGGCGGTGAACAGCGCGGTGGCGAGGGCGGACGCCCCGCCGCCGATCACGAGCACGGCGACCCACTCGCGCGGGCCGCACCTGGCCAGTGCACGCAGAGCCGAGGGCAGGAGCGGCACGAGCACCACCACGACGAGCAGGTGCTCCCAGAAGACCACGGTGCTCGCGGGCAGTTGCTCGGCGAGCCCCAGCCGCAGCAACCCGTCCGTTCCCCACAGCGCGGCCGCGAGCGCGACCAGCCACGTCCGGTCGGTCCCGGCCCCCTCTGTCGTTGTCACCGGTCCAGGCTACGAGCGCCGCCGATCAGGTGGTCCACACCGTGGGATCACTCGACAGTGTGATCGGGTTGCGACCCGACCCGCGCGCTGGATAAGGACGAGACATGAAACCCCGAATCCCATTCGCCCTGTTCGCCACCACCGGCGCACTCGCGGCCGCCCTGCTCGCCGGGGGCGGCCAGGCCGCGGCGGCGCAGGCCCACCCCGTGGCCACCGCGCACGGCACGTTCGGCCAGTACACCGAGGGCCGCACCGCGTCGACCTACGACCCCGCGCTCGTTCCGGTGGGCGCGAGGGCGGGTGTGTTCTCGCTGTCCGCCCCCGCCGTGGGCACCACCACGAAGCTCGCCGTCAGCGGGCTCGTGCCCGGCAGGCACTACGGCGCGCACGTCCACACCAAGCCGTGCGGCGTCACGGGCACCGACGCGGGCCCGCACTTCCAGCACGTGCAGGACCCGGTGAGCCCGTCGACCGACCCCGCGTACGCCAACCCGGACAACGAGGTCTGGCTCGACTTCACCACCGACGCCCGCGGCACCGGGTTCGCGCTGTCGCACGTGGACTGGTCCTACGGCGAGCGGCGCCCCGCGTCGGTCGTGATCCACGAGCACCACACGTCGAGCGAGCCGGGCGAGGCCGGCGGCGCCGGCGCACGGCTGGCGTGCGTGAACGTGAACTTCTAGACGGCGTCGTAGGCCGCGGGCAGCCGTGTGCCCACGCGGTGCCGCTCCGCCCATCCGGTGAGCGCACGGGTCCGCCGGCCGCCGCGACGACTGCAGTGAAGGCCACCATGCCCGCGCCCACCCGTCTCCCCCCACCACCCAAACGGAGACGCTGCGCGCCGCTGTGTTGATTCAACGCGGTGAAGGTGGCCTTCACTGCGGGTGGACTACCCGAGGCTTCGCTGGTCACGTCGTGCCTGAGCCCGGACCCGAGTGCCGTGGGTCACCAGCGACAATGGAGGGCGTGACCGCCACCCTGAGCAAGCCCGCACTGAAGATCGGCCCCTACGAGGTCGATCCGCCGGTCGTGCTCGCCCCCATGGCGGGCATCACCAACGTCGCCTTTCGCAGGCTCTGCCGCGAGTACGGCGCAGGCCTGTACGTCTGCGAGATGATCACCGCCCGCGCGGTCGTCGAGCGCCACCCCGGCACGATGCACATGATGGCCTTCGACAAGGGCGAGTACCCGAGGTCCATGCAGCTCTACGGCGTCGACCCGAAGACCATGCGCGAGGCCGTCAAGATCATCGTCGGCGAGGGGCTCGCTGACCACATCGACCAGAACTACGGCTGCCCGGTCGCCAAGGTGACCCGCAAGGGCGGCGGCGCGGCACTGCCCTACAAGCGCACGCTGTTCGGCAACATCGTCCGCGCCTCCGTCGAGGCCGCCGAGTCGGCAGGCGTGCCGGTGACCGTCAAGTTCCGTGTCGGTATCGACGACGAGCACCACACCTACCTCGACGCCGGGCGCATCGCCGAGGCCGAGGGCGCCTCGGCCGTCGCGTTGCACGCCCGCACCGCCTCCCAGCGCTACTCGGGGCAGGCCGACTGGTCCCACATCGCGCGCCTCAAGGAGGCCGTCACCACCATCCCCGTGCTGGGCAACGGCGACATCTTCACCGCCGACGACGCACTGCGCATGGTCGCCGAGACCGGCTGCGACGGCGTGGTGGTGGGCCGGGGCTGCCTCGGCAGGCCGTGGTTGTTCGGCGAGCTGGAGGCCGCCTTCGCGGGCAGGCCGGTGCCGCAGGGGCCGAACCTGGGCGAGGTCGCCCGCGTGCTGCGCAGGCATGCGGAACTGCTCGTGGAGCACGACGGCGCGAGCAAGGCCATGCGCGACCTGCGCAAGCACATGGCCTGGTACTTCATGGGCTTCCCGGTCGGCTCGGAGCTGCGGCGCTCTTTCGCGATGGTCAGCAGCCTCGACGAGCTCGACGACCTCATCACGCGCCTCGACCACGACGCGCCGTTCCCCGCCGACGCGCTCGGGCCGAGGGGCCGCCAGGGCTCGCCGGGCAAGGTCACCCTGCCCCACGGCTGGCTCGACGACCCCGACGACCCGTGCGTGCCCGAGGGCGCCGACGTGATGCACTCAGGCGGCTGAGCCGCCCCGCCGGATCGGCATCATCGTCGGCACCGGGTCGCCGGTGAGGAACTCGGCGACGATCGCCGTGCACTGCACGGGCTTCTCCAGCAGCAGCACGTGCGAAGTGCCCGGCACCACCGCCAGCTCCGAGTTCGTGATGCCCCGGTAGAGAGCGATCGTGTGCTCGAGCGTCACGAGGTCGTCGTCACCGGCGAGCACGAGCGTCCGGCAGGCGATCGTGGCCAGGTCGGCCTCGGTGAAGCCGGGTTCCTCCCTCGCGGCCGCGGCGATCTTCTCCACCACCACGGGCAGGTGGTCGACGCCGTCGGGCGACACCTCCGCGTACATCCGCACCAGTTCGGGAGGCAGCTCACCGGCGCCGTCACGCGGGCTGTAGATCATGCCGTCGAGGTCGAACGCTCCGCTGATCAGCACGAGCCGTTCCACCAGGTCCGGCCGCCGCAGCGCGACGGCGAGCGCCACCGACGCCCCCGCGCTGTACCCGGCGAGCCGCGCCTGCCCGCCCACCACCTTCTCCAGGAACGCGATGGTGTCCTCGGCCATCACCGACACCGTGAGCGGGCCTTCGACGTCCGGGGTGTGCCCGTGCCCCCTGCGCTCGGGCAGGTAGACGTGGAAGCGGTCGGCCAGCGTGTCGAGGTTGCCGCCGAACGTCCGCGCGTCACCGAATCCGCCGTGCAGCAGCACCAGCGGCTCCCCGCCGCCGCGCTCGTCGTACCAGGTGCGCACCCCGTCGAGGTCCACGTACTCGGCCATCGTCACCAGCTCCTGTTCCTGCCTGTGCCCTCGTTGCTCAGGTAGTACGAGCCGGCTCCGGGAAACTCATCGGCAGCCCGAAGAGCGGGAACAGCCTCGGTGCGTCGAGAAACGTCGTGGTGTTCGCGATGCGCTCGCCTCGCAGCTCCAGCACCACGAGGGCGAAGCCGTGGCCGTCGCGGTACTGGCCGAACGCGGGACAACCGTTGGCCGCGGCCGGGAGCAGCCGGTCGTTCTCGCACGGCTGTCCGGGCGCACGGAGCACGGCGGCGAGGTCCTCCCTGCCGCGGAGCCACCACGTGAACGGCGGCATCGACATCGTCGCGTCCTCGTGCAGCACGGCGACCAGCGTCTCGACGTCGTGTCGCTCGAACGCGGCGACATAACGGTCGAGCAGGCTCCGCTGGCGTTCGTCGAGCGGATCGAATCCTCCCGGCGGACCGAGATCGGCGCCGGCGAGCGTCGCGCGGGCCCGGTGGAGTGCGCTGTTGACCGACGCCGTGGTGCTGTCGAGCAGCGCGGCGACCTCGTCGGCCCGCCAGCGCAGCACGTCGCGCAGGATCAGCACGGCCCGTTGCCTCGGCGGCAGGTTTTGCAGTGCGGCGACGAACGCGAGCCGCACACTCTCCCGCAGCACCGCCAGCTCCGCGGGGTCGCCGTTCGCCGGCAGGATCCTGCTGTCAGGCACCGGCTGCACCCACGTGTGCTCAGGCAGCGGCCGCCCCAGCGAGGTGCCGGGCCGGGCGGCGGGCGCGAGGTCCATCGCCCGCGCCCTGCGCTGCGGGCTGCGGAGCATGTCGAGACAGACGTTGGTGGCGATCGAGTACAGCCACGACCGCAGTGCGGAGCGGCCCTCGTCGAACCGTTCGCGGTGGCGCCAGGCGCGCACCAGCGTCTCCTGCACGGCGTCCTCGGCCTCGAAGCCCGAGCCGAGCATGCGGTAGCAGTACGCCGTCAGTTCGACCCGGTGTTCATCGAGTTCGATCATCCAGCGCCACCCCACCTCAGTTGCCGAAAACAAGCATGATCCAGCAAGAGCATGTTGCATTAGAATTCATATCATGGGTAAGCGACACTACGGGCAGTTCTGCGGACTGGCACATGCCGCCGACCTCGTCGGTGAGCGGTGGGCACTACTGATCATCCGGGACCTGATGGTGGCCCCCAAGCGCTTCACCGACCTCCGGCGCGGGCTGCCCAAGATCCCCACCAACGTCCTGTCGGCCCGGCTCAAGCAGCTCGAGGGCGAAGGTGTGGTCGAGCGCAGGGTGCTGCCACGGCCCGACGGCTCCGTGGTGTACGAGCTGACCGCTTACGGCAGGGACCTCGAGGACATCGTGCTCGCGCTCGGCCGCTGGGGCGCGCGGACGCTCGGCGAGCCGGGTCCCGACGACATCGTCACGCCCGATTCGATGGTGATGGCGATGCGCTCGACCTTCCACGCCGAGGACGCACGCGACGTCGTGGCCGGCTTCGAACTGCGCCTCGGCGACGTCGTGGTCGGCGTGCGCGTCGACAAAGGCAAGCTCGACGTGGCCGAGGGCGAACCCGCGGGCGGCGCGGACGTCACGATCAGCACCGGCCCCGCGATCAAAGCGGTGATGGCGGGCGAGCTGACGCCCGAGGAGGCCGTCGCCAACGGGAGCGTCCAGCTGGAGGGAGACGAGGCCCTGTTCCCGACGTTCGCGAAGATCTTCCGGATTTAGACTTAAGTCTATTGACAACCTTGGTTGTTTTTAGAAAGCTTGCTTCACCGGCAAGGGGACACCAACCAAGGAAGGACCGAACATGGTCAAGCAGATCTTCGTGAACCTCCCCGTCAAGGACCTCGCCAAGTCGACGGAGTTCTACGCGGGGCTCGGGTTCACGCAGAACAAGGACTTCAGCGACGAGAACGCGTCGTCGATGGTGATCACCGACGACATCGTCGTGATGTTGCTGGCCGAGCCGTTCTTCAAGACGTTCACGACGAAGGAGATCGCCGACGCCTCGACGACCACCGAGGCGATCATCGCCCTGGGAGCGGAGAGCAGACAGGAAGTCGACGAGCTGTGCGACAAGGCGCTCTCGTCCGGTGGCTCGGCCGCGAACGAGCCGCAGGACCACGGCTTCATGTACGGCCGCAGCTTCACCGACCCCGACGGTCACCTGTGGGAGGTCACGTACATGGACCTCTCCGCGATGCCTCAGTAACCGTCCGATCACTCTCGTAGTCCGGTTGAGCGATATTCGCTTTCCAGCCGTATCCCACCGCTCAAGCAAACCCTCCCTCGAGACGACAACCCCTCACACGGGGGCTGAGACGAGGAGACAGGACGCGGTGGGTTCGAACCGGACAGCCCCAGCCATGGGGGCAGTGGACCCCCAGGGACTGCTGGCAGCCCACGAGTCGATCGCGCGCGAACTCGCGGCGCAGGGGGACTGGCAACGCGCCTACGAACACCTCCGGTCCGCACTGGAGCTGGCCCGCTCGGGTCAGCTCCAGTGCGCGCACCCACACATTCCCGAGCAGTACCGGCTGGAGGTCGAGCGGCTGCGCCGGGAACGGGCACAGGCCCGGCGCGAGAGCCTGACAGACTCGCTCACCGCCACCTACAACCGCCGCTACCTCGACCGCAGGCTCGCCGAGCTGACGGCCCCTTCAGTGGCGCTGGTCGATCTCGATCTCTTCAAGCACATCAACGACCGTTTCGGTCACCGGATAGGCGACCAGGTGCTTCAACGGGTCGTCGGCCTTTTGCAGCAAACCCTTCCACCGGAAGGCTTCTGCGCACGCTACGGCGGCGAGGAATTCGTTCTCGTCACGCCCGCCGCACGGCCGGAGGACGCCGTCGCGATCGCGGCACGGGCACGGGCACGCGTGGCGGATTTCCCGTGGTCGCACATCCGGCCGGGACTCTCGGTAACCGTGAGCATCGGGGTCGCGCCGTTCTCCGGCCGCCCTGGCCGGCGTCATGATCCACAAGAACTGCTGGTGGAGGCGGACGCGATGCTGTATGCGGCCAAGCGTGCTGGACGCAATCTGGTCGCCCATCGTGAACACGGTCGGGTCCGCTTCGTTCCCACTCTCCGTGCTCGCGTCACTCGGCCATGCCCGTGAAGGGTGCGGAGGCTTGATCCCTCACCCGTGGTTGTGAATTCAGCCAGGGCAACTCTGTGTAAAAAAGTCACGGCATGGTGTCGTCACGAACGGCGGATATCCGTACGATAACGAACGCTGTCCGCCGGACGATCAAGCAAGAGATCCGCGGGTGACCAAGGCCAGAGCGTGAAGGGAGAGTGCGTGTCCGAAGACCGCAACGCTCCCGACGGCACCTCCCAGGCCGACGAATGGCGAGCGCGCGCCCAGCTGAACCGCAAGGCCGCGGAGCGCAAGCGCCGTCGCTCACTGGACACGCACGGCGGCATCAGCGTCTCCGACGTCGTCGCCCGCCACACCGGCAGACGGCCCCAGTTCGAAACCGGCGAACGGCCGATTCCCCCGAGACAGACGAGGTCGCCGGAACCGCCGTCCGCCGCCGAAGCTCCGGCCACCGCGGCACGGCCCCGGCGACACGTCTCGCCGCGCCGAGAGGAACCCCCTACCCCGGCGCCGCCCCCGGCCCCGAAGCACATGCCGCCACCGGCAGCGCCACGACGGGAACCGATGGGCTCGGGCCCGTACCCCCGACCGGCCCAGCAACGTCCACCGGCGGCGACTCCCCGCAGGCAACCACCACCTCCGCCCCGCCAGGAGCCCCGGCCCGAACCCACTCGCCCCGACGAAGCCCGGCAGGAACTCCGCGCCGAGGCCCCGAGGCGGGCAGAACCCGTACGTCCCGAGCCGAGGCGTGGCCAGCGCCCCGAGCCGAACCGCTCCGACGCGCTGCCGGTGGAGCTTGCGCGCCAGGAAGCGCCGCGAGTGGAGCCTTCGCGACCCGACTCGCTGCGAGCGGAGCCGACACGAACGGATCTCCCACGCCCCGAAACGTTGCGAACGGAGCCCCCGCGACGCGAGGCGCTGCGAACGGAGCCCACCCGAACGGAGCCCCCGCAAGCGCATCCCGGCGCGCCGCGAACGGGGGTGTCCCGCCCGGAGACGCCGCGAACGGACCCTTCGCGCCCCGAGGGGCTGCGAACGGAGCCCCCGCGACCCGAGGCGCTGCGAACGGAGCCCACCCGAACGGAACTCCCGCGCCCCGACGTACCGCGAACGGAGCTGTCACGCCCGGAACCGGTGCGAGCGGAACCCCCGCGCCCGGGACCGATGCGCCCGAAGCCTCCGCGGCCGGACGCGACAGCGGCGGAGCTGTCGCACCCGGAACCGGTGCGAGCGGAACCGCCGCGGCCCGAAGCGCCACGAACGGAGCCGCCGCACACCGAGGCGTCGCGAGCGGAACCCACCCGAACGGAACTCCCGCGCCCCCAAGCGCCGGGAGCGGAGCCGCCGGCGGACCTCCCGACGAAGAACGTGGCCGCCGTGCTCGAGGGCGGCCTGCCGTCGGGCAACACCCCGCCGCCCCCGCCGAAGCGTCCCGTCGCGCCTCCGCGTCCCCGCCGCCCCTTGCGGCCGCCGCCCGAGCGCTCGCTCGAGGACCGGCTGACGATGACGGACCAGCTCGAGCCCGTCGACGAGACCACCAAGTACAAGCGCAAGATCGACGACTCGCTCGCCAGGTTCTCCGCCGCGCACGACGAGCTGGAGGCCGAGGAGCGCGAACGGCGAGAACGCCGCGACAAGCTCGTCGCCCGCTTCGAGCAGACCCGCACGAAGCTGCACCGCGTGGTCACGGTGGCCACCTCCGTCGTGGGACAGCGCGGATCGGCGCCCGTGCAGGAACCCGAGGCGGAAGCCGACGAGGACGCGAGCAAGGCCGCCCCGCAGACCCGCCTGCAGGAGAAGAAGGAGCGGCGCAACCACCGCACGCTGCTCGCCGCCCGGATCACCGCGATCACGCTCGCCGTCCTCGTGTTCATCGCGACCGGCATCGCATGGGGCGCGAAGACGTGGTTCAACTCCCAGTTCAACGAGATCGCCGCGCTCGACGAGAACTCGGCCGACATTCAGAACGCACAGGGCCAGCTCGGTGACGAGAACTTCCTGATCGTCGGTTCCGACACCCGCGAGGGCGCCGAGGCCGAGGAGAACGTGGGCGACGCGAGCGGCATCCCGGGCGCCCGCTCCGACACGGTGATGCTCGCCCACATCCCGAAGGACCGGAAGCGCGCCGTCGTCATCTCGTTCCCGCGCGACCTGGAGATCTCCCGGCCCGACTGCGAGCGCTGGGACTCCGCGTCGGGCGAGTACGGCGAGGTCGTCGAGGCCGCCGACGGCGTGAAGCTGAACTCGGCGTTCACGGTCGGCGGGCCCCGCTGCGTCACCAAGGTGATCCAGCAGATCAGCGGGATGGCGATCAACCACTTCGTCGGCATCGACTTCCACGGCTTCAAGGGCATGGTCGACGCGGTGGGTGGCGTGACCGTGCACGTGGACGAGCCGATGGAGGACCAGGAGCTCGGCTTGATCATCGCCGAGACCGGCGACGTGGTGCTCAAGGGCGACCAGGCGCTCAACTTCGTCCGCGCCCGCAAGGTCTACGGCGACCCGACGTTCTCCGACTACGGCCGCATGCAGCGCCAGCAGGAGTTCATGGCGTCGCTGCTGCGGGCCACCCTCTCCCGCGACGTGCTGCTCGACGTCGGCAAGCTCACCGGGTTCGTCAACGCCTTCGCGGCCTCGACCTTCGGCGAGAACATCGGCGTCGACCAGCTGCTCACACTGGCCCAGTCGATGCAGGGCCTCAGCGCGGGCGCGGTGGAGTTCATGACCGTGCCGACCGTCGGCGAGGCCAACGACGCGGGCAATGAGGTGCTGCGCGAAGCCGACACCGAGGCGTTGTTCCGCGCGCTGATCGACAACACCCCGCTGCCGGGCGAAGAGCCCGAGAAGCCTGGCCCTGGCGCGGGCGACCAGCAAGCCGCCGACGGCACGGAACCACCCGAACCGGCGTAGAAGATCGCCCCGAAAGTGTTAGGCGGGGTTCACCTTCGGTTCATTTCCGAATTCGGCGAGCGTGCCGCCCGGGTCGTAGAGTCGGCGGCATGCGCGAGGCTTACCACGTAGAGCTCGACAACCTGGCCGACCGGCTGGCCGGCATGTCGAGCCAGGTCGCTGACGCCATGGAGCGGGCGACCCGAGCACTTCTCGATTCCGACCTCGAACTGGCGGAACAGGTGATCAGCGACGACGTCAAGGTCGACGACGCGCGCGCCGACTGCGAGGAGAAGGCCTACGCCCTCCTGGCACTGCAGGCGCCCGTGGCGACCGACCTGCGGATCGTTGTCGCCGCACTCCACGCCGCCGAGAGCCTGGAGCGGATGGGTGACCTGGCGTTGCACGTCGCGAAGGCCGCGCGGCGGCGGCACCCGGATCCCGTGCTCCCCGAGCAGGTCCGGTCCGCCTTCGCCAGGATGGGCGAGGTCGACGTCCGGCTGGCCCGCAAGGCCGAGGAGGTCATCCGCACCAAGGACATCGACGCGGCCCTCAGCATCGAGGCCGACGACGACGAGGTGGACGACATTCACCGCAACCTGTTCACCGTGATCATGGACAAGGACTGGCCGCACGGCGTCGCCGCGGCGGTCGACGTGACCCTGCTCGGCCGGTTCTACGAGCGCTACGCCGACCACGCGGTGTCGGTGGCCCGGCGGATCGTGTTCGTCGTCACCGGCCGGATGCCCGGCTACACCGGCAGCGAACTCTGAGCGGAACCGGCGGAAAGGTGGCGGCGATCACCAGTAGGACATGTTCTGTATGGCGGCGCTCACTCAACCGGACAACACACAGTCACGTCTCCGTTATGTCGCTGTGATGTCGTTCCCTCGTCGGGTTTCATTCATGTTTCGTTCACCCGCGCTGCCCTGCGGTGTCATGTGCCGCCCATAGCGTCCGGACACGTGAGCATCCCCCAGCGGCGGCTTCTGCCTGCCGCGGAGAATCGGAAGAGGTTAACTGTGAAGCGTACCACCCTGGGCCGCGTTCTCGCCCTCCCAGCGGCAGCCGCGCTCACCTTCGGCTTGGTGGCCTGTGGTTCCGCGAACGAGCAGGGCGACAACACCGGCGGCTCCGGCGAGGGCTCGGGCCTTTCGGGCACGATCTCGGGTGCGGGCGCCAGCTCGCAGGAGGCCGCGCAGCAGGCGTGGCAGGCCGGCTTCATCGGCCAGAACCCCGACGTGACGGTCAACTACGACCCGATCGGCTCCGGCGGCGGGCGTGAGCAGTTCGTGAGCGGCGGTTCCGACTTCGGCGGCACCGACGCCTACCTGGACGACGAGGAGCTGGCCAAGGCCAAGGAGCGCTGCGGCGAGCTCGTCGAGATCCCGACCTACGTCTCGCCGATCGCCGTGATCTTCAAGCTCGACGGCGTCGACCAGCTGAACCTGAAGCCGGCCACGATCGCCAAGATCTTCAACCAGCAGATCACGAAGTGGAACGACCCGGCGATCGCCGCCGACAACCCGGGCGTCCAGCTGCCCGACACCGCGATCACCCCGGTGAACCGTTCCGACGAGTCCGGCACCACCGAGAACTTCGTCGAGTACCTCAAGGCCACGGCCGCCGCCGACTGGCCGCACGAGGTCAGCGGTGACTGGCCGGTCCAGGGTGGCGAGGCCGCGCAGGGCACCTCGGGTGTCGTGCAGGCGGTGTCCAACGGCAACGGCACCATCGGCTACGCCGACGCCAGCCAGGCCGGCGAGCTGAGCACCGCCAAGGTGGGTGTCGGCGACCAGTTCGTCGAGTACTCGCCCGAGGCGGCCGCCGCGGTGCTGGACGTCTCGAAGCGGCACGAGGGGCGCGGCCAGTACAGCTACGCCTACGATCTGGCCCGCGACACCACCGAGGCGGGCACCTACCCGATCGTCCTCGTGTCGTACGGCATCGCCTGCGCCAACTACGACAACGCCGAGAAGGCCGAACTGGTGAAGTCGTACTTCAACTACATCATCAGTGCCGAGGGCCAGAAGGCTTCGGCCGACGCGGCCGGCTCGGCCCCGATCTCTGACCAGCTGCGTCAGCAGATCAAGCCCGCGGTCGACGCGATCTCCGCGGCCGGCTGAGCAGGCTAGACGGCTCCAGCGTCCGGGTGGTCACCTGATCGGGTGACCACCCGGACACACGCGTAAGAAGGGTAAGAAGGGAATTCAAGTGCCCCCCAGCACAGACAGGCCGCGAGCACAGAAGGTGCCGCTTCGGCCTGGGGACCGCATCTTCTCCGGCGCCTCCACGGGGGCGGGCGTACTGATCCTCGTGGTCCTCGCCGGGGTCGCCGCGTTCCTGATCGTCGAGGCCTGGCCCTCGCTCACGGCACCGGCCGAGGACATCCCAGGCGGCGAAGGCGTCGCGGTCTACGTCTGGCCCCTGCTGTTCGGCACGCTCATCTCGGCCATCTTCGCGCTGCTCATCGCCAGCCCGCTCGCGGTGGCCATCGCGCTGTTCGTCACCTACTACTCGCCGCGCCGGATCGCACAGGTGCTCGGCTACCTCATCGACCTGCTCGCCGCGGTGCCCAGCATCATCTACGGCCTCTGGGGTTTCACCGTGCTGGCGCCGCTGACGGTCGAGCCCGCCAACTGGCTCTCCGAGAACCTCGGGTTCATCCCGCTGTTCGCGGGTCCGCCGTCGGCGACCGGGCGCACCATGCTCGTGGCGATCATCGTGCTCGCGGTGATGATCCTGCCCATCATCACGGCGGTCGTCCGTGAGGCGTTCCGGCAGACGCCGCGCCTGCACGAGGAGGCGTCACTCGCACTCGGCGCCACCCGCTGGGAGATGATCCGGATGGCGGCGCTGCCGTTCGGCCGCTCGAGCATCGTCGGTGCCTCGATGCTGGGCCTCGGCCGCGCGCTCGGCGAGACGATGGCCGTCGCCATCGTGCTGTCGGTGTCGGGCGGGGTCACGTTCAACCTGATCAGCAGCGCCAACCCGTCCACGATCGCCGCGAACATCGCGCTCCAGTTCCCCGAGTCGTCGGGGATCGCGGTGAACACGCTGATCGCGTCCGGGCTGGTGCTCTTCGCGATCACGCTGGCGGTCAACATGGCGGCTCGCGCGGTGATCAACCGCCGCAAGGAATTCTCGGGAGCCAACTGATGCCGACTCCGACGACCTCGAAGAGCCCCGAATCCGACCTCTACACCCCGCTGTCCGGGGTTCCCCTCACCGCGGGCCAGCTGCCCAGGGGAGCCGCCCCGCTGACGCTCCTCGTGGTGGCACTCGCCGCCGTGGGCTTCTGGCAGTTCGCCGACTGGAGCGTCGCCGCGTGCGCGGTGCTGGGCGCGCTGGTCTACACCCTGCTGATCTACACGTGGTCCCGCATCGTCGAGGGCTCGCGCAAGGCGACCGACCGGTTCGTCACCGCCGTGGTGACCTGCGCGTTCCTGCTCGCGCTGCTGCCGCTCGTCTCGGTCGTGGTCACGGTGCTCTCCAACGGCCTCGCCCGCTTCGACACCGAGTTCTTCTCGTACTCGATGCGCGGGATCGTCGGCGAGGGCGGTGGTGCCTACCACGCCATCATGGGCACGCTGATCATCACGGCGCTCGCGACCCTGATCTCGGTGCCCGTCGGCCTGCTCACGGCGATCTACCTGGTCGAGTACGGCCGGGGCAAGCTGGCGAAGGCGATCACGTTCTTCGTGGACGTCATGACGGGCATCCCCTCGATCGTCGCCGGTCTCTTCGCCTACGCGCTGTTCGCGCTCATCTTCGGGCCGGGCGTCCGCATGGGCATCATGGGTGCGGTCGCACTGAGCGTGCTGATGATTCCCGTGGTGGTCCGTTCCACCGAGGAAATGCTCAAGCTCGTGCCCAACGAGCTGCGGGAGGCGTCCTACGCGCTGGCCGTGCCGAAGTGGCGCACGATCACGAAGGTCGTGCTACCCACGGCACTCGCCGGTATCGCCACGGGTGTGACGCTGGCGATCGCCCGCGTCATCGGGGAGACGGCACCGTTGCTGATCACGGTCGGCATCACGTCGAGCGACAACTTCAATCCGTTCGACGGCCGGATGGCGACGCTCTCGGTATTCTCGTACTACGAGTACGTGAACCCGGGTGTTCCGCCTCAGTTCTCCCTGGACCGTGCGTGGGCGGCGGCGTTGACGCTGATCATCATCGTGATGGTGCTCAACCTCATCGCCCGGCTCATCTCCCGACTGTTCGCTCCGAAGACCCGCGGGTGAGCGGGACACCTGGATAGGAAAGCACTGTGGCAAAGCGCATCGAGGTCAAGGATCTCGACATCTACTACGACAAGTTCCTCGCCGTGCAGGGCGTGTCGATGACGATCCAGCCACGGTCGGTCACCGCGTTGATCGGGCCTTCCGGCTGCGGCAAGTCGACGTTCCTGCGCACCCTGAACCGGATGCACGAGCTCGTGCCGAACGCCAGGGTGGACGGCAAGATCTTCATGGACGACGACGACCTCTACGGTCCCGGCGTGGACCCGGTCAACGTCCGCAGGCAGATCGGGATGGTGTTCCAGCGACCCAACCCGTTCCCCACGATGTCGATCTACGACAACGTCGCGGCCGGCCTGAAGCTCAACAACAAGCGCATGCGCAGGTCCGAGATGGACGACGTGGTGGAGCGTGCGCTGCGGTCGGCCAACCTGTGGGAAGAGGTCAAGGACCGCCTCGGCAAGCCTGGTTCGGGCCTTTCCGGTGGGCAGCAGCAGCGGCTCTGCATCGCCAGGGCCATCGCCGTGCAGCCGGACGTGCTGCTGATGGACGAGCCGTGCTCCGCGCTCGACCCGATCTCCACGCAGGCCATCGAGGACCTGATGCTGGAGCTCAAGGAGAAGTACACGATCGTCATCGTCACCCACAACATGCAGCAGGCCGCCCGCGTCAGCGACATGACCGGGTTCTTCAACCTGCAGGGCGTGGGCAAGCCCGGTGAGCTGGTGGAGATCGACGAGACGACGAAGATCTTCTCCACGCCGAGCAAGAAGGCCACCGAGGACTACATCTCCGGCCGCTTCGGTTAGCAGCCGACTGCAGTGAAGGCCACCTTCCCTGCGTGGAATCAAACGCAGCGGCGCGCAGCGTCTCCGTTTGGGTGGTGGCGGGAGACGGGTGGGCGCAGGGAAGGTGGCCTTCACTGCACGGTGGCGCCAGGGCGAGAAGGCGCCGCGGCGCGCACGAACCTCACGTGCGGATGCCCCTCGGGTTCCCTGGTGACCACGGCCCGCACGCCGTAGACCCGTTCGATGAGCTCCTCGGTGAGCACGTCCTCCGGGCTTCCCCCCGCCACCACCCTGCCCTGGTCGAGCACCACGAGCTGGTCGCAGTACATCGCGGCCAGGTTCAGGTCGTGCAGGGCCACCACGGTGGTGACGGGCAGGCCGACCAGCAGGTTCAGCAGGTCGAACTGGTGCTGGATGTCCAGGTGGTTGGTCGGCTCGTCGAGCAGCAGCTCCCTGGGCCGCTGGGCGAGCGCGCGGGCGATCTGCACGCGCTGACGCTCCCCGCCCGACAGCGTCTGCCACCGCCGGTCCACCTTGTCGGTCAGCCCCGCGTGCTCGAGCGCGTCACGCACGGCCTCGTCATCCTCGGCCGAGGCAGGCAGCCACGTCTTCCGGTGCGGGATCCGGCCGAGGCGCACCACGTCCAGCACGGTCAGCGGCACCTGCGTGTCGGTGTGCTGCTCGACCACGGCGATGCGGCGGGCCACCGCACGGCGGCCGACGTCGTCGAGCAGGTCACCGTCGAGCGTCACCACGCCCGCCGTCGGCGCGAGCACGCCCGCGAGCAGGCGCAGCAGCGTCGACTTCCCGGAGCCGTTGGGGCCGAGCAGGCCCACCGTGGCCCCGGCGGAGGGCGCCAGGCTCACGCCGTCGAGCACGAGTCTGCCGCCGAGCGTGCGGGAAACCCGGTCGGCGCACAGGCCGTCGCGAACCGTCATCGGGCACCTCGCGCGCGGTAGAGGATCAGCACGAACGCGGGCACGCCGATCAGCGCGGTCACCACACCGACGGGGACCTCCTGCGGGTCGAGCACGGTGCGGGCAAGCGTGTCGACCCACACCAGGAACACGGCTCCGGCCAGCGCGGTCACCGGCAGCAGCCGCGCGTGATTCGGCCCCGCCAGCGCGCGGGCCGCGTGCGGCAGCACGAGCCCGACGAAGCCGATCGCACCGGCCGAGCTGACCAGCACCGCCGTGAGCAGGGCCGTCGCGCACAGCAGGATCAGCCGCGTGCGCGCCACCGCGACGCCGAGCGTGGCCGCCGCGTCCTCCCCGAACGCGAAGGCGTCCAGTGAGCGGGCGTAGCCGCCGCACACCAGCAGCGTCGCGACGAGCACCGCGAGGCAGGTCCCCACCTCGGCCCAGCCCGCGTTGCTCAGCGACCCGAGCAGCCAGAACAGCACCCCGCGCGTGGTCTCCGCGTCGGCCGAGGTCAGCACGATGAACGACGTCAGCGCCGAGAACAGCTGCATCACCGCGACGCCCGAGAGCACGACGCGGTCGGTGGTGCCGCCGAGCGTGTGGCTCAGCAGCAGCACGAACGCGAACGAGACCAGCGCGCCGAGGAATGCCCCCGCCGACAGCGACAACACCCCGCCGCCCACGCCGAGCACCACCACCAGCACCGCGCCCGTGGACGCCCCGGAGGAAACCCCGAGCACGAACGGGTCGGCCAGCGGGTTGCGCAGCAGCGACTGCATGATCGCGCCGCACACGGCGAGGCCCGCCCCGCACACGGCGGCCAGCAGCGTGCGGGGCAGCCGCAGGTTCCACACGATGCCGTCACGGATCGTCGACAGCCCCGACTCGCCGAAGCCGAGCCGCGCGGCGACCGACGCCCAGACGTCGCCGACCCGGATGTTGGCGGGCCCGATGGTGATCGCGACTGCGATCGACACCGCCAGCGCGGCGAACCCGCCGAGCAGCACCAACGGCAGCCGCGAACGCCGTGTGAGCGCCTCGACGCTCACCCGGCGAGCCCGAACTCACGCAGCTTGGCCGCGAGCTCCTCGATCCCGGCCACCGTGCGGATCGTCGGGTTCATCGCCTGCCCGCTGAGCAGCACGTAGCGCTTCTCGCGCACCGCGGTGAGGTTGCGGGTCACCGGGTGCGACTCCAGGAACTCGATCTTCTTCGCGGCGGTCTCCGCGGTCTGCGACCTGCGCGTCAGGTCGCCGATCACCAGCACGTCGGGGTCGCGCTCGGCCACCGTCTCCCAGTTGATCTGGGGCCACTCGTCGTGGGTGTCGGCGAAGACGTTCTGCGCGCCCACGGCCTCGGTCATGACGCCGGGCGCCCCGCAGCAGCCCGCCAGGTACGGCGCCTCGGAGTTGGCGAACCAGTAGAGCAGCGTCACGCCGGAGGCGTCGACCCCGTTCGTCGCGCGCTCGATGCGGTCCCGCAGGTCCGCGACCAGGCGCTCGCCACGTTCCTCGACGGCGAAGAGCTTCGCCAGGTCACGGACCTCCGTGTAGATCGTCTCCATCGTCAGCGGCCGGTCACGACGGCCGTCGCCCGCGCCGCTGTTGTCCTTGACGCAGTCGGAGGGCGACAGGTAGCTCGGCACACCCAGCTCTGCGAACTGCTCCCGCGTGGCGACGCCGCCAGTGCCGAGCGTGGAGACGAAGGACGCGGCGACGAAGTCCGGTTCGGCCGCCAGCACGGCCTCGAAGGACGGCATGTTGTCGGCCAGCCTCGGCACGCCCTCGTTGGCCTCGACGAGGTCGGCGGGCAGCGGATCGGTCCACGTCGCCGTGCCGACGAGGCGGTCCGCGAGCCCCAGCGACAGCAGGATCTCGGTGGTGCCCTGGTTCAGCGAGACCACCCGCTCCGGCGGCGCGTCCACGACCGTGCGCACGCCGCAGTTGTCGACCGTGCGCGGGTAGCCGGGCGCCGGGTCCCGGTCCTGCGTGGCGGCGGTGCCGCCACATCCGGCCAGCACCAGGCAGAGGGACAGGGCGAGGAAGCGGGAGGTACGCGGCACCGACGTTCCCTTTGCGTCGAGGGCCCATGCGCGGAGCCCGAGCGGACAGCGACTCCCGGCCGGAAGCCGGGTGCCAGCAGGTCTTCGGACTCGGGGTCATCCGGACGGGACGCCTTCCCAGAACCTGGTCCAGTGGCAACGTGTCCCGCCCGTCGCCCTCACCGCTGCGCGTCAGTTCCGGATTCGCACCGGATTTCCTGACTCACGTCGTGCGTGAGTACGACTGGCCGCGAAAACGTATCACGTACGCGCGTACTGGACGTCCACCTCGTGACGCACGAAACCGAGCCGCTCGTACACCGCGATGGCGGGCGCGTTGTCGCCCTCGACGTAGAGGATCACCTGGCCGAGGCCCCGGCCCCGCAGATGACGCAGCCCGGCGAGGGTGAGTGCCTTGCCGAGCCCACCGCCCTGCGCGCCGGGGTCGACACCGACGACGTAGACCTCCCCGACCGGTTCGCCCCGGAACCGTTCCGGGTTGGCGGGGTGCACCTTGGTCCAGTGGAAGCCGACGACCTCGCCGTCGGCGTTCTCCGCGAGGAAGAAGCCCTCGGGGTCGAACCAGCTCTCGTTCTCGGCGGCCCGCAGGTCCTCGACGCTGAACGTGCCCTGTTCGGGATGCCAGTCGAAGGCACGCGCGTTGACCGCGACCATCGCCTCCTCGTCCCGCCCCGGCACGAACGTGCGCAGCGAGACGCCCTCGGCGGGCTTGGGCTCCGGCCAGTCGGCTCCCTCGACGTCCACGTGCATCACCAGCAGCTCACGGGCGCGTTCGAAGCCGAAGCGTTCGGCGAGCCTGGCGGCGGCGGGATGGTCGCCGTGCGCCCACACCCGCAGCTTCTCCGGCACCTCGGCGGCGAGCTCCCGCACGAGCGCGGCGCCGTGCCCCCTGCCGCGGTGTGCGGGGTGGACCACCAGCTCGGCGACGAGCCTGCCGAACGCGTCACCCGCGGTGTTCAGGTGCACCACGCCCGCGAGCGTGTCGCCGTCGTGGGCCAGCAGGTACCGGCCTCCGGTGAAGTCGCCGGGCAGCGGCCCGTCCGGCTCGATCTCCGGGCGTCCGTCCGACTCCCGCGCCGCAAGCAGCAGCGCGCGCACCGCGGCGGTACGCGCGCTGTCCAGTTCGTTCACCCAGGCCACGTTCAGCATGGGTCCACGCTACTTCAGCGGTTGGAGAACTCCGTGACCTCGAAGGACTCCGGCACCACCGGGGTGCCGCCCTTCACCGGGCCGGTGCCCTTGGCGGGCCGCTCGAACTTGTAGCCGACGTTGCGGACGGTGCCGATCATCTGCTCGTGCTCGGGGCCGAGCTTGGCGCGCAGCCGCCGGACGTGCACGTCGACCGTGCGGGTGCCGCCGAAGAAGTCGTAACCCCACACCTCCTGCAGCAGCTGGGCGCGGGTGAAGACCCGGCCCGCGTGCTGGGCGAGGTACTTGAGCAGCTCGAACTCCTTGTAGGTGAGCTCCAGCGTGCGCTTGCGCAGGCGCGCGGTGTAAGTCGCCTCGTCGATCACGAGGTCGCCGACCCGCAGCTCGGCGTCGACCTGCGTGGTGGCGCCGTCCTTGGTGGTGGCCAGCCGCAGCCGGGCGTCGACCTCGGCCGGTCCCGCTGTCGGCAGGAGGATGTCGTCGGTGCGCCACTCGGCGCTCACCGCCACGAGGCCACCCTCGCCGACCACCGCGATCACCGGGGTCACGGCGTCCTCGTCACCGGCGCCCTTGAGCAGGCGGCACAGGCTCTTGGCCGACGCGAGGTCGCTGCGCGCGTCGAGCAGGATGACGTCGCGATGCCCGGCGTCGAGGAGCGCGGTGACCTCCGGAGCACGGACGCGTACGGTGTGCGGGAGAAGATCGAGAGCGGGCAGCACCGAGGTGGCATCGGATTCCGCAGTGAGTACAAGAAGATCCAGGCTCATCGCCACCGCCTCACAATGTTTGATCGCCTCGAGAATCACTCGGGCAGGTCTTCGATGAGAATAGCGGGTGAAAACTCAGGTGTCGCTACTCGTGAAATCGGCATCACACGAGGTCGCAGGCCCGAAACGCCCGTGTAACACGGTGCGAAACATAGGTGTAACAACAGATCGGAACAGATTGTGAGCAGTGCTGTGACCGAGCGAGCCCAGCCGTCCGGGAAACGCGGAGGACGCAGGGCCCGCAGGCTCGTCGTGGTACTCGTCGTACTGGCGGGACTGCTCGTGGCCGCCGATTTCGGCGTCGCCGCGTTCGCCGAGCACACCGTGTCGCAGAAGGCCCGCGAGCAGCTGGGCCTCACCGAGGACCCCTCCGTGACGATCCACGGGTTCCCGTTCACGACGCAGGCGATCTCCGGCGAGTACGACCACATCACGGTCTCCGCGCAGGGCGTGCCCGCGGGCGACGTGCTCCGCGATCTGGCGATCCGGGCCGAGTTGCGCAACGTGACGGCACCGCTGTCCGATCTCACCTCCGGCAACACCGACAACATCAACATCGGCGACCTCGAGGGGCAGATCACGCTCAAGGCCAGCGACATCGCGCAGGTCACGCCGCTGAACAACATTCAGGACCTGCGGATCGACCCCTCCACCGAGTCCTATGTCCGCAACGGCGAGGGCAACGACGACTCGCAGAGCGGCTCGGGCGACTCCGGCGACGACGGCGCCGCCGAGTCGCAGCAGGAGGACGAGGACGACTCCACCGCGGGCGTGCGGCTCTCCGGCAAGGTCCAGATCGCCGGCGAGGAGGTGGAGATCTTCGCGTTCGCCATGATCGAGCTCGACGGCACCACGATCCGGATCACGCCGCACCGGCTCCAGTTCGGGAATGACCAGGAGACCACCGTCGTTCCGCAGGAGGTGCAGCAGGCTCTGCTGCCGAACTTCGAGGCGGACATCAACGCGGGTGACCTGCCGTTCACGGTGACGCCGACCGCGATCAGGGTCGATCCGGGCTCGCTCACCATCAGCGGCGAGGCGAAGAACGTGACCTTCGCGGGGGTGTCCTCGGGACAGTGAGGACTGCGACGTGACGGGCTCGACGGGGCTGTGGGTACTGGCAGGCACACTCGTGGCCGGCCTGGTCGTCGGTGTGCTGCTCCACCTGCGCAACGGCCGCATCCGCACCACCGACGACAGCGCGCCCGCAGGCCTTCCGGAGCCGGTCGCCGCGGCGCTCGCCCCAGCACCCGCCGTGACGCTGGTCCAGATCTCCACCACGTTCTGCGCCCCGTGCAGGCACACCAGGGCCATCCTGTCCCACCTCGCGGAACGCACCGAGGGGCTCGCGCACGTCGACCTGGACGTCACCGACCGGCCGCACGTCGCGCAGGACCTCGGCGTGCTGCGGACCCCCACCACGCTGGCGCTGACGTCGTCGGGCCGGGAGTTGCTGCGGGTCAGCGGCGTGCCGAAGGCACAGGAGCTGCTGTCAGCGCTCGAACCGCACCTCGTCCCACGGGTTGAACGCGGTTCCCACTCACAGGGAGGGTAGGTACTGTGAGCGCCGTGGACAGGCTGCCTACTCACCTCCTGACGCAACGCCGCACGGTCGATCTGTGCCGCGTGCGCAGCAGCCTGTGTTCGTCGAGCGGTTCGGTCCGGTTCGACGATCCAGCTGTGCACAGGAGGTGACATGTCCGCAGGCCCCGCAGTAGACCCCCGAGGCCCCCGGTTCGCCGCCGTCGTCACGACGGTCGTACTTGCCGTCGTCCTGGTCACGGGCTGGTGGCCGCTGCTCGCGGCCCAGACCGTGGTGTTCGCGATCGGCGCGTTCGCCGGGCTGCGGCTCGCGCCGTACTCGGTGCTCTACCGCGTGCTGGTGGCGCCGCGACTGAAGCCGACGAGCGAGCGGGAGGACGCGGCCCCGCTGCGGTTCGCTCAGGCCGTCGGTTTCGTGTTCGCGCTGGTGGGCACCATCGGGTATGTCAGTGGGGTGACCGCGCTCGGCATCGTCGCGACGGCTTTCGCACTGTTCGCCGCATTCCTCAACGCGGCGTTCGACTTCTGCCTCGGCTGCGAGATGTACCTGCTCGTCCGGCGGTTCACCCCCCGTACCGAACAAGCGTCCTGAGTGATCCTTCGCCAACCACGAGTACAAGAAAGTGAGTGCCGCTCCCATGAGCCGTGAAGACGTCCTGGTCACTACCCAGTGGGCAGAGGAGAATCTGGACACGCCCGGCGTGGTCTTCGCCGAGGTCGACGAGGACACCACCGCCTACGACGGCGGGCACATCCGCGGCGCCGTGAAGATCGACTGGAAGAACGAGCTGCAGGACCAGGTCCGCCGCGACTTCGTCGACAAGGCCGGCTTCGAGGCCCTGCTCTCGCAGAAGGGCATCGGCAACGACGACCTGGTGGTCCTCTACGGCGGCAACAACAACTGGTTCGCCGCGTACGCGTACTGGTACTTCAAGCTGTACGGCCACGACAAGGTCAAGCTCCTCGACGGCGGCCGCAAGAAGTGGGAACTCGACGGCCGCGAGCTGACCACCGACGAGCCCCAGCGCGAGCGCACCAGCTACACCGCCAAGGAGCAGGACCTCAAGCTGCGGGCCTTCCGCGACGAGGTCGTCGAGGCCATCAACACCAAGAACCTGGTCGACGTGCGCTCGCCCGACGAGTTCTCCGGCAAGCTGCTCGCGCCCGCCCACCTGCCGCAGGAGTCCGCGCAGCGTGCGGGGCACATCCCGAGCGCGGTGAACGTCCCGTGGTCCAAGGCGGCCAACGAGGACGGCACCTTCAAGTCGGCTGAGGAGCTCGCCGAGCTGTACAAGGAGGCCGGCCTCGACACCTCGAAGTCGACCATCGCGTACTGCCGCATCGGTGAGCGGTCGAGCCACACGTGGTTCGCGCTGCACGAGCTCATCGGGCTCGAGGACGTGAAGAACTACGACGGTTCGTGGACGGAGTACGGCTCGCTGGTCGGCGTGCCGATCGAGACGGGAGCGAAGTGATGACGGACGGATGCGGCGCGCCTCAGCAGACCGCTGTCGCGGCTGACGAGGACACGAACGGCCAGGTGGTCGTGGCGGGCAAGGTGACGGGCGGCGACGGCCCGCTGGGCGGCGCCTACGTGCGGCTGCTCAACGCCGACGGCGAGTTCGCCGGCGAGGTGCAGGCGTCGCCGGAGGGTGACTTCCGGTTCTACGCCGCGCCGGGCAGCTGGACCGTGCGTGCCCTGCACCGCACCGGCAACGGCGAGGCCTCCGTGAGCGCGGAGGGCCCCGGCGTCCACCAGGTCGCCATCGCCGTCGCCTGATCCCACTGTTCCCCAAGGCCACCTTTGTTGCGTTGAACGCAACAAAGGTGGCCTTGGGTGCTTCCAGGGGTAGCCGGTGACAGTGCTCACCGAGGGTGCCCTGCGCTGCTCCACCGGGACCCGCGCGGGTTATCCTTCGGCCCGTGGAGATTCTGTTTACGACGCTGCTCGTGCTGGCCATCGTCGCGACGACCTGGTTCGGCGGTTACGTCGTCTACCGGCTGTACTCGGACCACCGCGAAGCCTGATGTCCAGCGGCGGCAGCAGCGGCGACGAAGCCATCCGGATCGCGGCCGAGCGCGCTGAGTCGACGGCCAAGCGCAACATCCCCCAGCTCGACGACCTGCCGATCCCTGGCGACACGGCCAACCTGCGCGAGGGGCCGAACCTCAACGACGCCTGCCTCGCGTTGTTGCCGCTCGTCGGTGTGTGGCGGGGCGAGGGCGAGGTCAACTACCCGACGATCGACGGCCCGTTCCGCTTCGCGCAGCAGCTCACCATCGCCCACGACGGGCGCCCGTTCCTGTACCACGAGGCCCGCTCGTGGCTGCTGGACGAGGACGGCAACGTGATCCGCCCGGCGGCCCGCGAGACCGGCTGGTGGCGTCCCCAGGAGGACGACACGATCGAGCTGCTGCTCGCCCACTCCAGCGGCATCACGGAGCTCTACTACGGCAAGCCCAAGAGCCAGTCGGCCTGGCAGCTGGCCACCGACGCGGTCGTGCGCACGTCGACGGCCAAGGAGGTCACCGCCGCGCAGCGCCTCTACGGCATCGTGGCGGGCGGCGACCTCGGCTACGTCGAGGAGCGCGCGATGGTCGGCCAGCCGATGACGCCCCACGTCTCGGCGCTGCTGCACCGCGTCGTCGGCTGACCCCTCTGCCCCCCGCCCGCCCGCAGTGAAGGCCACCATGCCTGCGTTCAACGCAGTGATGGTGGCCTTCACTGCGGTCGGTCACGCGTACTGGGCCTCGTAGACGTTCGCCAGCTCGGCGTGCACCTCGGCGGAGTCGGGCAGCGCCTCGCCGTCCAGGGTGTGCACGCGCGTCAGCTTCCGGACCGACGAGGCGAGGAAGACCCCGTCCGCCGCCGCCAGCTCGTCGGCCCGCAGCGGCTCCACCTTCGTGGTCCAGCCCGCCCGCTCCGCCGCGCGGAAGACGTCGCCCTGCGTGGTGCCCGGCAGGATGCCGATCGTCGGCGGCGGCGTGTAGAGGGTGCGGCCGCGCGCGACGATCACCGTGGATGTCGGACCCTCCAGCACCGAGCCGTCGGTCGCCGTGAAGATCACGTCGGCGGCGCCGCGGCGCGCGGCCTCGCGCACGGCGGCCATGTTGATCGCGTACGACAGGGACTTCGCGCCGAGCAGCAGCCACGGGGCGCGCTCGGCGACGTCGGTGCCGATGCCGCGGTCGAGCGTGATCGCGGCGATGCCCTCGGCCCGCGCCCGCTTGACCTTCTCGTCGATCTCCATGCCCAGCGCGAACGCCGTCGGCGTCGACGAAGGGTCGCCCTCGATGCCGCGCGTGAGCACCAGCTTGAGCGCGATCTCCGTGGAACCCGACCAGTTGTCGATCACGAGCTGGACGACGCGCTCCCACGCGGCCCGGTCCGGTTCGGGCAGGTCCATCATCGCCGCCGACCGCGCGAGCCGGTCGAGGTGCGGGCCCAGTTCGCGGGGCCTGCCGCCGGTGACGAGGATCGTCTCGAAGATGCCGTCGCCCCTCAACACGCCGAGGTCATCGACGCGGAGGTGGGCCTGGTCGGGGTCGGCGAGAGTGCCGTCGAGGAAAGCGAGCACGCGCATGTCCTCACCGTACTCACCTACGATCGTTCGTATGGCCTACCAGTCACCGCTGCTCTCCCGGCCCGGCGCGGTCGGGGCACCCGAAGGTCACCCCGAGTCCGGGGTGCCCTGGCACTGGGGGGATCCGTTCGCCGAGCAACGCACCGCCGTGCGTGGCGTGGCCGTGGTCGACCGGTCACATCGGGACGTCATCACGGTGACGGGCGAGGAGCGACTGTCGTGGCTGCACCTCGTGATCTCGCAGCACGTCTCGGCGTTGCCCGACGACACCGGCACCGAGGCGCTCGTGCTGGACAGCCAGGGCCGCATCGACGCGCACATGGTGCTCGCCCACACCGGCGACACGGTGTACCTCGACACCGATCCCGGCGCGCAAGCCACGAGCGCGCTGCCCAAGGGCGGCAAGCAGACCCTGCTGGGCTACCTCGAAGCGATGAAGTTCTGGTCCAAGGTGGACATCCACGACGCGACCGAGGACTTCGCCGTGCTCACCCTGCTGGGGCCCGACGTCGCCGGAGTCCTCGACGTTGAGCTCGCCCCGCAGCCCTACGCCGTGGCGCCGCTGCCTGGCGGCGGGCTCGCGCGCCGCATGCCGTGGCCTGGCAGGCACGCCGTCGACCTGCTGGTGCCCCGTGCCGAGCTGACGACGTGGTGGGAGCGGCTGACCGATGCCGGCGCGAGGCCCGTCGGCAGCTGGGCGTTCGACGCGCTGCGCGTGGAGTCGCTGCGTCCGCGCCTCGGCGTCGACACCGACGAGCGCACCATCCCCCACGAGGTGAACTGGATCGGCTCGGCCGCCCACGTCGCGAAGGGCTGCTACCGGGGCCAGGAGACGGTGGCGAAGGTGCACAACGTCGGCAGGCCGCCGCGCAACATGGTGCTGCTGCACCTGGACGGCTCCCCGGAGATCTATCCCGAGACGGGTGACCCGGTGCTGCTCGGCGAGCGCCAGATCGGCAGGCTCGGCACCGTGGCGCAACATCACGAACTGGGCCCGATCGCGCTCGCTCTCGTCAAACGGTCGACCCCGGCCGACGCGGAGCTGATCGCGGGCGCGGAGGACCGCGCGGTCCAGGCCGCCATCGACCCCGACTCGATCCCCTCGGAGGGTGCGGCGCCGGGGCGGGAGGCGGTACAACAGTTCCGGGGATGAGATGATCATGTCTTTCCCTGGTGTGCCCGACCGATCTAGAGCAGGATGGCCCCCGTGATCGAAGTCCGGCCCGGCGGGCGACGTCGCATCGACCGTGTCCTCGCCACCGACTACGTCCGTGACCTGGACGCGCTTGCGATGTCCACGCTGCGCGAACGGCGGGACGAGGCCGCCCAGGAGGAGACGGACCTCTCCTACCTGCGCAGGCTGCTGCACGCCAGGATCGACATCGTCAAGGCCGAGCAGCAGCGCCGCTCGTCCGGCGGGGACACCAGCATCGTCGAGCAGCTGGCGACGATCCTCGCCGACAACGCGCTCGGCCCCGCCACCGGCTCCGGCAGGCACCAGTCGCTCGAACCGTCGCGGGCGGGCGAGTACCGGCGCCGGGCCGAGGCGCTCGTCGGCAACGCGGACCTCTCGGACGTCTCTTCGCTCTCGGAGGACCAGCTCACCCAGACCCTGCACAGCTTCCGCGAGCAGGAGCAGTCGGTGTCGCAGCGGCGGCGCGAGGTGCAGGCCGTGGTCGACGCCTTCAACGCCGAGATCGCCCGCCGCTACGCCTCGGGCACGGCCTCGGTCGACGAGCTGCTCGCGAGCGAGCGGCGGAGGGACGATTCCGAGGGTGACTGACGCCCTGGACCCGGTCCTCGTCGAGCTGGTCCGCTCGGGGTTCGTCGAGAGCGTGCACCACGGCGCGCTGGTGATCGTCCGGCCCGACGGCTCGGTGCGCACCGCGCTCGGCGACGTGGAACGGCCGTGCTACCCCCGCTCGGCCAACAAGCCACTGCAGGCCGTTGCCATGCTGGAGTGCGGGCTCGACCTCGACACCGAGCAACTCGCCCTGACCTGCGCCTCGCACAACGGCGAACCTGGACACGTCGAGCTGGCGCTGACGATGCTCGCCGCCGCCGGACTCACCGAGGACGACCTGCGCTGCCCCGCCGACTACCCGCTGTACGAGCCTGCCCGCATCGAGGCGGTCCGGGCGTGGCCCGGCAGGCGGCGCGCGGCGATGAACTGCTCCGGCAAGCACGCCGGCATGCTGGCCACGTGCGTGCGCAGGTGCTGGCCGACCGGCGGCTACCACGAGCCGGGGCACGAGCTGCAGCAGGCGATCGCCGGCACGGTGGTGAAGCTGACGGGCGAGCCGATCGCGGCGACCGGTGTCGACGGCTGTGGCGCGCCGCTCTTCGCGTTCTCGCTGACCGGGCTCGCGCGGGCTTTCTCCGGGCTCGTGACCGCGCAGGAAGGACCACGTCGGCGGGTGGCCGACGCGATGCGGGCGAAGCCGTGGCTCGTGGCGGGCACCGGCCGGGACGACACGCTGCTGATGCACGCCGTGCCGGGGCTGCTGGCGAAGGTCGGCGCCGAGGGCGTGCACGCGATCGCGCTGCCCGACGGCACCGGGGTGGCGCTCAAGCTCGCCGACGGTGCCACCCGGGGCCGCGCTCCGCTGCTGGTGGCGGCGCTGCGGGCGCTCGGGGCGGTGCCGGAGAACCCGGCCGCCGCCTCGGTGCTCGACGGCCTCGGCAGGGGCGCGGGCGTGGTGCTCGGCGGCGGCCGCGAGGTCGGCGAGCTGCGCGTGACCGACGAGGTGCTGAAGGCCCTCGCTAGTTGAACCGCTCCCGTGCGGCCAGGTCGCCCCAGTAGTCCCGCAGCGTCTGGAACAGGTCGGCGATCTCCTCGACGGCGCCGCCCCGCAGCGCCTCCAGTATCGAGTGCACCTCCTCGGCGGAGGTGTCCGACTCGAGGATCGGGTCCTCGATCAGCTGCACGAGGCCGCCGTAGTCGAGCTCGACCGCGGAGGCTGGGTGGAAGTTCGACAGCCAGCGCCCGGTCTCGGCGAGAATCCGCGTGGGGCCCGAGTCGCCGAGCGTTTCCTGCACCAGCTCTTCCGCCTCGGCCACCCGGCGCAGAGCGTCGGTCATGGCCGTGCGCCAGGACAGCTCCCGCCGCGGGTCGTGCTGACCGTCGCCGAGCACGAGCCTGCGCTCGTCCGGCTCGATGAGCGAGAACCACGGCAGCGGCACCGTCCATGTCGTCGACAGCACGTGCATGGTGCCGGTGCGCACGTCGCGCAATGCGGCGTTGGCCCTGGACCGGACGGACTCGGCCGACGAGCCGACCGCGTCGAGCACGGCGGCCCGCAGCGCCGGGTGGGCCTCGCCAAGGAAGCCGACCAACGCGGCCGCCGAACGCACCCTCACCTCCAGCGGGCACACGAGCGGTCCGGGGCCCACCACGGCGCTGCCTGAGGTGGGCACGTCGGCGGGGTCGAGCACGAGCACGTCGGTCTTCCCGCTCGGCGCGGGGGCGCCCCCGGGAAGCTCCGCGGGGAGCAGCCGAGGCGGTATTGAAATCTGTGACTTCAACCACAGCAGGTGCTCCCGCTCGCCGGCGGTGGCACGGGACAGCTTGGCCGCCTCGGCAGCACGCACCAGCTGGTCGTCAGGGGGTTCACCGAAGGCCGACAGCGGTTCGTACACCCGGAGATAGGCCACGAACGGACGGAGCACCCCGAAATCCTGGCACGGCCCCGCACGCGCGTGAGCACCGGCTGGCCCGTTCCGGCGGCGGGGAGCAATACTGTCACCGTTCGCACACCGTGCCACGTCGCATGAGACCCCTTCGACACGGTACGGTGTCTTCAGGAAATAGTTGTCGAGACGACGCGGGGCCGCCGATTCCCCCGGCCGCCCCGCCCCTGTGCAAGGGGGTCGAGCCATGGGGCGCGGCCGAGCTAAGGCCAAGCAGACGAAGGTGGCCCGGGAGCTCAAGTACAGCGTTCCCACCACGGATTTCGATGCCTTGCAGCGCGAGCTGTCGGGCAGTTCCTCTGACGAGGACAACCACCGCGGTGAGGACGAGGAGCGGTACGAGGACCCGTACGACGGGTACGACGACTACCGTCGTTGAAGCACTGCGTGACGCGAGGGTGGGAGCCGGTTACGCCGGCGCCCACCCTCGCGTTCCGCGTGCTCACCTTTCGCGGGCGAGCAGACGTGAGGAGCAACGGTGCCTGACATTCAGCGCGTCGGAGTGGTCGGAGCGGGCCTGATGGGCTCGGGCATCGCGGAGGTGCACGCGCGAGCAGGCATCGACGTGGCGGTGACCGAGGTGAGCAAGCCCGCGCTCGACGCGGGCAGGGCCCGCATCGAGAAGTCGCTGCAGCGTGGTGTCCGCAGCGGCAAGCTCGCGGCGGAGGACGCGGACGCCGCCCTCGCGCGGATCACGTTCACCACCGACCTCGACGCGTTCGCCGACCGCGACCTCGTCGTGGAGGCCGTGCTCGAACAGGAGCAGGCCAAGGTCGAGGTGTTCCGCTCGCTGGACAAGGTCGTCGAGCGCGAGGACGCGATCCTCGCCTCCAATACCTCCTCCATCCCGATCATGAAGCTGGGCATGGCCACGGACCGGCCGCAGCAGGTGATCGGCATCCATTTCTTCAACCCGGTTCCGGTGTTGCCGCTCGTGGAGCTGGTGCCGTCGCTGCTCACGGGTGACAAGACCGCGGAGCGGGCCGACGCGCACGTCGCGGGCGCACTCGGAAAGACGGTGATCCGCTCGCAGGACCGCGCGGGCTTCATCGTCAACGCGCTGCTCGTGCCGTACCTGCTCTCGGCGATCAGGATGTTCGAGTCGGGCTTCGCCTCCGCCGAGGACATCGACCACGGCATGGAGAAGGGCACCGCCCACCCGATGGGCCCGCTGCGGCTGGCCGACCTCATCGGGCTGGACACCATCAAGGCCATCGCGGACTCGATGTACGCGGAGTTCAAGGAGCCGCTGTACTCGTCGCCGCCGTTGCTGCTGCGCATGGTGGACGCGGGCCTGCTGGGCAAGAAGACCGGCCGGGGCTTCTACAGCTACGAGTGAGGCGACCGCCGGCGATCAGATCGTCGGCAGTTGCCACTTGGACAGCATCAGCGCGACCTTCGTGCCCGGAACGGCCGACTCCACCTGCTCCTTGTCGATCAGCATTCCGGTGACGCGCAGGGGCCGCTCCTTGCCGTCGTGAAGGACGTCGAGCCTTTCGTCGACGCGCACCGGAAGCAGCAGTTCACCGGTCACGGTCAGGCCCCTCCCGGAGATCACGAAGGTGTCTCCGACCCGCATGACCTCCGCACCGGCTCGCCTGACCACCGCGAGAGCCGGCGGTTGAGTCTTGCCCTTGCCACCGAACAACCTGCCCAAGACCCCCATGACGGTGATCCTAGCGAGGCGGACGGGCGGTCAACGCGTTCCCTGCCCTGCGCCTAGAGTGCGGGCGTGGAAACTCAGCTTCGGGTCGGCCTCGTCGGCGCAGGACCGTGGGCGCGCACCGTGCACGCGCCCGGCATCTCCGATCACCCCGGGACGTCGCTGAGCGCGGTGTGGACCCGGCGGCCCGAGGTGGCCGAGGCCCTCGCCGAGGAGCACGGCACCTACGCGTGCGCGAGCTTCGAGGAGCTGCTCGGCGAGGTGGACGCCGTCGCGTTCGCCGTGCCGCCCGCCGTGCAGGCCGAGTACGCCCTGCCCGCCGCCAAGGCCGGCAAGCACCTGATCCTGGAGAAGCCGCTCGCCCACGACGTCGCCGCGGCGCAGCGGATCGCGGACGCCGTGTCGCAGGCCGACGTGGTGGCGCTGCTGATGCTGACCCTGCGCTACACGCTGCAGACCCGCGAATGGCTGGCCGGGCTCGCCGAGGCGGGCGGCTGGAAGGGCGGCCACGCCCGGTGGCTCTCGGGCGCGCTGCTCGGCGAGAAGTACGGCGGGTCGCCGTGGCGGCAGGCCGAGGGCGCGCTCGGCGACATCGGACCGCACGCGTTCGACCTCATGGACGCCGCACTGGGCGAGATCACCGGGGTCCTCGCGGCGCACCGAAGCGACGCGGACCTCTGGCACGTGCTGCTGGAACACGAGGGGCGAGCCACGAGCACGGTCGCCCTGTCGACGCGGCTGCCGATGCGGCCGACCGTCACCGAGTTCGCGGTGTACGGCGACGCGGGGTTCCGCTCGATGGGCCGCAAGCCGGGTCAGGAGGGCGAGTCGTTCACGGCCCTGCTCGACGACTTCGCGGCCCTGATCGCCAGCGGGGTGCGGGAGCACGACTGCGACGTCCACCGCGGCCTGCACCTGCAGCGCGTGCTGGCCGAATGCCTCCGAGTCGCCTCCTGAGCATGACTGCCCCCAAGGCCACCTTTGTTGCGTTGAACGCAACAAAGGTGGCCTTGGGGGCGGTTGGGGCTAAGCGTCGACCTTCTCCTGAGGGGTTTGCTCCCGGCGCTTGGTCAGCTTCCGGATGAGGGGCCACGCGAGGATCAGGGCGATCACCACGTAGACCGTCACCGCCATCGGGGAGTTGACCAGCCCGGACAGGTTGCCGTCGCTGATCTGGAGGGCTCGCCGCATCTGCAGCTCCGCCGCCGGGCCGAGGATCACGCCGATGATCGCAGGGAGCACCGGCAGCCCGAACCGCCGCATCGCGAAGCCCAGCACACCGATCGCGAAGAGCAGCAGCAGGTCCAGCACCTCGCCGCCCACCGCGTACGCACCCACGCTCGCGAAGAACAGGATGCCCGCGTACAGGTACGGACGGGGGATCCGCAGCAGCTTCGCCCACACCGGCGCCATCGGCAGGTTGATCACCAGCAGCAGCACCAGGCCCACGAACAGGCTCGCGATGAGCCCCCACACCAGCGCCGACTCCCGTTCGAACAGCAGCGGGCCCGGCTGGATGCCGTACTGCTGGAACGCAGCGAGCATCACCGCCGCCACCGCCGTGGTGGGCAGGCCAAGGGTCAGCATCGTCACGAGCGTGCCCGCCGCGGACGCGCTGGCCGTGGACTCCGGCCCGGCGACGCCCTCGATGGCGCCCTTGCCCCACTCGTCCTTGTGCCGCGAGAACCGCTTCTCGGTCACGTAGGAGAGGAACGTCGGGATCTCGGCGCCGCCCGCCGGGATCGCCCCGAACGGGAAGCCGATGAACGGACCGCGCAGCCACGGCTTCCACGTGCGGCGCACGTCTCCTCGGCCGAGCCACGGCCTGCCCACCGGAATGGGCTCCGCCAGCTTGTGCCGCAGGTGCGCCGCGACCCAGAGCGACTCGCCGACCGCGAACAGGCCGACCGCCACGATCACCACGTCCACGCCGTCGGCGAGGTGCAGCGAGCCGAACGTCAGCCGCGCCTGGCCGGTGAGCTGGTCGAGGCCGACGAGCCCGATGGTGAGCCCGATCAGCAGCGACGCGAACCCGCGCAGCCGCGACTTGCCCAGCACCGACGTCACCGCCACGAACGCGAGCACCATGATCGCGAAGTAGTCGGGGGCACCGATGTCGACGGCCAGCGACGCGACCGCCGGGGCGAGCAGCACCAGCAGCACCGTGCCGACGATGCCGCCGATGAAGTGCCCGATCGCCGCGGCGGCCAGCGCCTGCGGGCCCCGGCCGCGTTTGGCCATCGGGTGACCTTCCATCGCGGTGACCACCGCCGCCGTCTCACCGGGCGTGTTCAGCAGGATCGACGTCGTCGAGCCGCCGAACATGCCGCCGTAGTAGATGCCGGCGAACATGATCAGCGCGGCCGTCGGGTCGAGCCCGTAGGTCACCGGCAGCAGCAGGGCCACCGCCATCGCGGGCCCGATGCCGGGCAGTACGCCGATCGCGGTGCCGAGCACCACGCCGATCGCGGCGACCAGCAGGTTGGACGGCGTCAGCGCGGTGCCGAAGCCGTCGAGTAGGGACGAAACGGCGTCCATCAGAACACCCCCATCAGCGGGCCGCCGGGAAGCGGAACCCCGAGCAGCTCGTTGAAGGCCACCCACGTCACCACCGACAGCACCGCGGCGATGAGCGGGTCACGGACGAAGTTGCGGCTGCCCAGCGCGTAGGCCGCGCCCCAGAACATGACCGCCGACGACACCGGGAACCCGGCCACGTCGATCAGTGCCGCGTTGGCGAGAAACGCGCCGGCCAGCAGCAGCACCGTCCGCCAGTCGGCGGCGGTGGACAGGTCGATGTCCTCGCCGCCCTCGGCCTCGCCCCTGCCACCGCGCAGCACGTCGCGCGCCAGCAGCAGCGAGATCAGCACCAGCAGTGAGCCGACGGCCACCGGCACCGCCTGCGGGCCCAGCGGGCCGCGTGTGGTGAAGTCGGTGGGCAGGGTCAGCCCTTCGGTGAGCACCAGCACGCCGAGCAGCAGCAGGAATGCGCACATGCCCAGCTCGGAGTGCTCTCGCCACCAGCTCTTGCGCTCCGCGGTACCGGTGGACTCCTCCACCGTGGACGTCTCGACGCTCATGCCAGCCCCAGCTCCTTCAGCACCGATTCGACACGTTCGGTCTCCGCGGCCAGGAAGTCGCCGAACTTCTCGCCCGTCTGGAAGGCGTCGTCCCACGCGTTGAGCCGCAGTGCCTGCTTCCACTGCTGCGTGCCGTGCAGCTTCGTGAACATCGTGATCAGCTTGTCGCGATCGGACTGCGACAGCCCCGGCGGCGCGACGATGCCGCGCCAGTTGGTGAAGTTCACGTCCACACCGGACTCCATGAGCGTCGGCGCGTCGATGCCGGCCACCCGCTCGGGGCCGGTGACCGCGAGCGCGCGCAGCTCTCCCGCCTCGATCTGGTCCCTCGCCTCGCCGATGCCGGTGACGCCGAACGCGACCTTGCCGCCGAGCACCGATGCCATCAGCTCGCCACCGCCGTCGAACGACACGTACCGGACGTCCTTCGGCGGCAGCCCGATGGCCTTCGCGGTGAGCATCGGCGCCAGGTGGTCGGGCCCGCCCGGCGACGAGCCGCCGCCGACCGGCAGCGAGGCCGGATCGGCCTTCCACGCGTCGAGCAGCTGCCGGATGTTCCGGTACGGCGAGTCCTTGCCGACCACGATGATGTCGGCTTCCTCGGTGAGTTTCGCGATCGGCGTCGTGTCCTTGAGCGACGACGGCGACGAGTTGGTGTAGACCGAGCCGACCACGCCGAGCCCCATCGACATCGCGAGCTTGCCGTTGCCGCGTTCGCCGACGAGCCTGCCGAGCCCCACCGTGCCACCGGCGCCGGGGAGGTTGAACACCTCGGTGGTGCCGTTGAGGCCGTTGTCCTCGATCGCCTTGACCGCGGTTCGCGCGGTGATGTCGTAGCCGCCGCCCGGCGTGTTGGGCACCATGACGCGCAGGCCGCGGATCTGCGACCCCGCCTCGTCGCCGCCTGAGCTCACGAGCGGAGGCACGAGCAGGACCAGCAGTGCCGCACCGAGCACCGCCAGCCATGTCTTCGGATTCCTCATTCCCACCTCACTGTGATCGGGGACATGGTGCAACGGCGGCGAGGTGAAGTCTCGGTTACGGGCTTATCGGTACTTGTGTTCGTTCTGCTCACGAAGCGCACGTCCCGCGAGGTGTCATAGTGAGACCGATGGGCGCGAAGGGATCACTGGCGCGGCAGCTGCTCGGCTGGCTGCTGGCGATCGTGTTCGCCCTGCTCGGCTGCGTGTTCGTGTTCTCGGTGATTCAGTCCAACGGCAACTTCGCCGACATCGAGGGCCGCAGGTTGCTCTCCGTCGCCGAGAATGTGGCCGCGACACCCGGTGTGCGGGTGAGCCTTGCCGATCCGGTGAACCGCGACCCGCTGCCGATCTTCGCCGAGAGCGCCCGCAGCCTCTCCGGCGCCGACTACGTGAGCATCGCCGACCCGGGGCGCCGCGTGCTGGCGTCGCAGGATCCCGATCAGCTGCGCGCCACGCTCCCACTGGGTGACAGCACGGTGACGCGGGGGCGCGCGTGGGTCGGCGTGGTCGGCGACTCGCTCGTCGCGCACGTGCCCGTGATCGGCGACGACGGCTCGATGGTGGGCATCGTCGCCGCGGGCAAGGCCACGCCTGGCTTCTTCGAGGGCATCGCCCACCGGCCGAGCGACGCGCTCGTACTGCTCGGCATCGCGACCGTGCTCGGGATCGCGGGCTCACTGTTCCTCGCCTGGCGGGTCAAACGGCAGACACTGGGGCTGGAGCCGCGCGAGATCACCGGGCTCGTCGAGCACCGGGAGGCCCTGCTGCACGGCATCAAGGAGGGCGTCATCGGCCTCGACCAGCAGAACCGGATCACTCTGGTCAACGACCACGCGCGGGAACTGCTGGCCCTGCCCACCGACTGCGTGGGGATGCGGATCGACGACCTCGACGCGGGCGACCGGCTGCGGGACGTGCTCACCGGCAGGGCCAGCGGCGCGGAGGCCATCGTGCTGCGGGCGGGCAGGGCCCTGGTGATGAACCGGATGCCGGTGTCGCGCGACGGCCGTGAGCTGGGCGCCGTGGCGACCCTGCGCGACCGGACCGAGCTGATCGAGCTGCGGGAGGAGCTGGCCGCGAGCTCGCGGACCACCGACACGCTGCGTGCGCAGGCGCACGAGTTCACCAACCGGCTGCACACCATCGCCGGGCTGATCGAGTTGGGCGAGTACGACGAAGCGCGCAACTACGTGAACCTGGTCAGCCGCGCCCACGACGAGTGGCACGACCAGGTCAGCGCACGGATCGGCGACGCCGCGGTGGCCGCGCTGCTGATCGCGAAGGCGAGCCTCGCCGCGGAGCAGGGCGTGGGCATGCGGGTCACCGACGACAGCAGGCTCGGCGAGGTCGACGAGCAGCTGTCGGCCGACCTGGTGACCGTGGTCGGCAACCTCGTGGACAACGCGCTCGACGCGCTGCACGGCGCGGACGGAGGCGACTGGGTCGAGGTGGGCATCACATCCGACGCCACCGCGGTGTCGGTGGTGGTCCGCGACTCAGGACCCGGTGTCGCGCCCGAGATCGCCACCGAGGTGTTCACGCACGGCTTCACCACCAAGGCGGCCGAGCACGGCGGCCCTCGCGGGCTCGGGCTCGCGCTCACCCGGCAGACGTGCAGGCGGCGCGGCGGTTCGGTGGAGGTGCACAACGCGGGCGGCGCCGTGTTCACCGCGGTCTTGCCGTTCGAGGGCTCGCGCGCGAAGGTGTCCCGATGATCCGAGTGCTCGTGGTCGACGACGACTTCATGGTCGCGAAGGTCCACAGTGGCTACGTCGAGCGCACGCCGGGATTCTCCGTCGTCGGTGCCGTCCACACGGGGGCCGACGCGCTACGCGCGGTGCGCGACCTCGCCCCCGACCTCGTGCTGCTCGACATCTACCTGCCCGACCTCGACGGGCTCACGGTGCTGCGCGAGCTGCGCGCCGATCCATCCACTGTGGACACCGACGTCATCGTGATCACCGCGGCCCGCGACGTGGACACGATCAGGGGCGCGATGCGTGGCGGCGCACTGCATTACCTCATCAAACCGTTCTCCTACGCGGCGTTGCGCGACCAGCTCGAACACGTGGGCTCGCTGCACGCCAAGCTCGCGCGGCTCTCCTCGCGGCCGACCGCGGGGCAGCAGGACGTGGACGACGTGTTCGGCACTCGGGCGCGTACCACGAGCGCGCTGCCGAAGGGCCTCACCACGCAGACCGCGGAGCTGGTGCGGCAGGCGCTCGTCGACCATCCCGACGGGCTTTCGGCCAGCGAATGCGCGAAGGCGACGGAACTGTCGCGGCCCAGCGCCCGCCGTTATCTCGAACATTTCGTGGAGACCGGCCGCGCGGAGGTGCGGCTCCGCTACGGCGGAACAGGCAGGCCGGAGCGCCAGTACCACTGGCGTAGTTGAACAGGCAATCACCAAATTGTGGGTCCGCTTTCCCCGTGCGATTTCGCGCCCGTGATGTAAAGGTGATCTTGGGAGTCGCGAGAAGTCGGGGGAGGCAGATCGCGTGGAGTTTTTGCTGCGCAGTTTCGGAGTACTGGTCCCCATAACGGTGCTGACCTTGCCGTGCACGCTACTCGCGTGGCGGCAACTGGCGATGTGGCGCAGCCGCAGGAAACCCGTGCGACACGCGGTGTTCACCGCGGGGCTCGACGTGGCGATCACCCTGTTCGGTGCGCTCGTGCTCGCGCTTGTTTTCCTGCCCTTTCCCGGGCCGGGCGGGGTGAACCTCGTGCCGGGGACCGACCTGGAGATCGCGCTCACGGACAACGACTCCTTCTGGCAGGTCACCGCCAACGTCGCGATGCTGTTGCCGCTCGGAATCCTGCTGCCGCTGCGCTGGCGGTGGTGGCGCTCCGTGCGCAGGGTGACGCTGGCGGCACTGCTCGCCTCGATCGGCATCGAGGCGCTCCAGTACGTGATCGACGCGGGCCGGGTCACGTCCACCGACGACGTGCTGCTCAACACCGTCGGCGCCACGGTGGGCGCGACCTTCGTCAGCCGCGCACCAGCGCCCGTGTTCACCGTTCCACGTGGATACCCATCCCCGGCCCCAGCGGCAGATCGGCGAAGTAGAACACCGACAGAATGGCCGCCCACGCCGTCCAAAATGGAACCACGAAGGGCAGCATCTTCGCGATCACCGTTCCCAGTCCAGCGTTCGGGTCATATCTCCGAACGAACGTCAGCAGCACGATCATGTACGGGTTGAGCGGCGTGATCACCTGCGTCGCCGAGTCGCCGACCCGGAACGCGGCCTGGCTGAATCCCGGTTCGAAGCCCAGCAACAGGAACATCGGCACGAACACCGCGGCCATCAGTGTCCACAGGCTCGATCCCGAGATGATGAACAGGTTCAGCAGCGAGGCGAGCACGATGAAGCCGAGGAACGCCGCGTATCCGGTGAGCCCGATGCTCTCCAGGAAGTTGGCGCCGGTGACCGCGAGCCACGCGCCGATGTTGGTCCACGAGAACAGCGCGATGAACTGGCCGAGCACGAACGCGAGCACGATGAACCCGGAGAGATCCTTGAGTGCCTTGCCCATGAGCAGCGGCACGTCGGCGGAGCGGCTGATGGCTCCCGCCGAGATGCCGTAGGCGAGGCCTGGCACGAAGAACGCGACGAACACGAGCGTGGTCACCGAGTCGAGCAGCGGCGACTCCGGCAGGAACCCGCCGTTCTCGTTGCGCAGGGGCGAGGACGGCAGCAGCACGAGCACCAGCACGGCCACGGTGGTGACGAGCAGCGCGAGCCCCGCCATCACCAGCGCCCTGCGCTCGCGCGGTTCGAGGTCGGCGGTGAGCGTGGTGCCGGCGGCGGGCTCCACCTCGTCGCGCGGGAACCTGCCGCGCTCCAGCGCGGGCTCCACCACCTTGGCGATGATCAGCCCGGCGAGCAGGCTCAGCGCGACGGCGGCGACGACGTTGAAGAAGTAGTTCGAGATCGGGGTGACCGTCGTGCCGGGGTTCGGGAGGGTGGCGGCCACCGAGTTGCTGATGCCGGCGAACAGCGCGTCGAGGCTGGTCACGAACACCGACGTCGAGTAGCCGGCACCCGCGGCCGCGAACCCGCCGATGAGCCCGGCCACCGGATGCCTGCCCGCCGCCTTGAACACCATCGCCGCCAGCGGCGGGATGATGATGAACGCCGAGTCGGCCATGATGCTGCCCGAGACGCCGACGAACCCGAGCGCGTAGGGCAACAGCCAGCGTGGCGCGCGCCGGAAGGCCAGCCGGATCAGCGCCGACAGCAGCCCGGTCCGCTCGGCGAGACCGACGCCGAGCATGATCGTGACCACCGTCTGCAGCGGCGGGAACTCGATGAAGTTGGTCGCCAGCCCCGTGAAGAGGAACTGCAGGCCCGCGCCGGTGAACGCGCCCTGGATGGGCGTGGTCTCGTCCTCGCCGGGGATGCTGACGGTGACCCCGGCCGCGGCCATGATCGTGGAGACCACGCCGACGAGCAGGGTCAGCAGTACGAACAGGATGAACGGCTCCGGCAGCCGGTTGCCGACGCGTTCGATCCAGTTCAGGACACGGTCGAGCCGGTGCTGCCGCGCGGGTGCCTCGGTTTCGGACATCGCCCACCTTCCGTCGCTCCTCGAGTGAAAGGCAGGCTAGTTCGTCAATGTTTCACCGAGATCGCGTCTGCTGATCTGCCGGCACCGCGGTGACCGCAGTGAAGGTGGCCTTCACTGCGGTTGGGGATTGGCATCGGCGAAGAAGTTCGGTACGTCCCAGGGGCCGCCCGCTTCGGTGAACTCCTCGTGCACGGCGGTGCGCAGGCGTTCGTCGCCGAGGTAGTCGACGGCCGTGAGGGCGAGCCCCAGCGCGCCGTCGGCCACCGCGCGCTCGCCCGCCTCGGAGCCGGCCGCCTCGGCGAACTCCACCGTGTGCAGCGCGGCGGTCGGCTCCGAGATCGCGATCATCGGGTGGATCGCGGGCATCCGGTACGACAGGTTGCCAAGGTCGGTCGAGCCGGTGAGGAAGTCGGGAACCACGCCCGGCGGCAACGGCCTGCGCCCGCACTGCTGCTGGTTCACCGCCCAGCGCCGCGACAGCGCCTGGTTGAACCGGATCGGCAGATACGGCGGCTGGGGGTCCCAGCGCAGCTCGACCCCGCAGCCCGTCAGTTCCGCGGCGCCGTGTGCGATGGCGGCGAGCCGGTCGGCCAGGTCACGTAGCGTCTCCGGGCGCATCGAACGCAGGTAGAACAGCACCGCGGCCCGGTCGGGAACGACGTTGGGCCTGCTGCCGCCGTCGGTGAACACCCCGTGCACGCGGTCGCCGGGCGGCAGGTGCTGGCGCAGCGCGGCGACACCCTGGTAGGCGCTCACCGCGGCGTCGAGCGCGTTGCGGCCCATGAAGGGCTGCGCCGACGCGTGTGCGCTCACGCCGTGGAAGACCATCTCCAGCTGGCGGCGGCCGAGGAACGGGTGCATCGCGATGTCGTGGCTGAACGGATGCAGCATCACGACGGCGTCCACGTCGTCGAAGACGCCCGCCCTCGCGAGCGTCTCCTTGCCTCCGCCGCCCTCCTCCGCGGGAGTGCCGACGAGCGAGACCCGGCCACCGGTGTCGGACAGCACGGCCGCGGCGCCGAGGAACCCGCCGACGCCCGTGGCGCAGATGATGTTGTGCCCGCACGCGTGACCGATACCGGGCAGCGCGTCGTACTCGGCGAGCACCGCGACGTGCGGGCCGGACTCCCCGGCGGTGGCGACGAGTGCCGTGTCGAGCCCGCCGACGCCCACCCGCACGTCGTGACCGTGCCGCCCCAGCAGCGTGGCGACCGCGCGGGCGGAACGGTGCTCGGTGAACGCGGTCTCCGGGTTGGCGTGCAGGTCCCGGCTGAGCGCGACGAGCTCGGGCGTCCGCGCCGAGACCGCCGCGGTCACGACCTCGCGGACGGTCGCCGGCGCGCCGTCGTGGGCTGAGGTGAGCGGTTCGGCCCTGCGCACGGCGTCGGCGGTCTGCTCGATCAGGGCACGCAGGTAACTGTCGTCGGGGTGGCGGGGTTCGGTCACGCGCGCACCCTACTCGTCGTACCGGCCGCCCCGGCCGCGCTTGACGTCACCACGACGTTTCTTCGCGGCGAGCCTGCGTTCCTGCGAGCCCCGCGTCGGCTTGGTCGGGCGGCGCTTGCGGGGAGGTGGGGCCGACGCCTCCCGCAACACGGCCACGAGCCGCGCTCGCGCGGCCTCGCGGTTGCGCAGCTGCTCGCGGTGCTCGCTCGCCACGATCGTCAGCACGCCGTCGACGAGCCTGCGGTCGAGCCGCGCCAGCAGCCGGGAGCGCAGGTCCTCCGGCACGGCGGGGGAACGGGCGACGTCGAAGGACAGCTCGACCCGCGACGACGTGGTGTTCACGCCCTGCCCGCCAGGGCCGGAGGAGCGCGAGAACCGTTCTGTCAGCTCGGCGTCCGGAACCACCAGGCGCCGGGTGACGGGAAGGTCAGAACCGGGGGTGGTCACCGGTCAGCACGGCGCGAGGCCCGTCGGCGTCGTCGGAGGGCTGCACGTCGCCGAGCACCCACGCGGGCACGTGCCGCGCGGTGAGCACCGCCAGCGCGCGGTCGACGTCCTCGGGTGACACGACGGCGACCATGCCGACGCCCATGTTGAAGGTGCGCTCCAGCTCGGCGCGCTCGATGCGGCCGCGCTGACCGATCAGCGCGAACACCGGGGCCGGCGTCCATGTGCCGCGGTCCAGCTGCGCGGTGAGCCCACGCGGCATCACGCGCTCGAGGTTGGCCGCGAGCCCACCGCCGGTGACGTGCGCGAACGTCCGCACGTCAGCCTCGGCGGCCAGCGCGAGGCAGTCCTTCGCGTAGATCCGCGTGGGCTCCAGCAGCTCCTCGCCGAGCGTGCGGCCGAACTCCTCGACGTGTCCGTCGAGCGGCATCCGGGCGATGTCGAGCAGCACGTGCCGCGCGAGCGAGTAGCCGTTGGAGTGCAGGCCGGTCGAGCCCATCGCGATCACGACGTCGCCGGGCCGGACCAGCTCGGGGCCCAGCACGTCGGCGGCCTCGACCACGCCGATGCCGGTGGCGGAGATGTCGTAGTCGTGCTCGCCCATCATGCCCGGGTGCTCGGCGGTCTCCCCGCCGAGCAGCGCGCAGCCCGCCTGCACGCAACCCTCGGCGATGCCGGAGACGATCGAGGCCACCTTCTCGGGCACGACCTTGCCGACCGCGATGTAGTCCTGGAGGAACAACGGCTCCGCACCGGTCACCACGAGGTCGTCGACGACCATCGCCACGAGGTCGATGCCGACGGTGTCGTGCTTGTCCAGTGCCTGCGCGACCGCGATCTTGGTGCCAACGCCGTCCGTGGACGACGCGATCAGCGGCTCCTTCCAGCGGCCCGGCTTCAACGAGAACAGGCCGGCGAACCCGCCGACACCGCCCACCACCTCGGGCCTGGTGGCGCGGGCAGCGTGCGGCTTGAGCAGCTCGACGGCGTGGTCACCGGCGTCGATGTCGACCCCGGCAGCAGCGTACGTAGCGCTCGTGGACTCGCTCACGGAAGCGGACTCCATCCCTGATCCTGAAAGCTCGAAACGGCTAGGGCAGCGCCCTAGGGACGCCGAACGGCATCCTCGGCACCGTACCCCGCCGGGCTGACGGTCAGGGAGGACGCGGTCGTTCCGTTACTGCCGGAGAGGCTCTCCAGGAGGTGCTTGCCGATGAGCGCGTCGTCGGGCAGCTCGATGGGGTACTCGCCGTCGAAGCACGCGGCGCACAGCCGTGACCTGGGCTGTTCCGACGCGGCGACGAGCCCGTCGAGCGAGACGTAGCCGAGCGAGTCGGCGCCGATGGAGCGCCGGATGCCGTCGAGGTCGGCCCCGTTGGCGACGAGCTCGGCCCTTGATGCGAAGTCGATGCCGTAGAAGCACGGCCAGCGCACCGGCGGCGAGGCGATGCGCACGTGCACCTCCAGCGCGCCCGACTCCCGCAGCATCCGCACGAGCGCGCGCTGGGTGTTGCCGCGGACGATGGAGTCGTCCACGACCACGAGCCGCTTGCCGCGGATCACCTCGCGCAGCGGGTTCAGCTTGAGCCGGATGCCGAGCTGGCGGATCGTCTGCGACGGCTGGATGAACGTGCGGCCCACGTAGCCGTTCTTCACCAGGCCCGAGCCGTAGGGGATGCCGGAGGCCTGCGCGTAGCCGATCGCCGCGGGGGTTCCGGACTCGGGAACCGGGATCACCAGGTCGGCGTCGGCGGGATGCTCCTCGGCGAGCCGCCTGCCGATCTCCACGCGCGTGGCGTGCACGCTGCGGCCCGCGATCGTGGTGTCGGGCCTGGCCAGGTAGACGTACTCGAAGACGCAGCCCTTGGGTTCCGGGTTGGCGAAGCGCGACGACCGCAGCCCGCCCGCGTCGATCGCGATGAGCTCGCCGGGCTCGACCTCGCGGACGAACGAGGCGCCGACGATGTCGAGCGCCGCGGTCTCACTCGCGACGACCCAGCCGCGCTCGAGCCTGCCGAGCACGAGCGGGCGCACCCCGTGCGGGTCGCGCGCCGCGTAGAGCGTGTTCTCGTCGGCGAAGGTGAGGCAGAAGGCGCCGCGCAGCGTGGGCAGCAGCTCCATCGCGGCGGCCTCGATGCCCTTGTCGGCGGCCGCCTCCGCGAGCAGCCCGCTGATCAGGTCCGAGTCGGTGGTGGCGCCGTTCTTGCCGACGACGCCGAGCTCCCGGGCGCGTTCGTGCAGCTCGTGGGTGTTGACGAGGTTGCCGTTGTGGCCGAGTGCGAGCCCGGAGCCCGTCGGCGTGGTGCGGAAGGTCGGCTGGGCGTTCTCCCAGCTGCCGCCGCCGGTGGTGGAGTAACGGCAGTGCCCGACGGCGATGTGCCCCTGCAGAGAGGAGAGCACCTGCTCGTCGAAGACCTGGCTCACCAGGCCGAGGTCCTTGAACACGACTATCTGGTTGCCGTCCGAGACCGAGATCCCGGCGGCCTCCTGCCCGCGGTGCTGCAGCGCGTACAGGCCGTAGTAGGTCAGCTTCGCGACGTCCTCACCTGGCGCCCAGACACCGAACACGCCGCATTCCTCGCGAGGTTCGGATTCGAGCTGATCGCCGGTGGCTTCCCCAGTGGACGACTGGTCGGTGTGCACCGAAAGGCTCCCTGCGTACGAGAACGGGCCGCCTCCAGTGTAGGTGGCCGGAGGCGGCCCGACTCGGTGATGTAGCGCTCAACAACCGAGCGTCACGCGGTGGCTACGAGCCACTTCGCGCGGCCCGCGCGACCGCTGGGTACCCAGCAGCCACGGGTCTCGCTCTCGGCCCGCGGCGCGAAGTCGTCGTCCGCGAGGCGAAGCAGGTCGGCGACCACGGTGTGCATGGCGCCCGACCGCTTCCAGAGGATGGTCTCGGGGGCGAGGATGTTCTGCTCGTCACCGGGCATGCGCATGGCGAGGACGTCGTCCTCGGCGTCGAGCCTGACGATGTCGATCACGGTGCCGTGCGCGCGGACGCCGACGACGGTGATGATCTCGCCCTGCTCGTTCCGCGGGTGCACGAACCGGTAGCCCCGTTCGATCAGCTCGCCGAGGACGTCCTCGACCGTCGTCTCACGCGACCATGTCATCGAACTCGCCGTCCTTGGCTCCCGCGAGGAATGCCTCGATCTCGGCGCGCGTGTAGACCAGCGCAGGGCCGTGGGGGTCCCGGGAGTTACGCATCGCGATCTGCCCGTTGGCCAGCGGCGCCACCTCGACACAGTTGCCCATCGCACCGCTGTACTTGCTCTTTCGCCAAGCCGCCTCGGTCAGCAGCTCCGAAGAGATCCCGTTCCGGATCGCCTCCGCCATGATCCTCACCTTCCCGACTTACACCTGGAGGATGCATCTGCACGTGCATTCACTTGTGCACTCACGGTAGCACGGGCGGATGCAGGTGTGAATGCACGTGCATCTTCAAGTTCGCCGAAGGAAGGACGAGCCGCTTTCGGGTGAACGCGAAGGTCGGGAACTACGCGGCTGCGTGCGCCTTGAGCAGCATCTGCCGTGACCGATCGGGTGTTTCGGCGTCGACGGCGAGCCGGTCCAGTGATCGGCCGATGAGCTCGATCTCGTCAGGGCGGTCCAAATAGAGGCCGCCCGCGATGTGCTCGATGTAGGCGATGTTCGGCAGCTCCGGCTCGGAGAACCGCAGGAGTGTGAACGCGCCCTCGGCCGCGTAGCCGCTGCGCTCGTACGGCACCACCTGGAGCGTGATGTGCGGCATCTTGGTGAGCTCGAGGAGCTGGTCGAGCTGCTTGCGCAGCACGTCACGGCCGCCGATGGGCCGGTGCAGCACCGACTCGTCGATGACGGCCCACAGGCGCGGCGCGTTCGGCCGGAACAACAGCCGCTGGCGGCGCATGCGCAGCGCGAGCCTGCCCTCGGCGGCCTCGTTCGCCGTCTCCGGCAGGCCGTGGGTGACGATCGCCCTCGCGTAGTCCTCGGTCTGGAGCAGACCGGGCACGAACTGCAGCTCGTAGGTCTGGATCCGGGCGGCGGCCTCCTCGAGTCCCACGTAGTCGTCGAACCACTTGGGCATGTACTCGTTGAACTTCTGCCACCAGCCCGGGTTGTTGGACTGCTTGACCATCGTGAGGAAGCTGGCGCGCTCTTCCGCGTCGCCGATGCCGTACATGGTCAGCAGGTCGGTGACGTCGCGTTCCTTGAAGCCGACCCGGCCGAGCTCGAGCCTGGAGATCTTCGATTCGGAGGCGCGGATGTGGTAGCCGGCGTCGGCCCTGCTGATGCCGGCCTGCTCTCGCAGCCTGCGCAGCTGAGCGCCCAGGATCATGCGACGAGCGGTAGGACCGGCGGACTGCTCGCCGGCGGCACCCTCAATCGCAGCCATCGCCCGGACCCAACCCTCTCATCGCCGCCCCTGCTCAAGACCCGCCATCGTACCCGAGGAATTCGCCCGACCACTCAAAGTACCGACCACGGCCGGGCAGTCAAGACACCGCCGTTTACCGGGAGGGCACGAGCCCCTACTCTACGTTCAGCTCCCGCGACCAACCAACCCTGCGCTGTGAGGTTCCCCATGCCAGGCCCAGTGCCACAGTCCGAGCGTGTCCCCGTCGGCGTCGACCCCACGAGGGCGAGCATCGCGCGCGTCTACGACGCGTTTCTCGGCGGCAAGGACAACTACGAGATCGACCGGGAGGTCTTCCGCGGGGTGCAGAAGGCCGCACCCGAAGCGCAGGACCTCGCCGTCGAGAACCGCAACTTCTTGATCCGCAGCTGCCGGTTCCTGGCACTGCAGACCGACATCCAGCAGTTCCTCGACTGCGGGTCGGGGCTGCCCACCGCGGAGAACATCCACCAGGTCGTCCAGCGCATCAAGCCCGACGCCAGGGTCGTCTACATCGACAACGACCCCGTGGTGCTCGCGCACGGCAGGGCGCTGCTCGAGGAGAACGAGAACACCCACTTCGCCGCGGCCGACATCTTCCAGCCGAAGGAGATCCTCTCCAACGAGACGGTGCGCAGGCACATCGACTTCTCGGAGCCGGTGGCGTTCCTGCAGCTCGGCACCCTGCACCACTACGAGGGGCCCGCCGAGAAGCCAGCCGAGATCATGAAGGAGTACATCGACGCGCTGCCGTCCGGCTCCTACGTGGTGATCAGCCACTTCCTCGATCCGGAGGACGAGCACAGCCCCGTCGCCAGGAAGATGGAGGACGTCTTCCGGCACAGCCCGATGGGCTCCGGCACCTTCCGCACCCTCGCCGAGATCGAGCAGCTGTTCGACGGGCTGGAGCTGATCACGCCTGGCGTGATCCGCTGCGCCGACTGGTACCCCGACGGTCCGCGGCTCAAGCCGCTGAACCAGGTGCAGTACTGCATCGCGGGCGGCGTCGGCCGCAAGCCCTAGCGCCCGCGCCTGCCTGCGTTCAACGCAGTGAAGGCCACCTTCACTGCGTTGAACGCAGGCATGGTGGCCTTCACTGCAGAGGGGGTCGGGCTAGAGCCGCGCGATCGGGAGCCAGTGGGAGATATCGGCGCGCGTGCCGGAGGCGGTGACCCTGCCGCCGGCGAGCGCGTCGCTCCACTGTAGACGCCCGGTGGCGAGCTCCAGCCAGGTTCGCGGGTCCATCTCGACCACGTTCGGCGGTGTGCCGCGCGTGTGCCGGGGACCTTCGACGCACTGCACCGCCGCGAACGGCGGCACCCGCACCTCGACACTGCGGCCGGGGGCCACGGCGGCGAGCGTGCGCAGGCTCAGCCGCACCGCGGCGGCCAGCTTCGGCCTCGCCGGTTCCGCGCCGGAGCGGGTCAGCCAATCCGCGATCTCCGCGAGCGCGGCTCGTAACTCAGCGGGGTCGACCGTACGCGAACTGGACATGCTTCAACAGTAGAGTGAACGCCAAGAACGAAAAACGGCACGGCAGGAACGTGGGGATCGCACATGACGCAGCGGGATGAGGCAGACCGGCTGGTACCCAACGAATCCGCGCTGAAGAAGAAGCCCAAGATCACCAGGGAGATGCGCGCCAACGCCAGGGCCAACCCGAACAGCTGGCTCTACGTGATCGACGAAGCCTTCGACCCCAACGGAAGCGTGCCGTCCTGGGCGGTCGTGGGGGCCTACCCGGTGAACGCGGGCGGCGAGATCGTCGAGGACTTCCACCCCAACGACCGGTACCGGCCCTCGCCGAAGGCGCTCGGCTACCCGGAGCCGGCGAACGAGCTCGAACGGCTGCTGCAGCTCGTGCGGACCAAGCACCGCCCAGCCGAGGACCTGCCGCCGGTGGTGCTCGACTCGACGTTGTTCGTCTACGCCATCTCTCCGGTGCAGCGCACCGTGATCGGCTTCCACAACACCGACGGCCGCGTGATGGTGCCCGCCTACACCACGAAGTCGCTCGTGCCCGCCGAATGGCCGCACGCCCGCGCCGTGCTCGGCAGGGACATCGTCGAGTTGCTCGGCGGCCACGCACTGGTGATCAATCCGCACGACGTCGTCACCGCCGTCGTGCCTGCTGAGCACCTCGAGCACGCACTCTCGCAGGAGCGCTGAGTCCACTCTGGCGGGTGACACCCGGTTCGCGCGGAGCGCCTAGTCCAGGCAAGGTGACGCCTGAACGGGGAGTCGCACGAAGGGGCGGGTGTCGGCGTGAAGCGTCGCAGTTCTCACAGGTGCCGCAATACGCTGGCGGGTTCGGTTGTCGCGATGATCGTGGCGAGCACGTTGACCTACGGGAGCGTGGCCGCCCCCGCTCAGGAAAAGCCCGACTACCGCGGCGCCGAGCAGCGCCACGCCGGCTCGCAGATCGCGAAGCACGAGGGCGTGCACGGAGCCCCGTCGCCCGACTCCTACACGGCGGGGGCCAACGTGCTCGGTCACGACGTGAGCGGCTGGCAGGGCGACGTCGACTGGCCCGCGGCGACCAAGGCCGGGGCCAAGTTCGTCTACGTCAAGGCCACCGAGGGCACCGGGTTCACGAGCGACCACTTCAACCAGCAGTACAACGGCTCCTACGCGGCGGGCATGATCCGTGGTGCATACCATTTCGCCAGGCCGGACATCTCCACCGGAGCGAAGCAGGCGCACTACTTCGTCGACCACGGCGGCGGCTGGACCAGGGACGGCCGAACGCTGCCCGGCGCGCTCGACATGGAGTACAACCCGTACGGCGAGGCGTGCTACAACCGCTCGCCCAAGGTGATCGTCGCGTGGATCAGGGACTTCTCCAACGCCTACAAGGCACGCACCGGCCGCACGCCCATGATCTACACGTCGACGAGCTGGTGGAAGAAGTGCACCGGCAACAGCCCCGTGTTCGGCAGGACCAACCCGCTCTGGCTCGCCCGCTACGCGCCCCAGATCGGCGAGCTGCCCGCGGGCTGGGACTTCCAGAGCATCTGGCAGTTCTCCGACTCGGGCAAGTTGCCTGGCGACCAGAACTTCTTCAACGGCGGGCCGGGACAGCTCACCGCATTGGCCACCGGATGACCCACCGCAAGGCGGCGAACGGGGCTTTCGCCATCACCCAGGGCCCGCGATTTCACCCGCAAATCACCCACTTGTAGCGGTTATTTCATGCCAACTAGTGACAAAGCAGGCATCCTGCGATAACAATCAACGCCCGGGCGGCTACCTGCAGTGAGCCGCCCGGCAGCGAGGGCAATTGTTAATCGTGAAGGGATGCTTCTCATGTCCACTGCACGAAGAATCTGGCGGCGGGCCGTCACCGCCGCCGCCGTCGGTTCGGCCGGCGCGCTCCTGCTCGGCGCGCTGACCCCTGCCGGTGCCGCTCCGTCCAAGAGCGACGCCGCGCCGAGCCGGATCGACGGAATGCCGGTCGCGGAGTACGTCGAGAAGTACGACCACCCGATGGGCTCCCAGATCGCGAAGGCGGAAGGAGATCACTCGACGGAGGCGAGCAAGCGGGCGGCCCTGCGACCGCAGGGCGTCAACTCCGACGGCGTGCGGGCGCAGGCGACGGTGCCCGGCATCGACGTCAGCGGGCACCAGCAGAACGTCGACTGGAACTACTGGTGGGGGCAGGGCAAGCGGTTCGCCTTCGTCAAGGCGACCGAGGGAACGGGGTACGAGAACCCGTACTTCGCCCAGCAGTACAACGGCTCCTACAACGTCGGCATGATCCGCGGCGCGTACCACTTCGCACTGCCGGACCGCTCCTCCGGCGCGGCACAGGCCAACTACTTCGTGGACAACGGCGGCGGCTGGTCGGCCGACGGCAAGACGCTGCCCGGCGCACTGGACATGGAGTACAACCCGTACGGCTCCACCTGCTACGGCAAGAGCCAGTCGGCGATGGCGGCGTGGATCCGTGACTTCCACGACACCTACCACGCGCGTACCGGCCGCTGGCCCGTGATCTACACGTCCACGAGCTGGTGGAACCAGTGCGTCGGGACCGCGCAGAGCTTCGGCGACACGGTTCCGCTCTGGGTGGCGCGTTACGCGTCGTCGGTCGGCACACTGCCCAATGGCTGGGGATTCCACACGTTCTGGCAGTACACGTCGAGCCCGATCGACCAGAACTCGTTCAACGGCGCGTACGACCGCCTGCGGGTACTCGCGACCGGCTGAGCGGCACCCGGCGACACCGGTGAGGCTCCCGATCCCGCAACGGATCGGGAGCCTCCTGGTGCGCGAAGAACGATCACCAGGCACAATGCGCTCTGATCGAACGCATGACCTGGGGGAACCACACCTTCCGGCAGCGCGTCCGAGGACCGGAGCGCACCACTGGGGGCGCCGCAGCGACGGAAGGTTTGGCCCATGACGTATCCACCTCAGCCCGGGCAGCCCTATGGCCAGCAGCCCGATCCGTACGGGCAGGGCGGCTACCAGCAGCAGGGCGGCTACCCACAGACCGGCGGCTACCCCCAGCAAGGCGGCTATCCGCAGTCGGGCTCGTTCCCGCAGCAGGGCTACCCGCAGCAGGGCGGTTACCAGCAGCAGGGTGCCTACCAGCAGGGATACGGCTACCCCGGTGGCGGCGGCTACGGCCCGCAGCCGCCGAAGAAGAAGACGGGCCTGATCGTCGGGCTCTCGGCCGCGGCCGTCGTGGTGATCGCGTTCGTGATCACGGCGTTCGTCGCGCCGGGCTTCCTGCTCAGCGACGACGAGGACAAGGGCGGCAACACCAACGCCGCCGGCAACAGCCAGCAGCAGGATAGCGGCGCCAAGGCGTTCGCACAGCAGATCATCGACGGTCTGAACAACCAGGACAGCGCCGCGCTCTCCGGCATGAAGTGCGCGGACGCCGAGGCCGACATCGACGAGATCATCGGCTACGTCAGTTCTGTCGAGAGCGCCGAGCTGGGTGAGGTGACCGAGAACGGCAACTCGGCCACGGCGACGGCGACGATCACCGCCGCGGGCTCGACCTACCCGGCGAGCGCCGAGCTCACGAAGGACGGTGACAAGTGGTGCTGGGCGAGCGTCTCGATGGAGGAAGGCGGCTCGTCCGACTCCACGGACTCCACCGACTCGACCGACTCCACGGACTCGACCGGCATCGCGAGCGGGGACAGCGCGGTCGCCGACGCCGACCCGGTGATCGGCGAGTTCGTCGACGCGCTCAACAACGGTGACAAGGCCGGCGCCGAGGCCGTGATGTGCGCCGACTCGATGAGCCTCAACGAGTCCGACATCGACAGGGCCACCCAGGGCGACACCAACCTGAGCGCGGGCCCGGCCGAGGGCTCGCAGTACTACGTCGAGTCCAAGCTCACCGGAACGATCGACGGCGAGACGATCGACGGCTCGATCAACGCCGACAACTTCGACGGCACCGGCTGGTGCGTCAGCCTGATCTTCCTCTGACGAACGGCTCAGGAAGAGGCCGGTCCCCTGTGCGGGGCCGGCCTCTTTCACGTCGTGAAGCGGGTACCCGCGTCGCGCGGGCGCATGATCAGCGCGGCGACGTAGTAGGTGCACGGCTCGGCGGAGCGGTTGGCGTACTCCAGCGTGACGTCCGCGGCGAGGTAGATCGAGTCGCCTTCGCCCAGGGCGACCGTGCGCTCGCCGTCGATCGTCAGCTCGACGGAGCCGGACTCCACGAAGATGAACTCGTGCGAGCCCGGCGCGTAGGCCGGGTAGCTCCCCGGCGTGCAGCCCGGCGGGAGCGTGGAGCGGATCCACTCGAAGTTCACGCCGGGCACCACCGGGGTGAGGATGGTGCGCTGCCAGCCGCCCGGTTCGTCGACCACGTCCTGCTCAGCGGCTCTGCGCACGATCACGCGTTCGGCCTCGGGCTCGGAGACGAGCACCGCGAGCCGGACGCCGAGCCCGCCCGCGATGCGGTCGAGCACCACCACGGTCGGCGCCTTGCCGCCCCGCTCGACCGCCGACAGCATGCTGACGCTGACGCCTGACTGCTCGGCGAGCTCCTGCAGCGTCAGGCTCCGCTCGCGGCGAAGCCGTTGAATGCGCTGGCCAAGCGCGCCCAGATCCATCTACACTATAGTAGTGGCCAATTCTCCTATAGTGCAATCCAGGGTCATCCGGGACGCGGTCACGACCGACCTGGCCGCGATCGCCGAGATCTACGCCCACTACGTGACCGGTAGCGTCGCGACCTTCGAGCTGGAGGCGCCGGACGCCGAGGAGTGGCAGCGCCGCTTCGCCTCGGTCACCGCCGCGGGCCTGCCGTTCCTCGTCGCCGAACACGAGAGCAGGCTCGCCGGGTACGCGTACTGCACGCCGTGGAAGACCCGGCCCGCCTACCGGCGGACCGTGGAGGACTCGATCTACCTCGCGCCGTGGGCGCACGGCCGCGGCCTCGGCGGCGCGCTGCTGGACGAGCTGCTGGCCCGCTGCGCGGCGGCGGACATCCGCGAGGTCATCGCCGTGGTCTCCGACTCGGGCGAGCAGGCATCGCTCGCACTGCACGGCAGGCGCGGCTTCACCGAGGCGGGCAGGCTGCGGCGGGTCGGCCACAAGCACGGGAAGTGGCTGGACACCGTGCTGCTCCAGCGGAGCCTTGGCCCCCTCTGATGGATCCTTGCGTCGCGAGCGGGGATCGCGGTGGCTGACAAGGCGGAGCGCGGGCGTCGTAGCGGGCGCACTCCGTTCTACGGGTGGGTCCAGGTCGGTGGGCTGAGTGCCACCGAACTGGTGTCGTGGGGCGTGCTCGTGTACGCGTTCTCGGTGTTCGTCGTGCCGATGCGCGAGGAGCTCGGCTGGTCAGTGGGCTGGCTCAACGCGGTCTACGCGACGGGCGTCGTGGTGTCGGGCCTGCTCGCCGTTCCCGTGGGGCGGGTGCTGCAGACGCGGGGGCCGAGGGGCGTGATGACCGTGGGCAGCGCGGGTGCGGTGCTCATGCTCCTCGGCTGGTCGCAAGTGGACTCGCTGCCGATGTTCTTCGTCGTCTTCGTGCTCGGCGGGTTCGCGATGGCCACGACCCTGTACGAACCGGCGTTCGCGGTGACGGCGGTGTGGTTCGCCCGCGACCGGGCCCGCGCGGTGCTGGTGCTCACGATCTTCGGCGGGCTCGCCAGTGCGGTGTTCGTTCCGCTGACGGGCGTGCTCGTGTCGTGGCTCGGCTGGCGCGACGCGCTGCTGGCGCTCGCGGTGATCACCGCCGTGGTGACGCTGCCGGTCCACGGCCTGCTGCTGCGCAGGCACCCCGCCGACCTCGGCCTGCACCCCGACGGTGCCGACGGACCGCCGCCGCCGAACGAGACCGCGCCGGAGCCGCCCCGGCGGGCGGTGCTGCGCAGCGCGTCATTCCGCAGGCTCACCCTGTGCTTCGTATGCGGCACCGCGGCGAAGCTGGCCGTGACGGTGGTGCTGGTCGCCTACCTCACCGAACGCGGCTACCCGCTGGGGCTCGCGACGCTCGCGGCGGGCGGCGTCGGGTTGTTCCAGGTGACCGGCCGGGTGCTGGTGACCGCGCTGCGCCGCTGGGTTCCCGAGCACAGGGCGGGCGCGGCGCTCTTCGCCGCGCAGGGCGTGGCGATCGCGCTGCCGCTGACGACCTCGGGACACGGCCCGGCGGCGACCTTGTCGATCGTCGCGTTCGTGGTGCTCTTCGGGCTCGGCTACGGGCTGGCCGAGCTGCTGCGTGGCACGCTCGTGGCCGATTACTACGGGCCGGGACAGTACGCCCGGATCAACGGTGCGCTGGCCGCGTTCGTCGTGGGGGCGCGGGCGGCGGGACCCGCGCTGGCCGGGGTCGCCGTCGCCGGTTTCGGCTACACCCCGGTGTTCGTGGGCTCGGCGCTGCTGGCGTTGGTGAGCGCCGGCGCGTTGCTGTTGGCCCAACGTGCCCACGGCGAGGAGCTTGATCGCCTAGATTCGCTGCCATGAAGCGGCTGCGGTCGGGATTCCGGTCTCCCTTGTTCGGCACGATCGCGATCGCGGTCGTGCTGTTGCTCGGCATCAGCATCTGGCTGCTCACCGACAGCCGGACCTCCCGCAGCGACGCGCTCCGCACCGGTGGCCTGGCCGGCGCCTCGGTGGTGGCGCTCTACGCGCTGTGGCTCAACGACCGACGTCGCCGGGTCGAGGAGGCCCGCCAGGAGATCGAGCGGCGCCGCCACGACCTGGAGACCAACCGGATCTCCGACGAGCGCTTCGCCCGCTCCGTCGAGCTGCTCGGCAACGACGCCGACCAGGTCAGGGTGGGTGCGATGCACGCGCTCGCGGGGCTCGCGCGCAGCAGGGCCGGCTACACGCAGACGGTGCTCGACGTGCTGTGCGCCTACCTGCGCAGGCCGTTCACGCACCCGCGCTTCGGCAAGACTCCCAACCCCGAGGACCCCGAGGCCGAGCGCGAACTCCAGGTGCGGCTCACCGCGCAGCGGCTCATCCACGACCTCCTGCCGCCGCACGACGACACCGGGCGGCCCTCCTACGACCTCGACCTCACCGGCGCCGCGCTGGAGTACCTCGACCTGTCCGGCCGCCGGATGGGCAGCGTGATCCTGCGCTACACCTACCTGCACAGCAGCACGAACCTCAGCGGCTGCGTGTTCACCGGGCCCGTGTGGTTCACCGCCGCGACGACGGGCACCGGCAGGTTGTCGGGCCGCTTCCGCTGCTCCGGCACGACCTTCCGCGAGCGGGCGTGGTTCAGCGGCACCACGTTCAACTCGCTGGCCGACTTCACCGGCACCGCGTTCGAGGCCGAGGCGAACTTCAAGGACGCCACGTTCCACGGCGAGGCGAGGTTCGCGGAAGCCACGTTCGGCGACGCGTTCACGTTGCGCGGCACCACGTTCCACGACGACGTCGAACCGCCGGAGGGCTGGCTCGCCGAGGAGCAGCGCGACGAGACCACGAAGCTTCGCCGCGCCTGATCCTCAGTCGAAGAGCGCGGGGAGCGTGCCCTCCCACGCAGTGCTGAGCTCGTCGAGACCGAAGGTCGCGACGTCCTGGATCTCCAGTGCGCCCGCCTCGGGGTCCACGACACCGGCCCGACGCCACGGCAGGCCGCGCGCGTCGCACATCTCCGTGAACCGAAGCTCCTCGCTGCGCGGCACGGCCACCAGCACGCGGCCCGCCGACTCGGAGAACAGCTGCACGAACGGGTCCTGGTCGTCGGCGAGGATCGCCCTGGCACCGCACTGTCCGATGAGGACCATCTCGACGAGCGCCTGCGCGAGCCCGCCGTCGGAGAGGTCGTGTGCCGCGGAGATCATGCCGTCGCGCGAACCGGCGACCAGGATCTCGGCCAGCAGCCGCTCGCGCTCGAGGTCGACCTTCGGCGGCAGCCCGCCGAGGTGCCCGTGGATCACGTGTGCCCACGCGGAACCGCCGAACTCGTCGCGGGTCTCGCCGAGCAGCAGCAGCGTCTCGCCGGCCTCGTTGCCGATGCCGGTGGGGATGCGCCGCGTCACGTCGTCGATCACGCCCAGCACGCCGACCACCGGCGTCGGCAGGATCGCCGTGTCGCCGGTCTGGTTGTAGAAACTCACGTTGCCGCCGGTCACCGGCACGCCGAGCTGCGCGCAGCCGTCGGCAAGACCGTGCACCGCGCGCTCGAACTGCCACATCACGCCCGGGTCGCGCGGGGAGCCGAAGTTGAGGCAGTTGGTGACCGCCACCGGCATGGCGCCGCTCGTGGCGACGTTGCGGTACGCCTCGGCGAGCGCGAGCTGCGTGCCCGCGTACGGGTCGAGGTAGACGAAGCGGCTGTTGCAGTCGGTCGCGACGGCCACGCCACGACCGGTCGACTCGTCGATCCGGATCACGCCGGAGTCGGCGGGCTGCGCGAGCACCGTGTTGCCACGCACGTACCGGTCGTACTGCTGGGTGACCCATTCCTTCGACGCCAGGTTCGGCGAGGACACGAGCTTCAGCAGCGTGTCGCGCAGCTCGTCCGGAGTGGACGGACGCGCGAGCGAGTCGGTGGTGTTCGCCTGCACCGTGTCCTGCCCGGCGGGGCGGGCGTACGGCCGGTCGTAGACCGGGCCCTGGTGGGCGACGGTGCGCGGTGGCACGTCGACCACGGTCTCGCCGCGCCACGTGATGACGAGGTGGTCGCCGTCGGTGACCTCACCGATCTCCGTGGCGATCACGTCCCACTTCGCGCACACGGCCATGAAGGCGTCCACATCGGACGGAGCGACCACCGCGCACATCCGCTCCTGCGACTCGCTGGAGAGGATCTCGGCCGGCGTCATGTTCTTGGCCCGCAACGGAACCTGGTCGAGGTCGATGTACATGCCGCCGTCACCGGCGGCGGCGAGCTCGGACGTGGCGCAGGACAGCCCGGCGCCGCCGAGGTCCTGGATGCCGACCACGAGCTTCTTCGCGAACAGCTCGAGGCAGCACTCGATGAGCACCTTCTCGGTGAACGGGTCGCCCACCTGCACGCTCGGCAGCTTCTTGCGGCCGCCGGCCGTCTCGTCGCCGGAGAACGTGTCGCTCGCCAGCACGGACACGCCGCCGATGCCGTCGAGCCCGGTGCGCGCACCGAAGAGGATGATCTTGTTGCCGGTGCCCGAGGCGTGTGCGAGATGCAGGTCCTCCACCCGCATCGCGCCGACGCACAGCGCGTTCACCAGCGGGTTGCCCGCATAGCTCTCGTCGAACACCACCTCGCCGCCGATGTTCGGCAGGCCGAGGCAGTTGCCGTACCCGGCGATGCCTGCCACCACGCCGGGCAGCACGCGCCGCGTGTCGGGCGCGTCGGCAGGGCCGAAGCGAAGCGGGTCGGCGACGGCGAGCGGGCGCGCGCCCATCGCGAGGATGTCGCGCACGATGCCGCCGACGCCGGTCGCGGCGCCCTGGTAAGGCTCCACATAGGACGGGTGGTTGTGGCTCTCGACCTTGAACGTGACCGCCCAGCCGTCGCCGACGTCGACCACACCGGCGTTCTCGCCGATGCCCGCGAGCATCTTCTCGCGCATCTCGGGCGTGGTGGTCTTGCCGAAGTAGGAGAGGTGCTTCTTCGACGACTTGTACGAGCAGTGCTCGCTCCACATCACCGAGTACATGGCCAGCTCGGCCTCGGTGGGCCTGCGGCCGAGGATCTCCTTGATGCGCGCGTACTCGTCGTCGGCGAGGCCGAGCTCGACGTACGGCTGAGGGAGGTCCGGGGTCTCTGCTGCGCGTGCGGTGGTGTCGATGGCGGGCGTGTCGACGTGAGATGGGGCCACGTCACCAGGCTACAAGGCGAAATTCGGTCGCCATCGCCGCAGGTCGTTCGTAACGTTGAGCGACGTGTCCGAAACGCCCTATCCGGCTCCCGGCATCCGGCTCCCCTCGCGGTTGACGCCGGGCAGGCTGCTGCGCGCGATGCTGCGCGGCCGCCCGTGGCTGGCTGCCGCCGCGATGGTGTTCGGCGCGCTGTGGCTGGTGCCCGGCGCGCTGCTGCCGCTCGTGGTCGGCGCCGCGATCGACGGGGGCATCGCGGGCGGCGACACCGCCAGGCTGGTGTGGCTCGCGGTGCTCGTGCTCGGAATCGGCGTGACGCAGGCCGTCTTCGGCGGGGCGATGGATTTCCTCTCCGCGGGCATGTGGATGCACGGAGCCTCGACCACGCAGCGGTTGGTGTCCACGCACACGACGCGCCTCGGTGCCTCGCTGCGCGAGCAGGCGAGCTCGGGCGAGGTGCTGGCCATCACGTCCGCCGACATCGACAAGATCGGTTACGGCTTCGAGGTGATCGGCCGCGTCGTCGGCTCGATCGTGGCGTTCCTCACGGTCGGCATCGTGCTGCTGACGTACTCGCCGCTGCTCGGCGGCGTCGCGCTCGTCGGCGTGCCGCTGGCGGTGGCCGGGATCGGGCCGCTCATCGCGCCGTTGCAGCGGAAGCTCGACACGCAGCGCGAGGAGCTGTCGGCGGTCAACGCGCTGGGCTCCGACATCGTCTCCGGCCTGCGGATCCTGCGCGGCATCGGCGGCGAGCGGCAGTTCCTCGGCCGCTTCCGCACGGCGAGCCAGCGCGTGCGCAGAGCGGGCGTCGACGTGGCGCGCAGCGAGTCGTGGCTCACCGGGGCCGAGGTGCTGCTGCCAGGGCTGGTCACCGTGGTGATCACGTGGCTCGGCGCGCGGCTGGCCGTCGCGGGCACGATCAGCGTCGGCGAGCTGGTGGCGTTCTACGGGGCCTCGGCGTTCCTGGTGATCCCGGTGAGCACCACCACGGAAAGCACCGGCGTCTGGGCCTCGGCCTACGTCTCCGCGCGCAAGGCGTGCCGGCTCCTGAGCCTGCGCCCGCTGCTCGCGGAGCCGTCGGAGCCGGTGCGGCTGCCGGAGGGCCCGCTCGAACCGCACGACGCCGAGAGCGGGTTCACGGCGGTCGCGGGCAAGCTCACCGTGGTGGACGTCGGCGCTGGGGCCGAGGAGCTCGCGTCGCGGCTCGCGCGCTTCACCGACGCGCGGCGGCCGGTGCTGCTGTCGGGCGTTCCCGTCGAGCGCGTCGCGCTGGCCGAGCTGCGTGAGCGCGTGGTGTACGCGCACAACCAGGACCTGTGGTTCTCCGGCGTGCTCGCCGACGAGGTCGCCCCGGACGTGCCGGGGGACGTCTCCGTCGAGACGGCGCTGTGGGCGGCGGACGCGGACGACGTCGTGGCCGCGCTGCCCGACGGACTCGCCGAGCGCATCGGCGAGCGCGGCAGGGAGGTCTCCGGCGGGCAGCGGCAGCGGCTCAGTCTCGCGCGGGCACTCGCGACCGACGCGGACGTGCTGATCCTCGACGAGCCGACCTCGGCCGTCGACGCGCACACGGAGGCGCGGATCAGCGAGCGAGTCGCGACGCTGCGGCGCGGCAGGACGACCGTGGTCTTCAGTCAGAGCCCGCTCTGGGCCGCGGTCGCGGACGAGGTGGTGACGAGGTGCAGCTGAAGCTTCCCCTCGCGACGAGGGCGGACGCGAGGACGTGGGCGCGGACGACGTTCCGGGAGAACAGGGCCGACTTCCTGTGGGCGATCGGCCTGTTCGGCCTGGCGACGATCGCCGGCCTCGCGGGCCCGCAGCTGCTCGGCTACCTGGTGGACGAGGTCGCCCGCGGCTCGGACACGATCGGCATCGACCTGCTGGCGCTCGGCTTCCTGGCGGTGCTGCTGGTGCAGGCCGGGCTCAAGCGGGCGGCCCGCGTGCGCACCGGCGTGCTGGGCGAGCGGGTGCTGGCCTCGACACGGGAGGAGTTCGTCGCCGCGTCGCTGCGCCTGCCGCTCGGCACGGTCGAGGCCGCGGGCACGGGTGACCTGCTCAGCAGGGCGACCTCGGATGTCGAGCGCATCGACAACGCCACCCGCAACGCGGTACCGGAGATCACGATCGCGGCGATCACCGTGGCGCTCACGGTGACGGCGATGATCGTCACCTCGCCGCTGCTGGCACTGGGCCTGCTGGTGTCGGTGCCCGTGTTGTTCTTCCCGACCCGGTGGTACTGGCGTCGCTCGCCGAAGACGATCGAGCGGATGCTCGACGCGTGGTCAGGCGTGCAGTCGGGCACGCACGAGTCCGTCGAGGGCGCGCGCACGGCCGAGGCCCTCGGGCTGGTCGAACGCCGGGTCCGCCTCGGCGAACGCGCGTTGCAGGGTGCGCTGAGCGGGGAGCGCAGGCTGCGGAGGCTCCAGCTGCGGTGGGTGCCGTTCCTCGAGCTGTCGCACGCGCTGCCCGTCGCGGCCATGCTGCTGCTCGGCGGCTGGGCGTACTCGCAGGACCTGGTCGCGCTGGGCACGATCACCACGATGGTGCTCTACGTGCAGGCGCTGGCGTCCCCTGTGGACGAGCTGCTGTGGTGGGTCGAGGACTTCGCCGTCGCGGGCACGGCGCTGCGGAGGGTGCTCGGCGTGCGGACGCGGCCTGAGCCGAAGCGGGGGACCCCGCCACGTGGCAGGGACATCGAGCTGCGCGACGTGCGGTTCGCGTACGGAACGGGTCGGGAGGTGCTGCACGGCATCGACCTGCGCATCCCGCGCGGGCAGCGGCTCGCGGTGGTGGGCCCTTCCGGGGCGGGCAAGTCGACGCTCGGCAGGCTTCTCGCCGGTATCGCGGCGCCGACGGCCGGCTCGGTGACGATCGGCGGCGTCGAGGTGTCGACGTTGCCGGACGACGTGCTGCGCGGCGAGGTGCTGTTGCTGACGCAGGAGCAGCACGTGTTCAGCGGGACACTGCGGGAGAACCTGGTGCTACCGGGCGACGGCGGAAGGCACAGCGGCGCGGAGCGCCTCGATGGGGGGTGGCGGCCGGGCGACGGGTGGGCCGACGAGGAGCTGCTCGACGCGCTCGGCTCGGTGGGTGCGCGGGAGTGGGCGATGGCGTTGCCGGACGGGCTGGACACGAAGCTCGGCACGGGAGCGCACGCGGTGCCCCCTGCGCTGGCGCAGCAGCTCGCGCTGGCGCGCGTGGTGCTGGCCGACCCGCACACGCTGGTGCTCGACGAGGCGACGTCGCTGCTGGACACGTCGTCGGCAAGGGAGCTGGAGCGGACGCTGGCGAACGTGCTCGCGGGGCGGACCGTGATCGCGATCGCCCACCGGCTGCACACCGCCGCCTCGGCCGACCGCGTGGCCGTGGTGGAGGACGGCCGGGTCACCGAACTCGGCAGCCATGCCGACCTGCTCGCCGCCGACGGCCCCTACGCCCGCCTGGTCCACGCCGCCCACGCGGAGTGACAACCGCACCCAAGGCCACCTTTGGTGCGCTCAACGCAACAAAGGTGGCCTTGGGGAGCGTTGGTCAGGCTCCGATGCGGCGGCGGATCAGGGCCGAGAGCTGGTCCACCACGATCACGAGGACCAGCACCACCAGGATGTGGGTCACCATCTCGTCGAAGCGGAACAGCTTGATCGACTGGTTGATCAGGAAGCCGATGCCGCCGGCGCCGACGAGGCCGAGCACGAGCGACGAGCGCACGTTCACGTCCAGGCGGTAGAGCAGCAGGCCGACCAGCTGCGGCAACGCCGTCGGCAGCACGGCGTGCGCGGCGACCTGCACCCGGCTCGCGCCATGCACCCACAGCGCGTCGCGCGGGCCGAGGTCCGTCTCCTCCATCGCCTCCGCCCACAGCTTGCCCAGCACGCCGGTGTTGTGGAACACGAGCGCGAGCACCCCGGCGAACGGCCCGAGGCCCACGGCCGTCACGAAGATCAGTGCGAACACCACGTCCGGCACCGACCGCAGGAACGACAGCACCGAGCGCGCCGCCTGGTACGCCGCCGATCCGCTCGTGGTGGCGCGGGCGGCGAGCAGCGCGAGCACCAGCGCGAACGGCACCGAGAACGTGGTGCCCAGCAGCCCGATGCCGAGGGTGACCAGCGCGGCCTCGAGGCTCGGCCGCAGCACCGTGTCCCACGTGAGATCCGGTGGCAGCGCCTCGGCGAAGAAGTCGGCGATTCCATCGGCGCCCTGCACGAGCGCGGCGGGCGAGAACCCCGTGGCGTTCCACGCGAACACGTGCAGTGCGACGACCGCGGCCGTGATCCCGAGCGCGAGCGGCGACGGCCATCGCCGCCGCGGCGGGGCAGGAGTCGTCACGGTCATGCGGCGGTCCTCTCCGGCAGGTACAGCGCGTCGACGTCGGAGCCGGACACGATCCCCGGCGGTCCGTCGAACGCCACGCGCCCGCCGAGCAGGCCGACGATCCGGTCGGCCGAGCGGGCGAGCTGCGGCTGGTGCAGCACCGCCGCCACGGCCAGGCCCTCGCTCGCCAGGTCGGCGAGCAGCGTGATCACCTGCTCGGCCGCGCTCGGGTCCAATGCGGACACGGGCTCGTCGGCGAGCAGCACCCTGGGCCGCCGGCACAGCGCGCGGGCGATCGCGACGCGCTGCTGCTGCCCGCCGGAGAGCCGCCCGGCGCGTTCCCCCGCGCGGTCGGCGAGTCCGACGCGGTCGAGGCAGCGCATCGCCTCCTCTCGCAGCTCGCGCGGGAACAGCAGGGGAGAGACGGAGCGGTGCAGCGGCAGCCCGCCCAGCGCGCCTGCGCACACGTTGTCGAGCGCGGTACGCCTGCCGACCAGGTGGATCTTCTGGAACACCATCGCGGACCTGCCCTCGGTGTGGATCTCGCCCGCGTCCGGCGTCTCCAAGCCCACCACGCAGCGCAGTGCCGTGGACTTTCCCGACCCGTTCGCGCCGAGTACCGCCACGAACTCGCCCGCTCGCACCTGGAGGTCGACCCCGGTGAGCACCGGCCGCCCCGCGAACGACTTGGTGAGCTTCCTGATCTCCAGCGCCGCCATGCCTCAGACGTCCCCTTCGGACAGTCCGAGCGTGGAGGCCAGCTCGAACAGCGGCTGGTAGGTCTGCTCGTCGACCTGCGCGAGCGGGCCGGGCGGGTCGACGTCGAGGAAAGCGCCGACCTTCGCGACATCGGCCGGGCTGAGCTCCAGCAGTGCCGTGCGCACGCGCTCCTTGAACGCCGGGTCGAGGTTGCCGCGCACGGTGATCGGGTCGTTCGGGATCGGCTCGGACTTCCACAGCTGCCCGAACCTCGACTCGTCGAAGCTGCCTTCCGCCTTCGCGGTCGCCAGCTGCTGGCTGTTGATCTGGGCGGCGTCCACCTTGCCGTTGGTGAGCGCGAGCAGCGCCTCGGGATGCCCGCCCGCGTAGTCGATCTTCACGTCGGAGTCCTTCAACCCCGCCTCGCGCAGCGCGTAGCGCGGCAGCGCGTCGCCCGACGTGGAGCCGACGCCGCCGAGCGCGAGCGAACGGCCGCGCAGGTCGGCGACGGTCTTGATCGGCGAGTCCTTCGGCACCCAGATGCCCGCGGTGTAGGTGGTGAGCTTCCCGTTCGCGTCGGCGAAGGACACCAGCGGCTCCGCGCCGGCCTGCTGGCTGGCGAAGACGTAGCCGAGCGGGCCGAACTGCGCGATCTCCAGCTGGTCGTTGCGCATCGCCAGCACCTCGGCCGAGTAGTCGTCGACCACCTTCAGCTCCACCGGACAGTCCAAAGTGGTCTGCAATGCCTTCGCCAGCACCTGGTAGGCGGGCGTGAGCTTGGCCGGGTCCTCGTAGGGCTCGACGCCGAACCGGATCGTGCCGCCGGGGCACGTCGCCGCGTCGGCGGACTCGGAGTCCGAACCGCAGGCCGTGAGCGAGAGCGTGAGCAGTGCCGCCGCGCCGAGCGCGACGAAGCGGGGACGGGAGGACATGGGGATTCTCCTTGGGGGATCAGGAAACGAGGTCGTCCAGCACCGTGGGCGCGAGCCCGAGTGCCGTGGTCATGCCGATGCCGGAGGTGACCGCGACGACGCGCACACCCTCGGCCGGGGTCTCGACGAGGAAGGGCTCTGGCGCCGAGGCGTACACGCCGCGCCAGCGCTCGCGCACGGTCAGGGCGCCGACGCCGAGCAGGCGCGCCGTCTCGGCGAGCACCCGCTCGTCGAGCTCCTCACGCCGGTACGGGTTGACGGTCCGCTGGTAGCTGTGGGTGTCACCGATGGTCAGGTCACCACCGGGCAGCTGCGTGAGCATGAGGTTCATGCCGATGGCGAGCAGGTCGGGCTGCTCGGCCTCGAAGCGCGCGCGGACGTCGGCGAGGCTCGGGCACGCCTCGAACCCGGCGTAGCGCAGCATCGAGAGCCCGGTGAGCACCGCGTGCTCGATCTCGCGGCCGTGCGGGTCGGCCACCCGCAGCATCCGCAGCGAGCAGCGCTGGACCGCCTTGCGCTGCGCCAGTTCGGGGAAGTGCCGGTCGATGTCGTGCCCGACGGCGACCACGACGTGTCCCGCCCGCACGCGGCCCCTGCTCGTGGCAACCTCTCCGGGCTCGACGACGTGGGCGGTGGTGCCCCAGTGGAAGCGCACACCCCGCTCGGCGAGCAGCCGCGCGATCGCGTGCACGGCCTCGCGCGGGTCGACGCGGAGGTCCAACGGCAGCACGGCGCCCCCGACCACGTCCTCGCCGACCGGAACCCGGCTCGCCACGCCCGCCGCGTCGAGCAGCCGCACCTGCCCGCCCCGGAGCTCGGCGAACTCGCTCAGCACCGCGCACTCGTCGTCGGCGCGGGCGACCACCACCGTGCCGCTCTCGCCGAGCCAGAACCCGGCGTCCTTGGCCAGGCGCAGCCAGTGCTCGCGGGCGGAGAGCGCGTAACCGAGCGCTGGGCCGTCCTGCGCGGTCACGCAGCCGTGCCCGAAGTTGCGCACCGACGCGCCGGTCGCCCACTCGTCGCGTTCGAGCACCACCACCGAGAGCCCGCGTTCCGCGGCCGCGTAGGCGTGCGCGAGGCCGACGATCCCAGCCCCGATCACGACGACGTCGGCGGAGTCGAGCGAGCGAGCCAAACTTGTCATGACAAGAAAGCTCGGCCATCGATCCAGCCTTAGTCAACACGACCAGGAAGAACGTTCATGCCTGTTCATCTGCGCTTAACGGTTGACTTCAGCTGTATAGTCAAGTCTCGTGGATGTCCCCCTGCACGAGCAGATCGCCGCCGACCTGCGTCGCCGCATCTCCTCCGGCGAGCTCCCGGTGGGAGCCGCGGTGCCCTCCGAGTCGCAGCTGTGCACGCAGTGGAACGCCTCGCGCGGCCCGGTGCGGCAGGCGCTGACGGCGCTACGCGCCGAGGGCATGATCGGCGGCGGCAGGGGCAAACCGCCCGTGGTGCGCAGGCAGGCGCTGAGCCAGCCGTTCGAGACGTTCCTGTCGTTCTCGCGCTGGGTTCACGGGCTGGGGCGCACGCCGGGGCAGCGGACGCTGGAGGTCGCGCGCAGGCCCGCCACGGCCGAACTCGCCGACGAGCTGGACCTCGACGAGGGCGACCCGGTGGTGCAGGTGCTGCGCCTGCGGTTCATCGACGAGACGCCGACGATGATCGAGCGCACCACGTTCGTCGAACCCGTCGGGCGGCTGCTGTACGACTACGACTGCGACTCCGGCTCCATCTACGCCTACCTCGGCGAACAGGGCGTCGACATGAGCAACGCCCGGCACCTGATGGACGCGGTCGCCGCGGACGCCACCGACAGCGAGTTGCTCGGCATCGACGTCGGCTCGCCCCTGCTGCGGGAGCGGCGCAGGGCCACCGGACTCGACGGCAGGCCCGTCGAGTACTCCGACGACCGCTACCGGCCCGACCTGGTCAGCTTCGCCATCGAGAACTCACAGCGCGCGCAGCCCGCGTTCGCCAGGAACTGGAGGTCAGCCTCGTGATCGAACTCGCCGTCTTCGACATCGCCGGCACCACCGTCGAGGAGCGCAACACCGTGTACGTCGCGCTCGAAGAGGCCGTGGTGGCGGCGGGCGGAGCGCCGTCGAAGGACGACATCCAGCGCTGGATGGGCGCCGACAAGCGGGAGGCCATCACCGCGATGCTCACCGAGTCCACCGGCCGCGTGCCCTCGGCGGACGTGGTGGATGCGGGTCTCGCCGACTTCCGCGCGCGGCTCACCGCCGCCTACGCGGCGACGCCGCCCGTGCCGCTGCCCGGCGTGCCCGAGGCGATCGCCTCGCTGCGCGCGGCCGGGGCGAAGGTGGCGTTGACGACGGGGTTCGACCGCGAGGTGGTGGACGCACTGCTCAAGACGGTGGGCTGGGACGAGACGGTGATCGACGCGGTGGTGTGCGTTGACGACGTGCCCGCGGGCCGCCCGGCGCCGTACATGATCTTCCGGGCGATGGAGCGCACCGGGGTGCGGGACGTGCGCAAGGTGCTCGTCGCGGGCGACACCGCCCGCGACCTCGAAGCGGGCACCAACGCGGGCGCGGCGTACGTGGTGGGCGTGTTGACGGGCGGCTACACCGCCGCCGACCTTGGCCGCGTCCGCCACACCCACCTGCTGCCCAGCGTGGCGAACATCCCCGCACTCCTGGGAGTGTGACCGACTGCAGTGAAGGCCACCATCACTGCGTTGAACGCAGTGATGGTGGCCTTCACTGCAGCTTGGGGCAGTTGGTCAGGCCGTGGTCGCCAGGGGCTTCAGTGCGTCGAGGGCGGAGAAGAAGACGCCGAGGCCGTCGTCGGACGGGCCGGTGAGCGCGTCGATCGCATGCTCCGGGTGCGGCATGAGACCGACGACGCGGCCGTTCTCGCTCGCGATGCCCGCGATGTCGTTGCGGGAGCCGTTGGGGTTGCCGCCGACGTAGCGGAACACCACGCGGCCCTCACCCTCCAGCCGGTCGAGGGTCTCCTGGCTCGCCATGTACCCACCCTCGCCGGACTTGAGCGGGATGAGCACCTCGGCGCCCTGGTCGTACCTGGTGCTCCACGCCGTCGCGTTGTTCTCCACGCGCAGCCACTGGTCGCGGCACACGAAGTGGAGCTTCTCGTTGCGCACGAGCGCCCCCGGCAGCAGGCCGGCCTCGCACAGGATCTGGAAGCCGTTGCAGATGCCCAGCACCGGCATGCCCTTCGCGGCGGCCTCCACGACCGACGTCATCACCGGCGCGAACCGGGCGATGGCGCCACAGCGCAGGTAGTCGCCGTAGGAGAACCCGCCCGGCACGATCACCGCGTCGACACCCTTGAGGTCGGCGTCTGCGTGCCACAGCGACACGGCCTCCGCGTCGGCGTAGCGCACCGCGCGGGCGGCGTCGACGTCGTCGAGGGTGCCGGGGAAGGTGATGACGCCGATGCGGGGGCTCACGCCTCCACCCTCCGCACGGTCCAGTCCTCGATCACCGGGTTGGCGAGAAAGCCCTCCGCGATCTTCGCGAGGGTCTCGTCGTCGACGGAGTCGTCGACCTCCAGCTCGAAGTGCTTACCCTGGCGAACCTCGGTGACGCCCTGGAAGCCGAGGCGCGGCAGCGCTCCGGCCACCGCCTGGCCTTGCGGGTCGAGGATCTCGGGTTTGGGCATGACGTCGACGACTACTCGGGCCACGACAGGCTGCTCCTAGATTTTCGCAGGTCGATGCCCATTCAGCGTAGCTCAGGGGCCGAGAGGCCCCCGACACCCCTCGGCCCCGTGCCGACATACCGCCATTTCACCTGGGTTGTACATACGTAGGACGTACAACTATTCCCCGACGTTGCGTATCTAAGCCCGATTCGCCGGTTTGGCCCAGTGCCCGTCAGTGCCAGTGACCGTGCGCGACCGGCGGCCCCTGCCGCGCGCCGCGCATGGCCCGGCCCGTCACAGGCAGCACGGCGCCGACGAGCGGGATCACCCACAGCAGCAGCGCCACGATCGGCATGCCGACGTAGTCGCCGCCGTCGTTGCTGAGCAGGTCGATGATCGCGTAGATGTAGTACACCACGGCGATGCCGGTGAGCACAGCGATTATCCAGCGCACGAAGCCGAGCCGGAAGCACAGCAGCACGGCGAACAAGGCCATCGTCGAAGCGAAGCTGATGCTGAACGAGATCGCGAAGTCGACGTTGCCGGTGATGTCGTCGGAGAAGGCCACGCCGAGGGTCGCGACGAGCGCGTCGACGTTGTCCGCGCTCGGCCCGCTCCACGAGAGCGCGGCGACGATGTAGGTGAACGCGATCGCGGGGACGCAGAACGCTGCCGCCACATATGCCATCGCGGTGCTCGGCCGCTGGGGGCCGTAACCGGGCGGGTAGCCGTAGCCGGGCGGAGGCTGCTGGGGGTAGCCGTACGGCTGCTGCGGATACGGCTGTTGCTGCTGGTATGGCTGCTGCTGGTACCACCCGGGATTCGGCTGGTTCATCGGGCTCCCCCCGCCTGCTGGGCGACACGGACGCGCGCCGCGTCGTTCATAGCACGGGAGCTTCGCCGGTGGGCAGCGATTCGCGCGAACGGCCGTGGTGTCGTGGTCCGTGTTCGTCCCGCGTCTGCTCCTCGACCTTCTCCAGCAGCGCCTGGAGCGTGGCCTGCTGGGCCTCGGTGAGGCACGCGAAGAGGTCCTCGGCGGCGCCGGCCCTGGCCTGGTGGAGCCGCGTGCGCATGCGTTTGCCCGAGCCGGTGAGCACGAGCAGGGTCGCGCGGCGGTTGCCGGGATCGACCTGGCGGGTGACCAGCCCGGCCTCCTCAAGCGCGTCGACGATCGGGGTGACCGCGCGGGGCACGACGCCCAGCAGCTCGGCCAGCTCGGCCATGCGAGGCGGCCGCTCGAACCGCCCGATCGCGCCGAGCGCCCTGGCCTGCGCCGGGGTCAGCCCCAGCGGCGCGAGACGTCCCACCTGCCGCACCCTCGCCCGCTTGGCCAGGCGCAGCAGCAGCTCACCGAGGCGGTTCTCGCCGTCGTCCACATGCACGTGCCCAGGGTAACAGAGTCGCGGTAACTGTGAACCTAGGTAATTAAGAGCTATGCTCGCTATATGCCGTCTACCGAGGAAGCACGCGTGCCAGTGCGCCGGATCCTGCGCCTGTTCCGGCCGTACCGGGGCAGGCTCGCCGTCGTCGGCCTGCTCGTGGGGCTCTCGTCGCTCGTGTCCGTGGCGTCGCCGTTCCTGCTGCGCGAGGTGCTCGACGTCGCCATCCCGCAGCAGCGCACCGGCCTGCTGACCCTGCTCGTGGCGGGCATGCTCGGCGTCGCCGTGGCCACGAGCGTGTTCAACGTGCTGCAGACCTACCTCTCCACGACGGTCGGCCAGCAGGTCATGCACGGCCTGCGCTCGGAGGTCTACGCCCGGCTGCAGCGCATGTCGCTGGCGTTCTTCACGCGAACCCGCACCGGCGAGGTCCAGTCCCGCATCGCCAACGACATCGGCGGCATGCAGTCGACGGTCACCTCCACCGCCACCTCGCTGGTCTCCAACGTCACGACCGTCGTGGCCACCGTGGTCGCGATGCTCGCACTCGACTGGCGGCTCACGGTGTTCTCGCTCGCGCTCATGCCCGCGTTCATCGGGATCAGCCGCCGCGTCGGCTCCGAGCGCAAGAAGATCACCACGCGCAGACAGCAGCAGCTCGCCGCGATGTCGTCGAGCGTGCAGGAGTCGCTGTCGGTGAGCGGCATCCTGCTCGGCCGCACGATGGGCCGTTCGGCGTCACTGACCGACGAATTCGCCGACGAGTCGCGGCGGCTCGCCCGGCTCGAGGTCGAGTCGAGCATGGCGGGCCGCTGGCGGATGTCGACCATCCAGATCGTGATGGCGGCGCTGCCCGCACTGCTCTACTGGGCGGCTGGGCTGAGCACCGCGTTCGGTGCGCCGATGGCGTCGCTGGGCACGCTCGTCGCCTTCGTGACCCTCCAGCAGACGCTCTTCCGGCCCACCATGTCGCTGCTGCAGACGGGCGTGGAGCTGCAGAGCTCGCTCGCGCTGTTCCAGCGGATCTTCGAGTACCTCGACCTGCCCGTCGACATCGCCGAGCCGAAGAGCCCGGTCGCGCTCGGCGAGGTGCGCGGCGAGGTCGCGTTCCACGACGCCGGGTTCTCCTACGACGGGACGCACCCGACGCTCTCCGGTATCGACCTCGCCGTACCGCCCGGCGGCAGCCTCGCGGTGGTCGGTGAGACGGGCTCGGGCAAGACGACGCTGAGCTACCTGGTTCCCCGGCTCTACGACGTCACCGAGGGCAGCGTGACGATCGACGGCGTCGACGTGCGGGAGCTGAGCTTCGAGACGCTCGCCGGCGCGGTGGGCGTGGTGTCGCAGGAGACCTACCTGCTGCACGCGTCCGTCGCGGACAACCTCCGCTTCGCCAAACCGGACGCGACCGACGAGGAGCTGTACGAGGCGGCGAGGGCGGCGCAGATCCACGACCACATCGCGGCGCTGCCGGACGGCTACGACACCCTCGTCGGCGAGCGCGGCTACCGGTTCTCCGGCGGCGAGAAACAGCGGCTCGCGATCGCGCGCACGATCCTGCGTGACCCGCCGATCCTCGTGCTCGACGAGGCCACCAGCGCGCTCGACACCCAGACCGAGCTGGCCGTGCAGGAGGCCATCACCGCGTTGTCGGCCGGCCGCACGACGATCACGATCGCCCACCGGCTCTCGACCATCCGCGACGCCGACCAGATCGTGGTGCTCGACGGCGGCCGCGTCGTCGAGCAGGGGACGCACGACGAGTTGCTGGCCGAGGACGGGCGCTACGCCGGCCTCGTGCGGCGCGACGGCACGCTGGTGGACACCGCCGCGTGACCCGTCAGCGCCTGCCGTGCAGCCTGCCGATCAGCTTGCCCACCAACGCCTCGGTCTTGGCGGAGCGGGCGAACGTCGTGAGCGCGATCGGCGCGGTGAAGCGCTGGCGCGCGATCGCCTTGGGCCGAGCGAACTCGCGAAGGCCCTCGGGGCCGTGGATGCGCCCGAAGCCGGAGTCGCCGAGCCCGCCGAAGGGCAGCGACGCGATGCCCGCGAACGACAGCGGCGCGTTGATCGCCGTCTGTCCCGTGCGCAGCCGCCGGGCCAGCTCCAGGCCGCGGCGCTTGGAGAACACCGTGGAGCCGAGGCCGTAGACCGAGTCGTTGGCCTTGTCGACGGCCTCGTCCATGTCGCGGACCTTGGCGATGGTCACCGTGGGGCCGAAGGTCTCCTCGCGCACGGCGGCGGAGTCCTCGGGCACGTCCACGAGCACGGTCGGCTTCACGAAGCGGTCGCCGACGGCGTTCTTGCCGCCGACGAGCGCCCGCCCTCCGCGCGCGAGCGCGTCGGCGATGTGCCTGCGCACAACGTCGAGCTGGGAGGGCATGGTCATCGGGCCGTAGTGCTTGCCCGCGTCGACCTTCTTCGCCTTGTCGACCACCTTGGCCACGAAGTCGTCGTAGACCTGCTCGTGGACGTAGACGCGCTCGACCCCGGCGCACGTCTGGCCCGCGTTGGAGAACGCGCCCCATACGGTCGCGTCGGCGGCGGCCTCGAGGTCGGCGTCGGCGTCGACGATCAGCGGGTCCTTGCCGCCGGCCTCGATCACGACCGGGGTGAGCGTCTCGGCGGCGGCGGCCATCACCTTCTTGCCGGTGGCCGCGGAGCCGGTGAAGGCGATCTTGTCGACGCCGGAGCGCGCGAGTGCGGCTCCGGTCGCGCCGAAGCCGGTGACGAGTTGCAGTACCGGGTATTCCGGCACGGCCTCGGCGAACGTGTCGACGAGCCACTTGCCCACGCCGGGCGTGTACTCGCTGGGCTTGAACACCACCGCGTTGCCCGCCGCAAGCGCGTAGCTGATGGAGCCGAGGGGCGTGTAGACCGGGTAGTTCCACGGGCCGATCACGCCGACCACGCCGAGCGGGTGGTACTCGACGGTCGCCGCCTGGTTGGACAGCAGCAGGCCGGGTGCGCGGCGCTGCGAGCCGAGCACCTTGCGCGCGTTCCTGGCCGCCCACGCGAGATGCTCGATCGCGAGCACGGTCTCCAGCTGCGCGTCGCCCTCGGGCTTGCCGGTCTCCTTGCTGACCACGTCGCACAGCTCGCCCATCCTGCGCGCCATGCTGCCGCGCCACCTGGCGAGTCGCTCGGCGCGACCGGAGAAGCCGAGCATGTTCCACCAAAGGGCGGCGTTCCGCGCCTTCGCGACCGCCGCCTCGACCTGCTCGGCGGTGTGCACCGGGTACGTCCCCAGTACCTCGTCCGTTGCCGGGTTGAGCGAGTCGAACGTTTCGACTGCCTGCGCTGTGGTCATGGCCACAGCGTACGACGGACGCCCCTTACTGGCAATGTGCCAAATACTCTCGGGCGTAGGGTGTGACCCGAGCGGAGGGAGAACCATGCGAATCGTCCACTTCGGACACGCCTGCGTGCTGCTGGAGACCGACAGCGCCCGAATCCTCATCGACCCCGGCGCCTTCTCCTCCGGCTTCGAGAACGAGCGGGAGCTGGACGCCGTGCTGATCACGCACCAGCACTTCGACCACATCGACACCGAGAAGCTGCCCGCGGTGCTGGAGGCCAACCCGGACGCGAAGCTGATCACCGACCCCGGCTCGCGGGAGACGGTCGAGAAGCTCGGCCTGCCGTCCACCACGGCGCAGCCCGGCGACGCCTTCGAGCTCGGCGGCGCGGCGGTGAACGTGGTCGGCGGCCAGCACGCGACGATCCACGCCGACATCCCGGTGATCCCGAACGTCGGCTTCATCGTCGACCACGGCGCCTTCTACCACCCCGGCGACTCGTTCTTCGTGCCCGAGCAGAAGATCGACGTGCTCGGCCTGCCGACCGGCGCGCCGTGGCTGAAGGCGGGCGAGGCCGTGGACTACCTGCGGGCCGTCGCACCGCGGCTGGCCGTGCCGATCCACGAGGCCGTGCTCGCCAACCCGGCCATGCACTACGGCCTGTTCACCAACCTCGCGCCGGACGGGACCGAGGTCAGGGTGCTGCCGCGAGCCGAGCAGGCAACGCTGTGACGTAGGTGCGGCTCGCCGCACCGTTCTCCAGCGCCACATCCACGGCGTCGAGGAACGCCTGCCGCCTGCCCGGCCTGCGCAGGTCCCTCGCGTCGACGCCGAGCCGCACCAGCCCGCCGCGCCTGGCCGCCCTGGCCGCGCTCAGCACCAGCGCGAAGCAGCGCACGGTCTCGGTGCGCTGGTGCTGGCTGCCGAAGCCCTGCACCCGCGCGCGGGCCACCTCGCCGGTCGTCAGGTCGCGCACGGTCGAGAGGTCGGCGCACACGCGGAAGCCGTGGTTGCGCAGCGCCTCCAGCGTGCCGCGCGACACCCGCCAGCGCGGCGGGGCGAAGGCACTGGCCCGCAGCCCGGCCCTGTCCAGCGCCGCCCCGGCCGCGATCAGCCGCAGCCGTGCCTCGTGCGCGGGCAGCGACGCGAACTCGGCCCTGATCCTGTGGTCGTAGCCGTGCAGCAGCACGGCGTCGCCCTGGCGGACGCGCTGCCGCATCCACTCGGCGACCCGGGGAGACCCGTCCTCGGCGCTCGGGGTGAACAGCATGGAAAGGGCGACCCCGCGCGCGTCCAGTTGCTCGGCCAGCTCGGCACAGCGGTGCAGAGTCCGGGGTCCGGCACCGGACAGCGACACCAGAAGGGTTGCGTCCACGCACCTCATTAGGCAGGACGGGCATGACGGCCCGTTGGCGGCGAGGTGAGCTGCGGGTGAAGCCGCCACCAAGAGCGGCTCAGCGGTTGGCGGTCTCGCGGATGTCGTCCTCGCCTGCCAGCGCGTTGATGCGCTTCTCCTCGCGCATCGACCGCACGGCGTTGACCAGCGCGGCGACGATCAGCGCGACCAGGCCGACGTAGACGACGACGATCGCGGTGCGCGAGGCGCCGAGCGTGGAGAGCAGCAGCCAGCCGTTGGTGAGGATGATCAGCCCGCCCGCCGCGGTGCCGAGCACCCTCGGCGGCAGGTGGTGGGCGAGCCACGCGCCCAGCGGCGCGGCGATCACACCGCCGACCAGCAGCCCGCCGACCACCACCCAGTTCATCTCCTCGTGGGAGAGGGCGATGAGGAAGGCCACGCACGCCGACACGGTCACGGCGAACTCGGCGGCGCCGACCGACCCGACGACCTTGCGCGGTTCGAGCCTGCCGCTGGAGAGCAGCGTCGTGGTGGCGACCGGGCCCCAGCCGCCCCCGCCGGTGGAGTCGATGAAGCCGGCGACCAGCCCAAGGGGAGCGAGGAACTTCGCGCCGGGTCGCTTGTCGGTGATGAGCTTGCCGAGCTTGAGGAACGCGAACCGGACCAGCACGTAGAGGCCCAGCACGAAGAGGATCGTGCTGATCCACGCGCTCGCGAAGTCCGTGGACAGCGACACCAGCACGAACGCGCCGACCGCTGCACCGATCGCACCCGGCACGGCGAGGATGCCGACCGTCCGCCAGTCGATGTTGCGGAACTTCCAGTGCGAGACGCCAGAGGCGAGCGACGTGCCGACCTGGGCGAAGTGGGCAGAGGCCGACGCGACCGCGGGTGCGGTGCCGAACGCGACGAGCGCCGTCGTGGACGTCATGCCGTATCCCATGCCGAGCATGCCGGACACCAGTTGAGCCAGGAATCCGGCGACTCCGAACACCACAAGGGCGAGCATGCTGACCTCAGCTTCGCGTGCGGCCGGGCGCGCTGGACGCTGCCACGGCAGGGGCAGGGACGGGTGTCAGCGGAGCCGGCAGAGCGCGGAATCGACGCGCACCAGATCGACGTGCCTGCGCTGAATCAGCGCGATCGATCGCCTGCCCATGACCTCGATCCTGACAGACGCCCACGATGTGGTCCATCGTTTCCCAGATCACAGGATGGGCTGTGGCCGGTAGTCGGCGGCCTCCGGGAACCGCTTCGCGATCTCCTCCACCCGGCCGACGATCGCCTCCACCTGGGCGCCCGCCGTCCCGGTGAACGAGAGCCGGTCGGCCAGCAGCGCGTCGAGCGCGGAACGGTCGAGCGGGATGCGCTCGTCGGCGGCGAGCCGGTCGAGCAGGTCGTTCCCGGCCTGGCCCTCGCGCATCGCGAGCGCGACGGCCACGGCGTTCTCCTTGATCGCCTCGTGCGCGGTCTCCCTGCCGACCCCGGCCCGCACCGCCGCCATGAGCACCTTCGTGGTCGCCAGGAACGGCAGGTAGCGGGCGAGCTCGCGGTCGACCACCGCGGGGAAGGCGCCGAACTCGCCGAGCACCGTGAGGAACGTCTCCAGCAGCCCGTCGAGCGCGAAGAACGCGTCCGGCAGCGCGACCCTGCGCACCACCGAGTCGGAGACGTCGCCCTCGTTCCACTGGTCACCGGCCAGCTCGCCGATCATCGAGAGGTATCCGCGCAGCACCACGGCCAGCCCGTTGACCCGCTCGCACGAACGCGTGTTCATCTTGTGCGGCATGGCCGACGAGCCGACCTGGCCGGGCTGGAAGCCCTCGGTGACCAGCTCGTGCCCCGCCATGAGCCGGATGGTCTTCGCCAGGCTCGACGGCGCCGCCGCCACCTGCACCAGCGCGGAGAGCACGTCGAAGTCGAGCGAGCGCGGATAGACCTGCCCGACGCTCGTGAACGCCCGCGAGAAGCCGAGGTGCGCCGCGACGCGCGACTCCAGCTCGGCGAGCTTCGCCTCGTCGCCGAGCAGGTCCAGCATGTCCTGCGCGGTGCCGACCGGGCCCTTGATGCCGCGCAGCGGGTAGCGGGCGATCAGCTCGTCGAGCCGCTCGAAGGCCACGAGCAGCTCGTCGGCGGCGGTGGCGAACCGCTTGCCCAGCGTGGTGGCCTGCGCGGCGACGTTGTGCGAACGCCCGGCCATGACCAGCGCCGAGTGGTCGGCGGCGAGCCCGGCGAGCCTCGTCAGCACGGCCACGGTCCGTGCCCTGACGAGCTCCAGCGAGCGCCGCAGCTGCAGCTGCTCGACGTTCTCGGTGAGGTCACGCGAGGTCATGCCCTTGTGCACGTGCTCGTGCCCAGCGAGGGCGTTGAACTCCTCGATCCTCGCCTTCACGTCGTGCCTGGTGACCCGCTCGCGCGCGGCGATGGAAGGCAGGTCCACCCGCTCCAGCACCCGCTCGTAGTCGGCGACGACGCCGTCGGGCACCTCGACGCCGAGCTCGGCCTGCGCCTTGAGCACGGCCAGCCACAGCTCGCGCTCCAACCGCACCTTGTTGTCCGGCGACCACAGCGCCACCAGCTCGGGAGAGGCGTAGCGACCGGCGAGAACGTTGGGGATGCTGGGCTTGTCCGTCACGCAGCCAGGCTAACCGGCGGCCCAGGTCACAGGTGCAGCGCCGGGTCGGTGGCGAGCGCCGTGAGCTGGGCCGCCGAGGCCGATGGCCCTGGCAGGAACTTCTGGCACGCGCCCGGTGGCGGCCGTCGGGTCGTCGTTGGTGCCGTCGGCGCGGTAGTGGTGGGCGGTCACCGCGGTGCGCGTTCCCTCGGCCACGGCGAGCGCCGCCACCGCCGCCACGGCTTGCGTCGCTCGTCGAGCCACACCCTGCGCAACACCTTGCGGGCGTAGTCGCCGCGAGATGCCAGTCCCGCACAGCAGGTACGCCGACTGCGCAGCCCCGGCGCATGCGCAACGGCGAACTCGCGGAACCGAGCCTCCAGGATGTCGTTCATGTCCCCCTCTCGCCCGTTACTCATCACCCGGGCGGGAAGGGGTTGCATCCTCAGCTCAACGCGTTGCGGAGCATCCTCGCGGCCGCGGCCCTCGGGTCCGGGTTCACCTCGATCAGCGCGTTCACGACGGCGCCGTCGACCAGCGCGACCAGCTGTTCCAGCCGCTCCGGGTCGATCGGCACCCCCGACTTCACGAAGATCTCGGTGAGCAGCTCCCGCAGCTCGCCGGCGAGTGTGCGCATGAGCGGGCGAAGGTAGGGCCTGCGGCCGGTCGCGACGAGCCGCTCGTAGCGCAGCAGCACGGCCTCGTAGTCGGGGTCCTCGCCGAGCAGCTGGTCGAGCACCAGCTCGACGAGGGTGTCCACGCCACGGTGCTCGGTGCTCAGCCGAGCGAGCTGCTCCCGGCCCCTGGCCAGCTCGGAGCGGCCGTAGTGCTCCATCGCGGCGGCGATCAGGTCGTCGAGCGAGTCGAAGTAGTAGGTGGTCGACGCGAGCGGCAGCCGGGCCCTGTCGGCGACGGCCCGGTGCCGGATGGCCTCGAACCCGCCCTCGGTCAGCAGCTCGGCGGCGGCACTGACGAGCGCGGCGCGCCGCCGCTCGCCCTTCGGCGTGCTCGCGGTGCTGCTGCTCTCGGACGTCATGGCGAGCAAGTGTGCCATCCCGGCCCTGGTCAGAAGCGACGCGCCAGCGCGTCGGCGATGCGGCCGAGCTCGCCGTCGAGCGGGGCGGCGCGCGAGGCGGAATCGGGGGTGGCGAGCACGTACACGGTGCCCCCGCTCGCGGTCGGGCGCTGTTCGAGCTCGGCGCCTTCCGGCTGCTCGGGCAACTGGAACGCGAGACCCCGCGGCGCGAACACAGCGGTGATCGTCCCGCCCTCGACCGAGTAAGTCGCCGAGTGGGGGCCGTCGGGGCAATCGCCGCCCCCAGCGACGGCGTCGGCGCCGGCCGGGAGCTCGCCAGCGAGGGCGGTGGCGAGCTCCCGGTCGACTGTGTCGCACCCGAGGGTGCTCTCCCCTTCCACCGCTCCGCCCTGCTTCGGCACGGTGTTCGGGAAGACCTGTGCGCTGGGAGGACGTCCGGAGTCCGCTCCCGGTTGCTCGCCGGCACCCTCCTGGGCGGGAGCCGACGCCGCGGTCGTGTCCGATGCGTTCCCGCCACCCAGCAATACACCCACCGCGCCCGCGCCGCCTCCCAGCAGTACGACCGCGCAGGCGACCCCGGCGATCGTGTTGCGGCGGCGCCGGGTGACGCGGCGGGACTCGGCGGCGACGTCGGACGCGCTGAACGTGGGCGGAGGGGCCTCGCCCGCCGCCTCCCGGAACAGTTCCTTCAGCTCCCGCTCATCCATGCGTCTCCACCTCCTCGCCGAGTACGTCCCGCAGGTTCGCGAGCCCGCGCGCGGTCTGGCTCTTGACGTTGCCCTCGCTGCACCCGAGCGCCTGCGCGACGCCGCTGACGTCGAGGCCCTCCAGGTAGCGCAGCACCAGCACCGCACGTTGCCGTGGCGGCACCCTCCGCAGACCGGCGAGCAGGTCCTCCCTCGTCGCGACGCGCTCGGCGAGCGGCTCGCCCGCCGGTGGCGGCTCGGGCAGCTCGTCGGACTGCCGCTCCCTGCGCCACGGCCTGCGCGACTCGTCGATGGCGGCCCTGACCAGCGTCTTGCGCACGTACGCGTCGGTCGCCGCCCGGTCGCGGATCTTGCGCCACCGCCGGTGCAGCGCGACAAAGGCCGTCTGCGCGAGGTCGTCCGCGCGATGCCAGTCGCCACAGAGCATGTACGCGGTGCGGCGCACGGAGTCCCGCTTGGCGGCGAAGTACTCCGCGAACTCCTGCTCGTCGCGGTGGTCCACGCGGATGGCTCTCCGGTCCGTTGTGTTGTCGATGGCAGAGACGGAAGTGCAGGCGTCCACGGTTGCACGTCCGGCCGGATTTTTCCCTCGGAAGAGACCTTGTTGTGAGATCAACTAACGATGTGATGTGATCGGACTGTGACCTCCGAAGCGACACCCACTCTCCTCGACTTCCGATCGGACACGATCACCCGGCCCGATGAGCAGATGCGAGTGGCGATGGCGAGAGCGGAGGTCGGCGACAACGTCATTGACGTCGATCCCACGGTCCGCGAGCTGGAGCGGCGGGCGGCCGAGACGCTCGGCATGGACGCCGCGCTGTGGACCCCGAGCGGCACGATGGCCAACCTCATCGCCCTGTCGGTGCACCTCGGCAGGGGCGACCGGTTTCTGGCGACCCGCAACGCGCACGTCCTGACCAACGAGCTCGGCTCCGCGGCGTGGCTGGCGGGCGGGATGCCCGACGTGCTCGAGCACGACGCGGGCCCCGGCAGGCCGACGCCGAGGGCGGTGCGCGTCGCGGCCGGCACCCGCGGCGGGCCGTACTACGCGCTGCGCACGACGTTGCTGTGCCTGGAGAACACGCACAACGCCGCGGGCGGGGCGATCACGCCGCCCGACGAGCACGCGCTGCTGGTCTCCACCGCGCGGGACGAGGGCCTGCTCGTGCACCTCGACGGGGCGAGGCTGTGGAACGCCGCGGCCGCGCTCGGTCTGCCGCCCGCGGCGCTGACGGTGGGCGTCGACACGGTGTCGGCGTGCTTCAGCAAGGGCCTCGGCGCCCCGGTCGGCTCCGTGGTCGCGGGCAGCGAGGAGTTCGTCGAGCGGGCGCGGCGGATGCGGCAGATGCTCGGCGGCGGCGTCCGCCAGGGCGGCGTGCTGGCGGCGGCGTGCCTGGTCGCATTGGACCGGGTCGGCGACCTGACACGGGACCACGCCAACGCCAGGGCGCTCGCGGACGGCTTGCGGGACCTCGGCTGGGACGTGTCCGAGCCGCAGACCAACATCGTGCTGGCGGCCGTGCCCGACGTGCGGCTCACGCTCGAGTCGCTGCGCTCGCTGGGGATCCTCACGCTGCCGATGGCGGGCAAGGTGCGGTTCGTGCTGCACCGTGACGTCTCCGCCGACGACGTGGCCGAGGCGCTGGACCGGATCAAGGCGAGCGGCAAGTGACGCGCCGCTGGCTGGTGTTCGACTATGGCGAGGTGATCTGCACCAGGACGACGGCGTTGCCCACGCTGGCCGAACGCCTGGGTGTGCCGCTCGCCGAGTTCGAGCCCGCGTACTGGGCCGGGCGCGACGCCTACGACCGGGGCGCAAGCGACCTGGAGTTCTGGTGCACGGTCGGCGACGCGGTGGGCGTCGGCGTCAGCGAGCCGCTGTCGGCCGAGCTGACGGAGCTGGACATCGAGGGCTGGGCGCAGGTCTCGCCCGCGACGCTGGAGCTGGTGGAGTCGCTCGCGGAGGCGGGCGCGGCGCTGGCCCTGCTGTCGAACGCGCCGGTGTCGTTCGCGCGGTTCGCCGAGCGCCAGCCGTGGACGCGGCACTTCCGGGAGCTGATGTTCTCCGGCGACGTGGGGCTGGCGAAACCGGACGCGGAGATCTTCGAGCTGCTGGTGTCGCGGCTGGACGCGAAGCCGGGCGACTGCCTGTTCTTCGAGACCGGCAGGTGAACGTGGACGGAGCCCGCGCCGCGGGCCTCCAGGCCCAGCTCTGGCAGGGCATCCCCGCCGAGCTGCCCGCGTAACTTGACCGCCCCCCAAGGCCACCTTTGTTGCGTTGAACGCAACAAAGGTGGCCTTGGGGGCAGGTCAGGCGAGGCCGAGGAGGACGGCGTTGGCGACCGCGAGCACGCCGAGGCTGGCGGCGGGGGCCGCGACGGCGGGAGGGTCCTTCGCGCGGAGGTGCCGCAGTACCGTGCCGACCATCAGCACGACGAGACCGATGGACGCCACGAGCGCGGCGGGGCGGAACCAGAAGCCCACGATGAGTCCCGCCGCCGCGGCCAGCTCCAGCGCGCCGATCGTGCGGTTGACCTGCGTGGACAACCCGAGGTGCCCGGCGTAGGACCGCAGCGGCTCGACCCCGGCGAGCCGGGCTCCGCCCGCGCTGAGGAACGCCGCCGTCAGCAGGAGCGAGAGCACCCCGATGACGATCGACATGGGCGGGCTTGGCTCAGGGCCGGATCTGCTTCTTCTTGCCGCCGCCCTTGATCGCGCTGTACGCAGCGGTGCCGAGGAACGCGGCACCTCCGATGAGGACGATCCAGAACGCCGCCTCTACGAGGAAGCCCACCACGGAGCCGATCACCATGAACGCGACCCAGACGAGGAGCAGACCCCCGACGATCTTCCAGAACATGACCTTCCTCCGCTGCACTGTCGAGTAGCCATCCGGTCCATCCCAGGTTGGCATGCCATCGGCCCGGATGACCCTCCGCAAGGCCAACGTTCAGGGAAAACTCCGGGTTCCCCTTACGCGGCCCACTGCAGTGAAGGCCACCATGCCTGCGTTCAACGCAGTGAAGGTGGCCTTCACTGCGGGCGGGTCAGAGCCAGGTGCCGAGGCGGCGGACGCCCTCCGCGACGTCGGCCTCGGCTCCGGCGAAGGAGAAACGGACGTACCGGCCGCCGTCCACCGGGTCGAAGTCGATGCCGGGCGTGATGGCGACGCCGGTGTCGGCGAGCAGCCGCTGGCACCAGCTGAGGCTGTCGGCGGTGTGCGCCGACACGTCCACGTACGCGTAGAAGGCGCCGTCGACGGGCGCCACGCGCTCGAAACCGAGCTCGCGCAGGCCGTCCAGCAGCAGGTCGCGGTTGGACCGGTAGTGCGCGACGTGCCCGTCCAGCTCCGCGTACGACTCCGGCGTGAACGCGGCGACCGCCGCCTGCTGGGCGAGCGCGGGCGGGCAGATGTTGAAGTTGCCGGTCAGCACGTCGACCGCGCGGTGCAGCCGCTGCGGCACCAGCATCCAGCCGAGCCGCCAGCCCGTCATCGCGAAGTACTTCGAGAACGAGCCGAGCACCAGCGCCTCACCCGACGTCTGCCACGCGCAGCCGAGCTCGGTCTCGTACGAGATGCCGTGGTAGATCTCGTCGCTGATCAGCTGCACACCCCGCGACGAGCACCAGCCCGCGATCGCGGCCAGCTCACCGGGTGCCAGGACGGTGCCGGTGGGGTTGCTGGGGCTCGCGACCACGAGCCCCTTGATCGGGCCCAGCTCGTCGAGCAGCTCGGTGGTGGGCTGGAACCGCGTGTGCTCGTCGGTGGTGAACTCCACGACCTCGCAGCCGAGCGCCGAGAGCAGGTTGCGGTAGGCGGGATAGCCGGGCCGCGCCATCGCCACGCGGTCGCCCGCCTCGAACGCCGAGAGGAACGACAGCAGGAACCCGCCGGAGGAGCCGGTGGTGACGATGACGTCCTGTGGGCTGACGTCCAGCGAGTACGTGCGCTCGTAGTGCCCGGCGATGGCCTCGCGCAGCTCGGGGATGCCGAGCTGCACGGTGTAGCCGAGGTCGCCGTCGCGCAGCGCCTTCTCGGCCGCGGCGAGCACGGGCTTCGGCGCGCCCGCCGTGGGCTGGCCCGCGCACAGTGCGATCACGTCGCCGTGGCTGCGCTGCCGCGCCTGTGCCGCGGAGAGCACCTCCATGACGTGGAACGGCGCCACGTCGGCGCGCCGCGAGGGGCCGGGGAAGTGTGCGAACTCGACCATGCCGCCGAGGGTAAGGCGGCGCGCTACCGGCTCTGCCGGTAGGCCAGCGAGAAGCCGCCGTCGCGACGGCCGATCGACAGCGACAGCCCGGCAGCGGCCATCAGCAGCAGCACGCCGACGTTCTCGCCCAGCTCCTCGGCGTGGTAGGTCAGCACGTAGACCGGCCCGCTCTCGCCGCCCGCGATCAGCAGGCCCTGCACCAGTTCCATGCCGAGCGCCGAACCGAGCAGCAGCGCGCAGCCCGCCACGACGAACCACCTCGGCCTGCCCCGCAGCCTGCTCGCCAGCAGCAACAGCGCCGCCGCCACGAACAGGCCGGCCACCAGACCGGGCAGCAGCCAGTAGAACGGGAAACCGTCGAACGTCACCAGCTGCCGCCCGATGCGGTCGAGCCGTTCGTGCAGTTGCGTGTGGTCGTCGAGGGAGAGGGCGGCCAGCAGTGCCGCGCCGCACCACCAGCCCCACGACTCGGCCCTCGCGGTTCCACGCGCGAGCGCCGCGGTCACCCCGTACAGGACGGCCGCCACCACCAGCAGGCCCACGCTCCACCACGTCGGCAGGTTCCCCTCCACGAAGACGTCGAGGTAGAGCTGGATCTCGCCGCGGTCCCTGGTGAGCGGGTGGTGGATCAACGCGGGTACCGCCATGCTCGCCACGTTGAGCACCACCGAGACGCCGAGGAGCGCCCACCACACCCGATGCAGCCGCACGGGAGCGAGCGCGGCGAGATCTCTGCTGGTCACGTCTGTCACGGCGGCCATCCCTTTTGAGAAGAATGCGCGATTCTAACCGGATGCCCGGCTCAGTTGGCGGTGTCCGCGCTGTTCGGCGTCGGCGTGGCGGCCGTGTCGGGCGTGGCGGGCGTCGCTGGGGTCTTCGGCGTGTTCGCGGTGTTTGCCGTGTCCGCCGTGTTGGGGGTGTTGGCCGTGTTGGCGGTGTTGGTGTCGCGGTCGGCGGGCGAGTCGACGGCGGAGGCGGCAGGCGAGTCGGCCGACTCTGGCGAGTCGTCACCCGCCTGCTGCTGGGCGTGGTCGACGAGCTGCACCTGCGCGGGCACCTGCTGGTCGTTGAGCTCCACGTCGGCAGACGCGGTGCCCACGGCCACCAGACCGCCCACCCCGAGCACCGTCGCGGTGGCCGCCACCACGAACCAGGGACGCCTGTTCTCAGCCATGATCGTTGTCCTTTCCTCGTTACCTTCGGTTTCTCACGCGGCGAGCAGGTGCCCGCCGGTCAGCCAGCGCCGGGCGAGGTCGAGCCGCCGCGCGACCTCGGTGCGCCAGTTCGGTTCCTGCACCCGGTGGGAGCCGGTGGCCAGCGACAGCACCACCGCGGCGACCCGGGTACGCAGGAGGTCGGTGTCCAGGTGCCTGCCGAACTCACGCAGGCAGTCCGAGGCGAACGCCTCGATCACCGCGGCGCGGTCCGGTCGCACCTGAGCGAGCACGGCGAGGTGCCCGAGCAGGCAGGCGGGGTCGTCGTAGCGGTCGCCCGCCCCAGCCGTGTCGATGTCGAGCAGCCCGCTGATCTCGCCGTCGCGCACGAGCAGCTGGCTCTCGTAGAAGTCGCCGTGCACGGCGACGGGCGGTTCCCCGGAGGGCACCACCGCGTCGGCGATCGCGCGCGCCGAGGGACCCGCCTCGGGCAGCACCGCGGCCACCACGTCGGCGTAGTGCCCGGCCTGCTCGCCCCAGCCTGGGCGGGCGGGGCGCTCGGCGAGCGCGGCGGGCAGCGAGTGGAGGACGTCGACGATCCGCGCGGGGTCGAGCTTCACGGTCTCCCCGCTCAGCAGCAGCTGCCGCAGCGAACGCCCCGGAAGGCCCGCGAGCACGAGCAGCCCGTCGCCGGTCCAGCCGAGGCTCTGCGGCACGCGCGTGCCCTCCGCCGCGCGATGGAGCCGGTGCAGGTCTTCGACCTTGTGCGGCCGCAGCACCTTCACGAACAGGCTCGTCCGCCCGGTCCGCACCTCCACCACCGCCCGGCGGCACGGGCGGTAGGCCCGCACGCGCAGGCTCACCTGGCCGTCACCGAGACCGAGCCGCTCGACGAGCGAGCCCATCCGCTTCGCGTCGCACGCGGCGGCCAGGCCCGGCAGCGCGGGGTCGTGAGGGAAGCGCCAGACGCCGATCTCGCGCACGCCGTCGGACATCCGCAGGGCCGCCGACGCGTGCCTGGAGTCGGTGGCGCCGAGAGTCTCGGTGCTCTGCCCGCCGTCGGCCCACTCGACGTCCACATGCGCCGCGACCGTCGTGGCGCCCGAGGGCTGCATGTCGAGGTGCGTGGTGCGCCAGCCGAGCATCCGGCCGCCCGCGACCTCGACGGCCGAGGCCCACAGGAGGTCCAGGTCCGCCCTGCCGGGTGTCCACCGCGTTTCGCTCATGGACTTCACGATGCCGACGCACCGTGAATCCGATCTGAGTCGCACATTAAGGGCTTTTCATGAAAGGAGGAGTTGGGCCCTCCCGATGGACGTGGCACGATTTCGCAGGTGAGCAGTAGTCCGAACACGGAGCAGCACCTGCGCGACCTCACGCTCCTGCGCCGCGTGCGCGACCGGATCGACCGCGAGTACGCCCAGCCGCTGGACGTGGAGGCCCTCGCTCGCGGCGTGCACATGTCGGCGGGGCACCTGAGCCGCGCGTTCCGGCGCGCCTACGGCGAATCGCCGTACTCCTACCTGATGACGCGGCGCATCGAACGCGCGATGGCCCTGCTGCGCCGGGGCGATCTCAGCGTCACCGACGTGTGCTTCACGGTCGGCTGCTCGTCACTGGGCACGTTCAGTACGCGCTTCACCGAGCTGGTGGGAATGCCGCCCAGCACCTACCGCCGGCAGGCCCAGGTGACGGCGGGGATCCCGTCCTGCGTGGCCAAGCAGGTGACGAGGCCGATCAGGAACCGCGCGCCGGTTACCTAGTAACCCTGGTAGCCACCGCCGCTGGCCATCGAGGCCAGTCCGGGGTGGCCTTCGAAACCGCCGTAGCGGTCGAAGGTGTAGCGAACCCCGGCGATGATGTTGTCCACCGGGTTGTAGATGTCGTCGTGGCCCGGCAGCTTGTACGCCTCGAACGTCGGGTCGATGCACTGCATGAGGCCCTTGGACGGGGTGCCCTTGGCGGCGTTGGAGTCCCAGTTGTTGATGGCGTGCGGGTCGCCACCGGACTCCTTCTCGATGATCGTCCAGATCTCGTCGATGTTCTCTTCGGTCACCGGAATGCCGTTGGCCTGGAGGATCTTGATGGCCTCGCGGATCCACTGGTCGACGTTGCCTGGCGGGGGTCCGCTGGTGGGCGGGCCTCCGCTCGGGCCGAGCCCGCCGCCGCCGGAGGCGCCCCCTCCGGAGCTGCCACCGCCACCGGAGCCGCCTCCACCGGAGCCGTCGCTGATACCGCCGGTGGCCTGTACCTGTGAACCGGACGAACCCGGCGGCGGCACGGAGGCGAACCCTCCGTCCACGTCGGTCTTCATGAGCTCCTGTGCCCTGCTGATGGCCTGATTGGACTGGGCGAGCAGCTCGTCGATGCGCGTCGCGGCGTCGGAGGCCGTGCGCTTGTTCTGCTCGTCGGTGGTCTGGAGGATCTCCTCCGCGGTGGGCGACGGCGCCGCGTCGCGCTCACCGTTCTGGAACTCCTGCATCGCGCTGCGCGCGGCCTGGATCCGGCCCTCCGCCTCGTTGTTGCGGTTGTCGATGGCCGTGCGCGCGTCTTCCTTGGTGCTCTGGATCTGCCGCTTGAGGTTGGACAGCGTCTCCTGCAGCGACGTCAGCTCCCGCGCCACCTCGTCGAGCTTGTCCTTGACCTTGTTGCCCGCCGCGGCGACCTTGGCGACGTAGTCGAAGAACGCGTCGGCGGCGGGGCCGTCCCAGACGCCACCGTCCTGCAGCGGCGCCGCGGCGCTCGTGAGCCCGGCGGTGTGGTCGCCCGCGTTGCGCGACGCCTCGTCGAACTGCCGGGCGACCTCCTGGATCTCCCCGGGGTTGACCTTGTCGACCCTCGCGGCCCGAGTCTCCACATCGGACCAGTTGGCAGGAATGCCCGCGCCGGCCATCAGACCTCCCTGACGGTGAGGTTGTCCGCCGCGGTCGCGTCGGCCTCGCCCATCGCGGCGACGGCGTCACGCAGCGCGGTGCTCGCCGCCGTCATGAGCCCGGCGGCGGTTTCGAACTCGCTCTGCATGCCGGAGGTGAACGAGCCGAGCGTGCCCGAGACCTTGTCGGGGTTCTCGGGGTCCTCGACGTCCCCGAACGGGCTCTCGCCCTCGACACCCTTCATCTTGGCCTTGGACGAGCGGAACTCCTCGGCCAGCCGGTCGAGGCTGCCCGCGGTGATGTTCATCGACTCGGCGTCGTAAACAGGCACGGCTGCGTCATCTCCCCTTCACACACCCGATCTGTGTCCGCCGGTTCGACGCGTCGATCCCCACGGCGGTTCCGCTCAACCCTACGATGCCGCACCGGTTTTCGCGCGAGCTTCGGCCGGGTCAGACCTCGCCGAGCAGCTCCCAGATCCGGCCTGCGAGCAGCGAATTGTCCGCCGGTGTCACGGTTGCCCAGTTCCGCCCGTCGCGCTCGGGCCGCACCTGGAAGAGGTAGCGCCCCGCGTCGGTGTCGTAGAAGGCGATCACGCGCTCGGCCCTGCTGATCCGCCCGTCCCGGCCGTGGCGTTGCGCGCCGAACTGACCGCGCGCGGCCATGCCCATCATCATCCCGGCGAGCTCCTGCGCCTGCCACAGCTCGACGCCCCGGTCCTCCAGCGCGGTCACCATCGCCTTCGCGTCGCCGCGGGCGTCGGCGTCGGCGGCCACCAGCACCTCGTGCGGCAGGCTCACCGAGCGGCCCACTCCGGGGCCCAGCTCACCGGCCACCGACACGGCGGCCTCGGGCAGGGTCGCGTCGGACGCCGGGATCAGCCACACCTCGTCGCCGTCGACCACCCCCAGCAGCGCCTGGCCGCCGGTGCTCACGGCGAGCCCCGAGATCTGCCGGTCGGCCCACACCCACAGGTCGATGCTCACCTTCGGCTGCACTAAGAGGTTCAGCATGTCCACAACGTCGGGGGACGCCTTGTGCCCCCTGGCGAGGCGTCGCCGCGCGAGCGACTCCCACGCCTGCTCGACCAGCGCGGCCCGCTCGGTGTGGGTGACGCCGGGGCTCGGGACGTCCAGCGCGACATGCCGCCGCGGCAGGCGCTCGGCCTCCCAGAGCATGTCGAACTCCAGCGCGGACAGCACCACGCTGCCATTGCCACCGCCGTCGGGTGTGCTCACCGGCGCCCGTCCGCGTCGTCGCCGATGACGTCGGGTGAGACCATGCGCTGGTCGGTGAACAGGTCCTGGTCGTCGACGCCGTAGCGCCGCACGTGCGAGGCGTCCTCCTCGCCGTCCTGCGGCGCCGCCTTCTCCAGGTAGCCGCCGCGCTGCTTCTCCGAGCGCGGGCTGAGGCGCTCGGAGTTGCGCTGCGCCCGCTCCTCTTCCTCGGGCAGGTCGCCGATCGCGAGCTGGTGCGGCGAGCGCGTGGCGCCGGGTGCGCTGCGGCCGACTCCTCTGCCCTTGCGGTCGTTGTCGCCGCTCAACGCGCCCGCGACGCCACCCGCACCGAGGGCCGCCGCACCGGCGCCGAGGTCGTTGAGCGACGCGCCGCCGCGCGGGGTGCCGGTGAAGCCGCCGCTGCTGACCGTTCCGGCCGGGGTACCGGGCTGGGGCGCCGCGCCGAAGGACTTGCCCTTCGCGAGCGGCTGGTCGTCGGAACCACCGGCGCCGGGCGTGGCCGGCTTGCCGACGACGCCGCCCGCGGCCGCCGCGGGCGGCGGGACGTTCGCGCCGGGCCCGCCGGTGGCGGGGGTGCCGCCCGAAACCGGCGAGCCGCCCGGGACGGGAGCGCCGGGCACGCCGGGCGCTCCGCCGACCCTGGGCGGAACGGCAGTGCCCGTGCCGGGCGGCACGGCGCCGGGGGACTTGGTGCCGACCACGCCGGTCGCGGGTGGAACGGTGCCGGTCGATCCGGGCACGCCCGTTGGTTGCCCGCCCGGCGTGGGCGGTGTGCTCGTGCTCGGCGGCAGTGGACCGGTGCCGCTCTGGTGCTGCTGGGGCTGCCGCGTGCCGCCGAGGTACCCGGTGGCCGAAGGCGTCGGCGCCGGGCTCACCGGTGCGCTGCTCGCCGTCGTCGACTGCGGAACGGGACGCGGGGCGGAGCCGCCGCTGCCGGTGCTGCGCGCGGGCGGGGCCTGCGCGGCGATGCCGTAGGCGGGCGTGGGCGCGTTGGCGGCGATCCCACCGCTCGACACCGGTGCTCCCGCGAGCGGAGGCGGCGCCGGGGCGTTGACCCCGACCGCGCCGGCCGCGACCGTGACGTCGCCGGGGCCGCCGCCCGCGTCGATCTCGCCAGGCAGCCTCGGCCCGGTGTCGGCGTGCACAGCCTGCGGCGAGTCGAGCGACGGCGTGTACGAGAGGTACTCGCCGCTGTCCTTGGCGTAGGCGTTGAGCGCCTCCAGCGCCTGCTGGCGGGCTTCCCTCGCCTGCGCGACCTTGCGGGCGTTGTCGGTCTCGAAGCCGAGCAGGCTGCCGATCGAGTCGAACAGGCCGTAGCCGCCGGCCTGCCGCAGCGTCTCGGAGTCGGGGAGCTTGTGCAGGGTGCGGTTGAACGCCTCGCCCTGCGCGAAGATCTGCTTCGCCGAGTGGTTGACCCGATCTCCCGCCTGTGCGGAGAAGTCGGCGTTGCGCGCCACGGCGGCACCGGCCTGTGTCGCGGCGGCGCTCTGCCATTCGACGCCGAGCTTGCCGAGTTCGGTGCGCAGCGTCTGGTCGGTCTCCGCGAGCGCCTCGCCGACGGCCTTGAGCGCCTCGACGGCGTCGCTGATGCCGCTGATGCCGGGGCCGGAGCGGAACCGGTCGATCTCGTCGGCCAGCATGTTGTCGGTGTAGCCGTCGAAACGGTGGTCGCCGATCTTCTTGACGAGCACCGAGATGTCGAGGTTGTCCATTGCCGGGTCCTTACCTCGTGGCCTGCAACGTCTGGACGGCGAGCGTGGCGGCCTGTGCGGCCAGGTCACACATCCGCGCCTGGGTGAACTCGCTCGGATCGGTGGGGTAGAGCTGCGTGCGCAGAATCTGGCCCTTCGCCACGCCGACGAGCGTCTCGCAGTCGCTCGGGCTCGAACCGTCCGCGTAGTGCGTGAGCGCGGGGAAGCCCTCGACGTCGGTCCGCTCGGTGATCATGCTGTTGTTCTCGCGCTCGCCGTCCACCCACTGCTGCAGGTCGGCGTCCGTGATCGCCTCGACGTAGAAGCTGTAGTACGGCGCCGTGAGGTCAACGTCGAGCGAGCACGTCGGCCCGTCGCGGCCCTCCGGGTCCGTACGGGGTTCGCTGTTGACCTTCAGCTGGTCGAGCTGGGCTTCGGTGAACAGGGCGCACGGGTCGACTCCGGCGAGTGACAGTTCGGCGGGGCGCTGCGAGGAGGACCCGGACGGCGTGACCGTGCCGATCGCGCTGGCCTCGCCGTCGCGCGGGCTCGTGCAGCCCGCGAGCACGAGCGCGGCGAGCACGCCGCCCAGCGCCAGGAGGCTAGGCCGGGTAGACACGCCTGTCCCCGAAGCTCGCCGCCTTCTCCTCGTCGTCGAGCTGGTAGGTACCGCCGGCCTTGCGCAGCTGCTCGGCGAGCGAACGTAGTTCCTGGACGTAGGCCCGCACCTTGCGCTCGTAGGAACCCTCGTCGCCGGCGATGACCTCGTTCCACACCTCGACCACGTTGGTGGACACGACGTCCTCGGAGGGCGCGTTGATCCGCAGCGCGGAGAGGTGCTGGGCGAGCTTGCCCTGCAGCGCCCCGGCCTGCTCCTCGATGATCCGCGCGACGTCGAGGATCTTGTCGGGCGCGATCTGGATGTCTCTGGCGCTGGGCACGCCCGGCACCGAGGCGTTGAGCTGCTCGCCACCACCGAACTCGGTGGTGAAGGGCATCAACGACCCCGGCAGCGCCTCGCGGTTCTCTGACATGCGCGCACCCCCTGCTACGGTCCGTAGCCGGACAGTTTCCCACCGCAGGCTACCAATCCGGATGTGACGGCGACCTGAACTTTGACGCACGGCACCGCGCGGGGGTTCCCGCGAGTTCGGCTCAGCGCGTGGGCAGCGCGATCTCGCCGCGCACGGCGCGCAGCGCGATGTCGGTGCGGTGGTGGGCGCCGGGCAGGTGGACCCTGCCGACCCGCTCGTACGCCTGCGCCCGCGCGGCCTCCAGGTCGCCGCCGGTGCCGACCACGGCGAGCACGCGGCCGCCGTTGGACACCACGGCGCCGTCGTCGCGGCGGCGGGTTCCCGCGTGCAGCACGCCCTCGGCCTCACCGCCGGTGATGACGTCGCCGGTGCGGGGCTTGCCGGGGTAGCCGTCGGCGGCGAGCACGACGGTGACGGCGGCGCCCTCCGCCCATTCCAGCGGCGGGTGCTCGGCGAGCCTGCCGGTGGCCGTGGCGTGCAGCAGCCCGGCGATCGGGGTGCGCAGAAGCGCGAGCACGGCCTGTGTCTCCGGGTCACCGAAGCGGCAGTTGAACTCGATCACCTGCGGTCCGTCGCTGGTGAGCGCGAGCCCGGCGTAGAGCAGCCCGGAGAACGGGGCCCCGCGCGCGGCGAGCTCGTCCACGACTGGCTGCACGATCGTGGCCACGACGTCGTCCACCAGGCCCGCGGGTGCCCAGGGCAGCGGCGCGTAGGCGCCCATGCCGCCGGTGTTCGGTCCCGCGTCGCCGTCGCCGACGCGCTTGAAGTCCTGCGCGGGCAGCAGCGGCACCACGGTGCGGCCGTCGACCAGGCAGAACAGCGAGGCCTCCGGACCGTCGAGGAACGACTCCAGCACCACCGGGTGACCGCCGTCGAGCAGCATCAGCGCGTGCTTGCGGGCCTGCTCGATGTCCGGCGTGACCACCACGCCCTTGCCGGCGGCGAGCCCGTCGTCCTTGACCACCCACGTGGGTCCGAAGCGCGCCAGCGCGGCATCGAGGTGCGCGGGGTTGTCCACCACCTCGGCGCGCGCGGTCGGCACCTTCGCGGCGGCCATGACCTCCTTGGCGAACGCCTTCGAGCCCTCGATGCGGGCGGCCTCGGCCGAGGGGCCGAAGCACGCGATGCCGGCCCCCCGCACCGCGTCGGCGGCACCGGCGACGAGCGGCACCTCGGGGCCGATCACCACGAGGTCGGCCTTCCACTCGCCCGCGAGCACCGCGACGGCGGAGGGGTCGGTCAGGTCGACGCCGAGCGGTTCGGCGAGCGCCGCGATTCCGGCGTTGCCGGGCGCGCAGGCCAGCGCCGTGACCGCCGGGTCGTGCGACGCGGCAAGGACGATGGCATGCTCTCGGGCTCCGGAACCGATAACCAGGACTCGCACGGGTGTTGAGGGTAATCGCGGGGGTCTCCTGCCGTTCACCGGCATGTCTCCTCGGGGCCGCTGGGGTGTAGGCCGCGCGTCGCGCCGGGCGGCGACTGTTGCGACGGAAAACCCCGATTTCCCCCAGAAAGGGCTTCAGATGCTTCGACAGCGACTGGCGCTGGTCGCACTGAGCGCGCTCGCCGTGTTCGGCACCACCAGTGTGGCGAGCACCGCGCAGGCCGCCTCGGACGGCGCCGTGAAGGCGGGCAAGGGGCAGGACGGGCCCGTGATCGTGGCCCACCGCGGCGCGTCCGGCTACCGGCCGGAGCACACGCTCGCCGCGTACGAGCTGGGCGCGCGCATGGGAGCCGACTTCATCGAGCCGGACCTGGTGATCACCAAGGACGGTGTGCTCGTCGCCAGGCACGAGCCGGAGATCGGCGGCACCACCGACGTGGCCGAGCGCCCCGAGTTCGCCGACCGCAAGACCACCAAGGAGCTCGACGGCACACCGGTGACCGGCTGGTTCGCCGAGGACTTCACGCTCGCCGAGCTCAAGACGCTGCGGGCGAAGGAGCGCATCCCCGACCTGCGGCCGAACAACACGATCTATGACGGCCGCTTCGAGGTGCCCACGCTCCAGGAGGTGATCGACCTCGCCAGGCGGCTGTCGCGGGAGCTGGGCCGCGAGATCGGCGTGTACCCGGAGACCAAGCACCCGACGTACTTCCAGCAGGCGGGGCTTCCGCTCGAGCCGCCGCTGGTGCGGACGCTGGAGCGCAACGGCCTCAACCACAGGGGCGCCAAGGTGATCGTGCAGTCGTTCGAGGTCGCCAACCTCAAGCAGTTGTCGAGTCAGCTGCGCGTGCCGCTGGTGCAGCTGGTCGACTCCTCGGGCGCGCCGTACGACTTCGTCGCCTCCGGCGACCCGCGCACCTACGACGACCTGCTGACGCCGAAGGGCTTGCGCGAGGTGGCGGCCTACGCCGACGGCCTCGGGCCCGCCAAGGACCGCGTGATTCCGAGGGACGAGGACGGCTACCTGCTCGAGCCGACCACGCTGGTCGCCGACGCGCACCGCGCCGGGCTCACCGTGCACCCGTTCACGTTCCGCGCGGAGAACAGCTTCCTGCCCGCCGACTTCCGCTCGTCGGACGACCCGGCCGAGTGGGGCGACATCTTCGCCGAGTACGAGGCGTTCCTGGCCACCGGCATCGACGGCCTGTTCGCCGACCACCCGGACATCGCCGTGGAGGCGGCCAAGTCCGTCCGGAGGTAACCGCTCAGCTCGCGTGCGCCGCGGACACCTCGTCCGCGGCGCACGCGGGCGTCGAGTACACCTCGATCTTGTGCCGGATGAGCCGCTGGTGCTCACGCAGCTGGGCCAGCTGGTCCTCCACGCGGCGGTCGTGGGCGCGCAGCACCGCGAGCCGCTCCTCCCGGCATGACTCGCCACCGCGCAGCAACCGCACGAAGCGGAGCATGTCGGCGATCGGCATGTCGGTGTCGCGAAGGCAGCGCAGCAGGTGGAGCAGGCCGAGGTCGGCGTCGGAGTAGCGGCGACGGCCGCCCGGCGTGCGCTCGATGGGCTCCAGCAACCCGATCTTCTCGTAGTAGCGCAGCGTGTCGATGCTGAACCCGGTCTTCTCGGTGACCTGCGCCGGAGAGTAGAAGCTCACGCATTCCAGAGTGACACCTGGAGTGCGCTCCAGGTCAAGACCGCTGACACACTCCGGCGCCGGGACGTCCCCTGGTCACCACGCCCGCACCGGTCACGCGTACCTGCAACGAGCCGCACGCACACCGCGTCCAGACGGTTTCGCCCTCGGGCGTGCGGTGCCGCGAGACGATCTCGTAGACGTCCGAGTCGGGCCAGCCGCAGAAGGGGCAAGTGCTCATGAATCCAGCATGGGACCGTTCGAGCATGCAGGTCCAGGTTGGATTTGTGGACGTGACTGTGAAGAATCGACTTCATGATTGACCTGCGCAGGCTCAGCGTCCTGCGGGCGGTCGCCCACTACGGCACGGTCACCGCCGCGGCACAGGCGCTGCACCTCACCCCCTCGGCGGCGTCCCAGCAGATCCGCCAGCTCGGCCGCGAACTCGGCGTCGCACTGCTCGAACCGAACGGCCGCAAGGTGCGGCTCACCGGTGCCGCGCTCGGCCTGCTCTCCCACGCCGACGCGATCGAGGCGCGCTGGCGGCAGGCCGAGGCGGAGCTGCACGCGACCGGCACCGAGCCCTCCGGCGTGCTGCGGATGGCGGGTTTCCCCACCGTGATGTGCCGTTTCCTGGGGCCGCTCACGGTCCGGCTGCGCGAGCGGTATCCCGGGCTCGCCGTGCGGTTGCGGGAGACCGAGACGCCGCGCTGTTTCGACCTGCTGTTCAACGGCGACGTGGACCTCGCCGTGGTCGAGGCGATCCCCGGCAACCCGGCCGCGGGCGACCAGCGTTTCGACCAGCAGCCGCTGCTCGACGACCCGTTCGACCTGCTGCTGCCCGGCGACCACCCGCTCGCCGGGCGGCGCTGCGTCGAGCTGTCCGAGGTCGCGGGCGAGCCGTGGATCATCGGTGCGGAAGGCGACGCGTGGCGCGCGCACGTGCTCGCGGCGTGCTCGGCGGCCGGGTTCAGCCCGAACATCGCCCACGAGGCGTGCGACGCGAGCCTCGTGGCGAGCCTGGTGGACCTGGGCCTCGGCGTCGCGCTGTTTCCCCGGCTGGCCCAGTTCCAGCCCGACGTGGACGTCCGCCGTATCGAGGTGAGCGGCACCGCGCCGTCGCGCCGGTTCCTCACGTGCACGCGCCGCGGCGGCAGGGACGCCCCCGCCGTCGCGGCCGCGGTCGAGTTACTGCACGAGGTCACGGCTCGCTGAGCACGGTGGCCAGGCGGATCGGCAGGTTCCGCACGCGCCTTCCGGTCGCGTGGAACACCGCGTTGGCGATCGCCGCCGCGACGCCCACCGCGCCGAGCTCCCCGATTCCCTTGGCGCCCAAGGGGTTCGCGAACCGGTCGTCGTCCTCCACGAACGCGGCGTCGAGGTCGGGCAGGTCGGCGTTCGCGGGCAGCAGGTACCCGGCGAGGTTCTTCGACACGAACCGTCCGAGCACCGGGTCCACATCGGAGTGTTCGAGCAGCGCCTGCCCATAGCCCCACGCGAACCCGCCGGTGAGCTGGCTGTGCGCGGCGAGCGGGTTGAGGATCCGGCCCGCCGCGTACCGGGTGACGGCCCGCGACAGCCGCACCACGCCGAAGTCGGCGTCAACCCGCACCTCGGCGAAGATCGCGCCGTAGGTGTGCATCGAGTACCGCGCCGACCGGCCCGCCGCGAGCGCGTCCTCCTCGGGCGACCAGCGGCCCTCGGCCTCCAGCTCGGTGAGCCCCGACTCGGCGAGCAACCCGGCCAGTGGTTGCCCCTGCCGCCCGTCGAGCTTGGCGAGCACCTCCCGCGCCGCCGCCTGCACGGCCGAACCGAGCCCCATCGCCGACATCGAGCCCATCGTCCCGGCGTGCGGAGGGAAGCCGGAGTCGCCGTGGCGCACCTCGACGTCACCGGGGTCGCAGCCCAGCGTCTCGGCGACCACCGCCTGGACCATCGCGGGCAGTCCGGTGCCGATCTCCTGCATGCCGGTCTCCACGACGATCCGGCCGTCCGCACCGATGCGGACCTTCGCCGACGAGGGGGCGCGGAAGGTGTCCATCGTCGCCGCGGCGACGCCCCAGCCGACGAGGTCGTTGCCCTCACGCATCGACCTCGGCTCGGGCGAACGCTCCGCCCAGCCGAACCGCTCCGCGCCCTCACGCAGGCACTCCACAAGCCTGCGCGAGGAGAACGGCAGGCCCGTCATCGGGTCCACGTCCGGCTCGTTGCGCAGCCGCAGCTCCACCGGGTCGATCCCCAGCTCGTACGCGAGTTCGTCCATCGCCGACTCCAGCGCGAACATGCCCGGGCCCTCGTGGGGCGCCCGCATGGGCGTAGGGCCGGGTCGGTCGACACGCTGTACGCGCATGCGTGTCTCGATGGCGGGGCTGGCGTAGAGCCACGTGGAGGAGTGCGTGGTGTTCTCCAGGTAGTCGACGGCACGCCCGCTCGCGTTGACGCTGTCGTGGCGCAGCGCCGTGAGCCTGCCGTCGCGCGTCGCACCGAGGCTCACCGTCTGCCGGGTCGCGGGCTGGTGCCCGGAGAGCGTGAACATCTGCGCCCTCGTCATCACCAGCCGCACCGGCCTGCCTGAGACCTTCGCCGCCGCGGCGGCGAGCGGCAGGTGCGGCCACACGTAGCCCTTCGCGCCGAAACCGCCACCGGTGAACGGGCACACCACGCGCACGTGCTCGGGCGGCAGGGAGAACAGCGCCGCCATCGTCTGCTGCGCCACCGCCACCGACTGCACCGAGCTGTGCAGCACGAGCTGCTCGCCCTCCCACCACGCGAGCGTCGCCGACGGCTCGATGGGGCTGTGGTGCCGGTCGGCCGTCGTGTAGGTGGCGGTGACGGTCACGTGGGCCTCGGCCAGCCCGGCGCCGGCGTCGCCCTTCTCCTCGTCGGTGCCGCCGAGCACGTGCCCGCTGTGCGGCACCACGTCCTCGGCCTCGCCGAACGCGATCGGTTCCCGCACGCCGGTGTAGGTCGCGCGCACCCGGCTCGCCGCGTACTGGGCCTGCTCCAGCGTCTCGGCGAGCACGATCGCGATCGGCTCGCCCTCGTAGTGGATCTCCTCGGCCTGCAGCGGTAGCGCCGGGTAACCCAGCGGCGGCGACGGCAGCTCGGCCAGTGTCGGCAGGTCCGCGCGGGTCAGCACGGCCGCCACCCCGGGACAGTCCCGTGCCTCCGCGGCGTCCAGCTCCGCCAACCGTCCATTCGGGACGGTCGCGGAGACGAGCGCCGCGGCCAGCGCCGACTCGGCGGGCACGTCGGCCGCGTACCGCGCGGCGCCGGTGAGCTTCGCGGGCCCGTCGGGCCGCACGAGTCCCTCAGTCGTCATGCCGCCGCCTCCTGGATCGCCCGCACGGCCGCGCGCTGCGCGAGCGTGACCTTGTACTCGTTGCCAGCCAGCGGCCTCGCCTCGGTGAACGACGCGGCGAGCGCGGACCGCAGCGCGGTGGTGTCGCCGAGGTCCACGCCTACGAGCGCCGACTCCGCCGCCGTCAGCCGCCACGGCCGGTGGGCGACTCCGCCGAGCGCGAGGCGCACACCGGTGAGTGTGCCGCCCTCGGCGCGCACGACGGCGGCCACCGACACCACGGCGAACTCGTACGACGCGCGCTCACGCACCTTGAGGTAGTACGAACGCTCGGCGCCGCCGGGCACCTCCACGGCGGTGATCAGCTCCCCGGCTCGAAGCTCGTTGTGCCGCAACGGTTCGTCGCCGGGCAGCCGGATGAACTCCGAGGCGGGAATCCGCCGCTCACTCCGTTCGCCACGCACCACCACGACGGCGTCGAGCGCCGCGAGCGCCACCGCCAGGTCGGAGGGATGGGTGGCGACGCACCGGTCGCTCCAGCCGAAGATCGCCGCCGCGCCCGTGTCGCCGTGCAGCGCCGAACACCCGGAGCCCTCCGCGCGCTTGTTGCACGGAACCGCGGTGTCGGCGCGAAAGTACGGGCAGCGCGTGCGCTGCATGAGGTTCCCGCCGATCGAGGCCATGTTGCGCAGCTGCGCCGACGCCGCCAGCAGCAGCGACTGCGCGAGCACCGGGAACCGCGCCGCCACGATCTCGTCGGCCGCGACGTCGCTCATCCGCGCGAGCGCCCCGATGCGCAACACCCCATCGGCGAAGCCGACGTCCCGCAGCGGCAGCCGGTTGATGTCCACCAGCCGCCGGGGCTCCTCGATGCCCTCCTTGAGCCAGTTGACCAGCTCTGTGCCGCCCGCGATCGGCTGCGTGCCCGGCTCGCCGAGCGCGGCCAGCGTCTCCTCCAGCCCCCTCACCCGCGTGTAGTCGAACGTCCTCATCGGACCGCCGCCTTCGACACCGCGGCCACGATCTGCGGGTACGCCGCGCAGCGGCAGAGGTTGCCGCTCATCCACTCCCGGATCTCGTCCGGCGAGCCCGCGTGCCCCTCGGCGATGCAGCCGACCGCGGACAACACCTGACCCGGCGTGCAGAACCCGCACTGGAAGGCGTCGCTCTCGAGGAACGCCCGCTGCACCGGGTGCGGCTCGCCGTCCTCGCCCGCCAGCCCCTCGATGGTGGTGATCTCGGCACCGCCCACCGTGACCGCGAGCGTCAGGCACGACAGCACCCTGCGGCCGTCGACGAGCACCGTGCAGGCGCCGCACTCGCCCCGGTCGCAGCCCTTCTTCGTCCCCGTCAGCCCGACCCGGTCGCGCAGTGCGTCGACCAGCGTGGCGCGGGGATCGATCTCGATCTCGCGTTCTTCACCGTTGACCGTCAGCGACAGCCGTGTGTCCTGGTTCACGTGAACCAGCGTGCTTCCTGGAGCGCACTCCAGGTCAACCGAGTTTTCTAGACGAACTCGTGCCGCACGATCGTCTGCTCACGCCCGGGCCCGACGCCGATCGCCGAGATGCGGGCGCCGACGAGCTCCTCGATGCGCTCGACGTACGCGCGCGCGTTGGCGGGCAGCTCCTCGAACGAGCGGCACTGGCTGATGTCCTCCCACCAGCCGGGCAGCTCCTCGTAGATCGGCACGGCGTGGTGCACGTCGGTCTGCGTCATCGGCATGTCCTCGGTGCGGAAGCCGTCCACCTCGTAGGCCACGCACACCGGCACCTTCTCCAGGCCGGAGAGCACGTCGAGCTTGGTGAGGAAGTAGTCGGTGATGCCGTTGACGCGCACCGCGTAGCGGCCGATCACGGCGTCGAACCAGCCGGTGCGCCGCGAGCGGCCCGTGGTGACGCCGAACTCGCCGCCCGCCTTGCGCAGGTTCTCCCCGGCCTCGTCGTGCAACTCGGTCGGGAACGGGCCGGAGCCGACGCGCGTCGTGTACGCCTTGAGAATGCCGAGCACGGTGGTGATGCGGCCGGGCCCGATGCCGGAGCCCGCGCTCGCGCCGCCCGAGGTCGGGTTGGACGACGTGACGAACGGGTACGTGCCGTGGTCGACGTCGAGCAGCGTGCCCTGCGAGCCCTCCAGCAGCACCGTCTCCCCGCGCTCGAGCGCCTTGTTGAGCTGCAGGCGGGCGTCGGCGATGCGGTGGGCGAACTTCTCGCCCTGGGAGAGCACCAGGTCGGTGACCTCGTCCGGGTCGAGCGCCTTGCGGTTGTAGACCTTGACCAGCACCTGGTTCTTGAACTCCAGTGCGGCCTCGACCTTCTGCCGCAGGATCTTCTCGTCGAGCAGGTCCTGCACGCGCACGCCGACGCGGGCGACCTTGTCCTGGTAGCAGGGCCCGATGCCGCGGCCGGTGGTGCCGATCTTCTTGGCGCCGAGGTAACGCTCGGTGACCTTATCGATTGCCACGTGGTACGGCATGATCAAGTGCGCGTCGGCGGAGATCAGCAGGCGCTCGGTGTCGACGCCGCGCTCCTCCAGACCCGCGAGCTCGTCGAGCAGCACGCCGGGGTCGACGACCACGCCGTTGCCGATCACGTTGGTGACGCCCGGCGTGAGGATGCCGGACGGGATGAGGTGGAGCGCGAAGTCCTGCCCGTCGGGGAGCACGACGGTGTGGCCCGCGTTGTTACCGCCCTGGTAGCGGACCACCCACTGGACCCGGTCACCGAGCAGGTCGGTGGCCTTGCCCTTGCCTTCGTCGCCCCATTGGGCACCGATGAGCACGATGGCCGGCATGTGACACTCCTGGTATTCGAGGGCAGGACAAGATGGCGCTGGAAATGCCGGTGCATGAGCCTAACCGAGGAGTTTCACGTGCGGGGACTGGTGCTGGTTTGCGGGCGAGCCGGGGAGTGGTTCACCGCGCCGGAGGGGGTCAGGACCGAGGCACTTCCGGCACGGCCGGGCAAGGCGGAGGTGGACCCGCTGCTGGCCTCCGAGCTTGTGGTCGCCGGCTCGGACGCCGACCTCGCGGCTGTCGTCCTTCGCTTGCTGCGCAAGGAAAAGCTCGACACCACCACGGTCGGCTACGTTCCCGCCGACGCCGACTCGGCGGTGGCCGCGCGGTGGGGGCTGCCGACCGATCGCAGGCACGCGCTCGACCTCGCGCTGACCGGTTTCGACCGGCCGGTGCCGCTGATCCGTGACGACGCAGGCGGCGTGTTGCTCGGCGAAGGTGTCGTACGTAACCCCCGCGGGGTCGCGTACTGCGACGACACGGTCGCCCTTCGCGGTGAGGCCGGCTCGATCGTCGTCCGTCCCGACCTCGAAGGGCCCGGCTTGGTGGCCACCGTCACGCGCGGCAGGCTCCTCAAGCGGAGGCAGCGATTTCCGGCGAGGGCGTTCCAGCTGGGCGGCGCCCCCTCGGTGCCGGTGTCGGACGGTGTGCCGTACCCGAGGCCGATGGAGCGGTGGACCTGGTACCGGCATACCCACGACTTACGTCTGGTCATTGTCGCGCGTTAACGCGAAAGTGTTGATCCCGTCACTTCTCTGGGTCACAGTCGGAAAGTATCCAACTACTCAGTGAGGTGGCGAAGGTGTCTGTTCCCCGCACTTTCCGTCGTGGCCTGATCGCAGTGGGTTCCGCCCTCGCGCTGACGATGCCCCTGAGCGGGGGTGTCGCAGGCGCCGAGCCGCCCGGCATCCCCGACGAGGCGACCGCCCGCGCGCAGCTCGGCGAGCTGACCGTCGCGGCCGACGGCCCGATGGACGGCTACGACCGCGAGCTGTTCCCGCACTGGAGCGACCAGGGCGACTCCTGCAACACGCGCGAGGCCGTGCTCAGGCGCGACGGCACCGGCGTCGAAACCGGCTCCGACTGCTACCCGACATCGGGCAGCTGGGAAAGCCCCTACGACGGGGCGACCTGGAGCGAGCCCGCCGACGTGGACATCGACCACGTGGTACCGCTCGCGGCGGCGTGGCGCAGCGGTGCCGCCGACTGGACGACGGACCGGCGCGAGCAGTTCGCCAACGACCTCTCGGCGCCACAGCTGATCGCCGTCACCGACAACGTCAACCAGGAGAAGGGCGACCAGTCGCCGGACGAGTGGAAGCCGCCGGCACAGGACTACTGGTGCACCTACGCGAGCATGTGGATCACCGTCAAGCACAAATGGGAGCTGACGGTGGACGATGCCGAAAAGGCAGCCCTCACGGAAATGCTCGACGCCTGCTGACCCACCTTCGTATCGGCCCCCAAGGCCACCTTTGTTGCGCTCAACGCAACAAAGGTGGCCTTGGGGGACAGTCGGGGGGTCAGTCGGCCAGGCCGGTGGCTTTCGCGGCGGCCGGGTCGGAATCGGCGAGGAACTTCGTGCAGCGGTCGTACTCGTCGGTCTCGCCGATGCGGCCCGCGGCCTTCGCGAGCACCGCGAGCGCACGCAGGAAGCCCTGGTTGGGACGGTGGTCCCACGGCACCGGGCCGAAGCCCTTCCAGCCCGCGCGGCGGAGCTGGTCGAGACCACGGTGGTAGCCGGTGCGCGCATAGGCGTACGCGGCGACGATCTCGCCGTCGGCCAGCGCCTTCTCGGCCAGCGCGGCCCACGCCTCGCTGAAGTCCGGGTGCTCCGCAGCGACCTCCGCCGGGTCCGTTCCCGCGTCCAGCGCCGCCTGCGCGTCGGGACGCTCCGGGAGCTTCGTGGCGGGCGGTTCGAGGAGGTTGCCGTGTGTCATGCGGCCATTCTGCATCACCCTGCCGTCAGAGGAAGACGCTCACCACCAGGCCGCTCCCGGCCAGCACCAGTGCCGCGACGAGCACCGCGGCCACGAGTCGTTTCGGCATCATGCCCCCACTCTGCCGCATGCCGCCGTCACCACATCGTGTTGCCCCTTAGGGGTGACACCTGAATTTCGGGCGTAGCGCTGTCAGTGGCAGAGACCACCCGGCATGATGCACGGGTGACAAACGCGGCGGCTCTGCCCGACCAGCGCGAATCCGGCCTCCCACGAAGCCCGATCGCCAAGACCGTGCTGTTCTTCCAGCGGCACTGGCAGCGGGGTGCTCCCGGCACGCCGACCCCCGAATGGGTCGTCCGGTTCTCCTACGGCATGTGGCTCACGGCGTTCGCCTTCAAGGTCATCGGCGCCTCGTGGGACATGTCGTGGCACTTCAAGTGGCTGCGCGACGACCTGGCCCCGCCGCATCTGATCAACACCGTGGGCACAGTGATCGTCTGCGTGCTCGTGGTGATCCACACCTACACCGGCCTCGCGTGCGACCGGCGCTCGCTGCGCCTGATGCAGGCGGGGCTGGTGATGTTCCTGATCGCGGCGCCGCTCGACGTGATCAACCACCGCGTCAGCGGGCTCGACCTCACGGCGTGGAGCGCGACGCACGGCCTGCTCTACCTGGGCACCGGTGTGATGCTCGCCGGCGTGATCGCGGGCTGGCTGCGGGTGTCGCCTCCCGGCAGGACCAGGGCCGTGGTGCTCACCGCGCTGTGGGCGTTCTTCCTGGAGAACACGTTCTTCCCCAACGGTCAGCAGGAGTACGGCATCCTCGAGCTGCGTTCGTGGGAACGCGGCGAGCCGTACGCGGAGCCGACCCTGCTGCAGTTCGCCGCCGAGGACATCGGCCGCTCCGTCGACCGCGAGGCCGTGATCCACTTCGCGCTGCCGATCGAGGACTGGGTGTACCCGCTGTGGGGCATCGGCGTGATGGCGCTGATCCTCGCCGCGGCAAGGCACACGGTGGGCAGGGCGTGGACCGCGACGACCGTCGCGTGCGCCTACGTCGCCTACCGGGCCATCAGCTGGCCGCTCCTGCTGGCCGGCGACTTCCCGACCTCGACGGTGCCGTTCTACCTGGTGTTCGTGGGCTTGGCCGTGGACCTGGCTTTCCGCGCCGCGAGAGCACGTTTCGCCGTGGGCGCCTTGCTCGTGACGGGGGTCGGCTACGGCGCGCTGTGGCTGCAGTCGCAGCTGCGGCCGTGGCTGCTGGGCGACGCGCTCACGGAATCGGCGCCGCCCAGTGCGTACTGGACGGCGCCGATCGTGCTGGTGGGCGTGGCCACGATCTGGTTCGCGGCGGCCCGGCGGGGAAGGTCAGAGCTTCTTGCCCGCTGACTTGAGGTTCTCGGCGGCCTCGACAACGCGCTTGGCCATCGAGCCTTCGGCGGCCTTGAGGTAGCTGCGCGGGTCGTAGGTCTTCTTGTTGCCGACCTCGCCGTCCACCTTTAGCACGCCGTCGTAGTTCTTGAAGAAGTGGTCGGCGATGGGCCGGGAGAACGCGTACTGGGTGTCGGTGTCGACGTTCATTTTCACGACGCCGTAGGACACCGCCTCGTGGATCTCCTCGAGCAGCGAGCCCGAGCCGCCGTGGAAGACCAGCTCGAACGGCTTGGAGCCCTCGGGCAGGCCGAGCTTCTCGGCCGCGACCTGCTGGCCGCGCTTGAGCACGTCGGGCCGCAGCTGCACGGCACCCGGCTTGTAGGCGCCGTGGACGTTGCCGAACGTCGCGGCGAGCAGGTAGCGGCCCTTGTCGCCGGAGCCCAGCGCGTCGACGGTCTTCACGAAGTCGCCCTCGGCGGTGTAGAGCTTCTCGTTGATCTCGTTGGAGACGCCGTCCTCCTCGCCCCCGACGACGCCGATCTCGACCTCGAGGATGATCTTCGCGGCGGCGGCCTTCCGCAGCAGTTCCGCGGCGATGGTCAGGTTCTCGTCGAGGTCGATGGCGGAGCCGTCCCACATGTGGGACTGGAAGAGCGGGTTCTCGCCCCGGTTCACGCGCTCCTGCGAGATCTCGATGAGCGGCCGGACGAAGCCGTCGAGCTTGTCCTTGGGGCAGTGGTCGGTGTGCAGCGCGACGTTGATCGGGTACTTCGCGGCGACGACGTGGGCGAACTCGGCGAGCGCGGTGGCTCCGGTGACCATGTCCTTGACGGCCTGGCCCGACGCGAACTCGGCGCCGCCGGTGGAGAACTGGATGATCCCGTCGCTCTCCGCCTCCGCGAAGCCGCGGATGGCCGCGTTCAACGTCTCCGACGAGGTCACGTTGATGGCCGGGTACGCGAACTCGTTCGCCTTGGCCCGGTCCAGCATCTCGGCATAGACCTCGGGTGTGGCGATGGGCATCGTTGTCCTCCTCGACGGTGTCCTTTTGCCCCGCATCCTACGAGCCCGCCCCGGTAGGCGCGGCAGACTGCAGTGAAGGCCACCTTCACTGCGTTCAACGCAGTGAAGGTGGCCTTCACTGCAGATCAGAAGAGGGCTTCGGCGAGAGCTCGGTACGTCGGGAGCGGGTTGGCGTCGTCGGGCAGGTTGTGGAGGCAGACGTGGTCGGCGCCGGCCTCCAGGTGCGCGTTCAGCCCGCGCGCGATGGTCTGCGCGTCCCCGTGCAGGCCGAGCGCGTCGATGAGCCGGTCGCTGCCGCCGTCGGCGATCTCCGACTCCTCCCAGCCGAGCCTGCGCAGGTTGCTCACGTAGTTGCGCAGGTTGAGGTACGGCATGTTGATCGGAGGGCGGGCGATCTCCCGGGCCCGCGCCGCGTCGGTCTCGAGCACCACCTTGTGCTCGGGCGCCAGGAGCGCGTCGGGGCCGAGGAGCTCGCGGGCCTGCCGCGTGTGCTCCGGTGTGGTCAGGTACGGGTGCGCGCCAGCCGTGCGCTCGGCGGAGAGCTTGAGCACCTTCGGGCCGAGCGCGGCGAGGGCGCGGCCTTCAACCGGGACTCCGGCCTCGTCCAGCTCGTCGAGGTAGGAGACGATCTTGTCGTAGGGCTTCTGGTACTCGGCGGTCGCCTCGGGGTGGCCGATGCCGACGCCGAGGAGAAACCGGTCCGGGTGCTTCGCGGCGATTCGGTGGTAGGAGGCGCCCACGGTCTTCGCGTCGGCGGTCCACATGTTGACGATGCCGGTGGCCACGGCGATCGTGCTGGTCGCGTCGAGCAGACTCTCGGCGAGTGCGAGGTCAGCGGGCGGCGACCCACCGATCCAGATCGCGCCGTAACCGAGCTTCTCCACCTCGGCGGCCAGCTCGGGAGTGAGCCCCGCGGCGCCCCGCCAGATTCCGTACCTTCCCAGTTTCACAGCCATGTACCCACCCAACACCCGATCGCGGCGGTTATGTTCCGATCATGGGCAAGATTGGTGAGATCGAGGTATTCCCGCTGAACCTCGGCGGCAACGTGTTCGGCTGGACGGCGGACGAGGCGACGTCGTTCGAGGTGCTCGACGCCTACACCGCGGCGGGCGGCAACTTCGTCGACACCGCCGATGTCTACATGGCCAGGGTCGAGGGCAACTCGGGCGGCGAGTCCGAGACGATCATCGGCCGATGGCTCGCGCGCAGGGGCCGCCGCGACGACGTCGTGATCGCCACCAAGGTCGGCAGCTGGGAGCGCAGGCCCGGGCTCTCGGCGAAGAACATCAAGGAGGCGGCCGAGGACTCGCTGCGCCGCCTCGGCACCGATCACCTCGACCTCTACTACGCCCACCGCGATGTCGCCGACGTGCCGCTGGAGGAGACGCTCATGGCGTTCGACGCGCTGGTGCGCGAGGGCAAGGTGCGTTACCTGGGCGCCTCGAACTTCACCGCCGAGCGGCTGCGCGAGGCGCTGGCCGTCTCGGCTGCGAACGGCCTCGCGCGGTTCGTCGCGGTGCAGCCGCACTACAACCTCGTGGAGCGCGGCTACGAACGCGACCTCGCCCCGCTGGTGCGGGAGGAGGGCCTGGCGACACTGCCGTACTACGCGCTGGCCAAGGGTTTCCTCACCGGGAAGTACCGGTCGCGCGACGCGTCGGTGGACAGCCCCCGCAGCACCGGCGCGCTGGCCTATCTGGACGCACGCGGCGAGCGGGCACTCGCCGCGCTCGACGAGGTGGCCGAGGCCCACTCGACGTCGGTCACCGCCGTCGCACTGGCCTGGCTCGCCGCGCAACCGACCGTCGCCGCGCCGATCGCGAGTGCCCGCGACACTTCCCAGCTCGCCGACCTGCTCGCCTCGACGCGGCTGCGCCTCACGGAGAGCGAGCTGGCGGCCCTCAGCGCTTCTACCGACCAGTAGCCTACTCCGAGTAAGTTGAGGTACCGTGCCTTCAGACCCACCCGAGGAGGCACCAATGGCGTTCCTGTCCCGCTCCGTCAAGAACAGAGTCGTGCTCATCACCGGGGCCGCACGCGGGATCGGCGCAGGGCTCGCCGAGCGGCTGGCCGCGGACGGCGCGAAGGTGGCCCTCGTCGGCCTCGAGGCCGACGAGCAGCAGAAGGTCGCCGACCGCATCGGCCCCGCCGCCAAGTCCTGGGAAGCCGACGTCACGAGCTGGGACGCACTGGAGCAGGCCACCAAGGGGGTCGTCGACCACTTCGGCGGCATCGACATCGTCATCGCCAACGCCGGCATCGCCACGACGGGCTTCGTGCGCTCGGTGGACCCGGCCGCGTTCGAGAAGGTGATCGAGGTCGACCTGCTCGGTGTGTGGCGCACGTTCCGCGTCACCATGCCGCACGTGATCGAGCGCAAGGGCTACCTGCTGGCGATCTCGTCGCTCGCCGCGATCACGCACGCGCCCGGCATGGCCAACTACGCCGCCGCCAAGGCCGGTGTCGAGGCGTTCTGCAACAGCCTGCGCGCCGAGGTCGCCCACCTCGGCGTCAAGGTCGGCGTCGCACACCCGACGTGGATCAGGACCGACCTCGTGGAGAGCGCCGACTCCCACCCCGTGTTCGGGAGGCTGCGGGCGGGTATGCCCGGCCTGATCGGCAAGACCTACCCGCTCGACGTCGCGCTCGACTGCATCGAGGCCGGCGTGAAGCGGCGGGCCAGGACCATCCACGTGCCGAGGTGGGTCGGCGGGCTGAAGTTGATCCGCGCGTTCCTGCCGCCGATCGTGGAACTCGGCGCCCGGAGCAGGGTGCCCGCCGCCGACCGGGCCGCGCTGGAGGACATCGCCAGCCGCGGCGCCCGCGAGGCCGCCGTCACCGGTCACGGCGGCCGAGCCGCGACGAAGTAGGAAGCGAGACGAATGTCCCGGCGCGAACAGATCAGGATGACCACGGACGAGGTAGTCGCCTACCTCGCCGAACAGAAGGTCATCAACGTCGCGACGATGAGCCCGAACGGCAGGCCGCACCTCGCCCCGCTCTGGTACGTCCCGAGGGGCGAGGCCGTGGCCACCTGGACCTACCGCAAGTCGCAGAAGGTCGCCAACCTGCTGCGGCTGCCGCAGGCGACGGTGCTCGTCGAGTCCGGCGACTCCTACGAGAAGCTGCGCGGCGTCTCGATGGAATGCGACGTGGAGCTGATCGAGGACACCGACGCGGTGGCGGCGATCGGCACGGAGCTGCTGCTGCGCTACAGCGACGAGCCGCCGGCCTCCGCCGAGCTGAAGGCCGGCGTCGCACTGCAGGCTCCCAAGCGGGTCGGCCTGCTGCTGACGCCGACCAAGGTCGTCAGCTGGGACCACACGAAGCTCGGCGGGGTGTACTGACCTCTTCGGCCCTGGTTCCCGCGCGCTCCGGCTGCGATGATGGCGTGGATCACTCGACGAGGAGTGCGCTGTGGAGCTACGACTGGAGATCGCTCAGTCGTGGCGGCGGGCCGAGCTCTCCGGGCTGAAGCCGAGCAGTCCCGCCGACCGGCTGGAAGTTCGCGACATCGACACCAGCAGCAGACTGCTGCGGGCGGCCACTCCTGTCCTCGACGAGATCGCCAGGCACCTCGACGACACACGGCTGTGCGTGGTGCTCGCCGACCGCGACTCCCGCATCGTGGCCAGACGCTTCGGCAAGCGCTCCGTGGAGCGGGTGCTCGACAGCGTCAGCGCCGTGCCCGGCTGCCAGTTCACCGAGGAGACCAGCGGCACCAACTCGATCGCGACCCCATACGAGGTGCGCAGGGGCGTCGCCGTGCACGGCGACGAGCACTACCTGGAGGCATTCAAGCAGTTCACCTGCTACGGCCACCCGATCGTCCACCCCGCCACCAAGCGCCTGGAGGGCGTGCTCGACATCACCGGCCTGGTCGAGGACACCAACCCGCTGCTCGGTCCGTTCCTCGCGCACGCCGTCGCCGACATCGAGCAGCGCCTGCTCGACGGCTCCAACCAGGCCCAGCAGCGGCTGCTCGCCGCGTTCCAGGCCGCCCAGCACCGCTCGTCGGCGGTGCTCGCGCTCGGCGAGGACGTGGTGCTCGCCAACAGCACGGCCGTGGATCTCGTCGACGCCTGCGACCACGCGCTCCTGCGCGAGGTCAGCCGGACGCGGCGCGGCGTGCGCAGGCTGCGGCTGTCCTCCGGCACCGAGGTCGAGGTGCGGATGGAGGCGGTTTCGGTCAACGCCGGGATGCTGTTCGAACTGGCCCCGCTGCGGCCGACATACCCGGCCCACGTGCGCAGGCGCGCGCTCGGCGGCGTGCTGCCCGCCGACGCCGAGGACCGGCTCCGCCGCAGCTCGCTCGCGCGTCGCCGGGTGCTCGTGGCGGGCGAGCCGGGCACCGGGCGCACCGCGGCGACCGCCGTGCTCGCTGGCGCGGAACCACTGGCGAGGCTCGACGCCGCCGACGTGCCCGTGCTGGGCGAGGCGGCGTGGTGCACCCGGCTGGAGGAGCTCGCGGCAGGGCATCCCGGACTCGTCGCGGTACAGGACGTGCATCTGCTGCCCGCCGTCCTCGCGGCACGGCTCGCCCGGCTGCTGGACACCTCGCCCGCGTGGTTCGTGCTCACCAGCGGACCGCTCGCCGAACTACGCGACGAGCACGCCGCACTCGCCGCACGCGTGCACCGGCGGGTCGAGCTGCCCCCGCTGCGCGAACGGCGCGCCGACATCCCCGCGCTCGCCAGGACCCTGCTCGGCGGGGTCCGCGGCGGCACGTCGCTGCGGCTCACCGCGGGCGCACTCGAACTGCTCGCCGCGCAGCCGTGGCCGGGCAACCTCCGCGAGCTGGAGACCGTGCTGGAGGAGGCCGCCCAGAGCCGCTCCGCCGGCGACATCACGGCGAGGGACCTCGCGCCGAGCTGCCAGGTGAGCGCCGCATCGCCCCAGCTCACCGGCTGGGAACAGGCCGAGCACGACGCGATCACCAAGGCGCTCGCCGCCGTCGGCGGCAACAAGGTGCACGCGGCGAAGCAGCTCGGCATCAGCCGCTCCACCCTCTACAACCGGATGCGGGCGCTGCGCATCAGCGGCTAGCACTCCAGGTGTGCAGGATTTGCACACTCGCGCGTGGCCGAGCCGTTCGACAATCACGGCACGACGTAGCAACGGCGCACGTGAGGAGACAGCTGTGAAGACGAAGGCAGCGGTACTGTTCGACGCTGGCAAGCCCTTCGAGATCCTCGAACTCGACCTGGACGGCCCCGGCCCGGGCGAGGTGCTGATCAAGTACACGGCCGCCGGTCTGTGCCACTCCGACCTGCACCTGATCGACGGTGACCTGGCGCCCCGGTTCCCGATCATCGGCGGCCACGAGGGCGCGGGCATCATCGAGGAGGTCGGCCCCGGCGTCACCAAGGTCCAGCCCGGCGACCACGTGGTGTGCAGCTTCATCCCGAACTGTGGCACGTGCCGCTACTGTGCGACGGGCCGCTCGAACCTGTGCGACATGGGCGCGACGATCCTCGACGGGCACATGCCGGACGGGTCGTTCCGCTTCCACTCCGGCGGCCAGGACTTCGGCGCGATGTGCATGCTCGGCACGTTCTCCGAGCGGGCGACGATCTCGCAGCACTCGGTGGTGAAGGTCGACGAGTGGCTGCCGCTGGAGACGGCGGTGCTGGTGGGCTGCGGTGTCCCGACCGGATGGGCGACCGCGAACTACGCGGGCGGGGTACGCGCGGGCGACACCACGGTCATCTACGGCATCGGCGGCATCGGCATCAACGCCGTGCAGGGCGCGGCGCACGCGGGTGCCAAGAACGTCGTGGTGGTGGACCCGGTGGAGTTCAAGCGCGAGAGCGCGCTGAAGCTCGGCGCGACCCACGCGTTCGCGTCGGCGGGCGAGGCCGCCGAGAAGATCGCCGAGCTGACCTGGGGCCAGATGGCCGACCAGGCGCTGATCACGGTGGGCACCGTTGACGAGCAGGTGGTGACCGACGCGTTCAACGCCGTCGGCAAGGGCGGCACCGTGGTGATCACGGGGCTGGCGAACCCGGAGAAGCTGACCGTGCACGTCTCGGGCGGTGTGCTGACGCTGTTCGAGAAGACGATCAAGGGCACGCTGTTCGGCTCGGCCAACCCGCAGTACGACATCGTCAAGCTCCTGCGCCTCTACGACGCGGGCAAGCTCAAGCTCGACGAGCTCGTGACGACGAAGTACACCCTGGAGCAGGTCAACGAGGGCTACCAGGACCTGCGTGACGGCAAGAACGTCCGCGGCGTCATCGTTCACGCCCAGTAACCACCCCAACGCTCCCCAAGGCCACCTTTGTTGCGTTCAACGCAACAAAGGTGGCCTTGGGGGCTGTTCAGGAGGCCGGGAGCCAGGCGCCGATCACCGGTTTGAACTCGCGGACCTTACGCTGCGCGATCGCGCCTTCGAGGTGGTACGGGTCCTGGTCGATCAGCTTCTGCAGCTCCTCGCGGTTCTCGGCCTGGTACAGGGCCAGCCCGCCCTTGTCGTCGTCCACCGGGCCCGCGATCGCGACGACCCCCTGCTCGGCGAGCGACACCAGGAAGTCGCGGTGCCGCGGCCGGACCTCGGCGAACTTCTCCGGCACGTACTCGATTTCGACCAGGAACCAGGCCACTGCGTCCTCCCGATGATCTAGCGTTGTGCGTAGCTTGCGCACCGTATCGGTACCTGACGGTCATCTGAGAACGCTGGGTAATGCCAGTTCCACCCGATACGCTGAGTGCGCGTCAGTTTCGTGCTCCACGGAGCTGGAGAACGCCGTCGAGGGATGGGCAGGTTTCGATGCAGGGCAGCGCCGAGCCCATGCGCCAGCGCAACGCCGCAGCAGCAGGGAGAAACGTCGAGAGCAGTGTCGAGCAGACGCTCGGTCACCTGCGCACGCTGGACGCTCCCTTGCCCAAAGCCCAGCCCTCGGGCCCACTGACACTCGAGGACCTCTACCGCCAGCACCGGATGCGGCTGGTGCGCCTCGCCATCCTGCTCGTCGACGAGCCCGCGACCGCCGAGGACGTGGTGCAGGAGGCCTTCACCGGTCTGCACCGCAACTGGGGCAAGCTCCGCGACGCCGCGGCCGCCGTCGGCTACCTGCGCACGGCCGTGGTGAACGGGTCGCGCAGCGTGCTGCGCAGGCGCAAGACCGCGCGCGAGTACGTGCCCCCGCACGCCGTGAACGCGCGCTCGGCCGAGAGCCTCGCGATGCTGTCGACCGAGCACCAGGCCGTCGTCAACGCGCTGTCGAAGCTTCCGCCCCGCCAACGGGAAGTGCTGGTGCTGCGCTACTACGGCGGACTGTCGGAAGCGGAGATCTCCGAGGCGGCGGGCATCTCCAAGGGCACCGTCAAGTCCACGGCGAGCCGGGCACTGGAGGCTCTCCAGCGGGCGATGCACGACGGTAGAAACTGAATAACAAGGTAGCCTCGATATTTCGTGAGTTGCCGACATTCTGGTCTGGACCAATATGATGTGGTCGTGAACGGCTCCGACGACTTCGTGCTCACCGGCGGGCGGCTGGCCTGCCCCGACGGCGTACTCGACGACGGCTGGCTCGCCGTCTCGGCAGGCCGGATCGCCGAGCTGGGCACGGGCACGCCTCCCGAAGGCAGGCACGTCGACGTCGGCGGAGCGCTCGTCGTGCCCGGCTTCGTCGACACGCACTGCCACGGTGGTGGCGGTGCGTCGTTCTCCACCGCCGACCCCGCCGAGGCGGCCAGGGCGATCGCGGCCCACCGGCGGCACGGCACCACGACCATGCTGGCGAGCCTGGTCTCCGACCAGCTGGGCGTGCTCACCGACCAGCTCGCGGCACTGTCGGAACTGGTCGAGGACGGCGAACTGGCAGGCGTGCACCTGGAGGGTCCGTTCATCGCGCAGGCCCGCTGCGGCGCGCACGACCCCGCCGCACTGCGCGAGCCCGACACCAGCGCGGTCGACTCGCTGCTCGACGCCGGCAGGGGTCACGTCCGCATGGTCACGCTCGCACCCGAGCTGACCGGCGGCATCAAGGCAGTGCGCCAGCTCGCCGAGTCGGGCGTGATCGCGGCGATCGGGCACACCGACGGCACCGAGGAGCAGATCCGGCCCGCCGTGGACGCCGGTGCGACGGTGGCGACCCACCTCTTCAACGGTATGCGGCCGCTGCACCACCGGGAACCCGGCCCGGTCGGGGTGCTGCTCGACGACGAGCGGGTGACCGTGGAGCTCATCTGCGACCTCGTCCACGTGCATCCCACGGTGGTGCGGCTGGCCGCGCGGCACGCGGGCCGGGACCGGACCGTGCTCGTCACCGACGCGATGTCGGCGACGGACGCCGCAGACGGCACCTACTCGCTCGGCAGGCTCGCCGTCGACGTGCGCGGCGGCGTCGCGACGCTCGCGGGCAACGGCGCGCTCGCCGGCAGCACGCTCACGATGGACGCCGCCTTCCGCAACCTCGTGCACGGCGCGGGGCTGAGCGTCACCGACGCGGTGCGTGCTACCGCGAGTAGACCGGCCGAGCTGCTCGGCATCGCGGACCGCACCGGCCGGCTGTGTCGCGGCCTGCAGGCCGACCTGGTACTTCTCGGTGATGATCTTTGCCCAATGGGGGTATTGCGCCGCGGCGAATGGGTAACTCCCAGCGACCACTAGACTCTCCTGGGTGGCGGAGTACCGCGTCGACGAGCTCGCCCGCCTCGCGGGCACGACAGTCGGAAACGTACGGGTGTACCAGGACCGCGAGCTGCTTCCTCCACCCGAGCGACGAGGCCGCGTCGCGCTCTACTCAGACGCGCACCTGGCCCGGCTGCGGGTGATCCTCGGGCTGCTCAAGCGCGGCTACACGTTCGCGCAGATCCGCGAGCTGCTCACCACGTGGCAGTCGGGCCGCGACCTGGAGGACCTCCTCGGCCTGGAACAGGTGCTGTCGCTGCCGTGGAGCGACGAGCCGACCGAGCGGATCGCGCTGGCCGACCTGCTCGCCGAGTTCAGCCACCACGGCGTCGACACCGAGGTGATCGCGAGGCTCGTGCGGCTGGGCCTGTTCACCCACGACGGAGCCGCTCATGTGCTCGTGCGGAGCCCCCGGCTGCTGCACGCGGGAAGGGAGCTGCTCGCCGCGGGTGTGCCGCTGACGGCGCTGCTGGAGATCGCCGAGCAGGTGCGGCGGCACACCGACCAGCTCGCCGCGATGTTCCTGCGGATGGTCGACGAGCACGTGGTGCCGGGCCGCGACACGGGCTGGACCCCCAGCGGCGACGAGATGCCACAGCTCACCCAGCAGGCGAGCAGGCTGAGGCCGCTCGCGCAGTCGGTGGTGACGGCGTTTCTCGCCAAGTCGATGAGCCGCGCACTCAGCGACTGGCTCACCGAACGCTTCGGCCCGCTGTTCCAGCAGCACTACCCTGAACGGTGATGAGTGACGACCCCGAGCGCCTGCTCGCCGAGGCGCTGCGCGCGCAGGCGCGCAACGCGCCGCCGGCGAAGCCGAGCACTCCCCGGCGGGAGCCGCCTCCCGTCGTCGAGACGCCCGGAGGGTACGGCCTGCTCTCCGGAGCCGGTGAGGGGTCGCTCGAACGCGAACGGGCCGCGCTGGACGCGCTCGCGCACCCCGCCCCCGTCCCCGCACCGCCGAGGGCGAGACAGCCGGAACCGCTGTCGCTGTACTGGATCTTGCTACTGACGTTGTTGCTCGGCCTTGCCTCGGGATGTGTGATCGGCCTGCTCACGCTCTTGTGAACGCGGGCACTAAGGCTCATGTGGGCGGTCTCGGCGACCCTGTACCTTGTCCTGCGTGATTCTCGCGCAGACACCGGCCCAGATGTCGATCATGCCCGACTGGCTCAATCCGGAGCACCTGCTCTCGGGCATCGGGCCCGCGGTGGTCGCCGTGCTGTGCCTGATCCTGTTCGCGGAGAGCAGTGTCTTCCCGGTGCTGCCGGGCGACTCGCTGCTGTTCACGGCCGGTCTGTTCGTCGCGAACGGCAGCCTCGACGTGCCGCTGTGGCTGGTCTGCGTTCTCGCCACCGTCGCGGCGATCATCGGCAACGTCGTCGGCTACGGCATCGGCTGGAAGGTCGGGCCGAAGCTGTTCAACCGGCCGGACTCGCGGTTCTTCAAACAGGAGTACGTCGACAAGACGCACGCGTTCCTGGAGAAGCACGGCCCCAAGGCGATCGTGCTGGCCCGGTTCGTGCCGTTCGTGCGCACGTTCATCACGTGGCTGGGCGGCATCGGCCGCATGGACCCGAAGAAGTACTTCACCTACACGGTCCTCGGCGGCATCCTGTGGGCCGCCGGGCTCATCGTGCTCGGCTCGCTGCTGGGCAACATCGCGTTCATCCGCGACAACGTCGACGCGATCTTCCTGCTGATCGTGCTGGTGTCGGTGCTGCCGATCGTCTTCGAGTACCTCAAGGCGCGCCGCGAGAAGCGCACGCCGACCGAGAACTGACGCTCACTCCAGGGAGAACATCGACCCGGGGTTGAACAGGCCGTCCGGGTCGAGTGCCCGCTTGAGCTGCCGGTGCACGCGCAGGCCGACGGGGCCGATCTCGCGTTCGAGCCAGTCCTGCTTGAACTTGCCGACACCGTGCTCGCCGGTCACCGTGCCGCCGAGCGCCAGGCCGAGGTCGAGGATCGCGTCGAACGCCTTGCGCGCCCGGTCGAACTCGCCCTCGGCCGCCGCGTCGTAGACCACCGTGGGGTGCATGTTCCCGTCGCCGGCGTGCCCGCAGACGGCGATGCGCAGGCCCACCTCCTCGCTGATTCGCTCGCAGCCCTCGATGAGGTCGGCGATGCGCGTGCGGGGCACGCACACGTCGTCGGTCATGTTGGCGCCCAGCGCGGCCAGCGCGTAGTGCACCGAACGGCGGGCCTGCATCAGCAGGTTGCCCTCGGCGAGGTCCTCGGTCGCGTGCGTCATCTCCGCGCCGGCGTCGGCGCACACCTGCTGCAACGCCGCCAGCTCCCGGTGCGCCACCTCTCCACCGGCGTCGGACTGGCACAGCAGCAGCGCTCCGGAGCGGGAGCCCGCGCCGAGGTCGGTGTTGAGGTGGTTCTCGACGGCCGCGATCGTGGCGGCGTCCATGATCTCCATGAGCGAGGGCACGAGCCCCTCGCGCACGATCCGGCTCACCGCGGCACCGGCGTCCCTGGTGGAGGAGAACGCGGCGACGAGCGTGCCCGGCGCCTGCGGTAGCGGCCGCAGGGCGAGGGTGGCCTGCGTGATGACGCCGAGGGTGCCCTCGCTGCCGACGAAGAGCTTGGTGAGGTCGTAGCCCGCGACGCCCTTCACCGTGCGGCGGCCGGTGCGCAGCAGCGAGCCGTCGGCGAGCACGACCTCGAGCCCGAGCACGGAGTCGGCGGTGACGCCGTACTTCACGCAGCACAGCCCGCCCGCGTTGGTGGCGAGGTTGCCGCCGATCGTGCACCAGTCGTAGCTGGAGGGATCGGGAGGGTAGAACAGGCCGTGCTTGGCGACGGCGTCGCGCAGGTGCAGGTTCACCACGCCGGGCTGGACCACGGCGAGCCGGTTGTCGGCGTCGATCTCCAGTATCTCGTCGAGCTTGGTGGTCACGAGCACCACGCAGCCCTCGATCGCGTTCGCGCCGCCGCAGATGCCGCTGCCCGCGCCGCGCGGCACGATCGGAACCCCCGCCTCCGCACAGGCTCGCACGGTCGCCCGCACCCCAGCGACGTCCGACGGCAGCACCACCGCGAGCGGAACCCCTGCGGGGGCCAGCGGCATCTCGTCCCTGGAGTAGGCGGCGGTCACGTCCGGATCGGTGAGCACGGCGTCGGCACCGAGCTCCTCGCGCAACGTCGACAGCAGTGTCATGCCGCCAACGCTAGCGCGCCATCCCGTAGACGCGGTCCACCCGCAACCGCAGGACGAGGCGCTGGTCGGCCACCATCGCGGTGCGGTACTCGGCCCAGTCCGGGTGCTCGCCCCTGATCGCGCGGTAGAGGTCGATCAGCTCCTCCACGGCGTCGTCGTGCTCGTCCTTCGCCACCGCCGACAGTTCGGCGACGCCCTCGGCGACGGCGTAGGACCAGCCGTCGGCGCTCGACACGTGGTAGCTCGCCCTCGGGTCGCGGCGGAGGTTCTTGGTCTTGGCCCTGCCTTCGGTGATCGAGACGCGCAGGAGGTCCCGCTCGGGGTCGTAGTGGTGGTTGACGTTGGACAGCTGAGGGCGTCCGTCGCGTTTGAGCGTGACCAGCACGCCGAAGGGCCGCTCGGTGAGTAGCGCGCGCAGGGGATCTCGGCTCATGACCGCGGAACGCGACCAGGTCGCCCGGCATTCCGCTCACACGGGCGGGTGACAGGCCCGGTGGCGTGGAGCACAGCCCCGGGTAATCGGGTTGCACGAAGCCACGCCGCGGGGACATTCTTGCTTGAGGCAACTAGTTGCACGACGCAAACAAGACATCCGAGACGAAAGACCTGCTCATGGCTCCTGCATCCCAGGACACCGCCCAGCCGACCGAGGCCGAACTCGCCGTCGCCGACGAGCTGGGCGCACAGCTGGTCCGGTTCATGCGGGCGATGGCACGGGCGAAGTCGCAGGTCGCGAAGCGGGGCCCGGACGGCATTGAGCGAGCCGCCTACGCGATCCTGTTCACGCTCGTCCACGACGGACCGCAGCGCACGAGCCGGCTCGCCGAGTCGTTGCACTCCGACATCTCCACGATCAGCAGGCAGAGCAGCTCGCTCGTCCAGCACGGCCTCGTCGAGCGCACCGCCGACCCCGAGGACGGCCGCGCCTGCCTGCTGGCGCCCACCGACGAGGGGCTACGGGTGTTCGAGGAGAACCGCAGGCTCCGCGGCCACTGGCTCGCCACGCTGCTCGCCGACTGGCCCGACGAGGAGCGGCGCACACTCACGCGGCTCATCGACCGGCTCAACACGGGCATCGAGAACTTCGATCCACAGCAGTTCAGCACCACCGAGGGGGACAACGCATGACATCCGCCGCCCAGCAGACAGCGGCGCCAGGCGCGGATCCGGACGCCGGACCCAACCTGACCCACCGCCAGATCGTCGTCATCCTCATCGGACTGATGACCGGGATGTTCCTGGCCGCACTGGACCAGACCATCGTCGGCACGTCCATCCGCACGATCGCCGACGACCTGAACGGCCTGAGCCTCCAGGCCTGGATCACCACGGCGTACCTGATCACCGCGACAATCGCCACGCCGATCTACGGCAAGCTCTCCGACATCTACGGCCGCAAGCCGTTCTACCTCGCGGCGATCTCGATCTTCGTGATCGGTTCGGTGGCGGCGACGTTCGCGCAGTCGATGTACCAGCTCGCGGCGTTCCGCGCCGTGCAGGGCCTCGGCGCCGGTGGTCTGATGTCGCTCGCGCTGACCATCCTCGGCGACATCGTGCCGCCCCGGCAGCGCGCCCGCTACCAGGGCTTCTTCCTCGCGGTGTTCGGCACGTCGACGGTGCTCGGCCCCGTGCTGGGCGGGTTCCTCGCCGGGCTCGACTCGTTCGCCGGGATCACGGGCTGGCGCTGGGTGTTCCTCGTCAACGTGCCGCTGGGCATCATCGCGCTGTTCGTGGTGGCGAAGGTGCTGAACGTGCCGCACCAGCGCCAGCAGCACCGCATCGACTGGTGGGGCGGCCTCGCGCTGGTGATCTGCCTCGTGCCGCTGCTGCTCATCGCCGAGCAGGGCCGCGAATGGGGCTGGGGCTCCACGCGTGCCGTGGTCTGCTACGGCATCGGCGCGGTCGGGCTCGTGCTGTTTCTGTTCGTCGAGCACGTGATGAAGGACGAGGCGCTGATCCCGCTGCGCCTGTTCCGCAACTCGACGTTCACCGTCGCGATCGCGGGCGGCGTGATCGTCGGTGTCGCCATGTTCGGCTCGATCATGCTGATCCCGCAGTACCTGCAGATCGTGCAGGGCTACACGCCGACCGAGGCCGGTCTGCTGTCGCTGCCGCTGATGGTCGGCGTCATGACGGGCTCGGTCACGTCGGGCCAGCTGACCTCGCGCACGGGCCGCTACAAGATCTTCCCGGTCGTCGGCACCGCGCTGATGACGGCGGGCATGCTGCTGTTCGCGCAGGTGGAGTGGGACAGCCCGATCTGGCAGCCGATGGTCTACATGGCCGTGATCGGCCTCGGCCTCGGTGGCTGCATGCAGACCCTGATCATCGCCGTGCAGAACGCGGGCCCGCGCCGCGACATGGGCGTGTCCACCGCCTCGGCGACGTTCTTCCGCCAGATCGGCGGCACGCTGGGTGTCGCGGTGTTCCTGTCGGTGCTGTTCAGCACCCTCAACGACAACATCGCCGACGCCTTCCGCGCGGCCGGCGTCACGCCGTCGGCCATGAACGCCGCCGGCAACGACATCATGAGCGACTCGTCGTTCCTCCAGCAGCTCCCGATCGAGCAGGCGAGGCCGTTCTTCATCGGCTTCACCGACTCGATCAACCTGGTGTTCTACATCGGCGCGGGCGTGGCCGCGCTCGCGTTCCTCGTGCTGCTGTTCATGAAGGAGATCCCGCTGGCCGACAGCGCACCGAAGGCCGCGGCGATGGAGGGCGGCGAGGCGCTGCTCGACACCGACAACGCCGCCGCCGTCCCTGAGGCACAGCGCGAGGCGGCGCTCGCCGACGCCGACGAGGCGCTCGACCGCGAGCCCGAGCTGGTCGCGGCAGGCAGGCACTCGCGGGCCGACGAGAACGGTCACGCCGAGCTGCGCGGCGCCACGGCGCCGATCGTGGCGTCGACGGGCTTCGGCAGCGCGGTGGAGACGCCGGGGCTGCCCGTCACCGGGCACATCCGCAGGCAGGACGGCTCGTCTGTCGCGGGCGCCGCGCTCACGCTGATCGACCAGCGGGGCAGGCAGGTCGCGCGGGGCACCGGCCAGGCCGACGGCGGCTACACCATCGGCGCTCCCGACGCAGGCACCTACGTGCTGATCGTGTCGGCGGGCGGCCACCAGCCGCAGGCGTCGAGCGTCGTCGTCGGCGGCACGGGAGCCCCGACGCGCGTCGACATCACGCTGACCGGCTCCGGTGAGGTCACCGGCGTGGTGCGGGCAGCGGGCACCGGCACGCCGCTGGCGAACGCGACCGTGACGCTCGCCGACTCGCGCGGCGAGGTCACCGGTGCGTGCGGCACGCAGGCCGACGGAACCTACGCGTTCACCGGGGTCAGCGCCGGCACCTACACGCTCGTCGCGAGCGGGGAGCGGCTGCGCCCCGCCGCCGTGACGCTGACCGTGCCCGACAGCGGGGTGCTGCACCACGACCTCGAGCTCACCGGCTCGGTGCTGTTGAGCGGCACGGCGCTGGCCGAGGACGACCGGCCGGTGCGCGACGCGCGGATCACCGTGCTCGACGCCGACGGCAACGTCGCGGCGGTGGCCAGGACCGACGAGTCCGGCCGCTACGTGGTGAGCGACCTGCCCGAGGGCGACTACACCGTGGTCGCGAGCGGGTATCCGCCCGCGACGAGCCGGGTGACCGTCGCGGGCGGGGAGGCCGAGCACGACGTGCGCCTCGGCTACGACCAGGTGATCGACGACCTCACGGGGCACGGTCGCTGATGGCGGGGCTCTCGGGAACCGTCCGGACCGCCGAGGGCTGGGCGGTGGCACACGCCGTGCTGACCGTGACCGACCTCGGCGGGCGGCAGGCGGCGAGGGCCACGGCGGACGCGCAGGGTGCGGTGGTCACCGGGCCGCTCGCCCCCGGCGTCTACACCGCCGTGGTGACCGCACCCGGCTACCTGCCCGTCGCCCGCACCGCGCAGGTAGCGGGCGACGGCTCGGGCTCGATCGGCGACGTCACACTCGCCCCCGAGGAGGGCGCGGTCGAGCTGCCGCCGCCGGGACCGTGGGTGATCGACCCCGTGCACTCGTCGGTGGTGGTGACCGCCCGCCACCTCGGGATCGCGAGCATCAAGGCACGCTTTCCCGAGCTCTCGGGCCGGATCGTGGTGGAACGGCCCGTCGAGCGCTCGTCGGTGCGTGCCCGGATCGAGGCCGCGTCGATCGACACGGGCATCAAGATGCGCGACGACCACCTGCGTTCGGCGGACTTCCTCGACGTGGCCACGTACCCGGCGATCGAGTTCGCGGGCACCGACCTGGTTCGCAACGGCGCCGACACCTGGCTGCTGCGCGGTGAGCTGGTGCTGCACGGGCAGCGCCGCGAGATCGAGCTGGACCTGCGCTACGGCGGGTACGGGCCCGACCCGTGGGGCGGCGTGCGGGCCGCGTTCCACGCCGAGACGCAGCTGAGCCGTGACGACTTCGCGATCAACTACAACGCGATGGTGCGGGCCGGCGTGGCCGCGATCGGCACGACCGTGAAGGTGGAACTCGACATCCAGGCGCTGCAGGGCGAGCGGCTTCCGGAGTTCTGACGAGTTCCGGCGACACGTCGCTCGTGACCGGGTGGAAACCGGAACGACACCGTTCGGGTTAGGTGCACACCGAGAAGGCACGTACGCTGCCGGGCGTGGGTATCGTGCACGCCGAAGCCGCGGGCGTCGGGCTTGACTGGCTCGCGACGGCCGGTCCGCTCCTCGTCTGGGTCATCGTGCTCAGCTTCGTGTTCATCGAATGCGCGCTGATTGTCGGCCTCTTCCTGCCCGGCGACTCGCTGCTGTTCGGGGCCGGCGTGGTGCTGGCGCAGCACGACGCGGACGCCCACGCCTGGGCACTGTCCGGGGTGGCACTGGTGGTCGCCGTGGTGGGCAACCAGGTCGGCTACTACATCGGCAGGCAGACCGGCACGAAGTTCATCGCGCGGCGCGGCGGCAAGGTGCTCAACCAGGCCAACCTCGAACGGGCGCGCGCCTTCCTCAACCGCAGGGGCTTCCTGGCGATCGTCGCGGCGCGGTGGATCCCGTGGGTGCGCACGCTCGCCCCGCTGATCGCGGGCGCGGCGCGCATGGACCCCCGGCGCTTCCTGCTGGCGACCACCGCGGGTGCGGTGCTGTGGGTGCCGACGCTGGTGCTGGTGGGCTACTACGGCGCCGGGCTGCTCGACGTGGTGCCGTGGCTCAAGACGGCACTGGTGTGGGGCAGTGTCGCGTTCTTCGTGCTCGGCACGGCCTACGGCGTGTACCGCTACCGGCAGGAGATGCGCCGCCCGGTCGAGACCGAGACGGAGGCGGCCAGCGCCTGAGCCGTCACTCCGGCTCCGCCCACACCTCCAGCTGGATGCCGTCCGGGTCGCGGAACACCACGACCAGCGAGCCGGGCACGGTGCGCGACGGCGTCGCGGGAGTGTGGGTGACGCCGTACTCGGCGAGCCGCTCCTGCCAGCGCTGCAGCTCGGCGAACGAGCCGACCTTGAACGCGACGTGGTCGAGCCCGGTGTGCCGCTCGTCGAAGGGCGGCCGCTCGACGTGGGCGTGCTGGACGAGCATCACGGAGAAGCCGTCACCGGGCGCGCGCAGCAACACCTTCCGCAACCCCTTCTCGGGGTCGTCGCGGCGCGAGATCTCCTCGAACTCCAGCACCCGCACGTACCACGGCACGCTGCGGTCGACGTCGGTGACCGTGAGAGCCAGATGGTGCACACTCGCGAGCTTGGTCATGTCTCACAGTCGTCCTTCCACCCCCGCACGAGGATTCTCGCCGGGGGTCCGCGCACCCGCTCGCCGGGTGGCTGGAATGGGATGTCGCCGTGACCCCGTCGTACTCGGCCGGGCCGGAATTTCCCCACACCCCTGTGGGTAACTCGCGGTTGTCCACAGGCAACCTGTGGACGAATTGGCTGGGGCGCACTCCCGCTCTGCAGTGAAGGCCACCATGCCTGCGTTGAACGCAGGCATGGTGGCCTTCACTGCGTCGGGGGCACAGGGCTCAGACGGCGAAGTGGGGTAGCTCCATGTCCCGCACCACGAGGTCGGCTCGCACGGCGCTCGGGGCGATCAGGTCCGCGTTGCGCTGGTCGGAGCCGAGTGCGCGCTGGCGGGCCTCCACAAGGGACCGTCCGTACTTGCGGTGCCGCGTCACCAGCCGCTCGATGCGCTCGTCCTCGTCAGGCTGCAGGTACCAGACGTCGTCGATCAGGGACCGCAGATCCGCCCACGGCTCGCTGTCGAGCAGCAGGTAGTTGCCCTCGGTGATCACCAGCCGCACGGTCGGCGGCACCGGCACCGCGCACGCGATCGGCTCCTCGATCTCGCGGCGGAACTCCGGCGCGTAGACCAGTTCCTCACCCTTCGCGAGCCTGCGGATGAGGTGCACGTAGCCGTAGGCGTCGAAGGTGTCCGGTGCGCCCTTGCGGTCGGTGCGGCCGAGCCGGTTGAGCTCCACCTGCGCGAGGTGGAAGCCGTCCATGCCCACCACGGTCGCACGGTCACCGAGCGCGTTGGCCAGGCGCCACGCGAGGGTCGTCTTGCCGGAGGCGGGGGCTCCCGCGATGCCCAGTACCGTGCGCCCGTCCCTCGCGGCGAGCGTCTGCGCCCTGTCCAGCAACTCGTCGAACGACGTCATCTCTCTCCCATCCTCACCCTGACCGGGCCCAGCCAGCTTCTCGGTCCACTGTGGCGCACCCGCTCGGCAGCCACCTCGTTGGCGAACCCGATCAGTTCGGGGACCGGCAGCTCGCCTGCCCTTGCGACGAGCGCGCCGTGCCACACGTCGCCCGCGCCGAGCGTGTCCTTCGCCTCGACCGCGGGCACCGCCACCTCGCCCGACTCGGCGCCGCTTCGCCAGCGCACCGGTTCGGGGCCCGCCGTGGTGATCACCGTCGGCACGTCCCGCAGCGCCCCCTCCGGTGCGCGGAAGTGCGCCGAGCAGGCGACCACGTCGGCCAGCGGGAAGACGTCCGCGAACACGGGCTTCCAGCTGCCCGCGTCCACCACCACGGGCACGCCCTTCTCCCGGCCCCACCGGGCGGCGGCCAGCGCGAGCGCGGGGTGGTGGCCGTCCACCAGCACCGCATCGGTCGCCGGCAGCGGCGCGGAGCCGAGGTCGTCGGGCACCGCCGCGGCGTTGTGCGAGACCACGGTGCGCTCGCCGTCGCGCTCGCGCACGGCCACGGCGCTCACGGCTGGCGGGTCCGGGTGCGCGGGCAACGCGTCGAGCACGTCCACGCCGCACGCCGCGAGGTCCGCGCGCGCCAGCTCCGCGAGCGGGTGGGCACCGAGGACGGTCAGCAGCGTGGGCGCTCCGCCGAGCGCCGCGACCGTGACGGCGGCGTTGGTGGCGGGTCCGCCCGCGGCGGTCTCGACCGAGCGCGACTGGACCTTGTGCCCCGGCTCCGGCAGCTCGTCGACGCGCTGAACGACGTCGACGGTGCACAGCCCCGCCAGGAGCACCCTCACGCTCGCACCCTCCTCCGCTCCGAGGCACACCGCCGGACGCCTGCAACGTAGGCAGAGGTTATGCTCGCTGGCAACCGTTTGCGCAAACGCTTGCCGCGAGCCGCGAAGGACGAACCATGCCCCCGCAGCGATCGACCCGGCCCACTCAGCGCGACATCGCCGAGCTGGCCGGGGTCTCGATCACCACCGTCTCGCACGTCGTCAACGGCACGAGGGCCGTGGCCCCGGAGACCAGAGCAGCGGTGCTCGAGGCCATCGAGCAGACCGGCTACACGGGCGACGTCATCGCCCGCTCGCTCGTCACCGGCGGCACGCGGTCGATCGGCGTCGCGATCTCGCTGCTCGCCAACCCGTACTTCGCCGTGCTCATGCAGACCATCGAGCGGGAAGCCGCGGCCGCAGGCTACACGGTGCTGCTGTCCGATACGCACGACACCGTCGACACCGAGCAGGCCGTCGTGCGCGCGCTGCGTTCGAGGCGCGTCGAGGGCCTGCTGCTCACGTCCGTGCCCGGCGACGGCTCAGTGATCAGCGAGCTCGTCTCGCTCGGCATCCCCACGGTGCTGGTCGACCGGCTCGCCACGAGGGGCGACGTGGACCAGGTCGGCGCGGAGAACATCCAGTCGACGTCCGCGCTCACCGAGCACCTCGCCTCGCTGGGCCACCGCCGGATCGGATTCGTCGCGGGGACCCCCGGGCTCGCCACGAGCGAGGAGCGCACGCTCGGCTACCGGCTCGGCCTCGGCCGCGGCGGGCTCGCCTGGAACCCGGACCTCGTGGTGCCGGGCAACTCCGAGCGCGCGGGCGGCGCACGCGCGCTCGCGGCGCTGCTGGACCGGCCGGAGCCGCCGAGCGCGGTCGTGGTCGGCAACGACGCGATGATGGCCGGTGTGCTGCACGAGGCACGGCGACGGCAGCTGCACGTCGGCAAGGACGTCGCCGTGGTGGGCTTCGACGACACCGAATGGGCCGATCTCGTGGACCCGCCGCTGACCACGATGGCGCAGCCCATCGCCGACATCGGCCGCGAGGCCGTCCGGCTGCTGCTCTCGCGGATCAAGGACCCGGACCGCAGGCCGGAGACGCTGCGGCTCCTACCCGTGCTGCGGCACCGGGAGTCGTGCGGCTGCGTGGCGATTCACCCGGAGGACTGATTCTGCGGCGACGCGCTGGGTGACCGGTTGCGCGTTAGCCCACTCGGACTAGCGTCACCCGATCAGCTCCCTCCTCTTGGAGTAGCGCCATGAGCTCACCGTCGAGCGCACCGCCTCGCAGGCTCGCGCCGCTGTGCTACCGGTTCGGGATCGCGCTCGCGCCGGACACGGGTGGCCGCGCCGAGCTGGCCGCCGCGATCGAGTCGGCCGCCGCGGCCGAGGGCTGCGCGGTGACCTTCGCGGAGACCACCGGCAGCGTCACCTCCGAGGCCGCCGCTGCCCGCACGCTGCGCGCGCAGGGAGTGGACGGTGTGCTGCTGGCCCCGGCGAGCGGGGACGACACGGTGGTGACCGAGCTCGTGCGGATCGGCATGCCCACCGTGCTCGTCGACCGGCTCGCCGCGCGGGACGACGTCGACCAGGTCGGCACGGAGAACATCGAGTCCACCTCCGATCTCACCGAGCACCTGGCCGCGCGGGGGTACCGCAGGATCGGGCTGCTCGCGGGCCCACCCGGCGACAGCGACGCCGACGAACGGTCGCTCGGCTACCGGCTCGGCCTCGGCCGCGCGGGCCTGCGCTGGGACGCCGCGCTCGCCGTGCGCGGCGACTCGCCGTCGGCGGCAGGGGTGCTGCTCGCCGAGCGGCCGTCGGCCGTCGTCGTCGCCGGGGAGGGCATGCTCGCGGCCGTGCAGGCCGAGGCGCGGTCGCGGGGGCTGCGCATCGGCACGGACCTCGGCCTGATCTGCCACGGTGACGTGGGCCGCGCCCGCGAGGCCGAGCCGCCGGTGTCCGCGCTTTCCCCGCCGTTCGGCGATCTCGCGCACACGGCCGTGCGGCTGTTGCTGTCGCGCATCGCCGATTCGGCGCGGCGGCCGAAGATCGTGCGACTCACGCCGTCCTTCGCGCACCGGTCCTCCTGTGGCTGCCCTGCTCAGGGATCCAGCACCGCGGCGGCCTCCAGCAGCAGCCACGCGCCGAGCTGAACGGAGAGATCCCGCGCCGGCCCCTTCGGTGGCAGCTCCACCTTCTCCGTCCACTCCGGACCGAACAGCGGGCCGTGCTCGGCCGGAGCCGCGCCACGCCAGCACGCGCTCGCCGAGTCGAGTACGAGCTCCGCGGCCACGTCGGCGGCGGGCCCCTTCGGCAGCCGGATGGCCGCCAAGGCCAGGTAGCGCGCGAGGATGCCCGCGAACAGCCCGCCGTCGCCACCACCCTGACCACGCAGCACCCCGCCCGGCGCCAGATGGGCGGCAACCGCCCGCACCGTCCGCTCTGCCGCCTCCACTTCGGACAGTTCGAGGCACGATCCGAGGAAGACGCCCTGACAGTAGGTGAAGATCTCCTCCACGCACTCGCCGGTGTCGGCGCGCACGCCGTCGTGCACCAGCCCGGTGTCCGGGTCGACGAGCCGGTTCTCCAGCCACGCGAACAGCTTCCGCGCCTTCTCCAGCTCTCCCGCTCTGGCGAAGGCGATAGCGGCGGGCCCGTTGGTCGGCGCGTTCTTGAAGGAATCGCCGATGCGCCAACGGATACCGCCACCGGCGTCGACCGACCAGCCCTCCCACACGGCGCCGAGCAGGATCCGCACGGGCTCGCGCTCGCCGATCCGCTGCAACGCGAGCGCGAGCCACGCCATGTCGTCGTAGTAGTCCTTGGTCCACCGGCCGCGGTTGCGCAGCCGGATGGAGCGCACCAGCCGCGCGATCGTCACCGGCCGCTCCGGACCGGGTGCCCGCAGCTGCGCGTCGGCGAGGCAGTCGAGCAGGTGCGCGTTCCACCAGTAGTGCCAGGGCCGGTGCAGGCGCTGCCGGCCGGCCGGTGGCCAGGCGGGCAGGCCCAGCACGGTACCGGGCAGTCCCCACACCCGCGCCAGATGCCGGGCGCACACGGCCCTTTCAGCCTCGGCGGCGCGCTCGCTCCACGGCATATGCCCATCCTTACGCCGTCCTCGACATACCGCAGCGCTTGTAGAACGATGAACAAATGGCAATGGCGCATGTCACTTGCCCGCTCTGCGAGGCGACCTGTGGTCTGGAGGTGACCTTCGACGGCGCGGGCGTGACCTCGGTGCGAGGTGATTCCGAGGACGTCTTCTCTCGCGGCTACGTCTGTCCGAAGGGTGCCTCGCTGGGCGCTCTGCACAACGACCCCGACCGGCTGCGTACGCCGCTGGTGAAGCGCGGCGGCTCGTTCACCGAGGTCTCGTGGGACGAGGCGTTCGCCGAGATCGACGCGCGCCTGCCCGCCGTGGCGGCGGAGCACGGCCGCGACTCCGTCGCCGTGTACGTGGGCAACCCGGCGGCGCACAACCTCGCCGTCGCCCTCTACGGCCGGGCCTTCTTCAAGGCGCTCGGCACCAGGAACTTCTACACGGCCGGCAGTGTGGACCAGCTGCCGAAGCACTACTCCTCCGGCTATCTCTTCGGCGGCGGCTTCACGATCCCCGTTCCCGACCTCGACCGCACCGGCCACCTGCTGATGCTCGGCGCGAACCCGTTGGTGTCCAACGGAAGCCTGATGACCGCGGCGGACGTCAGGGGCAGGCTGCGCGCGATCCGGCAGCGCGGCGGCAAGGTCGTGGTGGTGGATCCGCGCCGCACCCGCACGGCCGAGGTCGCCGACGAGCACCACGCGATCCGGCCCGGCACCGACGCGCTGCTGCTCTTCGCGCTGGTCCACACCCTGTTCGCCGAGGACCTGGTGAGCCTGGGCAGGCTCGCCGACCACGTCAACGGGGCCGCCGAGGTGCGCACGCTCGCGGAGCCGTTCGCGCCCGAGGCCGTGGCGCCGGTGACGGGTGTGGCCGCGGCCGAGATCCGCCGCATGGCACGGGAACTGGCCGCCGCCGAACGCGCCGTGGTGTACGGCCGCATCGGCACCACGACCCAGGCGTTCGGGACGCTCACGAGCTGGCTCGTGGACGTGCTGAACGTGCTGACGGGCAACCTCGATGCCGAGGGCGGCGCGATGTTCCCGCTCGCGGCGGCGGGACAGCTCAACAGCAGCGGGGCGCAGCGCCCGTTCACGGCGGGCCGCTGGCGCACCCGCGTGCGCGGGCTGCCCGAGGTCTTCGGCGAGGTTCCCGTCGCCACGCTCGCCGACGAGATCGAGACACCGGGCGACGGCCAGGTCCGCGCGCTCGTGACCATCGCGGGCAACCCTTGCCTGAGCACCCCGAACGCGGGCAGGCTCGCGAACGCGTTGCCACAGCTGGACTTCATGCTCTCGCTCGACATCTACCTCAACGAGACCACGCGGCACGCCGACGTGATCCTGCCGGGGCCGACACCGCTGGAACGGGCGCATTACGACACCGCGCTGTACCAGCTCGCGGTGCGCAACGTCGCCAACTGGACCCCGGCGGCACTGTCCTCGCCCGTGCCGCAGGAATGGGAGACGCTGCTGCGGCTCACGGGGATCGTGACGGGTCAGGGCCCCAACGCCGACGTCGCGGCGCTCGACGCGTTCGTCGCGGCCGACGTGGCCCGCCGCTCGGGGCTCGACGTCGCCGTCGCGGGCGAGCGAACCGGACCCGAGCGGATCATGGACCTGATGCTGCGCGCGGGCCCGTACGATCTGACGCTGGCCGATCTCGAAGCGGCACCACACGGCGTGGACCTCGGGCCCCTGCGGCCCCGGATCCCGGAGGTGCTCAGCACTCCGAGCGGGCGGATCGAGCTGGCCCCTGAGGCGATCACGGGCGACGTGCCGAGGCTCGCCGCAGAGCTGACCCGGCCGCCGAACGGGCGGCTCGTGCTCATCGGCAGGCGGCAGCTGAGCTCCAACAACTCGTGGATGCACAACCTGGAACCGCTGGTGCGCGGGAAGAACCGGTGCACCGTGCAGGTGCATCCCGACGACGCGGGCAGGCTCGGCCTTCGCGACGGCGGGCAGGCGAAGGTCACCGCGCGCACGGGGACGATCGAGGTGCCGGTGGAGGTCACCGACGAGGTGCGGCCGGGCGTGGTGAGCATCCCGCACGGCTGGGGTCACGACGTCGAGGGCGTGCGTGCGGCCGTCGCGAGGGCACACGCGGGCGCCAACTCCAACGTGCTCGCCGATGAGCTGCTGCTCGACGCGCTCTCGGGAACGGCCGTGCTGAACGGGATCCCGGTCGAGGTGGTGCCCGCGTAGCGGGGGCTCGACAGGAACGGCGGCCGGGGTGACAATCCCGGGATGGACCGGCAGGCCCGGGTGGAGCTGAGCACGGCGGCGGTGCCCGCCGAGGAGGCGTTCGCCTACTGGCGGGAGCTGATCTGCGAGACGTTCGTCCAGCTCAACGCCGCCCCCGTCACCGAGGGCGCGTTCGCGGGACGCATCGAGCACGTGCCGGTCGGCCGCCTTGAACTGTCCACTGTGGCCGCCGCGGGACAGGTGGTGCGGCGCACGCGGAGCCTGATCGCCCGCGGTGCCGACGAGTACCTGCTGGCGAGCATCCAGCTGCAGGGTCGCGGGAGGGTCGAGCAGGACGAGCGCCGAGCCGAGCTGCGTCCGGGCGACATGGCGTTCTACGACAGCACGCGGCCCTACACGCTGCACTTCGACGAGCGGTTCCGCCAGCTCGTGGTCCAGGTGCCCAAACGGGACCTCGCGGTGCGCGACACCAGGACGCTGACCGCGCGCACTCTCGGCAGCGGAGGGCCGGGGCAGGTGGTCCCGGCGTTCTTCACGTCGCTGGCCGACGCGGCGAAGGCAAGCCCGCACACCACGATCCCGTTGCTGCCGCACGCACTCGGCCTGCTGTCGGCGGCTGCGTCCTTCGCGGCGCGGGTCGAACCGCGGGCCGACCCCGCACAGGCACTGGTGCGGGAACGGGCGCTGGCGTTCATCCGGCGCAACATCGCCGATCCGGCGCTCGACGTCGACCTCGTCGCCGCGGCCTGCCGGGTCTCCCGGCGCACCCTCTACCGCGTCTTCACACCGGACGGCGGCATCGCCGCGCTGATCCGGCGCACCCGGCTCGACCGCGCCAGGGCGATGCTGCTGGAGCACCAGGACCGGCCGGTCGCGACCGTCGCCACCCTGTGCGGCTACGACAGCGAGTCCGGCTTCCACCGCGCGTTCCGCGCCGAGTTCGGCATGACGCCCCGTGAGTGCCGAGACGGCACACGCGGTCAGTGACAGCGGCACACGCGGTCAGTCCGGCGCGACCGCGGCCGCCGCATGATGCCCTCCAACTGATCCCACTCGGTTCGAGGAGACGTCATGGAAAGCGTGGTGCGGGTCGCGGCGGTGCAGGCGGAGCCGGTGTGGCTGGACCTGGCCGGAAGCGTCGAGAAGGCGGTCGCGCTCATCGGTGAGGCCGCGGGGGGCGGGGCGAAGCTCGTGGCGTTCGGCGAGACGTTCGTTCCCGGATACCCGTGGTGGATCTGGCTCGACTCGCCCGCCGCGGGCATGGCGTTCGTGCCGAGGTACGCCGCCAACTCGATGACCCGCGACGGTGCCGAAATGCGGCGGCTCCGCCAAGCGGCGGCGGACAACGGCGTGCACGTGGTGCTCGGCTTCAGTGAGAGGGCGGGCGGCAGCCTGTACATGGCGCAGGCGTTCATCGGCGACACCGGGGAGCTGATCTCGGTGCGCCGCAAGCTCAAGCCGACCCACGTCGAGCGCTCGGTCTACGGCGAGGGCGACGGCAGCGACGTGCAGGTGCACGACACCCCGCTCGGAAAACTCGGCGGGCTGAACTGCTGGGAGCACTTCCAGCCGCTCACCAAGTACGCGATGTACAGCCTCGGCGAGGAGATCCACGTGGCGTCGTGGCCGAGCTTCTCGGTGTACCGCGGGGCGGCGACCGCGCTCGGGCCGGAGGTCAACACGGCGGCCAGCCTGACGTACGCCGTCGAGGGTCAGGCGTTCGTGCTCGCGGCGTGCTCGGTGGTCGGCGAGGCCGCCCACGAGGTCTTCTGCGACACCGAGGCCAAGCGGCAGCTGCTGCGGCTCGGTGGCGGCTTCGCGCGGATCTTCGGCCCCGAGGGCACCCCGCTGGCCGAACCGCTCCCGGAAACCGAGGAGGGCATCCTCTACGCCGACCTCGACCCCACCCTGATCGCGATCGCGAAGTCCGCGGCGGACCCGGTGGGCCACTACTCCCGCCCGGACGTGTTCCGGCTCCTGGTCAACCGCAACCCCGCGCCGCGCACCGTGGAGGCTCCCTCGGAACCGGCGGCGGCGGTCCTGCCTCACCCTGCCGAGGAGCTGGCCGACCTGGGCGTGGACTGACCGGCCCAGCTCGGCGTCCACGTTCCCGCCCGGTGCCGCGCTGTGCCGAGGTGCGCGCGCAGCGCGGCGAGGGCGGGGTGCGGATTGTCGGCCCGGTAGACCAGCGAATGCGGGTAGACCGGCGTCGGGTCGCGCAGGGTGATGCGGCGAAGGTCGTAGTGGTCCGGCCACTGCAACGGGGTCCGCTCGCCGACGAAGGTCACGAGCTCGGCGGAGCCGGCGACGGCGTCGAGCAGCGGCTCGATGCCGAAATCCGGGCCCGACGGGTCGATGGTGATCCCGAACGCGGCGCCCAGCTCCTCGTAGTAGGCGGCCCATTCGGTGCCGTTGGCGTTGCCGGGCATCCAGATCCGGTACCCGGCGAGGTCGGCGGGCCTCAGCGCGCGGGCACCGGCGAGCGCGTGGGCGGGTCCGAGGACGGCCACCAGCGGCTCGTCGAAGACCCGCGTGGCCTCGATCCCGGCGGGCAACCGGCGTGGCGCGGCGGTGACGGCACGGAAGGCCGCGTCGAGGGTGCCCGCGCCGACGGCGGCGATCGCCGCGTCGCCGTGGGGCATGGTCACCACGTCGAGCGCGACATCGGGGTGCGCGCGGTGGAAGTCGTGCAGCAGCCCGGCGGGCGCGACCCGCCTGCCGACCACGTCGACGCGCAATGCGCGGCGACCCGCCCTGACCGAGGCGACGGCCCGCTCCTCGGCGTGGAGCAGACCGCGGGCGTGCGGCAGGAACGCCTGCCCGTCCACGGTGAGCCGCGCCCCGCGCGCGGTGCGGTCGAACAGCCGCACGCCGAGGTCCTTCTCCAGCGCGGCGACGCGTTTGGAGACGGCCTGCTGGGTGATCGACAGCTCGACGGCGGCCTCCTGGAACTGGCCGGCGTCCGCGACCGCGACGAACGTGCGCACCGCGTCGAGATCCACGCCGACCGACCCTAGTCGCACAACGCGCGGTTGTACCTCGCCGCCGGTGTGGTTGTTCGCTTTTCCCGCGGGCGCCCGCTTAGCTGACGGGCGTGGCTGGCGGATCACTGGGCAGGCAGTTCCGTTTCCTGTGGACCGCCTACGCGGTGAGCACGTTCGGCACGCGGTTCGCGTTCGACGCGTTCCCACTGATCGCCGTGCTGGTGCTGGACGCGGGGCCGCTGGAGGTGTCGCTGCTGGCGGCGGCGGGCCTGGCGGCCGGTGCGGTGTTCGCGGTGCCGCTCGGCCCGGTCGTGGAGTTCCGCCGCCAGCGATCGGTGCTGATGACGGCGGACCTGATCCGGTTCGCGGCGCTGTCGAGCGTCGTCGGCGCCTTCGCGTTCGGTGTGCTCACCTTCGCCCAGCTGGTGGTGGTCTCCGTGGTGGTCGCCACGGCCGACATCGCGTTCCGGGCCGCGAGCGGCGCCTACCTCAAGACCCTGCTGCCGCCGGAGGACCTGCTCGTCGCGAACGGGCGGTTCGAGGCGACGACGTGGACCGCGACCGCACTCGGCCCTCCGCTCGGCGGCGCCTCGATCGGGCTGTTCGGCCCGATCACCACCGTGGTGGTCGACGCGGTCAGCTACCTGCTCTCGGCGGCGGGGATCCGGGCGATCGGACGGGCCGCCCGCCCCCAGCGCCCGGCGTCCGGCCCGAGGGCCGGCGAGGTGCTGGCGGGGTGGCGGCACATCTTCCGGCATCCCGTGCTGCGCCCGCTGTTCTGCCACACGGTGCTCTTCAACGGCCTGCTGCTGGCGACCTCGCCATTGCTGGCCGTGCTCATGTTGGGGGAGCTGGGTTTCCCGCCGTGGCAGTACGCGCTCGCGCTCGCGGGTCCCTGCCTCGGCGGGCTCGCCGGCTCGCGCCTGGCCCCGCGCCTGGTCGAGCGGTTCGGGCGGCGCCGCGTTCTGCTCGCCGCGGGGACACTGCGCGTGTGCTGGCCCATCGGCCTCGCGTTCGTGGGCCCCGGGCTCGGGGGCCTCGCGCTCGTGCTGACGCTCCAGCTGGTGATGATCACGTGCATCGGGGTGTTCAACCCGCTGTTCGCGACCCTACGGCTGGACCACACCCCGGCCGATCGCGTGGCCCGCACGGTGTCGGCGTGGACGATCACGAGCAACGCCACGGTCGCCGCGCTCACCGCGCTCTGGGGCCTGCTGGCCGCGGTGACGAGCACACGCGCCGCACTCGCGATCGCCGGCGTGCTCCTGCTCGCGACCCCACTGTTGTTGCCGAGGCGCGCTACCAGGCCTTCGACAGATCGGCGTGCTGCCGTATCCACGTGTGCATGACGATCCCGGCGGCGACGCCCGCGTTGATCGAGCGCGTGGTGCCGAACTGCGCGATGGACACCACCAGGTCGGCGGTCTCCTGCGCCTCCGGCGAGAGGCCCGGCCCTTCCTGGCCGAACAGCAGCACGCACTCGCGCGGCAGCTCGGCCGTCTCGACCGGCCGCGCCCCGGGGGTGTTGTCCACGGCCACGACGGCGAGCCCGTGCTCGGCGGCGAACGCGGTCAGCTCGGCGACGCCCGCGTGGTGGTGCAGGTGCTGGTAGCGGTCGGTCACCATCGCGCCGCGCCGGTTCCACCGCCGCTTTCCCACGATGTGCACGGCCGCGGCCGCGAACGCGTTGGCGGTGCGCACGACGGTGCCGATGTTGTGGTCGTGCTGGAAGTTCTCGATCGCGACGTGGAAGGGGAACCGGCGGGCGTCGACGTCGGCCACGATCGCCTCCCGCCGCCAGTACCGGTAGGGGTCGACGACGTTGCGCCGGTCGCCGTGTTCCAGCAGGTCCGGGTCGTACCGGTCGTCGTCGGGCCACGGCCCCTGCCACGGGCCGACGCCGACCTCGTGCCTCCCGACCCACTCGGTCGGACCGGTGGCCTCCGACTCCTCGATCACGCCTCCATTGTCGCCCTGCTCAGCCGAGCCTCACCGGACGCCCCGGGACGCCGCCCGTCTGCTGCTGGCGGTGCCGCCACAGCACGTACGCGCCGACGTAGGACCCGATCACGAGCAGCAGCGCGAGGATGCCGATCACCGGCAGGATCTCGCGCGGGACGATGGTGTCGTAGAGGTAGTACTCGTTGAAGCCGCCGGGCAACGGTCCGAGGCCCCGTTGCTCGCGCAGGTAGTCCTCGGCAACGGTCAGCGGGCAGGGCAGCGGCAGGACGTTGACGGCGATTCCCCACAGCGCGAAGAAGATGTGCACGAAGATCGACTTCGGCCAGATCCACGCGAGAAATCCGCCGAGTCCGATATAAATCAACGCGAGGAAATGGACTGCTGTCGTGAGAACGGTCAGCAACCCCAGCATCGCCCCACCTACCCCGGTAACAACCCCCTGATCACTGACAACGGTACTCCCAATCACCTCATCCGTCGTCTTCAAAATGATCTGTCGGAAATCGCAAACGGCCCGTTACGAAGCCGAGACTTCGTAACGGGCCGCTGTCCACTCGGGCGCGGTCAGTAAGTGGCCTGGACCTCCACCTCGATCAGCCATCCGGGTACCGCGAGCCCGGCCACCTCGGTGGTCGCGCGGGCTGGCCGAGCCGGGTTGACCACAGAGGGCCGCACGGGTGCGGTGGTGCCGATCGGCATCGGGATCGGCTTGCCGGTGCCGAGGTCCACATTGGCGAAGAAATGCCGGTACGCCCGGTTCCAGCCCGCGTAGTCGGCGTCGCTCGCCCCTGGAGTGCGTTTGAGGTAGCACTTCATGGTGATCACGTCCTGCGGCCTCGCGCCCATCGCCGTGAGGTTGTCCACGATGCGCTTGAGCGTGTTCCACGCCTGCGCCTCGGTGATCGTGACGCCGGCGGGCAACGTGCCGCCGGGAAACAGCGAGAGGTCGACGTACTGTTCGGGCGATCCCGCTGGTGCCGAAGGGTTCGCGGCGGCCGGGCCGAGGCCGCTGCTGGTGTAGACCGCGACCGCGCCGCCCACGGCGACGCCGTTCGCGATCGAAGGGTTGTTGCCGCCTGGCATGTTGAAGCGCACCTCGGTGGGGCGAGGGCCTTTGCCGCGGTGGCCGCCCGCCGAGGCCGTGCCGGCGCCGAGTCCGGCCGCGACCGCCGTTCCGCCCGCGACGGCGCCGAGTCTGCGCCGGGAGAACCTGCTCATGTGCCTACCCTTCCGCCATGACGCGCTGGTGGATGCCGGTGACGGCGTGGCGGGCGGAGTCGAACGCACCCGCCTGCCACGCGATGAAGTAGCTGAGCCAGTCGCCCGCGAAGTAGACGTGCCCGGCGGGTTTGTTGAGCAGCGCGTACTGCCCGCTCGTGCGCGAGGGCCAGCCGACCCAGGCGCCCTCGAGGAACGGCGTCCGCTGCCACGCGACGGAGAACGCCGACGCGAGCTCCGAGCGGTACTTCTCGCCGTGGATCTTCACGCCCTGCGCGAGTGCCCGCTCCGTTCGCGCCGAGGGGGCGAGGGCGCCGTAGGTGTTCGCGCTGCCGCCCGTGTTGTAGTAGCCGACCACGACCCCGCGTTCGCCGTGGAAACCGGCCGACGGGTACCAGATGTGCTGGAGGTCCATGTCGGTCTCGGTGATGCCGCCGTAGATCCGCTCGTCGGTCTCCCACCAGCGGCTCCGGTACTCGAGGCCGATCTTGCCCGCCGACGTGACGGTGGGGTAGCGCAGCGCCGCGGTGACGGCCGGGTCGAGGTTGGTGGGGACCTTCGCCATCAGGTGCGGCGGCAGTGTGGCGACGCAGAAGTCCGCGGTGAGGAGCACCTCCTTGCCGCGCCGGTCGGTGTAGGTCACCTCGACGCCGCGGTCGGTGTCGGTGACGCCGGTGACGCGGGCGCCGAGGCGGACCTTGTCCCTGCCCACCGCGTCATAGAGCGCCCTGGGGATGGCGTCCATGCCGCCGACGGGCTGGAGCATGGTCATGGCCTGGTCGTAGCCGAACTCGAACGAGAAGTACCGGCCGACCTGGCTGGCGAGCACGGCGGGGAGCGGGGGCGGCGGGCCGAGCACCGTGCCTGCCTGGTCGGCGGCACCCGGCTCGACGGAGTACCCGCGCCTGCTCGTACCGGTGTAGGCGTACCCGGCGGCCTTGTTGCCGATCGCGCCGAAGCCGGAGAGGAACGTCAGCAGCGCGTCCTTGTCGGAGGCGGTCAGGCTCGCGTCGAGCGAACCCTGGTCGACGGCCTTGGCCAGCAGTTCTGAGACGTAGCCGTACATGTCGGCCTTGGCGGTGCGGTACTGCTGAGGCGCGACGCCGGTCCGCTCGTTGTAGATGAGCGCGTTGGCGTTGGCGTTGAGGAACGTCTCCAGCGGGACGCCCAGCTCGCGGCAGTAGTCGAGGGTGATGTGCGACTGGGGCAGTCGCGCCGGTCCCGCGTTGAGGTAGATGTTCGGGTCCCGGCTGAAGCGGGCGGTCTGGGTGTGCCCGTCGAGATCGGTCTCCGTGGTGCCGGCCCTGACCGTCCAGTTACGACCGCCGACGCGGTCCTTGGCTTCGAGCACCGTGCACCGGTACCCGGCCTTGCCCAGTTCGTACGCGGCGGCGAGACCGGCGACGCCCGCGCCGAGCACCACCACCTTCTTGCCGCGCTTGCGGCCGTCGAGATCGCCGGTGCGGGGCGGGCGGAAGCCGGGGACGGCGAGCGCCTGGGGCGAGGCCATCAGGCCGAGCGCCCGCATCGACTCGAACATCACCCCGGCCCCGCCCGCGACGCCGATGGATCTGAGCAGGGTTCGACGTGTCACGTTGGATGCCATTCAAGCTCCCTTCGCCACGAGGCGAAGCAGAGCTTGATCGACCAGCGCACTCAGCAGGGTGACACGGTGATGTCGTTCTCGTTAGCAAGCCTGAGAAACGACTTTCGCCGGGGTAACCGGCCGTTGATCAGGCGAGGCCGAGGTCGTCGAGATCGAGCAGGTACCGGTACGGCAGGCCCTCCTTCTCGATGGCCTCCTTGGCACCCGTGCCGCGATCGACCACCGTGGCCACGCCGACCACCGTGGCTCCCGCCTCGCCCAGCGCCTCCACCGCGGTGAGCACGCTGCCGCCGGTGGTGGAGGTGTCCTCGACGGCGAGCACCCGCTGCCCGGCGACCTCCATCCCCTCGATGCGGCGCTGCATGCCGTGTTCCTTGACGGCCTTGCGCACCACGAACGCGTCGAGCACCATCCCGTCGGCCGCGGCCGAGTGCAGCATCGCCGTGGCGACCGGGTCGGCACCGAGGGTGAGCCCGCCGACGGCCACGTAGTCCCAGTCGGCGGTGAGCCTGCGCAGCAGGCGGCCGATGAGCGGAGCGGCGGCGTGATGCAGGGTCGCCCGGCGCAGGTCGACGTAGTAGTCGGCCTCCTTGCCGGAGGAGAGCGTCACCTTGCCGCGCACCACGCACAGTTCGGTGACCAGCCTGGCCAGTTCGATCTTCGCCGCTTCGTCAGTCGAGGGGTTCGCCACGACCCGCAGTTTTACACACGCGCTTCGCTCAGGTCCGGTCGCGACCCGCGAACCGGCCGCCGAGCCTGCGCACGAGCCCGCGCGGCAGGAACCTTCCCACGGTGGCGATGACCTTGTACTGCGGGCTCGGGATGGAGACGACCTTGCCCTTGCGCAGGTCGGTGAGCGCGTCGGCGACCACGCGGTCGGCGCTCAGCCAGAACGCCTTGGGCCCGGTCTTCTCCAGGCCAGCGCGGTCGTGGAACTCGGTCTCGGTGAACCCCGGGCACAGTGCCAGCACCCGCACCCCGGAGCCGTGCAGCGCCGAGGCGAGCCCGTCGGAGAACGACGTCACCCAGCTCTTGCTGGCGGTGTAGGTGGAGCCCCTGCCGGAGAAGAAACCGGCGACGCTGGAGACGTTGATCACGTCGCCGCTGCCGCGTTCCAGCATCGTGGGCAGGGCGGCCCTCGTCAGGCGCAGCACGGCGGTGACGTTGACGTCGAGCTGGTGCTGCAGCTCGTCGGCCGACGCGGTCCAGAACTCGCCCGCCAGGCCGAGGCCCGCGTTGTTGACGAGCAGGTCGACGGGCTGCTCGCGCAGGCACTGCTCCACGGCCTCGCGGCCCTCGGCGGTGGCCAGATCCGCGGGCAGCACATCCGCGGTGATGCCGTGCGCGGAAGCGAGCTCCTTCGCCCTGGCGCGCAGCTTCGGTTCGCTCCGGGCGACGAGCACGAGGTCGTAGCGCTCGGCGGCGAGCCTGCGGGCGAACGCGGCGCCGATACCGACCGTAGCGCCCGTGATCAAAGCTGTAGCCATGCGCCCCAAAGTACCGCCCTGGTGGGATCACGGAGAGCACAGGAAGTATCTTCGGGACGCCATTAGGGGTACGCACTCACCCAGACGAGGATGAGCTCCAGATGGAGGACGGCGCCATCGACTACCTGTCGTTCGTCCGAGGCTTCCTCGCGGCGACCGACCCCGAGAACTCCGACGGTGACGAACCGACCGTGCCGCCGGCGAACGGTCGCGCCCTCGACCCCGAGTCGTACGCGGAGGGCTACGCCGTGGCGAGGACCCGCGAGTTCCCCGTGACCTACCGGGAGCTGTCGGTGCGGGACGACGGCCGGTTCACCGGCACGCTCGACCTCGGCGACCTGTCCGGCTTCGGGGAGTTCACCGACGAGCGCCTTTCGGGCACGCTCGATCTCTGACTAGAAGCCCTGCTGGCGCGCCCGCTCCTCGGTGGTGGTCGTGGGCTGCGCGGCCGAAGGCGGCGGCGCCTGCTCCCGCTGCGCCTGCGCCTGCAGCGCCTCCTCATCGAAAGGGTCGACGATGTCGGCGATCTCGCCGAGGTCGCGCAGCAGCCGCTCCAGCCGGGACGGGCCGACGTTGGGCGCCACGCTCGCGAGCACCCACTCGTTCTCCAGCCACGCCACGCCGACGTCGCCGCCCAGCGCGTCGGCGGCGTCCACCAGCTCCTGCGTGATCATCGCGCGGGCCGTGTTCACCTCGTCGGCGAACGCGTAGCGCTGGCCGACCGGGCCGAGCAGCTCCGGCATCTCGGCGCGCTGGAACGGCACGCTCGCGAGCCACAGCTCCAGCAGCACCGGGTGGATCCGGTTGCAGCGCACGGCGACGATCACGGCGGGGATCAGCCCGTCGGCCTCGATGTCGAAGACGAACACCGGGCGCCTGCCGTCGGAGGTGAACGTGGAGCCCGCGACGACGTTGACCGCCGCCTCGGCCCCGAAGTACCCGATGGCACCGCCTGCCCACTGCTGCGGGAGGCGTTCGTCCTCCTCGACGTACTGCCAGCCGCGCAGCTCGGCCCAGCGCGCCCGCTCACGATTGCGGGAGCTCTCCCTGGCCTTGTCGGCGGTGAGCAGTGCGAGCCCGGCCACCGCGGCGACGGCCGCGATGACGAACCAGATCCACGCTGGAATACCCACGGCGACCAGGGTATCCCTCACGGCCCGCCGACCAAGATCAGCGGGCCGTGTCGCGGGTACTCGTTTGGGCTCAGTCGGCCCGGGTCACCAACAGGGAGCCGTTGCCGGCGTCGAGTTCCGGCACGTCGACCTTCACGGTGTCGCCGTCCCGGATGTCACCGGCCAGCAGCTTGCGGGCCAGCTCGTCGCCGATCGCCGACTGCACGAGCCGCCGCAGCGGCCGCGCGCCGTAGATGGGGTCGTAGCCGTTGAGCGCGAGCCACTCGCGGGCGGCGGGCGAGACGTCGAGCGTGAGCCTGCGCTGCGAGAGCCGCTGCGCCAGCCGCCGCACCTGGATGTCCACAATGGACGCCAGCTGCTCGGTGTCGAGCGCGTGGAACACCACGATGTCGTCGAGCCGGTTCAAGAACTCCGGCTTGAAGTGCCGCTGCACCACCGACAGCACGGCGTCGGTGCGCTGCCGCTCGTCCAGCGTCGCGTCCGCGATCGCCTGCGAGCCGAGGTTCGACGTCAGCACCAGGATCGTGTTGCGGAAGTCGACCGTGCGGCCCTGGCCGTCGGTAAGCCTGCCGTCGTCGAGCACCTGCAGCAGCACGTCGAACACGTCGGGGTGGGCCTTCTCCACCTCGTCGAGCAGCACCACCGAGTACGGCCGCCTGCGCACCGACTCGGTGAGCTGACCACCCTGGTCATAGCCCACGTAGCCGGGCGGGGCGCCGACCAGCCGCGCGACGCTGTGCTTCTCGCTGTACTCGCTCATGTCGATGCGCAGCATCGCCCGCTCGTCGTCGAAGAGGAACTCGGCGAGCGCCTTCGCCAGCTCCGTCTTGCCGACACCGGTCGGGCCGAGGAACAGGAACGAGCCCGTCGGCCGGTCGGGGTCGGCGACCCCCGCCCTGGCCCTGCGCACCGCGTCGGAGACCACCTTCACGGCGTCGGACTGGCCGACGACCCGGTTGGTCAGCTCCTGCTCCATGCGCAGCAGTTTGCCGGTCTCGCCCTCCAGCAGGCGGCCCGCCGGGATACCCGTCCACGCGCTCACGACGTCGGCGACGTCGTCAGCTCCGACCTCCTCCTTGAGCATCACGTCCGCCTTGGCCTGGGGAGACTCCGTGACCGCGGTGGCCTCGGCCAGCTCCTTCTCGAGTGCGGGGATGCGGCCGTAGCGCAGCTCGGCGGCACGCCCGAGGTCAGCGTCGCGCTCGGCGCGGTCGGCCTCGCCACGCAACTGCTCCAGCTGCTCCTTGAGCTCGCGGACCTTCTCGATCGAGCCCTTCTCGTTCTGCCAGCGCGCGGTCAGCGCCGACAGCTCCTCGCGCTTCTCGGCCAGCTCGGCGCGCAGTGCGGTCAGGCGCTCCCGGGAGGCGGCGTCATCCTCCTTCTCGAGCGCCATCTCCTCGATCTCCATGCGGCGCACGGCGCGCTCGACCTCGTCGATCTCGACGGGCCGGGAGTCGATCTCCATGCGCAGCCGCGACGCGGCCTCGTCGACGAGGTCGATGGCCTTGTCGGGCAGGAAGCGCGCGGTGATGTAGCGGTCGGACAGCGTCGCGGCCGCCACCAGCGCCGCGTCGGTGATGCGCACACCGTGGTGCACCTCGTAGCGCTCCTTGAGACCCCGCAGGATGCCGATGGCGTCCTCCACCGACGGCTCGCCGACGAGCACCTGCTGGAAGCGGCGCTCCAGCGCGGCGTCCTTCTCGATGTGCTTGCGGTACTCGTCGAGCGTGGTGGCGCCGACCATGCGCAGCTCGCCGCGCGCGAGCATCGGCTTGATCATGTTGCCCGCGTCCATGGCTCCGCCTTCGCCGGTGCCGCCCGCACCGACGATGGTGTGCAGCTCGTCGATGAACGTGACGACCTGGCCGTTGGACTCCTTGATCTCCTTGAGCACGGCCTTCAGCCGCTCCTCGAACTCGCCGCGGTACTTCGAACCGGCGACCATCGAGCCGAGGTCGAGCGACACGACGCGCTTGCCGCGCAGCGACTCGGGCACGTCGCCCGCGACGATGCGCTGGGCGAGGCCCTCGACGATGGCGGTCTTGCCGACGCCGGGCTCACCGATCAGCACCGGGTTGTTCTTGGTGCGGCGCGACAGCACCTGCACGACCCGGCGGATCTCGGTGTCGCGCCCGATCACCGGGTCCAGCTCGCCCGCCCGCGCCGCGGCGGTGAGGTCGAGGCCGTACTTCTCCAGCGCCTTGTATGTGCCCTCGGGGTCCGGGTTGGTCACGCGGGCGGAGCCGCGGACCTTGGTGAACGCCTCGCGCAGCGCGTCCGGCGTCGCCCCGTGCCGCTTGAGCAGCCCTGCGACGGGACCGCCCTCGGCCGCGAGACCGACGAGGACGTGCTCGGTGGAGACGTACTCGTCCCCGAGCTCGGTGGCCAGCTTCTGCGCGTGCGTCAGCGACTTGACGGCGTGCCCGTCGAACTGCGGCGTCGACACGGTCGCGCCGGTCGCCGACGGCAGGCCGGCGATGATCGGCTCCAGCTCCTTGTGCACCACGTCCGCGTCGGCCCCGACCGCGGTCAGCAGCGGCCCGGCAAGGCCGTCACCCTGGGACAGCAGGGCACCGAGCAGGTGCGCGGGCGAGATCTCCGGGTTGCCCGCCATCGTGGCGGCCTGTGCCGCGGACGAGATCGCCTGCTGAGTCTTCGTGGTCGGGTTGAAAGAGTCCATCCCCTCACCTCTGGTCGAAAGCTGCCTGCACCAAGCCTCCCGCAGAGGCCGTCGCTATGCACAACGTCAGGAAAGTTGAGTCTGTTCCGCTCAACCCGATGTTTCCCAAAGTAACGACTGTGGCCCGTGGCTTGCCATTTACCAACCCATTGGGATGAACTACCGGACCATGTCTGTCATCACATTTGGGCCGCCGGCCACGAGCTCACCGCCCGAGACCCATGTCCTCGCCGCCGAGGGAGGCACCCTTGCCTCGATCGAGGAGTGGATCAACGAAGTCTTCACTCCCATCTCGGACGGCCTGTCCAACTTCGTGTTCGCCGAGCTGACGATCGGCAGCATCTCGTTCCCGTGGATCGTCGCGTGGCTCATCCTCGCCGCGGCCATCTTCACCTGCTACTTCGGCTTCATCCAGTTCCGCAGGTTCAAGCTCGCCACCGAGCTCGTCAGGGGCAAGTACACCAACCCGGACGAACCGGGCGAGATCAACCACTTCCAGGCGCTGGCCTCCGCGCTGTCGGGAACGGTCGGGCTCGGCAACATCGCCGGTGTCGGTGTGGCCGTGACCATCGGCGGTGCGGGCGCGACGTTCTGGATGATCGTCGCCGGCCTGCTCGCCATGTGCACCAAGTTCGTCGAATGCACCCTGGGCGTGAAGTACCGCGAGGTGCACGAGGACGGCACGGTCTCCGGCGGCCCCATGCACTACCTGCGCAAGGGTCTCGCCGACCGGTTCCGCAACGGCTTCGGCATCGGCCTCGGCAAGGTGCTCGCCGTGCTCGCGGCCATCATGCTGCTGTTCTTCGCCTTCGCGGGCGGCAACATGTTCCAGGCCAACCAGACCTTCGCGCAGCTGCGCGACGTCACCGGCGGCGACGACGGGTTCCTCGCCAGCGACGGCGCCGCGTTCGTCTTCGGCGTCGTGCTCGCGATCGTCGTCGGCGCGGTGATCATCGGCGGCATCAAGTCGATCGGCGCCGTGACCAGCCGCCTCGTGCCCGCGATGGCGATCATCTACATCTCCGCGTGCCTCATCGTCATCGGCGTCAACATCAGCGACGTTCCGTCGGCGTTCGGCGAGATCATCTCGGGCGCGTTCACGGGCGAGGGTGTCGCGGGTGGTGCCATCGGCGCACTGATCGTCGGCTTCCAGCGTTCCGCGTTCTCCAACGAGGCAGGCCTGGGCTCCGCCCCCATCGCGCATTCGGCGGTGAAGACGAAGAACCCGATCACCGAGGGGTACGTCGCGCTGCTGGAGCCGTTCATCGACACGGTGATCGTCTGCACGATGACCGCGCTGACCGTCGTCATCGCCAACACGCAGTTCTGGAACGACGCGAAGGCGACCGTGGCCGCGGGCGGCGAGACGCCGGACGGTGTGACCGTGACGTCGGAGTCGTTCGAGACGGTGCTGCCGTGGTTCCCGTACGTGCTGACGATCGCGGTGGTGCTCTTCGCCCTGTCGACGATCATCACCTGGGGCTACTACGGCCAGAAGGCGTGGGCGTTCCTGTTCGGCAAGTCGCGGACCGCGGAGCGCGTCTACCAGGCGATCTTCTGCCTGCTCACGATCGCGGGCTGCGTGCTGACGCTGGGCAGCGTGCTCAGCTTCGCCGATGCCGTGCTGTTCCTGCTCGCGCTGTTCAACATCATCGGCCTGTACCTGCTGGTGCCGGTGGTCAAGCGTGAGGTCGCCGACTTCGCGGGCAAGCTGCGCTCCGGCGAGGTGAAGAAGATCGAGAAGGTGCGCAGCTGATCCGCTGAGCACCGCCCTGGCCGACGGCCCGCTACCCGGTCTTGCCCCGGGTGGCGGGCCGTTCCTGGTTCGGAGCCTGCGCGCCGACCATCGCGCGCAGATCGTCGTTCACGGCCCGCAGCCTGCCGGCGAGGTCCTCGAGTTCCGCTTCGTCCCAGTCGGCGAGTGCGTTGCGCACGAAGTCGACGTGCAGCTGCCGCCAGCGCTCCAGGTGCTGGTGCCCCTTGTCCGAGACCGTGACGAGCGTGACCCTGCCGTCCTCCGGCGACGGCCGACGCTCGACCAGACCGAAGGACGCGAGCTGGCCGATCTGCCTGCTGACCACCGAGATGTCGACCATCCGCAGCTTCGCCAGCTCGGAGAGCCGCAGTTCACCATGCCGGTCGATCTCCGAGAGGAGCATGACGGCAGCGGGGTGCGGGCCGTCGCCGGTCTGCCAGAGCTGCATGACCCACGCCTGGTGCAACTGAGACGACGTGCGGATCTGCCGCATGAGATCGACACAGACCTCGTCCGAGGGGTTCATGGCCTCACCTGGTCACAGTAAGTTACTTGCTCTATACAAATTCTACTCGGCCGGCGGCGTCGCGAAACCGTGTATCAGGTGAAATAGGGCACTAAGCGGACTCTAGTACCACCCATCCGGAGCAACCACAGGGGGACAACTCGCACAGCGACTACCGCCCGGCTGCACGGGAACCTAATGTTGGGTCGGCGCTTGCTCAGAAAGGTGGATTATTCATGGAGCCTCCGCACTGGACGTGGGTCACTGACCTGCTGGGGCAGTCGCACCATCCACCGTCACCCGTTCGTGAATAATCGCGACCGCCTTTTCATTACTGTGCGTATCAATCAGCCCGCTCGACGCGGACCCACTGGGGCAGACGAATGACAGCCGACGCGATCAGTCCAATACCGCGGGTGGCACCGGCCAGAACTCCACCACCCGCGGTGACCGCCATGGTCGAACTGATCCGGGACACCTGGCGCCAGGCCGAGCCCTACACCCCCGAGATCTCGCAGTTCTTCTACGGCATGCTCTTCACGCTCGCCCCCGCGACGCGTGACTTCTTCCCGATCAACATGGAGGCGCAGCGCGGCAGGCTCGTGCGCGCGCTGGTGCACATCGTGCAGATGGTCGATCGCCCCGACGACCTGGCACCGTTCCTGCGCCAGCTCGGCCGCGACCACCGCAAGTTCGGCGTCATCCCCACGCACTACGAGGCCGTGGGCACCGCGCTGCTCGCCGCGCTCAAGCGTCACCTCGGTGAAGCGTGGACGCCGCAGGTCGAGCGCGCGTGGGCGGAGGCGTACACGATCATCGCCCGCTCCATGCAGGACGCCGCCGCGGCCAGCGAGCACCCGCCGTCGTGGATCGGCACGGTCGCCGAGCACCGCAGGCTCAGCTGGGACCTCGCTCTGATCCGCGTCGAGCCCGAGCAGCACGTGCCGTACCAGGCCGGCCAGTACCTGAGCATCGAGGTACCGCAGCGGCCACGGCTCTGGCGCTACCTTTCACCCGCCAACGCGCCGCGCCCCGACGGCTCGCTGGAGTTCCACGTGCGCGCGGTCGAGGGCGGCTGGGTTTCCCGAGCGATCGTCAGCCACACGCAGAGCGGCGACACCTGGCGCATCGGACCGCCGATGGGCAGGCTCGCCGTCAACCGCGAGTCCGGCCGTGACGTGCTGATGATCGCGGGCGGCACCGGCCTCGCCCCACTGCGGGCCGTGCTCGACGACCTCGCCCAGTGGGGCACCAACCCGAAGGTCACGCTGTTCTACGGCGGCGCCACCCACGAGGACCTCTACGACCTCGAACAGCTGCGGGCGATGGCCTCCACCAACCCGTGGCTGACCGTGTGCCCCGTGGTGGAGCACGCCGAGGGCCTGCCCGGCTTCGAGCACGGCACCCTCGCCGACGCCGTGACCAGGCACGGGGCCTGGCCGAACCACGACGTGCTCGTGTCCGGCTCGCCCGCGATGATCAGGGCCACCGTGTCGCGGATGCTCGTCGCGGGCACGGCGCTCGACCAGATCCGCTACGACCCGTTCACCATCGACTGATGGAGACGTCGATCCCGGTCGCCGACGGCGCCGTCAGGGGCTATCTCGCCCTGCCGCAGCGGGAGATCTCCGGGCCGCCGCCGTGGCCGGGCGTCGTCGTGGTGCACGACGCGCTGGGGCTCGGCCGCGACACGCGCCGCATCGCCGACCGCTTCGCGACCGCGGGCTTCGCCGCACTCGCGCCCGACCTGTACTCGCGCGGCGGCCTCCGCTGCGTCAGATCGGTGTTCTCCGCGCTCATGGCCGCGAAAGGGCAGGCGTTCGACGACCTCGACGCGGCCAGGCGGACTCTGGCAGACCGCGAGGACTGCACGGGCGAGGTGGGCATCGTCGGCTTCTGCATGGGCGGTGGCTTCGCGCTCGCCGCCGCGAGCAGCGGCTTCGGCGCCTCCGCCCCGTACTACGGCCAGCTGCCCAAGGACCTCTCCGTGCTCGACGGCGCGTGCCCGATCGTGGCGAGCTTCGGCAAGCGGGACCCGTCGCTGAAGGGCAAGGCGGCGGTACTCAAGGCCGAGCTCACCGCGCGCGACATCCCGCACGACGTCAAGGAGTACCCGGCCGCCGGGCACAGCTTCGCCAACCAGCTGCCGCTCGGCCCGCTCAACCTGCTCGCCAAGGTCACCGGCTTCGGCTATCACCACGAGTCGAGCGAGGACGCGTGGCGGCGAGTGCTGGCCTTCTTCGCCGAGCACCTGAAGCGACCGGTCACGGGCGGGCGTTGAGCCGGGCGGCCTGCCGGGTCAGGTAGTCGCGCTCGGCGAGGTTGAGTGCCTTCCTGGCCGCCTCGGCGTACAGCAGGGCCGCCTTCTCCACATCGCCGTCGCGCTCGTGGAGGTACGCCGCCACCGCCGTGTGGCGGGGCAGCGAATCGTCCAGTTCCGCGAGCGCCGCGAGCCCGGCCCTCGGCCCGTCGGCCTCGCCGACGGCCACCGCCCGGTTGAGCCGTACGACCGGACTGTCGGTGAGGCGCACGAGCTCGTCGTACCACTCGACGATCTGCACCCAGTCGGTCTCCTCGGCGGTCTGCGCGTCGGCGTGGAGCGCCGCGATGGCGGCCTGTGCCTGGAACTCGCCGAGCCGGTCGCGGGCCAGCGCCGCCTGCAGGATCTCGACCCCCTCGGCGATCAACGCGGTGTCCCACCGGCCCCGGTCCTGCTCGGCGAGCGGCACCAGGCTTCCGTCGGGCGCGGTCCTGCTCGCCCGTCGCGCGTGGTGGAGCAGCATGAGCGCGAGCAGTCCCGCCACCTCGGGGTGGTCGATCGCCGCGGCGAGCTGCCGGGTGAGCCGGATGGCCTCGGCGGCCAGGTCGAGGTCCCCGGAGTAGCCCTCGTTGAAGACCAGGTACAGAACGCGCAGCACGGTGGCGACGTCGCCGGGCTGGTCGAAGCGCGCGGTGCTCACGGTGCGCTTGGCCCGGCTGATGCGCTGCGCCATCGTCGCCTCGGGCACCAGGTACGCCTGCGCGATCTGGCGGGTCGTCAGCCCACCGACCGCCCGCAGCGTCAGCGCGACAGCGGACGACGGCGTCAGCGACGGGTGGGCGCACAGGAAGTACAGCTGGAGTGTGTCGTCCACCGACTGCGCGGGGCCCGGCGCCGGTTCCTCGTCGACGAGATCCTCGCGCCTGCGGCGAGCGGTGTCCGACCTGGTCGCGTCGAGGAACTTGCGCCAGGCCACGGTGACCAGCCAGCCCTTGGGATCGCGGGGAGGTTCGGCGGGCCAGGCGCGAAGCGCCTCCACCAGGGCGTCCTGCACGGCATCCTCGGCCGCCGCGAAGTCGGCTCCACGGCGGACGAGGATCCCGAGCACGTTCGGGGTGAGGCTCCTGAGCAGGGCCTCGTCCATCTCGGACGTCACTCCGTGACGGTGGGCGGCTCGGTCAGAAACGGGCGCAGTTCGAGCCACTCGTGGATCGGCTTCCCGCCGGCGCCGGGGGCCGCCGACAGCTCTCCGGCCAGTTCGACGGCACGCTCGTAGCTGTCGACGTCGATCACCATCCAGCCGGCGATGAGGTCCTTGGTCTCGGCGAACGGCCCGTCGGTGACGGGCGGGCGCCCCTCGCCGTCGTACCGCACGAACGTCCCCTCAGGGGCGAGCGCCTGGCCGTCGACGAACTCGCCGGTCTGCTCCAGCCGGGTCGCGAAGTCGCGCATGTACTGGATGTGCGCCGAGATCTCCTCCGGCGTCCACTTCTCCATGGGAACGTCGTTGACGGCTGCCGGGGCGCCGCGGTAGTGCTTCAGCAGCAGGTACTTCGCCATGATGTCTCTCCTCGGTGCTGGTGACCCATTCTGGTCACGTTCACCCCGAGGACGGAGCCGTTTGCGGCTTCTCGACACGAACCCGCGAACTTTTTCGAACCAACTGCAGTGAAGGCCACCATCACTGCGTTCAACGCAGGCAAGGTGGCCTTCACTGCAGCTGGCTGGCTGGATGGGTGGGTGGCGGATGGGTGCGTGGGTCAGCCTCGGCGGCGGGGTTTCCACACCACGAGCGCGTTCTGGGTGCGAACCGGCACCAGGTCCTTGCGATAGGAAGCGTGGACGGCGGCCGCGGCCTGCTCGGCCGCGGCGTAGGCGGTCGCCAGTTCCTCGGTCAGTTCCCGTACCCGGTGCTGCAGCGCCTCGACCTGGTTCTCCAGCTCGATGATGCGCTTGATCCCGGCGAGGTTGACGCCCTCCTCCTGGGACAGCCGCTGCACCTCACGCAGCAGCGCGATGTCCCGCATGGAGTAGCGCCTGCCGCCGCCGGACGTCCGGCCGGGGCTCACGAGCCCCAGCCGGTCGTACGAGCGCAACGTCTGCGCGTGCAGCCCGGACAGCTGCGCGGCGACCGAGATGACGAAGACCGGCGTGTCCTCGTCGGCGCCGTGCGGCAGCCCGCCCGGGAAACCGGAACCGAACATCATGCCCCCCTGTCTCGCAACAGCGCGGTGATCTCCGGTCGCGGATCGTGCTTCGCGACCGCCTCGGCGTAGGACTCCAGCGCGGCCTTCGCCTTGCCGTCGAGCTTGCCCGGGATCACGACCTGAAGGGTGACCAGCAGGTCGCCCTGGGTGCCGTCCCGCTTGGCGATGCCCTTGCCGCGCACGCGGAGCACGCGGCCGCTCGCGGTGCCGGCCGGCACCTTGACCGAGACCTTCGACTCCAGCGTGGGCACGGTGAGCGTGGTGCCGAGCACGAGTTCGGAGAACTCCACCGGCATCGTGATCGTCAGGTCGTTGCCCGACCGGCCGAACACCGGGTGCGGGTTGACGTGCACGCGCACGTACAGGTCACCGGCCGAGGCACCGCCCCTGCCCGGCTCGCCCTGGCCCGCGAGGCGGATCCGCTGGTTGTCGTCGACCCCCGCGGGGATCCGCACGGTCAGCGTCCTGGTCCTGGTGCTGATGCCCTCACCGGCGCACTCGGGGCACGGGTCGTCGATCAGCGTGCCGCGGCCGCGGCAGTCGCGGCACGGCTCGGAGAAGGCGAACGCGCCCTGGCTCCTGCTCACCAGGCCCGAGCCCGCACACGTCGGGCACGTCCTCGGCCTGGTGCCCGGCCGGGCGCCGTTGCCGCCACAGGTGCCGCACGTCGCGGGGCTCGACAACCGCAACGGCAGGGTCGCGCCCTTGACCGCCTCGGCGAAGTCGATCCGGACATCGGTCTCCACGTCGGCGCCACGCTGCCCGCGAGCGGCCGTGGCACCACCGCCGCCGCGGCGGCCGAACAGGTTGCCCAGCATGTCGCCGAGCCCCCCGAACCCGCCGCCGCCTGCCGCGGACTGGCCGAAGAGGTCGTTGATGTCGAAGCCGCCGGTACCGGTGCCGCCCCCGCCCGGGAAGCCGAAGCCGCCGGGACCTCCGGAGCCGAACAGCCTCCTGGCCTCGTCGTACTCCTTGCGCTTCGCCGTGTCGGAGAGCACCCCGTACGCCTCCGAGACCGCCTTGAACTTCGTCTCGGCCTCGGTGTTGCCGGGGTTGGCGTCGGGGTGGTTCTCCCTGGCCAGCTTCCGGTACGCCTTCTTGATCTCGTCCTGAGAGGCGTCGGAGGAGACGCCGAGCTCACGGTAGAAGTCCTTACCGATCCACTCGCGCGCGCTCATACGGCGTCTCCTCCTTCCTCCTGGTCGTGGTCAGCGTGCGTTCTCATCGACGTCGACGGGCAGCTCGCCGCCGACCGGCGGGTCGATCGGCTCTGCCGAGGGGGCGCCGCCCGGCTCGTGGTCGGTGACGCCGACGAGCGCCGCCCGCAGCACCCGGTCGGAGAACCGGTAGCCACGGCGCAGCACCATCGTCACCGTCGGCTCGGTCACGTCGGGCGAGGTGTCGTGCTGCACGGCCTCGTGCACGCTCGGGTCGAAGGGCTCGCCCTCCTTGCCGAACGACTCGAGCCCGGCCCGCTCCAGCGCGCCGACGAGTTTGTCGGCCACCGCCTTGAACGCACCCGTGAGGTCGCCGTGCTGCTCGGCCCGCTCCAGATCGTCGAGCAGCGGCAGCAGGTCGTTGACGAGCGACGCCTTGCCGCTGGCGACCACGGCCTCGCGGTCGCGGTCGACCCGCCTGCGGTAGTTGGCGTACTCGGCCTGCACCCGCTGGAGGTCCGCCGTGCGTTCCTCGAGCTGCTTCTCGAGGTCCGACACGGGCGCGACAGCGTCGTCGACGGTCGCCTCACCCGCAGCGGGGCCGGCGGCGCCCGGCTCGGCGGGCGCCTCCGGCGGCTGCTCGGTCACCGGCTGCCGAAGCTCACCGGTCTCCGGGTCGATCTTCCGGCGATCCCGCACGACCACTGGCTCCTGGTACTCCTGTCGGTCGGTTTCGTCGTAGCGTTCGGTCACTTCTTGTCGTCCTCATCGACGATCTCGGCGTCAACGACGTCGTCGGCCTTGGCCGACGAACCGGTGCCCGCGTCGCCCGCGGCGCCGGTGCCCGCGTCGCCAGGGTTGCCCTGGGCCTGTGCGCCGGTGTTGGCGTACAGGGCGGTGGCCAGCTCCTGCGAGGCCGAGTTCAGCTTCTCGATCGACTCGCGGATCTTGGCCGTGTCGGTGCCCTTGAGCGACTCGTTGGCCTCGTCGATCGCGGTCTTGACCTTGCCCTTGAGCTCCTCGGGCAGCTTGTCGTCGTTGTCCTTGACGAACTTCTCGGTCTGGTAGACCAGCGTCTCGGCCTGGTTGCGGGTCTCGGCCTCCTCGCGGCGCTTCTTGTCCTCCTCGGCGTGCGCCTCGGCGTCCTTGACCATGCGGTCGATGTCCTCCTTCGGCAGCGCGGAGCCACCGGTGATGGTCATCGACTGCTCCTTGTTCGTGCCGAGGTCCTTCGCGGTCACGTGCACGATGCCGTTAGCGTCGATGTCGAACGTGACCTCGATCTGCGGCACGCCACGCGGAGCGGGCGGGAGGCCGGTCAGCTCGAACATGCCGAGCTTCTTGTTGTGCGCGGCGATCTCGCGCTCACCCTGGAACACCTGGATCTGCACCGACGGCTGGTTGTCGTCCGCGGTGGAGAAGATCTCCGAGCGCTTGGTCGGGATCGTGGTGTTGCGCTCGATGAGCTTGGTGAACACGCCGCCCTTGGTCTCGATGCCCAGCGACAGCGGGGTGACGTCGAGCAGCAGGACGTCCTTGACCTCGCCCTTGAGCACACCGGCCTGCAGGGCCGCGCCCACGGCGACGACCTCGTCCGGGTTCACGCCCTTGTTGGGCTCGCGGCCGCCGGTCAGCTCCTTGACCAGGTCGGCGACGGCCGGCATGCGGGTGGAGCCACCGACGAGCACGACGTGGTCGATCTGGCCGACCGAGATGCCCGCGTCACGGATGACGTTGTTGAACGGCGCCTTGGTGCGGTCGAGGAGGTCGGACGTGATCCGCTGGAACTCCGCGCGGGACAGCGTCTCGTCGAGGAACAGCGGGTTCTTGTCCGCGTCGACCGTGATGTAGGGCAGGTTGATGTTCGCGCTGCTGGAGCTGGAGAGCTCGATCTTGGCCTTCTCCGCGGCCTCCTTGATGCGCTGCATCGCCATGCGGTCCTTGGTCAGGTCGATGCCCTGCGAGGACTTGAACTTGTCGACCAGCCAGTTGACGATGCGCTCGTCCCAGTCGTCACCACCGAGGTGGTTGTCACCGCTGGTGGCACGCACCTCGACGACACCCTCGCCGATCTCGAGCAGCGAGACGTCGAACGTACCGCCACCGAGGTCGAAGACCAGGATGGTCTGCTCCTTCTCGCCCTTGTCGAGCCCGTAGGCCAGCGCGGCGGCGGTGGGCTCGTTGACGATGCGCAGCACGTTGAGGCCCGCGATCTGGCCCGCTTCCTTCGTGGCCTGCCGCTGGGCGTCCTCGAAGTAGGCGGGAACGGTGATCACCGCGTCGGTGATCTCCTCGCCGAGGTAGGACTCCGCGTCGCGCTTGAGCTTCATCAGCACGCGCGCGCTGATCTCCTGCGGCGTGTAGTTCTTGCCGTCGATCTCGTTCTTCCAGTCCGTGCCCATGTGCCGCTTCACGGACCTGATGGTCCGGTCGACGTTGGTCACGGCCTGGTTCTTCGCGGGCTGCCCGGTCAGCACCTCGCCGTTCTTGGCGAAGGCGACGACGGACGGGGTGGTCCGCGAACCCTCCGAGTTGGCGATGACCGTCGGCTCGCCGCCTTCAAGTACCGCGACGACCGAGTTGGTCGTGCCGAGGTCGATGCCGACCGCTCGCGCCATGGTGTTCCCTCCTGCTTACTTACTTGCTGTGCCGGCCCTGCCGGCGAGGTCGCTTCTTCCACATTGAGTGGGGTTCACTCAAGTTGTATCCGGAGGCCGTCGCGGCCGTCAACCAGGACTTGAGCCGGGCTCACTCAACCTTCCTGCCAGCACAACGACTGGCCTGCCCTTCTTGTTCCCGCGCGGCCTACGCGGCATGCACGGTGACGTCGCCGCTGTCGGTGGAGAGGTCGAGCACCGCCGACGCGTCCGGGTCCTGCGTCACGCCGATCTCCCGGTCGCCGGAGTCGGTGGTGCCGATGACGCGGTACGCGCCGTCGGGCACGGTCACCTCCACGTCGCCGCTGTCGGCGGCGAGCTTGACGTCGCGAGGCTCGTCGAGGGTCAGCGTGAGGTCGCCCGAGTCGACGGACACGTCGACGGCTCCCCGCAGCCGGGTGCCGGTGAAGTCACCGGAGTCGGCCTGGACCCGGACGTCGCTCACGTCCTCGAGGGTGACGTCGCCGGAGTCGACCGACCCGCTGACCGTGGTCCCCTCGGGCACGATCACCTCGTAGTCCACCGAGCACCACGAGCCGCAGCCCGCCAGCACGAGCGTGCCGTCGCGCACCTCGTACGCTTCCTCCGGCTCGCCCCAGCGGTAGCTGAACCGCTGCCGGACGGTCGTGGTCTCGGCGCCCTCCTCGGCGCGCACGAGCACGTCGCCGGAGTCGTTCGCCAGCTCGACCCTGCTGACGCGCTGGTCGACGGTCGCCGTCGCCTCCGACGTCGCCGGCCAGAACCAGCCGAGCCCGAAGGCGATCCCGACCCCGATCAACGCCACACCGCCGATGGCCAGTCCAGCGCGCCCCATGTGAGTCCTCCCGCCGCAACTTCTCTGCGCAGGCAACGCTATGACCCGGCGGAGTGCGGGGGTATCCGGGTGAACCCCGGTTCCTCCCTGAGGCTGTCCCTACCCCCGGTCGGGGCCGGAGATCACTAGCCTTCCGGGGAGGAGCCACATCGAACCGACGAGCTGGAGGAGGACCAGAGCCCATGACCCGAGCTCAGAACCCCTACGAATCGCTGCCGCCCGTGCCGTCCTTCACGCTGCGCAGCAACGACGTCGCCGAGGGGGAGACGCTCGCGACGCCGCACCTGAGCGGCATCTTCGGCGCGGGCGGTGAGGACCGCTCGCCGCACCTGGCGTGGGAGGGCTTCCCCGCCGAGACCAAGAGCTTCGCGGTGACCTGCTTCGACCCGGACGCCCCCACGGGCAGCGGCTTCTGGCACTGGGCGGTGTTCAACATCCCGGCGTCGGTCACGGAGCTGCCCTCGGGTGCGGGCGACGCGAGCGGGTCCGGTCTGCCCGAGGGTGCCAGGACGCTGGCCGGTGACGGCGGGGTCCGGCAGTTCCTCGGCGCCGCCCCTCCGCCGGGGCACGGCCCGCACCGCTACATCTTCGCGGTGCACGCGCTCGACGTGGACTCGCTCGACGTCGGCGAGGACGCGCGGCCCGCCTTCCTCGGCTTCAACATGTTCGGCCACACCCTCGCCAGGGCCACGCTCACGCCGGTCTACGAGAACCAGGGCTGAGGTAGCCCAGGGCTCCGACGCCCAGCAAGCCGAAGGCGGTGAGGCACGCGGCGGTCCATCCGGCAGCGCCGTAGGCCGCCGCGCCCACCGCCGACCCCGCGGAACCGCCGAGGAACGCCGCCAGCATGAACACCGTGTTCAGGCGTCCGCCCGCTGCCGGGTCCACCGCGAGCGCCGCGGCCTGGTTGGACACCAGACCCAGCTGCAGCCCCACCGGCATGACGACCATGCCGGCCAGCAGTGCGGGCAGCACACTGCCGCCAAGGAGCAGGAGCCCGGTGCCGACGACGAAGATCCCGAAGCCGACGGCGCTCACGAGCAGCGGACCGCGCCGGTCGACGAACCTGCCGCCCAGCGGGGTCGCCGCCGCGCTGCCGAGTCCGAGCAGGCCGACGAGGCCCGCGGTGCCGACGCCGAGCCCGTGCGGGGGCGCGGTGAGCGCGAGCACCACCGTGCTCCACACGACGTTAAACGCCGCGAACATCCCGGCCTGGCGAAGGCAGGCGCCCCGGAGCGCGGGCTCCCCGCGCACGTAGCCGGGCAGCGAGCGCAGCAGGTCGCGGTAGCGTGCGGGCGCCCGCTCGCCCTCGCGCGGCAGCACGCGTGCCGTGAGCAGCCCGGTCACGAGCGTCAGCCCGGCCGCGACGAGGTAGACCGCCCGCCAGCCCCAGAGCGCGCCGAGCTGGCCGCCCAGCACGCGCGACAGCATCATGCCCGCGATCAGCCCGGCCTGGACCCAGCCCATCGACACCGCGCGCCGCGAGGGCTCCGCGCGCTGCACGACGAGCGGCACGATCACCTGTGGCACCACCGTGGTCACGGCGGCGAGCGCGGCGAACCAGGCGAGCACCGGCACCGACGGGGCCAGTGCCGCGCCCACGAGCAGCGCGCTGGTGAGCACGCTCAGCGTGGCGACGAGCCTGCGACGGTTGCTGTTGTCGCCGAGAGGCACCACGAAGAGCACGCCCAGCGCGTAGCCGAGCAGTGCCGCGGTCGCGACCCACCCGGCGGCGGCCCGCGACGTGCCCAGCCCCTCGGCGATGAGGCCGAGCACGGGCTGCGCGAGGTAGATGTTCGCCACGGTGACGCCGGAGCACACGGCGGCGGCGGTGAGCATCACCCGCCTGCCGGTTCCCGGAGACACGGCGGTCGTGGTCATGGAGCCCCCTTAGCAACCAACTGGATGGTTGGAAACCTAGCCCGCGCGGGGACGCGGAGTCAACCATCCAGTTGGTTATGCTGGCCGCATGCCGCGCGACTCCGAAGCCACGAAGGCCCGCATCTTCGCCGCGGCGACCACCGAGTTCGCCGCACACGGCATCGCGGGCGCGCGCGTCGACCGCATCGCCAGGGAGGCGAGCGCCAACAAGCAGCTCATCTACGCCTACTTCGGCGGGAAGGAAGCCCTCTTCGGGGCCGTGCTCGAACGCGCGCTCGCCGACCTCGCCGCCTCGGTGCCCATCGACGGCACCGACCTGCCCGGCTACGTCGACCGCCTGCACGCCTACCACGACCGGCACCCCGAGCTGCTCCGCCTGCTGCTGTGGGAGGCGCTCGAACGCGGCGAGGAGCCGATCGCGGCCGAGGCCGAGCGCACCGAGCACTACCGCGACAAGGTCGCGAGCGTCCGCGAGGGCCAGGAGCAGGGCAAGGTCACCAAGGAGTTCGCGCCGGAGGTGCTCACCTTCCTGCTGCTGCAGTTCGCCAAGTGGCCCTCGGTGGTGCCGCAGATCCGGCGGATGCTGCTCGGCCCCGACGCCGACCCCGCCGAGCTGGCGAGCGCGCTCCACACCGCCGTCGAGCGGCTCACCCGGCCCTGAGTCAACGGGGCTTGAGCAGGTAGTCCACGACGGGCCGCAGTTCCTCGGCCGTCGGCGGCTCGTCGTCGATGAGGCCCTGGATGAGCAGCCCGTCGATGCCGGCGAGGAACACCCGGAAGGCCACCTCGTCGTCGTGGCGCACCATGGACGTCAGCACGTCGAGCCAGCGCCGGGCCGCGGGCCGCAGCTCGGGGCGGCGCGCCGCGAGCAGGTACAGCTCGTACTCGGCCATCGTGCGTCCCCGCCTCGGCCCGAGCGCCTCGGCGAGCAGGTTCGCCACCTCCTCGGCACCCCGGCTGCCGCGCGAGCGCGCGCGGTCGATCATCCAGTAGACCTCGGTGGCCATGTCCCGCGCGCAGTCGATCAGGGTGGCGATGAGCAGGTCGTCGAGGGTCGCGAAGTGGTAGGTGGTCGACGTCGTCGGCACGCCGGCCTCCTTCGCCACGGTGCGATGGGTGACGCCCGCGACGCCGTCGCGTTCGATCACGCGCAGCGTGGCCTCGATGATCTCCGTTCGCCGCTTCTCGCCGCGGACCTTGCGGCCGTCGACCCGCTGCCTCAATGCGCCGTCCTGCCTGCCTCGAGCAACACCACACCGCCGATCACGAGCAACAGCCCGGCGACCATCGTCAGGTTCATGCTCTCGCCGAGGAACAGCGTGCCGATGATCGCCACCAGCGCGACCCCGGCCGCGGACCAGATCGCGTAGACGACGGCGACCGGAATCCCCGCCTTGAGCACCTGCGCGAGCAGCGTGAACGAGAGCGCGTAGCCGATGACGACGAGGATGGATGGGCCCAGTTTGGTGAAGCCCTGCGAGAACTTCAGCGAGATGGTGGCCGTCACCTCGGTGAGGATCGCACCGGCGAAGAGAAGATACACGCCCATACACCGAGAGTATCGGAACGATAGTCCCAATAGTAGCGAGTTTTCCACCACATCAGTGGGACTTCGTGCCGCGACATCGATTACTGATCAGTAAGAAGGGTTAGGCTCCCGAAACCCACCGCGAAGTCCCGAACCGAAAGGCCCGATCATGGGTGCATTGCAGATCACGCTCGGCGTGATCGGCGTTGCCGTCAGTGTTGTCGCTTGGGGTGTGTTCGTCGCCGGCGTCCTGCGCCAGATACGGATCATCCGACTCGGTCAGCCGGACGCGACGCGCAACGGTCCGTTCGTGCCGCGCCTGAACACCCTGATCAAGGAGTTCGCGGCGCACACGAGGATGAACAAGCTCCGCCACGTCGGGCCCTGGCACTGGCTGGTGATGTGGGGCTTCCTCCTCGGCTCGCTCGCGCTGTTCGAGGCATATGGGGAGACCTTCAACCCGCACTTCGCGTGGCCCATCATCGGGCACTGGGAGCCCTGGCAGCTACTGCTGGAACTGCTCGGCCTCGGCACCGTGGTCGGCGGCATCGCGCTGGCGATCATCCGGCAGGCCAACCACCCGCGCAGGGCCGACCGGCAGTCCCGGTTCGCGGGCTCCAACTTCAAGCAGGCCTACTTCGTCGAAGCCGTGGTGATCATCGAGGGCATCGGCATCCTCGGGGTCAAGGCGTTCAAGATCGCCAGCGGCATCGAGGACCCGGCACTGTGGTCGAGCTTCGTCACCCAGCCGCTCGCCGAGCTGCTGCCCACGAGCACGGCGGCCGTGTCGATCATGGCGCTGATCAAGCTGCTCTCCGGCATGATCTGGCTCTACGTCGTGGGCACCACCCTCACGATGGGCGTCGCCTGGCACCGGTTCAGCGCGTTCTTCAACATCTACTTCAAGCGCGAGGACGACGGCGGCGTCGCGCTCGGGAAGCTCAAGCCGATGATGAGCGGCGGCAAGCCGATCGACCTCGAGGAGGCCGACCCCGACGAGGACACCTTCGGCGTCGGCAAGGTCGAGGACTTCAGCTGGAAGGGCTGGCTCGACTTCTCCACGTGCACCGAGTGCGGCCGCTGCCAGTCGCAGTGCCCCGCGTGGAACACCGGCAAGCCGCTGTCGCCGAAGCTGGTGATCACGCAGCTGCGCGACCACGCCTACGCCAAGGCGCCGTACCTGCTCGCGGGCGGCAAGAAGGACATGGCGGGTGACGAGGTGGGCCTCACCGGCGACAACCCGTACGCGGGCATCGACGTGCTGGCCATCGCCGAGGCCGACCGCGCGCTGATCGGGGACGACGGCGGCGTGATCGACCCCGACGTGCTCTGGTCGTGCACCACCTGCGGCGCGTGCGTCGAGCAGTGCCCCGTGGACATCGAGCACGTCGACCACATCGTCGACATGCGCCGCTACCAGGTGATGATCGAGTCGAACTTCCCGACCGAGCTGAACACGATGTTCAAGAACCTGGAGAACAAGGGCAACCCGTGGGGCCAGAACGCCAAGGACCGCATGGCCTGGGCGGACGACCTCGACTTCGAGGTGCCCGTGTTCGACGGCGACTTCGGCGACAGCGAGTACCTGTTCTGGGTCGGCTGCGCCGGTGCGTTCGAGGACCGCGCGAAGAAGACCACCCGCGCCGTGGCCGAGCTGCTGCACATCGCGGGCGTCAAGTACACGGTGCTCGGCCCCGAGGAGACCTGCACCGGTGACCCGGCGCGGCGTGCGGGCAACGAGTTCGTGTTCCAGATGCTCGCGCAGCAGAACGTCGAGGTGCTCAACTCGGTGTTCGAGGATGTCGAACAGGCCAAGCGCAAGATCGTCGTGACCTGTGCGCACTGCTTCAACACCCTCGCCAACGAGTACCCGGACCTCGGCGGCAACTACGAGGTCGTGCACCACACGCAGCTGCTCAACCGGCTCGTGCGGGAGAAGCGGCTCACCCCGGTGGCGCCGATCGCCGAGGACGTCACCTATCACGACCCGTGCTACCTGGGCAGGCACAACAAGGTGTACGAGGCGCCGCGTGAGCTCGTGGGCGCGTCCGGCGCGGCGCTGCGGGAGATGCCGAGGCACGGCGACCGGTCCATGTGCTGTGGTGCTGGCGGTGCGCGCATGTGGATGGAGGAGCGCATCGGCAAGCGGATCAACGTCGAGCGCGTGGACGAGGCGCTCGGCACCGCGCCCTCCAAGATCGCGACCGGCTGCCCGTTCTGCCGCGTGATGCTCACCGACGGCGTCACGTCGCGGCAGAACGACGGCAAGGCGAGCGAGAAGGTGGAGGTCGTCGACGTCGCCCAGCTGCTGCTCTCCGCGGTGAAGCGCGACGAGCAGAAGGTGCCGGTGCCGGTCGGCGCCGCCACGAGCGGCGGGGAGGCCGAGGCCGACGGCCGCGCCGACGTGCCGACCGACGAGGCGCCGACGGGTACCGCACAGGCCGAGGAGGACAAGTAACCGGATGAGTCGCGGCCGGGGGTGCCGCTAAGCAGGCGTGGTGGTGGACATGCCGAGTAGCATGGTCCATCCTCGCAGTCGACGTTGCCCGCGAGGCAGGCGAGATCTGCATGACATCTGCAGGCAGGGCGGACAAGCGTGGGCATGGGTACCCCCGGCGACGACGAACCGGAAACGACCGACGGCGGCGACGTCGGTCCCACCGGTGCGCGCTTCCCGTCCTCCCGCCAGCGCTCCCGGTTCGGTGACGACGAGCCCGAGCCCGTCGAGGAGAAGCCGAAGCGCAAGCGCAAGGACCGGAAGTCGACGCGGGTCGGCTACACGGGCGGCCGGTTTCCCTCGGCCTCCCGGCTGGAGAAGCTGGCGAGGGAGGAAGGGGAGTCCGCGCGGGAGCCGGAGCCCGAGCCGCCTGCCGCACCGCAAGCGCCACCCGAACCCGAGCGCCCCGAGCGCCCTTCTCGTGCCGCTCCGCCCGGGAAGCCGCCGCCACGCAGCGAACGCGTGTTCGCCACCGCGGACGGCGCCGATGACCGCGTCGACCCGATGGAGGAGCACCGGCTACGGGTGCGGCCGTACGTGCTCACGCGGGGTCGCACGCAGGCCCGCCAGGACCTCGCGGTCGAAACCCTGATCTCCACCATCCCGGACGCCCCGTGGGGTGCCGAGCAGCTCAGCTCCGAATACCAGGCGGTGCGCAGGCTGTGCATGGAGCCGCGGTCGGTTGCCGAGGTCGCCGCGCTGCTCTCGGTGCCGCTCGGCGTCGCCAGGGTGATCCTGAGCGACCTGGCCGAGGCCGGGCTGGTCCACGTCCACAGCAGCACGTCGGGCTACGCGGGTCGCCCCGACTACAACCTGATGCAGCGCGTGCTCGAAGGGCTGCACAACCTCTAACCGGCACTGACGCTTGCCTGAAGAAGTGAATCAGTGCTTCACTTCTTTGCGTGGTGTACCGGCGCACTCCTCGGATCCAGGCCCGCATGGACTCCCAGCGGGCCGCGATCCTCGACGCCGCCATCGAGCTGCTCGCCGAGCGCGGCTACGCCGGATGCTCGATGGCCGCCGTCGCGGCACAGGCAGGCGTGGCCACGGGCAGCGTCTACCGGCACTTCCCCGGCAAGGCCGAGCTGGTCGCCGAGCTGTTCCAGCTCGTGGTGACGCGCGAGGTCGAGGCCGTCGAGCTGGCCGCGGAACAGCCCGGCACGGTGCCGGAACGGGTGGTCGCCGTGGTGGAGACGTTCGCGAGCAGGGCGCTCAAAGCCCCGCGGCTGGCCTACGCGCTGCTCGCCGAACCGGTCGACGCGCCGGTGGAGGAGCAGCGGCTGGTCTTCCGCCGCGCCTTCCGCGACGTCGTGGCCCGCCGGGTCGCCGAGGGCGTCCGCACCGGGGTGCTCCCGCCGCAGGACGCCGACATCACCGCCGCCGCCATCATCGGAGCGGGTGCCGAGGTGCTGACCGGCCCGCTCACCTCCGACAGCACGGACGCCGTGTCCGAGCTGTGCACGTTCACCCTTCGCGCGCTAGGAGCGACAGATGCCACCCACCCATGAGGTCACCAACCAGGTGCCAATGCTGGCGGGCCACGACCTCGCCGAGGACCCCACGCTGCTGGAGGGCCTGCGCCGCGAAGGGGCGGGCTGGGCCGAGGCCGAGGTGCACGAGCTCGGCGTGCTCGCGGGCACCGAGCGGGTGCAGGACTGGGGCAGGCTCGTCAACGAGAACCCGCCGAAGCTGCGTACCCACGACCGCGTCGGCAACCGCATCGACGAGGTGGAGTTCCACCCGCACTGGCACGACCTGATGGACGTCGCCGTCTCGCACGGGCTGCACGCGGCGCCGTGGCGACAGGACCGGCCCGGCGCGCACGTGGCCCGCGCGGCGAAGTTCTACGTCTGGAGCCAGATCGAGGCGGGCCACACTTGCCCGATCTCGATGACCTACTCGGCGGTGCCCGCGCTGCGGCACAACCCCGACCTGGCCGCAACCTACGAGCCGCTGCTCGCCGCGAGCGTCTACGACTTCGGTCTGCGAGAGCCGAGCACCAAGCGCGGACTCATCGCCGGCATGTCGATGACCGAGAAGCAGGGCGGCTCCGACGTGCGGGCCAACACCACCACCGCACGGCCGACGGGGGACGGCGGCTACGTGCTCACCGGGCACAAGTGGTTCACGTCGGCGCCGATGTCGGACGTGTTCCTCACGCTCGCGCAGGCGCCCGGCGGGCTGTCCTGCTTCCTGCTGCCGCGCGTGCTGCCCGACGGCACCCGCAACCGCATTCACCTGCAGCGACTCAAGGACAAGCTCGGCAACCGCTCCAACGCCTCGGCCGAGATCGAGTACGACGAAGCGATGGGCTGGCTCGTCGGCGAGGAGGGCCGCGGCGTCCGCACGATCATCGAGATGGTCAACAACACGCGGCTCGACTGTGTCATCGGCGGCGCGGCAGGCATGCGCTACGGCGCCGTGCGGGCGGCGCACCACGCGCGGCACCGGCACACGTTCGGCCAGGCGCTCGACCGGCAGCCGCTGATGACCAACGTGCTCGCCGACCTCGCCGTCGAGTCGGAGGCGGCGACGGTGGCGGCGCTGCGGCTGGCGGGCGCGAGCGAACGCGCCGCGGCGGGCGACCGGCAGGAGGAGGCGCTGCGGCGGCTCGCGCTCGCGGTGACGAAGTACTGGGTGTGCAAACGCGCGCCCGCGCACGCGGCCGAGGCGCTGGAGTGCCTCGGCGGCAACGGCTACGTCGAGGAGTCCGGCATGCCGAGGCTCTTCCGCGAGTCGCCGTTGTCCTCGATCTGGGAGGGCTCCGGCAACGTCGCCGCGCTCGACGCGCTGCGGGCGATGGGGAGGCAGCCGGACTCCGTCGAGGCGTTCTTCACCGAGGTCGAGCGGGCCGAGGGGGCCGACCCCCGGCTCGACGACGCGATCGGCCGGGTGCGCAAGGAACTGGCCGACCTTTCCGACGTCGAGTTCCGCGCGCGGCGGGTGGTCGAGCTGCTGGCGCTGGTGTTCCAGGGCTCGCTGCTCGTGCGCCACGGCGACAAGGCCGTCGCCGACGCGTTCTGCGCCTCCCGCCTCGGCGGCGACTGGGGCATCGCCTTCGGCACCCTGCCCACCGGCGTCGACACCCACGCCATCACCGCGAGGGTGTGGCCGTGAGCGTGTGGGTGGAGCGCGACGGCGCCGTCACCACCGTGGTGCTGAGCAGGCCACAGGCGCGCAACGCCGTCGACGGCCCGACCGCGGCGGCGCTGGCGGAGGCGTTCCGCGAGTTCGACGCCGACGACAGCGCGCACGTGGCCGTGCTGTGGGGCGAGGGCGGGACGTTCTGCGCGGGCGCCGACCTCAAGGCGCTCGGCACGCCCCAGTCGAACCAGGTGACAGAGGACGGCGACGGCCCGATGGGCCCGACCCGGCTCCGCCTCGGCAAACCGGTGATCGCGGCCGTCTCCGGATACGCGGTGGCGGGCGGGCTGGAGCTCGCGCTGTGGTGCGACCTGCGCGTGGCCGAGGAGGACGCCGTGTTCGGGGTGTTCTGCCGGCGCTGGGGCGTGCCGCTGATCGACGGCGGCACCGTGCGGCTACCGAGGCTCATCGGCACCAGCCGGGCCCTGGACCTGGTGCTCACCGGCCGCCCGGTGCCCGCGCGGGAGGCGCTCGCGATGGGCCTCGCCAACCGCGTCGTACCCACCGGGCAGGCGCGCGCGGCCGCGGAGGAGCTCGCCGCCCAGCTCGCCGAGTTCCCCCAGGTCTGCCTGCGCGAGGACCGGCTGTCGCTGCTGGAACAGGACGGCCTCACCGAGGAGGAGGCCATGTCGGGCGAGCTGCGGCACGGCTTCGTGTCGCTCGGCGCCGGGGCGCTCGACGGGGCCCGCCGGTTCGCCTCCGGCGCCGGACGACACGGCGCCTTCTAGTAGCCGAAGTTCTGCGTCCAGTACCAGCCGTCGGAGTTCACACCGACCCCGATGGTGGTGATGTCGCAGTTCAGGATGTTGCGGCGGTGGCCGTCAGAGGACATCCACGCGTCCATGACGGCCTCCGGACTCGACAGGCCCATCGCGATGTTCTCCGCCGCGGGCCTGGGGTAGCCCTCGTCGCGGATCCGCTCGTCGAAGGTCCTGCCGTCCGGCGAGGTGTGCGAGAGGTACTCGCGCCGGGCCATGTCGTCGCTGTGCTTCTGCGCGGCCCTGGTCAGCCTGCTGTCGACGGTGACGGCCGGGCAGCCTGCGTCGGCGCGCTCGTCGTTGACCAGGTCGACCACCCTCGCCGTCGACGAGGGCGAGCTGCCACCGGAGGACGACTCGGTGCGGGAGCTCTGGGAGGTGGTTCCGGGGTCGGTGGTAGTGGTCGGGTCGGGTTGGTCCTGCTGGGAGCTCGACGACTCGCTGGAGGACGGGGAGTCCAAGGTGGGGGATTCGGTCGTCTGCTCGCTGGTGGGCGGGGACTGTTGCGTTTCGGGGGACGTGCTCGATGGCTGCGTGGGCGCCGCCGATGTCGACTCGGTGACCGGAGCCGACGAGGCCGGGTTGGGGCCGGAACGTCGGATGGAACCGTTGAAGGGATCGTCCGCGGATCTGTCGGGCAGAGCGACGGGGGATTCGCCGCCCGGCGGACGCAACCACAACAGGTGACCACCCGCCGCAACCGCGACACCCACGAGCACACTGAACATCACTAAAAGTGATCGAATTCGTGAACTCGGGGTAGGCACAAGAGCGGAAGCTACCACCAAAGCGTGAGTTACTGAACCGTTATCTGCACCGCATTTGTGTTGTAACCTGGCGTGGCTCTTTCAGCGACGTGTGTCGATCCGGTCGAAGTTCTTGTACGCACGACTCGGCGTCGGGCCCCGTTGTCCCTGGTAGCGCGAGCCTGCCTCGGCGGAACCATAGGGGAACTCGGCGGCGCTGGTGAGCCGGAACAGGCACAGCTGGCCGATCTTCATTCCGGGCCAGAGCGTGATGGGGAGGTTCGCCACGTTCGACAGCTCGAGCGTGATGTGCCCGGTGAACCCGGGGTCGATGAACCCCGCGGTGGAATGGGTGAGCAGCCCGAGGCGGCCGAGCGACGACTTGCCCTCGAGCCGGCCCGCGAGGTCGTCCGGCAGCGTGAACAGCTCGAACGTGGAGCCGAGCACGAACTCGCCGGGGTGCAGCACGAACGGGTCCTCGCCGTCCTTCTCGACGAGCGAGGTCAGCTCGTCCTGCTGCAGCTGCGGGTCGATGTGCGTGTACTTCGTGTTGTCGAACACGCGGAAGAAGCGATCGAGCCGCACGTCGATACTCGACGGCTGAAGCATCTTCGGGGTGAAGGGCTCCACCCCGAGCCGCCCGGAATCGAGCTCTTTGCGGAGGTCGCGATCACTCAGTAGCACGCGCCCACCCTATCCGGGCTCAGGCCGCGGTCTGGCTCTCGGTGCGCATGTGCCGCGCGTAGGTGGTGTCGACGCGGAAGATCTTGCCGAGGCGCTCCGCGTACCGCCGCCTGCCGGCGTCGCCGATCCGCTCCTGCAGCACCGTGGCGCCGGGCACCCACCGGCGCACGGTCTCGGCGGCGAAGTTCGTCGCCGCCGCGGCCAGCACCACCCCCTGCGCGATGGGATCGTTCGGCAGCCCGAGGAAGTCGGCGTTGGTCCTGCCCAGCACGAGGCGGCTGATCGAGGAATGGACGCGAACCGAGACGTGGGACAGCACCTTGCCGACGGTCCCGCGCCCGGCGCCGACCTCGGCGTGCGAGGCCAGCAGCGCGGCGGCGAGACGCTTCGAGTCGTCGTCGGGGATGAACTCGGTGGTCGCGAGCAGCCACAGCAGACGCCAGGCGTCCTCCTCGGTGGCGGGCAGGATCTCCTCGTCCACGCCCATGAGCCAGCCGACGTAGCGCCAGAGGTGGAGGATGTCGGCGCGCTCGCGCTCGGTGTAGCGGACGCCCAGCAGCTGCATGCCGAGCACGTAGACGAGGGAGAAGAGCAGCAGCGTGCCGACGGTCTGCACCTGGTTGACGGGCCGGTCCCAGGCGACGTAGTCCCAGTCGGAGCGGCGGTTCATGGCGGCGCGGACGTGGGCGTGGACGAGCCGCACGCGCAGGGCGGAGGCGTAGCCGTGCGCGCAGGGACGCAGCGCGCCGGGAGTGGTGACGTCGATCCACCAGTTGGCGGTCTCGACGAGGCGCCTGCTCGCGGTCCGCTCGATGGCTCCGGTGCCGACCAGCGACTTCGTCGCCCTGGACGCGAGGTACCCACCCATGAGCGACATGTCGCCAAGGGGGAACAGGCCGAGGATGCCGGTGCGGGCGATGGCGCGAGCACCCCGCTCGATCCGTTCCTGGTCGACCCAGTAGGGCGTGGCCTCGACGTCCCGGAAGAACGCCTTCAAGGGGGCGGGCGGATCGTCGAGGTCGGCGATGCCGTGCAGCAACGCCCGCTCGAACAGCCGCCTGCCCTCCCCTGCGGGCAGCTCGTCGATCATGGCGACGACGGCGTCGGCGAGGGGATCCTCGGCCTGTGCGAACTCGCGCAACCGCCGAACCTGCCGCTCGGTACCCCGCAGGTCCCCGGGTGCGAGGAACCTGGTGGCGAGCCGAAACCCGCCCTGCCGCAGCAACTCAGGATCCGGCAACCGCTCGTCCGCCATCGCACTCACCTACCCGCGCCGACTTCAGACAACAAGTGTTGTCACTTGGCGCCGAAGTAGTCAAGAAGGGGAAGCCGGTGGTAGGCAAGAGATCGGCACCGTGTATGCTTTCGGTGCTCTGCGGATGTAGTTCAATGGTAGAACATCAGCTTCCCAAGCTGAGAACGCGGGTTCGATTCCCGTCATCCGCTCTCGTATCGAAGGCCCAGGTCAGAAGTTGTCCACTTCGGACCTGGGCCTTCGTCGTTTCGAGATCAACTTGGCTCGCGTGCCATTAACGTGCCATTAGCCGACCGGAACCGGTTGCCCGGAATCGCCGTCATCAGGCTCGTCCTCGTCGCCGTCCGTGGTGTCCGCCACGCCGTCGCGGTGCTTATCCACCAGCTCCGACAACCGATCCGCGATTCGCTCGTCGGCATCGCTCGTAGCCCGCTGATAGATCAACGCGGCACGCATGTCGTCGTGGCCCATCCGCGCCATCAGGTCATTGGTCGACGTCCCAGCCTTGGACGCCCAGATGTTCCTGGCGTGCCGGAGGTCGTGGAAGTGGAGCCCAGCGAGCCCCATGTCCGCGACGACCTTGGTCCACTTGACCCGCTGGTTGAAGTTGGGCCGACGCACCGCGTTGCCGTCCCGAACGCCGGCGAACAACAGCGACATGGGATCAGACCCGACGTACGTCTCCAGGTGCCGCAGCACGTCGGGACGGATCGCGGCCGGAAGAGTCAACTCACGAACCCCAGCACGTGACTTCGGCGGCCCGGCGATCAGACCACGACCCGGTACCTCGACAAGAGCGCGCGTGATCCGCACCCAGCTCGCATCGTCAGCCACGTCGCACCGTCGAAGCGCCGTGACCTCACCCCACCGCAGCGAGGCGAACGCGGCGAGCAGCACGAGCGCCCGAAACCGGTCGGGCATTCGGCCGGCCAGGTCGAAGACCTGCGCCACACTGAGCACCGGACGCTCGGCCGGATTCTCGCGGTCGGCACCGCGAATACGGCACGGGTTGCGCTGCATGATCTTGTCCTCATCCACAGCGGTGTTGAGAACCGCCCGCAGGAACCGGTACGCCTTGGCGGTCACCGACTCCGAGACACCAGCCGCCAGCCGATCGGCCCGCCATTGCCGAATGACAGCCGTCGACAGCTTGCCCAACTCGACACCGCCAAGCCCCGCATCGATGTGCGTGCGGAGCAGCCAGCGGTACAGCTCAACCGTCCTCGGCCGCAAGCCGGGACGCTGGATGATCCAGCGCTCGGCATACTCGCCGAGGGTCACCCGTGCCCGTTCAGGGTCAATCCACTCGCCCTGCATGAGCTGGCTTTCGGTGACAGACAACCAGCGTTCGGCGGCCCTCTTGGTCTCGAACGTCTGCGGAGCGTTCCTCATCTGGCCGTCTGGCCCGGGATAGCGCGCCTGCCAGCGACCCGAGGGCAGCTTACGCACGTTGCCGAAACCTCGGCGTCCCTTCTTGTTCGGCATCAGGCAGCACCCCGCAAGTCACGCAGGACGGAGGTGCGCGTGATCGGCTCGACGCGTCCGGCCTGCATGAACGCCTCCAGGTCGGCCACGGCCAGGCGGACGTGTGCCCCGGCCTTGTGGAAGGCGATGCGGCGTTCGGCGACGAGTCGGCGGATGAAGCGCACCGAGGTGTTGAGGTACTCGGCGGCCTGTTGCACGTTGAGGTACTTGGCCTCCATCGGCGTCACTCCCCCTCAGGCTGCGGTCTGGTCGGTTGCCGAAACTTCGGCGGCGTGTCTGGCCTCCTGGTACTGCTGCTTCCAGCGGCGTTGCTGGGCGATGGAGTGCAGCAGGAGTTGCGTGCGGTCGGGCTGGTTCGGGTCGTCACGCGGGATCGGCACCCACTGGTAGCGGGTCCCGTCCGGGTCGTCGGAGGTGTCGAGCTCCGGCCGGGCACCGACCGCGCCGAGGACCTTCATGACGTGCTCGCGACGTTCGGCGCGGTGTTCGGTGAGGTTGCGCCCGGACCACTTGCGCGAGACGAGGCAGCGACGGCCCCGGTAACCGAGGTTGGCGGGCCGATGAGCCTTGCCCTTGCACGCCCCCGGCACCAGGCCCTTACTCGGCTCGGCGGGCTGGATGCCGTAGAGCAGCCAGTTAGCGCACGACTCCGAGCACGGCTCCCAGCGCAGCGCGTCGGCGAGCCGATCCAGGTGCGCCCGCTGGGCGTCGGTGTCGGGCTCGTAGCAGGCGTCCAGCTCCTTGGTCAGGTACTTCACCAGGTAGCCGAGGCAGCGCCCGGCCTTGTCCGTCCCAGCGTTAACGCCCTGGATGTCGATACCGCCCGTGCCGAACCGCACCACGTGCGCGGGCTCGGCCTCGGGGTCAAGAGCGGCGCGCTCCGCGCGCCGCCGCCGGGGACCGCCCGGCCTCCCGCTGACGCTCCGGCCGGCGGCCCCGGCGCATCCGCCGCACGCCACCAACCAGCGACGCCCTTGGCACCAGCGAGTCACCTCGGGAGTCCCCTTCTCGCCCGGTGATCGTCTTACGCCGAGCCGCCCGCATCAAGGGCGCCTACGGCGTCGCTCCGCGATGAGCTGCGCTCACCCTTGACACGACCACCACGGCGCAGAGGACCGGCAGGGGCGAAGGGGATGGGAAGGAGTATTCGAGTAACGCCAGAGCCCAGAGCCACGACATACCACCATGAATTCTGCGGAAGAATCCGAGAAGATGCCGCCGCCGTGGGTCTGGCGCGGATGTTTGGAACATCTTGACAAGGTCAGCCAAGACCAGCGTGCGCGCGAGAGCACCGTGCACATCGAAATAGGGCTCGACTTACTCGCGTACGCGATCGAAGAAGCGACCAGAAGTATGCACGCGGGTCCGTTGACGTCGAACGAACTAGCCTCAATCGCCTGCTACACCCGTTCTTTCCGGGCAATCCGCGTTGCAGCCATGCTCGCGACATCCGGTTTCGTACTGGAGGCCAGGGTCTACGTACGCGACGTCTATGAGTCGTCCAGCATGGCCCGCTACCTCGCGCGTGAACCGGCCAAGGCCGATATTTGGCTCAGTGACGAGCGGTGGATCAAAGACAATGAAGTTCGCCAATACGTGCAGAAGTTCACAGCTCCCGGTATTCCCATTAAAGACTCGCCATACAGCCAGTTTTACGAGCAATCGAGCCAGATCCATCACCCTACCGCACGCGGGTGTATCCCACTCGTATATTCGGAGGAAACAAAGAATATATGGCCGCAGCTCGTGCCACAGTACGACGCTGAACACGCGGCCAATGCACTCCATGAGATAGCGATGGAGACGGTATTTGTCTGCTTCACGTTCATGAACGCGTTGGCCGACCCGGCAGTCATGCCCGTGGAGTGGCGAAAGGATTTGAAGGAACTTGCCGAAGCCGTTGCCCGCGAGGCCGACTGGAGTCATCTGGACCGCGATTGGGACGAAGAGCAGGCGAAGTTTGAAGCGCTGAGGGCGCAGGCGCTCGATGCCGATGAGCTCGAGCAGTACTTAGACAACGACCCCAACAGTGTCCGGAACAGGCTGCGCAGGCAGACAGGCCCCGGACATTAGCCTGCGAGAGAACCGTGCCAACAGCGTGCCATTAGCAGCGGTCAACCGCGGTCAACAAGGGCACCCCGCGCACATACTCGCCCGCAGGTCAGGGCCGCTTTCCAGCATGATCACGCTGGTTCCCAGCCTGAGAACGCGGGTTCGATTCCCGTCATCCGCTCCAAGCAAGTTTGCGCAGCTCAGAAGGCCCGCCTCCCGATCACGGGAAGCGGGCCTTCCGCTTGTGGCGATCACTTCCACCATCATGTCGGCCACCTCGACCAGTGGTGTCCTTTGTGGACAAGCCAGCCGCGGTCGGCCGGACCCGCACCTCGGGCGCATCAGTGAATCGACTGATGCCGGCACACCTCTCCGTCTGCCACCGTCGCTCGTGGGGGTCTGCCGTCGACGGCCGTCGCCCGCACCATCAACCACCGGACGAAATGGAGCACGAATGAGCACCATCGCACTCGCCGCGTCCACGATTCCCGCCACCGCACGGGGCCCGATCGGCTTGATGTCCGAGCCGAACGCCACAACAGGGACGATCACGGAGGTCGTCACCGGGATCGGCATCATCGGCACCACCGACGTCGCCACCATCGGCGGCGTGGCGGCGTCGGTCGTCGCCCCGGCGATCGAGGTCCGTGAGCACGCCTCGGTGACCGAGCTGGTCACCGCACGTTCGCGCGCGATGGCGGACTGAGCACGATGACCGGCAGTGGCGCGGTCAGCCGAGCAGTCCGCGGCCGGGTTCCGGAGAGCTCCCGGTGACCGCGCTGCTGCGGGTCGACGACGACTTCGTCCGTGACCCCTTCCCGCGTTTCGACGAGCTGCGGGCGCGGGGGCCGGTGCATGTCCTGCGCACGCGCGACGGCGCCCGCTACTGGCTCGTGGTCGGATCCGACGAGATTCGCTCCGGCCTCCGCGACACCCGGCTGTCCAAGGACCCCGATCTGCTCGCCGCGGCCCGCGTGCGCCAGCGCTCCGAACACGGCGTGGAGGACGGCCCTGGCGCCGAAGCGGCACTGCGGGAGCTGACGGCGTTCATGCGCTCGTTCACCTATGAGGTGCGCGAGGTCGTAAAGGACACGCTCTCCGGTCGCCATGCGGCACGGCACGCGCCGCGGGTCGCCGCCATCGCGGAGGAACTCCTCGACGGCCTCGCGGGAGCGGTCGGGCCGGTGGATCTGCTGGCGTCGTACAGCATGCCGTTCGCAACCCGGGTGTCCGGCAGCCTGCTCGGCGTCGCCCCTGACGCGCTGGCTGAGTTCGGCGCGTGGGTGTCAGCATGGCTCGGGTCCGATTCCGCAGACACACGAGCCGCGGCTCGGCAACGCGTGTCCGCGCTGCTCGGCGACCTCGTGGCGGCGAGGCGCAGGCAGGAGGCCGACGACATCGTGTCAGCGCTCGCGGGCAAGGCCGGGACGGCCGATCGTGAGTCGCTGGTGCGGGCCTGCCTGATCTTCGTCATGATCACGGTGGAGACGGTCGTCAGCTTCCTGGCGACCGCGGTGTACGCCTTGCTGACGCATCCCGAGCAGCTCCGGTTGTTGCGGGATCGGCCGGAACGCACGGGCGCCGCGATCGACGAGCTTCTCCGCTTCGCCGGACCGCACAACGTGAGCGCCCAGCGCTGCGCCACCGAGGACCTCGAGCTGGGCGGTCAGCACATCGCCGAGGGCGACCTGGTGGTCTTCGCACTGGGCGCCGCCAACCACGACGCGACGGTCTACCCGGACCCGCACTGCCTCGACCTGGACCGGGACGCCGCCGCGCACCTCGCGTTCGGCGCGGGCAGGCATTACTGCCCCGGCACGCACCACGCACGCAGCGCCTTGGCGACCGGTATCGGAGCTCTGCTGCGCCGGTACCCCGGCATCGCGCTCGCGGTGCCCGCCGACGAGGTGTCGTGGGTGCGCTCGGAGTTGCTCCGCTCGGTCCGCACACTTCCCGTCCACCTCGCCGGCGGCTGACGGGCTAATCTCCGGCGTGGTCGACCGCAGCGCGGCGCGTACCGTCGCGCAGCTCGCACGACGTTGCCTCAAGCCCGCAGGTGAGGCGGGAAGTCGAGTAGGAGGTAGTCCCTCGCACGCTTGTTGGTCTCCGCCCCACCCACATGTACCGAATGCAAGATCCCGTTGTAAACCAGGTCCCATAGTTGCCGGTTTTCTTGGAGGGCGTGAAGCTTGACCCGGAGGCCTCTACCATTACGGTCCTCAAGGTCGATCGCATGGACGGGACCTTCGATATGGACTTTGACAGACTTGAGTTCGTAAGTCTTGACGAATCCGTTCTTTCCGTAGATCAGCCAATCAGCCCCAGCCGCCGTTCGGTAGTTTCCGCCAGTGGCCAGGAGAATGAACGGCCAAGGCACGACGAGCAGCCACAACCAGGGATTCTCAACCCACGAAAACCCCCAGTCCATTAGCGTATAGGCCACGATTGCCACTAAACTCAGGAACAAGCCGGTCACGACACGACCGGTGCGATCGGGGTAGAACCATTCCAGCATTCGCCCCTCACCGTCAGGCGGGGATGGTATCTTCGATATCGCCGACTCTCGACGCTCGCCAGGTTTTGTGCTTTCCGGCTCCACCGGGGCACTTGGCGGGCGCGGTTCTCCCGTTTCTGGGTCGGGCTTCGGGGGAAGACTCGCGATGTCCATTTGCACACCTAGAAGTGGTCGCCGAAAAAGTCACCGACAGCCTTGCCCGCCTTGCCGATTGCGAAGATGGGGCGGGAAGTCCAACAACAGGTAGTCCCTCGCACGCTTGTTGGTCTGGGCCCCACCCACATGCACCGAATGCAGGATCCCGTTGTAGACCAGGTCCCATAGTTCCTGGTTCTGCTGCAAGGCAAAAGTCTTCACACGCACCGACCCACCGTGCTTATCGGTCATATCGATGACGTGCGCGGCGCCGTCGACAAAGACTTTGACGGCCGTCAGGTCATAGGTCTTGATGAAGATACCCTTTCCGATGCCGAGCCAATCCGCCCCAGCGGACATTCTTCCAGTACGCCCGGTCAGCAGGAACACGAACGGCCAGGGCGACAATATCAGCCAAATCCACCAGTACACGATCCAGCCGAACCCGGCCTCTCGGATGACGCAAAAAACAACGCCTATCAGGGTCAAGGTAATACCCGCCATCAAGCGGCCCATGCGATCAGGGTAGAACCATTCGAGGATTCTCCCTTCGCCGGGAGGCGGCTGCATGACCTTCGAGATCCCGGCTTTCTGGCGACGACCGGGCTTGACACCCTCCCAATCCAGCGGAGCACGCGGAGGGCGCGGCTCGCCCGTCCACAGGTCGGGTTTCGGAGGAAGGCTAGCGGTATCCACCCTCTCTGCTATTCTCCTTTACGACACGGAACCGAACAGCTTAGGCGCGCAGGTGGGGCGGGAATTCGAGCAAGAGGTAGTCCCTCGCACGCTTGTTGGTCTCCGCCCCGCCCACATGCACCGAATGCAAGATACCGTTGTACACCAGGTCCCACAATTCGTGGTTCTGCTGCAGTACAAAGGTTTTTACCCGGAGCCCCGCACCGTGCCTGTCTAGCATCTCAATTGCAGGCGCTGGACCATCAATAAAGACCTTTACCGACGTCAATTCGTACGTCTTCACGAAGACGTCCTTTCCGTACGCCAGCCAGTCCGCGCCAGCTGACATCCGCTCATTTCGTCCAGCGAGCAAGAAGACGAAGGGCCATGGAAGCGCGATCAGCCACAGCCAGATGTTTCCGATCCAGCTAAATCCCCAGTCTCTGATCACGTAGACCGCAAGTACGACGAGTGATCCGAACAGTCCGGCAATGAAACGCGTCGAGCGGTCGGGGTAAAACCATTCAAGCAACCTGCCCTCACCAGCTGGGGGCTGAGGAGCCTTCGAGATCGCGGATTCACGACGACGGCCAGGCTTGCTGTTATTCGGATCCAGCGGTGCGCCTGGAGGGCGTGGCTCGCCGGACTGAAGATCAGGTTTCGGGGGAAGATTCGCTATATCCATCAGCACCCCCTAGAACAAGTCGCCAAAGAAGTCACCGGCCGCCTTTCCCGCCTTGCCGATCGCGTTGCCTGCGTCAGAAAGACGATCTCCCGCCCAATCCACGGCGCCACTTGCGGCGTCGACAATGTCGTCGCCCCACTCCTCAATGGCAAAACCGACTCCCGCTGAAACCAGCGCACCACCTGCCACGGCCCAGCCTACCGGCCCACCAGCGGCGGCAACGCCCGCAGTGGCCAGCGAACCGGCAACGAAGCCGCCGACGCCAGAGACAACCGCCGTCGTCGGATCCTTACCAGTGCTGATGTCGAATCCGACTCCAGCGGCGGTAATAAGCCCTCCAACAACTGGGAGCTTACTGCCCGCCTTTGCTGCGCCGCGCAGAACGCTGTTTCCGATGGGCTTGGCGGCTTTATTGAAATCCATTCCTAGATTGAGGAATCTTTTCGCGCTGTCCGGCAGCCTGTCGACCATGCGGGCCGTTCGCGTGGCGACCGCCTTGTTGAGCTCTGCTTGTTTGGCGAGTCGCCGCTCGATCTCCAAGGCGTCGGCGCGGACCTGCGCGAACGGGCTCGTCCGGCCGCTCTTGGCATAGGCCGCGGCTCGCTCGATCGCCGGATCCATCGCCCTCGCCGCAGCTCGGAAGTTGCTCGTGCGCTGTGCGACGGCGCCCGCCAGCCCGGTCGAGATGTCGGCAATGTTGATCGGCGCCTTTTCCGCATATCCCTTCGCGAACTTGACGAAGGTGTTCTGCGAATCGATGAAGCGCTGCCGCGCCGGGGTCGCAACGCGTTCGGCCTCGACATACGCCTTGACCTGCTGCGCGTGAGCGGACTGCGCTTGCGTCGCTTGGTCGTGGATCTGCTGCTGACGTGGCGTGGGTTCCTTGTCGGTGGGCAGGGGAGCCGGAGCGGCCGGTGCCGGCCCGGGTTCCTGAATGACGTGGCCGTTGACGGTCAGGCCGCCCGCGCGGGCGATCTCGAGTGCCTGCGCCATCCGCGACTTCGCAGTGTCGACGTCGTCGGCGTGCGAGTTCAGGGCGGCGGTGGTGCCGTTGAGGTCACCGACCAGGTCATCGATCTGCTGACCGAACCGGGTCATCGTCGACCGGAAGCCGTCAGACGCTGGCCCGGTCCACGTCGACTCCGAGTCACCGCGGGCTCCATAAACCTGCGAGCCCGTTCCGTGTGCCTCGCCTGCTCGGACCGACAACCACTGCGCCACCGCGCGGATGCTCGCCGCATCCGACTTGATCTCGGTATCGATCGGCATTGTTCCCCCAGAGACTTCTCAGCGTCCACTGGCCTTCTCGACATCGGCACGGCTGTCCTGCTCGGCCGATTCATAAGCCTCACGACCAGAGGCGACCGCATCACCAGCGGCACCACATCCCTCGACCACGCCGGCGAGCGAGGTCGACAACGCACCCACGAGCCCACTGACGACGCCGCTGATCTCACCCGCACTGGGCGGTGGCGGCGGAGAAGCCGCGCCTTCTTCCAGGGAGTTGGCGCCGTTGCGGAGCTTCGAGGCGATGCCGTCGAGGCTTCCCGGGTCGGCTGCGTATCCGTTCACGACCGTCCCTCCGACACAGGCGCGTCCTGCCGCTGTTCGTCGGGCAGCACGGCATTCCACAGGACCTCAGCGGCCCCGCTGCCTGTGACGATCTGTTCCAGGTATTCGCCGCGCACCGAGAGCCACGGCTGCCGCTCTCCGCATCCTTCGACGAGTGCTTGCAATGACGTGTACGCCAGAACGACCAGGCGCCCGTCCTCAAGGCGCCGGAGTTCGACGGTCGCTTCCGCATCCCCTTGTTGCACTCGTTCGGAGGGGAGGTAGACCGCGTCGCCCTCCGGAGCGCTCTCGGTCAGTCCGATCACCGGCGGTGTCGGCACATTCCGTCCTGTTGAGTCGTCGCCGGGCACGTCGTCTCCCCTCGTCGCTGCCCAGTTCAGAGGTCATGGCCTGTGACCAGGCAACATGACGTCCCCGCTCTCTGGCGGAGGCTAACACGAGGTGACGCGGTGTTCCTTGGTTCTCACTCAAAGCGACCGGGTGGATCAGCTCAGCCGGTAGATCGAGACGTGTTTCGTGCTCGTCGCGTCGAACGGTCCGCGGTCCCAGTCCCCGCACCGCTGACCGGGTTGGAGGCCCGCCAGCTGTGCCATCAGGTCGAGTTCCGCCGGCCACGCGTAGCGGAGCGTCACCGGGCGCAGTCGGTGACCTTGTTCGTCCACGGTCACGTGCTGGGAGTGGACACGCTGGTTCACGGGGTCGTGCCGTGCGATCTCGTAGCTCGCCGAGTCCTCGGTGACCGCGAGCGTTTGCACTCGCCGATCGAATCGGCTCGGGTCGGGGACGAAGCACTCCAGCACGAACGAGCCGCCAGGCTCCAGAGCTCCGGCCACGGCGCGGAAGCAGTCGACCTGCCTGGCCTGGGTGAGCAGGGCGAAGAAGCTGTTGGCCACCACGTAGACCAGCCGGAACCGGCCGTCCACGGGAACGTCGGCCATGTCCCCGATGGTGACAGGAATGGCCCGCCCACTCGGTTTCTCGCGCAGCCGCGCCACCATCGCCTCGGAGGCATCGACGCCGACCACCTCGACGCCGCGTGCGGCGAGGGGTAGCGCCACCCGGCCGGTCCCGATCCCCAGTTCCAGCGCCCGCCCGCCGTACGCGAGATCCGCGAGCAGGTCGACAGCGGGCGACACGCCGGAACCGCCGAACAGCTCGTCGTACACCGGCGCCCACGCCTCGCCGTAGGCAGCTGGATCGTCGAATCCCGTCACCGCTCAGCCCTGGGGCGCCAGCGGCCGAAACCGCCTTCGGTGTTGATGACCTGACCCGTGACCCAGCGGGCTTCGTCGGTCACCAGCCAGCCGATCAGCCGGGCCGGGTCGTCGGGCTCACCGAAACGGCCGAACGGGAACATCGGCGCCGTCACACGCCACATGTCCTCGGTCAGGTAGCCGGTGTCGACCGGACCGGGATTGACCGTGTTGAGCCGGATTCCCTGGTCGGCCAACTGGTCGGCGAGCGTGACCGTGACGCCCGCCAGCGCGGCCTTCGCGGCCGCGTACGCGACCTCGCCCGGCATCGGCCCGAGGTCCTGCCCCGACGTCAGGAAGATCGCCACTCCGCCCGGGCGCCCGTCATGCTGGTTCGCGAACGCCTGCGCGAGCAGGATGCTGGAGCGGGCGTCGACGGCCCAGTGCCGGTCGAGCTCGACGGCCGTGAGCTCGCCGAGCGGCCCGTCTGCACCGCTCAGCGCGTGGTTGCACACGAGGACGTCCACGTGCCCGAACTCGGCCACGGCCGCGTCGAGGACTCGTTGCGGCGTCTCGGGTTCGGCGAAATCAGCGGCGACGTGCGCGAGCCGGGCCCCCTCGCCCGTGAGGCACGAGCGAACGCCGTCGAGCACCGCGTCGAGGTCGTCGGCTCCCCACGCCTGCTCGCGATCGTGCGGCTGGAAGTGCTGGAGGAACACGTTCGCGCCGTATGCTGCGAGTCGACGGGCGATGGCGTAACCGATGCCGCCGCGACGGCTCACGCCGGTCACGACCGCGACCCGGCCCTCCAGCGGTCGACGTTCTCGTTCCAGCTCGCTCATCGCCGTGATCATGACATGCGGCGTGGTTCGAACGGAGGCGATTTCACCGTGCGCTCCGTGTGGGACTCGCTCAAGGTCGTGCTGACCCGGTTGTGCGACGAGCAACCCGAAGTGCTGTTCGGCTACCCCGATCCGCGCGTGGACGAGGACCGCAGACCGCCGTTCTGCGTTCGGCTCGCGCCGTGGGCGGTGCGCACTGCCGAGGAGCTGCACGCCCGGTTCGGCTCCGACGTGCGACTGAGCGTGGGGCTGCTGCCCTATCCGCAGCGGGAGACCGCGGAGCTGATCGTGCCGACGTTCGAGGACACATCGCACAGCGACGATCTGGGAGTGGAGCTGGACGGGCCGCTGTCGATCCGGTCCGGCCACACCGGTAGGCACGGGCTGCGCGTCACCAACCGCGCCGGCGCCAGTGTGACCGTCAGGACGAACGGGAAGTTGACGGCTGTGGTGGTGGATCCCGGCACCGATCGTGCGGTGGGTGGGTTCGCCGGCGCCCAGCGTCAGCCGCTGGTGCGGTTCCCAATCCTTGGCGGGGCGACGCGGGTGATCCCGCTGCTCGTCGGCACGGCGAGCTTCGATCCGGCGCTCGGTTACGCGATTTCCCCCGGGCGAGTGGGCCCTTCGCGCCGTCGTCGCGCTGGAGGAGGGGCGTCGGCTGCTGACGCCTGCGCTGCCGTTCACCGTCACCGAGTAGCTACGGCTCCCGCCAGCCCGCCCTCGCGAGGATCTCGAAGATCACCGGGCGTTTGGCCTCGGCGTAGTAGTTGATGTCCCGCCATTCGCGTTGGGCCAGCTCGCGTTTGGTGGCCTCGTACAGCTCGCGGTCGGCCGCGTCGGCGCGGAGCCGGTCACGGAAGGCCAGGTACCGGTGCACCTCGACGTCGTCGGGTGGGTAGCAATGCAGGTTCACGGGCTCGCCGGGTTCACCCGCGCGGAAGCAGCGGTGGCCCGGTTCCCGGACCCGCAGGTCGTAGCCTGCCGCTTCGAGATCGGGCCGGTACGCCTGCTCGTCGTCGGGGTCGGCGATGCCCACCACGATGTCGATGATCGGTTTCGCCGCGAGACCCGGCACGGACGTGGAGCCGATGTGCTCGATGAGTCGCGCCCGCTCTCCGAGGATGCTGCGCAGCTCGGCGGCGCGGGCCTCGAAGCGCGCTGGCCAGGCGGGGTCGTAGTCGGCCAGGGTGACCGTGGCCGGGCGCAGGCCGTGCACGAGCATGCCGGAGAGCTTGTCGTCGTCGAGTTCATCGGGCATGGGCGCGACCTCCTTCAGACCGCCGCCACGGCTTCGACCTCCACGAGCTGGTCGTCGTAGCCCAGCGCAGCCACGCCCAGCAGTGTGCTCGGCGCGTCGTGCTTGCCGAACCGGTCACGCACCACCTCCCACGCCGACACGAGGTCGGCCTGGTTCGCCGAGGCCACGTACACCGTGGTCTTGAGTACGTCGGTGAGTTCGGCGCCCGCCTCGGCGAGCGCGGTTTCGAGGTTGTCCATCACCTGCCGCGCCTGGCCGGCGAAGTCACCGGGGGCGACGGTGTTGCCCTCGGCATCCAGCGGGCACGCGCCCGCGGCGAAGATCAACCGGTCGGCTCGCAGGGACACCGCCGAGGCGTAGGCGTACTCGGCAACGGACGACAACCGGGAGCTACGGACAAGTCGGACAGCATCGGTCACGGTTCACACGCTATCCGCGGCCGCAACCGAATTCCGCGATCGGATCGTTGCCTCCGGCTTCCGGCATTTCTCATAATCGGGACATGGCCAGCGCGGCACTGACCGGCGCGACCCGGCTGCCGGACGGCGTCTGGGTCCGGGGGCGTGGCCTGGGCAAACCCTGGCCGGAAGGGCCGCCTCCCGAGTTCGGGCTCTACCTCGGCGCGACCATCCTCCGCCGCCGCCACGGTGCCGCGCTCGTCTGGGAGCACGAATGGGTGTGGTGGGTGGACGGCTGGCTGCCCTCGGACTGGCCGGGCGCGGCAGCCAGCATCGTCGCCCTGCACGAGCGTGCGAGGTCCGGCGCCGCCGTGGAGGTCGCCTGCCACGGCGGCGTCGGCCGCACCGGCACCGCCATCGCGTGCATGGCGACGCTCGGCGGGCTCACCCCGCGCGAGGCGTTCGCGTGGACCCGCAGGAACTACCACCGCTGGGCCGTCGAGGCGCCGTGGCAACGCGCCTGGATCACCTGGTTCGCCCGCAACGCGGAACTCAGCCGTCCAGGACCTTCCGCAGCCGGGCCGGAGCTTTGAGCCGCCAGGACTCCTCGATCAGCTCGGTCAGCTGACCGGCGTCGACGAGTTCGAGGTTCACCAGGATCGCCCCGTACCCGTCGTAGTGCGGGGTCGTGTAGAACGCCGCGTCGCCGGACTCCAGCAGCGCGGCCTTCTCGTCGAGCCCGCACATCAACACCAGCCCGCCCTCGGCCTCGGTCCGCAGGCGGGCGAAGCCCTTGCCCGCGACCTTCAGCGACGGCGTGCGATACCACGTCGATTCCTCGACCTCCGGCAGCTTCGTGCCGATGGCCACCACGTCTTCCCACGTCGGCATGGACCGATTCTCCCGCCATCGCATCCGGCCGGAAGGCCATCGGCCGGATGGCCGATGCGGCAGTGGATCGACGGCCCTTCGACCGAGGTCAGGGCAGGTCAGCGGGCCATAGCTTGAGATCATGACTTGGGCACAGCAAACGGCACTCGGATACGGGCTGCTCGGCTTTCTCGTGGTGTGGGGCACGCTGCTCGTTCCCCAGGTGCTGACGCAGTACGCGCGCTTCGGCCGCGTGCTGCCCAAGCGCATCGCCGTGACGGCGGGGGTCACGCTCTACGCGTGCCTCGCATTCGCGGTGGTGCTGCTGCCGCTGCCGGGGCCGGGTACCCCGCCGCTCGCGCAGCCCGTGCAGCTCGTGCCCTTCCAGTGGGTCACCGACATCGGCGCCGAGCTGGCGAAGCATCATGAACCCGCCTCGGCCGCCCTGTTCACGCAGACCTTCCAGCAGCTGGCGATGAACGTGCTGCTGTTCGTGCCGCTCGGGATCTTCGCCAGGGTGCTGTGGCGCCAGGGCGCCGCCCGCGCGGTGCTGCTCGGTTTCGGCGCGTCGCTGCTGATCGAGATCACGCAGGTGACGGCCAACTTCGGTACCGCACCCCAGGTGTACCGGATCTTCGACGTCGACGACCTCATGAGCAACACGGCCGGCGCTCTGCTCGGCTGGATCGCCGCCGCGTTGTTCGTGGCGCTGCGCAGGCCGGTGCGCGCGGTCAGCTCGGCGGGCGCTGCCCCAGCCGAGCCTGCAACCGTGCCGGTGCCAGTGGGTCGACCTCACCGAGCCGGGCCAGTCTCGCCTGCCTACGCTGCGCGTGCCGTCGCGCGGCCCGGCGGTCTTCGAGCGCGACCGTGAACGCCGCGGCCGTGAGGAACAGCACCGCGAGGCCGATGACCCATGCCAGTTGCACGCCATCCCCCTTGATGCGTCGCGTGTGGCGGATCACACAGAGTACGCAATCAAGTGTGGTTCGCGCCACCCTCGCTGGTCAGCGACGCGGCAGGACGCAGAACTCGTTGCCCTCGGGGTCGGCGAGCACCACCCACGGATGGCGCTCCTCGTCCGAGAGCACGGTGGCTCCGAGGCCGATGAGCCGCTCGACCTCGACGTACTGATCACCCTCGGCGGGCGCCAGGTCGAGGTGCAGCCTGTTCTTACCCGCCTTCGCCTCGGGTACCGGCTGGAAGACCAACGGCGGATCGCCGTCGAGCTCCACGTACTCCACTCCGTCCGCGTCGCGCCAACGGCGCGGCTCCGGATAGGCGAGCGCCTCGCGCCAGAAGGCGGCGAGGCGTTCGGCGTCGGCACAGTCGACAGCGATGGCGATCACGCGCGCAGGCATGGCGACCGAGTACCACGACGCGTAAGCGGTCACACTGCTTTTCATGCCGGAAAGGCCGACCAGGGAGCAGCTCGCCGCCGCGCACGGCCGCACGATCGACGACGTCATCGCGCCGGGCCTGCGGGTGTTGTTCTGCGGGATCAACCCGGGTCTGTACTCGGGGGCGACCGGCCACCACTTCGCCAGGCCGGGCAACCGGTTCTGGCCCGCCCTGCACCGCAGCGGCTTCACGCCCCGCCTGCTGGCGCCGAGCGAGCAGGCGGAGCTGCTGGACTTCGGCCTCGGCATCACCAACCTCGTCGCGCGCACCACGGCACGGGCCGACGAACTCACCGCGGAAGAACTGCGCGCGGGTGGCGTGGCTCTCACCAAGAAGGTGGCCCGCTACCGGCCCGGGTGGCTCGCGGTCGTCGGCATCACGGCCTACCGGGCCGCGTTCGGCAGGCCCAAGGCCGTCGTCGGCCCCCAGGAAGACCAGGTCAGCGGTGTGCCGGTGTGGTTGCTGCCCAACCCGAGCGGGCTCAACGCGCATTGGACGCCCGCCACGCTCGCCGAGGAGTTCGCGCGACTGCGCGCCGCCACGCGGTGACCCAGGGTCGCGTGAACCAGGCGACACATCAGCGCAGCTCAGCAACGCCGGGCCACCCGGCCGGGGGAAACTGCGTCATGGATTAATTGAATGGTCGTCCAAAGCGTCACGAGGTCGTTATCAACGCGTCCCAGCACCGGAGGACACGGGGCGACCTCAAGGGGGGCCGTGTGTCCACGGCGAGCGAGCGCGTTCTAGAAGCAGGGCGCGTGGGGAGACGGAGTACGAATGACGCACAGCATGGACAGGAGCAGGCCAGGGCAGGCGCTCGGAGCCGCGGGAACACGCGCGCTGACCGTCGCGGCGCTGGATCCGGTGCCGATCTTCCGGGAGGGGCTCAACACGCTGATCGGCCGCACGCCGGGCCTGCGCTGGGTCGGCTACGCCACCAACCACCACGCCTCGTTGCAGCTGTGCGAGCAGCTCCGGCCCAACATCGTGATCGTCGACTCGGGGTTCGACCCGCACTGTCACCTGGTCCGACTGCTGAGCGATGGTGATCCCACGCTCGTCATCGTCGTCATGGTGCGCGAGGCCCAGCGCACGGCGCAGTTCCTCTCCACGGCGGTCGCGGCGGGGGCACACGGCCTGCTGCCTCGGGCGGCCGAGCCACGGCGGCTGGCCGAGGCGATCCGCAGGGCGCACGTCGACCGGCGCTACATCGATCCCTCGCTGGCGGCGCTGACGGCGCGGCCCAAGCGGCAGCCGTCCACCGCGAACGGGCAGGTCATGAGCACGGCGCACCGCCCGCAGATGCCCCTGTCGCGCCGCGAGTACCAGGTGCTGCAGCTCGTGGCGGAGGGGCTGGAGAACTCCGCCATCGCGAAGGTGCTGTTCCTGTCGGTGGAGACCGTGCGCACGCACGTCAAGAGCATCCTGCGCAAGCTGTCGGCCAAGGACCGCACGCACGCCGTGACCACGGCTTTCCGCAACGGGATCCTGATCGCCAAGACCGACGACGCGCTCGGCACGCCGCGCGAGGGGTTCTCGCCGCCCATTCAGAACGGCCCCACATAGGCGATCTCTTCGTCACAAAAGGGCGAGCTGCCTTGCCGTCGGTTACCCGCAGGTAATATTCTTGATGTTACCGGCGAGTAGGGCAGTGATGTCCGATCGAGGAGTGCCCAGCCGGAAACCCGAACGACCCGTACGGAGCGACGACATGGGCCACTACAAGAGCAACGTCCGAGACCTGGAGTTCAACCTCTTCGAGGTGCTCGGCGTACAGGAACGCCTCGGCAAGGGCGTGCTGGCGGAGTCCGACGAGGAGACCGCCCGCGGCGTGCTGTCCGAGCTGAACAACCTCGCCGTCGGACCGCTCGCCGAGTCCTTCGCCGACGCCGACCGCAACCCGCCGGTCTACGACCCCAAGACCTTCTCCGCGACCCTGCCGGAGTCCTTCAAGAAGAGCTACCAGGCGCTGTGGGACGGCGAGTGGTGGCGCATCGGCCTCACCAACGACCTCGGCGGCTTCGGCCTGCCCCCGACCGTGCAGTGGGCGGCCTCCGAGCTGATCCTCGGCGCCAACCCGGCGCTGTTCATGTACATGGCGGGCCCGAACTTCGCCATGATCGTCGACAAGAACGGCACCGAGGAGCAGAAGCGCTGGGCTCGCATCATGATCGAGCGCGCGTGGGGCGCCACGATGGTGCTGACCGAGCCCGACGCGGGCTCCGACGTCGGCGCGGGCCGCACCAAGGCCGTCAAGCAGGAGGACGGCTCCTGGCACCTCGAAGGCGTCAAGCGGTTCATCACCTCGGCCGACCAGGACATGACCGAGAACATCATGCACCTGGTGCTCGCCCGCCCCGAGGGCCCCGGCATCGAGACCAAGCCCGGCACCAAGGGCCTCTCGCTGTTCCTCGTGCCGAAGTTCCACTTCGACTCCGAGACCGGCGAGCTCGGTGAGCGCAACGGCGCCTTCGTGACGAACGTCGAGCACAAGATGGGCCTCAAGGTCTCCACGACCTGCGAGCTGACCTTCGGCCAGCACGGCACCCCCGCCAAGGGCTGGCTGCTCGGCGAGGTGCACGACGGCATCGCGCAGATGTTCCAGGTCATCGAGTACGCCCGCATGATGGTGGGCACCAAGGCCATCGCAACACTGTCCACCGGTTACCTCAACGCGCTCGAGTACGCGAAGGAGCGCGTGCAGGGCGCCGACCTGACGCAGATGCTCGACAAGACCGCTCCGCGCGTCACCATCACGCACCACCCCGACGTGCGCCGGTCGCTCATGCTGCAGAAGGCCTACGCAGAGGGCCTGCGCGCCGTGTACCTCTACACCGCGTCGTTCCAGGACCAGATCTGGGTAGGAGAGGGCGGCGGTGTCGATACTGACACGCTGAACCTGGCCGAGCGCGTCAACGACCTGCTGCTGCCGATCGTCAAGGGCGTCGGCTCCGAGCGGGCGACCGAGCAGCTCGTCCAGTCGCTGCAGACGCTGGGCGGCTCCGGCTTCCTGCAGGACTACCCGATCGAGCAGTACATCCGCGACGCGAAGATCGACTCGCTGTACGAGGGCACCACGGCCATCCAGTCGATGGACTTCTTCTTCCGCAAGATCGTCCGCGACAAGGGCAAGGCGCTCACGCACCTCGCGGGCGAGATCACGAAGTTCATCGAATCGGAAGCGGGCAACGGCAGGCTCAAGAACGAGCGTGCGCTGCTCAAGCAGGCGCTGGACGACGTGCAGGGCATGCTCGGCTCGATGATCGGGTACCTGACGGCCTCGCAGGAGGACGTGCGCAACACCTACAAGGTCGGCCAGCACACCGTGCGGCTGCTGCTCTCGGCCGGTGACCTGCTCGTCGGCTGGCAGCTGCTCAAGCAGGCCGAGATCGCGCTGGCCAAGCTGGACGGCGGTGCGTCGGCCAAGGACACCGCGTTCTACCAGGGCAAGGTGGCGGTGGCGTCGTTCTTCGCCAAGAGCGTGCTGCCGGAGCTGACCGCCCGCCGCGCCGTGGTCGAGGCCGCCGACAACGACCTGATGGACGTCCCCGAAGCCGCGTTCTGACCAACGCTCCCCAAGGCCACCTTTGTTGCGCTCAACGCAGCAAAGGTGGCCCTGGGTGCGTTCAACGCAGCAAAGGTGGCCTTGGGTGCGTTTACCGGCGGTTACCAGGGGATCAACTGGGTACTCCTGTGCGGTCATTCGATGACACGGAACAGGAGTGGAGACCATGGCTGTCTCGGGAATCATCTCCGCGATACTGGTCGGCCTGCTACTCGGAGTGCTCGGCCGACTGGTCGCTCCCGGTAAGCAGGGCATCCCGATCTGGCTGACGATCCTCGTCGGTATCGCCGCGGCGTTCGCCGGCACCGCGATCGCACGCGGGATCGGTTACGCCGACACCGAAGGATGGGACTGGCTGGAGTTCATCACCCAGCTCGTCGTCGCCGCGATCGGTGTCTCGCTGGCCGCGAGCCTGTACGGCAAGAACAGGAAACGCCTGCGTACCTAGCTAGAGTGGTCCATCGTGGAGACGCACGCGCTGGACCTCGCGGGCCAGGGATTCAGCCGGCTTCCCGACTCGGCCAGGGGGCTCACCGGGCTCAGGGAGCTGAACGTCTACCGCAACCGCCTCACAACGGTTCCGGACTGGCTGTGGGACCTGCGCGAGCTGCGCGTGCTGATCCTCGCTGACAACGAACTGACCCAGCTGTCCCCACGGATCAGCCGGTTGTCGCGGGTACACACACTCGACCTCGGCCACAACGCCCTCACGTCGTTGCCCGACGAGATCGGCGAGCTGCCGAACCTCACCGAGTACCTGTACCTCAGCGACAACCGGCTGACATCTCTTCCGGAGTCCCTCTTCCGGCTCGACCGGCTCCGTTACCTCGGCGCCACGGACAACGCCCTCACCGAGCTGCCCGAGGCGGTGAGCGGCCTGACCGCGCTGCGGGAGCTGCGGCTCTACCACAACCGGCTCACCGCGCTGCCGGAGTCGATCGGCGAGCTCACCGCACTGCGCGAGCTGCACCTGCGCGGCAACCACATCGCCAGGCTGCCCGACACCATCGGCAAGCTCACCGACCTGCGGATGCTCGACCTGCGCGACAACGGCCTGCGCGAACTGCCCGCCTCGCTGCTCGGCCTGCCGAGGCTCGCCAAGCTGGACCTGCGCTGGAACCGCGACCTGCGGGAACCCGGCTGGCTGCCGGAGCTGGAGGCGAACGACTGCGTCGTGCTGCGCTAACGCTGGTCGCGGCCCGGTGGCAGGCACACGACGACCGACCTCGGCGCGTACCGGACCTCGGTGGTCTCCCGGCCGGCCTCCCGGTTGCTCGCGAGGTCGTAGCGCACCCGCGTGTCCGACACCGTGAAGCCGAACTCACCGTCCGACGGCACGCAGCCCTCCCGCCGCTCGCGCAGCACCTCGGGCCGCTCGAACCCGGTCCGCTCGCCGGTGGAGCTCTCGACGCGGTACTGCCGGGTGCCCCAGAGCTTCACGGTCACGCCCGAGCCGCCCGCGGTCGCGCTGATGGCCACGGCCTTGCGCAGGTTGTTGGTGAACGCGTAGTCGACGCGGGAGCCGTCGGAGCGCAGGGTGATCGCGTCGCGCGCGAGCGGGTAGCGCTCGTCGAAATGCTCGTGGGCGGTGTGCCCCGCGTCGGCCAGTCCCGCGAGGTAGACGGCGTTGTAGAGGGTGCTCGTGAACTGGGAGACCCCGCCGCCGAGCACGTCGGCGCCCGTGCCGTCCTCGTTGGCGGGCGCGAGCACGTAGCCCTTCGAGGCCGTGAGGGCGCCCGTGTGGGCGTCGAGGCTGAACGTCTCGCCCGGCCGCACGAGCGTCCCGTGCACGGCCTCGGCCATCGCCGCGACGTTGCGCGCCGCGGGCCCGGAAAGCCCGCTGGTGCTGAACTCGCCGATGACCTCCTTGACGCCGAGTCCCCGCACCGCCTCGGTGGTCACCTGCGGCTCGCGCACGTCGTAGACCACGGGCAGGTCCCTCGCGTCGCGCTTGGCGGCGACGTCGAGGAACGGCGCGAAGGTGCTTTCCCAGTTGATCCGCGTGCCCTGCTCGGAAGGCTCGATCTCGGGTGAGTCGCCCACGAAGCGCAGCTCGGCGTCCCGGGCCTCCTGCTCGGTGCCGGCGAGCTGGGGCCGCACCACTTCCTGCAGCGGCGCGCGGTCGAGGGTCATGCGCAGCCCACCGCCCTCGGCGGGGGCGAAGCGCAGGGCCGCGCTGATGTTCCTCGGCGTGAGCACGGCCGTCCTGCCCTCGCCGCGCAGCGTCACCGGGCCGGACACCAGCGGGCGCGTCCGCTCCAGGGCGGCCTGCACGCCCGCCGCCGTCGCCTGCGGAGACGTCACGGCCACCGGCAGGTCTACGACGCGGTCGTTGAGCCAGCCCTTCTTGACGATCTTCATGGCGCCGTCGACGTCGGCGAGCCGCTGGCCCGCCTGCGGCCGGACGGCGAACGGGCGCACACCGCCCTCGTTCTCGCCGCCGACGCGGTGGAAGCCGATGTCGCCCTCCACCACGGGGTAGTCGATGCGCTTGTCGGCGAGCGTGCGGAGTGCCTGCCGCAGCTGCTGGTCGTCGGCCTCGCTCACCACGCCGACCTCGCGCGAGGTGAAGAACGACGCGATGCGTGTGAGGGGGTTCAGCGGCTGGCTGCCCGCCCGCTCGACGGTCGCCCGCCAGTCGAGGCTCAGCCCGGCGTTCTCCGGCTCCAGCGTGGTCTCCACATCGCCTGCCCGGATGGTGAGCGGCTCGGTGAGGCGGGGTTCGAGCTCCCGCCGCAGCGTGTCCTCCGCCGAGGACGGGGTCATCCCGCCGACGTCCACACCGCTGACGGTGACCCCGCGCGGAACGTCGCCAGCCGTGAAGAACAGGTCCGCCGCGTACAGCAGCACGAACGCCACGGCGGCGCCGCCCGCCAGCATGAAGGCCTTGCCGAGGCCACGGCGGACCCGCTTGCCAGCGCTCGGGGGACGGCGCGGCTGTTCTGGCTGGAGGAGCTCCTCGATCAGCTCGTCATCGTCGGTGCCTGCCTGGGGATACGCAGAGAATGCCTGGGGTGCCGCCTTGGGCATGGGATCGGTGTCCCAGTCAGGCCAGAAGTGTTCCTCCCGCACTCGACCCCCTCCACCGACGTACGCCTACAAGTACAAGCCTGTACCGTGCTCCGCCCGCTCGCTGGCCATGGCGTGAATGTCGCGTTCCCGCATCACCAGGTACGCGTCACCCTGGATCTCCACCTCCAGCTGGTCGTCCGGGTTGAACAGCACCCGGTCGCCGACCTTCACATTCCGTACATTGTTGCCGACGCCGAGCACGTTTCCCCAGGAAAGACGACGCGCGACCTGAGCCGTTGCCGGAATGACGATGCCGCTGCTGCTGCGGCGCTCACCCTCGTCGGCCGGGACCCGGACGAGCACCCGATCGTGCAACATCTGGATCTCGAGCTTGGTATCCGGCGCGACGGGGTTCCTGCTGTCTGACACGCAGCTAATGCTACGTCCGTCAGGTGGCCGGGTTACCGGCCATCACCAGGTGCAGGGTGCCCTCGCCGGCCGGATCGAGGCGAATCGGGACGCCCCAGTCCTGCCGGGTGACGCGGCACGCCGGGTGCTCGGCGTCGCTGTCGCAGCTCGCCGCCTGCGCGACGACCTGGAGAACCCCCTCCCGATAGCCCTCGGCGAGCTTGATGGTGCGGGTCAGCTCCGTGCCGCTGCCCGCACCCTCGGCGAGCAGGCCTGGAGGTGAGGCGCTCACCTCCAGCCGCGTGGACGGGCCGAAGCGGTCGTCGAGCCGCTCGCCCGGCGGCGGCACGAACACCACGGAGAAGTCCAGCGCACCCGGCGCGAGCACGGTCGGCGGCCTGCGCACGGCGAGTGCCTCGCCGTCCACCTGGCCCGCCGCCGAGGCGTCGAGCAGCCGCAGGCGGTGCGCCGCGGTTTCCACCACGAGCACCCCGGCGTCGGTGACGACGAGGCCCGCGGGCTCGGCCAGGCCGCTCGCGAGCGTGCTGACCTCGCCGGACGCGGGGTCGTAGCGACGAATGGCGCCGTTGTAGGTGTCGGCGATCGCCACCGAGCCGTCGCCGAGCACGGCGAGGCCCAGCGGGTGCTGCAACAGGGCCTGGGCGGCCTTGCCGTCGCGGTGCCCGAACGAGAACAGGTCGGTGCCGACGGCCGTGTAGACCGTGAAGTCGTCACCGGAGGGCTCGATCCAGCGCAGCGCGGAGGTCTCGGCGTCGACGAACCACAGCCGGTCCCTGCCCACGGCGAGGCCGGAGGTCTGCGCGAAGAACGCCTCGGTGGCCTTGCCGTCGCGCAGGCCCTCCACCGTCGTCCCCGCGAAGCGGCGCACGGTGCCGGCGACCGGGTCGAACAGGCCCAGCGTGTGGTTGCCCGCCATGGCCACCACGACGCCGCCCGCCGCGTCCCACCAGCGCACGTCCCACGGGCTGGTCAGGTCCACGTCCAGCGCGTGGCCGGAGTCGGAACCGTCCCGCCACTGCGCGCCGGTACCCGCCACCGTGGTCACGCCGCCCGTGCGCAGATCGACGCCGCGCAGGCGGTGGTTGGCGGTGTCGGCGACCACGAGGTGGTAGCCGACCTTCTCGGCCACCTCCTCGGGCAGCAGCGCGAGCCCGGAGGGCTCCGCGAAGGAGGCCACGTCGAACGCGCCGTCGGCGGCGCCGCGCTCGCCGCTGCCGAAGCGGCGCACGAGCGTCTCGGCGTCGGAGGCGAACTCGGCGATCGAGTGGTTGGCGGTGTCGGCCACGAGCACGCGGCCTGCGGCGGTGACGACGGCCTTGCCCGGGAACCGCAGCTCCGTGCTCTCCACCTCGGCGGGCACGTACGGGCTGCCGCCCCGGCGCAGGGTGCCCTTGGCCTCGTGGGAGGCGACGAGCTCGGTGACGACGCGGCGCAGCGCCTCGGCGTGGCCCTCCCCGGCGGCGACGTGCACGACGTAGCCCTCGGGGTCCACCAGGACGAGCGTCGGCCACGCCTTCACGGCGTACTGCTGCCAGTTGGTCAGGTCCGGGTCGTTGAGCACCGGGTGGTGCACGCCGTAGCGCTCGACGGCGGCCTCGATGGCCGCGTTCTCGCCCTCGTGCAGGAACTTCGGGGAGTGCACGCCGATGGTCACGAGCACGTCGGCGAACTCCTGCTCAAGAGGGCGGAGCTCGTCGAGGACGTGCAGGCAGTTGATGCAGCCGGAGGTCCAGAAGTCGAGCAGGACGATTCGGCCGCGCAGTTCGGCGAGCTTGATCTTCTTGCCACCCGTGTTCAGCCAGGTGTCACCGGCGAGCTCGGGTGCGCGCACGTTCTGGCGCAGCGTCGGGGCACTCACATCTCAAGTGAACGCGACACGTGTTCGCGGCCTTCCGTCCGGGGGGTGTGATCCACCCGAGCGGGGTATGTAATAAGCGACCGTTTCAGATGGTCATCTGCGCACGTCAGGTGCGATCCCGGGTGGGTCCGCCCGCCGGTTCGGTGAGCGTGACGGTGGGCGCGCGGGTACCGGTCTGCCAGAGCTTCGGCGTCGACGTCTCGGGGCTCTCGCTCCCGCAACCGGCGACCACTGCGGCGAGGGCGAGTGCGGCGACGCTCGAGACGGCGATCGAGGTGGCGAATCGCATGGGTGGCTGTCTTCCGCTGAGGGGGAGGGACGACACCCCCACATCGGCGCCACCCACCCCCCGCGTTACGCCGCCCGCTCGCAGTGAAGGCCACCATGCCTGCGTTCAACGCAGTGAAGGTGGCCATCACTGCGGTCGGCGCCTTGCGGTCGGGCGGACAGGTTGCGCGGCTAGCTGCCGTTGCGGCGAAGGGTGCGCGTCACGCCGGCCGCCACCGTGGTCGCGAGCACCCAGCCCATCGCCGTGAACCCGGTGGAGACCCACTTGTCCTCGTCGGCCATGTACCAGCGCCCCTTGTTGCCGAAGTCGGCGATCGGCACCAGCAGGTCGGCGGTGTAGAGCACGGGGTTCCACTCGAGGCCGGAGTCGTCGCGGTTCACCGTGCAGCGCTCGCCGATCACCTCGAACCGCTCGGTGTCGAGGGTGCACTCGTCGCTGCGCAGGCCGAACCACAGGCTCCCCGCGACGAGCAGCATCACCAGCCACGCGAGCGCGCGCACGGGACGGTAGCCGTAGCCGACCATCGAGCGCTGCAACCAGCTCCACAGCCGAACGCCGAGCCCGAGGAACCGGTACCCGTGGGCCAGCGACTCGTAGCGGTACTGCTGCTTCTTCAACAGCACCGTGTCGGCGTGCTCCTCGTTGCCGCTCGTGCGCAGCATCGTGGCGAGCTGGTCGTAGGGGCCGGGCCGGTAGCCGGGCATGGCGTCGTGCAGCATCCGCAGCCGCGTCTTGACGGTGGTGTCGTCGCGCAGGTCGATCGGGGTGTCGAGCGCGTCGTAGCGGAAGTCCTCCAGCTCGAGGCCGCCCGTGGCCTGCCACAGCGCGGGCGTGTCGGACAGCGTCCCGCAATGCGCCCTGCGCAGCACCACCGTGCCCTCCGGCGGGACCTCGGGGGCGAGTACGAACTCGTCGGCCACGGTGTCGCCCGCGTCGAGCGCGATCCCGTCCCTCGGCGTCGAGACCAGCTCGGCGCCCGTGAAGTCGATCTGCCGCTTGACCACGGCCCCGTCCATCGTCACGCCGCCCCTGGCCCGGAACGGCCGGTCGCGGTTGGCCATCAGCAGCAGGCTCCTGGCGATCTGCACCGACCGCAGGTCCACCGCCCAGCTGCCGGCGTCGGTGATCTCGGGCTGGCCCACGTCGGTGCCCCTGAGGTCGATGCTCCCGCCGACGGTCATGCCCTGCAGCCGCAGCGTCCCCGCGACGGCGCAGTCGGTGAGCAGCAGGTTGCCGGACACGGTGCTGCGCCGGGCCGAGATCACGTCCCGCTCGGGGTGGAAGAACGTGGCCCCCGAGACCAGCACGTTGCCGCGCACGGTGACGTCGGCGAGCCGCAGCTGGCCCTCCGACCACATGCCCTTGCCGTCGATGTCGCCGTTGATCTCGCTGCCGTCGAGGTGCACGGCCCGGTCGTGGAACGGCGGCGTCTGGCCCCGCAGCACCTTGATCCGCGCGCCCGCGAGGCGCAGCGAACCGCCGAGGTGGGCGTTGACCATGCGGATCGTGCCGGTGACGTCGAGCTGGTCGCTGAGCTCGACGTTGCCCTCCACATGCATCCGGTCGGCGATCAGAGACGGCCGGGGATCCACGTACCAGTCACCGGTCTTCCACGCGTCCACCACGATCTCGCCGGTCTGGTCGACCGCGAGCCGCCCGCCGCGGAACACGATGTCGCCCGCCACGTTCAGGCTCGGCATGAACAGCATCCCGTTGGCGGTGAACCGCCTCCGGTCGGCGCGGGGCCCGTAGTTGTCCACCTCGCACAGCAGGCTGCCGCCGATCTGCATGCCATTGCCGTTGAGGGCGAAGCCCTCCGGGTTGTCGAGCGTGGCGCCGGAGAAGTTCACGTTGCCGCCCGCGCGCAGGCCGGGCACGCGCACCTCACCGCTCGCCTCCAGCCGGTACGCGAGCAGCGCCCCGGTGATCACGAGCCGGTCTGCCTGCACGGCCTTGCCGCGCGGGTGGAAGATCCGCGTGCGCGTGAGCACCACGGAGCCCTCGATCACGGCGTCGGTGAGGTTGACGGCCGCGTCGGGCAGCCCGCGCTCCAGGTCGTCGGCGCGGCGCACCGTGGTCTCCGAGTCGTCGCGACCCGAGTCGACCTCCACCAGACAGCGGATCAGCCGGACGTCGTTGCGGCTGCGGAAGTTGCGGGCCTTGAGCCCCGGCAGCCAGCACCTCCGGAAGACGAGCCCGAGCAGGTTGGCCTCGCGCACGTCCGGCGGCTGCTCGAACCGGCAGCGCTCGAACCGGAACAGGTACTGCAGGTCCGCCGCGCGCAGGTCGAGCTTGCCCGTGATGTAGGCGTCCTCGACCTGCACGATCGGCGCGTTGGTCGCCTGCTTGCGCCAGCGCAACAGGCCACCGCTGCCTGGCTCGATGAACGGGCGCAGCAGGTCGGCGGCGTTGACTTCGTAGCGGCGGTCCGGGCTCGGCGCGAAGGGGTCGAACGGGGGCCGCTCCGGCTCGACGGTCTCGACCTGCCCGTCCTCCCCCTCACCGGGTTCACGGCCTCCCCGGCGAAAACCCGGCATCTCACGTCTCCTCTGCTGCCCACCGTCGGGTGAAAACACTCCCTGTACGTGGACGAGTGCGCAGCGCGGTTGGTTCCCGGATCAGTCCGTGACGTGAACGGGATTCAGCACCCGGTGCAGGAACGTCTGCGTGCGCTCGTGCCGCGGGTCGCCGATCACCTGCGCGGGCGGACCCTCCTCCACGACGACGCCGCCGTCCATGAACAGCACCTTGTCGGCCACCTCGCGGGCGAACTGCATCTCGTGGGTCACCACGAGCATCGTCATGCCCTCGTCCGCGAGCTGACGCATGACCCCGAGGACGTCGCCGACCAGCTCCGGGTCGAGCGCCGAGGTGGGCTCGTCGAACAGCATCACCGCGGGCTGCATCGACAGCGCCCTCGCGATCGCGGCCCGCTGCTGCTGGCCGCCGGAGAGCTGCGAGGGCATCGAGCTCGCCTTCTCCTCCAGCCCCACCTTGCGCAGGTTCTCCCTCGCGATCGCCGTGGCCTCGGCGGCGTCGCGCTTGAGCACCTTGCGCTGCGCGATGGTGAGGTTGTCGAGCACGGAGAGGTGGCCGAACAGGTTGAAGCCCTGGAAGACCATGCCGATCATGCGGCGGGCCTTGTCGATGTCCACGTCCGGATCGGTCATCTCGAAGCCGTTGACGAGCACCGTGCCCGAGTTCGGCTCCTCCAGCAGGTTCACACAGCGCAGCAGCGTCGACTTGCCGGAGCCCGAAGGGCCGATGATGCACACGACCTCGCCGCGCCGGACGCTCATGTCGATGCCCTTGAGCACCTGGAGCTTGCCGAACGCCTTGTGGAGGCCGGAGACCTCGATGATCGTGTCGCTCATGCCGTCACCTTCAGTCCTTCGTCCACCTTGCGGCCCGTCCTGCGCTCCAGGTACCGCGACAGGTAGCCGAGCGGCACGGTGATGATCAGGTAGCACAGGCCGGCGAGCAGGATCGGGGTCAGCGAGCCCGTCGCGTTCAGCCCCTCGCGGCCGAACTTCGCCAGCTCGTACTCGTCGCGAACCAAGCCGAGCAGGTAGATCAGCGACGAGTCCTTGGTGAGCAGGATCAGCTCGTTGGTCAGTGGCGGCAGGATGATCCGGAACGCCTGCGGGATCACGACCGTGACCGTGGTGCGTGCCTGGGACATGCCGAGCGAGCGGGCCGCCTCGATCTGCCCGGGCGGCACGGCCTGGATGCCCGCCCGCAGGGTCTCCGCGATGTAGGCGGAGCCGACGAGGCCGAGCGCGATCGCCGCGGTCGAGTAGATGTCGAACCGGATGCCGAAGGCCAGCGGCACGCCGTAGCCCAGCGCGATGAACACGAGCAGCGCGGGGATGCCGCGGAAGAACTCGATGTAGATCGTCGCGAGCCAGCGGTACGGGCCGACCGACGACAACTTCATCAGCGCGAGGATGAGCCCGAGGCCGAGGCCGAGCGCGAACCCGAGCGCCGTGTAGATGATCGTGTTGACGAGAGCGGTGGAGAGGATCTCCGGGAACTGCGTTGAGGCCGCGTCCAGGTTGAAGAACGCGTCGCGGATGGTGCCCCAGTCGGCGAACACCGCCAGTAGCACGACCGCGAGGACGAGGACGCCGTACTGCACGCCGCGGAAGGCCCGCGCACGCTGGCGCCGAGACATCGCCATGAAAAGAACTCCTCGAGAAGTGGCTCGTGAGTGACGGGCTCGCCACTCACGAGCCGAGGTCAGCGGTTACTGGCTATCCGGCTTCCGGCCGAACCACTTCTCGTAGATCTCGTCGTAGGTGCCGTCCTGCTTGGCGGCGGCGAGCACGTCGTTGATCTTCGACCGGAGCGCGTTGTTGCCGGTGCGCACGGCGATGCCGTACTCCTCACCGGTCTCGAACTCGGTGGTCACCTCGGTGTCGGGGTTGTTCTTGACGAAGTCGTACAGCACGGAGTTGTCGTTGATGCCCGCGTCGATCTGGCCGGTCTTGACGGCCGTCTGCAGCAGGGCGAGGTCCTCGTACTGCCGGACCGTGTAGCCGTGCTTGGCCTTGTTCTCCTCGGCGTAGTCCTCGCCGGTTGTGCCGAGCTGCACGCCCAGCACCTTGCCCTGGAGCTTGTCGAGCCCGTCGATGCCGGAGCCCTTCTTGACGAGCAGCGCCTGGTTGGCGTCGAAGTAGCCGTCGGAGAAGTCCATCACCTTGTCGCGGGTGTCGGTGATGGTGATCGCGGCGGCAGCGAGGTCGCATTGGCCGGTGTCGAAGGAGGCGCCGGACTCGATGCCCTCGAACGAGGTGTCGAAGATTTCCTGCTGCACGCCGAGGTCCTTGGCGACGAGGTCGACGAGGTCCACGTCGAAGCCCACGGTCTTGCCGTCCTGGGTGAACTGGAACGGTGGGTAGGGCAGGTGCGTGCACGTGGTGAGCTTGCCCTCGTTGATCAGCGAGACCTCACCGCCCGCCTGCGAGTCGTCTCCCGGGTTCACCTCTTCGGCACAGGCGGCCGCGGTCGCGGCGAGGGCGAGGGCCGGCAGGAGAATCAGCGCTCTGGTGTGCAGTCGACGCGCCACGATGTTCACTCCTAGTAGTTCATACTGGTTGAGTCCACGCATCCTGCCACCCTCTGGGGCTAGTGCACAGCACCAGGGACGTTACGGAGCAGTTGCGACCCGCTGAGACCCGTCCGCAGTGAAGGCCACCTTGCCTGCGCCCGCCCGTCTCCCCCCACCACCGAAGCGGAGGCGCTGCGCCGGTTGAACGCAGCGAAGGTGGCCTTCACTGCAGATTGGCGCCGTCGCTCGACTGGGTGACGGACGGTCTCGGCGAGCGCGGCGAGGCTCAGGTGGCGTCGGCCAGCGGGCGGGACGCTCGTCGAGCAACCTGCGCAGCGGACGCTGTACACGGCGGTCGGCTGTTTCGCGGGCTCCTCGTGCCGGGTCCAGTCGATCTCGTCGTCGCGGTGCGCATCGGCAGCCGCTGCGGCCGCGAGCCGATTCCGCAGGTCGCCATTGGTCATCGCCGCTACTCCCATCGCAGTACACGTCCGGACTCGTTTATCGCCGCCGCGGGCAAGCGCATCGGGGACGAGCTCCAGAAGGTGCCGCCCTCCGTTGGCGGGTCCCCACAAACGTGACGCACGTCTTGTCGACCGGCACCCGAGCCGGGTTACCTTGCCAGACGTGCCCGCACCACGTGTCTCCCTACCTGCGGCGGACCTCGCCAGGACGGTCGTCTTCGCCGCCTTCATCGCCGTGCTCGGGATCTTCCCCGGCATCTACCTCGGCGGCTCCGGCGTGCCGATCGTCATCCAGAACGCCGGGCCGCTGCTGGCCGGGGCGATCCTCGGTGCCCGCAGGGGCACGGCATCGGTCGTGCTCCTGCTCGGCCTGGTCGCCATCGGCCTGCCGCTGCTGTCCGGTGGCCGTGGCGGCCTCGCGCCGTTCGTCGGCCCGAGCGGGGGGTTCCTCATCGGCTGGATCGCCTCCGCGCTGGTGGCCGGGCTGATCGTGCAGCGAGCGGAGCGGCCCGGCCTGCCCGTGCTGCTGCTCGCGACCACGGCGGGGCTCGCCGTCGACTACGCGATCGGCATCCCGTTCCTCGGCGCGTACACAGGCGACCTCGGCGCCGCCGCCGTCCAGTCGCTCGTGTTCCTGCCGGGTGACGCGGGCAAGGTGGTGGCCGCGGCGGTGATCGCGGCCGTCGTCCACCGCGCGCTGCCCGGAACACTGACGCGCCCGGTGGTGCGCGGCGAGTGACCCTTTCGCCCCCGATCCTCGGTGGGGCCGCACTGCCCGCCGAGCTGCTCGCCCCGGTGCACGGGGCGGCCGCGGCGCTGGCCGCGCGGGGGACCGGCGAGGGCTCGCGCATCGCCGTGGACGCCCCTGAGCCGCTGCCGTGGCTGCTCGGCGCCGACCTGCTGGGTGCGGCCACGCTCGTGCTGGAACCGTCGTGGACACCGGCCGAGCGGGCGGCCGTGCTGGCCGACGCCGCGCCGGACGTGGTGGTGACGGAGGCCCCGGAGCCCACGACGGCACGCGTCGAGCCGCGTGGGCACGACCGCACCGCGTTCTACCTGGCCACCACGTCGGGCAGCTCGGGGACGCCGAAAGTGCTGACGCGCACGCGGCGCTCGTGGCTGGCGAGCTTCGCCGCGCTCGGGCCCGCACCGGGGCCGGTGCTGATCGGCGGGCCGCTCAGCTCGTCGCTGTTCCTCTTCGGGGCCTTGCACGCGCTGTGGTCGGGCGCCGAGCTGCGCCTGCGGCCGCGCTTCGAGCCGCGGGAGGCGAGGGCCGCGGCCACCGTGCACGTGGTGCCCGCGCTGCTCTCCACACTGCTCGCCGAACGGGCACCCTCGGCGCTCCGGAAGGTCGTGTGCGGTGGGGCGCACGTCGGCGACGGGCTGCGCGAGCGCTTCGCGCGCCTGCTGCCGCACGCCGAGCTGGTGGAGTACTACGGCTCAGCCGAGCACTCGCTGATCGCCCTCCGCCACGCCAACGGGCTGCGACCGGTGCCGGGTGTGGAGCTGGACGTGCGGGACGGCGTGCTGTGGGTGCGCTCGCCGCTGGCGTTCTCCGGTTACCTGCACGACGGCGCCCTCGAGCCCGCGCCGGAGTGGTCGAGCGTCGGCGACCGCGTGGAAAGGAGCGCATCGGGTGTGCTGACCGTGCTCGGCCGCGGCTCGGCAACGGTGTCCAGCGGCGGCAGGCTGGTGGCCGCCGAGGAGGTGGAGGCCGTGCTGCGCGCGGTGCCCGGCGTGGCCGACGTGCTGGTGACGGGCACGCCGCATCCCAGGCTCGGCGAGCTGGTGACCGCGATCGTGGAGTCGGACGACTCGCCGTCGCTGCGGGACCTGCGGGCCGCGGCACGCGAGGGGCTCGCCCCCGGCAAGCGGCCCCGGGTGTGGCTGGCCACGAAGGCGCTGCCGCGCACGGCTTCGGGCAAGCCGGCCAGGGCGCGGGCCGCCGAGCAGCTGCGTGACGGGATCCTGCTCGCGGAGCCGCTGCGATGAGCGACGAACGGACCCCCGTGGTCGTCGCCGCCCGCCGGAGCCCGATCGGCAGCGCTGGCGGCGCGCTGGGCAGGTACACCGTCGACGAGCTCGCCGCGCCCGTGCTGCGTGCCGTGCTCGCCGACGCGGGCTTGAGCGGCGTTGACGACGTGCTGCTCGGCAATGTCTTCGGACCGGGCGGGAACCCCGCCCGCGTCGCCGCGCTCCGCGCGGGACTCGGCACCGAGGTGCCCGGCGTGACCGTCGACCGGCAGTGCGCGAGCGGGCTCGCCGCGATCACCCTGGCCGCGGCGCTGGTCCGCGCGGGCGAAGGGGACGTCTACCTCGCCGGCGGGGTCGAGAGCGCCTCGACGGCGCCGTATCGCGCGTGGCGCACCGAGCCGCCGACCTGGTACACGCGGGCTGCGTTCGCACCGGCCGAGCTGGGCGACCCGGACATGGGCCCCGCCGCCGACCGGGTGGCCGCCGAGGCCGGGATCTCCCGTGCCCGCCAGGACGCCTTCGCCGTCCGAAGCCACGACCGGGCCGTCGCCGCCCAGCGGGAGGGCCGCTTCGCGGCCGAGCTGGTGCCGATCGGCGGGGTGGATCGGGACGAACGGCCGAGGGCGGGGTTCACCGTCGAGCGGCTCGCGCGCTTCCGGCCCGCCTTCACGCCGAACGGCACCGCGACCGCGGCGAACTCGTGCGGCGTCAACGACGGCGCCGCCGCGGTGCTCGTGGTGAGCGAGCGGTTCCGGCGTGAGCGCGGCCTGCCGGGGTTGCGGCTCCTGGCGTCGGCGACGTCCGCCGTGGACCCGAACCTGCTCGGCCTCGGTGCCGTGCCCGCGATGAAGTCGGTGCTCGACCGCACGCCGGACGTCGTGGAGTTCAACGAGGCGTTCGCAGGGCAGACGCTCGCGTGCCTCGACGCGGCCGGGATCGACGAGGAGACCGTGAGCCCCGACGGCGGCGCGATCGCGCTCGGGCATCCTTGGGGGGCGTCGGGCGCGGTGCTGGTGGTGCGGCTGTTCCACCGGCTGCGCGGCACCGGCGGTTCGGGGCTGTCCGCGCTGTCGGCGGGCGGCGGTGTCGGGGTGGCGGCGATGTGGGAGGCCGTGTCGTGATCGAGTTCTCCGGCGTCGGTCACCGCTTCGGCGACCGCGTCGTGCTGTCCGACGTGGACCTCACGCTGCCGGAACGCCGGGTCGCGTTCGTGGGGGCCAACGGCTCCGGCAAGTCCACGCTTGCCCGCATGATCAACGGCCTGGTGCTGCCCGGCGAGGGCCGCGTGCTGGTGGACGGCCTCGACCCGGCGAAGGACGGCCGCAAGGTACGCAAGCACGTCGGGTTCGTCTTCACCAACCCCGACAGCCAGATCGTGATGCCGACCGCGGGCGAGGACGTGGCGTTCTCCCTTCGCGGCACCGGACTGTCCAAAGCGGAGCGTGCGCGGAGGGCGGCCGAGGTGCTGGCCGAGTACGGCCTCGACGGCTACGCAGAGCACCCCGCCCACCAGCTCTCCGGCGGGCAGAAACAGCTGCTGGCCCTGTGCGCGATGCTGGTGCTCGATCCGGCGGTGCTCGTGTGCGACGAGCCGACGACGCTGCTCGACCTGCGCAACAAGCGCCGGTTCGCCGAGCTGCTCGGCACGCTGCGGCAGCAGGTGGTGCTCGTGACCCACGACCTCGACCTGCTGGACGGCTTCGACCGCGTTGTGGTGCTCGACGGCGGGCGCGTGGTCGCCGACGACGAGCCGGAGCCCGCGCTGCGGTACTACCGGAAGCTCGCCGAATGATCTCCGCGCACGAACCGGGGACGAGCATGGTGCACCGCACGCCCGTCGGCGCCAAGCTCCTGGCGTTGTTCGTGCTCGCCGGCGCGGTGTTCGTGCTCGGCTCGCCGCTGTGGCTCGGCGTGCTGTGCGGTGTGGTGCTGTTCGGCTACGCGCTCGCGCGGATCCCGGCGAGACGCTGGCTGCGGACGGCGCGGGCACTGCTGATGCTCGCGGTGTTCGTGTTCGCGTTGCAGTGGTGGCTGCTGGGCGGGCAGGCCGCGCTGGTGGTATGCCTGCGCCTGGTGACGGCGCTGGCCGCGGCGAACCTGGTGACGCTCACGACACCGGTGGACGACGTGGTGTCGGCCGTCGAGCGGTGGGTGCGGCCGTTGCGGCGGTTCGGGGTGCGGCCGGAGTCGGTCGGCCTGCTGGTGGGGCTGACCATGCAGGCGGTGGCGACGCTGTCCGGCATCGCGGGCGAGGTGCGGGAGGCGGCGAAGGCGCGCGGAGCCGAGCGCTCGGTGACCGCGTTCGCCGTGCCCTTTCTCGTGCGCACCCTCCGCCACGCCGACGAACTCGGCGAGGCCCTCGCCGCCCGCGGTGCCCCCGATCGCTGATCGTCCCCCAAGCGTCAGCCTTTCGCGTGGGCGTCGAGGATGTGGGCGACCGCCTCGGTGACGCGCTGGGCGTGGTCGAGGTGCAACCACTCGTCGGGCACGTGGGCGTTCGAGTCGGGACCCAGCGCGCCCGTGACCAGGAACTGCGCCTCGGGGTACTTCTCGCCGAGCAGGCCCATGAACGGGATCGAGCCGCCGAGGCCGACGCTGCGCCACGGGCTGCCGAACACGCCGTCGCTGACCCGCTCCAGCGCACCCGAAAGCCACGGGGCGAGTTCGGGCGCGTTCCAGCCGTCGGCGTGCTCGATGCCGGTGAGCTCGATGGTGGCGCCGTACGGGACGTCGGTGGTGAGTGCCTTCTCGATGGCGTTCAGCGCGGCGGCGGAGTCGGCGGTGGGCGGGAGCCGGAAGCTCAGCCCGAGCGTGGTGTGGTCGCGAAGGACGTTGCCCGCCTCGTCGGGCTCGGGGAAGCCCGAGGCACCGATCACGGACAGCGTGGGCCGCCAGCTGTTGTTGAGCAGCAACTCCAGCTCGTCGTCGGACACCGGCCGCGTGGAGCCGTGCAGCGGGAACGCCGTACGCGTCGCGCCGGGGGCGACCTCCGCCGTCGCGCGGGCCTCCTCGACGCGGTTGGCCGGGATCTCGACGTTGCACTCCTCGATGAGGATCTTGCCGCTCGCCGCGTCCTCGATGCGCGTCAGCAGCTGCCGCAGCACTCGGAACGAGCTGGGCACGACGCCGCTCGCGAGCCCGGAGTGCTGCGCCGAGTCGAGCACCCGCGCGGTCACGCGCACCTGCGCGAGGCCGCGCAGGCTCGTGGTGAGCCACAGCCGCTCGTAGTCGTTGCCGCCGGAGTCGAGACACACCACGAACGACACGCGGCCGAGCCGTTCGGCAAGGTGCTCCAGGTAGGCGGGCAGGTCGGGGCTGCCGGACTCCTCGCCGGTCTCCAGCAGCACGACGGCGCGGGCGTGTTCGCCGCCGGCGGCGTGCACGGCCTCCAGCGCGACGGTCGCCGCGTAGCCCGCGTAGCCGTCGTCGGCGGAGCCGCGGCCGTAGAGCTTGCCGTCCTCGATCACCGGCTTCCACGGGCCGAGCCCGTCGGCCCAGCCGCCGACCGGCGGCTGCTTGTCGAGGTGACCGTAGAGCAGCACGGTGCCGCGGTCCTCCGCACCGGCGGTGGCTGGCACGTCGAGCAGCAGCACGGGGCTGCGGCCTTCGAGGCGCACGACGTCGATCGTGGCCCCCGGCAGGTTTCGCGCGGACAGCCATTCGCGGACGTGATCGACGGCCGCGTCGAGCTGCCCCGTCCGGACCCAGTCCCGGTCGAACACGGGAGAGAGCGCGGGGATCTCGACCAGACCGGAAAGGCTCGGCAGTACGTCATTCGCCCACAGCTCGCGGACTGTGTCACTCACGGTTCGCTGTTCCACGGATTCATCCTGCCAAACGGCTGAAGGTCACAGTTCGGTTCGGGGCTTGTGTGAGCGCTCAGTATGCGAATAACGTCCATATTCCGTAGTGATCCACATCACGTTCAAGGACGAAGGAGTGGATCAGTTGCCCCCACCGATGCTCTCCGTCAGCAACCTCGAAGTCGTCTACGACGACGTGGTCCTCGTGCTCAGGGGACTGAGCCTCGAGGTGCCCACCGGCGCCATCGTCGCGCTGCTCGGCGCCAACGGCGCGGGCAAGACCACCCTCCTGCGCGCCGTCACCGGGCTGCTCATGCCGCATCGCGGCAAGATCACCAAGGGCACGGTCCGGCTCGAGGACGCCGACATCACCGCCGCCGACCCCGCCGAGATCGTGCGCAGGGGCATCGCGCAGGTCATGGAGGGAAGGCGCGTCTTCGCCGAGATCACGGTGGACGAGAACCTGCGGGCGGGCGCCTACACGCGGCACTCCCGCACCGAGATCCGCGAGTCCTACACCCGCGTGCTCGACCTGTTCCCGGTGCTCGCGCAGCGGAGGAAGTCGATCGCGGGCTACCTCTCCGGCGGCGAGCAGCAGATGCTCGCCATCGGCAGGGCGCTCATGGCCTCGCCGAGGCTGCTGCTGCTCGACGAACCGTCGCTCGGGCTCGCGCCCCGGCTGGTGGAGCAGGTGCGCGACATCGTGGCGCAGATCAACGAGCAGGGCACGAGCGTGCTGCTCGTGGAGCAGAACGCCGTGATGGCGCTGTCGATCGCGGACTACGGCTACGTGCTGGAGACCGGCAAGGTCGTCAAGGACGGCCCCTCCGCCGAACTGCTCGCCGACTCCGACATCCGCGAGTTCTATCTCGGGACCAGCGCCGGACAGCGACGCTCCTTCGCCGACGTCAAGAGCTACCGGAGGAAGAAGCGATGGAGCGCGTGAACGGCCCGCTGCTGGAGTTCACGGGCGTGACGCTGCGCTTCGGCGGGGTCACCGCGCTCGACGACGTGTCGTTCGAGGTCGAGCCCGGGGAGCTGTTCGCGATCATCGGCCCCAACGGCGCGGGCAAGACGTCGATCTTCAACTGCCTCAACGGCGTCTACCGCCCGCAGCGGGGCACGATCACGCTGGACGGGACGTCGCTGCTCGGCCGCGCCCCTGCCGCGATCGCCGGTCTCGGCGTCGCACGCACGTTTCAGAACCTCGGCCTGTTCGCGCACCTCACGCTCATCGAGAACCTCATGCTCGGCAGACACCACCTGATGCACACGGGTTTCTTCTCCGGGATGTTCTGGTGGGGCAGAGCCAAACGCGAGGAGATCGCCCACCGCGCCGCGGTGGAGGAGATCGTGGAGCTGCTGGAGCTGGAGCCGTACCGCAGGATGCCCGCGGGACTGCTGCCCTACGGCGTCGCGAAGCGGGCCGAGCTCGGCAGGGCGCTGGCGATGGAGCCGAGGCTGCTGCTGCTCGACGAGCCCGTGGCCGGCATGAACCTGGAGGAGACCGAGGACACCGCGCGCTACCTGCTGGAGGTGAGGCGCGAGCTGGGGCTGGCGATGATCCTCGTCGAGCACGACATGAGCCTGGTGATGGACCTCGCCGACCGCGTGCTGGCGCTGGACTTCGGCGTCGTGATCGCCACCGGCAAGCCGAGCGAGGTGCAGGACGACCCGCACGTGATCGAGGCCTACCTCGGGGGTGCGGCATGACGTCCAACACCGCCAGCAACACCGCCAGTGCCGACGCCGCCCTCGCCGCCACGGGTGATGCCCGGCCGACACTGCCCGGCAGGCTGCTCGCGAACGCGAGCGAACGCGGGAAGTCGGTGGCGCTGCGCGAGAAGTACCGCGGTTACTGGCGCGAGTGGACGTGGGCCGAGTACGCCCACCGCGTCGCGTGCGTCGCGGCCGGGTTGCGCGAGCTGGGTGTGGAGCCGGGCACGCGGGTAGCCGTGCACGCCGAGAACCGGCCGGAATGGGTGATCGCGGACCTCGCCGTGCAGGGCCTCGGCGCGCAGTGTGTCGGCGTGTACCCGACCTCGCCCGAGAGCGAGGTGGAGTACCTGCTCGGCCACTGCGGTGCCCGCGTGCTGATCGCCGAGGACGAGGAGCAGCTCGACAAGGCGCTCGCCGTGCGCGACCGGCTGCCCGAGCTCCGGCACATCGTGGTGATCGATCCGCGCGGGATCCGCCAGGAGGGGCTGCTGACGTTCGCGGAGCTGGAGGAGCGGGGCGCGGCGAGCGGCGATCCGCTCGCGGCGTTCACGGACTCCGTGGCCGCACTCGACCCCGCCACCCCCGCGATCATCGTCTACACCTCGGGCACCACGGGGCCTCCGAAGGGCGCGCTGCTCTCACACCTCAACCTCGTCGCGTCGGCGAGCACGTTCGTCGGCGCGCTCGGCGGCTCGCCGTCCGACGAGGTGCTCAGCTACCTGCCGCTGTGTCACATCGCCGAGCGGCTCACGTCGGTGATCGACTCGGTGTGGGCGGGCTCGGTGGTGAACTTCGGCGAGGGCGGCGCGTCGTTCACCCACGACCTGCGCGACATCCAGCCCACCGTGTTCCTCGGCGTGCCCAGGGTGTGGGAGAAGATGCTCGCCGGTGTCGAGCTGCGCATGGCCGACGCATCGCGGCTCAAACGCGCCCTCTACCGCCTGTGCCTTCGCCAGGGCAGGCGCATCGCGCCCCGCCGGATGCGCGGTTCGACGACGATCGCCGACCGGATCGTGCTCGCGCTGTGCGAGCTGCTCGTCTTCCGTGCGCTGAGGGAGAAGCTCGGCCTGGTGCGGGTGCGCGTGGCGCTCAGCGGCGCCGCGCCGATCGCCCCGCAAGTGCTGGAGTACCTGTGGGCCATCGGCGTCGCCGTGCGCGAGGGCTACGGGCAGACCGAGAACACCGCGATCTGCACGCTCACGCCACCCGGCGACGTCCGGCTCGGCTCGGTCGGCACCGCGCTGCCGGGCGTGGAGCTGCGGATCGCCGACGACGGCGAGATCCTCACGCGCTCGGCAGGCGTGTTCCTCGGCTACCTCGACAACCCGGAGGCCACCGCGGCGACGATCACCGAGGACGGCTGGCTGCACACCGGCGACGTCGGGGAACTCGACGAGGACGGCTTCCTGCGCATCACCGACCGCAAGAAGGACATCATCATCACCGCGGGCGGCAAGAACGTCTCGCCGTCGGAGATCGAGAACCTGCTGAAGGTCTCGCCGTACATCCGCGAGGCCGTGGTGATCGGCGACCGCCGCAGGCACCTCACGGCACTGATCGGCATCGAGCTCGACACGGTGGGCGACTGGGCCCGCCGCCGCGACCTCGCCTACACGACCTACGCCGACCTGTCCGCGAAACCGGAGGTGCACGCGCTCGTCGAGGGCGTGCTCACCGAGGCCAACCAGCGGCTCGCCAGCGTGGAGCAGGTCAAGCGGTTCACGCTCATCGGCAAGGAGCTCGACCACGAGGGCGGCGAGCTGACGGCGACCCAGAAGGTCAAGCGCAGAGCCATCGAGCAGCGCTTCGCGGCGGAGATCGAGGCGATGTACGAATGACGGCTTTCCTCCAGAACTGCTTCGCCGGGCTCTCGCTCGGCTCCACGTACGCCTTGGTGGCGCTGGGTTTCGTGGTGATCTTCAAGTCCACCGGCGTGATCAACTTCGCGCAGGGTGGGCTGCTCGCGCTCGGCGCCTACCTCGGCTACACGTTCTCTAACAACCTCGCCGTCGCGTTCGGGGTCGCGGTGCTGCTGTGCTGCGCCTCGGCGGCGCTGGTCGGGGCGACGTTCGAGCGGATCGTGTTGCGCCGCATGGTGGGACAACCGCCGTTCGCGGTCATCATGATCACCATCGGCCTGCTGTTCATCCTCGAACCGATGATCACCGCGATCTGGGGCTTCGACCAGAAACAGATCACCAACCCGTGGAACATCCGCACGGTCGAGGCGGGCGGGCTCGTGTTCGGCGTGCGCGACCTGTGGACGATCGGCCTCACCGCCGCCGTCGTGGCCGCGTTCTTCGTGTTCTTCCGGTACTCCTCGCTCGGGCTCGCCATGCGCGTCACCGCGTTCGACCCCGAGGCGGCGCTCGCGCAGGGCATCAGCGCGCGCCGCGTGTACGCGACGTCGTGGGCCATCGCGGCGGCGCTCGCCGCGCTCGCCGGGATCCTCATGGCGGCGGGGCCGGGCGGGCTGACGCCGTCGATCGGGTTCATCGCGCTCGCCGCGTTCCCGGCGATGATCCTCGGCGGCATGGACTCACCGGCGGGCGCGGTGCTGGGCGGGCTGGTGATCGGGCTCGCGGAGGCGCTCACGCGGGGCTACCAGGACGAGCTGTTCTCGTGGGCCGGCTCCAACGTGTCGGTGATCGTGCCGTACCTGCTGATGATCGTGATCCTCCTGATCCGTCCCTACGGGCTGCTCGGCACCAAGGAAGTGAGGCGGGTCTGATGGGCGCGCACCGCAACGTGACCAGGGGCTACGCCGACGAGCTTCGCCTGTTCGGCACGCCGCTCGCGCGCACCGGTCTCGCCGCGCTGGTCGTGGTGTTCCTCGTGCTGCCGACGGTGGTGCAGAACGACTTCTGGCTCTCGGTGCTGATCTACGTCGGCATCACCGCGATCGGGGCGATCGGCCTGAACCTGCTGACCGGCTACTGTGGACAGATCTCGCTCGGGCACGCGTTCTTCATCGGTGCGGGCGCGTACGCCGCGGCGAGGGTCGGTGGCGAGATCGGGCTGCCGCTGCCGTTGTGGCTGCTGGCGGCGGCCGCGATCGGTGCCGCGCTCGGCGGGCTCATCGGCCCGTTCACGCTACGCCTTCGCGGGCACTACCTCGCGATCGTCACCCTCGGGCTCGTGTTCATCGGCGAGCACCTGTGGCGCAACCTCACCGATCTCACCGGCGGCAACTCGGGCACGCCGGTGACGGCGGGCGCGTCGATCGGGCCCATCGACTTCAACTCGCTCAACCTGTTCGGCGAGAGCTACTCCCGCAATCAGGGCTGGTTCTGGCTCGTGTGGGGGCTGGTCGCGCTGGTGGCGCTGCTCGCGAAGAACCTCGTGCGCACAAGGCCGGGCAGAGCGCTGCAGGCGGTGCGCGACCGCGACCAGGCGGCCGAGGTGATCGGCGTGCGCGCCGGCCAGTACAAGATCGGCGCGTTCATGCTCTCCAGCGCGATCGCGGCGATGGCGGGAGCGCTCTTCGGCTCGTACCAGCAGTTCGTGAGTCCCGACGAGTGGAACCTGCTGCTGTCCATCCAGTACATCGCGATCGTCATCGTCGGCGGGCTCGGCACGATCTTCGGTGCCGTGCTCGGAGCGATCTTCGTCGGCGCGCTACCCGCGCTCATCGATCGCTACAGCGAGGCCATCCCCGGCGTTCAGACCAGCGTCGGCGGCGAGGGCTTCATCAGTGTGTTCGCACTCAACCAGGCCCTGTTCGGGCTGCTGATCGTGCTGTTCCTGGTGTTCGAGCCACGGGGGCTGGCCGGCATCTGGCTACGGATCAAGGCCTATTTCAAGGCCTGGCCCTTCTCCTACTGAGGCAAGGAGGCTCGTCATGTACGCGAAGCGGTGGAGATCCTGGCAATACGGGCTGGCGCTGGCGGGCGCGGCGCTGCTGGTGGCCGCGTGCGGCGGCGCCGGTGACGAGGGCGATACCGGCGGCGGGCAGGCGGGCGAGCCCGCCAGCGGCGTCGGATTCGACGGCACGACGATCAAGCTCGGCGTGCTGAGCCCGCTCTCCGGTCCGATCGCCGTGATCGGCCAACCGTTGACCGAGGGCAACAAGGTGTGGTTCGACGCGCTCAACGCCAAGGGCGGCGTCGCGGGCAAGTACAAGGTGGAGCTGGTCCAGGAGGACACGCAGTACAAGCCGGACGTCACCGTGCAGCAGTACAACAAGGTGAAGGGCGAGGTCGTCGCGTTCACCCAGGTACTCGGCACGGCCCCGACGCTCGCGGTGCTGCCGCTGCTCGACTCCGACAACATGCTCGCCGCACCGGCGTCGCTCGACGCGTTCTGGGTGCGGGAGCAGCACCTGCTGCCGGTGGGTGCGCCGTACCAGATCCAGGCGATCAACTCGATGCAGCACTACCTCACCGAGGGCGGCGGCAACCGGCAGTCGCGGATCTGCACGATGGTGCAGGACGACGTCTACGGCGAGGCGGGCCAGCAGGGCGTCGACTTCGCTGCGGAGCAGCTCGGCTTCACGGTGGCCAACACCCAGAAGTTCAAGGTGGGCACGGAGAACTACGCGGGCCAGATCGGCGCGCTGGCAGCGGCCCGCTGCGAGATGGTGTTCCTGACGGCGACGCCGACCGACGCGGGCAAGATCTGGGGCACGGCGGCGCAGGCGCGGTTCGCGCCGAAGTGGTACGCCCAGTCACCGAGCTTCGTCAACGCCTTGGCGAAGTCGGCCGTGGCGCCGTACCTGCGGCAGTACGTGACGATCGCCGCCGAGGGCACCGAATGGGGTGACACCTCGGTGCCCGGCATGAAGCAGATGATCGACGACGTCGAGAAGTACGCGCCGCAGCAGCAGCCCGACTACTACTTCGCGTTCGGCTACAACCAGGCGCGTGCGATGACGGCGGTGCTGGAGAAGGCCGTGGAGAACGGCGACCTCTCCCGCGACGGCGTCATGAAGGCCAGCGAGCAGATCGGCACGCTGTCGTTCCAGGGGCTCACGGGCGACTACACCTACGGCCCGGCGGCGAAGCGCAACCCGCCACGCTCGACGACGCTGTTCTCGGTGGACCCGGACAAGCCCTTCGGCCTTGCCACGCTGAAGTACAACTTCACCTCCGACGCCGCCAAACAATTCCAGTTCGAAAAAGCCAACCCCTAGGCTCACCTTCCCCCAAGGCCACCTTTGTTGCGTTGAACGCAACAAAGGTGGCCTTGGGGGGCAGTAACTCAGGCTGTCAGGGCCGCGTTGATGCCGGCTTCGATCGTGTCGGCGAGCAGGGTCAGCTCGGCTTCGGTGATCGTCAGCGGTGGGGAGACGACCAGAGCGTTGCCGCAGAGCACGCGCACGATCGCCCCGCGTTCCCTGACCGCCTTCTGCATGCGGGTGATCAGGCCCTTGTCGCCCGCGAGGATGTCGGCCTCGATCTCCACCGCACCGATCAGCCCGGTGCCTCCGCGCACCTCGGCCACCGCCGAATGGTCCGCGAGCCGCAGCAGAGCGTCGTGCAGCGGCTTCTCCAGCTCCCGCGAGCGCGCCAGCAGGTTCTCCCGCTCCAGGATGTCGAGGTTCGCCAGCGCCGCCGCGGCCACGCTCGGGTGCCCCGAGTACGTCGGCCCGTGCATGAACGGCGCCCCCGGCGCCTCCCAGAAGACGTCCGACACCCTCGCCGAGACGGCCACCCCGCCCAGCGGCAGATACCCGCTCGTGACGCCCTTGGCGAAGGTGATCATGTCCGGCCGCAGGCCCCAGCGCTCGACCCCGAACCAGCCGCCGAGCCTGCCGAACCCGCCGATCACCGAGTCGGCGATGAACAGCACGTCGTTCTCCGCGCAGATCTTCGCCACGGCTTCCAGGTAGCCGGGTTCCGGCGGCCGGGCCCCGCCCGCGCCGATCACGGGCTCGGCGAAGAACGCGGCCACCTTCTCCGCACCGATGCGCTCGATCGCCGCCCGCAGCTCCTCGGCGTCGTCGTAGGCGACGCGCGTGGCCTCGGCGACGAGCGGGCCGAAGCCGTGCCGGTTGCCCTCGATGCCCGCGATGCTGGTGCCGAGCCCATTGGTGCCGTGATAGGACTGCCGCCTGCTGATCAGGTGGGTCCGCTCCGGCTCGCCGCGGCGCGCCCAGTACAGCCGAGCGAGCTTGGCCGCGGTGTCGATGGACTCGCCGCCGCCCGTGGTCAGGAAGATCTTCGCCTCGTCCATCGGCGCGAGTCCGGACAGCCGCCGCGCGAGCTCCTCGGCGGGCTCGTTGGAGTAGTCGTTGAACGTGAAGTAGTTGTCGAGGCGCCGCATCTGCTCGGCGACGGCGTCGACGATCTCCGTGCGCCCGTGCCCCACGTTGCAGTACCAGAGCCCCGCGGTGCCGTCGAGATAGCGCTTGCCGTCGCGGTCGTAGAGCCACACGCCCTCGGCGCGGTCCACGACGAACTTGTCGTCCTTGACCTCCGCCATGTTGGCGAAGGGGTGCCACAGCCGCGACTGCCCCGATCCGGTTGCCATCCCTCTCCTTTCGTTCAGGCCGTGGCGTGCGCGTGCAGGATGCGTGCCACGGCCTCGGTCACCCGCTCGGTCTGCTCCAGGTGCAGCCACTCGTCGGGCACGTGCGCGTTGTTGCCGGGGCCTCGCGGCCCGGTGACCACGAACTGCGCGTCGGGGTAGGCCCGCCCGAACAGCCCGAGGAACGGGATGGTGCCACCGAGCCCGAGCGCCCGCCAGGGCTTTCCGAACACCTCAGCGCTCACCTCGTCCAATGTGGACTCCAGCCACGGTGCCCTCGGCGTGGCGTTCCAGCCGTCGGCGGCCTCGGCCCTCGCCAGCTCCACCTGCGCACCGAACGGGACGTCCGTGGTGAGCGCCTTCTCGATGGCCTGCAGCGCCGAACCGGCGTCGACGGTTGGCGGCAGGCGGAAGCTCAGCTTGAGGCTCGTGTACGGGCGCAGCACGTTGCCCGCGTCGAGGATCGGCGGGAGCCCGTCGGCCCCGGTGATGGAGAGCGTGGTGCGCCAGGTGTTGTTGAGCACCAGCTCGACGGGGTCGTCGCTGACGTAGCGCACCCCGTCGGCCAGCGGAAGCTGCGGCGTGAGGAACCCCTCCTCCGCGGCGACCCTGATCTCGGCGAGCCGGTCGGCGGGCACCTCCACCTCCAGCTCGGGCAGCTTCATGCGGCCCGTGCGCGGATCCTCGATACGGTCGAGCAGCTCCCGCAGCACCCGGAAACTGCTGGGCACGAGCCCACTGCCGTGCCCCGAGTGCACGCCGGAGGTGAGCACGCGGACAGTGAGGTCGAGGAACGCGATGCCGCGCAGCGACGTGGCGAGCCAGAGCCGCTCGTAGTCGGCGCCCGAGGTGTCGAGACACACCACGAGGCCAACGCGGCCGAGCCGTCCGGCGAGGTGTTCGAGGTAGGCGGCGAGGTCGGGGCTGCCGGACTCCTCGCCGGTCTCCAGCAGCACCACCGTGCGCGCGTGCCTGCCACCGGCAGCGTGCAGGGCCTCCAGCGCCGTGGCAGCCGCGTAACCGGCGTAGCCGTCGTCGCCCGCGCCGCGGCCGTAGAGCTTCTCGTCCTTCACCACGGGCGTCCACGGCCCGAGTCCCGGCGACCACGTGCCCGCCGCTGGTTGCTTGTCGAGGTGGCCGTACACGACCACGGTCTCGGTAGTGGTGGCCTCGCGGGCCGGTACGTCGAGCAGGAGCACCGGGGTGCGCCCGGGGAGCTCGACGACCTCGGCCGTCGCGCCCGCGATGGGCCGCTCGGCGAGATAGGCCCGCACGTGCTCGACGGCGGCGTGGAGGTGGCCGGTTCTCGCCCAGTCCGCGTCGAAGGCGGGGGAGAGCGCCGGGATGGCGACGAACTCGGAGAGGCCGGCCAGTGCCTCTCGTGCCCACAGGTTCCTTACCGTCTCCCGCACCAGTCGCTCGTCCATGCCTCTGATCGTGGCACGAAAGGGTTGTGGCACACGTCACAGCGGGTGTACCGACTGGTAAGGACGCGCCACCGGCGGGCGACGGACTCCTGCGGCGAAGGGCTGGTTAACGCCCGTTCGCACCACCGACTTTCGGCGGACCCAAGGTCGGTCTTCCTAGCGTTTCCGCAGCTCAGCCGCCGATTCGCGGCAACGAAACGGACTCGGGGCCTCTCCAGAACCGGCCGGTTCGTGCCAGGATGACGACGTGAACCGTCACCGCCGACGGACACCCGAGCGCTCGGACCCGAGATGCGAAAGGTGGCCGCCGGTGCGCCGTAGCGACCGCCACAAGCGGCTGCGCGGCACGATCCCAAGGAGATAGCGCATGCCGTCCCCCGAACAGTGGACGCGCCCGGAGCCTGGCGCCGGACCGGCCGCGACAGCGGCGGAACCGACCCCAGAACAGGTGATTGCGGGTTTGCGAGCAACTACAGAAGGCGGTGCTGAGCTCACTCAGCTCCTGACTCCCGAAGGCGAGCGCGTCTCGTCGGCGATGTTCGACCCCTATGTCGCCGACATCGACGTCGAGGCACTGCGCGGGCTCTACCGCGACATGGTGCTGGTCCGCCGCGCCGACCGGGAAGCGAACGCGATGCAGCGCCAGGGCCAGCTGGGCATCTGGGTTCCGCTGCTCGGGCAGGAAGCCGCGCAGGTCGGCTCCGGCCGCGCGCTGAAGCCGCACGACATGGCCTTCCCCAGCTACCGCGAGCACGGCGTCGCCTACACGCGCGGCGTCGACTTCCGTGAGCTGCTGGGCATCTTCCGGTGCACCGACCACGGCGGCTGGGACTTCCAGCAGCACCGCTTCCACCCGTACACGATCGTCATCGGCAACCAGGTCCTCAACGCCGCCGGCTACGCGATGGGCCAGAAGTTCGACGGCAAGGTGGGCGGCGCCGACGCGGAGGACACCGCCGAGGCCACCATCTGTTACTTCGGCGACGGCGCCACCAGCCAGGGCGACGTGCACGAGGGCTTCGTGTGGGCCGCGGTCTACGACGCTCCGCTCGTGTTCTTCTGCCAGAACAACCAGTGGGCCATCTCCGAGCCGACCGAGCGCCAGTCGCGGCTGCCGCTCTACCAGCGCGCGCGGGGCTACGGCTTCCCCGGCATCCGCGTCGACGGCAACGACGTGCTCGGCTGCCTCGCCGTCACCCGCTGGGCGCTGGAGGAGTGCAGGCACGGGAACGGGCCGGTGCTGATCGAGGCCTTCACCTACCGCATGGACGCCCACACCACCACCGACGACCCCACGCGCTACCGGCTCACCGACGAGCTCGAGGTGTGGAAGCACAAGGACCCCATCGAGCGGGTCCGCGTGCACCTTGCGCGCTCGGGCGGTGCCGACCAGGAGTTCTTCGACGACGTGCAGGCCGAGGCCGACCGGTTCGCCGCCGAGCTGCGCGACTACTGCTTCAACATGCCGGAACCGCCGCCGGAGCGGGTCTTCGCCAACGTGTACGCGGAAGCCTCGCCGGTACTGGAGGCCCAGCGCGAGGAGTATCTGTCCTACCTCGCCGGCTTCGGGGCGGGTGAGCACTGATGGCGGCTCCCGTGAAATCCACAGTGGACACTCCGACGTCGAGCGTGCAGAACCTCACGATCGGCAAGGCGCTCAACCTCGGCCTGCGCAGGGCGATGGAGGCCGACGACAAGGTCATCGTCATGGGCGAGGACGTCGGCAAGCTCGGCGGCGTCTTCCGCATCACCGACGGACTGCAGAAGGACTTCGGCGAGCACCGCGTGCTGGACACGCCGCTCGCCGAGTCCGGGATCATCGGCACCGCGGTGGGCCTCGCCGTGCGCGGCTACCGGCCGGTGTGCGAGATCCAGTTCGAGGGGTTCATCTTCCCCGGCTTCGACCAGATCTCCAGCCAGGTCGCGAAGCTGCACTACCGCACGCAGGGCAAGGTCAAGGTGCCCATCGTCATCCGGGTGCCCTACGGCGGCGGGATCGGCGCGGTCGAGCACCACTCCGAGTCGCCGGAGTCGCTGTTCAGCCACATCGCCGGCCTCAAGGTCGTCTCGTGCTCGAACCCGGTGGACGCCTACTGGATGATCCAGCAGGCCATCTCGGCCGACGACCCGGTGCTGTTCTTCGAGCCGAAGCGGCTCTACCACTCGGGTGCGCTCAAGGCGCCGGTCGACACCGCCGCCACGCCCGACCCACTGTTCGCCTCGCGCGTGCTGCGCCGGGGCGACGCGGCGACGCTGGTGGCTTACGGACCGTCGGTGAAGGTGTGCCTGGACGCCGCGACCGCGGCCGAGGAGGAGGGCCGTGCGCTGGAGGTCATCGACCTGCGCACGCTCTCGCCGCTCGACCTGGAGCCGGTGTTCGAGTCGGTGCGGCGCACCGGCCGGCTCATCACGGTGAGCGAGGCGTCGGCCGAGTCGTCGCTGACCTCGGAGATCGCCGCCCGCGTCCAGCAGGAGTGCTTCTACTCGCTGGAGGCACCGGTGCTGCGCGTCACCGGGTTCGACACGCCGTACCCACCGTCGAAGCTGGAGGAGCACTTCCTTCCGGACCTCGACCGGGTGCTGCACGCCGTCGACCGCGCGCTGGACTGGTGAGGGGGAGGGTATGCCCGAGTACAAGCAGTTCCCCCTTGCCGACACCGCGGAAGGGCTGACGGAGGCGGAGATCCTCGGCTGGCGCGTCAAGCCCGGCGACGAGGTGCAGGTCAACCAGATCGTCGTGGAGATCGAGACGGCGAAGGCGGCGGTCGAGCTGCCGATCCCGTGGGCCGGTGTGGTCACCGAGCTGCTCGTGGAGCCGGGGCAGACCGTCGAGGTCGGCACGCCGATCCTCACGGTCGACGTCGACCCGCACGGTGCCGAGGCGCCCGCCCCGGCCGCCAACGGGTCCGCGCCCGCTCCGCGGCAGGCCGCCGAGGAGGAGATGAAGCCCCTCGTCGGCTACGGCTCGAAGAACGTGGTCGCCAAGCGCCGCCCACGTAAGGCCGCCACGCCCGAGCCCGCACCGGTAGAAGCCGCTGCGGTAGAAGCCGCTCCGGCGCAGGCCGTGAACGGAGCCGCGGCACCGCCTCGCGGCGGGTATGTCCCGCTCGCGAAGCCGCCCGTGCGCAAGCTCGCCAAGGAGCTCGGCGTCGACCTGCACACCCTCAGCGGCTCCGCCGAGGGCGGCGTGATCACGCGCGAGGACGTGCGGCGTGCCGCGCAGCCCTCGGCACCGGCCCCGGTCACCGCCGGCGAGCGCGAACGCAGGGTGCCCATCAAGGGGGTTCGCAAGGCCACCGCGCAGGCAATGGTCACCAGCGCCTTCACGGCACCGCACGTCACGGAGTTCCTGACCGTCGACGTCACGCCGATGATGGAGCTGCGGGAGAAGCTCAAGAAGAGCCCGGCGTTCGCGGGCGTCAAGCTCACGCCGCTCGCGTTCGCCGCCAAGGCCGTGTGCCTCGCGGTGCGCAGGACTCCCGACGTCAACGCGGTGTGGGACGGCTCGGCTGGCACTGCGGGCGAGATCGTCTACAAGGACTACGTGCACCTCGGGATCGCCGCGGCCACCCCGCGCGGGCTCGTGGTGCCGAAGATCCGGGACGCCGACGGGATGTCGCTGGTGGAGCTGGCCGGCGCGCTCGACGAGCTGACCACCACGGCGAGAGACGGCAAGACGCCACCGGAGGCGATGCGCGGCGGCACGTTCACGATCACCAACGTGGGGGTGTTCGGCGTCGACACCGGCACGCCGATCATCAACCCCGGAGAGTCGGCCATTCTCGCCGTCGGCGCCATCCGCGACATGCCGTGGGTGGTGGACGGCGAGCTGGCCGTGCGCAAGGTGATGCAGCTGTCGCTGAGCTTCGACCACCGGGTGATCGACGGTCAGCAGGGCTCGCAGTTCCTCGCCGACGTCGGCGCGCTGCTCGCCGACCCGGCCGTCGCCATCACGTACTAGGCCCCCGATGCCGCGGCCCGCCTACGGGTGGGCCGCGGCGTCCGGGTCCCGCCTGCGCACGTGTGCCTCCGGCAGATCGGTGTCGACCAGCTCCAGGTCACGGACGTTGAGCCAGGGGCGCAGGCGCGCTGCCGGCTCCGAGGTGAGGCCGAACTCGCACGTGTCGAAGCGGTCGGACACCAGCCACAGGAACGACGGCGCGAACTGCAGGCCGCGCAGGCCGAGCGAACATCGCTCGAACCGGCAGCTCCGGATCACGACCTGCCCCATGCTGGTCTGGTTCAGCCCGAAGGCGCCGCCGAAGTCCTCGAAGTCGTAGTCCAGCGAGAGATCCAGCTCCGAGCCGGCGAACTCGCAGGTGTCGAACCGCAGCGTGCCCGCCTTGACCAGGCCCGCCGAGAAGTCCAGCCGCTGCTTCTCGAACCTGGTGCGATAGAAGTCGATGCACTGGCCGTGCAACTCGACGCCCCGGAAGTCGACGACCTTCCCTTGGAACTCGGCGCCCACGAACTGCACCCGCGCTCCACCGAAGTGCGCTGAGCGGAAGCTCGTCCGTTCCGAGGAGAACTCGGTGCCGTGGCAGCTGAGCAACCCGTTGAACCGTGCGTCCTCGAACGAGGTGAGTGCACCGGTGAACCTGGCCCTGTCGAAGGTGACGTCGCCGCCGAAGCGCAGGCCGCTGAAATCGGCGTCGGCGAACTCGACGCCGGTGAAGTCGAAGTCGGAGCCCGACCAGCGCCCGAGCCGCAGCCGGTCGCGGATCACGCGGAGCACGGTGTCGTGCACCTCCTCCTCCGCGGGCGGCAGTTCGTCGTCCGCCAGCCGCAGGTAGCCGCACAGGACGTCGACGCACACCTGCCGCTGGTCGGCCCAGTCGTCGGCGAGGCCGGCCATCGCGTAGATGCCCGCGATGCGGACGGCGGCGTTCTCGTGGGCCAGCTGCTCGGCGGCCGAACCGAAGCGCTCGTTGAAGGCCTGCGTCTGCTCGCGGTCGCCACGCTCGACCTCCAGGTCGTGCTGGGCTTCGGCCACCCGCTGCTTGCGCAGGTTGAGGGCCAGCAGCACCACGCCGCCGAACCCGGCGACCACGGCGAGCGCGATCTTGAGCAGCTCCAGTGTCTGCGCGACCCCGAACTCGCTGGCGGCGGGGAACCGGGGCCAGCCGAGCAGCCACAGCAACCCGGCCGCGGTGCCGCTCGCCACGAGCACGGCCACGAAGAGCCAGCCGAGCACCGACGCCGCGATGCCCGAGGGCACGAGCTTCGAGAACAACTCGAGCACCCGCGCCCACGCGAACAGCACCGACCAGGGCGCCGACCATCGGCCCCGTTTCGCGCCGAGCCGGATGATCGCCAGCGCCGCCACGACGAGGACGCCGACCACCACGAACCGCAGCACGTCCCACGTGAAGATCCCGCCCACGAGGGGTGACGTTATCCATTCAGCGCGTCGCCCGGGAGCAAACGGCCCGGTTCACGCGTTGTCCAGGTATGGCCGTCGTGTTCCTGCTGTACCTGGTCGCCGAGGTGGCCGCCGTCTGGGCGGTCGCGTCGCTGATCGGGTTCCTGCCCACCCTCGGTGTGCTGCTGGCCGGGGCCTTCCTCGGCTCGTGGCTCGCCCGCCGCGAAGGGGGCAAGGCCGCGCGCGCGTTCATGACCACCGCGCGATCGGGACGGTCACCGCACGCCGAGATCACCAACGGCATGCTCGTCGGGCTAGGCGGGCTGCTGATCCTGATCCCCGGCTTCGTGAGCGACGTCTTCGGCCTGCTGTTGCTGCTGCCGCCGACGCGCGCGGTGGTGCGCAAGGCGTGGGTGCGCCGCATCGAGAAACGCGCGCCGGTCGGCTACCCGGCGCAGGGCCGCGTGATCGTGGTCGACAGCGAGGTCGTGAGCGAGAACAGGGGCGACCAGGACCCGCCGCCTCGCATGATCATCGACTCCCAGTGAGCGGTAGGCCTACGCGCCCTTGGGGATGTCGAAGTAGCTGCTGAAGCGCACCGCAGGCGCGTACTCACCCTTCACCTTCACCTTGCCGGTCACGAACATCGTGGCCACGGCGGCGTTGCCCGTCGCCATCCTGATGAAGTCCTCCACGGCCACCGTGATCGTGGTGTCGGCGCTGCGCGCACAGTCGGCGCTCGACACGCAGCGGCCGGCCTCGATCACCGTCTGGAACCGGTCGAAATCGTCGGCGCCGTCCGGGAAACGCCAGCCGACCACAATGCTCAGGTGTTGCGCCTTCTCGGGCAGGAAATGCTCCGACATTCGCCGGAAGATCTCGTCGAGAAAAACCGCGCGCAATTCCGGGTGTTGCGCGATTCCCCTGATCTGCTCTTTCGAGGCCCGGCCGACGATTCCGGCGAGCACCTCCGTGGACAGCGACGTGAGCGAGACGCCCGCGCCCACCGTGTCCAGCATGTGCAGGGTTTCGAGCAGTCGCACGAACTGCTCGGTGCTCAGCGCCCGCACGTCGATGCTGCGGGCGAAGTCGTCCAGGACGCTTTCCGAGGACACGGCGTAAGGTTACTCAGCGGTAGGTAAGGCGGCAAACCGAGCGGAACCTCCCTGGCAGGTAGCGTTTCCGGGAGGACAGGAGGTTCTGGTGACCGAGGACGTACGACGCTCGCCCGAACGGGCTAAACGGCTACCCCGAGCGGTGCGGGAGAAGCAAATTCTCGACGCCGCCGTGGCCGTGTTCTCGCGTCACGGCTATCACTCCGCGTCGATGGACGAGATCTCCGACGTCGCCGGAGTGTCCAAGCCGATGATCTACAGCTACCTCGGCGCCAAGGAGGACCTGTTCCTCCACTGCATCCGCCGCGAGGCGGGCAGGATGCTGCAAGCCGTACAGGCCGGCATCAAACCGGACGTCCCGCCGGACATGCAGCTGTGGCACGGGCTGCGCTCGTTCTACGGCTTCGTCGCCGAGTACCGCGAGTCGTGGACGGTGCTGCACCGGCAGGCACTCACCGTGGGCGGTCCGTTCGCGGGCGAGGTCGACGCACTACGCAGCAGGGCGATCGAACTCGTGTCAGGGCTCGTCGTGTCGGCAGGCGCTCGGAAGGGACTCGCCGAGCAGGCCGAGTTCTCCGGCGAGGGGCTCGCGGCCGCGCTCGTCGGCGCCGCCGAGTCGCTCGCCGACTGGTGGCTCGACCACTCCGACGTCTCTGACGGAGTGCTCGCGTCGTGGCTGATGAACCTGATCTGGCTCGGCTTCAACGACCTTGTCGAGGGCGAGGTCTGGCGGCCTACCGAGCAGTGATCGTGCCCTCTAGATGGGGCTTGGGCTTGCGCGCGTTCCACAGCTCGAATGCCCACCCGTCACCGGTCCGCCACGTCGTCAAAGCCGCCTTCGCTGGCAGCAGCACGGGCAGCTTGAACCGCACGTCGATCGTGTAGGCGCCTGGCAGCCTGCCCTCGAACGCGGCGAGGCTGTGGGCCTTGGTCCACATGCCGTGCGCGATCGCCGACGGGAAGCCGAACAGCTTCGCCGTGAGCGGGTACAGGTGGATCGGGTTGCGGTCGCCCGACACCTCGGCGTAGCGGCGCCCGATGTCGGACGGCACGTGCCAGATCGCGTCCGCCGACGGCGCCGCGAGCTGCTCCTTCCGGCCACCCGAGCTGGAGCCGCCGCCCCGCCGCAGGTACGTGCTCACGTCGGTCCACACCGGCTCGCCGCCGACGGTGGCCTCGCTGACGACGTCGAACTGCCTGCCCTTCTCGTGCGGCCGCAGGTTCTCCGCCCGCACCCGAAGCGTCAGCTCCTCATCGAGGCGCAGCGGACGGTGCTGGGTGATGCGGTTGGCCACGTGCACCATGCCCAGCAGCGGGAAGGGGAACGCCTGCTCCGACATCAGCGCCACCTGCAACGGGAACGCGAGGATGTGCGGGTAGGTGGCGGGCAGCTCGTCGGTGAGCCGGAAGCCGCAGACCTGGTCGTACGCGGCGACGTGCGCGGGATCGGCGACCACGCCCGCGCGCACGTACTCGATCTCCGGCAGGGTCTCGCCCCCGCCCTTGCGCAGGCCGCCGACCACGGCCTTCGGGTACAGCTTCGACAGGCTCGGCGCCTCGGTGAGCTCCTTGACCGTCATGTCAGGCTCCCAGGAACGCCTGGCCGCACACCCGCACGACGTTGCCGTTGACCGCGGAGGAAGCGGGGTTGGCGTACCAGGCGATGGTCTCGGCGACGTCGACGGGGAGGCCGCCCTGGGCGAGGCTCGACAGCCGCCGCCCGACCTCGCGGATCACCACCGGTACCGCCGCGGTCATCTTCGTCTCGATGAAGCCGGGGGCGACGGCGTTGATCGTGCCGCCGTACTCGGCGAGCCTCGGCGCGCCGTCGTTGACCATCCCGATCACGCCCGCCTTGCTGGTGGCGTAGTTGGTCTGGCCGAGGTTGCCCGCGATGCCCGCGATCGAGGAGACGCCGATGATGCGGCCGTTCTTCTTGAGCACCTTCTCGGCGAGCAGCGTGTCGTTGACGGCGAGCTGCGCGACGAGGTTGACGTTCAGCACGGCGTCCCACGCGCTGTCGCTGAGGTTGCCGAGCGTCTTGTCCCTGGTGATGCCGGCGTTGTGGACGACGACGTCGACGCCGCCGTGGCGCTGGGTGAGGTACTCGGCGAGCTTGGCCGGCGCGTCGGCGGCGGTGATGTCGAGCTGCAGTGCCGAGCCGCCGATCTTGTTCGCGACGGCGGAGAGGTCGGCGCCCTGCGCGGGGATGTCGAGCGCCACCACGTGTGCACCGTCGCGCGCGAGCACCTCGGCGATCGCGGCGCCGATGCCCCGCGAGGCGCCCGTCACGAGTGCGACCTTGCCGGACAGCGGCTTCTCCCAGCTCTCCGGCGCCCGCGCGGTGGTGACGCCTCCCGTGCCGATGCGGATCACCTGGCCGTCGACGAACGCCGACTTGGCCGAGAGCAGGAACCGCAGGGTCGACTCGGTCGCGTCCTCCGCGCCCTCGCCGACGTAGCCGAGCTGGGCCGTGGCGCCACGCTTGAGCTCCTTGCCGACGGAGCGGGTGAACCCTTCGAGCGCGCGCTGCGCGATGCGCTCGCGGCCCTGTGCCTGTTCGGGCGGGGTACCGAGCACCACGACCCGCCCGTTCGCCGCGATGCGGCGGATCACCGGGTGGAAGAAGCGGTACAGCTCGCGCAGGCCCGCTGGCTCGGTGATACCCGTGGCGTCGAAGACCAGCGCGCCGTAGCGCACGTCGTCGGCCGCGACTGTCCGCACGTCGAGCCCGATGGCGCCGAGCTGTGTGGTGAGTGCCTTCTCGAGCCTGCCACCGGGCGCGCCGCCGAGAAGTGCGGGACCATCGAGAGCGGGCTGTCCCGGCCGGTAGCGACGCAGCGTCGGCGGGTTCGGCAGGCCGAGCCTCGGCACCAGGAACTTCCCGACCGGTGTCCTGGTGAACTGCTGATACCTGTCAGCCATCGGATCGCCTCCCGTGCCGATTGTGCACCGCCAGCCTAACCTACTCACGAGTAGGTTACACTCTTCGGTGGGTGCGTGAACGCTGACCAGGAGGAGCAATGACCTCAGCGCAGAAGCCGCGGAAGACGAGCACCGGCAGCAGGCGGAGCAAGGCGCCGACCGTGCGCAGGGTCGCGATCATCGGCGCCAACCGGATCCCGTTCGCCCGCTCGAACGGTCCCTACGCGCACGCGTCCAACCAGGACATGCTCACCGCGGCCATCGACGGTCTGGTCAGCCGCTTCTCCCTACAGGACGAGCAGCTCGGCGAGGTCGCGGCGAGCGCGGTGCTCAAGCACTCGCGCGACTTCAACCTCGCCAGGGAGTGCGTGCTCGGCAGCAGGCTCTCGCCCGCGACGCCGGCCTCCGACGTGCAGATGGCGTGCGGCACGGGCCTGCAGGCCATCGTCAACGTCGCCAACAAGATCGCGCTGGGCCAGCTCGACTCGGCCATCGCCGGCGGCGTCGACACCACGAGCGACGCCCCGCTCGCCGTCAACGACAACCTGCGCAGGCTGCTGGTGCGGCTCAACGCGGCCAAGTCGCTCGGCGACCGCCTCAAGCTCCTCGCGAAGGTCCGGCCCGGCCACATCGTGCCGGAGATCCCCCGCAACGCGGAGCCGCGCACGGGCCTTTCGATGGGCGAGCACGCGTCCCTCACCGCCAACACGTGGGAGGTCACGCGCGAGGAGCAGGACGAGCTCGCCGCGACCAGCCACCAGCGGCTCGCCGCCGCCTACGAGCGCGGATTCTTCGACGACCTCGTGACGCCGTACCTCGGCCTCACGCGCGACCAGAACCTGCGGCCCGACTCGACGCCGGAGAAGCTCGCCAGGCTCAAGCCCGTCTACGGGGGCCCGGACGGCACGATGACGGCGGGCAACTCGACGCCGCTCACCGACGGCGCCTCGACGGTGCTCCTGGCCACCGAGGAGTGGGCCAAGGAGCGCAACCTGCCGGTGCAGGCGTACCTCACGTTCTCGCAGACCGCGGCCGTCGACTACGTGCACGGCGAGGAGGGCCTGCTGATGGCGCCCGCGTACGCCGTGCCGAGGATGCTCGACCGGGCCGGGCTCACGCTGGCCGATTTCGACTTCTACGAGATCCACGAGGCGTTCGCCTCGCAGGTACTCGCGACGCTCAAGGCGTGGGAGGACCCGACGTTCACCAAGGAGCGGCTCGGCCGCGACGAACCGCTCGGCTCGATCGACCGCGACAAGCTCAACGTCAACGGCTCCTCGCTCGCCGCGGGACACCCGTTCGCCGCGACCGGCGGCCGGATCGTCGGCACGCTCGCGAAACTGTTGCGGGAAAAGGGATCCGGACGTGGACTGATCTCGATCTGCGCCGCGGGGGGCCAGGGCATCACCGCGATTCTGGAGCGGTAGTTCGCGGGCGGCAAAATCGCACGACTTTGTCGGAGGGCGCTCCTAGTCTGGCCGCATGGCCGACACCGACAAGGGAGTCGCGGTCAGAGCACGCGGCCTCGTCAAGAACTACGGCACCACCCGGGCTCTCGACGGCGTGGATCTCGAGATCCCCACCGGGCAGGTACTCGGCCTGCTCGGGCCCAACGGCGCGGGCAAGACCACCACCGTCCGCATCCTCACCACCCTGCTGCTGCCCGATTCGGGGGAGGCCGAGGTGGCGAGGCACGACGTGCTGGCCGATCCCGACGGCGTGCGGCGCTCGATCGGGCTCTCCGGCCAGTACGCGGCCGTGGACGAGAACCTCACCGGCTTCGAGAACCTCTACCTGGTCGCCCGGCTTTACGGGCAGCGGAAACCGCAGGCGCGCAAGCGCTCGCGCGAGCTGCTCGCCCGCTTCCGCCTCGACGAGGCCGCCGACCGGCCCGCGAAGGGCTACTCGGGCGGCATGCGGCGCAGGCTCGACCTCGCGGGCGCGCTCGTGGCCGAACCGAGCGTCGTGGTGCTCGACGAGCCCACCACCGGGCTCGACCCGCGCGGCCGGATCGAGATGTGGGAGGTCATCGAGCAACTCGTCGCCACCGGCGCCACCGTGCTGCTCACCACGCAGTACCTGGAGGAGGCCGACCGGCTGGCCGACTCCGTGGTGGTGATCGACCGGGGCAGGGTGATCGCCAGGGGCACGCCGGACGAGCTCAAGAACCAGATCGGTGGCGAACGGCTCGAACTCGTGATGGCCACCGCGGACGAGGTGCCGCTCGCGGTGCGCGTGCTCGGCGAGGTCGGCAGCGGTGAGCCCACGGTCGACGAACGCTCGCGCCGCGTCGAGGTGCTGGTGGACACCGGTACCAAGGCGCTGGTCGAGGCGCTGCGCAGGCTCGACGCGCAGGACGTGGTGGTGCAGGACGCGGCACTGCACCGGCCGACGCTCGACGACGTGTTCCTCTCGCTCACCGGGCACGGGACCACCGAGGAGGTGCCCTCGTGACCGCGCTGGCCAAGGTGCTCTCCGACAGCGGCGTCATCACCTGGCGCAACGTGATGAACGTGCGGCGCAACCCTGAATGGCTGCTCGGGGCCACGCTGTTCCCCATCATGTTCGTGCTGATGTTCGCCTACGTCTTCGGCGGCGCCATCGGCGGTCCCGGCGGCGACAGCGTGGAGTACCGCGAGTTCCTCATCGCCGGCATCTTCGCGCAGACGGTGGCGTTCAACTCCTCCTACACCGTGATCGGCTTCGCCAACGACCTGCAGAAAGGCATCATCGACCGGTTCCGCTCGCTGCCGATGTCGCGCTTCGCGGTGATCGTGGGCCGCACGACGGCCGACCAGGTGCTGAGCGTCGTCGTGCTGGTGGTGATGTCGGCGTGCGGCCTGCTGATCGGCTGGCGGATCCGCGGCAGCTTCCTCGACGCCGTGCTCGGCTACCTGATGATCCTGCTGTTCGCGTTCGCGCTGTCCTGGGTCGGCGCCTACATCGGGCTCATCACGCCGAGCGTCGAGGTCGCCAACAGCGCGGGCCTGATCTGGATGTTCCCACTGACGTTCATCTCCTCGGCGTTCGTGCCGCAGGAGAGCCTGCCGGGCGTGCTGGGCACGATCGCCGACTGGAACCCGTTCACGGCGGCCGTCAACGCCACGCGCGATCTCTTCGGCAACGTGAGCCCGGCCGGTTGGCCACCACCCTCGGGCTGGCCTGCCGAGAACGCGGCGCTCTACGCGATCGTCAGCTCGGTGGCGATCATCGCGATCTTCGCGCCGCTGGCCACCGCGCGCTATCGCAGGGTGGCCAGCAAGTAGGCGCGGTCAGCGGGAGAGAGCGGACTCGACGGCCTTCGTGGCCTTGCCGGTCGCCTTGTCGACCGCCTTCGTGGCCCTGCCGGTCGCCTTGCCCGTCCTGCGCTGCACCGTGCTCGCCGTGTCCTGCACCTGCTCCACGGCCTCGTGCGCGGCCTTCTTCGCGCGCCACGCCACGGACGGCTTGCCCTCGGTGTCGGCGGCGGCGAGCAGCAGCCCGCCCGCGAGGCCCGCGTTCTTGAGGAACTCGACCAGCTGCGCCTGGCGCTGCTCGGAGTCCTTCTCCTCCCAGAACGGGTGCCCGGCGACGGTCGTGGGCACGAGGCTGCCGAGCAGCATCAGTGCCGACACCCTCGGCAGCCGGCCCAGCGCGAGGAGCGTCCCGCCGACGATCTTCACGGCGGCGTCCACCTTCACCAGGCTCACCGGGTCGGTCGGCACCTGGTCTGGCAACGATTCGGCTTTCGGTGCGACGGTCTGGTCGACCAGCGGCTTCGCTGCCTGCGCATGGCCTTCGGGGTCTCGCAGAGCGTTGATGCCGCCGGAGATGAAGATGGAGGCGAGGAGCGGGCGCGCCACTCGACGGAGAATCATCGCGACCTTCCTTGACGAGGAGAAACAGTCCGCCAGGGAACTACCCACTACTCGCCGTCTTCACCCATCTACGTGTTTCTAGTGATCACACTAGAAAGCGCTAGCGAAGCGGATACGACCTCGGGAGCTTGAACCCGCGCTCCTTCGCGACCTCCCGCAGCCGGTCCGGGTAGTCGGTGATGATCCCGTCCACGCCGTCGTCGATCAGCTTGTGCATGGTGGCCTTGTCGTTGATCGTCCACGGGATCACCTTCAGCCCGGCCCGGTGCGCCTCGTCGACGAGGGCCTTGGTGGTGAAGGGGACGTAGCCCGGATCGCTCACCGAGCCGCCCTGCGGGTTGCCGTGCACGGGGGACAGGGCGCTCGCGCCGAACGACTTCACCGCGCGCACCGGGCTCCCGCCGAAGTCGTCGATGTCGAGCCCGCCGAGCCACGGCGACTTCCCCGGCTGCCCGACCTGCAGGAACTCGGGCTGGGTCAGCGCGACCACCGGCAGCCACGGCGCCCGTTCGCGCACCAGCATGAGCGCGCCCCAGTCGAAGCTCTGGATCGAGACGTTGCGGGCGAAGCCCGAGCGCAGCACCTCCCACACCACGCGGTCGACGAACTGCTCGCGCGGAGCGGTCTCGTGCGGCGCCGCGGCCTCGACCTTGGTCTCGATGTTGAACCTGACGTGCCACGCGCGGTGCTCGCGCACGAGCGCGAACAGCTCGGCCAGCGTCGGCATCGTCGCGCCGGGGGAGAGTTCCTGGTCCGGGTGGTTCGGCTGCCGCTGCGAGCCGCAGTCGAGCGTGCGGACCTGGGCGAAGGTCAGGTCCTTGAGGTACTTGCCCGCATAGGGGTACTGCGGGTCCCCCGGCCACAGCGGCGCAGTGTCGGCGCATTTGGCGGGGTTGATCCTGCGATCGTGGGTGATCACCTCGCGGCCGTCGCGGGTGATCTGGATGTCGAGCTCCAGCGTGGTGACGCCGAGCGAGAGCGCCTTGGAGAACGCGGCGAGTGTGCCCTCCACGGTCAGGCCGAGCCCACCGCGGTGGGCCTGGATGTCGAAGGTCTTGTGCTTCGGCTTGGCGGTGGCGACGCCGGTGAGGGCGAGTACCGCCACCAGCCCCGTCACGAGCACCGTGAGTGTCCGTTTCGTCATGGTCACGTGGCGACGCTCGCACGCGTGGGTGACGGACAGGCGAACCGAAGCTGTCCGTGCGGGACACGCCGATAACCGTTTCTCGCGCAATATCGGGCTCGCGCTAGAGAACCCAATAGTGTCGTAGTGATGGACCCCGTGCGGAATCCGTTCGCCCCGGGCGCAGGGCAGCGCCCACCCGAGCTGGCCGGCCGGGAGCGCGAACTCCAGGCGTTCGAAGTGGTACTGGAGCGGGTCGCGCGAGGCAGGCCGGAGCGCAGCCTCATGCTCACCGGACTGCGTGGCGTGGGCAAGACCGTGCTGCTCGGCGAGCTGCGCTCGATGGCGATCCGGCGTGGTTGGGGCGCGGGCAAGGTCGAGGCGCGGCCCGACGCCGAGTTGCGCAGGCCGCTCTCGGCCGCGCTGCACCGGGCGATCCGTGACCTCGCCGTGCGGCACCGGGCACCCGAACGGGTGGACGAGGTGCTGGGCGTGCTCAAGGCGTTCGCGCTCAAGGCCAACAGGCCGGACGCGAAGCTGCGCGACCGCTGGCAACCGGGCATCGACGTGCCACCCGCACAGGGCAGGGCCGACTCCGGCGACATCGAGATCGACCTCGTGGAGCTGTTCACCGACGTCGCCGAACTCGCGACCGACGTGGGCACCGGCGTGGCACTGCTGATCGACGAGATCCAGGACCTCGTGCCCCAGGACGTCTCGGCGCTGTGCGCGGCGTGCCACGAGCTGTCGCAGTCCGGGGCGCCACTGGTGGTGGTCGGCGCGGGCCTGCCGCACGTGCCCGCGGTGCTCTCGGCGTCGAAGTCGTACTCGGAGCGCCTCTTCCGCTACACCCGCATCGACAGGCTGAGCAGGGGAGACGCCGACCGCGCCGTGCTCGCGCCCGTCGAGCGGGAGGAGGCGGAGATCGCCCCGAAAGCTCTCGAGGAGCTGTTCACGGCCTCGGGCGGTTACCCGTACTTCGTGCAGGCGTACGGCAAGGCGGCATGGGACGCCGCGCCGTCGAATCCGATCACCGAGGAGGACGTCCGGGTCGCCGCACCCGAGGCGGAGGCCGAGCTCGCCGTGGGCTTCTTCGGGTCGCGCGTCGAGCGCGCGACGCCGGCCGAACGGGAGTACCTGCGCGCGATGGCCGAGCTGACGCAGGGCAGGGACGAGAGCGCGGGCACGTCCGACGTCGCCGTCTACCTCGGCCGCAAGCCGTCGTCGCTCTCGCCGGCGAGGGACAGCCTGATGAAGAAGGGGCTCGTCTACTCCGCGGAGCGCGGCCACATCGCGTTCACGGTGCCGCACTTCGGCCAGTACCTGCTGAGCCGCGTCGACGATTGAGCCTTCTAGAGCTTTCTAGCTCGGTTCCTATAAACCCGTAGAAAGAGCTAGCGGTCAATGCTGGCCGGATGACGGCCATCACCCCCTATGATCTTTCGGCGAGTAAGCCATCTCACCGGACGATCATTGGCGACTTTGTGAAAAAAGGTACATAATGGGATACGTACCGGCCAACCGACGAGACCCTAAGGGGATGCCGCAGAACCGATGAACAACATCGCCGCCCGCCTCCGTGCCCGCCGTGCCGAGAACCGCACCCGCCGAGCGATCAACCGCGCGATCGACAACGCCGCGACCGCGACCATGCGCGAAGAGCTCATCGCCATCGCGCAGACACGCCCCCGCTACGAGCGCTCACCGCGCGTGTGACCTGAATTACAATCAACCGAGGGTGTAACGCCGGCAAAGGTGGCGTCGATACCCCACATGACCCCGTGATGCTGGCGGACCCCCGACCTGGCAGCATCACGGGGTTTCCATATTTTCGCCTCTTTTTTTACCGCTATCATTGACTCAGTCAACGAAATTGTTGAGGTGGTCAATGAGTACCGAGCCCGAGCGGATCGCCGGTGTCCGCGCCTTCAACCGGCTCTACACGCGCGTGATCGGGGTGCTCGACGAGGGCCTGGTCGGGTCCGACTACTCGCTCAGCGAGGCCCGCGTGCTCTACGAGCTCGCCCAGCAGGACGTTCACGACGTGCCCGAGCTGCGCAAACGCCTCGACCTCGACGCCGGGTACGCCAGCAGGCTGCTCGCGAAGCTCGAGGGACAGGGCCTGCTCGCGCGTGAGCGCTCCGAGAGCGACGCCCGCAGGCAGACGGTGAGGCTCACCGAGCTGGGGCGCAAGACACAGGCCACGCTGGAGCAGAGCACCGACGCCCAGATCGGCGAGCTGCTCGGCGACCTCACCGACTCCGACCAGCGCCGCCTGCTCGCCGCGATGGGCACCATCACCAGGCTCCTCGGCGGGCACCGCTCCGATCCCACGCTGGTGCTGCGCCCGCTGCGCGCGGGCGACTACGGCTGGGTGGTGCAGCGGCACGGCGAGCTGTACGCGCGGGAGTACGGCTTCGACGCCGGCTTCGAAGGGCTCGTCGCCGGGATCGTCGCGGAGTACGTGGCCGCCGAGGGCAGCGCGCGGCAGGCAGGCTGGATCGCCGAGCTGGACGGCGAGCCCGTCGGATCGGTGTTCTGCGTCCAGGGCGGCGCCGCCGACACGGCCAAGCTGCGCCTGCTGCTCGTGGAGCCCAGCGCGCGCGGGCACGGCGTCGGCAAGCGGCTGGTCGCCGAGTGCGTCGAGTTCGCCCGCCGCTCCGGCTACCGCTCGATGGAGCTGTGGACGCAGAGCATCCTCACCGCGGCGCGCGCGATCTACCGGCAAGCGGGGTTCCAGCTGGAGCGCAGCGAGGAACACCACAGCTGGGGCAAGGGCCTCGTCTCCGAGGTCTGGCGACGCCCGCTCTAGGAGCGTGCTGAACGACCCCGCCCGTAGCGAGCGGCGATCCAGACGGTGATCTCGCCGTCCGGGCGTCGCGCAGTAGGGCAGCTGTTGTTCAGCGCGCCTACCGGCCCATCGGGTAGAACTCCGGGTTCGGCTTCAGCGCGGTGAGGTGGGCGAGCCGGTTCGACATCGCGAACAGCGCCGTGATCGAGCCGACGTCCCAGATCTCGTCCTCGGTCAGCCCGGCCGCCCGCGCCGCCGCGAGCTGCCGCTCCCCGAACTTCGCCGAGTCGTGCGCCAGCGCGAGCGCGAGATCGACGATCGCCCGGCCGCGTTCGTCCAGCTCCACCTGCCAAGGGTTGCTGGACACGCGGTCGGCCAGCTCCGGATCCTTCGAGCGGATCCGCAGGATGGCGCCGTGGGCCACCACGCAGTACGTGCAGTGGTTGGCGCCCGACGTCGCCACCACCACCAGCTCCCGCTCGGCTTTGCTCAGTCCCTCAGCGCGGTTCATCAGCGCGTCGTGGTAGTCGAGGAACGCGCGCAGCTCGTCTGGCCTGCGCCCGAGCGCGCGGAAGATGTTCGGCACGAAACCCGACTTCTCGGCGATCGCGCCGATCCGCTCACGCAGGTCCTCGGGCAGCTCCTCAGGTTCGACCACGCCGAACCTGCTCACCTCGTCGCTCATGGATGTCACGCTAGCCGTGTCGATTTCCGCTGTCCTCGTTCGTCTGCCGGGTGACCGTCAACAAGCATCGAGATTGAGGAGGCAACATGCCCCGTTACGTCGGATTCATCCGCAATGCCGAGGGCTCGCACGACGGCCTGAGCCCCGACGAGGCACAGCGCACCCTCGAGGCGTACCTGGCCTGGAGCGACGACCTCGAGAAGGAGGGCAGGCTCGTCATCAGCAGCGGGCTGTCCTACAGCCAGGGTCGCGTCGTACGGCTCACCAACGGGGTGCTCGCGTCGGCGGACGGGCCGCACACCGAGGCCACCGAGGTCGTCGGCGGCTTCATCGTGATCGAGGCCGACGACCTCGACCAGGCCGAGAAGGTGTTCGCCACCCACCCGCACCTGCGCTTCGGGCCGATCGAGGTGCGCAAGCTCGGTGAGAACGGCTGCGAGGCCTGAGCATGGGCGAGCCGGCCGGCGTGGTGGAGCACCTGTTCCGGCACAGCGCCGGGCAGATCGTCGCCACGCTGGCCCGCACGCTCGGGCCCGCGCGGCTCGACCTCGCCGAGGAGGCGGTCGCCGACGCACTGGAGCAGGCGCTGCGCACGTGGCCACACGACGGCGTACCGAAGAACCCGCGCGGCTGGCTGTTCCGGGCGGCCCGCAACCGGGCGCTCGACGTGCTGCGCCGCGAACAGACGCTACGGGCGAAGCTGCCGCTGCTGGCCGCACTCGACCCGGAGACCGAGCAGCGCGGTGACGCCGAGCTGGCGATGATCCTGCTGTGCTGCCACCCCGAGCTGCCGCAGACGTCGCAGGTGGCGCTCACGCTCAAGACGGTCGGCGGGCTCGGGGTGAACGAGATCGCCTCGGCGTTACTGACCAGACCGGCGACCGTCGCGCAGCGGCTCGCCAGGGCGAAGCGGTGGCTGCGCGGTGCGGGACCGCTCGAACTGCCACCGCCGGAGCAACTGCACGCGCGCGTCGACAGCGTGCTGTCGGTGTTGTACCTGCTCTTCACGGAGGGCTACGACGCGACGAGCGGCGACGAGGCCGTGCGCGGCGAGCTGTGCGGCGAGGCGATCCGGCTGGGCAGGTTGCTGCTCGCCGACCCGCGCACCGACCTGCCGAAGGCGCGGGCGCTCGTCGGACTGCTGCTGTTGCAGGCGAGCAGGTTGCCCGCACGCGTGGACGACGCGGGCGACGTGCTGCTGCTCGCGGAACAGGACCGCTCGAAGTGGGACAGGACGATGATCGCCGAGGGCACCCGCACGTTCGCCGCCGCGTGCACGGGCACCGAGCACACCGCCTACCACGTGGAGGCCGCGATCGCGCTGTGTCATGTCGCGGACGACACCGACTGGCCCAGGATCCTGAGCCTCTACGAGCGGCTCGTGGAGCTGCGGCCGTCACCGGTCGTGCGGCTCAACCGGGCCATCGCGCTGGCGATGGTGCACGGACCGAGGGCGGGGATCATCGAGTTGGAACGCCTCGAACGGGACCCCCGCCTCGCCGGCTACCGCCTGCTGCCCGCCGCGCTCGGCGAGCTGTCGCTGCGGGCGGGGGAGCCCGCCAGGGCCGCCGCGCACTACCGCGCGGCACTGGCCCTGCCGGGCTCCGAACCACAGCGCAGACTGCTGCGCCGTCGCCTCGCCGACTGCGTTGCCGCCGGTCAGTGAGACGCGGCGATCGGGCGCAGGTCCTTGTCGTGCTCGTCGACGTGGTAGTCGGCGTCCGCGGTGGTGTCGGTGCCGTTGAACACCTTGAGCCGCCGCGCGATCACCGTTACCACCACGGCCACGAGCAGGTTGGCGATCAGCGCCACGATGCCGACGTAGATCTGCACCGTCGAGCCCGCGAACGGCTGCCAGCCGAAGATGTTCAGCTTGTCCAGCGCGAGCGCGGACCCACCGAAGTGCGCCTTGCCCGTGGTGGGGTTCGGGATGCCGTAGAGCAGGATCAGGCCCCAGCCGAGCCCGACGACCCAGCCCGCGACGAGACCCCACCGGTGCAGCCACCGCGTGTACAGCGCGATGGCGACAGAGGGCAGCGTCTGCAGGATGATCACGCCGCCGATCAGCTGCAGGTCGATCGAGAACTGCGGGTCGATGAACAGAATGAACGCCACCGCGCCGAACTTCACGACCAGCGACGCGAGCTTGGCCTGCCGCGCCTCCTGTGCGTGGGTGGCGTCGCGTTTCAGGAACTCCTTGTAGATGTTGCGCGTCCACAGGTTCGCCGCCGCGATCGACATGATCGCCGCGGGCACCAGCGCACCGATCCCGATCGCGGCGAAGGCGATGCCCGCGAACCAGGACGGGAACTGATCGTCGAACAGCTTCGGCACGATCGTGTTCGTGTCGGGGTTGCCGGTCGCCTGGTTGGTGATCGCCTCGGTGCCCGCCGCGATGGCGGCGAAGCCCAGCAGAGCCAGCAGGCCGAGCAGCAGCGAGTACGCGGGCAGCGCGGACATGTTGCGCTTGAGCACGTCGCGGCCGCGCGAGGCGAGCACACCCGTCACCGAGTGCGGGTAGAGGAACAACGCGAGTGCCGAGCCCAGCGCCAGGGTCGCGTACTGCAGCTGGTTGTTGGAGTTCAGCAGCACGCCGTCGGTCGCCGCCTCCGTCCCGGCGAACTTCTCCTCGGCGGAGGTGAAGATCGTGTCCCAGCCGCCCAGCTTCACCGGCAGGTAGATCACGGCCACGAGGATGACGACGTAGATCAGCAGGTCCTTGACGAACGCGATGAGCGCGGGCGCCCGCAGACCCGACTGGTAGGTGTAGACCGCGAGGATGACGAAGGCGATCAGCAGCGGGAGGTGGCCGAGGAAGCCGCCCGCGTTGAAGCCCATCGTCCGCAGCACCGCCTCGAGCCCCACGAGCTGCAACGCGATGTAGGGCATGGTCGCCACGATGCCGGTGATCGCGATCAGGGTCGCCAGCAGCGGTGAGCCGTAGCGGCCGCGCACGAAGTCGGCGGGCGTGACGTACCCGCGGGCCCTCGACACCGACCACAGCCGCAGCAGGGGGAGGAACACCAGCGGGTAGGCGATGATCGTGTACGGCAGCGCGAAGAAGCCCATCGCCCCTGCCCCGAAGAGCAGCGCGGGCACGGCGACGAACGTGTACGCCGTGTAGAGGTCACCGCCGATCAGGAACCACGTGATCCACGAGCCGAACTTGCGGCCGCCGAGGCCCCACTCGTCGAGGTGGTCGAGCGTCGAACCGGCCCGCCACCGCGACGCCACGAAGCCGAGCACGGTAACCAGCAGGAACAACACACAGAAGACGATCAGTTCCGGCCACTGGAGGTCGCTCATCGCGCGCTCCCCTCGTCGAGGTCGTCGACGTCGGTGGCCTCCCGGCGGGGCGCGGTGGCCGGTTTGGTCCTCGTGCCGAGGTACACGAGCGTCGTGCAGGTGACGCCGATCGCGATGCCCACGAACTGGAACCAGTAGAAGAACGGCATTCCTAACAACGTGGGGTCATGGCGGTTGTACAGCGGAGTCAGGAGAATCCAGAACGGGATGATCAACAGGAGGTTCCATGGACTGAACCGCAGCCCGGAGCCCTTGTTGCGGGTTTGTGCTGCCACAGGACTTCACCAGCTCTCGTGCTGACATGTGGATAACCCACGAGTAATGCGGCGTTGACCTTAAGCCTTTCGAGCGCCCCCTCGGTAGGGTCTTCACCGATGTCGAGACATGGGCGAGTCCTTTCCGCGGCCGTGCTGGTGGCCGCCGTGACGCTGTCGGCGTGTGCCAGCCAGGTGGCGGGCACGCCCACACCCGCCGAGCAGGCGGACGCGGCGCCGCCACAGGCGGCCGTCACCACCACGCCGCCGCCGTCGGAGCAGGCACCCCAGCCCGCCGGCATGGGCGAGTGCGTGGCGGGGAACGACCCCGCCCCGGTGGACTGCGCGCAGCCGCACACGGTGGAGATCACCAAGGCGGGCACCTTCGGCAGCGGCATGCCCGCGGAGTCGCCCGACAGGGAGACCGTGTTCGCCGAGGTGTTCCCCGAGTGCAGGCAGGCGGCGGCCGAGTACCTGGGCAGCGACTCCTACGACGCCACGACGCTCGGCGCGTGGCTGCTGTGGGCGGGCCAGGAGGACTGGACGGCAGGCGACCGCTGGTACCGCTGCGGGGTCGCGCAGCTCAGCGGCGACGGCCAGGCCCAGTCGCGCACCGGCTCCGTTCGCGGCATCCTCGCCGACGAGCGCGGGCACGAGTTCCAGAGCTGCTCCTCGGTGCGGCCGTCGCAGGAGGTGCCGCAGCAGGTGCCCTGCGACGGGCCGCACACCGGCGAGGCGATCGGCACGGTCCGCATGGGCAACTCCGGCGACACCTTCCCCAGCGACCAGCAGTTCAACGACGCGGCGGCGCCCGCGTGCAGGCAGGCGCTGCGCGAGTACCTCGGCACCACGCGCGACGACGTCGCCGCCTCGTGGCGTTGGCCGGATCAGGTGAACTGGCGGCACGGCTTCACCAACGTCACGTGCTACGCCGAGACCCAGGATCCGGTCACCAGGCCACTTCGCGGCATCGGTTCGTCACCTTTGCCCCAATAGGCCACAAAGGACCGACGAACGATCGGTTGCCCCTCGGGCGAGGCCAAGATCTAATGTCGGCCGGCAGACGACTCCCGAGGGGCAATTCGCATGAGAACACTTCGCCTCGCCGTGGCCGTTCCCGCACTGGCAGCCTCACTGCTCGCCGGGACGACGCCCGCGGCCGGTGCACAGGACGACGCGGTCGAGATCCCGGCGCGCTACACCGAGCAGCGGCTCGACTGGCACGTCTGCGCACCCGACGAGCTGTCGTCACCCCCGCCGGAGGGCGCGAAGGACATCGAGTGCGCCACGTTCCTCGCGCCGCGCGACTGGGACGACCCGGCTGAGGGCACCGACATCACGGTGGCGGTCAGCAGGCTGAAGGCGACCGAAGGCCCGGCGACGGCGAGCGTCGTGACCAACCCGGGTGGCCCCGGCGCGCCCGGCCGGAACTTCCCCGCGAGGCTGCGGGACCAGGACCGGCTGCGCGCCCACCAGGAGATCATCGGGCTCGATCCACGCGGAACGGGCAAGAGCACCAACATCACGTGCGGCGGCGCGATCGGCACCGGCAGCGCCCTCGACCCGAGGGACCGCAGCAGGGAGAACCTCAACCTGATCCTCGACGGCACGCAGTACGCCGCGGAGTCGTGCCAGGTGAAGTCGGGCGAGCTGGGCCCGCTGATCAACACGTACCAGACGATCCACGACATCGACCTGCTGCGCATGCTGCTCGGCCGCGACAAGATCAACTGGGTCGGCTACTCGGCGGGCACGTGGCTGGGGGCGCACTACGCGCAGCGGTTCCCCGACCACACCGGACGCTTCGTGCTGGACTCGGCGACGGAGTTCACCACCACCTGGCAGAAGTCGTTCGACTGGCAGCCGCTTGGCTTCGAGCGCCGCTGGCGGGAGGACTTCCTGCCGTGGCTGGCGAGGTACGACTCGCTCTACCACTTCGGCACCACCGGCGAGGCCGCGCGCCAGACCTACGAGGAGGTACGCGCCGCGCTCGCCGAGCAGCCGGTGGACTTCGAGGGCGAGCCGCTCGGGCCGAACGAGCTGGACTCGGCGATCGCGTCGCAGCTCTACGACAAGGAGTCCTTCCCCGATCTCGCCGACTACCTGGTGAGCGTCCGGACGCTCACCGGTGACCGGGCCACCGACGCGCAGCAGGCCGCTGCGCTGGAGAAGGTCGCGGCGAACGTGCCCGACGCCGAGGTGATCGGCCCACAGCCGCTGATCGTGCCCGGCGAGTACGCCGACGCCTACGACGCGAGCTTCTGGACCATCCCGTGCAACGAGGGCCGCTGGTACGGCAACCGGCACAGCGTGGTCAGGCAGTCGGAGGAGCTGGGGGAGCAGTACCCGCTGCTGGGCTGGGGCTGGCTCGTGCAGCCGTGCATCTTCTGGGAGAACCGGCCGATGCGGCTGCCGGAGCTCGACGGCGAGGGCGTGCCACCGGTGCTCATCGTGCAGTCCGAGCACGACCCGGCGACGCCGATCGAGGGTGCGCGGCGGGCGCACGAGGCGTTCGAGGGCTCGCGGATGCTGACGATCACCGACGAGGGCGATCACGGTATCTACGCGGGCGGCAACGCCTGCGCGGACGACGTGGTGGAGGACTACCTCGTCGACGGTGTCGTGCCGGAGGACAGGTCGTGTCCCGGCATGCCCCTTCCGGTGCCGCCGGGCGCCTGACGCACCCGGTGCCGCTTCGTCGCGGGGGTGTCCTCGTCCTCGAGGGCACCCCCGAAGACTGCGATGAGCGTGGCGCCGAAAGCGACGACCATCATGGCCAGGCCTGCGGACAACATGCTGACCTCCTCGCTCGCTGGAAATGTGATCACGGTCACTTTCTAGGACGTCTCGGTGGCCCTTCTCGTTTCGTCGGCGCGGGTTGCACTTAGGTCTCGGACCCGAGTTATCCACAGCCTGTGCACAGACTTGTCCACAGGCTGTGTGCAAATCGGCGAGCGGTATTAGTATCGGAGCCGTGGTGCGAGTGCCGTTGACCGAAGCAGAACGGGCCCGCGGCGAGCGGCTGGGGGCCGCGCTGCGCGAGGCAAGGGGCGTCCGGAGCATGGTGGAGGTCGCCGCGCAGGCGGGGATCTCCGTCGAGACGCTGCGCAAGATCGAGACCGGGCGCATCCCCACGCCCGCGTTCTTCACGGTCGTCGCCGTTGCCGACGCCGTGAACCTGTCCCTCGACGCGCTGCGAGGTACCGTCGAGGAGGCCGAGCCCGGGGCCCTTCCCCGAGTGTCCTGACCTCGTAGATCACGGTCTGTCATCGCCCGATTCGCCCCGGTTCCGTTGAGGGCGGTGGTCGGGCTACGTTACCGGGCATGTCTCACGAGGTCGGGCACGAAGACGTGAAGGACGTACCGGTCGGCTGGCGAGCCCGGCTCCGGCACGTCGGTCCAGGCATCATGGCCGCCGCGACCGGGGTCGGCGCCGGTGACCTGGTGGCCACGATGGTCGCGGGCTCCCGCTACGGCTACACCCTGCTCTGGGCCGTCATCGTCGGCGCGATCTTCAAGATCGCCCTGGCCGAGGCCGTCGGGCGCTGGCACCTGACGTCGGGGCGGACCATGCTCTCGGGCTGGCGCACGCTCGGCAAGTGGGTGCTCGTCTACTTCGGCGCGTACGCGATCGTGTGGGGCTTCGTCTACGGCGCCACGGCGATGTCGGCCTCGGGCCTGCCGCTCAACGCGCTCTTCCCCGGCGTCCCGCTGCGCGTGTGGGCGATCATCTGCGGCCTGCTCGGGCTCGCGCTGGTCTGGTACGGCCGCTACGCGCTCATCGAGAAGATCATGACGGTCTTCGTCGGGATCATGTTCGTGACCGTCGTCGGCACCGCGATCCTGGTGACGCCCAACCTGCTCGACGGCGTCGAGGGCCTGGTGCCCCGCCTGCCGAGCGGCTCTTTCGTCTACGCGCTCGGCCTGATCGGTGGCGTCGGCGGCACGATCACGATGGCCGCCTACGGCTACTGGACGATGGCGAAGGGCTGGCGCTCGTCGAAGTGGCTCTCGATGATGCGGCTGGACAACACGGTCGGCTACGTCACCACGGCCATCTTCGTCGTCGCGATGCTCATCGTCGGCGCCGAACTGCTGATGGGCACCGACGTCGTCTCCGGCGACGAAGGCCTGCTCATGCTCGGCGACGTGCTCGCCCAGGACTACGGCCAGTGGGCCAGGATCCCGTTTCTGATCGGCTTCTTCGCGGTGTCGTTCACGTCGCTCATCGGCGTGTGGAACGGCGTGAGCCTGCTTTTCGCCGACTGGTGGCGCACCTGGCGGCTGCCGCGCGACACCGTCGAGACCGTGGAGGACTACGACCGCAAGGCAGGCGAGCGCAGCCCCGCGTTCCGCACCTACGTGCTGTGGCTGACGTTCCCGCCGATGCTGCTGCTGTTCCTCGACCGGCCGTTCCAGCTCACCGTGGCCTACGGCGCGCTGGGTGCGCTGTTCATGCCGTTCCTCGCGGGCACCTTGCTGGTGCTGCTCAACTCCAGCCGGGTGCCGCGGGAGGGCCGTTCGCGCTGGCTGTCCAACGCGCTGCTGATCATCTGTCTCGCGCTGTTCGCCTACCTCGCCGTCGACGAGCTCATCGGCCTCTTCCAGGACGACTAGCTCAGCGCAGGACGCACCACGCGATGAGCGCCGCCGCCACCAGCACGGTCACCAGGCCGAACGGGGCGGCGGCGAGCAGCCACACCCCGACGGCGCCGAGGTCAGGCCCGCGCACCGCCTGCGCGACGAGGCGGACGGGGGCCTGACCGAACGGCGTGTCCGTCAGCCCGGGCGCGCCGTAGTCCACGGGCGGCCGGGTGGCCGTGCGCAGCACCGCCGCGGCGGCGAGCGGCAACGCGAGCCACGCGACGCTCGCGAGCGGCGAGCCGAGCAGCAGCGTCCCGGCGAGCACCACGAGCCCCCACACCAGCGCGAGCAACGCGAACACCACGGCGTGCCAGACACGCAGCGCCACGTCGGAGGCGTCGAGCCAGCGGCGAAGGCCGGGCGAGCGCCACAGCTGCCCGATCCCGCCGCCGAACGGCAGCAGCGCCGCGAACGCACCGAGCCCGACGAGCACGGCGTCGGGCACTCCCGGCAGCGCGACGTGGGCGAGCGCGACGACGACGCCGAGCAGCAGCGCGGGCACCGCGTACCGCAGGCGTCCGAGCACGCCGGCGAGCGCGAGCGCACCGAGGGAGCGCACCGGTGTTCCCGGCACCGGCCGGGCCGAGGGGAGCATCATCGTCGGGTCGAGGAACGTCACCGACACCTGCCGCAGCACACGCGCGGCCCAGCCGTCGACCAGCCGCTGCCTGCCCGCCGAGACCGCGACCGGCAGCCGCAGCGGCGGCCCCACTCCCGCGGCGAGCGGCAACACCACGAGGCCACCGACGCCGAGCAGGGCGATTCCCGCCCACCAGGCCCACAGTGGAGCGGTGGCCGCAGCCGCCAGCAGCGCACCGACGTAGCCGAGCGCGAGCACCCTCCGGCCCCAGACCGTCCACACGCGACCGCTGACGTGCCGCACGCGGTCGTGGCCGGTGAAGTCGAGCCACGTCAGCACGGCGGGCTCCGCCCACAGGAACGAGCGGTCGAGCAGCGAACCGAGCCCGAGTGCGACGAGCGCGGCGAACAGGCCCAGCAGCGCCGAGGCGGGCACCGCCGATCCCGCGAAGAGCACCGCCCTCCACTGATCGAGCTGGAAGAACGCCGTCACCAGCCAGCTCAGCGCGAACAGCGCGACGAACGTCGGGGTGCCGCCGCTGAGCACCCCGCCGAGCCGGGCGCGGCCGGGCACCCTGACCTGGGTGGCCGTCACGCCAGGTCCACGACGTGGTCGGCCGAGGACAGCAGCGGCGGGTGGTGCGTCGCGAGCACCACGGCCGCACCCGAGTCCACCGCCCGCGCGACGAGGGCGGTGAGCCACTCCTTGCCGTCGGCGTCGAGTGCCCGCTCCGGCTCGTCGAGCAGCAGCACCTCGAACGGGCGCGCGGTGGCGCCGAGCAGCAGGAGCCTGCGCCGCTGGCCCGCCGAGAACCGGCCCGCGGTCACGGTGGCGCGCTCGGCGAGCCCGGCATCGGCGAGCAGCTCGTCCTGGTCCAGGTCCACACCGAACGACCCCGCGACGAGGTCGAGGTGCTGCACGGGCGTCAGCTCGGCGAAGAAGTCCGAGTCGTCGAGCAGCGCGGAGACGCGCCGGCGGAAGCCCCGGTCGCGCTCGTCCGGCTCGTCGCCGAGGACCGTGACCACGCCCTCGGTGGGTTCCTGCATGCCGTAGAAGCACCGCAGCAGGGTGGACTTGCCGCTGCCGTTGGGCCCGATCAGCGCGAGGCACTCGCCGGGCCGGACCTCGCAGTCGAGTCCCCGGAAGAGCCAGTGCTCCCCGGCCAGTACGCCGAGGTCCTCGCCGGTGATCAACGCAGCAGCGGGATCACGGGCCCCAGCGCGTCGAGGTGGGCCTCCAGCACCGTGACGTAGCTGATGCCGTACGTCTTGCGCTGCGCAAGGAGCTGCTCGGCGATCTGCTCGGCCGTGCCGACGAGCACGATCGGCAGCCCGGCCAGCTCCTCGACGCTGCGATCCGGCGCGTAGGCGCGGATCCCGTCGAGCGCGGCCATGCGATCGTCGGTGACCTCCGCGTGCTGGATGAGCAGGTTCAGCTCCAGGTCGGCGAAGCGCTCCCCGGCCTCCGCGCGCACGAACTCGACCCGCTCGGCCAGCTCCTCGGGGCCTGCGACCGTGGCCGACGTGCCGTCGCGGTCGAAACCGATGCCGGTGAAGCCGACGATGTCGGCCTCGCGGGCCGCGATGCGGAGCATGCGGTCACGGTGCCCGCCGAGCAGCAGCGGCGGGTGGGGCTCCTGCGCGGGCCGGGGCTGGCCGTCGGCGAAGAGGCGCCGCAGCTCGCCCAGGGTGTGTTCGAGGTGGTCGAGCCGCTCGCGGGGACCGGGGAACGGCAGGCCCGCGGCGTCGAACTCGGCCTTGACGTAACCGGTGCCGAGGCCAAGCTCCAGCCTGCCCTCGACGAGCTGGTCGGTGCCCGCGGCGTCGCGCGCTAGCAGGACCGGGTTGTAGAAGCTGGTGTTGAGCACGAAGGGGCACAGCCGCACGCGTTCGGTCGCCTCGGCGGCCGAGACGATCGCCGGGAACGGCGCGGGCATCCCGAGGTGATCGGCGACGCCGATGACGTCGTAGCCGAGGTCTTCCGCCTTACGGCATTTGTCCACCCAGTCGGACCGGCTACCCGAAACCATCATGTTCACGCCGAAGCGGAACGGTCGCTCTGTAGTAGAGGCCACACCCCGACGTTACCGAAAAAGCCCCCAAGGCCACCTTTGTTGCGTTGAGCGCAGCAAAGGTGGCCTTGGGGGCGGTTGGCTTGCTCAGCCGAGGCGCTGCTTCAGGGCCTCGAGTTCGTCGCGGAGGCTCGAGGGGACACGGTCGCCGATCTTGGCGAACCACTCCTCGATGAGCGGGATCTCCTCGCGCCACTCGGCGGCGTCGACGTCGAGCGCGGCCTGGATGTCGGCGAGCGGCTCCTTGAGCCCCTCGGTGTCGAGGTCCTCGGCGCTCGGCACGTAGCCGACCGGGGTCTCGGCGGCCGACGCCTTGCCCTCGATCCGCTCGACGATCCACTTCAGCACGCGCGAGTTCTCGCCGAAGCCCGGCCACAGGAACCGCTTGTCGTCGCCGCGGCGGAACCAGTTGACGTAGAAGATCCTGGGCAGCTTGACGCCGTCGGCGCCCTTGCCGATCTCCAGCCAGTGCCGGAAGTAGTCACCGGCGTGGTAGCCGAGGAACGGCAGCATCGCCATCGGGTCGCGGCGGACCTCGCCGACCTTGCCCGCCGCGGCGGCCGTCTTCTCCGACGACATCGTGGCGCCCATGAAGACGCCGTGCTGCCAGTCGCGCGCCTCGGTCACGAGCGGGACCGTGGTCTTGCGGCGGCCACCGAACAGGATCGCCGAGATCGGCACGCCCTTCGGGTCGTCCCACTCCGGCGCCAGCGTCGGCACCTGGGCGATCGGGGTGCAGAACCGCGAGTTCGGGTGCGCGGCCGGCACCTCGGACTCGGGCGTCCAGTCGTTGCCCTTCCAGTCGGTCAGGTGCGAGGGCGGCTCCTCGGTCATGCCCTCCCACCAGACGTCGCCGTCGTCGGTGAGCGCGACGTTGGTGAAGACCGTGTTGCCCTTGTCGATGGTCTTCATCGCCACCGGGTTGGTCTTCTCGCCGGTGCCGGGCGCGACGCCGAAGAGACCGAACTCGGGGTTGATCGCGTACAGCCTGCCGTCCTCGCCGAACCGCATCCACGCGATGTCGTCACCGATGGTCTCGGCGCGCCAGCCGGGGATGGTCGGCTGCAGCATCGCGAGGTTGGTCTTGCCGCAGGCGCTGGGGAAGGCGGCCGCGATGTAGTAGGCCTTGTTCTCGGGGGAGATGAGCTTGAGGATCAGCATGTGCTCGGCGAGCCAGCCCTCGTCGCGCGCCATCACCGAGGCGATGCGCAGCGAGTAGCACTTCTTGCCGAGCAGGGAGTTGCCGCCGTAGCCGGAGCCGTAGCTCCAGATGGTGCGGCTCTCCGGGAAGTGGCTGATGTACTTGGTGTCGTTGCACGGCCAGGCGACGTCCTGCTCACCGGGCTCGAGCGGCTTGCCGACGGAGTGCAGCGCGGGCACGAACTCGCGCTCGGTGCCGTCGTCGGTGACGAACTTCTCGAGCGCCTTGGCGCCCATCCTGGTCATCACGCGCATCGAGGCGACGACGTAGGCGAAGTCGGTGATCTCGATGCCGAGCTTGGGGTTGTCGTCGCCGAGCGGGCCCATGCAGAAGGGGATGACGTACATCGTGCGACCACGCATGCAGCCCCGGTAGAGCTCGGTCATGGTGGCCTTCATCTCGTCCGGGTGCATCCAGTTGTTGGTCGGCCCGGCGTCCTGCTCCTGCTCGGAGCAGATGAAGGTGCGCTCCTCGACGCGCGCGACGTCGCTGGGGTCGGAGGCGGCCCAGTAGGAGTTCGGCCTCGCCTTCAGCGGCACGAACGTGCCTGCATCCACGAGCTCCGCGTTGATGCGTTCGGCTTCCTCGTCGGAGCCGTCCACCCACACCACTCGGTCGGGGGTGGTCAGCTCCGCAACCTCCCGCACCCAGGACAGCACGCCACTGTGCGTCGTTGGCGCCTTGTCCAGCCCGGGGATGGCTACTGCAGTCATCTCATCTCCTGTCTTCGACGACAAGAGCCCACACCGAACTGTCGTCGTCCGTATGCGGGCTCCGTTGCCGGCGACCGAATGGCTTTCGCGCACCGTCAAGCGGTGTGCTGGTTTTGGGGATTCCCTGAGAGTAGCGGTCAAACCCAAGGGGGACCGAGGGCTGACCTGTCGGTTCTCTCACAAGAACGATCAGGGAATCGATTCAGTTCTCGCTGAATCGCGCCAGGAGGAAAGACTTTCCTGCCGGACAACGAAGACCCGGTACGGCGTCCGTACCGGGTCTTCGGGAAATGTCGTTTTCGACCGCTTTGGATCTTGACGAAGTTTTAACGCTAGTTCTGACTGATCCACTGGCCGGTGGCCGAGTCGATCTTGGCGACGCCCTCGACGGTGTCCGTCCCTCCGCCCCACAGGCTGTCGCTGCCGCCCGCGGCACCCGCCGTGCCGCTGGTCTCGGTCCACTCGCCGTCGCCGGTGTGCTCCAGCACGACGGACTCCCCGTCCGGCTCGATCACCACCGCGACGTCGGCCTGCCCGTCGCCGTCCACGTCGGTGAAGGCGATGGTGGCGCCACTGCTGTCCTCGACCACGGCCGTGTCGTTGACGCCGTCCTCGTTGGTGTCCACCGTCGCCGGTCCGACCTCGACGTCACCCTCCGGCATGTCGGCCGTGATGGTGCCACCCGCTCCGGTCTGCGTGTCGGTGGAGTCGCCACCCTGGCCACCCGGATCGATCGACACCCAGTCACCGCTGGCCTGGTCGTACTCCGCGTGGGCGACGACCTCGCCCTGCGCGTCGAGCTGGATGTACTCGTCGGCCTCGCCGTCACCGTCGTTGTCGACGAACGCCTGACCACTGCCGTCGGCGTGCTCGATGACCGCGGTGTCCTCGACGCCGTCCTCGTTGATGTCGAAGTTGACGTCGGCGGAGTAGTCCTCACCTTCGACGGTGATGGTCATCTCGTCCGAGGTGCCGGTGGTGTCGGTGGCATCGGACCCACCACTCTCGTCGACCCACACTGGGAACTCCCCCTCCGGTCAGGGCTGCTTGCTGCTGATGTGGTTAAGACTCACGTTATTCCCGTTCGGTTCCCCGCACCAGGCTCTCAACTCTCTCGTGGCCGGTCCCGAAGCGCCCTGATCCTGCCGAGGAAGCCGTCGGCGCGCTCCTGCGCGTCGGCCATCTCCTTGATCCGCCTCGTGACGACGGAGAGCTTCTTCGCGCGTTCCTGCGCGTCCATCTTGATGGTCTTGTCGACCTCTTTCAGCTCCGCCTCGATCGCCTCGATGCGCCTGCTCAGCGCGTCGTCGAGGGCCAGCGCGAGCTGCTGCTCTGCCTCGATCAGCTGCTCGGCGACGAGCTGGTCGAGCGTGGAGCGGGCGTCGGCGATCGACTCGACGAGCCACTGCTTGGTGTGCTGCTTGTCGGCCGCGTGTCTGCGCGTGCGCGCCATCCACCAGCCCGCGCCGAGCCCGATCACGATGGTCGCGGGCAGCACCACGGGGTTGAACAGCGCGAAGCCGGCGAGCGGTGCCGCCGCGAGCTTGGCCGCGCCAGCGCCACCGGACACGCCCATGAAGACGAGCAGCTTGTCCTCGGCCGTCGGCGGGCGCTTGTCCGGAGGCCGCAGCACCACGGGCGGCCCGCCCGCACGCGCGAACTGGGCGCGGATGATGTCGAGCTCCTCGGCGGAGAACAATTCGGCGAGCGCGACGTCGGTGACGTGATTGAGCCGCTGGGCGAGCTGGGCCGACACGCGCTGCGAGATCGTCTGCAGCGCCAGGTCCACCTGCTGCGGCAGCCGGCCGAGCTGCTCGCGGTCGGCGGCGTCGATCTGCTGGCGGAAGTACGACTGCGCGTCGCGCATCTGCCTGCTCGCCTCGTGGCCGAGCTCGACGCGCGTGCGCTGCACCTCGCCACGCAGCTTCAGCTGCCAGCCGCGGGTGGAGGAGCGGCGCTCGACGGTGAGCTCGTCGCGCCGGGCCCGCAACTGTTCCGCCTCGGACTCGCCCGCCGAGAGCGCCCGCTTCTCGGCGTTGAGCCTGGCCTTCTGCTCGGCGAGCGCGCTGGAGAGCGCCCGCAGCGTGTTTGCCTCGCCGAGCATCGCCGAGCGCCCGACGAGCAGCTCCTGGAGCGCGCCCTGCAGCTCGGCGACGCCGGACTTCTCCCGCAGCATCGCCGCGGCCTGCTCGTTGGGGGCCTTGCCCGCCAGCTCGAACATCCGCGCCGACACGGCGTGGAACGGCGAGTCGGCGAACCGGGGCGCGTGCTCGGCGAGCAGGTCCCGGTCGGCGGCCAGCACCTCCCGCCAGCCGCGGAACTGGTCGATCTTGGAGAGCGCGAACACGACCGTCTCGACGCGGTCGGCCATGTTGCGCAGGAACAGTAGCTCGGTGGACGTGAACGGGGCCGACGCGTCGACGACGAACAGCAGCGCCGTCGCGCTCGCCGCCGCCTCCATGGCCAGCTCGCCGTGCATCGCGTCGAGCCCGCCGACACCGGGGGTGTCGACCACCGAGACCCGTTCGAGCAGGGGGACCGGACCGGACACCTCGACGTAGCGGGGCGGCAGCTGGCCCTCCGGCAGCTCGTGCGCCACCGACACCCAGCGCGGCAGCTCCTCCAGCGGGAAGCCAACGGGCGCGAGCTGCCCCGGGTAACACGCCTGCGCCAGCCACTCGTCGGCGTACTCGAACGCGAGGTACGTGGACGTGGCGACGTCGGCGTCGACCGGGGAGAGGCCCGGCGTGGCGAGCAGGGCGTTGACCAGCGAGCTCTTGCCCCGGTTGGTCTCGCCGACCACCACCACGGACGGCTTCTTCGACCGCGCCTTGCGCTGCTCCTCGACCCACTTCGCGGCCTGCGGGTCCGCGTCGCGCAGGAGAGTCAGCAGTTGCTCGCGGGCCTGCTTGACTTGGGCGGGCAGGGTCGGCTTGCCGAGGGAACGGGCAGTCACGGGGTTGATTCAACCAGCGGCGCGAAGTGCCATGTCGGGGGGCGGTGGTCGGGCTTATCGTCTGGTGTAGACCGTGACGATCGGCGCACGCAGCAGGCGGTCATGGTCGAGAAAGCCGACGACCTCGGTCTCGGCGACGGTGCCCTCGAGGCCGGCGTCCTCGGTCGGCACCGCGCCGCCCGCCTCGTGCAACGTCGGGTCGAACCGCTGTCCGTCGGGGCGGAGTGCGTGCACGCCGATCCCGGCGAGCCCCTGCTCGATGCGCTCCACGACACCGCCGCTGCGGGCCCGGTCCATCGCGTAGAGGCACAGCTGGATCAGTGCCTGGCGATCGGCGAGAGCCTGCTCGTGGTCGATCGGGGAGACGGCTACTCCTACGGGTTCCACGCCCGGCTTCGACGCACTACCCGCCGGTACGGTTCCCTCGGAGTTCGCCGCCGGAAGCTGCCCGGTGGACTCTTCGGTGCCCGCCTTGTCCTTGCGGAACCACGCGTTCATCGCGTCCCTCCAGAAGGCTCCCGCAGCTGCTGCCAGATGAGGAAGTACGCCCGATGCACCACGTGGGCGACGCGGCTCTGCGCGGGGGTGGCACCGAACGAGGCGAACGAGCGCCACCAGCCCGCACGCTCGAGCGCGTAGGTCGCCAAGTCGACACGCGGGGTGTCCGCGGGTTTGCCGAGCTGCGCGGGCAGCTCGGCGTTGCTGCCGACCCGCAGCACCTCCTCGCTGAGGTCCTCCGGCATGTCCACCGCGCCGGACGCGACGAGCGTGAGCGCCTCCAGCAGCCGCAGCTGGTGTGCCTCCGGCTTGGCGAGCAGCACCTCGATGGCGTCGTGCACCCGCTGCCGTTCGGCCGGGTCGCCGGAGGCGTGGGCCAGCGCGGTCACCGAGGCCAGCGCGGCGGCGGCCTTGATGCCGTCGGCCCGCGCCGCGAACACCGTACCCAGCCTCGCGCGCACGGCGGCCAGCCCCGACGCGTCGAGCAACGTCCGCCGCAGCGCACCCGCCGTGATCTCCGGCTCGGCCCGCACGGCGTCGATCCCGTGCCGGATGCCGAACAGGTCCAGCTTCTCCAGCAGCCGCACCCGCACGCCCGCGGGCACGTCGCACTCCCAGCTCGTGAACATGTCGGCCGAGATCAGCATCATCTCGAGGACGTCGTCGTCGAGCGCGGCGAGCTTGCGCAGCGCGTCGGCATCGGCCGAGGTGAACTGCCCCGACTCGGCCGACTCCGCGATCAGCCCGATCACCGGCAGCACGTCGGCCACCCTCGGCTTGAGCGTCGCCGCTTGCTTCTCGGCCAGCAGCGAGGCGGCCTTCCACACGTCGCCGCCGGAGCCGTCGACCGACTCGGGCGTGATGGTGTCGGCCTTGTTCAGCACCGCGATCGCGTTGACCGGCCCCGCCTCGCGGCTCGCGGTGGCCGCGGTGAACGCCGCGAGCGCCTGCTGGTCGTCGGCCCTGATGCCCTGCGTGACGACGTAGAGCACGGCCTCGGCCCCGGCCACCGCGTTGCGGGAGGTCTCGTCCAGCTCGTCCGAACCGGACTCCTCGTCGTCCTCGTTCGCCCTGGCCGCACCCAGCAGCTGCTCGGTGCGCGACACCGACGCCGCGTCGAGCGAGCCGAGGCCGGGGGTGTCGATCACGGTCATGCCCTGGAGCACCGCGTTGGTCAGGTACGCCTCGATGTGGGAGACGTCGTCGATGTCCACGCCCAGCTCGGCCGGGATCATCCCGTCCGGTGCGAACGGCAGCACCTGCTTGCGGCCGTCGGTGAAGACCACCTCGATGCGGTCGACCGTGCCGTACTGGAAGCGGGTCACCAGGCGCGTGCACTCACCGACGTCGGTGGGCGCGACCCGGCGCCCGATGAGGGCGTTGACCAGCGTCGACTTGCCGGACTTGATGCGGCCGGCCACCGCGACCTGCAGCGGGGCACCGAGTCTGCGCAGCACCTCGGCGAAACCGGCCGCGGTACGGGGCGAGACCTGTGGCTGAAGCCTGCGGCACAGGTTGGCCACCGAGGTCGAGAGCGGGCCCGCGAGCCGCCCGCCCTGCTCCGCCGGTGCCGTCACGGCGCCCCCTCTCGTCGGTCAGATCCTTCCATCGCCTCATCCCCCGCTCGCAGTCAAGGTGCTACCGCAGGAGGACGCGGGCGGGGCTGCCAGCACCATACTGTGGATCCGTGCGGCGGCTGAGTCTCTGGATGCGGGCACACCCGATGGTCGGCGACAGCCTCATCGCGGTGCACCTGCTCCTCATCGACATCTCGGTCTTCGTCGTCACGCAGTTAGAGCCGGGCGGCGCTTCGCAGCCCTGGTACATCACCATCCCGATCGACATCGCGATGGTGGCCCCGCTCGTGCTGCGCAGGCGGTACCCGCTCGCGACGGCCTACGCGGTCCTGCTGCTCGGTTCCCTGCACAGCGCGCTGGAGCTGGGCCTGTCCAGCGGGCTCGCGAGCGGCGTCGCGGTCTACAGCGTCGTGGTCTACGCGGGCCGCCGTCAGGGTGCGCTGTACCTCGCGCTCATGCTCGCGGTCACCGTGGCCCAGCTGTACGTCCAGCGCTACGACGACTGGCTGGTCAACATCATCGTGGCCGTACTGGTGCTGGCACTGTGCTGGATGCTCGGCGAGTTCGTCGGCGCCCGCCGCGCCTACCAGGCCGAGGTGGAGGCGCGGCTGCACCTGCTAGAGACCGAGCGTGGCCAGGCCGCGCGGATCGCGGTCGCCGAGGAGCGCGGGCGCATCGCGCGGGAGCTGCACGACGTGGTGGCCCACGCCGTGAGCGTGATCGTGGTGCACGCCGACGGCGCCTCGTACGCGCTGCGCGCCGACCCCGACCTGGCCGAGCGTGCGATCCGCACGATCTCCGACACCGGCAGGGGCGCGCTGACGGAGCTGCGGCGGCTGCTCGACGTGCTGCGCGGTGAGCACGACGACGAGCCGAGGGTGCCCCAGCCCACCACGGCCGACCTCGCCGACCTCGCCGACCGGATGCGCACGGCGGGCCTCGCCGTGGGGCTGGAGCTCGACGAGCTGGGCGAGTTGCCCGCCGGCGTGTCGCTCGGGGTGTACCGCATCGTGCAGGAGTCGCTCACCAACGCGCTCAAGCACGCGGGCCAGGGCGCCAAGGCGACGGTGCGGGTGCGCCGCAACCCCGACGTGGTGACCGTGGACGTGACCGACGACGGCGCGGGGAAGGCGAGGCAGCTGGTGCCTGACGGGCAGGCGACGCCGCTCACCGGCGGCAACGGGCTGATCGGCATGCGCGAGCGCGCACACGTGTACGGCGGCACGCTGCACGCGGGCCCGAGCCCCGGCGGCGGGTGGCACGTCAGCGCCCGGCTGCCCGTTAGGTTGGACGCGTGATCCGGGTACTGGTGGTGGACGACCAGGAGCTCATGCGCGTCGGCTTCCGCATGGTGCTCGGCGCGCAGGACGACATCGAAGTGGCCGGGGAGGCCGGGAACGGGGCCGAGGCGGTGCGGCTCGCCGGTGAGCTGCGCCCCGACGTCGTGCTGATGGACGTGCGGATGCCGGTACTCGACGGCGTCGAGGCGACGCGCCGGATCGTCACCGAGGGCACGTCCAAGGTCCTGGTGATGACCACGTTCGACCTCGACGAGTACGTGTACTCGGCGCTGCAGAGCGGGGCGAGCGGGTTCCTGCTCAAGGACACCCCGCCGGACCATCTGGTGTCCGCGCTGCGCTCGGTCGCGGTGGGCGACGCGGTGGTCTCGCCCGCGGTCACCAGGCGGCTGCTCGACCGCTTCCTCGGCTCTGGCCGGGTGCCGCCGCGCGACGCCTCGGTGCTCGACGTGCTGACCGAACGCGAGCGCGAGGTGCTCACGCTGATCGCGAAGGGACTGTCGAACACCGAGATCGCCGCGACGCTCTTCCTCTCCGAAGCGACGGTGAAGACCCACGTCGGGCGGATCCTCGCCAAGCTCGACCTGCGCGACCGCGTGCAGGCGGTGGTGCTCGCCTACGAGACCGGCCTCGCCAGACCCGGTGCGGGCTAGCGGTACTCCGCCGGATCGGCCTGACTCGGGTCCAGACCCGGCTTCACCACGTCTGCCATCCAGCGGCCGAAGTCGGGCCTGCTGCCGTCGACGTCGGTGACGCCGTAGGTGCGCATGAGGGTCCACGAGGCGAGCGTCCGTCCCGCGAAGCGCTCGACCTTCGGGTCCGTCGCCAGCGCCACCACCCCGCGCGCGAGGTAGGCCGGCGTCTCCGACACGGCGAAGTGCGGATCGCTCGCCACCGCGTCCCGCCAGGTCTCCTCGGTGACGCCGAAGTGGTCGAGCATCGCCTCCGAGCGCAGGAACCCCGGCGTCACGGTGAGGCCCGTGCAGCCGTGTCCGGCCAGCTCGGCGCCGAGCGCCCTGCCGATCGCGCGCACGCCCGACTTCACCAGGTAGTACGGAACGCCCGCGCCCACGTACTCGTCGGTGTCGCCGTCGGTGACCTCGATCGCGAGGCCGCCTCCGGTCCGCACCAGCAGCGGCAACAGCCGGTGCAGGGCGATCAGGTGGGTCTCCAGTCCGTTGCGCACCATCGTGAGCGCCTTGTCCAGATCGGACTCCCAGTACGCCGTGCCGAACTCGGCGTAGGGGTCGCCGCCCCAGACGTCGTCCACCAGCACATCGAGCCTTCCGTCCACTTCGGAGTGGATACGCTCGACGAGCTCGTCGACCTCGGTCACGACGCCGAAGTCGCAACGCACCGGGACGCCCCGGCCGCCTGCGGCGTCGACCAGCTCGGCCGTCTCCTCAATGGTCTCGGTCCGGCCCATCGCCGACTTCTGGTTCCGCGTCGTGCGCCCGGTGACGAACACCGTGGCGCCCGCGCGACCGAGCTCCACCGCGATCGCCCGCCCGCATCCGCGCGTGGCGCCCGTGACCACCGCGACCTTGCCGTGCAGCGGTGTGTTCATGCGTACCAGCTCCCCACTATGGATTCGAGATCGGCGGCCAGCCGTTCGGTCAGCTCCCCGCGAGGGCGGATCGACCAGTCGATCGCCGCCCCGTTGACCGTGGCCAGCAACGTGCGCGCGGCGACGTCCGGTCCTGGCCCGCGCCAGCCGGTGTCCATCGCACGGATGACGAGGGCGCGCAGTTCGACCTCCATCGCCGCGTAGTGCTCACCCAGCAGCGCGCGCAGTTCCTCGTCGGCGAGGTCGGCTGCGAGCTGGCCGAGGCTGTTGGCCGCCGCGGTGGCGTCCCCGAGTCCCGCGTAGACGGTCACGAGCGCGTCGAGCAGCGCCTCCCTCGGCTCCGGCGCGGCCGCCGCGACGTCCCGGATTCGGGTGACGGCCTCGGCCCTTCCCACCGTGCTCAGCGCCTTGAGCAGGCCCTTCTTGGAGCCGAAGCGCTGCGCCACGCTGCCGACGGCGACCCCGGCCTCCTTGGCCACCTGGGCCAGGGTGAATCCGGGCCCGACCTTGCTGATCACCGCACCGGTCGCCGAAAGCAGCCGTTCGTCGCTGATGCTCCTCGGTCGCGCCACGCCAGTTATTGAACCACAGTTCATTAACCCTCGCCAGGTAGATCAGGGACAAGTCAGGGTCATCACGGATCGGCAAGGGGTACCGCGGTCCGCCAAGCTACGACCACAGGCGAACCGCAGTTCGGTCTCGAGGATGACGCGCGAAGGGGTCGCCATCGGAAACGATGGTGTCAACGTCGGCAGACCGGCAACGGGGAAACGCCACGCACGCCACGAACACCAAGCAAGCGTCATTGCGGCGCATCGGCCGCACCAGGAGGACATGATGATCGAGGCACAGGGCCTCACCAAGCGGTACGGCAAGACGCTCGCGGTCGACGACCTGTCGTTCAGCGTCACGCCCGGCAAGGTCACCGGCTTCCTCGGCCCCAACGGCGCGGGCAAGTCGACGACGATGCGCATGATCCTCGGTCTGGACAACCCGACCGAGGGCCAGGTGCGCATCGGCGGCAAGCGCTACCACGAACTGCACCATCCACTCCGGACCGTCGGCGCACTCCTCGACGCGAAGTGGGTGCACCCCAACCGCTCGGCGAGGGCACACCTCGCGTGGATGGCGAAGTCCAACAAGATCTCGCCGCGTCGCGTTGACGAGGTACTGGAGACCGTTGGCCTGAGCGCCGTCGCGAACAAGCGCGCGGGCGGCTTCTCGCTCGGCATGTCGCAGCGCCTCGGCATCGCCGCCGCGCTGCTGGGCGACCCCGAGGTGCTGCTCTTCGACGAACCGGTGAACGGCCTCGACCCCGAGGGCATCCTCTGGATCCGCAAGTTCATGCACCGGCTCGCCGAGGAGGGCCGCACGGTCTTCGTGTCGAGCCACCTGCTCTCCGAGATGGCGCTCACCGCGAGTGAGCTGGTGGTGATCGGCAAGGGCAAGCTGATCTCGCAGAGCAGCACCGACGACTTCGTCGCCCGCGCCAGCGAGAACAGCGTGAAGGTGCGCAGCCCGCAGCTCGACGTGCTGCGCGACGCGCTCACCCGCGCGAGCGCCACGGTCGCGCCCGCCGACGACGGCGTCGTGGTGTCCGGTTTGGACATCGCCAAGATCGGTGAGATCGCGATGGAGAACGGCGTCGTGCTCCACGAGCTGAGCCCTCAGCGCGGCTCGCTCGAGCAGGCGTTCATGCAGATCACCGGCGACGCCGTCGAGTACCACGCCGACCTCGAGGCCGAAGCGCAGCGGGCGCTGGCCCCCACCGCCAACTGACGAGCCACCACCGAAACCGAGGAAACCTACGATGACTCTGCTCGCAGTCGAACGCATCAAGCTGCTGTCCACGCGGTCGCCGTGGTGGTGCGCGCTCGTCGCGCTCGTGGTGACCGCCGGGTTCACCGCACTCGTCGTCGGCAACGCCGACGAGCAGTTCCCGGCCACCGTCGCCACCACCCAGTTCGGGTACAGCTTCGGACTCGCCGTGATCATGGTGCTGGCCGCGCTCGCCGTCACCACCGAGTACCGCTTCGGCACCATCCGCACCACGTTCCAGGCCATCCCGAACCGCGGCTCGGCGCTGCTCGCCAAGACCACGGTCATCGCCGCGCTGTCGCTCGTGATCGGCGAGGTCACCGCGTTCGTGTGCTGGGGCCTCTCGACGCTGCTCCAGCCCAACGCCGACCTTGCCCTCAACAGCACCGCCGACTGGATCAACGTCGCGGGCGTCGGCGTGGTCTACGCGGTCGCCGCCGTGATCGCCGTGGCCGTCGGCATCCTGGTGCGGCACAGCGCGGGCGCCATCTCGCTGCTGATGATCTACAGCCTCGCCGTGGAGAGCCTCATCCAGCTCATTCCGAGCATCGGTGACGACATCTACGAATGGCTGCCGTTCAACGTCGCCAACAAGTTCCTCATGGGCGACGGCGGCTCCAACTCGGGCAGGGCCGCCGACGCGGGCATGCCGCTCTCGACGAGCCCGCTCAGCCCCGGCTGGGCGCTGGCCTACTTCGCAGCCTTCGCGGCGGTACTGCTGGCCATCGCGATCACCACCGCGAAGAAGCGGGACGCCTGAGCGGCAAGGACCACCACAGGGGAACATCCGGACTCGGCCGCGATTCGGGGGCGGCGGGATCGGATACGGGGAGAAAAGAAGAGGCTCGGACCGCGAATTCGGGGGCGGTCCGAGCCTCTTTCTCGTGTGCGCCTGATTAAGAGCCGGTTAACTCTCTGTGAGGACGCCCACTGGCCGCGCAAAAACGCGTCGGCGCAGGGGATATTGGGTATCACCCGTCAGGACTTCCACGGAGGTGACCCTTGACGGTGACAGAGATTCCCCGCCTGGAGCCGATGCCCGAGCTGGAATGGGCTCGCGCCATCGAACTGCCCCGCGACGCCGCGTCCGCGACGACCCCGGCCGAACTGCGCACAGCCTGGATACATCGCGCCCCCGAGGACCAGGTGCTCGCGCTGTTCCGCGCCGCCTGCGCCCCCGGGGAGCCGGTTCCGTCGCCGTGGTGGCTGCGTGCCGTCGCGGCGGGGACCCTCGGCCACCGGGAGGACGGCTTCCGCATCGAGGACCGCATCGACAAGCTGCTCAGCAGGCGTCCCGGCTGGGAGTACGTGCCGTGGGCCGCCGACGGCGAGTCCGGCTACTGGGAGTTCATGCCGTCGGAGGGCGGGCGCGCGGGTCACCGCATCCCCACCACGATCCTGCCCACCGAACGTCACCCCGGCTGGATCGACGTGCTGCCCGCCCACAGCCTCACCACGCCCGAGCCGATCGCGGTCGCGGGTCTCGCCGGGCTGCGCGCACGGCTGGGGGAGTTCGAAGCGGTGCGCTGAGCCGCGGCTATCGTGCCTGCTCGTGGAGAGCGAGCAGGAGCCGAGGATGCGTAGCGTCGTCAGCTACGTCAAGCGCGGCGGGCGGATGACGGTCGGGCAGCAGCGCGCGTGGGACACCAGGTGGCCCGAGCTGGGCCGCACGGTGTCCGAGCTGCCGCCGGGCCCGATCGACTTCGCCGCGTGGTTCGGCAGGCCCGCTCCCGTGATCCTCGAGATCGGTTCCGGCATGGGGGAGACCACCTCCCAGCTCGCCGCGGCCTCGCCCGAGGTGAACTACGTCGCCGTGGAGGTCTACGAGGCCGGTCTCGGGCAGCTCATGCTGCGCGCCGAGCGACTCGGGGTGGTGAACCTGCGGCTGCTGCACGGCGACGCGGTGCCGCTGCTGACCGAGCACGTCGCGAAGGAGTCCCTGGCGGGCGTGCGCATCTTCTTTCCGGACCCGTGGCCGAAGAAGCGGCACCACAAGCGGCGGCTGGTGCAGCCGGACTTCGTGGCGCTGGTGGCGTCGCGGCTGGCGTCGGGCGGCACGCTGCACCTGGCCACAGACTGGGAGAACTACGCCGAGCAGATGCTGGAGGTGTGTGGCGGCGAGCCGACGCTGCGCAACCGGTTCGACGGCTGGGCGCCGAGGCCGGAGTGGCGGCCGGTGACGAAGTTCGAGCAGCGCGCCGAGGAGGAGGGGCGCGTGAGCAGGGACCTCATCTTCGAGAAGCTGCCGTGACCGACGATTCGGTGCGCACGGCGTACCTGGTCAAACGGCTGGAGCAGGCCGTGCGCGGGCACCTGGAGGCGGTGCTGCGGCCGCACGGCCTCACCACCGCCCAGTACACGGCGCTCACCACGCTGCGGACGCAGCCGGGTCAGTCGTCCGCGCAGCTGGCGCGGCACTCGTTCGTCAGCGCGCAGACCATGCAGGAGCTGGTGACGAGCCTGCAACGGCGGGGGCTGGTCGAGAAGGCGCCCGCGCCCCGCAACCGGCGGGTCCTGCACATCAGCCTGACCGACCAGGGTGAGGCGGCGCTGCGCGAGCTGGACGACGAGGTGGACGCCCTCGAACGCGAGATGCTCGCCGACCTCGACGCCCAGCAGACCGCCGCCTTCCGCGCCGCCCTCCGCGCCTGCTCCCGCCGCCTCACCCATTCGCAAGCATGCTGACGGCCCCCAAGGCCACCTTTGTTGCGTTGAGCGCAACAAAGGTGGCCTTGGGGGCCGATTGGTCACCTCATTCGTCGGCGAGGGGTTCCGCGCGGACCCGGTTGAGGGCGGGGCGGCAGACCGACGCGGCGAGCACCGCCACCCCGGCTCCGAGCACCACCGGCGCCGCGATCCACGGGGTCAGCACCACCGAGGCGTCCTCCTCGACGAGGCTGTAGAGCCCGATCGCCACCAGGACCCCGACGACACCGGCTCCGATCGTGGCGACCAACGCGGGCATCGCGGCCTCCGTGCGCAACGCCCTCGCCAGCACCCGCACCGGCGTGCCCGCCGCGATGAGCGCCCCGAACGTGCGGCGCCGGTCCATCACCGAGCCCGCCGTCGCGATCGCCGCGCTGCAACCGCTCAGCACGGCGGCCGCCACGAGCCCGATGACGGTGACCCTGCGCAGGTCGGAGAGCTGCGTCTGCTGGTCCCCGATGCGCATCTCCCGGCTTTCGATCTGCGCTCCGCCCGCCGCGGCGGCCAGCGCCGTGCGCACAACCTCGCGGTTCGCCGGCGTCGTCGGCACAGCCACCGTCACCTCGGACACCGAGACCCCCTCGGGCACCACGGCCGGGTCGATGATCGCCGTGCTGTACATGTCCTCGCCGGTCACCTCGAACGGGCGCACGGGCGTGTTCGCCGGGAGGGGCGCCCCCTGCGTGCCCCACTCAGCGCTCACCGTGACACCGTTCAGCTCCATCGGGTACTCGCTGTAGATCCCCGGCGTGCCCGCGCACGCGCCTCGCAGGTCGAGCCGCAGCAGCCCCTCCGCGCGCTCGCAGTCGAGCACCAGCGCCTGCTGTCCCGAGTTCTCGCCCTTGGCCAGCACCACCTCGCCAATGCCGATGGCCCGCTCCCGTTGGCCGTAGCGCTCCAGCGTCGCGTTGGTCTCCGCCACGATCCGCTCGGCGCGAGCGGCGTCGGTCGGCACGTACAGCACGGAGTCCTGGAACGGGGAGCTCGACCCGGCCATCGACTCGAAGGACGGCATGAGCGTCAGCGCCATCGAGCCCGTGAACACCGCGAGCACGACCCCGGCCGACGCGCGGTAGGCGCCCTTCGGGTCGTCCCGCAGCCGCCGCCCGGCCAGCAGCACCGACGGCCTGCGCCAGATTCGCCCGAAGATGCCGCCGATCGCCGACGTCACCCACGGGCCGACGAGCGCGGCCGAGGCGATGATGAGTGCCAGGCCGAGGAGCACGAGCAGCATGCCAAGCTGATCCTCCGCGGTCGAGACGACGACGGCGAAGAACAGTCCCGCGAGCGGCAGCGACAGCAGCCGCCACCAGTGCAGCGGCTTCCGCTGGTGCGAGCCGGTGGCGCCCAGCGGCGTCCACATCACCCTGCGCAGGCCCAGCACCGCGGCGAGCAGCACGAGGGCCGGCATCAGCAGCACGATCGGGATGGCGACGCCCAGCGGCAGCTGGAAGTCCGACGCCTGCCACGTGCCGCCGTCCCACGGCACGAACGTCGCGAGCATGTGCAGCAGCGGGCTGGCCGCGGCACCGAGGAGCGCACCGCCGACGGCCGCGATCGCCGTCTCCGCGGCGACCATCGAGATCACCTGCTGCGGGGTGGCACCGGCCAGCCGCAGCGCGGCGAGCCTGCGTTCCCTGCGGGCCGCGATGAGCCGCGCCGACGACGCCACCAGCACCAGGCTCGGCACGATCAGCACCACCACACCGACACCGGCGAGCAGCTGCAGCAGCGGATCCTGCTCCGCGCCGCCCAGCAGGAACCCGTTCTGCTCGAACGCCGTCACGGGCATGTCGTTCGCGTCGTGCCCGACGAGCGCCACCAGCTGGCCGGGGAACTTCAGCGCGTCCTCGCCGAGCGTGCCCACGACGTCACCGCCGAACCGTTCGCCCAGCTGGGAGCCCGGAAGTCCGTCGGCGAGCCTCGCCAGCTCCGGCGAGAGCAGCACCTCACCCGGACCGGGCAGCTTCTCGACGCCGGGCGGCAGTGAGATCGAACCCGGGTCGGTCAGCGGCGCGACGTCGACCCGCGTGATCTTCTGGCCGTTCGCGTAGTCCTCGCTGGAGGCAAGCGAGAGCGTGGCACGGCCGCCCTCCCCCGAACCGTAGGACGGCTCCTGCCACGTGGACCGCTCGCCGCGTGCCTCGGTGGCGAACGGGAGACTCACGAGCAACAGCACCAGCCCGGTCGCCACGGCGACGCCGAGGCCGGTGAGGATCGCCGAGGTCCGCGTGCGCCGGTCGACGCGCAGAACCCGCAGCGCGAGCCGGAAACTGTTCATGACGCCGTCACCCCGCTGGCGATGCGGCCGTCGCGAATGGTCACCATGCGCGGCACCGACTCGGCGAGGTCGCGGTCGTGGGTCACGATCACCACGGCGGCCCCGTTCTCGGCGGCCGCGCCGAGCAGGGCGTTCATGGTGTCGCGGCCCGTGCGCGTGTCGAGCGCGCCGGTCGGCTCGTCGGCGAAGATCACGCTCGGCTGGTGTGCCAGCGCCCGTGCGATCGCCACGCGCTGCGCCTCGCCACCGGACAGCTCACCCGGCCTGCGCGCGCCCTTGCCCGCGAGGCCGAGCCGCTCCAGCCACTGCCGGGCGTCGGCGAGGGCCTTTCCCCGGCTCACCCCGGCGAGCAGGAGCGGCAGCGCGGCGTTCTCCTCGGCGGAGAGCTCGGCGACGAGCATCCCGGACTGGAAGACGAACCCGAACTCGGTGCGCCGCAGCTCGCTGCGCTTCGCCTCGCCGAGGTGGTCGATGCGCGTACCGCCGAGCAGCACCTCGCCGGAGTCGGCGGGCAGGATGCCCGCGAGCACGTGCAGCAGCGACGTCTTGCCGGAACCCGAGGGGCCGACGATCGCGACGGCCTCACCCGGCTGGATGTCGATGTCCACCCCCGCCAGCGCGTACTGCGCACCGTAGCGCTTCACGAGCCCGCGGCCGGAGAGCGCGGGGCAGGTGGAGGTCGCGAGTGGACCCGGCGAGTGTGTCGTCTGTGTTGGCATGCACAGCAGCGTCGCGCGAACCGCGCACTCACCACTTCGGACAGACGGCCAGGACCGGGCGAACCGGCATCGGCCGATCGGCCGAGGGGACACCGGCCTGACGGCCAAGGTGCGAGCCCGCGTGGATCAATTACCTTCGCATCGTGTCCGTACCACCTTTCCGGCGTAAGGTCGCCGATCTGCTGCAGTGGCTGGGCCTGCCGGGGGTGGTGCTCCTCGCCGCGCTCCTCTGCGACCTGGTGATCGTCGCGGACGCGAGCCTCGACGGCTTCGGTCCCCGCGGCGTCGACCTGCTGCTCCTGCCCGGCATCCTGAGTCTGTCGGCGTGCGCGCTGTGGGGCCGGACCCAACCGGTGGTCGCGGCGTGGGTCGGCGCGGGCGCCCTCGTCGGGAGCACGGTGCTCATCCGGCTGACCGACACCCTGCCCTACACCGCGCTGCTGCCCAACATCTCCTTCGCCGAGACCGTCGCGGGGCTGGAGCTGGTGTTCTTCTGCGTCCGCGCCGCGAAGGCGGGCGTCGCGTTCGCCACGACGTCGGCGATGGTGGTGGCCTGCCTGCTGGCGACGGCGGGCCGCGACTCGATCAGCTCGCGCTCCGAGCTCGTGCAGGCGCTGGTGAGCGGGTTCGTGCTGCTCACAGCCACGGTGGTGGTGGCTGTGCAGCTGCGCAAACCGGCCGCGCAGCGGGTCCGCAGCGAGCTGATGGTTCTGTTGCGCAGGCAGTGGCCGCTGGTCGGGGTGCTGGCGGCCGCCGTGTTCATGGACATCTTCATCTCGGCGTCCACCGGCGTGTTCGCGCTGGTGGTGCTGGCGACGAACGCGGTCGCCGTCGTGGCGACCGTGCTGGCCATCAAGCAGCCCGTGCGCTCGGCGCTGTGGCTGTCGGGCGTGATGTTCATGTGTGCGCTGGGCCTGGCCGCGTCGGGGGAGCGCATCGCCTACGAGAGCCTCGGCGGCTTCCCGCTCACACAGGTGCTCGCCGGGATGATCGTGGTGGTCTTCCTGGTGCGCACCGCCGCTCCGAGGCCGGCGACGTGGTCGATCGGCCTGCTCTCGCTGGTGGTGGCCTGCGGCACCGTCGCCAACACCATCCGCGACCAGGATTCCCTGCGAGCCCTCTTCGTCTCCGCGCTGCTGCTGCTCGGCATCTCCGTGGCGACCGGCCTCTACTTCCGGGCCCGCGACTCCGAGCGCACGCAGGCGGTGGAGACCGCCGTCAACGAGGCGCAGACCGCCGAGCGGATGGCGCTGGCGCGCGAGCTGCACGACGTGGTCGCCCACCACGTCACGGGCATCGTCGTGCAGGCGCAGGCGGCGAAGCTGCTCGGCGAGAAGGACCCCCGCGTGGTGGTGGACGCGCTCGGGCAGATCGAGCACGCGGGCACCGAGGCGCTGGTGGCGATGCGCAGGCTCGTGCGCAGCATGCGTGGTGACGCACCGGCGGGCAGCAGCGAGTTCAGCGAGCAGGCCACCACCGACCTCGGCGCCGACCTGCGGAAGCTCGTCGAGGCGGGCAACCACGGCGTGCCGACGGAGACCGAGCTGGACCTGCCCGCCGACCTGCCGCAGGAGGTCGCCCGCTCGGCGCTGCGGATCGTGCAGGAGTCGCTGACCAACGTCGGCAAGCACGCCGCCGACGCCACGCTCGCGACCGTCGCGGTGCGGGCGGTCGGGGAGGAGCTGCACGTGCGGGTGAGCGACAACGGGACGGCCGGGGCGGCCGTGCCCGGAGGCGGATACGGTTTGATCGGCATGCGCGAGCGGGTCGACCTGTTGCACGGGCGGCTCTCCGCGGGGCCCGGCCCCGATGGTGGCTGGTTGGTCGAGGTGTGGTTGCCACTGGACGGAGACGAGACGCAGTGATCCGGGTTCTGATCGCCGACGACCAGGACATGGTGCGGATCGGCTTCCGCATGATCCTCGACGCGCAGGACGACATCGAGGTGGTGGCCGACGTCGCCGACGGCATCGAGGCGGTGCGCAACGCGAGGGAGCTGCGGCCCGACGTGTGCCTGCTGGACATCCGCATGCCCGGCATGGACGGCCTGCAGGTCACCAAGCAGCTCGCGGGCCCCGACGTCGCCGACCCGCTCAAGGTCGTTGTGGTGACCACGTTCGACCTGGACGAGTACGTGCACACGGCGTTGCAGGGCGGCGCGTCAGGTTTCCTGCTCAAGGACGCGGGGCCCGCTCTGCTGATCGAGGCGATCCGCGCGGCGGCGAGGGGCGACGCGCTGGTGTCACCGCAGATCACGGTGCGCCTGCTCAAGCACTTCGGCGACCAGCAGCCGGCGAGGCGCCCGGCCGAGCAGCCGTCGGAACCGCTGACGGCCCGCGAGCTGGACGTCGTCAAGGCTACGGCCCGTGGACTCACCAACACCGAGATCGGCACCGAGCTGTACCTGTCGCTGTCGACCGTGAAGACCCACCTGGCGTCGGTGCAGGGCAAGATCGGCGCCCGCAACCGCGTGGAGATCGCGGCGTGGGCGTGGCGCAACGGTGTCGTGGACGACGCCTAGGCAGGCCTCAGGCTTTCGCGGCGAGGTCGCGCAGGTCCTTGCGCAGGTTGCGGCGCACGAGCGGAGCCATCAGCCACCCGGCCAGACCGTAGAACCCGCTCGCGTCGCCACGCACCCTGATGCTCGCGAGCGTGCCGCTCGGGTGCTCCTCGAAGCGGTAGGTCACGCGCATGGGGAACGGCCCAGCCACCGACGACATGTCGAGCAGCTCCGGCGGCGCGTGCGCGAGCACCCTGAGCACGTAGTCGATGCGCCTGCCGAGGAAGTGCGCGGTACGGCGGACCTCCGCGCCGACGCCGAAGCCGCCGCCGGGCGCCTGCTCGGTCAGCTCCGCTCTGGTGATGCCCTGCGTCCACTGCGCGTCGTTGCGCCAGTCCATCGCGTAGGTGGCCACGCGCTCGCGCGGCAGTTCGATCACCCGGTGGGCCTCGACGTCCATGTGTGCCTCCTCCACGACACTAGAATCGCGCCATGTCCCGCCGCCTGCGTGCACCCGTGGTCCTGCCCGCCGATCCGACCTGTTCCGTCATCCGCGACGGCGTTGTGGACATCGACGACGCGGGGCGGGTCGCCTACTGCGGCCCGGCGGCCTCGGCACCGGGCCGGACCGACGCGGCCGAGGCGACCGACCTGCCCGGCATCCTGCTGCCCGGCCTCGTGAACACCCACGCGCACAGTCCCATGGTGCTCCTGCGCGGCATGGGCGGCGACCTGCCGCTGCTGCGGTGGCTGCGCGAGGTGATCTGGCCTGCCGAGGCCAGGCTCCGACCCTCCGACGTCCACGCCGGGATGGTGCTCGGCTCGGTGGAGATGCTGCGCAGGGGCGTGACCACCAGCGCCGAGATGTACTTCCACGCGGAGCAGCTCGCCGACGCGGTGCTCACCACCGGTGCGCGGGTGGTGCTCGGCGGGCCGATCATCGACCTGCCCGGGCTCGACTGGCGCTCGATGATCACGGCGACGGAACGCTGGATCGACGCCGACGGGCTCCGCTTCGGACCGGGTGAACGCGTCGAGCTGTCCTACGCGGCGCACTCGGCGTACATGCTGCCGCCGGAGGCGCTGCGGGAGGTGGCCAAGTCGGCCGCGGCGCGCGGCGCTCTCGTGCAGATCCACGTGGCCGAGGCGGCGGACGAGGACGAGCGGCAGCGCGCGGAGTTCGGCTCGGTGCCGCGCCTGCTCGACCAGGTGGGCCTGCTCGACGGAAGGCTCATCGCCGCACACGCGGTGCATCTGTCCGATGAGGACATCGCGCTACTCGCCGCGCGCGGGGCAGGGGTGGCGCACTGCCCCGGGTCGAACGCGAAGCTCGCGTCGGGCATCGCCCGGCTGGCCGACCTGCGGGCGGCGTCGGTGCGGGTCGGGCTCGGCACCGACGGCCCCGCCAGCAACGACGACCTCGACCTCTGGGAGGAGGTCCAGCTCTCGGCGATGCTCGCGCGACTGTCCACCCGGGACTCGACCGTGGTGACCGCGGCGGACGCGCTGCTGCTGGCCACGCGCGGCGGGGCGGACGCGCTCGGCCGCGACGACATCGGCGCGCTGGAGCCGGGGCGGTGGGCCGACGTCGTGCACGTCGACCTCGACGATCCCGCGTTCGCGGCCGGCCTCGACGTGCCGGACGACCAGCTGCTGGCGAACCTCGTGTGGGCGGCGGGCTCCCGCCGTGTCCGGGACGTGTGGGTCGCGGGCGAGCGGGTGGTCGCCGAGGGCGAGGCGCTGCGCGCCGACCGCGCCGAAGCGCAGGCGAACGTGGCGAAAGCCGCCGCCCACCTACGCTCCTGAACGTTCCCCAAGGCCACCTTTGTTGCGCTCAACGCAACAAAGGTGGCCTTGGGGGGCTACGAAAGTACGGGTTAGATGCCGCAGCTGGGGGCCGACCAGAACTGACCCGAGCGGTGGGCGACGTGGACGTGGTCGTCGTGGCCCTCGTAGCCCGGCCCGAGGATCTCGGCGAACCCGTGGTGGCGGGCCTGCCGCGCGAGCGCGCAGAAGCCCTGCGAACCGGCGCCGAGGTCCACGGCGTCGCCGTAGAGATGACGGCTCGCCGGGGCTCCGCCGACCGCGTTGTTGCAGGCGACGCTGCGGAAGCCGCCGTTGACGACGATCGGCCGGTCGCCCATCGCGTGTCGCATGGCCTGCAGCTTCCACATCGACACGAGCGCGTTGGCCTTGGCCTGCGCGGCCGAGACGTTGCCGCCCGACCAGTCGGAGTTGCAGTTGTTCAGCTCGCCGTAGGAGAAGTTGACGGGGGTGCAGTCGTCGTCCTGCAGCTCGTAGAGCTTGGCGAACGTCTGCGCTCCCGCCACTCCGTCCGCGCCGAGACCGTACGCCTGCTGGAACCGGGTCACGGCTGCCTTGGTGCCGGGGCCGAACTGGCCGTCGAGAGCGAGCACGCCGCCCTCGCCGGGGTAGCCGGCCACGCGGATCTGCAACTGCCGCACGTCCTCGCCGGACGCACCCTCGCCGAGCGTGCGGTTCCACGTGTAGCAGCCGTCGGCGGCGACGACGTCCGCCGAGGCCGGTGCGGTGAACGACAACGCGGCACCGGCCAGCAGGGCCAGCAACACCGCGACCAAACGGGATTTCATGATGGGGGCCTCCTCCGGGGATCACCGGACGCCCGACAGCGTGGCAACGTCGCTTTCGGACCGTCAACGGATCACCGGACAAAGGCATGATTCGGTGGATGCCAACCGGCCGGACGGACTACACCAAACGAACCTTGACGCCTCACCGGGGGCGCGGGCGCACCGTGATCTCGGTGAGGTGCGCGTCGGGACTCGCGAGCACGGCCGAGCACACCGCGGCGGCGACGGACTCCGGCCGCAGGTACTTCTCCGGCGTGTAGTCGCCGCCCTCGCCCGCGACCACGGCCTGCTGCATCTGGGTGTCCGTCCGCCCGGGGAAGACCGACGTCACGCGCAGCGCGGTCTCCTCGGCCCGCAGCACGTCGGCGAACGCGCGCAGGCCGAACTTGCTCGCCGCGTAGGCACCCCAGCCCTCGCGCGCGGCGAGCCCCTGGCCGGAGTTGATCAGCACGACGTGCCCGCGTGCGGCGCGCAGCGCGGGCAGCAGGAGCCGGGTCAGCTCGGCCACGGCCACCACGTTCACCTCGAAGTTGTGCCGCCACACCTCCGCGGGCGAGTCCTCGACCGTGCCGAGCTTCGCGACCCCGGCCGAGTGCACGAGCACGTCGAGCGAGTCGATCTCGGCCGCTGCCGCCGCGACAGCGGACGCGTCGGTGAGGTCCACCGGCCACGGGCTCGTCTCCGGCAGCTCACCGGCCAGCTCGGCGAGCGCGAGTTCGTCGCGCCCACCGAGCAGCAGCCGGTGCGTCGGGGCGAGCGCCCGTGCCACGGCGGCACCGATTCCCCTGGAGGCGCCGGTGACGAGTGCGAGCGGTCGGTCGGCCATGCCCTACACCGTAAGGGGCATGGCGGGACCGCCGCCGACTACCGCACGCCGATCTTGCCCGCGCCCGAGCGGCCCTTCTTCCACACCGCCACGATCGAGGGCCTCGGGTTGGCCGAACCGCCGTCGGGCCAGTGCGACTCGGGGTTCGCCGCACCCGCGCCCTCGCCAGGGTGCTGCACGGCGACCAGCACGACGTCGTCGGTCACCACGGGGCCGCAGGTCTCGGCACCGACCGGCACCGTGAGGAACTGCTTGACCTGGCCCCGGTTCGGGCCGTCGACGGGCACGGAGAACAGGCCGTCGTTGGAGCCGAGCGCGTTGCCGTCGGTGGAGATCCACAGGTTGCCGTACGGGTCGAACGCCAGGTTGTCCGGGCAGGAGATGGGGCTCACTTGGTCCTTCGGGAAACCACCGAAGTAGGTGTCGGCCGTGGCGGGGTCACCGCAGACCAGCAGCAGCCGCCACGAGAACTTCGTCGACGCCGCGTCTCCGCGGTGCTCCTCCCACTCCAGCACGTGCCCGTTGCGGTTGCCGTTGCGCGGGTTGGGCTCGTCCGCGCCCGCCTTGCCCGCGGCGCCACGGTCGCTGTTGTTGGTCAGCGCGGCGTAGACGCGGCCGTTGACGGGGTTGGCCTCGATGTCCTCCGGCCGGTCCATCTTCGTGGCGCCCACCTTGTCGGCGGCGAGGCGCGTGAAGACGTAGACCTCCTCGGCGGTGAAACCATCCACAAAGGACTCATTGCCGCTGGCCAGCGGGATCCACTCGCCGTAGCCGTCGAACTCTCCGTCGGAGGGCAGCTTGCCGGTGCCGTCGATCTCGCTCGCCGGGCTGTCGCCGGTGAACTTGGCGACGTAGAGCGTGCCGTCGTCGAGCAGCGCCGAGTTGTGCCTGCGGGCGTAGGCGCTGGTGCCCTTCTTGTACTTGCCCTTGGACACGAACTTGTAGATGTAGTCGAAGCGCTCGTCGTCGCCGGAGTACACGGCGACCCGGTTGTCCTTCGTGATCTTGATGTTCGCGGCCTCGTGCTTGAAGCGGCCGAGCGCGGTGTGCTTCACCGGCTTGCTGTTGGGGTCGTGCGGGTCGATCTCGACGACCCAGCCGAAGCGGTGCACCTCGTTGGCCTCCTGCGCGACGTCCCACCGCTTGTCGAAGCGCTCCCACTTACGCGTGCTCGCGGCACCGCTGAGACCGTAGCGCTTGAGCCGCGCGGCCGCCACCGGGTCGGTGACGGTGCCCGCGTTGGCGAAGTACTGGTTGAAGTTCTCCTCACCGGAAAGCACCGTTCCCCACGGCGTGACGCCGCCCGCGCAGTTGTTCTGCGTGCCGAGGACCTTCCGGCCCGTCGGGTCGGCGGACGTCTTGAGGTACTCCGAGCCCGCGGCGGGACCGCGGACCTCGAACTCGGTGTCCATCGTGATGCGGCGGTTGTACCGGCTGGGCACCACCTTGAGGCCACCACGCGGATCACGCACCGCCTGCACGACCGAGAGCCCGTGCGCCGCCCAGGCGATCTTCACCTGCTCCTCGGTGGGATTGTTCGCGTCGTAGGTCCCGGCCGGGAACATGTCGGTCTCGGTGGTGTACTCGTGGTTGACCACGAGCAGGTTGCGCCAGCCACCAGCGTCCTGCGGGATGAGGCCGACGAAGTCGTTGTTGTAGCCGAACTGCTTGGCCTGCCCGGCCGCGGTCTGCTTGTTGAAGTCGAAGCGGGGAGCGCCCGGCAGCACCGGGTCGCCCCAGCGGATCACGATCTCCTGCTCGTAGCCGTCCGGGATGGTGACGGCGTCGGCGCTGTTGGGCGCCACCGGGTCGAAGTCGGTGCCCGGCACGGGGCGGCCCGGCTTGCCCGGCCTGCCGCGGCCCGCGAGCGCGGGCGGCACGGCGGGCGTGGCGGCGGCGGTGCCGGACAGCGCGGCGAAGCCCGCGGCGGTGGCCGTCATCACGGCACCCGCGCGTAGCGCGCCCCGGCGCGACACGACGTTTCTCACCACCTCGCCGAAGTACTCGTTGTCGGATGTGTTGGGCGCCGGGTGCGCGCACGCGTTGCCGCAGCGGTACTCACAGGTCACCGGGGACCGACCGGAACGGTGAGAGGTCAGCAGGGGAAGAAGACGCCCGGGCTCGACGGACACACGGCCTCCAGTTCACTCAGTCAGGGGAACGCGTGTGACGTTAAGTGCCCAAAGCAAGCCGGGACGGTCCTGCAGGTGAACGCCGGGCGAACGGCTCGATCGCCTAGAGCTCTTCACCCACCAGTGCCGCTTCGGCGGGCACGGTGTGCGGATCGGGCTTGCGAGCACCGATCGACAGCAGGCCACCCGCGAGCACACACAGCACGGCCGCGACGAGGAACGGGGACTGCCCGAACCCGAACCACTCGGCGACATGGCCGACGAGCGTAGCGGCGGCCGCGCCGCCGAGCCACCGGCAGAAGTTGTACCCGGCGCTGGCGACAGGGCGGGGAGCGTCGGAGATCGACATCGCCGTGCCGGTGAAGAGCGTGTTCAACAGGCCCGACACGAGTCCACTGAGGATGATCGCGACGACGAGCAGCGGCTTGCTCGGCACCACCATCACCAGCAGCAGCACCGCGTAGGCGAGCACGGAGACCACCGTCGCCCTCCGCTCACCGAGGCGGGCGGCGAGCCGGGGCGCGAGCGCGACGCCCGCGACGGCGACGCACAGCCCCCAGCCGAAGAAGATCAGCCCGATGGCGACGGCGTTCCACTCGAGGACGAACGGCGACCACGCGAGCACGGCGAAGAACGCGGCCGTGTAGAACGCCGAACCGATGGAGGTGCGCAACAGGCCGCCGTGGCGAAGGGCCTTGAGCGGGTCGAGGATGCCGACCTTCGGCCGCCGCTCGTGGGAGTCGCTCTTCAGGAACACCGCACAGAGCACCAGCGCGCACGCCATGAGCACCGAGGTGCCCAGGAACGGGCCCCGCCAGGAGATGCTGCCGAGCAACGCGCCGAGCAGCGGGCCGACCGAGAGCCCGAGGCCGAGCGCGGCCTCGTAGAGCAGGATCGCGCCGGCCTGACCGCCGGTGGCCGCGCCGACGATCACGGACAGCGCGGTGGCGATGAAGAACGCGTTGCCGAGGCCCCACACGGCACGCAGGCCCACGAGCTGTTCGATCGAGCCGGCCATCGTGCACAGCGCGGTGGCGAGCACGATGAGCGTCAGCCCCGTGAGCACCGTCCGCTTGGCGCCGAAGCGCGCACTGGCGGCGCTGGTGACGAGCATGGCGACGACCTGCACGCCGAGGTATGACGAGAACAGCAGGGTCACCTGCGACGGCGTCGCGTCGAGGCCCTCGGCGATCGAGAGCAGGATCGGGTCGACGAGCCCGATGCCCATGAAGGCGATGACGGCGGCGAAGGCGGTGATCCAGACCTGCTTCGGCTGCCCCTTGACGGCGTCGAGCAGGCTGCCGTGTTTCTCAGCGCTCATCGGCTGCGACTTCCTCCCTGGTGGTGCTGGGTTCGAGCAGACGCCGGAGTGCGGGCAACGCCCCGTCGATGGCGGTCCGGTCGGCCTCGGTCATCGCGGCGAGCCGCTCGCGGAGGAACTCCTCCCTGGCGACGACCAGCTCGTCGTGGAACCGCCTGCCCTCGGCCGTGACGGTGACGAGCACGGCGCGGCGGTCGGCGGGATCGGGGGCGCGGGTGACCAGCCCGTCGCGTTCGAGGCGGGCGACGACGTCGGTCATGGACGGCAGGCGAACGCCTTCCAGCTCCGCGAGTGCGCTCATGCGGCGCGGGCCGCCCCTGACGAGCTCGGCGAGCACCGATCCCTGGGTGAGGGTCAGCGTGAGCTGCGGGGTCTGCCGCCGGACGAGGTAGTACAGGCGGAACAGCAACGGACGCAGCTCATGGGCGAGCTCGGCCACTCCGGAAATCACTTAGGTAGGCTAACAAAAATTGGTTAGCTATGCGAAGTAATCTGGGGCACACGTAGGCTGCCGGGCATGGACGCCGTGGTTTTCGATCTCGACGGAGTGCTGGTGGACTCCGAGCAGCTGTGGGACGAGGTGCGCCGCTCGGTGGTCGCCGAGCACGGCGGCACCTGGAAGGAAGAGGCGACCAGGGCGCTGCAGGGGATGAGTACGCCGGAATGGGCGCGGTACCTGGTGGACGAGCTGGGCATCCGGCTGTCGGCGGAGCAGGCCGCAGAGACCGTGATCGGCGAGATGGCGAAACGCTACGAGGGCGGGCCGCCCGTGCTGCCGGGCGCCGAGGACACGGTGCGCGCCGTCGCGGGCCGGTACCCGGTGGCGATCGCCAGCTCCTCGCCGCCGTCTCTGATCGAGGCGTTCCTCACCGCCGCCGACCTCGGCGACGTGGTGCGCGTCGCGGTGTCGAGCGAACAGGTGGCGCAGGGCAAACCGGCCCCGGACGTCTACCTGGAGGCCGCCTCCCGGCTCGGGGTCGGCGCGTCGGCGTGCGCGGCGGTGGAGGACTCGACCAATGGCCTGCGCGCCGCGCTCGCCGCCGAGATGACCGTGATCGGGGTGCCGAATCCGCACTTCCCCCCGGACCCGCTGGTGCTCGCGGAGGCCGCCGCGGTGCTCACCGACGTGACCGAACTCCCGGAAGCCCTCCGCCGACTGCAGTGAAGGCCACCTTCACTGCGTTCAACGCAGGCATGGTGGCCTTCACTGCAGCTGGGCTCGGTGAGAAGGGTCAGCGCTCGACTTCGCCCGCGATGAACTTCTCCACCGAGTCGCGGGCGGTGGAGTCGTCGTACTGCACCGGCGGCGACTTCATGAAGTAGGACGACGCCGAGAGCAGCGGGCCGCCGATACCGCGATCCTTGGCGATCTTCGCCGCGCGCACCGCGTCGATGATGATGCCCGCCGAGTTCGGGGAGTCCCACACCTCGAGCTTGTACTCCAGGTTCAACGGCACGTCACCGAAGGCGCGGCCCTCGAGCCGGACGTAGGCCCACTTGCGGTCGTCGAGCCACTGCACGTAGTCCGAAGGGCCCACGTGGACGTTGGCCTTGCCGAGGTCGCGGTCGATCTGCGAGGTGACGGCCTGCGTCTTCGAGATCTTCTTCGACTCGAGCCGCTCCAGCTCCTTCATGTTCTTGAAGTCCATGTTGCCGCCCACGTTGAGCTGCATGGTGCGGTCGAGCTGGACACCGCGGTCCTCGAACAGCTTCGCCAGCACGCGGTGCGTGATGGTGGCGCCGACCTGCGACTTGATGTCGTCACCCACGATCGGGATGCCGGCCTGCTCGAACTTCGCGGCCCACTCGGGGTCGGAGGCGATGAACACCGGGATGGCGTTGACGAACGCGACACCGGCCTCGAGCGCGGCGGTCGCGTAGAACCGGGCGGCCTCGGTGGAGCCCACCGGCAGGTACGCCACCAGCACGTCGGCCTGCGACTCGCGCAACGCGGCGACCACGTCGACCGGCGCGTCGTCGGACTCCTTGATGGTCTCCTGGTAGAAGCGGCCGAGCCCGTCCAGCGTGTGCCCGCGCAGCACCGGGACGTTGAGCGGCGGGACGTCGCAGATCTTGATCGTGTTGTTCTCGCTCGCCAGGATCGCCTCGGACAGATCCTGTCCGACCTTCTTCGCGTCGACGTCGAACGCGGCGACGAACTCGACATCCCGGACGTGGTAGTCGCCGAACTGCACGTGCATCAGGCCAGGCACGCGCGAGCCCGGGTCGGCGTCGCGGTAGTAGTGAACACCCTGGACCAGCGATGCCGCACAGTTGCCGACGCCAACGATGGCCACCTTCACGCGGCGGTTCTCGCCCATGCCGGTATCTCCCTTAACTCGTGTTCGGTGTGTAGGTCTCGCCGAGCCGCGGCCTAGTTCTCCGTCTTGTTCTGCTCGGCTTGTTCGTGCGCGATCAGCTCGTTGAGCCAGCGCACTTCTCGTTCGCTCGCCTCCAGCCCCAGCTGATGCAGCTCACGGGTGTAGCGATCGATCTTCTCCTCGGCCCTGGCCAACGCTGCCCGAAGACCTTCGCGGCGCTCCTCCACGCGGCGACGACGACCCTCCAGAATCCGCATCCTGACGTCGGCGGGTGTCCTGGAGAAGAACGTCAGGTGGACACCGAAGCCCTCGTCGTCCCACGTTTGCGGACCGGCGTCGGCAAGCAGCTCTGCGAACCGCTCCTTGCCTTCCGCGGTGAGCTTGTACACACGTTTCGCCCGCCGGTTCCATCCGGTGCCCGGGTCGACGGCCTCCTCGACGATCCACCCGGCCCGCAGCAGCCGACGCAACGTCGGGTAGAGCGAGCCGTACGAGAACGTCCGGAACATGCCGAGGGTCTCGTGCAACCGCTTGCGCAGCACGTAGCCGTGCATGGGTGCCTCGTGCAACAGCCCGAGTATCGCGAACTCCAGCACGGTGCACCCCCTCCGGGAACGAAACGACGCCATCCGGCGTTGCCGCTGGGTACCCCGGATGACCTGAGTCAACCTACCGGCCGATTATATCGGGCTGATACATCGAAGTGGCGCAGCTAACCACCGGATCATCCGAATCCCACGCAAAGTTCACCTGAGCGTTATCTATTCCCCGGCGTGTCCTGCCGACCGCGGTCGGCGCTGGGCGGAACGGCTCATGGCCAACCCACGCGGAACACGTACTCTGTTGTGGTGCGAAACCAGCGGCAGGTCGTCGACTACGCGCTACAGCGCCGTGCGCTGCTGGCCGAGGTCTACTCCGGCCGGGTCAGCACCATGGACGTCTGCGACGCCACCCCTTACCTGCTCAGGGCGGCCAAGTTCCATGGTCAGCCCAGCAAGTCCTCGTGCCCGGTGTGCCGCAAGGAGGCGCTCACGCTGGTCTCGTGGGTGTACGGCGACGAGCTCAAGCACGTCGCGGGTTCCGCCCGCGCACCTGAGGAACTCGAGCGGATGGCCAACCTTTTCGGCGAGTTCACCGTCTATGTTGTGGAAGTTTGCCGGTCGTGCGGCTGGAACCACCTGGTGCAGTCGTACGTCCTCGGTACTGGAACAACGCACCCACACTCACGGAGGACCGCAGGTCAGTGACGGCAGACACGGGATCGATGGAAACAGAATCCCGCCGCGCACAGAGGGTCGGTCCGCAGAACGGCGTACCCCGACGCGCCGATCTGGGAGGGTCTTGAGTGAACGACCAGGGAAATCATCGCTGGCCGGGGGAGGAACCCGGCCGGGGAAGACATGGCAGGCACTCGTCCGGCGGCGAGGGCGGCCCGCAGTGGCCCACCGGCGACGAGCCGGCGCGGCCCCCTCGGCAACCGAGGCAGCGCCCCCCGCAGCAGCCGCAGCGGCCCCAGCCGCAGCGGCCCCAGCCGCAGTGGCCTGCCGGCGACGACCAGGGCCAGGCACCGCGCTGGCCCGGTGAGCCCGGCAGGCAGCCGCGCCGTCCGCAGGGCGGCAGGCCGGGGCCCGCTCAGCCGCCGCCCCCGCCCGGCCGCAGGCAGCAGGGCCCTCCGCCGCCCGGCGCACGTCCTTCTGGCGGCCCGCAGCAGGCGGGCAACCGGCAGCAGCCGCCACGCCAGCCGCAGCGGCCTCAGCGGCAGCCCCGGTCGGAGCAGCCCACCGGCATGGTGGCGCCCGTCGGCGTCCCCCACGAGGAAGCACGCGAGCCGGAGCTGATCACGCACCGCGCGCACAACGGCACGGGCCGCGACGACCACGGCTACGACGAGGACGGCTACGACTCCCGAGGCTGGTCCGATGAGGACGAAGCCCGCTTCCGGGAGACGGGCTTCGACGACGGCGACGACGACAACGTCGACGCCAAGGGCAAGAAGGTACTGACGCCCGCCGAGCGCAAGAAGCGGCGCTGGCGGCGCATCCGCAGGTCCCTCTACGCCTTCGTCGGCATCTTCTTCGTCCTGCCCGCGATCGCGTTCGCCATCACCTACCTGCTCGTGGACGTGCCCTCTCCCGAGGAGGTCGCGGCGCAGCAGGGCAAGGTCGTGACCTACTTCTACGCCGACGGCAAGGAGATGGGCCGCGACATCCCCGCCGACGGCGGCAACCGCATCCACCTCAAGCCGCACCAGATCACCGAGCCCGTCCGGCACGCCGTGTACGCGGCCGAGGACGCGACGTTCGAGACCAACTCGGGCTTCGACCTCACCGGTATCGCGCGCGCGGCGTGGAACCAGCTCACCGGCGGCGTCGGCGGTGGTTCGACCATCAGCCAGCAGTACATCAAGAAGGCGACGGAGAACGAGGAGTACTCGTACACCCGTAAATGGACCGAGCTCGTCAAGGCGTTCAAGATGAACAACGAGCAGTCCAAGGACCAGATCATCACGGCCTACCTGAACACCATCTACTTCGGACGTGGTGCGTACGGCATCGAGACCGCGGCGCAGGCGTTCTTCGGCAAGCACGCCGAGGAGCTCAACGCCTCCGAGTCCGCGCTGCTCGCCGGCCTGATCCAGCAGCCGGGGCGCTCCGAGAACATGGAGGTCGCCCAGCAGCGCTGGAGCTACGTGATGGACCAGATGCTCGCCAACAAGTGGATCACGCAGGCCGAACGGGACTCGGCGAAGTTCCCGACGCCGATCCCGATCGAGCAGTCCAAGCCGGACGCCATCACCGGCCCCGACGCCTACATCGAGCAGCGGATCAAGGCCGAGCTCGAGGCCAAGGGCTACCCGGAGGAGAAGGTCCAGGCCGGCGGCTACAAGGTGTACACCACGATCGACCAGCGGGCGCAGGACGTCGCCAAGCAGACCGTCAACGACGTGATGGAGGGTCAGCCGGAGGAGCTGCGGCAGGCGCTCGTGGCCGTCGACCCCAAGACCGGCGGGGTGCTCGCCTACTACGGCGGGCCGAACAAGCCGGGCGTCGACGAGATGGACTGGGCCAACCAGCAGCGCAACCCCGGGTCGTCGTTCAAGCCGTTCGACCTGGTGGCGCTGTTGCAGAGCGGCAAGGGGCTCGGCGAGGTCTACGACGGCAGCTCGCCGAGGACGTTCGGCAACAGCGTCATCCGCAACTCGGAGAACGTGCAATGTCCGCAATGTACGGTCGCCGAGGCGATGGAGCGCTCGATCAACACGGTGTTCTACGACATCGTGCTGAACGAGGTGGGCGTGCAGGCGGTCGTCGACGCCGCGCTGGCGGCGGGCATCCCCGAGGACGACGGCGGCAACCGGCCGACGATGGCCAACGCGGACGGCAACATCGCCATCGGTGGTGGTAGCACCGTGGTGACCCCCACCGACATGGCAGGCGCCTACGCCACGTTCGCCGCCAACGGGATCCAGCGCGACACGCACTTCGTCTCGAAGCTGACGACGGCCGACGGCGAGGTGCTCTTCGACGAGACCACGCCAGAGGCGACGCAGGGCGAGCCCGCGTTCTCCTCGGACCCCGAGGAGAGCAAGCAGATCGCGGGCAACGTGACCGAGTCGCTGGAGCCCGTACTCTCCTACTCCGAGCTGACCTGTGCGGGCGACCGTGACTGTGCGGGCAAGACCGGTACCCACCAGTACGTGGACCCGGAGGGCAACAAGTCGGTCAACGAGAACGCCGAGGCGTGGATGGTCGGCTACACGCCGCAGATCTCCACCTCGGTGTGGGTCGGCACCGGCTACAACAAGCCGATTCGCGACGCCGACGGCAGCCTCATCTACGGTTCGGGCCTCCCGGGCGAGATGTGGAAAGAGTTCATGGACACCTACCTCGAGGGCATGCCGGAGGCAGAGTTCGAGGAGGTAGAGCCGATCGGCGCGGTCCCTACCGTGCCGGAGCCGGACGATTCGACCCCGACTCCGGAGGACACCCCGACACCGACGCCAACGCCGACTCCCACCCCAACGCCGACTCCCACCCCAACGCCGACTCCGACCGAGGAGACAACTCCAACGGACGAGACGGAGACGGAGACGGACGACCCGGGACCGGGCCTCCCGACGTGGCCGGACCCGGGGGAAGACGATCGGAATCCGGATAGCGGCTGACCGAAGGCGGCGGGCACGACGAGTGCCCGCCGCCTTTCTCATGCACGGCACGTAACATGCGGCCCGTGCCCAGCGATAGTCAGGATTCGCCTTCGACACCGACGCCCGACACGACGTCGCTGGACGCTGGGCAGCGGGTGGCGCCGAGCCGGACCGAGCCGCTCGTCGCCACGGCGACCCGCCCGCTCGGCGGGCCGCTCGGCGAGCACGCCGCCGTGGGCAGGCACTGGTTCTGGTCCCCGCTGCGGGTCTGTCTCCTGCTCGCGGTGCTGGCGCTCACGCTGGGCTGGTTCGGCAAGGCGGCGTGCATCCAGCAGTTCGTCAACGACCAGGGCCAGGCGGAGCTCGACTGGCGATCGGGCAGGCCCTACGTCGCGATGTGCTATTCCGACGTCGTGCCGCTCTACACGGCGGAGCGGCTGGACCGGGACGACACGTTCCCGTACGCCACGAGCTGGGTCGAGAACGAGGGCACCGACCGCGAGCAGGTGCGGTACATGGAGTACCCCGTGCTCACGGGGCTTTTCCAGTGGGTCAACGCCAAGCTCGCGCACGCCTGGGACGACGTCGCCGCGGCGGGCTGGCTGCCGGGGGCGCTGCCGGTTGCCGTGTACTTCAACATCACCGCGTTGTTCCTGGCTGCCGCCTGGCTGGTCACCGTCTGGGCGGTGGCGCGAACGGCGCGCCGACGACCGTGGGACGCCGCACTCGTCGCGGTGTCCCCGCTCGTGGCCGTCCACGCGTTCACCAACTTCGACACGATCGCGGCCGCGTTCGCCGCGACCGGCCTGCTCGCCTGGTCGAGACGAAAACCCGCGCTGGCCGGGCTGCTGCTCGGGATCGGTGCCGCGGCGAAGATGTACCCGCTGCTGTTGCTCGGCCCATTGCTCGTGCTGTGCCTGCGCGCGGGCAAACTTCGCGAGTGGACCACCACCGCACTCGTCACGGCGGGCACGTGGCTCGTGGTGAACCTGCCGTTCATGCTGTTCCTGCGGCAGGGCTGGGAGGAGTTCTTCCGGCTCAACACCGAGCGCGGCATGGACCCGGACTCGATCTACAACGTCATCGCGCACTTCACCGGCTGGCTCGGCTTCGACGGTCAGCTCGCCCACGGCGAGACGCCGTCGTGGCTCAACACGGTGAGCGGTGCGCTGTTCCTCATCTGCTGCGCCGGCGTCGCCTACCTCGCGCTCACGGCACCGGTGCGGCCGAGGCTCGCGCAGCTGTGCTTCCTGGTCGTCGCGGCGTTCCTGCTCACCAACAAGGTGTGGAGCCCGCAGTACTCGCTGTGGCTCGTGCCGCTGGCGGTGCTGGCGATCCCCCGCTGGCGACTGCTGCTCGGCTGGATGCTGATCGACGCGCTCGTGTGGGCGCCGAGGATGTTCTACTACCTCGGCACCGACAACAAGGGTCTGCCGGAGGATTGGTTCCTCGGCACGGTGGTGGTGCGCGACCTGGCCGTGATCCTGCTGGCCGTGCTGGTGATCAGGGAGATCTACCGGCCGTCGGAGGACCTCGTACGCGCAGGCGGCGAGGACGACCCGATGGGTGGCGTGCTCGACCGGGCGCCCGACGTCGTGGTGGTGAGGAAGCCGGTGCGCTCGCGGTAGGGCACCGCCTGGGCGGCCGAGAACGCCACGAACAGCCCGGCGAGCAGCGCGGCCCGTCCCCACACGCCGATCATCACGGCCTGCGCGGCGAACCCGTCGTAGATCGCGCCGCCGCCCTCGCCGAGCGCTCCGTACCAGCGGAAGATGCCGATGCCCATCGCGAGATCGGCGACCAGGTAGGCGAGCACCCAGCCCCACCGCACGCGCACGAGCGCGAACATCGGCAGCAGCCACAGCGTGTACTGCGGCGAGTGGACCTTGTGCAGCAGCAGGAATCCGCAGAGCGCCGCCGCGCACACGGGCAGCAGCGGGTAGGCGCCCTCGGTGGCCCAGCGCCGCCAGCCGAGCCAGCAGGCGAGCGCGAGCGACGCGAGTACGAGCAGCGGCGAGGCCACGTCGGCGAAGGACTGGAACGCCTCGTCGTCGGCGAAGAGCGGCCGCACGCCCCAGAACCACACCGAGTTCGTGGTCGCGTCGACCGCGCGCTGCCCCTGGAACTCGAACGACGCCCACCAGCCGTCGAACCCGGCGATCGCGAACGGGACGTTGGCGGCGATCGCCGTGCCCGCCGAGATCGCGGCGACGCGCACCGCGCCGCGCACGTCCCGGCCGCCCTCGGTGAACACGTACAACGCGAGCGGAACCACGAACAGCGCCGGGTACAACTTCACCGCGAAGCCGGCGCCGAGCAGGGCGGCGGCCCAACCCGCACGCCGCTCCAGCGTCCCCCGGCCCTGGTACAGCACGAAGAACGCGGCGACCGAGCATGCGACGGCCAGCAGGTCCCAGTTGTGGAACGCGTACAGCACCAACGGCGGACCGACCGCCCACACCAGCGCCCGCCAGCCGGCGAGTCTGCCGAGCAGCCACGCCGTCAGCAGCCCGAACGGCGCGAGCAGCAGCGCCGAGTACAGCAGGAACTCGGCGTCGTTGTCCGCGAACGCCGCACCGGCCCACACGACCAGGCCGGTCAGCACCGGGTACTCCAGCGCGCCGCCCACGAGTGTGCCGTCCTGGAGGTCGCCGTGCACGTAGGGGAACGTGTGCTGGTCGACGTCCCTGCCGATCCAGAGGAACTGGATGTCGGAGTAGCAGACGTCGAAGTAGTTGCGCTCCGAGTAGTTCGGCGTGCTGCGTCCCGAGTCGTCGAACTCGGGACCCGTGCAGCGGTACTTGTTAAGCAGTCCGAGGGCCAGCGTGGCCGCGCACAGCAGGAGGATCACCACCAGCTGCGCCCGGCGCTCGGAACGGGCGGAGCTAGGCAAGCCCGTGCAGGAACTCGATGTCGGCGGCCTGACCCTCGGAGGGCGTCTCCACGATCACCGGGGCACCGGCCGACTTGGCGACCTCGGCGAGCAGCGCGGGGTCGATCGTGCCGTCGCCACCGACCACGTTGGCGTGCCGGTCGCGCTGGGAGCCGAACTCGTCACGCGAGTTGTTGAGGTGCACCAGGTCGATGCGCCCGGTGATCGCCAGCACCCGCTCGACGGCGCTCTCCAGATCCCAGCCCGCCGCGTAGGCGTGGCACGTGTCGAGGCAGAAGCCCGCGCCGAACTCGCCGACCGCGTCCCACAGCCTGGCCAGCATGTCGAGGTCGCGGGCCATCGCGTTCTCGCCGCCCGCGGTGTTCTCGATCAGCAGCGGTACCCCGAAACCGCCCTGCTCCGCCTGCCGCTCGAAGAGCTTGCGCCAGTTGGCGACGCCCTCCTCGGCATCCTCTCCCTTGCGCACGTGCCCGCCGTGCACGACCAGCCCTTTCGCGCCGACCTCGGCGGCGCCTTCCGCGTGCTGGGCGACCGTCTTGCGCGAAGGGATCCGGATGCGGTTGTTCAGCGACGCCACGTTGAGCACGTAGGGCGAGTGGATGTAGACGGTCACCCCCGCCGGTGCGAAGTCGTCGGCCTGTGGATGCCGCTGCGGCTTCTTCCAGCCCTGCGGATCCGAGAGGAAGAACTGCACGGCGTCAGCGTTCCGCTCGCGGGCCGCGGAGAGAGGGTCGTCGTCACGGACGTGGGCGCCGATGAGCATTTCTCGAGGGTAACGATTCGCGGTGGCCTCCATCGAGTACCGTGATCGTGTCCTACGCATTTGACTGGGGTCACACACAGAGCGTGAAGGCGAGGAACTCATGGGGTCTGGGTTTCAGCGGCACGTCGTCCGGCTCGGCACGGTCGGCGTCACGCTGACCACGTCCGCCCTGCTGCTTCTGCCCGGCACCGCTTCGGCCGAGGCCGAGGAGGGCGCGGTGGTGGTCGGGGAGTGCGACGCCACGCTCAAGGGCGAGGACGGCAAGCCGCTCACGGTGGACCTCGGCGCCGCCGTGAACCAGCCCGGCCTGCTCGACCTCGGCCTCGGCTCCGAGTCCGGCGCCCTGCTCTCGCTGCCGGTGAAGGAGGCGCTCGACGGCCTCGGCGTCAGCGACGCCGACCTCGTGGTGAACCCACTCGGCCAGGTCTGCGACACCACGCAGACCACGGTGAACGCCCTGACCGCGCCCGTGCAGGACGTGCTGCCGAACCCCGCTCCCGGGGAGCCCTCGCCGGAGGACCCCGAGGACCCGGAGCAGCCAGGCCCCGGGGAGCCGGACCCCGGTGAGCCAGCGCCCGGCGATCCGGGTCAGCCCGCACCGGGTGAGCCGGGTGGCGGCGACGGCGGCGAGAACGGCCCCGGCGGGGCCACCGGCTCGGACGGCGGGAGCGGCACGTTCACGCCGTCGCCCGGCTACACGGTGCCGATCAACGGTTTCGTTCCGCTCGGCCCCATCGAGGTGCCCCCGATGCCGTCGATCCCGCCGCTCGCACCGCCGCTGGCGCCCGGCGCCCAGCCCGACGGCGGCAACGTGCCCGACGTGGCCAACACGAGGGACTCCGGCACCGCCCACGCTCTGCCCGCGCCCGACTCGCCCGAGCGGCTCCCGCTGCTGCTGGCCGTGGTCGCCCTTGTGCTCGTGATCGCGGGACTCGCCCGCTCCTGGCTTCGCCGCAAGGCCGCCTGAGCCGCGTCACGCCTTCCCTACTGGTTCGTTACCTAAAGGAGCGCACCGGGAGGCACGCATGCGGAGGAGCACCGGCAGAGCCGCAGCCGTGGGGACCGCCGCTGTCGTACTGGCGGGCACGGCGGCGCTGGCCGCGCCCGGAGTGGCGACGGCGGAGACCAAGACGGTGCCGTGCGGCAGCACGGTCACCGCGGCACCCGGCGACCACATCCAGGGCGTCACCCTGCTCGGCCTCACGCTCGACCTCGGCGTCGTCACCGAGGGCATCGGCTCGTTGCTCAACGGCGTCTGCCGAGTGACCGTCAACGTCGTCGACACCGTGGTCGCCCCCGTTCCCGGCGTCGGCCAGCCTGCCGCGAACGCCGTGAACGGTGCCGTCGAGGGCGTGACGGGCACGGCGAACGACGCGGTCGGCACGGTCACGGGAGCGCTGTCCGATTCCACGGGCACCGATCCGGCGCCACAGCAGCCACCCCAGCAGCCCGCACCCCAGCAGCCCGGCGCCCGGCCCGCACCAGCCGGCAACCCCGGCGCGACGCCCGGGTGGCAGGGCGGCGTCCCCGCGCCCAACAGCCCCGTGCTCGGCGGCTCGGCACTGCCGGGTGCGGCCTGGCTCGGCTACAGCACCGCGTGGGCACCCATGCGGGACTACACGGGGCTGCCGATGGCGACGCCCGGCCTGTTCTCGATGTCTCCCGGTGTCCGCTACGGAGGGCAGATCCCCGGCTACTCGCCGCAGTTCGGCATCCTCGGCGAGGACAGCGCCAACGCCGCAGGCGGCGACGACGGCGTGCGCAACGCGGGCCAGGCGGACGCCCTGCCTGCGGGCCCGGCCGGTATCGCCGACGCTCCCGCGCTGCCGATGCTGCTCGCCGTGCTCGCGCTCTCCGGGGTCACCGCCGCGCTCGTGCGAACCTGGGTGCTGAGAAGGGCAACCACGTAGCGCGTTCTCGCGTATCTTCTGCGGTGACTTCTCGTTACCTATTTGACACGGCGCCAACTTCGGAGGGACAGCTCCTGTGCGGACCATGCCGACCGCTCTGTCACGGATGGCCAGGAAGGTGCTCACCACCGCAGCCATCGCCGCCGCGATCACCGGTGGTTCGGTGCTGACCGCGGGGACCGCCTCGGCGGCCATCCCGTCGGCGGAATCGTGCACCGCCGCCGTCACCGGCCCGGTCGGCGAAGTGGTGACCGTCAACGGCGCCGCGGTGAAGGACCTGGTCAAGCGCGGTGCGCAGGAGGCCAAGTCGATCATCATCGTGCACGACCTCACGATCTGGCCCGATCACCTCGCCAACGAGATCGCCAAGGAGACGCTCACCGTCGGCTCCGTGCCCGACGCGCAGGGCGGCAACGTCAACGGCGCCGTGATCGGCACCGCCGTCCGCAACGCGCTCGAGGACGAGGCGGGTCTCGGCGCGCTGGAGTCGACGAAGCAGAAGACCCTCGACACGATCGCCAACAAGGTCGCGGGCAACTGCGGCCTCTCGGTCTTCGCCTCGAACTACGTCGCCCCGACAACGCCCAACTCGCCGTCGCCGCAGCCCGGCGCCGCTCCCACGACCACGCCGGGAGCGGTCGGCAGCCCGTCCGCGGCCCCCGATGTCCCGCTGGGCAGCGGTGGCGCCGCGGTGCCGCCGCGCGACTACAGCGGACTGCCGGTCGCGACCGCGCCGAGCGCGGGCATCGCCGTGCCGCCCGGCCTGCGCTACCCGCCGTCGAGCGGGGTCCCCCGCTCGGCCGAGTTCGGCATCCTCGGTGCCGACACCGGCAACGGCGCCGACACGGGTCAGGCCGACGTGCGCAACGCGGGCAACGCCGACGCGCTCGCCGCCCCGGCCTCCGAGAGCCAGGTGCAGCTGCCCATGCTGCTCGCGGTGGTCGCGCTGGCCGGCGTCACCGCCGCGCTGGTGAGGACCTGGGTCCTGCGCAGGACCGTCTGACCGGCCACGTACACTGACCGACTGGCAACCCTCCTGTCACGGATCGTCCGTGACCGCGAAGCCCATAGGAGGTGAGTGGTTGTGTCACGCCATTACGAGGTAATGGTCATCCTCGATCCCTCGCTCGACGAGCGTACGGTCGCGCCCACGCTGGACAACTTCCTCAACGTGATCCGCAACTCCGGCGGCAGCGTGGAGAAGGTCGACGTGTGGGGTCGCCGCAGGCTCTCCTACGAGATCAAGAAGCACGCCGAGGGCATCTACGCCGTGCTCGACCTGCGTTCCGAGCCGGACGCGGTCAAGGAGCTGGACCGCCAGCTGTCGCTGCAGGAGACCGTGCTGCGCACCAAGGTCGTGCGTCGCGAGCTGCCGCGGGGCACGAAGGCCGCCCAGAAGATCGCCGCGAAGGCCTGATGCGCTGATGGCCGGAGACACCGTCATCACAGTGGTCGGCAACCTCACCGCCGACCCGGAGCTCCGTTTCACACCGTCCGGTGCGGCCGTCGCGAACTTCACGGTCGCGTCGACGCCGCGCACCTTCGACCGCCAGAGCGGCGAGTGGAAGGACGGCGAGGCCCTGTTCCTGCGCTGCAACATCTGGCGGCAGGCGGCCGAGAACGTCGCCGAGACGCTGACCAGGGGCGCCAGGGTGATCGTCCAGGGCAGGCTGAAGCAGCGTTCGTTCGAGACCAAGGAAGGCGAGAAGCGGACCGTCGTCGAGCTCGAGGTCGACGAGATCGGCCCCTCGCTGCGCTACGCGACCGCCAAGGTCAACAAGGTCAGCCGCGGCAGTGGCGGCGGCGGTGGCGGCTTCGGCGGTGGCGGCTCGGGCGCGCCCGCCGACGACCCGTGGGGTTCCGCGCCACCGGCAGGTGGCGGCGGATTCTCCGACGAACCGCCCTTCTAGACATAACCACGAGAACAGTTCCCCAGGAGTAGACAGTGGCGAAGCCACCCGTTCGTAAGCCGAAGAAGAAGGTCTGCGTGTTCTGCAAGGCCGAGAAGCAGGGCCACCCGGAGCACATCGACTACAAGGACACCAACCTGCTGCGGAAGTACATCTCCGACCGCGGCAAGATCCGGGCCCGCCGGGTCACCGGCAACTGCAGCCAGCACCAGCGTGACATCGCCATCGCGGTCAAGAACTCCCGCGAGATGGCGCTGCTGCCCTACACGTCCACCGCTCGCTGAGAAGGGAGTCAGACATGGCGAAGATCATCCTGACGACCGACGTGGCGAACCTGGGCGGCCCCGGCGACATCGTCGAGGTCAAGGACGGCTACGCGCGCAACTACCTGCTGCCCCGCGGGTACGCCATCACGGCGACCAAGGGCGCGGAGAAGAACGTCCAGACCATCCGCAGGGCGCAGGAGAGCCGTCGCATCCGCGACCTCGACCACGCCAAGGAGGTCAAGGCGACGCTGGAGGGCCTCGGCGCGATCCAGCTCTCCGCCAAGGCCGCCGAGGGCTCGAAGAAGCTCTTCGGCTCGGTCACCACGGCCGACATCGTCGGTGCGATCAAGGCCGCGGGCGGCCCGCTGCTCGACAAGCGCACCATCGAGCTCGGCGAGCACATCAAGACGCTCGGCAAGCACTCGGTCAGCGCCCGGCTCCACCCGGACGTGACCGCCGACGTGCGCATCGAGGTCACGGCCAAGTAAGCAGGCCTGCTTCACCGGTGGCGGGATCCCTTCGCGGGGTCCCGCCACCGGCGTTTTCGGGGGAACTCATCGGCGTCCGCGCACGTCTGAGTGAGCGGACGGGCGGGGTGCGCTTGACGAGCACTCGGCGCCCTGAGGAAACTTAATCTTCACTGAGGGTGAAGGGGGATCAGCGGGCGATGCTGGACGCAGGTGGTGGGGTCGGCGGTGCCGTGGGAGCCGGTGCCAGCAAGGTCGTGATGATGGCCGCTCCGAAGGTGGCGGGCGCTCCGGCTCCGGCGGCCGGAGGCGGCTACAAGTTCAAGGCGGACGAGCTCGAGAGCGTCATCCAGCGCTGGGAGGACCTGCGCGACGCGCTGAAGACCGACGAACGCGACGCCGAGCGCATGGCCCACGTGCAGGGACCCGGCCGCGAGTTCGCGAGCGGCGACTTCGCCAACCTCGCAAACCCGTCGGGCAAGGCGTTCCTCGAGGCCAACCAGCGGATGCAGAAGTACGTCGCACAGTACATCGACGCGCTGCGCAAGGCCAAGCAGAGCATCAGCACCCAGGAGGAGCAGGCGCAGTCGGACGTGGCCAGAGCGGGTGAGCAGTCCGCATGAGCGTGCGCCAGCGAGCGGGTCTCGCACTCGCCGTGCTCGCGACGGCAACGACGCTCGGTGCGTGTGGCGGAGGAGAGGAACCGGAGCAGAGCCCTGCCCCGTCGCCCTCGGCCCCGTCCAGCTCGGCGCAGGCGGCACCGCCGGTCAGCGAGCCGCTCGACGCCACGGCGCTGGTGTCGGACCCGTGTGCCGCGCTGTCACCGGCCGACCTGTCCGAGCTCGGGTTCGCCGAGGGCCGCCAGGAAGCCGCCGCCGGCGCCGAGAACGCGACGGCGTGCGTGTGGGAGTACGCGGCGGAGAGCGGTAACCGCGTCGACCTTTCCGTGGTGACCGAGAACGAGAACGGTCTCTCCGCGATCTACGAGCAGCGTTCCCGCAACGACTACTTCGAGGAAACCGAGATCGCCGGGTACCCGGCCGTCCACACCGCGACGATCGACAACCGCACCGATGGGGGCTGCGGGCTCTGGGTCGGCGTCGACGAGAAGACCACGATCTTCGTGCTCACCAACTTCGACTACGGGCCCGAGGTCAGCGACCCGTGCCCGGTCGCCGATCGAGTGGCGGAAGCCACCATCGCCACACTGAGGGGTTGATCCGACATGGTGCTCTTCCTTGTTCCGATAGTCGCGGGGGCCGCGGCCTACGGCGCCGCGACGCAGGGCGAAGCAGGCAGCTACTCGGGCGGCGACGGCAGCCGCACGATCGACGCCTACCAGATCTGGGAGCAGGTGACGACGGGCCCCGGCGCGGGCTCGATCAACGAGGGCCAGATCTCGGCCAACACGCTGCAGCGCGTCTACCAGGACCGGGTCACGCAGATCGACGAGCTGAACCGGGTCATGGACGAGGCGTGGCAGGGCGACGGCGCCGACGCGGCGCGATCCGGTGCGCATCCGCTCAAGGAGTGGATGCAGGACTCTGGCGACAAGCTCCAGGAGAGCGACCGGGCCCTCGGCGAGCAGAGCGCCGCGTTCGAGACCGTGTACTCCAAGGTGCAGCCGATTCCCAAGGAACCGCCGGAGAGCGGCTTCCTCAACGACATCACGCCGTGGGAGACCGACACCGACCGCGCGATCAACGACTACAACACCAAGGCACAGGCCAACGTCGACGCGTTCAACGAGTACTTCAAGGCGAGCTCCGACAACGGCCAGCACCTGCCGACGTACACCGCGCTCGACGGCGAGATCGGCGACGTCAACGTCGACGAGAACGGCGGCGGTGACGACAAGAGGAAGCCTGGCGACGGGACCGACGACCCTGGGGGCTCAGGGGACGACGACGGCACCGGTGGCGGCGGCAGCGGTGGGGGCGGCGGTTCCTACGGTGGCGGCAGCATCCCCGGGATCGGCGGCCCCGGTGGTGGCGGTTCGTACGGTGGCGGCGGTTCGTACGGCGGTGGCGGCGGCGGTTCCTACGGTGGCGGGGGCACCGGCGTTCCCGGCATCGGCGGTCCCGGCGGCTACGGCTCTGGTTCGGGTGGTAACGGCTCTGGCGGCTACAACGTGCCGGAGTGGGACGACACCACCAGCTCCTCCGGGTACAACCCCTCGAAGGTGCCCTCCGCGGACTTCTCCACCAGCGGCTACACGCCGAGCAGCTTCGGCCCCGGCGGTGGCGGCGGTTCCGGTTCCGGCTCCGGTTCTTACAGCGGGGGTGGCGTCGGCGGGATCGGTGGCTTCGGCCCCGGTGCGGCGGGCGGCGCCGGTGTGCCCGGTGCGGGCTCGACGACGGGCTCAGCACCCGGTGCGGGCTCTGGCGCGGGTCGCATGGGAGGAGCCGCGATGGGTGCCGCGGCGGCCGCGGGCGCCGCGGGCCGGGGTGGCATGGGCGGCATGCCGATGGGCGCGATGGGCGGCGCAGGCCGCGGCGGCCAGGGCTCCGACGACGAGGAGCACCAGTCGAAGTTCCTCGTCGAGGAGGACGGCAACTCGCTGTTCGGCACCGACGAGCTCACCGCACCGCCGGTGATCGGCGAATAGGCCCGCTGGGGCTGGACAAGAGAAGAGGGACACGACGGTGCTGGACCAGCAGGTGACCTTGACGACGGGCACGCTGCTCAACCTCATCCGCCGCCGGGGCGCCGAGCCGCACACGGTGCTCGCGAGCACGCCGGTGTGGGAGGACGAGAGGGCGCAGCGGGCGGCCGACGAGCGGGCGAACCTGGAGCTGCAGGGGTACGGGCTGTACGGGCGGGGTGGTCTGCACAACGGGCTGCAGGCCACCATCGAGGCGGTCGCCCGGCCGTCACTGGAGTACTACGGCTGGATCAACGGCGGCCACGACGGCCAGCCGCTGAACTACACCCTCCTCGCCGGGTCCGCGGGCGGTGAGGCGTTCGTGCTGGCCCGCAACACCGAGCACGAGGGCGTGGTACTGGCCTCCGTTCGGCCCGAGGAACTGCTGGACAACTTCGTCGCGCAGATCCCGCGCCTGGCTCCCGGACGCGGCCAGGCGCTGCGCGTGCCCAAGAGCCAGGTGACCGGTGGCAGGCGCCGTCCGGAGTCCTACGGTGACGGCTTCTCCGTGATGCAGAGCGCGGCGCCGAGCGCGGCGGGTGCCGAGGCCGACGAGCTGCGCCGGGTGCTGGGCCTGCCGAGGCTCGGCGGCGGCAGCCTGTACGTCGCGGCGCGCAACCGCGGCGGGCGGCGTGAGCGCGTCGAGCGGCCGTTGAACTACATCGACACGAGCGAGGGCCGCTGGCTGACCGAGGAGATGCCCGGGTCCGGCGAGCCGTTGATCGCGTTCACGCCGGGCAGCCCGCAGGCCATCGTGGAGCGGCTCCGTCAGCTCGGCGGCAGACTGCCGGTTGGCTGAGTGATCGCGACAGTGCCCACCCGTTCAGCCGAACGGGTGGGCGCTCAACGCTGCGTAGCTTCATCCACAGGGCTTGTGCGGACATGGTGACAAGCACCATGCGCGACACGCCGAGCGGGGAGTTCGACGCGACACGCCGTCCCGGGCAAAACTAATTTCTCCACACCTTACACACAGGGATTGACCAGGGGTTTTCATGAAGCACCCACCGTTCATCCCCAGGTTGTACACAGGCTTTCGCGAGCTTGTGACTCGTTGGGCGGCTCGGTCAACAGGTTGTCCACAGGAGCGTCCCCAGGCCGGATTGCACTCGTCCTTCCGAGCGATCTAGCGTGCTCCGGCGACCACGGGAACGCGCTGTGTCATGGACCCGCGAACCGGTCGCCGGATCCGATACACTCGAACAAACGTTCGAGGTCGACTGACACCGAGGAGGTGCCTGCACCGGTGGCGATCACCGACGACCGCAGTCCCGCTTTCGCCTCGTCCGGAAATGGCGGCGGGTTCGATCGTCAGCCGCCACAGGACGTCGCGGCGGAGCAGTCGGTACTCGGCGGCATGCTGCTGTCGAAGGACGCGATCGCCGACGTCGTCGAGGTGCTGCGCCCGGGCGACTTCTACCGGCCGGCGCACCAGGCCGTCTACGACTGCGTCCTCGACCTCTACGGCCGGGGCGAGCCCGCCGACCCGATCACGGTGTCGGCGGAGCTGGAGCGGCGAGGGGAGCTGAGCCGCGTCGGCGGCGCCCCGTACCTGCACACGTTGATCGCGACGGTGCCCACAGCGGCCAACGCCGGGTACTACGCGCAGATCGTGGCCGAGAAGGCGATCCTGCGCCGCCTGGTGGAGGCGGGCACGCGGATCGTGCAGTACGGCTACGGCGCGGACGGCACCGACGGCGGCGACGTCAACGAGGTGGTCGACCGCGCGCAGGCCGCGATCTACGAGGTCACCGAGCGACGGACCAGCGAGGACTACGTCGCGCTGGAGGAGCTGCTCCAGCCGACGATGGACGAGATCGACGCGATCGCGTCCAGGGGCGGCACCGCGCAGGGCATCCCCACCGGCTTCGCCGACTTCGACGAGGTGACCAACGGCCTGCACCCCGGCCAGATGATCATCGTGGCGGCGCGGCCCGGTGTCGGTAAGTCGACCCTGGGACTGGACTTCGCGCGGTCGTGCTCGATCCGGCACGGCATGACCAGCGCCATCTTCTCGCTGGAGATGAGCCGCACCGAGATCGTGATGCGCATGCTCTCCGCGGAGGCGCGGATCCGGCTCGCCGACATGCGTGGTGGCCGCATGTCCGACGACGACTGGACCCGGCTGGCCAGGCGGATGAGCGAGATCAGCGAGGCGCCGCTCTTCGTCGACGACTCGCCGAACCTGACGATGATGGAGATCCGCGCGAAGGCCAGGCGGCTCAAGCAGCGCAACGACCTCAAGCTGATCGTCGTCGACTACCTGCAGCTGATGACCTCGGGCAAGCGCGTCGAGTCCCGCCAGCAGGAGGTGTCGGAGTTCTCCCGTGCCCTCAAGCTGCTGGCCAAGGAGCTCGAGGTGCCCGTGATCGCGATCAGCCAGCTGAACCGTGGTCCCGAGCAGCGCACCGACAAGCGCCCGATGCTCGCCGACCTGCGTGAGTCCGGTTCGCTGGAGCAGGACGCCGACATGGTGGTGCTCATCCACCGCCCGGACGCGTGGGAGCGCGACGACCCGAGGGCCGGCGAGGCCGACCTGATCCTCGCCAAGCACCGTGCCGGCCCGACCAGCACGATCAGCGTCGCCCATCAGCTGCACTACAGCCGCTTCGCCGACCTGGCCCAGGAGTAGCGCTCACGGGATCGCGAGGCCCGCGCCGCGCAGCGCCTCCTCCACCCGCAGCCGTTCGACGTCCCGCTCGATGCCCTCGGGCACGGCGTCCAGGCTCTGCGGCACGTCGACCGCACGGCACGCCTGCATCAACAGCGCGTCGTAGGCCTGGCAGGTGGCGCGCCTGCGCAGCACGGGGGCGTCGGGCGCGAGCCCGACGAGCGCACGGTGCACGCGCCGCAGGTCCGCGGCCAGCCGCTCGACGGGTACGGCGCTGGTCGCGGGCGGGCGCCTACGGTTCCACCTCTCGATGAGGCGCGGGATCCGCAGCACGGCCCAGCACGTCGCAGTCGGAAAGACCACGACGCCGAGGTAGATCAGGATGTTCCCGACCATGTCTCATGGTAGGCATCGCGCCGGAGTGGCGTACACTGGTAGTTGAACATTCAACCTTGGAGTTCGCGATGCCAGTTCACCCCGACCGGATGCCGGTGCTCTACCTCAGCCACGGCGCACCCCCGCTCGCCGACGACGCGACGTGGACCAGGCAACTCGCCGACTGGTCGGCGGACCTGCCGAAGCCCAGGTCGATCCTCATCGTCTCCGCGCACTGGGAGGAGGCCCCGCTCACGATCGGCGCGACCACCACCGTGCCGCTCGTCTACGACTTCTGGGGCTTCCCCGAGCACTACTACCGCGTGCGGTACCGAGCGCCGGGCGCTCCTGACCTCGCCGCGCGGGTACGCAGGCTCCTGCACAGCACCGACACACCCGTGCACGACGCGCCGGACCGCGGTCTCGACCACGGCGCCTACGTGCCGCTCGTGGAGATGTTCCCCGGCGCCGACGTGCCGGTGCTCCAGGTGTCGATGCCCTCACTCGACCCAGTGCAGCTCTACGACCTCGGCCGCAAGCTCGCTCCGCTGCGCGACGAGGGCGTGCTGATCATCGGCAGCGGGTTCTTCACCCACAACCTGCGGGCCATGCAGGCGGTCGACGGTGTCGACGGGGCGCCCCCGGCGTGGTCGGCCGAGTTCGACCACTGGGGCGCGCAGACGCTGGCCTCCGGCGACATCGACGCCGTGCTCGACTTCCAGCACAAGGCACCCGCCGCGGAGCTCGCCCACCCGCGCACCGAGCACTTCGCACCGCTGTTCGTCTCCCTCGGAGCGGGCGACGAGGGGAGCGCGGCACGCACGGTGATCGACGGCTACTGGTACGGGCTCGCCAAGCGGTCCGTCCAGCTCGGCTGAGCACACGACGAAAGGCCGGGCCGGGGAGACCTCGTCGTCTCCCCGGCCCGGCCCGGTTTCAGCTAACCGCTGTTCAGCGGAGCGCAGCGCCGTCCAGCACGCCCGAGATGGTGCCCTGGACCGAGTCCAGCGACGCCAGGTCGGCCTGCGGCGTCAGCGAGCCCGCGTCCAGCGAGGGCAGCCCCGGCAGACCGGCCAGCTCGTTGACCTTCGGCAGCGCGGGCGCACCCGGCAGCGCGGTCACGTCCGGCATGCCCTGGACCTCGGGCAGCAGCCCGACGTCGGCACGCTCGGCGCCCGACAGCGGCGTCTCCATCGGCAGCTGGTTCAGCTGCGGCAGGTCGGTCGGCAGGTCCGTCGGGAGGTCGGTCGGCAGCTCCGACAGGCTCGGCAGCGACCTCGGCAGCGCGGGCAGCCCCGTCGCGGGCAGCTCGTCGCCGGTGATCGGCAGGTTGATCTGCGGCTCTTCGCCGGCCACCGAGATGTCCGTGGCGTTCTCGGTGGTGGACGTGGCCACCGCGACCAGGGCCAGCGGGATGTCGTAGACCTGCGCGAGCACACCGACCGGCAGCTGGCCGTCGAAGCCCGAGAGGGCGTCCATCGCGCCGGCCGTCGTGGTCTCGCCACCCACCGTGCCGGTGGTGTCGTTGTCGGCGACGGCGTGCGCCACGCCGCCGACCGAGCCCGCCACGCCGAACACCTGCGCGACCGCGGCCACCGGGACGTCGAAGATGTCGCCCGACAGCGCGCCACCGACACCGGAGGTCGTGATGTCGCCGCCCGAGGTCACCTCGGTCGTGTTCTCACCCTCGCCCGTCGCGACGGCGGTCAGGCTCGCGGCCGAACCGAAGACCTGCGCGATCGGCAGCGCCTGTGCGCTCACCACGTCACCGGCGATGGAGCCGCCGTCGCCGTTGGTGGTGGTGTCGCCACCGGCCTCCGACACGACGTCGTTGGTCGACTCGCCCGAGACCACACCGACCCAGCTCGCGCCGAGGCCGAACACGGTCGCCGCGGCGCCGGCCGGAACCTGCACCACGTTGCCCGCGATGGAGCCGCCCTCACCCGTGGTGGTGGCGTCGCCGCCGGCCTTCGAGTCGAGGAGGTTGTCGCTCTCGCCACCGGCGTTGCCGACCCAGCTGCCGCCGATGCCGTGCACCTGGACGGGCAGCGACACCGGGACGAAGCCGATGTTGCCCGCGCCGGTGCCCTTCTTGCCGTTGGCCTTCACGTTGCCGCCGGCCTCGGAGATCGTGTCGGCCGAAGCCTCGCCGAAGCCGTTGCCGATCCAGGTGCCGCCGATGCCGAACACCTGCGCCGGGAGCGACACCGGGGCGGAGACGAGGTTCGCCGCGGCGAATCCGTTGTCGTCCTCCGTGTTCCCGCCGCCACCGGCCTTGACGACCTTGGTCTCCTCGGCGGTGCCGACGCCCTGGCCGATCCAGCTGCCGCCGACGCCGAAGACCTCGGCGGGCACGGCGAGCGGAACCTGCACGATGTTGCCGGAGCCGGCCGAGTCGTTGCCGCGGGTGCCGTTGTAGCCACCGGCGTCGACCGTCTTGTCCTCGGTCGCGTGGCCCGAGGCGTTGCCGATCCAGCTGCCGCCGATGCCGAACGCCTCGACGGTGGAGGCGATCTGGCCCGCGGCGGTGTTGCCCGAGAGGAACGAGCCGTCGCCGTTGGTCAGGTTCTCGTCACCGGCGAGGGCGCTCGTGGTGTTCTCGTGGCTCTTGGCGTGCGCGTTGCCGATCCAGGTGCCACCGATGCCGAAGGCCTCGACGGGCAGCGCGACCGGCAGGTCGGCGACGTTGCCGGAACCGGCGGCGTTGCGGCCGCTCGTGTACGACGGCCCACCGGCCTGCATCTCCGCCTCGGAACTGGTGTCCTCGGTGGTGGAGTTGCCGATCCACGCGGCCGCGGTGCCGGTGACCGACGCCAGCAGCGCGCCCTGCGGCTGCACGACGTTGCCGGCGAGGAACGAGTCGTCGCCGTCGGTCGAGATGTACGCGGGCTTGCCGCCGCGGTCACCGGGGGTGTCGCCCGCGGTGGCCTCGACCTCGGAGGAACCGGTCGCGTCGGCGTCGCCGCCCCACGACACGGCGTCGTTGGCGATGCGGACGGGCAGCGCGATCGGCGCGCCGACCACGTTGCCGGTGCCCGCACCCTTGTCGCCGTGGGTCTCGATGTAGCCACCGGACTCGGCTTCGCTCTCGGCGTCGAAGTCGCTCTCGGCGTGCGCGAGGAACCAGCCGAGCGCGTTGCCCGACAGCTGCACCGGGGTCGCGAATGCCGGCGCGACGACGTTGCCCGCGAGGCCGCCGTTGGTGCCGTCGGTCTCGATGTCGCCGGTGGTCTCCGCGCTCTGCGAGGCGCTGCCCGACGTCTTGCCGCTGCCACCGAGGCCACCGGCGTTGCCGGAGATCTGGATGGGCAGCGCCCAGTCGAGGTTCACGACGTTGCCGGCGAGGCCGCCGCCCGCGCCGTTCGTGCTGATGTCGGTGTTGTGGGCGTAGGACTGCTCGGCGTCGGAGTGGACCTCCGCGTCGCCGAGGACGCCGACCGCGTTGCCGGTGATCTGGATCGGGAGCGCCAGGTTGCCGACGATCTTGTTGCCCATGAAGGGGTCGTCGGTCTGCTCGACGGCCGGGAGGGTGGACGCCTCGGCACGCTGCGGGGCCATCGGCGTCTTCGCGGCGGCCTTGCCGAGGGTCGAGCCTGCCTCGGACACCTTGCTCACGGCCTTGTTCACCGGAGCGGTGGCGGGCGCGGCGACCTTCGCGACGGGGGCCGCGGCCTTGCTCACCGGAGCGGCGGCCTTGTTCACCAGGTTGGTGACCGGCTTGGTGCTGACCTCACCCTCGTGGCCCGGCAGGTTGACCTGCCCGAGCGGCGTGCCGACGGCGTTGTCCTTGATCTGATACGGAACGCTGAGGGTCAGGTCGAGCGGCCCTGCGGGGGCGTCGGGGTCGACCCTCTCGTTGGCAGAAGCGATGCCGGTGCCCAGCATCAGCAAACCACCGGTGACCAGCGCGGTCTGGATTCCGCGCTTCGCCCAGGTCTGCATAGTGAGGTGTTCTCCTTTTCCTTGGTTCCCTTGCGGGGCCTTAGTGGTGCGCTCCGTCGTGCGCGATGGAATGGACCGACGGATGCGGGTACGCGGAAGAGACCGCGTGCCGCGGTGGAAAAGCGGGGAACACGAAGCTGACGCGCGAGCGGGCGCGGGAAACGGCCGCGGAGGGTGGCGTCAGCTACCCCGCGGCGAGAATCAGTCTGGCGTCACACCGGGCTGCGAGCCCGGCTGCGTCGGCAGGTGCACGACGCCGGCCCGGACGGAACCGGGCACGTTGTGGTCGAACGCGGCCACGGCGCCGGCGGGAATGCCGAGCAGCGGGCCATCGAGGTGGAGAGCGTGGGTGTTGCCCGAGGGCGCGGGCGCCGCCGGGCTCACCGGGATGGGCAGCGGCGCGGCCGGAGCGGACTCACGATCCTGCTCGCCGGTGTCCGCTGGGTTGTCCGAGGGCGCCGACCGGACGGGCGCCTTGCTCTCGGTGCGGTGCTTGCCCGTGACGTGCTTCGTGCCCTTGGTCGCGTCGCCCTCGGTGTGCACCGAGTGGCCGTCGACCGCGCGGTCGGGCTCGGCGGAGGTGCCGGTGTCACCGTGACCGTCGATGCCCGGCAGCTCGGTGAGTCCGGGCAGTTCGACGAGCTCGCCGTCGCGTGGCTGCAGCGCCTCCCACACGTTCTTGCCGAGGTCCTGGCGCTCCTCCGGCACCGTGAGCAGCCGGCCGACGCCCTCGAGCGTCTCGCCGACCGGCTCGGCGACGGCGCGCTGCCAGAGGTGCTGCACGGAGTGCTTGACCTCGGCGGCGATCCGGCCGTCGCCGAGCCTGGCCGGCTGCGGCGTGTCGTCCTGCGGCTCTGCGGCGGGCTTGGGCCCGGCGAGCGCGGCGCCGACGCCCTTGGCCGCATCGGCGACTGCGGGAGCATCGAGCTGGGGCCCGTCCTCGGCGGCCGAGGCGGACGCGGTGGAGACGGCCCACGCGGCGGCGACGCCTCCCGCGACGAGCAGGGCACGCGACAGCCACCTGCGGACGCGACCCTCGCGTCCCGTGGCGGCTGCCGTCATGGCCACAACTCTCCTGTCGGAAGGTGTTCTCGAAGTGGGTGACACAGCGTGCTCGAGCGAGCACTTGTTGGCTGCGTGCCACCGAGATTGGCAAATTGCGTGGGCCGGATGCACGTCCAACACGACTTGATGGCCCAATCGTGTGAAGAACACAGTGTGTGTCCACACTTCACCGTTGGTGATCAACGCTGACCAACGTCGTTAACTCTCCGTTCGCGCCGAATGAGGCTCCAGTGTGGACAGTTGGCGGCTCTCCTGCGCCGATCGGCGAACATCGCGAGCCGGGACCGATACGGTGGCGTCGTGAATGAGAAAACGCCGAAGCTTCCGGTGATTTCGGAGGATCCGGACGTCACCGGGTCGGTACCGAAGGGACTCCGGGTCTGCGCGGCGCTCGCCTGGCGCTTCCTGGTCGTCATCGCCGCGCTGTACGTCGTCGTGGAGATCATCGGCTACCTGTCGGTGGTCGTGATCCCGGTGTCGGTCGCGCTGTTGCTCGCCGCGCTCCTCGCGCCCGCCGTGCGCAGGCTCGTGACCGTACGGGTGCCGCGAGGGCTCGCCACGGCGCTGGTGCTCGTCGGCGGGCTGGGGGTCGTCGGCGGGCTGCTGACGTTCGTGATCATCCAGTTCACCGACGGTCTGCCCGCGTTGCAGCGGCAGCTCACCGAGAGCCTGAACCAGATCGAGGACTGGCTCATCAACGGGCCGCTGCACCTGCGCGAAACGCAGATCGAGGACGCGATCAACAGCGCCATCGGCATGATCCAGGAGAACCAGGCCGCGCTGACGTCCAGCGCGCTCACGACGGCGAGCACGGTCGGCGAGTTCCTCACCGGCTTCCTGCTCACGCTGTTCGTGCTGATCTTCTTCCTGGTCGGCGGCGAACAGATCTGGGGCTTCCTCATGCGGGGCGTGCCCGCACACGTGCGCGACCGGGTCGACACCGCAGGCCGGCGCGGGTTCGCCTCGCTCGTGAGCTACGTGCGCGCGACGGCGGCGGTCGCCGTGGTCGACGCGGTGGGTATCGGCATCGGGCTGTGGATCGTCGGCGTGCCGCTGGTGATCCCGTTGTCGACGCTGGTGTTCCTCGGCGCGTTCATCCCGATCATCGGTGCTGTCGTGACCGGTGCGGTCGCCGTGCTGGTGGCACTCGTGACCAACGGCTTCGTCACCGCGCTCGTGGTGCTGGCCATCGTGGTCGGCGTGATGCAGCTGGAAAGCCACGTCCTGCAGCCGTTGCTGCTCGGCCGCGCCGTGAAGCTGCACCCGCTCGCCGTGATCCTGGCGATCACCGTCGGCCTCGTCGCCGCAGGGATCCCGGGTGCGCTGCTGTCGGTGCCGCTGCTGGCCGTGCTCAACTCCGGCATCAAGTCGCTACTGCACGAACGCTCGCCCGATCCGGAGAGCGTGGACGTGCTCGCCGACAAGGAGGCAAAGGTCAACGCCGACGACGAGACCGAGACAGCGGAACAGGAGCAGGAGAAGCGGTGAGCACGTCGCCCGCGCTGCGCGACCCCGCCACGCCGTTGTGGTGGGGAACCATCGTGCTGCGCTGGGTGACGCTCGCCTTCGCACTCGGCGCACTGCTCGTGTACCGCTCCGGCTACGACCGGCCCGGCCTCGCGTGGGCGGCGTTCGGCGTGATGGCGGCGTGGTCGCTGGTGACCACGCTGACCTTCGCGCGCGAGTCACTTCGGCTGCGCTCGCTCGTGGTCGCCGACGTCGTGGTGACGTGCGGGGTGATGCTGACCTCGCAGCAGGTGCTCTCCGATCAGCAGTTCGCCGAGACGGCTCCGCTCGTCACCACAGTGTGGGCCTCCGTGGCTCCGCTGACGGCGGGCGCCCGGTTCGGCGCCGTCGGCGGAGTGCTCGCCGGGCTCGTGATGGCCGTGTGCACGGGGCTCGCGCGGCTGGAGTTCGACCTGGACGTCGCGCGCGACGGGGTACTGCTGACGGCGAGCGGCCTGCTGATCGGCATCACCGCCACCACCGCGCGCCGATCGCAGGCCACGCTCGCACAGGCCATGCGCACCGAGGCGGCGACGGCCGAACGGGAACGGCTCGCCCGCTCCATTCACGACAGCGTGCTGCAGGTCCTCGCGCGCGTGCGGCGCAGGGGAGCCGAGCTCGGTGGCGAGGCGGCCGAGCTGGCAAGGCTGGCCGGAGAGCAGGAGATCGCGCTGCGCGCGCTGGTCAGCACCGAACCCTCCGGCCCCGCGGGCGGCGACGCCGACCTGCGCGCGGCGCTGCAACTACTGGCCACGCCGAGCGTGCAGGTCTCAGGACCCGCGGGCGACGTGCGCCTGCCGGCCACGGTCGTCACCGAGCTCGTGGCCGTCGCCAAGGAGGCATTGTCCAATGTGGAACGGCACGCGGGACCTGCGGCGAAGGCGTGGGTGCTGCTGGAGGACGTCGTGCTGACGATCAGGGACGACGGCCCCGGCATCCCGCCGGGCAGGCTCGAGGCGGCCGAGGCCGAGGGACACCTCGGCGTCGCGATGTCCATCAGAGGCAGGGTGAACGACCTGGGCGGCACGAGCACGCTGGAGACCGCGCCGGGAGCGGGAACCGAGTGGGAGCTGCGCGTGCCGCGACCGAGACAGCGGAGGAGGGGGAGCCGATGACGGTCTCGGTGATGATCGTCGACGACCATCCGATCTGGCGGGATGGCGTGGCCCGCGACCTGGCAGAGCACGGTTTCGACGTGCGGGCCACGGCCGCGGACGCCGACGCGGCCGTGCGGATCGCCGGGACGGTGCGGCCCGACGTGGTCCTGATGGACCTGAACCTCGGCGACACGTCCGGCGTGGTCGCCACGCGTTCGATCACGCGGGACCTGCCGGAGACGCGGGTGCTCGTGCTCTCCGCGAGCGGGGAGCACAGCGACGTGCTGGAGGCGGTGAAGGCGGGCGCGTCGGGCTACCTGGTGAAGTCGGCGTCGGTGCGCGAGCTGGTGGACGCCGTCCACCGCACCGCGGACGGAGACCCGGTGTTCACGGCCGGGCTCGCGGGCATGGTGCTGGGCGAGTACCGGCGCATGGCCGACGCGCCCGCCGCCGGGGAGCCGCCGCCCCGGCTCACCGAGCGGGAGACCGACGTGCTGCGCCTCGTGGCCAAGGGACTCACCGCGAAGCAGATCGCCGACCGGCTCGTGATCTCCCACCGGACCGTGGAGAACCACGTGCAGTCGACGCTGCGCAAGCTCCAGCTGCACAACCGGGTCGAGCTCGCGCGCTACGCGATCGAGCACGGCCTGGACCGCGAGGAGGAGTAGCGGCGCCGTGCTCGGACTCGACGACCTGCGTGCCTACGCGAACGCGCTGCCGGAGGTGGAGGAGAAGACGCATTTCCGGCTGCCGAGCTTCGCCGTCAGGGGCGAACCCTTCGCCGGGCTCGAGCGGGGCGAGACCACCGCCATCGTCGCCGTTGACCGGGAGACCGCCGGGGCGGCCGTCGCGGAGGATCCGGCGACCTATGAGGAGGTGTGGCGCAACGCCGGCCGTCCGATCTGGGTGGGCGTGCGCGTACGGCTCGCGAGCGTGCCGGCCGAGCGGCTGAGAGAACTCGTCGAGGCCGCGTGGCGCAACAAGGCGCCCAACCGAGTCGTCGCGGCCTACGACGCCGAACGCTGACCGGCGTTCAGGGTCGGCTCCGGGGTTTTCCCCGATCCTCCGGACGATCCGGACCCATAGCATCGAAGCCGTGGCTGAGGGCGAGAACAACCAGACGGAACAGGCGCCGGTCCTCGACGAGCAGGCCCGGCAGCGCAACCTGCGGGTCTCGGACGCGGAGCGCGAGCACGTCGTCGAGTTGCTTCAGCGCGCGATCGGGCGGGGCATGCTCGATCTCGACGAGTTCACCGAACGCACGGACATCGCGCTCGCGGCCCGTACCCGCGGCGAACTGAACGCCGTGCTCATCGATCTGCCAGGGCTCGTGCACAGCGACGCGGTGGTCCCGGCGACGTCGATTGCGGCCCCCGCATTCGTCCCCGCGGCGGACGGCGAGCGGCTGGAGCTGAAGGCGCACGGCTCGTCGCTCGTTCGGCGCGGCCGCTGGCGGGTGCCGACCGAGATCCTGGTACGCAACAAGTACGGCGAGACCAAGCTCGACTTCACCGAGGCCGACATCACCGGCCCCGTTGTCCACGTCGAGCTGGACACCAAGTGGAGCTCGGTCACCGTGATCATCCCCGAGCAGGGTGCCGTGGACCTCAACGGCATCACCGAGGTGAAGTGGTCGTCGATTGACGACAAGACCAACTCCACCGGCAAGGCCGGCGTGCCGAGGTTCGTGCTCACCGGCCGCGTCTACGGCGGCTCGCTCACCACCCGCTACCCCCGCCGCGGCCTCTTCGGCTGACCCGTTCGCGACGCCCCGACTTGCCCCAAGGCACTGTGGTCGCGTTGAACGCGACCACAGTGCCTTGGGGAGCGTTGGTCAGGCGTCCTTGGCGGCGGCGCGGGCGGCCTGGGCCGTGGGAGCGGCCACGGCGGCCTGAGCGGCGCGCTCGCAGTCGGCGAGGGTCACCGCCACGAGGCTCGCGCCGACGGCCCGCACGGAGCCCGCGTTCATCGACAGGCTCGTGACGCCGAGCCCGGCGAGCACCCTCGCCAGCAACGGATCGGCGGCGGCCTCACCGCACACGCCCGCGGGCTTGCCGGTGGCCTTCGCGGCCTCGCCGACGAGCGCCATGAGCCGCAACAGGCCGGGCTGCCACGGGTCGTTGAGCTTCGCCACGGCTCCGAGCTGCCGGTCGGCGGCGAACGTGTACTGGGCTAGATCATTGGTGCCCAGCGACACGAAGTCCACCGCGTCGAGCACCTCCCTCGCGGTGAGCGCCGCCGCGGGCACCTCGATCATCACGCCCGCCCTCGCGATGCCCGCCGCACGCACGCGCTCGGCGAACCACGCGGCCTCCTCGGCCGTGGCCACCATCGGCGCCATCACGGAGACCTCGGCGCCGGAGTCGGCCGCCGCGCCCGCGATGGCCTCCAGCTGCCGGTCGAGCACGCCGGTGCGGTCGAACGCGACGCGCACGCCTCGCACTCCCAGCGCCGGGTTGGGTTCCACCTCGGGGTCGAGGAAGGCCAGCGGCTTGTCAGCTCCCGCGTCGAGCGTGCGCACGATCACCGGCTTGCCCCGGAACGGTTCCAGCACCGCGGTGTAGGCGCCGCGCTGCTGGTCCACCGACGGTTCGTCGTCGGCGTCGAGGTAGCTGAACTCGGTGCGGAACAGGCCGACGCCCTCCGCACCGGCCTCGGCGGCGGCCCGCGCGTCGACAGGGCCTCCGACGTTGGCCAGCACCTTGACCCGGTGCCCGTCGCCGGTCTCACCGACGCCGTTCCACTCGGCCGCTCCGGCGGCCGTGGCGGCCACGGCGGGCGCGCTGGGGTCGACGGCCTCGATCGTGCCGGTGTCGCCGTCGACGGAGATCGCCTCTGCCTCGAACGCGAGCACCCCGCGCGCGGCCACGACGGCGGGGATGCCGAGCGAGCGCGCGAGGATCGCGGTGTGGCTGGTGGGGCCGCCCTCCTCGGTCACGAGCGCGAGTACCTTCGCCGGGTCGAGGCCGGCGGTGTCGGCGGGCGCGAGGTCACGCGCGACGAGCACGCTCGGCGTCGCGGGCTCGGGCACTCCCGGCGGGGCGATGCCGAGGATCTCGGCGATGATCCGGTCACGCACGTCCTGGATGTCCCGCACCCGCTCGGCCATGCGGCCGCCTGCGCTGGCGAGTGCCTGCGCGAAGTTGTTCGCGGCCTCGTAGACGGCTCGCGCGGCGGGGATGCGCTGCGCGGTGACGAGCTGCTCGGCCTGGCTCAGCAGTGCCGGGTCTGACGCCATCGCCGCGGTGGTGAGCAGGATCGCCGCCGCGTCACCACTCGCCGTTTCCGCCATCGTCTCGAGCCTGGTCGTGACGGCCTGCGCCGCGGGCGCGACGAGCGCGGCCTCGGCGTACGGGTCGTCGGGACCGGGGCTGCTGGCCGGCTCCTCGATCGACTCGGTGATCTTGACGACGGGGCCGCTCGCGCGGCCAGGGCTCACGCCCACCCCGGAGAGCTGTGCGTCAGACATGGTCTAGACCATAGCGGTACATGTTCCTCCAATGGACCGGTGCGAGGCTCACTGTAGTTCGCTCGCACTCGGGTACGAGGGCTGCGCACCGCGACGCGTGACCGACATCGCCGCGACCCGCACGGCCCTGCGCGCGGCATCGGCGACGGAGTCTCCCTGCGCGAGCGCGGTGGCGAGCGCGCCGGCGAAGGCGTCTCCGGCACCGGTCGTGTCCACGGCGTCGACCTTCGGCGAGGCGACCTCGGTGAGCCCGTCCGAGGTCACCACCACGGCGCCGCGGGCGCCAACGGTGACCACGGCGGAACGCGGGCCGAGCTCGAGCAGCCGCGAGAACTCGGCCGACTCGGCGCCCAGCAGCCACGCGGCCTCGTGCTCGTTGACCACCAGCACGTCCAGCGCGGCGAGGGCGCTGTCGGCGACCTTCGCGACGGGCGACAGGTTGAGGACCGTCAGCACACCCTTGGCGGCGCCCGCGGCGATGGCGTGCTCGACGGTCGGCAGCGGGGTCTCCAGCGAGGCCACCACCACGCGGGCGCCGTCGAGCGCACTGTCGACGTCGGCGGGCTCCAGTGCGAGGTTGGCGCCGGGGGAGACGAGGATCGAGTTCTCGCCGTCGGGGGTCACGGTGATGTAGGCGACGCCGGTCGGCCGGTCGACGATCCGCACCAGTTCGGTGCGGACCCCGGCGCCGCTCAACGAGTCCAGCAGCAGCCTGCCGTGGCCGTCGTCGCCGAGCGCGCCCAGCAGGGCGACGTCGGCGCCGAGCCGGGCCGCGGCGACCGCCGTGTTGGCACCCTTGCCGCCGGGCAGCGTCACGGTGTCGCCGCCGAGCACGGTCTCCCCGGCCCCCGGCCTGCGTTCTGTGGCGACGACGAGGTCGGCATTGGCCGAGCCGACGACAAGCACCTGTGCTTTCACGACGCCAAGCCTGCCATGAGATCGCGCTGATCGACCCATGACCTCGACGCTTGAACAGACGTGAATTCCTTTGTAACTTTCGTGGCTGCTGATGCGACAATCAGGCGAGTGTTCGCACCGAGCTTCACTCGTTCAGGTGAGTTCGGGGTCCAGGCGTCATCGTCGGGGCCGGGTGAACTCTCCACAGACACCACCGCGTTCGCGCGGGGTGTTGTCCGACCCCGGTCCCCGGACCCAGTCGGGCATCGGGTCGCCGGCACCGGTCACGTAGCCCCCCGAGTGATCGGTGCCGGCGGCGCCCTGATCGTCAGGCCCGCACGGCCACCCGTTCCGGCCCGCGTTCGCGCACGGCGGCCGCGAGCCGCCTCCCGGCCTCCCTCGACAGCTCGGCCAGCACACCGGCGTGCAGCCCCTCGATCGGCTCGTCACTCGGAACCAGGCGCACGAGACCGTCCTCGACCACCAGTTCCCGCACGTCGCCCCAGTCCACCGAGAGCACGTGCCCGCCCGGCTGCGCGAAGCGGAGGCGCTCGCCGTCCACCACGAACTCGCCCGGCCCGCCCCGGAACCGCGCGCGGTACAGCACGACGATGCCCGCGCAGGTCAGCACGCCCAGCGCCAGCGCCGGCTTCTCAAGGCCACCGGCGAGCGCGGCGAGTGTGGCGAGACCGAGCAGCCACGTCGTGAAGACCCCGCTCGTGCGCGCGACCGACGGCGTGGCCGCGTCGACGGTGACGGCGGCACCCGGCTCCGCCTTCGCCGCACCCCAGCGGACGATGCGGGCCGCCGCCCGCAGCGTGCGGGCGAAGCCGAAGCCACCACGCCGGACCTCGCGGGCGGGCCAGCGCACCACACCGGGGCGGTACCGCTCGGCGGCCGCCGCGAACGTCTCGGCGTCGGCGAGCGGCAGCGCGGGCGAGAGCACGTGGCCGTAGCGGCCCGTGGTGCGGACGAACTCCGGCGGCCACGGCGGCGTGCCCTCCGCCGACTCGCGGGAGCAGTAGGCCGTCACCAGCTCGGCGCCGTGCGGGCCGGGGTACTCGTCGAACACGAGGCCCTCCACCTGCCGCCACGGCACCGTTCGCGTCGTGTCGTCGTTCATCGGCACGTGGATGCCCTGCTCGTCGAGCGTCACCGTCACGTAGCTGACCGACGGCTTGGCCGCCTCGCGGTGGCCGTACACCGTGACCCACCCGAGCGCGAGGCCAAGCACCACCAGCGCGCCGCTGAGCAGGTACGCGGGATCGAACCCCGTGCCCAGGTCGTGGGTGACGTAGCCGAGCACGCCGCCGAGGCCCAGCACCGCGAGCGCGTTCACCGCGAGATAGGCCACGAGCACGATCCGGACGGCGAGGTCGTTCGCCCCGTGCAGCGGGATCTCCACCCGCGCCGGGTCCGAGGGCCGCGACGGCTCCTCCGAAGACGGCGCCGTCGGCGCCGACGGCACCGACGGCAACCGGCCGTCCCGGTGGTACCGGTTGGCGGTCACCCTCCGCAGGTCCGGGTCGGCGCGGTAGCGCAGGGTCGCCGAGAAGGCCAGCGCCGCGAACAGGGACCGGAACCCGGTCGCCCACACGAAGACGACTCCACCCGCGACGGCCACCCACACCAGCACGGTGAGGAACCCGTACGGATGACCGACGTCGCGCACCCACTTGCCGTCGTCCTGCCGCACCGGCACCGTCCTGCCGATGTCGGCAGCGGTCAGCTCGTCGGCGCGGAAGGCGACCGGACCGTCCACACCGGGCACCCGCGCCGTGCACTCCCAGAAGTAGCCGAGGCCCCCGGTGCTCACCGGGCCACGCCGCTCACACGACTCGACCTGGGCGAGCGCGGCGCCCGAGCCCGTCCTCGTGTTGTTCTCCGGAGCGTCGGCGATGCGGAAGGCCGTCAGCAGACCCAGCACGGCGACCACGAGCACCAGCCACGTCGCGACGCTCTCCCCGAACATCGCCAGCCGCTCGCGCCGGTTGCGCAGCCCCGCGAGCAGCCGGGGATCTTCGAGTGGCGTTTCGTCGGCGATCACGAGGTCACATCCTCGCGTAGCCCCTAAACTGCGCAGAGTCCGGACCACAAGGACAAACGCCAGCTCAGCGGGGTGCGTCATGAACAGGCCTGTACGCCGGGGTCGCGAACGCGCGGCCACCGACCGGGAAATCCGGCAGACGGCGAGGGCCCTGCTCGTCGAGCACGGCCCGGAGGCCGTCACCCTGCGGGCCATCGCCAGGGAGCTGGGCATCACCGCGCCCGCGCTGTACCGCTACTACGGCTCCCGCGACGACCTCATCGAGCACCTGCGCATCGACGTGATCTCCGATCTCGGCGACGAGCTGGCCACCGAGATCGCCGACCTGCGTAACGGCGGCACCCAGCAGCTGTTCGCGATCTGCAAGGGCTTCCGGCGCTGGGCGCTCACCCACACCAAGGAGTTCACGCTCGTCTTCGCGTCACCGACGGGGGGCGTCGGCTCCGCGCCGAGCAGCGTCGCCACGCTGAAGCAGGTGACCGAGCCGTTCGGGCGGGTGTTCCTGCTCGCGGCAGGTCAGGTGCTGGCCGAGGCCGACGTCGCGCTGCCCGCCGACGACGTGGTGCCCACCGAACTGCGCGAGGACCTGGCCGCGTACCGGGACTCACTGCTCGCGGTGATGGCCGACTCCGGGGTGAGCGTGCCCGCCGAACGGCTCACGCTCGGCACCACGTACCTCATGATGCAGTTCTGGGCCCGGCTCTACGGGCACGTCACGCTCGAGGTGTTCGGGAACTACCCGATCCCGGTGTCCAAGCCGGACGCGCTCTTCGACGCGCTGCTCGCGGACCTCGCCCGCGAGATCGGCCTGGACACCGGGCCCGTCACAGAACCACGTTGACCAGGCGGCCCGGCACCACGATCACCTTGCGCGGCTCACCACCGGCGAGCAGCGCGACGATCTTCTCGTCGGCGAGTGCCGCGGCCTGGACGTCGTCCTTGCCCGCGTCGGCGGCCACCGTCACCCGGGAACGGACCTTGCCGTTCACCTGGATCGGGTACTCCACCGTGTCTTCCACGAGGTACTTCGCGTCGGGATGCGGGAAGGGCCCGTACACCAGCGTGTCCGGGTGGCCGAGGCGATGCCACAGCTCCTCGGCGATGTGCGGGCACAGCGGCGCGAGCATCAGCACCAGCGGCTCGGCCAGCCCGCGCGGGGTGGCCTGGGTGGCCCCGTAGACCTTGGTGACGTAGTTGTTCAGCTCGATGAGCTTCGCGCCCGCGGTGTTGAACCGCAGCTCGGCGTAGTCCTCGCGAACCCCGGCGATGGTCTTGTGCAGGCGCCGCAGGTCCTCGTCGGTGAGCTCGGCGTCGCTGACGCGCAGCGCACCGGTGTCCTCGTCGACCACCAGCCGCCACAGCCGCTGCAGGAAACGCTGCGCGCCCACGACGTCCTTGGTCGCCCACGGCCGCGAGATCTCCAGCGGCCCCATCGACATCTCGTAGAACCGGAACGTGTCGGCGCCGTAGTTCTCGGCCATCGCGTCCGGCGTGACGATGTTCTTGAGGCTCTTGCCCATCTTGCCGTATTCCTGGCTGACCTCTTCGCCGTTGTAGAAGAACCTGCCGTCCTTCTCCTCGACCTCGTCGGCGGGCACGTAGAAGCCGCGGGCATCCACGTAGGCGTAGGCCTGGATGTAGCCCTGGTTGAACAGCTTGCGGTAGGGCTCCTTCGACGACACGTGGCCGAGGTCGAACAGCACCTTGTGCCAGAAGCGCGCGTACAGCAGGTGCAGCACGGCGTGCTCGACGCCGCCGACGTACAGGTCCAGCCCGCCGGGGTCGTTGACGCCGTGCTCGGCAGGCCTCGGCCCCATCCAGTACTTCTCGTTCTCGGGGTCGACGAACCGGTCGTCGTTGGTGGGATCGATGTAGCGCAGCTGGTACCAGCACGAACCGGCCCACTGCGGCATGACGTTGGTGTCGCGGCGGTACTTCTTCGGCCCGTCGCCGAGGTCCAGCGTCACCTCGACCCAGTCGGTGGCCTTGGCCAGCGGGGGCTGCGGCTCGGAGTCGGCGTCCTCGGGGTCGAACGTCTTGGGCGAGTAGTCCTCGACGTCGGGCAGCTCGAGCGGCAGCTGGTCCTCCGGCAGCGCGATCGGCAGGCCGTCCTCGTCGTAGACGATCGGGAACGGCTCACCCCAGTAGCGCTGCCGCGCGAACAGCCAGTCGCGCAGCTTGTACTGCACGGTGCCCTCGCCGTGGCCGTGCTCCTCCAGCCACGCGGTGATCGCCTTCTTGGCGTCCTCGACGCCCATGCCGTTCAGGCTCAGGTCCTCGTTCGAGGAGTTGATCGCCGGGCCTTCGCCGGTGAACGCCTCGCCGTCGAAGCCCTCGCTCGGCTGCACCGTGCGGATGATGCCGAGGCCGAACTTCTTCGCGAAGTCCCAGTCACGCTGGTCCTGGCCGGGCACGGCCATGATCGCGCCGGTGCCGTAGCCCATCAGCACGTAGTCGGCGATGAACACCGGGATCTGCTCGCCGTTCACCGGGTTGACCGCGAACGAGCCGGTGAAGACGCCGGTCTTGTCCTTGTTCTCCTGCCGGTCCAGTTCGGACTTGCGCGACGCCTCGCGGCGGTAGGCGGAAACGGCCTCCGCCGGCGTCGCGGCGCCGCCGGTCCAGCGCTCGTCGGTGCCCTCCGGCCACTCGCCCGCCGTCAGCCTCTCGACCAGCGGGTGCTCGGGCGCCAGCACCATGTACGTGGCGCCGAACAGCGTGTCGGGCCGGGTCGTGAAGACCTCGATGCGCGCGTCACCCGCGGCGAAGCGCACGTTCGCGCCGCGCGAGCGGCCGATCCAGTTGCGCTGCATCGTCTTGATCTGCTCTGGCCAGTCCAGCAGCTCCAGGTCGTCGACCAGGCGGTCGGCGTAGGAGGTGATGCGCATCATCCACTGGCGCAGGTTCTTGCGGAACACCGGGAAGTTGCCGCGCTCGCTGCGGCCGTCCGGCGTGACCTCCTCGTTGGCCACGACCGTGCCCAGGCCGGGAGCCCAGTTCACGGGGGCGTCGGAGATGTAGACCAGGCGGTGGGAGTCGATGATCTCGCGCTGCTCGACGCGGCTCAGCTCGCCCCACGGGCGGCCGTCCGGCGTCGCGCGCGTGCCGTCCTCGTACTCCTTCTCCAGGTCGGCAATCGGGCGCGCCCTGTCCTGCTTCTCGTCGTAGTACGAGTTGAAGATCTGCAGGAAGATCCACTGCGTCCAGCGGTAGTACTCGACGTCGGTGGTGGCGATGGAGCGCCGCTCGTCGTGGCCGAGGCCCAGCGCGCGCAGCTGGCGGCGCATGTTGGCGATGTTCGCCTCGGTGGTGGTGCGCGGGTGCGTGCCCGTCTGCACCGCGTACTGCTCGGCGGGCAGCCCGAAGGCGTCGTAGCCCAGCGTGTGCAGCACGTTGCGCCCGATCATGCGGTTGTACCGCGCGAACGTGTCGACGCCGATGTAGCCGAGCGGGTGCCCGACGTGCAGGCCGCCGCCTGAGGGGTACGGGAACATGTCCTGGACGAACAGCTTGTCCGAGGGCAGCTGCTTGTCCTGCTCGGCGAGCGGACCGACCGGGTTGGGCGCGTGGTAGGTCCCGTGGTCGGCCCAGTAGTCCTGCCAGCGCCGCTCGATCTGCCCGGCCAGCGCCGCGGTGTAGCGGTGGGCCGGAGTCGTCTCGGTGCCGTCTGTCATCGCCGAACCTTCCCGTGCTTGTTACCTGCTCCAGAAACAACGCGACCCCTCAGCCACCAGGGCGTGAGGGGTTCGCCGCACCGGCCGGAGCCTCCGGTCAGTGCGGCCGGCTAAGGAGCAGGCTGGCCGAATGCACGGCTTTATGGTAGCCACCCCCGCCAGCGGGTTTTCCGAAGGCCCTACCTCAGGGCCAGCGCGATGACCTGCGTCACCTGGCCGCCGGAGAAGTTGTCGTCGCTCACGAGCAGCAGGCTGCGCTCGCCGGTGGCAAGCCTCGGACCCCACGTCATGCCCTCGACGTTGTCGACGTGCTCCAGCGGCAGGTCCGCCAGATCGGCCACGAGCCGCTTGCGCACGGGCTTCACCTTCTTCGCCCCGGCGAGCGAGTCCACCCTGAGCACGTTCGTGGCGCCGCTGGTGTCGATCTCGAAGATCCGGACACGGTTGCCCACCCCGCTCACATAGGCGCGCTCCAGCACGAGGAACCGCGTCGGATCCGCGTGGCCGGCGGCGAGGATCGACACGACGCCGTTGTTGGCCGAACCACCGGGTGCGGGCGCGGCGAAGATCGGCTCCTGCTCGTAGGCGTACTGGGCGAGCACCGGGCCGCGCCTGGCCTGCACGGTGATGCGCGAGAGGGCGCCGTGCTCGGGGGTCGCCTCCGGCCCGTCCTGCAGCAGCGGCCCCTCCAGCGCGGTGACCACGAGCGAGCCGAGGCCCGCGAACGTCATGCCCTCCAGCACCTGGTTCCGCCGGGGACCCGCCGTCTCGGTCATCCGCTCGTTGTCCGGGATCGGCAGGTCGCGCACGTACGCACCGGTGGGCGTGGCCTCCCGCACGGAGGGGTCGGACAAGACCGTCGCGCTGCGCTCGCCCTCCTGGCTCCAGTAGTAGCCGCCACGCCACGGGTCCACGCGCAGCTCCTCGGGATCGACCGAATTCGCCGGGTACGGCGTCCCGTCGGGGCGGGTGAACGGGTGCGTGCCGGTGAAGGTCACCTCGCCGAGGCCGTCGGCGCTCACGTCGATGTCGGCCGTGTAGAAGCGGGCGGGCTGCAGCTGCGAGCGGTCGTCGCTGACGAGGACGTACCCGCCGGTGCGCGGGTCGCGGTCGATGCCGGAGAGCCCGCCCACGGTGGTGCCCTCGAACGGCATCGCGTTCGGCACCGTGGTGACGCCGAGCAGCCGGACATCGGGGGAGTGCGCCGAGGCGGCGGGAACGGTCACGAGCGTGAGCGACAGCGCGCCGAGCAGGCCGGTCGCGAGGAAGGTGCGGGACATGGCCTTCAGCACACCGCATCAGGGTGTCGACAAGGTGACCTGGAATGGAACGTATTCTCGGCTGCGTGTTCGTGGTCGCGTTGATTCCCGTGGTACTCGGCGTTCTGGTCGGCTGGGGTGGCTTCCTCGGCCTGCGGGAGAAACTCCCCCGCGATCGCGGCGCCGGGGTGCGCACCGCGGCCACGCTGCGCAGCGACGAGGCGTTCCGCGTCGCCAACAAGGTCGCCGGCCTGCCGACCGTCGCCGCCGGTGCGGTGGGCGTGCTCGCCGGCGCGGCCGGGCTGGTGATGCCCAACGCGGTCGGCGTGATCATCGCCGCGGTGGTGGGCCTGCTCGGCATGTTCCTGCTCGTGGCGGGAGGCGGAGTGCTCGGCCACCGGGCGGCCGCCGCGGTTCCCGCGCCGAAGGAGGCCCCGGCAGGCTGTGCGGGCTGCGCGTGCGGTGCCGGTGGCTGCTCCGCGCTGAGCGGTACCGGAGCCGACTCGGCAACCCCTGCGTCCTGAGCGCGGGCGCTGGTGCCGACCCAGCTGTCGGCGCTCGCCAAGGTGACGAGCTCGCACCGTGGGGTCCGAGGGTCGCCCCCGGAAAGACTCAGTTCCTCTGCAAGTCCCCAGGGTGCGTAGCCAGTAGCGCTGTCGGCAGCCCCTGCCGGCGCAGTACCTGACCCCACAGGTCCCGCTTCGGAGTCGCGAGCACGTCGCTGGGCAACGCGGGCACGATCAGCCAGTCGCCCCGGTCGATCTCCCCGGCCAGCTGCCCCGAATCCCAGCCCGCGTAACCGGCGAACACCCGCAGCCCGCGCACCTTCGGCACGAGCGTGTCCGGATCGGCGTCGAGGTCGACGAGCGCGACGGGACCGCGCACCGCGATCACCCCTGGCACACTCGCGGCGGTCTCGCCCGTGCGCAGAGCGGCGAGGCACAGCGCCGTCTTCTTCTCGACCGGTCCGCCGACGAACACCGCCTGCGGTTCCACCACGTGCTCACCCCAGCTCGGCAGCACCTCGTCGACGGGGACATCACTGGGCCGGTTGAGCACGACCCCGAGGGTGCCCTCGTCGCGGTGATCGATCACGAAGACCACGGTCCTGCGAAAGTTCGGGTCGAACATCGTGGGGGCAGCGACCAGGAGTGTGCCTGGCTCAACCTCGGCGTCCGCTCGCACCCGTACATGATCCCACTCGCGCCGCGGGCCGGAGTCACGGTGCTGTGTCAACTCGCGACGCCACGCCGGGGCCATCGAACGGGCCTAAGCTGAGAACTTGTGACAGCGGGAGCGCAGACGAGGGCAAGGCTTGCCGTGCCCCGCGCGCTGCTGGGCATCCCCGAGTTCCGGAAGCTGCTCTACCTGCGGTTCTCCATGCACTGGGGTGACGGCGCCTTCCAGGCGGGCCTCGCCGGTGCGGTGCTGTTCAACCCCGAGCGCGCGGCCGACGCGGCCACCATCGCGGGCGGGTTCGCCGCGCTGCTCCTGCCGTACTCGGTGGTCGGCCCGTTCGCGGGCGCGCTGCTCGACCGCTGGGACCGCCGGCGTGTGCTGGTCGTGGCGAACATCCTGCGCGGACTCGCCGTCGTCGCGGCGGCCGCGGCCGTCGGCGCGGGAGTGGAGGGCCTGCCGCTGTTCTCACTGGCACTGCTCGTGATGGGCATCTCGCGCTTCGCGGGCGCAGGGCTCTCGGCGTCACTGCCCCATGTGGTGCCCGCCGAACGGATCGTCACCGCCAACGCCTTCTCGGCCACCGTCGGCGCCACGATCGCCGTACTCGGCGGCGCGTGCGCGATCGGCCTGCGGGCGGTCTTCGGCACCGGCGACACCGGCTCGGCGTGGACGACCTCGTTCGCCGTGCTCGGTTCCGTGCTGGGCGCCGTGCTCGCGACCCGGTTCGCCAGGGGCAGCCTCGGCCCGGACACCGTGGACGAGCCCGCGAACGCGTTCGTCGCCGTCGCCGCGGGTCTGGTCTCCGGAGCGAAGGCGGCGGCCCGCACGCCGAGCGTGCGAGCCGGGCTCATCGCGCTGCTGGCCCACCGCGCGGCGTTCGGGATCTCCCTGCTGCTCACCGTGCTGCTGATGCGCTACTCGTTCACCGACGTCGGCCCACTGAAGGCAGGGTTGCCGGGACTCGGGCAGGTCGCGCTGATGGGCGGCGCCGGGATCCTGCTCGCCGGGCTGCTGACGCCGAAGGCCGTGTCCCGGTTCGGCAGGCGCAGGGTGGTGGTGTGCGGGCTCGGGGTGGCCGCGGCCGCGCAGGCGGGGCTCGGGCTGCCGCTCGTGCTGCCCACGGTGCTGCTGGCCGCGTTCGTGATCACGGCGGGCGGTCAGGTGATCAAGCTGTGCGTGGACGCCGCCGTGCAGCGCGACGTCGGCGACGAGGCCCGAGGCCGGGTCTTCGCGCTCTACGACACCCTGTTCAACACCATGCAGGTGGCCGCGGTGTCGTTCGCGGCCGCGTTCGCGCCGCTCGACGGGTACTCACCGGGCCTGCTCGTGGTCGCGACAGTGCTCTACCTCGTCGGTATCGCCGGATATCTCGTCGCCACCCGTTAGGGTGAGGCTGTGACCATTGCTGGTAACGCAGCGTCGGCGACCGTCACATCGCGAGACGGGCTCGTCCGCGCCACCGTCGACTCCACCGGAACACTGACCGGGCTCGAGTTCGCGCCCACCGCGTTCGACGGCAACGATCCGGCGTCGCTCGCCAGGACCGTGCTCGACGTCGTCCGCCAGGGCACGAGCAGGGCCCAGCAGCACGAGCCCTCGGCGCCCGCTCCGCCACCGGTGCCACCGAGGCCGACACCCAGGCGCAATCGGCACGTCCGCCAGGTTTAATGAAGGTGAGGTGACCGAGGGGGGAACGGCGTGCGCTACCGAGTCGAGGTGGCCGACCGGCCTGACGCGCTCTACGCGTTGTGGAACGGCCACATTTTCCGAGCACAGCGATCGACGGCGGACGAAAGCGTCCTGCTGATCGCCCGGCCGGGCGAGGCGCCCGAGGGCTTCGACACCGAGTGGAACGGCTCGCCCGCGAAGGTCGTTCCGGCCGCCGAGGCGAACGCGACGTTCGGCATCCACACCTACTGCATGTACGACGACGAGCCCTACCGCGTCGAGCCTCGCTCCGGTGACGGTGAGCTGACGCTGCGCTGGGCCGGTCGCGACGAGCGCGTCGCCGCCGAGCTGGGGCTCACCGACTTCACCACCACGACAGACGACCCAGAGAGCCTGACCGTCCTCTGGCAGGAGCGACACGACTTCACCGAGGACGGCGCGCCGCGCAGCGAGCCGGGCAGCGGCGACACGCAGGCCCTGCTGCGGGCGATCGGTCGCACGATCTTGAGCTTCCTGCCTTCGGGCTGGCAGCGGGTCGGCGCGCGGTTCCGCCAGGTCGGCGACTACTCCGAGCTGGAGGTGCGGGCCGTCGCGGGCGACGTGGCCGTGTCGCTGTCGGCTCCCCCCGAGCTGGGTCAGCTGTTCGGCCAGCTGCGCTCCGCGATGTACGAACCCGACACGGGCACCTGGTTCCAGGGCACGTTCACGCTCGACTCCGAGTCGAACTTCGACTTCGACTACGACGCCGAGGCCGAGCCGGAATGGCGGCTCGCGCCGGAGGGCCGCACCACGGCCCGCAGCTACGAGGTCGAGCTCGGCTACTACCCGCGCAAGCACGTGCCGGCGTGGCTCGCCGCGAAGGCCGGCCTGCCGCTGGATGTGAGCTTCCGGCTCGCGAGGGTGGTCGACAGCCACGCCGAGGGCGACAAGCCCGTGGTCAACCGCCCGCCCGTGCCACAGGACGAGGTGCCGCGCATCCTCGGCTACCTCTACCGCGCCCCGGTCGCGACCGGACGGCCCGGTGCGCTCCCTGACATCTTCGTGCCGGGCGGCGCCCCCAACGTGCCGGACGCGTTCCACACCGACGGCGTGTGGATCTGGCCCGCCGCCGTGCCCCACTACCTCCGCAAGTACGGAGTCCCGCCCGAGGGCGAGCTGCTCGACCACATCCGCGCGCAGGACTACCGCACGCCCTACGTTCCGCAGCGAGTGCGGGCGACCGCGGAGGCCGAAGTCACCGGACGGCCCCACCCGCCGCAGATCGCCGAGGACCTCGCCGAGCCCGACGCCGTCACCAGGGCCGAGCGCGGCGAAGAGCCGAGGCCGCCGCTGCGCGCCTCCCAGGTGCTGCGCGTGCTGCGCACGCGCCTCGCCGAGTACGGCGTCGCCGAGAGCGCGTACCGGATCGGCGAGACCGCCGAGGGCGCGTGGTGCCTGCGCCGCACACCACACGGCTGGGAGGTCGCGCCCTACGCCGACGGCGAGCCCGTCGCGCCGAGGTACTTCCCGCGCGTGCAGGCCGCGGCCGAGGCGCTGCTCGGCGCGGTGCTGCTGCTGCCGGGCCGGGCCAGGCAGGGGGTGCCGGAGGACGCCGAGGCGAACGAGCCGCCCGCGCACGCCACGGATTGGGCGATCCTGCCGCTGCGCGGCGAGCCGCCGCTGACGTACTACCGGAACAAGCGCCTGGTCACGCTGCCCGTCGGTACCGTGCTGCGGCGCTACGGCAACGAGGGCGGCAACCTCGCCCACCCGCGGGACACGCCGTTTGCGACGACGTCGCTGGCGTTCGAGCGGGAGCACGACGTGCACGACTACGAGGTGCGCAGGCCGATTCGCGTGCTCACGGGCGTGACCCTGCCGTGGGGTCCGCTGCCCGGCGGAGCGATCGCCTACCTGCTGCCCCGTGCGATCGGGCACCACGTCGAAACGGGCGCCCTCGAACGGCGGGCATGACGCACCCCAAGGCCACCTTTGGTGCGCTCAACGCAACAAAGGTGGCCTTGGGGGCACGTCAGCGGGGGACCCAGAGGGTGACTCGCGTGCCGTTGCCGGGGTACGACTCGATCGTGGCGGTACCGCCGACCTCGGCGAGACGGGCCACGATCGACTCGCCGATGCCGAAGCCGGGCGGGCGGGACTCGGGGCTGAAGCCCGCGCCGTGGTCGCGGATGATCGTCGCGATGCCGCCGTCGCGCTCCTCGACGCGCACCAACGCCGTGTCGGCGCCCGAGTGCTTGAGCGTGTTGCGCAGTGCCTCGCGCACGGCGTCGCGCACGGCGATCTGGCGAACCTCCGACAGCGTCTCGCCGTCCGGCTCGGCGGCCACGAGCTGGGCACGCAGGCCGTCGCGGGCCATGTCCGCCGCGAGCGAGGCCAGCTTCTCGGCGAGCCTGCCGCCCTCGCCGCCACTCTCCGACTCCAGGTGCCTGCGCAGCTCGATCGCCTCCGCGCGGGCCATTCGCCGCAGGTCATCGGCGTCGCCGCTGCCCGGCAGCGCCATTGCCTCCAGCGCCTGCAACACCGTGTCGTGCAGCCGCCGCTGCTGTGCCGCGCGCTCGGCGAGCCTGCCGGTGCGGATGCCGTAGGCGAGCGCGAGCCGGGTGCCGAGCCCGAGCAGCACGAGCGCGCCCGTCGCCGTGAGCAGCACGCCGAGGGTGGTGCCGAACTGCGAGAGGCCGGCGCCGAGGTCGAAGCCGTCACCCGCGAGCCACGACATCGCCGCCCGCAGCGGGATGCCCGCCACGGCGAGCGCGGCACCGAAGCCGACCCCTAGCGCGAGGGTCAGCAGCGCGACGGCGCCGAGGAGGTGCTTCCCGGGCACGCCTGCGGCACTCTCCAGCGACTCCGGCGGCACGGTCGCACCGACGACGAGGTTCGCCACCAGCGCGAAGCCCACGTCGACCGCGAGCAACAGGCCGGCGGGGCGCTCCCGGAATGGCGCGCCCCGCAGCAGCCAGTAGGCGCCGAAGAGGTTGAGCGCCACCGAGCAGGCCGCCACCACAGCCACGGGCGCGAGTCCCGCGCCGCCGTGGCCCGCGAAGGCCACGAACGCGCCCGGCACCGCCAGCAGCCGGTAGGCGAGCGGCACCAGCGCGACGTAGCGGGCGGCGCGCAGGAGGAGCCCGTCGCGGTAGCCGGTGTCGACCGGCCCGGCGAGCTGCCGCAGGCGGCGCGTGCCGCGCACGGGAGCGGGGTCGGCGAGTTCGTCGGAGAGCCCGGTGGTGGAGCTGGCCAGCACGGGTGCGCCGCCGCGCAGCAACGCCCCGAGGAAGCTGCCGCGCCGTCCCGCGGTCACCCCGTCGGCTCGATCCCCTGCTCGGCGGCCCACCGGCGCAGCTCGGCGACCGCCTCGTCGTGGTCGAGCGGGCCCCGGTCGAGGCGCAGCTCCTTGAGGTGCCGCCACGCCTTGCCGACGAGCGGACCGGGCGGGATCCCGAGCAGTTTCATGATCTCGTTGCCGTCGAGATCCGGCCGCACCGCCTTGAGGTCCTCCTCCTCGGCGATGCGCGCGATCCGCGCCTCCAGCTCGTCGTAGGTCCGCTGGAGCGCGGCTGCCTTGCGGCGGTTGCGGGTGGTGCAGTCGGCCCGAACGAGCTTGTGCAGGCGGGGCAGCAGCTCACCGGCGTCGGTGACGTAGCGGCGCACGGCCGAATCGGTCCACTCGCCCCTGCCGTAGCCGTGAAACCGCAGGTGGAGGAACACGAGCTGGGAGACGTCGTTGACGATCTCCTTGGAGAAGCGCAGTGCACGCAAACGCTTGCGGGCCATCTTCGCGCCGACCACCTCGTGGTGGTGGAAGCTCACGCCGCCGCCCGGCTCGAAGCGGCGGGTGTCCGGCTTGCCGATGTCGTGCAGCAGCGCGGCGAGCCGCAGCACCAGGTCCGGCCCCGACGTCGGCTCGTGCCGGGTCTCAAGGTCCACCGCCTGCTCCAGCACGGTCAGCGAGTGCTGGTAGACATCCTTGTGCTGGTGGTGTTCGTCGATGGCGAGCCGCATGCCGGGCACCTCGGGCAACACGTGGTCGGCCAGCCCGGTGTCGACCATCAGCTCGATGCCCTGCCTCGGCGCGACACCGGTGATCAGCTTCGCCAGCTCCGCCTGCACGCGCTCGGGCGTGATCCTGGCGATCTCGCCGGACATCTCGGTCATCGCCGTGACCACCCGCGGCGCGGGCTCGAACCCGAGCTGGGCCACGAACCGGGCGGCCCGCAGCATCCGCAGCGGGTCGTCGGCGAAGGACTCCTCCGGCGTCGCGGGCGTGTCGAGCGTCTTGCGGGCCAGCGCCTCGAGCCCGCCGTGCGGGTCGATGAACGTCTTTGTCGACAACTCGATCGCCATCGCGTTGACCGTGAAGTCGCGGCGCACGAGGTCGCCCTCGATGGTGTCGCCGAACGAGACCTCCGGCTTGCGCCCCACCCGGTCGTAGACGTCGGCCCTGAACGTGGTGATCTCCAGCGTCGAACCCCTGCGCGAGGCGCCGACCGTGCCGAACTCGATGCCCGTGTCCCACACGGCCTCCGCCCAGCCGGACAGAATCGCCTGTATCCGGTCGGGCCGGGCGTCGGTGGTGAAGTCGAGATCGGGGGACAGCCTGCCGAGCAGCGCGTCGCGCACGCTGCCGCCGACGAGATAGAGGCGGTGACCCGCCTTGTCGAAGCGGGCGGCGAGCTCCTCGGCGACCGGGGAGATGCGCATCAGCTCGGTCACCGCATCCCCCTTCGCGGTGGTGTGGTTCACGCCGATCCCACCCCCGACACGGTTCCCTTACAACACAAGCGGATCAACACGGACACGAGAAGCCAGCGTACCGGCGGCACCGTTTGCTCTAGCATCGCAGCATGCCTGGATCGGCCGGTCGCTCCGGTGGCGCAAAACCGGGACGACGGTCCCGGCGTCGTCGTGGTAGGCGGCTGACCACGGTGAACGAGACCTCCGCCGGGGGACTGGTGGTCGATCCCGAACGGGAGAACGCCGTGCTCATCGGCAGGCTCGACCGGCAGGGCAGGCTGCTGTGGTCGCTACCGAAAGGGCACATCGAGGACGGCGAGACCACCGAGGAGACCGCCGTGCGCGAGGTGAAGGAGGAGACCGGCATCACCGCGCACGTGCTGCGGCCCCTCGGCACGATCGACTACTGGTTCGTAGCCGAACGCAGGCGGGTCCACAAGACGGTGCATCATTTCCTCCTCGAAGCAGGCGGTGGCGAATTGTCCGACGAGGACGTGGAGGTCACCGAGGTGGCGTGGGTGCCGCTGCCCGAGCTGGAGAGCAGGCTCGCCTACGCCGACGAGCGCAAGCTCGTGCGCAAGGCACGCGAGATGTTCCAGCAAGCACCGGAGTGAGTAGGGCGTGAGCAAGAGGTGAACAAGCTCAGCGCATTCGCGCTGGCACTGGCGTTGTGCATCGCGCAGGGACTGTTCGGCGTGACGGGCCCGGCCGCGCAGCCGCTCGACACGCCGAACCGGCTCCGGCTCGACCTCGAACAGCTGTCCCCTCGCATCGTCACCCCGCAGGACGACACGCTCGTCGTCACGGGCAGCGTCACCAACGTCGGCGATCGCCCCATCACCGAGATCGTCGCCCGCCTGCAGCTCGGCGCGCCGCAGACCAGCGACGACGAGCTGGAACAGACGCTCACGGAGGCCCCGCCGACCGACTCGGGCGCCTCCGAATGGGTGGGCATCGCCGACATACTCCAGCCGGGGGACACCGCCCGCGTCACGCTCACCGTGCCCATCGACGAGCTGCCGCTCTCGTCGCCCGGCGTGTATCCGCTGCTGGTCAACGTCAACGGCACGCCGGCCTACGGGGGTGCCGCCCGGCTCGCCGCGGTGAGCACGCTGCTTCCGGTGATCGACCCGCCGAGCGAGGCCCCGCCGGCCTCGGTGTCGATGCTCTGGCCCATCACCTCCAGCAAGCCGCAGGTGGTCGCGTCGCCGCACGGCGGACCACTGGTGCTGGCCGACGACATCCTCGCCGCCGAGCTCAAACCCGGCGGCAGGCTCGACGCCCTCGTCGCGGCCGCCGCGTCGCAGCGCGACACCCCCGTGTTCGGCTCCCTGTGCTTCGCGATCGACCCCGAGCTGCTCGACACGGTCGAGCTGATGACGAGGGGCTACCAGGTGCGCACGCCGTCGGGCGAGCTGCCGGGCTCCGGGCGGGAAGCCGCCGCCGAATGGCTGGCGAAGCTGCGGGACCTCGTCGCGTCGCACTGCGTCATCCAGTTGCCCTACGCCGACGCCGACCTCACCGCGGTCTCCCAGGTCAACACGCCTGCCGATCTGGTGGGCACCGCGCTGAACGGCACGTCGATCCTGCAGAAGCTCGGCGTACAGCCCAAGCCGGGCGTGGTGTGGCCCGGCAGCGCGCTCGACGAGACCGCGCTGCGCCGGGTCGCCGAGGCGGGCGTGACGACGCTGATCACCGACCCGCTGCAGCAGACGAGCGCGCACCCCGGCATGCGCTCCCTGCCGTTCGACGCGCTCACCTCGGGTGCCCTCGGCGGCGCCCGCAGCACGGCCACGAGCGCGCAGACGCCCGCCGACCAGCCGAACATCGCGACCCAGAACGGCATCGCGGCGCTCGCCTTCCACGCCGGCCTTGGCGAGGAGCCGGAGGGGCCGGTGCTGGTGGCGCCGCCCCGGCGCTGGGACGCACCGGTCAGCGAGCTCGTCGCGTTCCTCGACTCCTTCGCCAGCCTGCAGTCACTCGGGATGGTCGAGCCCGCTTCGCTGGACGAACTGCTCGCGGGTCCGCCCGAGAGCGCGGCGGCCGGCGACACGGGCACGCTCGACGGCGCGTTCTCCGTGCCCGGCGACGTGATCGCCGAGCTGTCCGACCTCGAAGGCGTCGCCGCGGACCTGCAGCGCGCGATGTCGGTGGACCCGACGCGGCAGGTGCAGCCGGCCGCGATCATCCAGCCGCTGCACAACGCCGTGCTCAGGGCCACGTCGACGGCGTGGCAGAGCAGTTCGAGCCTCGGCGCCGCCGCGGCCAGGGCGGCGACCGCCCAGCTCACGGCGTTGCGCAGGCAGGTCACGGTGACGACGCTGTCGCAGTCGGTGTCGCTGGCGTCCGGGTCGAGCCCGCTGCCGGTGACGCTCAGCAACTCACTGCCGGTCGCCATCACCGTGCGGATCCAGCTGGAGAACAACGCGGGTCTGCGGCCCGCCCACATGCCGGACTCGCTGCTCTCGGCGAACAGCAAGATCCCCCAGTACATCCCGGCCGAGGCACTGCGCTCGGGCCGCTTCAACCTGGACGTCTCGCTCACCACGCCGGGGGGCACGGAACTGGGCACACCCGCGCGGCTGGAGTTCTCCTCGAGCGAGCTCGGCGTGGTCACCGTCGTGCTCACGGCCACAGCTGCCGGAGCACTCGTGCTGCTCTCCGGCAGGCGCATCTACCGTCGGGTGAAGGCGAGGAAGGGTACGTAGGGCCGATAGGACCTGAGATTCGGCCCGGCTCCGGATTACCCTGAATCGACCAAGCTTGACCGCCGACGGATTGGGACGTGTTGGACAGAGAGCCGGGCCTGCCGCCTGAGCGCGCCGGGAGGCCTCCACGTCCCGATGCGCCCCCGCCGCGAGCGGGGCGCAGGCCGCCTCCTGCCGATCCCCAGCGTCAGCGGCAGCCACCACCCGACCGGCGCAGGCAACCCCCTCCGGACCCGCGCGAGAACGGGCGCGTGCCCAGGCCGCCCGGCCAGGGTCAGCAGCAGGGCAGACTGCCCGCCCAGCCGCCGCCACCTCCCCCGAGGACGCGGCAGGTCCGGCAGCCGCCATCCCCGCCGCAGGGTCCGCCGCGCCGGGGCCGCCCGCCGGAGCCGCAGCGCCGCCAGCCGGTGCGGCCGTGGCGGCAGGAGGCCGACCGGACCCGGTCCGTCGCCCCTCCGCCGCAGGAGGGCGAGTCGACGATGTACATCCCGCGCGACCGCGGGGTGCCTCCCGGGGTGCGCTGGCCCGCCGCCGACCCCGACGTGCTGAGGCCGTACGACGAGCTCGCGACTCGGATGATGCCGCGCATCGTGGACGGGCTCCGGCACACGGAGATCGGCGAGCGGCTGCCCGCCGTCCAGCTGGAGCGGCCGAAGGAGCAGGAGCAGGCCAAGGCCCCGTCGCTGGCGAGGGCCAGCGGCCGGATGGCGATCGCCACGCTCACCAGCCGGATCACCGGCTTCGCGTGGAAGGTCATGCTCGCGTGGGTCGCCACCCTCGGCGTGCTCTACGACTCCTTCACCGTCGCCAACACGCTGCCGCTGATCATCAACGAGCTCCTGCTGGGTGGCGTGCTGACCAGTGTCGTCGTGCCGTTGCTCGTGCGCTCGCAGGACGACAAGGACGGCGGCGAGGCCTACACGCAGCGGCTGCTGACGATGGCGTTGACGATCCTCGGCATCGGCACGGTGGTCTCGGTCGCGATCGCACCGTGGCTGACGTCCCTGCTCATGGACGACACCGGCGACGCGAACCCGCAGCTCGCGACGTGGTTCGCGTACCTGCTGCTGCCCGGCCTTCTCTTCTACGGGCTCTTCGCGGTGCTCTCGGCGATCCTCAACGCCAAGCAGATCTTCGGCCCCGCCCAGTGGGCCCCGGTGATCAACAACCTCGTCATCTTCGCGACGATCGCCGCGTTCGCGCTGGTCCCGGGTGACCCGACGATCATCCCGACCGAGATGAGCGACCCCAAGGTGCTCGTGCTCGGCGTCGGCGTGCTGACCGCGATGGTGGCGCAGGCACTGTTCCTGCTGCCCGCGTTGCGCCGCTCGGGCTTCCGCTTCAGGTGGCGCTGGGGCCTCGACGAGCGGCTCAAGGAGTTCGGCGGGCTCGCGATGTGGATCCTCGGCTACGTCGCGGTGAGCCAGATCGGCATGGTCGTCAACACCCGCGTGCTCACGGCGGGCGCCGCCGGTGGTCCCTCGATCTACTCCAACGCGTGGCTGCTGTTCCAGCTGCCCTACGGCGTGATCGGCGTTTCCCTGCTCACGGCGCTGATGCCGAAGATGAGCCGGGCCGCCGCCGACAACGACTTCCGCAGGCTGATCGGCGACCTCTCCTACGGCTCGCGGCTCACCACCCTGATGCTGCTGCCGGTGTCGGCCGTGATGGCCGTGGCGGGCACCTCGATCGGTGTCGCGCTGTTCGCGCTCGGCAAGGGCTCGGTGGAGGACGCCGAGCGCCTCGGCCAGGCGCTGGCCGTCTCGGCGTTCGGGTTGCTGCCGTACGCGCTGGTGATGCTGCAGATGCGCGTGTTCTACGCGATGAAGGACTCGCGCACGCCCACGCTGATCATGGTCGTGATGACCGCGGTGAAGATCCCGCTGCTGTACCTGGCCTCCGCGGTGCTGCACCCGGTCAACGTGGTGCTCGGCGTCATGATGGTGAACTCGCTGGTGTTCGTGGTCGGTGCCGTGCTCGGCCAGGTGTGGCTGTGGGTCAAGCTCGGCAACCTGCGCAGCAAGCGCGTGCTCGGCGTCATCCTCTTCACCGTGGTGGCGAGCGGGCTCGGCGCGCTCGCCGCGGTGGTCGTCGGCTGGCTCGTGCCGGACGCGCTCGGCCCCGTGCTCGGCGCGTGGGTGAAGCTGATCCTCCAGGGCGTGGTGGGAATCGGTGTCTCGTTCGGGGTGCTGATCGCACTCAAGGTTGACGAGCTCACCCCGGTGACCCGCAGAATCACCCGAATGGTCCGGCGCGCGTAAACTGCATCTCGCTACGTGTGTTCACGTACCCTCGTGAGAAACGTGTCGTCGAGGAAGCAGGGGGTCCGGCCCGGTGGGCACGAGTACGCGGGGTGGATCGCTGGCGCCCGGCGGCGTCGTCGGCGACGGCCGCTACCGGCTGCTCGCTCAGTTCGGCATCGACGAACGCGCGGGCGCCCACCTGTGGCGCGCCAGGGACGGCCAGCTGCGCCGGGACGTCGCGCTGACCATGCTCGTGGGCGATCCCGCCGACGCGGAGGCCGCCCGGCTGGGCAGGCGCACACTCGAACGGGCGGCCCACGCCGCCAAGTTCAACCACCCGGGCGTCGCCAGGGTGCTCGACGTGCTCAGCCTCGGCAACGGCATCTCCTCCAGTGAGGGCCTGCTCGGCATCGTCGTCGCCGAGTGGACCAAGGGCACCGACCTCATCGACCTCGTGGCGGAGCGGCCCGTCGAACCGGGCACCGCTGCCCGCATGGTGCAGGCGCTCGCCGAGTCCGTGGAGCTGGCCCACCAGTCGGGCCTCGTGCTGGGCCTCGACCACCCGCAACGACTCCGGCTGACCCCGGACGGCAGGCTGCGGCTCTCGTTCCCCGGCCCGCTGCCGGACGCGACCCTGCGCGACGACGTGAAGGCGCTCGGCGCCGTGCTGTACCTGCTGCTCACCGGCCGCTGGGCGCTGCCAGGCGGTCCGCCCGCCGTGCCGGCGGCGCCGCGCTCGCCGACGGGCCGCGTCGTACCGGCCCGTTCCCTGGAGCCACGCGTGCCCCAGGAGCTCTCGGCTCTCGCCGTGCGCACGATCGAGGACGGCGGCCATGGCGGCATCCGCACCAGTGCGGCCATCCTGCGGGTGCTCGACGAGGCCGCGGAGGCCGCCGAACGCACGCAGTACATCGCCAAGGACCCGAACGTCGATCCCGACGGCGGCGTCTGGACCACGAAGAAGCCGGTCAAGGACGCGGCGAGGCGGCGCAAGCTCGCGCTGGGCGTGACGGTGCTCGTGGTCGCCGCGGTCGGCATCCTCGCCTGGCTGGGCATGATGGCGATCAGCTTCTTCCAGGACGATCCCGAGTCCAGCGGACCACCGGTCAACCTCGCCGATCCGACCCCCACCCAGCAGCAGAACCCGCCGCAGAACCAGCCGCAGAACCCGCCCGCTCCGCAGCCGGGCGCGAACGGTGAGCCCGTCGCGCCCAACGACATCGCGGTCTACAACCCGGAGGGCGAGGGCGACAGCGTCGAGGACGCGGGGCTGGCGATCGACGGCGACCCCGCGACGATCTGGCGCACCGACGAGTACCGCCAGCAGTTCCCCACGTTCAAACCCGGCGTCGGCCTCGTCGCCACGTTCGACTCGCCGCTGCAGCTGTCGAAGGTGAAGATCACCGCCGACAGCCCCGGCACCAACGTCGAGATCCGGATCGCAGACGAGGCGGACCCCGCGCTGGAGGACACCAGGGTGGTCGGCTCCGGCACGCTCGAGGGCACCGACACCGAGATCCAGCTTCAGGATCCGACGTCGGCCCGGTACGTCATCGTGTGGATCACGTCGCTCTCCGGCGAGGAGCCCCAGTTCGCCTCGGAGCTGGGCGAACTGACGTTCCTGCCTGCCGGGTGACTGATCCACCCGCCTTAGTAGTCTCTTCCGGGTGACCGCAGCAGCGCCCACTGATGCCGATCTCATCGCGGCACACGCAGCAGGAGACCCGCACGCGTTCAACGAGATAGTGCGGCGGCACCGGGATCGAATGTGGGCGGTCGCGCTGCGCACGGTCCGTGATCCCGAGGAGGCCGCGGACGCCCTTCAGGAGGCCTTCATCTCGGCGTTCCGCGCCGCGGCGAACTTCCGCGCCGAGTCGCAGGTCACCACCTGGCTACACCGGATCGTCGTCAACGCGTGCCTCGACCGGGTCCGCAGACGCCAGGCGAGGCCCACCGTGCCGTTGCCCGAGCAGGGGCACAACGAGCCCGCGGTGCCGCGCGACTCGATGGCCGAGCGCGAGACGCGGCTGGTGATCAAGGACGCGCTCGAGCAACTCCCCGAGGAGCAGCGGGTGCCGATCGTGCTGGTCGACGTGGAGGGCTACTCGGTGGCCGAGACCGCGAAGATGCTGGGTATCGCGGAGGGAACGGTCAAGAGCAGATGTGCGCGAGGTCGCGGCAAACTGGCGAAACTTCTCGGTCATCTGCGGAACCCCGAGCCGGAGGGTGACGTCCCAACTCACGAAAGCAAACACGGGGAGGGACGATGACAGACGAAAGCAGGGGGATGGGCGGGGCCGTCGGCCCCCCGTGGTCTGTCGACGTGCTCGCCGATCTGCATGCCGGCGTGCTTAGCGAAAGCGAAGCCGCCGAGCTGTGGCCGAGGGTCAACGCCGATCCCGAGGCGCGCGCGATCATCGAGGCACTCGACGCGACCAGCGCCGAGCTCGCGGACCTCAGCGCGGCGCCGGTGCCGCCCATGCCGGCCGACGTCGCCGCCAGGATCGACGCCGCCCTCGCACAGGAGCAGCAGGCCCGCGGCGCCTCGAACGTCGTGAGCATCGACGCCGCCCGCAAGCGCCGGAACCGTCGCGCCGGCTGGGGAGCCGGGTTCCTCGCCGCGGCGGCCGCCGTCGTCGCCGCGGTCGTGATCGTCACCCCCAACGCCTCCGAGGAGACGCCCGGAATGGCCGACAGCGCCCCGAAGGGAGTCGCGGTCGACAGCGGCCAGATCAACGCCGCCATCGGCAAGGTCGAGGGCGTGCGCGACTTCGGCCCGCTGGAGAACGAGCAGCGCCTCGACGCCTGCCTCGAGGCCAACGGGATCGACCCCGTCAAGCAGCCGGTGGGAATCACCCCGGGCACGATCGACGGTCAGGAGGCCGTGTTCGTGCTCTACACCACGGGCGAGCTCGCCCAGTTTCGGTTCGTGGCGCTCGCGCCCGACTGCGGTCCGGACAACCCGGGCCTGCTGAAGGACCAGCTCATCGGCCGGTAGGACCAGCGAGAACGGGCCGCCCATTCCACGTGACGGGAGGGGCGGCCCGTTTGGCAGCGGTCCACGTCACGTCGGGAACACCCACACCTACGATCGTGTTGAGCCTGGTACGCAGGTTGTCGTCGAAGCGGAGGTCACGGGTGGCTGGAGAGGACGTTCGGAACCTGATCATCGTGGGGTCGGGTCCCGCTGGGTACACCGCTGCCGTCTATGCGGCGCGCGCTCAGCTGGAACCCCTGGTGTTCGAGGGTTCCCAGTTCGGCGGTGCGCTCATGACCACGACGGAGGTCGAGAACTATCCGGGCTTCCGGTCGGGCATCCAGGGTCCGGAGCTCATGGAGGAGATGCGCGAGCAGGCGAAGGCGTTCGGTGCCGACCTGCGGTCCGAGGACGTCGAGGAGCTTGAGCTCATCGGCGACGTCAAGTACGTGACCGCGAACGGCAAGCGCTACGCGGCCCGCGCCGTGATCCTCGCGATGGGCGCCGCCGCACGCTACCTGGGCGTTCCGGGCGAGCAGGAGCTGCTCGGCCGCGGTGTGTCGTCGTGCGCGACGTGTGACGGGTTCTTCTTCCGCGAGCACGACATCGCGGTGGTCGGCGGCGGCGACTCGGCGATGGAGGAGGCCACCTTCCTCACCAAGTTCGCGAGCAGCGTCACCATCGTCCACCGGCGCGAGGAGTTCCGCGCCTCCAAGATCATGCTCGAGCGCGCCAAGGCGAACGAGAAGATCCGCTGGAAGCTGAACTCGCAGGTCACCGAGGTGGTCGGCGACGGCAAGGTGTCCGGGCTGAAGCTCAAGGACACCGTCACCGGCGAGGAGTCCACGCTCGACGTGACCGGGTTCTTCGTCGCCATCGGGCACGACCCGCGCAGCGAGCTCGTGCGCGGACAGGTCGACCTCGACGACGAGGGCTACGTGGTCACCAAGGGCCGCAGCTCCTACACCAACATCGACGGCGTGTTCGCGGCGGGCGACCTGGTGGACCACACCTACCGCCAGGCGATCACCGCGGCGGGCAGTGGCTGCACCGCCGCGATCGACGCCGAGCGCTGGCTGGCCGAGCACACCGGGGTCAGCGAGGCACACGAGGCAGCCGAACTCGTGGGTGGCGGCTACGCGACCCGGGCCAACTGACGTCAACCGAAACAGGACAGGGAGAGAAGATGACCGACACCGTCAAGGTGACCGACTCCAGCTTCGCCGACGACGTGCTCGCCAGCGACAAGCCCGTGCTCGTCGACTTCTGGGCGACCTGGTGCGGCCCGTGCAAGATGGTCGCGCCGGTGCTCGAGGAGATCGCCTCCGAGCACAAGGACAAGCTCACGATCGGCAAGCTCGACATCGACGAGAACCCGAACACGGCTCGTGACTACCAGGTCATGTCCATCCCGACGCTGATCCTCTTCCAGGGCGGCAAGCCCGTGAAGCAGATCGTGGGGGCCAAGCCGAAGGCGGCCCTGCTGTCCGACCTGGCTGACGTGCTCTGACGTCTCTCGTCGCAACTCGCGGGACCCGGGTGGCGCGTCGACTCGCGCCCCCGGGTTTCCCGTGTGACCCGGGGGCGCCACGCCGGGACGCACGCACCGGCCCTGCGCGCTCACTGAGAGTTCACAAGGCACAATAGGGGCCTCAGGGCCGCCGGGCCCTGTTCCACATCGCACAGCATCGAGCGCACTTGGTGCCCAAGGAAGAGCGAGGAGTGCATGCGGGTACTCCGCCGCGGCGACACCGGACCGGAGGTCGCCGAGATCAGGTCCATGCTCAGCAGCCTGGACCTGCTCCCTCCCGGTGACGGGTCGGACGGTTCGCCCACCCACGCGGCCTTCGACACCGTCGTCGAGCACGCCGTGCGCGCGTTCCAGCAGCGCAGGGGCCTGATCACCGACGGCATCGTCGGTCCGGCGACGTACCGGGCGCTGCGGGGCTCCAGCTATCACCTCGGCAGCAGGCCGCTCGCCTACCTCGTCTCGTCGCCGGTGCACGGCGACGACGTGTTCGCGCTGCAGGAGCGGCTCACCGAGCTCGGCTACGACGCGGGCCGCCCCGACGGCGGTTTCGGCCCGCAGACCGAGCGGGCGCTGCGGAACTTCCAGCGCGACTACGGGCTCACCGTCGACGGCATCTGCGGTCCGGCGACCGTGCGGGCGTTGCGGCAGCTGTCGCCGCGCGCGCGTGGTGGCCGGCCGGTGTTCCTGCGCGAGCAGGAGCAGGTGCGCAGGGCGGGCCCGAGGTTGCGCGGCAAGCGCATCGTCATCGATCCCGGCCACGGTGGAGCGGACCACGGTGTGGTCGTCAACGACATCCGCGAGTCCGACATCGCCTGGGATCTGGCGCGGCGGCTCGAGGGCCGCATGAAGGCCACGGGCATGGAGGCGCTGATCTCCCGTGGCCCCGCGCACAGTCCGACCGAACTGGAGCGCGCGCAGTTCGCCAACGACGCAGGCGCCGACCTTTTCCTCTCCCTGCACTGCGACGGCAACCGTTCCCCGTATGCGCAGGGCGTCGCGAGCTTCCACTTCGGCACCGGCAACGGCACCACGTCCACGGTGGGTGAGCTGCTGGCCGGCTACATCCAACGTGAGCTGGCCGCGCGCACGGGCCTGCGCGACTGCCGCACGCACCCCAAGACGTGGGACATCTTCACCCGCACCCGCTGCCCCGCGGTCCGGGTCGAGATCGGCTACCTGACCAACCACGACGACCGGCGCAGGCTCTCCGACCCGGCGTTCCGCGACGTGGTGGCCGAGGGGATCCTGATCGCCGTGAAGCGGCTCTACCTGCTCGGCGAGAACGACCAGCCGACCGGCACGTTCACCTTCGCCGACGTCCTCGCCCACGAGCTGGCGAAAGCGGAGTAGCGCGTAGCCTTTCAGTCCCGGATGCAGTGAAGGCCACCATGCCTGCGTTGAACGCAGTGACGGTGGCCTTCACTGCATCCGGGGTGCCAGGCGAACGTGGGTGTGGATAAGTGGCCTAGTTGTGCACAGAACTGTGGACAACTAGGCGCGGGTGGTGCTCGGCGTGGCCGTGGTGATGGTGACCTGGCCGAGCAGCTTCTCCAGCGCGGCCTCGACGTCTTCCTTCCACGAGATCGCCGAGCGCAGCTCCAGGCGCAGCCTCGGCCACCGGGGGTGCGGACGCACGGTCTTGAACCCGACGCTCTGCAGGAACGCGGCCGGGACCACACACGCGTGCTCCTCGGTGCCCGCTTCGGGGTCGGCGTCACCGAACGCCTCAATCGCCCGCACACCGCGTCGAGTGAGGTCCTTGGCCACCGACTGCACGAGGACCCGTCCGAGGCCGCCACCGCGGAACTCAGGGGCCACATGGAACGCCGTGAGCAGCACGGCGTCCGGGCTCGGCGGAGAGGTGGGGAACGCGTTGGCCCTCGGCACCGCGCTCGGCGGCGCGTAGAGCACGAAACCGACGGGGAGGTCGCCGCTGTGGATGATCCGGCCGCACGAACCCCATTCGAGCAGCACGCCCGAGACCCAGGCTTCCTTCTCGACCTCGGTCTCCCCGAACTCCTCTGCCTGCTGCTTGAGGTGCGGGGCCAGCTCCCAGTAGACGCACCGGCGGCAGTGCAACGGCAACTGCTCGAGGTTGTCGAGCGTGACGCCCACGACGCGTCGCGACACCAAGCCTCCCCGGGGATGTGCGTCTGTCGAAAGCAGTGCAAAGCATATGCCGATGTGACACAGGGCAGAAACCCGGGAGGGCCCGAACCCCGTGACGTTACACTCGTTGAGATCTACCTGCAGGTAGATCGCCCCAACTGCCGAGCGCTTTTCGAAGCAGACGGAAGTATGCCATGACTGCCTCCCAGCCACCGGAGCACAGACCGGGGTCCGAGCCGGGCCGCCACAACCTCGATCCGCACCTCGACCGTTACGCCGCGCGCACCGCGGGCATGACGGCGTCGGAGATCCGAGCGTTGTTCGCGGTGGCCAGCAGGCCCGAGGTCGTCTCACTGGCCGGCGGCATGCCGAACCTCGCGGCCCTGCCGCTGGATTCGCTGTCCGGGCAGATGGCGGAGCTCATCGCCGAGGAGGGCCTGGTCGCCCTGCAGTACGGCTCCGCCCACGGCGTGCCCACGCTGCGTGAGCAGATCTGCGAGATCATGGCGATGGAGGGCATCACCGGCCACCCCGACGACATCGTCGTCACGGTCGGCTCGCAGATGGGCCTGGACATGGTGACCCGCCTCTTCTGCGACCCCGGCGACGTCGTGCTCGCCGAGGGACCGTCCTACGTCGGCGCGCTCGGCTCGTTCGCCGCCTACCAGGCCCAGGTCGTGCACGTCGAGATGGACGACAACGGCCTGGTGCCGGACACGCTGCGCGCCGCGCTCGCCACCGCCGAGCGGGAGGGCAAGCGCGTCAAGTTCCTCTACACGATCCCGAACTTCCACAACCCGGCCGGCGTGACGCTGGCCGTCGAGCGCAGGGCGGAGATCCTGGAGATCTGCGCCGAGCACGACGTCCTGGTTGTGGAGGACAACCCGTACGGCCTGCTCGGCTTCGACGGGCAGACCTATCCGGCGCTGCGGTCGATGGACCCCGACAACGTCGTGTACCTGGGCTCCTTCTCGAAGACGTTCGCCTCGGGCCTGCGCGTCGGCTGGGTGCTCGCGCCGCACGCCGTGCGCGAGAAGCTCGTGCTGGCCGCGGAGTCGGCGACGCTGTGCCCGCCCACGCTGAACCAGCTGGTGGTGTCGCGTTACCTCGCGACACACGACTGGAAGGGCCAGATCAAGACCTTCCAGGAGAACTACCGGGAGCGCCGCGACGCGATGCTGTCGGCGCTGGAGCAGCACATGCCGCCCGGGTGCACGTGGACGCAGCCCGACGGCGGCTTCTACGTGTGGGTGACGGTGCCCGAGGGCGTCGACACCAAGGCGATGCTGCCGCGCGCGGTCACGGCGCGCGTGGCGTACGCGTCGGGCACGGGCTTCTACGCCGACGGCTTCGGAAGCAGGCAGATGCGCCTGTCGTACTGCTACCCGACGCCGGAGCGGATCCGCGAGGGCGTGCGCAGGCTCGCCGGCGTGCTCGAGTCCGAGATGGAGCTGGCGCGCACGTTCGGTAGCGTCACCACGCGGGCAGTGTCGGGGCCGCAGTTCCCCGGACCGGACACGGTCTGAGCACCAGTTTTTCACCTGATCAGTTGAGGAGTTCCTGGGTGGCCGAGCCTACTGTCGCCGTGCTCGCGGGCGGTCTTTCACACGAGCGGGACGTGTCGTTGCGCTCCGGTCGCCGACTGTCGGTCGCTCTCCGTGAGCAGGGTCTGTCGGTCGACGAGTGGGACACCGATGCGAGCCTGGTGGCTCGGCTCCGGGACGAGCGGCCCGACGCCGCGGTGGTGGCCCTGCACGGGGGAGAGGGCGAGAACGGCTCCATCCAGACGGTGCTGGAGATGCTCGGCGTGCCGTTCGTGGGCACCAGCTCGTGGGCGTGCCGCCGTGCGTTCGACAAGCCGATCGCGAAGGCACTCGTCGCGCAGTCCGACTTCGCCACGCCCGAGTGGTTCGTCCTGCCGCACAGCACCTTCCGCGAGCTGGGCGCGCAGGCGGTGCTGGACGCGATGGTCGAGCGACTTGGTTTGCCAATGATTCTCAAGCCGGATCAGGGCGGCTCGGCACTCGGGACGCAGGTGGTGCGTGACGCGGCGGAGCTCCCCGCGGCGATGGTGGGCTGCTTCGCCTACGGCGACACGGTGCTCGCGGAGCGGTTCATCGACGGCGTGGAGGTCGCGGTCACGGTCGTCGAACGGGACGGCGGACCGCAGGCCCTGCCCGCCGTCGAGATCGTTCCCGAAAGCGGGGTGTACGACTACACCGCTCGCTACACCGCCGGGCTCACCGACTTCTTCTCTCCCGCCCGGTTGACTCCGGAGACCGAGAAGGCGGTCGGGGAGCTCGCGGTCGGCGCGCACCGGTTGCTCGGACTGCGGGACATCTCCCGGACCGACGCCGTGGTCGCCGCCGATGGCACTGTTCACTTCCTCGAGGTGAACCTGTCACCGGGGCTGACCGAGACCTCCACCGTTCCGATGGCGATGGAGGCGGCCGGCACGTCCCTCGGGGCGGTCTTCGCTGATCTCGTGGCCCGCGCCGTTCAGCGCGGGAGCTGACGAGAAATCATCACCGTGACGAAATAGCCCGGTGTCATGGGTTATCGATTTCAAGTGCCCGATTTGACCGATTTGGGTCCATGAGGGCCACGATCCGTTCGAGATCGTCCACCGACCCGAACTCGACCACGATGCGTCCCTTCCGGCGGCCGAGGTCGACCTTCACACGCGTGTCGAAGGTGTCGGAAAGGCGCTCGGCCAGATCCTGCAGACCGGGAGCCTGCATCGGCTTCCGCGAGGGAGCCTTCTCCTTCTTCTTGGCCTGCCCCTTGGCGAGGGTCACGGCTTCCTCGGTCGCCCGGACCGACAGCCCCTCGGCGACGATGCGCGCCGCCAGCTCCTCCTGACCTTCGGGGTCCTCCAGCGACAGCAGCGCGCGAGCATGCCCCGCCGAGAGCACGCCCGCCGCGACGCGACGCTGGACGGGGAGGGGGAGCCGCAGCAGCCGGATCGTGTTCGTGATGACCGGACGGCTTCGGCCGATGCGCGACGCGAGCTCCTCGTGCGTCACCTCGAACTCGTCGAGCAGCTGCTGGTACGCCGCCGCCTCTTCCAGCGGATTGAGCTGGACGCGGTGGATGTTCTCCAGCAGGGCGTCGCGCAGCATCGCCTCGTCGGCGGTCTGCCGCACGATCGCCGGGATGACCTCCAGCCCAGCCTGCTGGGACGCGCGCAGGCGGCGCTCACCCATGACGAGCTCGTACTCGTCGCCAGGCAGCTGACGCACGACGATCGGCTGCATGAGCCCGAACTCGCGGATCGAGTGCTCCAGCTCCGCGAGCGCCTCCTCGTCGAAGACCTGGCGGGGCTGCTTCGGGTTCGCCTTGATCGCCTCGACCGGCACCTCGCGGTAGACGGCGCCGGCGACCTCACCACCGACCGCCTTGACCGAGCCGTTCGCCGCGAACCAGCCCTTGTCGCCGTCCGCGGCGACCGGCTCGGCGGGCATCTCGGCGGTGGCTGTTCCCTCCGCGCTGACCGGCCCGGTCGGAATCAGGGCCGCCAGTCCGCGGCCGAGCCCACCCCTGCGCTCGCTCATCTCTGCTCCCTCACTCCACGCTCGGCGACTTCCCGTGCGGCGTCCAAATAGCTCATCGCACCCCGTGAGCCCGGGTCGTAGGCCAGCACCGTCTGCCCGTACCCGGGCGCCTCCGAGACCTTCACGCTGCGCGGGATGATCGTCTTGAGCACGACGTCACCGAAGTGGTTACGGACCTCCTGGGTCACCTGGTCCGCCAGCTTGGTGCGGCCGTCGTACATCGTCAGCAGGATGGTCGACACCTTCAGCGCGGGGTTCAGGTGCTGCTGGACGAGTTCGATGTTGCTGAGGAGCTGGCCGAGCCCCTCGAGCGCGTAGTACTCACACTGGATCGGAATCAGCACCTCGTGCGCGGCGCTCAATGCGTTCACCGTGAGCAGCCCGAGCGAGGGCGGGCAGTCGATGAAGACGTAGTCGATGCCGAGCTGGTCCAGCGCTTCGCTCGTGAGGGCTTCCTTGAGTCGCGACTCTCTCGACGCCATCGACACCAGCTCGATCTCGGCACCGGCCAGATCGATGGTCGCGGGCACACAGAACAGGTTGGGGGACTGCTCGCTGACCTGCGTCGCATCGGCCAGTGACACCTCGCCGATGAGCATCTCGTAGACGGACGGCGTGCCCGACCGGTGGTCGACGTCGAGCGCGGTGCTGGCGTTCCCCTGCGGGTCCAGATCGATGACGAGCGTCTTCACGCCGTGCAGAGCGAGCCCGGCGGCGAGATTCACCGTGCTGGTGGTCTTGCCGACGCCACCCTTCTGGTTCGCGACGGTGAGTACACGGCGTCGTGTGGGCCGGGGCATGGAGTTCGCGTCCGGATGCAGCACCTTTGCGGCGCGCTCGGCCTCCTCCGCGATGGGCGTCCAACCGCCGGTACTCGTCTCGCGAGGCGGGTTCACCGGGCGCCACCCCTTCCAACGGTCACGTGCTCGCCGGTGCACCGTTTCACGTGGAACATTCGCCGCTCCGTACTGATCGTCATTCGCTCGGCCAATCCTTTCATCTCGACCGCGCTCCGGAGCGCCGCCGCGATCGTTCCGGCTTCCGCTGCTCCACGCGTTCGATCACCACCACCGTGCTCGGCGTCTCCAGCACGCCGGCACCACACTCCGCCAGCCTCGGCTCCCCGCCACCGGCCTTCTTGACCGCCGCCCGATCACGCTCGATCTCCTCCGCGGCACTCGCACCTTTCAGCGCAACGAGCGTTCCCGATGAGCGCACCAGGGGGAGGCACCACGTCGCGAGCCGGGCCAGGGGCGCCACCGCACGTGCGGTCACGACGTCGGCGAGGTCAAGCTGCTGCCGGATCGCCTTTTCTTCCGCGCGTCCACGCACGACGGCGAGGGGGAGCCCCAGCGTCCCCGCCACCTCAGACAGCCACTCGACGCGGCGTGCCATCGGCTCCAGCAGAACGATATCGAGGTCCGGTCGCGCGATCGCGAGCGGTACGCCGGGGAGCCCGGCGCCCGATCCGACATCGACGACGCGAGCGCCGTGGGGGATGTGCTCGCCGATGACCGCGGAGTTGAGAACGTGCCGCTCCCACAGTCGATCAACCTCGCGCGGTCCGATCAGCCCACGCTCGACGCCATGCTCGGCAAGGAGCTCCACGAACCGCTCCGCCTGCCTGACCTGATCGCCGAACACGGCAGCGGCCGCTGCCGGGGTGGTGGACTCGAATCCGCCCAGACCCACAGACTCACTCCTCATCGGGGATCGCCGTTTCACGTGAAACCGGCCGCCTCCGATTGTCCCTGATGCGCTTCTGGATTCGACGCGACAGTCCGAAGATGTGGAGAACTCCACTGACCGGTCGCCGGTTTCACGTGAAACGCGGACACAAAAAAGCGGCCCGCCGGTTGACCGGCGGGCCGCTTCGCTCAGTGTGCGACTACGCGGGGAGCACGACCACGCGCCGCTTCGGCTCCTCGCCCTCGCTCTCGCTCGTGACGCCCTCGACGGTCGCGACCGCGTCGTGGACGACCTTTCGCTCGAAGGGGCTCATCGGCTGCAGCCGAACCTTCTCTCCGGACTGCGCGACCGACTCGGCCGTCGACCGACCGAGCTCGCGAAGCTCCTCCCGGCGACCCGCGCGCCAGCCGGCGATGTCGAGCATCAGCCTGCTGCGAGTGCCAGTCTCCTGCTGCACCGCGAGCCGGGTCAGCTCCTGCAGCGACTCCAGCACGTTGCCCCTGGGGCCGACGAGCTTGTCCAGATCCTCGCCGCCGTCGATGCTGACGATCGCGCGCCCGGCTTCCACGTCCAGGTCGATGTCGCCGTCGTAGTCGAGGATGTCGAGCAGGCGCTCCAGGTAATCGCCGGCGATGTCGCCCTCCTGAACCAGAAGGTCGTCGTCGCTACCCGCGTCCGTCTCCTCGGTCTCGTCCTCGGCCGTCGCCGGTACTGCCTCGTCCTGTTCGGTGCCGACCACCTCGGCTGTCTCCGACATGTCTTCTCTCCTCTCGCGTCCCTGAGGCGTCAGCGCCGCTTGCGGCCTTGGGTCTTCTTGCCCTGGGTGGCGGGCCGCTGTTGGTTGCCGCCGTTCTTCGCCCAGGCGCCGCCCTTGACGTTGCTGGAGTTGCCGCTCTTCTGGGACTTGCCGTTCTTGGGGGTACCGTTCTTGGAGGTTCCGGCGGCCTTCGCCGAGCCGGTCTCGCCCTCGCTCTGCGAGTCGGCTGCCTTCTTCTGCTGCTGGGCAGGCTTCGGCTTCTGGCCGACCTGAGGCTTCTGGCCCGGCTTCGGGCCGAGGTTCGTGCGCTTCTCCTTGGCCTCGGCCTTCTTCGCCGCTTCTTCCTTGTCGATCTTCGTGTAGACGAGGCGCTGCTGCATGAGGGTCCAGCAGTTGTTGGCGAGCCAGTAGATGAGCAGACCGATCGGGAAGAAGGCACCGAAGACAAGCACACCGGCCGGGAAGATCCACAGCGTCAGGCGGTTCATCATCGCGGTCTGCGCGGTGGCCGACGCCGGGTTCTGCCGGGCAACCGAGTGGCGGGCCGTGAAGTGGGTCGCGACGCTCGCGACGATCATCAGCGGGATGGCGACGGGGGCCACGTCCCAGTGCCAGCCGGGCTCCGCCGCGGCCGCACCGCCGCCGAGGGCGCTGACGTGGTTGATGGCGTCACCGAGGTTGACCCCGAAGAGCTTCGCGTCGACGTAGGAGCGCACGCCCTCGGCGTCGAAGAAGTAGTTGCTCTCCTTGCCCGGGGCGAACATGCGGAGCACATGGTTCAGACCGATGAAGACCGGGATCTGGAGCAGCATCGGCAGGCAGCTGCCGAGCGGGTTGACGCCGTGCTCGCGCTGGAGCTTCTGCATCTCCATCGCTTGCCGCTGGCGGTCGTTCGCGTACTTCTTCTGGATCTTCTTGAGCTCCGGCGCGAAGTCCTGCATCTTCTTCATCGACCGGACCTGGTTCACGAACGGCTTGAACATGATGCCGCGGACCGTGAACGTCAGGAACACGATGCCGAGAACCCAGGCGATCGCGTTGTCGTCGCCGAAGACGAAGCCGAACACCTTGTGCCAACACCACAAGATGAACGACACAGGGTAGTAGATAAAGTCGAGCACTGAGCTACTCCTCGGTAGACATACCAGGGCTTTGGTGCCTGAAGCTGAACTTCTCGGGCACGGGGTCTCGTCCCGGCGGGGTCCACGGACCGCATCGCAACAGCCGGCGGATCGCGAGGTAGGAGCCGCGAGCGGCTCCGTGCCGCGTCAGCGCCTCGGCCGCGTACGTGCTGCAGCTCGGGTAGAACCGGCACATCGGGGGAAGGAACGGGGAGATGGCCTTGCGGTAGAACCTGATCGGCAGCAGGAGCACCCAGGCCACCGGCGTCGGACGCACCCGGTCGGCGGGCTTCTGGGTCTCGGCCGTCTCAGTGCCGGCCACTTGCTCTGTACTCACACCGCTGGTCCATTGTCGTGGCGGGCGGAAGGCGACAGGCTCAACCGTCGCAGCGCCGCGTCGAGATCCGAGCCGAGCTCCGCACTGGTCGCGGTGGCAGCGGCGGGTAATGCCCGAACAACCAACGCACTACCAGCCGGCAAGGTTCCGAGCCGGTCGGCCAGCAGGTGCCTCAGGCGCCTGCTCACTCGATGGCGCACAACCGAATTGCCCACAGCCTTGCTCACGACCAAGCCCGCCTTGGTCTGCCCGCCGTTCCCGGCGAGCGCGTGCAGCACAAGGCGGCGGCGCCCGGCTCGGACGCCGCCGCGCATGACCGCACGGAATTCCTCACTCCGCCGCAGGCGAGCGTTGGCAGGAAGCACGCCGCGCCTCGCAGGCAGACGGGATCAGGCGGAAAGTTGCTGACGGCCCTTGCGCCTGCGGGCGGCCAGAATGGCGCGACCTGCGCGGGTACGCATCCGCAGCCGGAACCCGTGGGTCCGAGCGCGTCGGCGGTTGTTCGGCTGGAAGGTGCGCTTGCCCTTGCTCACGGCTCAGTTCTCCTGGTCTCAACGTCTACTCGTATTGTCTGACAGCCGACGGAACGTGGGCAGGCAGAAAAGGCCCGCTGTCAGCGGCAGACCTTACGAGGGTACGCACCCTGTCCGGTGACACTGGAACCGGCCCCTGGAGTAACGCTGCGTCGCCGCCGACGGTATCGATCATCGACACGCTCCAGCACCGAATGGCAACACGCCGTACATCATGAAATCCTTGCCCGGAAGGACGGCTTGTGGCAATCAGCGGGTCTTGTTAGCGTGCCCCTTCTCAGTATCAACGAGGGGCGCACTCACGCCGCCGAAAGGTGGGAGACTTCGGCAGGCGTACCTTGATCCCGCGGGAGGGAGTGCCCGCGGGCCGCCGTACATTGATGCACAGTTGTGGACAACTTTGTGGATACCTGCTGCGCGGGTGGCCACACCGACCTGCTATCTGGGGCCAAGGTCGAGGGGAGGGGAGCGGAGCAGGGTGTCTGAGCACCAGCTGAACCTGGCTGTCGTCTGGGAGCAGGTCGTCAGGGAGCTCTCCGACGGCACGCTGTCCCCCCAGCAACGTGCGTGGATGCGGGTGACCCGGCCCATCGGACTCCTCGACGGCACCGCGCTGCTCGCCGCGCCGAGTGACTTCGCGAAGGAAGCCATCGAGCGCGCGCTGCGCGAGCCGATCACCACGGCGCTCTCCCGCAGGCTCGGCCGCGAGGTCTCCCTCGCCGTCAAGGTCGACACCACCGACAGCGCGCCGGCGCCCGCCACACCTCCTCGGTACGTGAACTCACCCGGCAGGGTGGAGAGCGGCAACGGCCTGCGCTCCGACGGCCCGCCCCTGCCTCCGCCCGAGGACACGATCACCGTGCCCGCCGCCGTGCGGCACACCCGCGCCGACGGCGTCGAACGCCCCGTAGGCCAGCGGCCACCGATGCCCTCGATGCCCGTCGCGAAGAACGTCCAGGACCAGGTGGACGACGGCGAGGAAGAGGTGGACGAGGAGGGCGAGGCGCTCGCCGCCGTCCACGAGATCTGGCCCACCTTCTCCGGCCAGCCGATCGCGGGCCAGCCCTACACGGCTCCGGCGCAGCCGCAGACGTCGAAGACCCGCCTCAACGAGAAGTACACGTTCGACACGTTCGTCATCGGTGCGTCCAACCGCTTCGCGCACGCCGCCGCGGTCGCCGTCGCCGAGGCGCCGTCGCGCGCGTACAACCCGCTCTTCATCTGGGGAGAGTCGGGACTGGGCAAGACCCACCTGCTGCACGCCGTCGGGCACTACGCCCAGCGGCTGTTCCCCGGCATGCGCGTGCGGTACGTCTCCACCGAGGAGTTCACCAACGACTTCATCAACTCGCTGCGCGACGACCGCAAGGTCGCGTTCCAGCGGCGTTACCGGGACATCGACATCCTGCTCGTCGACGACATCCAGTTCCTGGAAGGCAAGGAAGGAACCCAGGAGGAGTTCTTCCACACCTTCAACACGCTGCACAACGCGAACAAGCAGATCGTCGTGTCCTCCGACCGTCCGCCGAAGCGGCTGGAGACGCTGGAGGACCGCCTGCGCACGCGGTTCGAATGGGGCCTGATCACCGACATCCAGCCGCCCGAGCTGGAGACCCGCATCGCGATCCTCCGCAAGAAGGCCGCGCAGGACCGGCTCGCCGTTCCCGGTGACGTGCTCGAGTTCATCGCGGCGCGCATCGAGGCCAACATCCGCGAGCTCGAGGGCGCGCTCATTCGCGTCACCGCCTTCGCCTCGCTGAACCAGCAGCCGGTGGACGTCGGGCTCGCCGAGATCGTGCTGCGCGATCTGATCCCCGACTCGCAGGCGCCCGAGATCAGCGCCCCGACGATCATGGGGGTCACGGCCGAGTTCTTCGACGTCACGCTCGACGACCTGTGCGGGCCCGGCAAGACGAAGGCGCTGGCGACCGCGCGGCAGATCGCGATGTATCTGTGCCGCGAGCTCACCGACATGTCGCTTCCGCGCATCGGGCAGACCTTCGGTGGTCGAGACCACACCACGGTGATGCACGCCGACAAGAAGATCCGCAAGGAGATGGCGGAACGGCGCCGGATCTACGACCAGGTGCAGGAGCTGACCTCGCGGATCAAGCAGCGAGCACGTCAGTAGCCAGCTCTCGCAACACCGAAAGCCCCGCGGCGATCGCGGGCGCGGTCTCACTGCCCTTGCGCACACACGTGCTGAACCGGCGCGCCGGCCTCGGCTCGCCGTGCAGCGGGATCCGCACCACCGCGTGTTCCTCCGGAATCGGGACGAGCCTCGGCAGCAGGCAGACCCCGGCGCCCTCGGCGACGAGCGCCGAGACCGCGAACCACTCCTTGACGTGGTGGGAGATCCGGGGTGTGAAGCCGGCGGTCGCGCACGCGGTGACGAGCAACGGGTAGGTGTCGTTGTTGTACGGCTTCACGATCCACGCCTCGGCAGCGGCATCGGCGAGCGACACACCGTCCACTTCGGTCAGCGGGTGCCCCGCGGGCACGAGCAGGTCCTGTACGTCGTCGAGCAGCGGCCTCCGTTCGAAGCGCGGGTCGCCCTCCGGCGGCGAGTCGGAGGTCGGCAGCACCACGGCGATGTCGGCCTGCTCGGCGGCCACCAGCTCGTAGCAGTCGCCGCTCTCCTCCTCTCTGATATGCACGTGGAGCTTCGGAAACCCCTGGCGCAGCCGGGAAAGCGCGGGCGTGACGAGCGCGGCGATCGCCGAGGACACCCCGCACAGCCGTAGCTCGCCCATCGGCTCACCGCCGCGTGCGGCGAGCTCTGCCCTCGCGCGCTCCCAGTGCGCGTACAGGTCTTCGGTGTGCCGCAGCAGGATCTGCGCCTCCGGCGTCAGCCGCACCCGCCTGCCCTCGCGGCGCAGCAGCTCGACCCCGAGGTCACGGCTGAGGTGCCGCAGCTGTTGCGACACCGCCGACGGCGTGAGGTACAGCGCCGCGGCCGTCGCGGTGATCGTGCCCTCGTCCGCGAGCACCCGCAGCACGCGCAGCCGCCGCAGGTCAATCATGTAGTCGAGGCTAAACGAATTCGCGCACGAAGATGAGATGGACGCCTGCGTCCGCGCGGCCGGACACTCGCCTCATGGTCGGCAGGGGAGCACTGCTCGTACTGGGCAGTGTCGTGAGCGTCCAGGTCGGGCAGGCGATCGGCAAGAGCCTGTTCGCCGACGCCGGCGCGCTCGGCACGGTGACACTGCGGCTCGGCATCGCGGCGCTCGGGTTGCTCGCGTGGCACCGGCCCGCGCTTCCCCGCACCCGCAGGGAATTCGCGCTCGTGGCCGGTTACGGCACCGCGATCGCCGGCATGAACCTCATCTATCCCGCGCTCACGACGTTGCCGCTCGGCATGGCGACGACGCTGCAGTTGCTCGGCCCGATCCTCTTGGCACTCCTTACTTCTCGTGGCCCCGCCGAAGCGGGGGCCGCGGTGCTGGCGGGATTCGGCGTCTGGCTCTTCCACGGCCCCGGCGGCGGAGCTCCGTTCGCGGGCGTCGCGTTCGCGCTCGCGAGCGGCGCGTCGATGGCCGCCTATCTATTGGTGAGCCGCACGGCGGGCAGGCGAAGCGAGACGGCGTCGACCCTCTCGCTCGCCGTCGCGTTCGCGGCGATTCTGTGGCTCCCGGCGGGAATCGCACAGAGCGGTACCGAGCTCGTGGCCCCCCGCGTGCTGCTCATCGGAGCGCTCGTCGCGGTGTTGTCGGCGGTCGTTCCCTACTCACTGGACCTCGCCGCGTTGCGCCGGATCCCGCCACGAACGGTGGGAGTTCTGGAAAGTCTGGAGCCCGCGGTGGGCGCGATCGCCGGCCTCGTCGTGCTGTCGGAGGTGCTTTCCGCGGCCCAATGGGTAGCTGTCACATGTGTCTGCACAGCCGGAGTGGTCGCCGTGACGGGCTCGCGTGAGGCCCGAAGTCGTTCTGCGGCCTAGGTTTTGTCACTCACCGGGGCGATCCAGGTCACGTTTCGGGGGTGCATCGGCGGTGCATGGGCTGGGCACAGGTCGACCCACAGCTGGGGACAAAACTGTGGAAACCTGGGGACAGCTGTGGAGCAACTGAGGACGGCGAAAGTTCTCCACCGCGGCCCCCGACTTCTCCACCGAGCTGCCACCACGGCTGTCCACACGTCCGCGCGTGCTCGGACCTGCGCGGACGACGCCTGTCCACACAACCCACAGCCCTTACTACTACGGCTGAACAAAGATCTCTTCGAAGAAGAACAAAACAAAAACAAGCGAGCTGTGAACCTGGGGATACCCGCTCGGCCGCTTGACTGGGCCGGGATGACGGCGGTGCCGCTCACGCTCTAACGTGGAAACCCACACCCCGGTCCGCTCGGTGCCGGTGTCGTCGGTGTGCGACGCACCGCGTCCGGGCGAACCCACACAGCCACGCCCCCTCGACCGCCCCTGCCCATTGGGGGCGTCTGCAGGGGTGATTTGTCGTCTTTCGAGCCGCCCGGGCTCGGCTGTCGAAAGGATGGGCGCCATGAAAATCCGCGTCGAGCGTGATGGGCTCGCTGACGCCGTCGCCTGGGTGGCTCGAAGCCTTCCCTCCAGGCCGCCGGTCCCCGTGCTGGGCGGTGTGCTGCTCGACGCAGGAGCCGACGGGGGTTCCGACGCGCTGACCGTGTCCGGCTTCGACTACGAGGTCTCCGCGACCGTCGGCGTCCCGGCCACGATCGCCGACGGCGGGCGCACGCTCGTCTCGGGCAGGCTCCTCGCGGACATCACCAAGGCGCTGCCTGCCCAGCCGGTGGAGATCGCCGTCGACGGTGCTCGCGCGTCCATCACCTGCGGAAACGCGCGCTTCAGCCTGCCGACCATGCCGGTGGAGGACTATCCGCAGCTGCCGGCGCAGCCGGATCTGGCAGGCGAGGTCACGGGCGAGGCGTTCGCACAGGCCGTCGCGCAGGTCGCGGTGGCCGCCGGTAAGGACGACACGCTGCCGATGCTCACCGGCATGCGGCTGGAGATCTCGGGCAGCACCCTGACGCTCGTCGCCACCGACCGTTTCCGGCTCGCGATGCGCGAGTTCAGCTGGTCGCCGGCCGAGGGGCTCGCCGACGCGGCCGTCCTCGTGCCCGCCCGCACGCTCGCCGACGCGGCGAAGTCGCTCGGCGCGAGCGGTGCGACCGTGCAGGTCGGCCTCGCGAGCGGCGACGGGCTGCTCGGCCTCGCCGGTTCCGGCCGCTACACCACCACCCGCCTGCTCGACGCGGAGTTCCCGCCTTACCGGCAGCTGCTCCCGGCGCAGCACACGTCCCGCGCGGTGCTGATGGTGTCGGTGCTGACCGAGGCGATCAAGCGCGTGTCGCTGGTCGCCGAGCGGGGTACCCAGGTACGGCTCGAGTTCAGCGAGGGAACCCTGCGGCTCTCGGCAGGTGGCGACGACGAGGGCAGTGCCGAGGAAGAGCTGCCGGTCGACTACGAGGGCGAGCCCGTGACCATCGCCTTCAACCCGGGTTACCTCGTCGACGGGCTCGGCGCGCTGCACGCCGACCGGGCGGAGCTGACGTTCACCACGCCCAACCGGCCCGCGCTGATCAAGCCGGCCGACGAGAACGGCGACGTCGTTCCCGGTTACCTCTACCTGCTGATGCCGGTGCGGCTTCCCGGCTGAGAGTACGAAAGACACGAGGGGACATCTGATGGTTCAGCTCGGACTTGTCGGCCTGGGCAAGATGGGCTTCAACATGCGCGAGCGCCTGCGTGCCGCCGGGCACGAGGTGGTCGGCTACGACCGCAACGCCGAGGTGACCGACACCGGCTCGCTCGCGGAGCTGGTGTCGGCACTGGCCGCGCCGCGCATGGTCTGGGTCATGGTGCCGGCCGGCGAGGCGACCAGGCAGACCGTCGCCGAGCTCGGCGACCTGCTCAGCGAGGGCGACCTGCTGATCGACGGCGGCAACTCGCGGTTCAGCGACGACAAGAAGAACGCCGAGCTGCTCGCCGGCAAGGGCATCGGCTATCTCGACGTCGGCGTGTCCGGCGGGGTGTGGGGCAAGGAGAACGGCTACGGCCTGATGGTCGGCGGCGACAAGGCCCACGTCGAGCAGGCGATGCCGATCTTCGACGCGCTGCGTCCGGACGGTCCCCGCGAGGAGGGCTTCGCGCACGCGGGCTCCGTCGGCGCCGGTCACTACGCGAAGATGGTGCACAACGGCATCGAGTACGGCCTGATGCAGGCCTACGCCGAGGGCTTCGAGCTGCTCGAGGCGGCGAAGGTCGTCGAGGACGTTCCCGCGGTGATCAAGGCGTGGCAGCGGGGCACGGTCGTGCGTTCGTGGCTGCTGGAACTGCTGGTCAGGGCGCTGGACGAGGACCCGGAGCTCGACGACCTCGAGGGTTACGTGGAGGACTCCGGCGAGGGCAGGTGGACGCTGGAGGAGGCGATCAACAACGCCGTGCCCGCGCCCGTGATCTCGGCCGCGCTGTTCGCCCGGTTCTCCTCCCGGCAGAAGGACTCCTCGGCCATGCGTGCGGTGGCCGCGCTGCGCAACCAGTTCGGCGGCCACTCGGTCAAGAAGGTCGGCGAGTAGGGCACGGCGCGGCGTGTACCTCCGTCACCTCCAGGTGACCGACTTCCGCTCGTGGGAGCACGTCGACCTGCCGCTGGAGCCGGGCCCGACCGTACTGGTCGGGCAGAACGGCCGTGGGAAGACGAACCTCATCGAGGCGATCGGTTACGTGGCCACGCTGGGCTCGCACCGGGTCGCGACCGACGCACCCCTGATCAGGCACGGGTGCGAGCGGGCGCTGGTGCGCGTCGCCGTGGTGAACGAGGGCCGCGAACTCACCGTCGAGCTGGAGATCGCGCCCGGCCGGGCCAACCGCGCGCGGGTGAACCGGGGCGCGGTCGGCAGGCCCCGCGACGTGCTGGGGATCCTGCGCACGGTGCTGTTCTCTCCCGAGGACCTCGCGCTCGTGCGCGGCGACCCGGGTGAGCGAAGGCGGTTCCTCGACGAGCTGCTCGTGCTGCGCGCCCCGCGCTATGCGGGTGTGCGCAGCGAGTACGACAAGGTGCTGAAGCAGCGCAACGCCCTGCTGAAGTCGGCCGGCAAGCGCAGGGGCGACGATCCGTACGCGCTGTCGACGCTCGAGGTGTGGGACAACCACCTGGCCACGGCGGGCGCTCAGCTGCTGGCGGCTCGGTTGAACCTGGTGGCCGACCTCGCCCCGCACACGGCAGCGGCGTATGCGGGGGTCGCCCCGGACTCGCGGCCCGCCAGGATCGCGTACCGGTCGGGCCTCGGCGAATCGTTGCCGGTGGGCTACGGCGTTCCCGGTGGTGAGCGGGCCGACGAGGAGAAGCTCGCCGGGATCCTCCTCGAGGCGCTCGGCGAGTCGCGCGCGGCGGAGCTGGAACGTGGGGTAAGCCTGGTCGGACCCCATCGGGACGAGTTGGAGCTCGTGCTCGGCGAAGCCCCGGCCAAGGGGTACGCCAGCCACGGCGAGTCGTGGTCGTTCGCGCTGGCGTTGCGGCTCGGGTCCTACGAGCTGTTACGAGGCGAGGCGGGGGGTGAGCCCGTTTTGTTGCTGGATGACGTGTTCGCGGAGTTGGACCGCAGGCGTCGCGCCCGGCTGGCGGAGGTCGCGGCGAGTGCGGAGCAGGTGCTCGTCACCGCGGCTGTGGATGAAGACGTGCCCGAGGAGCTGGCGGGCACGCGGTTCGCGGTTTCGGAGGGTGAGGTACGACGTGCCTGATCAAAGCCATGATCAACCACAGCGACGACCGAAGGTGACTGGGGCCACACAAGTTACCCACCGATCTGGGGATAAGTCTGTGGATAGTGTGGATAACACGGCGAACCTGTTATCGCCGCGCGTGACTGAAGGCCCAGATGAGGTGGTCAATACCCCTCGGGTGGGCGGTTATGCCGGTGATTCCCCCAAACGAGACACCGAGCGTAACAGTGCCGCTGGGCCGAACGAGACGGGGTCCGCCGACAGTCCACAGGGCAGGGACCTCGCCCACGCCGCACTGCAGGCGGCGAGGGAGCGGGCCGCCGCCCGTGGACACGAGCCGGGCGTCCGCAGGCCCGGTGCCAAGCCGGCGCTCGGCCGGGCACAGAACCCCAGGCGCAGGCGCTGGTCCGGCCCCGGTGTCGACGAGCGCGACCCGCAGCCGCTCGGGAGACTCGCGTCACGCATGGCGACGCAGCTCGGTTGGAGCGACCGGCTCGCCAACGGCCAGGTCTTCGGGCAGTGGACGCGGCTCGTCGGCGAGGAGGTCGCGGAGCACGCCCAGCCGGTCGCGCTCAAGGAGGGTGAGCTGACCGTGCGGGCCAGCTCCACCGCCTGGGCGACCCAGCTGCGGTTGCTGCAGCGCCAGCTGCTGGCGAAGATTGCGGCGGGGGTGGGGCACGGTGTCGTCAAGCGCATGCGGATCCAGGGCCCGACGGCGCCGAGCTGGCGCAAAGGCCCGAGGCACGTTCCGGGCCGGGGTCCGCGCGACACCTACGGCTAGCCGTTCCAAAGACGCCGCCCGATTGCGCGAATCCGGCGCGAGGCCTCCGTTGGCTACGGCGGGACCCGGTTGACGTCGAGATCGTCGCTCTGTGACGAAATCAGGGGTGTCCTTGGTGCATGTGAGCAGAGCTGGCCAAGTAAACTTGTAGAGGCAAGCCGGATTGATGCCGGACGAGTATCGAGCGGCGTGCCCGACCGACAGGCACACACCCGTGCGCGCGTTGGGTGAGACGAGGAGAAATCAGGCCGGTGGCAGCGAACCAGAGTGAATACAGCGCGTCCTCCATCACGGTTCTCGAGGGTCTCGAAGCCGTTCGTAAACGCCCCGGCATGTACATCGGGTCGACCGGTGAGCGTGGTTTGCACCATCTCATCCAGGAAGTCGTCGACAATTCGGTCGACGAGGCGATGGCCGGCTACGCCACCAAGGTCGACGTCACCCTGCTCGCCGACGGCGGCGTCCGGGTGGTCGACGACGGCCGTGGCATCCCGGTCGACATCCATCCCAAGGAGCAGCGGCCCACCGTCGAGGTCGTGCTCACCGTGCTGCATGCAGGCGGCAAGTTCGACAGCGAGTCCTACGCGGTCTCCGGTGGTCTGCACGGTGTGGGCGTCTCCGTGGTCAACGCGCTGTCCACCGCGCTCGATGTCGAGATCCACGTGAACGGCCGGATCTGGGCGCAGCACTACGACCGCTCCGAGCCCGGTGAGCTGCGCGATCTCGGCCCCACCGACCGCACCGGTACCAGCGTCACGTTCTGGGCCGACCCCGACATCTTCGAGACCACTCACTACAGCGCCGAGACCGTCGCACGCAGGCTCCAGGAGATGGCGTTCCTGAACAAGGGCCTCACCATGGTGCTGCGCGACGAGCGGGTCGCCGAGGAGAACGGTGAGGACGCGACGGGGGAGCGTGCGCAGATCAAGGAGCGCACCTACCACTACCCGGGCGGGCTCGAGGACTTCGTCAGGTACATCAACGGCAGCAAGGACCCGATCCACCCGTCGGTGATCTCGTTCGAGGCCAAGGGCGACGGCCTCGAAGTGGAGGTCGCGATGCAGTGGAACAACGGCTTCACGCCGTCGGTGTACACCTTCGCCAACACGATCAACACACACGAGGGCGGTACTCACGAGGAGGGCTTCCGCGCCGCGCTGACCCGCGTGGTCAACAGCTACGCGCGCGAGAAGAAGCTGCTCAAGGAGAAGGACGCCAACCTCACCGGTGACGACGTGCGCGAGGGTCTCGCCGGCATCGTCTCGATCAAGCTCTCCGAACCGCAGTTCGAGGGCCAGACCAAGACCAAGCTGGGCAACAGCGAAGCGAAGTCGTTCGTGCAGTCCACCTGCAACGAGTGGCTGGCCGACTGGTTCGAGCGCAACCCCTCCGAAGCCAAGATCATCATCAACAAGGCGGTGTCGAGCGCGCAGGCGCGGATGGCCGCTCGCAAGGCCCGCGACCTGGTTCGCCGCAAGGGCGCAATGGACATCGGCGGCCTGCCCGGCAAGCTCAAGGACTGCCGCTCCACCAATCCCGAGGAGTGCGAGCTCTACATCGTGGAGGGTGACTCCGCGGGTGGCTCCGCCAAGGAGGGGCGGGACTCGAAGTTCCAGGCGATCCTGCCGATCCGAGGCAAGATCATCAACGTGGAGAAGGCACGCATTGACCGCGTGCTGAAGAACAATGAGGTCCAGTCGCTGATCACCGCGCTGGGCACCGGCATTCACGACGACTTCGACATCTCCAAGCTGCGCTACCACAAGATCGTGCTGATGGCCGACGCCGATGTGGACGGTCAGCACATCCGCACGCTGCTGCTGACGCTGCTGTTCCGGTTCATGCGGCCGCTCGTGGAGCAGGGCTACGTCTATCTCGCCCAGCCCCCGCTCTACAAGATCAAGTGGCCGCGTTCCGAGCCGGAGTACGCCTACTCGGACAAGGAGCGCGACGGGCTGCTGGAGGCCGGCGCCGCGGCGGGCAGGCGCCTGCCGAAGGACGACGCGATCCAGCGGTACAAGGGTCTCGGTGAGATGAACGCCGAGGAGCTGTGGGAGACCACAATGGACCCGGCCAACCGCGTGCTGCTCCAGGTGACGCTCGACGACGCGGCCACCGCCGACGAGCTGTTCTCCGTGCTGATGGGCGAGGACGTCGAGGCCCGGCGTTCGTTCATCACCCGTAACGCCAAGGACGTTCGCTTCCTGGACGTGTAACGCCCCGAAACCCCGTCCACGCCAGGACTGTCCAACCGAGAAGGACCTATGACGGAAACCTTGCCTCCGGATCACGACCGCATCGAGCCGGTCGACATCCAGCAGGAGATGCAGCGCTCCTACATCGACTACGCGATGAGCGTCATCGTGTCGCGGGCGCTGCCCGACGTGCGCGACGGGCTCAAGCCCGTGCACCGCCGCGTCCTGTACTCGATGTACGACTCCGGCTTCCGCCCCGACCGCGGGTACAACAAGTGCTCCCGTGTCGTCGGTGACGTGATGGGTAACTACCACCCGCACGGCGACTCGGCGATCTACGACGCACTCGTCCGGCTCGCGCAGCCGTGGTCGATGCGCTACCCGCTCATCGACGGCCAGGGCAACTTCGGTTCGCCGGGCAACGACCCCGCCGCGGCCATGCGGTACACCGAGTCGCGCCTCGACCCGCTGGCCATGGAGATGCTGCGGGACATCGAAGAGGAGACCGTCGACTTCTCCGACAACTACGACGGCCGCACGCAGGAGCCGGACGTCCTGCCGAGCCGAATCCCGAACCTACTGGTCAACGGCGGTTCGGGCATCGCGGTGGGCATGGCGACCAACATCCCGCCGCACAACCTGCGTGAGGTCGCCGACGGCGTCGTCTGGGCGCTGGAGAACCCGGACGCCGACGACGACGAGCTGCTCGCCGCGCTGATGCAGCGCATCAAGGGCCCCGACTTCCCGACCAAGGGCCTCATCCTGGGCACCTCGGGCATCGCCGACGCCTACCGCACCGGCCGCGGCTCCGTGCGCATGCGTGCGGTGGTGGAGGTCGAGGAGGACGCCAAGGGTCGCACGATCCTGGTCGTCACCGAGCTGCCCTACCAGGTCAACCCCGACAACCTGGTGGAGAACATCGCCGCCCTCGTCCGCGACGGGAAGCTCACGGGCATCGCGGACATCGCCGACGAGTCGAACAGCCGCAGCGGCATGCGGATCGTGGTCACGCTCAAGCGCGACGCGGTCGCCAAGGTGGTGCTGAACAACCTCTACAAGCACACCCAGCTGCAGTACAACTTCGGCGTCAACATGCTGGCGCTGGTCGACGGCGTGCCCCGCACGCTGCGGCTCGACCAGATGATCCGCCACTACGTGAAGCACCAGATCGAGGTCATCGTCCGGCGCACCCGGTTCCGGCTGCGCAAGGCCGAGGAGCGGGCCCACATCCTGCGCGGTCTGGTCAAGGCGCTCGACCAGCTCGACGCCGTGATCGCATTGATCCGCCGGTCGCCGACCGTCGACGAGGCCCGCACCGGCCTGATCGAGCTGCTCGACATCGACGAGATCCAGGCCACCGCGATCCTCGACATGCAGCTGCGCAGGCTCGCCGCACTGGAACGCCAGAAGATCGTCGACGAGTTGGCCGAGATCGAGGCCAGGATCGCCGACCTGCAGGACATCCTCGACAAGCCCGAGCGGCAGCGCACCATCGTCCGCGAGGAGCTCACCGAGATCGTCGAGAAGTACGGCGACGACCGGCGCACGCAGATCATCCCGTTCGACGGCGAGGTCTCGATCGAGGACCTGATCGCGGTCGAGGACGTCGTCGTGACCATCACCCGCACCGGGTACGCCAAACGGACCAAGACCGACCTGTACCGCTCGCAGAAGCGCGGCGGTAAGGGCGTGCAGGGCGCGACACTCAAGCAGGACGACATCGTCCAGCACTTCTTCGTGTGCTCGACGCACGACTGGATCCTGTTCTTCACGAACAAGGGCCGCGTCTACCGGGCGAAGGCCTACGACCTGCCCGAGGCCAACCGCAACGCGCGCGGCCAGCACGTGGCGAACCTGCTGGCGTTCCAGCCGGACGAGCAGATCGCGAGCGTCATCGAGATCCCGAACTACGAGGTCGCGCCGTACCTCGTGCTCGCGACCAGGAACGGCCTGGTCAAGAAGTCCAAGCTCAGCGACTTCGACTCGCCGCGCGCTGGCGGCCTGATCGGCATCAACCTGCGCGAGGGCGACGAGCTGGTCGGCGCCGTGCTGGCCTCCGCGGAGGACGACCTGCTACTGGTGTCGTCCGACGGCCAGTCGATCCGGTTCCACGCCACCGACGAGGCGCTTCGTCCGATGGGTCGGGCGACCTCGGGCGTGCTGGGCATGCGGTTCAACGAGGGTGACGAGCTGCTCGGCATCAGCGTGGTCAGGGAGGACACGTTCCTGCTGGTCGCCACTGATGGCGGCTATGCGAAGCGGACCCCCATCGAGGACTATCCGGTGCAGGGCCGCGGCGGCAAGGGTGTGCTCACCATTCAGCACGACCGGAAACGTGGCAGGCTGGTGGGGGCAATCATCGTCGACGCGGACGACGAGCTGTACGCGATCACCTCGAGCGGCGGGGTCATCCGGACTCCCGCCGGACAGGTGCGCAAGGCCGGACGGCAGACGAAGGGGGTGCGTTTGATCAACCTCGACGAAGGCAACACCCTGCTCGCCGTGGCACGCAACGCGGACAAGCCGTCGGACGTCCCCAACGGAGAGAACGGCGAAGCGGCTCCCGCCGGTGACGAAGCCGGGAACACCGAGCCGGACGAGACGACGCAAGAGCAGTAGCAGGCGCGGAATCTGACAAGGGACTGACCGTTTGTGACACCACCTGACAACACCGAACGGCGAGGCGGCGGCACGACCGACACGGGCGCCGGCGATGTCGCCCCGCCGTGGCAGCGCGTGGCCAAGGACACCGGCAGCGGTTCGGCCGGTCAGGAGGGTGAGAGCGGCTTCGGCGAGCGCTGGTCGGCAGGCCAGCTGCCCGCCGAGGATGCCTCGTCGGCCCAGACCCAGTACCTGTCGAACGGCAACGCCGACACCCAGGTGGTCACCGGCACCGCCGCCAACCGGCTGTTCGGCCAGCAGCAGGGCGACACCCAGCGCACCCAGCCGGTGAGCGGCGGGCCGCAGCCGGCGGCAGGAGGCAAGGGCGCAGGCGGCCGGTCGACGCCGGTCAGCGCGCTGCGCAGGCCCGGAAGGGGCCCGCGGAGGGCGAGCCTGCAGATCAAGCGCTTCGACCCGTGGTCGGTGCTCAAGCTCTCCCTGGTGCTCGGCGTCGCGATGTTCTTCGTCTGGCTCGTGGCCGTCGGTGTGCTGTACACCGTGCTCGACGGCATGGGCGTGTGGGACAAGATCAACGGCACGTACACCTCGCTGGTGCAGGGCGACAGCGCCGAGAGCGCGGGCGACCCGCTGATCAGCGCGGGCCGCGTGTTCGGCGTCGCCGCCATCGTCGGCGCGATCAACATCGTGCTGATCTCGGCACTGACCACGGTGAGCGCGTTCATCTACAACGTGTCGGCGGACCTGGCGGGCGGCCTGGAGGTGACCCTCTCGGAACGGGAGTGACCCCGTGCGAGCGGCGCCGCCGAGGTCCTGTAAGCTTTTGCTCGTTCCCAGGGCCCATAGCTCAGGCGGTTAGAGCGCTTCGCTGATAACGAAGAGGTCGGAGGTTCAAGTCCTCCTGGGCCCACAGCACGTAGAGGCCGGTTGACATGTAAGGTCAACCGGCCTCTTTGCGACTAAGTAGCGACTACGCCGCTTCTTTCCATCCGGCCCGGCGAAGATCCGGTCCATCGCCTCGGCCCCGTGTTCGACCACCGGCCGAAGCTGATGGCGGTAGACCAGCTCGGTCACGGCAGTGCCGTTGTGGCCCATAAGGCGCGATATCTGTTCGATCGAACGCTCGCCGTACGTTCGCCGCGTCCAGCTCGGTGCCCACGGCCGAGGAAAAGACCGGCCCTGCCCCCCCTGCCGTCGCCCGCCTGCGCATGTACGCCTGCTTGCCCTCGTGTGGTCGGAGCGCGTCTACGCAACGTTGAGGAAGGCCGAGCGACCGCGGTGCTGATCGTCAGCATCGTGCGCCGTGAAGGTGCGGAGTGGCGGTTTTGCCTGACGGATCTGCTGTGCACCGGTTACGGTATCCGTGGCGGCTGTATACGGGGAGTGACAACGCTGCGCAAGGAGGGGAATCCGGGTGAGTGGTTACGAGGCTGTGATCGGCTCGCTCCATGAGGCGGCCGAGGCTGCCCATAGTGCCGCTGACCAGCTGGCGAAGGTCGACCCTGGGGGCAACCTCGGTTCGGCCGTAGGGAAGGCGTTGCCGGGTGCGTCGGCCTCGATTGATGCGGCGCGGTCGGTGGTTGATGCCTGGAAGGGACGCGGGCAAGAGCTGGCCACCGGGATGCGCGAGTTTGGCGATGACCTGCACTTGGCCGGGAACAAATATGCCGTGAGTGATACCGCGGCCAGGGACAACCTGGATCTATCGATCGATGACCCCCCGTCGGGCGGCCCGAAAGCGGTGTGAGGCGTGGTCACGTGGTCGGATGCGAAACGTTGGGAGCCGGGGCCGCTGCATGACCTGGTGGGGGAGCTCAACAGCGAGTTCAACGAGCTGTCCGACACCTCGGACGAGCTGGACGCGTCCGCGGCTCCGGCTGAGTGGACCGGTGGCGGTTCTGAGGCGGCTGCCAACCGTCGCGGTGACCTCGTTGACCAGTGCCAGGAATGGGCGGGCGAGATCGGCGCGGTCCGGCGAGCGGTTGGTGACGTGGCTGATGCCGTGACCGGGGTGCAGAACGCTGTCCGAGAGATCGAGTCCCTGGCTGCTGCACAGCAGTTCGTCGTGACTGACGACGGCACGGTCATGGAAGCGCTCTGTACTGCCGAGCCGGTACCGGGCGAGATTCAGACCGAGCGGAACCGGATCAAAGCCGAGCTCGTGGACCGCGTAGAGCAGTGCTTACGTCAAGCGAAGGACCTTGATGCTGACCTGGCGAGCGTGTTGAAGGCGGCGGCTGCCGGCAAGACCGTCGCGGCTGACGGCGAGTCCACCGAGCCGTCGAGCCTAGGTGCGTGGGGCAACACGGGCGCGATCGCGGGTTCGCTGTCGATCGTCGCGCCGCCACCGGTGGGTGCTAGCCCGGCTGAAAACGCCGGGTGGTGGACGGCTCTGTCGTCGGCGCAGCGTGCGAAGCTCATCGAGACCAACCCCGAACTTGTCGGCAACCGCGATGGGGTCGTGGCCAAAGACCGGAGCGCGGCGAACTTGAAGCTCGCCGAGAAGGCGAGCATCAGCCTGAAGAGCGAAGCACAGGCGATCCGGGACAAGATGGCGAACCTGGCTGGGCCTGGCGGCGAGCTTCAAAAATCCGCTCTCAAGCAAGACCTCGAACGTATCGAAGCAAAACTTCGATCGCTCGATTCGATCGACCAGATCATGCACGACCGAAACGGAAACGTGCGTTCCGACGTGCAGTTGATGTCACTGGACATGACGGGGGATAGGGCAAAGGCGGCCGTGGCTAACGGTGACGTCGATAACGCTGATCATGTCGCGGTGTTCGCGCCGGGCATGAACTCGACCGTCGACGGAAGCTTAGGTGGATACGTAAACGACACTGCGGACCTGCGACAGCACGCCCAAGACGAGCTCATTGTGATGGGCCGCTCGGACGAATCGGTCGCGACCGTGACCTGGCTTGGCTATGAACCACCTCAGACTGATGACAGTGACACGTGGCTCGATGTTGTGACCGGGGATGCCGCAGAGGATGGCGGACAGAAACTCGCAAAGTTCTACAACGGCATCGACGCAGCACGCCCCACCGACCCGCACATGACCGCCCTCGGACACTCCTACGGGTCCCTGGCCACCGGTATCGCTTTGCGTGACAACGTGACGGGCGTGGACGACGCAGCCTTCTTCGGGTCGCCGGGTCTTGGGGTCGACAGCACAAGCGAGCTCCGCATTCCTGAAGGGCATGCCTTCACGTGGGAGGCACGGGAGGATCCTGTGGCCGACGTCGCCAACGTTACCGAACGCTTCGGCCTCGATCCCGCAGGAATGGAAGGCATGCATCACATGTCCACGGAGGGATACCAGACTCCGTCGGGAGAGTCGACCGAGGCGTCGACGGGGCATAGCGAGTACATGCGCAATGACGGCGTCTTCCAGACCAGCGAGTACGGGATGAGCCGGGTGATTATCGGGTCGCCGGATTTGCGGCCGAATCCAGCAGGTTAGGCAGGGCATTGGACGACAACGGTAGGAAGCCGCTGCGTTTGGCGTTGGGCGCCTTCATGATCGCTGCGCTGCTTGGCGCCTGTGATGATGGAATACCGAGCGGAGGGCCTGAGGGAAGCATGACTGGTGTGTCGCCGAAGCAGAAGTTCGATGAGCTGGCGAAAAGGCCAGACATTGAAGCCGTACTGAAGCGGTACGAGCAAGTCCGTACCGAGATTCGCGAGCGTCTAGCTACCGAGGTGGGACTACCGCAGAAGTGGGAGCAGCCCTACAAGGAGTCGGAGACACCGTGTGGCCAGCCGTACTCGGATGTTCGGGAGGCCATCGCTGTTCAAATGGCTAGCTGGGCGAACGACGGCCGAATTGCCGAAGACAAGTGGTCTCGTGCGCAGGAGTTGTTCATTGAGCTCACCGGGCGACATGGCTTCGGCGAGCCGCAGGTCGTCGTGGATAACCCCAGCAAGCATGAGATCAGGGTGTACGACGCCTACGGTGGAAGCATCATGCTCGGTACGGAGAAGGCTACCGTCCTGTCAGCACGAACAGGCTGTCACCTTGCCCAAGGAGCACATCCCCGCGCAAAGAATGCGCCAGCCTGATCGGTCACACCTGGCACTATCCGCTTTCCTTCTGCGTCACATCCGCCGTGGACCTAGCGAGGTGGGAGGGAATTGGGAGGAACGGGCACGGAATAGGCGGTCGGAGGTTCGAGTCCTGCCGGACTCACAGCAGATCAGCCCCCGTCTCCCCAGCAGGGAAACGGGGCTGATTCGCGCGTTGGCCCGCCGCGGAGCCTGCGCACCGGACGCTCTGGCCCGCTCCGTTGCCACCGTTCGTTGGTGGGCTCGGTGACGCGAAGGCCGGGGCCGGGGCGATCCCGCCAAAGCTTGCCGCCGCCACCAATGCGCTTCGACATCGTGAGACACGCCCTCTTACCTGTTCACTCGCCCTCAGGCCGCGGATGCCGCGAACGGAGTTCCCACCCGCTGGAGCTGGCTGAACCTTGCGACCGACTCGCCCACGAGGAGTGAGAGGTGGCGGATCCTGCTTCTCGCGGCCGCCGCCGCGGTGTCCGTGGTCGCGATGGCGATCAACTCGGTGTGACTCTGGCAGGCTGAGCCGGTCATGCGCGCACTCGACTGGGACCACAACGCCTTCTACCAGCGGGCCCTCCTCCGCAAGCTGCCGAGGAGGTGTCATCGCGTGCTCGACGTGGGCTGCGGTGCGGGAACGTTCGCAGCCCGGCTGGCGGAGGGGGCCGACCACGTCGACGCGATCGACGTCTCGCCGGTGATGATCGGGCACGCCGAGGAGCGCGTCCCGGAGAACGTCACGTGCGTTCTCGGTGACGTGATGCGGCATCCGCTGCCGGAGGCCCACTACGACGCAATCGTTTCGATCACGGCGCTGCACCACCTGCCGCTTCGCGAGGCGTTGCTGCGGCTGTCCCGTTCGCTGCGTCCCGGTGGCGTGCTCGCCGCTGTCGCGTTGCCTCGTTCCGACCTGCCGCGCGAGCTACCCGTCGAGTTGGCCGGAGCCGTCGGTCATCGCTTGCTCGGCGCCGGCTTCGCCGGACTCAGGGCGGCAGACCGGGGCGAGTGGTATCGGCACGAGCCCACTCACGACGCGATGCCGGTGAACCTCGACCCTCCGTTGACCACCCGGGAAGCCCGGCGGATCGCCTCGGAAACGCTGCCCGGTAGCCACGTGCGGCGGCTGGTGTTCTGGCGCTACCTCCTGCACTGGCAACGGCCGGAGAGCGCATAGTTCAAGGGCTGTTCCACGTGGAACAGCCCTTGACGTAGCAGGGGTTTCTACTGGTGGCCGCGCTCGCGGGCCTCGGCCGCGGCGGCGTCTCGTTCCGCCTGCTTGGCCCGCTCCTCGTGCTCGGCGATGTCCTGCTGAGCGCGTGCCTTGTCCTGCTGCGCGCCGCCTTCGCGCTGCATCTGGTCGTTGCCGAAAAGCGCGCCCGCGCTCTCCTTCACGCGACCCTTGATGTCCTCGACGGCGCCCTTGAGGCCTTCCTGCTGTTCGTCACGGTTGCCCACGGTGGTCCCTCCTCGTCGCCGTACGTGGCGTCACCGATCGCCTACCCGTGACCCCGACCGCATAAACCCGGCCCCGGCGGGGTGCAGTAGCATCGCAGGCGCAGGGTCAGCAGGTTGTCGTCGAGGAGGGCCATCACCGTGAAGAAGCTGTTGGCACTCGCGGTTGTCGCGGGCGGCGTGTTTTTCGTGATCAAGCGCAACAAGGACGCCAAGGCAGAGGCGGACCTGTGGCGGGAAGCGACCGCGCCGACCGAGCGTCCGCTGAACGGAGTGTCGCCGAACGGCAGCGCTCCGGCCAAGGCGGGCTCGGACTCCGCGAGCAAGAACTGACTTGTCCCGTGGACTCACCGGTCCACGGTCAGGGGCTGTAGCTCAATTGGTAGAGCGCCGCTTTTGCAAGGCGGAGGTCAGGGGTTCGATTCCCCTCAGCTCCACATAGGTTGACCAGGGCCTTCGTCTCGACGGGGACCACGAGTGCCGAGATGTGCCGCACCGCCGGCGAAACCGTGTGCGGAGGGCCGCATCACTCGACATCGAGGCGCATCGAGACGTACGCCTTGAACCCGGCCCGCGCGGCGTGCTTCTGCGGGCGCCTGCGGTACTCGGTGAACCCGAGCTTCCGGTAGAGGCCGAGCGCAGGCGTGTTGTTGTCCTTGATCTCCTCCAGCACGAACGTGCGGAAGCCTGGCACCGCGATGAGATGTCGCAGGAGGACGGTCGCCACCCCGCGTCCCTGGTACTCGGGAGCGGTGGCGACGAAGCCGATCTCCGCCACATCGTCCGTCACGCCCTCGGGCACGGCCATGAACTGGTTCCGCACCACGAAATGGCAGATGGTTCCGCGCAGCAGCCCGAGGTGCCTGCGAAACGGTGCCCACTCGGGTGCGAAGCACTGCTCGGTTCCGGAGGTGAGGCTCGCTACCGCAGCGGGGTCGCCGTCGACGCACGCGACGTGGAACCGGTCGAGCAGCAGCATGTGGGCGAACGCGTCGGCGAGCGCGCCGGAATCCTTGGAGAAGAAGGAGAAGTCCTCGGCGAATCCGCGGACGAGAACCTCCGTGATCCGCCGCCGCATCGGCTCCCCAAGCTCGTCGCCCCGGCTCACCGTGATCACCGCGGTCCTCCGTTCAGCAGGTGCAGCACCGTCGCGGAATCCGGCACGGCGGCGGCGCCGATCGCCATGCGCATCGTCACGGCGCCGGACAGCAACGAGAGCAGCACCACGGCCACGGCCCTGGCGTCTCCTGTCGTGCAGTGCCCGTCCCGTTGCGCCTGTGAGATCGCGGCCTCCAGCGACCGCCGGAAGGCGAGATGGCCGGCGAGTAGCCGCTCACGTGCGCCTGCCGGTTCGTCGCTGAGGAACGCCTGGTTGACGACCGTCGAGAACTCGGCCGCGCCGTCGTCGGCAGCGATCCCGCCGAGGTAGCGCTCCACGAACCGGCCAAGGGACGCATAACCGTCAGCCGTGGCGAGCTCGCCCGCAACCTCGTCCAGACCCGCAGCAGCGCGGTCGAGCACGTCGGCGAACAGCTCGTCCTTCGTTGCGTAGTCCCGGTAGATGAGCCCGACGCTGATTCCTGCCTCACGGGCGATGCCACGCATGCTCGCGGCGGCGTAACCGCGGCGGGCGAACACCCGCACCGCGTGGGTGAGCACGGTGTCCCTGCTCGCGCTGCGCAGCGACTCGTTCTGCTTGTCCTTTTGAATGAACCTATGTTCACTCTACATGAGACGGTCTGGGCGCTGACGCGGAGGCGTATCGATCACCCGTGAGATCTCCAGCTCGATGCGCGGCGGAAGCACGTCGCAAAGTCGGCGGCAGCCGCCGAACAGCACAGGCACCTGGCTGATGTGCAGCTCGTTCAGCGCGCCGATCACTGCACGGCGCGTTGCGCTCGGAGCCCACGCGCCTGCCCGGCCTCCCCGGTGTCTCGCTGCGCCTGCGCTACGCGGGGTACTCCGACTTCCAGTCCAACGACGAGCGCAAGGGAGAGATCGACCTTGCGGCCTCCCTGGAGGGTCGCTTTCTGCCCCGGGACTGCTCGATCGGCACCAATACAGACCCGATTCACTCCGTACTCCAGCAGCCGGGACTCACCGAGGTGGTCCCCCTGCTCGACCACCGGCTCGGCCTGCCCGCGCCGAGCGGTGGCAGCGTCCTCGAACAGCGGACCTACGTCGGCATCCGCCCCTACGCGGTGAAGCCCAGCACCAGCGAAGCCACCACCGGCGCCGCGTAGACCAGCGGGAACGGGACGTGCGAGAACCAGCGCGCCCTCACCACCGTGATCACCGCACCGGCGAAGTACAGCACCAGGCCGATCCCTGCGGCGACACCGATCGCGGGCACGAACAGGCCGGCGAGCAGGCCGATCGCTCCCGCGGCCTTGGCGGCGCCGAGCCACGGCCACCACGAGCGCGGGACCCGGTACTCGCGGAGCGGCTCCACGACCCAGTTGGCGTGGAAGAAGACGGAGCCTGCCGAGAAGGCCGCGAGTACTGCTCCGACGATGGTGACGACGACGTGTGCGGTGAACATCCGAGCTCTCCCAACGGGTCGTGGTGCCTTGCCACCGTCTCGACCCGCCGGAGTACGCGGATGTGACCGGTCAGGGCTTGCGGCCTACGCCACAGAGCGCCCGCAGGTTCGGCGGGTAGATCTTCGGCGGGGTGTCGGGGCGCCATTCGTTGAGCCATGTCAGCCCTGGTTCGACGAGCTCGAACTGCCCGAACAGCTCCATGATCTGGGCCCGGTCCCGCAGGTAGGCGTCGTGGGTGGCTTTCTGCCGGTAGTTCTCCGCGATCTCCGAGAGCGATTTCTGAGCGGGGTCGTCGGCGGGATCGACGCTGGCGTGGGAAAGCACCAGCAGGCTGCCGGGGGCCAGCCGCTCGCGGTAGTAGGCCAGGGTGTCGAGCGTCCTGGGCTCGTGCGGCATGAAATGCAGCAGTGCCACCGTCAGCAGGCACGTGGGCTGCTCGGGGTCGATCCACCCGTTGCCGGCGACGTCCTGCCACAGCGCGGATCCGTCGAAGAAGTCCCGGTACAGCGCGTGGTGCCGGTCCGGGTCGGCGTGCTGTTCCAGCAACACGTTGCTGTGCGCGTGCGCCATCGGCTCGTTGTCGACGTACACGACGCGGCACTCGCCAGGGGCGGCCTCGTCGGCCACCTGGTGCACGCTGCCCTCGGTCGGCAGTCCGCTGCCGATGTCCACGAACTGCCGGATGCCCTCGTTCACGGCGAAGCGGACCGCGCGGCCGAGAAAGCGGCGGTTCTCGACGATCGACTCTCGCAGTGAAGGCAGGAGCGCGAGTTGTTGCTCGGCGAACTCGCGGTCGACGGCCGAGTTGTGGGTGCCGCCCAGGATGTAGTCGTAGACGCGCCCCGCGCTGGGACGGTCGCTCGCAAACTGAGAGGTTTGCTCGGACACGTCGCGACCTTATTTCAGCCTGCCGCTGAGCGAAAGGGTGACCGCGCTGGCGAGGCGCCATTTTCGGGCCTAGCGTCGCAGCCATCGACGGCGGGAGGGGTGTCATGGCGACGACGGACACGTACCGGGCTTTCGGGATCACCTTCGCAGGCGAGCTGGCCGAGGAGGTCCGCCGGATCGCGAAGCGGTGGTGGCTGATCGCGCTGCTGGGACTCGCCACCGTGGTGCTGGCGATCCTGCTGCTCGCCAACCTCGCCACGGCCATCGGGGTGCTGACCGTGCTGGTGGCCATCGCACTGCTCGTCGAGGGAGTGGACGACATCGTGATGGCGGGCAGGCACCGCGTGCGCTGGCCGTCCTACGTGATCGGTGCGTTGTGGATCATCGTCGGGATCGTCGCGCTCGTCTGGCCCGGCATCACGCTGCTCGCGCTCGCCGTGGTGGTCGGGGTCGGCTTCGTGGTGGCGGGCATCGGCCAGATCGGTGCGGCGCTCACGTGGCGGCGCGGGTTGCCGATGTGGGGGCTGTGGCTCACGCTCGGCATCCTCACGCTCCTCATCGGCGTGATCGCCCTCGTATGGCCGGGCCTGACGATCCTCACGCTCGCGATCTGGCTCGGCATCGGCCTGCTGCTGCGCGGCCTCGGCACCCTGTGGTTCAGCCTCCAGCTGCGCAAGGCCGCCGTGTCACGCTGAGCGCTCCGCCCCGATCCTGGGGAACGGGTGGATCGAGAACAGCACCTCCACCGGCACCTCGAAGTACTCCGCCATGCGCAGCGCGAGGTAGAGGCTCGGGCTGTACTCGCCGCGCTCGAGGTAGCCCACCGTCTGGTAGTGCACCCCGAGCGCCTCGGCGAGCTGCCGTCTGCTGACCCCGCGTTCCGCGCGAAGCACCGCGATGCGGTTGTAGATGGTCTCGCTCATCACGCGATCCTCTGCAATGCCTTCTCCCTGCGTGCCGCCACACTCGAACCGGACTCCCTGCGCGCCATCCGGCGCAGCACCATCGGTGCCACGACCAATCCGATCACAGCCCACACGCCGAGCACACCGGCGGTCTCCCAATACCGCCACGACTCACCGATCTCCACGGCCTGCATGCCGTCGGGCAGCAGCGCGGAGCGCATGCCGAGGCCGAGCCAGTAGATGGGGAACACCTGCGCGATCCACTGCAGCCATGCGGGGAACCCGGTGATGGGGTAGAAGATCCCCGAGATCGCCACGAGTCCCATGATCGGCAGCATGACGGCGCCGAGGTTGCGGGCGTTGGGGAACAGGGAGCCGATGATCGCGCCGATCGGCATGGTCGCGACGAGCCCGAGCACCAGCACCCACAGCAGGGTCAGCCACGCGCCGGCGTCGCCGAGGTCGAGGCCGTCGAAGAGGAACGCGCCGGGGATGAGCACGATCGCGACGTTGACGAGCACCGTCCCCGAGATCATGACGATCTTGCCGACGAGGTAGCCGAGCATGCCGCCGGGCACGGCCTTCGCCCGCAGCAGCGTCCCGTCCTCGCGCTCGATGGTGAGGATCTGGGCGAGGTTGATCAGGCTGCCGAAGGCGACGCTGACGCCGAGCACGCTCGGCAGGGTCATCGTGCCGCGCGAGAACTCCGTGCCGGGGATCGTCGAACCGCGCATGAGCGTCATGACGACGAGCAGCGCGACAGTGGGGAACAGGTAGCCCCACAGGTCCTGGAAGTTGGTGAACGTCTGGCGCAGTTCGATCCGTCCGCGCGTGATTCCCGCGCGGATCGCGGCCGCCGTCGGGTTCATCGGTTCCTCTCCTCGAAAGACCGGGCGGCGGCCTCCTGGTCGCCTGCTTCGAAATCGCGGACGAGCGCGAGGTAGGTGTCCTCGAGTGACGCCCTGCGCACCTCGAGGTCGGCGATCTCCTCGCCGTACTGGGCGAAAAGCTGCCGGACGAATCCGGTCGCGTCGCGGGTCGGGTGCACGAACCGCTCGCCGTCGCGGCTCCAGCGCACCTCGGCCTCGGTGGCCATCCGGCGGGAGAGCGCGTCGGCGGAACCGTCGGCGATGATCGTTCCGCCCGCGAGCACGAGGATGCGGTCGGCGAGCTTCTCCGCCTCGTCAAGGTCGTGGGTCGTCAGCAGGATCGTGGTGTCGTCCAAATCGGACAACCGGTGCACGAGATCGTGGAACTCCCTGCGCGCGTGGGGATCGAAGCCCGCCGTCGGCTCGTCGAGGAACAGCAGCCGCGGCCTGCCCACGATGCCGATCGCGACGTCGAGTCTGCGGCGCTGCCCGCCGGAGAGCCGGCTCGCCTTCTTGTGCGCGTGCTCGGTGAGGCCCACCGCGGCGACGAGCTCGTCGATGTCCCACGGCGTTCCGTAGGGCTCGTAGTAGGTGCCGAGGTGCTGCAGGAGTTCCCGCACGCGCCACTTGCTGTGGTCTCGCCACGACTGCAGCACCACGCCGATTCGCGCTCGCCAGCTCTCGTCGCCCTTCGCCGGGTCGGAGCCGAGGACGCTGACCTCGCCTGCCGAGCGCATGCGGAAACCTTCGAGGATCTCGATGGTCGTGGTCTTGCCGGCCCCGTTGGGACCGAGCAGCGCGAGCACCTCACCCCGCTCGGCGTGGAAGGTGACGCCGCGTAGCACGTCCACCGTGCCGTAGCGCATGCGCAGGTCACGGACGTCGAGCGCACGTTCCGCGCCGGGTTCGGCGTGCGGGGTGGGCACGCTCAGCTCACCCACGGACATAGTGGTGCCCCCAATCATCCAAGTCTTCGGTTGTTTGATAGCAGAGATGCTACATATGAACGCAGACGTGTGGCAGGGGTCCGTTCTGGTTCACTGTCCGATCTATGCGAAGACTGCTTGTGCTCGGCGCCGTGGCCGCGGCGCTGACCGGCTGCTCCGGCACGGGTTCCGGTGATGGGGGACAGCCCTCGGAACCGGCGTCGTCCCCGGCGCCCACCTCGGCCCAGCTGCCCCCGGACCCCGAGCCGGTGGCCGATGGACCCTGCCCGTACCTGGACACCGACGAGGTCGCGCAGACCAACGGGCAGCACGTGGACCAGGTTCGCGTCTCGGCGGAGCAGCCGAACCCCACGTGCTTCTTCTACCGTCCGGACGGCGAAATTCAGCTCACTGTCCGTGTCTATTCCGGTGACCCGAAAGTGGCGGTCGGCTTGGTCGACAAGGCCGCTCCCGTCGACACCTCGAACCCCGCCTCGCAGCCACCCGGCTGGGAGGGCGGCTATGAGGCGACCGAAGAGGGCGCGGTCTACGCGGTGGCGAACGGCGGCGATGCCGTGATCGTGACGACGAATCAGCAACAGAGCGTGAAAGCTCGCGAAATCGCCACGCAGGCGATTTCCGGGCTCGGGATCTGAGAGTGATCGTCGGATACCACTGCGTGCAGGCGAAGTTGATCTTGTACTAGTCTTGCGCGCACGCGCAGGCACCGAGGGACCGGCGCCTCTTCCGGTGTACCCCCGAAAGGACCATCGGAGGGTGCGGACGGCCCCCTGCGAAACTCCAGAATCGTTGATCTCGAAGTGACGAAGGATAGGAATCCGTGGCTAGCACCCTCAAGGAAGCCCTGCTCGACTCCAGCCGTCGGCCGACCGTCGTGACCGACCTGCAGACCCTGATCGACGAGGAGGTGTCGGAGAAGGGCGGCGTTTCCGGCGCTGTCGTGAAGACCGGCTACGCGGCCGTGAAGAAGATCAAGCCGGGCATCATCGGTTCCGCCGTGGACAGCCTGCTCGACGACTTCGTCGTGGCGCTCGAGCCGTTCTACGCCGACTTCCAGTCCAAGGGCGGCGGCGACTTCGGCGCCTACCTGCCGACGCGGTCCAGCGAGGCCGCTGACGCGCTGCTGTCGGTCACCGACGCGCGTGCCGAGAAGAGCAGCCGCGATAGCATCAAGAAGGTCTACGGCAAGCTCCGCCCGAAGGGCAAGGAGAACGTCGAGGAGGCCCTGCCGCGCCTCGGCCAGCTGATCAACAAGCACGCTTCCTGACGCGAGCGCGTGACGAACGAGGCCCCCTCCGCGCGGAGGGGGCCTCGTCGTGTTCGGACCAGCTGGTCAGGACTTCTTCTGCTGCTGCGCGCTCGACGACGCCTGGCCGTTGCGCTGCGCGGTGGTCTTGGCCCCCGAGGACGACTCCGACGTCGCGGCCGACGACTTGGCCGGGCCGGGCTTCTCCTCCGTGGTGTTCGCGGAGGGAGCGGGTTTCGGCGCGTCGGTGCTGCGCGGCGGCGCGGGCGCGACCGGCGGCTCCGGCTTCGAGCGCAGCGCGTAGGCCACGGCAGCCCCCACCGCGGCGAAGCCGAGCAGCCAGGGCAGCTTCCTGCGCTTCTTCTTCTCGCCGCTGGCGGCGACCTTCGCCTCCGCCATGGCCGCCTTGAAGTCCTTCTTCGCGTTCTTGAAGTCCTTCTTGGCCTTCCGCTTGGACTGGCCCGCGGACTTCGCTGCCTGGATCGCGGCCTTCTTGGCCTTGCGACCCGGCGCGCGCAGCTCCTCGCGGCGCTCGGCCGCGATCTTGCGAGCCTGCTTGGCGCTCTTCGCCACGTCCTTGCGGGTCCGCTTGGCCTGGGCGGCCAGCTTCTTGCGGGTGCGGCGAGAGGTCTTCGCGAACTCCTTGCGCGCTGCCTCGGTGCCCTCGGTCAGCCGGTGCTCGGCCACCTGTGCCGCGTGCGCGGCCGCCTCGGCGCCCACCTTGCCCACTTCGAGAGCCCGTTTTCTCAGGTTGCGCGAGCCGTTCTTGACGGACTCACCCGCCGTCTCCGCGGTCCGAGCCATCGCCTTCACCTCGTCAATCGTTGGAATTCCTGTGTTGCGCTCGTTACCCATCCTGCCCCTTTCCGGGCGATCTCGCCGCAGATGGCACGATGAATCGCGTGACTGAGAGCAACCAAGCCCCGGCGGGAGCCAAGATGAAGGCCACTCTGCACACGAACCGAGGCGACATCGTGATCAACCTCTTCCCTGATCACGCGCCCAAGACCGTCGCCAACTTCGTCGGCCTCGCGGACGGCACCAAGGAGTACACGCAGCCCAACGCCAAGGGCGAGAAGTCGGGACCGTTCTACGACGGCGCGATCTTCCACCGCGTGATCGACGGCTTCATGATCCAGGGTGGCGACCCGACGGGCACCGGTCGTGGCGGCCCCGGCTACAAGTTCGGCGACGAGTTCCACCCGGAGCTGCAGTTCAGCAAGCCGTACCTGCTGGCGATGGCCAACGCGGGACCGGGGACCAACGGCTCCCAGTTCTTCGTCACGGTCGCGCCGACGCCGCACCTGAACTTCAAGCACACGATCTTCGGTGAGGTCGCCGACCAGTCCTCGCGCGACGTCGTCGACGCGATCGCGCGCACCGCGACGGGCCCGGCCGACAAGCCGCTCGAGGACGTCGTCATCGAGCGTGTCTCCGTCGAGCAGGGCTGACGGCGGCACGCTGACGGGCTGGGAAAACGGGTAGGTTGGACAGCACTGTGAGCCAACCTCCTTACCCTCCCCAGTACGGGCAGCAGCCCCATCAGGAGGCGCTGCCCGGATGCTGGTGGCATCCCAACCGGCAGACCGGTCTGCGCTGCGTCCGGTGCAACCGGCCTGCCTGCCCGGACTGCCTGCGTGAGGCGTCCGTCGGCTACCAGTGCGTCGACTGCGTGCAGGCCGGCCAGCAGCAACAGCGCGCCCAGGCCACGCAGTACCGCAGGGCAGGCTACGGCGCCCGCACCGTCGCGGGCGCCCGCGTGTCCCAGCGGGCGGTAGTGACGCCGCTGCTCATCGCGATCAACGTGCTGGTCTACGTGGTCACGGTCGTGCAGGCCGGCGGCGACCCGATGAACAACAGCGACGCCCAGCTGTTCTCCGACGGCGTGCTGTGGCCCGTCGGCATCGTCGCGGGCGACGAGTGGTGGCGCCTGCTCACCAGCGGTTTCCTGCACTACGGGCTGCTCCACATCGCGATGAACATGCTCGCGCTGTGGGTGCTCGGCAGGGACCTGGAGATCCTGCTCGGCAAGGTGCGTTTCCTCGCCGTGTACTTCGTGTCGCTGCTCGGCGGCGCCGCGGCGGTGTTCGCCTTCGGCGAGACCAACACGGGCACGGCGGGCGCCTCCGGCGCCATCTACGGGCTCATGGGCGCGATCCTGGTCGCCGTGCTGCGGCTGCGCCTCAACCCCACGTCGGCCATCGGCATCATCGTGCTGAACATCGTGCTGAGCGTGTCGATCCCCGGGATCTCCCTGCTCGGTCACGTCGGCGGGCTCGTGGTCGGCGCGCTGGCGATGGTCGCGATGGTCTACGCGCCGGAGAAGCAGCGCACGGCCTACCAGGTGGGCACGCTCGTGGTGCTGACGGCGGCGCTGGTCGGATTGCTCGTGTACCGCGACTCGCAGCTCTCCTCGGAGCTGTGCTCGCTGTACCGCGCATGCTAGGCGGGCCGTAGGGCCAGCAGCTCGTCGTGCACGTCGCGCGGATCGGTGCCGAGCTCCAGCCAGCCGAGCACCACCAGGTCGTCGCTCTCCAGCTCCAGCACCGCGACGTCCCGCCCCAGCCTGCGGGTGGTGGCGAGCCGCAGCTCCACCTCGGTCCAGTCGAGGCGCCTGGTGCCGCCGAGGTTGCGCACCCGTACGCCCCACGCGTCGGCGGCGAGCCGGGGGCGCACGAACGTTCCGTGTGCCGCGCCGGCGGCCAGTGCGACCGTGCCGACGCCGAGCAGCACGGCGCCCGGCCGGTCGCCGGAGAGCACGAAGAACGCGGTGGCCGCGCCCGCGAGAACGGCCAGCAGCCAGCCGACCGCTACCAGACCCGTGCTCGGAGCCCATCTCGGGGTCGAGTTATCCACAGGGGTTATCCACACTGGGGATTAGTCACACTGTTGTAATTCGCTGTCAAGCGGCCGTTCGGCTGAGCCTCACCGGCCGTCAGCGCCAGCGCATCGTCATCAGCAGACCGCTGATCATGAGCGCGAACCCGATGGCGAAGTTCCAGTTGCCCAGCTCGAGCATGAACGACAGCTTCTCGCCCGCGAGGTAGTTGACCACGAGCCAGGCGAGACCGAGGAGCATCAAGCCGAACATCACGATCTTGTAGATCAGCGGCGAAGGACCCGCTGCGCGCACCTTCACCGGAGTGCGGCGATCGGCAGGTGGGGTGTACGCCGTCTTCTTGCGGACCTTGGACTTGGGCATGGGAGTCCTCGCGTGGCTGTCGGGCAAATCCGCGGCAGAACGCAACTGCCGCCACCTGAACACGTTAACGTAATCGAGCAGGCGCTAGAACCGGGGAGCGAGCGCCGGACCAGCAGATCGTGATGAGGAGCTCGCTTGTCGAGGTACGAGGAGCCGGAGACCCGGGAGATCCCGATTCCGGACTTCAGCCGCCGCCCCGCCGGTCCACCGAGAAGGCCCCAGCGGCCGGAAGCGGAGCGGCGTCCACCCCGTCAGCCCCCGCCGACAAGGCCGCCGGCGCCACCCGCGAGGTCGGAGGGCGGCGGCTCGGCAGGCCGCACCATCGTGCGCACGTTCGGCGAGGTCCTGATCACGCTCGGTGTGGTAGTGCTGCTGTTCGTCGTCTACGAGCTCTACGTGACCAACTGGATGTCCGGCAAGCTCCAGGACCAGGCCAGCGCCGACCTCGACGCCGAATGGGCCAACGAACGGCAGCTGCACGCCGAGCCCCTCGACGGCAAGGCGTTCGCCCGCATCTACATCCCGTCGTTCGGCGCCGACTGGAGCTTCACCGTCCAGCAGGGCGTGGACTCCGCCACGCTGGAGATCGGGCCAGGGCACTACAAGACCACGGCGATGCCGGGCGAGCCGGGCAACATGGGCGTCGCAGGGCACCGGGTCGGCAAGGGCGCCCCGTTCAACGACCTCGACCTGCTGAACTCGTGCGACGCGATCGTGCTCGAGACGGCCGACAGCTTCTACGTCTACCGGGTGCTGCCGATGTCGGACGAGGTCGCGGGCTGGGCGCAGGGCAAGGGCCGCGACCCGAAGTGCGCGAACGTCGCGCCGCTGCAGGACCGCGACGGTGCCTACGCCGAGACGGTGGGCCGCGTGATCGTCACCCCGGACCGCGGTGACGCCGTGGCACCCGTGCCGTACCAGCCGGCCGACGTGCTGCCCAAGGCGTCGCAGGCGGCACTGCTCACGCTCACCACGTGCCATCCGCAGTTCTCCGACCGGGAGCGCATGATCATCCACTCGGTGCTGACCAACCAGCTCAAGAAGCAGCCGGGCGCGGGCTACGACGACCTGCTCGCCGAGATCGGGGAGGCCTGATGTACGGCTGGATCTGGCGACACCTGCCCGGCCCGCTGGCCGTGCGCCTGCTGACCGCCGTCGTGCTCGTCCTCGGCGTGGTGGCGCTGTTGATGTTCGTGGTGTTCCCGTGGGCCGAGCCGATGCTGCCGTTCAACGACGTCGCCGTCGAACCCGAGTGACCCGCGACCCGATACGCTGCCCGTATGCGCGTACTGGTCGTCGACAACTACGACAGCTTCGTCTACAACCTCGTGCAGTACCTGGCGCAGCTCGGCGCCGACTGCACGGTGTGGCGTAACGACGTCGTCGACCTCGACGCGATCCGCGACTTCGACGCGGTGCTGGTCTCGCCGGGGCCTGGCACGCCCGAGCGGGCGGGCCAGAGCATCGACGTGGTGCGGCGCTGCGCCGACGAGCGCGTGCCGATGCTCGGCGTGTGCCTCGGCCACCAGGCCATCGGCGTCGCGTACGGCGCCACCGTCGACAGGGCACACGAGCTGCTGCACGGCAAGACCAGCAAGGTGGACCACTCCGGCACCGGTGTGCTCGCCGGGCTGCCGAGCCCGTTCACGGCCACGCGGTACCACTCGCTGACCGTGCTGCCCGAGACGATCCCCGACGCCTTCGAGGTCACCGGCCGCACAGCGTCCGGCGTGGTCATGGGCATGCGTCACCGCGAGCTGCCCATCGAAGGCGTGCAGTTCCACCCCGAGTCGGTGCTGACCGAGGGCGGGCACCGCATGCTCGCCAACTGGCTCGCCTCCGCTGGGCACCCGGTGCCGGACAACGTGGTCGACGAGCTCGAACGGGCCACCCGCGCCCTGCAGAAGGCCGCCGTCGCCTGACCGTGCGCCGTCTCGCGGGGGTCGCCAAGAGCTACCGGCGGGGCCACTACGTGCTCGACGGCGTCGACCTGAACATCGAGCCGGGCCGCACCGTCGGAACGCGTCGGTGGCGTGCAGCCGGGCGCGTTCGGCGCTGTGCTCGCTCAGTACCACCGCGGCGCCGTCGCCCCTCAGCTCCGTGAGCACCTCGGCCAGCACGCCGTGCGCGCCCTCGTCGAGGCCCGAGAACGACTCGTCGCCGGTGGCTCGCTGCACGCGCTCGAGCCCGCGCGGCCGGTGGCTCGCGTGGTGCTCGGCGGTGCCGACGCGGGGACCTGGCGCGAGCGGCCGGACGTGCTCGCCGTCGTGGAGACCGGCGGCCAGCTGGAGCTGACCGTGCCCGAAGAGCGGTGTGACGAGCTCCTGCTGCTGGCCTTGCGCACGGGCTGCTCGGTACGGCAGGTCGAGAGGCAGGGGCCGCCCCGTTGATCGCCACCACCCGTTACCAGTTGGCGCTGCTGGCCCATTCGCAGCGCTACCTGCCCCCGCTGATCGCCTTCCTCGCCGTACTCGGCGTGCTCTACACCAGCCGGGACGCGCCCGTGCTGCCCGAGTTCGCCGTCAGCGGGGGTGCACTGCTGGTGGTCACGTGCTGGCTGACGATCGCGCTCGCCGACGTCGAGGACCCCGCGCAACGGCTCGTCACCCGGTTGCGTCCAATAGCGTGGTGTACGGACCGGACGCCTGACGGAAGGTCGGGCGTGTCGTAGCCGGAACGAGGACGGTCACCGCGTGATCCTTCAAGACGACCAAGTCAGAAGGAGTTCTCACGCGATGACCTCTGTCCAGCGTATCGATCCGTCCGCGATGTTGTCCGACCAACTCGCCGAGGCGAGCCCGGATCTGTTGCGGAACCTGTTGTCCACGTTCGTCCAGGCGTTGATGGGCGCCGAGGCCGACGCCGTGTGCGGGGCCGGCTATGGCGAACGCTCCGAGGAGCGGGTCAACAGCCGAAACGGCTATCGGCACCGCGACTTCGACACCCGTATCGGCACGATCGACCTGGCGATCCCGAAGTTGCGCTCGGGCAGCTACTTCCCCGAGTGGCTGCTCGAACGCCGTCAACGCGCCGAACGCGCGTTGACGTCGGTGGTGGCCACCTGCTACCTGCTGGGCGTGTCGACCCGGCGCATGGAGAAGCTGGTCGAGTCTCTCGGGGTGAAGGGTCTGTCGAAGTCGCAGGTGTCGATCATGGCCGCCGACCTGGACGCGCAGGTTGAGGCGTTCCGCACCCGGCCGCTGGACCAGGGCCCGTACACGTTCGTCGCCGCGGACGCGCTGGTGCTGAAGGTGCGGGAGAACGGGCGCGTGGTGAACGTGCACTGCCTGGTCGCTACCGGCGTCAACGGCGAGGGCTACCGCGAAATCCTCGGCGTCCAGGTCACCAGCGGCGAAGACGGCGCCGGGTGGCTGGCGTTCTTCCGTGATCTGGTCGCCCGCGGCCTCTCAGGCGTGCAGCTGGTGACCAGCGACGCGCATGCCGGGCTGGTGGCCGCGATCGGCGCGACCCTGCCCGGCGCGTCCTGGCAACGCTGCCGCACGCATTACACGGTGAACCTGATGTCGGTGTGCCCCAAGGCATCCTGGCCATGGGTGCGGACTCTGCTGCACTCGGTGTTCGACCAAGCCGACGCCGAATCCGTTGCCGCTCAGTACGACCGGACGCTCGACGCGTTGAGCCACAAGCTACCGAAGGTGGCCGAGCACCTGGACGCGGCCCGCGCGGACCTGCTGGCGTTCACCGCTTTCCCCAAGCAGATCTGGCGTCAGATCTGGAGCAATAACCCGCAGGAGCGGCTGAACAAGGAGATCCGCAGGCGCACCGACGTGGTCGGCATCTTCCCCGACCGCCAAGCCATCATCCGGCTCGTCGGCGCGGTCCTGGCCGAACAACACGACGAATGGATCGAAGGCCGCCGCTACCTCGGCCTGGACGTCCTGACCCGCTGCCGCACCACCACCCAGCCCACCAACCCCGAGGAGGACACCACCCCAGCAGCCCTCACCGCATAACCCGACCACGGATTACGCGGTGACCTTCGATACACCACGTCTCTGGACTT
>NZ_MASU01000002.1:0-727500 GCF_003202235.1 Prauserella flavalba
GACCCGTCACCCTGAGCCACACCCGCGGTCCCTGGGTGCTCGTCGCCGCGTTCGGGCTGGCCACGCTCGCCTGCTCGGCCGTGCTGACGGTGGTGTCGCTGCTGTGGGCGACGCTCGTGCACGGCGGGGTCCCCGCCGCCGAGCTGGGCCTGGGCGCGCTCGCCCACGCCGCGTGCGCGTTCACCGGCCTCGCCGTCGGGCTGCCGTGCTCGCGCCTGCTGGTGCCCCGCATCGGCTACACCGTGGTGTCCGCCCTGCTCCTGCTCGCCGTGGTGCTGCTGGTGCGCTGGGTTCCGCTGGTCAACCCGATGCTGCGCGCGCTCGCGGGCGAGCAGCCATCGGCGGGCGGCGTGGTGACCGCACTCATGACAACGGCGGTCGCACTCGCCGTGAGTGCGACCGCCGTGTCGGTCAGGGTCCGTTTCGCCTAGGGAAAGCCGGGGATCCCGGGCTCGTTCTCGGTCGTCGAGGTCTCGGTCGAACCCTCGTCGTCCTCACCGATGATCAGCGTGATCGGCTGGCTCTTCGTGATCGTCGAGCCAGCCGACGGGTTGGTGTTCACGACCTTGCCCACGTCGCTGTTGTCGTCCACCGGCTCCGTCTGCGTCGAGACGTCGCCGCTCCAGCCCGCCCGCTGCAGCTCGCGGATCGCCTGGTCCTCCGTCATGCCGGACAGGTCCGGCATCTGGATCTGCTGGCCGGAGCCGTTGGAGACGTCCAGCGTGATCGTGGTACCGGGGGCGAACTCGCCGCCGTTGGGCGTCTGGTTCACCACGATCCCCGCCTCCTCGGCGGAGTCGACGTCGTTGCGGACCACCTGGAAGCCCGCGGCCTCGAGGCCGGCCTTCGCCGCGTCGAACTGCTGACCGGTGTAGTTGGTCACCGCGATCGTCTCGGGCGCCTTGCCGACCGAGATGCGCACCGAGGAGCCCTTCTCCACCTGGTCGCCAGGGCTGGGCGTCTGGTCGACCACCCTGCCGATCATCGACTCGTCGTCGACCTCGATCTCCACCACGTTCTGGTCGAGCGTGAGCCCAACGCGCTGCAGCTCGGCCTCGGCACCGCTGCGGTCCCGGCCGGAAAGGTCGGGCACCTCCACCTGCTCGGGCGCGACGCCGACGCTCAGCACGATCTGGGTGTTCGGCGCGATGCGCTCGCTCGCGGTCGGGTTGGTGCTGATCACCTTGTCGATCTGGTCGGGGCCGCAGCTCGGCTCCTGACCGGAACCGTCGCGGCACACGACGTTCTCGCGGCGGAAGTTGTTGAAGCCCTCTTCGCGCAGCTGGGCCGTCGCGCGGTCGTAGGTCTGGCCGACGACGTTCGGGACGGCATGCAGCTCGGGGTCGCTCCTGAACGCGCCCATGATCCACGCGACGAACAGGATCGCCCCGGCGAGCAGCGCCACGAGTCCCGCGATCAGCCAGCGCTTCTTGCGCTTGCGGCGCGCCTCCTCCTCGGCGTCGTAGGCGTCGGGGTCGTAGTCGTCGTAGCCGTAGGCGTCCGGCTGCTGGCGGGTCGCGTTGAGCACCTGGGTGCGCTCGTCGTCCGACATCACCATCGGCGCGGACGGACGCTGACCGGACAGCGTCCGCACCAGGTCGGAGCGCATCTCGGCGGCGGACTGGTACCGGTTGGCCGCACCCTTCGACAGCGCCTTGAGCACCACGGCGTCCAGCTCCGGCGACACCGCAGGGTTCACCGCCGACGGCGGCTTCGGGTCCTCCCTGACGTGCTGGTAGGCCACCGCGACCGGGGAGTCGCCCGTGAACGGCGGCTCGCCGGTCACCAGCTCGTACAGCACACAGCCGGCCGCGTAGACGTCACTGCGGGCGTCCACCTGCTCGCCGCGAGCCTGCTCGGGGGAGAGGTACTGGGCGGTGCCGATCACGGCGGCGGTCTGGGTCATCGCGGCCTGGCCGTCGTGCACCGCGCGGGCGATGCCGAAGTCCATGACCTTCACGGCACCGTTGCGGGTGATCATCACGTTCGCCGGCTTGACGTCGCGGTGGACGATGCCGTGCCGGTGGGAGAAGTCCAGCGCCGCGCTGACGTCGGCCATGACCTCCATCGCCCGCTTCTGCGACATCGGACCCTCGGTCTTGACGATGTCGCGCAGCGTCCTGCCCTCGACGTACTCCATCACGATGTAAGGCAGCGGGCCGTACTCGGTGTCGGCCTCGCCCGTGTCGTAGACGGCGACGATCGCGGGATGGTTCAGCGCGGCCGCGTTCTGCGCCTCGCGCCGGAACCGCTCCTGGAACTGGGGGTCGCGGGCCAGATCGGCACGCAGGATCTTCACGGCCACCTCGCGGCCGAGCCGCACGTCGTGGCCGTGATGGACCTCGGACATGCCACCGTAGCCGAGCGTGTCGCCCAGCTCATAGCGGTTCGAGAGCAGTCGGGGTGCGCTCATTGCTCGGTGCCGTTCCATTCCGTCAGTGCCTTCTCCAACGCGCGAATGCGATCACGCCTAGCTGCCATCGACGCATCACCCGCGGTCATCCATCAGCAGCCTGCCCATCATTCGTTCCAAGCCGTCCTCTCCCGGTGAACGCTCACCGGCACCGGACCAGTTGTCCCGGATGCCCGGCGAATCGCTCTCCACCCGGCCGGGGGTGGCCGGATCGCCGTTCTGCCGGAGCAGCACCGTCAGTAGCACCGTCACCACGGCGACGAGCAGCACGAGCGCCAGCGAGAGCAGTATCCACAACCCGGCGGGCTTCCGCCGCTGTTGTGGCATGGCGTGGGGGACCGGTGCGCCGCCGGTCGGAGGGGCCACCGGCTGCATCGAAGGGTGGGAACCGGGGCCCACGGGCGTGACGGGATTCACCGGGGCGATCGGGGCCGGCTGGTACCCCGCGCCGACGAAGCCCGACGGCATCGGCAGCGGGTGACCGGCGCGTACGGCGGCGACGGCGGCCGCGAACTCGCCGCCCGTGGCGTAGCGCTGGCGCGGGTCCTTGACCAGTGTCGCCTCGATCACGGCGCGGGCGCCCGGCGGCACATCCGGCGGCAGCGGCGGCGGCAGGTCCCTGATGTGCATCATGGCGACCGTCACGGCGTTCTCGGAGAGGAACGGCCTGCGGCCCGCGAGGCACTCGTAACCGCACACGGCGAGCGAGTAGACGTCGCTGGCCGGTTCCGCGTCGTGACCGAGCGCCTGCTCGGGGGCGATGTAGTGCGCGGTGCCCATCACCATGCCCGAGCGGGTCACCGGCGCGGCGTGCGCCGCCTTCGCGATGCCGAAGTCGGTGAGCTTCACCCCACCCGACGGCGTGACCAGGATGTTGCCCGGTTTGACGTCGCGGTGCACGAGCCCGCGCTCGTGCGCGGCCTGCAGCGCGTTGCCTGCCTGCTCCAGGATGTCCAGCGTGCGCTCGGCGGAGATGCGGCCCTCCCTGGCGAGGATGCCGGCCAGCGGCTCGCCCTCGACCATCTCCATGACCAGGAACGCGATGGAGTGCTCGCCCGCGAGCGTCTCCCCGTAGTCGTGCACGCCCGCGATGTTCTGGTGGTTCAGCGAGGCGGTGGTCCTCGCCTCGGTGCGGAACCGGTGCAGGAACTCGGCGTCGCCGGACAGTTCGTCCTTGAGGATCTTCACCGCGACGGTACGGTCGAGCCGGGTGTCGCTGGCCTCCCAGACCTCGCCCATTCCCCCAACGGCGATGCGGCTGGCGAGGCGGTATCGCTCCGCGATGAGTTGCCCCGACGACAGCATCGGCTACCCACCCCCGAGGGCGGCGGCGATGGTGGACCTCGCGATCTCGGCGGCCACGGTGCCACCGGTGGCGGCGAGCCCCCGGTTACCGCCGGACTCGACGATCACGGCGACGGCGATCTTCGGGTCGTCGTACGGCGCGAACGCGGTGTACCAGGCGTGCGGCGGCGTCGCCTTCGGGTCCGTGCCGTGCTCGGCGGTACCGGTCTTCGAGGCGATCTTCAGCGACTCGTCCTTGCCGCCTCCGCTGGTGTTCGACTCCGACTGGATCATCATGTCGGTGAGCACCTGGGCGTTCTCCGCCGACATCGCGGGCTCGCCGGTGAGCTCCTCGGGGCTGAACTCCTCGATCGTCGACAGGTCGGGGGCGAGCAGCGCCTTGATGAGCTGCGGCTTCATCGCCACGCCGTCGTTGGCGACGGTCGCGGCGAGCAGCGCGTCCTGCAGCGGGGTCAGCCGGACGTCGCGCTGGCCGATGCCGCTCTGGTACAGCGCGGCGTCGCTCTCGAGATCGCCGAGCCCGGACGGCACGACACCCATCGGGATCGCCAGGTCGTCCATGCCGATGCCGAAGTTGGCGGCGGTCGCCTCGAGCTTCTCCTTGCCCAGCTGGCCAGCGATCTCGGCGAACGCGGTGTTGCACGAGTACTTGAGCGCGTCGGCGAGCGTGCTGCCGGGGCAGGTGGCGCCGCCGTAGTTCTCCAGCGTGGTGCTGGTTCCGGGCAGGGTCGTCTCGGCCGCGCTGGTCACCTGGCTGTCGGCGGTCATGCCGTTCTCCAGCGCCGCGGCGGTGGTGACGATCTTGAACGTCGAGCCGGGCGGGTAGTTCTCGCGGATCGCCCTGTTCAGCATCGGGTTGGCCGGGTCCTCGGTGAACGACGTCCACGCGTCCTGCTGCTCGTTTGCGTCGTGCGAGGCGAGCCTGCCGGGGTCGTAGGAAGGCGTGGAGACCATCGCGAGGATGTCGCCGGTCTTCGGGTCCAGCGCCACCACGGAGCCCGTGTAGCCGTTCTGGACCATCGCGTTGTAGGCGGCCTCCTGCACCGACGGCCGCACGGTGAGCCGCACGTTGCCGCCGCGCGGGTCGCGGCCGGTGATCATGTCCGAGAGCCTGCGCACGAACAGGCGCGGGTCCGAGCCGTTGAGGAACTCGTCCTCGGCGCGCTCGAGCCCGCCTGCGCCGTAGAGCACCGAGTAGTAGCCGGTGACCGGCGCGTACATCGGGCCGTCGAGGTAGGTGCGCTGGAACTTCAGCTGGTCGTCGGTCGGCTTGACGCCGGCCAGCACCTGGCCCGCCTCCTCGGAGACGATCTTGCCGCGTTCGCGCGAGTACTCGTCGAGCAGCACCCGCGAGTTGCGGCTGTCGGTGCGGTAGTCGTCGGCCTGTACCACCTGGATGTAGGTGGCGTTGACGAGCAGCAGCGTCACCATGACGAGCATGGCGACGCCGACCTTGCGCAGCGGCGTGTTCACGGCGTGCTCCCCCCATCGACGCCAGGCTGCGGCTGCCCAGCCGGGGGCCGCTGCACCATCACCGTGTGTGCCTCCGCCAGCGGCGCCTGCGGCTGCGGCTGCTTCGGCTTCGCCTGCTGCTGCGGGCGGCGGGCGGTGTCGCTGATCCGCAACAACAGCGCGACGAGGATGTAGTTGGCCAGCAGCGACGAACCACCGGCGGACAGCCACGGCGTCGTGACACCGGTCATCGGGATCAGCTTGGTGACCCCGCCGATGATCACGAAGATCTGCATGATGATCGCGAACGAGAGGCCGCCGCCGAGCAGCTTGCCGAACGTGTCGCGAACGGCCAGTGCGCTGCGCATGCCGCGCATGGCCAGTATCAGGTACACCATCAGGATCGCGGCGAGCCCCACGAACCCGAGCTCCTCGCCGAGCGCCGCGCTGATGAAGTCGGTGTTCGCCTCGGGAACGGTCTCCGGCCGGCCAGCGCCGAGACCGGTGCCGAACACGCCGCCGGTGCCGAGCCCGAACAGGCCCTGCGCGATCTGGTAGCCGCCGCCGGGGTCGTCGTAGGTCGACAGCGGGTCGATCCAGTTGGCCACGCGCTGCTGCACGTGGGTGAACAGCTGGTAGGCGATGAGCGCGCCGACGAAGAACATCGAGAGGCCGACGACCACCCAGATGATCCGCTCGGTGGCGACGTACAGCATCACCAGCACGATGCCGAAGAACAGCAGCGCGGTGCCGAGGTCGCGCTCGAACACGAGAATGCCGAGGCAGACCACGGCGGCGATGATGATCGGCCCGAGGTCGCGAGCCCTCGGCAGTTCGATGCCCAGCACCCGCTTGCCCGCGGTCATGAAGAGGTCCCGCTTCGCGACGAGGAACGACGCGAAGAAGATCATCAGCAGGATCTTGGCGAACTCACCGGGCTGGATCGAGAAGCCCGGCAGCTTCAGCCACACCTTCGCGCCGTTGACCTCCGACAGCGAGCTGGGCAGCAGCGCGGGCAGCGCGAGCGCCACGATGCCGATGAGGCCGAACGTGTACGCGTACCGCGTGAGCGTGCGGTGGTCCTTCACCACCATCAGCACACCGAGGAAGAGCGCCAGCGCCAGCACCGTGAACAGCACCTGCCTCGGCGCGCTGCCGGTGGCGGTCTCGCCGATGGAGATCGCTTCCTGCGCGTTGGCGAGGTCGATCCGGTAGATCATCACCAGGCCGAGGCCGTTGAGCAGCGCCACGCACGGCAGGATCAGCGGGTCGGCGTAGGGCGCCCAGCGGCGCACCGCGAGGTGGGCGACCGCGAAGATCGCCAGGTAGGCAAGCCCGTACCAGACGATGGACCAGGAGAGCTCCTGCTCCTGGTTCGCCTGCACCAGCACGAACGCCGACGTCACGATGAACGCGGCGAACGCCAGCAGCATCAGCTCCGTGCCCCGCCGCCTCGGCAGTTCGCGCGGCGGGTTCGTCGTGTACTGCTGGCCGACCGCGCCGGGGTTGCCTGCGGGTTGAGCCATCAGTTACCGCCTGGGCTGGGCGCCGGGCGGCAGTCCACCCCCGGCTCTTGCCGACCCTGTTCCGGCGTCGTCGTCTCGGTCGGCTGGTTGCCGCCGCTCGGCTGGTTGCCGCCCTCGGGCCGGTTCTCGCCGGTCGGCTCGGGCGCGGAGCCGCCCTGGCCGATGCCGCCGATCACGCCACCGCCCTGCGGCTGCTCCTCGTCGCAGATCTCCAGCATGTTGTTGCGGCGGAGCGTGTCGATGTAGTCCCGCGACTCGGCGAGCCCATCGCGCTTCACGGAGTTGCGCACGGCGACGCGCGCGTCCTGCTGGAGGTCCTGCAGGCGCAGCGGCTCGCACAGCGTGGCCTCCGGAGGACAGGAGCCCTCCGCCTCGCGGTGCAGGTCGAAGCCGAGCACGCTGCCGGGAACGCCCTGGAAGATCACGACTTCCTGGTTCGAGCCCACGCCGACGTAGTACTGCCGCATGACGAAGTAGCGGGTGGCGATCGCGGCGGCCGCGAGCAGGATCAGTGCCAGGCCGAGTGCCACGAGGAGTCTGATCCGCTTACGGCGCTTCGCTTTTGGGTCGGGTGGCGGCTCCGTCGGCTCGAGCCGCTGTGGCTGGGTGGGCGGAGGCGCCGTGAGCGCCCTCGCGCGGGCCGCGGGGGAGTCGCCCTGGTGTCCCTCGTCGCTGCCGTCACCGGCCGCACCGCCGACGATGGGCGCGTCCTCGCCGAAGTCGACGTCGACGACATCCGCGACGATCACCGTCACGTTGTCGGTGCCGCCGCCCTTGAGGGCGAGCTCGATCATCCGGTCCGCGCACTCCTGCGGGTCCGGGATCTGCATGGCCTCCGACAGCGTCTCGTTGCTGACCATGCCGGACAGGCCGTCGGAGCAGAGCAGGTAACGGTCGCCCGCCCGCGCCTCGCGGACCGTGAAGCTCGGCTCCACCTCGTGTCCGGTGAGCGCCTTGAGGAGCAGGGACCGCTGCGGGTGGGTCGCGGCCTCGTCCTCGGTGATGCGGCCCTGCTCCAGCAGCTCGTTGACGAAGCTGTCGTCGCGGGTGATCTGCGAGAACTGGCCGTTGCGCAGCAGGTAGGCACGCGAGTCGCCGACGTGCACGAGCCCGAGCCGGGAGCCCGAGAACAGCACGGCGGTGAGCGTGGTGCCCATCCCGTCGAGGTCGGGGTCGTTCGCGACGAGCTCCGAGATCGCCTGGTTGCCGTGGGTCACCGCGTCGCGGAGCTGGGTCACCAAGTCGTCGCCGGGCTCGTCGTCGTCGAGCGGGGCCAACGAGGCGATGACGACCTTGCTGGCCACCTCGCCGGCGGCGTGGCCGCCCATTCCGTCGGCCAGGGCGAGCAGGCGCGGGCCGGCGTACACCGAGTCCTGGTTGCTCGAACGAACCAGGCCACGGTCACTGCGGGCCGCGTAGCGTAGGACGAGAGTCATGGGCGAAGCTCGATCACCGTCTTGCCTATCCGGATGGGGACGCCGAGCGGGACTCGGAGGGGTGCAGTGACCTTAGCCCGGTCGAGATAGGTGCCGTTCGTCGAGCCCAGATCTTCCACGTACCACTCGTCACCGCGCAGTGAGATGCGAGCGTGCCGCGTGGAGGCGTAGTCGTCGTCGAGCACCAGTGTCGAGTCGTCGGCCCTGCCGATCAGGATCGGTTTGCCGTCCAACGCGATGCGAGTGCCCGAGAGCGCGCCGTGCGTCACGACCAGTTGCCGCGGCAGCTTCCCCCCGCGCGGCTTCCTCGGCTCCTTGCCGCCCTTGCCGCGCCGGAGGCTGGGCAGGTTGACGCGCAGCCCGGACGCCGCGTAGAGGTCCGAGCGCACCACGCGTAGCGCGGCGAACACGAACAGCCAGAGCAAGAGGAGAAAACCTGCTCTGGTGAGTTGAACGACCAGCTCTGGCACCTGTTGTGTCAGCTCCCGCCTTTTCACGCCCACCCCGTGACGAATGCGCCACGGGTCCCCCGCATGGCCGTCATTATGCGGGACCCGCGCTCGCGGGCCATGCGGGATGGCCGAAAAGCCCGAACTAGCCCTGCGTCCGGAACACCAGGGACGAGTGACCGACCCTGATGACGTCACCGTCGGCGAGCTGCCAGGTCTGTACGGGGGTGCCGTTCACCGTGGTGCCGTTGGTGGAGCCGATGTCGGCGAGCGTCGCGCTCTGGCCGTCCCAGGTGATCTCCAGGTGCCTGCGCGAGACGCCCGTGTCCGGGAGCCGGAAGTCGGCGTCCTGGCCGCGGCCGACCACGTTGCCGCCCTGCTTGAGCGAGTACGTGCGGTTGGAGCCGTCGTCGAGCTGGAGGCTCGCGGCGAGCTGGCGGTTGCCACCCGGCATCCCGGGCTGGCCGTAGCCCTGCTGTGCGTACGGGTCCGGCGGCGGCGCCTGCGCGGGGTAGCCACCGGGCGGGCTCGGCGGAGCCGCGTAGCCCTGGTCGTAGCCGGGTGCCGGGGGCTGCTGGCCGTAGCCCTGGTCGTACCCACCGGGCTGGCCATAGCCCTGGTCGTAGCCGCCAGGCTGGCCATAGCCCTGGTCATACCCACCGGGCTGCCCGTAGCCCTGGTCGTAGCCGGGTGCCGGGGGCTGCTGGCCGTAGCCCTGGTCGTACCCACCGGGCTGGCCATAGCCCTGGTCGTAGCCGCCAGGCTGACCGTAACCCTGGTCATACCCTCCCGGCTGCCCGTAGCCCTGGTCGTAGCCGCCGGGCTGCTGGCCGTAGCCCTGGTCGTAGCCGCCAGGCTGTCCCTGTCCGTAGCCGTACTGGCCCTGCTGGCCGTACGGGTCACCCTGGTCGTATTGGCCGTAGCCGCCGGGCTGGCTCATTGGTCGGTCTCCTGCGTCGCTGGTTCGTGCTGGCCGTGCTTGACCCCCGGCGCCAGGTGCTTTGACGTCGGGATCGACGGTCGAGCGGGTCTTGAACTGTCCAGTATGCAGCGCCTCGTTGCGCTCTAGCGAAACTACGACGTCACCATAGGTGTCCCAGCCGTGCTCGGCGAGGTGCTGTGCGACTGCGTCCGCGAGCAGCCGGGTGACCCGTTGCTCGTCGCCTGCCATCCGGTCGTGATCAGCGGCACCCAAGGAAACGATGTAGTGATTCGGAGCGAGCTTGCGCCCACCCGCGAGCTCACGGACGTTGTCCTCACTCTCACGCTCCAGATCCAGCGCCACTTCCTGCGTGACGACGTTGCCACCGAACATTCGCGCGAAGGTGTTGCCCACGAGGCTCTCGAGGCGCCGATCGAAGCGCTGTACGCGGCCCACCGGGACAACCCCCCTCCTTCCACGTGTACCTCCGGATAGATCGTATCTGGGTTTGGAGCGTTAAACACCGGGGCCGGTGAAACCCGCTCAGACGGCCTGATACGCTGTGCGAGCTGTCGCAGTTACTCGGGCGAGTGGCGGAATGGCAGACGCGCACGGTTCAGGTCCGTGTGTCCGAAAGGACGTGAGGGTTCAACTCCCTCCTCGCCCACCGACCTCGGCCGACGTGTGCTCGCGGAACTTGCTTGCCACGTCGGCCAGTTTCGTATCCGGGGGCCGAGCCCCCAGACCCCCACGGTGCGAGCTCCTCGTGACCCGGCGTGGTTACGTTGGGTGCAGACCAGCGTGCGTGAGTTGTGGAGTGGTTGTCGTGGGTGCTGATTGGTCTGTTCGGACTCTTGCGATCGTTGCCGGGCGGCCCGAGGGGGTTGGGCAGCCTGCCAACGTGCCTATCGTGCCCGCTTCGGCGCTGGGGTTGGGGTACTCGCGAGAGGACGGGACGCCTACCTGGGTTGCCCTCGAGGAGGCTATCGGGCGCTTGGAGGGGGGCCACGCCACCGCGTTCGCCTCGGGCATCGCGACCGTCTCCGCCGTCCTCGATCTGCTGCCGGCCGGTGCCGAGGTGGCGGTGCCCAGTGACAGCTACGTCGGCACGCGCGCGATGTTCGACCACGCCGAGCGGATGGGCCGGCTCCGTTGCCGCCGGGTGACGCCCGCCGACACCGAGGCCTGGGTCGCCGCCGCGGGGGAGGCCGACCTGCTCTGGCTCGAGTCGCCGACCAACCCGAGCCTGGAACTGATCGACATCCCCGCGATCACGGCCGCGGCCGCCGGGCGGGCGAAGGTCGTCGTGGACAACACGTTCGCGACACCGCTCGGTCAACAGCCCCTCTCGCTCGGCGCCGACATCGTCGTGCACAGCGCCACGAAACTCATCGGCGGGCATTCCGACCTGCTGCTCGGTCTGACCGTCGCCGCCGACGAGGAACTGGCCGGCCTGCTGCGTGACGCCCGCACGCGTGGGGGTGCGACCCCCGGCGCGCTGGAGGCGTGGCTCGCGCTGCGCGGGTTGCGCACGCTCGGGGTCCGCTACGCCGAGGCGTCCCGATCGGCCGCGCTGCTCGCCGAGCGACTCGGCAAGCACTCCGCCGTCACGCGCGTCCGTTACCCCGGTTCCGGCGCGATGATCTCCTTCGAACTCGCTGGTCCAGACCTCGCGGACCGGTTGTGTGAGCGGCTGCGGCTGATCCGGCACGCGACGAGCCTCGGCGGTGTCGAGTCGTCCCTGGAGCGCAGGGCCGCGAGGGCCGGTGACGCACACGTGCCTGCGGGTGCCCTGCGGTTCAGTGTCGGGCTCGAGGACCCCGAGGACCTGTGGCTGGATTTGGCTCAGGCACTGGATTCTGTTGGTTGAAATTGGAACAGACCACGGTCGTGTGGGCTGGTTCACGCCAATTTAATACCCTGTGTAAGCTCCGCCCTCACTGGGAAGTGTGATCTTCACTCGTACTGGGGAAGCTCCCTCATCTTTGCTGTGGGGTTAGGAGACTCATGCACAAGAGATCTGCCTTCACTCGGGCAGGCGCGGCCCTCACTGGCGCCTCCGCCGCCGTGCTGCTGAGCGCGCTGCCCGCGTCCGCCGAGGACGTCACCGCTCGGCTCCACGAACCCGCGCACACGAGCGGCTACGCGGTCAACATCGGCGGCGGCACCGTCGGCACCACGCTGTTCGGCCTGAAGATCGACGACGACAGCCTGCTCAAGGTCTACTGCGTCGAGATCGACGTGAAGATCGACCCGAGCCGCTCGCTGTCGGAGAAGCCGTGGGACGAGTTCCCCAACGAGCAGTCGCCGTTCCACGAGAACCGCGACAAGCTCAACTGGGTGCTGCAGCACAGCTACCCCGCGCTGGAGACCGACGACATCGAGGAGGCGCTCGCCGAGAGCGGCGTCGAGTTCGACAACGGGCTGAGCAAGCGCGAGGCGATCACCGCGACGCAGGCCGCCGTGTGGCACTACAGCGACGGCAAGGACCTCGACCTCGAAAATCCGCTGAAGTCGAACGACGAGGGAGCCGAGCACGACGTCGTCGCCCTCTACGAGTACCTCACCGGCGAGGCGAACGTGGGCATCGGCGACCAGCCGACGCCGACGCTCGACATCACGCCAGACGTGTCGACCGGTGCGGCGGGCGAGCGGCTCGGCCCGTTCACCGTCTCCACCACCGGCCAGATCACCGAGGTGAACAGCGAGCTGCCCGAGGGCGTCACGCTGACCGACGCCGAGGGCAAGGAACTCGCCGACGACGCCATCGCAGACGGCACCGAGTTCTTCGTCGACGTTCCCGCCGACGCCCCCGAGGGCGCCGCGAACATCGAGCTCGAGGGCACCGCGCAGGTGGCAACCGGCCGCCTCTTCGTTGCGGAGAACTACGACAAGAAGCCCGCGCAGTCGCTGATCGTCGCGCAGGCCGAGGAGTCGAAGCTCAAGACCGGTGCCAGCGCCAACTGGGTCGCCGGTGTCCCGGAGACCACCACCACGACGCCGCCGGCCGAGACCACCACCGAGGCTCCGCCGACCAGCTCAGAGGTGGTGGCCCCGCCGGCCACGGAGACCTCGGTGTCGCCGCAGGCCGACTCGGGTGACCTCGCCGAGACCGGTGTCTCGATCACCACCCCGATCATCATCGGCGCCGTGCTGATCGGCGCGGGCGTCGGAGCCCTGCTGCTCCAGCGCCGCCGCAAGAACGCGTAGTTCCACCTTTCCCCAAGGCCACCTTTGGTGCGTTCAACGCACCAAAGGTGGCCTTGGGTGCTTTTCGGGGGCCTATGCTGGGCCGGATGAGAGCGCGTTGGCTGGCGGTGGCGGTCGCGGGGGCGCTCGTGCTCTCCGGGTGTTCCGCCGGTTCCACCGCGACCGTCGGCGGTGAGGACACGCTGGCCGTCGGCTTCACGGCGGAGCCGAAGAACTTCGACTTCACCACCACCGACGGCGCCGCCATCCCGCAGGCCCTGCTCTACAACGTCTACGAGGGCCTCGTGAAGCTCGACGCGAACGGAGAGATCGCGCCGCTGCTCGCCGAATCGTGGACCATCAGCCCCGATCGCACCGTCTACGACTTCCAGCTCCGCTCCGGCGTCACCTTCAGCAACGGCGCGCCGTTCACCGCCGACGACGTCAAGTTCTCCATCGAGCGCGTCCGTACGGAGTGGACGATCTCGCTCAAGTCCACAATGGACGTCGTCGACCGCGTGGAGGTGGTGAGCCCTGCCCACGCGCGCGTGGTGCTCAAGGAACCCAGCAACTCGTGGCTGTTCGCCATGACCACGCGGCTCGGCGCGATGTTCGACCCGAGCGGTGTCGGCGATCTCGCGAACCGGCCCGTCGGCACCGGACCGTACGAGGTCACCGACCGGCGGCGCGGCGATTCCGTGGTGCTCTCGGCCAACCCGGACTACTGGGGCCGTGAACCGGCCTACCCCACCGTGGTGCTCAAGTACTACCGCGACGCCACCGCGCTCAACAACGCACTGCTGAGCAACGGCATCGACGTGATCTCCGGCGTCACCGCACCGGACTCGGTGCCGCAGTTCGAAGCAGACACCCGGTTCAACGTCCTGCAGGGCACCACCAACGGCGAGGTGGTGCTCGCCTTCAACAACCGGCGCGCTCCGCTGGACGACGTGCGCGTGCGGCGCGCGCTGACGCTCGCCATCGACCGGGAGGCACTGCTCGCGGCCGCATGGGGCGGCAGGGGCACGCTCATCGGCAGCATGGTGCCGCCCACCGATCCCTGGTACGAGGACCTCTCCCGCTCCTACCCCCACGACCCCGAGCGGGCGCGGCGGTTGCTTTCCGAAGCGGGACAACGGGATCTGCACCTGCGGCTGCGGATAGCGAACCTGCCCTACGCGATGTCGGCGGCGCAGGTGGTGGCCTCCGATCTCGGGCGGATCGGGGTGGACGTGACGATCGAGCCGCTCGACTTCCCCGCTGTATGGTTGCAGCAGGTGTTCACCGACCACGACTACGACCTCTCGATCGTCCAGCACGTCGAGCCCCGCGACATCGCGACGTTCGGCGATCCCGACTACTACTGGGGCTACGACAGCCCGCGGGTGCGGGAACTGCTGAGGCGCGCCGACACCGGCTCGCCGCGGCAACAGGTCGAGGACATGCGCGAGGTGGCGAGGACGCTCAGCGAGGACGCCGCGGCCGACTGGTTGTTCCTGTTCCCCAACATCGTGGTGGCGAAGAAGGAGGTCACCGGCCTGGTGCGCAACCAGGTCAGTGAGTCCTTCGACCTGACGGGGCTGGGGCGAGGATGAACAGCGGCGCGGAGCGCCTCCGTGGGGGCCGGTGGTTGGGAGCCGGGTGGGCATTGGCGATGCTGCGGAGGATTCTCATCCTCGTCGCGAGCGTGTTCGCGGCCTCGGTCGTGGTGTTCGCGTTCATGGCCGTGCTCCCCGGCGATCCCGCGCAGGTGGCGCTCGGCGTCAACGCGACGCCCGAGCTCGTGGAGCGAACGCGCGCCGAGTTCGGGCTCGACCGGCCGCTCGTCACGCAGTACCTCGACTGGATGGGCGGCGTCCTCAGCGGCGACTTCGGCACCTCCTACGTGACGCGGGAGGCGATCGGGCCGCAGCTCGTCGACCGGCTCGGGGTGACGCTGTGGCTCGTCGGCGCGGGCATGCTCGTCGCGCTGCTGATCGCGATGCCGCTCGGCACGATCGCCGCCGTGCGACACCGCAGGCCGAGCGGAACGGCCGTGTCGGCGCTGTCGCAGGTGGGCGTGGCGATCCCGGCGTTCCTGGCGGGCATCATCCTCGTGCAGGTCTTCGCCGTGCGCCTGGGCTGGCTCCCCTCGGGCGGGTGGACCCCGCCGGTGCGGGACCCCGTGGAATGGCTGCGCGGACTGATCCTGCCCGCCCTGTCGCTCGGGCTCGTCCAGGGCGCGGTGCTCACCCGCTACGTGCGCACGGCCGTGCTCGACGTGCAGCGCGAGGACTATCTGCGAACCGCCCGCTCGAAGGGCCTGAGGCCGTACCCCGCGCTCGTGCGGCACGGCCTGCGCAACGCCGCGCTGCCGGTGCTGACCGTGCTGGGCCTGCAGCTCACGACGTTGCTCGTCGGCGCCGTGGTGATCGAGCGCGTCTTCGTGCTGCCGGGGATAGGCAGCATGCTCCTCGACGCGGTCGCGGCGCGCGATCTGCTGACCGTGCAGGCCATCGTGCTCGTGCTCGTGGCCGCCGTGCTGTTCGTCAACTTCTGCGTCGACGTGCTCTACACGGTGCTCGATCCCCGGCTGCGGAGGTCCTGGTGACGCGGAACCTCAGCCTCCTCGCCGGTGTGGTGCTCGTCGGGCTCGTCGTGGGCACGGCACTCGTGTCGTTCGGGTGGACACCGCATGATCCGCTGCTCGTGGACGCGAGCGTGCGCCTGCTGGGACCCAGCGGCGAGTTCGTGTTCGGCACGGACAAGCTCGGCCGCGACGTCGCGAGCCAGCTGATGGTCGGTGCGCGCACCACGCTCTACGTCGGGGTGGTGGCGGTGGGCATCGCCGCGGTCGTCGGCACCCCGCTCGGGATCGCCGCCGGGATGGGCGCGCGGTGGCTCGGCGAGCTGATCATGCGCGTCAACGACCTCGTGCTCGCGTTCCCCGCGCTGCTGCTCGCGATCATGCTCGGCGCCGTGTACGGGGCGAGCACGCTCACCGCGACGATCGCGATCGGCATCGCCACGGTGCCGTCGTTCGCGCGCATCGCCCGTGCCGGCACGTTGCAGGTGATGAGCACCGAGTACGTGCTCGCCGCGCGGGCGGGCGGCCGCTCGCGGTGGTGGATCGCGCTGCGGCACGTGCTGCCGAACATCTCCGGGCTCGTGCTCGTGCAGTCGTCGGTGTCCTTCGCGATCGCGGTGCTCGCCGAGGCGGCGCTGTCGTTCCTTGGCTTCGGCACGGCGCCGCCAACGCCCTCGTGGGGCCGGATGCTGCAGGAGTCGCAGGAACTGCTGGCCGTGGAGCCGAGGCTCGCGCTCATCCCCGGCGCCGCGATCGCGGTGGCCGTGCTCGGGTTCAACCTCCTCGGCGATGGCCTGCGCGACCGCTTCGACCCGAGGCTGGAGGTGCGCCGATGAGCCTGCTTTCGGTGGAGGGGCTGGGCATCGCGGCGGGCTCGCTACCGCTCGTCGAGGACGTGTCGTTCACCATCGCGCCCGGCGAGCGGGTCGGCCTGATCGGCGCCTCCGGCTCGGGGAAGTCGCTCACCGCGTCGGCGGTGATGGGCCTGCTGCCCGAAGGGCTCACCCCGGCAGGCTCGGTGCGCTTCGGCGAACGGGAACTGCTCGGCGCGAGCGAACGCGAGCTGTCCCGCCTGCGCGGCAAGAACATCGCGATGGTGTTCCAGGAGCCGATGAGCGCGCTCAACCCCTCGATGCGCGTGGGCAGGCAGGTGGCCGAGGCGATGTCGCTGCACGGCACCCGCGATCGGCGGGGCGCCAAGGCCGCCGCCGTCGAGCTGCTCGGCCGCGTGCGCCTGCCCGAACCGGAGCGGACCGCGCGCGCCTACCCGCACCAGCTCTCCGGCGGGCAGCGGCAACGGGTCGTGCTCGCCATCGCACTCGCCAACGATCCCGCGCTGCTCATCTGCGACGAACCCACCACCGCGCTCGACGTCACCGTGCAGGCGCGGGTGCTGGAGGTGATCAACGAGGGCGTGCGCGACCACGGCAGCGCGCTGCTGTTCATCACTCACGACCTCGCCGTCGTGGCGACGATGTGCGAGCGGGTACTGGTGATGAACGAGGGGCGGATCGTCGAGTCCGGCTCAACTCGCGACGTGCTCGGCTCCCCGAAGCACGAGTACACCGCACGACTGCTGGAGGCATCGGCGTGATCTCCGTGAGTGAGCTCGAGCGCAGCTACCGGCGGTCCCGCACGTCGCTGACCGGGCCACGGCCCGAGGTGCACGCGCTGCGCGGGGTGTCGTTCGACATCGAGCGGGGGCAGCGCTTCGGCATCGTCGGCGAGTCCGGCTCGGGCAAGTCCACTCTGGTCAGGCTCCTCGCCGCGCTGGACCGGCCGACATCCGGCTCGATCACCTTCCAGGGCAGGCGGATCGACGACCTGCCGGAGCGCAGGCTGGGTTTCCTGCGCTCGCAGGTGCAGATCGTGTTCCAGGACCCGATGGGCTCGCTCGACCCGAGGATGCGTGTGCGCGACATCATCAGCGAGCCGCTGGGCAGGCGGCCGGGGCGGCGCGAGCGCGTGCGCGAACTGCTCGACGCCGTCGGCTTGCCCGCCGACGCCAGCGAGCGGTACCCGCACCAGTTCTCCGGCGGGCAGCGGCAGCGGATCTCGCTGGCCCGCGCGCTGGCGCCGAGGCCGAGCGTGCTGCTCGCCGACGAGGCCGTCAGCGCGCTGGACGTGCTGGTGCGCAAGCAGATCCTCGATCTCATCGCCGAGCTGGTGGAGCGCTACGAGCTGACGCTCGTGTTCGTGTCCCACGACCTCGGCGTGGTGCGGCGCGTGTGCGACACCGTGGCCGTGATGCGCGCGGGCGAGATCGTGGAGCTCGGCCCCGTCGACGAGGTCTACGACGACCCGAAGCACCCCTACACGCGAGAACTCATCGCGGCCGCGCCGAACCTCGCGGCCGCGCTCGCCGGACTCGAGGAGGAGTGAATGGACTACGCGAAACTGTTCCGGTTGGACGGTCGCGGTGCGGTCGTCCTCGGTGGGGGAAGCGGCATCGGCAGGGAGGCAGCACGAGCGCTCGCCGCGCAGGGCGCCGACGTCACGTGCGCCGACCGCGACCTCGGCGCGGCGGAGGAGACCGCGCGGCTCGCCGGTGACTCCGCGAAGGCGTACCGGCTCGACCTGCTCGACACCGCCGCCGTCGAGCGCGCGGCGACGGAGCTGGGCGAACCCGACGTCGTGGTGCTCACCGCGGCCACCAACGTGCGCAAACGGCTGCTCGACTACAGCCGTGAGGAGTTCGACCGAGTGCTCTCGCTCAACCTCGGCGCGACCTTCGACGTACTGCGATCGTTCGGAGCCGGGATGGTCGAGCGCGGGCGCGGCAGCATCGTGGTGTTCTCCTCCATCCGCAGCATCACCGTCGAGCCGGGGCAGAGCGCCTACGCGGCGACCAAGGCGGGCATCGTGCAGCTCATCCGCACCGCGGCCGCCGAGTACGGGCCCTCGGGCGTGCGCGTGAACGCCGTGGCTCCCGGCGTGGTCGAGACACCGCTGACCGAGCCGATCAAGGCCGACCCCGAGTGGTACCGGGCGTACGCGGAGAAGAGCGCGCTCGGCCGCTGGGCCGACGCGGGCGAGCTGGCCGGTGCCGTGGTGTACCTGGCCTCCGACGCGGCGAGTTTCGTCACCGGCTCGGTGCTGCTCGTCGACGGCGGGTGGACCGCGGTGGACGGCCGGTACGTGCCGCCCGGAGCGTAGGAGCGTGACATGGCCGAGCTGAGCTCGCTTTCCGCGACCGAACTGGTGGCCGAGTACCGCGCGGGCACGCTGTCGCCGGTCGAGGTCTCCGAGGCGGTGCTGGCCAGGATCGACGCACTGGAGGGCACCCTGCGCGCGCTCTACGCCTACGACCCGGACGCCGCCCGTGACTCGGCCCGCGCGGCCGAGCGGCGCTGGCTCGCCGGCGAGCCGCTCGGTGCCATCGACGGGGTTCCGTTGACGCTCAAGGAGAACATCGCCACGAGGGGCACGCCCGTGCCGCTGGGCACCGCGGCGACCGAGCTGTCGCCCGCCCCCGAGGACGCTCCCGCGGCCGCGAGCGTGCGCGAATGCGGCGGGGTGCTGCTCGCGAAGACGACCATGCCGGACTACGGGATGCTCACCTCCGGGCTCTCCAGCTTCCACCCGGCCACGCGCAACCCGTGGGACCACGCGCGCACTCCAGGCGGCTCGAGCGCGGGCGCCGCCGCCGCGGCCGCCGCGGGGTACGGACCATTGCACGCCGGCACCGACATCGGCGGGTCGATCCGGCTGCCCGCCGGGTGGTGCGGGCTGGTGGGGTTCAAGCCGAGCTTCGGGCGCGTGCCCGTGTTCCCGCCGTACCTCGGGCGCGTGGCGGGCCCCATGACCCGCACCGTCGCCGACGCAGCGCTGTTCATGGAGGTGCTCTCGCGGCCGGACTCGCGCGATCACCTGTGCCTGCCGCCGGAGGAGATCCCGTGGCACGAGCTCGCGCTCGACCCGGCCGGGCTGCGCATCGGGGTGCAGCTCGACGCCGGGGTCGGACTCGCCGTGGAGCCGGACGTGCGTGTCGCCGTGGCGGAGGCGGCGCGGCTGTTCGAGGCGGCCGGCGCGCGCGTCGAGCCGGTGGAACCGTTCCTCACCAGGCAGATGCTCGACGGGCTCGACCGGTTCTGGCGCACCCGGTTCGTCGTGGACACCGAGGAGCTGCCCGCCTCGCGGCGCCAACGGATCTTGCCCTACATCGCGGAGTGGGTGGCCGGGGGCGAAGGGCTTTCCGGCGTGGACGTCTACCGCGGGTTCGCGCAGATCGACGCGATCACCGCAGCCGCGCTGCGGGCGAGCGAGCCCTTCGACGTGGTGCTGTCGCCGACGTGCCCGGTGTCGGCGCCGCCGTTCGACTGGGCCTCGCCGACCAACGACCCGGCGCGGCCGTTCGAGCACATCGGATTCACGGTGCCGTACAACATGTCCGGCCAGCCCGCCGTGTCCGTCAACTGCGGGTATACGCGGGAGGGCCAGCCGATCGGCCTGCAGCTCGCCGGGCGCCGGTTCGACGACCTCGGCGTGCTGCGCGCAGCCGCGGCCTTCGAACGGCTACGCCCCGCGCAGCGCGCCTGGCCCGACTAGTTCCGCGAGTCGGGCGTAGGAGTCGAGCATCTCAGCTCGGTCGAACGTGCTGAGCGTGATCAGCAACTCGTCGGCGCCGGTGCGCTCGACGAGCTCGGCCAGTTCCGAGGAGACCTGCTCGGGCGTGCCGTGGATCTGCCCGCTCAGCGACTGCTCCAGCAGTCGCGCCTCGCGCGCGGTCGGCGTGGGCAGCTCGGCGGCAGGCCGCAGCGGCGGGAACACGCCGCGCGTGCGGGCGTGGACCATCGACCACGCCTCCGGCAGCAACAGCCGCCGCGCCTGCTCGGTGGTGTCGGCGACCGCGACGGCGCTGGACACCACCACGTAGGGGCACGGCCAGAGCTCGGAGGGGCGGAACCGCTCACGGTAGGCGGCGATCCGTGTGGCGACGGCGTCAAGACCGGCGACGGGAGCGATCACGAGCGCCAGGCCGAGGTCGGCGGCGAGGTCCGCACCGGCGCCGGTGGCGAGCACGAACGCGGGTACTCGGAGTCCTTCGGCGGGGTAGCCGTGCACGCCGGGGTGTTTCCGCTGGTCGCCGGTGAAGTAGCCGAGCAGCTCGCGCACCTGCTCGCCGAACCGGTCGGCGTCGTCCTTGCCGTGGCCGAGTGCACCGCGCACCCCGTTCGTGAAGCCGACCGAGCGCCCGAGTCCCATGTCGATCCGGCCCGGGTAGAGCGCTTCGAGTGTGCCGAACTGCTCGGCGACGACGATCGGCTGGTGGTTGGGCAGCATCACCCCGCCCGTACCGACCCTGATGCGCGAGGTGGCCGCCGCGATCGCGGAGGCGAGCACGGTGGGCGCTGACCCGGCGACCCCGGGCACGCCGTGGTGTTCCGACACCCAGAACCGGTGGTAGCCGAGTTCCTCGGCCTGCCGCGCGAAGCGGACCGTGTCGCGCACGGCCGCGGAGGTGTCCTGCCCCGTGCGTGTGCTGGAGCGGTCGAGGACCGACAGCGGAACCGGCAACGTCTGCACACGAGGTGCAACGCCGTGCCCAGCGCCCCGAATTCCGCGCGAGTCGTGCGTTCCCGACCGCGAGTCGTACGCCCAGGACCGCGAGTCGTGCGTTCCCGACCGCGAGTTGTGCGTTCCCACATCGTGAACGCACAACTCGCGTGCAGGAGTGCACAACTCGCGTGCAGGAGTGCACGACTCGCGAACGGGAGTGCACGACTCGCGAACGGCACCGAGCCCGCGACGAGTGTCGGATCGTCGGTCAGCGACGCGACCAGCAGCGGCCCCGCGGCGAGCGCGATGCCGTCGGCGATGTTCGTGAACGCGTTGGCGGTCCACAGTTTCGCGAAGTCCGCCCCCCAGCGGCGTCCGTTGTCCACTCCGCACGCACTCACGACAGCGCAAGTACCCGCGCGGGGCAACGGATTTTCAGCCGAGTGCGCCGATCGCCTCCGCGAGCCCGAGTACGCGCTTGGCGTTGTCGACGTGCAGGTTCTCGATCATCCGGCCGTCGACGGTCACCACACCGCGGCCAGCCTTCCTGGCCTCCTCGAAAGCGTCGATGATCTTGCGGGCCTGCGCGACCTCCTCCTCGGAGGGCGCGAACACCTTGTTGCACGGCTCGATCTGGCCTGGGTGGATGAGGGTCTTGCCATCGAAGCCGAAGCGCCTGCCCTGCAGGCACTCCACCTCGAAGCCCTCGAGGTCCTTCACGTCGTTGTAGACGCCGTCGAGGATCACCTTGCCCGTCGCGCGAGCCGCCAGCAGGCACAGCGAGAGCCCGCCGAGCAGCGGCGCCCGCCCGGGGACGAACTCGGCGTGCAGCTCCTTGGCGAGGTCGTTGGTGCCCATGACGAGCACGGTGAGCCGCTCGCTGGCCGAGGCGATCTCCTCGGCGTGCAGCATCGCGATCGGCGTCTCGACCATCGCCCAGATCTTCGTCTCGTCGGGTGCCCCGCCGAGCTCCAGCGCGCGCTCGATGTTGTGCACGTCGCGAGCGGAGTTCACCTTCGGCACCACCACGGCGGCCGGGGCCGCCTGCGCCGCGGCCCGCAGGTCCGCGTCGTGCCACTGGGTCTCCAGCCCGTTGACGCGGATGGTCACCTCGCGCGAGCCGTACTCGCCGGACGACGCCGCCGCGCACACGCGCTCGCGCGCGGCCTCCTTGGCGTCGGGGGCGACGGCGTCCTCGAGGTCCAGGATGAGCGCGTCGGCAGGCAACGTCTTCGCCTTCTCCAGCGCCCGCTCGTTCGCGCCGGGCATGTAGAGAACGGAACGGCGCGGTTTCACGCGAGTGCCTCCTTCGTTGCCGCGTCGTAGGCCTCGGCCAGCTCGGGGTCGCCCGCCGCGAGCGCGTCCGCCAGCTCGGCGACCACCCTGCACTGCTTCACCGACGCGTCGTCCTGCATCTTCCCGTCGATCATCACCGCACCGGTGCCGTCGCCCATCGCGGCGATCACCTTGCGGGCCCACGCGACGTCCTCGGGCGCGGGGGAGAACACCTTCTTCGCGATGTCGATCTGCACCGGGTGCAGGCTCCACGCGCCGACGCAGCCGAGGAGGAACGCGTTGCGGAACTGGTCCTCGCAGGCCACGACGTCGCGGATGTCACCGAACGGCCCGTAGTACGGCAGGATCCCGTGCAGCACGCACGCGTCGACCATGCGCGCGACGGTGTAGTGCCACAGATCCTGCTGGTAGGTGGTGCGGCCCTCGGTGAGGTCGTCGCCGACGGGGTCGGTGCGCACGAGGTAGCCGGGGTGCCCTCCGCCGACGCGGGTGGTCTTCATGCGCCTGCTGGCGGCGAGGTCGGCGGGGCCGAGCGAGATGCCCTGCATGCGCGGGCTCGCGCCGGCGATCTCCTCCACGTTGGCGACGCCGCTCGCGGTCTCCAGGATCGCGTGCACCAGCAGCGGCTTCCGCAACCCGGCCCGTGCCTCCAGCTGCGCGAGCAGGCGGTCGACGTAGTGGATGTCCTGCGCGCCCTCGACCTTCGGCACCATGATGACGTCGAGCTTGTCGCCGATCTCGGTGACGAGCGTGATCAGGTCGTCGAGCACCCACGGAGAGTCGAGGCTGTTGACGCGCGTCCAGAGCTGGGTGGAGCCGAAGTCGTTCTCCTTGGCGACCTTGACGAGCCCCTCGCGGGCGGCCTCCTTGCGATCGGCCTTGACCGCGTCCTCGAGGTTGCCGAGCAGCACGTCGACCTTCTTGGCGAGGTCGGGCGCCTTGGCGACCATCTTCTCGTTGCTCGGATCGAAGAAATGAATCATCCTCGACGGCAGGGCCGGGATCTGCCTGACCGGCTCCGGCGCACCCACGGCGAGCGGGGCGAAGAAGTCCTTCGGCGAGCGCATCGGGTCCTCCAGCACTGGCGGTCAATACCCGGCGACCCTATCCCGGCTTCCCGGCTCAGGGCTGCGGTACACATCACCGCTCCACTCTGAGAAGCACCGTTCGGCCGCACGTCACCCATCCGGCGGCACTGCCGGACCGAAGTCCGATTACCGCCCACCGACCGATCACCGACCGTTCGGCGCCGCCGATCGCAGCTACTCGTCCTACCGGCAGACTGCGACCCGTTTCCGCTGGTACCTAAGTTGTGGTGCTTCCCGCCAGGGCGCACCGGGCACGCGTGAGTCGCAGAAACGGCAGAGGGAGGCGGACTTCGTGGCGGTAACACCCGGGCACACCGCGGTGACGAGCGGTTCGAACGGAACCAGGTCGGCTCCCAGCCGCATCGTCGCACCCATCGAACTGCCTGCCTCCGGTGACGAGCTGGCCGCCGAGGCGGCGGCGCAGCTGGGCTGGGACGCCGTGCTGCTTCCCCGGCTGACGATGTTCGGCCGCCGGGTGTACGTGGTGGCCAGGCTCCGGCCGGAGGCGCACGCCGAGCGGATCGCGCTGGGCGTCGGCCCGGTCACCGACAGGGCGAGCGTGTCGACGTGGACGTGGCCGGAGCTGGCCGCGAGCGCGCCGCCGCCCGCCGCGGAGATCGTCGGCGTGCTCGCCGTCGCGAGGCACTGGCGCACCGGTCTCGCCGCGACCGTTCCGTTCGCGCGCTACGGCGACGCGGCGATGGTGCTCCCGCACTCGGCGACCCTGAGCCACGACTACGTCGACAACTGCCTCCCGCGCGCCCGTGCCTACGGCCTGGCCGTGGTCACCGCCGACGAGAACGCGACCGTCGGGCTCGACCTTTCGGGCCGCGACGAGCGAATCACCCTCGGCGAGGACGCCGTGTCCCGCTGGGTCAACGAGGTGGTCTACGAGCAGCTGCTGGCGCTGGAGACCCCTGCCGACGCGCACTGATCTCACTAGGCTCGGTGCCATGCGAGTCGTTATCGCCGGTGGACACGGACAGATCGCGCTGCGGCTGGAGAAGCTGCTCGCCGCGAACGGCGACACCGCCGTTGGCATCGTCCGTAACGTCGACCACGCCGCCGACCTACGGGACGTGAGCGCCGAGCCCGCGGTGCTCGACCTCGAGACCGCCACCCTCGACGAGGTCGCCGTGGTGCTGGAAGGTGCCGATGCCGCGGTGTTCGCGGCGGGTGCGGGGCCGGGCAGCGGAACGGCGCGCAAGGAGACCGTCGACCGCGGCGCCGCCGTGTTGTTCGCCGACGCCGCCGAGCGCGCGGGCGTGAGCCGCTTCGTGCAGATCAGTTCGATGGGCGCCGCGGGCCCCATCGAAGAGGCGGCCGTGGGCGAGGTGTTCGCCGCGTATCTCCGCGCGAAGGCCGCCGCCGAGGAAGATCTGCGCAAGCGCGAACTCGACTGGACGATCCTGCGGCCCGGCAGGCTCACCAACGATCCCGGTACCGGCCTCGTCCACCTCGCCGAGTCCGTGCCGAGGGCCGACGTCACGCGCGACGACGTCGCCGCGGTGATCGCCGAGCTGCTCACCGAGGACGGTACGTCGGCCTCCAACCGCCGGGTGCTCGAACTCACCGGCGGCAACACACCGATCGAGGAAGCCGTCAGCCGGGTCTGACACCCGTTTCGGTCGGACCCTCCCGGTAGGTTCTGCCCCCGTGGAATCCAGCACACCCGGGATCGAGCGCGCCCGCACCCAGACCGGTGCGCTGCTGCGCCGGATCAACGCCGCGAGCGCCGAACTGGCGACGGAGCGGTTCACCTACACCAGCCCCGACGGCCTGGTCCGGGCGACGGTCGACGGCAACGGAGCCCTGCTCGGCATCTCCCTCGCGGAGGGTGCCGTGCGCACGGCCGGGCTCGGCTCCCAGCTCGTCACCGCGGTGAACACCGCGCGCAGGGCCGCGACGCTCGACAGCCGCGACCGCCTCGCCTCGGTGATCGGCGGCAAGCGGGCCGACGCGCTGATCGGCTCCTCGGAGTACGACGGCATGCTCGACGGGGTGAGCAGCGATGACTGAGCAGGCCGGGGACAGGTTGGCGCAGGCAGGAAAACGCCGCGCCGAGGCCGACGCGAAGATCATCGGCGAGAAGATCGAGGAAGGCCTCGGCGTGGTGCAGGTCGACATCCTCGGCTCTCTGCGGGCGATCGAGCTCGACCACCGGGTGTTGCCCGAGCTGGCCGAGGTGCGCGTGGCCGAGCTGGTCACGGCCGCCGTTCACCGCGCGGAGCGCAAGGCCGGAGAGCTGCGGCAGATCGTGCTCGGCGCCGACCCGATGCGGGAGGACGCGTGCTGACCGCCGCGCAGGGTGTCCACACAGGAGTGTCGACAGACGAGGCGGAACGGATCGTCCTCGACATCGCGGGCAAGCTCGGGCTCGACGGGCCGGTGTCCGAAGTGCTCGGAGAACTACGCGCACTGTCCATACCGGACACTGCCGAGCCCGCGCGGAGCCTGGTGTTCGACGTCGCCGCGCGGCTTGTCGAGGCTGTCGGCGGGCTGGACCGGTCCGACTTCCTGTTCGCCGCCGTGCGCGCCGCGACCCGGATCCTCGCCGACTTCGTCACGCAGGCCGGTCAGCTGAGCGGGCCGAGCACGCGGTCGAGGTAGGCGTTGCCGAACAGGTCGAACGGGTCCACCTCCTTGCGCACGGCCAGGAAGTCGTCGAAGCGCGGATACCGCTGCCGCAGTGCCGCGGCGTCGAGATCGTGCAGCTTGCCCCAGTGCGGGCGGCCGCCCACGGCACCGGCGATCTCGCCGAACGCGGTGAAGTACTCGCGGTAGGGCATGCCGACGTACTGGTGGATGGCGATGTAGGCGGAGTCGCGGCCGTAGGCGGTGGAGAGCCAGACGTCGTCGGCCGCCGCGACGCGCACCTCCACCGGGAACGCCACGGGATCGGCGAGCTTCGGCACCAGCGCGCGCAGCTCACCGAGCACGTCGTGCACCGACTCCCTCGGCAGCGCGAACTCCGACTCAACGAATCGCACCGAGCGCTGGGTGACGAACACGCGGTGGGAGGCGTCGCTGTACTCCCGCCCGGACAGCGCCGCCGAGGAGAGCCTTCCCAGCGACGGCACCAGCCTGGGCACGGCGCGGCCCACGCGGCACAGCGTGCCGAACGCGGCGTTCTCCATGATCGTGTAGTCGACGAACCGGCGAACGTTCGACAGCGGGCGGGCAGGACTGCCCGGTTCGAGCCGGTTGTTGCGCTTGACCAGTGCGTTGCGGCCGTGGGGGAACCAGTAGAACTCGAAGTGGTCGTTGTGCTCGGCGAAGTCGTGGAACCCGTCGAGCACCTGCTCCAGTGGCTCGGGCCGCTCCTGCGCCCTCAGCACGAATGCCGGTTCGCAGCGCAGGGTCACGGTGCTGAGTACCCCCAGTGCGCCGAGGCCTACCCGCGCGGCGGCGAAGAGGTCCGGCCTGCGTTCGGGTGAGCACGACACCACCGAGCCGTCGGCCAGCACGATCTCCAGCGCCGCGACCTGCGTGGCCAGGCCGCCGAATCGGGCGCCGGTGCCGTGGGTGCCGGTGGAGATCGCGCCCGCGATGGTCTGCGCGTCGATGTCACCCAGGTTGGTCATGGCGAGGCCGCGTGCGGCCAGCTCGGCGTTGAGCGCGCGCAGCGTGGTGCCCGAGCGCACGGTGACCAGGCCGGTTTCCGGGTCGGCGGCGACGATGCCCGTCCACGCGCCGAGGTCGATCGCGTCGGAGTCGGTCGCGGCGATGTCGGTGAAGGAGTGGCCGCTGCCGAGTGCGCGCACGCGCCGCCCTTCGACGGCGGCGTCGGCGACCACCTCGGCGAGCTCGGCGGTGCTGCGCGGCCGGTGGACGCGGCGCGGGTGCGCCACGGCCGTTCCCGCCCAGTTGGTCCACGCTGACAACGGCTGCCTCCCCGATGGTCTGGGTTTGGCCACGATAAGTGAATACGATTCGCGTTACAAGCCTTCCTGGCGTAACGTACGCGCCGTGACCACGGGAAACGGCGCGGCGTACGACCTCGCGACGAAGGATCTCGACCCGCCGCTGGCCATTGTCGACCTCGAGGCGTTCGACGCCAACGCGGCCGACCTGGTGCGCCGTGCCTCCGGCCTTTCGGTGCGGGTGGCGAGCAAGTCCATCCGCTGCCGGTATCTGCTGGAACGGGCGCTCGCGCTGCCGGGTTTCGCGGGTGTGCTCAGCTATTCGCTGGCTGAGGCGCTCTGGCTCTTCCGGCAGGGCAGCAGCACCGACCTCGTGGTGGCCTACCCGACCGTCGACCACGGCGCCCTGCGGGAACTGGCCGCCGACGACGCCGCCCGCGCCGCGATCACGATCATGGTCGACTCGGCCGAGCACCTCGACCTCGTCGAGGCCGCGCTCGGCAGGCATCACCCCGAGATCAGGGTGGCCCTCGAACTCGACGCGTCGTGGCGTCCGCTGCCCGGTGTGCATGTCGGCACGCGCCGCTCGCCGGTGTTCACCGCACGCCAGGCGGGCGAGCTCGCCCGCAGGATCGTGGACCGTTCCGGCTTCTCCCTCGTCGGCATGATGGCCTACGAGGGACAGATCGCCGGTGTTCCCGACGGCGCGCCCGGCCTGCGCGGCGGGCTGGTCCGCTGGATGCGGCGCCGCTCCGCCGCCGAGCTCGCCGGGCGTCGCGCGAAGGCGGTCGAGGCCGTGCGCGAGGTGGCCGACCTGGAGTTCGTCAACGGCGGCGGCACCGGCAGCCTCGAGACGACGAGCGCCGAGCGGTCGGTCACCGAGGTCGCGGCGGGCTCCGGACTGCTCGGTCCCGCGCTGTTCTCCCAGTACACGCGGTTCACGCCCCGGCCGGCCGCCCTGTTCGCGCTGCCCGTCGTGCGCAAGCCTGCGCGCCGCATCGCGACCGTGTTCGCCGGCGGCTACGTCGCGTCGGGGCAGGCCGGGGTGTCGCGGTTGCCCTCGCCATACCTGCCTGCCGGGTTGCGGCTGCTCGGCGTCGAGGGTGCGGGCGAGGTGCAGACGCCGGTCACCGGCCCCGCCGCGCGCGATCTGTGCCTCGGCGACCGGGTGTGGTTCCGGCATGCCAAGTCGGGCGAGCTGGCGGAGCACTTCACGGAGTATCACCTCGTGCAGGGTGACCGCGTGGAGCGCACGGCGCCGACCTACCGGGGCGAGGGCCGCGCGTTCGGCTGAGTTGTCCACAGCGTGTGCAAGGCTGTGGACAACCCGGTTCCTCATTCGCCGAACCGGCTCGCCAGATAGCCCTTGATCAGCGCCTTCGTCTCGGTGAGCACTTCGGGATCGCCCTGGGGATCGTTGCGGAAGGCGAAGTTCAGCAACCCGTCCGCCGCCTCCACCGCGATCGAGATCGGCAGCGTCAGCCGTTCCGGCTCCAGGTCGACGTGCCTGGCGACGAGCGCCGCGAGCGAATCGGTGATCACGCGGTTGTTGGTGCGCTGCTCGTCCAGCAGGCGGACGTCCACGACGTCGCCGAAATGCACGCGGGAGAAGCCCGGCACCTCGCGGTGCATCTGCAGGTAGATGTCGAGCAGTGAGTCGACGACGTCCCACCAGTGCTCGTGCTCGCCACCACCCAGCCGCTCGCTGACCGCGGCGACGAACCGGTCGAGGTTGCGCTGGGTCAATGCCTGCACGACCGCACGTTTGTCGGGGAAGAACTGGTACAGCGAGCCCACGGCAACCCCGGCCCGCTTCGCGATGAGGGTGGTGGTCAGCGCCTCGTAGCCGACCTCCTGGAGCAGCTCGGCGCTCGCGTCCAGCATGCGTTCGACGCGTTTGGCGCTGCGCTGCTGGACGGGCTGCCGACGCAGGGGCGTCGTCTCGTTCGGCGTCACGGCCTGGTTCTCGGACACGTCGTGCTCCTCGCTGTGCAGGTCAGCGACTTTATCGTGCTGGTGACCTGCTTCTCGGTCGAGTGAACACTTCGCGCGGGCAAGAACCGGGCGAATGGGAACCGCGGGCCGGTGCCGGTCGGGGGAGGGGGAGTGCAACGGCACCGGCCCGCGGAGTATCGGGGCCGCACTGTGGGCGGGGTTTCACAGCGTGCGATATGCAGTTGTGCGGCGATCACTCGGCGCTCAACCTAACCGGCGGATTACCACTTTCGCCAGAGGCTGACGCACATTATTTTGGATTAATCGCCGACCGGTTGCGACCGGCGACCGGCTCATCTCGCTCGGGGGTACGGACGAGCCGGCCGCCGACCTTGGCGAGAACATCTCGCCGCCTGTGTCCGTTACCGGGCGGGGCTCCCGGTAACGGCGTGCCGGCCTGCCGGCACGGGGACCAGGGCGTGCTTGCCCTTCTGTTGCGGGACCGGCTGTGGTTCAGCCGGCGTGGGGACCGCGTGAGACTGTTGCGCGGCGGCCGGGGCCGCCCGGCGGCGTCCCCTCCGTCGCGTGTCCTGCTGGGGCGCCAGCCCACCGGCGACCAGGTGCTCGTGGGCCACCTGCCAGACCGTGCAGGGCGCCTTGCACTTGTGCCACCGCGTCGAGCACGTGGGGCAGTCGCCCCGCTCGTCCGGCTCGTGCGAGCGCAGCATGGCGCGCCAGCCCTCGGTCAGCCGGGGCAGTTCGGACCGCGCCACGGAGACCAGCGAGGGAGCGTCTGCGCGGCTCGCCAGATCGGAGAGCATGTCGAGGCGTTCCCACACCGCGTTGCGGAGCACCTGTCCGAGGATCTGATCCACCTGGAACTCACCGTCACCTTTCCGCCAGCTTGGCGGCTTCGTTGAGCGCGGCCCGCAGCTGGCCGAGCTGGCCTGCCGTGAGCCGCGCCGTCTCGCCGGGAGGCCCGACGAGCACCACTTCGTCGTCGTCTACGAACACCGTCAGGCAACGCTCACGACTGATCAGGTCGCCGCACTGCACACGCCACACGAGCTGTCCGCCCTCGTACCTGCGGACAGCGGCGGCGCGGGGGTCTGCCGTCGACGCTGACGACAGCGGCTGACGCGCCTTCTCGCCGACCAGAGACCGGTGCACGGGCGTCGTGCCGGTCGCAGCACGTCCTGCTGTGATCGAGTGCACGAACTCCACGTTCCTCTCCACTCTCCCGGCGTCAGGCGCTTGAGCCTGTTCCTTGCTGTGGTAGCTCTCCGTGACTGCGCTGGGTATTCACCCGGCCACGGAGATCTGCGAACTACATTGCGACGAAAAGAACGCCGAAAGAAGGCTTGGTGGGCGTCATAGCGGCGACCGGCCCGAGTTCCACGTTAAGCGGTCGGGGAACTTCGGCTGGGCCGATCAGCGCGCACAAACAGCGTTTCGCAGGGTTCAATAGGGGTGCTTACGCTGCTTACCGACGCCCGACAGGACTGTGGAGGGCCGCACGTGGACACAGGTGACGCCAAGCAGGGCCGGATCAACCCGAAGCTCTGGGAAGCCCCGGAGATGAGGGATGCCCTCGCGAGCAGAAACATCAGCGAGGTCTACCGCCAGCTGCGTAAACACGGTGTCTCGCAGCGTCAGATCGCCGCCATGACCGGCCAGTCGCAGTCCGAGGTCTCGGAGATCCTCAAGGGACGCCAGGTCATGGCCTACGACGTTCTCTCCCGGATCTCCACAGGCCTGGGCATCCCACGTGGATACATGGGCCTCGCCTACGACGAGGCCACGGAGATTCAGGTCGTCGGCGCGGCCGACGAGCAGCAGGCTGAGGAGGACGAGTCCGTGAAACGGCGGAAGTTCCTCGCGCACGCCGCACAGGTGACGATGGGGGCAGCGGTCTTCGGACCTGCGTCCGACGCCTGGGCGGCGAGTCCCGCAAGGACACCCGCACCTGGGCGGATCGGCATGACCGACGTCCGGCAGGTGGAAGCGGCAACAAGGGCGCTCCGCGCGCTCGACTACCAGTACGGCGGCGGGTTCTGCCGGGACGCCGTCGTCGCCCAGCTGTCCTGGGGACAGCAGATGCTCCAGGCCAGCGGTACCGAACTGGTCAAGTCCCGGCTCTACGTCGCGCTGGCCGACCTGCACAGCCTCGCGGGTTGGACCTCGTTCGACATCGGACTCATCGACTCCGCGCGCGGGCACTTCGCCAATGCGCTGGACCTGGCGAAACAGGGCGAGAACCACCCGCTCGTCGCCAACATCCTGTACCGCATGGGCCGCGTCTACCTGCACCAGGAGGCGCCGAACGACGCGCTCAAGCTGTTCCAGCTCGGGCAGATCGCCGCGCAGGAGTCCGGTTCGGAGCTCGCCGTGGCCGTGCTCTGCGCCAACGAGGCGTGGGCCTACGCGATGATGGGCAACGCGGAACAGGCCATCAAGCTGCTGGGCCGGACGCGGGACGAGTTCGCGCGCGCCGACCTCGCCAACGCCGAGTCGTGGGTGCGGTTCTTCAACGAGACCGACGTCTACGCGATGATCGGCACCGTCCACACGGCACTCGCGCACCAGGCGGACTCCGCGCACACGAAGTACGCGATCCCCGCGCTGAGCAGGGCCATCGGCGACTACGGCGATGACATGGCCCGCAGCAGGACGTTCAACCTGAGCATGCTGGCCACCAACCACATGATCGACGGCGACATCGATCAGGGCGCGAAGGTCGGCGGCAAGGCGCTCGACGCCGCCGAGGGCCTCAAGTCGGCCAGGATCGAGCAGCGCATGCGCCCGCTGAAGGAGGAAGCGGCGCGGCGCAGCAACAACTCCGACGCTCGCGAACTCGTGGAACGGATGACCACGTTCTTCGCGTAGGCAGGCGCGCCGAGGATCCTTGAACGGGCGGTTCACCAGGGAGAAGCTGGACCAGGTTCTGCGGCAGACGTGTGTCCGCCTCGGCCTCGACCACCGCGGCGCGAAGCTGCTGCGGTTCACCAACAACGCGGTGTATTCCCTGGTGAACGACCCTGTCGTGGTGCGGATCGTGGGGTCGCGTGCGCTGCGGCACCGGGCGCGCAAGGTGGTGGCCGTCGCCGAGCACTTCGCCCGGCACGGCGTGCCCGCGATCCGGCTCGTGGCGGGTGTTGAGCAGCCGCTGCACGTCGACGAGCACGTGGTGACCGTCTGGGAGAAGGTGCCCGGCACCGGAGGCCGCGCCACGTCCGCCCAGCTCGCCGTGCTGCTCCGCCAGGTGCACGCACTGCCTCCGCCGGACGGCGTCGGGCACTGGCAGCCGCTCGCCGACGTGCGCGCGAGGGTGTCCGACGCCGAGGAGCTCGCCCCCGGCGACCGGCGGTTCCTGCTCGAACGCTGCCGCGAGGTGGAGGCCGAGCTGGCCGAGCTCGAGTTCGCGCTGCCAACGGCGCTCGTGCACGGCGACGCCCATCCCGGCAACGTCATCGTGGGCGACGACGGCCCCGTCCTGTGCGACTTCGACTCCGCGTGCGCGGGCCCACCCGAATGGGACCTGATCCCGCTGGCGGTGGGTAGGCAGCGGTTCGGGGACCCCTCGGCCTGGTATCGGGCGCTGGTGCGGACCTACGGTTTCGACGTCACGTCCTGGGAGGGGTTCGGCGTGCTGCGGGCGGCCAGGGAACTCAAGCTGACCACGAGCGTGTTGCCGATCATGCGCAGTCATCCGGCCGTGCGACACGAGCTACATCGCAGGCTGGACGACCTCAGGGCGGGGCGACAGCACACCCGGTGGGTGCGGTACCGCTGAACGGGGCCGGTTTTTGCTTTCATTCAACGACAAGATCTGACCGTTCGTCGTTTGCGATTTTCCCGGTCGCTCGGGGTGACAATTTCACCCCGGCTGATCACTTCGGACGGTTGACGGGACGTCAACCGGTGCAATTTGCAGCCACACAGCGTCACTAGCTGCGGTTTTCCACCTGCCTCAGCCGCTCCCGCACCTCGCCGGCCTCGGGCCTGCCGAGCTCGGTGAAGATCGGCAGCACCGCCTCGTAGCGCCGCCTCGCCTCGTCGGCGCGGCCCGCCGACTCGGCCACCTCCGCGAGCACCTGCATGGCCCTGGCCTCCTCGAACGCCGACCCGCGCTGCCGCATCACCTCGCGTGCCTCGGTGACGTGCTCGGTCGCCTCCGCCGTGCGGCCGTCGAGCGCGAGCGCGCGGGCGAGGTCGATCCGGGCCCTGGCCACGTTGTAGCCGTCTGCCTGCTCGGCGAGCAGCGCCCTGGCCTCGTCGAGCTGCTCGATCGCCTCGCGAGTCCGGCCCAGCCTTGTCAACGTCACGCCGAGGTTGACCTGGGCGAGCGCGACGTCGTGCGGCCGCTCCAGCTCGCGGGAACGGCGCAGGTCGTCGGTGAACTCCCGCAGCGCGTCCTCCAACCTGCCCTGCGCCAGCGCAACCAGGCCGAGTCCCTCGACGGACCTGATCCCCGGCACCTGGTCGCCGTCGGCTCGCAAGGCTCGCAGCGCGCCGCTGTAGTGCTCGACGGCCTCGTCGAACCGCCCCGCGCCCCGGCACGCGGCACCGCAGCGGTTGCGCATGATGACCTCGGCGTCGGCGTTGCCCCACTGCTGGGCACACCGCACGCCGAGCTGGCTCACGGTCAGGAAGTCGCGGTAGTGCTTGCGGAGCAGGAACAGCGGCCACATGGCGTCGCCGAGGTGCCAGGCCAGCTCAGGGTGGTCGAGCTGGGCCGCCGCCTGCATCGCGGCGAAGACGTTGGTGCGCTCACGCTCAAGCCAGTCGAGCGCCTCATCCGCACCGGGCAGCGACGCGGCGTCGGGTCGCCTGCTCGCGTACTCGTAGGGCAGCGGCTCCTGGTCGAGGGTCACGAGGTGAGCGGTCGCGCGCGCCGAGCGGAGGTACCACTCGAGGATCCGCAGCTGGGCGTCCCTGCGTTCGTCGCCGCTCTCGTGCTCCTCGGCCTTCTCGACGGCGTGCAGGCGATACAGGTCGTGGAACGTGTAGCGACCGTCCTCGGGCTCGGTGAGCATGTTGACCTCGACGAGCTCGTCGAGCAACCGCCGGGTCGCCGACACGGAGCCGTTCACGGCCGCCGCGGCCACGCCCTCGCTGAACTCGGCACCCGGATGCAGCCCCAGCAGCCGGTAGGCCCTCGCGGCCTCGGGCGGCAGCGCCTGGTAGGCGAGATCGAACGACGCCTGCACGGAGTCCCCCTCTTTGCCCGCCGAGAGCACCGAGAGCCGTCGCCTGCTCACGCTCAGGTCGGACGCCGTGCGTGCCAGCGTCGCCTTCGGCTTGGCCACCAGCCGCCCAGCCACCGAACACAGCGCGATCGGCAGGCCCGCGGTGAGACGGACGATCGTCGTGGCATGTGCACGTTCAGTATCCACGCGATCGACGCCGAGTGTGTCACGCAGAAGGGTCATGGAGTGCTCGGCGCTCAGCGGTTCCAGAGCGAGCAGGCCCGCGCCCTCGTCCACGGCGAGACCGCCCAGCGGCCTCCTGCTCGTGACCACCACGAGGCTGCCGGGCGCGGCCGGGATCAGCGGCCGTACCTGTGCCTCCGAGCCCGCGTTGTCGAGCAGCACCAGCATCGGCAGCGACGCGGTGAGCGTGCGGTACAGCCCGCCCTGCTCCTCGACGTCGACGGGCACGCGGCTGCCCGGAACGCCGAGCGCGCGCAGGAACTGCCCGAGCACTTCGCCGACCGCCACGGGACCGGTCGGGTCGAACGCGCCGAGGCTCGCCTGCAGGGCACCGCCGGGGAAGCGGTTCGCGATCTCCGTGAGCCAGTGCAGTGCGAGGGCCGTCTTGCCGACGCCGCCGGGTCCGCTGATCACCTGCACCACGGTGCCGCCGCCGGCCGTGGCGAGCGCGTCCCGCAGCCGCTGGAGCTCCTCGGCACGGTTGGTGAACCGGGCAGGCGGCCGCTTGAGCTGGCGCGGAACGACCGGGTCGGGGCCCTTCGGGGCTGCCATGTCAGAGCTTCCTCGCTGCCGCGGCAAGGACCGGTCGATCGTCACGCGTACTCCTCTGCCAGCCACCCTTCCCGTCCGTGATCATCGCGCAGGGTGTGGGCGTGGATACCCGGAAGAACGCGAATTGCGCTGAACGGCGCAGGAGGTGAAGCTGTTCGGTCTAGGCGACCGGGGCGCGGGTCAGGACCACCGCGAAGCCGAACGCGAGCCCCATCACGGTCAGCTCCAGCGTCGCCCACATCGCGAGCGCCGTGTGCTGGTGCCGCATGATCCTGGGCAGCAGCCGGAAGCGCAGGTAGGCGCCGAAGCAGGCGATGGCGGCCGTGCAGGCGAGCTTGAGCAGCACGAGCCCGCCGTACGGCGTGGTGAACAGCGCCGTCCACAGGTCCATCGTCGGGTTCAGGTTCAGCTCGACGAGCCCGTTGAACAGTCCCGTTCCCGCCGAGATCGCCAGGCATATCGTGGCGAGCTTGGAGAACCGGGGCAGGGCGTACGCCAGCAGTGTGCGGTTGCCCACGAGCAGCGCCGCGATCGCGCCGAGCCCGCCCGTCCAGGCCACGGCGCTCATGACGTGCAGCTCCATCGAGATCATCGTGTAGTCGTGGAACGACCAGTTCGAGGCGTGCCCGGTGACCGGAAGGGGCAGCAGCGCGAACAGGCCGAGCCCCACGCGGACCTCGGCGGGCACCTTCTCGCCGTGCCGGACGGCCAGCACGTTCAGTGCCATGAGCCCCAGCGCGAGCACGGCGACGATCAGCAATGCCTTGCCCGCACCGACCGCGACGACGTAGTCGGCGAGGTCGCCGAAGCCGACGGTGCCGGCCCCGGGCCGGTACTCGGCTGTCTGCAGCACGAGGGTGACGAGCGCGGTGACGGCCCACACCAGCGACGCCGCCACCGCGGCGGGCCGGGCGCGGCGGAGCACCGGTTCGGTGAGCTTGGGCCGGTCGTAGCCCACGAGCACCGACAGCAGGGCCAGCCCGATGGCGGCGACCGCCGAGAGGTCCAGCAGCACCCGCACGACCGGGATGCCGACCGAGACCACCCCGCTGACCTCGGCGATGCCGCTGACCGGCGAGGTCGCCGTGAGCGCGATGCCGATGAGCACACCGGCGAGCGCCGAGGCGAGCACGCTGAGCAGGACACCGGCCGTGGCAGGCGAGGTGGTCTCGGCCCTGGTCATGACTACTTGTCCTCCGGTGAGCGGCCCATGCGCAGCGCGACCGTCACCCCGGCCACGAGCAGCGCGGCCGCCAGCACGATCCACACCCACACCGGCACGCCGGACGAGCTCTCGGCGGGCTGACCCTGGTTCGCCTGCGGCTGCGGCGTGTCGGGTGCCGCGGCGGCCGACGACGGAGGCGCGGGGCTGCCCGTGCCCTGGCCAGCCTGCGTGAGCGTGAACCGGATCTCCTTGGAGACCGGGTGCCCGTCGGCGGACAGGATCCGGAAGCCGATCACGTACTCACCGGCGGGTCCGAGCGGACGCACGGGCGCGGTCACGACGTTGCGCTCGACCCGCACGGTTCCCTCGGCGTAGCGGCCGCCGTCCGGCCCGGTGACCGCGACCTCGTTGACGTCGGCCTCCTGCACGGTCTGGTCGAACGTCAGCGTGATCGTGCTGGGCGCGGTGTCGAGCCGCGCGCCCTCGGCCGGGTCGGAGGAGATGAGCGTGTTGTGCGCGGCGGCGGGTCCGGCGGCGCCGAACAGCGTCAGCACCGCGATGCCGGCGACGACGAGTGCCCGCCTCATGACCGGCCCTGCTTCCGGGCCCGCAGGGTCGCACCGACGCCGAAGCCGACGCCGAGCGCGCCGACGGCGAGGCCGGCGCCGCCGAGCCAGCGCGCGGTGGTGTCGCTGGTTGCCGGCGCGGTGTCCTCGGCGTGTGCGCTGCCCTCGGACTCGGCGCTCGCTTGCTCGGCACTCGCGCCGTGCCCGTGTCCGTCACCGGAGGGTTGGGCCAGCTCGACCGTCGGCGCGGGGTGCTCGGGCTCCTCGTCGCCCTTGGCCTCCTGGTTCCAGTTGGCGACGGTGCCGTCGGAGTAGGTCTGCGCGGCGGGCAGCACGAGCGTGTCCACGTCCTCGGGCAGGGGACCCGCGGTGAAGGCGAACTCCTGGTAGGACGTGGTGCCCGCGGGAATCTCGTTGCCGGGCTGCGCGGTCCACGTGATCTTGCTGACCACGTCGTTCTTGGTGACCTCGGCCTTCCAGCCCGGTACCGGCTTGGTGCGGGCGGAGCTGATCGCGTACTCGGCGGGGATGGTCACCTCGACCTTGACCGTGCCCGCCTGCTCCTCCTCGTTGGGCACGCGCAGCACGATGGCGCCGTAGCCGCCCTGCTCCGGCTGGCTGCCGTAGACGTCGGCGGTGACGTGCGCCGAGGCGATACCGGCCGTCGCGAGTCCGGTCGCGCCGAGCGTGGCCGAGACCACGAGCGCACGCCGAAGGAATCGATGTGTCGACATGTAGGTGTTCTCTCCTGAACGAAGTCGGTTCCCGGGAAAGGTGAAGCAGGTGTTCAGGAGGGAACCGGGGGACCGCGCCTGCCGTGGACCCGGCGCAGCAGGACGTCGACGACGTGGGTGCCGCCCGCGGGGCGGACGGTGGCGCGAGCCACTGTGGCCGAGGGCACGGGTGCCGGTGACCACACTCTCGGCAGCAGCAGGCGCAGTGTGGCGACCACCACGAGCAGCATCGACTCGGCGTGGGCGAGCAGCAGGGCCGTACCCAGCGTCGCGAGCACGTGAGCCAGCGTCATGCCGGCGCCGCCGGTCGCGTGGCCGGAAAGTTCGGTGAGCACCAGGTGCATCACCAGCTGGGCGCCGCCGAGCACGAGCAGGATGCCCGGCAGGCCGCGGGTGCGGTCGGCCGCGGCCGTGGACACCCAGCCGATCAGCACGCTCAGCAGCACCGTTGTGGCGGGGTGCGGTAACTCACCATCGGCGAAACCGTGTGCGCTCGTCGCGAGCGCGGCGGAGGAGATCGCGAGCAGGACCCCGCGCGCGGACCGTAACGCGCTGCGAGAAGGGCCTGATCTGCTCACTCGCACAGGGTATTGGAGGGCCGATCCGGGCCCGCGTCGCTACCCGGCGCTCTATTTCATTTGTCGAAACTTCGCAACATTCCGTACGTCTTCGGTTGCTGATTTCCGCTGGATAGGCAACGGTATGTCCACATCGACGGCCGGGGTTTTGCCCCATACCTGCTTGTGGAGCGCTCCCAGGGCCCTAGGGTGTTAACCCGAACGGGTTAACGGCTACGAAAGGAGGCCGCGCCTCCACGAGGCGCGTGCGTATGTCTGAACAGTCTGAAGAAGACAGGTTGGCGGCACGGACGGTGGTGGACGACGGCGACCGTGCCAACGCACCGGAGGAGACCGGCGTCGCCGCCGGTCCCGGCCCAGACGAGCATGTGCCTCCAGTCGTCGCGGCGGACCAGCCCGCCGAGACCGACCGCACGGTGTTCGGCATCGCCGCCGTGCTCGCCCTCGCGATCATCATCTGGGGCATCGCCTCGCCGAGCAGCCTCGCGTCGGTGACCGACACGCTGCTCAACGACGCGGTGATCCCCTACGGCGGCTGGGCCTTCGTGCTCACCGCGTCCGGCTTCGTCGTCTTCGCCGTGTGCCTGGCCATAAGCCGTTATGGCCGGATCAAGCTCGGCAAGGACGAGGAGAAGCCCGAGTTCCGCACGGCGTCGTGGATCGCCATGATGTTCAGCGCGGGCATGGGCATCGGGCTGATGTTCTTCGGCGTGTACGAGCCGGTCTCGCACCTGGCCAGCCCGCCCCCTGGCACGGCGGCGCCGAACTCCGACGAGGCCGTGCACACCGCGATGGCCACGACGCTGTTCCACTGGACCGTCCACCCGTGGGCGATCTACGCCGTGGTCGGTCTCGCCATCGCCTACAGCACGTTCCGCCGCGGCCGCAGCCAGCTGATCAGCGCCGTGTTCGAGCCGCTCATCGGCAAGCGGCGCAGCGAGGGCCCGCTCGGCAAGGCCATCGACGTGATGGCGATCTTCGCCACGCTGTTCGGCTCGGCCGCGTCGCTCGGTCTCGGCGCGCTCCAGGTCGGCGGCGGCATGGCCTCGGTCGGCTGGATCGACAACCCCGGCACGGGGCTGCTCGTCGGCATCATCGCCGTGCTCACCGTGGCGTTCATCGCCTCCGCCGTCTCCGGCGTCGCCAAGGGCATCCAGTGGCTGTCCAACATCAACATGGTCCTCGCGGCCGTGCTGGCGCTGTTCGTGCTGGTGGTCGGCCCGACCGTGCTGATCCTCAACCTCGTGCCGAACGCGATCGGCGACTACTTCCGTGAGCTCGCCGAGATGTCCGGCCGTTCCGGCGTCACCGGCGGCGAGGAGATGCAGACCTGGCTCGGCGGCTGGACCGTCTTCTACTGGGCCTGGTGGATCTCCTGGACGCCCTTCGTCGGCATGTTCATCGCCCGCATCTCCCGCGGCCGCACCATCCGGCAGTTCATCATCGGCGTCATCGCGGTGCCGAGCGTGGTTAGCCTCATCTGGTTCGCGATCTTCGGTGGTGCCGCGATCGACCAGCAGCGGGGCGGCGTCGACATCGCGGGCGCGGGCGGCGAGGAGGCCGCGACGTTCGAGCTGCTCCAGCACCTGCCGTGGTTCGTGCCGATCGCCGTGATCGTGATGATCCTCGTGTCGATCTTCTTCGTCTCCGGGGCCGACGCCGCCTCGGTGGTCATGGGCACGCTCTCGCAGAAGGGCACCGTGGAGCCGAAGAAGAACGTGGTGATCTTCTGGGGTGTGCTCACCGGTGCGGTGGCCGCCGTGATGCTCCTCGTCGGCGGGGACAGCGCGCTCACGGGTCTGCAATACCTGACGATCCTCGTCGCGGTTCCGTTCGTGATCGTCATGCTGGGCCTGTGCGTGTCGGTGTACCGCGATCTGCGGCACGACCCGCTCATGATCAAGGAGGACGAGATGATGCGTTCGCTCGAAGCCATCCACGCCGAGCGGACGGATGAGAGGCGGAAGCGCAGGCCGTTCCGGAGCCGCAGGCCGTGAATCTCCTCGACTACGTAGCCGACCGGTGGGATCGGCTGTCCCTGCAAGCGTGGCTGCACGTCAGTGAGGTCGTGCAGTCCACGCTCATCGCCGCGGTCATCGGCGTGCTGATCGGGGTCGCGGTGTACCGCAGCCCCATCGGCTCCGCCGTGGCCACGGCTCTGGCCAGCACGATCCTCACCATTCCGTCGTTCGCGCTGCTCGGGCTGCTCATCCCCGTCTTCGGGCTCGGTGCGCTGCCGACGGTGATCGCGCTAGTGCTGTACGCGCTGCTGCCGATCACCCGCAACACGATCGTCGGCCTCGCCGGCGTGGACCCGGCCGTGACCGATGCCGCGAAGGGCATCGGCATGAGCCGGACGGCCGTGCTGACGAGGGTCGAGCTGCGACTCGCCTGGCCGGCGATCCTTGCCGGGATGCGCGTGTCCACCCAGATGCTCATGGGCATCGCGGTGATCGCCGCATACGCCAAGGGTCCCGGCCTGGGCAGCGAGGTCTTCTCCGGCCTGACGCGGGCCGGCAGCGCCAACGCGACCAACCAGGCGCTCGCCGGCACGCTCGGTGTCGTCATCCTCGCCCTGCTGCTCGAGGGCGTCTATTTCCTCATCGCTCGCTTCACCATCTCGAGGGGTATCCGTGGCTGAGAACGTCAGTGGCGTCGAGATCCAGCTGGAGAACGTCACCAAGCGCTACCCGGGCACCCGGGAGCCCGCGGTGAAGGACTTCACCATGACGATCCCGGCCGGCAAGATCGTGATCCTCGTCGGGCCCTCGGGCTGCGGCAAGACCACGACCATGCGGATGATCAACCGCCTGATCGAGCCCAGCTCGGGCCGCATCACCATCGGCGGGGAGGACGCGCTCAAGCTCAACGGCGACGCGCTGCGCCGCAAGGTCGGCTACGCGATCCAGCAGGCGGGCCTGTTTCCGCACTTCACCGTGGCGCAGAACATCGCGGTGGTCCCTGGCCTGCTCGACTGGGACAAGAAGCGCATCTCCGACAGGGTCGACGAGATGATGGACCTCGTCGGCCTCGACCCCGCCGTGTACCGCGACCGGTACCCGCGCCAGCTCTCCGGTGGGCAGCAGCAGCGCGTCGGCGTGGCGAGGGCGCTCGCCGCCGACCCGCCGGTGCTGCTGATGGACGAGCCGTTCGGCGCGGTCGACCCCATCACGCGCGGCAACCTGCAGGACGAGCTGCTGCGCCTGCAGCTGGAGCTGCGCAAGACGATCGTGTTCGTCACCCACGACTTCGACGAGGCCGTGAAGCTCGGCGACAAGATCGCCGTGCTGGGTGACCAGTCGACGATCCAGCAGTACGACACGCCGGAGGCGATCCTCGCCAACCCGGCCAACGACATGGTGGCCGGGTTCGTCGGTGCGGGCGCCTCGCTCAAGCAGCTCACGCTGCTGCGCGTGCGCGACGTCGACTACCACGACGACGCGCTCACGGTCGTCGCGCCGGACAGCTCGCCCTCGGACCTGCGCAAGCGGATGACCGAGCTGGGCAAGACCTACGCGCTCGTGCTCGACGCGCGGAAACGCCCGCAGCGCTGGGTGCACGTCCGCGACCTTTCGACGGCGAGCACGCTCGCGACCGTCGGCAGGCCGGTCGGTGACATGGTGAGCACGCAGTCCACGCTGCAGGATGCGCTCGAGGCGATCCTGTCCGAGGGCGGCAACGCGGTGGTCACCGGTTCGCGCGGCGAGTACGTCGGCACCATCGACATCAACACGGTGACCGACACCATCCAGCAGCTGCGCGAGGAGCACGACGCCGGGAGCGCGGCCTCGTGAGCAGTACCACCGAGATCCAGGGCTTCTCCACCGAGTCGGGCTCGCGCCGCGCTGACCGGGTGCGGCTGTTCGCCCAGCCCGCCGCGGTCGTGGTGATCGTGGGCCTCGTGCTGGTGTGGGCGTTCACGCGCACCAACGACAGCATCGAGGCCGAGTCGATCCAGGCCGGCGTGCTGCTCGACAAGACGTGGGAGCACGTGCTGATCACGCTCGTCGTCGCCGCGATCGTCGTCGGCATCGGTGTACCGCTCGGCATGGTGCTCACGCGGTCGTGGGCAAGGCCCGTCGCGCCGCTGTTCATCGGCATCGCCAACATCGGGCAGGCGGCACCGGCGCTGGGTGTGCTGGTGCTGTTCTTCCTGTGGACGGAGTGGGACGGCCTGTGGGCCGCCGCGCTGCCGATCGCCTTCTACTCGCTGCTTCCGGTGCTGCGCAACACCATCGTCGGCATCCAGTCGGTGGACCCCGCGCTCGTCGACGCGGGCAAGGGCATCGGCATGTCGTCCTCCGGTGTGCTGTTCCGCATCGAGGTGCCGCTGGCGATCCCGCTGATCCTCGCCGGTCTGCGGACGTCGCTGGTGCTCGCCGTCGGCACGGCCACGCTGGCGTTCTTCGTCAACGGTGGGGGGCTCGGCGAGCTCGTCGACACCGGCTACAAGCTCAACCGGGTGTCGGTGCTCGTGGTCGGCGCGGTGCTGGCCGTCGGCCTGGCGTTGCTGGTCGACTGGGTGGGCGCGCTGCTGGAGGAGTACCTGGGACCGAAGGGACTGTCATGAGGCGCAAGCTGCGCGCGGTCCTCGGTGCCGCGCTGCTGATGGCCACCACCTCGGCGTGCGGGCTCACCGTCAACGCCGCGCTGCCGTTCGACGTGCAGCCGGGTTCGATCAAGCCGGTGCCCGAGCTGCAGGGCGTCGACGTGACGGTGGGGTCCAAGGACTTCACCGAGCAGATCATCCTCGGCTACATCGCCGAGCTGGCGCTGGAGGCGGCCGGGGCGAACGCCATCGATCTGACCAACATCAACGGCTCCAACAGTTCCCGGTACGCCCTCATCGACGGGCAGATCGACCTGCAGTGGGAGTACACGGGCACGGGCTGGCTGTCCTACCTCGGCTACGACAAGCCGTTGCCGGAGGAGGACGAGCAGTACGAGGCGGTGCGCAAGGCCGACCTCGAGCAGAACGGCGTTGTGTGGCTGCCGTACTCGGAGGTCAACAACACCTACGCGTTCGCGACCACCGAGGCCTTCGCGCAGAAGCACAACCTGAAGACCACCACGGACATGACGAACTTCCTGAAGGAGAACCCGCAGGAGGGCGTCTTCTGCGTGGAGACGGAGTTCGCGAGCAGGCCCGACGGCATGCCCGGTGTGCAGAAGACGTACGGCTTCGACGTCACGACCACGAAGACGTTCGGCACCGGGGCGATCTACAGCGCCATCGCGGCCGGCACGTGCAAGTTCGGCGAGGTCTTCACCACCGACGGCCGCATCGCGGGACTGAACCTGCGGGTGCTGCAGGACGACAAGAAGTTCTTCCCGCAGTACAACGCGTCCGTGACGTTGCGCAAGGAGTTCCTCGACCAGTACCCGCAGATCGCGGACGTGATGGCGCCCGTCACCGAAGCGCTGAACAACGACGAGATCATCGAGCTCAACAAGCGGGTCGACGTGGACGGGGAGGACCCGGCGAAGGTCGCCCGCGACTGGATGATCGAGAAGGGTTTCATCAACTGAGCTATTTCTGGAATCATGGCGACATGCCTGCTGTCTGGGAACACTCCGGTATCTGTGCCCTGCTGCTGCGGCGCGGCCGCCTCGGCTCGCCGCCGTGCTGAGGCCATTCCGGATCCCATTTATTTTTTGACAGTAAGGAATTAAATTCCCATGACTCTGGAATTGTCCGATCGTTCTGCCCTGCGCGAAGCACGAGTGCCTGCCGGCGGGATTCTCGAAGGCCCTCGGGTGCTGAACCGGCTGCCCGAGGGCGTCGAGTCCCGGCCGTACGAGCTGTTCGGGGTGCGCCCGCTCGGGCGCGTCATCGGTGCCGAGATCGATGGTGTGGACCTCGGTGAGCCAGTGACCCCCGAACTACGGGAGGAGCTCAACCGCGCGCTGCTGGAGTGGAAGGTGCTGTTCTTCCGCGACCAGGACATCACCCCGGCGCAGCAGCGCGCGTTCGCGCGCAACTGGGGCCCGCTGGAGACCAACCCGTTCATCCCGGCCGGCGACACCGACGAGGTCACGCGGTTCGAGCGCAGTGCCTCGATGCCGGGCTTCGAGAACATCTGGCACACCGACGTCACGTTCCGCCCCAACCCGGCGCTGGGCTCGGTGCTGCGGCTGGTGACCGTTCCGCCGGTGGGTGGCGACACGATGTGGGCCGACATGGCCGCGGCGTACGACAACCTGCCCGAGGACGTGAAGGCCCGCATCGACGGCCTCAAAGCGGTGCACGACTACCTGCCGGGCTTCGACCGCTTCTCCGACCCCGAGGTGCTCGCCCAGTGGCAGGAGCAGTTCCCGCCGGTCGAGCACCCGGTGGTGCGCAGGCACCCGGAGACGGGCAGGCGGACGCTGTTCGTCAACCAGTCCTTCACGACCCACATCGTGGGGATGGACCGGGACGAGAGCGACCGGCTGCTGCACTACCTGTTCACGCAGGCGCATGTGCCGGAGTACCAGGTGCGGTTCCGCTGGACCGAGAACGCCGTGGCCTTCTGGGACAACCGCGCCACCCAGCACTACGCGGTGAACGATTACGCGCCGCACCCGCGCGTCGCCGAGCGCGTCGCCATCGCGGGCGACCGCCCCTTCTAGCCCCTGCCGACTGCAGTGAAGGCCACCATCACTGCGTTCAACGCAGTGATGGTGGCCTTCACTGCAACTGGGCGAGGCTAGATGCCGAGGCGGTGGAGGAGCTGGGACTCAATGTGTTCCAGCTCCGCGGCGACGGCCCGGTGGGCGGCCTTGCGGCGCGCGGCGGGCATCCGCTCGGCGGCGCGCACGGACGCGGCGAGCTGTTCGAGGGTCGACCGGCCGCGTTCGGCGAAGGTCAGGTCGTCGTCGGTGACCTTGGGCGAGCGGCGCAGCTCGGTGAGCCCGTCGGCGGCACCCGCGATGCGGGCGAGCAGCGCGCCGCCCCTGCCGGTGTACTCGCTGAGCTGCTCGACGCCGATGCCCATGCGACGCGCCTGGTAGCGGTCGTAGGCGTCTCTCGCGACACCGGCGGCCCGCACCGCGAGCGGGGCCACCACCGGCACAGCGGCAGGGATGATCACCTTGGCCACGCGGACGGCGTTCTTGGCCTTCTTCGGCGTCAGTGCGGACTCGTGCTCGACGTTTCCGGCGGCCTCGGCGGCCTTGTCTCGGGAGTGTCGGTGCCCTCTCATACAGTGAGCGTATGGCAAACGAGGTGCTACTGGACGCGGGAGTGGTGACCCGCTGCCGTCGGCGTGTGCACCTCGACAACGACCCGACCATGCGCGACGCCCCGCAAGCGCCGCCGGATCCGGCCGCCGAGCAGCGGATCGCCGACGCGAGGGCCCACCGGGCGGAGATCGCGGAGCGGTTGCGCGCGGCCACGGGCGCGCCCTGGGCGGTGGTCCCGGCCGAGCTGCCTCCATCCGATCGGGTGGGCCTGACGATGACGGCGCTGGAGGAGCGCGTCCCGTTCGTCTGGGGTGGACTGCTGCCGGTCGACACCGAGGGCGGCAGGCGCGGCGGCGTCGAGCTGCTGGTGCGCACGGCCCAGGGATACGTGCCGGTGCTGGTGGTGCGGCACCGCATCACCGACCCCGGCGAGGGCGCCCGCACGGCGCCGATGACCGAGCTCGACCCGGACGACGCGCGCACCGACCCGGCGCGCAAGCTCCGTTCGCACCCACGTGACCAGCTCCGCCTCGCCCACCTCCGGCGCCTGCTGGAGGCCGCGGGCCACGCCGAGCGCGGCAGGGCACTCGGCGGGGTCATCGGGCTCGACGCCGACGTGGTGGTGTGGCACGACCTCGCCGCGCCGACGTGGCCGGGCGGGCGCAGCACGCTGGAGGAGTACGACGAGCGCTTCGCCGACCGGCTCGCTGTCGCCCGCGCGGCCGCCGAGCGGAGGGAGGCACTCGCCGAGCCGTCGCGGATCCTGGAGTGCCGCCGCTGTCCGTGGTGGCCGGTGTGCGAGGCCGACCTCACGCGCATCAGGGACGTGAGCCTCGTCGTGCGCGGCGAGGACGCCGTCGAACTGCGCAAGGTGGGCGTCGGCACGGTCGACAAGCTCGCCGCGCTGGACGTCGCCGACGAGACGCCGATCCAGTGGACGGGCACCACGTTCGTCGACGCGGTCGCGCTCGCGCGCGCGTGGCTGGCCGACCTGACGGTGGTGCGCCGCGTCGCCGACGTCACCGTGCCGCGCGCCGACGTCGAGGTGGACATCGACATGGAGAGCTTCGGCGACTCCGGCGCGTACCTGTGGGGCTGCCTGCTCAGCGGAGCCGACATCGGGGTCGCACCGGGCTATCGGGCGTTCGCGACGTGGGAGGCACTGCCCACTGTGGACGAGGCGCGCTCGTTCGCGGAGTTCTGGGCGTGGCTTTCGGACGTGCGGGCGCGCACCGCCGCCGCGGGCCTGAGCTTCCGCGCCTACTGCTACAACGCGCTCGCCGAGAACCGCTGGTTGTTCGCGTCTGTGGAACGTTTTGCCGGCATGGCGGGCATCCCGCCGAAGGACGAGCTGCGGTCCTTCGTGGACTCCGACGAGTGGGTGGACCTCTTCCGCAGCGTCTCCGACCAGTTCCTGTGCTCACACGGCAAGGGGCTGAAGGTGGTCGCGCCCGTCGCCGGCTTCCGGTGGCGGGACCCGGAAGCCGGCGGTGAGGCGTCGATGCGCTGGTACCGCGACGCGGTGGGCATGGACGGCGAGCTTCCCGACCCGGCCCAGCGCGAGCGGCTGCTGCGCTACAACGAGGACGACGTGCTGGCCACCCACGCGCTGCGCGAGTGGATGACCGGCCCCGCCATGCGCGACGTCCCGTTCATGGGCGACCTCTAGCGCGGCGCCATCCGCAGCGAACCGTCGAGGCGGATCACCTCGCCGTTGAGGTAGTCGTGCTGGACGATGTAGAGCGCCAGCTGCGCGTACTCGTCGGGGCGGCCGAGCCGCTTCGGGAACGGCACGCCCGCGGCGAGGCCCGCGCGGAACTCGTCGCTCACCGTCGCCAGCATCGGGGTGTCGATGATGCCGGGCGCGATCGTCATCACGCGGATGCCGTGCGAGGCGAGGTCGCGCGCCGCGGGCAGGGTCATGCCGACGACGCCGCCCTTGGAGGCCGAGTAGGCGATCTGGCCGATCTGCCCGTCGTAGGCGGCGACCGACGCCGTGTTGATGATGACGCCGCGCTGGTCGTCGGCCAGCGGCTCGGTCTTCGCGATCGCCTCGGCGGCGACCGTGACGACGTTGAACGTGCCGATGAGGTTGACCTCGACGACCTTGCGGAACAGGTTGAGGTCGTGGGGGCCCTTCTTCGACAGGATGCGCGCGGAGGGGCCGATGCCCGCGCAGTTCACGACGGTGCGCAGCGGCGCCCCGGAGCCGGCCGCCTGCTCGACCGCGGCGCGCACCTGCTCGGGGTCGGTCACGTCGGCCTCGACGTACGTGACGCCGTCGATCTGCTCTGCCTTCTCGATCGCGGCGCCGAGGTCGAGCGCGAAGACGCGCGCGCCCTGCTCCGCGAGTGCCCGCGCCGTCGCGCCGCCAAGGCCGGAGGCGCCACCCGTGACGATGGCCGCGGTGTCGGTGATCTGCATGGTCTTCCTTTCTCACCCTGCTGAATCCGGCATCAGGTTAACGCTCGTTCGCGTGGCGGGTCCCGAGGCCATTCGTTGACGAATGGCTGCCTGCTGGTTCCCTCCGCGTTCGCTCGCAGGTCAACTGCGGGTGTGACCGTCGGTGTATGAGCGCAGCTCGAATCGTGGTGGTGGGCACCGGCTACGTCGGACTCACCACCGGTGCGTGCCTTGCCAGTCTGGGTCACCGGGTGACCTGCGCCGATGTGGACGAATCGAAGGTCGCCAGGCTCGCCGCGGGCCGGGTCGACATCATGGAGCCGGGCTTGGCCGAGCTGGTCGCCCGCGGCCTCACCAGCGGCAACCTGTCCTTCGTCGTCGGCGCCAGGGAGGCCGTGCGCGACGCCGACGGGGTGTTCCTGTGCGTCCCGACGCCGATGGGCGCCGGCGGCGCCGCGGACCTGCGTGCGGTGGAGCAGGTGGTGGCCGAGATCGCCGACGTGCTGCCCAGCGGTTGCGCGCTGATCACCAAGTCGACCGTGCCCGTCGGCACGGCCCGCCGGATCCAGGAGCTCACCGGCAGGCCCGATCTGCCCGTGGTCTCCAACCCCGAGTTCCTCCGCGAGGGCACCGCGGTGTCCGACTTCCTCGGGCCCGACCGGATCGTCGTGGGCTCGGACACCCCGGGTGCCGCCGACTGGGTCGCCAACCTCTACGCCGATCTCGGAGCGCCCGCCGTGGTGACCGACGCCGCGAGCGCCGAGCTGGTGAAGTACGCCGCGAACTGCTTCCTCGCGATGAAGCTCTCCTACGTCAACGCCATCGCGGAGCTGTGCGAGCGGCTCGGCGCGGACATCGAGCCGGTGACGCTGGGCATGGGTTACGACCGGCGCATCGGGCGGTCGTTCCTGCGCCCGGGACCCGGCTGGGGCGGGTCGTGCCTGCCGAAGGACACGAGCGCGCTGCTCAGGATCGCCGAGTCGGTGCGGTTCGACTTCGAGCTGCTCGACGCCGCGGTGGAGGAGAACATCGCCCAGCGCGACCGCGTGATCGCCAAGATCGCGGGCGCGGTCGGCGGCAGGCTCGCGGCTGCCCGGATCGGCCTGCTCGGGCTGGCGTTCAAGGCGGGGACCAACGACCTGCGTGACTCGCCCGCGCTGTCGATCGCGTCGGTGCTGTGCGCACACGGCGCAGAGGTGACGGCGTACGACCCCGCGGTGCAGGGCGAGCTGCCCGGCATGCTCGTGGTGGACAACGCCTACCAGGTGGCGAAGGGCGCCGACGTTGTGGTGGTGCTCACCGAATGGTCCGATTTCACCCGGCTCGACTGGGCTTACATGGCGGAGCTGATGCACGGTGACGCCGTGGTGGACACCCGTAACCTGCTGGAACCCCGCGTGGTGCTCGACGCGGGGCTGAGCTGGCAGGGAATCGGGCGGCCGCGTGCCGGGGCACGGGTCACTTCCGTTAGTTGAGCGAACGAAGCGTCCGCCCGTAGGGTTCAGGACGTGTTCACCACCAGACCTGAGCTCGCCGGTACGCGGGGCATGGTCGCCTCGACCCACTGGCTCGCCTCCGCCGCGGGCATGGCCGTACTCGAGGACGGCGGCAACGCCTTCGACGCGGCGGTGGCGGCAGGCTTCGTGCTGCAGGTCGCCGAGCCGCACCTCAACGGACCGGGTGGGCAGGTGCCCGCGATCTTCGTGACCGCGAGTGACCGCACGCCCAAGGTGCTGTGCGGCCAGGGTGTCTCACCCGCCGCGGCGACCCCGCGGCACTTCGCCGATCTGGGCCTCGACCTCATTCCCGGCAGCGGACTGCTCGCGGCGACCGTGCCCGGCGCGTGGGACGCGTGGCTGCTCATGCTGCGCGACCACGGCACGAAGAGCCTGCGCGAGGTGCTGAGCTACGCGATCTCGTACGCCTGGAACGGCGTGCCGGTGGTCGGCCGCATCACCGAGACCATCGACACGGTCGCCGAGCTCTTCGCGCAACACTGGACCACGTCGGCGCAGCTGTGGCTGCCCGGCGGCGAGGCGCCCGCTCCCGGCTCGCTGCACCGCAACCCGACGCTCGCGCGCACCTGGCAGCGGCTGCTCGCCGAGGCCGAGGCCGTGTCGGGTCGCGAGGCCCAGATCGACGCCGCGCGCCGCGCCTGGTCGCACGGCTTCATCGCCGAGGCGGTGGACTCCTTCAGCCGCACCGCGTTCCGCGACGACTCCGGCCGCGACCACGCGGGCCTGCTCACGGCCGACGACCTCGTGGGCTGGGAGGCTTCCTACGAGGACGCGCTGGTCACCGACTTCGGCGAGTGGAGCCTGGTGAAGTGCGGTGGCTGGACGCAGGGCCCCGTGCTCGCGCAGCAGCTGCGCATCCTGGAGGGGTTCGGCGACGAACTGTCGTATGTGGACGGTGTGCCGACCGCGCGGACCGTCCACCTCGCCGTGGAGGCGGCCAAGCTCGCGTTCGCCGACCGCGAGGCGTACTACGGCGACACCGGTGACGTGCCGCTGGACTGGCTCCTGTCGCGCGAGTACGCCGAGCAGCGCAGGGCGCTCATCGGCGACGAGGCGAGTGGCGAGCTGCGCCCCGGCGGCGCGGACCCGAGGCTGCCGAAGATCATCGCCGAGACGTGCGGCGCGCAGGCGGGCGGCGGCGCGATCGGCGAGCCGACCGTGGGGCCGCAGGGCCAGGTGCGCGGCGACACCGTGCACATCGACGTGGTGGACGCCGACGGCAACATGGTGTCGGCGACGCCGTCCGGTGGCTGGCTCCAGTCGTCGCCGACCATCCCCGAGCTGGGCTTCTGCCTCGACTCGCGGGCGCAGATGTTCTGGCTGGAGGAGGGCCTGCCCAACACGCTGGCCCCGCGCAAACGGCCCCGGATCACGCTGTCGCCCTCGATGGCGCTGCGCGACGGGGAGCCGGTGATCGCGTTCGGCACGCCCGGCGGCGACCAGCAGGACCAGTGGCAGCTGTGCTTCTGGCTCGCCCACACCCACGGTGGACTGAACCTGCAGGAGTCGATCGACTCGCCCGCGTGGCACACCACGGCGTTCCCCAGCTCGTTCTACCCGAGGTCGTGGACGCCGAAGGAGCTCGTGGTGGAGTCCCGGGTCGGCGAGGCCGCGCTCGCGGAGCTGCGCGAGCGCGGGCACGACGTGGTGGACGCGGGGCCGTGGGCGCTCGGCCGCCTCTCCGCCGTCTCCCGCGACCGCGCCACGGGCATCCTGCGTGCCGCCGCCAACGCCCGCGGCATGCAGGGCTACGCCGTCGGCCGCTGACCTGACCGCACCCAAGGCCACCTTTGTTGCGTTGAGCGCAACAAAGGTGGCCTTGGGGAGCGTTCCCCTGGAGGGGCTAGGGCTGCCAGAGCCAGAACTCGACGTTCTGGTTGTCGACGCAGTCGGCGGTGCGGCCGTAGGGCTCCCGCTTGACCTCGCGCACCTCGCCGCCGACCGTGCGCACCCGCTCCACGGCGGCGTCGAGGTCGTCGACGGCGTACATCATCTTCCAGCCCGCGTAAGGCTGCCCGCCCCACAGACCCGAGTCCGGCAGTCCGCTGCCCTCCACGCGCCACGCCCTCGGCACGGAGCCCTCACCGAACTGCCAGCCCAGCACCGTGCCGTAGAACGTCTTCGCCAGCTCGTCGTCCGGGATAGTGAACGTGAAGTACGCGGCGTGGCCGTGCGCGGGCCGCGGCGCGCCCGCGGACGAGCGCCTCGGAGCCTGCGCGAGCAGCCAGCGCTGCCCGAACGGGTCGCGGATCCGGCCGGTGAGGCCGTGCCCCCTGTCCTCCACGTCGCCGACCTGCTCGGCGCCCAGCCCCACCGCGCGGCGGATGGCCTCGGCGACATCGGGGACCTCGACCCTGATCGATGCCCCGCCCGAGGCGGCGACGGTGTGGCCGATCTCGGCGAACTCCTCGGCGAGCATCAGCACCGAGTCGCCGATCGCGACCTCGGCGTGGCCCACCCTGCCGTCCGGCATCACGATCGGCTCCGCGCGCCGGGTCGCGCCGAACACCTCGACGTAGAAGTCCAGTGCCGCGCTCGCGTCGGGCACGGCGAGATACGGGGTCAGCGCGTGCGTCTCGGCCCGCGCGGGTGCCTCAGCGGTGGTCATGTCCTCGTCCCTTCCTTCCTGCAGTACCGCGGCCCGCAGCGCCTCGCGTAGCTCGGCGGCGAACCGCGGGTCCGGTTCGATGGGCTGGTGCGGGCGGAAGAGGGCATCGAACGCGTCAGTCATCGCTACCCTCCTTCCCCTCGTAGTGGCGTCTGAACGCGGTTCTGGCCCTCACCAGCAGCGCCTCCGTGGCGTGCACCGTGCGGCCCAGATGCTCGGCGACCTCGGGCACGCTCAGGCCGTCGAGGTAGCGCAGGGTCAGCGCCGCCCGGTGCTGCGGTCGCAGCTGCGCGAGCACCTGCCGGGCACGTAGCGCGTCGAGCTCGGCGTCCCACGGATCGACGCACTCGTCCCCGGCGTCGTGCACGAGGCGCAGCTTGCGGTCCTCCCGCTCCTGCCCGCGCCAGTGGTCGGCGAGCTTGTGCCGGGCGATGCCGATGAGCCACGCCGTGCTCACCGGCGGCGCGCCCGGCCTGCGGCACGCGCTCACCGCGCCGAGGAACGTCTCCGACGTGAGCTCCTCGGCGAGCGTCCGGTTCCCGCAACGGGACAACAGGTAGCCGTACACCTCCGGCAGCACGTCCTCGTACATGCTGAGCAGCGCGAACGCCGGATCGGGCCGTATCCGTGGTTCCGTCACACCCTCATCGTCGTTCGCCGGGCCTCCGCTCCGACGCCTTCCCTCCGACTTTTCGCCCGTTGGGTTCGCCCATTACGACCCCTGGCGGAGGCGCTGCGCGCCGCTAGTCTCGATTCATGGTCACCACGACCCATCACCACAGCTGCACGCTCTGCGAGGCCACCTGCGGCATCACGGTGACGGTCGAGGGCGATCGGGTCACCGGCATCAGAGGCGACGAGGCCGATCCGCTGTCCAGGGGCTACATCTGTCCCAAGGCCACCGCGCTCGCCGACGTCCACCACGACCCCGACCGGTTGCGCACCCCGCTGGTGCGCTTCGGCGACGAGTGGGTGGAGACGAGCTGGCCCGCCGCGTTCGAGCTGGTCGCGGCGGGGCTGCGCGAGGTCCGCGAGCGCCACGGGAGGGACGCGCTCGCCGTCTACCAGGGCAATCCCAGCGCCCACAACTTCGGCCTGCTCACCTACGGCCTGCCGTTCTTCCGCGCGCTCGGCACGCGCAACCTGTACTCGGCGACGTCGGTGGACCAGCTGCCGCACATGCTCGCCGCGCTGGAGATGTTCGGCCACCAGCTGCTGATGCCGGTGCCGGACATCGACCGCACGGACTTGTTCGTGTGCCTCGGCGGCAACCCGGCGGTGTCCAACGGCAGCATCATGACCGCGCCGAACGTGCGGGCGCGGCTGAAGGCCGTGCGCAGGGTCGTGGTGATCGACCCGCGCCGCACCGAGACGGCAGGCCTCGCCGACGAGCACCTGTTCATCAGGCCCGGCACCGACGCGCTGCTGTTGCTCTCGCTCATCGACGTGCTGTTCGCCGAGCACCTCGTGTGCACGGGCAGGCTCACGCCGCACCTGGTCGGCCTCGACATCCTGCGCGAGGTCGCCCGCGGCTTTCCCGCCGAACGCACCGAGCCGGTCACGGGCGTGCCCGCCGAGCGGGTGCGGGCGCTCGCCCGCGAGCTGGCGGAGACGCCGAGGGCGGTCGTGTACGGCCGGGTCGGCATCTGCACGCAGGAGTTCGGCGGGCTCGCCGCGTGGCTCGTGGTGGTGGTCAACGCGCTCACCGGGCACCTCGACGAACCGGGCGGCGCCATGTTCACCACGCCGGCGGTGGACGCCCTTCCGCTCGCGGCGCTCACCGGGCACCGGGGCAGCTTCGGCACCTACCGCAGCCGGGTGCGCGGGCTGCCGGAGTTCGGCGGGGAGCTGCCGGTCGCCGCGCTCGCGGAGGAGATCGACACCCCGGGGGAGGGGCGGATCCGGGGGCTCATCACCTCGGCGGGCAACCCCGTGCTGTCCACTCCGAACGGTGCGCGGCTGGAGCGGGCGCTCGACGAACTCGACTTCATGGTCTCGATCGACCCGTACCTCAACGAGACCACGCGCCACGCCGACGTGATACTGCCGCCCACCGTCCACTTGGAACGGTCGCACTACGAGCTGGCCCTGGCGAACTACTCGGTGCGCAACGTCGCGAAGTACTCGCCGCCGGTGTTCCGGCGAGGATCCGACCAGCGGCACGACTGGGAGATCGTGCTGGAGCTGGCAACCCGCGTGCTCGGCGGCGGTGCGCCCGCGCGGTTGCTCGGCGGGCTCGGGCCGGAGGCCGTGCTCGAACTCGGCCTGCTCGCCGGCCCGCACGGGCTGCGCAAGCTCCACAAGGGACTGTCGCTGCGCTCGCTCAAGCAGGAGCCACACGGCGTGGACCTCGGCCCGCTGGAACGCAGGCTGCCCGGAAGGCTCGCGACGCGGGGCCGGAAGGTCAACCTGGCCCCGAAGTCCTACCTGGACGACGTGCCCCGGCTGCGTGGCGTGCTGGAACGCGAGCGCCCCGCGCTGGTGCTCATCGGCAGGAGGCAGCTGCGCAGCAACAACTCGTGGCTGCACAACAGCGAACGGTTGGTGAAGGGCAAGCCGCGCTGCACCCTGCTCGTGCACCCCGACGACGCGCGCCAGCGCGGTCTCGACGACGGCGACCGCGCGCTGCTCTCGTCGGCGAGCGGGAAGATCGCGGTGCCCGTTGAGGTCACCGACGCGATCATGCCGGGCGTGGTGAGCCTGCCGCACGGCTGGGGCCACCACCGCGACGGCGTGCGCCTCGCCGTGGCGACCGCGCACGCCGGCGTCAGCGCGAACGACGTCACCGACGAGGGCTTCGTCGACGCGCTGACGGGCACCGCCGCCGTCTCCGGGGTGCCCGTGGAACTCACCCCTGAGAGGGAGTTCGACAGGTCCTGAGCGGGAACCGCAGGACGGCGCGGGCGACGACGCTGATCGGCATGACCAAAGCACGGCACGTCCTCTGCTACGTCGCGATCGCCGGCGTCCTCCCGTACCTCCTGCTCAAGATCGTCTGGGTCGCCGGGGGCACGCTCGGCGCCACCGACCCCACGTTCCTCAGGGAACCTGCCATGATCGCCGGCAACGCCTTCACCGCGTTCATGGACCTGGTCGCGATCCTCGTGGTGCTCGCGTTCACCTACGACTGGGGGCAGCGCCTGCCCGCGTGGCTCGTGCTGTTCCCGATCTGGGTCGGCACCGGGTTCCTCGCGCCCATCGCGCTGTCGAGTCCTGTGATCGGCCTGAACCTGGCGATGGAGCCAGGTGACGGCGCCCAGCTGGCGACCTGGGTGACGCCCGTAGTCTACGGCAGCTTCGCCTGGCAGGGCTTCACGCTGCTCGCCGCGTTCGTGCTGTACGCGCGGACCCGCTGGCCGCACGTGTTCGCCGGCACCGCCCCGCGTGGACCGGTCGGCGTCGGGACGGGTGCCGGAGCGGTGCTCGCCCTCGGCACGGGGCTCGCCCACGTGTGGTGGGCGATCGTGCCCGAGGAGGGCGTCAACGTCGCCTCGCGGTTCCTGGACGGCGTGCACGGCGTGCTTGCGCTCGCCGCCGCCGGGGCGGTGCTGACGCTCGCCGGCAGGCGGCTGCGGGGCAGGCTCGTGCTGGCCTGGACCGGCTCGGGCGTGATGTTCGCGTGGGGGTTCTGGGCGGTGTTCACGGCGGTCGCGATGGCAGGCGACACGGACCCCGTGCACCTCGTGCTCGCGTGCGTCCAGGCGCTCGGCGGTGTCCTGCTCGCGCTCGGCCTCCCGGGTACCGCGCGGAGCGTAGCGCGGGAACGCGCTTTTCAGCCGACGCGCGAGGCCGCCGCTCAGGGGTAGCTTCAACGCGTGTTCCCGCCCAGGAAGCTCCTCACCGACGTGATCGGCCCGCTGGCCCTCACCGCCTTCGTCCTGGGCATCACCACCGTCGCCGCCACGCGGCAGCCGCAGGCCCAGCACCTCGACGTGCTGGGCTACGGCCTGTTGTGCGGTGCCGGGCTGCCCTTGCTGGCCCGCAAACGCTTGCCCGTGTCGGTGTTCGCGGTGTCGATCGCGTGCGCGCTGGCCTACTACTGGAGCGGCTACCCCGGCGGGCCGGCGATCCTGCTGCCCGCGCTGGCCCTCTACACGGTGGCACTGGTGCGGGGTCCGCTCGTCGCGAGCATCGCCGGCGGGGCGCTGGTGTTGGCGGGGTACGTGATCTTCGTGGCCGCCGGGCTCGGCTGGCTGCCCGACGCGAGGGCCGCGGGCCTCGTCGCGGGCGTCGCCGCCGTGATCGGCATCGGCACGGCGGTGCGCAACCGCGGCGCGGTGCTCGCGGCCGCGAGGGAGCAGGAGGCCGAGCGCCGCGAACGGCTCGCCGAGCAGGAGCGCCTGCGCATCGCCCGCGAGGTGCACGACGTGGTGGCCCACAGCCTCGCCATGATCAACGTCCAGGCCGGGGTCGCGGCGCACGTCGCCGACCGCAAACCGGAGCAGGCCAAGGAAGCACTGCGCAACATCAAGGAGGCCAGCGCGTCGGCGCTCACCGACCTGCGGGCCACGCTCGCCGTGCTGCGCACCGGGGAGAACCGGGCACCCGCGCCGAGCCTTCGGCAGCTCGACGAGCTGCTCGACCACGCGAGGACCGCCGGGCTCGTGGTGCGCCTGCGCGGCCACGCCGGGGAGCTGCCGGCGCCCGTGGACGCCGCGGCGTACCGGATCCTGCAGGAGTCGCTCACCAACGTGGTGCGCCACGCCAACCAGGCCAGGCTCGTCGAGGTGCGGCTGTCGCGGGCGAACGGCAGCCTGAGGCTGAGCGTGCGCGACGACGGCTCGGGCGCGGCGGCGCCGAAGATCGGCAACGGCCTGCGCGGCATGCGGGAGCGGGCCGAGGCGCTGGGCGGCACCGCCGACGCGGGCCCGGTCGTCGGCGGTTTCGAGGTCAGGGCCGTGATACCGATCGAGGAGCGGACATGACGATCAGGGTGGTGCTCGCCGACGACCAGGCGCTCGTGCGCGCCGGTTTCCGCGTGCTGCTCGACACCGAGGACGGCTTCGAGGTGTGCGGCGAGGCCTCCGACGGCGAGGAGGCCGTCGCGCTCGCGCGCGAGCACAAGCCCGATGTCGTGGTGATGGACGTGCGGATGCCCGGCGTCGACGGGCTGGAGGCGACGAGGCGGATCGCGGAGGAACCCGAGCTCGCCGGGGTGAAGGTGCTGGTGCTGACCACGTTCGACGTCGACTCCTACGTCTACGACGCGCTGCGCGGCGGCGCGAGCGGGTTCCTGCTGAAGGACACCGACCCGGTGGAGCTGCTGCGAGCGCTGCGCGTGGTGGCCGCGGGCGAGGCACTGCTGGCGCCCACCGTCACGCGCAGGCTCATCTCGGAGTTCGTCGGCAGGCCGGAGAACCGCCGGATCGACCCCGGCGCCATCCAGGAGATCACCGACCGCGAGCGCGAGGTGCTCGCGCTCGTCGCGGGCGGGCTGACCAACGACGAGATCGCCGGCGAGCTGTTCATCTCCACGGCCACCGCGCGCACGCACGTCAGCCGCATCATGACCAAGCTCGCCGCGAGGGACCGCGCGCAGCTGGTGGTGCTGGCCTACGAGTCGGGTCTGGTCAAACCAGGCGCCGCGTAGCCTTCACCGCGGCGGGCGGCAGGCCGGGGGCGTCAAGCCGAGGGGGTCAGTCAGCCGAGCGGCGGGATCGCATGACCTCGCGTGTCACCCTGACCAGGAAAACCGCGGCGAGCACGGCGACGAGGGAAATCTGCAGCCACATCACGCCTCCTCTCTCCGGGGCCCGATGCTCCGCTCGGAGGGCGTGTGACCGTGGGATGAGGTTGGCCGTGTTGGCCAACCTCACCCGTTCGGCGGTATGAAGCTCAGTCGCCCGTGTAGCTGGGCGGCGCGTGGTTGATCTGCTCGTCCAGCAGGTCGGTGAACACCGGCTCCAGCTGGTCGCGGTTGGGGCCGGTCACGTCGATGATCACCACGCGCTTGTAGAGCACGTACACCGCGCGGAAGACGCTGTCGGAGCTGGCGTTGCCCGCCCCGAACACGGGGACGCCCTGCATGGACAGCTCCGGGACCTCCGGGATGCCGCCTTCCTGCTGGATGACGCCGTACTCCTCGGCGGCCGACACGGCGGCGTCCTCGTTGGACACCTCGATCGCGTAGATGCCGATCGTGGCGTCGCCGTCGCGGGTGGTTTTGAGCAGGCCGTCGGTCATCCCGGCGTCCTCGAGCGCCTGGACCATCGACTCCGGCAGCATCTGGTTGGTCCTCAGCTGCTCCAGGTTGAACGGCCCGCCGCCGTTGCGCTCCTGGCCGGGCGGGTCGATGATCGCCGACTCGTTGTCGGCGGGCACGGCCTTCGCCGGGGGCGGTTCCGGCAGTGCCGAGCTGGTGGGCTGCTGCGGGGCCTGCGACTGCGAGGTGGCAGGCGGGTCGGTCTGTGCCTGCGGGTTGTCGTCACCGCCGTTGATGAACAGCGCCCACACGGCGAAGCCGATACCCGCGAGCAGGACCACGCCGAGCACGGAGAACAGCACCTTGCGGCCTGCGCCCGACTTGGACTCGGACTCGAACGACTCGGGGCCCTGGCTCACACCCCACTCGGAGCTGCCCTGCGGCGCGATCGGCGGGAAGTCGCCACCGCCCCACGGCGGCGTGGCGTCCTCCTGCGGCGCGTTCCACGGCTGCTGTTGCTGCTGGTACTGCTGCTGCTGAGGACCCGCGAACCCGCCGGGAGGGGAGGCGGGCTGCTGGTACTGCTGCTGCGGCTGGGGGAAGCCCGCCGGGGGCGAGGCCTGCGGCCGGGGCTGCTGCGACTGCCAGCCGGGCACCACCTGGGTGCGCTCGCCACCGGCATCGGAGGGGGAGACGGCCTGAGTGGCTTCCGGCTGCTGGGGCTGTTGCGGCTGCTGCTGTGGGGTGCCCTGCGGAGGCGAGAGCGGCTCGATGATCTGGGTCGAGTCGGCGTTGCCGCCCTGCTCGCCCTGCGGCTGCTGTTCCGTCGAGGTCACCGCCGACGACAGGATCTGGTCCCGGCGGGTTCTGTACTCGTCCGCGGACAGGCTGCCGGACGCGAGACTCTCGTCCAGCTTGCGTAGCTCTTCCTGCCAGGTCACCCCCGGCCCCCCTTCGGGACAGTTCTGTGCATGCTCGCGTCAGCTCAGCGAACATCGACGATGAAAACCGAGGACATTGTGCACCTCGTGTCAGGGGCGCACTGTGGCGACCACCCAGACGTAACCTACTGTGCCGTCGGGTCCGGCACCGCCCGCAACAGGACCCCGATCATGGCTGTCACCTGGTTGTTATCTGGGATTGGCCGCGAGCGCGGTGCCGAGCCGGTCGATCGCGTCGTCGTGCAGCAGGGCGCTCGCCCCGCCGGTGACGATCCGCTCCACGAACTCGACCACCACCACGTCGCGGTCGGCGAGCAGCTCGGCGATCTGGTCGACCGACGACTCCGCGACCGTCTCGGCATGCACGACGGAGAGGTCGCGGACGGCGGCCGTGAGGAACGGCGTGGCGAACTGGGTGTAGGAGTCGGCGATCACGCCGACCTTGTCCTCGATCGTGCCCTCGACGGGCTCGCCGCGCTGTTCCACCTGGAGCTGCATCTTGAAGTCGCTTGCGAGGTAGCGGGTGCGGTCCTCGCCGCCGTCCGGCGCGAGGGTGTAGCGCGTGAGGTCGCGCTGCTCCTGCCTGCCGAGCATCCGGGGCAGGTCGGCGGGCCACGCCTGCCTGCCGTCCGGCGCCACCTGCCACGTCGCCGTGCTGCCGGGCGTGATCCGCTCGGCCAGCGCGTACGTCATGGTGAGCCCGCCGGCGAAGTTCCAGTGGCTGTCGATGGCGTCGTACAGCGGCTCGCCGGTCTGCCGCTCGGTGTCGCGCAGGGCGGGCCGCAGGTCGATGGCGCCGGCCTCGGTGGGGACGCGGCGCCAGAACTCGGCCGCCCGCTGCTGCGAGCACTCCTTCCCGACGTAGCTCTCCGGCAGGTGCTGCGGCATCACCGTCGTCTTGTCCGGAGCGACCACCAGCTCGAACTCGCGGCCTGACGCCTCGACGGCCTCGCGCAGCTTGTTCAGCTGCGTCACCACGCCGCTCACGTCGCGCACCGGATAGCACCTGGCCTTGACGTCCTCGCCGAGGTAGAGCCAGTTGTCGCTGCCGGCGATCACCTCGGGGAACAGGTCGGGCGGCGTCTCCTGTCGCTCGCTGCCCGGCGAGACGCCCACCGTGTCGCGCGCGCCACCGCCCACGTCGGGCGGATCGCGGAACACCCCGGTGCTGATACCGCTCGCCGCGTCGATGCCCGCCTCGCGCAGCGGCAGGTGGTCGGTCGCCCACGCGGAAAGGCCGGTGAAGAAGCCCCAGCCGTCCGCGATGCTCGGGAACTCGGCCAGCGCCCTGTTCTCGAACGCCTGCGGCCGAACCCCGAGCACGAACGCGAGCGCCGGGGCGAGGAAGAACACGACCGCGCAGGTCAGAGCGGTGCGCTGGCGAGGGCTGTGCCGGGGCCGGTAGAGGTTGTGCTCGTTCGGCAGCCACGATTCCGGCGTGGGTGGAAGGCCCCCGCCCACGGGCGGGTGCGATCGGGGGCCTGCGGACACGCGCCGTATCGTATCGCCGGGCCGGGTGAACTGGGGGCCGGTTCGGGTCGATCAGTGGAGGGACGCGTGATGCACGGCGTCGACTACGAGCAGCGGCTGGCCGCGGAACGGGAGACGTTCGCGCAGCAGGTCGACCTGCACGGGAGCCTGCCGGAGTCCGCGCACCGCTGGTCGGCGAGGCACATGCTGCCGAAGCTGAACGCGCTCGGCGTTCCCACCATCGACCACCTCATCACCGGCGAGATCGCGAGCAGGGCCGCCGGGCTCGACCGCGACGCGGTGGTGCTCTCGCTCGGCAGCGGCAACGGCGATCAGGAGCTGGGCTGGCTGCGGACGCTCGCCGACGAGGGCGTGCACAACGTGCGCGTACGCCTGCTGGAGATCAACACCGACATGCAGGAGCGCGCAGCGAAGGCCGCCGAGTCGCTCGGGCTCGCCGACCGCGTCGAGCCCGTGGTCGCCGACTTCAACACGTGGGTCGCCGACGCCAGGCACGACGTGGTGGTGGGCTACCAGGTGCTGCACCACGTGCTGGACCTCGAACACCTCTACGGCCAGCTCCGCGACAGCCTCACGCGCGACGGCGTGCTCGTGGTGCACGACATGATCGGCCGCAACGGGCATCGCCGCTGGCCGGAGGCGCTGGAGGTGATCGAGCGGATCTGGGCCACGCTGCCGGCCGAGCTGCGCCGCAACGCGATCACCGGCGCCGTCGACGAGGTCTACGACGACGTGGACTGCGCGGTTGACGGCTTCGAGGGCATCCGCGCGCAGGACGTGCTGCCGGTGCTCCTGCGCTACCTGCACCCGAGCTTCTTCCTCGCGCTCGGCAACATCATCGACCCGTTCATCGACCGCATCTACGGGCACAACTTCGACATGGCCGACCCGGCACATCAGGCCCTCATCGACCGGCTCGGCACGCTCGACGACACCCTGATCGACCTCGGCATCGTCACCCCGACGCGGCTCACCGCCCTGTTCCATCCCACGCCGCGGCCGCTGCGCGTGCACGGCGAGCGCACCCCGGCGCGGTCGGTCCGCAACACCGAGGTGCTCGACCCGGCGGGCCGCGTCTCGTTCGACCCCAGGGGCAGCGACCCCGGCGGCCTCGTGCGCGGAGCCGGAGTCGCGGCGGGCCGGATGAACGGCGTCTTCCACGACGCGTGGGCGGGCCGCACCGTACGCTTCCCGGTGCTGACCACGGCCGACGTCGCGAGCATCGAACTGCGTACGTACGTGCCGGAGTGGATGCCGGACACCGGCGAGGTCACCGTGAGCCTCGACGGCACGCCGGTCGGTTCGATCGAGGTCGGGCCCGAGCTGACCGAGCGGAGTCTGCCCATCCGCGTGCCCGCGCATCGCACCGCCGAGCTGACCCTGAGCGCCGACTGGGCGGTCAACCCCAACCGTCACGGGCTCGGCGACGACCGGCGCAATCTGGCCTATGTGCTGGTCGGCATCACATTGCGGGAAATCTGAACCTGTCACCGGGGACAGTGTGTGAACCGCTAATCTCCCCGCATGGGTACGGGACCTCGGGGTGAGCGGCTCATCGACTGGACCGGGGAGCGGTGCGTGCCGTGGGCCGACGACCTCCAGGTCATCTACGAGCACTACCACCGGTACGCCTTCGCGCTGCGGTTCACCGAGGGCAAGCGCGTGCTCGACCTCGCCAGCGGTGAGGGCTTCGGCAGCGCGCTGATGGCCGCCAAGGCCACGCAGGTCGTGGGCATCGACATCGACGAGACCACCGTCGAGCACGCCCGGCAGCGCTACCCGCTCGGCAACGTCCGGTTCGAGGTCGGCTCGATCACCGACCCCGGCGCGTGTGCGAGCGAGGAGCCCTTCGACGTCATCACGTGCTTCGAGGCGGTGGAGCACGTGCTGGAGCAGGACCGGCTGATGGAGCTGGTCGGCAACCGGCTCGCGCCCGGCGGGATCTTTCTGTGCAGCACGCCCGACATCGACGTCTACACCCACGACCACGGCAACGAGAACCCCTACCACGTCCACGAGCTGCACGAGGGCGCCTTCCGGGAGCTGCTCGGCGGACGCTTCGAGCACGTGCTGCTGCTCAAGCAGAACGTCGCCGTCGGCTCGGTGATCCACGACGGCGAGTCCGGCTGCGACAGCGAGACCTACACGCTGAGCAGGCGCGCGGCCGACGACTGGTCGGTGGACCGCGGCGCCCCGCACACCTACTTCGTGGGCATCGCGTCGAACCGGCCGTTCGAGGTGCCGCACACGTCCGTGCTCGTCGACCCCAAGCTGACCCTGGTGCATGAGGCGAGGGCCGGTGAGATCGCGGGGCTGGCCGACTCGGTGCGCACCCTGGAGGCCAGGCTGCGTGAGCGCACCGCCGCCGTCGAGGACGCCGAGGCCAGGGCGCGGACGCTCGCCGGGGAGCGGGACGAGGCGCTGGCCCAGCTGCGTCGCGTCAACGAGTGCTATCGCAAGGCCGTCGACGAGGGCGACCAGCTGCGCCGCAGGGCCACCCGTGACGCGGCGAGGCTGAGCTGGCTCTCGGACAACCTCGGCACCCTGCGCCAGACCGTCAACCACCTCGCTGGGGAGAACGCCAGGCTCTCCGCCGAACACTCCGAGCTCGCGCAGAAGCTGCTCGGCCGCTACCGCTCCGCCGTCGAGAAGCTCGCCCCTCGCGGCACCCGCCGCCGCGACGCCTACGAGACCGCGCTGGGCAGGCAACCGGGGCCGGTCGTGCCCGCCGAGGAGGTGCCGGGGCCGGTCGCCGTCACCACCAGCGACGAGCCGATCGTCTCGGTGGTGATCCCGATCTACGGCAACTGGGCCTACACGCGCCGGTGCCTCGAGTCGATCGAGGTCAACCTGCCGATCACGCCGTTCGAGGTCATCGTGGTCGACGACGCCTCGCCCGACGACACGGCCGACCGCGTCGCGGGCTGCGCGGGGGTGCGGCTGGTCCGCGCGCCACGCAACCTCGGCTTCATCGGCGCGTGCAACCTCGGCGCCGAGCACGCGCGCGGCGAGCTGGTGATGTTCCTCAACAACGACACCGAGGCCCGGCCCGGCTGGCTGGACAAGCTCGTGCAGGTCTTCGACAACGACGCCTCCGTCGGGCTCGCCGGGTCGAAGCTCGTCTACCCGGACGGCACCCTCCAGGAGTCCGGCGGCATCATCTGGCGCGACGGCAACGGCTGGAACTACGGCAGGGGAGCCAACCCCGACGAGCCGCGGTTTCGCACGATGCGCGACGTCGACTACTGCTCGGGCGCGGCGCTTCTCGTGCGCCGCGACCTCTTCGAGCGCATCGGCGGCTTCGACACCCGCTACGCGCCCGCGTACTACGAGGACACCGATCTCGCGTTCGCCGTGCGTGCCGCGGGCTACCGCACCGTCGTGCAGCCCGAGTCGGTGGTGGTGCACCACGAGGGCGTCTCGAACGGCACCGACACCGGTTCCGGCGTGAAGCGGCACCAGGAGCTCAACCGCGAGGTCTTCGCCGAGAAGTGGGCGAGCGCATTGGCCGACCACCTGCCCGAGGCGAGCCCCGGCAACCTGTGGCTCGCCCGCGCCCGGGGTGCGCACGGCCACCGCGGCGGGCTCGTCCTCGTCGCCGACCACCAGGTGCCGCGCACCAAGGAGGACTCAGGCTCGGTCCGCATGGCCCGGCTGCTCGACCTGCTCGTCGACCTCGGCCAGCGCGTGGTGTTCTTCCCCATGAACGGTGCGATCCCCGAGGAGTACACGGCGCCGCTGCACCGCAAGGGCGTCACCGTGATCGCCGATCAGGGCCAGCAGGAGGAGTTCGTGCGCGACGCGGGCAGCGCGTTGCGGCTCGCGGTGCTGTCCCGGCCGCAGGTGGCGTGGCGGCTGCTGGAGCCGCTGCGTCAGCACGCGCCCGGCTGCGTCGTTGCCTACGACACCGTCGACCTGCACTTCCTGCGTCTGCAGCGGCAGGCGGACCTCGCGGCTCAGCTCGGCGACGTCGCCGAGCGGGACACGCTGAGCAGGCGGGCCGAGGCGCTGCGGGAAATGGAGCTCGGGCTCGCGCGCGCGTGCGACGTGACGCTCGTCGTGTCGGAGGTCGAGCAGCGGCTCCTCGGCGAGCTCGTGCCCGCTTCGAAGGTCGAGGTGCTCTCCAACGTGCACGAGGCCGACGTCGCGAGGGCCGACGTCGAGGGCCGCTCGGGCGTGTTGTTCGTCGGCAGCTTCGACCACATCCCCAACCGCGACGCCGCCCGCTGGCTCGCCGAGGAGATCATGCCGCTCGTGCGGCAGCGCCACCCCGGCGCGGTGGCCCACATCGTCGGCAGCAACCCGCCGCCGGAGATCGGCGAGCTCGCGCGCGAGGGCGTGGTCGTACACGGCTGGGTGGAGGACCTGGCCGCCCAGTACGAGCAGGCCCGCGTGGTGGTGGCCCCGCTGCGCTTCGGCGCGGGCGTGAAGGGCAAGGTCGGCGAGGCGCTCGCCCGCGGCGTGCCCGTGGCGGCGACCGCGCTCGCGGCCGAGGGCATGCACCTCGTCAACGGCGAGGAGGTGCTGCTCGGCGAGACCGCGGCGCAGCTGGCCGAGCGCATCGGCACGCTGCTCGCCGACGACGCGCTGTGGCTGCGGATCTCGGAAGCCGGCAAGGAGGCCGTGAACAGGCGGTTCGGGCCGGGCGTTGCCCGTGAGACGCTCGCCGGGCTGCTGCGGGGGCGCTCGGACTGACGACGGCATCGGGGGGACGAGTGGCCGGCACGGGCAAGCGGCGAAAGCTGAAGGAGTACGCCGACCCGAACATCGGGTTCGCGTGGCTGCGGCTGTTCGGCGCCATCACGGTGGTGATCGACCACAGCTCGCCGCTCGTGCACCCGGAACGGCTGACGATCTTCCCCGCGAGCTGGCACGCCTCGCCCGGCTATGTGGCGCTCATGGGCTTCTTCGCCATGAGCGGCTGGCAGATCAGCGACAGCTGGGAACGCGACCCGTCGTGGTGGCGGTTCAGCGGACGGCGCCTGCTGCGCATCCTGCCGCCGCTGCTCGCGGTGGTGTTCGTCACCACGTTCGTGATCGGTCCGCTGTTCACCAGCCTCACGGTGGGCGAGTACTTCGCCGACCAGCAGACCTGGCGCTACCTCGTGGGCACGTCGCTGCTGTTCCTCCTGCAGCATCTGCTGCCAGGCGTGTTCGACGACAACCCGTACCCGTGGTCGGTCAACGGTTCGCTGTGGACGCTGCCGATGGAGATGGTGGGCTACGTGCTCGTCCTCGTCGTCGGCCTGCTGGTGGCGTTCGGCGTGACGCGCTACGTCGTGCTGCCGGTGCTGGCGGGGCTGATGGTGCTGGACGGGATGTTCCAGGCGACGTTCGGCTTCCAGGGCAACGCGGGCTCGCTCATCGAGGTGCCGATCGGCTCGATGGTGTCGTTCATGGTGCCCTTCGCCATCGGCATGGTGATCCACACGTTCCGCGACCGGATCCCGCTCAACGGACCCGCGGCGATCGTGCTGTTCGCGGGCTGGATCGCGGCGCACTGGACCCCGCTCGACCGGTACCTGCTGGCCATCTCGGCGAGCTACGGCGCCATCGTGATCGCCCACCACTGGCCCACGTGGTTCAAGGCCGACGGCAGGCTCGTCTTCGGCAGCTACGGGCTGTACATCTGGGCGTTCCCGGTGCAGCAGATGATCATCGCGGCCGGGGTGCACAACCAGTGGGTGCTGATGGCGCTCGCGGTGCCCGCCGCCTACCTGTGCGGCGTCGCCTCCTGGTGTCTGGTGGAGGCGCCGACGCAGCGCAGGCTGCGGAAATACCTGGTCAAGCCCAAGCCTCCGCGGCAACCGAGGCCACCGTCGCCCCGGCCGCCGAGCTTCGCCGAGGCCGACACCGTCCGGTTCAGCCCAGTGGCAAGGCCGCCCGCAGGTCGGCGACCGCCTTCGATGCGAGTTCGCTGAGCCGCTCGGCGGAGGTGTCCGCGGTGGGCTGCGAGACCCACAGGTTCACCGCCGTGTCACCAGACGCGTACCAGGTGCCGCTGAGCGTGCGTTCGCCGAGCTCGCCCGACATGGTGTCCTGCGCGGTCTCCTCGGTGAAGCCCGCGCCGAGCATCAGCTCGCGCATGTCGTCGACCACGGAGTTCGCGGCGGCGGCGTTGTCGAGCGGGAGCACCAGCATGAAGTACGCCGCGTCGCCGTCGGTGGAGGCGCGGTAGACGATCTCCTTCGCGCCGGCGTCGGTGAAGATCTTGCCGGAGGACTCGGGGTAGAGGCCCAGTTCGACGCCCTTGGCGATCGACATCGTCGAGTTGTCGCTGTTCTGCTCGCCGGGCAGCACGGGCAGGCGGTCCTCCAGCGCGACCTCGGTGGGCGGCGCGGGGCTCGACGACGGCGCGGTGTCGCCCTGCACGGAGCCGCTCGACCCGCCGATGCCGCCGAGCCACCACGCGCCGCCGATCACGGCCGCGAGTGCGAGGAAGACGCCGAGCGAGATGTACAGCCACGTGCGCCTGCGGCCCCGGTTCTCCGGGGGCGGCGGAGGTGTGACCAGTGGCTGGCTCTGCAGCCTGCTCATCGGCATGGTCAGCTCGGTGTCGGCGGGGCTGGGCGCCGTGGTGGGCCGCCCGTTGGACAGCAGCGACGCGGGCGTGACGCGGGGCGGCTGTTGCGGCGCGGGCGGCTGCGGAGGCGGCTGGGTGGCCTGGTGTGCGTCGGCGGCCGGGTTGGCGGCCTGCCACTGCGGGGCGCCGCCCACGTCGGCGCGTGGCGAGGCGAACGGCGACACCACCGGGCTACCCGAGACCTCCGCGAGGATGTCCTCCCGGCGCCGCCGATGCAGATCATGGGAGATCGTTCCGGCGGCGAGCTCGGCGTCGAGGCGTCGCAACTCTTCCTGCCAAGTCATCGAGAACCCCCTGACCAACACGAGCGAGCGCATGCACAGTATTGCGTCACCCCTTTGAAGGACATTCTGTCGCCTAGGATTGACTCATGTCGTGGTTCGGTCGAGACAAGATGAGGCTCGTGTCCGCCGAGGAAGCCCTTCCCGGTCGCGCCGAGCCGCTGCGGACGCCTGACCTGCACGCCGTGTTCCCCGATCGCCGGATCAAGCCCCCGTTTCCGGAGGGCCTGCGGACGGCGGTGTTCGGGCTCGGCTGCTTCTGGGGTGCGGAACGCCTGTTCTGGCAGACGCCGGGTGTCTACTCGACGGCCGTCGGCTACGCGGGCGGGCACACGCCCAACCCCACCTACGAGGAGGTCTGCTCGGGACTGACCGGGCACACCGAGGCCGTGCTCGTGGTGTACGACCCCGCGCAGGTGTCCTACGAGCAGCTGCTCAAGGTGTTCTGGGAAGGTCATGACCCGACGCAGGGCATGCGCCAGGGCAACGACCTCGGCACCCAGTACCGCTCGGCGATCTACTACGCCGACGACGCCCAGCACCAGGAGGCCGAGGCGTCGCGCGCGGCGTTCCAGTCGGCCCTGCGTGCCGCGGGCCACGGGGAGATCACGACGGAGCTGGCGCCGCTCGGTGAGTTCTACTACGCCGAGGACTACCACCAGCAGTACCTGCACAAGGTGCCGAACGGCTACTGCGGCCTCGGCGGCACGGGCGTCTCCTGCCCGGTGGGCCTGACCCTCCCCGCCGAAGGCCGCGAGGTCTAGCCAGCGCGCTCAGGGCCCCCAGCTGCAGTGAAGGCCACCTTCACTGCGTTGAACGCAGGCATGGTGGCCTTCACTGCGGTTGGGTTGAGGGGGGCCCGCCGTGCTCAGCTGAAGGTCACGTCCGAGCACGCGTAGAAGGCGTTCGCCGTGTCGGCGACGTCCCAGACCGCCAGCACCACGTGGTGGCCCGACTTTCCGGCGGGCAGCGTGCCCGTGTGCTTGACGGTGTTCGGCGGGCGCTGGCCGCCGAAGTCGACCGTCAGGAACGGCTCCGGTTCGAGCTGGGCGCGCGTGAGCGGCTCGCCGGGGTTCCAGCCGTTCTTCGTCACGAAGTAGCGGAACGTCGAGGTGGCGTGCGGGACCTTCAACGTCCACTCGAACTCGAAGTCCTGGCCGCTCGTCATCGGTGTACGCGGCCACGGCTTCGCCGGGTCGTCGAGCTGGGCGAACTGGGCGTTGCCCGCCGCGCAGATCCGGCCGTCGGCGGGGCCCGCCGCGGGGAAGCCCTTCGGGCCCTCCACGCTCTGCGGTTCCCATTGGATCGGACCACAGTCACTCACCGCGCCCTGCTGGCAGTGCAGCGAGCGACTCGGCGGGTTCTGCGTGTAACCGTGGCCGGAGGCGCTTGGCGCCAGTGCGACGGAGGCGCCGAGCGGAATCAGGCCCAGTGCGGCGAGCGCCGCCGCACGGCGGGTGCGGGTGCCGGACATCGTCTTCTCCTCTCACCGGAAGCGATGTCGGAGATTTTCCCCTGCAGGAAGATTGGTGTAGACCACTAACCGGAGCAAAGCGGACGCGCGACGGTTCGACAGATTGGTCCACACCAATGGCGAACGGCGTAGTCCATTGCCCGGTCCGGGCGCAAGAAAAAGCTCCCCCGTGCGGGGGAGCTTTGAAAAACCGAGAGCGGACGACGGGACTCGAACCCGCGACCCTCACCTTGGCAAGGTGATGCGCTACCAACTGCGCTACGTCCGCCTGCACCGCTTTCCGGTGGTGCTCACACAGTCTATACCGACCCGGATCCGGGGTTGCGAGGCACCCGCCCATGCCTGAATGTGGGCATTTGGTCACGTCCGTAGTACAAGGGGTGACGGCGATGCCGTGGCTCCGTATGGTGTTCAACGTTCAACCGAAAGGGCTACGGCCCAGAGGGGGTGCCTGGCTGGATGGACCGTGCGGTTTCCGGATCCGATGAGCCGGCACTGCTCGCCCGACTGCGTTTCGGCGAGGATGCCGCGTTCGGCGAGCTGTTCGAGCTGCACGCGGGGGCCGTGCGCAGGCTCGCCCGAGGTCTGGCTTCCGACGCGTCGGAAGCCGAGGACATCACCGCCGAGACGTTCTTCCGGGTGCTGCAGGCCGTGCGCAGGGGCAACGGTCCACGCGACAACGTCCGCGCGTACCTGCTGACCGTCGCGCGCCGCGTGTCATGGGAGTGGCACGGGGCCCGCCGCGACGTCCCGGTGACCGACGACGAGCTGACCAGCCGGGTCGGCGCGGGCGCCGACTCCCAGAACCGCACCGCGGAGGCCACGCTCATCACGCGCGCGTTCTCCAGCCTGCCGGAACGCTGGAAGACCGTGCTCTGGCAGACCGAGGTCGAGGGCGTGCAGCCCGCCAACGCCGCCGCCCACTTCGGCCTGAGCCCCAACGCGACCGCCGCGCTCGCGCGCAGGGCCCGGCTCGGCCTGCGCGCGGCGTACCTGCAGGCCCACCTCGCGGTCAACCGCAGCTCCGACGGCTGCCGCACCGTGATGGAAAAGCTCGGCGGCTACACCGCGGGCAGCGTCACCGGCTCCGAGGCTCGCAAGATCAAGTCCCACCTCGGCACGTGCGCGTCGTGCCGGTCGACCCACGACGAGCTCATGGAGGTGTGCTCGTCGCTGCGGGCACACGCCGGGATCATCGTCCTGCTCGTGCCAGCCACCGGTCTCGCCATCAGCGCCGGGTCGGGCGCAGGCACGGTCGGCGGGGTGAGCGCCGTCAGCGGCGCCGCGGGCACCATCGCGAGCGGGGCCGGTGGCGGCATCGGCGGCTCGGCGCTCGCCGCGATCGGCACCAACGTCAAGCTCGGGCTCGCGCTCGCCTCGACGGCCGCGATCGGCGCGGTGGGGGTCGCCGCCGGGCCGGTCGACGACGGGATGCAGGACCCGATCGGGTTGCCGAGCGACGGCAACGCCGTCGAGCTCCAGATCGCGGAGGCCACGTCGGATCCCCTTTCGCAGCTGCCTTCGAGCGAACCGGGCGCCCGGTCCTCCGACGCCGGCGCCCCACAGCAGGGCAGGTTCGAGGCGGGCCCCGCCTTCGAGGAGGTCGAGCCCGTCGGCCATCAGGGCGCCACCGAGTACTCGCTGCCACCAGGGGCCGAGATCGCGAGCGAGGCCAGCCAGGGCCGTTCGCAGGGCAGGAGCACGGAGCTGCCCGGCACCCACGTGCCGCCGGGGCAGACGAAGGACAAGCCGCGCAGCGACCTTCCCGAGCAGCCCCAGCCCACCACCGGTACGCCGCTGTCCACCACCGACACGTCGACCCCGGGCACGTCGAAGCCGGAGAAACCTTCCAAGCCGGAGCCGCCGTCGAGGACCGAGCCGCCGTCGCGGTCGTCGGGACACTCGACGTCGCCCGGGCTCACGTCGTCGCCGCCGGAGTCGACCACGACACCCTCCGGGTCCTCCGGGACCATGCCGCCGTGCCCGAGCGGCCCGCCCGCCTGGGCACCCGCCAACGGCCACCACCACTGGGCGTGTGAAGAACAGCAGCCGGAAGCGGACTTCCCGCGCGGCTGAAGATCACGGTAACGTCTCAGAGGAACGTGCTCGGGCGGGCTTGCGGAGGAAGCGATGAACCGGCTGGTCCGGGGTTCTGACGGCCGGGAATGGATCATTCGCGGCCAGATGGAGTGGCGGCGCCCCGCCACGGCCGACGACTTCGAACACGACGTCGCCGCGAGCTACGCGCCCGGCATCGTCATGGCGGCGGTGGCCATCGGACTCGCCGTCGTGCTCATCGTGTGGATGCCGGACGACGTCCGCGTGCCCTCCTGGGTGCCGCTGGCGGTCGTGCTGGTCGCCCTGTTCTTCCCCCTGCGCTGGGTGCTGCGCAGGCCGTGGACGGTCGTCGCCGAGACCGAGGGCGACGTCACCGGCGAGCGGCCCTCCGAGCGCTGGGTCGGCACCATCCGGGGGATCTTCACCGTGCGCGGGGAGATCAACCGGGTCGCCAAGTCCATCGCCCGGCACGACCTGCCGGATTTCGAGGGGCCGCTGCACCCCGTCGAGTAGCGTGGAGTGAGCCATGCCCGAGTTACCGGAAGTCGAAGCGCTCGCGTACCACCTGCGGGAGCACGCCGTCGGCCGCACCGTGACGAGGGTGGACGTCGCCTCGCTCAGCGTGCTCAAGACGGTGAGCCCGCCGTGGACCGAGCTGCACGGCCGGGAGGTGACCGGAGCGGGCAGGCACGGCAAGCACCTCGACCTCGTATGCGGTGACCTGCACCTGATCGTGCACCTCGCGCGGGCGGGCTGGCTGCGCTGGTCCGACTCGCTCTCGCCAGCTCCGCCGCGGCCAGGCGGGAAGGGGCCGATCGCGCTGCGGGTGCATTTGACAAACACTGCGGCGCGAAGCGCCTCCGTGGCGGGTGGCGGTGGGCGACGGGAGGGCGGGCCGGGGTTCGACCTGACCGAGGCCGGTACCAAGAAGGGTCTCGCGGTGTGGATCGTGCACGACCCGAAGGAGGTCGACAGCATCGCGCGGCTCGGCCCGGACGCGCTCGACCTCGACCGCGACGGGCTGGCGACGCTGCTGAAGGGCCAGACCGCGCGGCTCAAGACGGTGCTCACCGACCAGCGCGTGCTCGCCGGTATCGGCAACGCCTACTCCGACGAGATCCTGCACACCGCCCGCCTCTCGCCGTACGCGACGCCCGCGAAGCTCACCGACGAGGCGATCGACCGGCTCGCCGAGGCCGTCCGCGAGGTGCTGACCGGCGCCGTCGAACGCTCGGTGGGCCAGGACGCCGCGCGGCTGAAGGGCGAGAAACGTTCGGGGCTGCGCGTGCACGCGCGCACGGGACTGCCGTGCCCGGTGTGCGGAGACACGGTGCGTGAGGTGTCCTTCGCCGACAAGGCGTTCCAGTACTGCCCGACGTGTCAGACCGGCGGCAAGCCCCTCGCCGACCGGCGCATGTCCCGGTTGCTCAAGTGAATGACAACGGTGCGTGACAACCCGCAGTCGCGAAATACGCACAGAAAGTGTACGGCTAACCCTTGCACGGGGGCCGTGGAGCGCAGAGCATTGACGCCGTGTCCGACCTGCTGACCACTCAAGTCATCCCATGGGGTGTCGCGGTGGTCGCGGTCGTCTTCCTGGTGGCCGTCCTGATCAGGAGCCGCAAGCCGAGCGGTGCGATCGACGACGCCGTGCTCGAAGCGGTCTACCTGATGTCGAAGGCGCCGCTGGAGCTGCGTGAGGGCCTCGACCAGGCGGTCGCCGACAAGGTCACCACCCGCCTGCTCCAGCTGCTCAAGTGCATCGCGGTGGGCATCACCGACGGCGAGGGCACGCTGCTTTCCTGGGACGGCGAGGCCAACGACCACTACGTCGACCTGGTCGACACCATCGGCACCGCGATCCGCAAGCACCGCCGCGAGGTCGTCTCGCACGACAAGATGCCCTGCAACCACCGGGGCACATGCCGCATGCGCACCGCGGTGATCGTGCCGCTGATCGTCGAGGGCGAGACCGACGCGGTACTGATCGTCGTCGGCCGCACGCGCGGCAAGCGCATCGTGCACATGGCCGACGCCGTAGCCAGGTTCGTCGGCACCCAGCTCGAGGCGGCCAGGCTCGAGGAGACCAAGCATCAGCTGCACCAGGCCGAGATCAAGGCCCTGCGCGCGCAGATCTCCCCGCACTTCGTCTACAACGCGCTGAACACGATCTCCTCGCTCATCCGGACCGACCCGGAGGAGGCGAGGGAACTGCTGCAGGACTTCGCCGACTTCACGCGCTACTGCTTCCGCACCGAGGGCACGTTCACGACGCTGTCCGACGAGCTGCGCAACATCGACCGCTACCTGACGATCGAGAGCGCCCGCTACGGCGGCAGGCTCAACGTCCGGCTCAAGATCGCGCCCGAGGTGCAGTCGGTGGTCGTGCCGTTCCTGCTCATCCAGCCGCTCGTGGAAAACGCGGTCAAGCACGGCATCGCCACCAAACCCGGCGGCGGCACGGTCACGGTCACCGCGCAGGACTACGGCACCGAGGCCGAGATCAGCGTCGAGGACGACGGCGTCGGCATGGACCCCGAGCTGCTCGACGGGATGCGCGACTCTCGCAGCAGCGCCCACATCGGGCTGACCGGCATCAACCGCCGCATGAACCAGGTGTTCGGCAACAAGTACTCGCTGATGGTCGAAACCGCGCCCGGCGCGGGCATGAAGGTGACCATGCGCGTGCCCAAGTTCGTCAGGGGCGTGCGGCCGGACATGCTGAAGTTCGCCGCCGACGTCCCGGAGCAGCCTGCGCGGCGCAACGGGTCCTCCGCCCGGTCCGCGCTGCCGAGCAGCACCCCCAAAGCTGGCTAGTGTGGGGGCATGGGTACGACACAGCGGCTGACCTCGCGCATCCCGATGATCGGGGACAAGACCGACCGCAAGGACGTGGTCGCCGTCGTGAAGCTGCACGGCGTGATCAACCCCCAGCCGACGCCGCTGGCCAGGGGAGTGATCAACCTGGCCACGGTCGAGACGGCGCTGACCAGGGCCTTCGACCACGATCGGCTGAAGGCCGTCGCCCTGCAGATCAACTCGCCCGGCGGCGCGCCGACGCAGTCGGGACTGATCGCGGAGCGCATCCGGCAGCTGGCCGACAAGAAGAACGTGCCGGTGCTCGCGTTCGCCGAGGACCTCGCCGCGTCCGGCGGGTACTGGCTGGCGTGCGCGGCCGACGAGATCTTCGCCCACCGGACCTCGCTGGTCGGCTCGATCGGCGTGATCAGCGGCGGCTTCGGGTTCACGGGCCTGCTCGACCGGTTCGGCGTCGAGCGCAGGCTCTACACGGCGGGCAAGAACAAGTCCCGGCTCGACCCGTTCAGCCCGGAGAAGCCCGAGGACGTCGAGTGGCTCGGCAAGCTCCACAACCAGCTGCACGAGATGTTCGTCGACTGGGTCCGCGAGCGCAGGGGCGACCGGCTGACCAGCGAGGAGGAGCTGTTCACCGGTGACGTGTGGCTCGGAGCCAAGGCGCAGCGGCTCGGCCTGGTCGACGCCCTCGGCAGCCTGCGCGACGTGCTCGCCGAGCGCTATCCCGACGCCGAGATCGTGTTCGCCGAGCCGAAGAAGCCGCTGCTCGCCCGGCTGGGCATCGGTGCCCCGGCCGCGGCGCTGCTCGACGCGGTGGAGAGCCGGGTCGCGTGGTCACGATTCGGTCTGTAGGCGGCGGCTTTCCCCGCTCGCGGTGCAGACGGTGTAGACATTGGACGCTCGCTTAGGCAGGATGCTTGTCACTGTGAGTACTCACGACGACACCCGCAAGCTCCTCGTCCTCGCGGTGGACGACGAGCTGCACGGGCTTGACCAGCTGCGGCACTGTCTCGAGTCGAACGCGCACGTCGGCCGCGTGATCCCCGCAGTCGACGCGTCCGAGGCCCTGCGCCTGCTCGGCTCAGAGGACGACGAGATCCGCGTGCGCAAGGAACGGGGCATGCCCCCCGTCGACGCCGTGTTCGCCGACATCAACATGCCCGGCCTTTCGGGCATGGAGATGTCGCGGGTCTTCGCGTCGCTCAACCCCGCGCCGGTACTCGTGTTCGTCACCGGCCACGCCACCGAGGCCGTGGACGCGTTCGACCTCGGCGCCGTCGACTACGTGCTCAAGCCCGCCCGCCAGGAGCGGATCGACAAGGCCGTCACCAGGGTCGTGGAGAAGCTGCAGAGCACGCCCGCGCGCGGTGATGCCGGACCGACGGGCGAGGCCGCGCAGACCGACGACGAGGTGATCCCCGTCGAGCTCGCGGGCACCACCAAGCTGATCCCGCGCTCGTCGGTGCGCTGGGTCGAGGCGCAGGGCGACTACGCGAGGCTGTTCACCACCGAAGGCAGCCACCTCGTCCGCATTCCGCTCGCCCAGCTGGAGGAACGCTGGGAGAAGGCGGGCTTCGTGCGCATCCACCGGTCGTTCCTGGTGGCCTTGCCGCTGATCACCGAGCTGCGCATGGGACAGGGCGGCTACCAGGTCGTGATCGGCAACGAGGAGAAGGTCCTTCCGGTCAGCAGGCGGCACACCCGTGAGCTCAAGGACAGGCTGGTCGGCTCGTCCCGCGCCGGGTAGCCGGCCATGACCGACGACTTCTACCGCAATGTCGGAGGCATCCGCGAGCCGGATCCGACGCTCGGCAAGAGCGTCCAGCCGGAGCCCGCGCCCGAACCGGTCCTGCCCGAGCCCGAGCCGCCGCCGAGGGTCCGACGGCAGCGCGTCGTGCTCGCCGAGCCCAGCCGCAGCGCGGGCTCGCTGCGGGCCCGCGTCGAGCTGGAACAGCAGACCAGCTGGGGTGAGCTGCTGATCAAGGACCTGATCAAGGTCCAGCTCCGGTCGGGGGTCGCCCTCGCGCTGCTGGTGCTGGCTGTGCTCGGGGCACTGCCCGCGGTGTTCTTCTTCTGGCCCTCGTTCACCGACCTGCGCTTCGTCGGCATCCCGCTGCCGTGGCTGCTGCTCGGCGTGGCGCCCTTTCCGCTCCTGTTCGGGGTCGGCCTGTGGTACAACCGGCTGGCCGAGCGGCACGAACGTGACTTCGTCGACATGATCGAGAACTGAGCCGGCGGCGCGGTACCGGACTTTTGCGAGGATCTGCCCGTGCAGGTGAACCCGTGGGCGCTGACCAGCGTCGGGCTGGTCATCGTGGTGACCTACTACCTCGGTCGCCGCACGTCCCGGTTCGCCCGTAGCACCCACGACTTCCTGGTCGCCCGCCGCACCGTGCGGTCGCGGCGCAACGCCGCCGCCATCTCCGGCGAGTACATCTCGGCCGCGTCGTTCCTCGGCGTCGCCGGACTGGTGCTCAAGGAGGGCGCCGACGCGCTGTGGTTCCCCATCGGCTTCACCGCCGGATACCTCGCGCTCATGCTGTTCGTCGCCGCGCCGCTGCGCCGCTCGGGCGCCTACACGCTGCCCGACTTCCTGGAGGCCAGGCTCGGCTCCGCATCGCTGCGCACGTTCTCGACCTGGTTCGTCGTGTTCATCGGCATCCTCTACATGCTCCCGCAGCTCCAGGGCGCAGGGCTCGCGCTGAAGACGATCATGCCCGCGCCCGCGTGGGTGGGTTCCGTGCTCGTGACCGTGGTCGTCGCGATCAACGTCATGGGCGGCGGGATGCGGGCGATCACGCTCGTGCAGGCGTTCCAGTACTGGCTGAAGCTCTTCGCGCTCGCCGTGCCTACGTTCGTGCTGTGCGTGGTGTTCTTCGGCAGCGGCGGCTCCGGCTCGGCGGGCTCGCTGGGGCAGCAGCCCCCGCCGCGGTTCACCGACGACACCACGGTGTCGATCGAGACCGACGTGGTGCTGCACGTCGACCGGCCGACGCTCGTGCGCGTCGACGACGAGGAGACCGTGTGGCTGCCCGGCACCGACTACCCCGTCGGCACCGGCACCGAGCTGTTCTTCGCCGAGGACGCCAGGGTGCCGGTGGTCGCCGACGGCGCCCTGACCAACGAGAGCTGGCTGCGCCCGACCAAGGACTCGACCGACCTGCTCTCCACGTACTCGCTGATGTTCGCCCTGTTCCTCGGCACGATGGGCCTGCCGCACGTGCTCGTGCGCTTCTACACCAACCCCGACGGCAAGGCGGCGCGGCGCACGACCGTGCAGGTGCTGCTGCTGCTCGGGCTGTTCTACCTGTTCCCGGTGATGATCGGCGCGCTGTCGCGCATGTACGTGCCAGAGCTGCTGGTCACCGGCAACACCGACGCCGCCGTGTTGCAGGTGCCTTCGGCGATGGTGCCGGGGGTGTTCGGTCAGATCCTCGTGGCCATCACGGCCGCGGGCGCGTTCGCGGCGTTCCTGGCGACGGCGTCCGGGCTGCTCGTGAGCGTGTCCGGGGTGATCGCGACGGACCTGCTCGGGGGCAAGGTCAGGGACTTCCGCGTGGCGACGATCGTCGTGGCCGCCATACCGGCGGGGCTGGCCGTGCTGCTGCCGATCGACGACCTCTCACTGACCGTCGGCATGTCGTTCGCGCTCGCCGCGTCGACCTTCTGCCCGCTGCTGGTGCTCGGGATCTGGTGGCGGAAGCTGACGTGGCTCGGCGCGATGGCAGGCATGTCCGTCGGCGGCGGGCTCGTGCTCACCGCGGTGGTGCTGGGCGCCATCAGCGCGCGAACCGGCGGCTGGGCTCCGTGGTTCATCGAGCAGCCCGCCCTGATCACCGTGCCGGCGGCGTTCCTCTTCACGATCGTCGTGAGCCTCGGCACCGCGCGGCGCGTTCCCGACGACGTCAACGCGGTGATGCTGCGCCTGCACGCGCCCGACCCGCTCGGCTTCATGCGCGACCGGGCCGTCGCGCGCTTCGGCAAGGCCGAGGAACGCGTGCGCACCGGCAAGGGCCGCCACCGGAAATAGGGTCTTCACCTGAGGGCAACGGCCTCACATGCGACGATGGGGACGTGGTGAACCCCGGCGAAGTACCGACGGCTTCCGTGTCCGACCTGCCGTCGCAGGACCTCGTGCTGCTCGACGTCCGCGAGCCCGACGAGTGGGCCGCGGGGCACGCCCCCGAGGCCGTGCACATCCCGCTCGGCGAACTGCCCGCGAGGGCGGCCGAGCTGGCGGAGCTCCCCGACGACAAGCCGCTCTACGTGGTGTGCCGCAGCGGCGGCCGTTCGGCGAGGGCGGCCATGTGGCTCAACGCCGCGGGCATCGCCGACGCGATCAACGTCGCGGGCGGCATGAAGTCGTGGCACACCGAGGGCCGCCCGCTGGTCGGCGACCGTGAGGGTGTGCCGCCCGAGGTGCTCTGAGCCATGCAGCACTGGCAGCCGCGGGGCAGGATGCGCGTGCGGTGGGTCGCGAGCGTGCCCGCCGGCGTTGCCCCGCGCCGCCGTGCGCAGGCTCCCGAGCCCTACACCGGGCCGCCGTTCTACCCGACGCCCCCGCGCTGGGGCTTCCCGAACCTCGCGTGGCGAAGGCCGACGGCCGTGCCGGGCACGGCGTCCGGCGTCCCGGTGCCGTTGCAGCGGCTGCGCATGATCGCCCGCAACACGGTGACGCTGCTGTGGACGCTCGCCGGGCTCGCCGCCGTCGCGGGCGGTGCGGAGATCTGGCGGTACGTGCTGCTGGTGCAGAGCCGCGACTCCGCGCTGAGCCCCGGCGTGGTCGGCGCGTCCGACGCGCTCGTGCTGTCGTTCTCGCTGCTGACCTTCGTGCTGGCCCTGTTCGCCATCGCGGCCACCGTGTGGTGGCTGTTCGTGGCCCGCTCCGCGGCCGCCGACGAGGTTGGTGAGGAGCCGCCGCGCCCGGGCTGGCAGGTGCTGGTGGGCACGCTCGTGCCGGGTCCCAACCTCGTGCTCGCGGGCCCGATCCTCGCCGAACTGGAGCATGCGACCCTGCGCCGCTCGCGCGAGCGGCGGCCCCGGCCCTCGCGGCTGGTGCTCGCCTGGTGGGGGACGTGGCTGCTCAACGCCGTACTGCTGGTGCTCACCGTGAGCTGGCGGCTGAAGGACGGTGTGCAGGCCGATGCCGACGGCGTGGTGCTCTCGGCGCTCACGGACCTCTCGGCGGCCGGTCTCGCGGTGCTGACGGCCCTCGTCGTGAACCGCTTCACGCGCCTGCTGGCGCCGATCGAGGGCCGGATCCTGCGCCCGTTGCGCGTCGTGAGGGTGACCGGCGCGCCCGAGCTGTCGCGCCGCGACCGCCCGGCCACGGCGAGCCGCTGACCCGCGAGTCGTGCGTTCCGGACCGCGAGTCGTGCGCTCCGGACGCCGAGTCGTGCGCTCCGGACCGCGAGTCGTGCGCTCCCGACCTCAGCCGGTGGTCACCGGAAGCGTGCGCAGGCCCCGGATGACGAACTCGGGCCGCCGTTCCGGCTCGCGGGCGAGGCACAGCCCCGGCAGCCGCTCCCGCAGCGCCGCGAGCGCGGCGGCGATCTCGATCCTCGCGAGCGGGGCTCCGAGGCAGTAGTGGATGCCCGCACCGAAACCGAGGTGCGGGTTCGGGAAACGGCCGATGTCGAACGTGTCGGGGGCGGTGAACACCTCGGGGTCCCGCGCGGCGGCGCCCAGCAGCGCCGCGATCTTCTGCCCCTTCGCCACGCGCTGACCGGCGATCTCGACGTCGGCGGTGGCCGTGCGCTCGAAGAGCTGCAGCGGCGAGTCGAACCGGATCAGCTCCTCGGTGGCAGACTCGACCAGCCCCGGGTCGGTGACGAGCCGCTCCCACTGCTCCCGGTGGGTCAGCAGCGCGGTGGTGCCGTTGCCGATCACGTTCACGGTCGCCTCGTGCCCGGCCATGAGCAGCAGGACACCCGTGGCCACCACCTCGTCGCCGGTGAGCTCGGCCGCGACGAGGTGGCTGAGCAGGTCGTCGCCGGGCCGCCGGGCGCGTTCGCCCGCGAGCTCCCGCAGATATCCCGCGAACGCCTCCGCGGCCCCCTCCGCCTCCCGTCGCCGGTCCTCAGGCAGGCCGTACTCGTACATCTTCACGATCTGGTTGCTCCAGCCGACCAGCCGAGGCCCCATGTCCTCGGGCACGCCGAGCAGCTCGGCGATCACGGCGACCGGCAGCGGCTGGGCGACGCGGTCGAGCAGATCGGCCTCGCCGTGCGCGGCGATCTCGTCGGCCAGCGTGCCCACCAGGCGGGCCGCGAGCGCCTCGACCGTGGGGCGCAGGCGCTGGACGTGCCCGCGCACGAACGCCGACGACACGCGCTTGCGCAGCCTCGTGTGCGCGGGCGGCTCGTTCTCCAGCAGCGAGTTCCGATGCAGCAGGTTGAACGACGCGAACTGCTCCACCGGCGTCGCGTCGGTCCAGATCCGGCCGAGCGAACGGTGCCGCAGCACCGCGCCTGCCGCGGCGTGGGAGACGGCGATGAACTGGCCGAGGCCCTCGTGCCAGTGCACCTCGCCCTTCGAGCGCAGCTCGGCGAAGACCGGGTAGGGATCGGCGATGAACGCGGGATCGTCGGCGACGAACATTCGGCGAGCGTAGCTACCCGAGGCCGTCCGCGAGGCGTCGTGGGGCGACCAACCGGTACGCCTCGTGGACCAGCTCGCGCATCTCGGCCCAGTCCACCGGTACGTCCAGGTACACGCCTACCCAGCTCCGGCCCCCATACGGCGGGCGGAAGAACCGTTCGGGATCGGTGGCGACCATCGCCTCCCGTACTCCCGGCGGCGCGGGACACCAGAAGCCGACCCGGCCCGCCGGATGCCGTTCGGAGAAGGTGACCACTGTCTTCCTGCCGACCACCCACGACGGCTCGCCGTGGTTGGCGCGTTCGTACACCTCGGGCAGGGCCAGGCACAGCTCCCGAAGCCGCTGCACCGGATCATCCGTCACGGGTCACATTGTGTAGCGTTTTTCGCGAGACGCGACGCGGGAGGCGAGAACGTGGGCAAGGGTGCGCGGAAGAAGGGCCCCAAGAAGGACCGCAGGCCCAAGGTCAGGGACGTGTTCGTCGCGCGGCCGTTCGAAGGGCTCGCGGCGGAACCCGAACTGATCGCGATGCGCGAGTTCGTGCCGTCGGCCACGGCGAAGCTCCAGCTGGCCGGCGACGCCGAGCGGAAGGTCACGCTCGGCACCGTCCTGCCGATGGCCGCGGCGGCGTTCGTGCGTTCCGACGGCGAGGTGTTCATCGGGATGCAGGTGCAGACCCGCTCCTCCGACATCAGCCGGGACCTCGGCCGGTCGCTGCGCTGGGCGCTCGACGCCAAGCCGGGTGACGTCCTGTCGGTGCCCGACACCACGAGCGAGCCCGCCGAAGGTGAGCGGCTGCAGGACCTCCTGGTGGCCGACGCCGAGCTCGAGGTGACCCTGCACGAGGACTTCTCGTGGTGGCTGCCCGAGGACAGCGACGCCACCGGCGACGTGGCGATGTCGCTGGAACGCGCCAACGCCGCGATCATGCCGACCGAGCGGCTCAGCACGGGCGCCTACTGGGTGCTCGCCGGGGAGAAGGCACACCTGCGCTGGGTGTGGCCCGCCGACGAGAACCGCCTGCTGCAAGCGCTTGCGCGGCTGTCGGCGGCCGGTCAGCTCTCGCTCGGTGACGAGTCCCGCTACGCCGGTTCATTCCGCGCCCACGGGCTGCTCGTGCCGGTGTGGGACCTCGACCCCGAGGCACACGCGCGGGAGTGGATCGAGCCGGCGAAGGAACTCGGCACCCGCCTGCAGCAGGCACTGGAGTCGCTGGACGACGAGCCGCTCAACGCCGCCGAACGGCGCTCCCGTGACGGCCTGATCGGACGCCAGCTCACGCTTCGCTGATGATCCTGCACATCTGTCCCGAGGCGGACTGGGCGGCCGTGCCGGACGGCGGGACGTACCACGCGGCCTCGCTCGACGACGTCGGGTTCGTGCACTGCTCCGACCCGGGGACGGTGCAGTTCCCGGCGACGGCCCTTTACCCCGGCCGCACCGACCTGCTGTTGCTCTGCATCGACCCCGCCCGCCTCGACGTGCCGCTGCGCTGGGAGCCCGCCGTGCCGCCCTCGCCGGGCGCGCCCTGGTTCCCGCACGTCTACGGGCCGATCCCCAAGGACGCCGTGGTGTCCGTGCACCGGTTTCCACCGGAGCCGGACGGTTCGTTCCGGCTGCCCGCCGAGCTGGCCGTGATCAACGCCTGAGCCGGCCGGGGCAACCTCGTGGCTCACTGCGACGTGGACAGGTCAGCCAGGTACGGGCGGTGTCGAGGGAGGCGTTACGGTGACCGCAGTCGCGCCTGCCATCCTGAGGGGGGATGGCCGGGCGGCCACCGCGCGCCAGGAGAGGGGATCGGCCGTGCCCGGCGACCTCACGGACTTCGCTGAGTTCGTCGAGGCGAACCTGCCCGGGTTGCTCCGCTACGGCCACGCGCTGACGGGCAATCCGCACGACGCCGCCGACCTCGTGCAGACGGTGCTGGAGAAGATCGGTTCCCGCTGGTCGCACGTCCTGCACAAGACCGGCGACCCGCTCGCGTACGTGCGCCGGTCGATGGCCAACGCCCACATCAGCCGCTGGCGGCGGCTGCGCAGGGAGAGCCTCGTCGCCGACATCCCCGAGCCCAGCGCGTTCACCCCTGCCGACCCGTTCGAGCACGAGCCGCTGTGGCAGGCACTGCGGGACCTGCCGCCGAGGCAACGCGCGGTCATCGTGCTGCGTTACTACGAGGGATTGTCCGAAGCCGAGATCGCCGCGTCGCTGGGCGTCAGCCCCGGCACGGTGAAGAGCCAGGCCAGCAAGGCCATCGCCTCGCTGCGCGGCAAGCTGCGCGGTGACGAGGAGACCGAAGGGAGGGAAGCGGTGTGACCCACTGGGAGCCCGACGACGACGCGCTCGGCGATGAGCTGCGCAGGCTGTTCGACGACGACCGGCTCGACGTGCGACCGGCCGCGGGCGCGGGCGACGCGATCGTGGCCGGAGCGCGGCGGCGGCGCCGGCGGCGCACGGTCATGGCTGCAGGCGGCGGCACGCTGGCCGTGCTGGCCCTCGTCGGCGGCGGGCTGGCGCTGACCACCCTGCGCGGCGGCGAAGACCACCGGCACCCGCCGGTCGCGGCCATGCCGCAGACCACCACCACGTCCCCGGTCACCAGCGCGCCGTCGGCGAGCTCGCCTTCCGCGGAGCGTTCCGAGCCGACGCCGGGCAGCCCGCAGACGCCGCCGAGCGTCGAGCAGCAGCCGCCGCAGTCCCAGCCGGTGCGTCCGTCCACGAGTACGGAGTCCACGAGCGCGAGCGTGCTCGCCGACCGCCCCGTGCTGGGCACTGACGGTTATCGCCAGCTCGCCCTCGGCATGAGCTACCAGGAGGCCGCCGCGACCGGGCTGCTCGGCCCGGTGGAGACCACCACCGCGCCCGCGGACAACGCCTGTGCGACCTACGCGGTCACCGACGGCGCCAACGCGATCGAGGACGTCACGATCTCCAGCGCGAACGGAATCGTGCGCTTCCGCGCCGCCGACGCGGCGACACCCGAGGGAATAGGCGCTGGATCTTCACTCGATCAGTTGAGGTCCGCTTATTCGGATCTCACTACAGAGCCTAGTGGTTACTCAACGTCGGCCGGCGCGGGTGCGCGTTATTCGTTCGTGGTATCCACCGAGACGGTCACCGAGCTGCAATTGGTCGCGCTGAACAGCGACTGCTGATTCGGTGACGCAACGAGAAAACCCGGGCTGCTCCACAGGGGGAGAGCCCGGGTTTTCTCGTGTCCGCGCGCGTGGGTGGGTCAGAGCTTCCCGCCGGCCACCGGGGGCATGCCGGCGTCGTCGCCGTCTCCGGTGCCCTCGCGGTGCAGGAACTTCTCGACCTCGAACAGGTCACCCTTCGCCCGGTCGTAGACGTTGAGGAGCGTCGTCAGCTTGGAGATCTCCTCGACCTGCTCCTTGAGGAACCACTGGATGAACTGCTCGCTGGTGTAGTCGTCCTCGTCGCGAGCGGCCTTGGCCAGCGCCTTGATGTCGGCGGCGACCTCCTTCTCCTGCTCCAGCGCCAGCTCGACGAGCTCACGGGCGTCGGCGAAGTCGTTGCGGACCTCGCCCGTGCCGGTGATCTCCACGTGGTGGTCGGTGTCCATCATGTACTGGACGAGCGCCATCGCGTGGTTGCGCTCCTCGATGGCCTGGGCGTAGAAGTACTTGGCCAGCTGGGGGAGGTCGTCGTTGTCGAACCACACGGCGAGCGCGACGTACTGCTGGGACGCGTTGAACTCGTTGCGAACCTGCTGCTGCAGCAATTCGTAGAACTTCGAGCGCGGATGCTTCTTGATGGTGGGCATGTATTCGAGAATAGGTGATGCAAGGCCCATTTATCCAGTCGGGGCTGGTGATCTGCGCCCTATTTCCGTACAATTCCTTAGTGAAGGTTTCACTTATTTCGTTTAGCCTCACCTAAGAAATTCGCTATTTCTTAGGTGAGGCTTGCTTGCCTATTGCGGGTCGTGCATTAGTGGGTCGCCGGAATCGGGCTTCTGGAGATCGGGCAGGACATGCATCGCGGCCCGCCCCGGCCCGAGCCGAGCTCCGAGCTGGCCAGCCGCAGCACCTCGATGCCGGCCTCCTCCAGTCGCGCGTTGGTCTCGACGTTGCGCTCGTAGCCCACCACCACGCCGGGGGCCAGCGCCAGCGTGTTGTTCCCGTCGTCCCACTGCTCGCGCTCGGCTGTGACCGGGTCGAGTCCCGTGTCGATCACGTGCAGCCGGTCGATGCACATGGCCTGCGCCGCCGCGGTGAGGAACGGTTCGGGGCCGTCGACGCGCAGGGCGCCGTTGTCGCCGGGCCGCAGGGTGTAGGCGACGAGCGAGTCCCTCGCGAGCGGGTACATCACCACGGCGTCCGGGCCGATCATCGTGCACACGGTGTCCAGGTGCATCGTGGCGCGCGTCTGCGCGATGGGCACCGCGAGCACGGTGTGCGCGATGCCGTCGGCGAACGCGGAGCGTGCCAGTGACTCGGCGCCCGCCGCGGTGGTGCGCTCGCCGACGCCCACGGCCAGCACGCCCGGCGACAGCAGCAGCACGTCGCCGCCCTCGACGGGCGCCGAGTGGGCGCCGTACGCGCGCACGGTGCCGTGGAAGCGCGGGTGGTAGGCGTAGATGATGTCGAGCAGGGCCGTCTCCCTGCGCCGCGCGGGCATCGCCAGCGAGGAGATGGCGACCCTGTCGGCGATCCACACCGACGAGTCCCTGGTGAACAGCAGGTTCGGCAGGGGGTCGACGGCGAAGTCGTGCGGGTGGTTCATCTTCCGCACGAGCGACGCGCCCTCCGAGGCCGGCAGTTCCTCGAACGTCATGCCCGACATGAGGACCTCGGCCATCGTGGCCGCCCCCACGCCGGACAGGTGCGAGCGGAGCGAGTCGGCCAGGTCGGTGCCGAGCCGCCGGTCGTCCACGGCCGCATGCAGCCCGGCCGCGTAGGCCCTCGGATCCGCCAGCGCCTCGCGGAGCAGGTCGGAGAGCAGCAGCACCTCGACGCCGCGTTCCTTCAGCACGCTCGCGAACGCGTCGTGTTCCTGCTGGGCGCGGTCCACCCAGGGGATCGAGTCGAAGAGGAGCTGATCGTTGTTGCGCGGGGTGAGCCTTTTGAGCTCGTTGCCGGGGCGATGCAGCAGCACGGAGCGCAGCGGCCCGACCTCGCTGTCCACGCCCGGGATGATGGTGTCTTCCACGGACGCGAGCGTAATGACTCGGACGGGCCGCTACCTGCTCACGCGCGCGGGATCAGCGGCGTGCCGCGCCCCGCCTCGCCGGCTCCGGAACGTGCGGCCACGCCGGAGCCGAGGTGGCAGGCACCGTGGCGAACTCCCAGTTGTCGACCCCTCCGCCCATGATCTCCGCATAGCGCTCGGCGGCGTCGCGGTTGGCGAACCGGATCTGCTGGTCGTTGAGCCGGTGAGTGATCTTGCAAGCCATGTGCCCCTCCTGGCCTCGTACTGCGTCGTCGGGCCCGGCTCCTCCGCATCCCCTGCGAACCAGGCCCTTCCATTAGAACATGTGTTCGAACACCCGCGCAACTTCTCACGGGAGCCACGAGACATGATCACGTAGAAGCGCGTATCCGACGAACGCAAACACGTCCAAGAGGGTGTGAGCTACGACCAATGGCCACAGCCGGTTCGTCCGCTGCCAGATCCGGCCGAAGACGAGTCCCATCACGAGGTTGCCGACGAAGCCGCCGATGCCCTGGTAGAGGTGGTACGAACCGCGCAGGACGGCCGCCGCGAGCAGGCCGGAGTTCTCGCGCAGGCCGAGCTGGCGCAGCCGGGTGAGCAGGTAGCCGACGACGAGGACCTCCTCGGCGAAGGCGTTGCCGAACGCCGCGAGGGTGAGCGTGATCGGCCGCCACCACGACTCGCCGAGCGTCGACGGCTGTACCGCGAGGTTGAGCCCGAGCTGCCACGCCGCGAAGTACAAAGCGAGGCCGGGGATGCCGATCAGGGCGGTCAGGCCGATGGCCCACCTGGCGTCGCTGCCCTTGCGTCCGCCGTCGAGGCCGATCTCGGCGAGCTTGATGCCGCCCCGCCACAACAGGTACAGCCCGAGCGCGCCCCAGCCGACGAGCTGCACGACGCTGAGCAGCTGTTTGAGCAGGTCGAGCACGCCGATCGCCGCCTGCGAGACGTTGATGGCCACCTGCTGCTCGTTGAGCGGCTCCGGCCGCAGCAGTGAGTCGAGCAGCGACAGCAGGCTGCGCGCGCCGGAGAGGCCCAGCGTGATGGAGAAGACGAGCACCAGCTCGAGGACGAGCGCGCGCCGCTCGGCGGGTTCGGCGACCACGGCGGGCCTCGCGGGCGCGGCCGGGTTCAGCCAGTCACGGCCTATCGACACCGGCGCACGTTACCCCAGCCGGTGAGAAGCGCAGGTCAAGCCTGCGAAAGGAACGGGCAGCCGACGAGCCTGCGCAGTTCCATCGCGAGCTGGGGCTGGCTGTCGATCGCCTTGGAGAAGGCCAGCCGCACGTCGTGGTCGCCGTAGCAGGACTCGACGCGCAGCCGCAGGCCGTAGCGGTCGAGCCCGAGTGGGCGGATGCGGCCGTCGCGAAGCTCCTCGGGCAGGTGCCTCGCGAGCTGCCCCACCACGTCGGCGTGCGCGGTCTCCAGGTGGCGGAGCCACTGCTCCTCGTACCGGCAGAACGGGTCGGCCTTGGCTGAGCTGAAGCTCTGCGCGCTCAGCGAGTGGGTGCCCTCGGAGTCGGCGAGCACGATGGACGCCGGGTTGAGGCGGAGGACGGCGACGCCGTGGCCGACGTCGAGCAGGCGCGGGTCGGGGCGCGTGCCTGCGATGGAGACCGCGCGGGCCCTCGCGGCGCGCTCGTCGAGCGGACGCAGCCAGCCGGTGATCCAGAGCAGGCCCCTGATCGGCTCGCGCAGGTCGACCGGCGCCTGGTCGGCGAGCTCGATCATCATCGCGAGCTCGCCGCTGTCCGCGGCGCGGGCCGAGGTGACGATCGGGTGGTCGTCGGGCAGCAGCACGCTGACGCTTCCGCTGGCGTGCACGTGCTGCAGGACGGGGACCACGCGCTCGTCGTCGGCGGCCCTGCGGTCGAGGGCGGGCATGAGGATCGCCGGTCCGTTGCGCAGCGCGATGGTCTTGGCTCGCTCGGCGGGCTGCGGGGCCTGCGGCCGGCGGGTCTGTTGTGTCTCGGTCACCACTCACCTCCAACTTAGGTGAGGCTAACCTTTTTTCTTGATCGGGGGAAGGTGCTCTTCCGGGTAGGCTCCTTCACATGGCCTGGTCACAGCTCCTTCCCTTCGCCGGCGTGGTGTTGCTGGGAGCGATGTCGCCGGGGCCCGATTTCGCCGTCGTGCTGCGGCACTCCGCCGTCGGCGGGCGCGTCTCCGGCATGGGCGCGGCCCTCGGCGTCGCCACGGGGATCCTCGTGTGGTCGGTGGTCGCCGCCGTCGGCGTCGCCGGCCTGCTGGCCGCCTCGGCCGTGGCGTTCACGGTCGTCAAGCTCGCCGGGGCGGCCTACCTGCTCTACCTCGGTGGCAAGGCGCTATGGGCGGCCCGCCGCGGTACGGCCGGGCAACCGGAGCAGCCCGCCGCGCCCCCGGATCCCCGGAGGGCCTTCCGTGACGGCCTGCTGTGCAACGTGCTCAACCCGAAGTGCGCGGTGTTCTTCGTCGCGCTCGTCCCGCAGTTCCTGCCCGCCGACCCGACGGTCGCGGACACCGTGCTGACGGCGGCGATCCCCGTGGTGCTCACGGCGCTGTGGTTCGGCGTCGTGGCCAACGTGGTCGGTGCGATGCGCAGGCTGCTGGCGATCCCGCGCGTGCGCAGGGCGCTCGACGCGGTCACCGGCACGCTGCTGGTCGCGGTCGGCGTGCGGCTCGCGGCGCAGGCGCGCACGGTACCTTGACCTCGTTGAGGCGTCCGGTGGACGGCCACTGTCGTCCTGATTTCGGACGCTACTAGCGTGTGTCTCGTGTCAAGCGCTGTGGAACTCACGCCCCCCGGCCCTCGTGGAATCCCTCCGCTGTTCGCGCGGCTGGTCGATGACTCGGCACTGTTCCCTCCCGGCGACGCCACGATGCCGGAGGCACTGAAGGGTCACTTCGAGACGCGGGCCGGTGAGCACGCCGGTGTGCTCGGGGTGTTCCTGTGCCAGGCGTCCCGGCTGCCCGAGCTGATCACCGAGCTGATCAAGATCAAGCCGAAGGAGCCGCTGCCCTTTTCACTGATCATCGACACCGGCCTCGGCGGGGTGCCCAAGGCGATCTCCATCGTCGAGTCCCGCAACGAGCTGCTCGCGCTGAAGATGGTGGAGATGCCCGCGCCGTCGGACGTCGACGAAGTGTGGCTCGAGCGGGTGTCGGAGTTCGTGCCGGAGGACGTGGTCCGCGTCGTCGAGCCGCGCAGGGGCGTCGGCTGGCTCGACGGCGTCCGCAAGGTGATCGAGCACGGCAGCTGGCCGAAGATCAGGTGCGGCGGGTTGTCCAGGGAGAACTTCCCCAGCGTCGACGAGGTCGCCGACTTCCTCTCCGTGGTGAGCAGCTTCTCCGGCGCGGCGTTCAAGGCCACCAACAGCCTGCATCGCGCCGTTCGGCACGTGGACGCAGAGAGCGGCTTCGAGCACCACGGGTTCCTCAACCTGCTCGTGGCCTCCGCGAGGTGCCTTTCCGGCGGCAACGTGCGCGACGCGCTCGCGTCGACCGACGGTGAGGCCCTGGCGAGTGAGGCCGCCGAGCTGTCGGACGAGGCGGCGAAGGCCGTCAGAGCCGTGTTCGCGTCGTACGCCTCGGCCACCTTCGACGAGCCGATCGCGGATCTGAAGGGCCTGGGCCTGTTGTGAGCAGGGAGAGCTCGCTGACCTTGGATCGCGGGCTCGCCCTGTTGCAGGCCGTGGCCGACGCCGGAGGCGAGGCGGCCACCATCTCGGAGCTGGCGGCGGCCATCGGCACGAGCAGGCCCGCGGTGTACCGGCTCCTCGTGCCGCTCGCGGAACGGGGGCTGGTGTGGCGCGACGGCAGCAAGGTCAGGCTCGGCGCCGGTGTGCTGCGGCTGGCCGGGCAGATGCTGCCCCAGCTGAGGGAGGCCGCCCAGCCGGTGTTGAGGGAGCTCGCCGAGACCGGCGGCACCACCGCGCACCTCTCCGTTGCGGAGGGCGACCAGCTGCAGGTGATCGCCGTCGCGGAGCCGTCGTGGACGGCGCTGCACGTGGCGTACCGCATCGGCAGCAGGCATCCCGTCTCGCGCGGAGCCGCGGGCAAGGCGCTGGCGCTGCGGGCGAAGGGCAGAGGCTGGGCGGTGGCCTCGGGGGAGCCGCAGCCGGGCACGTACGGGCTGGCCGCGCCGGTGCGCGGGGTGCTGGGCCTGCGGGCGACCGTCGGCGTGGTGTCGCTGGAGCCGCTCGAGCACGCGACGGTGGGGCCGAGGGTCGTGGAGGCGGCGGCCGCTCTGGCGACGGTCCTGAAGGGCTAGGCGCGCGCTGAACAACCGCTGCCTACTGCGCTACGGGCGGGGTCGTTCAGCACACTCCTAGCCGAGCAGGGCCGAGCCGAGCGCGAACACCGAGAAGGCGGCGAACACGAACCCGGCGCCGCGCTGGAGCAGGCGGGGACGCAGCCTGCTGCGGATCTTGCCGCCCAGGAATACCGCGAGCGCGGCGACGGCCACCAGGCCGAGGAACGCGCCGAGCCCGACCGCCACCGGCTGGCCGTAGCGGGCGGCGAGGCCGGCGGTGGCGAGCTGCGAGGCGTCGCCCCACTCGGCGGTGAAGAGCACCGCGAACGACGTGAGCGCGGCGCGGTGGAACGGCACCGGGGCCTTGCCGGAGCGGGCGGCGTCCTGCCCGGAGTCCTCGCCCTGGCGGAAGCCCTCGCGCAGCAGCATGGCGGCGCCCACGCCGAAGAGAACGCCGACGACGAGCGAGACGACCCGATCGGGAAGCAGGGTGAGCACACTGCCGAACGCGACCGCGATCACGGCCTGCACGGCGAACGCGACGGATACGCCCGTGAGCACCGCACGCGCCCGGTAACGCGTGGTCAGCACCAGCGTCGCCACCATGGTCTTGTCCGGCAGCTCCACGGCCATGACCAGCGCGAACGTCGCGATGAAGGCTAGCAGCGCGGAGGACATCGGAAATTCTCACCCCTTTTCTTCTTCCACGATAAAGGGGGAGTTCGTAAATGCCTAGCTGATGGGGATTGCGAATTGTCCTTTTCGGTGTCGGACCAACAATTTCCAGGCGTGTCTCATCATTTTCTTCGGCGGGCCGAAAAGAAATTCGCGGCGCGCCCTCGATTCCGGTTGGGACCAACGTCCCATGCAGGTCGGGACCAGGGGACCTGACGGTGAAGGGGCCGACGGGAGGAGAGTCGGACTCGTGGAGGTCCTGGATCTGGCGCGGTGGCAGTTCGGCATCACGACCGTCTACCACTTTCTTATGGTGCCGCTCACAATCGGTCTGTCGATTCTGGTCGCGGGTATGCAGACCGCGTGGGTGCGCACCGGTAACGAGCGCTACCTGAAGATGACGAAGTTCTGGGGCAAGCTGCTGCTCGTCAACTTTGCGATGGGTGTGGTCACCGGCATCGTCCAGGAGTTCCAGTTCGGCATGAACTGGAGTGCGTACTCGCGCTTCGTCGGCGACGTGTTCGGGGCGCCGCTGGCGATGGAGGGCCTGGTCGCCTTCTTCGTCGAGTCGACGTTCCTCGGGCTGTGGATCTTCGGCTGGGACCGGCTGCCGAAGCGGGTGCACCTGGCGTGCGTGTGGGCGTTCTCGCTGGCCACGGTGGCTTCGGCCTACTTCATCCTGGCGGCTAACTCGTGGATGCAGCACCCGGTGGGCGCCGAGTTCGTCGACGGCAAGCCCACGATGACCTCGATCTGGGCGGTGCTGACCAACAACACCGCGCTCGCCGCGATCCCGCACACGATCGCGGGCACGTTCTCGGTCTCGGCGGCCTTCCTCGTGGGCATCGCCGCGTGGCGGCTGTGGCGCAAGCGGCGTGAGCGGGACGAGGACCGGCAGGTGTGGCGCTCGTCGCTCAAGCTCGGTGCGTGGACCGGGGTTGTCGCCTTCGCCGCGCTGGCGATCACCGGCGACGTGCAGGGCAAGCTGATGTTCGAGCAGCAGCCGATGAAGATGGCCTCGGCGGAGGCGTTGTGCCACACGGAGCAGCCCGCGAGCTTCTCGATCCTCGCGGTGGGGGACGTCAGGGACGCCAACTGCGAGAACGTGAAGACGTTCTCGGTGCCCGCGCTGCTGTCGTTCCTCGCGCACAACGACTTCGACACCGAGGTCAAGGGCATCGAGGACCTGGTCGGCGAATACCAGGAGCGGTACGGCACGCACTACCCGGACGACCCGGCGCTCGGTGAGCTCGCGGGCCAGCCGATCGACTACGTGCCCAACCTGCCGGTGACCTACTGGGGCTTCCGGATCATGATCGGCTTCGGCGGGCTCTCGGCCGCGTTCGGAGTGCTCGCGCTGTGGCTGACGCGCAAGGATCGAATCCCGGACACGAAGTGGTTCCCCCGCGCGGCACTGCTGAGCATCGCGACGCCGTTCATCGCCAACAGCGCCGGCTGGATCTTCACGGAGATGGGGCGCCAGCCGTTCGTGGTGGTGCCCAACCCGACGGGCGTGGACGGCGTCTGGATGTTCACCGCGCAGGCCGTGTCGAACGTGTCGACGGGTGAGGTGTGGACATCGCTGATCTCGCTGACGGCGCTGTACGCGGTGCTGGCGGTGGTGGAGGTGTACCTGATCGCCAAGTACGTCCGCGGCGGTGTCGAGGGAGTGATGCCGCCGAAGAAACCGGACGACGAGGGAGAGGGTCCGGACAAAACCGACGACGACGCACTCGCGTTCGCCTACTGAGGAGGAGGGAAACGATGTTCGGGTTCCGTAGGCAACCCCCCACCCTCCCTGGGGGGCGACCCCGCTGCCAGCCTACCCAGTTCGAAGGTATCCACGGGGGCTTGCCAGCAATTTGTGGACAACTCGGGCTGTTGTGCACAACTTGGGGAAATCTGGTTTCACCTGAAACATCGGTCGGAGGGCCGCGCTGATGGACCTCGAGACGATCTGGTTCTGCATCGTCGCCCTCTTCTTCGCCGGGTACCTCTTCCTCGAGGGGTTCGACTTCGGCGTCGGCATGCTGCTGCCGATCCTGGGCCGCGACAACACCGAGCGCCGCGTCATGATCAACACGATCGGGCCGGTGTGGGACGGCAACGAGGTGTGGCTCATCGTGGCAGGCGGCGCGATGTTCGCCGCTTTCCCCGCCTGGTACGCGGGCCTGTTCTCGGCGGTCTACCTGCCGCTGCTGCTCGTCCTGCTCGCCCTGATCGGACGCGGGGTCGCGTTCGAGTACCGCGGCAAGGTCGACTCCGTCCGCTGGCGGCGCAACTGGGACCGCGTGATCATGATCGGCTCATGGATCCCGCCGTTCGGCGTCGGACTGCTGCTCACCACCTCGGTGCTCGGCCTGCCACTTGACGCCGACGGCAACCGCGTCGGCACGGCGTTCGAGTCCGTCCGCTGGGACACCGTGCTCGGCGGGCTCGCCGTCGTCGGCTTCTCGCTCGTCCACGGCGCCGCGTTCCTCGCGCTCAAGACCGACGGCGACATCCGGCAACGCGCCCGGCGTCTCGCCGTCCGCATCCTGCCCGTCGCGTTGCTGCCCGCGGTCGCCCTGATGCTGCTGGTGCAGTGGCGCGAAGGGTCGGCGTGGACCCTCGTCCCGCTCGCCGTCTCGGCCACCGCCGCCTTCGTCGCGTGGTGGCGCCTGTCCCTTGGCCGCGAGGGGCAGGGCTTCGCGGCGCTCGGCGTGGTCATCGTGTCGGCCGCGGTGGTGCTGTTCGGCGCCCTCTACCCCGGCGTGCTGCCGTCCACACTGGACGCCGCGAACTCGCTGACCGTCGACAACGCCTCATCCAGCCCCTACACGCTCACGGTCATGAGCTGGGTCGCGCTCTTCGGCGCACCGGCCGTGCTCGTCTACCAGGGCTGGACCTACTGGGTGTTCCGCAAGCGCATCAGCACCCAGCACATCCCGAAGGTGCACGTGCCCCGATGAACTTTCCCGTCCGCGCACCCCTTTCCGCCTATGTGTCCAGAGTGGACACACTGCGGACGGGAAAAGGTCCGCTCGGCGCGCTGCCGGCCCTCTCGGCCTCGGCGCGCCGGGCGTTGGCCTTCGCCGGGGTGCTCGCCTTCCTCAACGCCGCCGCGCTCGTGGCGCAGGCGTTCCTGCTCGCGTCGGTGCTCGCGGCCGTCGTCGCGGGCAGGACCGACGGCCACGCCACCGCGCTCGCCGCCCTGCTCGTCGTTGTCCTCGCCCGCGCGCTCATCGGCTGGGGCATCCGCGTGGTCGCCGCCCGCGCCGCCGCCGGCGCCAAAGAGGAACTGCGCGCCAAGGTCGTCGACCACGCGCTGCGCCTCGGTCCCGAATGGATCGCCCGCCGGGGCCCGGGTGAGCTGACCGCGCTCACCACCAGGGGCCTCGACGCGCTCGACGCCTACTTCACCGAGTACCTGCCCGCGCTCGTCACCGCGGCCGTGGTTCCGCTCGGCGTCGGCGCCGCCGTGCTCGTCGCCGACTGGCCCTCCGCCGTCCTCATCGCGCTGACACTGCCGCTGCTGCCGATGTTCGCCATCCTCATCGGCAAGTACACCGCCGACCAGGTCTCCTCGGCCACCGACGCCCTGCAGCGGCTCTCCGGTCACCTGCTCGAACTCGTACGCGCGCTGCCCGTGCTCGCCGCCTTCCGCCGCGCCGAGGCGCAGGCCGAGGCCGTACGCCGGGTCAGCGACCGCCACCGCAAGACCACCCTCTCCACACTCAGGGTCGCGTTCTCGTCGGCCTTCGCGCTCGAACTCGCCGCCACCCTCTCGGTGGCGCTCGTCGCCGTGGTCATCGGCGTCCGGCTGGTCTCCGGCGAACTGTCCCTCGCCGTCGGGCTCGGCGTGCTGATCCTCGCGCCCGAGTGCTACCAGCCCCTGCGCACCGCCGGTGCCGCCTTCCACGCCAGCGAGGACGGCGTCGAAGCCGTCCGCAGGGTCACCGACGTCCTCGCCGAACCCGTCGCGCCCGAGGGAACGGAGCCGCCGCGCCGTGGGGAGGTCCACGTCAGCGGTCTGCGCGTGCGCAGAAGGGACGGCTATGCGCCCGACGGCGAATCGTTCACCATCCGGCCCGGCGCGACCGTCTGGCTGCGCTCACCGAGCGGCGCAGGCAAGACGACCACGCTCTCCGTGCTGCTCGGCTTCACCAGGCCCGACGCGGGAACGGTCACGGTCGACGGCGCACCACTGGAAAATGTCGACATGTCGGCCTGGCGCGACTCGGTCGCGTGGGTGCCGCAGTCACCCGCGTTCGCGGGTGGCACCGTGCGCGACGAGCTCGCCCTCGCCGCACCCGGTGTGGACGACCTCGACATCGACGACGTGCTGGCCCAACTCGGACTTAGTGGTCTGGTGGCTGAGCCAGTGAGTCACCTGTCCACTGGACAGCGGCAACGCGTCGCCGTGGCCCGCGCGCTGCTGCGGCTGAGGGCCGGCGCGTGGCTGCTCCTGCTCGACGAACCGACGGCCCACCTCGACGCCGTCAACGCCGAGCGTGTGCTCGCCGCGGTCCGCCAGGCCGAGCGGGAGGGCGCCGCCGTGGTGATCGCCGCGCATGATCGCTCCACCCTCGACGCGGGGGAGGAGCCCACCGACGTTCGCCAGGGCGGTCGTGGGGTGCCGCAGAACGACCGCCCTGGCGGGCATGTCCACCTGCGGAACCTGGTCAGTCGTCGATTCCTGACCGGTGCCGCGCTCGGTGCCGCCGCGCTCGTCGCGGGTGTCGCGCTCACCGCGACCTCGGGCTGGCTCATAGCCAAGGCGTCGCAGCAGCCGCCGATCCTCACGTTGACCGTCGCGGTGGTCGGCGTGCGCACGTTCGGGCTCGCCCGCGCCGGGTTGCGCTACGTCGAACGGCTCATGACCCACGACGCGGCCTTCCGGGTCGCCGCGCGGCTGCGGGTCCGGCTGTGGCGGGCACTCGTCCGCCTCGGCCCCGCGCACACGCTCGGCCTGCGCCGCGGCGAAGGCCAGCGCCGCCTTGTCGCCGACGTCGACACGGTGCGCGACCTGCTGCCCCGCGTGGTCACACCGCCGATCGTCGCCGCCGTGGTGGTGCTCGCGGCGTGTGCCGTGCAGGCCGCGGTACTGCCCGAGGCCGGGCTGGCCCTCGCCGTCGCCGCGCTGGTCGCGGCCGGGTTCGCTCCCGTGCTCGCGCTCGGCGTGGAACGGCGGGCGACCTCGACGCTGGCCTCGGGCCGCCGCACCGTCGCAACGCAGGTGCTCGGCCTGTTCGAAGCGGCGGCCGAGCTGGTCGCGTTCGGCGCCCACCGGGCTCGCAGGGCCGACCTCGCCGCCGCCGACGCGACGCTGGCGCGGGCCTCGCGGAGGCAGGCGCTCGGCGCGGGCGCCGCTGACGCCGTGATCACCCTCGCCACCGGCGCCGCCGCCGTGGTCAGCACGTTCTTCGCCGCGCGTGCCGTCGCGGCCGGAACGCTCGATCCCGTGGTGACCCCGCTGCTCGCGCTCGTGCCGCTGGCGCTGGCCGAGGTGCTCGCACTCCTGCCGCCCGCCGCACAACACTGGGACTCGCTGCGCCAGGCCGAGGCCCGGCTCGCCCGGATCTGGGACCGCGACGTCCCCGAGCCCGGCGACCGCGTTGTGCACGGCGGCTCCGGCATCACCCTGCGCGGCGTGGACGTCCGCTGGCCGGACAGCCCGGAACCCGTGCTGCGCGGCGTGGACCTCGACATCCCGGCGTGCAGCCACGTCGCCGTGATCGGTCCATCCGGCGCAGGGAAGTCGACGCTGCTGGCGACGCTGCTGGGCTTCCTCCCGCCCGAGCGCGGGCACGCGAGCCTGCCCGCACGCGTCGCCTGGGCGCCGCAGGAACCGCAGCTCGTGTCCACCACCGTCGCCGAGAACCTGCGGCTCGCGGACCCGCACGCGACCGACGAGCAGCTCACCACCGCCCTGCTGACCGCGGGCCTGCCGGGGCTGCCGCTGTCCACCGTGCTGAGCAGTGCGGGCGCCGGGCTCTCGGGCGGGCAGGCGCAGCGGCTCGCGCTCGCCAGGGCGCTGCTCGCCGTCGACGACGCCGACCTGGTGCTGCTCGACGAGCCGACCGCGCACCTCGACGAGCCCACCGCCGACGTCGTGCTGGCGAACCTGGACACCGCACTGGCGGGCAAGACCGTCGTGCACGTCACGCACCGGCCCGAGGAGGTGGCCGGCGCCGACCTGGTGCTCGAGGTGAGGGAAGGCCAGATCACAGCGCGCGAGGCGGCTTTGGCTCACGGAGGCGCATAACCTTGATGTTGCTGATGGAACCAACCCTTGCCGCCCGGGCCCTGTCCGCGGCCACCGAGATCACGACGACGGCACTGTCCGGCGACGACCCCGGTGCCGTGCTCGGCTCCGTCGTGCGCCACGCCGCCGAACTCGCCGACGCCGACCTCGGCGTCGTCATGGTGCGCGCCGACGACGGCAGGGTCACCGTCGAATCCGCGCACGGCACCGACACCGCGGGCCTGCTCGGGCTCGTGCTGCCGGCCGAGTCCGCCGCGGGGCGGGTCGCGGCAGGCGGCGAGCCGATCGTCGCCGAGGACGTGACCAGCGACCCGCGCACGTCCCGGTTCGTGCCGGAGGAGCTCCGCTCGTACGGACCGTTCGCCGCGGCCCCGTTCGGCAAGGGCGGCCGCCTGCTCGGCGTGCTGACCGTCTACCGGCACCGCGACGCCGAACCGTTCTCGGCGAGCACGGTGGAAGTGCTGACCGCGTTCGCCGGCCAGGCCGGGGTCGTCCTCGCGCTCGCCGAGGGCGCCAACGCCCGCCACCGCGTGACGCTCTACCAGGAGCGCGAGCGCATCGCCCGCGAGCTGCACGACGTGATCGTGCAGCGGCTCTACGCGGCCGGAATGCAACTCGACCGGGTCCGCAGGCGCATGCGCAGGCGGTTCGCCGGTGCCGACGGCGCCAGGCTCGGCGAGGCCATCGACCAGCTCGACCAGACCATCGAGGAGATCAGGGGCACCGTGCGCGCGCTGCGCTCGCCGGAGCCCGAACCGCACGAGCCGGAGCCCGCCGCGACCGACCTCGCCGAGTCCGCTCGCGCCGAGGTGCGCATCGCAGGCGAACTGCTCGGTTACCCGCCGACCCTCGAACTGTCCGGCGAGCTCGCCGACATCCCCGCCGAACGAGCCGACCACGTCCGCGCCGCGCTGCGCGAGGCACTGTCCAATGTGGTCCGCCACTCCGGTGCGAGCGAAACGAGGGTGACGCTCCAGCGCGACAGGGACGGGGTGCGGCTACGCGTGCGGGACAACGGCTGCGGCGTGCCCCGCGACGTCGCCCAGCGCGGCCTGCGGCACCTCTCCGAACGCGCCGAGGCTGCGGGCGGCAAGTTCTTCATCAATTCCTCGCCCAGCCTCGGCACGCTCGTGGCCTTCGACCTCCCGCTGAGCTAGTCGCCCCGGCTCGCGTCATGCCGGGCGACCCAGGCCGCCGCCTGGGTGCGGCGCTGCATGCCGAGCTTGCCGAGCAGGGACGTGACGTAGTTCTTGACGGTCTTCTCCGCGAGGAACAGGCGCTCGGCGATCTCGCGGTTCGACATGCCCTGCCCGATCAGCTCCAGCACGCTGCGTTCGCGCTCGCTCAAATCGGCCAGCCGATCGGGCTCCGGGTGCCGCATCTTCTCGAGCAACCGCGCGGTGGTCACCGGGTCGAGCAACGACCGGCCTGCCGCGACCTCGCGCACGGCGTTCACCACGTCCTGCCCCCGCACCTGCTTGAGCAGGTAACCCGCGGCGCCGGCCATGATCGCGCCGATCATGGCCTCCTCGTCGTCGAACGCCGTCAACACCAGGCAGTGGGGCGGATTGGGCCGGGCGCGCAGCTCGCGGCACAGCTCCACGCCGTCGGTCTCGGTCTCACCGAGCCGGACGTCGACAACGGCCACATCGGGCTCCACGTGCATGGCGACGGCGAGCGCTTCGTCGGCCGTACTCGCCTCGGCGACGACCTCGATGTCGGGCTCGTCGGTCAGCAGCTCCCGAAGCCCGCGCCGCACCACCTCGTGATCGTCGACGAGCAAAACCTCAATGGCCATACCTCGAGGTTACGCGCGCGCGGAGCCGTTGAGGGAAACGCTCCAACAGTCGGTGAACGCTTCAAGCCAAATTATTTCTTTTGTTGATTTCGGATAACCGCGTAACGGACAGGCGAGTACTAATCGATAAGACCGGACATCCGACGCGTTTTCCCGCGGCCGGTGTCCCTTATCTGTGTCTGCTGAAAGGTTTTCCCTGTGTCCGTACAGCGCCGCACGATGATCGTTCTTTCCGCGTTCGCCTTCGCCGGCATGGCCTTCACCGGTGTCGCGTCGGCGGAGTCGGCACAAGGCGAGTTCAACTGCTCCGATTTCGGTACGTGGGCGGAAGCCCAGGCCGTTTTGGAGCAGGACCCGAGCGATCCGCACGGCCTCGACGCCGATAACGACGGAATAGCTTGCGAGGACCTTCCCGGCGCGCCGGACGACGGCGAAACGACCACCACCGCGCCGCCGGAACAGCCGCCCGCCGAACAGCCCGCGGTTGAGGACAAGGACTGCGACGACTACGCGTCACAGGCGGAAGCGCAGGGCGTTCTCTCACAGGACCCCCGTGACCCGCACAACCTCGACGCCGATAACGACGGCCAGGCCTGCGAACGCTTCTTCGCACCCGCGCCCAGCACCGAGGAGCAGCAGGTCGCCGTTCATCCCGTCGGCGGTGTCGCCACCGGTGGCGACACTGGCGAGGACGACTCGGCGCTCGTGGTGATCGGCGCGCTGGCCGCCCTGTTCGGTGCCGGTGCCGTGGTGGTCGTCCGGCGCCGTGCCCAGGGGAGCAACAAGGCGTGAGCACTCCTGTTGCGCGGCGGTTCCGGTGGCGGGTCGCGGCCGTCCTCGGAACCGCCGTCGCGGTCGCGGCGGCCGTGATCCTCGTGGTGGTACTGGGCGGAGAGCACGAACCGGCCGCCCAGCCCGCGGTCTCCACACCGACCACGACACAGGCCGCGCCGCCACCCACTACGGCCGCCGTCGAAGCCACACCGATTGGGGCGTCGCGGCCGGCATGGCTGGAGATCCCCTCGATCGGCGTGCGAACCGGCGAGGTCATCGACCTCGGCCTTGAGCCGGACGGTGCGCTCGAGGTGCCCGAGGACGCGGTGACCACGGGCTGGTTCAAGGAAAGCCCCACCCCGGGCGAGCTGGGGCCGTCCGTGATCGCGGGCCACGTCGACTACGGAGGCGTGCCGGGGGTGTTCTTCCGCCTGCACGAGGTGCGACCCGGCGACGAGGTCACCGTGCACCGCGAGGACGGCACGAGCGTCGTGTTCACCGTGGACCGCGTCGAGCGGCACGCGAAATCGGAGTTCCCGACCGAGGACGTCTACGGCAACACGACGGACCCGCAGCTGCGGCTGATCACGTGCGGCGGCGCGTTCGACGACTCGACCGGGCAGTACCTCGACAACGTCGTCGCCTACGCCACGATGACCGGAGTGATCGATTAGCGCTGCGTCTCATGGCACGCTGGGTCGCATGGAGTCCTTCGCCGATGGCGTCTACGAAGCCCTCCGCACGGTCGGCGTCGACGACGCCATCGGCAGGCTCCGCGACCGGCTCCAGCCGCATTTCGCGGGCGTGGACCCCGCGGACGTCCCCGAGGTGCTCGCGCGCCACGTCGCCGATGTCGTGCGCAGGGCGCTCAGCGAGCAGCCCCAGTTGCCGCGCCAGGTCGCGCTGATCAACGAACTGCTGGACCTGTTGCGGACGCCCGAAGAGACCGTACCCGGCTCCGTCGAGCAGCTGATCGCGCTGACCAGCACCGACCAGCTCGGAACCGGACCCCCGGTCCGACCGGTGACGCCGCTGGCCGAGGCGGCCCTGCTCACCAACGCCAAGGACGAGCCGTCGCTGTCCGCCGAGCTGCGCGCCGAACTGGCCAGTGCCGATCGGGTGGACCTGCTGTGCGCCTTCATCCGCTGGCACGGCCTGCGGGTACTGGAGGAACCGCTGCGTGAACTGCGCGACCGCGGCGTTCCACTTCGCGTGTTGACCACCACGTACGTCGGCGCGACAGAGCGCAGGGCCATCGACGAACTCGTGCGCCGGTTCGGCGCCGAGGTGCGCATCAGCTACGAGCATCAGTCGACCCGGCTGCACGCCAAGGCGTGGCTTTTCCGCCGGGAATCGGGCTATGACACGGCGTTCGTCGGCAGCTCCAACCTGTCGAGGTCCGCGCTCGTCGATGGTCTCGAGTGGAACGTGCGGCTCTCCGGCGTCGCCACCCCCGAACTGCTGCGCAAGTTCGCCGCGACGTTCGACACCTACTGGGAGTCCAACGCCTTCACCGGCTACGACCCTTCGCGCGACGCCGACCGTCTCGACGACGCGCTGGCCAGAGCCGGCAACCGGACCACCGCGGCCACGACGATCAGCCTCGCCGGGCTCGAAGTGCGGCCGATGCCGCACCAGGAACGGATCCTCGAAGCGCTGGAGACCGAACGGCAGGTGCACGGCCGGCACCGCAACCTCGTGGTCGCGGCGACCGGAACCGGGAAGACAGTGGTGGCCGCAATCGACTACCGACGCCTCGTCCGCGAGTTCCACGGTCGCGATCTCAGCCTGCTTTTCGTCGCGCACCGCAGGGAGATCCTGGAACAGTCGCTGCGGACCTACCGGGAAGCGCTGGCGGACGGGGCGTTCGGCGAGTACTACGTCGGAGGGACCCGGCCGGAGCGGTGGCGGCACGTGTTCGCGACCATCCAGTCGCTGTCGTCCTATGGCGTGCAGAACCTGCCGGCCGACCATTTCGACGTCCTGGTGATCGACGAGTTCCACCACGCCGAGGCAGTAACCTACCGCCGGCTGCTCGACCGCCTGCGCCCGAAGGAACTGCTCGGGCTTACCGCGACCCCGGAGCGTGCCGACGGGACCGACGTCCGCGGGCTGTTCGGTGACCGCGCGGCGTACGAGCTGCCGCTGTGGGACGCGTTGTCCGCCGATCTACTCGTGCCGTTCCACTACTTCGGGGTCGCCGACGACGTAGATCTCTCCGGGGTCAAATGGTCGCGCGGCAACTACGACGTCGCCGGTCTGGAGCGCCTGTACACCGGCAACGACGCCCGCGCGGCCAAGGTGCTCTCGGAGTTGCGCGACAAGGTCACCGACATCGGCCGGATGCGGGCGCTGGGCTTCTGCGTCTCGATCGCCCACGCCGAGTACATGGCCAGGGTCTTCCGCGAGGCGGGCATCTCGGCGCTCGCCGTCTCCGGTTCCACGAGCCCCGCCGAGCGCGAGCGTGCGATCACCGCGCTGGCCGGTGGTGACGTGAACGTGCTCTTCGCCGCTGACCTCTTCAACGAGGGCCTCGACATCCCGCAGGTGGACACCGTGCTGTTCCTGCGGCCGACCCAGAGCGCGACGATCTTCCTGCAACAACTGGGCCGCGGGCTGCGCAGGGCACCCGGCAAGGCGGTGCTCACCGTGCTCGACTTCATCGGCCACCACCGCAAGGAGTTCCGCTTCGACGTCCGCTACCGGGCGCTCACCGGTGCGAGCCGCAAACGGCTGCAACAGCAGATCGAGCAGGGCTTTCCGTTCCTGCCGTCCGGATCGCAGGTCGTGCTCGACCGCGTGGCGCAGCGGATCGTGCTCGACAACGTGCGCACCCAGCTTCGGCTCAACCGGAAGGCACTCGCCGCAGACGTCCGCTCGCACGGCGACCTTCCGCTCGCGGCGTACCTCGAGGAGGCCGGGCGAGAACTCGTGGACGTCTACAAGAACAGCGGCTCGTGGACCGGCCTCCGGCGTGAGGCCGGTCTGCCCACCGGGCAGGCCGGACCTGACGAGGATGCACTCCTGCGCAGGGTCGGCGCATTCGCGCACGTCGACGATCGCGAGCGGACCGAGGTGTACTCCACCCTCGCCGACCCGCACGGCCCGCGATACCGGGAACTGAGCGAGCGGCAACAGCGGCTGGCCAGGATGCTGCTGTTCACCCTGTGGCCCAAGGGGGTCAGCGGCTACGAGGACGGGCTCGCTCAGCTGCGGCGCCATCCGGCGGTCTGCGCGGAGATCAGGGAACTCGTCGCCTTCGGGCTCGACCGGGCCCGGCACCTGCCAGGGTCGCTCGGCGAAGGGCTTCAGCACGTGCCGCTCGCCAGCCATGCCCGGTACCGGCGTGAAGAGATACTGGCCGCGCTCGGTTACGCGACGCTGGAGCGACCCGTTGCCAACCACGTCTCGGGCGTGGCCTGGGCGGAGGAGACGAGCACCGACGCGCTACTGATCAACCTGCACAAGAGCGAGAAGGACTTCTCGCCAACGACGATGTACCGCGACTACGCGATCAGCCCCGAACTGTTCCACTGGGAGTCGCAGAACGCGACCGCGGTCGACTCGCCGGTCGGCCGACGGTATCTGCGGCACCGCGAACACGGCACGCACGTGGTGTTGTTCGTGCGCGATCACCGCACGGACGACCTCGGACCCTCCCCTTTCCTGTGCCTTGGCCCGGCGTCGTACGTCTCGCATCGCGGCAGCAGGCCGATCGCCCTCACCTGGCGGCTGCACCGGCCCATGCCGGCCGACACGTTCACCACGGCGAGCGTCGTGGCGGGCTGAAACCCGGAAATAAGCGTGCCGCGGTGCGTGTTCGGCAGGGTATGAGCATCGAGAGCCGTGGCCGGGTCCGGACCGAGCGGGGCGCCAAGCGGGTTCGTGCCGTTTTCGCAGGGAAGGTCGTCGCCGACACCACGCGACCGTTGCTGGTGTGGGAGGTGCCGTACTACCCGACGTACTACTTCCCCCGCGAAGACGTGCGCACCGAGTTGATCGTCCCAACCGGACAGACGCGCCGGTCGCCGAGTCGCGGGGAGGGGCGCGTCTCCACGCTCAGGGTGGGCGAGCGTGAAGCCGTCGAGGCCGTCACCGACTACCCCGAGTCGCCGCTGGAGGAGCTGCGCGACCACGTGCGCCTCGATTGGGATGCGATGGACGCCTGGTTCGAGGAGGACGAGGAGGTCTACGTCCACCCTCGCGATCCCCACACGCGCATCGACATCCTGCCGAGCTCGCGGCACGTGCGGGTCGAGGTCAACGGCGTGACCGTGGCCGATTCCCGCTCCCCGAGGCTGCTGTTCGAGACCGGTCTGCCCACGCGGTACTACCTGCCCAAGGTGGACGTGCGTCTCGACCTGCTGGAGCCCAGTGACCGCGTGACGCGCTGCCCCTACAAGGGCGAGACGCGGTACTTCTCGGTGCGCGCCGGTGCCGAGCTGGTGCCCGACCTCGCCTGGACCTACCCCACCCCGCTGCCGGAGAGCGAGCGCATCGCGGGGCTGATCGCCTTTACCGACGAACTGGTCGACGTCTATGTGGACGGGCAGCTCCAAGAGCGGCCCAAGACCAAGTTCGCCTGAGGAGCTACTCCCGGTCCCGGTCGCACGCCACACCGTCGCCGTCGCGATCCAGTTCCTCGCGGTAGCCGGGGTCCCAGCGGTGGAGCGGAGCCGCGTCGGCCTCCCACACGTCCCGGCAGCTCGCGTAGTGCGGCTCCGGGTCCGGCGAGGGCTCCGGCTCGGATTCGTCCGACGACGACGGCGCCGGTGGCGGTGGCGCCGGTTCGGCCACCACCGGCGGCGGGGCCGGTGACGGCTCGGTCGTCGTCGTGGTCGTCGGTGGCGGTTCGGACGTGGGCGGGTGTGCGAGGTCGCCCTCGCACGGCGGTCCCCACAGCCCCGAGGTCCGCGCGCGGGCCGACGATTCCGCGTCGCGCAGGATCCGCCCGTACGAGCTGTTGACGTCGGCGCCCGCGTGGATCGCGTAGCCGGCCTCCAGCGCTGCGACCGCGTAGTCGGTGCCGTCGGCGAGGATGAGCCTGCCGAGGGTGTTGCCGCCTCCGGTGCCCACCGATTCGACGACCGCCTCCTCGCCCTCGAGGAGATCGGTGGCCCACGCGAGCGTCTCCCGGCCGAAGCAGCCGCCGGCCCCCGCCGTGGCGATACCCCGCACGCGCAGGGTGATCGCGGCTCCCGTTTCGGGCACGAGGCGCACCAGGTCGCCCTCCAACACGTCGGTCACGCGATAGGTCGGGGTCGGCGCGGGCGGCAGGTCGGTGGGCGCCGCGTACCGGTCGGTGGTGTCGTCCTCGCCCGACTTTCCGACGAGCGTGCTGATGCCGAACAGCAGGGCGCACACCACCAGCGTGAGCCCGATCCACAGCAGTGAGCGCTTTCCACGGGCGGCATGCGCGGGCGGCTTGTGCGCCATGGATTCGCTTCCTCGGTGATCGGCCGGTTCGACTGGTTCTCGCGGCGCGGGCCGATTTCGTTACGAAGAATCCCGGCGAAGTGCGTCAGTCGGCCGTCGGCAACGGCGGAAAGCGCAGCTCGTTGCGATCGATCTTCGCGCTCGCGGCGTCGAGCAGGTCGACACCGAGCACGTCGGCGAGGCGCGTCAGGTACAGCAGCACGTCGGCCAGTTCGTCGAGAATGTCCGCTTTGAGCTGTGGATCGTCGAGCGCCTTCGCCGACTCCTCCGGCGTGAGCCACTGAAAGAGCGCGGTCAGCTCGCCGACCTCACCCGACAACGCCATCGCGAGGTTCTTGGGCGTGTGAAAGGGTTCCCAGTCGCGGGCGGCGGCGAAGTCGCGTAGCCGTTGGATGAGGTCGTCGAGGGTCACGGCACCCTGCCTATCACACTCTCGGATTACTTTCTGTACCCAAACCAGCACTCTTGGTTTACTCGGTCTGGATTGAGAGGGGTGGTATGGCCGATTGGCGGCAGGAGGCCGCTCGCGCGGTCGAGGCGGAGCTCGAGCACGTCCGGCAGAGCGGCGAGTGGACCGAGCTGGGACGGTATCGGCGGACCGGGGACGGTGAGTACGCCGTCGACGTACGGGGGCGGCGCGTCGATCCCATCGACGACGTCCGGCTCGCGGGACCAGAGGGGCCTCGGCACGGTCCGGCCGTGCCGGCGAGGGCGCAGCTGAGGGGCGGGGTGCTGTGGCTCGCCGTACCCGGGCCGCTCCCACCGGACTGTGATCGCGTGTGGGTGCGGCAGGTGCGGGCGCACGAGTCGCTGCAGCGGCTGGCCCACGAGCTGCGCGGACTCGGTCACGCCCCGCTGGCCGACCAGCTCGCCGCAGGGGAGCTGGACCGCGCCCGCGACGCCTACCGTGCGTGCTTCCGGCCAGGGCTGCGCCTGGTGTGGGGCGGGCCGGGCACGGGCAAGACCACGCTGATCGACAGTGCCGCCGCCGACCTCGCCCGTGCGGGCAAGCGGGTACTCGTGGTGACCGCGGCAGACGAGGCGCCGATCGATCCCGGCCACGACGCGGAGCGCCTGGTGATCCAGGAGCACCTCGCGGAGCTCACCGCCGTCGAACAGCAACTGGCCGAGCTGGACGCTGCGCTCACCGGCTACGACCACGCGGCCTTTCTCGCCGTGTGCAGGCGTATCGAGAACCGCGAGCGCTCCGCGTCGCTGGAGGCCGAGTTCGCCGAGGCGCGCAGGCGGCACGAGGAGGCGTCGGAGGAGCTGGCCGCGGCGCAGGCCGAACTGCGGGCGGCGCGGGAGGCCTGGCACGACTCGACCCACCAGCGCGCGCGGCTCACCGAGGCCAGGGAACTGTCCGTGCAGCTGGCGACGGTGTCCGACGCGGTGTCCGTGCTGAGCGACCGGCTGGAGAACCGCAGGCGGTTCTACCGGGGCAGGCGCGCCGACCGCAGGGCGTTGCGCGACGCCGACGCCGACTGGGCCCGGCTCGAGGAGCTGATCGCCGACTGCCGGGCGCAGGCGCACCCGCTCACCGACGACGATGCCATCGCCATCGAGGAGGGGCTGACCGCGGCGCACGACCGGCTCGACGCCGCGGCGCGCGAGGAGACCGAGGCGTACACCCGGCTGGAGCTCGTGCGTGGCCGGATCGCGCAGCTGCGGTCGGTGGGCGTCGCGTCCGATCAGGACCATCGGTTCCACGCCGAGTGTCTTCGGCTGGACCTGCCCGGCGTGCACGCGAAACGGGAGGAACTGCGCGGCCGCAGCCCCGGCCGCGCGGCCAGGCGCGGGCAGCTGGAGGAACGGCTGTGGTGGCTCGGTGAGCGGGCCCACGGGCGGCGTTACGAGACGGGCTTCTCCGGCCGGGTCGTGAGGGCCTCCGCCGCGCGGCGTTTCGTCGCCGAGCAGCCCTTCGACGTGGTGCTCGTGGACGACGCGGGCTCAGCGCGGCTGTCCGATGTGCTCCTCGCCGTGGCGCAGGCCCGCGAGACGGCGGTGCTGTTCGGCGACCTCCGCAGGCCAGGACCGCGCGTGCGCCCGCAGGCGATCCGGAACCTGCCCGAGGTCCGCCGGTGGACACTCACCACGCCGTTCGCCCACTGCGGCATCCGCACCCCCGAGGACGCCGAGGCCCACCCCGGCTGTGCCGTGCTCACCAGGCAGCACCGCTACGGCGCGAGCGTGCGGGCACTCGCCAACAGCGCCGGCTACGACGTGCTGGAGGGCTCCGGCCGGATCGACACCGAGGTGGTGCTGCTCGACACGAGGGGCTCCTCACCCGACTACGGCGCGATCGTGCGGTTCCTGACCGCCGCCGAGCGCGAGAGCACCGCGGTGGTGGCCCCGAACCGCTTGCAGGCCGACGCGTGGCTCGCCGCCGTGCGCGACCGGCTCTCCGTCGCCGTCGGTACCGCGCGGACCCTGCCGGGCACCGACTTCGACACCGTGCTCGTGGATCTCACCGGTGACGACTGGGCCGAACGGGTACGTTCCTTCGGCGTCGCCGTCACCCGGGTGCGCAGGCGCCTGTACCTGCTCGGCGACCTCGACGCGATCAAGTCGGCGCCCATCGGCACCCCGCTGGGCTCCGTGAACGCCCTGCGCCTGCAGGGGTCGGTCGCCGTGCGCAGGCTCGACGAGGTGGTGATCCCCGCGCCAAGGCGACCACAGCCCGCGATCGATCGGCACATCACGGTGACCAAAGAGAGTGCTTCGCATGACACGATGAGCGGGTGAGGAGCCATTCGGACCTGCGCGCGTACCTCCGTTCGCTGGACGCGCTGGTGCTCGCCGACCTGCTGTGCGAGCAGGCCGAGCGTGACCCGGAGCTGGCGAGGCGGTTGCTGGCCCGCGCGCACCCGGCCGAGAACGGCGAGCTGGCCCAGGTCAGCGACCTGCTCGACGACGCGCCGCCTGCCGCCGAGTCGGTGCAGGTCGCTTCCGTGCTCGACACCCTCCAGCGGCTGCTCGACGGCGGCACGCAGGCCGACGTGGCGCCGCTCGCGCGCAGGGCCGTCGAGAAGATCACCACGGCGCTCGGGGAGGTGGACGAGCCGAGCGGGGCGGCGGCCGACCAGCTCGACCGCGCGGTGTCGCTCTACGCGCGGGCGTGCGAGGCCCACCCGCCGCGGCCGGACGAGCTCGCGGACTGGATCCTTCGCCTCGCCTTCGAGCGGCCGGGCTGGCCTGACGTCTCGCTGACACCGTTCGCGAAACCTTTGGGAGAGAAGGGCCTCGCGCACGTCAAGTCCACTGTGGAGCAGGTACTGGCGGAGCCCGTCGCCGACGAGACGGCGGGCAGGCGGCGCACCGCGCAGCGGCTCAACCAGGAGCACGCCGAGGTGACCGGCGACGTCGACACGGTCGTGCGCATGCTCTCCGAACAGCTTCCCCGGCTCGACGTCAGCCTCAAGATCGTGCGCGTGCTGCGTGCCGCGGGCAGGCACACCGAGGCCATCGCGCACGCGGCGAAGGCGCTCGGGAACGAGAACGGCGGTCGCATCAGGGGCCCGCTCGTCGCCGCGCTGGAGCGCGCCCAGCGAGCCCCGGCCCCGGCCCCGGCCCTGGTCCCAGAGTCCCAGCCCGAACCCGAACCCGGGCCCGAGTCCGAGTCCGAACCGGAAAGCGTGGACGTCGCCGCGCTGCTTGCCGAGGACCGCGGCGACGAGGCGTGGAAGACCGCGGCCGGCCGCGAGCCCGCCGAGGTGATCCCCGCCTACCGCGACCATGTCGAGCAGCTCATCGCGCGGAAGGACGCCCAGTCCTACGCCCGCGCCGCCGGACAGCTGCGCAGGCTGCGCACACTGCACAAACGGGCCGGAACCGCCGACGAGTTCGGGTCCTACCTCGCCGAGCTCGCGGAGACGCACCGGCGCAAGACGCGGTTGATCGAGGAAATCCGCAAGGCAAGAATCGCCCTGCCGAAAGCCGTCAAACAGTGACGGCTCAGGTGGTGGGCGTGGTCGGTTCGCCGATGTCCGGCTGCCCGCGACGGGCGCCCCGGCTGTCGTCGAAGTCGAGCACGAACGCGCCGCAGGCCATCGCCAGCAGAACCGTGATGCCGAGCACGGCGCCCACCCAGGTCAGGATGATGTTGAGCATCGTGTGCCTCCCCCCTGCTCCAGGGTTGCTTTCTTACCCACCAGGGTCGCCGCGGGGGAGAAGTTCTGCTATCGGCCAACCGGTTGGCACTCAGGCACCGGATCGGCCGATCGGCCGAGGCCGCCCTCAGCCGCCTGCCAGCTTCGCGACCGCGCCGACCACCTCCGGGCCGTCGAGCAGCACCGGGTCGTTGTGGTCCGCACCGGGCACCGCGACGGCGCGTCCGTTCGCCGCGTCGGCAACGGCCCTGCTCAGCTCCGGTGGAACGATCGAGTCGACTGCACCGTAGACCACCGTCACCGGCACGCGGAGCCGCTGTGCGTACTCGCTGACCGGGAACCGGTCGCGCAGCAGCAGGCTCACCGGCAGGAACGGGTAGTGACGCTTCCCGACGGCGGCGAGGTCGGTGAACGGCGAGCGCAGCACGAGCCCGTCCGGCGGGTGCTCGGTCGCCAGCTCCGTGACCACGCCTGTGCCGAGGCTCTCGCCGAAGTAGAGCAACCTCTCCGGCTTCTGCCGTACCAGGAAGTCCCGTGCCGCGCGCGCGTCGAGGGCGAGTCCCTCCTCGCTCGGTGAGCCCGGATTCCCGCCGTAACCCCGGTAATCGAGCAGCAGCACCGACAGCCCGCGCCCGTTGAGGGCCTCGGCGAGCGGTACGCGCAGGGAGCGGTTGCCCGCGTTGCCCGGTGCGACGAGCACGGCCGCCCGCGCGTCCTCGACCGGGAAGTACCAGGCGCCGAGCCGCAGGCCGTCACCCGTCGTGAGCGTGACGTCCCGCCCGGACGGCAGGACGTCGGCCGCATTCGGCAGCGGCCCGCCGGAGGGCAGGTAGATCAGCTTGCGCTGGAACGCGAACGCGGCACCGAACACCACAGCCACGATGGTGACCACCACCGCGAGCCCGATCAACACCCGGCGCCGCATGGTCACCGGGCGAGCGTGCCGAAGTTGCGGCACAACGCGGGGACCACGGCCTCGGGCGCCGCGCCCACGGTCGCGAGCAGTTCCTCCGCCAGCCGGGTGGATGCCTCCAGCTGGGCAGGCGCGCGGAGTCGTTGCCAGTGTTCGAGGGTGTGCAGCAGCAGCTTCGCGGCCTCGGGCATCCTGCCCAGCCGCAGCAGCGCCGTCGCCTGCGCGGACGTGGCCGCCCCCTCGACCATCGTCGCGTCAGCCTGCTGCGCCAGCGCGCGTGCCCGGCCGAGCGCGGCGACGCCGTCCTCGACATCGCGGGCCAGCCGCACCATCGCGTCCACATAGGACGCAAAGGCGCGGTGCGCGGAGGGGACGGCCAGCGTGCGGGCCGCTTCCGCCGCCTCACCACCGGCTCCGGCGTCGAGCAGTGCGAGCACCGCCCATGCGTCGGCGCGGTGTGCGTCGGGAACGTCGCGCAGGGCGAGGATCTCGTGGCAGGCGGCGCGGGCCGACCCCGTGTCGGGTGAGGTGAGCGCGAGCGTGTGCAACGCGAGGTAGCGCTCCTCGTCGGTCGTGGCGATCTGCGCCGCGCGCTCGGCGAGCCCGCGCGCCGAAGCGAGGTCGCCATACCGCACGGCCGCGCGCGCCGCCGCGCCCGCCGCGAGCGGATGTTCCAAGTCTCCCAGTGCGAGCTGCCACGCGAGAAAGTCCACTTCGGAGCGATAGGGCGAGAGCAGCCCCAGCCGTCCCGCCAGCTCGCCCGCGAGCCCCGGTTCCTCGGTGCGAGCCCAGCGCAGCGCGGCCGTGACGTCGGCGGCGTTGTTCCGCAGCCGCGCGGCCGCAGCCCGGTCGTCCTCGCCGGTGGCCTCGGCCGCCGCGCGGGTGGCGAGATCGAGGCACCACCGCGCGTGCCGGTCCCGCGTCTTGTGCTCGGTCGGCGAGCCCGCGAGGTGCCGCGCGGCGACCTGCCGCACCAGCTCCGGAATCCGGAACCGCGCGCTCTTCGCGTCCTCCACGGTCAGCAGCGACAGCTCCGCGAGCCGCGTGATGCCCGAGGCGATCGCACCGCCGATGTCGGTCACCGCCTCCGCGGCATGCAGGTCGAACTCGCCCCGGAACACGGTCAGCGCGGACAGCAGCTCCGCGTCCGCCGCGGCGAGCCGGTCGAAGGCCCACTCCACGACCGCGCGCGGCAGGTCCTTCAGCTCCTCGACGCCGTGCACGGCGGCGCGCGACGCGGCGAGCTCGATGTTCAGCGGGTGACCCGGCATCGTCCGCAGCGCCCCGCGCACCAGACCGGTCTGCTCGGGGGTGATCGCGAAGCCGGGCCGCACCCTGCGGGCGCGGGCAAGGAACAGGTGCCCGCTCTCCGACGTGAGCGGTTCACCGCCGGACGGCAGCGGCGCCAGCGGCAGCACCCGCTCGCCGCCGACGCCGAGCGGAACCCGGCTCGTGGCGAGCAGGCGGACGCCGGGACACCGGTGCAGCACCCGCTTCGCCAGCGCCCTGACCTCGGTGAGCACGTGCTCGCAGTTGTCGAGCACGAGCAGCAGCCGCTGGTCTCCGAGGTAGTCGGCGACGGCGCCGAGCACGTCGTCGGCCGTGCCGCGCGCGTGCACGCCGAGTGCCGCGGCGACGGCGAGCGGAACCTCCTCGGGCTCCAGTGTGGACAGTTCGACCGTGGGCGGCGGTCCGTCCATCGTGGACAGCGTTTCGAGCAGCAGGCGCGTCTTGCCGGTCCCGCCGCCTCCCGTGATCGTGACGAGGCGCTCGCGCCCGGCCAGCGCGGTGAGCCGCGCCAGCTCGCTCTCCCTGCCGAGGAACGACGTCGGTGGCGGCAGCCGCGGCGCGCGCACCGGCCAGCGGTGGGTGAGCGGATGGGGCTCCTCGCCGCCGATGGCGCGGTAGGTCTCGCGCAGCTCGACGGACGGGTCCACGCTCAGCTCGGCGAGCCGCGCCCGGACGTGGCGGAAGGTCTCCAGCGCCTCGGCGGTCCGCCCGGCCCGATGCAGGGCCGTCATCGCCAGCGCGCACATCCCCTCCCGGAACGGCTCGACGGCGAGCACCTCGAGCAGCCGGTCGCCGGCGGCGCCCGCGTGGCCCACTGCCAGCTCGCAGCGCGCGAGGTGTTCGATCGCGCGGAACCGCAGCTCACCGAGCCGCAACGCCTCGTCGTGCGCCCGCCCACCCGGCGTCAGCTCGGGGTAGGCGATGGGACCGCGCCAGAGCGCGAGCGCGCGGTTCAGCAGCCGCACGCCCTCACGCGGGCGGGCGTTGAGCGACTTCTCGACCAGCCGTTCGAAGCGCACGGCGTCGATGCGGCCGGGATCGATCCGCAGCAGGTACCCGGTCTGCGACCAGGTGACGTCGGCGGTGGGCGCGAGCAGCGTCCGCAGGCGCGACACCCGGGTGCCGAGGGCGTCCTCGGCGCTGGCGCCGGGACGGGGACCCCACCCGGCGGCGATCAGCTCGGCGGGCGGGACGGGCTCGTTCGCGCGCACCGTCAGCGCGGCGAGCACCGCGCGCAGGGCAGGGTCGGCCAGCGCGTCCCTTGCGCCGCCGCGCTCGACCCACGCCTGCCCAAGGGCGCGCACGAGGATGCCGCGCGGCCTGGTGCCCACGCAGGACATCATCGCCGGATTCGGCCGATTTGCCAGCACGCAGACGGGCGAGGTGTGCGCGACCACACCCACGCTGAGTATCAGCCGACCGCAGTGAAGGCCACCTTCACTGCGTTGAACGCAGTGAAGGTGGCCTTCACTGAGCCTTTTCCATCTTGATCTTTGTGTGTTTGGCGTGTTGGTGTGCTGAACGTAGTGAAGCTCCTGGTAGATGGATCGTCGACCAAGATCAACCCAGGACCACCAGGAGCTTCGCGTGTTGTTGTATCCCGGCACGATCGACCTGTCCACCACCCACCTGCGGTATGTCGCCACCGTGGTCCGCGTCCACCGCCGCCGGATCGGCAGCCGCTGGCGTCGGCTCTCGGCCGGCCAGCAGGCCCTGCTGGTGCTGGCCCACCTGCGCAACGGCGACCCCTACGCGCGGCTGGCCGCCGGATTCGGCATCGGGATCGCCACCGTGTACCGCTACATCCGCGAAACGGTCCACCTGCTCGCCGCCCGCGCACCCACCCTCACCGACGCACTCCGGCGCCTGTCCCGCCACGGCGACAACTACGCCATCCTCGACGGCAGCGTCATCCGCACCGACCGGCTCGCCGCCGACCGACCGTTCTACTCCGGCAAACACCGCCACCACGGGATCAACCTGCAAGCACTCACCGACCCGCGCGGCACCCTGCTCTGGGTCTCCGACGGCCTACCCGCAGCGGTCAACGACACCGCCGCAGCCCGCCACCACAACATCCCCGACGCCTGCCGCCAAGCCGGCATCACCGTGCTGGCCGACAGCGGCTACCACCACATCGCCGACGGGGTGATCACCCCCTACAAACGCGTGGGCGGCGGCCACATCACCACCCGGGAACTCAACCCCGGCCAACGCGTAGCCAACACCGCCCTCGCCCGCGTCCGCGCCCCCGGCGAACGCGCCTTCGCCACCCTCAAAACCTGGCGCATCCTCACCCGCGTCCGCTGCAGCCCCCACCACGTCACCACACTCGCCAAAGCCATCCACACCCTCGAACACCACCCCCACCACCAAGGATGAAAAAGGCTCACTGCAGCCGCCGGGGGGCCTTCAGTGCGGCTAGAGCTTGCGCAGGCGGACCCGGTTGATCGAGTGGTCGGCGTCCTTGCGCAGCACGAGCGTCGCGCGCGGGCGCGTTGGGCGGATGTTCTCGATCAGGTTCGGCTCGTTGATGGTCTTCCACAGGTGCTTCGCCTCGGCGCGCGCCTCGTCGTCGGGCAGGCTCGCGAAGTGGTGGAAGTGCGACGTCGGGTCGGCGAACGCCGTGTGCCGTAGCTCCAGGAACCGCTCGATGTACCACTGCTCGATGTCGGCGGTGTGCGCATCGACGTAGATCGAGAAGTCGAACAGGTCCGACACCGTCAGCCGGGGACCGGGCTGCAGCACGTTGAGGCCCTCGAGGATCAGGATGTCCGGCCTGCGCACCACCTGCTCCTCGCCGGGCAGGATGTCGTAGGCCAGGTGCGAGTACACCGGCGCCCGCACCTCGTCGGCGCCGGACTTCACCTCGGTGACGAACCGCAGCAGCGCCCTGCGGTCGTAGCTCTCCGGGAAGCCCTTGCGGTGCATGATGCCCCTGCGCACCAGTTCGGCACGCGGGTACAGGAATCCGTCCGTGGTCACGAGGTCCACGCGCGGGTGGTCCGGCCAGCGGGCCAGCAGCGTGCGCAGGATGCGCGCGGTGGTGGACTTGCCGACCGCGACACTGCCCGCGACGCCGATGATGAACGGGACCTTGGTGCCCCGCGTGTCCTCACCGAGGAACGTCGTGGTGGCCTCGTACAACCGTTGCCGTGCCGCCACCTGCAGATTGATCATGCGGGACAGCGGCAGGTAGACCTCGGCCACCTCGGTCAGGTCGATCTGTTCGCCAAGCCCTCTCAGCCTCACCAGCTCGCCGGCAGTCAGCGGCAGCGGCGTCGAGCGGCGCAGCTCACGCCACTGGTCACGCTGCAACTCGACATAGGGGCTCAGCTCACGGACCCGTGGCATTCGCTCACTCCTCGCCCGTCGATGGGCCAGCGCCGTACACGTGTGTAACGCGCATCTAACGTTAGGGCTTACCGGCGTTCAACGGGCTGTGACGTTCTGCACGTCTGGGTGAACGGACCAGGTCAGCGGCCGAAGAAGACCTCTTCCCATGCGGCCGTGACCTGCCTGGCGCAGCTCTCGGGGGGCACGCCGCCGACCCCGGTGCCCAGCCCTGGCATGGCGATGGTGTCGATCACGCTGCGCAGCGCGGTGCCGTTGTCGAGCCTGCCGTCGCGCCAGAGCAGGAAGACGGCCCTGGCCGCGAGGTAGGGGTGCACGGTGTCGCCGGGCAGCAGTTCGCCGGGCTCCCGCATCGTCGGCGAGCTGATCAGCCACGCCGGTGCGGGCTCGCCGGTGGAAACCACCACGGCCTCGCCGATCGGCAGCTCGCCACCGTGGTAGGCGAGCACGGCACTGCGCACCGCCTGCTCGATGCCGGGAAACGCCCGCGCGTAGACGGCATCGATGCCGCCACGCATCCAGCCGAAGGAGTTCGCGGGGCTGACCACCGCCTGTGCGTGCACGTCGAGCACCGATCCGGAGTGGACTCTCACCGGGCCGTCGACGTTGTCCCGCACGGATTCCCACGCCTCGACGAGCGGTCGGTCGAGCGCGCACAGGACCAACTCTGGGGTTCTGTGCGGCGCTTCGTGGGACGACCCGTTGCGAGCCATGTGGGTGCCTGATTCGGCGGTCACGCGTACAGCATGGCAAAAAACGTCAACCGGGAGAACCGGCCGACCTACCGGCTATCGGAGTGAAACTCGTCTCGCCGTAGCCTGGCCTCGTGTCACGGATCGCCTATTTCGGACCGCAGGGAACCTTCACCGAGCAGGCCGCGCGCAGCCTCGCCGGTGACGAGGAACTGTTCCCCGTCGAGACCATCTCCGCAGCGCTCACCAGTGTCCGCAAGGGCGAGGCCGACGCCGCGTGCGTGCCGGTCGAGAACTCCGTGGAGGGGCCGGTGACGGCGACCCTCGACGGGCTCGCCGAGGAGGCTCCGCTCGTGGCGGTAGCCGAGGCGTTGCTTCCCGTTCACTTCACAGTCCTCGCGCGTGAGGACGTCGAAACCGTGCGTACCGTCGCGAGCCACCCGCACGCGCTCGCGCAGGTACGGCTGTGGCTGGAGCGCAACCTGCCCGAGGCGCGGCCCGTGGTGGCGTCGTCCACCGCGGCCGCGGCCGTCGCCGTGCAGCGCGGGGAGTACGACGCCGCCGTCACCGCGCCCGTCGCGGTCGAGCACTACCCGCTGCGGGTGCTGGCCACCGGTGTCGCCGACGTGCCCGACGCGCGCACCCGGTTCCTGCTGCTGAGGCCGCCGGGCAGGCTCCCTGAGCCGACCGGGGCCGACCGCACGTCGATCGTCGCCGCCGCGGCCAACCGCACCGGTGCGCTGGCCGAACTGCTCAGCGAGCTCGCCACGCGTGGCATCAACCTGACTCGGCTCGACGCGCGCCCGATCAAGGGCAACTTCGGCATGTACCGGTTTTTCATCGACTTCGAGGGCCATGTCGCCGAGCCGCGCATCGGCGGCGCGCTGGCCGCGCTGCGCAGGCGGTGCAACAACGTGCGGTTCCTCGGCTCGCACCCGCGGGCCGACGGTGTCGCGGCGACGATCGAGCCCGGCGCTGCCAACGACGACTTCGTCAACGCCGACGCGTGGGTGGACGCGGTGCGGAAGGGAGAGCTGGCGTGAGGTTGTACCTGGTCAGGCACGCGCAGAGCGAGGCGAACGTGCTCAAGACGCTCAACACCGCGCTGCCGGGGCCGCCGCTGACCGAGCTGGGTCGCAGGCAGGCCGACGCGCTGGCCGAGCAGCTCGCGGGCGAGCCCGTTGCCGCCGTGTACGCGTCGCAGGCCACCCGCGCGCAGCAGACGGCGGCGCCGCTGGCGTCCTCGCTCGCGCTCGACCTGCAGGTGGTGGAGGGCATCCACGAGATCCAGGTCGGCGAGCTGGAGGACCGGGGCGACACCGAGGCGCTCGAACGGTACTTCGGCACCGTCGGCCCGTGGACGCGCGGCGATCTGAGCCCGGCGATGCCGGGCGGCGAGAGCGGAAGGGACGTCTACGACCGGTTCGTCACCGCGGTCGGCGACCTGCGCGCCAAGCACGTCGAGGTGGATCCCGACGGCGTGGTGGTCGTGGTCAGCCACGGCGGCGCCATCCGCCTCGGCGCCGAATGGCTCGCCGACAACGTCAAGCCCGAGATCGCCGACAAGGGCCTGCTGCCCAACACCGGCATCGTCCGGCTCGAGACCAGGGGCGACGACGGCTGGACCTGCCTCGACTGGGCCGGTATGGGAATGGCTTGACGCACTTTCCGGCTTTCGGGTGAGAAAGTCACGCAACCCTCCGTGTGTGGCGCACGTCCTCTGGGTAGTCACGCACACAGGGAGGCGACCATGACCGACAAGCGCGTTGACGTCTCACACGTGGCACTCGCCGCTGCCGGAGCGGCACTGACCCTGCTGCTCGCCGCGTGCGGCGAGGGCACCCAGGACGCGGCACAGAACCCGGCCGTGCCGTCCTCGTCCACCTCGTCGTCGGCACAGTCGGAGACCCCGTCGACGACCCAGGAGCAGCAGCCGGCCTCGGAGACCTCCGAGCCCGGCACGTCGCAGGGACAGCCCGCCCCTGCCGACGCATCCGGCCTGTGCAAGTCCGGTGACCTGCGGCTTTCGCTCGGCCACGGCGACGCCGCCGCGGGCACGCAGTACCGGCCGTTGCAGTTCACCAACGTCGGCGGCGACGCCTGCGTGATCCAGGGGTTCCCCGGCGTCTCGTACGTGGCGGGGGCCGACGGCCACCAGGTGGGTGCCGCGGCGTTCCGTGAGGGCACCAAGGGCTCGCCGGTGACGCTCAACCCCGGCGACATGGCCTACGCCGAGGTCGGGTTCGTGCAGGTCCGCAACTACGAAGCGGCCGAGTGCCGTCCCACCGAGGTGCGCGGGCTGCGGGTCTACCCGCCGCAGGAGACCGAGTCGATGTTCATCGAGGCGCCGGGCACCGGCTGCGCCGGTGAGGACATCCCCGGCAACCAGCTGACCGTCAGGACGATCCAGCCCGGCTCCGGCGACGCCTAGCTGGGGAACCGCACGGTCGCGAACGCCCCGGCGGCGAGCGCGAGCAGCAGCCCGCCCGACACCACGAACGTGGCGGACGGGCTGCCCAGCGCGTCGGTGAGCACACCGCCGAGCAGGGCGCCCACGGGCAGCGAACCCCATACGACCGTGCGCCACGCGCCCAGCACCCGGCCGAGCAGCTCGCCGGGAACGAGCGTGTGGCGCGCGGTCGCCAGCAGGACGTTCACGGTCACCACGGCAGCCGCGAACAGGCCGAACAGGGTGGCCGACAGCGCGGGCTGCGCGGTGAAGCCCATCCCGCCGAAGGCGAGCCCGCACACGACGATCCCGCCGGTGAGCACCGTCCGCCTGCCGGTCCGGTCGAGCAGCCGGGACGCCACGGCGGCTCCGGCGAGCCCGCCGATGCCGCCGACGAACGCGAACAACCCGAACGCGGCGGGGGACAGGCGCAGGTCTTCCAGCGCGTAGAGCACCAGCTGCGCCTGTGCCAGCTCGGTGAGCATGCTGAGCAGGCCCGCGACGAGCACGAGGCGCAGCAGCAGCGGGTTGCGGCGCAGCCAGCGCAGGCCCTCGGCCAGGTCGGCACGCAGCGAGGACTCCGGTCGCGCCGGTCCGCGAGGCCGGTAGCTGCCTGCCAGCGCGACGAGCAGGGCGGCGCCCACCGCGAACGCGACCGAGTTGAGCAGGAACGGCAGCGAGGCGAACAGCGCGAACGTGAGGCTGCCGACCGGTCCGCCGAGGAACGTCTGGCCCACGATCTCGGTGGCCTGGAGCTTGCTGTTGGCCTTCGCGAGCCCGCTCCCGTCGACGACGGACGGGATGAGCACGTTCGCGGCGCTGTCGGCCACCGTCTCCGCGACCCCGATCAGCAGCGCCGCCGCGTACACCAGCCAGATCGAGACGGCGTCGAGGTACACGAGCAACGCGACCGCGCCGACGACCACGGCCCGCGCGGTGTTGGCGAGCACGATCGCGGTGCGCCGGTCGACACGGTCCAGCAGCGCGCCCGCCACCAGGGCGAACAGCAGCCAGGGCAGGAACTGGGCCGCCGAGAGGCCCGCGATGAGCACGGGGTCGCGCGTGACGGTGGCAGCCAGCAGCGGGAAGGCGACCTTGCCGATGCCGTCGCCGAGATTGCTGAACGCGCTCGACCCCAGTAGCCACGTGAGCCGGCGCTCAACGCTACGAACCATCGCCGCCCACGCCTGGAGCAGACCTCGGACGCAACCCGCTCGCAAGCAACGTAACCCGGCCGGGTGACAAGGTTCGTTCCGCCCGCTCAGCCCCAGCCGAGCTCGTGCAGGCGAGCGTCGTCGATGCCGAAGTGGTGCGCGATCTCGTGCACGACGGTGATCAGCACCTCCTCCACCACGTCCTCCTCGCTGGAGCAGATGGCGAGGATCGGCTCGCGGTAGATCGAGATCCGGTCGGGCAGCACGCCGCCGTAGTCGTGGCCGCGCTCGGTGAGCGCGATCCCGTGGTAGAGGCCCAGGATGTCGGGCTCCTCCTCGTTGTGCTCTTCCACCAGCACCACGACGTTGTCCATCGCCAGCGCGAACTCCTCGGGCACCTGGTCGAGTGCCTCCGCCACGAGCTCCTCGAAGCGTCGCAGCGGCATGTCCACCGGCACCTCAGCCCCCGTTGCCCTGTTCGGAGCCGCCCTGCTGTTCCTGCTCCTGCTGCCGGTTCTGCTGGTCGTTCTGCTTGTTCGACTCGCCCTGCCTCGGCTTCTGCTCGGTGGTCGGCGGCGGAGGCGCGTCCTTGGCGACGCTGCCCCGCACCGGAGCCAGCCCGCTGTTGTCCTCGAGCTTCGCGCCGACCTTGCAGTTCACCAGCGTGGAGCCGGCGTCCCAGCTCTCCTTCTCCCGCAGGTCCCAACCGAGGATGAGGCCCTTGTCGCGGAGGTTGGCTCCGCCGGTGTACTCGCCGACGATGCGGTTGCACTCGGTGTCGAGCCACTTCTCCTGCTCGTCGGCAGAGGGGAACGCCTCGAAGTGGTTGGCGAGGTTCACCAGGCCGACGATCTCGTACGAGTGCTCCTTGGTGCAGTCGACCGGGTCACCCACGGTCTTGTTGACGAGCGCGAGGCACGTGCCCGGCTCCCAGACGTTCGACTGGTTCTCGTCCTTGGCCTTGCCCTTGAGCGGCTGAAGCTCGCCGCCGGGGGACACCCACTGGATGCCGCAGTGCAGCTTCCGCTCGCCCTGGGTCCACTGCTGCTCGTCCGGCCGCAGCACGCCGAGCGAGAGCTTGCCGAACGGGTCGAGCGGCTTGTCGAGGTAGTCGCGCACGCTCTGCCCGCACCGCTGCTCGGCGATGGTCTGCCAGGCGTCGGCATTCGGCGGGCGGGCGTCCTTCGGGTACTGCGCCGAGATATCCACCACACCGGCGACCTCGAAGAGGTGCTCCTGGGCGCAGCCGACCTTTTTCACGTCGCTCGCGTCGGGCTTGGTCCACGTGAGGCAGCTGCCCGGCGGGGAGCTGAACGCCTCCCTGCGTGCCGTCACCGCGGCCTCCTCCGCCGCCTGCACGCGGTCGGCCTCGGTCTCGACTCCCCAGGAGAAGACCCAGCTCAGCGACATGGCGACGATGGCGCCGACGAACACGCCGGCCATGAGCACCCTGGTGCGCACGGCCGGTCTGCTCAGTGGGAACCGGTTGGGCTCGTCGGACATCGGTACCCATGATGCCTGTTCGCACCGGTGCGTGCCCGGGTGTCGATAGGGTGAGGTAGCGCAGGCCCCGCGGTTTACGGAGTGCTCGATGACGGATGACAACCCCTCCAACGAGGAGCAGCCACCCCGGCGTGGCTCCATGCGGTTCCAGGACGCCGAGAGCACCAAGCCGAGGGAGCCCACGCTGGCCGAACAGCGTGCCCGGCGCAAGGCCATCGCCGAGGAGGAGCAGCGCAGGGCCGAGGCGGAACAGGCGAGGGCGGAGGCCGACCGCAAGGCCGAGACCAGGCGCAAGGTGCTGATCGGCAGCGGCGTCACCGTCGGATTGGTCGGGCTCGTCGCGGGCTGGTACCTCGTGGCCGCGCCGGAGCAGGTCACGGCCGTGTGCACCACCGACGACGGCACGATCGTCGAGAACGACGACTACTGCGACGAGGACTACGTCACCAGCCACGGCGGCTACTACAGCGGCGGGTTCATGTTCCTTCCCCTGCCGGGTGGCGGCTACCAGCAGTACCGCTACAACTACGGCGGCACGGGCACGGTCGGCGGCACGGTCTCGGGCGGCTCCTACACCAAGCCGGCCAACGCCGACATCAGCACCAAGTCCGGCAAGACGGTCCAGCGCGGCGGCTTCGGCATCAGCAGCGGCGGTTTCGGCAAGAGCGGAGGCTCGTAAGTGCACAGGGAGTCCCGCCCCGCTCGGACCGACTGGAAACGCATCGTCGAGGAGCAGGGGCTGGTCTACGGCACGCCCGCGCGCTACGGCTCCGGCCAGGAACGGCCCTACTGGGACGAGTCGGTGCACTACGTGCTGCCGATGGACGAGGTCCTCTCCGTCGAGGCCGACGTGGAGCTGCTGCACTCGATGTGCCTCGAGGCCGTCGACCACGTGGTGCTGACCGAGCGCTACGCCGAGTTCGGCCTGCCGGAGTGGGTGTGGCCGCACATCGCCGAGTCGTGGAAGCGCCGCGACCCGCACGTCTACGGCCGCTTCGACCTGCGCTACGACGGCCGCAGCCCCGCCAAGCTGCTGGAGTACAACGCCGACACCCCCACGTCGCTGCTCGAGGCCGCGGTGCTGCAGTGGCATTGGAAGACCGACGTGTTCCCCGACGACGACCAGTGGAACTCCATCCACGAGCGCCTCGTCGAGCGCTGGGCCCAGATCGGCGACGCGCTGCCGTCGAAGGAGCTGCACTTCACGTGGTCGAGCGCCGACTCGACCGGTGAGGACCACATCACCACGTCGTACCTGCAGGAGACCGCCGCGGAGGCCGGGCTCGACACCGTGGGGCTGGCGATCGAGGAGATCGGCTGGGACCCGCTGCTCAAGCGGTTCGTCGACCTCGAAGAGGCGCCGATGAGCACGGTCGTGAAGCTCTACCCCTGGGAATGGGTGGTCGAGGAGGAGTTCGGCCGCTACGCGGTCGAGTCGCTGCCGCAGACGCTCTGGGTGGAGCCGCTGTGGAAGATGCTGCTCTCCAACAAGGCGATCCTCGGCCTGCTCTGGGAGAACTACCCCGGCCACCCGAACCTGCTGCCCGCGTTCAACGACCAGCCCGGCCTGCTCACCGAGTACGTCCGCAAGCCGAAGCTCGGCCGCGAGGGCGCGAACGTGCAGATCGTCGCGCCCGGCTACGAGACGCAGACGGGCGGCGTCTACGGCGCGGAGGGCTACGTCTACCAGGCGTTCGATCCGCTGCCCGACTTCGACGGCTTCCGGCCCGCGCTCGGCGCGTGGATCGTCGGCGACGAGGCCGCAGGGCTGGGCATCAGGGAGACCGCGGGGCTCGTCACCGACGACGGCGCCGCGTTCGTCCCCCACCGCATCCCCGAGTCGTGATAAACCACGCGAAACGATCAGCCAATCTGGGAGAACTTCCGTGCTTGTAGCGCTGTCCGACACGTTCGGTTCCGACCTGGCCAGGGGCATCGGCGCGATCGCGCTCTACGCGGTCGTCGGCCTGCTGCTGATGCTCCTCGGGTTCTACGCGATCGACTTCACCACGCCCGGCAAGCTGTCGGAGCTGGTGCGGCGCGGCCTGCCGAACGCGGTGATCATCACCGCCTCGGGCCTGGTGTCGATGGCGTTCATCATCGTGATCGCCATCTGGACGTCGTCCAGCGATCTCGCGGAGGGGCTGATCACCTCGCTGGTCTACGGCCTGATCGGCATCGTCGCCCAGGTCGTCGCCGTGCGCCTGCTGGAGTGGGTCACCCGCATCGACGTGCGCTCCACGGTGGAGAGCGACAAGTTCGCGCCCGCCAGCTTCGTGGTCGCGGCCGCCCACGTGGCCCTCGGTCTCGTGGTAGCCGTCGCCATCTCGTAACCACTACGGTTGACGTCGTGCGGTTACTGCGAACGCCCGAAGACCGATTCGCCGACCTGCCCGACTTCGACTACCCGGCCCTCTACGCCGACGTGGACAACCCGGTGCACGGGATCGTCCGCGTCGGCTACGTCGAGGCCGGACCGCCCGACGGACCCGTCGTGCTGCTCCTGCACGGTGAACCAAGCTGGTCGTTCCTGTACCGGAAGATGCTGCCCCTGCTGGCGGACGCGGGACTGCGGGCGATCGCGCCGGACCTCGTGGGCTTCGGCCGCTCCGACAAGCCCGCCGACCTCACCGACCACACCTACGCCAACCACGTCGAGTGGATGCGGGCGTTCGCGTTCGACGCGCTCGACCTGCGGGACGTGACGCTCGTCGGTCAGGACTGGGGCGGGCTGATCGGGTTGCGGCTGGTAGCGGAGAACCCCGGCCGCTTCGCCGGCGTCGTGGCCGCCAACACCGGGCTGCCCACCGGCGACCACGACATGCCGGCCGTGTGGTGGGCGTTCCACGACGCGGTGCAGAAGGCGCAGGTGCTCGACATCGCGCGGTTCGTGCAGTCGGGCTGCCGGACGAAGCTCACCGACGCCGAGCGCGACGCCTACGACGCCCCGTTCCCCAACGAGATGTACAAGGCGGGGCCGAGGGCCATGCCGGGGCTCGTGCCGACCAGCCCCGACGACCCGGCGACCGAGGCCAACCGGGCCGCGTGGGAGAACCTGACGAAGCTGGACCTGCCGTTCGTGTGCGCCTTCTCCGACGGCGACCCGATCACGGCGGGCATGCGGCCGATTCTGGAGCGGCGGATGCCGGGAGCCGAGGGCCGGGAGCACCCGACCATCACGGGCGCGGGCCACTTCCTCCAGGAGGACGGCGCCAACCAGCTCGCCGCCGCGGTGATCGACCTGGTGCGCAGCCGCTAGTCCCCGCCCACTCGCCTCCCGCAGTGAAGGTGGCCTTCACTGCGGTCGGGGCGGGTCGTCGTCGGCTTCGGCAGCGCGTTTGATGGCGTTCAGTCTGCGGTCCCATTCGCCTGCGAGCGAGGCCATCCAGCGCGCGGTGGCGTCGAGCGCCTGGGAACGGAGCGTGTAGCGCACCTCGCGCCCCGCCCGCGCCGACGACACAAGCCCTGCCTCCTCCAGGATCGCCAGGTGCTTGACGATCGCCTGCCGGGAGACGGGCAGGTCGGCCGCGAGCGCCGACGCGCTGGCCTGCCCTCGTGCGGCGAGTGCGTCGAGCAGCGCGCGCCGTGTGGGGTCGGCCAGCGCGCCGAGCACCGCGTCGACGCCGGTCTCGCTCATTCCTCGGTGGAGTTCTTCAGCTCGTCCAGCACCTCGTCCCACGCTCCTCCGTTGTCCTCGGCGGCGGTCAGCAGCTCATGCTCGGGCAGGGCAAGTGTGGCGAACCCGCTCTCCACCATCCGTAGCCGTGTCCCGTCGCCGTCGGCGACGAGCGTGAACTCCACGAGCGTCGAGTTGTCCGGGTTCGGCTCGGTCGACGGGAACCGGTTCGCCCACCGGTAGGAGAGGTAGCGCGGCGGGTCCACGCGCACGAACCGGTGCGGGATCGACCCGTACCCGGGGTGCTCGCCGACGACCAGCGCGCCCTCGGCGATCGCGAAGCCCGTGGGGTCGGCCTCCCCGAGCCAGAACTCCGGCGCGGTCAGGGACGCCCACACCCGGTCGACGGGCGCCGCGATCACGATCTCGCGCTCGACCCGGTCGAGCGGCACGGAGCCACCGGCCTGCACGCGCTCACGCAGCACGCCCAGCTGGGCCGCCCAGCCGCCGTCGTTGTCCTCGAACGCCTTGCGCCGGTGCGCCTCCGGCAGCGACGCGAAGCCGGTCTCCACCACGACGAGCCGTGTGCCGCCCGCCTCCTCGGTGAGCGTGAACTCCACGAGCGTCGAGTTGCCGTCCTCGGGCTCCGCTCCGGGGAACGCGCTGGCCCAGCGGTAGGCGAGGAAGTGGTGCGGCTCTGCCCGTTCGATGCGAATGGGGAAGTCGCCCCACTCCTTGCTTCGGGCGACGAACGTCTCGCCGGTGCGCGGTTCGACGTCCCTGCCCTCGTCGGCGACCCAGAAGAAGCCGGTCAGGTGCGCCCACACGCGCTCGCGCGGGGCGGCGATCAGGACGTCGCGTTCGATGCGGTCCGGGTTCATGGGAGTCCTCCCTCGTAGGTGCAACCACAGGGTTGCACGACGACCCAGGATAGTGCAACCCGTCGGTTGCAGTTGTGGGCCGACTACCCTCGTCACCGTGATTGACCCCAGGACTCTGCGCGAAGACCCGGACGTGGTGCGCGCCTCGCAGCGCGCCCGCGGCGAAGACGAGGGCACCGTCGACAAGCTGCTCTCCCTCGACGCCGAGCGCAGGTCCTCCATCGCCACCGCCGACCAGCTCCGCGCCGAGCAGAAGCAGCTCGGCAAGCAGATCGGCAAGGCGAAGGGCGACGAGCGCGAGGCCCTGCTCGCCAAGGGCAAGGAGCTGGCCGCGAAGGTCAAGGCCGCCGAGGCCGAGCAGACGCGCGCGAGCGGCGAGTTCGACGAACTGCACCGGCGCCTGCCCAACCTCGTGCTGCCCGGCGTGCCCGAGGGCGGTGAGGACGACTACGTCGTGCTCAAGCACGTCGGCACGCCGAGGGAGTTCGACTTCACCCCGCGCGACCACCTCGACCTCGGCGAGCGGCTCGGCGCGATCGACACCGAGCGCGGCGCCAAGGTGTCGGGCGCGCGGTTCTACTTCCTCACCGGCCTCGGCGCCCAGCTGCAGCTCGCGCTGCTCAACATGGCCGCCGCGCAGGCCACCGCCAACGGCTTCCAGCTCATGATCCCGCCCGTGCTCGTGCGGCCGGAGATCATGGCGGGCACCGGTTTCCTCGGCGCGCACTCGTCGGAGGTCTACCGGCTCGAGGAGGACGACCTCTACCTGGTCGGCACGTCGGAGGTGCCGCTCGCCGGCTACCACTCCGACGAGATCATCGACCTCACCAAGGGCCCGCGCCGCTACGCGGGCTGGTCGACGTGCTTCCGGCGCGAGGCGGGCTCGTACGGCAAGGACACGCGCGGCATCATCCGCGTGCACCAGTTCGACAAGATCGAGATGTTCGTCTTCTGCCGTCCCGAGGAGGCCGAGCACGAGCACGAGCGCCTGCTCGCGTGGGAAGAGGAGATGCTCGCCAAGATCGAGGTGCCGTACCGGGTGATCGACACCGCGGCCGGTGACCTCGGCACGAGCGCCGCGCGCAAGTACGACTGCGAGGCGTGGGTGCCCACCCAGCAGACCTACCGGGAGCTGACCTCCACGTCGAACTGCACGACGTTCCAGGCGAGGCGGCTCGGCGTGCGCTACCGCGACGCGAACGGCCGCCCGCAGACCGCTGCCACGCTCAACGGCACGCTCGCCACCACGCGGTGGATGGTGGCGATCCTGGAGAACCACCAGCTCGAGGACGGTTCGGTGCGGGTGCCCGAGGCGCTGCGGCCGTTCCTAGGCGGCAGGGACGTCCTCGTCCCGCCCGGCGAATAGCCTGCCGGGGGCGGCGAACCCGGTGACCCTGGCGGCGCGCAGCGCTGCCCACATGGTCACCTGGTTCGCCGTCAGCACCGGGATGCCGAGGTGGCGCTCCAGCGGCTCGATCAGGTCGTAGGTCGGCACGTTGGTGCAGCTGACGAACAGCGCGTCGGCACCGGTCGGATCCACTCCGGCCACCGCCCGCAGAACGTCCGAATAGGACATCTTCCAGATGTCGCCGAGCAGGCCGAGCCCGAAGCTCGCGCACGTCGAGTAGCCGAACTCGGCGAGGTAGTCGAGCAGTCGCCCGGTCACATCGTCCACATAGGGCGTGATCACGGCGACCTTGCGCACGCGCAGTTGCTCCAGTGCCGCGACGAGCGCGCCGGAGGTGGTGACGGCCGAGGGAGCGCCCGCGTCGAGCATCGCCGCGACGAGCGCGGCCTCACCCGCCGCACCGTCGACGAAGCTGCCCGAGGTGCACGCGTAGGCCACGGCCCTGGGCTCCGGCGCCAGTACATCCCTGGTCGCCCTGCGGACTCCGTGCGGGTTGCCGAGCGCGGAGGCGAGCTGCACGGTCACCGGCTCCGGCAGGTACGGCAGGCGCGTGGTGTGCAGGCCGACGTGGTCGGGAAGCCAGCGCCACAGCTCCCGGTCCAGCGCGAAGTCGAACGGGGCCACCAGCCCGATCCCCGTCGGTTCCGGCAGCCGGGCCACCTCGGATTCCTCGATCACGGACCCAAGGTAGGTTCCGCGCGCGGGCGCGAAGGCCGCCTGTGGCGAAGCTTCACCGGCGGGAAATGCGATGTAACCCGCACGCCGCGAACGGCTTGATTACGCTGACACGCGTTAATCGGGCGGCAACAAAGCCGCGGTCGAACGGGGGAACCGATCTTGCGTGCGAAGGCCCTGGTCCTGCTGGCGGCGGGGGTCCTGCTCAGCTCGTGTGCCACGACGGTCGGCGGGACGGCGCAGCCCCTGGCGAACCCGCCGACGAGCGAGGACAAGGCCGCGGCAGGGGAGCCGTGCTCGCTGCTGACACCGGAGGAGTCGACCGCGCTGGGCCTGGTGGAGGAGGGCGAGTTCACGCCGGGCGAGCCCGCCCAGCTGATGCCGCCGTCGTGCACCTGGGCTCAGGCCGATCCGATGTCCGATCTGGACTCGCTGACGGCCGGCTTCGAGACGGCGATCCCGCTGGTCGACTACATGGACGGCGTCGAGCCGGAGCGCACGCTGGAGATCGGCGGGCTGGAGTGGGGCCACTACCCGGACCCGGTCACCGGCGGCTCGGTGTGCCTGCTCGCGACGGAGATCTCCGAGACCTCCTTCGTGGTGCTGAGCACCAGCGACTTCAGCGACGAGTCCAAGGCGTGCGTGATGGCCGAGGCCGCCGCGCCGTACGTGTCGGCGCACCTGCCGGGCGGCGAGCCCGCACCCGAGCCGACGCCCTCGCGGGAGCCGGAGCCGAGCCCGCTCGCCTCGGTGGACGCGTGCACGCTGCTCAAGCCCGAGCAGGCCGAGCAGCTCGGTTTCAGCGGGGCGGCCGAGCCGCTGGACGGCTCCGAACAGGACGGCATCCCGCCGGGATGTCAGTGGCAGGACACCGACGGCGAGCAGGGCGTCAAGGCGCTCGACCTGTACGCGGGCGACCGGCCCGCACAGGAGTGGCCGTACGCCGACCAGCAGGGCGAGTCCATCGAGGCGGGCGGCAGGACGTGGACCCTTTTCCCCGGTCCCGGCGGCATGGAGGTCAACTGCCAGGCGACGCTCAGCTTCACCGAGACGTCGTCGGTGATGCTCACCAGCGGCAACCTCGACGATCCGAAGAAGGCGTGCGACCAGGTGCGGGCGGCGATTCCGCTGGTCACGGGCAACCTCCCGGCGAGCTGACGGTGCTGATCCGCCGCGAGACCCCCGCCGACGTCGACGCCATCCGGGCCGTGCACGTTGCCGCGTTCGCCCCGACGACCGAAGGGGACGCCGAGCCGGTGGAGGCAGGGCTGGTCGACGCGCTGCGGGCGTCCACCGAGTGGCTGCCGTCGCTGTCGCTGGTCGCGACCGATGACGGCGAGGTGATCGGGCACGTCGTGTGCACGAGGGCGTGGGTCGCGGGGCGCCCCGCGCTCGGCCTCGGACCACTCGGCGTGCTGCCAGGGCATCAGGCGAAGGGCGCCGGGTCGGCGTTGATGCACGCCGTGCTCGGTGCGGCCGACGCGCTGGGCGAGCCGCTCGTGGCGCTGCTCGGCCACACCGGCTACTACCCGCGCTTCGGCTTCCGCCCTGGCACCGAGCTCGGCGTGCGTGCTCCCGACCCGGCGTGGGGCGCGCACTTCCAGGTCCGCCCGCTCGGTGCCTACGACCCCACGCTGCGCGGCGAGTTTCGCTACGCCAAGCCCTTCCGCGACCTATAACCCGACCCGACCGACCGCAGTGAAGGCCACCTTGCCTGCGTTCAACGCAGGCAAGGTGGCCTTCACTGCATGTAGCTAGGCGGCCACGTGGTCGCTCGCCGGCTCCGGTTTGGCGGAGGTCGGGGGGACGTGGCGCAGCAGCACGGCCGCGAACAGCGCGACCCCGGCGAGGATGAGGGCGCCGATGATCGACGTGGTGTGCATGCCCGAGACGAACGCCTGGTGCGCGGTGTCCACCAGCCGCGCGCCCTCTTCGCCGGGCAGCTGCCCCGCGACGGCGACCGCGCCGCCGAGGGTGTCCTGCGCCGCGTCGGCCACCTCCGGCGGCAGGCCCTGCGGCGCGGTGTCCGCGAACTCCGCGCGGTAGGCCGCCACGCCCACGCTCCCCAGCACGGCGAGCCCGAGCGCACCGCCGAACTCCGTGCCCGTCTCCGACATCGCCGACGCGCTGCCCGCCCGCTCCGGTGGCGCGCTCGCCACCACGAGATCCGTCGCCAGCGCGGCCACGGAGCCGACACCCGCCGCGATCAGCCCGGCGCCGAGCACGATCGTCGCGAGCCCCGACTCCACGCCGGTCTGGGTCACCAGCGCGAACCCGCCCGCGGCCACCAGCAGACCCACGGGGATGATCACGCCTGGCCGGACGAAGCGCACGAGCACGGCGGCGAGCGTCGTGCCGATGATCATGCCGCCGAAGCTCGGGGCGGTCCACAGCGCGGCCTCCAGCGGCCGCATGCCGAGCACCACCTGGAGGTACTGCGCCGCCACCATGCTGAGCCCCATCACGGAGAAGATCGCGAACAGCGCGGTGACGATCGCCGCGCCGAACTCCTTGCGCTGGAACAGGCTCACGTCGATCATCGGGTGCTCGATCCGCCGCTGCCGCAGCACGAACAGCACGCCGACGAGCAGACCGGCCACAATGGACACCGCGGCGACCCAGTCGGCACCGTGCTCGGCGATGCGCTTGACCCCGTTGATCACCGGCAGCACGGTCGCCAGCGACAGCACCGCGCTCAGCAGGTCGAACTTCCCCGGCTGGTGGTGCCGGTACTCGGGCAGCAGGATCGGCCCCAGCACGAGCAGCAGCACCATCGCGGGCACGTTGATGAGGAACACCGAGCCCCACCAGAAATGCTCGAGCAGGAAGCCGCCCAGGATCGGACCGAGCACGCCGCCGCCAGCGAAACCGGCCGTCCACAGTGAGATCGCCAGCGTCCGCTGCTTGGCGTCGTGGAACATGTTGCGGATCAGGGACAGAGTGGACGGTGCCAGGGTCGCGCCGCCGACGCCGAGGAGCGCGCGGGCGGCGATCAACAGCTCCGGGTTGGGCGCGTAGGCCGACAGCACCGACGCCGAGCCGAACGCGAGCGCGCCGATCAGCAGCAGCCTGCGGCGCCCGATCCGGTCGCCGAGCGAACCCATCGTGATGAGCAGCCCGGCGAGCAGGAAGCCGTAGATGTCGACGATCCACAGCTGTTGCGCACTGGTCGGTTCGAGGTCGGCCGACAGGAACGGCAGTGCGAAGAACAGCACCGACAGGTCCATCGACACCAGCAGGCTCGGTAGCAGCAGCACCCCGAGGCCGAGCCACTCGCGGGCACCCGCTTTCGCGGAGATCTCCTTCATGCCGCCAGCGTGCGGACCCTCGCTGACCGTTCCCGCACCGAACGCTGACGGTGAGCAAGGGAGCTTTGCTCTCGTTTTACGGCAGTAAAGCTCCCTTGCTCACCCGGACCTGGGTCAGGGAGCGGGCGGGGCCAGCCCCGCGAGCCTCAGCGCGTCGTCCTTGGTCAGCGCCTCGCCCTCGGCGTACGCGGCCGCGTAGGCGGCCTCCCCGAGCACCGCGCTCGCACCCGCCGCCACCCGCGCCACGTCGGGATCGCCCACCATCGCGGTGCCGCGCACGGCCGCTCCCGCGCCGAGCAGCCTGGCCGCCGCCTCGGCCTCGCCGTCCAGGAGCGCGACCCCCGCGAGCCCCTCGATCGCCAGCGCCGTCACCAGCAGGTCGGCGCGGCCGAGACCGGAGAGCGCGGCCTCGCGGTAGCGGTCGCGCGCACCCTCGCCGTCGCCCTTCACCTCGGCGATCCGGCCCAGCGTCACGGTCACGTAGGCCCGCACCTCGTCGTAGCCGAACAGGCCGCTCGGGCACTCCGCCAGCGCCTGCTCGCCGAAGTGTTCGGCCTTCACCAGGTCGCCGGAAAGCCGCGCCACGTCACCGAGCCCGCGCCACGCCGACGCTGTGATCTCGCGCGTGCCGAGCCTGCGGCCCAGCAGCGCCGCGTCGGTGAAGTCCGCCTCGGCCGACTCCAGCGAGCCCGCCCGCAACCGCGCCTCCGCCCGCAGGCACAGCATCTCGCCGCGGTCCTCCAGCGCGTCGAGCTGACCGGCCAGCTCCAACGCCTCGCCGAACAGCCGCACCGCCTCCTCGTGCTCGCCCTGCCACCCGGTGAGCCTGGCGAGCTCGTTGAGCACGAGCGCCTGACCCCAGCGCTCGCCGAGCGCGCCGAACTGCTCCCGCGCCGTCGCGAAGTCGCGCCGGGCCTGCTCGGCCTGTCCCGAGTAGAGCAGCAGCATGCCCCAGCCGAACCGGTCGAGCGCCTGGCTCCAGCCGTCGGCGGAGCGGAAGATACTCAGCCGCAGCTTGTGGTCGATGGTGTCCTGGTGCGGGATGCCGTTCGCCGCGCCCCATAGCACCAGCAGAAACGGATGTCTCGGCGGCTTGCCGATCTGGTCGAAGGTGGCGAAGACCGCCTGCTGGTGTTCGGCAAGGCCCGGAGCACCTGGGTCGTCGAACGCGGCCGCGAACACGCACAGCGCGTACTCCTCGGCCAGCCCGGCGGGCGACCCCGGTTCGAGCACGCCGAGCAGCTCGCCCGCCAGCGCCGTCGCCTCGGCCCGCCGCCCCCGCAGCCAGAAGTACGGCAGCAGTTCGGCGAGCAGCCGCAGTGCCGTGGCGGTGTCGGCGCGGGTGGTCCAGCGCACCGCGGCGTGCAGGTCGTCGTGCTCGTCGTCCAGCCTGCGCAGCCACCCCAGCTGCGCCGCGGTCAGCAGGTGCCTGCCCGCCTCGGCGGCCAAGGCGAGGAAGTAGGTCGCGTGCGCATGGTGCAGGCGGTCCCGCTCGCCGGCCTCGGCCAGCCGCTCGGCGCCGAACGCGCGCACCGTCTCCAGCATGCGGTAGCGCCCGTCGGCGCCCAGTTCCACCAGTGACTTCTCGGCGAGGCTGCTCAGCACCTCGGGCACCTCGGCGGGATCCAGGCCGCACACCTGTTCAACGGCCTCGATCGTCGCCGCGCCGGAGAAGACCGTCAGCCGCCGGGCCAGCGCCCGTTCCTCGTCGTCGAGCAGGTCCCAGCTCCACTCCACCACCGCGCGCAACGTGCGGTGCCGGGGCGCCGCCGCCCTGCTGCCCCGCGACAGCAGGCGGAACCGGTCGTCCAGCCGCGCCGCGACCTCCTCGACCGGCAGCGACCGCACCCGCGCCGCCGCCAGCTCGATCGCCAGCGGCAGGCCGTCGAGCGCGCGGCAGATGTGCACCACGGCGCCCGCCCGCTCGGCGTCGACGGCGAAGCCGGGGGAGACCGCCGCCGCCCGCTCGGCGAACAGCCGCACCGCCGGGTACCCGAGCGCGTCGGCGGCCGCTGCGTCCGGCGGCGGCAACGCCAGCTGCGGCACCGGGCACAGCGTCTCTCCCGTGATGCCGAGCGCCTCCCTGCTCGTGGCGAGTATCCGCAGGTCCGGGCAGCCCCGGAGCAGCTCACCGGCGAGCCCCGCGGCCGCCTCGACCAGGTGCTCGCAGTTGTCGAGCACGAGCAGCAGCTCCCGCTCGGCCAGCGCGTTGACCAGCCGCTCGGCGGCCGGGCTGCTGCCACGCAGGCGCGTCGCGATCGCGGCCTGGCGCAGACCGAGCGCGTCGAGCACGGCCTGCGCGGGGTCGTCACCGTCGTCGAGCGGAGCCAGCTCGACGAAGCAGACCTCGCCCCGGTAGGCGCGGGCCGCCTCGATCGCGAGCCGCGTCTTGCCGGTTCCGCCGGGGCCGGTGAGGGTGACCAGCCGCGAGTCGCCGAACAGGCCGGTGAGCCGGTCGAGCTCCGCCGTGCGGCCGACGAAGCTCGTGAACGGCTCTGGCACCCCGATCCGCCTCGGCAGCGGGGGCTGCTCGGCGCGCAACACGGCGAGGTGCGCCTGTGCCAGCTCCGGAGAGGGGTCGACGCCGAGCTCGTCGGCGAGGTGACGGCGGGCGTCGTCGAACGCGGCGAGCGCCTCCGGCCGCCTGCCCGCGGCGTGCAGCGCGTGCACGAGCAGCACCCGCAGCCGTTCCCGCAGCGGGTGCTCGGCCACGAGCCCGCGCAGCTCGGTCACCAGCGGCGCGGGATCGCCCAGCGCCAGCTCGGCCTCGATCCGATCCTCCACGGCGGTCAGCCGCAGCTCGGCGAGGCGCGCGGCCGGTCCCTCGGCAAGCAGGGGCAGGTCGGCGAACACCGGGCCCCGCCACAACGCGAGCGCCTCACGCAGCAGCTTCCCGGCGGCGGCGTGCTCGTCGGCGGCGAGCGCGGCGCCGCCCTCGCGCGCCAGCCGCTCGAACCTCGCCGCGTCCACGTCGTCGGGCTCCACCGCGAGGCGGTAGCCGCCGGGGTGGCGTTCGACCAGGCCGGGCAGCGCCTGCCGCAGGCGGGAGACCTGCGACTGCAGCGCGTTGGCGGTGTTCGGGGGCGGCGACTCGCCGTAGATGCCGTCGACCAGCCGCTCCGTGCCGACCACGCGGCCGGGGTCGAGCAGCAGCAGGCCCAGCAGGGCACGGACCTTCGGGCCGCCGACCGGGACCGGGACAGCACCGGGACCACGCACGTCGAGCGGACCCAGGATGCCGAAGCGCATACGCCGAGTATCCCGCTTTACGCGCCGAGTTCGTCCCGGACGACCTCGATGATCGTGTCCAGCTCGGTGTCGGTGAGCTCGGCGTGCACGGGCAGGGCCAGCGCCTCCTCGGTGACCTGCGACGCGACACGGAAGTCGCGAGGGGACACCGAGGGCACCAGCCCCGCGTAGCGGTCGTGGTCGAAGACGAGGCGGGGATGGCAGACGGCGTTGGCGATGCCCCGCCCGGTGAGCGCCTCGGCCAGCTCGTCGCGCGAGAGCATCGCGTGCGGACCGATCAGCACGGTGTAGCGCTGCCAGACGTGCTCCCTGCCGGGCAGCCGCTTCGGCACGTCGAGGCCGGGGGTGCCGCGGAGGCCGTCGGTGAGCCGTTCGGCGTTGCGCTGCCGGGCGTCGGTGCGTGTCGTGTGCCGCATCAGTCTGCCGAGGCACACCGCCGCGGACAGCTCCGACAGCGTCGCGTGCCGTGCCTCGTCCCGCACGCGACCGGCCAGCTCGGCGTCGTCGGTGGTCACCACACCGCAGTCGGTCGCGGAGAAGCAGGCGAGCCCGGACGAGCCCGCCGGGCTGCCGGTGGCCTGCCCCGCGTCCTCGACCAGGCGTACCCCGGCCTCGGCCGCCAGCGCCCCGTGCTTGCCGAGGTCGGCGGGCTGGCCGAAGAGGTGCGCGGGCAGCAGCACCCGCGTCCGGCGCGTGATCCGGCAGCCCGCCTCGTCGGGGTCGAGCGCGAAGTCGTCGCGGGCGATGTCGGCGAAGCCCGCGCGGGCACCGGCCTCGATGATCGCGTCGAGCGTCGCCACGGAGGTCAACGGTGACGTCAGCACCTCGTCGCCGGGCCGGAGATCGAGTGCCCCCAGGGTCGCGACCAGCGCCGCGAAGCCGCTCTGCACGGCGACGGCGTGCCGGGTGCCCGTCACAGCGGCGAAGTCCCGCTCGAACCGCTCCACCATCGGACCCCGGGAAATCCGACCCGATCGGAGTACCTCTGCCACGAACGGCTCGGCCTCACGGAGGTCGATCACGGAGAGCGGGATCATGCGGTGCTTCTTCTTTCTCCGGTGCGGGGACGGGTAAGGTGATCGCCCGGCCATGAAAGCAGCAACTCGGTCATGGGCCAACGGAAGAGTTGCCGTGGCAAACCGGATTCACCCGACCGCGCTCCTCTCCCGCGGCGCGGCGCACGGAGGTGTTGTGACCAGCCTGCTGGGCGCTGGCGCCCGACTCGTCGATGTCGCCGGCGACCGTTCACTGACCGGTCCCGAGCTCCTCGCCGAGGTGGCTCGTGTCGGCGAGGAGCTCGCCGCGTTGCCGGAGGGAGCGGTGTTCTCCCGCACGGCGGTCGACCTCGACAGCGTCCTGCGCTACCTCGGCGCGTTCGAGTCGGGGCGGGCCGTCGCACTGCTCGACCCCGTGCTCGACGGCGCGGCGCTCGGCCGGTACGTCTCCCGCTTCCGCCCCGCCGCGGTGCTCTCGGCTCCCGACGAACCGCCGCCACGCGGCTACACCGCCCGCGACGGGCACTGGGTGCGCGACGCACGCGACTGCGTCGCGCCGCACCCGGACCTGGCCGTGCTGCTGTCCACCAGCGGCACGACGGGGGAGCCGAAGTTCGTGCGCCTGTCGAGGTCCGCGCTGCTCGCCAACGCCGAGGCGATCGCGGCCACGCTGGGCATCGAGTGCACCGACGTCGCGCCGACGAGCCTGCCGCTGCACTACAGCTTCGGCCTCTCTGTGCTGAACTCCCACCTGGTGCGCGGGGCGACGGTGGTGATCGAGCCGTCCGGCGTCTTCCGCAAGCCCTTCTGGAACGCGGTGTCCGAGCACCGGGTCACGTCACTGGCCGGCGTGCCCTACCACTACGAGCGCCTGCGGAGCATGGACTTCGACCCGGCGCCGTACCCGAGCCTGCGCACCCTGACCCAGGCGGGCGGCAAGCTGCGGACCGAGCTGGTGACCCACTTCCACGATGCGATGCGCGCCGTGGACGGCAGGCTCTTCGTGATGTACGGGCAGACCGAGGCGGGCCCGCGCATGTCGACCGTTCCGCCGGAACTGCTGCCCGAGAAGCTCGGCTCGGCGGGGCAGGCGCTGGAGGGCGGCTCCTTCAGCGTCCGCCGCGACGACGGCGAGGAAACCACGCACCCGAAGATCGTCGGCGAGGTCGTCTACCGGGGACCCAACGTGATGATGGGCTACGCGGGCACCGAGGCCGAGCTCGCCCACGGCGACGAGAACGGCGGCGTGCTGGCCACGGGCGACCTCGGCTACCTCGACGAGGACCGGTTCCTGTTCATCACCGGCAGGCTCAAACGGATCGGCAAGGTCTTCGGCAACCGCGTCAACCTCGACGACCTGGAGCAGGCCGTGCGCGGGACGGGCGCCGGGATCGAGGTGGTCGCCGCGGTCGCCGCCGACGACAAGATCGTGCTGTTCGCGGAGGGCGCCGCGAGCGGAACGTGCCAGGACGTGTCGAGGGCGCTGGCCGACCTGATGCACCTGCACGCCAGCGGGTTCGACGTCCGCCCCATCGACCACATGCCGGTGCTGGCGAGCGGCAAGATCGACTACGCGGTGCTGGAGAGCGGCCTCTGACACCCCGGCGAGCCCTGCGGCGCGCACGGGGTTAGCTTTGCCCGAAGTGTCCAAAGGCTGGGGCTGGGGGTGCTCGGGGTGGTCGCCGTCGCTGCAGGTCTCTGGCTCGCGCTCGGGATCTTCGTCGTCGCGGGCTGGAGCCGCGTCAACACCGACCGGGCGTGGCGGGCGGCCGCGCTCCTGCTCACCCTCGCGTTCGCGCTAGTGCACCAGCTGCTGTTCGCGACGGTCGCCGAGGACGCCTACCTGACGTTTCGCTACGCCCGCAACGTCGCCGACGGCTACGGCCCCGTGTTCAACCCCGGCGAGCGCGTCGAGGGCTACTCCAACTTCCTGTGGATGGTGCTGATCGCGCTGCCGAGGGCGATGTTCGGCGTCGACGTCGAACCGGCCGCGCCTGTGCTCGGCATCGCGTGCGCACTCGGCTGCGTGCTCGCCGCGTACTTCCTGGTCAACCGCATCATGCGCCTCGCGCAGCCCGACGGGCCCGGCCTGCCCGCGCTGGGCGTGGCCGCCGCCGTGGTGACCGCGGGTGCCAGCTCGCTCGCCGGCTACGGGCCCTCCGGGCTGGAGACACCGCTGTTCCTGCTGCTCACGCTGTGCGTGGTGCACGCACTCGCCGCGGGCCGTCCCGTGGTCGCCGGGGTGCTCGTCGCACTGACGGTGATGACAAGGCCCGAGGGACTGGTCGTCGCCGTGCTCGCCGGGGTGTGGCTGCTGGTGACCGCCCTGCGCAGCGGCACGACGAAGTGGGCGCCCGCGGGGTACGCCCTGGGGGCGCTCGTGCTGCTCGTGCCGTGGACCGCGTGGCGCGTCACCTACTACGGGCACCTGCTGCCCAACTCGCTCGTCGCGTCCTCCGGCGGTTCGGTCGGCTCGATGCTGCGGCGCGGATGGGACTACCTCGCCGGGTTCGCCCTCGTCTACCAGGTGTTCCTGCTGCTGACGGCCGCCGCGATCGCGTTCCTGCTCAGCCGCAGGAGCTTCCCGAGGGCGCGCTCGCTGGCGTGGCTGGTGCTGGCGATCGCCGTGGCGCTCGCGGGCTACGCCGTCGCGGTCGGCGGGGACCGGCTGCCCTCATGGCGCCTGCTCGCACCCGTGCCGCCGCTGCTGACGGTGTTCGCGGCCGCCGCGTACGGCCTGTTCCTCGTCTCCCGCCCCGCCACCACGCCGTCGCCGCAGCCGAGGACCGAGCGGCTCACCGCGCGGCGCACCGTTCCCGTCGTGGCGCTCGCCGTGTGCGGGCTCTCGCTCGTGGTCAGCACCACGCATCCGGGGATGGTGCGTGCCATGCACGACTGGCGTGCCTCGATCCGGCAGCTCGCCGAGACCGGCACCTGGCTCGGCGAGCGGCTCCCGCCGGGCACCGTGGTCAGCACCTACGCCAACGGCGCGTTGTCCTACCGCGCCGGACCTCGGCTCGTGGTGGTGGACGTGCTGGGACTGACCGACGAGCACATCGCGCGCCAGGGCGAGCGCATTCAGGCGGCCGGCATCGGCGGGCAGGTCGCCAGCGACTACGACTACGTGGTGAACGTCCGGATGCCCTCGGTGGCCGTCGACACGGCGGAGGGCTACACCGACCGGCAGCACTGCGGCATCAACCCGGCCTACGCGGGGCTCTACGAGGTGGCCACCTTCCGTAGGGAGGGCGAGCGGAAATGGATCTCGCTGTACGTCCGGCGCCCGCAGGCCGAGGTACTCGTGCCCCTGCTCGACGCCGACCCGCGCTACACGTACGTCCGCTGCGGCTAGAACCAGCGCTCGAGGACCTGCGCCACGCCGTCCTCAGAGTTCGGCGCGGTGACCTCGTCGGCGGCCTCAAGCACCACGGGATGCGCGTTGGCCATCGCGACGCCGTGACCGGCCCAGCGCAGCATCTCGATGTCGTTGGGCATGTCGCCGAACGCGATGGTGCCGTCCGAGTCGGCCCGCAGCCGCTGCGCGACCTCAGCGAGCCCGGTGGCCTTGGTGATCCCGTGCGCGGCCAGCTCGATCAGCCCGCCGCCGGAGGAGAAGGTGACGTCAACGGTGCCGTCGAGCACGGACCTGGCGGCCTCGGCCATCGCGTCCGAGGTCATCTTCGAGTGGCTGACCAGCAGTTTCACCGCCGCGTGCCCGAGCACCTCGGCCCTGGGCACGACCGCGCCCTCGCCGTCGCCCCACGGGTTGCGGTAGTCGGTCTCGATCACGAAGTTCTTCATGTCGCGGTCGACCGCGTGCGTGCCGACGCGCTCGGCGGCGAGCCGGCAGCCGGGGATCGCACGGTCGAGTGCGTCGGCGACGTCGCTCAGCAGCACCGGGTCGAGCAGTCCGTGCACGTCGAGCACCCGGTCGGCGCCGATGTCGTAGAGGATCGCGCCGTTCGCGCACACGGCGTAGCCGGTGAGCCCGGCCTGCTCGGCGACCTGCGGGATCCACCTCGGCGGGCGCCCCGTGACGAGGACGACCGGCACCCCGTCGCCGACCGCCCTGCCGACCACGTCCACCGTGCGGTCGCTGAGGTGGGTGGCATTCGAGAGCAGGGTGCCGTCGACGTCGGAAGCGATCAACCGGGGTCTCTCCACACCTCCAGTTTCCCAGAGGGATGCCCGTGCACCCGCGTGTCGTACCCCACCGCTAGCGTGTGCTGGCGTGCGCGTTGGCATTGTGATTCTTCCCGAGGACCGGTGGTGGGCCGCCGAGCCCAAGTGGCGGGCGGCCGAGGAGTACGGCTTCGACCACGCTTGGACCTACGACCATCTCGGCTGGAGAACGCTCGTCGACGGCCCCTGGTTCAGTGCCGTGCCCACGCTCAGCGCCGCCGCGATGGTCACGTCCCGTATCCGGCTGGGCACGTTCGTCGCGTCGCCGAACTTCCGTCATCCTGTGCCCTTCATGCGTGAGCTGATCACCCTCGACGACCTCTCCGACGGCCGGTTCCTGCTCGGCATCGGCGCGGGCGGCATCGGCTACGACACACAGGTCCTTGGCGAGCCGGAGCTGACCGTCCGCCAGCGGGCCGACCGGTTCATCGAGTTCACCGAGGCGCTCGACGGGCTCCTGCGCACCGACGGCTACGACCACGACGGCGCGTTCTACGCCGCGAAGGGCGCACGCAACCTGCCAGGCCCGGTCCAGCGGCCGCGCCCGCCGTTCCTCGTCGCCGCGAACGGTCCCCGCATGATGGAGCTCGCCGCCCGGCTGGGTGACGGCTGGGTCACCACCGGCAAGGGCGGCGACACGCTGGACGAGTGGTGGCACGGGGTCGGCGAGCTGACCTCGCGGTTCGAGGAGGCGCTCCAACTGCACGGACGCGACGGCGCCCAGGTCGACCGCTACCTGAGCCTCGACGCCGCCCCGGTGTTCTCGCTGTCCAGCAAGGAGGCCTTCGCCGACGCGGCGGGCAGGGCGAAGGAACTGGGCTTCACCGACATCGTCGTGCACTGGCCGCGCAGCGGCACCCCGTACCAGGGCAGGGAGACCGTCCTGGAGGAGGTTGTCGACGAACTGCTCCCCGGGTTGCAGGGGCACTAGCCCGAACGGGTGAGTCTCGTTAGGCCGGGAACCGATCGCGGGCCGGCTACGTCGGTCCTGTCGCATGGCGCGGGATGGGCAACCCGGGGGTGCCGGGATGCGCAGGCCCTCGTGCGGCGGGCACGCGCGGACTCGGGGCAGGTCCGCGGGGGCCGAAGGAGCCTCGCCGCACGAGGGCCGTGGCGCGCCGGTAGCCTTTTCGCCCGTGAGCGCGCACACGAACCCCGCAGAGATCACCGAAGGCGAGTTCGCCGGATACGACCTCATCGTGGTCGGCTCCGGGTTCTTCGGCCTGACCGTGGCGGAACGGGCCGCCAGCCAGCTCGACAAGCGCGTCCTCGTGCTCGAGCGCAGGCACCACATCGGAGGCAACGCATACTCCGAGCCCGAGCCGGAGACCGGCATCGAGGTGCACAGCTACGGCGCGCACCTGTTCCACACCTCCAACAAGCGCGTGTGGGACTACGTCAACCAGTTCACCGACTTCACCGGCTACCAGCACCGGGTGTTCGGCAAGTACCAGGGGCAGGTCTACCCCTTGCCGATGAACCTCGGGCTGATCAACCAGTTCTTCGGCAAGTCCCACTCGCCCGACGAGGCCCGCGCGCTTATCGCGCGGCAGGCCAGCGAGATCGAGACCAAGGACGCGCAGAACTTCGAGGAGAAGGCCATCTCGCTGATCGGCCGTCCCCTCTACGAGGCGTTCTTCCGCGGCTACACCGCCAAGCAGTGGCAGACCGACCCGAAGGAGCTGCCCGCGGGCAACATCACCAGGCTCCCGGTCCGCTACAACTTCAACAACCGGTACTTCAACGACACCTACGAGGGCCTTCCGGTCGACGGCTACACCGCGTGGCTCGAGCGCATGGCCGACCACCGGAACATCGAGGTCCGCCTCAACGTCGACTACTTCGAGGTGCGGGACCGCATCCCGGCGGGCACGCCGACCGTCTACACCGGCCCGCTCGACCGCTACTTCGACTACTCGGAGGGCCGCCTCGGCTGGCGCACGCTCGACTTCGAGCAGGAAGTACTGCGCGACTGCGGTGATTTCCAAGGCACGTCGGTCATGAACTACAACGACGAGGACGTGCCCTACACCCGGATCCACGAGTTCCGGCACTTCCACCCCGAGCGGGACTACCCGGCCGACAAGACGGTCATCGTGCGGGAGTACTCGCGGTTCGCCAAGGACGACGACGAGCCGTACTACCCGATCAACACCTCCGAGGACCGCGCGAAGCTCGAGCGCTACCGCGAGCTCGCCGCCGCCGAGGCCAAGGAGCGCAACGTGCTCTTCGGCGGCAGGCTCGGCACGTACAAGTACCTCGACATGCACATGGCGATCGGCTCGGCGCTGTCGATGTTCGACAACAAGATCGCCCCCCACCTGACCGACGGCGCACCACTGGACGGGGCGATCGATGCTTGAGAAGGATCCTGCCAAGGGCAAGCCCGTCGAGATCCCGCCCGCGACGGGTGAGATCGCGGTGCTGGCGGGCGTGCAGAAGGCCATCGCCCGCCCGGCGACCGTGAAGGCCGCGCGCGGCCTCTCCCACTTCGGGGAGCACAGCGCGGGCTGGTTCGCGCTGGGCCTGCTGGGCGCGGCCGTGGACAAGTCGCACCGCAAGGACTGGCTCGCCGCCTCGGCGGGCGTCGTGGGCGCACACGCCGCCTCGATCGCGGTCAAGCGGGTCGTCCGCAGGAAGCGTCCGGACCACCCGAGCGTCGAGGTCGGGGTGGGTACGCCCAGCAAGCTGAGCTTCCCGTCGTCGCACGCGACGTCCACGACGGCGGCGGCGGTGCTCTACTCAGGATTGACGGGGCGTAACCTCGTGCCCGCACTCGTGCCACCGATGCTGGCCTCGCGGCTCGTGCTCGGTGTGCACTACCCGACCGACGTGCTCGCCGGCGCGGCCCTTGGTGGCGCCGTCGGTGGCATCCTGCGCCGCAAGCTGAACTCACGGAAGCGGAAACCACGATGAGTGAGACGACCGAGCGTGCCGAAGTGAGCACCGAAGCCCCCGCAGGCAAGAAGGGTCCCATCGGGACAGTCTTCGGCGTGGTCAAGACCGCGCGCCCCCGGCAGTGGGTCAAGAACGTCCTCGTTCTGGCCGCGCCGTTCACGGCGGGGGAGATCGCCAACCTCAGTGTGCTGTTCGAGGCGCTGATCGCCTTCGTGGCGTTCTCGCTCGTGGCGTCCTCGGTCTACCTCATCAACGACGCGGTTGACGTCGAGGCCGACCGCGCCCACCCGACCAAGCGCAATCGGCCGATCGCGGCCGGGATCGTGCCGATCCCGGTGGCTTACGTCTCCGCCGTCGGGTTCTTCGCGGCGGGCTGCGCGATCAGCCTCATCGCCGACTGGCGGCTGCTCGTCGTGCTGGTGATCTACGAGGCCATCCAGCTCGGCTACTGCTTCGGCCTGAAGCACCAGCCGGTGGTGGACCTGGCGATCGTCGGCTCCGGCTTCCTGATGCGACTCATCGCGGGCGGTGTCGCCACCGGCATCGCGCTGTCGCAGTGGTTCCTGCTGGTCACGGCGTTCGGCTCGCTGTTCATGGTCGCGGGCAAGCGGTACGCCGAGATCATGCTTTTCGAGCGCACGGGAGCGAAGATCCGCTCGTCGCTGAAGAAGTACTCGGCGAGCTACCTGCGGTTCGTGTGGGCGACGTCCGCGGCGATCCTGATCATGTCGTACTCGCTCTGGGCGTTCGAGCAGCAGCAGCGCATGGACGGCACGGTGTGGAGCGTCATCTCGATGGTGCCGTTCGTGATCGCCGTGCTGCGCTACGCGGTGGACGTCGACGGCGGCAACGCGGGGGAGCCGGAGGAGATCGCCCTGCGCGACCGTGTCCTCCAGGTCCTCGGCGCCTCCTGGGTGATCACCCTGGTCTTCTCGTACTACCTCTGAGCCCCTGCTGATCGGCCCCCAAGGCCACCTTCGGTGCGTTGAGCGCAACAAAGGTGGCCTTGGGGGCCGTTTCTATTGCTCCATGTGGGTGGTGGTGACTCCACGGATCGGCACCGCGTAGTCCAGGCGGAAGATGCTCACCGGCTCGAAGAGCTTGTCGCCCTCCAGATAGGTCGGCACCGGGGTCTGCCTCGCCAGCTGCAGCAGCGGCGCGTGCGGCCCGCCCGCACCGGCCGACAGTGACACCCCGGCGAGCCAGCGGATGCTCGGCCCCGATGCGAAGCGGTACCGCACCGGCTCGGAGAGCCCGTTCGCCACCGACGACGGCACGCGGCACGGCAGCACGAACGCGTCCACCCAGTCCAGGATCACCGGCTCCGACACGGGCACCAGCTCGGCCACCGGCACCACCTTCGGCAGCCTCGGAGCACCGACCGCGATCCAGCCCTCGCCGTCGGCCCGGTCGGTCGCGACGATCCGCACCTGCGCTGCGTCGCCGGGTTCGAGCCGCGCGTCCCGCCAGGCGCCGTCCTTGTCCAGGCCGAGGCCGTGTTCGCGCAGCACGGTGCCGTGCTCGTCGGCGAACTCCACCTTCGCCGAAACCTCACCCTGGCCGCCGATCGGCACCACCAGCGGTGGCAGGTCCGCCGCACCGGCGCCCTCCGGCAGCCGGTACCAGTCCGTGGTGACCGTTCCGGCGGCGCCGCCGCTGCCCCACACCGGCGCCTCGGAGGTTCCGTAGGGCGCCACGGGCGCCACCTCGGCGGGGAAGCCCCCGTTCACGACGAAGCCGTCTGTTGACGCGGGCGCCCCGCCGCTCGGCAGCAGGCCGGCCCTCAGGTCGGGTTCCACCCGCAGCCAGTCCTCCACCCCGCAGCCGCCGCCGGACAACGACGCGAGGTTCGACCGGCCGATCGTGTAGGTGTCCCAGCGCGGCACCATCGCGTACGCCATCGTCGCCACCTCGACCACGACCGTGCCCATCGCCACGACCACCACCAACCAGCCCGGCTGGCGCAGCAGGCGCCACGCGCCGAACAGGCCGGCGACGGCGATCACGAGGCCGAGGACCAGTACCGCGTCGGCCGCGTCGATGTTGCGCAGCCCGGGCTCGACCATCGCCCACTTGACGTTGAGGCTCGACACGTACCACCAGCGCGACGGCGCCGAGAGCGCCAGCACCACCGCACCCGTGAACACGGCCATGACCAGCGACTTCTCCCACGAACGCCGCAGCGCACCCCGCGTGATGGTGTAGACGGTCACCGCGATCACGAGCGTGCCCAGCCCGGCCAGCGCGCCGAAGTGGTGCGTCCACTTCGTCGGCGTGAACGCCAGCGCCACCAGGTACAGCGCGCTACCCGCGAGCAGCCGCCGCGAGGGACCCGCGGCGAGGCCGGGAAGGCGCCGGAAGGCCAGCAGCGCCGCGAGCACGAGCATCGAGGCGAACATCAGCAGCACCGGCATCCTGCGGTTGAGCGCGCCCTCCACCTGCGTGCTGTCGAACAGCGTCTCGTAGCGCGTGAGCTCGTCGGTGACGCCGTAGCTCGGACCGATCTCCGTGCGCACCTCGGTGGCGTGCAGCACGGCCGAGAGCGACTGGTCGTAGAACATCAGCAGCAGCGCGCTCGCGCCCGTGCCCAGCAGCACCGCGACGACGAGCCCCCAGTGCCCGCGCACGAGCCGCACGATCGGGGGCAGGGCCGCCAGGAACGGCATGAACGCCGCCACCCCGGTGGGGGTCACGGCCACGGTCGCGCCCGCGACGACGACGCCCAGCGCGAGCGGCGTGAACGCACGCGTCGCGATCGCCCGCTCCACCAGCGCGAACACCACCAGTGAGCCGAACACGATCCACGGCTCTGGCCGCACGCCGACGTCGTAGGGCAGGTACCAGACGAGGAACAGGGCGGCGCTCGCCCAGCGCAGCAGCAGCCGGGGGCCCGCGGTGAACCTGCGCAGCAGCACGCGGTCGATCAGCAGCCACGAGGCGAAGCCGAGCAGCACCGACGGCAGCCGCAGGAACCATCCGCTCGCGGTGAGCTCGGCCAGCGGCCGGTACAGCTCGTAGAACCAGCCGAACGGGGCCTCCGGCGCGTTGAACCAGCGGAAGTAGTTGCCGACGTAGCCGGTGTCGGCCTCGGACTTGAGCATCGTGACGATGTAGCCGTCGTCGACGGTCAGCGCGCCGATGACCGCCCAGACCAGCAGCGTCGCCGCGACGGCTCCGTCCGCGAGCGTCGGCCGCCACCAGCGCTCCGGCAGCACCCGCACCCGCCGCGTTCTCGGCGCCTCCCAGCGGTGGAGCAGCACGAGCATCGCCACGAGGCTCGCCACCGACAGGACGCCCGCGATGATCTTCAACGCGCTCGGGTCCGTCTGGTACCGGGTGTCCGGAACGACCGTCGCGCGCAGGTCGGTGCTCCCACTCAGGTCCGTGAACAGCCCGTTCACGGCAGGCGGCTGCCCGCTCCGACCCACCTCGGTGCCGTCCACCAGGACGCGTGTGCCATCCGCGCCGGAGTGCAGCGCCCACTCACAGTCGGCGCTCCTCGCCTGCCGGGCCAGCTCCTCGTCGCCCAGGCTCACCACGACGGAGCCGCCCTCCGCCCGCACCGTCAGCCCGGCCGGGCTGGGCTGCTCGCCCGCCACGCCCTCCGGCGGCGTCGTGGACAGCACGAGCCCGTCCCCGAGCGCGGCGGCGTCGGCGCAGGTGAACGTCACGTCGAGCCGCTCGGGCTCGTAGGGGAAGAGCGGCAGCGCCGTGCTCTCGGTCTCCTGCGCCGACGGCCATTCGTAGGTCGTCACGTCCTGGTTGACCGGTGCCAGCACGAAGAGCACAGCGGTCAGCGCCGAGAGGAGTCCGAGGCCGGCGATCGTCCAGCGGTGAGAGGACACCGTTGAACCCTAGGGAAGACGACCTTGCTCGCGCGCACCCACCTTGGCCGCGGGTCAACCCACTCGCGGCCACGCGTGATCTGGTCGGTAGCTTACGAACACATGCCCGACAGGCGGGGAGAGATGACCACGACAGCCGACACGGACAGACAGAGCGAGACCGCAGGCGACGAGACCGAGTCCGCCCCGGAGTCGCCGAGGACCGCCGAGCCCGGCAGGCGTTTCCGCACCCTGCTGGCCCGGCGAGATCGTCTTGCCTGGCTGATCGGCGGCCTCTCGCTCGTGCTGGGCGGCGTGTTCGTGGTCGTGGACATGGCCTACAACCAGGGCAACCTCGTCGCCCCGCTCGACGACGTCTACATCCACCTGCAGTACGGCAAGCAGCTCGGCGAGGGGCACCCGTTCCAGTACAACACCGGTGACCCGATCAGCACGGGGGCGAGCAGCCTGCTCTACGCGTTCGTGCTGGGCGCCGCCTACGTCGTCGGCTTCAAGGGCGCGCTCTTCCTCACGTTCGCCGTGCTGTTCGGCGTCCTCTGCATGGCCATCACGGCCGGGCTCGTCTACCACCTCGGCCGCGCGCTCGTGAGCCGAGCCGTCGGCGTGTGGGCCGGCGTCCTCGTGGCCGTGAGTGGCCCGCTGCTGTGGGGCGCGGCGAGCGGCATGGAGGTCGGGCTGACGTCCCTGCTGGTCACGGGCTCGGTACTGGCGTTCGTCAAGGAGCGGCCCTCGATCCGGTTCCGGTGGACGCCGCTCATCGCCGCCGCGATGGCGCTGGTCCGGCCGGAAGGCATGATCTTCGCGATCATGCTCTGCGGCGCGATGCTGTGGACGCTCTGGGGTGCGCGGCGCGAGCGGAAGGTCCCCCTGCCCGCGCTGTGGACCCTGCTGCCGCTTGCCGCCACCGCGGCGCAGTACCTCTTCTACCGGCTCGCCACCGGCACGTTCACCGCCAACGGTGTGCAGTCGAAGTCGCACCTCAACGACCGCCCGGTGTTCTACCTCGGCCAGTTCATCGACCGCACGGTGGCCAACATCCGGGGGGCCGTCGACTACTTCAACGGCATGAACGGCCAGGACTTCGCGTTCCCCGGCATGCTCGTCGTGTTCCTCGTGGGCCTGGCGTACCTGCTGGTCACGCGCAGGCGGTGGCGCCCGCTGCTGCTCGCGGTCGGCCTCGGCTTCGGCGCCGTCGTGGTGTCGGTGTCGACGCTGTCCACGGCGCTGATCCACGAGCTGCGCTACTTCCACCCGTTCCTGCCGCTGTACATCCTGTTCACCGTCTGCGGCGTCTACGCACTCACGCGCGTGGCGTTCGCGGAGCGCGCACGCCGCATCGGGATGCACGTGCTGCTCGTGGTGGTCCTGCTGTTCTCGCTGGTCGCGCTGCCGACCTGGGGGGTGCGGCTCGGGCGTGAGGCGGCCACCATCCGCGACACCGACGTCTCGCTGGGCGCCTGGATCGACGGCAACCTGCCGCAGGACGCGATCGTCGCGGTGAAGGACGTCGGCGCCGTCGCCTACTTCGGCAACCGCAAGGTCATCGACACGATCGGCCTCGCGACCAACGGCCTCGCCGAGGCCAGCAACAACGGCACCGGCTCGCTCTACGAGGCGCTGCGCAAGCTGCCGCCCGGCGAGCGCCCCGACTACTTCGCCATCTACGAGCCGCAGCCGGGCGCGCCGATGCGACCCCTGGTCGACGCGGGCATCCTCGGCCCGGAGCCGCTGCAGACGCTGCCCGTGCGCGCACCCGCCGACCTCACCGGCTTCCGGATCGTGCCGTTCGAGGACCTCAAGGTCTACGAGGCGCACTGGCAGCTGGCGGGCAGCGGTGAGGCGTGCCCCGTGCCCGGCGATGTGCGCGACTACCTCAACGCGGGTGACCTGGAGAGCGAGGAGGCGCACGACTACGAGGCGCGGATGGAGCAGCCGAGCCTGCAGCCCAACAGCCTGCTGCGCAGGCAGGACGACGTGATCGACAGCGGCAGGGTGATCGTGGGCGGCGAGGCGTTCACGGCGCACAACCTCCAGCCGGGCAAGCCGCTGAAGATCACCGGCCGGATTCTGGCGCCGGGCGAGGAGCGGTCGGTGCGGGTGCTCGTCGACGGCCGCGAGGTCGGCGTCTGGCAGCTCGGGCCGAAGCGCGACAGGTGGACGAACGAGTCGTTCACCGTGCCCGGTGACGCGATCACGGCCTCGACGGTCTCGGTGGAGCTCGCACCGGTTCGCCCGATGCTGAGCCCCTACCCCGAGTACACCTCCTTCGGCTACTGGTTCATCCAGTAACCCCCGCTGCAGTGAAGGCCACCTTGCCTGCGTTGAACGCGGGCAAGGTGGCCTTCACTGCGGTTGGGCGGAGCTGCTCGGTGGGTCAGATGGGCAGCTTGCGGAAGATGGGCCTCGGCACGTGCCGCAGCGCCGACATCACCCAGCGGAAGGTGCCGGGCGCCCACACGAGGTCCTTCCCCGCCTGGGAGGCGTTCACGGCGATCTCGGCCACCTGCTCGGCGGTCTGCTCCAGCGGGGCCTTCCCCATGCCCTCGGTCATCTTCGTGCGCACCTGGCCGGGACGGACCACGGTCACCGTGACGCCGGAGGGCTTCAGGGCCTCGCCGAGGCCGAGGAAGAAGCCGTCGAAACCGGCCTTCGTGGAGCCGTACAGGAAGTTCGACCGCCGCACGCGCTCACCGGCGACCGACGACAGCGCGATCACCTTGCCGTGCGCCTGCTTCTTGAGCTTGTCCGCGAGTGCGACGCCCACCGAGACGGCGGCGGTGTAGTTCACGGTCGCCAGCTCGACGGCCTTGGCGTGGTCCTGCCAGACCTCCTCGGCGTCGCCGAGCAGCCCGAAGGCCACCACGGTCACGTCGATGTCGCCGCCCTCGAACGCCTTGTCCAGCACCGCGGGGTGCGAGGCCGTGTCCTTGGCGTCGAAGTCCACAGTGGAAACATCGGCGCCCTTGGCCTCGAGCCGCTTGGCGGCGGCGTCGAGCCGCGCGGAGGGCCGTGCCGCCAGCACGATCCTCAGTGGACGCTTCGCGAGGTACTGCTCGGCGATCGCCAGCGCGATGTCCGAGGTGCCGCCGAGCAGCAGCAGCGACTGGGGGTTGCCCACCGCGTCGATCACAGTTCCAGCCTCCTGGCCATGTCCGAGATGAATACGCCGTCGGGGTCGACGGAATGGCGGACCTTGCGCCACTCGTCGAGGCGGGGGTACATGCGGTGGAAGGTCTCCGCGGCGGTGCGCGAGTCCTTCGCGGTGTAAAGCCGCCCGCCCGCGGCCAGCACGTCCTCGTCGAGCTCCTGGCAGAACCGGCCGAGGCCGTCCTTGGTGGGGAAGTCGACGCTGAGCATCCAGCCGGGCGAGGGCCACGACAGCGGGGCCGGGTTGGCCTCGCCCATCCGCTTGATCACGTTGAGGAACGAGTAGTGCCCCGAGTTCGCGATCTTGCGGCACATGCGCTTGAGCTCGTCCTCCCGCCCGAACGGCACGGAGAACTGGTACTGCAGGAAACCGGCCGAACCGTAGCCGCGGTTCCACTCACTCAACATGTCGAGCGGGTGGTAGAACTGCGTCAGGTTCTGGATCTTGCCGCGGGCGCCCTTCTTCGGCACCGTCCGGTGCCAGAGCTGGCCGAGCATCGTCGCGGTGACCTTGTTGACGAGCTTGTTGGGGAAGACGTCCGGGATCGTCATCAGCACCGGCGCGTCGAACTTGAGCGGGTCGGCCTTCAGCTTCTCCGGCAGCTCGTCGAGCTTGGCCAGCGAGCCGCGAGAGAACGTGGCGCGGCCGAGCCTGCCGTCCCGCGAGATCAGGTCGGGCACGGCCATCGAGTAGTCGTAGTTGAGGTCGGAGCCGTTGGTGAACAGCTCCAGCGTCTCGTCGAGGTTCGAGGTGCGGTCGGCGTCGACGACGAAGTACGCGGACTCCGTCTTCTTCATCCGCACCTTGGCCCGCACGATGATGCCGGTGAGGCCGATTCCGCCGACCGTCGCCCAGAACAGCTCCGACTCCGGGCCCTCGGGCGTGATCGTGCGCACCCTGCCGTCGGCCGTCAGCAGGTCCATCGACAGCACGTGGTTGCCGAAGCTGCCCGCGCTATGGTGGTTCTTGCCGTGGATGTCGTTGGCGATGGCGCCGCCGATCGTGACCTGGCGCGTGCCCGGCAGCACCGGCACCCACAGCCCGTGGGGGATGGCCGCGCGCATGAGCGCGTCCAGGCTCACCCCGCCGTCGACGTCCACCGTCGCGCTGTCCGGGTCGATCGAGTGGATGCGGTTCAGCGCCGTCATGTCGACGACGAGCCCGCCCGCGTTCTGCGCGGGGTCGCCGTAGGAGCGTCCGAGGCCGCGAGCGATGACGCCGCGCTCACCGGCCTGCGTGACCGCACGCGCGATCGTCTCGACGTCGGGCGTGCTCAGCACGTTCGCGATCGTCGGGGCTGTGCGGCCCCACCCGGCGAGTGCCCTGCGTTCGGTGTGGGGTTCTGGAGTCGCTGCGCTCACCCGGCCCAGGGTAGCGATGCCCGTGTGCGAGACTCGGACCGGACAGATTCCCGGCCGATGAGGTAGTGCAGTGGTGGCGACCGACTCCCAGGCCAGTGAGGCGGCGAGCAGGCCCGCTTCTCCCGGTCTGCTGGCACAACTCGTTCGATTCGCGCTCATCGGTGGTTTCTGCGCGCTGGTCGACTCCGGCATCTACTGGTTGCTGCTCCAGGCTGGCACGTGGGTGCATCTGGCGAAAGCGATCAGTTTCATCGCCGGCACCACGACGGCATATTTCCTTAACCGCCGCTTTACTTTCACCGCGGCACAAAAGGGCGGAGCCGGGCAGATCGGCGGCTTCATGCTGCTCTACACGGTGACGTTCTTCGTCAACGTCGGCACCAACGCGCTGGCACTGGAACTGCTGCCCGAGTTCCAGTGGCGCGTCGCGCTCGCGTGGATCATCGCGCAGGGCACGGCGACCACGATCAATTTCGTGATGCTGAAGTGGGTCGTGTTCCGCGAACCCCGTGCGTGACGGCCTTGTGCGTTGTCCCCAGGGATGGCCTGTACCTTAGCTGGCAGCCCCCCGTGAAATGTTTTCCTTGGAGGACTGAGGTCTGATGCCCGGTAAAGCCGCTCCGGCAACCGCACAACAGCCGGCCACGAACGGCAAAGCCCCGGCGAGCGAGGAGCAGGCGCTGTTCTCCGAGCACACCCCGCAGGGCAGGCTGCTCGCCCAGCGCGGCCTCTTCGCGGGCCCTTCCGACGTGGTGAGCAAGGACCTCTACTCCGACATCACGGAGGGCGTCGCCTCCCGCAAGCGCGAGAGCGTCACGCTCGAGCCGTCGGCCCGGGTCTCCGGCAACACCTACTTCGGACGTTTCCCCGCGAGCTACTGGCAGCGCTGGACCAACGTCCCCGCCGTCACCGTCGAGGCCACCGTCACCGGCTCCGGCCACCTGGCCGTGCGGGCCTCCGACGTCGAGGGTGAGCCCCGCACCATCAGCGCCACGTCGGTGGAGAACGCCAAGCAGCCCCGGACGGTCACGCTCGAGGCCAAGCTGGACAAGTTCTACGACGGCGGCGCGCTGTGGCTCGACCTGGAGACCGAGGCCGGTGAGCGGCTGACCGTCTCCGACGTCCGCTGGACCGTCGAGCCGCCGGCGAAGGTGCGCCCGACCGCGGTGACCATCTGCACCATGAACCGCGCCGACGACTGCCTCCATAACCTTCAGGCGCTCGCCGACTCGCTGCCCGCGCTCGACACGCTCGACGCCATCTACGTCGCCGACCAGGGCACCGACACCGTCGACTCCCGCGACGGCTTCGCCGAGGTCGCCGAGCGGCTCGGCGCCAAGCTGCACTACATCAAGCAGCCGAACCTCGGCGGTGCCGGCGGCTTCACGCGCGGGCTCTACGAGGTCGCCGGTCACACCGAGACCGAGCACGCCAACGTGCTGTTCATGGACGACGACGTGCTGCTCGAACCAGACCTGGTGATCCGGTTGACGGCGTTCTCCAACCGCGCCGCGAACCCCATGATCGTCGGCGGGCAGATGCTGAACCTGCTGCACCCGAACCAACTGCACGTCGGCGCCGAGTACGCGCGGCTCAACACGCTCGAGCCCGGCCAGCCCGTCGCGCACAGCCTCACCACCGCCGACCTGCTCGGTGTCGACGAGGAGTCCGGCAAGCCGAACCGGCAGGAGCGCCGCCTCGACGCCGGCTACAACGGCTGGTGGTCGTGCCTCATCCCGTACGAGGTCGTCAAGGAGATCGGCTACCCGATGCCGTTCTTCTTCCAGTGGGACGACGCGGAGTACAGCTACCGGGCGCGCGCACACGGGTTCCCGACCGTCACGCTGCCCGGCGCAGGCGTGTGGCACGCGGACTTCCACTGGAAGGACTGGGACGAGTGGCACCGCTACTTCAACCTGCGTAACTCGATCATCACGGCGGCCCTGCACAGCCCGTTCGACCTCAACGTGCTCTCCCGCGTGCTGATGGCCCAGCTCGTGCGGTATCTGCTCGGGATGCAGTACGGGCTCTCGGCGACCCTGATCAAGGCGGTCGAGGATTTCCTCGAGGGGCCGGACATCCTGCACGACGGCGGCGTCGCCGCGATGAAGGAGATCAGGGAGATCCGGGCGCAGTACCCGGAGACCAAGCGGTACCCGGCCACCGACGTGCCTGGCATCGCCTCCAACGACATCGGCATCATCAACACCGCGCCGAGGCCCAGCATGCAGCGTCTGGTGCTGCTCAAGCGCATCCTCAACCGCGTGCTCGGCAAGCACCGGTTCGCGCTCGGCGCCATTCCGAGCGACGAGGCCCACTGGTGGCACGTGTCGCTGTTCGAGACGGCCGTGGTCACCGACGCCTCACAGGAGGGCGTGCGGGTGCGGCGTTACGACCGCGACCGCATGTTCGACCTGGCCAAGCGCGGCGTGCGCACCATCCAGCGGCTCCGCAAGGAGGGCCGCGCGGTGCAGGCGCAGTACAAGCGCGCGCTGCCAGAGCTGACCAGCCGCGACAACTGGACGCGGCTCTACCGGCTGTGATCGTCGGGGTGGTGAGTGCCGGGGGGCACTCACCACCCCGGCCTGCTTGTCAGTGCAGGCCGAACACCTTCCCCTTGCGCTGCAGGTCGTCGATGTAGGCGACCGCGACGTGTGCGAAGTTCACCTGCAGGTTCACGTCCTCTTTGGTGCGGATGGTCTGGACCGAGCCGTGGTCGAGGTACAGGTAGAGCTGCTTCGTGAGCTCGGCGACGTCGTCGGGATGCACGGTGAACAGCAGCGGTTCCCCGCCGCTGACCAGGTGCAGGACGAGCGTGGGTTTCTCATCGGCCATGAAGTCCACAACAGCAGTCCGTGATCGCCCCGGCAAGATTGGTTCGCTGACAGCGGAGCCTTCGCGGCTGCTGATAACGTGCGTTCGCAGAAATCGAGGCAATCGGGGGGAACCGGAAAATGGCGCATTCGTTCTCGCTGTCACTGGTGGCGGTCGACATGCTGCTCGAGCACCTCAAGCTGGGCAAGGCGCCGTTCCCGTTCCAGATCCCCCACATGGGCACCACCCACACGCAGCGAGCCCAGGTCAGGGAGGCGGTGTTCCGTGACCTGGAGAGCCGTGACCTGTTCAGCCGCGGTCGCGTCGACGCCGACGCCCAGCTCGCGCTGGAGACGTTCGTGAAGGCTCCGCTGGCGGTCGCGGCGGCGGCGCAGCTGAAGAAGGACGACAAGCTGTTCGCGAGGGCGGCGTCGGACGGCCAGTTCGCGGTGGTCGTGAGGCAGGACGGCAACCTGCTGGTGTTCGATGAGGTCAGGCCCACGAACTTCGTCTCGGCGATCGTCGACCTCCTGCCCCTGACGCCCGCGGCCGCGGGCCAGTCGGTGACGGTCGCGAAACCCGCACCGCGCCGGAAGCCCAGGCACGGAGCGCCCGACGAGGGTGGCTACGACCCGTTCGCGGGCGTGGCCCCGCCGCGTTCGCACTCGGCGTCGCAGGAACGCGCGGTGGCGAGGCTGTTCGAGAAGCCGAAGGAGGGGATCGGCCAGTTCGCGGCTTTCGTGCGCGGCAGGGACGGCAAGGAGGTCAGCCTCGGCCCGATCGCGTGGTTCGACACCGAGGACGGCCGGTACTTCTGCACGCAGCGCGCGGCCGAGGACGGCCAGCAATGGCTGACCTACGCGCCGGGCGACAACGCCCGCATCGCGCAGCAACTGTATGCCCAGCTAGAGGGCTATCTGTAGCCGAAGTGGAACCAGACGTGGCCCCGGCCGCGTCATACCGCGGTCGTGGAGAGGATTCTGTGAACGCCCGTCGCGGTGAGTACCCGGCTTGTAAACTGCCGTCGGACGACACAGGCGAGGATGTGGGGTAACGATGCCGATCGCATGGGATTCGGGGGAGGCGCCGGACACCAGCGCGTGGGGCGCTGCCATCGGCAAAGCGGTGTCTGCGGTCGACTCGCGCGCCATCGAGTCGACAAAGGCCGAGACGGAGAAGTTGCTCAGCGCAGCCAGGTCCGGCGGCTTCCGGATCAGCGAGGAAGGCGTCAAGCCGCTTCGCGACAGCCTGACGCAGATGCGGGACCGGCTCGATGAGCTGACGCAGAGAACCACTCAGTACCTGGGACAGGCGCCGAAGCTCGGCAGTCACGAGTACGGCGAAACCGTTGCGGCGCACGACCAGAAGGGTGGCGCCAACGAACTCGGCTCGGCTGCCGTGGTACTTGACCAACTGCGAGAGGTCCTTCGGGACGCCGATGAGGCACTCGCGCGCGCTGCCGGTATCTACAAGGAGAACGAGAGCGCGACGACCGGCAGCCTCGGGCCGGTGCAGGCCTGAGCGATGGGAAACTCAGTGATCCGCCCGTTCGCCTTGCTCGCGTCCGGAGCTGCCCTGCTTTTGCTGACCGCATGTTCGAGCGACGAGCCTGGCTCGGCTGAGCCCATGAGCGAGACGCCCACGAGTCAGCCGCAGAGCTCGAGTTCGCCGTCCACGTCGAGGCAGAGTGATGACGGCGCGTCGGCGTCTTCGCTCGACCCCTGCACGCTGTTGACCAAGGACGACATCTCGTCGTTCGCCACCTTCGAGGATGCTAAAGAGACCGAGATGGGTGGCGCTCGCGGCTGCGACTTCTATCCCGTGCGAACCGATGCGAGCGATCTTCCCTCGATAGGCGTGGCTGTCCGCGAAAGCCAGTCCGTGGACAGCGTTAATGACGAGGGCTTGGGAATCAACACTGGTGACCTGAACGGTCGGGACCTCGCGCAGGTGCCGACTCATGGCGGCTGCATCATCGCGATGGCTGTCGGCGACAGCTCGCGGGTCGATGTAACGGTGACTGGTCTTGACACGCAAGAGTCGTGCGATCTCGCAAGCCAGGTGGCCGAGATCGTCGAACCGAAACTGCCTGAGGGGTGAGCACCATGACCAGTGCGCGCACGCTCACAGACGAGGAGATCTACCAGTTATCCCCGTCGCAGCGGGAGGAGTACTTCCGCCAGCGCGCCGAGGCTGGCGTCGACGACGGTGGCATCACCGGTTGGATCAACCGAATGGTGGCCCAGGGTAGGGCCGGTATGGAGGCACAGGAGGCCGGAAACCAGCGAGTCCGGGACCTGTCCTCCGGTGACGTGCGATATGTCGAGGGGTTGCAGCCGTCGCCAGCTGACTACCAGGGCCACGACCACAGCTCCATGTCGGGTTACCTGGCGAACAACCTGGATCCCCAGGAAGTTGTGAACATTTCCGACGCGTATCACGAACTGCACACCGCGTTCAATGAGTTCGCGACTCAGCTGAAAGAGGCAGTCGGCAAGTCACAACATGAGTGGGAGGGCGCGGCCGCAGACCAGGCGTACGGGTATTTCCAGAGCCTCAGTACCTGGGCCGACGGTAACTCCCAGAACGCTCAGCTCGCCTCCGAGGTCATGTACCAGCAGTCCGAGGCGGCGACCACTGCCAAGAACAGCATGCCCGAAGAGGTTCCCTTCAACTGGGAAACCGAGATGCAGCGCTGGGGCAGCAACCCGTTCAACATCGTCTCCAACATGAACGAGACGTTCGAGACCTACCAGCGCAGCCAGGAGGCCCATTCCGAGGCCGCGCGGGTGATGACCCAGTACGACAACGACCTCTACACCGCAGCCTCGAAGCAGCCCGTGTTCGCCGAGCCGCCGAAGTTCGGCACCGGCACCGGCGAGGGCACCGGCCTCAAGCCTCCCGGTACCGGCATCAGCATGCCCGGTAACGGCGGCACCGAGGCGTCCGGTTACAGCGGCGGCTCGATTCCCGGCGGCAGCACCGTGCCGGGCGGCAGCGGTGGCGGCAGCTACGGCGGTGGTGGCGGCTCCGTGCCCGGCGGCGGCTACTCCTCGACGCCGGCGCCGTTGCCCGGCAGCTACACCGGTAGCACCCCGGGTACCACTCCGTCCGGCTACCGGCCGCCAACCACGAACCGGCCCCGGATTCCCACCGGGAACAACAACAGCAACTTCAACAACATGGGCCCCATGCCGATCGGTCCGATGGGCGGCGGCAGCGGTTACGGCGCGGGCGGGTCCGACTACGCCAGCAAGCTGGGCCGCGGCGGGGCCGGTGGCTTCGGCCCCGGCGGCAGCGCGGGTGCCGGTGGGGCTCCGGGCGCCGGAGCCGCGTCCGGTGCCGCCAAGCCCGGCATGGGTCCGATGGGCGGCGGTGCCGCCGCGCCCGGCGCCGCAGCGGCGGCGGGCCGGGGTGGCATGGGTGCCGCGGGCATGGGCGCCGGAGCCGGCCGTGGCCAGGGCAGCGAGGACGCCGAGCACCAGCGGCCCACCTACCTCGTCGAGGGCGACCCTGACGAGGTGTTCGGCACCGACCAGCGCACGGCACCGCCCGTCATCGGCGAATAAGGCACAGCGAACGGCCCCGGGCACGAAGCTCGGGGCCTTTCCACGTCAGTCGTCAGTAGCGGAAGAAGCGTTCCCTGCGGCCCTGGCGGACCAGTCGCAGCCACTGCGCGAACGCCTTCGGGTCCCGCTTCACCCCCACGAAGTACAGGCCGAAGCGCAGGACCTCCAGCGCACCGATCTTGCGCATTCCCGGCTGCGACAGCAGGTAGCCCCTGTTGCGGTAGGTGTAGTACCGCTTGACGTCGTTCTCCGGGTCCTGCGCGTGGAACCGGCCGCCCAGCATCGGCTTGAACTCGTCGGAGCCGTTGGGATGCAGGTAAGCCGTGCGCAGCGACGTGCCGAACGGCAGGCCCGAGCGCACGAGCCTGCGGTGCAGCTCCACCTCGTCGCCGCGGAAGAACAGCCGCAGGTCGGGCACGCCCGTGACCTCCAGCGTCGATGCGCGGAACAGCGCACCGTTCATGAGCGAGGCGATGCCCGGAAGGAAGTCGGTGCCCAGCTCGGCCGACGAGCGCTTCCACGTGAGCCCCCTGCGGAGGGGGAACGCGAGCCGCTCGGGGGCGTCGATGTTGACCACCATCGGCGAGACCTCGGCGAGGTCGCGCTGCCGGGCCTCGTCGAGCAGCACCTGCAGCACGTGTTCGTCTGCGGGCCTGCCGTCGTCGTCGGCCAGCCACACCCACTCCGCGCCCAGCGCGAGCGCGTGCAGCATCCCCAGCGCGAAGCCGCCAGCGCCGCCCAGGTTGCGGTGTGACGGCAGGTAGGTGGCGGGCAGCGAGTACGCCTCCACCACGTCGCGTGCGGGCTTGTCGGGGCCGTTGTCGACCACGATCAGGTGGTCGACGGGCCGTGTCTGCGCCTCGATCACCTTCAGCGACTCGGCCAGCAGCTCCCGCCGGTGGCGGGTGACCACCACGGCGACGACGGCGCCCTCCGGCAACGGCTCCATGGCTGCCACCTCAGTCGCCGCTCAGCGCCGGTGCGTCTTCGAGCCGGTCCAGCGTCTCCTGGCTGACGTTGTGGAAGGGATCCCTGCCCTTGTACGCCGTGAGCACCTCGCGCAGCCCGCCCTGCATCTTCATCCGGCCCTCGTCCATCCAGATGGCCGAGGTGCACAGCTCCAGCAGCAGATCGTCCTGGTGGGACGCGAACACCAGCAGACCCGAGCGCTTCACCAGGTCGACGAGCCGGTCGCGCGCCTTGTTGAGGAACGCGGCGTCGACGGCGCCGATGCCTTCGTCCAGCAGCAGGATCTCCGGGTCGATCGACGTCACCACGCCCAGCGCCAGCCGCACCCGCATACCGGTCGAGTAGGTGCGAAGCGGCATCGAGAGGTAGTCGCCGAGCTCGGTGAAGTCGGCGATGTCGTCGACGCGCTTCTCCATCTGCTTGCGCGTCATGCCCAGGTACAGGCCACGGATCATGATGTTCTCGTAGCCCGAGATCTCCTGGTCCATGCCGACGCCGAGGTCGAAGACCGGCGCCACGCGGCCGTTGACGCGGGCGGAGCCGCGCGTGGGCTCGTAGATGCCGGAGAGCAGCCGCAGCAGGGTCGACTTGCCCGCACCGTTGTGGCCGACGAGGCCGATGCGGTCGCCGCTCTTGACCGACAGCGTGATGTCGTGCAGCGCCTCGATGATGGGCACCTTGCTGTCGGTGCCGATCTTGCCGCCCACCTTGCCCAGCACGCGCTTCTTCAGCGAGCGGGTCTTCGCGTCGAAGATCGGGAAGTCGACCGACGCGTTCCAGACGTCAATGCTGATCATCTTTGTCGTCACACCCAATACGAGACGCGAGCACGGTAGTTGCGCATCACCAGCAGCGCCAGGGCCCAGCCGACGATCGTGAAGGCGCCGACCACCGCCCAGTGGTGCCAGCTCTGCTCGTTGCCGATCAGCGGCGCACGCACGAGCTGGATGAAGTGGTACAGCGGGTTCAGCTCGGCGACGAGGTCCCGCCAGCCGGCGCTCTCGCCGAACTTGTCCTTGAGGATGTCGGTGGACCACACGATCGGCGTCATGAAGAACAGCAGGTTGATGAGGCTGGTCACGACCTGCGGGATGTCGCGGAACCGTGTGGACGCGATGCCGAACAGCAGTACCACCCAGCCCGCGTTGATCGCCACGAGCACGAAAGCCGGGATCGCGAGCAGCACGCTCCAGTTCAGACCGGGCTGTGGCACGCCGCCCTCGGTGATCGAGTAGCCGGGCGTGGTCACCGAACCCCAGAAGATCGCGATCACGAGGAAGTAGATGATCAGGTTGTGGGCGAGCATGATGCTCTGCCGCCACACCGTGCGCAGCACGTACACCGAGAGCGGAGCGGGCAGGTGCTTGATCAGCCCCTCGTTCGCGATGAACGTGTCCGTGCCCTCCGTCAGGCACCCCAGAATGAAGTTCCAGACGATGAAGCCCGTGGTGATGTAGGGCAGGAACGTGGCGATCTCGGCGCCGAACAGCTGCGAGTACAGCAGGCCGAGACCGAGCGCGGTGATGCCCATGCTGAGCGTGATCCACAGTGGCCCGAGCACAGAGCGGCGGTACCGCTGCTTGATGTCCTGCCAGGCGAGGTGGCCCCACAGCTCACGCTGCCGGGCGCCGTCCCTGAGATCGGCGAACGCACGGCGGAAAGTCCGACTGTCCGAAGCGGGTGGTGCCGATGTCATCGTGGGCGTTTCCGTGGGGTCAACGGTGCTTGTGGCGTGCACGAGATACGAGGGTACTGGCGCCGGATGAAGGCGATCGCGCGCGTCCGCCTCAACCCGTGAGGCGTACCACGACCTGGCAGTCTTCGTAGGAGTACGCCTCGTACGCGAACTGAACGCCTGTGCGCTCGGTGTACTCGCGCCACGCCCGGTACTCGTGGTCCTGCCAGCCGGGGTAGTTGAAGAACTCGTCGAACGCGATCACGGAACCCGCCCGCAGCCGGGGGCCGACGAGGTCGAGCACGGTTTTCGCTGAACTGTAGAGGTCGCTGTCGACGTGCACGAAGTCGATCGGCCGCCCGTGCCGCTCCAGGAAGGCAGGCAGCGTGTCGGCGAAGAGGCCGACCACGAGCTGCGCGCCCGGTACGTCCGGTAGGTCCGTCCTCGCGAACGCGCCCTCGGGCATCCCGGCCAGCCACGGCTCCGGCAGGCCCTCGAAAGAGTCGAAGCCGTACACCTCGCCGCCGTCGCGGGCCTCCGCGATGAGGCGGAGGGTGTTGCCGGAGGCGACGCCGAACTCCAGCGCCAGGCCGCCCTGCGGCGCCAGCGAGACCGCGTACCGGAGCGTCTCCCACGGTTTGCGGAAGTGCCGGGCGCCGAGCAGGTGCTCGCGGGCGAAGCGGTGGCTCTCGGCTGCGGCCTCGCGATCGCCCGCGTAGACGATGTCGCGCCTGCTGCGGATCTCGAACTCGACCACGCGGTCGAGCAGGCGCGCGGTGTCCCGCCGCAGCTCGGCGACCTGTTGTTCGAGCCGCTCAAGCTTGCGCAGCTGTGGGGCCTGCGCTGCCTCGACGGCGCGCACGAGTTTCGCGCGCAGTTCGTGCCGGACCTTTCGCCGCATCACCGGATGATAGGCGCCCGACTGCGCCGTTCGGAGCACTCGGTAGCTGTGTGTGTACGCGTTGCGCACTGCCGGTGTGCTGATAGCTTGCGTTCACATGGAAAGGGACGTCCGGGCGCCCAGTTTGCTGCGGAGCCTGCTCGAGGCGTACGCCGACCGACCCGATCCACGTTCGGTCGCCGTCGTGGGCAATCAGCCGCTCGCCCCGGACGAGCAGCGGGCCAAGGCCATCGACTCGTGCGACCTCGTCTTCCGCGTCAACGGCTTCGTGTGTGACGAGCGGGGCGGCCGCCCTGCGGTCGGCAGCCGGACCCACGTCGTGGTGTTCAACCGCGCGCTGCGGGCCACGAAATGGGTCTTCGACGACTACCCCTCGCGGCTGTATCTGCTGGTGGAGCCGGGCAGGCTGCACTGGGAGCCCGAGGACATCCCGCAGTGGTGGCCCGCCGACCTGGGTTTCGTGCCCGTGTCGAACCGTGAGGTGACGTTGCCGCTGTCGGAGGCGCTCGACCTGCCGACACAGGCGGAGGGCACGTGGGCCACCACCGGCACGATGGCGGCGTGGATCGCGCGGACCACTTTTCCCGACGCCGAACTGGTGCTCACGGGCTTCTCGTTCATCGACGATCCGAACCAGACGGCCTGGGAGCACGCGGCGGGAGATTCGTGCATCGTGGGACCGGAGCACCAGATCGCCGCCGAGGGCAGGCTGCTGGAGTCCTGGACCAGTACGGGCAACACCAAGTTCCTCCGCTGACCACCGAGAACCTCGAAGGAAAACGTGCAGTGAACCCGTTGAGAGTGCTTCGTGAGGGCGCCGCCGCGAGGCTCGCCAGGCTCGTCGACTTCCGCATCGACGACCGCATGCGCGGGCACGTCGAGCGCATCGAGCGGCACGCGGGCAGGCTCGCCGAGCAGGAGCGGCGCGTCGCCGACCTGGCGGCGGAGCTCGACCGGGTCCGCGGTGACCTGCGCTGGACGGCCGGCGAGGTGGAGCGCCTGATCCCGCACGTCGCCGCGCAGGAGGCCCGGCTGGAGGACCTGCGCGCCAAGATCGCGCTGACCCCGCCCGCCGACAAGCCGGAGCTCGCCGAGGCGCGTTCGCTCGTCGAGGAGGTGCAGCGCCAGCACGCCCAGGTGCGCGTGCGGCTCACCGGGATCGCGCGGTACGAGGACCGGCTGCGCAAGCTGGAGGACCGCGCGGGCGCCAGTGGCGACTGAGGCGCCGCTGACCGTCCGCGAGGCGGGCGTTGGTGACGCCGAGCTGCTGCTGAGCTGGCGCAACGACCCGGAGACGCGGCGCTGGTCGCGGACCACCGATGTCGTCGCTCTCGCCGACCACGTGCGCTGGCTCGAGAACGTGCTGGCCTCGGCCGACCGGCTGCTGTTCGTCGCCGAGAAGGACGGGCCGGTGGGCACGGTGCGGTTCGATCTCGTGTCCGACGCCCCCGAGGGCACGTGGGAGGTCAGCATCACCGTCGCCCCCGAGTCCCGCGGCAAGGGCCTCGCCGGGGCGATACTGGCGGCGGGCGAGCGTGAGCTGCGCAGGCGGGAACCCGCGCGGTGCGTGCTCGCGAGCGTCCACGAGGACAACGCGGCGTCCGTGGCCCTGTTCCGCAAGGCCGGCTACACCGGCACCGAGGCGGCCGGGCCGTTCCGGGTGCTCACCAAACCACTGGAGAATGCCTAGCCATGTCCGTCCGCATCGGTAAGCACGACATCGGGCCCGAGCACGCGCCGTTCGTGATCGCGGAGGTGTCGGGCAACCACAACGGCGACCTCGGCCGCGCGCTCGCGATCGTCGACGCGGTGGCCGAGTCCGGGGCGCAGGCCGTGAAGCTGCAGACCTACCGGCCCGACACGATCACGATCGACGTGGACGGTCCCGCGTTCCGGCTCAGCGACGGCCACGAGCTGTGGGGCGGGCAGAACCTCTACCGGCTCTACGAGCAGGCCCACACACCGTGGGAGTGGCACGAGCCGCTGTTCCGCCGTGCCCGCGAGCACGGCCTGGAGGTGTTCTCCAGCCCGTTCGACCCGACAGCCGTGGAGCTGCTGGAGTCCCTCGACGCGCCCGCGTACAAGATCGCGTCGTCGGAGATCGTCGACCTGCCGCTCGTCGAGCTGTGCGCGCGGACCGGCAAGCCGCTGGTGATCTCCACCGGCATGGCCACGGTCGCCGAGATCGACGCCGCGGTGCGCACCGCGCGCGACGCGGGCAACGACCAGCTGATCGTGCTCGGCTGCACGGCCAGCTACCCGGCCGCGCCCGAGGAGAGCAACCTGCGTGGCCTGCCGGTGCTGGCCCAGGTGACGGGCGCGCTGGTGGGGCTGTCCGACCACACACCGGGCCTCGGTGCCCCGGTCGCCGCCGTGGCGCTCGGTGCGTGCGCGATCGAGAAGCACGTCACCCTTTCCCGCGGAGACGGCGGCGTCGACTCGGCGTTCTCGCTCGAACCCGCCGAGCTCGCCGCGCTGGTCACCGAGACACGGCGGGCGTGGCAGGCGCTGGGTGAGCCGGTGCTCGGGCCGAAGGAGAGCGAGCGGGAGGGCCTTCGCCTGCGGCGTTCACTCTACGTCGTCGAGGACGTGCGGGCAGGCGAGCCGGTGACCGAGCGGAACGTGCGCTCGATCCGTCCCGCAGGCGGCCTGCCACCCGCCGAGATCACGAAGGTGCTCGGTCGGACGTTCCGCGTCGACGCCCCGAAGGGCACCCCCCTGAGCTGGGATCTGGTTTGAGGGTCGTTCGACTCTGGGGCCCGGCGCCGAGGCCGTGCGACGCTGCGACTCAGCCTGGGGGTCTGAGGCTGGAGGTCGCGGATGGCCGGCGCCGCGCAGGCTGGACCACTCGAACGCCTCGGCCGCGGCTGCGCGCGGCACCCGTGGCCGGTGTTGCTGGTCTGGCTGGCCGTGCTCGCGGGGGCCACTGTCGGCAAGGTCATGGTCGGCGACGCCTACAGCGATGACTACACGTTGTCGGACACGGAGTCGGGACAGGGCAGCGAGGTGCTCGTCCAGCACGGTGTCACCCACAGCGCGAACTCCGCCCGCATCGTGTTCGAGTCCGGCTCGCTGACCGCGCACCGCGACGCCGTCGAGCAGGCCATCGGCGACGTCCGCGAGGTCGACCACGTGCTCGCCGCGTCCGACCCGTTCGCGCAGGGCGCGACGTCGCGAAACGGCCAGGTCGCGTTCTCGACCGTCCAGTTCGACGCCGACCCCGGCACCATCGGTACCGGGCTCGTCGACGACATGGACACGGCGACCGATCCCGTGCGTTCCGCCGGGGTCTCGGTCGACTACGGCGGCAGCCTCGGGCAGGCCGCCGAGCCGGAGACCGGCGACCGCAGGTCAGAGGCGATCGGCATCGGCGTCGCAGTCGTCGTGCTGCTGCTCGCCTTCGGCAGCGTGTTCGCCGCGGGGCTGCCGATCGTGACGTCGGTGGCGGGCGTGCTCACCGGCGTCGGCCTGCTCGGGCTGCTCGCGAGCCAGGTCCAGTTCGCCACCACGGCGCCCACGCTCGCGATCATGATCGGGCTCGGCGTGGGCATCGACTACGCGCTGTTCCTCGCCACCCGTCACCGGCAGCTCCTCATGGATGGCGTGGACCCGGTGACGGCGGCGGGGCGCACCGTGTCGGGTAGCGGGCGTTCGGTGCTGATCGCGGGCACGACCGTGGTGATCGCGCTGCTGGGCCTGTTCGCGGTCGGAGTGGGTTTCATCGGCAAGCTCGGGCTGGCGGCCGCGATCACCGTGCTCACCGCGGCGGCGACCGCGGTCACGCTCGTGCCAGCTCTGCTGGGGCTTGCCGGGCGACGGATCGACAGGCTGCACGTCCGCCGCCCCGTCGCCGAGGCGAGCGAGCGGGGATCCGCCGATGCCTGGCAACGCTACGCGGGCGGGCTGCTCCGGCACCCGTGGCTCGCGCTGTGCGGTGGGGTCGTGGTGGCCGGAGTGCTGGCGATTCCCGCATTCTCCATGCAGCTCGGCCACATCGACCAGGGCGCCGACGCGGAGGGCAGCACGACCCGGCTGGCCTACGACGCCATCGCGAGAGGCTTCGGCCCGGGTGCGAACGGGCAGTTCACGGTGGTAGTACAGGGCGCCGACGGCAACGTCGCCCAGCGGCTGCAACAGGCGCTGTCGAACACCCGAGGGGTCGCCGCGGCGACAACGCCGACCCAGAGCAAGGATGGGACGCTGATCGTCTCCACCGTCACGCCGACATCAGCCCCGCAGGACAGTGCGACCGATGACCTGCTGCACCGGCTCAGGGACCAGACGCTCCCCGGTGTAATCGGCGGAACGAACGCGCACAGCTACGTCACCGGCGCCACCGCGGGTCAGCTCGACTTCCGCGACATCGCCGCCGCGCGCCTACCGACGATCATCGGCGTGGTGGTGGGAGCCGCGTTCCTCTTGCTGCTGCTGACGTTCCGCAGCCCGGTGCTCGCGCTCAAGGCCGCGGTACTCAATCTGCTGTCGATCGCGGCCGCGTACGGCGTGATCGTCGCCGTGTTCCAGTGGGGCTGGGGCGGTTCGTTCTTCGGCGTCGCCGAACCGGTGCCGATCGAATCCTATGTCCCGATGATCATGTTCGCGATCGTCTTCGGGCTGTCCATGGACTACGAGGTGTTCTTGCTCTCCCGCGTGCACGAGGCGTGGCGGCGCAGCGGCGACAGCCACGCGAGCGTGGTCACGGGCCTCGCCGTCACGGCTCGGGTGATCAGCTCGGCCGCGTTGATCATGATGTCGGTGTTCTTCGCGTTCCTTCTCTCCGACAGCGTCGTGATCAAGATGCTGGCGCTGGGTCTCGGGGTGAGCGTGCTCATCGACGCGACCCTCATCCGGCTCGTGATCGTGCCGGCCGCGATGTTCCTGCTCGGCGACCGGTGCTGGTGGCTGCCCGCCCGGCTCGACCGTGTGCTGCCGCATCTGGAACCCGAGCCGGAATCGAAGGAACGGCCTAGCCCCCGAAGAACGACCGCACCGACGTGATCACGCGGTCCACATCGGACTCGGTGAGGTCCGGGAACAGCGGAAGGGACAGCTGTTCGGAGTAGAACCGTTCGGCGTTCGGGCACAGCCCGCGCCGGTAGCCGAGGTCCTCGAACACGGGGTGCCAGTACACGGGGATGTAGTTCACCTGCACGCCGATGCCGTGCCCGCGCAGGTGGTCGAACAGTGCCCGGCGCCGCCCGCCGAGCACGCGCAGCGGGTACAGGTGCCACATCGGGTCCGCGCCCTCGCGGGTCACCGGGGTGCGCACGCCGTCGAGGTCGGCGAATGCCTTGTCGTAGCGCGTGTGGATCGCCGCGCGGCGCCGCTTGAACTCCGCGAGCCGCCGTAGCTGGCTGCTGCCCAGCGCGCACAGCACGTCCGGCAGCCGGTAGTTGAGCCCGAAGGCGTGCACCTCCTGGTGCCAGCCGCCCTCGTCGGGGTACCGCTGGGCGGCGCGGTCGCGAACGAGGCCGTGGTTGCGGAACGCCCTCGCCCGCTCCAGCAGTTGTTCCGACGCGCTCACCACGGCACCGCCCTCGGCCGTGGTGAGGTTCTTGGTGGCGAAGAAGGAGAACGTGGTGAGATCGGCGAGCGAGCCGATCGGCCTGCCCCGCCACGAGCCGCCGATCGAGTGCGCGGCGTCCTCCAGCAGCAGGGCACCCGCGGAGTCGGCGACCGTGCGCAGCTCGTCCAGCTCCGCGGGGTGACCCGCGTAGTCGACGGCGGCGATCACCTTCGTGCGGCTCGTCACGGCGGCGCTGGCCGCGTGCGGATCGAGGTTGCCGGTGTCGGGCTCGACGTCGGCGAACACCACCTTCGCGCCGTGCAGCGCCGCGGCCGACGCCGTCGCGACGAACGTCATGGGGCTGGTCACCACCTCGTCACCGGGGCCGACGCCCGCGGCCGCGTAGGCCACATGCAGCGCCGCCGTGCCCGAGGTGACCGCCACCGCCGGGGTTCCGCCCGTGTGCTCAGCGAGGTCGGCCTCGAACCGCTGCACCGCCGGTCCCGTGGTCAGCCAGTCGCCGCGCAGCACCTCGGCGACGGCCGCGAGGTCGTCGCCGCCGACCGACTGCCGCCCGTAGGGCAGGAACGGCTCACTCATGTTCGGCGATCAGCTCTTGCAGCTGGCCGGTGTCGAGCCAGAGGTCGTTGGTGTCGGAGCGGTAGGCGAAGCCGTCCGGCACCGGCACGCCGCTCTCCGGCGGCTCGTAGCCCCAGCCCGCGATGTGCGGCTGGACCACGTAACGGTCCTCCAGCAGCAGCGTCCGCCGCGAGTCGTCCGGCGCGATCATCTCCTCGTGCAGCTTCTCGCCGGGCCGGATGCCGACCTCGTGCATGTCGCTGCCCGGCGCGATCGCCTGCGCGAGGTCGACGAGCCGCATGCTGGGGATCCTCGGCACGTACAGCTCGCCGCCGTGCATCTGGTCGAACGAGTCCACCACGAAACGCACCGCCTGTGGCAGCGTGATCCAGAAGCGGGTCATCTCCTTGTGCGTGATCGGCAGCGACTCGCCCCGCTCGGCGAGCGAGCGGAAGAACGGGATGACGCTGCCCCGCGAACCCATCACGTTGCCGTAGCGGACCACGGCGAAGCGGGTGGGGTGCGTGGCCGCGTAGTGGTTGGCGCTGATGAACATCCGGTCGGCGCACAGCTTGGTGGCGCCGTAGAGGTTGATCGGGCTCGACGCCTTGTCGGTGGAGAGCGCCACGACCTTGCGCACGCCGGTGTCGATGGCGGCCTCGATGACGTTCTGCGAGCCCATCACGTTGGTCTGGACGAACTCGAAGGGGTTGTACTCGCCGGTGTCCACCTGCTTGAGCGCGGCGGCGTGGACCACGTAGTCGACGCCGTGCATGGCGCGTTCGAGCCTGCGCCGGTCGCGGACGTCGCCGATGAACCAGCGCAGCCGGGGGTCGTCGCCGAACTGCCTGCGCACCTCGTACTGCTTGAGCTCGTCGCGGGAGAGCACGACCAGCCTGCGCGGGTTGAGCTCGGCGAGCGCGTGGGTGATGAAGGCCTTTCCGAACGAGCCCGTACCTCCGGTGAGCAGGATGCTCGCACCGTCGAGCTCGGCCATGGGGTTACCTCCGCGTTGCAGGCGTATGGACTCCGGCCATCATGTCACCCATGCGGGAACCGCCGGTCGTGAACGTCGTCATCCAGGCGAGGGCGTCGTCGACGCGGTTGCCTGGCAAGGTGCTGCGCTCGCTGGGCGGTCGCAGCGTGCTCGGCTGGGTGGTGCGGGCGGCGTCGGCGACGCCGGGAGTCGACACGGTGGTGGTGGCGACCTCGGAAGCGCCCGGTGACGACGCGGTGGCCGAGGAGGCCGCGCGGTGTGGTGCCGAGGTGGTGCGGGGGCCGCTGGACGACGTGCTCGCCCGCTTCCTGCTCGCGTGCGAGCGGTACCCGGCGGACGCGGTGGTGCGGCTCACCGCGGACTGCCCGCTGCACGACCCCTCGCTGATCGCGCAGCTCGTGGCGTTGTGGCGGGCGCAGCCGGAGCTCGACTACGTGAGCAACGTCCTGGTGCGCACGCTGCCGCGCGGGTTCGACGCCGAGCTGGTGCGGGTGCCGGTGCTCGCCGAGCAGGCGGAGGAACAGGAGGGGTCGCATCGCGAGCACGTCACGTCCGGTGTGCACGGGCGACCGGAGCGTTATGCGTGCGCCGGTATCGTCGTGTCGCCGCCCGCCGGTGACCTGCGGGTCACGCTCGACACCGAGCAGGACTGGACGGTGCTGGAGGGCGTGGTCGCCGAGCTGGGGGACCGCGTTCCGGCGTGGCGGGAGGTCGTGGACGTGCTGCGGCGGCGTCCGGACCTGGTGGCGGTGAACGCGGACGTGGAGCAGAAGGCGGTGCGGTGAGGATCCTGCTGCGAGCGGACTCGTCGCGACAGATCGGGGCCGGGCACATCTCGCGCATGGTCGCGCTCGCCGAGCAGGCGACGCGGCGCGGCTGGACGGTCGCCTTCGCCGGGCGCACGGACAACGCCGACTTCCTCGCGGCGCGCTTCGCCGAGCTGGGCGTTCCGGTGCTCGGGCCAGGGACACGCGCGGACGGCTACGACGCGGTGGTGGTGGACCACTACGGCATCGCCGAGGTGCGTTCCGAGGTGAACTCCGCCGGTGCGCGGCTGGTGTCCTTCGAGGACGGCGTGTTCGGCAGGCGCGCGGCGGACGTGGTGGTGGACTGCGGGCTGGTGCCGCAGCCGCGCCCCGACGACGGTTCGGGCCTGGTGCTCACCGGCGTCGCCTACGCCCCGCTCCGGCAGGTTGTGCTCGAAGCGCGGGACAAACGGAGAGCAAGGGAGCTTTACTCCCGCGAAACGGGAGTAAAGCTCCCACGCTCCCACGACGGGGGCGACGCGAAAGCTCCACACGTGCTGGTGGTGCTCGGTGGGGGTGGGGTGTGGCAGGAGACCGTCGCCGCGTTGCTGGAGGCCCTGCGCGCCACGGGCACGCCGTGCACGGTCGAGGCGCTCGTGCGCGGCGAGCCCGCCCTGCCCGAGCCAGGGCCGGGCCAGCGCTTCGTCGTCTCGCCACCCGGCCCGGGCCTGCACGGCAAGCTCGTCGACACCGATCTGGTGGTCAGCGCCTCCGGCGTGACCCTCTTCGAACTCTGCTGCATCGGCGTGCCGACCGCGCTCGTCCAGCTCGTCGACAATCAGGCCGCCGGCTACCGCGCCGCTGTCGACGGGGGCCTCGCCGCGGGCCTCGGCACGGCCGCCGCGCTCGATGACGCCACCGCGACCCTCACCGCGCTGCTCACCGAGCCCGCCGCTCGCGAGCGGCTCGCCACCACGGCCTCGGCCACCGTCGACGGCCACGGCGCCGCCCGCGTGCTCGACGCGCTCGAAGGGGCCGGCGGATGAGCAAGGGCGCCAGGTCGGGCCTGCTGCTGGGGCTCGCCGTCCTGTTCGCGTTCGGCACCTGGCTGGCGTGGTCGTTCGTGATCGACGACGCCTTCATCACCTTCCGCTACAGCAGGCACCTCGCCGAGGGGTTCGGGCCCGTCTGGAACGTCGGCGGCGACGCCGTCGAAGGGTTCACCAACTTCGCCTGGATGCTCTGGCACGGGCTGTTCGCCTCGTTCGGCGCCGAGAACCTGGTGACCGTCGCGAAGGTGACGTCTGTCGTGCTCGGCGGCGCGACGCTCGTGCTGCTCGTGCGCGCCACCGACGGCGTGGGAGCCGTCGTCGCCGGGCTGGCGTTCGTGCTGTTCCTGCCCACCTACTTCCACCTCAACAGCGGGCTGGAGACCGTGGCCTTCGCCGGGGTGCTGCTCCGGCTGGTGATCGTCGCGCTGCACGTGATCGACGAGGAGCGGGTCTTCGACTGGGAGCCGCCGCTGCTGCTCCTGCTGCTCGCGATGCTGCGGCCGGAGGGCCTCCTCGCCGGACTGCCCGCGCTCGCCGTGTGGTTCTGGTACTCGCGCCGGATCCCCACTGCCCGCTGGGGCCTCGGCGCGCTGCTGGTCGTCGGCGCCGGGTACTTCCTGTGGCGCTGGATCTACTACGGGCAGCTGCTGCCGAACACGTTCTACGTCAAGTTCGGCGACCTCGCCGCGAGCTCCGAGTGGGCAGGGCGCACGGCGCTCGCGCTCGCCCCGCTGCTGGTGCTGACGCTCGCCCTGCTCGTCGTGAAGGGGCTGTGGTTCAAGGGCGCCCTGCTGAGCCTCACGGTCGTGGCCACGTACGCGCCGTACGCGGTGTCCGGCCTGACGATGGACTACCTGCACCGCTTCGCCTACCACGCCTTTCCAGTGCTCTGCCTCGGCGCGGGCATCGCGGTCGCCGCGATCGGTCACCGCCTGGCGAGCGCGGCCGTGGGTGCCGTCGCGGTCGGCTGGGTCGCCGTCACCGGTGCGATCGCCCAGGGGCTGCCGACGATCGCGAACTACGGGGTGGACCTCCAGCGGGCGCACGTCGCGATCGGACAGGGCCTCGCCGAGGCCGGGCTGCCCGAGGAGGCACGCACTCTGGCCGTCAGCGACGCCGGTGCGATCCCGTACTACAGCGACTGGCGGTCAATCGACTACATCGGACTCAACGACGAGGCGATCGCCCACGGCGCCGACCCCACCACCGTAGTGGGCAAGGCAAGGCCGACGGTCGTGATCGTGACGTCGTACCGGCCGGAGATTCCGGGCGAGATGTACGGCCTGGACGTGCGGGCGGCGACCGCCGGTTACCAGCTGGTGGCGCGGATCCAGATGCGCGAGGACTACTGGCAGAACGTCTTCGTCCTGCCGCAGTGGGCGCCCCAGGTGAGCACCGCCGTCACCGCGAGCACCGACGCGGCACGGCTGACGTACGACCAGGGGCGCTACGAGCTGACCGTCGACCGCTGGCTCGACCGCGTCAGCGGCCGCTAGACGAGTAAGTCCTAAGTCTGGGTGGTGTTCGGAGACGGGCGAAGGGTGTTCAAGATCAGTTTGTGAGGACCGACTTGAACACCCTTCTGACCGCACTGTACGTCAAGATCGATGACCATCTGGGCAGGCCATCACGCATGGGGCGGCCGCCTCGTCTCACCGACGCCGAGCTGGTCACGCTTGCGGTGGCCCAGGCCCTTCTGGGCGTGCGGTCGGAGGCCCGCTGGCTGCGGTTCGTCCCCGCGCACCTGCCCGGAGCGTTCCGGTATCTCCCCGGACAGTCCGGCTACAACAAGCGGCTGCGCGCCGCTTCCCCGCTGCTCAAACGCGTGATCCGAATGCTCGCACTCGACACCGACCTGTGGGCCGACACCACGTGGGTGGTCGACTCCACCCCGGTCGAATGCGCCCGCTCCCGGCCCACGGTCAAGCGATCGGCACTGGCCGGATGGGCTGGTTATGGCTACTGCGCCAGCCATTCCCGCTTCTTCTGGGGACTGCGCCTGCACCTGATCTGCACCCCGGCAGGCCTGCCGATCACGTGGGCCCTGGCCGACCCGAAGATCGACGAACGGCAGGTCTTGATGGCCGTGCTCGACCACGACCCCGAGGTGCTGGCCGATCGACCCGGCCTGCTGATCATCGCCGACAAGGGCTACGCGTCCCGCGAGCTGGATCGCTACCTGGCCGACCGTGGGATACGGCTGTGGCGTCCCTCGTATCGCAACCGCGCCCCGCATCCAGCGCAGCACCTGCTCAAACCGGTCCGGCAACTGATCGAGTCGGTCAACGACACCCTCAAGGGCCAACTTGACCTCGAGCTACACGGCGGCCGCACCATCGACGGTGTGACCGCCCGCATCGCACAGCGACTGCTCGCCATGACCGCCGCCATCTGGCACAACCGCGCCACCGGCCAGCCCGTCACCCGATCCCTCATCGCGTTCGACCACTGAGCAGATAGGAATTACTCGTCTAGAGGTACTGCCCGAACCGCAGTGAAGGCCACCTTGCCTGCGCCCAACGCAGTGAAGGTGGCCTTCACTGCAGTTGGGCACTGCAGTTGGGCGGGCCAGTCGTCAGAGGTACTGGCCGGGGTTGCCGATCGAAGGGCCCTGCTCGCCGCCACCCGTGCCGGGGGGCAGGCCGCGGCGCATGTGCTCCAGCTGCACCCGCGCGGCCATCTGCTGGGCGAACAACGCCGTCTGGATGCCGTGGAAGAGCCCCTCCAGCCAGCCGACGAGCTGGGCCTGCGCGATCCGCAGCTCCGCGTCCGACGGCGTGGTGTCGTCGGTGAACGGCGAGACCAGCCGCTCGAGCTCGTTCTGCAGCTCCGGCGCGAGCGCCTGCTCCAGCTCCTTGATCGACGTCTGGTGGATCTCGCGCAGCCGGTTGCGGGAGGCGTCGTCGAGCGGTGCCGCGCGCACCTCCTCCAGCAGCTGCTTGATCATGGTGCCGATCCGCATGACCTTGGCCGGTTCCTCGACCATATCGCCGACCGACTCGTTCTTGTTGTCTCCCTCAGCGCCGGGACCGATCCGCGCCGCACCCACCGGAGCGCCGTCAGGGCCAACGACCACCACGTGGTGTGATGGTTCGCCTTCTTGGCTACCGGCTGTGTGTGAATTCGGGAAGTTCGGCTCCGTCATATGCTCCATCCTGGCTCATTTCGGAAGTGCTTCACAGCGCTTCGGCACACCCCACATCCGAGCGTAGCCGGAACGGTCGCTGACCGTGTTCACCAGGGCAACCCCGAACGCGCAGCGAAACTACGGCTCCGTACGGTGTGCTCATGGCGTTTGACGTCGCTCGGATACGTGGGTTGTTTCCCGCACTGGGTGACGGCTGGATCCACTTCGACGGCTCCACCGGAATGCTCGTTCCGGAACAGGTCGCCTCGGCGGTGTCGACGGCGATGCGGGCTCCGGTCTCCGGGCCCGGCGGAGCGTTTCCGGCCTCCCAGCGCGCGGAGAGCATCGTCGCTGCCGCGCGCCGTGCGGTCGCCGATCTCGTCGGCGGCGACCCCGACGGCGTCGTGCTCGGCCCGAGCGCGTCGGTGTTGCTGGGCCGCCTCGTCGACGCGCTGTCCGAACGCTGGACGCTCGGCGACGAGGTCGTGGTGTCGCGGTTGGACGAGCCGGCGAACATCGCGCCGTGGCTGCGTTCCGCCAAGCGGATCGGCGCCGCGGTTCGCTGGGGCGAGATCGACATCGAGACGTGCGAGCTGCCGGCGTGGCAGTACGAGAACCTGGTCAACGCGCGGACCAAGGCCGTGTCGCTGACGTGCGCGTCGGGTTCCGTCGGCACGCGGCCTGACGTGCCGACGGTCGTGGAGATCGCCAAGCGCGTCGGCGCGCTGGTGGTCGTCGACGCCACCTACGCGGCGCCGTTCCTGCCGCTCGACGTCAACTCGCTCGGCGCCGACGTGGTGGTGCTGTCGGCGCAGACCTGGGGCGGCCCCGCCGTCGGCGCGCTCGTGTTCCGTGACCCGGAGCTACTGGAGCGCCTGCCGTCGGTGTCGCTCGACCCGAATGCCCGCCGCGCGGCGCGACTGGAGCTCGGCCCCCACGCCTATCCGCTGCTCGCGGGTCTCATCGCCTCGATCGACTACCTCGCCGGGCTCGACGACGCGGCCTCGGGCTCCCGCCGCGAGCGTCTGCTGACCTCGCTCGGCTCGGCCAAGTCCTACCACGCCGGGCTGCTCGCCCAACTGTCCACCGAGCTGCGCTCGCTGCGGCACGTGATGGTGATCGGGGACGCCATGCGGCGCATCCCGGCGCTCGCGTTCGCCGTCGCCGAGCGCAAGGCCGCCGAGGTCGCGGAGTACCTGGCGTCGCAGGGGCTGTGCGCGTTCGCCGACGAAGGCACGAGCGGAGTGTTCGCGGCACTGGGTGTGGGCGAGGTCGGCGGAGCGGTCCGCATCGCCCTCGCCCACTACTCCAACGTCTTCGAGATCAACCAGCTCGTGCGCGTGCTCGAGGAACTCGCCTAGGACTTCGCGGTCAGCACGACCTTGCCGAAGACGCCGCCCTCTTCGAGCGTGCGATGCGCGTCCGCGGCCTCGGCCATCGGGATGACCTGGTCGATCACGGGCCGCACGGAACCGTTCTCGATCAGCGGCCACAGGCGCTCGCGCACGTCGGCGACGATCCGGCCCTTGTCCTCGACCGGGCGGGCGCGCAGCGTGGTCACCGCGACGCTGCCGCGCTTGGCGCCGAGCTTGCCGAGGTTCAGCTCGCCCTTCACACCGCCCTGGAAGCCGATCACGACGAGCCTGCCGTTCGTGGCGAGCGCGTCGACGTTGCGGCCGAGGTACTTGGCGCCCATGTTGTCGAGGATGACGTCGGCGCCGCCGGTCTCCTTCTTGAGCTCCTCGACGAAGTCCTGCTCGCGGTAGTTGATCGTGAGGTCGGCGCCGAGCTGACGGCACCGCTCCAGCCGCTCCGCCGAGCCCGCCGTGACGGCGACCGTCGCGCCGAGCGCCTTCCCGACCTGGATCGCGTGGGTGCCGATGCCGCCCGCGCCGCCGTGGCAGAGGAACACGTCGCCCTCACCGAGGCCCGCGTGCATCACGACGTTCGACCACACCGTGCAGGCGACCTCGGGCAGCCCCGCCGCCGAGATCAGCTCCACCTCACCGGGCACCGGCAACAGCTGCACCGCGGGCACGACGACCTTCTCGGCGTAGCCGCCACCCGCGAGCAGCGCGCACACCTCGTCGCCGACCTGCCAGCCCTCGACGCCCTCGCCGAGCTCGGCGATCGTGCCGGAGCATTCGAGGCCGAGAACGTCGCTCGCGCCGGGCGGCGGCGGGTAGTGGCCCTGCCGCTGCAACAGGTCCGCCCTGTTCACCGCGCTCGCGGCCACGTCGATCAGCACCTCACCGGCGCCGGGGGACGGGTCGGGCACTTCGGTCCACTGGAGGCTCTCCGGACCACCTGGCTCGCTGATCGTGATCGCGTGCATACGGGGACCCTACGTCACCGCGCAACCCGGCCTTTCCTACGAATGGCGCTTGACCTTACGAGTAGGACACACAAAAGTGACGCTCCTCAGTCACGAAGGGGACGTGTCTATGTCATCCAGCAGAGGGAAGCTCAGACCTGCCATCGTGCTCGCGGCCTGTGCCGGTCTGGTACTCACCGGCTCCGCCACCGCGGTCGCCGCACCGAACGCGGGCGACCAGCTCGCCGACAGGCTCGCGAACAAGGTCGACGTCGGCAACATCAACCGGCACCTCATCGCGCTCCAGCGGATCTCCGACGCCAACGGTGGCAACCGTGCGGCGAGCAACCCGGGCTACGACGCCTCCGCGGAGTACGTCGCGGGCAAGCTCGAAGCCGCCGGCTACACCGTGACCCGCCAGGAGTTCCCGTTCACGTACACGGAGACGCTGGCGGAGAGCCTGGTGGTGGGCGGCACGGACGTGCCGATCATCATCATGAGCTACAGCCCGTCCACGCCGGAGGGCGGTATCACCGGCCCGCTCGCGGTGATCGAGTCCGACGACTCCCCCGGCTGTGAGGCCGCCGACTACGGCGATGTCACCGGCCAGATCGTGCTCGTGGAGCGCGGTTTCTGCCCGTTCGCGCAGAAGCAGGCCGCCGCCGCGGACGCGGGAGCGATCGGCGCGATCGTCTACAACAACGAGCCCGGCCCGCTCAACGGCACTCTCGGCGACCCGAGCGCGGGACGCATCCCGACCGGCGGCATCAGCCAGGAGGACGCGCAGCCGCTGCTGTCGCAGAACGGGGCCGAGACCACGCTGGAGCTGCGTGCCTTCGAGGAGGAGCGCACGAGCTACAACGTCATCGCCGAGACCAAGACCGGCCGCAAGGACAACGTCGTGATGGCGGGCGCTCACCTCGACAGCGTCACCGAGGGCCCCGGCATCAACGACAACGGCACCGGCTCGGCCGCGCTGCTGGAGACCGCGCTGCAGCTCGGCGGCAAGCCCAAGGTCAACAACGCGGTGCGGTTCGCGTGGTGGAGCGCCGAGGAGTTCGGGCTCGTCGGCTCGACCCACTACGTCAACTCCCTGTCGTTCGAGCAGCAGCTCGACATCGCGCTGTACCTGAACTTCGACATGGTCGGCTCGCCGAACGCGGGCTACTTCGCCTACGACGGCGACGACTCCGACGGCGAGGGCGCGGGCGCCGGCCCGTACGGCTCGGCGCAGATCGAGCAGTCGTTCATCGACGCGCTCGCCGCCAGGGGCATCGAGCCGGAGGGCACCGACTTCGACGGCCGCTCCGACTACGGCGAGTTCATCGCGGTCGGCATCCCGGCGGGTGGCCTGTTCACCGGCGCCGAGGGTGTGAAGACCGAGGAGCAGGCCGCGAAGTGGGGCGGTGAGGCCGGAGCCGCCTACGACCCGTGCTACCACCAGGCCTGCGACAACCTGGGCAACGTCGACCGCCTGGCGCTCGACCGCAACGCCGACGCGATCGCCCGCGTCGCCGCGAAGTACGCGATCAGCACCGAGGAGGTCAACGGGGTGACGCCGAAGGGCGCGAAGAACGAGGAGAAGCTCGCCGACCAGCGCTCGGCGCAGCGGACCCTCGCGGTCGAGGCGCACACGCACGACGAGGCCGCGTAGCGACGGAACACCACAAGGGCCCCTCGTATGCGGGGGCCCTTGTCACGGGCACAAAAATGCCTGGGTGCGGTTGGTTCTGCTGCCACCGCACCCAGGTCTACCGAGGTTGTCCAGTTGTCTTGCGGTCGACCGCGACGCGGGCCGGCGTGGAACACTGTGGTGCGGTCACAGAAACCGTACCGAGGCAGCGTTCGAGAACGCCGTCATGCGCGAGAAGACGCTTGAACACCCGGGCTGCTCACAATCGCGGCTGGGCCGGTTCGAGCCGCCCCATCCGTGGGGTCACAGCGGGCGGACAACCGCAGGAAATCATTTGTCACAGCACCACCTGGCCCTTTCCCGGCGGGGCCGTCCAGCTGGCACTCCGGTGCGGAGTCCCGTCTGCCGGTCCGACTCCTCCGTACCCCTCAGGATCCCCCTTCGGTGCCGAGGTCACAACCGCTGGGAGCCCCCACCATCCGGTGATCCCACCGTCAGGCCACGCGGTGGGAGTGTTGTCGGGGCCAGGACCTACTCTCCGTAGCATGACCCAGGTTCCCGGCGAGGTGCGCTGGCTTTCGGATACGGAGATGGCCGCGTGGCGGTCCTACATCGTGTCGACGCTGCGGCTGCGGCAGTGCCTCCACCGCGAGCTCGTCGAGAGCCACGACGTCTCGCTGATCGACTACGAGGTGCTCGTGTGCCTGTCGCAGGCGCCGGATAACCGCATGCGCATGACGGAGCTGGCCACCATGCTCGGGTCGACGAAGAGCAGGCTGTCCCACCAGGTCGGCCGCATGGAGGTCGCGGGCTACGTCCGCAGGGGCAAGGACCCCGACGACCGGCGCGGAGTCATGGCCGAGCTGACGAAGGCGGGCGAGGAACTGCTGGAGGGTGCCGCGCCGACCCACGTGCGGGGCGTCCGGGCGCACCTGATCGATCTGATGAGCACCGAGGAGCAGGTGACGATGGGCAAGGTCTTCAACCGCGTCCTCACACACCTCGCCGAGCAGGAGGACTGACGCGTTAGGCTGAGCGACGGGGAAGCGTGGCAGAGCGGCCGAATGCACTCGCCTTGAAAGCGAGCGACCCGCAAGGGTCCGGGGGTTCAAATCCCTCCGCTTCCGCGACAGGAGACCAGGGCATACGCCTTGGTCTCTTTTCTTTTCCGGCCGTTCTCCGGTCGATCAGGAATCGAGAAGCTCCCGCCCCCGTATCCGACTAACGTCGCAAGTACCGCAAACCGGTCTACCACAGGGGAGTGACACCGTTGAGCAGCACGTCCAAGGGCTTCTCCGAGCGGGAGCGCGCGGCCATGAAGGCTCGCGCCGCCGAGCTGAAGAAGGAGGCCGGCCGAGGCAGGGGGAACAAGGCGGCCGCCGACGAAGCCGCCCTGCTGGCCAAGATCGGCGAGATGTCCGAGCCCGACAGGGCGGTGGCCGAACGCATCCACGCGATCGTCACCGCCAACGCCCCGGAGCTGTCGCCGAAGCTCTGGTACGGGCAGCCCGCCTACGCGAGAAAGGGGAAGGTCGTGTGCTTCTTCCGCAGCGGCCAGGTCGACAAGGAGCGCTACTCGACCTTCGGCTTCAACCCCGAGGCCAAGCTCGACGACGACAGCGGTCTCTGGGCGACCTCGTTCGCCGTCGCCGAGCTGAGTGACGAGGCCGAGGAGACCATCGCCGCGCTGGTCAAGAAGGCGGTGAGCTGACCCCTCTTCGTTTACCGGCTGGGGCGGGCACACCACGCTGTGTCCGCCACCACAGCGAGCGAATCACCGAACCCGCGAGGTCGCGATGGCTGAGACGTCAACGCGGCCGTGCCCGAGGCGGTGCACATCGCGCGCGGCGGCAACCGCGGGTGCCTCAACCGGGCGTGCCGGTAGGCGCGGGTCGTACCGTCGACAACGACCCCGTGGTGCTCGCGCACGGGCGCGCTGCTGGGGGAGAACGACTTCGTTCACCTGATCTCCGCGGACATCCAGGTGGGCACCCTGCACCACGTCGCCGGCGACCGCGGTTCCGCGATCATGCGCGAGTACATCGATGCGTTGCCCTGGGGCAGTTACGTCGTCTTCTCGCACTTCTTCGACCCCGAGGTGCCGGAGCTGACGGCCGTCGCCAAGCGGATCGAGAACATCCTCGTGAACGGGCCGATGGGGGCGGGTGAGTTCCGTGTGCGACGAGTGGTGGCCCGGCGGGCCCGTGCTGAACGCGCTGAGCGCCGCCGCGCGGTGCATCGTCGGCGCCGTGGGTCGCAAGCCGTAGCTAGCAGACGTTCGCCGGAACCGGTTCCCGCCATTTCGCCTTGGTGCACCGTGCGATCCGCCTCGCCGCCGTGGTGTTGAGCCGCCAGCGCGCCATGCTCCGGCTGATCCGGAAGTACCGCGCCACCGAGGTGTCGGTCCAGCCCCGGAAGGCCGCCGTCCTCGCCGCGTCGCACGGCAGCAGCAGTTCGCCGGAGAGCTCGGCCGCCTCCAGCTCGAGGTCCGATGAGGACGACCGGCACTGCTCGCCGTCGGTGAGCAGCACGCCGAAGTCGTGCTCCAGCAACACGTGTGCCATCTCGTGGGCGATCGTCGAGCGGCGGCGGTTGGTCTCGTGCACGTGGTTCTCGATGATCACGGCGCCCCTGCCGACGGACACCAGCGCTCCGGAGAACGACGCCGCGGCCGGGCCGGTGAAGTGCCGTACGGCGTCGCGGGGCAGGGACGGGTGGCTCAGGTCGTGTACCTCGATCCCGTACAGGTCGGCGAGTGCGTACGGATCGAGCGGGGCGAAGACGCCGATGCCCATCTCCTCGCGGACGTCGAGCGCCAGTCGCTTCGCTTCTGCCTTGAAACCGCGCCGTAGGGCCACGCTCATCTCTCCTGACGGTCCACTTTGATCCTTCGCATGGTCGCGCCGACGATCTCCAGCAGGTAGTCCTTGTCGGCCTGCGACAGGTCGTCCCTCGCCCGCAGCAGCAGGGCGAGCTGGGTCTCGAGTGCGGGTTCCTCCTGTGCGCGTTCCTTTCCGTCGGGCCAGACCATGAACACCTCGGCAGGCGAGCCGAGCCACTGGACGAGCGCGATGAACCCGTCGAGGTCCGGGCGGTGTCCGTTGCCCATTCGGCTGAGCAGCGAGGGGCTGACCCCGGCCTCGTCGGCGAGCTGGCGCCACGACATCCCGCGTGAGCCCCGCTGCGCGTCCAGCGCGTCGTAGAGCCGACGCGCGTCCATCCGGCCTTCCATATCGCCGCCCTCCGTGAGTCGTATTTTCACTATCACAGGGGTGTGTCAATTCTGCCATTCGTCGCGGTACTGCTACGTTGTTCCAGTATAGCAACGTCGGTGAAGGGAGCGACGATGACGAGGAAGCTGTTCCAGGTGCGGTTCCGGTTCTCCCCGGACTCGCTGACCTGGCTCGTGATCCACGACGAACTGGTGCTCTCCCGGTACTGCCGCAAACGTGACGCCGTCGCCGAGGCCGCGCGCGTGGCCCGGGCGAACCCGCCCAGCGTGCTGGTGGTCGAACGGATGGACGGAACCGTCGAGCGCGAGCGAAGATATGGGGGTACGCCCCGGAGCTGACGCCGTGTGTAGCGCTGCGGCACGGCTGGGCGAAAGACAACGTGGAGACCGCGTTTTCCGACCCACCCTTCGTGAACGGAGGGCCCCATGAGCAGCGTGAGCCCGCCGCCGTCCCGGACGCACCGCGTACCGGTGGCCGTGGCCGGTGCGGTGGCGCTGCTGGTCGCCGTCGGCGTCGCGCTGCTGGCCGCCAGGACGGAGCCGAGGCCGGAAATGGCCCCGGGGCGCCCCGGCGTGCCCCCGCTCGCCACTCCCGCCGCGGCTCCCACCTCGGCCGGGTCCTCGGCGCTGGGACCCGCATCGGCCGTGGTCGGTCCCCGGTCGGGCACGTCGGGAGCGGACGCGCTGCCGCCCGAGATCATGGGCCAGTCGGCAGGGGATGGCGGGCTCACCGTGCGGGGGTGCGCTGGAGACGTCACCACCGTCGAGGCGATGGTGGCCGACGGCAGCGGGGTGCGGTCGGTGACGCTCAGCTGGAGCATGCCGGGCGGGCCGCACGGTACGACGCCGATGGCGAAGGGACCCGGCGTGTCGTGGTCGGCCCGGCTCGGCCCGTTCCCGCAGCGGGGCGAGGTGGTGTGGCAGGTCGTCGCCACCGACGTGCAGGGCAACACCGTCACGGGCGTTCCGGCGCGGCTCATCGTCGAGGGGTGTGCGTCACCCGCGACGACCCTCAGTTGAGTGGCCGCCGGGCCGCACAACGTACCGTGGGGCAACGATGAAGCGTTTGCTCCTGACGACCGTGTTCGTGTCCCTGCTCGCCGGGTGTGGTTCGCCCGGCGGCTCCGGCAACTCCCCGAGCCCGGGCTCGGCGGCGTCGCGGCCCCCGTCGTCCGCGTCCTCGCAGGCCGCGCCCACGACGTCCCCGGCCGCCCCCGCAGGCACCGGCTGTGAACCGGTGATCGCCGGGATGTCGCCGAGGGAGCGCGTGGCCCAGCTCGTGGTGGTCGGCGTGGAGCCGAGCGACCCCGCCGCCGCGGTGGCGCTCGTGCGCGACGAGCAGGTGGGTGGCATCTTCATCGGGGGCAACGCGACCGATCTGCTCACGGACAACGCGCTCGCGCGGGTCCAGGAGGCGGCGAAGGTGCCGGTCTCGGTGGCCGTCGACGACGAGGGCGGCCGCGTGCAGCGGCTCGACCAGCTCGAAGGCGACCTGCCGAGCGCGCGGGAGATGGCGCGGACCATGACGCCGGAGCAGGTGCGCGCGCTCGCCGAGGAGCGCGGAAAGGCCATGCTGGCGAGGGGTGTGACCGTCGACTACGGGCCCGACGCCGACCTCACCGACGAGGACGCGAACGCCGCGATCGGCGACCGCTCCTTCAGCGCAGACCCCGCGGTGGCCCGCGAGTACGCGCTGGCCTTCGCCGCCGGGCTCACCGACGCCGGCGTGCGGCCCGTGCTCAAGCACTTCCCCGGCCACGGGCGGGCGAGCGGCGACTCCCACACCGGCCTGGTGCGCACCCCGCCGCTCGCCGACCTGCGGGAGCACGACCTCCTGCCGTACGAGGACATCGCCCAGTACGGCGACATCAGTGTGATGGTGGGCCACCTCGACGTGCCCGGCCTGACCGAGGGACAGCCCGCGTCGCTCTCGCCTGCCGCCTACCAGCTCCTGCGCACCGACTACGCCTTCCAGGGCGTGACGGTGACCGACGACCTCGGCGCCATGAAGGCGATCTCCGACCGCTACAGCGTGCCCGAGGCCGTGCTGCGCGCCCTGCAGGCCGGTGCCGACCAGGCGCTGTGGTCCTCAGGAGGGGACGTCGCACCCGTGCTCGACCGGCTGGAGCAGGCGGTCGCCGACGGCGAGCTGCCCGGCGAGCGCGTCGAGGACGCGCTCGAGCGGGTGCTGCGCTCGAAGAACGCCTGCGGGTAGCTACGCCGCCGTGAGGTGGGCGATGAGGGCGTCGAGGTCGAGGTGGCCGCTCTCGGTGCCCGGCGGCACGATCTCCACGGTTGCCTCGGTGAAGCGCCGCACGTCCTCGATGTCGATCTCCACCACCGCGTAGCCGTCGGGTGACTCCAGTTCCAGCACGAGGTAGTCCTCGTGCGTGGCGAGGTCGGGGCGGACACGCACGTCGCCGATGCCCGTTGGCTCGGTGATGCCGTCGAGGAGCAGATCGCGCGCGAACTCCCATTCGACCCACTCGCCCGGCTCGATGCGGAACGCGAGCGCGACCGTGAACGGCTCGTCCGCCGCGTAGGAGAGGCGGGACAGCAGCGGCGTGCCGCAGCCGTTGAGGTACACGAACTGGCTTTGGTGTACGGCGTCCTGGTGCACGGCACACCCTCCCGTCTGTCCGTGCCGCCCGCTTGCTGTGGGCGGCCCTTCCGCAAGGAGAGACGTCCACCTGGCTGTGTTGTGATGCGCCGATCGGGGGAATTCCTTTCGAGACAACTGCGAGTAGAGCAACGCCCGCGCCGCGCGCTTCGTAGCTAGTCCGGCCGGGTGGTCGCACGTGTGCGAATTGCCTGTTGGGCGGGCCGAACGTGGCTTGTTGGCAGGCTGTTCACTCGATCGAGTCGAGTTGTCGGAGTACCCGGGGTGGCCTAGTGACACCACTCGTGCGGCGGGGTAAACCAGCGATCGGGCCTTGGTCGGCCACTGGGGGACGATGTTGATGGAGGGACCTGATGGCGCCCAAGGTTCTGCGCCAGACTCCGCATGACGCGGACCTGCTCGACCGCACGGGGATCATTGGCGCCAGCGTGCCCGGCGCGTACTCCGGCGACGGTCCCGACGACGGCGTGCCTGTCCGCCGCGTCAACCGGTCCGGCATCGCGAGCATGGCCGCGGCCGTGTTGATGGCGGTCGTCGCGTTCGGTGCCGTCGTCGACGGGCGGCCGGGGCAGGGCGCGGGCACGCCCATGGCGGGCGAGGCCGCGGGCGGGGGGCCGATCGTGGTCGTCGAGACGCCTCGGCCCACGGAGGTCGAGGGCAAGGCCAGTCCCGATCCCGGTGCCATTCCCGCGCCGGAGACCGTCGACCCGCCCGCGCCGGTCGCCGTGGTGGAGGAGGAACCTCAGCCGGAGCCGGAGCCCGTCCCCGAGCCGGAGCCCGAGCCGGTGATCGCGGCCGAGGCACAGGTGCCCGAGCTCGGCCTCCCGGAGGCGCGCATGGACCTGCCGGCGGGAATGGGGCCGTCGTCGCGGTTCACCGATCGGATGCGCGAGTTCATCGACCCGATGTTCGAGCACTACCTCGAGCAGCGCCGGGAAGCCATGTCGGCCCAGCGGGACCGGGACGACGACTCCGACGACTCCGACTCGCGTTACCGCGGTGATTTCGGCTACCACGACTGGTGATCCGTCCGGTTAGGACGGTAAGAAACGCACCTCGCCGCCGGGCACCTCGGCGAACGTCAACAACCGTCGGCCCTCAGCGGCCAGTGAGGCCGTGTCCCGCTTGGACAGCGGGCGAAACGGCTGGATCTCCAGCGCCGCGGTCTTCTTGTCCCGCTTGATCTTCCAGGCGCCGCGCACGAACCCGTCGACGAGGAACGCGCCCGGCACGATGCCGTTGCGGGTGGCGATGCGCCTGCGGTCCTCCTGGCTGATCACCCTGCTGCGATCGGCGTGGGAGAGCAGCAGGTTGTCGTACTCGGGCACGAACCGCACCGGTGCGCGCGTGTCTTCCGCGGGGCGCGGGGCGTCGGGAAGGTCGAACAGCTCGACGCCGTCCTCGGTGCGGAACGTCCGCAGCCGGGGCCGCAGCCGCTCCACCACCTCGCCCAGCCTCGTCAGCCCGCACCACGTCTGCACGTCGCGCACGCTCGCGGGCCCGAACGCGCCGAGATAGCGCAGGATCAGCCGCTCGGCGTCGGGCCCGCGGGTCGTTCGCGTGCCGAGCCAGTCGGTGGCGAGCGCGTACGTCGGTTGCCCGCTGCGGCCCCACACGGCCCTCGGCGGTACCTGCACGAGCGGGAGCAGGTTGCGGGCCGCGAAGACCAGCGCGGTCGGCTCGCGATCGGGCCAGCGCGCGGCGAGTTCCGTGCCCAACTCGGCGCTGCTCAGTGGCTTCCCGGCCAGCAACGCGCTCGCCGTGGCGGCGAGTTCGCCGAGATCGAGTCCGTTCAGCCGCGCGGTGTGCTGCTGGTTGCCCTTCAGGTCGCTGTCCATGACCGGCTGGGTGAACGCGCGCAACGGCAACGCGTCGGCGGCGCTCACCTGGTGCACGGTGCCGCGGAGGTTGACCATCCGCACGACGTCCCGGCTGAGCAGGAGCTGCGACAGCTGGCCCGGGGAGGAGCCGCGCAGCCGGGTCCAGAGGCCGTAGTAGGGCGGAAACGGTGCCTGCGCCTGCATGCCCACGAGGTGCTCGATCAGCTCGATCGCCTGCCGCTCGCCCCGTTCCAGCAGCGACTGACGGGCCAGCAGGGCGCGGTTGAGGGCGCGCGTGCCGAGGGTGGTCATGGCGTCTTTTCTAGTGGTTGTTCCGGTCGGGTCCCGGCCTGATTTGCGCCGAGGTCTACACTCGTTGAGACATAGGTCACAACGGAAGCCTCTACCGATTAGTAGGCCATACAAGTGTTCGGGGGCGGTTTCGCGTCTCCCCGTTTCCCGACGCAGGCCCCTGGAGGATGCAAGTGCCCACGCACGATGCGCGTGGTGTGGCGGTGCTCGCCGGTCTCGGCGGCTGGCTCCCGCCGCGCATAGTGGACAACGACGAACTGAGCCGGCACCTCGACACGTCCGACGAGTGGATCCGGACCAGGACCGGCATCGGGCAACGGCACGTCGTCGACCCCGGTATGTCCACAGTGGACATGGCTGTGGAGGCGGGACGGCGCGCCCTGCACTCGGCGGGCTCACGGGACGTCGACGCGCTCGTGCTCGCCACGGCGACGCCCGACCAGATCTGTCCCGCCAGTGCTCCGCAGGTGGCGAGCAGGCTCGGGCTCGGCAACATCGCCGCCTTCGACGTCAACGCGGTGTGCAGCGGGTTCGTGTACGCGCTGGCCACGGCCGCCGGACTGATCTCGGCGGGTGCCGCGTGCAGTGTGCTGATGGTCGGCGCCGACGCGTTCACCACGCTGCTGAACCCGAAGGACCGCGGCACCGTGCCGATCTTCGGCGACGGCGCGGGAGCGGTGGTGCTGCGTGCGGGCGAGCCGGACGAGCTCGGTGCGATGGGGCCGTTCGACCTGCACAGCGACGGCGACCTGGCCGAGCTGTTGATCGTGCCCGCGGGCGGGGCGAAGCAGAAGACGTCCGACAACCCGGAGGACCACTACTTCAGCATGCAGGGGCCCGCGGTGTTCCGGCACGCGACCGCGCGCATGGCGGAGTCGTCGCGCACGGTGATGGAGCGGGCGGGCTGGACGGTCAGCGACGTCGACCGGTTCATCGGTCACCAGGCCAACATCCGGATCCTGCACGCCACGGCCAAGCAGCTCGGCCTGCCCGCCGACAGCCTCGTGGTCAACATCGAGCGCACCGGCAACACGAGTGCCGCGTCGATCCCGCTCGCGATGGTGGACGCGGTCAACGACGGCACTCTCCAGGCGGGCGACCGCGTGCTCGTGAGCGCCTTCGGCGCCGGCCTCACGTGGGGCGCCACCGCCCTGCGCTGGCCCGACATCACCCCCGGCTGAACAGCCCCCAAGGCCACCTTTGTTGCGTTCAACGCAACAAAGGTGGCCTTGGGGGCGGGTGTGGCTCCCAGGTTTCGGTGGGGGTGGGGCGGCCACGGAGGTGGATGGTTCCGTGGTGCTGCCAGAGGCCCCGCTCCGAAGCGACACATGCCTTCACGACGGCCTCGCTCGCCAGAATCCGGCCCTCGGCCTGCTTCGCGTGTTCGGTGAGCCGCGCCGCTTCGTTCACCGCGTCGCCGATCACCGTGTACTCGAAGCGGCTCGCCGTGCCCAGCTGGCCCGCGAACGCGGGGCCCTTGGCGACGCCGATGCCGAGGTCGAGCTCCCCGGAGGACACGGCGTCGCGGATGGCCCGCGCCGCGCGCAGCGCTGACGTCGCCGGGTCGGCGTGCCGCGTCGGGGCGCCGAAGATGCACAGCGCCGCGTCGCCCTGGAACTTGTTCACCAGTCCGCCGTGGGTGCCCACCGCGTCGACGACGCTCGCGAACAGGCCGTTGAGCTTGCGCACCACCTCGTCCGGCGGTAGCTCCGCCGCCAGCGCCGTGGAGTCCACCACGTCCACGAACAGCGCCGTCACGTCCCGCACGTCGCCGGAGAGGGAGGCGCCGTACTCGAGCGCGTGCCGCACCACGTCGTCGCCGACGTGCCTGCCGAAGAGGTCCCGCAGCCGTTCCTGCTCGGCGAGGCCCTTCGCGAGGTCGTTCACCGACGTCTGGAGCATCCCGATCTCGCTGGAGTCGTCGATGCCGACCCGCACGTCGCGGCGCCCCTTGGCGATCTGGTCGAGCGCGAGGCGCAGCCGGTGCAGCGGCGCGGCCACCGCGCGCGCCAGCAGTGCCGTCGCGAGCGCGCCGAGCACGAGCCCCGTCACCGACAGCGCCAGTAGGCTGGGCGCGGGGTCGCTCGGGCCGAGATCGGGCGGCAGCACCACCAGCAGCACGCCCACCATCGGCACACCGCTGGCCAGAGCCCACGTGATGACGAGCCGGCGCAGCACCGTCATCGGCAGCGTGCCGCGCGGCGGCGCGGTGGCCAGCGCCATCGTCATCACCGGCCGCGCGACCCACTCCGTGGCCAGGTAGGTGAGGCCCACCGTCGCGAACCCGCCGAGCAGGATCGCCATCGCCACGCCCAGCGCGTCGAGCCACGTGCCGAACACCGCCGTGAGCGTGCCGATGACCACGACGCCGCCGAGCCACAGCGTGCCGCTGACCGTCGCGAGGTCCACGGGAAGGCGCAGCGCGCGGCGCGCCTCCTCCCGCGTCGGTTCGCGCCCCAGCACGAACCACACGGCGGTACGGCGTTGCAGGAACACCGCCCACGCCGTGCCCACCAGCACGGACAGCAGCACGTACCCGCCAGCGCACACGGCGATGATCCAGCCGTGCCCTGCGACGGTCTCGGGGACGCCCTGCAGCATGAGCAGCAGAAAGACGATTCCGGCGCCGCAGAAGCTCGACATGAAGCCGAGCGCGGCGAAGCCCAGGCTCGTGCGCACGACGGTGTGGAACCGCGTCGGCAGGCGAGTCGTGCGCACGCGGTGATCGTATTGCCTGGCGCGCGCCTCAGGAGGCTCGTTTGCGTGCCGGTGCGCCTGAGGCGTCGGCGAGCGCCTTCTCCAGCTGGGCGCGCGTCATCTTCGACCGGCCCTTGATGCCCGCCTCGCGGGCCATCTTGTCGAGGTCGGCCTTGCTCAGCTCCGACAGGTCCGGTTGCTTGGCCTTGCCCTTCTTGGCCGACCTGGTGGCCGACCCGCCCTTCTTGCGGCTCTCCACACTGCGCGAGAGGGCCTCGAACAGGTCCACGACCTTCGTGGCCTCGGGCGGCGCCTCCTCCGGCGTCACCGTGCGGCCTGCGCGCTTGTCCTCGATGAGCTTCTTGACGCGCTGCGTGTAGGTGTCGTGGTAGTCGTCGGGCTTCCAGTCCTCGGCCATCGACTCGATCAGGCTCACCGCCATGTCGACCTCCTTGGGCTTCACGTCGCCCGGCGCGGGGAGCTTGCTGATCTCCTTCTTCGGCTCGCGGATGTCCTCGGGGAAGAGCAGCGTGTTCAGTACGAGCACGCCGTCGCCCGATCGCACCGCCGCGATGTACTCCTTGCCCCGCATGACGAACCGCGCGAGCCCGGCCCGGTTGGTCTTGCCCATCGCCTCGATCAGCAGGCTGTACGCGCGGCCGAACTCCTCCTTCGCGGGCGCGAGCCAGTAGGTCTTCTGGAAGTAGATGGGATCGATCTCGTCGAGGTCCACGAACGCGTCGATGTCGATCGTGCGGGAGCGACCCGGCGCGATCTGGTCCAGCTCGTCGGGCTCCACCAGCACGTACTCGTCCCCGCCGAGGTCGTAGCCCTTGACGATGTCCTCGTACGGCACCTCCTCGCCGGTGCGCTCGTTCACGCGCCGGTACCTGATCCGGTCGGAGGTGCCGCGCTGGAACTGCCGGAAGTGGATCGTGTGGTCCTCGGTGGCGCTGTACAGCTCGACGGGCACCGTCACCAGCCCGAAGTTCAGCGCTCCGCTCCAGATCGCGCGTGCCATGCCGCCTCCTAGCTCAGCTTCTCCAGCGCGTTCGCCGCCGACGCCGCGTGGGCGTGGATGTTCTGCCAGGGGTCGGCCTTGCGCGCCAGTCGTTGCCGGATCCGGGTGAGGTCGTAGCCGTCCGGCCGCGCCCTGCCCAGCTCTGTCCAGTCCAGCGGGGTCGCCACGTGCGCGCCGGGCCGCGCACGCAGCGAGTACGGCGCGATGAACGTCTGCCCGTAGGCGTTGCGGTTGGTGTCGAGGAAGATCCGCCCGCCCCGCTTGTCCTTGCGCTGCGCCGTGGTGAGCCGGTTGGGGTCGTCTGCCGCCAGCCGGTCGGCGGCGAGCCGGGCCAGCTCCCGCACGGTGTCGAAGTCGGTGGTGGCGTCCAGCGGCACGGCGACGTGGAAGCCGCGGCCTCCGGTGGCCTGCACGAACGACGTGAGCCCGACGCCCTTGAACAGGTCGCGAGCCCTGCGGGCGACCCCGCGCAGCTCGGCGGCCTTGGTGCCCTCCGGCGGGTCGAGGTCCAGCACGAGCAGATCGGGACAGTCCAGCTTGTCCACAGTGGACAACCAGACGTGGAACTCGATCGTCGCCTGGTTGGCAAGGTACTCCAGCGTGTCCGCGTCGTCGCACACGACGTGGTGCACGTACTCGCCCTGCTTGCCGCGCTGCGGCACCGCCTCGACCCGTACCCAGCCGGGAAAGTGCTCGGAGGCCTCCTTCTGGAACCAACCCTCGCGCTCAATGCCGTCCGGGTAGCGGCGCAGGGTCAGCGGGCGGCCCTTCAGGTGCGGCACCATCACCTCGGCCACGCGCCGATAGTGCTCGACGACGTCGCCCTTGGTGATGTCGTCGGCGGGGTAGAACACCTTGCCTGCCTTGGACACGTCGGTCATGCCGTCTCCCGGATCACGTCGGTCGCCGGTTTGTCGTTGCGCAGCCCCGTGAACCGAGGGTGCCGCAGCCTGCCGTCGCCGGTCCACTCGGTGAACTTCACCTGCACCACGAGCTCCGGCTCCAGCCAGTGACTGTTCGGCTCCCGCACCGGTCCCGCGAACGGAGACTTCGCCCTGCCCAGCGTCTCGAACCTGCGGCGGAGGTCGCGCAGCGTCGCGTCGTTGTAGCCGGCTCCCACCTTGCCCGCGTAGCGGAGCCCGCCGTCCGCGTAGTAGCCCACGAGCAGCGAACCGAACCCCGCGCGCGAACCGGAAGGGTCGGTGTAGCCGCCCACCACGAACTCCTGGTCCTTGACGCACTTGAACTTCAGCCAGTCACGCGAGCGCCCGCTGGTGTACGGCGCGTCGGCCCGCTTGGCGATGAGCCCCTCCCAGCCCTTCGCGCACGCCTCCTCCAGGAACTTCTCGCCCTCGGTGTTGCGGTACTGGGAGATGCGGATCGCGCCGTGGAAGTCGAACGCCTGTCGCAGCAGCTCCCTGCGCTGCCGCAACGGCAGCGAGCGTGCGTCGGTGCCGCCGAACTCCAGCAGGTCGAACAGGTAGTAGAAGACCTCGACGCCGGTGTTCCTCGCGCGCACCGGATCGCTGAGGTGGATGCGTGGCTGGAGCTTCGCGAAGCTCGTCTGCCTGCCGTCGAAGGCCACGATCTCGCCGTCGGCGGTGAACGACTCGCCGCCCTGCCCGGCGAGCGCCTCCACCAGCTCGGGATAGGCGGCGTTCATCAGCCGGTGGTTGCGCGACCACAGCCGCGGTTCGCCGCCGTCCTCGCGCACGCACACCGCGCGCACGCCGTCGAGCTTGCGTTCGAACACCCAGCCCGGATCGGAGAAGTACCGGTCGGTGAGCGTGGCCAGCATGGGCTCGTGCCACCTCACGCGAGGTCCTCGTTGGTCCGGCCGGTGAGCACCGACTCCGGCTGCGTCTTCGCGGGCTTGCGACGACGGTCGGCGCCCTCGTCGTCCTTCTTGATCAGCAGCCACTGCTCCTGACGGCTCCCGCGCGTGCGCACGAGCGTGAACGCACCGTGCAGCTTCTCGCCCTCCAGCCGGAAGCTGAGGCTGCCCCGGTCGAGCGCGTCCTCGGCGGACCCGTCGCCGAGGTGCTCGAACGTGCCGGCGTCCCACACGATCACGGTGCCGGCGCCGTACTCGCCCTCCGGGATGCTCCCCTCGAAGTCGGCGTAGTCGAGCGGATGGTCCTCGGTGCGGATGGCCAGCCGTTTGTCGCCGGGGTCCAGCGAGGGGCCCTTCGGGATCGACCACGACGCGAGCACGTCGCCGATCTCCAGCCGGAAGTCGAAGTGCAGGCTCGACGCGTCGTGGCGCTGGATGACGAAGCGCGGCCGCGCGGCCTTCCGCCCGCGCCGCGACCCACCGGGCTCGCCGGACCGCTTCAGGTCCCGCTTCGAATGGTATTCGCCCAGGGCGTCGTTCTTCGCCATACCCGAGCAGGTACCCGGGCTGTGAGCTGCTGAAACGCTACGGCTCGTCGCCCTCGGGGCGATCTTCGACGAGGCCCTCGCGCAGCCGGTCCAGCGTGCGGGCGAGCAGCCGTGAGACGTGCATCTGCGAGATGCCGATGCGCTCGGCGATCTGCGTCTGCGTCATGTTGTGCACGAACCGCAGCGCGAGGATCTTGCGCTCGCGCTCCGGCAGTTCCTTCACCAGCGGCTGCAGCGTCTCGTGGTTCTCGACGCCCTCCAGCGCGGCGTCCTCCTCGCCCAGCGTGTCGCCGAGCGCGAGGTTCTCCGTGTCGCCGGAGAGCACCTCGTCGAGCGACATCGAGTGATAGGCGTTGCCGGCCTCAAGGCCTTCCATCACCTCGTCGGGGGTGAGGTCGAGATGCGCGGCGATCTCGCTCGGCGTCGGCGCACGGCCGAGGCGCTGCGAGAGCTGAGTGCTGGCGTTGTTGATCGAAAGGTGCAGCTCCTTGAGCCTGCGCGGCACGCGGATGACCCACCCGGTGTCCCGGAAGTGCCGCCGCACCTCGCCCATCACGGTCGGCACGGCGAACGAGAGAAAGTCCGAGCCCCGCCGCGGGTCGAAGCGGTCGACCGCGTTGATGAGGCCGACCCTGGCCACCTGCACCAGGTCCTCCTTGGCCACGCCGCGGCCGGAGAACCGCTGCGCGATGTGCTCTGCGAGCGGCAGGTGGCCGGTGACGAGCTCGTCCCTCAGCTCGACGCGGCGTGGATCGTCCTCTGCGAGCTCGACGAACTCCTCGAAAAGGGGGGTGAGGTGCTCGTAGTCGTCCGAAGGGCTGCGCGATCCGCGAGTCGTCGATCCGGTCACGTAAGGGTCGGCTTTCGCTTGGCGAGTTCGACGTGCACCCAGTGGCCCTGCCCGTCCCGCGCGGCGGTCTCCACCCACGAGTCGGCCGAGTCGGCGAGAGTGGTGAGCACGCGCCAGCCGAACGACGCCGTGCTCGGCGCCTCGTGATCGGCGGAAGTGACAGCACCGCTGAACCGCAGCTCGTCGTCGTCGATGGTGAACCGGCACACCATCGTGGTGCCGGGCACCGCGCGGGTGATCAGCGTGGAGCACGCCTCGTCGACCGCGAGCCGCAGGTCGGCGATGGCGTCCAGATCGAAGTCGGCTCTCATGGCGATGTTCGCCGCCACGGAGCGGATGATGGGCAGGTGGACCAGGCTCGCGCCCAGCCGCAACTCGATGTCGTCCTGGGCACCGACGTCCTGCGACGGCGGCTCTGTTTCGGTCACTTTCACCTCAGTGTTCTGCCGGCCGTTCAACGTTTCCCGCCTACAGTAGCCACCCTGCGCATACCTCGTCTCGATGTGCGGTTTCGCCGCGGTTCAGTCGTGCCGGAGCACTGCGCCGACGCCGTCGGCCAGCTCCACCGTGTTCCCGGTGCAGACGATCTCGGCGGCCCCCGCGATGGCGGCCACGGCCAGCGCCTCGTCGGCTCGCCGCCTGCTGACCGACCTGCTCCCGTGGGCCTCGAGCTCCTCCTCCTGAACCGCGACGAGCGTCGGCTCCTCACCGGTGAGCACCTCGGCGTCGCCGGGATCGGAGACGAGCAGCGTCTCGACGTTGGCCTCCCGCAGCGCCGTGGTGGTGGCCTCCAGCCCCTGCACGGCGAGTCCGTCACGCTTGCCGAGCGCGGCGCGGAACCGCTCCACGACCTCGTCGCGGCGGGTCTGCTTGGTCTTGGCGAGTAGCTGCCGGATCTGTTCGTGCAGCTCGGTGTTGCCGCCGCCCTGGTGACGCGCGCCGCTCTGCAGCTCGGTCGCCACACGCCGCACCTGCTCGGGCAGCGCGTCGTGCAGTTCCTTGCGGGCCTGCGACTCACCGGCCAGCACCACCAGCCCGGCGCCGATCCGGCGAGCCGTGGTGGCGACGTGCTCGGCGACCCGGTTGATGTTGTGCCGGGCCGTCTCCTCGGCGTGTGCCTGGAGGTCGCGGTGCGCTGACCCACCGCCCCGCACCTTGTGCACGGGGTGGTCCGAGCCCTCGACGGTCTCCTCGTCGACCACGTTGCCGTCCGCGTCGACCGCGGTGACGTCGGCGCCGACGTGGTCGACCACCGCAAGCACGTGCGCGGGCGGGCGCTCCCCGAACTCGGCCAGCGGCAGCACGTAGGGCAAGCCGGAGAGCCGCGCGATGGGCTGGGCGGGTGGTTCGTCGAGCTCCTGGTCCACCAGCACGCGGTCGCCGACGGCGACGAGCGCCCTGCCGCTGCGGCCGACCGGGGGCGCGGCCTCCCGCACGGCGGTCTCCATCGCGTCGAGTGTTGGCCGCTCGGCGCCCTGGTCCTCGAGCCGCTCGCGCAGCTCGCGCCAGCGAAGCTCCAGCAGCTTCTCGGCATCGGCGGTGTCGTGCGTGTCGTCGAAGTAGACCGAGGCGAACGGGCCGTCGGCCGTGACCAGCTCGCGCAACCTCGTCGTGTCCACTCGTACCTCCCTCGCAACGTGTCCGGCGGGGGATTCCCGGTATGGCACGGGCGAAACGTCCTACCTGGGAGGGTCGAGCGTGAGGCTGAACACTGTATACGCATCCTCAGGGGGCGGCCCAAATAACCGCCGCTTATGGTCCGTCCGTGATCTGGTGGCACGCCGTTCTCATCGCTCTCGCGGGCGTGTGGGCGGGAATGATCAACACGGTGGTCGGGTCCGGGACGCTCGTGACGTTCCCGGTGCTCGTCGCGTTCGGCTACCCACCCGTGACGGCGACGACGTCCAACGCGATCGGCCTCGTACCCGGCACGATCACCGGCGCGATCGGCTACCGGAAGGAACTGCGCGGCCAGTTCCGGCGGCTGCTGACCTTCGTGCCCGCGTCGGCCCTCGGCGCCGTCGGCGGCACGGTGCTGCTGCTCTCGCTGCCGCCGGATGCCTTCGAAACGGTGGTGCCCGTGCTCGTGGGGCTCGCGGTGGTGCTGGTGATCATCCAGCCGAGGGTGTCGACGTGGGTGCTGCGGCGTAGGGAGACCAAGGCGGAGCGCAACGGTGCCGACGAGCCCGCGAAGCAGGGCACGGTGCTGCTGCTCACGCTGATCTTCCTGGTCGGGATCTACGGCGGGTACTTCACGGCCGCGCAGGGCGTGATGCTCATGGCGTTCATGGGCATGCTTCTCAACGAGCCCATCCAGCGGCTCAACGGGATCAAGAACGTGCTCGCCGCCGTGGTGAACGTGGTGGCGGGGACGATTTACGCCTTCGTGGCCCCGATCAGCTGGCCGGTGGTCGCGCTGCTCGCGGGCGGCTCGATCCTCGGCGGCTGGCTCGGTGCCCTGGTCGGGCGCAGGTTGTCCCCGACGGTGCTGCGTGGCGTCATCGTGGTGGTCGGCATCGCCGCGATCGTCCAGCTGGTGCTGCGCCAGGTGTGAGCTTGCCCGATATCGGGCAGGAAACTTGAAGTGGCCGCCCGTCGCGGGCAGGCTCGGGCGCATGGACCAGTCGCCGCCCTCGGAACTGGTGCGGCACGTCGCGGCCTCAACGGGGCTCCCCTCGGAGACCGCGGCCAGGGTCGTCGCCGACGTGCTCGCGTTCTTCGGCGAGACCACCGAGGAGCTGGTGCGGCGGCGGCATCGCGAACTGAAGAACCGTGGGTGGCGCAACGCGCAGATCTGGGCACTGCTGCAGGCCGAACTGGCGAACAGGCCGGTCGCGGCGGGCCCGCTCTCCGAGCGCCAGCTGCGGCGCATCGTCTACGGGTAGGAGACACCCATGTGTGGAATCGTCGGCTACATCGGCAAGCGCGAGGCGGCGCCGATCCTGCTGGAGGGCCTGCAGCGGCTCGAATACCGGGGTTACGACTCGGCCGGTGTCGCGCTGGCCCACCGGGGCAGGCTCAGGGTGACCAAGGCCGCCGTGCGCGTCGGTGAGCTGCGCACGCTCGTGGGTGAGGACAACCCCGCGCCGGTGGGCATCGCGCACACGCGCTGGGCCACCCACGGCGAGCCGACCGACGTCAACGCGCACCCGCACCTCGACGCGGAGGGCCGCATCGCCGTCGTCCACAACGGGATCATCGAGAACGCCGAGCAGCTGCGCGCGAAGCTCATCGCGAGCGGCGTCGAGTTCGCCTCCGACACCGACACCGAGGCGCTCGCGCACCTGATCGCCGCGCGACTGCGGGACGGCGCGGAGACGCTCGAGGACGCCGTGCGCGGCGCGCTGCACCAGGTGGAGGGCGCCTACGGCATCGTGGTGCTCGACGTCAAGAACCCGGGCGAGATCGTGGTCGCCCGCAACGGCAGCCCGATCGTGCTAGGCATCGGCGACGGGGAGATGTTCGTCGCCTCCGACCTCGCCGCGCTCGTGCGGCACACGCAGCGCGTGGTCTACCTCGACGACGGCGAGCTCGCCACGCTCAAGGCCGGTGACTACCGCACCAGCACGCTGCAGGCCAAGCGCACCGACAAGACGCCCACCGAGGTCGAGCTGTCCGACGAGGACTACCAGCTCGACGGCTACGCCGACTACATGCGCAAGGAGATCGGCGAGCAGCCGGAGGCCGTGCGGCGGGCCCTGCGCGGCAGGCTCGACGAGCGGTTCTCCACCGCGCGGCTCGGCGGCCTCCGCCTCGACCCGAGGGAGCTGCGCTCCATCCGGCGCGTGAAGTTCCTCGGCTGCGGCTCGGCCTACTACGCGGGCCAGATCGGCGCCGGCCTCGTCGAGGAGCTGGCGCGGCTGCCCGCCGACGCCGAGCCCGCCTCGGAGTTCCGCTACCGCAACCCGGTGGTCGACCCCGAGACCCTGTACGTCGCCGTGAGCCAGTCCGGCGAGACCGCCGACACGCTCGCCGCCGTGCAGGAGCTCTCCCGCAAGGGCGGCCGCGTCATCGGTGCCGTGAACGCCGTGGCGAGCGCGATCGCCCGCGAGTGCGGCAGTGGCGTGTTCCTGCATGCGGGACCCGAGGTGTCGGTGGCCTCCACCAAGGCCGTCACGAACATGAACACGACGTTCGCGATGCTCGCCCTGCTGCTGGGCCGCGTGCGTGACCTCTCCGTCGCCGACGGGCGCCGCATCGTCGAGGGGCTCGACGCGCTGCCCGACCACATCGAGGAGGTCGTGCGCACGCAGGACGAGCCCATCGCCGAGGTCGCCCGCAAGTTCGCCGAGGCCAGGCACATGTTCTTCGTCGGGCGCGTGCGGGGCTGGCCCGTGGCGAGGGAGGGGGCGCAGAAGCTCAAGGAGATCTCCTACGTCCACGCCGAGGCATACCAGGCGGGCGAGCTCAAGCACGGGCCGATCGCGCTCATCGACCCCTCCATGCCGTCGGTGGTGATCGTTCCCGACGACGAGCTGCTGGTGAAGAACATCGGCACGATGGAGCAGATCAAGGCGCGCGGCGGCCCCGTGATCGCGGTGACCAACGCGCAGCTGCCCGAGGGCCTCGCCGACGCGGAGCTGCGCGTGCCGCGCACCGAGCCCGAGCTGGACCCGATCCTGTTCGGCATCCCGCTGCAGCTGCTCGCCTACCACCTCGCGACGGCGCTGGGCCGCGACATCGACAAGCCGCGCAACCTGGCGAAGAGCGTCACCGTCGAGTGAACCGGTCGCCGTGGTCGGCACGGCGCTCGCCGAGCGGGGCCACCCGATCGTCGCGTGTGGACGGGTCGGCCATCAGCGCGTGAACGACCTCGCCGCGTCCAGGAACACGTCGTTCTCCTCGGGGGTACTGATCGTCACGCGCACGCCGTCACCCGCGAACGGCCGCACCACGACCTTGTGCTCCAGCGCGTGCTGGGCGAACTCGACGGCGCGCTCGCCGAGCGGCAGCCACACGAAGTTCGCGTGCGTCTCGGGGACGTCGTAGCCGGCCGCCAGCAGCTCGTCGCGCACCCGCGCGCGCTCCCGCACCACGTCCGCGCACCGGGCGAGCAGCTCGTCCTTCGCGTCCAGCGAGGCGATCGCGGCCGTCTGAGCGAGCGTGTTGACGCTGAAGGCCACGTAGACCTTCCGCAGCGCCGTGATCACCTCCTCGGGCCCGACGGCGTAGCCGACGCGCAGGCCCGCGAGCCCGTAGGCCTTGGAGAACGTGCGCAGGACGGTCACGTTCGGCCGCGTCCGCACGAACTCCAGCCCGTCCGGCACGTCGCGGTCGGTGACGAACTCGCGGTAGGCCTCGTCGAGCACCACGAGGACGTCGGAGGGCACCTGGTCGAGGAAGCGCACCAGCGCGTCGCGGCGCACTGCCGTACCCGTGGGGTTGTTCGGGTTGCACACGAACACCACCCGCGTCTTCGGCGTGATCGCGGCGGCCATGGCGTCGAGGTCGTGGGTCTGCGAGGCGTCCAGCGGCACCCTCACGGCCTTCGCGTTGCCGACCTGCGTGACGATCGGGTACGCCTCGAACGAGCGCCACGCGAAGAGCACCTCCTCGCCCGGCTCGCACATGCCCTGCACGAGCTGCTGGCACAGCGACACCGAACCGCAGCCAACGGCGATCCGCTCGACGGGCAGCTCCAGCTCTTTCGCCAGCCGCTCCGTCAGGGCCTGCGAGCCCATGTCGGGGTAGCGGTTCACCTGTGCCGTCGCGTGGGCGATCGCCTCGGCCACGCTGGGCAGGGGGCCGCCCGGCACCTCGTTGCTGGCCAGCTTGATCGCACCGGGCACTGTGCGGCCGGGCACGTACGCGGGCAACGCGGCCAGGTCGGCCCTCGTCGGGATGGCGGAGGACATCGGATGCGCTCCTCGGGGTCGGAAGGGTTTCGCCGTTCAACCTATCTCGCCGCATATCTGCCAGCTCACGTTGACTGGGACACCACTATCGGTGGTTGAGTGGGTACATGACGCAGACGTACACCGAGGACTACCGGCACGAGGACGGCCGCACCGCGAGGCTCACCTTCGCGGAACCGGATGGCGCCGTGCGAGGTGGTCTCGTCGTGCTGCACGAGGCGGAGGGCGTCACCGACACGGTGCGGCTGCTCGTCTCGGGGCTCGCGGGAGAGGGCTGGCTGGCCGTCGCTCCCCACATCGTGGCCGCCGGTGCGCCGCTGACCGGCCAGGACGTGCTCGCGGCCACCGACGTCACGCTCGCGTGGCTCGTGGAACGCGGCGTGCGCGCCGACCTGATCGGCGTCGTCGGGTTCGACACGGGCGGCACGGCCGCGCTCGTGGTGGCCGCCAGCCGCAAGCTCGGCGCCGCGGTGAGCGTCGGCGGGCACGCCGTCAGCACTCCCGCGTCCGACGAGCTGCCCCCGCTGGTGGAGATCGCGGGCAGGCTCACCAGCCCGTGGCTCGGCATGTACGGCGACGACGGCGACGTGGCGGGCGAGCTCGCGGTCGAGCGGCTGCAGGAGGCTGCGTCGGCGGCGAAGGTGGCCACCAACGTCGTCCGCTACCCGGGCGCCAGTCACCGCTTCGACGCCGACCCGGCCGCCGCGGCGGAGGCGTGGCAGCGCACGCTCGACTGGTTCGACGCGTACCTGCGCTGAACAGGTAGAACCCGGCGAATCGATCGTCGGCACCCCCGTTTCGCAGTACAGTTCTGCGTGCACGAGTCTTTGGGGGTGCCGTCGTGACCGATCCTTCCGCCCAACCCGTTCCCATGCTGGCGCCCGGCGCAGCGTTCGCGTCGGGCGCCGCCGCAGCGCTGGCCCCGGTCGCCGAGGACCTCGAGACGGTCCACGACCAGGTGCGCACCGGTGAGCTGAAGCTCGATCCCGATGCGGCCCACCGCTTGCTGGCGTCGATCACCGCCGTGCAGTCGAGGGTGCACACCTTGATCGCCGACTGCGGTGAGCGCATCGACCGGCCGCTGCGGTTCGGGGACAACTTCGTCGGCCGCACGATGGGCGAACGGTTGCGTGGCGCGGCGTCGGGTGGGGCCGGTGCCGCGCTGCCCGTGCTGGAGGAATTCGCGCGTCAGCTGGAGAGGCTCGACGAGATCGTGCGGCGCGCGGCCGGGCTGATCGCCGAGGCCGACACCGACGCGAGCGAACGGCTCACCCGGCTCGGGGAGGTGGACTGATGCAACGCGAGCCGGTGCACTGCCTGCCCTACCCGTGGCCCCGGCCAGAGCCGGAACCCGAACCCGGCGACCTCGGCCAGTACGTGAACTGGCGGACCTACTCGCACCGCGAGCTGTACGACATGGCCACCACCGGGCTCGACCTGGAGGGCGCCACCGAGGTGGCGGCGCAGTGGTCCCGGCTCGGCGGCGAGCTGGACGAGATCGGACAGGAACTGCGCAAGGCGCTGCGGGAGGCCGCCGACGGCTGGCAGGGTGCCTCGGCCGAGGAGGCGAGGGGCAAGGTCGAGCAGCTCGCGGGCTGGACGGAGGAGTCGGCGGCGGGCAGCGCGGTGGTCTCCGGCTGCGTGAGCGAGCAGGCCGCGCTGGCCGCGACGGCGAAGCGCAACATGCCGGAGCCGCCGCCGGCCGTGGAGGTTTTCCTGCCCACCCCGCAGGTGCCCCAGGAGTACTGGCGCACCGCACCCGACCTGGTGGCCGACCCGGCGCCCGAGCGGGAGGAGTCGCGGCAGCTGCACCAGCAGGCCGCCGAGGTGATGGAGCAGTACCAGCGTGACTCCAACGAGCTGTACGGCCGCGTGCCTGCGTTCCAGAGCCCGGATCCGGAGTCGTTGCTGCTGCGGGAACCCGACCCGCCGCCTCCTCCTCCCCGGGAGCCCGGGCCGAAGCCTGAACCGGCGCCGGACGACGGCACGACGGCGAGTTCCGTCAGTCCGGTCGCGCCTGTCGCCGGTGGCACGTCCGCGCCCGGCTCACCGGGTGGCGGCACGGTCACGCCGATGACGCCGGGGCAGCAGAGCGGCGGCGAACAGCCGGGAGCCGGTCCGCGCGCGGGTGCGGCGGCGCCGAGCGGACAGGCCGCGCCTCCCGCCGCCGCGGCGACCGCCGGCCCGCGTGGTGGAGCGGTGCCCGGCGCGATGCCGATGGGTGCCGCCGCCGGTGCTCGCCCCGGCGGGGACGACGACGTCGAACGCAAGTCGCCGTCGTACCTCCAGGAGGAGGACGACCTGTGGGGTCCGCAGGTGCCGGTGGTTCCGCCGGTGCTCGGCGAGGGTCCGCGCGGAGGCTGGTGAGTGCACGACGAGAGCACCGGCTGGCTCAGCCTGCACCCCGGTGAGCTGTACCTGATCTGGACCGAGCTGGGGCTGGGTGAGCTTCCCGCCGTGCTGGAGATCCCGCACGTGGGGCGCACGGCGTCGGCCCGCGCCGAGCTGGTCGAGCTCGCCGACAGGGCGCTGGCCGAGCGAGGGCTCGGCACTGTCGCCCGCCCCGCCCGCGACCTGGCCGACCTGCTGCGCGCGCTGGCCGCGCCCGAGCTGTCGCTCGACCTTGAGGTGACCGGCGACGGGACCGTGTTCCGCGGTGCCGGTGCCTCCGGCGCGTACGGCGACGTGGCGGCCGGTGCCGGCGACGGCGAGGTGCGGCTCGGCCCGGTACGCAGGACGGCGCTGGTGGAGACAATGCTGACGTCGGTATCCCCGCTGCAGGCCGGCATCGGCGGCCCGGGCAACATCCGGTTCGCCGACTACCGCAGGGCCTGTCGGGTGGCCGAGTACGAGGGCTCGACCGGGTTCCTGGACGTGCTGCGCGACGCGGGTGTGCGGGCCGCCGAAGCGAACACGCTTCTGCGGGCCGTCAGCGGACCATCCGGTTCCGGGCGGTTCGGCGCGAGCGCACGGGCGAGCGGCCGCGCGCCGAGCACGGTCAACTGGGTCGACACCGAGCACGGCCGGTACGCCCTGCGCAGGCACGGCGACTGGGTCACGGTGACGCCGGTCGATCCAGCGCGATTGCTGACGATGGCGCAGGAAATGGCCTCGGATCTGGCCTAAAGTGCGGCGTATGAGTGCTGACGCCGAGGTCGGAGAGGTGTTGTGGCAGCCCTCTCCCGAGCACATCGCCGAGACCAGGATCGAGGACTTCCGCCGGTGGCTGAGCACCGAGCGCGGCGTGACCACCAGGGACTACCAGGAACTCTGGGAGTTCTCCACGGGATCGCTCGGTGACTTCTGGTCGGCCGTCGCCGACTACCTCGGGGTGCGCTGGCACGAGCAGCCCGGCGCGGTGCTGTCGGGGCTGGAGATGCCGGGCGCGCGGTGGTTCGAGGGCGCGACGCTGAACTACGCGGAGCACGCCCTGTCCGGCGGCGTCGCGGGCGCGGAGAAGGCCGACGGCGACCTCGCGGTGATCTTCCAGCGCGAGGACGGCCTCGAAGACCGGCTCACCTACGGCGAGCTGCGGTCCCGGGTCGCCGCGGCGCGGGCTGCGTTCGTGGCGCTGGGCGTCGGCAAGGGCGACCGTGTGGTGGCGCTCGCGCCGAACTGCCCGCAAACGCTCGTGGCCTTCCTCGCCGCGGCGAGCCTGGGGGCCACGTGGTCGTCGTGCTCGCCGGACTTCGGCGTGCGCGCGATCGCCGACCGGTTCACCCAGATCGAGCCGAAGGTGCTCCTCGCCGTCAACGGCTACGTGTACAACGGCAGGTCGTTCGACGTCCGGCCGACCGTGGAGGAGCTGCGCGGGAAACTGCCGGGGCTCGCGGCGACGGTGCTGATCGACTACGAGGGCGGCGGCGCCATCCCGGACGCGCTCGGCTGGGACGCGCTCCTCGCCGAGCACGCGGGTGCCGAGCTCGCGTTCGAGCCCGTCGAGTTCGACCACCCGCTGTGGGTCCTGTACTCGTCGGGCACGACGGGCCTGCCGAAGGGGATCGTGCAGGGCCACGGCGGGATCACGGTCGAGCACCTCAAGGCGCTCGCGTTGCAGTGCGATCTCGGCCCGGGGGAGCGGTTCTTCTGGTTCACCACGACGGGCTGGATGATGTGGAACTTCCTCATCTCCGGGCTGCTCGTCGGCTCGACGATCGTGCTGTTCGACGGCAGCCCCGGGCATCCCGACCTGCGGACGCTGTGGCGGCTGGCCGAGCGCCACCGGGTGACGTACTTCGGCACGTCGGCTCCGTTCGTGCAGAGCTGCCTCAAGGCGCACCTGAAGCCGTCGGAGGAGTTCGACCTGTCGGCGATGCGGGCGCTGGGATCCACGGGGGCGCCGCTGAGCGTGGAGGGCTTCCGCTGGATCGCCGACGCGATCGGTCCGCACGTGCAGATCTGCTCGGTGTCGGGCGGGACCGATCTGTGCACGGCGTTCGTGGGTTCGTCGCCGGACCTGCCGGTGTGGCTCGGTGAGCTGTCGTGCCGGTGCCTCGGCGCGGCCGTGGAGGCCTACGACGAGGCGGGCAAGCCGGTGGTCGACCAGGTCGGTGAGCTGATGATCACCAAGCCGATGCCGTCGATGCCGGTGTTCTTCTGGAACGACCCGGACGGCAGGCGCCTGCGGGAGGCGTATTTCGAGGAGTTCCCCGGCAAGTGGAGGCACGGAGACTGGATCAAGATCACACCGCGAGGCTCGGCGATCATCTACGGGCGCAGCGACTCGACCCTCAACCGGGGCGGCGTGCGGATGGGCACGGCGGAGTTCTACCGGGTCGTGGAGGGTTTCGAGGAGGTCCAGGACTCGCTGGTCATCGATACCTCCGCCAACGAGGAGGGTGAGCTGCTGTGCTTCCTGGTCCTCGCCGAAGGGGCGACGCTGGAGGCGGTGGAGCCGTCACTGCGCAAGGAACTGCGAAAGGAGCTCTCACCCAGGCATGTTCCGGACCGGTTCGTGGTGGTCGACGAGGTCCCGCGCACGCTGAACGGCAAGAAGTGCGAGGTCCCGGTGAAGAAGATCCTCAAAGGCGTCGCCCCGGACCGAGCGGTCAGCCGCGACGCGCTCGCGAACCCGAGCTCCCTGGCCCCCTTCGTGGCTCTCGCTCACCGAGAATGACCAGGTCACAGGGTTAATCGGGGGTGCTTTGTGGTGGGTCCGGAGGCGTGTGTACTCTATGTTGGCAGTGGTCGCGACCTGGGAGGCTTCGCCTAGTCTGGTCTATGGCGCCGCACTGCTAATGCGGTTGGGGGTAACCCCCCCTCCCGGGTTCAAATCCCGGAGCCTCCGCCGGGGCTCGGCCTAGCCGAGCACCACCCCGACCCCGGTCGGGAACAACTGAACACTGCGCCCGTAGCTCAACGGATAGAGCATCTGACTACGGATCAGAAGGTTAGGGGTTCGAATCCCTTCGGGCGCGCAGCATGAAAAACCCGCTCTGAGCAGCGGGTTTCTTGCTGTTCAGGCGTCTTACAGTCCTGTGGCTGTTGGTCTTCAGGCAGTAGTCGGCGTCTCGGAAACGCGCTCCAGGTGCGTGTGTCGGCCGGCAAGGACCCATCGACTGGGGAGCGGATCGTGCTCGTCGAGTCGGTGAGGATCGAGAAGCCGGGTAACGAGCGTTCCGAGCGAGCCGCCCGCAAGGAAGCCGAGAAGGCGTTGACCAAGTTGCAGGGCGAGGCCGACGAGCTGAAGGTCGCGCGGACGAAGTCGACGTTCGGCGCTCTGCTCGATCGTTGGCTCGCCGCAGGCCCAGGGGGCCACGGGTGCGTGACTTGGGGTGGTGGTCGGGAGCAGGGTTGATCTTGCCGGGTCGGGGTGGAAATCGGGCACCTTCAGGGCAATGCCGCGAAGTTGCCCCTCGCGGCGTTCCCGGGCCGTTTACTCTCCTCGCATGGACGAAACGACGGCCGATGTCACAGTACTGCGGCGTGAGGTACAGCTGCTGCGGCACCGCGTGCTCTACCTGGAAGTAGCACTGTTCCGCGCGGTGGTGGCCGTCGGCGCGGTCGCGCTAGTGCTCGGCTACTTCCTGCCGTTCCTGTCCGCGACCGAGGAGGCAGGCAACTCGGACGAGGACGAGACGATCGCGCTGATCCCCGCGATCGCCGGTCTCGCGGACGCCGGCGACGGGCCGTTCAGCGGTGAGGCGGCCATGGCCGCGGTCGTCGTCGGTGGGTTCGTGCTGGTCATCCTGGTCGCGTTCATCGCGCTGGTGCAGCTGTTCCGGGACCGGGTCAGCCCCCGCACGGTGCGGATCGCGCGTGTCTTCGGGATCATCCTGCTCGTCGTGTGCGGGGTGGCGTGGCTGTTGGTGTTCGCCCTCGCCGGTCACTCCGAGGGCGAGTCGAGCGCGTTCTCCCCGGCCACCCTGTCGATCACGATCGGCGGCGCCGTGACCATCCTGGCCACGGCGCTCCACCCCGGCGACTGGCGTGACTAGTGCGGTGACCACTATTGATCACCGGGTTGGTCAGGCTGCTCGGGGTTGAGGGCGGGCCCCACCGGCGGTGGCGTTCGCCGCGGATGCGGGCGCGTTCCCGGTGCTGAGCGGCGAGCACGTCTGGATGGCGGTTGTTCGCGTTGCGCCAGCGCAGGTAGGAGTGCATCTCTCGCGCGAGTGCTGGTGGTTGGGGTGGTCGAAGTTGCGCCGTTGAGTGGAGCCACCGACGGGCCGACGCTGGGCTAGTGGCGCGAAGGGCCAGCAAGCGCAGCCAATGCTCGCTAGAGGTTCAGTGTGACGCCGTAGGCGACTATCCAGGTCGCCCAGCCGAGCCAGCCGATCAGGCCGGTGATCGCGATCCTGTTCGTTCCGTCCACAGTGTACGGAGCGACGGTGAAGCCCAGCAGCGCGATCGCCAGAAGGCCTGGTTGAAGCCGAACAGCACGTTCGTCGCCGCCCACAGGCCAGGTACCGAGCCGCGGTGACGCGGGCCGGAGGGCACGCTCCGGCGAGGGCTGGACGTTCCTGTCGCCGTCGACATCTACGCCGCGCTCTGCAACATCGACGTCTACAGCACGCTCACGGTCGAGCGGTCGTGGTCACCCGGCCGCATCCAGGAGTGGTGGGGCGAGGCGCTCGCCCGCGAGCTGCTGAGCCAACTCGGAGAGGACAACGCCCAGAACCGATGTCGAGAAGGTGGCGCCTGCTCCGACGAGTGTGGTGGAGGCGCCGAACGTCGGCGCGGAAGGGAGCAGCATGGGCCAGCCCGTCGTGCACTTCGAGATCATCGGTACCGATCCTGGGCGGTTGCGCGAGTACTATCGGGGCCTTTTCGGGTGGGAGTTCCAGACCGGCGGGACCACCATCGAGGCCGTGTCCGAGCCCGGTAACTACGGCTTCGTCGGCGACGGGGATGCCGGCATCAACGGCGGTGTCGGCGGCGGTTCCGGATACGACCGGCGCGTGTTGTTCTACGTCGGGGTCGACGACGTCGAGTCGGCGTTGCGGGAGGCTGAACGGCTCGGCGGGACGCGCAGGATGGGGCCGGAGCGCACGCCGGGAGGGGATCTCGTGGTCGGGCAGTTCACCGACCCCGAGGGCAACTTGATCGGCGTCGCCGGGCTGGCGTGAACGGCGAGGAGCGAGCGTGAAGTATCTGATTCTGATCTACAGCAACCCCGAGAACTGGGAACATCCCGCCTACGCCAGGACTCCCGGGTTTCGCGAGCTGCCCGAGGCCGGGCAGGCCGAGCTGACCAGGCAGGCCGAGGCGTTGCACGAGGAGATCGTCGCCTCCGGGGAGCTGGTGACGGGCGTGGCGCTGGGCGCGCCAGGGGATGCTCGGACGTTCCGCGTGCGCGCGGGCGTGCCCGCGACGACCGACGGGCCTTACGCCGAGGCGAAGGAGCAGCTCGTGGGCTACTTCGTGGTCGAATGCGCCAGCCGGGAGCGGGCCGCCGAGATCGCCTCCCGGTTCCCGGACACCCGGTTCGGCGCCGTCGAGGTACGGCCGATCGCCGAGCTCGTCGAGTTCGGCACCGGCTGATCAGTCGGTCAGTTCCGCGAGCAGGGCTCGTACCCGGCGGTCGATGTCGTCGCGGATGGGGCGGATGCGTTCGGCCGGCTGGCCCGCCGGGTCGTCCAGTTGCCAGTCGAGGTAGCGCTTGCCGGGGAACACGGGGCACGCGTCGCCGCAGCCCATCGTGATGACGACGTCGGCCGCCTGTACCGCGTCGGTGGTCAGCGGCTTGGGGAACTCCTTGGACAGGTCGAGTCCGAGCTCGTTCATCACCTCGACCACGGCGGGGTTGATGGTGTCGGCGGGCGCGGAGCCCGCGGAGCGGACGGTGACCCGGCCCTTGGCGTGGTGGTCGAGCAGTGCGGCGGCCATCTGCGAGCGGCCCGCGTTGTGGACGCAGACGAACAGGACCTCGGGCAGGGTGGTCATCGGGTTGCCTCCACGGTGAAACGGCGACGAAGTGCGAGTGATACGTAGACGAGGCCGACGAGTACTGGCACCTCGATCAGCGGCCCTACGACCCCGGCCAGTGCCTGGCCGCTGGTGGCGCCGAAGGTGGCGATGGCGACGGCGATGGCGAGCTCGAAGTTGTTGCCGGCCGCGGTGAACGCCAGCGTCGTGGTGCGCTCGTAGGACAGGCCAAGGCCCTTGCCGAGAGCGTACGAGCCCGCCCACATCACGGCGAAGTAGCCGAGCAGCGGCAGTGCGATCCTGGCGACGTCCAGCGGTCGGGCGATGATCTGGTCACCCTGCAGCGCGAAGAGGATCACGATGGTGAACAGCAGCCCGTAGAGCGCGATCGGCCCGATCCTCGGCAGGAAGCGCGTCTCGTACCAGCCGCGGCCCTTCGCGCGCTCGCCGAGCCTGCGCGTGAGGAACCCGGCCACCAGCGGGACGCCGAGGAAGATCAGCACGCTCTTGGCGATCTCCCAGCCGGACACGGCGAGGTCGGTGGTCTCGAGGCCGAGCCAGCCGGGCAGCAGCGCGAGGTAGAACCAGCCGAGCACTCCGAACGCGACGACCTGGAAGACCGAGTTCACGGCCACCAGCACGGCGGCGGCCTCCCGGTCGCCGCACGCGAGGTCGTTCCAGATGATCACCATCGCGATGCAGCGGGCGAGGCCGACGATGATCAGCCCGGTGCGGTACTCCGGCAGGTCGGGCAGCAGGAGCCAGGCCAGCGCGAACATCAGGGCCGGGCCGATGATCCAGTTCAGCAGCAGCGACGACCACAGCAGGCGCCGGTCGCGGGTCACGGAGCCGAGCTCGTCGTAGCGGACCTTGGCCAGCACCGGGTACATCATCACCAGCAGTCCCACGGCGATCGGCAGCGAGATGCCGTCCACGGTCACGGCGTTCAGCGCGGTGCCGAGCCCGGGGACGAGGCGGCCTGCCACGAGTCCGGCGGCCATCGCCGCGCCGATCCACACCGGCAGGAAGCGGTCGAGTGTCGAGAGTCTGCCGACGAGGCCGGCCGGGGCGTTGTCGGTCGTGGTCACGCGGGCACCGTCTCCTCGCCGGGCACGAGCACGGCCGACAGCCGGGCCAGCACCTCGGGGTGCACGCGGTAGTAAACCCAGGTCCCGCGCCGTTCGCCGGTGACCAGCCCGGACTCTCGCAGCACCTTCAGGTGGTGGGAGATCGTCGGCGCGGTCAGGTCGAAAGCGCCGGTCAGGTCGCACACGCACGCCTCGCCGCCCGCGTGCGAGGCGATCAGTGAGAGCAACCGCAGCCGCACCGGGTCGGACATGGCCTTGAACAGGCGGGACAGCTCCACGGCCTGTCCCTCGCTCAACGGTTCGCGGGCCAACGGTGAGCAGCACGCGTCCAGGTCGGTCAGCGGCAGTTGCTTCGGCATGCGTCTATATTGACAGACCTCTAATTAGCTATCAATCTAAGTGCATGTCACGCATGCAACTCGCGCTGCGGGTGGGTGACCTGCAGGGATCGATCGAGTTCTACTCGAAGCTCTTCGACACCGCCCCGGCCAAGCTTCGGGACGGCTACGCCAACTTCGCCATCGCCGAGCCGCCGCTCAAGCTCGTGCTGCTCGAGGGAGACCCGGGCCAGGCCACGGTCATGGACCACCTCGGCGTCGAGGTCGACACGGCAGACGAGGTGGACGCCGCGGGCAAGCGGCTCACCGGTGAAGGTCTCGACACGTTGACCGAGGACGACACCACCTGCTGCTACGCCCTCCAGGACAAGGTCTGGGTGCACGGCCCCGGCCAGGAGCCCTGGGAGGTCTACACCGTCAAGGCCGACTCCCAGTCGTTCGGGCGACCGGAGGGTTGCTGCTCCTGACCGGGGAACGGGTCACGGCCTGGTCGTAAGTGTCGAAGAGACCTGAGAAGGTCATCAGCGAAGGGAAGGCTCGTGCCGTTCGTGCGGCACCTTGGGGCTGCCGGTTGCCGCCTCGACCCTTAGCCACCACTTCCGCGCCCCGCGCCTCGCGGAGCTCGACACCAGGTTCCCCGGGCTCGTGTCGGCGGTGCTGGCCTCGGCGAACTGGCCGTTCCGGGTGACAGGATGGCGGCATGTCGGTACGTGCGGAGTCTGGCCCGAGTCGTCCCTGGCGTGGTGTCGGCGCCGACGAGCGGCAGGCCCGCCGCCGGGAGCAGCTGATCGAGGCAGGCTTCACGCTCATGGGCACCGACGGCGCGGCCTCGGTGACCATGCGCGGCGTCTGCCGGGAGGCCAGGCTCACCGAGCGGTACTTCTACGAGAGTTTCCGCAACCGGGAGGAACTGCTGGTCGCCGTGCTGGAGTCGGTGGCCCGCCAGGCGAGGGCCGTGTTGGAGGCCGCACTCGCGGAGGCGCCCGAGGGCACCGCCGACCTGACGCACCGCGCGGTCGCGGCGTTCACCGGTTTCGTCACCGCCGACCCCAGGAGAGGCCGGGTGCTGTTCGTCGAGTCGCTCGCGGCTCCCGAGCTGACGAGCCGCGGCGCCGAGCTCGTCGAGGAGTTCACGACGACGATCGCGCAGGCGCTGCGCACGCCCGGGCTCGCGGGCGAGGCCGCGGACGACCGCGACGTCGAGCTCAACGCGCAGGCGGTGTTCGGGGCGCTCGCGTACCTGTTCCAGGCGTGGCTGGCCGGGCGCGTGCCCATCGACCAGGGTCGCTTCGTCGCGCACGTGGTGCAGGTGATCGAGCAGCTCGCGAAGGCCAGCTCGCTGCGCTGACGTTCACGGAAGATCGGCGACACGCAACAGGTACACCACAAACTGACATCACCTGATGTTGACATCGTGTGATGTCAGCTCTACCTTGGCCTCATGCAGGGCAACGGCGCAGCACGCGCCCGCGTCGCGATCATTGGGGCCGGGTTCGGCGGACTGGGCACCGCGATCGCGCTGAAGCGGGCCGGCATCGACGACTTCGTGGTGCTGGAGCGCGCAGACGACGTGGGCGGCACCTGGCAGGCCAACACGTACCCGGGCGCCCAGTGCGACATACCGTCCATTTTGTACTCGTTCTCGTTCGCGCCGAACCCGCGCTGGAGCAGGCTCTACCCGCTGCAGGCCGAAATCCAGGACTACCTGCGCCGGTGTGCGAGCGACTTCGGAGTGCTGCCCCACGTCCGGCTGCGGCACGACGTGCTCGACGCGGCCTGGGACGAGGACGACCGGCTGTGGCGGGTACGCACCGACCGGGGCACCTGGGAGGCACAGGTGCTCGTGGGCGCGCTTGGGCCGTTCAGCGAACCCTCCGTGCCGGGCCTGCCGGGCCTGGATCGCTTCTCCGGCACCGTTTTCCACTCGTCGCGCTGGAACCACGACCACGACCTGACGGACAGGCGGGTCGGCGTGATCGGCACGGGCGCGTCGGCGGTGCAGATCGTGCCGAGGGTGCAGCCCGCGGCCGGAACGCTGACGGTGTTCCAGCGCACGCCGACGTGGATCATGCCGCACCCGGACCGGCGCATGGACGGCTGGCCGAGACGCGTGTTCGAGCGCGTGCCTGCCGTGCAGACGCTCGCACGGACCGGGCTCGACCTCGTGCAGGAGGCGCTCGTGCCCGGTCTGGTGCACCAGCCCGCGCTGCTGAAGGGCCTCGAACTGCTCGGCCGCGCGCACCTGCGCAGGCAGGTGCGCGACCCGGAACTGAGGGCGAAGCTCACGCCGTCGTACGCCTTCGGCTGCAAGCGTCCCACGTTCTCGAACGCCTACTACCCGGCGTTGTGCAGGCCGAACGTGGAGGTGGTGACCGACGGGGTCCGCGAGGTGACGCCCGAGGGCATCGTCACCGCCGACGGCCGCACCCACCGGCTCGACACGCTCGTGTTCGGCACCGGTTTCCGGATGACCGACCACCCCGGGTTCACGCGGCTGCGCGGCAGGGACGGGCGCACGCTCGCCGAGGCGTGGAGCAAGGGACCGAGGGCCTACCTCGGCACCACCGTCGCCGGGTTCCCCAACTTCTTCCTGCTGCTGGGCCCGAACTCGGTGGTCTACACGTCGCAGGTCGTCACCATCGAGGCCCAGGTGCGCTACGTGCTGAGCTGCCTGCGCGTCATGGAACAGCGCGGTCTCGCGGCGCTGGAGGTCAGCGAGCGCGCACAGGAGGAGTTCGTACGCGAGGTGGACCACGGGCTTCGCGGCTCGGTGTGGAACACCGGCGGCTGCGCCAGCTACTACCTCGACGACAGTGGCCGCAACTTCACGTTCTTCCCCGGGTTCAACCGGCGGTTCCGGGCCCGCACCCGGCAGGTGGACCTGGCTGACTACCACGTGAGGAGCGCTTGATGTTCCGACTGTTCCGGCTTCCCCGAATCGGCCGCAGCCCGGTGGTCGACGCACGCGGGGCGCGCCGCTACACCGAGCAGGCGCACGCCATCGCCGCGCGCGACGTCCACTTCTCGTGGGAGGGCGTGCCGATGCACTACATCCCCGGCGAGCCGATGGCGACGCACATCATCAACGTGATGCATCTCGTGCTGCCCGAGGGTGAGCGGGCGATGTCGAAGGCGCTGGCCGAGGCGCTGCCGTTGATCACCGACGAGCGGCTGCGGGAGGAGGTCGTCGGCTTCATCGGCCAGGAGTCCACGCACGCGTCGTCGCACGAGGGCGCGAGGGAACATCTCGCGACGCTCGGGCTCGACGTGGAGCCCATCGCGCGCAAGATGGACTGGCTCGTCGACCGGGTGCTCGGCGAGCACGGCCTCACCGGCAGGGCCCGGCACGCGTGGCTGTGCGAGCGGCTCGGCCTGTTCGCCGCGATGGAGCACTACACCGCGGTGGTGGGCGAGTGGCTGCTGGAGGCCGACCACCTCGAACGCAAGGGCATGCACCCGACGATGCTCGACCTCGTGCGGTGGCACGGCGCGGAGGAGGTGGAGCACCGCAACGTCGCGTTCGACGCCTTCATGCACGTCGACGGCGGCTACGCGCGCCGCGTGCGGACGTCGCTGCTCGCGAGCTTCACGCTCGCGACGCTGTTCCTCACCACCGCGCGCTACCTGTACCGCACCGATCCCACGCCGGGCGCCCGGCGCTGGTGGGTGACGGAACTGCTCAGCGCCACGCGCCGGGGCGTGATCCCGAAGGCGACGATCTTCCTCACCGAGATCCCCAAGTACCTGCGCCCGAGCTTCCACCCGTCCCAGCTCGGGCCGATGGACACGGCACTGCGCTACCTCGCACGTTCGCCCGCGGTGGGCACGGCATGACCGTCAACGCGCAGCCCACCAAGGCCATGCGGCTCGCGGCCGCCGCGGGCGGGGCGTACCGCCGGGTGTTCGCCGCGAGCCGGATCGCCCCGCTGCTGTCGCGGCCACAGCCCGTGCGCCGCACCGGGTTCGACCTCGATCTGTCCATTCTCGACCGTCGTGAGGAGGCCGAGGACGTGGTGAGCCTCGTCCTCGGCGACGCGGACGGGCGCCCGCTGCCGTCGTGGGTCCCCGGCGCCCACGTGGACCTGTTCCTGCCCTCCGGGCGCCAGCGGCAGTACTCGCTGTGCGGCGACCCCGCCGACCGCCGCGCCTACCGCGTCGCGGTGCGCCGCATCCCCGGCGGGGAGGGCGGCTCGGCGGAGGTGCACGGGCTTCGCGTGGGCGATTCCGTGCGCGTGCGCGGACCCCGCAACGCGTTCTCCCTCGTCGAAGCCGGGTCCTACCTGTTCGTCGCCGGAGGCATCGGGATCACCCCGATCCTGCCGATGGTGCGCGAGGCCGACCGGCGGGGCAGGCTCTGGCGGCTCGTCTACCTCGGCAGGTCGCGCGCGAGCCTGCCGTTCCTGCGCGAGCTCGCCCACTACGACTCCGCCGCCGTGGACGTGCGCACCGACGACGTCACGGGCAGGCCCGACCTCGCCGGCATCCTGCCGCTGGCCAGGCCCGGTGCCGCGGTGTACCTGTGCGGCCCTCCGGCGCTGACCGACGGGGCGTGGCGGATGCTGCGAGACCTCGACCCGTCCGCGTCCCTGCACACCGAACGGTTCAGTCCGCTGCCCGTCGTGGGCGGCGGCCCGTTCCGGATCCGGCTCGCGCGCAGCGGGATCACCGTGGACGTCGCCGGGGACGAGACGGCGCTGGCCGCGGTCCGCCGCGCGCTGCCCGGCGTGGCCTACTCCTGCCGCCAGGGGTTCTGCGGCACGTGCAAGACCCGCGTGCTCGACGGGCGGGTGGAGCACCGCGACCGTACGCTCACCGCACGCGAGCGCCAGGACGCGATGCTGCTGTGCGTGTCGCGCGCCTCCGGCTCGCTGGTACTGGACCTCTGATGACGAGGAGAACGACCATGCCGCGCTGGTTCCCACTGACCGAGGCCGACGACGAGTTCGTGCGCACCGCCCCGGTGCGGTTCGAGCACGTCGCCGACCTGCCCGCGCCGCCGCCGGTGGTGTGGCGGGTGCTCACGGCCGACGACGCGCTGGTGTCGTGGTCGCGCCTCATCACCCGCGCGGAGTGGACGTCGCCGCCAGGGCCCGGTGCCACGCGGCTGGTGACCCTCGGCGGCGCGCTGACGCTCGACGAACGCTTCTACCGCTGGGAAGAAGCGCGGCGCATGACGTTCACGGTCGACCGGGCCACCGGCCCGGGTCTGCGCCGCTTCGCCGAGGACCTCGTACTCGACGCCGTGCCCGGCGGGACGCGGCTGCGCTGGACGTTCGCCAGTGAGCCCGTGCTCGCCGTGGCGGCGAAGCCGCTGGTGCCGCTGCTGCGGCGCGTCACCGCCGGGCTGCCTCGCGGGCTGGCCCGGCGCGTCGAGGAGGCACGATGAGCGACACTGGCGGAGCCCCGGTCATCGGTGCCGACCGGGCGCGGGTGTCCCGCAGGACACTGGAGGCGCGGTGAGCCGTCCCGTGCGAACGCTGCTCGACGTCGTCCGCGACTTCGGCGTGCCGCTGCCGGGGCCGTCGCGGGACGTGCGAGGCAAGGCGGTGCTGATCACGGGCGCCGCGAGCGGCATCGGGCTCGCGCTGGCCCGCGCGCTGCACGCGCAGGGCGCCGTGCTGGGCCTCGTGGACCGGGACGAGAGCGCGCTCGCCGCCGTGACGGCCGAACTGGGCACGCGCGCGCACTCGGTGGTGGCCGACGTCGCCGACCGGCCCGGCATGGCCGAGGCCGTCGGCGGGCTCGCCCGGCACACGGGGGGCTGGGACGTGGTGGTGGCCAACGCGGGCGTGACGCCGCCGCCCGGCACGCTGCGGCAACTGGATCCGCACGAGTTCGACCGCGTCGTGTCCGTGAACCTCACCGGAGTGTTCAACACCGTCCGGCCCGCGCTGGACGACGTGCTCGCCCGGCGTGGTTACGTCCTCGTGGTGTCGTCGGCTGCGGCGTTCACACCCGGTCCAGGCGGGTCGCCGTACATGATCAGCAAGGCGGGCGTCGAGCAGCTGGGCCGCGCGCTGCGGCTGGAGCTCGCCCCGCACGGCGCGGACGTCGGCGTGGCCTACTTCGGCTTCGTCGACACTCCGCTGGCCCGTGCCACGCTCGACGACGACCCGCTCGGCCGTGCCCTCGAAGCCCGCCTGCCCGGACCGCTGCGCAAGCGGATCACCGCGGAGCAGGCGGCCCGCGTGCTCGCCAGGGCCATCGAGCGCAGGTCGGGCCGCGTGGTCGCGCCCTCGGCGTGGCAGCCGTGGGCGCTGCTGCGCGGCGTCGTCAACGTGGTGGCCGACCGCTACCTCGCGGCCGATCCTTCGTGTCACGCGCTCGTCCGGGACCTGGAGGCACGGCACTGAGCCGGTGTCCGAACTGTTCAAGACGCCGCACCGTCCGGCTGCTGAACTGGCGGACATGAGTCCTCGACGACGACGCGACGGCACCGACCTGTTGGAGCTGGCCAACGTGGGACCCGCCCTGCCTGCTGGACACGTCCATGTCCGTTGTGGACCAGGCCAACGGCGCGCCGCCGCGCCCGTGGTGGGACTACACGGAGGAACGTAAACGCCTGCTCAGCTGACGTCGCCCTCGCCTTGGAGCTGGCGCCAGAGTGAGGCGTCGTCACGCACCGCCCAGTGCTCGACGCCTTTGCCGCCGGCCACCCGGACCAGGTGCATCTGCTTGTAGGCGAAGCGGCGTCCTGTGGGAGCGAGGCCGAAGAACTCGCCGGTGTGCCTGCCGCTGTGGGTGCAGTGGATCGCCACCGTGTCACCTTCCGCGATCACCCGGTGGATCTCCCAGCGCTGGTCGCTGAAGGCCTTGTTCAGCAGGTGCATGTAGTACGTGACGCTGCCGAGGCCGGGTGGGGTGCCTGGCGGTGCCTCGTGGTTGACGAACTCGTCGCTGACGAGCGTGGCCAGCGCGGCCTCGTCGTCGGCAGGGAAGACCTCTTCCAGGACCCGCCGTGCGATGGCTTTGACGTCGTTGCTCATGACTCCTCCCGAAGAGTTGCCCGTGGCTGTGTGTCAGTCGCGGGAGAAGCAATTTCGTGACAGTATCATTCTCGCCAATGAGTGAGAACGCAAGACCCAGGCGGCGCTACGACGCGCCGAAACGGCGCGAGCAGGCCGCGCGCACCAGGGCGCAGATCATCGAGGCCGCGCGCAGGGTCTTCCTCGAGTACGGCTACGCCCGTGCGACCATCCCCCGGATCGCGGCTGAGGCGGGCGTCGCGGTGGAAACCGTGTACCGCTCGGCGGCTGGCAAGGCCGGGTTGCTGGAGGCCGCGGTGCAGGCGGCATTGGCCGGGGGGCCCGAGCGGGCCGAGGTTCCGGTGCGGGAGCGGCCGGCGATCCGCCGAGTGATCGAGGAGCGGGAGCCTCGGCGGCAGCTCGCGCTGTACGCGCGGACGCAACCCGGCGTGTGGAGCCGCGTTGGGCCCCTGCTGCGGGTGCTCGATGCCGCGGCGCCCGGTGATCCGAAGCTGGAGGCGCTGCGGGAAGCACACGCGCGGCAACGGCTCGACGGCCTGCGTGACTTCGCGGCCCTGCTCGCCGAGCGCGGCGCCCTGCGACCCGGACTGTCCGTCGAGCGCGCGGCAGACCTCATCTGGACCATCTGCGCGCAGGCCAACTACGAGGCGCTCGTGACCAGTCGCGGGTGGACTCAGGACGAGTACCGGGACTGGCTCACCGACACGCTCGTGCACGCGCTGCTACCGCCCACCATCGAGTGAGTACACGCCGTTTACGATGCCGCGAGTGGAGCACGGGACAGGACGACAGGTCGTCGCCGCGGTGGCGGCCGTGGCGATGCTGGGACTCACCGCGTGCAGCCAGGACAGCGAGGAGACCGACTCGGCCTCGGACTGGCAGCAGGAGGACCCGTGCTCGCTGCTGACCGAAGAGGAGGCCGAGACCTACCTCGGCGAGGACGCCTCGGCCATCACTCCGAAGCGGACGGACGAGCAGGACCGGCCGCGCTGCGACTGGAAGGGAACCGGTACGGGCGAGGTGACGCTCATGCTGTGGGAGCCGCCGATGCCCGACGTGATCACCGACGCCAGCGACACCGTCAAGGTCGGTGACACCATCGGTTACATCACCTCGGAGACCGCCTCCAGTTGCCACCTCGACGTCGCGGCCCACCCGGCGTTCGTGCAGTTGCAGGCCCGCGGTTCCGGCGGCCTGACGAGCGACGAGAGCTACTGCGACGCGGTGGCGAGGACGGCGGACGGTGTGCTGGCACGGCTGGGCTGGTGACTACGATGCCGCAGGTGACCACCTACGACGAGTTCGACGCGTTCGGCGATCTGGACGCCTCGGCACTTCCCCACCGGCAGCAGCGAATCCTGGTCGCCATCCGGGACTGGGTGGTCAGGTACGGGTACTCGCCGAGCACGCGCGAGATCGGTGACGCGGTCGGCCTGCGCTCCACGTCCTCGGTGTCGAGGCACCTGGCGAGCCTTGAGGAAAAGGGCTTCCTGCGGCGCAGCAGCTCCGTGTCCCGGCCGATCGACGTGCGCGCGTTCCTGCGCGAGCCGTCCGGCAGTCAGTCCACAGAGGACTCGGTGCCGGTTCCCGTGGTCGGTGACATCGCGGCGGGTACGCCCATCTCCGCGGTGGAGCACGTCGACGACACGCTGACGCTGCCCCGCGAGCTGATCGGGCGCGGCAACGTGTTCGGCCTGCGCGTGCGCGGTGACTCGATGATCGACGCCGCGATCTGCGACGGCGACATCGTGGTGGTGAAGCAGCAGTCGGAAGCCCATTCGGGGCAGATCGTCGCCGCGATGATCGACGGCGAGGCCACGGTGAAGGTGTTCCGCCGCAGGGGCGGCCACGTCTACCTCGAACCGCGCAACCCCGCCTACGAGGTGATCGACGGCGACGAGGCCGTGGTGCTCGGCGTCGTGGTCTCGGTGCTGCGCAGCGTCTGACGCGGCGAGCCGATGCGGTGCAGCGTGCCCTCCGGGTCCACGTAGGCGAACTCGCGCAGTCCGTACGGTGTGTCCTGTGGAGTGGTGAAGCGGCCCTCGACACCGGAGGCCGACCATTCGGTGTGCACCGCGTCGGCGTCCGAGACGTAGACGTACACCGCGGCGCCGGTGCGCTTCGGGTCGTGCTCGGCCCATTCGGTCAGGTGCAGCCAGACCTCGCCGCGGTTCGCGAAGGCGTAGTCCGCGCCCGCATCTGCTCGCTCGACCGTGAACCCGAGCCGCCGGTAGCGCTCCAGCGCCGCCGCCAGATCCCGCACCGGGACGACCGGCGTGATGTCCTCGAACCGCACCTCGTCTGCCATGCCGACACGGTACGCGCGTCAGCCGCCGACCTCGAACGAGCGCAGCCACAGCTCCAAAGTCAGCACCAGCCACAGTTTCCCGCCGTGCCTCGGCAGCAGCGTGCCCTCCCTGCGCAGCCAGGACCGCAGAGTGTCGGGGCGGACCAGGCCGCGCTGCCGGGTCGTGCGGCTCAGCAGCAGGTCGTTGCCGAGTTCCCGCAGCGGACCCGCCAGCCATTGCTGCACGGGCACCCGCATGCCGCTCTTCGGACGGTCCACCACCGTCGCGGGAAGCAGGTCCCTGACCGCTTCCTTGAGGACCCATTTCTCCGTGGTGCCCGCCAGTTTCCAGCGCGGGGGCACCCGGAACGCCTGGTCGATCACGGGGCGCGCGAACAGTGGTGACCTGCCCTCCAGCCCGCTCGCCGCGGTGATCCGCTCCACCTTGCTCAGGATGTGGTGTGCGCCCTTCGTGCGCAGGTTCGCGTGCAGCAGCTGGTTGAGCAGGCTGTGCATCCGGCCCTGCCGCAGGTAGGGCGCGACCAGTTCGGCCGGGTGCGGCGCGTCGCCCAGCTCCGCGAGCACGTCGCCGGTGAGCAGGGCGGGGAGGTCGGCGTAGCACTTGCGGTAGGAGTCCAGGTACGCCAACGCTCTCGCGCGAGGATCGGGATCGTCGCGATGCAGCTCGGAGATCAGCATCGGCAGGTTCTTGGGCCCGCCGAACACCGGGTCGCCGCCCTCGCCGTTGAGCACCACGCTCATCCCGTCGCCCGCGACGGCCTCGGCGAGCAACCGGTTCGGCACGGTCAGCGGGTCGCCGACGGGGCAGTCCAGCAGCGCGACCGTGTCCGGCAGCCGCGCGGCGACGGTCTCGCCCGCGACGGTCAGCACACGGTGTTCGGTGTGGCAGTGCGCGGCTACGAGCCCCGAGTAGCCGAGCTCGTTGGGCAGCTCGTCGCCGAAGCTGATCGAGTAGGTGCGCACGGGGTTGTCGTGCAGCTTCGTGGCGAGCGCCGTGACGAGGCTGCTGTCGACGCCGCCGGAGAGCAGCACGGCGGCGGCCTCGCCGCTGGGCAGCCGCCGCGCGGTGGCCTCCTCCAGCAGTGCGCGGAGCGCGTGCGCGTGCTCGGCGGCCGGGCGCGCGTCGGTCAGCTCCTGCGGCTCCCAGAACACCTCCTCCGCGGTGGTGGTGTCCGCGCGCAGCCGCAGGCACCGGCCCGGCAGCACCTCGTGGACGCCGCGCAGCAGCGTCTCGGCGCCGGGCAGGTAGGCGAACGTGAGGAAGGACCTGACCGCGGAGAGGTTCAGCCCGGTGTCCAGCGCGGGCCAGCGGTGTATCGCCCGCAGCGACGTCGACGCGAGCCAGCTTCGGCCGGACCGCGCGTAGAACGCCGTGCGTGCTCCGGTGTGGTCGCGCACCAGCACCAGCTCGGGACCGTCCGCGATGGCCAGCGCGAACATGCCGTCGGTGGCGGCGAGCCCGGCGAGCCCGAAGCGGGCGTAGCTGTGCAGCAGCAGCTCAGTGTCGGAACACCCGGGCGGCGGCGCGTCGGTGCCGAGCCGCGAGCGCAGCTCGTGGGCGTTGAACAACGTCACCTCGCCGACCGCCGTCAACCCGGCCGCCCGGCACGGCGCGGTGGCGGCGCCCGGCCCGTCGAGCAGGCCGAACGCGTGCCTGCCCGCCGTCAGCACATCCCGTCCGCCGACCGCGACGAGGTCACCGTCCGCCGAGGACGCACACCAGCGCGTCATGCCGCGGCCTCAGCCGAAATCGCCGCCGTCATCCAAACCGCCCTCGCCGTCGGACCAGTCGTCGTCGTACGTGTCGTCGCCCTCACCGGTGCTCCCGGCGTCCCCGCCGCCGCCCGTGCTCTGCGCCTGCTGCCGCAGCTCCTCTTCCTCCGCCTCGGTCATCGACATCGGCGGCAGCACCAGCCCGGCGACGAGCGCGCCGCCCGCCACCCCGGCGAGCACGGCGCCGACGCGCCCGCCGAAGGACGAGCGGTTCACCGTGAGCACCCCGTCGCCCCACAGGGTTCGCCCGTAGCCCGCCTCCCGGCCGTAGAGCACACGCCCGTCGTGGAATGTCCGCTTGACGATCCTGCGGCCCAGCGGCTCGTCGGTGCCGGTCACGCCGTGGCTGTCGCGCCACGACACCACCCCGCCCTCGCCGCGCGTGCGCCATTCGGCGCGCCCGTCGGAGTAGCGCCGGTGCACCGTTCCGTCGGCGAGCAGCTCGTCGGTGTAGGTGTTCTCCCGTCTCGGCCGCACGGTTGCCTCCCTCATGCGCTCGGCCAACTCAGAAAGCCCGTTTCCCTGGCCCCGCGCAGATCCGGAATCCGCGCGCGGGTGGGCCGGACGTCGCGAACCAGCCGGTGCACCGTGCGCAGCAGCGACGCCGGGCGGACCGCGGCGACCTCCGTGAACCGCCCGCGGGCGAGCCAGTCCCGTTCCCACGGGCTCACCCCGGACGGCGGCGGGACCGCGGGGCCGCGCCCGTGCGTGAGGTGCAGCGCACCCGCGTGCCGGGGCCGCAGGCCGATGCCGGCCACGCGCACGTCCTCCGGTACCGCGGCCAGCCGCCGCAGCCTGGCGGGGAGCGCCAGGCCGGGCACGCTCGCGTCGTGCAGCGCGTAGACGGTGGGCCGCTCGGCCCTGCCGAGCATCCCCACCACCCCGTCGGCCAGCGGCAGCTCGGCCGCACCGAACACCGGGCACGCCGATTCCATTGGGACCCCGTTGGCGCGCAACATGTTCGCGATCGCGTCCGATTCGCACACCAGCAGCCGGGGCAGGCCGTAGTCGAACAGGTCCGGTTCCCGCGTGTGGCGGCCCACCTGGCGACGTGCGGGCTCCACCGGGGGCAGCAGGCCGGGCAGCGGTCCGAGCCGCTTCAGCGCGGCGCGGAATCGCGGATAGGGCACCGCGGGGGCGACGGTGAACGCCCACCGGCGGGGCACCCGGTGCGCGGGCCGCAGTACCCGGCAGAGCTCGTAGTACAGCTGACGTTCGGTGAAGCGCAGTCCGCCCGGCTCGGCGACGCGCTCGGCGGCGACGCGCAGGGCGCGATCCAGGACGTTCATGCGCCGGGCCAGGTGAGGAAGCCGACCCGCCGGGCGGCCCGCCGGTCGGCGTCGGGTTCGCCGTGTGCCCTGGCGATCGCGCGGTCGAGCACCTTGAGCAGCCTGGGCGGGCGCACCGCGGCCAGCGGCGACCACCAGCCCGCGCCGAGCCAGCCGGCCTCCTCCTCGGTCAGGGCGGGATCGAGTGCGCGCAGCCCCCGCACCTCGGCCTCCGGCAGCGGCCGCTCGCGCAGCTTGATGGCCTTCTCCTCAGCCAGCACGGCCTTCGGGCGCAGCCCTGGCGCCACCACCCGGGAGCCGAACGCGGCCCGCGCGTCGGCGGCAAGGCGGATGCCATCGGGGCTCGCGTCGTGCAGCACGACGACGGGAACATCCGGCGGAACCCGGTCGAGGGAACCGACGAGCGCGGCCGAGTGGGCAGCGGCGACGCCGTTCGCCGCGAGGCACGCGAGCACGGTGGGATCGGGGCACACCACGGCGACCCGCGGCTCGGTCACGACCGGAACGGTGACCTTCGAATCGTCCACCATGCCCGGCGGCAGGTTGCCGTCGTAGGTGGCTTCCCAGCGCAGCAGCCGGGCGCGGAAATCGCCGAGCTTCTCGGGCATCCGGATCTTCGCCCTGCGCTCGTACCACGGCCAGGCGACGAAGAAGAGCAGCAGCAGAACGACCACCAGCACACCCACCGCGGTCAGCGCGGTTCCCCAGCTGAGGTCAGTCGAGATGGCCGCGACCACCGCGATGATGCCCGCGATGAAGACGAAGCAGCCGATGCCGAAGATCTTGTCGAACGGATCGGGCAGGCGGCCGCGCGCGGCGGCGTACCAGAGTTGGGGCAAAGTGTAGTGAATTCTGCCGTCATCGGTCAGCTTGTCCGCGAGCCGGCGCACCCGCAGATCGTGGACCCGGATGCCGCCTTCCTTTGGCTCCAGGGCGAAAAGCCGAGAGCAGTACTTGCAGCGGTAGTCGGAGCGTTCGCTGCGCTTGAGGTCTCGATGGCAGTGGGGGCAGATCATCGCGAGCCGCCACTCTCGCCTGTGCGCCTCGTCAAAACCACTGTTCCGCCCCCATCGACCTGAGGTAGATCATAAAGGAGCGCGGCCGGAAAACAAGCAATCGCAACAAAAGCCCGGCCGCCGACCGGGAGGTGCCCATCATGTCCGACCCACGACTGAAGCGCGACGCGGACGCGGAGAACGAGGTCCACGACGTCGCGTCCTTCGTGGATCCGGCGCGGAACGTGGTGACCCCGGTACTGCGGTTGCCGGAGGCCGCGGCGCTCGCCGTGGTCACCGCATTCGCCGAGATCGTGGGCGCGGCGAAACGCAGCCGCACCGCGACGACGGAGGACCGGGACGGGATCGTGCGTTCGCAGGTCTTCGAGGAGGGCGACGTCTACCTTCTGGACACGCCGTTCGACGACTTCTTCGCCGACCGTTACGTGATGGACTTCTACAACGTCAGGGAGCGGGGCGTGTGTTCGCGCATGCACCTGCACACCGGGCTGCGGTTCGTGCGCATGATGACCGGGCCGGAGACCCGAATCAGGGTGAGCAGCCTGTCGCCGTTCGAGGTGACGAACGTTCCCGGCGTGACTCCCTTCGTGCCGCGGGAGTTCGAGGACGAACTGCCGGACGCGCCGGAAGGGGTGCGGCGAACTCGTTACAACCTCGTTGTTCCGCCGTGTTCGTTCGTGGACATGCAGATTCCGCGAGGGGTGAGTCACCAGTTCAACGCGATCGGCGAGCACGCGGTGATCGATTCCGTGCACCCCGAGGAATCCATCGAAACGTTCCGGGAGAAGATGTCGGGCTATCGGATGATGGCGCAGACTGTTTTCCTCGCAGAGGAACTTCCCTCGTCGGAGGCGTGCGAAAACCTTCCGACCTGACCTCGGGAAAGCTCGTCAATTTCCCACCATGACGTCGGCACGCGATTCGGCGCGTTACCGTTTTCGGGCATGATCTTTCTCATTCTGAGCGCGTTACCCTTTCGGGTGATTTGTCGGGCAGGATCTTGCGGTACCTGAACGGCCCTTTTCGATTTCCTGCTGGGGAGCACTCTTGAGAAGGCCCTTGCGCGGTATCGCTGGTGCCGCGCTGTCGACAACGCTGATCCTGACCGTGTTCGTGGGTCCCGCGCTCGCTCAGGACGAGGAGGCGGGCACGTCCACCGACGTCGCCGTCACCACCACCACCGCGCCGCCCGAGACCACCACGTCGGAGTCCGCGCCGGAGACCTCCACCTCGGAGTCCGCGCCCGAGACGACGACCTCCGAGAGCGATTCGGCCACCACCACGACCTCGGCCGAGCCGACGGCGACGGAGACCTCGGAGTCCGAGGAGACGTCCACCACCACGACGTCGTCGGAGCCCACCGGTCCCGAGGAACCGCCCTATGTGGACGACTCCGGTTACGGCATCGACCTCGACCCCGAGCAGGGGCTGGGACTGCTGCTGATCGCGTGCGCCGCGGGCGAGCCGACCGGCGTGACCTCGCCGGACTTCGAGATCCTCGACGGCCCGTGGCAGGACGAGACCGACGGCCGCTACTGGGCGTACCTCGTGCAGTTGCAGCCGGGTCTGACCTTCGCCGGCGGCAACGTGGTGGCCGACTGGGTCTGCGGCGGGGAGCCCGGCGGCGGGTCCGGCAGCGGCGGTGGCGGCAGCACGCCGGTCGCCCCGGTGCCCGGCTCGGAGGACGCGGGCGACTGGCAGCGCGAGAACGGTGGCGACGCGCAGGTCGGCTTCGCGCCCAAGGGCGGCGTCGAGACCGGCGCCGGTGGCATCGCGCGGGGCTGAGCGTCGATGCGTTCGCTGTTCCGGGGCGGCCGCGTGCTCGCGGCCGCCCTGCTCGCCTCACTCGCACTCGCCGGCTGTGGTTCGTCACCCGCGCCGGAGTCGTCGCCCCCGCCGACCACGTCGGTGCCGGTGACGAAGCCCTACGACAAGCTCCGGCCGACGCAGGTGACGATCCCGAAGATCGGCGCCGACTCGTCGCTGATCTCGGTGGCCGTGACCAAGGAGGGCGCGCTGGCCGTGCCGTCGGTGAAGGAACCGATGCAGGCCGCGTGGTACCGCCTCTCGCCCGTGCCGGGCGAGATCGGGCCTGCGATCGTGCTCGGGCACGTCGACGGCAACAGGCAGGCCGGCATCTTCGCGCGGCTGCACGAGCTGGTGCCCGGCGACGAGATCAAGGTGCGCCGCAGTGACGGCCAGGAGCTGACCTTCGCCGTCGAGCGCTCGATCCAGGTGCCGAAGGACGAGTTCCCGACCGAGGCGGTGTACGGCAACACCGACAAGGCGCAGCTGCGCCTGATCACGTGTGGTGGCGTCTTCGACGGCGAGGAACACAGCTACGAGGACAACGTCATCGTCTACGCCAATCTCGTCTGATCCACTCCGGCGCCGGAACGTCCTCAGCCCGACTGGGTCGCTCCGGCGCCGGTGAGCGGCAGCACCGGGTACGCCACCTTCACCCCCGCCTCGTCCATTCCGGACTTGAGGTGCTCGCGCAGTGCCCTGCCCAGCGACCACTGCTCGCCGGGCTGGGTGGTCACGAGCACCCGGATCGTCACCGCGCCGTTGCCGATGCCGACGACCCCGTTGATGTCGGGGCGCTCCAGGATCTTCGGCGAGTACTCCGGGTGCTCGGCGAACTCGTCGATGCTGCGCTGGATGACGTCCTTCGCGTGGTCGAGATCCACCGTGTAGTCCAGCGGCAGCTCCACCACGGCGTTGGCCCAGTCCTGGTTCATGTTGCAGACGCGCATGATCTCGCCGTTGCGCACGTGCCACAGCCCGCCGTTGAGGTCGCGGATCTTGGTGATGCGCAGGGTCACCGCCTCGACGGTGCCCACGGCGTCACCGGCGTCGATCACGTCGCCGACGCCGTACTGGTCCTCCATCATCATGAACAGGCCGGACAGGAAGTCCTGCACCAGGCTCTGCGCGCCGAAACCGATCGCGAGGCCGACGACGCCCGCGCTGGCGATGATCGGCCCGATGTTGATGCCCACCTGGCCGAGGATGGTCACGAACGTGATCCCGAAGATCACGAACGTCGCGACGCTCTTGAGCACCGAGGCGATCGTCTCCGCGCGCTGCTTCTGCCGTTCCCTGCGCGCGTGATCGGCGGCCTTGACGATCCGCGTCGCCATCTTGGTGCGGTGCAGGCGTTCCCGTGAGCTGACCATCCGCCTGGCCAGCTGGTCGATCACCCTGCCGACGACCGCGCGCAGGATCACGGCCACCACGATCACGATCGCGATGTTGATCGCGCCGGAGATCAGTGCGCTCGAGTTCTCGCTGAGCCAGTTCGCCACCATGCTCCCTTCCACGTCGACACAGGCCTGTCGGCGCGGCTACCCGGGAGTCGGCGACGTCATGCGGGACGCCGCCTGCGAGTTATCGCACAGCATCCCGCCGCAACGCCTCGGCCAGCAGCTCCGCGGCCGAGGCGCGGCCGGGAAGGCCCGCCGTGTCCCCCGTGTGAGCGAGGACGTCGGCGGCGAGGCGGGAGCCGAGCCACGCGGCGGCGCCGGGGGAGCCGCCGGCGAGTCGCGTCGCGAGGTACCCGCCCGCGAACGCGTCGCCCGCGCCGACCGGGTCGACCACCTCGGTCGCGAGGCTCGGCTGGTGGTGGAGCGTGCCGTCGTCGGCGGTCCACCAGCAGCCGCCGGGCCCGCCCTTGACCACCACCTCGCGCACCCCCGCTCTGCGCACGATCTCCGCCGGATCCGCCGTGCCGAACAGGGGTTCCGCCTCGTCGGTGCCCACGAGCAGCAGGTCGGTGTGGGGGAGGATCGCCGACAGCGTGCGCACGGCGCGGCCCTCCGGGTCGAGTGCCGGGCGCAGGTTCACGTCCACGACGACGCGGCTGCCGTGTGCGGCCGCGTTGGCCGCGACGTGCCGTACGAGGCGTTCCGGGCCGGGGCCCAGCGCGGCCGTCAGCCCGGACACCAGTACCGCGCGCGGCCGGTGCCGCAGGGCCCGCCCGGCATCGGCGACGTCGAGGGTCGATGCCGCCGAGCCCGCGCGGTAGTACAGCACGCGGCGCGCGCCGTCCGGCAGCGCGTCCTTGGCGAACAGCCCGGTCTGTCTCGTCGGGTCCCGCTCGGCGTCGAGGGTGACGCCGAGCGCGGCGGCCGCGTGCTCGACGCGGCTCGCGAACGCGTCGTCGCCGAGCCGCGTGCACAGCACGGCCCGCCTGCCCAGCAGGGACAGCGCGGCGCACGCGTTCAGCTCGGCTCCCGCCACGTGTACCTCGAACGTCGGCGAGGCCGTCAGCGTCCCGCCCGCCGGTGGCTGCACGAGGACCATCGGCTCGCCGATGCCGACCACGTCGACGCTCAACTCAGCCCGCCTTCAACGGCAGTTCGTCGAGGATCGCGTGCAGGCTCTGCCTGCTCGCCTTGTCCAGCGGCGCCGCGGGCAGTCGCACCGTCGCGTGCTCGATGAGCCCGCGCCGCACCAGTACCTCCTTGTGCACGGCCCACGCGATGCCGGACTGGAGTCCGAAGAGGACCAGCGGGAGGAGCTTCGCGAACGCCGCGCGGGCCTCGGCGCGCCTGCCCTCGGTGAAGTCGGCCAGCACTGGGGCGAGCAGGTCGGGGAACTCGCACGCGGGCATGGTGCCGATGGCACCGCGGGCGTACTCCTCCAGCACGAACTGGGCGTTCTGGCCGCCGAGCACGGCGACGGTGTCGGGCACGCGCTCCACGACGGCGCCGACCTTCGGTGCGGTCGGTGGCGCCTCGACCTTCACCGACGTGATCCGGTCCAGCTCGCACAGCTGGGCGATCAGCGGCGGCGGCATCGCGACACCGGTTGCTCCCGGCGCGTCCTGCACCATGATCTCCACCGACGTGCCCGCCGCGACGTCGCCGTAGAAGTCGGCGAGCTGGGTGGCGCCGGGCTTGACCAGGAACGGCGGGAGCACCATCAGCGCCTGCGCGCCGAGGTCCTCGGCGGCGCGGGCCTGCTCCAGGGCGGTGACCGTGGAGGTTCCGTTCACGCCGGCCACGACGGGTACCGCGCCCGCCACGACGTCCGTGATCGTGGCGAGGATCCGCTCCCGCTCCTCGGCGGTGAGCGCGAAGCCCTCGCTGGCCATGCCGAACGTCGCGACGCCGTCGACCCCGGAGGCGAGCTGGAACTCGGTGAGCCGGGCGAGCCCGGCGAGGTCGAGCGAGCCGTCCTGGTCGAACGGGGTGGCGAGGATGGGCACGAGACCGTGCACGGTGTGCGGCATCGGGTCAGGACTCCTTGGCGAGAGCTGCCACGGCCTCGGCGTCGACCTCGACACCGAGCCCGGGACCGGTGGGCAGGGACATGGCGGACGGTTCCACCGCGAGCTGACGGGCGAGGATGCGCTCGCCGACTCGCACGGACGTGGGCTGGTACTCGAAGGCGGGCAGGTCCTCCACGGCCGCACTGACGTGGAGTCCCGCCGCGACAGCCACGCCGAGCCCCACCGAGTGGTGCGGCGCGACGGGCACGTGGTGGGCGGCGCACACCTCGGCGATGGCCATCGCCTCGGTGATGCCGGTGCGGGCGACGTCGGGCTGCGCGATGCGCAGGGCGCGGGCCGTCACCCACTGGGCGAACTCGAAACGGTTGCGCAGGGCCTCGCCCACGGCGACGGGAATCGACGCACGGGCAACCAGCTCGGCGTGCGCGGTGACGTCCTCCGGCGCGAGCGGTGCCTCCAGGAACCAGCAGTCGCGCTCGGCGAGGCCGTGGGCGAGCCGCAGTGCCTCGTCGATCGAGTACGCCCAGTGCGCGTCGACGGCGATCCGCAGCTCCGGCGCGGCGGCGCGGATGGCGTCGACCGTGGCGAGGTCCGCGGCGACACCGTGGCCGAGGTGCAGCTTCACCGACGTGGCGCCGCGAGCTGCCCATTCGCGCGCCAGCTCGGCCCTGCCCTCGTCGTCGGGCTTGGGCAGGCCGGACACGTAGGTGGGCACCCGGGTGCGGAAGGCGCCGCCGAGCAGCTCCGCGACGGTCCGCCCCGTGAGCTTGCCCGCGAGGTCCCACAGCGCGATGTCGACGGCGGCCAGCGCGTCGGCCTGGTGCCCGACGAGGTGGCCGCGCTCGCGCATGAGGTCGCGCAGCCGAGACCACGCCGGACGCGGTGCGCGTGCGTCCGCGCCCCTCAGTACGGGCGCGAGCAGCAGGTCCACGATCGCGGCAGGCACCTCGGGAGCGACGGGCGCGAGCGCCTCACCCCAGCCGGTGGTGCCGTCCTCCGCGGTGAGCCGCACCAGCAGGGTCTCGTAGCGGTCCGAGTAGAGGCTCCGCCACGGCTCGCGGACCTGGTAGCCGGCCGAGGGCGCGCTGCCGTCGGCGAGGCGGCCGAGGTACGCCTCCTCGGCCGGAAGCTTCAGAACGAACGTCTCTACCGTCGTGATTCTCATGCGAGATGCGCCATCTGGTTGACTCCATGCAGCATGTGCGTAAGACTTCCACATACTGCATGAGCGATGCAAACCAGCGAGAAAGGGCGGCATGGCGACCGATCAGGGGATGAACCAGAGCGTCGAGAAGGCGGCGGCCGTGCTGGCCACGTTCCTCGACGGGCGCGGCGACCTGCGCGTTTCCGACGTCGCGCAGCGCGCGGGCGTCGGGCAGTCCACCGCCTCCCGCCTGCTCGCCACGCTCGAACAACTCGAGTACGTCGAGCGCGACGAGGTCAGCTCGCTCTACCGGCTCGGTCCCGCCGTGATCTCGCTGGCGGGCGCCGCAGTGAACCAGCACCCCGTGCACCGCGAGGCACGCCAGCACGCGCAGGCCCTCGCGTGCTCGCTGGGCCTCGGCGCCAACGTCGCGGTCCGGCGCGGGGCGTCGCTGTTCTACCTGTGCAACTTCGAGGGCGCGCTCGCGCCGAAGTCCTACACGCTGCTCGGCCAGCGCAACCCGCTGCACGCCACCGGTATCGGCAAATGCCTGCTGCTCGCGCTGAGCCCGCAGGAGCGCCGCGAGCTGCTGCCCGAGCTGCCCCGCTACACCCAGCACACGCTCACCACCCACGCCGCACTCGACGCGGACCTGGCGACGGTCGCCGAGCGCGGTTACGCCATCGAGCGCGAGGAGCTGGCGCTCGGGCGGGCGTGTGTCGCCGCTCCGGTGCTCGACGGCTCGGGCACGGTGACCGCCGCGATCTCGATCTCCGGACCGCTGTCCGCGATCGACCTGCCGAACCGCGAGGTCGAGCTCGGGCGCAAGGCGATCGAGGTCGCCGACTCGATCAGCATCGGACTCGGCTACATCGGGCCGAGCCACCCGGTGGGCGTGGGGACGGGCCGATGACCGACGCCGTCGCCGCCGCGCTCGCCGCCACACCGGTGATCGGCATCATCCGGCTGCCCGACGCGAGCGGGGCGGTCGAAGCCGCCGAGGCGCTGTGGCGTGGCGGCGTGCACGCCGTCGAGGTCACGCTCACCACCGAGGGCGCCGCCGACGCCATCCGCGCGCTGCGCGACCGCGAGCAGGGCCCCGGCGTGGTGGGCGCGGGCTCGGTGCGCACCGCCGCCGACGCGCGCCACGCCATCGCGGCCGGGGCACGTTTCCTCGTCACGCCCACGTTCCAGCCCGCTGTGCTCGACACCGCCCGCGCCGAGGGGGTACCCGTGATGTGCGGCGGTCTCACGCCCACCGAACTCGACTCCGCGGCACAGGCGGGCGCCGACTACCTCAAGCTCTTCCCCGCCTCGTCCGTCGGACCTGGCTACGTGCGCGAGCTCCTCGCGCCGATGCCCGACCTGAAGATCATCCCGACCGGCGGCGTCCGTGCCGACCACGTGGCCGCGTGGGCCTCGGCAGGCGCCTGCGCGGTGGCCGCCGGGTCCGCACTCGTTTCCGCTCACCTCGTCGCCGCGGGCGACTGGGCGGAGCTCACCGCGCGAGCCGAACGGTTCGCGCGCGCCTGGCCGCGCTGATCCGGCCCGGCACAGTCCACAACGGAGTGAACATGATCGCGTTGCGCCGCAAGCTCAGGCGCGGGCTGGCAGTGGCGGCCGCCGCCGTCCTGCTCGCCGCCGCAGGCGGGTGTGGACCGTCCACGGAGGACGGCAAGCTCGTGCTGGAGTTCCCGTCCTGGCAGGCAGACGACGAGTCCTTCTCGCCGTTCTGGCACGAGCTGATCGCCGCCTACGAGGACGCGCATCCGGACGTCGACATCGACTTCTACCAGGTGCCCTTCGACAGTTTCGTCGCACAGCAGACCACCCGGTTCGCGGCGGGCGACCCGCCGGACATCGTGCACCTGCCCTCCAGCAACGCGGTCGAGTTCGCCGCACGCGGCTGGCTCGCGCCCCTGGACGAATGGCTCGCGGGCACCGACGTGCTGGGCACGTGGACGCAGTTGCAGGAGCAGATGAAGTGGGACGGCCACTACTACGGCCTGCTCCTGCTGGGCTACGGCTACGCGCTGTTCTACAACGAGCAGCTGCTCCAGCAGGCCGGAGTTCAGGTACCGAAGACGCCGGAACAGCTGCTCACGGCCGCGCGTGCGGTGTCGGCGAAGCAGGGCGACTCGTTCGGCTTCGGAGCCACCACGGTGCAGAACCCGGACAACTACACCGAGTTGACGTCGTTCCTCGTCGGCAACCACGCGTCGTGGTCGGAGCCGGACGGAACGATCACGGCCGACACCGAGCGGGCGCGCACGGCGCTGGAGCAGTACCGCGAGGTGCTCGCCACCGCGCCACCCGGCATCCAGTCGCAGCAGCGCAACGAGCTGTTCCTCAACGGGCAGATCGCGATGCTCATCGACGGCCCGTTCCTGCTGTCCGAAGTGGAGGGTGCCTCGCCGGAGGTGCGTGAGCACCTGAAGGTCACCGCGCCGCCGTTCGACGTCGTGCCCGGCGGGGTCAGCAACAGCCTGCACATCCCCGCCGGTGCCGAGCCCGAGGTGGCCGACGCGGTGTGGGACTTCGTCGAGCTGGCCTCGCAACCGCGCTGGCAGGAGCGGTACACGCAGCTCACCGGTGTGCCGGCGCCGAGGGAGGGCTCGGTCACCGGGCAGGCGCTGGCCGAGACGCCCGAGCTGGAGCTGTTCGCCCGGCTCGCCGACGAGGCGGTGGACATCTTCCCCGAGTCGCCGCAGCTGCGGCGCAACTACGGCCGGGTCGGTGACGCCGTCGCCGCGGCGGCCATCCGCCTCATCGCCACGGACCTCCCGGTCGCTCAGGTGGCGCAGTCGCTGCAGCGTGACCTCGAAGGAGTCGGTGATGACTGACGTGCTCACCCACGCGCCGACCACACAGCCGAGCCCGCCGAAGCGGCGGCGCTCGCGCGCGCAGCGCGACCGGATCTTCGCGTGGAGCATGCTCACGCCCACGATCGCGGCGGTCGGGCTGCTCATGGCCTACCCGATCTACATCGCGATCAACCTGAGCTTCCGCGGCGGCGAGATCGCCGACCTGCAGAACCTCGGCCAGTACCCGCTGACGCTCGGCAACTACGCCGACGTGATCACCGACCCGCAGCTGCTCGGCGACATCTGGCGCTCGATCGTCTACACCGTCGGCGTCGTGGTTCCGGCGTTCGCGATCGGGCTCGGGCTCGCGCTGCTGCTGAACAAGACGTTCCCCGGCAAGCGGATCGTCCGCCCGCTGGCGCTGCTGCCGTGGGCGGTGCCAGGTGTCGCGGTGAGCGCGGCGTTCAGCTGGATGCTCGACGGCTCGTTCGGCGTGGTCAACTACCTGCTGCGCTCGGTGGGCCTCATCGAGCAGAACGTCGCATGGCTCGCCAGCTCCGACACGGCGATGACCGCGGTGATCATTCCGACCGTCTGGAAGTTCTACCCGTTCTTCACGCTCGTGCTGGTCGCGGCGCTGCAGGCGATCCCGGGTGACCTCTACGAGGCCGCACGGCTCGACGGGGCGAGCGCATGGCAGCAGTTCCGCTACGTCACGTGGCCCGCGCTGCGGGCACCGGCCGCGCTCGCGATCGTGATCACCGGCGTCGGCGTGTTCCGTGAGTTCGACTTCATCTTCCCGCTCACGGGCGGTGGTCCGGACGACGCGACCACGACGCTGGCTGTGCGGATCTACAACGAGGCGTTCGAGTACTTCACGTTCGGCGCCTCGGCCGCGATCGGCGTCGTCACGATGGTCATCGCCGGTGCGCTGCTGCTCATGGCGGGCCGCTCGGTGCGAGAGGGGATGAACTGATGAGCAAGGTGCTCTCGCGCGGGCGCACGCCCCAGCAGTGGGGTCTGCTGGCGATCAGCCTCGCCGTGCTGGTGGTGCTGCTCTTCCCGGTCTACTGGATGATCATGACGTCGGTGGTGCCGTCGAAGGAGCTGCTGACGTCCTCGCCGCCGCTCGTGCCGCCCGCCGACTCGGCGAGCCTCGACGCCTACGGCGAGGTGCTGGAGAGCAGGCCGATCGGGCTGTGGCTGTGGAACTCGACGCTGGTCACGCTCGGCACCGCGCTGATCTCGATCGTGATCAGCACGCTCGGCGGCTACAGCCTCTCGCGGTTCCGCACGAAGGCACAGCAGGCGATGGGCTTCACGTTGCTGTTCAGCCGGATGCTGCCGGGGACGCTGCTGATCATCCCGGTGTTCGTCATCTTCGCCTCCGCGGGGATGATCAACAACCTGTGGGCGGTGATCCTCGTGAACGTCGCCGCGACCGTGCCGTTCACGACGTGGCTGATGAAGGGCTTCGTCGACGCGATCCCCGCCGAGATCGAGGAGGCGGCGATGATCGACGGCTGCGGCAGGCTCCGCACGCTGTGGCAGGTGATCGTGCCGCTGCTGCGGCCCGGGCTGGCGACCACGTTCACCTACGCCTGCATCCTCGCGTGGGGCGACTTCCTCTTCGCGCGCACGCTGATGCCCAACCCCAGCGACTGGACGATCACCGTGGGCATCGCCTCGTTCATCGGCGAGTTCAGCGTGGACTGGAGCGGGCTCATGGCGGCCGGGATCATGTCGATGGTGCCGATGCTGATCCTGTTCGTGTTCCTGGAGCCCTTCCTCGTCAAGGGAATGGCCTCGGGCTCGGTCAAGGGCTGACGCCGGCATGCGGGCGGTGCGGCTGACGGGTCCCTCGACGCTGGAGCACGTGGAGGTCGCGGCGCCGCGGGACCTGCGTGAGGGCGAGGTGCTCGTGGCCGTGCGCCACGGCGGCGTCTGCGGCAGCGACCTGCCGTACTTCCGCGCGGGCGGCAGGCCGGGGGCGGGCGTGCCGCCGACGGGGTTTCCGCTGCACGAGATCACCGGCGAGATCAGGGCGTCGCGTGACCCCGGCCTCGCCGAGGGCGACCGCGTGGTGGGCTGGGCCTCGGCGTCCACCGGGCTGGCCGAGCTGGTGGTCAGCGACGGGGCGGGGCTCTGCGTGCTCCCGTCCGAAGTGCCGTTCACGGCGGCCACGGTGGTCGCGCAGCCGGTCGCGTGCGCGCACTACGCAGTCGACCAGCTCGGCGACGTCCGCGGCAGGCGGGTCGCCGTGCTCGGTCTCGGCGCCATCGGACTGCTGTTCACGTGGCTGCTGCGGCAGCGCGGCGCCGCGCACGTCACCGGTGTCGACCCCGTCGACCGCACGCCGCTGGCCCGCGCCTTCGGGCTCGACGAGGTGGTGGTGGCCGACAGCACCACCTGGGCGGCCACGCTCACGCGGCGGCCCGACGTGGTGATCGAGGCGGTCGGGCACCAGACGGCGACGCTCGCCGACGCGATCACCGCCGTCGCCGACGAGGGCACGGTGTACTGCTTCGGGATCCCGTGCGCTGGAACGTATCCGGTGGACCTGACCGCCGTGGTGCGGCGCAATCTTCGGCTGATCGGCGGGTTGACGCTCGACCGGCGGCGGATGCTCGGGCGCGCGCTGGCGGACCTCGTCCATGAGCCGTCGCTCGCCGAACGCCTGGTGACCCACGTTCTCGACGTCGCCGACGTGGCGAAGGCGTTCGCGCTCGCGGGCAGGACCGCACCGGGCAGGCTGAAGGTGGTGCTCGACTACGCGGGCTGGGCCTGACCGAGCTTGCCGCCCAGCCTGGCGATGTAGCCGGCGACCTCGGCCTCGGAGCGGTCGGGCAGCCCGAACACGACCTCGGTGACGCCGAGCTCGCGCCACGCGTCGAGCTGCTCGGGATCCGGTTTTCCCGCCAGCGCCACGATCTGCGGCGCGCCCGCCCGGTCTGCCTCCCGCCACTCGTGGCGCAGCAGAGCGACCTTGTCGGCGAGGTCGTGCTCCAGCGGCGTGGTGATCCAGCCGTCGGCGGTGCGGGCGATCCAGCGGAACGTGCGCTCGGTGCCGCCCGCGCCGATCAGCAGGGGCACCTTCGGCCCCCGCACGGGTTTCGGCCACGCCCAGCTGGGCCCGAACGTGACGAACTCGCCGGAGTAGCTCGCCTCGTCGCGCTCCCACAGCGAACGCATCGCCTCGACGTACTCGCGCAGCATCGTGCGCCGTTTTCCCCTCGGCACGCCGTGATCGGTCAGCTCGTCGACGTTCCACCCGAACCCGGCGCCGAGGACGACGCGGCCTCCGGAGAGGTGGTCGAGCGAGGCAATGGTCTTGGCGAGCGTGATGGGATCGTGTTCCACCGGCAGCGCGACGGCGGTCGCGAGCGTGATGCGGCTGGTCACCGACGCGGCCGTCGCCAGCGCGACCCACGGGTCGAGCGTGCGGAGGTACCGGTCGTCGGGCAGGCTCGCGTCGCCGGTGCCGGGGTGCGCTGCCTCCCGTTTCACCGGGATGTGCGTGTGCTCGGGCACGTAGAACGAGTCGAATCCGGCGGCCTCCGCCGCCTGCGCCGCGGCGGCCGGGGTGATGCCGCGATCGCTGGTGAACAACACGACGCCGTATCGCACGCTGACTCCTCTCGCCGCCCGTATTAGAACACGTTCTAGCTCAGCGGCGCGAGTGATCAGCCCTCGAACGCCTCCTGGAACGCGGTCAGCGTCTGGTGCGGCGGCCGGTCGAGCACCGCGAACACCACGTGTGTGAAACAACCGGCGAACGGCTTGGCCAGCAGGTCGGCGAACGTCCCGGCCACGAGGCGCGGGTCGTTGCCGAAGACACCGCAGCCCCACGCGCCCAGCACCAGGCGGGAGTGCCCGTTGTGATGGGCGACCGTGAGCACCTTCGCCGCGCGCTCGCGCAGCACCGGTGGGATCCGGGCGCGCTGCTCGTCGCTCGCCGCCGACGCGTTCGGTGCCGCCGCGGTCAGGAACGCCACCTGGTACGGGTCGTCGAGCAGGGTGTGCTCGTCGTCGCGGAACACCGGAACGCCGGGCGAGTAGACGATCCGGTCGGTGTAGAGCGGGTCGCGGTGCGCGCGGTGGTGCTCGTAGTAGGCGGGCACCGACTCAAGACACTTCGCCAGGCCGGACGCCCTGGCCAGGCTCTCCTCCTGCGCCCGCGCGCCCGTCCGGTAGCCGCCACCCGGCTTGCGGGCCGACGCGAAGTTCAGGCACGCGGGCTCGTCGCGTGCCTCGCGCGTGAGCCGCCGTGCCGCCGCGAGCGTGGAGCACTCGGCGACCTCGATCCGCATCGCGGCAGCCGGGACCGGATCGGGCGGCGAGGTGGTCTGTTCGGGCAGGTAGAGGCGGGTGCCCCGCACGGATTCGAACACGGCGGGGGCGATGTCCACGGTCGAGCCCGAGGCACTGGTGTAGCGGCCCGAGGCCACGATCCGGTCGGTCTGCTCGGCGATCGCCGCGAGCTCACTCCGGTCCACCGGGCGACCCTAGCCAACTTTGACTTTCGGCAGGGCCGATCGTTGCCGATCAGCAACTGTCCACATCGTCGCGCGACGGCACGCTGGCGGGCATGGCATTGGTGACCGATCTCCTCGACTGGCTGCAGAGCCTGCCCCCGGCAGGCGTGACGGCGGGTGCGGGCCTGCTCGTCTTCGGGGAGACCACCCTCGGGCTCGGGTTCGTCACCCCCGGGGAGACGGGCCTGTTCATCCTCGGCACCACGGCCAACAGCACGGCCAAGTTCCTGATCATGTGGCTCGTGACCACGGTCTGCGCGATCGCCGGGGACACCGTGGGTTACCTGCTGGGCAGGCGGTTCGGGCCGAGGCTGCGGCAGACGAAGGTGGTGGAGAAGCACGGCGCGCAGGCGTGGGACCGGGCGACGGACCTGTTGCGCCGACGGGGTTCGGTCGCCGTGCTCGTGGCGATCTTCCTGCCGGTGCTGCGCACGCTCCTGCCCGCCGCCGCCGGCGCGTCCGGCCTTCCGCTGCGCCGCTTCCTGCCCGCTGTCGCCGTGGGAGCGACGGCGTGGTGCGCGCTCCACATCGGAATCGGCACCGCGGCGGGCGAGGCGGCCAGGCGGCTCGAGAGCATCGTCGGCGCGGGCAGCTGGGTGGTGCTGGGCCTGATCGTGGCGACCGCCGTGGTGGTGCTGGTCGTGAAGCGCAGGCGCGTCAGCGCTGAAGCCCCCTGATCGAACGCAGCATCAGCTCGAACCACTCGTCGCGTACCCGCCTGCGGTCCTCCGGCTCGGCGCGGGAGATCGCCATCCCGGCGCCCCCGAGCATCCAGAAGAAGAACTGCGCCGTGGTCTCCTGCGCCTGGCGGGGCAGGTATCCCGCTGACATCAGGGCTTCCACGAAACCCTCGACCAGGCCGAACGCGTACCTCTTCTCGTACTCGTGCCAGCGCACGAAGCCCAGCGCGGTCGGCGCCTCCTGCCAGCACAGCCGCCCGTAAACGGGCTCACAGCACTGGTCGAGGAACACGCCCAGTGCCTTCGTCGCGGCCTCCATCGGTTCGCTGATCCCCGCTGCGGCAGCGGCGATCTCGCTCATCGCGCGCGTTTCCTGCTCGTCGAGCACCGCCTCGAAGAGCGCAAGCTTGTTCGCGAAGTGGTGGTAGACGGCACCACGGGTGACCTGCGTGGCGGCCGCGACGTCCTCCAGGGACGTCGCGGCGAAGCCGCGCTCGGCGAACAACGCGGTCGCCTGCTCCAGCAGGGCGGCGCGGGTGGCTTCCGAGTACATCTCCCGGCGGCTCTTGACAGGTGGCATACGCTGAGTCTATCGACATACACAGTGTATGTGACCGACAGGGAGAAGGTCATGGGGGGATGGGACCAGTTCCACCGGCGGCACCGCCTCGTCCACGCCGTCGCCTCGGCCGTAGAGCAACGGGGGAATGAGGCCCTGACCAGCTGGGAGTGCGAGATCGTCGCCGAGTACGGGGAGCTCGCGGCGTTCCTGCTCGACGTCCAGCGTCGCTGCCACGAGGCGGTCTACGCCCGGCTCGACCTCGCGCTGGAGGAGGCTTCGGAGAACCCGGAGCGCGACGTCCGGCGCGTACTCGCGGAGGCAGGCCGCGCGCACCGCCCGCTCTGGGCCGTGCTGCGCGCGTGTGCCGGTCATCCCGCTCTCGAGGCGGGCGAGGCCCGCCTCCGCCGTTCGGTGTTCGCGGCGACCGGGGTCGATCCGGCCCCGCCTCGCCGAGCCCAGCCCGTCTGAGCTGTCCGAAAAGGAGTCCGCATGTCAGAGAGCACGCTGCCAGGTCAGGACGTCCCATTGTTCAACCCGTTCGCCGAGGGCTTCGCCGAGAACCCGTATCCGCAGTACGCGCGCCTGCGCGACGAGGCGCCCGTGTACGAGCACCCCCTCGGCTTCTGGACCGTCACGCGCTACGCCGACGTCTCCGCGCTGCTGCGCTCAGGCGCGTCGGTGGAGGAGCGCAACGTCGCTCCCGGCCCGCTCAGCTACCTGCGGGAAGAGGTCTACGGCGACCGCTCACCGCGCGTCGGCGGACTGTCCATGTTGGACCGCGACCCGCCCGACCACACGCGGCTGCGCAAGCTCGTCTCCAAGGCGTTCACCCCGCGCTCGGTACAGGCGCTGCGGCCGAGGATCGCCGAGCTCGTCGACGGGATGCTCGACGACATCGCCGAGCGCGGCCGGGTCGATCTCGTGTCCGTGCTGGCCTTCCCCTTGCCGTTCGCGGTGATCGCGGAGATGCTCGGCACGCCGCCCACCGACCACCTGCGGGTGCGGGAGCTGAGCGGCCTGCTCGTGCGCTCGCTCGAACCGGTCGTCGATCCGGAGCTGCTGCGGGCGATCGAGGACGCCAACACCGAGCTCGGCGAGATCGCGGCCGACATGATCGCGTGGAAGCGGCGCAACCCCGCCGACGACCTGCTCACGGCCCTGATCGGAGCCGAGGAGGACGGCGACGTCCTCGACGACGACGAGCTGATCGCGCAGGTGCTGCTGCTCTACATCGCCGGCCACGAGACCACCGTGAACCTGCTCGGCGGCGGAACCCTCGCCCTGCTGCGCGAGCCGTCGCAGTACGCGGCGCTGGTGCGGGACCCCGCGCTGGTGCCGGGCGCGGTGGAGGAGCTGCTGCGCTACGACAGCCCGGTGCAGGAGAGCAGGCGCATCACGCTGGAGCCGATGACGATCGATGGGGTCGAGATCCCCAAGGGTGCGTTCGTGATGGCGGTGCTGGCCTCGGCGAACCGCGACGAGCGGTACTGGGGTGCTGACGCGGACCGGCTACGGGTGGACCGCGAGGGCGCGCGTCACCACGTGTCGTTCGGCGCGGGTGTGCACCACTGCCTCGGTGCATCGCTGGCGCGGCTGGAGGGCGAGGTCGTCTTCGAGCGGCTGGCGAGCCGGTTCCCCGGCCTGCGCCTCGACGGCGACGTGGAGTGGAACGGCCGCATCAACCTCCGCGGCCCCGCCGTCCTCCCGGTGTCGACGGAGCCCTGACCGCTGGTGCGCGTCCCCCAAGGCGGGTGTTGCCAGCACAGCGACGCGGAGCGTCTCCGTCTGGGCGGTGGTGGGAGACGGGTGGGCGCGTTCAACGCAACAAAGGTGGCCTTGGGGGAACGTCGGCAGGCGTGTCGGCGAGGGCGGCCTGGACCTCCGAGAGGCGGGTCGGCCACCGGTCCGTGATCGCCTTCCACGCCGTTCGCAGCGACACCTGCTCGGCGAGCACCAGCACCGGGCCGTCGCCCCAGCGGCTCGCGACCACGTTGCCGATGCGGTCCCGCTGCTCGGGCGCGGGCGCGCCACCGGGCAGGAAGTCGATGGTCAACGTGGTCTCCGTACCGGCCACGTCGTCGGCCACGCCGCGCATCGCGGCGTGGTAGCCGCGGAGGCTGTGCCGCACGACCGGTTCGGTGGGGATCTGGCAGCCGGGGTACGCGTCGTTGTACGCCTGCACCGACGCGAAGCGCTCAGGAGTCACGAGAAGGAATCTTACCTTAACGTTAACGAAAGGTAGCCGCACTCGACGCATCTCGCGACGTGAGACCGCGTCTACTGTGGACGGTGACTTTGCTGTGCACGCTGCGCACCCGAGCCTGTACCGTTTGAGGAATCGGTGGCAGGCGGAAGTGAGGTCGTCACGTGGGCGAGCACATGCAGATCGGCGAGGCTGCCGCCCGCACGGGTCTGTCGTTGCGCACGATCCGCTACTACGAGGAAGTCGGCCTGGTGAAGCCCACCGCGCGCAGCCAGGGTGGCTTCCGGCTCTACACCGAGGCCGATCTCGCCCGGCTCGAGCTGATCAAGCGCGTGAAGCCGCTCGGCTTCCCGCTCGAGGAGATGCGCGAGCTGCTGGGGCTGCTCTACCCGGACGCGGAGACCGCGGTGCGGCTGAGCGAGGCGCAGCGTGGGCGCCTGGTCGAGTTCAGCGAGGCGGCCGAGCGGCGCTGCCGGGAGCTCAGGGCCGACCTCGCGACAGCGGAGGCGCTGGCCGCGACCCTGCGGGAACGACTCGGAGCGGGCTCTACCGTGACCTGAGCGTAAACTCGCGAAACGATGTCCATTCTCACAGAGGCCGACCGCAGGCGCTCATTCGCCGTGATCAGCCACCCCGACGCCGGCAAGTCCACCCTCACCGAAGCGCTGGCCCTGCACGCCAAGGTGATCAACGAGGCCGGCGCCGTCCACGGCAAGGGCGGCCGCCAGGGCGTGGTGTCGGACTGGATGGAGATGGAGAAGGCGCGCGGCATCTCGATCACGTCCGCGGCACTGCAGTTCTCCTACCGCGACTGCGTGATCAACCTGCTCGACACCCCCGGTCACGCCGACTTCTCCGAGGACACCTACCGCGTGCTCTCGGCGGTCGACTCCGCGGTGATGCTGCTGGACGCGGCGAAGGGGCTCGAACCGCAGACGCTGAAGCTTTTCGACGTCTGCCGTCACCGGGGCATCCCGGTGATCACCTTCATCAACAAGTGGGACCGCCCCGGCCGTGAGGCGCTGGAGCTGTGCGACGAGCTGGTGGAGCGCATCGGGTTGCAGCCCATGCCGCTGACCTGGCCGGTCGGCGCCGCGGGCCACTTCCGCGGCGTGCTCGATGTTCCCGGGGGCGACTTCATCCGCTACCAGCGCACCGACGGCGGCGCGACGGCCGCGCCGGAGACCCGGCTCGACCCGGCGACCGCCGAGGCCGAGCAGGGCGAGGACTGGGTGCGCGCGACGGAGGAGTGGGAGCTGCTCGCCGCCTCGGGCGGCGAGTTCGCGCCGGAGCGGTTCCTCGACGCGTCGGCCACGCCGGTGCTCTTCGGTGCCGCCGTGCTCAACTTCGGCGTCCGGCACCTGCTCGACCTGCTGGTTGACCTCGCGCCGAAGCCCGCTCCCCGCGTCGACGCCGACGGTGAGCCGAGGCCGCTGGACGCCGAGTTCTCCGCGTTCGTCTTCAAGGTGCAGACCGGCATGGACCCCGCGCACCGCGACCAGGTGGCGTTCGCGCGCGTGTGCTCGGGCGAGTTCGAGCGCGGCATGGTGGTCACCAACGCCACCACGAAGCGGCCGTTCGCCACCAAGTACGTGCAGCAGGTCTTCGGTCAGCACCGCTCCACTGTGGACAAAGCGTACCCCGGCGACGTGATCGGCCTAGTCAACGCGTCGGCCCTGCGCGTCGGGGACACGCTCTACGCCGGAAAGCCGCCCGTGCGTTTCCCGGGGCTGCCCAGCTTCGCGCCGGCGCACTTCGCCGTGGCGCGGCCCGCCGACCTGAGCAGGGCCAAGCAGTTCCGCAAGGGCGTCGACCAGCTCGCCGCCGAGGGCGTGGTGCAGCTGCTCAAATCCGACCTGCGGGGGGACGCCTCGCCGGTGTTCGCCGCGGTGGGTCCGATGCAGTTCGAGGTTGCCGCACACCGCATGGAACACGAGTTCTCCTCGCCGGTGCGGCTTGACCGGCTGCCCTACAGCGCGGTGCGGCGCCTGTCCGACCCCGCCCAGCGCTCGCTGGTGGACTCGGGCAGGCGCAGCGAGGTGCTCACCCGCGCCGACGGCGTCGACCTCGCCCTGTTCGAGGACGAGATGGCGATGCGCATTCTGGTGCGGCAGAACCCGGAACTCACGCTGGAGCCCCTCGTCGCCGAAGGCTGACCCCTACGTCGCCTTTTCCTTCAACCTGCCGACCATGCCCTTGACGCCGCTCAGCTTGGGGTCGGCGGGCTTCTTACTGCCGTCGTAGGTGGCGAACAGCTCGGGGTCGGGCGGCGGCGTGGTGCCGGGCCCGCCGAGCGGTTCGGGCTGCTCCACGATGCCCATCTCGTGCCGTCCGTCGGGTGCGGTGCCCCGCGCCCACGCTCCCTGTGCGGAGTCGTTGCCCTCCGACAGGTTCCACAGGCTCGTGGCGTGCTCGGAGAACTCGTCGTCGAAGAGCGCGTTCGGGGCGACGGTGTCCTCGAGACCGTCCTCCTTGAGCTGCTCGATCGCGGCCAGCCACATGTTCTGGTGGTAGGTGTCGCGTGCGAGGTTGAACTTCAGCATCTCCTTGACGCCGGGGTCGTCGGTCATGTTGTACAGGCGCGCCGTCTGGAGCCTGCCCTGTGCCTCGGCGGCCACGTTGGCGCGGAAGTCGGCGAGCAGGTTGCCGCTGGCCACGATGTAGCCACCGTTCCACGGCACGCCCTGGCTGTTGTTCGGCAGCGCGCCGCCGCCGGCGACGATGGCCTGCTGCGGGTCCATCCCGCCGATCACGGCGCCCAGCACCGGGTCCTGCACGGCGCGGGCGGTCTCGGTCGCGGGCGCGCCCTCCAGCAGCCTCGCCACCATTGTCGCGATCATCTCGACGTGACCGATCTCCTCGGTCGCGATGTCCATGATGAGGTCCTTGTATTTGCCCTCCATCCGGCAGTTCCAGCCCTGAAAGAGGTACTGCATCGTCACGGTCATCTCGCCGTACGCGCCGCCGACGAGCTCCTGTAGCTTGCGGGCGTAGACCGGGTCTGGCTGCTCGGGCCTGGCCTCGAACTGCAGCTTCTTCGTGTGGTGAAACATTCGCGCTCCTGCCCAGGTTGAGAGTCGGAACGCGGAGCATTACCCCGGGCGCACGTGGTAAACGCGTCGGCCCGGTGATTTCCTACGCGACCCCTACTCGCGGCCCCTGATGATCGTCGGCGCGAACTCGTCGTCGTCCTCGTGCGGCTCCGGCGCGACCGGAGCGGTGCTCGGCGGGTCGGTCTCCAGTGGCCGGGGCGGTGCGGTGGCGGTTGTCGTGCTGTCCATACCGGGATATCGCCGCGGCCCCCTACCATGTTCCGCGGCGGCCGTTGACCAGGGCGCGGCCGGTGGTCGAAGCTCTGGGAATGGTGCGTGATCTCTCGTTCGAGCCGCTGACACCGGTGTCGTTTCTCGATCGGGCGGCCTCGGCGCACGGCGACCGCGTCGCGGTGATCGACGGCGCGTCCCGCTGGACCTACGCCGAGCTGCACGACCGTTGCCGCCGCCTCGCGGGCGGGCTCGCTCCGCTGGCGAACGGCAGACCGGTCGCCGTACTGGCTCCCAACACCCACGTGCTGCTCGAGGCCAACTTCGGCGTGCCGTGGGCCGGGGTCCCGCTGGTCGCGATCAACACCCGGCTCGCCCCCGCCGAGGTCGCCTACATCCTGGAGCACTCCGAGGCAAGCGTGCTCGTGCACGATCCCGCGTTCGACGAGCTGGTCGCCGGCGCGCTGGGCCGTCTCACCGCGCCGCCCACCGTCGTGAGGGCGGGCGAGCAGTACGAGCGGTTGCTCGCCTCGGCCACCCCCCGCGCGGTGGTGCCCGACGACGAGCGGGCACTGCTGTCGATCAACTACACGTCCGGCACCACGGGCAGGCCGAAGGGCGTGATGTACCACCACCGGGGCGCATACCTGCAGGCACTCGCGATGGTCGGCCACACGGGGCTGTCGCCGTCGGCCGTGCACCTGTGGACGTTGCCGATGTTCCACTGCAACGGCTGGTGCTTCCCCTGGGCGGTCACCGCCGCCGCGGCCACGCACGTGTGCCTGGAGAAGGTGGACCCGGGGCTCGTCTGGCGGCTGCTGCGTGACGAGGGCGTCACCCACCTCAACGGCGCGCCGACCGTGCTGTCGATGCTGGCGTACGCGCCCGACGCGGCGCCACTGGAGCGCACGGTGCACGTGGCGACCGGCGGGGCGCCGCCATCACCGGCGATCCTGCGCCGCATGGGTGAGCTGGGCTTCGAGGTCACCCACCTTTACGGGCTCACCGAGACGTTCGGGCCCGCGATGATCTGCGACTGGCGGCCGGAGTGGAACGGGCTCGCCGTCGAGGAGCAGGCCAGGCTCAAGGCACGTCAGGGCGTCGGCAACATGATCGCCTGCCGGGTGCGCGTGGTGGACGCCGACGGTGCCGACGTCCCGGCCGACGGCACGTCCGTCGGTGAGATCGCGCTGCGCGGCAACAACGTGATGCTCGGCTACTTCAAGGACGCCGAGGCGACCGAACGCGCGGCCCCCGACGGCTGGTTCCGCACCGGCGACCTCGGCGTCCTGCACCCCGACGGCTACGTGGAGCTGCGTGACCGCAGCAAGGACGTGATCATCTCGGGCGGCGAGAACATCGCCTCGGTGGAGGTGGAGCAGGCGATCGCCGACCATCCCGCCGTGCTGGAGGCCGCGGTCATCGCGGTGCCCGACGAGCACTGGGGCGAGGTGCCCGCCGCCTACGTGACCCTGCACGAAGGGGCTTCGGCCACCGAGGCGGAGATCATCGAGCACGTCCGGGCGCGGCTCGCCCGGTTCAAGGCGCCGAAGTCGGTGACGTTCACCGAACTGCCCAAGACGTCCACCGGAAAGATCCAGAAGTACGTGCTGCGCGAGCAGGCGCGCGGAACGGAGTAGCTGCAAGGGAGCAGCGGCCATGGCACTGACCACGCAGGTGATGACCGACGAACAGCGCAAATCCGTCGCGCTGGAGTACCTCAAGGCGTTCGACAACGGCGGAACCACCAGCACCGGCGCGAGCATCCTCGACCTCTTCGCCGAGGACGCGCAGGTGTACTTCCCGAAGTGGGGGCTCGCCAACGGCAGGGACCAGATCGGCAGGCTGTTCGCCGACGTCGGCGGCACGATCAGGTCGATCCGGCACGACTACGCCACGTTCAACTGGGTGTTCTCCGGCGGCGACACCGTCGTCGCCGAGGGCACGAGCCACGGCGAGCACCGGGATGGGCCGTGGCGCGCGGGCGTTCCGGACTGGGGCGCGGGCCGCTGGTGCGATGTCTTCGAGATCAGGGACTGGCTGATCCAACGGGTGTTCATTTACCTGGATCCCGACTATGCGGGTAAGGACACCGCACGTTATCCGTGGCTGGCAAGGCGAACCGGCGCCACTTGATCCACTTGGGACGTTTGTAACTCCTGTAACAACCCCACCTCCTTCCCCGTCTTTGAAACTGCGGTTCGCGCCGGGGGAGCGCGCCGCGTCGACAGGGGGCCCTGCGAAGGAGGAGGGACAACATGCGTGTGAGGCGTTCCCGATTACTCATGGCCGGTGTGGCCATGAGTACCGCACTGGCCGTGACCGCCGTCGTACCCGGGATCGGGCTGGCCCATTCACAGGGCGGCGCGACAGCGACGACGATCGCCAGTGGCCTCGACAATCCGCGCGGTCTCACGTTCGGCCCCGACGGTAACCTCTACGTGGCCGAGGCCGGACGTGGTGGCGCGGGTCCATGCATGACCGGCCCGGAAGGTGAAGTCTGTTACGGCACCAGCGGCGCCATCACCAAGATCTACAAGGGAAAGCAGCTCCCGGTCATCTCCGGGCTGCCTTCACTCGGCGGCGCCGAGGACGGCGGTTCCGCGATCGGTCCGTCCGATGTGTCGTTCAACCGCTTCGGCCAGCTGTACTTCACCGTCGGCCTCGGCGCCGACCCCGCAGTCAGGGCGAACCTGCCGCAGCTCGGCCAGCAGGCGATGGGCTGGCTGCTGCGCGCCAAGGGCTGGAACAAGTGGCGGCAGATCGCCGACATCGCGGGCTTCGAGGCAACGGCCAACCCCGACGGCGGGCTGCCGGACAGTAACCCGAACTCGGTGCTCGCGACCAAGCACGGGCAGTACGTCGTGGACGCCGGCGGCAACTCGCTGGTGTTCGTCGCGCCCAACGGCAAGGTCTCGACCGTCGCGACGTTCCCGGACCGCATGGTGCCCGCTCCGCCGGAGCTCGGCCTGCCGCCGGGAGCGCAGATCCCGATGCAGTCCGTGCCGACGTCGGTCGTGCAGGGCCCCGACGGTGCGCTGTACGTCGGCGAGCTGACCGGCTTCCCGTTCCAGGTCGGTGCCGCGAGGGTGCACCGGATCGTGCCGGGCAAGGCGCCGCAGGTGGTGGCCACGGGTTTCACCAACATCATCGACCTCGGCTTCGACCGCGACGGCAAGCTGTACGTGCTGGAAATCGCCCACAACGGCCTGCTCTCCGGTGACCCGACCGGTGCGCTGCTGCGGGTGAGCCACGGCAAGTCGAAGATCGTGTACAGCCAGGGACTGACGATGCCGGGTGGTCTGGCCCTCAGGCACGGCTCGGCGTACGTGTCCAACTGCAGTGTCTGCGCTGGCGCGGGCACGATCGAGAAGATCTCGCTGCCGTATCACCGGTAGCGCCCCGCCCGTCCGTCGCCGATCCACCCTGCTCGGCTGCCGTCGTAGACCCCGCGACGCCGGCACGGCTGCCACGGTGGATCGGCGGCGGGCCCTCTCGTGTCAGGGTGCCGGGGCATCATGGCCCGATGGAAAGACACCTGCAGGTCGCCGTCGACTGCTCCGACCCGCATCGGCTCGCCCGCTTCTGGGCCGAGGTGCTTGGCTACGTGGTGCAGGACCCGCCCGAGGGCCATGCCGACTGGGCGGAGTTCTCGCGCGCCGAGGGCGGGGCGGGGGAGGCGTGGTGTGCCGTGGTGGACCCGCACGGCAGCGGGCCCCGCGTGCTGTTCCACAGCGTGCCCGAGCCCAAGTCCGGCAAGAACCGCCTGCACCTCGACGTGAGGATCGGCAGGCAGCACGTCGACACCGAGGCGGCGCGGCTGGTCTCACTCGGCGCCACCCACGTGCGCACGGTCGAGGACACGCAGGACTACTTCGCGGTGTTGCGGGACCCCGAGGGCAACGAGTTCTGTCTCTGCTGACGGCCCTCACCGCGCTCCGGCCGGCTGCGCCTGCGGCACGGTGTCGAGGAACCCGGTCAGCGTCTCGTACGCGCCGTCGTGCTGGGTGCGCAGCGTCGCCGTCTCTCCGCCCGTGAAGCGCAGCGCGATCTTGCCGCCGCCGGTGAGGAACTTCTTGCGGTCGCCGCCGAGCACGGTGCCGGTGGGCAGCCACCGCACGCCAGGCTGTCCGAACAGCTCGGCCTGTCCCAGCTCCAGCAGCCTGGTGATGCGCTTGCGCTGGGCGTGCCCGCCCTGGCCGACGGCACCGGCGAGGTTCTGCCCGGCCAGCTTGCCGACCTTGAGCGGCACCAGCAGCAGCCCGGCGTCGAACACCAGCACGTCCCAGTTCTTCTTGAACGCCATGACCTCCGGGGCCACACCCACCAGCTGCGGCTCCGCGTTCCCGGCCGGCTGCGCGGGCGGTGTGGCGGGGGGCCTGCGGACGAAGTCCATCCGCACGCCGAGCGCGGCGAGCCGCTGCGCGAACTGCGGCACCAGCGCGGGGTTGCGCACGGCGGGAGCCACCAGCTCGGCGATCTTCAGCTCGCCCTGCGGTCCGGTGATCAGCCAGCCGCCGCCCCAGTTCAGCTCGTGGTGCACCCGCCGCTGGGCGACGAGCGCGCACACGATCACGTCGCCCAGCAGCTCGACGAGCCCCTCACGGGCGTGCTCGGGGTCGGCGCCGTCCTTGAGCAGCGGGCTCATCAGCTGGTCGATCCGGCCGTGCTGGATGGCGGCGAGCAGCTCGCCGAGCGTTCCGCCGGGAGCCGCGCCGGACGCCCGGCCCGCACCGGCGAGCAGCTCGGCGCCCCTCGCCGCGCTCGCGGCGCCCGCGAGCTGGACGATCTCGCCCCAGCTCGCGCGCGGCCCCAGCTCACCCTTGATGTAGAGCCGGGCCTCGGCGGCCGGGATGACCCGCGCGGGGTCCGCGAGCACCGTCCACGCGGGACGCTGGTCCGGGCGTGCCGGTGCCTCAGGCAGCGCACCGATCTTCTCGATGCGGCGGCGGATGGTCGGATGGCTATCGAACAGCGAACTGGGCTGGTTGTCGAGCACCTTCGGTTCGATCTCAGCGATGATCCGGCGCTGCTGCGGATGGTCGAGGAAGTTGCGGAAGCCGAGCAGGATGTCCGGCGTGCGCCCGGCGAGGCCCGGCAGGCCGAGGAACCGGTCGCCGTAGGCCTCCCACAGCAGGTCCATCGTCGCGATCTTGCGCAACGCGCTCGCCGCCGTCTCCCGGCCTGCCGCGGCGACGGAGTAGGCGTCGGCCTGTAGCTCCTGTGCCCGGTTGGCGGAACGGGAGACGACGGCGTAGAGCCACGCGTAGGCGTTCAGGATCCAGCGGGCCGGTCCGGAGTCCAAACGCGACACCGTGCGCCCGAGTGTCTCGGCGCCGCGATAGCTCACGGCGAGCAGTCGCGTGTGGCCACCGCCGTAGTGACCGAGCTCGTGTGCGAGCACCGAACGCAGCTCCGCGACGTTGAGCCCGGCCAGCAGCGGCAGGCCGATCATCATGTACCGCTTGCCTTCCTTGAGGCCCAGTGCCCGTGCGTCCTCGCGCACCGCCGCGTTGATCTCGCCGACGAGCACGATCTCGTCCGGTGGCCTGGTCTGTGCCTGCGCGGCGAGCTCGTCGACGAGCCGCCACAGCCCCGGCTGCTCCTGCCGCGTCAGCACCGGGCCGCTCGGCGGCTCCAGCCGCGTGCGCAGCGCCTGCACGAGCGCGAGGCCGAGCGCCAGCATCATGCCCGCGGCGAGAATCGCGACGTACAGTCCGGCGCGGTGCCCGATCGTCAGCCCCGCGATCACCCCGCCGACGCCGAGTGCGACGACGAAGAACGGGAACAGCACCAGCAACAGCACCGCGCACAACGCGCGAACCGATCCGCGCACGGCGGACCTCCTCCATCTCCAGATGTGACGAACCCCCGACACCCCTCGACCGAATAGGACGGCCGGGGGATACCGGGCGTTCCTGGGAAAACCTGGCGGCTCAGTGGCTTTCGAGGCTTTTGCCGCGGGCCCGCCGCAGGTTGTCCAGCGCGAGCGCGCCGGGGCCGAGCACCGCGATCAGCAGGAAGATCCAGCTGAACAGCGCGGCCTGCTCGCCCATGTTGTGCAGCGGCAACAGCGCCAGCGGCTGGTGCACGGTGAAGTACGCGTAGGCCATCGCGCCCGAGGCGAGCACCGCGGCGGGCCGGGTGAAGAGGCCGAGACCCACGAGTACGGCGGTGAGCACCTCGAGCAGGCTGGCGTAGTACCCGGGCCACGAGCCGAAGGGCAGCGCGGTGCCGGCGCCGTCGATCCCACCGAGGGCGCCGAAGCCCTGCAGCCCGTGGCAGAGGAAGAGGAAGGCCACCACGATCCTGGTGGCGGCGAGAACCGCGCCCTGCAGCCTGCGCGGAGTGCGGCTCGGGGTCTGGTTCGTGCGGTCGGAGGTGGTCGGGCTGGCAAGCGTGGCGTTCGTCATGGGGTGTCCTTCCCTCGGTCTGTGATCCGGCTCTACGAACCCGTCGAGCACTCCCGGGCTGGATCGACATCGAGGGCGACATTTCTTTCCGTGACGGACAACTACGCAGAATGACAGTGGGCGGCGGGTTTCACAGCCGCCGCTTTTCCGTTCCGTCCCAGGCGCGGGCCGCGGCGATCAGGCACCACAGCGCGGCGAGCGCGAGTGCGGCCGCGAGCACGGCGGGCCACCACTCGGACATCGAACCGGCAAGGAATGCCTGCAGGACCGCGGTCGCGGCGAACGCGAGAGCGAGGAGGATCAGCAGCAGGCGTTGCGAGAACGTGTACCTGCCGGCGCGCTTCAGCATCGACACCGGCCTCCTTGGTGTCCTGGTGCGGGAGTTTGCACTGGTATCGCCGTACAAGGTCGCGGAGTTACCGGTTCCGTTCCGGCCGTTCGCATACCGAGACGCGCCGATGCGAGAGCTTCCTCACCGTGCGCTATGTCACCGTTCGCCGAAACGGCCGCAAAATCACTGCTCGACGTGGTAGCGCCCGGCAAACGCGCTGTTCGGCCGGACGGAGTAGTGAAGTTGACTCACGTTTGTCCGACTGCATAATCTCCGCTGAGCGCTGGCTTACCCGCGGGGAGCGCGAGGCCGGCAGCTCAGGGGTGCGGGGGCCCAAACCGATCTTGAAAAGTCGCTGAAAGGGCCTTTGAGCGCGTTGGTTAAGAAGAAGTTCGGGGCACGTACCCGGCGTTCGTCGATCCGGTCCAGGGTTCTGGCCATCGCGTTCGTCCCCAGCGTCGCCCTGCTGCTGGCGGGTGTGGCGCTCGCCGGCTACCTCGTGTACGACGCCATCCAGGTCCGCGACTTCGCCACCAAGGTCCACGACGCGGCCGAACCCGGGGCCCGCTTCTTCGCCGCCGTGCGCGAGGAACGCAGACTGACCCTCCAGGACCTCGCCAGCAACGGCGCCAACAGGGCCGAGCTCGAGCAGGTGCGCGCCGAGACCGACGCCTCGGCCGCCGCGATCAACGCCGAACTGCAGGCGATGGTCGGCGACGCGCCGCAGAACGTGCAACGCAGCATCGCCATCACCGCACAGCAGTTCGCCCAGCTGCCGCAGTTCCGCCAGCAGATCGACGCGGGCGCCCCCTCACTGCAGCAGGCCTATGACTTCTACAACCGGCTGATCGACGAGTTCGCGATCGGCCTGAACGGCGTCGCCCAGCAGGCGCCCGACGCCGAGACCGCGTACCTGCGCGTCACCGCCATGCCGCTGTTCACCAGCGCGGACGGCATGTCGCGTGGTGACGCCCTCGCGGCAGCGGGCTTCGTCGGCGGCGGCCTCACCGAGGAGGAGTTCCGCACCTACGTCGGCCAGATCGGCGCCTACCACGCCGGTCTGCAGTCGGCGGTGCCCGAGATGATCCCCGAGGTCAGGGCGCAGTACGAGCAGCTCGTGCGGAGCGAAGCGTGGCAGCGGCTCACCACCGTCGAGAACGCCTTCCTGCGTGGCAACCAGACCCAGCTGCCGGTGCCCGAGGCCGAGTGGCGCGCGGCGGCACGCGACGTGGGTGCGGCGCTCATGGGCATCTACATCGCACAGAGCTCCAACGCCACCAACATCGCGCTCGACGACGCCGACCAGACGCTGATCACCTCGATCATCGCCGGCATCGCCGTGCTAGTGGTGGCGATCGCGCTGTTCCTCATCGCGTGGCGGCTGTCCAACCGCCTCGTGCAGCGGCTCGCCAGGCTGCGGGAGGACACACTCGACATCGCCGAGACCCAGATGCCCGAGCTCGTCGAGCGCGTCAGGGCGGGCGAGACGGTGGACCTCGACGCCGAGATGGCGTTCCTCGACCACGGTGAGGACGAGATCGGCCAGGTGGCCGACGCATTCAACAAGGCGCAGCAGACCGCCGTCGCCGCCGCCGTCGAAGAGGCCAAGACCCGTGAGGGCACCAAGAAGGTGTTCCTCAACATCGCCCACCGCAGCCAGGTGATCGTGCACCGTCAGCTTCAGGCCCTCGACGCCGCGGAGCGCAAGCAGGAGGACCCCGACCAGCTCGACATGCTGTTCCGGCTCGACCACCTGTCCACGCGCGCGCGGCGCAACGCCGAGAACCTGATCATCCTCGGCGGTGAGCAGCCCGGCAGGCAGTGGCGCAACCCCGTCGCGCTCGCCGACCTCGTGCGCGGCTCCACCGCCGAGACCGAGGACTACAAGCGCGTCAAGGTGGGCAAGCTGCCCTCGATCGCCGTCGCCGGGCCGGTGGTCGGCGACCTCGTGCACCTGCTCGCCGAGCTGATCGACAACGCCACGTCGTTCTCCCCGCCGTCGTCGCGCGTGGAGATCCGCGGCGAGATCGTCGGCCGCGGCGTGGTGATCGAGGTGGAGGACCAGGGTCTCGGCATCGAGCCGGAACGCTGCGACGAACTCAACGAGATGCTGCGCAACCCGCCCGACTTCAGCTTCATGGCGCTGTCGGAGGAGCCGAGGCTCGGCCTGTTCGTGGTGGCGCGACTGGCCGCCAAGCACGGCATCGTGGTGACCCTGCGCGAGTCGGCATACGGCGGAACGCGCGCGATCGTGCTGGTGCTCTCGGACCTCCTCGGCCCCGTGCCGGAGCCCGAGGACGGCACGCAGACGGCCGTCGAGGAGGTCGTGCCCGCTCAGCAGACGCCCGTACTGCGGCGCAGGCCGAGGGCCACGCCGAGGACCGAACCACCCGCGCAGAACGGTGCGGGTCCGAGGGAGCTGCCCAAGCGCAGGCGCGAGACGCCCCCTGCGGAGGCGGCGCCGCCACCCGAGCTGCCGCAACGGGAGAGTGTGTTCCGCGAGAACGGGGTGCTGGAGAACGGCGTGAGGGAGAACGCTCCACGAGAGGCCGCACCGAGGGAACTGCCGCAACGGCAACGACCCCCGCAGGAGGCAAGGCCCCCGCAGGACGCCCGCCCGCAGCAGCCCGGCGGGACGATGTCGCCGGGACGCCCGCCGCTGCCCCGGCGCCGCAGGCAGCAGAACCTGGTGCCGCAGTTGATGGAGGCGGGTCCGGCCGGCGAGCAGACGGAGGTGGTCACCGAGCCGGAGCAGGCCAGGAGCCGGCTGTCCGCCTTCCAGCGCGGGACCCGGCAGGCACGCGCGCACGACCCGAGCCTCGACGAGCATTCTGGAGACTGAGACGCCATGGTGAACACGGGAGTCAACGAACTGGACTGGCTGCTGGACGACCTGGTGCAGCAGGTGGCCGGAGCCGATCGTGCCGTCGTGCTGTCGGCGGACGGCCTGCTCATCGGCAGGTCGAGCAATCTGTCCGAAGAGGACGGTGAGCACCTTTCCGCTGTGGCGTCGGCGTTCCAGAGCCTCGCGCGCGGAACGGGACGGCACTTCGGCGGCGGCCAGGTACGCCAGACCGTCGTCGAGATGGACCACGCCTTCCTGTTCGTCACGGCGGCGGGCAGGGGAGCGTGCCTCGCCCTGCTCACGTCGGAGGACGCGGACATGGGCCTTGTCGCCTACGCGATGAACATGATGGTGAAGCGGGTCGGCGCGGTGCTCAGCGCGGCTCCCAGGGTTGAGCAGCACAGTGCGCCATGAGCGACCAGGACGAGGCGTGGTTCGACGAGGCGGCGGGCCCCTTGGTGCGTCCCTACGCCGTCACGGGTGGCCGCACCCGCTCGGACCAGTTCGGTCTCGAGCTGATCACACTCGTCGTGGCGCTTCCCTCGGTCGCCGAGGCGGCCTCGCTCCCGCCCGAGTACGCGAAGATCGTGCGGCTGTGCCAGCGGCCGATGTCCGTCGCCGAGGTCGCCGCGCTCATCGACCTACCCCTGCCGGTGATCAAGGTACTGCTCAGTGATTTGATCGAGCAGAACTACGTGATCTTCCGTAGAGCTGCGCCCATGAGTGAAGCCCCCAACCAACACGTACTGCAGGCGGTTCTCGATGGCATCCGGAAACTCTGACCCCCGGCGTCGGCTCACCGCGACAGCGGTGAAGCTGTTGATCGCCGGCGGCTTCGGGGTCGGCAAGACCACGATGGTCGGCTCGGTCAGCGAGGTCCCGCCGCTGCGCACGGAGGAGGTGCTGACGTCGGCGTCGGAGGGCGTCGACGACCTCGCGGGTGTCGAGCGCAAGACCACCACGACGGTGGCACTCGACTTCGGGCGCATCACGATCAACCAGGAGCTGATCCTGTACCTGTTCGGCACCCCTGGTCAGGACCGGTTCTGGTTCATGTGGGACGAGCTGGCGACGGGTGCGCTCGGTGCCGTGGTGCTGGCCGACACGCGCAGGCTCGAAAGCTGTTTTCCCGCGGTCGACTTCTTCGAGCGGCGCGGGCTGCCGTTCGTGGTGGGGGTCAACTGTTTCGACGGTGCGCACCGCTACGGCACCGAGGAGGTGCGCGCGGCGCTGGACGTCGATCCGACGGTGCCGCTGTTGCTGTGCGACGCCCGCGACCGGGAGTCGACCAAGCAGGTGCTGGTGACCCTCATCCAGCACGTCATGCGCAACGCCGACCTCGTTCCCGCCAGCCGCTGAGCGGGGTGGGCGGGGGCACCGAGGTGCCCCCGCCGCCGATCAGCCGTTGCCGAGCAGGCCCTTCATGGTCTCGATCTCGGCCTGCTGGGTGTCGATCACCTGCTGCGCGAGCCGTTTGACCTCGGGATGCACGCCCTGTGCCAGCTGCGTGCGGGCCATCTCGATGGCGCCCGCGTGGTGCTCGATCATCATCTCGAGCCAGCGCCGGTCGAACGTGGCGCCGCTCATCCGGCCCAGCTCGGCCAGGTGCTCTTCGGTCATCATGCCCGGCGTGGCGTGGCCGCCGCCGTGTCCCTCGTGCTCACCGGGAACCGTCTCGCCCCACTGCTGGAGCCACTCGGAGAGCTGCTCGATCTCCGGCTGCTGTGCCTGCCGGATGTCGTCGGCCAGCCCGCGCAGCCGCTGGTTCCCGGTGCGTTCGGTGACCAGGCCTGCCATCTCGATCGCCTGGCGGTGGTGGGGGATCATCTCGCTCGCGAACGTCACGTCCGCGTCGTTGTGGTCCGGCTGCTCGGGTGTGCTGCCGCAGCCGGCGAGCAGGATGATGGCGGCGATCGCGGGCAGCACGAATCGCCTCACGTTCTTGAACATGGATTTGTCTTTCCTAGCCTGAGAAATCGGATGGGTGGACGCTCGGAAGGAAGCGCCTCATCACACCCGGATCACGCAGGCGAGGTGCAGGATGTCCCGTCCGCTGCACGGTGGGGCGCGGGCCCCTGCCCACAGCGGGACGGCGCGGCGAACGGGCGGTACGGCGCGGGGGACGCGGCCGAGGAACCACGCCGCGAGCAGCAGCCCGCCCACCACGGCCAGCACGGCGAGGCAGAGGTGGAACAGGTCGTGGGAGCCGTGGTCCGGTGCCGGATGCTCGTGCGCGGCGGGAGCCGCTACGGCCGGCATGCTCTCCGGCCCGTGCGCGGGCGGGGCGGAACCGACGTGGTGCATGGCGACCACGGCGAGCGCGAGCGCGCACAGCAGCGCCCACCTCGGCAACGGTCCCATCTCCCGCCGGAGCATGGCACCAATCTAACCGAGCGTGCCCGGGGCCCGGCGAGCCCCGGGCACGGCGGTCACCAGTCGAGCGAGTAGGTGTGCGGATAGTTCACGGTGCACACGAGCGCGTCGCGCCGTGCGGCCCCGCCAGGCGGGTTCTCCAGCGGCGTCACGGTGTGCCGGAACCTGGCGTCCTCGAACACCATCAGGTCACCGGGGCTGAGCGTGCCACGGAAGATCGGCTCGTCGTCGTCCTCGCCGGGCCCGTAGAGCCAGGTCTCGGCGCCGTGCCCGACCTTGTCGACGACGTAGATGAAGATGAACCGTTCACCGTCCTGGTGCGGCTTGGTGACGACGTTGGTGAACGTGCGGAAGAGGTTCACCCCGAACGTGCCCTTCGCATCGCGCCAGTGCTCCGGCAGCAGGGCCATCGCCTTGCGGATCCACGTCTCGAAGAACGGGTCGGCGAGCACCTCGACGCGCCCGTACTCGCGGGCTTCCGGCCGCTCGCCGCGATTCTCGATGGTGATGGTGTCGTGTTCGGACAGTCGGAGCTCGTCGCCGGACCACTCGAAGCGGACGACGTCACGCGCCCGCTCCCTGTCCACGGGAAGGTCCTTCTCGTACCGTCGCAGCACTCCACTGTGGAAGAACGCCCGGTGAAGGTGTGCGCGCTCTTCGGCGGAGAAGCCGAACTCGGATTCGCTGAGGACGACGTAGCCGTCGGTGCTGAGCTTCTTCTGACTCAACTTCACAGCTTCGGATGCCATTCAAAGAGTCCAATGCGGGGTTTGGGAAATGGCTAGGAGAACTGCTCGTTCCTGACGGTCCGGATGAGCGCCCTCGTCTCCTCGGGCGTCAGGGAACTGCGGTAGAGGGCGTCGTGGTACTCGCGGTACTTCTCGACGGCCTTCGCCCGCTCGATGTGCCGGATGCCGGCGTGGGTCTCGATGTGCACGACGTCGCGATCGATGTCCTCGCTGAACTCGAAGTAGGCGTACATGCACGTGCTCGTGAACAACGGCTGCGTCGAGAACGGGAAAATGCGCAGCTCGATGTTGGGGGCGGTGGAGCTCTCGATGAGGTGGTCCAGCTGGGTGCGCATGATCTCGGGGCTGCCGACCAGCTGGCGGATGCTGGACTCGTGGGTCACGGCTACCAGCGTGAGCGGGGGTTGCCCCTCGCGCTGGCGCAGGGCTCGCTGGCGCTTCATGCGCAGCTCGACGAGCTGTTCGATGTCGTCGGACGTGCGCCACGGCTCGGTACTGCGGTAGTAGGCGCGCGCGTAGTCGGCCGTCTGCAACAGGACCGGGATCGCGGGGATGGTGTACACCCTGGCGACCGAGGCCTCGGTCTCGTAGGCGACGTGCGCGCCGAGTTCGTCGGAGATCTGCCCGCTGTAGTCGGTCCACCAGCCCTGTGACTGGGACGCCTTCGTCCAGCGTTCGAGGCGGCTGGCGACCTGCGTGCCCTCGATCCCGTAGAAGCGGACGAGGTCTCGGATATCGCGAAGCTGGGGACGGCCCTGTGCGTTCTCGAGGCGGGACAGCTTCGAGGTGGAGATCAGGAGCGCTTCGGCGACCTCTTCGAGGGTGCGGCCTGCCTCGCCGCGGAGCCTGCGCAGCTCCTCGGCGATGCGGCGCCGCGGTACCACGGGGCCTGGATCAGCCATCGGACCTCGATCCGGGTGCTTAGAACCACGGGTGTTCCAGTGCGGGATGTCTTCGTGGGAATCCCAGAACGCAGATTGTAGGCCATCGCCGCAAGTCCGTCCCGGAGCGGGTTCAACGCAGTCTCCTATTACGCCGAATGGGTGGCATCGGGCGTTGTGTTGTCGTTCTGGGCACCGCAACGTCGCGCATCGCTAGGCCACAAGGGTGGACTCCGTGGGATACCAAGAATGGGAATTGCACAGCGGTTGCCCATCGCGGGACACTCAAGGCGTAGTTCCCAACAGATCCCACCACGTCGCACAGGAGGGAGACCGCCGGCACGAGCGTAGGAGCGATCGAGGAGGGGACGCGGCAAACCCGTCGAGCAGAGGGAGGTCGACAATGTTCGTGTCGTTGCGAGTGGGCTTGTTCGTCCGTGTCCTTGTGGTGGCGGCAATGGTGGCCGCGGGGCTGATGCTCGTCCTCAGTTCCCGTGCGGAGCCGGGTGCCCCGCAGGGCGGTGACCGCCGAGCCGGGACCGAGCAGGTCCAGGCGAACGAGGCGGCGGCCGAGACCCGCTACCGCGTTTCCGGAACCGATGGTGCAGGCCTGAACGTGCGGGCCTGCCCGGACGCCGACTGTGTCAAGGTCGGCTGGATCGACGAGGGCGCGCCCTTCGTCGGCACCTGCTGGGAGCCGGGCGCACCGGTTTCCGGCAACACCATGTGGGTCAGCGGCACCGTCGACGGCCGCACCGGGTTCATCTCGGCCCACTACCTCCGACCCGAGTCCGGGGTGGGCGCGCCCGCCTGCGAGGACCCGGTCGATCTCGCCCGGTGACCCCGGGCGCCCTGAGGGCGCCGGTCCCTCAGGGCAAAGGGCGACCCCGCAACGAGGCGTCGAGCACTTGAACCGGGTGGAACATCGGGATGTCGCCGTCGAGGTACCGGCCGATCTGCAACAGGCAGCCAGGGTTCGCGGTCACGAGCAGGTCCGGGTTCACGGCGCGGATGTTGCTCGCCTTGCGCTCGCCCAGCTCCGCCGCGGGTTCCGGCTGCACCATGTTGTAGATGCCGGCCGAACCGCAGCACAGCTCCGCTTCCGGCAGGTCCACGACGTCCAGGCCGGGAATCGTCCGCAGCACCGCCCTCGGCTGGGCCCGCACACCCTGGGCATGGCCGAGATGGCAGGCGTCGTGATAGGCGGCCTTCGCCTTCACCGGATGCCGCTTCGCCCGCGGCTCCAGCTCCGCGAGCAGCTCGGTCACGTCCCGGACCTTGGCGCTGAACGCCTTCGCCCGCTCAGCCCACTCGGGATCGTCGGCCAGCAGGTCGGCGTACTCCTTCATCGACGAGCCGCAGCCCGCGACATTCACGACGATGTTGTCCACGGGCAGCTTCTCGAACGTCTCGATGGTGCGCTTCGCGTGCTTGGTGGCGTGGTCCTCGCGACCGGCGTGCAACCCGAGCGCGCCGCAGCAGCCCTGGTCCCTCGGCGTCAGCACCTCGCAGCCCTCGGCCGCGAGCACGCGCTGGGTCGCGACGTTGACCTCGTGGAAGAACACGTCCTGCACACAACCCGAGAGCATCGCGACCCGGCGTTGCACGGGACCGTCCGGCTTCACGCGCCTCGGCAGCGACGCGAACGCGTTCCGCAGCTTCACCGGCGGCATGAGCGCCTGGGTCGCGCGCAACCGGGGCGGGAGCACCCGCTCGGCCAGACGGTTCAGGCGCAGCTTCTGGTAGGCGAGCCCGAAGATCGCCGCAGCCCGTAGCCGCCGCCGGTAGGGGAACAACGCGAAGATGCCGCTCCGGAACAGCCGGTCGGATCGCGACCGCTCGACGTTGCGCTCGATCTGCGGGCGCGTGGCCTCCAGCAGGCGGTTGTACTGCACACCGGACGGGCACGCCGTCACGCACGCCATGCAGCCGAGGCACGCGTCGATGTGCTCCGTGAAGGCGCCCTGCAGTTCGATCTCGCCACGCTCGGCAAGGTCCATCAGGTAGATCCGGCCGCGCGGCGAGTCCATCTCCTCGCCCCACAGCTGGTAGGTCGGGCACGTCGGCAGGCAGAACCCACAGTGCACGCAATCGTCGAGCAGCTCCCGCGATGGTGGGTGCAGCGCGTCGAACCCCGGCTCCGTCCGCTCCGTCACGGGTTCTCCTCTCTGTTGCCGAACTCCCCGAACCACGACTCGAACCGGCCCGGGCTCAGCCGCCCCTGTGGGTCCAGCTCGTTCTTCAGCGCTCGCAGCACCCGGATCGCCGAGGGCATGCGGCCCCACGCGCGGACACCGCTCGGCGGCCGCTGATGCGTCACCGATGTCCCGCCGATCGCCGTCACGGCGTCGTGCATGCGGTCGACCTCCCCGAACGGCAGCTGCACCGTGCCGATGCCGGTGCCCAGCCCGGCCACCGCGGGCCCACCGGGTGCACCGATCAACCCCGCGAGCCTGCTGGGCCTGCAACCGACGCGGACCACCGCCGCGCCGGTCAGCTCCGCGTGCCTGGCCCAGGCGGCGTCGGCGTCCTCCTCGGTGAGCACGGAGCCGCCGATGAGCCCGGCCAGCTCCCTCGCCCTGGCCTCCGTGCCGTCGGGTGTTCCTTCGAGCCGCGTCAGCAGCGTGCCGTCGGCCCACTCCAGGCACACCGGTTCGAGCGCGCTGCCGAGCACCAGCGCGGCTCGTTCCGCGCCGACGTCCAGCGGGCAGTCGAGCGATACCGTCCGCGCGGAGGACGGGACGGGATGCAGCCGCAGCACGACCTCGGCCAGCAGCGCGAACCCGCCGTAGGAGCCGTGCAGCAGCTTCGCGAGGTCGTAACCCGCGACGTTCTTGATCACGTGTCCGCCCGTGCGCGCGACCGTGCCGTCGGCGAGCACCACGGTCGCGCCGATCACCAGGTCCCGTAGCGATCCGTACGCGAGCGCGAGCGGACCCGAGTCGGCCGTGGCGACGAGCCCTCCGACCGTCGCGCCCCGGGCCGCCCTGGTGGCGTCGAACGCGAGACGCTGGCCGTTGGTTGCCAGCTCGGCCTGCAACTCCGACACTCGTGTGCCCGCCCGCACGGCGACCGTCATGTCGGAGGGGTTATAGGCGAGTACGCCGGTCATCCGCGTGGTGTCGAGCACCGTGTCGGTTGGCAGCGGTGCGCCCGCCCACTCGGCCGCGGTCCCGGCCCCCTGGATCTGGATGGTGCCCTCGGTGTCCGCGAGCGCTTCGTGCGCGCCCCGCAGGTCCGTGGGCGCCAGCATGGTGGCGGTCATAGCCGTTCGATCACTCCCGCCTCCTCCAGCGGATGCGGCCGGTACCGGCCGGGACGTTCACCGCACAGGCGGGGGGTGGGTAGCAGCTTGCCGGGGTTGCACAGCTTTCCGGGGTCGAAGGCCGAACGGACCCGATCCATCGTGGCGAGGTCGTCGACCCCGAACATGCGCGGCATCGAACACGCCTTGTCGGTACCGATCCCGTGTTCGCCCGACAGGGAGCCGCCCAGCTCGACGCACAGTTCGGCGATGCCCTTCGACAGTTCTTCCGCCCGTTCCAGCTCGCCGGCGTCCTCGTCGAAGAGCACGAGCGGGTGGAGGTTGCCGTCACCGGCGTGGAACACGTTCGCGACCCGCAGCCCGGCTGCCTGCCCCATCTCCTCGATGCGCCCGAGCACCTCCGCGAGGCGGGTCCTCGGCACCACGCCGTCCTGCACGATGTAGTCGGGACTGATCCGGCCGACGGCCGCGAAAGCGGCCTTGCGCCCCATCCAGATCTTCGCCCGTTCGCCAGCGTCGCCCGCGATGTGCAGCCGCGTGCAGCCGTGCCGGTCGCAGATGGCCTTGACCTGCTCGAACTGGCTGCCGCACTCGGCGGCGGGCCCGTCCAGTTCGACGACGAGCGCGGCCGGGGTGTCGAGCGTGTAGCCGGCGCCGACCGCTTTCTCCGCGGCCTGGATGGCGAGGTTGTCCATCATCTCCACCGCGGCGGGGACGATGCCGGCGGCGACGATGTCGCTCACGACCTCGCCCGCCGCGCGCACCGAGGGGAAGTCGGCGAGCAGCGTCCGCACGGTCTCGGGCACCCGCAACAGCCGCACGGTGATCTCACAGACGATCCCGAGCGTGCCCTCGGAGCCGATGAAGACCCCGCGCAGGTCGGGTCCCAGCTGGTCGCCGGTGTCGCCGCCGAGCGTCACCACCTCGCCGTCGGGGAGCACGGCGGTCATCGAGAGCACGTGGTTGGTGGTGAAGCCGTACTTCAGGCAGTGCGCGCCGCCGGAGTTCTCGGCGACGTTCCCGCCGATCGTGCAGACCTGCTGGCTCGACGGGTCCGGCGCGTAGTAGAGCCCCTGCGGCGCCGCGGCCTTCGTGATGTCGAGGTTGGTGACGCCGGGCTGCACCACGGCCCGCCGGTCGACGGCGTCCACCTCCAGCACCCGCCGCAGGCGCTGCAGGGAGATCACCACGCCGTCCGCGACCGGCATGGCCCCGCCGGAGAGCCCGGTGCCCGCGCCGCGTGCGACGAACGGAACGCCGTGCTCGTGGCACACCCGCACCGCCGCGGCCACGCTCTCGGTGTCCAGCGGCAGCACGACGAACGCGGGAACCTGCCGGAAACCGGTCAGTCCGTCACACTCGTAGCTGCGGAGCTGGACGGGATCGGAGAGCACGTTGCGCGCTCCGACCGCGGAGGCCAGCGCATCACGCACGGCCGCGTTGAGCATCCTTGCCCACCTTTTCGCTTTACGGAATCTAAATACCGTTTCGAGGAAAACGGTACAACTGTCCTGCGGGACCAAGTCAAGCCTTCCCCGCCCCGCCGACCAGGTGACGGCTCCGGCCGGGCACCCCGGCCGGAGCCCCTCCGGCAAGGAACCGAACGCGAACCGGCTGTCGCGCTGCCTCAGGCGTTGATCTCCTTGCGCCCGCTGTCGGCGCTTTCGATCGTGATCTTGCGCGGCTTCGCCTTCTCGGAGACCGGGATGCGCAGGGTCAGCACACCCGAGTCGTACGACGCCTTGATGTTGTCCGCATCGAGGGTGTCGCCGAGGAACAGCTGCCGGGAGAAGACGCCGAACGGGCGCTCGGACACCTGCATCTCGACATCCTCGCCGTGCGGCAGCGGGCGCCGTTCGGCCTTCACCGTGAGCACGTTGCGCTCCACGTCGAGCTCGATCGCGTCGGCGGAGACGCCGGGCAGGTCGAAGCACACGACGAACTCGTCGCCGGCGCGGTAGGCGTCCATGGGCATCGCGGTCGGGCGGGACCACGTGCCCGGTGCATTGCCGAGCACCTGCTGGGTGAGCCGGTCCAGCTCTCGGAAGGGGTCGGTGCGCATCAACATCGTTCTTCCACCTCCTGTTGCCGTTGTCGTTGCGGTCCTCGTGCCGACGCGCACTTCAGTTATAGCTCGTCGTCGTTCCGTTGACAAGAGGCGATGTCATCGGCAAGATGACTTACGTGAACAGATACGAACGACTGCGGTCGGCCGTCGAGGGAGCGGCCAACGGCGACGAGCTCGACGGCAACCAGGTGCTGGCCGCCCTCGTGCTCCTCAGGGAGCTGAGGGACGACCTCGCGGACTGGGAACCGCAGCTCATCGCCGCCGCGAGACAGCTGGGCACCAGCTGGGCGGAACTCGCCCCCGCGCTCGGGGTCGCGAGCAGGCAGGCTGCCGAGCGCCGGTACCTGCGGCTGCGGCAGTCCGACTCGGGGGAGCCGACCGCCGACGGTCGCGTGCGGGCGGAACGCGACCGTCGCGCGGGCGATCGGGCGGTGGCCGAGTGGGCGAGGGACAACTCGGCGACGTTGCGCAGGCTCGCGGCCATGGTCAGCGCGGCGGAAGGCCTCGGCGCACCCGCACGCGGGTACGTCGATCGAGTGGAGAAGGCGCTCGGCGAGAGCGATCCGGTGATCTTGCTGCAGCCGCTCGCCGGAGTCGGCCCGCACCTGAGGGACACCCATCCGGCGCTCGCCGAGCAGGTCGACGACATCACCGCGCGCTCGGAGCAGGTGCGCAGGGAGACCGTCGGCCGCAGAGAAGGAAAACGGTAGCTGTCGATGAGCTGCGCAAACGCGTACCTTCACTCTCATGCGGGTTATGTGGAAGGGCGCGGTGTCGTTCGGGCTCGTCACGATCCCGATCCACCTCTACGCGGCCACCGAGAGCAAGAACGTCTCGATGCGCCAGGTCCACGAGGCCGATGGCGGGCGCATCCAGTACAAGCGGTTCTGCACGATCGACGGCCAGGAGGTGCCTTACGCCGATATCGCGAAGGGCTACGAGCTCTCGGACGGTGGCATGGTGGTGCTCACCGACAAGGAACTGTCCGACCTACCGCTGTCGACGTCGCGCACCATCGACGTGCAGGAGTTCGTGCCGCTCGAAGCCATCGACCCCATCTACTACGACAAGAGCTACTACCTCGAGCCGCAGAAGGCCGCGCTCAAGCCGTACGTCCTCCTTCGGGACGCGTTGCAGAAATCGGGACAGGTCGCCATCGCCAAGGTCGCGATCCGCCAGCGTGAGGCGCTCGCGGTGCTGCGTGTGCTCTCCGACGTCATGGTGCTCACCACGATGCTGTGGCCGGACGAGGTGCGGGAGCCGGACTTCCCGTTCCTCAAGGAGGACGCTCCTCAGGTCCGTTCGCAGGAGATGACGATGGCGGCCTCGCTCATCGACTCGCTCTCAGACAGTGTCTTCGAGCCGTCGAAGTACCAGGACAGCTACCGGGAGGCGCTGCTGTCGCTGATCGAGTCGAAGGTCGCGGGTGAGGAGACCACCAAGCCGAAGGCGGCCACGGCGGAGGCCGAGGTGACCGACCTCATGGCGGCCCTGCAGGCCAGTGTCAGCGCGGCCAAGAAGTCGCGGCAACCAGCCAAGACGGCCAAGACCCGCAAGGCGCCCGCAGCCAAACGGGCTCCGAGGAAACCGGCCAAGGAAGCCTGAGGGCGTGTCGCTCCCGGCATTGTCGGAGTGCGGTGGTACCAAAAGGCTATGACGTGCACACACTGCCAGAGCGGACTCGACCACTGCCACGGCACGCTGGTGCAGCACGTTGCCGGTGGTGCTGAGTGCACCGACCAGGGGTGCACCGACTTCGAGCTGGTGCGTCACACGTTGGTCATCGAGTGCGAGTCGGTCGACGGTGGCTGTGCCTGCACCGAGCCCGTGTACTACGAGGAGTTGCTCCGCGCCTCGTAGGAGTTCGGCGGCTTCTCGGAGGTCAGCCGCGCCTACTTCGGTGACGCGGCCTTCGGTTCGGCGGCGAAGCGCAGGCCGAAGTTGTCGAGCGTCGCGGGTAGCGGGCGCTGGGGGCTGAGGGCCTGCGGCGACATGAGGCGGTAGTCGCCACGGCGCAGCAGTTCCGCGAGCATCGTGCTGGTCACGAACAGGACCAGGTTCTCTCCGGGGCATTTGGCGGGGCCGTCGCTGAACGGCACGAGGGCGGGATGCTGTTCGGCACGGCCGTCGAGCCACGCCTGGGGGTCGAACCCGTCGGCGAAGGGGATCGCCTCGGGATCGCGGTGGAAGTACGGCGTGAAGACGAAAAACGTCGTGCCGGGCGGTAGCTGGGTGCCATGCCAGGACGTCGCGGTGGTGCTCTCCCTGAGCAGCACCGGGGTGGTCGGCCACAGGCGCACGGTGTCGAGCACGCAGCCGCGCAGGTACGGCAGCGCCGGATCGTCGAGGTCCGCGTGTGCGCGGGCGGCCTGGCGCGGGTGAGTGGCCAGCAGCGCGAGCGTGCGGAGTGTGGCCATGCCTGCGGCGTCGAAGGCGAACAGCCAGTGCGGCACCTGGCCTGCGGGGTCGATCCCGGGCTCCGTGGGCAGCTCGGAGTTCTTCGCCGCGAGGCTGCCGCTCTCGGCACGGTCGAGCAGCTCGCTGATCCGCCGTTGCAGTGACTGCTGTGCGCGCCCCGCCTTCGGCCACAGGAAGGCCCAGTTGGCGCGCAGGCGGAGGCGGGCGAGCTCGTCGGTGACGGCGTGCTCGTCGCGAGCGGCGTCGCCGAAGACGATGCGCCGGACGATCCGCCACCACGCGGTGTTGAAGGCGGCCCAGTCGAGCTCGGTCGCGTCCGCCAGGAGTCGCTCGGTCTCCTCGCGAACCACCGTGCGGGCCTGGTCCGCGAGTGAGTGCAGGTCGTGACCGGTCTCGAGCACGGCCTCGTTGTACCGGCGTCTCGGCTCGCGTTCCGTGCTCTTGGTGGCGAGCACGGCGTGGGGCTGGAAATGGTTGAGCGCGGCCCGCTTCTCGAAGCCGGCCGGATGGAAGGGGGCTGGAGTATTGGTCAGTACCCGCTCGACGTCCTGGGCGTCGAGCACGAGCGCGATGGACCTGCCCGGTACGCGCAGCAGCAGCGGGCCCGCTCCGTAACGCGCGTGGAGCCCGCGCAGCAGGCCGATGGCGGGCCGGTCGAGCTGGAGCCGCTCCGCGAGCGCCATTACCCGTGGGCGGCGCTTGATGACGCCACCCGCGAGCGTGGGCAGCACGACGCCGCCCGCCACCTTGGCGGTGTCGGGGATGGTCGCCTGCTGCGTCATCGGTCGCGCTGAGAGGGGAGCTGAGAGGGGATGCCCCTGCCCTCTTCCGGGCTCAGCCCCAGGGCCTCCAGCAACTCGGCGCATTCGGTGGCGTCTGCGGCGGCGGATGCGATGGCGCGGACGGCCCTGCGCCGCTGCTCCGCGGTCGGTTCCTCCGTCCGAGGCAGAGTGGGCTGTAGGTTCTGACTCGGAGCGGTCGGGCTGTATGCGTTCACGGCTACTCCCGAGGTCGAGATCACGTGGACCCCGCAGTTACCCCGTCGGCACGGCCCTTACACGTTCGGTTTCCGGTGATCGGTGCTCGGGTATCCCAACGGACGTGGCCCCGTGTCACGCGCCGAACCGTGTCACGCAGAAAGGAGTCTGAGGTGCCTACCGACGCTTATCTCGCGTTCCTCGGCCTGGGCCTGATCATGATCGTCGCCGACGGACAGATCCTCTACCACAGCGGTAAGCGGTATTTGTCCGATGTGGACACTGACATGTCGACGGCGGGCTCTCAGACCCGGCTCATCGCGGTGCTCTTCCACATCGTGATGCTGGGCTTCATGCTGCTGCTGTCGGTGTTCAACTTCAACTTCGGTGGCGGGACGGTCCGTGCTGTCGTCGGCAACCTGGGTGTACTGCTGCTCGTTCTCGGGCTCGTGCACGCGGTCACGATGGCCGTGCTGTCGAACATGCACGACAGCAAGATGGTCGAGGAGAGCATCAACAAGCCCACTCCGGCGTCCGGCGTACCGACGGCCCGGACCACGAACGGCGAACTCCAGCGCGGCCCGGTGGTGGCCCCCGTGCCGGGTCAGCCGGGACGAGATCCCCGGATGAGCCCGACGATCGAGAACCAGTCGCTGTGACGGCGAGCCGGTCTCGGCCCGCGCGGCTCGCGTGACGCGAGTTCGTAGCACGCGAGCAGGCGCAGGCCGAACCACTCGTCAGTGGTCCAGTCGGCCTCCGTTCGCGGGGGCTGCCAGCCTTCGCGAAGAGCCTGTCTGCGGATGTCGTAGGCGTGACCGGCGATCAGCACCAGCTGCGTGGTGGGGACCGCGCGATCGACCAGCCGTTCCTCGTCACGCAGTGTGTCGGCGATGCGCTCGAGGTGCTGGTCGAACAGCCGTCGCAAGGCGGGCTGCGAGAGCGCCCGCCAGCCGGACTGGAGTTCCTCGCCCATCCGGCTCAGCCAGCGGCGCGCAGAACGGTCCGTCGCCGAGTCCAACCAGCCCACACCTGATGATGCACACGGCGAGCGATTGATCGCTACTGGTACCTGCCAGTGGGTGACAACGATCGGGGTCACTCACCCGCGAGGAACTTCCGCAACTGGTCCACCACCGCCTTGGGCTGCTCCTCGGGGAGGAAATGCCCGCAGTCGGCGATGGCCGCGGCGGTCACGTCGTCGGCGTACTCCCGCCAGATCTCCGCACTCGGCAGCGTACCGAGCAGCCCCTTCTCTCCCCACAGCGCGAGCACCGGCAGCGTGAGCCTGCGCCCCGCGTCGGCATCGGCGTCGTCGTGCTCGGCGTCGGTGGGAAACGACGCTCGATAGTCGTCGAAACCCGCCCGCAGCGCACCCGGTGCCGAGAAGGCACGAACGTACTCGGCGATCGCCTCCGGCTCCAGCCGGTCGCGCCTGTGGGTCCAGCGTTCGAAGAAATACCCCAGATATCCGGCGACGTCCTGGGCCGCGAGCCGTTCCGGCAGGTCGGGTTGCAGGTGGAACAGCCAATGCCAGTACGCGCGCGCGACGCCGCTGTCGAGCCTGCGCCACATCTCCCTGGTGGGGATGATGTCCAGCACGGCGAGCCGTTCGACCTGATCGTGCCGGTCGAGTGCCCAGCGGTGACCGACCCGCCCGCCCCGGTCGTGCCCGACCACGCTCACACGGTCGAAGCCCAGCGCGCCTGCCAGTGCCGCGACATCGGCGGCCATCGTGCGCTTGTCGTAGCCGTCGCGCGGCTTGTCGGTGAGCCCGTAACCGCGCAGATCCGGCACCAGCACCGTGTACTCCCGCGCCAGCGGCTCGACCACCTTGCGCCAGCAGTGTCCCGTCTGCGGCCAGCCGTGCAGCAGCACGACGGGTGGGCCGGAGCCCGCGCGCCGGTAGTGCATGCGAATGCCGTTGACCTGCTCCATCCCGGTTTCCATGCCCAAATCTAACCAGCTAAGGTGGTTAGATGACCACGGCCGAATGGGTGTTCGATGGCGGCAGGCCCTGCCTGCACCTGGTCAACACGCTGCGCGATCGGCATCGGGGCGGCCGGGAACTGCTCACCACGCCCGCCGCGCTTACCGAATGGCTGGGCCTGGCCGGCTACGGCGGAAGGGCGACGGCGGCGGACCTGGCGACCGCGCTGGAGCTGCGGGAGGCCGTCGATCGCGTCAGCCGCGCCGTCTCGGCGGGGGAGCGTCCCGATCGGGCGGACGTGACCGTGCTCAACACCGTCGCCGCCTCGGCGCCCGCCCCCGCGTTGCGCCTCGACGCCGACGGCACACCTCGGCGCACCGTCCAGGGCGGCACCGGGCGGGTCACGACGGCGCTCGCGATGCTCGCCGTCGACGCGATCGAACTGGTCACGACCTCGCCGTGTGTGCGGATCTGCGCGGCGGACGACTGCGGGCTCCGGTTCGCCGACTCCTCACCGAAGCGCAGCCGGCAGTGGTGCTCGATGGCGCGCTGCGGCAACCGCGCGAAGGCGCGTGCACACTACGCCCGGCGTCAGCGCTGAGCGCCGCCGATGAGCATCAGCAGCGCGTCGCCTGCCGGGGTTGCCGGGGGAGCGCCCGTGGCGAGCCTGCGCAGCTGCAGCCCCGCGATGAGCGCGACCACGGGCCCGGCGAGGCGCTCCGGGCCGGGCACCCCGAGCGCGCGCAGGATGGTCACGGTGAGTTCGTCGTAGGCGGCGAAGCAGCGGCCGGCCGCGTCGCGCAGTTCCGGATCGCGCCCGGCCTGCAGGTACAGCTCCAGCGACGCGATCTCGTCGATGCTCATCGGCATCGCCTCGAGCACCCGCTCGACCGTCGCGGCGGCGTCGGCGAGGCTCAGGTCCTCGGCGCGCTGTGCCTCGGCCAGTCCGGCGAGCCTGCCCGTCTCGTCCTCGACGAAGAGCAGCAGCGCCTCGCGCAGCAGCTCGGTCTGGCTGGGGAAATGGTAGGTCAGCGACCCGAGAGAGACTCCCGCCTCAGCGACGATCCTGCGGTTGGTCAGCCCCGCAACGCCCTGCTCGCCGATCACGTGCAGTGCGGCGCGCAGGATCGCCTCCCTCGTGTTCACGGTGTCCGATCGTGCCAGCGCTCGACGCCTTCCAGCTGCGCGGCCAGCGAGACCAGCACGTCTTCGGAGTCGGCGGGGCCGGCGAGCTGGGCGCCCATCGGCAGGCCGCCGGCGGTGAGACCGGCCGGGACGTTGACCGAGGGCCAGCCGAGCACGTTCCACGGCCACGCGAACGGGCAGGCGGCGACGATCGCGCGGTCGGTACGCCAGTTCGGCAGGTCCGTGAACACGTCGGCACGGGGCGGCGGGGTGGCCGTTGTGGGCGTGAGCAGCACGTCGACCTCGGAGAAGATCCTTCCGATCCGCCTTTGCCACAGTGGTTCGAGCCGCCGTGAGAGGGCGAGCAGCGGCCGCAGGCGGGACCCCGTGCGCCGGTTGGCGAGCGTGCGCGGGTCGAGCAGCGCGGGATCGGGCACCCGGTCGGCCCAGTCGGCGACGCCCCCGAGCGAGCGCGGCAGGAAGTCCAGTCCGATCAGCCCGTAGCGCGGTTCGGTCTCGACCACCTCGTGACCGAGGTCGGTGAGCACGCGTGCCAGCCGGACGACGGCGGCGCGAACGCGTTCGTCGAGTCGCGTGTAGAGCGCCGTGAACGGGGTGTTCAACGCGAGGCCGATGCGCAGCGGGCGGGGTTCTCGCGCCGCCGCCGTGCGGAACCGGTGCGCCGTGCCGGCGAGGACGTCGAGCAACAGCGCCGCGTCACCCACGGTCCTCGCCAGCGGGCCGTGTCCGGTCAGGCCGTGGAACAGCTCCGGCTCTGGGGCGGTGGGCACCAGACCGCGGGTGGCCTTGATGCCGACGAGGTTGGTCCAGGCCGCCGGAATGCGGATCGACCCGGCGCCGTCCGAGCCGACCGCAGCCGCGACGATCCCCGCGGCCACGGCCGAGGCGGAGCCGCCGGAGGAGCCGCCGGGCGTGTGGGCGGTGTTCCACGGGTTGCGCGTCACGCCGAACGCGGCGCCCTCGGTGAACGGCCACTGGCCGATCTCCGGGGTGTTGGTCTTGCCCACGATCACCGCTCCCGCCCGGCGCAGGCGGGTGACGACCTCCGCGTCGGCGTCGCGAACGGGGAACTCGCCGCGGCAGCCGAAGGCCGTGGGCAGGCCTGCGATGTCCGTGTCGTCCTTGATCGCCACGGGCACGCCGAGCAGCGGGGCCCGCTCGCCCTCGGCGAGGCGGCGGTCGGCGGACTCGGCCTCCCGGAGCGCCTCGGCCGAGCGGATGTGCCGGAAGGCGTTGAGCGTCGGCTGTGTCTCGGTGATGCGGTCGAGCGCCGCCGAGGTGAGTGCGACGGCGCTGACGCGGCCTTCGGCCAGCAGTGTGGCCTGTCCGGCGAGGCCCGCGAATGCGATGTCCTGCTCGATGTGTCGCATGGCGGCTCCACGTTGTTCGTTCGAACGAACGAGGATATCACCGACCGTCGGTCTGCCGCAGTCTCGCGGTGCGGATCGCGGTCACGAGCAGGGCCGCGAGCAGCAGGAAGTCCACGACGAACACGATCCGCTGGGTGAATCCCACCGGCAGCAGGGTCATGATCGTGGTGATCGCCGGTGTGGCGGGCAGTGCGTCCGCGACGTAGCTGACCCCGAACAGCCCCAGGCTCGCGAGGCTGATCCAGAGCAACCGCACCAGCATCACGTGGCTGGCGGCGAGTTCGGGCACGTCCTTGAACCGGTCGAGCAGTGAGAAGGCGATCGCGGGCAGGCACAGGAACGCGATGAGGCTCGCGTACTGGTGGATGCGGCCGCTCACCGGGTCGATGTCGGGCGTGAACGTGGCCGGGAAGAGCGCGGCGCCGACGAGTCCGGTCGCCGTGGCGTAGATGAGCACCGACGTCGTGCGGGGGAACGTGATGCCGGACGCGAGCAGTGCCCCGCGCACGGCGATCACCCCGACCGCGAACGACAGCAGGCTCGCCTCGAGCATGCCGCCGCCGTGGTCGCTGAACGCGTAGCGGCTCAGCGGGTCGGCGAGCGGGTCGAACGAGCTGACCAGGTGCAGGATCATCAACGTGAACAGGGCCCAGCCGAGGGACGCCCAGGCCGCGATTGCCCACACACGAGTGCGAGCTACCGCGTTGGTGGCTGTTTTGGTCCCCAGGTCGGCCATAACTCCAGCTTGGCCCTACTTGGTCGACTTCGGATCCGGGGAAGACCCTGAGTCACCCCTTAATCGGGGGTGAAGTCGATCACGGCGAACGCCTGGTCGTCGTGGCGTTTCGTCCGAGGCCAGCGCGCGCCGTCGGGATCGGCCTCCTCGGCCTCGCGCACGGCGTCGAGCACCGCCTTCGCGCCGCGCTCGCGGGCGAGGCGCAGCACGGTGGTCCAGTCGAAGAGGCCGTAGTCGTCGACGCCCACCGAGACGCCGTCGGTGGCGAGCAGCACGGTGTCGATGTCGGCGCGTGCCCAGCGCGCGCGCAGTGCGTGCTCCGCGGCGGCCGGGTCGGCTTCGGCGACCCAGAACCCGTTCTCCGCGTTGCGCAGGCGGTTGACGTCGGCGCGGGTGCGCAGGTGCCCGCCGTCGCGCAGGCGCGTCAGGCGCTGGTCGGCGAGCACCGTGGTACCCGTCCGTCCGAACGCGACGATCGGGCTGTCGGCGAGCACGAGGGCGTCCACGCGCTCGGTGGTCCACCGCAGCATGGCGACGGTGCTCGACGGCGAGTTCCCCGCCCGCAGTCCGTGTTCGCTCGCGACACCGGCGATCGCGGCGGCGAGCAGGTCGCCGAGGTCGGCGAAGGGATCGCTCGTGAGTCCGGCGTGGAGGTGCTCGGCGAGCCGGGACGCGTACCAGCCGCCGCTCGGCAGTTCGGCGCGGAACTCCGTGGCGCCGTCGAGCAGCACCACCGCGTTGGCGGTGGTCACCACGTGGTCCTCGGTCGGTCTGGGCCTGCCGTCGAGGCCGACGCCGGGCCGCTCGGCGATGTCGATCTCGGGCACGCGTCCGACACTAGCCAATCGTCAACTAGAGTTGACAACAGCGAGGGTGTCAACCTAGATTGACAGCATGACCGAGGCAACCGATCTGGCCGCGAGGGCGGGCGACCGCGATCCCAGGGTCGGCCTGCGCGCCGTGGCCGCACTGCGGAGGCTGCTGGAACAGCTCGAGGCGGTGCAGGTGCGCAGCGCGCGCGTGCACGGCTGGTCGTGGCAGGACATCGCCGACGAGCTCGGTGTCAGCAGGCAGGCCGTCCACAAGAAGTACGGGAGACGCTGATGTTCGAGCGGTTCACGAAAGACGCCCGCGCCGCGGTCAAGGAGGCTGTGCGCGAGGCGGAAACCCTGCGCTCGCCCGAGGTCGACCCGCTGCACGTGCTCGTGGCGCTCACGCGGTTCCCCGACGCCGGGGCGGGCCGGCTGCTCGGCACGCTCGGGGTCGCGCTCGACGACCTCGCCGCGCAGGCGCAGCAGGTGCGCCGCCGGGGCGGGCTGAGCGAGTCCGACGCCGCCGCGCTGGACGGGCTCGGCATCGACCTCGACGCGATCGTGTCGCGGGTGGAGCGCGAGCACGGACCTGGTGCGCTTGCGGGCGGCTGGCGGCGAGCGGGCGGGCACATCCCGTTCTCCGACAGCGCCAAGCGCGTGCTGGAGCGGACCCTGCGCGAGGTGGTCATGTTGCGGGGCAACGCGATCCGCGGCGAGCACATCCTGCTGGCGCTGGCGGTGGTGCCCGGCCCGGCGGCGGACGTGCTCGCCGGGCAGGGCCTCTCCCCTGATGCGATCAGGAACGCGCTGCGCGCGGCCTCATGACCGCGTGCGCCACACGACGTAGGGCAGGAACAGCTGCGCCAGCGGGCCGATGGCCAGCGCGTAGAGCACCGTGCCGAGGCCGACCGTGCCGCCGAGCAGGAAGCCGACGCCGAGAACGGTGAGCTCGATCAGGGTGCGGACCAGGCGCACCGAACGGCCCGTTCGCGCCGCGAGGCCGGTCATGAGCCCGTCGCGCGGCCCTGGGCCGAGTCGCGCGCCGACGTACACCGCCGTCGCGAGTCCGTTGAGGACGATGCCGCTGAGCAGGAACGTGACCTGCCAGCCCAGCGCGTGCTGGTCGGGCAGTACCAGCCGGGCCAGGTCGACCGTGATGGCGATGACGACCACGTTCGCGACGGTGCCGATGCCGGGCCGCTGCTTCAGTGGGATCCACAGCAGCAGCACGACCCCCGCCGCCAGCGCGGTGACCGTGCCGAACGTCAGCCCGGTCCGGTTCACCACGCCCTCGTGCAGCACGTCCCACGGGTTCAGGCCAAGTCCCGCCCTTGTCATCAGCGCCATGCTCGTGCCGTAGAGCGCGAGGCCGAGCAGCAGCTGGCTGAGCCTGCGGGTGGGGCTGGCGGTGACGGGGACGGGACGGAGGTCGATCTGTTCTAGCTGAGCCACAAATCCAATATCTGTGACCAATGGCTGGTATGGCCATAGCCAATCCGCAACAATTGGACTGATGAACGGTCAGTTCCCACTAGGTGGACGCATATCGGGCAGTCGGTTGGCCACGACGCTCGGCGATTGGCGCCAGAGCGGTTCCCGGCGCGGCGCCGCCGACCTGGCCTCCGCCATCGAGCTGCAGGTGCTCGACGGACGCCTCCCGGTCGGCACGCGGTTGCCCGCGGAGCGGGAGCTGGCCGACGCCCTCGGCGTCAGCCGGACCCTCGTCGGCGGCGCGCTCGACCGGCTTCGTGAGAGCGGCCTCGTCGCGAGCAGGCAGGGCGCAGGCTCGTGGATCACGTTCCCGCAGGGCGGCCGTGGCCTGCGGCCCGCTCCCGCCGACCGGCTCGACCTCATCGACCTCACGCACGCGTCGCCGCCCGCCGTGCCCGCGCTCCTGCCCGCACTCGACGCCGTGCGCGGGGCGTTCGCGGCGGAACTGCTCGACCACGGCTACCACGTGCGTGGCATGCCGGCGCTGCGCGAGCGGATCGCGGACCGCTACACCGCGCGTGGCCTGCCGACGAGCCCGGACCAGGTGCTGATCACCAACGGTGCGCAGCACGCGCTCTCGCTGGTCCTGCGCGCGCTCGTCGGCCCCGGCGACCGCGTGCTCGTCGAGCAGCCCTGCTACCCGAACACGGTGGGGGCCATCCGCGCCGCGCACGCGCTGTCGGTGCCCGTGGCCGTCGACCCGCACGACGGCTGGGACGTGCCCGGCATCGACGCCGCGCTACGCCAGGCCGCGCCCCGGCTCGCCTGCCTCACCGTCGACTTCCAGAACCCGACGGGTCACCTGCTCGGCGCGGAGGACCGCGAGCGGCTCGGGGTCGCACTCGCCAGGGCGAGGACGCCCGCCGTCGTCGACGAGACCATCGCGGAGCTCGACCTGCGCGACGGCGTGGAGCCGGTGCCGCCGCTCGCCGCGTTCACGCGCGATTGGGCGATCACCGTCGGCTCGGCGGCGAAGTCCTACTGGGGCGGGCTGCGGCTCGGTTGGATCAGGGCGCAGGAGGACCTGATCGACCGGCTCGCCGCCGCCCGGTGCACGCTCGACCTCGGCTCGCCGGTGCTGGATCAGCTCGCCCTCGCGGAGCTGCTCGCCGATCCGGAACCCGTGCTGGCCGCCCGCAGAACCGAGGTCCGAGGGATGCGCGACGCGCTCGTGGCCGCGGTGCGGGAGCACTGTCCGGAATGGACGTGCCGCGTGCCGGACGGTGGACTGTCGCTGTGGTGCAGGCTGCCGGAGCCGATGAGCACACGGCTGAGCGTGGCCGCCGCCAACCACGGGGTGCTCGTGGCGGAGGGTTCCCGGTTCGGCGTGCACGGCGGGCTCGAACGCTGGCTGCGGCTGCCGTTCTCGCTTCCGCCCGAGCGGCTGCGCGAGGCGGTGCGCAGGCTCGGCGTCGCGGCTGCCTCCGTGCTCTCGGCGGCGCCCGCGATCGAGACCCCGGCCGGTGCGGTGACCTGACCCCGGTGGCAGTGGGGCCAACCGCGGTGGCACCAACCGCAGTGAAGGCCACCTTCACTGCGTTCAACGCAGGCAAGGTGGCCTTCACTGCAGTCGGGCAGTGGGGCTGCGGTGTGCGGTGGGGCGAAAAAAGAGCCGGTGCGCTGGATGTGGGGGGTGCCGTCACTCCAGGGATGCGGGACGGTCGATCATCCAGCGCACCGGCTCCAGCCGTGCCCTGTTGGGGCACGGGCGCCGAGGGCCCTGCCCGGCATCGCCCCTCGCCATGCCGGGTGGGCCGCTCGGCTCAGGAGCGCATCGGGCGGCTGTTCCTGTTCGGCGCGGTGAACAGGAACGCCCGACGCTGCTCCCGATGGGGTCCCGACGTCGCAGGGGCAGAGCGACGCCGGGACCAGGCCCCGTCACGACCGGGCGCGGTCGGTCGAGCGGGAAGACTTGAATGCACGGAAGTACCCCTGGGCAAACGACTGCATCGGAAACGCCGTCATGACCGGTGAACGGCGAGCGCCCAGAAGTTGATCTTGGTTTGGACGCACTGCTCCCGGCTTACCGGGGCAGGGTCAGTCCGGGGTGGTGGTGGGCAGGGCGGCTTCCCTGCCTGCGCCGTCGGCGTCGTGATCGCGGCTGGCTCCGATGAGCCGGAGCTGGGTCAGGGTGGGCGCCCAGCTCAGGATGCCGTGGACCGAGCGGCCCGCGGTGCTGTTGTCCTGAGGGGCGGCGATGCTGCAGGTGCTGCCCGCGAAGCTGACCGGGGCCGCGGGCAGCGGGCTCACGGGGCCGCCTCCGCCGGGCGCGCCGCCGCCACCGGCCTCGGCGGCATCGGCGGCATCGGCGGCGTCCGACTCCGGCGACCACGGGACCGGCGTGCCCGCCAGGCGCGTGCCGTCGGACTGCACGGCCGGCTGCGGGGTCACGGTCGCTGGCCGGTCCTGCGCGGGCGTGCGCACCGGGGCGGGCCCGGCCGGCACGGTCGCGGGAACCGGCTCGGTGGGCACCGCGACGCCGCCGTCGCCGCTGCCCGCCTCGGGCGCCGAGGGCAGCTCGAGGTCGACCCCGGGCAGCGTGACGCCGAGCTCGGGCAGCGTGGGCACGTCGACGATCGGGGCGACGCCCTCCAGTGTGCCGTTGATGGTGCCGGTGAGGCCGTTGACGGTGGTGTGCACCGTCTGGGTCACGGTGCCGACCGTGTTGTGCACCGTGGTGGTGACGGTGCCGACGAGGTGGTTGACCGTGCCGAGGAGCCCGCCGACGGGCGCCTTGGGGGTGTTGGTCTGCTGCTCGGGAACCACCGGCGCGGGCGGCTCGACCTGCGCGGCGAGCGGCGCGGACTGCTGCGTCGGCTCCGGCTCCGGTGCGGGCGCCGGCGCCTCGACGGGCTCGGGAGCCTGCTCGACCGGCTCGGGAGCGGCCTCCTCCTCCGGGGCGTCCGCGATGGCCGCGTGCTGGACGGCGGGTTCGGCGGCCTCCTCGGGCAGCACCGGCTCGGCAACGTCGGCCGGTTCCTCCTCCGCGACCGTGCCTGCCACACCGCTTCCGTGGTCACCGGGCTCGTCGGTGCTCGCCAGCGCGGCGGAGGACAGCAGGGCGGCGAGCAGCCAGCCCCCGGCGGCGACGCCCACGACGATCAGCATCCGAAGCAGGGCAGCCGAGAGGAGCTCAGGTGCGCGCACGCCACCCAATCTCCTCACCGGAACCACCGCCGTCTGCCAGTTGATCTTCCTGAACCCGTCTGACCAGGCCGTGCCTAGGCCGGGACTGCTATTTCTAGCATCGGTGGGGAGTGTTTCACCTCGTGCGCGTTCGATCCACCCCGGACGGCCCAATCATTGCCAGCCCGTGGAGTCGTTCGATCGCCTCATCGAGCACCTCGTCACGCTTACAGAACGCGAAGCGGAGCACGTGATTCCACCCTTCCGGGTGGTCGGTGAACACCTTGACGGGCACCGCGGCGACCCCCACTCGTTCCGGGAGTTGCCAGGCCAGCTCGGCCGCGTCGGTGAAGCCGAGCGGCCGCACGTCGGCGCACACGAAGTACGTGCCCGCGCTCGGCCACACCGCGAAACCGGCCTCGGCCAGGCCCTTCGTGAGCCGGTCACGCTTCGCGGCGAGTGCGGTGCACAGGTCCTCCACCCAGCCCAGCTCCTGTTCGAGCGCGTAGGCGACGGCGGGCTGCAGCGGGCCGCCGGAGACGAACGTGAGGAACTGCTTGGTGGCCTTCACCGCGGCGACCAGCTCCGGCGTCGCGCACACCCAGCCGATCTTCCAGCCGGTGCAGTTGAAGGTCTTGCCCGCGCTGGAGATCGACACCGTGCGCTCGCGCATGCCGGGCAACGTCGCCAGCGGAACGTGCTCGTTGTCGTCGAACACGAGGTGCTCGTACACCTCGTCGGTGATGGCGACGAGGTCGTGCTCCACGCACACCTCGGCGATCGCGGACAGTTCCGCGCGAGTGAACACGGTGCCGGTGGGGTTGTGCGGCGAGTTGACGAGGATCGCGCGGGTCGCGGGCGTGACGGCGGCGCGCAGCGCCCCTGGATCGAGTGCGAACCGCCCCTCCGCGGACACCAGAGACACGACCCGCCTGGTGGCGCCCGCCATCGCGACCGAGGCGGCGTAGGAGTCGTAGTACGGCTCGATGACGATCACCTCGTCGCCGGGCTCGGTCAGCGCGAGCAGGCTCGCCGCGATGGCCTCCGTGGCACCGGCCGTGACGAGGATCTCGGTGTCGGGGTCGTAGTGGGTGCCGTAGCGGGCCCGGTGCGCCGCGATGGCCGCGCGCAGCTCCGGACGGCCGGGGCCGGGCGGGTACTGGTTGGCGCCGCCGAACAGCGCGTCCCTCGCCGCGTCGAGCATGCCCGAGGGGCCGTCGGTGTCGGGGAAGCCCTGCCCCAGGTTGACCGCGCCGGTCCGCACGGCCAGCGCCGTCATCTCGGCGAAGATGGTCGAGGTGAACGGCTGCAGGCGGGGGACGAGTACTGGTTCACGCACGATCGCTCATCCTCACGGACAATGAGGGTGTGGAGCAACCGAGGTTGGCGCCGGCCCAACCACCAGGCGGGCTGGCGCGCGACGAGAGCAAGCGGCGCGGTCTGCGCAGGATGAAGCTGGTCGCGCTGTCGTTCCTGCTCGGCGCGACGGTGCTTTTCCTGCTCGCGAGCTGGGCACAGTCGGCAGGGTGGGGTCCGTGGGTCGGCTACGTGCGTGCCGCGGCCGAGGCGGGCATGGTGGGTGCGCTGGCCGACTGGTTCGCCGTGACGGCGCTGTTCCGCCACCCGCTCGGGATCAAGATCCCGCACACGGCGATCATCCCGAACAAGAAGGACGTCCTCGGCAGCAGCCTCGGCGACTTCGTCGGTTCGAACTTCCTCTCCGAGACCGTGGTGCGCGACAAGCTGCGCCGCGTCGAGATCGCGCGCAGGACCGGCGAGTGGCTCGCCAAGCCCGAGAACGCCGACCGTGCCACCGCCGAGCTGTCCAACATCGTGCGCGGCGCGGTGACCATCCTGCGTGACGACGACGTGCAGGCCGTGCTGGAGCAGGCGGTGGTGCGCAGGGTCGTCGACCGCGACTGGGGCCCGCCGCTGGGCAAGCTGCTGGAGCAGGTGCTCACCGACGGCGCCCACTACCGGCTCGTTGACCTCATGTGCGACCGCGCGTACGAGTGGGTTCGCACCAACCACGCCACCGTGCTGCGCGTCGTGTCGGACCGCGCGCCGTCGTGGTCGCCGAAGTTCGTCGACGAGATGCTCGCCGACAAGGTCTACGGCGAGGTGCTGGCGTTCGCGTGGGCGGTCAAGACCGACGTCAACCACCCGATGCGGCTGGCGCTCGACAAGTTCCTCGGCGAGTTCGCGCAGGACCTGCAGAAGGACCCCGAGACGATGGCGCGGGCCGAGCAGGTCAAGCAGCAGCTGATCCAGCACCCCGAGGTGCAGAAGCTGATCGGCTCCGCGTGGTCGACGGCCAAGGACATGCTGCTCACGGCGGCCGAGGACCCGTCGAGCGAGCTGCGAAGGCGCGTCCGGGAGGGGCTGCTCACGCTGGGTACCCGGCTGCAGTCCGACCCGGCGCTCGCGGGCAAGGTCGACGGCTGGGTGGAGGGTGCCGCGGCCTACGTGGTGACCCACTACTCCAAGGAGATCACCACGATCATCACCGACACGGTGGAGCGCTGGGACGCCGACGAGACGTCGCGCAAGGTCGAGCTCCAGGTGGGTCGCGACCTGCAGTTCATCCGCATCAACGGCACGGTGGTCGGCGCGCTGGCCGGCCTGGTGATCTACACGGTCGCCCAGGTGCTCTTCTGACGTCATGGGCGAGGTCGAGTCCGCGAAGCAGGACATCCGGCAGCGGGTGTGGGAACTGCTGGAGCGGGAGAGGCTCGCGCGGTTCCCGGGCGCGCGCGGCCGGATCCCGAACTTCGCGGGCGCCGAGGAAGCCGCCGCCGCGCTCGCCGGCCTGCCCGAGTGGGAGGCGGCCTCGGTCGTGAAGGCGAATCCGGACGGCCCGCAGCTGCCGGTGCGGTCGCGGGCGCTGGCGGCGGGCAAGCTGCTCTACATGGCGGTGCCGAAGCTGACCGCCGCGCGGCCGTTCGTGCTGCTGGACCCGGTGAAGGTGGAGGAGCGGCCCCGCAGGGCGGCGGCGAAGGACCGGGCTTTGCGGCTGGGCCGGTCGGTGTCGGTGCCCGAGATGCGGCGCGTGGATCTCGTGGTGTGCGGGACGGTCGCCGTCAACCGCGAGGGCGCGCGCGTCGGCAAGGGCGGCGGGTTCTCCGACATCGAGTTCGGGCTGCTCGTCGAGGCCGGTCTGGTGGACGACGACACGGTGATCGCCACGACGGTGCACTCGCGGCAGGTTCTCGACGAGCCGCTGCCGGAGACCGACCACGACTTCCGCGTGGACGTGGTCGTGACGCCGGACGAGGTGATCAGGGTGCCGGGGAAGAAGCGGAGCACCGGGATCCTGTGGGACCACCTGCCCGAGGAGAAGATCGCGGCGATCCCCGCGCTGGCGGCCCGCCGGCCTTAGTGGGTCACCCGCCCGAGGACACCCGGCTGGGGGAGGTTATCCACAGTTGGGGAAGTTATCCACCGAGTTGTCCACAGGCTCCTCGCTCTGTGGAGCGTTCCCGGAAGGTCCTCGCCTTCTGGCGGTTACCGCAGACCTTCATCGAGCACCACGTGCGCGAACGGTTGCGTGACCGGTCGTAGAACGCCCACCGGCAGTCGTCGGCCGGGCAGATCTTCACGCGGTCCCATTCGCCTCGTACGGCAAGGCGTGCCGCCGCGGCGAACACGGCACCCAGGGCCGATGAGGCCGCCAGCCGCGGTCCCTCCGCCGTCAGCGTGACCTCCACCGGTGCGCCGACCTCCCCGGATGCGGCGTCCGGGTCGCCGACGGAGGCGCGGAGGGCGTCCCTGGCCCGCACCGCGTCGGCGAGCGCGTCGGCGCGAAGGCCCCGTTCACGCGCCCACGCCTGCCAGTCCGGCTCCGTCCGCAGCACGTCGGTGTCCTGCTCGACGTCGACGGTGTTCAGGAAGCCGAGCACGAGGGAAACATCGGGGGGCACGTCACCAGTGTATGGCCGACGGTGGTTGCCTCGGCGCGTGCGTAACCACCATACTGCGTTGACGAGTTATCAGGAGGTAGCGATGAGTGCAGGTGTCAAGTTCGGCTGCGTGGCGCTCGACTGCCCGGACCCGTACGGGCTGGCGGGTTTCTACGGTGAGCTGCTCGGCTGGAAGATCCACGACGAGAACAAGCCGGGCGACCACTGGGTGACGCTCGTGAACCCCGATGGCGGCGCCGACATCTGTTTCCAGCGGGATCCCGAGTACCTGCCGCCGACGTGGCCGTCCAACGAGCGCGCGCAGATGCTGCACCTCGACTTCGACGTGCCCGACATCGACGCCGAGCACGACCGGGTGCTGGGGATCGGTGCCCGCCTGCTCGACGACAAGCCGGAGACCTTCCGCGTCTACGCCGACCCGGTCGGCCACCCCTTCTGCCTCTGCGCCTGCTGACGGCCCAACTTCCCTTGGGGAGCGTTGGTCAGAACTTGGGCAACGCGTGCGAGCGGGTCAGGGCGGCGGGATCCGAGAAGGTGAACGCCGCGCCTTCCTCGCGGTACAGCTCGGCGTAGCGGGCGACCCGCTCCGCGTCGAGGGTCACGCCGAGGCCAGGCCCGGTCGGCACCGGGACGCAGCCCTGGTCGTAGGCGTCGATCCCGCCGCCGAAGCCCACCGTCACGTCGTCGGCCAGCAGCGCGCCGTACGCCTGGTTGGCGTAGGTGAAGTTGGGCGTCGCCGCGATCGCGTGCACGGCTGCCGCCAGCGCCACGCCCAGCTCGCCGAGGCTGTGCTTGACCACCGGGAGCCCGGCCGCCTCGGCGATCCCGGCCGAGCGCTTGAGGTTCAGCAGCCCGCCGTCGAGCTGGTTGTCCACCGACAGCGCGTCGGCCGCGCCCGCCCTGATCACCGCCAGCTGGTCGAAACGCGTCCAGCTCGCCTCGTTGGCCAGCAGTGGCACGTCGATGCGGCCGCGCACGTAGGCCATCTCCGCCAGGTCGCGTCCCGACACGGGCTGCTCCACGAGCTCGAGTCCGAACCGGGCGAGCTCGCCGATCACGCGCACGGCCGTGCCCGGCGCCCACGCCTCGTTGGCGTCCACCCGTAGCCGGGCATCCGGCCCCGCGCCGTCGCGCAGCGCCTCCACGCGTTCGACGTCGGCGCGCGGATCGTCGGAGCCCACCTTGAGGTAACACGTGGAGAAACCGGACTTCACCGCGAGCCTCGCCTCGGCGGCCACCTGCTCGGGCTCGCCGCGCGCGACGTAGTAGAAGCAGTCGACGCGGTCGCGGAATCGTCCGCCGAGCAGGTTCACCAGCGGCTGCCCGCACACCTTGCCCGCGATGTCCCAGCACGCCATCTCCACCGCCGCGATCGCCGGACTCGTGGCCTTGACGTGGTGCCACGTGCCCACCAGCTCGATCCTGCGCACCAGCCGTTCCACCGCGAACGGGTCCTCGCCGAGTACGAGCGGCTCGATGCTCCGCAGCACCGCGAGCACGATGTCCGCCGACGGGTACGCGGCGGCCTCGCCGAGCCCCGTCACGCCCTCGTCGGTCTCCACCTCGATGAGCACGCTCACCTGGCCACGCCGCCTGCCGAACGCCCAGACCTCCTCGGCTCGGTACGGCACGGCCACCGGGGTCGCGCGGATCGCCGTGATGCGCATGGTCAGCTCACCACCGTGAGGTCGCGGGAGGTCCGGGTCAGGAACTCGGTGCGCTCCGGGGTCACGAACACGGTGTCGGAGACGACGTGGCCGGGTACCCACGACATGAGGTGGAAGGTCATGCCGGCCAGTACGCGGGTGTCGCCTCCGGGGCGGATGCCGAGCACCTCGCCGCCGCCGACCCAGCTCGGCGGGAACCCGATGCCGACGAGGTAGCCGCAGTGGTGCCGCGGCACGGTCACGCCCGCCGCCGCGTGCCAGGCGGCGTACACGTCGCCGGTGCGCGCGCCCGGCCGCAGCGCCGAGCGGGCCGCTTCCAGTCCGGCGTGCGCGGCCGCGTGCGCGTCCGTGGCGCCCTCGGGCGGTTCGCCGACGTAGACGGTGCGGCTCAGCGGCGCGTGGTAGCGCCGGACGCAGCCCGACAGCTCGAGGAACAGGCCCGTTCCACGCGTGAGCGTTCGTGGCCCCCACGACACGTGCTCCTGCTCCAGCATCCACAGTGGACGGATCATGGGCACGAACCCCGGCTGTTGCCCCCCGGTGGAGTAGAGCGCGTGATGCACGGCGGCGGCCACGCCGTGCTCCGCGGTGCCCTCGCGGGCGCTCGCGATCCCGGCGGCCATCGCGGCGTCGGAGATCGCGGCGGCCGCGCGCACGAATGCCACCTCGTCGGCCGTCTTCACCGCCATCGCGCCCGTGAGCAGCGGCGTCGCGTCGGACCATCGCCGCCCCGGCAGCGCGAGCCGGGCCCTGGCGTGGATGGCGGGTGGGAAGAACATCGCCGCGTCCTCGGTGGCGATCCGCCCGCCGGCGGGGACGTCCGCGAGGGCGCCCGCCACCGCGGACGCGGGGTCGGTGCCGTCGCCGAAGGTCACGTGGCGGCACTGCGGCACCTGGGCGCGCACGGTCGGGCGCTCCATCTCGCGCGTCACGAGCGCGAGGTCGCCGTCCCTCGGCACCACCAGGAGCGTGAACGCGAAGTAGCCGTGGTGGTCAAGGCCGGTCAGGTAGTAGATCAGCTCCGGGCTGGCGAGTGCGACGGCGTCGAGGCCGTGCTCCGCCATTCGCGCCCGCAGCGAGGCGACTCGGGATTCGGGGATCACGAGGTCAGGATGCGAGCGCGGCGGCGTAAGAACCAGTGACGATTTCTCGGGGTTGGCGTTAGCTTTTCTACATGCCCGCAGAGCTTTACGACGTGCGCAGGCTCCGGCTGCTGCGGGAGCTCTCGCGGCACGGCACGATCGCCGCGACCGCCCGCGCCTGCTCGCTGACGCCGTCGGCGGTGTCGCAGCAGCTCTCCCTGCTGGAACGCGAGGTCGGCAGCAGGCTGCTCGTCCGCGACGGCCGCACGCTCGTGCTCACCGAGGCCGCGCGCGTGCTCGTCGAGCACACCGAGGACATCCTGGCCGGGCTGGAGGCGGCGAGGGCCGGGGTGGCCGAACTCGCCGCGAGTGTGAGCGGTGTGCTGCGGTTGGCGGCGTTTCCCACCGCGGCCCGCGCGCTCGTGCCCGGTGCGATCGCACGTTGCCGCGCCGAGCATCCCGACCTGCGGGTGCGGCTCACGGAGCTGCCGATGCCGGAGGCCGTCGCCGCCGTCAAGGCGGGCCACGTCGACCTCGCACTCGTCTACGGCTACAGCCTCCTGCCGAAACCGCGCGACCCCGGCGTCGAGACCGTGCCGCTGTTGCGGGAGCCGCTGCTCGCGGCGCTGCCCGCGGGACTGGACGACGGCGAGGGACCGCTTCCGCTGGCCCGGCTCGCCGACGAGCCGTGGATCGCCGCCGACCGTGACGACGACCTGCACGAGCTGATGCGCCGGGCGTGCGGCGTGGCCGGGTTCGTGCCGAGGCTCGACTTCACCAGCTCCGACTACACCGTGATCTTCGCGCTCGTCGAGGCCGGGCTCGGGGTGTCGCTCGTGCCGAGGCTGGCATTCGAGTCGCTGTCGGCCGACGTCGTGTTGCGCGAGGTCAGCGAGCCGAGCGTGGAGCGGACGGTCTCGGCGGCGGTCAGGGCGGGCAGCGCGCGGAATCCGCCCGTCGCCGCCGTGCTCGCCGCTCTGCGCGAGATCGCCGCCGAGGCGGGCGGATATGCGTAACCTGTCATACGTGATTTGTCCCAAGTGCCAGAACCACATGACGACGGTCGACAAGGGCGGCATCCACATCGAGCAGTGCAACGGCTGCCGCGGCATCTTCCTCGATCGCGGTGAGCTGGAGCAGATCATCAGCGCGGAGAACGCCTACTACGGCGGGCCCGCTGGTGCGCCGCCGCCGTACCAGGGCTCCGGCGGCCACGGGCCGACGAAGCACTACGCCGACTCACCCCGTGGTTACCGTGGCCACGGCGGTGGCCACTACCAGGACTCCCCGCGCCCGTACGGGGGTCACGGCGGGCACGGCGGCTACCGCGACTCACCGCGCCCCTACGGCGGGCACGGTTACGGCCGCGGGCACCGCAAGCGCAGCTTCATCGAGAACCTCTTCGGCTGATCATCCGACCTTGCTCGACCTGAAGATCTGCCCGGAATGCGGCGACCGCGCCGACGTTCCGGCCGTGGAACAGGGGCGGCTGGTGTGCCTGCGGTGCGAGCACCGCTGGGACTTCCACCGGCTGCCCCTGTTCGCGCTGACCGGTCCCAGCGGCGGTGGCAAGTCGACCGTGGGACCCGAACTCGCCCGGCGCCTCGCGGGTGAGGCCGTGGTGCTGGAACAGGACGTGCTGTGGACGGGCGGCCTGCGCGACGACGTCGACGGGCATCCGCTGTTCCGCTCCACGTGGTTGCGGATGGCCGCGATGATCCACCAGAACGGGCGCCCCGTCGTGCTGTGCGGCACGGTGGTGCCGCCCGAGTTCGAACCGTTGCCGGAGCGGGTGTTCTTCTCCGGTATCCACTACCTCGCGCTCGTGGCCGAGCCCGGGGTGCTTGCCGCGCGGCTGCGGGCGCGGCCGGCGTGGCGGGAGTGGGACGAGCCGCGCATCGCCGAGATGCTGGAGTTCAACGACTGGCTGCGGGCCGAGGCGGCGACGATGTCCCCTCCGGTTGAGCTCTTCGACACCACCGACGCCCCGCTGGAGGCTGCCGTGGACCACGCCGTCGCGTGGGTCAGGCGAGGGGCCAGCTCTGCTCGCCGAAGCGGATCTCCTGGCGCTGCCCTGCCACGCTGATCCGGAACGCTTCGCGCGCGGGGCGGCCCAGCTCCTGCCAGCGGGCGTAGGCGTGCTCGACGAGGTCCCAGAGTTTTCGCTCGCCGCCCTGCTCCACCAGGAACTCGTCGTTCAGGGTGCGGTGGCCCGCCCACGAGCCATCGGGGTGGACGAGGAAGCACGTGTCCCCTCCGCCCGGGTCGAATGCCGCCGTGACGCCGGGCAGTTCGAGGCTCGCGAAGAACTCGAACGGGCTCGCCGGATCGAGCACGTCGTTCACCGACAGCGCCGTCGTGCCCTTCGCGGCCGGGGGACCGCGGTGCCGCAGAACCGCGGTGGTGTCGGCGAGCCGGTGGGCGCGCATGGGCATGAAGCGGCCATCGCGGGCGAGCACCTCACCGTCACCGGTCGCGCCCTCTCCGGCGACGAGGCGGACGAGTCCCGCGCCGATCGGCCGGTTGAGCGTGGTGAGCACCAGTCCGCCCGGCCGGGTCTGTTCCAGCCACGCGGGCGGGATGTGCGAGACGGAACACGTGCACAGCACGCGGTCGTAGGGCGCGCCCGGTTCGAACCCCTTCTCGCCGTCGGCCACCTCGCACTCCGGCGTGTAGCCGATCGCGGCGAGCGCGGCCTTCGCGGCGAGCGACAGGCTCGGGTCGATGTCCACTGTGGATACGTTCGCGTCGCCGAGGCGGTGGCACAGCAGCGCCGCGTTGTAGCCGGTGCCCGTGCCGATCTCGAGCACCCGGTCGCCGTCGCGCACGCGCAGCTCCTCCAGCATCACGGCCATGATCGCGGGCATGCTCGACGATGACGTCGGCGTGCCTGCCACCGGGCCCTCGCGGCGGGCGAGCGCCCAGCGTTCGGGGTCGTCGTCGAGCTGGGTCACGAGCACGCTGTCGGAGTAGACGGTGCTGAGCCAGCCGGGGTCGTCGCTGTCGAGCGCGGCCCAGTGCGGACCCTTCGGGACGAAGAACCGGGGGAGGAACACGTGCCGGGGCACGCGGCGGAAAGCCTCGATCCACCAGGGATCGGTCAGTGCGCCATCGCGGCGGAGCCGTTCCGCGAGGCGTCTTCGCTCTCGAGCCGCGGAGCTCATCCACCAAGGGTAGTGCTTCCGACGATCGAGTGGCTGCAAGCAGAGTGCTTGCAATAGTTAGCACTCGCGCGTACCATTGGTGGTGTCGCGAGGAGGTGGCACGGAGCTTGACCGAAGAACCACCGGTGGATGGCAACGGTGCGACAGGACCGATCGACAAGGTGGCCGATCTCGGCCGCGACATCGGCGCCTACATCCGCCAGCAGCGCAACACCGCCAAGATCTCCCTGCGGCAGCTGTCGAAACTGGCGGGCGTTTCCAACCCGTACCTGAGCCAGATCGAACGCGGGGTCCGCAAGCCGAGCGCGGAGATCCTGCAGCAGATCGCCAAGGGGTTGCGAATCTCGGCGGAGGCGCTCTACGTGCAGGCGGGGATTCTCGACCTGCCGACGGGAGGGCCGGTGCCGGACGCGATCCGCGCCGACACCGAGCTGTCCGAGCGACAGAAGCAGGTGCTGCTCGACGTGTACGAGTCGTTCCGACGGCAGAACAGCCAGAACGCAACCGAGCAAGCCGAGACCGAGACCGAACCCGAACTCAAGGAGTGAGCACGATGGCGAACACCGGTTCCGAGGACGTCCGCAAGGTCCTCAACACCGCTTTCGAGCAGGTCAAGACCTCGCTGCTGGCCGCGCTGGGCGCAGGTCAGCTCGCCGGCCAGGCCGTCACCGACGCGGTGGGCAAGGCCAGGGAGCGCGTGAGCGAGAGCAGCGAGGTCGCGCGCCGCAACATCGAGGAGCTGCCCTCCGACGTGGAGACGCTGCGCGAGCGCCTCGACCCGGCTGAGCTGCGCAAGCTGCTCGACGAGTACACCGAGGCCGCGCTGAAGCTGTACCACAAGCTCGCCGAGTCCGGTGAGCAGACGTGGGAGAAGTTCCTCGCGCAGCCGCAGGTCAAGAAGAACGTGGAGCAGCTGGAGGAGGTCCTGCACACCGCGCAGGGCCGGGTCGACGAGCTGTCCCACGACGTGCGCGAGCGCGTCGACGAGGTCCTCACCCGCGTGACCGGCCGCACCCGCGAGGCCGGTGAGGAGGCCGCGATCAAGGTCGAGGACGCCGCCGTCAAGGTCGAGCAGGTGAGCAGCGACGTCGCCGACAAGATCGAGGAGGCCTCGCCCGCGTCGCCGAAGACCACCACCAAGGCCACGCCGCGCACGGCGACCACCCGCCGCACCACTGGCACGGCTGCCAAGAAGCCGGCCAACGGGAGCACCGCTCCCAAGAACAACAGCAAGTAACCGCACGTCGCAGGGCCCCGGCACCCGTCAGGTGGGTGCCGGGGCCCTGGCCGTCTTGAGCCACTGACGTAGGCTGGTGGGGTGCCGCTCCTCGCGCTATGGATCGTCTGGGTCATCGACTGGGCCGGGACCTTGGCAGGCCTGGTCGCGTTCGCCCATGCCCTCGTGCAGAGATCGGACGCCTACACCGCGGCCGACCGCATGACCAAGCCCGTCTGGCTCGCCATCACCGGCGGGTCGACCGCCGCCATGCTGCTGTTCGGCTTCTACGGCGCCGGGATGATCTTCTGGCTCGCGGGCATCGTCGCCTCGCTCGTCTACCTCGTCGACGTCCGGCCCAAGCTGATCGAGGTACAGCGCGGCGGCCAGAACTGGTGACGTCGCGAGGCTGAGTACCGTTGCCCTCGTGAGCAACTGGAGCATCGCTGGAACACTGAACGTGGTGCCTGCCGCGCAGCGCACCGACCTCGTCGCGGAGCCGGTCGCCAAGGCACTCGCCGCGATCTCCGAGCCGGTGGGGCTCGCCGAGATCGATCCCGGCCTCGCCGACACCGCCGAGTTCTGCGCCGCCTACTCCTCACCGCTGTCGGCCTCCGCCAACTGCGTCGTCGTGGCAGGCAAGCGGGGCGGGGAGGTCCGTTACGCCGCCGCGCTGGTGCTGGCCACCACCCGCGCCGACGTCAACAACGTCATCCGGCGCAGGCTCGACGTGCGCAAGGCGTCGTTCGCGCCGATGGCCGAGGCCACCGAGCTCACCGGGATGGAGTACGGCGGCATCACCCCGATCGGGCTGCCGGAGGGTTGGCCGATCCTGGTGGACAAGGCCGTCGCCGATTCGCCCGAGCTGGTGATCGGCAGCGGCATCCGAGGAAGCAAGCTCCTGGTCACCGGCGCGCTGCTGGCCTCGCTGCCCGGCGCCGAGGTGATCGAGGGACTCGCCAACTGATCCGAGAAAGGACATTCATGGGCAAGGTCACGGCGACCGCGGAGCGCACGATCGACGCGCCGGCCGACAAGGTGCGCCAGCTCATCGCCGACTACTCCGAAACCAGGCCGAAGATCCTCCCCGAGCAGTACCGCGACTACGAGGTCACCGAGGGCGGCTCCGGCGCGGGCACCACCGCGAAGTGGAAGCTGCAGGCCACGTCCAAGCGCGTGCGCGACGTCGCCGCCACCGTCAGCGAGCCGGAGCCGGGCACGCTCGTCGAGACCGACGCCAACTCGAGCATGGTCACCACGTGGACCGTGCGGGAGGCCGGCCCGCGCAGCCTCGTGCGGATCGAGACCACGTGGGAGGGTGCGGGCGGCATCGGCGGCTTCTTCGAGAAGACCTTCGCGCCAGGCGGTCTCAAGCGCATCTACGACTCGGTGCTCGCCAACCTCGACCGGGAGGTGCGGCAGACTTCATGAGCGCACTGGAGATCAGGCTCGCGTCGCGCCCGCACGGGACGCCGACGCTGGAGAACTTCGACCTCGTCGACGTCGACGTGCCCACGCCGGGGCCGGGGCAGCTGCTGGTGCGCAACACGTGGCTGTCGGTCGACCCGTACATGCGCGGGCGGATGAGCTCGGCCAAGTCCTACGCCGCCCCGTACGAGGTCGGCAAGGTGATGCACGGCGGCGCGATCGGCGAGGTTGTGAAGTCCGATGTGGACGGCTTCGCGCCCGGCGACACGGTGCTGCACGGTCTCGGCTGGCGCACCCACGCCGTGCTCGACCCGAAGCACGCGACGAAGATCGAACCCGGGGCCGCACCGGTTCCGGCGTACCTCGGCGTGCTCGGGCTGACCGGGCTCACGGCGTACGCGGGCCTGTTCGACGTTGCCCACCTGCGTGAGGGCGACACCGTGTTCGTCTCGGGTGCCGCCGGTGCGGTGGGCTCCGTGGCGGGTCAGCTCGCGAAGTTCAGGGGTTCCAAACGGGTGATCGGCAGCGCGGGCACGGCCGAGAAGGTGCGCTGGCTGACCGATGAGCTCGGCTTCGACGCGGCGTTCAACTACAAGGACGCGCCCGTGACCGAGCAGCTCGCGAAGGCCGCGCCCGACGGCATCGACGTCTACTTCGACAACGTCGGCGGCGAGCACCTCGAAGCCGCGATCGACTCGCTGAACCTGCACGGCCGGATCGTGGTGTGCGGGATGATCTCCCAGTACAACGCGACCGAACCGACCCCGGCGCCGCGCAACCTCTCACAGATCATCGCGAAGCGGTTCACCATGCGCGGCATGCTGGTGGGTGATCACCAGCACCTGCGCCAGGAGTTCGTCGCCGAGGTCGCCCCGCTGGTCGCGGACGGCAGGCTGAAGTACTCGGAGACCGTCGTCGACGGCGTCCGCAACGCCCCGCAGGCGTTCCTCGACCTCCTCGCCGGAGCCAACACCGGCAAGATGCTCGTCCGCGTCTAGCGAATCCGCAGTGAAGGCCACCATGCCTGCGCCCGCCCGTCTCCCCCCACCGCCCAGACGGAGGCGCTGCGCGCCGCTATGTTGATCCGACGCAGCGAAGGTGGCCTTCACTGCACGGGGGCGCGGCGGGAACGGGCGAGGACCAGCCCGCCGAGCACCGCGGCGACCAGCCCGGCGACCAGCGCCAGAGCGCCACCGGCCACCCCGTTGCCGGTGCCGAGACCACCGTCGGCGACCGCCAGGCGACCCGGCGCATCGCCGCGGATCGGGCGCTCGCCGAGGTGCACGTGGTGATCCTGACCAACTACGGCCTGGACGAGTACGTCTTCAACGCGCTGCGCGCCGGCGCGGCCGGATTCCTGGTCAAGGACATCCGGCCGGAGGACTTCCTGCACGCCGTGCGGGTCGCGGCGCGCGGTGACGCCCTGCTCGCCCCGTCGATCACGCGCAGGCTGATCGACCGGTTCGTCAGCCAGCCGCCGAGCACCGGCACGGACACGGCGCTGAACGAGCTGACCAACCGCGAACGCGAGGCCGTCGCCCTTGTCGCGCAGGGACTGTCGAACGACGAGATCGCCGAGCGCATGGTGATCAGCCCGGTGACCGCGAAGACCCACGTCAACAGGGCGATGACCAAGCTCCATGCGCGAGACCGCGCGCAGCTCGTGGTGCTGGCCTACGAATCCGGCCTGGTGGCCCCACGCGAGGCCCGCAGTGGTGAATAAGGTGGGCCGATGTCGTCGATCAGGCAGTTCCAAGTCACGTTCGACTGCGCGGATCCCGAGCGCGTCGCGCGTTTCTGGTGCGAGGTGCTCGGGTACGTCGTGCCGCCTCCTCCGGAGGGGTTCGCAAGCTGGGCCGAGTTCAATCGCTCGCTGCCGCCAGAGCGCCAGAGTTCGGCGTTCGCCTGCGTCGATCCCTCCGGTGCCGGTCCACGGCTGTACTTCCAGCGCGTTCCCGAGGGCAAGGTCGTCAAGAACCGCGTGCACCTCGACGTGCGGGTCGGCACCGGGCTCGTCGGTGAGGAGCGCCTCGCGACACTCGAGGCCGAATGCGCACGGCTGGTCGCGCTCGGCGCGGTGCGCGTGCGACTGCTGCCCGCAGACGGCGAGGAGGAGTCGTGCATCGTGATGCAGGACGTCGAGGGCAACGAGTTCTGTCTCGACTGAGCGGGCGGGTTAACCGCAGACGGGCGCCACGGGGAACGTCTGGCAGTAGGTGATCGGGTTGCCGTACTCGGCGACGTCGGCGATGCGGCCGCGTTCCCAGTCGAGGCGGAAGAGGTAGACGTTGCGGTACGGGCGGCCGTCGGCGGTGAGGAAGTCGCCCTTGGCCTCCACGATCGACGTCTCGCCGCCTGCCATCACGCTGATCCGCTCGCCGGTGAACTCGATGCGGCCCATCGTGTCCGCCACCTGCTGGAAGTAGCCGGCGACCTGCGCCCTGCCGACGTAGGCGCCGTCGGGTTCCTGGTTGCCGGAGAAGGTGATCGGGTGCGTGAGCGTGACGTCGGCGGTCACCATCGCGGTCAGCGCGGCGACGTCCTCGCGTTCCAGCGCGTGCAGGAACTCCTGCGTGCGCCGTTCGGTGAGCCGTTCCCGCGGTTGGTCGAGCTCACCCCGTCCACCGGCCGTGGCCGCCGTGCCCAGTGACAGCGTGGCGGCGAGGGCGAGGAGCAGCACGAGGAGTCGCTTGGTTCTGCGCACGGTGAGGCCCTTCAGCATGAGTTGACGTTGTCAACCACGCTAGCCATGCGTGGTTGACAACGTCAACGCCAGGCTGAGGGGGCTCTCAGTGTGACGTGAGGTAGCCGCCCATCTTCGTGAAGAACTCCGTGGCCGCGTACTCGGCGCCGTCGTCGGTCCGCACGCGCTCGATCGCGAGACCGTGATTGCGGCCGAAGCGCGCGTCGGCACCCGCGACGATGACCACGCCCTTGCCCTCGGGGATGAACACGCGCCCGGGCGTGCCGCCGTAGCGGCCCTGCGACACCGACGCCTCCAGTACCCGGATCCGCTCGCCCTTGTAGAAGGTGAACGCATTGGGGTACGGGTCCGACTGCGCGCGCACGAGCCGCTCGATGTCGGCGGCAGGCCACGTCCAGTCGATGCGACTGTCCTCAAGAGACCGTTTGTGGAAGAAGCTCGCCTTCGTGCGATCCTGCGGCGTCCAATCGGTGCGCCCCGCCGCGATGAACGCGAGCGATTCGGACACAACGGGTTCGATGAGGTCGACGGTCTTGTGGAAGAGGTCCGTCGCGGTGTCACGCGGGCCGACCTCCACGGACTTCTGGAGCACGATCGGGCCCGCGTCGAGTTCGCCGTCCATCATGTGGGCGGTGACGCCGACCTCCCGCTCGCCGTTGATGAGCGCCCAGATCAGCGGCGAGAAGCCCGCGTAGGCCGGCAACAGCGAGTCGTGCACGTTCAGCGTGCCGTGCGTGGGCAGCGTGAAGATCTCCGGCGGGATCCAGGTGCGCCAGTTGTTGGCGACGATGAGGTCGGGCTGGACCTCGCGCAGCCTCGCGGTGAGCGCGTCGTCGGGCCGGTTCGCCAGCACCACCTCGACCCCGTGCTCGGTGGCCAGGTCGGCGACGGAGTCGGCCCAGATCCGTTCGTACGCGTGGTCTGACTTCGGATGCGTGACAACCAGTGCCACCTCGTGCTCCGAGTCCAGCAACGCCCGCAGGGTCCGGTGGCCCCACGTCTGGTAACCGAACATGACGACCCGCATCGGCCCCTCCGTGTTCTCGACGGCAAACGGCCTCAGTGAAGCAAGGCTTGCCTAACACCGCAAGGGCTGAGCGGGGGATGAGGATCACCCTCGAAAAGACTAACTGAGGTCCACCTAAGTTAGGTTAGGGTTGCCTCCGTCTGGCTGGAAATCGGCGATGGGACAGGTATGTCACAGGCAGAGCTGCAGGAGGGAACACCGGTCTACGACCTGGTAGGAGTGGGTTTCGGACCGTCCAACCTGGCGCTGGCGATCGCGGTGGCCGAGCACAACGCGGGCACCACCAACCCGGTCACCGCTCACTTCCTGGAACGGCAGGAACGATTCGGCTGGCACCGCGGAATGCTCATCGAGGACGCCACCATGCAGGTGTCCTTCCTCAAGGACCTGGTCACCCTGCGCAACCCGGCCAGCGAGTTCAGCTTCCTGTCGTACCTGCACGCACAGGGCAGGCTGATCGATTTCGTCAACCACAAGAACCTCTTCCCGCTGCGGATCGAGTTCCACGACTACTTCGAGTGGGCGGCGGCGCGGGTCGACGACATGGTCTCGTACGCGCACGAGGTGGTCGCCGTGCGACCGGTCTACGACGGCGGCGACGTGGCCTACTTCGACGTGGTGGCAGGCGACGGTGAGGTCTACCGCGCGCGCAACCTCGTGCTGGCGACCGGACTTCGGCCGTACCTGCCAGAGGGCGTCGAGGCGTCGGAGCGCATCTGGCACAACAGCCAGCTGCTGCACCGGATCGGCGACGTCGACGAGGCGTCCCGGTTCGTCGTCGTGGGCGCGGGGCAGAGCGCGGCAGAGGTGACGGCGTTCCTGCACGAGCGGTTCCCGAAGGCCGAGGTCTGCTCGGTGTTCTCCCGCTTCGGCTACAGCCCGTCCGACGACAGCGCGTTCGCCAACCGCATCTTCGACCCCGAGTCCGTCGACGAGTTCTACGCGGCGCCGGACGAGGTCAAGCAGCGCATCATGGGCTACCACGCCAACACCAACTACTCCGTGGTCGATCTCGACCTCATCGACGACCTCTACCGGCGGCTGTACCGCGAGAAGGTGCTCGGCACCGAGCGGCTGCGCATGTTCAACGTGTCGCGCCCCGTCGAGATCGTGGAGCACGAACACGGCGTGCGCGCGACGATCGAGTCGCTCACCTCCGGCGAGAAGACCGTGCTGGACGCGGACATCGTCGTCTACTCGACGGGTTACCGCTCCGGTGACGTCTCGGCACTGCTCGGCGATCTCGCCGGGTACTGCCGCCGCGACGAGGAGGGCAGGCCGAGGGTCGAGCGCGACTACCGGCTCGCCACCGCGCCCGAGCTCAGGGGCGGGATCTACCTGCAGGGCGGCGGAACCGAGCACACGCACGGCATCACGTCGTCGCTGCTGTCCAACAACGCCGTGCGGTCGGGCGACATCCTTCGCTCGATCGTCGGCGGGCGCGCCACTGGGGGAACCGACAAGCCTGCCGCGGAGTACGCGGTGAGCGGACCACGGTCCGCGTGAGGAAGGAAAACAGGAAGGTAGCCCCGATGTCCCCCATTTCCCTCAGGCCCGCGAAGGCGCGGGTGCGCCTGCCGGCGGCGTTGCTGGCGCTGGTGCTGGGTGTGGTGCTGGCCGGTTGTGGCAGCTCCGGCGACGACTCCGGCAACGCCGGTGACTCGTCGCCCGCGGCCAAGAGCGGCGCGTTCCCGGTGACCATCGAGCACAAGTACGGCAAGACGGAGATCACCGAGAAGCCCGAGCGCGTGGTGACGCTCGGACTGTCCGATCAGGACGCCGTGCTCGCGCTGGGCGTCAAGCCGGTCGGCGTGGTCGACTGGTTCAAGGAGCGGCCCTACGGCAAGTGGCCGTGGACGAAGGACCTGTGGGGCGACACGAAACCCACGATCGTCGGCGAGCGTGACAGCTACAACATGGAAGCGGTCGCCAACCTCAAGCCCGACGTGATCATCGCCCAGTACTCGGGCATGACCAAGCAGCAGTACGACACGCTGTCCCAGCTGGCCCCCGTGGTCGCGCAGCCGAAGCAGTACCCCGACTACGCGGCGCCGTGGCAGGACATGGCCCGCCCGATCGGCAAGGCGCTCGGTCAGGAAGACAAGATGAACCAGCTGATCGAGCAGATGGATCAGCGCTACGCCGAGGTCCGTGAGCAGCACCCGGAGTTCGCGCAGCAGACGGTCGCCGTCGCCGACAGCTTCCAGGCGGGCACCTACTCCGCGTTCACGAGCACCGACCCGAAGGCGATCTTCTTCAGGGAGCTGGGCTTCAAGCTCAAGCCCGAGATCGACCAGATGGCGGAGCAGGGCATGAACGCCGCCGAGTTCAGCTCCGAGCGGCTCACCGTGCTCGACACCGACCGGCTCGTGTGGGTCACCTCCAGCGAGGACGCGAACAACCGCATCAAGGCGGAGCCGCTGTACCAGAAGCTGAAGGTGCACCAGGAGGGTCGCGACCTGTTCGTGCCCTACGAGAACCCGGACATCGGTGCCGCGTTCTCGTTCAACACCGTGTTGTCGATCCCGTACGCCATCGACCAGATGGTGCCTCGGCTGACCGCCGACTCGTAGTCGAAAGGCGTTCCCCCGATGTCGGGTGTCCCGCTCACCAGCGCCCAGTCCGGAATCTGGCTCGCCCAGCAGATCGCACCGGACGATCCGGTCTACAACATCGCCTGGTACCTGGAGATTCGCGGCGAGGTGGACCTCAGCCGGCTCTCCTCCTCGGTGGCTCAGGCGATGGCCGAGGCCGAGAGCGTGCACGTGCGCTTCGCCGACGTCGGGGGAACGCCCCGGCAACTATCCGCACCGGTGGACCCGGCGCCGTCGGTGGTCGACTTCCGCGATGAGGTCGATCCGGTCGCCGCGGCGACCGAGTGGATGCGCCGCGAGCGCCGGGCCGTCACCGATCTCGAGAACGGCCCGGTGTTCGCCCACGCGCTGCTGCTGCTCGGCGAGCGGGTCTGGTGGTACCAGCGCTACCACCACCTCGTGATGGACGCCTACGGTTGCCTGCTCGTCACGCAGCGGGCCGGTGACCTCTACGCCGGTGCCGAGGGGAACCGGTTCGGCCCGCTGTCGGCACTCGCCGACGCCGATGCCGCGTATCGCGGTTCCGATCGGTACACAGTGGACCGTTCCTTCTGGCACGAGCGGCTCGCCGACCGGCCGGAGCCCGCGCGCCTGCTGGACCGCGCGCCCGGCGCCGAGGTGCGGCGCCGTACGGTCGAGCTGTCCCGGAAACGCACCGATGCCCTTCGTGAGCTGGGTGTCCGGTGTGGACAGCGAATGTCCAGGGTCGCGCTCGCGGCCGTCGCCGCCTACACCCACCGCGCCACCGGGGCGTCCGACGTCGTGCTCGGCGTGCCGGTCCCGGCGCGGCCGGAGCCGCAGACGCGCGTCGTGCCCGGCATGGCGTCGAACGTGCTGCCGCTGCGGCTCACCGTACGGCCGTGGACCACGCCGTCGGGGCTGATCGCCGCCGTGGACGAGGGCATCGCCGCGCTCACGGCACACGGCCGCTACCGCGGTGAGGACCTCGCCCGCGAGCTGGGCTTCGCCGACGGGCTCGCGCAGCTCATCGGCCCCACCGCCAACTTCATCGGCTTCAGCAGGGACCTGAGCTTCGCCGGTGCCGCCGCCGACTTCCGCGACCTCGCGCTCGGCCCAGTCACCGACCTCTCCATCACCTGCTGCGAGCGCTGGGCCGACTACGGCCTGCTGATCGAGCTGGACGGCGCGTGCGACGACGCCACGCTCGCCGAGCACGAACGCCGCTTCCTCGCCGTGCTCGACGCGATGGTCGAGGCGCCGCGGCGCCCGCTCGGCACGATCGAGCTGCTGCCCCCGGCGGAACGCACCCGGCTGCTGGAGGACCTCGGCGCCGACGAGTGCGAGGTCGACGAACTGACCTGGCCCGACGCCTTCGAACGGCAGGTGCGGCGCTCGCCGGACGCGATCGCGGTGGTGTGCGAGGAGGAACGGCTCACCTACGCCGAGCTGAACGCCGCGGCCAACCGGCTCGCCCGCTCGCTGCGGGAGCAGGGCGTGGGCGCGGAGGACGTCGTCGGCGTCGCGCTGCCGCGCTCGGCGGATCTGGTGGTCGCGCTGCTCGGGGTGCTCAAGGCGGGCGCGGCGTACCTGCCGCTGGACGCCGACCACCCGCAGGAGCGGCTCGACTACATGGTCGCCGACGCCGGCGCGAAGCTCGTCCTGTCCACTGTGGACCACGCTGAGCTGGCCGGGTACGACGACACCGACCTCGGCCTGCCGATCTCGCTGCACCAGGCCGCCTACGTGATCTACACGTCCGGTTCGACGGGCAGGCCCAAGGGCGTGGTCGTGTCCCACGAGGGCGTCGGCAGCCTCGTCGAGACCGCGATCGCGCGCCTGGGTGTGGACGCCACGAGCCGGGTCGCGCAGTTCGCCTCCGTGGGCTTCGACGTCGCGGTGTGGGACCTCACGATGTCGCTGTGCGTCGGCGGGCGGAGCATCGTGGTGCCCACCGAGCGGCGCGTCGCGGGCCCCGAGCTCACGGAGTACCTGACGGCGCAAGGCGCGACGCACATGATCCTCCCGCCGTCGCTGGTCGCCGCCCTGCCCGCGGAATGCGAGCTGCCCGAGGGCGGCGTGCTCGTGGTGGGCACCGAGACCGTGCCGCCGGAGCTGATCACGCGCTGGGCCAAGCGGATGCGCGTGGTCGCCGCGTACGGCCTCACCGAGGCGACCGTCAACTCCACGCTGTGGCAGGCCGAGCAGGACTGGCTCGGCGCGGTGCCGATCGGGGTCCCGGACCCGAACACCAGGGCCTATGTGCTCGACTCGGCGCTGCGGCCCGTCGGCGTCGGCGTGATCGGTGAGCTGTACGTCGGCGGCCGGGGCCTCGCCCGCGGCTACCGGGGCAGGCACGGGCTGACCGCGGAGCGGTTCGTGGCCGACCCGTTCGGCCCGCCGGGCGCCCGCATGTACCGCACCGGTGACCGGGTGCGGTGGAGGGTGGACAACTCGGACGCGGAGCGTCTCCGCTTGGGCGGTGGGGGGAGACGGGCGGGCCGCAATCTCGACTTCCTGGGCCGCTCGGACAACCAGGTCAAGATCCGCGGATACCGCATCGAACCCGGCGAGGTCGAGTCCGCGCTGCTGGCCCATCCCGAGGTGGCGCAGGCGGCCGTCGTCGCGCGGGAGGACCACCGCGGGGTGCGGCGCCTTGTCGGCTACGTCGTCGGCGACGCGGAGCCCGAGGCTGCGAAGGCGTTCGTCGCGGAGAGCCTGCCCGAGTACCTGGTGCCCACGGTGGTGCTCCGCCTCGACGAGCTGCCCTTGACGCCCAACGGCAAGGTCGACCGGGCCGCGCTGCCCGCGCCGGACTGGACGGGCCTCGCTGGCGGCGCCGCGCCCACGACGCCGAGGGAACGCACACTCGCCGCGCTGTTCGCGGAGATCCTCGACCTGCCGAGTGTCGGCGTGCACGACAGCTTCTTCGAGCTGGGCGGCGACTCGATCGTCGCGATCCAGCTCGTCGGCAGGGCCCGCAAGGCCGGTCTGGCGTTGACGCCCCGCGACGTGTTCGCGCACCGCACCGTTGCCGCGCTCGCCGAGGTCGCGGGCACCCCCTCGGCGTCCGCGGAAGTGGAGCTGGACGACGAGGCCCTGCCGGTGTCGCCGTTGCAGAGCGGCTTCTACTTCCACTCGCGCTTCGACGAGACCGACTCCTACGTGGTGCAGGAGGTGCTGGAGCTCGCCGAGGGCGTCGACCCCTCGGTGCTGCGGGCACGGTTGCAGCGGCTGCTCGACCGGCATCCACTGCTGCGCGCCGGGTTTCACCAGCTGCCCGACGGACGGGTCGTGCAGCGGATTCCCGAGCACGTTGAGCTCCCGTGGCGGGAGGCCCCGGAACTGGAGGCGGCGCTGGATGCGGATCGCGCCGAGGGCTTCGACCTCGCCGAGCCGCCGTTGCTCCGTGCGACCCTCGTGGGCGGTTCGCGACTGGTGCTCACGCTGCACCACATCGTCGCCGACGGCTGGTCGGTGTCGGTGCTGCTGAGTGAGCTGGCCACCGACGACCTTCCGCCCGCACCCGACCACCGGCCCTACCTCGCGTGGCTGGCGAGCCGCGACCACGACGCGGCGCTGGCCGCCTGGCGATCCGCACTGTCCGATGTGGAGCCGACCCGGCTCGTGGAGCACGCGGGCGAGGAACCCGGCAGCGTCGTCGTCGACGTTCCCGAGGACCTCACGACCGCGCTGACCGAGACCGCGCGCGCCAGGGGGCTGACCTTGAGCACGCTGGTGCACGGCGCGTGGGGCCTGCTGCTGAGCGGGCTGACCGGCCGGTCCGACGTGGTGTTCGGCAGCACCGTCTCCGGCCGCGGCCTCGATCTCGAGGGCATCGAGTCGGCGGTGGGCCTGTTCATCAACACCGTGCCCGCGCGGCTGCGGCTGCGTGGCGGCGACTCGCTCGGCACGGCGCTGGAGCGCTGGCAGCACGAGCAGGCCGCGCTGCTCGACCACCAGCACGTCGCACTCGCCGACCTCCAGCGCGGCACCGGCGAACTGTTCGACACGCTCGTGGTGGTGGAGAACCAGCCCGTGCACACCGAACCGGGGCTCTTCACCGGCGCCGAGGTCCGCGACGCCGTGCACTACCCGCTCGCGCTGATCGCGCACCCCGGGCAGCGGCTGCGGCTGGAGCTCAAGCACCGCATCGGCGAGGCAGGCGCACGGGACATCGCCGACCGCTACCTCGGCGTGCTCACCGCGCTCACCGAGCCCGACCGGCGGGTCGCCGACCTGGACCTGCGCACCGAGGCGGAACGCGCGCGCACCGACGACACCGGGCACCCGGTGCCCGAGGGCACACTGACCTCGTTGTTCGCGGACCAGGTGGCCCGCACGCCCGACGCGACGGCCGTGGTGTTCGAGGACACGCGACTGTCCTATGCGGAGCTGAACTCCCGCGCCGAGGCGCTCGCGCGCAGGCTCCGCGCCAGGGGAGCGGGGCCGGAAGCGCTCGTGGCCGTGGCCGTACCCCGCTCGGCCGAGCTGATGGTCGCGCTGCTGGGCGTACTCAAGTCCGGCGCCGCGTACCTGCCGGTGGACCTCGACTACCCGGCCGAGCGCATCGCCTTCATGCTCGCCGACTCCGGCGCGCGGCTCGCCGTAACCCTGCCGGGCACGGAGCTGCCGGGCGAGGTCGAACGGGTCGTGCTCGGCGAGGACGAGACCGTCGCCGACACGCCCGTGGTCGCCGCGAAGCCCGACCAGCCCGCGTACCTGATCTACACGTCCGGCTCCACCGGGCGGCCCAAGGGCGTGGTGGTGACCCATCGCGCGATCGTCAACCGGCTCTCGTGGATGCAGGGCCACTACGGGCTCGCCGCCGACGACCGCGTGCTGCAGAAGACGCCGTCGAGCTTCGACGTGTCGGTGTGGGAGTTCTTCTGGCCGCTGCTGGAGGGCGCGGCCGTGGTACTGGCCCGCCCGGACGGTCACCGCGACCCGGCCTACCTCGCCTCGCTGATCGAGAAGGAGCGCATCACCACGTTGCACTTCGTGCCGTCGATGCTCGCCGCGTTCCTGCAGGTGGTGAAGGACGCCGGGTGGGCCGCGACCCTGCGCAGGGTGTTCTCCAGCGGGGAGGCGCTGCCCGTCGAGTCGGCGACGCGCTGGCGGGTGCTGACCGGAGTGCCGCTGCACAACCTCTACGGACCCACCGAGGCCGCCGTGGACGTGACGTGGTTCCCGTTCGAGGGCGAGGCCGACGGTGTCTCGGTGCCGATCGGGTGGCCGGTGTGGAACACGCGGCTGCACGTGCTCGACGAGTTCCTGCGTCCCGTGCCCGACGGCGTGCCCGGCGAGCTGTACCTCGCGGGCGTGCAGCTCGCGCGCGGCTACCACGACCGGCCGGGGCTCACGGCGACGCGGTTCGTGGCGAACCCGTATGGCCTGGAAGAGAAAACCGCGGCGCGGAGCGCCTCCGTGGGGGGCGGTGGTCGGGCGACGGGTGGGCGCCTTTATCGCACCGGCGACCTGGTCCGACGTCGGCGCGCCGACGGGGCGATCGAGTACCTCGGGCGCACCGACCGGCAGGTGAAGATCCGCGGCAATCGCGTGGAGCTTGGCGAGATCGAGTCCGCGCTCTCGCGGCTGCCCGGCGTCGCGCGGGCCGCGGTGATCGCGCGCGACGGCGCGCTCGTCGGCTATGTCGTGCCCGCGGGGGAGCCCGCCGTCGAGGCGTGGCGCGAGGGGCTCGAGGCGGAACTGCCCGCGAGCATGGTGCCGAGCGCGCTCGTGGTGCTCGACGATCTGCCGCTGACGCCGAGCGGCAAGCTGGACCAGAACGCCCTGCCCGCGCCGGACGTGGTGACTGTGTCCTCCCTGCCGTCGCGGACGCCCCGCAACGAGCGGGAACGGCTGGTGTGCGACGTGGTGGCCTCGGTGCTCGGCCTGCCGGAGGTGGGCGTCGACGACGACTTCTTCGTGCTCGGCGGCGACAGCATCACCTCGATCGCGGTGTCGGCGCAGGCGAGGGAACGTGGGCTCGACCTGAGCCCGCGCGACGTCTTCGAGCACCGGACCCCCGCCGCGCTCGCCGCACACGCCCGGGACGACGTGCGGGAGATCCCGGCCGAGCTGGGCAGCGTGGAGCTGACCGAGCAGGAACGGCGCAGCCTCCCCTCGGACGCCGAGGACGTCTGGCCGCTGTCGCCGTTGCAGGAGGGTCTGTACTTCCACGCCACGTACGACGCCGAGGGCGTGGACGTCTACCAGTCGCAGGAGTCGCTCGACTTCGACCACCGGCTCGACGCCGACCGCCTGCGGGCCGCGTGCGCGACGCTGCTGGCGCGCAACCCGAGCCTGCGCGCGGGGTTCGCGAGCGACGGGCTGCCGAGGCCGGTGCAGTTCATCGCGGCCGGTGCCGAGGTGCCGCTCACCGAGGTGGACCTCACCGAACGGCCGGACGATCTCGACGGGCTGCTCGCCGAGGACCGGCGGCAGCGATTCGACCTCACCAGCCCACCGCTGTGCCGTCTGCTGCTGGTCCGGTTGCCCGGGGGGCGTGACCGGCTCGTCGTGACGCACCACCTCGTGCTCTGGGACGGCTGGTCGGCGTGGCTGTTCCTGGAGCAACTGTTCACGCTGTACGAGCGGGGTGGCGACGACACGGGGCTCCCCGCGCCGGGGTCCTACCGCGACTACCTCGCGTGGCTGGGGCAGCAGGACTCCGAACAGGCGCTGGCGGCGTGGCGGCAGGCATTGCGCGGGCTGGAGGAGCCCACGCTCGTCGCGCCGGCCGACCGCAGCGGCGACCCGGTGATCCCGGCCGACTACGACGCCGTGTTGCCGAGGGAGATCAGCGACCGGCTGCGCGAGGAGGCGCGGCGGCACGGGCTGACCCTGCACACGCTGCTCAGCGCGGCGTGGGGGCTGGTGTTGTCGGGCACGGTCGGGCGGCCGGACGTGGTGTTCGGCGCCGTCGTGGCCGGTCGGCCAGCCGAGGTGCCGAACGTGACGAGCGTGATCGGCATGTTCCTCAACACGGTGCCCTCGCGGGTGCGGTTCGACCCGCGGGAGTCGGTGCTGGAGCTGCTGCGGCGCCTGCAGTCCGAGCGCGCCGCACTGCTGCCGTACGAGTACGTCGGGCTCGGTGAGCTGCAGCGCGAGTCGGGGCACCGGCAGCTGTTCGACACGCTGTTCGTGCTGCGCACGGCCGACGGAGAGGAGCGGCTGGCCCAACTGCACGACCAGCACGGGATCACGTCGGTGTCCAATGTGGATGGCACGCACTTTCCGCTGACGCTGATCGTGACGCCGGAGGAGCGGTTGCGGATCACCCTCGCGGCGCGGCCGGATCTTTTCGACGCCGCCGAGGCGGGTCGCGTGCTGGAGCGGTTCACGACCGTGCTGGAACGGCTCGCCGCCGACGTGACCGCCCCGGTCGCGTCGCTGGACCTGCTGACCGAGGCCGAGCGTGCCGAGCTGCGTGGGGAGCCGGAGCGGCCGATCGGCGACGACACGATCGCCGACCTGCTGGCCGCGCAGGCCGCGCGCACGCCGGGCGAGACGGCACTGGTGTTCGGCGACGAGCGGCTGACCTACGCGGAGCTGGACGAGCGGATCAACCGCCTTGCCCGTCTGCTGCTGTCGCGCGGTGCCGGCCCGGAACAGGTGGTGGCCCTCGCGCTGCCGCGCTCGATCGACATGGTGGTGGCCCTCTTCGCGGTGCTGCGCACCGGTGCGGCGTACTTGCCGCTCGACCTGGATCACCCCGCGGAGCGCCTCATCCACATGCTGGAGGACACGAACCCTCTCTGCGTGCTCACCACAACCAACTGCAGTGAAGGTGGCCTTCACTGCAGTCAGAGGGTGCTGCTGGATCACGCGGACGTGGTTGCGGAGTTGCGGAGGGTATCCGGGGAGCCCATCGGCGACCACGAGCTTTCGGCTTCGTTCGGCAAGGGTTCCGCCGGGCGGCTCGAGTACCCCGCCTACGTCATCTACACGTCCGGCTCCACCGGGCGGCCCAAGGGCGTCGTCACCCCGTACCGCGGGCTCACGAACATGCAGCTCAACCACCGCGAAGCGATCTTCGCCCCCGCCATCGAGTCGGCGGGCGGGCGGCGGCTGCGCATCGCGCACACGGTGTCGTTCGCCTTCGACATGTCGTGGGAGGAGCTGCTGTGGCTCGTCGAGGGCCACGAGGTGCACGTCTGCGACGAGGAGTTGCGCCGCGACGCCGAGGCGCTGGTCGCCTACTGCGACGAGCACCGCATCGACGTCGTCAACGTGACGCCCACGTACGCCCAGCTCCTGCTGGAGGAGGGGCTGCTGGACGGTCATGTGCCGCCGCTCGTGCTGCTCGGCGGCGAGGCCGTTTCCGACGCCGTGTGGACCACGCTCGCGGACACCGAGGGCACCTACGGCTACAACCTCTACGGGCCCACCGAGTACACGATCAACACCCTCGGTGCATCCACAGCGGACAGTTCTACCCCGGCGGTGGGCAAGCCCATCTGGAACACGCGCGCCTACATCCTCGATCCCTTCCTGCGGCCCGTGCCGCCGGGAACTCCGGGTGAGCTGTACATCGCAGGCGTCGGCCTCGCCCGCGGTTACCACAACCGTCCGGGGCTCACCGCCGAGCGGTTCGTGGCGAACCCCTATGCACCGGGCCGCATGTACCGCACCGGGGACCTCGTGCGGCAGCGACCGAGCAGCGGCATCATCGACTTCCTCGGCCGCACCGACGACCAGGTGAAGATCCGCGGCTACCGCGTTGAGCTGGGCGAGATCGAGGCCGCGCTCGCCGCCCACCCGGCCGTCACGCATGCCGCCGTGGTCGTCAACGAGCAGCGTCTCGTCGGCTACATCGTGGCCGATGGCGAGTTCGACTGGCGCGAGCACCTGAAAGCGCGCCTGCCGGACTACATGGTCCCGGCCGCTGTCGTGACCGTCGAGCACCTGCCGCTGACCGTCAACGGCAAGCTCGACGTCAAGGCCCTTCCGGCACCGTCGCTCGGTGCCGCCAGGGAGAGCAGGCCGCCGCGCACCCGCGAGGAGAAGGTGCTGTGCGGCCTGTTCGCCGAGCTGCTCGGCGCCGAGGGCGTCGGCATCGACGACAGCTTCTTCGACCTGGGCGGGCACTCGCTGCTCGCGACACGCCTGGTCAGCAAGGCCCGCACGGCGCTGGACGCGGAACTGTCCATTCGCGACCTGTTCGAGGCACCGACCGTGGCCGAGCTGGTGAGCCGCATCGGCGGCCCCGCCAGGCCGGCCCTCGTCGCCGGTGAACGGCCCGCCGAGCTGCCCGCTTCCGCCGCGCAGCAACGATTGTGGGTCATCCAGAACATGGAGGAGACCTCCTCGGCCTACAACTTCCCGCTCGTGGTCCGCCTGCGCGGGACGCTGGACCTCGGCGCGTGGCGGGCGGCGCTGGGGGACGTCGTCGCCCGGCACGAGGCGCTGCGCACCGTGTTCACCGAGCGCGACGGCGTGCCGTTCCAGCGCGTGGTCGAGGACGCCGAACCGGTGGTGGAGGTCCACGACACCACCGAGCAGGCGCTGAGCGAGTTCGTGCGCGAGGCCGTGGCGCGGCCGTTCGACCTGGCCGCGGAGCTGCCGATCCGGTGCACGATCGCGCGGCTCGCCGCCGACGACCACGTGGTGGTGCTCCTGTTGCACCACATCACCACCGACGAGTGGTCCGACCGGCCGTTCCTGCGTGACCTCTCCGCCGCCTACGCCGCACGCACAGCGGGCACCGCGCCGGAGTGGAGCCCGCTTCCCGTGCAGTACGCCGACTACGCGCTGTGGCAACAGCGCCTGCTCGACGTCGTCGGCGAGGAGCAGCTCACCTACTGGCGGTCCACGTTGGACGGAGCGCCGGAGGAACTGGAGCTGCCCACCGACCGGTCCCGGCCCGCGCGCCCGACGTTCAGCGGCGCGGACCTGGAGATCGAGCTGGACCCCGCGACCTGCGAGCGGTTGCGCGCGCTCGGGCAGGACACCGGAGCGAGCATGTTCATGCTGCTGCACGCGGCCGTCGCCGCGCTGCTGCACCGCATGGGCGCCGGCGAGGACATCCCGCTCGGCGCGCCCATCGCGGGCCGGGCCGACGAGGCGCTCGACGACCTCGTCGGCTTCTTCGTCAACACGCTCGTGCTGCGCACGGACCTGTCCGGCTCGCCGAGCTTCGCGGAGCTGGTGCGGCGCGTGCGGGAGACCGACCTCGCCGCGTTCTCCCACGCGGACGTGCCGTTCGAGGCCGTCGTGGAGCGGCTCAACCCGGCACGCTCGCTCGCGCGCAACCCGCTGTTCCAGGTGATGATCGGCTACCACGGCCGCACGGGCGAGGAGCTGGAGTTGCCCGGCCTGCGCGCGGAGTTCGTGCCGTACGCGACCGAGACGGCGAAGTTCGACCTCGTGTTCAGCTTCACCGAACGGTTCGACACCGGGCGCGTGAGCTGCCGCATCGAGTACAGCACCGAGCTGTTCGACGCCGAGACCGTGGCCCGGCTCGGCGAACGGCTCGGCAGGCTGGTCGACGTCGTCGCGCAGCGGCCGCAGGCGAGTATCGCCGAGGTGGACGTGCTCGCCGAGGACGAGCGGCACCTGGTACTGGAGGGCTTCAACGCCACCGGGCGCGTGGTGCCCGAGGCGTCGCTGCCGGAGCTGTTCGCGCGGCAGGTCGCCGAGCAGCCGGACGCCGTGGCCGTGGTGGAGCGCGATCGCCAGGTGACGTACGCGCAGCTCAATGAGCGGGCCAATCGCATCGCGCGGCTGCTCGCCGAACGCGGCGTCGCCGCCGAGAGCGTGGTCGGGGTCGCCGTGCCGCGCTCGATCGACACGATCGCCACGGTGCTCGCGACGGTGAAGCTCGGTGCCGCGTTCCTGCCGTTGGACCTCACGCACCCCACCGACCGGCTCGCTTACCTGATCGGCGACTCGGGGGCGCGCCTCGTGGTGGGCACGCCCTCGGTGGCGGAGAAGATCCCCGACGTCGCGCCGATCCTGTTGCTGGACGGCGAGATCGACCGCGACGGGTCCGAACTGGACCTCCCGGCGCCCTCGCTCGACCAGGCCGCCTACGTGATCTACACGTCCGGCTCCACCGGCACGCCGAAGGGCGCCGTCGTGCCGCACGACGGCATCGCGAGCCTCGTCGCGACCGCCATCGACCGCATGGGGCTCCAACCCACGTCGCACGTGCTGCAGTTCGCGTCGATCGGTTTCGACGTGTTCGTGTTCGAGCTGGCGATGGCGCTGTGTCACGGCGGGCGGCTCGTGCTGATCCCCGAGGAGGCGCGCGTCGCGGGCACGGCGCTCACCGACTTCCTGCGCGAGCAGGCGGTGACGCACCTGATCCTGCCGCCGTCGCTGGTGTCGGCGCTGCCGCCGGAGGCCGAGCTCCCGCGTGGGTCGACGATCCTGGTGGGCACCGAGACCGTGCCGCCGGACCTGATCGACCGCTGGGCGGGCAGGCTGAACCTCATCGCGGCGTACGGGCTCACCGAGGCGACCGTCAACTCCACGCTGTGGCCCGCCAAGCGAGGCTGGCGGGGTCCGGTTCCGATCGGCGTGCCCGACCCGAACACCGTCTGTTACGTGCTCGACGCCCACCTGCGGCCGGTGCCGCCGGGTGTGGTCGGCGAACTGTACGTGGCGGGCCGCGGGCTCGCGCGTGGGTATCTCGGGAGGCACGGGCTCACGGCGGAACGGTTCGTGGCGAACCCGTTCGGGGCTCCGGGTTCCCAGATGTACCGCACCGGTGACCGGGCGCGCTGGCGGTCCGATGGGAACCTGGACTTCCTCGGCCGCGTGGACGGTCAGGTGAAGATCCGCGGCTTCCGCATCGAGCTCGGCGAGATCGAGGCCGCGCTCACCGCGCACCCAGCGGTGAGCCAGGCGGCCGTGGTCGCCGACCGCAAGGGCGACATCGTGCGGCTGGCCGGCTACGTCGTGGCGGACGGGGACGTGGACTGGCGCGAGCACCTGCGTGCGCGGCTGCCGGAGTACATGATCCCCGCGCTGGTGATGCGGCTCGACGGGCCACTTCCGTTGACGCCCAACGGAAAGCTCGACCGCAAGGCGCTGCCCGCGCCGGACTGGGCGTCGCTCACGGGCGACGCGCGCCCGGCGACGGAGGAGCAGCGGGTGCTCGCGGGGCTGTTCGGCGAGATCCTCGGGCTCGACGACGTCGGCGTGCACGACGACTTCTTCGAGCTGGGCGGGCATTCGATGTCGTCGATGCGGCTGCTGGGCCGCATCCGCTCGGCGTTCGGGGTCGACCTGACGATCAGGGACGTCTTCGACGCGCCGACCGTCGCCGGCATCGCGGGCAAGCTGGCAGGCGGATCGCGGCACCGGCCGACCCTCAGGCACCGGGAACGTCCCGCGACGGTTCCGCTCGCGCCGGTGCAGCGCTGGCAGTGGAACCTCCACCGCGGGCACCCCGGCTACGACCACGCCCTCGCCCTGCGTTCCCGCGACGGCTTCGACGCCGACGCGCTCGCGGCGGCGTGGCGGGACGTAGCCCTGCGGCACGAACCGCTGCGCACCCGGTTCGACGGCGGGGTGCAGCGGCTCGGTGAGCCACCGGAACTGGTGGTGGAGTCCGATGTGGACGTCGAGGCACGGCTGGCTGAACTCGCGGCACAGCGGCCCGAGGAGCCCGGCGTGCGGGTCCACCTGCTGCGCGGCGAGTTCGAGCAGGCACTGCTGCTGACCATGCACTACCTCGCCGTCGACGAATGGTCCGTGGTGCCGCTCATGCGGGACCTCAGCACCGCGTACGCGGCCCGATCAGCGGGGGAGGAACCGGGGTGGGAGCCGCTTCCGGTGACCTATGCCGATTACACGCGGTGGTCCGAGGAACTGCGAGCCGAGGTGGGGCCGGCCCAGCTCGACTACTGGCGGGAGACCCTGCGCGATGTCCCGCCTGTGGTGTTGCCCGGCGAGGGCGGACGCGGTGACGGGGGTGCGGGGGTGGTGCCGTTCGTGCTCGACGCCGACCTGCACGCCGCGATCGACCGGACCGCGCGGGCCAATGGCGCCAGCATGTTCATGGTGCTGCAGGCGGCGTTCGCGACGGTGCTCGCCGCGAACGGAGCCGGGACGGACCTGGCGATCGGCACGATCGTCGCGGGCCGCACCGAGGAGGCGCTCGCCGATCTCGTCGGCTGCTTCTTCAACACGGTGGTGCTGCGCACGGACGTGTCGGGCTCGCCGAGCGTCCCCGAACTGCTGGCGCGCGTGCGGCGGACCAACCTCGCCGCGCTGGAGCGCCAGGACGTGCCCTTCGACGACGTCGCGAACGCGCTCGGCTGGCGCCCGAGGGTGCTCATGGTGCATCACGAGCAGGCCCGGCTCTCCGAGTTGGAGGGCGGGCACGGCGAGCTCGTGGCCGTGCCGACGGGCGTCGCGAAGGCGGACCTGACCCTGAGCTTCTACGAACCGCAGGGGGAGGGCGAGGTGCACTGCTACCTCGGTTACGCGACCGGTGTGCTGACGGAGGCGACCGTCGAACGGCTCGCCGGTGAACTGCGCACCGTGCTGGAAGAGATCACAAGGAGGCAATCGTGACCAACCCGTTCGAGGACCCGGACGGTCGCTACTACGTGCTCGTGAACGACGAGGAGCAGCACTCGCTGTGGCCGTCGTTCGTGGACGTTCCGGCCGGCTGGCGGATCGTGTTCGGGGAGGGCACCCGTGACGCGTGCCTCGCCTACGTCGAGGAGAACTGGACCGACCTGCGTCCGGCGAGCATCCGCTAGGCCAACACGAGGTCGAGGGCCAGCGCCGTCACGACGGCGCTGGAGAGCAGGGCCGTGCAGAGGCGTCCGCGCGGGCTCGTGACGGCGCGGCCCAGCATCGCGCCGCCGCACGCGAGCAGTAGTTGCCAGCTCGCCGAGGCGGCGAAGGCCGCGGCCACGAACGCGGTGGCGGTGGCCGGGGTCGCCGCGATGGTGGTGACGTCGCCGAGTACGAGCGCGGCGAAGTAGACGATCGTCGCCGGGTTGAGCACGGTGATGCCGAGCAGGCTCGCGTAGGCCCGCGCCGCCGACGTCGCGCGCACCTCGGCGGGCTCGGCTTGCTCGCGGTGACGCCGGATCGCCGAGACGGCGACGGCCGCGGCGATGGCGACGAGCACGATCGCCGATGCCCAGCGCAGCGGCACCGTGATGGGCTCGATCAGCGTCGCGAGGGCGGAGCCGTCGAGCACGGCGGCGAGCGCGTAGGCGCCGTCGGCGGTCGCGATGCCGAGCGCGGCGCTGACGCCGACGCGCAGCGAGGTGCGTGCGGTGAGCGCGACGAGGTACGCGCCGACGGCGCCGACGGGAATCGCGATGCCGTAGCCGGCGACCAGCCCCGCGACGAGCGCGGCGGTCACGGTCGCGTGGCTGTCGACCTCCGCCGGTGGGTGACCTGCTGCTTCGCCGTCGCGCAGGTGGCGGCGGTCGAGGGCAGCGGGCGACGTCCGGTGGTGGTCATGCAGGGGATGCTGTCGGCCGGACGGGGCGGCGAGCAACAGGTTATTAGAACTGTTCGACGTTCGGTATTGACCGAACACCGAACACGCGCGATGCTGGTCGTATGGACTTCGAGGCCCTCGTGGTCGACGCCTTCGCGGAACTGGGCGTCGAAGCTCGGCCGTCCGGTGGAGCGTCTGGTCCGAACATCGACCTCATCGTGGACCCGGATGGCGTCGCGTCGGCTATCCAGCTGTTGCATCGCGCGTTGGTGACCGACGACGTGGCCGTGCGACTGCTCGCGGAGGTGGTGCCCTCGGATGCCGCCCTCTTCGTCGTTGCCGACCGGGTCACCGACACGGCGCGAAGGGTGCTGACCTCCAGCCGTGGCGGCTACTTCGATCTACGTGGGCGGTTGGCGCTCCGCACGGCTGGCATGGTGATCGACGCCGAGGTGGAGCCGGTCAAGGAGCGCGCCGAGCGGACCGACGCGCTCGCCGGCAGCGCTGGACTTGAAGTCGCGACGGCGCTTCTGCTGCATCCCGAGCGTGCGGTGAAGGTCCGGGCGTTGGCACGTGAGCTGGGACGATCTCCGAGCACGGTCTCCGAGGTACTCGCCGCACTCCGGCGTGATGGCTTGATTGGCACCGACAGCGCGGTCGCCGACACGCGCTTGTTCTGGCAAGTCGCCGCACGTTGGTCCACTCCACGTACTTTGCTCGCCACCTTGCCAGTGCAGGGCGATGTCGGCCTGGGGACACCGCTGCGACTTGGCCTCGATGACATCGATCACGAGTCCGGGTGGGCGTTGACCGACTCGGCTGCCGCAGTCGCCTACGGTGCGCCGTTGGCGTTCCGGTCCGATCATGTGCTCGACTTCTTCGTACCCGACCGGTCGATCCTCCGGAGGGCGACGACCCTCCTCGGCGCGGCCCCTTCCGCTTCGCAAGCAAGGGCCACGGTGCGGGTCGCACCGGTACCAGCGGTCGTGCGGAACAGGGTCGGCGCGGCGGGGAAGGGCGCCGACTGGCCGCTTGCGCATCCGTTGTTCGTCGCGCTCGACCTCGCGCAGGATGCCGGCCGGGGCCGCGAGGTCCTCGAGATGTGGACGCCCGATGGCCGGTGGACCCGTGTCTGGTAGATCCGTCACGTTCGTGGGAGACGCGATGGCAGCCGTCGTTCAAGGTGCGATCGAAGTCCGCAGGCTCATCGGCCAACCACCTGTCATCGTCGGCGGGCTGGCGGTCTTGTCGCGCCTATCGCAGCCGCACCGTGTCACCGTTGACCTGGACGTGGTCGATCGGCTGCACGGCGAACTGCCTCATCTCGAAGTGCTTCGCGCCTCCAACGGAGCGGAGCCGGTCGAACCTGCGGCTGTTCTGCTCCCCACGGCGTATGGCGCGGTGAAGGTCGATGTGCTCGAAGTGCGGCAGGTGGAACTCGATCAGCCGAGCGACGACCCCGGCGACCGGCTCCATGCGTCGGCGCACGCCTGGGCCAGCGACACCGCTACCAACGTCGCCTTCGAAGTGACCCGGACTGGTGGCGAGCCGATCGCGGTCACAACGCCGGTCGCCGAACCTGGACCGCTGATCGCGATGAAGCTCCAAGCGGTGATGAACCGCTCGAACCACAAACAGGGAACCGATCTGCTCGACATCATGCGGCTCACCTTCGACCCGGCGACCCGGCCGGCTGCGCTGTCCCAACTCGGGTCCGTCGACGGGGCTGTCGCACACGACGTTGCGTTGCACGTCGGCCACTGGTTTGGGAGCAGGCGTCAGGAGTCGCTGCAGCGGATTCGCGGCGCCGGAGGGGGAGACGTCACTCTGGACGATGTCGACCTCGTGATGGAGCTGCTGAACTCCGCCGTGTCGCGCCTGTGACCGACTGGGCGGTCCTGAGCGCACAACTCGGCGTCGGGAACGCACAACTCGGCGTCCTGAGCGTACGACTCGCGGTCGGGAACGTACGACTCGCGCGGGCATCGGCTACTCGCGTTGGTCGGACCAGGCGGCCCACAGGGCCGCGTAGCGGCCGTTCGCCGCCACCAGTTCCTCGTGCGTGCCGGTTTCCACCACCTTGCCCGCGTCGAGCACCACGATCCGGTCCGCCGCGGCGGCCTGCGTCAGGCGGTGGGCGACCACGAGGCCCGTGCGGCCCTCGAGGGCCCGCGCCGCCGCCTTCTCCAGGACCTTCGCGCCCGCGCTGCCCGCCTCCGCGGTCGCCTCGTCGAGGATCGCGATCGGCGGGTCGGCCAGCACCAGGCGCACGAGGGCCAGCTGCTGAGACTGGGTCACCGTCAGCCGGTGCGCGCCCTCACCCACCATTGTGGACAGTCCGTCCGGGAGTGCGTCGACCCACGGCAGAGCGCCGACCTTCTCCAATGCCGCCCGCAGCTCCTCGTCGGTCGCGTCGGGTTTGGCCAGGCGCAGGTCCTCGGCGAGCGTGCCCGCGAAGACGTGCACCTCCTGGCTGATGAGGGCCACCGTGCGGCGCGTTCCCGCGTGTCCGAGGTCGTCGAGACCCACCCCGCCCAGGGCGAGCGAGCCCGACGTCGGCCGGTGGATGCCGGCGATCAGCTTCGCGAGCGTCGTCTTGCCCGCACCGCTCGCGCCGACGAGAGCGACCCGTTCCTCGGGGGTGATGTCCAGATCGACGTCGCGCAGCACGTCGTGGCCGGCGACGTAGGCGTGGCTCACCGCGGCCGCCTTCACCGACGCGTCCACGGGCACCGCGGGCCGCTCCGGCTCCCGCTCGGTGGGCAGGTCCGCGACGCCGACCAGGCGGGCGAGGCTCGCCGCCGCCGACTGGGCGTCGTCCACGAGCGCCAGCGCCGCGTTGATCGGGTTGAAGAGACTGTGGAAGTACAGCGCGGCCGCCGTCGCCGTGCCGATCGTGGCGGTGCCGTTGCCCACCAGCACGAAACCGGCCACGAGGATCGCCGAGAGGCCGACGAACTCGGCGAGGTTGAGCCGCGAGAAGAACCGGGTCATCAGCCGCACGGCGCGCATGGTCACGTCCACCACCGTCTGGGACCGCTCGCGCACCCGCTCGACGTGCTCGCCGGTGAGCCGGAACGCCCGCACCGTGCGCGCGCCGCCGACCGTGTCGAGCAGCTGCTGTTGCTGGGCCCCGTCCTGGACGCGTTGGTGGGCGTACAGCGGGATCGCGCGCCGCACGTACCAGCGCACCGTGTAGAGCTGGATCGGCGCCGCGAGCAGCGCGGCCAGCAGGAACCGCCAGTCCAGCAACGCGAGCCCGCCCAGCGTGAGCACGATCGTCAGCGCGGAACGCCCCAGCTCAGGCAGTGCCTCACGCACCGACTTGGCGATCACGGCGACGTCGTTGGTGACCCGCGAGGTCAGATCGCCCGACCCGGCCAGCTCGACGCGCTCCAGCGGCTGGCTCAGCGCGCGCTCGATGAAGCGTTCCCGCAGGCTCGCGAGCATGCTCTCGCCGAGCCGCGAGACCAGCGCGAGCCCCCACGCGTTGCCGGCGCCCCTGGCGAGCGCGACCACCACCAGCAGCACCACGGGCAGGGTGAAGTCCGTGCTGCCCTCGGCCACCAGGTCGACGATGTGGCCGAGCAGCGGGGCCGTGAGCAGCCCGACGCCCGTCGCCGCGGTCAGCACGCCGAACGCGGAGAACGCCAGCAGCCGCCGGGGCCGCAGCAGCTCGCCGACGGCGGAGGCGGTGCGCCTGCCCGTCGCGGTCGGCAGCAGCTCGCGTTCGCTCATGACAGCACCGCCGATCGGTAGCCGGGATTGGCGTGGACGAGCTCGGCGTGCGTGCCCTGCGCGCCGACGGCGCCGCCGTCGAGCACCACGACACGATCGGTGACGGCGAGCAGCGCGGGGCTTGTGGTCACCAGCACGGTGGTACGGCCCTGCCGGACCTCCCGCAGCTCACCGGCGATGCGGGCCTCGGTCACCGCGTCGACCGCCGTCGTCGGGTCGTGCACCACGAGCACCGGCGGGTCCGCGGCGAGTGCCCTCGCCAGCGCGACGCGCTGCCGCTGCCCTCCGGACAACGACCGCCCGCGCTCGGCGACGAGCGTGTGCACGCCGTCGGGCAGGGTGCGCGCCACCTCGTCGGCCGCCGACGCCGTCAGCGCCCGGTCCACGTCGCGGCTCACGGTCACGACGTTGTCGAGCAGGCTGCCCTCGAAGAGGTCGGCGTCGTGTGCCGCGACGAGCACGGCGCCGCGCAACTCGTGCGGGTCCAGCTCGGTGTAGGCCACGCCGTCGAGCTCCACCGTGCCCGCCGACGGGTCGGCCTCGCGGCCGAGGCAGTCGAGCAGGTGTGCGGCGGCCGCGGGATCGGGGGCGACGACGCCGAGGAACTCGCCCGGCTCGACGTCGAGGTCGAGTGCGTCGAGGCTGCCGTGGGTCACGCCGCGCAGGCGCACCCGGCCCGCGCCGTTCCCGGCGGGCGCACCGGAACCGGACGTCACCGCGGGCGGGGCCGCGAGCACGGAGGCGACGCGCTCCGCCGACGCCCTGCCCTGCGCGAGCTGGCCGTTCACCCACGCGAAGATCTGGAACGGGCCGAGCAGGAACTGCGCGAGGCCCACGGCGGCGACGAGCTCGCCGACCGTGATCGACCCGTTCGCGGCGAGGTGCGCGCCGACGAGGGCCACCACGGCGATGAAGATGCCGGTAAGAGCGAGGATCGCGCCGTCGTGGCCCGCGTGGGCCCTCGCCGCGCGCAGGGTCGCGGCGAGCGAGTCCTGGCTCGTGCGCCGGTAGCGGGCCACGGCGGCGGCCTCGGCGCCGATGCCCTTGAGCACGCGCAGGCCGGACACCAGGTCGGCGGCGACGCCGGAGGCGTGCGCGGCGCGTTCCTGCTCGACGCTGCTGCGCCGCTCCAGCGGCTTGCCGACCAGGTGGGTCAGCCACAGCAGCGGCGGGGTGCCGAGCAGCACCAGCAGCCCGAGCGGCACCGAGATCCGCAGCAGCGACACGGCGCTCACGAGCAGGCCGACGAACCCGGCGACGGCGAACGGCAGCACCGTGTTGACCACGCCGACGCGTTTGGCGTCGCCGGTGGCGATGTTGACGAGCGCGCCGGGCAGCCTGCCCGCCTCGGCGCCGCCGCGCGGATCCAGCACGCGCCGCGCGAGGCGCATGCGCAGGCCATGCGCGGCCTGTTCCGACGCGCGTTCGGCGGCCCTCGCGGCGAACCGGTAGCTCATCGACAGCGCGCCGAACACCACGGCGAGCACCACGATCCAGCGCACGAGCGCGCCGACCGATCCCGTGGAGACGGCCTGGTCGATCACGATGCCGACGATCACGGGCACGAGTGCCTCGCCGCCCTGGTGCACCGAGCCCAGGAAGGCGGCGCCGGCGAGCAGGCGCCGTTGCCCGGACACCGCGTCTCGCAGGACGCTCTTGCCGGTTGGCAACACTGGACCACCTCCGCCTCGGCTGCGGAGGTTAGGCTAGCTTAAGTTCACGCTCGGTCCAGACCGGTGCACGCGAACTTCGTCACGATGGACCAGCCCTCACTCGTTCGGTTAGCCTCACCTTATGTCCCTTGTCACGCCGTCACCACCACGGTCACCTGACGTGGTGGGCTCGCGGCGTACGCCGAACGCGCTCAAGGGCGCCGGCCTGCTGATCGCGCTCGTCGCGCTGGTCCTGCTGGTCCTGCTGAGCATCTGGCTCGGCTCGAAGAGCATCCCGTTCACCGCGACGTGGGACGTGCTCTGGAACAACGATGGCTCCAACGACGCCGTGATCATCCACGAGTACCGGATCCCGAGGACGCTGCTCGGCCTGCTCGTCGGCGCCGCGCTGGGGCTCGCCGGTGCGCTGATGCAGGTGCTCACCCGCAACCCGCTCGCCGACCCCGGCCTGCTCGGCGTCACGATGGGCGCCTCGACCGGGGTCGTGGTCTCGCTCGGGTTCCTCGGCATCGCCTCGGTGCTCGGCTACGTCTGGTTCGCCTTCGCGGGAGCGGCGATCGCCTCGCTCGTGGTGTACGTGATCGGCGCGTCCGGCCGCGGCAGCGCCTCGCCAGAGCGGCTCGTGCTCGCCGGCGCGGCGGTGACGGCCGTGCTCTACGCGTTCAACAGCGCGGTGCTGCTCATGGACCCCGAGGCGTTCGACGAGTACCGCTACTGGCAGGTGGGCTCGCTCGCGGGCCGCTACTACGACGTGCTGATGCCCGTGCTGCCGTTCATCGTCGTGGGCGTGATCGTGGCGCTGCTGCTGATCCGGCCGCTGAACGCGCTCGCGATGGGGGAGGAGCTGGGCCGGGCGCTCGGCGCGCACCCGGACCGAATCCGCGTGGTCGGCGCCGTCGCGATCACGCTGCTCTGCGGCGCCGCGACCGCGGCCGCGGGCCCGATCGCGTTCGTCGGGCTCGCCGTGCCGCACATGGCCCGCCTGATCGCCGGACCCGACCAGCGCTGGGTGCTGCCCTACTCGCTGGTGCTGGCACCGATCCTGCTCGTCGGCTCCGACATCGTCGGCCGCGTCATCGCGCCGCCGTCGGAGGTGCAGGTGGGCATCGTGACCGCGGCGATCGGCGTGCCCGTGTTCATCGCACTGTGCCGGAAACGAAAGCTGGCGAGCCTGTGAACCCCGTGATCACCGGCCGCGTGCTGCGGACCCGGCGCGAGACGCTGTCGCTGCGCGTCGACGGAAGGACCTTCACCGTCTGCGTCGTGACGGTGCTGGCCCTGCTCGCCGTCATGACGGTGACGCTCACGACCGGCGAGTACCCGCTGTCGGTCGGAGAGGTGCTCGGTGCGGTCACCGGCGCCGGCGAGGGTGCCGCCGACTTCATCGTCAACACCCTGCGCATGCCGAGGCTGCTCACGGCGGTGCTCGTCGGCGCGGCGCTCGCGGCGAGCGGCGCGATCCTGCAGGGGCTCACCCGCAACTCGCTCGGCAGCCCCGACATCATCGGCTTCAACAACGGTGCGGCCACCGGTGCGCTGACCGTGATCATCGTGGTCGGCGGCAGCATGTACCAGGTCGCGATCGGCGCGCTGCTCGGTGCGGTGATCACCGCGCTGCTCATCTACCTGTTCTCGTTCACCCGTGGCGTGCAGGGGTTCCGGTTCGTCCTCATCGGAATCGGCCTCAACGCGCTCGCGCTGGCGGTGAACTCCTACCTCATCACGCGCGCGAACCTCTACGACGCGCTCTCGGCGCAGGCGTGGCTGCTCGGCAGCGTCAACGGGCGCGGGTGGGAGCACGTCACCGCCGCGGCGCTCGCGCTCGCCGTGCTGCTGCCGCTCGCGCTGTACCACTCGCGGGCGCTCGCGATGATGGAGCTCGGTGACGACTCGGCGAAGGCGCTCGGCGTCGGCGTGCAGCGCAGCCGCGCCGTGCTGATCGTCACGAGCGTGCTGCTCGCCGCGTTCGCGACGGCGGCGGCCGGGCCGATCGCGTTCGTCGCGCTCGCCGCACCACAGCTCGCCCGCAGGCTCACGCGCTCGTCGTCGCCGGGGCTCGTCTCCTCGGCGCTCATGGGCGCGCTGCTGCTGGCGGCTGGCGACCTGCTGATCCAGCGGATGTTCCCCACGGCGCAGCTCCCGGTCGGCACGGCGACCGGGTGTCTCGGCGGGCTGTACTTGATCTGGTTGTTGGCGTCGGAATGGCGCGGGAAGGCTAGGTACGCATGACGGAAAGACTGCTTGAGGTGGCGGCACCTGTCGTGAGTCCGGAGCGCGCTACGGCCGGAGGCCCCGCGATCGTGGCGGCGGGGCTTCCGTACAGCGGGAATGGAGACAAGTGACCATGCCGAGCCCCGGCGACGCGATCGCGTCGCGCGCAGAGTCGCCGAAGAAGCAGACCCGGTTGTATGCCGAAGACCTGACGCTGGCCTACGAGCAAGCCGTAGTGGCGACCGACCTGTCGGTCGAGATCCCCGACGGCTCGTTCACGGTCATCATCGGCCCCAACGCGTGTGGCAAGTCGACCCTGCTCAAGGCACTCGCCAGGATGCTCAAGCCCAAGACCGGCGGCGTGCACCTCGACGGGAAGCTCATCTCGTCCTACCGCTCCCGCGAGGTCGCGCGGCGCCTCGGGCTGCTGCCGCAGACGTCGATCGCGCCGAGCGGCATCACGGTCGGCGACCTCGTGGCCCGCGGCCGCTACCCGCACCAGAAGCTGCTGCGGCAGTGGTCGTCGGAGGACGAGGCCGTGGTCACCGAGTCGATGAAGCTGACGGGCGTGCTCGAGCTGTCCGGGCGGCTCGTCGACGAGCTGTCCGGCGGCCAGCGGCAGCGCGTGTGGCTGGCGATGGTGCTCGCGCAGCAGACGTCGATCCTGCTGCTCGACGAGCCGACCACGTTCCTCGACATCGCCCACCAGGTCGAGGTGCTCGACCTGTGCGCCGACCTCCACGAGGACAAGCAGCACACGCTCGTCGCCGTGCTGCACGACCTCAATCAGGCGTGCCGCTACGGTACCCACCTGATCGTCATGCGGCCCGGCGGTGAGATCGCCGCGCAGGGCAACCCCTCGGAGATCATCACCGCCGAGCTGGTGGAGGACGTCTTCGGCCTGCCCTGCCGCGTCATCGACGACCCGGAGACCGGTACCCCGCTGATCGTGCCCAACGCGCGGAAGAAGAGGTCAGAGGACGACGGTCCGGTTGCCGTGCACGAGCACGCGACCCTCTAGGTGCCAGCGCAGGCCGCGCGCGAGGGTCACCTTCTCGATGTCGCGGCCCTTGCGCACCATGTCGGCCACCGAGTCGCCGTGGTCGACGCGAATCACGTCCTGCTCGATGATCGGCCCCGCGTCGAGGTCCGCCGTCACGTAGTGGCACGTGGCGCCCACCAGCTTCACGCCCCGCTGGTACGCCTGGTGGTACGGGCGGGCGCCGATGAACGACGGCAGGAAGCTGTGGTGGATGTTGATGGCCCTGCCCGCCCACGCCTCACACAGCTCAGGGGGCAGGATCTGCATGAACCGCGCGAGCACCACCGCGTGCGGGTCGTGCTCGTCGACGAGCTTCGCCACCTCCGCGAACGCCGCCGCCTTGTCCTCGGTGAACGACACGTGGTGGAACGGGATGCCGTGGGCCCTCGTGATGTCGGCGAGCACGTCGTGGTTGCCGATCACCGCGCGCACGTCCACGTCCAGCTCGCCGGAGGCGACCCTGCCGAGCAGGTCGTAGAGGCAGTGCCCCTCCTTCGACACCAGGACCACGATGCGGCGGCGCTCGCCGGTGTCGTCCACGCGCCAGTCGGACTCCGCTCCCAGCGAGCGCGCGACGCCGGCGAAGCGGGCGCGCAGCTCCTCCACGTCGAACGGCAGCGAGTCGGCCCGCACCACCTGGCGAGTGAAGAACCAGTTCGTGTCCGGGTCGGTGTGGTAGGCGGCCTCGACGATCCAACCGCCCACCTCGGCGAGGAACGACGAGATGCGGGCGACGATCCCCGTGCGGTCGGGGCAGCCGAAGGTGATCACATACTGGCGGGAGTCAGGCACGGCTTCCCATTGTCGCTGGTCGCCCTCACGGGGGCGTGAGCGGCTCCAGTAGAGCGGTCTCGCCGGTGACCTTCGCGGTGCTCGGCCTGCGCCAGAGCGCCCGGTAGACGTCGTCGGCTGTGCCCTCGACGGTCAGTGCGGGCTCGAACGGCTGCTCGTCAAACTGCGGCGGTTCGCCGGGCGCCAGCCGCACCGACCACAACCTGCCCGCGTCCTCGGCGTGTACCAGCACCGAACCCTTGGCGGTGAACTCGCTCCAGTCGGCCCTGCGGTACACGAGCATGGTCAGCAGCTCGTCCACGCCGTCCGCGGCGAACTCGGGCGGGAACGCGACGGTCGCCGTGCCGAGGGCCAGCTCGGCGTCCACGCGGTGCATCGCGGCCTCGTGGGCCTGCCGCCGCGCCCACGATGCCACCACCGGGTCGTAGGAGGGGAACGGCTGCCACGCGGGGGTGTCCGGGGCGGTGTCGAACGCGGCCCTCAGCTCGGCTCGCCGCTCGTCCCACCAGGCCAGCAGCGGCTCCCACCCGTCGGGCGGGGTGCCCGCGCGGACGTGCTCACCGCTCGGGTCCGCCGTCGCGGCGACCACCCAGGAATGCACTCTGGCGATGTGCCGGACCAGCCGTCTCACGGTCCACTTCGGACAGGAGGGCACCGGGGTGTCCGGCCCCGCCTCGACCGCGGCGGCGCGCAGGCCGTCGCTGTGGGCCTCGATCGCCGCGAGGTACTCCGCGTACTCCACGGCGAGAGAGTAGCCGCCGCCCGACCTCGACGCACCCGACCGCGAGCAGCCCGATGCCGAAGGCGAACAGCAGCCCCTTGCCAGGCGAGTCCGTGAACTGCGCGGCACCGAGGTAGCCGACCAGCACGCTGTAGACCGCCCAGACCGTGACGCCGATCGCGTCGAGCACCGCGAAGCGGCCGAGCGGATAACGCAGGCTGCCCGTGGCCAGTGCGGAGGCGACCCGCCCTCCCGGCATGTAGCGCCCCGCCACGACGAGCACCGTGCCGTGCCGGTGCACCTTCTCCCTGGCCCACTCGTAACGTCGTCGCCCCTGCTCGTTGCGCTGCAGTCGCTGTAACGTCCTCGGGCCTGCGCGCCGGGCGATGCCGTGGCCGAGCAGGTCGCCCGTCCACGCCCCCGTCGCGGCGACCACGGTCAGCAGTGCCAGCCCCGGAAGGTCGGGGCCGAGCAGCACCGCGACCGTCATCACCGTGGACTCGCTGGGCATGAACGGCAGCAGCGCGTCCAGCCCGGCCACCACGAAGACGAGCACCCACAGCCACGGTGAGTCCAGCTGTGTCTGCAGCATCTCCGTGAAGCGGTCGATCACCTCAAACATGGGCGGGCTCCACGGCGAGCACCGCCCGCCGCGCCCGCTCCGCCAGCTCCCGCCGGTCACCCTCCGGAGCCAGGGCGCGGTGTGCCCGCACGCGCAGGGTCAGGTCGCTCGCCTTCGCGACGCGGCCGAGGGAGCGGGCGAGCGTGTCGTCGCCCACGAACGCCGCGACCGTGCTGGGCTCTCCGCTCTGGAGGTACGACAGTGTCACCGGCCGCACTGGCGCGCCAGCGTCGAGCGCGGCCTGGAACACCGCACGCCGGAACGGCCCGCCCGGCTCGGAGCAGTACGTGGTGGCCTCAGGGAACACCGCCACCGAGCGGCCCTCCCGCAGCCGGGCGGCGAGTGCGTCGACGCTGTCCGGAAGGTCACGCAGCGCCCAGCGGTCCACGAACAGCGTGTCCAGGCGCCGGGCCAGCCCGCCGACCAGCGGCCAGCCCGCCACCTCGCGTTTGGCGAGGAACGCGGCCGGCTCCACGGCCAGCAGGCCCACGATGTCGAGCCACGACACGTGGTTGGCGACGATCAGCGTGCCCACCGGACCCGGCACGTGCAGCGGGCCTTCGCCGGCGTCGAGCGTGACGCCGAGTGCGTCGAGCGCGGCTCTGGCCCGCTCGCGATGGTCGCCGCCCCTGGTCAGCGAACCCGCCAGCGCCACGCTCCTGCTCACGGCTTCCATCGTGGTCACCGGGGGACGTCCGTGGGTGACGCAGCGTGGAGAGCATGGTGAATTCGCGCGCCACGGGTTCACCGGCCGTCTCCCAGGAAGTAACACAGGTAGCGCTCGTCCACCCGGTCCAGCGGCAGGAGCACGAAGAAGTCGGCGACCCCGAACTCCGGGTCGTGGGCGGGCGGCCCGCACACCCACGCCCCGAGCCGCAGGTAGCCGCGCAACAGCGGCGGCAGCAGGGCGTAGGTCGGCCGCTCGATCTCCGCGCCGGGCACCCACGGCCGGTGCGGGTGGACGCGGTACTCGGCGGGCGCGGCGTGCCTTTCCTCGGCGAGTCGCCAGGTGGCCGACGCGGCGCGTCCGCCGTCGGCGAGCGGCACCGACGCGCAGCCCGCGAGGTAGCGGTGCCCTGACAGCAGCGTGTACCGCGCGAGCGCCGACCACATCAGGTTGATCACGGCTCCGCCGCGGTGATCGGGGTGCACGCACGAGCGGCCGGCCTCGACCAGCGAGCCACGCAGCGGGTCCAGGTTCTCGACGTCGAACTCGCCGGCCGAGTACAGCCGGTTCGTGCGCCCCGGCGGCAGCAGCCGGTAGGTTCCGACCACCTCGCCGGTCGGCTCGTGCTCGACGATCAGGTGGTCGCACACGTCGTCGAAGGAGTCGGTGTCGAGCCCGCCGGGCAGCGCCGCTCCCAGCTCGCCGCCGAACACCGCGGTGCGCAGCCGCTGCGCCGCGCGGATCTGCTCCGGTGTGTGCGCGATCGAGGCCGCGTAGGCCGTTCTCGGTACCGTGGAGAGCGAGGGCATGGGTGTCTCCGTTCGTCGCGAAGGGACCCCGTTCGGCGCGTGGACAGCGCTTCAGCCGCGCGGGGTGCTCATGTCTTCGGGGGTCGCCGAGTGGCCGCTCGGCGACCCCCTCCAGGTGATCGAGACTGGCACCCGCGATCGCGGGGGAACAGAGCCTGAGAGCAATCTCAGGGACAACTCAGGGCAGCCCCTACCTGCTGGCCCTACCTACTTCCGTGGGGTCGCCGGAGCGACGGAAGACCACGGCACGGTCAGCTCGCCGAGTCGCCAGCGGTCCCTGCGCCCGAGCACGGGCCAGCCGCGTTCCCGCAGCAGCCGCACCGACTCCGTCCAGCGCGCCCGCGCACCGAACGCGCCGAACGGCGCCGCCGTGTCCCAGCATGAATCCAGTGTGGACAGGAACTCGTGCACGTGCTCGCCCGGCACGTTGCGATGGATGAGCGCCTTCGGCAGCCGTTCGGCCACAGTGGACGGCCGGTCGAGCGCGTCCACCTTGCACGACAGCGTCAGCGTGCGCGGACCCTCGTGCGAGACGGTGACCCACGAGCACAGCCTGCCCACCTCGTCGCACGTGCCTTCCACGAGCAGTCCTCCGGGCGCGATGCCGCTGAGCATGGCCTCCCACGACGGCACCACGTCCTGCTCGGCGTACTGACGCAGCACGTTGAACGCGCGCACCAGCACGGGGCGCGTGCCGGCCAGCTCGAAACCGCCCCGGCGGAAGTCCAGCCGGGGCGGGTCGGCGGCGGGCGCCCCGGCGGCGACCCGCTCGGGATCCAGCTCCAGCCCCAGCACCCGCACGCCGGGGAACGCGGCACCGAGCCGCCTGGCGAGCTCCACCGTGGTCACCGGGGAGGCTCCATAACCGAGATCGACCACCAACGGCGCGGCAGCACCCGCCAGCGCCCGCGCGACCCCCGCGTCGGCGGTGAGCCAGCGGTCGATCCTGCGAAGGCGGTTGGGGTTGGTGGTGCCGCGGGTCGGTGCGCCGATCAGTGCTCGCGCGCGAGCCACTGCGCCGTGAACCTGGCCTCGGTCTCGAGCAGGCTCGTCACCTGCTCGGCGATGAAGCCCTCGAGCTTGCCCCCGACGAACGGGATGCGGACCTTGACCTCGCCGGTGGTGCGCTGCACGCTGCCACCGCCGTCGGCGGTCAGCTCCGTGCGCGCGGTGATCTCCCCTGGAACGCCGCTGACGTGGGCCTTGATCGTGCCCGTGTAGCGCTCGCCCGAACCCGACCAGGTGTGCTCGCGCTGCACGACGAGGTCTCCCTTGTGGATCGTGCGCACGGCCTGCGGCAGCTTCTCCGCGGGGACGCCCTGCAGCAACGTGTACCGGACACCGTCGCCGGTGACGGTGTGATCCTTCAGCGTGGCGTTCTTACCGCCGATTTCCGCGAGGCGGGCGCGCAGAGCGTCCTCACCGGACTGAGCGGCAAGCACGTCGGCGACGCCGTGCGGGAACGTCGCGCGGTGCTCGATACGGGAGGCCATGCCAGGGACAGTACCGTTGCGGGTTGTGAGTGCTGCTGAAACGGTCGCCCAGGAGGTCCTGCGCGGGTACACGACGCTGCGGCTCGGTGGCCCGGCGCGGCGGTTCGTGGTCGCGACCACCGACGACGAGCTCGTGGCCGCCGTGCGGGAGCTGGACTCCGCCGGTGAGCCGCTGCTGCTGCTCGGCGGCGGCTCGAACCTGGTGATCGCCGACGAGGGCTTCGACGGCACCGTCGTGCGCATCGCCACAGCCGGCTGGGACGGCGAGCGCGTGGCGGCGGGGCAGAACTGGGACGACTACGTCGCGGCCACGGTCGCAGACGGCATCGGCGGGCTGGAGTGCCTCTCCGGCATCCCCGGTTCGGCGGGCGCGACGCCGATCCAGAACGTCGGCGCCTACGGCTGCGAGATCAGCGAGGTGCTGCACTCGATCGACTTCTACGACCGGCGCACCGGCGAGGTCCGCACCATCCCGGCCGCCGAGCTCGGCTTCGCCTACCGGACCAGCGTGCTCAAGGGCACCGACGCCGGGATCGTCCTCGGAGTCCGGTTCGCCCTGCGCTCCGGCGGCCTCTCGGCCCCGATCCGCTACGCCGAGCTGGCCCGCACGCTCGGCGTCGACATCGGCACGCGCGTGCCCGTCGCGGACGCCCGCGACGCCGTACTCGCGCTGCGTAGGGGCAAGGGCATGGTGCTCGACGCCGCCGACCACGACACGTGGAGCGCGGGCTCGTTCTTCACCAACCCGATCGTCCCCGACCCCGACGTCTCGGCGGTGCTCGCGCGGATCGCCGAGGTCGTCGGCGCCGACGTTCCGGTGCCGCAGTACCCGGCGCAGGGTGGCGTGAAGCTGTCGGCGGCGTGGCTCATCGAGCGCGCCGGCTTCGGCAAGGGTCACCAGGGCCCCGGCGGCAGGGTGTCGCTGTCGACGAAGCACACGCTCGCACTCACCAACCGCGGCACCGCCAGCACCGGCGACCTGCTCACACTGGCCCGAGAGGTCCGCGACGGCGTCCGCACCCGTTTCGGCGTGACCCTGCACCCGGAACCCCTGCTGATCAACTGCTCCCTCTGAGCCCGGAGCCGACTGCAGTGAAGGCCACCTTCACTGCGTTCAACGCAGTGAAGGTGGCCTTCACTGCGGGTGGGGTGAGGCGAGGCGGGGGCGCTCAGGTGCGGTGGAAGCGGGAGCCGTTGAGCTGTGCCCTCGGCTTGATGACGATCTGGTCCAGGTTGACGTGCGAGGGCCGGGTCGCGGCGAAGGCGATCACGTCGGCGACGTCCTCGGCGGTCAGCGCCTGCAGGCCCTGGTAGACCTTCTCGGCCCGCTCCGCGTCGCCCTCGAACCGGTTCAGGGAGAAGTCCGTCTCCACCATGCCGGGCACGATCTCGGTGATCCGGATGGGCTCGCCGAAGTGCTCCGAGCGCAGCGTCCGGTGCAGCGCCGACTGCGCGTGCTTGGCCGAGGTGTAGCCCGCGCCGCCGTCGTACACCTCGTGGCCCGCGACCGACGTCACCGTGAGCACGTGCCCGTCGCCGGAGGCCACGAGTTTCGGCAGCAGCGCCTTGGTGAGGCGAAGGGTGCCGAGCACGTTGGTCTCCCACATCCAGCGCCAGTGCTCCTCGTCGGCGGCGTCGACGCGTTCGAGGCCACGCGCGCCACCGGCGTTGTTCACGAGCACGTGGCACTCTGGGATCTGGTCGACGAACGAGGCAACGGACTCCGCGTCTGTGACGTCCAGTTGATGTGCGGTCCCGGAGAGCTCCGCGGCCAGCGACTGCAGCCGGTCGAGCCGCCGCGCGCCGAGTACGACGTGAAAACCGGCCTTGGCCAGTGCCCTGGCGGTCGCCGCGCCGATGCCGGCGCTGGCTCCGGTGATGACAGCGGTTCGCGTGCTCATGGGGTGCATGCTGCCAGGTAACGTTGGACGGCTCACGCGCGGTTTCTCCAGCGGTGCAACAGGGAGGGTGACAGGTGATCGAACGGCGCACGGTCTTCAGAGCCGCGATGGCGGCGGGCTCGGCAGGCCTGCTCGCGGCCTGCTCGGGGCAGACGGGCGGGACCGCCGAGGTCAACCAGGCGCACGTGCCGCCGAAGGCGCAGCTGACCGCTGATCCGGCAGTGAACACCAAGGACGTCTCCGTCGTGAAACCGGTCACGGTCACCGTGAAAGAGGGCACTCTCACGGAGGTGAAGCTCACCAACGCCGACGGCGCCGAGGTGAAGGGCGAGCTGAACCCCGAGAAGACCACGTGGACGAGCGCGGAGCCGCTCGGCTACGGCAAGACCTACACCTACTCTGCCAAGGCCAAGGGCAGCGACAACAAGACCGCAGAGCTGACCGGCAGCTTCGCCACCGTCACCCCCGCCAGGGAGGTGCGGGCCACCCTGAACCCGGTCGACCACGCCGAGGTCGGCGTCGCCATGCCGATCAGCGTCAAGTTCGCCGAGGCCGTCACCGACCGCGCCGCCGCGCAGCGCGCGCTCACGGTGGAGACGTCCACCGAGGTCGAAGGCGCCTGGGCGTGGCTGTCCGACCGCCAGGTGGACTGGCGGCCCAAGGAGTACTGGCCCGCGAACACGCAGGTCAACGTCAGCGCGAAGCTCTACGGCGTGCACTACGGCAACGGTGCCTACGGCAAGGCCGACGTCACCACCACCTTCACCATCGGCCGCAACCAGGTGGTGAAGGTCCACACACCCGAGCACCGCATGCGCGTCTACCGCGACGGCAACGAGATCGCCAACTACCCGTGCAGCAACGGCAAGGACGCCGACCCGAACCTGAACACCCCCAACGGCACCGTGATCGTCATGACCAGGGAGCCGACCTCGATCTTCGACAACGAGCGCTACGGCTACACCGACCTCGAGAAGAAGTGGTGCTGCCGGATCTCCAACCACGGCGAGTACATCCACGAGAACGAGGAGAACCGCGCCAACATCGGCAAGGCCAACACCTCGCACGGCTGTATCAACCTGCTGGAGGCCGACGCCAAGGCCTACTTCGACTCGGCGCTCATCGGCGACCCGGTGGAGGTCACCGGCTCGAAGGCGAACTTCCCCACCACGTCCGACGTGATGGACTGGCTGCTCGACTGGGAGACCTGGAAGTCCATGTCGGCGCTCTGAGGGCCGGTCTGGCAACGCCGGTCCCCGTGCGCGACGGCAGTGGGTTGCCAGCTCAGCCTTAAAGCCACCCATGTAGACAAGTACGCATGAGAACCGAGGTCGTCGGCGCCGGTGGCGTCCGCATCGGCGTGCGTGTCGAGGGCAACGACAGCGCTCCCGCGATCGTGTTCGTGCACGGCTGGGCGCAGTCGGCGAAGGCGTGGGAGCTGCAGTTCGCCGACCCCGAACTGCGCAGACGCTTCCGGCTCGTCGCGATGGACCTGCGCGGGCACGGCTCGTCCGACGTGCCCCACGGCGGCTACGACGACCCCACGACGTGGGCGGGCGACCTCGCCTCGGTGCTGCGTTTCGCGGGGGAGCCCGCGGTGGTGGTCGGCTGGTCCTACGGCGGGCTCGTGATCACCGACTACCTGCGCGTCCACGGCACCCGCGGCCTGTCGGGCATCGTCCTGGTCGGCGCGATCACCGAGATCGGCAGGAACCACCCCGGCGGCCTCGTCGGGCCCGCCATGAGGGCGGCGCTGCCTGCCGCCCTGTCCGACGACCTCGGCGTCGCGTTACCGGCACTGACCGCGTTCAGCGAGGGCATGGCGGCGCGGGAGGTGCCCGGACCGCTGGCCCAGGCGCTGCTCGGCACAGCACTCGCCGTTCCGCCCTCGGTCCGGGGCGCCCTGTTCCGGCGCGACGTCGACAGCGCGGACGTGCTGGCCGCCGTGGACGTCCCGACGCTGGTGCTGCACGGCGCCGACGACGCCGTGGTGGACCCGCGCGCGGGCGAGTACGCGGCGGGGAAGATACCGGGGGCCGATTCGCGTTCTTTTCACGGTGTAGGCCATTTACCGTTCGTCGAGGCCGCGGAGGAGTTCAACACGAGCCTGCTCTCCTTCGCCGAGCAGCGGGCGTCCGCCGACGCCCGGACAGAAAGGTGATTCGGTGACGATCTCCTGGTACCGGGCGGCGACGCTGCCGCGCCGGGTCGCGGTGCTGTCCGTCCACACCTCGCCGTTGGAGCAGCCGGGCACCGGCGACGCCGGCGGGATGAACGTCTACATCACGCAGACGGCCGTGGAGATGGCCCGCAGGGGCGTGAGCGTCGAGGTGTTCACCCGCGCCACCTCCTCCGACCAGCCGCCGATCGCCGAGCTGGCTCCCGGTGTGCTCGTGCGCCACATCCCGGCGGGCCCGTTCGAGCCGCTCGAACGGGGCGAGCTGCCCGCGCAGCTGTGTGCTTTCACGTCGGGGGTGCTGCGCACAGAGGCCTTCCACGAGCCCGGCTACTACGACCTGATCCACTCGCACTACTGGCTGTCCGGCCAGGTCGGCTGGCTCGCGCGCGACCGCTGGGGTGTTCCGCTCGTGCACACGGCCCACACGTGGGCGAAGGTCAAGAACGCGGCGCTCGCCGACGGCGACTCGCCGGAGCCGCGCACGCGGGTGATCGGCGAGGAGCAGGTGGTGGCCGAGGCCGACCGGCTCGTGGTGAACACCGACGTCGAGGCCAGCCAGCTCATCGACCTCTACGACGCCGATCCCGATGCGGTGAGCACCGTCTCACCCGGAGTGGACCTGGAACGCTTCCGGCCGGGCTCGCGCGAGCGGGCCCGTGACGTGTTCGGCCTTCCCCGCGACGCCGTGGTGCTGGCGTTCGCTGGCCGCATCCAGCCGCTGAAGGCGCCGGACGTGCTGCTGCGTGCGGCGGCCGAGCTGCTGCACCGCGACCCCACGCTGCGCGAGCGGCTCGTCGTGCTGGTCGCCGGCGGCCCATCGGGCACGGGACTGGAGCAGCCGCAGGCGCTCAAGGAGCTCGCGGACACCCTCGGCATCGCCGACCTGACCCGTTTCCTGCCGCCACAGGCCGGCGACGCGCTCGTGGACGTCTACCGGGCCGCGGACGTGGTGGCCGTGCCGAGCTACAACGAGTCCTTCGGGCTGGTCGCGCTGGAGGCGCAGGCGTGTGGCACGCCGGTGGTGGCCGCCGAGGTGGGCGGGCTCCCAGTGGCCGTGAACCACGGCCTGTCCGGGCTACTGGTGCCCTCGCACCGGGCGCAGGACTGGGCCGGCGCGCTGGAGGAGGTCGCGCTGAACCCCGGCAGGCACGCGGAGCTGTCCAGGGGCGCGCTGAGCCACGCGAGCCGGTTCGCGTGGCAGCGCTCCACCGACGCGCTGCTCGATGCCTACGCCGAGGCGACGAGCGCCTTCCAGCAGGCCGCGCTCGGGGTCGCCGTATGAGCCTGGACGACACCATCAAGGCCACGCTCGACTCGGCGGAGCTCACCTACGACCGCAAGGGCGACGGCGTCTACTTCGTCACCCTGCCCGGCACGAAGAAGCTGCAGACCAACTGCTGGCTCGTCGCGCGCGAGCACTCGTTCGCGATCGAGGCGTTCGTGTGCAGGCGGCCCGACGAGGCGCACGAGGAGGTCTACCGCTTCCTGCTGCGCCGCAACGCGAAGCTCTACGGCGTCCACTACACGATCGACGCCCCGGGCGACATCTACCTGGTGGGCAGGTTCGGCCTCGACACGGTTACCGAGGCCGAGCTGGACAAGCTGCTCGGCCAGGTACTGGAAGCCGCGGACGGCGACTTCAACACCCTCCTGGAGATCGGCTTCGCCGGCTCGATCCGCCGAGAATGGGACTGGCGGGTCTCCAGGGGCGAATCGCTGGCCAACCTCCAAGCCTTCAAACACCTCATCGAACCGGAAACCCCGCACCACCCCGGCTCGCTGACAGACTGACCGCCGCTGGTCCAAACAAGTGTGCGGCGCGCGGGGACCACACTCACCGATCGACCGACCGACGGACCGCCGCTGGTCCAGACCCACGCGCGCGGACCACACTCACCGATCGACCGACCGACGGACCGCCGCTGGTCCAGACCCACGCGCGCGGACCACGCTCACCGACGCCCGCTGCTGGTCGAGACCGAACGTGCCCAGCGCGCGCCAAGGCGAGGAGCTCGCACCGTGGGGGGTCCGGGGGGCTCGCCCCCCCGGGTACAAGGCGGAGCGAGGAGGCGAAGCCGCGAAGCGGCGAGCAGGGCTCCCCGTCGCGGAGCGGCTCGAGGGAGGGGGGAGTCGCGAACTCGAGCCGCCCCGCTGACGTTCCCGCCGCGTGGACCCGGTGGCGAGGGGGATGCCAACGGGGCCGGCGGGCGCAGCTCGGCAGGGGGGAGACGAGCTGCGTCTGTGCCCGCGTGCGGCCGGGGAGTGCGTGGTTTCCGGCCGCGCGGGTTGGTAGTCAACTTGTCAGACTCGGGACTGTAATCACAAGACTACTGGATACCCCGATCGGGTGAATTTTTGGCTCATCGTTAACGCAACGCGACCCCGTTAACCTCACCGAAATCTTGTTGGCGATCCGCCTAGCGATCGAGTGAAGGACAGTTCGCGCCTGGTGCCACTCTCGGTAGAGCGCTGGCCAGGTCGTCTGGCACAGCGGGTGTTCTGGCAGGCTTGGCATCATGGCCGAACTTGGGACTCTGGTGCTGCTGCGACACGGGCAGAGCACGTGGAACGCGGAAAACCTGTTCACGGGCTGGGTCGACGTGCCGCTGTCCGAGCTGGGCGAGGGCGAGGCGCGCCGCGGTGGCGAGCTGCTCGCCGAGACCGGTCTGCTGCCCGACGTCGTCCACACGTCGCTGCTGCGCAGGGCCATCTCGACCGCCAACATCGCGCTCGACGTGGCCGACCGGCACTGGATCGAGGTGAAGCGCGACTGGCGGCTCAACGAACGGCACTACGGCGCGCTGCAGGGCAAGAACAAGAAGCAGACCCTCGACGAGTTCGGCGAGGAGCAGTTCATGCTCTGGCGCCGCTCCTACGACACCCCGCCGCCGCCCATCGAGCCCGGCAGCGAGTACAGCCAGGACGGCGACGCGCGCTATGCGGGCCTCGGCGGTGACCGGCCGCTGACCGAGTGCCTCAAGGACGTGGTCGCGCGGATGCTGCCCTACTGGGACTCCGCGATCGTGCCCGATCTGCGCGCGGGCAAGAACGTGCTGGTCGCGGCGCACGGCAACTCGCTGCGCGCGCTGGTGAAGCACCTCGACGGCATCTCCGACAGCGACATCGCCGGCCTCAACATTCCCACCGGCATTCCGCTGCGCTACGACCTCGACGCCGACCTCAAGCCGACCAACCCCGGCGGCACCTACCTCGACCCCGAGGCCGCCAAGGAGGCCGCCGCCGCGGTCGCCAACCAGGGCCGCTGACCCACGCCTGACCCCAGCCGCAGCGAAGGCCACCATGCCTGCGCCCACCCGTCTCCCACCACCACCCAAGCGGAGACGCTGCGCGCCGCTGTGTTGATTCAACGCAGTGAAGGTGGCCTTCACTGCGTTTGGGTTCACTGCGCTCGGGGGCGGTGCTCAGACAAGGCCCAGCTCGCGGGCTCGGACGCCGGCCTGGAAACGCGACGTGGCCCCGAGTGCGGACATCAGCTCGGCCACCTTGCGCCGGTAGGTCCGCACGCCGAGGTCGAGCGTGCGCGCCGCCGTCTCGTCCTTGCTGCCGGAGGCGAGCATGTCGAGGATCTTCGGGGCCAGCAGGCGCAGCTCGGCGAACTCGGCGCTGTAGCCCGCGAGCGGGCGCGCCCCGCGCCAAGCCGCCTCGAACAGCGACGACACACCCTGCACCAGCTCGGGCCTGGTGAGCACGCTGTACGAGCGCACGCCATCCACCACGTCGCCCGCCAGGATCACCAGCCGCCGGTCGATGATGATCGTCTCGTTGATCTCGTCGGTGGTGAGCCGGATGTCGGCGCCGTGCCGCTCACGGTCGCGCAGGTGGGCCACCGTCCCGGGGTCAAGCAGCACGCCGGGCCGGTAGATCTTGCGGACGCGCACCGCCCCGTGCTGCTCGGACGTGTGCTGTCGCCTGCTCGCGGCCCACGTGTTCAGGTCGTTCGCCGCGCACGCGACCTCGTCGGCCGCCGCGAAGAGGTGCGCCGTGCGGGCGAACAGCTCCTCCTCGCCGCGCACGATCGCCGTCTCGCTCACCGTCACGTATTCCAGTCTGGCAGGAAGTTGCCGATCGGTGACGGCATCGCGGCGCCTGAGCAGGCTGTCGACCATGACATCGACAACGACCAGCACCTGGCAGCTCGGCGATCATCTCGTGAACCGGCTCGGCTTCGGCGCCATGCGGCTGGCCTCGCCGGCCGACCGCAGCGCACGGGAGCACGCGATCACGGTCCTGCGCAGGGCCGTCGAGCTGGGTGTGAACCACATCGATACCGCGTCGTTCTACGCCGCGAACGGGCTGATCGCCGAGGCGCTGCGGCCGTACCCCGACGACCTGCTGATCGCCGTGAAGGTCGGCCCGAACGCCGAGCTGACCGGTGAGGCGCCGCCCGGGGAGCTGCGCGCGCAGGTGGAGCGGAACCTCCGTGAGCTGCGCCGGGACCACTTCGACCTCGTGTACCTGCGCATCGGCGGCGGCCTCGAGCGGGGCCGGGGCTCGCTGACCGATCGTTTCGCCGTGCTCGCCGAACTGCGCGAGGAGGGCCTGATCCGCCATCTCGGGATCTCCAACGTCGGCATCGAGCACCTCGCCGAGGCGCAAGCGATTGCGCCCGTGGTCGCGGTACAGAACTGGTACGGGCTCGCCAAGCGCGACGACGACAGGCTGCTCGACCTGTGCGCCGAGCAGAACGTCGCATTCGTCCCGTTCTTCTCCGTGCAGGGTGGGGCGCCGGACGCGCGGGTCGCCGAGATCGCGAGGACCCACGGCGCCACGCCCGCGCAGATCCTGCTGGCGTGGAGCCTGCACCGGTCGCCCAACGTCCTCGCCATCCCGGGCACCGGCGATCCGGCCCATCTGGAGCAGAACGTGGCCGCCGCCGGGTTACGACTCTCCGAACACGAGCTGTTGACGTTGAACTCGATCGAATGATCTGATCTGGCGCCGAGATCGACGGAGTGCGACCGGCAGGTGAACCATCGCTGACGTGGGGGCGAACAAGTGCCCCGCAGGTGTCACGGCCGTCACGAGAAGGCAGCCAACACTAGGCCGACTACCCACTCGGGTGCTTACGATGCCATCGTGACGGCGCCTGCTTGGTTTGCGCTGGCCACCGCCGCGCTGGTGGTCGGCCTTGTCGTCGGTTTTCTTCTCGGCCGGGCCCGCTCCGGCGGCTCCGAGCGAAGGCCGACCGGCCCCACGGCGGCCGACTTGCTCGAACGGTTCGTCCGCTCCTCGAACAACGGCGTCCTGATCCTCAACCGCTTCGGCGACCTGGTGCTGCACAACAAGCGTGCCGAGGCACTTGGCCTCATCCGCCTCAACCAGGCCGACGCCCGCGCCCGCAAGGCGGCCGAGCAGGTGATCGAGACCGGCGACCCGCTGGAGATCGACCTGTCACCGCTCGCGGTGCGCGGGCGCCAGCCCGAGGCCGTGGTCGCCGACGTCCGGCCGCTCGACGACGGGTTCACCGTGGTCGAGGCCGTCGACCACTCCGAGGCGGTGCGGCTGGAGGCCACCCGGCGTGACTTCGTCGCCAACGTCAGCCACGAACTCAAGACCCCGGTCGGCGCCATCGCGCTGCTGGCCGAGGCCGTGCTCGACGCCGTGGACGACACCGACGAGGTGCGCCGGTTCGGGGAGAAGATCCTGCGAGAGTCCACCCGGCTCGGCAAGCTCGTCACCGAGCTGATCGCGCTGTCTCGGCTGCAGGGGGCCGAGCGGCTGCCCGAGCTGAACGTCGTCGAGGTGGACGCGGTCGTGCGCGAGGCGCTCGGCCGGACGAAGCTGGCCGCCGAGTCGGCCGAGATCACCGTGACCACCGACGGCCCGAGCGGGCTGCTCGTCGAGGGCGACCGCACGCTGCTGGTCACCGCGCTGTCGAACCTGCTGGAGAACGCCGTCGCCTACTCGCCGCAGGGCAGCCCCGTCTCGATCAGCAGGCGGCTCGTCGACTCCTACATCGAGATCGCCGTGACCGACCGGGGCATCGGCATCGCCGAGGACGAACAGCAGCGCGTCTTCGAGCGGTTCTACCGCGCCGACAAGGCGCGCTCGCGGGCCACCGGAGGCACCGGCCTCGGCCTCGCGATCGTCAAGCACGTCGCCGCCAACCACGGCGGCGAGGTGCGCCTGTGGAGCAGTCAGGGGGTCGGCTCCACCTTCACGCTGCGCATACCCGCGCACGCCAGCGCCGAGAACGGGTTCGCGCCTGCCCCGAGGCAGGAACACGAGCCCGAGCCTCTGGTGGCGACCGCATCGGAAATCGCCGAACAGGGAGGAACCACACCGTGACGAGGGTGCTGATCGTCGAGGACGAGGAATCGTTCGCCGACCCGCTCGCCTTCCTGCTGCGGAAGGAGGGCTTCACCGCCGCGGTGGCCACCAACGGCCAGCAGGCACTCGACGAGTTCGACCGCAACGGTGCCGACATCGTGCTGCTGGACCTCATGCTGCCGGGGATGAGCGGCACCGACGTGTGCAAGCAGCTGCGCCAGCGCTCGGCCGTTCCGGTGATCATGGTGACCGCGCGCGACAGCGAGATCGACAAGGTGGTCGGCCTCGAACTCGGTGCCGACGACTACGTGACGAAGCCGTACTCGGCGCGCGAGCTGATCGCCAGGGTGCGGGCCGTGCTGCGGCGTGGCGGCGAGAGCGGCGGCACCGACGGCGAGCTGGCTCCGCTGGTGCTCGCGGCGGGCCCGGTGCGGATGGACGTCGAGCGGCACGTCGTGACCGTGGACGGCGAGGAGGTCTCCCTGCCGCTCAAGGAGTTCGACCTGCTGGAGTACCTGCTTCGCAACGTCGGCAGGGTGCTCACGCGAGGCCAGCTCATCGACCGCGTGTGGGGTGCCGACTACGTCGGTGACACCAAGACGCTCGACGTCCACGTCAAGCGGCTGCGGTCCAAGATCGAGCCGGATCCCGGCTCTCCCCGGCACCTCGTCACCGTGCGCGGGCTCGGCTACAAGTTCGAGACGTGACCAGCGAGGCGCCGGGCGGTGCCGGGGCCGGGTACCGTAGAACCTCGTGCGCCTAGGGGTACTCGACGTCGGGTCGAACACCGTCCACCTGCTGGTGGTGGACGCCCATCGGGGTGCCCACCCCACGCCGATGCATTCCGAGAAGACCGTGCTGCGGCTCGCGGAGCAGATCAACAAGAACGGCGAGCTGGGCAAGAAGGGCATCGACGACCTGGTCGAGGCCGTCGAGTCGGCGAAAGCGGCGGCGAAGCGGCTCGGGTGCGAAGAGGTGATGGCCTTCGCGACCTCGGCGGTGCGTGAGGCGAGCAACGCGGGCAAGGTCCTGCGGAAGGTCGCCGACGAGACCGATGTCGAGCTGCGGGTTCTCACCGGCGAGCAGGAGGCGCGGCTGACGTTCCTCGCCGTGCGGCGCTGGTACGGCTGGTCGGCGGGGCAGCTGCTGGTGCTCGACATCGGCGGTGGCTCGCTCGAGGTCGCGATGGGCATCGACGAGGAGCCCGAGCTGGCCGAGTCGCTGCCGCTGGGTGCCGGCAGGCTCACGCGCACCCGGTTCAGCAAGGACCCGCCTTCGCGTTCGGAGCTGGTCGCGACGTCGGCGTGGCTGGAGGACCAGCTCGGCGATCTCGCGAAGAAGATCTCCAAGCTCGGCGAGCCGGACCGCGTGGTGGCGACGTCGAAGACGTTCCGCTCGCTCGCCCGCCTCGCCGGTGCGGCTCCGTCCGCGGCGGGTCCCCGCGTGCGCAGGGTGCTCACCGACACGGCACTGCGGCAGCTCATCTCGTTCATCTCCCGCATGTCCTCCGACGACCTCGCCGAGCTGGAAGGCGTCAGCTCGGGAAGGGCTCACCAGCTGGTGGCCGGGGCTCTCGTGGCGCAGGCCACGATGCGAGTCCTGTCACTGGAAACTTTGGAAATATGCCCTTGGGCACTGCGTGAGGGTGTGATTCTCCGACGGCTGGACCATTCGAACGGCGGGGACCAGACTGCACTGATGACCGGCCAGGGTCGGCACTGATGACGCCTGGGTTCACACTGGACGTAGACAACGGGCGACGGGCACGGTGGAAAGGATGACTCGAGACAGCGAGGGCGAGCGGCCCCAGAAGACGGTGGCCGAACTACTCGCCCAACATGGCGGACAGGTCGGCGGCGCATCGCGCCGTCGGCGACGTCGCGCTGCCGACGATGACGACGCGCCGAGCATCAGCGACACGGCGCCACAGGCGATCATCGACCGAGTGCGGGCCGAGGGCCCGCCACCTCCCGGCGTCGGCAGGCGCAACGGCGCCGCGCCGGCCCCGCCACCCCCGGCGGAGCAGACCGACGAGGCACCCCCGGCGCGAGGCGGCAGGCCACCGAGGGTGCCGCCGCCCCTTCAGGGCACCGGCGGCTACCCGGTTCCCCCGCCACCAGTACCCGAGGATGGCGGCAGGCCGCTGCCGGCGCGGGGCCTCAACGGAACCCGCAACGGCATGCCCGTTCCTCCGGCCGAGGCGCCGCAGGGCAGGCCGCAGGCCAGGCGCGGACCGCAGGAGCCCCCGGCCTCGGACGGCACCCTTTCCGCGCGGCTCGACGGCCTCGAAGGCAACGCGGAGACCGCGACAGGCGAGCGTCCAGCGCGTCCCGGCACGGGTGCGTTCCCGGTGCCCCCTCGCAGGCGTAGGCCGCCGCGTGGCGCCCCGCCGCCGCCCCCCGAGCCGAGCACCGAGCAGTTCCCGGCCGTCGCGGCCCAGCCGGACGCTGAGGCGCCGCTCCCTGACGAGCCCCCCGCGGGGCTGGCGGGCTGGCGTCGCCGCAGGAAGGACGCGCAGAACGAGGACACCGAGGTCGGCGTGATGCCGGTGGTGCCCCCCGCGCCGCCCGGACCCGCGGAGGACGACGACGAGGGCCCGCCGACCGGGTTCTACACGCCGAACTTCGATGACGACGACGAGGACGACGGCCAGGACGGGCGCTACCGCGCCGGGCTGCTGGAGGACGATCCACTCGGTGAGCAGGGTCCGCACGACCCGTACGCCGCGGATTACGAGGACGACTACGCCTACGACGAGCACGACGACCACGACGAGCGGGCGGCCCGCGACCTCGGTGAGGACGAGGAGGCCGCCTCACCCGCCAAGCAGTGGCTGGCGCTGGCCGGTCAGCTGGCCCTCGGTGTCGCCGGCGGTGCCGCCGTGTGGCTCGGCTTCAACTGGCTGTGGGGCCAGCTCCCCGCTGCCGCGCTGATCGCCGCGCTGCTGGTCACGGTCGGGCTCGTGTGGATCGTCCGCAAGGTGCGTCGCGCCGAGGACCTGCAGACCACGGTGCTGGCGCTCCTTGTCGGGCTCGTGGTCACCGTGTCGCCCGCCGCGTTGCTGCTCGTCTCCAGGTAGCGCGTGGCCGCAGCGATCCCCGTCGGGTTGTCGACGGCGTCGGTGTGGCCGCTGCGCGCGCGGACCGGGTTCGAGCTGGCAGCCGCGCTGGGCTACGACGGCGTCGAGGTGATGGTGTGGGCCGACCCGGAGAGCCAGAGCGTGCCCGCGCTGCGCAGGCTCCGCGACGAGACCGGCGTGCCGGTGTTGTCGATCCACTCGCCGTCGCTGCTGATCACCCAGCGCGTGTGGTCGCCGGACCCCGTGGTGCGCCTTCGCCGCTCGGTGGAGGCCGCGATGGAGCTGGAGGCCCGTACGGTCGTGGTGCACCCGCCGTTTCGCTGGCAGCGCCGCTACGGCGACGCCTTCGCCGACCTCGTCGCCGAGCTGGAGGAGAGCAGCGGCGTCGACATCGCGGTGGAGAACATGTTCAAGGTCCGCCCACCCGGCGGCAGCCGCAACGCGCGCGTGTCGGCGTTCCGGCCCTCCATCGACCCGACCGATGTCGGATATTCCCACTACACGCTCGACCTGTCCCACAGCGCCGCCGCGGGCATGGACGCGATGGAACTGGCTCAGCGCATGGGCGAGGGCCTCACCCACGTGCACCTCGCCGACGGCACCGGCGTGCCGAAGGACGAGCACCTGATGCCCGGCCGGGGCAACCAACCGTGCGCTGAGCTGCTGGAACAGCTCGTCGCGACCGGGTTCGACGGGCAGGTCGTGCTCGAGGTGAACACGCGCGGTGCCCGCCATCTGGCCCAGCGTGCGCGCCTGCTCGGCGAGGCCCTGTTGTTCACCCGGCGCCACCTCGGCTGAAACCCAAGATCAACTGCAGGCCCTCCGGGGCCTCGTTTCGCCCTACCGGCACGTATGGTCTTGACCGTGGAGCCGTTGCGTTCGTTGATCCTCGCAGCCGCAGGCAACGACACGATCCGGCGCCTGGTGACCACCGCACCCGGCGCCAGGAGCGTCGTAGCCAGGTTCGTGGCCGGGGAGACGGTCGACGACGCGCTGGCCGCCGTCGCGGCGCTCGCCGCCGACGGGCGCCACGCGACGCTCGACCACCTCGGCGAGAACGCGGGCGACCCCGCCTCGGCGGAGTCGGCCGTCTCGGCCTACCTCGGGCTGCTCGACGCGCTCCGGGCCGGTGCGCTGACCGGCCGCGCCGAGGTGAGCGTCAAGCTCTCCGCACTCGGCCTGCGCGCCGACGAGCCAGCCGCCCTCGACCGCGCCGCGCGCATCTGCGCCGCGGCCCACCAGCACGGCACAGGCGTGACCATCGACATGGAGGAGCACGACACCGTCGACGCCACCCTGCGCGTGGTGCGGGAGCTGCGCCGGACCTGGCCGTCCGTCGGTGCCGTCCTGCAGTCGTACCTGCGCCGGACCGAGGCCGACGCCGCGGCACTCGCCGTCGAGGGCTCCAGGGTGCGGTTGTGCAAGGGCGCCTACGCGGCGCCGCCGACCAGCTCGGGCACGGCCTTCGCGACGGCGAGCGAAGTGGACCTGAGTTACGTACGCTGCGCGAACATCCTGCTCGCTGGGGGCGGGTATCCGATGTTCGCCACTCACGACCCCCGGCTCATCGAGGTGCTGGGGGAACGGGTGCGCTGGTACGGGCGCCGCGAAGGCACCTACGAGTACCAGCTGCTGTTCGGGGTCCGGCCTGACGAGCAGCGCAGGCTGGCGGCGGAAGGGGAGACCGTGCGCGTGTACGTGCCGTTCGGCGAGCAGTGGTACGGATATCTGATGCGGAGGCTGGCCGAACGGCCAGCCAACACCGCGTTCTTCCTGCGAGCACTGGCCAGCCGTTCGTGAGCACCACCGACTACGACCCGACGTCGTTCGGGTCCGCCTGCGCGACCAGGTCCCTCGGCGACGGCACGTTCACGGCCGACCTGCGGCACGAATGGTCCGTCGGCGGCCACCCGCACGGCGGGTTCCTCGTGGCCCTGCTCGCCAAGGCCGCCGTCACCGCGCTCGCCGAACGGGGAGAGCCGCCGATCGACCCGATGGTCGTGAGCGCCGAGTTCCTCCGGCCGCCCGCGATCGGCCCGGTGCTGCTGCGGACCGACATCCGCAAGATCGGCCGCCGCGCCACCGTCGTCGCGGTCGGGCTGGAGCAGCGGGGCCGCAGCTGCGTCGAGGCCCGCGTGACCGCGGGCAGGCTGCCGGTGCGCAGGCCCGTGTGGAGCGACGTGCCGCCACTGCCGCCCGAACCGCCGACCGGTGCGCACACGCTGTCGGGGGAGACCTCGGAGGGTGTCTTCCACCTCGCGAAGGGCTGCGACGTGCGGGTCGATCCGGCCACGGCCGGCTACCTCGACGGCCGCACCGGCGACCCGCCGAGGATCCGGTTGTGGGTCCGGCCGCGCGACGGCGAGCCTGACCCGTACTTCGCGCTGCTGGCAGGTGACATCAACCCGCCCGTGGTGTTCAACCTCGGACGCTTCGGCTGGGCGCCGACGGCGCAGCTCACGGCGTTCGTGCGCACCCGTCCCTCGGCGGGCTGGCTGCGGGTGCTGGCGGAGAGCCGGTCGGTGCAGGAGGGCTGGTTCGACTCCGACGCGCTCGTGATCGACGCGCAGGGCCGCATCGTGTGCCAGGCACGGCAACTCGCGCTTTCGCCCTCGCCCTAAAGTCAGTCGCATGGCAACTATCGCTGTACTGGGTGCTGGCAAGATCGGTGAGGCGCTGCTCTCTGGCCTTCTGCACGCCGGGCGCAAGCCGGAGGAGCTGCTGTTCACCGAACGGCATCCGGAGCGCTCCGCCGAGCTGACCGGGCGCTACGGCATCGCCGGCGTCGACGTGTCCGAGGCGGCCAAGCGTGCGGACGTGCTGATCGTCGCCGTGAAGCCACAGGACATCGAGCCCGTACTGGACGAGCTGGCCCCGCTGGTGGGCCCGGGCTCCCTGGTGGTGTCGCTGTGCGCGGGCCTGCCGACGGCGCTGTACGAGCGCAGGCTTCCGGAGGGCACGCCGGTCGTCCGCGTCATGCCGAACACCCCGATGCTCGTGAACGAGGCGATGAGTGCCGTCTCGCCGGGCCGCCACGCCACCCCCGAGCACATCCGCGTGGTGGAGGAGCTGCTCTCCAGCGTCGGCAAGGTGCTGGAGGTGCCGGAGTCGCAGCAGGACGCCGTCACCGCGCTGTCCGGCTCGGGCCCCGCGTACTTCTTCTTCCTGGTCGAGGCCATGATCGACGCCGGGATACTGCTCGGGCTCCCTCGCGCGGTCGCCGAGCAGCTCATCGTCCAGTCGGCGGTCGGCGCCGCGAAGATGCTCGCCGAGAGCGCCGAGCACCCGGTGATCCTGCGCGAGGCGGTCACCTCGCCGGCCGGCACCACGATCAACGCGATCAGGGAGCTGGAGAAGCACGGTGTCAGGGCCGCGCTGCTCGCCGCTATCGAGGCCGCCCGCGACCGTTCGGTTGAACTCGGTAAGGCGCACGAGGAGGACTGACCGGCCTTCGACGTGCCGTTCGTCACGATGCGTGCTCGCGACCACGGTACGTATTGCCCTCGACAGCCGTCGCATTGGTCCCACGTGTCCCGCTACCCTCGGTGGTAGCACGTGCGTGTCGATACCGTTCGGTGGGGAAGCCGAGCGGCGCGACACGTGTAAAAGGACACGGTGAATGACCTATGCCGCCGAACAGGAAAGACGACGTGCCGGGCCCCCGGCAGGTCCAGTTCTTGACGGTCGCCGAGGTGGCGACGCTGATGCGGGTCTCCAAGATGACCGTCTACCGGCTCGTTCACTCGGGTGAGCTGCCCGCCGTCAGGGTGGGCAAGTCCTTCCGGGTGCCCGAGAAGGCCGTCCACGACTACCTCGACAACGCCTACTTCGACGTCGGTTAGCGGTAGCCGGAGACGAGCGCGGAAGAAGCCCCAGGTAACCTGATAGGCCGTTCGTGTGCTTGCCCCACGCGATTTTCACGACCGAACGTTCCGAACGTTAAGGAGCACCTGTGGGCTCGGTGATCAAGAAGCGCCGCAAGCGTATGTCCAAGAAGAAGCACCGCAAGCTGCTTCGCCGCACGCGGGTGCAGCGTCGCAAGCAGGGCAAGTAAACGCGCCTGGGCACAACTGCTTCACGCAGTCGGGTGAGCCCTGGTGGCCGGTAGGCGTAACCCCGGTTAATAGCATGTAAGAGGCGGTTCCGTAGCTCCCTGCGCGGAGTAACATCCGGAATCGCCTCGCCTCTTCGCAAACCGTCGCCTTCCGCCAGGGGGTCTGATGCCGCCCAACATCGTCCTCGTCACCGGGGTCGCCGGCGAGCTGGGCGGAAGGCTCCTGGCCAGGTTGGGCAACAACCCGGAGCTGGAACGGGTGATCGGCGTCGACACGTCGGCGCCGCACCCGGACATCCTCCGCCGGATCGGCAACGCGGAGTTCGTCCGCGCCGACATCCGCAACCCACTCATCGCGAAGATCATCAGCTCCGCGAAGGTCGACACGGTGGTGCACGCCTCGACGACGTGCCATCCCGCGGGTCCCGGCAGGCGGATGGCGATCAAGGAAGTGAACGTCATCGGCACCATGCGGCTGCTCGCCGCGTGCCAGCGTTCACCGCTCGTGCGCAAGCTCGTCGTCAAGTCCACCGCGGCCGTCTACGGCGCGAGCTCACGCTCGCCCGCGGTGTTCACCGAGAACTCCGAGCTCATCCCGGCCTCGTCCAACGGCTATGCCAAGGACGCCGTCGAGATGGAGGGCTACGTGCGCGGCCTGTCGCGCCGCCGCCCGGACATCACCGTGACGATGGGCCGGTTCGTCAACATCATCGGGCCCGAGGTCGACACCGTGCTCTCGCGCTACTTCGCGCTGCCGGTGGTGCCCACGGTCCTCGGCTACGACGCTCGCCTGCAACTGCTGCACTCCACCGATGCGCTGAACGTGCTGGAGTGCGCGACGTTGCAGGACAAGCCCGGTGTCTTCAACGTCGCCGCCGACGGCGTCATGACGCTCTCGCAGGCGATCCGCAGGGCGGGCCGGGTCGAGCTGCCCATGCCGCGCCAGGTGATGCCGTCGGTCAGCAGGCTGCTGCGGGGCGCCCGCGTGGTCGACTTCTCCTCCGACCAGGTGCGGCTGCTCAACTTCGGCCGGGTCGTGGACAACACGAGACTCAAGGACGAATTCGGGTACACCCCCCGGTGGAGCACCCGCGAGGCCTACGACGACTACATCCTCGGCCGGGGACTGCGGCCGGTGGTTGACGGTGACCGTCTCGCGGAGCTGGCCACCACGGTCGACGGTTGGAGGGTGAAGCAGTGACAACCGGCTCTTCGGCGCAGGTCATCCCACTGCACCGGAGCAGAGACGACGAGGCGCAGCCGGCCGCCCCCAGGGAGCACGACGCCCCCGTCGTGGCGTTTCCCGGTGCCACCGCGGACACGGAGCAGCAGGAACAGGGCGACCCGCTGGCGCGGTTCCTGACGTTCCTGCGGCACCGGCTCACCGGTGACTACACCGTGGACGAGTTCGGCTTCGACCCCGAGCTCACCGACACGCTCGTGCTGCCGCCGCTGCGTGTGCTGTACGAGAAGTGGTTCCGGGTGAGCACTCACGGCGTGGCCAACCTGCCCGCCGAGGGCGGCGCGCTGCTCGTGGCCAACCACTCCGGCGTGCTGCCGATCGACTCGGTGATGACCGCGTTCGCCGTCCACGAGCAGCGCGCGCGGCACCTGCGCATGCTGGGCGCCGACCTGGTGTTCAAGACGCCGCTGCTGGGCACGCTCGCCCGCAGGTCGGGGCAGACGCTCGCGTGTGGTCCCGACGCGGAGCGGCTGCTGCGCGCGGGCGAGCTCGTCGGCGTGTGGCCGGAGGGTTTCAAGGGCGTCGGCAAGCCGTTCTCGGAGCGGTACAAGCTGCAGCGGTTCGGTCGCGGCGGGTTCGTGTCGGCGGCGCTGCGCACGGGTGTGCCGATCATCCCGGTGTCGATCGTGGGCGCCGAGGAGATCTACCCGAAGCTCGCCGACCTGAAGCCGCTGGCCCGCCTGCTCGGGCTGCCGTACTTCCCGGTGACGCCGTTCTTCCCGCTGCTCGGCCCGCTCGGCGCGATCCCGCTGCCGACGAAGTGGCACATCGAGTTCGGCGAGCCGATCCCCACGGACGGCTTCGCGGCGGAGGCGGAGGAAGACCCGCTGCTGATCTTCAACCTCAACGACCAGGTCCGCGAGGCCATCCAGCAGATGCTGTACCGCCGCCTCTCCCAGCGCCGCAGCATCTTCCGCGACTGAGCCTTCCCCTACCGGCCCCCAAGGCCACCTTTGTTGCGTTCAACGCAACAAAGGTGGCCTTGGGGGCCGTTGGCGTTACTCCGGTCAGGCGGCTCGGCGGCGGTAGGCGATGCCCGCGGCGACGGCTCCGGCGACCGCGCCTGCGCCGAGCACGGAGGGCACGCCGATCTTCGCGGCCTTGCGCCCGGTGCGGAAGTCGCGGATCTCCCAGCCCCGGCTCCGCGCCGTCTCGCGCAGTCCCGAGTCGGGGTTGACGGCCACGGCGGTGCCGACGACCGAGAGCATCGGCACGTCGTTCTGCGAGTCCGAGTACGCCGTGCAGCGGCGCAGGTTCAGCCCCTCGCGGGCGGCCAGCGCGCGCACGGCGTGCGCCTTCGCCCTGCCGTGCAGCAGATCCCCGACGAGCCGTCCGGTGTACACGCCGTCGACGCTCTCCGCGACCGTGCCCAGCGCGCCGGTGAGCCCCAGGCGCCGCGCGATGATGGCCGCCAGCTCGACGGGTGTCGCCGTCACGAGCCACACGCGCTGACCCGCGTCGAGGTGCATCTGGGCGAGTGCACGCGTGCCGGACCAGATCTTGTCGGCCATCAGCTCGTCGTAGATCTCCTCGCCGACGGCCACCATCTCGTCGACGGTCCGTCCCGCCACAAAGGACAGTGCCTGCTCGCGGCTGGACTGCATGCCCTGCTTATCCTCGCGCCCACCGACGCGGAACTTCACCTGCTGCCACGCGAACCCGGCGAGGTCGGAGGTGGTGAAGTACTTGCGCGCGGCGAGTCCCCGCGCGAAGTGGAAGATCGACGCGCCCATCATCATCGTGTTGTCCACGTCGAAGAACGCCGCCGCGGTGAGGTCGGGCGGAGCGGGTGGTGGAGCGGGTCCGCCGCCCTCGGGCGCCGGGACCTCGAGGGTCGCCACCTGCGCGGCTTCCATGGCCACGGCAGCGTCGGCCGAGGCTTCGCCTGCCAGTGCGGCGAGCCGCTCGCGTTCGTGCCCCTTACCGCGGGCCCGCCACAGTGCCACGCACACCGCCTCCACGTTCGAGTTGCACTCCGGTGCTGTGCACAGAGTAGCGAGGATACAACTGACGACGGAGCGCTATCCGATGCTCACCCCCGGCAGCCCCGGCAACAGCGGCGGGATGGACACGACCGGGGCGGGCGGCGGCGACGAGTCCGGCAGCCGCGGCCCCGTCGGCGCCGGGATGGGCGCGGGAACGGCGGTCTCGCTCGGTGTGGGCGCCGGTGTCGGCGGTGGAGGTGTCGGTGACGGCGTGAGTACGGGCTCGGGCGTTGAGGTGCCCGCGCTCGTCAGCGGCTGGACCGCCGGTGGCTCGGGTGGCTCGTAGGCGGGCGGCGGGATGGTGCCCGGTCGCCGGTACTCCCCGGCGCGCAGGCTCTCCGGGAGGCCACACGTCCCGGTGGCGGGCAGCGCGCCCAGCTCGTCGAACTCGCCCGAGGTGATCTGGTAGCAACCCATCCGGTCGCTCAGCGCGGTGACGCGCTGCCGGACCCTGGCCAGCAGCTCCACCGGCTCGGTGGCGTCGGTGGCATTCGCCGGGAGCACCCGGTGCAGTGCCGCGAGCCTGCTCGACTGCCGCTCCGCCCAGTCGCCGAGCGGCTCCAGCTGCCGCCCGTCCGAACTGGTCGCGAGCGCGGTGAGCTGGAGGACGCCGGCCCGCGTGTCTCCGGTGAAGTCGGCCATGCCGGTCGCGTAAGCGTGCTCGTCGAACCGCCCCCGCTCGACGAGCACGGTCAGCTCGTCGATACGGCGCGCGGCGTACTCCAGGTGCGTGAGCGCCCTGGCCTCGTCGTCGAACGTCAGCTCCAGCACGGCCGTCTCGCGCAGGCGCTTCAGGTCGTAGAGCGGCTCGCCGGGCAATGCGTCGTCGGCGAGCAGCAGCCCGAGCCCCGACAGCGCGAAGAGCAGCGCCATCGCGGCAGCGACCACGGGAACGGTGCGGGGACGGCGGCGTGGCGGCCGCTGCCGCGCGTCCTCGATGCGGCCCGCGATGCGCGTGCGGGCCTCGTCGTCCGGCGCGGTGTCGGCGCCGAGCCTGCGCAGCGCGGCGACCACAGCCAGCTCGTCGCTGAACTCGGGCCCGTGCCCGTGCTCGACCGCGCGAGCGAAGCGCTCGTGTTCCCCGCGCCCCTGGCGCGGCCACGGAGGCCTCCACATGTCGCGCGCCTCCCGGCCTGCTCCGCCGAATCCTTCGCACTGGCAACGATCGGCGGGGTGACCGGTTACGCGGAATCAGCGCAGACCGGTGGGCAGAAGTTTCGCGAGCCTGCGCACGGCGCGGTGCTGGAGTGCCTTCACGGCGCCCTCGTTGCGCTGCATGATCTGCGCGGTCTCGGACACCGAGAAGCCCTGGATGAACCGAAGGATGATGCATTCCCGCTGGTCGTCGCCCAGCCCGGCGATGCAGCGCAGCAGCTCGTCGTTGGTGGTCTTGCTGATCACCTGCTGCTCGGGGCCCGGCGAGTGCTGCGCGGAGGCGCCGAAGGTCTGGGTGCCGGATTCGGTCACCTCGTCGGTGACGATCTCCAGGCGGAACCGGCTCGACTTCACGTGGTCGAGCACCAGGTTGCGGGCGATCGTGGTGAACCACGCACCGACGTCGCGGCCCTGGTACGAGATCGACGTGATCCGGCGCAACGCGCGCAGGAAGGTCTCGCTCGTGACGTCCTCCGCGAGGTGGCGGTCGCCGACCCGCAGCAGCACGTACCGGTACACCCAGTCGACGTAGCGGTCGTAGAGCTTGCCGAACGCCGCGGTGTCGCCGCGCTGGGCCGCGCGCACCAGATCCCAGTTCTCGTCGACGCTCGCGTCGCTCTCCACCGCGCGGAGCCTCGCAGGCGCTGGACCTGCCGCAACAGCGATCGGCATGCTCATCGTGTTGCACCTCCTCCGGGCCCGTTCCCGGACTCCGCGTGATCATCGCCACTACGTCGCCTGACGGAGCATACGCGTTGTTACCGCGAAGTAGGTAGTGGTGTCTCGATTGCGAAAAGGAGACGAGGTCAAAACCACCTTGTGACGTCGCACTCGGCTGGCACACTGGCCGGTGATCGAAAGGGGCTGGTTGTGGCTGCTGGGGCAGGCAGTGTCGCCGAAGTCGCCAACGTCGCGGACCTCGTCGCCGCCAACGCGCGCGAGCGGCCCGGAGCGACCGCGCTCGTCGACACCGTGGCCGAGACCACACTGACCTGGGCGGAACTCGACGCCGCCGTCGACACGCAGGCCCGCCGCCTGCTCGGAGCCGGGCTGGGCCGCGGCGACCGCGTGGCACTGCGGCTGCCGACCTCCTCGGCGTTCGCGGTGGCCTTCTTCGCGGTGACCAGGGCTGGCGGGATCGCCGTGCCGCTGTCGCCGCAGGCGCCGGAGGGCGAGTGGCGGCCCGTGCTCGCCGACAGTGGCGCGCGGCTGCTCGTCGGCGCCGACCCGGGCGAACCGGACGTGCCCGTGCTGGAACCCGTGATCGACACCTCCGCGGGCGAGCCCGTCGAGGCGACCGGGGCGGGCGAGGACGTCGCCGCGCTGTTCTACACCTCGGGCACCACCGGACCCCCGCGCGGCGTGATGCTGTCGCACCGCGCGCTGCTGGCCAACGTCGCCCAGCTCGGGCAGCTGAGCCCGCCCGTGGCCGACCCCGGCGACCGGGTGTTCGTGGCCATCCCGCTGCACCACATCTACGGGCTCGGGCCGGGCCTGCTCAACGCCGTCGCCGCCGGGGCCACCGCGGTGCTCGCGCAGCGGTTCGACGCGCGGAAGGCGCTCGCCGCGTGCGCCGACCACCGCGTGACCGTGATCGTCGGGGTGCCCGCGATGTACGCCGAGCTGGCCGTGCTGCCCGCCGACGAGGTCGGCGAAGCGCTGTCGACGGTCCGCCTGCTCGTGTCGGGTGCCGCACCGCTGCACCCGAAGGTGCTCGCCGCCATCCGGGGCGCCACGGGGCTGGCCGTGTTCGAGGGTTACGGGCTCACCGAGGCCGCGCCCGTGGTGACGTCCACGCTGGTCACCGGCTACGCCAAGCCGGGGTCGGTCGGCCGCCCGCTGCCCGGCGTCGAGCTGCGGCTCGTCGAGAGCGACGGCACGCCGGGCCCGGTGCCGCTCGACCCCGCGGATCCGTCCGACGCGTTCGCCGACGACACCGGCGGCACCGGACTGGTCGCCGTGCGCGGGCGGAACCTGTTCAGCGGGTACTGGCCCGACGGCGCACACGGGCCGGACGAGGACGGCTGGTTCCGCACGGGCGATGTCGGTTACGTCGACGTCGACGGCGACCTGCACCTGGTCGACCGCGCCAACGACCTGATCATCGTCAACGGCTTCAACGTGTTCCCGCACGAGGTGGAGGACGTGATCGGCGCACTGCCCGAGGTCGCCGAGGTCGCGGTGGTCGGGGTGCTGGACGAGCGCAGTGGCGAGGCGGTGAAGGCCGTGGTCGTGCCGAAGCCGGGTGTGGCGCTGTCCGAACAGCAGGTGGTGGACGCCTGCGCGGCCACGCTCGCGGCGTACAAGGTGCCGCGCACCGTCGAGTTCGCCGAGGCGCTGCCGCATTCGTCGGTCGGCAAGCTGCGCCGCTTCCGGTTGCGGGGATGATGGAGCCATGCATCGGGTGACCGTGATGACGAGGGTCGGCTGCCACGCGTGCGAGCACGCGGAGGAGGACGTGGCGCGGATCTGCGGTGAGCTCGGCGTCGAGTGGACCACCGCCGACGTCGACTCCGACCCCGAGTGGCGGGCCGAGTACGGCGACCGCGTTCCGGTGATCCTCGTGGACGACGAGGAGCACGGGTACTGGAAGGTCGAGGAAGACCGCCTGCGGGCCGCGTTGCGGTCGTAAGCCACTCGTAAGCGCCGCGCAGCAGTCCGGAAGCCGTTCGGCGCCGAATATGGGGACATGAGCGATCTCGCCGTCTCCGAACGCACCGACACGCGCCTGCGGGCGACCCACGCCGTGCTCTGCGGCCTGCTCGGGCTCGCCTCGGCGCTGGCCGCGGGGCATCTCGTGGCGGCCTTCGTCGGCCGGAACGCCTCGCCGTACCTAGCGGTCGGCAACTCGGCGATCGACCTCACGCCCACCTGGCTGAAGGACTGGGCGGTGCGCACCTTCGGCACCGCGGACAAGCTCGTGCTGCTCAGCGGCATGGCCGTGGTGCTCGTGGCGGTGGCCGCCGGTGCGGGGCTGCTGTCGCGCCGGAGCCCGCTGGTGGGGACCGTGGTCATCGGGGTGTTCGGCGTCCTCGGCGGCCTCGCGGTGTTCACCCGACCCGACCTCGGGCAGCTGGCGCTGGCCGCTCCCGCGGCGAGCCTGCTCGCGGGCCTGTGGGCGTTCCGCTGGCTGCACGCGCGGGCGCTGCGGGCGGCCGGGGCCGGGGACATCGGCTCGCCCGAGCGGCGGCGGTTCCTGCTCGGCGCGGGCGCGATCGCGGCCGGGGCAGGCGTGGCCGGGCTCGCCGGTCAGCTGCTCGGCTCCAGCCGCAGCGCGGACAGCTCACGCGCGGCGGTGGGCGAGCTCGAACCGGCCCGGCGCGTGCCGCCGGTTCCCGCCGACGCCGACTTCGCCAAGCTCGGCACGCCGTCGTTCCTCACGCCGAACGAGAACTTCTACCGCATCGACACCGCGCTGATCGTGCCGCAGGTCCGCGCTGAGGACTGGAGCCTGCGCATCCACGGCATGGTGGAGCGGGAGCTGACGTTCACCTTCGACGACATCCGCGACCGCCGACTGGTGGAGCGCACGATCACGCTGTGCTGTGTGTCCAATGAGGTCGGTGGGTCGCTGATCTCCACCGCGAACTTCGTCGGTGTCGACCTGGGGGAGTTGTTGCGTGAGGCCGGAATCCGGCGTGGCGCGCAGCAGCTGTACTCCACGAGCACTGACGGCTGGACGTGCGGCACACCGCTGGACGTGGTGCTCGAACCCGGCAGGGGCGCGCTGCTCGCCATCGGCATGAACGGCGAACCGCTACCGGTCGAACACGGCTTCCCCGCCCGCATGGTGGTTCCCGGGCTCTACGGGTACGTGTCGGGCACCAAGTGGGTCACCGACCTGGAGGTGACCACGTGGGAGGCGCGGCAGGCGTACTGGCTCGAGCGCGGCTGGGCGCGGGAGGCTCCCGTGAAGACGCAGTCGCGCATCGACTCGCCCAAGGGCTTCGCGACGTTGTCGCCCGGCCGTGTCGTGGTCGCCGGGATCGCGTGGGCACAGCACACGGGCATCGAGAAGGTCGAGGTGCGCCTTGACCGTGGGCCGTGGCGGGAGGCGGAACTGTCCACAGTGGTCACCGACGACGCGTGGCGGATGTGGCAGGTCGCACTCGACGTCACCGAGCCGGGCAGTCACCAGCTCACCTGCCGCGCCACGGACAAGTCCGGGTACACGCAGACCGAGCACCGTGCACCCGTGGTGCCCGACGGCGCGACCGGCTGGCACACCGTCACATTCACCACCCGATAGCGGCAATCCCTCCGGGAACCGGCTCCGAATCACTCACAACGACAGGGACAGTCGAGAATGGAGTGATCTTCGTGAGCAACGCGCGACGCTATGCCGGTGCCGGATTCGTGTTGGCCGCCGTACTCGGGCTGGCCGCCTGTGGCAGCGGTGAGGGTTCGGAGGACAGGGCCCAGGCGGACGCGGGCGGTCAGCGGTCGGGCAGCAGTCAGCTGCCGCAGAGCAGCAGCTCGGCGATGCCGTCCGGGGAGGGTGTGACCACGGCCGACGACGTCTTCGGCCCCGCCTGTGGCCAACTGCCCCAGGGCAACGAGCCCGGCAGCCTCGACTCGATGGGCCCGCAGTCGGTCGCCACGGCGGCGAGCACCAACCCGCTGCTGACCAAGCTCGTGGCCGCCGTGAAGGCCACCGACCTCGTGGACACGCTCAACAGCCAGGAGGCCATCACGGTCTTCGCGCCCGCCGACGCGGCCTTCGACGCGCTCGGTGAGCAGAAGCTCAACGAGCTCGCGGGCAAGCCGGACGAGCTGGCGCCGATCCTGCAGTACCACGTCCTCGGCCAGCGCTATGACGCCAAGGGCCTCGAGCAGGCCGGCGAGGTGGACACCCTCAACACCGAGGGCGGTCCGGTGACGATCGAGGGCAGCGGCGAGAACCTGACCGTCAACGGCGCGAAGGTGCTGTGCGGCAACATCCCGACCAAGAACGCCACGGTGTTCGTGATCGACCAGGTGCTCACCCCAGGCGCCAACATGTGATGTGCCCCACCGGCACCAACCGCAGTGAAGGCCACCTTGCCTGCGTTCAACGCAGTGAAGGTGGCCTTCACTGCGGACGGCGAAAATGGTGACAGGGCGTCAGAAAAGGGCTTCGCGCGACGATTTCAGTGGGTTAACCAGCCGCTTTGTGCCTGCGTTCACAAATGAACTACCGTATTGCCACCAAGCGCTGCGCCGGTATCGAACACCGTCGCGCGCGCTCGGTCAAGGGTTGACTTCTCGAACTCGGCGACAGGAGAGCCAGCGTGGTGGCACAGCGGGGCCGGCGCAACGGAGCCGCCGCGCACAAGCGCACCCGAGGGGGAGCGACCCCCGACGCTGACAACGCTCCCACCGCCGAGATCCCCGCCGTCGCGGAGAACGGCGCCGACCCGGAGGTCCGCGCCAAGTCGATCCCCGAGGCGGCCGTCGCCCGCCTCGCCGTCTACCTGCGGATCCTCTCCGCGATGGCCGAGCAGGGCGCCACCACCGTCTCCAGCGAGGAGCTCTCCACCGCCGCGGGGGTCAACTCCGCCAAGCTCCGCAAGGATCTCTCCTACCTCGGCTCCTACGGCACGCGTGGCGTCGGTTACGAGGTGGCCGTCCTCGTCGGCCAGATCGAGCGCGTGCTCGGACTCACACGTCAGCACAAGGTCGCCGTCGTGGGAATCGGTAACCTCGGACATGCGTTGGCCAACTACGGTGGCTTCCCCGGAAGGGGTTTCCCGGTCGAGGCGCTCTTCGACATCGACCCGGACCTGATCGGGGTGCCGGTGGGCGGCATTCCGGTGACACACCTCGACGACATCCCGCAGGTGTGCGCCGATCGCCAGATCTCCATCGGGGTCATCGCGACGCCGCCTGCCGCGGCCCAGACGGTGTGCGACCGGCTCGTCGAGGGTGGGGTGCAGTGCATCCTGAACTTCGCTCCGGTGGTGCTGCAAGTGCCGGAACATGTCGAGGTGCGAAAGGTCGACCTGGCTGTGGAACTGCAGATCCTGTCCTTCCACGTCGCGCGGAGGGCGGACAACGAGCCGAACGGCAAGGTGGCCGAAAGCACCGTCGCGGGCAACGGGGCGGTGTTGCAGTCGTGAGCATCCTGGCGATCGGGCTGTCCCACCGGACCGCCGACCTCACCACCCTCGAGCGCGCCGCCGTGCCCGCCGCCGAACTGGGGAAGGTGCTGCACGAGCTCCAGCAGACCGACCACGTCTCCGAGGTCATGCTGCTCTCGACCTGCAACCGCATCGAGGTCTACGCCGTCGTCGAGACGTTCCACGGCGGCCTCGCCGACATCTCCGAGGTCCTCGCCCGCCAGGCCGGCATGGAGGCGCAGGAGCTCTACGACAACTTCTACGTGCACTACGCGGGCGCCGCGGTGGAGCACGTGTTCTCCGTGGCGTCCGGGCTCGACTCGATGGTGGTCGGCGAGACCCAGATCCTCGGCCAGGTCCGCTCCGCCTACGCCACGGCCCGCGAGGCCGGCACGGTCGGCCGGGTCCTGCACGAGCTGGTGCAGACGACGCTGCGCGTCGGCAAGCGCGTGCACACCGAGACGGGGCTCGACGCGCTCGGCGCGTCCGTGGTCTCCGAGGCGCTCGCCGCCGCCGGTGAGCTCGCCGGGCAGCGCGCGCTGATCGTCGGCGCCGGTTCGATGGGCGCGCTCGCCGCGTCGCAGCTGCGCAAGGCCGGCATCGGCGACGTCGCCGTGGCCAACCGCACATTCGCCAACGCCGAGCGCCTCGCCGCGTCGGTCGCCGAGCAGGGCGTGCCCGCTCGCGCCGTGCCGATGACCGGGCTCGCGGCCGCGCTGGCGCAGGCCGACGTCGTGGTGGCGTGCACCGGAGCGAAGGGTGCCGTGCTCGGTACCGAACACGTCGCGCCGCGTGCGGACGCACCCGTGGTGATCTGCGACCTCGGCCTGCCCCGCGACGTCGAGGCTGCCGTCGCCGACGTGGCCGGGGTCACCGTCGTCGACCTGGAGACCGTCCGCCGCCGGATGCACGAGTCCGGCAGCGGGACGACGGAACGGCAGACCGCGAAGGCCGCGGGCATCGTGCTCGACGAGGTGCGCGCCTACCTGGCGGGCCAGCGCAGTGCCGCCGTCACGCCCACCGTGACCGCGCTGCGCAAGCGGGCCGCCGAGGTGGTGGACGCCGAGCTGCTGCGCCTCGACAAGCGGCTGCCCGAACTCGACGCGGATGTCCGCGACGAGCTGGGCCGCACGGTCCGCCGGGTCGTGGACAAGCTCCTGCACGCGCCCACGGTGCGCGTGAAGCAACTCGCCGCTGAGACGGCGGACACCGACTACGCCAACGCGTTGCGCGAGCTGTTCGAGCTCGACCCGCAGGCGCCGAACATCGTGTCCAGCCCCTCGGCAGGCTCCAAGCACGATCAGATCGACGGTGACAAGCGTGGCTGACAGTCCCTCCCGCCGCCCGACCGCCACCCCTGGCGGAGCCGCTGCGCGGCGCAGTGTTATCCGGATCGGCACCCGCGGCAGCAAGCTCGCCGTGGCGCAGACCGGGACCATCGCGAAGAAGCTCGAGGACGCGGGCCAGCGCGTCGAGATCGTCACGGTCTCGACGCCGGGCGACCGGTCGAGCGCCCCGATCGCCGAGATCGGCGTCGGCGTGTTCACCTCCGCGTTGCGCGAGGCGCTGCTGGCCAAGCAGGTCGACGTGGCCGTGCACTCGTACAAGGACCTGCCGACCGCGCCGGAGCAGGGCATCTCGCTCGCGGCCGTGCCGCCGCGCGAGGACCCGAGGGACGCGCTGATCGCGCGGGACGGACTCACCCTGGGGGAGCTGCCGCCCGGCTCGGTCGTCGGCACCGGCTCGCCCCGCCGCATCGCGCAGCTGCGTGCGCTGGGCCTCGGCCTCGAGGTCGTGCCGATCCGCGGCAACATCGACACCAGGATCGGCAAGGTCACCTCGGGCGAGCTGGACGCCGTGGTGCTCGCCCGTGCAGGCCTGTCCAGGGTGGGCAGGCTCGATGTGATCACCGAGACGCTCGACCCGATCCAGATGCTGCCCGCCCCCGCACAGGGTGCGCTGGCTGTCGAGACCCGCGTCGACGACGTGGACACCGAACACCTGCTTCAGTCCATTGTGGACGACGAAGCGACACGGGCGGCCGTTGCCGCTGAGCGGGCCATGCTGGCCGCGCTCGAGGCCGGTTGCAGCGCGCCCGTCGGCGCACTGGCCGATGTCGTGGAGGACCTGGACGGCGATGGGGCTGTGCTCGAACGCCTCTCGCTGCGCGGGATCGCCGCCACCGGGGTCGAAGGTGACTCCGTCCAGATCCTTCGTGCCTCGGCCATCGCCGAGAAACACGAAGCGGACAAGCTCGGCCGCGACCTGGCCGCCGAGCTGCTCGACCTCGGTGCCGGGGCCCTGTCCCGCTGAGGTCCCGCTGAGTTCAACAGCACGCACGAAGAACGATTCGGCCGCTGTCGTGGTTGACGGCCGACAAGAGGAGAGACGAAGTAGATGACCCGCGCACGCAAGACCACGGGGCGCGTCGCCTTCGTGGGCTCGGGCCCCGGCGACGCCGGACTGCTGACCGTCCGTGCCCAGGAGCTGCTCGCGAAGGCCGAGCTCGTGGTGACGGACCCGGATGTGCCGGCAGGTGTGCTCGCCTTCGCGGGCCCGGAGGCGGAGGTCCGCCCCGCCGTCGGCGAGCCGGGTGACGTCGCCAAGGACCTGACCACCGAGGCGAAGGCGGGCCGGCTCGTGCTGCGCCTCGTCGCCGGTGACCCGCTGACCCAGCCCGCTGTGGTGTCCGAGGTGCAGGCCGTGTCGCGCACGAGCGCCGTGTTCGACGTCGTGCCGGGTGTCTCGCCCGGCGCCGCCGTGCCCGCCTACGCGGGCGTGGCGCTCGGCGGAGCCCACACCGAGGTCGACGTCCGGGGCGAGGTCGACTGGGCCGGGCTCGCGGGCACGCCGGGCACGATCGTGCTGCACGCGACGTCGAGCCACCTCGCCGAGGCGGCCTCCGCGCTGGTCGAGCACGGTCTCGCACCGCAGACGCCGGTGGCCGTGACGTCCAACGGCACCATCAACACCCAGCGCACCGTCGACTCGACGCTCGCGTCGCTGGCCGCTGACGCGGGCGAGCTCGTCGGCCCGCTCGTGGTGAGCATCGGCTCCGTCGTCGGCAACCGTTCGAAGCTGTCGTGGTGGGAGTCGCGCGCACTGTACGGCTGGAAGGTGCTCGTGCCGCGCACCAAGGAGCAGGCGGGCGACATGGCCGACCGGCTCCGCAGCCACGGCGCGACGTCGCACGAGGTGCCGACGATCTCCGTCGAGCCGCCGCGCAGCCCAGCGCAGATGGAGCGCGCGGTGAAGGGCCTCGTCGACGGCCGCTACCAGTGGATCGTGTTCACCTCCACCAACGCGGTGCGCGCGGTGTGGGAGAAGTTCGCCGAGTTCGGCCTCGACGCCCGCGCGTTCTCCGGCGTGAAGATCGCCTGCGTCGGGGAGTCGACCGCGGAGAAGGTGCGCTCGTTCGGGATCCTGCCCGAGCTGGTGCCCAGCGGCGAGCAGTCGAGCGAGGGCCTGCTCGCGGAGTTCCCGCCCTACGACGACGTGCTCGACCCGGTGGACCGCGTGCTGCTGCCGCGCGCCGACATCGCCACCGAGACGCTGTCGGCCGGGCTGCGCGACCGCGGCTGGGAGATCGACGACGTGACGGCGTACCGCACCGTGCGTGCGGCTCCGCCGCCGGCCGAGACCCGCGAGATGATCAAGACCGGTGGCTTCGACGCGGTGTGCTTCACCTCGTCGTCCACGGTCCGCAACCTCGTGGGCATCGCGGGCAAGCCGCACGCGCGCACGCTCGTGGCGTGCATCGGCCCGAAGACGGCCGAGACGGCGACCGAGTTCGGCCTGCGCGTGGACGTGCAGCCGGAGAAGCCGAACGTGATCGAGCTGGTGGACGCTCTCGCCGAGCACGCCGCCAAGCTGCGCGCCGAGGGCGCCCTCCCGCCGCCCCGCAAGGCCAAGCGCGCCCGCCGCTCCTGAGCGGGTAACGCTCCCCAAGGCCACCTTTGTTGCGTTCAACGCAACAAAGGTGGCCTTGGGTGCTTCTGGGGTACTACGTGCCGCACCAGGCGACGGCGACGCGCTCCAGGATCGCCACCGATTCGGCGAGGTTCGTGATCGAGACCCACTCGTCGGTCACGTGGGCCTGTTCGGCCTCGCCCGGTCCGCAGATCACCGTCGGCACCAGGCCGAACGCCGGCGTCAGTACCGAGGCGTCCGTGAAGTAGGTCGCCGCGCGCGGCGAGCCGTCGCCGTGGCCGGTGATCTCCCGCGCGATCTCCGCGACCGACGCCGCCCACGCGTCGCCCGGCTCCGTCCACACCGGTGGCAGGTCCACGAGCGGCGCCAGGCGCACCTCGTCACCCACCCGCTCGGCAAGGCTCGCCAGCACGGCGGCGTGGTCCTGCCCGGCCACGGTGCGCACGTCCACGGTCGCCTCCGCGCTGTCGGGCACCGAGTTGGTGTTGAGCCCGCCGCGGAACGTCCCCACGTTCAGCGTCGGCCCGCCCATCACCGGATGTGGCCGCGCGTCGAAGGCGTACGACTCCAACCGGGTCACCGCCCGCGCGAGCTTGTACACGGCGTTGTCGCCGAGGTGCGGCATCGAGCCGTGCGCCGTCACCCCGGCCGTCCTCGCCGACAGCCACAGGGCGCCCTTGTGGCCGTGGAGCACGGCGTTGCCGGTCGGCTCGGTGATCACGAGCGGTCCGCTCGGCCGTCCCGCCAGGCGTTCCGCGGCGAGCCGGGCGCCCGCGGAACCGGTTTCCTCAGCGGCCGTCAGCACCAGCCGCAACCCGGCCCGGCTCGGCCGCAGCGTCGCGATCTTCGTCGCGGCGGCCACGATCGCGGCCACGCCGCCCTTCATGTCGCTCGTGCCCCTGCCGTGCAGGCGGTCGCCGTCGGGTTCGGCGCGGAACGGGTCGTGCTGCCAGGACGCCGCGCCCAGCGGCACCGTGTCGACGTGGCCGGACAGGCACAACGGCGGCTCGCCGAGCCCGGTGTGCCACTCCGCGATGAGCGTGCCCCGGCCCGGCTCGTGCTCGGCGACGTCCACGGTGAAGCCCGCCGTCTCCAGCAGCGGGGCCACCACGGCCAGTGCGGTGCTCTCGGAGTGGCCGATCGTGTCGACCGCCACGAGTTCCCTGGTGAGGTTCAGTACGTCGGCGCTCATCGAGCCAGCCTAGGGCTGATCGCGGCCTTGCGGGGGCGATGCGACGCCGGTTGGCTCGGTGACCATGACGCCGATCATCCTCGACTGCGATCCCGGGCACGACGACGCGATCGCGATCCTGCTGGCGGCCGGTGACCCGGCGGCGGAACTGCTCGCGATCACGACCGTCGGCGGTAACCAGACGCTGGAGAAGACCACGCTCAACGCGCTGCGCGTGTGCACGATCGCCGGGATCACCGACGTGCCCGTCGCCGCCGGGTGCCCGCGCCCGCTGACCCGGCCGCTGCGGATCGCCGACGACGTGCACGGCGAGTCCGGGCTGGACGGGCCGACGTTCGGCGATCCGTCGGTGCGGGTGAGCGGCGAGCACGCCGTGGAGCTGATGCACCGGATACTGACCACGCACCCCGAGCCGGTGACGCTCGTGCCGACCGGCCCGCTCACCAACATCGCGCTGCTGCTCACGCGGTACCCGGAGGACGCGGAGCGCATCCGTGAGGTCGTGTTGATGGGCGGCTCGACCGAACGCGGCAACGTGACGCCCTACGCCGAGGCGAACGTCTACGTGGACCCGGAGGCGGCGGCGATCGTGTTCGCCGCCGAGGTGCCGGTGACGATGTGCGGGCTGAACGTCACGCATCACGCGCTGGTGACGCCGGAGGTGGTGGCCCGCTTCGAAGGGCTCGCCGGCGCGCTGGGGCGGACGTGTGTCGAGCTGATGACGTTCTTCGGCTCGACGTACCGGCGGCTGTTCGGCTTCGAGGCGCCGCCGTTGCACGACCCGGTGGCCGTGGCGCGGGTGCTCGACCCGGCGCTGGTGCGGTGCGTGGACGCGCACGTCGCCGTGGAGCTGCACGGCGAGCTCACGCGCGGGGCGACGGTGGTGGACCTGCACGGCTACCTCGGCGAACCGCCGAACGCGAAGGTCGCCATGACCCTCGACGCGGACCCTTTCTGGGATCGCGTCCTCGCGGCCGTCTCCCGCCTCGGCTGACTGCACCCAAGGCCACCTTAGGTGCGTTGAGCGCAACAAAGGTGGCCTTGGGGGCAGGTGTGGGCGCGGTGAAAGGGGCGGCCGTGGCGGAGTAGCGTGTACGGGGTGTTTCCTGAGCATCGGCCTCGCCGGTTGCGGGGTACGGCCGCCATGCGGCGCCTGGTCAGCGAGACCACGCTGCGGCCACGTCAGCTGATCCTGCCCATGTTCGTCGCGGAGGGCGCCGACTCGCCGCGCCCCATCAGCAGCATGCCGGGCGTCGTCCAGCACAGCAGGGACTCCCTGCGCAAGGCCGCCGTCGAGGCGGTGCGCGCCGGGGTCGGCGGGCTGATGCTGTTCGGCGTCCCCAAGGTCCACGACGCCATCGGCTCCGGCGCCACCGACGAGAACGGCGTGCTCAACGCCGCGCTGCGCGACCTGCGCGCCGAGCTGGGCGACGACACGGTGCTGATGGCCGACACGTGCCTCGACGAGTTCACCGACCACGGCCACTGCGGTGTGCTCGACGACGCGGGCGGCGTGGACAACGACGCCACGCTGGAGCGCTACGCCGAGATGGCGATCGCGCAGGCGAAGGCCGGCGCCCACCTGCTCGGCCCCAGCGGGATGATGGACGGCCAGGTCGGCGTGATCCGCAGGGCCCTCGACGACGCCGGCTACACCGACACCGGCATCCTCGCCTACTCCGCCAAGTACGCCAGCGCCTTCTACGGCCCCTTCCGCGAGGCCGTCGACTCGCAGCTCAAGGGCGACCGCAAGACCTACCAGCAGGATCCCGGCAACGCCCGCGAGGCGCTGCGCGAGATCGAGCTGGACCTCGCCGAGGGCGCCGACGCGATCATGGTCAAGCCCGCGCTGTCCTATCTGGACGTCATCAAGGCGGCCGCGGAGCTGTCGCCGGTGCCGGTGGCGGCGTACAACATCTCCGGCGAGTACTCGATGATCGAGGCGGCCGCCGCCAACGGCTGGCTCGACCGGCAGCGCACGATCCTCGAGGTGCTCACGTCGATCCGCCGCGCGGGCGCCGACCTGATCCTCACGTACTGGGCGGCCGAGGCCGCGGCCTGGCTGGACTAAGGTCTGCAGCGTGAGCGACTCAGACGAAACGGACGACCAGCGGCGCAAGAAGGGCCTGCCGCCCGCGCCCCGGCTCAGCGGTTCGGAGCGGGAGCCCGTCAACCCGCCGACGCCGGTCAAGGTGTCGTTCGTGCTGTGGGTGGTGTCCGGGCTCGTGCTGATCGCGGGTTTCGGGCTGACGCTGACGGCCAAGCAGGACATCGTGGACCGGCTCGTCGAGATGAACAACGACCCGCGCATCACCGACGAGCAGCTGGCCTCCGGCGCCACGTCGCTGCTGTGGACGCTGTTCGTGGGCGCCATCGTGTTCGCGGTGCTGTTCGCGCTGTTCGCCTACAAGGCGCGTGAGGGAACGCGCTCGGCGCGCACGATCCTCACGGTGCTGGCCGCGGTGTCGCTGATCTTCCAGATGGTGCTGTTCTCCAACATCATCACGCTCGCCTCGGCCCTGGTCTCGATCGTCGCGGTGGCGATCATGTACCTGCCGAGCGTGCAGGACTACTTCCCCAAGGTGCCCAAGTCACTGTGACGGAGCTGTACTCCGAGCGTGGCGCGAGTGGCTGGCCCCTGGTGTGGGGGCCGCTGTTCGCCGTGCTCGGGTTGCTCTCCGAACTCATCATCGGCGACCGCCCGCACACGCTCATGTGGATCGTCACCGGGCTCGGCCTGCTGTGGCTCACGGCGGTGTGGGTGTACGCGCGGCGCCGGTTCCTGGCCGTCAGGGTCACTTCGACGCACCTGACGCAAGGCCGGGAGCACCTGAAGATCGCCGACATCGCGTCGCTGCCGGACGAGGAGGCCAAGCCCGGTACGCGGGTGCTCGGCGGCGGGCTGAGCGTGCCGCGCAAGTACGCCGAGGTGCCGGTGCGGCTCAAGGACGGCACCAGGGTGCTGGCCTGGGCGAGCGACGCGGAGGCGTTTCGCGACGCACTGCGCACGGCCGTGAAAGACTGCACGCCGTGAGCGACGTCGTCTGGCCAGCGGTACCCGGTTACTCCACCGAGCGGCTCCATCAGCCGTGGCGGCTGTTCGTCGCCGCGTGCGAGGTCGTGGTGGCCGCCGTGGCGGTCTGGGTCGCGTTCCTCGCGTGGGACAACTCCCTCACCACGGTCACGGTCCGCCTCGACGACGGCACCGAGCTCGTCTCCCGGGTCTACGCGGGCAACTGGATCGCGCTCGCGATCGGGCTCGGCGGGCTCGCCGGGATCCTGGTGGTCGACGCGATCCGGCAGGTGCTGCTAGGCGTGCGCGCGCGCAGGCGCAGGTACCGCAAGTCACGCGACAACGGGCAGGTCGCCGAGGGCTGACCCGGCTTTGCCAGACTGGCAGGCGTGACAGGAGTCGAGCAGAGCAAGTCCTGGTTCGAACGCGCCGCCTCGGCCACGCCCGGCGGGGTCAACTCGCCGGTTCGCGCTTTCGCCGCGGTGGGCGGCACGCCCCGCTTCATGGTGCGCGGCGAGGGCCCGCACCTGTGGGACGCCGACGGTAACCGCTACGTCGACCTCGTGTCGTCATGGGGACCGATGATCCTCGGTCACGCCCATCCCGACGTCGTCGGCGCGGCCCGCGACGCCGCGTCGTCCGGGCTCTCCTTCGGCACACCCACCACCGGTGAGGTCGAGCTCGCCGAGGAGATCATCCGCCGGGTCGGGCCGGTGGAGCAGGTGCGCCTGGTCAACTCGGGCACCGAGGCGACGATGAGCGCCATCCGGCTGGCCCGCGGCTTCACCGGCCGCGCCAAGATCATCAAGTTCGCCGGCTGCTACCACGGCCACGTCGACGCGCTGCTCGCCCAGGCGGGCTCCGGCGTCGCGACGCTCGGCCTGCCGACCTCGCCCGGCGTCACCGGTGCGCAGGCGGCCGACACGATCGTGCTGCCCTACAACGACATCGAGGCCGTGCGGAAGTCCTTCGCCGACAACCCGGACTCGGTCGCCGCCGTGATCACCGAGGCCGCCGCGGGCAACATGGGCGCCGTCGCCCCACGCGAGGGGTTCAACGCCGCACTGCGTGAGCTGGCCCACGAGCACGGCGCGCTGCTGATCATGGACGAGGTCATGACGGGCTTCCGGGTCTCGGCCGCTGGCTGGTACGGCCTCGACGGCGTGGCAGGGGACCTCTACACGTTCGGAAAGGTCATGTCCGGCGGGCTGCCCGCCGCCGCGTTCGGCGGGCGCGCCGACGTGATGGCCAAACTCGCCCCGAGCGGCCCCGTCTACCAGGCGGGCACGCTCTCCGGCAACCCCGTCGCGGTCGCCGCGGGCCTCGCCACGCTGCGGGCCGCCGACGAGAACGTCTACCGGGCGCTCGACGCCAACGCGCGCAGGCTCGGCGACCTCTTCGGGCGGGCGCTCACGGCCGAAGGGGTTCCGCACACCGTGGCCTTCGCGGGCAACCTGGTGAGCGTGTTCTTCACCGAACAGCCCGTGCACGACTACGCGGGCGCGGCGGCGGCGGAGACCTGGCGGTTCGCGCCGTTCTTCCACGCGCTGCTCGACGGCGGCGTGTACGCGCCGCCGAGCGCGTTCGAGGCGTGGTTCGTCAACGCGGCGATGGACGACGCCGCGTTCGAGGTGATCGAGACCGCGCTCAAGCAGGCGGCGAGGGCGGCCGCGGCGGCGGAGCGGCCATGAGCAAGCAGACGCTGGTGCACCTGCTGCGCCACGGCGAGGTGCACAACCCCGACGGCGTGCTCTACGGGCGCATGCCCGGGTTCGTGCTCTCCGAGCGGGGCCGCCAGCAGGCGCTGACCGTGGCCGAGGCGCTGGCCGGGCACGGGCTCGTGCACGTCGTGGCGTCGCCGCTGGAGCGTGCGCAGGAGACCGCCGCGCCGATCGCCGCGGCCCACCGGCTCGACATCGCCACCGACGAGCGGCTGATCGAGGCGGGAAACCAGTTCGAGGGCCTCAAGGTCGGGGTCGGCGACGGCGCGCTGCGCCAGCCGCGGCACTGGAGCAAGCTGCGCAACCCCCTCGTGCCGTCGTGGGGCGAGCCCTACATGGAGATCGCCCACCGGATGCTCGGCGCCGTGTACCGGGCCCGCGCGCAGGCCGAGGGCTACGAGGCGCTGTGCGTGTCTCACCAGCTGCCGATCTGGACGCTGCGCCGGTTCCTCGAGGGCAAGCGGCTCTGGCACGACCCGCGCAGGCGGCAGTGCTCGCTCGCGTCGCTGACCACACTGATCTTCACCGGCGAGGAGCTCACCGACATCGTCTACAGCGAGCCAGCGGGCACCACGGATCCGACGGTGACCGGCGCATGAGAAGGGCACTGGCACTCCTGCTCGCGGCGGCGTTCGTGCTCGCGGGCTGCAGCACCGGCGACGACGCCGTCTCGCGCGGCACGAGCTTCGAGTTCGTCTCGCCCGGCGGCAAGACCGACATCTTCTACGAGGGCGCCGACCGGCAGCAGGTGCCGGACGTCTCCGGCGAGGACCTGTTCGACGAGAACAAGGAACTGTCCATTCGCGACTACCGGGGCAAGGTCGTCGTCCTCAACATCTGGGGCCAGTGGTGCGGTCCCTGCCGTACCGAGGCACCCGAGATGCAGCGGGTGCAGGACCAGCTCGGCGACAAGGTGCAGGTGCTCGGCATCGACGTCCGCGACCCCGACCGTTCCGCGCCGCAGGACTTCATGCGCAACCGGCAGCTGACCTACCCGTCGATCTACGACCCGGCGGGCAGGTCCCTGCTGCGGTTCTCCGGTTACCCGCGCAACGTGGTGCCCTCGACGATCATCGTGGACGAGCAGCAGCGCGTGGCCGCGGTGTTCCTACGCGACCTGCTCGCCACCGACGTGATTCCCGTGGTGAACCGGCTTGCCGCCGAGGGCGGCCAGCCGCCAGGCACCGAGCAGGCGGGCCGCTGAGCCGCCGACCGGACCCACGGCATCGGCGAGCGTCCGCGCGTCGGGCAGCCGGGCGCCGGTGACCGCGGGCACGGCCCGTGCCGCGTCGGCGATGGTGGACGAGCACACGTCGAGCAGGTAGTCCGGCACCCGCAGTGCCGGATCGGTGACGCCGACGAGCGGGGTGCCGACCGCCGCGATCAGCGGGAAGACCGTGCCGGGGATGCCGATGCACGCCTCGGCGCGGGCAGAGGCCCGCACCGTCGGCACGTCGCTGATCTCGTAGCGGTCCCACAGGGAACGGTCCTCGCGCGGGTGCAGGCCGACGAGGATGTGCTTGCCCTCGGCGGCGAGCCGTTCCGCCGATTCCAGCAGCACCTCGGTGCCCGGCGCGGCGCCGCCCGTGCCGTCGGGGCGGGTGACGCTCGTCGCCACCAGCACCACGCCCGGCTCCGGCCTGCGCTCCGGCAGGTCGTCGGTCTGCGGGGAGCCGACCACCTGGATCTTGCGGTGGGTGCCGAGGTAGCTCGCGAACGCGCGGCCCTCGGCGGGAGAGGACGACGTGATCCACTTCAGGCGCCTGCGAAGCCGGTGGGCCAGCTCCGCCTCGGCGGGCCCGAGGTAGGCGAGCGAACTCACCGCGAGGGGCAGCCGGGAAAACCGCTCGGCGCAGCGCACCGGCCACTCGCCCGCGCCGGTCACTACGAGCAGATCGGCGTGCCGGACCTGCTCCGGCGTCGCGACGGGCACGGGCTCACCGGGTTCGATCTCGGAGAGGTCCGGCACGAGCTGGGTCAGCCGCCAGCCCCGGCGCGCGGCCTCACCGAGCAGCGGTTGGACGTGGTAGGTGCCCCACGGTTCGTTGGTGGCCACGACCACGTGCAGAGGACGCGGGGGACGGGCGTGCGCGGTGCCGCCGAGGACGGCGAGCCCGGCGCCGCCCGCGGCACCGAGCAGGACTGAGCGGCGGGATACCCCAGACGATTGCATGATCGGGAACGTAGCCACCGCTGGTGAACAGCAGGGGAGCAGTAAGTAGCAGGCAGACCCTGCGACTTCACACGAAACCCATTCCTTACTCTGAAGGTCGTGGATCCGACCGAGCTGGCGATGACCGGCCCGCTGCTGCTCGCGGCAGCCGTGGCCCTCCTGGCCGGTACGGTTTCGTTCGCGTCGCCGTGTGTCGTGCCTCTCGTTCCCGGCTATCTCGCCTACCTCGCCGCGCTCGTCGGCTCCGACGCGCCCGCCGTGCGGCCCGGCGAGGAGCGCAAGAAGGGACGCGGCGCCGTGGTCGGCGCCGCCGCGCTGTTCGTGCTCGGGTTCACGGTGGTCTTCACCGCGGGCGTCGGCACGCTGGTCTGGCTCGCCGACGCGCTGCTGACCAACGAGCAGACGTTGCAGCGCATCGGCGGCGTGCTCACCATCGCGATGGCGCTGGTGTTCCTCGGCCTGATCCCCGGCCTGCAGCGCGACGTCCGTTCGCACCACGTCCCGAAGGCGGGGCTGTGGGGCGCGCCCGTGCTGGGAGCCGTGTTCGGCCTCGGCTGGACGCCGTGCATCGGGCCGACGCTGTCGGGGGTGCTCTCGATCGCGGCCGCGAGCGGTGGCACCGGCGCTCGCGGTTTCGTGCTGGTGCTCGTCTACTGCCTCGGTCTCGGCCTGCCGTTCCTGCTCATCGCCGCGGGCGCACGGTGGGCGGTCGGCGCCACCGACTGGCTGCGCCGCAACGGCCGGCGCGTGCAGATCTTCGGCGGCGTGCTGCTGCTCGCCGTCGGCGTGCTCCTCGTCACGGGCCTGTGGGCCGAGCTGGTGGCCTGGATGCGCGACGCGTTCATCAGCGACGTGAGGCTGCCACTGTGACGAGCACGGTCACGCCAGAGCGCAAGCAGTACCGGCCCACTCCCGCCCGCCGCGCGCTGGCGTTCCTGCGCAACACCTGGCGTGGCCTCACGTCGATGCGCACCGCGCTGGTGCTGCTGTTCCTGCTCGCGCTCGCCGCGCTGCCCGGCGCGCTGCTGCCCCAGCACGACCTCAACGAGCCGAAGACGCAGGAGTACATCGCCAACCACGGCTGGTGGGGCCGGCTGCTCGACCGGCTGCAGTTCTTCGACGTCTACTCCAGCGTCTGGTTCTCGGCGATCTACCTGCTGCTGATGGTGTCGCTGGTCGGCTGCCTCGCGCCGCGCAGCGTCGAGTACGTGCGCTCGATGCGTGCCAAGCCCGTGCTGACGCCCCGCAATCTCGGTCGGCTCCCGCACCACGTGCGCGCCGAGCTCGACGCCGACCCCGACGAGGTGCTCGCCGCGGCGGACCGGCGGCTGCGTGGCTGGCGCCGCGTCCAGCGCGAGGAGAAGGACGGAGCCCGCAGCATCAGCGCCGAGCGCGGGTACCTCCGCGAGACCGGCAACCTGTTCTTCCACTTCGGCATGCTCGGCGTGATCGTCGCGTTCGCACTCGGCGCGATGTACTCCTACGAGGGCCAGGTGATCGTCTTCGCCGACGGCTCCGAGGCCTCCGAGTTCTGCAACTCCGGCATCTACGCCTACGACTCGTTCAACCCGGGCCTTCGCGTCGACGGCACCGAGCTGACGCCGTTCTGCCTGCGGGTCAACGACTTCGCGGCGACCTACGCCGACACCGGGCAGCCGATCGCCTACGAGGCGAACATCGAGTACCAGTCCGGCGCCGACCTCGCGGACGACACGTGGCGCCCTTACCACCTCGAGGTCAACGAGCCGCTGCGCACCGAGGGCGACCGCGTCTACCTGCTCGACCACGGCTTCGCCCCGACGTTCACCGTCACCTTCCCCGACGGCACCAGCCGGACGCAGGCCATCCAGTGGCGGCCGGTGGACAACACCACGGGACTCTCCGAGGGCGCGACGAAGTTCGAGCCGCCCGGGGTCACCGACCCCGAGCAGCGCAGGAAGAACCAGCTCGCGGTGACCGGCCTGTTCGCGCCGACCGCCGTGCTGAACGGCAACATCCTCACCTCGGCGGGCCCGCAGCTCGCCGATCCGGCGGTGGCGATCGACGTGATGCGCGGTGACCTGGGCGTCGACTCGGGCCGAGGCCAGTCGATCTTCGAGATCGACCAGTCGATGGTGGACAGCGGGCGGCTGGAGCGCGTCGCGAGGGAGAACCTCGACGTCGGCGAGCAGCTGACCCTGGACGACGGCACGAAGGTGCGCTTCGACGGGGTCGACCAGTGGGTGTCGCTCCAGGTGTCGCACGACCCGACCCAGGTGTGGGTGCTGGGCTTCGCGATCGCGATGTTCGCCGGGCTCGGCGGCTCGCTGTTCATCAAGCGGCGCAGGCTGTGGGTCCGGGTGGCCCCGGTCGGGGACGCCGACGGCAAACGACGTACCGTAGTAGAGGTGGGCGGTCTCGCCCGCACGGATCAAGCCGGGTACGGCGAGGAGTTCGCCAAGATCGCCGACGACCTCCTGACCGGTGACAGAAAGGCACCCTGATGCCGGTGAACGAGACGCTGTCGCAGTACAGCGACTGGTCCTACACCACAGCGGTAGCGGTGTACGTGTTCGCGATGGTGTTCTTCCTCGTCGAACAGTCCTTCGGCCGGAAGGGTCGTCAGGCCGCCGCGCGCACCCGCTCGCGGGAGCTCGTCGGCGCAGGAGGCCCGAGCACCACGGTCACGCCGCCCGCCGGCGAGGAGCCCCCGGCGCAGCCGCGCACCAGGGCCGAGCGCATCGGCCGCATGGGTGTGGCGCTGACCATCCTCGGTGCCCTGCTCCACCTGGCCTCGCTCGTGCTGCGCGGGCTCGCGACGAGCCGCGTGCCGTGGGGCAACATGTACGAGTACATCGCGATCATCTGCTTCGTCACGGTGGTGACGTGGCTGGTGGTGCTGCGGAAGTCCCCGGTGCGGCACCTGTCGGCGTTCGTGCTGCTGCCGGTCGTGATCCTGATGTTCGTGGGCGGCACGTGGCTCTACACGATCGCCGCGCCGCTGCAGCCCGCGCTCCAGTCGTACTGGCTGGTCATCCACGTCTCCGCGGCCGCGGTCGGCTCCGGCATCTTCCTGATCCCGGGCGTGGCGAGCCTGCTGTACCTCGTGAAGGCGCGCAACGAGAAGAACCCCGCCAAGTTCGCGCGGTTCGGCTCGAAGCTGCCCTCGCTGGACGTGCTCGACCGGATCGCCTACCGCACCACGGTGTTCGCGTTCCCGGTGTTCACGTTCGGTGTGCTGTGCGGCGCGGTGTGGGCCGAGGCGGCGTGGGGCCGGTTCTGGGGCTGGGACCCCAAGGAGACCGTCGCGTTCATCGCCTGGGTGATCTACGCCGCCTACCTGCACTCGCGGGCGACGGCGGGCTGGCGCGGCAACCGGGCCGCGGTGATCAACGTGATCGGCTTCGCGGCGACGGTCTTCAACCTGTTCTTCGTGAATCTGGTGACCGTGGGTCTTCACTCGTATGCCTAGGCAACATGCTGTCTTGAGGTGGCACCGACTACCGTCGCGGGTGAAGGTAAGGGGGACAACCTCGCGACCATCGGAGGAATGACGCGGTGACCGGACCCATCGACCCGAACGGGCAGGATCAGCCGCTCTCATCCGAGGCGAGCACGGATTCCACGCCCCACCCCGCCGTGCCGCCCGCGCAGCCGCCCCAGCGGCCCGCGTACCCGCCGCAGCAGCAGGCCTACGATCCGAACCTGCCCCCGCTGGCTCCGCAGGCGCAGCAGCCGGCTCAGCCCCAGCACCCGTACGCCCCGGCGCCCCAGCAGGGCGGTCAGCAGCTGCCGCCGTTGCCGCAGCCGCAGCGCTCGCGGCACGCGCTGGGCAACGGCGCCGACCTCACCGGCGGCCAGTTCGTCAAGCGCATGAAGCGCACCCCGCAGTCGGGCTGGCGCAAGGCGCTCTACCTGGGCACGGGCAAGCTGATCAACCCGGGGGAGAGCCCGGCCGACCGCAGGCGCCGCGAGCTGATCTCGCGGGTCAACCAGCCGCTGCGGGGCTGCTACAAGATCGCGATGCTGAGCCTCAAGGGCGGCGTCGGCAAGACCACCACCACGACCACGCTCGGGTCCACGTTCGCGTCGCTGCGCGGCGACCGGGTGATCGCGGTGGACGCGAACCCGGACCGGGGCACGCTGTCGCAGAAGATCCCGATCGAGACCACGGCGACCGTGCGGCACCTGCTGCGCGACGCCGACCGGATCACGCGCTACAGCGACGTGCGGGCCTACACGTCACAGGGCTCGAGCAGGCTGGAGATCCTGGCGAGCGAGCAGGATCCCGCTGTCTCGGAGGCGTTCTCGGAGCTCGACTACCGGCGCACGGTGGCGCTGCTGGAGCACTTCTACAACATCGTCCTCACCGACTGCGGCACCGGACTGATGCACTCGGCGATGAAGGGCGTGCTGGACTCGGCGGACTCGCTCGTGATCGTGTCGTCGGGCTCGGTCGACGGTGCGCGCAGCGCGTCGGCCACGCTCGACTGGCTCGACGCGCACGGCTACGGCGACCTGGTAAAACGCTCGGTCACGGTGATCAACTCGGTGCGCCCGAAGGCGGGTTCGGTCGATCTCGACAAGCTGGCCGCGCACTTCGCGGCGCGGACGAGGGGGGTCGTGCGGATCCCGTTCGATCCGCATCTCGAGGAGGGCGCGGAGATCGAGCTGGAGCGCCTGGAGGAGCCCACCAGGCTCGCGCTGCTCGAACTGGCCGCGACGGTCGCCGACGGCTTCGCCGCCGACCGGATGGTGCGCTGACGCGAAAGCCGGCCCCGAGGGCCGGTCAGCTCTTGTCGTCCTCGTCGGGCTTCTTCCGATGCTGCTCGCCGAGCTTGCGAAGGAAGTCCGGGTCGTCGTCGGGAGCGACGGGGCCGGGTCGTTGCGGAACGCCGACGCGTTCGGCCGCGAAGACCCGCCACAACAGGACGGCGATGGTCAGCGCGCCGATCGCCGCGAGCAGGTAGAGCATGCTCGCTCCCTTCGTTGTGCTGCGCGAGGTGGACTGTGCTTACCCCGAGATTAACCTTTTTGCCGGGTTCGGGGGCGGAGGGTGCCCTGCGTCGTTGAAGGGTTGCCCTCCGTCACCACCATCGCGCGGGCGTCCGGTCAGGCGCGCTTGGGCTCGCTGGCGTCAGTGGTCAGCTCGGCGAGGAGCTCGTTGACCTCGGACTCGCGGAACCTGCGGTGCCCTCCGGGGGTGCGGATCGAGCCGATTCGCCCTGCCGTCGCCCAGCGGGTCACCGTCTTCGGGTCCACCCTGAACAACGCGGCGACCTCGCCCGGTGTCAGTAGCCGTCCTCCCGTGGTCGCGGTCACTTTCCGCCTCCTTCACACCATCAGTGCTATACCGAGAGCGCGTCGGGCTTCACAAACCGGCGTGCCTGGTCTTCAACGACACAATCGTTGCACTTCACCCGCCGGGTACTCGAACGGTTGTCAAAGGGTAAAGAGGTAGTAAGGGACAAAAGGGCCGGTTCGGACACGGTTCGCCTGGATCTAGCCTTGGCCCGTGGACCAACTCGACCGCAAGATCATCGCCGAGCTCCGGAACAACGGCAGGGCCACCTACGCCGAGCTCGGCAGAACCGTCGGCCTCTCCGCTTCATCCGTACACGAACGCGTCGGAAAACTCGAGGCCGCCGGGGTGATCACGGGGTATCACGCCGTGGTCGACCCGCGCAGGGTCGGCCTCGGGGTCACCGCGCTCGTCGGCATCCAGCCCACCGACACCGCCTCCGACGACGAGGTCGCCGTCGCGCTCGGCGAGCTGCCCGAGGTGGAGAGCTGCTACGCGGTCGCGGGCGACGAGGCGTTCGTGGTCAAGGTCAGGGTCGAGACGGTCGACGAGCTGGAACGCACCCTCGGCAGGCTCCGCCGCATCGACGGCGTCGCGCGCACCCACACCACGGTGGTGCTGTCGACCCGGTTCGAGGGCCGCCCCAACAACACCGGCCTCGACCAGGGGTAGCCTCGGAGAGCGTGAGCGAACGACCAGGTGAGCACCTCGCCCGCGACCTGACGCTGTACGTGCTGGCGCGCTTCGTGCTGGTGGGCGTGGTGGCCGCGATTCTCGTGCTGGTGGGAGTGCCGCTGCTCGTGGCACTCGCGGTGGGGCTGGTCGTCGGTCTTCCGCTCGGCCTGCTCCTGCTCCGCAAGCTCAACGCCCGCGTCACCGCGGGGCTGGCCGCGCGCAACGAGCACCGGGCCCGCGAGCGCGCCACACTGCGGGCGCAGCTGCGCGGGGACACGCCGGAGACGGAGTGAGCGAGAGCACCGCCGCGTGGGTCCGGGAGGCCATCCGGGTCCTCGAGGCCGACGCCAACCGCAGCGCCGACACGCATCTGCACGTCTTCCCTTTACCTTCCGAGTGGGGCATCGACCTCTACCTCAAGGACGAGTCCGTGCACCCCACGGGCTCGCTCAAGCACCGGCTCGCGCGCTCGCTGTTCCTCTACGGGCTCGTCAACGGCCGGATCGGGCCGGACACGGTGCTCATCGAGGCCTCCAGCGGCTCCACGGCCGTGTCCGAGGCCTACTTCGCCAGGATGCTCGGGCTCGAGTTCGTGACGGTGGTTCCGCGCAAGACGAGCCAGGAGAAGATCGACCTCATCGAGTTCTACGGCGGCCGGTGTCACTTCGTGGACGCCGCGCCCGCGATGTACTCCGAGGCCGAGCGGCTCGCCGCCGAATGCGGCGGGCACTACCTCGACCAGTTCACCTTCGCCGAGCGGGCCACCGACTGGCGCGGCAACAACAACATCGCCGAGTCGGTGTTCACGCAGCTGCGCTCGGAGCGGCACCCGGTGCCGTCGTGGATCGTGGTCGGCGCGGGCACGGGCGGCACGAGCGCGACGTTCGGCCGCTACGTCCGCTACCGCAGGCACCACACGAAGATCGCCGTGGTGGATCCGGAGAACTCGGCGTTCTTCGGCGCATGGGAGACCGGTGCGCTGGACTACGCCACCGGCATGCCGTCGCGGATCGAGGGCATCGGCAGGCCGCGCGTGGAGCCGTCGTTCGTGCCGGAGATCATCGACGAGATGTTCCAGGTGCCCGACGCGGGCTCGCTCGCGGCGATCAGGTTCCTGCGCGAGCGCACCGGGCACTGGGCGGGCGGTTCGACGGGCACGAACCTCTACGGCGCGTTCACCCTGATCTCTCGGATGCTCGCCGAGGGGAAACAGGGCAGCGTCGTGACGCTGCTGTGCGACGGCGGGGAGCGCTACGCCAAGACCTACTACGACGACGCGTGGGTGGCCGAGCAGGGCCACGACCTCGCCCCGCACCGGGCGGCGATGGAGCGGTTCCTGGAAACCGGGCGGTTCCCTAGCTGAACGCGAGCGCGCCGCCGGTCAGGACGGCCCAGGCGAGCATGGCCATGCCGGTGCCGCCGAGCACGGGGATCAGGGCCCTGCCCGAGCCGCCGCCCGCGATCGTGCGCACCGGCACCGCCAGCAGGGGCGCGGCGAGCAGGCCGAGGAACGCGAGCGGGTTCGTGACGCCGAGCGCCACGGTGACCGCGAACGGAACGCTCACGAGCACCAGGTACAGCCGTCGCGTCCCGGCGTCGCCGAGCTTGACGGCGAGCGTGCGCTTGCCCGCCTCGCGGTCGGTGGGGATGTCGCGGAGGTTGTTGGCCACGAGCACGCCGGTGGACAGTGAGCCGATCGCGACCGCGCAGCCGAGCGCCGCCCAGCTGACGGTGCCGGCCTGCACGTAGACCGTGCCGAGCACGGCGGCGAGGCCGAAGAAGACGAACACGGCGACCTCGCCGAGGCCGGCGTAGCCGTAGGGCCTGCGACCACCCGTGTAGAACCACGCGCCCGCGATGCACGCGGCACCCAGCAGGAGCAGCCACCACGTACCCGTCGCGGCGACGAGCACGAGCCCGAGCACCCCGGCGATGCCGAGCGAGGCGAGTGCGGCGGCGAGCACGACCTTCGGCCTGGCCACGCCGGAGCCGACCAGCCGCAGCGGGCCGACGCGCTCGGTGTCGGTGCCGCGCACGCCGTCGGAGTAGTCGTTGGCGAAGTTGACGCCGATGATCAGCGCGAGCGCCACGAGCAGGGCCAGCAGCGACTGCCACCACGAGAACGCGCCGAGCTGCACGGTCGCGCCGACGCCTGCGAGCACGGGGGCGACGGCGTTGGGCAACGTCCGCGGCCGCGCCCCCTCGATCCACTCCGCAACGGTTGCCATGCCGCCATTCTTCGCCATGCCGATCTCCACCCGGCCCCGACCGCAGTGAAGGTGGCCTTCACTGCGGCTGGAGTGGGCGAGGCGCGGCGGCTGGAACAGCTCAGCACATGGGGGCGGGCAGGGCTTCGCGGATGTGGGCGGCCGAGACGTACATGCCGGGCGCCAGGCGGTACCAGCGGTCCGAGTGGCCCTGGGAGCCCGCCTGCCACTGCCCCACGGCGACGCACTCGATGCGCACCTGCGCGGCCGGCGCGGCGAAGCCCACCTGTGGCGCCGAGAGCGACGGTCCCGTGCGCACGTTGAGCGCCCACGGCGCCTCGACGGTGCCCCGCGGCCCGTACCCGGTCCACTGGTAGGTCACGTTCACCCACGCGTTGTCGGTGAGGCGCAGGCCGTCCCAGAAGGTGCCGTCGGCGAGGTCTATGCCCGCCGGGTTCTTCACCTTGCGCCCGAACTGGTCGCGCCCGCCGTTGTAGCCGCTCTGGTACGCGGCCTGCGCCTGCGGCACGCCGTGCGGCAGGTCGCGCCACGACTCGCGGTCGGGGTTCCAGTGGTCGTCCTTGGTGTTCCACGGCCCGACGTCCCACACGGGCGCCCATTCGCAGCGCGTGTTGCCGATGGTGCAGACCTTCACCGTGTAGTCGCCGCCGTCGCGGGTGGCGAGGCCGCGTCGCGAGGGCAGCGCGACAAAGTGGTCCCGCTCGGTGATCACGTGCCCGTTCGCGGTGGTGCCGCCGACCAGACCCTCGCGCGTGGCGAAGATCCGGAACGTCGTGCCGTGGGCCGTGTCGCCGGGCTCCGCCGCGGCGTCGTGCCAGGCGGTGAGCGTCACCGGCTTCGGCGCGCCGGAGGCGGTCGTCACCACGCGGGCCTGCACCGACGTCGTGCGCTCGGGGAGGACGGCCGGTGTGCTCTCGCCGATCTCGATCCACTCCGACCACGTGCCGTCGGCGCGCAGCCCGCGCACGTCCACGGCGGCACCGGGGCCGGGCGCGGTGGCGGTGACGGCGTTGACGCCGACGTCGAGGTGCTCGACGGGGTGGTCGGTGACGCCGAGCCCCAGCGGGTCGGTCGTCGCGCGGGCCACGGGGCCGGGTGCGGGGTCGAGGGTCCAGCTGACCGTTTCGTCCGCATCGGCCGAGGCCCCCGGAAGCGTGAGCGCCAGTCCGATGATCGCCGACAACGCGGCTGACCTGCATCTTCGCTGCTTCATGCCCGCAGGAAAAGCCGCAGCCGCGGGCATGTCAACGAACCACGATGTGCCGTCGTAGAACGCCAGCCTGCCGGGTTACCCCCGCAGGGTGGAGCGCACGGCGGCGCGGTCGACCTTGCCCGGTCCGATCAGGGGCAGCTCGGCCACGAACGCGAGCCGTTTCGGGACGCCCGGCGCGCCCAGCGCCTCGCGCACGAGCGCCTTCAGCTCCTCGGCGGACGGCTCCGGCCCTTCGGGCACCACCGCCGCCGCCACGATCTGCCCCCACTCCGGGTCCGGCAGCGCCACCACGCACGCCGCCCGCACGCCCGCGTGCGTCGCGAGCACCCGCTCCACGCTGCCTGCGGGCACCTTCACGCCACCGGTGTTGATCACGTCGTCGGCGCGGCCCAGCACCTCGAGCCGCCCGTCGTCGTGGAGCCTGCCCACGTCGCTCGTGCGGAACCAGCCGCCGGAGAACGCCTCGGCGGTCAGCTCCGGCCGCAGCCGGTAGCCGTGCGCGAGCACGTCGCCCGCGATCTCCACGCGGTCACCGTCGCCCAGCCGCACGCGCACCCCGTCGAGCGGCACGCCCTCGTAGACGCAGCCGCTCGCCGTCTCGCTCATCCCGTACGCCGACACCACGCGCACGCCCGCGTGCGCGGCCCGCTCGCGCAGCCGGTCGTCGAGACGCGCCCCGCCGAGCACGATCGCGGCGAATCCGTCCGCGCCCGAGCCGCCCGCGTCGAGCAGCCGGGCCAGCTGGGTGGGCACGAGCGCCGTGTAATGCGGGCCGGGCGAGGCGAACAGTGCGGCCGCGGCCTCGGCGAACGCGGCCGGGTCGAAACCGCCGGACGTGTCGAGCACCACCGGTTCCGAGCCCGCGACGTGCGCGCGCACGAGAACCTGCAGGCCACCGACGTAGTTGGCGGGCGTGGCGAGCAGCCAGCGCCCCGGTCCGCCCAGCCGGGCGTGCGTCGCGTGCGCCGAGGCCAGCAGCGCCTTCGCCGACAGGAGCACGCCCTTGGGCCCGCCCGTGGAACCCGAGGTCGGGATGATCACCGCCGTGCCCGGTTCGACAGGCGTCTCCGGCTCCATCGCCGCGACCAGGTCGCGGGCGGCAGGGTTGCGCGGGTCGAGCGGCAGGACGGCGGGCCCCCCGTCGAGAGCGGCGAGCACCGCGGCCCGCAGCTCACCGACCGAGGCGGGATCCCCGCCGGTCCAGACGACGCGCATCAGTAGTAGTACGGGTAGTCCGACCAGTCGGGCTCGCGCTTCTGGAGGAACGAGTCGCGACCCTCGACGGCCTCGTCCTGCATGTACGCCAGGCGCGTGGTCTCACCCGCGAACAGCTGCTGGCCGACGAGCCCGTCGTCGATGAGGTTGAACGAGTACTTGAGCATGCGCTGGGCGGTCGGCGACTTGCCGAGCACCTCGAACCCCCACTGCATCGCGGTCTTCTCCAGCTCCGCGTGCGGGATCGCGGCGTTGACGGCGCCCATCTGGTGCGCCTCCTCGGCGGTGTAGGCCCGGCCGAGGAAGAAGATCTCGCGCGCGAACTTCTGGCCGACCTGGCGGGCGAGGTAGGCCGAGCCGTACCCGCCGTCGAACGAGCCCACGTCGGCGTCGGTCTGCTTGAACCGCGCGTGCTCCGCGGAGGCGAGCGTGAGGTCGCACACGACGTGCAGCGAGTGCCCGCCGCCCGCGGCCCAGCCGGGCACCACCGCGATCACGACCTTCGGCATGAACCGGATCAGCCGCTGCACCTCGAGAATGTGCAGCCTGCCCGCCCGCGCGGGGTCCACCGTGTCCGAAGTCTCGCCGCTCGCGTACTGATACCCGGACCGACCGCGAATACGCTGGTCACCGCCGGAACAAAAGGCCCAGCCCCCGTCCTTGGGTGACGGGCCGTTCCCGGTGAGCAGGACGCAGCCGACGTCCGGGCTCATCCGGGCGTGGTCGAGCGCGCGGTACAGCTCGTCGACGGTGTGCGGCCGGAAGGCGTTGCGGACCTCGGGACGGTCGAACGCGATCCGGACGATGCGCTTGCCAGATCGGCTCTCCGTGGAACGGTGGTAGGTGATGTCGGTGAAGTCGAAACCCTCCAGCTGCGTCCACGCGGCGGGGTCGAACAGTTCCGATACCTGGGCGTCATGCACGCTTGGGAGAATATGCCGTTCATCCGTCAGCCTTGAGGGGGCTCGCTCGTGAACCCTTCCACCGCGCAGGCGAGGGTCATCGTCGACGAGCTCGTTCGCAACACCGTGTCCCACGTGGTGCTGAGCCCGGGGTCGCGCAACGCGCCGCTGTCGCTGGCGCTGTACGAGGCGGCCGCCGAGGGCAAGCTCACCCTGCACGTCCGCATCGACGAGCGGGGCGGGGCGTTCCTCGCGCTCGGCATCGCGGCGCGTACCGGACGGCCCGTGGCCGTGGTGTGCACGTCGGGCACGGCCGCCGCGAACTTCCACCCCGCCGTGCTGGAGGCCGACCGCGCGGGCGTGCCGCTGATCGTGCTCACCGCCGACCGCCCGCCTGAGCTGCGCGCGGCCGGGGCGAACCAGGTGATCGACCAGCACAACCTCTACGGCGACGCCGTGCGCTACTTCGACGAGCTCGCGGTCGCCGAGCGCGGGGCGGGCCAGAACGCGTACTGGCGCAGCCAGGTGTGCCGGGCGTGGAACGCCGCGTACGGCGAGTGGCGGTGCGGCCCGGTCCACCTCAACGTGCCGTTTCGCGAGCCGCTGGTGCCCGACGGCGACGACGAGTGGTACGAGTCGCTCGACGGCCGCCCGCAGGGCGCCCGCTGGACAGAGCTGCCCGACTTCGGTGCGCTGCCGTCGTTCGTGGTCCCCTCGGCAAGGCACGGGCTGGTGATCGCGTGCGACGCCGGGGTGCGCGCGGCGAGCGAGTGGGCCGAGCAGCACGGCTGGCCCGTGGTGTCGGAGACCGGCGGGCTCGGCCTCGGCGGCGCGACCGCGATCTCGGGCGGGGCGTGGGTGCTCGGCGTCGAGGAGTTCATCGCCGCGCACAAGCCGGAGCAGGTGCTGTGCATCGGGAGGCCCACGGTGTTCCGGCAGGTCCAGCGTGTGCTCTCGGACCCGTCGATCGAGGTGCTGCTGGTGCGGCCCGACTCGGACTGGCCCGCGCCGTCGCACAACGTGCGCCAGGTGGGGCAGTGGTTCGACGAGCCCACCAAGCCGTCGGACCCGGAGTGGCTCGCGCGCTGGCAGCGGGCGGACGCCGCGGCCACCGAGACCGTGCGGGACCTGCTCGCCGCCGAGCCGTGGCCGAGCGGGTTGCGCGTGGCCGAGGAACTGGTGCGCGGGCTGCCGCAAGACTCGCTGCTGGTGGTCGGCTCGTCCAACCCGGCGCGGGACGTCGCGCTGGCCGGCGGGCAGCGGCCCGACGTGCTGGTGCACCGCAACCGCGGCGTCGCGGGCATCGACGGCACGGTGTCCACGGCGATCGGCGCGGCCACGGTGCACCGAGGGCCGTCGTACGCGCTGCTCGGCGACCTGACGTTCCTGCACGACATCAACGGCCTGCTCACCGGTCCCGCCGAGCAACGCCCCGACCTCACGATCGTGGTGCTCAACGACGACGGCGGCGGCATCTTCTCGCTGCTGGAGCAGGGCGCCCCCGAGCACAGCGACGCCTTCGAGCGGGTGTTCGGCACCCCGCACGGCGCCGACCTGGCCGCGCTGTGCGCCGGGTACCACGTGCCGCACACGCTCGCCGAGACGCTCACGGAGTTTCGCGCCGCACTGCGCCCGCAGCCCGGCCTGCGCGTGGTGGAGGTGCGAGTGGACCGTTCGCGGCACCGGGACCTGCACGCTCGGCTCCGCGCCGCCGTGGCCGAGTCGGTCACCAGCTCCTGACGGATGCAGTGAAGGCCACCTTCCCTGCGTTGATCGAACACAGCGGCGCGGAGCGCCTCCGTTTGGGTGGTGGCGGGAGACAGGCGCAGGCATGGTGGCCTTCACGGTCGGGCAACAGGGACAAGAGCCGCCTTTCGGCTGTGTTCCCCAGGTGAAAACGGCGCTAGTTTGCCCGCCATGCGCCTTCCCACACGCGCCGCTACCGGCGCAGTCGCGACGGGTCTCGCGACGGTTCTCCTGGCGACCACGGCCAGTGCGGCTCCCGCACCCGGTGACCCCGGGCTCGGCGACCCGTACTACCCGGGCGCGGGCAACGGCGGTTACGACGTCGCCCACTACGACATCCGGCTCACCTACCAGCCGGACACCGACCGGCTGGCGGGCACCACCACGATCCTCGCCACCACCACGCAGGAACTCTCCAGCTTCAACCTCGACTTCGGGCTCAAGGTCGACTCGGTGCGGGTGAACAACCAGCCCGCCCAGTTCGCCAAGGACCCCGACGACTTCACCGAGCTGGTGGTCACGCCGCGAAAGCCCCTGGCGAAGAACCAGTTCGTGACCGTGGTCGTCACCTACGCCGACGTGCCCTCGAAGATCACCATCGACGGCTACCAGGCGTGGAAGAAGACGCCGACCGGCGCGCTCGGCGTCGACCAGCCGACCATCGCCGAGTGGTGGTACCCGTCGAACGACCACCCGACCGACAAGGCGACCTTCGACATCTCCGTCGAGGTGCCCGACGACGTCTCGGCCCTGTCCAACGGCACGCTCGTGCGCAAGACCAAGCAGCGCAAGGACTGGACGCGCTGGAACTGGCGCAGCACCGAGCCGATGGCGACCTACCTCGCGTTCATCGCGGTCGGCGACTACGAGGTGCTGCAGTCGGAGACGCCGAGCGGCCAGCCGTTCGTCACCGCCTACGACCCGCTGCTCGGGCCGAGCCTGCCCGCCGCGAAGGCGAGCATCGAGCGCTCGCCCGAGGTCGTCGAGTTCCTGGAGGGCTACTTCGGCCCGTACCCGTTCGAGGCGCAGGGCGGCATCGCCACCACGGGCCTCGGCTTCGCGCTGGAGAACCAGACGCGCTCGGTGTACGACGCGGCGTTCTTCCGCTCCGGCACCAACATGTCCGTGGTGGTGCACGAGAACGCCCACCAGTGGTTCGGCGACTCCGTCGCGCTCGGCGCGTGGAGTGACATCTGGCTCAACGAGGGCTTCGCCACCTACGCGGAGTTCCTGTGGTCGGAGTACGCGGGCGAGGGCACGGCCGACGAGCTGGCCCAGTACATCTACGAGCTCTACCCGGCCGACGACGAGTTCTGGCAGGTCCTGCCCGGTGACCCCGGTCCGGAGAACCAGTTCCACGCCGCCGTCTACGACCGGGGCGCGCTCGCCGCCCACGCGCTGCGCAAGGCCGTCGGCGACGAGGCGTTCTTCGCGATCCTACGGACGTGGCTCGAGAAGAAGGAGGACGGCCACGGCACGATCCCGGAGTTCGTGAAGCTCGCCGAGCGGATCTCCGGCCAGCAGCTGGACGAGGTGTTCGACACGTGGCTCTTCACCGAGGGCAAGCCCGCCGAGAGCCCCAACGGCACGCCCGCGACGGCACGCGCCGCGGCCGCGGCCCAGCCAGAGTCGTACCCCGAGATCCGGTTCACGCACGAGCAACTGGCCGCGGGCGAGTGATCGAGGCGGTTATGCTCGCCGCGTGCTAGGAATCCCGAACGAACGAGCGTTGCGCATCGGGGCGTGGGTGGTTCTCGGAGTGGCCGCCGTGATCACGCTCCTGTGCGCGACGCTCGTCTTCGGGGCCCTGCGCAACGACCGCGCGATCGCGGCCAACCACGGCGTCGCCACGGCACAGGTGGATCAGGTGCTGTTCGACCGCACGATCATCCGCTTCGACACGCCAGACGGTGTCACGCACAGCCCGTCGAACGGCGTGCTCTACCCGGACGGGCTCAACGCGGGCCAGCTCGTGCGCATCGAGTACGACACCACCAACCCGGACCTGGCGAAGGTCGCCGGGCGCACGTGGCTGCTGACGCTGCTGCCGGTGGGCACCACGGCGCTGTTCACGTGGCTGGTCGCGGGCCCGCTGCTGTGGTGGATCCGCTCGCGTCGCCGCAAGCTGTCCGAGGAACCCGTCCCCGCCTAGCCAAACCGCAGTGTGTCCCAACTGCACCCACTGCAGTGAAGGCCACCTTCACTGCGGTCGGGGTGGGGCCTGAGGGGCCAAGGGGCTGGCGGGCTCAGCGGGCCGGGGCTGGCACCACGCCCGACCACCAGCTCATCACCTCGTCGGCAACGCCCGGTGCGGCGACCAGCAGGCCGTCGGTGGGCAGCACGGTGCCCTCGCCGCGCCGGTCGAGCACCACGGCGCCCGCCTCGATCGCCAGCGCCACCGCGCCCGCGACGTCCCACTCGTGGTAGCTGTGCAGCACGGCCGCCGTCGCGTGGCCCAGCGCGACCTGCGCGATCGACAGCGCCGCCGAGCCGAGCACCCGCACGCCCGCGTGTGCCGCGGCCGCGCGCTCGATGAACTCGCCCATGCCCGGCCACGGACCCGTCCGCGCCAGCTCGGTGCACACGATCGCGCCCGCCGTCCTCGCCCGCTCCGTGAGCTGCACCGGCTTGCCGTTGGCCCGCGCACCCCGGCCCCTGGCCGCCGCGTAGATCTGCGCGCGGTACGGGTCGGCCACCACACCGACCACCGGCCCGGAGGCGTCCACCAGCGCGAGGCTGTAGGCGCACCACGGCACCCCGGCGACGTAGTTGGCGGTGCCGTCGACGGGATCCACCACCCAGCGGTACTCGGCGGCGTCGGCGCCCACGTCCGGCCCGTACTCCTCACCGACGACGGGGATGCCGGGGAACTCCGAGGTCAGCACCCGCCGCGTGTGCCGTTCGAGGGTGCGGTCGGTGTCGGTGACCCAGTCGAACGGCGAGTCCTTGGTGCCGGGGTGAGCGCCCCGTCCGGCCGTCGCGGTGATCACGTCGGTGGCGTCGTTGGCCAGGCGGCCCGCGACCTCCAGGGCCTTGGAGAGCAGGCCCGGTTCGACCGGCCGCGCCCGGCGAGAGGACAAGAGGGTCATGCCTCTCTAGCGTGGCGGCACCGAGTGTCCGGCACGCGACGCGCAGATGAAGGGTCGCTCGCCATTCGCCAACGACTACGCTTTGTAACGCCGTGGCCGAAGAGTTTCGGCACCGTTGGCTCGTCCGTTACGTGTCCGTGGTCCGGTTGCCCGTGACCGCTGCGAGAGTGCGGTACGTGCGAGTCGCCATCGTCACCGAGAGCTTCCTGCCCCAGGTGAACGGCGTGACCAACTCCGTGCTCCGGGTCGTGGAGCACCTGCGTGAACACGGCCACGAGGTGCTCGTGATCGCGCCGGGTGCGGGTCCTGAGGAGTACCGGGGTGCCCCCGTGGTGCGGGTGCCCGCCGTGGACCTGCCCGTCGTCAATTCACTGCCGGTCGGTGTGCCGACCAGGACCGTGCTGACCGCACTCGCGAGCTTCGTGCCGGACGTCGTGCACCTGGCGTCACCCTTCGTGGTCGGGGCGCGGGGGCTCGCCGCCGCGCGGCGGCTCGGGGTGCCGGTGGTCGCCGTCTACCAGACGGACATCGCCGGGTTCGCCACCGCGTACGGGCTCGGCCTCGGTGCCCGCGCCGCGTGGCGCTGGGTGCGCCGGCTGCACAGCAAGGCCGACCGGACACTCGCGCCGTCCACCCATTCCGTGCGTGAGCTGCGGTTGCACGGTGTGCCGCGCGTGTACCGCTGGGGCAGGGGCGTTGACGTCGAGCGGTTCTCCCCTGCGCACGCGGACCCGGTCCTGCGCGCCGAACTGGCCCCGAACGGCGAGCTGCTGGTCGGTTTCGTGGGCAGGCTGGCGCCGGAGAAGGAGGTCGACCGGCTGGCCGCGCTCGCCGGGCTGGAGGGCGTGCGCGTGGTCGTGGTCGGCGACGGCCCCGAGCTCGACGGCCTGCGCGCGAGCCTGCCCGGCGCGGCGTTCCTCGGCGCCCGCTACGGCGAGGAGCTGGCGACGGCGTACGCGAGCCTCGACGTGTTCGTGCACACGGGCCCACACGAGACGTTCTGCCAGGCCGTGCAGGAGGGCATGGCGTCGGGCCTGCCCGTCCTCGCGCCCGCGGCGGGTGGACCCCGTGACCTCGTCGACCACGGTTCGACGGGGTTCCTGCTGTCGCCGGAGCGCGAACGCTTCGCCACCGAGCTGCGGGCGCGCGTCGGTGAACTGCGCGACGACGGGCTGCGCGCCCGGCTCGGCGCACAGGCGCGGCGCAGCGTGCTCGGGCGCACCTGGCCCGCCGTATGCGACCAGCTGGTTGCCCACTACGAAGCCGTACGGGGCCACGTCTTACGGGCGGCGTGATGCACATCGTGCAGCTCGCGAACTTCTACGGCCCCCGCTCCGGCGGGTTGCGGACCGCGCTGCACCACCTCGGCGCCGGCTACGTCGCGAGCGGGCACCGCGTGACGCTGGTCGTGCCAGGTGCCCGCTACGCCGACGAGCTGCTGCCCGACGGCGTGCGCCGCGTGACGCTGCCCGCGCCGCGCATCCCCGGCACCGGCGGGTACCGCGCGGTCGACCCGTACCGCGTGCGGACCCTGCTGCGCGCGCTGGAGCCCGACCGACTCGAGGTGTCCGACCGGCTCACGCTGCGCGGCATGGGCCGGTGGGCGCGCGAACGGGGCGTGCCCAGCGTCGTGATCTCCCACGAGCGGCTCGACCGGCTGCTGGAGCAGTTCCTGCTACCGGGACCCGTCGCCCGCCGCGTCGCCGACACGGCCAACCGGCGCATGGCGGCCGGCTACGACAAGGTGGTGTGCACCACGGCGTTCGCCCGCGCCGAGTTCGACCGCATCGGCGCGCCGAACGTTCAGCGGGTGCCGCTCGGCGTCGACCTGCGGGCGTTCACGCCGACCCTGCGCGACGACGGGTGGCGGCACACGCTCTCCGACGGCGCCGACGCGCTGATCGTGCACTGTGGACGGCTCTCGCCCGAGAAACACGTCGAGCGCAGCGTCGACACGGTAGCCGAGCTGACCGAGTCGGGCGCCAAGGTGCGGCTCGTCGTCGCCGGTGACGGGCCGAGGCGCAGGGCGCTGGAGCGCAGGGCCCGTGGGCTGCCGGTGACGTTCCTCGGGTTCCTCGCCGACCGCACCGAGGTCGCCAGGCTGCTCGCGAGCGCGGACGTGTCGCTGGCCCCCGGCCCGCACGAGACGTTCGGGCTCGCGGCGCTGGAGGCGCTCGCGTCGGGCACGCCCGTGGTGGTGTCGGCCTCGTCGGCGCTGCGGGAGATCGTGCGGCCCGGCTGCGGGGCCGCCGTCGCCGACCACGCGCCCGCCTTCGCCACGGCGGTGACGGGGCTGCTGGACTCGCCGGAGCCCGACCGCAGGGCGGCGGCGCGGGCGAGGGCGGAGGAATTCGCGTGGCCGGTCTCGGTGCGGGGGATGCTGTCGGTTCTCGCCTAGACTCGCGGGCATGTCACGAGCGAGCCTGGACAAGGATCCTCGCGAGGTCGCCGCCATGTTCGACGGAGTCGCGGCGGGCTACGACCGCGCGAACTCCGTCATGACGTTCGGCTTCGACCGGCGCTGGCGCATCACCACGGCCAAGGTGCTGGAGGCGCGGCGCGGGGAGGCGGTGCTCGATCTCGCGGCCGGTACCGGCGTCTCGACCAAGGAGTACTCGCGGGGCGGCGCCTACTGCGTCGCCGCGGACTTCTCGCTGGAGATGCTGCGCAACGGCAGGCAGCGTGGCGTGCCGATGGTCGCGGCGGACGCCCTCCGGCTGCCGTTCGCCGACGAGAGCTTCGACGCGGCGACGATCTCCTTCGGCATTCGCAACTTCGTGGACACCAAGGCCGCGCTGACCGAGATCGCCCGCGTGGTCAAGCCGGGCGGGCGGCTGGTGATCTGCGAGGTGTCGACGCCCACGTTCCCGCCGATCCGGTTCGTGTACCGCAAGGTGATCCTGCGCGCGATGACCTGGCTCGGCAGGCGCGCATCGTCCAATCCGGACGCCTACGGCTACCTGGCCGAGTCGATGCTCACGTGGCCCGACCAGCGCGCACTCGGCGAGATCATCGCCTCGGCGGGCTGGACGAAGGTGGAGTGGCTCAACCTCACCTTCGGCGTGGTGGCCATCCACCGCGCCCGCAAACCCGCCGCGGAGGCGTCCGTAAACTCGGACGCATGAACAACGACGCCGAGGTCATCGTCGTCGGTGCGGGTCCGGCCGGCTCCACGGTGGCCACGTACCTCGCCCGCGCCGGTGTGGACGTGCTGCTGCTGGAGAAGACCGCGTTCCCGCGCGAGAAGGTGTGCGGCGACGGCCTCACGCCGCGCGGCGTGAAGCAGCTCATCGACCTCGGTATCGACACGAGCCGCGAGGCGGGCTGGGTGCACAGCAGGGGCCTGCGCATCCTCACCGGCGACCTGACGCTGGAGCTGGACTGGCCGGACTTGACGAGCTACCCGCCCTACGGCGTCTCGCGGACCCGGCACGACTTCGACGACATCCTCGCGAAGACCGCGGTCAAGGCCGGTGCCCGGCTCTACGAGCGCACCACGGTCACGGGCGCGATCACCGACGCCGCGGGCCGCGTGGTCGGCGTGGAAGCCAAGGTGGGTCCCGAGAAGACGCCGGTCAGCTACCGCGCGCCGCTGGTGCTCGCGTGTGACGGCGTGTCCGCGCGGCTCGCGCTCTCGGTGGGCATCGACAAGGACGAGAAGCGGCCGATGGGCGTGGCCGTGCGCCGCTACTACAAGAGCCCGCGCCACGACGACGCCTACATCGAGGGTCACCTCGAGCTGTGGGACCGCAGCGATCCGCGCAGACCGAAGCTGCTGCCCGGGTACGGCTGGGCGTTCCCGCTCGGCGACGGCACCGTGAACGTCGGGCTCGGCATGCTCTCGACGTCGGCGTCGTTCCGCAACACCGACTACCGCGCGCTCATGCGCTCGTGGCTCGATTCGACGCCGGAGGAATGGGGCTACCGCGAGGAGAACGCGGTCGGCAAGATCGGTGGCGCGGGCCTGCCGATGGGCTTCAACCGCACGCCCCACTACCGCGACGGCCTGCTGCTGCTCGGCGACGCGGGCGGGATGGTGAGCCCGTTCAACGGCGAGGGCATCTCCGCGGCGATGGAGTCGGCGCAGCTGGCCGCCGAGCACGTGGTGCAGGCGCTGGCGCGGCCGGAGGGGCCCTCGCGCGAGCGCGCGCTGAGCGGCTACCCGAGGGCGCTCGCGGACCTGATGGGCGGCTACTACCGGCTCGGCAACCTCTTCGCCAAGGCCATCGGCAACCCGAAGGTGATGCGCGCGGCGACGAAATACGGCCTGCGCGTGAACCCGTTGATCCCGCTGATCTACAAGGGCCTCTCCGGCTGTTACGACGCGAAGGGCGGCGACGGCGTCGACCGCCTCATCTCGCTGCTCGCGCGCGTCACGCCCAGTGCCTGAGCGGCACGTGGGATAGCTCACAGTACGGCTGTACTTTGTGCTGCGCGCACGGCTCTGTTCGTCGCTTTTGCGCTGGTGACGGGGGTTCACGCGACGCTGTGTGTGCACTCTGTCGCGCGACAAGTTAGGTAACCCTTATACCACGGGGACTAGCGACAAGGCTGTGAGTCGCGTCCTACACTGCCCCCATGCTTTGTGAACGGCTTCACAACTTCGACGAGAAGCTTGTGAACTATTTCACAAGCATCCCTGTGCTCTCGGGCGGTGACAGGGGTGGTTGACCACGCGGGGTAAGGGTGGCCTAACCCTCAGAGGTGTGACCCAGGTCCCTTAGGGTGCCGCCCAGAAGTCGCACAGAACACACGTCCGTAACGCAGCGGCGCGGAAAGGATGGTGCCGCAGTGAACTCATCGGTTGCCTCGGCAGGGGCGGTGCTGGCACAGGGCGGCGCGGAGGCCGGCATCGGTGTCTACCTGCCGCTGGTGCTGATCCTCGCACTGGCGATCGCCTTCGCCGTGTTCTCCGTGCTGCTGGGCCCGCTGGTCGGGCCGAGCCGGTACAACAAGGCCAAGCTCTCGGCCTACGAGTGCGGCATCGAACCGTCGCCGCAGCCACTCGTCGGCGCGGGCCGCATGCCCGTCGCCTACTACGTGACGGCGATGCTGTTCATCCTCTTCGACATCGAGATGGTGTTCCTGTTCCCCTACGCGGTCTCGGCCGACGCGCTCGGTCTGTGGGGCGTCGCGGCGGCCACCCTCTTCATCGCAACCTTCTTCATCGCCGACGCCTACGTATGGCGCCGCGGCGGGCTGGATTGGAACTGACGCAATGGGTCTCGAAGAGAAGCTCCCCAACGGAATCCTGCTGGCCAAGCTCGAAGGCGTGGTGAACTGGGCCCGCAAGAACTCGCTGTGGCCCGCGACGTTCGGGCTCGCCTGCTGCGCCATCGAGATGATGACCACCGGCGGGTCCCGCTACGACATCGCACGGTTCGGCATGGAGCGCTTCAGCGCCACCCCGCGCCAGGCCGACCTGATGATCGTCGCGGGCAGGGTGACCCAGAAGATGGCCCCGGTCCTGCGCCAGATCTACGACCAGATGGCCGAGCCGCGCTGGGTGCTGGCGATGGGCGTGTGCGCCTCTTCCGGCGGCATGTTCAACAACTACGCCGTGGTGCAGGGCGTCGACCACATCGTTCCGGTGGACATGTACCTGCCGGGCTGCCCGCCCCGGCCGGAGATGCTCCTCGACGCGATCCTGAAGCTGCACGCCAAGATCCAGGACGAGCCGATGGGCCCGCGCCGCGCCGCGGCCCGCGCCGCCAGCGGTGAGACCACCGCGATCGTGCCCTCGTCGATCAAGTTCGCGAAGAAGTGATCCCAGTGCCTGAAGAGAAGCCAGAGACCGGCGCCGAGCAGTCGAGCGCCGAGCGGCCGGAGAGCGGGCTCGAACCGCGTGGCGCCGAACCGGCGCGGCCGGTGGAGCCGGTGGTCGCGGGCCGGGAGCGCCGGGGGATGTTCGGTGTCTCCGGCACCGGCGACACCTCGGGCTACGGCGGCCTGCGGCTGCCCGCCTACTCGCCGCCGCCCGCCGAGCGGCCCTACGGCGGCTGGTTCGACGCCTTCGCCGACGAGTTCTACGCGGCGCTGGCCGACAACGGCATTCCCGCCGAGTCGATCCTGCAGGTGACCGTCGACCGCGGTGAGATCACCTTCTACGTCGCCCGCGAGCACCTCGTCGCCATCTGCCGCACACTGCGCGACGACGCGGGCCTGCGGTTCGAGCTGTGCAGCTCCGTGTCCGGTGTGGACTACGGCGTCGACGTGCCGCAGCGCCTGCACTCGGTGTACCACCTGACGTCGATGACCTACCGGCGCCGGATTCGCCTCGAGGTGACGCTCGACGTCGAGGATCCACACGTGCCATCCATTGTGGACGTCTATCCGACAGCCGACTGGCACGAGCGGGAGACCTACGACATGTTCGGGATCGTCTACGACGGTCACCCCGCGCTCACGCGCATCCTCATGCCGGACGACTGGGACGGGCACCCGCAGCGCAAGGACTACCCGCTCGGCGGGATCCCGGTGGAGTACAAGGGCGCGGAGATCCCGCCGCCCGACACGCGGAGGTCGTACTCATGACAACCAGCGATCGCCTCGCAGACGCCACGACCGGCACCGACACCACGCCCGAGGGCGCCGACAGCGTCGGCTACGCCGAGCACCGCGAGACCACCGAGGGCCGCGTCTACACGGTCAGCGGTGGCGACTGGGACGACGTCCTCTCCGACGCCACGCACGACGAGCGCATGGTCATCAACATGGGCCCGCAGCACCCGTCGACGCACGGCGTGCTGCGGCTCGTGCTGGAGATGGAGGGCGAGACCGTCACCCAGCTCCGCTCGGTGATCGGCTACCTGCACACCGGGATCGAGAAGAACTGCGAGTACCGCACGTGGACCCAGGGCGTCACGTTCGTGACGCGCATGGACTACCTCGCGCCCCTTTCGAACGAGATGGGCTACTGCCTCGCCGTCGAGAAGCTGCTCGGCATCGAGGCGCCTCGGCGCGCGCAGCTGCTGCGCGTGCTGCTGCTGGAGCTCAACCGCATCGGCTCGCACCTCGTCTACATCGCCACCGGCGGCATGGAGCTCGGCGCCACCACGGCGATGACGCTCGGCTTCCGCGAGCGCGAGGAGGTGCTGCACCTGCTGGAGCACCTCACCGGCCTGCGGATGAACCACGCGTTCATCCGGCCCGGCGGGCTCGCGCAGGACATGCCGGAGGACTTCCACGAGGCCGTCACCGAGTTCTGCAAGGTCATGGACGAGCGGCTTCCGCTCTACGACAAGCTCTTCACCGGCCAGCCGATCTGGCGCAACCGGCTCAAGGGCGTCGGCTACCTGCCCGTCGACGCGTGCCTCGCGCTCGGTGTCACCGGGCCGGTGCTGCGCTCCGCGGGCCTGCCGTGGGACCTGCGCAAGGTGGAGCCGTACTCCTCCTACGACGAGTTCGAGTTCGACGTCCCCACCTCCACCGACGCCGACTGCTGGGCCCGCTACCTGATCCGGGTCGAGGAGATGCACCAGTCGCTGCGGATCATCCGCCAGGTGCTGAAGAAGCTCGAACCGGGCCCGGTGATGGTGGAGGACAAGAAGATCGCGTGGCCCGCGCAGCTGTCGATCTCCAGCGACGGCATGGGCAACTCGCTCGAGCACGTCCGCAAGATCATGGGTCAGTCGATGGAGTCGCTGATCCACCACTTCAAGCTCGTGACCGAGGGCTTCCACGTGCCGCCCGGCCAGGTGTACGTGCCGGTGGAGTCGCCACGCGGCGAGCTCGGCTACCACCTCGTGTCCGACGGCGGCACCCGGCCGTTGCGCGTGCATGTGCGCGAGCCGAGTTTCGTGAACCTGCAGTCGATGCCGGCGATGTCGGAGGGCGGCCTCGTCGCCGACGTGATCGCCGCGATCGCCTCGATCGACCCGGTGATGGGGGGAGTGGACCGATGACCACGCCGTCGGAGACGCCGAGGCCGGGCCCTCGGCCCGCCAAGGAGACCTTCGCCGCCGCCGGCGAGGACGTCGACGTCGTCGCGATCTCGCCCGTCCAGGAGGAGGGCATGCTGCGCGACGACGCGCTCGCCGACCCCTTCGGCCCCGGCATCGAGGCCAAGGCGAAGGAGCTGGCCGCCCGCTACCCGCAGTCGCGCTCGGCGCTGCTGCCGATGCTGCACCTCGTGCAGTCGGTGCAGGGCTACGTGAGCCAGGAGGGCATCGCCTTCTGCGCCCACCAGCTGGACCTCTCCGAGGCCGAGGTCAGCGCGGTGGCCACGTTCTACACCATGTACAAGCGCAAGCCCTGCGGCGAGCACCTGGTGAGCGTGTGCACCAACACGCTGTGCGCCGCCCTGGGCGGCGACGCGATCTACAAGCGGCTCCAGGAACACCTCGGCGAGGACGGGAAACCGCTGGGGCACGAGGAGACCGCGGGCACGCCGGGCGAGCCGGGCTCGATCACCATCGAGCACGCCGAATGCCTCGCCGCGTGCGACCTCGGCCCCGTGCTGCAGGTCAACTACGAGTACTACGACAACCAGACGCCCGAGCAGGCGGTGGAGCTCGTGGACGCGTTGCGGCGCGGGGAGAAGCCCGCCCCTTCGCGCGGTGCCCCGCTGTCCGACTTCAAGTCGGTGGAGCTGCAGCTCGCCGGGTTCTTCCCCGAGGACGACGAGGCGTTCCGCATCGACGTCGACGGTCCTTCGCAGGCCGTCGAGACGCTGCGGGGCGCGCAGCTGGCCGCGGAGCGCGGCTGGACGGCGCCTGCGATGGCGGATGACGTACCCCTGCCGGAGGTGGAGGCGAAATGAGCGCGGATCCCATTACCCCGGTACTCACCAAGCGGTGGCTGTCCCCGCAGTCGTGGCGGCTGTCGACCTACGAGAAGCTCGAGGGCTACACGGCGCTGCGCAAGGCGTTGAAGGGCACGCCGGAGCAGCTCGTGCAGCTCGTCAAGGACTCGGGCCTGCGCGGTCGAGGCGGCGCGGGCTTCCCCGCGGGCGTCAAGTGGTCGTTCATGCCGCCGAACGAGGACAAGCCGCACTACCTCGTGATCAACGCCGACGAGGGCGAACCGGGAACCTGCAAGGACATCCCGCTGATGATGGCCGACCCGCACTCGCTCATCGAGGGCTGCGTCATCGCCTCGTACGCGATGCGCTCGCACCACTGCTTCATCTACGTGCGCGGTGAGGCACTGCATCCGATCCGCAGGCTCAACGCGGCCGTGCGCGAGGCCAAGCAGGCGGGCTACCTCGGCACCGACATCCTCGGCTCCGGGTTCGACCTGGAGATCACCGTCCACGCGGGAGCGGGCGCCTACATCTGCGGCGAGGAGACGGCGCTGCTCGACTCGCTCGAGGGCCGGCGCGGCCAGCCGAGGCTCAAGCCGCCGTTCCCCGCCGCGGCGGGCCTGTACGCCGCGCCGACGACGGTGAACAACGTCGAGACCATCGCGAGCGTGCCCTACATCGTCAACGGCGGGGCCGACTGGTTCCGCCAGATGGGCCGGGAGAAGTCGCCGGGGCCGAAGATCTTCTCGATCTCGGGCCACGTCGAGCGCCCGGGCCAGTACGAGGCCCCGCTGGGCACGACACTGCGGGAGCTGCTGGAGCTGTGCGGGGGCATGAAGGACGGCATCCCGCTGAAGTTCTGGACGCCGGGCGGCTCGTCGACACCGCTGTTCACGGCCGAGCACCTGGATGTGCCGCTCGACTTCGAGGGCGCAGCCGAGGCGGGCTCGATGCTCGGGACCACCGCGGTGCAGGTGTTCAACGAGACCGTCTCCGTGCCGTGGGCCGTGATGAAGTGGACGCAGTTCTACGAGCACGAGTCGTGCGGCAAGTGCACCCCGTGCCGCGAGGGCACGTACTGGCTGGCCCAGATCCTGGAGCGCATGGTCGAGGGACACGGCACGGAGGAGGACATCGACACCCTCCTCGACGTCTGCGACAACATCCTCGGCCGCTCGTTCTGCGCGCTCGGTGACGGCGCGGTCAGCCCGATCACCAGCGGCATCAAGTACTTCCGGGACGAGTTCCTGGCGCTCTGCGAGAGCAACAAGCGTGAACTGGTGGGAGCGCAAGCATGACGATGGCGCCAGAAGAACCCAAGGTCGAGGTACCGGAGGGCTACGTCAAGCTGACCGTCGACGGTGAAGAGGTGATCGCACCCAAGGGCGAGCTGCTCATCCGCACCGCCGAGCGGCTCGGCACCGTCATCCCGCGGTTCTGTGACCACCCGCTGCTCGACCCGGCCGGCGCGTGCCGCCAGTGCCTCGTCGAGGTGGAGATGGGCGGAAGGCCGATGCCGAAGCCGCAGGCTTCGTGCACGATGACGGTCGCCGACGGCATGGTGGTCAAGACGCAGCGCACGTCGCCGGTCGCCGACAAGGCGCAGCAGGGCGTGATGGAGCTGCTGCTGATCAACCACCCGCTCGACTGCCCCATCTGCGACAAGGGCGGCGAGTGCCCGCTGCAGAACCAGGCGATGGCGCACGGACGGCCGGAGTCGCGGTTCCGGGACAAGAAGCGCACGTTCCCCAAGCCGCTGCCGATCTCGACGCAGGTGCTGCTCGACCGTGAGCGGTGCGTGCTGTGCCAGCGCTGCACGCGGTTCTCCGCCCAGATCGCGGGCGACCCGTTCATCGAGCTGCTCGAACGCGGGGCGCACCAGCAGATCGGCACCGCGGAGACGGCCGATGTGCTGGACATGGCCTCGCGCACCACCAGCGGCAAGCCGTTCCAGAGCTACTTCTCCGGCAACACCATCCAGATCTGCCCGGTCGGTGCGCTCACGAGCGCGCAGTACCGGTTCCGGTCACGGCCGTTCGACCTGGTGTCCTCGCCGAGCGTGTGCGAGCACTGCTCGTCGGGCTGCGCGGAACGCACCGACTTCCGGCGCGGCAAGGTGATGCGCAAGCTCGCCGGTGAGGACCCCGAGGTCAACGAGGAGTGGATCTGCGACAAGGGCCGCTTCGCGTTCCGGTACTCCACGGCCGCCGACCGCATCCGCACGCCGCTCGTGCGCAACGCCGAGACCGGTGAGCTGGAGCAGGCGTCCTGGACGCAGGCGCTGCGCGTCGCCGCCGAGGGGCTGGCCAAGGCCCGCGACGGCAAGGGCGTCGGCGTGCTGCCCGGCGGTCGCTCGACGGTCGAGGACGCCTACGCCTACAGCAAGTTCGCCCGCGTCGCGTTGCGCACCAACGACATCGACGCGCGCGCGAGGGCGCATTCGCCGGAGGAGCTGGACTTCCTGGCCTCGCGCGTCGTGGGCACGAGCCCCGAGAACGGCGTCACGTTCCACGCGCTGGAGCACGCGCCGCTCGTGCTGTGCGTGGCGTTCGAACCGGAGGAGGAGGCCCCGGCCGTCTACCTGCGGCTGCGCAAGGGCGCCCGCAAACGCGGCACCAAGGTGGTCCACATCGGACAGTGGACGACGCCCGCGGTGACGAGGACGTTCGGCGAGCTGCTCGCGTGTCTGCCCGGCGGTGAGGCGAGCGCGGTGGAGGGCATCGCCCAGCACGCGCCCGACCTCGACGAGGGGCTGCGCGCCGAGGGCGCCGTGGTGCTCGTCGGTGAGCGGGCCGCCGAGGTGCCCGGCCTGTTCTCCGCGCTGCACCGGCTTTCCGAGCGGACCGGCGCCCGGCTCGCGTGGATCCCGCGCAGGGCCGGCGAGCGCGGCGCGGTGGAGGTCGGCGCGCTGCCGACGCTGCTGCCCGCCGGCCGGTCGGTCACCGACGCGGCGGCGCGCGCGGAGGTGGAGCAGGCGTGGGGCCTCGCGGAGGGGTCGCTGCCCGCCGAGCCGGGCCGCGACACCACGGGCATCCTCAACGCGCTGGTCACACGCGACCTCGACGGCCTGCTCGTCGGTGGCGTCGACCCCGACGACCTGCCGGACCCGGCGCTGGCGCGCAAGGCGCTCGCGGCGGCGGGCTTCGTGGTGAGCCTGGAGCTGCGGCCGAGCGCGGTGACCGAACACGCCGACGTGGTGCTTCCCATCGCTCCGGTCGACGAGAAGGCGGGCAGCTTCCTGAACTGGGAGGGCCGCCGCCGCGAGTTCTCGGTGACGCTGGAGGGCACGGGCGCGCTGCCCGACTGCCGCGTCCTCGACACGCTGGCCGTCGAAATGGACGCCGACCTCTTCACCCAAACCCCCGCCGCCGCGGCAGGCGACCTCGCCCGGCTGTCCCCCAAGGCCACCTTAGGTGCGTTGAGCGCAACAAAGGTGGCCTTGGGGGCCGCTCCGGACGTCCCGAACGGAGCGGTGGCGACGGCGGGTGAGGGGCAGGCGGTGCTGGCGACCTGGCGGCAGCTGATCGACGACGGCTCCCTGCAGGTCGACGAGCCGCACCTGGCCGGAACCGCGCGCCCCGTGGTCGCCAGGATGTCGGCCGCCACGGCCGAGGGGTTGAACGGCCACGTGACCGTCTCCACCGAGCGCGGCTCGATCACCCTGCCCGTCGAGGTCGCCGACCTGCCCGACGGCGTGGTCTGGCTGCCCGGCAACTCACCGGGCTCGAAGGTCCGCGCCACGCTGGGCGCCGGACACGGTGCCGTGGTCTCCATCGCGGCCGGAGGTGCACAGTGACCCCCCTGCTTGCCCAGGTTCAGGAGCCCATGACCAGGGCGGAGCTGCTCGCGGACGACCCGCTGTGGCTCATCCTGATCAAGGCCGTCGTGCTCATGCTCGTGGGCCCGATCCTCACCGTCGTGCTGATCGTCGGCGAGCGCAAGATCGTCGGCCGCATGCAGAACCGGCCCGGCCCCAACCGCGTGGGCCCGTTCGGGATGCTCCAGTCGATCGCCGACGCGATCAAGCTGCCGTTCAAGGAACAGGTCATCCCCGACACAGCCGACCGCAAGGTGTACTTCCTCGCGCCCGTGATCGCCGTGGTGCCCGCGCTGATCGGCCTCGCCGCGATCCCGTTCGGTCCCGAGGTGTCGATCTTCGGTGAGCGCACGGTCCTGCAGCTCGTGGAGCTGCCGGTCGGTGTGCTGCTCGTGCTGGCCGGTGCGTCGGTGGGCGTCTACGGCATCGTGCTCGCGGGCTGGGCGTCCGGCTCGCCGTACCCGCTCCTGGGTGGCATGCGCTCGGCGGCACAGGTGATCTCCTACGAGATCGCGATGGGGCTGGCGATCATCGGCGTGGTGCTCTACGCGCAGTCGATGGCCACCGGCGCGATCGTCGAGGCGCAGGCCAGCGGCTGGTACTTCTACCTGCTGCTGCCGAGTTTCGTGATCTACCTGATCTCGATGGTCGGTGAGACCAACCGCGCGCCGTTCGACCTGCCCGAGGCCGAGTCCGAGCTCGTCGGCGGTTTCCACACCGAGTACAGCTCGATGAAGTTCGCGATGTTCTTCCTCGCCGAGTACACGAACATGGTGATCGTCTCGGCGTTCGCGACCACACTGTTCCTCGGCGGCTGGATGTTCCCGTTCGTCGGGCTCGACTCCCCGCTCAACCAGGGCTGGTGGCCGGTCCTGTGGTTCTTCGGCAAGATGTCGATCCTGCTGTTCGGCTTCATCTGGCTGCGCGGCACGCTCCCCCGGTTCCGCTACGACCAGTTCATGAAGCTGGGCTGGAAGGTCCTCGTGCCCGCCGGCCTCGTGTGGCTCGTTCTCATCGCGCTGGTGAGGGCCATCCGCAACGACGGCAACGTCTCCACCGGGCAGATCCTCGTGATCGGCGGCATCGCCATCGTGGTGATCGTGCTGCTGACGCTGTTGATTCCGGAGAAGCGCATCGAGGACGACGACTCGGTGCCGATCACCGGAGGCGGCCACCCGGTGCCGCCGCTGGACCTCAAGGTGCCGGAGACGACCCCGCGCAGGAAGGCACTCAAGGCCAAGGCCAAGTCCGCCAAGCGGACCGCCGCGCTCGCCTCGACGAAGGAGGGTTCCGATGGGGATCTTTGATCCGCGCGCGTCGAACACGGCGAAACCTCCGGCGAGCGCGGCCGACGCGGCGCTGGGCTTGTGCGGGACACCCGCGCCCGGGGCATCCGTTATGGGCGAGCCCGAGTACGACCCGGTACGAGGACTTGCCTCCGCCTTGCGAGGCATCCACGTCGATCCACGCTCGCTGATCGGAGGCACGCCATGTTCGACGCGCTGAAGGGCTTCGGCGTCACCTTCGGGATGATGTTCAAGAAGGTGGCCACCGAGGAGTATCCGGAGATCGGCGCGCCCGCGGCTCCCCGCTACCACGGCAGGCACCAGCTGAACCGGCACCCGGACGGGCTGGAGAAGTGCGTCGGCTGCGAGCTGTGCGCCTGGGCGTGTCCCGCCGACGCGATCTTCGTCGAGGGCGGCGACAACACCGACGAGGCCCGCTACTCGCCGGGTGAGCGGTACGGCAAGGACTACCAGATCAACTACCTCCGCTGCATCGGCTGCGGCCTGTGCGTGGAGGCGTGCCCGACCCGGTCCCTCACGATGATCAACTTCTACGAGCTGGCCGACGACGACCGGCAGAAGCTGATCTACACCAAGGAGGACCTGCTCGCGCCTCTGCTGCCCGGCATGGAGCAGCCGCCGCACCCGATGCGGCTCGGCGACGACGAGCAGGACTACTACGTGCACGGCCCCGAACTGGCCCGCGGCCGCGGTGTCCCGTCCGGCGAGACCGTGGAGACGTCCGAAGAGAAGGCCATGCAGTGATGACGCAGAGTGCTCTTTTCCTCGCTCAGGCGGGCGCCGAGGCGACCGTCTCGACCGGGGAGGCCGTCTCGTTCTGGGTGCTGGCGCCGATCGCGGTGGCGGGTGCGCTGGGCATGATCTTCGCCCGCAACGCGGTGCACTCGGCGCTGTGGCTCGTGCTCACGATGCTCTCGCTCGGGATGCTCTACCTGATCCAGCAGGCGCCGTTCCTCGGCTTCACGCAGATCATCGTCTACACCGGCGCGATCATGATGCTCTTCCTGTTCGTGCTCATGATGGTGGGCAGGGAGTCGTCGGACTCGGTGGTCGAGGTGCTGCGCGGGCAGCGGCTCGCCGCGGCCGTGCTCGGCATCGGCGTCGCCGGGGTGCTCGCGGGCGCGCTCACGCGGGCGCTCACCGACGTCACGCCCGCGCCCACGCTCGACCCGTGGTCGCCGGACGGCGGCGGTGCGGGCGGCCTCGGCAGGCTGATCTTCACCGACTACCTGTTCCCGTTCGAGCTCACGTCCGCGCTGCTGATCACCGCAGGGATGGGCGCGATGGTGCTCACGTTCACCGACCGGCACTCCAAGACCGGCAGGCGTTCCCAGCGTGAGCTGGTGGTTGCGCGGTTCCGCGGCGAGTACGAGCGCCCGTCGCCGAAGCCCGGCCCCGGCGTGTTCGCCACCTCGAACTCCGTCGCGACGCCCGCGCTGCTGCCCGACGGCTCCGTGGCGCCCGAGTCGCTGTCCGAGCTCATCGAGTCGACCTCCGCCGCCCGGCTGGAGGCCGAGCGCAAACAGGTGACCGGCGAGACGCCGCAGCCCGACGCACACGCGCTGGTCGGCTCCGAGCACGACGCCGCGAAGCCCGCCGAAGGCGAGAGGGAGGACGGCGACCGATGACACCGACGTACTACCTGCTGCTGTCGGCGTTGCTGTTCACCATCGGCGCCGTCGGTGTGCTGGTGCGGCGCAACGCGATCGTCGTGTTCATGTGCATCGAGCTGATGCTCAACGCCGTGAACCTGACCCTCGTGACGTTCGCGCGCATCAACGGCGACATCAACGGCCAGGTGATGGCGTTCTTCGTGATGGTCGTCGCCGCCGCCGAGGTCGTGGTGGGGCTCGCGATCATCATGGCGATCTTCCGCACCCGCCGTTCGGCCTCGGTCGACGACACCAACCTCCTGAAGTACTAGGGGACCAACCTTGATCGCATCATCGTGGCTGCTGGTCGCGTTCCCGGCGCTCGGCGCGCTCATCCTGCTGGCAGGCGGTAAACGCACCAACGGATGGGGGCACCTGCTCGGGTGCGCGACGGTCATCGCGTCGTTCGTCTACGGCCTGGTGCTGTTCTTCTCCGAGTCCTTCGAGCAGGCCAGTGACACCACCGTCTACTCGTGGATCCCGGTCGAGGCGCTGCAGGTCGACTTCGGACTGCGCATCGACGCGCTGTCCGTGACGTTCGTGCTGCTGATCACCGGTGTCGGGTCGCTGATCCACATCTACTCGATCGGCTACATGGCGGACGACGCCGACCGGCGCCGGTTTTTCGGCTTCCTGAACCTCTTCGTCGCCTCGATGCTGGTGCTGGTGCTGGGCAACAGCTTCGTGACGCTGTACCTCGGCTGGGAGGGTGTCGGCCTCGCGTCGTACCTGCTGATCGGCTGGTACCAGGACCGCCCGTCCGCGGCCACGGCGGCGAAGAAGGCGTTCCTGATGAACCGCGTCGGTGACGTCGGCCTCGCGCTCGCGATCTTCCTGATGTTCAAGTACATCGGCAGCACCGGCTACGAGGAGGTGTTCGCGGGCATCGGCGACGTCTCGCCCGCCGTGGTCACCGCGATCGGCCTGCTGCTCCTGCTCGGTGCCTGCGGCAAGTCGGGCCAGTTCCCGCTGCAGGCGTGGTTGCCCGACGCGATGGAGGGCCCCACCCCGGTGTCGGCCCTGATCCACGCGGCCACGATGGTGACAGCCGGTGTCTACCTGGTGGCCCGCTCGGCGCCGATCTACAACCTCACCGAGGACGGCAGGCTCGTCGTCACCCTCGTCGGTGCGTTCACGCTGCTGCTTGGGTCGATCATCGGCTGTGCCTACGACGACATCAAGAAGGTGCTCGCGTACTCCACGGTGAGCCAGATCGGGTACATGATGCTGGCCGTCGGGCTCGGCCCGTTCGGCTACGCGCTGGGCATCGCACACCTGCTCACGCACGGCTTCTTCAAGGCGGGTCTCTTCCTCGGTGCCGGTTCGGTCATGCACGCCATGAACGACGAGGTCGACATGCGCAAGTTCGGCGGCCTCTACAAGAAGATGCCGATCACGTTCGCGACGTTCGGTCTCGGCTACCTCGCGATCATCGGGTTCCCGTTCCTGTCCGGCTTCTACACCAAGGACGCGATCATCGAGGCCGCGTTCGGCCAGGAGGGCTGGCGCGGCTGGGTGTTCGGCGGCTCGGCGCTGCTGGCGGCCGGGATCACGGGCTTCTACATGACCCGCCTGGTGCTGCTGACGTTCTTCGGCAAGGAACGCTGGCGCGAGACGAAGTCCGCCGACGGCAGGGAGTTCCACCCGCACGAGTCGCCCGCGGTGATGACCGCGCCGATGATCGTGCTCGCGGTGGGCTCCGTCGCCGCCGGCGCGCTGCTGATCAGCGGCGACACGCTCGCCGAGTTCCTCGTGCCGTCGGTGGGTGAGCTGGCCGAGGGCGAGCACGGCGTGCTGCCGCACGCGCTCGTGCCGTGGCTCACCGTGCTGATCTCCGCGCTCGGCGTCGGCCTCGCCTGGATGCTGTTCGGGCGCAGGGACACCGCGATCGAGCGTCCGCAGAACGTGGCCTGGCCGGTGCGGGCCGCGCGCAAGGACCTGTACGGCAACGCGCTCAACGAGGCGCTGGTCGCCACGCCGAGCCTGTGGGCGACGCGCTTCGCGGTGTTCCTCGACAACCGGGGCGTCGACGGCGCCGTCAACGGGCTCGCCGCCGCACTCGGCGGCGGGTCGGGCCGAATGCGCAGACTCCAGACCGGCTTCGTCCGCTCGTATGCGCTGTCGATGCTCGGCGGCTCGTTCCTGATCGTCGCCGCCCTGCTGATGGTGAGGTTCTCATGACCTGGCTTCTGGCCCTGATCCTGCTGCCGCTGGCGGGCGCGCTCGTCGTCGCGGGGCTGCGATCCAACGACCGGCTGGCGACGACGGTCGCGCTCGCGGTGTCCCTTGTGGAACTCGCGCTGATCGTGCCGTTCTGGCTCGCCTACGACCCGGCTGGCGAGCGCATCCAGCAGGCGTCGTCGATGGAGTGGATCCCGACCTTCGGCATCCACATCTCGTTCGGCACCGATGGCATCTCGCTGATCATGATCGCCGTGATCGCGCTGCTGGTGCCGATCATCATCGGCACGCTGAACTCCACCGGGAAGCTGCCGGAGGGGCGCAGCGCAGGAGGATTCCTCTCGCTGGTGCTGGTGCAGGAGGCGCTGACGATCGCCGTGTTCGCGGCGACCGACGTGTTCCTGTTCTACGTGCTCTTCGAGATCATGCTGATCCCGATGTACTTCCTCATCGGCGGCTACGGCGGCGCCAACCGCCAGTACGCGGCGGTGAAGTTCTTCCTCTACTCGTTCCTCGGCGGCCTGATCATGCTGGCCTCGGCGATCGGCGCGTACTCGCTCGCCTCCGACGAGCTGGGCCAGGGCACGTTCGACTGGGCCACCCTCGTCGAGGTGGTTCGCGACGCCCCGGCCAGCACGCAGATCTGGCTGTTCCTCGGCTTCTTCCTGGCGTTCGCGATCAAGGCGCCGCTGGTGCCGTTCCACACCTGGCTGCCGGACGCGGCCGGGCAGGCGCCGATCGGTGTCACCGTGCTGCTCGTCGGCGTGCTCGACAAGGTCGGCACGTTCGGCTTCCTGCGCTACTGCCTGCCGATGTTCCCCGAGGCCAGCGAGCGGCTGGCGCCGCTCGTGCTCGTGCTCGCCGTCGCGGGCGTGATCTACGGCTCGGTGCTCGCGGCGGGCCAGCAGGACATGAAGCGCTTCGTCGCCTACGTCTCCATCGCCCACTTCGGCTTCATCGCACTCGGCATCTTCGCGTTCACGCCGCAGTCGGTGGTGGGCTCGGCGACGTACATGCTCAACCACAGCCTCGCCACCGGAATGCTGATCATCGTCGTCGGCATCATCGCCGCGCGCGGCGGTTCCACGCGGATCTCCGACTACGGCGGCATGGCGAAGGTGACCCCGATCCTCGGCGGCATGCTGCTGATCGCGGGTCTGTCCACCTTGTCCCTGCCGGGCACGAACTCGTTCATCAGCGAGTTCCTGGTGCTGCTCGGCTCGTTCGACACCAGGCCCGTCTACGCGATCATCGCCACGGTCGGCATGGTGCTCGCCGCCGCGTACGTGCTGTGGCTGTACCAGCGGATCATGACCGGCCCCGTGCGTGGCGACGCGCTCGTCGGGGCTGTGGAGGACCCAGCGGCGCGAAGCGCCTCCGTGGTGGGCGGTGGCGGGCGGCGGGTGGGCGGTCCCGGAACGGCGGTGGCTCCCGAGGTCGGGGAGAAGAAGGCCATCCGTGATCTGTCGGTGAAGGAGATCGCGGTACTCGCGCCGCTGGTGGTGCTGATCGTCGGACTCGGCTTCTACCCGAAGCCGGTGCTCGACACGGTCACGCCGTCGGTGGAAGCGACCCTCACAGCGGTGCAGGAAAGGTAATCCCAGCCGTGAACGTTTTTCTCGCCCAGCAGGCGGACCGCATCGACGTGCCCGCCATCGACTACGCGGCCATCCTGCCGATGCTGATCATCCTCGGCGCCGCGTGCATCGGCGTGCTGTTCGAGGCGTTCCTGCCCAAGCACCAGCGGTGGCCAGGGCAGGTCGTGCTGACCTTGCTCGCGATCGCCGCGGCCGGGGTCGCGCTCGGCGCCTACGTCGGTGACTCGCCCGCGCGCGGCGTCACCACGCTGAGCGGCACGCTGTCGATCGACAAGCCCGCACTGTTCCTTTGGGGCACGCTGCTCGCGCTCGCGCTCGGCGCCGTGTTGCTGATCGCCGACCGGTCCATCGAGCCCGGCGGCGCTTTCGTGGCTCAGGCCGGGATCGCGCCCGGCACCGTGCAGGACCGTGCGCAGGTCGGCTCCACCGGCATGCAGACCGAGGTGTTCCCGCTGGCGCTGTTCGCGCTCGGCGGCATGATGGCGTTCTGCTCGGCCAACGACCTGCTGACGATGTTCATCGCGCTCGAGGTGCTGAGCCTGCCGCTGTACCTGATGTGCGGGCTCGCCCGTCGTCGTCGCCTGCTCTCGCAGGAGGCCGCGGTCAAGTACTTCCTGCTCGGTGCGTTCGCGAGCGCGTTCTTCCTCTACGGCCTCGCGCTGCTCTACGGTTACGCGGGCTCGGTGAAGCTCGCCGACATCGCCAACGCGACCGCGGGCACCGACCGTTCCGACACGCTGCTCTTCGCCGGTCTCGGCCTGCTGATGGTGGGTCTGCTGTTCAAGGGCTCCGTCGGCCCGTTCCACACCTGGACCCCCGACGTCTACCAGGGCGCGCCCACGCCGGTGACGGCGTTCATGGCGGCGTGCACGAAGGTCGCCGCCTTCGGCGGGATGCTGCGGGTGCTGGCGGTCGCGTTCGAGTCGACCAGCTGGGAGTGGCGCGGCGTGCTCTGGGGCGTCGCGATCATCTCGATGGTGATCGGCGCCGTGCTCGGGCTCACCCAGACCGACGTCAAACGCATGATCGCGTACTCGTCGATCGCGCACGCCGGGTTCCTGCTCGTCGGCACGATGGCGCTGACCGAGGACGGCCTGTCCGGCACGCTGTTCTACCTGCTTGCCTACGGCTTCACCACGCTCGCCGCGTTCGGCGTAATCTCGCTGGTGCGTGACTCCTCCGGCGAGGCGACGCACCTGTCGGCGTGGGCGGGCCTTGCGAAACGGTCACCGCTGCTGGCAGCCGTGTTCACGTTCCTGCTCCTCGCGCTCGCCGGTATCCCGCTGACGAGCGGCTTCGTGGGCAAGTTCGTGGTGTTCTCGGCGGCGCTATCCGACGGCATGGCCCCGCTGGTGGTGATCGCGCTCGTCTTCAGCGCCGTCGCGGCGTTCTTCTACCTGCGCGTCGTGGTGCTGATGTACTTCTCCGAACCGGCTCCGGACGGACCGACGGTGAGCGTGCCCGGCGCGTTCACCACGGCTGCGATCACGCTCGGCGTGGCGGTGACCCTGCTGCTCGGCGTGCTCCCGGCGTTCGCGCTGAACTGGGCGGGCGCGGGCGGCTTCGCGCTCAGCTGAGGGTGGCCCTCACGGCGGTGAGCCGGGCGGCCAGCTGCCCGGGCTCGCCGGCGAACACCGTGAGGTGCCCGCCGCCCTCGGCGTGGGTGAAGCCGAGCCTGCCGGTGTCGCTGTCGAGGTAGCCGACCGGCGCGGGTGCCTCCACCCGTTCGCCGCCCCCGGCGCGGCGGGCGACGTGCAGGAAGCCCATGCCCCGGGGATTGTCGAGCAGGCGAGCGAGGCCGTCGAGGTCGCCCTTCGGCAGGGAGAACGTCTCGACGGGCGCGGGCCGGTAGCGCGGGAGCTGCCCGGCGAGCACGGTCGGATAGTCGCGGTCGCCGAGTGAGCGCAGGTGAACGGTGCGGTCGCGGTGCCGGGCGAGTACGGCCGAGCGGCCCCGGATCGCGACGAGCACCCCGTACTGCGTGTCGCCACTGCGGATGTGGGCGAAGTACTCGGTGTGCGGCCGGTCGAGGACGTGCAGCACGTCCTCGAAGTCGGGATCGAGAGCCTTGCCGACCGTGAGACCCTGCTCGGTGAGCCGCTCGAACGCCTCGCGGTCGACCTGCCGCGCCGCCGCCGGCGGCACGTAGCGGACGCCGCCGGAGAAGATCGCGTGCGGCTCGCCGCAGCCCGCCCACGTCATCGCCGTGAGCAGGGTGTGCAGCGGCAGCTCCGCCGGCCCCGTCCAGAACACGGACTAGTGGGTCTTGCGCTCGCCGAGCACCGGCGGCGTGGTCTTCTCGACCGGACCCGCGAACGTCTCGTCGGGATCGGGGTTGCGCAGGTAGGCCGGGGGAGTGCGCTCCTTGTCCTCCTCCTTGCCGCGCCCGCCGCCGACGGCGCCCATCGGCATGCCGGTGGCGCCGCGTGCGTTCGCGCCCGTGCCCGGCGCGGTGCCGCCGCGGGCCGCAGTCTCGCCCGGAATCCCGGCGCCGGTGCCGCGGCCTGGCGGTGGGGCGACCTGTCCGCCCTGGCCGGGTGCGCCCGGTGTGCCGGGTGTTGCGCCGGGTAGCCGAGCGAATCCGTTGCCTGTGCCTGTGCCTGTGCCGGTTCCCGCTCCCGTTCCGGGGCGTGGGCCGGCGCCGGGTGCGGGGGCGTAACCGGTGTAGGGATTGGGCGGCGCCCACGGCCCGGTGCCGGTGTTGAGGTGGTTGATGGGCTTGCCGGTGGGGCCGAACTGGTAGTCGGGCGGCGAGGTGACCGGCGGGTTGACGGGCTGGGGCCGGTACGCGGCCGCGTGGGTGCCGTCGTCGGCCGGGGTGCCGCCGGTGTTGCTACTCGTGTCGCCGTCTGGGGTGTTGCCGGTCTGGCTGCCGGTCTGGCCGATGGGTGTTGCGGTGCTACCGATCGGCGTGCCTTGAGGGCTCCCGACGCTCCCGCCGGTGACCGGAGCCCGCTGCACGCCGCCAACGATGGGGGCCGGGGCGGTGTCCCGTGCGGCGGTGGCTTCCCTGCCGGTACCGCTGTCGATGAGGCTGACGGGTGCGCCGAGGTCGGCAAGGGAGGCATAACGTGCGGGCATGGTCTCGCCGTTGGCGGTACTGGCCTGGTGGTAGGCGCCGAAAGCCTGCACGTTGGCCTGGCTGTCGGCGTTGTACTGGTCGAGTTTGGCCTGATAGGAATTCTCACCCTGCATGAAGGAGACGAAGTCGTCGGCGGTGATGGCAGGCGGATCGGCGGAAACGGGAACCACGCTGTTGCTCACGGTGCCGAACGCGCTGATCTGATCGGTGACGGCCCGATCCGCGATGTCGAGGTACTTACTGTCCACATCGGACGCCTTGGCGAGTGGCCAGGCGGCATTGGCGGCGGCACTCCCACCCTCACCCTGCCAGCCGGAGTCGATCTGCCCGGCAAGCTTGGCAACCATGTCCGCGCAGGCCTCGAGTTCCTGGCGGAGGCGGTATGTAGCGTCGCCGGCCGCCGTCAGCTTCGCGGCACCGCTGCCGCCGGTGATCTGTTCGTAGATCTCCGCGGCCGTCAGTGGCCCTTCGACAGCCATGTCAGCTCCTCGCTTGGATATTGCCGATGACGGCGGTTGCGACTTCTTCCGCTGCTTCGCAAGGGTCAACGTTGCCTATCGCCCGCTGGCTCAGGTAGATGTTGATGTCTACCGTTGCGTCGTTGCTGGTTCCGACACGGACCGCGCACTCTCCCTGATCACGGCTGTCGACCCCGTCGTAGGCCACGGCGGGATATCCGTCTGCGATCAGGTCGAGTTCCTCGAAGAACGCGTACTCGGATCGATGGGCGTAGAGCGCCGACAACCCCTTGCTGCTCAGCTCGGGGAAAGTGACCACGATTCCGGCCCGGACGTTGTCGCTTTCGGTGAACCATGCGCATTCCGGGCCGTTAGGTCCGTCCGGGCGTGCCTCGGGTTGAATTCCCGGGCCGAAATACTCTTCGATCTGCGCGCTCGAGATGGTGTCACACGGAGACTCGGTGAAGGCGGAGATGTTCAACGGGTTCCTGACCTCAGGTGCGTCGGCTGGGCTGCTGGTTGATGACGACGCACTGGCGCTCGGCGCTGACCCCCGGGTGCTCGGGCTGGCATCACCGGGTTCCTTGCCGGAACACGCTGCCAGCGCTGCGGCTGTGGCTACGACAAAGGCAATCTTCGGCCACCGCCGCATCAGAACTTCCCCCCGTCGCTTCTGATCTCGGTCGAAGCTTCGTCTTCTTGGTTCAGGTACGCGCCACTCGCTTCGCGGAATCGTTCCGCCATCGTTCGGCAGTATTGCGCGCGCTGACTCAGCGTTTCTCGCAGGGCGACCCCGGAGGACCGTACTTTCTCGGCGTTTCCCTGGCTGGCGTACTCAAGGCCGGGCCCGTCGGCTTCGATGAGGAAGCTTGCGTTGCGTTCGGCATCGGTGAACCGTTCCGCCAAGCCCTGCCACGTTTCCGCTATTCTCCCGAGCTGTTCCGCGTCGAAGGCGAAGCCTGGGCCTTGGTTCGGGCCGCTGCCGCCTCCCTGGGACGCCCACGGGACCGTGCCGCCGGACTGGTTCGGTTCGGGGTCCTGCGGGGTCGGCACGTAGACCTTCGGGTCCGGCATGGCATGCCCCCGGATCTCCCTGGCCATCGCGCCCCCTCCACTATGACCGTTACGTCGCGAATACGCTCTGTGCCCGTCCTCGCAACGTAGCACGCTATCCACCCTCGCACCGGCGTTTTCCCAAGGTTGGCGCGCAAGCGCTTGCGCCGACATGTCGCCAGCATCACGATTCCGCTGGTCCAGAGGGTCATCGACCGTTGATCCGTTGCCATTAGGCTGGTGGCGATCGTTACCCAGTGCCGAGAGGGCGGAACCGACGTGTCAGTGCGTGATGGCGCCATCGACGACTTGCGCGCCGCGGTCGGGCTGCAGATCGCCGACGAGGAACTGCTCCGTGACCTCGCCGGCGGGCTGCGCGACGTCGAGGAACTGCTCCACGAGGTGGTCCGCAGTGACGTCGAGGCCGTCAACGAGGCCGCCCGGCACCTGGTGGAGGCCGGTGGCAAACGCTTCCGTCCGCTGTTCACGCTCCTGGCGTCCCAGTTCGGCAAGGGGGGCCGCGAGGCGGTGATCACCGCGGCCGCGGCGGTCGAGCTCGTGCACCTCGCCACGCTGTACCACGACGACGTGATGGACGAGGCCACCATGCGCCGCGGCGCCCCGAGCGTCAACGCCCGCTGGGACAACACCATCGCCATTCTCACCGGCGACTTCCTCTTCGCGCACGCGTCCCGCCTCGTGGCCGACCTCGGCACCGACGCGGCGCGCATCACCGCCGAGACGTTCAGCGAGCTGGTGACCGGTCAGATGCGCGAGACGGTCGGCCCCCGCGACGGCGAGGATCCCGTCGCGCACTACCTGTCGGTCATCGCGCAGAAGACGGGTTCCCTGATCGCCACGGCCGGCCGCTTCGGCGGAATGCTCTCCGACGCCCCGCAGGAGCACATCGACGCGCTGCGCCGCTTCGGCGAGATCATCGGCACCGCGTTCCAGATCTCCGACGACATCATTGACATCGACTCGCCGTCCCACGAGCTGGGCAAGTCTCAGGGCACCGACCTCCGCGAGGGCGTGCGCACGCTGCCGATGCTGTACGAGCTCGCCGGGGACCGGCCCGACCCGAGGCTGGCCGAGCTGCTCCGCGGCCCTCTCGACGACGACGCGCTGATCGAGGAGGCGCTCGGGTTGCTGCGCACGTCGCGTGGTCTCGAGCGCGCGAGGGTCACCCTTTCCGACTACGCTCGGCGCGCGAGGACGGAGCTGGCGGCGTTGCCGCCGTCTCCGGCGCGGGACGCCTGCGAGTCGGTGGCCGACTACCTCGTCGCACGCACCCACTAGGGAGGACAGCGCGAGTATGTCCATTTTCGGGCAGGTCTGGGTGTTCAGCGCGGTGGCGTTCGTGCTGGGCGCTCTGCTGGCCTGGCTCTTCCTGGTCAGGCCGGCCCAGCGGCGCATCCGGGAGCTGGAGCGCAGACTCGCCTCGGCCGAGAGCGCGCCCGTGCCCGCCCCGGTCAACGCGCCCGCCCCGGCTCCGGAGACCAGGACCTTCGCGCCCGCGGGCGAGCGGGAGGCGGAGGAGCCGGTGGCGCCCATGCCGTCGACCCGCCACTTCGAGCCCGCCGAGCCGGAGCCCGAGTCCGCCGAGATGACACAGCACATCGCCCCGGTCACCGACTGGCCCGAGCGCAACAGCCTCGCCGAGCACCGGTCGCGGCAGCCGGAGCAGGACGAGCGGCAGCCCGCCGAGGACGACTTCCACCTGGCCGACCAGCCTTGGGACCTGGAGCCACAGGAGCAGCCCGGTGTGTCCTCGGTGCTCGACGGTGGCGACACCGGTCAGGGGCGGCACGTGCAGCCCGAGCCGTACGACGAGGAACCCGCCGGTCAGCACCGCGAGCCGGAGCCTTACCGCGAGCCCGAGCCCGAGCCCGAGGCTTACCGCGAGCCCGAGCGGTACGAGGAGCCCGAGCCCGAGCGGTACGAGGAGCCGGAGCCCTACCGGGAGCCCGAGTCCTACCGGGAGCCGGAGCCTGAACCACAGCCCGAGCCCGAACCTCGCCCGGCGCCCCGCAAGGCCCCCAGCCTGTTCGAGCCGGTGCCGTTCGACATGGAGGACGAGGAGCCCGAGCCGGAGCGCAGGGAGCCCGAGGCCCCGCCCGCCTACGCGTTCGGCGAGCCCGGCGCCACGCCCGATGCCGAGGACGCCGTGGAGCAGACGCAGGTGCTGCCCAAGCGCCAGCCGAGGAAGTCGCCGCTCGGTGGGTTCGAGCCGCCGAGGCCGATCCAGCCGTCGATGCGGGCGATCGAGCGGCGGGAGCCGGAGTCCGACGGCGGTGCGCACAGCGGTTCCCTCTTCGAGCCCGCCGTGGCGCCGGGTGGTGCGGCACCACCCGCCCGTGAGTCCACAGCGGACGGTGAACTTCCCCCTGGCCCCTTCGGTCCTGGCTCGGCGATGCCGCGTCCCGGTGGCGGGAGGCCGTCGGAGGAGTTCGCCGTGAAAGCGAGCGTCACGGCGCTGCGCTACTGCACTGAGGACTCGGCGCAGTTCCCGCGCATGGTGGCCGAGGTGTGGTTCCGTACGCCCGCCGACGCCGAGCGCGTCGGCTTCCGCCCGTTGTCGTAGCAGCTCCACTCGCGCAGTCGGCAAAGGCCCCCAAGGCCACCTTAGGTGCGTTGAACGCACCTAAGGTGGCCTTGGGGGCCCGTTGGGTTCAGGGGTCAGGCGACCGTCCAGGTGTCCTTGCCGGTGAGCAGGGCCTGCAGGTTCGGGGCCTTGGCCTGGGCGGCCTGCTCGACCTGGGCGCGGGCCTGGTCGTCGTAGGTGGGCCGCTCGACCTGGCGGAAGATGCCGGTCGGGGTGTGGTTCAGGTGCTGGTCGCCGATCCGGGACAGCGCGAACGCGTAGGACGTGTCCTGGATCGTCGGGTCGTGGACCACGAGGTCGTCCTCGCCGATGTCGGCGACCTTGCCGACCTCCAAGCCGCCCCAGCCGCTGCGGGTGACGCCGTACTCGCCCTCGGGGCCGAAGCGAATCGGCTCACCCGCCCTGAGTGGGATGATCCGCTGGGCGGCCTCGTCCTTGTCCTTGAGGACGTCGAACGCGCCGTCGTTGAAGATCGGGCAGTTCTGGTAGATCTCCACGAACGCGGAGCCGCGGTGCTGGGCGGCGGCGGTCAGGACCTCGGTGAGGCCCTTCTTGTCGCTGTCGAGCGCGCGGCCCACGAACGACGCCTCGGCGCCGAGCGCCAGCGAGACGGGGTTGAACGGCGTGTCCAGCGAGCCCATCGGCGTGGACTTGGTGACCGTGCCCTGGTCGCTGGTGGGCGAGTACTGGCCCTTGGTCAGCCCGTAGATCCGGTTGTTGAACAGCAGGATCTTGAGGTTGACGTTGCGGCGCAGGGTGTGGACCAGGTGGTTGCCGCCGATGGAGAGCGCGTCGCCGTCACCGGTCACGACCCACACGGACAGGTCCGGACGAGTGGTGGCGAGGCCGGTGGCGATCGCGGGCGCACGGCCGTGGATGGAGTGCATCCCGTAGGTGTTCATGTAGTACGGGAAGCGGCTGGAGCAGCCGATCCCCGACACGAACACGATGTTCTCGCGCTTGAGACCCAACGTCGGCAGGAACGACTGGATGGTGTTGAGCACGACGTAGTCGCCGCAGCCGGGGCACCAGCGCACTTCCTGGTCGGACTTGTAGTCCTTGGCCTTCTGCGGTTCGTCCGTCGCGGGGACGAGGTCCAGCCCGCCGAGGCGGGGTAGGCCCAGGTCGGTGGCGGTCATCAGCGCGCGACCTCCTTGGTGCTGGTGATGATGTCGGTGAAGACGCCCTCGAGCTCCTCCGCCTTGAACGGCAGCCCGGCGATCTTCGTGTAGGAGTTGATGTCCACGAGGTACTTGGCGCGCAGCAGCATCGCCAGCTGGCCGAGGTTCATCTCCGGCACCACGACCGTGTCGTAGCGGGAGAGGACCTCGCCGAGGTTCGCGGGGAACGGGTTGAGGTGCCGCAGGTGCGCCTGCGCGATCGGCAGGCCCTTCTTGCGGACCCGCCGCGCCGCGGCGCCGATGGGACCGTAGGACGAGCCCCAGCCCAGCGCCAGCACGCGCGCCTCGCCGCCGGAAGGATCGTCGACCGTCAGGTCCGGCACGTCAATGCCGTCGATCTTGGCCTGGCGCAGCCGCACCATCTTGTCGTGGTTGTCGGGGTCGTAGGAGATGTTGCCCTTGCCGTCGGCCTTCTCCAGACCACCGATGCGGTGTTGCAGACCAGGCGTGCCGGGCACGGCCCACTCGCGGGCCAGCGTCTCCGGGTCGCGCACGTACGGCCAGTGCTCACCGGAGCCGTCCGGCGCGTTCGGCTCGGTGGCGAACACCACCGACAGGTCCGGAAGCGTGCCGACGTCGGGGATGAGCCACGGCTCGGAGCCGTTGGCGATCGCGCCGTCGGAGAGCAGCAGCACCGGCGTGCGGTAGGTCAGCGCGATCCGGGTGGCCTCCAGCGCGGCGTCGAAGCAGTCCGCGGGCGAGCACGGCGCGATGATCGGCACCGGCGACTCGCTGTTGCGGCCGAACATCGCCTGCAGCAGGTCAGCCTGCTCCGTCTTGGTCGGCAGACCCGTCGAGGGGCCACCGCGCTGCACGTCGATGACGATCAGCGGCAGCTCGGTCATCACGCCGAGGCCGATGGTCTCCGACTTGAGCGCGATACCGGGACCCGAGGTGGAGGTGACACCCAGCGCGCCACCGTAGGCGGCGCCGAGCGCGGCGCCGATGCCGGCGATCTCGTCCTCGGCCTGGAACGTGGTGACGCCGAAGTTCTTGTGCTTCGATAGCTCGTGCAGGATGTCCGACGCCGGGGTGATCGGGTAGGTGCCCAGCAGGATCGGCAGCTTCGCCAGCTGTCCGGCCGCGACGATGCCGTAGGCGAGCGCCGTGTTGCCGGTGATCTGCCGGTAGGTGCCCTGCTCCAGCTTCGCGGGGGCCACCTCGAACGTGGTGGCGAACGACTCGGTGGTCTCGCCGTAGTTCCAGCCCGCACGGAAGGCCAGGATGTTGGCCTCGGCGATGTCGGGCTTCTTGGCGAACTTCTCGCGCAGGAAGCGTTCGGTGCCCTCGGTCGGCCGGTGGTACATCCACGACAGCAGGCCGAGCGCGAACATGTTCTTGCAGCGCTCGGCGTCCTTTTTGCCGAGGCCGGTGTCGGCGAGCGCGCCCTGCGTGAGGGTGGACATGGCCACGCGGTGCACCTCGTACGCCGAGAGCGAGTCGTCGCCGAGCGGGTCGGCGTCGTAGCCCACCTTGGTCAGGTTGCGCTTGGAGAACTCGTCGGTGTTGACGATGACGGTCCCGCCATGCGGAACGTCGCCGAGGTTCGCCTTCAGGGCCGCGGGGTTCATCGCCACCAGCACGTCGGGGCGGTCGCCGGGCGTGAGGATGTCGTAGTCGGCGAAATGCACCTGGAAACTCGACACGCCGGGGATGGTGCCCTGAGGGGCGCGGATCTCGGCGGGGAAGTTCGGCAGGGTGGCCAGGTCGTTGCCGAAGGCCGCCGCCTCCGAGGTGAACCGGTCGCCCGTCAGCTGCATACCGTCGCCGGAGTCACCGGCGAAGCGGATGACGACTCGATCGAGCTGGCTGACCTCGGTGGGTCGCGTCGCCGACAGCGCGCCAGTGCCACTGCCGTTCGCACTCGTGCTCATGGGCCAGGAAATCCCTCTCTCACGACTGGGCGCGCACAGCGCTAATACTTCGAGATTACTTGGTGTTTGGGTGGGGCCGAGAGCGGTGTGATCTGCCTTACCAGCGACCGGCTGCAGCGCACCGGTGGATCCCAGCTTCTGAGATCAGCTCTCCGGGTTCGGAGGGCGTTCCAGCAGGGTCGAGAGCACCACGGTGGACACAGTGCGGTCGATGATCTCCAACCCGCGTAGGCGCTCCAACGCGGATTCGAGGTGGTGAATGTCCGCTGCCCGTAGGTGCACGATCGCATCGGCTGCTCCAGAAACAGTGTAGGCCGCCACGACCTCCGGCAGTGGTTCGAGGTGCGTGCGGATCCTGGCAGGTGAGACGTTGCCCTGGCAGTGGACCTCCACGAACGCCTCGGTGCCCCAGCCGAGTGCCTCGGGATCCACCACCGCCGTGAAGCCCCGCAGCACGCCCGTGTCGACCAGCCGGTCGACCCGGCGTTTCACCGCGGGAGCCGACAGCCCCACCACCTTGCCGATCTCCGCGTAGCTCGACCGCGCATTGGAGACGAGGCACGAAACGATCCGCTGATCCAACGTGTTCATACGCAACATTCTGCACGTGTACGCGCAATCAACATCGATTGATTGCGGGATCAGGCGGACATACATTCGAATCATGACGGAAGTCCCGCCGCTGCCCGTGCGTGTTCCGACGCCCCGCCACTACCTGATGTGCCCGCCTCGGTACTTCGCCGTCGAGTACGCGATCAACCCGTGGATGGACCCGGGCAAGCCCGTCGACACCGACCGCGCGCTCGCGCAGTGGACGGAGCTGCGAGACACCTACCGCCGGCTCGGGCACACGGTCGACGAGGTGCCGCCTGAGCCGGGGCTGCCCGACATGGTGTTCGCCGCCAACTCGGGCACGGTGATCGACGGGCGCGTGCTCGGCGCGCGGTTCCGGGCGCCGCAGCGGGCCGCGGAGGCCGAGCATTTCCGGCGCTGGTTCGTGGAGCACGGCTACCGCGACGTCACGATGCCGAGGCAGATCAACGAGGCCGAGGGTGACTTCGCCTGGACGGGCAGGCTGCTGCTCGCGGGCACGGGGTTCCGTACCGACCCCGCGGCGCACGCGGAGGCACAGGAAACGCTGGGCGTGCCCGTGGTGTCGCTGCGTCTCACCGACCCGCGCTACTACCACCTGGACACGGCGTTGTTCGTGCTCAGCGAGGCGACCGAGGCGGCGCCCGCCCGCGTGGCGTACTACCCCGAGGCGTTCTCGCGGGGCTCGCGGCGGGTGCTGGAGCGGTTGTTCCCCGACGCGGTGCTCGCCACGGCGGCCGACGCGGCGTGCTTCGGGCTCAACGCGGTCTCCGACGGCCGCAACGTGGTGCTGCCGGTGGAGGCGACGGGCCTGGCCGGCCGGCTCGCCGCGCTGGGCTACGAGCCGGTGTTCGTCGACATCTCGGAGTTGCGCAAGGCGGGCGGCGGCCCGAAGTGCTGCACGCTGGAGCTCCGCAAGTAGCACCGGCCCGGATGCAGTGAAGGCCACCTTCACTGCGTTCAACGCAGGCATGGTGGCCTTCACTGCATCTGGCGGACCCTGCGGGTGAGGAGGCCGCGGCGCGGGGCGAAGAGCAGGGCCAGCAGGAAGAGGGCTCCCGCGGTGAGGCCGATGGTGCCCGGGATGGACGTGTCGAACGCGACCGCGGCGCGCTGGCCTCCGAACGCGCTCAGCCAGCCCACCGCGACGGCGACCACGAGCATCGTGCCGACCCGCCGCACCAGCAGCCGCGCCGTGGAGGCGGGCACCACGAAGAACGTGATCACCAGGATCGCGCCGACGCTGTCGAAGGCCACCACCGCGAGCCCCGCGACCGCCACCAGCAGCACCTGACTGACCAGCCGTCCCCGCAGGCCGCCCAGCTCCGCGAAGTCCGGGTCGAACGTGCTCGCCTGCAGCGGCCGCCACAGCAACGTCACGAGCAGCACCGTCGCGAGCGTCGCGCCGCCGGTGATCACCAGTGAGCGGGGGACGTCGGCGCCGGCGATCTCGATCGTGCGCAGCGGCGCGAAGGTCACGTCGCCGAAGATCGCCGAGTCGAGGTCGATGTGCGCGCCCGAGGCGAACCGGCTGATCAGCAGGATTCCCATCGAGAACAGGGCGGGGAAGACGAGCGCGAGCGCCGCGTCGGAGCCGACGATGCCGGTGCGCCGCAGCCAGTCGAACCCGGCGACGCAGGCGACGCCGAACGCCGTCGCGCCGAGCACGGTCGCCAGCGACGCGCGTTCGCCGGTGAGCAGGAAGATCAGCACGATCCCGGGCAGCACCGCGTGGCTCACCGCGTCGGGCAGCAGTGCCTGACGCCGCAGCACGAGGAAGCTCCCGAGCAGGGCGCACGCCGTGGAGAGCAGCCCCGTGATCACCACGATCATGACGTCATCGGGCGACACGGGCCCTCCTCCGCCTGGTCCTCGCGACGATGCCCCTGCGTGGTGCGAACGTCACCGACAGCACCGCGACAGCCGTCGCGAGGAGCACGATCACCGGGCCGGCGGGCAGCTCGGCCCGCCCGGACAGGACGCCGCCGACCGCGCCGCACGCGGCGCCGACGGCGCCCGAGAGCGGCACGAGCGTGGCGAGCCGCTTCGTGAGCTGCCGGGCCGTCACCACCGGCGCCACGAGCAGCGCCACCATCAGGATCGCGCCCACCGTGCGTACCCCGAGCACCACGGCGAGCGCGAGCAGGCCGGTGCTCGCGACGTCGACCGCCCACGTCGGCACACCGGCGACCGAGGTGAACCCGGGGTCGAACGTCGCCGAGCGCACCAGCCGGAAGCCCACCAGCAGCACGGTCAGCGCCACCGCGCCGAGTGCGAGCGCGAGCATGATGTCGCGCTCGGTGAGCCCGGCCGTCTGGCCGAGCAGGTAGGAGTTGAGCCCGGACTGCTCGCTGTTGCCGCTGCTCGCGATGTGGGTCAGCAGCACGATGCCGAGCGTGAGCGACACCGACAGCACCACGCCGATCGCGGCGTCGGGGCGCAGCCGGCCGGTGCGTTCCAGTGCGATCATGGCGAACGCCGCGAGCGCGGCGGAGATCGTGGCGCCGAGCAGCAGCACCTCGGGCACCTTCGCGCCCGTGACCAGGAACGCGACCGCGACGCCGGCGAGGGTGCCGTGACTCATCGCGTCGCCGAACATGCTGCGCTGCCGCAGCACCGCCAGCGGGCCGAGCGCACCCGCGACGAACCCGACCACGGCCGTGCCGACCACCACCACCGCGTCGGGATACGACAGCGGGAGCGCGTCGAGCAGCCAGCCGATCATCGGTTCAGCGCCAGCGGGGCCATGCCGTACGCGCGCTCCAGGTGCTCTGCGGTGAGCACCTGCTCGGGCGCGCCCTCGGCGATCACGGTGCCCGCGAGCAGGACGGCGTGGTCGAAGCGGTCGAGCACGGTGCGCAGATCGTGGTGCACGGCGATCACGGAGCGGCCCTCCTCGCACAGCGATGTGAGCACCTCCAGCAGCGCCGACTCGGTGCGCGCGTCGACGGCCGTGAACGGCTCGTCGAGGATGATCAGGTCCGCGCCCTGGGCGAGCGCGCGGGCCAGGAACACGCGCTGGCGCTGCCCTCCGGAGAGCTCGTCGATGGGGCTTTCGGCGAGGTCGGAGACGTTCACCTGCTCCATCGCGGCGGCCACCAGCTCGTCGTCCTCCCGGGTGAGCCTGCGCAGCCAGCCGCGGTGCGGGTAGCGGCCCATCTCGACCACCTGGACGGCGGTGATGGGGAAGTCCTGCGCGACGCTGTCCTGCTGCGGCACGTAGGCGACCCGGCGGCGGACGCGCCGCAGCGGTTCGCCGAGCAGCGTGACGTGCCCGCGCACGGACGGCACGAGCCCGAGCGCGGCCTTGACCATCGTTGACTTCCCTGCGCCGTTGGGGCCGACGACGGCGGACAGCGTCGCGGGCGGGATCTCCACGCTGACACCGTCGAGCACGGTTCGCCCGCCGTAGGAGGCGCTGACCTCGTGCAGTCTCAGCGCGGAAGCCGGCTTCACCACGGTCGTCGTCATCGCAGTCCCTCCACGAGCGTCTCGGCGTTGGCGCGCACCATGCCGAGGTAGGTGCCCTCGGGTGTGCCGTCGTCTCCAGCGGCGTCGGAGAAGAGCTCGCCGCCGATCCTGATGTCGCTGCCCTGTCTGCGGGCCGCCGCGAGCACGGACTCGAGCGTCTGCCTCGGCACGCTCGACTCCACGAACACCGAGCGCACGCCGCTCGCGGCGATGCCGGCGGCCACGCGCGAGACGTCGGCCGTGGTCGCCTCCTGCTGCGTGGAGATCCCCTGGATCGCGACGACTTCCATGCCGAAGGCCCTCCCGAAGTAGCGGAACGCGTCGTGTGAGGTGACGAGCTGCCGGTGCGCGGGCGGGATCCGCTCGATCAGCGCGCGCACCTCAGCGGCCATCGCGAGCACGTCCGCGCGGTAGGCGGCACCGTTGCGGCGGTAGTCCGCGGCGTGCTCCGGGTCGAGCTTCGCGAGCTCGTCGGTGACGGAGTCGACCACGTACACCCACAGGTGCGGGTCGAACCAGACGTGTGGGTCGTGCTCCTCCTCGGGGGCCGCGCCCGCCGGAGGCGAGAGCAGCTTCTCCTCGGGAATGGCCTCGCCCGCGAAGAGCACCGGTTTGGTTCTGGCGATCTCGTCCAGCGTCTGTTGCAGCGACCCTTCGAGGTAGAGGCCGACGGCGATCACCGCGTCCGCCTCGCGCATCTCGGTGAGGTCGCTCGCCTTGGCCTGGTACAGGTGCGGGTCGACGCCGGGGCCCATGAGCCGCACGGTCTCCACGTGCTCGCCGCCGATGCGGCGTACGGTGTCGTCGAGGAAGTTCGTGGTGGTGACCAGGCGCAGGCCCTCGTGCGCCGGATCGGCCCCCGGCTGCATGGCGTAGCCGACGGCCCCGGACAGCGCCAGCACGAACACGGCGGCGAGCGCGACGAGCAGCCGCGCGTCGCGCCTGCGCGCGTGCCGCCTGCGACGCGCGGTGTCCCTGATCCGCTCGGTGTCCATCGCCCTTCCCAAAGTTCGGTGCAACGAACTTTAGCGTACGCCGCGTCGAACACAACCATGACGGCGAATGTCTCACAGCCATTCCGCATTTTCGGAAATGCGGAAACGTCACAGGTCTCATTTGGGAATCGCCTCGCGCCGCTGTCCGAATTCGCTGTAACAACGGACTGCTGGCCAGCGAATCAGGCTTTGCACGAACACCGCGGCCAAGGAGCCAAGTAGATGACAACATGCCGATTGTGCGGCTCCGCGAGCATGGCAGGTGTCGTGGATCTCGGGGCGACGCCACCGTGTGAGCGGTTTCTGACGCGAGACCAGCTCGACGAACCGGAAGTCACGTATCCGCTGCATCTGCGTGTCTGCACCGAATGCTGGCTCGCCCAGATCCCGCCGCTCATCACGCCGGAGGACACTTTCACCGAGTACGCCTACTTCTCGTCGTACTCGCAGTCCTGGGTGGACCACGCGCGGCGTTTCGTCGAGGGTGCGGTGGACCGTGCGGAGCTGGACGAGAACTCGTTCGTCGTCGAGGTCGCCAGCAACGACGGGTACCTGTTGCAGCACGTGGTGTCACGGTCGATGCGCTGTCTTGGCATCGAGCCCTCGGTGAACGTCGGACAGGCCGCGCGTGACAAGGGAGTTCCCACGCTCACGGCGTTCCTCGGCCCGGAGACGGGGGCCGAGGTCCGCGCCGAGCACGGTCCCGCGAACCTGGTGGTGGCCAACAACGTCTACGCGCACATCCCCGACGTGGTGGGCTTCACGCACGGACTCCGCGCGCTCGTCGCCGACGACGGCTGGGTGTCGATCGAGGTGCAGCACCTGCTGACGCTGATCCAGAAGGTGCAGTACGACACGATCTACCACGAGCATTTCCAGTACTACACGGTGGAGTCGGCGCGAAGGGCGCTCGCCGTGGGCGGCTTGTCCGTTGTGGACGTCGAGCTGTTGCCGACGCACGGCGGTTCGATCCGGCTGTGGGCGCGGCCGTTCGAGGTCGCGGGCGAGCCGAGCGCACGCATGGTGGACGTGCTCGCCCGTGAGAAGGCCGCCGGACTGCACGAGCTGAGCGGCTACACCGCGTTCGCCGCCGAGGTGGACCGCGTGCGGCTGGACCTGCTGCGCTTCCTCACCGACGCGGCCGCGAACGGCAAGACCGTGGTGGGCTACGGCGCGCCCGGCAAGGGCAACACGCTGCTTAACCACTGCGGCATCCGGCCCGACCTGCTCGCCTACACGGTGGATCGCAACCCCTACAAGCACGGCCGGTACACGCCGGGCACGCGGATCCCGATCCTGCCGCCCGAGCAGATCGCGCTCGACCGGCCCGACTACGTGCTCGTGCTCCCGTGGAACCTCAGGGAAGAGCTCACGGAGCAGTTGTCCTATGTAGACGAGTGGGGCGGACGGCTGGTGTTCCCGATCCCACGACTGGAGATCGTCGAGGTGGCATCGTGAAGGTCGTTCTCTTCTGCGGCGGGTACGGCATGCGCATGCGCAACGGCACGGCCTCGGACGTGCCCAAGCCCATGCAGATGGTGGGCCCGCGCCCGTTGATCTGGCACGTGATGCGCTACTACGCGCATTTCGGGCACACCGAGTTCATCCTGTGTCTCGGCTACGGTGCCCATCACATCAAGGACTTCTTCCTCAACTACGAGGAGACCACGTCCAACGACTTCGTGTTGCGGGGCGGCAAGGCGGAACTGCTCTCCACCGACATCTCGGACTGGTCGATCACGTTCGTGCAGACCGGCATCGAGTCGGCGATCGGGGAGCGGCTGCGCCGGGTGCGCCACCACCTCGACGGTGACGAGATGTTCCTCGCGAACTACGCCGACGTGCTCACCGATGCTCCGCTGCCCGACATCATCGAGCGGTTCTCCACCTCCGACGCGGGTGCGTCGATGATGGTGGTGCCGCCGCAGTCGTCGTTCCACTGCGTGGAAATGGACGAGGGCGGCATGGTCGGTTCGATCACGGCGGTGAGCGAGATGCCGCTGTGGGAGAACGGCGGGTACTTCGTGCTGCGCCAGGAGATCTTCGACCACATCCCGGAGAACGGCGACCTCGTGGCCGACGGCTGCGGTGAGCTCGCCAAGCGCGGCAGGCTGCTCGCCTACCCGTACCGGGGCTTCTGGAAGCCGACCGACACGGTCAAGGAGCGCGCCGCGCTCGACGAGGCGTACGCCAGGGGCGATCGGCCGTGGGCGCTGTGGGAGAACGGGCGAGAGGTCGCGAGGACGGCGTGATCCGACTGCTCGCCGACCGGCTCACGCGGGTCGTGGCGCTCGGCGCCCACTGTGACGACATCGCCATCGGCGCCGGGGGAACGTTGCTGACCCTGTGCTCGGCGTGGCCGGGGGTGCGGGTCGAGGCGCTCGTGCTCTCCGGCGGCGGCACCGACCGCGAGGACGAGGAGCGTGCCGCGCTCGCCGCGTTCTGCCCCGGCGCCGACGTGGACGTGACCGTGCTGAAACTGCCCGACGGGCGGCTGCCCGCGCACTGGGACGAGGCGAAGTCCGCGCTGGAGGAGCTGCGCAGGCGCACCGAACCGGAGCTGGTGATCGCGCCGAGCACCGGCGACGCGCACCAGGACCACCGGGGGCTCGCGCGGCTGGTGCCCACCGTGTTCCGCGACCACCTCGCGCTCGGCTACGAGATCGTGAAATGGGACGGCGACCTCGGCACGCCCTCGGCCTACCAGCCGCTCTCGCGGGAGATCGCCGAGGAAAAGGTGCGTCTGCTGCAACAGCACTACCCCTCCCAGCGACATCGTCCTTGGTACGACCGGGAGGCCTTCCTCGGGCTGGCCCGGATCCGCGGCATCGAGTGCGGGCAGCACTACGCCGAGGGCTTCTACACCCACAAGTTCACTCTTGCCCTGGAGGGCTGAGACATGCGTGTGTTGCTGACCGGGCACAAGGGCTACCTGGGCACGGTGATGGCGCCGGTGCTCGCGGCCGAGGGCCACGAGGTGATCGGCCTCGACTCCGGTCTTTTCGACGACTGCGTGCTCGGCCTGTTGCCCGGCGACCCGCCCGGTCACCGAGTGGACCTGCGCGACGTCGGCCCCGAGCACGTGTCCGGCATCGATGCGGTGATCCACCTGGCCGCGCTGTCGAACGACCCGCTCGGCGCGCTCGCGCCGCAGCTCACCTACGACATCAACCACCACGCGGCCGTGCGGCTCGCCGAGCTGGCCAGGGCAGCGGGGGTGAGCCGGTTCCTCTACGCCTCGACGTGCTCGGTCTACGGCGCGTCCGGCGGTGCGGGGCTCGTGGACGAGGACGCGCCGCTTCGGCCCGTGACCCCGTACGCCGAATCGAAGGTCAAGGTGGAGGGCGACGTCGGGGCGATGGCCGACGACGACTTCACGCCGGTGTTCATGCGCAACGCCACCGCGTTCGGCTACTCGCCGCGGCTGCGTGCCGACATCGTGCTCAACAACCTCGTCGGGCACGCCGTGCTCTCCGGCGAGGTGCTGGTGCTCTCCGACGGCACTCCGTGGCGGCCGCTCGTGCACGCCGTCGACATCGCGCGCGCGTTCGCCGCCGCGCTCGCCGCGCCGAGGGAGGCCGTGCACAACCGGGCCTTCAACATCGGCACCGAGCGCAACAACGTCACCGTCGCCGAGATCGCCGAGCAGGTGGTGGAGGCCGTGCCGGGCGCGCGGCTGCGGATCACCGGCGAGGCAGGCGCCGACCCGCGCTCGTACCGCGTCGACTTCTCGCGCTTCCGCGAGGCCGTGCCCGGCTTCGACTGCCAGTGGAGCGTCAAGGACGGCGCGGTGGAGCTCGTGGAGGCCTACCAGCGCTTCGCGCTGACGTCGGAGGACTTCGCGCGGCGCTTCACGCGGCTGGCGTGGCTGCGGGACCGGATGGACGACGGCACCGTCGACGACACCCTGCGCGGGCAGTGATGAGTCCCGGCGCCGAGATGCACGCGCTGGTGGAGCGGCTCTACCCGCTCTGCCGCAGCATCACGGGTGACGGGGTGCGCCGGACGCTGGAGATCGTCGGCGAGTATGTGCCGTTGCGCCTGCACGAGGTGCCCACCGGCACGCAGGTCTTCGACTGGACCGTGCCGAAGGAGTGGAACATCTCCGACGCCTGGATCGCCGACGCCGAGGGCAAGCGTGTGGTGGACTTCGCCGAGTCGAGCCTGCACGTGGTGAGCTACAGCGTCCCGGTGTCGGCGACGATGAGCCTCACGGAGCTGCGCGAGCACCTGCACACGCTGCCCGACCAGCCCTCGCTCGTGCCGTACCGGACCAGCTACTACTCGCCCGACTGGGGTTTCTGCCTTTCGCAGAACGCGCTCGACGCCCTGCCCGACGGTGACTACGAGGTCCGGATCGACTCGACGCTGGAGGACGGGCACCTCACCTACGCCGAGCACGTGGTGCCGGGCGAGGTCACCGACGAGGTGATCGTGTCGTGCCACGTGTGCCACCCCTCGCTGGCCAACGACAACCTCGCCGGCATCGCCGTCGCGACGTTCCTCGCGCGGGAGCTGGCGCGGCGGGAGCCGTACTACACCTACCGGTTCCTGTTCGTGCCCGGCACGATCGGCTCGATCACGTGGCTGGCCCGCAACGCCGAGCGCATCGGAAAGGTCAAGCACGGGCTCGTGCTCGCCTGCGCGGGCGACCCCGGATCCTTGACGTACAAGAAGAGCAGGCGCGGCGACGCCGAGATCGACCGCGTCGTCCAGCACGTGCTCGCCGGGCGCGAGCACACGGTGGTGGACTTCTCGCCGTACGGCTACGACGAGCGGCAGTTCTGCTCGCCAGGATTCAACCTCGGCGTCGGCTCGCTCACGCGCACGCCCTATGCGGGCTACCCCGAGTACCACACCTCCGCCGACAACCCGGACTTCGTGACCGCGGAGGCTTTGGCCGACACGCTGGCCGCGTGCCGGGACGCGTTCTCGGTGCTCGACCGCAACCGTCGCTACGTGAACCTGAGCCCGTACGGCGAGCCGCAGCTCGGCAAGCGCGGGCTTTACGGCTCCCTTGGGGGCCGTAGCGACGCCGGAAGAGACACCGCAACGGGGGGTGGTGGGCGGGGCGACGGGAGGGCACAGCTCGCGATGCTGTGGGTGCTCAACCTCTCCGACGGCGACCACACGCTGCTCGACATCGCGCAGCGTTCTGGCATCGCCTTCGACGCGGTGGTGGCCGCCGCCGACGCGCTGTACGCCGCCGGGCTGCTCGCCCCGGCCCCGCCCGCGAGGGAGTGAGCGATGCGGCAAGGCGTGCGCGCGATGGCGGGGCGGCTCAGCTGGGGCCTGGGTGACCAGGCCGTGTCGAGCCTGTCGAATTTCGCGGTCGGCATCGTCGTCGCACGCGGCCTCGGCGCCACGGGCTTCGGTGTGTTCACGCTCGCGTGGGTGACCTACGGCGTGCTGCTCAACGTCTCCCGCGGGCTCGCGACCGACCCGCTCGTGGTGCGCTTCAGCGGCGCGGCGGACGAGCGCTGGCGCGCCGCGGTCGCGCGCTCGTCGGGCACGGCGATGCTGATCGGTCTCGCCTCGGGCGCGCTGAGCGTGCTCGCGGGGCTCGCACTCGGCGGTGAGGTCGGCTGGGCGTTCCTCGGGCTCGGCGTGGTCCTGCCAGGTCTGCTGGTGCAGGACTCGTGGCGGTACGCGTTCTTCGCCTCGGGACAGGGGCACCGGGCGTTCCTCAACGACATCGTCTGGGCCGCGGCGATGGTGCCCGCGCTGCTCTTCGCCGCCCGGTCGGGCAGTGTGTTCGCCTTCGTGCTCGCGTGGGGCCTCTCCGCCGCGCTCGCCGCGGCCTTCGGCGCGCTCCAGTCCGGGGTGCTGCCCCGCGCGGCCGGGGTGCGGGAATGGGTGTCGCACCACCGCGACCTCGGCTCGCGCTACCTCGTCGAGAACGTCAGCAACAGCGGCGCCTCGCAGCTGCGGTCGTACGGCCTCGGCGCGATCGCCGGCCTGTCCGCCGTCGGCGCCATCCGCGGCGGTGAGCTGCTGCTCGCGCCGTTCCTCGCGCTGCTCATGGGCGTGAGCCTCGTGGCCGTCCCCGAGGCGGCACGGGTGCTCAAGCGTGCCCCCGCCCGGCTGCCGACGTTCTGCCTCGTGCTCGGCGGAGGGCAGGCCGCCGCGGCGCTGGTGTGGGGCCTCGGGATCCTGTTCTTCCTGCCCGACTCCGTGGGCACGCTCGTGCTCGGCTCCGTGTGGGGACCCGCCCAGGAGCTGATCCTGCCGATCACGCTCTCGGTCACCGCCGCGGGCGTGATCGCCGGTGCGACGGCGGGCCTGCGCGCACTCGGAGCGGCGAAGCTCAGCCTGCGGGCCCAGCTGTTCGCCTCCGCGGGCTACCTCGGCGGCGGGCTCGCCGGTGCCGCGCTCGCCGGTGCCGTCGGCGCGAGCTGGGGTTCCGCGATCGCGATGTGGTGCGGGGCCGTCGTCTGGTGGTGGCAGCTGCGCGTGGGCTTCCGCGCACGTACCGGGACCGAGGCGGTGGGTGTCCGATGAGCAGAGCGCCACGGGTCGGGTTCTTCGGGCTGCTGGGCTCGGGCAACCTCGGCAACGACGGATCCTTCGAGGCCGTGCTGAACTTCCTGCGCTCCGAGCACCCGGACGCCCGCATCGACGCGTTCTGCGCGGGCCCGGATGTGGTGCGCGCCCGCTACGGCATCGCGGCGACCCGGCTGAACTGGTACCGGGCGGAGTACCAGACGGCCTCCGGTGTGCGCTCGATCGTGCTCAAGGCGTTCGGCAAGGTCGTGGACGCCTTCCGCACCGCGGCGTGGGTGCGCAGGCAGGACGTGGTGATCGTGCCCGGCATGGGCGTGCTGGAGGCGACACTGCCGCTGCGCCCGTGGGGCCTGCCGTACTCGCTGCTGCTGCTCACCCTCTCGGGCAGGGTCCTCGGCACGAAGGTCGCGCTCGTGAGCGTCGGCGCCGCCGTGATCGAGCGGAGGGCCACGCGCACGCTCACCACGTGGGCGGCCCGGCTCGCGACGTACCGTTCGTACCGCGACGAGCTGTCCCGCGACGCGATGCGCCGCATGGGCGTCGACACCAGCGACGACGAGGTCTACCCGGACCTCGCGTTCGCATTGCCTGTTCCCGAGGCGCCCTCGTCGCGCGCGGTCGGCGTCGGCGTGATGGCCTACCACGGCGGCAACGACGATCGCGCCCGCGCCGAGGAGATCCACGCTCGCTACGTGGGTGAACTGAAGCGGTTCGTCAAGCAGCTCGTCGCCGACGGTCGTCAGGTACGCCTGTTCGTCGGCGACGACGCCGACCAGGTGGTGGTGGACAGGCTCGTGGCCGACGGCGTCACGGCCGCCCGTACGTCCACATTGGAGGAGCTGATGCGGGAGATGGCGGCCGTCGACACCGTGGTGGCCACCCGCTACCACAACGTGCTGTGCGCGCTGAAGCTCGGCAAGCCGACGATCTCGCTCGGCTACGCAGCCAAGAACGACGTGCTCATGGCGAGCATGGGCCTCGGCGAGTTCTGCCAGCAGGCGCGGTCGGTGGACGTCGACCGCCTGCTCGCGCAGTTCCGGGAGCTGGAGCGCCGCCGGGCCGAGCTGGTCGCCACGCTCGCCGAACGCAACCGGCTCCAGTCCGAACGCCTGCGCAAGCAGTTCGACCGCCTTTCCAGGGAGATCCGATGAAGGCCATCCCCGTCCCCGCCATCGCGGGCGCCTACCTGTTCGAGCCGACACCGCACGTCGACACGCGCGGGTTCTTCTCCCGCACGTTCGACCGGGAGGTGGTGCGTTCGGTCGGCATCGACCCCGACGGCTTCGCGCAGGACAGCCTCTCCCGCTCGGCCAAGGGCGTGATCCGGGGCATGCACCTGCGCTCGGGCCGGGGCGAGGCGAAGCTGGTGCGCTGCTCCTACGGTGAGGTGTTCGACGTGGTCGTGGACCTGCGGCCCGGTTCGCCGACCTTCCGCAATCTGGAGTTCTTCCAGCTCTCCGGAGACACGCAGGTGACCGTATACGTGCCCGCGGGCTGCGCGCACGGCTTCCAGGCGCTGACCGAACCCGCCGACGTGTCCTACCGCATCGACCGGCCCCACGATCCCGCCGAGGACGTCGCGATCGCGTACGACGACCCGGAACTGGCCATTCCGTGGCCGCTGCCACCCACCCTGCTGTCGGACCGGGACAGGCTGGCCCCCTCGCTCGCCGACGCACTCCGGATGCGGAGGTAACCGACATGCACATCGAACGGACGCTGCCCCGTTCCCGTGTGGCCAACGAGCGGCTGCACCAGCTGGTCCCCGGTGGCGCGCACACCTACGCCAAGGGCGACGACCAGTACCCCGAGGGCCTCGCGCCCGTGATCTCGCACGGCGTCGGCGCACACGTGTGGGACGTCGACGGCAACCGCTACATCGAGTACGGCTCGGGCCTGCGCTCAGTGAGCCTCGGCCACGCGCATCCCCGCGTCACCGAGGCCGCGCGGCGGGAGCTCGACCGGGGCTCCAACTTCGTCCGGCCCGGCATCCTCGAACTCGAGGCGGCGGAACGGTTCCTGACCACGGTGCCCACGGCGGAGATGGTGAAGTTCGCGAAGAACGGCTCCGACGTCACCACCGCCGCCGTGCGGCTCGCGCGCGCCGCCACCGGCCGACAGTTCGTGGCCGTCTGCGCCGACCAGCCGTTCTTCTCCACCGACGACTGGTTCATCGCCACCACCGCGATGGACGCGGGCATCCCCGCGCGGACGACCGGCCTCACGGTGACGTTCCCGTACGGCGACCTCGACGCGACGGAGGAGCTGCTACGGCGGCACGACGGGCAGATCGCGTGTCTCATGCTGGAGGCGGCCTCGGGGCAGCTGGAACCTTCGCCGGGGTATCTCGAAGGGCTGCGCTCGCTCGCCGACACCTACGGCTGCGTGTTGATCTTCGACGAGATGATCACCGGGTTCCGCTGGTCGGAGGCCGGGGCGCAGGGCCTCTACGGCGTGGCTCCCGACCTGTCGACGTTCGGCAAGGCCCTCGGCAACGGCTTCGCCGTGTCCGCGCTCGCGGGCAAGCGCGAGCTGATGGAGCTCGGCGGGCTGCGAGGCAGGGGCGACCGCGTCTTCCTCCTCTCCACCACACACGGCGCCGAGACGCACTCGCTCGCCGCCGCGATGGCCGTGCTGGAGACCTACACCGAGGAGGGCATCACCGCGCGCCTGCACGACCTCGGCGAGCGGCTGGCCGCTGGGGTGCGCGAGGTGGCCGACGGCATGGGCGTCGGCGACCACGTCCTCGTCCGCGGCCGCGCGAGCAACCTGGTGTTCGCGACGCTGGACGAGCACGGCAGGCCCTCGCAGCAGTACCGGACCCTGTTCCTGCGTCAGCTCGTGTCCGGCGGCGTGCTCGGCCCTTCGTTCGTGGTGAGCAGCGCGTTGTCCAACGAGGACATCGAGCGGACCGTCGAGGTCGTGGCGCAGGCGTGCGCCGTGTACCGCAAGGCCCTCGACGCGCAGGATCCCACGGCGTGGATGGGCGGGCGCTCGGTCAAACCGGTGTTCCGCCGCCGGGCCTGATCCGCGCGGAGACGGCATCGATCGCCACGGCCAGCACGGGCACAAGCACGAAGGCCGTGGCGAAGCCGCCGAGCGTGTCCGTGGCGTAGTGGGCGTCCAGCGACGTCTGCGCCCACGCCATCTCCGCGCCGCCCAGCAGCGCCGTTCCCGTGACGACGGCGAGAGCCGCCCGGCCGCCGACGCGGAAGACGTCCACCACGAGCAGCCCGAACACGATGCCGATCGCGGTGGCGAACGCGGTGTGCCCACTGGGGTAGGACAGGTGGTCGCCGTTGATCGTGCGGTCGAAGACGTCCTTCAGGGGCGTGGTGGCGAACGCGGGCACGAGACAGGCGACGGTGAGAATCGCGAGCCGGAACCTCCGCAGTGCCAGGCACATTCCGGCCAGCACCGCGACGAGGATCGCGGCGCCGACGGGTTCGCCGCCGAAGTCGACCATGAGCGCGACCTCGTGTCTCACCCCGGTCGGTGCACCGACCACGGACTCGACCCACGCGTCCACGCCGCTCGCGCTCGACTCGCCGGCGTGGAGCACGCCGAGCAGGAGCACCACGAGCACCCCGGCTCCCGCGGCCACGCCGAGGGGAAGCCGCAGCCGCCTCGGCAGGGCGAGTCCGGCGTCCTCGCTCACTCGTTCCGTGTGCACACCACTAAGTCGGCGTTGCCGGATCGTTCGTTTCGAGGGCAGCCGTTCGGCGTAACGATCTTGCCTCCCAACGCGAATCCACTATGGAACCGCGGAGGAGGGGGACCCCATGCGCCTGCGATCCGCAGAGCTGTCCACGCGAACCATCGGTGACGAGACGATCGTGCTCAGCCTGGCCACCTCCCGGTACTTCGCGATCACCGGGGTCGGCACACGGCTGTTCGAGCTCCTGGCGGAGGAGACGTCGGTCGACGCGCTGGTGGGCACGATCGTCGCCGAGTACGACGTTGACGACGCGACCGCGCGGCGGGACGTCGAGGCGTTCGTCGAACGGCTGCGCGATGCCCGGCTCCTGCACTGACGACCGGCGCACGGTGCTGCCGAGGCTCTCGGCGCGGGAGATCGCGCTCGGGTGCCCGGTCGGCTCCGTGCCGCTGCTGCTCGCGAGGGCCGCGCGGGTCGATCCGGATCCGGTGCGCGCGTTGCGTGACGCCGTGCGGCCCGCGCTGCTGCGTCCCCCGTGCGTCGTGGCCTTCTCTGGCGGAAGGGACTCCTCGCTGCTGCTGGCCGTCGCCGCCGACCTCGCCGCGCGCGAGGGCCTACCCGCTCCGATCGCGGTGACGTTCCGCTATCCCGGCGATCCCGCCGCAGACGAGACGTCGTGGCAGGAGAAGTTGCTGGCGCACCTTGGTTCGCGGATCGAATGGATCCGCCGTGACATCAACGGTGAGCTCGACGTGCTCGGCCCACTCACGGCGCCGGTGCTGCGCGCGCACGGCGCGCCGGTGTATCCCGCCGCGCTCGGCAACACGGTGCTGCTCGCGCGGTACGCGCGCGGCGGCAGCCTCGTGACCGGCAACGGCGGCGACGAAGTGCTCGGCGGGCATCGTGCCGCGGTGCTGAGGGCCGTGGTGCGCAGGCGTGGCCGTGGGCTGACCGGTGCCGACTGGCGGCTCGCGGCGACCTGTGCGGCACCCGCCTCGGTGCGCAGGCACCGGGCCCGCCGGGTGCTCGGCGACGCGCCGTGGCTGCGCCCGGCGGTGCGCAGGGAGCTGGGTGTGGACGGCGCCGCGCGGCCGTTGCGTTTCGACCGCAGCGTGTGGTCGGCCCTGGCGCCCCGCGCCGTGGTGGTCGGCAGGCGCACGCGGGCCGCCGTTGCCCGCGAATACGACTGCGCTCTCGTGGAACCGCTGGGGGCGGCCGGCTTCGTCGCGTCCTATGCGGCCTTCGGCGGGCCGTGGGGCGGGCTGACGCGCGCGGAGGGGACCCGGCTGCTGGCCGGCGAGCTGCTGCCTGCCGAGGTGGTCTCGCGGCGGGACAAGGCGTACTTCAACGCGTCGCGGTTCGGTGCCGTGTCGCGTGCGTTCGCGCGGGAATGGGACGGCGGTGGGGTCGATGCCGGCCTCGTCGATCCGGACGCGCTGCGCGCGGCGTGGCTGGCGGACGTCCCGCCCGCGTCCACGGCGCTGCTGCTGCAGCAGGCGTGGCTGGCGAGCACGGAGGAGCGATGAGCGTGCGCGGGGTGGTGCGGTTCGCGGCTGAGGTGCCGCGTGCGGTCGTGACGTTGGCGCGGATCGAACGGAGCCTGCGCAGCGAGGACCTGCCGTCGACGTGCCGCCGGCTCGGCGTCGGCTGGGACCTCGACAGCGCGGCCCCGCCCGCGAGCCAACGGGCCGTGCTGCCGAGACGCACGCGTCCGGCCGTCGTCGCGTCGAGGCTCGTCGCCGCGTGCTGGCCCGCGGGCGACACGTGCCTGCGCCGGTGCCTGCTGATCGGGCACCGCCTGCGCGAACTGGGCCCGGTGCTGCGGATCGGCGTGCGGCGCGAGGACGGCGCGTTCTTCGCGCACTCGTGGCTGGAGATCGGCGGCCGCTCGCTCGACCCCGGCGCGTCGGCGTTCGCGACCCTCGGCGCGGCGGGGCGGTGAGCGGCGTGGCGTACCGGTACCGGGCGCACGGCCTGGGGATCGTGAGCGACGTGGAACTCCCCCTGCCGCCCGGCGACGGGGCGTCCGACGTGACCCTTCGGCTCGGCGGGGCGGTGGACGTTCCGCACCGTCGGCCGGATGGCACGCCGCTCGCGGAGCTGTCGCGTGAGGGCGGGCGGCTGTTCTACGCGCTCGCGCGCGCGGGCGAGCGGACGGTTTTGCGCTACCCGGAGCTGGCCGAGTTCACCGGCGACGCGGACCTCGCGGACGTCACCGCGCATCCGCACCGCGGAGCCGATCCGGGCCTGCTGCCCGTGCTGGCGTCGGGCACGCTCCTGGCGGTGCACCTGCTGCTGCGGCGGCACCTCGTGCTGCACGCGAGCGCCGTGGAGGCCGAGGGGCGGGCCCTCGCGTTCGTCGGCGCGTCGGGCATGGGCAAGTCGACGCTCGCCGCCGCGCTCTGCGGAGCCGGGTGCGGGCTGGTGGCGGACGACGTGCTGCGGGTCGACCCGGCCGGTGCGGATGGGTTCGTGGTGCATCCGGGAAGCACCGAGAGCCGGCTGCGCCCGAACGCGCGGCAACTGGCCGACTCGGCGCCGTCGAGCGCGGTGCGCCCCACCGCGGACGGCAGGCTGGCGCTGCGGCCGGGCACCCATGCGGATGGGCCACTGCCGCTCACGGCGTGCGTCGTACCCCGGCCGAGCCGCGAGGCCGCCGACGTCGTGCTGCGCCGCGTACCCCCTTCGAGGGCACTGTTGTGGCTGTGCCGGTTCCCGCGCGTGCTCGGGTGGTCGGACCCCTCCTCGCTGGGGCACACCTTTCAGGCGCTCGGTGACCTCGTCGAACGCGTACCCCTCTTCGAGGCGACCGTCCCGTGGGGCCCGCCGTTCCGCCCGGAGATCCCGGCGCGCCTACTGGAGGCCCTGGCGGAACCGGCAAGGGTCTAACCGCCCGCGAGTCGTACCTTCCCGCGCGCGAGTCGTGCACTCAGGACCGCGAGTCGTGCACTCAGGACGCCGAGTTGTGCACTCAGGGCGCCGAGTTGTGCGTTCGGGCGCGCGCGAGTCCCCCTTCCGGCACGCGAGTTCCCAGCTCCGGCCGAGTCGGGAACGCACAACTCGCGGTCGGGAGCGCGCAACTCGCGGTCGGGAGTGCACGACTCGCGGTCGGGAGTGCACGACTCGCGGTCGGGAGTGCACGACTCGCGGTCAGCGGTAGGCCGCCGATTGGAGGGTGTACAGCTCGGCGTACTGGCCTGCCCGCGACATGAGCTCGTCGTGGGTGCCGCATTCGACGACCCGGCCACCATCGAGAACGTAGATGCGGTCGGCGAGGCGCGTGCTGGAGAAGCGGTGCGAGATGAGCAGGGCCGCGCGGCCCCCGAGCATGGCCCGCACGTCGGCGAACAGCTCGTACTCGGCACGCGGGTCGAGGGACGCGGCGGGCTCGTCGAGCACCACAAGCCCCGTGTCGCGGTACAACGCCCTCGCCAGCGCCACCCGCTGCCACTGCCCACCCGAAAGGTCCACACCCTCGTCGAGGTCGCGGCCGAGCATCGTGTCGAGCCCGTCGGGCAGCTCGCGCGTCGCCGCGAGCAGGCCCGCGCGCTTGGCGGCGTCCTCGACGTCGCTCTCGTCGTGGTACTCGTCGCTGATCACGATGTTGTCGCGCAGGGTCAGTTGGTAGCGCACGAAGTCCTGGAAGATCACCGTCACCGAGGCCCGCACGTCGGCGGCGGGCACGACGGCGCCGTCCCACCGCCGCGAGCCCGTGTCCGGCGCGTACAGCCCGGCCGCGATCTTGGCGAGCGTGGTCTTGCCGGAGCCGTTCTCGCCGACCAGCGCCACCACCTCGCCCGCGCCGATCCGGATGTCGACGCCGTCCACCGCGGGCCGCTCCTGCCCGGGGTAGCGGAACGTGACGTCACACAGGGCGACCCCCTCGGTGAGCGCCCGCTTGCGCCCGCGCGCCTCGGCCGGCGGCACCGAGGCCACGAACCGTTCGAGATCGGCGAGGAACGGGGCCGACTCGAACAGGCCACCGATGGCCGTGAACAGCGTGCTGAGCTGCCCGGACAGCAGCCGCACGGCGATCGCGGCGGCACCGGCCTCCGCCAACCCGATCCGGCCCTGCCGGACGAGCGCGACGATCGCGAGCAGCGCCCCCGTCAACGCCGCCGCGACCCCGAGCGTGGTCAGCGCGGCGATGAGCTGCCGGTGCCGCACCTGTTTGCGCAGGCCGGCGTTCACGTCGCGGTTGAGTTCCTCGTGCTTCTCCCGCAGCCTGCCGGTCGAGTCGAACGCGCGCAGCTCAGCGGCGTAGGGCCGCTGCGTGAGCAGTTGCCGCAGGTAGTTGCGCCGCCGGGCCAACGGCGTGAGCCGGTGGGCGAACGTGAACTCCGTGCGGCTCGCCCAGCGCGAGAGCAGCACCGCGGGCAGCCCGGCAGCGAGCAGGATCGGCACCAGCAGCGGCTCGACGCCGATCAGCACCGCCGACAACGTCACCACGCCGAGCAGGCCGCCGGTGAGCCCGAGCAGGGAGGTCGTGACGGCGAACGGTCTGGTCAGCGCGTTCTGCTGGATCCGCTCGAGTGAGGTCGCGAAGCCGGACGACTCGTAGGTCACCAGGTCGGCGCGCGCGGTGGTGTCGAGCACCCGGTCCCACACCCGCTGCGACACCCGCTCGCCGAGCAGCCGGTGCTGCTGCGTCTGGAGTGGACCGACCGAACCGGACAGCGCGGTCGCGAGCGCGAGCAACAGCAGCGACGGGGTGATCCCGAGCGCGGCCTGTTCGGGCTGAAGCAGCGCGTCGAAGGTGAGCTTGCCGGCGGCGACGACACCGAGCGCCGCGGTGGCGCCGATGATCTGATACACCGAGGCGACCATTGTCCCCAGTGGATCGGCTCGGCGGACCTCACGCGCGGCGGCCGCGATCAGCCGCGGGGTGTTCACCGAGGCTCTGGCCACTCTTCGCAGGCGCACCAGCAGATTTTATCCGCGGCGAGGGAGAAAACCGAGTCGTGCACAATACCTCAGCGGTACCGGTTTCGTTGCCGAGTGGACACGTTATCCGTCCAGGCGTAACGAATGCGCCGAAAGTACGAATGGTCTGCTAGGCGCGGTGGTTCGCCTGTTTTGCCGTGGTTCCAGTTGTTCGGAAAGGGTGTGCGGAATGAAAGAAATTTACACCGCTCCCGTGCTCGAGGAGCTCGGTTCGGTCGCCGAGATCACGCTCGGACAGTCGCAGGGAAGCCGGCTCGACGCCGACTTCGCGGCGGGCACCATCTTCGGTGACCTGACCTTCTCCTGAGAAGTTCTGCCACGTCGACACACGGAGAGGAGGTGCACCCATGCGCCAGCCGTACCAACCACCCGAGCTCACCACTCTGGGGACGGTTATGGAGATGACGCAGTCCGCTATCGGCGGGGACAACGCGGACAACCTGTCCTGGCTTCCGATCCTCGGGCCGATTTTCGGCGACGACACATTCTCCTGACGGATCAGCCACGGGGTCGAGAGAATCGCCAGCGGCCCCGTGGCCCGTTGGCGCGTCACGAATTCGTGAGAATGCCCGAAAGAAAGGTGCTCCGTGGGCAACCTGTACACAATGGACGAGCTGGAGATCGCGGGCGGCTGGGTCAACGGTTACGAGCGGGTGCCGCTGCCGGAGCCGCCGTACGGCTCGCCGAGGCAGGTGCTCGACCGGATCCTGCTGCCGCACCTGACCCGCTCGCCCTGCCTGGTCGCGTTCTCCGGAGGCAGGGACTCGTCCGTGCTGCTCGCCGCGGCGGTCCACGCCGCGCGCCGCGAGGGCCTGCCGTTGCCGGTGCCGGTGACCCTGACCTACCCGAACGCGCCCGCGACCGACGAGGGCCAGTGGCAGCAGGCCGTGCTGGACCACCTTGGCATGGACGAGCGCGTGATCCTCTCCGTGCTGGACGAGCACGACCCGATCGGCCCCGTGGCCGCGCCGCTGCTGCGCGAGCACGGTCTACTGTGGCCGCCCAACATCGCGCCGACCTGGCGCATGATGAACCTCGCCCGCGGCGGGGTGCTGCTCACCGGAGAGAGCGGCGACGAGGTGTTCGGCCTCAAGCGCATCACGCCGCTGACGAAGGTCCTCAAGGCCAGGGGCAAGGTGCGCCCGCGGGTCTACCCGTACGTGGCGAGGGCGTTGGCCCCGGCGGTGGTGCGCAGGCGCTGGGCGCTACGTCACCACTATCGGCGGCCGTGGCTGCGGCACGACGTCGCGCGCCTGCTCGCCCGCAGGGATGCCGACGACGTCGCCGCTTCGTCGCTGCACGCGGGGCAGCACGCCTGGCAGTTCGCGACGCGCCGGAGCGTGCGCCGCGCCTACGAGACCGTGCGTACGCTCGGGGAGACGATCGGCGTCGAGTACGTGCAGACGTTCGGCGAGCTGGAGCTCGTCGCCGCGGTGCGCGAGACGGCCGGGTTCTGGGGCTGGAGCGGCCGCACCGACGCGATGCGTTCGCTGTTCGGCGACCTGCTGCCGCGCACGGTCCTGGAGCGCGACAGCAAGGCCGCGTTCGCCTCGGCGCTGTTCACCACCCACACGCGCGAGTTCGCCGGGAACTGGACCGGTGAGGGCGTCGACGCCGAGCTGGTGGACCCCGGCGTGCTGCGGCGGCTGTGGCTGTCCGACACGCCCTCGGCGCCGTCGATGACGCTGCTGCAGCAGGCGTGGCTGTCCACTCAGGACCGGGCCGCCCGGCCCCTGCGCACCTCGCGCACGGCGTAGCCGAACCGGCTCAGCGCCGAGCGGTGCCTGCCCGCGACGTACTCCGCGTCGGGCAGCAGCAGCGCCCGCACGTACGCGGCCCGGTCGCGCCACGGCAGGACCCGCACCGTGGCGAGCGCCTGCGCGGCGAACGTCTTGTTCGCGTGGGTGTGCAGTGCGAGCCACGACACCTCGCGCCTGCTCGGCACGTAGCCGGGTGCCCACCGCGTCAGCTTCCCGTCGGCGGGCAGGCCGAGCAGGCGCGTGCAGTCGGCGACCGCGGCGGCGACGATCGCCTCGATTCCCCACTCGCGCGCGATGCCGAGGATCGCCACGCCGTCGCTGTCGGCCCAGCGCAGCATCTCGGCGATGTCGCGCAGCGAGCCGAGCCGCAGGGGCCAGTCGCCGAGCGCGGCGTGGTAGCAGGCGTGCAGGAAGCGGTTGCGGCGCGAGAGCGCGCGCAGCGGATGACCGCCGAGCTCGAACGCCTCGCCGTCGTCCCATAGCGAATCCAGTCGCACCAGCCTGCCCCACGGCCCGAGCACGAAGGTGCGGTGCAGGTCGAGCTCGTACCCGGCGGCGTGCCGCAGTGTGGTGCCTTTGTCGAAGCGGCGGTCGAACCCGGGCGACGGCTCGGCCAGCGTCCGCGTGAGGCCCGTCGTGCCGAGCGTGGTGACCGTGCGCTCGAAGTCGGCGGCCCGCACGAGCACGTCGAGGTCGATGAACCAACGCAGCGCGGGCTCGCGGTAGTCGAGGCGCGCGACCGCGCTGCCCTTGAGCACCCTCGTGTCGATGCCCGCGTCGCCGAGCAGGCGTACCAGCGCCAGCAGCGCCTGCTCCAGCGACAACACGCGCAGCAGGCCCGCGCGGTGGACGGCGCGCACGTCGGCGGCCTGCCGATCGTGCGCGGGCAGATCGCCCTCGTCGACGGCCTTGCGCAGCTGGCCGAGCACGCGGTGGGTGCGGGCGGCGGCCAGCAGCGCGGTCCACGCCTCGGCACCGAGCGGCTCGGTGGGGAAGGCACGCGTGGCGCCGGGCAGACCGTGTGCGGCCACGGCGAGCAGCGCGGCCGGGTAGTGCTCCTCACCGCAGACCCGACGCGCCATCGCCTCAGTCCCTGCCCGTCCAGGCGATGCCGGTGCCGTCACCGGGGTGCCAGTGATCCTCCGGCTGCTCCTGGAAGTACAGGAACCGGCGGCCCGTCTTCTCGGCGTGCTCGATCAGCACGTCGGTCTCGGCCGCGTTGTCGGTGAGCAGCACCGCGTTCTCCGTGAGCTTGCCCTCCATGAGCGTGAACTCCGCGCGCTCGTGGTCGGGGCTGTGCCAGCTGTCGTGGATGAACAGATCGACGGGCTCGGTCAGCACCGGGATGGTCTCCAGCGAGTCGCCCCTTCGCACGTCCACGACCTCGCGGTACGGACCCTGGATCAGGTAGCCGGCGTCGGGGTTGATGTCGAGCGCGCTGAGCCTGCCGGGATGCCCCTCCCCGGCGTTGCGCAGCAGGGCCGAGGCGATGAGGCACGAGCCGAGGCCCTTGTCGATGCCCGACTCCACCACGTGCCGGGGCTTCAGCGCGCGCACCAGCGCGTACCAGCCGACCCTGCGGCCGTAGCGCACCACCTCGTCGGCGAGGCCACGCCGGTCACTCGTGGCGACCCCGCGGGCGATCAGCGCGCGCAGCGCGTCGTCGCCGTCCACCTCGTCGAGCCAGCCGCGGAAGGCGTTCACGTCCACACCGGTCACGGCCGAGAGGAACCACGCGAGGTGCTCCCGATTGCGGGGCGTGAGGTCGTAGGTGAAGTTGTGGTGCTCCCTGGACGTGAACAACCAGCGCGCGGACGTACCGACCACGTGCGCGTCGTGTCTCAGCACGCTCATCGCGCGAACCGGGAACGCCGCGACGGGGGCCAGCCTGCTGCGCGCGATCCGGCGGCTCAGCGCACTGGACTGGCTGAATGCACCTGTTCTCACTGTGGTTTCCGTTCTTCGAAATGCTTGCTGGTTATTCGGGTTCCCGTGCGCGGTCGTTACGGTCTCAGGGCGTCAGGGAATAGGTGCTGCCCTTGTCCTGGCCGAACGTGGTGGGACGGTTGTCGTCGGTGAACATGTCGGGCACGATCGGTGCAGGCGAGGTCCATTCCTCCCAGGACACCCGGCCACCGTTCGGTTTGCTGGGCTGGAAACCCGCGAACTGCCAGTCGCCGTAGTACTGGTTGTTCCGGAACACGTTGCCCTGCTGGAACGTGGCCCGCCACATCACCTCGTAGCCCGCGAACTCCGGATACGTCCCGTACCCTGCGAAAAGCCCGTTGAGCCCGCAGAAGTCGTTGCCGGCGCAGCCCGCGCCGACCGCGTTCTTGTCGATGCGGAAGACGTTGTTCTCCACCACGTTGTTCTCGGTCGACCATCGGCAGCGGTACTTGTCCCCGATGCTGTCCGGGATCTCGTCGTTGACGTCGGTCTCGCACTGCGCGTCGTCGTAGAGGTTCACCTTGATCGTGCAGAACGGCGGATGGGTGTGCGCCGACGAGCCGCAGTAGCGGTCGGCGCTCTCCCACAGTGTGACGCCGCCCCAGTTGTCCTCGAAGTTGTTGTGGCTGATCACGGTGGGCACGAACTTCAGCCCGTGCCCGCGCGGGCTGCCGTTCTCCGACACGTAGATCGCGCCGATCGGGAACGGGTCACCGCCCTGCTGGAACTCCCGGCCCGTCACGATGGCGTTGCGCTTGATGTTGTTGTAGCGCACGCGCGCGTCGTAACCTGCCTCCAGGAAGATGGCGTTGCCGTCGTTGTTGTCGATGTAGTTGTGCTCGATCACGAACCCGCGGTTGTTGTTGTCGAGCCACAACCCGGTGCCGCGGTTGTCGTGCACCCAGTTGTTGGTCACCGTGACGTTGTCGTTGATCCAGAACTTGACGCCGCCGGTGCACCCGCAGCCCTCGACCTTGCTCTCCCAGTCGGCGGTGTTGTTGCCGGTGATCTCGTTGTGGTCGAGGACGATGTCGCTCACCGGTTCGGCCTCGGTGCCGCAGCAGGCGTTGATGCCGTACTGGCCGTTGTCCTTGATGCAGTTGTAGCGGTAGGTGTTGCCGGGTGCGCCGATCATCAGCCCGGCGCCCTCGTTGTCGGTGATGGTGCTGTACTCGATGAGCCAGTTGGTGCCGTCGTTGTGGTTGACGACGCCCTCGTTCATGGGCGCGACGAAGTTGCGCACGGTCAGGTAGCGGATGGTGACGCGGTCGGCCTCGCCGGTGAAGGCGTAGCGGTTGATGCGCTTGCCGTCGAGGATCGCGCCGGGCGCACCGACGAACGTGCTGCCGCTGCCCGGGATGATCTGGCCGAACTCGTCGCGCGACAGCGTGTGCACGCCGGGGGCGAACCAGAACGTGGTGTTCTCCGCCTGCAGGTCGAGCTCCATCGAGCTGTTGTCGCCAGCGGGCACCACGACGGCGCCCTGCGGCGGCTCGGCGGGGCCCTTGCCGAGGATCTCCTGGTTGCCGCAGACGCGGGCGGGCGGTTCGGCGGGCCAGCCCCCGGCCGAGGGGTCGAGGTCCGAGCGCCCCTGCCCGCCGGGTCCACCGTTGCCCTCGCCGGTGTCGCGGCTGACCACGACGATGATCCCGACGACCACGAGTAGCAGCACGCCGGCCACGGCGAGCGCCTTGCGTTGCCTGAGGACGGTGTCGAGTCGCCGCATGGCCATGTTGCTCCGCTCGTTCAGGCTCGGTCGAAACTGTGGAGGGTTCGCCGCTCGACGGGTGGGGGCGTCAGCAACGCGGCCGCCACGACGAAGTGCAGCAGGTAGCCCGTCACGTCACCAAGCCCCACCTGCGTGTACGACGCGATGAGGCCGTAGACCACCAGGAACACGGCACACGCGCGGGAGGGCGACGGCGGCCGGGTCGCGATGCCGAACAGCAGCCCGAGCAGCATCAGCACCACGATGCTGATCCCGAGGATGCCCTGCTCGTGGTACACGGCGAGCCACGTGCTGTCGATCGGCAGGCCGCCGAAGGACTTGTCGGTGAGCCCGACGCCGAGTATCTGCTCGCGGACGGTGCGGTCCTCGGCCAGCAGCGCGTCCCACACGAACTGCCGCCCGGTGAGGTTGGAGAACGAACTGTCGTCCTGGCCGCGCTGGAACCACGCCGTGAACGCCGTGGAGAACACGACAGCCAGCACGGTCGCCCCCATCGTGATCACGGCGATCGTCTTGCGGGCGCGGGCGTTGGTCAGCGCCAGCGTCAGCCCGGCCACCGGAACGCCGGCGAGCAGGCCGACGGTCGCCGTGCGGGTGTGGGTGAGCAGCAGCAGGAACACCGCGGGCACGGCGATGAACAGGACGCTCTTGGCCGGGGTCGCGCGTGAGAGCCACAGCACGAGCGTCAGCCCGGCGACCACGGCCGCGTAGTCGGCCACCTGGGTCGCCGTGATCGGCCACAGGATGCCGACGAGGCGGCCGTCGAAGTCGGCGGGCAGCGCGGTGCCGGGGGAGAGCACGAGCCCGGCCGCCACCACGGCGAGCACGGCGGTCAGCGCGCGGATGTGGTGGCGCACGAACGAGAGGCTCCCGTCCCACCACCGCGTCAGCAGCCACAGCGTCGCGATGAACAGCGCGAGCCGGGCACAGCGGAACAACGCGCCCAAGCCGGAGTCGAGGAACAAGCTCGACACGACGCTGACCACCGCGAGCATGCTCAGCAGCAACAGGAACGCGTTCGGGCGGATGCGTAGTTTGCGATTGAGCAACAGGGCCAGCACGAAAGCGACACAGAGCGAGCCCATCGTGATCAGCTGCAGGACCCTGCGCGGGATCGGCACGAGCGTGTCGACGCCGAGCGAGCCCAGGGTGTTGATCACCAGCAGGCCCCAGATCAGCCCGATCAGCCAGGAAACGCCACGCTGGCCCGGAAAATCCGGTTCGGCCAGTGGGCGTGCGGTGCTCGTGGAGGCTGTCACGGTCGGCCTCCTCCGTTGGGCTCGTACGACCTAGGCCGCGTCTGCCAATCCGATCGCCTGCTGCGCGGAGCCAGCGCGGCGCGGCGCTGCGCTGCCGGCAAGCCCCAGTACGGCCCAGTACGAGGACTTGCCTCCGCCTTGCGCTGCATCCACGCTGATCTCCGCTCGCGACGGCAGAGGATTGTCAGACCCGACCTAGATGAAGTCGTCTCACCGCACCGCTCGTTACAGCGCGCGAGGGTGATCGCGTAACGGCTCACCGGCCACCGCCGACTCTGCCTGTGACACCCCGCAAGGGAATCTCCCTCTGTGCGGCGAAGGGATTGAGGACTCGTGAGTTCTGTTCCGCGGCTGAGCATCGGCCTACCCATCTACAACGGCGAGCGTTACCTGGCCGAGTCCCTCGACGCGCTGCTCGGGCAGACCTACGAGGACTTCGAGCTGATCATCTCCGACAACGCCTCCACCGACGGAACGGAGGAGATCTGCCGCGACTACGCCGCGCGGGACAGCCGGATCCGCTACCTCCGGCAGCGCACCAACATCGGAGCGTGCCCCAACCACAACGTCACCGTGCGCGAGGCCCGGGGCGAGCTGTTCAAGTGGGCCTCCCACGACGACCTCTACGGCGCGGACCTGCTGAAGGTGTGCGTCGAGGCCCTCGACGAGCACCCCGATGTGGTGCTCGCCCATTCGTACAAGGCGCTCATCGACGAGCGCGGCGCCGTGACGCGGCCCGTCGAGTACACGCTCACCACGGAGTCGCCGAGCGCACCCGAGCGGTTCCGGAGTGTCCTTTTCGGAGTCGGCGGGGACGACTTCTACGGCGTGATACGCACCGACGTGCTGCGCAGGACGCCGCTCAACGGCAGCTACCACCACTCCGACCGCACGATCATCGCCGAGCTTGCGTTGCTCGGCCGGTTCCACCAGGTGCCGGAGCTGCTGTTCTTCCGCCGCGACCATCCTGACCGCGCCGAGCGGGCGAAGCCGACCATTCGCGCCAGGTGCGCCAACATGGACCCGATCCGTGCCGACCGGCTGCGCCACCCGACCGTGCGGCTGCTCGCCGAATACGTGTGGGGGTTCGTGGACGCGATCCGCCGGACACCGCTCTCGCAAGCCGACCGCTGGAAGTGCTACGGGCACCTCGCGCAGTGGGCCGCGAGCCGCGTGCACATCGGCAGCGGCGAGCGGGCCGAGGACGCCGCGCCCGTGCGGCTCGACGTGCCCATCCTGGTGGAGACGATCGTGCCGGGGCAGCGGGAGCGTGCCCGCCGCCAGCCCGAGCCGTTGAGCTGAACCCGCCAAGTGCGCCATCGTCACACCGGCTCGTGGGAGGCGGGGGTGGCGATGGCCGCGCGGTAGCCCTCGACCAGGCCGGTGAGCCCCGCCCTGGGGTCGAAGTCGCGCTCGTAGCGCCCGCGCGCGGCCGCGCCCATCGCCCGGTTGCGTTCGGGGGAGGCGACGATGCGGCGCAGGCAGCCCGCGAGCGACTCCGCGTCACCCGGCCGGTGCAGCAGCCCGGTCACGCCGTCGTCGACCAGCTCCACGAACGCGCCGTGCCCCGCCGCGACCGACGGCACACCGGCCGCGGCGGCTTCCACCACCACGAGGCCGAACCCCTCCAGCCACTGCGACGGCGCCACGAGCGCGGCCGCCCGCGCGGTCAGCTCGGCGCACTCGTCGCGGGTGCGCAGGCCGAGGTAGCGCACGTCGGCGCGCTCGCGGGCCCATCCGGCGACCTCGCCGTCGAGCGGTCCCGAACCGGCCACCACGAGGGGAAGGCCCACGCCGCCGCGCGCGCGGAGCAGGTCCCACGCCGCCATGAGCAGGCGGACGCCCTTCTCCTCGGTCAACCGTCCGATGTAGAGCAGGTGCTCCCCGTCGCCGTCCCGCCGGTAAGGCGGCTCCTCGACGAAGTTGTACTTCACCGCGAGCTTCCCGGCGGGCATCCCGGCCTCGACGAGCATGCGGCGCAGGGCACCGGAGATGCAGAAGAACCGCGTGATGCCCGACCACCAGCGGCGCCGGTTCACCGCGAGGCTCAGCGCCAGCGGCGCCGTCGCCACGGGGGAGCCGCGGTAGCAGCCGTGCCGGACGGCGGGCAGCGGTGTGCCGCCGACGCAGTCGGTGCAGATGCGGCCGTCGCGGTACAGCGTGCCGGGGGTGCACACCTGCTGGTAGTTGTGCAGGGTCGCGACCGAGGGCACGCCCGCGTCGGCGCACGCGGCCACGACCGACGGGCTGAGCAGCGGGAACGTGCTGTGGATGTGCACCACGTCCGGCCGCACGTCCAGCAGGGTGCGAGCCAGCTCTGAGCGCGCCGCCGGGTTCCACGGCACCAGCAGCGGCACGGCGGCCTTCCTCGGCAGGGACATCCCGGCGATGTCGTCGCTGCGCCGTTCGAAGAGCACCACGTCGTGACCCGCGGAGGACAGCAGCGCCGTCTCCTGGTCGACCACGCGATCCTCACCGCTCGGGTGCTCCGAGCGATAGCGGTTGTGCACCACGACGATCCTCATGCCCGGTTCCCCTCGAAGCGCAGGGTCGTGGCGAGGCCGGTGGAGGGCTCCGCGGTGCCCGTGCCCAGCAGCGTCACGGCGGGTTCGCGGATCCCGAACCCGGGCGAGTACCAGCCCAGCGGCGGCTCGGTCTCGCCGCGGTGTGTGCTCCAGCGCAGCTCGGGCGGCAGCTCCAGCACCGCGGTGCGCTCCCCGTGCTCCCCCCGCCAGCGCAGCAAGGCAGTACGGCCGTCGAGGTCGGCCTCCACCGTGGGGCCGAGGTGGAACGCGAGCCGGCACGGATGCCGTTCGGAGCCCAGCACCTCGTCGAACACGCGCAGCTCGGCCCTGACGTCGTCCAGCTCGACGGAACGCCGGTGCAGCGCGGGGCTGTTGGTGTGGGAGTAGCCCTCGTGTTCGGCACACCACCTGGCGACGCCCGTGCGGGGCGTGTGCACCACGAGCACCTGGCTCTCGGCGTGCCGGGTCCACAGGAACGGGCCGCCCGACGCCGACTGGTCGGTGCCGTCGAGCTCGAGCGTGTTGTGCGCGAGCGTGGACCGGAAGTACGAACGCCACTCCGGTTCGCCGTGGTAGCAGTAGGTTCCCGGGTCGGCGAGGATGTCGACGCCGTCGTGCCGCACTTCCAGTGAGAGCGCGTCGGCGTGCGCGTGCGCCGCGATCGAGAGGAAGCCGTGCGGGCCGCCGTCGCAGCGGCACCAGATCTCCTCGCGCCCGGCACCGGCACGCAGGATCGTGAGCCCGGCGTCGGCGAAGTGGGCGGGGCGCCGGGCCGGGCGGTCGCCGGTCAGCTCGGGCGGGGCGGCGAGCGAGCCGACGAGCGCGGTGAAGACGTCGGCCTCGGCGACCTTCGGCCACCAGTCGAGCCGGCCGAACAGCAGCTCACCCGTGGTGAGCAGGGCGGCCCAGCGGTCGCGGCCCTCGCCGTCGAGCACGAGGCCGTAGCCGTCGTCGGCGTCGCCCTGCCTCGGCGGCCGCAGCCGGGTGTCCACAATGGCCGCGAGCGCGTCGGTCATGCGGCGCAGCGTCAGCCACGCCGACGCGGGCACGGCCATCCCGGCGAGGCTCGCCTCCGTGAGCCCGGCGAGGCCGAGCTCCAGCACCAGCCCGTGGTATTCGGTGGCCAGCTCGCGGTTGAGCCCCGAACCGAACGTGTTGTGCCGCAGCTGTTCGTCGAGCGAGCGCAGCGCGTCGGAACGCCACCGCGGTGAGTCGGGGAACCAGCCGAACGCGCACGCGGCGGCGAGCTGTCCCGCGTCCTCGGCGATCACGTGGTTGTTGGCCGAAGAGCCCCGGCTGTGGAACGTCGCGAGCCAGCGCTGGTGCCAGTAGATCTGGTGCAGGGCGACCGGGTTGTTCTCGAACAGCTCCGCCGCGCCGGACCAGCCGTCGAGCAGCCTGCGCACCCACACCCACGACAGCAGCCGGATGCCGAGCTCGATGCCGCTGACCCAGTGCACGCCGTACATCGGCGGGTTTGCAGCCCACCACGACTTGAGGTGGTCGGCCACCCGCTCGGCGTAGCGATCCTCCCCGGTGCAGGCGTAGGCGGCGGCGAGCACGGTGAGGTGCTGGTGCCGCGAGGGCTCCCAGATCTGCTTGACGTCGCCGATGGCCTGCTCGTCGCGGTACGGCACGTCGAAGGCGTAGCCGTCGGCGGGTGCCCTGCGGCCGGTCTTGGGGTCGAACGACCAGTCGGGGCACACCAGGTCGTCGCGGGTGCGGCCGAAGTACTCGGCGTGGCCGTCCATGATCGTCTCGGCGCCCGCGACCAGGCGTTGCCGTGCGGCGGGCGGGATCGAGGCGAGCGCCGTGCCCGGCACCGTGGCGGCGAACCGGCGCTGCTCGTGCCACACCGTCGTGACGGGCGCGGTCAGCACCCGCCGCCACCGGCGCCTGCGCACGGCGTCGCCGACCCGGCCCGCCACCTCGGCGGGCCCCATGCGCGAGAGCCGTCGCAGGTACCAGCCCGCGCTGGTCATCAGCGCGACTCGATCCGCACGGGCGCGCCGGTCGCGAGGCTCGTGTGCACGGCCAGTGTCGCGAGCGTGGTGGAGACCAGCGATGACAGCGGTACCGGCATCGGCCCCCCGGAACGGACGGCCTCGACGAACGCGGCGAGCTCCGCCGCCTGCCCCTTGTCCCTGCCCTGCGGCAGCTTCGGGCTCACCGAGCGCTTGCGGCCGTACAGCGACGCGCGCTGGAAGTCGTCGAAGCGCAGCACCTTGCCGTCGGCGGTGACGTCGATGGTCTCCTTCGGGAAGGTCGGCGCACCGGAGGTGGTGTAGCCGATCGACGCCGTCGAACCGTCGTCGTAGCGGAGCAGGAGCTGCAGGTCGGCCTGGCCCGGCGTCGCGCACGCGTACACCGACACCGGGTCGGCCCCGAGCAGCCAGCTCACCGTGTCGATGAAGTGCCCGCCCTCGCCCGCGAAGCGCGAACCCTCGGTGTCCTCCTGGTTGTACCAGCTGCCCTGCTCCAGCCGCCCCGCGTTGACGAGGTAGCGCACCGACGCCGGGCCGACGCGCGTGCCGAACCGGTTGCGGGCCTGGTTCAGCAGCGGGGCGAAGCGGCGGTTGAAGCCCACCTGCACGCGGTCGTTGCCGGACTCCTCGACGGCGGTCAGCACCTTCTCCAGCTCGGCCTCGCTGAGCGCGAGGGGTTTCTCGACGAACACGGCCTTGCCCGCCAGCAGCGCCTGCCGCGTCAGCTCGGCGTGCGAGCTGTGCCGGGTCACCACGAACACCGCGTCGACCGAAGGGTCGGCGAGCAACGCGGCGGTGTCGGTGGACGCCTCGGCGAAGCCGAACTTGCGCTGGGCGTTGGCGCCGGACAGGGCCGAGGTGGTGACCACCCGGTGCAGCTCCACGTCCTCGCGTTCGGCGAGGTGCGGCAGCAGCATCGAGGACGCGTAGTTGCCCGCGCCGATGAAGCCGACGCGGATCCGGCCCTTCGGCGTCACGCGGGCGGGGGCGGGGCGCGGGACCGTGGCCGACGTGACCGGCTCCGCGGCGGCCGTGGCGGCGCCGGGGTAGCGGAACAACACGGCGACGGCCTTCAGCTCACCCTCCGACAGTTGCCGGTAGGTCTCCACGGCATCGCCGAAGTCGGCGACGTGCGACACCAGGGGCTCCACGTCGAGCCGCCCGCGCGCGAGCAGGTCGACGAAGCACTCCAGGTTGCGGCGCTCGGTCCAGCGGACGTAGCCGATGGGGTAGTCGCGGCCCTCCAGCTCGTACCCCGGGTCGTAGCGGCCGGGGCCGTACGAGCGGGAGAACCGGACGTCCAGTTCCTTCTCGTAGTAGGCGTTCCACGGCAGGTTGAGGCTGCACTTGCCGATGTCGACCACGGTGGCGCGGTCGCGCGCGAGCTTCGCGGCCAGCTCCACCGGCTCGTTGCTGCTCCCGCCGGCGGCGAGGTAGACCTGGTCGACGCCGTGGCCGCCGGTCAGCTCGCCGACCGCGGAGTCCACGAGCCCCGAGCCGGGGTCGGCGCACACGAGTGCGCCCAGTCGCTCGGCGAGCCTGCAGCGCGCCGGCGCCGGGTCGACGCCCACCACCCGCACACCCGAGGCGACCAGCAGCTGCACCACGAGCTGGCCGATGAGCCCCAGCCCGATCACCAGCGCGACGTCGCCGAGCCGCGGTTCGCCCCGGCGCACGCCCTGCAACGCGATCGAACCGACCGTGCCGAACGCGGCGTGCCGGGGCTCCACGCCCTCGGGCACGCGGCTGTAGAGGTTCTTCGGCACCCAGTTCAGCTCGGAGTGCAGCGCGTGCTCGTTGCCGGCGCACGCGACGAGATCGCCCACGGCGACGTCGTCGACCCCGGCGCCGACCTCCTCCACCACGCCGCACAGCGAGTAGCCGAGCGGGGTGTAGGAGTCGAGCTTGCTCGTCACCTTGCGGTAGGTCGCCGAAAGGCCGTTGGCGGCGACGCTCTGCATCACCTTGGCGACCTGGTCGGGCCGTGCCTTCGCCTTGCCCAGCAACGACATCCCGGCCTCGGAGACCTTCATCAGCTCGGTGCCGGTGGAGATCAGCGAGTAGCGGGTCCGCACGAGGACGCCACCCGGTTTGCACGCGGGGGCGGGCACGTCGAGCAGTGCCAGCTCCCCGCTCTTGTAGTTCTGCACGACCTGCTTCACGGAGTGAACCCTTCTGTGGCACCGCGATACCAGTACTCGAGAGTCAAGATGTGCCAGAGGTGCTTCGAGCGGTCCTGCCTGCCGGAGGCGTCCTCGTCCACGAGCCGTTGCAGCGCCTCGCGCCGCAGCAGCCCGGATCTCACGAGCTCGCCCTCGTTGACGACCTCGCGTACGAGCGGCGCGAGGTCCCGGCTCATCCACGCCCGCAGCGGCGCGCTGAACAGGCCCTTCGGCCGGTACACGATCTCGCTGGGCAGGATCGATGACGCGGCTTCCTTCAGCGCGACTTTGCCCTGCCTGCCGACGATCTTGTGGTTGCCCGGGATGCTGAACGCGGCCTTCACCACCTCGACGTCCACGAACGGCACCCGCACCTCCGTGGAGGCGGCCATGCTGGAACGGTCGGTGTAGGTGAGGTTGAGCCCCGGCAGGAAGAGCCGAGCGTCGGCGAGGCACATGCGGTTGACGAAGTCGGTGAGCGCCGTGTCGTGGTAGGTGTCGGCGTGTTCGGTGAGCACGTCGTCGACGGCGGGCGCGAGGTCAGGGTCGAGCAGTTCGAGCAGCTCCGCGCGGTCGTACATCGTGTAGCTGCGCCGGAACGCCGTCTCCTCGGGCAGCTCCGCGAACGACAGGAACCGCTTGGCGAAGCGCACCGAGCGCAGGCCCCGTCTGGAGGTCGCCACCGGCAGCCGGTCCACAATGGACTTCACGGGCGAGCGCACCCCGCCGGGCACCCGCTGGTAGCGCAGGGCCAGCAGGTTCGCCAGGTGCTTGCGGTAGCCGGCGAACAGCTCGTCGGCGCCCATCCCGGAGAGCATCACCTTCACCCCGGCGTCGCGTGCCGCGGTGCAGATGAGGAACGTGTTGATGGCCGCGGGGTCGCCGATCGGCTCGTCGAGGTGGTAGGTCATGCGCGGCAACAGGTCCAGCACCTTCGGCGCGATCTCGATCTCGTGTAGGTCCACGCCGAATTTCGAGGCCACCTGCCGCGCGTAGCGCAGGTCGTCGGGCATCGCCTCGAACTTCGCGTCCTCGGCGCGGAAACCGATGGTGTAGGCGGAGATCCCCGGCTGCTCGCGGGCCGCGAGCGCGGTCAGGTAGCTGGAGTCGAGGCCGCCGGAGAGGAACGTCGCCACCGGGACGTCGGAGAGCAGGTGCTTACGCGTGGATTCGGCCACCACCTCGGCGAGGTCGGCCTCCGGCTCGTGCGCGGCCTGCTCGGCGACGTCGCGGATCGAGTAGAACCGTCCTCGCCGCACGCGGCCGTCCGGCAGGCACCGCAGCCACGTGCCGGGCGGCAGCTTCTCGGCCTCGCGGTAGGCGCAGCGCCCGTCGGGCACCCAGTAGTAGAGCAACGAGGCCACGAGCGCGGTCTCGTCCACTCGCAGCGAGTCGCCCAGCTCCGTCGCGAGTGCCTTCAGCTCGGAGGAGAACACCACGCCCCGGCCCCGCCTGAGCAGGAACAGCGGTTTGATGCCGAGCTGGTCACGCACGAGCGTCAGCTCACCGGTGCGCTCCTCGAAGACGCCGAACGCGAACATCCCGCGCAGCCGGGGCAGGCAGTCGGTGCCCCAGCGCCGCCACGCCTGCAGCACCACCTCGGTGTCGGACGTGCCGCGGAAGCTCACGCCCGCGCTTTCCAGCTCCGCGCGCAGCTCGGGCGCGTTGTACAGCTCGCCGTTGTACGTGAGCGCGAAGCCGTCGAGCACCATCGGCTGCGCGCCGGTCTCCGAGAGGTCGAGGATCGAGAGCCTGCGGTGCCCGAGGTGCACCTCGCCGTCGGCGACCGCCCCCGCGTACCGGCCCGAGCCGTCCGGGCCCCGGTGGGCGAGCCGCTTGGTGAGCCGGTCGGTCAGCGGACCGCCGTCGGTCCACAGGTACGTCCCCGCGATTCCGCACACCTCAGGAGACCTCCGCGTCGTTGGGCCGCACCGGGGCGAACCGCTTGGTGGGCAGGTCGTCGGCGTGCGAGAGGCCGTTCTCGTGCTGCACCGGGGCGAACACCTCGGTCTTCTGCTCGTCGGCCTTCGCCTCGACGCGGGCGGTGGGCAGCTCGCGCCCGGCCCTGCCCCGCAGCGCGGTGTGCAGGCCGTTCCACAGCGTCCCGTCGGAGCGGTCATTCGGGTCCGGCCCGACGAGCACGACACCGATGATCGGGATCCGCGCGTCGGCCAGCTGCCTGGCCACCGTGTGCAGCCAAAGGCTCGTGGCGTGCCCGGCCCTGACGACGAGCACGGTCTCGGTGCCGAGCCGGGCGAGGTCGGTCCACGCCGTGCCCGGCGACACCGAGCCGACACCGACGTGCAGCTCCTCCGGCCAGACCGGCAGCGGGAGGCTGCTCGCCTCGACGATCCGGATCGGTCGCTCCGTGGTGCCGGCGAGCCTGCCGAGCTGCGCGCCTGGGAGGTCGTCGATCAGCACCACCTTGCCGTCGATGGCCAGCTCCTCGGCGACGTCGAGCGCGAGTGCCGCCGCGGTCTCCGCGCATCCGAGCTCCAGCACCGACACCGGTTCGGAGTCCTCCCGCACGAGCCGGGCGAGCGTCACGGCGACCCGCTTGCGGTCCTTGACCGTCCGGGACCGCCGCCACAGCGCCGGCGGGCCCCGGTGGGGCAGCGGCAGCTCCGCGATCACCGACGCACCGAGGTCCTCCGCGACCTCCCTGCGCAGCACCGGCCGCTCGCGCACCACGCTCAGCACGGCCGTGAGCCCGAGGCCCGCGGCGAGCCCGAGCGCGAGACCGATGAAGGCGTTCATGGCGACGGCGGTGACCAGCGAATCGGGGACGGGCCTCGGCGCGTCCACGATCTGCGTGCCCGCGATGACGCCCGGCTCACCGATCCTGGCCTGCTCGGCCTCCTCGTTGAGCTGCGCGATCTGAGACTCCAGCTCGGCGCGCCGGGCGTAGAGGGTCTGCAGGTGCGCGGCGTCGTTCTGGTCGCCGCTCACCGTCAGCTCCGTGATGGTTCCGTTCACGGAGCTGAGCTCGCCCTGTGCCCGGTCGCGCTGGTCGACCAAAGCCTGCGCGGCCGCGTCGGCCGCGGTGCGGATCCGCTGCCGGTAGTCGGCGATGAACGTGTCGGCGAGCGCCTGCGCCCGCCTCATCGCCTCGCCCTGGCTGGTCGCCTCGACGCTGATCTCCATGATGTTGTTGGTGACCGGCGTGCCCCGGTAGGTCTTCAGGAAGTCCTCGGGCGACTCGTTGGCGCCCAGCCTGCGCAGCGCCTGCTCGGCGACCCGGGTGGTCTGCAGCAGTGCCACGTCGGTCGCGACGAGCGTGCCGCTGTCGGTGGGCGTATCGGCCTGGTGGATCACCAGCACGCGCGTCGCCGCCGAGGGCGGCGAGGGCATGAGCACCGCCAGTGCGCCGCCCAGCACCAGGCCGAGCAGGCCCAGCGAGAGCCAGAACCGCCTGCGTCTGCGAATCGTCATCCCCAGCCGCTGCAGGTCGAGCAGCGGCTGGGTCGTCTGGGTGTTCTCCGTCGCCGTCACGCTGACCCCGCCATCGCGTCGTCGGTCGAGGGCTCGGGTGCCTGCCGCTCGCGCGGCGCCCGGGCGCGGTAGGTCACCACCGCGCCGATCACCCGGTGTCCCGCGTCGGCACACGCCTCCGCGATGCCGACCAGCTCCCAGCCGGTGCGGCTGCCCGCCGTGAGCACCACGAGCACGCCGTCGGCCTCGGTGCGGTCCGGCACGGTCGGCCTGCCCGCGGAGACGTCGATGACGCGCAGCGTCGTCCCTTGCCCCCCGGAGCGGTTCCCAGCCGCGGCCGCGAGGCGGGCGGCGGCCGCCTGCGCGGCGGCGTCGTCGTCGGGGGCGAGCACCAGCAGGCGCCCCGTCCGGCCGTTCGCGGGCAGTTTCGCGACGATCCGCCGCAGGCGGGTGCTTCTGCCCTCCTCGTCACCGGTGAGCAGCACCGGAGCGAGGTCGAGCGGCTCGTCGTCCCACACCAGCCTGCGCAGCCTCGCCCACCCGCTCGCCTCCCTGCGCTTGGGCGGCTTGCCGTCGCCGGGCACGTCGACGATGCCGAGCACCGGCGAGCCGAGCGCGGCCGCGATGTCGGACTCCTGGCGCAGCCTCCGGTCGGTGCGGATCGCCAGCAGCTGGGCGAACACCCCGAGCAGCAGGAAGACGAGCACGCCACCGCCGACGAAGTGCAGCATCGTCGGGCTGGCCGGGCCGGACGGCACGGGCGCGGGGCCCATGATCACCATGTTCGACCGGCTCGTGGTGGCCTCGGTCTCGTTCAGCGTGGTCATGGCCTCCGCGAGCGAGGTGCGCAGTGCCTCCAGGTCGGTGCGCATCTGCACGTCCTCGACGGTCAGGTTCTGCGCGGCCGCGTGCAGCTCCGTGATGCGGCGGTTGGTCTCGGCGACCTGCCTGCGCAGCGTCTCCTGCTGCTGGCGCACCAGCCTGCTGGCCGCGTCCGCGGAGTTGTTGGCGAGCTGGCCCGAGTAACGCACGAACTCCTCGGCCACGGTGTCCGCGATGCGCTGTGCCTGCGCGGGTTCGTCGGCGCCGCCGGTGATCCGGATGACGCCGCCGTCGACGACCTCGGCCGTCACCGAGCCCCGCAGCTCGCCGCCCCCTCCGGAGCGGCCGAGCGCGAGCGCGGCGCGGTCGAGCACCGCCGAGCTCATCGCCACCTGCTCCTGCGTCAGCAGCTCGTTCTCCTCCCGCGGGCCTTGCAACAGCACGCTCGTGGTCGTCTCGTACCCGGGGGAGAAGACCAGCGAAGCGCCGGCACCGACGAGCCCCCCGAGCACGGCGAGTACGACGAGCTGTCGCCAGCGCCTGCGGAGGACCTCCCAGACCAGGGACAACCGAACCGGTTCATCACTCAACGCCGGAGCCTCCCCTCTCGTTTATCGAGTGCCGTTTCGGACTGGTATTCACCCACCAGGTCGCGGCGATTAGGCCATTGGTTACAAGCACCGCGCAGTCTTGTTCAAAACGCGACCTGGAATCTGTCCGAAACCGAGTTATTCGCACGCGGCGGCATAAGCGGCGAGCAACGACGCCGCCGAGTTGCGCCAGGAGAGCGCCCCGTTTACGCGTTCGTTGCCGAGCGTTCCCATGCGGGCCCGCTCCGCGGGGTCGTCGAGCAGTCGCGCGGTGAGCTTGGCGAACTCGCGCACGTCGTTGGCCGGCGCGTAGACGGCGGCGTCACCTGCCGAGACCCGCGCCTCCTTCAGGTCGAACGAGACGATCGGGCGGCTCATCGCCATGTACTCCATGATCTTGTTCATGGTCGACAGGTCGTTGAGCGGGTTCAGCGGGTCGGGCGAGAGGCACACGTCGGCCGTGGAGAGGTAACGAACCAGGTCCGCATCTGGTATGCGACCGGTGAACTCGACGTGGTCGGCCAGTCCAAGCTCGCGGGAAAGAGCCACCATCGCGTCGAACGTGTCGCCGGAGCCGATGAACGCCGCGTGCCAGTCGGTGCGGCCCAGGTCGTCGCGCAGCGACGCGAGCGCGCGCAACGCGTAGTCCACGCCGTCCTGTGGCCCCATCACGCCGAGGTAGCACAGCAGGTGTGGCTTGCCGTGCTTGAGCTCCGGCTCGGGTGGCACCTGGTGGAACCGCTCGATCGCGGGCGCGCTGCGCACCACGAACACGTCCTCGGGCGCCTTGTTCCCCCGCGTCAACGCCACCGCACGGTAGCTCTCGTTGGTGGCGATCACGACATCGGCCGCGCGGTAGGTCGCCCGCTCCAGCGCGCACACGCCCTTGTAGAGCAGGTCCTTCCCGCGATCGAAGCGGGAGAGGTACAGCTCGGGCACCAGGTCGTGCTGGTCGAACACGAACCGCGCGCCGCGCCGTTTCAGCATGCGGGCCACGAGGAACAGCAGGTCGGGCGGGTTGCAGGCGTGCACGACGTCGACGCGGCCGATGCGCCGCGCGATCCGGAACGTGTGCCACAGCGCGGATCCGTACTCCTGGACGTACCCCGAGGGCCCGCCCGTCGCGGCACGCAGCGGGTAGCGGTGGATGCGCACCCCGTCGACGACCGCTTCGCGCTCGGTGTCCCTTTTCGTCCCTTGTGGACAGATGACGTGGACCTCCCAGCCCGCGTCGCGCAGCGTCGTGCACTCCTGCCACACGCGCCGGTCGAACGGGACGGAAAGGTTCTCGACGAGGATCAGCGCTCTCTTACCAGGCAAGGCCCACATACCCCTCTTCGGTCCTGCGCACGTCGGCGTCGGGAAGGCGGACGAGATCGATGAGCACCCGCTCGCCGCCGTGCGGGAGCGCGGCCAGGACCGACGAGTCCGTGCTGCCGACGAGGCACACCTCGGCGTGCGCGAGCACCTCTTCGACGGACCCGGCGAGCAGCTGGCCGAGGTGCGGCAGCCTGCTCTCGATGTACTCGCGGTTGGCGCCGAGCAGCCGCGAGAGGCTCACGTTGGCGTCGTAGATCCTGAGGTCGTAGCCCTTGCCGAGCAGCCGCTCCGCCAGCTCCACGAGCGGGCTCTCGCGCAGGTCGTCCGTGCCGGGTTTGAACGAGAGCCCGAACAGGCCCACGCGGCGCTTTCCGGTGCGCACCACGAGATCGACCGCGCGCCGCAGGTGCTCCTCGTTGGAGGGCAGGACGTGCGACAGGATCGGCACGGACACGTCGGCGCGGTGTGCCGCGTGGACCAGACCACGCAGGTCCTTCGGCAGGCACGAGCCGCCGAACGCGAACCCGGGCCGCAGATAGGCGGGGCTGACGTTGAGCTTGCGGTCGGCGAGGAACACGTCCATCACGCGGTGGGAGTCGAGCCCGAGTGCCCGGCAGATCGCGCCGAGCTCGTTGGCGAAGCCGATCTTGAGGCCGTGAAAGGCGTTGTCGGCGTACTTCGTCATCTCGGCAACCGGTACCGGAACGCGGAACACCTCGCCGGGAAGGCCCTCGTACAGCGCGGCCACGGCGTCGCCGCTGGCGGCGTCGAACTCGCCGATCACCGTCTTCGGTGGGTCGAAGAAGTCCTTGACACTGCTGCCTTCGCGCAGGAACTCGGGGTTCACGGCCACGCCGAAGTCGACCCCCGCGGTGCGACCCGACGCCTTCTCCAGGATCGGCACCAGCAGTTCGAGACACGTGCCGGGCAGCATCGTGCTGCGGAAGACCACGGTGTGCCGGTGGTCCACCTCGGCCAGCGCCGAGCCGATCTCCTCGGTCACGCGCTCCAGGTACGCCGTGGAAAGGCTGCCGTTAGGCGCGGACGGTGTACCCACGCACACCAGGGAGATCTCGCTGTTCGCGATCGCCTCGGCGACATCCGTGGTGGCACGCAGCGCGCCCGAGGCCACGACCTGCGCGGTCAGCTCACCGATGCGTTCCTCCACGACCGGCGCCTTGCCCGCGCGCACCAAGTCGATCTTGATCGGGTTGACATCGACGCCGATGACCTGGTTCCCGCGGCCGGCAAGGCACGCGGCGGACACGCAGCCCACGTAGCCGAGCCCGAAGACACTGATCTTCATGTGGCTCTCCTCCCGCCACCGCCCGCCAGGGCGGCCGCGACTCTCCTGCTGATTCGCTGGGCGAGCGGAGGTCGTTACGCGATTTACCGAGTGGTGATGTCAGCGGAAGCCGGTGAATGAGAATCGATCGGACGCGCTTGTCGGTGAACAACGCACTCGCGCGGGAAGGATATTGATCGGTCCGGAGTGGACTCTCATTTTCTCAATTATTCGAGAGTGAGAACGACCCTTTGCGGAAAATGTCCAACCGAGTCGCGTGGTGGACGTCTCGGCACCAGCCCCGGTCACCGACCGCAGTGAAGGCCACCTTCACTGCGTCGGATCAACACAGCGGCGCGCAGCGCCTCCGTCTGGGCGGCGGGGGGAGACGGGCGGGCGCAGGCAAGGTGGCCTTCACTGCGGTGGGCGTCCCCCAGGGTCAGAAGTCGCGGACCACGCAGACCGAGTCGTGCACCGGGTCGGTCGCGTAGACGACCCGCGTGTGCTGGTCCACGGCCACGGCGCCGGGGTTGATGCCGAGCGGCAGCTCGCCCGTCCGCTCGCCGCGGGACCCGTCGATCCGCACGAGACCGTTCGCCCCGCCGTTGGCGTAGACGGTGGCGGTGCCCTGGTGCACGGCGACGGCCGAGGCCGCGCTGCCGAGCAGGATCGTCTCCGTCTCGGTGCGGGTGGAGCCGTCGAGCACCGAGAGGTGGTGGATGCCGGAGTTGGCGACGTAGACGGTGTTGCTCAGCCGGTGCAGCGCGACGCCCGCGGGCGAGCGGCCCACCGGGATCGAGCCCGTGAACCGCGCGGTGTGCAGGTCGAGCACCTCCACCCGCGCCGAGTCCACGCTCGTGCAGTAGGCCAGCCGCCTGCCCGGGTCGACGCAGATCCCGCCGAGGGCGGCCGCCTCGCCCAGCACGAGGTTCGCGAACGACCCGGCCACGCCGTCGAGCACCGTCACCGCTCCGCTCGCGTCACTGGCGACGTAGACCGTGTCGGTGGTCTCGTCCACGGCGAGCGCCGCCGCACCCGGTCCCGCCGCGATGGTGCTCAGCACCCGGCCGGTGGCTCCTTCGAAGACGGTCACGGTTCCGGCACGGCGGTTGCTCGCGTACACCCGCCCGGTGACCTGGTTCACCGCGACACCGCTCACCGTGGACCCGACGGGCACGACCGCGCGCAGCACGCCCGCGCGGTCGAGCACGCACACCGTGCCGTCGCCCTCGCAGCCGACGTAGACCGATCCGGTGAGTGAGTTCACAGCGAGGCTCGACGGCGACCGGCCCACCGGCACGCCCGTGACCTGCGTCGCTCCGGCCCTTCCCGCAGGCAGGAGCGAGGCCAGCGCGGCCACCGCGGTTCCGAGCACCACGCGACGCGCCCACCTCGGCTCGGCCACTCCGACCCCCCGTTTTTCCTCCACGTTTCTGCGCTGTTGTCGGTCGGACCGTAACCTGAGGGCAGGCTGAACGTCGGCTGAAATGCGAGTGTGATTGCGGCTTCGCCCCTGCCGAGTGACGTTCACCAGGAACTTCGCAAGCATCGACGGCGTTCGATCTAGTGAAGCCGGCGCCCATCGGCCGGCACTCGAAGGGAGGCGTGAGCACGTGCACAAGCACCGCAACGGGCTGAAAACCGCGATGCTGCTCGGCCTGCTGAGTGCCCTCATCATCGCGATCAGCGGCCTCTTCGGCCGCGGCGCGTTGTTCATCGGACTGGCGATCGCGATCGGCATGAACGCCTACGCGTACTTCCAGTCCGACAAGCTCGCACTGCGAGCCATGCGTGCGCGGCCGGTGTCGGAGGCCCAGCAGCCCGCGATGTACCGCATCGTGCGCGAGCTGGCCACCCAGGCGCGTCAGCCCATGCCGAGGCTCTACATCAGCCCCACCCAGGCGCCCAACGCGTTCGCGACGGGCCGCAACCCGCGCAACGCCGCCGTCTGCTGCACCACCGGCATCCTGGAGATCCTCAACGAGCGGGAGCTACGGGCCGTGCTCGGCCACGAGCTGTCGCACGTCTACAACCGCGACATCCTCATCTCGTGCGTGGCCGGTGCGCTGGCCAGTGTGGTGAGCGTGCTGGCGAACCTGGCCCTGTTCACGGGGGGCAACCGCGAGGGGGGCAACCCGTTCGTCTCGCTGCTGCTCGTCTTCCTCGGCCCCATCGCGGCCGGCATCATCAAGATGAGCGTCAGCCGCTCGCGGGAGTACCAGGCCGACGCCTCGGGCGCCGAGCTCACCGGCGACCCGCTCGCGCTCGCCTCGGCACTGCGCAAGCTGGAGCGGGGCACCCGTGCCCTGCCGCTGGCGCCAGAGCCCAAGGTCGTCTCGCAGTCGCACCTGATGATCGCCAACCCGTTCCGGCCAGGCCAGCGGCTCTCGCAGCTGTTCTCCACGCACCCGCCGATCGAGGACCGCGTGCGCAGGCTCGAGGAGATGGCCAAGGGTCCTCGGTACTGAGCCTCAGCCCGAGGCGCCCGCGGCCCTGGCGACGTCCATCACGTAGTCGCCGTAGCCGCTCTTGGCGAGCTTCGCGCCCAGCTGGTAGCACTCGTCGGGGCCGATGAAGCCCATGCGCAGCGCGATCTCCTCCAGGCACGCGATGCGGACCCCGGTGCGGTGTTCGAGCACCTGCACGAACTGCGCGGCCTCCAGCAGCGAGTCGTGCGTGCCGGTGTCGAGCCACGCGAACCCGCGGCTGAGCTCCACCAGCCGCGCGCGGTCCTGCCGCAGGTAGGCCATGTTGACGTCGGTGATCTCGAGCTCGCCGCGCTTCGACGGGGTCAGCCCCTTCGCGATCTCCACCACCTGGTTGTCGTAGAGGTACAGACCGGTGATGGCGCGATTGGAGCGCGGCCGCTCCGGCTTCTCCTCGATGGACAGCAGCCTGCCGTCCGCGTCCATCTCGCCGACGCCGTAGCGCTGCGGGTCCTTGACGGGGTAGCCGAACAGCACGCAGCCGTCCAGAGTGGACACCTGCTCCTGCAGGGTCCGCGAGAAGCCTTGGCCGTAGAAGATGTTGTCGCCGAGGATGAGCGCCACGTCGTCGTCGCCGATGAAGTCGGCGCCGATCACGAACGCCTCCGCCAGCCCGTTGGGTGCGGCCTGCTCGGCGTAGCTCAGCTCGATGCCGAACTGGCTGCCGTCACCGAGCAGGCGCCGGAAGTTCGGCAGGTCCGTGGGCGTGGAGATGACCAGCACCTCGCGGATCCCGGCCAGCATGAGCACCGAGAGCGGGTAGTAGATCATCGGCTTGTCGTAGACCGGGAGCAGCTGTTTGGAGATCGCCTGCGTGATGGGGTGGAGCCGGGTGCCGCTGCCACCAGCCAGCACGATGCCCTTCATCCAGATACTCCTGCCGTCACTCGGTCGTGAATGGCCAGGGTATCGCGGCGGTCAGCGGGACGGCCCCCTGCCGAAGTAGGCCTTGCACACCCCGTTGGTGTAGTCCGCCGCGATTTGCAGCACGTTCTCGCCGTCGTCCACGGGCAGCAGCGTGGAGCTGTAGTTCGGGCACCAGTTGTCGTAGGGCCTGCGCACGTGGACGGGAGCGGGTACCTCGTACCAGTCACCCGCGCCGAGGTGGTCGTTGGCGAGCAAGGTGCGTCCGTTGCCCGGCAGCGGCTTGCCGTGCCGGTCGACGTAGATCTGGCCGACCATGAGGATGCGGGTCCCGGTGGGCCCGCCGGGGAACAGCGTGATGGTCTGGGCGTGCTGGAAGTGGTTGCCGCTCGCCGTGTCCACCCTGGTGCCGGGCGCCTTCGGGTCGCCGTAGTTGGCGCCGTCGGGGGAGATCTTGAAGTACGGGTCGCAGAAGCGGTCGCCGTAGTTGCAGATCTCGTAGGCGAAGTAGTACCGGCCGTCGGGCAGCCTGCGCACGATCGGCATGCCGGGGCGCACGCGGTCCGGCGGAATGGCCAGGGTGCGCTGCTTGGTGCCCCAGTTGATGCCGTCTGTGCTGGCGACGCGGTTGAGCACCTGGCCGTAGCGGGGCGCCTCGGTCTCGTCGGCGTAGTGCATCCAGAGGTTGCCGCCCGCGTCGACGGTGAACTCGGGTTCCCACACACCGTCGTAGTTGTGGGAGCGAACGGGCTCGGCGAGGAAGCTCCAGCTGCGACCGAGGTCACGGCTGGCCCACACGCGGATGCCGATGCGCCGGTCGGGCCCCGCCTTCTGCCGGTAACTCGCGGCCCAGAGCAGCGTCCCCGCGCGCAGCCGCCCGACACGTTCCGGCAGCTCGTAGAGGGTGCCGCAGCACATGCCGGCGGCGCCGGCGGGATCACGCACGGCGCCGACGCGAGTGAACGTGCGACCCTCGTCGGTGCTCTCGAAGATCGGCGCGTAGTAACCGGCGGCGTCCCTGCTGGTGACGGACGCGAGGATGCGCCCGTCGCCGAGCAGCCCGCCGTGCTCGAGGCGGATCAGCCGAGGGTAGGAGCCGAGCCCGCTGTGAAGGAGCTTCCGCTCGGCGGCCGCCGCGGGGGCGACCAACCCGGAGAGCATGAGCAGGCAGAACAACAGGACGAAGACCTTGCGCATGGTGACCCCCTTCGCGCTGTGACGGGGGGATTACACCATGACGTGATCTTGTGCGCCGACCCGTGGCGCCATTCGCTGGCCCGTGGCCTGGCTACCTATCGAGCTGCGGAAACGTGGACCCGGCCGATCAGCATCGTCACCTGAACCTGTTCGGTGAACGGCCGGTGTGGCTGAAGTACGTGGCAGAGCCGCTCGGCGAAGCGTGGGCGTTGTTCCGGGGACGGAAGGCGGTCAACGGGTAACGCCGAGTAGACGCCACCGACGATCTGCTCGGCGCTGAGCTCGTCGAGGTAGTCGACGCTGGTGACGGCGACGTCGTAGCCAGCCGCGGCCAGCCCGTCACTGTATCGCCGCCGGCTGGCTTCATCAGTGCCGCAGGTGCTGGTCAGCTCGCTGCCCAGCCAGTCCTCCAGATGGCCGCGCAGAGCGCGAGACCACGCCGTGTTCTGCAGCCACAGCGGTGTTCCGTTGGTCACCACAGCCACACCACCGCCGGGCCGGACGAGGGGAACCACTGCGCGGAACAACTCCTCGTGGTCCATCCAGTGCAGCGCCTGTCCGATGGTCACCACACCCAGGCGTCGATCACCGATCAGGGCGCCAAGCGTGGGAATGTCGGTGTCGGCCCCGATCATCCAGGTCACGTTGGCGACCCCGCGCTCACGCGCGGCGCGCCGGGCTCGCAGCAGCATGTCCGGCTCAGGATCCACGGCAACCACAGACCGCACCCGCTCGGCGATCGGCAGGGTCAGCTGGCCGGTTCCGCACCCGAGGTCCACCACGACGTCGTCGGTCGTCAACCCGAAGGCGCCCACCAGCGAGTCGATCACGGTCGGCGGATAGCCACGCCGAAACCGATGATAGAAGTCAACGACCTCGCCACGAAAACCCAAGTCCACGGCCTCAGTCTGCTCACCGGGTCCTGGCAACGACAGCGGTTCAGCTCACGGCGTAGAGCGTTGCCCGAGCGGTACAGGGCTGTCGGCTACCTGGCTTCCGGGTGCGGCCGACCGTCGTCGCGGGCAGGCAGCCGGACCTCGCTGCCGCCCACGACGAAGACCGGCCGTCGAGGACGCGGGCCTGCCGAAGGCTCCGGCCTGCGCGGCCGGATCAGCGGTAGTTGGTGAACTGCAGAGCGATCTCGAAGTCCTTGTTCTTCAGCAGAGAGATGACATCCTGCAGGTGGTCCTTCTTCTTGCCGGAGACTCGCAGCTGGTCGCCCTGGATCTGCGCCTGAACGCCCTTGGGGCCCTCGTCGCGGATGAACTTGGCGATCTGCTTGGCCTTGTCCGAGGCGATGCCCTCGATGATCTTGCCCTGGACCTTGTAGACCTTCCCCGAGACGGCGGGCTCGCCCGCGTCGAACGCCTTGAGCGAGATGCCGCGCTTGATCAGCTTCTCCTTGAACACCTCGACCGCGGCGAGCACGCGCTCCTCGGTCTCGGCCTCGAGCACCACGCCGTCGGAGCCGGACCACTCGATCTTGGCGCCGGTGCCGCGGAAGTCGAACCGGGTGGACAGCTCCTTGCCCGCCTGGTTCAGCGCGTTGTCCACCTCCTGGTGATCGACCTTGCTCACCACGTCGAACGATGGATCGGCCACGTCACACACCTCGTAGTCTGCTGGTTGGAATGGGTCCCACCTTAGTGACCGCGAACCCCCGGCGTGGGCAGGCCGGGGGCATTGGGTACTCTGTTCCTCGGCCGGGCGAGCACCGGCCCCGGCGGGTTGCCCGAGCGGCCAAAGGGATCTGACTGTAAATCAGACGGCACTGCCTTCGGGGGTTCGAATCCCTCACCCGCCACACTCGGCAAACACCCCCGCGACCTGCGAGAACAGGGCACGGGGGTGTTCTTGTATGTCCGGCCGCGTCCGACTCGGTCCGGCACCGACCGGCATCCCGCCCCAAATACACCCCAGAGCTCTAATAGCCACGCATGGCGCGCTCAGCGCGGTCACGAGCGGCCTTCTCGCCGCCGTCCAGGCACTTCGCGTAGACCTTCAGCAGCACTGAGAGGCTGTGGCCTGCCCACTTCGCCACCCTGGTCGGCTCCACGCCGCCGCTCAACCAGGTTGAGACGCACGCGTGACGCAGGTCGTACGGCCGCTTGGCGAGCGGGCCAGCCTGCACCTCTTCGGTGAAGACCAGCTCGCGTGCGGCAGCCCATACGCGTCCGTAGACGCTGCTCGACACCCGGCCGCCGTCTCGGGCGCCGCGGAAGAGGCGACCGTCCGGCGCCGTGCCGAAGCGGGTCAGGTGGTTGTGCAGGATCTCCGTCAACGCGGGCGCGCAGGGAACCGTCCGGCCGGTGTTCTCCTCGCGGTGCTTCAGTGGACCCGCTTCGCTCGCCTCGCCCGAGTCGGTCCACTCCTTTGCGATCTCGGGGCGCGCGCCACTCAGGTTGAGATCGCCCCAGCCTTCCTCGGGAATCGCGAGATCGGTCTTGTTCAGGTTTGCGGCCTCCTCAGGGCGCAAACCGGCGTAGTACATCGTGGCGAAGAAGGCGACGAGTGGTGGCCCCGGTTTCCCCACGTTGCCGACTGCCTCCAACAACATCCGCGCTTGCATCGGGTTCACGACCGAAGCGGGGTCGACCTCCTTGAGCGCGTAGTTGCGCCTCTTGGTCTTCAGCTCGGCGAGTGGGTTGCCCGCGAGCAGCTTCTTCTCAATGGCGTAGTCGATGGAGTTGGTGAGCGCGGCCTTGCGGATGCGCACGGTGTTCGTCGATCCTCGCTTGCCGTCCAGGTTGGTTTCGAGTTCGGCAAGTACCGACCGAAGAACGTCGGGCTTCTCCAGGTCGTTCACGTTGCGACTGTGCCGGGCGATCGTGCTCAGCTCGCCGGCCATCCGGCCGGACAGCGCGGCCTCGCGCGTCGTCGGATTGAACGCAGCCATCAGGGCTTGCCGCAACTCCCGTCCCTCGGGGCTGCCTGCATCGGGCAACGAACCGCGATTGTCGGTCATGGCCAGAGTGATCCGTGCGAGCGATTCCGCAGTGGACTTCCGATATCGAGGCGAGGAGTTCGGCCACTTCATGTCGATGTACTCGCACGCGAACTCGAACCACGGCATCGTCGCGAGCTTTCGCATCATCGAGACCGGTAAGCCAGTGTCGGTGTCGAATGCTTCGCCCTTACGCGACGCGGTGACGAGATCCGAGCGGAAGCTGTCGGCGAGACCGACTGTCGCAAAGGACTCGCCGAACCTCTGCTTCGCAACGAGCCAGCGCACGCGGTAGGTGGTCTTCCGCTTGCCCTTGATCTTCTCTACTGCCCAGATACGGACGTCGTGGCTGGTCTGCATCAGGCGGCCACCTCTCGGGATTCGAGCCACGCTTCGAGGTCCGAGCGTCGAATGCGGATTTCGCCGTTCGGCAGCTTGATATGCCGTGGTGCGCGGCCCTTTGCACACCAGTCGTAGAAGGTCGACTTGGCGACCTGGAGCTCTTCGCAGAACGCTTTCAGCGTGAGGAATCGGGACGTGGTGCCCATGACGAGGTGTCCTCCGAGGAGTGGTGACGGTCGGCGACGGCTGGCATGAGGCATGGCGGATTCCTTCTGGTGTTGGGCGGCTATGTCGCGTAACTGGCGTAACCGGCGTAACCGCCCTGGTCAGCGGGTTACGGATGCTTGGGCGGTTACGGATGCATCCGTAACCGGGGCTCTTGCCGTAACCGGCTGGCCTGCGGGGTTACGTGAGTTACGTCGGTTACGCGGTAGAGCCGGGGTCGGCGGGTAGGTACCGCTTCCAGGCGTCGGCGAGGCCGGTTTCGCCGGTGGCGAGGTAGCCGCGGGTGGGCTTGCCCTCGGCCTTGTAGACGGTGGGCTTGACGCCGTAGCGGTCCAGCTCCTTCGCCAGTCGCCGGGCGTCCAGCGGCTTGCCGTAGAGGTCGCCCCACGGTGCCTCTTCGTTGGCGTAGAGGGCTTCCAGGATCGCCGCAGTGGGCAGTCGGTCGGCCTGGCGCTGGGTGAAGACCTCGCGGAGATCGGCCAGGAGCCGGATGCCGAGGCTGCCCTTGTGCGGGTCGTTGTTCGCCACGAAGTGGGCGCAGGCGGCCCGGGCGGTGTCGGGCCAGTGGCCGCCGGCGGCGTCGGCGAGGGCGATCAGCGGTTCCCAGATCTCGGCGGATCGGTCGGTGACGCCTTCGGGCATGTCGGGTTCGGCGTCGTCGAGGCTGTCGGCGACGCTGGCGACCCACGCGGCGAGCTTGTCCCGCAGCGGTTCGGCCTCGGTCTCGATGCGGCGGGTCTTGAAGGGTTCTACGTGCTCGTTCGGGGCGCGGCGGCGCATGTGGATGGTGATGGCGCGGGTGGTGATGGTGTCGGGCATGTGCCCGGCGATCCCGGCCAGCGCGACGGGGGCGTAGACCTTGAAGCGCTGCACGTTCATGGCCTTGGCGTCGCCGACGCACCGGGCGATGGTGGCGGAGCGCTTGTAGCCGGCGTTGAGCATGGCGCGCAGGTCTTCGTAGTTGCCGCCGTTCTTTGGGTTGAAGATCGCGTCCACCTCGTCGAACAGGATGGTGATGGGGGCGGCGTTGACCATCCGGAAGAGTGCCGCGGTGCTGGCGGAAATGGTCATCTCCGGGGCGTGCACGAGGTACTGGGCGACCTCCAGCACGCGGGTCTTACCGGACCCGGGTTCGGCGCTGGACAGGATCAGCCGTGGGGTGACGTAGAAGTGCTCGGCGGCGTGGGTGTGGGCGTACCAGAGCGCGAGGGTAGGCACGCAGTGCTCGTCGGGGAAGGCGTTGAAGCGGGACACGAAGGCTCCGATCTCATCGAGGACGGCGGCACCATCGGCGGGCGTGGGGCCAGGTGCGCGGGCGGCGGGCACGACCCGTAGTGGGCGGGCGGGATGGCTCATCCGGGCTTCCTTCCTCGGCTCAGGTAGGGGATGTCAGGCGGCGTCCTGGTCGGCCCGTAGACGGGCGCGGACGCGGACGACGGTGCGCGGGGTGGTGCGCAAGGTGCAGGCGATCTCGCGGGCGGTCTTGCCGGCGCGGGTCAGCCGGGCGACCTCCCGGTCGCGCGGGTTCTCCGGACGGCGGTGGCGGTGTGGGCGTTCCTGCTCGGTCTGTCCGCCCCAGATGCCGAACTCCTCGTCGTGGCTCCGAGCCCACTCCGCGCAGGCAGCGCGGACCGGGCAGACGGCACACACGCGCTTGGCCGCGGCGGTCAGCTCGGCGGCACCGGGGCCGGGTTCGGGGAAGAACGCGTCCGGGTCGGTGCCGCGGCAGGCAGCGTGCTCGTGCCAGGCGAGCTCGGCGGCGGTCACGCCGAGGACGGCCCAGGTTGGCGGGGCGGCTGGTGCGCGGCCGGGGGTGGTTGTACCGGTGATGCGGCGTGGCTGGCGAAGTTGGGGCATCAGGCTGCCACCTCCAAATTCGGCCGGCCGGTCACGGCGGCCTGGTAGCGCGACCAGAGTTCGTCGACGGCGGCGGCGTCGTCGGCCAGCTCGCGCAGCACCTCGGTCGGTGAGCTGGCCACGGCCTGCTCGATGCGGCGGGCGTGGGCGAGCAGGGCGCGGCGCCATGCGGTCTCCAGCAGGACGGCCTTGAGGTGGTCAGCAAGCTCGGGCGGCGGGGCGTCGCGGAAGGTGTCGGCCAGCCAGCCGGACAGCCACTCGCGGCGCTTCTCACCCGGTGCCTGCCCGGTGGCGATGGCGTGGGTGTAGAGGGTGACCGGGGCCGGGGTCCGTTCGGCGGCCACGACTTCGATGGCGAGTTGGAGGCTGTGGGCGGTCATGCCGCCGGCGAAGTCGGTGGCGCGCATTCCGGCCAGCAACCGCCGCGCGATGCGGGCGGGAAGCTGCATCAGGCAGCCGAGGAACTGGCGTTCGGGGTCGGTCAGGGCATCGGTAGCGGTGACCATGATGGTCCTTCCTGTGTGGAGGGTCAGGCGCAGCGGGCGAGGACGGCGGCCAGGGAGTCGTGTTCGGCTTGGTCGATCGAGAGGCGGTAGCGGGTCTTGGTCTCGATCCAGCGGGCGGCGTAGCCGCACCGGTCCCGCTCCGGGAGCCAGTGCGCGGGGTCGGAGTCCCCTTTGGACCGGTTCGCGCGGGCGGTGGCGACGACGAGGACGTCCGGGTCGTTGGCGTAGCGTTCCCGCTCGGCGCGGGACCAGGTGCGGGGGCCGACGCGGTGGCCGTTCTCGATGCGGCCGGAGCGGGCGACCTCGGCCAGTGGCACGAGGTGGTCAATGTCCAGTTTGGACGCGTCGGTGACGGTCACCCCGTCGTAGGCGCTGACCCAGGTCCCGGTGATCGGGCGGCACTGGTCGTCGGCGCGGACGTCCTGGCCCTGATCGAGCAGGGCTTGTTCGCGGGCGTTGCAGGTGCCGTGCACGGTCTTCCAGTGCGGCCAGTCGTCGCGGTCGTAGTGGAACCCGGTGTCTTCGGGGGCGATCGGCAGCGCGGCGAGCGTGGCGGCGACCTCAGCAGGGGCGGCGGAGGTGTCGGTGACGGGCAGGCAACCGGCGGTCAGGGCGAGGGTGGCGAGCGCGGCAACGGTGATGGCGGCGGGCTTCATGACTTCCTCTCGATGACTACTCAACGTGTCGAAAGATGGGCGTGAGACGCCAGGGCGACAGCCGGGCGGGGGTGTCGCCGAGACGGGTTTCCCGGGGTTCCGGGGGTGTTTGCGCTGGTGGACGCTAGGAGCTAGCTCGCAGCTCAGGAAGGGTGTGGGGCGCTAGCGGGGATGCTAGATCTAGCATCGGGTGACGCTAGCGAGCCGGAACCCGCTAGCACCCCACGGCGGTTACTCTCCGTTGTTCTTGGTGCGGTGGCGGTCGGCCGCGGCGAGCACGGCGGCGCGTTCGACACCGCGCCGGTTGGCGGTCTTGCCGTCCTCGGTGCGGCCGTAGACCTGGAGCGTGTCCACGCCGAACGGCTTGAGCGCGGAGGCGAGCTGGTTGGCCTTCGCCCGCCCGTCCAGCTCGGCCCACGACCCGTAGACCTCCGGGCGCAGCTCGGCGAGCCGGTCGACCAGGGTTTCCGACCACACCTTCTGTTCCCCGGCCCGGATCACCGACGCGGTGTCGGCGATGACCGAATAGGACGGACGCGCGGCCTCGTCGGTGACCACTTCGCCGGCGGCGTGGCCGGTGATGGTGCCGTGTCCCTCGCGCAGGGCGCGGGCGCGGTTCACGATCTTCTCGGCGGCTGGGCCGTCGATGTAGTAGCCGCGCACGATCTGCGGGTCGTCGCTGGCGCCGACCAGGTAGCCGATGCCCTTGTCCTTCGCCCCGAACGTGGTGGCCCGGATGCCGTTCTTGTACGACGAGGTGCCCAGCACCATGTCGTTCTCCAGCTGGCCCATGACCCGCAGGCAAAACCGCAGACCGGCGTTCGCCGAGACGCCCGGCGGCAGGGACTGGGCGTCGGGGCGCTGGGTGGCCAGCACGAGGATGATGCCCATCGCCGGGCCGCGCTTGATGATGCCCTCGGCTAGCTTGCGGGCCTCGTCCTTGTAGTCGTCGTGGGAGAACAGTTCCTGGCACTCGTCAATCGCGGCGAAGATCGGGTGCAGCCCGAGCTTGCGGTTGCGCGAGAGCTGCGGGGTGACCTTGTTTTCCGGGCACAGCGCCCGGTTTTCCTTGGCGATGCGGGTGATGGTCTTCGACCGGCGCTCCAGCTCCTTATACAGCCGGCGCAGGCTGTTCATGGCGCCTTCCAGCGTCTCGTCGTCGGCGCCGGAGCCGTACTCGTGCGCGACCTTCTCGAACATCCCCAGGTCACCGGTGCCCTTGAGCTCCCACAACACCAGCTCCACCCACGGGTCCAGCGCCGCGGCCAGCACCAGCACCCGCAGGGAGAACGTCTTGCCCATGCGGGGCATGGCGCCGATGACCATGTTCGCGAACATCAGGTCCACCCCGACCGGACGGCCGCGCTGGTCGGTGCCGAACGGGACCGACTTGAACAGGTCCGCCTCACCCGACTTCGCCAGCGGCCAGGTCGCGGGCTTGGCCTTGGACATGTCCTGGTCCCCGACCCAGATCACCAGCCGCCCGGCGTGCTCCTCGGACACCGGCTCGGGCCACACGCAGCCCAGCGGGCGGCGCAGCCCTGACGCCAGCTTGTCGCGACGCTCCATCACATCCGTCACGGTGACGCCGTGCGGCAGGTCGACCTCGGCGCGCCAGCCCGGCCCGTCCCGGGTGATCGGCGCCGGGAACGTGATGCCCTGCCCCTTCGCTACGGCCTGGTTGATCCCGGAGATGCCCAGCGCGGCCAGGGCGCGGACCACAACGTCGCTGGTCAGCTTCGGCGCCTTCGACGTCACGACGGCGCGGCCGAGAACCGGCTTGTCCGCCGGGGTGCCGACCTTGCCCAGCAGCGCGACCCCGGCGGCGGCCAGCAGCCACGCCAGGCCGGTGCTGTAGCTGGCTAGCACGTACACGCCGGCCGCGGCCACGAGCAGGGTCAGGAAGGCGAGCAGGCCGCGCTTGCGGATGCGCTCGGCGCGGACCTCGGCGAGCTTGAAGTACTTGTCGTACTCGTTCGCCGTCACCGCCGCCGCGCGCAGCGGCTTGCCCTCCGCGTCGTAGACCCACCGGTGCGTGGCCACGACCACCCGCCACAGCCCGCGGGGCGAGCGCAGCAGCAGGATTCCGGCATAGGCCGGGGTCCGCACCGCGTGGTAGGCGATCGTGTGGCCGGTGTAGAAGGCGACCCACTTCACCCGGTCCCGCAGCTCGGCCTTGGACCGCGCCCACGCGGGCAGCAACGGCCGGATCTTCGCGTCCCGGGTGGTCTCCCACCACGACGCCTTGGCCGGTGTCGGCGGGTCCACGAGCACCGCGTGCCGGACCTGCTCGGCGTCCTCGTCGTCGACGATCTCGGCGTCGATCACGTCCGACCGGGACAGGTCGCGGCGTTCCTGAACGGGGATCTCGTCGGCGTTGTTGGCGCTGTCCGGGCGGGGCGTGAACGGCAGCACCTTGCCGTTCACGGTCTCGCGCTGGTCGGTGTTCACGGGCTCCTGTTCGGGGGTGTTCATGAGGTCCTCACGGTTGGAGTCGTCGCCGGGGCGCGGGTTGGTGGGGATGGACATCAGGCGGCCTCCTCGCGGCTGTGGGCAGCGGACGGGAACGGGGCGGGCTCGGCGGTCGCGGTGACCTCGGCGCGCAGGTCGTCGGCGACGTTCTTGCTGGTCCCCCGGGAGATGTCCGGGCAGACCGTCCGGACCCACGCCGGCGTGATCTCGATGCCCGGCGCCCACGCCGCGCGGACCTCGGCGAGGTAGTCGGCCCGCAGCTTGCGGGCTGGCTTGGCCGCAGCTTTCGGCTTCCGGGGCGTCCGCTTGACCGGCTCGGGAGCGGGCTCCTGAACGGGCTCCGGGGTGGCGTCCTGAACGGCCTCGTGAGGCTGTCCAGTGAACGCCGGGGCGGCGGCGCGGGTGACCGCCTCGGTGAGCCGGTCCCGCAGCACGGGGGCGGTCTCGGCGGCCAGGAACACCAGCACCGGCGGCACCGAGTGCAGCACGACCCCGGCCACGTGCAGCTCGGTCCAGGAGTGCCACGTGTTCATCACGTAGGTGGCCAGGAACGCGAACCACTTCGTGCGGTGCGGCCACTTCCCGGTCTCGACCTGGTACCGGGCGGTGATCTGCTCGGCGCGCAGCACCGCCACCAGCACCAGCGACACCATCGGGTCCAGCAGCCACGCGGCCAGCCACGGCAGCGACCACATGGCGGCGCCGGCGGCGGCGAAGGTCTGGACGTTGACCATCGTGAACGCCAGCCCGAGGAAGATGCCGACCCACACCAGCGTGTCCACGAAGCCGCGGACCTTCTCCACCCGCAGCGCGATCACGTCCGGGTGGTTGGACAGCGCCCGCACCTCGGCCGCGGTCTCCGCGTCCTGGCGCAGCTTGTCCGCAGTGGACAGAGGAACGAGCTGGGCGTCCTGCGTTGCCGTCATCGCTGCCCCCTCGTGGTCGTGACGATCTCGGTCACCGCGAGCAGCCGCGCCACGGCCGCGCCGGCGAACAGCGACGGCACGATGAGCACGATCAGCAGCGCGGTGGTGTTGGGCCACCAGGTGATGACGGCCCACTGGATGGCGACGATCACCGCGGCCGTGAGCAGCGTCCGCACGGCGTTGCCGGTCATCCGGGTCACCTCGCGGACGCCCTTGCGGGCCTTGAGCGCGGACTTCCGGCCGGACCGCCAGGTCGCGAACAACCCGATCAGCGCGAGTCCGCCGAGGACGTAGAGCGCGGTGTGGTTCATCAGGCCACCTCCTTCGCGGTGTCGAGCTCGGCGAACAGGTCGATCTGGTCGGCGGGCTGCCACGCCCCGTCGCGCCAAACGGCGTCGAGAGCGATGCCTTCCTCAGCACGCAGGACGGGTTCGGTCCTGGACAGCCACGCGGCGCGCTGGACGGCGGTCAGGTCGCGCCACCGGCGCCCGGTCGTGGTCTCGTAACGGCGGATGGCGAGGGTCTTGAGCTGGGCGGGTGTGGCGACGGTCCTCATGCGGCCTCACCACCCAGCGCCGCGAACTCGCGGTCCCAGTCGATCCGGTCCGACTCGCTGCCGATCGGCACCAGGGCCTCGGTCTTGGCCAGCGCGTCGACCAGGCTGGCGCGCTTGAACGCGAAGTCGGCCACCCCGGTCGGAGAGGACAGGCTGATCCACACCCGCCACGGCACGTCCAGGCACGGGGCGACCAGCACGTCCCCCATGCCCGCGTTGTCGGCGCTGCCGGGCGGGATCGCCAGGCCCTCGGCGAGCAGGTCCCGGGCGATGTGCCAGCGCGCCCACTGCTCGGCGCCGACCGCGAAGTCCAGCACCACCGCGAACGGGTCATCCGTGCGGTAGCGGAACTTCACCTTCACCGGCACCAGCTCGATCACCTCGCCAGAGCAGTCCTCCAGCTCGGCCCACATCGGCAGGTTCAGGCTCGTGGGCAGCATCAGCGCTCACCCCGCTCGATCTCCGGGGCGAGGGCGGCGAAGCGGCACACCGCTTCACACACGTCGCCGTAGAGGTCCAGGGCCGCCGCGTAGCTGGCGTCCTGCACCACGTCCTCGGCCTCCATGCTGCCCACGCGCTGCTCGGCGCCCTGCCGGATCAGATCGGCCCAGGTCTCCAGGTGCTCGCGGCCGGCTCGCAGCTTGGCCAACACGCGCTCGCGCTCCTGCACAGCCTGGTCGCGCTCGTTGGTGCCTACCATTGGGTTCCTTCCCGAGTGGTCTTGCGACTGGTTGGGGAGTCCCGGCACGGCGTGCTTGTTCTTGGCGGAGTGGGCCGCCGTGCCGGGGTCCGTGATCACAAAGCGAGTCATGTTTCTTGCCCCCGTTCTCAGGCGAGGACGGACAGGACCAGCGCGACGGCGAGCGCGCCGGCGCCGAGGATGAGCAGGTTCACCGCGTGCTTGACGCGGGTGTGCTTGTCCACCGCGAGCTGACCCAGCAGGCACACGTCCTGCGCGGCAGCCTCGGCGGCGTAGCTACCGGCCTCCAGCAGCACACTCGGCCCGTGCAACGTGGCGTCCAGCCACGATCCCGGCGCCGGGAACTGCGAAAGCTTCGGCCGGATCGTGGCCAGCAGCACCAGCACCGCACCGAAGATCGGCAGAGCCGACAGCCACAGCGCGGCCAGCGCCGGAACCGGCATCCCGGCCTTGGCCAGCGCCACCACCCCGGCCAGCGCCACCCCGACCACCGACAACAACGTCGTGGCCTTGGTGTCCGCCCGGCGCAACTCGTCCCGAACCTGCTCGTGCGCCCGCAGCACCACCGGCGGCGCGTCCATCCGAAGGCGTCCATCAGGCGGCCTCCCCCTCGATCAGGTCGGCCACGTCCAGCCGGGCCGGCAGCGACCGCAGCACGGTCGCCTCCGCCCGGCGCAACTCCCGCCCCGCCCGGCGCGGATCGGTGAACCGCGGCACCCGAACCAGCGCCGCGAGCGCGGCGGCCTCCAACTCGGCGTCGATCTCGTCGAGCAGGTCCAACGCGCCGGCCAACTCGTCGGCATCCGCCGCGCAGGCAGCCTGCGCCTGCACCGCGAACACCTCGTCGTAGTCGATGTCCAGACCGTCGAACCGGGCCTCGGCCTGCCGACGGCTGATGTGTGCGGACCTCATCGGGTCTCCCTTCCGGGTTCAATGCCTTAACGTGCCTTAGTGCACTACATGGTGCTCGGGCCCGTCAAGGTCGCACATGTGGTGCTTTAGGGTGATGTTGGTTCCGAGGTACCCTCGGTCAGTGCCTATCGATCAGCACGGCGCTCAGCCGCTAAGCACTCAGATCAGGGACGACCTCGCCCGACGCATCCGCGCGGGGGAGTTCAACGTGGGGGAGAAGATTCCGTCGCTTCGGGCGCTCGCCGCGGACTACGGCGTCGCCGAGCTGACGGTGCACGGCGCGATCCGGGAGCTTCAGCACGCGGGCGTTCTGGAGTCCTCCACGGGCCGCGGCACCTTCGTCCGTGCTCTGCCGGACGAGGTTGCCTCTAACGCCGACGCCCTGGAAGCCCTCCGAGCCGAGGTCGCGGACCTCCGGGAGCGAGTCGAGGCCTTGGAGAAGGAGCGCCAGTCGCGCTGACCCGGTGTTCGTGTTCGCTGTCATGACCTAAGAACACCGCAGGAACGGCCGCGCTGGTAGGCGATGCGCAGTCGCGTCCGCGCTATTCCGGAAAGGACTATTCCGGGGCGGCATACGCGCTGGTCAGAGACTTCCAGCCGTCCGAAAGAATCTGCGACAAATCCGAGTTCGGGGCTTGCCAGCCCAGCTCCTCACGGATGCGCCGGCTGTCCGCGAGCAGCACGCGCGGCTCGTTCGCGGGCGGGTTCCGCTTGATCCGGACCGGACGGCCGGTGATCTGCTCGGCGGCCGCGAGAACGTCGTTGATGGACGTCTCGCGGCCGCTGCCGACGTTGTAGGCGCGCCACTCGCCAGGGGTGCACGCCTCGATGGCGAGGACGAAGGCGTGTGCCATGTCGGCGACGTGCACGAAGTCGCGGACGGCTGATCCGTCGCCGTTGACGCCCAGCTCCTCGGCGAGTCCGGCCTGGACGGCGAGCACCTTGGGGATCAGGCGGGTGAAGTCGCGGTCCGGGTGGCCGTCGACGGCACCGGCGATGTTGAACGCGCGCAGGCTGATCGCCCCGAGCCGGCCGGTTGCCGCGACGTTCGCGGCCGCGAGGTCAGCCGCGGCTTTGGTCGCTCCGTACGGGTTCGTCGGCGCGATCGGCGCGTCTTCGCTGATGGGCTGGACGGTCGGGGTGCCGTAGACGGCCGCCGTCGACGCGAGCACGAGGCTGGCCGGCGCGTCCCGGTCCGTGAGGGCTCCGAGCAGGTTGAGCGTGCCGTTGACGTTGGTACGCCAGTAGGGCAGGGGATCGGCCAGGGACTCGCGGACCCGAGCGCGGGCCGCGAGGTGGCACACGCCTTCGACGTCGCGGACCGCTTCGCGGAGGCTGGCCGGGTCTTCGACGTCCCCGACTGCCGTTGCCGCTGCTTGACGTGGGGCCTTGGCGGCGTCGCGCACGAACGCCACCGGGTCGTGCCCCCGCTCGGCGAGGGCAGCGACGACGGCGTGTCCGAGGTACCCGGCAGCGCCGGTGACGAGAACGCGCACGTGCTCAGCTTGCCAGGAGGGTGTTCCGGTGCTGCCAGGCCAGCTCGATGCAGGCGCGCGAGATCGGTGAGAGCGGTTCGGACTTCAGCCGCTCGCGAGACTCCGAGTTGAAGGGGATGCCCACAGTCGGCCGGCCCGCCTCGGTGCTGACGGCGGCGCCCTCCTCGTTAACCTCGACCATGCCGGCGAAGAGCTGATCGAACACCGGCGCCTCAATCACGGCGACAGTCAGCAGCTCCACCCACAGCGTCAGCGGTTCGAGCACCACGGCGCAGGTGAAGACACGGAAGTCACCGGCCGCTCGAGCAGCGGCGAACGAGCGGAACGGCTCGTCGTGCTCGTAGTCGATGGGGTCAAGGGCGTTGCCGTCGTGCTCGGGGTTGCCGAGGAACTCTTCGGAGTACTCGCGCTGGATGTTGCGCCACAGGGAGAAGTCGTTGGCCTGGTGCGCGGGCGCGAGCGCGGCGGGCTGGAACACCCCGGCGGGGATGACGTGGAACATGCCGCCGGCGACCGCGGTGGCCTTGGCGTCGCGGCGGTGCAGGAACATCCGGTGCCCGTCGATCGGGTCCCGCCGGATGGTCAGGGTGTTGATACTGGGCAGCATCGGCCGGGCGAGCAGGTCGAACGGGTCGACGATGTGGCGGCGCAGCGGCAGGTGAGCGAGGCTGGGCCGCTTCCGGCCGGCGCGGAGCCAGGCGTCGGCGAACTCGTGCGCCGCGGCCTCGCAGACGTCCAGGACGTCGAAGTAGGTGGTGTAGCTGAACCCGAGGCGGCCCTTGTCGCCGGTCCAGTCGACCTCGGCGAGGCGGTAGCTGACGCGGTTGTCCAGCAGCTTCGGCCGGGCGAGGTCGCGCAGGGCGCGCGAGTAGAGCCGGAAGCGGTCGCCGTCCGCGGCCAGCGGCCGGACGCTCTCGGTCTGCTCGATGCCCCGGGTGATGGCGGGCTTGGGCAGGGCCTCGGCGAGCCAGTACAGCTCGATATCGGACAGCTCGACTGGCTCGGAGGGCAGCCAGTTCGGCTGGGTCAGGACGGTGGTGCCGGGGATGCAGTGGGCCTGCGGGTACAGCTCGGACGCGAGGTCGCCGAGCCGGGCGCGGTTGGCGTTCAGCTCACGCCGCACGAGCTTCCAGTGCTCCTGGCTCTCGTGCGGCGCGCCGGCGTCGCTGACCTGCCCCGGCTTGGGGATGGCGTCCGCGGAGTGGTCGGGCAGGATGCCGAGGCGTTCCGGCGGGATGTGCAGCTTGGCCGCGATCGACCGCAGCTCGGCGAGGCCAGGCACGAGCTTGCCTTTCTCGACCTTCGACACCCAGGACTGCGTGGTGTTGAGCAGGTCAGCGGCTTCCTGCTGAGTGAGGTTGTGGTGCTGCCGGTACCAGCGGATGACCTCTCCAGCGTCGGAGCCATCTGGGGGAGCGGCAACAGCCTGCGCCACGTGTAGCCACCTTCCGGTGTCGGCGGTGTCGGTCAAGGCGCGCTTCCTTTCGCGGCTCGTCACACATTCCCGGCTCAATTGTCGCAGCTTCGAGCACTGTTTGGGCAGGAAGGGCGTGAAGTGCCGAGAAGCTCCGGTTGCTGCTTCCTAGACCTTCAGTGCATCGCCCCAGCGAAGGTAGAACGCCAGGAACGGATCCAGCACATAAAACCGATCATCTTTGTATGCCACGGCTGGGTCACCTGCGCCTCTTTCTGCCTCGGCGATCGTAGACATGTGGCGGAGAGTGTTGGACACCTGTTGTGCGCTAGGAACATCTTCCTTCAGTTCCGCATCCAACCGCCTGGTGATCTCTTGATATGTCAAGATCGTCTTAGGTCCGGTCATCGCGATAGCCCGCAAGACGGCGCCGTAAATGTCGGTTGTGAATCCATCTTTGAACGGACGATCTATGCGTTCCTGTCCGCGACTCTTCGGTCCCGCAAGTAGACGATCGAAAACGGGGGGCGTTATCCTGTTTGCGATACGCCGAAAGAATGCTTCCCAGCCACCAATTGGTCCAGATATCGATTGCGGGTCGTTCTTGGTTTCAAGGATTCCGCTTGCCGTGCAAACGTCGTGGCACAGTTGCTGCATGAGGAAGGGGGCGCCATAGGAGTGCTCGGCAAGTTTTGTCGCAACCACGTCCTCAGGGTCTGCAACGTTGAGGGCCTCGAAGCCCTTTTTTGCGATGAAGATCAACTCGTCTTTAGTCCACGGTTCGATTCTGAGATTCCAGACGCGGCCGCTCATGTCTGGTTCCCGTCGGACCACTTCAAAGGCTTCGTGCGGAACTGCGACGAGGACCACATGCGTGATGGTGATGATGCTCTTGACGGCTCGTGCAACCTCAAGTTGAGCTGCTCGGTCGATGTAGTGGAAGTCATCCAGAACTATAGGAACCGGTAGGGTTTCGAGACCTTGCCGCGCGACTGCGGCGTATGCGCGCTTTCTTGCAAGTTTGACCGTTGAGGTTGCCGTGCTGCTGTCGCCGACGTTTGCCGTAACTGACGCGACTTTCGGGACGCCGATAGACCCAGAGACGCCAGTGCTGGTTTGGTCAGCGTTCTGGGTGCTGACCTCAACTTGATCATACAGGCCATACCAGTCGACGATTCTCTCCCAGAATTCGTCAACACTCTTGATGTCAGAACCCTGTAACCAAATCGCGTCGTGTGTCGGAAGCTGCTTCTCGATAAGGACAGTCTTACCCGATTTCGTTGGGCCGGATACAGAGAGGGCCTTTCCGCCTTGGGAGAGGTAGCTTCCAACCTCGGATTCCTGTTGGCGTTCGTCTCTCGGATTATACGTGACGAGCGGTGTTCGTCCGGCGACGAACACGTTTTTTGTCAGGTAGACAATCCTCTGATCAACGGTCTTATCAGCCAAGTGTGGCTCCCATCCCTGCGTCATCGCCCCTCGGTAGATGAGTGGCAACAGCTTCCCAGTGTCTGGCGCTTCGAGCGCCGCCGTTCTCCCCTCTCTTGCGTCCCCGTGGGTCCGATGCGTCCCTGCGCTAGCCGTAATGTCTGCGGACGATGACCCAGTGTTACGGCGGGCTGCTCAACTTCTGCTGGGAGGTACTGGTGCGCTGACGGAGCGCTTCCATGCGTTCCGGCTCGGTGCGCACGCCCCAAATGCTCCCCTAGTGGTGCCGCTCAGAAGGTAAAGGTCCAGGTCAGACCCGGTTTGCTCGCCGCTCTGTAAATCAGACGGCACTGCCTTCGGGGGTTCGAATCCCTCACCCGCCACACCTACCGATACGCCCCGGTGACCTGTTCGATCAGGTCTCGGGGCGTTTTCGTGCGTGGGCCAGGGGGCGGCCCCTCACAGACGCGAGGCGCGGACCGTGGTGCTCAGCCGGTCCGCCGCGGCCCGCACGGCTTCCGCTCGGGCCTCGCCTTCGGCGCCCGCGAAATCCTCGCTGTGTCCTCCGAGGCTGATCGTTCCCGTGAGAGACCCGTGCCTGCCGAGGACGGGCGCCGCGACCGCGGACACGCCACGCAGGTAGTCGTCGTGGCTGCGGGAGATCCCCTCGGTGCGTACCCGCTCCAGGTGACTTTCGAGCGCTGCCGGGTCGATGTGCGTTTCCTCGGTGAACGCTTCGAGCCGCCCCTTCAGGACCCGGCGGCGGATCTCCGGATCGAACGCGGCCATGACGACCGGTGCGGCGGCCGCGTGGAAGGGCAGGACCGAACCGACGCTGATGGCGGCCAGAGCCATCGGTTTCCCGCCCTCGACCCGGTCGATGCACACGGCGCCTGCGTCGGAGGGCACCATCAGGAACGCGGTGTCGCCGAACCGCTGCGCCAGCGCCTCGAGTTCAGGCCTGGCCTCGGTGCGCAGGTCGAATCCGGAGAGCGCCGCGGCGCCGATGGTGAACACGGGCATCCGGATCCGGTACGCGCCCGTGTGGTCCCGGTGCACCCAGCCGGCCTCGACGAACGAGCTCATGAGCCGGTGCACCGTGGGCTTGTTGAGTCCGGTGGTCGCCGTCAGCTCGGCCAGGGTGATGACCGGCCGGTCGGCGCTGAAGTGGCCGAGCAGCTGGCACGCGCGGAGCACCGAGGTGACGGTCTCGCGCCCCGCGGAGCCGTCCTGAAGTGCTTCTTGCGCCACCGCTCACCTCACCTGCCGCGTGCTTGCTGGACTCAGGTTAGCGATGAGTTCGGACCGGTTCCTTGACATGCTCGGTGTCCTTCCCGCAAAGTTTCGGAACGCGTATCGCATTACGATACACAAGGGAGTGATCAGTGGATTTGCGCGAGTTGATCAGCGACCGACTCGTCTACGCGCCGGGTGTCTGGGACGGTCTGACCGCCCGCCTGGCCGAACAGGCGGGCTTTCCCGCGCTGTGCGCGTCGGGCTTCGCGATCTCGGCGGCGCTGGGCTATCCGGACACCGAGCTCTACTCGATGTCGGAGAATCTGCAGGCCGTGCGGACGATTCGCGAAGCGAGCGGGCTGCCCCTCATCGCCGACATCGACACGGGCTACGGCAACGCCGTCAACGCACACCGCACGGCGCGTCTGTTCGCCGGCGCCGGAGTGTCCGCCGTGTTCATGGAGGACCAGCGTTCGCCCAAGCGATGCCCACTGATCCCCGGCGCCGCACCCGAACTGCTCGACGTGCCCGAGGCGACCGGCAAGATCCGCGCCGTGGTCGAGGCGGCCAGGGACTCGGGCATGCTCGTCATCGCCAGGACGGACGCCGCGGGCGACGAGGCGCTCCGCCGTGCCGAGGCGTACGTCGAGGCGGGCGCGGACCTGATCATGCCGGTGACGAAGACGTTCAGCACCGTCGAAGAGTGGCGGCGCTGTCACGAGGTCACCGGTGTTCCGCTGATGGCCACCCTCACCGCGTCGGCGTGGACCGAACGCGAGTTCACTCCCGAGGTGATGGGCCAGATCGGTGTCCGCATCGCATTGTTGCCGACACAGGTGCTGATGGCGGTCACGCGTGCCGCGGGTGACTGCCTGCGCCGGCTCGCCTCCGGCGAGAACCCGGCCGACGTCAGCGCGGACGCGACCGCGCACCACGACTTCCTCGGCCTCATCGGCATGCCCGAGATCGAGCGGCTCCAGCAGGCGTACCTGCCCGCCGCGGAGCCGGTGTGAGGAGCGCCATGCCGAGCACGATCGCCGAGAAGATCCTGGCCAGGGCCGCCGGTGTCGACGTCGTCAAGGCAGGCGACAACCTGCCCGTGCGTCCCGACTACATGATCGCCTACGACTTCCCTGGCTACACCGACGTGATGTTCAAGCAGATGCACGACGACTTCGGCATCCGGACGCTCGCCGAGCCTCACCGGTACGTCGTGTTCATCGACCACATGCTCACGAAGGGCACGGAGCAGGAACGCCAGGTCCACCAGGTCACGCGGGACTGGTGCGAGTTCTACGGCATCGAACTGCACGAAGCCCGCGGCATCGGCCACCAGGTGATGGCCGAACTGGGGTACGCGCTGCCCGGCAACTTCCTGATCCACTTCGACGGCCACATCTCGGGCGCCGGCGCGTTCGGCGCGCTCGGCTGGGGCGTGCGCCGGGATCTCCTGGAGGCGTGGGTGTCCGGGCAGATCTACCTCGACGTCCCGGCGACGACGCGGTTCGAGCTGGTCGGTGAGCTGGCCGACGGCGTGGACAGCCGCGATCTGGTGCACCACATCATCGGTGAGTACGGTGCCGACGGCTGTGCGCACCAGGTCATGGAGTTCGCGGGCCCCGGTGCGCGCGGCATGTCGATCGACCGCAGGCAGGGCCTCTGTGGCATGGCCATGTTCACCGGCGCCGTGTCCGCGGTCTTCGAACCCGACGAGGCGGCACTGGCCTACGCGAGCCGGGTTGCCAGAACCGAGTTCACGCCGCAGCTGCCGGACGAGGGCGCCGACTACGCCGCAGTGCACACCATCGACCTTTCCGAGCTGCGCCCCCGGGTCGTGCTGCCCGGATCGGCACGGTCGGACAACACCCGGGGGGTCGACGAGCTGGCGGGCACCCCGGTCACCAAGGCCTTCATCGGTTCCTGCGCCAGCGGCCGCATCGAGGACATCCGCGCCGCCGCGCTCATCCTGGACGGCCGCAAGGTCGCTCCCGGCGTCGAGCTCAACGTCGTGCCGACCTCCGACTCGGTGCACCAGCAGGCGGAGGACGAAGGGCTGCTCGACGTGCTGCGCGCTGCCGGTGCGCAGATCGCACGCTCCAGCTGCGACTTCTGCTTCGGTTACCAGAAGCCGTTGCAGCCGGGCGAGAACTGCATCTCCACCGGCGTGCTGAACATCTCGGGCCGGATGGGCAGCACCGAGGCGAACATCTACATGGGGTCGGCGTACACGGTCGCGGCCAGTGCCGTCGCCGGAACGATCTCGTCAGCGGAGGGGGTGGCCCGGTCGTGAGCGCACTCCGCGACTACCCACCACCGCCCGACGTGATCCGCGGCCGCGTGGCCTGGATCTTCGGTGACGACTTCGACATCGACCTCGTCATCGGTGTCGAGAACATCAAGTCCTACGACGCGGATTTCCTGCGCGGCAAGGTGATGCGGCAGTACGACCCGACGTTCGCCGATCGGGTCAGGCCCGGTGACGTGATCGTCGGTGGCCGCAACTTCGGCTACGGCCATCCGCATTACCCGCCGATGGTGGCGCTGCGGGACCTCGGCATCGCGGCGGTGCTGGCCGAATCGTTCTCCCCGGGCTTCTGGCGGGGGGAGACGTACAACGGAATGCCGTTGCTGACCGTGCCCGGCATCAGCACCGGCGTGGCCAAGGGGGACAACGTGGCGGTGGACTGGCGCGCCGCCACCGTGCGCCTCGACGACGGCACCGAGTTGCGGGGCACCCCACCCAGCGACCGGGTTCGCCGCGTCATCGAGGCGGGCGGCTCGCTGAAGCTTCTGCTCGCCGAGCACGCACGTCAACCAGCCGACCGATCCTGATATCCCTCCGCCCAGTCAACGACGACGGACCCAGGAGCACCATGTCCGAGACGACCTCACACCCGTCGACCGAAAGCCCCGCTGTGCCCTCACCTGCCACGGCCAAACGCGCCGCGCTGGCCGGTGGGGTCGGCACCCTGATCGAGTACTACGACTTCAGCGTGTACGCGTTCCTCGCGGTGACGATCGGTCCGCTGTTCTTCCCCAGCGGCGAGCCCGCGGTCTCCGTGCTCGTCGCGCTGGCCGTGTTCGGGTCCGGCTATGTCATGCGGCCCATCGGTGGCTGGTTCTTCGGTCGCCTCGGCGACCGCCGCGGGCGCCGCAGCGCGCTCGTGGTGACGGTCGTCGCCATGGGTATCTGCTGTGGCCTGCTGGGTCTGTTGCCGACCTACGCCTCCATCGGCATCGCCGCGCCGATCCTGCTGGTGCTGCTCCGCCTGGCCCAGGGGTTCTCCGCGGGCGGTGAGATCGGTGGTGCGGCGACCTACGTGGCCGAGTCGGCGCCGACCAAACGCCGTGGTTTCTACGGCTCCGTCACCGCGCTCGGCTCGACCCTCGGCTTCTCCGTGTCCGCGGCCGTGGTCGGCCTCGTGAGCAGCCTGACGACGACCGAGCAGATGATGTCGTGGGGCTGGCGCATCCCGTTCCTCATCTCGCTCCCGCTCGCGCTGCTCTGCCTGTGGGTGCGGGTGCGGCTCGAGGACACCGACGAGTTCGCTGAGATGGCCAACAAGCGCGAGATCGTGCGCAGCCCGCTGCTCCAGGTCATCAAGGAGCGGCCAGGAAGCGTCGCGCGGGTCGTCGGCATCGCGATCGCCATGAACGGCAGTGGCTACATCGGACTGACGTACTTCAACGTCTACCTCATCGATCAGGGGTTCGACAAACAGGCCGTCTACTGGGCATCCGCCATCGGCATCGCGCTCGCCTGCGTGACGTTCCCGCTGGCCGGTGCGCTCGCCGACCGGTTCGGGCGCCGTCCCGTGCTGCTCACCGCGTACATCGGGTACCTGCTGATCGCGTGGCCCGCGTTCGCGATCCTCGGCGGGACGTCGAGCATCCTCGTCGTGGTGCTCGTCTACATCGTCTACATGTCGTTCAACGGCCTCGCCCAGGTGCCGGCGTTCCCCCAGTTCACCGAGCTGTTCCCGCGGCGAATGCGCTACACCGGTGTCGCGCTCGGCTTCAACATCGGCACCATCATCGCCGGCGGGTCGGCCCCGTACATCGCCGCTCAGCTGGTGGAGAGCACCGGCGAGCCGATGGCGCCCGCCTTCTGGGTCATGGGTGTCGCGATCGTCGGCATCGTGACGGTGCTGACGTTCCGCGAGACCGGCAGGAAGCGCCTGCCGGTGTGACCGAGACGGCCACCGCGACACGACTCGAGGAGAACACCTTGTCCGATTCCCTGTACACCGCGTCGGTGAGCGTCACGCACGGCCGGGGCGGCACGGCACGCAGTGACGACGGAAAGCTCGACGTGACACTCGCGCCGCCCGCCGCTCTCGGCGGCGACGGCGCCGGAACGAATCCGGAGCAGCTCTTCGCCGCCGGTTTCGCGGCCTGCTACCTCAGCGCGCTCGGCGCCGTGGCTCGCCGGGCCCGCACGAAACTGCCCGAGTTGTCCGCCACGTCGCACGTGGACCTGCGTCGTGCCGACGACGGTGGTTTCGAGCTCGCGGTCGATATCGTCGTCACGGTGCCCGCGGACTCCGTCGGCCAGGTGCGGCCGCTGCTCGCCGAGGCTGAGAAGACGTGCCCGTACAGCCGCGCCACCCGAGGCAACATCAACGTGAGTATCGACGTGAGGGGCTCCTGACGATGTCAGGCGTCCGGGAGGTCGACCTCCTCTGCGTCGGCGGCGGTCTGGGTGGTCTCGCCGGGGCGCTGCGGGCTCACGACCTCGGCGCCGAGGTGCTCGTGGCCGAACGGTCGTCGCTGGTCGGTGGTGTCGCCGCCTACAGCGGCGGGTTCGTCTGGGTCGGCGGCGGTCCGCTCGCCTCCGCCGCCGACCCCATCGAGGCCGTCGAGTCCTATCTGGACCACGTGCAGGGAGAGCGCCCGGTCGACCGCGCCGCACGCCGTGAGTACCTGCTGGACGCGGTCGAGGCGACGGCGTGGTTCGCCGACGCCGGTGTACCGCTGCGGGTGATCCCGGACGCTCCCGATCTGTACCACCCAGCGCCCGGATCCACGGGCGAAGGCAGGCTGCTGGAGTGCGTGCTCGACGGCGCGGAGCTGGGCGCCTGGCGGCCGTATCTGCGTCCCGGGCCGTACTACGACATCGGCGTCACCCGGGCCGAGCAGTACACCGGACCAGCCACATCGGACGGTGCGGGGCGCGGCGAGGACCGCCTGACGCACGGAGTGGGGCTCGCGGGCGGCTTCGTCAGGGAGACGCTCGTGCGACGCGGTGTCGAATGCCTGCTCGAGCACCGGGTGGTGGAACTGCTGTGCGAGGACGGCGCGGTGGTCGGCGCGGTGCTCGCCGGGCCCGGCGGCCGCGTCGCCGTCAGGACGCGTGGTGGCGTGCTGATCGCGGCGGGCGGCTACGGCTGGACCGCGCACGCGGCCGAGCTGGAGGACGTGCCCGAGCTGGTGGAATGCGCCCCTCCGGTCGTCGAGGGCGACTCGGCGGCGCTCGCGGAGCAGGCGGGAGCGGGCCTGGTCCGAGGGGCCGACCCGTTCTTCAGCGTCGGCTACGGGTTCCCCGGTGAGCTCCACCCCGGCACCGACGTCCCGCTCGTCCGGCCGTTGCTCGCCCATCTCGGCCTGCCGCACTCGATGATCGTCAACCGGGATGGGCGACGGTTCGGCGACGAGAGCTACTACGGGGCCCTGATCGGTGCCCTGCGCCGGTTCGACGGTCGTCGCCGCCGCTGGGAGAACATGCCGTGCTGGTTCCTCGTCGACGACGAGTACCGGAAGCGGTACCCACTCGGGCCCTACGCGGCGGGGCAGGAATGGCCGGACTCGATCCCGAGGGCGGACAGCGTCGCCGAACTGGCCGCGCTCACGGGCATCGACCCCGACGGGCTGGAACGGACCGTCAACGCGTTCAACGAGTGCGCCGACCGTGGTGAGGACCGGGAGTTCGGGAGGGGTGCGCTGCCGTTCGTGCTGCGGACCTACGGCGATGCCGCCCACGAGCCCAACGCGTGCCTCGGCGCCCTGCGCACCCCACCGTTCTACGCACTGGAGCTGACCGTGGTCGGGTTCGGCATGGGCACGCTCGGTCTCTGGATCGACCGCGACGCCCGCGTGCTGCGCCGGGACGGCACGCCGATCCACGGTCTGTACGCCACGGGAAACGCGGCAGCCACCCGGGAACTGCGTGGCTACGTCACCGGACTGGCGAACGCCCGGAACTACACGTACGCCTACCGCGCGGCCGGCCACGCCTGTGACCGGGTACGCGGCACCCACGAGTGAGGACGCCGATGCCGATTCGCAGCCCGTATCCAGCTGTCACCGTCCCCGACGTTTCCCTGACCACGTTGCTGTTCGGCGACGGTCCTGGTGAGCATGCCGATGCGACCGCGCTCGTCGACGGCCGCACGGGCGCGGTGACGACCTTCGGCGAGCTGCACCAGCGCGTCGGGCGCGTGGCGGCGGGCTTGCGCCGCCACGGACTGCGCACCGGCGACGTCGTCGGTCTGGTGGGCCCGAACTCGCCGGACTGGGTGACGGCGTTTCACGCCGTGCTGCGCGCGGGTGGCGTCGTCACGTCCGCGAACCCCACGTACACGACCGCCGAGCTCGCCCATCAGCTCCACGACTCGGGCACCCGTTTCGCCATCGCGGCGGCCGCGCAGCGGGAGCTGGTGGCGGCGGCCGCGGAGAAGGCCGGGATCGCGCAGGAGGCCGTGTTCACCCTGGAGCCGGTCGAAGGCCACGGCTGCCTTGCCGAGCTGGCGACGGAATCCGGCCCCGCACCCGTACCGTCCGTCGGGCCGGACGACCCCGCCGTGCTGCCGTACTCGTCGGGTACCACGGGCCAGGCCAAGGGCGTGGTGCTCACCCACCGCAACGTCGTCTCGAACGTCCTGCAGTTCGACCGGATGGTGCCGCTGACGCGCGGAAGCACGCAGCTGGCCGTGCTGCCGCTGTTCCACATCTACGGCATGACCGTGCTGATGAACCACAGCCTGTACACCCGCGCACCACTGGTCACGATGGCGCGGTTCGACCTGGCCGAGCTGCTCCGCCTGGTGGAGGAGCACCGCGTGCGCAAGCTGTACGTGGCACCGCCGGTCGTGCGCGCACTCGCCAAGGAACCGCTGGTGGACCGGTACGACGTGGGCAGCCTGGAGATGGTCTTCTCCGGTGCGGCCCCGCTGGACCGCGGGTTGAGTGCCACGCTGGCGGAGCGGCTGGGGTGCGCGGTCATGCAGGGCTACGGGATGACGGAGATGTCGCCCGTATCGCACGCGGCGCCCGAGGACCGCCTCGACATCGACCCGGCGAGCTGCGGGTTCGCCCTGCCCGGCATCGAGTTCCGGCTCGTCGACCCAGTGACCGGTGACGACGCGCAGCCTGGCGAGCGGGGCGAGCTGTGGGTGCGGGGACCGAACGTCATGTCCGGGTACCTGAACAACCCCTCGGCTACGGCCTCCGCGCTCGACGAGGACGGCTACCTGCACACCGGAGACGTCGCGACGCTCGGCCCGCACGGTGAGCTCAAGATCGTCGACCGGATCAAGGAGCTGATCAAGTACAAGGGCTACCAGGTCGCGCCCGCCGAGCTCGAGGACGTGCTGCTCGGCCATCCGGACCTGGACGACGCGGCCGTGGTCGGGGCCCGTGACGCCGACGGGGAGGAGGTGCCCAAGGCGTTCGTCGCGCGCCGCAGGGGGAGCACCGTCACCGCGGAGGCGGTCATGACCTTCGTGGCCGAACGGGTGGCGCCCCACAAACGCGTCCGCGCCGTGGAGTTCGTCGCCGCGATTCCCAAGTCGGCGTCCGGGAAGATCCTGCGCAACAAGCTCCGCGAGTCGTGAGCGTGGGCCCCCGCTGACCCGTCACCTCGGGCAGTGCCTGAGCACCGCGTTGATCGCTTCCAGCTCCGCCTGGTCGGCCGTCAGGTCGTACTTGGCCTTCGCCTGGACCCAGCGGGTCACATAGCCGCAGCGGTCCTGTTCCGGGAGCCACGTCGCCGGGTCCTGGTCGCCCTTCTGCCGGTTGCTGCTGGCCGTCACCGCCACCAGTACCTCCGGGTCGTTGGCGTACGCCTCGCGCTCGGCTTCCGTCCAGTCGCGGGAACCGGAGCGGGCCACTTCCGCCAGCGGGACGATGTGGTCGATGTCCAGGTCGCCGGCGTCGGTCACGATCTCGCCGTCGTAGACGCTCGTCCACTCGCCGGTCACCTTGCAGTTGTCGCCGACGCGGATGGAACGGCCCTGGTCCTGCAGGATCTGGTCCCGCACGTCGCAGCCGTCGCCGAGGTAGTCCCAGTGCGGCCAGTCGTCGCGGTCGTAGCGGGCGCCCGTGTCCTCCGGTGCCTCCCGCAGCTGCGGGAGCTCTCCCTGCGGAGCGGGCGTTTCGGCCGGGGCTTCGGGTAGTTCGCACGCGGTGAGCGTGAACGCGGCTGCAAGGGCGAGGACGAGGGCGCGGATCTTCACCCCGTGATCATCTCTGGTCGCCGTCCGTATCCGTGGCAACGACAGAGGAGGAGAACGTCACATCGGATGCGGTCAGGCGATCGCGTCGAAGCGGGCGAAGAGGGCACAGTCTTCGCGCGGGTGGGCTTCGTGTTCCGGGCACAGTTCCGCCGCGTACGCCGTCACCTCGCCCCGCGCGCGCCATTCGGCGGCGGCCGCCAGGGCCTCCTCGTGTTCGTAGATGCCGACCACCAGGCAGCCGCTTTGCAGTGAGAAGACCCCGTACTCGGTCGAGTCTTCTTCCGGAGGGACCGACCACGATTCGAAGGAGGAGGTCCGTACGAGTACGTCCCGTCCGCTCATACCTGAGACCTCCATCGGTCGGTCACGCTTGACCGGTGGTGAAAACCGTTCGCATCACCATGGACGATTCCCCTGGTCAAGAGCAAGGGAGTCACCCGGGTGGCAGGCACCCGGGTGAGCGAACGACACTTTCCGTAGCACGGCCGGGGCGCGGGCCGCACGCCCGCACCCCGGCCGGGAACTCAGCCCGTGAAGTGGAACGCCTGGTTCCAGGTCTGCACGGTGCTCGCCGAACGCTCCTTGGCGTCTTCCGGCGTGAAGAGGTGGAACTGCTCCGAATCGGCGGGGGGCAGCTGGTACTCACCTGTCGGTGTCGGTTCCAGTCCGGGGCGGGCGGGCACGAAGCCCTGTGCCGCCGCGAACTTCTGGCCCGCCTTCGACATCGTCCAGTTGATGAACAGCTTCGCCGCCGGGCTCTTCTCACCTGCCGGCGTGAGGCCCATCAGGTTGAACGAGCCCGAGATGCCGTCCTCGGGCACCACCAGCTTCACCGGCGCACCTGCCACCTCGGCGCCGTACGTGCTGTTGAAGCCCAGCGTCGCGACCGTGATCTCGCCCCTCGCCAGCGCCTCCAGCTGCACCGACGTGGTGTCGAAGATGCGGGGCTGCTGGGCACCGAGTGCCTTGACGTAGTCCTCGCCGAACGCGTCGAGCTGGAAGGCGGCGAGCGCCGTCACCGTGCCGCCCGCGCCCGCGTGCACCACGCCCAGCTTGCCCTTCCACTTCGGGTCGAGCAGGTCGGCCCACTTCTTCGGCACGTCCTTGCCCTGCACGGCCGCCGAGTTGTAGCCGAAGGCGTAGGCCGAGTAGTAGGCGGTGAGGTACTGGCCGTCGTTGAAGACGACATTGTCGCCCTTCGCGAGCTCGCCGATCGACGGCGGCTGGTAGTTCACGTACACGCCCCGTTTGGCGAACTCCTCCGCCACCAGCGGGTCGGTGACCCGCACGACGCCCGCGCCGAGCTGGTTCGCGCCGTGCTCGCTGAGCACCCGCTCCGAGAGCTTGTTCGTCGGCATCCGGGTGAGCTCGATGTCGATGCCCGTCTCGGCCTTGAACCGCGCGATCGTGAGGTCCTCGCTCTCCTTGCCGGAGCCCGAGTACAGCACCACCTTGTCCTTCTTCGCGGCCTCGAAGAGCTGCTTGTCGGCGATCCGCTCGCCGTCGATCACGAGACCGTTGGAGGTGTCGATCTTGGCGGGCATCGGCAGCACCTCGTTGCGTGCCGCGTCGCTCGCGGGGGACTCGCCAGAGCCGCCGCCACCGCACGCGGTGGTCAGCACCAGTAAGGCCGTCGTGGCGAGGCCGAGGGTCAGTTTTCTCCGCATCGGATTCAACTCCTTTGTCGTCCTGAGTGCGTTGGTCAGGGGGTCATTCCGCCCGAGCCGAGGCGGCGGGGCAGGTAGGAGAGCACGAACATGATCAGGCAGTAGATGACACTCATCGCCGCCGCTTGCTGCAGCGCTCCACCGTTCTCGAACTGGTCGAAGATGGTGATCGAAAGGATGTGAGTGTCCGATGTGTACAGGAACAGTGGAACGGTCAGCTCCCGCATGGAGAGCATGAGCAACATGAGGAACGTCGACGCGATGCCCACCCGCATGAGCGGCACGGTGATCGAGAGCACCGCGCGGGACCGCCTCGCGCCGTGCAGCACGGCGTTGTCCTCCAGGTCCCGTTCCGTGGACTGGATCGACGACGCGATGCCGCGCAGGCCCTGCGGCATCTGCACCGCGATGAACGCGATCATCAGCACCGCCAGCGTCCCGTACAGCGGCACCGGCATCACGAGCCACGTCCACAGCAGACCCATGCCGAGCACGATCGCGGGGATCGCGAGCGGCACCATCGACACGCCTTCCAGCGCACCGCGGGCCTTGGCCTTGGTGCGATACACGGTGTAGCCGACGAGGAACGCGAGCACGGTGCCGAGTGCGGCGGACACCACGGCCACGAGCACGCTGTTGCCCGCCGAGTCGAGGAACAGGTCCGACTGCAAGACCCGGCCGAAGGAACCGAAGTCGATCGCGCCCGGCGCCGAGAGGTCGTTGAACGACTGCATGTACGGCGACGTCCGCACGGCCGTCAGCACCAGCGCCGCGAGCGGCAGCACGATCGACAGCAGCAGGTACACGAGCGCGACCGCGAACAGCGGCCACCGCCAGCGGCCGAGCGAGATGCGCCGCGCCTTGAGGCCCTTGCCCGACACCGTGGTGTAGGAGCGGCGGGCCAGAATGCGGCGCTGGCCGAGCGTCACCAGCAGCACTACGAGCACGAGCACCACGGCCATCACCGCGGCCTCGTTGCCGCGCGAGGGCGAGGCGTTCATGAGGCGGTAGATGAACGTCGGCAATGTGTCGATCTGGCCCGGTGTCGCCAGCACCTGCGAGACGGGGAAGTTCTCGAAGATGTGGGTGAACACCAGCAGCGCGGAGCCCAGGATCGCGGGCAGTGCCAGCGGGAACGTGACGCTGCGCAGCATCTGCCACGTCGACCCGCCGTGCACGCCCGCCGCGTCCTCGAGGTCGGGGTTCATCAGCGACATCGAGCTGTGCATGAGCAGGAAGGCGTACGGCGCGTAGAACATGCCCATCACGAGCACGACGCCGCCCATGCTGTAGATGTTCACGGTGAAGTCGATGCCGAGGTCGCGCATGCCGATGTTGAGCAGCCCGGCCACGGGGCTGCCGAGGATCGACCACGCCAGCGCGCCGACGTAGGACGGCAGGAACAGCGGCATCAGCCCGATCAGGAACACGAAGCCGCGCATCGGGATGTTGGTCCGCGCCGTCACGAACGCCAGGAAGCCGCCGATCAGCAGCGCCAGCAGCGTCGCCGAGACACCGATGATCAGCGAGTTCAGCGTCGCCTTCAGCACGCCCGGCTCGGTGAACACGGCCAGGTGCTTGAGCGTCAGGTCGAAGTTGATGCTGCCGGGGCGGGGGATGTCGACGCTGAACGCGGCGAGCAGCACGAACCCCGCCGGGACGAGGATCAGGAAGCCCACCACCAGCAGCAACGGCAGGCTGCCGAGGCCCTTCGGCCTGCGCCACCGGCGACGCGAGGCCGGGGCCGGTGACGGCGCCGAGGGACGGGCCTTCACGCGGGTGCTCTGCATGGTCGTCATGCCGCGGCCTCCTCCGGCACCGGTGCGGCCTCGACCTCGTCGGGCAGCACCAGCACGGCCTCGGGCGCGATCTCGACGCTCGCGCGCTCGCCCCGTGCCAGCGCGCCGGGACCGGCGGGGCACACGGCGTCGAGCAGGGGACCGTCGTCGAGCCTCACCTGGTAGCGCACCGAAGAACCCTGGTAGACGCACACCTCGACGGTTCCCGGAAGGCCGGAGCCTTCGCCTCGCACGACGACGTCCTCGGGGCGGACGGCGACGCTCGCCGCCCCGGCCGGAGCCGCCGAGGCCGTGAGGAGTTCCAGCGCGTGGTCGGCGAGCGTCACGCGGTTGCCCGAGGCGCCGCCGACGGCGAACACGTTGGTGACGCCCATGAACTTCGCGATCGACGCGCTCGCCGGGGTCGCGTAGACCTCCTCGGGAGTGCCGAGCTGGGTGATGCGCCCGCCCTGCATGATCGCGATGCGGTCGGCCAGTGCGAGGGCCTCCTGCTGGTCGTGCGTGACGTACATGCTCGTCAGGCCCCGTTCCTGCTGGATGTGCCTCAGCTCCACGCGCAGGTCCTCACGCAGCCGGGCGTCCAGGTTGGACAGTGGCTCGTCGAGCAGCAGCACGCTCGGCTCCATCGCCATGCTCCTGGCCAGCGCCACCCGCTGCATCTGCCCGCCGGAGAGCTGGCTCGCGCCGCGCTCGGCGAGGTGGTCGAGCCCGACGAGCCCGAGCACCTCCATCGCCTTGTCCCTGGCCGCGCCGCGCTTGACCTTCTTCATCCGCAGCGGGAAGGTCACGTTCTCCAGCACGGTCTTGTGCGGCCACACGGCGTAGGACTGGAACACCATGCCGACGTTGCGCCGGAACGACGGCACCGAGCGGCCGGTCTCGTGGTCGAACACCACGGTGTCACCGATCGAGATCCGGCCGCCGGTGGGCTCCTCCAGCCCCGCGATGCAGCGCATCGTGCTGGTCTTGCCGCAGCCGGACTGTCCGAGCAGGACGATCGACTCGCCGTCGGCGATGGTCAGGTCGAGCCCTTTCACGGCGGTGAAACCGCCGTAGGCAAGGCTGAGATTGGTGATCGTCACCTGCATGACGGTCTCCTTCCTTGGGCTGGGGATCAGGGTTGGCCGGCGACCCGCACGAGCGCGTCGAGCGCGGTGGCACCCTCTCCGGCGGCGCCGACGGAGAGCGGGTTCACCTCCGCCTCGACGACGTCGGGCCGGTCGACGGCGAGGTTCGACACGGCGACGATCGTGTCGACGAGCGCGTCGACGTCACCGGCCTCGGATCCACGGAAGCCGGCGAGCGTGCCGAGGCCACGCACGTCGGCGATCATGCCGCGCGCGGTGGCCGGATCCACCGGTGCGAGCCGCACGGTGGAGTCGGAGTACAGCTCGGCGTAGATGCCGCCCGCGGCGAGCACCACGAGCGGGCCCGCCGAGGGGCTGACGCGGTAGCCGACGAGGGCCTCGGCGACACCCTTCGCGGCCATCCGCTGCACGAGCACGCGGTCGATCCCGATCGAGGAGTCGTAGGCGGCGACGTTGGCCTTGATCCGCGCCACCGCCTCGCGCACGCCGGCGGCGTCGGCGACGTCCAGCACGACGGCACCGGCTTCGGTCTTGTGCGGCAGCTTCTCCGACAGGGCCTTGACCACCACCGGGTACTCGAACGGCAGCGTGAACTCCCCGGCGACGTCGGCGGTGCCGAGCACCACGGACGGAACCCTCGCGACACCCTGCGCCGCCAGCAGCTCCGCCGACTCCGCCTCGTCCAGCACGCGCGACGACGCGGGCGGGGGCGTGCCGAGCGGGACGCCCGCGCGCACGGTCGGCACGGATCTGCCGAACGCGGTGGCGATGGCGTCGGCACACGCCTCCGGCGTGCGGAACGCCGCGACCCCGGCCTCGTCGAGCAACCGCAGCGTGGTGAGCGCGTCGGGCAGCGCGAACGCGACGAGCGGCGTCTTGCCGTTCGCGCACTCGGCGATCGCCTTGACAGCTAGCTCGGGGTTGTTGCGGGCCGAGGAGCCGATCACGAAGCACACGAGGTCGAACTCGCCGCTGTCCTGCATGATCTCGATCGCCGAGCGCACCACCTCGTGCTTGGCGCCCGCGAGGGTGAGGTCGGCGATGAGGTTCGGCGCGACCGGGGCCTTGGCCTCCGCGAAGCGCTCCAGCACCTGCTCGCTCGGCGCCACGACCTGCACGCCACGCGTGGCGAGCTGGTCGACCATGATCGCCGCGCCGCCGCCGGTCGTGGTGATCACCCCGACACGGGCGGGCTTCTCACCCTCGGCGGGCGCCAGCTTGCGCAGCAGCGACGGCGCCTCGATGAGGGCCTCGAGGTGGTCGACGCGGGCGAAGCCGCACGCGCGGAAGAACGCGTCCGACTCGCTGTCCTCACCCGCGAGCGCGCCGGTGTGCGACACCGAGAGCTGCGCGGCCTCCTCCGAGCGGCCCAGCTTGTAGACCACCACCGGCTTGCCCGCCCGATGCGCGGCGTGCGCGAACGACGCGAGCTCGTCGGTGTGCTGCAACGACTCCATGAACAGCGCGTAGGCGCCGATGCCAGGGTCGTCGACGGTCGCCTCGCACAGCGCGCCGATCGAGACGTCGGCCTCGCCGCCCACCGAGACGAGCCCCGCGAAGCCGATGCCGCGTGCCTTGCCCCTGCTCACCAGCGCGCCGATCATCGAGCCCGACTGCGAGGCGACGAACAGGTCGCCCTGCAGCAGCTCCTCATCGAACGCGGCGTTGGCGGTGAGCAGCAGGTGGTTACGCGGGTTGACCACGCCGAGGCTGCTCGGGCCGATCAGCCGCACACCGCCCGCGCGGGCCGCCTCGCGCAGCCGTTCCTGCCGCTCGTGCCCCTCGGGGCCCTCCTCACCGAACCCGCTCGCGAGGATCGTCGCCACCGGAACGCCCAGCGCGGCGCATTCCCGCACCGTCTCGATCGCGGGCTCGGCGTTGGTGAGCACGAAGACGTGGTCGGGCACCTCGGGCAACGCGGACAGGCTCGGGTAGCAGCGCTCGCCGAGCACCTCCTCGCGGGCGGGGTTCACCAGGTACACCGCACCGGCGAACCCGGCCTGGCGCAGGAACCGCTGCGGCCGCGACGTGGTCTTCGCAGGGTCGCCGGACGCGCCGACCACCGCGACACTGCGCGGACGCAGCAGGCTCTCGGCGAAGCTGGACTGGTTGTCAGCAACCATCGTTCTGTTTCCGTTTCCTCTCAGCTGGCTCGGCGGAGCAGCTCGTCGGCGCGGTCGAGGAAGCCGAGGCCGTCGAGGGCCCACACGGCGTCGATCAGCTCGGCGGCCGCGGCCTCCCCGAGGATGGGGTCCACGAGCGCGTGGAACTTGCCCGCCAGCGACTCGTCGCTCATCGGGTTCGACGGCTCCCCGTAGGGCTGCTCGACGGTCTCGGCCACCGTGCGGCCGTCCCGCAGTGTGAGCGTGAGCGTGGCGGGGCGGGCCTTCGGGTAGACGTCCTGCGCGGCCTGGTCCACCTCGACGGCGACCGCGCGGGTCAGCCGCCCGATCTCGGCGTCGGCGCGGGCCTCGTCGCCGAACTCGGCGAGCGCGACCTTGCCGCGTGCCAGCGCGGCCGCCACCGCATAGGGGATGCTCATCTGCGCGTCGAGCAGGCCGTTCACCTCGGTGTGCGAGTGATGCGTGGCCACGGTGTAGGTGCCGACGTGCGCCTGCTCGACGTCGGCGGCGGTGAGGCCGTGCCGCTCGCGCAGCGCGAGCGCCGCGTCGATCGGACCGTGCAGGTGGCGGCAGCTCGGGTACGGCTTGACGTAGGTGTCGAGCAGCGTCCAGCGCGAGCCGAGTCCGTCGCGGACGGTCTCGGGCGACCACTCGTCGCGGGCGAACGCGGCGAAGTAGCCGTGGGTGCCCTCCAGCACCGTGTGCGGGCCGGTGACGCCCGCCGCCGCGAGCTGCGCGCTCGCGATGCCGTCGCGTGCGGCCTTGCCGGGGTGGACCCGCTTGACCTCGGCCGACTGGCCGAGGAACTCGAACAGCCCGCCCGCGTGCGAGCCCGCGATGCCCAGCGCGTCCTGCACCCGCTCGGTGTCGAGGCCCAGCAGCCCGGCGACCCCGGCCGCCGAGGCGACGACCCCGGTGAGCGGCGTGTTGTGGAAGTGGTTGCGCCACGTCGCGGGGTGTCCGGCCGCGGCGAGGCGGCACGTCAGTTCCAGCGCGATGGCGGAGGCGGCGAGGGTCCGCTCTGGGTCGGCGCCCGCCTGCTGCGCGGCGGCGAGCACCGCGGGCAGCGCGACCGCGCTCGGGTGGACACTGCCCGGCGTGTAGCCGTCGTCCACCTCCAGCCCGTGCGCGGCGGTGCCGTTGACCAGCGCGGCGCCGAGCGCCGACAGCCTGCCCGCACCGATACCGGTGGCCCCGTCCCCGCCGTAGGACTCGCGGGCGTGCGCGGCCACGGCCTTCGACACCGGCGTGGTCGCACTGGCGATCACCCCGCCGAGGTGGTCGAGGATCAGGCGCTTGACGTGGTGTTCGACCTCGGGCGACAGCGGCGTGGCAGCCTGCTCGCTCACCCAGCCCGCGACGTGCGCGGTGAGTCCCTGCGCGCTCACTTGGCGGCCTCCACGGGACGCTGGCTGAAGCGCTGGCCGAGCACGTTCTGCGAGATCGTGTTGCGCAGCACCTCCACCGAACCGCCCGCGATCATCCAGCCGCGCGTGCGGCGCACGATGTACTCCAGCGGGAACTCGGTGGAGTAGCCGCTCGCGCCGAACATCTGCAGCGCGTCGTTGGCGACCTTGAACGCCGTCTCGTTGCAGTGCAGCTTCGCGATCGCCGCCTCGGTCGGGTCGGGGGTGCCGGTGTCCGCTCCCGCCACGGCGCGCATCAGCAGCAGCTTCGCGGCGTCGAGCTGCACCTTCATGTCGGCGAACTTCCACTGCAGGCCCTGGAACTCCGAGAGCGTGCGGCCGAACGCCTTGCGGGTCTTGACGTGCTCGATCGCGCGCTCGTAGGCCGATTCGGCGAGCGCGAGCGACCGCGAGGCGTTGCCCATGCGCTCGACGCCGAACACCGAGAGCATCTTCTTGATCGCGCCCGAGTCGGCGAGCACGTACTCCTTGGGCACGCGCGCGTTGTCGAAGTACAGCTGGCAGTGCCGCTCACCGGACATGTAGGTCTCCGCCTTGCCGCGCGAGAAACCGGGGGCGTCCACGGGCACCACCACGGCGCCGATGTCGCGGCTGCGCGGGCCGAACCGGCACCACACCACGGAGTGCGTGATGTCGGGGCCGTGGGAGTTCCAGCACTTCTGCCCGTTGAGCACCACGTCGCCGCCGTCGTACTCGGCGCGCGTGGTGAGGTCGGTCAGCGCGGTGCCCGCCTCCGGCTCGCTCATGCCCGCGCTCACCAGCGCGTCACCGGCCAGCAGCGGCGCGAGCACCTCCGTGCGCACGCGCTCGGAACCGAAGTGCGCGATCTGCCGGATGGCGCCGAAGTTGGCGGCCTGGAAGGCGTCGGCGCTGTGCGGGCACACCTTGGTCAGCGACATCATCACGAGCACCGCGTCGAGCAGGCCGGCACCCTGTCCGCCCACCTCCACGGGCAGCGTGAGGCCGGTGAGCTCGTTGGCGGCCAGCGTCTTCAAGCTGTCCCACGCGAAGCCGTCGCGCTGGAACGCCTGTGCGGCGAACTCGCGCTCCGCGAGCTTGGTGACGGAGTCGACGAGGGCTTTCTGTTCGTCGGTCAGCTGGAAGTCCATGGTCTCCACTTCTCTTCTCGGGAGCGCTTTTCTTGCGTAAGCGCGGGGAAAACTCAGGCGCCGAGTGCGGCGAGCGCGGGGCCGAGGCCGGCTGGGGAGAGGTCGGCGAGCCGCTCGGCGAGCGCGGCGATGGCGGCGACCGTGCCGTCCGGGTCGTGCCCGCCGACGCGGGCGCACGCGGCGGTCTTGGCGGCGAGCCGCTCCTCGGTGAGGGGATGTTCGGGGGAGCCCGCCATCGGCGCGGTGGCCTCGTGGGTCCGCCCGTCGTCGGTGCGCAGCACCACGGTGGCCGGGGCCATCGCGGCGGTGCCGTGCCGGTCCTGGTGCACGGTGACGCGCGCCGCGAAGGTCTCCACATCGGTGTCGAGCAGGGTCGGCCCGGCGATCGTGGTGAGGTCGACGGTGCCGGTGACCAGCTGCGCGGCGACGAGCCAGGGGATGGAGAACTGAGCGTCGATCACCGGGCGGCCCCGGCGTTCGAAGGGACGCGACACCAGGGCGTACGCCGCGCCGTCGGGCACGTGCACGTCGACGGAGGAGATCCTCGTGTGCGCGATGCCGAGTCCCGCTTCGGCCGCGGCGGCGATCGCGGCGTGGGTGTAGCGGCACGCGGGGTAGGGCTTGAGCGAGAGGTTGGCGCCCTCCCAGCCCGGCGCGAACAGCACGCCCGCCGGGTCGCTGGCCTTGGCGAGCAGGCCGTAGCCGCCGTCGGCCCAGCCCGAGGGGCCCTCGACGCCTGCCTGTGCGAGGAACGCCGCCGTGAGCCCGGCCTGTACCGCGAAGCCCGGCTGGAGCCGTTTGTTGACGGCGCTGTTCTCCACCACCTGCCTGCTGTGCGGCGATCCGGCCGAGGAGAGTGCGAGCGCCATCGCGTTGCCGATGCCCTCGGCGCCGAGGCCCAGTGTGCGGGCCGCGGCCGCCGCGGCGGCGGGTGCGCCGAGGCTCGCGGTGCGCACCATGCCGTGCTGCGGGCCGAGGGCGAGCGAGAGCCTGCTCAGCGCCTGCACGCCGACGACAACGCCGTCGAGCAGGTCGGCACCGGACCGGTTCGTCCGCAGTGCGGCCGCGAGCGCGGCGGGGAGTGCGACGGCCATCGCGTGCACCACGGCGTCGTCGTGGGTGTCGTCGAAGTCCCACGCGTGCACGAGCGCGGAGGTGGCGAGCCCGGCCTGTGCGGCGGGCAGCCGGAGATCGGTCCAGGGCACCGCGACCTCGCCGGAACCCAGCGCGCGCAGGGCGTTCAGTGCCGGCTCGATGCCGGTGGCGCGGGTGCCGGCTGAGGCGATGCCGAGCGCGTCGCGCAGCAGCACGATTCCCGCGTGGCGTTCGGTGGGGGACAGTCCTGACCAGCTCATGCCCGCCAGTTCGGCAGGCCACTTCGTCGTGGATTCCATGGGGCTCCAGGCTTTCGAGAGTTGGAAGTCACTCTGCGACTACCGGGAAGGTACATAGTCTATAGAGTGTTGTCTATAACCAATTGAGGAGCGAAGATGGTGCGGAGAGTGTCGGTCCGGACCCGGTCCGGGAGGAGTTCGCGACATACTGTGTCCAGTTCCTGGCATGGTGGTCGCTGGAGGAGAGGGTCCCCATGACGTCGGAGGTCGAGCCGATGCGGCCGCCTCAGAGCCGTGTGGCCTACGTGGTCGAGCGGCTCAAGGAAGACCTGGCCAGCGGGCTGATCCAGCCCGGCGAGCTGATCAAGCAGACCGTGCTCGCCAAGCGGTACGGGGTCAGCCCCACACCCGTGCGCGAGGCGCTGCGCGTGCTGGAGGCCGACGGCACCATCACCTACCAGCCGCACCGCGGCGCGTCGGTGCGCGAAATGGCCCCCGAGGCCGCGGTCGACCTGTACCGGATGCGCGCGAGCGCGGAGGGCACCGCGACGGAGATGGCCGTCGAGCGGATGACCCCGGCCGGGCTCAACCGCATCGAGGCCAAGCACGAGGAGCTGAACCGGGAACGCGCCGAAGGGGCGACCTCGGCCAGGCTGTCGCAGCTGAATCGCGAACTGCACTTCACGATCTACGCGCAGAGCTCGCCGCTGGTGGTGGAGTACCTGGAGCTGCTGTGGACCCGGTTCACGCCGTCCAGCACGATCTGGACCGGTGAGCACGCCGGCGAGCTGGCCGACGACCACGAGGCGATCATGGACGCCATCCGCGATGGCGATGCCCGGCGTGCGGGCGCGCTGATGTCCGAGCACATCCTGCGGGCGTCGCGGATCCGCGCGGGTGACCCCACGGCTCGCGCCGAGGGTACCCACGACCAGATGGACTCCTGAGCCTCGAGACCTGAACCGCCCCGCTACCGCGGGGTGGTCCACCGAGGCTGGCCCCGATACGGCAGAAGGTGGCAATGCGGCACTGGTATCCCCACCTGTGCGTCGTCACGGCGCTGTCCCAGGCGGCGTTCAACGCGGCCAGGATGCTCGTCTCCTACCGCGCGCTCGGACTCGGCGCCGACGGCGTGGCACTCGGCGTCATCGCGGCGCTCTTCTCGCTACTGCCCCTCGTGGTGGCGGTGCACGTCGGCAGGGCCGTCGACAACGGCCACCCCGCCGGGATGCTGCGGGCGGGCGTACTGCTCACCGCGGCCTCGCTGATCGTGATCGCGTTGAGCGGCGACCTCGTGGTGCTCGGCATCGGCAACGCCCTGCTCGGGTTCGGGCAGATCCTCGTGGTCGTGGCCGCGCAGGGGTTCATCCCGCTGCTGTCGGAGCCGTACGAGCTGGACAAGCGGTTCGCGGGGTGGTCGCTGGCGGTCTCCATCGGACAGACGGTGGGCCTGCCGGTGGCCGGGCTCGTGTCGTCGGCCAGCAGCGCCGAGGGCGAGGGCGTGGCGACCACCGGGGCGGTGCTCGCGCTCGCCGGGCTCGTCGCGCTCGCGGCGCCCTCTTCGCTCCTGCTGCCCGTGCCGAGGCGGGTCAACGGCAAGGCGCCGTCCCAGGAACCCACACAGTCGGTGCTGACGATGCTCGGCATCCGCGGCATGTGCCCCGCCGTCTTCAGCAGTCTCGTGGTGCTGACGTCGATGGACGTGCTCTCGGCGTTCCTTCCCGTGCTGGGCGAGGAGTACGGCTTCAGCGTCCTGCTGGTGACCGTGCTGCTGATGCTGCGCACGGGCTCCTCGATCGTGTCCCGGGCGTTCCTGCCCGCGCTGCTGCGGGTGGTGTCGCGCCGCTGGCTGCTGCTGTCGGCGACGCTGTGCTCCGCGCTGCCGATGTCACTGCTTCCCCTTGCGCACCAACCGGTGCTGATGGGCATCCTGCTCGTCATCGTCGGCTTCTTCTGGGGCATCGGGCAGCCGCTGACGATGACGTGGGTGGTGACGCTCGTGTCGCAGCGCAGCCGCGCTTCGGCGTTGTCGTTGCGGCTCACGGGAAACCGGCTCGGTCAAGTGCTCGTACCCCTCGGCGCGGGTGCCATCGCGGGCTCGGCGGGCGTCGCGTCGGTGTTCGTGGTCACCGGCGCGCTGCTGTGGACCTCCAGCGGCTTCACCTGGCGAGCCGTCCGCCGCGAACGGGACGCCTGACCCGGGAAGGGCGGGGGTTGCGCGATGGGTGTAGATCTTCAATGTGAGGAATTCCGGACTTTTCCGGCTCGTTGCCGGAGCACTCGCCGTGACGACGTCGGCCGCGCTTGTCGCGCCACCCGCGAACGCGGCTCCGCAGCAGGTGCACCTGCCCGATCCCGAAGGCCCGTACGCGCCGGGGACGAGCCTGCTTCACCTTGTCGACGAGGGCCGCACCGACGCCCTCGCTCCCGAGGGCGGGCCACGGGAACTGATGGCACAGGTCTGGTATCCGGCGCTGCCCCTGCCCTGGTACGAGCGCGCGGCCTACGCGCCCGCGAAGGAGGCCGCGCGGCAGGAGGAGTTCTACGTCCTTCCCGACGGCGTGCTCGAAGGTGCCGTCACCAACAGCAGGCAGGACGCGCCCGCGCTGCCGGGCAACTACCCGGTGGTGCTCTTCTACCACGGCCTGTGCGCGAGCCGGACCGACACGACGGCCGTCAACGAGCGCCTCGCGAGCCTCGGCTTCGTCGTCGTCGCACTCGGCAGCACCCATGAGTCCGACCTGGTCGAGTTCCCCGGCGGCAGGACGGTCTCCACCGCCGACCCGGCGTTCTGCGCCGCGGCCAGCGACTTCAGCCCGGAGAACCAGGCGATCCTCAACCGGCTCCAGGAGACCAGGGTCGCCGACGTCCGGTTCGTGCTCGACGGGCTTCAGCAGGGGTCCCTGCCGCTGCCATCGGGCGTTGCCCGCGCCGCCGACATCGACCGTGCGGGCATCTACGGGCACTCGTTCGGCGGCTCCACAGCGGCGCAGGCGATGCTGGAGGACCCGAGGCTGCTGGCGGGCATCAACCTCGACGGCCTTGTCGTCGGCCCGGTCCGCACCGAGGGCCTCGACAAGCCGTTCCTGGTCATGGGCAGCGACTACCACGACGACAAGGCCGACCCCACGTGGGCGGATTTCCTGCCCGCCCTCACCGGGTGGCACCAGTGGCTGCGGATCCGCGACGCGGGCCACTACCGCTTCGTCGACCAGGGCGGCAGCGCCGACCGCTGGAACATGCGCGAGGTGATGCCGCCGGAGATCTGGACCGCGAACTTCGACGACATCGGTGACGAACGCTCGCAGCGGATCCTGCTCGACTACACGTCGGCCTTCTTCCTGCGCTTCCTCAAGGGCGAGGAGCAGCCGCTCCTCGACGGTCCGTCCGCGGGGTACCCCGAGGTGGAGTTCAAGACCGCAGGCGGGCCAGCGCCTCGTCCAGGTCGGTGACGTCGGCGTACTTCGCGTCCAGGTCGGTCAGGTTCGCGTCGTGCAGCTGGACGGATCGGTCGGCGCACGCCTGGCGCACCACCTGCGGCCGGAAGCCGTGCGCGAGCGCGTCCGTGGCCGAGGCACGCACACAGCCCGACGTCGACACCCCGGCCACCACCACGGTGTCGACGCCTGCCGAGTGCAGGGTCGCCGCGAGCGACGTGCCGAAGAACGCCGACGCGTACTGTTTCACGATCACCGGCTCGCCCGGCTCCGGCTTCAACGGCGGCGCGATCTCACCCCAGCCGCCCTCGGCATCCTCCGCGAACGCCGCCAGCGCGGGCACCTTCCGCACGAACAGCCCGCCGTCGGCGAGCCCGCGCGTGTACCGGACCACCGTCCACAGCACCGGCCTGCCCGCAGCCCTCGCCGCGGCCACCAGCTCGCCCGTCGCGGCGACGGCCGGTCCGGGATCCGGCAGCAGGAACGGCCCGCCCGGCTCGGTGTAGGCGCGCACCAGGTCGATCACGAGCACCGCAGGGCGCTCACCCCAGCCGACCCTGCCGGAGAACGCCGTCCCGTGCGGCCCGGTGCTCACGATTCCGCCCAGTGCGGCCGTTTCGGCGCGGGCAGGCCGGTCTCGGCCTCGCAGCGCTCCAGCAGCTCCTCGATCGGCGGGCCCATGTCGAACACCGGCAGCTCGGCGGGCCGCGACGCCTTCAGCTCCGCCCGCAGCGCCTCGGTCGCCTCGGCGTCCACCGCGCCGGAACCGTCGAGCACCACGCCGTAGCGCCGCGCGCCCTCTGCGGTCACCAGTCCTCGCGCCACCTCCAGCGCCACCAGCTCGGGGTCGCGTTGCAGCGGGTCACCCCAGCCGCCACCGCCCCACGTGACGAAGTGCAGCACGTCCCCCGGCCGCACCGGCACGTCGTGACACTTGCTCGGCAACACCTCGCGGGTGCCGTCGGCTCGCTCCAGCCACTTCGTGCCGCGCGCCCCGGGCTCGCCGCCGTTGACGCCCCACGGGTAGGTCAGCCACCGGTCGTCATGGATCGCGATCGTGCCCGGCTCCTCGAACACGTACGTCACGTCCACACCGTTGCCGCCCCGGTGCAGGCCCGCGCCGCCGGTGTCGGACACGGTCTCCCAGCGTTCGATGCGCAGCGGGTAGTACGACTCCAGGTACTCGCACGGGATGTTGACGAAGCTCGGCCACAGCGAGTGCCCGTCGGGCCCGTCCCCGAGCGGGCGGCCGGGGATGCCGCCGAAACCGATGGAGTAGAGCTGGAACCACTCGCCCTCGCGGTCGCCGGAGGTGTAGTAGCCGGAGTACATGAAGTGCGGACTGGAGGAGAACCCGGCCGCGTTGAGCAGCGCGGGGTTGGTCTGCCCGAGCAGCCCGCCGAAGAGGTCGAACACACGCCCGATGCCGTGGTTGCGGCCGTTGAGCGACGCCGGGTGCTTCGGCTTCCAGTACGAGCCGTCCGGGATCGTCACGTCCACGAGCGGGTAGAAGCCGTCGTTCCACAGGATCTGCGGGTCGGCCACCGTGATCATGTAGATCCCGAAGAACATCCGGGTCAGGTTCTCGTTGATGTAGTAGTTCACCGGCCCGGCCGCCTGCGGCGAGCTGCCCGTGAAGTCCAGGTGCACCTTCTCGCCGTTCCTGGTGAGCGACAGCTTCAGCTCGTAGGGCCCGTTGCCGACGCCGTCGTCGCAGATGTAGTCGGTGAAGCTGATCGTCTTGCCGTCCTCGAAGACGGTCTCCAGCAGCACCTTCATCGCGTCGTAGTTGCGTTGCAGCAGCGCGTCGAGCGCGGACAGGTAGGTCGCCGTGCCGAACCGCTCGCACATCTCCACCACGCGACGGCCCGCCGTGCGGCACGCGGCGACGAGCCCGTTGAGGTCGGCGCGGTTCCAGTCCGGCATGCGCACCTGGTTGAGGATGATGCGCAGCGCGTCGGCGTTCAGCTCTCCCCTGCGGTACAGCTTGAACGGCGGCACGACCACGCCCTCCTCGTAGATCGTGCGCGCGTCGGTGGGCATCGAGCACGGGGTCTTGCCGCCGACGTCGGACATGTGCCCGAACATCGACGCCCAGCCGACGAGCCTGCCCTCGTGGAAGATCGGCATCACGAGCAGCCAGTCGTTGGCGTGGCTGATCGCGGCGCCGCACGCGTAGGGGTCCGACGTCATCAGCACGTCGCCCTCTTCGATCGTGTCGTCGAAGTTCTCCAGGAAGTCGGGAATGGACAGTCCGAACTGGCCGACCACCATCTTGCCGCTCGGGTCGCCGATGAGCGGGAACTCGTCGTGCTGCTCGCGGATCCCAGGCGACAGCGCGGTGCGGAACAGCACCTCGTCCATCTCGTAGCGCGCGTTGCGCAGGCCGTTCTCGATGAGGTCGAGGGTCACCGGGTCCACGGTGCCCTTGGTGAGCTCGCCGGTCGCGGTCTCGATGATGCGGGCCATGCCTCACGCCTCCAGCGGGTTGATGAGCAGGCTGCCGGTCGGGTGCACCGTGGCCGCGTGGCCGGGCAGCACGAGGGTCGTCGAGTCCATCTCGGTCACGATCGCGGGGCCATTGACCACGTCGCCGGCCCGCAGCTTCGCCCGGTCGTACACGCGGGCGTCGTGCCGGGCGCCGGAGACGTGGATCGGGTGGGTGTCCACGAGCGCGTCGGCGGGATCGCCCGTGCCCTCCGGCAGGGTCAGCGGGGCGACCTCCGGCCTCGGCCCTGTCACCGTGGCGCGGGCGTTGACCAGCTCGTGGTCCACCGAGAGCAGGAACGAGAACAGCCGGTCGTGCTCGGCGTCGAAGCGGCTCGCGAGCGTCTCCAGCGCGGTGCCGGGTCCGTCCAGCCACGCCGGATCGAGCTCGACGGGGATCTCGAAGCCCTGGCCGTGGTAGCGCACGTCGACCTCGAAGCCGACCTCCTGTGCGTCCTTCGCCAGGCCCTGCGCGGCGAGCCGTTCGCCCGCCTCGTCCGCCAGCTCCAGCAGGATCGCGCCCAGCTCGTCGCCGGTGAGGTCGCCGAAGCGGCGCAGCACCGTGCGGGCGGCGATGTCACGCAGGCTCGTCGTCGCGTCACCGAGCGCGCACAGCACGCCGGGTGACGGCGGCACGATCACGGGCCACGCGCCGGTGAGCCTGCCGAGCGCGTTGGCGTGCAGCGGTCCCGCGCCGCCGAAGGCGACGAGCGCGAAGTCGCGCGGGTCGAAACCCTGCTGCACGGAGACGAGGCGCAGGCCGCCGAGCATGTTCTCGTTGACGATGTCGACGATGCCCGCCGCTGCGGTCTCGGCGTCGGGCAGGCCCATCGCCTCCGCGACCTTCTCCACCGCGTCCCTCGCGGCGGCGACGTCGAGCGTGATCTCCCCGCCCGCCAGCGCGGGCGGAAGGTAGCCGAGCACCACGTTCGCGTCGGTGACGGTCGGCTCGGTGCCGCCCCGGCCGTAGGCGGCGGGGCCCGGGTCGGCACCGGCCGACTGCGGGCCGACGCGCAGCGCCCTGGTCAGCTCCGGCACGTGCGCGATCGAGCCACCACCGGCTCCGACCGTGCGGACGTCCACACTGGACGCTCGCACGGTGAGGTCGCCGACCTTGGTTTCCCTGCCGATGCGCGGCGAGAGGCCCTGGACCAGCGCGACGTCGGTGGAGGTGCCGCCCATGTCGAACGTGATCAGGTCGCGGTAGCCGCACTGCTCGGCCACCCACACCGCACCGGTCACCCCGCCCGCGGGCCCGGACAGCAGCATGGTCACCGGCGAGGCGACGGCCGCGTCGGCGGCGGACAGCCCGCCATCGCTGCGCAGGATCGCGAGCTCCCCGGCGACGCCGCCCCTGCCGAGCTCGCCGGCGAGCGTCTCCACGTAGCGTTTGACCTGCGGCTGGACGTAGCCGTTGGCGACGGTGGTCACCGTGCGCTCGTACTCGCGCAGCTCCGGCAGCACGTCGGAGGACAGCGACACCGGCACGCCGGGCAGTTCCTCGGCGGCGAGCTCGGCGACCCGGCGCTCGTGGGCGGCACCCGCGAAGGAGTTGATGAGCGAGACGGCCAGCGCCTGGATGCCACGGCCGCGCAGCCTGCCGAGCTGGGCGCGGACGTCGGCCTCGTCGAGTGCCCGGATCACCGTGCCGTCGCTGGCGATCCGCTCGTCGACCTCCACGGTGTTCTCCAGCGCGGCGAGCGGCTCCGGCTTCGGCCAGATGATCCACCCCGCAAGGCCGCCCGGCACGTAGGACCGCGCGATCTGCAGCACCTGCCGGAAGCCCTTGGTGGTGACCAGGCCGACCTTGGCGCCCTTGCCCTCCAGGATCGCGTTGGTCGCCACGGTGGTGCCGTGCAGCACCTGGGCCACCTCGTGCAGGCCGATCCCGGCGTCGGCGCACACCTTGCCGATGCCGTTGAGCACGCCGACGGACTGGTCGGCGGGCGTGGACGGGGTCTTCGCGCGCCAGGTGGCGCCCGTGGCCTCCTCGACCAGCAGCACGTCGGTGAAGGTGCCGCCGACGTCGACTCCGAGCCGGTAACTCATGGGTTCTCCTGCTCCCTCGCCGCGCGGACCATCACGGCCCGCGCGTTGCGGATATGGGCGGTCATCACGGCACGGGCCCACTCCGGGTCTCCCGCCCGCACGGCGGCGACGATCTCGACGTGGTGCGCGAGGCTGCGCCGCAGCGACGTCTCGTCGTAGGTGTGGAAGTTGCGCAGCACGATCGGGGCGTGCACCGCGCTGGCGAGCGCGCCCGCGAGCGCGGGGTGGTGCGCGAGCGCGACGAGCCTGCCGTGGAACTCGCGGTTGAGTGGCACGAGCGCGTCGAGGTCCTGCTCAGGGCCCGGGCTGCCGACCTCGACCATGCGCAGCGCGAGCCGGTCGAGCTCCTCGACGTCCTCGGGGCGCGCCTTGGGTACGGCGAGCGCGGTGAGCTTGGGTTCGAGCGCGGTCCTCAGTTCGAACACGCCTTCGAGCTCCTCGACGCTCCACTTGCTGACGCGAGCGCCACGGTTGGGCACCAGCTCGACGAGGCCCTCGGCGGCGAGCCGGGTGAGGGCCTCCCGGACCGGTGTGCGGCTGACCCCGAGCCGGGTGGCCAGCTCCATCTCGCCGAGCCGGGCACCCGCCGGGAAGTCGCCGCGCAGGATCAGCTCGCGCAGCGCGTCGACGGCCTTCTCGCGGCCCGTCACCGAGGGCGAAGTCTGTGTCATGAATCACCTCGAAGCCAGATTGTGTGCAATCTAGGCCGAAGGGGATTCCACTGGCAATGGGTGACGCGTAAATTCGAGGTGTCTGTATACAAGGAGGCTGTGACGTGGGAGATCTGCTCGGTACCGCAAGGACCCCGAGGGCCCGCCTGCGGGAGCTGCTGACGGCCGGGGAACCGCTCGTCGCACCCGGCTCGTACGACGCGCTGTCGGCCAGGCTGATCGAACAGGCCGGCTTCGACGTCGTCTACATGACGGGGTTCGGGACCACCGCCTCGCTCATCGGCAGGCCCGACGTCGGCCTGCTCTCCGGCGCCGAGATGGTCGACAACGCGAGCCGTATCGTCGCCGCCGTCGACGTGCCGGTGATCGCCGACGCCGACACCGGCTACGGCAACGCGATCAACGTCGTACGCACCGTGCGTGCCTACGAGCAGGCCGGGGTGTCCGGCATCCACCTTGAGGACCAGGTGATGCCGAAGAAGTGCGGGCACATGAGCGGCAAGGCGGTGATCTCGCGCGAGGAGATGGCGGGCAAGCTCCGCGCCGCCGTCGCCGCGAGGCAGGACCCCGACTTCGTGCTCATCGCCCGTACCGACGCCGCCGCCGTGCACGGGCTCGACGACGCGATCGACCGCGCCAAGGCCTACGCCGACGCGGGCGCCGACGTGCTCTTCGTGGAGGCGCCGACGAGCGAGGAGGGCATCGAGCGCGTCGCGACGGAGCTGCGCGGCGTCGCACCGCTCGTGTTCAACTGGGCCGAGGGTGGCCGCACCCCGCCGATTTCCTTGCAGCGCATAGGAGAGCTCGGCTTCTCGCTCGTGATCTTCCCCATCGGGACACTGCTCGCCGCGACCGCCGGGATCCGGTCACTGCTGGAGGTGCTGCGCGCCGAGGGGACCCCGCAATCGGCGCTGCCGGGGCTGCCTTCGTTCGGCGAGTTCACCGATCTCATCGGGCTTCCCGAGATACAGAAACTGGAGCAGCGCTTCGCGAGTGAATGAGTTACCCCGGCCGATACCTGGAAATACGGGCAGGTAGGAGCTACGTTCGCGGTACGCCCACGCACTCCGAACCGGCGATCAGACAAAGGGGTTTGGACATGCCGGATAACCATGTTGTCGTGTATCAGGGGCCGGGACGGGTCTCCGTCGAGTCGATCGACTATCCGAAGCTCGAACTTCCTTCTGACGTCGTCGAAGGACTGGGCCTGCCGAAGAAGGCTCCCCATGCAGCGATCCTGAAGATCGTCACCACCAACATCTGCGGAAGCGACCAGCACATGGTGCGCGGCCGCACCACCGCGCCCGTCGGGCAGACCCTCGGGCACGAGATCACCGGGGAGGTGGTCGAAGCCGGTGACGACGTGCTGTTCGTCAAACCCGGCGACATCTGTTCGGTGCCCTTCAACATCGCGTGCGGCCGCTGTCGCATGTGCTTCGAGGGCAAGACCGGAATCTGCCTCAACGTCAACCCCGCCCGGCCCGGCGCGGCCTACGGCTACGTCGACATGGGCGGCTGGATCGGTGGCCAGGCCGAGTACGTGATGGTGCCGTACGCGGACTTCAACCTGCTGCCGTTCCCCGACCGCGACCAGGCGCTGGAGAAGATCCTCGACCTGACGATGCTGTCGGACATCTTCCCGACCGGCTACCACGGCGCCTTCTCAGCGGGCGTGACCACGGGCTCCACGGTCTACGTCGCCGGAGCGGGACCGGTCGGCCTCGCGGCGGCACACGCCTCGCAGCTGCTCGGCGCGTCGGTGGTGATCGTCGGCGACATGATCCCGGAGCGGCTGCAGCAGGCCCGCAGTTTCGGTTGCGAGACAGTGGATCTGCGCGAGTCGGCCGAGCTCGCCGACATGATCAAGGAGATCACCGGTGAGCCGGAGGTCGACGCGGCGGTGGACGCCGTCGGCTTCGAGGCCCGCGGCCACGGCCGGGACGCCGGCGAGCAGCCCGCGACGGTGCTCAACGACATCATGACCATCTCCAGGGCGGGCGCCTCGCTCGGCATCCCCGGCCTGTACGTGACCGGCGACCCCGGCGGGGTCGACGAGAACGCGCAGATCGGCCAGCTCGGCGTGCGCATCGGCCTCGGCTGGGCGAAGTCGCACTCGTTCACCACCGGCCAGTGCCCGGTCAAGAAGTACAACCGCTTGCTGATGAACATGATTCTCAGCGGCAGGGCGCAGATCGCCAAGGCCGTCAACGCCACGGTGATCCCGTTGAACGACGCCCCGCAGGGCTACCAGGACTTCGACCACGGCGCTGCCAAGAAGTTCGTACTCGACCCGCATGGGATGGTTCCCGCGTAGGAAGGAACCAGCCGATCGCGCCCCGGTTCAGCGCAGCCGGGGCGCGATCGTGCTCGCGTCCGGCGCTGCCACCTGCTCACGCAGGCTCTCGGCGAGCGTGCGCGCCCACTGGCACAGGCCCTCGACGTCGATGCCGTGGGGGCGGCGCCGCGTGAACGGCTCGATGTTGCCCGCGCCCCTGGTGAGCAGCGACGCCGCGCCCGTCGGGTTGCCGCGCGCCGCGTGGGTGATGCCCACGGCGAGCTGCGCGAGCCCCCGCCACAGTTCCCGCTCGTCCTCCGGCCCCGACTTCCACGCGTCCTCGAAGACCTCGTGCGCGTGGAACGGCTTGCCGTCGTCGAGCAGCCGCTGCGCCTCCGTCAGCGACTCCTCCGGTGTGCGGACGACGCCCTCCGGCTGCCGCTCGACGCCCTCCGCGCCGTAGGGCAGCGGCCTGCCGAGGCCGTCCCTCGGGCGGGCGTTGCGGGCGCGGCCTTCCTCGTCCCGGTCGCGGTCAGTCACGCCTGCGAGTCTCGCACCGTCACTCGGTGCCCCGCTGGGTGGCGTCGGACGCCTGCTTCGACGCGGGCTGCGGCTCCGCGGTGTGCGGTTTGACCCTGCCGGTGAGCGTGATGTGCCCCTCGGAGTGGATGCGTTCGACCATGTGCGGGTAGTGCAACTCGAACGCGGGCCGCTCCGACCGGATCTTCGGCAGCTCGGTGAAGTTGTGCCGGGGAGGTGGGGAGCTCGTGGCCCATTCCAGCGAGTTGCCGAAGCCCCACGGGTCGTCCGCGTTCACCGGGTCGCCGAACCGGTAGCTGCGCACCACGTTCCACAGGAACGGCAGCATCGACAGCCCCAGCACGAACGCGCCGATCGTCGACACCACGTGCAGCTCGGTGAACCCGTCGGACGGCAGGTAGTCGGCGTACCGGCGGGGCATGCCCTCGTCGCCGAGCCAGTGCTGCACGAGGAACGTGGTGTGGAAGCCCACGAACGTCAGCCAGAAATGCAGCTTGCCCAGCGGCTCGTTGAGCATGCGACCGGTGAACTTCGGGTACCAGAAGTAGATGCCCGCGAACGTCGCGAACACGATGGTGCCGAACAGCACGTAGTGGAAATGCGCCACCACGAAGTAGCTGTCGGTGACGTGGAAGTCCAGCGGCGGGGCGGCGAGGATGACCCCGGTCAGTCCGCCGAGCAGGAACGTCAGCAGGAACCCGATCGACCACAGCATCGGCGTCTCGAAGCTCAGCTGCCCCTTCCACATCGTGCCGATCCAGTTGAAGAACTTGATGCCGGTGGGCACGGCGATCATGAACGTCAGGAACGAGAAGAACGGCAGCAGCACCGCGCCCGTGGCGAACATGTGGTGGGCCCACACGACGAACGACAGCGCCGTGATGCCCATCGTCGCGAACACCATCAGCCGGTAGCCGAACAACGGTTTCCGGCTGAACACCGGGATGATCTCGGTGATGATGCCGAAGAACGGCAACGCGACGATGTAGACCTCGGGATGGCCGAAGAACCAGAACAGGTGCTGCCAGAGGATCGCGCCGCCGTTGGCGGGGTCGAACACGTGCGCACCCAGATGCCGGTCGGCGGCGAGCGCGAACAGCGCAGCCGTGAGGATGGGGAACGCGGCGAGGATCAGCACGCTGGTGAACAGGATGTTCCAGGTGAAGATCGGCATCCGCCACATCGTCATGCCCGGCCCGCGCAGGCACGCGACGGTGGTGATCATGTTGACGGCGCCGAGGATGGTGCCGAGACCGGAGACGATCAGACCCATGATCCACAGGTCGCCGCCCACGCCGACGGAGTACTCCGCGCGAGACAACGGCGTGTAGGCGGTCCAGCCGAAGTCCGCGCCACCCGCAGGCGTGAGCAGCGAGCTGAGGACGATCGTGCCGCCGAACAGGAACAGCCAGTAGGAGAAGGCGTTCAGGCGCGGGAAGGCGACGTCGGGGGAGCCGATCTGCAGCGGCAGCACGAGGTTGGCGAAGGCGAACAGGATCGGCGTCGCGTAGAGCAGCAGCATGATCGTGCCGTGCATGGTGAACAGCTGGTTGTACTGCTCCTGCGACAGGAACTGCAGGCCCGGCCAGGCGAGCTCACCCCGGATCAGCAGGGCCATCAGGCCGCCGATCATGAAGAAGACCATCGAGGTGACGAGATAGAGCATCCCGATCTTCTTGTGATCGGTGGTGCGGACCCAGGCCAGCACCAGCTGACCTCGCTTCCCCGTGCGGGCAGCGGGCTGGCGGATTCGGGTCGGCCGCAGGCCGATCTGAGTGTCCAAGGCTGCACCTCCACCACCAGTGGTGCATCCCCGAGCCCCTCGTGCTGGCCGGCTCGAGGCGGTCTTGATAAACGGTAGACCCCGAAGGGGTCCGGCGCATCAGTTCGAACCGCCTCGACACCCGGCCCGTTACTGCTGGTAGGACTCGACCTCGCTGACCGAGCGTGGCTGGGCCTCGTCGGGGTCGTCGCCGAACTCGGCGCGGGCGCGTCGCTGCCGCAGCAGGTCCCAGCACTGGTCGAGCTGCTGTTCCAGCTCGCGCAGGCGCCGCGTGCCCGCGTCGTCGAGCCCGCTGCCCGTGGCGTGGGAACGCAGCTCGCGCTCCTCGGCGATCAGCGCGTCGATCCTGGCGATCGTGTCCTCGTCAGCCATGCAGGCCACGGTACGCCGCAGCCCGCCTCCCCAACGGCCCCCAAGGCCACCTTCGGTGCGCTCAACGCAACAAAGGTGGCCTTGGGGGCAGCTGGATTCACTCGGGTGGGTCTGAGGGGAAGAGGTGGTGCCAGGCTCGCGAACGGACCCAGCGGCTGCCGTTGGCCACGGCCTCGTCGGCCTCGGCCTCCAGCCACTCGCCGAGCAGCGCCGCGTCGCGGGCGTCGAGCACGCGCGCCTGCAGCAGGTTGCCGTCCTCGTCCAGCAGTTCGGCCGAGAGCAGACCCGCGTCGGGATCCGCCCGGAACTTGACCATTCGCCGGAGCACCGCACCACGCTAACGGGTCACCTGCCATCGAGTCGGGGGGCCAGCATCCGCGAGATGCCGCGCGCGGCGGCCTGCACCAGCGGAGCCAGCGCGATGGGCTCCGCCGTGTCGGCACGCACCACCAGCGACACAGCCGCCACCACGGCACCGTCGGCGCCGCGGATCGGTGCGGCCACCGACAGCGCGTCGAGGGTCACCTGTCCGTCGCTCACGGCGTAGCCGTTGCGGCGGACCGCCGCCAGCAGCTCACGCAGGCGGTCGGGGTCGGTGATCGTCTTCGGCGTGTAGGCGTGCAACGGGGCCGCAAGCGCTTGCTCCTGCACCTCCGCGGGTGCGTGCGCCAGCAGCACCAGGCCAACCCCGGTCGCGTGCAGGGCGAACCGGCCGCCGACGCGGGTCAGCACCGGCACCGCGTGCCTGCCCGCGATCCGCTCCACGAACACCAGCTCGAGCCCCTCACGCACCGCCAGCTGGACGTTCTCGTGCGTGACCTCGTACAGGTCCTCCAGGAACGGCATTGCCACATCCCGCAGGCCGAGCCCGCGCGGAGCCAGCGCCGCGACCTCCCACAGCCGCAGCCCGATCCGGTACCGCCCATCGGCGCCCCGTTCCAGCGCACCCCACGCCACCAGCTCGGCCGCCCGCCGGTGCGCCGTCGGCAGCGAGACACCCGCTCGCCGCGCCAGCTCGCTGAGGGAGAGGTCCGGGGTCGCCGGGGTGAACGCCTCCAGCATGGCGAGCACCTTGGCGGTCACCGACCGGGCACCCTCGCCCACCTCAACTCCTTCGCCGAGCTCGCCGGTAGAGGCTACAACTCCAGCACCAGCCGCGGCCCGCACGAACGGGAGACACAGATCAGCATCGTCTCGCCCGCAGCGCGCTCCTCGTCGGTCAGCAGGGAGTCGCGGTGGTCGGGCACGCCCTCGCGGACGTCGGTCTCGCACGTGCCGCACGTGCCCTCCTGGCACGAGGACAACACCGGCACCCCTGCGTCCTCCAGCACCTCCAGGATCGACTTGTCCCCGGGCACCGTGAACGTTCTGCCGGACACGGCCAGCTCCACCTCGAACGACTCGCGCGGCCCCGCGCCCGCGTCGTCCCTCGGCGCGAACCGCTCGACGTGCAGCACGCCCGGCCCCCACGCCGCGCACCGCTCCTCCACGGCCGCGAGCAACGGCTCCGGCCCGCAGCAGTACACCGCCGTGTCCGGTTCGGGCGTCCCGAGCAGCTCGTCGAGCGGCAGCAGCCCCGTCTCGTCCTCCGGCAACACGCGAACGCGATCGCCGTACTTCGCGGTGAGCGCGTCGGCGAACGCCATCGACGCCCTGCTGCGCCCTCCGTAGACGAGCCGCCAGTCGGCGCCGCGCGCGTCGGCCTCCGCCACCATCGGCACGATCGGGGTGATCCCGATGCCGCCCGCGAGGAAGAGGTACCTCGGCGAGCCGGTGAGCGCGAAGTTGTTGCGTGGCCCGCGAACCCGCAGCACCGCACCCTCGGCGAGCCGCTCGTGCACGAACGTCGACCCGCCCCGGCTCTCCGGTTCCCGCAGCACCGCCACGGTCAGCGCGGAGCGGTCGCCGGGATCGCCGCACAGCGAGTACTGCCGTTCGAGCCCGTCGGCGAGCAGCAGGTCCACGTGCGCGCCCGGCTCCCACGGCGGCAACGGCTCACCCCCGGGACGACGCAGCGTCAGGCACACCACGCCCTCGGCGGCGGTCTCCTTGCGGGCCACCACCAGTTCCAGATCCGTCATCGCGCCGGCTCCTCCTCGTGGCCTTCGGGATGGGCGAGCAGCCAGTCCCACAGCTCGACCGGGTCCTGCGACTCGTGCTCGGCGCCGCAGTGGCACACGCCGAGCAGCCGGTCGGTGTTCAGCACCCAGTGGATGCGGAAGACGGTGTTGCCGCGCAGCATCGCCGTCATGAGCGCACCAACGCCCCGGGTGCGGCCCGCTCGGCCATGCGCCGCAGGAACCGCCGTGCCGCCAGCCCGCCGGTGTCGATGTTGATGCTCAGCTCCTGGTAGCCGTCCGGTTCGGACTGGATCACCTGCTCCAGCACGTCCAGGGCCCGCACGTCCTGGAGCACGACCGTGCGGTTGCTCTCGGCGAGGAAGTCGGAGACCTCCTGGTCGTCGAGCGCGAAATCCCGCGCCACGGCCCAGAAGTCGTGCGTGCTGTGCTCGGTCTCCGGCGTGATCGCGTACACCACCTCGACGTGGAAGGCGTCCGGATCGGTGCCGTCGTCGTTCGGCAGCACGCCAACCGGCGCGATGCGGCTGTGCAGCAGGTACAGGCACGGCGGGTGATACTCGATGTCCTGCCAACGCGTGATCCGGCCCTCGATCCCGGTGGACCTCGCGTAGAACGACGGGCATTCGGCGTCGGCCATGTGCCGGGAGACGTAGATGATCTCGTTCTCCTCGTCGACCTCCGTGGTGATCGGCGTGTTCGCCACCTCCGGCGTGCCGATGTAGCCGCCGTGCAGGTAGGTCTCGTGGGAGAGGTCCATGAGGTTGTCCACGAGCAGTTCATAGCGCGCCCGCAGCGGCTCCATCCCGGACACCGTCGTGTACGCGGGGTCGGCCAGCCACGGCGCGCGGGGGACCAGCGTGGGGTCGGCCTTGTCGCGGTCACCGATCCACACCCAGACGAAGGAGTCCTGCTCCACAAGCGGGTAGCTGGCGACGCGCGCGGTGCGCGGGATACGAGACTGGCCGGGCACGAACACGCACGAACCGGCCCGGTCGTAGGTGAACCCGTGGTAGCCGCACACGATGGTGTCGCCCTCGAGCCTGCTCTCCGAGAGCGGGTAGCGGCGGTGCACGCAGCGGTCGGCGAGCGCGACCGCGTCGCCGGACTCGGTGCGGTAGAAGACGATCGGCTCGCCGAGGATCGTGCGGGGAAACAGTTCGCGCCCGAGCTCGCGGCTGTAGGCGGCCACGTACCACTGGTTGCGGGCAAAAGTCGGCATCGACGTCGCTCCTTGCGCGGGTGGTGGGAGACGCCCCGACTGTGCTGGCAGCGGTGCGACCGCGGCCACGCCGGTTTTCACCCACTGAAAGCTTTTCGTGGTTTCCCGCACATTCCATTCACCGGAACGGGGGACGGGCGAATCGGGACGTTTGTTGCGACCGTGCTGCCCCATGACACGGTCAGAGCCGACGCCGTTCCTGGCGGGCGAACAGCAGACCCGCAAGCCGTACAAGGCGTTGTGGGCGGTACTGCTGCTCGGCTGGGTGGTCAGCTATGCGGATCGCACCCTCACCGGCCCCGTCGTGAGCTGGATGATCGCGAACGAGGTCGGTTTCATCGGCGAGTCCAGCGATCCGCGCGCGCTCGGCGGCCTGGTCGGCTCGCTGTTCTTCACCGGCTACATGCTCACGCAGTACCCCGGCGGCAGGCTCGGCGACCGCTTCGGCCACCGCGAGATGATCGTGCTCTCGCTGCTGTGGGCGGGTGTGCTGACGCTCGTGTCCGGTGTCGTTGTCGGGCTCATCGCGTTCGTCGGCGCGCGGGTGCTGACCGGTCTCGGCGAGGGCGTCTTCTACTCCAACGACCGCACGCTGATCCTCAACCACACCCCGCCGAAACGGCGCACGCTCGGCCTTGGCGTGGTGATCTCCGGGCTCTCGATCGGGCTCACCATCGGCATCATCTGCACGCCGCTGCTGATCGACTGGGGTTCCGCGCTCGGCATGGGCGCCGAGGCGTGGCGGATGCCGTTCGTGGTGTTCGCGGTCGTCTCGCTGATCGTGGCCGGGCTGTGCTGGTACTTCTTCCGCGCCCGGCTCGACGGCAGGCTCCAGCTCGGGCCACCGATGCTGCGGCTGGTCGGCGTCTCCGCGCCCCTGCTCGTTGCGGTGCTCGGGCTGTTCATCGTCGCCGACGAGCTGCGCTGGCCCACGTGGGGCACCGCGATCGGCTCCGGGGTGCTCGCCGCGATCGTCATCGCCGTCATCGTGGGGCGCCTGCGCCGGACGCCGGAGGCGTCCACCCTGCTCAGCAGGGACATCGTGATCGTCTACGTCGCCTACATCGCGATCCTGTGGAACCTGTGGTTCTTCAGCTTCTGGTCGGTGGAGATCGTCCGCGAGGCCACGGAGAGCTCGCTGCTCGCCGCCGCGCTCACGGCGGCGTTCAACGCGGGCGCCGGCATCCTCGGCTTCCCCGCGGGCGGCTGGCTCGCCGACCGTGCGCTGCGCAAGGGCTACGGCCGCAAACCGCTGCTCATCTCGTTCAGCGTCGTCTACTCGCTGCTGGTGTTCGCGTTCGCGTTGTCGATCAGCGGTGACGGGGAGCCGTCGCTGTTCCTGCTGGGGCTGATCCTGTTCTGCTCGGGCCTGTTCTTCAACGCGCTGCAGCCGATCGCGCAGGGCATCACGGGCGACCTGGTGCCGGAGAAGCAGCGCGGGTCGGCGTTCGGGCTGCTGAACCTGATCTCCGAGATCGGCGCCGTCGCGAGCCCCGTGGTGAGCGGCGTGCTGCGCGACGCCACGGGCAGCTGGGCCGTCGGCACCTGGGTCGCGGGCGGCATCATGCTCGCCTCGGCAGGCCTGTACGTCCTGGTCCGCGAGAAGCGACCCCAACTGCAGTGAAGGCCACCTTGCCTGCGTTGAACGCAGTGATGGTGGCCTTCACTGCGGCCGGGGTGGTCAGGAGCCGAGGAAGCGCAGCACCGCGAGCACGCGGCGGCTGAAACCCGTGGTGTGGGCGAGGTCGAGCTTGTCGAAGATCGCGTTGACGTGCTTCTCGACCGCGCTCTGCGACACGTGCAACTGCTCCGCGATGCCCGCGTTGGTGTGGCCCTGCGCCATTTTCTCCAGCACCTCGCGCTCGCGGGCGGTCAGCCGGGTGAGCGGGTCGACGTGCGTGGTGCGGGCCAGCAGCCTGCGCACCACCTCGGGGTCGAAGGCAGCCCCGCCCGCGGCCACGCGCTCCAGCGCGTCGAGGAACTCGCCGACCTGCGCCACGCGGTCCTTCAGCAGGTAGCCGACCTTGCCGGCGTCGTCGGTGATCAGCTCGGTGGCGTAGCGCTTCTCGACGTACTGCGAGAGCACGAGCACGCCGATCTCCGGCCAGCGGCTACGGATCTCCAGCGCCGCGCGCAGGCCCTCGTCGCTGTGGGCGGGCGGCATGCGCACGTCGGTGACGATCACGTCCGGCCGGTGGCGCTCGGTCTCCCTGATCAGCGCCGCGCCGTCGTCGACCGCGGCCACCACCTCGTGGCCCTCCTCGGCGAGCAGGCGGACCAGCCCCTCGCGCAGCAGGGTCGAGTCCTCGGCAAGTATCACGCGCACGGCAGCTCCGCCTCGATCGTGGTCGGCCCTCCGGCCGGACTGTCCACAGTGAACACGCCATCCACGGCGGCGACGCGCCGGGCGAGCCCGGAGAGTCCTCCGCCGGAAGCCTGCGCGCCGCCCGCGCCGTCGTCGGTGATCCGCACGGTCACCATCGTCTCGTCCCCGGTGACGCTGATCCCGATCCGGGACGCGCCCGCGTGCTTGATCGCGTTGGTCACCGCCTCCGACGCCACGAAATAGGCCACGGTCTCGACGGCCGCGCCCGGCCGCTCCGGAAGCGCGTAGTCGAGCGTCACGGGCACGCTGGAGCGTTCGGCGAGCGACTCCAGTGCCACTTCCAGCCCGCCGGAGTCCAGCGCGATCGGATACACCCGCCACGTCACCTCGCGCAGGTCCTGCAGCGCCTGCTGCGACTCGTCGTGCGCCTGGCGAACCAGTTCGCCTCTGTGCTCGGGATCCTTGCTGCGCAGGGCCCTGCCGAGCACCATGCCGAGCGCGACGAGCCGCTGCTGTACGCCGTCGTGCAGGTCCCTTTCGATGCGCCTGCGCTCGTCGTTGACGGCCTCGATCACCTCGGCTCGGCTCGTGGCGAGCTGCGACACCCTGCGGCGCAACAGGTCCTGCTCGCTCGGCCCGAGGAACCGGTGCGCCACGCGGCGATCCAGCGTCGCGACGCCGATGAGCCCCTGCACGGCGATGAAGATCAGCAGGAGCCCGAGCAGGAACACCGCGGGGAGGTCGTACCAGTCGTGGTCGTCGCCGATCGGGTCCCCGCCGCCGATGGGCGCTCCGGAGAAGAACTGGCTGGCCATCACCAGTCCGGACACCGCACCCCACAGGATGAGCACGAAGACCCCGGCGCCGAGACCACCCACGACGCAGCGCACGGCGAGGTACTCCAGTGCGCGCCTGCCGCCGTAGTCGGCGGAGTTCTCGTTGCGCAGGTACCGCGCGAGGCGTGCGCGTTCCACCTCGGCGAGCAGGCGGGCCCCGGCGAACACCCTCCGGCGAGCCGAGGGAACGGCGAGCGCGGGCAGGGTCAGCAGCACGTAGGCCGCCTCGGCGAAGGCGAGCACGGCGCCGAGCGCCAGCCCGATCGTGGTCCGGCACCCTCGGCGCAGGAGTCCGTCGGCTGCTCGGGGCACAGCCCCGAGGCTAATCGCGTGGTCACGCAGCGGTACTGAGGTTTTCCACAAGATCGCCCTGTGGTGGGCGCCCCCGGAAGTCGGCGCCCCACTTCATGGCGACAGCACGCGCGCGTCCGTAGCGTCGAGGGTAGTTGCCCAAAACGAACAAATGACCCGAAAGGCCATACATGACCGCGCAGCTGGCCCAGGACAACTCAGGCGAACTCGGAGGTATCGCCGGATGGGCCGTCGACCTGATGGACGTGCTCGGCGGACCGGGCGCCGCCATCACGGTCGGCTTCGACAACCTGTTCCCGCCGATCCCGAGCGAACTGGTGCTGCCGTTGGCCGGGTTCAGCGCGGCCAACGGCACGTTCTCGCTGGTCGAGGCCCTGATGTGGACCACGGCGGGGTCGGTGCTCGGCGCGATCATCGTCTTCTACCTCGGCCAGCTGCTCGGCCGTGACCGCACCCGGTGGCTCATCTGCAAGCTGCCGCTCGTGAAGCCCGAGGACTTCGACAAGGCCGAGGAGTGGTTCGCGAAGCACGGCACCAAGGCGGTGTTCCTGGGGCGGATGGTGCCGTTGGTGCGGAGTTTCATCTCGCTGCCCGCAGGCATCCAGCGGATGCCGTTCTGGATCTTCCTGTCGCTGACCACGCTCGGCAGCCTCATCTGGAACTCGATCTTCGTGGTCGCCGGCTACGCACTCGGCGCCAACTGGCACGTGGTGGAGGAGTACGCGGGCGTGTTCCAGATCATCGTGATCGTCCTCGGTGTCGCCGCGGTGACCCTCTTCGTGGTCAAGCGCCTCCGCGACCGCGCCCGCACCCCCGCCTGAGCGGATTCGCCAACTGCCCCCAAGGCCACCTTTGTTGCGTTCAACGCAACAAAGGTGGCCTTGGGGGCTTCTTACGCCGCGTGGGCCAGCCGGGTCGAGGCGGGCTCCAGTGCCAGGTCCAGCACCTCGCGGACGCTGCTCACCGGGTGGACGTCCAGCTCGGCGAGGATCTCCCCGGGCACGTCGTCCAGGTCCGGCTCGTTGCGCTGCGGGATGATCACCGTCCGCATGCCCGCCCGGTGCGCGGCGAGCAGCTTCTGCTTCACCCCGCCGATCGGCAGCACGCGCCCCGTCAGCGACACCTCACCGGTCATCGCCACGTCGGCCCGCACGAGCCTGCCGGACAGCAACGACGCCAACGCCGTCGTCATCGTCACGCCCGCCGACGGTCCGTCCTTCGGCACCGCACCCGCAGGCACGTGGACGTGCACGCCGCGCTCCTTGAGGTCGCCGACCGGCAGCTCCAGCTCGGCACCCCGCGAGCGCAAGTACGACAGCGCGATCTGCGCCGACTCCTTCATCACGTCACCGAGCTGACCGGTCAGGGTCAGCCCCGTGCCGCCGGTCTCCGCGTCGGCCAGCGACGCCTCGACGTACAGGACGTCGCCGCCCGCGCCCGTCACCGCGAGCCCGGTCGCGACACCCGGCGTCGCCGTGCGCTGCTCACCGGCCGGCAGCGACGACTCCGGCACGTGCCGCGGCCGCCCGAGGTAGCCCTCGAGTTCGGGCACACCGACCGTCAGCGGGAGCGTGGCCTCGTTCAGCGCGACCCTGGTCGCCACCTTGCGCAGCACCTTCGCGATCGTGCGGTTCAGGTTTCGCACACCCGCCTCGCGTGTGTACTCCGCCGCGATCCGGCTCAGCGCCGCGTCGGTGAACGTCACGTCGCCCTCGGCCAGCCCCGCCCGTTCGAGCTCGCGGGGGAGCAGGTGGTCGCGCCCGATGGTCACCTTCTCGTGCTCGGTGTAGCCGTCGAGCGTCACCAGCTCCATGCGGTCGAGCAGCGGACCCGGAATGGTCTCCAGCGCGTTGGCCGTGGCGAGGAACACCACGTCGGAGAGGTCCAGCTCCACCTCGAGGTAGTGGTCGCGGAACGTGTGGTTCTGCTCGGGGTCGAGCACCTCCAGCAGCGCCGCCGTCGGGTCGCCCCGGTAGTCGGCGCCCACCTTGTCCACCTCGTCGAGGAGCACCACCGGGTTCATCGACCCGGCCTCCTTGATCGCGCGCACGATCCGGCCGGGCAGTGCGCCGACGTAGGTGCGGCGGTGGCCCCTGATCTCGGCCTCGTCGCGGATACCGCCCAGCGCTACGCGTACGAACTTGCGCCCCATCGCCTTGGCGATCGACTCACCCAGCGACGTCTTGCCGACACCGGGAGGGCCCGCCAGCGCCAGCACGGCGCCGCCGTGCCGACCGCCCACAGTGGACTCCGCTGTGCCCGACGGCGCCTCGGCGGTAAGGAGTGCCTCGGCGCGCCGCTGCCGCACGGCGAGGTACTCGATGATGCGTTCCTTCACGTCGTCGAGCCCGGCGTGGTCGGCGTCGAGCACCTCACGCGCGCCCGCGATGTCGTGCACGTCGGTGGTCCTGACCTGCCACGGGATGTCCAGCACAGTGTCGAGCCACGTGCGGATCCAGCCCGCCTCGGGCGACTGCTCGGAGGTCCGCTCCAGCTTGTCGACCTCGGCGAGCGCGGCCTTGCGGACGTGCTCGGGCAGGTCGGCCGACTCCACGCGGGCGCGGTAGTTGTCCTGGTCGGCACTGCCGTCGAGCTCACCGAGCTCCTTGCGGATCGCCTCGAGCTGGCGGCGCAGCAGGAACTCCTTCTGCTGCTTCTCCATGTCCTGCTCGACGTCCTTGCGGATGGTGTCGTTCACCTTCAGCTCGGCCAGGTACGCCCTGCCGGTCTCCAGCGCCGTCTCCAGCCGGGCGGTGACATCGAGCGTGCGCAGCAGCTCGAGCTTCTGCTCGGTGGTGAGGTACGGCGCGTTGCCGGCGAGGTCCGCGATCGCGGAGGGGTCGTCGAGCTGCTGCACCGCGTCGAGCATCTGCCACACACCGCGCTGCTGCAGCAGCGAGATCACGACCGACTTGAACTCCGCCGCCAGCTCACGGGTGCGCTCGCCGACGGGCAGTTCGACCGCGGGCTCGGCGTGCACCCACCTGGCGTCGCCGGGGCCGTCGGCGGGGGAGCCGACGAGCGCGCGGCGCGTGCCACGCACCAGCGCGGCCGAGGAACCGCCGGGAATGCGGCCGATGCGCTCGACAGTCGCGACCGTGCCGACCTCGGCGAGCTCGCCGTCGATCCTGGGCACGATCAGCACCTCGGCCTTGCCCGCCGCCGACCGGATTCCGGGCAGCGACGCGACACCCGGCGCCTTCGCCTGCGCCGACTCGACCGCGTCGCGGGTGTCCTGCTCCGCGAGGTCGAAGGGCACCACCATGCCCGGCAGCACGACGTCGTCGTCGAGTGGGAGTACGGGGAGGAGCTGTGTCTGGGTCATCAATACGCTCCCGTCTTGTTGAGTACATCTCGCTCAACTTTCTGGAGCGTCTCCAGATTCCCCGCTGGTGTTCGCCGGGAGCGATCAGCGCCTCAGCCCCGCGCCGCGGGCCTCCGGTACCAGGACGTCCACAGTGGCCGGTAGCCCTGCGCGTACCAGAACGGCGTCGAGCGCGGGCTGGCCAGCGCGTGGTGCAGCAGCACGGCGTCCATCCCCGCCTCGTCGAACAGCTGGTGCACGTGCGCGGCGAGGGCCGAACCGACACCGGTGCTGCGGGCCTCCTCGGCGACGTGCATCGAGGCCAGGTAGCCGGCCCGCTCCACGGCGACGTAGCCGCTGATCCAGTCGGCGGCCGGCGGCAGCTCGACGTGCACGAAGCCGAGCGGCTTGCCGTAGAGCTCCGCGATCCACAGCGACGGCACGGCCGCGCCCGCGTCGGCGAGCAGCCCACGGGTGGCGTCGGTGATCGCGCGCTCCTCGTCCTCGCGCCGGGTCACCAGGCCGAACTGCGCGTCGTACTGCCGCAGCTCCAACTGCAACCGCACCAGCGTGGCCAGTTCGGACGGTTCCGCCTGCCGGATGCGCACACCGGGCACCGCGGGCGGACCACTCGCCAGCCGGTCGGCGGGCCGGACGGCGAGCACCCGCGTCGGGGCGAACCCCCGGCGCAGCAGCTCACCGGTCCCGACCGTGTCCCTGCTCGGCCGGGTCACCACGGCGGCGCTGTCCCAGTCGGTGGCCTCCGTCTCCTCCAGCAGCCGGTCCCACTCCGTGAGCAGGGAACCGAACGCAGCACCGGGATCGGTCCCTCCGAGCCGGACGTCGAGGCGGTACTCGGTGAGCGGCCGCCACAGCGCCTCTGGCGTTCCCGGTTCGACGCGTGAGCGGGTCGCGAGCGCCATCCCGTCCCGGGTCGTCAGCCGGGTCCCGCCCTCGGGGTTCAACGGCGAGGGCTTCGGCAGCAGTGCGTCCGCCGCGGCCAGCCGCTTGGCGTGCTCCGCGGCGATGGCATCGATCTCCATTCCCTAATCCAACCCGACGTGGTATGAGGTATGTCACTCGGGGATCGACTACTGGCGGCGACCATGAGGACCGTGAGATCACCCCCGCCGAGGCTGACGTATCACTTCGTTGGTGGCGCGTTAACCCTGAGGTGATCTCATGGCGTTCGGATCGAGGCCTTGATACGCCCTCCGGGGTACAGTGATGCCTCGTTCGCGAGCTGGCCCCTGTGGCACAGCGGGACGGAAGGGAGGTTGCATGCCGGACGCGCACGACGAGTCCGTCGGATCCAGTGCGGCTGCAGCCGAGGCACCTGCCTCTCGTCCGAGTGGTCCCGCGTCCGCCGAGGCCAGGACCGATGAACGGAGATTCCGTTACTACACGGTTGCCGTGCTGCCGCTGAGCCTGCTCGCGGCGGCCGCGGTGTCACTGTGGCAACCGTTCGAAGGTTCGGTCCACCTGTGGTGGATCGGACCACTGCTCGCACTCGCGTTCCTCGGAGCGGAACAGCTCGGGGTCAACGTCGACGTGCGCAGTGGCATCTCCTGGACCATCTCGTTCACGGAGATCCCGCTCGTCATCGGCTTCTTCGTCGCGCCCTTCGAGGTGGTGCTCGGCGCGCACGTCGTCGCGGGCGTCACCACCCTGCTCGCCAGGAAGGTCACCGGGCGCGTCCTCTACAACGCGGGCGCGTTCATCTTCGAGGTCACCAGCGCGTTCGCCGTGGCCGGACTGGTCAAGCAGGCCCTCGGCAGCGGGCCGGGCGAGATGCCGTGGCTCGCGGCACTCGCGGGCACCCTCACCGCGCCGCTCGCCAGCACGCTGCTGGCGATGGCCGCCGTGCGGGTGCTGCGCCGCCGCATGCGGGTCGGCACGGCGCTGAGGCTCGCGGGCCGCATCCTCGTGGTCGGCTTCGTCAACGCCTCGGTGGGCCTCACCGGCTACCTCGTCATCTCCAAGACCCCCGAGGCGTGGCCGATCGTGCTGGCCGTCAGCCTCGGCCTGGCCGCGCTGTACTGGGCCTACTCCGACCTGCTGCGTGAGCAGCGCGACATGGAGGCCCTCTCAGACGTGAGCCTGATGGTCGCCCGCTCCGGCCAGCAGGCGGCCGCGCGCCCCGCGAGCCTCGGCGACGAGCTCGGCCAGGAGGTCGACTTCGGCGAATGGTCCACGATCGCCGAACGGATCAAGGACCAGCTCGCCGCCGCCAGGGTCGTGCTCCGGCTGCGGCTCGAACCCGACGAGCCGATGCGCTCCGTCGTCGCGGGCGAAGAGCTCCCGGTGAACTTCGTCCGCCCCGACGACCCGCTGCTGCGCCTGCCCGGCGCGCACGTGCGGCACTTCCGGATCACCGAGGCCAACCCCGAGGTGCGCGCCGCGCTGCTCGACCGGGGCGCGCAGGAATCGCTCGTGGTGCCGCTGCGCAGTGCCAACCAGCTGCTCGGTGTGGTCGAGGCGCACGACCGACTCTCGCGCTGGCGCGGCTTCGGCAAGTACGACGTGCAGCTGCTCGGCACGATGGCCAGCCACCTGGCGACCGCGCTCGACAACCGCAGGCTGCTCGCCACGCTGCGCCACGACGCCTACCACGACCCGCTCACCGGCCTGCTCAACCGGCCCGGTTTCCGGCAGGTCGCCCGCGAACCGCTGCGCGAGCGCGTGCAGTCCGTGGTGCTGCGGGTGGACCTCGACGTGTTCTCCCAGGTCAGCGACGCCCTCGGCTACGCGTGGGCCGACCGCATGGTGATGGCGGCCGGCCGGCGCATCCGCGACGTGCTCGGCCCCGAGGTCTCACTCGCGCGGCTCGAAGGGGCCTCCTTCGCGGCCCTGCTCGTCGGCTGCCTGCCCGACGAGGCGCACCGCATCGCCGAGCGCCTCCGGGCCCAGCTGTCCGCCCCGTACCCCGTCGACCGGCTCACCGTCGAGGCCAACGCCGTGGTCGGCTACGCCTCCACGAGCTCGGAGGAGAACGGTCACCTGGTGGACGTCGACACGCTCCTGCAGCGCGCCGACATGGCCGTGCGCGCCACGCGCGGCGGCGAGGAGGTCCGCGGCTACGTGCCGAGCATGGGCCAGATCTTCCTCCGCCGGTTCCAGATGGTCACCCAGTTCCGCCAGGCACTGGAGGAGGGCCAGGTCAGCGTCCACTACCAGCCGAAGGTCTCGCTGCCCGGCAAGCACGTGCTGGGCGTCGAGGCGCTCGTGCGCTGGCAGCACCCGGAGTTCGGCCGGGTCGACCCCGACGAGTTCGTGCCCGCGGTGGAGGCGGCGGGGCTCGTGGGCGCGCTGACGTCGTTCGTGCTCGACAAGGCGCTCGACCGCGTGCGCCGCTGGCTCGACGAGGGCCTGCGCATCTCGGTCGCCGTGAACCTCTCCGTGCGCAACCTCGCCGACGACGAGTTCCCGGCCAAGGTCTCCGCCGCGCTCGAACGCTTCGGGGTTCCCGCCGAGCTGCTGACGTTCGAGCTGACCGAGTCGGGCGTGATGGCCGACCCGCAGCGGGCGCTGCCGATCCTGCGGCAGCTGCACGGGCTCGGCATCGTGCTCGCCGTCGACGACTTCGGCACCGGCTACTCGTCGCTGGCCTACCTGCGCCAGCTGCCCGTCGACCAGGTCAAGATCGACAAGAGCTTCGTGCTCGGCATGGGCACCGATCTCGGCGACCTCGCCGTCGTGCGTTCGATCGTCGAGCTGGGCCACTCGCTGGGCCTGACGGTGGTCGCGGAGGGCGTCGAGGAGGACGTCGCGCGCGACCAGCTGGAGGCGATGGGCTGCGACGTGGCTCAGGGCTACCTGATCTCGCGGCCGTTGTCGGAGGAGCGGCTGGAGGCGTGGCTGCAGGCTCGCACGGCCCGTTCGCTCGGGCACCACTCCGAAATCGTCCTGACCCTGCTGACCTGAGGTTTTTCCGTTGCGGACCCCCGGTTTCCGGGGCCGGGACGGCCTCAGGTACTCTTTTCGAGGCTCGTTGAGCACGCCCCTTTAGCTCAGTCGGCAGAGCGTCTCCATGGTAAGGAGAAGGTCTACGGTTCGATTCCGTAAAGGGGCTCGGAGGTCTGGGCCGCGATGCGTAAGCTTGTGTATCGCGGCCTGGGTCGTGTGAGGCGGTGTAGCTCAGTTGGCAGAGCAAGCGGCTCATAATCGCTGTGTCGCCGGTTCAAGTCCGGCCACCGCTACGCGAGTGGGCGGGCTGTGTTTGCGCAAGCGCAAACCGCCTCGCTTCGCCATGACATGGGGGGTACAGCCCCCCAAGCCCCCGCCCGGAGGGGCTCCGCCCCCCGGACCCCCCGGCATGGTGGGTACGAGTAGCTAGTAGAGGAGCCGAAGTGGCTGCCACCGACGTGCGACCGAAGATCACGCTGGCGTGCGAGGAGTGCAAGCACCGCAACTACATCACCAGGAAGAACCGGCGTAACGACCCGGACCGCCTGGAGATGAAGAAGTTCTGCCCGAACTGCGGTACGCACCGCAACCACAAGGAGACTCGCTGAGTTCCTGAGTCGACGAGAGGCCGCTCCCGGTGTTCGGGGGCGGCCTTTTTGTTCGCCATCTCGTTGGAAAGAATCCAACGAAAGACGCTAGCGGTTCGTGCGTGACTGGCCTCACTCTAACGGGTGACAACCCTGCGAAAGTGAGAACCGGTATGAACATCAAGTCCAGAACCGCGATCACCCTGGCAGCCAGCGCCTTCACGCTGGGTCTCCTGGCCCCCACGGTGGCGTCCGCAACGAGTATCGAGGGCTACTCGAGCGACGTCGCCGGTGCGGCCATCGCCACCATCACCTCCGAACGAGGCATCACCGAGGCCGCCGCCCAGCGGCTCCTCGAGGCGCAGCAGGCAGGCGCCCAGACCCTCACCGAGGTCACCGCGGCGCTCGGCGCCCAGCACGCCGGCAGTTACCTCGACGCGCAAGGCCGCCCGGTCGTCAACGTCACGAGCGATGGCGCCGCCGCGAAGGTGGAGCAGGCCGGCGCGACCGCCAAGGTCGTCACCCGCTCGGCGGCCGAACTCGCCGAGGCGCGCGGCACGCTCGACGCGCTGCCCGCCGTCGCGCACACCTCACTGGGGCTCGACCCGACCACCAACCAGCTCGTGCTGACCGTCGCCGACGCCGCGGACGACAGCGCGGCCGCGAAGCTCGTCTCGGCCGCGGAGGGGCTCGGCGGCGCCGTGCGCGTCGAACACGTCGCGGGCGGCATGCACAAGGCCATCTACAACGGCGAGGCCATCACCGGCGGCGGCAGCCGCTGCTCGGCGGGCTTCAACACCAACCGCGACGGGCAGAACTACATCGTTGACGCGGGCCACTGCACGGGCGCCGTCGCCGAGTGGAACGTCGGCCCCTCGGTGGACGCCAGCTTCCCCGACAACGACTACGGCCTGATCCAGAACACCACCGGCAGCGCCCCCGGCGAGGTCACGCTGTGGGACGGCTCGACGCAGCCCATCACCTCGGCCGCCGACGCCACGGTCGGCCAGGAGATCTGTAAGAGCGGCTCCACGACCAACCTGACCTGCGGCACCGTGCAGGCCGTCGACGTGACCGTGAACTACGCGGAGGGCTCGGTCCACCAGCTGGTGCAGACCTCGGCCGCGGTGAACTCCGGTGACTCCGGCGGCTGCATGTTCGCGGGCAGCGTCGGCCTCGGCATCACCTCCGGCATGGGCGGCGGCAGCTCGTTCTTCCAGCCCGTCGTCGAGGCCCTCAACGCCTACGGCGTGGCCCTGAACTAGCGACACGGACAACCGGGGGCCGTGAGGGCAGGCCAAGGCCCGCACGGCCCCCGGTAACCTGCACGGGTGCCCCTGGATCCCTCTTTCATCGGCCGGACGTACCCACCCACCAGCACCTACGAGGTGAGCCGGGCGAAGATCGCCGAGTTCGCCGACGCGATCGGTGACGACAGCCCCCTTTACCGCGACCCGGCCGCGGCCGAGGCGGCGGGCTATCCCGACGTCATCGCGCCGCCGACCTTCCTGACGATCATCAACCTCGCCTCGATCAACGCGATCGTCGCCGACCCCGAACTCGGCCTCGACTACTCGCGCATGGTCCACGGCGACCAGCGCTTCACCCACCACCGCCCGGTGCGCGCGGGTGACGAGCTGCGGCTGACCACGCACATCGACGACATCTTCGTCCGCGCGGGCAACGACTTCCTGAGCGTCCACGCCGACGTCGAGACCGTTGACGGTGAGCCGGTCTGCACCACGTACGCCCAGCTCGTGGTGAGGGGAGAATGAGCATGAACGTCGGAGACGAGCTGCCCGGCCTTTCCGTGCACGTCACCAGGGACCAGCTGGTGCGCTACGCGGGCGCGTCGCTGGACTTCAACCCGATCCACTGGAACGAGCGCTTCGCCACGGAGGTCGGCCTCCCGAACGTGATCGCGCACGGGATGCTGACGATGGCGCTCGGCGGCCGCATGATCAGCGACTGGCTCGGTGACCCCGGCCGCGTCGTCGAGTACGGCGTGCGGTTCACCAGGCCTGTCGTGGTGCCCGACGACGCCGAGGGCGCACTCGTGGAGTTCACCGGCAAGATCGGCGAGGTCCGCGACGACGGCACTGCCCGCGTCGACATCACCGCGAAGTTCGACGGCAAGACCGTGCTGGGCAAGGCGCAGGCCGTGGTGCGCGTCGCCTGACGTCAGCGGATGACCCCGAGCACGGCGTCGGCGAGCGCCCGTTCGCCGCGCGCCGTCGGATGCAGCGGGTGGGCGCCGGTCACCGGCTCCAGGCCCTCCACCCAGCGCGACTCCGGCGGCGCGCACACGCCGTGGCCCCTCGTGGGCGTCACCGTGTCGGCGTACTCGGCGCCGTGCTTCGCCGCCTGCTCGGCGAGCATCGCGTTGAGGGCGTCCAGGCCCTGTCGCAGCGACGGGATCCGGTCGACGGACTCGGGATACTCGAGCGCACACTCACCGGCGTCGGTGGGCAGGATCGTCGGGTAGCCGACCACGATCACTCTGGCCGAGGGCGCCCGCTCGGCGATCTCGTCCAGTGCCGACCCGAGCCGGCTGCCGACCTCCGCCAGCACCGAGGCCAGCCACTCCGGCACCCCGGCGGCGTTCATGTCCAGGCACGCGGCTCCGCGCGCGCACTCGGCCGCGCGCTCGATGAGGTTCACGTCGTTGCCGCCGATGCCCAGCGTCACCAGCGCCGTGTCGGGCCTCAGCGCGTCGAGCTGAGGCGGGTTGGTGCCCTGCGGCGTCGGCTGTGGCGCGGTCAGGTTCTCGGTGCGTGCGCCGCCGCAGCTGACGTCGGAGAGCTTCTCCACGCCCAGCTCGGCGGCGATCAGGCGCGGGTAGTTGTGGTCCGAGCGCAGGCACCCGCTCGGCACGCCCGTGGGCGTGCCGGTGCCCGGACCCGAAACGTAGGAGTCGCCGAGCGCGACGTAGTGCCCAGCGTGCGGTGCGGTGCCGTCGACGGCGTCCGCACCCGGTGTGCAGGCGCCGGCGACCGCGGCGAGCAGCGCGGTCGCCAGCGCCTTGCGCACGGTGTGCCTACTTCGCCTCGGAGAGCAGCGAGCCGACCCGGTTGACGCCCTCGACGAGGTCGGCCTCGGCGAGCGCGTAGGAGAACCGGAAGTAGCCGGGGGTGCCGAACGCCTCGCCCGGTACCACGGCCACCTCGACCTCACGCAGGATCAAGTCCGCGAGCTCGACCGTGTTCTCCGGGCGCTGGCCCCGGATCTCCTTGCCCAGCAGCGCCTTCACCGACGGGTAGGCGTAGAAGGCGCCCTCCGGCGTCGGGCACTCCACGCCGGGGATGTCCGACAGCAGGGAGACGATCCGCTTGCGGCGCACGTCGAACGCCTTGCGCATCTCGTACACGGCGTCCAGCGGGCCCGACACGGCCGCGAGCGCGGCCCGCTGCGACACGTTGGCGACGTTGCCGCACAGGTGCGACTGGAAGCTCGACGCCGCCTTGATCACGTCCTGGGGGCCGATGATCCAGCCGACGCGCCAGCCGGTCATCGAGTAGGTCTTGGCGACCCCGTTGAGGATCAGCGTCTGGTCGGCCAGCTCGGGCACCACGGCCGGCATCGAGGCGGCCGTGACGCCGTCGTAGACCAGGTGCTCGTAGATCTCGTCGGTGACCACCCAGATGCCGTGCTCCAGCGCCCAGCGGCCGATCGCCTCGACCTGCTCGCGCGGGTAGACGGCGCCGGTCGGGTTGGACGGCGAGTTGAACAGCAGCACCTTGGTCTTGTCGGTGCGGGCCGCCTCGAGCTGCTCGACGGTGACCAGGTAGCCGGTCGACTCGTCGGCGGTCACCTGCACCGGCACGCCACCCGCGAGGGTGATCGACTCGGGGTAGGTCGTCCAGTACGGGGCGAGCAGCAGCACCTCGTCGCCCGGGTCGAGCAGCGTCGCGAACGCGGAATAAACGGCCTGCTTGCCGCCGTTGGTCACGAGGATCTGCGAGGCGTCGCACTCGAACGCGGAGTCGCGCAGCGTCTTCGCGGCGAGGGCCTCGCGCAGCTCGGGCAGCCCGCCCGCGGCGGTGTAGCCGTGGTTGACGCGCTCGTGCACCGCGGCGGCCGCGGCCTCGACGATGTAGTCGGGGGTGGGGAAGTCGGGCTGGCCGGCGCCGAAGCCGATCACCGGGCGACCCTCCGCCTTGAGTGCCTTCGCCTTCGCGTCGACGGCGAGCGTCGCAGACGGCGTGATCCCCGCGATCCGTGCGGATACGCGGGAACGAGGGCTGGTGACAGTGCTTGCAGGTGTGGCCATGCCGACATTTTTTCACGCGCGCCGGAGCCGGTGGACAGCCGCCCCGGAGGCCACAACCGGGCGCGGTTGCGAGGTGCTTCCGGGCTTGCCGTAGACTTCCGAACTTGGAACGCCCGACACTCGGCCCTGCGAGCGCAGCGGGGTGGGTTGAGTGCGTCCACGCGAGCGGTTTCGCCGCTCGAAGGGGTGTAGCTCAAATGGCAGAGCAGCGGTCTCCAAAACCGCAGGTTGCAGGTTCAAGTCCTGTCACCCCTGCGTTGACGTGTCAGGTGGAGCGGAGGAGTAGCTCGTGAGCGAGGACGGGGAGAAGGACAAGGACCGGGCGTCGAAGCGCTCGTCCCGTCCGGTCACCGCCGCGGCTCGGCGTGAGCGCCGCGCCTCCGCGCGCCCTGCCGGCACGGGCTCCGAGGCCGAGAGCGCCGAGGCGAAGAAGCGTCCCGCTCCGAAGGGGAAGACTTCGGACAAGCCCGTCAAGCCGTCCGGCAAGGACCGGCCGACGCCGAAGCGTGACCGCAAGGACGACAAGCGAGGCTCGATCTTCTCGCGGTTCGTGCGGTTCATCCGGGAGGTCTGGGCCGAGCTGCGCAAGGTCATCTGGCCGACGCGCAAGCAGATGGTCACCTACACCACCGTGGTGCTGGTGTTCGTGGCGTTCATGGTGGCACTGGTGTACGGACTCGACTTCGTCTTCCTCAAGGGCGTGGACTTCGTATTCGGCACCTGAGCGGCCGACCAGGCCCGGCGAGTGGCCCCGGGGTCGCACGCGACACCGGCGACCACCACACGCGATCAACTGAGAGGACGGAAAGTGACCTCCGAGAACGGCTCAGGAGCCGGTCAGGACCTGACCGGCCTTTCCGACGAGCAGGTGCTCGCGGCCACCGGTGAGGCGGACTCGGACCCCACCGAGGCCGACGTGACGCCGGTCGAGGCCGCCGAGGACACGGAGGCCGACAGCGCCGACGCCGCCGCGGACCGCACCGACGACTCCGCCGTCGCGGAGCAGCCCGAAGCGGCCGACGCCTCGGACGAGGACGAGGACCCGGTCGAGAAGCTCCGCGCGGAGCTCCGGTCGCTGCCCGGCGAGTGGTACGTGGTGCACTCCTACGCCGGCTACGAGAACAAGGTCAAGAACAACCTCGAGACCAGGCGGCAGACGCTGGACGTCGAGGACTTCATCTTCCAGATCGAGGTGCCGACCGAAGAGGTCACCGAGATCAAGAACGGCCAGCGCAAGCAGGTCCAGCGGAAGGTGCTGCCCGGCTACATCCTGGTTCGGATGGAGCTGAACGACGCCTCGTGGAGCGCGGTGCGCAACACCCCCGGCGTCACGGGCTTCGTGGGCGCCACCTCGCGCCCGTCGCCGCTTACGCTGGACGAGGTGCTGAAGTTCCTCGCACCGCAGGTCGAGAAGGCCGCCCCCGCGAAGGCGGGCAAGGGCGAGGCCGCCGCGGCCGAGACGCCGTCGGCCGCCCGCTCGGTCGAGGTCGACTTCGAGGTCGGCGAGTCGGTCACCGTCATGGACGGCCCGTTCGCGACCCTGCCCGCGACGATCAGCGAGGTCAACGCGGACGCCCAGAAGCTGAAGGTCCTGGTGTCGATCTTCGGCCGGGAGACGCCGGTCGAGCTGTCGTTCAACCAGGTCTCCAAGATCTGACGGTCGCCTACCTGGCGGCCGGAAGGTCCCCGCGCCACGGCAGGTGCGTGGGGAAGCAACGCTGAACAGGAAACAGGAATGCCACCCAAGAAGAAGAAGCTTGCAGCGATCATCAAGCTGCAGATCCAGGCGGGTGCCGCGAACCCGGCCCCGCCCGTTGGTCCCGCGCTGGGTCAGCACGGCGTCAACATCATGGAGTTCTGCAAGGCCTACAACGCGGCCACCGAGTCGCAGCGCGGCAACGTCGTGCCGGTCGAGATCTCCGTGTACGAGGACCGCTCGTTCGACTTCAAGCTCAAGACCCCGCCGGCCGCGAAGCTCCTGCTCAAGGCCGCCGGGATCGAGAAGGGCAGCGGCGAGCCGCACAAGACCAAGGTCGGCAAGGTGACCATGGCCCAGGTGCGCGAGATCGCCGAGACGAAGAAGAGCGACCTCAACGCCCACGACACCGACCAGGCCGCCAAGATCATCGCCGGCACCGCCCGGTCGATGGGCCTCACGGTCGTCGACTGAGCCACAGCGCTCCCGTGTGGAAGGGCCAGGCGCTGGCCCGTACCACGACTGATCCACTCACAGATTCGAAGGACAGAGCATGACCAAGCGCAGCAAGGCCTACCGCCAGGCCTCCGAGCTGATCGACAAGAGCAGGCTGTACGCCCCGCTCGAGGCCGCTCGGCTCGCCAAGGAGACCTCCAAGGTCAAGATGGACGCCACCGTCGAGGTCGCCATGCGACTCGGCGTCGACCCCCGCAAGGCCGACCAGATGGTCCGCGGCACCGTGAACCTGCCGCACGGAACGGGTAAGACCGTCCGCGTCATCGTTTTCGCCATCGGCGACAAGGCCGCCGAGGCCGAGGCCGCCGGTGCTGACGCGGTCGGCTCCGACGACTTGATCGAGCGCATCCAGGGTGGCTGGCTCGACTTCGATGCCGCGATCGCGACACCGGACCAGATGGCGAAGGTCGGCCGGGTGGCCCGCATCCTCGGCCCGCGTGGCCTGATGCCGAACCCCAAGACCGGCACCGTGACCCCCGCGGTCGGCAAGGCCGTCACCGACATCAAGGGCGGCAAGGTCAGCTTCCGCGTCGACAAGCAGGCCAACCTGCACATGGTGATCGGCAAGGCCTCGTTCGACGCCGACAAGCTGGTGGAGAACTACGCCGCCGCGCTGGATGAGGTGCTGCGGTCGAAGCCCTCCGCCGCGAAGGGCCGCTACCTCAAGAAGGTCACCTTCAGCACGACGATGGGCCCGGGTATCCCGGTGGACCCGGCTCGCACGCGCGACCTCCTCACCGAGGACAGCAACGCGTAAGGCTCGCAGAGCGACGAAAAGGGGCGGTCACCCGAAGCCGGGTGGCCGCCCCTTTCTCGTGTGCGCTAGTTGGAGGGGCTGGGGCTTGTGGGCTCGCCAGTGTCGGGAGTGGTGCCCGGGCAGGTCTTCGGGCCGGGTTCATGTCCGGTGATGAGCCACTGGCCGCGCTCGACCTTAGTCACCGTGAAGACGCCGAGGGCCGGGCCTCCGCTGATCTCAAAGTCACACGAATCGATCCGCAAGGTCGTGGCGTTGGGGTCGTAGTACTGGGGATAAATCGATCGCGAATAGTCCGTGACATGTGACACCTCGGTCTGGAGACCGAGCACAGCTTGACGGCAGTCGGGATAACCCAGGTCCCGGGCGAATTTCTCTTCGATGCCGCGGTCGTTGTCGAAACGGACGCACGCCCGCTCGTAGCTGCCCTCGGCGACCAGCTGATAGATCTTCTGCACCGCCACGTGCGGTCGCGTGGAGAGGACCTCGTTGGTGTGGTACTTCCCGCCACCCAGTTGGGCCGCAGACTTGGTGCTGTCGCCCTCGTCGGAGCCGAAGAAGTAGTTGTACGCCCAGGTCAGCGCCAGTGCGAGCAGCAGGAAGAAGATCAGCCAGCCGAGGATCTTCTTGCCGAGCCACTGCAGCCAGCCCGGCACCCTCCGGCGCGGGGGAGCTGGCGGCTGGTGGATGAGCTGCTGGGTCGCCGCCGGTGCGGGGTGGTACTGCGGCTGCTGGCCAGGCACCACCTCGGCGCCGCCCTGGCGCTGCGCCTCCTGGAACTTCAGGAAGTCCTGGAACTGCTGGAACTGCTGGAATTGGCGCAGCTGCTCCGGGTCGAGATCGGGTGGCGGCGTCTGCGCCGGCTGGTCCCGCCGGCCGGGCTGGAGGTCCGATCCGGGCGCGTGCTCGGCAGCCGGCCCCTGCTCGGGTCCGGGCTGTCGGTCAGGTCGCTGCTGGGCCACGTGACCCATGATGCCTGCTCGCGCACGGTACGTGGCCCTAGGTCGCCCAGGCGGCTGCAGTGAACGCCACCATCACTGCATGACGGACCTACCAGGGGGTGGTGGCGAGGGTGCGCGGAGGGCCACGTATGCTGGTCAGCGGTTCTACCGAAGACCGCTGGTCTTCTCCGGGCACCTCGCCCGGGGAACGAAGGTCCGCAGTACGGCGGGCGGCCCGCGCAGGAGGACGAGGATCGCCACACTGACTCAGTGTGTATCGACGCCCCGCGCCTGCTGCGCCGGGGCGTTTGTCGTGTTGGGGGTCCGGGCGCAGCCAGTGGTCACCCAGCCAAGAGAGGAGGCGACCATGGCGAAGCCCGACAAGGTGGCGGCCGTCGCCGAGATCGCGGACAAGTTCCGCAACAGCTCGGCAACCGTTGTCACCGAGTACACCGGCCTCTCCGTGTCCCAGCTCAGTGAGCTGCGCCGCGCTCTCGGCAACACCGCCAAGTACCGGGTCGCGAAGAACACCCTCGTCAAGCGTGCCGCTGAGGACGCTGGCATCGAGGGCCTCAACGATCTCTTCGTGGGTCCGACCGCGATCGCCTTCATCGAGGGCGAGCCGGTCGAGGCCGCGAAGGCGCTGAAGAACTTCGCGAAGGACCACAGCGCCCTCGTCATCAAGGGCGGCTACATGGATGGCCGCCCGCTCACGGTTTCCGAGATCGAGCGGATCGCCGACCTCGAGAGCCGTGAGGTGCTCCTCGCCAAGGCGGCGGGCGCGTTCAAGGCGAAGCTGTCCCAGGCCGCCGCGCTGTTCCAGGCGCCGGCGTCCCAGGTCGCCCGCCTGGCCGCCGCGCTCGAGGAGAAGCGCAAGTCCGAGTCCGGCGACGGCGCTGCCGACACTGCCGAGAGCTGACCGAAAACCCACCCCCGACCAGCGAGTCGTAACAAGGAAGGAACGCCATCATGGCGAAGCTGAGCACCGAGGAACTGCTCGACGCTTTCAAGGAGCTGACGCTCCTGGAGCTCTCGGAGTTCGTGAAGCAGTTCGAGGAGACCTTCGACGTCACCGCCGCCGCCCCGGCCGCCGTCGTGGCCGCCGCCCCGGGTGCCGCGGGCGCTGCCGCCCCGGCCGAGGAGGAGAAGGACGAGTTCGACGTCATCCTCGAGGGCGCCGGCGACAAGAAGATCCAGGTCATCAAGGTCGTCCGCGAGGTCGTCTCCGGCCTGGGCCTGAAGGAGGCCAAGGAGCTCGTCGAGGGCGCCCCGAAGCCCCTCCTCGAGAAGGTCGACAAGGACGCCGCCGACGCCGCCAAGGAGAAGCTCGAGGCTGCCGGCGCCAAGGTCTCCGTCAAGTGACCTGGTAGCTCCACAGAGCACCGCGAAGGGCGGGCATCCGATCACGGGATGCCCGCCCTTTTCGTGCATTCGGCACCCCGGTGCGTTACCTTGCTCCCACCTTTGACGGTCGTGGCCGCGTCCCACTGATCAGAACCGGTGAGTAACCTGTGCGCGCCCGGCTCGTTGCATGTGGGTGACGCAAGCTTCGGGGCGTGCTGCCGCGAATGGGCTCCGGGAGGTGCGATGGGTGTCGAGGTGGTCATCGAGGGCTTGACGAAGTCATTCGGCAAGCAGACCATCTGGCGTGACGTGACGCTGACGCTGCCGCCGGGCGAGGTGTCGGTGATGCTCGGCCCGTCGGGCACCGGTAAGTCGGTCTTCCTCAAGTCCATGATCGGCCTGCTCAAGCCCGACCGCGGCAAGTGCGTGATCAACGGCGTCGACGTGGTCACGTGCTCGGAGCGCAAGCTCTACGACGTCCGCAAGCTCTTCGGGGTGCTGTTCCAGGACGGCGCGCTGTTCGGGTCGATGAACCTCTACGACAACGTCGCGTTCCCGCTGCGGGAGCACACGAAGAAGTCGGAGACCGAGATCCGGCGGATCGTGCTGGAGAAGCTGGAGATGACCGGCCTCTCCGGTGCCGAGAAGAAGCTGCCCGGCGAGATCTCCGGTGGTATGCGCAAGCGCGCGGGGCTGTCGCGCGCGCTCGTGCTGGACCCCAAGATCATCCTCGTCGACGAGCCGGACTCCGGTCTGGACCCGGTCCGGACCACGTACATCAGCCAGCTCTTCCTCGACGTGAACGCGCAGATCGACGCGACCTTCCTGATCGTCACGCACAACATCAACCTCGCCCGCACCGTGCCGGACAACCTGGGCATGCTGTTCCGCAAGGAGCTGGTGATGTTCGGGCCACGCGAGGTGCTGCTGACCAGCGACGAGCCGGTCGTCAAGCAGTTCCTCAACGGCCGCATGGACGGCCCGATCGGCATGAGCGAGGAGAAGGACTCCGCCACGATGGCCGCCGAGAAGGCCATGTTCGAGGCGGGTCACCACGCGGGCGGCGTCGAGGACGTGACCGGGATCCCCGAGCAGATGCAGCCGACCCCCGGGGTGCCGGAGCGGGGCGGGGCACGCCGTCGCAAGGACCGCGTGATGCGGATCCTGCACACGCTGCCGCCTGCCGCGCAGGAGGGGATCATCGAGTCGCTGAGCCCCGAGGAGCGGCGGCACTACGGGGTCCAGACCCACCACGGCCTGACGTCGCAGCGGGGCCAGCTGCCCACCGAGGACGTCGCCGCCCTGCCGGGATCCGGCTGGCGGGAGCCGAGACAGGCGACCGACACCGATCGCCTTCCCCCTCCCTACCCGCAGCAAGGACGTTCATGAGCGGTGACGAGCGCAGCGAGGAATCGCTCCGGAAGATGCAGCGCGGTCGTGCCTCATGGACGGCCTCGGCCCGCGAGGAACGAGCACGGCGAGGACCTTCATGAGCTCTCGGGCCTCCACGGCCAGGGTTCCCGGCATGGGGATGCTGCGGGAAACCGGGAAGCTCTTCGCGCTCGGCCTCGACGTAGCACGTGGCATCTTCCAGCGGCCGTTCCAGGTGCGGGAGTTCATCCAGCAGTCCTGGTTCATCGCGAGTGTCACGATCCTGCCGACGGCGCTGGTCGCGATCCCCTTCGGCGCCGTGATCTCCCTGCAGTTCGGTTCACTGGCGCGGCAGCTCGGCGCGCAGTCGTACACCGGCGCGGGCAGCGTGCTCGCCACGGTGCAGCAGGCGAGCCCACTGGTCACGGCGCTGCTCGTCGCGGGCGCAGGCGGATCGGCGATCTGCGCCGACATCGGCGCGCGCACGATCCGCGAGGAGATCGACGCGATGGAGGTGCTCGGCGTCTCCGCCGTGCAGCGGCTCATCGTGCCGAGGGTGCTCGCGTGCATGCTCGTCGCGCTCCTGCTCAACGGCATGGTCAGCGTCATCGGCGTGCTGGGCGGCTACTTCTTCAACGTCGTGCTCCAGGACGGCACACCGGGCGCCTACCTCGCGAGCTTCTCCGCTCTGGCCCAGCTGCCGGACCTGTGGGTCGGTGAGCTGAAGGCACTGATCTTCGGTTTCATCGCCGCCGTCGTCGCCGCGTACCGGGGGCTGAACCCGCCGCCGGGGCCGAAGGGTGTCGGCGACGCCGTCAACCAGTCCGTCGTCATCACGTTCCTGTTGTTGTTCGTGGTCAACTTCGTGATCACGCTGATCTACCTGCAGGTCGTTCCTGCGAAGTTGGACTAGACGATGGCCACGTTCTCCCAGAACGCGAAGAAGCTCGCGAACCGTCCACTCGAGACGCTCGACGTCCTCGGCGACCAGATGTCGTTCTACCTGCGCGCGCTCGCGTGGGCACCGCGAACGATCCGGCGCTACACCAAGGAGGTCCTGCGCCTGCTCGCCGAGGTCAGCTTCGGCTCGGGGTCGCTGGCCGTCATCGGCGGCACGGTCGGCGTCATGGTCGGCCTCACGCTGTTCACCGGTGTGCTCGTGGGCCTGCAGGGCTTCTCGGCGCTGAACTCCATCGGCACGTCGGCGTTCACCGGCTTCCTCACGTCGTTCTTCAACACGCGGGAGATCGCGCCGCTCGTGGCGGGGCTGGCGCTGTCGGCGACCGTCGGCGCCGGGTTCACCGCGCAGCTCGGTGCCATGCGGATCTCCGAGGAGATCGACGCGCTCGAGGTGATGGGCGTGCCGAGCCTGCCGTACCTGGTGACCACGCGGATCATCGCCGGGTTCGTCGCGGTGATCCCGCTGTACGTGATCGGCCTGCTCAGCTCCTACCTCGCCTCCCGGCTGGTGGTCATCTACATCTACGACCAGTCGGCGGGCACCTACGACCATTACTTCGACATGTTCCTGCCACCGCAGGACGTCTTCTACTCGTTCCTCAAAGTGCTGATCTTCAGCGTGCTGATCATCCTGACGCACTGCTACTACGGCTACCGGGCCTCCGGTGGCCCCGCGGGCGTCGGCGTCGCCGTCGGCCGCGCGGTCCGGCTCTCGATCGTGACGGTCGCGGTGGTCAACTTCTTCATCGGCTTCGCCATCTGGGGCACCGACACGACGGTGAGGATCGCGGGATGAGCCAGGCGATGGGAACACTGCGCCGCAGGCTGCTGGGCCTGCTGCTCATCCTCGTGCTCGTGGGCGGCGTGTACCTCAGCATCGCGCTGTACAACAAGAGCTTCTCGAAGTTCGTCAGCGTCACGCTCGAGGCCGACACGATCGGCAACCAGCTCACCGAGAACTCCGACGTCAAGGTGCGCGGGCTGATCGTCGGCAGTGTCGCGGACATCGCCCCCACCGAGACCGGGTCGAAGCTGACCCTGCACCTCGACCCCGAGCAGGCGCCGCTGGTGCCGAGCAACGTCTCGGCCCGGTTCCTCCCGAAGACGCTGTTCGGCGAGCGGTTCGTGTCGCTGGAGATCCCCGAGCAGGCCTCGCCGCAGAGCCTGCGCGACGGCGACGTGATCCCGCAGGACCGCACGTCGAGCGTGATCGAGCTGGAGCAGGCACTCGGTGACCTGATGCCGGTGTTGCAGGCCGTGCAGCCGCAGAAGCTCTCCAGCACGCTCACCGCGATCTCCACGGCGTTGCAGGGCCGCGGCGAGGAGCTGGGCGCGACGCTGTCCGAGCTCGGCGCCTACGTCGGCGAGCTGAACCCCCACCTGCCCGAGCTGCAGCAGAACCTGCGCGAGCTCGCGGAGTTCTCCGACAACCTGTCGGTCGCCGCTCCGGACCTGGTGCGCACGCTCGACAACCTCAGGACCACGAGCCGCACCGTGGTGGAGCAGCGGCAGAACCTGCAGACGCTCTACGGCAACCTCACCACGGCGTCGACCGACCTGCGGTCGTTCCTCGAGGCCAACTCGGCCAACATCATCAGCCTCGGCGAGACGGCGCGGCCAACCGCCGAGCTGCTGGCGAAGTACTCGCCCGAGTACCCGTGCTTCATCGGGCAGATGGCCGACCTCTTGCCGCGCATCGACGAGGCGTTCGGCAAGGGCACCGACAAGCCCGGTCTGCACGCGACGATCGAGATCACCACCAACCGCGGGCCGTACATTCCCGGCCAGGACGAGCCAGAGTATGAGGACAAGCGCGGCCCGCGCTGCTATGCGATGGACGAGTACCCGGATCCCTTCCCGCAGTACCCGCCGGACGGCCCCGTCGAGGACGGCAGCGAGCCGCCCGAGCCCGCGCGTTCGCAGAACGACGGGCTGAACCCGGCCAACAACGCGGCTAACGCCGGCGGCTACAACGGCAGCGGCACCACGGCGGGCGGCAACCCCGCCAACACGCCTGCCGAGTACGCCCTGCTCTCGCAGCTGCTCGGCCCGCAGGTGGGGATGGACGCGGCCGACGTGCCCGGCTGGGGCGCGCTGCTGGTGGGACCGCTGTACCGGGGAGCGGAGGTGAACGTTCGTGAGTAGGAAGGGTGGATGTCTCCGCTCGACCGAGTCGGGTGCCGCGAACGCGCTCTCGCCGAAGGCACCGCCAACGCGGAGGCGGGCCGCTCTGCGAGGTGACCGGGCGTTCGGCGGATCGGTGAGCGGCCCGGCTCCGCGTTCGCTGTCGCGCGTTCAGACGGGGGGCGAAGCATGAGGGGAGTCGCCGCTCCACTGACCAAGCTGACGATCTTCATCGTGGTCACCGTGGTGTTCACCGCGATCCTCGGCATCAGCATCGCCAACGTGAACCTGACCAAGACCAACGCCTACACGGCCCGCTTCACCGACGCCGCGATGCTGCTGCCCGGCGACGACGTGCGCATCGCGGGCGTGCGCGTCGGCCAGGTGAGCGATGTGCGGATCGTCGACCGCAGGCAGGCCGAAGTCGAGTTCGAGGTGGACTCGGGCCGCAGGCTGCCCGCCGGGGTCACAGCCACGATCAAGTTCCGCAACCTCGTGGGCCAGCGCTACGTGTCGCTCGACCAGGGCACCGGCGAGCCCGCCGGGCAGCTGGAGCCGGGCGGGAACATCCCGGTGGAGCGCACGCGGCCGGCCCTCGACCTCACCGAGCTGTTCAACGGCTTCAAACCGCTCTTCCGCGCGCTGGCCCCCGAGGACGTGAACAAGCTGTCCTTCGAGATCATCCAGGTCCTGCAGGGCGAGGGCGGCACGGTGGAGAGCCTGCTGGCGCACACCGCGTCGCTCACCACGACCATCGCCGAGAAGGACCAAGTCATCGGCCAGGTGATCGACAACCTCAACAGCGTGCTGGCCACCGTCAACGAACGCACGCCGCAGCTGTCCGACCTCATCGTCCGGCTCCAGCAGTTCGTGTCCGGCCTCTCCAGCGACCGCGAGCCGATCGGCGACGCGATCGAGTCGCTCGGCGAGCTGACCACCACCACGTCGGGACTGCTCGACGAGGCGAGGGAACCGCTGAAGCAGGACATCGAGGCGCTGGGCGTGCTGGCGAACAACCTGAACGACAGCGAGCCGCTCGTGGAGCACTTCATCCAGTTCCTGCCCGAGAAGGTCACCAGGATGACCGCGACAGCCGACTACGGCTCGTGGTTCAACTTCTTCCTGTGCTCGACCGAGGGCAGCGTGCAGATCCCCGGTCTGATGACCGCGCCGGTCAACGTGCCGATCGCCCCGGTGGGCAGGGAACGGTGCATGGGCTGATGACGAGCTTCCAGAAACGCAACCCGATCCCGATCGCCGTCGTCGGCATCGTGCTCATGGTGCTGGGCACGGTCGCGGCGCTGAACTCCGACGACCTGCCGATCATCGGCGGCGGCACCACCTACACCGCCGACTTCAGCGAGGCCGCGGGGCTGCAGGCCGACGACGAGGTCCGCATCGCGGGCGTCAAGGTCGGCAAGGTGACCGACGTCGAGCTCGCCGGCGACCGGGTGCGCGTGTCGTTCAAGGTCAAGGACGCGTGGCTGGGCGACCGCACCAGCGCTGCCATCAAGATCAAGACTCTGCTCGGGCAGAAGTACGTGGCGCTCGACCCGGTCGGGGACCGGGCGCTCGACCCCGGCGACACCATCCCGAGGGAGCGGACGGTCGCGCCGTACGACGTGCTGGAGGCGTTCCGGGGGCTTTCCCAGACCGTCGACGAGATCGACACCGAGCAGCTCGCGCAGAGCTTCGACGTGCTCTCGGAGACCTTCGCCGACACGCCCGACGACGTGCGCGGCGCGCTCGACGGGCTCTCGCAGCTGTCCAACACGATCGCCTCGCGGGACCAGCAGCTCTCGACGCTGCTGGCCAACACGCGGCAGGTCAGCCAGACCCTCGCCGACCGCGACGCCGAGCTGACGAAGCTGATCGACGATGGCAACCTGCTGCTGGCCGAGCTGGCCAGGCGCGAGCAGGCGATCTCGGCGCTGCTGCAGGGCAGCCAGGCGCTCGCGACCCAGCTGCAGGGCCTGGTGGACGACAACCAGGGCCAGCTCGACCCGGTGCTCACCCAGCTCGACCAGCTCACGGGCATGCTCCAGCGCAACCAGGAGTCGCTGTCGGAGGGCATCCGCCGGTTCGCGCCGTTCATCCGGGTCTTCAACAACACGATCGGCAACGGCCGCTGGTTCGACAACTACATCTGCGGCCTGCTCCTGCCGTCGGTCGGCCCGCTGAACGAAGAGGGGTGCAACGCGCAATGAGTGACACCCGCTTCGGTCAGAGCCTCCTGCGAGGCGTCACGATCGCCTGCGTGCTCGGGCTCGTGGTCGCGGGCGGTCTGTGGTGGACCCTCAAGGACGCGGGCCAGAAACACGTGACCGCGTACTTCCCCAGCGCCGTCGGCCTCTACGTCGGCAATAGCGTGCGCGTGCTCGGCGTCGAGATGGGCGAGGTCACCCGGGTCGAGCCGCAGGGCGAGCGGGTCAAGGTCGAGATGACCTACGACCGCGAGGTGACGATCCCCGCCGACGCGCAGGCCGTGATCGTCGCGCCGTCGCTGGTGTCCGACCGCTACGTGCAGTTCGGCCCCGCCTACACCGGCGGGCCGACGCTGGACGATGGCGCCATGATCCCGATGAACCGCACCGCCGTGCCGCTGGAGGTCGACGAGCTCAACGAGAGCCTCAGCCGCGTGTCGGAGTCGCTCGGACCCAACGGCGCCAACCGTGACGGCTCACTGTCGAACCTGCTGAACACGCTCTCCGACAACATGGAGGGCAACGGCAAGGCGCTGAACGACACCATCAACCGGCTCAGCCAGGCCGCGGGAACGCTCTCCGGCAACTCCGGTGACCTGTTCAAGACCGTCGAGAACCTCGCGAAGCTGTCCACGACACTGGCGAACAGCGACGACGAGGTGCGCCAGTTCGAGACGCAGCTCGCCGACGTCAGCTCTTTCCTGGAGGGCGAGAAGGACAACCTGGCGGCCACGGTCCAGCAGCTGAGCACCACGCTGTACTCCGTGCGGGACTTCATCGAGGACAACCGGGGCCGGGTGAAGTCCAATGTGGACAAGCTCGCCAGCGTCACCAGGGTGCTCGTCGATCAGCGCGCCGCGCTCGCGGAGACGCTCGACATCGCCCCGCTGGCGCTGGGCAACCTCGCCAACACCTACAACGCGTCGTCGGGCACGCTCGACGCCCGCGCCAACCTCAACGAGCTGACCCAGCCGCCGATCGCCATGATCTGTGGGTTCCTCAAGCAGACGCCCGAGGCGCTCGACGCGCTCGGCGACCTGTGCGGGCAGGTGGCGCCGCTGCTCGACGGCACGCTGCCGGTGCCGTCGCTGGCCCAGTCGGTGAACGCGCTGAACCAGGGCAACCTGCCGCCGTTGCCGGTGCCGCTGACCGATCAGCTGCTGAGCTCGGGAGGTGGGCAGTGATGCGATTCCGGAAGACCTTGGTCGCCGTGTCCGCCTCCGCGCTGCTCGCGGTGTCGGGCTGCGGGTTCACGGGCATCTACGACGTGCCGCTCCCCGGCGGCGCTGACCTCGGCGACCACCCCTACCGCGTCAAGGTCCAGTTCCGAGACGTGCTGGACCTGGTGCCGCAGTCGGGCGTGCGCGTCAACGAGGTCCCGGTGGGTCAGGTGGAGAGCATCGGCCTCGCCGAGGACGGCTGGACCGCCGAGGTGACCGTGGTGGTCAACGGCGACGTCCAGCTGCCCGCCAACGCCATCGCGAACCTGCGCCAGTCGAGCCTGCTCGGCGAGAAGTACGTCGAGCTGACCACGCCACCCGAGGCGGCCGCGCAGGCCAAACTCGCGGACGGCGACCTGATCCCCGTGTCGCGAACCAACCGCAACGTCGAGGTCGAGGAGGTGCTCGGCGCGCTGTCGATGCTGCTCAACGGCGGCGGGGTCGAGCAGCTCAACGTCATCACCAAGGAGCTCAACAACACCCTGGAGGGCAACGAGCCCGACGTCCGCGCGCTGCTGCACAACGCGGAACGGCTGGTGAGCACCCTCGACGAGCAGTCGGGCGACATCACCCGCGCGCTCGACGGGCTCAACCGGCTCTCCGGCACGCTCAACGCGCAGAAGGACCAGATCGCGGGCGCGATCGAGGACCTCGGCCCCGGCCTGCGGGTGCTCGAACAGCAGCGCGGCCAGCTCGTGACGATGCTGCAGGCGCTGGAGGGCCTCTCCGGCGTCGCGGTGGACACCGTCAACGCCAGCCAGGAGGACCTGGTGGCGAACCTGCGGGCGCTGCTGCCGACACTCCAGAAGCTCGGGGAGGCAGGCTCCGACCTGCCGAAGGCGCTCGAACTGCTGCTGACCTACCCGTTCAGCGACGCGGCCGTCGAAGGGGCGAAGGGCGACTACTTCAACCTCTACGCCAAGATCGACCTCAACCTCGGCGAGGTGCTGGCCAACATGGGCCGCAGCAGGCAGAACCCGCTGCAGGACGTCCCGATCCTCGGCCAGCTGACCGGTGGGCGGCAGGGCACGCCGGAGAACGCGCCGCCGCCGCTGCCACTGCCGGGCTCGCAGCCCCAGACGAGTCAGCAGGCGCCGACGGGGCAGGCACAGCAGCCGCAGAACACCGGCGTCCAGGGGATCTTCGACGTGCTGTCAGGGGGTGCCGGCTGATGCTCGTGCGCAGGACGAAGATCCAGCTCGTCGCCTTCGCGATCATCTCGGTGCTCGCGATCGCGTACGCCCTGGTTCGCTTCACCGACGTCGAGAAGGTCTTCGGCGAGGGCGGCTACACGGTTCACCTGCAGCTCGACGAGTCCGGTGGCATCTTCACCGGCGCCGAGGTGACCTACCGCGGCTACAACATCGGCAGGGTCGGCCAGCTCAGCCTCACCGAGACCGGCCTGCAGGCGAACCTCGAGATCGAACCGGACGCCCCGCAGGTGCCTCGCGACCTGCACGCACTGATCGCCAACCGTTCCGCGGTCGGCGAGCAGTACGTGGACCTGCAGCCGGTCAACGAGCACGGCCCGTACCTCGAGAACGGCGCCGTGATCCCGGCAGAGCGGACCAAGACGCCGATCCCGACCGAGAAGGTGATCGGCGACCTGGACAGCCTCGCCACGTCCGTGCCCACCGACGCGCTGCGCACGGTGGTGGACGAGTCGTACGACGCCTTCCGCGGCACCGGCGACGACCTGCAGGTGCTGATGGACACCACGCGCGACTTCACGAGGGTCGCGCAGCAGTACCTGCCGCAGACCGTGCAGCTGCTGGAGCAGGGCAACGTCGTGCTCGACACGCAGAACGACCTGTCCGGGTCGATGCGCTCGTTCAGCAGCGACCTGGCCTCGCTGTCGGAGACGCTGAAGAACTCCGACGGCGACATCCGCAGGCTGATCGACATCACGCCGCAGGTGTCCACCCAGGTCAGCGAGGTGCTCGCCGAGACGGGCCCCGGGCTCAGCTCGCTGGTGGCGAACCTGCTGACGACGTCGAACATCCTCGTGACCAGGCTCGACGGGCTCGAGCAGGCGATGGTGACCTACCCGATGGTGTCGGCAGGCGCGTTCACCGTGGCGCCGGACGACGGCACCGCCCACCTCGGGCTCGCGCTGAACCTGTTCAACCCACCGTCGTGCACCAAGGGCTACCTGCCGCCGGAGGAGTACCGGCCGGGCAGCGACATGAGCGAGCGTGCGCCCAAGGAGGACGCGTACTGCGCCGAGCCGGCGGGCAGCCCGATCAGCGTGCGCGGCTCGCAGAACGCGCCGTTCAACGGCGTGCCGGTCGCACCGAGCCAGGAGCAGGTGCAGGCGAACTCCACCCGCGACGAGGAGGAGCTCGCTTCGCTGCGCGGCGTCCCCGGCGTCGCGGGCAGCCCGGGCTTGAGCATCACGAGCCTCGGGCAGCTGATCGGCCTGCCGGGCTGATCCAGACCACACATCCCCGACCTACCCTGGAGCGCTATGAGTTCGGACGAGCCGGAAGAGACGCGGGTCGACGCCGAGGCTCCCGAGCGGGAGCCGGGCGAGCCGGAGCCGAGGCGGAGTTCGGGACCGCCGAGGTGGCTCCTGTTCGGCAGCGCGGCGTTCGCGATCGCCGCCTTCCTCGTGGCGGCGGTGTTCGGGGCGATGTGGTGGGTCGCGGCCGCCGACGACAACGCCGACGTCGCGGCGTCGCGTGAGGACGTCGTGCGCGTGGCGGGTCAGGCCGTCACCGCGTTCACCGAGGTCGACTACGAGAACCTCGACGAGTACTTCAACCGGCAGAAGTCGCTGGTCACCGAGGACCTGAAGACCCAGATCAGCACTGCGGAGCAGACCTACCGCAAGGCGATCTCGGACGCCAAGACCAAGGTGGTGTCGACGGTGCAGGACGTCGCCGTCGAGGAGCTCAACGACCGCGAGGGCGTGGCGAGCGCGCTCGCGACCGTGAGCACCAAGGTCACGCGCGGGCAGGAGCAGGGCACCAAGACGCTGCGCCTGGAGGTCCAGCTCTCCCGTGTCGACGAGAACGGCGAGCAGGTCTGGAAGGTGTCGCAGATCGGCGACGTGCCGGTCGCGGCGACGACGCAGTAAGCGCAACGAGCAGCATCGGATCGGAGTCAGTCGTGTCAGCTTCCCGCCGCCTTCCCCGTGCGACCGGGGCGACGCCGCCGGCCCGGCGCCCACGGGTCGCCGGACTGCGCAAGCCGGCGGCGCCCTCGCCCCGCCCGCGCCCGGAGGCTCCCGAGAGCACCGAACCGGAGGAGCCCGAGACTCCGGAGGCTCTTGAGCCTGCCGAGGCTCAGGAGGCCACTGAGGCCGTCGAGCCGCCGGGGCCGGAACCCGAGGCGCTGACGCCGCCGGAACCGGCCGAGAGCGAGACGGAGACCCCGAAACGGCCCGCCCCGCGCCGCAAGGTCAGGGACACGGGCGCGGCCAAGCCCGCCTCCGAGGAGGAGGTCGCCGTCGAGGTCGCCGAGCCCGACGGCGAGCCCCTGCCGAAGCGTGGGTTCCGGAACTCGTTCGCGCTGGTCGGCGTGCTGCTCGTGGTCGGCCTGCTCTTCGCTGGGCTGGCGGCCTTCTTCCAGCTCAAGGGCAGCGACGCCTCGGCGCGGACCGAGAACACGGCGCTGATCGACGTGGCGGGCACGGCGCAGGTCAAGCAGGAGATGAGCTCGGCGGCCGAGCGGCTCTTCTCGATCGACTACAACGACATCCCGAAGAACGAGCGGGCCGCGGACGAGCTGCTGGTCAACGACGAAGTCCGGCAGCAGTACGAGCAGTTCATGGGTGAGCTCAAGCGGCTGGCTCCCGAGCAGCAGATGGTCGTCACCGTGAAGGCGACGCGCAGCGCCGTGGTGATGCTCGACGACGACCGGGCCAAGGTCATGGTGTACATCGACCAGACGGCCACGCGGGCGTCGGACAACCAGACCTCCTCCGGCGGCGCGGCGCTGTGGTTCACCACGGAGAAGCGCGACGGCAAGTGGAAGGTGACCGACATGGACACCTACGCCTCGGGCCAGCCGACCCCGGTGCCGACCCAGCCCGGCCAGCAGAACCAGCCGCCCGCGGAGAACTGAGCCGCTCGCCCCGGCACGACACCCACATGCAGCAGTGAAGGCCACCTTCACTGCGTTGAACGCAGTGAAGGTGGCCTTCACTGCATGAGTGAGCCGACCGGCGCTCAGAGCTGGGCGGCCGACGTCCGAGGTGGCGGGCACTTGTGCGCCCAGACGCCGCTGCGCCAACCGACGGCAAGAGCGCGTGGGCGCTTGACTCAGAGTCCACGGGGGTTCACGCTTACAGGCAACGGCGAGCCTTGCGGGAGGCGAGCCAGGAGGACGACGAATGAGGCTGGGCCCCGTCGGGCGTGCCCCCTCGACAAGTAGCGTCTTCAGGGCTAGACTGCTTCTTTGCGCTGCCCACTTTCAGGCTGCCCATGTGCGGTAGCTAGGATGGTCGGCAACACCGCACCCTTGACAGTACGTGTTGCTAGTTGCTAACGCGGCTGCTCAACCGCTATGTCCCCGGAAGGACGCATCTTGGCAGTCTCTCCCGCGAACCAGGCCACTGCTGCGACCAACTCGACTCGAGAGTCAACGGGAATTCCAGGAGCACCGAAGCGGGTCTCTTTCGCGAAGATCCGTGAACCGCTGAGTACTCCCAACCTGCTTGACGTGCAGATTCGGTCTTTCGAATGGTTCACCGGCTCGGAGGCGTGGTTCGAACGCGCCGTCAACGAGGGTGAGGAGAACCCGGTCGGTGGTCTCGAGGAGGTCCTCAACGAGATCTCCCCGATCGAGGACTTCTCAGGTTCGATGTCCCTGTCCTTCTCCGATCCGCGCTTCGACGAGGTCAAGGCCTCGGTCGAGGAGTGCAAGGACAAGGACATGACCTACGCGGCGCCGTTGTTCGTCACCGCCGAGTTCGTCAACAACAACACCGGCGAGATCAAGAGCCAGACGGTCTTCATGGGCGACTTCCCCGTGATGACCGACAAGGGCACCTTCATCATCAACGGCACCGAGCGCGTCGTGGTCTCGCAGCTCGTCCGTTCGCCGGGTGTGTACTTCGACCAGACTATCGACAAGACGACCGACAAGGACGTCTTCAGCGTCAAGATCATCCCGAGCCGTGGTGCGTGGCTCGAGTTCGACGTCGACAAGCGCGACACGGTCGGGGTGCGCATCGACCGCAAGCGCCGCCAGCCGGTCACCGTCCTGCTGAAGGCCCTCGGCTGGACCACCGAGGCGATCCGGGAGCGGTTCTCCTTCTCCGAGACGCTGCTCGCGACGCTGGAGAAGGACCACACGGCGGGCACCGACGAGGCGCTGCTCGACATCTACCGCAAGCTGCGCCCGGGCGAGCCGCCGACGAAGGAGAGCGCGCAGACGCTCCTGGAGAACCTGTTCTTCAAGGACAAGCGCTACGACCTCGCCAAGGTCGGCCGGTACAAGATCAACAAGAAGCTCGGCCTCGACCTGCCGTACGACAGCGGCACCCTCACCGAAGAGGACATCGTCACCACCATCGAGTACCTCGTCCGCCTGCACGCGGGCGAGGAGACGATGAAGCCCGGTGAGACCGAGGTCCCCGTCGAGACCGACGACATCGACCACTTCGGCAACCGTCGCCTGCGCACCGTCGGCGAGCTGATCCAGAACCAGATCCGGGTCGGCCTCTCCCGCATGGAGCGCGTGGTCCGCGAGCGGATGACCACCCAGGACGTCGAGGCGATCACGCCGCAGACCCTCATCAACATCCGCCCGGTCGTCGCCGCGATCAAGGAGTTCTTCGGAACCTCCCAGCTGTCGCAGTTCATGGACCAGAACAACCCGCTGTCGGGCCTGACCCACAAGCGCCGCCTCTCGGCGCTGGGCCCCGGCGGTCTGTCCCGTGAGCGCGCCGGCATGGACGTCCGCGACGTGCACCCCAGCCACTACGGCCGGATGTGCCCGATCGAGACGCCGGAAGGCCCGAACATCGGTCTGATCGGCTCGCTGTGCTCCTACGCGAGGGTCAACCCGTTCGGCTTCATCGAGACGCCGTACCGGAAGGTCGTCGAGGGCCGGGTCACCGACCAGGTCGACTACCTGACCGCCGACGAGGAGGACCGCTTCGTCAAGGCGCAGGCCAACGCGCCGCTGACCGAGGACGGCCACTTCGTCGAGGAGTCGGTGCTGGGCCGCCGCAAGGGCGGCGAAGTCGAGCTGATCGACCCGCTCGAGATCGACTACATGGACGTCTCGCCGCGGCAGATGGTGTCGGTCGCCACCGGCATGATCCCGTTCCTCGAGCACGACGACGCCAACCGCGCGCTGATGGGCGCCAACATGCAGCGTCAGGCCGTGCCGCTGCTGCGCAACGAGTCGCCGCTGGTCGGTACGGGTGTCGAGCTGACCGCCGCCGTCGACGCCGGTGACGTGCTCGTGGCCGAGCAGGCCGGCGTGGTCGAGGAGCTCTCGGCCGACATGGTCACGATCATGCACGACGACGGCACGCGGAAGAGCTACGGACTGTACAAGTTCCGCCGCACCAACGCGGGCACCTGCTTCAACCACCGCCCGGTGGTCGACGAGGGTGACCGTGTCGAGAAGGGCCAGGTCATCGCCGACGGCCCGTCCACCGACAAGGGTGAGATGGCGCTCGGCAAGAACCTGCTCGTGGCGGTCATGCCGTGGGAGGGCCACAACTACGAGGACGCCATCGTCATCTCGCAGCGGCTCGTCCAGGACGACGTGCTCACCTCGATCCACATCGAGGAGCACGAGATCGATGCGCGCGACACCAAGCTGGGTGCCGAGGAGATCACGCGGGACATCCCGAACGTCTCCGAGGACGTGCTCGCCGACCTCGACGAGCGCGGCATCATCCGCATCGGTGCCGAGGTCCGCGACGGCGACATCCTGGTCGGCAAGGTCACGCCGAAGGGCGAGACCGAGCTGACCCCGGAGGAGCGCCTGCTCCGCGCGATCTTCGGCGAGAAGGCGCGCGAGGTCCGCGACACCTCGCTGAAGGTGCCGCACGGCGAGACCGGCAAGGTCATCGGCATCCGCGTGTTCTCCCGCGAGGACGACGACGAGCTGCCCCCGGGCGTCAACGAGCTCGTTCGCGTCTACGTGGCGAAGAAGAGCAAGGTGCAGGACGGCGACAAGCTCGCGGGCCGGCACGGCAACAAGGGCGTCATCGGCAAGATCCTCCCGGTCGAGGACATGCCGTTCCTCGAGGACGGCACCCCGGTCGACGTCGTGCTGAACACCCACGGTGTGCCGCGCCGGATGAACATCGGGCAGATCCTCGAGCTGCACCTCGGCTGGCTGGCCTCGCAGGGCTGGAAGGTCGACGGGGCGCCGGACTGGGCGAAGAACCTGTCCGACGAGCTGCGGGACGTCGAGCCCGGCACGAACACCGCCACCCCGGTGTTCGACGGTGCCAAGGAGGAGGAGCTCATGGGGCTGCTCTCCTGCACCAAGCCGAACCGCGACGGCGACCGGATGGTCGGCCCCGAGGGCAAGGCGACCCTGCTGGACGGCCGTTCCGGCGAGCCGTTCCCGTACCCGGTCTCGGTCGGCTACATGTACATCCTGAAGCTGCACCACATGGTGGACGACAAGATCCACGCCCGGTCGACGGGCCCGTACTCCATGATCACGCAGCAGCCGCTGGGTGGTAAGGCGCAGTTCGGTGGCCAGCGCTTCGGTGAGATGGAGTGCTGGGCGATGCAGGCCTACGGCGCGGCGTACACGCTGCAGGAGCTGCTGACCATCAAGTCCGACGACGTGCTCGGCCGCGTGAAGGTCTACGAGGCCATCGTCAAGGGCGAGAACATGCCGTCGCCGGGTATCCCGGAGTCCTTCAAGGTCCTCCTGAAGGAGCTGCAGTCGCTCTGCCTCAACGTCGAGGTGCTCTCCAGCGACGGGGCCGCGATCGAGATGCGCGACTCCGACGACGAGGACCTCGAGCGTGCGGCGGCGAACCTCGGCATCAACCTGTCCCGCAACGAGTCGCCTTCCGTGGACGACGTCGTGCAATGACCCAGCCGCCCGGGCGGGCGTACACCTCCCGCGTACGCCCGCCCCGGGTAGCCGACTCCTCTAGCCGAATCAACCCCAAGGGGATGCAAGGACGTGCTGGACGTCAACTTCTTCGATGAGCTCCGGATCGGGCTGGCCACCGCCGACGACATCCGTCAGTGGTCCTTCGGTGAGGTCAAGAAGCCGGAGACCATCAACTACCGCACCCTCAAGCCGGAGAAGGACGGGCTCTTCTGCGAGAAGATCTTCGGTCCCACCCGTGACTGGGAATGCTACTGCGGCAAGTACAAGCGGGTCCGCTTCAAGGGCATCATCTGCGAGCGCTGTGGTGTCGAGGTGACCCGTGCCAAGGTGCGCCGTGAGCGGATGGGCCACATCGAGCTGGCCGCCCCGGTCACGCACATCTGGTACTTCAAGGGTGTTCCCTCGCGCCTCGGCTACCTGCTCGACCTGGCGCCGAAGGACCTCGAGAAGATCATCTACTTCGCGGCCTACGTCATCACCGGCGTCAACACCGAGCTCCGGCACAACGACCAGCCGACGCTGGAGAACGAGATCAGCGTCGAGCGCAAGAACATCGAGGCGAAGCGCGACGCCGACATCGAGGCGCGGGCGCAGAAGCTCGAGGCCGACCTCGCCGAGCTCGAGGCCGAGGGTGCCAAGGCCGACGTCCGCCGCAAGGTCAAGGAGGGCGGCGAGCGTGAGATGCGCCAGCTCCGCGACCGGGCCCAGCGTGAGCTGGACCGCCTCGAGGAGGTCTGGTCCACGTTCACCAAGCTCGAGCCGCGGCAGCTGATCGTCGACGAGCTGCTCTACCGCGAGCTGGTCGACCGCTACGGCGAGTACTTCACCGGCGGCATGGGTGCGGAGGCCATCCAGAAGCTGGCCACCGAGTTCGACGTGGACGCCGAGGCCGAGTCGCTGCGCGAGACCATCCGTAGCGGCAAGGGCCAGAAGAAGCTGCGTGCGCTCAAGCGGCTCAAGGTCGTCGCGGCCTTCCAGGCCACCGGCAACGACCCGCGCGGCATGGTGCTCGACGCCGTCCCGGTGATCCCGCCGGAGCTGCGGCCGATGGTGCAGCTCGACGGTGGCCGCTTCGCCACGTCGGACCTCAACGACCTGTACCGCCGCGTCATCAACCGCAACAACCGCCTCAAGCGACTGATCGACCTCGGCGCGCCCGAGATCATCGTCAACAACGAGAAGCGGATGCTGCAGGAGGCCGTCGACGCGCTGTTCGACAACGGCCGTCGCGGCCGCCCGGTGACCGGCCCCGGTAACCGCCCGCTGAAGTCGCTGTCCGACCTGCTCAAGGGCAAGCAGGGCCGGTTCCGCCAGAACCTGCTCGGCAAGCGCGTGGACTACTCGGGCCGTTCGGTCATCATCGTCGGTCCGCAGTTGAAGCTGCACCAGTGCGGTCTGCCGAAGGACATGGCGCTGGAGCTGTTCAAGCCGTTCGTCATGAAGCGGCTGGTGGACCTCAACCACGCGCAGAACATCAAGTCCGCCAAGCGCATGGTGGAGCGGGCTCGCCCGCAGGTGTGGGACGTGCTGGAAGAGGTCATCAACGGCCACCCGGTGCTGCTCAACCGTGCTCCGACGCTGCACCGCCTCGGTATCCAGGCCTTCGAGCCGCAGCTGGTGGAAGGCAAGGCCATCCAGCTGCACCCGCTGGTCTGCGAGGCGTTCAACGCGGACTTCGACGGTGACCAGATGGCCGTGCACCTGCCGCTGTCGGCGGAGGCACAGGCCGAGGCCCGCATCCTGATGCTGTCGGCGAACAACATCCTGTCGCCCGCGTCGGGTCGTCCGCTGGCCATGCCGCGTCTGGACATGGTCACCGGCCTGTTCCACCTGACCAGGCTGGACGAGAACGCGAAGGGCGCCGGTCAGGCGTTCTCCTCGGTGGCCGAGGCCATCATGGCGTTCGACATGAAGCAGGTCGGCCTGCACGCGCCGGTCAAGATCCGCGTCAAGGACCGCCAGCCGCCGAAGGCCGACGAGGCCAAGCTCCGCGAGAACGGCTGGGAGCCCGGTCAGACCTGGCTGGCCGAGACGACGCTGGGCCGGGTGCTGTTCAACGAGCTGCTGCCCGCCGACTACCCGTTCGTCAACGAGCCCCTGCCGAAGAAGCGGCAGGCGGTCATCGTGAACGACCTCGCCGAGCGGTACTCGATGACGCAGGTCGCGCAGACCCTGGACCGGCTCAAGGACGCCGGCTTCCACTGGGCCACGCGCTCCGGTGTCACGGTCGCCATCTCCGACGTGCTCGTGCCGCCGGAGAAGAAGGAGATCCTGGACCAGTACGAGGCCAGGGCGTCGCAGGTGGAGAAGCGCTACCAGCGTGGCCAGCTCTCGCACGCCGAGCGCAACAACGAGCTCGTCAAGGTGTGGGGCCAGGCGACGGAGGACGTCGCCAAGGTCATGGAGGAGCACTTCCCCGAGGACAACCCGATCGCGATGATCGTGAAGTCCGGCGCGGCGGGCAACATGACCCAGGTCCGGTCGCTGGCCGGTATGCGTGGTCTGGTGTCGAACCCGAAGGGTGAGTACATCCCGCGGCCGATCAAGTCGAACTTCCGTGAGGGCCTCTCGGTGGCGGAGTACTTCATCGCCACCCACGGTGCCAGGAAGGGTCTTGCCGACACCGCGCTGCGGACCGCCGACTCGGGTTACCTGACCCGTCGTCTGGTGGACGTGTCGCAGGACGTCATCGTCCGCGAGACCAACTGTGGCACCGGCCGCGGCATCAACATGGTCATCGGCGAGGACCTCGGCGACGGCAGGGTCGTGCGTACCCAGCACGTCGAGACCAGCGCCTACGCCCGTTGCCTCGCGACCGACGCGGTCGACGCGCAGGGCAACGTGGTGCTCAACGCGGGCGACGACCTCGGTGACCCGGCGATCGAGACGCTGATCTCGAGCGGCATCACCAAGGTCAAGGTGCGCAGCGTGCTCACCTGCGAGTCGGGCACGGGCGTGTGCGCGACCTGCTACGGCCGCTCGATGGCGACCGGCAAGCTGGTCGACGTCGGCGAGGCCGTGGGGATCGTCGCCGCCCAGTCGATCGGTGAGCCCGGTACCCAGCTGACGATGCGTACCTTCCACCAGGGTGGTGTCGCCGGTGACGACATCACTACGGGTCTGCCCCGTGTGACCGAGCTGTTCGAGGCCCGTGTCCCGAAGGGCAAGGCGCCGATCGCCGACGTCGATGGCCGGGTCCGCATCGAGGAGAGCGAGCGGTTCTGGAAGATCACGCTGATCCCGGACGACGGCAGCGAGGAGATCGTCTTCGACAAGCTGTCGAAGCGGCAGCGGCTCGCGGTCGGCCCGAACGGCCCGCTGGCGGACGGCGACCACGTCAACGTCGGACAGCTGCTGCTCGAGGGCACGCCGGACCCGCACGAGGTGCTGCGTGTCATGGGTCCGCGCGAGGCCCAGATGCACCTGGTGGACGAGGTCCAGAAGGTGTACCGGGCGCAGGGTGTGTCGATCCACGACAAGCACATCGAGGTCATCGTGCGGCAGATGCTGCGCCGCGTGACGATCATCGACTCCGGCGCCACCGAGTTCCTGCCCGGCGAGCTGCCCGAGCGCACGCGCTTCGAGCAGGTCAACCGGCAGTCGGTGGCCGAGGGCGGCGAGCCCGCCTCGGGTCGCCCGGTGCTCATGGGTATCACGAAGGCCTCGCTGACCACGGACTCGTGGCTGTCGGCGGCGTCGTTCCAGGAGACCACGCGTGTCCTGACCGACGCGGCGATCAACGGCCGCAGCGACAAGCTCGTGGGCCTCAAGGAGAACGTGATCATCGGTAAGTTGATCCCGGCCGGTACGGGCATCAACCGGTACCGCAACATCCAGGTGCAGCCGACCGAGGAGGCGCGGGTCGCGGCGTACGCGATCCCGTCCTACGACGACGGCTACTACACCCCGGACGTGTTCGGTACGGGCACCGGTGCCGCCGTGCCGCTGGACGACTACGACTTCGGTCGCGACTTCCGCTAACCGGCACGAACGAGGGAGCCCCCGCAGCCAGGCGCTGCGGGGGCTCTTTCGTTTTCCCTCGGGGGCTTACTGCTGTTGAGAGCGGGCAAGTGCGACGAGCCGGTCGAGGTCGGCCAGCAGCTGCTTCTTGGAGAGCCTGTCGTCGCGCTTGCCGACCGAGACCACTCCGGAGCCGCTGTGCACGCCGCCCGGGGGTGGGCGCATGGCGCGGTCGAGGTCGTGGAAGATGCGCTGCTCCCAGTCGAGGATCGCGGGGTAGGCGGCCAGCCACCGATCCGCGCCCTGGCCGGGCGGGGCCGTGGTGGCGACCGTGACGACGTAGTCGGGGCGCCAGCGGTACGACTGCTCACCGGGGTGGCCGCTGGAGCGGGTGGCCCTGGTGCGGTGCTCCCTCGCGTGGAAGACGAGGCCCTGGTGCTCGCCGAGGAACTCCAGATACGTCCCCGGCACGGTGCCTGCCTCCCACGCCGAGCCGCCGCCGGGGCCGGTGGGGGAGACCTTCACGAGCCAGCCGCGTTCCTTCGCGAGCCGCTGGGCCGAGGTCGCCCCGAAGAGCCTGCCCGGCAGGCTCCTCGCGGCCCACCAGCCGAGCGCCACGAGTACCGCGGCGAGCACGATCCAGCCCGCCGGTCCGTCGGGTAGCCAGTCAACGAGTTCCATCGGCTCAGATGTCCAGGTAACCCTGGGTTTCGCCCTTCGTGTAGTCGGTGCCGATCTGGTCGGCCTCGTCCGCGGCCTGCAGCGCGCCCTGGTTGCGGGCGGCCTTGTCGATGCCGGCGTTGGCGCCCGTGCCCGCGCCGACCTGCGCGGCGGCGGTGTCGCTGAACACGCCGCCCAGCGACTTGCCGAAGCCGCCCTGAAGCCGCTCGCCGAGCATGCCGTCCTTGCCCCACATGCGGTCCACGGACTGCTTGAACGGGTTCTTGCCCGCGCCGGCCAGCGCGGTGTCGGCGGCCTGGCTGCGGGCCAGCTTGTTGTCCATCGCCTGCTTGAAGCCGGTCTTGAGGTTGCCGATCCTCGACCGGAGGCCGCGCAGGAAGTCCATGATCTTGTCCAGCAGCCTGCGCAGCTTGGCCACGGTCTGCGCGACCCGGCCGCCGGTGGAGGCGGCCCGTGCGGCCGTGGCCGTGCCCGCGGCGGCGGTCGAGGCGCCCGCGGTGGGGATCGCGGCGGCGAGCGCCGGGATCCAGATCATGATCAGCCACGTGATCAGTTCGGTGAGCAGCGCTTTGATGAAGTCCTCGACGACCGACATGATCATCGACGAGGTCGACAGCATCTCGGCGACCTCACCGGCCTGGCCGGCGACGCCCTCGATGCCCTTGGCGAACTCGCCGAGCTTGGTGCCCGCGGCCTCCGAGGCCTCGCCGCCCCAGTTCTGCAGCGACGAGGTGAGCTCGTCGCCGAACTTCTGCCGCAGCTCCATGACGCCCTGGCCGATGGCGGTGAAGTTCTCGGCGGCCTGGGTGAGCGCGGGGCCGTCTCCGCTGACGAAGTGGATCGCGTCCTCGATGGGCTGGCACACGGAGATCAGGAACTCCAGGCCCTGCCCGACGAGCCAGCCGATCGGGTCGGTCGCGATGCCGATGGCGGCGCCGCCGAGCCCCTGGATGAACCCGGAGCTTTCGGACACCAGGCCCGAGATCTCCGACCCGGTCGCGCCGTCGCTCAGCTTGCCCGCCGCGTCGAACGCCTTGATCGCACCACCGGCGAGGGGGATGGCCTCCTTGGCCTTGTCGCCCCAGTCCTTCTCCCCGGTGGTGATCGTGACGCCGCCGGCTTCCGTCTCTACCTCAGCCATGTTTGCCTAGCCCTGTCTTCCTGTCGTTCAGCCGCCGAGTTCGACGTTCATTCCGTTGAGGAGCTCCTTGACGGCGTCCTCGTGCTGCCGGTATCCGTCGGCGGCGGACTTGAACTTGTCCGAACCGGACTGAAGACCCTCCTCCATGCTGGTGAACATGTCGTTCAGGTCCGCGAGCATCTGCGTGTAGTCGCTCTTGACGAAGAGCCCGACGACGCCCCACGATTTGTCCCCGACGTCCGCCTTGTCGACGAGGCTGTGGATCTGGCTCGCGGTGTCCTTCTGCCCGGCGAGCTTGTCGGCGTACTGCCGCAGCTCGTCCTCGTTGACGTTGAATCCCGTCATCGGCCCTCCCTGGTTCTGACCGCACCTTGGAGGCGGCTCATGTCCAGCCGGTTCCTCCGTGCGCGGCCATGATCTCCTACACCCTTCAGCAGCGCTTAACGTAGCTAGCCCGTCGGCGGACCAGGGGCTAGCGGTATCGCCATGCCTGCTGGGGGAGGCGTTCGACGAAGTCGATGAGCAGACCGGCGTTGGACAGCAGGACGTCCGCGTCCAGGCTGCCCGCGAACTCGGAGCGGACCACCCCGGCGTCGAACTCCAGGAACTTGTCCCGGTACCTGCTGCCGTACAGCAGTAGGTCGAGCACCGGCCCGTTCAGCACCGTCCTGGCGAAGCGCTCGTCCGCCGCCGCCACCTCGAAGACGTCGTCGAAGCGCGCGTTGCCGAGCTGGAACACGGTGAGCTCGTCACCGCGGTACGTGAGCCCCGCCGGCCTGCGCGCCGAGATCCGCAGACGCGGGGTCGGCGGGGTGCGCACCTGGACGATGTTGTTCTGCAGCCACCGGACCACACTCCGGCCTGCCTCGTTGACCCTGACGTTGTATGTGTAGTCGACGCCCAGCACCTGATGGTTGCGGTAGGCGAACTCGACCGCCTGGTCGAACTGCTCGATCGGGCGGAGCGCGTCGCTGGCGTGGTTGTAGCGGGGCTCGGGCAGGACACCGAAGGAGGGCCGCGTCCCGCCCTGTGCCGTGTGGACTGTCGCGTTGAGACGCTGCACGAGCCCCGCCATGCCTGCCACGCGATCGGTTTCGGCCGCCCGCCTGCGCGGTCCCGCCACGAACACGCGATGCAGCCCGACGGCGATCACCGCAAGGAGGATGACGGCGCCGATGGCACCGCCGACGATTTCGCTGCTACCCAAGCCGGTTCCTCTCAGACATCGAGGTCGCGCGTGGTTTCCTCGTCGGACTGCTCGGTGCCGATGGCGTCGTAGTCGGCGCGCTTGCCTTCCTTCTCGGACTGGTTGAGGTGGTGCTTGACGAAGCCCTGTGTCAGCCCGCCCGGGTCGTCGGTCTTGCCGGGGTCGATGCCGGTCATCTGCTTGACGCCCTCCTTGGCGCCCGCCTCGAGGCTGGCGATGCCGGCGTTGGCGATCTTGCGGCCCATGCTCTGGCTCGCGTCGATCCCGGCCTCCCGCGCCGCGTCCGCGACACCCTCACGGGCGGCGTCCATGATGCCGCCCTTGGTGAACGTCTTGGTGAACGTGGACTTGAGCTTGGCGAACCAGGCTTTGATCTTGTTGAGCAGCTGGGTCAGCTTGTTGACCTTCTGCGTGGTGCTGGTGACCGTGGTGGTCGCCTGAGCCGTGGTGGCCGTGCCCGCGGCCGCCGTCGAAGCGCCCGCGGTGGGGATCGCGGCGGCGAGCGCCGGGACCCAGATCATGATCAGCCACTTGATGAACTCGGTGATGATGGCCTTGATGACCTCCTCGACCACCGTCATCAGCATGCTGGAGGCCTGCAGGATCTCCGCGACGTTGCCCGACTTGGCGGCGACGCCGCTGACCCCGTCGGCGAAGTCGGCCAGCGCGGCCTTCGCGGCGTCCGACGCCTCGCCGGTCCAGCCCGCGAGCGCCTCGTCGGCGACCCGGACGAAGTCCTCGCTCATCGCCTGGAAGCCCTCACCGATGCTGCCGAAGTTGCCCGCGGCCTCCTCCAGCGCGGGGCCGTCGCCGCTCACGAAGTGCAGCGCGTCCTGCAGCGGCTGGATCACGCTGATGAGGAAGTTGAGGCCCTGACCGATCAGCCAGCCGAGCGGGTCGGAGGCGATCTCCATCGCGGTGCCCGCGAGCGACTGCACGAACCCGACACTGTCGTTGAGCAGCGACGCGGCGTGATGGGCGACGTCGCCGACGTCGGGATCCTTGCCCGGCCCCTCGATGAAGCTGCTGACCAGGCCGACGCCGCCGCTGATCGGCCCCGGCAGCGCACCGACGATGTTGCCGGTGTTGATGAAGCCGGAGTCGTCGGAGACCTGGACGTCGACGCCCTCGGTGGCGTCCTTCACCTCAGCCATGACGCGACTCCTTGGCGGCCCCGATCCGGTTCAGGATCTCGTTCATCAGCCGCGCCACCTCGTCGTCCATCGCCTGGTACTGCTCGGCGGCGCTGGTGATCTTGTCCGAAGCGGACCGGAGGCCGTCCTGCATGCTCCTCAGGTGCTCCTGGAGCTGACCGAGCGTCTCGGTGTACTGGCTCTTGGTGAAAAGCCCGATGATTCCCCAGGACTCGTCGCCCACGTCGGCCTTGGCGACCAGCTCGGTGAATTTGCCCGCCTGCTCCTGGTAGCTGCCCAGGTTGTCCTTGTACTTGTGCAACGCCGGGACGTCGACGTGGTAGCCGCCGCTCATCGCTGGTCTTCGTCGAAGAGGTTCTTGAGGAACGCGTCGCCCGCGGAACCGCCGCCGGACGCGGGCGGCGGGGGAGCCTGCCTGCCTCGGTCGTCGCCCGAGCTCAGCACGCTCTGCTGCGAGTAGTCGTCGAAGCGCTCCTCCTCGGCCGAGCGGCGGCGGGGGCGCTCCTGCTCCATCGCGGCCCGCAGTTCCTCGGGGTCCTTGCCGAACAGCTGCGCTTGCGACTCCAGCACCTGCTCGGTGAGGTTGAGGCCGCCGCCCATGTGCTCCTCGACGATCGAGGCCTGCTTGCGGGCCGATTCGGCGACCGCCTGCTGCAGGGTCGAGAGCAGCGCGGCCGAGAGGGCCTGCGGGGGCTGGGCCATCGCCCTGTCGGTGAGCTGGATGTCCTTGATGGCGCCGCCGGGACCGGCCACGACGGTGACGGAGCGGTCGGCCGAGGTGGCGACTCCCTCGAGCTCGGAGAGCTCACTCTGCATCTGGCCGAGATTGGCGAGCTGGTCGTCGACATTCTTGATCTTCGACTGGAACTTTTCGAACTCCGCGACGAGTTGCTCGAACTCCGCTGACACGAGGGGCCTCCCGGACTATGGTTGCTGTCACTGACCAGCGCAATGCGGCCCCATCATGAACCATCGGACCCCGTTCCCGGGGATGTATCCGGTAAACTGGTGGACGTAAGCCACCCGTCCGTGCCGCATCGTCGGTCAAAACCGACCCCCGATGTGGTCGCCATGAAAACGGGCGGGTATCTTTGACGACCGTGCCCGGCAGGCTGTCGGGCCGCTCCGTGTGCCTGTCGGCTCATGGGCCGGTGCCCCAGTGCCCGGTTCGCGACCAGGGCCAGACGGAGATCCACGGCAATCCCGATGGGAAGTTAGCGGATCGAGAGATCCAGACGCGGGCCGACACGCCCGACCTCGGGGACCGGGGAGACAACGTAGAGCTACAGGACGCGACAGAAAGCTGGTCCATTGCCCACGATCCAGCAGCTGGTCCGCAAGGGCCGCCAGGACAAGGCTGCCAAGCAGAAGACCGCGGCGCTCAAGGGGAGCCCGCAGCGGCGCGGCGTGTGCACCCGCGTGTACACCACGACGCCCAAGAAGCCGAACTCGGCGCTGCGCAAGGTCGCGCGTGTGAAGCTGACCAGCGGCATCGAGGTCACCGCCTACATTCCCGGTGAGGGCCACAACCTGCAGGAGCACTCGATGGTGCTCGTGCGTGGCGGCCGTGTGAAGGACCTGCCGGGTGTTCGTTACAAGATCATCCGCGGTTCGCTCGACACGCAGGGCGTGAAGAACCGCAAGCAGGCGCGCAGCCGGTACGGCGCGAAGAAGGAGAAGAGCTAATGCCCCGCAAGGGTCCGGCCCCGAAGCGGCCGCTGATCGCTGACCCGGTCTACGCCTCGCCGCTCGTCACGCAGCTGGTGAACAAGGTGCTGACGGACGGCAAGCGCTCGCTGGCCGAGCGCATCGTCTACGGCGCACTGGAAGGCGCTCGCGAGAAGACCGGCACGGACCCGGTCGTCACGCTGAAGCGCGCGCTGGACAACGTGAAGCCCACCCTCGAGGTGAAGAGCCGGCGCGTCGGTGGTGCCACCTACCAGGTGCCGATCGAGGTCAAGCCCGGCCGGTCGACCACCCTTGCGCTGCGCTGGATCGTCACCTTCGCGCGGGCCCGCCGTGAGAAGACCATGATCGAGCGCCTGCAGAACGAGCTGCTCGACGCGAGCAACGGCCTCGGGGCAAGCGTGAAGCGCCGCGAGGACACCCACAAGATGGCCGAGTCCAACAAGGCTTTCGCCCACTACCGCTGGTGATTGCCGCCCGGCAGCCGACCCAAGCCAATGCCGGGCCCCACGCTTGAGACAGGGGAACACTGAAGTGGCACGTGACGTGCTGACAGACCTGAACAAGGTCCGCAACATCGGCATCATGGCCCACATCGACGCCGGTAAGACCACCACCACCGAGCGGATCCTGTTCTACACCGGGATCAACTACAAGATCGGCGAGGTGCACGACGGCGCCGCGACGATGGACTGGATGGAGGAGGAGCAGAAGCGGGGTATCACCATCACCTCGGCTGCCACCACCACCTTCTGGGCCGACCACCAGATCAACCTGATCGACACCCCGGGTCACGTCGACTTCACCGTCGAGGTGGAGCGCAACCTGCGGGTGCTCGACGGGGCGGTCGCCGTCTTCGACGGCAAGGAGGGCGTCGAGCCCCAGTCCGAGCAGGTGTGGCGCCAGGCCGACAAGTACGACGTCCCCCGGATCTGCTTCGTCAACAAGATGGACAAGCTGGGCGCGGACTTCTACTTCACCGTGCGCACCATCGAGGAGCGCCTCGGTGCGCGCCCGCTGGTCATCCAGCTGCCGATCGGCGCCGAGAGCGACTTCCAGGGCGTCATCGACCTGGTCCGCATGAAGGCGCTGACCTGGCGCGGTGACGTCAAGAAGGGCGAGGACTACGAGGTCGAGGACATCCCGGCCGAGCTCGCCGACAAGGCCGCCGAGTACCGCGAGAAGCTCATCGAGGCCGTCGCGGAGACCGACGACGCCCTGATGGAGAAGTTCTTCGGCGGCGACGAGCTGTCCGAGGCCGAGATCAAGGGCGCCATCCGCAAGATGGTGATCGAGCGCTCCGCCTTCCCGGTGCTGGCCGGTTCGGCGTTCAAGAACAAGGGCGTGCAGCCCATGCTCGACGCCGTCATCGACTACCTGCCTTCGCCGCTGGACGTCCCCGCGGTCGAGGGCACGCTGACCGACGGCGAGACCCCGGCCTCGCGCAAGGCGTCGGTCGACGAGCCGTTCTCGGCGCTGGCGTTCAAGATCGCCGCGCACCCGTTCTTCGGCAAGCTGACCTACATCCGGGTCTACTCGGGCAAGGTCGCCTCCGGCGCTCAGGTCATGAACTCGACCAAGGAGCGCAAGGAGCGCATTGGCAAGATCTTCCAGATGCACTCCAACAAGGAGAACCCGGTCGACGAGGCCCAGGTCGGTCACATCTACGCCGTGATCGGTCTGAAGGACACCACGACCGGTGAGACCCTGTGCGATCCGCAGAACCCGATCGTGCTGGAGTCGATGACCTTCCCCGAGCCGGTCATCAAGGTCGCCATCGAGCCGAAGACCAAGGCCGACCAGGAGAAGCTCTCCACCGCGATCCAGAAGCTCGCCGAGGAGGACCCGACGTTCCGGGTCAGCCAGGACGAGGAGACCGGTCAGACGATCATCGAGGGTATGGGCGAGCTGCACCTCGAGGTGCTCGTCAACCGGATGAAGTCCGACTACAAGGTCGAGGCGAACATCGGTAAGCCGCAGGTCGCCTACCGCGAGACCGTCCGCAACACGGTCGAGAAGCTCGAGTTCACCCACAAGAAGCAGACCGGTGGTTCCGGTCAGTTCGCGAAGGTGATCGTCAAGCTCGAGCCGCTGCAGACCACGGACGGCGCTCTCTACGAGTTCGACAACAAGGTGACCGGTGGCCGCGTGCCGAGGGAGTACATCCCGTCGGTGGACGCGGGCGCCCAGGACGCGATGCAGTACGGCGTTCTGGCCGGCTACCCGCTCGTCGGGTTGAAGTTCACCCTGTTGGACGGTGCGTACCACGAGGTCGACTCCTCGGAAATGGCCTTCAAGATCGCCGGTTCGATGGCGATGAAGGAAGCCGCGAGGAAGGCGAATCCGGTACTGCTCGAGCCGATGATGGCCGTCGAGGTCACCACCCCTGAGGACTACATGGGTGACGTCATCGGTGACCTGAACTCCCGCCGTGGTCAGATTCAGGCCATGGAGGAGCGGTCTGGCACGCGCGTCGTGAAGGCGCTCGTGCCGCTGTCGGAGATGTTCGGCTACGTGGGCGACCTGCGGTCGCGCACCCAGGGTCGTGCGAACTACTCCATGCAGTTCGACTCCTACGCCGAGGTTCCGGCGAACGTGGCGAAGGAGATCATCGCCAAGGCGACGGGGGAGTAACTCTCCACCAGCACCCAACGCGGGCGCGAAAGGGGCCTCCCCCTAAGGTCCGCACAACCGACCAGATCGAGTCGCAAGCCGGCAGCCACGCCGGCCAGCGAGTAAGTAAGTCCAGGAGGACATTCCAGTGGCGAAGGCGAAGTTCGAGCGGAGCAAGCCGCACGTCAACATCGGAACCATCGGTCACGTCGACCACGGGAAGACCACCCTGACCGCGGCGATCACCAAGGTTCTGCACGACAAGTTCCCGGAGCTGAACCAGTCGCGTGCGTTCGACCAGATCGACAACGCGCCTGAGGAGAAGCAGCGCGGTATCACGATCAACATCTCGCACGTCGAGTACCAGACCGACAAGCGCCACTACGCGCACGTCGACGCTCCGGGTCACGCCGACTACATCAAGAACATGATCACCGGTGCGGCCCAGATGGACGGCGCGATCCTCGTGGTCGCGGCGACCGACGGCCCGATGCCGCAGACCCGTGAGCACGTGCTGCTCGCGCGTCAGGTCGGTGTGCCCTACATCGTGGTGGCCCTGAACAAGGCCGACATGGTGGACGACGAGGAGATCCTCGAGCTCGTCGAGATGGAGGTCCGTGAGCTGCTCAGCTCGCAGGAGTTCCCCGGCGACGACGCTCCGGTGGTCCGCGTCTCCGGCCTCAAGGCCCTCGAGGGCGACGAGCAGTGGGCGCAGAGCGTGCTCGACCTCATGGAGGCCGTGGACGACAACGTTCCGGAGCCGGAGCGTGAGGTCGACAAGCCGTTCCTGATGCCGGTCGAGGACGTCTTCACGATCACCGGTCGCGGCACGGTCGTCACCGGCCGTATCGAGCGCGGCGAGATCAAGCTGAACGAAGAGGTCGAGATCGTCGGCATCCGCCCCGAGGCTCGCAAGACCACCGTGACGAGCATCGAGATGTTCAACAAGATGCTCGACTACGGCCAGGCCGGTGACAACGCCGCCCTGCTGCTCCGTGGTATCAAGCGCGAGGACGTCGAGCGCGGCCAGGTCGTCGTGAAGCCCGGCACCACGACTCCGCACACGGAGTTCGAGGGCTCGGTCTACATCCTCTCCAAGGACGAGGGTGGCCGTCACACGCCGTTCTTCAACAACTACCGCCCGCAGTTCTACTTCCGTACCACGGACGTGACCGGCGTGGTGACCCTCGAGGAGGGCACCGAGATGGTCATGCCGGGCGACAACACCAACATCTCGGTGAAGCTGATCCAGCCGATCGCCATGGACGAGGGTCTTCGGTTCGCCATCCGCGAGGGTGGCCGTACCGTCGGCGCCGGCCAGGTCACCAAGATCATCAAGTAACGCACCCCCGGGTGCGGATGCCTGATTTCGGTATGGCATCCTATTAAGGTTGCTCGACGCGGGGCGGCCGATTCTGAGGAATCAAACCCAATATGAATCGGCCGCCCCGCCGCGAGTGTCCTGGGCTTGCGGCTTCCGTGAGTCAGGAGCATTCGGCTGCGCCGGTGCTTCACGAGGTAAAGACCTAGGCACGACAACGATCCTGAGGGATCAGTCTGCGCAGTGGGCGCGACACGCCCGACCGCGTGGACCGGAGACCAGGCCGTTGACGTGCGAGAACCGGCGCCGAGCGTTGGTTTGAGATAGCGGCACGAGACGAAGGAACGAGCTGCCACCATGGCGGGACAGAAGATCCGCATCCGGCTCAAGGCCTACGACCACGAGGCGATCGACGCCAGCGCACGCAAGATCGTCGAGACGGTCACGCGCACCGGCGCTTCCGTGGTCGGGCCGGTGCCGCTGCCCACCGAAAAGAACGTTTACTGCGTCATCCGCTCGCCGCACAAGTACAAGGACTCGCGCGAGCACTTCGAGATGCGCACGCACAAGCGGCTGATCGACATCCTCGACCCGACGCCGAAGACGGTCGATGCGCTCATGCGCATCGACCTGCCGGCGAGTGTCGACGTGAACATCCAGTAAGCGTTGGGCGAGCGGCGGAGATAAGAGACTCATGTCTGACAGGCAAGTGAAGGGCATTCTGGGCACCAAGCTCGGCATGACGCAGGTCTTCGACGAGAACAACCGGATCATCCCGGTGACCGTCGTGCAGGCCGGGCCGAACGTGGTGACCCAGGTGCGCAACCAGGAGAAGGACGGCTACTCGGCCGTGCAGCTGGCGTTCGGCGCGGTCGACCCGCGCCGGGTCAGCAAGCCGAAGACCGGTCACTTCCAGAAGGCTGGTGTGACGCCCCGGCGCTTCGTCGCCGAGCTGCGCACCACCGACGCGGACTCGTACGAGGTCGGCCAGGAGATCACGGCCGAGGTGTTCGAGACCGGCGCGGTGGTCGACGTGACCGGCACCAGCAAGGGCAAGGGCTACGCCGGTGTCATGAAGCGCCACGGCTTCAAGGGCCAGGGCGCCAGCCACGGTAACCAGGCCAAGCACCGCGCTCCCGGTTCGATCGGCGGTTGCGCCACGCCGGGTCGCGTGTTCAAGGGCCTCCGCATGGCGGGCCGGATGGGTAACGCGAGGGTCACCACGCAGGGCCTCACCGTGCACTCGGTGCGCGCTGAGGACGGCCTGCTGCTGATCAAGGGTGCCGTTCCCGGCCCCAAGGGCGGCCTGATCTTCGTCCGCAGCGCCGCGAAGGGTGGTGTGACGGCATGACCGCGACGGTCGAGGTGAAGACCCCGGCGGGCACGGCCGACGGCACGGTCGAGCTCCCCGACGAGATCTTTGACGTGCAGGCGAACATCCCGCTGATGCACCAGGTCGTGGTGGCCCAGCTGGCCGCCGCTCGCCAGGGCACGCACGACACGAAGACCCGCGGCGAGGTCCGCGGCGGTGGCCGCAAGCCGTACCGGCAGAAGGGCACGGGCCGGGCTCGTCAGGGTTCGGTCCGCGCGCCGCAGTTCACCGGCGGTGGCACGGTGCACGGCCCCACGCCCCGTGACTACACGCAGCGCACCCCGAAGAAGATGAAGGCCGCCGCCCTGCGCGGTGCCCTCTCCGACCGGGCGCGCGCCGGCCAGGTGCACGTGGTGACCGGGCTGGTCACCGGCGAGAAGCCGTCCACAAAGGACGCCAAGAAGGCGCTGGCCGCGGTTTCGCAGGCCAAGCGGCTGCTGGTGGTGCTTGGCCGCGACGAGGAGCAGGCGTGGTTGTCCGCGCGGAACCTCTCGTACGTGCACCTGATCCACCCGGACCAGCTCAACACCTACGACGTGCTGGTCAACGACGACGTGATCTTCACCAAGGCCGCGTACGACGCGTTCGTCGCGGGCCCGGCGAAGGGCAAGGCCGGCAAGGCCTCCGCGACCTCCAGCGAGCTGGAAGGGAGTGACCAGTGAGCTCCGTGGCGATCCCCGACCCGCGCGACATCCTCATCGCGCCGGTGATCTCCGAGAAGTCCTACGGGCTGCTCGAGGACCACAAGTACACGTTCCTGGTTCGCCCGGACGCCAACAAGACCCAGATCAAGGTCGCGGTCGAGAAGGTGTTCGGCGTGAAGGTCATCAGCGTGAACACGATCAACCGCACCGGCAAGCGCAAGCGCACCCGGTACGGCTTCGGCAAGCGCAAGGACACCAAGCGCGCCATCGTGACGCTGTCGGCCGAGAGCAAGCCGATCGAGATCTTCGGCGGACCAGCCGCGTAAGGGACTGAGAAGACATGGGCATCCGCAAGTACAAGCCGACTACGCCGGGACGGCGTGGCTCGAGCGTCTCCGACTTCGCCGAGATCACCCGGTCGACGCCGGAGAAGTCGCTCCTGGCCCCGCTGAGCAAGTCCGGTGGCCGCAACTCGTCGGGCAAGATCACCACCCGGCACAAGGGCGGCGGCCACAAGCGTGCGTACCGGATCATCGACTTCCGGCGCAACGACAAGGACGGCGTTCCCGCCAAGGTCGCGCACATCGAGTACGACCCCAACCGCTCGGCCCGTATCGCGCTGCTGCACTTCGCCGACGGCGAGAAGCGCTACATCATCGCGCCGGACAAGCTCAAGCAGGGTGACCGGGTGGAGAGCGGCCCTCGCGCCGACATCAAGCCCGGCAACAACCTGCCGCTGCGCAACATCCCGGTCGGCACCGTGATCCACGCGATCGAGCTCCGCCCCGGCGGCGGCGCGAAGATCGCCCGCTCGGCGGGTGCCCGCGTGCAGCTCGTCGCCAAGGACGGGCCGTACGCCCAGCTGCGGATGCCCTCGGGCGAGATCCGCAACGTGGACGTGCGCAACCGGGCCACCGTGGGCGAGGTCGGCAACTCCGAGCACTCGAACATCAACTGGGGCAAGGCGGGCCGCAACCGCTGGCGGGGCAAGCGCCCCACCGTCCGCGGTGTCGTCATGAACCCGGTCGACCACCCGCACGGTGGTGGTGAGGGCAAGACGTCCGGTGGTCGTCACCCGGTGAACCCGAACGGTAAGCCGGAGGGCCGCACCCGCCGTCGCAAGGAAAGCGACAAGCTGATCGTCCGCCGCCGGCGTACCGGCAAGAAGCGCTGAGCAGGGAGGTAGAAGAACATGCCGCGCAGCCTGAAAAAGGGCCCGTTCGTGGACGACCACCTGCTCAAGAAGGTGGACGCGCTCAACGAGTCGGGTAAGAAGACCGTGATCAAGACCTGGTCCCGCAGGTCCACGATCATCCCGGACATGCTCGGTCACACCATCGCGGTCCACGACGGCCGCAAGCACGTCCCGGTGTTCGTCACCGAGGCCATGGTGGGGCACAAGCTGGGCGAGTTCGCCCCGACGCGGACCTTCAAGGGCCACGTCAAGGATGACCGCAAGTCGCGTCGCCGCTGAGCGCGCACCTGAGAGAAGGAAGTAACGATGAACGCGCGTAACGAGGTGGAGGCCGAGGCTCTGCCGACGGCTTTCGCTCGCGCTCGGTTCGTCCGGGACTCGCCGACCAAGGTGCGCCGGGTGATCGAGCTGATCAAGGGCCGCAACGCCAACGAGGCCCTGGCCGTGCTCCGGTTCGCCCCGCAGGCGGCCAGCGAGCCGGTGGCGAAGGTGCTCGCCAGCGCCATGGCCAACGCCGAGAACAACCTCGATCTTGACCCGGACACGCTCTGGATCAAGAACGCCTACGCCGACGAGGGCCCGACGCTCAAGCGCATCCGGCCGCGTGCCCAGGGCCGCGCCTACCGGATCCGCAAGCGGACCAGCCACATCACGGTCGAGGTCGAGTCGCGGCCGGAAGCCAAGACCAAGAGCAAGAAGAAGGCAGGTGGCCGGTAGTGGGCCAGAAGATCAACCCGCACGGCTTCCGGCTCGGGATCACCACTGACTGGAAGTCGCGCTGGTACGCCGACAAGCAGTACTCGGAGTACGTCGCCGAGGACGTGAAGATCCGCAAGCTCCTGTCCACCGGCATGGAGCGGGCCGGCATCTCGAAGGTCGAGATCGAGCGCACCCGCGACCGCGTCCGCGTGGACATCCACACCGCCCGGCCGGGCATCGTCATCGGCCGCCGCGGCGCGGAGGCCGACCGGATCCGTGGCGCGCTGGAGAAGCTCACCGGCAAGCAGGTGCAGCTGAACATCCTCGAGGTGAAGAACACCGAGGCCGACGCCCAGCTCGTCGCGCAGGGTGTCGCCGAGCAGCTGTCCAACCGCGTGGCCTTCCGGCGCGCGATGCGCAAGGCGCTCCAGACGTCCATGCGCTCGCCGCAGGTCAAGGGCATCCGCGTGCAGTGCAGCGGCCGTCTCGGCGGTGCCGAGATGTCCCGCTCCGAGCACTACCGCGACGGCCGGGTGCCGCTGCACACGCTGCGTGCCGACATCGACTACGGCTTCTTCGAGGCCCGCACGACGTTCGGCCGCATCGGCGTGAAGGTGTGGATCTACAAGGGCGACGTCATCGGCGGCCTCAAGGGCAAGGCCGAGCGCGACGCCGCCGCGGCGGCCGAGCGCGCCCCGCGCCGCGAGCGTCCCTCGCGTCGCCGCTCGGGCTCGTCGGGCACCACGCCGACGTCGACCGAGGCCGGCCGCGCGGCTGCCGCGAAGGCCGACACAGACGTCGCGGCCAGCCAGGCCCCTGAGGTGGCCTCGCCGGACGCAGCAGAGAAGACGGAGGGCTGACGCGTGCTCATCCCACGCAAGGTCAAGCACCGCAAGCAGCACTCGCCGAAGCGGTCCGGTGCCGCCAAGGGCGGCACGAAGGTCAACTTCGGTGAGTACGGCATCCAGGCGCTTGAGCACAGCTACGTGACCAACCGGCAGATCGAGTCCGCTCGTATCGCCATGACTCGTCACATCAAGCGTGGCGGGAAGATCTGGATCAACATCTTCCCCGACCGGCCGCTCACCAAGAAGCCCGCGGAAACCCGCATGGGTTCCGGTAAGGGCTCGCCCGAGTGGTGGGTCGCCAACGTCAAGCCCGGCCGCGTGATGTTCGAGATGAGCTTCCCGAACGAGGCGGTGGCTCGCGAGGCTCTGCGCCGCGCGATCCACAAGCTGCCGATGAAGTGCAGGATCGTGACCCGCGAAGGTGGTGAGTTCTGATGGCGAGCGCAGCAGGGGTTGCGGCGTCAGAACTTCGTGAGCTCACTGCGGAAGAGCTCGTGCTCCGTCTGAAGGAAGCCAAGGAGGAGCTGTTCAACCTCCGGTTCCAGATGGCGACCGGACAGCTCGACAACAACCGCAGGCTGCGCACGGTCCGCGCGGACATCGCGCGCATCTACACGGTGATGCGTGAGCGCGAGCTCGGCCTCTCCGTCGCGCCTGACGACACTGACGAGAGTGAAGGTGCCGCATGACCGAGCCGGTGCAGAAGAAGGACTCCGGCCGCAACTACCGGAAGGTCCGTGAGGGCCTCGTCGTGTCCGACAAGATGGACAAGACGATCGTGGTCGAGCTCGAGGACCGCAAGAAGCACCCGCTGTACGGCAAGGTCATGCGCTCCACCAAGAAGGTGAAGGCGCACGACGAGCAGAACACCGCCGGCGTGGGTGACCGCGTGTTGCTGATGGAGACCCGGCCGATGTCGGCCACCAAGCGGTGGCGGCTGGTCGAGATCCGCGAGAAGGCCAAGTAATCAGGGGGCTGCCAGCCCCATTCGTTCCGCCAGGCTCGGGCTTCCCGAGAACCGGCGCGACATACAGGAGTTGACGTGATCCAGCAGGAGTCGCGACTGCGAGTCGCCGACAACACGGGTGCCAAGGAGATCCTGACCATCCGCGTGCTCGGTGGCTCGGGGCGGCGCTACGCGGGCATCGGCGACATCATCGTCGCCACCGTCAAGGACGCCATCCCGGGCGCCAACGTGAAGCGTGGTGACGTGGTCAAGGCCGTCATCGTCCGCACGGTGAAGGAGAAGCGTCGCCCTGACGGCTCCTACATCCGTTTCGACGAGAACGCCGCCGTGCTCATCAAGAACGACAACGAGCCGCGCGGCACCCGCATCTTCGGGCCGGTCGGCCGCGAGCTGCGCGACCGCAAGTTCATGAAGATCATCTCGCTGGCGCCGGAGGTGCTCTAGATGAAGGTGAAGAAGGGCGACACCGTCCTCGTCATCGCCGGCAAGGACAAGGGCGCGAAGGGCAAGGTCATCCAGGCCTACCCCGAGCGGCAGCGGGTTCTGGTCGAGGGCGTGAACCGGATCAAGAAGCACACCCGGATCACCCAGACGCAGCGCGGTGCCCAGTCCGGCGGCATCATCACCCAGGAGGCCCCCATCCACGTCTCGAACGTGATGGTCGTGGACTCCGACGGCAAGCCGACCAGGGTGGGCTACCGGATTGGCGAGGACGGCAAGAAGGTGCGTATCTCGCGCAGGACGGGCAAGGACATCTGATGACCACCGCAGAGACGACATACCCGACGCCGCGGTTGAAGACCCGCTACCGCGAGGAGATCAAGGGCCAGCTGCAGGAGGAGTTCTCCTACGCGAACCCGCACCAGATCCCCGGTGTGGTCAAGGTCGTGGTGAACATGGGCGTTGGTGACGCCGCTCGCGACAGCAAGCTGATCGAGGGCGCCATCCGCGACCTGGCCACCATCACCGGCCAGAAGCCCGAGGTGCGCAGGGCCCGCAAGTCCATCGCCCAGTTCAAGCTGCGCGAGGGCCAGCCCATCGGTGCGCGCGTGACGCTGCGCGGCGACCGCATGTGGGAGTTCCTGGACCGGCTGCTGACCATCGCACTGCCCCGTATCCGCGACTTCCGCGGCCTTTCGGGCAAGCAGTTCGACGGCAACGGCAACTACACGTTCGGCCTGTCCGAGCAGTCGATGTTCCACGAGATCAACCCGGACTCCATCGACCGCCCGCGCGGCATGGACGTCACGGTCGTCACCACCGCCACCACCGACGACGAGGGCCGGGCGCTGCTGCGCAAGCTCGGCTTCCCGTTCAAGGAGAACTGAGCCGATGGCCAAGAAAGCTCTGATCGCCAAGGCCGCCCGCAAGCCGAAGTTCAAGGTGCGTGCCTACACCCGCTGCCAGCGCTGCGGCCGGCCGCACTCGGTCTACCGCAAGTTCGGACTGTGCCGTATCTGCCTGCGAGAGATGGCCCACGCGGGTCAGCTCCCCGGCGTCAGCAAGTCCAGCTGGTGAAGGCTTCCCACCAACTCCCACTTCGCCACAGGCCCCGCACGGGGAACCAGGGCGAGAAAGGTTGACAGGTCACCATGACGATGACCGACCCGATCGCAGACTTCCTGACACGTCTGCGTAACGCGAACTCGGCGTACCACGACGAGGTCGTGCTCCCTCACTCGAAGATCAAGGCGAACATCGCCGAGATCCTCAAGCGCGAGGGTTACATCTCGGACCACCGGGTCGAGCCCGGCGAGAAGCACAAGAACCTGATCGTCGAGCTGAAGTACGGCCCGAACCGGGAGCGCAGCATCGCCGGCCTCCGGCGGGTGTCCAAGCCCGGTCTGCGGGTGTACGCGAAATCGACCAACCTGCCCAACGTTCTGGGCGGCCTCGGCGTTGCGATCATCTCGACGTCGTCCGGCCTGCAGACCGACCGGCAGTGCAAGCGCAACGGCGTGGGCGGCGAAGTCCTCGCCTACGTCTGGTAAGGGAGGGGGACTGGCATGTCACGCATCGGAAAGCTGCCGATCACCGTCCCCTCCGGGGTCGACGTGACCATCGACGGGCAGCTCGTCAAGGTCAAGGGTCCGAAGGGCACCCTCGAGCACACGGTTCCCGAGCCGATCACGGTCGAGCGCGGTGAGGACGGCGTGCTCTCGGTGAAGCGCCCTGACGACGAGCGGGAGAGCCGCGCGCTGCACGGCCTGACCCGCACGCTGGTGAACAACCTCGTCGTGGGTGTCACCGACGGTTACGAGAAGAAGATGGAGATCCACGGGGTCGGTTACCGCGTGCAGGCCAAGGGCTCGGACCTCGAGTTCGCCCTCGGCTACAGCCACCCGGTGCTGATCAAGGCCCCGGAGGGCATCACCTTCAAGGTGGAGTCCCCGACTCGGTTCTCGGTCTCCGGCATCGACAAGCAGAAGGTCGGCCAGACCGCGGCGGTCATCCGTAAGCTGCGTCGCCCGGACCCCTACAAGGGCAAGGGCCTGCGCTACGAGGGCGAGCGCATCCGTCGCAAGGTCGGAAAGACGGGTAAGTGATCATGAGCGAAACGGTGACCAAGCGCAAGCCGGTCGGCAAGGACATCTCGACCCGCCGTCGCGCTGGCAAGGTTCGTCGGCACGCCCGGCTGCGCAAGAAGATCAGCGGCACGGCGGCCCGGCCGCGGATGTCGGTGAAGCGGTCCTCGCGGCACATCGTCGTTCAGCTGATCGACGACATCGCGGGCCACACCCTGGCGTCGGCGTCCACCCTCGAGGCGGACGTGCGCACGGTCGAGGGCGACAAGAAGGCCAAGGCGGCCAAGGTCGGCGAGCTGGTCGCGGCCCGCGCCAAGGACGCCGGGATCTCCAAGGTGGTGTTCGACCGCGGGGGCAACGCCTACCACGGCCGGATCGCCGCACTGGCCGACGCCGCCCGCGAGGCGGGGTTGGAGTTCTGACAGTGAACAAGTTCGAGAACGGAAGGAACGCCTGATGCCGGGACGTACGCGGCAATCCGGCGGCCAGGGCGGACCCGGAGGCGACCGCGAGCGCGGTGGCGGCCGGGACCGCAGGGACCGTCGTGACGGTGGCCGTGGCGGGGCGGCCCAGGACAAGACCCCGCACCTCGAGCGCGTCGTAGCGATCAACCGCGTGGCCAAGGTGGTCAAGGGTGGTCGTCGCTTCAGCTTCACCGCGCTGGTCGTCGTCGGTGACGGCGACGGTCAGGTCGGCGTCGGCTACGGCAAGGCCAAGGAAGTTCCCGCGGCCATCGCCAAGGGCGTCGAGGAGGCCAAGAAGAACTTCTTCCGCGTGCCTCGGATCGCCGGCACCATCCCGCACCCCGTGCAGGGTGAGGAGGCCGCCGGTGTGGTGCTCCTCCGTCCGGCCAGCGCCGGTACCGGTGTCATCGCCGGTGGCCCGGTGCGTGCGGTGCTGGAGTGCGCCGGTGTGCACGACGTGCTGTCGAAGTCGCTCGGCAGCGACAACGCGATCAACATCGTGCACGCGACCGTGCGGGCCCTGAAGGACCTGCAGCGTCCCGAGGAGGTCGCGGCTCGCCGTGGCCTGCCGCTCGAGGACGTCGCTCCGGCCAGGATGCTGCGGCAGCGTGCGGGCCAGGGGGTCTGACATGGCGCAGCTGAAGGTCACCCAGATCAAGAGCACGATCGGCACCAAGCAGAACCACCGGGCGTCGCTGCGCACCCTCGGGCTGCGCAAGATCCGGCAGTCCGTCGTGCGGGATGACACCCCCGAGACCCGCGGGCTCATCCACACGGTCCGGCACCTGGTGACCGTGGAGGAGGTCAAGGCATGAGCGAGCTTGCGAGCTCATCATTCGACACAGCACCCTTGGTCATGCCCGCGACGAGCGCTAGCGAGGAGTGAGCATGACCATCAAGATCCACCACCTGCGGCCCGCCCCCGGCGCCAAGCGCGAGAAGATCCGCGTCGGCCGCGGTGAGGGCTCGAAGGGCAAGACCGCCGGTCGCGGCACGAAGGGCACCAAGGCCCGGAAGAACGTGCCCGCCGGCTTCGAGGGTGGGCAGATGCCCATCCACATGCGGCTGCCGAAGCTGCGTGGCTTCAAGAACCGCTTCCGCACCGAGTACCAGCCGGTGAACGTGGGCGACATCGCCCGCGTGTTCGCCGACGGCGGCAAGGTCGGCAAGGAGGAGCTCGTCGCCCGCGGCCTCGTCCGCAAGAACCAGCTGGTGAAGGTTCTCGGCAACGGCGACGTCGAGGGCGTCAAGCTCGACGTCACCGCCGACGCCTTCTCGGCCAGCGCCAAGGAGAAGCTCGAAGCCGCTGGTGGCAGCGCCACCACGCTCTGAGCAACTCAGAGGCTGAAACGGCCCGCCCGGTCCACGTGACCGGGCGGGCCGTTTTTCGTTTGCGTGCCCGGTTATTTTCGAAACGTGACCTGGCTGCTGGTGTTCTTCGGTGCCGCGCTGCTCATCGCGCTGACACCCGGTGCGAACAACCTCCTCGGCCTGCACCACGGCATGCGCCACGGCCTCGGCAAGGCACTCGCCGGGCTTGCGGGCAGGCTGGCCGCGTTCGTGCTCATGATCGCCGCCGTCGCGGCCGGTCTCGGGCAGGTGCTGGCGGCGTCCGAGCTGGCGTTCACCGTCATCAAGTGGGTCGGTGTCGCCTACCTGGCGTGGCTCGGTGGAAGCCTGCTCGTGAGCACCTTCCGGCACGGCACGCGTTCCCGGCCGCCCGACGAGCAGGAGAGCGGGCCGCTGCCGGTGTGGCCGGTGGTGCGCAAGGAGTTCCTGGTCGCGATCACCAATCCCAAGGCGGTACTCGTCTTCACGGCGTTCGTACCGCAGTTCGTCGACGCAGGCCACGGTCCGATGGGATGGCAGGTGGCGGTGCTGGGCGCGGTGTACCTGCTGGCGGAGTTCCTCGCGGGCACGGTGTACGTGGGTGTCGGAACCGCCGCGAGGGCGGCTGCTCTCTCGGCGCGGGCGCGGCGCAATGCCGACCGCGGCACCGGGATCGTGCTGCTCGGGATGGCGGGTGCGCTGGCGACCTCGTCCGCCTGACGCGTTAGCGCGTACTACCTGCGAGCACTACCACAGAGGCTGTTAGAGTCGACGACACGCTGCGGGATACTTGTGTCCCGGAGCGCTCCTGGCTTGCCCGCCAGCGACTGTGTCCTGCCGGTACCCGTACCGGCCAAGCCGATCGTCGGTTGATCACCGGCGACGCCGAGGAGGTCCCCCGCGTGCTCAGCGCATTCCGCTCGGCTCTCGCGACGCCGGACCTGCGCAAGAAGATCCTGTTCACGCTGATGATCGTGGCCGTGTACCGGATCGGTGCGGTCATCCCAGCGCCCGGGGTTTCGTACCCCAATGTTCAGGCCTGTCAGGCGCAAGTCGAGAACCAGAACATCTTCTCCCTGCTGAACCTGTTCAGCGGTGGTGCGCTCCTGCAGTTGTCGATCTTCGCGACGGGCATCATGCCCTACATCACGGCGAGCATCATCGTGCAGCTGCTCACCGTGGTGATTCCGCGCTTCGAGGAGCTGAAGAAGGAAGGGCAGGCCGGCCAGGGCAAGCTCACGCAGTACACGCGCTACCTGACGATCGCGCTGGCGATCCTGCAGGCGACGGGTGTCATCGCGCTCGCGGACCGTGGTCAGCTCTTCGGTGACTGCGACCAGCCGGTCATCCCGGACAACAGCATCGCCACGCTGGCGATCACCGTCCTCACGATGACCGCGGGCACGGCCGTGATGATGTGGCTCGGCGAGCTCATCACCGAGCGCGGCGTCGGCAACGGCATGTCGCTGCTGATCTTCCTGAACATCGCGGCGCAGATCCCCGCCGAGGGTGCCAACATCCTGAGCAACCAGGGCGGACTGGTCTTCTTCTTCGTCTGCATCCTCGCGCTGGCGATCATCGCGAGCGTCATCTTCGTGGAGCAGGGCCAGCGCCGGATCCCGGTGCAGTACGCCAAGCGCATGATCGGCCGTCGCATGTACGGCGGCACGTCGACCTACCTGCCGATCAAGGTCAACCAGGCCGGTGTCATCCCGGTCATCTTCGCGTCGTCGCTGCTCTACCTGCCCGACCTCATCGGCAGGCTCGTCGGCGACCCGAACCAGGCGTCCGGCTGGCAGCGGTTCCTCCAGACGTACCTGGTGAACCAGTCGAGCTGGGTGCACATCCTTCTGTACTTCGCGCTGATCATCTTCTTCACGTACTTCTACATCACGATCACCTTCAACGTTGACGAACGTGCTGAGGAGATGAAGAAGTTCGGTGGGTTCATCCCGGGCATCCGTCCCGGCAGGCCCACCGCCGAGTACCTGAGCTTCGTACTCGGCCGCATCACGCTGCCGGGCTCGATCTACCTCGGCATCGTGGCGATCCTGCCCAACTTCTTCTTGTCCATCACCGGCCAGGGACAGAACCAGAACTTCCCGTTCGGCGGCACGGCTGTGCTGATCATGGTCGGTGTCGGACTCGACACCGTGAAGCAGATCGAAAGCCAGCTCATGCAGCGCAACTACGAAGGGTTCCTCCGATGACGCGTCTGGTTCTCGTTGGTCCGCCCGGTGCCGGTAAGGGCACGCAGGCCGTCGCTCTCTCCGAGCGGCTCCGGGTGCCCCACATCTCCACCGGTGACCTGTTCCGGGCTCACGTGGGGGAGCAGACGCCGCTGGGCCAGGAGGCGAAGCGCTACCTCGACTCGGGCGACCTCGTGCCCGACTCGGTGACGAACGAGATGGTGCGGGAGCGGCTGGCCGAGCCGGACACGAAGTCGGGTTTCCTGCTCGACGGCTTCCCCCGCAACACCAAGCAGGCCGAGGTGCTCGGCGAGATGCTGGCCGAGTCCGACACCGCGCTCGACGCCGTGATCGAGCTCCAGGTTCCCGAGGACGTGCTGGTCGAGCGGCTGCTCGGCCGCGGTCGCGCGGACGACACCGAAGAGGTCATCCGCCGTCGCCAGCAGGTGTACCGCTCGGAGACGGCTCCGCTGCTGGAGTTCTACGCGGACATCCTGGTGACCGTCGACGGCGTCGGCGGGATCGACGAGATCTCCTCGCGCGTGCTGGACGCGCTCGACAAGAAGTCGTGAACCTGCGCGGTCTACGCATGCCGAGGTGGTTGCGCCGCGGCAGCTCCATCGAGATCAAGACCAGGGGCGAGCTCGAGGCGATGCGGGAGGCAGGCCTTGTCGTCGCCCGCACGCTCGTGCTGGTCACCGAGGCCGCCAAGCCCGGCGTGACCACGATGGAGCTGGACGAGCTCGCCGAGCAGACCATCCGCGAGGCGGGTGCCGTGCCGTCGTTCCTCGGCTACCACGGTTTTCCCGCGTCGATCTGCGCGTCGGTGAACGAGCAGATCGTGCACGGCATCCCGTCGGTGTCGCAGACGCTGACCGACGGCGATCTGCTGTCCGTGGACTGCGGGGCGATCCTGAACGGCTGGCACGGCGATTCCGCGGTCACGATCGCTGTCGGTGACATCGCGGATGCCGACCGTAAGCTGTCGGCGGCCACCGAGGCGGCGATGTGGGCCGGAGTCGACGCCGTCCGGCCCGGTGCCCGGCTCACCGACATCTCGTTCGCGGTGGAGTCGGCGGCCCTGCGGGCCGGGGAGGCCGACGGCCTCGACTACGGCATGGTCGTGGAGTACGGGGGCCACGGCATCGGCAGCGAGATGCACATGGACCCGTTCCTGCCGAACGTCGGCAAGCCCGGCAAGGGGCCGGCGCTGGAGGTCGGGATGGCCCTCGCGGTGGAGCCGATGCTGACCGGTGGCTCTGGTGAGACCGTGGAGCTGGAGGACGGCTGGACGGTCGTGACCGCTGACGGCTCCCGCTCCTCGCACTGGGAGCACACCGTCGCGGTGACCGAGGACGGCCCCTGGGTGCTGACCGCGCCGGAATCCGCCTGACCGGGCGACGGCGGTCCGGACCGGGTCCATCGCCCGTGGAGTGCGCGGACGGCGTTCGGCCTGCTCAGCGTGGTTCTTCGCCCGTCGTGGTGATTCCGTTACGGTGTTACCATTGAGTGGGTGCGACGGAACGTCGTCGTGCCTCTAGCACAGGTGGCCCCCGTTTGGGGTGCTTGACACAGGGTGCGTACACTATCTAGCTGGCGTGCCCATCACGTCGATTCCATCGCGCTTGTGAAATGCACTCGAGTTCCTGGGGCATTGGAGTCGGGGTGACGTGCGTGCCACCGACAGTAAGCACTCACCGCTCAACCAATCACGAAACGCGGAGGACATGGCGAAGAAAGACGGGGCCATCGAGGTCGAAGGCCGCGTGATCGAGCCGCTTCCCAACGCGATGTTTCGCGTCGAGTTGGAGAACGGCCACAAGGTCCTAGCCCACATCAGCGGCAAGATGCGGCAGCACTACATCCGCATCCTGCCTGAGGACAGGGTTGTCGTCGAGCTTTCGCCCTACGACTTGTCCCGTGGTCGCATCGTCTACCGCTACAAGTGATCACGGAGAGCGTGGCTGAGGCCGACGGCCTCGGCCGAGGGGCGCGCAGCAACTCAGCACGAGCAGGAAAGCAGGAGACGTGAAGGTCAAACCGAGCGTCAAGAAGATCTGCGACAAGTGCCAGATCGTCCGCCGGCACGGCCGGATCATGGTGATCTGCGACAACCTGCGGCACAAGCAGCGGCAGGGCTGATCGCAAGCACTCGTTCCGGAGTGGCTTGACATATCAACACCTCCCCGTACCTGCCGGGTCGCCACGGCGGCCTGGTTCACCCCCGGGCTTCAGGCCGGGGCCGGGACACCACCAGCGAGAGCGGGTGGGCGACAGCGAGTCGTCCCGGGAACGGCCGGGGAGCAGACCTGAAGACACGACGAACTAAGGAGCACGAGCGCCAATGGCACGACTCGCTGGCGTCGACCTCCCCCGCGAAAAGCGGTTGGAGATCGCGCTTACCTACATCTACGGCGTTGGCCGTACCCGCTCCAGGGAACTGATCGCCGCTACCGAGCTGAACGCGGACACCCGCGTGAAGGACCTCAGCGACGACGACCTGGTGAAGCTGCGGGACTACATCGAAGAGAACTTCAAGGTCGAGGGTGACCTCCGCCGCGAGGTGAATGCCGACATCCGTCGCAAGATCGAGATCGGGTGTTACGAGGGTCTGCGGTGGCGCCGTGGTCTGCCCGTCCGCGGGCAGCGCACGAAGACGAACGCCCGTACCCGCAAGGGCCCGAAGAAGACGGTCGCCGGCAAGAAGAAGGCGGGCAAGAAGTGAGCGTCCGCGGCAGGAGGGTCGTGCAGGTCGGCGCGAACCAGCGCCGCGGTTCGGCCTCGTGCGTCTCGCCGAAGGCCCTTTACGCCCGTCCGATGGCGCTGCGCCAGCTGTACACCGACGCCGGTTCCGTGATCCGGCGCGGGCAGCGTGAGGCCGCGGCCGCCCACCAAGAGAACTCGCGGTAGAGGAGAAGCACCCAGACATGCCCCCCAAGGCTCGTACCGGCGCCAAGAAGGTCAGGCGCAAGGAAAAGAAAAACGTCGCTCACGGGCACGCCCACATCAAGAGCACGTTCAACAACACGATCATCTCGATCACCGACCCGAACGGCGCGGTGATCTCGTGGGCCTCGTCCGGCCACGTCGGGTTCAAGGGCTCGCGTAAGTCCACCCCGTTCGCCGCGCAGATGGCCGCCGAGAACGCCGCGCGCAAGGCGGCGGAGCACGGCATGAAGAAGGTCGACGTGTTCGTGAAGGGCCCCGGCTCCGGCCGGGAGACCGCGATCCGCTCGCTGCAGGCCGCCGGCCTCGAGGTCGGCACCATCCAGGACGTGACCCCGCAGCCTCACAACGGCTGCCGCCCGCCGAAGCGGCGCCGGGTCTGAGGAACGGGGAGGAGTAAGCACACATGGCTCGTTACACCGGCCCCGCGACGCGCATCTCGCGTCGCCTCAAGGTCGACCTCATCGGCGGTGACCAGGCTTTCGAGCGTCGCCCCTACCCGCCCGGCCAGCACGGCCGCGGCCGGATCAAGGAGAGCGAGTACCTGCTCCAGCTGCAGGAGAAGCAGAAGGCTCGCCACACCTACGGCATCCTCGAGCGCCAGTTCAAGCGCTACTACGAGGAGGCCGCGCGGCGCACCGGCAAGACCGGTGAGAACCTGCTGCAGATCCTGGAGTCCCGCCTGGACAACGTGGTCTACCGCGCCGGCCTCGCCCGCACCCGCAGGCAGGCCCGTCAGCTGGTCAGCCACGGCCACTTCCTGGTCAACGGCCAGAAGGTGAACATCCCCAGCTTCCGCGTGTCCAAGTTCGACATCATCGACGTGCGGCCGAAGTCGCTGCAGATGCTGCCGTTCGTGGCCGCCAAGGAGGCGATGGGCGAGCGCCCCATCCCGGCTTGGCTGCAGGTGGTCCCCTCCAGCCTGCGCATCCTCGTGCACCAGCTGCCCGAGCGCGCGCAGATCGAGGTTCCGGTGCAGGAACAGCTGATCGTCGAGTTCTACTCGAAGTGATCCACCATCCGGCTCCGGCCGGGGGCGGATCCGGCGGCGGCGCCGTGGAGTGCGCCGCCGCCTACGCCACACCTTTCGGCGTCATATGGCGGGCGCCGGCAGGAAAGGAAGAAGGAAAGTGCTGATTTCCCAGCGGCCGACTCTCGGCGAAGAGACGGTCAACGAGACCCGCTCCCGGTTCACCATCGAGCCGCTCGAGCCGGGCTTCGGCTACACGCTCGGCAACTCGCTGCGGCGCACGCTGCTGTCGTCGATTCCGGGTGCCGCGGTCACGAGCATCCGCATCGACGGCGTCCTGCACGAGTTCACCACCGTTCCCGGGGTGAAGGAAGACGTCACCGAGATCATCCTGAACCTCAAGGAGCTCGTGGTGTCCTCCGAGGAGGACGAGCCGGTCACCATGTACCTGCGCAAGCAGGGCCCCGGTGAGGTCACCGCGGCCGACATCGTGCCCCCGGCCGGTGTCACCGTGCACAACCCGGACCTGCACATCGCCTCCCTGAACGGCAAGGGCAAGCTCGAGATCGAGCTCGTCGTCGAGCGGGGCCGCGGCTACGTGCCCGCGCTGCAGAACAAGCAGGCCGGCGCCGAGATCGGCCGGATCCCGGTCGACTCGATCTACTCGCCGGTGCTGAAGGTGACCTACAAGGTCGAGGCCACCCGTGTCGAGCAGCGGACCGACTTCGACAAGCTGATCCTGGACGTGGAGACCAAGCCGTCGATCACGCCGAGGGACGCCGTCGCGTCGGCCGGTAAGACGCTCGTGGAGCTCTTCGGTCTGGCCAGGGAGCTCAACGTCGACGCGGAGGGCATCGAGATCGGCCCGTCGCCGCAGGAGGCGGACACCATCGCCGCCTACGCGATGCCGATCGAGGACCTGGACCTCACGGTGCGGTCCTACAACTGCCTCAAGCGCGAGGGAATCCACACCGTCGGCGAACTGGTCTCGCGCAGCGAGGCCGACCTGCTCGACATCCGCAACTTCGGCGCGAAGTCGATCGACGAGGTCAAGATGAAGCTCGTCGGCCTCGGCCTCACGCTGAAGGACAGCCCGCCCGGGTTCGACCCGACGGCCGCCGCGTCCAGCTACGACGGCGAGGGCTGGGGTGGCGATGTCGCCGACGGCCTTTCCGACAGTGGCCACGACGATGGCCAGGACTACGCAGAGACGGAGCAGCTGTAGGACCGGTAGGGCGGTCCGCAGTGGACCATCCACTGTGGACCGCCTGGTCTTGCCGCTGAGAAGTTAACGAGGAGAACCGATGCCCACCCCCACCAAGGGACCCCGTCTCGGTGGCTCGCCGTCGCACGAACGGCTGATGCTGGCGAACCTGGCCACGTCGCTGTTCGAGCACGGCAAGATCACCACCACCGAGGCCAAGGCCAAGCGCGTCCGGCCGCTCGCCGAGAAGCTGATCACCAAGGCCAAGCGCGGTGACCTGCACAACCGGCGTCAGATCATGCGGATCATCCGCGACAAGGACGTCGTGCACAAGCTGATCGCCGAGATCGGACCGTTCTTCGTGGACCGCAACGGCGGTTACGTCCGCATCACCAAGACGCTGCCGCGCAAGGGCGACAACGCCCCGATGGCGGTCATCGAACTGGTGGCGGAGAAGACGGTCGCGGCTGAGGCCGAGGCGGCGCGCAAGACCAAGTTCGCCAAGGACGAGAAGCCCGCCGAGGAGACCACCGAGGCCCCCGAGGCCGAGGCTGCTGAGGCGAAGGCCGACGACCAGGACGCCGAGGCTCCCGCCTCCGCGACCGACGAGGCGACGGCCGACCCCGCCGAGGGTGCCGAGGACAAGACCGACGAGCCGGCCGACAAGGCCGACAAGAAGGACGAGTCCTGACGGCACAGAACGTCACGAACGAGCCCGCCACTCCCGCTGGGGAGGGCGGGCTCGTTCGTCTGCGCCTCGACGTCTCCTACGACGGCACCGACTTCTCGGGCTGGGCACGTCAGCCGGAGCGGCGCACCGTGCAGGGCGTGCTGGAGGACGCTCTCACGAAGCAGCCTCCCGGCGCCGCATTGGCCCGCTCCGTGGTTGTCGCGGGCCGGACCGACGCGGGGGTCCACGCGACCGGTCAGGTCGTCCACGCGGACGTGGTGCCGTTCTCGGGCGAGGCGACGTCGCGGCGCCTGACCGTCGACGAGCGCGGTCTCCCGGACCTCGACCGCATGCGGCACCGCTGGAACCGCATCCTGCCCGCCGACGTGCGCGTCCTCGGCGTGCGCGTCGCCCCCGAGGGGTTCGACGCCCGGTTCTCCGCGACGCGACGGCACTACCGCTACCAGGTCTCCGACGCGCCGTACGGCGTCGATCCGTTGCGCCGTCACGACACCCTCGCCTGGGGCCGTCCGCTCGATGTGGACGCGATGAACGCCGCTTCCGGGGCCCTGCTGGGCCTGCACGACTTCGCGGCCTACTGCAAGCAGCGCGAGGGCGCCACGACGATCAGGGAGCTGCAGCGGCTCGCCTGGCGCAGGGTCGCCGAACACGACGTGCACGTGGACGTGTCGGCGGACGCGTTCTGCCACTCGATGGTGCGCAGCCTCGTCGGCGCGTTGTTGCTGGTGGGTGACGGGCGCCGCGACGTCGCGTGGCCGGGAGCGGTACTGGAGAGCCAGGAGCGGGAGAGCGCGGTCGCGCCCGCCCACGGCCTCACCCTGGTGCGCATCGACTACCCGCCGGACGCCGAGCTGGCCGCCCGGGCCGAGCAGACCCGCAACGTCCGGACCGCGGAGTAGCCGCACACGACGAAGGCTCCCACATCGCGATGTGGGAGCCTTCGTGGTCGTGGGTCAGTCGCCTCGGCGGACCGGGCCCAGGATCTGCTTCTCCTTGGCCGTGGTGACGAGCCGCAGCGGGCGCCAGAGGTTACGGCCCAGCGCCACCACTTGGTCGTCCTTCAGCGTCGTCAGCTGCCGCATCATCTGCGGCGGCAGGCGCCAGATGCGCGCGGCCAGTTCGGCCTGTCCCGCGGGCAGGCGCTGCATGAGCACCAGGTCCGCCGCGTTGGCCATCGCGCCCGCCTGCGGGTGCAGGTAGGGCAGCACGTAGACCGTCGTCTGCCACGGCGAGCGCGGCGGGAAGAGGTCCTGCGGGGTCGGGCCGCCGTCGTGGACGACGAGCAGCGGCGCGTCCTCCGACGGCCTCGGCAGCTCCACAGGGGACAGGCGCCGGATCTGGACCAGCGGCGAGGGCTGCCCGTTCGGCTGGGTGCCCGCGGCCTGCGACAGCACGTGCCATGCCGTCGGACGGCCGGTCGCCACCACGACCCACGCGCCGACCGCCATCGCCCGCAGCGCCACCTGCCGCGCGAGGTACAGGCCACCGACGAGCACGATCCTCGTCGGCGTGGAGCGCAGCGCCGAGATCGTCAGCGGCTCGCCCTGCAGGCCGGAACCCAGCACGATGCCGCCGCGGTCGCCGGAAGGGCTGATCGCGTCCAGCAGCTCGGGGTCCACGATGAACTCCGGAGCGACGCCGAGATCCTGATTCGCGTCGTGCACACGCGAGCTCATGCCGCGCCTCCCATCGGCAACGTCGAGGTGAATCCGGCGGCCTGCTTGCCCCGCAGCGGGGTGAGCGAGACGCCGAGGCGCTCGGACGTGCTGTTCAGCCGCTGGTCCGCCGCGTCGAGCTCACGCGGGTTGCGGGCGCTGACCCGCACCACACCGCGCAGGCCGATCTTGCCCTCCTCCTGCGAAGGGGAGATCGACATCGCCACGGTGGCGGACAGCGCGCGCACGCTCGTGAGCGCGTTCAGGCTGTTGGTGATCTTGCCCTTCGGCCAGCCGGTGATCGCGTAGCTGGCGTGCCCGATGCCCGCCGCCGTGACGCCGGTCCAGCGCTCGTGCAGCGCCACCTTGCTGCCCGAGCCCGCGACACCGGTCAGCTCGGCGGCGGAGATGCCGGCGCGCAGCAGCTCGTCCGGGTCGAGCGGGCGGGTCGGCACGCCGCGCGACTCCAGCGCGTTGCGAACCCGCGAGAGTGCGCCCATGAGCGCCCGGTGCGCACCGACGACGCCTCCGCCGCGCTCGCGCACCGCCGAGGGGCAGCGCTTCGGATCGAGGCGGATCGACACCCACGTTGTCCGCCGCGCCGCTGCGGTGAGCGGGCCGAGCACCTCCAGATAGGAGCTGAGCGCGGGCGAGTCGGCGGGCAGCGCCGCGCTGCCCGGGTAGCAGTGCCAGGTCATCTGGATGGAGTCGAGCACCACGCCGCGGTCCTCGAGGCACGGAGCTAGTGCCGACAGCGGCAGGCTCGGCGCGCCGCCGGCCTGCGTGATCAGGGCCGGAGTGGGCTCCACCAGCAGCACGGCGGTCCAGGTGCCGTCGTGCCAGGCGAGGCCGACCTCCTGGTGCTCGTGGTCCTTGCCCTGCGCCACGACCAGATCGGGCAGCGCGAGACGCAGCAGGTTGACCCTGGCGTCATCGGGGCCGATGACGCCGCCGCTGTCGTCCTCGTCCGCGATCGACTCGATGGTGGTCGGTGCGAGGGGAGTGGCGACGCGGTCGTGGGCGCGGAACGTGTAGCGGGCGGTAAGTCCAGCCCATTGGGTGAACCACTGACCGCCCCAGCGCAGGAACGCCAGCACGAGCGCGACCGCGACGATGCCGATCGAGACGTAGAGCAGGCCGTCGTTGATCGCGAGCAGGATCAGGCCGATCGCGAGACCGATCTCCAGCACGACGACGTTGACGACGGGCAGCGGGCCGAGGCTCGCGCCGAACGTCCGCCTGCGCGCGGGCGGTGCGATGCGCGGCGGTGCCTGAGTGGCGCCCCCCGGCCTGGGTCCCTGACCGGGCGGAGGTCCCGGCGGGCCCCCTGGACCGCCTGGTCCCCCAGGCCCTCCCGGACCCCCTGGACCTCCGGGGCCTCCCGGCCCACCCGGCCCACGAGGGTTCCTCGGCCCTCCCGGGCCACCGCCCGAACCGCCAGGTCCTCTCGGACGCTGGGGTGGCCCCGGCGGCCGCCCGGAAGGCGGCGGGGAGCCAGGCGGCGGGCCCGGCGGACGTGGAGGAGTGGTGACGGACATCCGCGCGTTCTCTTCCCCTCGTTTTGGTGCACTTGAGCTGACAGCCGGTCCCGAGGAGCCGAACACTAGCCGGAGTTGGTAGAAACCAACACCAGACGGTCCCCGCACGGCTATCCTGCGGAACCGTACCGCGACTGGGAGAGCTGTAGGTCGAGAATGCCGTCAACACCGACAACCAAGTCACAAGTCCAGGCGTATCAGTTCGTGCTGCGACGCATGCAGTCCGCGCTGGTGCGCAAGGACGCGGTGATGTTGCACGACCCGATGCGAACGCACTCCCGCGCGACGATCGTCGGCGTGGTGCTGAGCGCGATCGCGATGCTCGGCTTCGTCATCTTCGGATTCTTCAAGCCCGCCCCCAAGGCGCCCGACTCGGGAATCGTCATCGGGGAGCAGTCCGGCTCGATCTACGTCGTCGCGGGCAACCCGAAGAAGCTGATCCCCACGTTCAACCTGGCCTCGGCCCGGCTGATCCTCATGGGGCAACAGCAGCAGAACGCCGAAGGCGGGCAGGGCGGGCAGCAGGCGGCGCAGCAGGCCCAGGTCCCGCCGACCACGGTCGTGCCGGACGACCAGCTCAAGGACATCCCGCGCGGGCGGCTCCAGGGCATTCCGGACGGTCCGGACCTCATTCCGTCCAAGGACCAGATGATCGCGCCGCACTGGGCGGTGTGTGACGAGGTCAAGGTCGACACGGCGCTCCCGGAGTCGGAGCGCCAGGCGGCGTCGACGCGGGAGACCACCGTGTTCGCCGGGGTCGACAACCTCGGCAGGCAGCTCGCGGCCAACGAGGCGCTGCTCGTCACCGCCGACGACGGCCAGACCTACCTGATCTACCGGCAGGCGGGGCAGGGCAACGCCGTGCGCGCACAGGTGGACATGAGCGACACCGCGGTCACGACGGCGCTGGACCTCCAGGAAACGCAGGTGCGCAAGATCTCGATGGGGCTGCTCAACGCCATCCCCGCGGTGGGTGAGCTGAGCGTGCCCGACCTCGCGAACCTGGGCGAGTCGCCGAGCTACAACCTCAACGAGCTCACCGTCGGCTCGGTGTTTCAGGTGGAGGGCGCCGGGGACACGGCCTACTACGTCGTGCTCGACAACGGCGTCCAGCGCATCCCGCAGTCGCTGGCGCAGATGATCCGCTTCACCGAGGCGTCGACGGACGAGTTCCCGATCATCGCGCCGGACCACCTGAACAACGTCACGATCCTCCGCCAGGGCCAGCCGGGCGCGGTGGACGTCAGCCAGTACCCGGAGATCGTCCCGACCGTGCTCACCGCCGACACGCGGCCGGTGAGCTGTCTCGGGTGGAGCGTGCAGGGCGAGGGCGCCGAGCGCGACGCCAAGACCGCCGTCTACGTCAACCCGCAGCTGCCGGGGCCGAGGGACGCGCAGCTCGTCGGGATCGGGGAGCCGAGCCCGGACGGCTGGAAGATCGAGCATTTCTACATGCGACCGGGCTTCGCGGCGGCGGTGCGTTCGGCGACCACGAGGGAGACCTTCGACAAGGGCAGCATCCAGCTGATCTCCGACCGCGGTGTGCGGTACTCCATCCCGGACGCCGGCACGGCGACGGGGCTGGGGCTGTCGCTGCAGGACCTGCAGCCCGCTCCCGAGGCGATCATCAAGCTGCTGCCGACCGGTGCCTCGCTGAACACCCAGGACGCGAAGCGGACGTTCGACGGGGTGCAGTTCGATCCGAACGAGGGCTCCTTCCCCGACGACACCGCGGCGGCCGCGGGCGGCAACTGAGCCTGTCGCACAGGCACAGACGACACCGGCCCGGTCCCCTCAGCAGGGGGCCGGGCCGCAGTGCGTTGTGGACCATCTCCAGCCTCGTAACCCCTGTGCCCCGACCGCAGTGAGGGCCACCTTCACTGCGTGGAATGAGACACAGCGGCGCGTAGCGTCTCCGTTTGGGTGGTGGTGGGAGACGTCCGACTGCAGTGAAGGCCACATTCACTGCGTTGAACGCAGGCATGGTGGCCTTCACTGCGGAGGGGAGGGGCTGGTGGGCGAGAGGGTTACGTGGTGCGGTTGCGGCGGATGGTGTGCACCACGAACAGCGTGATCAGCAGCGCCATGAGCGCACCGCCGGAACCCGCGAGTGCGACGATCATCGGCGTCTGGTCGCGGTCGTTCGGCGGCGGCATGTCCGACGGCAGCGCCACCGGCGACGCGGGCTGGATGCCCTCCTCCTCGGGAACGATCGCCGTCAGCGCGGCCATCGGGTCGATCACGCCGTAGCCGACGAAGTTGTCCCTGCCGCCGGGCGCGGCGGGGTGCTGCGCCGTGCTGGTGATGCGGTTGATCACTTCGCGAGCCGAGAGGTGCGGGTATTTCGCCCTGACGAGCGCGGCGAGGCCGGTCACGTACGGTGCCGCGAAGCTCGTGCCCTGGATTTCCTGGGTCTCGCCGTTCTCGATGGTCAGGTTCGCCAGCCGGTCGGAGCCCTCCGCCGGGTCGAGCGAGGTGATCTTCGTGCCGGGAGCCGCGACGCTGACCCACGGCCCGTGGATGCTGAAGTCGGCGACGCCGCCGGTCTCGTCGATCGCCGCCACCGACAGCACGTCCTCGCTGAACCACGGCGGCGTCACGATCGTGTTCGGCCGGTTCGGGTCGCCCGTGTTCTGCGTGCACCTGTCGCTGAGGTTGCCCGCGGCCGAGACCACCACGATGTCGTTGTTCGCCGCGTAGTTCACGGCGGCCTGCAGCTCCTGCTCACCGGTGGTGATGCTGCCGTCGGCGGGCCTGCAGTTGTTGATCGAGATGTTGATGACGTCGACGCCCCTGTCGGTGGCGTTCACCACCGCCTGCGCGAGCGTGTGGAGCGTGCCCGCCGCTCCCTCGTCCTCCTGGGTGCGGCCGCCGCCGTCCTGCGAGGGCCCCGTCGACGGCTGTCCGGCTCCGGTGCCGCCGCCGTCCTGGCCCTCGCCGCCGGGCTGCTGTTCCTCGCCGCCGGGCTGATCCCCCTGCGCCGGGGGCTGTGCCGGGGGCGGCTCGGGGCTGTCGTCGGGCGCGTAGTTCTGGCTCGACTGCCGGATGGAGATGATCTCCACGTCCGGTGCCATGCCCTTGAAGCCGATGTGGGGCGGCGTGTTCGCGCCGATGATGCCCGCGACCTCGGTGCCGTGCCCGTCGCAGTCCTCCATCCCGGGCTGGCCCTTGTTGGCCACGTAGTCGGCGCCCGGCTGCACCCGGCCCTGGAAGTAGGGGTGGGCCGTGACACCGGTGTCGATCACCGCGACCTGCACGGGCTCGCCGCCTGCGTACCGGCCCGCCGAGCCGACGGTGTTGCGCATCAGCTGGTGGACTTCCTCGACGCGCAGGTACTGCTGGCCCCACGGTGCGGCCTGCAGCTGCGTGTTGTTGTCGAGGTCGCGCTCGACGCAGCCGACCTCCTGCTTGTAGTTCTCATCGGGCGACGCGGTGTCGGCGGGCAGCCGGCTCGGGTCCACGTTGGGCGGCGTCGCGTAGCCCGTGGTGTCCTGCGTCTCCTGTGCCGACGCGGGCAGCGGCACCAGTCCCGGTCCCACCGCACCGATCGTCGCGGTGAGCAGCAGCGCCGACGTCCGCCTCACCAGCCCGGCCGAACGCACGCGTGACCCCCTAGAGCTCATGACGGACCGGTCCGGCCGTCTCATCCGATGTCGAGGTGGCGCAGCGTCGAGTAGAGGCCCATGACGGCCAGCGCGAGCGGCAGCACCGAGGCGATGCAGATCGCCTCGATGATCTCCACCGTGCGCCGCATCGGCGGCGAGAAGCGCTGGTTCGGGAACACGACGCCGAGCACGAGTGCCGCCGCGGCGAGCAGGAACAGCGCGCCGAAGACCCACAGCAGGCGGCCCGTCGCGTCCTCCGACCACATCCAGGCGAGGAGGATGCCGCCCGCGGAGAACAGCCCGGTGGTGAGCAGCGCGACCGCCTGGCTGCCGTTGGCGTAGGCGCGAGCCCGCAGCAGCAGCACGAGCGTGGCCACCACGGCCGTGATGACGCCCCAGATCTCGGGGGAGGAGGCCGTGATCATCGCCGAGATCGCGGTGACGGCGCCGCAGCCGATCAGCAGGCCGGTCATGTAGTTGTGGGCGACGCTCGTGCGGCGCTCGATCGACGAGTAGTCCGGGTAGCCGCTGTCCTCTTTGAGCTCTTCCGCGGTGCCGGGCACGTGCGGCAGCGGGAGCTTCGCGAGCCAGATCGTCGCCCTGGGCAGCATCGAGATGCCTGCCAGCGCGACGGCGGCGGTACCTGCCGCGATGCCCGGCGCTGGGTGGGCGATCAGCGTGCCGACGAGGAACGCGATCAGCCCGAACACACCGGCGGTGGCGGCGGCGATGAAGGTGGTGATGCCCGCGCCCATGATGAGGATGCAGACCGCGGCGACCACGACGACCAGCGCGCTGGCCAGCAACAGGTTCGCGCGCACCGACACGTCGGGGACGATGTAGAAGCCGCTGACGAACGCGAGCGGCAGGCCGCCTGCCGCGGCGATCAGCACGCCCGTTGACTCGGCCTGGTACGCCTTCGCCAGCGTGGCGCCGACCGCGACGCACGCGATGGCGGCGACGCCTGCGGTGATGGCGACGGCGATGCCGTTGCCGCCGTAGAGCGGGCCCGCGAAGAACAGCGCCAGCGCGGCCAGTACGAGCGCGATGCCGCCCGCGATGTGACCGATGCGCTGCGCGGTCTCCTTGGTCCACGGCCGGAAGCTGTCGGGTTCCGCCTCGGCGATGGCGTCGACGACGTCGTCGTAGAGGGGCGGCGGCGGGTTCTCGTTGCGCTTGCGCAGCTGCAGGAGCTCACCGTCGACGATGCCGAGCGAGGCGAGCGTGCGGCTCGGGTCGAGCGGGGCGTCGCCGAGCTTGGCCAGTGCCCAGCCGCCGTGCCGGGCTCCGCCGTCCGGGGTGACCTCCTTGGCCATCTCCAGCAGCATGGGCAGGAGGTCGGCCACCGCCACATCGGCGGGCAGCGCCACGTCGATGCGGGTCCGCGGTGCCACCACCGTGACCCGGCTGAATACGGTCGTGCCCGTTGCCACGTCTTTGCCCCCTACCTGGAGATATCGCTGCACGGTACTTATACCGCGCCGCGGAAAATACCCGCCGGAGGGCCGTAACGTCAGGCAAACCGGCCCCACGGTGTCGTCGTGCCGCCCTAGTATTAGCGCACCTGGGTCAAGCGTGGGGTCACTTCGGGCGAATGCGCCGGGTCAGGCGGTCTGCACCAGCGAGCAGCGTGCTGTTCGCTACCGTGTGGGCTCGGCCTGGCACCTCACGGGCCTGACGTCGCCGAGTTGAAGAGGGGTCTGTTCGGTGAGCACGCTGCAGTTCAAGCGGTCGCCACGGCTTGCTGCTCCCCGCCCGCCGGGCGGCGAGGTCCATCTGGAGCCGCCGCCCGAGGTCCCCAGGACCATCCCCGGCAACATCATCATGAAGATCCTGCCGGTGGTGATGGTCGTCGCCATGCTCGGCATGGTCGCCTTCATGTTCACGGCGGGCGGTGCGGCGGCGCGCAGCCCGTTCTTTCTGATGATGCCGCTGATGATGATGATGTCGATGGTCGGCATGTTCGCCGGTGGCGGCCGCGGCGGTCAGCAGAAGAAGGCCGAGATGAACGAGGATCGCAAGGACTACCTGCGGTATCTCGGCCAGATGCGTGACCGCGCCCGCGAGGCGATGATCGATCAGCGTGCATCGCTCGAATGGGTGCACCCGGACCCGCAGAGCCTGTGGTCGATGGCGTCGAGCCGTCGCATGTGGGAGCGCAGGCAGAGCGACCAGGACTTCCTGCACCTGCGCGTCGGCCGCAGCTCGCACCGCCTGGCGACGAGGCTGGTGCCGCCGCAGACCGGGCCCGTCGACGAGCTGGAGCCGATCGCGACGCTGGCGCTGCGCCGGTTCGTGCGCGCGCACTCGATCGTGCCCGACCTGCCCACCCAGATCACCCTGCGCGGCTTCGCCGCCGTCGGCATGCAGGGCGACAAGCAGCTCACGCGAGGTCTCACCCGCGCGATGCTCGCCCAGCTGGTCACGTTCCACAGCCCCGACGACGTGCTGATCGGCGTGGCGACCGCGGGCAGGGCGAAGGAAGAGTGGGAGTGGGCGAAGTGGCTGCCCCACGTGCAGCACCCCAGCCTGTCCGACGGCATCGGCCAGATGCGCATGATGGCGGGCTCGCTCGCCCAGATCGAGCAGTGGCTCGACGAGGAGCTGCGGGAGCGGCAGCGGTTCTCCCGCAACGCGACTCCGCCGCCCGACCAGCCGCACGTCGTGATCATCATCGATGACGCCGACGTGACGGGTGAGGAGCAGATCCTGCTCGAGGAGGGCCTGGTCGGCGTCACGCTCATCGACCTGTCCGACTCGATCGGCAACCTCGCCGCCCGCCGCGGTCTGCGGCTGGTGGTGGAGGAGGAGCGCCTCGGTGCGCGCAGCGCGGGCGGTGTCGAGTGGTTCGGCCGTCCCGACACGTTGAGCCTGGTCGAGGCTGAGGCGCTGTCCCGCAAGCTGTCGCCGTACCGGATGGGCTCGGCCGCCGCCGACGAGGGTGAGGAACAGCCGCTGCTGTCCAACCCGTCGCTGCTCGAACTGCTCGGCATCCCCGGCGACCCGATGACGTTCGACGTGCAGCAGGCGTGGCGGCCGAGGCCCGTGCGCGACCGCTACCGCGTGCCGTTCGGTGTCGGCGAGTACGGCCAGCCCGTCGAGCTGGACATCAAGGAAGCCGCGATGGAGGGCATGGGCCCGCACGGCCTGTGCATCGGTGCGACCGGTTCCGGTAAGTCGGAGTTCCTGCGCACCCTCGTGCTCGGCATGCTCGCCACCCACTCCTCGACGACGCTCAACTTCGTGCTCGTCGACTTCAAGGGTGGTGCGACGTTCCTCGGTCTGGACAAGGCGCCGCACGTCTCCGCGGTCATCACCAACCTCGCCGACGAGGTCACGCTGGTCGACCGCATGAAGGACGCGCTCGCCGGTGAGATGAACCGGCGCCAGGAGGCGCTGAAGAACGGCGGCAACTTCAAGAACGTGTGGGAGTACGAGAAGGCGCGCGAGAACGGCGCCGATCTCGACCCGCTGCCCGCGCTGTTCATCGTCGTTGACGAGTTCTCCGAGCTGCTGTCGGCGAAGCCGGACTTCATCGACCTGTTCGTCGCGATCGGCCGCCTCGGCCGTTCGCTGCAGATGCACATGCTGCTCGCCTCCCAGCGGCTGGAGGAGGGCAAGCTGCGTGGTCTGGACTCCCACCTGTCGTACCGGATCGGTCTGAAGACCTTCTCCGCGGCGGAGTCCCGTGCCGCGATCGGTGTGCCCGACGCGTTCGAGCTGCCGTCCGTGCCCGGTGGTGGCTACCTCAAGTACGACACGTCCACGCTCGTGCGCTTCAAGGCGTCCTATGTGTCCGGTCCGTACCGGCCTGCCGGGATCAAGGCCGCCGCGCCGGGCGCGAAGGTGGTGCGCGCCGACAAGCGGCCGCAGCTGTTCGTGCCCGACTTCGTGGAGCTGCCGAAGGAGCCGGAACCGGTTCCCGAGGTCGTCGAGCAGCCGAGGCAGCCGGAGTCGGAGGAGGCCGTCGAGCCCAGCGAGCTCGACGTGATCATCTCGCGGCTGGTGGGTCAGGGCCCGCCCGCACACGAGGTGTGGCTGCCGCCGCTCAAGGAGCCCAACTCGCTCGACACGCTCCTGCCGAACCTGAACCCCACCGACGACAGGGGGCTCTCCCCGGTCGGGTTCTTCGGCAACGGCAGGCTCCAGGTGCCACTGGGCATTGTGGACCGTCCGTACGAGCAGCGGCGTGACCCGCTGTGGGCGGACTTCTCCGGTGGCGCCGGACACGGTGTGATCGTCGGTGGTCCGCAGTCGGGCAAGTCGACGATGCTGCGGACGCTGATCATGTCGATGGCGCTGACGCACACGCCGGAGGAGGCGCAGTTCTACTGCATCGACCTCGGTGGTGGCACCCTGGCCGGGCTCTCCGGCCTGCCCCACGTCGGTGGTGTCGCGGTCGCGCGCAGGGAGCCGGACAAGGCCCGCCGGATCGTCGCCGAGCTGACCACGCTGGTGAACGAGCGCGAGGCGCGGTTCGGCGCGCTGGGCGTCGACTCGATGAACGACTTCCGCAACCGCAAGCGGCGCGGCGAGATCACGGCCGAGCAGGACCCGTTCGGTGACGCGTTCCTGATCGTCGACGGCTGGCGCGCGCTGCGCGACGACTTCGACGAGCTGGAGCCGCAGATCACCAAGCTCGCCGTGCAGGGCCTCACCTACGGCATCCACGTGGTCATCTCGTCCAACCGCTGGGCGGACATCCGGCCCGCCATCAAGGACATGCTGGGCACCCGGTTCGAGCTGCGGCTCGGTGACCCGAGCGAGTCCGACATCGACCGGCGCGTCGCGGTGAACGTTCCGGCGGGACGGCCAGGCCGTGGCCTGACGAGGGACAAGCTGCACTTCCTCGGTGGCCTGCCGCGCATCGACGGCTCCAGCGACGATCAGGACATGGGTGCCGGTGTGAACGACGCCGTCGCCAAGATCAGGTCGGCGTGGACGGGCAGGCTCGCGCCGCAGGTCCGCCTGCTGCCCGAGATGATCGGCTACGACGAGCTGCTGCTGCAGGACAAGCACCGCGACTCGAAGCTCATCCCGATCGGTGTCAACGAGGACGAGCTGGCTCCGGTCTACCTGGACTTCAACGCCGACCCGCACTTCCTGGCCTACGCGGACGGCGAGTCGGGCAAGACGAACCTGCTGCGTCAGATCGTGCGCGGCATCACCGATCGCTACACCAAGAAGGAAGCGGTCATCATCCTCGTCGACTACCGGCGCACCATGCTCGGTTTCGTCGAGGGCGACCAGCTGCTCGGCTACGCCGTCTCCGGCAACCAGCTCGAGGGCATGGTCAAGGAGGTCGCCGGTTCGATGGCCAAGCGCCTGCCCGGACCGGACGTCACCCCGCAGCAGCTGAAGGACCGCTCCTGGTGGACGGGCCCCGAGCTGTTCGTCATCGTCGACGACTACGACCTCGTGGCCACCTCGACCAACAACCCGCTGCGGCCGCTGTCGGAGTACCTGGCGCAGGCGAAGGACGTCGGCCTGCACATGGTCGTCGCCCGGCGCACGGGTGGCGCGGCGCGCACCGGTATGGACCCGATCCTGGGCAAGCTCAAGGAGCTCGCGATGCCGGGCATCGTGATGAACGGGTCCAAGGACGAGGGCCAGCTGCTCGGCAACGTCAAGCCGAGCCAGATGCCGCCGGGCCGTGGTGTGTTCGTCAGCCGCAAGGTCGGCAAGCAGCTCATGCACGTGTCGTGGATCCAGCCGGAGTGATGCTCCGGGGGTTGACACGGGCGACACTGCGCGGGCGCCGCTCTCTCCGGTCTGACAGAGTGGCGCCCGTAGTGTCGGCGATCGGCGGGAGCGGCTGGTGACCTTACGGGTGGCGGTGGACTTCGGGACATCGAGCACCTGTGTCGTCGCCTCGGTGAACGGCCGGGAGCCGCAGGTCGTGGTGGTGGACGGCCAGCCGCTCATGTCCTCGGCCGTCTACGCCGCGCAGGACGGCACGCTGTTCGTCGGGCAGGAGGCCGAACGGCAGGCCGCGGTCGATCCCTCCCGCTTCGAGCCCCACCCCAAGCGCCGCATCGACGAGGGAGAGCTGCTGCTCGGCGACTCGGTGCTGCGCGTCACCGACGTGGTCCACGCGGTGCTCGCGCGCGCGGTCGGCGAGGCACGGAGGCTCGCGGGCGGCGCCGAGGTGAACCTGCTGGTGCTGACCCATCCCGCCGACTGGGGTGCCGTGCGCACGCGGCTGCTGCGGCAGGCGGCCGGTCAGCTCGCGCGCGAGGTGGCGCTGGTTCCGGAACCGGTCGCGGCGGCGGTGTTCCACGCGGCCACCTTCACGCCGGCCGCCGCGAACCAGGAACGCACCGTGGAGTTCAGCGGCAAACCCGGCGACGCGCTGGCAGTGCTGGACCTCGGTGGCGGCACGATCGACGCGAGCGTCGTGCGCAGGGCGCCGCAGGGCAGCAGGCGCGGCGGCTTCGAGGTGCTCGCCACGCGCGGCGACCCGAGCTTCGGCGGTGCCGACATCGACCAGTCGCTGCTCGAACACGTCGGCTCGCTGGTGTCGGGCGCGGACCCGAAGGCGTGGGAACAGCTCGTGCAGGGCCGCGAGCTCGTCGACCGGCGCCGCCGTCGCGTGCTGCGCCAGGACATCCGGGGAGCGAAGGAGACGCTGTCCCGGCACGCCTACACCGATGTGCCGATGCCGCCGCCGTTCGCCGACGCGCACGTGACGCGCGAGGACCTCGAACGGCTCGTCGCCGCGCCGCTCGGCAGGGCCGTGGAGCTGACCAGCGGCACGATCGAGGCGGCGGGGCTGCGGCCGAAGCAGCTCGCCGCGATCTTCCTCGTGGGCGGGTCGAGCCGGATCCCGATGGTGTCGCGGCTCGTTCACGAGCGCACCGGAGTGGTTCCGACCACCCTGGACCAGCCGGAAACGGTCGTGGCGCGCGGCGCGCTGCGCGCCGTGCAGGTGATCCCCGACCGCACCGGCGCACTGCCCGGTTCGGCGGCTCCCCGGCAGGGCGCGCCGGTTCCCGAGCACGAGCAGCGCACCAAGGTCGTGGCCACGCCCGGCTTCGGTGGGCGGCCATCCCGGCCCGTCGCCGGTGCGCCCCGGATGCCGCGCCCACCCGTGGCGAACCCGGCCGGACGGCCGTCCCCGCCGAGGGGACAACCCGCGCTCACACCGCAGCCCGCGCAGGCGCAGGCCCGCGGCCGCAACCGGCTGCCGTGGCTGATCGGTGGTGCGCTCGTGCTGGTGGCCGCCACGGTCGCGGTGCTGCTGACCGCCCTCAGCGGCGAGGACGAGCCCGAGGGGCGCACGTTCGCGCAGTACTCCTACACGTTCGTCGCGCCGCCGGGCTGGACGCAGACCGGCGACAACGTCGCCGACCGGCAGGTGATCGTGAAACCGAGCGACGCGCAACAGCGCGACGATCTCGTGGTGGTGCAGGAGTTCGTGCTGTCCTACGACGGCGGGGCCGAACGCGACCGGCTGGCCGGCGTGCTTCGGGACGCGGCGAGCAGCGAGTCCGACCGCTACAGCGGTTTCCAGGACCACCACCAGTTCGCGGGCCGCGACACCATTCACTACGTGGAGACCAAGCCCGCGGCGAAGGTCAACTGGTACGTGCTGGCACAGGGCACCGCGCAGGTCAGCATCGGCTGCCAGGAGGCGGGCGATCCCGAGCGCGTGCGCGTGGCGTGCGAGCAGATCGTGCGCACCCTCGAGATCACCAACTGAGGCCGCGTTCCCCATTAGCTCGGGCGGGTGATTAACCGTGTCTCGAATTCGCGCAAGCGAATGCGATAGGCGTGGGTCCCCGGCTCTCGTCGCATGCCGAAACCGTTGCGGGACAGGGTATTTCCGAACGCGTTCTCGCAGGTCGGAGCAGGTGTTCACCTCGTGGTTCCACTCCGGTTCCGAAGTGGAGCGTTCACGCTAGCAACTACTTGGGGACATGCCGCGACAACGGGGAACCGAACATGGCAATGTCTCCGTCGTAGAGCCAGTACGAACAACCGAGTACAGGCGAACCACGAACGAAGGGGGTCACCTCCGATGGCAGGCGGTTTCACCGGGACACCGGAGCAGTTCCAGCAGGCGTACCAGGACGTCGACCAGATCAAGGCGTCGATGGACCAGAACCTGAACACGCTCCGCAACAACATCGAGGCCACGCAGGCCGGCTGGCAGGGCGAGGCCGCGAAGGCCTTCAACAACGTGATGGCGGCCTTCGACGAGAAGACCCGGAAGCTGAACGAGGCGCTCGGCAACATCGGTGAGCTGCTCCAGCAGTCCGGTGTCAAGTACCAGCAGGCGGAAGAGGAGCAGAACTCCGCCATCAGCAGCATCGGCAACACGCTCGGCGGCCTCTGAGCCGCGTAGCGCGCCCACTCGAACTTCCAGACCCACTACTCAACGGAGGCAAAAATGCCGAACGGCATCGTTGTTGATTACGCGACCATCCACCAGGCCGCCGACGACTGCACCAAGACCGGTGGCGAGCTCGACGCCCTCTTCGAGGACCTCAAGGCCCGCCTCGCCCCGCTGGTCGACAGCTGGTCCGGTGAGGCCATGGAGGCGTGGCAGAACGTGCAGAACGAGTGGAACACCTCGCTCGACGAGATGAAGCAGGTGCTGGCCCAGATCGCCACCGCGCTGCCGCAGATCGCCGACGGCTACCAGTCGACGGACAAGGGCATCCAGGGGATGTTCTGATCCCGAGCGCGACGAGACCGGGCCCGGCCGAATCGGCCGGGCCCGGTCTCTTTGTGCGTCTGTCTACTTGGGAGCGCCGACCTCGTACTCGGGCTTGTCGTTGAGCACGCGGATCGTGACGGACCTCTTCTGTCCGGCCACCTCGGCCGAGCACTCGAAGGTGTGGCCGGTCTCGATCTGCTGGTTCGCCGGGCACTGCACGCCGGAGACGTCGTGCTCGCCGTAGCTGTCCCGCAGCGTGGTCGCCACACCCTCCTGCAGCGACTGCTGGTCGAGCACGTCACCGCGGAACACGCCGAGCAGCCATGCCGCGACCCCGCCGCCCGCGAGCACCACCACGGCCACGAGCCCGATCACGAGCGGTTTCTTCGACCGCTTCGGCTTGGGCTGCGTGGTGGTGTCGCCGAAGGCGCCGAGCCCGCCGTACTGGGATTGGAAGTTGCCGCCGAAGCCGCCCGGTGCCTGCTGCTGATGCGGTTGATGCAACTGCTGCGGCTGGTGCTGCTGTGGTTGCTGGTGCGGCTGTTGCGGCGTGCCCGGGTACTGACCGGGAGCCGGGTAGCCGTGGCCCGGCGTCTGCGGCTGCCACCAGCCCTGCGGCTGGCCGGGCTGCTGTGTCATCGGGTTCCCCTCGTGCGCTCGTCGACTGCGGACCACCTCGGCGGTCAGCCGCCCGCGCTGGTGATCTGGCCCATCCGGTCGTAGAAGTCGTCGACCTCGGCGTCGGTCTTGAGCGCCGTGATCTGGTCGGGCGGCGGGATCTTGGGCAGCGACTCCTCGGTCGGCGGCTCGAGCACCTGGTAGTGCTCCTTGATCTCGATCTCGGTCCCGCCCGCGGTGATGAGCCCGTTCATCTCGATCTCCTTGAGCCCACCCTGTGGGTCGAGCGCGATCCGTGTCTCGACGACCCCGTCGCGCGCTTCCTCGCTGATCTGCTGCAGCGCCCAGTCGGGCAGGATCACCACCCGCTCCTCGAGGATGTCGCGCAGGGTCACCTCGGCCGTCAGCTCGACGCTGCCGTCCTGCAGGCTCTTCGCCTGCTTCGCCGCGTGACCGTTCTCCAGCGACGACTGCACGGTGCTGAGCATGCGGCACACGACGGCGTAGCCGCCCCAGAAGCAGATGTCGTAGCCGACGTCCTCGTACGGCAGGGAGACCCACGCGGTGGGGGCGAGGCTCTCGTAGACGGGGCCGAGGATCGCGTACTCGACGTCGCTGCCCGCGGGGCGGTAGTAGTCGCGGTAGTCGGCGGAGTCCCGGTTGGAGTGGTTCTTGTAGAACCGCGACGGCGGGCTGCCCACCTGGATCGCGGTGATCGTGGCGTCGGCCTTCTTGTCGCCGATCCGCGTGTACGAGCGGTGGGTGCTCTGCCTCGGCTCGTTGCCCGCGAGGTCGTCGTCGAGGCGCTCCAGCGTGGCCGCGAACTTGGCGCTGACGTACTCCGCGGCGGCGTCGCCGTCTGGGATGGGGGTGCCGGACCGGCCACCGCCCACGCAGGACGTGGTCAGCGCCAGCACCGCGCCGAGCGCCGCGAGTGTCCTCAGCCGTCGCCGTTTCGACGGCCTCAGGCACTGTGTCATTGCCTACCCCCGGAATGTCTCGTCGCGGCGCACCGCTGGAGACATTAGTATGTGGGGTGCTCTCGTACCCCGCCTTCACCCTCTTCTAGGCGACCGGGTATCTTCATAAGCTGTTGTGCGCACGAGCGTCTGCGCTCAGCCCGCACTGAACCCACAAGCAATGTTGACGACGAGGTAGACCCTTGCCCACGTACAGCCCCAAGCCCGGCGATGTCACCCGTGCCTGGCACGTGATCGACGCCGAGGATGTCGTGCTCGGCCGGCTCGCGACCGAGGTCGCCACGCTGCTGCGCGGCAAGCACAAGCCGACCTATGCCCCGCACGTGGACACCGGTGACTTCGTCATCATCGTCAACGCCGACAAGGTGGCCCTCACCGGTAACAAGCGCGAGCAGAAGTTCGCCTACCGGCACAGTGGCTACCCCGGCGGTCTGCGCAAGCGCTCCTTCGGTGAGCTGCTCGACACCCGCCCCGAGCGGCTGGTCGAGAAGGTTGTCAAGGGCATGCTGCCGAAGAACAAGCTCGGTCGCGCCCAGGCGAAGAAGCTGAAGGTCTACGCAGGGCCCGAGCACCCGCACGCCGCGCAGCAGCCGCAGCCGCGCGAGATCTCCAAGATCGCTCAGGTTACCCAGTGAGTGAGGAACAGGTAGTGACCAGCACCGAGACCGAGGCCGCCACCGACGCGGCTGTGACCAGCGAGACGCCGGCCGCGCCGAGGCCGTCCCGCGCCGCCGGTGGCACCGCGCAGACGGTCGGCCGCCGCAAGGAGGCCGTCGTCCGGGTGCGGCTCGTGCCCGGTTCCGGCCAGTTCAAGCTCAACGGCAAGTCGCTCGAGACGTACTTCCCCAACAAGGTGCACCAGCAGCTCATCCGTGAGCCGCTGGTGACGGTGGAGAAGCCCGAGTCGTTCGACGTGTTCGCCAACCTCGACGGCGGCGGCATCTCCGGCCAGGCCGGTGCGCTGCGTCTCGCCATCGCGCGTGCGCTCGCCGAGATCGACGCCGACGACCGCCCGGCTCTGAAGAAGGCCGGCTTCCTGACCCGGGACGCGCGTTCCACGGAGCGGAAGAAGTACGGCCTCAAGAAGGCCCGCAAGGCTCCGCAGTACAGCAAGCGCTGACGCGCCACAGCAACGCACGGGAGCGCCCATCCGATACCTGGATGGGCGCTCCCGCGCGTTTCGGGGTCCGCCCGGCGGTGGAACACGCCGCGTGCGTACCCGCCTGGGGCCGCTTCCCCGCGGTCGCTAGGTTTGATCGGGCCGCTTTCGTGGCGGACCCTCACTGCAGGACCCTCACACGGAGGTCGAGGACATGGCTCGCCTTTTCGGCACCGACGGGGTGCGCGGCCTCGCCAACGCCGAACTCACGCCCGAGCTCGCGATGTCGGTCGCGGCCAGCGCCGCCCGCGTGCTCGCCGCACACGACCGCTCGCACCGGCCGGTCGCCATCGTCGGCAGGGATCCGAGGGCCAGCGGCGAGATGCTGGAGGCGGCCGTGGTCGCCGGGCTCGCGTCGGCGGGCGCGGACGTGCTGCGGGTCGGCGTGCTGCCGACGCCCGCGGTCGCGTTCCTGGTGGGCGACCTCTCCGCGGACCTCGGCGTGATGATCTCCGCCTCGCACAACCCGATGCCCGACAACGGCATCAAGCTCTTCGGCGAGGGCGGGCACAAGCTGCCCGACGGCATCGAGGACGAGATCGAGGCCGGGCTAGACGCCCACGGCACCCGGCCGACCGGTGCGCAGATCGGCAGGGTCTCCGACGTCGACGACGCCCTCGACCGCTACATCGCCCACCTGCTCGCGGCCACGCCGCACTCGCTCGCGGGCCTGCGCGTGGTGGTCGACTGCGCGAACGGCGCCGCCTCGCAGGCCGCGCCGGAGGCGTACCGCAAGGCCGGCGCCGAGGTGATCGCGCTGTACGCGGAGCCGGACGGCGTCAACATCAACGAAGGCTGCGGTTCCACCCATCCCGACGACCTGTGCGCCGCCGTGGTCGAGCACGGCGCCGACCTGGGCATCGCCCACGACGGCGACGCCGATCGCTGCCTCGCCGTCGACGCCGGGGGCAACCTCGTGGACGGCGACCAGATCATGGCCGTTCTCGCTCTCGCGATGGCGCAGGCGGGCGAGCTGGCCGAGACGACGCTGGTCGCCACGGTGATGAGCAACCTCGGCCTGCACCTGGCGATGCGGGAGCACGAGATCGTGCTGCGGACCACCGCCGTCGGCGACCGCTACGTGCTGGAGGAGCTGCGGGCGGGCGGTTTCTCGCTCGGCGGCGAGCAGTCGGGACACGTGGTGCTGCCCGGTCACGCCACGACGGGTGACGGGCTGCTCACGGCGATGCGGCTGATGAGCAGGATGGCGGGCACCGGCAAACCGCTGGCCGAGCTGGCCGGGGTGATGCGCAGGCTGCCGCAGGTGCTCGTCAACGTGCGCGTGGCCGACAAGGCCGCCGTGGCCTCGTCGCCCGCGGTGCGGGAGGCCGTGGACGCGGTGAGCGCGGAGCTGGGCGACGAGGGCCGCGTGCTGCTGCGCCCTTCGGGCACCGAGCAGCTCGTGCGGGTGATGGTCGAGGCGCCCGCCGAGGACACCGCGCAGGCCGCGGCCGATCGCCTGGCCGGTGTCGTCGCCTCGGTCTCCTGAGCAGGGGTTCGGCGTTTCGGCTTGCAAATTTCCGATCTCGGTGCGTGCTGACCTGCGCCTCGGTACATTCTGTGCATTAGCGACGGCACCGGGGCGGAACCCTGTGCGTCGTAAAGGCGATCGCACAGTCAACCGGGAGGGGGAGCGGTCGTGACCGGGGTCAACGCACCGAGTGGCTATACCGCAGACACAGGCTCCATGGCGAGCCAGGCGCAGACGATCAACGATGCCGCCGAGGAAGCCAAGGACGCCGTCAAGGACGTCAAACCCGCGAAGGTCACGGAGGCCGACTTCGGCACCGCCCACACCCAGTACGGCGCCGACTTCACCGCGGCGATCGAAGCGCTCGGCACGGGTTCCGACGCCATGTGCGGTGCGCTGATATCGCTCGCCCAGGGCATCGGCAGTGCGGGCAAGCAGTACGCCACGGCCGAGTCCGAGCAGGCCGCGGCCGCCAACCAGTCCGGGAGCGGGATGTGAGCGAGCAGCGCAGCTGGGAAGAGACGAAGGCGATCCTGGACGATCCTTACGTCTCCGCGGACACCAAGCAGGCGGTGCTGGGCGCGTACTCCCGCGACGGCGGCGGCTTCAACGAGGACGCGGCACCCTACTTCGAGCAGTACAACGTCCCCAGGTACACGTTCGGCAGCGGCGGTGGCCTGGTCGACTACCTCGACGACGCGGCCTACGAGCAGGCCGAGCAGGAGTCGGAGGAGAACGGCTACCAGGACCGCCAGGTACGGGACCGGCTCGAGGAGAACCAAGGCGAGCTGGACAACGCGCAGGCGCCGGGCTCCGGCTCGTCGGCCATCGCGAAGGCGGACGAGCTGCTGGACCTGGCCCGCGACGGGCTCAAGGTGTTCGAGACCTTCGTCCCGATCGACGCCGAGGCCCCCGGCGACCAGAAGCACATCGACTCGCCGCTGAACTACGACGAGGACATCGTCAAGCGGTTCGACGAGCAGAAGGGCATCGACTTCCAGAAGCTGCTCGACGAGGCCAAGCGCCTGCGTGACGCGCACACCGTGCTGTCCGATCTGCACAGCACCACGGAGTCGAGCCTCAACTCGCTCTACAAGGACTGGACCGGTGACGGCGCCAACGCCTCGTACCAGAAGTACAGCGAGGACATCGCGCCGAACACGCAGGAACTGCTGGAGTACCTGAGCGGTGGCGCCGACGTCATCGAGGCCACGGTGCAGACGGTGTACGAGGCGGTCAAGCACAAGGCCGACGAGGTCATCGCCATGTACCAGTCCACGGTCGGCGCGGCCACGGAGCAGACGGCCAGGGACGTCATGAAGCTCGCCAACGGCGACTTCTCCTCGCAGGACGAGATCCTGCCGGTGGCGGCGTGGGTCGACGCGGAGACCGGCAGCGACATCGAGTCCCGCATCCGGTCCGACGACTGCGACCTCAACGAGGGCAACAAGACCTACGTCATCGAGCAGTGCAAGCAGTGGGTCAGGGACTCGTGGAACCCGGACCTCTACGACAACCTGCACCAGCGCTTCACGCAGCTGTGCGATGACACCAAGGAGGCCGTGGACACGGCCTTCGAGGAGATGAACTCCTATCTCAAGGAGTACAAGAACGAGTTCCCCGAGGAGTCCGCGGAGCCGCAGCCCCAGCCGCAGCCGCAGCCGAATCCGGGCGACACCGGTGGCGGCGGTGGCACGGGTGGCGGCGGTTCCGGCGGCGGTGGAACCGGCGGTGGCGGCACGGGCGGCGGTGGCGGTGCCCCGAGCGCGCCCACGCCCCCCGAGATGGAGACCCCGGGGGCGACGACGCCCGGCAAGAACCCGGTCACCGGCGAGGACCTGGAGGTCAACCCGGAGACGGGCGAGCCGTATCCGATCGACCCGGAGACCGGCGAGGCCATCAAGGACACCGGCAGCGACCAGGACACCCTGACCGTGGAGAAGGGTGACCACACGTTCGAGATGACCGAGCCCGACGAAGACGGGAAGATGGAGATCTCCGTCGACGACGGCTCCGGCGAGCTCAAGGACTACAAGCTCGACTTCGGCACGGGCGAGGAGGGCGCCGAGGGACAGCAGGAGGGCTTCGGCCCGCAGGGGTCCGAGGGCGCGGGCGACGAGCAGGTGTACCGGCCCGGCCCCGACGGCAAGATCCACATCGAGGACGGCAATCTCAAGATCACGGCCGAGCAGCCGGAGGGCCCGGACGGGCCCACCAAGGTCACGGTCGACGACGGCAACCCTCCGCCCACCACCTACACGCTCGGTGAGGCGAAGCAGGAGGGCGGCGGCGGTGCGGGCGCCCAGGGCGGCACGCCGCGCGAGGGCATCCGGACGATGCCGGCGCCCGGCGAGAACCCGTTCACCTCCGGCGGCTCCGAAGGCGGCTCCTTCGCCGGTGGCGGTGGCACGCCCGCCGAGGGCGCCGCGGCGGGAGCACCCGCCGGGGTGGCCGGTGGCGACGGTGCGAGCATCGGCGGTGCCGTCGGCGGCGAGGGCGTGGCCGGCGGTGGCGACGGTGCCGGCGGTGGCCAGCAGACCGAGCCGTCCGCGGGTGGTGCGGGCAGCGGCGGTGGTGGCGGCGGAGGCGACTTCGGCGGAGCCGCCGGTGCTCCCGCGGCCGTCGGTGGTGGCGGCGAGGGCGACGCGCTCGGCGCCGGGGCCCAGTCGGGTGCCGCCACGCAGTCCGCACCGGCCGGTGCGGGCCTCGGTGTCGCACCCGGCGGAATGGGCGAGCCGATGCCCGCCGCGGCGGCGCAGGGCAGCGGCATGTCCGGCGGCGCGGGCGGCATGGGCATGATGGGCGGCATGGGTGCGATGGGCGGTGCCGGTGGTGGCCAGGGCGGCGACCAGGAGCGCAGCTCGAACCCGTACCGCATCGACGGCGGCATCTTCGAGGGCAGCGGCGGTGGCGGCGGCAGCCGGATCAGTGGTTCGCTGAACGACGACGCCGAGCGCTCGATCCGGTTCGACCGGTGAGCGGCATGGCCGACGGCAGAGGTGAGGAGTCCTGATGGCTGAGGGAAAGGCCGCGGCGGTCATCACCCGGTTGGGACAGATCAACCGCGAGATGAGCGAGCGTCGCGCGCTGCGGGAGCGCCGGTCAGCGGCGGCGAAGCAGCAGGCGAAGGAGACCTTCCAGCGGCAGGGGCAGGTGGCCGACAAGACCGCCAAGCACCTCGGCGAGCTGGGCCGCAGGCAGCGGGAGGCCGGTGGCTGGGCCACCGAGAAGGCGCTCGCCGACCGCGACAAGGTCATGGGCTTCGGCCAGGTGGAGGACGAGGAGCAGCCCGCCGACGACTACTCGCGCTACGCGAGCGGCGCACCGATCGCGCCGTCGTCGGCGGCGTCGCCGGCAGCGGCGGGTGCTCCGGCATCGCAGGCGGAACCGCCGCAGCAGCAACGCAAGTACTCGCGCGCGGTCGCCCCGCCCGCGCAGCCGGAGCAACCTCAGCAGCAGCGCAAGTACTCGCGGTCGGTCGCGCCTGCCCAGCAGCCGGAGCCGGAGACCCCGCCACCACCGCCCCGGCGTGCTCCCCGGCACGCCAGGGAAGAGCGGTTCGACGACGACGACTTCTCGAACAACAGTTGGCTGAAATGAACGCGGTGGTGGTCGAACGGGCCGGCGAGATCAAAGAGCTCGTCTGCCGGGTGCTGGAGATCGAGCCGGAGAAGGTCAGCGACACCGACCTGTTCACCGACGATCTCGGCGCCGACTCGATGAAGCTCATCGAGCTGCTCGCCAACCTCGAGATCGAGTTCGACGTGGAGATCGACGAGGACGAGATCGAGCGGCTCGTCAACCTGCGTGGGGTGTACGACGTGCTCAGCGCGGCGCTGGACGCCTGAGCCGTGCGCAGGGTGGTGGTCACCGGCATCGGTGTCGTGTCCAGCATCGGCACCGGTGCCGCCCCCTTCGCGAAGGCGCTGCGGGAGGGACGCAGCGGGGCGCGGCCGATCGGGGCGTTCGACACCGCGGGGTTCGCGCACGCCACGGGCTGTGAGGTGGTCGGGTTCGAGCCGCAGCGCTGGGTGCGCAACGTGCCGCTCGACGAGGTCGGCAGGGCCGCCCGGTTCGCCATCGCCTCGGCCAGGATGGCCGTGGACGACGCCGGGCTCACCGAGGAGGAGCTGCGGCGGCTGCCCGGCCTCGTGTCCATCGGCACCACCGACGGTGGCTCGGACGACGGAGAGCGGCTTGCCGCCTCGTACGTCCACTCCGGACCGGAGTCGATGGATCCCGTTGCGGCGCGCAGGCTCCCGGCGAGCACGCTCGCCACGGGGGTTGCCCGCGAACTCCGTCTGTCCGATGTGGACGTATCGACGATCGCCACCGCGTGCGCGGCGGGCAACTACGCGATCGGCAACGGTTTCGACGCGGTACGCACGGGCGAGGCGGACTTCGCGCTGTGCGGCGGCGCGGACGCGATGTGCCGCATGACGTTCACCGGATTCTACCGGCTCGGCGCGGTGGATCCGGACGGCTGCAGGCCGTTCGACGTGAACCGGCGCGGCATCCTGACCGGCGAGGGCGGCGCGGTGCTGCTGCTGGAGCCGCTGGAGTCGGCGCGGGAGCGCGGCGCGCGGAGCTACGCGGAGATTCTCGGCTACGGCCTCAACTGCGACGCCCACCACCAGGTCGCCCCCGACGGCGACAGCGTGCGCCGGTGCATGGAGCTCGCGCTCGCCGACGCCGGGGTCGAGCCCGGCGAGGTGGACCTGATCTCGGCGCACGGCACGGGAACGAAGGCCAACGACGTCACCGAGTGCGGGGCGATCCGTGGCGCGTTCGGAGATCGGCCGCCGCGCACGGTGTCGGTGAAGTCGATGCTGGGGCACACGATGGGCGCGGCGAGCGCGCTCGGTGCCGCCGCGTGCGCGCTGGGCATCGAGCACCGATTCATCCCGCCCACGATCAACCACACCGAGACGGACCCGGACTGCGGTATCGACTGCGTGCCGAACACGGCGGTCGAGGCGCGGTTGCGGGTGGTGCAGAACAACGCGCTCGCCTTCGGCGGCAACAACGCCGTCGTGGTGCTCGGGAAGCGGTGAGGCGCATGGGGCCGGTGATCACGGCGTGGTCGGCGATCTCGTCGTGCGGGGTCGGGCGCGCGGCGTTGGAGGCCGGGCTCGTGCGGCCGAGCCCGCTCGACGACGAGAGCCCTGGCACGCAGGCGTTTCTCGCCTCGGACTTCGTGGTGCGGGAGGCGCTGGGCACCAAGGGCACGGGCTCGATGGACCGCTCCAGCGCGCTCGCCGTCGGCGTGGTGGGTGAGCTGCTGCCGGGTGTCGACGTCGACGCGCGCACCGGCGTGGTGCTCGGCACCACCTCGGGCAGCTCCCAGACGCAGCTGGAGTTCACGCGGGATTCGCTGACCCGGCGCAAACCGTACTTCGTCAACCCGGCCTCGATGCCGTTCGCGCTGATGAACAGCGCCGCGGGCCAGGCGGCGATCTGGCACAAGCTGACGGGTCCGAACACGACGATCGCCGGCGGCCGGATGTCGGGGCCGAGCGTGCTGCGCTACGGCGCGCGCCTGCTCGCCACCGGGCGCGCGAGCGGGGTCGTGTGCGGTGCCGTGGAGGAGTACAGCCCCACGCGGGCGTGGCTGGAGCACCACCGGGGCGGTACGCGGGTGCTGGGCGAGGGCGCCGCGGTGGTGTTCCTCGAATCGGCGGGCACGGCGAGGGCGCCGCTGGCCGAGGTGCTCGGCATCGCGACGAGGGTCGCCGTGGACGGCGACCCCGCCGGGGCGCTCGCGGCGTGCCTGCACCGCGTGCTGGAGCGGGCCGGTGCGGCTGCGGAGGACGTGCGGACGGTGGCCGTGTCGGCCCCGGAGGGCGCGCTCGCCGAGGCGGAGCGCACGGCTCTGGCCAGGTTGCGGGCCTCGGTGGTGGACCCGGCCGAGGTGATCGGTGACGTCGGCGCGGCGACGGGGCCGTTCCAGGTCGTGACGTTGCTGCGCTCGCCGGGGCTCGCGGTGGCGACGGCGCTCGACGCCGACGGCAGCGTGGGCTGCGTGCTGCTGCGCGTGCTCAGCTGACGGCGGGCTCCGGCTCGTACGCGATCGGCGCGGCCTTCAGCTCCGCCTCCAGCAGTGACCGGTAGGTGTTCGAGCCGGTCAGGTGGGTCAGGAAGAACGCGGTGAACAGCGCGCGGACGGTGCGCTGCGTCGCGCGGTGGGGCTTGCCGTGCAGCAGGGCCTGGCTCCAGTGGGCACCCTCGGTGACGCCGAGGTGCGACGACTTCGGCAGCGTGCGCAGCTGCACCGGGCCTGCCCACGCCCTCGCGATCGCCTCCGCGTTGCCGCCCGCGGGTGCCACCAGGTCGTCGTCGGCGGCGAGATGCAGTCCGGGCACGGTGACCTTCGCGGCCGCCGCGGTGGCGGTGGGCATGGTCTGCGCGGCCGCCACGGTGGCGACGGCCTTGATCTCCGGCTCGCCCTCGGTGGCCGCGGCGAGCACGGCGGCGCCGCCGCCGACGGAGTGCCCGGCGACACCGAGCTTGCGCGGGTCGACGCTGATGCCGTCGGGGCCGAGCCGCACGCCGCGCACGACGTCGAGCGTGGAGCGCAGGTCGGCGGCGAAGAGCCGGTGGGAGGGCAGCGGACCGCGGTGCGTCGCCGGCGCGGCGGCGACGATGCCCCAGCTGGCGAGGTGGCGCAGCAGCTCGCGGTAGCGGCCCGGCGGCTGGAGCCAGCCGTGTCCGAACGCGACGGCGGGCAGGTTGAGCCCCTCACGCGGGGCGAACACGACGCCGGGGAGGCCGACGAGTGCGAGGTCGCCGCGCAGCACCTCGTGCGGACCCGGGTGGGAGAGCTCCTCGAGCAACTGCTTCGGCTTGCTGGCCATGGCTGGAGGGTAGCCGAACGATCAGGTGGCGGCAGGTGCGCCACGGGTGGAACGCGCTGCCGCCGTGCCCGGCCAGGCCGCTCCCGGGGTGTCGTTACGCTGGGGCGCGTGTGTGGAATCGTGGGATACGTCGGGCATCGGCAGGCGCTCGACGTCGTGCTCGGCGGCTTGCGCCGGATGGAGTACCGGGGTTACGACTCGGCGGGTGTCGCGGTGCTCGACGGCGCCGGATCCCTGACGGTGGAACGAAAGGCGGGCAGGCTCGCCAACCTGGAGTCGGCGCTGGACACCACCGGCAGGGACGCCTTCACCGGCACCGCTGGCATGGGTCACACGCGGTGGGCGACGCACGGCGCGCCGGTGGACCGCAACTCCCACCCGCACCGGGATTCGAGCGACCGGGTCGCCGTGGTGCACAACGGGATCATCGAGAACTTCGCCGCTCTGCGCGCCGAGCTGGAAGCCGACGGCGTGGAGCTGACCAGCGACACCGACACCGAGACCACGGCACACCTCATCGCCCGTGCCTACGACGAGGGCGCCACGAAGGGTGACCTCGCGGCGAGCGTGCGTACGGTGTGCCGCCGTCTGGAGGGCGCGTTCACGCTCGTGGTCACCCACGCCGACCAGCCGGACCTGATCGTCGCGGCCCGGCGCTCGTCGCCGCTGGTGGTCGGCGTCGGCGAGGGGGAGACGTTCGTCGCCTCCGACGTCGCCGCGTTCATCGAGCACACGTGCGAGGCCGTCGAGCTCGGCCAGGACCAGCTCGTGGTGATCGACCGCGACGGCTACACGGTCACCGACTTCGACGGCGAACCCGCGCAGGGCAAGCCGTTCACCGTCGACTGGGATCTCTCGGCCGCCGAGAAGGGCGGCCACGAGTACTTCATGCTCAAGGAGATCGAGGAGCAGCCCGACGCGCTGGCCAACACGCTGCGCGGGCACTTCGAGGCCGGCCGCATCGTGCTCGACGAGCAGCGGATCTCCGAGCAGGACCTGCGGGACGTCGACAAGGTCTTCGTGGTCGCCTGCGGTTCGGCCTACCATTCCGGGCTGGTCGCCAAGTACGCCATCGAGCACTGGTGCCGCCTTCCCGTCGAGGTGGAGCTGGCCAGCGAGTTCCGCTATCGCGACCCGGTGCTCGACCGCGACACACTCGTCGTCGCCGTCTCGCAGTCGGGGGAGACGGCGGACACGCTGGAGGCCGTCCGGCACGCCCGCACGCAGAAGGCCCGCGTGCTCGCCGTCTGCAACACCAACGGCGCGCAGATCCCTCGCGAGTCCGACGCCGTGCTCTACACGCACGCCGGGCCGGAGATCGGGGTCGCCTCCACCAAGGCGTTCCTCGCGCAGATCGCCGCCAACTACCTGGTGGGCCTGGCGCTGGCCCAGGCTCGCGGCACGAAGTACCCCGACGAGGTGGCGCGCGAGTTCAGCGAGCTGGAGGCCATGCCCGCCGCCGTCCACAAGGTACTGTCCACAGTAGAGCAGGTGCGGGACCTCGGCCGCCGGATGGCGGACTCGAAGGCCGTGCTTTTCCTCGGCAGGCACGTCGGTTTCCCGGTGGCACTGGAGGGTGCGCTCAAGCTCAAGGAGCTCGCCTACATGCACGCCGAGGGCTTCGCCGCCGGTGAGCTGAAGCACGGCCCGATCGCGCTGATCGAGGAGGGCCTGCCGGTGGTCGTGGTGATGCCCTCGCCGAGGGGGCGTGCCGTGCTGCACGCGAAGCTCGTGTCGAACATCAGCGAGATCCAGGCGCGAGGGGCCCGCACGATCGTGATCGCCGAGGAGGGCGACGACACGGTGCGCCCGTTCGCCGACGAGCTGGTGGAGGTGCCCGCGGTGCCGACGCTGCTGCAGCCGCTGGTGTCCACGGTGCCGCTGCAGGTGCTCGCCGCCGAGATCGCCCGCACCCGGGGCTACGACGTGGACAAGCCGCGCAACCTGGCGAAGTCGGTGACGGTGGAGTAGACAGTGGCCTGTGCGCGGAATCTGGACCACTGACCACGTCAGGCAGGCCGAGGACCGGCTGCTCGCGGTGACGCCCGAGGGCGCGCTCATGCGGCGCGCCGCGCACGGTGTGGCCGTGCACGCGGCCCGGATGCTCGCCGAGCACGCCGGTTCGGTCTCCGGCAGGCGGGTCGTGCTGCTGGTCGGCGCGGGCAACAACGGCGGCGACGCGCTGTGGGCGGGCGCGTTCCTCCGCAAGCGCGGGGTCGGGGTCGCGGCGGTGCTGCTCAAACCCGAGAAGGCACACCCGCAAGGGCTCGCGGCGCTGTGCAGGGCGGGCGGCCGGGTGGTCCCGCTCGCCGATGGTCCACAGTGGATCGAGAACGCCGACCTGGTGGTCGACGGCATCGTGGGAATCTCGGCGAAGGGCCCGCTGCGCCCCGACGCCGCCGAGCTCGTGGAGCGCGTCACCGCGCCCGTGCTCGCCGTGGACCTGCCGAGCGGCGTGGAGCCCGACACGGGTGCCGTCGACGGAGCCGCCGTCGCGGCCACCGCGACGGTCACGTTCGGCGCGCTCAAACCCGTGCACGTGCTCAACCCCGAGCGCTGCGGCGAGGTGGTCTTCGTCGACATCGGCCTCGGCGACGAGCTGGGGGAGCCGGATCTGCGCAGGCTCGACGCGGCCGACGTGGCGGCGGCGTGGCCGATGCCGGGGCCGTCCGACAACAAGTACTCGCAGGGGGTCACCGGTGTCGCGGCCGGTTCGGCGGCCTACCCGGGCGCGGCCGTACTCGCCGCGGCGGCCGCCGTGCGGGCGACGTCGGGCATGGTCCGCTATGCCGGGCACGCCGCGGACGTGGTTCGCTGGCACTGGCCGGAGGTGGTGGCCACCGGTTCGATCTTCGACGCGGGGCGCGTGCAGGCGTGGGTGGTCGGCCCCGGTATCGGCACCGGGAGCGCGGGGCGGGACGTGCTGGTGCACGCGCTCGGCCAGGGCGTGCCGGTGTGCGCCGACGCCGACGCCATCACGATCATCGCGGAGCGCCCCGAGGTGCTCGACGCCCGCGACCCGGACACGCCGCTGCTGCTGACCCCGCACGACGGCGAGTTCGAGCGGCTGACCGGCAAGGCGCCCGGCCCGGACCGCGTGGCGGCCGTGCGGGAGGCGGCGCGCCGGTTCGACGCCGTCGTGCTGCTCAAGGGACACAGCACGCTGGTCGCCGATCCGGCAGGCCGGGTGCTGGTGAACAAGGCCAGAGGGTCGTGGCTCGCGACGGCGGGCTCGGGTGACGTCCTGTCGGGGTTGACGGGCGCGCTGCTGGCGTCGGGCCTGGAGCCGTGGCTGGCGGCGGGCGTGGCGGCCGACATCCACGCGCGGGCGGGCGAGCTGGCCGCGCGCGGGGTGCCCGCGTCGGCGTCCGGCGTGCTCGCGGCGATCCCGGACGCGGTGCGGCAGGCCCGCTCGCTGGCGCCCTGAGTTTTTACCGAGTTACGTGTTAAGAGCGCTCCGGTTTCCTGGTAAGAAGGACCGGTGAGCGATCTTCCCGAGGCCATGACGGTGTCCGTGCTGAACGGTGTTCACGACGTGACCACCGAGTGGCGGCCGGTGCCCGTTCCCGGTCCCGGCGAGGTGCTCGTCCGGGTCCTCGCGGTGGGCACGTGCGGCTCCGACGTGCACTACTACGAGCACGGCCGGATCGGCGACTTCGTGGTGGAGCGCCCGCTCGTGCTCGGGCACGAGCCCAGCGGCGTCGTGGTCGCGAACGGGCCGGGCGCGACGCTGCACGAGCCCGGCACGCGCGTGTCGCTCGAACCCGGGGTCCCGTGCTCGCGGTGCGCCCAGTGCCGCCAGGGCCGCTACAACCTGTGCCCGCACATGCGGTTCTTCGGCACGCCGCCTGTCGACGGCGCGTTCTGCGAGTACGTCGCGCTGCGTGAGGAGTTCGCCTGCCCGGTGCCCGACGCGCTGAGCGACGAGGCCGCGGGCCTGCTCGAACCGCTGTCGGTGGGCGTGTGGGCGTGCCGCAAGGCGCGCGTGGGCCCCGGCTCGCGGGTCCTGATCACGGGTGCGGGCCCGATCGGCCTGGTCGCGACGCAGACCGCGCGGGCCTTCGGGGCCACGGAGGTCGTGGTCACCGACGTCAATGCCAAGCGTTTGCGCCTGGCCGCCGACCTGGGCGCGACCGGAACCGTCGACGTCTCGATGGCCTCGCTCGCCGAGTCCGGCTACGAGCCCGACGTGCTGCTGGAGTGCTCGGGCGTGGCCTCGGCGATCGGTCAGGCCATCCGGCTGGTCGGCCGCGCGGGCCGGGTCGTGCTGGTCGGCATGGGCGGCGACGAGATCCCGTTACCGCTGGCGCACGTCCAGGGCTTCGAGATCGAGGTGACGGGCACGTTCCGCTACGCCAACACGTGGCCGACGGCCCTCTCGCTGGCGGCCGGTGGAGAGGTGGACCTCGACCGGCTCGTCACCCACCGCTTCGGCCTCGCCGAGGTCGAGCAGGCGCTGACCGTGGCGACCAGGGACGACAGCGTGATCAAGGCCGTGGTGCTGCCCGGTGCCTAGAACGCGTCCGCCGGACGCGGCGGTGGAGCAGCGCAGGCAGTCGATCCTGCGCACGGTGATCGAGCTCGGCGAGGTGCGCATCGACGACCTCACCGCGCGGTTCGACGTGAGCCTCATGACCATGCACCGCGACCTCGACGACCTCGCCGAACGCAAGCTGTTGCGCAAGCTGCGCGGGCGGGTCGCGGCGTACCCGGCACTGACGATGGAGACCGCCAAACGTTTTCGCGAGGGCCTGCACGTCGCGCACAAGGAGGCGCTGTGCGCGCTCGCGGCCGCCGAGGTGGCGGACGGGCAGACGGTGTTCCTCGACGACTCGACCACCCTGTTCCCGCTCGCCCGCGTGCTGGCCGGGCTGGAGCGGCTGGTGGTGATCACCAACTCGCTCGAGGTCGCGCGCATCGTCGGCGAGGGGGGATGCGGTGAGGTGTTCCTGCTCGGCGGGCGCTACACCGAGTTCGACTCGTGCATTGGCTCCGACACGCTCGCGGCGCTGCGCCGCCTGCGCGCCGACGTCGGCTTCGTGTCGGCGACCGCGATCGCCTGCGGGCGGCTGTATCACCCGGTGCGTGAGTACGCCGAGCTGAAGGAGGCGGCGCTGGAGATCGCCGAGCGCAACGTGCTGGTGGTCGACCATTCGAAGTTCGGCAGGACCGCCACCCACGCGTACGGCGAGGCCGGCGCCTACGACGTGGTGCTCGTCGACGACGAGACACCGGCGGACGAGATCGAGGCACTGCGCGCGTTCGGCAGCCGGGTGGCGGTCGCCCGCGTGCGCACCGACCAGGGAAGCTGACGGACATGAACAGCGAACGGGAAGTACTGGTCGCCGGGGTCGACTCCTCGACGCAGTCGACCAAGGTGATGGTCTGCGACGCGCGGACCGGCGCGGTCGTGCGCTCGGGCAGAGCGGAGCACCCGGACACCACCGAGGTCGACCCCGCCGAGTGGTGGTCGGCGTTCACCTCGGCCACGGACGGGTTGCTCGACGGCGTTTCGGCGATCGGCGTGGCGGGCCAGCAGCACGGCATGGTGACGCTCGACGACGCGGGCGAGGTCGTGCGGCCCGCGCTGCTGTGGAACGACACCCGCTCCGGCAAGGCCGCCGCCGACCTCACCACCGAGCTCGGCGGCCCGCACGCGTGGGCGGAGGCCGTCGGCTCGGTGCCCGTGGCGAGCTTCACGATCACGAAGCTGCGCTGGATGGCCGAGCATGAACCGGAGCTGGCCGACCGCGTCGCGCGTGTGCTGCTGCCGCACGACTGGCTCACGTGGCGGCTCGTCGGCGGCGACCCGGTGACCGACCGTGGGGACGCCTCGGGCACGGGGTACTTCTCGCCCGCCGGCAACGCCTACCGCACCGACCTGCTCGCGAAGGCTTTCGGCGGCCGCACGCCCGAGCTGCCCACCGTGCTCGGCCCCGCGCAGCCCGCCGGGCACACCCCGGACGGCGTGCTCGTGTCGGCGGGCACGGGCGACAACATGGCCGCCGCGCTGGCGCTCGAAGCCGGTGAGGGCGACGTCGTGGTGTCGCTCGGCACCAGCGGCACGGTCTTCGGGGTGAGCGAGACGCCCGCCGCCGACGCGACCGGCACCGTCGCGGGCTTCGCCGACGCGACCGGACGGTTCCTGCCGCTCGCCTGCACCCTGAACGCCGCCCGCGTACTGACCGCGACCGCCCGGCTGCTCGATGTGGACCTCGCCGAGCTGGACCGGCTCGCGCTCGCCGCCGCGCCCGGCGCGGACGGGCTCACGCTGCTGCCCTACCTGGACGGTGAGCGCACCCCGAACCTGCCCGAGGCCGCCGGAACGCTCCTCGGCCTGCGCAGGACCAACATGACACCCGAGAACCTGGCACGCGCCGCCGTCGAGGGCATGCTGTGCGGGCTCGCCGCCGGACTGGAAGCGGTGCGTGAGCACGGAATCACCGTCCGCCGGGTGCTGCTCACCGGTGGCGCCGCGCAGTCGGCGAGCGTGCGCGCGGTCGCTCCGATCGTGTTCGGCGTGCCCGTCGTGGTGCCCGAACCGGCCGAGCACGTGGCACTGGGCGCCGCGAGGCAGGCCGCCTGGGCACTCGCCGAAACGCCGGAACCGCCCGCGTGGGAGGGCGCTGACCAGGCATTGCGCCTCGACGAGCCCTCGGCCGCCGAGGCCGAGGCAGGGCAGCGGATCCGCGCGGAGCACCGGTCCGCGCGTGCTCGCGTGCACGATCTTTAGGCCCCTGTGGGAAAATTCCCGTGCCATGAACGCTGACCATTCGCCCCGCGCCGAGGTCGTGATCGACCTCGGCGCCATCCGCGACAACCTCGGACTGCTCGCCTCGCGGGCCGCAGCCTCCGGTGCCGAGACGATGGCGATCGTGAAGGCCGACGGCTACGGCCACGGCGCTCTGCCCGTGGCGAGGGCTGCCGTTCGAGCGGGGGCGACGTGGCTCGGCACGTGCTCGCTGGCCGAGGCGCTGGACCTGCGCGACGCAGGCATCACGACGCGCCTGTTCAGCTGGCTCGACACCCCCGACGTCGACTTCACGCCCGGCGTCGAGCGCGACGTCGACTTCTCGGTGAGCTCCCTCGCCGAGCTGGAACGCGTTTCCTCGGCCGCAGCCGGTGCGGGCAAACCCGCACGCGTGCACCTGAAGATCGACACCGGGCTCTCCCGCAACGGGTGCCCGCCCTACGCGTGGCCGGACCTCGTCAAGGCCGCGGCCGACGATCCCCGCATCGACGTCGTGGCGATGTGGTCGCACCTCGCGTGTGCCGACGAGCCAGGGCACCCCTCGATCGACGCGCAGGCCGAGCGGTTCGCCGACGCGTACGAGATCGCCCGCGGCGTGGGCCTGAACCCGTTGCGGCACCTGGCGAACTCGGCCGCCACGCTCACTCGCCCGGACCTGCACTTCGACCTCGTGCGCCCCGGGATCGCGATGTACGGGCTGAACCCCGTGCCACAGGCCGAGAAGCTCACGCCCGCGATGACACTGCGGTCGAGTGTGGTGCTGACCAAACGGATCCAGCCTGGTGAGTCCGTCTCCTATGGACATACGTGGACGGCGGAGCGGGACACGACGCTCGCGCTCGTGCCCGTCGGCTACGCCGACGGTGTGCCGCGCACACTGTCGGGCCGGATGAGCGTGTGGCTGGACGGCCGTCGCCGCCCCGTCGCGGGCCGCGTGTGCATGGACCAGCTCGTGGTGGACTGCGGCGACCACGAGCCCGCCCTCGGCGCCGAGGTGGTGCTGTTCGGTTCGGGCGCTCGCGGTGAGCCCACGGCCACGGAGTGGGCCGACACGATCGGCACGATCGACTACGAGATCGTCACCGGCATGTACCGGCCGAGGGTGCGGCGACGCTACCTCGGCGAGGACGACGGCTGATGTCGTCGCGGCCGTTGCGGACCGACAGCGAGGAGGAGGCCGAGGAACCGTTCGGCCGCCTCGCGCCCGGACGGGTGTCGACGGTGGCCGCCGATGACGGCTCGCCGATCTCGGTGGAGGAGATCGAGCCGGAGGACGGCGGCAAGCCGAAGCTGACCGTCGTCGGTGTCCACGGCTTCGCGCTCTCCCGGCAGAGCTGGCACTTCCAGCGGCGCGCGTTCACCGCGCTGCGCGCGCCCAGGGTCCGGCAGGTCTACTACGACCACCGAGGGCACGGGCAGTCGGCGGCCTCCGAGGCCAAGCACAGCACCATCGAGCAGCTCGCCGCCGACCTGCACGCCGTACTGCGCGCGGTGGCGCCCGACGAGCCGACCGTCCTGATGGGACACTCGATGGGCGGCATGGTGATCATGGAGCTGGCCCAGCAGGACCCGGAGCTGTTCACCGAGCGCGTCCGTGGCGTGGTGCTGATCGCGACCGCGGCGGGGGAGGTGGGCAGCCGGGGCCTGCCGCGCTCGCTGCTGTCGAAGTACAACCCCCTGACACGCGGAGTCGGAGAGCTGGCGGGCTGGCAGCCGGGCCTCGTCGAGTTCGTGCGAGCCGCCGGCGGGCAGCTCACCCGGCACGCGGTGCGCAGGCTCGCCTTCGGCAGGCGGGATGTCGACTCCCGGCTCGTCGACTTCATGCTGGAGATGCTCGGGGTGTCGCCGGTACGCCAACTGGTGAACTTCGTCGACACCCTGGGCAGCCATAACCGCTACGCCGCGCTGGCGGGCCTCAAGCACACGCACGTGCTGGTGGTGGGCGGGGACGCCGACCGGCTGACGCCGTACTCGCACGCGGAACGGATGGCCGCCGAACTGCCGGACGCCCGGCTCGTCCGGGTCCGCGGCGCCGGACACATGGTTCACCTGGAGCAACCGGACCTGGTGAACGATCACATCATCGAGTTGCTGAAGGTCTGTTCCGGTGCCGACCGGCAGCGGCTCGTGCGTAGGATCCGATGGTGGCGCAGATGAGCATGGAACTCCCCACGGCCGACGAGACGATCCACTTCGGACGATCTCTGGGCCGCGTGTTGCGGGCGGGCGACCTCGTGCTGCTCGCGGGCCCGCTCGGCGCGGGCAAGACGACCATGACGAGGGGCATCGCGGACGGCATGCGAGTATCGGGGCGGGTCAGCTCGCCGACGTTCGTGCTGGCGAGGCTGCATCCCGCCGCCCCGGACGGCGTCCCCCTCGTGCACGTCGACGCGTACCGGCTCGGCGGCGACCTCTCGCAGCTGGACGACCTGGACCTCGACACCGACCTCGAAGACGCCGCCGTGGTGGTGGAATGGGGCGAGGGTGTCGCCGAACGCCTGTCGGAGGACTACCTGGTGGTGCGGCTCGACCGCCGCCCCGACGACGTGCGCACGGTAGCCCTGGAGCCGCACGGCGCCTGGGCGAACCGCACGAAGGAACTGACCTTCGCGGCATGACCCGTAGGCGGGATGCCTGACTCGTGTCTTGCTGTGCCCGGCGGTGTGGGCGGTACCTGGCTGCAGTGAAGGCCACCATGCCTGCGTTGAACACAGTGAGGGCCACCTTCACTGCGGGCGGTTTGGCCGGGTCTGGTGGCTGGCTGCAGTGAAGGCCACCATGCCTGCGTTGAACGCAGCGAAGGCCACCTTCACTGCATCGGTGCCCCCTGCCACACCGATCACCACCGACGCGAAAGCTCCGTTCCCGACGCATAGGGGCGCCCCTGATCTCACGCTACCGCGTGGGGGCGACACTTCGGGGCGGAACGGCCGAGCGGGCGGTGCCACCGCTCCGTTCACGTCAGCAAGCCGGCCACGCCGCTCAGGTGAAGCCCCGTTCCCGCCCGCGAGCCTCGGCAAGCCGCCCCGCCACCGACGCCACGGCTCCGTTCGCGCCGCCGAAGCACCCCCGGAACCACTTTCTACCGGGTGGGGGTGACGATGCCGCGGGCGATGCCCAGTTCGACCAGGTCCTGGGGGCGCAGGCGCAGCTGGTCGGCCGTCGTCGGAACCTCCGCCTCCGCGCGTTTCAGGATCCTGGCCGCCGCTTCCGGCGACGTTACCGAAAAATAGCTGTCCGGCGTGACCCAGGTCCGGCCCTCCGCGGCGAACGCGAGAGCTCCACCCGAACCGCCCTCACCGATCACCAGCGTGGTCACCGGGACCCTGGCCGACGCGACGGCCTCGAACATTTCCGCGATCGCCGGACCGATCCCCGCCCGCTCGGCGTCGGCGTCGTTCGCCGCGCCCGGCGTGTCCACCAGCGTCAGCACCGGGATGCCCAACCGGTCCGCCAAGCGCACGAGCCGGGCCGCCGTGCGGAAACCCGCCGGGCGCGTCGCCGTCCCACACTGCGCCGCGTACGCGATCGTCGCACCGTCTCGGTACCCGAACCCGCACAGCACCCCGTCGTCAACGCCGCCGCAGCGGTCGCCGCTGATGTCCTCCCGCCACTCGAAATACGCGTCCACATAGGACTCGGCGCGGGGACGGCTCGCCGCACGCGCCTGCTGTACCGCCGCCCAGCCCGTGTCCGGCAGGTCCGCGCCACCGAGCGCACCAGGGGGCACGGCCTCGGTCCCCGGAGTGGTCAGTAAGCGCAACCACCGTTCGAGCTTCGCCCGCAGCCACGCCGGGTCGAGAAGCTGGTCGACGTGGCCCGAGGCGAACTGCCCCTCCGCCGTGTACGCCGCCGGGTCGCCGGGCGGGCGCACCCGCGACCCGGCGAACCCCACCTGCGCACCCGGCAGCGCAAGCGTCACGTCCGCCCCGGCGCCGAGCGTCGCCCAGCCGCCACCCGTCGTCGGGTCGCGCAACACCGCGACCTGAGGCAACCCCGCCGCCCTCGTCAGCGCCGACTCCCGCGCGATGCGCTGCAACTGCGACAGCGCCCGCATACCCTCCTGCATCCGACTGCCACCAGTGGCGATCAGCGACACCACCGGAACACCCAGCTCCCGCGCCCGCCCGAACGCGCGCTCCAACCGCAGACCCGTCCGCCCGCCGAGCGAGCCGCCCAGATAGCCGAACTCGAACGCGATCAGCATCGCCTCGGCGTCGCCCACCTTCCCGACGCCGCACACCACCGACTCCCGCTCACCGGTGCGTTCCGCCGCGCTCACGCGCGCCCCGTCGTACCCCCGCCAGCCGATGGGGCCATCCACACCAGGATCGGGACCGTCGTCCACGGGCAACTCGGTGAACGCCGACGCCACCGCCTCGATCGTCGCGCGCGCGGAGTCAGGCATTGAGGGCCCGCTTCATCACCTTGCCCATGTCGTTGCGCGGCAACGCCGACAGGAACCGCACCACACGCGGCCGCTTGTGGGGCGTCAGCAGCCGCGCCACATGATCGGCGAGCTGCTGCTCCGACGGCGGCTCGCCGCTCGGCACCACCCACGCCACGATGCGCTCACCGAGGTCGTCGTCCGGCTCGCCCGTCACCGCCACCTCGGACACCGCAGGATGCTCCAGCAGCGCGTTCTCGATCTCCCCGGCGCCGATCTTGTAGCCGCCGCTCTTGATGATGTCGGTGGCCTTGCGGCCGACGATGCGGATGTAGCCGTCACCGTCGCGGGTCGCCATGTCGCCCGTGCGGAACCAACCGTCGCTGAACGCCTCCGCCGTCGCGTCCGGCCGATTCAGGTACTCGGTGAACAGGTTCGGGCCGCGCACCTGGATCTCGCCGACCGTCTCGCCGTCACTGGTCTCGATCGGCACACCGGCCTCGTCAACCAGCCGCAGCTCCACACCCCGCAGCGGAACGCCCACCGTGCCGGGCTTGCGCTCGCCGTCCGCCCGGACGCTCGTGTTCATGAGCGTCTCCGACATCCCGTAACGCTCCACCACCTGCTGCCCCGTCGCCGCCGTGATCCGCTGATGGTCGTGCACCGGCAACGCCGCCGACCCCGACACCAGCAGGCGGGCGCCGCGCAACGCCCCAGCCAGGCGCGGGTTGTCGCCGACCTCCGTCGCGATCCGGTGGTACATCGTGGGAACCCCGAACATCATCGTGCCGCCCTCGGCCAGAGCCGTCGCGATCCCATCCGTGGAGAACCTGCCGAGGTGCCGCACCGAACCGCCGCGCCGCAGCGGCCCCAGGATCCCGAGGATCAAGCCGTGCACGTGGAACAGCGGCAACGCGTGCACCAGCACGTCGTCGGCACTCCACTGCCACGCGTCCTCCAGCGCGTCGAGCGTGGTGGCGATCGCCCTGCGCGGCAGCACGACACCCTTCGGCGGGCCCGTGGTGCCCGAGGTGTAGACGATCAACGCGGGCGCCTCGCCGTCCGGCTCCGGCGGCAGCCCGGCAGCCGTGCCGGTCAGCGTCACGTCCTCGCGAGGCACGTCACGCAACCCCTCCGGCAAGGCCACACCCGGCTCCGCCAGCACGAGCGCCGGCTCGCTGTCCGACACGATGTGCGCCAGCTCCCGCTCCCCGAGCTTCGGATTGAGCGGCACGGCGGGCACACCGGCGGCGAGCGCGGCGACCACCGCGACGCTCGTCTCCATGCTGGACGTCGCCCACACCGCGACCCGGGACAAGCCGCTCAGCCGCCGCGCGAGCGTCCCGGCCACGCCGGCCAGCTCGCGGTAGGTGAGCGACTTCTCGCCGAAGCGCAGCGCCGTCTTGTCCGGTGTGGTGTGTAGCGAGGGGAAGAGCACAGTCACGCGGTCTCCTTCATCGATCACTGGGGTCACCCGAAGCCGGGCACGATCAGCACGAGCCAGGCGGCGAGCGGTGCCACGGCGACAATGATGCCCCCGTACACCATGAGCTGCCGGAAGAATCGATCCCGGTCCACATCCTGTGCGCTCGCCAGCACGAGCGCGCCGTTGGTGGAGAACGGGCTCACGTCGACCACCGTCGAGGCCACCGCCAGCGCCGCGATCATCCCGACCGGGCCGATGCTGCCCTCCAGCAGGAACGGCACCGCCAGCGGGATGAGCGCGCCCATGATGCCGACACTCGACGCGAACGCCGACACGAGCGCACCGATGTAACAGAGCAGCAGCGCCGAGATCAGCGGAACGCCGATGTCGGAGACGGCGTTGCCCGCGTAGTCGATCGTGCCCATCTCCTGCAGCACGCCGACATAGGTGAGCATGCCGCAAATCAGCAACACCGTCGGCCACGTGACCTGGCCGATCGCCTGCTTGCTCGTATCCGGCCAGAAGACGCTCAACAGCACGGCGAGCGTGATGGCCGTCAGGCCGACGTCGAGGTCGAGCACGAGTGCGCACACCATCAGCACGGCCAGGCTCGCGAGCGTCGCCATGCGGGCGGGCGTCAGGCGCGGGATGCTCGGGCCGCCCTCGGTGCCGCCACCGTCCCCGGCACCACCGGCCGGGGAGGAACCACCGCCGACGGTGGCGAGCTGCCGGGCTTGCGCGACCGGGCGCGACAGCTTCAGCCCGCCGCACACGACGAACACGATCGCGGCGATCACGAGGTTCACGACCACACTCGCCAGAAACAGCACCAGCTCACTGCCCGGGAGGCTCTCGCGCGCCACGATGCCATTGACGATCGTGCCGTAAATGCTGATCGGCGAGAACCCGCCCGCCTGCGCTCCGTGCACCACCATCGCGCCCATCAACAACGGGCTGATCCGATACTGCGCCGCGAAGTTCAGCGCGATCGGCGCCACGATCGCCACAGCCGCCGGGCTCACGGCGCCGATCGCCGTCAACGCACCCGTGATCGCGAACATCACCCACGGGATCAGCGCCAACCGCCCGCCGACCAGCCGGATCGACGCGTGCACCAGCCAGTCCGTGGTGCCGTTCGCCCTCGCGATAGCGAAGAGATACGTCACGCCGACGAGCACCACGAACAGATCCCCCGGAAAACCCGCGAAGATCTCGTCGGTATCCATACCCGCGGCCAGCGTGCCGACCCCGAACGCGGCCGCGAACGCCAACGCCCCCATGTTGATCGATCTCGTCGTGGCGAGCACGAACACCACCACGAGGACAAGTATCGAGACGAGCTCGGCTGACATGCGGATCTCCCGTCGTTGGGCTCGCTGCCGATGGGGCTTGGCCGGTGCGAATGGTTCGCCGGCCCGGTGGCTCAGTGGCCTAGTGGCTCAGTGGCGTAATGGCCTAGTGGACGAGTGGCTGAACCACTTTGCGCGGTGAGGGGTGCCGGTGTCAAGCCGCAAAGGCGCTGGGTGGAGCAGTGGGGCATTGGAAGAATGGCGCAGTGCGTTAGTGGCTCAATTGGAACAGTGGCTCGGTGGGTTGGTGGCCCAATGAGTTGAATGGCTGGAAACTAGTGGCTCAGTGGATCAGTGGCGCAGTGGGTTGGTGGCGCAGTGGCTCAGCCACATAGTGGCATAGTGGCTGAGCCATTCCACGGGAAGCTTGGGCTGCTACGCTCCCGGAGACCGGCAGGTCAGCGCGATCGAAGGGGGCCCGCGTGCCTGATGCCCTGCGGCCCATGGCCCGCACCCGGCTGTACGAGCAGGTGCTCGAACGGCTGCGCGAGTACGTCACGAGCGCCCGGCTCAGCGCGGGCGACAAGCTGCCCGCCGAGCGGGAGCTGGCCCAGCGGCTGGGCGTGAGCCGGGCGTCGATCAAGCAGGCGATCGTGGTGCTCGAGGTGCAGGGCCTCGTCGAGGCCCGTCACGGCGGTGGCACCTACCTGGTCAGGGACACCCTCGACGCGGAACCGGTCGAGCAGCTCGTCGAGCGCCGCAAACGCCTGCCGGACGTCCTCGAGGCCCGGGAAGCGCTCGAGACGAAGCTCGCGGAACTCGCGGCACAGCGGCGCACCAAGGCCGACCTCGACGCGCTCGAGGCCGCACTCGACCACATGCGCGCCGAGATCGCCGAGGGCGGACACGGCGTGGAGGGCGACCGCCGGTTCCACGCCGCCGTCACGGCCGCCGCACACAGCTCGATGCTCGCCGAGTTCATGCGCTCCATCGCCGAGCAGATCACCGAGAGCCGCACCGAGTCGCTGCGGCAGCCCGGCAGGCCGTCGCGCTCGCTCAGTCAGCACCTGGCGATCTTCGACGCCATCAGCAGAGGCGACGGCGGCAAGGCCGCCACCGCCATGCGCAGGCACCTGCGCACCGTCGCCAAGGTCCGCCTGCTCGCCTGGAACCCCGACGACGACGCGGAGTGACGCGTCAGCGCGCCGCAGTGAAGGCCACCTTCACTGCGCCCGCCCGTCTCCGCCAGCACCCGCAACGGAGACGCTGTGTTCGACCAGCGCAGGCATGGTGGCCTTCACTGCGGCCGGGCCGCCACGCGGTCAGCGGGTGACCGTCAGCGGCACCTCGGCCGCGTGACCTCCACCGCACCGCAGTACCACGGGATACGTCCCCGGCGCGGCATCGGAGCGGATCCGCGCGTGCCCGGAGCCCATGCCACCCACGTGCTCGGTGAACACGGCGACACCACCGTTGCCGGTGTAGGGACCGTCGTGACCGGTCGCGGTGAAGGCGGGAGAGCCGACGTGGCTGATGCCCTCCGCGAGCGGACACCTCGCGGTCACGTGAACGACCCCACCAGGCGATACGGTCGATTTGTCGACAAGCAACAGGGAGCCGGCTGACGCGGGCGCGGCGACCAGCGCATACACGAGCACGGCCACGGGCACGGTCAGCGCGAGACGGAGGATCTTCATCGCCACCCCAGACGCGCGGCCAACGCCCAGGTTGTGCGCGTGACCCGATCGGCTGGTCGTACGCTCGAAGGGTGCTAGTACTCGCCATCGACACCGCCACGCCCGCCGTCACCGCCGGTGTCGTCTCCGTGGACCGCGAGAGCGGGGCCACCCGCCTACTCGCCGAGCGCGTCACCCTCGACGCCCGCGCCCACGGCGAGCTGCTCACCCCCCACGTCCGCGACGCCGTCGCCGAGGCCGGGCACACCCTGCGCGACCTCGACGCCATCGCCTGCGGCACCGGCCCCGGCCCCTACACGGGCCTGCGCGCGGGCATGGTCACCGCGGCCGCGCTCGCCCACAGCCTCGGCATCCCGGCCTACCCGGTGTGCACCCTCGACGCCATCGCCGAGGACGCCGAGCGCGGCGAGCCCTTCCGGGTGCTCACCGACGCACGCCGCAAGGAGGTCTACTGGGCCGACTACGACGCCGAGGGCCACCGCGTCGACGGCCCGCACGTCGACAAGCCCGCAGACCTCGACGAGGTACCGCGGGCGCTCGACCACCCGAAGCCCACCCCGCTCGGCCTCGTCGCCGCAGCGAAGGCCGCCATCCTCGGCGGCGAGACACCGGGCCCGCTCACGCCGCTCTACCTGCGCAGGCCGGACGCCGCCGAGCCGGCCACGCGGAAACGGGTGACCACGTCGTGAGACTGGAACCCATGCGCCGCAAGCACATCCGCCGCTGCGTCGAGATCGAGAAGATCCTCTTCTCCGGCGACAGCCCGTGGAGCGCAGGCGCCTTCCACGCCGAACTCGACGCGGGCGGCCACTACCTCGTCGCGCTCGACGACGACGGCGAGGTGGCCGGATACGCCGGCCTGGCACTGCTCGGCAGGCCCGGCGACTGGGAAACCAGCGTCCACACCATCGGCGTACTGCCGGACAAGCAGGGCCACGGCATCGGCACCGCACTGCTCGAAGCGCTGCTCACCCGCGCCGACGAACTGGCCGCGCCCGTCTTCCTCGAGGTCCGAACCGACAACGACAGCGCCATCAGGCTCTACGAGAAACACGGCTTCAGCCGCGTCGGCCTGCGCAAGCGCTACTACCAGCCATCCGGAGCCGACGCCTACACGATGACGCGGCCGGTCCGGCGAGCACAGGAGGTGGCCCGCTGATGTCCCGCATCGTCATGGGCATCGAGAGTTCGTGCGACGAGACCGGCGTCGGACTGGTCCGCCTGCACGACGACGGCACCGTGGAGCTCCTCGCCGACGAGGTCGCCTCCAGCGTCGAGCAACACGCCCGCTTCGGCGGCGTCGTGCCCGAGGTCGCCAGCAGGGCACACCTCGAAGCGATGGTGCCCACCGCCCGGCGCGCCTTCGACACCGCCGGCCTCGAGCTGTCCGATGTGGACGCCATCGCAGTCACCGCAGGCCCCGGACTCGCCGGAGCGTTGCTCGTCGGCGTCTCCGCGGCCAAGGCCTACGCCGCCGCACTCGACGTGCCGCTCTACGGTGTCAACCACCTCGCCGGGCACATCGCCGTCGACACCCTCCAGCACGGCCCGCTACCCGCGCCGTGTCTCGCGCTGCTCGTGTCCGGCGGGCACACGCAGCTGCTGCGCGTCGACGACATCGCAGGCAAGATCACCGAAATCGGCTCCACAGTGGACGATGCCGCGGGGGAGGCGTACGACAAGGTCGCCCGCCTGCTCGACCTGCCCTACCCAGGCGGGCCGCCGATCGACAAGGCCGCCAAGAACGGCGACCCTCGGGCGATCGCGTTCCCGCGCGGCATGACCGGACCTCGCGACGCCCCGTTCGACTTCTCCTTCTCCGGCCTCAAAACCGCCGTCGCGCGGTGGGTCGAGGCGGCCGAACGGCGCGGCGATCCCATCCCCGTCGACAACGTCGCGGCCTCGTTCCAGGAAGCCGTGGCCGATGTGCTCACCGCCAAGGCCGTGCGCGCGGCCACCGAGTCGGGCATCGGCACGCTCGTGATCTCCGGCGGCGTGGCCGCCAACTCCCGGCTGTCCTCGCTGGCCGCGGAACGGTGCGAGGCGGCAGGCATCGAGCTGCGCGTGCCGAGACCACGGCTGTGCACGGACAACGGCGCCATGATCGCGGCGCTCGGCGCGCACGTGGTGGCCGCCGGGTGCACGCCGAGCTCGCTCGACTTCTCGGCGAACCCGGCGCTGCCCGTCAGCACCGTCTCGATCTAGGGCCCTTTCAAAGCCGGGAGTCCGTCCGCCGCATCGGTCACGGCCATCGGCGGTTGAGTAGCCGCACGCCGTGGTGGCAGTTGTCACATGACTTCCGTGTCCTCCGCGGCTGGTCCTCATGAGACCGTTTTGTGAGGGTTGACGCCGTCCGCGAGGAGAGGAGCATTGCGTGCCGGGTCTGGACGAGAAGCTGGGTGAGATCTACGCCGAGGTACTGCGGCGAAACCCGGGCGAGGTCGAATTCCACCAGGCCGTGCACGAAGTGCTCGACTGCCTCGGTCCGGTGGTCGCCAAGCATCCGGAGTACGCCGACAGCGCGGTGATCCGGCGGTTGTGTGAACCGGAGCGGCAGATCATCTTCCGGGTGCCGTGGGTCGACGACACCGGTGTCGTGCAGATCAACCGCGGGTTCCGGGTGGAGTTCAACTCCGCGCTCGGGCCGTACAAAGGCGGTCTGCGTTTCCACCCGAGCGTCTACCTCGGAATCGTGAAGTTCCTCGGCTTCGAGCAGATCTTCAAGAACGCGCTCACCGGGCTACCCATCGGTGGTGGCAAGGGCGGCTCGGACTTCGATCCGAAAGGCCGCTCCGACGGTGAGATCATGCGGTTCTGTCAGGCACTCATGACCGAGCTGTACCGGCACATCGGCGAGTACACCGACGTGCCGGCGGGCGACATCGGGGTCGGCAGCCGGGAGATCGGCTATCTGTTCGGCCAGTACAAACGGATCACCAACCGGTACGAGTCAGGCGTCCTGACCGGCAAGGGCCTCGCCTGGGGCGGCTCACAGGTGCGCACCGAGGCAACCGGCTACGGCACCGTGTTCTTCGTCGAGGAGATCCTGAAAACCCGCGGCGACTCCTTCGAGGGCAAGCAGGTCGTCGTCTCCGGATCGGGCAACGTGGCCATCCACGCCATCGAGAAGGTCCAGCAGCTCGGCGGCACCGTCATCGCATGCTCGGACTCCGGGGGATACGTGGTCGATGAAAAGGGCATCGACCTCGACCTGCTCAAGGAACTCAAGCAGGTGCGCCGCGCACGGATCCACGCCTACCCCGAGGAACGCGGCGGCGCCGCCCGGTACGTCACCGGCCGCCCCGTCTGGGAGATTCCCTGCGCCATCGCCCTGCCGTGCGCCACCCAGAACGAGCTGAACGGGGCCGACGCCGCCACGCTCGTCGCGAACGGATGCACCCTCGTCGCCGAGGGCGCCAACATGCCCTGCACACCCGAGGCCGTCCGGCTGTTCACCGAGGCCGGCGTGACCTTCGCCCCCGGCAAGGCCGCCAACGCCGGTGGCGTGGCGACCAGCGCCCTGGAAATGCAGCAGAACGCCTCCCGCGACACCTGGACCTTCGACCACACCGAACAACGCCTGGCCGACATCATGCACGGCATCCACGACCGGTGCCTGGCGACCGCCGACGAGTACGGCGCCCCCGGCAACTACCTCACCGGCGCCAACGTCGCCGGCTTCATCCAAGTGGCCGACGCGATGCTCGCCCTCGGCATCATCTGAGGGCGGTGGCGCTTCTCCTCCCGATACCGAGAGAGCGTCGTCCCCTCGACACGAACCTGCACCGCGGGCTCGTGCCGAGGGCGACGACCTCCAGCTGAGCTAGGCCGCGTCTGACAATCCCATTGCCGGCTCGCACGGCAGAGGATTGTCAGACACGACCTAGCGGGGGCGCCACCTCCGTCAGCCCGGGGTTGCGGTCCGCGATCACGAACGACGCCCTCGTGCGCGCGGGACGACCCGGCTCGGTCACCTTGTCGAGCACACGGAAGTCCGCCCGGAACTCGTCCCGGGTGATCCTCGTGCGCACATACCCGCGCTGGTTGTTGCGGAACTTGATGTGCGGATTGAGCTTCAGGTTGTTGTCGTCGTTCGGGTCCGAGTCGGCCCCGTTGCCGCCCGAGGTGATCGACGTGGTCACCAGCTCGGTGCCCACCACGTCGCTGTCCGGGTCGGCGTAGTTCGCCTTCAGCTCGTTCGCCCAGTGCGTGTGCACGTCACCGGTGAGCACCACCGGGTTGCGCACGCCCGCGTCGAGCCAGCCCTCGGTGATCCGCTCCTGCGAACCCCGGTAGCCGTCCCACGAGTCCATGCTCGTCGCGCCGGAGGCGTTGACGCGGCGGGCGAAGAACACCTGCTGCCCCAGCACGTCCCAGCGCGCCCGCGAGCGGCGGAACTGTTCGATCAGCCAAGCCTCCTGCTCGTCGCCGGTCAGCGTGCGGGCCGGGTCGGCGGCGTCCGCGCACACCTTCCAGCCGTCGTCACACGCCTGGTCGTCGCGGTACTGGCGGGTGTCGAGCATGTGGAAGTTCGCGAGCGCACCCCAGCGGACCGTGCGGTAAAGCCGGATGTGCGAACCACTCGGCTTGCTGTGCCTGCGCAGCGGCATGTTCTCGTAGAGCGCGCGGAACGCGTTGGCCCGGCGCTCGATGAAGTTCGGCTGCGGGATCTCCGGCTTCTCGTAGACATCGCCCGCCCAGTTGTTGTCCACCTCGTGGTCGTCCGGCACCACGAGCCACGGCGCGACGGCGTGCGCGGCCTGCAGATCGGTGTCCGTGCGGTACTGCGCGTGCCGCTGCCGGTAGTTGGCCAGCGTCTCGGTCTCCGGACCGGAGTGATCCCGCACGTTGCCGGTCGGGGAGACGTAGCTGTCCGCCTTGTACTCGTAGATGTAGTCGCCGAGGTGCAGCACGAGGTCCGGCTCGTCGGCGGCGAGGTGCCGGTAGGCGGTGAAGTAGCCGTGCTCGTACTGCGAGCACGACGCGAAGCTCATCGCCAGCCCCGACCCGAACACCCCGAACGCGGGCGCGGTGCGCGTGCGGCCCGCCGGCGAGACATGCCTGCCCGCGCGGAAACGGTAGAAGTACTCCGTGCCCGGTGCGAGGCCCGCGACCTCCGCGTGCACGGCGTAGCCCGCGTCGGCGTTCGTCCGCTCGCGGCCACGCCGCACGATCCGGCGGAACCGCTCGTCCCGCGCGATCTCCCACTCGACCTCGACCGTGCCGCGCATACCGCCCAGGCCGTCCTCGGCCAGCGGATTCGCGGCGAGCCGGGTCCACAGGACCACGCTGTACGGATCGGGGTCGCCCGACGCGACGCCGAGGGTGAACACCTCGCCGGTGCTCGGGTTGCCCGCCCCCTGCGCGGCTGACGCGGCCAGCGGCAGGGCCGTCGCGGCCGCCGCGACGGCACCGAGCGCGGCACCGGAGGCGAGGACGGTTCGGCGGGATGTCGTGAGCGGACTGTTCTCACCGGAGACGGGCACGGCGGCACTCCCAACGTGGTGGCGGGACGGTCAGAGCCAGCACAGCCTGCATCCCCGGAATGGCCGGGATTCACCGATCGGGTGAGCACCCGGTGAATGTTCGGTGCGCGCCCTCTCGCCGTCCTCCGCTGACCAGGTCCGTCACCACCGGGGACCCTGGTTGCGCGGCTAGCACTCCGCTAGCTAGAGTGCTAATTGCACGGCGCCAAACACGCCCCGGCACCCGCGACGGCGGGGGTGGTAGGAGCCGTACCCATTTAGGTACCTGCCAACGCTTTCGACGACCCGTGGAGGTCAACCCGGTGAGCGTGAACATCAAGCCGCTCGAGGACAAGATCGTTGTCCAGACGAGCGAGGCCGAGGAGACGACTGCCTCCGGTCTCGTGATCCCCGACACCGCTAAGGAAAAGCCCCAGGAGGGCAAGGTTCTGGCCGTTGGCCCGGGCCGCGTCGACGACAAGGGCAACCGCATCCCCGTGGATGTCAAGGAAGGCGACGTCGTCATCTACTCCAAGTACGGCGGCACCGAGGTCAAGTACAACGGCGAGGACTACTTGATCCTGTCCGCCCGCGATGTGCTGGCCGTCATCAACTGACGACCCGCGTATGCGATAACGCCCCGGGCCCCGCGCAAGCCGGGGGCCGGGGCGTTTCGCGTGCCTGGAGAGAGGTACATCATCAATGCCTAAGCAGATCAACTTCGACGAGGACGCCCGCCGCGCCCTCGAGCGCGGGGTGGACAAGCTCGCCAACGCGGTGAAGGTGACCCTCGGCCCGCGCGGCAGGCACGTCGTTCTCGACAAGAAGTTCGGCGGCCCCACGATCACGCTGGACGGCGTCACCGTCGCCCGTGAGATCGAGCTGGAGGACCCGTTCGAGAACCTCGGCGCGCAGCTCGCCAAGAGCGTCGCCACCAAGACCAACGACGTCGCCGGTGACGGCACCACCACGGCCACCGTGCTGGCGCAGGCGCTGGTGAAGGTCGGCCTGCGCAACGTGGCCGCCGGCGCCAACCCGACCGCGCTCGGCAAGGGCATCGAGGCCGCCGCGGACAAGGTCATCGACGCCCTCAAGGCCAAGGCGACCCCCGTGAAGGGCCGCGACAACATCGCCCAGGTCGGCACCGTCACCTCGCGGGACGCCAACATCGGCGCCCTGCTCGGCGAGGCCGTCGAGAAGGTCGGCGAGGACGGCGTGATCACCGTGGAGGAGTCCTCCACGCTGGCCACCGAACTCCAGATCACCGAGGGCGTGCAGTTCGACAAGGGCTACCTCTCGGCGCACTTCGCGACCAACCCGGAGGAGCAGCGGGCGATCCTCGAGGACGCCTTCGTGCTGCTGCACCGGGAGAAGATCTCGGCGCTGGCCGACCTGCTCCCGCTGCTGGAGAAGGTCGCGGAGGCCAAGAAGCCGCTGCTGATCATCGCGGAGGACGTCGACGGTGAGGCGCTGTCCACCCTCGTGGTGAACTCGCTGCGCAAGACGATCACCGCGGTGGCCGTGAAGGCTCCGTTCTTCGGCGACCGCCGCAAGGCGTTCCTCGACGACCTCGCCGTCGTCACGGGCGCCAAGGTGATCTCCGCCGAGGTCGGCCTGAAGCTGTCCGAGTCCGGTCTCGACGTGCTGGGCAAGGCCCGGCGCATCGAGGTCACCAAGGACACCACCACGATCGTCGACGGTGCGGGCACCAAGGACGACGTCCAGGCGCGGATCGCCCAGATCCGCAAGGAGATCGAGACCACCGACTCCGACTGGGACCGCGAGAAGCTCCAGGAGCGGCTCGCGAAGCTCGGCGGCGGTGTCGCGGTGATCAAGGTCGGCGCGGCCACCGAGACCGAGCTGAACGAGCGCAAGCACCGCATCGAGGACGCCGTGGCGTCGACCAAGGCGGCCGTCGAAGAGGGCATCGTGCCCGGCGGTGGCACGGCGCTCGCCCACGTGGCCAAGGAGCTGACCTCGCTGGAGGCCGAGCTCTCCGGCGACGAGGCGACCGGCGTGAAGATCGTGCGGGAGGCGCTGACCGCTCCGCTGTACTGGATCGCGAGCAACGCGGGCCACGAGGGCGCTGTCACCGTGGTCAAGGTCCAGGACCTCGAGTGGGGTCACGGCCTCAACGCGGCCACCGGCGAGCTGACCGACCTGCTCGCGGGCGGCATCGTCGACCCGGTAAAGGTCACCCGCTCCGCGGTGGCCAACGCGGCCTCGATCGCCCGCCTGGTGCTCACCACGGAGAGCTCCGTGGTGGACAAGCCGGAACCGGCCGACGACAACGCGGGCCACGGTCACGGCCACGCGCACTAGTCACGCGTCACGAGAACAGAACGGGGCGGCACTCCCACCGGAGTGCCGCCCCGTTCCTTTTTCGTCCCCTGCCTCGGTCAGTTGCCGGTGAGCGCCAGAGAGCGCTTCTGCGATTTGATGATGTTCTCGCGTTCCGATTCGGACAGTCCACCCCAGATCCCGTAGGGCTCGTGCACCGCGAGCGCGTGCTCGCGGCACATCCGCAGCACCGGGCAGGAATGGCAAATGGCCTTCGCCCTGGCCTCCCGCCGAGCCCTCGCCGGGCCCCGTTCACCGTCCGGATGGAAGAAGGAACCGCTGTCCATCCCCCTGCACGACCCCTCGAGTTGCCAGTCCCAAACGTCGGCGTTCGGGCCAGGGAGCCTGCGCGTGTCTGCCATCGTGACCGCCTCCGGTATCCGGCCCCACGCGGCCGGATTCTGCAGTTGTACTTGTGCGACTACTCCATTTGGTGCAACCGGGCGTAACGTTAGAAGCGCGCCAATACTTGTTCAAGGGGTTGCGATCATTTCAGCCGTTAGGTCTCCCCCGGGGGCGTGACAGGTAACACACCGAACAGAAGTTCCCGGTTGCCCTCACTCGGTGGTCCGTGGATATTTGACCGGGTGGGGTCCGGGTCCGGCTCAGATCGCGCAGCCGGTGACGCGCCGGCTGTGCGCGACCCGGTTCCTCCGCCGTCGGCCGAGCCGACACTGCCCGTCGCCGCGGTCGCGCGCAGGCTCGGCGTCGCCCCGTCCACGCTGCGGACCTGGGACCGCCGGTACGGGCTCGGTCCCAGCAGGCACACCGGCGGCAGGCATCGCCGCTACGGCCCCTCCGACGTCGTCCGCCTCGAACTGATGCAGCGCGCGCTGCTGCGCGGCGCCTCCACCGCCGAGGCCGCCCGCTACGCGCTCGCGCACATGCCCAAGGCTTCGAACGAGCCCCCCGCGCCCGTCACGGAGCTGCGCGTGGAGACCACCGACGGCGAGGTGGTGCTCGGCAACGGCCGGGAGCAGGCGGACCACCTCGGCCCGCCCCGCTTCGCGCGCCAGCTGAGCGCGGCGGCACTGGCGATGGACGTGCGGGCCGTGCAGCACCTGCTCGCCGAGGTCATCGGCGCCCTCGGTGTACTCGACGCGTGGGAGGGCGTGATCCGCCCCGTGGTCGCGGCACTCGGTGCGGGCTGGCGCGACGGCCGCGGCAGCTCCGAGGTGGGCTACCTGCTCACCGAATGCGTGTTCGGCGCGCTCGTCAGGGCCACGCCCGTGCTGTCCGAGCCCCGCAACCTGCGCCCCGTCCTCCTCGGCAGCGTTCCCGACGAGCGCGACACCCTCCCGCTGTACGTGCTCGCCGCCGCGCTCGCGGAGCGCCGCATCGTCACCCAGCTGTTCGGGGTCCCGCTGCCCGCCGACGTGCTGGCCGTCGCCGTGCGCCGCAGCTCACCCGCCGCCGTGGTCCTGTGGGCCCAGCGCGGGCCCGCCGCCAACCCGAGGCTGTTCACGCGCATCGCCCGCGGCCGTCAGCGGGGACGCCTCTTCGCGTGCGGCCCGGCGTGGCACGCAGGCGACCTGCCGCCCAAGGTCGAGCTGCTCGGCGACATCCGCGACGCCGCAGACCGGGTCGAGTACGTGCTGCTGGGGGACACACCGCGAGGATGAGCGGGTGCTGACGAGGGAGAGTGTCCTGCGCCGTGCCGCGTTCGGCGACGCACCGGACATCGACGACCGTGAGCCGGCCGCCGCGGCGAACCCTCCCGAACGCTGGCTCGCCGCGGTCGTGCTCGGAGCCAGAGGCGGCTACGCGGCCGCCATGACCCTGCTCGAGCCCCTGCGCCGAGGGCGTGACCCGCTGCTCGCCGCGCTGGCCGCCGCCACGCTCGCCTCCCACCGCCGTCAGCTCGGCGGGCACGCCGCCGCGGTCCCGCTCGACGGCGCCGCGTTGCGGCACGCCGCGCTCGCCGCCGGACCCGCCGACGAGGACGGGCTCGACCCGGCCGGTGCGCTGGCCGACGCGCTGCTCGGTCTCGCCGCCGACAACCTCGGCCGGGGCAGGCTCACTGCCGCGCGCAGGCTCATCGCGGCGGCGTCCGCGCACGCGACCTCGTGGCGGACGCGGGTCCGCCTCGGCTGGGTGAGCGCCGAGGTTTCGCTCGCGGCGGCCGACGCGGCCGCGGCCGTCCCGCACGCGGAACGGGCCTGGGCGGTGGCGAGGGAACGCGGCGCCGCGCGGCATGAGATCAAGTCGGCACTCGTCCTCGGCGCCGCGCTCGCCGCCACCGGCGAGCCCGCGCCGCGAGAACGGGCGAGGGACCTCGTCGAAGGCGCACTGGAGGCCACGGGCAAGTACCGGCTCGGCTCGCTGGCATGGCCGGCCGGACTGCTGGCGGCGGAACTCGACCCCGAACGGGCTGACTGGAACCGATCAAGAGTTACTCGCGAGTTATACGCTCTGTTACCGGCCTCCGACCCGGAGGGACGGCGCCTCGCGATCTCCTCTCCGTGGGTCCCGATTTAGCCTGTTACCTGGGTCACAAGCCCCATACCGACATCTGGGCGAGGCATTTTTCAAAAAAAGCCACCAGATCGTGTCAAGGTGGGACCTAAAGCGTCCGATAGGGGAAGTGGAATGTCACCCGGCTGCAGGAAGGAAACCCCGTGACGACGGTCTTGATCTGCGACGACCGACGCAGTGTCCGCGAAGGCCTTACCCGCGTGATGTCTGCCGTCCCCGGCGTCAGTCGCATCGACTGTGTAGCGCACGGTGACGAGTTGCTCGCCCGCTACTCGCGGCAGCCGGTGGACGTCGTGCTCGTCGGCACCCAGCGCGCGGTGCCGACGGGAGTCGAGGCGACCCGCAGGCTGGTCTCCGCCAACCCGCAGGCCAACGTGATCGTGTTCGGCGCCCCGGACGACGCCGGCAGCATCGCCGCCGCGATCGCGGGCGGGGCGCGGGGCTACCTGCGCTGGGACGCCTCGCGTCCCGAGCTCGTCGCCGCGTTGGCCCACACGCTGGCGAGCACCTCGGTTCCCGCCCCGCGCCAGCCGTCCGACCCCGGCGTGCAGCTCACCGAGCGCGAGCTGCAGGTGCTGCGTGGCATGAGCCAGGGCAAGAGCAACGGGCAGATCGGCCGCGAGCTGTACCTGTCCGAGGACACCGTGAAGACCCACGCCCGCCGGCTGTTCCGCAAGCTCGGCGTGCGCGACCGCGCACAGGCCGTCGCACACGGCTTCCGGCGCGGCCTCGTGTCCTGAGTCACCGCTCCGACGGGTCCCTCAGCCGGTAGTTGAAAAAAGACAGTCGCGGCGCGCCACGTGGTACGTACCCACGTGGCGCGCCGCGTTGTACTGTGACGTTCGCCGTATCGCCTGGGCGTGTCGGTCGTTGAAAGTTGCAAGATTACGGTACGCTGGCGTTTTCGCAGGTTGCAGCCTGCGTCACGCGGTTTCGATGACCGTGAGCGAAAACCGGGGGTGTCGGAAGGTACGGTAGGTATCACCGGCGTGAGGGATATGAGAGCCACGCGCCGTTCTTCTTGCACGCCTACACGTAACACCGGGACTGTTGTCTGCGATGGCCAATGTGGGGGATGGACTGGACGAGTCAGTCGCCGCCGCTGTCGAGGGTGACCCACAGGCGGTGGAGCGGCTACTCGCCGCGATCCGTCCCCTTGTGGTGCGGTACTGCCGCGCCCGAGTTGGCAGGCAAGAGCGTTCGTTCGCTTCGGCTGACGACGTAGCCCAGGAGGTGTGTCTCGCGGTGCTCACGGCGTTGCCCTCGTATCGTGATCAAGGCCGCCCGTTCCTGGCCTTCGTCTACGGCATTGCTCAGCACAAGGTGGCCGACGCGCATCGCGCGGCGGCACGCAACCGTGCCGAGCCGGTCGCCGAGGTACCCGACGAGGTGGAGGGTGACGTCGGTCCCGAGCAGCACGCCCTGCAGGGTGAGCTGAACGCGAGGATGTCCGAACTGCTGCAGGTCCTGCCGGACAAACAACGCGAGATCGTGGTGTTGCGGGTGGTCGTCGGGCTGTCCGCCGAGGAGACCGCCGAGGCAGTGGGGTCCACCCCCGGTGCCGTGCGGGTCGCCCAGCATCGCGCCCTCGCGCGGCTGCGCAAGGTGCTGGCCGCTGAGGAGGTGGTCTGAGTGACGGAACGCGACGGCGGTAACCAGGAGAACGGCGAGGTGTTTCCCTACTCGCAGGCAGAGCCGGACGAGTCCTCGACCACGCTCGAGCTGTCGGCCATCCAGGCCGACGACGCGCTGCTCGACGCGCTGGGCGGGCCCGACCCGCAGGTCGCCGACGGGCTCGGTGACCAGGAACTGAACGCCCTGCTGCTCGCGTGGCGCAGGGACATCGACAGCGAGCCGCTCGCCGAACTGGTCGACACCCCGACCGCGGTCACCACGATCAAGACCGCCGCCATCGCCAAGCGCCACGCGGGCCGCGGACGGAGACGCAGACTCCTCGTCCCTGTCGCCGCTGCCGCCGCCGTGCTCGCCATCGGGTTCACCGGCACCGCTCTGGCCGCCAGGGACGCCCAGCCCGGCGACACGCTGTGGGGCCTTTCCAAGGTCCTGTACGCGGACCACGCCCGCTCGGTCGAGGCCGCCGCATCCGTGCGGACCGAGCTCGAAGAGGCCCATCTCGCACTCGCGCAGCAGCGCTACGACGACGCGCGCCGCGCACTCCAGCAGGCGGAGCAGGCGCTGAGCCAGGTGACCGCCGAGGACGAGCTCGCGCAGCTCAAGGCCCGGCACCTGGAGCTGCTGGCCCAGCTCAACAAGCCGCAGCCGGGAGACACCCCCAGCACCACGCCGTCGTCCACCGGCACACCGGACAGCAGCTCGTCCACGTCAACGGGCACCAACCCGACCAACGAGCTGCCGCTGCCGGGGCCCACGACCGATCCCTCGGAAGCTCCGGACACCACCACGTCTCCGACCACGGACCCTCCGACGTCGTCGACCGAACCGCCACCGCCGAGCACGTCGACGGGTGACACCAGCGGCGGCGAATCGGGCAGCACCGACAAGCCCTTCGGCCAGGAGCCTGCGGGCGTCTCCGGCGACAGCAGCACGGGCTGACACATCGAAAAAGGGGCGTGTGACCGATGCGGTCACACGCCCCTTTCCGTGTCCTCAGTACGCGCTCTCGGTGGCCGTGATCCCGTCGGCGAATCCCCGGCAGTAGTCCCAGCTCACGTAGTCGGCCGGGTTCGGGTCGAAGGCGGGCTCGTGCGGGCGCATGTGCCCGTCGGAGAGCAGCTGCTCGAGGCTCGCCCTCAGCAGGTGCCAGTCGTGGTAGTGAGGCTGGTCGCACTCACCACAGTCCACGACGATGCCCCTGACCCCGCGAGGCTCCAGCAGCGCCTGGTAGACGGCGAGGTCCGAGAGGTCGGCGAGCAGCTCGGAGCGCTCGTCCGGACTGATCGGCTCACCAGCCGGTTCGTCCAGAGCGGCGATCTCCTTCGCCGGGTCGTTCGGGTCGTCGGCGAACGGGTCTGGGGGCAACACGTCGTGCGGCACGGCCTGCACGGTACCGGGCTGGCCCCGGGGTACGTCCAGATACCATCGTTAACAGGTCCGTATACCCCTGTTGGCTTACCCGCCGAGGAAGGTTCTCCGCCTGCCATGACGAGCGAGTTCACCTCCGCCGACCTCATCCCCTCCGCGGAGGCCACGAATGGCGCCGTCCCCGACAAGTTCGCGATGCTCGGGCTGACTTTCGACGACGTCCTGCTGCTGCCTGCCGAATCGGACGTCGTGCCCAGCGCCGTGGACACCAGCACCTGCCTGACCCGCAACGTCACACTGCGCGTGCCGCTGCTGTCGGCGGCGATGGACACGGTGACCGAGGCGAGGATGGCCATCGCGATGGCCCGCCAGGGCGGCATGGGCGTGCTCCAGCGCAACCTGCCGATCGAGGAGCAGGCGCAGGCGGTGGAGATCGTCAAGCGCTCCGAGGCCGGCATGGTCACCGACCCGGTGACCTGCTCGCCCGACGACACCCTCGCCGAGGTCGACGCACTCTGCGCCCGCTTCCGCATCTCCGGCGTTCCGGTCACGGACGCCTCCGGCACGCTCGTGGGCATCATCACCAACCGCGACATGCGGTTCGAGGTGGACCACAGCAGGCCCGTGAGCGAGGTCATGACCAAGGCCCCGCTGGTGACCGCGCAGGTCGGGGTCACGGCCGACGCCGCGCTCGGCCTGCTGCGCAGGCACAAGATCGAGAAGCTGCCGATCGTGGACGGCGCCGGCAAGCTGCGCGGGCTGATCACCGTCAAGGACTTCGTCAAGACCGAGCAGTACCCCAACGCCACCAAGGACCCCGACGGCAGGCTGCTGGTCGGTGCCGCCGTGGGTGTCGGCGTCGACGGCCACCAGCGCGCGATGGCACTGGCCGACGCGGGTGTGGACGTGCTGATGGTCGACACCGCGCACGGTCACTCGCGGGCGGTGCTCGACACGGTGTCGACGCTCAAGAAGGAGCTCGGCGACACGGTCGACATCGTCGGCGGCAACGTCGCCACGCGCGCGGGCGCGCAGGCGCTCGTCGAGGCGGGCGCGGACGGCGTGAAGGTGGGCGTCGGACCGGGCTCGATCTGCACCACGCGGGTCGTGGCCGGTGTGGGTGTGCCGCAGATCTCGGCGATCTACGAGGCCGACAAGGCATGCCGTCCCGCCGGTGTTCCCGTGATCGGCGACGGCGGCATCCAGTACTCCGGCGACATCGCCAAGGCCATCGCGGCCGGTGCGTCCGCGGTGATGCTCGGCAGCCTCCTCGCGGGCACCGCCGAGGCGCCGGGCGAGGTGATCCTCGTCAACGGCAAGCAGTACAAGACGTACCGCGGCATGGGCTCGCTCGGCGCGATGCGCACGCGGGGCGAGCAGCGCTCCTACTCGAAGGACCGCTACGCGCAGGACGACGTGCTGTCCGAGGACAAGCTCGTGCCGGAGGGCATCGAGGGGCGGATCCCGTTCCGTGGCCCGCTGGCGAACGTGGTGCACCAGCTCGTGGGCGGCCTCCGCTCCGGGATGGGCTACGCGGGCGCCAACACGATCCCCGAGCTGCAGCGCGCGCAGCTGGTGCGCATCACGGCGGCCGGTCTCAAGGAGAGCCATCCGCACGACGTCACCATGACCGTCGAGTCGCCCAACTACACCACGCGCTAGGGGCGCGCACAGCGCCGTGGACGCCGGCGTCCACAATGAACCCGCTGCAGTTCGCGGGTAGAAGGGACTTGACGTGCGGGATCTGGTCGAGATCGGCATGGGGCGCACCGCGCGGCGGTCGTATGACCTCGACGACATCGACATCGTGCCGTCGCGGCGGACGCGCTCGTCGAAGGTGGTGTCCACCGGCTGGCAGATCGACGCCTACCGGTTCGACCTGCCGCTCGTGACGCACCCGACCGACGCGGTCGTGTCACCGGACACGGCGGTGTCGATCGGCAAGCTCGGCGGGCTCGGCGTGCTCAACGCCGAGGGCCTGTGGGCGCGGCACGCCGACGCGGAGAGCGTGCTGGCGCGACTGGTCACCGCCGCGAAGGACGGCGCGGAGACCGGCGAGGTCGTGCGCCTGCTGCAGGAACTGCACTCGGCGTCCATCCGCACCGACCTGCTTACCGAGACCATCCGGACCGTGCGCGACTCGGGCGTCACCGTGGCGGCGCGCGTGAGCCCGCAGCACGCGGCCGAGCTGACCCCGCACCTGCTTTCCGCGGGCGTCGAGATCCTGGTCGTGCAGGGCACGATCGTGTCCGCCGAGCACGTCGGCAAGGACACCTCCGAGGACGATCCGCTCAACCTCAAGGACTTCATCGCCGACCTCGACGTCCCGGTGATCGCGGGCGGCGTGAGCGACTACCGCACGGCGATGCACCTCATGCGCACCGGCGCGGCCGGCGTGATCGTCGGGCACGGCTACACGCCGGGCGTCACCAGCACCGACCGCGTGCTCGGCATCGGCGTGCCGATGGCGACCGCGATCATCGACGCCGCCGCCGCGCGCAGGGACTACCTCGACGAGACCGGTGGCCGCTACGTGCACGTCCTCGCCGACGGCGGCATCAGCTGCAGCGGTGACATCGCCAAGGCGATCGCGTGCGGTGCCGACGCGGTGATGCTCGGCGCGCCGCTGGCCTCCGCGCACGAGGCGCCCGGCAAGGGCCTGTACTGGACGGCCGCCGCCGCGCACCCGTCGCTGCCGCGTTCGCGCGTGGCATCCCTTCCGGGGCGCGAGGTGGACCTGAAGACGCTGCTGCACGGGCCGTCGTCCGACGCCGAGGGCGTGGTGAACCTGTTCGGTGCGCTCCGCCGCGCGCTGGCCAAGACCGGGTACTCCGACCTCAAGGAGTTCCAGCGCGTCGGGCTCACCGTTCGTAACTGAACTCAGCGGTAACTTACCCCTGGTCAGAAAAGCGGGCCGAAGCTACAGTTTTACGTGTGACTGCGCGTAACACCATCACTGGCGATGGCACCACGACCGATTACGACGTCATCGTGGTCGGCTCGGGCTTCGGCGGCAGCGTCGCGGCACTGCGGCTGACCGAGAAGGGCTACCGGGTCGCGGTGATCGAGGCCGGTCGCCGCTTCGCCGACGACGAGTTCGCCAAGACGTCGTGGGATCTCCGCCGGTACCTGTGGGCTCCCGCGCTCGGCTGCTTCGGCATCCAGCGCATCCACCTGCTCAAGGACGTCATGGTGCTCGCGGGGGCCGGGGTCGGCGGCGGGTCGCTCGTCTACGCCAACACGCTGTACCGCCCGCTCGACCCGTTCTACCGCGACCGCCAGTGGTCGCACATCACCGACTGGCGCGCCGAACTGGAGCCGCACTACGACCAGGCGAGCCGCATGCTCGGCGTGGTCACCAACCCCTCGGTCACGCCGTCCGACGAGGTCATGCGCAAGGTCGCCGCCGACCTGGGCGTGGCCGACAGCTACCACCCGACCCCGGTCGGCGTGTACTTCGGCAAGCCCGGTGAGCGCGTCGCCGACCCGTACTTCGGCGGCGCCGGACCCGAGCGCACCGGCTGCACCGAATGCGGGTCGTGCATGACCGGCTGCCGCGTCGGCGCCAAGAACACGCTGGTCAAGAACTACCTGTACCTCGCGGAACAGGGCGGGGCGAAGGTCGTGCCGCTGACCACCGTCACCGCGGTGCGTCCGCGAGGAGGATCGTTCGAGGTCGACGTCCGCAAGACCGGCACCACGTCCCGCCGGTTCACCCACACACTGACCGCCCGGCACGTCGTGCTCGCGGCGGGCACGTGGGGCACGCAGCGGCTGCTGCACGACATGCGCGACACCGGCACCCTGCCGCGGCTTTCGCCGCGGCTCGGCGAGCTGACCAGGACCAACTCCGAGGCGATCATCGGGGCCGCCCGGACGACCGTGGATCCCGAGAAGGACTACAGCCGGGGCGTGGCCATCACGTCGTCGATCCACCCCGACGAGTCCACCCACATCGAGCCGGTCCGCTACGGCAAGGGCAGCAACGCCATGAGCCTGCTGCAGACCATCGCCACCGACGGCGGCTCCGAGGTACCGCGCTGGCGGCAGGCACTGCGATTCCTCGCCCGCCACCCCGTGCAGACCCTGAAGCTGCTCAACGGCTATCGGTGGAGCGAGCGGACCGTGATCCTGCTGGTGATGCAGAGCCTCGACAACTCCATCACCACCTACACCAAGCGGGGGCTGTTCGGGCGAAGGCGCTACACCTCGCGCCAGGGGCACGGCGAGCCGAACCCGACGTTCATCAAGGCCGGGCACGAGGCGAACCTGCGCACCGCCGAGCACATCGGCGGCATGGCGGGCGGCACGTGGGGCGAGATCTTCGACATCCCGCTCACCGCGCACTTCATCGGCGGCGCGCCCATCGGCACGAGCGCCGACGAGGGCGTGATCGACGCCTACCACCGCGTCTTCAACTACCCGAACCTGCACGTCGTCGACGGCGCCGCGATCACGGCGAACCTCGGCGTGAACCCGTCGCTGACGATCACCGCACAGGCCGAACGGGCGTTCTCCCTGTGGCCGAACAAGGGCGAGGCCGACCCTCGCCCCGCGCAGGACGAGCCCTACCGGCGCGTGGAGCCGGTCGCGCCGAAGAACCCGGCGGTGCCCGCCCACGCGCCGGGCGCCCTCACAGCGGGACGCCGGTGAGCACGGTGACGCGCTCGACGCCGAACTCCCGCATCGTGGCGCGCACCGAGTCCGGGCGGTAGGCGGGCACGTCGCCGATCACCGCGGTGTCGGCGGCGAGCTCGGCCGAGGCGCGCAGCGCCAGCGTCACGTCGCGGGTGAACACGCCCGTGCGGGCTCCCTCGGCGAGTTCGAACGCGGCGTCCGCCGAGTCGGCTACCGACACGACGAGCACCGGCCCTGGCACCGGCTCGGCCGCGACGGGTCCCCGCAGCAGCGTGGGTTCCGTCGCGGATCCGGTGAGCAGCTTGGCGCCGCCGGAAGTGACCTCGTCGAGCCATTCCGCGAACCTCGTGGCGGCATCCGCCGTCGCGAGCGGGCCCACCGACACCGCCGGGTCGAACGGGTCGCCGGTCGGCTGGGCCCGCATCGCGTCGGTGAGTGCGGCGACGAAGTCGTCGGCGACGGCGGCCTCCACCACCACCGTGCGGACCGCGTGGGCGCCCTGCCCGGCCTCCTGCGTCGCCGAGGCCGCGATGCGCCGCGCCGCCGCGCCGAGGTCGGGCCAGTCGGCGAGCACCACCGCCGTGGTGGTGCCCGTGGCGCCCGCATAGGTCACGGCGAAGCGGGGGTCGGTGGCCAGGCGGGCTGTGCCCTTCCTGGCTTCGAAGGGCAGCACGGAGAACGCGCCCTCCGGCAGGTCCGCCTCGGCGAGCACCTCGCCCAGTGCGAGCGCCCCGAGCGGAGCGCGCGTGTCGGGGGCGAGCACCACGGGCGCGCCGACCGCCAGCGCGGCGGCCACTGTGTGTGCGGCGACACCGAGCGGGCAGTGGGCGGGCACCGCCCCGAGCACCGGTCCCCTCGGCCTGCGCCGCACCAGCTCCATGCGCTGCTCGCCCGCGACGTCGGAGTCGAGCCGGTGCAGCTCGCCGTCGGCGCGGGTCGCCTCCCGCGCCGACGAGCGCAGCGCCGCGACGGCGTGCGCGACCTCGACCTCGGCCCAGCGCAACGGTTTCCCGCACTCCGCGGTGATCAGCTCCGCGAGCTCGCCGGCTCGCGTGGCGAGGCCCTTGGCGATGTCCTCCAGCGCCGTCGCGCGGGCGTGTGCGGGGGAGCGGCGCAGCGTGGCGGCGGCGCCGGCGGCCGAGGCGACGGCCCGTTCGACCTGGTCGGAGTCCGGCAGCGCCACGGTGGCGACCTCGGTGTCGTCGCACGGGTGCGTGACGGCGAACGTGCCGGCACCGTGCTCGGCGCGCCCGGCGACCCAGGCGGCTCGCGGCTGCGGTGTGATGGCGTCCATAGTGCAGACCGTAACGGCCACCTGGGCTCAGCGCCGGGCAGCTCACCTGCGACGATGGAGGTGCCCGTTCGTGAATGCCAGGAGGTCCGGCAGTGGCAGAAGGTCCAGTGCTCGTCGTGGACTACGGAGCCCAGTACGCGCAGCTCATCGCGAGGCGGGTCCGCGAGGCACAGGTGTACTCGGAGGTCGTGCCGCACACCTCCACCATCGACGAGCTGCTGGAGCGCAAGCCGTCGGCGATCATCCTGTCCGGCGGTCCCTCCAGCGTCTACGCCGAGGGCGCGCCGAGGGTCGACCCGGCGCTGTTCGACGCGGGCGTGCCCGTGTTCGGCATCTGCTACGGCTTCCAGGCGATGGCGCAGGCGCTCGGCGGCGACGTCGAGCACACCGGCACCCGGGAGTTCGGCCGCACCGAGCTTGGCGTCACCGGCGGTGCGCTGCACGAGGAGCTGCCCGCGCGGCACCCGGTGTGGATGAGCCACGGCGACTGCGTCACCAAGGCACCAGAGGGCTTCTCGGTCACCGCCTCCAGCGAGGGTGCCCCGGTGGCCGGGTTCGAGGACGTCGAACGCCGCTTCGCGGGCGTGCAGTACCACCCCGAGGTCGCCCACTCGCCGCACGGCCAGGAGGTGCTCCGCCGCTTCCTGCATGAGATCGCCGGCATCCGTCCGCAGTGGACCACGGCGTCCATTGTGGACGACCAGGTGGCCAGGATCAAAGCGCAGATCGGTGACGGGCACGCGATCTGCGCGCTCTCCGGTGGCGTGGACTCCGCCGTCGCCGCCGCGCTCGTGCAGCAGGCGATCGGCGAGCGGCTCACCTGCGTGTTCGTCGACCACGGCCTGCTGCGCGCGGGGGAACGCGCTCAGGTGGAGCGCGACTTCGTCGCCGCGACCGGCGTCAAGCTCGTCACCGTCGACGCCCGGGAGCGGTTCCTCTCCGCGCTCGCCGGGATCACCGACCCCGAACAGAAGCGCAAGATCATCGGCCGCGAGTTCATCCGCGTCTTCGAGCAGTCCGCCCGCGACCTCAAGGCCACGGGCGACGCAGAGTTCCTCGTCCAGGGCACGCTCTACCCGGACGTCGTCGAGTCCGGCGGCGGCACCGGCACCTCGAACATCAAGAGCCACCACAACGTCGGCGGGCTCCCCGAAGACCTGCAGTTCAAGCTCGTCGAGCCGCTGCGGCTGCTGTTCAAGGACGAGGTCCGCCGCGTCGGCCTCGAGCTGGGCCTGCCGGAGACGATCGTGCACCGCCAGCCCTTCCCCGGCCCCGGCCTCGGCATCCGGATCATCGGCGAGGTCACGGCCGAGCGACTGGAGACGCTGCGGGCGGCCGACGCGATCGCCCGCGAGGAGCTCACCGCGGCCGGGCTGGACAGCGACATCTGGCAGTGCCCCGTGGTGCTGCTCGCCGACGTCCGCAGCGTCGGCGTGCAGGGCGACGGGCGCACCTACGGGCATCCCGTGGTGCTGCGGCCCGTTTCCAGCGAAGACGCCATGACGGCCGACTGGACGCGGCTACCCTATGACGTGCTCGAACGCATCTCGACGCGGATCACCAACGAGGTGTCCGAGGTCAACCGGGTGGTGCTCGACGTCACCAGCAAGCCGCCGGGCACCATCGAGTGGGAGTGACCTCGCCGCTGAACTGGGGGTAACCGGCTGATGTGGATCGCAGGGGCGCTGCTCGTCGTGGCCGCCGTCGCGGGGTTCTTCTACATGCGGCACACCAAGAGCGAGCTGCACGCGATGATCGGCACCGAGACGCTGTCGATCCCCGAGCTGGAACGCCTGCGCGGCATCTCCGACGAGCTCGGCGCCAAGGGCTCGTTCCGCAAGGTGGCCGAGGTCGTCGGCGCCGCCCACCCCAGGCCGGAGGGGCTGCTCACCTCGGAGCTGTCCAAGACCGAGTGCGTCTGGTACCGCTACCAGATCGAGCGGCAGTACGAGACTGTCGAGTACCGCGACGGCAAACGGCACCGCAGCAAGCGCACCGAGCAGGTCGCCAACCACACGTCGTGGGAGGGCTACGCGCTCATCGACGAGCAGCGGCGCACCATCGGCGTCGACCCCAACGGGACTAAGCCCGACGGCGTCGAGCAGACCGTCAACCGCTTCGAGCCGTACCGGGGAAACGACGGCTCGCCTGTGCTGTTCGGCTTCACGCTGCCGCAGTTCGTGCTGGGCAACAACAGCACCACGATCGGCTACCAGTACCGGGAATGGGTCATCCGCCCCGGCAGGCGTCTCTACATCCTGGGCGAGGTGCACGACAGGATCGGCCCGCTCGTGATCGGCAAGCCCGAGAACGGCGGCCACTTCCTGCTGTCCACCCGCACCGAGCAGGAGCTGCGCGACGACCGCGTGAAGCGGCACAAGCTCCTCGCGGTCGGCGTCATCGCCGCCACGCTCATCGGGATCGTGCTCGTCGTCGCCGACGTGCTCACCTGATGCTCTGACCCTCTGACACGGAAACGGGCCGGGCGGCTGCTGCCACCCGGCCCGCTTTCCGTTGTGCGTCAGTCGCGCTTGCGGCCGCCGCGCATCGACGCGATCAGCATCAGCGTCCCCACCAGCACGGCTCCACCGGCCAGCACCCACCGCAGGTCCACGGTGGGGAACCAGTTCTGCCCGTCGGACAGGACGTAGGCAGACACCAGCAGGGTGGCGATCCCGGCGAGGAGGGTCACCAGGTCGACCGCCGGCCTGCGCTGCTCCACGCTCCGGTTCTCCTGCTCAGCCACGGGACACCTCCACGTTTCCTGCTGCCGACTGGACGTTCAGGGTGATGTGCTGGCCACCGGGGCCGTCGGGGCCTGGGTCGAAGCCCCGCATCGGCTCGATCCCCATGCCGGACTGGGTGCGGCCCAGGCACTCGACGTTGCCCACTCCCGCGTCGCAGGTGTAGGCGACGTCGGCGTCACGCGGCACGAGCACGGTGACGTTGCCGGTGCCCATGCGCACGGCGGTGTCCACCGACTCGTCCGGGTCGGAGAGCTGCCGCAGGTCGAGCTCGATCGTCCCGGCAGCGCGCTCGTAGACCGGTTTCACCTCGGCCGCCGTCGTCGGCCGTTCGTCGAGATCGCCGAGGCCGCCGCGGAAGTTGTCGACCGGCACGTTGGTGAGGAACAGCGCGGCCGCCGAGAGTGGCACGGCGAGCCAGACGAGGCCGCGGCCGCCGCCGAGGAACGATCCCACGACGAGCCCGGTACCCAGCACACCGAGCACCAGCCCGAGTACGTGCGCGGCCGTGAACCAGCCTCCGTCGTTGGCGGCGATGGCGGCGCCGACACTGCCGACCGCGAGCGCCACGCCGAACGTGGCGAGCCCGACCTTCGACCTCGGGCGCCGGGGCTCCGGCGGAACGGGAGCAGGCGGCTCGGGCACGGACGGCGGCGCGGGTAGGTCCCAGCCGAGCGGCGCGGCACCCAGCGCGTCCCACGACCCGGGCGCCGGTGCCGTGCCCGTGGTGGCCGCCGCATAGCCGTACGGCGTGGTCTGCCCGCCGTGGACGTCGTAGCCGGTGGCGGCGGCCATGCGCTGGACGGGGGCGGGCCGGTTCAGGTGGCCCCTGCTGCGGTGCAGCAGGTACAGCGCGGTGACGAGCAGCGCCGCCCCGATGAAGCCGCCGCCGTCGAACCAGTTGCCCGCGAACGTCCACCCGAACGACGGGAGCAGCACCACGCACAGCACCACGGCGAACGCCTTCGACACCGAGCTCTGGCCCTTGCCGATGAGATGCTCGAAGGCCGAGACCTCGTCGTCCTCACCGGGCAGGAACAGCCACCCGAGCAGGTACACGCTGATGCCGACGCCGCCGAAGATGGTCATGGCGACCAGCGCCACCCTGATCACCACGGGGTCGACGCCGTAGCGGTAGCCGACGCCCGCGGCCACACCCGCGAGCTTGCGGCCCTGGTGCGGCCGTCTCGGCCTGCTCTCCCAGAAGTCCTTCACCGTGTCCTCGAAGCCCTCGATGTGCTTCGAGGCGTTCGTCGCGCCACTCATGACATCGAGGATGCGGTCGAAGCCCCGCCCGCCGCATCGGGGAAGACCCCTGACTTTGCCGACACCGGGATCAGGGTGGGGGTCAGGTCAGGGGTTTCCCTGATGAAACCGCCTCCGATCTCTGTGAACATGGATGACGTGCAGGAACAGCCCACCGAGGAGCGCGCGGTCACCGTGGCGCCGCCCGCAGGCGAGCGCGCCGAGGTCACCGCCACCCCGTCGCGGGCCGTCGCGGAGCCCGGTGCCCCGCCCAAGATGTACCGCCGTCGAGGCGGCCGCGTGCTGGCCGGTGTCGCGGGCGGGCTCGCCGACCACCTCGGGGTCAAGGTCCTGTGGGTGCGCGCGACGTTCGCGGTGCTGGCGGCGTTCGGCGGGCTCGGGCTCGTCGTGTATGGCCTGCTCTGGGTCTTCGCGCCGCAGCAGTCACGCGACGAGCCGGTCAAGGTCGAGTCCGCCAGGGAACGGCAACAGGCGTTCGGGCTCCTCGCACTCGGCGTCGGCCTCACCGTCGCCGGGGGAGCCATCACCGGCATGTTCACCGGCTGGGTCGGCCTGCCGATCGCCGTGGCACTCGTCGGTGCCGCCGTGGTGTGGCGAGAGGCCGACGAGTCGCAGCGGCGCCGCTGGCGAACCGGCGCCCGCTCCGGCGTCGCTGGTGCCGTGCTCGGCGGCGGGGGCTGGTCGGCGGCCGTCCGCATCTTCGCGGGCGTCGCGCTCGTGATGACCGCGATCGGTGTGCTGGTACTGCGCGACAGCAGCCTCAGAGAGATGCAGTTCGCGCTGATCGCGGTGCTTGCCACGCTCATCGGCGTCGCCGTGCTCACGGTTCCGTTCTGGCTTCGCATGGTCCGCGACCTCGGCGAGGAGCGCAGGGCCCGCATCCGCACCGAGGAACGGGCCGAGATCGCCGCCCACCTGCACGACTCCGTGCTGCAGACGCTGGCCCTGATCCAGAAGCAGGCCGAGTCGCCGAGAGAGGTCGCCCGGCTCGCGCGGGGACAGGAACGCGAGCTGCGCGGCTGGCTCTACGGCCCGAACGGCTACGGCAAACCGAAGGAGCAGCCTGCCGCCGAGTCGCTGGGGACGCTGTCGCAGGCCGTGGCCTCCGCGTGCGGCGAGGTGGAGGACGCGTTCGCGATCTCGGTGCAGCAGGTCGTGGTCGGCGACACCGAACTCGACGAGCGCCTGGCCGCGCTCGTGCAGGCGGCCCGCGAGTCGATCGTCAACGCCGCCAAGCACGCCGGTGTGGAGGAGGTCAGTGTCTACGCCGAGGTGGAGCCCGGTTCCGTGACCGTGTTCGTCCGCGACCGGGGCAAGGGCTTCGACCCGGACACCGTTCCCGCCGACCGGCATGGCCTCGCGGACTCCATCCGGGGCAGGATGGAGCGCAACGGCGGCAGCGTCCGGCTGCGCACCGCTCCCGGTGAGGGCACAGAGGTGCAGCTGGAGATGCCGCGCAAGACCACAGCCAAGACGTCTCAGGGGGCAAGGTGACAGACGAGCAGCAGACCAGACAGCCGGTGACGGTGTTCCTGGTCGACGACCACGCGCTGTTCCGCGCAGGGGTGCGCGCCGAGCTGGAGTCGATCACCGACGAGGTGCGCGTCGTCGGCGAGGCGGGCTCGGTCGCCGAAGCGGTCGCCGGGATCACGCGCGTGCGCCCGCAGGTGGTGCTGCTCGATGTCCACATGCCCGATGGCGGCGGCGCCGAGGTGCTGCGGAGGCTGCGTAGCGAGCTGCCCGAAGTCGTGTTCCTGGCCCTGTCGGTGTCGGACGCCGCCGAGGACGTCATCGCGGTCATCCGCGCCGGTGCCCGCGGTTACGTCACCAAGACGATCTCGTCGAAGGAGCTGGTGCGCGCGGTCGTCCGGGTCGCCGACGGCGATGCCGTGTTCTCGCCGAGACTCGCGGGCTTCGTGCTGGACGCGTTCGCGGACCGCCCCGGCTCCGAGCCCATCAGCGACCCGGAGCTGGACCTGCTGACCCCGCGCGAGCGGGACGTGCTGCGCCTGCTCGCGCGGGGCTACGCGTACAAGGAGATCGCGTCGGAGCTGTTCATCTCGGTGAAGACGGTGGAGACGCACGTGTCGAGCGTCCTGCGCAAGACCCAGCTGTCGAACCGCTACGAGCTGTCCCGCTGGGCCTCCGACCGCAGGCTCGTCTGAGCGTCACCGGGGCGTTTCCACGAGCGGGGGCTTCACCACGGCGACCCGCCTGCGCACGCGGGTGAGCGCGACACCGGCCAGCACCACGACCATGCCGACGATCACCCGCGCGTTGAGCTCCTCGTCGAGAAAGACGGTGCCGAGCAGCACGGACACCACCGGCAGCAGATACCCGACGGTCGACGTGGCGACGCCGCCCTCGGTGGCGATCAGCCGGTAGTTCAGCGCGAACGCGATGCCGGTGGAGAACACGCCGAGCACGGCGACGGCGATCATGGCCGTCCCGTCGAGGTGGATCGGGCTCAGCCCGCCCACGGGCACCGCCAGCAGCAGGAACCCGCTCGCCGTGATCATCTGGGCGGCGGCGAGCGCGACCGGTGAGGCGCCGGTGTCGGCGAGGAACCTGCCCTCGTAGACCATCACGAAGCCGTAGCTCGCGGCCGCGGCGAGGATCACCACGGCACCCCAGCTGAGCAGTCCCGAGGACTCCCAGGGCGCGAAGATCAGGATGGTTCCGGCGAGGCCGAGCCCGAGGCCGGCGGTCCTTGCCGCCGAGAGCCGGCGCTCCACCCGCCACACGAGCGCCACCGCGAGCGCCCACAGGGGAGTGGTCGCGTTCAGCACGCCGGTGACGCCGGAGTCGACGGTCTGCTCGCCGATGGCGAACAGCAGGAACGGCAGCGCGTTGTGGAAGAGCGCCGCCACGGCGAGGTACCCCCAGATGCGCCGCGACCGTGGCAGCCGGTCCTTCGCCGCGAAGCAGAGCACCACGAGCACCGCGGCGCCGAGCACCAGCCGCGCCAGCACGAGCTGGACGGGGGTGAACGCGGCGAGTGCGAGCTTGATCCACAGGAAGCTGGAGCCCCACATCAGGGCGAGCGCGCCCATACGGAGCAGGGTTTTCGTTTCTCCCACGACGCCAGGTTCGTCCTGCTCAGGCATAAGAACAAGCGAATTGTGCTGCAAGGGGTTTAAGCAGAACTGTAAGGTGACGGGATGCTGGACGTTCGGCGGATGCAGGTGCTGCGCGCGGTGATCACCAGCGGCTCGATCAGCGAGGCCGCCCGCAATCTCGGCTACACGCCCTCGGCGATCAGCCAGCAGTTGTCCACCCTCGAACGCGAGGCGGGCACCGCCCTGCTGGAACGCAACGGCCGCGGCGTGCGGCCCACCCCGGCCGGTGAACTGCTCTCCGAACACGCCGAGGTGCTCGGCACCCAGCTCGCGAAGGCCGAGGCCGCGCTCGCCGACCTGAAGAACGGCCGCACCGGACGGCTCGCCATCCGCTACTTCGCCACGGCGGGCGCCGCACTCGTGCCGCCCGCCGTCACGGCACTGCGCCGCGAACTGCCCGACATCCAGGTGGACCTCAAGCTCGTCGAGCCCGACGACCCGCTGCCCGAGGTGGAGGCAGGCCACGCCGACGTCGCGATCGTGGTGTTCCCCCGGTCGAAACCACCGGCGGAGAGCGTCGAGCTGGTGCACCTGCTCGACGACCCGTACCGCGCGGTGCTGCCGAAGGGCCACCGGCTCGCGCGCAAACGCCTGCTCGATCTGGCCGACCTCGCCGAGGAGCCCTGGGTCGGCAACGAGTGGCCGCCGGGCCCGTGCCGCGACATCATGCTGCAGGCGTGCGGGGCGGCCGGTTTCGCGCCGAACTTCGTGGTGGAGTCGGAGGACTACGCCACCGCGCAGGGCTTCGTCGGTGCCGGGCTCGGGGTCTCGCTCATTCCGGAACTCGCGCTGGGCGCACCACATCCGGCCGTGGTGGTGCGGAAGGTTCGCAGGCCCTCGCCGGTGCGGGTGATCTACGCGGCCGTCGCCGCACACGCGCGCGACAACCCGGCGGTGCGGGTGCTCCTCGACGCGATGAAGCGCTAGATCGCGAGAACGATCCCGACGACGATGATCGTCACCACGACCACCGCCACGATCCACCACTGCCACGGCCGCACACGCGGCCCCGGCCTGCGCTGCTTGGGCGGCCGGGGCGCCGGGGCCTGCGGCTGCACCCTCGGTGGCCTGGGCATCACCGGCACGGTGGGCATGGCGGGTGCGGTCGGCGGGACGAAACCCTTGTCCTGGCCCCGCGTGATCGCCTTGAGCGCGGTGACGGAGTCAGCCATCGTCGGGCGCAGGTCGGGGTCCGTGCGCAGCATCTTCAACAGCGCCCCGGTGAGCGGCCCGGTGCGGTTGGGCACGGTCGGTTCGCTCGTGCCCTCCGGCCCGAACGGCGGGGCGCCCTCGACGGCGGCGAACAGCGTGGCGCCGAGCGAGTAGGTGTCCGCTCCCGCCGTGGCGGGCTCGCCCTTCGCGACCTCGGGCGCGCGGTAGGCGGGGTCGGGCGGTCCTCCCGCGATGCCGATGTCGGTGATCTTGACGCCGCCGTCGTCGGCCAGCAGCACGTTGCTCGGCTCGACGACGCGGTGCGGCACGCCGAGCGCATGCGCCACCGCCAGCGCCGACCCGAGCTGCACGCCGAGGAACGCGGCCTGCTCGGGGGTCAGCTGCCCGTACTCGGCGAGGAAGTCGGCCATGTTGCGCGACGGCACGTACTCCATGACCAGCCAGACGTCGTCGCCGTCGCGGAACGCGTCGTACACGGTGATGGCGTTGGCGTGCAGGATGCGCGTGGCCTGCCGTCCCTCGCGCAGCGCGGCTTCCCTCGCCTCCTCGGCACGATCGGGAGGCAGGTCGGGTTCGATGTAGAGACGTTTCGCGGCGACGGTCCGGTGCAGCATCGTGTCGAAGGCGAGCCAGACGATTCCGGCCCGCCCCCGACCGATGGGTTGGTCCAGTCGGTACCGGTCACCGACGAGAGCACCTTCTGTGTCGTTCACGCAGCCCCTTGTACCGCAACGCCGGTCAAACCGGCATCAACAGGGTCGTACCGTCATGGGGTCGCCGAGGACGGCGGCGAAGGCTCCGTCGTCGGCGGCTCCGGATCCAGCGTCGAGGACGGGATCTCCGACGTCGGCTCGGGCTCGGGCTCCGTGGTCGGCTCCGGCTCGTACGACGGCTCGGTCTCCTCGACCGGCGGCGGCACGTACTCCGACTCCTCCTCGTACGTCTCCGTCTCGACGACCTCGGTCGACTCCTCGGTCGTGGTGGTCGTGGGCGGAGGCGTGGTGGTGGTCAGCGAGACCCTGGAGGTAGTGGCGACGGGACGCTGGTCCTGGTTCTGCTCGGCGTCACTGCCACCGGGGCTGCCGAAGATCCAGATCGCGAACGCGGCGAGGCCCAGCACCACGATGCTGCCCGCCAGCGCGGGCAGCTTCCAGTTCGACTTCTTGGGCTCGTCCTCGGCGGGCGGCTCGTCGTCGTAGGGACGCGCGTGGTCGTAGTCGTCGTAACCGTCGCCGTAACCGCCCGCGGGCACGGCACGGGTGGCCTCGAGCCCGCCCTGCGCGCGACCGTAGCCGTCGTAGTCCTCGTCGGGGTAGCCGCTCGCGGGCTCGTACCGGTCGTCCGGCTGGGCGTCGTAGTACCCGCCGACGTCCTCACCGAGCGTGCCCGAGTGACCGGCGGGCACGTAGTCGTCGTCGGCCGAGGCCGCGCCGAGCGCCGCTCCGGCGCCGGCCGCACCGAGCACGGCGGTGCCGCCGCCGATCGCGGGGTGTACCGCTGTGGCGTCGGCGTCGTCCGCGGCCCCGCCGAGCGGCGTCTCTCCCCTGGCGACCGCGGCGAGGAGTTCCTCGCACTCGTCGGCGGTGGGGCGGTGCCGGGTGTCGGGGTGCAGCATCACGGCCAGCACGCTGGTCAGCGGGCCGGACTGGCGCGGCGGGTTGATCTGCCCCGCGGCGACCGCGTGCAGCAGGCTCAGCGTGTTCTCGCTGAGCCCGAACGGCGGCTGTCCCTCGGTCGCGGCGTAGAGCGTGGAGCCGAGCGAGAAGACGTCCGACTCGGGGCCGGGGTCGCCGCCGATGGCCACCTCGGGCGCGAGGTAGGCGGGCGTGCCGGCGATCATGCCGGTCTTCGTGACGGTGACGTCGTCCTTGGCCCTGGAGATGCCGAAGTCCGTGATCTTCACGAGCCCGCTGCCCGCGAGCAGGATGTTGCCGGGCTTGATGTCGCGGTGGACGATCCCCACCGCGTGCGCCTCCTTGAGCGCCGCGGCGACCTGGGCGCCGATCTTGGCTACCTCGATCGGGGGGAGTGTCTTCCGCTGCTGGAGTTCCTGGGCGAGGCTGGTCGACGCCAGGTACTCCATGATCAGGCAGGGCTGCCCGTTGTCGTCGGTGACGACGTCGAACACGCTGATCGCGTTGGGATGGTGGAGGCGGGCCGCGATCCGGCCCTCACGCATCGTGCGGGCACGCGCGTCCTCCGCCTCGTGATCTTCGAGGCCCGGCTGCAGCAGGAGCTGCTTGATCGCGACCGTGCGGTGCAGCACTTCGTCCTGCGCCTGCCAGACCGCACCCATGGCACCGGTACCGATCCGCTTGATGACACGGTAGCGGCCGGCGACCAGGCGACCCTCGTCGCTCACGCGACCTCCTTCGGGGCTCCGTCAGCAGGGGTGGAGCGTAGGCACAACCCGGCCGGCTGTGTGCCGGATTACCGAAACCGACTCGTGACAGGTTAGGCCGCTTACTCTGCGCACACGAAGGCGGCACTCTCGGACACGGCGCCAGTGCTCCTATGTGGTAGACGCCGCTGAGGTCAGTAGGGTTGCGCCGAAAGGAGCTTCACCTCGCGGATCCGGCCGTCCCGTCCGCCGCCGATGTCGAGCTGCTGTGTGACCCGCACGGCCTCGCCCCGCTGGGGAATCATGGTGACCACGGCGCGAACGGAGCCGTCGCGCTGTTCGTGGACCTCTTCGACCTCGACCGACTCCATCGACCGCCAGGCCCGCACGAGCGTGTCGCGCTCGGCCGCCAGCGCGGGGCCGAGCAGCCGGACCGCCTGGTCGGGGGAGCTGTTCACGAGCGCGTAGAACTCACGCACGGTGCTGACCTTGCCGTTGCCGCGCGCCGGCGTGCCCGCCGCGCCGCCCTCGCCGCTGTCGTCCTGCTGCGAGACCGTCCTGACCTCACCGGCCGGGGCGATCGCGTCCTTCCCGCCCGAGACCGGGGCGGCGTCGTCGACCACCGGGGTGTCCGCGGAGGCTCCGCCCTTGCCGTCCTGGCCGGCCAGCGTGAAACCGCCGAGCGCGGCGGCTCCGGTGATCTCGAGCGGCTCGGCCACGTCCTCACCCTGTGACTCGCTCTGGCCCGCCATCGAGGCGGCGATGATGATCGACGCGACGAGCAGCGCCACGGCGACCAGCAGGGCCGCCAGCTTGGCGCGGCGGGCGAACGGCTTCTCGGGCTCCGGTGGCGGGTCGTCCTCGGGCCGCTCGGCGCGGGTGCCGGGCGGCGGCAGGTACCTGCGTGGCTCGCGGAAGACCTCACGCAGGTATTCGTCGTCGACCAGCTCGTCGGCGAGGATCTCGTCGCTGATGACGTCCTCGACCGCGATGGTCGGCTCGGATGCGTGGCGCCGGTCGTGCACTGCTGGCCCTCGTCAGTTTCGTCTCGTGGACTCGGAGTTCGGACCCCTCGCGTTTCAGGTAACCGTGCCGCGCGTCCCGTCACCAGACTCGATCGGTGGACTGTCGTGCCGACACGACGAACGGCAAAACGTGTCACCCACGTAGAGCAATATGTGACCGTTCGGCGCACTGCACGTGCACCAGAATGTGCGAAACCGCCGTGCATTCGCAGGTGAAGCGCCTGTTCGGGGGTTGGGAAAGCGGTCGGGAATCGTTTCCTCTACTGACCGTCGTTCGAAATCTTCTCGTCGTCGGCGAAGACGAGTTTGCGTGTTTCCTCGGTCGTCGTGCCGTCGGGATGGGTGACCTCGACCGTGTTGATCGTGTACCCCTCGTTCTGGTCGATGTAGACGTGCTTCACCTCGAAGTAGGCGACGTTCGCGTACTTCTGGCGCAGCCCCTCCTCGCCCTCGGCGGCGAGCTCGCCGGTGGTCATGGCGTACGCGGTGGCCGGGTCCTCGGTGACCGTGTTGAAGAAGTCCTGGGAGGTCTGGCCCAGCTGATCGGCGTCGTACGGCGGGGCCGTGATGTACCGCGGCTTGGCCCGCGACGTCGGCGCGGGGGTGACCGGCGGTTTCCGCAGCTCCGACGTGGTCGGCCCTGCGCTCGTGGTCAGCGTCGGCCGGCTGGAGCCCTGCTCGGGCGTGGTCGTCTCGTCGACCTCGGACGACGAGCGCAGCCCGGCCGGGGTGTCGGGGTCCTCTTCCGAGCTGGGCGACGACGAGGAGTCGTCGGCGCTGGACGTGGGCGTGGCGTCGTCGGTGACGCTCTGGTCGTCCTCGGCGTAGCCCTCGTGGGGCAGCAGCGGCGCGACGCCGCCGTGCCGGTCGGGCCAGCCCTCGATCGCCGCCCGCTCCGCGGGCGGCTGGCCGACGAGCACGGTGCCGGCCACCAGCATGGCCACCACCACGCCGCCCGAGGAGATGGTCGCGAACCACGCGGCCTTGCGCCAGCTCTTCGGTGGGGTGACCGACGCGGGCACCGAGCCGAGGTCGAACTTGCCCAGCCCGTCGGGAGGTGGCGCGACGTACACGCGTGCCTCGTCGTCGGGCTGGCGCGCGGGCCGCTCGCACGTGGTGAGCGTGATCTTCTTCCTGCGGACGGTCGTGCCCTCGCCGACGGGCGTGTCCACGACGGCCTCGATCGAGGCGGTGGTCTCCTCCTGCTCCACCGCGGGCTGCACGGCGGGAATCGGCAGCTCGCCGCGCGACGCCGCGAACTCGGCGGGACGTGCCGGGGGAACGGGGAGCGAGCCGCTGAACGGCGTGTCGGAGGCGGGGCCCGCGGGTGCGGCCCGGCCGGAGCCGTCGCGACGGTGGTGGTGACGGGGCTTGGCTGGCACCGAGGGGGTCCAGGTTCCAGCCCCCGGCGCGTGCCTGCGCCTGCCCTCGGCTACGGTCGGCTGATCGGAGTACGGGACGCGGCGCTTCGTGGAGTCGGCCCTGCCGTTCATGTCGACTGGACCCTCCGAAGAGCCCGGCCTGACGGGGATTCCGCCCCGGTTAGACCAATCGGAGCAGTCAGAGCACGAGCAGCTGCACGGCACGCTGCACGTGCGAAACGCCCTGAGGCGCACAGACCGCTCGCGAGAACTCTCACTCGCCCCACATTAGGAGCCTTTCGGCCCCACCGGCGTACCGGGGCGCCAACCAGCGCCGGATATCACCCCTCTGGGCGCACCCATCCGGCGAGGTACACGTGTGGTATCAGCCGCCGCTGCGGTACTTCGCCTGCGTCGACTGCAGCGCCTTCGCCGCCGTCGCACCGCTGCCCACCGCGAGGACGATCGCGATCACGTCCATCGCGGGGCCACCACCCGTGAACAGCAAGGCGATCAGCGAGACGGCGGTGGTCGCTCCGGCGACCCCCCACCTCGACCGGACGTACTGCGCGATCGGCGCTCCGCCGGCCCGCTTGTTCGCCGCGCTGTTCAGCATGGCGAGGTAGCCGGCGTGGCCCAGCGCCGCGAGCACACTCACCAGTGCGATCACGAAAGCGATCAGGTGAACGATCGTGTCCATGCGTCCAGTGTGCCCGAATCCGAAGGTGCCCCGGCTCGGGGAACACCCTGAGATTCGCGGGCGGTCAGCGGCCCAGCCTGCCGCGGCCCAGATTCAGCAGCGCCATGGCGAGTTGGCGGCCCTCCGGCCCGAGCTCGCGGTAGCGGGCGAGCACGTCCATCTCGCGGTTGTAGACGATGCGGGGCCCGCCCGCGGCCATCCTCGCGGCGCCGATGGTCTTGGACACCTCGGCCCTCCGCTTGACGAGCCGCAGGATCTCGGCGTCCAGCCAGTCGATCTCCTTGCGGAGCTCGTCGATGTCGGCTGCCGTGGTCTCGTCGGCGTCGTGAGTCTGCGCGTTCATCTGCACCTCCGGTCGCGTCCGGATCCACATCGGGCCCAGAGCCGACGAAAGCCCCGGGTCCGTGGACTCCGGGGCTTGCTGTGATGGCCGTGTGGCACTACGCGATCACGGGAGCCGGAGTCCGGGTCCCGTAGAAAAATCGAAACGCGTAGCACTGCACGCGGAGAGTATGGCACATGGCTACTTCGTCAGAGGTCCCAGGTAGCGTTGAATCACAATGAGCACCCTCTTCGATCTCCCCTCGGAACCGGGCAAGTACGCGGATCTGCTCGACGACCTGAACCCGGCCCAGCGCGCCGCCGTGGAGCACAGCGGCCCGCCGCTGCTGGTGGTCGCCGGCGCGGGTTCGGGCAAGACGCGGGTGCTGACCAGGCGCATCGCCTACCTGCTCGCGGCACGCGACGTGCACCCGGGGCAGATCATGGCGATCACCTTCACCAACAAGGCCGCCGCCGAGATGCGCGAGCGCGTCGGCGAGCTGGTGGGGCGCAGAGCCAACGCGATGTGGGTGTCGACGTTCCACTCGATGTGCGTACGGCTGTTGCGCCGCGAGGCCAAGACGCTGGAGATGTCGTCGAACTTCTCCATCTACGACGCCGACGACAGCAGGCGCCTGATCACGCTGGTCGCTCGTGACCTGGACCTCGACCCCAAGCGCTACCCGGCGCGCACGCTGGCAGCGCACATCTCGAACCTCAAGAACGAGTTGCTCGACGCCGAGACGGCGGCCTCGAAGGCGGCCAACGACTTCGAGCGAAGGGCCGCGGAGGTCTACGGCGAGTACCAGCGCAGGCTGACGCAGGCCAACGCGATGGACTTCGACGACCTGATCATGCGCACGGTCGAGCTGTTCCAGGTGTTCCCCGACGTGGCCGAACACTACCGCCGCCGGTTCCGCCACGTGCTCGTCGACGAGTACCAGGACACCAACCACGCCCAGTACACGCTGGTGCGGGAGCTCGTGGGCACGAAGCCGACCGGGTCGGGCGTCGAGCCGTCCGAGCTGTGCGTCGTCGGTGACGCCGACCAGTCGATCTACGCGTTCCGCGGCGCGACGATCCGCAACATCGAGGAGTTCGAGCGGGACTTCCCGAACGCGCGGACGATCCTGCTGGAGCAGAACTACCGGTCGACGCAGACGATCCTGTCCGCGGCCAACGCGGTCATCGCGCGCAACCCGAACCGGCGCGACAAGCGGTTGTGGACGTCGTCAGGCGACGGCGAGAAGATCGTCGGCTACGTCGCCGACAACGAGCACGACGAGGCCGCGTTCGTGGCAGGGGAGATCGACGCGCTGGCCGACAGCGGCGAGGCGAAGTACTCCGACGTCGCCGTCTTCTACCGCACCAACAACCAGTCGCGCGTGTTCGAGGAGATCTTCATCCGCCTCGGCCTGCCGTACCGGGTGGTCGGCGGCGTCCGCTTCTACGAGCGCCGCGAGGTGCGGGACGCACTGGCCTACCTGCGGGTGCTGGCCAACCCCGAGGACACGGTGAGCCTGCGGCGCATCCTCAACGTGCCGAAGCGGGGCATCGGCGACCGCGCGGAGGCCGTGGTCGCGACACATGCCGAGCGGGAGCGCCTGTCGTTCGCCGCGGCGCTGCGGGACGCCGTCGCGGGCAAGGTGCCGCTGCTGAACCCGCGCTCGCAGCGCTGCATCGCGGGGTTCGTCGAGCTGATGGACGGCCTGCATGAACTGGTCGACTCCGGCACCGAGGTCGCCGACGTGCTGGAGGCGGTGCTGGAGCGCACCGGCTACCGCGCCGAGCTGGAGGAGTCCGACGACCCGCAGGACGCTTCGCGGCTGGAGAACCTCGACGAGCTCGTCACGGTCGCGCGGGAGTTCACGGAATTCGCCGACACGGTGCTCGAGGAGCAGGCCGAGGCCGAGCAGGAGGTCGACGACGCCGCGGGCGTGCCCGAGCCCGGCTCGCTGCCCGCGTTCCTGGAGCGCGTGTCCCTGGTCGCCGACGCCGACTCGATCCCGTCGCCCGACGGCGAGGGCGGTGAGGAGGACTCCGGCGTGGTGACGCTGATGACCGTGCACACCGCGAAGGGCCTCGAGTACCCCGTCGTGTTCTGCACCGGCTGGGAGGACGGGATCTTCCCGCACATGCGTGCGCTCGGAGAGCCCGCGGAGCTGGCGGAGGAGCGGCGGCTGGCCTACGTGGCCATCACGAGGGCGCGGAAGCGGTTGTACGTCTCGCGCGCGCTCGTCCGCTCGGCGTGGGGTCAGCCGATGGCCAACCCCGGTTCGCGGTTCCTCGATGAGGTCCCCGCCGAGCTCGTGGACTGGCGGCGGCTCGCGCCGTCCAACGGATCGGGTGCGGGCGGTGGTTCGCCGCGTGCGGCGACGACCTGGGGCCGCAGGACGGGCTTCGGGGACGACTCGGCGCAGGCCGGGGTCGCGTCGCGCGGCATGCGGACCACGTCGTTCAAGGGCTGGAAGGACGGCTGGAAGGACACGGTGGCCCTCAAGCTGGATGTCGGCGACCGGGTCAGCCACGACAAGTACGGCCTCGGCACGGTGGTCTCCACCGACGGCGCCGGTCCGCGTGCCACGGCGACCATCGACTTCGGTGCGTCGGGCAAGGTGCGGCTGATGCTCATCGGCAGCGTGCCGATGGTGAAGCTCTAGTACTTCTTTCGGGTGAGCCGCTCCGGCGACCCCGAAACTGTCACACCCCCACGCTAACCTTCTCTTCGAACACAAGTTCGAACGGCGGGGTCGCCTGTGCGGCTCCGGAAGTGGGGGTCACCGGTGTGGAGCGCTGGTTTCAGGCGATTGGCGAAGGCGTGGTCCGCTCTCTCGACGAGCTGGCCGCTCGCGCGATGGCGGAGGGAGGGCCGCTGGCATCGGATGTCGGCAGGCTCGTCGCCGCCTGGCGGCTCCTGTTGCGGCTACACGGGCGAACGGAGCGCGGGGGATGCCGGGTGTGCGGACGGTCGCACGGACGGCGCTTGTGCACCGTGTGGCAGGTCGCCGTGGGGTACTTCCTGCGGCGGTTACCCGAGGATCAGCGGTCGAGGCGGGACTGAGGTGGACTCAGACCTCGACGCCACGCTCGGCGAGCCACTCGCGGGGGTCGATCTTTTGGCCGTCGGCGGTCCATACCTCGAAGTGCAGGTGGGGGCCGGTCGACTGGCCGCGGTTGCCGATCTCGGCGATCTGCTCGCCGGCCTTCACCCGCTGGCCCACGCTGACGTAGTAGTCGTTGACGTGCCCGTAGACGTGGATCGTGCCGTCGTCCATCTGGACGCGTACCCACAGGCCGAAACCGCTGGCCGCGCCCGCCTCGATCACGGTGCCGTCGGCGGCCGCGACGATCGGCGTGCCGATGCTGTTCGCGATGTCGATGCCGTAGTGAGTCGTGCCCCACCGGGCGCCGAAGCCCGAGGTGAACGTGCCCTCGGCGGGCAGAACGGTCTTGGGGCGGGCGGCCTCCTCGGCGGCCCTGCGGGCGGCCTCGGCCTCGGCGGCGAGCCGGGCGTTGGTCACCTCGGCGCTCTCGGTGAGACGCTGGACCTCCGCCGACGCGTCGGTCGAGCGGGTCACCTGCAGCAGCTCGGGGGCGCCAGTCGGGGCGCTGCCGCCCATGCCGAACGAGGCGCTCGCGTCGCGAGCGTTCGCCAGCGGCGTCACGTCGGTCTTCGTGTCAGTGGAGCCCGTGGCGGCTTGCAGAGTCTGTCCGGCCGCGGCTGCGGCGAACGCGCCGGCGGCGACAGCCGCGACCACAACGCGGCCGCGCAGGGCCGAGGAGGGCGCGGGGAGCCTATGTGAACCCCGGACACGAACGACGGCACCGTCCAGTGCGTCTTCGAGTGCCGGGGAAGGAGCTTGGCCGCCGGGGGAGCGGTGTCGAGCCAAGACAGGGCCTTCCGTTACTCGGGGAGTCAGATCGCCAGACGCCGGGCGGGGGATCCCGGTGAGCGGCTTCGGGGGTAACCGCTCGATGGCGTGCCTGCCTCGGGGAGAGGCCTGCCCACCATGTCCGTTCGTGACCTGACCGTAATGGGGACTGCGGGACAGTAACGAAGGGGCACGGTTCGGAGCAAGATCCGGCACCCGTGTGGGCCGATCGAGTCAGCCTTCGCGGGGTGCGCGTGCCGGAATGACACAAGGTAGAAAGGGGGTTGCTCCATTTGGTGTGACTTGCGTTACAGTTGCGCAACCGTGGGACTAAACGACGTGCCTCCGGGGAACTGAGTCAAGTTATTTCGGCCGGGCCGGCCATTGCTAGCGTCGGCACGAACCGGCCCACCGGCCCTGCCGGTCGGGGTGCACGTCGTACGAACCCGAGGTGAGTTGATGACCAGTTCCGGCCATCCACGTCCCGCGCTACTGGGTACCGGCCGTTGAGTTCGCGAGTCCTCGTCGACACGGAACGACGTCCGGCCGTCCTGCTGGCCGCGCTCGGTGCGGCCGGGCTGGCAGCGGTGTTGCTGGCCGCCGGTGCCGTGGTGCCCGTCGTCGAAGGGGCGGAGCCGGGGTTCGCCGCCGCTCCGCTGCTGATCGTCCTGGCGGTGCTGCCCGTCGCCGTGGCCGGTGCCTTCGCGGCGCGTGGCAGGCCGGCTGTCGCGGCCGGGGCGCTCGTGGCCGTGGCGGTGCTGGCGCCTGGGCGTGCGGTCCTGGACCTGCAGTTCCTGGTCGATCCCTCGGTGGCGGTCCGTCCCGAGCTGTATCTGGCGAAAGACCTGCTGCTGCATCCGGTCGCCGCCGGGCTGTGGCTGTTGCTCGCCGGGCACGTCGCGACGGCCGTCGCGGGGCTGCTCGCGTTCCGGGCGACCCGGGGCGCCGAGCAGGACGGCGGCGACGAAACGGCAGGCTGGCGGCAGCGCTGGCTGCTGGTCGTGGTCGTGGCCGCCGTGGTCGCCGCGATCGGCCTGCTGATGGCGCCGTTCGGCTCCACCGACGTCTACCTTCTCGCGCGCAATGCATTCGAAGGGCCGGCGGTGGCGCTCACCGGCTACCTCTTGATCGCGTGCGCGCTGCCGTTGTTCGCGGCGCTCGCCGTGACGTCGGGCAACGGCGGCTTCGCGAGGGGCGGCCTCCTGGGACTGGGCATCGGCGTGGTCACGCTCGCGGTGCCGAGCCTCGTGGCCGGGGTCGTGCTCGACGCGGCCGACCTCGGCGCGGGCCCGATCGTCGCGCTCGCCGGCGCGGCCGGGCTGCTCGCCGTCGCGGGTACGCGGCCGGCCGGGGAACCCGACGCGGGGCCGGAAGCGGACGAGGCGGCCGAGGCGAGGGTGCCGGGGCGCAGCAGGCTGCTGGCCGCCACCGGCGTGCTCGCCGTGGTCACGGCCGCCGCGGCCTGTCTCGGGGCCACCACCGCGCAGCTCACCACGAACGGCGCGCTGCCCGCGCCGGAGAGTCCCGCCCGCTGGGTGCTGCTGGTGGCCGGGCTGCTCGTCGGTGCGCTGGGGCTGGCGATGTTCGTCCCCGGGGTGGCTCGCGTGTTCCGGCCCGCGCTGTCCGTGGCCTGGGCCGGTGTGTTGCTCGCCGGTACCGCGGTGCTCGACACGGCGATCACGGCCACGGGCGTCGCCGGGACGCTCGAGACCGGCCCGGGGGTGCTGTGGACGTGGCTTGCGATGGTCGCCGCGGCGATCACCGCGTGCTGTTCGGTGGTCGCGGGCATCGTCGAGCGCGAGGACGACGAGGGCTACGACCGCGAAGGCGGCGAGACCGGGCTGGCCGGGGTCAACATGCTGACCCCGCTGGCCGCCGCGGGCGTGCTCGCCGTCGCCGCGTTCGGCACGCCCGTGATCGTGGCGCCGGACTACGAGGCGGCGGGGCTGTGGTCGGCCTTCGGCACGCCGTCCTGGGGCCTGCTCGCCGCGACGTTGACCGTGCTCGGTGCCGTGGTTCTCGCTCCGCGCAGCCGTCCCGCCCCGGCGGTGGCGCTGCTCGGCGGGGCAGCGTGCCTGCTCGGGCTGCACGCGGCCACGCTGCCGCTCAGCAGCGGCGACATCGAGGGCGCGACCGCGGGCATTGGCGTCTGGCTGGCGCTCGCCGGCATCGTGGCGCTGATCATCGCGGCCGTCATCGCGGCGGTCGGGAGCAGGCGCGACGTCGCATGACCGGGCGGAATGTGACGCGGATCGTGCTCGTCGAGGCGGGCTCGGCCTGTGCCACCGCGGTGCCTCTCGCCCGCGCGCTGCGCGACGAGGGCGCTGAGGTCGTGCACGCCGGGGTCCTCGGCACCCTGGAGGAGATCGTGGCCACGGCGGAACAGGAGGATCCGGACATTCTCGGGGTCTCCGTGGTGTCGGCCGCCGACCGGGAACTGGCCGACGGCCTCGCGGCGGCGCTGCCCGAGCTCCGCGTGGCCGCTTTCGCAACCGATACAGACGTCACCCGATGGGTGGAGGAGAACGCGATGTGCGCCACAGACCCCAGCTCAGAGGCCCTTCGGTGACCGAGTTCACCAGGTGCGGGGGCCTTTGCTCGCGGACGGGTCGATAGGGTCGTCTGCGTCCGGCAGCACGGTTTGCAAAAACCACAGTGGCGTGTGTCGTCAGGAGACTGAAAGAGTGGACCTCTACGAGTACCAGGCGAAGGACCTCTTCGCCGCCCATGGTGTGCCGGTGTTGCCCGGCGCCGTGGCGAGTAATCCGGAAGAAGCGCGGGCCGCCGCCGAGGAGATCGGTGGGCAGGTTGTGGTCAAGGCGCAGGTGAAGACCGGTGGCCGGGGTAAGGCCGGTGGTGTGAAGCTGGCCCAGGATCCGGCGGAGGCGCAGGAGAAGGCCGAGGCGATCCTCGGGTTGGACATCAAGGGTCATGTCACGCGTCGCGTGCTGGTGACCGAGGCGTCGGACATCGCGCAGGAGTATTACTTCTCGTTCCTGCTGGACCGGGCCAACCGGACGTTCTTGGCGATGGCCTCGGCCGAGGGTGGCATGGAGATCGAGCAGCTGGCGCATGAGCGGCCGGAGGCGCTGGCGAAGGTGGCGGTGGACCCGATCGCGGGGGTGGACAAGGCCACCGCGACCGCGATCCTCACCCAGGGCGGGTTCCCGGCGGAGATCCGGGAGCAGGCCGCCGAGGTGGTGGTGAAGCTGTGGGAGACCTTCGTGGCCGAGGACGCCACGCTGGTCGAGGTGAACCCGCTGGTGCGGGACCCGCAGGACAGGATCGTCGCGCTGGACGGCAAGGTCACCCTGGACGGCAACGCCGCGTTCCGCCACCCCGAGCACGAGCAGCTGGTGGACACGCAGGCCGAGGACCCGCTGGAGGCCAAGGCGAAGGCCAAGGACCTCAACTACGTCAAGCTCGACGGGGAGGTCGGCATCATCGGTAACGGTGCGGGCCTGGTCATGTCCACCCTGGACGTGGTCGCCTACGCCGGGCAGCGTCACGGTGGGGTCAAGCCGGCGAACTTCCTGGACATCGGGGGCGGCGCCTCGGCGGAGGTGATGGCCGCCGGGCTGGACGTCATCCTCGGCGACCCCGCGGTCAAGTCGGTGTTCGTGAACGTGTTCGGCGGGATCACCGCCTGCGACGCGGTGGCCACCGGCATCGTCGAGGCCCTCAAGATCCTGGGTGACGAGGCCACCAAGCCGCTGGTGGTCCGCCTGGACGGCAACAACGTCGAGGAAGGCCGGGCGATCCTCGACCGGGCCAACCACCCGCTGGTCACCCAGGTGGACACCATGGACAACGCGGCCGACAAGGCCGCCCAGCTCGCCGCGGCAGGAGCCTGATCCCCATGGCCATTTTCCTCAACGAGAACTCCAAGATCATCGTGCAGGGCCTGACCGGCTCGGAAGGCACCAAGCACGCCACCAAGATGCTGGCCGCCGGCTCGAACATCGTCGGCGGCGTCAACGCCCGCAAGGCCGGCCAGACCGTCACCATCGGCGGCCAAGAGCTCACCGTCTACGGCACCGTCGAAGAGGCCATGAAGGCCACCGGCGCCGACACCTCGGTGATCTTCGTGCCGCCCAAGTTCGCCAAGGACGCCGTGATCGAGGCCATCGACGCCGAGATCGGCCTGGCCGTGGTCATCACCGAGGGCATCCCCGTGCACGACTCGGCCTACTTCTGGGCCCACGCCGTGGCCAAGGGAAACAAAACCCGGATCATCGGCCCGAACTGCCCCGGGGTGATCTCCCCGGGCAAGTCCAACGCGGGCATCATCCCCGCCAACATCACCGGCCCCGGCCACATCGGCCTGGTGTCCAAGTCCGGCACCCTGACCTACCAGATGATGTACGAACTGCGCGACATCGGCTTCACCACCGCGGTCGGCATCGGCGGGGACCCGGTCATCGGCACCACCCACATCGACGCCCTCCAAGCGTTCGAAGCCGACCCCGACACCAAGGTCATCGTGATGATCGGCGAGATCGGCGGCGACGCCGAAGAACGCGCCGCCGACTACATCAAGGCCAACGTCACCAAACCCGTCGTCGGCTACGTCGCCGGCTTCACCGCCCCCGAAGGCAAAACCATGGGCCACGCCGGCGCCATCGTCTCCGGCTCCTCCGGCACCGCCCAAGCCAAAAAAGAAGCCCTCGAAGCCGCAGGCGTCAAGGTCGGCAAAACCCCCACCGAAACCGCCGAGCTGGCCAGGGAGCTGTACAAGGCCCTGTAGTGCGGGAGCACAATGACGGTAGGAGCCGGGCACCGCACGGTGCCCGGCTCCTTCGTTTACAAAGGTCGGGCGAAAGGGAAACCAGCCGCCCGGGTGAAGCGTCTAAGAGCCGGCCGCTTCACCGGTTCGCGGTGCGCTAACGTTCCGTTGCCGCAGCCGTTCCGGCCGTCCGGGACGGCCGCGAGCCCGGGGGCGCGAGGCGAATCGGCCAGGACTGACCGCGCGTTGTCAGCGAGAACACGACAGGAGAACAACGGATGACCTTCCCGAGCGGCGCGCCGGGTGGATTCCCCGGCCAAGGCCCCCAGCAGCCACAACAGCACTTTCCCGGGGCGGCGCCGTCAGCAGGCGGCGGACCCAAGCTGGGCCTGCCCCAGATCCTCTACTTGGTCACCGCGGGTCTCGGTGTGCTGAACCTGTTCCTCGGTTTCGCCAACATCGGTGGTGGCGCGAGCTTCTACGAGGCCGGGTACGCGTGGATTCCGGCGTTGCTGTTCGTGAGTGCGCTGACCGCGGTCTTCCTGGTTCTCCCCGGTGACGTCAAGCCGGGCCCGTGGCCCGCGATCTTCGCCGTGGGTGCCGCGATCCCGTTCCTGTTCACCGTGTTCGCCGTTCCGTACGACATGCAGGCCGGCGGCGTCATGGTCCTGATCTTCGGTCTGCTCCAGATGGTGGCCGCCGTCGCCGCGTATCTGTTCGACGCGGGCGTGCTCAAGCCACCGGCTCCTCAGCCGCAGTCGCCGTACGGTCAGCAGCCCGCGTACGGCCAGCAGCAGCCGGGCGCGTTGGGCCAGCAGCAGCCGTACGGTCAGCAGCCCGCTCCGGACCAGTCCGGTGGCATCCCGCAGCCGACGAAGTTCGCGCAGCCGGTGTCGCCGCAGCCGGGTCAGCAGCCCACGACCTACGCCTCGCAGCACGGTCAGTTCTTCCAGCAGCAGCCGCCGGAGGGCGGCCAGCAGAACCCGCCGGGCACTCCGCAGGGCGGTTTCGGCCAGTCCAACAGCTGATCCGAGCTTCGGAAAAGGCGCTTCCGGCGAACGCCGGGAGCGCCTTTTTCCTTGTCGGGGACTGCCCCGACCGGGTGGGGTGTGGGCGTCGTCATCCGCCCGCGGCGGCGTGGCTCACTCGGACGGCCCAATCGCGATGCGATGGTCAAAGCATGGATCTCCTCACCACGCGCATGCGCTCAGCGGGCCGGGCCGCTGGTGAGGACGTGCCGCGCGGTGGACGGGTGCGTGCGCTGCTCGCCGCTGCCGGGTGGCCGCTCGTCACCGGCTACGCGGTGGTCGCCGCGTTGTTCGCGCTGGTCACGGCCATCGCCACCCGGTCGCAATTCTCCGCGCTCGGCGTCCTGCTGGCCGCAGGCCCCGGCTGGCTGGGTGCCTACCAGGTTCCGGTGCAGATCGAGGGTGAACCGCTCGGCGTCCTGCCGCTTCTGCCGACCATCGGCGTGTGCGTGCTCGTCGCGCGTACGGCCGCGAGTGCGGCGCAGCGGCTCGGCCTCACCGAACCCTCGCGGGCGGTCCCGCTCATCAGTGTCATGGCGGTTGCACACGCCGTGCTCGGTCTCACGATCTCGCTGCTGTCCAACGGCGAGACCCTCAGCGTCGAACCGCTGTCTGCGTTCCTCGTTCCCGGGCTGGTCGCCGGTGTGTCGGCCGCGGTCGGCGTCGCCCGGCACTGCGGGTTCACTGCGACGGTCGGCCGCCATCTCGATCCGCTCGCCGTGCACGGCCTGCGCGCGGGTGCACTGGGACTGCTCGCACTGCTGACGGTCGGTTCCTTCGCGTTGCTGGCAGGCATGGCGTTCTCGGTGCAGACGGCGAACAGCCTCTTCGCCAACAATGCGCCGGGCGCGGGCAGTGCGGCGGGCATGCTGCTGCTGTCGCTGGGCTACGTGCCGAACGCCGCGGTGCTGGCGCTGGGCTTCGTCACGGGGCCAGGCTTCTCCATCGGCTCGGTGTCGGTCGGCCCCTACGCGTTCACGGGCGGGCCGGTGCCCGGGGTGCCCCTGCTGGCGGCGATGCCGGAGGCACAGGCGTCGTGGTGGCCGGTGTTCGTGCTGCTGCCGATCGCGGCCGGGGCGCTGGTCGGCTGGTCGTTGCGCCGGTGCCACGAGAACCCGATGGCGCGCCTGCGCACGGTCGGCGTCGCCGGTGCGCTGGTCGGATTCGGCACCGTCGTCCTGGGCACGCTCGCGGGTGGCAGGCTCGGCTCGGGCGTGTTCGACCCCGTCGCGATCCCACTCGGGCTCGTCTCGATCGCCGCCTTCCTCTGGATCGCGGTGCCCGGCGGTCTCGTCGCGTGGTTCGCGGGGCCGCGTCCTCAGCCGGAGCCCGAGCCTGAGCCCGCCGCGGTCGAGGAGCCGGTGGAGGAAGCCGGGGGAGAGGACTCGGCGGAGACCGAGGCCGAGCAGCCCGATGAAGCCGCCGAGGAGGAGCCGGGCGAGGACGAGGGGCCCGGCGACGCGGAAGAGCCCGAGGACGACGACTTCGACGACACCGACGAGGCCACCGAGGTCACCGAGGCCGAGCCGGAGTCGGAGCGCGACATTGAACCGGAGCCGGATGACGAGACGGCGCCGGAGCCGGAAAAGGAACCCGAAGAGGAACCCGAAGAGGAACCCGAACGCGGCGACGACGAAGCCTCCGGCAAGCGGCCCTGACACCTCTGCGCGAAGATCAACTTCTCGGCGTTTAGGGTGGAGTGTCACCAGGTCAACCGACGTGTGCTCTGGCGCACAGCCCGGCAAGGAGACCGTTCTGGCTAGCAGGTTGGAGCTGCCTACCCCAGCGAGGTTGGTGGTACTCGCATCAGGTTCGGGGACGCTGCTTCAAGCGGTACTCGACGCGGTCGAGGAGCCCTCGTACCCGGCCACCGTGGTGGCCGTCGGGGCGGACCGGGACGGCATCGAGGCGCTGGCGAGGGCCGAGCGCGCCGGGATCCCGTACTTTTCGATCAAGATGGGCGACCACCCCGACCGTGAGGCCTGGGACAAGGCGCTGACAGACGCGGTCGCCGCGTACCTGCCCGACCTCGTGGTCTCCGCGGGTTTCATGAAGATCCTGGGCTCCCGCTTCCTCGGCCACTTCCCGAACCGCGTGATCAACACCCATCCCGCGCTGCTCCCGGCGTTCCCTGGCATCCGTGCTGTTGCCGACGCGCTCGAACTGGGGGTGAAGGTCACCGGGTCGACCGTGCACTTCGTGGACGCCGGAGTCGACACGGGGCCGATCATCGCGCAGGAGGCCGTGGCCGTGGAGGCCGATGACGACGAGGCGAGCCTGCACGAGCGGATCAAGGTGGTCGAACGCAGGCTCCTCGTCGACGTGATCGAGAAGCTTGGCCGTGCGGGGTGCACGGTGGAGGGACGGAAGGTGAGGTTGTCGTGAACGAGCAGACCCCAGGGGCCGGTCAGCGGCCGGTCCGGCGCGCGTTGATCGGGGTGTCGGACAAGGCGGGCCTGCTCGAGCTCGCGACCGGGCTGCACGCGGCAGGCGTCGAGATCGTGTCCACCGGCGGCACCGCGAAGGTGCTCTCCGACGCAGGTGTCCCCGTGACGCCGGTCGAGGAGGTCACCGGGTTCCCCGAGTCGTTCGACGGACGCGTGAAGACGCTGCACCCGAGGGTGCACGCCGGCCTGCTCGCCGACGTGAACCGGCCCGACCACGTCGAGCAGTTGAAGTCGCTGGACATCGCGCCGTTCGATCTGCTGGTGGTGAACCTCTACCCGTTCGCCAAGACCGTCGCTTCCGGGGCGAGCCCCGAGGACTGTGTCGAGAACATCGACATCGGCGGCCCCGCGATGGTGCGCGCCTCGGCCAAGAACCACGGCTCGGTGGCGGTGGTGGTCGACCCGGCGAGCTACGATTGGGTACTCGAGCGGGTCCGCGCCGGCGGTTTCGACCTCGCCGAGCGTAAGCGGCTGGCGGCGAAGGCCTTCGCGCACACCGCGGCCTACGACACGGCCGTCGCGTCGTGGTTCGCGAGCGCGTACGCCCCCGCCGACGACTCCGGTTTCCCCGACTTCCTCGGCGCCACCTGGGAGCGCGGCGAGGTGTTGCGCTACGGCGAGAACCCGCACCAGGGCGCGGCGGTGTACCGGCACGGTGAGCCCGGGCTGGCGCACGCCGAGCAGTTGCACGGCAAGGCGATGTCGTACAACAACTACGTCGACACCGACGCCGCGCGGCGCGCCGCCTACGACTTCACCGACCCCGCTGTCGCGATCATCAAGCACGCCAACCCGTGCGGGATCGCGGTGGGCGCCGACATCGCCGAGGCGCACCGGAAGGCCCACGCGTGCGACCCGGTGTCGGCCTACGGCGGCGTGATCGCCAGCAACCGACCGGTGAGCCTGGAGATGGCCGAGCAGATCGCGGACGTGTTCACCGAGGTCGTGCTGGCGCCGGACTTCGACGCGGACGCGCTCGATGTGCTCACCCGCAAGAAGAACGTGAGGCTGCTGCGGCTGCCGGAGCCGCTCGGCTCGCCGGTGGAGTTCCGGCCGATCTCGGGTGGCGTGCTGTTGCAGACCGCCGACCGGATCGACGCGCCCGGCGACGACCCGGCGAACTGGACCCTCGCGACTGGCCAGGCGGCCGACGAGAACACCCTCGCCGACCTCGCGTTCGCGTGGCGCGCGATCAGGGCCGTGAAGTCCAACGCGATCCTCCTCGCGAACGACCTGGCCACGGTCGGTGTGGGCATGGGTCAGGTGAACCGCGTCGACTCGTCGCGGCTGGCCGTGCAGCGGGCAGGCGATCGTGCGAAGGGTTCCGTCGCGGCGTCCGACGCGTTCTTCCCGTTCCCGGACGGCCTGCAGGTGCTGCTCGACGCCGGTGTGCGTGCGGTCGTGCAGCCCGGTGGATCTGTGAGGGACGCCGAGGTGATCGCGGCCGCCGAGGCCGTCGGCGTGACCCTCTATCTCACCGGCACCCGCCACTTCGCCCACTGATCCTCCGCGGCCGTCGCGCCGCAAAGCAGGGAGCAAGGGAGCTTTACTCCCGGAAAACGGGAGCAAAGCTCCCTTGCTCCCGTTTCGCCGTGGGACGCCTACCGCGCCAGCCGGGCCGCCCGCTCCTCCAGGTGCCGGCGCTCGGGGATGCTCGTGGTGCGCTTGGCCGCCGTCCGGTAGTGCTCCAGTGCCGCTTCCTGCTCGCCCGCCATTTCGAGCAGGTGCGCCCGCACGGCGGCGAGCCGGTAGTGCTTGGCCATCCGGCTGTCTCTGTCCAGTGACTCCAGCAGCCCCAGTCCCGCCTTTGGCCCGTGGACCATCGCCTCGGCGACGGCCTGGTTGAGTGTCACCATCGGGTTGGGCGCCATGCGCTGGAGCATTCCGTACAGCGCGAGGATCTGCGGCCAGTCGGTCTCCTCCGCGGTCGGCGCCTCGTCGTGGACGGCGGCGATGGCGGCCTGTAGCTGGTACGGCCCCACCCGCGTTCTCGACATCGCGTCGGTGACCAGTGCGACGCCCTCGGCGATGAGCCCGGCATCCCAGCGGCTGCGGTCCTGTTCGGTCATGGGGATCAGCGAGCCGTCCGCCGCGGTGCGTGCGGCCCGGCGGGCATCGGTGAGCAGCATCAGGGCCAGCAGGCCCGCGACCTCTCCGTCGTCGGGCAGCAGCCGGTTGACCATGCGCGTGAGCCGGATCGCCTCGTTCGAGAGCTCCACTCGCGCCAGTTCGTCCCCGGACGTCGCCGTGTACCCCTCGTTGAAGACGAGGTACAGCACGTGCAGCACCGCACGCAGTCGCTCGTCCCGTTCCTCCGGCCTCGGCGGCCGGAACCCCACGCCCGACGACTTGATCCGCTGCTTGGCGCGGCTGATGCGCTGGCCCATCGTGGACTCCGGCACGAGGAACGCGCGGGCGATCTCCTCGGTCGTCAGGCCGCCGACGGCCCGCAACGTGAGCGCGATCTGCGACGCCGGCGTGAGCGCCGGATGGCAGCACAGGAACAGCAGCGTGAGTGTGTCGTCCCGATCGGCGGCCGAGAGCATGTCAGCCGGCGGCGCGTGCAGCTCGTCGGCGGGGATCCGGACGGCCACGGTGTCCTCCCTGCGCTGGCGAGCCAGCTCACTGCGCAGCAGATCGGTCATCCGCCGGAAACCGACGCGGATCAGCCAGCCACGCGGGTTCTCCGGAACGCCCTCCTCGGGCCACTGCACGGACGCGGCGAGGAGGGCCTCCTGCACGGCGTCCTCGGCCGTGGCGAAGTTGCCGAAGCGGCGGACGAGCGCGCCGAGCACCTGCGGCGCCAGCTCGCGCAGCAGGTCCTCGACGCCCCTGTCCGTCCGCACGGTCACTGCTCCATCGGCCCCGGACCCTCGCCGATCGGGCGCACCTCGACGGCGTCACCGGTGGCGTCCACGACGCGTGCGGCGATCTGCAGGGCGCGGTCGTAGCTCGCGCAGTCGAGGATCGCGAAGCTCACCAGTACCTCCTTCGACTCGGCGAACGGGCCGTCCGTGACCACCGGGCCACCGTCGCCCTTGCGGACGGTCCTGGCGTGTACGGGCTCGGAGAGGCCCTCCGTGGTCACGAACTCCCCGGTCTCGGTGAGTTCCTTGTGCAGGCCCTCGTAGAACTCGCAGGCCTTCAGCACCTCGGGCGGCAGCTCGCCGGTGGTCGCCATCTGCGCCGCCGCAGCCTGCCAGTCATCGGCGTTGGTATAGGCCAAGAGGATGTACTTCATCGCTGTTCTCCCTGCGTCCGTGGCACCGCTTCTGAGTGCCTTCGCTGGAGACATCGGAGCTGGCGGCGTGGCTTCGACATCCGCGCAAGCCGATGCTGCCGGAGATTTCCGCGGAATGCGAGAGAAATCGGACGCGAGGGCTCCGTTCGCGTCCGGTCGCCTCCGTGGCTTGACAGGGTGAGGCGGGCGGTGTTCACTGAAGGTGTCGAACAGGTGTTCGATAGCTAGCCGTCTTCCCCGCGGCGACCGAGTAGAACGCAGGGCTCACGCGACGAGCGTGAGCGTGATCGTGCTGTCCGCGAGGGGAGGTGGTGCTGAATGCCAGGTGGAACGGTGGCGGAGATCCAGGCCGTCCGGCCCGGTGAGCCGTTGGCCGAGACGGCAGGGGTGTCCGCGGTGGCGCGGCTGGCCTCCCTGCCCGGAGTCAGCACGGCCAGCGGGGTGGCGGCCTCCGCTGTGCACGCGCAGACGACAGGGCGGGTCCTCCCAGTACTGCCCGCGCTCGCCGAGCTGCTGCCGTGGGGCGGACTGCGCAGGGGCAGCACGGTCGCGGTCCACGGCTCCACCTCGCTGCTGCTCGCACTGCTGGCGGAGGCGACCGCGAGCGGGTCGTGGGCGGCGGTGGTGGGAATTCCCCGGCTCGGGCTGGTGGCGGCGCGGGAGCTCGGGGTCGAGGTGGGCAGGCTGGCGCTGGTGCCGCGGCCCGGTGCGGACTTCGCCTCGGCGACAGCGGCTCTGCTCGACGGCGTCGACCTGGTCGCCACCGGTCCTCCCGGCAGGTTCGGTGGAACCCAGACCGCCCGCAGGCTCTCCGCGCGGGCCAGGAATCGCGGAGCGGTGCTGCTGTCCCTCGGGCCGTGGCCGGGTGCCGAGGTGGAGCTGCGCTGCGGCCCGGTGAGCTGGTCCGGGCTCGGAGAGGGGCATGGCTACCTGCGGGAACGCGAGGTGGTCGTGGACGTCGCCGGTCGCGGGGCGGCGGCGCGCCCCTTTCGTGCGTCGCTGTTGCTGCCGGGGCCCGGCGGAGCGGTGGCGACGGCCGGGGCCGCGGCTCGTCCGTCCTACGCGCCCGCCGAGGGGGTGAAGGTGGGATGAGCACGGCAGGGTTGCTCACCCGGCCGCCGCGGATGCTGGTGCTGTGGTGTCCGGACTGGCCCGTGGTCGCCGCCGGCGTGGCGGCCGGGTTGCCCGCTCATCTGCCCGCCGCGGTGTTCGCGGCCAACCGGGTCGTGGCGTGCTCGGCGATCGCGAGGGCGGCGGGTGTCCGGAGAGATATGCGGCGGAGGGAAGCGCAGTCCCGGTGCCCCGAGCTCGCGGTGTTCGGCGAGGACCAGGACCGGGACGCGCGGTTGTTCGAACCCATCGTGGAGGCGGTGGAGGAGCTGGTCGTCGGGGTGGAGGCCGTGCGCCCCGGGGTAGTGGCGGTGCCGGTCAGCGGTGCGTCCGGCTATTTCGGCGGGGAACACCGGCTCGTCGAACTGCTCGTCGACCACGTCTCCGGCGAGACGGGTGTGGAGTGCCAGATCGGGGTCGCCGACGGGCTGTTCGCCGCGACGCTGGCCGCGCACCGCTCCGTACTGGTGGAGGAAGGCGCGGCAGCGCGGTTTCTCGCGCCGCTGAGCGTCACTGAGCTCGACCAGCCCGACACCGGAAGGGCCGAGCTGGTGGATCTGTTGCGCAGACTGGGTCTGCGCACGCTCGGCTCGTTCGCGGCGCTGTCCGAACGAGACGTGGCCGGACGGTTCGGCAGCGAGGGCGTGCTGGCGCACCGGCTGGCGAACGGGCAGGACGAACGACCACCCCACCGCCGTCGTCCGCCACCGGAACTGTTCGTCACCAAGACGTTCGACCCGCCGCTCGAACGTGTCGACGTGGCGGCGTTCATGGGGAAGACGCTGGCGGGCCGGTTCCATTCCGGACTGTCCTCGCGCGGTCTCGCCTGCACCCGTCTGGGCATCTACGCCACCACTGAACGTGGCGAGGAGCTCAGCAGGATCTGGCGGTGCGCCGAGCCGCTCACGCCCGAGGGCATCGCCGACCGGGTGCGCTGGCAGTTCGAGGGCTGGTTGCGAGCCGGAGACGGGCGGCGGCCGACGGCGGGCGTCTCCGAGCTCCGGCTGGAACCCGAGGAGACGGTCGAGGGTGCGGCGTTGCAACTCGGCCTGTGGCAGGGCGGGGACGGGGGCGAACACACCCCGGAGGCCGACCGGGCCGCGAGGGCGCTGGTCCACGTCCAGGGGCTGCTGGGGCCGGACAGCGTCTTCACCGCCGTTCCCGAAGGAGGACGTGGTCCCGCCGAGCGGGTCCGTCTGGTGCCGTGGGGTGATCAACGCATGCCGTCCGATGGACACGACGCGTCCTGGCCGGAACAGCTTCCCGGACTGTCCCCGGCCACGGTCTTCGAAGAACCGGTGCCCGCCTTCGTCACCGATGCGGAGGGCACGGAGGTGAGCGTCACCGATCGGTACGCGCTCACCGGTCCGCCGCACCAGGTGTCGATAGAGGGAGGGGCCGCCCGCCGCGTTCTCGCCTGGGCGGGGCCCTGGCCAGTGCTCGCGCGGTGGTGGGCCCCGGAGGGCCGGCCCACCACCGGCCGCGTGCAGGTGGTGCTGGAAGGGATGAGCGGGGCGCAGTCCGAAGTCGCGCTCCTGCTGAACTGGCAGGCCAAGCGGAGTCCGCTGTGGACAGTGGAAGGGATGTACGACTAGTGGACGAGGAACGTTTCCACAACGGTACGGAGCCGGAGCGGACGATCGATCCGTGGTACCGGCTCGTCGAACCGCAGGCGCCGCAGCAGGTGTGTCCCGTCATCCCGCTGCCGAGAACGTCACCGGAGAACCTCGGATAGCATCATGGGCTGGAACAATCCACCGATCCCGTGGCGGGAGCTGGAACGCACGCTCTCCGGCAGAGCCGAGCCGTTCGACAAGGCGGGAGACGGCAATGACAGCCCCGCGTGGGGCCGTAAGCGGGAGAGGTATCTCCGCCCCGCCGACCTGGACTCACTGCGCGGTGCCGACGACACCGGGGCGGCCACCCGCATGCCGTACGCGGAGCTGCACTGCCACTCGAACTTCAGCTTCCTCGACGGGGCGAGCCATCCCGAGGAACTGGTCGAGGAAGCCGTGCGACTCGAGCTCGACGCCATCGCGATCACCGACCACGACGGGATGTACGGCGTGGCCCGGTTCGCCGAAGCGGCGCGTGAGGTCGGCATGCGCACGGTGTTCGGCACGGAGCTGAGCCTCGGGCTCTCCGGACCGCAGAACGGGATCGCCGACCCCGAGGGCGAGCACCTGCTGCTCCTGGCGAAGGGCGAGCAGGGGTACGCGAGCCTCTGCCGGGCCATCACGGCGGGCCAGCTGAAGGGCCACGACGTGGAACTGCCCCCTTCCGAACGCGCCGAGAAGGGGCGCCCGGTATACGACCTCGACACCATCGCTGGGGAGGTGGCGGGCAGGTGCGCGGTCCTCACCGGGTGCCGCAAGGGAGCCGTGCGGCGCGCGTTGGTGGAGCAGGGGCCCGAGGCGGCCGCGCTGAGGCTGTGCGAACTGGTCGACCGGTTCGGCGAGGATGACGTGTACGTCGAGCTGATCGACCACGGCAGGCCGCTCGACAGCACCCACAACGACGCGCTCGCCGAACTCGCCCAGGAACTCGGCCTGCCCACCGTGGCCACCAACGCCGTGCACTATGCGATCCCGCAGCGGGCCTACCTGGCGCAGGCGGTCTCCGCCATCAGGGCCCGCCGCGGCCTCGACGAGATGGAGGGGTGGCTCGCCGCCGCCGGCACGGCACACCTGCGTTCCGGCGCGGAGATGCAGGCCCGGTTCGCCCGCTACCCGGGGGCCGTGCAGCGGGCCGCGTTGCTCGGCACGCAGATCGCGTTCCCGCTGCACCTGGTGGCTCCGGAACTCCCACCGTTCGACGTCCCGGACGGCTACACCGAGGCCACCTACCTGCGGTACCTGACCTACGAGGGCGCGAAGAAGCAGTACGGCACCCGGGAGACCCACCCGAAGGCCTACGCGCAGCTCGACCACGAGCTGGAGATCATCGAACGGCTCGGGTTTCCCGGGTACTTCCTGATCGTGTGGGACATCGCGAAGTTCTGCCGGGACAACGACATCCTGTGCCAGGGCCGGGGATCGGCGGCGAACTCCGCGGTCTGCTACGCGCTGGGCATCACCAAGGTCGACCCGGTGAAGTGGAAGCTGCTCTTCGAACGGTTCCTCGCACCGGATCGCGACGGCTACCCGGACATCGACCTCGACATCGAGTCCGACCAGCGCGAGAAGGCGATCCAGTACGTCTACGAGAAACACGGCAGGCTGCGCACCGCGCAGGTGGCGAACGTGATCACCTACCGGGCCCGTTCGGCGGTGCGCGACGCGGCCAGGGCGCTCGGCCATTCGCCGGGCCAGCAGGACGCCTGGAGCAAGCAGATCGACCGCTGGGGTCCGCTGCGCCACACCAGAGGCGAGACCGACCACGACATCCCCGCCAGCGTGCTGGGGCTGGCCGCCGCGCTGGAGGACTTCCCGCGTCACCTCGGCATCCACTCGGGCGGGATGGTGATCTGCAACCGACCGGTGAGCGAGGTCTGCCCCATCGAATGGGCGCGCATGGAGAACCGCAGCGTCCTGCAGTGGGAGAAGGACGACTGCGCGTCCGTCGGACTGGTCAAGTTCGACCTGCTCGGGCTCGGCATGCTCTCCGCGCTCCACTACATGATCGACCTGGTGCGCGAGCACGAAGGCATCGAGATCGACCTCAGCAAGATGCCGCTGGAGGACAAGAACGTCTACGACATGCTCAGCCGCGCCGACGCCATCGGCGTGTTCCAGGTGGAGAGCAGGGCGCAGCTGGCAACCCTGCCCCGGCTCGCGCCGAAGAAGTTCTACGACCTCGCCATCGAGGTCGCCCTGATCAGGCCGGGACCCATCCAGGGCGGCTCCGTGCACCCCTACATCCGGCGCTACACCGAGAAGGAGACGTGGAAGCACGACCATCCGCTGCTGGAGAACGCGCTGGACAAGACGCTGGGCGTGCCCCTGTTCCAGGAACAGATGATGCAGATCGCGCTCGACGTCGCGAACTTCACCGCGGCCGAGGCCGACGAGCTCCGGCACGCCATGGGAGCGAAACGGTCGGGCCGGAAGATGGAGCGGCTGAGGCGGAGGTTCTACGAGGGGGCCGCGCGCAACGGCGTCGACGAGAAGATGGCGGAGCACATCTTCCAGAAGATGCGGGCGTTCTCCAACTTCGGTTTCCCGGAGAGCCACGCGCTGAGCTTCGCGTACCTGGTCTTCGCCAGCGCGTACTTCAAGTACTACCACCCGGAAGCGTTCTGCGCGGGGCTGCTGCGCGCGCAGCCCATGGGCTTCTACTCGCCGCAGTCGCTGGTGGCCGATGCCCGGCGGCACGGCGTGACGGTACGCGGGCCCGACGTCAACGCCAGCCTGTCCCACGCGACGCTGGAACCGTTGGGAGAAGGCGAATCCGGCCTCGCCGTCCGCATCGGGCTCAGCGCGGTGCGCACGATCGGCGAACCGCTAGCGAAACGGCTCGTGGCCGAAAGGGACAGCGGCGGCGTCTACCGCGACATGGCCGACGTGGCGCGGCGGGTGCGGCTGACCACGCCGCAGGTCGAGGCACTCGCCACCGCGGGCGCTTTCGGCTGCTTCGAACGCGACCGGCGCAAGGCGCTCTGGGCTGCGGGCGCCGTCGCGGAGGAACGGCCGGAGAAGCTGCCGGGCAGCACGCCCGGCGTCAGCGCGCCCACGTTGCCCGGCATGGACGACCTCGACGTCGCGGTCGCGGACGTGTGGGCGACCGGGCTGTCGCCTGACAGCTTTCCCACGCAGTTCATCAGGGACCGGCTCGATGCGCTCGGGGTGGTCACCGCCCAGCGACTGCAGGAGATGGAGGACGGCAAGCGGGTCCTCATCGGCGGCGCGGTGACCCATCGGCAGCGGCCCGGCACCGCGGGCGGGATCACGTTCCTCAACATCGAGGATGAGACGGGCATGGTCAACGTCATCTGCACGGCCGGCCTGTGGCAGCGCTACCACCGCGTCGCCCGCTCCAGCCAGGCGATGCTGATCCGCGGGGTCGTGGAACGCGCGGACGGTGTGGTGAGCCTGCTCGCCGACCGGCTACAGCACCTGCCCATGCGGATCAGCTCGAAGTCGAGGGACTTCCGATGACCTCACGCGCGCAGTCCGTGCCGGTCCGCCCAGCCGGCGATCGCCGTGACCATGACCTTGGGCTGATCCGGGAGCAAGGCGAACGACGTTCCCCGGCCGTCATTGTGTTGGCCGCACTAACGTTTGTGCTGCTAACGATATGGCGAGGGTTGGGTGGTGTCGACCATTCGCGTGACCGGCGATCCGTTCAGCCGTTATCGTCGGCCTGGTGTGGCGATGCGGAGGTGAGCAGGTGGGACGACCCACCCACTCCGGGGCAACCCCGGGGAGCTCGACATCGGCAGGGCACCGCGCCCCACGCGCGCCCGCATGCTCCGCGTGGCCCAAGCGCGCGGACGAACGGAGACGAGGTCACCTCCGCATCGCCCACCTCGTCACGTGGACGGCCGGATGAGCGCGGTCGAGCGAAGGGTTGCCGCGCGCCGCCGCCAGCACGACGAACTCGCCGCGATCGCGCTTCGGGGGCCGTGGGAGCACATCGAGCTGGCCCTGCGGCTGGAGAGGGAGAGCCGGCTCGACGCCGACGACGCGAGCGACCTTGCGGCGCGGCTGCTGAGCCGCTTTCCGGGAGAACCGCCGTCGAGACCGGAATCCCTGGCGTCGGCGATCCGCACGTTCCCGCCGCTGCCGGTGCGCACGTTGCCGGACTCGCGGGCGGTGCCGGTCGAGCCGGAACCGGTATGGCGCTGGGACGTAGCCCGCTGGCGAACCGTGGAGGAGTGCGCGCACGCGCTGGACCTCACCGAGGGCGAGCTGTACTGGTTCGCCGACGCACGCGGCTGGAACCGGCGGGCGGGCACTGCCCTGCGGCACTACCGCTACCGCTGGGTGCCGACGCGCAGTGGCGGCGTGCGGCTGCTGGAGCAGCCCAAGCCGCGGCTTGCGGAACTGCAGCGAAGGGCCGTGCGGCACGTGCTCGGCGCATTGCCGGTGCACGACGCGGCGCACGGCTTCCGCCGCGGCAGGTCCGCGGCCACGTGCGCGGCGCCGCACGCGAGCAAGGACCTGGTGGTGCGGCTGGATCTCGAAGGGTTCTTCGCGGCGGTGTCGGCGGCCCGGCTCCGGGGCCTGCTGCGGCTCGCGGGCTACCCGGACGGTGTCGCGACGTTGCTCGCCGGTCTGCTCACCACGTCGACTCCGGTCGACGTGCTCGCGGCGGCTCCGCGGTCCCGCGACGACGCCGTGCGCAGGCGGTTGCTGCACCGGCTCGCCGCGCCGCACCTGCCGCAGGGTGCGCCGTCGTCACCTTCGGCGGCCAACGCGGTGGCGTACCACCTTGACGTGCGGCTCGCCGGGCTCGCGGGCGTACTCGGTGCCGCATACACGCGTTACGCCGACGATCTCGCGTTCTCCGGCGATGCCCGTCTACCACTGCATCGGCTGCTGCCGGGAGTGCGCCTGATCGCCAGAGAGGAGGGATTCCGGCTCCGGGACTCGAAGACGTCGATCGCGGCTGCGCACCAGCGGCAGCGGGTCGCCGGGCTCGTCGTGAACGCCGCGCCGGCGGCGCCACGCGCCGAGTACGACGCCCTGCGGGCCATCCTGCACAACTGTGCGCGAACAGGTCCGCAGGCGCAGAACCGGCACGGCCATCCGGACTTCCGGGCGCAGCTGCTCGGCCGGATCGCGTGGATCGGGTCGACCCATCCAGGGCGGGCTGCGCGGCTGCGCGCGCTGTTCGAGCGCATCACGTGGTGACAACACGTGGTGTGCGATGCTGGCCGGATGGATGAGTCCGAAGTGGACGAGGACTACCGCGACGCGGTGCTGCCCGGTGCGCGGTGGGAGAAGCGGACGTTCGTGCGCTGTGACTTCACCGAGGCCGACCTGCGCGGGCTGGTGACGCGCGGCTGCACGTTCGACAGCTGCGACTTCAGCGGAGCCGACCTCGGCGAGTCGCGGCACACGTCCTCGGCGTTCCGGTCGTGCACGTTCAACCGGACCGTGCTCGGCCGCTCGGAGTGGTCCGGGTGCTCGCTGCTGGGTTCGTCCTTTCTGGACTGCGCGCTGCGCCCGATCGCGGTGCGGGACTGCGACCTGTCACTGGCCTCGCTGGGAGGGGCGAAGCTCAAGGGCACCAACCTGTCCGGGCTACGGCTGCGCGAGGCCAACCTGACCGACGCCGACCTGCGGGAGACCGACCTGCGCGAGTCCGATCTGACCGGGGCCCGGTTGCTCGGTGCGCTTCTCGTGGACGCTGATCTGCGGGGTGCCCGGATCGACGCCGACGGCCTGCGACAGGCGCGGCTCACCGGTGCGCATGTGGACCTGGACACCGCGGTCGCCTACGCGGCGGCGAACGGTCTCGTCGTCCACTGAGGCAGCGGACGACGAGACCCCTGCTCAGTCGATGGGCGGTTCGCCGGGTTCGAGCTCGATGAGGTCGCCCTCGGCCAGCAGTTCCTCGATGGAAGCGGGCAGCAGGTAGGCGGCCCCGCCTCCTGGCTGGTTGAACCACGGGATCGCCACACCGGCGAGCGCCTCCAGGGGCCGCTGCACCCGGTACAGGTGGTAGGGGCGGCTGACCCACTCCGGCACCAGCGAGCGCTCCTCGAACGGCGTCCCCGCCGCGTAGGTGAGGTTGCCGTTCGCGCCGCCGAAGCGGTCGAGCTCGCTGCCGACCGGCAGGGTCCGCATCTCCTTGCCGCGGAACAGCGTGAGCGGCGGCTCACCCGAGAGCGGCTGGATCGGCCACTGCTGCTGACCGCCGCCCGAGGCTCGTGCCTCCGGCTTCTCCGCGGCGGGCCGCGCCTCGCGCCGCGGGGGTGCGGAGGGAGCCTCTCGTGGCGGCAGTGCACCCGATGCGGCGGGCACCGCGGCACCGCCGAGCGCGCGCCGGCCACCAGCGGGCTCCTCCCTCGGCGGGGCTGGCCTGGGTGCCTCCGGCGGAGCCGCGGGCGGTGGCGGGCGCATGCCCGTCGCGACCTCGGGCGACAGCGTCGCCGTCACCGGCCGGGACGGCGGCAGCGGAGCCGCCGGCGGCGGTGGAGCCTGACGTTCCTCCGCCGCCGGAGCCTGCGGGGCGGGCGGCGGTGGCGGAGGCGGAGTGCCCTGCGGCACCTCACCGACACCCGCAGGTGAGAGCAGCAGCTTGCCCAGCATGAAGGCCGTGGCGTCGCCCGCGTCACCGAACACTGCCGGGCTCTTCAGCCCGCCGTCGTACCAGCCGACGCGCCAGCCCTCGGCGACCTGCTCGATGCTCCAGCCGCGCTCGGTGGGCTCGCCGATGCGGTACGCACCCTGCGGCACGCCCAGCTCGTCGAGCTTCTCCTGCAGGTCGTCGAGGTACGGGTCGTCGTGCAACGGCGGAGCCGGAGCGGGGGAGAACTGCGTCGGCGGGCCGCCGTCGTCGTCCAGCTCGGCGCGGCCCGGCAGCGGCTGCTGCTCGGTCTCCTGCTGGGACGGCTGCGGCTCCGGCTCCTCGTCGCCGGGCGGCTCGGTCACCGCGTGCTGGGTGACTGGCGGCGGCGCGGGCGAGGTGACGGCGGTCGGCGGGCCGCTGTCGAAGCCGGGCGCGGGCGTGTACGTGGTGCCCTGCTCGGCGTGGTCGTCCGCGGCCTCGGGGTGCTCGTCGGCGTAGTCGTCGGCGGCCGCCGTGTACTGGTCGGTGTCGTACTCGTCCGGCTCCCGGCCGTCGAGTTGCGGGTGCTCGTCGAAGCGCGGCGGCTCTGCCAGCTGTGTGCGCTCGGCGGCGTGCTCGGCGAAGTGCTCCTCGAACGGCGGCTCCGCCTCGTGCGGCACGGGCTCCTCGACGGCCGCCTGCGCGGGGGCCGGCTCCGGTTCCGGTTCCGGCGCGGGCGGAGGGGGCGGCGGCGGAGGCGGGGCCGACGGCCGTTGCTGCAGGTTCTGGCCACGTGTGATGTGCGCGGCGGCGGCCTGCCGCACGGGGTCGGGGACGTCGGGGATGCCGAACCCGTTCGCCCGCATGTGCTGGAGCAGGTCGGGCTCCGGCGCGACGCCGTACTCCCGCAGGTAGTAGTTGACGGCTGCGGGCCAGATCCAGGTGCCGTCGCTGTGGAACGCGATGGGGACCGTGCTCTCGGGCGTGCTGGCGAGCCGGTCGATGTCGTAACCCCGGCCGGGCACCACCACGGGGGCGCCGTCGAGGTAGTCGAGTACCCGGTCCTGCTCCTCGACGTCGAGCTCGGGACGGTTGATCACGGGGCCGTTCGGGCCGACGCCGTCGAAGATGCGGGCCATGCGGAACCGGGGCCCTGGACGCTCGGGGCCGAGGCCGGCCATGCGCCGCATGAGCCAGTCGGGCACGTTCTCCTCGGAACGGGGGAACATGCGCAGCTCGTCGGCGTAGGCCTGAGGCGGCGGCGCGAGGTCCCAGTGCGGCTCGTCGCGGTCGTACTCGAGGTTGTAGCTCGAGGGGTGGTCCAGCTGGTAGCGCGCGTTGAACCAGGTGCCCCTGCCCTCGCGGTACATCCCGGCGCGCAGCCTGCCGAACAGCGTCGCGATGTCGTGGGTCGCCAGCCACTCCTCCGTGGTGCCGTCGGATGTCACGACCTCGCCGGTCAGCTCGTGGTACCTCCCTACGGCGCGGTACTCCGCGGTCACCCGCCGCCAGTCTCGCGGGGCGGCTCGGAGCAAGGAGAGGCCGATCTGCTTGACCAGGGTGTCCTGCTCGGTTGCGTTCAGCTGGGTCGGAAGTGCCACGCCAACATCTTGACTAATTCATGCCGTCAATGCACGGGACATGTGCACATCGACGCTGTTGTCGCAGATACATCGCGTGTGGCGTCAACCCTGGGAAGTGTGGCTCGCCACAGATCACCGGATGGAGGCAACCGGGCCGACGCCCACGGACTGACAATGGCACGCGATGGCTACCCCGCGTACCGGCTCAGCGCCGAACCGTCCTACGAAGGGCGCAAGCACGCCCACATCTCGAGCGAAGCGCCTCGGCGGCGTGGCGCTGGCGCTGGTCACGGGCCTCGCGATGTCGGTGCAGAGCAGGGTCAACGGGCAGCTGGGCACGGAACTGCACGACTCGGCGCTCGCGGCTGTCATCTCCTTCGGCGGCGGCCTGCTGCTGCTTCTCGCCTGGCTCGCGGTCTCGCGCTCCATGCGGCGGGGGCTCGGCCGGGCCGTGTCGGCCGTGAGAACGGGCACGCTGCGGCCCTGGCAGTGCCTCGGCGGGGTCGCGGGCGCGACGTACGTGCTCGCCCAGTCACTCACCGTGGCGCTCATCGGCGTCGCGATGTTCACCGTCGGCGTCGTGGCAGGTCAGACCGTCAGCGGGCTACTCGTCGACCGGGCAGGGCTCGGGCCCGCCGGCAAGCAGCCGTCGTCGTGGCCGAGGGTGCTCGGCGCTCTGCTGACCGTGCTCGCCGTGGGCGGCGCGCTCGCGGGCGATCTCGGGGAGAACGCCCACCTTTCCCGGCTCTGGCTCCTCGTGCTGCCGTGCGTCGCCGGTGCCGGGATGGCCGTACAGCAGGCGGTCAACGGTCACGTCGGTGCGGTGTCGCGCAGCCCGCTCGCGGCCGCGCTCGTGAACTTCACCGCTGGAACGGTGGTGCTCGTGCTGGCCTGGATCGTCTCGCTGCTCGTCCGCGGCGGCCCGGACGCGTGGCCCGCGAACCCGCTGCTCTACCTGGGCGGCCTGGTGGGGATCGTGTTCATCGCCACCGCGTCGTTCGTCGTCACCTGGATCGGAGTGCTGCTGCTCGGGCTCAGCTCGGTCGCAGGCCAGCTGATCGGCTCCGTGCTGCTCGACGCCTTCCTGCCTGCCGGGGCCACGCGGCTCACCGCGTCGACGGTGATCGGCTGCGCGGTGGCGCTCGTCGCGATCGCCATCGCGGGCGTGGGCGGGCGGCGACGGGGCCGCGAGCCTTTGAAAGAATCGGGGTCGTGACGGCGACGATTCTCGACGGCAAGGCCACCAAGAACGCCATCTTCGCGGAGCTCGCTCCGAGGGTGGCCGCGCTCGCCGAGCGGGGGATCGTCCCCGGGCTCGCGACCGTGCTGGTCGGCGACGACCCCGGCTCGCACGCCTACGTGAAGATGAAGCACGCCGACAGCGCGAAGGTCGGCGTCAACTCGATCCGCCGGGACCTGCCCGGCGACATCTCGCAGGCCAAGCTCGAGGCCGTGATCGACGAGCTGAACGCCGACCCGGCGTGCACCGGCTACATCGTGCAGCTGCCGTTGCCGAAGCACCTGGACTCCGGCGCGATCCTCGAGCGCATCGACCCCGCCAAGGACGCCGACGGGCTCGCGCCGATCAGCCTCGGCAGGCTGGTGCTGAACCAGCCCGCGCCGCTGCCGTGCACGCCGCTCGGCATCGTGGAGCTGCTCCGCCGCTACGACGTGCCGCTCGCCGGCGCGCAGGTGGCCGTGGTCGGCAGGGGCATCACGGTCGGCAGGACGCTGGGCCTGCTGCTGACGCGTCGCAGCGAGAACGCGACGGTCACCCTGTGCCACACCGGTACCCGTGACCTGGCCGCCGAGGTCCGCCGTGCCGACATCGTGGTGGCCGCGGCCGGGTCGCCGGGGCTCATCACGCCGGAGATGGTCAAGCCCGGAGCCGCGGTGCTCGACGTGGGCGTCTCCCGGGTCGACGGCAAGCTCACCGGTGACGTGGCGCCCGGTGTCGCGGAGGTCGCCGGATACGTCGCGCCGAATCCCGGCGGGGTCGGTCCGATGACGCGGGCGATGCTCGTGTCGAACGTGGTCGAGGCCGCCGAGCGGGCCGCGGCGAGGTGACCGTGACGACGCCGAGGCCGGACCGCCACCGGCTGCTCGCCCACCTCCCGTTCGCGGTGGTGATGCTGCTCGTGGGGGTCGCGGCGCTGCGGATCGGGATGTACCACTGGCGGCAGGGCGCCGCCCTCATCGGCGGGGCGCTGCTGGTGGCGGCCGTGCTGCGGGCCGCGCTCTCGGACGAGCAGGCCGGCCTGCTGCGGATCAGGGGCCGGGCGGTCGACGTCCTGAGCTATGCGGGCCTCGGCCTGCTCATCCTCTTCATCGCGCTGACGATCACGGGCGGCCCACTCGGCTGACCCGCCCGCCCCACTGCAGTGAAGGCCACCTTGCCTGCGTTGAACGCAGTGAAGGTGGCCTTCACTGCGGCTCGGCCAAGAGGTCAGGCGCGGCCAGTGGGCGCCAGTGCGGCTGCCTCGCCGTCCGCGAGTGCGGCCGCTTCCTCGGCCAGCGCGACGTTCTCGCGGCGGTCGAGTCCCGCCGACACGACGGCCAGGCCGAGGCCCAGCGCGGCCAGCAGCGCGCCGACCCAGTTGGGCGCCACGAGTCCCATGCCGCCCGCGATCACCAGGCCGCCGAGGTACGCGCCGATCGAGTTGGCGATGTTGAACGCCGACTGCACCGCCGCCGACACGAGCGACGGGGAGCCGCCCGCCTTCTCCATCACGCGCGCCTGCAGGATCGGTCCCACCATGAACGCGGCGACGCCGATCAAGAAGATCGTGATCGCGGCGCCGATCTTGCTGTGCGCGGTGACGGTGAACGCGGTGAGCACGGTGCCGAGTCCGAACAGCGCGCCGCACAGTGCGGGCATCGGCGCCCGGTCGGCGAGCCTGCCGCCGAGGAAGTTGCCCAGCGTCATGCCGAGGCCGGCGAGCGAGAGGAGCAGCGTCACCGTGGCGGGCTGGAAGCCGGCCACGTCGGTCATCATCGGCGTCACGTAGCTCAGGCACGCGAAGCCGCCGCCGAGACCGAACGTGACGATGGCGAGCGCCAGCCACACCTGCGGTTTGCGGAACGCCGCCAGCTCGCCACGCAGCGACGCTTCGGCGGGCCTGCCCTGGTGTGGCACGAGCTTCGTGATGCTCAGCAGCGCGGCGGCGCCGATGAGCGCGACGAGCAGGAACGTGGAGCGCCAGCCGACCTGCTGGCCGAGCAGCGTGCCGAGCGGGACACCGATGACGTTGGCCAGCGTGAGGCCCATGAACATCATCGAGACGGCCTTGGCCTTGTCTCCAGGTCCGACGAGGCTGGACGCGACCACCGCGCCCGCCCCGAAGAACGCCCCATGCGGCAGGCCCGCGAGGAATCGGAAGAGCACCCCGAACTCGTGGTTGGGGGCGAGGGCGAACAGGGCGTTGCCCGCGATGAACAGGCCCATCATCGACATCAGCATGGTCTTGCGGGGCAGTCGCACCGCGAGCACCGTCAGCAGTGGAGCGCCCACGACCACGCCGAGCGCGTAGGCGGAGATCAGGTATCCGGCGGCGGGGATCGAGACCCCGAAGTCGGTGGCGGCTTCCGGCAGCACGCCCATCATCACGAACTCAGTGGTTCCGATGCCGAAGGCACCGATGGCCAGCGCGAGCAGCGCTATGGGCACAGTCTTCCCTCCGAGGTAACAGATCTGGATCGATAAAGGTCGAGGGCACAAAGAAAGACAGACCAGCGTCTGACCCCTGTGTCGCTGGGCTGTCCTCGGTCCAGTCTCAACGCGAGGGGGCCACGATGTCATCCCGGTTCCGGGTGACGATGCCCACGGCGTGGCCAGGTAACGCCTCGCCTAGTGCCTCGCGGCCAGAACTCCGTCGAGCAGACCGGGGAAGAGTGCGTCGAGATCCTTGCGGCGCAACCAGTTCAGCCGCGTGGTGCCCTGCGGGCGCCCGCCGATCACCCCGGCCTCGCGCAGGGTTCGCAGGTGGTGGGTGAGTGTGGACTTGCTCACGGGCACGTCGAACGCGCCGCACGTGAGCTCGCCGTCGTCCTTCGCCAGTTGTCGCACCATCTCCAGTCGCACCGGATCGGCGAGTGCCTGCAGCACGGTCTCGATCCGGATCTCGGACTGGTTCGGCATGCGGTACGCGGCCGCCGGCTCGGCGCTCATGATGCCGATTGTACGACGGGCTTCGAAATTTGACGGTTCTCGTAGTACGGTAGCCATCGAACTTCGATGAGCATGGAACAAGGAGCTCGATGAGCACCCCAGCACCCCGCACGGCCGTGCTCGCGCTCGGCGCGTTCGCCGTCGGTACCAGCGGTTACGTCATCGCGGGGCTGCTGCCCGCACTCACCGAGGACCTGGCGGTGTCCGAACCGGCCGCCGCCCAGCTCGTCACCGCGTTCGCCATCGCGTACGCCGTCGGCTCACCCCTGTTCGGCGCGGCGACCGGACGATGGGAACGCCGCCGCCTGCTCGTGGCCGCGCTGGCGATCGCCGCGCTCGGCAACGCGCTCGCCGCCCTCGCGCCGAACTACGCGCTCTTGCTGCTCGCCAGGGTGGTCACCGCGATCGGCGCCGCCGTGTTCACCCCGGTCGCGAGCGCCGTGGCGGCGGAGCTGAACCCGCCGGAACGCCGGGGCAGGGCCGTCGCCCTGGTGTTCGGCGGCCTGACGTTCGCGATGGTCGCCGGGGTACCGCTCGGCAACCTCCTCGCGGACCCGATCGGCTACCGAGGAGTGTTCGGGCTGGTCGCCGCGTTCTCGCTCGGCGCCGCCGTCGCGGTGGGCCTGCGGCTGCCGTCCGTGGCCGCGCCACCCGCGGTCGGGCTGGCCGCCCGGTTCGCCGTCGCGAGGGACCCACGCGTGCTGGCGGTGCTGTGCGCGACCGTGCTGGGCTGCCTCGCGGCGTTCAGCGTCTACACGTTCATCACGCCGGTGCTCGGCGCGACGGCAGGCGTCAGCGGCTCGGCCATCAGCGTCCTGCTGCTCTGCTACGGCGTCGGCGCCGCGCTCGGCAACGTCGTCGGCGGGCGCGCGGCCGACCGCTGGGGCACGCGGCGCCCGCTCTACGTGGTCGTCGTCGCGATCACGGTGACGCTCGCGCTGCTGCCCGTCGCCGCGACGACCGTGGCGGGCGCGGCGACGGTGCAGTTCCTGTGGGGCGTGGCGACGTGGTCGTTCAACCCGCCCGTCCAGCACCGGCTCATCACGCTGTCACCCGCCGGGGCCGGTTTGCTGCTCTCACTCAACGCCTCGGCGATCTACCTCGGGGTGGGACTTTCCGGTGTGGTCGGCGGACTGGTGCTGCGGCTCGGCGGGCCCGCGCTCCTCCCGGAGGTCGCCGCGCTGCTGACCCTGGCGGCGGGCGTGTTCGTAGCGCTCGGCCTCCGGGACCGGAATTCCGCGCGCGGGCCCGTGGCGGCTCAGTCGGTGTGACCTTCGACCTCGCAGTCGGGGCCGGGGAAAACCAGCCCCTCGTGACCGTCGGAAAACCGCACCAGATAAGGCGGCTGGCCCTGTTCGCCCCGTACCTCGACGATTTCGCCCTGTTGTTCTCCTGCGCCGACTGTGCGTCCGTGTACGCGGATCCGGTCTCCCACGGATGCTTGCATCGTTGACCACCTCCGTTGGAAACAAGGGTAGGAGCAGGTGGAACGGCAGTCGAGTGACCGCGAGTAATGCACGCCACGGTTGATCGAACGAAATTCAACTACACTCGGTCGTAACCGAGGAGGTGCTGAGCACCAGTGTGTGGAATAGTTGCCGCGGTCGGCAACATCGATACAGACAAGTGCCAGAGAATGTTGCACCGGATCAAACATCGGGGTCCGGATGACACGGGAGAAATTCGCAGAGGCGACGTTTGGCTCGGCCATCAACGACTGTCCATCATGGACGTCGAGGGCGGGCATCAGCCGTTGACCGACTCCGGGGCCACCACGTATCTCGTGGCCAACGGAGAGATCTACAACCACCGCCACATCAGGGAGGACCTCGGACACGAGCTGTTCGAGACCGGTTCGGACAGCGAGGCCGCCCTGCACGCGCTGATCGTCGACGGGCCGGTGGGCCTTGCCCGGCTGCGCGGGATGTTCGCGCTCGCGTTCGCCACCGAGGACGGCGACTTCCTCGCCGCCCGCGACCCACTCGGCGTGAAACCGCTGTACTGGGCGCGCCGCGACGACGTGATCCTGTTCGCCAGCGAGCTGCGCGCGTTCGACGAGGACGACCGGCCCCTGGTGGAGAGCTTCCCGCCAGGGCACTGCTGGAGCCCGGCGGGCGGGCTCGTGCGCTTCGCCGACGCCATCCCCGCCCACGTGCGGCCCGCGCGGCGTGCGGAGGAGCCCGGCGTGTGGGATCGCGCCCTGGTCAAGGCCGTGCGCGAGGCGGTCGTCACCGCCGTCGAGAACCGGATGATGAGCGACGTCGGCGTCGGCGTGTTCCTCTCCGGCGGGCTCGACTCGGCGATCGTCGCCGCCGTCGCCGCCGACTACGCGGCCAAGCACGGGCAGCCGCTGCCGACGTTCGCGGTGGGTGCCGAGGGCAGTTCCGACCTGGCCGCCGCCAGGGTCGTCGCGGAGTACCTCGACGCGAAACACCACAACATCGAGCACCACGAGATCCTGATGTCCAAGCAGGACGCGATCGACGCGCTGCCGAGGGCGGTCACGGCGATCGAGCACTACGACCCCTCGCTCGTGCGCAGCGCGGTGCCCAACCTGCTGCTCGCCGAGTACGCCTCGCGGCGCGTGCACGCGGTGCTGACGGGGGAGGGCGCCGACGAGCTGTTCGCCGGGTATTCCTACTACCACGAGGAGCCGTTCACCGACCCGGACGCGCTGCAGGCCGAGCTGGTCCGCACCGTCGGCGAGCTGCATCACCTCAACCTCCAGCGCTGTGACCGCGCGTCGATGGCCTTCGGGCTGGAGGCGCGGGAGCCGTTCCTCGACCGCGACGTGGTGGAGCTGGCGCTGTCGATCCCGCCGGAGCACAAGATGATCCGGGAGGGCGTGGAGGAGAAGAAGCTGCTGCGCGACGCGTTCGAGGGCTGGCTGCCCGAGTCGATCCTGCGCAGGGGCAAGGAGCAGTTCGGCGACGGCTCCGGCGCCAAGGAGGTGCTGGAGAACGCCGTGCGCGAGTCCCCGGACGTGGCCGCGGCCGACGGTGTCGCGCTGCGCAACCGCGAGGAGGCGGGCTTCTACGCGATCTGGCACCGGGAGCTCGCGGGCATCCGCCCCGACGCCACGCTGGGCCTCTTCGCGACCACGTAGCCCAGACTGTCCCCCAAGGCCACCTTTGTTGCGCTCAACGCAACAAAGGTGGCCTTGGGGGCGGTCAGGCGAGGGGGGCGGCGGCTTCGGCCAGTTGTTCGAGGAACGCCGGCGAGTTGTGGTGCGGGAGGTTGAACACCAGCAGGTCCACGCCCGCCTCGCGGTAGCCGTGGGCCTCCTCGACGGCGGCGCCGATGCCCTTGTCGGCGTGCACGCGGACGTTCACCGCGCACGCGATCTCGCCGGGGTCACGGCCGACGTCGGCGCAGTGGGCCAGCAGGATCTCCTTGAGCTCAAGCCACTGCCGCGGCGACTCCGTTCCCGCGTGCCACGCCTGCGCCCAGCGTGCCGCGGCGAGGAGGGTGCGCTTGGGGCCTCGGCCGCCGATCGTGATCGGCGGGTGGGGCCGCTGCACCGGCTTGGGCTCGCAGCGCGCGTCGGTGAGCCGGACGTGCTTGCCGTGCAGGGTCGTGCTCTCCTGCGTGAGCAGCCCGATGATGGCCCGCACGCCCTCGTCGAAGAGGTCGAACCGGTCCTTCAGCGGCGGCAGTTCGATGCCGTAGGCCTCGCACTCCTGCCGGTTCCAGCCGGCGCCGAGGCCGAGCTCCAGCCTGCCGCCGGAGATGATGTCCGTGGTGGCCGCCATGTTCGCGAGCACCGCGGGGTGGCGGTAGATCATCCCGGTGACCTGGCAGCCGATGCGGATGCGGCGCGTGGCCTGCGCCAGCGCGGCGAGCATGGTCCAGCCCTCCAGGTTCGGGGCGGTCACGTCGCCGGAGAGCGGGTAGAAGTGGTCCCAGTTCCACGCTGACTCGAACAGCTCGATGTCGTCGGCGGCCCGCCAGACCTCCAGCAGTTCGGCCCACGTCGTGTGCTCGGGCTTGGTCTTGATCCCCAACCGCATCGCTACGCCTCCCCGTCGTCGGGCGAGAACCCACGCCGCACGAGCCCGCATGCCAGCCCGCCGCCGGTGAGCAGCGTGCCGACCGCGAGCACGGCGCCCAGCGAGACCCAGGTGAGCGTGCCCACACCCAGCTCCAGCCAGCGCGGCAGGGCGCCCAGCGCGTCGTAGACGGTGCCGGGAGAGACGAGCCCGAGCAGTCCCGGAACCACGCCCCACAGCAGCCCACCGGTGAGCGGTGCCGCCGCGGACACCACGCCGAGCAGGGCGACGGCGAGCAGGAGTACCGCGCCGCCGGCGATCAGTGCCACGCCCTGGCCGTCTGCGCTCTGCGAGTTCTCGGCCATGCGCGCGAACTGCCTGCTGCCGCCGTAGGTGAGCGCCCACAGCCCCGCCGGGGTGAGCACCAGCCCGGCGAGCGCGGCCAGCAGGTGCGCCGAGGTCCGGCCGCGCCGTGGCGCCGGGCGCGTGTCGTGGGACATGGTCGACATCGGGTGCTGGCCTCCGTGGTCGCGGCCGTCACGGGCCCATGCGCGGGCCCCCTCGGGGGTCGTAGATTGCCGGGTGAGCCGAGTCTGGCATCGGCGGCGAATGTACTGGTGAGTAACCGGGGTCCGCCGACATCGGCCCGGAAATAGCAGTACGCTTGTACCGCTAACACGTGCCTGAAGGACGAACGCGAAGATCCGCGAGAGGAGCCCCGCCGCTCATGGCCAAGATCAAGGTCGAGGGCACCGTCGTCGAACTCGACGGCGATGAGATGACCCGCATTATCTGGCAGTTCATCAAGGACAAGCTGGTCCACCCCTATCTGGACATCAACCTCGAGTACTACGACCTGGGCATTGAGGAGCGGGACCGCACCGACGACCAGATCACGGTCGACGCCGCGAACGCCATCAAGAAGCACGGCGTCGGCGTGAAATGCGCCACCATCACGCCGGACGAGGCCCGCGTCGAGGAGTTCGGCCTCAAGAAGATGTGGCGGAGCCCGAACGGCACCATCCGCAACATCCTCGGCGGCGTGATCTTCCGCGAGCCGATCGTCATCCAGAACATCCCCCGGCTCGTCCCGGGCTGGACCAAGCCGGTCATCGTCGGCCGTCACGCGCACGGTGACCAGTACAAGGCCACCGACTTCAAGGTCCCCGGCCCCGGCACCGTGACGATGACCTACACCCCCGAGGACGGCTCCGAGCCCATCGAGTTCGAGGTCGCGAACTTCCCCGAGGGCGGCGGCGTCGCGATGGGCATGTACAACTACCGGCGCTCCATCGAGGACTTCGCGCGCGCCTCGCTGCAGTACGGCCTCGACCGCGGCTTCCCGGTCTACATGTCGACGAAGAACACGATCCTCAAGGCCTACGACGGCATGTTCAAGGACGTGTTCCAGGAGATCTTCGACGCCGAGTTCAAGGCCGACTTCGACGCCAAGGGCCTCACCTACGAGCACCGGCTGATCGACGACATGGTCGCCGCCTCGCTCAAGTGGGAGGGCGGCTACGTCTGGGCCTGCAAGAACTACGACGGCGACGTGCAGTCCGACACCGTGGCGCAGGGCTTCGGCTCGCTGGGCCTGATGACCTCGGTGCTGCGCACGCCGGACGGCCGGACCGTCGAGGCCGAGGCCGCGCACGGCACGGTGACCCGGCACTACCGCCAGCACCAGCAGGGCAAGCCCACCTCGACCAACCCGATCGCGTCGATCTTCGCGTGGACCCGGGGCCTCGAGCACCGCGGCAAGCTGGACGGCAACTCCGAGCTGGTCGGCTTCGCCAACAAGCTCGAGCAGGTGGTCATCGAGACCGTCGAGAGCGGCAAGATGACCAAGGACCTCGCCCTGCTCGTCGGCAAGGACCAGCCGTTCCAGACCACCGAGGAGTTCCTCGCGACGCTGGACGCGAACCTCGCCAGCAAGATCTCGCAGGGCTGAGCCCCGCGAGCCAGCTGCCGCACCACCACAGACGGCGCGCGGTCCCGGAAGGGGCCGCGCGCCGTTACTATGCGCGCGTGCTGATCCGATCTCGTGCCGCGCTCGCCCTGTTGCTCCTCCTCGTGCTCTCCGGGTGCGGCCAGCGGGTCGGCGGCACCGCCTCCGCGCCGGAGAACGCCGGTTCGAGCCAGAGTGCCGAGCCGAGCGCCGAACCGAGCGGCGAGCCCACGTCCGAGGAGCCGTCGAGCACGCCCACGTCCCCGGCCGGCACTTCGTCGATCGACGTGTCGCAGCTGCCCGGCACCTGGCGCGGCTCGTACTTCTGCTCGCAGGGGGAGACCGGGCTGGAGCTGAAGGTCTCCCCGCCCGAGGGCGACACGGTGCCCGCGGTGTTCTCGTTCTTCCCCGTCGAAGGCGGCCCGCAGACGCCGTCGGGCAGCTTCAAGGTCAAGGGCGTCGAGGAGAACGGTCAGTTCGTGTTCCGCCAGGACGCCTGGATCGAGCAGCCCGACGGGTTCGTGATGGTGGATCTGGGCGTCGCCTCGGTGGAGAACGGCACGATGACCGGCCGCGTCGGCGGTCCTGGCTGCGACGCTTTCTCCGTCACGAAGGCCGGCTAGGGCAGCGGTCGGTCAGCGCGCTCCTAGGACCAGATCGTCACGTAGACGGGCGGGCGGAACCGCGACGGCGGGACGCCGCTGCCCGGTGAGCGCATCAGCTGCATCGCGGCGGGGGTGCCGAGGAAGTGCCGCAGCGACGCCGCCGCCGGGGTGCAGCGGTCTCGCGCCGGGGTGGTGACGTGCCAGTACAGCGCTGACGGCGTGCGCGGCGTCGGCACCTGAACGAGCTCGTGCCTGCGCAGCTGCGGGGCCACGAGGTGCTCCATCGCGATCGACACACCCACGCCGCGGGCCGCCGCCGACCACGCCGCCGTCTGGTTCGCGAACACCTGTACGTGTGTGTCAGGGACGCCGAGTGCGCGCAGCAGCTGCGCCGAGTCGCTGTCCGGGTCCGTGCCGGAGGGGTCCACGAGCCACAGCCAGGCGGGCGGCCCTCCTCTCGGGGAGAAGCCGGGCGAGGCCACCGCCACCTGCGCACACCGGAAGATCGGTTCGCTCTCCAGTTCCGGCTCGGCCAGCTTCGGGCCGAGCGCGGCGTCGGCGAGCCGGTTGCCGACGAGCACGGCCATCTCGGACGTCTTGGCGAGGCCCGCCGAGGTGTCGACAAGGCTGCCCGACCGCGCGCCGAACGCCTCCAGCAGCGGGTTGGCGATGAACTCGGCGATCGTGCTCGTGACGACCACGCGCAGCTCCTCCGCGGCGCCCGTGGCCTCCCGTACCGCGGCCTCCGCGTCCGCGCCGAGCGCCACCATCTGCGAGGCGATGGGCAGCAGCCGCTTGCCGCCGGGCGTGAGCGTCATGCCGGTGGCGGTGCGCACGATGAGCTTGTCGCCGTGGTGGGTGCGCAGGGCCGCGAGCGCCTGGGACACCGCGGGCTCGCTCACGCCGAGGGCCCGCGCCGCGTCGGTCACCGAGCCGAGCCGGGCGACGAGCACGAACGCGCTGAGCTGGCCAAGGGTCACGTTGGACCACCCGCAGTAGTGACCTCTGTCACCTGATCAGGCTACATAACCGAACGCTTAACCGGCCATTGTCCGGATTCCGAACCGGCGGGACGCTCACCGCATGCAGGTACCCGCACAGTTCCGCTACGAGAAGGCGGTCAGCGTCGAGCACGCGCTGACGCTGCTCGGCAGATACGGCCCGGAGAGCCGCGTCGTCGCGGGCGGCCACAGCCTCATCCCGATGATGAAGCTGCGGCTCGCCCAGCCCGAGGCCCTCATCGACATCAACGACCTCCACGAGCTCGCCATCATCAGCGTCGAACGGCACGTGCTGTGCATCGGTGCGCTCACCCGGCACGCCGACCTGCTCTCCTCGGCGCTCGTCGGCGAGCACTTCCCGATCTTCCACGACGCCGAGCGCGTGATCGCCGACCCCGTGGTGCGCAACCGCGGCACGGTCGGCGGGTCGCTGTGCCAGGCCGACCCTTCCGAGGACCTGTCCGCCGCGTTCGCGGCCGTGCGGGGGGAGGCCGTGATCGTCTCGCCCGAAGGGCGGCGCACGGTGCCGGTGCGGGAGTTCTTCCTCGGCCCGTACCAGACGGTGGTGGACCCGGGGGAGCTGCTCGTGCAGCTGCGGGTGCCGATCCGCTCGTCGGCGTCGGCCTACCAGAAGGTCGAGCGCAGAGCGGGTGACTGGGCCGTCGCGGCGGCGGGCGCGGAGCTCGTGCTCGACGACGGTGTGGTGGCCGACGCCGGCATCGGGCTCGCCGCACTGGGCGCCCCGAACTTCCACGCGCGCGAGGCCGAGTCCTTCCTCGTCGGCGGCCCGGCCACGGACGAGCGGTTCGCTGAGGCGGCCCGGATCGCCGCCGAGCACTGCAACCCGATCGCCGACCAGCGAGGTCCCGAGGAGTACAAGCGGCACCTCGCCAAGACGCTCGTGACCCGCGTACTGAGCGTCGCCCGCACCCGCTGGCACGGCCTGCACTCCGGGGAGAAGGCGAGATGATCATGGAGATCACCGTCGAGGTCAATGGCAGCTCCTACACGCGCTCCGTCGAGCCACGCCTGCTACTGGTGCACTTCCTGCGCGACGAGCTCGGCCTCACCGGCACGCACTGGGGCTGCGACACCTCCAACTGCGGCACGTGCGTCGTCTGGCTCGACGACGTGCCCGTGAAGTCGTGCACCGTGCTGGCCGTGATGGCCGACGGTCACTCGGTACGCACCGTCGAGGGGCTCGAGGGTGCCGACGGGCTCGACCCCGTGCAGCAGGGGTTCATGGCCTGTCACGGCCTGCAGTGCGGGTTCTGCACCCCGGGCATGCTGATGACCGCCCGCTGGCTGATCGACCACAACCCCGCACCGTCCGAAGCGGACATCCGCGAGGCGATCTCCGGCCAGCTCTGCCGGTGCACCGGCTACGAGAACATCGTCCGCTCCGTGCGCTGGGCGGCCGAACACGAGGCCGGCCTGCGCGAGCGGACCGTCGAGGACGCCGGAACGGAGGTGCAGGCATGACCACCGCGCCCGTGGGCCACGGGACCATGCTGCGCAAGGAGGACGCGCGCTTCATCCGGGGCCGGGGTACCTACGTCGACGACGTGACGCTGCCGGGAATGCTGTACGGCGCCATGCTGCGCAGCCCGTACGCGCACGCGCGGATCGCCTCGATCGACATCAGCGCCGCGCGAGCCCACCCGAAGGTCAGGGCCGTGCTCACCGGCGACACGCTCGCCGGGCTGAACCTCGCGTGGATGCCGACGCTCTCCGGCGACGTGCAGGCCGTGCTCGCCACCGACAAGGTCCGCTTCCAGGGCCAGGAGGTGGCCTTCGTCGTCGCGGAGGACCGCTACGCCGCCCGCGACGCGCTGGAGCTGATCGACGTCGACTACGAGCCGTTGCCCGCCGTCATCGACGCGCGGCAGGCGCTCGCCGAGGACGCCCCGGTGATCAGGGACGACCTCGAAGGGCGCACGGACAACCACATCTTCGACTGGGAGACCGGAGACAAGGCGGCCGCCGACGAGGTGTTCGCGACCGCCGAGGTGGTGTCCAAACAGGACATGCTCTATCCGCGCGTGCACCCGGCTCCGCTGGAGACGTGCGGCGCGGTGGCGCACCTGGACAAGGTCACCGGGAAGCTCACGGTGTGGACCACCACGCAGGCACCGCACGCGCACCGCACGCTCTACGCGATCGTCGCCGGCCTGCCCGAGCACAAGATCCGCATCATCTCGCCCGACATCGGCGGCGGGTTCGGCAACAAGGTCGGCATCTACCCCGGCTACGTGTGCGCCGTGGTCGGCTCGATCGTCACGGGCAAGCCGGTGAAGTGGATGGAGGACCGCTCCGAGAACCTGATGAGCACGTCGTTCGCCCGCGACTACCACATGCACGGCGAGATCGCGTCCACCCGCGACGGCAAGATCCTCGGGCTGCGCGTACAGGTGCTCGCCGACCACGGCGCGTTCAACGGCACCGCGCAGCCCACGAAGTTCCCCGCCGGGTTCTTCGGCGTCTTCACCGGCTCCTACGACCTGACGGCCGCGCACTGCTCGGTCACCGGCGTCTACACCAACAAGGCGCCCGGCGGGGTCGCCTACGCGTGCTCGTTCCGCATCACCGAGGCCGTCTACCTCGTGGAGCGGCTGGTGGACGTGCTCGCGTTCGACCTCGGCATGGACCCGGCCGAGCTGCGCAGGAAGAACCTGCTGCGCCCGGAGCAGTTCCCGTACCCGAGCAGGACCGGCTGGGAGTACGACTCGGGCGACTACCCGAGGGCGCTGGAGACCGCGCTCGACCTCGCGGGCTACGCCGGGCTGAGGGCCGAGCAACGGGAGAAGCGGGAACGCGGCGAACTGATGGGCATCGGCATCTCGTTCTTCACCGAGGCCGTCGGCGCGGGCCCGCGCAAGCACATGGACATCCTCGGCCTCGGCATGGCCGACGGCGCCGAGCTGCGGGTGCATCCCACCGGCAAGGCGGTGCTGCGGCTGTCGTGCCAGTCGCAGGGCCAGGGGCACGAGACGACGTTCGCCCAGCTCGTCGCCGAGCAGCTGGGTATCCCGCCCGACGATGTCGACGTCGTGCACGGCGACACCGACCAGACGCCGTTCGGGCTCGGCACCTACGGCTCCCGCTCGACCCCCGTGTCCGGAGCCGTGACGGTGATGGTCGCCAGGAAGGTCAGGGAGCGGGCCCGGATCGTCGCGTCCGCGATGCTGGAGGTGAGCCCCGACGACCTGGAGTGGGAGAAGGGCCGCTGGTTCGTGCGCGGCGACCAGGCGTCGGGCCGGACCATCCAGGAGATCGCGCTGGCGGCGCATTCGGACCTCGAACTGCCCGAGGACGTCGAGGGGCACCTCGACGCGACGTGCGTCTACAACCCGCCGAACCTCACCTACCCGTTCGGCGCGTACGTGTGCGTGGTCGACGTCGACGCCGGTACCGGACAGGTCAAGGTGCGCCGGTTCGTCGCCGTGGACGACTGCGGCGTGCGCATCAACCCGATGATCGTCGAGGGACAGATCCACGGCGGCCTCGCCGACGGGATCGGGATGGCGCTCATGCAGGTGATGGCGTTCGACGAGGACGGCAACCACCTCGGCGGGTCGTTCATGGACTACCTGCTGCCGACGGCGAAGGAGTGCCCCTCGTGGGAGCTGGGGGAGACGGTGACGCCCTCGCCGCACCACCCGATCGGCGCGAAGGGCATCGGCGAGTCCGCCACCGTCGGGTCGCCGCCCGCCGTGGTCAACGCCGTCATCGACGCACTGCGCCCCTACGGTGTGCGGCACGCGGACATGCCGCTCACCCCGGCGGCCGTGTGGAGCGCCGTCCAGGGGCGTCCACTCCGGACGGATCTGGCGATCACATGACCGGGACGGAACCAGGGGTGCTCGCCCATGCCGAGACGTTGCGAGCGGAGCGAAGACCCTTCGTGCTCGCGACGGTCGTGCGCGCCCAGCGCCCGACCAGCGCCAAGCCGGGCGACCGGGCGCTCGTGTTCGCCGACGGGACGATCGAGGGGTTCGTCGGCGGCACGTGCGCGGAGTCGTCGGTGCGTCTGCACGGAATGCGGCTGCTCACCACGGGGGAGGCGACGCTGCTGCGGATCACCCCGGGTGCCGAAGCCGAACGCGAGGACGACGGGGTCGTGACGGTCGCCAACCCGTGCCATTCGGGCGGCTCCGTGGAGATCTTCCTCGAACCGCAGCTGCCGCCCGCTCTCGTCACGGTGTTCGGCGACGCCCCGATCGCGAGGGCGCTGCACGTCGTCGGCGGCGCGCTGGGCTACGCGGTCGGGCACGGCCGTCCCGGTGCGCCGATCCCGCCGGACACCTCGGCCGTCGTCGTCGCCACGCACGGCCACGACGAGGCCGCCGCGCTCGCGGCCGCGCTCGAGGCCGGGGTCGGCTACGTCGGGCTGATCGCGAGCAGGCGCCGCGGTGCGCAGGTCCTCGCCGGGCTGGGGGTGGCGGGCAAGGAACGCGTGCACACCCCTGCCGGGCTCGACATCGGCGCGCGCACGCCGGCGGAGATCGCGCTGTCGGTGTACGCGCAGCTGGTGGCGACGCGGCCGCGGCGCGCGCCGGTGCGGCTGGCCGAGGCGACGGACCCCGTGTGCGGCATGACCGTGCCGATCGCGCAGCAGGCACTGAGCGCGACCCACGAGGGGCACACGTACCACTTCTGCGGCGAGGGCTGCCTGCTCACGTTCACCGCCGATCCGGCCAGCTACGTCGATGACGGAGGGTGACTGACCGTTCACGGCGATGGCGCACGCGAGTGGATTGCGCCGCCGGGGGCTGTTTTCGGGGGCCAGGCTGCCCTTACTCTGCGAGCAGTGCCTGTCGCCGTCGGCAAGGAGTGCGCGTGGTACTCGGGATACCGAAGAAGACGCTGATCATGCTGGGCCTGCTGGTGGGTGTGGTCGTCATCTTCGCGCTCGGCTCGGACCAGCAGTCCTCCGGCGCCGAAGGTGGCTCGTCCTCGGAGTGCCGGGTCACGGTGACCGCCGACATCCTCAACGTGCGTGCCGCGCCGGGCCTCGACGCCGAGATCGTGGGCAAGTACCGGCAGAACGCGGAAGCCGACGCGTCCACCACCGTGCAGAACGGCTTCCGGCAGCTGGCCGAGAACCGCTGGGCCGCCGACGAGTTCCTCGAGCCCGTCGACGGCGCCGACTGCGGCTAAGGGGCCGGCCAACGGTTCAGCGTGAGGTGCTCCGGGCTGAGCGCCGCCAGGAAGTCCCCCGCGTCGAACGTCTCGCCCGGCGCGGCCGCGCCCCGGATCCCCGCTCGCCCGTCCAGCAGCCGCTCCACGGCCTCGGCGACGAGGGGCGCCGTGACGGCGTAGATGTCCTGCCCGGCCGCCGACGCACGCCGCTCCGCCGTTCCCCTGCGCACCACCACCTCGATGGCGAACCGCTGCGCGGAGCGGCCGGTCTCGTCGACCGCGCTCGGCGCGGGCGTCCCGGCATCGCGGAGGTCGTCCAGCGCGGCCGTCGCCAGGTAGGTGTGGACGGCCGAGGCGTTCAGGTGCCGGGCCAGGGTGATCACCTCACTGAACGGGTTGCCGATCACCGTCCGCGACCCGAGCGGTGAGGGGAACTCCCAGTCGCGCACGGCAGCGGTCTCGGGCACGGGGACGAGCCGTCCGTCCTCGACCACGAGCCGGGTCGCGGCGCCACCGCGGCGAACGCACTCGCCCGGCGCCTGGTCGTCCCCGCGCACCGCCCCGGCGGCCAGGCGCAGTTCGTCGATCCCCCACGGGATCCCGAGGTGACCGACCGCCTCAGGACCGCTCTCGACTGGGCCCGTGCGCGCCTCGACCAGGCGCTCACGATCCAGGACCTGGCCGACCAGGCGGCGCTCAGCACCCGGCAGCTCGCCCGCAGGATGCGTGCCGAGACCGGCTCTGCGCCGCTCGCGTGGCTGCACCAGCAGCGCATCGCCAGGGCACGGGAGCTGCTGGAACGCACGGACGCCTCCATCGAGAAGATCGCGTCGGCGTGTGGAATGGGAACCGCCACCACGCTGCGCAGGCACTTCACGCGAGCCGCGGGTGTGAGCCCGACGGCCTACCGCACCGCGTTCCGGAAGTGACGCGCGGGCGGTGCCGTAGCCGAGTTGCCGGCGGCGCCGATGTCGGGGCCCGCCGGTAGCCTGCCGGGCGTGCTGACTGTCTCGACCGTGAACGTCAACGGCCTGCGGGCCGCCGCCAAGAAGGGCTTCACCGAGTGGTTCGCGGCCACCGGTGCCGATGTCGTCGCCTGCCAGGAGGTGCGCGCCGACGCCGAGAGCCTGTCCGCACAGCTGCGCGAGCCCGACGGCTGGCACACCGCGCACGCGGCGTGCTCGATCAAGGGCCGCAACGGGGTGTGCCTCTACAGCCGGGTGGAGCCGGAGTCGGTGCGCGTCGGCTTCGGCGAGGCGGAGTTCGAGGACAGCGGGCGCTACGTCGAGATGCACCTGCCCGGCCTGGTGGTGGCGAGCCTGTACCTGCCGAGCGGCGACGTCGGCACCGAGCGGCAGGAGGAGAAGGAACGCTTCATGGCGGCGTTCCTGCCCTACCTCGTCGAGCTGCGCGGCAAGGCCGAGGCGTCCGGACGTGAGGTGCTGGTGGTGGGCGACTGGAACATCGCGCACGCCGAGATCGACCTCAAGAACTGGAAGGGCAACCGTAAGAACTCGGGCTTCCTGCCGGAGGAACGCGAGTGGATGGGCCGCGTGTTCGGCGAGGCGGGCTACGTCGACCTGCAGCGCGAGCTCGACCCGGAGGGCCCCGGCCCTTACACGTGGTGGTCCTACCGCGGCAAGGCGTTCGACAACGACTCGGGCTGGCGGATCGACTACCTCGTGGCGACGCCTGGGCTCGCGCAGCGGTGCACGTCGGTGGTGGTGGAGCGCGCGGAGACCTACGACCAGCGCTGGTCCGATCATGCCCCGGTGACGGCGACCTTCGACTGGCCGTGAGAACCCATCGCGCATCGGGCAGAATCGGTGCGGGAGGTGGCTACGTGCATGAGCTGGTAGAGATGAAGCGGCACGACATCGAGGAGCTGTGCCGCGCGCTCTCGGTGCGCCGCCTCGACGTGTTCGGCTCGGCGGTTGGTGAGTCCTTCAACGCCGAGACCAGTGATGTGGATGTCCTCGTCGAGTTCGCAGGGGGGCCTGGATTCGACTATTTCGACGCATACTTCAGCCTGCGGGAAGGGCTGGAACGAATCCTCGGTCGTCCGGTTGACGTCGTGAGCGCCACCAGCATCCGCAACCCCTATTTCAAACAGCAAGTCCTCGACAGCAGGGAACTCCTCTATGCGGCGTGACGCCCGGGTCTACCTGTGGGACGCGCTCCAAGCAGCAGATCTGTTGAGCGAGTTCAGCAAGGGTGAGGACTTCGTCAGTTATCAGAGTGACGCCAAGCTCCGATCCGCTGTTGAGCGCCAGCTTGAGATCATCGGCGAGGCTCTGAACCAGCTTTCCAAGGTCAATACCGAACTCGCCGCGCAAGTGCCTGATCTCGGGCGCATCGTTGCTTTCCGCAACATCCTGATCCACGGCTACGCGACTGTTGACGATGCACTGGTCTGGCAAGTGCTCACTGAACGGCTTCCGGTGCTGACCAATGTCCTGCGGCGGCTGTTGGCGGCGCAGTAGGGCATTCTTCCAGCGGTTTGTGAGACCGGTTCGATCCGCTGGCGGATCGACTACCTCGTGGCGACGCCTGGGCTCGCGCAGCGGTGCACGTCGGTGGTGGTGGAGCGCGCGGAGACCTACGACCAGCGCTGGTCCGATCATGCCCCGGTGACGGCGACCTTCGACTGGGAATGGCCGAGCTAGGGCGGCGGCGGGTCAGCGAACAGCCGAGTCGGGAGCTCGGAGAGAAGTTGCCGGGTCTGGAACGGACCCTGCGCCGGCTCAGCTGAAAGCCGTTTGCCGCCGGGCCGCCGGGCTGCCAGGCTCGGCGCCGTGCCGACTCCCGCCGACCGACCCCTGCTCGACGCCAACCCGCTGCCGGACGGCCTGCCGTCCAGGCTGGTGGAGCAGCTGACCTTCCTCGCCGAGGTCGACAAGCTCAAGACCGTGCTCCGCCAGTCGCCGCTCGCCGCCGCGCCGCGGCGCGAGAACGACGCCGAGCACTCGTGGCACCTCGCGTTGATGGTCACGGTCCTCGCCGAGTACGCCAACGAGCCGATCGACGTGGGGCACACCGTCGAGCTGGTGGTGGTGCACGATCTCGTGGAGATCTACGCGGGCGACACGCCCCTCTACGACGACGAGGGCCGGCTCACGCAGGAACAACGCGAGCGGGAGGCCGCCGACGCGCTGTTCGGGCTGCTGCCCGACGACCAGGCCCGGCGCCTGCGCGCGTGGTGGGACGAGTTCGAGGCCCGCGCCACGCCGGAGGCCCGGTTCGCGAAGGCGATGGACCGCCTGCAGCCGTTGCTGCTGAACTGGCTCGCGAAGGGCGGCACCTGGCGGACGCCCGGGGTCACGGCCGACACGGTGCGGAGCCGGAAGGCGTGCGTCGGCGAGGCGTCCGCCGAGCTGGGTGCCGTCGCCCGCACCCTGATTGACGAGGGCGAACGCCGAGGGTGGGTTGAGCCGGGTCACCACAACCCCGACCCCGTCGCGGGTTAGCCCCTGTGGGTCGCTAGTCTCTGCCGGGCGTGCACGAAGATCACCAGGGTTGACACTCTCGGTAGTTTTCTTCGCGGCAACACTCACTCTTTAGGGTGAGCGACGCAGGAATGGCAGTCTCGACTCGGGAGGCACTCCGGTGCGCAACCCAGACAGTGAGCCGGCCCGCCCGGCGGCGCGCGTACTCGCCTACGCGGCTGTCCTCACCGGCGTTCCGGCAAGCCTGCTCGTCGCGGGTGCCGGCAGCGCGTCCGCAGCGCAGGCCGAGCCCAACGCGATGACCTTCGGGTTGCTCGGGCCGGTGGGCCTGGTCGCCGTCGTCCTGGGCATCCTGGGCATGACCGCGGGTGTCGTCCGGCAGCGCCGCAAGGCCCGCGCCGCGGCGGTCGTCCCCGTCGAGCCGGTACCCGCTCCCGCCGAGGCCGCGGTTTATTCCCGCGCAGGCGAGTAATCACTCACAGTCAAAGGGCTTAACGATCAGGTCGGGGCGCGCCTAGTCTCGGGTTCATGCCTGAACCCGTGTCGATCGCGCCGCCCGAGCCGTCGCCCTCGTCCTCCGCGCTGCGTCGCGCACTCAAGCGCGCCACGGACGGCGTCGCACTGGACGTCACCGAGTCCGCGGTGCTGTTGCACGCCCGGGGAGAGGACCTGGAGTCGCTGCTGACCGCGGCGAGCCGGGTCCGCGACGCCCACCTCGCCGACCAGGGCAGGTCGGGCATCGTCACCTACAGCCGCAAGGTGTTCATCCCGTTGACCCGGCTCTGCCGGGACCGCTGTCACTACTGCACGTTCGTGACCGTCCCCGGCAAGCTGCACTCGCTCTACCTCGAACGGGACGAGGTGCTGGAGATCGCTCGCGCGGGGGCGGCGGCGGGCTGCAAGGAGGCGTTGTTCACGCTGGGAGACCGGCCGGAGGATCGCTGGCCGGAGGCGAGGCGGTGGCTTGACGAGCGCGGCTATGACTCCACTGTGGACTACGTGCGCGCGTGCGCGATCGCGGTGCTGGAGGAGACCGGGCTGCTGCCGCACCTCAATCCCGGTGTGTTGAGCTGGGAGGAGCTGCAGCGGCTCAAGCCGGTCGCGCCGAGCATGGGCATGATGCTGGAGACGACCGCGGAGCGGTTGTGGTCGGAGAAGGGCATGCCGCACTACGGCAGCCCCGACAAGGAACCGGCGGTGCGGCTGCGGGTGCTGGACGACGCAGGGCGCGTCGGAGTGCCGTTCACCACGGGCATCCTGGTCGGCATCGGCGAGACGCTGACCGAGCGGGCCGAGTCGCTGCATGCCATCCGCCAGCGCGCCCGGCAGTACCGCAACATCCAGGAGATCATCGTCCAGAACTTCCGCGCCAAGCCGGACACCGCCATGCGCGCGGCACCGGACGCCGACCTGCAGGAGCTGGCCGCGACGATCGCCGTGGCGCGCCTGCTCATGCCGCCAGGGGTGAGCGTGCAGGCGCCGCCGAACCTCGTCGGTGACGAGCACGCCCTGGTGCTGCGCGCCGGTATCGACGACTGGGGCGGCGTCTCGCCGGTGACACCCGACCACGTCAACCCCGAGCGCCCGTGGCCGCAGATCGACGAGCTCGCCGGGTGGACGCGGCAGGCCGGGTTCACCCTGCGCGAGCGGCTCACCGTCTACCCGAAGTACGTGCGCAGCGCCGAGAAGTGGATCGACGTCCGGCTGCACCCGCACGTCACCGCGCTGGCCACCGACGACGGGCTCGGCGACCCCGGCGCCGTCGTGGAAGGCCGCGGCTGGCAGGAGCCCGACGGCGGCCTCGACACCGTCGGCCGCGCCGACCTGCACACCGCGATCGACACCGAGGGCCGCACCGCGGACCGGCGCGGCGACTTCGACAGCGTCTACGGCGACTGGGACATCCTGCGCGAGCAAGTCCCCACGTCCCCGCGGCGGCTGGACACCGACGTGCGCGAAGGGCTGCGGCTGGCCGCGGACTACCCGGGCGCGCTGCTGGAGCAGGCCCACACCGCCGCGGCGATGGCGCTGCTCACCGCCGAGGGCTCGGCGCTGGAGACCCTGACGCGGCTGGCCGACGAGCTGCGCGCCGATGTGGTGGGCGACGACATCACCTACGTCGTCAACCGCAACATCAACTTCTCCAACGTCTGCTATGTCGGCTGCCGCTTCTGCGCCTTCGCCCAGCGCGAACGCGACGCCGACGCCTACCGCCTGTCCACCGCGGAGGTCGCCACCCGCGCCGTCGAGGCGGCGCAGGCCGGGGCCACCGAGGTCTGCATGCAGGGCGGCATCGACCCGAAACTGCCCATCAGCTACTACGCCGACATCGTCCGCGCCATCAAGGCCGCGGTGCCGGACATGCACGTCCACGCGTTCTCCCCGATGGAGATCGTCTCCGCCGCGTCCAAAGCGGGCGTCAGCGTCCACGAGTGGCTCACCGAACTGCGCGACGCCGGGCTGGGCTCCATCCCCGGCACCGCCGCGGAGATCCTCGACGACGACGTCCGCTGGGTGCTCACCAAGGGCAAACTGCCCGCGCAGACGTGGATCGACGTGGTCACCACAGCGCACCGGCTCGGCATCCAGTCCTCGAGCACGATGATGTACGGGCACGTCGACCACCCCGGCCACTGGCTCGGCCACCTGCGCGTGCTCGCCCGCATCGCCGACGACACCGGTGGGTTCACCGAATTCGTCGGGCTGCCGTTCGTGCACACCAACGCCCCCATCTACCTGGCCGGCGTCGCCCGCCCCGGCCCCACCGTGCGCGACAACCGCGCCGTGCACGCCTTCGCCCGCCTCGCCCTGCACGGCCGCATCGACAACGTGCAGTGCTCCTGGGTCAAACTCGGCGACGAAGGCACCGCCCAGATCCTGCGCGGCGGCGCGAACGACATCGGCGGCACCCTCATGGAAGAAACCATCTCCCGCATGGCCGGCTCCGAACACGGCTCCTCCCGGACCGTCGCCGAACTCGACCACCTCGCCGTCCTCGCCGGACGCCCCTCCCGACAGCGCACCACCACCTACGGCCGGAGCCTGCTGCCGAGCTGACGTGCAACGCGTGGCGCACCGGCTCCGTGGCTGAAGACATGAGGGAACGGAAAGCCGGTGCGCCGCGCGCTGCTCGCGGGCACCGCACTCGTCGTCACACTGGCCGCCGGGTTGGCGTGCGCGTGGTCCGCGTCGCGGGGCGAGGAGGAGAACGCCCGCGGCTCGTCACGCAGGCCCCGGAACCGCCGTCGGTCGTGGAGGTGCAGCGGGACCTGCGGGCACTGGGCTACCAAGTGCGCGAGGCCGCAGGCACGCTCGACGACGAGACGCGCCACGCGGTCGTCGTGGACTTCACGACGCAGGTCTACGACGCGTCGACGAACTGTTCGCTGTGCTGACGCCCGGCACCGAGGTGATGGTGCATCGGTCGTGAGCGTTCGCGTTGCGGGGGTCGTTACCCCTGGTTAGCGTCATCGCGTGACGGAACAGAAGGCGGAAAAGGACAAGCTGCTCCCGCGGTTGCGCAGGAAGTATCCCTGGTTCGACCACGTGATCAGAGCCAACGAGGCCTTCTCCGAGCGCTACGGCGATCACTACGCCGCCGCGATCACGTACTTCTCGGTGCTGTCACTGTTCCCGCTGCTGATGGTCGGGTTCTCGGTCGCGGGTTTCATCCTCGCCGGCAACGAGACCGCGTTGCAGGAGCTGAGGAACGGGATCATCTCGTCCGCGCCCGAGGGGCTCGGCGACTTCCTCGCGACGATCGTCGACGCCGCACTCGACTCCAGGGCCGGCGTGGGTGTGCTCGGTCTGCTGCTGGCGTTCTACTCGGGGCTGGGCTGGATGACCAACCTCCGCGACGCACTCACCGCGCAGTGGGGTCAGGAGAAGAAGCAGCTGCCGTTCCTGTCGACGAAGCTCAAGGACCTCGTCGCGCTCGCCGGTCTCGGGCTGGCACTCGCGGTGTCCTTCGGCCTGACCGCGGTCGGCGGCGGTGTCGGCAACTTCCTCCTGGAACTGGTGGGCCTCGACGACGCCGCGTGGGCCCGCTTCCTGCTGCGGCTGGCGACGATCGTGCTGGCCCTGGCCGCGAACGTGCTCGTCTTCCTGTGGGTGATCTCTCAGCTGCCCAGGGAGAAGGTGAGCGTGCGCAGTGCGGTGAAGGGCGCCCTCCTCGCCGCCATCGGGTTCGAGGTGCTCAAGCAGGTCGCCACGGTGTACCTGGCGAGCGTCACGAGCTCGCCGAGCGGGGCGCTGTTCGGGCCGATCATCGGTCTGCTGGTGTTCGCCAACCTCGTCTCCCGGTTCCTGCTGTTCGTCACGGCGTGGACGGCGACCGCGCGGGAGAACATCGTCCGCAGGGTCGCGCCGCCGCCACCGGCGGTGATCAGGCCGAACGTCCAGGTGCAGCGCGGCGCGGGGGCCGGGCTCGCGGCGGGCGCGTTCGGCGCCGGGGCGCTGCTCGGCTGGCTCGGCCGCCGTCGTCGCTGAGGGCTGGTTGTGGTCCCGCTCAATTAAGCTCGCCGTGTAGGTAAAGGGGTGAGCGTGAGCGACACGGTGACGACGCCGGAACAGACGAAGCTGCCGAGGGAGATCTACGTCCTGGTGGGGGCGAGCTTCCTCATCGCCATCGGCTACGGACTGATCGGGCCCGCACTGCCCAACTTCGCGGCGAGCTTCGACGTGGGGGTGACCGCGGCGTCGTTCGTGGTCAGCGCGTTCGCACTGGTGCGGCTGGCCTTCGCGCCGGCGAGCGGGCGGCTGGTGACGCGGTTCGGTGAGCGCCCCACCTATCTGTGGGGGCTCTCGATCGTCGCCGTCGGCACCATCGCGTGCGCGTTCGCCACCGACTACTGGCAGCTGCTGCTGTTCCGCTCCGCGAGCGGCGTCGGCTCGACGATGTTCACGGTCTCCGCGATCGGCCTGCTCATCCGCATCTCGCCGGTGCACCTGCGGGGCCGGGCCTCCGGGCTGTGGGGCACGAGCTTCCTGCTGGGCGGCATCGCGGGCCCCGTGCTCGGCAGCGGGCTCGTCGCCGTCTCGCTGCGGGCCCCGTTCCTGGCCTATGGTCTCGCGCTCGTGCTCACCACGGTGCTCGTGTGGTGGCAGCTGCGGCACTCGGCGCTGGCGTCTCGGCAGGCCGACGACGGCTCGCCCGCGATGACCTTCCGGCAGGCCCTTCGACACCCCACGTACCGGGCGGCGCTCATGTCGAACCTGGCCAACGGCTGGGTGGTGCTCGGCGTGCGCATGTCCCTCATGCCGCTGTTCGTCACGGCCGTGCTGGCCAAGGACGAGTCGTTCACCGGGTTCGCGCTCGCCGTGTTCGCCGGCGCCAACGCGGCGGTGCTGCTGCTCGCGGGCCGCTACGCCGACCGCAGGGGCCGCAAGCCGCCCGCCGTGGCGGGGCTCGCCCTGCTCGTGGTGGGCACCGTGGGCCTCGGCCTCACCGACGACCCGTGGATCTTCCTGACGGCCTCACTCGTGGCCGGGGTCGGCTCCGGTGCACTGAACCCCTCGCAGAACGCCGCGGTCGCCGACGTCCTCGGAGCGAAGGCGCGAGGCGGCTCGGTGCTCGCGGGCTTCCAGATGGCGGCCGACGTCGGCGCGGTGGTGGGTCCGCTCGCGGCGGGTGCGATCGCGGAACGCTGGTCGTACGGCGCGGCGTTCGCCGTCACGGGTGCTGTGGCCGCCGTCGCGCTGGTGCTGTGGAGCGTGGCGAGCGAGACCCTGCCGACGCGCCGCGAGACCGAGGACACCGAGCACACCGCACAGGACGTGGCGACGGACAACTGCTGCGAGTCGCGCGGCGGCTGACCCGCCCAACCGCATTCCAGCCAACCGCAGTGAAGGCCACCATGCCTGCGCCCACCCGTCTCCCCCCACCACCCAAGCGGAGGCGCTCCGCGCCGCTGTGCTGATTCCACGCAGTGAAGGTGGCCTTCACTGCAGGCGGGCTGACCAGGGGGCGCGTGGGTCACTCCGGGCGCTGGAGCAGGCCCTTGCGGTGACCGATGAGCAGGCCGACCGCCACGATGAGGATCACGATCAGCGTGACGATCCAGCCGGTGGTGCCGAACGGATCCGTGGCGCTCGAGGACGCGGCCGACACGTCGCCGGAGTCGCGCTCGCTCGCGGCGGCCTCGTGCACCTCGGCCGGGTCGGGAACGGTCACCTGGCCCACCGGGTCGGCCCCGGAGGCGGCCAGTGTGAAGCCGTAGTCCAGCAGCGCCCGGGCCTGCTCCGACACGCGGACCGGGCGCTGCTCGGCGCGCAGCATGATCACGGAGATCCTGGTGCCGTCCCGCTCGGCGGCGCCGGCGTAGGTGTGGCGCGAGTCGTCGGTGAAGCCCGTCTTGCCGCCGAGGAAGCCCTCGTAGCCGTCCCACAGCTGGTTGTCGTTGTAGATCGGGTAGCTCGGCCGGCCGGTGCCGCCGGGGAAGTCCATGTGCTGCGTGCCCACCGCGTCGGCGTACTCCGGCTGGCGCATGGCGTAGCCGAAGATCAGGCTCATGTCGTAGGCCGACGTCATCATGCCTGGTCCGTCCAAACCGGACGGTGTGGCCGCGCGGGTGTCCTTGGCGCCGAGCCGTTTCGCGAGCGAGTTCATCTTGGCGACCGCGGTCGGCACACCGCCGAGCGCGGTGCCGAGCGCGTGCGCGACGTCGTTGCCAGAGCGCATCAGCAGCGCGTGCAGCAGATCGTCCACTGTGTACCGGGAACCCGCGACGATCCCGACGCACGTGCATTCCTGGCTGGCGTCCTCGACGGTCGGCACCACGACGTGGTCGGGGGACAGCTCGTCGATCACCACGAGCGCGAGCAGGGTCTTGATGAGCGACGCCGGCCGCTGGCGGCCGTGCGGGTCCTTCGCGGCGAGCACCTCGCCGGTGTCCATGTCCTGCAGCAGCCACGAGGCCGCCGTGTCCGGCTCGGGCGGGGCCGGGGCGGTCGGGGGCACCACGTAGCCGCATTCGGCCATGCGCTCGCCGCCCGCCGGCTCGTCGGGCACCGGCAGCGGCGCCGGGGACGGCTGCCCCGGCGGTGGCTTCTCCGAGGTGTCCACCGGAGGCGGGGGCAGCAGCTCGTTCGGGCACGACTGCGCCTGCTGTGCGACCGGCGACTGCGCCAGTGCGGGTAGCCCCGCCGAGGCGAGGACACCGGACAGCAGGGTGACGATCAGAACCCGTACGGGAAGAGCACTGCGCACCCGTGCAGGCTAGCCGGGAGGCCGGGATAGATACTGGGCGGTATGCGTATGTCTCGCCGCACGTCACTCTTTCTAACGGCTTTCGGCGTGTGGTCCTGGGTCATCTGGATCACCTTCGCCAGGAACCTCTGGGACAGCGACAACGCCTTCACCGCGGACGGCTCGCCGACGCCGTTCTTCTGGGTGCACCTGGTGCTCGCCGTCGTGTCCTTCGTGCTGGGCACGATCATCGGAGTCATCGGCTGGCGCGGCCTGCGCGCGACCCGGAACCGTGCTCACTCGGAGGACGTCACCAACTCATGACCCGACCCCCGCGATTCCCCGTCCTGCTGCTCGGCGTGCTCGTCGGCGTCCTACTCGGCGGAGGAGGCGTGGGGCTGGGCTGGCTGCTCAGCTCCTCGGGCGACGCCGAGGGAGCGCAGGCCGACGCCACGGCCGCGTGCGACCTCGTGGCGCGCACACCCCACGTCGACCTGGAGGCAGACCTGACCGGGTTCTACCGCCTGTCGGCGGCCTCGGCCCTCGCCGGCGCGGCCGCCGAGGCGGACGACGCCTACGAGCCGGTGAACGAGGCACTGCGCGACGTGGTCAACCACGTCCAGCGCCACCTGGACACCCGGGGTGAGGACTTCCGGACGGCGATGGACGCCGCCCGCACCGCCTGCGCGGACGTCTAGGAACGCCGGAGCCGGGAGAGCAGCCACGCGACGGCCCCGGTGGCCGCACCGACCGCCGTGCCCGTCACCACGCTGCTGAGAAACGCGAAGCCACGCAGCACCACGGTCTCCGTACCGGGGGAGAGCACCCCGGCCAGGTTGCCGCCGAGCGCGGGCGGGTCGTCGAACGACTGCTCCCAGAACACCTGGTGACCGATGGCGAGCAGGATCCCGTACACCAGGCCGACCGCGAGCAGCGTCGGGAACGGGTTCTCCACCCGCTTCACCAGCACCACGGCCACCCAGATCACCAGCGGAACCCACACGAGCAGCGCGTTGACCGCGGGACCCACCAGATCGAGGTCGTGCGCGACGACGCGCGGCACGGCGAGCAGCGCGAGCCCGCAGATCGCGAGCTTGGACAGCCCGAGTGACCGCTTCCCAGTTTCCTGCACCACGCCCGCGACGCTAACGGCCGAACCCCTGCGACGTCGTCACCCCGGGGATGACACCTCACCCCGCCCGCCTGCGCCCACAGGAGTAGCCCCCAATGCACCCAAGGCCACCTTTGTTGCGTTGATCGCAACAAAGGTGGCCTTGGGGAGCGTCGGCGGAAGGGGTCAGACGCGCTTGAAGAGCAGCGCGCGCTTGACCTCCTGGATCGCCTTGGTCACCTGGATGCCACGGGGGCAGGCGTCGGTGCAGTTGAACGTCGTGCGGCAGCGCCACACGCCCTCGGCGTCGTTGAGGATGTCCAGCCGCTCCTCGGCGCCCTCGTCCCGCGAGTCGAAGATGAACCGGTGCGCGTTGACGATCGCGGCGGGGCCGAAGTACGACCCGTCCGCCCAGTACACCGGGCACGACGAGGTGCAGCAGGCGCACAGGATGCACTTGGTCGTGTCGTCGAAGCGCTCCCGGTCGGCAGCCGACTGGATCCGCTCGCGCGTCGGCTCGTTGCCGTAGGCGATGAGGTACGGTTTCACCGCGCGGTAGGCCTCGAAGAAGGGCTCCATGTCGACGTAGAGGTCCTTCATCGTCGGCAGGCCCTTGATCGGCGCGACCGTGATGGTGGTCTGCTTGCCCTTCTTGGCCAGCAGGTCCTTCACGAGCACCTTGCACGCGAGGCGGTTGATGCCGTTGATCTGCATCGCGTCCGACCCGCAGATGCCGTGCGCGCACGAACGACGGAACGACAGCGTGCCGTCCACGTAGTTCTTGATGTTCATCAGCAGGTTCAGCACGCGGTCCGTCGGCAGCGCCGGGACGTCGTAGGACTCCCAGTGCGGCTCGTCGTCGATCTCCGGGTTGAAGCGCTGGATCTTCACCGTGACGGTGAGCGAACCCTCCGGCGCCGGGATCTGCGACGTGTCGTGAACAGTGCTCTCAGCTACAGCGGTCATCAGTACTTGCGCTCCATCGGCTCGTACCGGGTGAAGGTCACCGGCTTGTAGTCCAGCCGGATGTCCGAGATGAACCCGTTGAGGCCCAGCGGGGCGTCCGGGTCCTCCTTCTCCGGCAGGATCTTGTACGACATCGAGTGCCGCATGAAGTTGACGTCGTCCCGGTTCGGGTAGTCCTCGCGGGCGTGACCGCCACGGGACTCCTTGCGGGCCAGCGCCGCGTTGACGAGCAGCTCGGCGAGGTCGAGCAGGAAGCCCAGCTCGATGGCTTCCAGCAGGTCGGTGTTGTACCGCTTGCCTTTGTCCTGCACCGAGATCCGGCCGTAGCGCTCCTTGAGCGCCTGCACGTCGGTGAGCGCCTGCTTCAGCGTGTCCTCGGTGCGGTACACCGCCGCGTTGGCGTCCATCGTCTGCTGCAGCTCGGTGCGGATGTCGGCGACGCGCTCGCCACCGTGCGCGGTGCGCAGGTGCTCGACCATGCCCTCGACCAGCTTCGCCGGGTCCTCGGGCAGCTCGACGTGCTCGCGGCCCTGCGCGTACTCGGCGGCGGCGATGCCGGCCCTGCGGCCGAACACGTTGATGTCCAGCAGCGAGTTGGTGCCGAGCCGGTTGGCTCCGTGCACGGACACGCAGGCGACCTCACCCGCGGCGTAGAGGCCGGGGATGACGTGCTCGTTGTCCCGCAGCGCCTCGCCGTGCACGTTGGTCGGGATTCCGCCCATCGCGTAGTGCGCGGTGGGGTACACCGGCACGGGCTCCTTCACCGGGTCGACGCCGAGGTACGTGCGCGCGAACTCGGTGATGTCGGGCAGCTTCGTCTCCAGCACCTCCGCACCGAGGTGGGTGCAGTCGAGGTACACGTAGTCCTTGTTCGGGCCCGCGCCCCTGCCCTCCAGCACCTCGAGCACCATCGAGCGGGCGACGATGTCGCGCGGCGCGAGGTCCTTGATGGTGGGGGCGTAGCGCTCCATGAACCGCTCGCCCGACTCGTTGCGCAGGATCGCGCCCTCACCGCGGGCACCCTCGGTGAGCAGGATGCCGAGGCCGGCGAGGCCGGTCGGGTGGAACTGGTAGAACTCCATGTCCTCCAGCGGCAGGCCCTTGCGCGCGTAGATGCCCATGCCGTCGCCGGTCAGGGTGTGCGCGTTGGACGTCGTCTTGAAGACCTTGCCGAAGCCGCCCGTGGCGAACACGATCGACTTGGCCTGGAAGACGTGGATCTCGCCGGTCGCGAGCTCGTAGGCGATCGCGCCGGAGGCCACCGGGCCGTCGGCGGTCTCGGTGAGCGCGATGTCGAGCACGTAGAACTCGTTGAAGAACTCGATGCCGTGCTTGACGCAGTTCTGGTACAGCGTCTGCAGGATCATGTGACCGGTGCGGTCGGCCGCGTAGCAGGAGCGGCGCACCGCCGCCTTGCCGTGGTCACGCGTGTGACCGCCGAAACGCCGCTGGTCGATCTTGCCCTCGGGGGTCCGGTTGAACGGCAGCCCCATCTTCTCGAGGTCGAGCACCGCGTCGATGGCCTCCTTGGCCATGATCTCCGCGGCGTCCTGGTCGGTGAGGTAGTCGCCACCCTTGACCGTGTCGAAGGTGTGCCACTCCCAGTTGTCCTCTTCGACGTTCGCCAGCGCGGCACACATACCGCCCTGCGCGGCGCCGGTGTGCGAGCGCGTGGGGTAGAGCTTGGTGAGCACCGCCGTGCGAGAGCGCTGGCCCGCTTCGATTGCCGCGCGCATGCCGGCGCCGCCGGCTCCGACGATCACCACGTCGTACTTGTGAAACTGCATGATGTGCGAACTCCGTGTGGTGGGCTCAGCTGGCCGGGATGTCGGGATCGAACGTGAAGACCACCAGCGTGCCGAGCACGAGGATGACGGCCATCGCCACGTAGAGCAGCATCTTCAGCCAGAAGCGCGTGTTGTCCTTGCGGGCGTAGTCGTCGATGATCGTGCGCAGCCCGTTGCCGCCGTGCAGCTGGGCGAGCCAGAGCATCGACAGGTCCCAGAACTGCCAGAACGGCGAGGACCAGCGGCCCGCGACGAACGCGAAGTTGATGCGGTGCACACCCCCGTCGAGGATGTTCATGATGAACAGGTGGCCGAGCACCAGCACCACCAGCGCGAGGCCGGAGATGCGCATGAACACCCAGCTGTAGAGCTCGAAGTTGTTGCGCCGGGCGGCCGGCCTGCGCGGGGAGCGCGGCTTGTCGAGCGCGAGCGCGGAAGTGCTGTCTGCCATCAGTGCCCGCCTCCGAAGAGCTCGCTGACCGTGCGCTCGAGCATGAAGTAGGTGCCCGGGATCATCACGACGACCCAGATGCCGACGATGCCCCAGAGCATGGGGCGCTGGTACTTCGGTCCCTTGGACCAGAAGTCCACGAGGATCACTCTGAGGCCGTTCAACGCGTGGTAGAGCACGGCGCCGACGAGCGCGACCTCGAGCAGGTTGACGACCGGGGACTTGTAGGTCTCGATGACCTCGTCGTACGCGTTCGGCGAGACCCGGACGAGCGCGGTGTCGAGAACGTGGACGAACAGGAAGAAAAAGGTGAGCACGCCGGTGATGCGGTGCAGCACCCAGGACCACATGCCGGGGTCGCCGCGGTAGAACGTTCCGCTCCGGCGTGAGGCGCCAGCCCGATCACTCGCTCCCGCCTCGGCGGCGGTGCTCGCAGTGGTGGACATCGGTGTACGGCCTCCAACGTCACTGATGGACTTTGCCCGGCGGACCGCGACTTTGCCGTGGTCAGGGTCGTCGAGCGTGGATACGAGGGGATGCTAGACCTGCAGCGTCGACCCGGCTCAACCTCGGGTTGTCGTCTGTGATGGACCAGACACTGAGCAGCACAACGGACGTGTGCCACGTCTCTTCACACTGTCTTCACTGAATCGTGGAACCCAGCGGTCGGTCACATACCGTGTGCAGTCAGTCGCTAGCCGAACCCTTGAGTAAACATTTGGGTTACGCGCGGTGGCAATTGCATGCCCGAAATCTCACAGAGCGGTACGGTTCGCCAGTCGGCCCGGCAGGAGAGTCGGGCCGTTCTCAGTTGGTCCGCGCATACAGCGGGGAGGGAGAGACACCGTGCGTCGAAAGCGTGGTGGAGCGCTGGCGGCAATCGCCATGGCCGGCGTGCTGGCATTGTCCGCGTGCGGCGGTGGCGGCGACGACAGCGGTGCCGGAGGCGGTGGAGAGGGCGGGCTCAAGATCGGGCTGGCCTACGACATCGGCGGCCGGGGCGACCAGTCGTTCAACGACTCCGCGGCTCGTGGCCTCGACAAGGCCAAGCAGGAGTTCGGCATCGAGGCCACCGAGCTGGAGGCCAGCCAGGGGGAGACCGACGCCCAGAAGGAGGACCGGCTCCGGCAGCTGGCCGAGGGCGGCTACAACCCGATCATCGCGGTCGGCTTCGCCTACGCGGGCCCCCTCGGCAAGGTCGCCAAGGACTACCCCGACGTGAAGTTCGCGATCATCGACGACTACACGCCGGGCACCGACGACGGCCCCAACATCGCGAACCTGACCTTCGCCGAGGAGCAGGGCTCCTTCCTCGTGGGCGTGGCCGCGGCGCTGAAGAGCAAGACCGGCAACGTCGGCTTCGTCGGCGGGGTCAACACCCCGCTGATCCAGAAGTTCGAGGCCGGCTACCAGGCGGGCGTCAAGGCCGTGAAGCCCGACGCGACAGTGCAGGTCAAGTACCTGACCCAGCCGCCGGACTTCAGCGGGTTCAACGACCCCGCCAAGGGCGAGACCGCCGCGAACGGCATGCTCGACGCGGGCGCCGACGTGGTCTACGCCGCCGCCGGCGGTTCGGGCAGCGGTGTCTTCCGTGCCGCCAAGGACAAGGGCGCGATGGGCATCGGCGTCGACTCCGACCAGTACAACCTGCCGTCGCTGGCTGACGTCAAGGACGTGATCATCACCTCGATGGTCAAGAGCGTCGACGTCGCCGTCTACGACTTCATCAAGTCGGTGAACGACAACCAGTTCAAGGCGGGCAACAAGGTCTACGACCTCGAGGCCGGTGGTGTGCAGTACGCCACGAGCGGCGGCAAGATCGACGACATCACGCCGCGGCTCGAGGAGTACAAGCAGAAGATCATCTCGGGCGAGATCAAGGTCCCCTCGACCACCTAAGCGGCATTTCCGACGCGAGCCGGCGGCCCCGGGGCGATCCCCCGGGTCCGTCGGCCTTCGCGTAGCACCGGCAAGGAGCGTGCACCATCAGCAGCAGCGAATCAGCGCTCGCCGTCGAGCTCAGAGGCATCACCAAACGCTTCCCCGGCGTCGTCGCGAACGCCGACGTGAACGTGGCGGTCCGGACCGGAACCGTGCACGCGCTCGTCGGTGAGAACGGCGCGGGCAAGTCGACGCTGATGAAGATCCTCTACGGGATGCAGCGGCCCGACGAGGGCACCATCTCCATCGACGGCACGCAGGGCGACTTTCACACCCCCGCGGACGCGATCGCGGTGGGCATCGGCATGGTGCACCAGCACTTCATGCTCGCCGACAACCTCACCGTGCTCGAGAACGTCGTGCTCGGCGACGAGCCGCGCGGGGGCGGCGGCATCGACTTCAAGGCCGCCCGCGCCAAGATCAAGGACATCTCCGCCCGCTACGGGCTCGGCGTCGACCCCGACCGGCTCGTCGACGAGCTCGGCGTCGGCGAGCGTCAGCGCGTCGAGATCCTCAAGGTCCTCTTCCGGGGCGCGCGGATCCTCATCCTCGACGAGCCGACGGCGGTGCTCGTGCCGCAGGAGGTCGACGAGCTGTTCGGCAACCTGCGCGAGCTGAAGGCTGAGGGCCTCACGATCCTGTTCATCTCGCACAAGCTCGACGAGGTGCTCTCGGTCGCCGACGACATCACGGTCATGCGCAGGGGCACCACGGTCGCGAGCGTCGCACCCGGCGACGTGACTGCCCGCCAGCTGGCCGAGCTGATGGTCGGCAGTGCGCTGCCGGTGCCGGAGCTGCGCGAGTCGACCGTCACCGACACCCCGGTGCTCGAGGCCGAGGGCCTCACGGTGACCTCACCCGACGGCCGCACGGTGCTGGAGGGCATGTCCGTCACCATCAACGCGGGCGAGGTGCTCGGCATCGCGGGCGTCGAGGGCAACGGGCAGGCCGAGCTCGTCGAGGCGCTGATGGGCATCCGCCCGCTGCAGGCGGGCCGGATCGCCCTGCGGGGCGAGGACATCACGAAGCTGTCCACCCGCAAACGCCGTGACGCCGGCATCGGCTACATCCCGGAGGACCGGCACCGCCAGGGCGTGCTGCTGGAGGCGACGCTCTGGGAGAACCGCATCCTCGGCCACCAGACCAAGGCGCCGAGCGTGCGCGGGCTGCTGCTCAACCGCTCGGGCGCGCGGGCCGACACCCAGCGGATCGTCGACGAGTACGACGTCCGCACCCCGAACATCGACGTGCTCGCGGGCTCGCTCTCCGGCGGAAACCAGCAGAAGCTGATCGTCGGCAGGGAGATGAGTGGCAACCCGGTGCTGCTGATCGCCTCGCACCCCACGCGCGGTGTCGACGTCGGCGCGCAGGCCGCGATCTGGGAGCAGATCCGCAAGGCCCGCGCCGAGCAGCTGGCCGTGCTGCTGATCTCGGCCGACCTCGACGAGCTGATCGGCATGTCCGACAGCCTCGCGGTGATCCTGCGGGGCAGGCTCGTCGCCTCCTACGACCCGAAGGCCGTCACGCCGGAGGAACTCGGCTCGGCCATGACCGGCGCCGGGGACGGAGAAGAAAGCTGATGGGACGCATATCTCTGCGCTCGGTCGGGCTGGGCCTCGCGGCGCCGGTCGGAGCGCTCGTCTTCGCGCTGCTGGTGTGCGGTGTCATCCTCTCGATCACCGGGCACCAGCCCTTCGACGTCGCCGAGGACATGATCGGCTCGCTCGAACGGCCGCGCACCGTCGCGAACTCGCTCAACAGCGCCACGACGTACTACCTGTCGGCGGTCGCGGTGGCGATCGGCTTCAAGATGCGCCTGTTCAACATCGGCGTCGACGGGCAGTACCGGCTCGCCGCGATGCTCGCGGCCGCGCTCGCCGGTGCCTCCTTCATGGAGTCGCTGCCGTCGGTGCTGCGCATCCTCATGACCATCCTCGCCGCGATGCTCGTCGGCGCGATCTGGTCGGGCATCGCCGGGTTCCTCAAGGTCACGCGCGGCGTGAGCGAGGTCATCTCGACGATCATGCTCAACGCGATCGCGACGGCGCTCGTGGCGTTTCTGCTCAACCCCGACCGCCTCGCGGTCACGGTGGCGGGCAGCAACAACATCGGCACGGCTCCGATCACCGAGGGCGGCCAGGTGCCGGGCATCCCGTACTCCGGGTCCTCTTCGGACGTCTTCGGACTGATCGTGCTGGCCGCCGTGGTCGGCGTGGCCTACTGGTTCATGCTCAACCGCACCCGGTTCGGCTTCGACCTCAAGGCGACCGGCGAGTCGGAGTCCGCGGCCGTCGCGAGCGGCGTGAACGTCAAGAAGATGGTGCTCGCGAGCATGCTGCTCTCGGGTGCCGTCGCCGGGCTCGTCGGCATGCCGCAGCTGCTCGGCGCGTCGCACTCGTACTCGCTGGACTTCCCCGCGGGCCTGGGCTTCACGGGCATCGCGATCGCGCTGCTCGGCCGCAACCACCCCATCGGCATGGCCTTCGCCGCGTTCCTGTGGGGCGCGCTGGACCAGACGTCGAACGTGCTGGATCTGTCCGGCGTGCCCAAGGAGATCGTGGTGATCATGCAGGGCGTGATCGTGCTGTCGGTCGTCATCGCCTACGAGCTGGTGCGCCGCTACAAGCTGCGGCTCGAACAGCGTGACGTCGGGCGGGCCCTGGGCACGACGAAGACCCCCGAGGAGGTGCAGGCATGAGTGCGAGCGGACTCGCCGTCGGCGTCCAGGAAACCGTCGCGCCCCCGCGCAGGCGCACCTCGCCGATGATCTACTTCCTCCTCGCCATCGCGGCACTCCTCGTGGTGTCGCTGGTCCGCGTCCTCACGGGTGCGGGCAACCTGACCTCCAGCGGCACGGTGGCCGCCGCGCTGACCGCGGCCGTGCCGATCGCGCTCGCCGGCCTGGCCGGGCTGTGGTCAGAACGCGCGGGTGTGATCAACATCGGTCTCGAGGGGATGATGGTGCTCGGCACGTTCGGCGCCGGGCTCTTCGGCTGGCAGTGGGGCCCGTGGGCGGGCGTCCTCGCCGGCGTGGTCCTCGGCGCCGTCGGTGGTCTGATCCACGCGGTCGCCACGGTCACCTTCGGCGTCGACCACATCATCTCCGGTGTCGCGATCACTCTCGCCGCGCCCGGCCTGACGCTGTTCCTCGCGAAGCTGTACTTCACCGACGCCCCCGGCGGCGGCCAGAAGCAGTCACCGCCGATCGAGGACGTCCCGCACGTGACGATCCCCGGCCTTTCGTCGGTGCTCGCCGACATCGAGCAGCAGCAGTGGTTCTTCGTGTCCGACCTGGCGGGCCTGCTGCGCGGGCTCACCACGGACGTGTCGCTGCTGACCCTGCTCGCCGTGGTGCTGTTCTTCGTCACCGCGTACGTGCTGTGGCGGACGGCGTTCGGGCTGCGGCTGCGCTCGTGCGGCGAGGCGCCGCACGCCGCGGAGTCGCTCGGCGTGAACGTCTACAAGTACAAGTACGCGGCCATCACGATGTCGGGCGCGCTGGCCGGGCTCGGCGGGGCGATCCTCGCGGTGGCCTCCAGCCAGTTCCGCGACGGCCAGACCGGCGGCCGCGGCTACATCGGCCTCGCGTCGATGATCTTCGGCAACTGGCGGCCGGGCGGGGTCGCCGCGGGTGCGGGGCTGTTCGGCTATACCGACGCCATGCAGCTGCGTGGTGAGGGGGCGGTGCACGCCCTGCTCCTGCTGCTCGGCATCGCTCTGCTGGTGCTCGCCGTGGTGCAGCTGCGCGCCAAGCGCTACGTCGTGGCCGGCGTGGCGACCGTGATCGGTGCGCTGTTCATCCTCTGGTTCGCGCTCACCGACCAGGTGCCACCCGAGCTCGTCAGTGCGGCGCCGTACGTCGTGACGCTGCTGGTGCTCTCGCTCGCGGCGCAACGGCTGCGCGTTCCGAAGTGGATCGGCAGGACCTACCGCAGGGGCGAGGGCGGATGACCGCGCCGGCCCCCGACTGGGAGGCGCTGAGGCAGGAGGCGGTGCGTGCGGCCCTGCTGGCGTACGCGCCGTACTCCGGCCTGCAGGTCGGCGTCGCCGGGCTGGTCGACGACGGCAGACTCGTCACCGGCTGCAACGTCGAGAACGCCTCCTACGGGCTCGGCCTCTGCGCCGAGTGCACGATGGCGGGGCAGCTGCGGCTCTCCGGCGGCGGCAGGCTCGTCGCCGTCGCGTGCCGCAGCGGCACCGGTGAGCTGCTGATGCCGTGCGGACGGTGCAGGCAGATCCTGTTCGAGCTCGGCGGCCCGACGTGCCTCGTGGACACACCGAGCGGCATCCTGGCGATGTCACAGGTGCTGCCCGACGCTTTCGGGCCCGCCGACCTCCCGGGGTGACCATCATGGAACCGTTCGCCGCTGTCGACGTCATCCGCGCCAAACGAGACGGGGAGCGGCTCTCGGCCGAGCAGATCGAGTGGGTCGTCGACGCCTACACCCGCGGGGTGGTGGCGGAGGAGCAGATGGCCGCGCTCGCGATGGCCATCTTCCTGAACGGGATGGACTCGGCCGAGACGGCCCGCTGGACCGGAGCCATGATCGACTCAGGCGAGCGGCTCTCCCTGCACGTGGCACGTCCGACCGTGGACAAGCACTCGACGGGCGGCGTCGGCGACAAGATCACGTTGCCGCTGGCGCCGCTCGTCGCCGCGTGCGGTGCCGCGGTGCCGCAGCTGTCCGGCCGGGGGCTCGGGCACACGGGTGGCACGCTCGACAAGCTCGAGTCCATCCCCGGCTGGCGGGCCGAGCTGTCGGCGGAGGAGATCGGCAGGCAGCTCGCCGAGGTCGGCGCGGTCGTCTGTGCGGCCACCCCGACGCTCGCGCCCGCCGACCGCAAGCTGTACGCCCTGCGCGACGTCACCTCCACCGTCGAGTCGGTGCCTCTCATCGCCAGCTCGATCATGAGCAAGAAGATCGCGGAGGGCTCAGGGGCGCTCGTGCTCGACGTGAAGGTCGGCTCCGGTGCGTTCATGAAGACGATCCGGCAGGCCCGTTCGCTCGCGAGGGCGCTCGTCGACATCGGGGCCGCGCACGGGGTCGCCACCACGGCGCTGCTGACGGACATGAGCACACCGCTGGGCTCCGCGGTCGGCAACGCCGTCGAGGTCGTCGAGGCCGTTGAGGTGCTCAAGGGCGGCGGCCCTGCCGACGTCGTGGAGCTGACGCTCGCGCTGGCCAGGGAGATGCTCACCCTGGCGGGACTGTCCCATGTCGACCCGGCCGAGGTGCTGGCGTCGGGGGAGGCGTACGAGACGTGGTGCCGGATGATCCACGCGCAGGGCGGCGACCCGGACGCGGAGCTGCCGAAGCCCGCTCACGTGCACGTGGTGGAGGCGCCGGAATCCGGCGTGCTGGCGCGCCTCGACGCGTACGCGGTGGGCGTCGCGGCGTGGCGGCTCGGCGCGGGCAGGGCACGCAAGGAGGACCCGGTGCAGCTCGCGGCGGGCGTGCGCTGCCTCGCCAAGCCCGGTGATCGCGTCGAGCGCGGGCAACCGTTACTGGAGCTGCACACCGACACCCCCGAGGCGGTTCCGGCCGCTCTCGACGCGCTCAGCGGCTCCTACGACCTCACCCAGCGCCACAACCCCGGCGCCGCCGAAGGCACAGTCCTGGACCTCATCCGAGGCTGACCCCGAACGCAGTGAAGGCCACCATGCCTGCGTTGAACGGAGGCATGGTGGCCTTCACTGCATGTGGGCTGAGCGGTGAGGCTCAGTCGTCGGAGTCGGCGTCCGAGCCGTTGGTCTTGGCCTTCGACTCGGCGCCCTTCTGGGTCCTGCCGTTGCGGCGGCGCGGCTGCCTCGGCGCGGGCGGCGCGACGGCCACGGTCTGCGGGGCGGGCCCGCCGCCGAGCATCAGCTCCGCGAACGTCGCCATGGCCTCGTCGAGCTGGCCGCCGATGCGGCGCTCCGACTCCTCGTTGCTCTTGCGCACCACGGAGCTGAAGTAGTCGTTGTCGGGCTGCTTCGACAGCGTGCCCTCGACCTTGGCCAGCCCGGACTTCACCGAGCCGTCGAGGTCGCCGAGCTGGGCCGTGAAGCCCTCCTCGACCTTGTCGAGTCGGCCTGCCAGGTCGTCGAGCCGGTTGGTGACGCGCTCGAGGCGCTCGCCGAGGGTGTCGAGGCGCTCGGAAGCGTCCACCGTCTCGGCCGTCTCGGTCAGCGCCGAGCGCAGCGTGTCGGTGGTGCTGCCGATCCGCTCCTTGGTCTCGGAGTCGAGGCGCTCGACGCGCTCCTTGAGACCCGACTCCAGCGTGTCGATGCGCTCGCGCACCGGGCCGCCGACGGAGGTCGGCATCGCGTCGAGCTTGTCGTCCTGCTTGTCGAGGTGGCCGCCGAGTTCGTCGAGCCTGCGGTGGATGTTCTCGAGCTTGTCCTCGAGCCCGTCCATGCGGCCGGCGACGCCCTCGAAGCGGGCCGCGACCCCGTCGAGCCTGCCGTCCAGCTGGGCGAAGGGCTTCGCCAGCTTGTCGACGATGGACTCGACCGCCCGCGCGAGGTCGGCGAGCGCGTTGTCCTGAGCCTCGAGCCGGGTCATGGCCTCGTCGAGACGCTCGGCCAGCACGCTGACCTCGGTGCGGTCGGGCAGCTCGGACAGCCGCTTGCGCACCGCGCCCAGCGAGTCGACCGGCGCGAGCCGGGCGTAGATGTCGTCGAGCGCGTCGAAGATCTGCTGCTGCTCGCTCTCTCGGACCTCGGCCGCGCGCACCAACATGTTGCGCATCCGGTCGAAGGACGGGGCTGCGAGGTGGTTGTCAGTCGTCACTGCGGTTGTCCTTCATCGGCGGGGAAAAGATGGGACGTGGGCGGCAGCTTATCTACCGCGCAATTGCTCGGGGTATCGCCCCCGTGAATTCGGCGGCGACGTGCAACTCGGAGGCTCGAATAACGAAATGGTCAACGGCCCTGAGGGTTAAGTCGAGCGTGAGAGTTCCCGGCCGGCCGGCGGTACCGTCGCAGCATGTCGACGAGAACCGTCCTTACCGTGCACGACCTGCGCAAGGCCCCGAAGGTGCTGCTCCACGACCACCTGGACGGCGGGTTGCGCCCGCGCACCATCGTTGAACTGGCCCAATCGACCGGTTACGAGGGGCTGCCGACCCACGACGTCGCCGAGCTGGGCCGCTGGTTCCAGGAGGCGGCGAACTCCGGCTCGCTGGAGTCGTACCTGGAGACGTTCGCGCACACCTGCGGCGTCATGCAGACCGAGGACGCGCTGATCCGCGTCGCCGCGGAGTGCGTGGAGGACCTGGCGGACGACGGTGTCGTCTACGCGGAGGTCCGGTACGCGCCGGAGCTGTTCGTCGAGCGCGGCCTCTCACTCGATCAGGTGATTAAGGCTGTTCAGGCGGGTTTCACGGAGGGTGAGCGCCGTGCTGAGGCCAACGGGCACCGGATCCGCACCGGCACGCTGCTGTGCGCGATGCGCCAGCACGCGCGGGCGGCGGAGATCGCCGAGCTCGCCGTGCGCTATCGGGACGCCGGCGTGGTGGGATTCGACATCGCCGGTCCCGAGGCCGGTTTTCCGCCCACCCGGAATCTCGACGCATTCGAATTCATGCGCGTGAACAATGCGCATTTCACGATTCATGCGGGCGAGGCTTTCGGGCTCGCGTCGATTTGGGAGGCCATTCAGCACTGCGGTGCCGAACGGCTCGGCCACGGCGTCCGCATCGTGGACGACATCAAGACGTCGGCCGACGGCGAGGTCCAGCTCGGCAGGCTGGCCGCGTACGTCAGGGACCGGCGCATCCCGCTGGAGATCTGCCCTTCATCCAATGTGCAGACCGGCGCGGTGGCCTCGATCGCCGAGCATCCCATCGGGCTGCTGGCGAAGCTGCGCTTCCGCGTTACGGTCAACACGGACAACCGGTTGATGAGCGGTTGCTCCGTGTCGTCGGAGTTCGCCGCGCTCTCCGAGGCGTTCGGCTTCGGCTGGGCCGACGTCCAGTGGTTCACGATCAACGCCATGAAATCGGCGTTCATCGATTTCGATCAACGGCTGGACTTGATCAATAACGTGATCAAACCGGGCTACGCCGCGCTGGTCTGAACCGCGCGAGGGGTGACGTCGAAACCCTTGCGTTGTTTAGCCTTGCGAAGTAAAGTCCACTATGTAAGAGACCTTTCTCAGATAGTGGGACGTAGATGACGGGCGTGGAGCAGCACACCATCGGCCGCAGGCGCTGGCTCGTGCTGGGCCTCGGGCACGCCGCCCAGACGGCGAGCTGCGCGTTCCTCTACGGCATCCCGTTCCTCGTCCCGGCGATGAGCGAGGCCGAAAACCTCACATTGGGTGAAGCCGGGGCGGTGGTGGCTGCGCCGAGTATCGGGCTGCTGCTGACCCTCATCGCGTGGGGCGCGGCGGCCGACCGCTATGGCGAGCGGCTGATCATGGCGCTGGGCCTCGGGCTCTCCGGGGCGCTACTGCTCGTCGCCGCACTGGGCACGCACTCGCTCGCGGTGCTGTTCGCCCTGTTCGTCGCGGCAGGCGCGTGCACGGCGTCGGTGAACGCCGCGAGCGGGCGGGTGGTGATGGGCTGGTTCGGCGCGCACGAGCGCGGGATGGCGATGGGCATCCGGCAGACCGCACAGCCGCTCGGGGTCGGCGTCGCCGCGCTCGCCCTCCCGCCGCTGGCCGAGCACTTCGGGTTCCGGGTGGCGGTGGTGTTCCCGGCCGCGTTCGCGCTCGTCGTCGCACTGCTCGTGGCACTGCTGGTCACCGATCCGCCGCGGCCGCCGAAGGACCCGTCTGGTCCCGCGCCCGCGTCGCCGTACCGCACGCCGACGCTGTGGCGCCTGCACGGAGCCAGCGCGCTGCTCGTCATCCCGCAGTTCACGGTGTCGGCGTTCGCGCCCATCTACCTCGTCGCGATACATGGCTGGAGCCCGCTCGCGGCGGGCTGGTTCCTCGCGGTCGTACAGGGGCTCGGCGCGCTCGGCAGGCTCGCCACCGGCTACTGGTCCGACCGCGTCGCCAGCAGGCTGCGTCCGATGCGGGTGCTCGCGGTCGCCAGCGCCGCCGTGATGCTGCTCGTGGCGCTGGGCGACGTGAGCTGGCCCTGGCTCGTGGTGCTCGCGATCGTGCTCGCCGGCGTGATCACGGTCAGCGACAACGGCCTCGGCTTCACCGCGTCGGCCGAGCTCGCCGGTCTCGCGTGGGCGGGCAGGGCGATGGGCGCGCAGAACACCGCGCAGAACGTCGCCGCCGTGCTCACCCCGCCCCTGCTCGGACTGGTGATCGGCGAGTCGAACTACGCACTGGCGTTCGGACTGGTCGCCCTCTTCCCGGTCGCCGCCATCTGGCTCACCCCGGTCCGCGCCGAACCCTGCTGACGCAAAACGGCCCCCAAGGCCACCTTTGTTGCGTTGAGCGCAACAAAGGTGGCCTTGGGGGCAAAAACGTCGAGGTCAGTTCAGGCGGAGGCGGTCCTCGAAGGACTCGACGAGGCCCTGCCACGCCTTCTGCTCGGCGTCGAACGGCGGGCTCGGCGCGAGACGTGTCGGGTCAGGCCGCAGCACGAACGACACCAGCCAGCCCAGGCTCTCCGAGGTCGCCAGCGCCGTCGAGACACTGTCGTCGTCCGCCCAGTCGGCCGCGTCGGTGAGCAGCTCCACCGCCAGCTCCAGCTGGGTCGGGTCGATCGCGTCGAGCCCCTCGGCGATGTCGGCGTCCAGCCCGGCCAGCACGTAGGTGTTGTCGGGGTCGACGTCGATCTCCAGCTCACCCGCGGTCGCCTTGGTCAGCACCTCGTCCCAAGTGGACACCTCGGCGAGGTCGGTGTCGGCGAGCTCCGCGCCGTCGGCGAGCTTGCGCGCGAGCGCCTTCTCGGAGCCGAACACCTCGATCCGGCCGTCCGAGCCGAGGAAGATCGGCTCGTCGTCGAGGTAGCAGCGCAGCGTGAAGTACTCCTTCTCCGACAGCACGATCTTGATCGGGTCGATGCCGACCTCACCCCAGAAGCCGACGGGCTCGTCGTCCTGGTCGTCTTCCGCCGTGTCACCGTCGGACTCGGAGTCCACCGTGTCCAGGTCCTCGTCCTCGGTGTCCACACCGGCCTCGGACTCGGCCGACTCCTCGTGGAACGCGGCCAGCTCCTCGGCGGTCTGCTCCAGAGTCGCCGCGTCCACGGCCGGCACGGTCACCAGCTCGTCGATCGTGTCGAGGATGACGTCCCACTTCTCGGAGACCGTCTCGGACAGGTCGTTCCAGAGCCGGGCGCCCTCGCGGCCGGTGAACGGCAGCTGGCCCTGGTCCAGCAGCGAGAAGCCCTCGCAGCCGTCGAGGATCTCGTGCACCTCGTCCAGCTCGCACACGTCGGCGAGCGAGCGGACGATGCCGACGATCTCCGCCAGCTCGGACAGGGTCCAGGAGTCGGGCTCCTCCGCGACCATCTCCGGAACGCCGACCAGGTCGTACGAGTGGTCGTCGTCGGGGATCAGCTCGGGGACGTTCAGCTCGGGCACGGCCTCCCACGCCGGGTGGTCGATGAGGTCGTGCTGCTCGGCGGTACGGACGAACGCGGCCAGGTGTGCCGCGTCGGGGAACGCGTAGAGGTCGTCCTCGTCACCGAGGAACGCCTCCCACTCCTCGCCGTCCTCTCGCCATCGTGGTGCCCACAGGGTCACCAGATCGCCTTGTGGCAGCCCGAGCTCGATCGGGATGATGTCCTGTGCCATTCCGCCCTCCGGAAACCACCTGTGCGCGTGCCGACCCGATGCAGTGCCGAACCGAACGCGATACGCGAAGCCTACGGGTTCCCGCCGCGCTCCGCGATCACCCCTCGCATCCGGTCACCCCGTCATACCGGGCAGCCCGGGTACGCTCGACGGGAGTGCGATACCCGCTGGCACCTGCGGTGGGTCACCAGGCACGATCTGAAACCACGATGACTGACTTCCTCACTGACCAGCTGCCCACCGGAGCGGACGCCGCGGACCCCGACGCCCTCTTCGACGCGTTCTCCACCTGGACCTCCCAGCGTGGCCTCGAGCTGTACCCGGCACAAGAGGAAGCGCTGATCGAGGTGGTCTCGGGGGCCAACGTCATCCTGTCCACGCCGACGGGTTCGGGAAAGAGCCTGGTGGCCGTGGGCGCGCACTTCACGGCGCTCGCGCAGGGCAGGCGCAGTTTCTACACGGCCCCCATCAAGGCGCTGGTCTCGGAGAAGTTCTTCTCGCTCATCGACATCCTCGGCGCCGACAACGTCGGCATGATGACCGGCGACTCCAACGTGAACCCCGACGCGCCCATCATCTGCTGCACGGCGGAAATCCTGGCGAACATCGCGTTGCGGCTCGGTGCCGAGGCCGACGTGGGGCAGGTCGTGGCCGACGAGTTCCACTACTACTCCGAGCCGGACCGCGGCTGGGCGTGGCAGGTGCCGCTGCTGGAGCTACCGCGGGCACAGTTCGTGCTCATGTCCGCCACGCTCGGCGACGTCACGTTCTTCGAGAAGGACCTGACGCGGCGCACCGGGCGGTCGACGGCCGTCGTGACCTCGGCGCAACGTCCCGTGCCGCTGACGTTCCGTTACGCGCTCACGCCCATGCACGAGACGGTGTCCGAGCTGCTGCACTCCGGGCAGGCCCCGGTGTACGTCGTGCACTTCTCGCAGGCCGCGGCCGTCGAGCGGGCGCAGGCGCTGATGAGCATCAACGTCACCACGCGCGCGGAGAAGGACGCCATCGCGGAGGCGATCGGCGACTTCCGGTTCTCGGCGGGCTTCGGCAAGACGCTGTCGCGGCTGGTGCGCCACGGCATCGGCGTCCACCATGCCGGGATGCTGCCGAAGTACCGGCGCCTGGTCGAGCAGCTCGCGCAGGCGGGACTGCTCAAGCTCATCTGCGGCACCGACACGCTCGGCGTCGGCATCAACGTGCCCATCCGCACTGTGGTGCTCTCGGCGCTGACGAAGTTCGACGGCGTGCGCCAGCGGCACCTCAAGGCCAGGGAGTTCCACCAGATCGCAGGCCGGGCGGGCCGGGCGGGCTACGACACCGACGGCTACGTGGTCGTGCAGGCGCCCGACCACGTCATCGAGAACGCCAAGGCGCTGGAGAAGGCGGGCGACGATCCCAAGAAGAAGCGCAAGATCGTCCGCAAGAAGGCGCCCGAGGGCTTCGTCAACTGGACTGAGAGCACCTTCGAGCGGCTCGTCGCCGCCGAGCCCGAGCCGCTGACGTCGAGCTTCGCCGTCAGCCACTCGATGCTGCTCAACGTGATCTCGCGGCCCGGCAATGCCTTCGAGCACATGCGGCACCTGCTGGAGGACAACCACGAGGACCGGCCCGCGCAGCGCAGGCACATCCTGCGGGCGATCGCGATCTACCGGGCACTGCTCGCGGCGGGCGTCGTGGAGCAGCTCGACGAGCCCGACGAGCAGGGCCGGATCGTGCGGCTGACCGTCGACCTGCAGTTCGACTTCGCGCTCAACCAGCCGCTGTCGCCGCTCGCGCTCGCCGCGATCGAGCTCTTGGACCCCGACTCACCGGTCTACGCGCTCGACGTCGTGTCCATCGTGGAGTCCACGGTGGACAACCCGAAGCAGGTGCTGTCGCAGCAGCAGTTCAAGGCGCGCAACGAGGCCATCGCCGCCATGAAGGCCGAGGGCATCGAGTACGACGAGCGGATGGAGCTGCTCGAGGACGTCACCTACCCCCGGCCGCTGGAGGAGCTGCTGCGGGCGGCGTACTCGCGTTACCGGCAGGGGCATCCGTGGGTCGCCGACTACGAGCTGGAGCCGAAGTCGGTCGTGCGCGACATGTACGAGCGCGCGATGAACTTCGTGGAGTACATCGGTTTCTACGGCCTCGCCCGCTCCGAGGGCGTGCTGCTGCGGTATCTCGCCGACGCCTACGACGCGCTGCGCAGGACCGTGCCCGACGACGCCAAGACGGAGCCGTTGCAGGACCTCATCGAGTGGCTGGGCGAGCTCGTGCGGCAGGTCGACTCGAGCCTGCTCGACGAGTGGGAGGCGCTGCGGCATCCGGAGGAGGTCGGCGAGCGGCCGCACGGGGTGCCCGAGGGCCCGCCGCCGGTCACGCGCAACGAGCGGGCGTTCCGCGTGCTCGTGCGCAACGAGCTGTTCCGCAGGGTCGAGCTGGCCGCGAGGCGGGACTACGAGACGCTCGGCTCCCTCGACGCCGGTTCCGGCTGGGACGCCGACGCGTGGGAGGACGCGCTCGCCGGCTACTTCGAGGAGTACGGCGAGATCGGCACGGGCCCCGACGCGCGCGGCCCCGCACTGTTCATGATCGAGAAGGAGCCGGACGTGTGGCGCGTGCGGCAGATCCTCGACGACCCCTCCGGAGACCGCGACTGGGGCATCAACGCCGACGTGGACCTCACCGCCTCCGACGAAACCGGCGCCGCCGTCCTCCACATCACGAACGTCAACCAGCACTAAGGCTCGCGAGTCGTGCGTTCAGACTCGCGAGTCGTGCGTTCAGGCCCGCGAGTTGTGCGTTCGGGCACGTCGGCGAGTCGACGCGCCGCGCCCGGGAACGCACAACTCGCCGTCGGGAACGCACGACTCGCGCGCGGGAACGCACGACTCGCGCGCGGGAACGCACGACTCGCGCGCGGGAACGCACGACTCGCGCGCGGGAACGCACGACTCGCGCCGGGGTCAGACGCCCATCGGGTGCCAGACCGTCTTCGGTTCCAGGTAACGCCGCAGGCGGGCGATGTCGGGACGCCGGGTCCAGTCGGGTTCGTCCTCCGGAACGGCCAGCACGCGCTTGACGGTGCCCGCCGCCTCGCGGGCGATCTCCACCCGGCCCACGGGGCCCGCGCCGGTCGGATCGATGGCGTTGACGTCTCCGTGCGAGGCCAGCCACGGGCCCAACTCGCCCGCCCGCCCGGTCAGCACGTTCACCACACCCGCGGGCACGTCCGACGTCGCCAGCACCTCCGACAGCGTGACCGCGGGCAGCGGCCGATCGGCGCTGCTCACCACCACCGCCGTGCACCCGGTCGCGAGCACGGGAGCCACCACGCTCACCAGCCCGAGCAGCGACGACTCCTGCGGCGCCAGCACGCCGACCACCCCGGTCGGCTCCGGCACCGTGAACGAGAAGTACGGCCCCGCCACCGGGTTGGCCGCCCCGAGCACGGTCGCGATCTTGTCCGTCCAGCCCGCGTACCACACCCACCGGTCCACGGCGGCGTCTACAACGGACTGCGCCTTGCGCGAGGGGAGCCCCTCGGAGGCGGCCACCTCGGCGGCGAACTGCTCCCGGCGGCCCTCCATCATCTCCGCGACCCGGTACAGCACCTGGCCCCGGTTGTAGGCGGTCGCGCCGGACCAGCCGTCGAACGCCTTGCGTGCGGCGACCACGGCGTCGCGCACGTCCTTGCGGGAGGCGTGCGCTGCGTTGGCGAGGAACGTGCCCTTCGAGTCGGTCACGGGGTAGGTGCGCCCCGACTCCGAGCGCGGGAACTTGCCGTCGACGTAGAGCTTGTACGTCTTGGCGACGGAGATCCTGTTGTCAGACATCGAGATAGCCCTCCAGCCCGGTCCGGCCGCCCTCGCGCCCGAAGCCCGACTCCTGGTACCCGCCGAACGGAGCGGTGGGATCGAACCGGTTGAACGTGTTGGCCCAGACCACGCCAGCGCGCAGCCGGTTCGCCATCCACAGGATCCGCGACCCCTTCTCGGTCCAGATACCGGCCGACAGCCCGTACGGCGTGTTGTTGGCCTTGGCGACGGCCTCGGCGGGGGTGCGGAACGTCAGCACCGACAGCACGGGGCCGAAGATCTCCTCGCGGGCGATGCGCATCGACTGCTCGACGTTCGAGAACACCGTCGGCGCGAAGAAGAAACCGCGCTCGGGCACCGGGCATGGGCTCGTCCACCGCTCGGCGCCCTCTGCCACGCCCGACTCGGTCAGCTCGCGGATCTTCGCCAGCTGCTCCGCGGAGTTGATCGCGCCGATGTCGGTGTTCTTGTCGAGCGGATCGCCGAGCCGCAGCGTCGAGACGCGGTAGCGCAGCTTCTCCAGCAGCTCGTCCACCACGGACTCCTGCGCGAGCAGCCGCGAACCGGCGCAGCAGACGTGCCCCTGGTTGTAGAAGATGCCGTTGACGATGCCCTCGACGGCCTGGTCGAGCGGGGCGTCGTCGAACACGACGTTGGCCGCTTTGCCGCCCAGCTCCAGCGTGAGCCGCTTGGGCGTGCCCGCCACCGAACGCTGGATGAGCTTGCCGACCTCGGTCGACCCGGTGAACGCGATCTTGTCGATCCCGGCGTGGTTCACCAGCTCGGCGCCGATGTCGCCCGCACCGGGCACGATGTTCACCACGCCCGGAGGGAGGTCGGCCTGCTGGCAGATCTCGGCGAACACCAGCGCCGTCAGCGGCGTGGTCTCCGCGGGCTTGAGCACCACCGTGTTGCCGGTCGCCAGCGCCGGGGCGATCTTCCACGCGAGCATGAGGAGCGGGAAGTTCCACGGAATGATCTGCCCGGCGACGCCGAGTGGCTGCGGGTCGGGCCCGAACCCGGCGTAGTCGAGCTTGTCGGCCCACCCGGCGTGGTAGAAGAAGTGCGCGGCCGCGGTGGGGACGTCGGCGTCGCGGGACTCCTTGATGGGCTTGCCGTTGTCGAGTGTCTCCAGCACCGCGAGCTCGCGCGAACGCTCCTGGATGAGCCGCGCGATGCGGAAGAGGTACTTGGCGCGCTCGGTGCCCGGCATCCTGCGCCACGCTTTGTCGTAGGCCCTGCGCGCGGCCTTCACGGCGGCGTCCACATCGGACGCCGATGCCGTGCCGACCTCGGCGAGCACCTCCTCGGTCGCCGGGTTGACGCTCTTGAGCGGCTCCCCGGTGCCGTCAACGAACTCACCGCCGATGAACGGCCGGTAGGTCGGCTTGAGGCCGGCGATCTCGCGCGACTCGGGCGCGGGTGCGTACTCCCACGTGCTCATGTCAGTCCACCGTCACGTAGTCGGGGCCGCTGTAGTGGCCGTCCAGCTGGGTGCGGCGTTGCAGCAGCAGGTCGTTGAGCAGGCTGGACGCGCCGAAGCGGAACAGCGACGGCGTCAGCCAGTCCGGCCCGGCCACCTCGTGCACGGCGACGAGGTAGCGGATCGCGTCCTTGGTGGTCCGGATGCCGCCCGCCGGCTTCACGCCGCGCAGCTCGCCGGTCGTGGTGTACCAGTCGCGCACCGCCTGCAGCATCACGTGCGTCACCGGCAACGTCGCGGCGGGGGAGACCTTGCCGGTGGACGTCTTGATGAAGTCACCGCCCGCGAGCAGGGCGAGCCACGACGCCCGCCGCACGTTGTCGTAGGTCGCCAGCTCGCCGGTCTCGAGAATGACCTTGAGGTGGGCGTCACCGCACGCGGCCTTGACGGCCTGGATCTCGTCGAACACCTGCCCGTAGCGGCCCTCCAGGAACGCGCCGCGATCGATCACCATGTCGACCTCGGTGGCGCCGGAGCGCACGGCGAGTGCGACGTCGGCGAGCTTGACCTCCCGGCTCGACCGGCCCGAGGGGAACGCCGTGGCGACGCTCGCGACGCCGATGCCCGTGCCCACCAGCGCCTCGACCGCGGTGGCGACGAGGTCCGGGTACACGCACACGGCCGCGACCCGCGGGGTGTCCGGCCGCTCGGGGTCGGGGCGGCGGGCCTTGGCGGCCAGCGCGCGCACCTTTCCGTGCGTGTCCGCGCCCTCGAGCGTCGTCAGGTCGACCATCGAGATGGCCGTGTCGATCGCCTGGAGCTTGGAGCCCTTCTTGATGCTGCGGGTGCCGAGGCCCGCCGCCCGCTGTTCGACGCCGACCTGGTCGACGCCGGGCAGGCCGTGCAGGAACCGGCGCAGGCTTCGCTCGTCGCTCGTGGCGTCGGAGAGCTCGGCCGGCAAGGTGGGTGTTGCCATGCGCACGAGCGTAGCCGGACGCCCGTTCGCGGGTGGCGTTCTTACTTCTCGACCTGCTTGCGCTTCGGATCGCGGGGGACCCGGCGCACGTCGACGGCGCCCCAGAAGGCGAAGCCGTTGATCTTCACCGTCGGCGCGTCGGGCGGTACGGAGTCCTCGGGGGCCGCGCCCTTCTTGTCGGTGGTCTCGAAGGCGCCCATGATGCCGATGCCGGTGACCTCGACGTGGATGTCGTCGGGCACCGTGATCTCCACGCCGCCCATGATCGCCACGGCGGTGATCGTCGAGTGCCGCTCGGCGAAGCGGGCCTTGCGCAGGTCGATCTCGGTGCCGCCCCAGAACGCGAAGCTGTTGTGCTGCGGCGGCACGACCCAGTTGCCCTTGCGGCTGACCCCGGACATGATCGCGATCGAGGTCGTCGACCCCGGTTTCCCGCCGATCCGCGTCTCCGGGGAGCGGGACTGCGAGACGGCGGGCAGCTGCGTGGCGGCCTGCGGAACGGCCACCATGCCGGGCAGGTCCTCGACCACGGGCTCGAGCTCGCCGAGCGTCTTGGCCGCGTACACGGTACCGAGTCGCTCCTCGAGCTCGGCCATCGTGATCCGGCCCTCGCCCATCGCGTTGTGCAGCAGCTGCGCCACCCGTTCCCGGTCGGCGTCCGACGCGCGCAGCTGTTTCGGATCGCGAGCCCCAGGCTGTTCTGTCACGGGTACACCCTAGCGAGCGGACTTGAGTTCCGGGTCATCGTCGGCTACAGGAGCGCGGGAACTGATTAGGGTGTCGACCATGGACGTCCTCGTCGTCGAACACCCGCTGGCGCGGGCACGCCTGTCCACCATGCGCGACGCCCGCACCGACAGCGCGGCGTTCCGCGCGGCGCTGCACGAGCTCACCCTGATGCTGGTCTACGAGGCCACGCGGGAGGCTCCGCTGGTCACCGAGCGCATCCACACGCCGGTCGCGCGTACCGACGCCTACCGGCTGGCGAACCCGCCGCTCCTGGTCCCGGTGCTGAGGGCCGGCCTTGGCATGGCCGACCAGGCGCACAAGCTGATCCCGGACGCGCAGATGGGTTTCGTCGGGCTCGCCCGCGACGAGGAGACCCTGCGGCCGACCCCTTATATGGAGTCGTTGCCGGAGTCGCTGGCCGACCGGCCGGTGTTCGTGCTCGACCCGATGCTGGCGACGGGTGGCTCGATGGAGTACACGATCCGCCTGCTCACCGGGCGCGGGGCCACCGACGTCACGGCGGTGTGCGCGCTGGCGGCCCCCGAGGGCCTCAAGCTCCTGGAGGATTCCGGGCTGCCGGTGCGGGTGGTGACCGCGAGCATCGACGAGCGGCTCAACGACTCGGGCTTCATCGTCCCGGGCCTCGGCGACGCCGGTGACCGGCAGTACGGCGCCGTCTAGCGACGCCAGCCGTTGGCGTTGGCCCTGATGGAGCGCTCGTAGGCGCGGCAGAAGTCGATCTCGCGGGGGAGCGTCTCGTTCAGCTCGAGCGAGACGAGCCCGTGGGCGCAGGCCCAGGAGCTCACGGCGATCACCTCGGTGGGGACGTCGGCGAACACGCCCGCGGCGATCCCGTCGGCGACCACGTCCCACAGCGGCTGCAACGCGTTCATGGCGAGCTTGCTCGCCTGGTCGTCGGGCTCGAAGCCGGGCACCGCGTTGGTGAACATGACGGAGTAGAGGCGCCGGTGGGCCAGTGCGCTGTCGCGGTAGGCGAGCCCGAGGCGCACGACGTCCTCCACCGGGTCGCCGCACCGCGGTACGGACCGCAGCCGCTCGTCGAACCGCTGGAAGCCCTCCGAGTAGAGGGCGTTGACCAGGCCGGGCTTGCTCCCGAAGAGGGAGTAGACGGCGGTGGTGGACGTCTGCACGTCCGTCGCGAGCCTGCGCAGGCTCAGTGCCTTGGCCCCCTCCGCGGCGAGTAGTTCGCTCGCGCGGTCGAGCAGGCGGCCCCGCAATGCCTCGTCGTGCGTCTTCGGGCGTGGCATGTCGAGCACCTTATCGGGACGCTGTTATGAAACGGGCGGACACCGGGATCGCGGAGTTGACCTGGAGCGCGCTCCAGGTCGTACCGTCGCAGGTATGAGCTACTCGATAGCGGAGGCCGCGCGACGTAGCGGGTTGTCGATCGACACTCTTCGGTACTACGAGCGCATCGATCTCCTCGAACCGCCCGCGAGGGACGCGGCGGGCAGGCGTGCCTACTCGGAGGAGGACCTCGCCTGGCTGTCGTTCCTCACCAGGCTGCG
>NZ_MASU01000003.1:0-237500 GCF_003202235.1 Prauserella flavalba
CACACTGTTGGGTCCTGAGGCAGCACGGTGGTGTTGTTTCGGTGTGGTGTTTGAGAATTGTAGAGTGAGTGCGAGCATCTTTGTGGTCAAGTTGTGTAGGGCACATGGTGGATGTCTGGGCACTAGGGGCCGATGAAGGACGTGGGAGGCTGCGATAAGCCTCGGGGAGCTGTCAACCGAGCTGTGATCCGAGGGTGTCCGAATGGGGTAACCCGGCACCTGTTATGAGGTGTCACCCGCACCTGAATGTATAGGGTGTGTGGAGGGAACGCGGGGAAGTGAAACATCTCAGTACCCGTAGGAAGAGAAAACAAGTGTGATTCCGTGAGTAGTGGCGAGCGAAAGCGGAGGAGGCTAAACCGTGCGCATGTCAAGCTGTCAGGTGTTGTGTGTGCGGGGTTGTGGGACCTGTCGTCCAGGGGCTGACACTTCTGGCGCTGATACACATGGTTAGTGGAACCGCTTGGGATGGCGGGCCGGAGTGGGTGAGAGTCCCGTACGCGAAAACTGTGTTGTGTTGGTGTGATGGTGTTCCCGAGTAGCAGCGAGCTCGTGGAATTTGCTGTGAATCTGCCGGGACCACCCGGTAAGCCTAAATACTTCCTGGTGACCGATAGCGGACGAGTACCGTGAGGGAAAGATGAAAAGTACCCCGGGAGGGGAGTGAAAGAGTACCTGAAACCGTGTGCCTGCAAGCCGTCAGAGCAGCGCTGGTCGTTGTGATGGCGTGCCTTTTGAAGAATGAGCCTGCGAGTTCGTGCTGCGTGGCGAGGTTAACCCGTGTGGGGTAGCCGTAGCGAAAGCGAGTCTGAAGAGGGCGTGTTAGTTGCGTGGTCGAGACCCGAAGCGGGGTGATCTACCCATGGCCAGGCTGAAGCGCCGGTAAGACGGCGTGGAGGGCCGAACCCACCAGGGTTGAAAACCTGGGGGATGAGTTGTGGGTAGGGGTGAAAGGCCAATCAAACTCCGTGATAGCTGGTTCTCCCCGAAATGCATTTAGGTGCAGCGTCGTATGTTTCACACCTGGGGTAGAGCTACTGGGTGGCCTAGGGGCCTTACCGGGTTACCGAAGTCAACCAAACTCCGAATACGGGTGTGTGAGAGTGCGGCAGTGAGACGGCGGGGGATAAGCTTCGTCGTCGAGAGGGAAACAGCCCAGAACGCCAGCTAAGGCCCCTAAGTGTGTGCTCAGTGGGAAAGGATGTGGAGTCGCTGAGACAACCAGGAGGTTGGCTTAGAAGCAGCCATCCTTGAAAGAGTGCGTAATAGCTCACTGGTCAAGTGGTTCTGCGCCGACAATGTAGCGGGGCTTAAGCACACCGCCGAAGCTGTGTCACTCACACAGGAGATCCGCTCCTCTCTTTGGGAGGGGGGTGTAGTCGTGTGGGTGGGTAGGGGAGCGTCCTGCATCCAGGGAAGCGGCCGCGTGAGCGAGTCGTGGAGGGTGTGGGAGTGAGAATGCAGGCATGAGTAGCGAATGCAGAGTGAGAATCTCTGCCGCCGGATGACCAAGGGTTCCTGGGCCAGGTTGTTCCGCCCAGGGTAAGTCGGGACCTAAGGCGAGGCCGACAGGCGTAGTCGATGGACAACGGGTTGATATTCCCGTACCCGCGTGTGTGCGTCCCTGGCGAGGCAGGGGATACTAACCACCCGAGCCGTATCATGACTCTTCGGAGTTGTGGTGTTGGTGAGCGTGGGGCCTGATCCTGTAGTAGTCAAGCGATGGGGTGACGCAGGAAGGTAGCCCCGCCAGTCAGTGGTGATACTGGTGTAAGCGTGTGGCCCGTCTGGTAGGTAAATCCGCCAGGCATGAAGGGTGAGGCGTGATGCGTAGCCGTTTGTGGTGAAGTAGGGTGATCCTCTGCTGCCGAGAAAAGCCTCTAGCGAGTGCATGTGTGGCCCGTACCCCAAACCGACACAGGTGGTCAGGTAGAGAATACTAAGGCGATCGGGTGAACTGTGGTTAAGGAACTCGGCAAATTGCCCCCGTAACTTCGGGAGAAGGGGGGCCAAGCCTGCTGAAGCCTTTTTCGGGCTAGGTGGGAGTGGCCGCAGAGACCAGCGGAAAGCGACTGTTTACTAAAAACACAGGTCCATGCGAAGACGCAAGTCGATGTATATGGACTGACGCCTGCCCGGTGCTGGAACGTTAAGAGGACCGGTTAACTCCTTTCGGGGGGTGAAGCTGAGAATTTAAGCGCCAGTAAACGGCGGTGGTAACTATAACCATCCTAAGGTAGCGAAATTCCTTGTCGGGTAAGTTCCGACCTGCACGAATGGCGTAACGACTTTCCGGCTGTCTCAACCACAGGCCCGGCGAAATTGCACTACGAGTAAAGATGCTCGTTTCGCGCGGCAGGACGGAAAGACCCCGGGACCTTTACTATAGCTTGGTATTGGTTTTCGGTTCGGCTTGTGTAGGATAGGTGGGAGACTGTGAAGCTGGCACGCTAGTGTTGGTGGAGTCGTTGTTGAAATACCACTCTGGTCGTGCTGGGAATCTAACTTCGGACCGTGATCCGGTTCAGGGACAGTGCCTGGTGGGTAGTTTAACTGGGGCGGTTGCCTCCTAAAGGGTAACGGAGGCGCCCAAAGGTTCCCTCAGCCTGGTTGGCAATCAGGTGTTGAGTGTAAGTGCACAAGGGAGCTTGACTGTGAGACTGACGGGTCGAGCAGGTACGAAAGTAGGGACTAGTGATCCGGCACCTCCTGGTGGAAGGGGTGTCGCTCAACGGATAAAAGGTACCCCGGGGATAACAGGCTGATCTTGCCCAAGAGTCCATATCGACGGCATGGTTTGGCACCTCGATGTCGGCTCGTCGCATCCTGGGGCCGGAGTAGGTCCCAAGGGTTGGGCTGTTCGCCCATTAAAGCGGCACGCGAGCTGGGTTTAGAACGTCGTGAGACAGTTCGGTCCCTATCCGCCGCGCGCGTAGGAGACTTGCGGAAGGCTGTCCCTAGTACGAGAGGACCGGGACGGACGAACCTCTGGTATGCCAGTTGTCACGCCAGTGGCATGGCTGGTTGGCTACGTTCGGAAGGGATAACCGCTGAAGGCATCTAAGCGGGAAGCCTGTTCCTAGATGAGGTCTCCCACCCCTTTGTGGGTTAAGGCTCCCAGTAGACCACTGGGTTGATAGGCCAGACATGGACGCACGGTAACGTGTTTTTGAGTGGACTGGTACTAATCGGCCGAGGACTTGCCTACAAAGGTGCTACGCACTCACTCTACGATTCTGAAACACCACACGCATGTGATATGTGGATAGTGATGGTTTCACCAGTGTTTCGGTGGTTATAGCGGTGGGGTCACGCCCGGTCCCATTCCGAACCCGGAAGCTAAGCCCACCAGCGCCGATGGTACTGCACCCGTGGGGGTGTGGGAGAGTAGGACACCGCCGAACTTAACTTACGGAGGCCCGCCAGGTATTCACCTGGCGGGCCTTCTTCTATTGCGTGACAAGGGAAACGGGCCGGTCATTCGAACTCTCGAATGACCGGCCTTCGTGCTATTCGGCGAGTAGTTCGGCGACCGTGGCCGGCGCGGAGTCCACGGCGACCACGCGCTGGTCGCGGGTGGCGAGGCTGCGCACGGTCACGTTGCCGGCGTCCCAGTCCTCCTGGCCGACGATCACGACCACCCGGGCGCCGGCCTTGTCCGCACGGCCGAGCTCTTTGCCCAGCTTGCGGAACTCCAGCGGCACCGACGTGCGCACACCGGAACGGCGCAGCGACGTCGCCACCGTGCGGGCGGCGTCGCCGAGGTTCTCCGTCACCGGGATCACGACCACGTCCACCTCGGCCTTCGGCTGCGGCAGCAGACCGTGCGTGCCCAGGAAGTCCATGAGCGTCACGTCGCCCATGCCGAACCCGATGCCCGGGATCTGCTGTGCGGTGAACAGCGAAGCCAGGTCGCTGTAGGCGCCGCCGCCGAACAGGGCGCGGTTGTTCTCCGGCGAGGTGTCGAAGACCTCGAACACCGTCGACGTGTAGTAGGCAAGGCCACGCACGATCATCGGGTCGAAGCGGATCAGGCTCGCGGCGTTGCTGCCGAGCACCCTGACCAGGTTCGAGTTCTCCTTGACCTGTTCGGGCAGCTCGTCGAGCAGAGCCGTCCCGGCTGTCAGCACGTCGCCCAGCTTCTCGAACTGCTTGTCAGTCAGGCCGATCTCTTCGGCGCTGGCGGCGAGCTTCTCCCGCTCGTACTTCTCCCAGCGGTCGACGAGCGCGAACACCTCGGGCAACTGCTCGTCGCTCACGCCCACGACGTCGGTGAGCGCGGAGGACAGCAGGTTACGGTCGTTCGCCCTGACCACGAACATGTCCTCGCTCGCACCAAGCCCGGCGAGCATGTCGTGGATCAGCTCGAAGATCTCGATCTCGGTGTTCGCGCTGGTCGAGCCGAAGATGTCGACGTTGATCTGCCAATGCTCGCGCACCCGGCCCCGCTGGGGGCGTTCGTAGCGGTGGCAGTTCGGGTGGCTGTACCAGCGGACGGGGAACTGCAGGGCACCGGCGTTGCCGGCGATCATCCTGGCCACCGACGGCGTCATCTCGGGACGCAGCGCCAGGCGGCGTCCCCCGCGGTCGGTGAGCGTGTAGAGCTGCTGATTGGCGATCTCCTCACCGGATTTCGCCTCGTAGATCTCAGCCGACTCCAGGATCGGACCGTCGTAGCGCTGGAACCCGTACCGCTCGATGACCTCGTACAGCCTCCCGAAGACCTGGGTACGGACGGACATCTCCGGCGGGAGGAAGTCCCGGGTACCCCGGTAGGGCGCGGTCGGCAGGAATTCAGGCACGTACCGAGTTTAGTGACCGCGCCGCGAGCCGATGAGCAGGGCAAGGGCGGCGCCCGCCGCGCACACGACGGCCGTGATCAGGAAGATCTCCGTGTACTGCGTGAGCAGTGCGTTCTTCACGGCGCCCACGTAGTCGCCGAGCGCGGTCTCGTAGGCCGCGTCGGACGGGTAGAGCACGCGGATCGGCACGTCGAGTGAGGCGGTCATGCTGTGGAAGCGGTGCAGGCCCCACGCCGAGAGCGCCGCGATGCCCACGAGCATGCCGGTCATCCGCGCCACCACGACGCCGGCCGAGGCGACGCCGTGCTGCTCCAGCGGTGCCGCACGCAGCACCGCCGCGGAGACCGGCGCGATGACCAGGCCGAGCCCGAGCCCCACGATCACCAGGTCCGTGTCGAGCCTCGGCAGCGTCAACGGCCCCAGTTCGTGCGGTGTGGAGAGCACGTCGGCCGTCCACCCCGACATCAGCAGGAAGCCCGCCGCCGCCACGAGCATGCCGGTGAACGCGACCCAGCGTTCCCCCAACCGCGACGCGACGAACCCGCCCGCGACCGCACCCACCGGGAGCGCCACGAGGAAGCGCAGGAGCAGCTCCACGCTGCCCTGGTCGTCACGGCTGAGCAGGGTCTGCGAGAACAGATCGACGTCGACGAGCGTGACCATGAGCGCCGCACCGGCAGCGATGCTGGTGCCCAGCGCGGCGAGGAACGGCCGCATCCGCACGTTAGTGGGGTCCAGCAGCCGCGTCTTCGCCCGCGACTCCCAGACCAGAAACAGCACGAACACCACGGCGGCGACGACCAGCAGCGGCAGGCCCCAGCTCGGCAGCACCTGCTCGCGCGGGTTCGGGTTGTAGAGGCCCACCACCAGCAGGCCCAGCGCGACCGCGAGCAGCCCGCCGCCCACCAGGTCCACCTTGGCGCGCTCGGCGGGCCGCCTGCCGCCGGGCACGGAGAAGTAGACGGCGACCATCGCCAGCAGCGCGAGCGGCACGTTCACCCAGAACACGCTGCGCCAGCCCGCGAGCGCGGCGAGCGCGATGCCGTACACCGGCCCCAGCACGCTGCCGAGCTCCTGTGCACCGCCGACCGCTCCGAGCACGGTCGCCCTCCGGTGCTCCGACCACAGGTCGGCGGCGAGCGCCATCGTCACCGGCAGCAGCGCACCGCCCGCGACACCGAGCACGACGCGCCCGAATACGAGCAGCGGCACCGAACCGGCGACCGCGGTGAGCACGGAGCCCACGAGGAACCCGGCCAGACACGCCTGCAGCAGCGTCTTGCGGCCGAACCGGTCGGACGCCTGGCCCAGCAGCGGCATCGCGGCCACGTAGCCGAGCAGGTAGCCCGTGACGATGGGCGTGACCTGTTCGAGGCGGTTCACCGGGATCTGCAGGTCCTCGATGATCTGCCGCAGCAGGCCGATGACGACGTAGGTGTCGAGCGCCCCGAGCAGTACCGCGAGTCCACCGGCGCCGATCGCGACCGACCGCGCGCGCCGCGTGGTGCCGACCTCGGTCACGCCGGCGGGGTGACGGTCACGGGCTTGTCCACATCGGACAGCGTGACGTCGACGGTGGCGTCGTCGGGGAACGCCGCGGAGGCCTTGACGGGCAGGTGCTCACCGTCGGTGCGCAGCCAGAACGTCACGTCGGCGTCGGACTGGATTCCCGGCAGCAGGCCGGAGAGAACGTCCTTGCCGAGCTGCCCGGTGACCTTGTAGGTCTGGGTGCCCTCGACCTCCTCCTGCGCCTGGGTGACCGGGTTGCGCAGGCCGGAGAGGAGCTTCGAGACGCCGCGCTCCGGGTCGAGCACCGCGGACGGGTCGTACAAAGTGGAGCTGAGCGCGGCCGGGATCTCCTGGTACCCGCCAGTGGGGCCCTTGAGGTAGAGAGTGTCGCCCGCGAGCACGAACTCGACCTCGACGAGCTGCCCCGCCTGCTTGAGTGTGCCGGTGCCCTTCGCGTCGCCCTGCTTCGTCAGGTCGCCGTCGAGGCTCTGCACGCTCAGTCCCTTGACCGTGCCGTTCACCTGCAGGGTGAAATGCGTGCTCTTGATGTCGCCCGTGGCCGCCGCGGCGTCCTTGATCAGGGCGGGACCGTCGGGCAGTGACTCACTCGGAGCGTCGTCGGACGTGCAGCCCGCGGTCACGGCGGCCGTGAGCGCGAGCATCCCCAACAGGATTCGGCGGATGACCATGCCGGAATCGTAGGGCCACCGGGGTACCCGCGTACCGGCTATTCCGGCATGAGACCGGCGGCGAGCGCCGCGCCCAGCTCCCAGCACCCGGCGAGGTCGTCCTTGTCCGGTTCGCCCATGACCACCACGGGCGGCGCCGCCTGCTGCCAGCCGAGGCCCTTGGTGACGCTCTCGATCGCCCGCTGCGCCCCCTCGATGCCCTGGTTGCCATGCAGGTAGAAGCCGAAGGACCGGTTGCGGGTCGCGTCGAGGCACGGGTAGTAGACGGTGTCGAAGAAGTGCTTGAGCGCGCCCGACATGTAGCCGAGGTTGGCGGGCGTGCCGAGCAGGTAGGCGTCGGCGGCGAGGACGTCCGAGGCGGTGGCGGACAGCGCGGGCCGCCGGACCACGTCGACGCCGGTGATCTCCGGGTCGGTCGCGCCGGAGACCGCAGCCTCGAACATGGCCTGCAGGTGAGGCGACGGCGTGTGGTGGACGATCAGCAACGTGGGCACAGTGGCTCAGCGTGCACTCGGCGAGCGGGTGGCGCAAGCGCCGTGAGGGAGCAAGGGAGCTTTACTACCGTTTTTCGGTAGTAAAGCTCCTTGCTCCCCTCTGGGCTACCCGTCGAGCAGCTGTGAGAGTTCCGTTCGCAGCGCGGTGAGGCGTTCGGCCGCCGTCCGGCGGGACTCCGGGAGGGACTCGGCCGACGGGACGTCGGCCGTCACCTCCAGATAGACCTTCAGCTTCGGCTCCGTTCCCGACGGGCGGAGCACCACCCGCAGGCCCTCGCCCCGCAGGCGCAGCACGTCCGCGTCCGGCAGCAGATCCTCGGCCGTCACGGTCACGTCCGCGAGTGTCGCGGGCGGCGCCGTGCGCACCCGGTCCATGAGCTCGGCCCGCGCCCGCAGGTCCGGGATCCGAACCGACACCTGGTCGGTCAGATACACCCCGTGCCGCACGGCGAGGTCGTCGAGCACGTCGAACAGCGTGCGGCCCGCCGCCTTCGCCGTCGCCGCCAGATCACACGCGAGCACCGCCGCCGCGATGCCGTCCTTGTCCCGCACGAACCCCGGGTTCACACACACCCCGAGCGCCTCCTCGTACGCGAACACCAGGCCCTCGCCCGCCCGCGCCAGCCACTTGAAGCCCGTGAGCGTCTCCACGTACCGCGCGCCGTGCGCCTCGGCGATCCTGCCCAGCATCGACGACGACACGATCGTCGTCGCGACCAACGGATCGGCGCTGTCCGTTGTGGACAGCACGTGCTCGCCGAGCAGCACACCCGTCTCGTCGCCCCGCAGCATCCGCCACGTGCCGTCCGGCTCGCGCGCGCCGAGCGCGCACCGGTCGGCGTCCGGATCGAGCGCGATCGCCAGGTCGGCGTCGACGTCGGCCGCGAGCGCCAGCAACCGGTCGGTCGCGCCCGGCTCCTCCGGGTTCGGGAACGCCACGGTCGGGAAGTCCGGGTCCGGCTCCGCCTGCTCGGCCACCAGGTGCACGTCGGCGAAACCCGCCGCTCGCAACGCGCGCTCCAGCACGTCCGCGCCCACGCCGTGCATGGGCGTCGCCGCCACCCGCAACGTCCGCGCCGTGCCCCTCGGCAACGCCGCGCAGCGCGAAAGGTACGCCTCCAGCAGGTCCCCGCCTGCCGTCGTGGCACCGGGAGCCCTCGGCACCGCCACCGCCGCCGGGGCCGCCGCGATCGCGGCCTCCACCTCGCGATCGGCGGGCGGCACGATCTGCGCGGCCGTGTCGTCGTAGAGCTTGTAACCGTTGTCGGCAGGCGGGTTGTGCGACGCGGTGATCTGGATGCCGGCGACGGCGCCCAGCTGTCCGACGGCGAAAGCGAGCACCGGGGTCGGCAACGGACCCGGCAGCACCGTCACCGCGAACCCGGCGGCGCTGAGCACCTCGGCCGCGGCCGCCGCGAACGCCGCCGAGCCGTGCCGCGCGTCCCTGCCGACCACCACGGTCCCGCCGGCCTTGCCGTGTCTCGTCAGCCACGCGGCCACCCCCGCGGTGGTGCGCACGACGACGGCCGGGTTCATCCCGTTCGGTCCCGCCCGCACCGGTCCGCGCAGGCCCGCGGTGCCGAACGTCAGCGGGCCGTCCATGCGGTCGGCGAGCTCCGCGACCGCGTCGGCGTCGCCACCCATCGCCCTGGCGAGCACGGTCTGCAACTCTGTGCGCGTGTCCGGGTCGACGTCGTCGGCGATCCAGCGAAAGGCCTGGTCACGAAGGTCTGTGGTGAGCCTCGGCGAAGGTTGCGTCACCGCACAATGTTGTCAAGGCCCGGGATTGCCGCTACCGTCGCCCCCGCTCGCCAAGGGGGTTAGGCCGTCATGCGCAACGACACGGCGCCGATCGGAGCAGCCGCCCGTGCGGAGCTGGCCGTGCTGGCTCCCGCGATGCGGCGTCGCTCGGCGGATGTTGCACAACTGATCTTGCAGCAGATCCAGTCGTCCATTCCCGCCTATGCCAGGCCTCTGGAGGGCACGTTCGGCAACGCCATCCTGCACGGTGTGCAGCAGGGCGTGCTGGAGTTCCTCGACCGGCTGCTCGACCCGGCCGCGGCGGGCAACGGCACCGCCGCGCTCTTCCGCCAGCTCGGCAGGTACGAGGTGAGCGAGGGCCGCAGCATCGACGTGCTGCAGTCGGCGTACCGCATCGGCGGGCGGGTCGGCTGGCAGGCCCTCAGTGACTTCGGGCTGCGCTCGAAGCTTCCGGTGGAAACGATGTGCGAGCTCGCCGCGGCCCTGTTCGCCTACATCGACGAGCTGTCGGCGCTCTCGCACGAGGGCTACGTGGCCGCGCAGGCCCGCGCGGCCGGGGCGCTCGAACGTCGCCGCAAGCGCTTGCTGGAGCTTCTGCTCTCCGAGCAGCCGGTGCCCCCGGGCGTGCTCGTGGACCAGGCCGCCGCGGCGGCCTGGACGCTGCCCGAGGAGGTGACGGTGGTCGTGCTCGAACGCGACGGCGACACCGAGCCGCCCGGCTACCCCGAGCTGGCCGACGACGTGCTCGTGGACCTCGAAAGCGACGCGCCGTGCCTGGTCGTGCCCGCGCCCGGCGGTGTCGTGTCCGAGCTCGCGGCCGCGCTCACCGGCTGGTGGTGCGTGGTCGGCCCCGTCGTCCGCCTCGCCGACGCCCGCGACTCGCTGCGCTGGGCGCGGCAGCTCGCGGGACTCATCGACGACGGCGTCGTGGAGCGGGCGCCGGTGGTCTCGTGCGCCGACCACCTCCTGACGCTGTGGCTGCTCAGCGATCCGACGCTCGCCGAGCGGTTCGTGCACAGCGCGATGGCGCCGCTCGACGGGTTCAACGCCCGGCAGCGCGAGCGGCTCGCCGAGACCCTCTCCGCGTGGCTGGAGACGCGGGGAGGCGCGCCGGAGGTCGCGGGCCAGCTGAAGGTGCACCCGCAGACCGTGCGCTACCGGATCCATCAGCTCGAGGAGTGCTACGGCGACCGGCTGCGGGACGCGGACGAGCGGTTCGCACTGGCGGTGGCGCTACGGGCCCGCCGGCTCCGGCGCACTCGTCCGGAGTAGCGGTCCGCATTTCCGTGAGCATCGGTTTTCCCGCTTTTGTCAGCCGGGTGACAAGTCGCTCAGCGTCAGTCCGGAAAGCGCCGGGGAGAACCCGATTGGGTTATTGTCGAGCCGTCAATGATGGGCCAAATTGGCTCTGCCACAACGATTCCGAGCTCGACCAGCTCGCCGGGGTACGCGGTGGCCACTCCATTCCGCAGTGCGATAAACGCGCGAAAGGGACTTCGATGACGCGTAGGGAAATGGCCGACGTACCCATTACGACCACCCCGGTCTCCACCGGAAAGTGACGACGGTCACGCGCGCAGTACGAGCTCACGCAGCAGGCCGCCCATCCGCTCTGCGGCCGCCTTGCCCGCCTCGATGACCTCCTCGTGGCTGAGCGGCTCGCCCGTCATCCCGGCGGCGAGGTTGGTCACGAGCGAAAGCCCGAACACCTCGACGCCCGCGGCGCGCGCCGCGATGGCCTCCAGCACCGTCGACATGCCGACGAGGTCGGCGCCGAGCGTGCGCAGCATCCGGATCTCGGCGGGGGTTTCGAAGTGAGGGCCCGGCAGTCCGGCGTACACGCCCTCCGCGAGCGACGGGTCGATCTCCTTCGCGACGTCCCGCAGCCGGCCGGAGTAGAGGTCGACGAGGTCGACGAAGTTCGCGCCGGTGATCGGCGATGTCGCGGTCATGTTCAGGTGGTCGGAGATGATCACCGGCTGGCCGACCTGGAAGCCGTCGCGCAGTCCGCCCGCGGCGTTGGTCAACAGCACCGTGCGCACGCCTGCCTCGGCCGCGGTGCGCACCGCGTGCACGACCCGCGCGACGCCCTTGCCCTCGTACAGGTGCGTCCGGCCGAGCAGCACCAGTGCGCGCTTGTCGCCGATCTTCACCGAGCGTGCGGTGCTGCCGTGGCCGACGGCGCTGGGCGTCTCGAACCCGGGCAGCTCGCCGAGCGGGACCTCGGTCTGGGGCTCGCCGATCACATCGGCGGCCGGGCGCCAGCCCGAGCCCAGCACCACGGCGATGTCGTGCCGGTCGGTTCCGGTGCGCTCGGCGAGCACCGAGGCGGCAGCGGCGGCGAGGTCACTGGGCTGGCTGATCTTCTCGTTCACGGTCGTGCAGCCTACGTGCTTCGGGCGTCACCGCGCGGACCAGCAGGTAGGCGAGCAGGCCGATCGGCGACAGCAGGATCGTCAGCACCAGGACCGGGGCCAGCGCGAGGTGAGGAACCCCGCGCCTGCGTGCGTCGAGGTACATCCACCTGCCGATGAACAGGTCGAACGCGATGAGGTGGGCCCAGATCATCGCCGCGCCATCGGCGGAGGAGAGGAACGCGCGCAGCGCCTCGAGGTCCGGCCTGCTCACCACCGTCCACAGCTCCGCGAAGTCGCCGGGCGCGAGCGTGAGGTAGACGAGCAGCGGCGGGAGGGCGATCCACGGCGAGCCGATGACGCGGGTGGTCCATCGCCAACGGGGCGCGACGATCATCAGCGCCCAGAACGGCGCCGCGAGGTAGAAGGTGACTTCGAAAAGGGCGCCGGTCATCGCGGGGTCCTTTCCGGGTGAGCAAGGGAGCTTTGCTCTCGAAAAACGGGAGTAAAGCTCCCTTGCTCCCGCTTGGTGATGATCAGGACGGTCGCGAGAGTCACCGTCACGACCAGTGCGGCGAGGGCCGCGAGGGTCCAGGCGTCGGGGGAGAGCAGCGGCTGGCCGCGCAGCGCCTGCCACGTGACGAGCCCGGTCAGCCCCGCGTACGCGAAGCCCGCCACGAACATCAGCCGCATCCGCACCGTGCCGTCGCGCAGCACCGGCAACCGGGTGGCGAGCAGGCCGAGCAGCAACGCCAGCAGCGGCAGCACCTGCAGGGCGTGCATGCCGACGAAGTGCGGGATGCGCAGGTCACCGCCGGTGGTGCTCCAGCCGGTGATTGGCATGGCCGGGCCGCCGTCCGCGACGCCGACGCTGTGCGCGCCGATGAACCCCGTGGGTGTGCCGTTGCGCATCGACTCCAGCTGCTCGCTCGTCGGCCCGAGCATGAGCGCCCCGAGCCCGGCTCCCACCAGCGAGATCACGGCGCCGAGGCGGATCGCCCAGCGCGAGGCCCCGTCGGGGATCGGTGTGCGCAGCAGCAGGATGGTCAGCACGAGCGTGCCCGCCCACAGTGCCGCGACGGACCCGCCCATGACGCTGAACAGCACCTGGTCCACCGGCGTCGAGGCGTTGAAGTGACTGGCCCTTCCGCGCACCACCTGCGTGACGATGATCGCGTACTCCACGAACAGGATCACCGCGATCCCGGTGGACACCCGGTACGCCAGCCGTTGCCGTGACCGCAGCAGGGTCAGCAGCCACGCCCACGTGACGCAGTACAGGGCGATGGACACCGCGAACTTGAACGGCTTCAGCCAGATCGGCGCGCCGAGCAGCACGCGGTCGTCGAGCAGTAGTCCTCCGGCCGAGACGACGGCCATCGCCGCCATCGCGCCTGCGCAGATCGTCATCGGGCGGTGCCAGGTCCTTGCCTGGCCGAGCAGGTCGGACATGCCGGGCTCCTTATAGATAGTGATACTACCTATAGCGGGAAGCTACACTATCCATGCTGAGGATTCCACAGGAAGGCGACGAACGTATGCGGATGGCCGAGCTGAGCAGGGAGTCCGGGGTCCCGGTCGCGACGATCAAGTACTACCTGCGCGAGGGCCTGCTCCCGCCCGGGGAGCGCACCAGCCCCAACCAGGCGCGCTACGACGCCGCCCACGTGCGCAGGCTCAAGCTGATCCGCGCCCTCCTCGACATCGGCGGGCTGTCCATCGCGGCCGTCCGCGACGTGATCGCCGGGCTCGGGCAGGAGACCTCCACCCACGACGTGCTCGGCATCGCGCAGCACGGCCTTCCGCTGCCCACCGTGGAGGTGAGCGAGGAGGCGCGGGCGTGGGCGATGGAGCGGCTGGAGGCACTCGCCGACAAACGGGACTGGGTGATCGCGCCCGGCACGCCCATCGTCGAGGCGCTGGTGGGCGTGCTGTGCACCTACCGCGACCTCGGCCACCCCGAACTCGCCGAGCGGCTCGACGACTACGCCGAGGCCGCCGACCTCGTCGCGGGCACCGATCTCGACACCGTCGCCGCCCTCGGACAACGGGAGGCGATCGTGGAGGCGGCCGTGATCGGCACCGTGCTCGGCGACGCGCTGCACGCCGCGCTGCGCAGGCTCGCCCACGCGAAAGCCTCACGTGACCGGTTCGGTGCAACCGCGGTGAAGCTGCAGTGAAGGCCACCTTCACTGCGTTGAACGCAGTGAAGGTGGCCTTCACTGCAGTTGGGCTCGCCCGCTAGTCGGTCATCTGGAACGTCGGCACGATGCGGTCGAACAACTCACTGCGGCCGAGGCGTTCCTGCTCGACGGGCACCGTCACGCTCACCACCCACAGGCTCGACCCGCTGAGGAACACCTCCGCGACCGTCGTCCTGTTCATCGCCCGCTCACCGCTCGCGCCGCGCTCCGCCGTCCGGTACGTCACGAGCACGCCGTCACGGTCGCCGAGCGGCTCCGAGCGCACCAGCGTGAAATCACCCTGGGCCCAGAACCCGCCGAGCGTGGTGACGTAGTCGTCCACGGTGTAGGCGTCCGAATACTGCGCGAACCGTTCCACGCCCAGCACCTGCGCGCCATCGGCGGAGACGAACTGCACCTTGGTGCTGGTGGGCAGCTCCGTCTCCGGCTGCTGGGTGACGAACTTCGTCCAGTCGGCGGGCACCTCGACCGAGAACAGGCCGCCCTTCGCGCCCTGCAGGTTGGTCGCGTCGCCCTCGCGCGTGACCAGTTCCTGCCGCGGGGCGGGAGCCGCGGCAGGTGTCGGCTCCTCCGCGCGGTCCGGCGCCGACAGCGGCTGGCCCGCGAGGACACGCGTGAGCACGAACCCGCCCGCCACCGCCAGCACGAACAGCAGCATCACCACCACGACAAGGGCCACCGTTCGCGCCGTCGACCGCCCGGCGTGCACCGGGGCCGGACCGCTGGCCGCCGCGGCACCCCCGCCGAACGGCAGCGGTCCCGGGTCGGCCGCGAGCGCTCCGCCGCTGTCGTCGGCTCCGGACTCCGGTGCGGCGGCCGGCATCGCCGGGATCACCCGCGTCACGCTCGCCTCCGGCCCGGCGGGCGTGCTCTGGCGGAACAGCTCCGGAGGGAACAGCGGGTGCCGGGGCTGCGCCAGGAACGGGTACAGCCTTCGCCGCACCTCCGACAGCGACATCCGCGCCGACGGCTCCTTGGCCATCAGGCCCCGGATCAACGCGGCGAGCGGACCGGGGGAGGGTTTCGGCACCTCGCCGTGCACGACGCTGCTCACCGTCTCCAATGGATCGCCGTCGACGTCGTAGGGCGGGCGCCCCTCCGTGGCGGCGAACAGCGTCGCGCCGAGCCCCCACAGGTCCGCCGTGTACGTCACCGCGCCACCGGAGGCGACTTCGGGCGCGATGAACGCGGGCGAGCCGAGCATGGTCCCCGTGTGGGTCATGGTGACCTCGGAGACGTTGCGGGCGATGCCGAAGTCGGTGAGCTTGATGCGGCCGTCCTGCGCCACCAGCACGTTGCCGGGCTTGACGTCCCGGTGGGTGATGCCTGCCGCGTGCGCCGCCTCCAGTGCCGCGGCCACCGCGTCGGCCACCGCCGCCGCCTGCGCGACCGTGAGCCGCCTGCCGTCCCTCAGCAGCGCGGCGAGGCTGCGCGAGGGCAGCAGTTCCATCACGACGTACGGATCGCCGTGCTCCAGCACGACGTCGTGCAGGATGACCACGTTCGGGTGGGACAGCACCGCGATCGCCCTGGCCTCGCGGAGCGTGCGCTCGCGGACCTCTCCCGCCTGGTCCGGCGGTACGCCCGCCGGCATCCGGACCTCCTTGACCGCGACGGGCCGCTGGAGGAACTCGTCGCGCGCCGCCCAGACCGTGCCCATCGCCCCCGAGCCGAGCACCGAGCGCAGCCGGTAGCGACCGGCGACGAGGCGCGAATCGTCAGTGGGGGCGGACACGACCCCTATTGTGGCGAACCGCCGGCGAGGGCCACGCTCGCCCAGTGTTGTTAGCCGGGATTTGCATCACATTTGCGGGCCGGTCGGTGCCCCTACCATGAGTTGTTATGACAGAAGTGGCTGGGACACCGGCGTCCGCGCCCGCTGAGCTCACGCTCGCGGCCGAGTTCGGCGCCCCCGACCGGGCCGGCTGGGAGCGGCTCGTGGCAGGCGTGCTGAAGAAGAGCGGCGCGCTGCCGGAGGACTTCACGGGGGCGCCGCAGAGTCTGCTCACCACCACGACCTATGACGGCATCGAGATCCAGCCGCTCTACACCGCCGAGGACGGTGCGCCGCCCGCCGGGTTTCCCGGGCTGCCGCCGTTCGTGCGCGGTGGCCGCGCCGAGGGCCAGGTGAGCACGGGCTGGGACGTGCGTGCCCTGCACGCCGGCTCCGACGCCGCGACCGTGAACGAGGACGTGCTGGCCGACTTGGAGAACGGCGTCAACTCCGTGTGGCTGCGCGTCGGCGAGACGGCCGTGCCCGTGGCCGACCTCGGGCGCGCGCTGCGGGACGTCTACCTCGACCTGGCGCCGATCGTGCTCGACGCGGGCGAGGAGTACGAGGCCGCCGCCGAGGCCCTGCTCGCGGTGCTCGCCGAGCGCGAGATCCCCTCCGGTGAGGCGTCCGGAACCCTCGGCGCCGATCCGATCGGCCTGCAGGCACGCACCGGCACCGAACACGACCTCGCCCCCGCGGCGGCGCTCGCCGCCAGGGTCGCGCAGCGGTACCCGGGCCTGCGCACGCTCGTGGTCGACGCGTTGCCGTTCCACGAGGCGGGCGGCTCGGACGCGCAGGAGCTCGGCGCGTCCGTCGCCGCGGGTGTCGCCTACCTTCGCGCGCTGACGGACGCGGGCCTGAGCGTGGAGGACGCGGCGGCCCAGCTGGAGTTCCGGTACGCGGCGACCGGCGACCAGTTCCTCACCATCGCCAAGTTCCGTGCCGCACGCAGGCTGTGGGCCCGCGTCACGGAGGTGTCCGGCGCGAACGGCGTCGCGATGCGCCAGCATGCCGTCACCTCGCCCGCCATGCTGACCAGGCGCGATCCGTGGGTGAACATGCTGCGCACCACGGTCGCCTGCTTCGCGGCGGGCGTCGGTGGCGCGGACGCCGTCACCGTGCTGCCCTTCGACGCCGCCATCGGCAGGCCCGACGCGTTCTCCCGCCGGATCGCCCGCAACACGCAGACGATCCTGCTCGAGGAGTCCAAACTGGCCGGTGTGATCGACCCTGCGGGCGGCTCCTGGTACGTCGAGAACCTCACCGACGCGCTGGCACAGGCCGCGTGGCGCGAGTTCACCGCCATCGAGAAGGCGGGCGGCATCCGGGCCGAGCTGTCCTCCGGCGCGCTGGCCGAGCGGCTCGCGGCGACGTGGGACGCGCGGGCCAGGCGGCTCGCCACCCGCGAGGACCCGATCACCGGCGTCAGCGAGTTCCCGCACCTGGACGAGAAGGGCGTCGAGCGCGAGCCCGCACCGTCGGTTGTGGACGGTGGCGGCCTTCCCCGCGTTCGCTACGCGCAGGAGTACGAAGAGCTGCGGGACCGTTCCGACGCCTACCTCGCCGCACACGGTGAGCGGCCGTCGGTGTTCCTCGCGACCCTCGGCCCGCTCGCCGCCCACACGGCGCGCGCCACGTTCGCGGCCAACCTGTTCCAGGCGGGCGGCGTGCGGCCGGTCAACCCGGGCGTGACCGACGACGTGGTGAGGGCGTTCCGGGAGAGCGGCACCCCGGTCGCGTGCCTGTGCGGCAGCGACAAGTCCTACGCCGAGGAGGCGGCCGAGCTCGCCGCGGCGCTGCGGGAGGCCGGAGCCACCGAGGTGCTGCTGGCCGGCAAGCCGGGCGACTACGACGGCGTCACCGGGTACGTCCACGCCGGATGCGACGCGCTGGCGGTGCTCAGGAGCACCCTCGACAAGCTGGGAGTCGACTGATGACCATTCCCGACTTCACCGACGTCGAGCTCGGCACCCCGGAGCGGGGTGCGCAGCGGGACTGGGCGGACGCGCTGCACGCGAGCACCGGCAAGGGCGCCGACGCGCTGGTGTGGGAGACGCCGGAGGGCATCGGCGTCAAGCCGCTCTACACCGCCGACGATCTGTCTGATGTGGACTTCCTGAACACGTACCCCGGCATGGCGCCGTTCCTGCGCGGGCCGTACCCGACGATGTATGTCAACCAGCCGTGGACCATCCGGCAGTACGCCGGCTTCTCCACGGCCGAGGAGTCCAACGCCTTCTACCGCCGCAACCTCGCGGCCGGGCAGAAGGGTCTCTCGGTCGCGTTCGACCTGGCCACGCACCGCGGGTACGACTCCGACCACCCGCGCGTGTCCGGCGACGTCGGCATGGCGGGCGTGGCGATCGACTCGATCTACGACATGCGGCAGCTCTTCGACGGCATCCCGCTCGACAAGATGAGCGTGTCGATGACCATGAACGGCGCGGTGCTGCCGGTGATGGCGCTCTACGTCGTCGCCGCCGAGGAACAGGGCGTCAAGCCCGAACAGCTCACGGGGACCATCCAGAACGACATCCTCAAGGAGTTCATGGTCCGCAACACCTACATCTACCCGCCGCAGCCCTCGATGCGGATCATCTCCGACATCTTCGGCTTCACCTCGCAGCACATGCCGAGGTTCAACTCGATCTCGATCTCCGGCTATCACATGCAGGAGGCCGGGGCGACCGCCGACCTGGAGCTCGCCTACACGCTCGCCGACGGCGTCGAGTACATCCGCGCCGGGCTCGACGCGGGCCTCGGCATCGACAAGTTCGCGCCGCGACTGTCGTTCTTCTGGGCGATCGGCATGAACTTCTTCATGGAGGTCGCGAAGATGCGCGCGGCCCGCCTGCTGTGGGCCAAGCTCGTCAAGCAGTTCTCGCCCGAGTCGGAGAAGTCCCTGTCGCTGCGTACGCACTGCCAGACCTCCGGCTGGTCGCTGACCGCACAGGACGTCTACAACAACGTGGTCCGCACGTGTGTCGAGGCGATGGCGGCCACCCAGGGGCACACGCAGTCGCTGCACACCAACGCCCTCGACGAGGCGCTCGCGCTGCCCACCGACTTCTCCGCCCGCATCGCGCGCAACACGCAGCTGTTGCTGCAGCAGGAGTCCGGCACCACGCGCGTGATCGACCCGTGGGGCGGCAGCGCGTTCGTCGAGCGGCTCACCTACGACCTCGCGCGCAAGGCGTGGGGCCACATCAGCGAGGTCGAGTCGGCGGGCGGCATGGCTCGCGCGATCGACGCCGGCATCCCCAAGCTGCGCATCGAGGAGGCCGCCGCGCGCACGCAGGCGCGCATCGACTCGGGCAGGCAGCCGGTGATCGGCGTCAACAAGTACCGCGTCGACGAGGAAGAACAGATCGACGTGCTCAAGGTCGACAACGCTGGCGTGCGAGCCCAGCAGCTGGAGAAGCTGCGCAGGCTGCGTGAGGAACGTGACTCCGGCGCCGTCGAGGACGCGCTGCGCAGGCTCACCGCGGGGGCTGAGTCGGACGGCAATCTGCTGTCGCTCGCGATCGACGCGGCGAGGGCCAAGGCCACGGTCGGGGAGATCTCGGAGGCACTGGAGAAGATCTGGGGCCGCCACTCAGGGCAGATTCGTACCATTTCCGGCGTGTACCGGGACGAGGTCGGGAAATCCGAGAACGTGGAGACAGCCCGCGAACGGGTCGCCGCATTCGCCGAGGCCGAGGGGCGCCGCCCGCGCATCCTCGTCGCCAAAATGGGCCAGGACGGCCACGACCGAGGCCAGAAGGTGATCGCCACCGCGTTCGCCGACCTCGGCTTCGACGTCGACGTGGGCCCGCTGTTCTCCACCCCGGCCGAGGTCGCGCGGCAGGCGGTCGAGGCCGACGTGCACATTGTGGGCGTCTCGTCGCTCGCCGCGGGGCACCTGTCGCTGGTGCCCGCGCTGCGCGCCGAGCTCGCCGAGCTGGGGCGCGAGGACATCATGGTCGTGGTGGGTGGTGTGATCCCGCCGCAGGACTACGACGAGCTGCGCAAGGCGGGCGCGGCGGCGATCTTCGGTCCCGGCACGGTGATCGCGGAGGCCGCCATGGGCCTGCTCGACCAGCTCGACGCGCGACACTCGTAGGCATGCCTCGCACGATCGACGTCACCGCGTACGCCAAGGGTGTCCTCGCCGGTGATCGCGGGATCCTCTCGCGGGCCATCACCCTGGTCGAGTCCAGCAGGGCCGATCACCGGGGGCAGGCGCAGGACCTGCTGGTGGAGCTGCTGCCGCACGCCGGGGGCGCCCAGCGCGTCGGCATCACGGGCGTGCCCGGGGTCGGCAAGTCGACCTTCATCGACCAGCTCGGCACCAACCTGACCGAGGCGGGACACAAGGTCGCCGTGCTCGCCGTCGATCCGTCGTCCACACGCACCGGCGGCAGCATCCTCGGCGACAAGACCCGCATGGCCAGGCTGGCGGTCGACCCCTCGGCGTTCATCCGGCCGTCGCCGACCTCCGGCACGCTCGGCGGGGTCGCGAGGGCGACCAGGGAGACCATCGTGCTGATGGAGGCCGCGGGCTACGACGTCGTGCTGGTGGAGACGGTGGGGGTCGGGCAGTCCGAGGTGGCCGTGGCCAACATGGTCGACTGCTTCCTGTTTCTCACCCTGGCGCGAACGGGCGACCAGCTGCAGGGCATCAAGAAGGGCGTGCTGGAACTCGCCGACGTCATCGCCGTGAACAAGGCCGACGGGGAGCACGAGCCCGAGGCCCGCAAGGCCGCGCGGGAGCTGTCCGGCGCGCTGCGGATGATCTACGGCCCTGACGCCGCGTGGACCCCGCCCGTGCTGACGTGCAGCGCGCTGACCGGCAATGGGCTCGACACCGTGTGGCAGCAGATCGGCAGGCACCGGCAGACACTGGAGGACTCCGGCGAGCTGGCCCGCAAGCGCAGCACGCAGCAGGTGGACTGGACGTGGTCGATGGTGCGCGACCAGCTGCTCGACCGCCTCGCGACCCATCCGAACGTGCGCGAGCTGGTCCCCGAGGTCGAGCGGGACGTGCGGGAGGGCAGGCTCACGGCGACGCTGGCCGCCGAACGGATCCTCGAGGCTTTCGGCGGAGAGTCACCGCGTGGCGGCTGACGGCGATCAGCTCGACAGGGCACACTGGGGCCCGTGCGCGTGTTTGCCGTCCTGGGTGTGCTGACCGTCCTCGCCGGTGTGCTGATTCTCGGTGTGCCCTCCGCCACCGCCTCGGCCGCTCCCGCGACCGCTCAACCGGTCGTCGCGGCAGCCCCCGCGCTGACCCAGACGGAGCCGGGTCCCGTCCTCGACCCGCAGAACGAGGCTGACGCGAGGAACTCTCGCAACAAGCTGGTCGTGGGCGTCGCCGCCGCGGTGCTGCTGGGCATCGTCATCTGGGGCAGGCACATCCGCAGCAAGAAGAAGCCGAAGAAGAAGTAGTTCCGGCCGCTCGGCTCCGGCGCGTTTCGCCGTCCGTCGAGCTGTGGCACGTCGAACAGTGAAGCCGAACTCTCTGTAGCCGCTCAGCGCAAACCGGCTACCGTCTGTCTTGTCGCTAGGACATCCGGGTCTACCGATCACCTATTTGGTGCAAGACTAGGTGCAAATGCGTACGACAATGATTTCCCAGCGAGAGACAGTTGTGTCGACGCGCGCTGTGCTGGGCTCGTGCGGAGGTGCGGCGTGACTGTGCTCGACTCGCGACCCGAATCGCCGGGGGAGCCTGGTGGCTCCCCTTCGGCGGACTCGGCCGACGCCCTGCTCACCGAGAGCGGTGTGAGCATGGCGCCGTTGGACGATCTGGGTGAGGGCAGAGGCCCGTTCTGGCTCGACGAGTGGCTCGTGGCGCATGCCGCCGACGTGCTGGCCTGGCGCAGGCACATCCACGCGAACCCGGAACTCGCGCGCCGGGAGTACGGCACCACCGAGCTCGTGATGAGCCTCCTGCGGTCGGCGGGGCTGGCTCCCAAGGTGCTGCCGGGCGGCACCGGCGTGGTGTGTGACATCGGCAGCGGCACGACCTGTGTCGCCCTGCGCGCCGACATGGACGCCCTGCCGCTCACCGAGGCGACCGGGCTGCCGTACGCGTCGACCGTCGACGGTGTGGCGCACGCGTGTGGGCACGACCTGCACACGACGGTGCTGCTGGCCGCCGGCATGGCGCTGGCGACCGCCCCCGAACTGCCCGGCCGCGTACGGCTCGTGTTCCAGCCAGCGGAGGAGGTCATGCCCGGTGGCGCGCTCGACGCGATCGACGCGGGCGTGCTCGACGGCGTCGACCGGATCTTCGGCCTGCACTGCGATCCCCGGCTCCGGGTGGGCCAGGTCGGCACGCGGGTCGGCGCGCTGACCTCGGCGGCCGACCTGATCGAGCTGCGGCTCACCTCGCCCGGCGGGCACACGTCCCGCCCGCATCTGACCGCCGACCTGGTGCACGCGCTGGGCACCGTGATCACGTCGCTGCCCGCGCTGCTGTCGCGGCGCGTGGACCCGAGGTCGGGCACGGTGCTCGTGTGGGGCGCCGTCCACGCGGGCGAGGCGGCTAACGCGGTGCCGCAGGAGGGCGTGCTGAGGGGCACGCTCCGCACGGCGGACCACGAGACGTGGAAGTCGCTGGAGCCCCTGGTGGCGTCGTCCATCCAGTCGCTGCTGGCCCCCACCGGTGTCGGCTACGAGCTCAACTACCGGCGTGGTGTGCCGCCGGTGGTCAGCGAGGAGGAGAGCACGGCCCTCATGCGGGCCGGCGTCGAGGCGGCGCTGGGCGAGGAGGCGACGGCGGGTACCGAGCAGTCGTCGGGCGGCGAGGACTTCGGGTGGTATCTGGAGCATGTGCCGGGTGCGTTCGCGCGCCTCGGCGTGTGGTCCGGTGAGGGCTCCATGCGAGACCTTCACCAGCCCACCTTCGAACTCGACGAGCGGGCCCTGCTGACCGGCATCCGCGTGATGGTCCACACCGCACTGGGAGCACTGGCGTAGCGCGAGTCGTGCACTCCCGCTCGCGAGTCGTACGTTCCCGACCGCGAGTTGTGCACTCCAGACGGCGAGTTGTGCGTTCGCGCGTTGTCGCAGTTATCCACAGCCGGGTGAGTTATCCACAGTTTGTGAAAAGCCGCCCGGAAGGGCAGGCGAAGGCCGGACCGTGGATGCATGAACTCACTTCCCGAAGGCCTCCACGGGGCCTACCTGCGTGCCGAGTTGGAGCGTGAGCTCGGGTCCGGCGAACTTCGCGGCCTGCTCCGAGAAGGGCGCCTGACCAGGGCTTCTCGCACTGTGCTGGTCGACCCGCGTCGGGCCGCCGACTTTGTCACGCGTGCAGCGGCCTGCCTGCTCGGCGCTGGTTCCGACGCGGTGCTGACGAGCCACAGCGCGTTGGCCGTCCACGGCTGCAGCGTCGCCGAGACGGCACCTATCCACATCCTCGTGCCGTATCGATCACAGCCTCGGCGGCGCGCCGGGATGGTGCTGCACCACGGCGTGGTCGACCCGCAGGACGTCGAGGTGATCTGCGGACTGCGGGTGCTGGCGCTCGACGTGGCCGTGGCCGAGGTGCTGAGCCGCGGCACCCGACGGGCCGGGATTGCCTGCGCCGACCAGGCGTTGCGCCTCGTCGCCCAGGACGCGCGGGCGGAGTTCCGAGCGTGGGTCGAGGAGCGGATCCGGTCGCGCGCCGATCCGCGCGGCCGACGGCAAGCGCGTGGCCTGCTCGACCTGGCGACCGGCCTGGCCGAGTCGCCGGCGGAAAGCTGGACGCTGCTCGTGTTCGTCGACGCCGACCTTCCCGTTCCCCAGCAGCAGTACCGCATCACGGACCTGGCCGGGAACGAGATCTACCGGCTGGACTTCGCCTGGCCGGAGCCGCGGGTGGCGGTGGAGTACGACGGCTACGAGGCGCACGAGTCCCGCCAGGAAGCCGATGCCGCACGCGACGCGGACCTCGAGCGGCGGGGTTGGATCGTCATTCGCGCGGACGCTGCCGACCTCAAGGACCCGGGACGGCTGATCGGTGCGGTCAGGGCGGCCTTCCGGAGACGAGGGTTGGCCGCTTGACGCACGACTCGCTGTCGGGAACGCAAGACTCGCGAGCAGGAACGCAAGACTCGCGAGCGGGAAGGCACGACTCGCGTGCGGGAGCGCACGACTCGCGCGGGGTTAGGGGCCTATGCCTTTGCAGGGGCGGGTGCGGAGCGCCTCGACGTAGTCGGCCGGGGCGCCGGCGTCCTCCGCCGCATCGGCGAGCACGCCCAGGTACCGCGCTGAGGGGAGACCGCCCTCGTAGGCATCCAGCACGTAGAGCCAGGCCAGCACCGAGCCGTCCATGGTCTGCACCCGGAGCCGGATCTTGTTGTGCATCCCGAGCTCGCCGCCCTCCCACTGATCGAGGGCGGACTCGTCGAGATGGGTCACGTCGTAGAGCACCACGAACACCCGCGACGACGGATCCTCCACGATCGTCGCGAGCGCGCCCTCCCAGCCGAGATCCTCGCCACCGAAGGTCAGGCGCCAGCCTTCGAGCCAACCGGTACCCGCCATCGGCGAGTGCGGAGCTCGCTCCATCATCTGCGAGGGCGCCATGTTGGACCCGTAAGCGGCATACAAGGGCACGGCCACAGCCTAACGGCCGTGCGCTCACCCGAAAGGACGCACTCCGCGTGTCCCCGCCTAGAGTGGGCTCGACGGCGCTCAACGAGAAGGGAACCAGCGTGACCAGGATCGTGATCATGGGCGGCGGACCAGCCGGCTACGAGGCGGCCTTGGTCGCGGCGCAACACGGGGCCGACGTGACCGTCGTGGAGCGCGACGGACTCGGTGGCGCCTGCGTGCTGTACGACTGCGTGCCCTCCAAGACGTTCATCGCGTCGTCAGGTGCCCGCGCGAGCCTCCACGGCTTCGCCGAGCTGGGCATCACCACCGATCTCGCCGACACGAGCATCGACCTGCCAACCGTGCACGGTCGCGTGCGCGGGCTCGCGCTCGCGCAGTCGGCGGACATCCGCGCCCGCGTGCAGCGCGAGGGTGTGCGCGTGATCACCGGCACCGCCCGCTTCTGCGACGAAGAGACCGGGCTCGCCACCCACAAGGTCGCCGTCACCGGCGCCGAGATCGACGAGGTGCTCGATGCCGACGTGGTGCTCATCGCCACCGGCGCCACCCCGCGCGTGCTGCCCGGCGCCGTTCCCGACGGCGAGCGCATCCTCGACTGGCGCCAGCTCTACGACCTGCCCGAACTGCCCGAGCACCTCGCCGTGATCGGCTCGGGTGTCACGGGCGCCGAGTTCGCCTCCGCCTACACCGAGATGGGCGTCAAGGTCACCGTCGTCTCCAGCCGCGACCGGGTCCTGCCCCACGAGGACGCCGACGCCGCCGCCGTGCTGGAAGAGGTCTTCTCCCAGCGCGGCACCACCGTGGTCAAGCACGCCCGCGCCGACCGCGTCGAGCGCACCGAGAAGGGTGTGCTGATCCACCTCACGGACGGCAGGCAGATCGAGGCGAGCCACGCGCTGATGACCGTCGGCTCGGTGCCCAACACCGCCGACATCGGGCTGGATCGCGTCGGCATCGAGCCCGGCCCCGGCGGGTTCATCACCGTCGACCGGGTGTCGCGCACCAGCGCGCCCGGTGTCTACGCCGCGGGTGACTGCACGGGTGTGCTGATGCTGGCCTCGGTGGCGAGCATGCAGGGCCGCATCGCGATGTGGCACGCGCTCGGCGAGGGGGTGGCGCCGATCCGCCTGCGGACGGTCGCCGCGAACGTGTTCACCCACCCCGAGATCGCGACGGTCGGCATCAGCCAGCAGGCCATCGACTCCGGCGAGGTGCCCGCCCGCACGATCATGCTGCCGCTGGCGACGAACGCGCGGGCCAAGATGGAGGGCCTGCGCCAGGGCTTCGTGAAGCTGTTCTGCCGCCCGGCGACGGGCGTCGTGGTCGGCGGCGTGGTGGTGGCGCCCACCGCGAGTGAGCTGATCCTGCCGATCGCGCTGGCGGTGCAGAACCAGTTGACGGTGGAGCACCTGGCGCTGACGTTCTCGGTGTACCCGTCGCTGTCCGGTTCGATCACCGAGGCGGGCAGGCAGCTCATGCGCCACGACGACCTCGACTGACGCTCCCCACCGACAGCGGTGCGGGGTGACACTGGTCACGCCACATCGTTGACGAGTAGGGGAGTGCGGCAATGGTCACTCGTGACACACCGTGGCCCGACGGGACTCCGTGCTGGGTCGACCTGATGGCCCCCGACCCTCGCATGGCAATCGACTTCTACGGGGCCCTGTTCGCGTGGGCGTTCGCCGACCAGGGCGACGAGACCGGCAACTACCTGCTGGCGTCGCTCGGCGGGCGGCTGGTCGCCGGGGTGGGCGGGATGCCGCCCGGCCAGGAAGACGCGCCCGCGGCGTGGACGACGTACCTCGCGACGTCCGACCTCGGCAAGACGGTGGCGATGGTCGGCGACCACGGCGGACAGGTCATGGTGCCGCCGACGGCCGTGGGACCGGCGGGCAGGCTCGCCGTCGCGGCCGATCCGACCGGTGCGGTCTTCGGGCTCTGGCAGGCGGGGGAACACAACGGCGTCGGGCTCGCGAACGCGGCGGGCTCGTTGAACTGGAACGAGTGCCTCACGCGGGACTACGACCGGGCGAGGGACTTCTACGCCGCGGTGTTCGGGCACACCTTCGAGGACATGTCGGACGAGGGCTTCCGGTACTCGACGCTGAAGGCGGGCGGCAAGGTGGTCGGCGGGGTCGGCCTGCTGCCCGACGAGGTGCCCGCCGACGTTCCGCCTCACTGGGCGGTCTACTTCGCGGTGAGCGACACCGACGCGACCGTCGCGAGGGTGACCGAGCTGGGCGGCGAGCTCGTGCGGGAGCCGTGGGACTCGCCCTACGGCAGGCTGGCGCAGGTCACCGACAACCAGGGAGCCCACTTCCGCGTCATCACCGCAACCGAGGCACCGTGACGAGAAGGGAGCAAGGGAGCTTTACTCCCGAAAAACGGGAGTAAAGCTCCCTTGCTCACCTGAGAACCACCCGATCGAGGTGGTGCGAACGGGTCAGTCACTCTCCACCCAGTCGAAGGTCTTCGTCACGGCCTTCTTCCAGTTGCGGTACTCGCGCTCCCGGCGGATGTCGTCCATCCCCGGGTCCCACTGCTTGTCCTTGGCCCAGTTGTTGCGGATGTCCTCCTCGCTCTTCCAGAAGCCCACGGCGAGACCCGCGGCGTAGGCGGAGCCGAGCGCGGTCGTCTCGTTCACCACCGGGCGGATCACCGATACGCCGAGGATGTCGGCCTGGAACTGCATCAGCAGGTCGTTGACGACCATGCCGCCGTCCACCTTCAGCGTCTTGAGCGGCACGCCCGAGTCGGCGTTCATCGCGTCGATCACCTCGCGCGTCTGGAACGCCGTCGCCTCCAGCACCGCCCTCGCCAGGTGACCCTTGTTGACGTAACGCGTCAGCCCCACGATCGCGCCGCGCGCGTCCGAACGCCAGTACGGCGCGAACAGACCGGAGAACGCCGGCACGAAGTACGCCCCGCCGTTGTCCTCCACCGTGCGTGCGTGTTCCTCGATCTCCGCGGCCGAGGAGATCATGCCGAGGTTGTCACGCAGCCACTGCACCAGCGAGCCCGTGACCGCGATCGAGCCCTCCAGCGCGTACACCGTGTCGTTCGTGCCGATCTTGTAGCAGACCGTCGTGAGCAGACCGTTCTGCGAGAGCACCTTCTCGGTTCCGGTGTTCAGCAGCACGAAGTTGCCGGTGCCGTAGGTGTTCTTCGCCTCGCCGGGGGAGAGACACGCCTGGCCGAACGTCGCCGCCTGCTGGTCGCCGAGGATGCCGGCGATCGGCACCCCGCCGAGCGCGCCACGCTCCCGCACCTTGCCGTACTCCTCCGACGACGACCGGATCTCCGGCAGCATCGACATCGGAATGCCCATGTCGGACGCGATGCCCTCGTCCCACTGCAGCGTGTCGAGGTCCATCAGCATCGTGCGGGAGGCGTTGGTCGGGTCGGTGACGTGGATACCGCCGTCCACCCCGCCGGTCATGTTCCACAACACCCACGTGTCCATGTTGCCGAACAGCAAATCACCGGCTTCGGCACGTTGCCGTGCACCGTCCACATTGTCCAGGATCCACTTGACCTTCGGCCCCGAGAAGTACGTCGCGAGCGGCAGGCCCGTCTTCTCCCGGTACCGTTCCTGCCCGCCGCCGAGCGCGCCGAGCTCGTTGACGATCCGGTCGGTCCTCGTGTCCTGCCACACGATCGCGTTGTACACGGGCTTGCCGGTCTTGCGGTCCCACACCAGCGTGGTCTCGCGCTGGTTGGTGATGCCGACCGCGGCGATGTCGGCGGTCGTGACGTCGGCCTTCGCGAGTGCGCCGCCCGCGGTCGCCCTGGCGTTGGCCCAGATCTCCTCGGCGTCGTGCTCCACCCATCCGGCCTGCGGGAAAATCTGCTCGTGCTCGCGCTGGTCGACGGCGACGACGCTGCCGGAATGATCGAAAAGCATCGTTCTGGTCGACGTCGTGCCCTGGTCGACCGCGGCCACATATGAAGCCATCCTGCTTCCTTTCTGGAGCTGCTATTCCGATGTGCTCGTCTGTGGCGGCCGCGACTCCGAAATCGCCTCCTCCGAGGATGTCCTGGTCACGGTTTCGTCGGTCGGTTCGGGGACGCGCCCAGGCGGCGGGCCCTCCACACCGAACGGGGTTTCACGCGCGACGAGGACCTGGCCGATGAAGAAGTCGTAGATCAGGATGCCGACCACACCACCGACCAGCGGCCCGGCTATCGGGATCCACCAGTAGTTGCTGAACCAGTCGCCGTTGCCGGGCATCGCGGCATCACCCCAGCCGGCGATCCAGGCGAGCATCCGTGGCCCGAAGTCACGAGCCGGGTTGATCGCGTAACCGGCGTTCGTGCCGAAGCTCAGGCCGATGGCCACCACCACGAAACCGATCGCCCACGGTCCGAAGTTGCTTTGTGGCGCCTGGTTCCGGCTGTCGATCAAAGCGGCCACCAGCATCACGAGAATGGCCGTGCCGACGATTTGGTCGACCAGCGGTCCCCATATTCCGTTGCCGAAGTATTCCGCTGGGAACGTCGCGAATATCGAGAATGTAGCGACGTCACCGGACTTCGGCGTTCCCGCGGCCTGCAGGAAGGCGTTGATCGCGTCGTAGTACACGGCGTAGACCACCGCCGCGCCGGCGAACGCGCCGAGGATCTGCGCGATCCAATAGGGAACCACCTTCACCCAGGGGAACGCGCGCCGCACCGCCATCGCCAGTGTCACCGCCGGGTTGATGTGCGCGCCGCTCACACCACCCGCGGCGTACACGGCGAACACCACGGCCAGTCCCCAGCCGAAGGCGATGATGAGCCAGTTCGCGGGACCGAAGTCCGCGGTTTGCCTGCCGGATCCAGGCAGGCCCGCCAGCGCCACGGCGACCGAGCCGCAGCCGAGGAGAATAAGTATCGCCGTGCCCAGGAACTCGGCCAGTAACTCGCCACCGGTGGTTTGACGTAGTCTGGCCAAGCCGTTGGTCTGGTGTCTGGTGTTTGTCGCACTCATGCCACACCTCCGGTATCGGGACTGCGTCGTCCCTCGTTTTCATCGTGCTCCGCGCCTCGATCTGGGACAAGATCTGAAGCGGGGGGTGTCGTTCAGGGCTGATTCGATCCGGCCTGACGTGGGAAGCTCCCAGAAGGCCGTCGTGTCGTGCGGCGGCGTCTGCCGTGGTGAGGAGGCGAGTAGTGACTGCGTCGTTGGGTCCGGCCACCCGCGAGGAATCGTGGCGGCGGCTGAGCAGCGAGAACTTCGACCTCGTCGTGATCGGTGGGGGCGTGGTGGGAGCCGGGACCGCGCTCGACGCGGCCACGCGGGGCCTGCGCGTCGCCCTGGTCGAGGCGCGCGACCTCGCCTCCGGCACGTCGAGCAGGTCGAGCAAGCTCTTCCACGGCGGCCTCCGCTACCTCGAACAGCTGGAGTTCGGGCTGGTGCGCGAGGCCCTGCGCGAGCGCGAGCTGATGCTCACGAGACTCGCTCCGCATCTGGTGAAACCCGTAAGCTTCCTGTATCCGCTGACACACCGGGTGTGGGAGCGGCCCTACACGGCGGCGGGCCTGTTCATGTACGACACGATGGGCGGCGCACGGTCGGTGCCCGGCCAGAAGCACCTCACCAAGGCCGGTGCGCTGCGGATGGTGCCCGCGCTCAAACGCGACGCGCTCATCGGTGGCATCCGGTACTTCGACGCGCAGGCCGACGACGCCAGGCACACGATGACCGTCGCCCGCACGGCCGCCCACTACGGCGCGGTGGTGCGTACGTCGACCCAGGTCGTCGAGTTCCTGCGCGAGGCCGACCGCGTGTCGGGCGTGCGCGTGCGCGACGTCGAGGACGGGCGGGAGACAGAGGTCCAGGCCAGTGCCGTCATCAACTGCACGGGCGTGTGGACCGACGAGCTGCAGCGGCTCTCCGGCAGCAGGGGCCGGTTCCGCGTCCGGGCCAGCAAGGGTGTGCACATCGTGGTCCCGCGTGACCGCATCGTGTCGGAAAGCGGCCTCATCCTCCGCACCGAGAAGTCGGTGCTGTTCGTGATCCCGTGGCGAAATCACTGGATCGTGGGAACCACCGACACCGACTGGAACCTCGACCTCGCCCACCCCGCGGCGACCAAGCACGACATCGACTACATCCTCGAGCACGTCAACTCGGTGCTCGCGACGCAGCTGACGCACGACGACATCGAGGGCGTCTACGCGGGGCTGCGGCCGCTGCTCGCAGGGGAGAGCGAGGAGACGTCCAAGCTGTCGCGCGAGCACGCCGTCGCGCGGGTGGCGCCGGGGCTCGTCGCGATCGCGGGCGGCAAGTACACGACGTACCGGGTGATGGCGGCCGACGCCGTGGACGCCGCGTCGGTCGACCTGCCGGCGCGCGTCCAGTCGTCGATCACCGACAAGGTGCCGCTCATCGGTGCCGACGGCTACCACGCGCTGGTGAACCAGGCCGACCACCTCGCGGCGGCGCACGGGCTCCACCCGTACCGCGTCCGGCACCTGCTGGACCGCTACGGCTCGCTCGTCAACGAGGTGCTGGCGCTGGCCGACGGCCGACCCGAGCTGCTCAAGCCGATCGAGCACGCGCCCGACTACCTGCGGGTGGAGGCCGCCTACGCCGCCGGCCACGAGGGCGCCCTGCATCTGGAGGACGTCCTCGCCAGGCGGACCCGCATCTCGATCGAGTACCCACATCGTGGGGTGGACTGCGCGGAGCAGGTGGCCGAGCTGATGGGCGAGGTGCTCGGCTGGTCGGCCGAGACCACCGCGCACGAGGTGTCGGTCTACCGGGCCAGGGTGGAGGCAGAGCGGGACTCGCAGACGCAGCCGAACGACGAGTCCGCCGACGCCCGCCGCTCGGCCGCCCCCGAGGCGAGGGGCAAGCTGATCGAGCCCGTCGGCTGAGCCGGCCCACCCGACCCCAGGGGCACTTTCAGCTTCGGCGGAGGGCGGCTTTGTCGATCTTGCCGATGGGCGTCAGTGGCAGGGCGGGCACGAAGTCGACGCTCGCGGGTACGAAGTGTTCGCCGCCGAGTACCCGCCGTACGTGAGCCCGCACCATGTCGGCGGTGAGGCCCGGCTCCGCGGCCACGACGGCGTGCACGAGCCTGCCGTCAGGGCCGTCCACGCCGAGCACGGCGGCCTGCCGCACCCGCGGATGGGCGACGATGGCGTCCTCCACCACCGTCGAGTACACCTTGGTGCCGTGCTCGCCGGTGACGATCACGTCGTCGGCGCGGTCGAGCAGGTACAGGTAGCCCTCCGCGTCGAACCGGCCGAGGTCACCGGTACGCAGCCAGCCGTCGGTGAACGCCTGCTCGGTCAGCTCGGGGCTGTCGTGGTAGCCCTCCATGAGCGCGAGCCCGCGCACGAGCACCTCACCGTCGTCGATGCGTGCCTCCATGCCGGGCACGATCCGGCCCACCGACCGCAGCCGCTCGGGGTGCCCCTCGTACTCCTCCGGGGCGATGCTCGCGATCATCGGCGCCTCGGTGAGCCCGTAGCCCTGCCCCACCACCGGGCCGAACGCCGCGAGGGCCTGGCCGAGCCTGCGGGCGGGCAGCGGGCTCGCACCGAGGGACAGCCCGCGCACGCTCGAGACGTCCGTGCCGGGTAGCGCCGGGTGGTCGAGCACCTTCGCCAGGCGGGGCGGGGTGAGCGTCAGCCGCGTGATGCGGTGCCGGGCGATCGCGTCCAGCACCGCGCCCGCCTCGAACCCCTCGTGCAGCACGACTGTGTCCCCGCACAGCAGGGCGCCCAGCACCGCGCAGTTGCCGGTGAGGTGCGACAGCGGAGCCACCAGCAGCACGCGGTTGGGGCCCAGCGGGTCGGGCTGGAAGATGTGCGCCATGCCGTCGTAGATGCCGCGGTGGGAGATGAGCTTGGGCCTGCCGGTGGTGCCGCCCGAGGCGAACACCGTCTGCACCGACGGCGGCAGCTCGCCCGGCTCGTTCACAGTGTCCTTTTCGGAGGGACGCAGTGGAATGACCCGGCGTGCGCCGTCCGGCTCCCGGCCCGGCTCGGCGAGGCAGGCGGTGACCCCGGCGAGCACCTCCGCGCGTGCGGACCTGCTCGCCGACTCGGGCACCAGCAGCACGCTCGCGCCTCGCAGCTGCACGGCGAGCTGGCCGAGGACCGTCTCGGGCCGGTTGCCGCCGAGCACCGCCACCAGGTCGCCCTCGCCGACGCCCCCTCCCTCGACGGTGCCGTGCAGCCGCAGCAGCAGCTCGCGGGCCTGCGCGTAGGTGGTGGTGTGGCCGTCGCGGACGAACGCGGGCGCGTCGCCGCCCCGGCCCAGCACGTCCAGGATCCGGCCGAGGAAGAAGCTCATGGCGCCACGCGGGTCCAGCGCACGTCGGGTCCAGCGGCATCGGGGCCGACGAACGAGAACCCACAGCGCCTGGCGACGCCTTCCGAGGCGTGGTTGGCCGGGTCGTGCAGGTAGTCCACGCTGTGCAGGCCGAGCGCGCCGAAGCCGAACCGCAGGGCCGCCCCCACGGCGGCGACGGCGACACCGCGGCCCCTCGCCGCGGGATGCACCCACACGGCGGTCTCGGCGGTACCGGCGTCGGGGTCCAGCGCCTTCAGACCCACCTCGCCGAGCAGGTCGCCCGTCGTCGGCTCGGCGACGGCCCACGAACAGCGCTTGCCGCTCGCCCACTCGCTCGCGCGGAGCTCGACGTAGGCGCTCGCGGAGTGCAGGTCGTCGACGACGTAACCGGTCACGAAGCGCTGCTGCACGGGATCGGTGAACGCCTCGACGAGCGCGGGCCGGTCATCCAGCCGGTGATCCGCCCTCAACTGCCGCAGGTAGTAGCCGCCCGCGTTGATCTCGACCGGTTCCACCCGGGCGATCCTACGGCCGGCCGTGCCTGCGGGCGGCGCACGAGCCCGCGAGCATCGCCACGATCGCGGGCAGCAGGAACACGAACACCATGCCGCGGGCCACCGTGAAGAACAGAATCGCCGCGAGTACGGCCGCGATCGGCACCGCGCTCGCCGCCAGCCGCTGCTGCCACGGCTGCGCCACCGGCATCGGCTGCCTCGGTGTGAGGGCCCTGCCAGGCACCAGCACCGCCGGTTTCGGTTCTGGCAGGTCGGTGAACAGCGGTGCGAGGTCACGCCGGAACTTCGCCGCACTCACCTGCTGCGAACGCTCATCGAACTCGGTGAGGTCGAGCCTGCCGGTGCGGACGTGTTCGGAGAGCGCGTCCAGCGCGTCCTGCCGCTCAGCGTCGCTGAGCCGGTACTCCGGTCGTTCCACGGCCACGTCTCGATGGTAGGTCCGTTGTCCTGGACTCGGCCACGAAACTGAGCGTGTTCTCAAGCCGGGCGAAACCGTCAGTCCTTGATCTCCAGCAGGACCGAGCCCTGCGTGACGGCACTGCCGACCTCCACCGAAAGACCCGTGACGGTGCCCGACTTGTGCGCGGTGACCGGGTTCTCCATCTTCATCGCCTCGAGCACCGCGATCAGCTCGCCCGCCTCGACCTGCTGGCCGTCGGACACGGCGACCTTCACGATCGTGCCCTGCATCGGCGCGGTCACGGCGTCACCGCTCACCGCGGCCTTGGCGCCGCCACCCCGCTTGCGCGGTTTGGCCTTCGCCGCGCCGCCACCGGCGTTGCCGCCCAGCGCGAGCCCGCCAGGCAGCGACACCTCGAGGCGCCGCCCGCCGACCTCGACGACGACGTTCTGCCGCTCCTCGGGCTCCTCGTCGGCCTCGGTCGGCGCTGTGAACGGCTCGATCCGGTTGTCGAACTCGGTCTCGATCCAGCGGGTGTGCACCGAGAAGCCGGTGCCGTCGCCGACGAACGCCGGGTCGTCGAGGATCGTGCGGTGGAACGGCAGGACCGTGGCGAGCCCGTCGGCCACCATCTCGCCCAGCGCGCGACGGCTGCGCTCGATGGCCTGCTGCCGGTCGGCGCCGGTGACGATCACCTTCGCGAGCATCGAGTCGAACTGCCCGCCGATCACGCTGCCCGTCTCGACACCGGAGTCGACGCGCACGCCGGGCCCCTCGGGGAAGACGAGCCTGGTGACGGTGCCCGGCGCGGGCAGGAAGTTGCGGCCCGCGTCCTCGCCGTTGATGCGGAACTCGATGGAGTGCCCTCGCGGCGTCGGGTCCTCGGTGAACGGGAGCTTGCCGCCCTCGGCGATGCGGAACTGCTCGCGCACGAGGTCGATGCCCGTGGTCTCCTCCGACACCGGGTGCTCGACCTGCAGGCGGGTGTTGACCTCCAGGAACGAGATGGTGCCGTCGACACCGACGAGGTACTCCACCGTGCCGGCGCCGGAGTAGCCGGCCTCCTTGCAGATGGCCTTGGCCGAGGAATGGATCGTGGCCCGCTGCTCGTCGGTGAGGAACGGCGCGGGGGCCTCCTCCACGAGCTTCTGGTGGCGGCGCTGCAACGAGCAGTCGCGGGTGCCGACCACCACGACGTTGCCGTGCTTGTCGGCGAGCACCTGCGCCTCGACGTGCCGGGGCTTGTCGAGGTAGCGCTCCACGAAGCACTCGCCGCGACCGAACGCGGCCACCGCCTCGCGGGTGGCCGACTCGAACAGCTCGGGGATCTCCTCCTTGGTGCGGGCCACCTTCAGCCCGCGGCCGCCACCGCCGAACGCGGCCTTGATGGCGACGGGGAGACCGTGCTCCTCGGCGAAGGCGACGATCTCGTCGGCCGTCTCCACCGGGTCCTTCGTGCCGGGCACCAGCGGGGCGCCCGCCTTCAGCGCGATGTGCCGGGCGGTGACCTTGTCGCCGAGGTCGCGGATCGCCTGCGGACTCGGGCCGATCCAGGTGAGCCCCGCGTCGATCACGGCCTGCGCGAAGTCGGCGTTCTCGGAGAGGAAGCCGTAGCCGGGGTGCACCGAGTCGGCGCCGGAGCGCTTCGCGGCGTCGAGCAGCTTGTCGAACACGAGGTAGCTCTCCGCAGCCGTGGTGCCGCCGAGCGCGAAGGCCTCGTCGGCAAGGCGCACGTGCGGGGCGTCCCGGTCCGGGTCGGCGTACACGGCCACGCTCGCCAGCCCTGCGTCCTTGGCCGCTCTGATCACGCGGACGGCGATCTCGCCGCGATTGGCGATGAGCACCTTCGTCACGCTGGCTGGCTCAGGCACGCTTACCTCCCTGTTTGCTGCTCAGGGTGGAGTTTACGGACGCGCAAGGTGCCGCAGGTGAGAGGAGCCTCACGCCTGGGTGACGGCCGTGCGCCTGAGCTCCTCGGGGATCTCGCCGTCGAGCAGGATGACGTCGTAGGGGTGGCGTTCGTGCAGCTTCGGCAGGTGCTCGGTGTGCACCATGAGCCACGGCTGGTGCTCGCCGCAGCACTCGACGAGGCGGTCGAGCGCCGTGTAGGCGAGCAGCGCGACGCGGCCGTCGCCGGTCCGCCGCAGCTCGACGTTGGTCTCGCCGGTGCCGTCGGCGGCGATTGGGGCCGTGGGCAGGTACAGCACGGGCGGCAGGTGTGGGTTCGTCACGCCGTCAACATAGACGTGCGCGCAGCGTCACCTGATCTACGCTCGTCCGGGTAACCGAGGGGGAGGAGTTCCGTCGTGCCCGAGCCGGCGCCACCACGGCCCGTGGTGCTCACCGCCGTGCTGGCCGGCGTCGTGATCGTCGGTGCGCTCGTGACCGCGGTCCTGCTGCGGCCCGACGTGGACCTGTCCGTCGGCGAGGAGGGGCCCGCGCAGCAACCGACGTCGGTGTCGAGCACGAGCTGCGGCGACGACGCGTGCCGCGTGCTCGCCTCGGCCTCGGTCAACGGCATGACGGTGGAACTGCTCGCCGACAGTGAGGGAGGCACCGGGCGGCTGCGGGCGGGCGGCCCCGCGTCCGGAAGCGTCTCGGAGGTCGCGATCACGGCGATGGGTGTTCGGCTCAACCACGACTCGCTGCGGTGTGCGCAGACGGAGACGCCGGTGTGTCTCGTGAGGGGGCCGCACGACGGCGGCATGGCGGGAGAGGTCCACGTGTGGCGCGGCGACAGCTGGCGCCCAGCGCAGCGGCCGTACTTCTCCGACGCGGGCAACATCGTCCTCGACGACGCGGTCGGCGACGCCGCGCCCGAGGTGATCGTGGTGCGGCACGAGTGCAGCGACACCGAGGACGCCGCCGAATGCCAGCTGGCTCCGGTGCTGGCGCAGGTGTTCGACCTGGGTGGCGAGGTGGCCGGGTGCACCGGTACCTACGGCTCACCCGGTTCCCTGCGCGGCTGGCCCGATGTCGACGTGGAAGCCGACGAACTCACGGAGTGCCCCTAGGAGCGCACTGAACAACCGCTGCCCTACTGCGCGACGCCCAGACGGCGCCTCGCTGCGTTGTCGGAAAGCCCGAGTACGCCCGGTACGAGGGCTTCCCTCCGCCTGGCGAGGCCGCCGCCTGGATCGCCGCTCGCTACGGGCGGGGTTGTTCAGCACGCTCCTAGCGCGGTACGGCGACCGCAGTGAAGGCCACCTTCACTGCGGTCAACGCAGGCATGGTGGCCTTCACTGCAGCCGGGGAGACGGGGTCAGGCGCCGGCATGGGCGGGGGCTTTGGCGGCCTCGCCGGTGTCGCTGAGCAGCGGCGGGGTGCTCGGCGTGTTGAGCACGTCGTCGTCGAGCAGGCCCTCGCTGCGGGCCACCACGGTCGGCACCACGATCTGGCCTGCGACGTTGGTGGCGGTGCGCATCATGTCCATGATCGGGTTGACCGAGTAGATCAGCGCGATGCCCAGCGCCACCTGCTCGGCGTCGAGGCCGATGACCGTGGTGGTGAGGGTCAGCGCGGTGAGCCAGCCGGTGGTGCCCGCCGTGGCGAACGCGCCGAGCACGGCCACCACCACGATGCCGACGTACTGCCCGAAGCTCAGCGACACGCCGGAGATGTTGGCGATGAAGATCGCGCCGATCGCGGGGAACACCGCCGCGCAGCCGTCCATCTTCGTGGCGCTGGCGAGCGGCGTCGCGAACGCGGCGTAGCCGGGGTCGACGCCGAGGTTGACGGCGGTCTGCCGGGTCAGCGGCAGCGTCGCGCCGGAGGACTGGGACACGAACGCGAACTGGATCGCCGTCCACGCCTTGCCGAAGAACCGGCCGGGGCTCACCTTGGCGAAGACCCGCAGCAAAATCGGGTAGACGCCGAACAGCACGAGCAGCGAACCGACGTAGACGGCGACGGTGGTCGACAGCAGCGGCCGGAACAGCGAGTCGCCGTAGTTCGCCACGGCCGCGCCGATCAGGCCGAGGATGCCGATCGGGGCCAGGCGCACGATCCAGCCGAGGTAGCGCTGGATGATCTCGAAGACGCTGGTGGTGAAGTCGACGAACGGCTTGGCGCGGTCACCGAGGCTGTAGGCGGCGGCGCCGATGACGAGCGCGAGGAACAGCACCTGCAACGTCTCGCCCTCGGCGAACGCGGCGATGAAGTTGCTGGGCACGATGCCCTCGATGAACGCCGTCCAGGAGCCCCAGCTGTCGACGCTGCCCGCGGCCTTCTCGGCGTTCTCCGCAGTGGCCTGTGCGTCGCCGATCCCGCCGCTGCCGGGGTTGAAGATCAGCCCGACGACGATGCCGATCAGCACGGCGATGAGCGACGTGATCGCGAACCACAGCACGGTCTTGCCGCCGAGCCTGGCCGCGGTGCGCCCGCCGCCGAGCCTGCGGAGGCTGTTGATGCCGACGATGATCGCCGTGAAGACGAGGGGGATCACGGCGATCTGGAGCAGGGTGGTGAAGACCGAGCCGAGCTGGTCGAGGACCTCGGTGAGCCACGCGGTTTCGGTGGCTCTGGCGAGTGCGCCCAGCAGCGCACCCGCGACCAGTGAGCCGATGACCGCGGCCGCGAAGACCGAGGGTTTGGTGTAGGTGCGCAGGAAAGACACGCGTCCACTCCGGTAGGTGAAAGTAATTCTCGAATCTGCCGGTGTGCACAACGCGGAACCACGCGAGGAGCTTCCACGCGCGGTCGCCTCTCACATCATGGGAAGTTGATCGCTGCGCAGGCGCTGCGCGGCCGCTCCGGTGGCCAGCTCGGGGCGTGCCGAAGGGGTGTCGGCGTAGAACCGGACGAGCCGGTAGAGCAGCACCGGATCGACCGCGAACCAGCGCACCGGCAGCACGATGTCGCGCCCGTCGTCGAACTCGGGGGCGGGGAGCGCGCGGGAGGTCCGGCGGCGGACCCGGGTGCCGCCGGATGTCCGCTCCTGGCCGGCGAGCGCGGGGAGTGCCGGGTCGACGGGGGCGCCCGAACGCAGGTCCGACACCGCGCTGCGCAGGTCTGCCGAAGACCACAGCGCACGTCCGGCATCGGTGGACAGCCGGACGCTGGGCCCTGCGGTGTTGTCGGCGCTCACCGCGCGAATGTCCTCCCACGAGCTGAAGGACTCCGAACGTCCAGCCTCGATGGGAGACGCCCTCGGGACTCAGGGTCAGCGCGCCCCTCCGGAAAGCACCGCGAGCCAGCTCGACGGTCCACCAGAGCGCCAGCGCCACGACCGCTGCCGACAACACCCCGACCGTGACACCCGCACCGTCGAGATCGCCGTTCGAGAGCGTCACCACGAATCCGATGAACAGCAGGCCGAAGAGCGCCAGGGTCACCAGCGGGAGCAACAGGTAACCGGCGAACGCCGCCGGCCGGTACGGCACCCGCAGTGAGCCGTCGGTTTGTGTCGCCTGGCTCTGCTCGGCGGTCCTTCGTCGGCGGTGCAGGTTGACGAGGCCGGTGCAGAGCGCGATGCCCCCGATGAACAGGCCGCCCACGAGGAAGTAGGTGCCCTGGCCCTCGCCGCCGGTCAGCCGCGATCCAGCGCCCACGAGGACCGCCGTGATCGCGATCAAGGCGAGGAAGGCGGTGTTCAGCGCGAGCGGCCACAGCCGTCGTGGCTGCCAGTCACGGGGCTGCGGCGCCGGCTCGAGGATCGGCACGGGTCTACCCGTTGGCGCGCCAGAGGTCCGTCACGTTCACGCCGACCTCGCCCAGCAGGCGGCGCGTCAGGGGCAGGCTGATCCCGATCACGCTCGACGGGTCGCCCTCGATGCCCTCGACGAACCAGCCGCCGAGTCCGTCGAGGGTGAACGCACCGGCCACGTTGAGCGGCTCGCCCGTGGCGAGGTAGGCGTCCAGCTCGTCCTGGGTGGGCGTCGCGAAGTGGACGGTCGTGGTCTGGCTGCCCGCCGCCTCGGCCGTCACGGCGCCGTTCTCCAGCCGCAGCACCACATGACCGGTCAGCAGCTCGCCCGTGCCGCCCGCCATGCCGGCCCAGCGCTTGCGGGCGATCTCCGGCGTGCCCGGTTTGCCCACCACCTCGCCGCCGATCGCCAGCATCGAGTCGCAGCCGACCACCACGGCGTCGGAGCCCGCGATGCCCGCCGTCTCGGCGACGGCCACGGCCTTCGCCCTGGCGAGCGCGGTGACCAGTTCGGCGGGGGTGGGGTCGGTGAGGCTCGCGGCCACCGCGTCCTCGTCGACACCGGACACGATCACGCTCGGATCGATGCCCGCCGCTCGCAGCACGGCGAGCCGGGCGGGAGAGGCCGAGGCCAGCACGAAACGCACGCGCCGAGGTTAGAACACGCCCGGCCCGCCGCGCCCGAGGGCACTTTTGCGGGCGCCGGGGGCAGGGTCAGCTGTCGAGGAGGGCTCCGTGGGTGCCGCCGATGTGGGCGGCCAGCTGCTCGCGGAAGGCGTCGGCGTCGCTGTCACGCAGGAGTGTGCACAGCCGCTCGTGCTCGTCGAGGATGGCGCCGTAGCGGCTCGGTGCCCGGTGCAGCGCGGAGTTGGCCATCCGCACCTGCCGGTCGTGCAGGCCCGAGTAGAACTGCGTGAGCAGGCTGTTGCCCGCCGCCTCCACGAGCGTGGCGTGGAACTGCCGGTCGAGCCGGGAGAACGCGGCCGTCTCCCTCGGCACGTCCAGGCGGCGTTGGCCGCCGAGCACCGCGGTCATGGCGTCGGCGACGTCGGCCTGGATGCCGCGCGCGATCACGGTCGCCGCCGCGTGGGACTCCAGCAGGATCCGCGCCTCGGTGACCTCCGCGACCTCGCCCGCCGACACGGGCACCACCAGCGCTCCGCGCTTGGGGTAGAGCCGCAGCAGGCCCTCGACCTCCAGCCGCAGGAACGCCTCTCGCACCGGGGTTCGCGAGATCTCCAGTGCCGACGCGGCCTCGCCCTCGCTGAGCAGCTGGCCGCCTTCGAGCCTGCCGTCGAGGATCCGGTCCTTCACCCATTCGTAGGCGCGCTCGCCGGCCGCCCTTCGCTGTGACCGGTCGCTCGTTGACACACGGGCATCCTAGCGCGCAACTTAGATGCAAGATAGATACAAGACGTGGAGGAGCTGGAGTGCGCGTGAGACCGTGGCTGCCGTGGGCGATGTGGGGCCTCGGCGCCCTCTGCTACCTCACGGCGCTGTTCCACCGCATGAGCCTCTCCGTCGCCGGGCTCACCGCGCAGGAACGGTTCGGCATCGACGCCACTGGGCTGGCCGCGTTCTCCGTCGTGCAGCTCGCCCTCTACGCCGCGTTGCAGGTGCCCGTCGGCGTCGGCGCCGACCGCCTCGGCCCGCGCAGGCTGCTGCTCGCCGGGATGACGCTCATGGCCGCGGGCACGGTCGTGTTCGCCATCGCCACGGGCTACGCCGCCGCGATGTCGGGGCGCGCGCTCATCGGCGCAGGCGACGCGTGCATGTTCGTCAGTGTCCTGCGCATCGCGCACAACTGGTTCCCCGGCAGGCGCTACGCGTTCGTCGCCGCGCTCACCGGCATGATCGGCGGACTCGGCCAGCTGATCGCGACGGCTCCGCTCGCGGCGCTGCTCGCCGCCCGCGGCTGGACCGGCACCTTCCTCATCGCGGGCGTGGTCACCGTCGTGCTGCTGGTCGCCACCGGCATCGGCCTGCGCGAGAGCCCTGGGCCCATGCGCCACGCCGACGCTCCGGGCGAGCCGCTGCGGCAGAGCCTGCGCCACGCGTGGCGCAACCAGGGCACCCGGCACGCGATGTGGACTCACTTCACGCTCATGGGCACGTTCGTCTCGTTCAGCGCCGTGCTCGGCCAGCCCTATCTCGTCGGCGCGCACGCACTGTCCGAGGGCACGGCGAGCACGCTGCTCGGCGTGGTCGTGCTCGGGTTCGTGCTGGCCAGCACAGCCGCCGGTCAGCTCGCCTCCCGCAGGCCCGGCGTGCGCGGCGCGCTGGTGCTCGGTGCCGCGGTCGCCGCGATCACGGGCTCTGCGCTGCTCGTGGCGCTGCCCGCCTCGGCGCCCGCGACCGTGCTGGCACCCGTGCTGTTCGTCATCGGCGCGGGCGGCGGCGTGAGCATGCTGGCCTTCGACCTCGCCCGCTCGGCAAACCACGGCCACCGCGCCGGCATCGCCAGCGGTATCGCCAACATGGGCGGCTTCACGTTCGCCGTGGTCGCCCAGCTCGGCGTCGGGATCGCCCTCGACGCGCTCACCGGCGCGGGCGTGCCGGAGTCCACGGCCCACCGGCTCGCGTTCGGCGTGCCGCTCGTGCTCGCGCTCGCCGGGATCACGCGCGTGGTCGTGCTGCACCGGCACGCCGGGGCTCTGCCCTCCGAGAGCGGGTCAGCGCGGAAGCGCGGACGCGCGCCACGCGCCCTGGCCCGGACGTAGCGGGGCGCGGACCAGCGCCGCCCGGTCGGCCCACCGCGAACGCGCGGGCTGCTCGGGCGGCTCCGTGCTCGCCGAGGCGAGCCCGGCCAGCACCGCGGTGAGCGCGGCGATCTCGGCGTCGTCCGGGTTGCCCCTGACGACGCGCAGCAACGGACGCCGGGGCTCCTCGGTGGTCTCCTCGGTGCTCACAGCGGAATGTTCCCGTGCTTCTTCGGCGGCAGGGTCTCGCGCTTGTCCCGCAGCATCCGCAGCGCACGCGCGACGTAGCCACGTGTGTGGGCGGGCGGGATGACGCCGTCGACGTAGCCGCGCTCGGCGGCGACGTACGGGTTGCACAGCGTGTCCTCGTACTCCTGGATCAGCTGCGCGCGCAGCGCCTCGACGTCCTCACCGCCGTCGGCGGCGGCCGCGAGGCGCTTGCGGTGCACGATGTTCGCCGCGCCCTGTGCGCCCATCACGGCGATCTGCGCGGTCGGCCACGCGACGTTGACGTCGGCGCCGAGGTGCTTGGAGCCCATCACGTCGTACGCGCCGCCGTAGGCCTTGCGCGTGATCACGGTGACCAGCGGAACGGTGGCCTCGGCGTAGGCGTAGATCAGCTTCGCGCCGCGCCGGATGATGCCGTTCCACTCCTGGTCGGTGCCGGGCAGGAAGCCGGGCACGTCCACGAAGGTCAGCACCGGCACGTTGAACGCGTCGCACGTGCGCACGAACCGGGCCGCCTTCTCGGAGGCGTCGATGTCGAGGCAGCCCGCGAACTGCGTCGGCTGGTTGGCCACCACGCCGACGCTGTGCCCGTCGACGCGGCCGAAGCCGACGATCACGTTGGGCGCGAACAGCTCGTGCACCTCGAGGAACTCGCCGTCGTCCACGACGCGCGTGATCACCTCGTGCATGTCGTACGGCTGGTTCGGCGAGTCGGGAACCAGCGTGTCGAGCTCGCGGTCGGTGTCGGTGACGCCGTCGGCGATCGAGTCGCCCGAGGGCTCAGGGGCCTCGAACACGGGAGTCTCGGAGAGGTTGTTCGACGGCAGGAAGCTGAGCAGCTCCTTGACGTAGGCGATAGCGTCGTCCTCGTCGGAGCCGAGGTAGTGCGCGTTGCCGGACTTGGTGTTGTGCGTGCGGCCACCGCCGAGGTCCTCGAAGGTGACCTCCTCGCCCGTCACCGTCTTGATCACGTCGGGGCCGGTGATGAACATGTGGGAGGTCTGGTCGACCATCACCACGAAGTCGGTGAGCGCGGGGGAGTAGACGTGCCCGCCCGCGTTGGCGCCCATGATCAGCGAGATCTGCGGGATCACGCCGGAGGCCTGCGTGTTGCGGCGGAAGATCTCGCCGTAGAGGCCGAGCGAGACCACGCCCTCCTGGATGCGCGCGCCGCCGCCCTCGTTGATGCCGATGATCGGGCGGCCGGTCTTGATGGCGAGGTCCATGACCTTGACGATCTTCTCGCCGTAGACCTCGCCGAGCGAGCCGCCGAAGACCGTCACGTCCTGGCTGAAGACGCACACCGGACGGCCGTCGATGGTGCCGTAACCGGTCACCACGCCGTCGCCGTACGGGCGGTTCTGCTCCTGCCCGAAGTTGGTGGAGCGGTGCCGGGCGAACTCGTCGAGCTCGACGAAAGAACCGGGATCGAGCAGCAGGTCGATGCGCTCGCGCGCCGTCTTCTTCCCCTTGGCGTGCTGCCGTTCGACCGCTCTCGCGGAGCCGGCGTGCACGGCCTCTTCGTAGCGCAGGTAGAGGTCTGCGAGCTTGCCGGCCGTGGTGTGGATGTCCGGCTCTTCGTCGGGTGGTGTCCCGATCGGCTCCGTTGCGCTGCTCATGGAACCGCAGCTTAGCTCCGTGCCCGTAGCCGCAGATGTGGCGTAGCCAACGTCCTCGAACGTCCTACGCTAACGCGCATGAAGCGTATCGACGCGGCGCGACTGCGGGCCGAACTCGTCCGCCCGGTCGGGCCGTACGCCCGTCTCGACGTCGTCGCCAGCACCGGTTCCACCAACGCAGACCTGCGGGAGGCCCTGGTCGAGGGCGCGGAGGACCGGACAGTGCTGATCGCCGAGGAGCAGACCGCCGGGCTCGGCCGCCGGGGCCGGACGTGGGTCTCGCCCTCGGGGGCCGGCGTGTACTGCAGCGTCCTGTTCCGGCCGGCCGGGGTGTCGCTCGCGGTGCTCGGTTCACTCGCCTCGGTGGCCGGGCTCGCGCTGATGGACCTGACGCGCGAGCTGGGCGTTCCCGCGGTGCTCAAGTGGCCCAACGACGTGCTCGCCTCGGACGGCCGCGGCAAGCTCGCCGGCATCCTCTCCGAGGCGGCGGCCTCGGAGGAGCAGGGCGTGATCCTCGGTATCGGCCTCAACGTCACGCCCTCGCGCGAGCCGGTCGAGCCCGGCCCCGGCGGGCTGACCGCGGCGGCCCTGTCCGAGCTGGGTGCGCGCACGACGGACCGGACGGAGATCTCGCGCCTGCTGCTGACGTTCCTGCACGAACGCGAGAACGCCTGGCGCGCCGGTGCGGGCGACCTCGCCACCTCCGGTCTGCTCGAGGACTACCGCGCGCACTGCGCGACCCTCGGGCAGGAGGTCAAGATCATGATCGCGGGCGGCGAGAAGCTGCTCGGCAACGCCGTCGACCTCGACCGCACCGGCGCGCTCGTGGTGGAGACGAACACGGGAGCCCGGCGGACGATCTTCGCGGGCGATGTCGTGCACTTGCGCCCTGTTTCGGGGTGAATCCCGCTACTTGGCGGTACGGTGAGCGCACGGCGCGCAAGAACGAGTTCGGGGAGTGTTCGAGGTGGCCTATCCAGACGATCTGCTCAGCGAAGGTGAGCAAGTCGTAACCCACAAGCATCCGCACTTCAAGATGCTGCTGTTCCCGATCTTCGTGCTGCTCGCCACCATCGGCGTCGGCACCTGGCTCGCCCTGCTCGCGCGGGACGCCGAGTCGCCGTGGAACTCCGTGGGCCTCATCGCGATCGGGGTCGTCGCACTGGTGCTGATCGTGTGGCTGGTGCTCGTGCCGTTCGTGCGCTGGCGCACCACGCACTTCATCGTCACCACCGACCGCGTCATCGCGCGCGAGGGCGTGATCAAGCGCACCGGCATCGACATCCCGATGGCCCGCATCAACAGCGTACGGTTCGAGCACGGTCTGATCGACCGGGTCTTCGGCTGCGGCACGCTCATCATCGAGTCGGCCTCCGACGAGCCGCTGACGTTCGACGACATTCCGAGGGTGGAGCGCGTGCACACCGTGATCTACCGCCAGGTCAACGACAACCCGTACGACGACTACGGCGTGGCGCAGACGGAGCAGCTTCCCTACGGGCAGCAGGAGCCGCCGCCCCGTCAGCCGCCGCGTGGAAGGGGACGCTGAGGTAGTGGGTACGCGCGAGCTGGGTCTGCCGGAGCGGGTTCCGGCGACGGACGGACTTCCGGAGCGGGTGACGATCTGGGAGGTCGGTCCCCGCGACGGTCTGCAGAACGAGAAGTCGACCGTGCCGGTGACGGTCAAGCTGGAGTTCCTCGACCGGCTCGCGGCCGCGGGGCTGACCACGCTGGAGGCGACGAGCTTCGTGCACCCGAAGTGGGTGCCTCAGCTCGCCGACGCCGAGGAGCTGCTCGCCGGGCTGAACCGCCGCGACGGCGTGCGCTACCCGGTGCTCGTGCCCAACGAGCGCGGCCTCGACCGGGCTCTGGCGGCCGGGGTGAGCCACATCGCGGTGTTCGGCAGCGCGACGGAGACCTTCGCCAAACGCAACCTCAACTCGAGCCTCGACGACCAGTTCGCGATGTTCGAGCCGGTCGTTACGCGGGCGCGAGCCGAAGGGCTCGACGTGCGCGGATACCTCTCCATGTGCTTCGGCGACCCGTGGGAGGGACCCGTGTCGCCCGAGCAGGTCGTGCGCGTCGGCAAGCGCCTGCTGGAGCTCGGCTGCTCGCAGCTCTCCCTCGGCGACACCATCGGCGTGGCCACGGCGGGCCAGGTCGAGCGGCTGGTCGACACGTTCACCGGGCAGGGCATCGGCGTGGACGCGCTCGCCGTGCACTTCCACGACACCTACGGCCAGGCGCTGACCAACACCCTCGCCGCACTGCGCCGCGGCGTGTCCACTGTGGACTCCTCGGCGGGTGGCCTCGGCGGCTGCCCCTACGCCGAGTCGGCCACGGGCAACCTCGCCACGGAGGACCTGGTGTGGTTCCTCGACGGGCTCGGCATCGAGCACGGCGCCGATCTCGACGCGCTGGTGTCCGCGAGCGCGTGGATGGCGGAGCGCCTCGGCAGGCCCAGCCCCTCGCGTGTGGTGCGCGCTCTCGCCGGATAGGTCAAGGAGAGACCCTCTCGTGCCGATCTGTATCTCGGGACGCTGATCGCACAACGCTTCGGTTGCGAAGGGAACCGCGCGCCAGCAGGCTGCGTCTGATGCGTTGCCGACCGCTGTGACAGCAGACCAACGGACGTCGGGGAGAGTGCCGTGACCGACCATCGTGCGCAGGTGGACCAGCTCCTCGCCGATTACCGCCGCAGTCGCGAGCAGCTGGCCTCCGTACACCGTGAGCTCGCGTCGATCAGCGAGTCGGCCACCAGCGACGACGGCCTCGTCACGGCCACGGTCGGCGCGCGCGGCATGCTCACCGGACTCGTGATCGCCGACGAGGCGTACGAGAAGTACCGGCCTGCCGAGCTGGCCGCGCAGATCGTGAAGCTGACCGGCGGTGCGACAGTGAAGGCGCTGACGGGCGCAAGCGAGGTGCTCGCCCCGGCGCTGCCGTCCGGCACCGACCCGCAGGCCCTCCTGCTCGGCACCGCTGACCTCGGCGCGCAGGACATCGCAGCCGACGACGTGCCCGACGACGAGGACGAGAGCTTCGACGACCGCAGCTGGCTCGACGATGCCGACTGGCCGAGGGCGCGATGAGCGGGGGACCGGGTTTCGAGGTCGACGCCGAGCGGCTCGGCGCGCACGCCGCCGAGTTCGAGGGACTCGCCGAGCGGGCCGCCCGCATCGCCGCCGACCTGCGCGCCTGCCTGGAGGATGGCCCCGCGCCGTGGGGAAGCGACGCGGTGGGGCAGAGCTTCGCCGAGGCGCACGAGGGCCCGTCGAGCGCGGTGCTCGGCGCTCTCGGCGAGCTCGCGGGCGGGCTCGGCGACATGGGGTCGAGGTTCTCGTCGGCGGCGGGCACGTACCGCTCCGCCGACGCGGACGCGGCAGGAGAGCTGAGCGACGCCGGTTCGGCCGGGTAGGGGCGTGCGGATGGGGATCGAGCTGCCCGCCGAGCTGGCGGACATCGCGGCGCGGACCGGCGTGAGCTGGCCGGAGGCCGACGAGGACGCGATGCGTGAGCAGGCGGGGGCGTGGCGCCAGGCCGCGCGTGAGCTGACCACGCTCGCCGCCGACGCCGACACCGTGGCGGGCAAGGCGCTCAGCGCGATGACGGGGCCCGCCGCCGAGGCCGCGGGCGAACGGTGGTCGGGGTTCGTCGAGCCGGACCACGGGCGCCTGACCGTCGCCGCGCGCGGCGCTGACGAGGCCGCGAACCGGCTCGAGTCCGCAGCCGAGCAGGTCGGTGCCGCGAAGGTCGAGATCGTGCGCCAGCTCGTGGACGCCGCGAGGAACCACGACGCCGCGGTCGCCGCGGCCGACTCGGGGCATCCGACCGCGCTGGCCGGGCTCGACACCGCGCTGCGCGGCACGGCGACCAACGTCGGTGCGATCTCGGGCGGGCTCGTGGACGCCGTCGGCCCCGGCGCGAACGGCACCGTGCACGCCGTCGGCGACGTCGTCGACCCGAACCCCGGTACTCACTCGCCCGACGGGCAGGCCGGGCTGCTCAGCACCGCGACCGGCCTGCCGGCCACGGTGGTGGACGGTGCGCTGTCGCCGGTGGGGGGACCGCCAGGGCTTTCCCCGGTCGAGGCGCTGCCCGCCGATGTCGTGCCGTTGCCCGAGCGACACCGGCCCGAGGACGTCCTCCCACTGCCGGGGGAGCGCCCACTCGGCGACCGGGCGCCCGAGGTGCCGGAGGTGCGGTCCGAGCTGCCGGACGTGCGGCCCGAACCGGCGTCGCCGCCGGTGTCCGTACCCGACGACGTGGGCACCGGCCCCATCGCGTTGCCCGGCGCCGACGCGCCGACCCCGCCGAGGGGCGCCTACGGCGGCTTTCTGTCCCCTGGCGGCTTCGACGACGTTCCCACCCCGCCCACCGGTATCGCCGCGCCGGGACCGGGCGCGCACGGCATCCCGACGCCACCGGCGCAAACGCACCTGGCCGGGTTCTCCGGGGGTCCCGCCGCACCTGTTCCGCCGCCACCGGCGCCGATCCTGCCGCCCGGCCAGCAGTTCGCGGGCCAGCCCTATGCGCCGCAACCGTTTGCGGGCCAGCAGTTCGGCCCCGCGCCCTACGCAGGTGCCGCACCGGGCCAGGCACCGATGTCGCCGCCGATGCCGCCGCCGGGGCAGGCGGCGGGCGTCGCGCCGGCACCGCCCCGCCTCGCGCCCGGCGTCCCGGCACCGCCCGCCCGTTGGGCGCCCGACCCGCAACCGGCACCTCCGGCACAGCCGTACCCGCCGCAGGGGCGTCCGCCCGAGCCGGTCCGCCCGCAGCAGCCGGCGGCGCCGGTTCCGCTCGGGGCACCGAGGCAGGAGCGGGAGAGCATCGTCGCGCTGTTCCGAGTGCACATGTTCCCCATCGGGCACCTGCCGGTCGCCGCCGACCGGCCCGCGCGGCAGCTACCGTTGCCCGACGCGGACGCCGACACCGCCGTGTGGCTGCGGTTCCCACCGCACGACCACCCCCGTTCGGATTTCATCGACCCGGGGCACGCGCTGGCGTGGCTGCGCAACGGCTGGCGTCAGCCCGCGCCGCCGCCCGCGGAGGTGCTGCCGTGCCCGCCCGAGGCGCTGACCGAGGGCTACGACCCGCTCGGCGACCTTTCCGAGCGCGAGTGGGACGGCCGCTACCTCGTGCCGGGTGAGCGGACCGAGTACGTCTGGCCTCCGGGTGAGCGCTACCCGGAGGGTGGGTGCGAGGACGGTGAGCCGGTGCTGCTCGGCGAGGGCACGCTGCTCGACCGCTTCGGCACCGCGCATGGCCGGGTCTTCGCGGGCGACGGCACGCCGTTCGCGCGGCGCTCGCTACCGCCCGCCCACCGCGAGGCCGGCTACCGGCGCTACCGCGTGGTGCGCGAGGTGCCCATGTGGAAGGCGATCTCCGCGGGCTGGTTCGCGCAGGCGGGCGGGGGTGAGCGGTACCGCTCGGTGTACTCGGCCGCCGAGCTGGTGACGCTGGGCTACCTTGCCGACATCACGTTCGAGGAGAGGGCATGAACACCGAGTCGATCATGCGCTGGCTGGAGGCCGTGGGCGTGCCGCCCGAGGTCGTGTCGGTCGGCAGCGAGGCCGACAACGCGTGGTGCCTGCTCCGCACCGAGGACGCGGGCGAGGACGGCGACGTCGCGTTCGAGGTGTTCTGGCGCGAGCAGGGCAACCGCTACGACTGGGCCCGCTTCACCAACGAGCAGGTCGCCTGCCACTACCTTTTCGGACGGCTCGCCTGGGCCCAGGTCGCCAGGGGCGCGGTCGGCGTCCTGCCCTGACCTCCTCGGGCGCACCCAGCCGCAGTGAAGGCCACCATGCCTGCGTTGACCGCAGTGAAGGCCACCATGCCTGCGTTGACCGCAGTGAAGGCCACCTTCACTGCGTCGGGTGCAGGGAAGGTGGCCTTCACTGCGGGCCGGGGCTCAGGGCTTGCGCAGGAGGTTCAGCGCGGCGTCGTGGACCAGGCCGTTGGTCGAAAGGGCCGTGCCGGTGTCGAAGCGTTCCGCCCCGGCCAGGTCGGTGAAGCGGCCCCCGGCCTCGGTCACCAGCACCTGCGCGGCCGCCACGTCCCACGGGTTGACGATCGGCTCCGCCGCCACCTCCAGCGAGCCCTCCGCGACCAGGCAGTGGTGCCAGAAGTCGCCGAACGCCCTGCTCTCCCAGCACGCGTCCAGGAAGGCGAGGTAGGCGTCGCGAGAGTGGTACTCGGTCCACGCGCCGAGGTCGGTGGTGGAGACGTAGGCGTCGGACAGCTCGGACACGCCCGAGACCGAGAGCCGGTGCTCGCCCGCGCCATCCCGCAGCCACGCCCCGCCGCCCGCGCTCGCCCACCAGCGCCTGCCGAGCATCGGCGCGCTCACCATGCCCACCACCGGTGTGCCGTCCTCGACCAGCGCGATCAGCGTGGCCCACACGGGGTTGCCGCGGAGGAAGTTCTTCGTGCCGTCGATCGGGTCCAGCACCCACACCCGGCCCGCCGCGCTCGCCGAGCCGCCGCGTTCCTCACCCGCGACCGTGTCGGTGGGCCGCTCTGCCGTGATCAGCTCCCTGATCGCGTCTTCGACGGCGGTGTCGGCGTCGGTCACCGGGGTGCGGTCGGGCTTGCTCGACACCCGCAGATCCTGCGCCCGGAACCGGGCCGAGGTGATCTTGTCGGCGGCGTCGGCCAGCCTGCCTGCGAGGGTCAGATCGGGGGAGTAGCTGGACACGGCAACGATGGTTTCATGGGTTCCGGCCGTAAGGTTGGCCAGGTGAGCATGGTCCTACTTGCCGAAGACGATCCGGCGATCGCGGAGCCGCTGTCGAGGGCGTTGCAGCGGGAAGGTTACGAGGTCGTGGTGGTCGGGGACGGGTCGTCAGCGCTGGATTTGACCTCCCGGGACCGGGTGGACCTGCTGGTGCTCGACCTCGGTCTGCCGGGCATGGACGGCCTCGAGGTGTGCCGCAGGCTGCGCGCCAAGGGCAGTGAGCTGCCCGTGCTGATGCTGACCGCGAGGACCGACGAGGTGGACTTCGTGGTCGGCCTCGACGCGGGCGCCGACGACTACGTCGCCAAGCCGTTCCGCCTCGCCGAGCTGCTCGCCCGCATCCGCGCGCTGCTGCGCAGGCGCGCCCCCGAGGTGATCGAGGCGGGCGGGGTGCGCATGGACGTCGGCGCCCGCATGGTGACCGTCGACGGCAAGGAGGTTCAGCTCGCCAACAAGGAGTTCGAACTGCTCAGGGTGCTGATGAGCAGGGCAGGCCAGGTGGTCAGCCGCGAGGACATCCTCTCCGAGGTGTGGAACGACCTGGAGTCGAAGACCTCGAAGACACTCGACATGCACATGTCCTGGCTCCGCCGCAAGCTCGCCATCGCGGGCGAGAACGGCGCGGGCCGCAAGCCGGGCGAGGAGCACATCGCCACCGTCCGCGGTGTCGGCTTCCGGTTCAACACCGAGTGACCCATGCGGCGCCGCATCCTCCTGGCCATCCTGCTGGCGGTGACCGTCACCGCGGCGGCGCTGGGCAGCCCGCTCGGCGTCACCGGCTGGCTGCTGGTGAACAACCTCGCGAAGGAGGATCTCGCCTCCAACGCCCAGCGGATCGCCGCGATCCTCGACGACCAGCTCGCCGACAACCGGCCGCTCGACCTCGACCAGGTGCGGGCGGCCGTGCCGCAGTCGGGGCAGCTCACCGTTCGCCAGCCGCGCGCTCAGGACCTCACCTACGGTGTCGATCCCGGGCCCGAGGTGGTGGTGGAGAGCGTGCCGATCGCGCGGGGCGGCACCGTGGAGCTGGCGATCCCGGCCGGCCCGCTGCGCACCCGCCAGATGCAGGTCGCGGCCGCCGTGATCCTGCTGGTGGTGCTGTCGGTGGGCACGGGCACGGTGGTCGCGACGGTCACCGCGCGCAGGCTCGCCAAACCGCTGCGGCACGTCGCCGACCGCGCCGCGCGGCTCGGCGGCGGGGACTTCCGGCCGGACGGGCGGCGCTACGAGGTCGCCGAGCTGGACATGGTCGCCGACGCGCTCGACGCCTCCGCCACCGCGCTCGCCCAGCTCGTGCAGCGGGAACGGCAGCTCGTCGGCGACGTCTCCCACCAACTGCGGAGCAGGCTGACCGCGTTGCAGCTGCGGCTGGAGAGCCTCACCGGCCACCCCGACTCGGACGTCGCCGAGGAGGCGCAGGCCGCGCAGGAGCAGGCCGACCGGCTCGCCGAGGCGCTCGACGAGCTGCTGGCCGCCGCGCGGGCGGCGAGCGAGGTCGGCGCCGAGCCGGTGGAGCTCACCGCGGTGCTGCCCGAGGTGAGCGAGGAGTGGCGGCAGCTGCTCAAGGCCGAGGGCCGCACGCTGCGGCTGCGGGTGGCCGACGGGCTCATGGCGCGGGCGACCCCGGCTCGGCTGCGGGAGGTCATCGGGGTGCTGCTGGACAACGCGCTGCGGCACGGCGCGGGCAACGTGACCCTCACGGCCCGGCGCGGCGAGGCCGACGGCACCGTGGTGATCGAGGTGACCGACTCGGGCAACGGCGTGCCGGACCAGCTGGCGCCGCACATCTTCGAACGCGGCTTCTCCGGCGCGGGCTCGTTCGGTGTGGGGCTCGCGCTGGCGAGGGCGCTCGCGGAGGCGGACGGCGGCAGGCTGGAGCTGTCCGGCAAGCGGCCTGCGACGTTCAGCTTGTTCCTGCGCGTGCCGAGTCCCGCCGATGTCGCGGGCGTGAGCTGGCCCGCCGAGCGGGTGCCGCGCTGATCACGCGCGGGGCGCGCCCGCCAGTTCGCTGTCGCGGTGCCTGCGGCCGAGCTCGTCGGGGAAGACCCACTTCCGCAGGCCCCAGAAGCGGAACACCATCGCCAGCAGCATCCCGATCACGGACCCCGAGATGAAGTCGGCCGTCTCCTGAACGAACAGCGACACGTGTGGCCGTTCCAGGTCGAAGACGTAGCGCGAGGCCAGTAGCGGGATCAGGTTCACGACCACCGCGACGCCGCTGATCAGGAAGAACAGGGCCGCCTCGTGGGCGCGTTCCCGGCCGCCGCGCGTGCGGAACGACCACTCGCGGTTGAGGATGTAGGACACGATCGTCGCGATGATGATCGCGATGGCCTTCGCGGTGGTCGGCTTGGTGCTCAGCACGGTCAGCTTCAGCAGGTACCAGACGCCGTTGTCGACGAGGAACGTCGTGCCGCCCACGATCGCGAACTTCAGCAGCTCCCGATGCTTGATCAGCACCGACCGCAGAGGCTCGGGCACTCGGGCGAGCACGGATTCGACGACGGCCACTCCCGCAGTCTACGCAGCGTCGCCGTGGCCGATCAGTCGAACCAGCCGAGCCAGTCGAACGGCGGGGGCTGCGACGACTTCGGTGGCCGCGAGTGTTCGGGCGCCGGGGTCGGCGTCGGCTTCTCGGGTTTCCGGGGCTTCGAGCGCTCCGGCTGTGAGGGCGGTGACAGCTCCGGTGTCGTCGGCGGCTCTGGCGAGGTGGGCGGGCCGGGCCAGCGTGATACCGCCGGCTCCGCGGGTGGCGTGGTGGTCGTGCCGGTCGTGGTGCTCGGCGTCGCCGGTGCGGACGGTGCCGGTTCGGGGGTGGCGGTCGGGGTCGGCCGGTTCTTGCCCGGCCGGTCCGGCCAGTGACACCAGTGCCCGAGGCACTTGATCTCCACGGTCTCGGACGTGCTGGCGCTGCCGACCGTCGCGGTGACGGTGACGTCCTTCTCCTTGAGGAAGTGCGAGCGCACGACCACCCAGAACCGGATGGTCTCGCCAGGTTCGAGCGCGTGGGTGCTCCGGCACGTCACGGAGTCGCCGTCCCGGTCGCACCTCGCTGGCCGGTTGAGGGGCGAGGCGTGTGCGGCCTCGTCGACGGTCATCGTCGCCTCGCGGGCGAGCGGGCCGTCGTTGCGGACCTGCACCGACAGCATCCGGCCCCACGGGTGGAAGGCCGGGTCGACCTTCAGGAACACCGCGTCCTGCACGGGCGCGACCCGCACCGGGACCCGGATCGAGACCTCGACGGGGCTGCCCGAGTTGACGGTGCCCGTGATCTGCCCCGACACCGCGTCGGCGGCCGCCTGCAACCGGAACACCAGCACCGCGGACTCGCCGGGTTCGAGTCCCTCCTGCGTCCGGCAGGTCACGGTGCCCGTGCCACCGGGGCACGTGACGCGCTCGGCCTGCGGTGCCTGGCGCGCCACCGGACCGCTCGCCGGCGCCCCGCCGCCGCCGCTCGCCGGGCCGATGGCGGAGACCCCCTCGGGCAGGTTCAGCGTGACGGCCACCGGCTCGGACACGGAGCCCCCGTCGTTGCGGACCGTGATCGGCAGGTCGACCGGGTCGCCGCCAGGGTCGAGCGCGATGCCGTCGGCGGGGGACTCCGCCGTGACCCCGGGCGGTGCCGGAGCCGGCGGCGGTGCGGGCTCCTGCGGGGCAGGCTGCTGCGCGGGCGGGGGCGGAACGACGGGTGGCGGAGCGGGCGCGGGAGGCTCCGGCGCGGGCGGCGCGGCCGGTGGAGCGGGCGGCACGGCAGGCGGGTTGGCCGGTGCCTGCACCGCTGGGGGCGGCGGGGGTGCGGCGGCCGCCGGGATCTCCCGCTGGCCGCCCGCCGTGAGCGCGACGGCGATCGCGGCCGCCATCGCGACCCCGGAGGCGGCGACGCCGACGAACTGGCGGGGCCCCGACGCGGCGGCGCTCGCGGCACCGCCTGCCGACCCGGCAGCGGCACCGGCGCCGATCGCGGTCGCGGCGCTCGCCTTGCCCGCACCGGCCAGCGCGAGGTAACCGAGCACCCCGCCGCCGAGCACGAGCGGAGCGACGATCGCGCGCAGCGCGCCGTTGACGTCGGCGAGCTCGGCGGCCAGCGCGCGGCAGTCGGCGCATTCGTCGAGGTGCTGCTCCACCTGGGCCCGCTCGCGTTTGGACAGCCCCGAGCGCGTCCACGCGCCGAGCTTGTCGGCCGTGGCCCGGCAGCGGTCGGCGGACACCTCGGCGAGATGCACCTGCAGGTACGCCTGGCGCAGCCCCTCGCGCGCCCGGTAGGCGAGCGCGGAGACGCCGTTGGGAGTGAGCCCGAGCAGCGGCGCCACCTCGGCGGGCGACTGCTGCTCGATCTCGGTGTGCCACAGCACGGCCTGCCAGCGCTCGGGCAGCCGCGCGAACGCCTTGGCCGCGAGCGTGCGCTCGAGCCCGGCCATCGCCGTGTCGGAGAACGGCACCGTCAGCGCCTCGGCCGCCGCGCCACCGCCGGTGGTCATGGCGGTCATGTCGTCGGAAAGGTCGACGCGCTTGTCCTTGCGCGTCTTGTCGTAGGCCGTGTGCCGCAGGGCCGTCAGCAGGTAGGCGCGGAACGCGCTGTCCGGGCCCTTGCCCGCGCGCAGCGCGTCGAGCACCTTGGAGAACGCCTCGGAGACCAGGTCGTCTGCCTCCGTCGACGACCGCGCGAGCTGCCTGGCGAGGTTGTAGGCGGCCGAGACGTGCCGCTCGTACAAGGGCCCGTAGGACTCGAGCCTGCCCTCTCTCACCGCCGCGATGAGCTCGGCATCGCTGGGACCACTGGGGTCGGCGGGGGCGGTGGTCACGGCTCTCCTTTCCTGGCAGACACCTTTTTAGATGCCGCTCAGCGCCAAGTGTGACGGATCGGGTTTATCGCGTCACGCGATGGGTGAGGCCATGCCCCGGGAGTCGCAACCGGTTCACCCGATGTTTCGTCCGATTGTCGTCACGGGGGCCGGGTACGCGCGTCACGTGATCAGGCAAGGTTTTTCAGTTGGTTAGGGGGTGTGTGTGGACGCGCCTGCGACGGGTTCGCTGTCCGATCCGGGCGGCGAGCGCCCCGAAGCCGCGTGGCGGGCCGCGCCGGACCGTTTCCTGCGCACTCTGCGTGCCCGCTGGCGGACGGCGAGCCTCGCGTCGGGCTGGCGGTACCCCAGTGACTGGGGGATTCCCGAGGTCGACACCGTGTGCGCCGCCATCGTGAAGCACGGCGGCGCCGATGGCGCCCTGCCCGCGCTCGCCGGGCTCGGCCGGGCGAGGGCGACCTCGGGCGCGGGGCTGGAGGAGACGCTCACGGACCTCGCGGCGCTGCACGCCGTGCTCGCCGACCCTGCGGCCACGGACGGGTTCGTCGCACCCGATGTCGACGCGACCCCGGCCCGGTTACTCCGCGTCACCGCTGTCGCCTGGGCGGATGTCGCCCTCGACCAGCTGACGCGCGCCGAGGTGAGCGACCCGCTGACCGGGTTGCCCACGGGCGCGTACCTGCGAACCCGGCTCGCCGAGCTGTACCGCCAGGCCGAGCGCGACGGCGAGCGCGTGGCCGACGACCACGCGCTCGTAGTGGTGACCATGGACTTCGCGACGGCGGCGGGCTGGACCAGGCTGACCGGCATGATCCTCGCCGCCGACGCACTGCGGGTCGCCTTCGACGGAGGGGAGAGCCTCGCCGTGCTGGGCCCCTCGACCGTCGCCGCCGTGGCGACGCGCGACGGGGGCGTCGCGACCAGGGCCGTGCGTCTGCGCAGGGAGCTGACGGAACGGCTCGAGGTGGATGCACAACTGCACGAGGTGGGTACTCCGAGGATCAACGTCGTCCGGCTGCCTGGCGACCACGAGGCGGCGTGCGAGCTGCTCGACACGCTGAGCCGGAATTGATCGGGGCTTGTGCGCGGGTCGATTCCGATTCGTGATTTCCTTGATGGGTGAGGCAGCCAGGGAACGGCGCGGCGGCACTCCAGGAAACTAGACTTTGACCAGCGGGGATGGAGAACCGTGAAGCAGGTCCTGCCCACCACCACCGATCCCGGAGTCCGCTCCGAGCCGGAACCGCGACGGCTCGCGCTGCGCACCTCCCTCCTCCGGCTGTTCGTCCGCCCCCGCTCGATGGCCCTGCTGGTGGCGCTGCCCGTGCTGGCCGTGGTCGCCGGCATCGTCGGCTGGCTGCTCGACTGGCGGCTCGGTGTCGACAGCGCGGTGTACCGCGCGGGCGCGGTGACGCTGCTGAACGGCGACCCGCTGTACGAGGGCAACACCCTCGGGCCCGAGCCGTGGTGGGCGCTGCTCCCGTTCACCTACCCGCCGACGGCCGCGCTGCTGTTCGTCCCGCTCGCCGTGCTGCCCGTGCAGGTGGCGTGGGGTGTGGTCGCCGCGGTGTCGTTCCTCGCGATGGCGCTGGTGATCCGCGTGGCGATCGGCGCGCTGCCCCGGCCCTCCGGTGAGCTGCCGCGCTGGGCCTCGCCCGCCCGCACCACGCTGATCTTCGCCATCGTGTTCCTCGCGCTCGAACCGGTGTGGCGCACGATCTTCCTCGGCCAGATCAACCTGATCCTCATGGCGCTGGTCGTGCTAGACGTGCTGGTGATCAGCGCACGGGGCAGCCGCTGGGGCGGGGTGCTCGTCGGCGTCGCCGCGGCCGTCAAGCTCACGCCGTTGATCTTCATTCCGCACCTGCTGTTCACCGGCCGCAAGAGGGACGCCCTGCGTGCGCTGCTGACGTTCTTCGGGCTGCAGGCGCTGATGTTCGCGCTGATCCCCAACGACGCGTGGCGGTTCTGGACCCACACCGTGTCCGACCAGGGCCGCATCGGGCCGATGCACTGGGCAGGCAACCAGTCGCTGAACGGCCTGGTCAACCGCCTCTCGGACCTCGCACCGTGGTCGTCGACGGTGGCGATGGCCATCGGCGCGGCGCTCGCACCGGCCGCGATCTGGCTCATGCTGCGCTTCCACCGGCGGGGGCAGCCGCTGGAGGCGCTGCTGGTGACCGCGTTCTACGCGCTGCTCATCTCGCCGGTGTCGTGGTCGCACCACTGGGTGTGGGCGGTGCCGCTGATCGTGCTGCTCGTGTCGCGGCTGCCGCAGACCACCCCGGCGACGGCGGGCAAGCGCTGGTTCGCGGCCGGTGCGGTGATCGTGGTGTTCGTGAGCTGCGTGCTGCTGGTGCTGCCCAACGGGCGGAACCTGGAGCTGCACTGGGCGGTCTGGCAGTACGTCCTCGGCAGCGCCTACATCCTCATGCCGCTCGTGCTGACAGCCGTGCTGGCCGGTCGCTGGCTGTGGAGGCGACGCCGGACGGCGGCGGAACGTGCCCCGGATCTCACCGGGGCCCGTTGACTCGCGAAGCGCTCCTGACCTGCCCGTAAGCTGAACCCGCTATGGATACTCGCACCGGACTTCCCGTGGTCGGCATGGTGGGCGGCGGCCAGCTCGCCAGGATGACCCATCAAGCGGCCATCTCGCTCGGCCAGTCGCTGCGCGTGCTCGCGGCCGGCGAGAACGAATCGGCGGGCCTCGTCGCAGGCGAGGTCGTGTACGGCCACCACACCGACCTCGAGGCGCTGCGCTCGTTCGCGCGCGGCGTCGACGTGCTGACGTTCGACCACGAGCACGTGCCGGGCGAGCACCTGCTGACGCTCGCGATGGAAGGCGTCGTCGTGCGCCCGGGCCCTGGCGCGCTGGCGTTCGCGCAGAACAAGCTGCTGATGCGCGAGCGCATGGCGGCGCACCACTTCCCCGGTCCCGCGTTCGCCGAGGTGTCCGATGTGGACGACGTGCTCAAGTTCGGCGACACCCACTCCTGGCCGGTGGTGCTCAAGGCCGCGACCGGTGGGTACGACGGCAGGGGCGTGTGGATGGTCGACTCGCCCGCCGACGCCCGCGGCCTCGTACCGGAGCTGCTCGACGCGGGCACGTCGCTGCTCGTCGAGCAGAAGGTCGCCATGCGCAGGGAGCTTTCGGCGCTCGTGGCTCGCTCGCCGTTCGGCCAGGGCGCGGCGTGGCCCGTGGTGGAGACCGTGCAGTCGAACGGGATCAACACCGAGGTTCTGGCGCCCGCGCCCGGGCTGACCGCGCGGCGGACGCAGGAGGCGCAGGACCTCGCGCTGCGGATCGCGACGGAGCTGGACGTCGTGGGCGTGCTGGCGGTGGAGCTGTTCGAGACCGACGCCGGACTGCTCGTCAACGAGCTCGCGATGCGCCCGCACAACTCCGGGCACTGGACGATGGACGGCAGCCGGACGTCGCAGTTCGAGCAGCACCTGCGTGCGGTGCTGGACTACCCGCTCGGCGTGACGGAGCTGCTGTCGCCGACCGTGATGGCCAACGTCCTCGGCGCACCGGAGACCCCGGCGATGCGCCCCGACGAGCGGCTGCACCACCTGTTCGCGCGCTTCCCCGACGCGCGCGTGCACCTGTACGGCAAGGGCGAGCGGCCCGGCCGCAAGCTGGGGCACGTGAACATGCTCGGCCCGCTGACCGACGAGCTGCGGCAGCGCGCCCGGCTCGCCGCGCACTGGCTGTCCCACGCCGAATGGCTCGACGGCTACCAGATCCACTGAGAGGTACGAAGATCGTGAGCAACCCCGTCGTCGGCGTCATCATGGGCAGCGACTCGGACTGGCCGGTGCTGGAAGCAGCGGGCCAGGCCCTCGACGAGTTCGAGGTGGCCTACGAGGTCGGTGTCTACTCCGCGCACCGGACCCCGCAGCGCATGCTCGATTACGCGCGCAGCGCGGGGGACCGCGGGATCAAGGTGATCATCGCGGGTGCGGGCGGTGCCGCCCACCTGCCGGGGATGGTGGCCTCGGCGACGCCGTTGCCCGTGATCGGGGTCCCGGTGCCGCTGAAGTACCTCGACGGCCTGGACTCCCTGCTCTCGATCGTGCAGATGCCGGCAGGGGTGCCGGTCGCGACGGTGTCGGTCGGCGGTGCCCGCAACGCGGGCCTGCTGGCGGTACGGATCCTCGCGGCAGGCGACGAGGCGCTGCGCGCCCGCATGACGGCCTTCCAGGCCGACCTGGAGCAGCTCGTCCTCGACAAGGACGCCGCCCTCCGCGAAAAGCTGACCCACTGACGCCCGCGCCGGCGGCCCGCCCGCTCGCTCGCTCGCGAGTCGTGCGTTCCCGCTCGCGAGTCGTACCTTCAGGCACGGGAGTTGTGCGTTCCCGACGCCGAGTTGTGCGTTCCCGTTCGCGAGCCCCCCGCTCGGGCTCCCGAGTCCCCCGTTCCGGACGGCGAGTTCCCGCCGGCGTCATGCGGCGCCGGCGGCCGAAGTGGGCGACTCGCGATCTGGAACGGCGACTCGCGTGCGGGAACGGGGCACTCGCGCGTTGGGAGCGTACGACTCGCGGTCGGGAGCGTACGACTCGCGGTCGGGAGCGGGCGACTCGCGGTCTGGAGTGCACGACTCGCGGTCTGGAGTGCACGACTCGCGGTCGGGAGCGTACGACTCGCGGTCGGGAGCGGGCGACTCGCGGTCGGGAGTGCACGACTCGCGCCGGGTTCAGGTGAGTTGCTCCCGGAGCCGGCGTTTGAGCACCTTGCCGGCCGCCGACACCGGAATCGCGTCGACGAAATGCAGCTCCCGTAGCCGTTTGTAGGGCACGACCTGCTTGTTCACGGCGTCCAGCAGGGCCTCCGCCTCGGTCTGCTCGTGCCCAGGGGCACGCACGACGAACGCGACCGGCAGCTCGCCCGCCTCGGGGCTCCGCCTGCCGACCACCGCCGCCGCGGCGACCTCGGGCAACGAGATGAGCAGCTCCTCGAGCTCTCGCGGGTAGACGTTGTAGCCCTTGTAGAGCAGCATGTCCTTCTTGCGGTCCACAATGGAGAGATACCCATCGTCGTCGAGCACGCCGATGTCGCCGGTGTGCAGCCAGCCGTCGACGAGCACGGCGGCCGTCTCCTCCGGCCGGTTGTGGTAGCCCTGCATGACCTGCGGTCCCCGGATGCACACCTCGCCGGGCACGTTCGGCCCGACGGCCTCCTCGCCGCCCTCGGCCGGGACGATCTTGACCTCCGTGTCGAACGTCGGCACCCCCACGGCGCCGACCTTGCGGACACCGGAACGCCACGTCGGCGAGAGCGTCGCGCCCATCGTCACCTCGGTGAGCCCGTAGCCCTCAGCGATCACCGCATCGGGAAACCTCCTGCGCAACGCGTTGATCATCTCGTGCGGCATCGGCGCCGCGCCCGAGGTGATCGTGCGCACCGACGACAGGTCGCCGGCGTGGAACTCCGGGCACGCGAGCAGGGCGGCGAACAGCGCGGGCGCGCCGCCCATCGTCGTGACGCGCAGCCGTTCGGCATCGGCCACATAGGACGGAGGGTCGAACCGTTGGTGCACCACCGCAGTGCCGCCGTTCAGCACGCTGACGTTCAGCGCACCGATGGTGCCCATGGCGTGGAACCACGGCGTGAGGTTGATGCCGATGCCCGTGCCGAGCCGGATCGGCCACTCCTCCTCGGAGCCGATCTGGTCCAGCACGGGGTTGCCGTCATCGTCCACTGTGGGCACGCAACCGGAGCCCCAGCAGGCGTACTGCAGCGTGTTGACGACCACGTTGCGGTGCGTGAGCCGGACCCCTTTCGACCTGCCCGTGGTGCCGCCCGTGTAGGCGAGGTGCGCGAGATCGCGTGCGACGTCGATGCTCACCGAGGGCGGCGTGTCGTCGGAGTCGGCGTGGAAGGCCTCGAAGTCGAGCTGCCCGTGCTCCGCCGGCTGGTACACGAGGACGGTGCCGATGCCGGTGCCCTCCAGTGCCTTGGCCACGGGGCCGTAGGTCACCACCGCGACGGCGCCGCAGTCGGCGAGTTGCGCGGCGAGGTCCCGCGGTGGGAGCAGCGGGTTGGCGGGGCTGAACGTGGCCCCGGACAGCAGCGTGCCGTAGTAGGCGACCGGGAAGGCGAGGCAGTTCGGGAGGTGGAGCGCGACGGTGTCGCCCTGGCCGATGCCGCGGTCCCGCAGTGCGTTGGCGAACCGGCACGCCTGGTTCCAGAGCCCGGTGAACGTGAGGTGCTGCTCGCCGTGCTGGAAGGCGACGCGGTCGCCGTATCGAGCCGCCGCGCCCGCGAGCAGGGAGCCGACCGGGGCGTCGGGGTAGGTGAGGGAGCAGGGAAGGCCGGGAGCATGCGACGCTGCTGTGATCGACATCACTCGACAGTAGGGAGAGTGCGGCCAAGAACACAAGGATGTCCTAGTAAACCGTCACTAACATCGATTGGTGGTAGCCGACTTTGTCCCGATCGAAAGGTGGCGCAGGTGACCGACGGCCCTGGGCTCTACCAGCTCGCTGAGGAGCACGAAGAACTGCGCGCGGCTGTGCGTGCGCTCGCCGAGAAGGAGATCGCGCCCTACGCCGCCGAGGTGGACGAGCAGGAGCGCTACCCCGTCGAGGCGAGCGAGGCCCTGGTCAAGGCCGGGTTCAACGCGGTGCACATCCCCGAGGAGTACGAGGGGCAGGGCGCCGACGCGATCGCGGCGTGCATCGTGATCGAGGAGGTCGCGCGCGTCGACGCGTCGGCCTCGCTGATCCCCGCCGTGAACAAGCTGGGTACGCAGCCCATTCTGCTTTCGGCGTCCGACGAGCTGAAGAAGCTCGTACTGCCCTCGATCGCCTCCGGTGAGGCGTCCGCGTCCTACGCGTTGTCGGAGCGGGAGGCCGGGTCGGACACCGCGTCGATGCGCACCCGTGCCCGCCTGGACGGTGACCACTGGGTGCTCAACGGGACCAAGTGCTGGATCACCAACGCGGGCGAGTCGTCGTGGTACACGGTGATGGCCGTCAGCGACCCCGACGCGGAGAAGAAGTCCAACGGCATCTCGGCGTTCGTGGTGCACAAGGACGACCCCGGCTTCTCGGTGGGGCCCAAGGAGAAGAAGCTGGGCATCAAGGGCTCCCCGACGCGCGAGATCTACTTCGAGAACTGCACCATCCCCGCCGAGCGGATCATCGGCGAGCCGGGTACCGGGCTGAAGACCGCGCTGCGGACGCTCGACCACACGCGCCCGACCATCGGCGCGCAGGCGCTGGGCATCGCGCAGGGCGCACTGGACGCGGCGGTGGCCTACGTCAAGGAGCGCAAGCAGTTCGGCAAGGCGATCGGCGAGTTCCAGGGCGTGCAGTTCATGCTCGCCGACATGGGCACCAAGATCGAGGCGGCCAGGCACCTGGTGTACGCCAGCGCGGCGGCGAGTGAGCGCGGCGACGCGCGCGCGGGCTTCGTGGCCAGCGCGGCGAAGTCGTACGCGTCGGACATCGCGATGGAGGTCACCACCGACGCGGTGCAGCTCTTCGGCGGCGCCGGCTACACCCGTGACTTCCCGGTGGAGCGCATGATGCGCGACGCGAAGATCACGCAGATCTACGAGGGCACCAACCAGATCCAGCGCATGGTGATGGCGAGGAGCCTGCTCAAGGGCTGAGCCGAGTCGGCATGGTGGTTCTCCGGGCGGCCGCGGGTACCCTGCGGCCGCCCGAACACGACGAGGACCACGGCATGAGTATCCGCAGACCCTCGCGCTCAGCGAAGTCCGCGTAATCCTTCACGTTCAGGGTCGCCAGTGGAACCTCGAACGCGAGACAGCAGGCCGCGATCCACGTGTCGTTCTCCGGACGTGGGCGGCCTCGCCGCTGCGCGTAGGCCGACATCTCGCCCCACACCCGCGCGACCTTCGGTGTGCCGGGCAAGACCGGAAGTGGCTGCAACCACTGCTCGAGGCGCTCACGACGGGGGAGGCCCCAGGAGCGCAGGTGAGCCCACTTGCTGAGCTCGGCCAGCGTGACGAATGTGATCGTCGGCCGGTAGCCCACCAGCTGGGATGCCAGCCACGGGGGAAGCCTTCGCTTGAACACCAGTGACGCGACATCGGTGTCCAGTACGACAGCTGGAGCCACTACGCCAGATCGGCCTTTCGCTCGGTCGCCACCCAGGAGAGGAACTCGTCCAGCTCATCGTCTCCCTCGAAGATGCCCTCATCGGCCAGCTCGTCGACAGACTCGATCGGCCGGACGTGTTTGTCGGCCAGCAGCGCCTCCAGCAGGGCGGGACCATCCATGCCTTCGTGAGAAGGTTCCTCGGCGTTGCTCGTCGTCATGGTCCACCTCCCTCGCGACCGCGCTCCTCCAACAGACCTTACCGCGATTCCGGCGCTAGTCGGTTCCGTTCGGGGTGGCGTCGAGGCGGATGAGCACCCGGTCGCTGAGCACCACGTCGTGCGGCAACCGCCCCAGCCGGCCCGCGTCGACATCGGCTCCCGCTCGTTGCGCGGCGCTCGCCAGTGAGCGCCAGTGGTCGGCTTCCATGCCCTCCCTCGTGCGATCGCCGGACGGTTCGTCGGGGCCGACCACGACGCGCGCGGTCGCGCGCAATTCCTCGGCCGAGGCCTCTGACCAGCTCTCTGTTGTGCCCCAGCCGCGGTCGGCGAGCAGGACCACGCGGCGCCCGTCGGCGAGTTCGGCCTCGTGCAGGGCCGACACCGAAACGGTCGCGGTCGCGAGGTCGTCGACGTCGACCGAGGTCACGAGGCGGGTCACCGCGGTCATGTGAGCCGTCCGAACCGGTTCGCGAGGTCACGGTGTCGCGTCGCGGCCTCGTGTGCCTGCGCCGCGGTGACGGGGGAGCCCGGCATCCGGGCCAGCCCCTCGACCTGTTCGGCGAGCCGCAGATGCCGCGCCCGGGCGTACTCGCGGCAGGGCAGGCAGGTGACGCTTTCCGGGCGAGGGGACGTCATCGCGTACGGGACCGTGCTACCGCAGCCGGTGGTCACCGTGTTCGGCAGTTCGCCGACCAGGCCGAACGTGGACGCGAGCAGGTTCCGGGCCGCGGCGTCGCCGTGGACCACGTCCTTGCCGACGTGCACGTGGGGGTCGTTCACTGCTTCTGCCACTCTCCGCACCACATCGTTTCGCGAGGGGTGTTGCGCCGGGATGCCGGATGGTGCCTTGCCCGCTGCCGAACCGGCTACACGGCGTCTCGCTTGCGGGCCAGCAGGAACGCCTGCCGGGTGGTCTCCGCGTACTTGCCGTCCTCGTCCGGTTCCCTGACCAGCCTGGCGCGCTCCTCGAAACCGGCCTCACGGAGCAGGCCGGCCACCTCGTCCGGGTGCCACTGGTGGAAGTCGAGCGACACCTCGTGGCCGCCCGCGTCGGTCCGGTGCACCAGGCCCTCACCGGCCGGGAACGCGAGCTGGAGGTGACCGCCGGGGGCCAGCACGCGGTGGAACTCCGCGAAGACCGCGGGCAGCCGGTCCGGTGGGACGTGCATGATCGAGTACCAGGCCACGATAGCGCCGAGCGAGCCGTCCGCGACGTCCAGCGCGGTCATCGAGCCGACCTCGAACCGCAGGTCCGGATACCTGTCGATGGCCTGCGCGATCATGTTCGGCGACAGGTCGATGCCGAACACGCGCAGACCCAGCCTGTGCAGGTGTGCGGTCACGCGTCCGGTGCCGCAGCCGATGTCGGCGACCAGGCCGCGGCCCGCGAGCTCCGCGAACCCGCCGAGCACGGCGCGATCCAGCGGCTTCGCCGCGAGCTCGTCCTCGATCCACCCGGCGAACTCCGCGGCGATCGAGTCGTAGGAGACGCGGGTGCGGGCGAGGAAGTCGGGTTCCCTCACGATGCGCACGGTAGCCGCCACAACCGCTTGCGACCACCGATTTCCCCTTGCCATGCGTGACAGGATCGCGTGGTGACGACTTGGTCCGGACCTTTGGAGATCACCGCGGTCTCCGTTCACGACGCGGAGGCCACGGCCTTGCTGCGCACGTACTTCGACGACGTGGCAGGCCGCTACTACGGCCGTCCGGCGACGGAGGCCGAGCTGGACGAGGCCATGACGGAGGATCCCAGCGACGAGCTGGCCCCACCGCGGGGCACGCTGCTGCTCGCGCGCCTCGACGGCGCCGCCGTGGCGTGCGCGGGCCTGCGGCGGCATCGCGACGGCTTCGCCGAGCTCAAGCGCATGTTCGTGCTACCGGAGTTCCGGGGTCGCGGCATCGCCGCGCGGCTGCTGGCCGAGATCGAGCGCATCGCGCGTGAGCTGGGCATTTCCGCGATCCGTCTCGACACGCGGGCCGACCTCGTCGAGGCCCGCAACCTCTACGCCAAGCACGGCTACCGGGAGATCCCGGCGTACAACGACGAGCCGTACGCCGAGCACTGGTTCGAGAAGAAGCTTTCCTGACGTGTCACCCCTGCGGTGGGGTTCTTTCCATCCGCTTTACGCGTCCTGGCTACCCTGAGGCCTGTTAGTTGAACATTCAGCTAAGACGCTAGAGGGGCTGATTCGGACATGTTCACCAGGGTTCAGGACGTCGCGGCGCTCATCGGGCGCATCGGCGTCGCGGTGGTGTTCCTCGCGCACGGGCTCGACAAATGGGAGATGGGCGTCGGCGGCACCACCGACATGATGTCGGCGACCGGTATTCCGCTTCCCACGTTGAGCGCGCTCTTCGTCATCGCCGTGGAGGTGATCGGCTCGATCCTGTTCATCGTCGGGCTGGCGCTGCCGCTCGTGGGGCTCGGTTATGCCATCACGGGACTCGGCGCCGTGTTCTTCGTACATGCCGACGCCGGGCTCACCGGCCAGGGCGGCTACGAGCTGGTGCTGGTGCTCGCGCTGGCGGGGCTGGCGCTGGGCTGCAACGGCGGACGGCTCTCGCTCGATTACCTGGTGCTCGGCCGCAGGAAGGCGGCCGGGACACAGGACGCCGAGCTGCAGGCCGCGTAACAGCGGCCAACCCCGGTTCCCCTCAGCGCGGAGGGGGACCGTTCAGGTCAGGTCCACCGTCGTGCGCTCCGCCTCGCGATGCGCGGCGAGCTTGTCCGGCGTGGAACCGGTGACCTGAACCAGATGCGCTCCCACCACGAGTGGCGTCAGCAGCGCGTCGAGCACCCCGTCCGGCAACGTCCAGTCCCTCGTGGAAAGCACCCGGGCCCCCTCATCGATGCCGAGCTCACCCGCCCTCGCGCCCGCCCGCGCGAGCACATCGTCCACCGTCGAGCCCAGCAGCGCGGGCGTGTCACCCGCGATGGGAACCAGCGGCGAGAAGTCGTCACCGGCCAGGCGCGCTTCCGAGAGGTAGTCCAGCGCGCCGGAGGGCACCGACCCGCCGAGACCGCGGCCGAGCGGGTCGAGCGCGACGACAGCGGTGGCCTCCGCCTTGCCGACCGAGCCCTCCGGGCCGACGAACGCGACCCGCGCGCCCGCCGCGTCGGCCACCACGTGCCCCCCGCACCACCACGCGCCGAGCAGCACACCTGCGGTCTGCCAGTGGGCGGGCAGCTCCACGGCCACCTCGTCGCCCTCCTCCACGTCGAATTCCTCGACCAGCCAGTTCGCCGTCTTCGCGGCCCAGTTGGCGAGTGTCGCGACCGACAGCTCGATCCGGCTGCCCAGCACGTCGTCGTAGTGGGTCACCAGCGGCCGGGCCGAGGACTTGAGCAGGGGGCGGAGGAGGCGTTCGGTGAGGCTCACGGCACGAATGTAACCGCGGCGCGGAGCGTCTCCGTCGGGGAGGTGGGGGAGACGGGCGGGATCAGTTCACGCACGGAACGGCCGCGCGCACCGGCGAGCCCGCGGAGGCCGAGCCGCCGCCCGACGGCTGCTGTTGCCCGCCCCTCACCAGGTTCTCGACGAACCGGCGCACCTCGCCCACGTCGACGGTGATGATGCTTTGACCGTCCTTGCTGCGGGCTCCGACCTGCTTCACGGGGATGGTCACGAACTCCATGTCGCCCGTGGCGATGCCCTTGGCCTGCTCGGCGAACTGCAGCAGGTCGAGCCCCGGGTCGAGCACGAGCGAGCGGCGCACGGTCTCGGTCAGCTGGTTCAGCCGGTCGGCACTGGCCAGCGTGCCCGCCGAGAGCACCTGGTTCAGGGCGGAGGAGAGGAACACCTGCTGGCGCACGATGCGGTCGAGGTCTCCCCTCGGCAGGTTCTTGCGCTGGCGGACGAACGACAGTGCCTCGCCACCGGACACCACCTGCGGGCCCGCCGCGAAGTCGGCGCCGGAGTCCTTGTCGGCGGTGGGGCTGTTGAGGCACACCTCGATTCCGCCGAGGGCCTCGGTGAGCAGGTAGAACCCGAGCAGGTTGATCTCGGCGTAGTGGTCGATGTGGATCTGTGTGAAGTCCTGGACGGTCCGCACCAGAGCCCTGCGCCCGGCCTGGTTCGAGTCGCGTTCGATCCGCGCCCCGTCGGTCATGCCCTCGGCGCGCAGCCGCTGGGCCTCCTCGACCTTCGCCGCCCCGTACGCCGAGTTGATCTTCGCCTTGCCGCCCTGCGGGACGTCGACCCACGTGTCCCTCGGGATCGAGACGCCGGCCGGCTTCCCGCCGTCCTTCGGGATGCGCAGGATGATCAGGGTGTCGGTGTTGATGCCCGCCTTGTCCTCCGTGCGCAGTTCCTTGAGGACGTCCAGCGGCAGCGGGTTGCCCTGCATGTCCGTGCGGGCGTCGGCGCCGACGAGCAGGATGTCGGTGGCGCCGTCGTCCTGCGGTGGCGGCGGGGGCGCCCCGGGGTCGTCACCGAGGTTCTGTTGCAGCGCGTCCGTGGTCTGCACGTTGTCCTGCAGGTCGTCGAGGGCGAGATAGGCGTAGCCGGTGGCGACGAGCGCGATCACCGACAGCAGCGCCATCACCGTGCGGTTGGTGCCCCGCAGCACCGAACGAGCCCTGCTGCGCGGAGGCGGCGGCGGCTCCGGCGCGGGACGGGGCCGCGGGTACGGCGTCGGAACCGGGCGCGCGGGAGCCTCGGCAGGCTCCGCTTCACCCCGTTCTCCGGCCTCGCGCTCCTCGCGCTCGTCCACGCTGGCTCCTCCCCACCCCGCGTGCGATCCGGACGGTCAGCTTAGTTGACGCAAGGCACGTCACCGGCGGTTATCGGCTCATCGGGCGGGTCATCCCCGCCGTCGTCCTGCTGCGTCTGCGCACGGTGCGGGGGAGCGAAGAACTGCGGGCCCTGGCCCGCGTAGTTCGCGGGCGTGGTGTCGGTGGTGGCCGCCTGGAAGTCGGTGCCGAACAGCACCTGAAGCTGGCCCGGCGGCACGGTCGCGTCGCGTTCGGCGGCCAGGTCGGCGCCGAGGGCCTGCCGCAGCAGCTCCACCCCGGCCTCGTCGCCCGGCGCGTATCGCACCACGGTGCTCGCCTGTGGGTCCATTGTGGCCGAACTCTCGCCGAGGAAACCCTGTTGCCGCAACTGTTCCCGTATTTGCCCGCCGAGCGCATCGAGGCCCGAGGCGTTGTAGATCTCCACCGTGTACGCCTCGGCGCCGGGGATGGTCGACGGGGCGGAGGACCCGCCCGGCGAGGTTTCCGGATCGTTCTGGTGCGCGATGAGCCCGTCGACGAACCGGCGCACCTCGTCGACGTCGATCTCGAGCACGGCGGCGCCGCCGATCCAGGTGTTGCCGACGACCGGGATGGTGCGGAACTCGACGTTGGCGCCGTTCAGGTTGCGCAGCTGCGCGGCGAACTGCAGCAGGTCCCAGTCCTTGGAGAGCACGACGGACTTCTGCACGGCTCCGACGACGTCGCTGATCTTGCCGGGATCGAACAGCACGTCGGGGGAGAGCATCTTGCGGACGAGCCCGGAGAGGAACGCCTGCTGCCGCGCGATGCGGTCGAGGTCACCGTTCGGCAGGTCGTAACGCTGCCGGACGAACGCGAGCGCCTGCACGCCCTGGATCGTCTGCCTGCCAGCGCGCAGGTTGATGCCGGAGTTGCGCTCACGGACCGGGTTCCTGAGACACACCTCGACGCCGCCGAGCGCCTTGGTGACCTCGTAGAAGCTCGCCAGGTTCACCTCGGCGTAACGGTCGATGAGGCCCGGCTTGCCGAGCAGCTGCTCGATGGTGGCGATCAGGTTCTTGCGCCCCGCGACCTTGGCCTCCTCGTCGATCTGCTCCAGATCGGTGCGCCCCTGCTCCTGCAGGGTGTTGAAGGTGTCGTTGTAGGCGTAGACGAACGCGCTGTTGAGCTTGTGCGAGCCGTAGCCGCCCGCCAGCTCGACCCACGAGTCGCGGGGGAAGGAGATCGCGGAGGCGCGCGTGCCGTCCTGGGGGATGTGCACGAGGATCATCGTGTCGGTCTGGCGCTCGCCGTTCGCCTCACCGGCGTGCAGCCGGTCGAGCACCTCCTGCGGCAGCGGGTTGCCCTGCGCGTCGGTGCGGCTGTCCTGACCGACGAGCAGGATGTCGATCGCCCCGTCGAGCGGCTCGGCCCGGAGGCTCTCCTCGCCGTCGAACACGTCCGTGGTGGTGACGCCCTCGTTCACGTTGCCGATGAACTGCCAGACGTACCAGGTCAGAGCCAGTACGGTGACGGAGAGCAGCGAGATGACGACTTTGCCTCCGCGCAGGGCGAACGTGCCCACACGTCCCCTGCGGTCCACCGTGGGCGCCTCGACCGGTCCCCGACGCCAGCCGGTCACGTGCGCTCCTCCCAGTCAGTCCCACGATTCACATTACTGATGTACTTGTGAGACGGCCGTTCGATCGCGAAACGTTGCCTGGATGTTGCGTATGCCGGACGGGGCGCCGTGGCAGACTGCGCGGACGAGCACGGGAGGAAACAAACATGCGGGTCCTGGTCACCGGAGGTGCCGGGTTCATCGGTTCGCACTACGTGCGGCAGGCGCTTTCCGGGGAGTACGCGGCGCTGCGGGACGCCGAGATCGTCGTGCTGGACAAGCTGACCTACGCGGGCAGCGAGACCAACCTCACGCCCGTCGCCGACAGCCCGCGGCTGCGGTTCGTCCGCGGCGACATCTGCGACCCGACCGTGGTCACCGAGGTGATGCGCGGTGTCGACCTCGTCGTGCACTTCGCCGCGGAGTCCCATGTGGACCGTTCGATCCTCGGTGCCGCGGACTTCGTGCTCACGAACGTCCTCGGCACGCAGACCCTGTTGCAGGCGGCGTGCGACGCCGGTGTCGGCAAGTTCGTGCACGTGTCGACCGACGAGGTGTACGGCTCGATCGACGAGGGCTCCTGGACCGAGGACCACATCCTCGAGCCGAACTCCCCCTACTCGGCGTCGAAGGCGTCGTCGGACCTGCTCGCCCGGTCCTTCCACCGCACCTACGGGCTGCCGGTGTGCGTCACGCGGTGCTCGAACAACTACGGGCCGTACCAGTTCCCCGAGAAAGTCATCCCTTTGTTCGTGACGAACCTGCTCGACGGGCAGCCCGTGCCGCTCTACGGTGACGGCCTCAACGTTCGCGACTGGCTGCACGTGGACGACCACTGCCACGGCATTCAGCTGGTCGCCGAGAAGGGAAGGGCCGGCGAGATCTACAACATCGGTGGCGGCACGGAACTCACCAACCGCGAGCTGACCGAGCGGCTGCTCGCCGCTGTCGGCGTCGGCTGGGAGATGGTGCGGCCGGTGGAGGACCGCAAGGGGCACGACCGGCGTTACTCCGTCGACATCACGAAGATCAGTACCGAACTGGGCTACCGGCCCCGGGTCGGCTTCACCACCGGTCTGGCCGACACCGTGCGCTGGTACACGGAGAACCGGGCGTGGTGGGAGCCCCTCAAGGGGCGGGCCGCGCTCACGGAAAGGTGATCTGTCTTGCCGAAACTGGCCTTACTCGTACCCGGGGGCGGCGGGCAGCTCGGCCGTGACCTCGCCGCGCTCGCGAGCGACGACGTCGAGGTGCGCGCCCCCGGCTCGGCCGAGCTGGACGTGACGCGACCGGGCGCGGTGGTGGAGGCCGTCACGGAGCTCGCCGCCTCAGCGCGGGAGTCCGGCCGGTTCCCCGTCGTGGTCAACGCCGCCGCCTACACCGCAGTGGACAGGGCCGAGGAGGACGAGGCGAGGGCGTTCGCGGTGAACGCCGACGGGCCGAGGGTGCTCGCCGCCGTGTGCTCGTCGCGCAGGGTGCCGCTGGTGCACGTCTCCACCGACTACGTCTTCGCCGGTGACGCCTCGACCCCGTACGAGCCGGACGCGCCGCTTGGGCCCCGTACCGCCTACGGCCGCACGAAGGCCGCGGGCGAGGACGCGGTGCTCGGCTCCGGCGCACAGGCGTGGGTCGTGCGCACGGCGTGGGTGTACGGCGCGAACGGTGCCAACTTCGTGAAAACCATGACGCGCCTGGAAAGCGAGCGCGAGACACTGTCCGTTGTGGACGATCAGCGTGGGTCGCCGACGTGGTCGGCCGACCTCGCCGCGGGCCTGCTCGAACTGGCGGGCCGGATCGCCGAGGGTGACGGCCCGTCGCGGAAGGTGCTGCACTGCACCGGCGGCGGCGACACGACGTGGTGCGGGTTCGCGCGCGCGATCTTCGAGGAGCTGGGTGCCGACCCGGACCGCGTGAAGCCGTGCACGACCGAGGAGTTCCCGCGCCCGGCGCCGCGACCCGCCTACTCGGTGCTGTCCAACGCCGCGTGGAGCGACGCGGGCCTCACGCCCCTGCGCCCGTGGCGCGACGCCCTGCGCGCCTTCCTCGCCGATCACGCGGCGTCACTGAAGTAGTGCGCCCCCACTGCCCCCAAGGCCACCTTCGCTGCGTTCAACGCAACAAAGGTGGCCTTGGGGAGCGTTGGGGGTTATCAGGTGGGTGAAGGCGGTGCCTGCGGTGAGTAGCGAAAGGGTGCGCTGGGCGATGGCCGTCAACCGGTCGTGCAGCGCGTCGGCGAGGTCGTCGAGACCGGCATGCTCGCGCACCGCCTCGATCGCCCGGCGCACCTCGGGAATCCGGTAACCCGCGGCCCGCAGCACGGCGGTGATCCGCGCCTCGCGGATCGCCGCGGGCGGGTAGCGCCGCGCGGCCTGCGAGGTGACGCGTTCGGGCACGACCAGCCCCTCCTGTTCCCAGAACTGCAGCGTGGACGAGCGGACCCCGAGCGCGCCGGCGAGCTGCGTGATGGACATCGAATCCTCCTCGCCCACCTCCAGCGGCGCCTCGGCCTGGATCGCCCGGAGCGCGGAGAGGGCGGCCAGCGCGTCGTGGCGCTCCTTCGCCAGGCCGACGTGCAGCTCGGAGACGCGCGCCGCCGCGTCCGCGAGCGGCGACACCCGGACCTCCCGCAGCGATTCGCGGGCGACAACCGGGCCCACGGCCGTCGCCAGTGCCCGGTAGGCGCGCAGCGCCAGCAGGTGCTCGCCGGTGAACTCGCGGTAGCCGTTGGCGGCCCGGACGGCGGGCGGGATCACGCCGAGGCGTTCCAGGTCGCGCACCTGCTGGACGGAGTAGCCGGACTCCGCCGCGACCTGCGCCGTCCGGTAGCGCTGCGCCATCAACCCTCCATCAGCACTTCAACCTCACACTTGAACCATGATGATCCAGCAGATCCTTGACACGGTCACCTCGTTCGACGGTGCACTGGTGCTCGCGCCGGATGCCTCCAGCGGCGCGCCCGAGCTGGCGTGGGGCGACTACTTCTTCTACTACGCCCCGGACGGCCGGGTCCCGGCGAACGGGCAGCCCTACGCAACGATCGTCACGAAGAACTACCCCGGCGACACCGGCTCCGACCTCGACGGCGACGACCGGTGGAGGGTCAACGTCCACGTCGGCCGTGCCGCGTTCGAACGGCTCACGAGCCACGGCGGCGGAACGGACCCCGCGGAGCCCGACGTGGTACTGCCGCATCCCGTCTACGGCAGGCAGGGCTGGATCGCGGTCGTCAACCCCGGTGAGCGGACGTCGGCGCAGGTGCTGAAGCTGCTGCGCGACGCACACGAGCGGGCCAGGGCAAGGGCACTGCGAAAGCTCGGTTAGTGCTCGACGGCCCGGCGGTACGCGGCGACCGTGGCCTCGGCGCAGCGCCGCCAGGTGAAGCTGGCCGCGTGCGCCCTGCGCGTGGCCGCCGTCGACGCCGCGTTGGGCTCGCTCACCGCGGCCCGCAGTTCGGCGGCGAGCCCCTCGACGTCGCCGTACTCGACGAGGTGCGCGAACCCTCCCGACACCTCGCGCAGCGCGGGCACATCGGTGCACACCACGGGCACGTCGCAGGCCATCGCCTCCAGCACGGGCAGCCCGAAGCCCTCGTCGCGCGAGGGCAGCACGAGGGCGGAGGCGCCGGCGACCACGCGCTGCAGGTCCAGGTCGGACAGATAGCCGACGTGCCGGGTGCGGTCGGTGGCCGGGAACGTGCCGGGGCCCGCGAACACGAGCGGCGGCAGGTCCGCGTCGGCGGCGTGGGCCTTGAGCAGCCAGCCGAGGCCCTTGCGCGGGCCCGCCGCCCCCGCGAACAGCAGGTACTCGGGCGGCAGGCCGAGCCGCTCGCGCACCTGCTGGCTCGGCGGCCTGCCCGTGAACCAGCCCGCGTCGACACCGAGCGGGGTCACGTCGATCTTCGCGCGGTCGACGTCGAGCCGCTCGGCAACGGCGTCGGCGACGGCGGCGGTCGGCGTGCAGATGACGTCGGCGCGCGCGGCGCCGCGGCGCACCAGCTGCGGCAGCTCGGCGTCGCTGGGTGCCAGCTCGCCGGGTGCGTCGATGAAGGCGAGGTCGTGGATCGTGAGCACCCCGGCGGCGCGGAACGTGCCGGGCAGCACGAAGTTGGTGCCGTGCACGACATCGGTGGCACCGGCGAACAGCTCGACCGGCGGGAACGACGAGCGCAGCCACGTCTTGCGCAGCAGCCGCGCCGCCACCGGCATCCCGCGTGCCCGCACCCCGTGCGGCAGCACCGAGCGCAGCTTTCGCCAGCCCCGCAACGTGAACGCGACGGCCCGGGTGTCCACACCGGACAGTGAGGCCAGCTCCTCGGACAGCGACGCGGTGTAGCGGCCGATGCCGGTCCGGTCGCCGAGCAGGGGTGTGCCGTCGAGCAGCACCCGCAGCTCCTGCCTAGCCACGGCGCAGTCCCCGTTTGGCGAGCTTCCTGACCCGGCCGCCCGCACGGCGAGCGAGCTCGACGGGCCCTCCCTCGGCGAGGTACTCCTTCACCAGCGCCAGATCGCGCCGCACCAGCTCCCTGCCGCGCACCGGCTCCGCCGGCGCGAGATCGGCCGCGCCGGGCAGCCGGTCGGCTGCGGGCCGGGGGTCGCGGCAGAACTCCACGAGCGGCTCCAGCACCACCGGCCACGTGTAGCGCTGAGCGACCCGTTCGATCCGCTCGCGGCACGCCTGCGCGAACTCGGTGTCGTAGAGGCAGCGCTCCAGTGCGTCGGCCAGCGCCTCGGTGTCCTCCGCCGGGACGACGACGCCCAGCCGTTCCTGGCGGACGAGGTCGGCGAACGCGTCGCCGTCGGTGGTGACGATCGGCAGCCCCGACCACAGGTAGTCGAGGACCCGCGTGCGGAAGGCGAACGTGGTCTCGACGTGCTCGAAGTGCGTGGTGACACCGCAGTCGGCGTCGAGCAGCCAGTTCTGCCGCTCGTCGTAGGGCACCCACTGCTCGTTGAAGAACACGTGCTTGCCGGTGAGCCCGAGCGAGTCGGCGAGCCGGATGGTCCGCGCGCCGATGTCCATCTCGGCGACCTCGGGATTCGGGTGCCGCATCCCCAGGAAGACCAGCCGCACGTCGGCGCGGCGGGTGCTCAGCCGCTCGATCGCGCGCACGAGCGTCAGTGGGTCGAACCAGCTGTAGACACCGCCGGCCCACAGCACCACGTGGTCGGTCTCGGCGATTCCGTCGAGGTTCGCGCGCAGGCCGGGGCCGGTGCGGCGCGGTGGCTTCGGCGAGAGGCCGAACGGCACCACCGACAGCAGCGACCGCGTGGTGGGGTCGGCGTCGTAGAGCCGCGGCGTGAGCCTGCCCAGCGCGGCGAGGTGACCGAGCCAGAAGTGCCGCTGCCGCTGCGAGGCGCACACGAAGAAGTCACCCCGCTCCAGCTGGGCGTCGAGCACCTTCGTGACGCCCGCGAGATCGGCGGCCCGCTTGTCGTCGGGCGCGTCCTTGCCCTGTTCGAGCAGCTCGAGGTGCATGGGGTCGTAGAGGTCGCACACCACGATCTTGTGCGCGTACTCCTTCTTCAGCGCCGGAGCCAGCTCCAGCACGTGCCCCTGCAGGATCACGATGTCGGCCCAGGCGATGGGCTCGCTCAGGTCGCGCCTGCGCGCCGCGCTGACCTGGAACGGCGCGGGCGGCGGGTCGGCGAGCGGGTTCACGGTCACGAGCCGCACCTCGTGCTCGCCCGAGAGCACCTCGGCGATGTTCCACGCGCGGATCGCGGGTCCCGCCATGCGCTCGGTGATCGCGTCGCCGGTGATCACCAGCACCCTGCGGCGCTTGCCGAACGCCTGCTCGATGCCGAACGCCGACACGAGGATGTCGTGCGCGGCGAGGTAGCGCGGCAGCGGGTAGGCGGGCTCGAGTGCGTTGCGCAGCAACGGAAGCAGATCGGCATCGGTGCGCACGCGCGCGGCCTGTTCTTCCTCGCGGGCCTGGGCGAGCGAGGGCAGCAGCTCCACGAACTGGTCGACGGCGAGCACCCCGGCGAGCGTGCTCCTCGGCACGGGCACCGGATCGGTCTCGGCGGGGCCGGCGCCGCGTTCGAGGTCGAGCTGCGTGGGGTCGAGCTCGCCCCTGGCCGTGGCGCGGCGCACGCTCAGCGCGAGCGCGGCGGGCAGCGCCCTCGCCAGCGTCTCGTCGGAGAGGTTCTTGTAGAGCGCGCACAGTGCGTTGCGCTCCAGCAGGAACGTCTCCCGGCCGCTGTCCGGCGTGTCCACTTCGGACATCGTGGCGTGGTGGCGGTGGTAGGCGAGCGACTCGGGAACGTAGCGCACCCGCCAGCCGCGCAGGTTCAGCCGCCAGCCGAGGTCGACGTCCTCGTAGAACATGAAGAAGCGCTCGTCGAACCCGCCCAGCTCGGCGAACACGCTCGCCCGTACGAACATGGCCGAGCCCGTGGCGAAGAGCACGTCCTTGGCGGACTCGTGCTCGCCCTCCGGGACGTCGGCGATGGGCGTGCCCGCGTGCCGCTTGTAGCCCATGCCGAACCAGGTGAGCCCACCGTCGACGAAGTCGGTGCCGGTGCCCTCCCAGTCGAGGACCTTGCTCGCGACGGCGCCGACGGCCGGGTCGTCGCGCAGCGTGGCGACCGCCGCCTCGACCCAGCGAGCGCCGGGGCGGGCGTCGTTGTTGAGGAATGCGAGCACGGTGCCCTCGGCGTGCTTGGCGCCGAGGTTGCAGCCACCGGCGAAGCCGAGGTTGCGGTCCGACTCGATCACCCGCGCGCCCGGCGCGGCGGCACGGATGCGGGCGGCGTCGTCGCCGGGGGAGGCGTTGTCGACGCAGACGACCTCGAGCCGGGGGTAGTCGTGCTCGGCGAGCGCGCGCAGGCACGTGATGGTGTCGTCGGCGCCGCGGTAGTTGACCACGATCACCGAGACCAGCGGTTGTACCAAGGTCGCGCTCCCCTGTGTCTGCTTGGACAGAGCTTATCGGCCCGCCCACCGCCGCCAGAGGACGCCTCGGCGCACGCTCGCGCGCCTGCCGATGCCGGCGCGGGCCCACAGCGCCGCGGGCAGTCGCGCCGCGGTCTCGGCGAGTACGCGGACTCGGAGCCCGGCCCGGAAGTTGGCAGCCGCGGGCACGTCGCGGCGCAGGGGCAGCAGGACCGTGATGGCCGCGAACCGCGCCAGCTCTCGTGCCGCCACGATCGCGGGGGCGCAGCGCACGAGCATGAGCAGCCGGTTGCGCTCGTTCCACCGGTGGAACAACGCGGAGCCGGGCCGCGTGCTCGCGCCGTGCCGGTGCCGGGCGACGGCATCCGGCGCCACGACGACGTCCCATCCGGCGAGCCGCAGCCGCCACGCCGTGTCGGTGTCCTCGTAGTAGCAGAAGAAGCCGGCCGGGACCGAGCCCTCGGCCCGCAGCACGTCCGTGCGCAGCAGTGCGGCGCCACCGCAGAAGCCGAAGGGCTCGCCCGTGGAGAGCAGATCGGCGCCGTGACCGTCGGCCGTCAGGCGCACGCCGAGCGACTGCGCGCTGCCGTCGGGGTACTCCAGGCGGGAGGCGACCGCGGCCACGCCAGGGCGCATCGCGTCCTCCAGCGCCGCCAGCCAGCCCGGCTGTGGCGCGGCGTCGTCGTTCAGCCACGCCACGTACTCGGTGTCCACAGCGGACAGCGCGGCCGCGAGCCCGCCGGCGTAACCCGCGTTGCGGGGCAGTCGCAGCACCTCCGGCCGCGAAGGGTGCTCCGCGAGCAGCCGGGCCGAACCGTCGTCGGAGGCGTTGTCGACCACCAGCGTCCGGTGTGGACGATCCTGTGCCGCGAGCGCGTCGAGACAGTCGGTCAGGTGCGCGGCGCCACGCCAGGTGACGACGACGACGGTGGTTGCGGGCACGCGGGCAGAATAGCGGCGTGGGTGAACTCGTCGTGCTCGCCGAGCAGCTGCTGGCGCCCGTTCCCGGAGGCACGGGCCGCTACACCGCCGAGCTGCTGCGCGCGCTGGCGGAAACGGTGCCCGACGGCTGGACGCTCTCCAGTGCCGTGGCGGGACACCGCGACGTCGAGCCCGCCCGCGTCGAGGGCGTGCGGGGACCTCGCCGGCTGCCGCTGCCAGGAAAGGCGCTGGTCGCGGCGTGGCAGTACGGGCTGCCGCTGTGGCCGGGCGGCACGGCGGTGCACGCGCCGACGCCGCTCGCGCCGCCGCGTGCGGGCCGGGGGCGGACCCTGTCGGTGACCGTGCACGACACGGTGCCGTGGACCCATCCCGAGACGCTCACGCCGAGGGGCGTCGCGTGGCACCGGTCGATGATCACCAGGGCCGCGGCGAGGGCCGACGCGCTCGTGGTGCCCACGCACGCGGTCGCACGTGAGCTGGCGGCGTACGTGCCGGGCGCCGAGGGCGCGCGCGTGATCTGTCACGGCGTCACGGCGCTGCCCGACCCGGTGCCGATGGAGCTGCCGCCGCGGTACGTGCTCGCGATCGGCACCCTCGAACCGCGCAAGGGCATCGACGTGCTCGTGCGCGCCATGACGGGGCTCGACGAGCCGCTGCTGCTCGCGGGCCAGCCCGGCTGGGGCGGACTCGACCCGCTCCGGCTCGCGGCCGAGGCCGGCCTGCGCGACGGCCAGGTCCGCGTGCTCGGCAGGCTCACCGACGCCGAACTGGCGACCGTGCTGAGGGGCGCGTCGGTGCTGGCCGCGCCCAGCCTCGCGGAGGGCTTCGGGCTGCCCGTGCTGGAGGCCATGTCGGCCGGGGTGCCGGTGGTCCACTCCGACGCTCCCGCGCTCGCCGAGGTGGCCGGGGGAGCGGGCCGCCCGGTGCCTCGCGGCGATGCCACGGCGCTGGGCGCGTCGTTGCGCGAGGTGCTGGGCTCACCGGCGACGGCGAAGACGCTCGCCGAGGCCGGGCGGGCCAGGGCGGCCGCGTTCTCGTGGCGGGCCGCCGCCGAGGCGGTCTGGACAATCCACACCACCAGTTCGTTGGATCCTGTCCGGCCGGAGTCGCCGGGGTCGTAGTCTGCACGGGTGGCAGAACCACGCGTGTTGATCGACGCGACGGCCGTGCCTGCCGATCGCGGCGGCGTGGGCCGGTACGTCGACTCCCTCGTGGCCGCGCTCGACGTGGCCGGTGCCGACATCACCGTCGTGTGCCAGCCGAGGGACGTCCAGCTGTACGCCGAGCTGGCTCCTCGCTCGCGGATGGTGGGTGCCGCCGAGTCGACCGCGACCAGGACGGCCCGCCTGACCTGGGAACAGACGACGCTGCCGAGGCTCGTTCGGAGACTCGGCGTGGACGTGGTCCATTCCCCGCACTACACGATGCCGCTCGCCAGCCGGGCGGCATCGGTCGTGACGCTGCACGACGCGACGTTCTTCACGGACGCGGTGCTGCACTCCTCGGTGAAGGCCCGCTTCTTCCGGGCGTGGACCGCCACGGCGCTGCGCAGGGCGTCGGTGTGCGTGGTGCCGAGCGCGGCAACCGCGGAGGAGCTGGCGAGGGTCACGCGCGTGCGCGGCGCGGAGGTCGAGATCATCCAGCACGGGGTGGACGAGGAGCGGTTCCACCCGCCGTCGCTGGAGGAGATCCGCGCGGCCCGCGACGCCGTGGGCCTCGGCGACACCCCGTACGTCGCGTTCCTCGGCGCGCTCGAACCCCGCAAGAACGTTCCCGCGCTGATCAGAGGCTTCGCGCTGGCGGTCGCCGGCAGGCCGGAACCGCCCGCGCTCGTGCTCGCCGGGCAGCCCGGCTGGGACCGGCAGGTGGAGAACGCGCTCGACGCCGTGCCGCACCGGCTGCGCGTCATCCGCGCCGGGTACCTGCCGTTCGGCACGCTCGCCGGGTTCCTCGGCGGTGCCGAGCTGGTCGCCTACCCGAGCCTCGGGGAAGGCTTCGGGCTGCCGGTGCTGGAGGCGATGGCCTCCGGTGCGTGCGTGCTCACCACGCGCAGGCTCGCGCTACCCGAGGTGGGCGGTGACGCGGTGGCCTACTGCGGCGTGGGCGCGGGCGACGTCGCGGCCGCGCTGGGTGAGCTGCTTGACGACCCGACGCGCAGGGCCGCGCTCGCCGAGGCCGCGCAGCGCAGGGCGAAGGAGTTCTCGTGGGCGTCGTCCGCCGAGCGTCACCAGGAGGCCTATGACCGGGCGTGGCACCGGCACCGCGCCCGTGAGATGTGAGGTGACAGGGGGAAGAGGGAAGGGATATGGTTGTCGATGCGAAGCTCCTGTGGAGCCGAGTATGAGGGCCCGCGACGCGACCGGACGGTCGTCTTGCGGGCCTTTCGCCTGTCCGGCCCTCAGAGGCACACGACCTCGGCGATGATGCGCGCGACGCGCCTGCGGTACTCGCCACCGGCCCCGTGGCACCAGGCCACCGCGTCCGCGATCCAGAGCAACGGCTCCGCCGTCGAGGCGAGATGTTCGTACGTCAGCTCGGTCTTGGACGGACGGGCGCCGAGTGCCTGCCGAAGGGTGCGCTTGTCGTCGGCGTCGCGATGCTCTCGTGAGTCGAGCACCAGCCGGTGCGCGCCCACGTCCACGAGATCGGCCGCGACCTGGCGAAGGCAGCGTTGCCTGGCGCCCTCCTGCGTCTTCGGCACGCAGGACGCGGAGTAGACCTGGTCGAGACCGGTAGCCCTCCCGATGCGGTCGGCGAGCTTCCGTCTTCGCGGGGCCTTCTCCCGGTTGAAGTGCAGTTCGCGGGCGCCGGGCAGCAGGAGCTTGCTCAGCTCCCGCCGGGTCGGAGTGAGCTGAGCAGGCTCGACAATGGCCATACCCACCAGGTAGAGCCCGCTGCGGATCGATTCGTCGACGAAGGCGTGCACCGTCATCCGGCTCATCTTGCTGTCGACCCCCGACAGGAGTGCGCGCAAGGACCGGTCGGGAACTACCCACCGTGCCGGGTGCACAATGGCCGCGTGACCGAGCCGAAGACCTACGGCGACGGCGTCGCCGTGGTGACCGTGACGTACTCGCCAGGGGAGACGCTGGAGCGGTTCCTCGATACGCTCGCCAAGGCGACCGACCGCGACGTGCGGGTGGTGCTGGCCGACAACGGCTCCGTCGACGGCGCGCCCGAGAAGGCCGCCGAGCGCGAGAACGTGCACCTGCTGCGCACCGGCGAGAACCTCGGCTACGGCACCGCCGTCAACCGGGGCGTCGCCGAGCTCGACGACAGCGTCGGCTGGGTCGTCATCGCCAACCCCGATCTCGAATGGGACCCCGGCTCGCTCGACGCGCTTCTCGAGGTCGCCAAGCGCTGGCCGCGCGGAGGGGCGTTCGGTCCGCTCATCCGCGAGCCGGACGGCACCGTCTACCCGTCGGCGCGGCTGCTGCCCTCGCTCGGGCGCGGTGTCGGGCACGCGATCTTCGGCAAGATCTGGCGCGGCAACCCGTGGACCCGCGCCTACCGCCAGGAGACCGCCGAGCCGACGGAGCGTACCGCGGGCTGGTTGTCGGGTTCGTGCCAGCTCGTCCGGCGGGAGGCGTTCGACTCCGTCGACGGCTTCGATCCGCGCTACTTCATGTACTTCGAGGACGTCGACCTCGGCGACCGGCTCACGCGGGCGGGCTGGCTCAACGTCTACGCGCCCTCGGCCGCGGTGATGCACATCGGCGGGCAGGCGACGTCGAAGGCGTCGGCGAAGATGCTCGCCGCCCACCACGACAGCGCCTACCGTTACCTCGCCGACCGGCACCGCGGGCTGCTGTGGAAGCCGGTGCTGCTGGCGATCCGTGCGGGGCTGGCGGTCCGCCTGCGCATGGAGACCCGCCGCGGCTGAGGCCCGTCAAACCGCAGTGAAGGCCACCTTCACTGCGTTGAACGCAGTGAAGGTGGCCTTCACTGCGGCTGGGTGCGCCGTGGGGTCAGAGTCCTTCGAGGCGGCGGGCGACGTTCGAGCGGGTGGGCACCGTGCGAGTGGTCGGGACCAATCCGCTGATCTCCGTCTCCTCGACATCCGGCTCGGCGTCCGCCCTGGCGGCGTCGAGCCGCGTGGTCGGCGGCGACTCGGCCAGGTGGCTGTCGCTGCTCTCGATGAACGACGCCGACAGCTTCGTCGTGGTGTCCGGGTCCTGCTCGGAGTCGAGCCGCCGGACCACCGATCCCGGGATCTGCTGCGTGTTCGCGGCATCCATCGGCGACGTCATGTTGTCCGGCGTCACCACACCGTCGCGCGTCTGCGCGCGGGACAGCACGGCGTTCGCCCGATCGCGGGGATCCATTCCCTCGCCTCCCCGATACTTCAACCGAGGCCCTCTCTCGCCGGGGCCGCCGCGTTGCTGTCTAGGGTAGGCCCTCCGGCCGCTCACCGTCAGCGTTTCCCCCGGTTTGTCGCCGGATGATCGCAGCCGAGGAAGGGAAAGGTGCTCGTGATGACGTCCGTGACCGGAGCCGACGCCGTCGTGCTCGTCGGTGGCAAGGGCACCCGCCTGCGCCCGCTCACGCTCTCCGCGCCGAAACCCATGCTCCCCACCGCGGGCGCGCCGTTCCTCTCGCACCTGCTGTCGCGGATCCGGGAGGCGGGGATCACGCACGTGGTGCTCGGCACGTCGTACCGCGCCGAGGTGTTCGAGGACTACTTCGGTGACGGTTCGTCGCTCGGGCTGGAGATCGAGTACGTCGTCGAGGACGAGCCGCTCGACACCGGCGGCGCCATCCGCAACGTCGCCGAGCACCTCCGCGCCGACGACGTCGTGATCTTCAACGGCGACATCCTGTCGGGCGCCGACCTCGGCGCGCTCGTAGCGACCCACCGCGAGGCGTCGGCCGACGTGACGCTGCACCTCCAGCGCGTCGACGACCCGAGCCGGTTCGGCTCCGTGCCGACCGACGAGAACGGGCGTGTGACGGCGTTTCTGGAGAAGACGCCGAACCCGCCGACCGACCAGATCAACGCCGGGTGCTATGTGTTCCGGCGCGAGGTGGTCGAGGCCATTCCCGCAGGCCGCAGGGTGTCGGTCGAGCGTGAGACGTTCCCCGGCCTGCTCGCCGAGGGCGCGCACGTGCACGGTTTTGTCGACAGCTCCTACTGGCTCGACGTCGGTACGCCCGAGGCGTTCGTGCGTGGGTCGGCGGACCTCGTGCGCGGGCTGGCTCCCACGTCGGCGCTGCCCGGTCCGGTCGGCGAGGTGCTGCGGCTCGACGGTGCCACGGTGGCCGACGACGCCGAGGTGACCGGCGGCACCACGCTCGGCGCCGGATCGGTCGTGGGAGCGGGCGCGCGGGTGACGGGATCCGTGCTCTTCGACGGCGCGCGGGTGGAAAATGGGGCCGTGGTGGAGAACTCGGTCCTCGGCACGGGCGCGTGCGTCGGCGCCGGCACCGTGCTGCGTGGCGTGGTGCTCGGTGACGGGGCTTCGGTCGGCGCCGGATGCGAGTTGCTCGACGGGGCCCGCGTGTGGCCGGACGCGGTGCTGCCACCAGGGTCGATCCGGTTCTCCAGCGATGCCTGAGCTGTTCCGCCGCTGGGAACCGGACTTCCCGGTGGACGTCTCCTCGGCGATCGCCCCGCTGCGGCGCGGCCGGGGTGACCCGTGCCTGCGTCAGGACGACGCGGGCAGGCTGTGGCTCACCGCGAACACCGAGGGCGGCCCCGGCACGCTCGTGCTGGTGTGCCGCACGGACGGCGCGGTGGAGGCGAAGGCGTGGGGCGGCGGCGCCGAGGTCCTGCTCGACGGGCTGCCCGCGCTGCTCGGCGCCGACGATGACGACTCCGGCTTCGTGGCCCACCACGACGCCGTCGCCTGGGCACGGCGACAGCGGCCGCTGCTGCGGCTCGGTGCGACGGGCCGCGTGTGGGACGTGCTGATCCCCGCCGTGCTGGAGCAGAAGGTCACCGGGCACGAGGCGCGCCGTTCGTGGCGGGAGCTGTGCCGCCGCTTCGGCGAGCCGGCGCCCGGCCCGGCGCCCGAGGGCATGCGGGTGCCGCCGACGCCCAGGGCGATCCGCTCCATTGTGGACTGGAACTGGCACAAGGCGGGCGTGGACGTGAGCAGGCGCAGGGCGTTGCTCGCGGCGGCGAGCGTGGCGCCGAGGCTGGAGCGGGCGGTTGAGCTGCGTGGCGCCGAGGGGCGGGCGCTGCTGCGGAAGGTGCCCGGCATCGGCGTCTGGACGGCGGCCGAGATCGCGCAGCGCGCGTGGGGCGATCCGGATGCCGTGAGCTTCGGCGACTTCCACATTCCCGCTGTCGTGGGGCACGCGCTCGTGGGCAGGGCGCTCGACGACGAGGGCATGCACGCCGTGCTCGCTCCGTACGCGCCGCAGCGGCAGCGCGCGGTGCGGTACCTGGAGTCCGCCGGGTTCTCCCGGCCGAGGTTCGGCCCGCGCTACCCGGTTCGCGACTACCGCGCGATCTGACGGTAGGCGTCGAGCAGCTGCGCCTCGGCGATGTCGAGGTAGGACTCCATCCGGCTCTCGGCCTCGGTGAACTCGCCCTTGGTGAGCAGGTCGGCGATGCCGCGGTTGAGCTCGATGTAAGGCTCGTGGAACTCCCGGGGGCGGGCCATCACGTGGAAGGCCAGCCGGAGCTCCGCCACCACCCTGCGCATGATGTCGTCGACGCGCGGGCTGCCGAGCAGGCCGGTGACGGCCTGGTGGAACCGGATGTTCGCGGTGCCGACGTCGACCCAGCGCTCCTGCGGCGCGGCCTTCTCGGCGATGGTGACCTCGGCGTCGATCGCGGCGATGCGCTCCGCGTCGGCGCGGGGGCCGTGGCGGATGGCGCTGGTCTCCAGCACCCGCCGCGTGCGGTACAGGTCCACGATGTCGTCGGCGTCGAGCACCCTGACGAACACGCCGCGGTGGAACTCGTGCACCAGTAGCCGCTCGTGGACGAGGAGGCGGAACGCCTCCCGCAGCGTGTTGCGGGAAACGGAGAGCGCGCGGCCGGCACTTTCCTCGGAGAGGCGGGTACCCGGGGGGAGCGCGCCCTCGATGATGCGCTGTCGCAGCAGGTCGGCGACGCGTTCGGCCGTGCTCGTGCGGTCGAGCAGCGAGCGGTCGCCCGCGAGCAGATCCACCCACGGGTCTGTGGCGGCCATGACCCCTCCGTTCCGTGTCGCCGCAGCTTAACAAAAGAAGTTCACCAAGGGTCTTGCAGGATTGTTCAACAACTCAGTACCGTCTTCGGAAACCGACGGGAAATGGGAGGCCCCCATGGCCGACGACATCAGCACGTCCACCAGCGAGAAAACCGGCGAGAAGGCGGGCACCGCGCTGGGTGCCGCCACCAAACGCGGTGCCCTGCTCGGTGCGATCTTCCTGATGGCGACCAGTGCCATCGGCCCCGGCTTCATCACCCAGACCACGTCGTTCACGGCGCAGCTCGGCGCCGCATTCGCGTTCGCGATCCTGCTGTCGATCATCATCGACATCGCCGTGCAGCTGAACGTGTGGCGCGTCATCGGCGTCTCGGGCATGCGGGCACAGGACCTCGGCAACAAGGTGCTGCCGGGCATCGGCTACGTGATGGCGGCGCTGGTGGTGCTCGGCGGGCTGGTGTTCAACATCGGCAACGTCGCGGGCACGTCACTGGGCATGGACGCGCTGTTCGGCCTCGACGTCAAGATCGGCGGCACGATCTCCGCGGCCATCGCGATCGGGATCTTCCTCAGCAAGAAGGCCGGCATCGCGATGGACCGGCTCGTGGTGGTGCTCGGCGTGCTGATGATCGGCCTCACCACCTATGTCGCGATCGTGTCGGGGCCGCCGGTCGGCGAGGCCCTGACGCAGGCCGTGGTGCCGGATACCGTGGACTTCCTCGTGATCACCACGCTCATCGGCGGCACGGTGGGCGGCTACATCACCTACGCGGGCGCGCACCGGCTCGTCGACTCGGGCACCACCGGACCCGAGCAGGTCAAGGAGGTCTCCCGCAGCTCGGTCGTGGCGCTGCTGGTGACCGGTGTGATGCGGGTGGTGCTGTTCCTCGCGATCCTCGGCGTCGTGGCGGGCGGCGTCACCCTCGCGGCCGACAACCCGGCCGCCGACGCGTTCGGCCACGCCGCGGGCGAGGTCGGCCTCCGGTTGTTCGGCATGGTGCTGTGGGCGGCCGCGATCACGTCCGTGGTGGGCGCCTCCTACACGTCGGTCTCGTTCCTCGTGACGTTCTCGCCCGCGCTCAAGCGGCGGCAGAACTGGCTGGTCGGCGGGTTCATCGCCGTCTCGCTCATCGCGTTCCTGCTGCTGAACCAGGCGCCGACCACGCTGCTGATCCTGGCGGGCGCGCTCAACGGGCTGATCCTGCCGGTCGGCTTCGGTGTGCTGATGTGGGTCGCCGCGCGGCGCCGTGACCTGCTGGGTGGCTACCGTTATCCGCGCTGGCTGCTGGTGATCGGCGTACTGGCGTGGCTGCTGACGCTGTACCTCGGCTGGAACTCGCTGAGCGGTATCGCCGATCTGTGGAGCTGACGATGCGTGTGCTGCCGTGTGCCGACTCCGGCCTGCTGGTCGAGCTCGACGACCTCGACCAGGTCAGGGCGTTGCACGCGGCACTCGAAGCCGATCCGCCCGACGGCGTGACCGACTTCGTGCCCGCGGCCAGGACGCTGCTGCTGCGGCTCGATCCCGCTGCCGCCGACGCGGCCGGGATCGAGCAGGCGGTCCGGTCGGTCCGGCCAGGCGAGGTGAGCACGCAGGACAGCGAGCTGCTGCGGATCCCGGTGGTCTACGACGGCGCCGACCTCGAAGAGGTGGCCATGCTGACCGGACTCACCGAGTGCGAGGTCGTCGAGGAGCACACCGGTACGGAGTGGACGGTCGCTTTCGGTGGGTTCGCGCCCGGCTTCGGTTACCTGACGGGCGGATCGCCCCGGCTGGAGGTGCCGAGGCGGGCGGAGTCCAGGACGAGGGTGCCGGTCGGCGCCGTCGGACTCGCCGGGACGTTCTCGGGGGTCTATCCGAGGGAGTCGCCTGGCGGCTGGCAGCTCATCGGACGCACGGAGCTGAGGATGTGGGACGTCGACCGGGATCCGCCCGCGTTGCTGCGGCCCGGCGTGCGGGTGCGATTCGAGGAGGCGGAATGAGCCAGAATCGCGTAGCCCGTGCTCAGTTCCGCCGACCGGGTGCGGGTGTCCCGCAGGAAACCGAGGAGGCGGAATGAGCCAGAATCGCGTAGCCCGTGCTCAGTTCCGCCGACCGGGTGCGGGTGTCCCGCGAGACACCGAGGAGGCCGGCTCGTGAGCGTCGGCCTCGAGGTGCTCGAAACCGGTCCGCTGTCGACGGTCCAGGACCTGGGCCGCCCGGGGCTGGCCGGTATCGGCGTCGGGATCTCGGGTGCGGCCGACCGCGGCTCGCTGCGGCTCGCCAACCGGCTGCTCGGCAACGACGAGAGCGCCGCCGCCGTGGAGGTGACCCTCGGCGGGTTCGCCGCGCGGGCGCGACGCGACCTCACGGTGGCGATCACGGGAGCGCCGTGCCCGGTCACGGTGGACGGCAGGGGCGCGGCGACCAACGCGCTCGTGCGGGTTCGGGCAGGGGCGTTGCTGCGGCTCGGTGTGCCCGAGCGCGGCCTGCGCAGCTACATCGCCGTGCGCGGCGGGATCGCGGTGGAGCCAGTGCTGGGTTCGCGCTCCACGGACGTGCTCGCCGGGCTGGGGCCGGACCGGCTGAGCCCGGGCGCGATGCTGCCGGTCGGACCCCCTCCAGGGCGGTGCCCGGTCACCGACTTCGCGCCGGTCGCCGAGCTGCCCGCGGATGAGCTCGTGCTCACCGTGGTGCCGGGGCCGAGGGCCGACTGGTTCGCCGGCGGCGCGCTGGACGCGCTGCTGTCCGAGCCGTACACGGTGACGGCCGAGGCCAACCGCGTCGGCATCAGGCTCGACGGTCCCGAGCTCAAACGCAGCAGGGACGAGGAACTGCCGAGCGAGGGAATGGTCGTCGGTGCGCTCCAGGTGCCGCCGTCGAGCAGGCCGACGCTCTTCCTCGCCGATCATCCGGTCACCGGAGGCTATCCGGTGATCGCCGTCGTCGTGTCGGGCGACGTCGACAAGGCGGCACAGGCGCGTCCGGGGATGCGGCTGCGGTTCGCCGTGGGGAGAAGGAGAAACCGATGATGGTGTCACCAGCGGAGATCAGGGAGAAGTTCCGTGCCGGGCTGAGGGTTCCCACCTCCGGTTACTGTCCGGGGTGGACACAGGCGAACCTGCTGTGCCTGCCGAAGGAGGACGCCTACGACTTCCTGCTGTTCGCCCAGCGCAACCCCAAGTCGTGCCCCGTGCTCGACGTGACCGAACCGGGGGAGACGAGTGCGTCGATCTTCGCCGGCGACCTGCGCACCGACCTGCCCGCCTACCGCGTCTACCGCGACGGCGAGCTGGTGGACGAGCGCGTCGAGGTCGCCGACCTCTGGCGCGACGACCTGGTGTCGTTCCTGATCGGTTGCAGCTTCACCTTCGAGGCGGCGCTGCTGGACGCGGGTGTCCCGGTGCGGCACATCGACGCGGGTTCGAACGTGCCGATGTACCGGACCAACCGCGAATGCCGCCCCGCGGGCTCACTGTCCGGGCCGCTGGTGGTGTCGATGCGGCCGATCCCCGCCGACCTGGTGGCGACGGCGGTGCGGGTGACCTCGCGGTACCCGGCCGTGCACGGTGCCCCCGTCCACATCGGATCGCCCGGCCTGCTCGGCATCGACGACCTCGGCAACCCTGATTTCGGCGACGCCGTGGAGGTCCGGCCGGGTGAGATCCCGGTGTTCTGGGCGTGTGGCGTGACCCCGCAGGCCGCGGTGATGCGCTCGAGGCCGTCGTTCGCGATCGGCCACGCGCCGGGCCACATGGCGATCACCGACGTCCGCGACTCGACGTTCCAGGTGCCCTGACGCGCGACCAGGGCCCAGCTGCAGTGAAGGCCACCTTCACTGCGCCCGCCCGTCTCCCGCCACCACCCAAACGGAGACGCTTCGCGTCGCTGTGCTTGATTCAACGCAGTGAAGGTGGCCTTCACTGCGGAGACTTCAGCGCCGCGGTGACGATCGCCAGTGCCTCTTCGGTGCCGAGGCCGAGCTTGTGCACGGTTTGCGCGTACCTCGCCGCGGCGTCGCGGGCGCGACGGCGGCTCTGGTCGCCCGAAGTGCCCACGAAGCTGCCCGCCCTGCCGCGCGTTTCGATGAGCCCCGCCTCCTCCAGCTCACGGTAGGAGCGGGCGATCGTGTTCGGCGCGATGCCGAGATCGGTGGCGAGCTGCCGCACGGTCGGCAGCTTCGTGCCGACCGGCAGCGTGCCGTCGTTGATCTGCCGCGCGAGCTCCGAACGGACCTGCTCGTAGGGCGGCACCTTCGAGCCGCTGTCCACGTTGACGATCATGGTGCCTCCGGCGGGGATGTCACGCGCGTTCGAGCGCGGCGGCGATCAGCTCCGTCAGCTCCTCGCTGCCCGGCGGCAGCGCGTGCACCGGCCACCAGCGCAGGTCGTCGGACTCGTCGCTCGCCACCGGCTCGGCCCCCTGCGGCGCGCGCACGAGGAACCGGACGTCGAAATGCCGCGTCGGCACCCCGAGTGAGCACGTGATCGGGTGGACGTCGAGGTGCACCGGCTCGGGGTCGAGCTTGAGCCCCGTCATGCCCGACTCCTCCGTGGCCTCGCGCAGCGCCGCTTCGGCGAGCGTCGCGTCGCCGGGCTCACAGTGCCCGCCGAGCTGCAGCCACCGGCCGACCCTCGGGTGCAGCGTCAGCAGCACCCGCTCGCCCGGCTCGTCCAGTACCACGGCCGACGCCGTGATGTGCCCGGGTGCGCACTCACGCGCGCACGCGTCCTGGCGCGCGGCGAGGAAACCGAGGTAGCTCTGCCGCAACGACTCCTGGCCCCGCGTCGAGGGCCGCCAGGCGTCCAGGACGGACACGACATCGGCGTGCAGCACTAGAACTCCACCAGTCCTTCTCCGGGGTCCCGCGGTTCGCGCGGTTCCGGGGCTCGCAGGGGATGACCGATCGCGACGGCGCCGAGCGGCTCCCACGTCTCGTCGAGCCCGAGCGTCTCGCGCACGATGTCCGCGGCGAAGATCGTCGAGCCGATCCAGCACGAGCCGAGCCCCTCCGCCGCCAGCGCCACCAGCAGCCCCTGCACGGCGGCCCCGCCCGCGACCGTGAACATCGTGTGCTCGCAGGCGTTGCGCCGCGCGTCGGGGTAGGTGTGCGCGCCCTCGGCGACCAGGAACGGCACCACCACCTCGGGCGCGTTGAACAGAATGTCGCCGCGCCGCAGGCGCTTGGCCACCTGCTCCTCGGTGAAGCCGTCGGCCACCAGGTCGGCCCGCCACGCGTCGCGCATGGCCTCCAGCAGCTTGATCCGGACCGGCCGGTTGCGCAGCCACGCGAAACGCATCGGGTGCGTGTGGTGCGGGGCGGGCGCGGTGAGCGCGGAGCCGATCGCCGCCCGCAGCGACTCCTCGGCCACCGGCTCGTCGCTGAACTCGCGCACCGACCGCCGCGCGGGCACCGCTTCGCGGCGGCCCTGCGCGATGGCCTCGTTGGTGCCGAGCCGGAACAGGTCCTCCTCGACGGGCCGCACCAGGTCACGCGCCGACGAGTCGTTGTCGCCGATCTCCAGTCCGCGCACGATCGCGACCGGGGTGCCGCCGAGCTTGCCCTTCACCAGGTCCGCCGCCGCGGCCACCTCGTCGGCCACGGCGATCTCGGTGACGGCGAGCTCGTTGCCCTGCGGGTCCACCTGACCCTCGTAGGAATGCAGCACCCGCAGGCCAGACGAGCCGATCGCCGCGTCGGTCTGCCCGACGCGCCACGCCCTGCCCATCGTGTCGGTGACCACTACGGCCACCTCGACGCCGAGCCGCTCGCGCAACCCGTTGCGCAGCGCCAGCGCCGAGGCGTCCGGATCGGCCGGCAGCAACGCGATCTCGTTCAGCGCGACGTTGGAGGCGTCGACCCCCGAGGCCGCCTGCACGATGCCGAGGTGGTTCTGGGTGATCATCGTGCGCGCGATCCTGGCGATCACGCGCACCGACTCCTCCTCGACGAGCCTGCGCCTCACGGCATCGCGGGCCTCCGGCTCGCTCGGCACGGTGACGAGCCTGCCCTCGACCTTGGAGACGACCTTGCTGGTCACCACCACGACGTCGCCGGAACGCAGCCACGGCGCGGCCTTCGCGAGGGCACCGGTCAGGTCGTCGCCGGGCCGGAACTCCGGTAGCCCCTCGACAGGAATGATCTCCAGCTTGCTCGCGCTGTGGTCAGTCAACGTCCACTCCGGACAAATCGAGCGCGGCGCGGGCCATCTTCGCCGTCGCGTCCACATCGGACATCAGCAGGGGGACCGCGCGGACGGCGACCCCTGGCACGTCCACCGACTCGCCCGACTGCACGAGCCAGCCGTCGAGCAGCCCGTCGTCGGACGTCTGCCGCGAGCCGTAGTGCCTGCCCACCGCCTCGGCCGAGGTCTCGACGCCGATCGCGCTCAGGCACGCGTCGGCCATACCGCGCAACGGCTTGTTCCCGATGATGGGCGAGATGCCGACGATGCCCGCCGACGTCTTGCGCAGCGCCTCGCGCACCCCGGGCACCGAGAGCACGGTCCCGATCGAGACCACCGGGTTCGACGGCGCCAACAGCACCGCGTCGGCCTCCTCGATGGCCTCCACGACCCCGGGGCCCGGCGTGGACTCGTCGGCCCCGACCGGAACGATCGAATGGGCGGGCAGCTCGGCCCGGTACCGCACCCACCACTCCTGGAAGTGCAGCGCCTTGCGCTGGCCCTTCTCCTCGGGATCGTCCACCACCACGTGGGTCTCCACGCGGTCGTCGGTCATCGGCAGCAGCCGCACCCCCGGCCGCCACCGGTCGCACAGCGCCTCGGTGACCGCCGAGAGCGGGTAGCCGGCCCGCAGCATCCGCGAGCGGATCAGGTGGGTGGCGATGTCCTTGTCGCCGAGCCCGAACCACGTCGGCTCCGCGCCGTACGCCTCGAGCTCGGCCTTGACGGTCCAGGTCTCGCCCGCGTGCCCCCAGCCGCGCGCGGTGTCGATGCCCCCGCCGAGCGTGTACATGCACGTGTCGAGGTCCGGGCAGATCCGCAACCCGTGCAGCCACACGTCGTCACCCGTGTTGACCAGTGCGGTCACCTCGTGCGGTGACTCGCCCTCGCCGATCGGCGGCAGTCCCAGCGCGGCCTTGACCCCCAGCAGGAACCGGGCGCCGCCGACCCCGCCGACCACAACGACAACCTTCACAGCGCCTGCCTTTCCCTCACGACGCCCGATCCTTCCACGGAACCCAGTACCGATACCGGTGGTGTTCACGGAAACCGAGCCCTTCGTAGAGGGCCAGCGCCTCGGTGTTACCGACGGAGACCTGGAGAACACAGCGGGTAGCGCCGTGGGTGGCAGCCCAGTCACCGATGCCCGCCATCAACGCGGTCGCGAGCCCCCGCCTGCGGTAGCCGGGGTCGACGGCGAGGCGGGCCACGAGCAGCACGTCGCCCGCGACGGCGCCGCGCACGGCACCCGCCGTGTGCCCGTCGGCCTCGGCGACCCCGTAGCCGACCAGCGGGCCGCCGGTGAGCACGTGGCGCTGCGCCTCCGTGGGCTCGGTCGTGTCCGCCGTGAGCCGCCACCAGCCGGGTGTCGGCGCGTCGAGCACGCGCACCCGGTCGTCGCTTCCAGCGGTGACCTCGCCGACGAGCACCGACACCACGTTGCCGTTGGCGTACTCGTCGTAGGGGCGCCAGCCGTGTGCGGGCAGCTCGCGCTCGACCCGTCCGCCCTGGATCACCTGCACCACCGGATCGATGCCGTGGACGTGGGCGAAGTCACACACCGAGTGCAGTGCGTCGCCCATCGTCGTGCCCGGGTCGCCGAGCGCCAGCGCGCTGTTGGCCCTCCCGGTGAAGCCGCCCGCCGCGCGCAACCGCCATTGCCCGAGCGGTCGCTCGATCTGGGCGGGCCACGCGTCGGCACACGCTCGTTCGATCTGCTCGGCGTCGTCCTTCACGACTAGATTGGTACCAAAAGCGCTGAAAGGAGAGCCGATGAGCATCGCGCGCAAGGACGACCGGCACAACGACGACCTGGTGCGGGAGATCGCCGACGGCTTCAATCGCGCCGTGGGTCCCAAGCCGGAGGAAGGCGAGGAGGCCGCCACCGAGAAGCCGCGTTTCGTCGTCACCGGGGACATGCGCAATCCGCCCAAGCCGGGCCGCGACAAGAGGCTGTGACCGAGCCCTCGGGGATCGCCCGATTAGGGCAGCCTGAGCATAGGATGCCTGCCGGGACCGCGTAGTGTCCATGAGCGGGCCAGACCAAAGAAAACAGCAGGAGAACGCAGTGACCTATGTGATCGCCGAGCCCTGCGTCGACGTGCTCGACAAGGCATGCATCGACGAGTGCCCCGTCGACTGCATCTACGAGGGCGAGCGGATGCTCTACATCCACCCCGACGAGTGTGTCGACTGCGGAGCCTGCGAGCCGGTCTGTCCGGTGGAAGCCATCTACTACGAGGACGACGTCCCTGACGAGTGGAACGGCTACACCAAGGCCAACGTCGACTTCTTCGACGAGCTGGGTTCCCCGGGTGGTGCGTCGAAGGTCGGCAAGACCGCTCACGACCCGCAGTGGATCAAGGACCTGCCCCCGCAGGGCGAATGACCCGCGCCGCTCTACCCGACTTTCCCTGGGACTCGCTGGCGGACCACACGGCGAAGGCGCGGGCACATCCCGACGGGATCGTCGACCTCTCGGTCGGCACCCCGGTGGACCCGGTGCCCGAGCCCATCCGTGAGGCGCTGGCCTCGGTGTCGGACATCCCCGGGTATCCCACGACGCACGGCACGCCACAGCTGCGCGCCGCCGCCGTGGAGGCGTTGCGCAGGCGGCACGGCATCGAGGGGATCGACCCCGAGGCCGTGCTGCCCACGATCGGCTCCAAGGAGCTCGTGGCGTGGCTGCCGACGCTGCTCGGCGCCGGGGCGGGCGACGTCGTCGTCATTCCCGAACTGGCGTACCCGACCTACGAGGTGGGTGCGCTGCTCGCCGGTGCGTCGCCGGTGCGGGCCGACGGGCTGACCCAGCTCGGGCCGCAGAAGCCGGCGATGATCTGGCTCAACTCCCCGTCGAACCCGACCGGCCGCGTGCTGGGCGTCGAGCACCTGCGCAAGGTCGTGGAGTGGGCTCGGGAACGCGGCACCGTGGTCGTCTCCGACGAGTGCTATCTGGCGCTTGGGTGGGAGGGCGAGCCGGTGTCGGTGCTGCACCCCGACGTCCACGGCGGCAGCCTCGACGGCCTGCTCGCCGTGCACTCGCTGTCGAAGTCGGCGAACCTCGCCAGCTACCGGGCCGGTTTCGTCACCGGTGACCCCGCGCTCGTGCGTCGGCTGCTCGCGGTGCGCAAGCACGCCGGCATGATCGTGCCGAGGCCGGTGCAGGAGGCCATGACGGTCGCGCTGACCGACGACAAGGCCCTGCTCGCCCAGCGTGAGCGGTACGCGGCGCGCCGGTCGGTGCTGCGCAAGGCGTTGCTGGGCAGCGGTTTCCGGATCGACCACTCCGAGGCGGGCCTGTACCTCTGGGCGACCAGGGACGAGGAGTCGGCCGCGACGGTCGGCTGGCTCGCCGAACGCGGCATCCTCGTCGCGCCGGGTACCTTCTACGGCCCCCGTGGCGGCAAGCACGTCCGGGTCGCCCTGACGGCGACCGACGAGCGCGTCAACGCCGCCGCCGAACGCCTGCGGGCCTGACCCCACCGCGAGTCCCCCGCTCCGGCCCGCGAGTCGTGCGCTCCCGCGCGCGAGTCGTGCGTTCCCGACCGCGAGTTGTGCGTTCCCGACCGCGAGTTGTGCGTTCCGCAGCGGGCAACTCGCGGGCTCGGGCGGGGACTCGCGGGTCCGAGCGCACAACTCGGCGTCCTGGACGCACGACTCGCGCGCTGGAGTGCACGACTCGCGGCCCTGGAGGTACGACTCGCGCGCTGGAGTGCACGACTCGCGCGCCGACCACCGCCGGCGCGCGAGTCGGTGCCCTGGGTCAGTCGTTCGCGTGCAGGGCGGCGTTCAGCTCGATGCCGGTGCCCTCGCGGGGCACGACCTCGACAGCGCCCGTCGCCGAGTTGCGGCGGAACAGCACGCCGGAAACGCCGGACAGCTCGCGGGCCTTGACGGACCTGCCCTCGACGACCACCTTCGTACCCGCCGTGACGTACAGGCCGGCCTCGACGACGGAGTCGTCGCCGAGCGAGATGCCGACGCCACCGTTGGCACCGATGAGGCAGCGCTCGCCGACCGAGATCACCTCGGTGCCGCCGCCGGAGAGCGTGCCCATGATCGACGCGCCGCCGCCCACGTCGCTGCCGTCGCCCACCACGACACCCGCGGAGATGCGGCCCTCGACCATGGAGGCGCCGAGCGTGCCGGCGTTGAAGTTCACGAAGCCCTCGTGCATCACGGTGGTGCCGCTCGCCAGGTGGGCGCCGAGCCGGACGCGGTCGGCGTCACCGATCCGCACACCGCTGGGCGTCACGTAGTCCACCATGCGCGGGAACTTGTCCACGCTGTAGACGGTCACCGGGCCCTTCGCGCGCAGCCGCAGGCGCGTCGCCTCGAAGCCCTCCACCGGGCACGGGCCGTGGTTGGTCCACACCACGTTGGCCAGCAGCCCGAACTGGCCGTCGAGGCTCAGCCCGTGCGGCCGGACGAGCCGGTGCGACAGCAGGTGCAGGCGCAAGTACACGTCGTGCGCGTCGGCGGGCGCCTTCGCCAGCGAGGCGATCGAGGTGCGCACGGCGACGACCTCGACCCCGCGGTCGGTGTCCGTGCCGAGCAGCGCGACGGCGGCCTCGCCGAGCACCTCGGCGGCCTCCTCGCTCGACAACCGCGTGGTGCCGGCCTCGCCGTCGGTGGTCAGCTTCGGGTGCGGGAACCACGTGTCGAGCACCGTGCCGTCGGTGGTGATGGTCGCCAGGCCGACGCCGGTCGCGCCCGTGGTCTCCGGATTGGGGGTCTGCTCACTCACGGCCGTAACGGTAACCCGTGGCTCAGCTCGACTGCGTCGAGACTTCGGGCAGCTTCGCCAGGTGCGCCTCCACCTGTCCGAGCGCGGTCGACATGTCGACCAGTGCCTGCGTGCACGCGTCGGCAGCACCCTCGGTGCCGCACGTGTTGTCGCGGTAGGCCCGGATGGCCTTGTCGAGCGACCGTCCCGCGCCGGCCAGCTCGGGATGTTCAGTACCCGCGAACTTCTGCGCCGTGCCGGGGATGGTGCCGAGCTGGGTGACGTACTTCTGGCAGCCGGGCGGGTCCATCTCCCTCGGGTCGGTGAAGCACACGTCCACCGTCAGTGCCTCGAGCTTCACGCGGAGTTCCGCGGGGCCGGGGTCGGGCGCGGCAGCCTTCGGGGTCGGGCCCGCCTCGCGGGAACAAGCGGACAGCGGCAGCAACACCACCGCGGCGGCGGTGACCAGAAGAGCACGGGTACGCACGACTTCACGGTACGCACCGCGAGATACGGTGCTGCTCATGCCCTTGCTCGACCTGCGTACCGATCCCGTCGACCTCACCGCCGCGCTGGTGGACATCCCGAGCGTCTCGGGGGAGGAGGCGGTGATCGCCGACGCCGTGGAGTCCGCGCTCCGTGCCCAGGCACCGCACCTCGAGGTGGTTCGCAACGGCGACGCCGTGCTCGCGCGCACGTCGCTCGGCAGGCCGTCACGGGTGGTGCTCGCCGGGCACCTGGACACGGTGCCCGTCAACGACAATCTCCCCGGCAAGCGCACCGGAGACGGAGCCGGCGAGGTGCTGCACGGCCTCGGCACCGTGGACATGAAGGGCGGCGACGCCGTGTTCCTGCACCTCGCCGCCACCCTTCCGGAGCCGAGGCACGATGTGACGTTCGTGTTCTACGACTGCGAGGAGGTGGAGGCCGTCCGCAACGGTCTCGGCCGGATCGAGCGTGAGCTGCCCGAGTGGCTCGGCGGTGACCTCGCGATCGTCGGGGAGCCGTCCAACGCCGTGATCGAGGCCGGCTGCCAGGGGACCATGCGCATCGAGCTGCGCACGGCCGGTACGCGGGCGCACACGGCACGGGCGTGGATGGGCAGCAACGCCATCCACGCACTCGCCGAACCGCTGCGCAGGCTCACCGCCTACGAGCCGAGGGTCGTGGAGATCGACGGGCTCACCTACCGCGAGGGCCTGCAGGCCGTGCGCATCGGCGGCGGGGTCTCCGGCAACGTCGTGCCGGACGCGGCCCTGCTCGCCGTCAACCACCGGTTCGCCCCCGACCGCAGCCCCGAGCAGGCCGAGCAGCACCTGCGCGAGGTGTTCGACGGCTTCGACGTGACCGTGGTCGACAGCTCACCCGGTGCGCTGCCGGGGCTCGGTGAGCCCGCTGCGGCGGAGCTGGTGGCGGCCGCGGGTGGCGAGGTCGCGGCGAAGCTCGGCTGGACCGATGTCGCCCGCTTCGCCGCGCTCGGGATGCCCGCGGTGAACTTCGGCCCCGGCGACCCGACGCTCGCGCACACGCGGCAGGAGCACGTCGCCGCCGCCGAGATCCGCCGCGTCGCGAAGGTTCTCGGGGCGTTCCTGTCGTCCTGACCTTTAGGCTGGGCGCTGTGAGTGACCAGGTGACACACAGCGTCCAGGACGACGCGGAACACCCTCCCGAGCGGCACCGCGGTCCGGTGGTGCTGCGCCGGTCCCGGCAGGCGGAGGACTCGACCACCGACCAGCGCCTGCTGGACTCGAGGGGCCCCAGCGACTGGGTGCACACCGATCCGTGGCGCGTGCTGCGCATCCAGGCCGAGTTCGTGGAGGGCTTCGGCGCGCTGGCCGAGGTGCCGCGTGCCGTCACGGTGTTCGGTTCCGCGCGCACGCCGCGCGACCACCCCGAGTACCAGCTGGGCCGCGACATCGGCACCGCGCTGGCCAACGCGGGCTTCGCCGCGATCACCGGTGGCGGGCCCGGTTCGATGGAGGCCGTCAACCGGGGCGCGTCGGAGGCCGGCGGGCTGTCCATCGGCCTCGGGATCGAGCTGCCCTTCGAGCAGGGCCTGAACCCGTGGGTGGATCTCGGCGTCAACTTCCGCTACTTCTTCACCCGCAAGACGATGTTCATCAAGTACGCGCAGGCGTTCATCTGCCTGCCGGGCGGGTTCGGCACGCTGGACGAGCTGTTCGAGGCGCTGACGCTCGTGCAGACGAAGAAGGTGACCAAGTTCCCCGTGGTGCTCTTCGGCCGCGACTACTGGGGCGGGCTCTACGAATGGGTTCGCAACACGGTGCTCGCGGAGGGCAAGATCGGGGAGCGCGACGCCGCTCTGCTCCACGTCACCGACGACATCGACGACGCGGTGGGCGTCGTGCTCGAGGCGTACAAGGCGTGGGAGGACACTCACTAGTGCGACGCGTATGCGTGTTCTGCGGCTCGTCGGCCGGCAACAGCTCCGACTACGCGGAGGAGGCCGCGAAGGTGGGCACGTTGCTCGCCGAACGCGGCCTGGGCGTGGTCTACGGCGGGGCGAGCGTGGGCCTGATGGGTGCCGTCGCCGATGCCGCGCTGGCCGCGGGTGGTGAGGTGATCGGTGTGATCCCGAAGCACCTGATGCGGGTGGAGATCGCGCACCACAACCTCACCGAGCTGCATGTCGTGGAGGACATGCACGAGCGCAAGGCGACGATGGCCGCGCTGTCGGACGCGTTCCTCGCGCTGCCGGGCGGGGCCGGGACGCTGGAGGAGCTGTTCGAGGTGTGGACGTGGGCCCAGCTCGGGCTGCACGCCAAACCGATCGGCCTCGTCGACTCGGGGGGCTACTTCGCCAAGCTCGCCGAGTTCATCGACCACATGTCGGCCGAGGGCTTCCTCAACCGGGCCAGCCGCGAGCTGATCACGATCGACGCGGACCCGGCCGCGCTGCTCGACGCCTTCGAGAAGCACGACGCGGTCCCTGTCGACAAGTGGGCTTGATGACCTCCCCCAAGGCCACCTTTGTTGCGTTGAACGCAACAAAGGTGGCCTTGGGGGCCACTTGCTGAGGACTCAGGCCGCGTCGGGACGCTTGTGATAGGCGTCCACGTACTCCTGCTTCGACAGTTCCATGATCGCGTACATGATCTCGTCGGTCACCGCGCGGCGGATGGCAGGCGAATCCCTGAGTCCGTCGTAACGGGAGAACTCCAGCGGGTCACCGAAGCGCACGGTGACCCGCACGAGCCTCGGCACCTTCTTGCCATGTGGGAGGAGCCGGTCGGTGCCGGTCAGCGCCACGGGCACCACAGGCGCACCCGTCGCGAGCGCGAGCGCCCCGACCCCGGTGTGCCCCCGGTGCAGGCGGCCGTCGAGCGAACGCGTGCCCTCCGGGTAGATGCCGAACGCGCCGCCGTCATCGAGCACCCTGCGGGCGGCGCCGAGCGCGGCCAGGCCCGCCGCCGCGTTGCCGCGCTCCACCGGCACGTAGCCGAGGGCGGAGAGGAACGCCGCCATCAGCCGCGCCTTCGGTCCCTTGCCGGTGAAGTACTCGGCTTTGCCGAGGAACGCCACGGGCCGCGGCGTCACGATGGGGATCACGAAGGTGTCGGCGGCGGAGCGGTGGTTGGCGGCCAGGATCACCGGCCCGTTCAGTGGCACCTTGTCCGCGTCGACGACGACCGGCCGGTACACGAGCCTGGCCAGCGGCGCGAGTATCCGGCGGATCAGCAGTTGCAGCACGTCTCCTCCAGCGGCGTTGTCCGTCCAGCATGGCACGATCGGTTCTCATGAACGAGGAGTGGTTCGCCCGGCGAACCTGGCAGGCTCCACAGTGGACGGCCGATGAGCTGCGGCTCGCCAAGGGCGGGCGCACGGTGTCCGTGGTGCTGCCCGCGCTGGACGAGGCCGGCACGGTGGGTGACGTCGTCGCGTCGGTGCGCCCGCTGCTGGGCACGCTCGTCGACGAGCTCGTGGTGGTCGACTCGGGCTCCACCGACGGCACGGCCGACGTCGCCGAGCGCGCGGGGGCGCGCGTGGTGCACCGCGAGGACGTGCTGCCGGACTGGCCGCCGTTGCCCGGCAAGGGCGAGGTGCTGTGGCGGTCGCTGGCGGCGACCACCGGCGACGTCGTGGTGTTCCTCGACTCCGACCTCGTCGACCCCGATCCCGGGTTCGTGCCGTCGCTGCTCGGTCCGCTGCTGTGCGAGGACGGCGTCCAGCTGGTCAAGGGCTTCTACCGCAGGCCGCTGCGGCTCGAATCGGCCGAGCTGGGCACCGGCGGAGGCCGCGTCACCGAGCTGCTCGCGAGGCCGCTGCTGGCAGCGCTGCGGCCCGCGCTGTCCGGACTCGTGCAGCCGCTCGGCGGCGAGTACGCGGGCACACGGGACCTGCTGGAGTCGGTGCCGTTCGCCACCGGGTACGGCGTGGAGATCGGCCTGCTGCTCGACGCCGAATCCCGGTACGGGCTCGACGCGCTCGCGCAGGTGAACCTGGGCGTGCGCAAGCACCGCAACCGTTCGCTGCTGCAGCTCGGCGTCATGGCGCGGCAGATCCTCGGCACGGCACTCTCCCGCTGCGACATCGACGCGTCCGGCGCTGGGCTGACCCAGTTCACGCAGGTGGCGGGGGAGTGGCTGCCCGAGCACACCGAGGTGGCCGTCACCGACCGCCCGCCGATGCGCGAGGTGCTCGCCGCCCGCCGCTGAGGTGGCCGACGGTGGCCCGGGTGGTGGCTCTCCCGCGGGTGTCGGTGCCGTGTGCCACGATCGGGGCGTGACCACCGCGCTCATCTATCTCGTCGTGATGCTGCTCGTGGCCGCCGTGGTGTTCCTGCTCGCGGCCGTGGTGTTCGGCCGGGGCGAGGAGCTGGCACCGCTGGCGCCCGGCAGCTCGCCGACCCGGCTGCCTGCCGAGGACATCACCGGTGAGGACGTGAGCGCCGTGAAGTATCAGCTCGTGCTGCGCGGCTACAAGATGTCCGAGGTCGACTGGGTGATGGGACGGCTCGGCGGCGAGATCGACAGTCTGCGCGCGCGGGTGGCCGAGCTCGAGGCGCAGCTGGCCCAGCGCAACGAACGCGAGGCGTCCCAGTGAGCGATCTGGTGTCGTCCGTCGACGTCGCGGCGCCGGCGGGGACGACGTGGCTGGCGCTCACCGACTGGCACCGGCAGCGCGAGTGGATGCTCGGCACCGAGGTTCGGGTGGTGTCCGGCAACGGCCGCAGCGTCGGTTCGAAGCTGGAGGCGTTCACCGGTGTCGCGGGTGTCGGCTTCACCGACTCGATGGAGATCATGAGCTGGGAGCCGCCCGTGCGTTGCACCGTGCGTCACCTGGGATTCCTGGTGCGCGGGACCGGTTCTTTCCACGTGCAGGAGCGGGGTCAGAACCGTTCGGTGCTGATCTGGTCGGAACAGCTGGACCTGCCGTTCGGGGTCGTGGGGCGGCTCGGCTGGCCGGTGGTGAAGCCCGTGTTCTCCCTTGGCCTGCGCCGCTCGCTGCACAACTTCGCGAAGTTCGCCGAGTCGTATGTGGTGGGCGGATGAGCGAGCTGCTGGGCCAGGATGGCGTCGCGCGGTGCTCGTGGGGCAACTCCGCGCCCGACTACGCCGCCTACCACGACACCGAGTGGGGCGTGCCGTTGCGGGGCGAGGTGGCGCTGTTCGAGCGGCTCTCGCTGGAGGCGTTCCAGTCCGGGCTGTCGTGGCTGGTGATCCTCCGCAAACGCGAGGCGTTCCGGCGGGTGTTCCACGGCTTCGACCCCGAGCGCGTGGCCGCCTTCGGCGAGGACGACGTGACGCGCCTGCTCGCCGACGCCTCGATCGTGCGCAACCGTGCGAAGATCCACGCGACCATCACCAACGCGCGGGCCATCGCGAACCTCGACGTGCCGCTCGATGAGCTGCTGTGGTCGTTCGCGCCGGACCCGGAAGTCCGCGTCCGGCCGGCCACGATGTCGGACGTGCCCGCGGTGACGGCCGAGTCGAAGGCGATGGCGCGCGCGTTGAAGAAGCGCGGCTTCGCCTTCGTCGGCCCCACCACGTGCTACGCGATGATGCAGGCCACCGGCATGGTCGACGACCACGTCGAGGGCTGCTTCCGCGCGGGCTGAGCAGGCTCAGGCGCCGGTGAAGTCGGGCTTGCGCTTGTTGACGAACGCGTCCACGGCCTCGCGGTGGTCGGCGGTGGCGCCGAGCGCCGTCTGCGCGGCGTCCTCCTCGGCGAGCGCCTCCTCCAGCGTGCTCTCGGCGGCGGCCGTGAGGGTGCCCTTGATTCTGGCGTAGGCCGCGGTCGGCCCCCCGGCGAGTTTCGCTGCCAGTTCCTGCGCCCTCGCCGCGAGGTCCTCGTCGGCGACGACCTCGCCGACGAGGCCGATGCGCAGCGCCTCGGCGGAGTCGACCGGACGCGCGAGCAGCATCAGCTCCGCCGCGCGGCCGTAGCCGACCAACCGCTGCAGGGTCCACGACGCGCCCGAGTCGGGACCGAGGCCGACGCTGGCGAAGGCCATCAGGAAGTTGGCGGAGGCCGCGGCGATCCGCAGGTCGGCGGCGTAGGCGAACGCGGCGCCCGCCCCGGCGGCCGGGCCGTTCACGGCGGCGATCACGGGCTTGGGTGCCTCGACGATCGCCCGCACGATGGGGTTGTAGTGCTGGGTGACCGTGCGCAGTGGTGCGTCGTCGCCCGCCTGCAGCAGCCCGATGTGCTGCTTGAGATCCTGCCCCGCGCAGAACGCCTTGCCCGCGCCGGTGAGCACGATCGCCCGGACCTCCTGATCGGCCGAGGCGTCCCGCAGCTCGGCGAGCAGCCGCTCCTTCAGCTCGACCGTGAGCGAGTTGTATGCCTTGGGGCGGTTCAGGATCAGGGTGCGCACGCGGCCGCTGTCGCTGCGCAGCAGCACGTCCTCGGTGGTCACGAAAAACCCTCCGTTCGTCTGGGTCGCCACGCGAGTCTGGCAGCCCCGCGAGCCGCATACCAGCAGGGATGCGCCGACGCTAAGATCGGTCCGCGTTCACGGCCCGCTGCTGATGGGGGACAATGGTCACGACCCGGTTGTTCCCAGGAGCGCGAGCCGGGCACTGCTTGAAGACGGAGGGAGCACGCTATGGCGGCCATGAAGCCCCGGACCGGAGATGGTCCCCTCGAAGTTACTAAGGAGGGGCGGGGCCTCGTGATGCGCGTACCGCTCGAGGGCGGTGGGCGACTCGTCGTCGAGCTGTCGGCCGAGGAGGCCAAGGACCTCGGTGCGGCCCTTCAGGAGGCCACCAGCTAATCACGTTCTCTGCCCGTACCCGCCAGCGTCGAGTCCTTTCGGGCTGGCTGTCTTCATCGTGCCTGGAGGCCGCTGATGACGCGCTCCCCGCTCCCGTCCGTACCCAGCCGGCTGCTCGACGTCGAGGTCGGCGACACCGCGCGCAAGGGGGAGCCGCTCGCCGCGGTGCTCACCTCTGACGGCGAGTCACCGTTCGCCGACGTCGCGGACCGGGTGCGCGCGACCGGCAAGGCGGGTGAGGTGCACGTGGTGCCCGGTGACGACGGGCCGAGGTGGCTCGTCGGCGTCGGCGGCGGCGAGGAGAAGCAGTACCGGGCGGCGGGCGCGGCGTTCATCCGCGCGGCCAACGCGTTCGCGGAGGCCGAGTCGGACGCGGGGCGCAAGGCGCCGAAGCGGGTGCACGTCCAGCTGCCCGCCGATGCCGGATCCGAGGAGTACGCCGCCTTCGCGACAGGCGCCCTGCTCGGCGGCTACCGCTACCGCGTCAGCTCCGAGGAGCCGAAGGCGAGCGTGCGGACGGTGCGCCTGCTGACGGAGGCCGCGTCCACGCACGAGGGCGCCGTGAGCAGGGCGCGCGAGCTGGCGGCTTCCTCCGCGCTGGCCCGCGATCTCGCCAACACCCCGGCGAACGTCAAGAATCCGGCGTGGCTGGCCGACGTGGCCGAGAAGGCCGCCGACGAGGTGCCGGGACTCTCGGTCACGGTCCGGGACGAGGAGTGGCTCGCGGCGCAGGGCTTCGGCGGCGTGCTCGCGGTGGGCGGCGGCTCGGTGAGCCCGCCGAGGCTGATCGAGCTGAACCACCGGCCTCGCGGAGCCACCACACACCTGCTGCTCGTCGGCAAGGGCATCACGTTCGACACGGGCGGGATCTCGATCAAGCCCGCTCAGGGCATGCACCTCATGCGCACCGACATGTCCGGCGGCGGCGCGGTGATCGCGGCGATGCGGGCGATCGCGGCGCTGCGGCTCGGCGTGCGCGTGACGGGCCTCGTGCCTGCCGCGGAGAACCACGTGTCCGGCTCGTCCTACCGGCCCGGCGACGTCGTGCGGCACTACGGCGGGCGCACCACGGAGGTCGCCAACACCGACGCCGAGGGCCGGATGGTGCTGGCCGACGCGATCGCCTACGGCGTCCAGCGGTACCGGCCGGACGCCGTCGTGGACGTCGCGACGCTGACGGGTGCGATGAAGGTGGCGCTCGGCCTGCGTACCGGTGGTCTCTTCGCCAGCGACGACGAACTGGCCGAGCGCGTGCGGGCCGCCGGGGAGCGGGCCGGTGAGCAGTGGTGGCGGATGCCGCTGCTGGAGGACCACGCCGCCGACGTGCACAGCGACATCGCCGACGTCCGGCAGGCCCCGCCCGGGCCCGGCGGGATCACCGCGGCGCTGTTCCTGCGCGAGTTCACCGCGGGGCTGCCGTGGGCGCACTTGGACATCGCGGGCCCTGCGCGCTCGGAGAAGAACTACGACGAGGTGGTGCCGGGCGGCACCGGGTTCGCGGCGCGCACGCTGGTGGAGCTTGCCGCCTCCTACGTCACCGGCTGAGCCCGGTCACCGACGAAGTCCCGGAACGCCGCCACGGCAGGCGGCAGCGGGTGGCGCACCGGCCAGACGAGCCCGATGGCGCGGGTGACCCTCGGCGCGAGCGGTACCTCCGCGACGCCCGCCGGGGTGCCCGGCTCGAACTTCGGCAGCAGCGCGATGCCGAGTCCCGCGGCGACCAGGCCGCGCACGGTGTCGGACTCCTGCCCCTCGAACGCGATCGCCGGCGTGAACCCGGCGCGGCGGCACAGGTCGTCGGTGATGGTGCGCAGGCCGTAGCCGTGTTCGAGCAGCACGAAGTCCTCGTCGGCGAGGTCGGTCATCCGCACGTGCCCCCGGCCTGCGAAGCGGTGCTCCGCCGGGACCGACACAAACAGCTCCTCCTCGGCGAGCGTGACGGCCTCGACGTCGGGGTCCGCTGGCGGCGGGGCGACCAGCGCGAGGTCGATCGTGCCCGCGCGCAGGCGCTCGACGATGTCCTGCCGGGAGCCCTGGACCAGGCTGAACCGGGCGTGCGGGTACGCGACGCGGAAGTCGCGCAGCAGGCGGGGCACGAGCGAGCGGCCGAGCAGGTGCAGGAAGCCCAGCACGACGTGCCCGCGTTGCGGGTCGATCTCCTCGCGGGCCTGGCGGACTCCGCTCGCGAGAACGTCGAGCGCGCGGTCGGCGGCCTCGGCGAGCAGCTCGCCCGCGCGCGTCAGCCGGATGCCGCGTCCCTCCGGGACGATCACCGGGGCGCCGAGGTGCTCGCCGAGTGCCGCGAGCCGCCTGCTGGCCGTGGGTTGCGGGATGCCGAGTTCCTGTGCCGCGCGGGTGACGTTGCGAGTGAGCCTGAGCACGCGCAGCAGCGGCGCGTGCGCGGCGATCTCGGCCGTGAGCGGGGCGTCCGCCGATTCATCCAGCACGGTATCGATTATCGCTGATCCGCGTATTGGACGTATTGGTTGCCGGTGCTTAGCGTCGCCGGAGTGGCGACGTTGGCGCGGGAACGCGCGGTGGGGACCCGCTGGATCAGCCTGGCGATGGCGGCGGCGGGCGTGTGCTCGTTCGCGCTGCTCTACGCGCCGCAGCCGCTGCTGCCGCAGCTGGCGGCGGAGTTCGGGCTCGACCCGGGGAGGGCGTCGCTCGCGGTGAGCGTCGCGACGGGAGCGCTCGCGATCGCGGTGCTGCCGGTCGCGGTGCTCTCGGAGCTGGTCGGGCGGCGCCCGATCATCGTCGCGTCGGTACTCGCGTCGGCCGCGCTGGGGCTGGCGCTGCCGTTCGCGCCATCCTTCGAGACCCTGCTCGCGCTGCGGGTGCTGCAGGGCATCGCGATCGCGGGCTTCCCAGGGGTGGCCGCGGCGTACCTGGTGGAGCAGCTCGGCCGCACCGGCGTCGCGGCGGCGGTCGGGATGATGATCGCCGGCAACACCATCGGCGGCATGGCGGGCAGGCTGGCGAGCGGCTTCACCACCGACTGGCTCGGCTGGCACGGCGCACTCGCCGCGGTGGCGCTCCTGGCTCTCCTCTGCGCACTACTCACCGTGTTCACCCTGCCGCCCGGCCCCCGCTCGCGTAGGGAGCAAGGGAGCTTTACTACCGCGAAACGAGAGCAAAGCTCCCTTGCTCCCCGAGAGGCGGGGTCGGGGAGGTTGCGGAGCGTGTTCGCCGGGATCGGGCTGGCGCTGCGGAAGCCGGTGCTGCTCGCCCAGTACGCGGTCGCCCTGCTCGCGATGGGCTCTTTCGTCGCGCTCTACAACGCCGCCGGGTTCCGCCTCACCGGGGAGCCGCTCGGGCTCCGCCCCGCCGTCGCCTCGTTGGTCTTCCTCGCCTACGCGCTGGGCTCGGTGTCGTCCGCGACGGCGGGCAGGCTCGTCGGGCGGCTCGGCCGCCGCCGCGCCCTGCTGCTCGGTCTCTCGACGACCATCGCGGGCACCCTGCTGACGCTGCCCGACTCGCTGCCGCTCGTCATCGCCGGGTTCCTGCTGCTCACGGCAGGGTTCTTCGCCGCGCACGCCGTCGCCAACGGGTGGGCCGCCGCGGAGGCTCCCGACGGGGCACGCGGCCAGGCGGGTGGCCTCTACACGCTCGCGTATTATCTCGGCAGCAGCGTCGGCGGCACCCTCGGCAGCGTCGTCTACGGCCACGCGGGGTGGGGCTGGCTCGTCGCCGTCGTCACCACCTGGCTCGCGCTCGCGATGCTCAGCTGCCTACCGCGGCCGCGAGCAGCCCGCTCCCGACCGGGATGATCGCCGGGCGCAGCCGCTCGTCCTCCCGCACCGCCCTCGCCACCTCGCGCAGGGCCAGCAGCTCGGGATCCCGCCGCGCCGGGTCGCCGAGCCTGCCGCCGACCAGCACGTTGTGGAACACGATCACGCCGCCCGGCCGCAGCAGCTGCACCCCGAGGTCGAAGTACCCCGGGTACTCGACCCGCGCCGCGTCGGCGAACACCATGTCGTAGCCGCCCGAGGTGAGCCTCGGCAGCACATCGAGCGCCCTGCCCATGATCAGCCGCATCCGACCCGGCGGGAAGCCCGCGTCGAGGAACACCCTGCGCGCCGAACGGTGGAACTCCGGTTCGAGGTCGATCGTGGTCAGCACCCCGTCCGCGGCCATGCCTCTCAGCAGGTGCAGGCCACTCACCCCGGTGCCCGTTCCGATCTCCACGACGGCTCTGGCCTGCAGCGTCGCGGCGAGGAAACCCAGCGCGGCGCCGGTCGCGCACGACACCGGCAGGCAGCCGAGCTCCTCGGCCCGCGCTCGCGTGGCGGCGAGGAGCTCGTCGTCGGGGAGGTAGGTCTCGACGAAGTCGCCGAGGTCGACCGGCCCCGTGATGCTCGTCTCGGAGTTCACGCGCAGAGGTTAGCGCGGGAGTCCCGGCGACTCGGTCAACCACGCTGAACCGTCTTCTCAGGCTGCTCTCAGACGTATCTCACTAGAACCATAAGGAAGCACGGAAAACTACGTCCCAAGGATGGGAACACTCCACGCAAGCACTGCGTTGGGCAGGGTAGAAAAGGGGGAGACAGGCCGATGGAGGTGCCTCAGCTGTCGCGAAACAGCACGCAGACCGCGCCGAAGCCGACCGATACCGAGGTGGCGGAGCCGACCACGGTGAGCGCCGCGGGCGATCAGGGGGACGCCGCGTGGACGCCGCCGTCGTGGGACGAGGTCGTGCGGGAGCACGCCGACCGCGTCTACCGGCTGGCCTACCGCCTCACGGGCAACACGCACGACGCCGAGGACCTCACCCAGGAGACCTTCATCCGGGTGTTCCGCTCGCTCGCGTCGTACAAGCCCGGCACGTTCGAGGGCTGGCTGCACCGCATCACCACCAACCTGTTCCTCGACATGGCACGACGCCGCTCGCGCGTGCGCATGGAGGGACTGCCCGACGACACCGACCGCATCGTCGGTGACGACCCGAGCCCCGAGCAGGTCTACTCCGAGACGCATCTCGACCCCGACCTGCAGGACGCGCTCGACGAGCTGCCTCCCGAGTTCCGCGCCGCCGTCGTGCTGTGCGACGTCGAAGGTCTTTCGTACGAGGAGATCGGCGCTACCCTCGGGGTTAAGCTCGGCACCGTGCGCAGCAGGATCCACCGCGGCCGCCAGGCACTGAAGGCTTCCCTGGAGCGTCGCCGCGCGCTCAAGCTGGAGGCCACGGTATGACCGAACACCGGGGGTGGGGGCTCCCCGAGTCGCATCTGTTGCCGGACGCGGTGGTCGCGTTCGTCGACAGGGAGCTGTCGCTGGGCGCCCACGAGCGCGCCGCGGCACACATCGCCCGGTGTCCAGGCTGCGCGGCCGACGTCCGCGCGCAGCGGCAGGCCCGCTCCGCCGTGCAGCACGCACAGGCTCCCTCGATGTCGCCAGGGTTCCTCGCGAGCCTGCGCTCGATACCGGAGCACACCGACATCACGACCACGCCGGACAACCTCGCGATCACCGAGGACGGCCAGCTCGTCGCCATCCAGCGGCCGGACCGCGTCGCGGGCCTGCGCAACGGCCTGCCGAGCGGACCGCTGGGCAGCTCGGCCCCGCTGGGCAACTCGGCCAACGTGCTGGGCAGCGGTGCACGTCTCGGCTCCTCGCGGCGCCGCGCGGCACAGGGTGCCGGTGTCGTCGTGTCCGGGCTGGTGCTGAGCGCGCTCGCGCTCGTCGCCACGGTCGGAGCCGACGACCCGGACGGCGAGCAGGGCGGCACGGCCCCCGCCGGGGTACTGCGGGCGCAGTTCGGCAACAGCCCCGCCCCGACGCCGACCACCACCAGCGTCAGTACGACCACCCCGGCTCCGGCGCTGAGCACCACCCCGGCCGCCGTGCCGATGGAAGGTCCGCGCTGAGCAACGCCCACTTCACTGTGGGGGCGGCAGAATTCGAGTGCTGAGCTCGGCGCGTAGGGTCGCTTCGAGCAACCACACCGAGCACTGAAGCCGTCTGTCTGTCGGGGAATGATGAACCAGCCACCGAACCCGCCCCAGGAGGAACCCGGCGAGCAGGGCCCTCGGCTGCGGCCGAGGCCCATCGCCCGCCCCTCCGTCGATCCGGCACTCGCCGCGACGTTCGGCAGGCCGCGCGGGGTCGACGGTCCCTTCGACAAGCTCTACACCCCCGACAGCGCGAGCCACCGCAACGGCGGCGCCGTCACACCGCCGCCTCCGGAGTCGCTGGCCGAGGCGTTCGGCAAGCCGCCGGGCTCGGAGAGCGTGCTCCTCCAGCGGCCACCCGACGACAACGGGGCCCACCCCGGCCAGGAACCGGGTAAACCGCTGTGGTCCTCGTCGGGTGATCCGTGGCGAGACCCCGGCTCCGGCGCGGTGCTCGGCGGCCCCGCGGTGCTCGCGGAGGACGACGAGCCCGACGAGCAGGAACGTCCGCGCGGAGCGCTGCTCAGCCTGCCCGAGGTGCTGTTCGGCCGCCGCGTCAAGCCCACCGCGCTGGCCCTGCTCGGGGCGATCGCCCTGCTCGTCGGCGCGGCGGGCGGCCTCGTCGGCTGGGGTTTGGCCAGCGCGGGCGACTCGCTGACCGGTGAGCTCAACATCGCCGAGGCGGAGGCGGGCAAGGAACGGGCGGCGGGCTCCATCGCCGACATCGCGAAGCGGGTGTCGCCCGCGGTCGTGTCCATCGAGGTCAAGTCCGGGCAGTCGGGCGGCTTCGGCTCCGGCGTGGTGATCGACCCGCAGGGCTACGTGATCACCAACAACCATGTGGTCTCCCAGGCCACGCGCGACGAGCAGGCAGAGATCACCGCCGTGTTCATCGACGGCACCAGGGCGAAGGCCGAGATCGTCGGCACGGACCCCAAGACCGACCTCGCCGTGATCAAGGTGAACGTCTCGAACCCCGTGGTGATCGAGATCGGCAAGTCGTCCGACCTGGCGCCAGGGGACGCGGTGATCGCCGTCGGCTCACCGTTCGGCCTGGAGAACACCGTCACCGAGGGCATCGTCAGCGCACTGGACCGGCCGGTCACGGCGCCCGGCGAGAACGGCGACCCGCCCGTCACCTACGACGCGATCCAGACCGACGCCGCGATCAACCCCGGCAACTCCGGCGGCGCCCTGGTCGACTCCACCGGTGCCCTCGTGGGCATCAACTCCCTCATCCGCACCGTCGGCACCGGCGGGGAGGGCGGGAGCATCGGCCTCGGCTTCGCGATCCCGGTGGACCAGGCCATGCGGATCAGCGAGGCGCTCGTGCGCGACGGCAAGGTCAACCACGCCGACCTGGGCGTCAACGCGTCGTCCGTCGCGGCCAACACCTCCGAGGGCGCGCAGATCCAGAACGTGGTCGACGGAGGCCCCGCCGCGAACGCGGGCATCAAGGAAGGCGACGTGATCACGAAGGTCGGCGACCGCCAGGTACGCAACGCCGCCGAGCTGACCGTCGCCGTCCGCGAGCACGACATCGGCGAGGTGGTGCCGGTCAGGGTGGTCCGTAACGGTCGTCCCCTTACCGTCGACGTCACCTTGGGTTCAGACTAACGGGGTACGCTGGTCGCGACGGGTCCGAGCGGAGGTTCGCAGCGTGTTCGAAAACATCGGCTGGGGCGAGATCCTCGTCCTGCTCGTTGCCGCGTTGTTCATCCTCGGCCCCGAGCGTCTGCCCGAGGCGGCCGCCTGGCTCGGCCGGTCGGTGCGCAAGGTCAGGGACTTCGCCTCCGGTGCGCGACAGCAGCTGCGCGACGAGATGGGTCCCGAATTCGAGGAGTACCGCAAGCCCATCGAGGACCTTCGCGCGTTGCGCAACTTCGACCCGAAGCGCGCCGTGACCCAGCACCTCTTCGACGGCGACCCGGACCCGCTCGGTCTGAACAACATCAACGGCACGAACGGGCACTCCAACGGCTCGAACGGCCACGCGAACGGCATCCCCAAAGCCGCGGCCGCGCCGGCGCCCGAACCTCTCAAGCCGGGTGAGAAGCCCCCGGTGGACCCCGACGCGACGTAGCCGACTGCCCGCGAGTCCCCCGCTCGTGCCCGCGAGTTCCGCGTTCGCGTCACCTCAGGCGAAGCACGAGTGGGAAACTCGCGGGGCCTGAGCAGGAGACTCGCGGCTAGCGGCCTGCGGGGCTGACGTTCAGCATCATGCCGGCGAGGCCGCGGGCGCGGACCGTCAGCTTCTCGGCGGCGCCCTTCAGCACCTTCGAAGCGGCGGCGTCCGGCTCGGCGAGCACCAGCGGAGTTCCCGCGTCGCCCTGTTCGCGCAGCCGCGGGTCGAGCGGCACCTGGCCGAGCAGCGGAACCTCCGAGCCGACGGACTTCGACAGCGAGTCGGCCACGGTCTGACCGCCGCCCGCACCGAAGATCTCCATCCGCGAGCCGTCCGGGGTTTCCAGCCACGACATGTTCTCGATCACGCCGGCGATCCGCTGCCGCGTCTGCAACGCGATCGCGCCCGCCCGCTCGGCCACCTCGGCGGCGGCCTGCTGCGGCGTGGTGACCACGAGGATCTCGGCGTTCGGGATGAGCTGCGCCACCGAGATCGCGATGTCGCCGGTGCCCGGCGGCAGATCGAGCAGCAGGATGTCCAGGTCGCCCCAGAACACGTCGGCGAGGAACTGCTGCAGCGCGCGGTGCAGCATCGGTCCGCGCCACACCACCGGCGTGTTGCCGGGGGTGAACATGCCGATGGAGATCACCTTCACGCCGTGCGCCTGCGGCGGCATGATCATCTGCTCGACCTTGGTGGGCTTCTCGCTCGCGCCGAGCATGCGCGGCACCGAGTGCCCGTAGATGTCGGCGTCCACGACGCCGACGGACAGTCCGCGCTCGGCCATCGCGACCGCGAGGTTCACCGTCACGCTCGACTTGCCGACGCCGCCCTTGCCGGACGCGACGCAGTACACCCTGGTCATCGAGCCGGGCTGCGCGAACGGGATCACCGGCTCCGCCGAATCGCCGCGCAACCGTTTGCGCAGCTCGGTGCGCTGCTCGTCGCTCATCACGTCGAGCTCGACGCGGACGTCCGTGACCCCGGGCAGCTTCGACACGGCCGCCGTGGTGTCGCGCGTGATGGTCTCCTTGAGCGGACAGCCCGCGACCGTGAGGTACACGGCGACGGTCACCGCACCGTCGTCGCCGACGGTGACGTCCTTGACCATGCCGAGCTCGGTGATCGGCTTGCGGATCTCCGGGTCCTGGACGTCCTTCAACGCAGTTCGGACGTCCTCGACGCTGGGGGTCTCTTGCGTAGTGGTCACTGCTCGGGCACCGACCTTCTGTCGCTGGCGGTTGCGGTTGCTCTCCTCATGCTACGTGGCTGCCCATTCAGGTCTTCCCGCAACTTGTCCAGCTCACTGCGCAGGTAGTCGCGCGTGGCGACCTCGCCGACCGCCAGCCGCAACGCCGCCAGCTCCCGGGCCAGGTACTCCGTGTCGGCCTTGGTCTGCGCCGCCCGCAGGCGGTCCTCCTCCAGCGAGACGCGGTCGCGGTCGTCCTGCCGGTTCTGCGCCAGCAGGATCAACGGCGCCGCGTAGGCGGCCTGGGTGGAGAAAGCCAGGTTGAGCAGGATGAACGGGTACGGGTCCCAGCGCAGCGACACCGCCGCCAGGTTCAGCGTGATCCACACGATCACCACGAGCGTCTGCCAGAACAGGTACTTCCCGGTACCGAGGAAGCGCGCGAGCCGTTCGGAGAACCGGCCGAAGGCCTCCACGTCGACGTTGAGCGCCAGCCGCCGTGGCTGCCGTGGCTGGTCGAGGCGTCGGCGGCTCAGCAGCTCAGGCATGTTCGGCCTCCTGTGTCGTCGCGGTGCCCACGTCGTGCAGCCCGGTCTCGCGCCAGCCCTCCGGCAGCAGGTGGTCGAGCACGTCGTCCACGGTCACCGCGCCGAGCAGATGGTCCTCGGCGTCCACGACCGGTGCGCACGTGAGGTTGTACGCCGCGAAGTACCGCGTGACGTCCGTCAGCGACGCGGTGGCGCGCAGCGGAGGCAGGTCGGTGTCGGCCGCGGCGGCCACCAGGTCGGCGGGCGGCTCGCGCAGCAGCTGCTGAAAATGCGCGCAGCCGACGTAGCGCCCGGTGGGCGTCGCGCTCGGCGGGCGGCACACGAACACCATGCTCGCCAACGCGGGCGTCAGGTCGGGGTTGCGGATGTGCGCGAGCGCCTCGGCCACGGTCGCGTCGGGCGTCAGCACGACAGGCTCCGGAGTCATGAGCCCGCCAGCCGTGTCCGAGGAGTACTCCAGCAGCCGCTTGACCGGCTCCGACTCGTCCGGATGCATGAGCTCCAGCAGCCGGTTCTGGTCGGCCGGGGTCAGCTCCGAGAGCAGGTCGGCGGCGTCGTCGGGGTTCATCGCCTCGAGGATGTCGGCCGCGCGCTCCTCGGCGAGGTGGGAGAGCAGCTCCTTCTGGTTGTCCTCGGGCAGCTCCTCCAGCACGTCGGCGAGCCGTTCGTCATCCATCGCGTCGGCGACCTCCTGCCTGCGTTTGAGCGGCAGGTCGCGCAGGGTCGCGGCCACGTCCACCGCGCGCATCGTGTCGAACAGCATCAGCAGCTGGCCCGCGCCCTGCGGCTGGGCGGTGAGGTCGGCGAGCCCGAGGCCGGAGACGTCCGCCCAGGGCAGCACACGCAGCGCCGAGCGCCGCCTGCCGATGCCGAGCGGTCCGCTGCGTTCCTGGATCGCGAGCTTCGCGAGCACCCAGTCCCGCGTACGGGCCTGTTCCATCGCGGCGTCGACGACGGTGACCCTGGCACCGGTGGCGGAGAGCGTCGCCCGCGCGTCGAACAGCTGGCCCAGCACCAGCACCTCGTTGGGGCGCTGGGTGAACCGGCGCATGTTCACCGAGCCGCTGGCAAGCGTCACGGCGTTCGGCTCGATCGCGGTGACCCGCAGCATGGGCACGAAGACGCGACGGCGCGTGGCCAGCTCGACCACGAGGCCCAGCACGCGCGGCGGCTGCTGGTCGAGACGCAGACCGGCGACCAGATCGCGCACCTTGCCGATCGACTCGCCGTCGGGGCCGAACACCGGCAGCCGTGCCAGCTGAGCTGCGAAGACCCTGTTCACGGCAGCCATGAGGCCAGACTATGCCGTCAGCGGTGCCATCGCCCGGCCACGCGCCGTGACGCGTGCGGAGCCTCTCGTCTGCCCCCAAGGCCACCTTTGTTGCGTTGAGCGCAACAAAGGTGGCCTTGGGGGCCGTTCAGGAGCCCGCCGCCCAAGGGGCGATGTCGGTGACCGCGGCGAGCACGAAGTCGTCGGCGTCCTCCTCCACCGCCCACAGCCAGTTGACCACCGCGCGCACGAGGGTCCAGTCGCGCGCGAGGTCGGCGTCCAGCTCCGCGGCGGCGACCACTGCGGCGAACCGTTCCGCGAGCGGCGACTCGGCCCGCCGGTTCCACAGCAGCGGGATCACGCCGAACTCCACGTCGGCGACGATCGGTTTCGGGTCGATCACCAGCCACGGCTCCCGGGTGCCTGCGAGGACGTTCTCGAAGTGCGGATCCTCGTTGACCATCAGGTTCGCGCGGCGCGGCCCCCGTTCGCGGCACACCTCGACCGCCGCGTCCAGCAGCCGTTTCGGCAGCGGCCTGCCCAGCTCCTCCCAGTAGCCCGGCAGCTCGTCGGCCCATCCGGCGGCGTCGACCCGCAGGTCCCGGCGCAGCGGCGGGGGCGGGACGGCGAGCCTGCGCAGCAGCCCCCCGGCGACGTTCACGGCCTCGTCGATCGACACGTCCGCGAGCGAGGAGCCTGCGGCCAGCCGTTCCAGCAGCAACGCGCCCTCGGCCGGGTCGCTCTCCAGCAGCCTCACCGCACCCTCGCCGTTCCACGCCGCGAGCGCCACGGGCTCGTCGCGGGTCTCGGTGTCGAGCCACGTCAGCTTGAGCACGGCAGGTACGCCGCGCCGCCGCACCGGAACGACCAGGCCGACGTAGCCGTGCAGCACGGGCCCGTCCGGCTCGAGGTCCCAGGCCCGGCAGTACCGCCGCGCCAGTGCGGGCAGCCGTGCCAGCCACCTCCGGCCCGCCTCGCCCTCGTGCTGCCCGAGCCGCTCCGCGAAGGCGCCGGGAATAGTCGCGTCGCGCACGATCATCAGCATTTCAGCAGGATCAAACCCTTTCGCCGGGAGTACGATCGGTTGACAGGGGTTCACCATCTGGGAGCCGCCATGCTGGTAGAGATCCTGACCACCGTGGCCGCCATCGGCGCTGTCGGGCTGGCGGCCAGCGTACGGGTCGTGAAGCAGTTCGAACGCGGTCTCGTGTTCCGCTTCGGCAGAGTGGACAGCCCGCCCCGCGAGCCGGGGCTCACCATGATCGTCCCCATCGTCGACCGGTTGACCAAGGTCAACATGCAGATCGTGACGCTGCCCGTGCCCGCGCAGGACGGCATCACCCGCGACAACGTGACCGTGCGCGTCGACGCCGTCGTGTACTTCAAGGTGATCGACCCGAAGCAGGCGATCGTCGGTGTCGAGAACTACCGGTTCGCGATGTTGCAGGTGGCCCAGACCTCGCTGCGCTCGATCATCGGCAAGAGCGATCTCGACGACCTGCTGTCCAACCGCGAGCGGCTGAACGAGGGCCTCGAGCTGATGATCGACAGCCCCGCGCTGGCCTGGGGCATCCACATCGACCGGGTGGAGATCAAGGACGTCGCGCTGCCGGAGACGATGAAGCGGGCGATGTCGCGGCAGGCCGAGGCCGAGCGCGAACGGCGCGGTCGCGTCATCGCCGCCGACGGCGAGCTGCAGGCGTCGGAGAAGCTAGCCAAGGCCGCCGAGCAGATGGCCCACACACCCGCCGCGTTGCAGCTGCGGCTGCTGGAGACCGTGGTGGAAGTGGCGGCGGAGAAGAACTCGACGCTGGTGCTGCCGTTCCCGGTCGAGCTGCTGCGCTTCCTCGACAAGGCCGCGGCAGGCGCCGACCAGCCGTCGGTGCCTGAGCAGAACCGCACGGTGTCCAACGGGGAGCGCGGCGCCGCGCAGCTGACCCCGGCGGACGAGACGGGAACGGGTCATACTCAGCGGTAACCAAACGCCGAGTCACGGGAGACGAAGCATGGCCCGCCTTGCGCAGACCGCTGGTTTGACCGATGTGCAGCAGGAGATTGTGTCCACGGTGCGGGGGTTCGTGGATAAGGAGATCGTTCCGTGTGCGCAGGAGCTGGAGCGTGGGGATGTGTATCCGGCGGACATTGTGGCGGGGATGCGGGAGATGGGCCTGTTCGGGCTGATGATCCCGGAGGAGTTTGGTGGGTTGGGTGAGTCGCTGCTGACGTATGCGCTGGTGGTGGAGGAGATCGCGCGGGGGTGGATGAGTGTGTCGGGGGTGATCAACACGCATTTCATCGTGGCGTACATGATTTCCCGGCACGGTACCGAGGAGCAGAAGCGGTATTTCCTGCCCAGGATGGCCACGGGGGAGGTGCGGGGGGCGTTTTCGATGTCGGAGCCGGATCTGGGGTCGGATGTGGCGGCGATCAAGACTCGTGCCCGGCGGGATGGGGACGAGTACGTCATCGATGGGGCGAAGATGTGGCTGACCAATGGGGGCACGTCGAATTTGATCGCGGTGCTGGCCCGGACGGAGGAGGGGGCGGAGAAGCCGCATCGGAATTTGACGGCGTTGTTGGTGGAGAAGCCGGAGGGCTATGGGGAGGTGGCGCCGGGGCTGACGATTCCGGGCAAGATCGACAAGATGGGTTACAAGGGGGTGGATACCACCGAGGCGGTGTTTGACGGGTTCCGGGTGCCTGCCTCCCGGGTGCTGGGGGAGGCGCCGGGCCGGGGGTTCGGGTTCATGATGGACGGTATTGAGGTGGGGCGGGTGAACGTGGCGGCGCGGGCGTGTGGGATCGCGATCCGGGCGTTCGAGCTGGCGGTGGAGTATGCCCAGCAGCGTCGCACGTTCGGTAAGCCGATCGCTGAGCATCAGGCGATCGCGTTCAAGCTGGCGGAGATGGCCACGAAGGTGGAGGCGGCGCATTTGATGATGGTCAATGCGGCGCGGTTGAAGGATGCGGGGGCGCGTAACGACGTGGAGGCGGGGATGGCGAAGCTGCTCGCGTCGGAGTATTGCGCGGAGGTGACCCAGGAGGCGTTCCGTATTCATGGTGGTTACGGCTATTCCAAGGAGTATGAGATCGAGCGGCTGATGCGTGAGGCGCCGTTCCTGCTCATCGGGGAGGGCACCAGCGAGATCCAGAAGACCATCATCAGCCGCGGCCTGCTCCGCGAATACAAAACCAAGAACTGACCCCCCCACCGCGGTGACCCTCACCGCGCTGACCCCACTGCGGTGAAGGCCACCATGCCTGCGTTCAACGCAGTGAAGGTGGCCTTCACTGCGGTCGGCCGGCCTCGAGGGCGCGGGGCTACCGTGGCGATGTGGTGACGAAGGAAACCGGGGAGACCGGGGTTTCGACAGGGGTCGGCGTGCTGGACCGCGTCGTGGCGATCCTCGACGCGGTGGAGCGGGCGCCGATGGGCGCGAGTGAGCTGGCCCGGCATCTCGGGCTGTCGGTGCCGACGGCGCACCGCCTCGTCTCGGGCATGGTGCGGCACGGCCTGCTGCGCCGCGACGCCGAGGGGCGACACCACATCGGGCACCGGTTCACGTCGTCGGCGCTCGCGGGCGCGGCCGTCCCGGTGCTGAAGGAACTGGGCCGCGCGACGGGGGAGACCGCGCAGTTGTGGGTGCGGCGGGATGCGGACCGGCTCTGCCTCGCGAGCGTCGAGTCGCCGGAGGAACTGCGCGCGTCCGTGCCCGTCGGCACCACGCTTCCGTTGTCCGCCAAGGGATCCGCCGCGCTCGCGCTCACCGAGCCTGCGACGGGCTCGCCGCGCTGGCAGGAGAGCGTCTCGGAACGCACTCCCGGGTTGTGTTCGGTGAGCGCCGCGGTGTGGCACGGCGACGAAGTGGTCGCCGCGGTGTGTCTCGCGGCCCCGGTGTCGCGTGTGAGTGCCGCCGGCCCCGGCGCCGACTACGGAGACCTGGTGGTCGCCGCCGCCGACGAGCTGAGCGACACCCTCCGCTACCGCTGACCCGTCCGAAGCCTCTGCAGTGAAGGCCACCTTGCCTGCGTTCAACGCAGGCAAGGTGGCCTTCACTGCAGTTTGGGGCTTGCTCTCGGTGGGTTCGTGCGCTTATCGTCCTTCTCGTTAATTGAGTATATATGCTCATTATTTGAGAAGCGAGGAGTGCTGATGGCAGAGGCGCCGTTGACCGGGATCCGCGTGCTCGAGCTGGGCAACTTCATCGCTGGCCCCTTCGCGACCCGGATCTTCGCGGACTTCGGCGCGGAGGTCGTCAAGATCGAGCGCCCCGGCGTCGGCGACGAGCTGCGCGGCTGGCGGCGCACTCGCGGCGAGACGTCGATGATGTTCCGCACCGTGGCGCGCAACAAGAAGTCGGTGACGCTCGACCTCGCCTCGTCCGAGGGCAGGGAGATCGCGCTCGACCTCGTCCGCCACAGCGACGTCGTGGTGGAGAACTTCCGCCCCGGCACGCTCGAGCGCTGGGGGCTCGGCCCGGACGAACTCACCGCCGTCAACCCCGACGTCGTGTTCGTGCGCATCTCCGGCTACGGCCAGACCGGCCCCTACCGCGACCGTGCCGGGTTCGGCGGCGTGGCCGAGGCGTTCGCCGGGCTGCGCAACATCACCGGCTACCCGGACCGCCCTCCGGTGCGCCCCGCGGCCCCCATCGGCGACGCCACGGCGGGCCTCTACGGCGCCATCGGGGCGCTGATGTTGTTGCTGGCCAAGGAAAAAGGCCGGGCTCAAGCAGGACCCAAGGTCGTCGACGTCGCGCTGTACGAGTCGGTGTTCATGACGATGGAGTCGCTGATCCCCGACTACGACGCCTACGGCATGGTGCGCGAGCGCACGGCCGGCAACCTCCCCGGCGTGGTCCCGAGCGGCGTCTACCCGACCTCCGACGGGCAGTCCGTGATGATCTCCGGCAACTCCAGCGGCGCCTTCGGCAGGCTCATGCGGACGGTCGGCAGACCGGACCTCGCCGACGACCCCGAGCTGGCCGACGGCGACGCGCGGTACGCCCGCGAGCGCGAGCTCGACGACGCCATCACCGCGTGGACGCGGCGGCATTCCGCGCCCGAGGCCGTCCGCATCCTGAGCGACGCCGGCGTGCCCGCAGGCCCGGTGTACGACGCTCGCGCGATCGCCGAGGACGAGCACTACCAGGCTCGCGGCATGCTGCGGCCGCTCGAGGTCGTGGTGGACGGCGACCCGGAGAAGATCCGGTTCCCGGGCGTGGTTCCGCACCTCCCGGCGACCCCGGGCGACGTCCGCTGGCCGGGCCCCGAGCTCGGCGAGCACACCGAGTCCGTACTGAGCGAGGTGCTCGGCCTCTCGGGTGAGCGGATCGCCGATTTCCGCGCCAGGAAGGTGGTCTGAGGATGAGCGTCACGATCACCGACGTCGTGCTGCGCGACGGCCTGCAGGACGAGCCCGTCGTGGTGCCCGTCGCCGACCGGCTCGCCATCGCGGAGGCGCTCACGGACGCGGGCCTGCGCCACCTCGAGGTCGCGTCGTTCGTCAATCCCCGCCGGGTGCCGCAGATGAGTGGCGCCGAGGAACTGCTCGCGAACCTGCCGAAGGTACCCGTGCGATACAGCGTGCTGGCCCTCAACGCCCGCGGCGTCGAGCGGGCCGTGGCGGCGGGCGCGCAGGAGGTCGTGCTGGTCACCTCGGCCAGCCAGGGGCACAGCAAGGCCAACGCGGGCAAGGACGTCGACGCCGCACTGTCCGATGTGGCCGATGCGGTGGCGGCGCATCCCGAGGTGGAGTTCGTCGCCGGGATCTCCACGGCGTTCGTGTGCCCGTTCGACGGCGAGATCGACGCCTCGGTGACCCTGCGGATCGCCCGCCGGTTCGCCGGTATGGGCATCCGCCGCATCGGCCTCGCCGACACGCTCGGCACCGCCGAACCCGGGCAGGTCCTGAATACGCTGCGGGTGGTCAGAGAAGCGCTGCCCGGCAACGAGTTCGGCCTGCACCTGCACAACGCACACGGTCGCGCGCTCGACACCGTCGACGCCGCGATCGACGAGGGGATCACCCGGTTCGACAGCGCCGCGGGAGGCTACGGCGGCTGCCCCTTCGCCCCCGGCGCCCACGGCAACATCGCCACCGGGGAACTGGTGGCCCATCTCCACGCGCGAGGCATCCCCACCGGGATCGACGAGCGCGCTCTCGCCCACGCCGTCGCCGTGCTGGAGGAGGCGCTGGCCCGCGCGACACCGCTGACCTGACCGGTCGGCACCAGCCCGTTCACGCAGTTCCCGTCAATGGTGACGTGGCCCGGAGGCAGCGAGCCCGGGTCGTGCGTACCGGAATAGGTCGGCAATGGTTCACACACTGTCCATCCTCGTGCTCGTCGCCGTGTTCACGGTGGCGACCCTCACCCCGGTCAACATGGGCATCCTCGCGTTCGTCGCGGCGTTCCTCGTCGGAACCGTCTCCGGCGTGACGCTGGAGGACGTACTCGGATATTTCCCTGGCGACACGTTCGTGCTCGTCGTCGGCATCACCCTCCTCTTCGGCGTCGCCAAGGTGAACGGCACGATCGACCTCGTCGTCGCCGCGTCGCTCAGGCTCGTCAAAGGCCGTCGCTGGGCGATCGTGTGGTTGATGTTCGGGCTCGCCGCGGTGCTGATGTCGCTGGGTTCCGTGCTCGCCGTCGGCATGCTCGCGCCGATCGCGATGCCCATCGCGGCGCGGTACCGGATCAACCCGCTGCTGATGGGCATGATGCTCAGCCACGGCGCGCTGTCGACGGCGTTCAGCCCGATCACCGTGTACGGCGCGTTCAGCTCGGAGCTGGTCTCCGACGCGGGCATCAACCTCAGCCCGCTGCTGATGTTCGTCGTGCCGTTCGCGTTCAACGTCGTGATCGCGGCTGTGCTGTTCCTCGTGCTTGGCCGGGACCTGTTCAAGGGCGGCCCTGACGACCGCGTTGAGCTGCCGGGGCCTCAAGAGCCCACTGGCGCCGGTGGAGCGGTCGGCACCATCGCGCCCCCGCGTGCATCGCAGGCGGTGGAGGTGACGCCGATGCGCCTGCTGACGTTGACGGGCATGCTCGCGCTGCTCGTGCTCGGCGCGTTCGGGCTCGACGTCGGTGTCGCGGCGTTCGTGGTCGCCACCGCGCTGTTGCTGCTGGCCCCCAACGGGCACAAGAGCTCGGGCGAGCACATCGCGTGGCCTGCCGTGCTGCTGGTGTGCGGCATGCTCAGCTACATGGCGGTGCTGCAGGAGAACGGCACGCTCGACCTGCTCGGCGACGCCGCCGTCGCGCTCGGTTCGCCGGTGCTCGCCGCATTGCTGCTGTGCCTGTCCGTCGCGATCGTGTCGGCGTTCGGCTCGTCCATCGGCACGCTCGGCATCGCGCTGCCGCTCGCGTTCCCGCTGCTGGCGGGCGGCGAGATCGGTGCCGTGGGCTTCATCGTCGCGCTCGGTTTCTGCTCCACCGTCGTGGACGTGAGCCCGTTCTCGACCAACGGCGTCATCGTGCTGGCTCAGGCCCAGGTGCCCGACAAGCGGCGTTTCCAGCGGCAGATGCTGGGCTACACGGGGCTCGTCGTCGTGGGCGCCCCGCTACTGTCCTGGGCGGTGGCGATCCTGCCGTCGTCGCTGTAAGCAACGGAAGGAACCGAACGTGGAGATCAACGGTCATCGCCCGCAGGTCGACGACGCTGCGTGGGTCGCGCCCGACGCCCGCCTCTGCGGCCAGGTGACGCTGCACGCCGAGGCCAGCGTCTGGTACACGTCGGTGCTGCGTGCCGACCTCGACTCGATCACGGTGGGTGCCGGCAGCAACATCCAGGACGGCACCGTGGTGCACGCCGACCCCGGTTTCCCGGTGACGATCGGGGAGGGCGTTAGCGTGGGCCACCGGGCCGTGCTGCACGGCTGCACGATCGAGGACAACGCGCTCGTGGGAATGGGCGCGGTCGTGCTGAACGGCGCCGTCGTGGGCCGTGGCTCGCTCATCGCGGCGGGTGCCGTGGTGCTGGAGGGCACACAGATCCCGCCGGGCTCGCTGGTGGCCGGCGTGCCGGGCAAGGTCCGCAGGGAGCTGACGGCCGAGGAGCGCGAGAGCACCGTCAACAACGCGGAGGCGTACCGGGCACTCGCCACCATGCATGCGAAGGCCACGAACGACCGCTGATCACCTGAACGGGCTAGCCGGACGAACTTCACCGCTTGCCGTGTTCGCGTGGTTACATCCGTATTGGCAGGATGAGACCATGGGCGGAGCGCTGGTGAGGGCCCACAGCGCGGACTAATCGAGGCACAGGTGATGATCGTGACCGGTCCACTCTCGTCGGGGCGGCAGGCGCCCGGCCTGCCCCGCCTTCCGACGCCACCCTCCGGCTGGCCGATCGGCTCGTACGGCACCTACGAGGAGGCGCAACGCGCCGTCGACTACCTCGCCGACAACGACTTCACCGTCCAGGACGTGACGATCGTCGGCGTCGACCTCATGCTCGTCGAGCGGGTCATCGGCAGGCTCTCCTGGGGCCGCGTGCTGGGCACCGGCGCACTGTCCGGCGCCTGGTTCGGTCTCTTCGTCGGCCTGCTGCTGGGCATGTTCAACAGCTCGCAGGGCATGTCCTACGCGCCGATCCTGGTCGGCCTGATCGCCGGTGTGCTCTTCGGCGTGGTGTTCGCCGCGCTCAGCTACGCGTCGTCGCGCGGGCGGCGCGACTTCTCCTCGGCGAGCCAGCTGGTGGCGGGCCGGTACGACGTCCTGTGCCAGCCGCGCAACGCCGAGAAGGGCCGCGACCTGCTCGCGAAGCTCGCGATGAGGGCGTCCGGCTGACGTTTCGTGTCCGCAGGGCGCCACCCATGGACGAGGTCCGGCGCTGAATCGTTACTGTCAGTGCTTGCGTGCTCTGATCGGCGGGCATAGGTTTTTCGACACCGGTCAGCGGCACACTGATGTTTGCCGTGAGGTTGGTTCTCACGCACGACGGGGTGCGAACGGGTTTCCCGCCCTGTCTGCGTGACATGGGAGGGAGACCAGATGGCGAAGCCCCCGACGTGGTCAAGGCGAGGCCGACCGCCCGCCAGGGCCGCGGGACTACTCGGCGCGACGGTCGTGGGCGCGGGCCTGCTCACCGCCTGCGGGACCGAAGGCGGGATGAAGATCAACGTCTACTACGCGCCCGAGGACAACTTCCAGACGGTGGTGGACAACTGCAACGAGGACGCGAACGGTCGCTACGAGATCGTCTACAACAAGCTCCCGCGTGACGCGGACGGCCAGCGCGAGCAGATGGTGCGCAGACTGGCCGCCGGAGACGACACGATGGACGTGCTCGGTCTCGACGTGACGTGGGTGCCGGAGTTCGCCGAGGCGGGCTGGGTCGAGGAGTGGACGGGCGCCAACAAGGCCGAGGCCGAGCGCGACGTCCTGCCGGGACCGCTGGAGACGGCGACGTGGAACGGCAAGCTGTACGCGGCGCCGAAGAACACCAACGTGCAGCTGCTGTGGTACGACGAGCGCATCACGCCGGAGCCGCCGCGCACGTGGGACCAGATGATGCAGATGTCCCGCGACCTGCAGGAACGCGGTGAGCCGCACGAGATCCTGTTCACCGGGGCCCAGTACGAGGGCCTGGTGGTGGTTTACAACTCGATCGTCGAGTCAGCGGGCGGGCGCATCCTCTCCGAGGACGGGCAGTCCGTGGTGATGGACGAGGGCGCGGTGCGCGCGCTGGAGATCCTCAAGGAGGTCACCACTTCCGGACTGACCGACCCGTCGCTGACCAACATGGAGGAGGACCAGGTCCGCCTGGCGATGCAGGAGGGCCGCGGCGCGTTCGAGCTGAACTGGCCGTTCGTCTACGCCTCCTACGCGTCGGAGAAGGCGGATGACCTCGAGCACTTCAAGTGGGCGCCGTACCCCGGCGTCGGGTCGAACGGCGACGGTCGCACGACGATCGGTGGCTACGACCTTGCGGTCAGCTCGGCATCGCAGCACAAGCCCGAGGCCTTCGAGGCGGCACTCTGCCTGCGGAGCGCGGAGCACCAGAAGTTCTCGGCGCTCAACGACGGTGTGCCGCCGACGATCGAGTCGGTGTACACCGATCCGCGTCCGCTCGACCCTTCGAAGCCTGCCGACCCGGAGAACAACCCGAGCATGGCGACCGAGTACCCGATGAAGGACACGATCCTGGAGGCGCTGAAGAACGCGGCCGTGCGGCCGTTGACCCCGGCCTACCAGAACCTGTCCACGGTGATGTCGAAGGTGCTCTCCCCGCCGTCGGACATCGATCCGCAAGGCACGGCGGAGCAGTTGCGTGAGCAGCTGACCGACGCGCTCGACTCGAAGGGCGTGATCCCATGAGCCACGCAGTCACCGAGGCACCGGCGAAACCCGTACCCGCCAAGGGAAAGCCGGCGCTGAGCGAGGGCAAGCGGGCGGAGCGGAGGCTGGGGCTGCTGCTGTGCGCCCCGGCGGCGATCGTGATGCTCGCCGTCACCGGCTACCCGATCGCCTACTCGATCTGGCTGTCGTTGCAGCGCTACGACCTGCGGTTCCCCGACGAGCGGCAGTTCGTGGGCTTCGAGAACTACGTCGCGGTGCTGTCCAACTCGTACTGGTGGACCGCGTTCGGCACGACGATGTTCATCACCGTCGTGTCGGTGGCGATCGAGCTCGTGCTCGGCATGGCCCTCGCGCTGATCATGCACCGCACACTGGTCGGCCGTGGCCTCGTGCGCACGGTGACGCTGATCCCGTACGGCATCGTCACCGTGGTGGCGGCGTTCTCGTGGTTCTACGCGTGGACGCCGGAGACCGGTTATCTGGCCAACGCGCTGGCGGGGGAGAGCGCTCCGCTCACCGAGCAGTGGCCGTCGCTGTGGATCATCATCCTCGCCGAGGTGTGGAAGACGACGCCGTTCATGGCACTGCTGCTGATGGCGGGGCTGGCTCTGGTGCCGGACGACCTGCTGAAGGCGGCGTCGATGGACGGCGCCAACGCGTGGCAGCGGTTCACCAAGGTCATGGTGCCGGTGATGAAGCCGGCGATCCTGGTGGCGTTGCTGTTCCGCACGCTGGACGCCTTCCGCGTCTTCGACAACATCTTCGTGCTCACCAACGGCGCGAACGACACGGCGTCGGTGTCGATGCAGACCTACAACAACCTGATCAAGGGGTTGAACCTCGGCATCGGTTCGGCGATGGCGGTGCTGATCTTCATCACGGTGGCGCTGATCGCGTTCATCTTCATCAAGGTGTTCGGCACCGCCGCACCGGGCAGCGACCAAGGGGGTAAGCGCTGATGGCCATCGGAGGTGCGGTCACGACCGGCCGCAAAGCCAGGTGGGCCCTGGTCGACATCATCGTCGTGGTGTACGCGCTGGTGCCGGTGCTCTGGATCGTGTCGCTGTCGTTCAAGACCAAGGAAACCCTGGCCGACGGCAACTTCATCCCGCGTGAGTGGACGTTCCAGAACTACGCCGACATCTTCGCCACCGACGAGTTCATCCGGCCGCTGATCAACTCGCTGGGCATCTCGATCATCGCGACGCTCATCGCGGTGGTGCTGGGCATGATGGCCGCCTACGCCATCGCCCGGCTCGACTTCCCAGGCAAGAAGGCCCTTGTCGGTGTCTCGCTGCTGATCGCGATGTTCCCGCAGATCTCGCTGGTGACGCCGCTGTTCAACATCGAGCGTCAGCTGGGGCTGTTCGACACGTGGCCCGGCCTGATCCTGCCCTACATCACCTTCGCGCTGCCGCTGGCGATCTACACGCTGTCGGCGTTCTTCCGCGAGATCCCGTGGGAGCTGGAGAAGGCGGCCAAGATGGACGGTGCCACGCCGGGGCAGGCGTTCTGGAAGGTGATCGCTCCGCTGGCCGCGCCGGGCGTGTTCACCACCGCGATCTTGGTGTTCATCTTCTGCTGGAACGACTTCCTGTTCGCCATCTCGCTGACGTCCACGGAGGCGTCGCGCACGGTGCCGGCGGCGCTGTCGTTCTTCACCGGTGCCTCGCAGTTCGAGGACCCGACCGGGACGATCTCCGCGGCAGCCGTGGTGATCACCATCCCGATCATCATTTTCGTGTTGTTCTTCCAGCGCCGCATCGTCGCGGGGCTGACCTCCGGTGCGGTTAAGGGGTAACGCAATGGCTGAGATCGTGCTCGACAAGGTGACCAAGCGGTACCCGGACGGAGCACTGGCAGTGTCCGAGATGGACATCGAGATCGCCGACGGCGAGTTCGTGATCCTCGTCGGACCCTCCGGCTGCGGCAAGTCCACCGCGCTCAACATGATCGCCGGGCTGGAGGACATCTCCTCCGGCGAGCTGCGCATCGACGGGGCCCGCGCCAACGAGAAGGCACCCAAGGACCGCGACATCGCGATGGTGTTCCAGTCCTACGCCCTCTACCCGCACATGAGCGTGCGGGAGAACATGGCCTTCCCGCTGCGGCTGGCGAAGGTCGACGACGCCACGGTGCGCTCGAAGGTCGAGGAGGCGGCCGAGATCCTCGACCTCACCCAGCATCTGGACCGCAGGCCGTCGAACCTCTCCGGCGGGCAACGGCAGCGCGTGGCGATGGGCCGGGCGATCGTGCGTAGCCCCAAGGCGTTCCTCATGGACGAGCCACTGTCCAACCTGGACGCCAAGCTGCGTGGCCAGATGCGCACCTCGGTGTCGAAGCTGCAGCGCCAGCTCGGCACCACCACGGTCTACGTCACGCACGACCAGACCGAGGCGATGACCCTCGGCGACCGCGTCGTCGTGCTGCGTGGCGGGATCGTGCAGCAGATCGGCTCGCCGCAGTTCCTCTACGACCACCCGGCGAACCTCTTCGTGGCCGGGTTCATCGGCTCGCCGTCGATGAACTTCGTACCGGCGACCCTCGAGGACGGCAGTCTGAAGAGCCCACTGGGCACCATCACGCTGACCGACCGCGTCCGCAGGCTCGCCGAGGCGGCCAACGCGCCGCGAGAGGTCGTGGCCGGTCTCCGTCCCGAGCACTTCGAGGACGCGGCGCTGATGGAGGAGTCGCACCGTCAGAGCGGCTCGACGTTCACCGCGACCGTGGACGTGCTGGAGTCGATGGGCGCGGAGAAGTACGCCTACTTCACCGTCGAGGAGGAACTCGCCACCACGGCCGAGCTGGAGGAGCTCGCCGCCGACGCAGGCTCCGCCGATGTCCCCGGCACCGGCTCCACCATCGTCACCCGCCTGTCGGCGAGCTCGGAGGCACGGGAGGGCCGGCCGCTCGACGTCTGGTTCGACCCCGACCGCATCCAGCTCTTCGACCCCTCCAACGGCGCCAACCTCACCTACTCGGGTTAACACCGCCCGCCCCCAAGGCCACCTTAGGTGCGTTGAACGCACCGAAGGTGGCCTTGGGGGCGGTTTTCTCTCCGCGCTCTCTCAGGGAACAGGTGCGACGATCTCCGCGTTGACCTGAGGGAACCTCGCGGCAGGGGAGGTCCGGGAGTGAGCGCAGGGGGTCCGAGCGTCAGACGCGCCCGCTGGGCGGGTGCATTCTCCGTGCTGGCCTGCGTACTCGCCGTGCTCGCGCTGCTGATACTCGCGCGATCCGTGCTCGCGATGACCTACCTGAACGTCCACTTCGCGGGCGAGGTCGACCCACTCTCACGCGCGGTCAGTTACTACGTCTTCGTGGAGCGTGGCGCCGAAACGTTCGACGCCACGCTTGTCGCGGTCGCCACGGCGACAGCCACTATCTTGGTGGGTATGGCGCAGCTGCGCGTCCGCCTCGGTGCGCGCGCCGTGGTCGGCTTCGGCGCGTGGTGCGTCGCGCTGGTCCTGTGCGCCGTGTTCCCCACCGACAACTCGCCGCAAATCGAGACAGCCAGCGGCTGGATCCACCAGTTCGCGGGCGCCTCGCTGTTCGTCACGCTGCCCCTCGCGGGGCTCGCGCTGGCCCGCGCGCTCGGCGCGCAGCCCAGCTGGGCGGGCACCGCGCGGGTCCTGCGCGGGCTCGCGCTCGGCGGCGTCGTGCTCGCGCTGGCCTACCTCGCCGCCCGGTTACCGGACCTCCTGGTGTGGTGGGAGTTCCCGGGGGCACTCGACTGGCGGGCCGTCTCCGGCCTGATCCAGCGCGGCCTGTTCACCCTCGAGCTGGCCATGCTGCTCGCGCTCGCGACCCGGCTGCTCGTGGTGTCGTGGACGGCCATCCGCGCGCCCCGCCGCACCGCCGACGACCCGGTGGTGACGTCATGATCACCGTCGCGATCCTTTTCGCCGTGCTCGGCGCCGCGTGCAGCGCGATCGGCGCGCAGCTGCAGCACGATGGCGTCCGCGCCGAGACCAAGGACGGCAAGCTGACGCTGCGCAAGCTCGGCGACCTCGTGCGCAACCCGTTGTGGGTGCGCGGGTTCGCCGTGCTGTTCGCGTGCGCCGTGCTGCAGATCCTGGCGCTGACGTTCGCGCCCGTCACCGTCGTCGCGCCCATCGTGGTGCTGGCGCTGCCGATGGTCGCCCTGCTGAACGCGCGCGAGCTCGACGTGCCCGGCTGGGTCGCCGTCGGCGCCACCACGGCCGCCATCGTGCTGTTCGTGACCCACACGGCCGGCGAGGTGACCGAGCAGGAGATCCCGGCGAGCGCGGTGCTGCTGGCCGGCCAGTTCGTCGCGCTCGGCGTGGCGCTGCTGGGCCTGCTCGCGGCGCTGAGCAGGGGCATCGTGCGATGTGTGTCGCTCGCGATGGCGGCGGGCGCCGCGTACGGGCTCGTGACGGTGCTCGTCCGCGACGTGACCTACACCGTGCGCACGGAGGGCATCGCACACCTGCCGGTGCTCTCGCTCGTCGCGCTCGTGGTCGCCTTCCTCGCGGGCTCGTGGTTCATCCAGCTCGGCTACGCGAGCGGACCGCCGGACGTGGTGGTCGGCGCCCAGACCATGCTCAACCCCGCGGTCGCCACCACGATCGGCTTCGCCGTGCTCGACGAGGCGGGCGGCATCAGCTCCGACTTCCTCACCACGCTCGTCGTGTGCGGCGTGATCGCGGTCAGCGGCATCGTGGTGCTCGCCCGGCACCACCCCGAGGCCGTCGAACGCCGCCGCCTGCGCCGCGAAGCCCACAGCTCCTCGTGACCCACTCACTGCAGTGAAGGCCACCTTCACTGCGTTCAACGCAGTGAAGGTGGCCTTCACTGCAGCAGTAGGGGGAGTTGTCAGCGCTTGCGGTTGCGGAGGGTTTCGATCACGTCGTCGTCCCAGCGGTGGGTGCGGATGAGGCGGTAGCGCTCGCCCGCCACCCACATGTACGCCTCGGCCTCGGTGCGGTCGCCGATCAGGTCGGCCTGCCGCAGCATCCGCACCACCGGCTCGTACTCCGTCTCGTACCAGCGCGCCGCGATCGTGACGCGGTCGAGGAACGCGCCCTCGTCCTGCATGAGCCGGAAACCCCACGCCTCCACGTGCTCGCCGAGCTCCGCGTAGTCCCACGGGTCCGACAGCACGATCGCCGCACGTGCCTGCCCGGTCAGCGGCACGCGTTCGAGGAACAGCCGCCGGTAGTCCTTGACGATCAGGTCGCCGCGGTAGCGGATGCCGCTCGGGTTGAGCTTCGTGCGCACCTCGGTGACGTGGGCCTCGATCGACTCCAGCCCCAGCGCGTGCGCCACCGACACCCGGTGGTGGCCGTCGATGACGAAATGCAGCTCACCGATCCGGTACACCTCGATCGGCGGGATGGCCTCGCCGCGGCGGCTCGCCAGCGCGAGCCGTTCCCAGCGCTGCCTGACCCGCCCCGACGTCGGGCGGAACCGACGGTCGAAGTCCCGGCCCCGGTTGACGCTGCCCACGATCGAGTCGAGCCGGGTCACGCGCAGGCCGATGCGGCGCTCGCCCTCCCAGCCCAGCGCGTCGACCACCTCGTCGAACGGCAGCATGATGTTGACGTCGTCGGGTTCCCTGCGCAGCCAGGTCGCCAGCCGCGACAGGACCTGCCTGCGGCGGGCGCGCAGGAAGTCGTGCTCCGCGTCGGCCCTCGGGAACCCGGTCTCGCGCGAGCTCACGGCACTCCCACCCCTTGCCTGCCGAGGTCGAGGACGTGGGCGCCGACGACGTTGCGCACCCGTGTCTCGCCCAGGTGGTGTGCGCGCACCTTCTCGCCGTGCGGGTGGATGTGCCCGTGCAGCAGCCAGCGCGGGCGCAGCCGCTCGACGGTCCGGTGCAGGCAGTCGAACCCCTGGTGCGGCCGGTCCTCGCGGTCGCCCACCCCGCGCGGCGGTGAATGGGTGAGCAGCACGTCGACGGCCGAGCCGCGCGCCGCGCGCACCAGGCGCCGGGCACGCCGGGCCTGCTGGCGCTGCGTCCACTGGTTGGGGCCCTCGTTGTAGCGGATCGACCCGCCGAGGCCCGCGATCCGCAACCCGGCGACCTCGACCACCCGCCCGTCGGCGTTGACGCCGCCGCAGGGGCCGGGCCACCGGGCCGGGAAGCCCGCGCGGAACACGACTCCCCGGTAGCGGGTGTACCCGGTGAGGTCGGGATCGTGGTTTCCTGGCACGAACACAAGCGGTTTCTCCAGCGTGTCCGCGAGGTGTTCGAGGTAGTCGAACGGCAGGTCGCCCGCGCCAAGGACGAGGTCGACCGAGAGGCTCTGCGCGCAGTCGGTCCAGAGCTTCTCGTCGACCTCGTCGGCGACCACCAGCGCTCGCGGCATAGGGCCAGAGTAGGCCGCTATTGCGTCCCGAGCGCGTAGTCGGGGTTCTTCGCGATGACGGCGACGACCACGACGATCCAGGTGACCGCGGCGGCCAGCGCCCAGAACTTGAGGTTGGTCAGCATGCGGGGCATGGCATTCTCCCAGTCGCAAATCGAAGATTTCGGGTCAGAGCCAGCGGTTCTTCCGGAATATTCGATAAAGCAGCAGACAGATGATGAGAATGACGGCGACGATCATCGGATAGCCGTAACGGGAATGCAGTTCCGGCATGTAGTCGAAGTTCATGCCGTAGATCCCGGCCAGCGCCGTGGGCACCGCGATGATCGCCGCCCACGCGGTGATCTTGCGCATGTCGGTGCTCTGCTGGAGCGTGATCTTGGCCAGCGTCGCGTCGACGAGCGTGGTGAGCAGCTCGTCGAAGGACTCGACCCGCTCGGCCACGGTCGTGACGTGGTCGTGGACGTTGCGGAAGTACGAGCGCACGTCGTCGGGCACGAGCCGGGTGTAGCCCTCCGACAGCCTGCGCAGCGGCGTCGCGAGCGGCGACACCGCGCGGCGCAGCTCCAGCACCTCGCGCTTCATCAGGTAGATCTGCTCGGAGGTGACCCGCGTCCTCGGCGCGAAGACCTCGGTCTCCATCTCGTCGATGTCGTCCTCGATCTTGTCGGTCACCTCGAGGAAGTGGTCGACGACGTGGTCGGCGATCGCGTGCAGCACGGACGCGGGCCCCGGCACGAGCCGCTCCGGGTCGGCGTCGAGCTCCCGGCGCAGGTTGGCCAGCCCGGTGTGGTTGCCGTGCCGGACGGTGATGATGAAGTCGGTGCCGAGGAACGCCATCAGCTCGCCGGACTCGACGATCTCGTTGGCCGTGGTGGGGGACTCGTGCTCCACGTAGCGGACCGTGCGGAACACCATGAACAGCGTGTCGTCGTAGCGCTCCAGCTTCGGCCGCTGGTGGGCGTGCACCGCGTCCTCGACGGCCAGCTCGTGCAGGCCGAAGGTCTCGGCGACACCCTGGATCTGCTCGGCGTCCGGCTGGTGCAGGCCGATCCAGACGAAGCCCTCACCGCGGTCGCGGACCTCGCGGATCGCTTCGGCGTGCGTCCACGGCCCAGGGCGGCGGACGCCGTCGACGTACACCCCGCAGTCGACCACGTAGGCCGACGGCGGCACGGGCTTCGGCGGGGCGACCGCGCGCGCCGCGCGGCCGTTGCCCCGGCCGCGCAGGCCACCGAGGGAGGGAATCGCAGGCATGGGAGATCTCCTGGCTCGTCACTGATGTGGACGATGCACCGGACGAAAGACGTGAGACGTCCGCCCGGCACTGCCAGCGGACCCGGCCCGGTTACCGAGAGAGCACGTGCTCGGCCCAGGAGGGAACGCCGGCTGAACTAGGGAGCGGACTATCGCCACTACTCATCGTGCGTTCCTCACCTCCTCAGGCCGAAGGGTGGTGTTACTCGCGTTGACGCACCGCGCGCCAATGGTCAAGGGTACTCCCCAACATCACTGGACGTCGCCGCAGGGCGGTGTGACGTTACCGGCAAGGAGGCTCAGCGGTGCAGTTCGGGCGGTACTACGAGGAGTTCGAGGTCGGCGCTGTCTACAAGCACTGGCCCGGGAAAACGGTGACCGAGTACGACGACCACCTCTTCTGCCTGCTCACGATGAACCACCACCCGCTGCACATGGACGCGCACTACGCGGGCGAGACCACCGACTTCGGCAAGAACGTGGTGGTGGGCAACTACATCTACTCGCTGCTGCTCGGGATGTCCGTGCCCGACGTCTCGGGCAAGGCCATCGCCAACCTGGAGGTGGAGTCGCTCCGGCACATCAAGCCGACCTTCCACGGCGACACCATCTACGGTGAGACCGAGGTGCTGGAGAAGACGCCGTCGAAGTCGAAGGACGATCGCGGCGTGGTGTACGTGGAAACCCGCGGCTACAAGCAGGACGGCACCGTCGTGTGCACGTTCCGGAGGAAGGTCATGGTTCCCAAGCGTTCCTACGGTGAGGCCCGGGGCGGCGAGCAGCCGGGCCGTCCGGTGCCCCATGAGTGATCTGGACAGAATCAAGCGCCGCCTGCGCCGGTTCGCCGAGCAGGACGCGGGCGGCACGTCGCCGCTGTACGAGCACCTGGCGGCGCAGGCGGCCGAGGACGACGAGATCGCCGGCCTGCTGACGGCGGCTGACCCGGAGGACGCGCAGCCGACGCTGCTGCTGGCCGCCGCGCACCGGCTCGTGCAGGCCGACCCGATCCACCCGCTGTCGCGCTACTACCCGTCGCTGGGCGGGTTCGACGGCGTCGACTCGCAGACGTGGCCGCTGTTCCGCGAGTTCCTGCTCGAGCGGGCCGACAGGGTGCGCGAGCTGGTGAGCACGCGGTTCACGCAGACCAACGAGGTGCGCAGGGCGACGATCCTGTATCCGGCCGTGGCGATGGTCGCCAAGCAGGCCAAGGGGCCGAAGGGCGCGGTGGGCCTGCTGGAGGTCGGGTGCAGCGCGGGGCTGCTGCTGGGCCTTGCCTCCTACGGCTACCACTACCAGTGCGACGGCGGCGAGCAGATCGCGGCGGGCCCGGCGCGCACGCCGGTCGGGCTGCACTGCGCGCTGGAGCTCGGCGAGGGCGCGGCGCTGCCGAAGGTGCCGAAGAAGCTCGCGGTCGGCGCGAAGGTGGGGCTCGACCGGTCGCCGGTGGACAGTGCCGACGAGGACGAGCTGGCGTGGCTGGAGGCGTGCGTGTGGGCCGACCAGCCCGACCGGATCCGGCTGCTGCGCACGGCCGCGGCCGCGCAGCGCAAGGACCCGCCGGAGCTGGTGACCGGCGACGCCGTGGCCGACCTGGCCTCGGCGGCCGCGCGGGTGCCCGCCGAGCTGCCGCTGGTGGTGCTCACCAGCTGGGTGCTGGCCTACCTCTCCGCAGAGCAGCGCTCCGCGTTCGTGTCCGCGCTCGCCGAGGTCGCCGCTGACCGTCCACTGTGGTGGGTCACGGCGGAGCCGTACGAGTCGGCGCTCGTCCACGTGCTGCCCGGTCGCGACGAGCTGGCGTACAGCCGCACCACGCAGGCCGTGCTCGGCGTGGCCACGTGGAACGGCGACACGGTGCAGGCGCAGGCGCTCGCGCTCGCGGCGTCTCATGGTCAGCGCATGACCTGGCTTGCCCGGTAGCCCACCGCTGGACAGGATGGGGTGATGGCAGTCACCCCGGAGCACGCGGACACGTGGTACACGCCGCTCACCCCGCTGTCGTTCCTGCACCGTTCGGCCGAGGTGTTCCCCGACAAGGTCGCGATCGCCTACGGGGAGCGCCGGCTCACCTACCGCGAGTTCGCCGCCGAGGCCACGAGGGTCGCCGGTGGCCTCCGAGCGAGCGGGATCGAGCCCGGCGACCGCGTCGCCTACCTGCTGCCGAACATCCCCGAGATGCTCGTCGCGCACTTCGCGGTGCCGCTCGCGGGCGGCGTGCTGGTGGCGATCAACACGCGCCTCGCGCCCGCAGAGATCCGGTACATCCTGGAGCACTCCGGCGCGAAGATCCTGGTGGTCGACGCCGCCCTGCACGGCTCGGTGCCCGCCGACGCGCCCGTGCGCGAGATCGTGACCGTCACCGACCCCGCGTCGGGCGCGAGCCCGGACCCGGGCGTCGGCGGTGTCTCCTACGCCGACCTGCTCGCGCGCGGCACTGACGATCCGCTCCCGTGGACGGTCGCCGACGAGCGCGCCACGATCTCGATCAACTACACGTCGGGCACCACGGGCAAGCCCAAGGGCGTGATGTACCACCACCGCGGCGCGTACCTGAACTCGCTGGCCGAACTGGTCCACTCGCGGCACACCCCGGAGTCGCGGTACCTCTGGACGCTGCCCATGTTCCACTGCAACGGCTGGTGCACGACGTGGGCGATCACGGCGATCGGCGGCACGCACGTGTGTCTGCGTGCGGTGGATGCCGCGGAGATCTGGCGGCTGCTCGACACCGAGGGCGTCACGCACCTCAACGGAGCGCCGACCGTGCTCAACACGATCGCCAACTTCGAGGGCGCGCACCCGCTCGCCCAGGAGGTGGTGGTGACCACGGCGGGCGCGCCGCCGAGCCCGACGGTCATCAAGCGCATGACGGCGCTCGGCGCGCGGCTGGTGCACGTCTACGGGCTGACCGAGACCTACGGGCCCTACACGGTGTGCGAGTGGCAGGAGGGCTGGCCGAAGCTCGACGTGGAGGCGCGCAGCAAGCTGCTGGCCAGGCAGGGCGTGGGCATGGTGGTGACCGACGGAGTGCGCGTGGTCGCCGAGGACATGACCGACGTGCCGAGGGACGGCGTCACGATGGGCGAGGTCGTGATGCGCGGCAACAACGTCATGTCCGGCTATTTCGCCGATCCGGAGGCCACGGAGAAGGCGTTCCGCGGCGGCTGGTTCCACTCCGGCGACCTGGGCGTCTGGCATCCGGACGGCTACATCGAGCTGCGCGACCGGGCCAAGGACATCATCGTGTCGGGCGGCGAGAACATCTCGACGATCGAGGTGGAGGCCGCCGTCGACTCGCATCCGGCCGTGCTGGAGGTCGCCGTGGTGGGCGTGCCGCACGAGAAGTGGGGCGAGCGGCCCAAGGCGTACGTGGTGCTGCGGCCCGGCGAGCAGGTGAGCGCCGAGGAGCTGCTGGAGCACGTGCGGGGGCAGATCGCGCGGTACAAGGTGCCCGACGTCGTCGAGTTCGTCGGCGAGCTGCCCAAGACCTCGACCGGCAAGATCCAGAAGTTCCAGCTGCGCGAGAGGGACTGGGCCGGCCGGGTGAGCCGCGTCCAGGGCTAAGGCGCGTCTGACAATCCCATTGCCGGCTGCGCTGATCCCCGCGCGCACGGCAGAGGTTGTCAGGCCCGACCGAGGAGCGCACTGAACAACCGCTGCCCTACTGCGCGACGCCCAGACGGCGCCTCGCTGCGTTGTCGGAAAGCCCGAGTACGACCCGGTACGAGGGCTTCCCTCCGCCTGGCGAGGCCGCCGCCTGGATCGCCGCTCGCTACGGGCGGGGTCGTTCAGCACGCTCCTAGCGGTCAGGCGTGGGGGAGGACACCCCAGTCACGCAGGGTATCCGCGAGCCCTTCGGTGAGGTCCCCCGCCGCGGCGAGGGCCGTGAAGGCGGCGGCGTCGACCCAGCGGGCGTCGGCCGCGTCGTCGCCCGCGCTGAGCTCGCCGCCGCTCACGGTGCACGCGTAGTCGTAGATGACGTACGGCCCCCTCGTCACGCTACCGACGAGCTGACCAGCGACAACCTCGAGTCCGGTCTCCTCGCGCAGCTCACGGGCCACGGCGTCCACGTCGCTCTCACCCTCCTCGACCCTTCCGCCGGGCAGCGACCACAGGCCCACGGAGGGCTCGTGGGCGCGCTGGATGAGCAACAGGCGCCCCGCGCGGTCGTGGACGATGCCGCCGACGCACCGAACCCCGCTCATGTGGAGCCCTCCATGTCACGCTCGGTAGTCAATGGGGCCGATTTGCGCAGTCCGCTGACCCAAGCGCAGGACTTTCCTCCCGTAACGCTGCGCAGTGCGGTACAAACTTAGTGGCACCTTGCCACCAGGTCTGCACTCGAGAGACGGGATTGATCGCCGTGAACGCGAAAAAGCTTGCGACTTTCGCTGGTATCGCGTTGGTTCTGTTCTTCGTGATCGCCCAACCCGGAAACGCGGCGGGCCTCGTGAACAACATCATCGGCTTCCTCCGCGACGCGGCGGAAGCTGTCATCACCTTCGTGAGCAACATCTTCAGCTGATCGACGCTACCCTTCCTCTATGTTCGCTCCGCGCGACCCAGACGAGTACCTCCTCGACACAGAGCGGAGGGTCATCCGGATCAGGCGCCACTGGTCCTGCCTGGCCTGGGACATGTTCGAGGCCATCGCGCTGATCGCGATCTGCGTGATGGTGTCGTACATCCTGCCGCCGTCGTTGTGGGTGGTGCAGAACATCCTCTGGTACCTGGCGCTGCTCGTCGTGCTGCGCTTCGCGTACCAGGTGATCGAGTGGTGGGTCGAACGGCTGGTCGTCACCGACAAGCGGTTCATCATGACCACCGGTGTCTGGACCACGAAGGTGCTGATGATGCCGATCACCAAGGTCACCGACCTCACCTACGAGCGCTCCTTCTGGGGCCGCATGCTCGGCTACGGGACGATGGTCGTGGAGTCTGCCGGTCAGATCCAGGCGCTGAACCGCATCGAGTACCTGCCGAGGCCGGAGGAGTTCTACGACACCATCTCGGCGCTGGTGTTCGGCGACAAGGCCAAGCAGGCGGAGCGGTTCTCGATGATCAAGGCGCAGCGCGCCGCACGGGGCAAGCGGATGGTCGGCTGATCGCCGCGCGGGACGCCGCTGGACAATGAACCGTGTGCGCATCGACCTGCATACCCATTCGACCGTCTCGGACGGCACCGACAGCCCCGCGGAACTGGTGGCCACGGCGGCACGCGCCGGCCTGAACGTCGTCGCGCTGACCGACCACGACACCACGGCGGGCTGGCAGCCCGCGACCCAGGCGCTGCCGCCGGGCATGCGGCTCGTTCCCGGTGCGGAGCTGTCGTGTGAGTCGGTCGACGCCTACGGCCGCAGGGTGAGCGTGCACCTGCTCGCGTACCTGTTCGACCCCACGTCGCCGACGATCGTCGCCGAGCAGCAGCGGCTGCGGCGCGAGCGCCGCGACCGGCTGCGCACGATGGCGGTGCACATGGCGGCCGATGGCCTGCCCGTGGATCCCGACGAGATCCTGGGCCTGCTCGACCCGGACGCGCCCGCCGGCAGGCCGCACCTGGCGCAGGCGCTCGTGCGGGCCGGGCTGGTGTCGTCGGTCGACGAGGCGTTCACGAGTTACCTCGGCAACGGGCGCGGCTACTACGTGCCCCGGAGGGACACGCCGGTGGAGACGGCGATCGAGATGATCGCCGACGCGGGCGGGGTGACGGTGCTGGCGCATCCGTTCGCGGCCTCGCGCGGCCCGACGGTGACCCCCGAGGCGATCGCCGACCTCGCCGAGTGCGGGCTCACCGGGCTGGAGGTCGACCACCCGAACCACGACCCGGGAACGCGTGCCGAGCTGCGTGACCTTGCGAAGGAGCTGGACCTCGTGCGCACGGGTTCCAGCGACTACCACGGCACGAACAAGACGATCGCGATCGGTCAGGAGACCACGGATCCCGAGGAGTTCGAGGCGCTGGTCGCGCAGGCCTCGGGCGCCGCCGTGCAGGTGGGCTGAGCGCCGTGGCGTTCGCGGACTACTTCGACGCGAACCTGTTCTTCGAGGCGGCGATCACGCTTGTCGTGATCATGGACCCGCCGGGGACCGTGCCGGTGTTCCTGAGCCTCGTCGGCCGCAAGCCGCCGTCGGCGAGGGCGCGGGCGGCGCGGCAGTCGGTACTGGTGTCGCTGCTGGTCATCTCTCTGTTCGCGGTGGCGGGCCAGGCGATCCTCACCTACCTCGGGATCGGCATCCCGGCGTTGCAGGGCGCGGGCGGGCTGCTGTTGCTGCTCATCGCGCTCGACCTGCTCACCGGGCGGGGCGGCTCCGAACCGGAGGCGATGGAGGACGTGAACGTGGCACTCGTGCCGCTGGGCACGCCGCTGCTCGCCGGCCCGGGTGCGATCGCGGCGACGATCGTGTTCGTGCGGCAGGCCGAAGGGCGGATCGGCGCGTACGTCGCGCTGGCGCTGGCGATCGTGACGGTGCACCTGGTGCTGTGGGCGTGCATGCGCTACTCGGGCGTGCTGATCAAGGTGATCAGGGAGAGCGGCATCACGCTGCTGGCGAAGATCGCCGGCCTGCTGCTGGCCGCGATCGCGGTGCAACTGGTCGCCGACTCGGTGCGCGGCTTCATCTCGGGGGCGTGAGGTCTCCGCTCGCGGCCCGTCCCCACGGGGAGCAAGGGAGCTTTACTACCGTTTGGCGGGAGCAAAGCTCCCTTGCTCGCTTTTGGGGCGCGGGGTTGTCGGTGGGGATACGTACGCTGGGACAGGGTGGTGTGCATGGGGCAGCTGGGCTTCGACTTCGGGGTGCAGCCGAAGCGCTTGACGAAGGTGACGCCGGCGCGGCTGTCGACGTTCGACGACTGCCCGCGTCGCTACCGGCTGACCTACCTCGACCGGCCCACCCCGCAGCGCACCGGCGCCTGGGCGCACAGCACGCTCGGCGCCGTCGTCCACAACGCCCTGCGCGCCCTCTTCGACCTGCCCGCCGACCGGCGCACGCCGGAGCGGGCCGCGGCGCTCGTCACCGAGCAGTGGAACGACGCCGGGTTCCTCGACGCCGCTCAGGCGCACCAGTACCGCGAGCGGGCACGGCAGTGGGTCGCCGAGTACGTCGAGCACAACGACGTCAGCGGCGACCCGGTGGGGCTCGAACGCTGGGTCTCCGCGCCCGTCAGCGCCGGTGACGGGCCGCCGTCGCTGATCGTCGAGGGCCGCGCGGACCGCATCGACGAGCGCGACGGCGAGCTCGTGATCATCGACTACAAGACCGGCAGGAAGGCGCCCGACGAGTACGAGGCCCGCGGCTCACAGGCGCTCGCCCTCTACGCCGTCGCCGCCGCCCGTACGCTGCGCAGGCCCTGCCATCGCGTCGAACTGCACCACGTGCCCACCGGCACCGTCGCGGCGGCCGAGCACACGCCGGAAAGCCTGCGCAGGCAGCTCACCCGTGCGGATGAGACGGCGGCGGAGCTGCAGACCGCAACGGATACCCTTGAGGCGGGCGGAGACGCGGACACGTTGTTTCCCGCGCGCACGTCACGGCGCTGTTCCTGGTGCGACTTCCGGCCGAGCTGCCCCGCCGGGCAGCAGGCGGCGCCCGCCGCCCGTTCGTGGGACCTGCTCGCGCCCTGAGCGCGGGACGACACACGTGGAGTGAGATTGCACGGGCCGAACACGACAGAGCTCGAGACGGTCGAGTTGGCCACGCCGGGAACGGGGGAGCAGCAGCCCCCTCACCGCACGGGCCGGTGGTGGCGCGGGCTCACCGGGTCTCTCGCGGCCGGGCTCCTCGTGCTGGCCCTGTTCGTGCTCGTCGTGCAGATCGTGAGCTCGCTGAACGACTCCGAGGGGCCCGGCGTCGTCGCCGTGCTCGGCCACCTCGCCGGTGCCGCGCTCGCCGTGGTCGCTCAGCTCGTGGTTGACCGCCGCCGCGGCCGCGTCGCGGGCGTGGCCGGGCTGTGCGTGCTCGCCATCGCGGGCGGCGTGCTGTGGCTCTTCTGGTGGGCCTGACTCACCCGAGCCAGGCCCGCCACTCCGCCGCCAGGATTTCCAGCAACGCACGCGGGTTCTCCGTGTTCGGTGAGTGCGCCGCGCGTTCGACCACCGCGAACGGCACGTCCAGCCGCCGCGCCATGTCCTTCTGCTGCTCGACGCTCCACGCGTCGTCGTGCTCACCGGCCACCACCAGGCCCGGCACGCCACGCTCCCGCAGCGCAGCGGCGAGCTCGTCCACGCGGTCCGGCTCCGACCGCAGGCCCGCCGCCATGCCGAGCAGGCCGGCCGTACTCGACGTCACGAACCGGGTCCGCAGGAACGTCCGCAGCTCCTCGGCCAGTGCGAGCCACGCCGGTGCCTGCGCGCTCACCTGCTCGCGGACCGCGTAGGCGGCCTCGATGCCGTGGTTGCGCAGGAGCGGTTCGCCCACGTCGAGCGCGCTGAGCCGCGCACCCGGCGGCAACCGGTCCGGCCCGCTGTCCAGCAGCGTCAGCCCGGCGACCGGCGCACCGGCCAGCACGGCGCCGCGGGCCACCAGCCCGCCGTAGGAGTGCCCCAGCAGCAGCAGCGGGCGACCGTTCCCACCGAGTGTGGAAACCAGGTCGGCCACCGCCTCGCCCAGCGCCAGCGGCAGGTAGCGAGACTCGTCGTCAGGACCAGGCGACTCGTACTGCCCAGGCAGGTCGACCGCGACGGGGTGGAGCCCGCCCTCGGCGATGCCGTCGAGCAGCGGCGCGAAGTCCTCCTTCGAACCCGTGTAGCCCGGCAGCAGCAGGACCGTCGCCAGCGGTTCGGCGGGGTGCGGCCCGGACAGCGCCGCGACGGGCCCGTACCGGCCCGGCAGCGACGTCCTGCGCGCACCGTGCGGCGACAGCTGGGAGAACGCGGCCGTCATCGCAGCGCCACCAGAGTGCCCCCACGCTGCTCGAGCAGCACCGGGCCCGCCGAGGCGAGCTGTACCTGCCCCCGGTAGCCGTGCCGGTCGACGCCCACCGTGCGCACGGTCGAGCCGGTGCCCTCGTCGACCACCGCGAGCCCACCCTCGATCGGCACCACGTACTGGCCGGCGAACATGGCGCCGGGGCCGCGCGTGCCGTCCAGGGTCCACTGGGGCGTGAGGTCCTTGCGCGAAAGGGCCACGGTGCTCGAACCCGTGAACCAGTAGATGTTGTCGGCGCCCTTGGCGGTCGGCACGACCCCGCCCTCCGGCGCGCGCTGGAGATCCGCGGCGGGCACGTCGAGCGGGTACGCCGCGAGCTGCTCGCCCTTGGACCCGTAGAGCGCCAGCTGACGGCGCTGGGGGAGCGCGACCGCGACGGTGTCGCCGGACATCGCCACCAGCCACGCGGAGGGGTCCGGCAGCACCGTGCTGAACACCTCCTCGGGCTCGTCGGCCTCCTCGCCCGCGGCCTTGAGCACCGTCAGTCGCGCGTTCTGCTCGCCGGGGCAGTCCTCGATCACCCCGACCTCGCCCGCACCGGCCGCGACCGTGCCGTACGTGCAACCCTCGCGCGGCTGCTTCTCCGGGTTGACCTTCGGGAACACCTCGCCGTACTCGAGGCTTTTCACCAGGTCGTTGCGCCACGTGTTGAGCAGGTGCTTGCCGGTGGTGGTGACGTGCCCGCCGTCGCTCACGAGGCGGGTGTTCAGCTCGGCGTCGCCGTTGCGCTGCGCGGTCCGCCTGCCGGTGGACGGGTCGAGCTGCGTGACCTCGCTGCAGCCGGTGTCCTTGTGGTAGACGGCGAGCGCCCTCGACCAGGCGCCCGCGACCGTGCACAGCTCGAGGTCGCGCGCGTAGCGCCAGCGCACGTCACCGGTCAGCGGGTCGCGCCCGGTCACCTCGCCGCCGGAACCGGTGACCACCGAGGAATCCTCGCTGACGGGCACCGGGGTCGCCGGGCTCTCGGCCTGCCAGATCTCCTGCAGGGACGCGGGTACCGACGCGGGCGCCGGCGGCAGCGCCGCGGGCGGATCGGCCAGTTCGTGGCTGGTGGCCCGCTGGTCGCTGAACGCCCAGACGAGCACACCGGCGACCAGCACGACCACCGTGATCAGCGCAGCGGCCACCCGGTCCCGCCTGCGGTTCCACGGCGAGGGCCTGCTGCGGGGCGGCGCCGCGTGCCGGGCCCCGCCCGGTGCGGCGGCCGCCTCGCCGGTGTCGTGCTCCGAGGCCGGAGCGAGCACGTCCTCCGTGCCGGGCGGGAGCACGGGCGGGTCCGCGTCGTGCCGTTCGCTGTCGTCGTGCCTGCGATGCCGCCCGGAGGAGGTGTTCACGTGCCTCAGTCTGCCCCCGCCGACGTCTCGGCCGTGTTGGGCACCCCGGCCCTGCGCCTGCGGCGGCGCCGCGCGGGACGCTCGGCGCCCTCACCGGCGGCGGGGTCGGTCTTCTCGCTGCTCGCGGGCGATTCGCCCGCGGGCTTCGAACCGCCGCCGCGGGTGCGGCGCCTGCTGCGGGTGCGGCCGCTCTCGGCCGCTGCGGCCGCCTCACCGGACTCGGCGGCCTCGCCCTCGGGCTTGGCCTCGCCGGAGAGGTCCTTGCCGCCCCGCGTGCGACGGCGCGACCTGCTCGAACGCCGGGAGGCGGTGGTGCCGGAGGAGCGTCCCCGGCGCTTGCCGCCGAAGTCCTCCTCTTCCTCGGCCGCGAGCCCGGCGCGGGTGCGCTTGGCCAGCGGGAGCCGCCCGGTGGCGTCCTCGGGGATGCCGAGGTCGCTGAACAGGTGCTTGGAGGTGGAGTAGGTCTCCACCGGCTCCGGCATGTCGAGGCTCAGCTCGTCCGAGATCAGCTTCCAGCGGGGGATCTCGTCCCAGTCCACCAGCGTGATCGCGACGCCCGTCTTGCCCGCGCGGCCGGTGCGGCCGATGCGGTGGACGTAGGTCTTCTCGTCCTCCGGCGTCTGGTAGTTGATCACGTGGGTGACGTCGTCGACGTCGATGCCGCGTGCCGCGACGTCGGTCGCGACCAGCACGTCCACCTTGCCGGAGCGGAACGCGCGCAGCGCCTGCTCCCTGGCGCCCTGGCCGAGATCGCCGTGCACGGCCGCGGCTGCGAAACCGCGCTCGGCCAGGTCGTCGGCCACCTTCTGCGCCGTGCGCTTGGTGCGCGCGAAGATCATCGTGAGGCCGCGGTCCTTCGCCTGGAGCACCTTGGCGATGAGCTCGGGCTTGTCGAGCGAGTGGGCCCGGTAGGCGAACTGCGTGGTGCGCTCGTGCACGGCGCCGGCGTCGTTCTCCTCGGCCCTGATGTGGGTCGGCTGGTCGAGGAACGTCCTGGCCAGCGTGATGATCGGGCCGGGCATGGTGGCCGAGAAGAGCATCGTCTGCCGCTTCTCCGGCACCATCCGCAGGATCCGCTCGATGTCGGGAAGGAAGCCCAGGTCGAGCATCTCGTCGGCCTCGTCAAGGACGAGCGCGCGCACCTTGCCGAGCACCAGGTGCCGCTGCTCGGCGAGGTCGAGCAGGCGGCCTGGGGTGCCGACGACCACGTCGACGCCCTTGCGCAGGGTCGCGATCTGCGGCTCGTACGGGCGGCCACCGTAGATGGACGCGATCCGGATGCCGAGGTTCTTGCCCGCGTCGGTCAGGTCATGGGTGACCTGGAGGCACAGCTCACGGGTCGGGACCACGACGAGCGCCTGCGGCGTGCCGTCACCGGGCAGCTCCAGCCGCTGGAGCAGCGGGACGCCGAAGCCGAGGGTCTTGCCCATGCCGGTGCGGGCCTGGCCGATGAGGTCGTCGCCCGCGAGTGCGAGCGGAAGGGTCAGCGCCTGAATGGCGAAGGTGCGCTCGATGCCGGCCGACTGGAGCGCCGAGACGATCTCGGGGCGGACGCCGAACTCGGCGAAGGTCGGGGACTCCGGCTCGACGGGAGCTCCTGCCTGCAGCGGGTGCGACGTGTCGGTCGCGGGCAGGCCGCTCTCACTGTGCTCGAGCTCGACGGGGTCTGTACTGGGATTGGTGTTCTGGTCGATTGTCGATCGCCTCTCTCATACCAGCGCGCACGGCCAGGCATTACGCGGCACTCGACCACGCGGATTGCGGTCCGCTTCGCGGTTGGTCACGCGAAACGCGTCCTGCGTGGGAACACCGCTCGAGGCGTGCACGCACACTGTGTATTCACCGACGTGCGGCGGCACACGATGAAGTGACAACTTCACTATCAGTCCGAAGTGTACCTTGTCTACCTGCTCAGTCGGTGACCGTGCTCGCACTGTGTCACGTGTTGTTGGTCTCCCCGGTTACGGGGACGGGTTTCCCCACTACGGTGAGACTGTGAGTGAGGCGAAGCCACAGATCGCCCCAGGGGTCGCCGACCTGCTGGGGGTGCTCGCGTACAGCGAGCTGTCCGCGTTCGACCGGCTGGCCGAGGACGCGAGGACGGCCCCCACGCTGGCCGGACGCGCCGCGCTGGCGTCGATGGCCGCCGCCGAGATCGGCCACTACGAGATGCTCGAACGGCACCTCGGCGACCACGGCGTGGACGTCGAGGACGCGATGCAGCCGTTCGTGCGGCACATCGACGCCTTCCAGAACTCCACGTCGCCGAGGTCGTGGCTGGAGTCGCTGGTCAAGGCGTACGTCGTCGACAACCTCGCCGCCGACCTCTACCGCGAACTGTCTCAGGTGCTCGACGAGGAGACCCGCAAGCTCGTGCTGACGGTGCTGGCCGACACGGGCCACTCCGCGTTCGCCGAGCGCGAAGTCGCCGCGGGCATCATGGCCGACGCCAAGCAGCGTGACCGGCTCGCGCTGTGGGGCCGCAGGCTGCTGGGCGAGGCGTTGACGCAGGCCCAGTACATCGTGGCCGAGCGGGACGGGCTCGCCGAGCTCATCGTTGCGGGCTCCGGTGATCTCTCCGGCATCGCGGCGCTGTTCCGGCGGCTTCAGCAGGGTCACACCAAGCGGATGCAGGTGCTGGGTCTCGGCTAGCCTTGACAGTGAACGAACCGGCATGAACCCAGGCGGAGGTTGCACGTGGAGGTCAAGATCGGCATCAAGGACACCCCGCGGGAGCTCGTGGTGTCCAGCGGCCAGTCGGCCGAGGAGGTCGAGAAGCTGGTCGCCGACGCACTGGGTGCCGACAGTGCCGCTAATGGCCTGTTCCGCCTGACGGACGACAAGGGCCGCAAGTACCTGGTTCCGTCGGACCGGATCGCCTACGTCGAGATCGCGCCGTCGGACGTCCGCAAGGTCGGCTTCGCCGTCGGCTCCTGACGCACCCGCGGGCCGGGGCCGTGCACACGCTGCACGGCCCCGGCCCGCGTCGTTTTTTCAGCCGTCTTCAGCCGTTGATCGCCTCGAGCGTGGTGGGCACCGTGAACGGGGGCGTGCTAGTGCCCATGATCCGGTAGCGGTCCCACGGGTCGGGGTCGGAGAGCTCACCCTGCGCCGCGGCCTCCGGCGTGCGGATCTCGACCTTCTTCTTCTTGCCGCCGGCCAGCGCGGAGAGCTGTTCGTTCACCTTCACGCGGCCGTACCAGTGGTAGTAGCCGTCGATCGGCTGGAAGTGGCCGCGCAGCTCCACCTCGATGTCGAGCTCGGTTCCCTCGACCAGCAGCTTCGCCGGCCCGGTGTAGCCGTCCTCCTCGTGGTCGTGCTCGCTCACGATCCGTCTCCCGTCTTCTCCGTCCGGACCTCGGTCAGCTTCACGACCTTGTTCGCCTCGAGCGGCTGGTCGGGGTCGATGGTCACGCCGTGCTGGCGGGACAGCCCGTCGATGGCCGCCCAGATGATCTGTGTCAGGTACTCCACGACGCTGTCGCGGCTCATGGTCCGCTTGTCCAGCCACCACTCGCCGGTGTTCTGCACCATGCCGACGATGCCGTAGGCCCACGGCTCCGCGGCGCCGGAGTCCATGTTGAACATCCGCATGTAGTCGCCGAGCAGCGCGGTGAGCGCCGTCGCGATCACTTCCTTGTCCTCGGCGACCACGTCGGCGTCGACGGGCTTGTCGGCGAACGAGTTACGCGCGAGCAGGCGGTAGAGGTTCGGGTGCTCCTCGATGACCGTGAAGAACGCGTCGAGCGCCATGCGGATGCGGGGCACCGGCGCGAGCTCGGCGTTGATCGCCGGCATCAGGCGCTGGAACAGCAGCTCGGTACCGCGCTGGCCCAGCGCGACGTAAAGGTCGGCCTTGTCCTCGAAGTGCCGGTAGAGCACGGGCTTGGTGACGCCCGCGGCTGCGGCGACATCCTCCATGCCCAGGTCGGGGCCGTGTTCGTCGAGCGCCTTGAGCGCGGCCTCGACGAACTCGGCACGCCGGGCGATGCGGTGCTTGCGCCACCGGTCGCGGCGGGCATCTCCGGTGCCGGTCGGGGCCTTCTGCTTGCTGTTGCGCTTGACACGGTCGGCCATGCGGCTCATGCTACCAAAAGTAACTGTTACCCGAGGTTACATACAAGGGGAAGGTGGTGTCGGCAATGACGCGGACCCTGGGCGACGCCGGCCGCGAGAAGACCGCCGAACGGCTGCTCAAGTCGTCGGCGAACAAGTTCTACGACCCCGAGGTCGACATCGACTGGGACGCGCCGCTGGTCGAGGGCAAGCGCTACATCCCGGAACACCGCTCCACCCTGTACGGCACCGAGCTGTGGGAGCAGCTGACGCCGGAGCAGCGCATCGAGCTGGGCAAGCACGAGATCGCCAGCGTGGCCACCAACGGCCTGTGGTTCGAGATCCTGCTCATGCAGATGCTGCTCAAGGAGGTCTACAACGCCGACCCGACGAGCAACCACGCGCAGTACGCGCTCACCGAGATCGCCGACGAGTGCAGGCACTCCACGATGTTCGCCCGCATGGCCGAGCGCATCGGCTGCCCGCCGTACGGCCCGGTGAAGTGGCGCCGCAGGCTCGGCAAGATCCTGCCCGTCATCGGCTACGGGCCCGCGCTCTACGGCTCGATCCTGGTCGCCGAGGAGGTCCTCGACCGCCTGCAGCGCGAGCAGATGAACGACCCCGACATCCAGCCGCTCGTACGCATGGTCAACCGCATCCACGTCCTCGAGGAGGCGCGGCACGTCACGTTCGCGCGCGAGGAGGTCACGCGCGGCATGGCCAAGCTCTCGAAGTCCGAGCTGGCCTACCAGCGGCTGCTGATCGCGCTGGTGTCCCACGAGGTCACGCGCAGCCTCGTGAACCCCGCCGTCTACAAGGCCGTCGGCATCCGGCCGAGGGACGGCTACCACGCCGCCATGAACAACCCGCACTGGCAGCGGACCATCCACTACGCCGGGGAGCGGATCATGCCGTTCCTCGACGAGGCCGGCCTCGTCGGCGGGCCGGGGATGCGCTGGTGGCGGCGGTCGTTCCTGGTGAACGACCGGTGACCGCGGCTCCGGCTGCCGCGCGCGCGACGCGCGGCGAGTTCGTCACGAGCGACGGCACCCGCCTGCACGTCGAGCTGAGCGGGCCCGCCGACTCGGCGGTGACGCTCGTGCTCGTGCACGGTTGGACGCAGGACCTGCGCACGTGGAACCGCGTGGTCGGCGAGCTGCCCTCCGGCGTCCGCGTGCTGCGCTACGACCTGCGCGGGCACGGCCGGTCGGCACCGGCCAGGCCCGGCACGGCGACGATCGACCAGCTGGCCGACGACCTCGCCGAGCTCGTCGCCGAACGGGTGCCCGAGGGCAGGCTCGTGCTGGCAGGGCACTCGATGGGCGGGATGACGATCATGGCGCTCGCCGACCGGCATCCCGCGCTGGTGGCGCAGCGCGTGGACGGTGCGGCGTTCGTGGCGACGTCCTGCGGGAACATGGACCGCATCACGCTCGGGCTGCCGGGGGTGGCCGGGGCAGGCGCGGCCAGGGCGGAGCGGCGGCTGGCCCAGCTGCTGCTGGCCTACCGCAAGGACGCGCTGCCGTTGCGGCCGGGCGCGGCGAGGGCCGGTGCCCGCTGGCTGGTGTTCGGGCGCAGGCCACGCGGGCAGGACGTGACGTCCGTGGTCGACCAGCTGCTGTGTGCCCACCCGGCGAGCATCGGCGGGTTCCAGAACGCCATCTCGCTGCACGACCGCAGGGTGGCGCTCGCGGCTCTGCGGACCACGCGCGCCGTGGTGCTGGCGGGAGAGGCCGACCGGCTCTGCCCCGTGTCGCACGCGCGCGCGATCGCCGAGGAGCTGCCGGGGTCGAGGCTGCGCCTGTACCCGGGGGCGGGGCACATGCTGCCGCAGGAACGAGCGCACGAGGTGGCCGTGCAGCTCGGCGGACTGGTGCGGGTCAGTACGTCCTGACCGTCACGGGTGCTGCAGGGGGAACCCGGCACCGATCCCGCGCCAGGCCAGGGTCGAGGTCAGCGCGACGGCGTCGTCACGGCTCATCGAGCTGTGGTGGGTCAGCCAGAATCGCGCGCTGACCTGGCTCAGGCCGACGAGGCCCACGGCCAACAGGCGCGCCTTCTCCTCGTCGAGCCCGGCGTCGGCGGTGATCGTCTCGGTGATCGCGTCCACGCTGGCCGACGTGGCCCTGTCCACGGCCTCCTGCACGGAGGGCTCGCCCCGGAGGTCCGATTCGAACACCATGCGGAAAGCGCCTGCGTCGCCGTTGACGAAGTCGAAGAAGGCGCCGACGGCGTTCTTCACGCGCTGCTTGTTGTCGGTGGTGGAGGACAGGGCGCCCTGCACGGCCTTGACCAGGCTGTCGACGTGGCTTTCCAGCAGCGCGATGTAGAGGTCGAGCTTGCCGGGGAAGTGCTGGTAGAGCACCGGCTTGCTCACGCCCGCGCGCTCGGCGATGTCGTCCATGGCAGCCGCGTGGTACCCGTTCGCGGCGAAGACCTGCTGCGCCGCCGCCAGCAACTGGGCGCGGCGCTCCGTGCGGGGGAGCCGGACGCCACGGCTGAACTGCGCCGATCCGGTGCTCTCGCTCGTCCCCTGCGATTGAGGGTGCGCCGTCTCAGTCATCCCGCCTCCAACTTCACTTCCCACCGCACATTACTCGCCGGTACACGCCGAACGCCAAGCGCGGCGAACTTGAGGCATCCTGGGACGGTGTCGGAAACACTGTCCCGCCAGGTGGCTCCCCGCTCAGGAAAGCGGCCGCCGCTGACGCACGTACCCCTGTCGAATACCCCGCTGCCGCCGCTCGATGCGACGGTGAGCCCGTGGCCGGGCCAACAGGAAAGGGTAGGTGACCTGGATCTGCACGTGCGGCGGACTCCCGGCGCCGACGACGTGACAGTGGTGTACGTCCACGGCCTCGGCGGTTCGTCCACCAACTGGACGGACCTCGCGGGCCTGCTCGCGCCGCACGCCGGCGGGGTCGCGCTGGACCTGCCCGGCTTCGGGTTCTCCGAGCCGAAGGACGGGTTCACGTTCAGCCTCACGGCGCATTCCGAGGTCGTGGCCGACTTCATCGAGCGGAACTCGACGGGTCCGGTTCACGTGGTCGGCAACTCGATGGGCGGCGCGGTGTCGCTCCTGCTCGCGGCGAAGCGGCCCGACCTGGTGCGCACGCTGACGCTGATCTCGCCCGCCATGCCCGACCGCAGGCCCGACCCGAGGCGCCTGTCGGACCCGCGCATGGCGCTCGCGTACCTGCCGTTCGTCGGCAGGCGCGTGCGCAGGCAGCTCGCCGCGATGGGCCCCAAGGAGCGGGCCCAGCAGGTGATCCGGCTGTGTTTCGCCGACCCGGAGTCGTTCCCGGCGCACCGGTTCGACGAGCTCGCCGACGAGCACAGCAAGCGGGCGGAGTTCGCCTGGGCGAACATGGCGATGGCCCGGAGCACGCTCGAGATCTTCCGTACGTGGTTCACCGGCGGAGAGCGGTCGCTGTGGGCCGTGGCGCCGACGGTCGACGTGCCGGCGCTCGTGGTGTGGGGCACCAAGGACAAGGTGATCTCCGTCCGGCGCGCCGCGCGCACCGCGCAGCTGATGCCGAGGGCACGGCTGCTCGTGCTGCCCAAGACGGGTCACGTCGCGCAGATGGAGCGACCGGTGACCGTCGCCAGGGCCGTGCTGGGCATGTGGGAGAGCGTCGAAGCCGACACGTGGTGACCGGACCCTTGCGCCGATCGGGTGATACCGGACCGGCAGGCGGCGGCCGGTCGGCACGGGTCTCACCGTGCGCGTGTGGCACCCTGGGGCAGTGGACCGGGTGACGCACGATGTACGACGTGATGGCAGGCGGGCCGAGTATCCGCGCCGGACGTCGTCGGCGTACCGCTACCCGTCGAGGGCGTCGTCGGAAGACCGTTACCGGCCTGGCGCCCGCCGTGTGTCGGCCGAGCCGCTGCGCGCGTCCTGGCAGCCGACGGCCGAGCCGGAGGAGAGCGAGGACGAGCGACCGCCCAGACGCTCGGGCCTGCGCAGGCTCACCTCCACCTACGGCTGGCGGGTCTACGCGATTCCGGTGCTCCTGGTGATCACCGCGTTGGTCGTCGTCGACACCACGAGGGGCAACCCCGACGAGTCGGGCACCGCCGTCGGCTCGACGTCCGACAACACGGTCGACACCGGCGGCGCCGGCGCCGAAGGTCCCGTGGCCAGCGAGAATCCGGCGAAGGCCGTGGACCTCAACATCCCCACCGCGAAGCTGCCCGAGGGCGGAGACTTCACAGCCAAGGGCGCGGGCACGTGGCACGTGGTGCCGGGTTCCAGCGATCCGGTGGGCACGAGCGACGAGGTGCTGACCTACACCGTCGAGGTCGAGGACGGCATCGACCCGTCCAGCTACGCGGGCGACGACAGCTTCGCCGACACCGTCGAGGGCACCCTGTCCGATCCGAGGAGCTGGACCGGCAGCGGTGAGATCTCGCTGCAGCGCGTGGACGCGAGCTACCCGAACCCGGACTTCCGCGTGAGCCTCACCACGCCCGACACCGCGCACCGGCCCGACATCTGCGGCGGCTCGATCCCCTTCGAGTCCTCCTGCTACCGGCGTGACGTGCAGGGCGAGGATCGCGTGGTGATCAACCTGGCCCGGTGGGTGCGCGGGGCGCTGGCCTTCAGCTCGGACATGACCGGCTACCGGCAGTACGCCATCAACCACGAGGTGGGGCACGCTCTCGGCAACGGCCACGAGGGCTGCGCGCAGAACGACGCGCTGGCGCCGGTGATGATGCAGCAGACGTTCGGCGTCGCCAACGACTACGTCGCCCAGCTCAACGACACCCCCGGCGGGGACCAGGGCACGGTGCCCGCGGACGGCAAGGTGTGCAAGCCGAACGCGTGGCCGAACCCACAGGTGCAGGGCCGCTGACGAGGCCCGGCCGTCCACGATGTGGACCGGGGGAAGACCTGGATCCCTCTTGCGGTTATAGATTGATGGACCGCGATTCGCGCGAGATGGAGGATCCGATGTCAGGTGCAGAGGGCGGGCCGCGGGAGACGACGCTGCCGCCGCTCGTCGAGCCGGCCGCCGAGCTCACGAAGGACGAGGTCGCGCGGTACAGCCGGCACCTCATCATCCCGGATGTCGGGATGGACGGGCAGAAGCGGCTGAAGAACGCCAAGGTGCTCGTGATCGGCGCCGGAGGTCTCGGCAGCCCCGCGCTGCTGTACCTCGCCGCGGCCGGGGTCGGCACGCTCGGCGTGATCGACTTCGACGTCGTCGACGAGTCGAACCTGCAGCGCCAGGTGATCCACGGGCAGTCCGACGTCGGCAAGCCGAAGGCACAGTCGGCGAAGGAGTCGGTGGCGGAGATCAACCCGTTCGTCAACGTGATCCTGCACCAGGAGCAGCTGACCACGGACAACGCGCTGGACGTGTTCCGCGGCTACGACCTGATCCTGGACGGCACGGACAACTTCGCCACCCGGTACCTGGTGAACGACGCCGCGGTGCTGCTGGGCAAGCCGTACGTGTGGGGCTCGATCTTCCGGTTCGAGGGCCAGGTCAGTGTCTTCTGGGAGGACGCGCCGAACGGCAAGGGCCTCAACTACCGCGACCTCTACCCCGAGCCCCCGCCGCCCGGGATGGTGCCGTCGTGCGCCGAGGGTGGCGTGCTGGGCGTGCTGTGCGCGTCCATCGGCTCGATCATGGTGACCGAGGCGATCAAGCTCATCACGGGCATCGGCGAGCCCCTGCTGGGCAGGCTGATCAGCTACGACGCGCTCGAGATGAAGTACCGCGAGGTGAAGATCCGCAAGGACCCGGACACCCCGAAGATCACGGAGCTGATCGACTACGAGGCGTTCTGCGGTGTCGTGTCGGACGAGGCGCAGGAGGCGGCGTCGGGCAGCACGATCACTCCGGCCGAGCTGAAGGCCAAGTTCGACGCGGGCGAGAACTTCGAGCTGATCGACGTCCGGGAGCCGCACGAGTACGAGATCGTCAACATCAAGGGCGCCAAGCTGATCCCGAAGGACCGGATCCTCTCGGGTGAGGCCCTGGCCGAGCTGCCGCAGGACAAGCCGATCGTGCTGCACTGCAAGTCGGGTGCGCGTTCGGCGGAGGCGCTCGCGGCGCTGCACCGGGCGGGCTTCAAGGACGCCACGCACCTGGGTGGCGGCGTGCTCGCGTGGGCGAAGCAGATCGACCAGAGCCTGCCGACGTACTGATGCGTTCTGGGCCCGTCGCGGCCCGGGTGCCGAGGTACGGCTGACGTACCGAGGTGCCGAGGGCGTCTGGCGGGTCGTTTCCAGGGTGCGGTGAGGGCTCCGTTCGTGTGGTGCGAACGGAGCCCTCACCTTTTTCGTGCCCGTCCGCATCCGGGAGCAAGGGACCTTTGCTCCCGGAAAACGGGAGTAAAGCTCCCTTGCTCCCTTCGGGGCGGGAAACTCGGGTTGCGGGGACGGCGCGGGGTGGCTACCACCCGGGCGGGTGTGGTCGCGGTAACGTCGCACGCTGTGGTCCCCAGCCGTGAGCCGCCGCCTGTGCACGTGTGCACGGCGTTCGGCGTCAGCCACCACGACGCGGAGCGCCTTGCCGGCGAGGGCAACGCGTGGCTCTGCGGCGACGTCGTGCTGAGACAGGTCAGCGACAGAGCCCACGCCGTGTGGCTCGCCCGCACCTTCGCCGCCATCGACAGCCCCGACATTCGCATCGCCCGCCCACTTCAGACCACCGACGGCCGGTGGGTGATCGCGGGCTGGGCCGCCGGCCGCCACGTGCCCGGCACCCCCGAGGACCGCCCCGACGAGGTCGTCCTCACCGCCGTCCGCCTGCACCGCGCCACCGCGCATCTGCCGCGTCCCGACTTCCTTTCCCGCCGCACCGACATCGCCTCCGTCGCCGAGCGCATCGCCTGGGGCGAGCAGGACGCCGAGCTCGACGAGACCAAGGGTGGGCGCTGGTTCGAGGTGCTCGCTCCCGCGCGGCGCCCCGTGAAGCTCCCCGACCAGCTCGTGCACGGCGAGCTGTTCGGCACCGTTCTCTTCGACGGCGACGCCCCGCCCGGAATCGTCGACTTCGTCCCGTACTTCCGCCCCGCCGAATGGGGTGCCGCCATCGCCGCCGTGGACGCGATCGCCTGGGGCGGCGCCGACGGCGAGCTGCTGCGCCGCTGGTCGCACCTGCCGGACTGGCCGCAGCTGCTGCTGCGCGCGGCCCTCTTCCGGCTCGCCTTCAACGCGCTGCACCCACGCTCCACCGCCGCCGCACTCGACGGCCTCCGCATGGCCGCCAGCGAGGTGAGCGACCTTATCTGACCGCAGTGAAGGTGGCCTTCACTGCATCGGGCCCTATCTGGGCGGGCAATGTCGCACGGCCGAAACATTCGGCCATTTCCAAGTAACACGGGCTACCTACCGTCAGGGACTGCCAGCGAGCAGCAGGAGGTGCCCGTTGACGCTGACGGCCGAGCCGACGACTACGACCGCCGTAGCCACCCACTGTCCCTACTGCGCACTCCAGTGCGGCATGACGCTCAGCCGGGAGGCCGACGTCACGCCCCGCCAGTTCCCCACCAACGCGGGCGGGCTGTGCCAGAAAGGCTGGACCTCACCCGCACTGCTGCGTTCCCCCGCGCGCCTGACCACGCCGCTCATCCGCACCGGCGGCGAGCTGCGCCCCGCGAGCTGGGAGGACGCGCTCGACCTCGTCGCGCGCAGGCTCCTGGACCTGCGCGCCGAGCACGGCCCCGACTCGGTCGCCGTCTTCGGCGGTGGCGGGCTCACCAACGAGAAGAGCTACCTGCTCGGCAAGTTCGCCCGAGTGGCGCTCGGCACGTCCCAGATCGACTACAACGGCCGGTTCTGCATGTCGTCGGCCGCGGCGGCGGGGATGAAGGCGTTCGGCCTCGACCGGGGTCTGCCGTTCCCGCTCACCGACCTCGCCGACGCCGACGCGATCGTGCTCGTCGGCGCCAATCCGGCCGAGACCATGCCGCCGTTCGTGCAGCACCTGCGTGGTGCCAACGCCAAGGGCGACCTCGTGGTGGTCGACCCGCGCCGGACGCCCACGGCCGAGCAGGCCAACCTGCACCTAGCACCCGCACCGGGCACCGATCTCGCGCTCGCGCTCGGGATCCTGCACGCCGTGGTGGCCGACGGGCTGCTCGACGAGTCCTATGTGGAGCAGCGCACGAGCGGGTTCGATGCCGTGTGGCGGATCGCCGCCGGGTACTGGCCCGAGCGCGTCGAGCGCATCACCGGGGTCTCCGCCGCCGACCAGCGCCGCGTCGCCGCGCTGCTCGCCCGTTCCCGCAACGCCTACGTGCTCACCGCGAGGGGCGCCGAGCAGCACGCCACCGGCGTCGCCACCGTCAGCGCGTGGATCAACCTCGCGCTCGCGCTGGGCCTGCCCGGTCGACAGGGCTCCGGCTACGGCTGCCTCACCGGCCAGGGCAACGGCCAGGGCGGGCGCGAGCACGGCCAGAAGGCCGACCAGCTGCCCGGCTACCGCAAGATCGCCGACCCCGCGGCGCGCGAGCACGTCGCGTCGGTGTGGGGCGTGCCAGCGGACTCGTTGCCGGGGCCGGGCCGTTCCGCCTTCGAACTGCTGGACGCGCTCGGCACCGAGGGCGGGCCGAGGGCCCTGCTGGTGTTCGGCAGCAACGTCGTGGTCTCCGCTCCGGACTCGGCGCGGGTGGCCCAGCGGCTGTCCGGTTTGGACCTCCTGGTGACCGCGGACCTCGTGCTGTCGGAGACCTCCGAGCTCGCCGACGTGGTGCTCCCCGTGACCCAGTGGGCCGAGGAGGACGGCACCATGACCAATCTCGAGGGCCGCATCCTGTTGCGGCGCAAGGCGATCGACCCGCCCGAGGGTGTGCGGACCGACCTCGACGTGCTCGCCGGGCTCGCCGAGCGGCTCGGCCAGCCGGAAGGCAGGTTTCCCACCGACGCCGAGACGGCCTTCACCGAGCTGCGCGCCGCCTCCGCCGGTGGTCCCGCCGACTACTCCGGCATCAGCTACGACCGGCTGCGAGAGGGCGAGGCGCTGTACTGGCCCGTGCCCGACGAGGCGCACCCCGGCACGCCGCGCATGTTCCTCGACGCCTTCGCCCACGCGGACGGCAGGGCGCGGTTCGAGCCGGTCGAGCACACCGGCCCCGCCGAGCCGCAGGACGCCGACTTCCCCCTGCTCGCCACCACGGGCCGCGTGCTCCAGCACTACCAGTCCGGCGCGCAGACGCGGCTGGTCGCCGAGCTCAACGACACGGTGCCCGAGGTCTACGTCGAGGTGCACCCGGACACCGCCGAGCGCGCCGGACTGGCCCACGGCGACCTCGCGCGCGTCACCTCGCGCAGGGGCGCCACCACGGCCCGGGTCCGCTGTGTGGGCTCGATGCGCCAGGACGTCGTCTTCCTGCCCTTCCACTTCCCCGGAGACCAGCGGGCGAACCTGCTCACCAACCCCGCGCTCGACCCCACCAGCAGGATGCCCGAGTTCAAGGTCTGCGCGGTCCGACTGACCAAAGAGGATGGTGCCGAATGAGCCCGCGCAACGTGGTCGTGCTCGGTTACGGGATGGCAGGGGCGCGCCTGGCCGATGAGATCCGCCGCCGCGACCCGCACGGTGAGCGCGTGCACCTGACCGTGATCGGCGACGAACCGCACCACGCCTACAACCGCGTGCTGCTCTCCGCCGTGGTCGGCGGCACGATGCGGCCGGAGAGCGTCCGCCTGCACGACGAGGAGTGGGCGGCGAGGCATGGCATCGACCTGCGGCTCGACACCGAAGCGCGCGAGATCGACCGCGCGGCAAGGAAAGTCATGCTCGTCGACGGCACGAGCGTCGGGTACGACGCGCTCGTGCTCGCCACCGGCAGCACGCCGTGGCTGCCGCCCGTCGAGGGCCTCACCGATGAGGACGGCGAGCTCGCCGAGGGTGCCGTCGCGTTTCGCTCGCTCGCCGACTGCGAGCGCATTCTGGACGCCGCTCGCGTCGGCGCCCCGGTCGCCGTGCTCGGCGGCGGGCTGCTCGGGCTGGAGGCCGCGAGGGGCCTCGCCGGGCGCGGAAACCACGTCACCGTGGTGCATCCGGCCGGGCACGTCATGGAACGTCAGCTCGACGCGGGCGCGGGCCGCGTGCTCGCGAAGACGCTCGGCGACTTCGGTATCGACTTCCGGCTCGGCCGGTTCGCCGCCAAGTACGTGCCCGGCGACGGCCTGAAACTCGACGACGGCAGCCACGTGCACGCGGACCTAGTGGTGGTGTCGGCCGGGGTGCGCGCGGACACCACGCTCGCCGCCGGGGCCGGCCTCGCCGCCGACCGGGGCGTGCTCGTCGACGACGCGCTGCGCACGAGCGATGGTCGCATCTACGCGATCGGCGACTGCGCCCAGCATCCCGGCACGGTGTCCGGGCTCGTGCAGCCCGCGTGGGAGCAGGCCGATGTGCTCGCCGACCTGCTCACCGGCACCGACACGGCCGCGCGCTACCGCGGCACGTCGGTGGTGACGCGGCTCAAGGCACGCGGCATCGACCTCGCCGCGCTCGGCGAGACCCACGCCGAGACCGGCGACGACGGCGCCGAGGTGCTGTGTCTCGACGATCCCGCGCGCGGCCGCTACGCGAAGCTCGTGCTGCGCGGCGACCGCGTGGCCGGTGCCATCGTGCTGGGCGTTCCCGACGCCGCCGCCACCATCACGCAGCTCTACGACCGCGGGGTGCCCGCGCCGAGCGACCGGCTCGCGCTGCTGCTCGGCCGCGCACTGCCCTCCGGTGCACCGAACGCGGCCAGCCCGGCCGACCTGCCCGCCGCCGCGGTGGTCTGCCGGTGCAACTCGGTGAGCAAGGGCCAGCTCGTGGACGCGTGGCGGGCAGGCGCGTCCAGCGTGGCCGAACTCGCCTCGGCCACCAGGGCCAGCACCGGTTGCGGCAGCTGCAAGGACGCGGTGTGCGGCATCGCCGACTGGCTCGCGAGCACCACATAGACCGGAACCTCACAGCGCAAAGGCACTGCGGTGAGGAGAAGTTTGCAACGACGCGACCACGTGACGCCGGTTCGTGAAACGGGCGCCGCCTAGGTTTTGCGCTCATCACGGCGCCCGCCCGACGAAGAGGAGTGACACCATGTCCGATGCGACGCACACCGGCAAACGGTGGATCCAGCACTGGGATCCCGAGGACACCGAGCTCTGGGAGAACGGCGGCAAGAAGATCGCCACCCGCAACCTCTGGTTCTCGATCTTCGCCGAGCACATCGGGTTCTCCATCTGGACACTGTGGTCGGTGCTGGTGCTCTTCATGGGCCCCGAGTACGGCCTCTCGCCCGCCGACAAGTTCCTGCTCGTGTCAACGCCGTCCCTCGTCGGCGCGATCCTGCGCATCCCCTACACGCTGGCCGTCGCGAAGTTCGGTGGTCGCAACTGGACGATCATCAGCGCGGGAATGCTGCTGGCGCCGACGATCCTCGCCGCGATCGTGATGGAGCCGGGGACGCCACTGTGGGTGTTCATGCTCATCGCGGCGATCGGTGGTGTCGGCGGCGGCAACTTCGCGTCGTCGATGACGAACATCAACTCGTTCTTCCCCGAGCGGCTCAAGGGTGCCGCCCTGGGCCTGAACGCGGGTGGCGGCAACCTCGGTGTCGCCGCGATCCAGATCGTCGGCCTGATCGTGATCAGTACGGCGGGCGCCTCGGCCCCGCAGATCATCTTCTACATCTACCTTCCGCTGATCGTCGTCGCGATGACGGGCGCCGCCCTGTTCATGGACAACATCGCCGACGTCAAGAAGGAAGGCAACGCGATGCGCGAGGTGCTGACGGACAAGCACTCGTACGTCATGTCCTTCCTCTACATCGGCACCTTCGGCTCGTTCATCGGCTACAGCTTCGCGTTCGGTCTCGTGCTGCAGAACCAGTTCGACCGCTCGCCGCTGCAGGCCGCGCAGGTGACGTTCATCGGCGCGCTGCTGGGCTCGGTGATCCGCCCGGTCGGCGGCTGGCTCGCCGACAAGCTGGGCGGCGCGAAGGTGACGCTCTGGACGTTCCTCGGCATGGCGGTGGGTACCGTGCTGTGCATCGTGGCGTCCAATGCGGACTCGCTGCCGCTGTTCATGACCGGCTTCATCGGCCTGTTCGTGTTCTCCGGCATCGGCAACGGCTCGACGTACAAGATGATCCCGGCGATCTTCCGCACGAAGGCGCTCGCGGCCGTCGCCGAGGGCGAGTCCAAGGAGACGGCGATGCCGAGGGCCCGCAGGCTCTCCGGCGCGCTCATCGGCATCGCCGGTGCGGTCGGCGCGCTCGGCGGCCTGTTCATCAACCTCGCCTTCCGCTCGGCGTTCACGAGCACCGGCAGCGGCGTGCCGGCGTTCGTGGCCTTCCTGGTGTTCTACGGGCTGTGCTTCGCGACCACGTGGGCCGTGTACCTGCGCGGGCCCATCGTGCGCACCGCCGAGGAGAAGAAGGCGGCGCTCGCGGGCGCCGGTATCTGACCTTTTCGCCCCATGCACGGGTTCTGACCTGCGAAGGGAGTTTTTGGTAACAGCGCCGCAACGTCTCGGAAGCGCGGGGGATACGCGCACTGGCGAGCATTGAGGGCAGTTCTACGGAGGTTGGTCTATGAGTCGAACGTTGGTTGTCGTCGGGCACGGAATGGTGGCTCACCGGCTGGTGGAAGCCGTCCGTTCCGACGACGTCGACGGGACGTGGCGGATCGTCGTCATCGGGGAGGAGGCCCGCCCCGCCTACGACCGGGTCGCCCTCACATCCTATGTGGACACCTGGGACCCCGAGGACCTGGCGCTGCCCGGCTCCACCTACGCCGGTGACGGCAACGTCGAACTGCGTCTCGGCGACCCGGTGGTCGCGGTGGACCGCGAGGCGAAGCGGGTCACCACCGCGAGCGGGCGCGTGCAGCCCTACGACGCGCTGGTGCTCGCCACCGGGTCCCGTCCCTTCGTGCCGCCGGTGCCGGGGCACGACCTGCCCGGCTGCTTCGTCTACCGCACCATCGAGGACCTCGACGACATCCGGGACGCCGTCGAGCGGGCACGGCACGGCCGGGGCAGGCCCGCCGCCGCGGTGGTCGGCGGCGGCCTGCTCGGGCTTGAGGCGGCGAAGGCCCTGCGCGACATGGGCCTCTCGCCGCACGTCGTCGAGATGGCGCCCCGGCTCATGCCGCTACAGGTCGACGAGGGCGGCGGCAGCCTCCTGCGTAGACTCATCACCGACCTCGACGTGACCGTGCACACCGGCACATCGACCGACGCGATCGAGGCCGACCGTGGCAGGCTCGTCGCCAAGCTCGGCAACGGCACCGAACTCGACATCGATCTGCTGGTGTTCTCCGCCGGTGTCCGCCCGCGCGACGACCTGGCCCGCGACTGCGGCCTCGACGTCGGCGAGCGCGGCGGCGTGCTCGTGGACGCCACGTGCCGCACGAGCGACCCCGACGTCTTCGCGATCGGCGAGTGCGCGGCACTGGAGGGTCGTGTGTACGGCCTGGTCGCGCCCGGCTACTCGATGGCCGAGGTCGCCGCGGCGACACTGCTCGGCAAGGAGGCGTCGTTCCCCGGAGCCGACACCTCCACCAAGCTCAAGCTGATGGGCGTCGACGTCGCGAGCTTCGGCGACGCACACGCCGTGACCGAGGGCGCGCTGGAGGTGGTGTTCAACGACGCCGTCAGCGGCTCCTACAAGAAGCTCGTGGTGTCCGACGACGCAGGCACGCTGCTCGGCGGCGTGCTCGTCGGCGACGCGAGCGAGTACAACCTGCTGCGCCCGCTGGTCGGCAACACGCTGCCTACGGAGCCCGCCGCGCTGATCGCCCCCGCCGGCGGCGGCGACGCGGCGGTGGGGGTCGACGCGCTGCCCGACGAGGCGCAGATCTGCTCGTGCAACGCGGTCACCAAGGGCGCGATCGTCCACGCCGTCACCGAGGAGGGTTGCGACAGCGTCCCGAAGATCAAGGCGTGCACCCGTGCGGGAACCTCCTGCGGCTCGTGCGTGCCGATGCTGGGCAAGCTGCTCAACGCGTGCGGCGTCGAGCAGTCCAAGGCCGTGTGTGAGCACTTCCCGCAGTCGCGCGCCGAGCTGTTCGAGATCATCCGCGCCACGCGCGTCACCACGTTCTCCGAGCTGATCACCAAGCACGGCAAGGGCAAGGGCTGTGCGATCTGCAAGCCCGCGGTCGCCTCGATCCTCGCCACGCTCGGTAACGGGCACATCCTCGGTGGCGAGCAGGCCACGCTGCAGGACACCAACGACAAGTTCCTCGCCAACATGCAGCGCAACGGCACCTACTCGGTGGTGCCGCGAATCCCGGGCGGCGAGATCACGCCCGACAAGCTCATCGTGATCGGCGAGGTCGCCAAGGAGTTCGGGCTCTACACCAAGATCACCGGTGGGCAGCGGATCGACCTGTTCGGCGCGACCGTGGACCAGCTGCCGCTGATCTGGCGCAAGCTCGTCGACGCCGGGTTCGAGTCGGGGCACGCGTACGGCAAGGCGCTGCGCACCGTCAAGTCGTGCGTGGGCACCACGTGGTGCCGCTACGGCCAGCAGGACAGCGTCGGCCTCGCGGTGGAGCTGGAGCTGCGGTACCGGGGCCTGCGCTCGCCGCACAAGCTCAAGTCCGCCGTCTCCGGCTGCGCCCGTGAGTGTGCCGAGGCCAGGAGCAAGGACTTCGGCATCATCGCCACCGAACAGGGCTGGAACCTCTACGTCGGCGGCAACGGCGGGGCCATCCCGAGGCACGCCGATCTACTCGTGTCCGATGTGGACACCGAAACCCTGATCAAGATCATCGACCGGTTCCTGATGTTCTACGTGCGCACGGCCGACCGGCTGCAGCGCACGGCGCCGTGGGTGGAGGAGATGGAGGGCGGCCTCGACCACCTGCGCGCGGTGATCGTCGACGACAGCCTCGGCATCTGCGCCGAGCTGGAGGAGGCGATGGCCGAGCACGTCGCGGGCTACCGCGACGAGTGGAAGGGCGTGCTGGAGGACCCGGAGAAGCTCGCGCGGTTCACGTCCTTCGTCAACGCGCCCGGCACGCCCGACCCGACGATCTCCTTCCGTACCGAACGTGAGCAGAAGGTGCCCGTGATGCTGGGCGTCCCGGAGGTGGTGAGCCGATGACCGCGATGGCCGAGCAGACCTGGGTCGCCGTGTGCCGGACCGATGCCGTGCCGCGGGCCTACGGGGTGGCCGCACTGCTCGAGAACGGTGAGCAGGTGGCGATCTTCCGGACCGAGGACGACGAGTTCTACGGACTGTCCAACCTGGACCCGTTCAGCGGGGCGGCCGTGTTGTCGCGAGGGATCATCGGCGACACGGGCGGGGTTCCCGTGGTGGCCTCGCCGATCTACAAGCAGCAGTTCGAGCTGCGCACGGGCCGGTGTCTCGACGACGACACCGTCTGCGTCGCCACGTATCCCGTGCGCGTGATCGACGGTGTCGTGCACGTGGGCTCACCGTGACCGACGTGATGCCGCTGGCCGGGTTCGCGATCGGCATCACCGCCGCGAGGCGCGCCGACGAGCTCGGTGCGCTGCTGGTGCGCAAGGGCGCCACCGTGCGCTACGGTCCGGCGATCCGGATCGTGCCGCTGGCCGACGACACCGAGCTGCACGCGGCGACCAGGCTGCTTCTCGACAAGCCCGTCGACGCCGTGGTGGCGACCACCGGCATCGGCTTCCGCGGCTGGATCGAGGCCGCGGAGGGCTGGGGCGTCGGCGAGGCCCTGCTCGACCGGCTCGCCTCCACGAACGTGCTGACGCGCGGCCCGAAAGCGAAGGGCGCGGTGCGGGCCGCGGGGCTCTCGGAGGTGTACTCGCCGGCGTCGGAAAGCAACGCGGAGCTGCTGCAGCACCTGCTCGACTCCGGTGTGGACGGTCAGCGGATAGCGGTGCAGCTACATGGCGAGCCGCTGCCGTACTTCGTGGACTCGCTGCGTTCGGCGGGCGCCGAGGTGGTGGAGATCCCCGTGTACCGCTGGGTCGGGCCCACCGATCCGGGGCCGCTCGACCGGCTCATCGACGCCGTGCTGGACGGTTCGGTCGACGCGCTGCCGTTCACCAGCGCGCCCGCCGCGGCGAGCATGCTCGCGATGGCGAAACGGACCGGGCGGCAGGCCGCGCTCGTCGACGCGCTCACGCGCCGGGTGCTGGTGGCGTGCGTCGGGCCGATCACCGCGGGTCCCCTCGCGGCGCTGGGCATCCCGACCGTGCAGCCGCAGCGGGCGCGGATCGGTGCGCTCGCGCGCACGCTCGCGGAGGCGCTGATCGCCCGCTCGCCCCGGCTGTGCGCCGCGGGCAGGCAGATCGAGCTACGCGGGCAGGCCGCCGTCGTCGACGGGCAGTTGTGCGAGGTGGCGCCCGCGCCGATGGCGGTACTGCGGGCACTGGCGCGGCAGCCGGGCCGGGTCGTGTCCCGGCGCGAGCTGACGGCCGCGCTGCCCAGCGGGGGAGAGGAGCACGCGGTGGAGACCGCGATCGGCAGGCTGCGCACGTCGCTCGGGGAGGGCAGGCTCGTGCAGACGGTCGTCAAGCGCGGTTACCGGCTCGCCGTCGTCGCCGAGGGGGAGTCCGCGTGATCGTGCTCGTCGCGCACGGCACCCGCGACCCGGCTGGGCCGAAGGTGACCGAGGAACTGGCCGCGCGCGTGCGCTCGCGCGGGGTCGAGGTGAAGATCGCCTACGCCGACGTCCGGCAGCCCGACGTGACGACCGTGCTCGACTCGGTGCGTGGCCCCGCAGTGGTGGTACCCGCGTTCCTCGCCGCCGGCTACCACGTGCGCGTCGACATCCCCGCGCAGGTCGCGGCCAGCCGCAACCGCGACGTCGTGGTGGCGGAGGCGTTCGGCCCCGCGCCGGAGCTGCTCGACGCGCTGACGGAACGCCTGCGGCAGGCGGGAAGGCGGCCCGGCGACGCGGTGGTGCTCGCCGCGGCGGGCTCCAGCGACCAACGGGCACTCCGCGACGTCGCCACGGCGGCACACGCCCTCGCCGGACGGCTGCGGACCCCGGTGCGCGTCGGCTACGCGGCGACGACGAGTCCCTCCGTGGCCGAGGTGGTCGCGGCGGCTCGCGGCGAGGGCAGGCGGGTCGCGGTGGCGTCGTGGCTGCTGGCGCCGGGCCTGTTCCAGCGCAGGGTGACCGATGCGGCCGCCGACGTCACCGCCGAGCCCCTTGGCGCCCACCCCGCCATCGCCGACCTGGTACTCCGCCGCTACCGAGAAGCCCTCCGCGCCGCTCGAGCCGCGTAGCCCATCTGCCCCCAAGGCCACCTTTGTTGCGTTCAACGCAACAAAGGTGGCCTTGGGGGCACGTAGTTCAGGTCCAGGTGATGCGCGGGGTGGGGTAGGCGCGAGCGGCGGCCACGCGTTCGGCTTCCGTTTCCGCTTCGGTGCGCTGGGCCTTCGTCAACGGCCACAGTTCGGTGAGCGTGAACTCCAGGCGCTTGCCCGCCGACTTCGTCCGCCAGAAGCCCGCGATCTCCCCGTCGGCGAGCAGCGCGCCGGGGTTGCCGAGGATCTTCCACAGCTCCTTCTGGTGCGCCTTGTCCGGCACCAGGGTCGCGCGGTCACGGGCCTGGAGCAGCGGATCCCACGGCGGCAGCAGGCGCACCACACCCGGCTCCGGCGGGCTCTCGAGCTCCGCCAGGTGCGCGGCGGGCAGGTACGCCGTGCGCCCGGCCACCCTCACCTCCGCCAGGCCGGACGGCCACAGGCGCTCGGCGACCGTCTTGCGCGTGGTGCCCACGAACCCCGCGGCGTCGCCTGCCGTCGCCGGGCCGTGCAGGCGCAGGTAGGTCTCCACGACGCGCGTCGCGCCCGCGACATCGGCCTTCGCCGGAATGCGCGGCCGCTTCGCCAGCGGAGCGAGCGTGGCCGGGCTCGTGCCCGGTTCCAGCCGTAGCCCCGCGAGCGGTGTCGCCAACCGCATCAGCTGTTCGTGGATGTGCGTGGCCTGGCAGCCTCGGCACCAGCGGCTGAACCCCTCGGGGATGCGCTTGGTGACCTCCGTGCTCGCCGAGCCCTTCGTCATCGGCCGGTCGACCACGTCGCGCAGCGCCTTCGCCGCCGTCAGCAGCACGTCCTTGGCGGGCATCCCGGCGGCCGTCACCTCCTTGCGCTGCCACAGCATCCGCGCCTCGGCGTCCGCGTCGTCCAGGGGTACGAGCGCCGGGATCAGGGCGCGGAACTCCTCGGAGCGGTGGTAGTGCGGGGCCCCGCGGTGGGTCCAGCCCAGCGTGAACCGCGCGTCGTCGAGCAGTGCCTCCGCCCCGGCCGGCAGGCGGGCCACGAGCGCGAGCACGGCCGTGTCGCGCTTCGTGACGTCCTGCACCCCGAGGTCGAACACCGCGAGCTCCCCCGCGTCGCGCACGTCGCGGTGCAGGCCGTGCGCGGCGATCCGGTACGCGAGGACCTGCCTGCGGTCGACCTCCAGCATCGCCTCTCCTCAGCCGAGCGTGTAGTCGAAGGTGTAGTCGACGGTCTCCGAGTCGCCGCTCGCCGTGCCCGTGCCGGAGAGCCCGGCGAGCTCGCCGGTACCCGAACCGGGCACCACGGACCAGACATCGGAGATGCCGTCCGCTCCGTAACGTACGTCGTGCCGGACGAGGAAGCTGCCCTTGCGGCCCGCGACGCTGCCCTCGATCCGCTCGTAGCCCGGCGCGGCCTGCCCGTTGCCGTCGTCGTGGCCGGGCGTGGCGTAGTAGAGCAGGTAGTCGCAGCTCGACGTGCCCTCGATGATCCCGGTGTAGACGAACGTCGCGTGGGCGTGCGCATAGCGGGGACCGTCCTCAGGGCCGCTCACGACCTGCTCGTCCCAGCTCTGCATCGTGAAGGTGTTCTCGTTCATGGGCCCACTCTCACACCGATAACTGTCACCTTCTGTCAGGTTTTCGGGAGACACTGACGGCATGCGCGCGAGCAGGTTGTTGTCGGTGCTGCTGCTGTTGCAGAACCGGGGCCGGATGACGGCCGACGAGCTGGCGAGCGAGCTGGAGGTCTCGGTACGCACGGTGTACCGCGACATCGAGGCGCTCGCCGAGGCCGGTGTGCCCGTGTACGCCGACCGCGGCCGCTCCGGCGGCTACCAGCTCGTCGGCGGTTACCGGACCCGGTTGACCGGGCTGAGCGAGGAGGAGGCCAGGTCGCTGGCGCTGGCCGGGCTGCCGGTCGCCGCGGCGGAGCTGGGCCTCGGCACGGTGCTGGCGGCCGCGCAGCTCAAGCTCTACGCCGCGCTTCCCGAGGAGCTGCGCACGCGCGCGGGCCAGGTCGCCGAGCGCTTCTACCTCGACGTTCCCGGCTGGCATCGCGGCATCGAGCGGCTCGACCGGCTCGAGGAGGTCGCCGACGCCGTGTGGCGCTCGCGGCGGTTGAAGGTGCGGTACCGGCGCTGGGACGACAGCGCGGTCGAGCGGGTCCTCGAACCGCTCGGGCTCGTGCTCAAGGCCGGCAACTGGTACCTCGCGGCCCGGTGTGACGGCAGCGAACGGACCTACCGCGTCTCCCGCATCGACGAGCTGGCCGACGACGGCGCGTTCGTCCGGCCCGACCGCTTCGACCTCGCCGAGTACTGGCGGCAGTGGTCGGAGCAGTTCGAGCGCAGAATGTTTCCCAGAGTTGCCCTGGTGCGGCTTTCGCCGCTCGGGCGCGACCTCGTACCGTTCTACCTGGGAGCCGTCGGCGCGCGGGCGTTGCGCGAGAGCGGCGGCGAGCCGGACGAGGACGGATGGTCGCGCGTGGAGCTGCCGGTCGAACCGGGTGCGCCCGCCCTCGGCGAGCTGCTGCACTTCGGTCCCGAGCTGGAGGTGCTCGAGCCCGCCGACCTCCGGGAACAGGTGGCCGAGGCCGTGGCGAGGATGGGTGCGCTCTATGGGTGAGCTGGGCGGCGTGACCATCGGCATCACCGCGGAGCGGCGTGCGGAGGAGTTCATCGGCGCGCTGGAGCGCAACGGCGCGACCGTGTGGCACGCGCCGACGATCAGCATCGTCCCGCTCTCCGGTGACGAGCGACTGCGGGCGGCGACGGAAGCGGTGATGGCCGAGGACGTCGACGTCGCGGCGGTGACGACGGGCGCCGGGTTCCGCGGCTGGTTCGCCGCGGCGGAGGAGTGGGGGCTCGCCGAGCGGCTGCACGGCACGCTGTCGCGCGCGAAGGTCTACGTGCGCGGCCCCAAGGCGAAGGGCGCCGTGCGCGGGCGGGGACTCACCGAGCAGTGGTCGGCGCCCGGCGAGAGCAACCGCGAACTGTTCGAGCACGTGCTGGCCCAGGGCGTGCGCGGCAGGCGGGCGGCAGTACAGCTGCATGGTCAGCCGTTGCCGGAGTTCACCGACGCGCTGCGCGAGGCGGGCGCGGAAGTGATCGAGCTGCAGCCGTACCGTTGGCAGTGGCCCGCCGATCTGACGCCCGCGTACCGACTGATCGACGGCGTGCTGGCGGGGGAGGTCGACGCGCTGGCGTTCACGAGCGCGCCCGCGACGGCGAACCTGCTCACGCTGGCGCGCGAACGGGGCGTGCACGACGAGTTCGTGGCCAGGCTCGGCAAGGACGTCGTGTGTGCCTGTGTCGGCCCGGTGACGGCCGCGCCGCTGACCGCTCTCGACGTGCCGACGCTGCAACCCGACCGCCAGCGCCTTGGCGCCCTGGTCAAGCTCCTGGTGGCCGAACTGGCCCGCTAACTAACCCGCGAGTCGTGCGTTCCAGCCCGCGAGTCGTGCGTTCCCGACAGCGAGTCGTGCGTTCCCGACAGCGAGTTGTGCGTTCCCGACAGCCGGCGGCGGCCTACTCCTCCTCGGGAGCCACGCCGGAGTCGGTCTGCCGCAGGCTCTCGCGGCCGGTGTCCTCCTCGCTGCGGCCGATCCGCCAGTACCCCGTGAACGTGATGGCCCGCTTGTCGACACCCCGTTCGCGCACGAGGTGCCGTCGCGCGAACTTGACCATGCCCGCCTCGCCGGAGAGCCACGCGTACGGCCGCCCGGCGGGCAACGTCGCTCCCCGCACGGCGTCGAGCACGGGCTCACCGTGCGGGGAGCCGTTGCGGGTGACCCAGTTGATCTCCACGTCGGCGTCGGTCGCGAAGTCCTGCCGGTCGCTCGGGTCGCCGACCTCGATGAACACCCGCGCCGCCGCCCCCGACGGCAGCGCCTCGACGATCGCGCCGATCGCGGGCACCGCCGTCTCGTCACCGACGAGCAGCTGCCACGACGTGCCCTCCGGCACCGAGTAGAGCCCGTGCGGACCCAGCAGTGCGACCTGGCCGCCGACCGTCGCCCGCTCCGCCCATGCCGACGCCGGACCGCTGTCGCCGTGCAGCACGAAGTCGATGTCGATCTCCCGCGCCTCGGGCCGGTGCGCCCGCACCGTGTAGGTCCGCATCGGCGGGCGGACGCCGTCGGGCATCGCGAGGTAGGTGCGGTACCACGAGGTGACGTCCGAGGACACGGGCGGCGGCAGCTGCGGCCGGTCCTCGCCGGGCAGCGGGAAGAAGACCTTGACGTACTGGTCCGGCGCCACGCTGACGAAGCCGTCCAGTTCGCCGGTGAAGGTGATCCGGGCCATGTGCGGGGTGAGCCGCCGGATCGCGGTCACCTGGAGCGAGCGGTAGGTCAGCTGAGGCGCGGCCGTCGTCATTAGGCAAGGCTAACCTACGGCTGACGCCAGCGGTACCTCTTGAGATCGATTCGCTGTCCGTCGGCGAGCACACCCTCCGCGCGCAGCAGCTCCAGCTGCCGGTGCACCAGGTGCGGCGCGGGGGTTCCGTTCGCGCGCAGGACCCGGTGCCACGGGAGATCGTGCCCGTCCTCGGAGAGGATGCGGCCCACCAGCCGCGGGGTGTTCGCGCCCGCCGCCGCGGCGACATCGCCGTAGGTCGACACCGAGCCCGGCGGGATGGCCGCGACGACCTCGCGCACGCGCTCGTGCAGCTCCTCGTCCATAGCGCACACTCTAGGCAGATTCCCTGGTCATCGGTCACGTGCCGTGGCGCTGTGCGGTTTCGTCGGCCCGGCGTGGTTCCATCTGATCGTGAGCAGGAGTGGACTGAACGCGAGGCTCGTGCGCTCGCCGGCTCAGCCTCCCCGGCCACACGTGTGGGAGGGCGGAGCCGCCGGGCTCCTCGAGGCACCCTCGGGATTCCGGAGGGTGCTCGGCGGCCCCGGCACGGGCAAGACCACGCTGCTCGCCACGGTCGCCGCCGAACGGGTCAGCCAGGGCGCCGATCCGGAGAGCCTGCTGGTGCTCACGGCGTCACGCCGCGCGGCCGACGCCGTCCGCGCCGACATCACCCGCAGGCTCACCGCCGACCCCGGTCACAGCGGCCGCACTATCCGCGAGCCGCTCGTGCGCACGGTGCACTCCTACGCCTTCGCGGTGCTGCGCCTGCAGGCCGGGCTCCAGGACCTGCCCGCGCCGCGCCTGCTCTCCGGGCCCGAGCAGGACGTCGTGGTGCGCGAGCTGCTCGCCGGTGACCTCGAACGCGGCGCCGACTACTGGCCCGAGACTTTGCGCCCCGCCCTGCTCGTGCCCGGCTTCGCCGAGGAACTGCGGGACCTCCTGCTGCGCGCGGCCGAACGAGGCCTCGGCCCCGAGGACCTGGTCAAGCTCGGCCGCCAGCAGCAGCGCGAGGCGTGGGTCGCGGCCGGGACCTTCTGGCGGCAGTACGAGGAGGTCACGCTCCTGCTCGGCTCGGGAGGCAACGCGCTCGGCCAGCCGGGCGCGCCCGCGCTGGATGCCGCCGAGCTGGTGGCGAGTGCGCTCGTGGAGCTGGAGGGAGACCCCGGCCTGCTGGCCCGTGAGCAGCGGCGCATCCGGCACCTGTTCGTGGACGACGCCCAGCACCTCGACCCGCTGCAGTTCCGGCTCGTGCGGCTGCTGGGCGGGGCGGCCGACGACTTCGTGGTGGCCGGGGATCCCGACCAGTCCGTGTTTTCCTTCCGTGGCGCCGATCCGCGCCTGCTCGCCGCGCTCGACGACGATGGTGATCGCACCATCACGCTCGCCCGCAGCCACCGGATGACCGAGGAGGTGCACGCCGCCGTCTCGCGCGTGGCCGCGAACCTGCCGGGCGTGCGCCGCCTCGTGGAGCCCGCGAGTGACGACGAGGGCGTGGTGCGCACCAAGCTGCTGCCGACGCCCGCCGCGGAGGCGAGCTGGGTGGCCGACCAGCTGCGGCGAGCGCACCTGATCGACGAGATCCCGTGGTCGGAGATGGCCGTGCTCGTCCGCTCGCCGTCGCGCTCGTTCCCCGTGCTGCAGCGTGCGCTGGGAGCCGCGGGCGTGCCGATCGCCTCGGCCACCGAGGAGCTGCCGCTCGCCCGCCAGCCGGGGGTGCGCCCGCTGCTGGCGGTGCTGCGCCTGGCCACGGAGCCCGACGCGCTCGACGTCGACCTCGCCGAGATGCTGCTTTCCTCGCCGCTCGGCGGTGCCGATCCGCTCGCGCTGCGCCGCCTGCGCCGGGGTCTGCGCAGGCTGGAGCTCGCCGCCGGTGGCGAGCGCTCCAGCGACGAGCTGCTGGTGGAGGCGTTGCGGGACAACGACATCCTCGCCGGGCTGGCCGATGCCGAGGCCGCGCCGGTGCGCCGTGTCGGCGGCCTGCTCGCCACCGCGCGCGACTGCGTGCGCAGGGGGCTCGGCGTCGAGGACGTGCTGTGGCAGGTCTGGCAGGCCAGCAAGCTGGAGGGCAGGCTGCTGCGGCAGATCGCGCGCGGTGGCTCGCTCGCCGCGCAGGCCGACCGCGACCTCGACGCCGTGGTGGCCCTGTTCCACGCCGCCGGTCGCTATGTCGACAGGCTGCCCAAGGCGAGCGTGGCCGGGTTCGCCGAGTACCTGACCTCCCAGCACATCGCGGGCGACAGCCTGGCGCCGACGGCCGCGCGCGGCAAGGGCGTCTCCCTGCTGACGGCCCACGGTGCCGCCGGTCGCGAGTGGACGGTCGTCGCCGTCGCCGGCGCTCAGGAGGGTAGCTGGCCGGACCTGCGGCTGCGGGGCACGCTGCTGGGTGTGGAGCGGCTCGTCGACCTGCTGTCCGGTGTGGACGGTGAGCACCTTTCGGCTACGGCGCCGCTGCTGGCGGAGGAGCGCAGGCTGTTCTACGTCGCCGCGAGCAGGGCGAGTCGCGTGCTGCTGGTCAGCGCCGTGCAGGGGGAGGACGAGCAGCCGTCGCGGTTCGTCGACGAGCTGATGGACTCCGGCGGCGACGACCCTGGCCCCGACGTCCGCCGCTACACGCGGGAGCGCTCGCTCGTGCTCTCCGAGCTGGTCGGTGAGTTGCGATCGGTCGCCTGCGACTCCGGCGCCGAGCCGCGCAGGCGGGAGGTCGCCGTCCGCCAGCTCGCGAGGCTCGCCCGCGCCGGGGTGCCCGGGGCGCACCCCGACCAGTGGTACGGCCTGCCCGGTCCGAGCACGGACGAGCCGCTGCGGCCGGCCGACGCGCTCATCCGCATCTCGCCATCCACTGTGGACGTGCTGTCGAAATGCCCGCTGCGCTGGCTGCTCGAACGCCACGGCGGCAGCGATCCGGCGCAGCTGGCCGCCGTCACCGGCACGCTCGTGCACGCGCTCGCGCAGGCCGCGGCGAGCGGCGCCGACGCCGAGCAACTCAAGGCGGAACTGGACTCGGCGTGGGCGAAGGTCGACGCTGGCGCGCCGTGGTTCTCCCGGCGGGAACGCCGCCGCGTGGAGCAGATGGTGCAGAACTTCCTCGCCTGGCTTCGCAACAGCCGGGGGGAGCTGACCCAGCTCGCGGTGGAGCAGGAGATGGAGGTGGAGCTGCCCGCGGAGGACGGCGAGCCCCGCGTGAAACTTCTGGGCCGCGTCGACCGGCTGGAGGTCGACAACCAGGGCAGGCCCGTGATCATCGACGTCAAGACCAGCAAGACGCCGGTGAGCGCCGCCGACGCGGAGAAGCACCCGCAGCTCGCGGCCTACCAGCTCGCGCTGCTGCTCGGCGCGTTCGCCGAGCACGGTGGCACCACCGGCGGCGCGAAACTCGTCTACGTCGCCAAGGCGCACAACAAGACCGGCTCCTCCCAGCGTTCGCAGCCGCCGCTCGACGAGGACGGCGGCAAGCAGTGGCTCGAGCTGGTCCGGCAGGCCGCCGCGGCCACGGCCGGCCCCGAGTACGCGGCGCAGGAGAACGCGGACTGCGACCGCTGCCCCGGCCGTTCGTCGTGCCCGCTGCGGCCGGAGGGCAGGCAGGTGACCGGGCCGTGAGCGACCTCGTCGATCCCGCCGAGATCGCCCACGCACTCGGCCTGCATCCGCCCACGCCCGAGCAGGCCGCCGTGATCGCGTCGCCCGCCGAGCCCGCGCTCGTGGTGGCGGGCGCCGGTGCGGGCAAGACGGAGACGATGGCCGCGCGCGTCGTGTGGCTCGTCGCCAACGGACTCGTGACGCCGGAACGCGTGCTGGGCCTGACGTTCACGCGCAAGGCCGCTCGTCAGCTCGCCGACCGCGTGCGGGCCCGGCTACGCCGCCTCGCGGGCTCCGGCCTGCTCGACCGGATCGACCCCGGCGGCGAGCGGCGGATGGCGGTCATGACCGGCGAGCCCACCGTGCTCACCTACCACGCCTACGCCGGGCGGCTGCTGGGTGAACACGGGCTGCGGCTGCCCGTGCAGCCCGGCGTGCGGATGCTGTCGGAGACGGCGTCGTGGCAGCTCGCGCACCGCGTGGTGTCCACATGGGACAAGGATTTGGACACCGACCGCGTGCCCCCGTCGGTCACCGCGCAGCTGCTCGGCCTCGCTGGGGAACTGGGCGAGCACCTGGTCGATCCCGAGAAGCTGCGGGCCTACACGGCGTGGTTCTGCCGCATCGTGGAGAACGCGCCGAGGGCGAAGGGACAGCGGGAGGCGTTGCCCGTGGCACTCAACGACATTCTCGTCGCCCAGCGGTTCCGGCTCGACCTGCTGCCGCTGATCGAGGCGTACGAGCAGCGCAAACGCGCCGACGGCGCGCTCGACTTCGCCGACCAGATGTCACTTGCGGCCACGCTCGCCGAGTCGCAGCCCGAGGTCGTCGCGGGCGAGCGTGACCGCTACGGCGCCGTGCTGCTCGACGAGTACCAGGACACCGGGCACGCCCAGCGTGTGCTGCTGCGCTCGCTCTTCGGCGGGACGGAGCCGATGCCGGTGACGGCCGTCGGCGACCCCGCGCAGGCGATCTACGGCTGGCGCGGGGCGAGCGCGGCCAATCTGCCCCGCTTCACCACGGACTTTCCCCGGCGCGGCAAGGAAGGCCTGCTGCCCGCGCGCGAGTACGGGATGCTCACGAGCTTCCGCAACCCGCCCGAGGTGCTCACGCTCGCCAACGCCGTGGCCGAACCGTTGCGCGCGCAGGGCCTCGGCGTGCAGCGGCTGCGGGCCCGCGACGGTGCCGGCCCCGCCGACGTGCGGTGCGCGCTACTGCCCGACGTGCGGGCCGAGCGCGACTGGCTCGCCGACGAGCTGGCCGCGGTGTGGTTCGCCGAACGCGACGAGACGGGCACCCCGCCCACGGCCGCCGTACTCGTGCGCAGGCGGGCCGACATGGCCCCGGTCGCCGCGGCCCTGCGGGCGCGGGGACTGCCCGTGGAGGTCGTCGGCCTCGGCGGACTGCTCGACGAGCCAGAGGTGGCCGACCTCGTCGCCACGTTGCGGGTGCTCGCCGAGCCGCTGTCGGGCACGGCCGCGGCCCGGCTGCTCACCGGAGCGCGCTGGCGGCTCGCCGCGGCCGACCTCGGCGCGCTGTGGCGGCGGGCGGGGGAGCTGTCGGCCGACGCCGACGTGCTCGTGGCCGAGCGCGCCGAACAGGCCGGCCTCGTGGACGCGATCGACGACCCCGGCGACCCGGCCCGCTACTCCGAGGAGGGCTACGCCCGGATCCGCAGGCTCAGCAGGGAACTGTGGGCGCTGCGGCGCAGGCTCGACCAGCCGCTGCCGGAGCTGGTGGCCGACGTCGAGCGCACGATGCTGCTCGACGTCGAGGCGCTCGCGAGGCCGGGCAGCGCGGGGCGCGCGCACCTGGACGCCTTCGCCGACGTGGTCACCGAATACGCCGAGCACGCGCCCACCGGCACCCTCCTGTCCTTTGTGGACTACCTCGCGACGGCGGAGCACGCCGAGGACGGCCTGCCGCCTGGCGAGGTCGAGGTGGTGGCCGACCGCGTGCAGGTGCTCACCGCGCACTCCGCGAAGGGCCTGGAATGGCGGGTCGTGGCCGTGCCGCACCTGGTGCAGGACACCTTCCCCGGCAAACGGCGCTCGTCGTCGTGGCTGCGGACCGTGCCGGAGCTGCCCGCCGCGCTGCGCGGCGACGCACAGGACCTGCCCGAGCTGCGGCTGCACGGCGACGAGAACCGCAAGGAGGTGCTCGACGCCTGCGCCGACCACGAGGAACGGTTCGCCGCGCGGCACGCCGAGGAGGAGCGGCGGCTCTGCTACGTGGCGCTGACCAGGGCCGAGCACTGCCTGCTCGCCTCGGGGCACTGGTGGAACGAGAGCAGCGCGCGGCCGAAGGGGCCCTCGGAGTTCCTCACCGAGATCGCCGACGTGCTGCGGGAAGAGGAGGGCGTCGGCACGGTCGCCCACTGGGCGGAGCCGCCCGGCGAGGACGAGGACAACCCGCTGGTCACCGCGTCGCGCTCGGCGAGCTGGCCGGTGGATCCGCTGGGCGAGCGGCGCGCGGCCGTGCGCGAGGGCGCCGACCTGGTGCTCGCGGCGCTGGACGAGCTCGACCTGCCCATCGCGGACGACGATCCGGACGGGTGGATCGCCGACACCGACGTGCTGCTGGCGGAGCGCGAGCGCGCCTCGGGCGACGGTGACCAGGTGACCCTGCCGGGCCAGCTCTCGGTGAGCCAGCTGGTGGAACTCGCCGGGGAGCCCGAGGCGCTCGCCCGAAGGCTGCGCAGGCCGCTGCCGTTCCCGCCCAACGCCTTCGCTCGCAGGGGCACCGCGTTCCACGGCTGGCTGGAGCGGCGGTTCGCCGGGGAACGCCTGCTGGAGCTGGAGGACCTGCCCGGCGCCGCCGACTTCGGCGAGGCGAGCGACGCCGAGCTGGAGGCGTTGCAGGAGGCGTTCGAGCGCAGCGCGTGGGCACACCGCACACCCCACGAGGTGGAGGTGCCGTTTTCCACCGACATCGACGGGGTCACCGTGCGCGGCCGGATGGACGCCGTGTTCGCCGACGACGACGGCGGCTGGACCGTCGTCGACTGGAAGACCGGCGCCGTGCCCGAGGACGGCAAGCTGCCGGCCCTGTCGGTGCAGCTCGCGGCGTACCGGCTGGCGTGGGCGGGCCTGTCGGGCGCCCCGCTGGAGAAGGTGCGGGCGGCCTTCCACTACGTGCGCCCCGACCGGACGGTGCGGCCGGTGGATCTGCTCGACGCGGACGGGTTGCGGGAGCTACTGCGCGGGGTCCCGGGAAGCGGTTAAGGTTCGCGCGTGATCAAGCGCTTCATCCGGATGCCGCTGACCGACCAGCCCGGTCACGCGCTCGTCGGCGTCATCCGGATGCCGGAGACGAAGGTCAGTCCGCTGCGTTCGATCGGGCGGCGCATCATCGGGGCCTTGCTGTTCCTGTTCGCGGCCGTGCTGATCGTGTACATCGGGCGCGACGGCTACCGCGACGCCAACGAAGACGGGCTGTCGTTCCTGGACTGCTTCTACTACGCGACCGTCTCGCTGTCGACCACCGGGTACGGTGACATCACGCCGGAGACGGACCTGGCCCGGCTGATCAACATCGTGGTGATCACCCCGCTGCGGGTGATGTTCCTGATCGTGCTGGTCGGTACCACACTGGAGGTGCTGACCGAGCGTTCCCGGCAGGCGCTGAGGATCCAGAAGTGGAGGAACAGGGTGCGGGACCATGTGGTGGTCGTGGGCTTCGGCACCAAGGGCCGTTCGGCGGTCAACTCCCTGCTCGCCGAGGAAGGCGCCGAACCGAGCCAGATCGTGGTGGTGGACACCGACCAGCAGGCGCTCGACGCGGCCAGCGCGCTCGGGCTCATCACCGTGCACGGGTCGGCGACCCGCTCCGACGTGCTCCGGGTGGCCGGTGCGCAGCGGGCGCGCGCGATCGTGATCGCCCCGAACCGCGACGACACGGCCGTGCTCGTGACGCTCACGGCGCGGGAGCTCGCCCCGAAGGCCAGCATCCTGGCGTCGGTGCGGGAGGCGGAGAACGTTCACCTGCTGAAGCAGTCCGGCGCCGACCAGGTGGTGGTGTCGAGCGAGACGGCGGGCAGGCTGCTGGGCATCGCCACGCGCACGCCGCTCGTGGTCGACATGGTCGAGGACCTGCTCACCCCCGAGACGGGGCTGGCGATCGCGGAGCGGCCGGTGGAGCCGTCGGAGGAGGGCGGCTCGCCGCGGCATCTGCCGGACATCGTGCTCGGCGTGGTGCGGGACGGGAACCTCTACCGCGTGGACGCGCCCGAGGTCGACGCCATCGAGCCGGGCGACCGGCTGCTGTACGTCCGCAAGGTCACACCCGCGAAGGACGCGGCGCGCTGAGGTGCCCGGTCGTGTGATGTTGGGAGCACGTCGTTTTCTGTGCTTCGTCGTGATGATCTGGAACGATTGACGCCGTGTGGCAGCGAGCGAATGGATCCGGGCGGCCGATGCCGCCGCTGACGTGGAAGGTCCTCGGCGTCTCCGCCGCCACCGGCATCCTCATCGTCCTCGCGGCCTGGTGGGCGGGCCCCTCGCTGTTCGGCTCCGCCGAGGCCGCCGAGACGCGCACCGTCGAGGCCACCGTCACGCTGCCCGCCGACTGCACCAGGCCGAACGCCGAGGAGACCGTGCGTTTCGAGCTGGACGGCACCACCCGCAACGGCACCCTCAGCGGCTGCGGGCACGACCAGGACGAGCGGATCGAGATCTCGGTGCCCCACGCGGCGGCCGAGGGGCTGATCGACGTGCAGCTCGCCAACGCCGCGGTGGGCAGCAGTGACCTGCGGCGCCCCGTCGGGCTCGCGCTGCTGGTGCTGAGCTGCGCGGGCGGCGGCACCTACGCGTTCCTCCTCGCCCGAGGCCCCCGCCGCACCGCCGCGATCCTCTGACGCGGGCGAGAGCGGGAGCCCCTTCCGCCCGCTTTGCCCCTTCTGCCCGACCGCAGTGAAGGCCACCTTCACTGCGTTCAACGCAGTGAAGGTGGCCTTCACTGCAGTCAGGCGGGTCAGGCGGGTCAGGCGACGTCGGCGCTGCTGGCCGCGAAGGTGTTGCAGTCGACGATGCGGTTGTCGTAGGCGCCGGCTCGCCACCACGCCGCGTAGTTCTGGTTGCTGCCGTGGTCCTGCGTGCCCGACGTGTCGTCGCCGCGGGTCTCCTGGTCGTACCACGCCTTGTCGTACATGTCCCTGGTGATCGTGCCGCCGCGGTCGACGTGCGCGCCCATGAACATGCCCGAGAAGCACTGGGCCTGCAGCTCCTTGCGCCGCGACATCTCCAGCCCCGCCGGGCTGTTCTGGCCCACCGCGTAGATCTCCTCCCACGCGGCGTCCATGATCCCCGCCACCTCCTGCACGTGATGGCCGTACTCATGCGCGAACAGCGCCAGGTACACGCCGGGGTTGTTGCCGTACTGCTCGGTCTGCAACCCCGCGAAGGGCACGTACAGGTTGTTCTCGCAGTAGTAGGCGGCCGTGGCGATGCCCACCTCGATCGTGCCGCAGGGGGTGTCGAAGCTGCCGCCCGACGGGAAGTGCAGCGTCGGCGACACGAACGGCAGGTTGTAGTACTCGAGGAACGGCCCCCACGCCGCGTCGAGGCAGCCCGCCGCCGCGGTGAAGAACGCCTCCGCGGCCGCCGGGTTGCTCTCCCACGCGGGCAGGTTGCAGGCGAGGTTTTGCAGGCCCGCGTCCGGATCCTGGAGGATCGGGTGGTCGGCGAGCGCGAGGATCTTCTGCGGGCCCTGCTCGACCTCCGAGGTGCTGGTCTCGGTGGACGTCTCGCTGCTCTCGGTGGTGGTCGTGGTGGTGCTCGACTCCGTCGTGGTGGTGGACTCCACCGTGCTCGTGGCAGCGTTGTTGGTGTAGCCGCCGTCGGCCGACGGTTCGTCGTCCCCGCCGTTCGTGAGGGTGAAAACCACGATCAGGCTCAGCACGAGCAGCGTGGCACCGCCGATGGACGCCACGATGAGAGGACCGCGTGGCTTCCGCGGCGGCGGGTAACCCGGGTATGCGTACCCGGGCTGCCCGTACGGGTGCGGAGCCGGGGGCTGCTGCGGCCCCTGTGGTCCATGCGGCCACTGGGGACCGTAGGGGCCCTGCGGCGGTTGTGTCATGTACTCGTCCCGACGCCTAGATCGATTTCCGGCTCAGCATAACGAGCGGGTGAGCCCGCGGGGTGCGGCTTGCCTAATCTGGCGGCACCGACGACGTGCGTGGTTCCTACGAAATGCGAGGATTGCTCAATGACTGATCCCAGTGGCTGGTCGTCACCGGACTCCGGTGACGAGCCCCGCCGCGCGCAGCATCCCCAGCACCCCCAGTATCCGCAGTACCCGGGCGCGGGACGCGGCTCGCAGGGACAGCCGGGCGTGATCCCGCTCCGGCCGCTCGCGCTCGGCGAGATCCTGGACGGCGCCATGAGCACGATGCGCAAGTACGCCGGCATCGTGTTCGGTTCCTCGGCCGTCGTCGCACTGATCAGCGCGGTGCTCTTCCTGCTGGCCGACCGGTTGCTGCTCGGCTCGGTCGAGCCGGTGCTGCTCGACCCGAACGCGACGCAGGAGGAGCAGCTCGACGCGGTGTGGGAGGCCCTGCGCCAGACGCTGCCGGTCAACGCCGTGATCCTGATCGTGACGATGGTGACGCAGACGTTCCTCACCGGTCTGCTGATGGTCGTGGTCGGCAAGGCCGTGCTGGGGCAGCCGATCACGTTCGCCGAGGCGTGGGAGGAGCTGCGGCCGCGCGTGCTGCCGCTGCTCGGGCTCACCCTGCTGGTCGCGCTGATCGTCGCCGTCGGCACGGTGCTCTTCCTCGTCCCCGGCATCGCCGCCTACGTGTTCCTGAGCCTGGCCACCCCCGCGCTGGTGCTGGAGCGGGGCAAGGTCGGCAAGTCGCTCGGCCGGTCCACGGCGCTGGTGCGCGGCTCGTGGTGGCGCGTGTTCGGCATCCTGCTCGTCGCGCTGATCATCACGTTCGTGATCAGCCTGATCATCCAGATCCCGTTCGGGTTCGCCGGCGGCGCCGACATCGGTCAGGGCGCCTCCACGGGCAGCCTGCTGATCGGTGAGCTGGGCAGGGCCGTCGCGCAGACCATCACGGTGCCGTTCGCGGCCGGTGTCACCGCGCTGCTCTACATCGACCAGCGCATGCGCCGCGAGGGACTCGACAGGGAGCTGGCGCGCGCGGCCGGCGGCGAATGATCGGACTCGCCGACGTCCCGGTCGACGTCGGACGCGACGAGGCCCAGCGGGCCGCGCGCGAGGAGCTGGCCGACCGGGTGTACCAGGAGGCACAGCCCGGCCTGGTCGAGCGCGTCGTCGACTGGCTTGCCGACCGGCTCGCCGACTTCTTCGGCGTCATCGACGGGGCACCGGGCGGCGCGGCGGGCCTGGTGTTGTTCCTGGTGCTGCTCGTCGTCCTCGTCGTGGTGGTCAGGCTGCGGACCGGCAAGGTCGTGCGACGGCGGCGTGTGCGCAGGGCCGAGGTGTTCACCGGCCCGGCGAGAAAGGCCGCGGCCCACCGGCTCGCCGCCGAACGGGCGCGGGCGGGCGGTGAGTACGCCGAGGCCGTGCGCGAATGGTTCCGCGCCATCGCACGTGAGCTGGAGGAACGCGGGGTGCTCGACGAGCGCTCCGGCCGCACCGCCGACGAGCTCGCCGCGGAGGCGGGCGCACTGCTGCCCGGCTCGGCCGCCGAGCTCCGGGCTGCTGCCGTGTTGTTCGACGACGTGCACTACGGCGGAAGGGCGGCCACGGCCGAGGGCGTCGAACGGCTCGCCGCGCTCGACGCCGCCGTGCGCGAGAGCAGGGCGGTGGCCACGTGAGCACCTCGGTCTCGCCCGACGCCGCGCGTGTGTGGCGGGCCGCGAGGGCACCGCTCGTGATCGTCTTCGCGGTGCTCGCGACGGCCGTGGTGCTGAGCCTGTCGCGCGGCGGCGACGGCGGCGCGCTGGACCCGGAGTCGGCGAGCGAGGACGGCAGCCGTGCCGTGGCCAGGCTGCTCGGCGCGCAGGGCGTGACCGTGGAGACCCGTCACTCCAGCGAGGGCCTCGACGTCCGGGGCGCGACGCTGTTCGTGGCCCGTCCCGAACTCGTCGAGCCCGGCGCGCTGCGGACGCTCACCCGCGAGGCGGCCTCGGTGGTGCTGCTCGCGCCCTCCCAGGACACGCTCGACGCCGTCGCACCGGGGATCACCGAGCTCGGACCGCTCGCCGAGGAGGTCCGGCGGCCCGGCTGCGCGCTGCCCGCCGCCGTCGCGGCCGGGGCCGTGACGCTCGGCGGCACCGACTACGCCGCGGTGCTCACCTGCTACGACGGTGCGCTCGCGACCGATGGGGCGGTGACCGTCCTCGGCGGGCAGGCCCCGCTCACCAACGCCCGGCTCGACGAGGAGGGCAACGCCGCGCTGACCCTGCGCGTGCTCGGCGGGCACGAGCGCCTCGTCTGGTACCTGCCCTCGCCCGGCGACCCCGCCCTGCGCGGCGAGGAGGCGCTCACGGACCTGCTGCCGGACGCCTGGGTGTTCGGCGCCGTGCAGGTCGGGGTCGCGGCGGTGCTGCTCGCGCTGTGGCGGGCCCGCAGGCTCGGCCCCGTCGTCACCGAGCCGTTGCCGGTGGTGGTGCGGGCGGCCGAGACCGTTGAGGGCAGGGCACGCCTCTACCGCAGGGCCGGAGCCGCCGACCACGCCGCGGACGCACTGCGCCGCGCGAGCGTCGAGCGGCTGCTGCCCGCACTGGGCCTGCCCGGCGACGCCGAACCGGCCGCCGTCGTGGCGGCGATCGCGGCACGGACCGGCCGCGACGCCGGAGCACTGCTGTACGGTCCGCCCCCTGCCGACGACGCCGCGCTCGTGCGGCTCGCCGACGAACTGGACGCACTCGAGAACGAGGTTCGCCTGTGACCGCATCGCACGACGCCCGCCAGTCGCTCATCGCGCTGCGCTCCGAGGTCGCCAAGGCGATCATCGGCAACGACGCCGCCGTCACCGGGCTGATCCTCGCGCTGCTGTGCCGGGGGCACGTGCTGCTCGAAGGCGTTCCCGGCGTCGCGAAGACACTGCTGGTGCGGACGCTCGCGGCGGCGCTGGACCTGCGCACCACGCGCGTGCAGTTCACCCCCGACCTCATGCCCGGCGACGTGACGGGCTCGCTGGTCTACGACCCGCACACCGCCGAGTTCTCCTTCCGCGAGGGCCCGGTGTTCACCAACCTCCTGCTCGCCGACGAGATCAACCGGACACCGCCGAAGACCCAGTCGGCGCTGCTGGAGGCGATGGAGGAGCGGCAGGTCTCCGTCGACGGCGAGCCGAGGAAGCTGCCGGAGGTGTTCGTGGTGATCGCCACGCAGAATCCCGTCGAGTACGAGGGCACCTACCCGCTGCCGGAGGCGCAGCTCGACCGGTTCCTGCTCAAGCTCACGATGCCCGCACCGTCCAGAGAGGACGAGATCGCCGTGCTGACCAGGCACGCCGAGGGCTTCGACCCGCGTGACCTCACCGCGGCCGGGGTGCGGCCCGTCGCCGGGCCCGCCGAGCTGTCCGCCGCGCGGGCGGCCGTGCGCGAGGTGACCGTCGGCCCCGAGGTGACCGGCTACGTCGTCGACCTGTGCCGCGCCACCCGTGAGGCGCCCGCGGTGCGGCTGGGCGTCTCGCCGAGGGGGGCCACCGCGCTGCTGTCGGTCGCGAGGGCGTGGGCGTGGCTCTCCGGTCGCGCGTACGTGACCCCCGACGACGTCAAGACGCTGGCCCGTCCCGCGTTGCGGCACCGCCTCGAACTGCGGCCGGAGGCCGAGTTGGAGGGCGCGACCGCCGACGGCCTGCTCGACCGCCTCCTCGCGACCGTCCCGGTGCCCCGCTGATGGCGCTCACCGCGCGCACCCCGCTGCTGGCACTCGCGGGCGCGCTCGTCGTGGCGCTGCTCACCCCGACGCTCGCCGGGGTGCTCGTGGTGTGCGCGGTGGTGCTCGCGGGCGTGGTCGTGGACCTGGCTGTGGCGGGCAGCGTGCGGGCGCTGACGCTCTCGCGGGACGGTGCGACGTCCGTGCGGCTCGGCGAGCGGGCGGAGGTGCGCCTGCGCGTGGCCAACCCCGGCAGGCGCACCGTGCGCGGCGTGCTGCGCGACGCGTGGCAGCCGAGCGCGGGCGCCGAGGCCGACCGGCACCGGATCGCCGTGCCGCCGGGACAGGCCCGCACGGTGACGACCGTCCTGCGGCCCGTCCGGCGCGGCGACCGCCTCGCACACCGGGTCACCGTGCGCGCCGTCGGCCCGCTCGGGCTCGCCGCGCGGCAGGGCTCGCACGAGGTGCCGTGGTCGGTGCGGGCACTGCCGCCGTTCCACAGCAGACGGCACCTGCCAGGCAGGCTCGACCGGCTGCGCAGGCTCGACGGCCGCAGCGCCGCGCACGTGCGTGGGCAGGGCACCGAGTTCGACTCGCTGCGTGAGTACGTCCTCGGCGACGACGTGCGCTCCATCGACTGGCGGGCCACCGCCAGGGCCGCGGACGTCATGGTGCGCACGTGGCGGCCCGAGCGCGACCGGCACGTGCTGCTCGTGCTCGACACCGGGCGCACGGCGGCGGGCCGGATCGGCGACGGCACCCGGCTCGACGCCGCGATGGACGCCGCGTTGCTGCTCGCCGCGCTGGCCTCGCGTGCGGGCGATCACGTGGACCTGCTCGCCTACGACCGCCGGGTGCGGGCGAGCGTGCAGGGCGTCGCTCCCGCGCAGTTGCTGCCGTCGCTGGTGACGGCGATGGCGCCGCTGGAGCCTGAGCTCGTGGAGTCCGACGCGCGCGGGCTCGTCGGCGAGGTGTTGCGGCGAACGCGGCGCCGTTCGCTCGTGGTGCTGCTGACCGGGCTCGACCCGGCGCCGCTGGAGGAGGGGCTGCTGCCGGTGCTGCCGTCGCTCACCGCGCGGCACCGGCTGCTGGTCGCCGCGGTCGCCGACCCGGCGGTCGCCGAGCTGGCGCGCGGGCGGGGTGACGCCGACGCCGTGTACGGAGCCGCCGCGGCGGAACGCACGCTCGCCGAGCGCGCACACGTCACCGCCCTGCTCACCCGCCACGGCGCCGAGGTGGTGGACGCCGTCCCGGAGCGCCTGCCTCCCGCCCTCGCCGACCGCTACCTCGACCTCAAAGCAGCCGGGCGCCTGTAGCGGGCAGACGGCCTGGCCCAACCGCAGTGAAGGCCACCTTCACTGCGTTCAACGCAGTGAAGGTGGCCTTCACTGCGGATAAGGGAGGGTGGCCGCCACGCCATGCGCTTTTCAATCGCCGTAACGCGGCGTGGCCCCCGGGGACTGAACAAGCACACGAGTCGGCCCCCAGGGAGGCAGCCATCATGGTCACCCCGAACCACGCCGCACCCGCCTACGCCGACCTCCGCGCGCTGTTCGTCAACTGCACCCTCAAGCGCTCGCCCGAACGCAGCAACACCCAGGGCCTGATCGACCTGAGCGCGCAGATCATGGAGAAGCACGGCGTGCGGGTGGAGCACCTGCGCGCGGTCGACCACGACATCGCCACCGGCGTGTGGCCGGACATGACCGAGCACGGCTGGGAGAGCGACGAGTGGCCCGCGATCTACGAGAAGGTGCTCGCCGCCGACATCCTCGTGCTGGCGGGCCCGATCTGGCTCGGCGACAACTCCTCCGTCACCAAACGCGTCATCGAGCGGCTCTACGGGTGCTCACATCTGCTCAACGACGCCGGGCAGTACGCCTACTACGGCCGGGTCGGCGGCTGCCTCGTCACCGGCAACGAGGACGGCGTCAAGCACTGCGCCATGAACATCCTCTACAGCCTGCAGCACCTCGGCTACACCATCCCGCCGCAGGCGGACTCGGGCTGGATCGGGGAGGCCGGCCCCGGACCGTCCTATCTGGACCCCGGCTCGGGCGGCCCCGAAAACGACTTCACCAACCGCAATACCACGTTCATGACCTGGAACCTGCTGCACGTCGCGCGCATGCTCAAGGACAGGGGCGGCATCCCCGTGCACGGCAACCAGCGCAGTGAATGGGAGGCGGGGTGCCGGTTCGACTTCGAGAATCCCGAACACCGCTAGGACGGGACGACGGCCGACCGGCGGACCGTTCGCAACGAGCACCGCGCACCGCTACCCCGTCGAGGGCAGGGTGTCCCCGGCGTGCCTGGCGTCCACGTCGCCCGTCTCGCCCTCGGCCGCCGCGCGCCTGCCGAGCACGAACACGTAGGCGAGGAACGCCGCCTCAGCGAGGCAGCCGATGCCCACCCTCGCCCACGTCGGCAGGCCCGACGGCGTCACGAACGCCTCGATCACGCCGGAGATCAGCAGCACGCACACCAGGCCGAGCGCGATCGCGCCCACGGCACGCCCGGCCTCGGCGAGCGCCACCGAGCGGGGCCTGCCGCCGGGGTCGATCACCGTCCACCCGAGCCGCAGCCCAGCGCCCGCGGCGACGAACACCGCCGTCAGCTCCAGCAGCCCGTGCGGGGCGAGCAGGCCGAGGAAGAACTCCCCACGACCCGCTGACGCCATGAGCCCGATGCCGACGCCGAGGTTGAGCGCGTTCAGCCACAGGATCAGCACCACCGGAACGCACAGCAGCACGCCGAGCAGCAGGCACGCCGCGGCCACCTGCGCGTTGTTGGTCCACACCTGCGCCGCGAACGAACTGGCGGGCCCGCTGGAGTAGTAGCTCTCGTAGGCGCCGCCCGGCTGCGTCATCGCGCGGATCTCCCCTGGCGCGGCGATGGTGGCCCGCACCCGCTCGTCACCGGCGACCCACGCCGAGAGCACGCCGGTGACCAGCACGAACACCGCCGCCGTGGCGCCCCACCACGCGCGGCTGGAGTACAGCGCGGCGGGGAAGCGGCGGGAGAAGAACGACCCGACCTCGCGCCACGCGGGGTTGTGCGTGCCCGTTACCGCGGCGCGGGCCTTCGCCACCAGCGCCGACAGCCGCGCGAGCAGCGCGGGGTCGGGGGCGGTCGAGCGCAGGATCGACAGGTGGGTGGCGGTGCGCTGGTAGAGCCGCACGATCTCGTCGGCCTCGGCGCCCCGCAGCCGGGCACCGCGGGAGACGAGTTCGGCCAGCCGGTCCCATTCGGCGTTGTGCGCGGCGACGAACACATCCAGATCCACGCGAACACCCCTGCCGATCCGTTGGCCCCTGTGCGCCAACGATACTGGTCGTGTGCAGCGCGAACCCGATCTCGTCACCGGCGACGCCGTGGTGCTCGACCTGCGGCTGGCGCGCTCCGCCAGCCGCGCGCTGAGCTACGGCCTCGACCTCCTCGTGCAGGTGGCGTCGCTGCTGCTCGTGCTCCTGGTCTTCGCGCTCACGTCCGTGCCAGAGGACACCGCGCTCGTGGTCGCGATCGTCACCGCCGTGCAGGTGCTCGTGCTCGTCGGCTACCCCGCGATGTGCGAGACCCTCACGAGGGGCCGCACGCTCGGCAAGGCGGCGCTCGGCCTGCGCGTGGTCCGCGACGACGGCGGCCCCATCCGCTTCCGGCACGCGCTCGTCCGCGCGCTCGCGGGCGCGTTCGTGGACTTCGGGCCGTTCGGCGCCTGGAGCGTCGTCGGGTTCCTGACCTCGCTGGCCTCGGCGAAGGGCAAGAGGGTGGGCGACTACCTCGCGGGCACGGTGGTGATCAGGGACAGGGTGCCCGAGCCGCGCGGCGCGGGGCTCGTCATGCCGCCCGCGCTCGCGCACTGGGCGGCCCAGCTGGACCTCACGCGCCTGCCCGACGCGCTGGCCCTGCAGGCACGCCAGTACCTCGGCCGCTACCACGAGCTGAACCAGGGCGCCCGCGACCGCATCGGCGCCGAACTGGCGGCCGAGATCGCGCAGCACATCGGGGCCGAGGTGCCGCCCTACACGCCCGCCTGGGCCTATCTCTCCGCCGTGCTCGCCGAGCGACAGGCCCGCGACTACGCCCGGCTCTCGGCCGCGCCCCGGCAGCAGGAGCCGCCCGCCGAACCCCCACGGCCGTCCACTTCGGACTCGCCGGGGGAGTCGCCGTTCGCGCCGCCTAGCTGAGTGCGGCGGCGATCAGCTCGTCGCTGAGCAGGCGCAGGCTCTCGCGTGCCTTCGGGTCCTCGGCCTGCCGGTGCGGGTCGGCGGGCCGCAGACCGTCGAAGTAGTGCCCGCTCACCCCGCCCAGCTCCGCTGCGGTGATGAGCCGCAGCGTCGCGGCCGCGCCCTCCTCGATGCGGCTGTGCGGCGTGGTGCCGCTCTCGCGGACCATCGTGGTGTCCATGAACGTCGCGGGGTGCAGCGCGTTCACGGTGATCCCGGTGCCGCGCAGCTCCTCCGCGAGGTCGATCGTGAACATGATCTGCGCGAGCTTGCTCTGCCGGTAGGCGCGGACGCCGTCGTAGTGCTCGTGCAGCAGCGGGTCGGCGAAGTCGATCTCCTGCTGGCCCGCCGAGGCCACGTTGACGATCCGCGCCGGCGCGTAGAGCAGCGGCAGCAGCTTGTGTGTGAGGTGGTAGCCGGCGAGGTAGTTGACGGCGAACCGCAGCTCGATGCCGTCGGCGCTCTCCTCGCGCCGCGCCGGGTCGGGGCCGAAGCCGACGCCGGCGTTGTTCACCAGCACGTCGATGCGGTCGTACCGCTGGGTCAGCTCCTCGGCGAGCCGCTCGACCTGGCGCAGCTCGGCGAGGTCGGCCCTCGCGGTCTCGGTGCCCAGCTCCTCGCGGAGCTCGCGCAGCTTGCCGGGGTCGCGGCCGTGTGCGATCACGCGGGCACCCCGTCCGGCCAGGTCGGCGGCCAGGTGGCGGCCGAGTCCGTCGGTGGCGCCGGTGATGAGGATGGTCTGTTCGCTGAGTGGTCTCATGTGCTCGCCCATCGGACTGGAGTGACTGTCGCCACAATGACTCGACACTACCGAGTCCGGGCCGGACCGCCGAGTGGCGCCGCTCCCGTAGGGTGTGCACATGGCCGCACCCGAGCTACACAGACTGACCCTCGACAACGGCCTGCGGGTCGTGCTCGCGCCCGACCGGACCGCGCCGGTCGTCGGTGTCAGCGTGCACTACGACGTGGGCTTTCGTTCCGAGCCGGAGGGGCGGACCGGGTTCGCGCACCTCTTCGAGCACCTGATGTTCCAGGGCAGCGAGAGCCTCGAGAAGCTCGCGCACTTCCGGCACATCCAGGGCAGCGGCGGAACGTTCAACGGCTCCACCCACCCGGACTACACGGACTACTTCGAGGTGCTGCCCTCCGCCGCGCTGGAGCGGGCCCTCTTCCTCGAGGCCGACCGCATGCGGGCGCCGAAACTGACGCGGGAGAACCTGGCCAACCAGATCGACGTGGTCAAGGAGGAGATCCGCCTCAACGTGCTGAACCGGCCCTACGGCGGGTTCCCGTGGATCCTCCTGCCCCCAGTGCTCTACTCGACCTTCCCCAACGCCCACAACGGGTACGGCGACTTCACCGACCTCGAGCAGGCCTCGCTCGACGACTGCGCGGCCTTCTTCGACACCTACTACGCGCCTGCCAACGCGGTGCTGACGGTCGCGGGCGACTTCGAGCTGGACCGTGCCCGCGAGCTGATCGACAAGCACTTCGGTGACGTGCCCGCCAGGCCCAGGCCGCACCGGCCCTCGTTCGCCGAGCCGAGGCCCACCACGGAGCTGCGGGACACCCACACGGACCCGCACGCGCCGCTGCCCGCGCTGGCGGTCGGCTACCGGATGCCGGATCCGGTCAACGAGCTCGACGGCTACCTCGCCCATCTCGTGCTGGCCGGAGTGCTCGCCGACGGCGACGGCTCGCGGCTGCAGCAGCGGCTGGTGCACCGCGAGCCGCTGGTCACCGACATCAACGCGGGCGCGGGCCTGTTCGGGCCGTTCGAGGCGCGCGATCCCGACACGTTCTCGGTGACGGCCATCCACGCGCCCGACGTCACCGCCGACCGCGTGCTGGGCGCGCTCGACGAGGAGCTCGACGCGCTCGCCAGCACGCCGCCCGGCGAGCAGGAGCTCGCGAAGGTGACCGCGCGGTGGAGCGCCAACCTGCACTCCGAGCACGATCGCCTCGTCTCGCGCACGCTCGCGCTCGGCGCGTTCGAGCTGCTCTACGGCGACGCGGCGCTCGCCTACGACGTCGCCGACCGCATCGCGGCCGTCAACCCGGAGCAGGTCGCCGAGGCCGCCAAGGGCCTGCGCCCCGACTCGCGCGCCGTGCTCGTCGTCAAGCCTCAGGAGGGGGACGCCCAGTGACCTCAGCGACGCACCGCAGCGCGGAGGAGATCGGCCGCACGGCGACCGGGCCGAGGGAGCTGCCGCCGCTCGGCGAGCAGCGCGCGGCGGCCGACCTCGCCCACACCGACACCGTGCTCGGCAACGGCCTGCGCGTGCTGGCCGTGCGCAAGCCCAACGTGCCGATGGTCGAGCTGCGCATGGCGATCCCGTTCGCGGGTGACGACCCGGCGCACCCGGCGACGGCCGAGGTCCTCGCGGAGACCATCGCGACCGGCACCCGCCGCCGCGACCGGGTGGCCATCGACACCGAGCTCGCGCTCATCGGCGGCGACCTCGGCACCGCCGTGGACCCGGAGCACCTCTCGGTGTCGGCCAGCTCGCTCGCGAGCGGGCTGCCCACACTGCTCGACGTGCTCGCCGACGTGCTCACGGAGGCGTCCTATGTGGACAACGAGGTGCGCAGGGAGAGCGACCGCATCGTCGAACGGCTCGCCGTCGCGCGCACGCAGCCGCGCGTGATCGCGCGCGAGGCGCTGCAGCGGCACCGCTACGGCGACCACCCGTACACGCGCGAGGTGCCGAAGCCCGAGGACGTCGCGCAGGTGACGCCCGAGGCGGTGCGCGCGCTGCACGCCTCCGCGGTGCTGCCGAGGGGTTCCGTGCTCGTGCTCGTCGGCGACCTCGATCCGGACGCCGTGATCGGCGACCTCGAGCGCGCGCTGTCGGCGTGGGCCTCGGAGAAGGCGGCCCGCGAGCTGCCGGCGCTGCCCGTGCTGCGGGGCGGCGAGCTGCTGCTCGTGCCGAGGGCCGGTGCGGTGCAGTCGCAGCTGCGGCTCTCGGCGCAGTCGCTGCCGAGGACCGACCCGCGCTATCCGGCGCTGCAGCTGGCGAACCTCGCGTTCGGCGGCTACTTCTCGTCGCGCCTGGTGGAGAACATCCGCGAGGACAAGGGCTACACCTACAGCGCGCACTCCGGCTTCGAGTTCACCGGGCAGAACGCGACCGTGCAGGTGGAGGCCGACACCGCGAACGAGGTGACCGCCGCCGCGCTGCTGGAGACCCGCTACGAGTTGGGCAGGCTCGGCCTGGTGCCGCCGACCGACGCCGACGTGGAGTCGGTGCGGCAGTACGCCATCGGCTCGCTGCTCATCGGCGCCTCGTCGCAGGCGGGCCTCGCGAGCCAGCTGCTCGGCCTCGCGGCCGTCGGCCTCGGCGTCGAGTGGCTGAACGGGCACCCTGGCCGGGTCGCCGCGGTGACCACCGAGGAGGTCGCGCAGGCGGCGCTGGACTTCTTCGCGCCGAGCCGGTTCACCGGCGTGGTGGTGGGCGACGCGGAGACGCTGGCCCCGCAGCTGACCGCGCTCGGCGGCGTGACCGTGGAGAGCACCGGCTCATGACCAGTGCGCCCTTCCAGCTGGGGGCGTTGCCTGCGCTGGCCCGGTCCACTGTGGATCGTCAGGAGACACTGCGGACCGACCCCGAACGGCTGCGCTCGCGGTGGCCGGACGCACGGGTGGTGGTGGTCGACCGGTACGGCCGTGCCCCGGTGCCCCTGGGAGCCGTGCAGGAGGTGCCTGCCGGCGGCATCCCGCTCGCGACGCGCAAGGCGCTGAGCTTCGGCGAGGAGCCGCCGGAGACGGCGTCGTTCCTCGGGCAGTGGCAGGACACGGACTACTGGGTCGTGCCGGGTGCCCCGCCCGAGGACGCCGAGGTGATCGAGATCGAGGGCGCGTGGGGCGTGCGCCAGCAGGCTCCCTCGGCCGAGGGTGAGGCGTGGGTCGAGCTGCGCGGGCACGGCTCGCTGCTCGACGACACCTCCGCCGGGCTGCTGACCACCGCCGAGGCGCTGCGGAACTGGCACTGGCGAGGCCGGTACTGCGCCCGCTGCGGTGGAACCACCGAGCGGCGGCAGTTCGGCTGGGCCACGCAGTGCTCCTCGTGCGAGCGTGAGGAGTACCCGCGCACCGACCCCGCCGTGATCTGCCTCGTCCACGACGACGTGGGCGTCAACGGCGAACACGTGCTGCTGGCCCGTCAGCCCGTCTGGCCGCCGAAGCGGTACTCGGTGCTCGCCGGGTTCGTCGAGGCGGGCGAGTCGCTCGAGGGCTGTGTCGAGCGGGAGATCCGCGAGGAGGCGGGCGTCGAGGTGCGCGACATCCGCTACCTCGGCAGCCAGCCGTGGCCGTTCCCGCGTTCGATCATGCTCGGCTTCGCGGCGCGCGCCGACGCCGGTGCCGCGCTGTTCCCCGCCGACGGGGAGATCGAGGACGCGCGCTGGGTGTCCAGGGCGGAGGTCAGGGCGGCGTTCCGGGGCGAGAACGAGGACCTGCTGCTGCCGGGCAACTCCTCCATCGCGCACGTGATGCTCAGGGCGTGGGCGCGGGCGGAGGCCTGACGTCCAGTAGTCTCGCCGCATTCGGGCGGAGGAGCGGGGGAGTTTCCGGGTGAGCGCGGCACGGGCCATCGGACTGCTGTTGGGTGTCATCGCCGACGGGGCGATCGGTGACCCGAGGCGTGGGCGCCCGATCACCGGTTTCGCGCAGGCCGCGTCCGCCGTCCGCGAGCGCGTCTACGCCGACCACCCCGTGCGCGGCGCCCTCTTCGCGGGTGGGCTCGCCGGCGGAGCCGTCGCGCTCGGTGCGCTGGCCGAACGGGCCGGGCGCGGGCGCCCCCTGGTGCAGGTGGCGGGTACCGCCGCGGCGACGTGGGCCGTGGTCGGAGGGGCGCGCCTGGTGGCCGAGGGCACGGAGCTGGCGCGGGACCTCGAGACCGGCGACCTCGGCTCCGCGCGGGAAACGCTGTCCACACTGGACACCCGGTGCACCGAGGACCTCGACGTCCCGGCGCTGTCGAGGGCGTCGGTGGAGACGCTCGCGGAGAGCACGTCGGACGCGGTGGTCGGCCCGCTCGTGTGGGGCGCGGTCGCCGGGGTGCCCGGGTTGCTCGGCTCGCGCGCGGTGACGGTGCTCGCCGGGCTCGTCGCGCCGAAGGTGCCGAGGTACCGCCGGTTCGGCTGGGTCGCCGCGCGCCTGGACGAGCTGGTGAGCCTCTTGCCGACGCGCGTCGCGGCACTGCTGACGGTCACCGGCGCGCCGGTGGTCGGCGGCTCGGCGGGCCGCGCCTGGGAGGCGTGGCGGCGCGACACGGTGGTGCACCCGAGCCCCAACGAGGGGCGCGTCGAGGCGGCGTTCGCGGGGGCGCTGGAGATCCGGCTCGGCGGCCGCACGGTCTACCCGCACGGTGTGGAGGAGCTGCCCGTGCTCGGCAACGGCCGCAACCCCGACGCGGGCCACGTCACCCGCGCCGTCGAACTGTCCCGCGTGGTCGGCTGGCTCGCGGGCGTCACCTCAGCCGCTCTCGCGCTGACCCTCGGCCTCCTGCGCCGCCGCTGACCTGCTGAGCCGCTGTCCCCCAAGGCCACCTTAGGTGCGCTCAACGCAACAAAGGTGGCCTTGGGGGCGGTTACGAGGGCCGGGAGGACTCCGTTGGCGCCGGGGTGCCGCTTGCTCAGCTGGTGGAGTCGGCTCGCTCGCGTTCCTCGTCTTCCGCGAGGATCTGGGCCACCGACTTGCGGCGGGTCCGCTCCTGGCCGGTGCGCTCCTCCGCCAGCGCCCCGCCCGGCTTGATCTCGCGGATGGTGAAGTACAGCCAGGCCAGCAGCACCATCGTGCCGAAGGCGATCCACTGCAGCGCGTACGAGAAGTACGGCCCCGCCTGCAGCTGCGGCAGCGGCAGCGCCCCCAGCACGCCCGGCTGGTCGGCGCTCAGCTGGAAGTAGCCGGGCCGGATGTCCAGGTCGGTCGCCCTGGCGACGACCTGCGAGTTCACCGAGTATGCGTGCAGGCGACCGCCGGTGGACGCGTTGGCGAAGGCGTCCCGGTTGTCGGGGTCGCGCTCGTCGTTGCGGATCCGCGCCTCGACCCGCACCACGCCCTCGGGCGGCGGCGCGTAGGCGGGCACCCGGGTCCGGTCGTCCGGCCGCACGTAGCCCCGGTCGACGAGCACCACCTGACCATCCGTGGTGCGCAGCGGCGTCAGCACCTCGAACGCGGGCTCACCCTGCACGGTCCGTAGCCGCGCGATCACCTCGGCATCCGGCAGGTACGTGCCCTCGATCAGCACGCGCTCCCACTCCCGGTCCTGCGGCCCCACCTCGGAGATCGGCTTCGGCGTCGCGCTGAACGACGCCGACACGGCCGCGTTCTGGGCAGCGCGCTCCTCGTGGCGCTGGAACTGCCACGGCGCCAGCAGCGTGAAGCAGCAGACGGCGAAGATGAACACGACCGCCGTCAACGCCAGCCAGCCGGGCTTGAGCAGGAACTTCCACCGCACCCCTCAACGGTATGCCGTGGCGCGGACCACTCACAGCGCGGGGGACAGTCCCTCCCAGCTCCCGTCGTCGGGGAATCTCGGTGCGTCACCCTCCGGGGCACCGTCCCAGCCCGCCGCCAGCATCGCCACGGCGTAGAGCAGGCCACCCGCGGCGGGGCAGTACGGCGACGGCAGCTCGTCCCTGGTGCGCGCGGGCAGGCCGGTCGCGGTGAAGGGGTACGCCTCGTGCAGCAGGAACCCGACGGCCCGTTCCCGGTCGCCGAGCGGCCATGCCTCGCACACCTTGCGCGCCCTGGCCCGCATCGTCTCCACGTACACGCCGTCCTGCACGGGCAGCTCGGCGAGCCCGGCGAGCACGGTCCCAGCCGGACTCGCGCGCGAGGCCCAGCCGTTCCCGCCAGGCCTGCGCCACCCGCAGCCCGAAGCGCGAGTACGACAGCTCGAACGCCGGGTTGACGGTCACGGCAGGGTCGTCGCCGCGGCCTCGGCGGCGAGGACCCTGGCGAGCAAGGGTGTCGCGGCCAGCCCGCCCGCACCGCGCAACATCGCCCTGCGCGTGACCCGCCTGCCGATTGGCCGCCTCCTCGCCCGTGACCACCTGGCAGATCAGGAAGCGGCGCGAAGAATGATCAACGAATTGACCGATTGTGGTCAGCGTGCGCGGAGGGCGGCGTCGGCGGCGGTGAGCGCCTGCCGGGCGTAGCCGCCGCCGAACAGCACGGTGTGCACGAGCAGGGGGAACAGCTGGTGCAGGGGTACGCGATCGGTCCAGCCGTCGGAGAGCGGGGAGCCCGCGTCGCGGGCGGCTTCGACGTAGGCGCCGAGGATGTGGTCGAGCAGGGGTGTGCCGAAGAGGCGGAGCATGGCGAGATCCGTCTCGCGGTGCCCGCCGTGCGCGGCTGGGTCAATGAGCCACGCCCTGCCGTCGGCGGCCCAGTGGACGTTGCCGCTCCAGGCGTCGCCGTGCAGCCGGGCAGGCGGCTCGGGTGCCGCGGCGAGCTCGGGAAGGCGCGCGCAGACGTCGTCGAACACCGCGGCCTGCCCGGTGGTGAACAGGCCCTGGCGGACGGCGTCGCGCACATACGGCTCGATCCGGTCGCGCGCGTAGAACTCCGCCCAGTCCGCGCGCGGCTCGGCGCGCATGGGCGCGAGGCCGATCCACGCGTCGGCCGGGCCACCGGGCGGCGGTGACCCGAACGCGGGCGCCCCGCGCAGGTGCAGTGCCGCGAGCCCGCGCCCGAACTCCTCTGCCGCCTCGACGCTCGGCGCTCCCGGCGCGACGAAGTCGAGCACGATCCACTCGCCGTCGGCCCCGTGCACGCCGGGCACCGGCACGTCGCCGGACTCGCCGAGCCAGCGCAGCCCGGCCGCCTCGGCGAGCGTCGCGTTCACGCCCGCGCCCCGCTTGGCGACCACCTGGCCGCCGCCGGACAGGCTCACCACCACGGCGCCGCCGAGCGAGTAGGTCCGCCCCGGCTCGACGCCGACATGCCGCCGCACCGCCGCCCTGGCCTCCTCGGCGGTCATCGCCGTTCCCGCACCCAGTCGAGCAGTCCCGGCATCGCGCGCTCGATCATGCCGAGCACGTCGGTGAAGCCGTCGCCGTCACCGTAGTAGGGATCGGGAACCTCGGAGTGCGGCGGCGCGGTGGGATCGAAATCGCGCAGCAGCACCACTTTCCCGGGATCGTCGACGAGCGCGCAGACGTCCCGCAGATGACCCTTGTCCGCCACCAGGAACAGGTCGGCGTCGCGGTGCGGCTCGCCGATCTGCGCGGCCACGTGTTCGACGTCGTAGCCGTTCGCCTCCAGCGTCGCGCGGGCGCGCGGATCCGCGGGCTCGCCCACGTGCCACGGACCCGTGCCCGCGCTGCTGACGTGGACCTCGCCGGCGAGCCCCGCTTCGCGGAGGTGCTCGCGGAAGACGATCGCCGCCATCGGCGAGCGGCAGATGTTTCCCGAGCACACGAAACAGACGTGCATGCCCCCAGTGTCGCAAGCCGGATTTTCGCGTTCGACGGGGACACACCTGCCGCAAGACCTAGCCCCCGATGCGGCGAACGTACTAAGCTCCCGATCTCGTCAACGGCCCGAGTCTCGCCTTCGTTGGCGGGAGCAAGCAGACACCACAGGTCATTGGGGGCTCCCATTTCCCTGTCCACCGCGAACCGCGCCAACGTCGAGCGCTCGCCGCAGAACCGGGCCCTGCTCGTCCTTCTCGTCACACTGATCGTCACCGGTGGAGCCTGGGTGTGGATCACCCTCCAGACCTCCGCCGCCGACCGCATCCCGGTCGCCGTCGCGGGCGGGGTCACCGCCGCGCTGCTCTGCGCCGCCGTGTTCTTCGCGACACTGCGCGATCAGCAGGTGCGCGCCGCGCGTGAGGAGGTCAACGGGCTGCAGGGCGAACTCGACCGCCTCGCCGACGACACGTTGCCCGCCGCCGCGCGCAGGCTGCGCGAGGGTGCGTCGGCCAACACGGTCTTCACCGAGATTCCCTTGCCGGACAACGAAACCCACGAGCGCATCCTGCGCACGCTGACCAAGGAGATCAGCGTCGGGCACCGGCAGCGCGCCGCCGCGATGGCCGCGTGCGCCAACGCCGCCGGGCGTGTGCAGGCACTCGCGACGAGCATGCTCGCCGATCTGCGCGACATGGAGAACCGGCATTCCGAAGAGGTGCTGGGCGATCTGCTCAAGCTCGACCACAGCACGGCGCAGGCGGGCCGTCTCGCCGACAGCATCGCGGTGCTCACCGGCGCCCGGTCCGGAAGGCGCTGGACCAAACCGATCGTGATGGAGAGCATCCTGCGCGGGGCGATGGGCCGGATCAGGGCCTACCAGCGCGTGCGCATCCACTCCGCCAGCACCGCTGCGATCGTCGGCTACGCCGCCGAGGACGTGATGCACGCGCTGGCCGAGCTGATGGACAACGCCACCAAGTTCTCCGCGCCGTCGGAGGAGGTCCACGTCTACGTCGAGGAACTGCACACCGGCGTGGTGGTGACCATCGAGGACGGTGGGCTCGGCATGAAGCCGCAGGCTCTGGAGCGCGCCAAGACCGCGGTCTCGACCACTGAGTCACTGGACCTGACCAAGCTGTCGGGCACCCGGCTCGGCCTCGCCGTGGTCGGCTGCCTCGCGCGCAAGCACGACCTGCACGTGTTCTTCCGGCCGTCCTCGCGCGGCGGAACCGGTGTGGTGCTGCGAATTCCGAACCAGCTGGTGACCCAGCCGCGGCCGGAGTTCCCGGCGCCCACCGCGCCGCAGCCCGCCGTCACGGCGACCGGTTCGGTGCGGACGGCCTCGGCCGGCGGGACGCGGACGCCGTCCGGCGAGACGATGACGGCCGTGCTCGACGGAGAGCAGCCCGAGCAGCCTCAGCAGTTGCGCAGCCTGCCGAAGCGGCGCCGGGGCCAGACGCTCGCGAACTCGCCGCAGCCCTCTCCGTCGCCGAGGACCCAGCATCCGCCGAAGCCCCGCACCGACGCGGGGGCGAAGTTCGGCGCCTTCCGGCAGAGCACCTCGCGCGGGCAGAACCCCGATTCGCCCTCGGCCAACCAGGACCGCTAGCAACAGATTGGAGTGAGGGGCGAAGCCGTGCCCGGTGCCCAGCCCGGCACGAGGCGCCCCGGATACCCGATGAGCACGACGAATCCGAACCTCGAATGGTTGCTGGAGAACCTGGTCGACTCCACGCCGGGTGCCACGCACGCACTGGTGCTGTCCAGGGACGGCCTCAAGCTGTGCCACACCCGCGCGCTCGGCGTCGACAGGGCCGACCAGCTTGCGGCCATCGCCGCCGGGGTGCAGGCGCTGTCGCAGAGCGCGTCGGTGGAATTCGGCGACGGCACCGGCGGGGTCCGTCAGTCCATGACGGAATTCCACGGTGGGTTCCTGTTCATCGTCGAAGCGGGGGAGGGCGCGCACCTCGCCGTGCTCGCGTCCGAGGAGTCCGACGTCGGCCTCATCGGGCACAAGATGGACGAGTTGGTCGAGCAGATCGGCGCGTTCCTCACCTCGCCGCCACGTCACCCCCGGCACAGCCAGCCGGCATGATGGTCCGAGGCGCAGTCGACAGCGAGGACCCCGACCGGCTCTACACCCTCACCGGGGGCCGCAGCCGGGCGGAGGCCAGGGACCTCGATCTCGTCACGTTGATCGTGAGCGAGGCCGACCCCACTCCGGGCATGCAGTCCGAACACGTCAAGATCCTGCGGACCTGCCGGTTCCCGACCGCGGTCGTCGAGCTCTCCTCCGAGCTCGCCCTGCCCGTGAGCGTCGTGAAGATCCTGGTGTCCGATCTGCTCGACGCGGGCCAGGTCTCAGCGCGGCACCCCACCTCGCCCCGTGCCAGCGCCGAACTGCCGGATCCCGCATTCCTCAAGAAGGTGCTCGTTGGACTCCACAATCTCTGATCCCATCGAAAGAACGCCGCTGCCCAGTACGGCCATGGAGGGCCTGAAGATCGTGGTTGTCGGCGGCTTCGGGGTCGGCAAGACGACGATGGTCCGCTCGGTCAGCGAGATCCGCCCGCTGAACACCGAGGAGACCATGACGCAGGCCGGTCTCGGGATCGACGACAACGGCGGCGTCGCCGACAAGACCACCACCACGGTCGCGTTCGACTTCGGCCGCATCAGCCTGAGCGAACAGCTCGTGCTCTACCTGTTCGGCGCGCCGGGCCAGGAGCGGTTCTGGTTCCTGTGGGACCGCCTGTTCTCCGGCACGCTCGGCGCGGTGGTGCTCGTGGACACGCGCAGGCTCGAGGACTCCTGGTACGCGATCGACCGGCTGGAGCACCACGGGACGCCGTTCATCGTGGCACGCAACAACTTCCCGGGCCCCCAGCACGGCCTCGACGACGTCCGCGACGCGCTCACGTTGTCCCCGGACGTGCCGCTCATCGAGTGCGACGCGCGAGAACGCGACTCCGCCAAGCACGTCCTGATCACCCTCGTCAACCACCTCTACGCGCTCTCATCGGCCAGGGAGACCGCCTCATGACCGACCCGCAGCACGCCCGGCAGCACGGCCCCGTCCGGCTCTACGGGCCGCGGTTCCAGCAGGACCCGGCGGCGTTGTACGCCGAGATCAGGAACACCTACGGGCCCGTCGCGCCGGTGCTGCTCGACGGCGACGTGCCCGCGTGGTTCGTGTGTGGCTACCGCGAGGTGCACCAGGTCACCAGCGACTCGCAGCTGTTCGCCCGCGACACCCGCAGGTGGAACATGTGGGAGCAGGTGCCCGCCGACTGGCCGCTGCTGCCGTACGTGGCCCACAACCCGTCGGTGATGTTCACCGAGGGCGCCGAGCACCAGCGCAGGGCGGGCGCGATCGGCGACGCGCTCGGCGCCTTCGACCAGTTCGAGCTCGCGCAGCACTCGGAGCGGGTCGCCGACACGCTCATCGACGCCTTCGCGGGCAGGGGCGAGGCCGACCTGATGGCGCAGTACGCGCTGCGCATTCCGCTCAACGTGATCGCGCAGATGTTCGGCATGCCGGAGTCGGAGACGCCGGAACTGGTGCGCGACATCGCCGAGTCGCTCGACACCGGGCCCGGCGCGGCCGACGCCTACCTGCGCGTGCAGAAGACGATGAGTAAGCTGCTCGCCGCCAAGCGGGCCATGCCGGGCCCGGACATCCCGTCGTACCTGCTCGAGCACGACGCGAACCTCACCGACGACGAGATCGTGCAGGACCTGCTGGTGGTGACCGCCGCGGCGCAGCAGCCCACGGCCAACTGGATCGGCAACACGATCCGGCTGATGCTCACCGACGAGCGGTTCGCGCTGACGCTCGCGGGCGGGCGCGAGAGTGTCGGCCAGGCTCTCAACGAGGTCCTCTGGCACGACACGCCCACGCAGAACTTCATCGGCCGCTTCGCCACGCGCGACACGCAACTCGCCGGCATGCGCATCAGGACCGGTGACATGCTCGTGCTGGGCCTGGCCGCCGCGAACGCCGACCCGAAGGTGCGGTTGGAGTCGCCGGACTCGGTCGGCAACCACGCCCACATGTCCTTCGGGCACGGCGAACACGGCTGCCCCTACCCGGCCCCCGAGGTGGCCGAGGTGATGGCGCGGACCACGGTCGAGGTGCTGCTCGACCGGCTGCCGGACCTCGCACTCGCGGTGCCGCCGGACGCGCTGGAGTGGCATCCGTCCGTGTGGATGCGAGGTCTGGCGAGCCTGCCGGTGCGGTTCACGCCGACGTACGCGCCCGCGGGGTTGGGGTGAAGCGGACCGGCAGCGAAGCCGGGCCCCTCGTGAACACGCCCTGCTCGACCGGGGCCGCGCCCTCGGCGAGCTCCAGGTCCGGCAGGGCGTCGAGCAGCTGACCCACCCCGACCTCGACCTCGCTCTTGGCGAGCAGCGCGCCGACGCAGAAGTGCCTGCCCAGCGCGAAGGACAGGTGCTGGGCCGCCGCCGAGAACGCGGTGTCGGTGGGCAGATCGTCGCGGAAGATGTCGAACGTGTCGGGGTTGGCGAAGCGGCTGGGGTCGCGGTTCGCGGCCCCGATCAGGCACGTCACGGTGCTGCCCGCCGGTACGGTGCCTCCGCCGAGCTCCACGTCCTCCGCGGGCTGCCGCATGATCATGTGCACCGGCGGCGTGTAGCGGAGGGTCTCCGCGAACGCCCTCGGGATGAGGCCGTGGTCCTCGCGCACCGCCCGCAGCTGCTCCGGGTGCTCCAGCAGGTTCTTGATGATGCTGGCGATCGCCTTGTCGGTGGTCTCGCCGCCCGCGGCCAGTAGCAGGCTCACGAACGCCTTGATGTCCTCGTCGCTCATGCTGTGGCCGTCGACCTCGGCGGCGCACAGCGTGGAGAGCAGGTCGTCGCCGAGGCTCCGCCGCCGCTCGCGGATGATCGGGATCATGTACTCGGCCAGCTCGTCGCGGGTGCGCAGGCCGTCGGCCGCGACCTGCTCGTCCTGGCTGAGGTTACCGAGGAACGCGATGATCGAGGTGTACCAGCGCTGGAAGCGCGCGTGCTCGGCGCGGTCGAGGCCGAGCATGTCCACGATGACGTTGATCGGGAAGTGCCGCGCGTAGTCGTTGACGATGTCGGCGGTGCCCCGCTCGCGGAAGGCGTCGATCAGCTCGGCGGAGTTGCGCTCGATCACCGGCAGGAACTTCGCCTGCAGTTCCTGGCCCCGGAACGCGGGGGCCACGAGGGCACGGCGCACCGCGTGCTCGCGCCCGCTCATCTGCAGGATCGTCTTGCCGTGCACGGGTTCGAGCTGCCAGTCGTAGTTGTCGGTGGTGAACGCGGGCTCCTTGAACGCCCTGGCCACGTCCTCGTAGCGGGAGACGATGTAGCTCTGCATGGGCTCGTGCCAGATCAGCGGGGAGTCCTCGAGCATGATCCGGTAGGCGGAGTAGGGATCCTCGGCGAATTCGGCGGACAGGATGTCGGGTACTTCGCGAGCCGCGGTCATTGCGCTCCTCGGTCAGCCGGGAAAATGACCGTACGAGGCTAGCGATGATCATGGTCGCGCTGGGGCGTCCCGCGCCAAGTTCAGACGGTTGGCCTAAGCGGGTGATGCTCGTGCGAGGATCGTGCGCATGTCCGTGAGCGTTGCCGACGTGATCGCCGCACTGGACGCGGCGTACCCCCGTGAGCTGGCCGAATCGTGGGACGCGGTGGGCCTCGTGTGCGGTGATCCCGCCGAGCCCGCCGACCGCGTGCTGGTGTGCGTCGACCCCGTCGCCGCGACCGTGGACGAGGCGGTCGAGCGGGGGGCGCGGCTGATCGTCGCGCATCACCCGCTGCTGCTGCGCGGCGTGCACGGCGTCGCGGCCGACTCTGCCAAGGGCTCGCTCGTGCACCGCATGATCCGCGAGGGCATCGCGCTGTTCTGCGCCCACACCAACGCCGACTCGGCCAATCCCGGCGTCTCCGACGCGCTCGCCGCCGCACTCGGGCTGACCGTGCTGCGCCCGCTCGCGCCGCACGCCGGCGACGCTGCCACCGGCATCGGCCGCATCGGCGAGCTGCCCGAGCCGGAACCGTTCGCCCGGTTCGTCGAGCGCGTCGGCGCGGCACTGCCGTCCACGGCGCCCGGCGTGTACGGGGCGGGCGACCCAGATCGTCCCATTAGGACGGTCGCCGTGTCGGGCGGAGCGGGCGACGGCTATCTGGCCGCAGCCACCGAGGCCGGCGTCGACGCCTACGTCACCGCCGACCTCCGGCACCACCCGGCGGGCGAGCACCTCGAGCAGCGCGGCCCGGCGCCCGCGCTGGTCGGCGTCACCCACTGGGCGAGCGAGTGGCCGTGGTGCGGGCAAGCCGCCGAGGTGATCCGGGCTGCGGGTAACGTCGAGGTTCACGTCTCCACGCGGTGTACCGACCCGTGGAACGTCCGAGCGAACGGGAGTACGAAGTGAAGGCAGACCCCGCCGTGCAGCGGCAGCTGCTCGACCTCGCCAAGGTGGACGCCGAGCTCTCCCGGGTGGCGCACCGGCGCCGCACCCTGCCCGAGCTGACCGAGATCGGCGAGGCGGAGAAGACGCTGCGGGAGCGCAGGGACGCGCTGGTCGCCGTGCAGACGACGGCGTCGGACCTCGACCGCGAGGTGCAGCGGCAAGAGCGCGAGGTGGAGTCGGTGCGGGCCCGTGCCGACCGCGACCGCAAGCTCATGGAGTCGGGCTCGGTCTCGGCCAAGCAGCTCACCGATCTGGAACACGAGCTGGCGACGCTCGACCGGCGGCAGTCCGCGCTCGAGGACGACCTGCTGGAGCTGATGGAGCGGCGCGAGGCCGTCGAGCTGGACGTCCAGCGCACGAGTGCCGAGGTGAGCAGCGCCGAGCAGCAGCTCGCCGACGCGGGCAAGCGGCGCGACGAGGCGTTCGCCGACCTTGACGCGACCCAGGCCCGCCGCGACGAGGACCGCGCCGCGCTGGTGCCGAGGTTCCCCGCCGACCTGCTCGCGCTGTACGAGCGCGTGCGGGAGCAGAAGGGCATCGGGGCCGCGCTGCTGCGCTCCCGCAGGTGCGGCGCCTGCCAGCTGGAGCTCGACCGCTCGGCGATCTCGGAGATCAAGGCGGCGGCCGAGGACGAGGTCGTGCGGTGCGACAACTGCGGGGCGATCATGGTGCGCACCCTGGAGTCGGGTCTGTGACCGAGCACGTCGTCGTCGAGGCCGACGGCGGGTCGAGGGGCAACCCCGGCCCGGCGGGCTACGGCGCGGTGGTCAAGGCCGTCGACAGCGGGCAGGTGCTCGCCGAGCGCAAGCAGGGGCTCGGTGTGGCGACCAACAACGTGGCCGAGTACCGGGGCCTGATCGCGGGCCTGGAGGCGGCCGAAGAGGCCGGTGCGTCCACTGTGGACGTACGCATGGACTCGAAGCTCGTGGTGGAGCAGATGTCCGGGCGGTGGAAGATCAAGAACGCCGCCCTGCAACCGTTGGCTACGCGGGCACGTGAACTGGCGGGCCGGTTCACGCGCGTGCGGTACGAGTGGATCCCGCGGGCCCTCAACTCCCATGCCGACCGGCTCGCCAACGAGGCGATGGACACGCAGGAATCCGGGTCGGCCTCAAAGGAGCCCGCCGAGGACGACAAGGGGCCTGACCGGGTCAGCCCGACGGGCTGGACGGGCGCGACGGGCACGCCCACGCGGCTGCTCCTGCTGCGGCACGGGCAGACGGAGATGTCCGTGGAGCGCAGGTACTCCGGACGCGGCGACGTCGGCCTGACCGAGCAGGGCAGGTGGCAGGCCCAGGCCGCGGCGAAGCGGCTCGCTGGCATGGAGGGCGTCGGCGACGAGCCGCTGCCGATCGTGGCGTCGCCACTGACGAGGACGATGCAGACGGCGCAGGCGGTGGCCGACGCCGTCGGCGGGCGGGTGAGCACGCTGCCGGGGCTGGTGGAAACGGACTTCGGGGAATGGGAGGGCCTGACGTTCGCGGAGGCCACGCGCCGCGACCCCGAGGTGCACCGGCGGTGGATGAGCGACACCTCGGTGGCCGCCCCGGGCGGTGAGAGCTTCGACCAGGTGCACAAGCGGGTACGGGCAGCGCTCGACGAGCTGTTCGCGACGTACCCGGGCAAGACGGTCGTCGTCGTCAGCCACGTGACGCCGATCAAGTCGCTGCTGCGCGTGGCGCTGGAAGCGGGCCCGTCGTTGCTGTTCCGCCTGCACCTCGACCCGGCGTCCCTCTCGATCGCCGACTTCTACCCGGACGGCAACGCCTCCGTCCGCCTGGTCAACGACATCTCCCACCTCCGCTGAGCCGGGCCCCCCGGAAGGGAGCAAGGGAGCTTTACTCCCGTTTGGCGGGAGCAAAGCTCCCTTGCTCCCGCATGAGATCACCCCTTTGGAGCACGGGCCGGGAGGGCGGGCGTACCCTCGTCCAGTGGACGAGTTGGCAGGGCGGCCGCGACCTCGGTGCCCGCGAGGGCGCCGGGCCGAGGAAAGTCCGGACTCCGTAGGGCAGGGTGGTTGCTAACGGCAACCCGGGGTGACCCGCGGGACAGTGCCACAGAAAACAGACCGCCCCGCGGCAACGCGGGGTAAGGGTGAAACGGTGGTGTAAGAGACCACCAGCGTCCCGGGTGACCGGGACGGCTCGGTAAACCCCACCCGGAGCAAGGCCAAGAGGGAGCTCACGCTCCTGCGCAGGCGTTCGAGGGTAGCCCGCCCGATGCCTGCGGGTAGGCCGCTGGAGCCTGCCGGCAACGGCAGGCCGAGATGGATGGCCGCCGCCCGCGTTCGCGCGGGAACAGAATCCGGCTTACATGCCAACTCGTCCACCTCACGCCTCCCCGTTCTCCGCCGGAAAGTGATGGCCTGGAGACGGGCGTTCTCGCGTGGTCGGTTCCCCGTCGTGCGACGGAGTCGTGGTGTGGTCGGTGGCGAGGTCCGCGCCCGTGGGCAGCGGCTCGGTGTCTTCGTCCGCGTCGTGGTGGCCGGGCGCCTTGCTCGGCGCCGAGGTGAGTGCGGGCCCTCCCCAGCGGTGTGGGTTCTCGTCGTCGTCGAACCGATGTCTGCTCATGGTGTGTTGGGTCAGGGCCGGCGCAGGGCCTTGATCACGAACTGGCCGAGGACGAGGTAGAGCAGGGCCGCCAGGCCGTAGTTCATGACCACGCCCAGGACCGCGTCCTCTGGGGTGAAGACGTCGCCCAGGCCGAGTACGAGCGCCTTGGCGACGGTGTAGATGGTCGCGACGAACCCGTTGCCCTGGTTGGCGTCCAGCACCACGAACAGGATGTGGAGGACGAACACGGCGACGACCACACTGACAACGGCCCGAACCAGCGCGATAACGGTATTGGCACCGTCGTCGCGGCGCCGCTCGGTCCCGGGGGCGCGGTCGGCGTACCCGGCTGCACGCGGGTCGCCGCGGTACGGGTCGGAACCGTGGTAGGGGTCGTAAGTCATGGCCGCGGATTCTGACAACGCGGTTCGTGAATAACAACCCCCTTTGAGATATGGACCACCATCTCTCGGTCAGGCGTCATAACCTGCGGAAACGAACGCTTTTCACAATTCTTCAGAGGGTAGGGGAGCAATTCTGCGCTTCACGCGTTCTACCCTGTCCGGGTGAACGGCAGACGAGGCATGGTGTGAGCGAGGTCGGGCAGTTGCTCGCCGGCCGCTACCGGCTGCGGCGTCGGCTGGGCAGCGGCGCGATGGGCGTGGTGTGGAAGGCCGTTGACGAGCGGCTCGGCCGCCCGGTCGCGGTGAAGCAGTTGCTCCGCCAGGCCGGCGCCGACACCGAGCAGGCCGAGGAGGCGCGGCAGCGGGCCATGCGTGAGGCGCGGATCGCCGCCAAGCTCCGGCATCCCCATGTGATCGCCGTGCACGACATCGACGAGCACGGTGGTTCGCCGCTGCTGGTCATGGAGTACTTCCCCGGTCGCAGCCTCGCCGATGTCCTCGCCGACGGGCCGTTGACCCCGATCGAGGTGGCCGACATCGGCGCGCAGGCCGCCTCGGCACTGGCCGCGGCGCACGAGGCCGGGATCGTGCATCGCGACGTCAAACCGGGCAACATCCTCATCGGCGACGACGGCGCCGTGAAGATCGCCGACTTCGGGATCTCCCGCGCCACCGGCGACATCACCGTGACCCAGACCGGAATCCTGGCCGGCACGCCCGCCTACCTCGCGCCCGAGATCGCCCAGGGCAAACCGGCCACGGCCGCCTCGGACGTGTTCTCCCTCGGCACCACGTTGTACGCGGCGGTGGAGGATGTCCTGCCCTTCGGTCAGGACGAGGACAACCCGATCGCGGTCCTGCACCGGGTCGCCGCCGGGGTGTTGCCGCCGCCGCGGTATGCCGGTCCGCTCGCGCCGGTGCTGACCGCCGTGCTCGCCACGGATCCCGCCGCGCGACCCACCGGCGCCGAGGCCGCTCAGGCGTTGCGCGCCGTGGCGGGGGGTGTGGAAGTCGTGCCCGCGCCCGTAGGGCCTGCGCTCGTCGGTGCGGGAGCGCCGGACGCCGCCACCGATCCGATGGCGGGCACGAACGCGCCCACGATGACCGTGCGGCCGGCGCCCGGCGGCTCCGGCACCCGGCTGGACCTGCGGCCGTTGGACGACCTGACGCCCGAACAGCCCGCCACCCCGGCGCCACCTCCCCGTCCCCGCCGCCGGTGGTGGCTCGCCGCGGCAGGCGCGTTCGTCGCGCTCGTGCTGGCCGGGCTCGCCCTCGCGAACTGGGCCGGCGACAACGACGCCGCCACCGGAACCACGACCGGACCACCAGCGCCCACCACGCGCGCACTCACCGCGGCGGACCTGCAGAAGGTCGTCTCTGCCTTCTACGCCGCGCTGCCCGAGCACCCCGACCGCGCCTGGGTCCACCTCGCGCCCGCACTCCGCGCGCAGGGCAAGGACCGGTTCGACGCCTACTGGGCGGGAGTCGAGACCGTCGAGATCATCTCGGCACCCCGCGCCACCGGCAAGGACACAGTCCACACCGGCGTCACGCTGACCAGGATCGACGGCACAACGGTGACCGAGTTCCACCAGTTCGGCGTCGCCGACATCGACGGCGCGCCGAGGCTCGTCACCGACACCATCCTGCACAGCCAGACCACGGCACCCACACCGCCACCGCCACCGGCCGAGGACAACCGCGGTGACGACGACAAAGTGGACGAGGACCGCAAGGGTGAGGAGGACAAGAAGGGCGAGGAGGACAAGAAGGGCGAGGAAGAAAAGAACGGCCACGACGGTGGCGGCGACTGAGCCGGAGACGCACCCGGCCGACCATTCCGTCCGATTCCGACCCGTTCCGCACCCACCTCGCGCCGCTACGCTCGCCCTCATGGATCACGCCGAAGCCCGCGCCGCCGCGGCCCGCTGTCACCGTGCTCTCGAACCCCTGCACTCGATGGTCTATTTCGCGCCCGAAGCCGACGAGGCGTATGCGGCCATCGGCCTGCCCCAGGGCAGGCTGCGGTACTTCGCCGGCAGGGGCGCCCCGCTCGGCCCCGTCGGGCCCGAGGTGGTCGCCGCGACGTTCTACAACTTCAACCCCGAGCTCGTCGCCCGGCACATCCCGCGTGCGTGGACGATCGCGAGCCCCGAGACGATCGTCGGCGCCCGATTCGAGGCGGCGGGCGCCGCGCTGCGCAGGCTGCTCGGCTCCGAGCTCGCCGGGTCGGACACCCTCACGGAGCTCGCCGCGCTCGTGCGCGAGGCGGCCGAGGGCTGTGTGGCCGAAGGCCGTGTCCTCTACGCGGCGCACGCCGGGCTCGACTGGCCGGACGACCCCGTGCTCGTCCTGTGGCACGGTGCCTCGCTGCTGCGCGAGTACCGGGGTGACGGCCACATCGCCGTGCTCGTCAGCGAGGGCCTCGCCGGGTTGCCCGCGCTGATCACGCACACCGCGACGGGCAAGGGCTTCGTCGAGGACTTCGCCAGGAGGATGCGCGGCTGGTCGGAGGAACAGTGGGCCGAGGCCTCCGGCGAGCTGCGCGAGCGCGGACTGCTCGACGCGGAAGGGCGGCTGACCGAGCCCGGCACCGAGATGCGGCAGCGGATCGAGGAGCAGACCAATGCCGCCGCGGTCGCGCCGTTCCGGTGGGTCGGTGCGGACAAGGCGGAGCGCATCCACGCACTCGGGCGTGAGCTGAGCCGCAAGGCCGTCGCCGAGGGCGCGTTCCCACCAGGCATCTTCGCTGGGCGTAAGTGAGCCCCTGCCGAAAACCCCCACAACGGGCTAAGCGTCACGGAGAGTGCCGAAAACAGGGGGCCGAACTGTGCACGCCGTAGTGCCCTTCGCTCTTTCGGTTGGTGCTCGGCGACGACGGTGCCCGCAAGCCCAGTCACGGACCGGAGCCCGCTGCTGCGGCCGATCGGGGCATGGTTCACTGTTCTCGCCATCATCAACCGGTGGAACCCCGTACTCACAGTGAGAAGGATCTACGCGTGTGAGTGAGTCCATGCGCACACTAGGAAATCCGGGTGGACAGGGTTAATCCTGGACGCCGTTGCGGCGATGATGGAGGGCAGACGAGTTTCAGTGAGCGCAATGGCGAAGACCACCGGGCGCAGGGGTCCACTATGGCCCGCAGCCCTTTGACCACTATGTGTCGTAACGCCATGATGTTGTTTGAACACGGCAAGTGCTGGAACCTCTGTGTGGCACACACCAGTGTGTCGCGCACCACACTCCGGGCACTCGGGAGTACGCGATGACCACGATGACGCTTGCGGCACTGGCGCAAGGTGAGCTCGGCACCGGCAACGTCCGGCAATGGCTCCTCGACAACATTGTCCCGCTGGTACTGCTCGCGGTCGCACTGCTGCTGCTCTGGCTGGGCGGCGGCAAGGGCGACAACGCCGGCGTGATGCGCAGGCTCGCCGGCGTGGTGATCGCGTTGGCGATCATCGGGCTTGCGGTCAGCGGTCTCGGAGTCAACGTCGGCGAATGGATCGCCGGCCTGTTCACAGGCTGATCCGGGGCCGCCGCAGTGCGCATTCGAACCGATGACGAGGTCTACCGGGTCGACGCGGTTTGGCTCGGCCCGCCGAAGGCCACGTTCCCGTGGCGCGCCCGCTATGTGGCGTGGGGCGTCGGGATCCCGCTTTTCCTCGTCACACTCGGCGTCGAGCGGCAGCTCGGCTTCGGTTTCGGCTTCTTCACCACGGCGTGGGCCTTCGTCATCACGATCGCCCTCACCAGGCTGATCACCGCGAAGATCAGCCACGAACGCCCGCTCAGCGCGGTGTTCGCCATGTGGATGAGGGAGCTGCAGGCCCCGCGCGAGAAGACCAGCGGCACCGGCGGGGCGGCGAGCGCCAGCAAGATCAAGGTGCGCACCGAACGGCCGAGGCCGAAGCGCGCGCGGGGCAGGGCGCGGCGCCCCGCCCCGCGCTACGACCACCATCCGCCCGTTCCAGGAAGAGCGGTGAGCACAGCGAGCCCAGTCCGGTACCCGTCCCGAGAAAGCACAGCACGAGCACGCCGTCGCCGTACCTCGGCGCCGGTGGGGAGGTAGTCCTTGTTCGGTCGCGACCGCAGCCGGAAGGCACAGCAGCCGGCACAGTCGAAGCAGGCCGAAGGCGGCCGCCAAGGCAGGCGGCTGCCCGGTGAGCAGGCCATACCCACCTACACGCCGTCCATCGCGGCGCGCTCGATCGACGGGCACCTGCTGCGTACCGGGCACGAGGTCTACGCCTGGTATCGGCTCGCGCCGCAACGCTGGTCCTTCCGCTCGGACTCCCAGCGCAGGGACCTGATCGCCGCCATCGCCGGCCAGTACGCGGAGCTGCAGGGCCGCTGGATGCACCTGCGCGTGACCGCCCGGCCGTACCCGATCCGGATGTGGGCCGAGGCGCACGTCCACAACGCACACGACCGGCCCGCCGACGTGCCAGGCTCGCTCTCCTTCGACGACTACCTCGTGGGCGAGCAGCAGCAGCTGATGGGCCGCTCCATGGCGGAGAAGGAGGTCTACCTCGGCGTGCAGGTCCAGACCCGCAGGGTCGTCGACCGTGCCGTCGAGCGGGCCGCGCCGCTGCTGCGCAAGATCCTGCCCGAGGCCGTCGACGCCGAGCTCACGGCGCTGGACTCCGAGGTGGAGCACCTCGACCAGGTGATCGGGTCGAGCGGGCTCGAGGGCAGGCCGGTGCACGCCGAGGAGATCTCCTGGCTGATGCACCGCTCGTGCTCGCTGGGCCTGCCCGCGCCCCGTAACCTGCCCGCCGTGCCCGGTGCGGCGTGGGAGCCAGAGGACCTCGCGAGCTTCACCGACGCGGCCGACTTCCACAGCGACCCCTACGCGCCGACGGTCACGGTGCGCGGCCGGACCGGTTCCAACGCGGGCGTCAAGCGCCACGTCGCCGTGCTCACCGTGGGGCAGATGCACGGCCTGCAGATCCCCGAGGTCGACGACCCGTGGGTGCAGCACGCCGACCGCCTGCCCGCCTCAGTCGAGTGGTCCGCCCGCATCTACGTGCGCAGGCCCGAAGAAGTGGCAGGCGAACTCCAGCGCCAGATGAACAAGGTGCGCTCGCAGGTCAAGCACTACACCGACGAGCACGAGCTGGAGCCGCCGCAGTCGCTGGCGCGGCAGGCGTCGCGGGTGCTGGAGATCGACGACGAGATGACGTCGGGCTTCACCGCGCTGGCCACGCGCGTGCGGTCGTGGTGGCGGCTCGCGGTGTCAGGGCCCACCGAGCGTGAGGCACTGCGACTGGCCCAGCAGCTGCTGGACCTCTACAAGCCCAAGGTCGCCATCGAGCACCCCGAGGCGCAGTACGCGATGGCCAGGGAGTTCATCCCCGGCGAGCCGCTGTCGAACGGCGCCTACCTGCGGCGCGGCTCGGTGGTCTGGGCCGCCTCGGCGGTGCCCACGGCGACGGCCGAGGTCGGCGACCGGCGCGGCATCCTGCTCGGCGAGACCTGCACTGCCACCCGGCGTCCCGTCGCCTGGGACCCGTGGATGGCGCAGGAGATCCGCGACGGCTCCGGCCTCACCGCGATGGTCGCCGGACTCGGTGGCGGTAAGTCCTTCCTTGGCGGCGGCATCGTCTACAAGACACTGCGGGCGGGGGCGCACTGGACGATCCTCGACCCGTCCGGACCACTGTCGCGGCTGTGCGACCTGCCCGAGCTGCGCCCGTACGCGCGGCCGATCAACCTGCTCAACGCCCAGCCCGGCATCCTCAACCCGTACCGGGTGGTCGCCGAACCGCAGCTCGACCACTTCCTGGACGAGGAGGACCCGGAACGCGCGTGGCGGCGCGAACGGGCACTCGCCGGCGCCACCCGGCGCCGTCTCGTCCTCGACGTGCTCACGGGCGTGCTGCCCTACGACGTCGCCAGAATGCCGCAGACGCGGATCGTGCTCCTGCGCGCGGTGCGGACGGTCGGTGGCCGCTACGACGCCGACCCCGGCCAGGTCATCGACGCGCTGCGGCGCGACTCCAGCGAGCACCACGAGCACGCCGTCGTGGTCGCCGACTTCCTCGACGAGCTGCGCGAACGCATGTCGCTGCTCATCCCGGAGGCCGGAGCCGACCCGTACTCCGACACCCGCGACGACCGGCTCACCGTGCTCACGATGGCCGGGCTGACACTGCCGAAGGAGGGCGTCGGGCGGGAGCACTGGACCGACGCCGAGGCGCTCGGCGTGGAGATGCTGAACCTCGCCGCGTGGCTCACCCAGCGCTCGGTCTACGAGAAGCCGAAGGACCAGCGCAAGGGCGTCTGGATCGACGAGGCGTTCTTCCTGTCCGAGGTGCCGACGGGTCGCGTGCTGATGAACCGCTTCGCGCGTGACTCGCGGAAATGGAACGTCCGCGTGCTGCTGTCGTCGCAGATTCCCGCCGACTTCCTGAAGATCCAGGGGTTCGTGGCGCTGCTCGACTCGGTGTTCGTCGGCAGGCTCGACGACGACGAGACGCAGTCCGACGCGCTGCGCCTGCTGAAGGTGCCCGTGGGCGTCGGCTACGAGCAGGTCGTGGCGGCGCTGGGCAGGCGGCCCGGTTCGCAGCGCGAGGTCGAGCGCGACCGGGACCCGAGGCAGTTCATCTTCGCCGACGGTGCGGGCGGCGTCGAACGGATCCGCGTCGACTTCTCCGGCCCGCACCTTGAGCACCTGCGCAACTCGCTCGACACCACGCCCGGCTCCACACAGGACCGGACGCCGGCCAGGCCCGGCGCGGAGCGGCCGAGTCAGCCCGAGTATCGCGTGCCCGAGCCCCCGCTGCCGGAAGACGAGTTCGAGGAGGACCTCGAGAGGGCGGCCGAGCTGGAGGTCGGGCTCACCGAGGAGCAGGTGCTGGAGGAGGCCGACCCCGACCGTGCGCCGGATCGGCCGGGCGAGGAGAAGCAACCGGCGAGGGCAGGCAAGAACGGCACCGGCCGGGACGCCGCATGAACACCGTGCTGACGCTGCTCGTCGTTTTCCTGTGCGCCTGGGCCTGGCACGACGCACGCACGAGGCGACGACGAGGTGAAGGCCCCGCACGGGGCCGCAAGAGATACGCGGCACTGGTCGCGACCATCGCGATCCTCGGCCTGCAGGCCGTCGTCACGGCACCCCCCGCCCACGCACAGGGCTGTGAGGCCCCCAACCCGGAACGCCCCGGCTCGGGCATGGTCGGCGCGATCGACCCGCCTGACGTTCGTGGAGAAGAGCACAGCGCCTACCGCGACTACAGCTACGCGGGCATGGTCTGGAACGTTTACGACTGCGACAGCGGCGCGCTGGGGCTCACCGACCCCAACACGACCGTCGACACGTGGGCGGGCAACCAGCTCTTCAACATCGGCAAGAACATCGTCGGGGCCACCAACTCGCTGCACTACACGGTGCTCGAAGGCGGGCTGCTCAACCCGATCTACAACGCCGTCTCCAAGGGCGCCGAAGCCGTCTACAGCAACATCTACGCCCAGTTGTTCGGGATCGTGGCGCTGTTGCTCGCCATCTTCATGTTCCGAAACATCTGGCGCGGTGACCTCGCGACCGTGAGCAAGCGGGCGTTGTTCGCCTTGGGCGGGGTTTGGCTAGCGGCCTCGTCGTTGGCGCTGTTGCGCTACTACGACGAGATCGACCGCACGATCGTTCAGACCACGACGGACATCCAGGCGGGATTCGTCGACAACGCGGCAGCCCGCAACGTCGACGATATTTTGCCGACCCAGCTCCACACCCACGTTGTCTACGACAGCTGGCTGCGGGGCACGTTCGGGGCTCCGGACGCACCGCAAGCCGAGCAGTTCGGCAGGCCGCTGCTGGACGCTCAGGCGTTCACCGTGCAGCAGATCAGCAACGGCGACGATGCCAACCAAGCGATCATCGACCAGAAGAAGCAGGCGTTCAAGGACATCTCGACCCAGCTCGGTCCGGCCGCCGGCTACTTCACCGGCGAGGATGGAAGCCGGACGGGTGCGGGATTCCTCGCCATGCTCCAGAGCTTGGTCTATGCCCTGTTCCAGCTGTTCGCCAAGGCCGCGGTGCTGCTGGCGCAGATCCTCGTGCGCCTGTTCACGCTCACCGCACCGCTGATCGGCCTCGTCGCGATCCTGCACCACGACATCCTGCGGCGCGTCGGCAAGGTCGTCGGGTCGGTGGCGTTCAACCTGATCGTGCTCTCGGTGCTCGCCGGTGTGCACGCGCTGCTGCTGCAGGCGATCTTCGCGGCGGGCAACTCGCTGTCGATGCTGACGCAGATCGTGCTCGCGGGGCTGGTGACGATCCTGCTGTTCCTGGTCGGCAGGCCGGCGAGGCGGCTCTGGCAGATGGTCGAGATGTCGGTGAGCATGGTCGGTTCCGCCGTTCCGACCCCGAGAGGCGGTCTCTTCTCGCGGTTCCGCAAGAAGAGCGACGAGCCGACGCCGCAGGACGAGTTCTGGCGCAGCGTGCGCGACGACGACGAGGCCGCGGGCGGTGCGGCGACCCGGGGCCACGCAGGTGCGACCAGCGGCGGCCGGTTCCGGCCCGAGGCCACCGTGTTCGCCAGCGCCCAGCGCCTCGACAACGGCAGTGGGGCGGCGGCTCATCCCTCGACGAACTGGCCGGCCCCGGTGGCCGGTGCCGATGGGCGGGCCGCGCTGCCCGCGGGTGGTGGCGCGCCCGCCGGTGCCTTCGCGAACTACGTGCCGGGCCGCTCACCGGGCGACTACACCCAGCCGCGCACGGTGCCCGCGTCGAGCAGGCGGGTGGACACCGCGCCCGTGACCGACCGCGGCTGGGACCGCGGCGACGACGATCCGGTGGTCGTGCCCTCGCGCATGGCGTCCGTGGGCGTCGGGTCGGCGTCGTCCGACTCGCCCCGCGAGACGGTGCAGGGACCGCCACCACCGGCGGCCGTGCCGCCACAACCGCGCCGGGTCGAACCCGAACTGGTCGCGGGCAAGCCGGTGTTCGTGCTGTACCGGCCGTCCAGGGGACTCGAGGTTCGGGGTGACGAGCCCCGCGACACCGACCACGTGGTGCGGTAGGGGGTCGCGATGCCTATTCGTACCAACCGTGGCAGGGCGGCCGTGTACCGCCGCCTGTGGGGCTGGCCGCTGCGCTCGCCGACGCACCTGATCGGCACGTTCATCGTGGTCGTGGCCGTGCTCGTCGCGGCGGGGATCGTGGTGCCGAGGCTGGTCGGCGACTCCGGCGCGGGGGCCACCCCGCCCGCGGGCCAGTCGCAGGGTGCCTCCGGCTCGCCCACCGACGACCGGCTGACCACCACCAGTCCGTTGCCGACGCGGCTCTCCGAGCCGCTCGCGAAGCCCACCACCGCACCGCCCGCGCCCGCCGCGCTGCGGGTCGCGGCCAACTGGGCGTCGGCCTGGGTGAACCATCCGCAGGGCGTCACCAACGAGCAGTGGCTCGAGGGCCTGCGCCCGTACACCACGGAGGAGTACCTGCCGGTGATGCGGAGCGTGAACCCGGCGAACATCCCGGCCACCAAGGTCACCGGCGAGCCGCGCGCCACCTCCTCCTTCACCAGTTCCGTCGAGGTCCAGGTGCCCACGGACGGCCCGACCCTGAGCATCACCGTGGTCAGCACGAACGCCGGCTGGCGCGTCGCCGACTACAACCAGGCGGGTTAACGTGCGGGCGGGGCTACTGGTCGGGTGTGTCACCGCGGCCGTCATCACCGTGCTGCTGGCCGTCGGGATGGTCACCATCATCGACAGCCAGCGGCAACAGGCCCAGGGCGTGACGCCGCTGAGCTGCGACGCGGCGATCGGGCCCACTCAGCCCGGCCTGGCGAGCAAGGGCGAGGCCGACGCGAGCGAGCTGGACGAGGAGCAGCGGAGCATCGTCTCGCTCATCATCTCGATCGGCAAGGAACGCGAGCTCTCCCCACGGGCGTGGCAGATCGCCATCCAGGCCGGGATGACCGAGTCACGGCTGCGCAACCTCAACTACGGCGATCGGGACTCTCTTGGCATCTTCCAGATGCGGCCGTCGATGGGCTGGGGCACCGTCGAGCAGGTCACCAACCCGCCGTACCAGGTCAACAAGTTCTACGACGTGCTGGAAGAGGTCGACGGCTGGGAGGAGATGCGACCCGGCGACGTCGCGCAGGCCGTCGAGCGCTCCGCGTTCCCCGACCGCTACCACAACTGGGAGCCGATGGCGGTCCACCTCGTCGAGAACATGGGCCAGGTCGAGAACGCGTCGGGCTGCGGCGAGAGCGTCGGCCCGGTGCTGCCGCCGAACCAGGTGGCGGGACAGGCCATCCAGTTCGCGCTGGGGGAGCAGGGCAAGCCGTACGTCTGGGGCGCGACGGGGCCCAGCTCCTACGACTGCTCGGGGCTCATGCTCCGGGCGTACGAGGCCGCTGGGATCACGCTGCCGCGCGTGTCCAGGGACCAGTACAAGGCGGGCGCGATGCTGCCGGTGGAGCAGGCCCAGCCAGGCGACCTGCTGTTCTGGGCGTACGACCCGTCGAACCCGAGCACCATCCACCACGTGGCGATGTATCTCGGTGACGGGAAGATGGTGGAAGCGCAGCAGAGTGGTGTGCCGGTGCACACGAGGGAAGTGTCGTGGGACGAGGCCGAGCTCGTTCCGCAGGCGGTCAGGCCTGGCGTGTGAGTACTACGTGGAGTGAGTGTCGTGGCCAAGAAGTGGGGTAAGCGCGGAAAGCAGGGCGGCCAGTCCGCCGGACTCGACGCCGACCCTCGGAACATGTTCGGTTTCCCGCAGGCGCCGAGAAACGCTCCGCCCGCGTCCAGCACGCCGCTCGCCGACCACCTGCGCCGGGGCTGGCCGGGGGTCGACGCGGGGTACGTCGTGCTGCCGCGCTCGATCGCGGAGTCGATGCCGCTGCCGTGGCAGCAGCAGATGGCCGCGCTGCTCGCCCAGTTCCACGACACCCACGCCCGGCTGGCGTGGCCGACGTACCGGGTGGTGCCGTCCCGGCCGGAGCGGCTCGTGGACCTCGACGAGGAACAGCTCGCCGAGGCCGGTTACCTGGTGGAGATCGATTCCGATGGCGAGATGGTCTACCGCGAGCGCAGCGGCCGGAAGGTGGAGGACCCCGAGCACACGACGGTGCTCGTGTCGTGCCTCGACCCGATCGTGCGGGGCGCTCAGCAGACCGTGCGGCAGGCGCCCGCGCCCGCGCAGGGCAGGCCGGCGCCGATGAACATCGGCCCGCAGCCGGTGTGGCGGACGACGTCGGCCTCGCCGCCGTCCGCGCCGCCGTTGCCGCCCCCGCCGACGGCGCCTTCGGTGTCCTCGCCGCAGCCGAGGGAGCCGGTGGAGTCGGTGGAGCAGACCCCGGTGCCGCCCGTGGAAGCCGAACCGGTTGGGGAGCCGGCGCCGGAACCGCCCGCGGCGGTGGCGCCCGCGACTGCCGCGGTGGAGGAACCCGCCGTGGTGCCCGAACCGCCGTCGGCGCCGCTCGCCGAGGACGTTGCCGAGGACGCCGACGTGGACACTCCGCCGCGGGGCATCGCCGTTCAGCAGCCCGCGGAGCCCTCCCCGAAGGCGGTGGGCGCACCGCAGCCGCCTGCCGCACAACCCCGGTCGGATCGGGGCTGGTTCGACGAGATGCCGGGGGAGCGAAGCGGTGAGGAGCCTGTCCGCGCGGAACCCAGCCGCGCGGAGCCGTCGGGCCAGGGCGGCGAGTTCGGGCCGACCGGTGACGAACCCACGGAGATCCCGTATCGGTACCGCCGCTGACGGTGGCCGCCGGGGCGGCCACGTGTCAGGCTCGGAGCATGGCACCGATGAGCAAGGACCCGAACCCGGCCGCAGGCTGGTGGTACAACACGCGGACCGGTGAGGTCGAGCACGGCGAGCTGTCGCGTTCGATCGACCGGCTGGGGCCGTACCCGGACGAGGCGACCGCTCGCCGTGCACTCGAGATCGCCCGCGAGCGGACCAGGGCAGCCGACCGAGCCGACGCCGACTGGGACAGCGAGGACTGACCACCCGCGAGTCGTACGTTCCGATAGCGAGTCGTGCACTCCAGACCGCGAGTCGTACGTTCCGGATCGCGAGTCGTGCGTTCCGGACCGCGAGTCGTGCACTCCGGATCGCGAGTCGTGCACTCGGGCCGCCGCGCCGCGCGCCCCGAACGCACGACTCGCGTGCGGGAGTGCACGACTCGCGTGCGGGAGTGCACGACTCGCGTGCGGGAGTGCACGACTCGCGTGCGGGAGTGCACGACTCGCGTGCGGGAGTGCACGACTCGCGTGCGGGAGTGCACGACTCGCGTGCGGGAGCGCACGACTCGCGTGCGGGAGTGCACGACTCGCGTGCAGGAGCGCACGACTCGCGTGCAGGAGCGCACGACTCGCGCGGGTCAGTCCACTGTCGCCAGGGGGCCCGGGACGAAATCGGGGTCCACCTGGTCGGCCAGGTCCGCACCCGCCCACGAACGCGCGTTGCGCAGGTGGAACTCCACCGCCTGCGCCTGGTACCTCTCCCAGTCGCGCTCGGTCGCATCCACTGTGGACAGCATGGTGCGCAGGGTGCCGAGGTTGTGCGGCTCCAGCTCGCCGATCGGCCGCGCCTGCCCGCGCTCGGCGGCGCGCACGTGCTTCGACGTGCCGACCCAGCCGAGCAGATCGGCGCCCACCGACTCGCGCAGGAAGTCCACGTCGTCCTCGTCGGTCACCTTGTTGCCCACCACGGCGAGCCGGACGCCGAAGTCCCGCGCGTACTCCGTGTACTGCCTGTAGACGCCGACGCTGCGCACGGTCGGCTCGCACACGAGAAAGGTCACGTCGAAGCGCGTGAAGAGACCCGAGGCGAACGCGTCGGCGCCCGCGGTCATGTCCACCACCACGTATTCGCCCTGGCCGTCGACGAGGTGGTTGAGCAGGAGCTCCGCCGCGCCGGTCTTCGAGTGGTAGCAGGCGACACCAAGGTCGTCCTCGGCGAACCGGCCGGTGACGGCCAGCCGCACGCCGGCCACGTCGCGGAAGCAGGCGTCGGTGATCGGGTTGTGCTCCCTCGGCGTCATCAGCCGCGACCCGCGCCCCGGCGGCGTCGTCTTGATCATCGCGTCCGCGCTCGCGATCCGGGGGTTGTCGCCGCGCAGGTACTCCTTGATCATCGGCAGGTTGTCGCCGAGGGTCGGCAGCGCGTCGGCCTGCTCCTGGCTCGCGCCGAGCGCCACGGCGAGGTGCTGGTTGATGTCCGCGTCGATGGCCAGCACGGGGAGCCCGGCATCGGCGAGGGAGGAGGTGAACAGCGAGGCCAGCGTGGTCTTGCCACTGCCGCCCTTGCCGACGAAGGCGACCTTCACGAGCAACTCCTGAAAGTGAGACCGGTTTTCATTAGCTGGGTGGCAAGGTACACCCGCGAGGTGCGGACCCGATCAGGTCATGTCCACGGCGGGACGGCGTTAGGGTTCAAGGGTGGCTCTCGCGGTCCACACGCCGGGCGCCGGCGACTTCGCCTCGCTGCGCGCCGAGTTCGAGCTGCCGGAATACTTCCCCGCGGACGTGCTGGCCGAGGCCGAGTCCGTCGCCGGCGACCCCACGGGGAACGGGTCCAGGGAGGATGCGACGGACCTGCCGTTCGTGACCGTCGACCCGCCCGGTTCGAAGGATCTCGACCAGGCTGTGCTCATCGAACCGCTGGCTAGGGGCGGTTTCCGGGTGCAGTACGCCATCGCCGACATCGCCGCGTTCGTGCCGCCGGGCGGGCCCGTCGACCGCGAGGCTCGCAGGCGCGGGCAGACGCTGTACCTGCCCGACGGCAACGTCCCGCTGCACCCGCCCGAGCTGAGCGAGGGCGCCGCGAGTCTCCTGCCCGGCATGGTGCGGCCCTCGGTGCTGTGGACGATCGACACCGATGCCGGCGGCGAGCCCGTGTCCGTGCATGTCCGCCGCGCGCTCGTGCGCTCGACGGAGCGGTTCGACTACGAGACGGTGGCCGCCGCGCTCGCCGCGGGCACCGCGCATCCCTCGATCGCGGCGTTGCCCGTGCTCGGCAGGCTTCGTCGTGAGCTGGCCGTGCACCGGGGCGCGGTCGAGCTGCAACTGCCCGAGCAGGAGATCGTCGCCGGACCGGACGGCGGGTGGATCCTCACCCGCCGTCCGCGTCCGGACGTCGAGGCGTGGAATGCCGAGATCTCCCTGCTCACCGGCATGGTCGCGGCGTCGATCATGCTCGAGGCCGGGGTGGGGGTGTTGCGTACGCTGCCCGAGGCCGACGCCGAGACGGTCAACTGGCTGCGCCGTTCCGCTCACGCGCTGGGCATCGACTGGCCGCGGGACGCGACCGTCTCCGAGCTGCTGGCGGGGCTCGATCCCCGCAACCCGGCGTCGCTCGCGCTCTACGCGGGCACCACGCGGCTGCTGCGCGGCGCCGGGTACACCTCGTTCGACGGCGGCAGGCCTTCGGCCGCGGCCCACGCCGGGATCGGCGGCCCCTACGCCCACGTGACGGCGCCGATCCGGCGGCTGGTCGACCGGTTCGCGACGGAGGTCTGCCTCGCCGTCACCCACGGCAGGCCCGTGCCGGAGTGGGTCCGCGAGGCACTGGGGGAGCTGCCCGAGTTGATGAACGCCTCGGACAACCGCGCGGCCAGGGTCGAGCGGGCCTGCCTCGACCAGGTGGAGGCGTGGATCCTCGCCGAGCACGTCGGGCGCACGTTCGACGCGGTGGTGCTGCGGGCGGAGGAGAACAAGGCGGAGGTGTTCCTGGAGAACCCGCCCGTGCTGGGCAAGTGCAGCGGCACCGGCTTCCCGGACAGCGGCCGGATCGCGGTGCGGCTGACCTCGGTGGACGTCGAGAAGCGGAAGGTGTCCTTTGAGCGCGCGTGACGAGTGGACGGAGGCGGAGGAGAAGCTGCGCGACGAGGTGCTCGCGGGGCGCAGCGTCGCGGTGAACGTGCGGAAGTCCGGACCACACAAGCATCTCGTGCCGTGGCTCGTCGACCACGACCTGATCGTCTACATCGGACACTCCGGCAATCGTCACTCGTGGCCGCAGTCCGACTTCGCCAACCCCTTCGTCAAGGAGGCCAGGACCGACAGGAAGGCGATGGTCAGGCACTACCGTGAGTGGCTGAAGGGCAGGCCGGAACTGATCCAGCGGCTGCGCGACGGGGAGCTCTCCGGGCGCGCGCTGGGCTGCTGGTGCGCGCCCGAGCCCTGTCACGCCGACGTGTTGCTGGAGTACTGCCGATGAAGGACGACCTCGGAGCCGACGTCCCCCTGCGCGCAACGCCGGGCCGCGTGGTGTCGCTCGTGCCCGCGCTGACGGAGGCGGTCGAGGCCGCGGTGCCCGGCGTGCTCGCCGGAGCCACCGACTACTGCACGCACCCGCCGGAGCTGGCCGTGCCGCGCGTCGGCGGGTCGAAGTACCCGAAGGTCGATCGCGTGTTGGACCTGCGGCCGGACCTGGTGCTCGCCAACTCCGAGGAGAACCGGCCCGAGGATGTCGAACGGCTGCGCGCCGAGGGCGTGCCGGTGTGGGTCATGGCGGCGCCCGCGACCGTCCCGGCCGCGCTCGCGTCGCTGCGGACGCTGCTCACGCAGGGGTTCGGCGTGGATGCTCCGGGGTGGCTGACCGAGTCCGAGGGGTTGTGGGGCGAGACCGCGCCGCTACGAGCGCGCGCCGTGGTCCCCGTGTGGCGCAAGCCGTGGGTGGTGCTCGGCCGCGACACCTTCGGCGGCGACGTGCTGCATCGCCTCGGTGTCGCGACCGTCTACGGCGACCACACCGACCGCTACCCGCGCCCGAAGCTCGACGAGCTGCGCGGCTGGTTCGACGCGGGTGACGCCGATCTGCTCGTGCTGCCCGACGAGCCGTACGAGTTCACCGCGGGCGACGGCCCCGAGGCGTTCCCGGGCGTGCCGTACGTGCTGGTGTCGGGCCGTTATCTCACCTGGTACGGGCCGTCGCTCGTGGACGCCCACCGCGAACTCACAGCGGCACTCCGGTCAGCACGGTGATCCGCTCCTCGGTGAGGTCGGCCATCGCGGCGGCGGGGCCCTCCCTGCCGACGCCGGAGTCCTTCACCCCGCCGTAGGGCATCTGGTCGGCGCGGAAGCTCGGCACGTCGCCGATCACGACGCCGCCGACCTCCAGCTGTGCCGACGCCGCGAACGCGGTGGGCAGGTCGCGCGTGAACACCCCGGCCTGGAGCCCGAATCGCGACGCGTTGACGTGCCGGAACGCCTCCTCGACGGAGTCGACGGTGTTGATCGCCACGACGGGGCCGAACACCTCGTCGGCCATCACCCGCGCGTCCTCGGGCACGTCGGTGAGCACGGTCGGCGCCACGGTGGCGCCGTCGCGTCGCCCGCCGACGGGGCAGCGGGCACCCGCCTCGACCGCGCCCGAGACCCACGACTCGACGCGCTCCGCCGCGGCCGTGTTGATGAGCGGGCCCACGTCGGTGCCCGCGGAGCGCGGGTCGCCGGTGCCGAGCGCGCGGACCTTCTCGATCACGCGCTCCGTCAGCGGCTCGGCGACATCACGGTGTGCGTAGACGCGCTGCACGGACACGCACGACTGACCGGCCTGGTACATCGCGAACGTGGCGATGCGGTCGGCCGCGTAGCCGAGGTCGGTCCAATCGGGACAGACGATGACCGCCGCGTTGCCGCCCAGCTCCAGGGTGACGTGCTTGCGGGGTGCCGCGTCGCGGATGCCCCAGCCCACCGGCACGCTGCCCGTGAACGACACCACCGGCAGCCGGGGATCGGCCACCAGCGCGGCCGACTGGTCGTTGCCGACGGGCAGTACCGACCACATGCCCTCGGGGAGGTCGGTCTCGGAGAGCACCTCACCGAGCGCCAGCGCGGTGAGCGGCGTCGCGGGCGCTGGCTTGAGCACGATCGGCGCGCCGACCGCGAGGGCGGGTGCCACCTTGTGCGCCACCAGGTTCAGCGGGAAGTTGAACGGCGTGATGCCGAGCACCGGCCCCCTCGGCACGCGGCGCACGAGCGCGATCCGCCCGGTCGCGCCGGGGTCGGTGTCGAGCCGTTGCAGCTCACCCGAGAAGCGGCGCGCTTCTTCGGCCGCCCAGCGGAACGTCGACGCCGCGCGCCCGGCCTCGGCGCGAGCCCACTTGAGGGGCTTACCCGACTCCGCGGTGATGAGGGCCGCGAACTCCTCGGCTCGCTCCGCGAGCACGCGCGAGACGTGGTCCAGTGCACCGGCCCGTACGTGTGCGGGCAGCGCCGCGGCCTCGTGCCGCACGGCGTCGGCGGCGGCCACGGCCCTCTCGATGTCCGCTGTGGACGGTACGGCGTGGAGGCCTGCCTCCGCGCCGTCGTAGGGGCTGCGGATCACGACGGTCTCGGCGCCGCTCACCGGCTTGCCCGCGACCCAGAACGGCGCGGTCACCGGGCGGCCTCCTCGCGGACGGCCCGCTCCAACACGCTCAGGCCCTCGTCGAGCAGCTCTTCCGGCAGCGTCAGCGGGGGCAGCAGGCGCACCACGTTGCCGTACGTGCCGCAGGTCAGCACCACCACGCCCTCGGCGTGGCACGCCGCGACGACCCGCTTGGTCGCCTCCGGGTCGGGTTCGGTGGTGCCCGGCTTGCAGAACTCGGCGGCGAGCATGGCGCCCCGGCCCCGGACGTCGCCGATCACGCCGGTCTCGGCGGCCAGCGCGCGCAGGCGGGGCAGCGCGGCGTCGCCGATCTTGCGCGCCGCCGCGGCGAGGTTCCGCGTGCGCATCGTCTCGATCGCGCCGAGCGCGGCCGCGCAGGCGACCGGGTTGCCGCCGTAGGTGCCGCCGAGACCGCCGTAGTGCACGGCGTCGAGCAGTTCGGCGCGGCCGGTGACGGCGGCGAGCGGCATCCCGCCCGCGATGCCCTTCGCTGTCGCCACCAGGTCGGGCACCACGCCCTCGTCGTCGCATGCGAACCAGTCGCCGGTGCGGCAGAACCCGGTCTGTACCTCGTCGGCCACGAACACGACGCCGTTCGCGGTGCACCAGCGCGAGAGCGCGGGCAGGAACCCGGGTGCGGGGGCGATGAACCCGCCCTCGCCCTGGATCGGCTCGATCACCACGGCGGCCACCGAATCGGCGCCGAGTTGCTTCTCGATCCGGTCGATGGCGGCAGCGGCGGCCTGCTCGCCGGTGAGTCCCGGCGCATCGCGGAACGGGTAGGAGCCGTGCACCCGGTAGACCTCGGGCGCGAACGGGCCGAAGCCGTGTTTGTACGGCATCGATTTCGCCGTCAGCGCCATCGTCAGGTTGGTGCGTCCGTGGTAGGCGTGGTCGAACACCACGACGGCCTGCCTGCCGGTGGCGACCCGCGCGATCTTCACGGTGTTCTCCACAGCCTCGGCGCCGGTGCTGAACAGCGCTGAACGCTTCTCGTGCGAGCCGGGCGTCAGCTCAGCGAGGGCCTCGCACACCTCGATGTAGCCCTCGTACGGCGTGGCCATGAAGCACGTGTGCGTGAAGGCCGACGCCTGCTCGCGGATCCGGTCCACCACGGCGGGCACGCCGTGGCCGACGTTGGTCACCGCGATGCCGGAGCCGAGGTCGATGAGGGTGTTGCCGTCGGCGTCGGTGAGCAGGCCGCCGTCGGCGGAGGTGACGTAGACCGGCAGTACCGAGCTGACCCCGTGCGCGACGGCGGCCGCGCGGCGTTCCTGCAGTGCCCGCGAGGCGGGGCCGGGGATCTCGGTGCGCAAGCGGCGGTGTGTCGTGGCGGTCATGCCCCCAGGATGAGTCCGGGTCCTGGCCGCGTCAGCCTGCCGGGTTGTCCAATTTCGCGCCTAGAATTGGCCACTATGGCACTCACTCCGCGTGCGCTCGTGGCCCAGCGCCCGCTCGGCCTGCGCGTGCTCGCAGGACGGGCCGGGCTGGACCGCGAGATCACGTGGGTGCATCCGACGGAGCTGGGCGACCCTTCGCCGTACCTCGACGGCGGCGAACTGCTGCTCACCACGGGACTGACCTTCGGGTCCGGGCAGGCAGGCGACTACGTCGCGAGGCTCGTGGGCGCGGACGTGACCGGCCTCGGCTTCGGGGTCGGGCTCAGCCACGCCGAGGTGCCCGCCGAGCTCGTGGGGGCGGCCGAGCGGGCGGGGCTGCCGCTGCTGGAGGTGCCCGTGCCCACGCCGTTCATCGCGATCACCAAGGCGGTGTCGGCGGCGCTGGCGGCCGAGCAGTACGAGTCGCTCGTGCGCACGGGCCGCGGCCAGCAGGAGCTGACCAGGACCGCGCTGCGGCGCAGTGGGCCCGGTGCGCTGGTGCGCAGGCTCGCGCAGCTCGTCGACGGCTGGGTGCTGCTGCTCGACGGTGCCGGCTCGGTGCGGGAAGCCGCACCGGCGTCGGCCCGGTCGTTCGCGCGGCCGCTGCGGGCCGAGCTGGACCGCGTGCGCACCGGTTCCCGGCTGGCGACCGTGGCGGGCGAGGAGGTGGTGATCCAGGCACTGGGCACGCGCACGCGAGGCTTTCTCGCGGTGGGTGGGCCCGCTCGCCTCGACGCGGCGGGCCAGCACATCGTCACCACGGCGACGGCGCTGCTGTCGCTCGCGCAGGAGCGGGACCGGGCGCGGGGCGCGATGTTCCGGGGTCTGCGCGCCGGGTTGCTGCGGTTGTTGCTCGACGGCAGCACGGAGCTGGCGCTCGGCACCGCGCGCACGGTGTTCGGTGAGGCGCCCGCCCTGCCGGGGCCCGTGGTGGTGCTCGTCGGCACGGCGCGGGCGAGGGCCGCGGCACTGGAGATCCTGGAGAGCGAGCACGAGCGCGCGTTCTTCGCCGAGCACGGCGACACCGTGGTGGTGCTGGGGGAGGAGCCCGCGGTACTGGAGCTGCCGGAGCGGATCGCCGGGCTGCACGCCGGAGTCTCATCGTCGACAGTGGACGTCGAGCTGGCTCGGCGGCAGGCCGAGCAGGCCGCCGAGGCGGCGCGGTCGGCGGGCAGGTCGTCGGTGCGCTCCGCAGACCACGCCGCGGAAGGGTTGCTCGCGCTCATCGATCCGGCCGCGGCCCGGGCGTTCGCGCGTGAGCTGCTGGGTCCGTTGCGCGAGCACGACGCGACGGGCCGGAGTGAGCTGCTGGAGTCGCTGCGCTGCTGGCTGGAGCACAACGGGCACTGGGACGCGGCCGCGGCCCGGCTTGGCGTGCACCGGCACACACTGCGCAACCGCATGGCGAAGGTCGCCGAGCTGAGCGGCCGCGACCTCGGCTCGCCAGGCGTGCGGGCGGAGCTGTGGCTCGCGCTGCAGGTGTGATCAGGTTCGGGCGAAGGAGTCCAGCGCCCGGCGCAGTGCGGCGAGCATCCCGGGATCGGTGATGGCGTGCCCGGCGCCTTCGAGCAGCACCAGCTCCGAATCGGGCCACGCGCGGTGCAGCTCGTACGCCGTGGTCGGCGGGCACACCGCGTCATAGCGGCCCTGCACCAGCACGCCGGGGATACCGGCCAGCTTGCCCGCGTCGCGGATGAGCTGCCCGTCCTCGAGCCACGCGTCGTTGGTGAAGTAGTGCAGCGCCATGCGCGCGAACGGCACCGCGAACGAGGGCGCGCTGTAGCCCGTGCGGTAGCTCTGCTGCGGCACCACCGAGACGATCGCGCCTTCCCACGCGCTCCACGCCACCGCCGCCCGCCCGGCGACGGCCCGGTCGGGATCGTCGAGCAGCCGCCGGTACGCGCCGACCAGGTCGCCGCGCTGGTCCGCGGGCACCGGCGCGAGATAGTCGGCCCACTCCTCGGGGAAGAGGTTCGCCGCGCCGCCGTTGTAGATCCAGTCGAGCTCGCTGCGCCGTGCGGTGAACACACCACGCAGCACCAGTTCGCTGACGCGCTCGGGGTGGGTCTCGGCGTAGGCCAGCGCGAGCGTGGCGCCCCACGAGCCGCCGAACACCAGCCAGCGCTCGATGCCGAGGTGGTCGCGCAGCTTCTCCAGATCCGAGACGAGGTGCCAGGTGGTGTTGACGGAAAGGTCGGCCTCGGGATCGCTGACGTGCGGCGTGCTGCGTCCCGCGCCGCGCTGGTCGAACAGCACGATCCGGTACGCCGCCGGGTCGAAGTGGCGACGGCTCAGTGGTGCGCTCCCGCTGCCGGGCCCGCCGTGGAGCACCACGGCGGGCTTTCCGGCAGGGTTGCCGCTGACCTCCCAGTACAGGGAGTTGCCGTCACCGACGTCGAGCATTCCCGAGGTGTGCGGCGAGAGTGCCGGGTACAGCTCGTCCATGTGGCCCAACGCCTTCCGCCGTGAACGTCTTCGGCGACGTTCATAACACCCGCTTCAGTGGAAGGCGTGCTCCGGGGCGGGGAACTCGCCGCGCCGGACCTCGTCGGCAAACGCTTGCGCCGCCCCGGAGAGCACCCCGGCGACGTCGGCGTACCGCTTGACGAACCTCGGCGCCTTGCCCCGGCGCAGGCCCGCCATGTCCTGCCACACCAGAACCTGCGCGTCGCAGTCAGGGCCCGCCCCGATGCCGATGGTCGGGATCTTCAGCTCGTGGGTCACGCGCTTGGCGGCCTCGGCGGGCACCATCTCCATCACGACCGAGAAGGCACCCGCCTCCTGCAGCGCCAGCGCGTCGGCGAGCAGGTCGTCGGCCGCGGAGCCGCGGCCCTGCACCCGGTAGCCGCCGAGGTTGTGCTCGCTCTGCGGCGTGAACCCGATGTGCCCCATGACGGGGATGCCTGCCGAGGTCAGCGCCTCGACATGGGCGGCGAACCGGCGGCCGCCCTCGAGCTTCACCGCGTGCGCGCGGCCCTCCTTCATGAACCGCACGGACGTCTCCAGCGCCTGCTCAGGGGAGAGCTGGTAGGAGCCGAACGGCAGGTCGGCCACCACGAGCGCCCGCTTGACCGAGCGGGTCACCGCGCGGACCAGCGGCAGCAGCTCGTCGACCGTCACCGGGAGCGAGGTGTCGTAGCCGAACACGTTGTTGGCGGCGGAGTCGCCGACGAGCAGCACCGGAATACCCGCCTCGTCGAACAGCTCGGCCGTGTACATGTCGTAGGCGGTGAGCATGGGCCACGGCTCGCCGCGTTCCTTCAGCTCACGGAGGTGGTGGATGCGGACCTTCTTGCGCGGCGGAGTGGCCTGCGCCGAGGGGCCGGAACCGTAGGGTGCGGAGACTTCGCCCGCGTTGTCAGGCATGGACATCGTTGTCGACCGTCCTTCCCTCGAGGCCTCGTCCGAGGTCCCCGGGTCGTGGATCGCTGATGACACGAGCGTGGCACCGCGAGGGGTCCCGTCCAAGTCCGTGCGACCAGCTTCACACACCGGAGGGAGGCAGGCCGGTGAACCCATTTGGGTTCCCGTTCGATCGCCCAGCGTGATAAGTACATCGCCATGCTGCCGACCTTGAACCGGATTCACACTCTCGCCGCGGTTCGCGTGGTGGGAGTCGGACTGGTCGGCATCGGTACCGCCGCGCAGCTGGGCTGGCTGGCCGAGTTCTTCCTGGACACCGGGCTCTCCCCGCTGCACACCGCGCCCAACGATCTCAGCGCGCGGGGCCAGCCGTACCGGAAGCTGTTCCGCGCGTTGGAGCTGACGGCGGGAATCGCCTTCCTCCTGGCCTGCCCGCCGCTCGCCCGCCTGGCGCCGGTGCAGTGGCGGGCACGGTCGACGATCGTGGCCGTTGGGGCCTTCGGCGTGCTGCTGATCCTGCGTTCCGCCTTCCCCCTCGACTGCGCGGCGTCGATCGACGCGGTGTGCCGGCAGTCCGCGCACTCGGTGTCCCACCAGCTCAACTTCGTGATCTCGGTGCTGCTGAGCGTGGTCTACGTGCTCGGCCCGGTGACGTTGCTGCTCTGGTGGGAGGGGCGCTGGCGGATCGTGCCGTCGATCATCGTGGCGGTGGAGTCGGCGGCGTGGCTTGCGCTCGTGGCACTGAGCCTGGCGGCGTCCGGGCAGTTCGCCGGCCTGGTGATGCGCGTGCAGCTGCTCGGCGGGGCCGCGGTGCTGGTGTGTGGTGGAACGTACCTGCTCACCACGGGGCGGCACGTGCGGACGCGATGGGAGGATTCGCGCGGGTGAGCGTCGTGCGGACGGGGAGGAGGCGGCATGCCCGGGTTGGTCGGTCCGGTCGCCGATGAGCGCGAGGCGCTCCTCGGGTACCTCGCGCAGCAGCGCTACGTGCTGTGTCTCGCGGCTTACGGCCTCACCGACGAGCAGGCGAGGGCGACGCCTACCGTCAGCGCGTTGAGCGTCGGCGGGTTGATCAAGCACGTGGCGGCGACGGAGCGGGGCTGGCTGGGCACCGTGCTCGGCCGCGCGCCCGACGACGGCGCCGACTTCCGGATGGCGCAGGGGGAGACACTCGCCGACATCATCACCGAGTACGAGCTCGTGGCCACGGAGACCGAGGAGATCGTCGCCGGGATCGACGACCTCGGCAGGCCCGTGCCCGTGCCGGAGGGCGTGCCGTGGTTTCCCCACGACGTGGGGGCGTGGTCGGTGCGCTGGGTGCTGTTGCGGGTGATCGAGGAGACGGCGCGCCACGCGGGCCACGCCGACATCCTGCGGGAGTCGATCGACGGGGCCACCGCGTTCCCCCTCATGGCCGCGGCCGAGGGCTGGCCGGAGACGCCGTTTCTGAAGCCGTGGCGCTACAGGTCGAACAACGTGGGCTCTTCGACGTGAACGCCCTCGATCTCGAGGATCCGTAGCTTCGTTCTCGTGCCGCCGTGCGCGGAGAAGCCGCCCTTCTTGCCGCCGGCCGCGAGGATCCGGTGGCACGGCACGATGGGCGCGAACGGGTTGCTGCCGAGTGCCTGGCCCACCGCGCGGGCGGAACCGGGATCGCCGAGCCGGGTCGCGATCTCGCCGTAGGTCATGGTCCGCCCCACGGGGATGCCGAGCGCGACCTCGTAGACGCGCGCGTGGAAGGGCGGCACGCGGCTGAAGTCGAGCGGCACGCGGGTGAGCTCGGGTGGGTCCTCGCCGCGCAGCAGTGCCCTCACCGCGTCGATGGCCCGCCGGACGTGCGCGGGCGGCTCCTGCTCGACGGCGCCGGGGAACCGTCGCGCGATGCGGGCACGGGTCGGCCCCTCGCCGCCCTCGGGCAGCTGACTGCCGATGACGGCCTGCTCGTCCCACGCGATGCCGCAGTGCCCGATCGCCGTCTCGTACACCGCGAACCCCCGTGTCGCCACGATCCGCACGCTACGCCCCCGGTCCGACAGAATCGCCCGCCCCTGAGGGAGCAAGGGAGCTTTCCTCCCGTTTTCGGGGAGCGAGGGAGCTTTGCTCCCGTTTTCCCGGAGCGAGGGAGCTTTACTCCCGTTTCGGCCTCAGTGGGTCTCGCGCCAGGCGTTCGTCATCGGCAACCTCCGGTCCCGGCCGAAAGCCTTGAAGGTGATCTTCGTGCCCGGCGGGTACTGCCTGCGCTTGTACTCGGCCCTGTCGACCATGCGCACCACCCGGTCGACCACCTCGGCGTCGAAACCCGCGGCGAGCAGGTCCTTGAACCCGCGGTCGCCCTCAACGTAGTCGTCGAGAATGTCGTCGAGCAGCGGGTAGTCGGGCAGCGAGTCCGTGTCGAGCTGACCTGGCCGAAGCTCCGCCGACGGCGGCTTGTTGATCGAGTTCTCCGGGATCGGCGGCGTCTCACCGCGCTTCTCGGCATCGGCGTTGCGCCAGCGCGCGAGCGCCCAGACGTGCGTTTTGAACACGTCCTTGATCGGTGCGAAGCCTCCGACCGCGTCGCCGTAGATCGTCGAGTAGCCCACGGCGAGCTCGGTCTTGTTCCCGGTGGCCAGCACCAGGTGACCCTCCAGGTTGGACAGCGCCATGAGCAGCATGCCCCGTGTCCGGGCCTGGATGTTCTCCTCGGCGAGGCCTGTACCGGCCAGCGAGAGCTGGTCCACGTACACCTTCACCATGTCCGCGACCGGCTCGGTCCGGAAATGGCAGCCGAGCCTGCGCGCCAGCTCCGCGGCGTCCGACCGGGAGTGCTCCGACGAGTACTCCGACGGCATCGACACCCCGTACACCGCGTCCGGCCCGAGCGCGTCGACGGCAAGCGCGGCCGTGACGGCCGAGTCGATGCCTCCCGAGAAGCCGAACATCACCGAGCGGAAGCCGTTCTTGCGGACGTAGTCACGCAGGCCGATCACCAGCGCCGACCACACCTCGGCCTCTTCCGGCAGCGGCTCGCTGATCGTTGGCTCCGGCAGCGGCTCGTAGGCGGGCAGCGGCTCGGCGCTCAGCACCCGCCGGCTGACGCGCAGCCCGGCGAACTCACCCTCGGCGGAATGGCCGCCCGCGGGGAGGTCGAGGTCCAGCACCTGCAGGTACTCCACGAACTGTGGTGCGCGGGCGAGCAGTTGCCCGTCCGCGGCGACGACGATGGAGTCACCGTCGAAGACGAGGTCGTCCTGACCACCGACCTGGTTGGTGTAGACGACCGGTGCACCGGCCTCGCGTGCGCGCCCGGCGACCAACGGCAGGCGCACGTCGTCCTTCGACTTCTCGTACGGCGAGGCGTTCGGCGACACGATCAGGTCCACGCCCGCCTGGCCGAGCGCGGATACAGGTCCGCCGTCCTGCCAGAGGTCCTCGCAGATCACCATGCCGATGTCGAGGCCGTGCAGCCGGACCACATCGAGCGTGTGGCCGGGCTTGAAGTTGCGGCGCTCATCGAAGACGCCGTAGTTGGGCAGGTGGTGCTTGAACTGGCTCGCCACGATCTCGCCGCCGAGCAGTGCGGCCGCCGCGTTGCGCGGACCCTCGTCGTCCTGGTCGAGGTAGCCGACGTAGGTCAGCATCTCGCCGCAGCCCGCGTCGGCCAGCGAGCGGGCGAGCGTTTCGACCTGGGCGCGGGACGCCTGCGCGAACGCCTTGCGCAGCGCGAGGTCCTCAACCGGGTAGCCGGTGACGGACATCTCGGGGAAGACGGTGACGTGCGCGCCGGCCTCCGCGGCCTTGCGCGCCCAGTCGACGATCAGTTCGGAGTTACCGGTCAGGTCGCCGACGGTCGGGTTCACCTGGGCGAGTGCGATGCGCAGTTGCGGCATGCCCCCATTCTCCAGCACGGCCGCGCCGATGCTCATGTGCCGGCGCGCACCCGGGTGTCCCACCCGCCCCAGGAGCCCCACGAAAAGGGGAGCAAGGGAGCTTTACTCCCGTAAAACGAGAGCAAAGCTCCCTTGCTCCCCGAACCGATCCGGACTCAGCTGCGCTTCTTTCGCAGCAGCCCGCGCACCTTCTTCAACGCCTGCTCGGCGTCGGAGTCGAACGGGTTGTCCTGCACCAGGTAGGTCCACGTGGAGTTCGGCCTGCGCACGCCCGCCGCCGCGAGGTCGACGCCGTCCTCGGCGATCTCGGCCTCCACCAGCGTCTTCGCCGACCGCTTCTCGGCCTCGCCTCGGATCTTGTGGAACTCGGGGATCGCCGCTCGGTGGAACTCGTCCAGAGGCGTCTCCCTGGCCATCGCCCGCAGGTGGATCGTCTCGCGCACGTCGGTCAGGAACGCGAGGTGGTCCGCCCACAGCTGGTCGAGGTGGTACAGCACCACCTCCCGGCAGACCCGCGTGAGCACGTCCTCGTCCAGGCTCTCGGCCAGCTCCTTGAACCGGTCCGTCTCCGCCGCCTCCAGCAGCTCCCGGGCGGCCTCGGTGCCCAAGATCTCGTCCCGCCACTTCAGCAGCTCGGCCCGCTGGTGCTCGATCAGCCGCGTGTAGCGCCACGTGTTGCGGTGGATCTCCAGGTCGACGCCCTCGGCCACCCGCTGCGCGTGGTTGATCTGCCGGTGCGCGGCCGGGTCCGTGATCTCCCCGGTATCGTCGTCGGCCTCGATGCCCTCCGGCACGTCGGGTGCGTTCGCCAGCACCAGCTCGTCGTTGAGGCTCGCGAAGAACACCGAGCTGCCAGGGTCGCCCTGCCGCCCCGCCCGTCCGCGCAGCTGGTCGTCAAGTCTGCTGCTCGGGTACCGCGCCGTGCCGATCACGTGCAGGCCACCCAGCTCGGCCACCCGCTCCCGATCGGCGCCGTCGGCGCCGCCGAGGCGGATGTCGGTGCCCCGGCCTGCCATCTGCGTCGACACCGTGATCCGGTCGTACGTGCCGGCCTCCGCGATGATCGCCGCTTCCTCGGCGTCGTTGCGCGCGTTCAGCACCACGCACGGCAGGCCAGCCTTCGCGAGCTTCTCCGCCAGCTCCTCCGACTCCGCGACGTCCTGGGTACCGACGAGGATCGGCCGCCCGCTCTCGTGCACGGTGCGGATCTCCTCGACGATCGCCCGCAGTTTCTTCCCCGGCGACGCGAAGATCCGGTCCGGCGAGTCCTCCCGCACGTTCGGCGTGTTCGGCGGGATCACGGCCACCTCGAGCTTGTAGAACTCACGCAGCTGCTCGGCCACCGCCACCGCCGTGCCCGTCATGCCGGCCACCTGCGGATATCCCGCCAGCAGGGCCTGCACGGTGATCGAGTCCAGGATCTCGCCGTGGTCCGATGGCGCCAGCTGCTCCTTCGCCTCCACGGCCGCCTGCAGCCCGTCCGGCCACCGCTGCAGCTCGGCGATCCGGCCCCGCGAGGCGTTGATGAGCTGCACCTTCCCGTCACGCACCAGGTAATCGACGTCGCGGGTGAGGAGTGCGTGCGCGTGCAGCGCGACGTTCACCGACGCGAGCCGGTCGGAGCCCTCCTCGTCGTACAGGTCCACCCCGCCGAGCGACTTCTCCACCACCGACGCGCCCGCCGACGTGAGCCACACGTTGCGGCCATCCGCATCGGTCTCGTAGTGCAGTCCGGGACGCAGGCGCCGGACGATGTTGGCGACCTCCTCGTCGGCGATGCCCGCGTCCACCGAACCCGCCATCACCAGGGGTACGCGCGCCTCGTCCACGAGCACCGAGTCGGCCTCGTCGACGATGGCCACGTCCGGCGACGCCTGCGCGCGATCCTCCTCGCGCGTGATCAGCCGGTCGCGCAGCACGTCGAACCCGATCTCGCTCACCGCGCCGTAGCAGACCTCGGCCGAGTAGGCCTCGCGCCGCTCCCCGGCGGTGAGCGACGGCTCGACCCAGCCGACCCGCACGCCCAGCAGCTCGTAGACCGGCCGCATCCACTCCGCGTCGCGGCGGGCGAGGTAGTCGTTCACCGAGATGACGTGCACCCGCTTGCCCTGCAGTGCGTACCCGGCGGCAGCCAGCGCGCCTGCCAGCGTCTTGCCCTCACCGGTCGCCATCTGCACCACGTGGCCGGACAGCAGGCCCATCGTGCCGAGCAGCTGCACGTCGAACGCGCGCTCGCTCAGCCCCCGGCGGGCCGCCTCCCTGCCGAGCGCGCACAGCTCGACCAGCTGCTCGTTGCCGAAGGACTCCACGTCCCGCAGGGCGGCGGCGGCCTCGGTGAGCTGCACGTCGGAGAGGTCCTCCAGCTTCGGCTCCCGCTTCTCGATCGCGGGGAGCAGCGCCTCGTAGCGTGTGAGCTCCACGCTGCCAGGGCGCTGGATGATCCTGCGCAGCCGTTTGCCCACCCGGCTCATCAACGCCACCCGTGGTCTCCCATCTCGAGTCTCTGCCACGCCCAACGCAGTGCTGGTGCCGTCCAGTTCCTGTGCCAATGGCACGATCGACATGTGCCCGCGCAGAAACGCTACCTGTCCCTGGCCGCCTGTCTACTCGCCTTGACCGGGTTGGTGGCCTGCTCGTCGGACTCGGAGCCGAGGACGGAGCCGACCGGCCCGACCGGTCCGGTGCCCGCAGGACTCGACCGGTTCTACGGCCAGTCGCTGGACTGGGGCGACTGCGCGCCCTACGCGACATCGGACAGCGCCCGCTCCGCGTTTCAGGGTGACGGCCTCGAGTGCGCGCGGCTGACCGTGCCGCTCGACTACTCCGACCCCGGGGGCACCACGATCAGCCTCGGCGTGCTGCGCCAGCGGGCCAGTGGCGACGACCGCATCGGGTCGCTGGTGCTCAACCCTGGGGGGCCGGGTGCGTCCGGGATGACCGCCGCGGCCTCGATCGCCCCCGGCGTCGCGGGCCAGGAGCTGGGCGAGCGCTTTGACATCGTCGGCTTCGACCCGCGCGGAATCGGTGCGAGCGAGCCCGCCGTGAAGTGCCTCACCGGCGAAGAGCGCGACGCGGACCGCGGTGACGACTCCGAGCTCGACGGCACGCCGCAGGGCGTCGCCGAGATGGAGCAGCAGGAGCGGGAGTTCGCGCAGCGGTGCGCCCAGCGCACCGAGCACGGCAAGGAGATGCTGGCCCACCTGGGCACGCGCGACGTCGTGAAGGACCTCGACGTGCTGCGCTCGGTGCTCGGGGACGAGAAGCTCAGCTACCTCGGCTACTCCTACGGCACGCGCATCGGCTACACCTACGCCGAGGCGTTCCCCAAGAACGTGCGGGCGCTCGTGCTCGACGGTGCGCTGGACCCGGAGCAGGACCTCGTGGAGTCGCTGGTCGCGCAGGGCGAAGGTTTCGGCAAGGCGTTCGGCGAGTTCGCCAACTGGTGTGCGCAGCGGCAGGACTGTGCGCTCGGCAACGACCCCGCGAGCGCGACCAAGGCGTACCAGGACCTCACCCGCCCGCTGATCGACAACCCGGTGCAGGTCGGCGACGGGCGTGGCCTCTCGTACGAGGACGCCACCACGGGCACCATCCAGGCGCTGTACACCGAACAGTTGTGGGAGCACCTCAACACCGGGCTCGGCGAGCTGAAGCAGGGCCGGGGCAGCACGCTCATGGGCCTCGCCGACATGTACAACGAGCGGAGCGCGAACGGCGAGTACTCGACCACGCAGGACGCGTTCGTCGCCGTCCGCTGCGTCGACGACCCGAGGGTCACCGACAAGAACAAGATCCGTGAGGCGCAGGAGCGCTATGCCCAGGTCGCGCCGTTCCTCGACCCGGGAACGCCCGCGTCATCGGGTCGCGACGCATGCACGTTCTGGCCGGTGCCCAACACCTCGGAGCCCCACTTGCCGAACGTCGAGGGCGTACCGCCCGCACTCGTCATCTCCACGACCAACGACCCGGCGACCCCGTACCAGGCCGGTGTCAACCTGGCGAAGGCGATGAAGGGAGCTTTGCTCACGTACGAGGGCAACCAGCACACGGTCTTCCTGCAGGGAATCTCCTGCGTGGACGACATCGGTGTGGACTACCTCGTCGACGGCACGCTCCCCGACGAGGGCGCTCGCTGCTAGCTGGCTGGCCAGGCCTAGTCGTCCTGCATGCTGCCGACGGGCCGGTTGTGGTCGGAGAGCGCGAGTTCGAGCATCACGGAGCCCTCGTTCTTCTGCCGAGGCGGCACCTGGATCCAGAGCCGGAGCAGGTTGCGGTTCGGCTGCTCGCTGACCCAGAACTTCACGTCGACGTCGGCCTGGATGCCCGGCACGAGCTGTGAGACGACCTTTCGCGGCAGCTCGCCGTTGACCCGGTACGCGGTCACGTCGTCGAGCTCCTCGCTGGTCTCTGTCTTCAGTGCCGTCGCGTGGGTGAGCAGCTGATAGAGGCCGTGCTTCGGGTCGAGGATCCGGGCCGGCACGAACTGCTCGGGCACGGCCTGCTCGACCTGGTCGCCGTCGCGGTCGGTCAGCCGCAGCCGGTCGCCGGCGAGCAGGTACTCGTACTGCGCGCGATCGGTGTGCCGCTGCACGTCGGCGTCACCGCGCGCGTAGCCGTAACGCCCGTCCGAGCGCTGCGCCACACCGTCGACGGCCCGGATGGACAGCCCCGGGATCGCGCCGCTCACGCGGAAGTCGAACCGCACGCTCTCGAGGTCACGCAGTGCCTTCGCCGAGTCGTCAACGAGCGTGGCCCCGTCGGGCAGCGGGCCGCTGGTGTCCGGTGACGTGCAGCCGGTGAGCAGCCCGAGCGCGAGGACGGCGAGCAGGATCCGTCGGGACACCATGCGACCTACGTTAGCGGTGCGTTTCGACCCTTTCGCTCACACCTCCCGCTCGCTGGGAGAACGTCTTCCGGTACGCCAGCGGCGACACCCCGATCGCCGCATTCAGGTGCTGGCGAAGCGACGCCGCGCTGCCGAGACCCGATTCGGCGGCGACCCGGTCGACCGGCAGGTCCGTCGTCTCGAGCAGGTGCCGCGCGTGGAGCACTCGCTGCCGGGTCAGCCACGTGTGCGGAGGCAGGCCGGTCTCCTCCCGGAAGCGCCTGCTGAACGTCCGCAGGCTCATGCTGGCGTGGGCGGCGAGCGTCGCGAGGTCGAGGGGTTCGCCGAGCCGTTCCAGCGCCCACGCCCTGGTCGGCGCGGTACTACCGACCCCGGGCTCGACCAGCGGCCGGTCGATGAACTGCGACTGCCCGCCGTCCCGCCACGGCGGCACCACGCAGTAGCGGGCGGCGAAGTTGGCCACCTCGCTGCCATGATCGGCGCGGATGACGTGCAGGCACAGGTCGGCGCCCGCGGCCAGCCCTGCCGAGCTCAGCACGTCGCCGTCGTCGACGAACAGCACGTTCTCGTCGAGACGGACCCTCGGGTAGAGGGCCCGGAAGTCGGCGGCGTGGGCCCAGTGCGTGGTGGCGGGGCGCCCGTCGAGCAGGCCGGCCGCACCCAGCACGAACGCGCCGGTGCAGATCGACATGATCCGTGCGTGCGCGGGCACGCGGTCCAGCGCGGCGGCGATGTCGTCGGGCAGCGTGCCGAGGCGGCGTGGGCCCTCGACATGCGTGCCGGGGATGATCACGGTGTCAGCGTCGTCGAGCGCCTCGGGCCCATGTTCGAGCACGGCGCTGAACCCGGCGCTGACGCGCACCGGCTGGTCGTCGACCCCGCAGATCCGCACGTCGTAGAGCGGCCGGCCGTCCCGCCGGGCGGCTTTGAAGATCGCGGGCGGGATCTGCATGTCGTAGCCGACGGCTTCGGAGATGGCGAGTACGACGACCCGGTGCATGGCAGGATTCTTGCACATATTGGCATTCCTGCCACTCGTTTCGATCACCTCGATTGTTCAGGCTGTTGCCCGTGACCGAAGTCCGTGCCGCTCCGCTGCGCTCCCCACGTCGTCACCGCATCCACTGGGCCTGGCTCGTCGCCGTGGCCGCGTTCGTCGCCCTCATCGGCGCGGCGGGTTTCCGCGCGGCCCCGAGCGTGCTAATCGACCCGCTGCACCAGGAGTTCGGCTGGTCGAGGGGGACGATCTCGGCGGCCGTGTCGATCAACCTCCTGCTCTACGGCTTCATCTCCCCGTTCGCCGCCGCGCTGATGGAGCGGCTCGGCATGCGCCGCGTCGTCGCCGGTGCGCTGGTGCTCGTGGCGGCGGGCAGCGGGCTCACGGTCTTCATGACGGCGAGCTGGCAGCTCCTGTTGTGCTGGGGAGTGCTGGTGGGCACGGGTACCGGCGCGATGGCGCTGGCCTTCGTCGCGACCGTCACGAGCAGGTGGTTCGTGCGGCACCGCGGTCTCGTGAGCGGGGTGCTCACGGCGGCGGGCGCGGCGGGGCAGCTCATCTTCCTGCCGCTGATCGCCGCGCTGGCGACCGACCACGGCTGGCGGCCCGCGTCGCTGACCGTGGCCGGTGCGGCGCTCGCCGTCGTGCCTGTGGTGCTGCTCCTGCTGCGTGACCGGCCCAGCGACGTCGGCACGACGCCGTACGGGGGCGCGGCCGAGGAGGAGCCGCCCCCGCCGGCGAAGGGCAGTGCGGTCCGTGCGCTCACCGTGCTGCGCGACGCCGCCCGCACGCCGACGTTCTGGCTGCTCGCCGGTGGGTTCGCGATCTGTGGCGCCTCGACCAACGGCCTGATCGGCACCCATTTCGTGCCGGCGGCCCACGACCACGGGATGCCCCACACCACGGCGGCCGGACTGCTGGCGCTGGTGGGGCTGTTCGACGTCGCGGGCACGATCGCCTCGGGCTGGCTGACCGACCGCGTCGACCCGCGCTGGCTGCTCGGCGCCTACTACACGCTCCGGGGCGCGTCGCTGATCGTGCTGCCGCAGCTCTTCGCGCCGACCACCGAGCCGCCGATGTGGGCGTTCATCGTCTTCTACGGCCTGGACTGGGTGGCCACGGTGCCGCCGACGGTCGCGTTGTGCCGGGAACGTTTCGGGCTGTCGGGTCCCATCGTGTTCGGGTGGGTGTTCGCGTCGCACCAGGTGGGAGCCGCCTTCGCGGCGTTCGGCGCCGGAGTCACCCGCGACCACCTCGGCTCCTACGACCTTGCGTGGTACGTCGCTGGCGGGCTGTGCGCGTTCGCCGCCGTGATGTCGTTGCGGATTCGCCCGAACGAGCGCGCAACCCCGAAACATTGAGTTAACAAGCCGCGTTTAGGGTCGCGGCATGGATCGCCAGCAGGAGTTCGTGCTGCGCACGCTGGAGGAACGCGACATCCGGTTCGTGCGGCTCTGGTTCACCGACGTGCTCGGTTTTCTGAAGTCGGTCGCCGTGGCGCCCGCCGAGCTGGAGGGAGCCTTCAGCGAGGGGATCGGGTTCGACGGCTCCGCCATCGAAGGCTTCGCGCGGGTCTACGAGTCGGACATGGTCGCCAAGCCCGATCCGTCGACGTTCCAGGTGCTGCCCTGGGAGACGCCGGAGGGCGGGCACTACTCGGCACGGATGTTCTGCGACATCGCGATGCCCGACGGCTCCCCGTCGTGGGCCGACCCCCGGCACGTGCTGCGCAGGCAGCTCTCGAAGGCGGGGGAGGCCGGCTTCACGTGCTACGTCCACCCGGAGATCGAGTTCTTCCTGCTCGCCAACCTCCCCGAGGACGGCAGGGAGCCGGAGCCCGCGGACAACGGCGGCTACTTCGACCAGGCCAGCCACGCCACCGCGACCCACTTCCGCAGGCATGCCATCGAGGCGCTCGAGGCGATGGGCATCTCGGTGGAGTTCAGCCACCACGAGGGCGCGCCCGGCCAGCAGGAGATCGACCTGCGCTACGCCGACGCGCTCACGATGGCCGACAACGTCATGACCTTCCGGTACGTCGTCAAGGAGGTCGCCCTCACGCAGGGCGTGCGCGCGACGTTCATGCCGAAGCCCTTCACCGGCCAGCCCGGCTCGGGCATGCACACCCACGTCTCGCTGTTCGAGGGTGATCAGAACGCCTTCTACAGTCCGGAGGACCCGTACGAGCTCTCGGAGACCGGCAAGGCGTTCGTCGCGGGGCTCCTGCACCACGCGCGCGAGATCTCGGCGGTCACCAACCAGTGGGTCAACTCCTACAAGCGCCTGATCAGGGGCGGGGAGGCTCCGACGACGGTGTCGTGGGGGAGGGCGAACCGGTCGGCGCTGGTCAGGGTGCCGATGTACTCGCCGGGCAAGGCGTCGTCGCGCCGGGTGGAGATCCGCACGCTGGACTCGGCGTGCAACCCGTACCTCGCGTACTCGGTGATACTCGCCGCGGGGCTGAAGGGCGTGGAGAAGGGTTACGAGCTCCCGCCTGCCGCCGAGGACAACATCTGGACGCTCTCGGACTCCGAGCGGAAGGCCGCCGGCTACGCCGAGCTGCCCCAGAACCTGGGCGAGGCGCTCACGGAGATGGAGCAGTCGGAGCTGCTGCCGGACGCCCTCGGCGAGCACGTCTACGACTTCTTCCTCCG
>NZ_MASU01000004.1 GCF_003202235.1 Prauserella flavalba
CACACTGTTGGGTCCTGAGGCAGCACGGTGGTGTTGTTTCGGTGTGGTGTTTGAGAATTGTAGAGTGAGTGCGAGCATCTTTGTGGTCAAGTTGTGTAGGGCACATGGTGGATGTCTGGGCACTAGGGGCCGATGAAGGACGTGGGAGGCTGCGATAAGCCTCGGGGAGCTGTCAACCGAGCTGTGATCCGAGGGTGTCCGAATGGGGTAACCCGGCACCTGTTATGAGGTGTCACCCGCACCTGAATGTATAGGGTGTGTGGAGGGAACGCGGGGAAGTGAAACATCTCAGTACCCGTAGGAAGAGAAAACAAGTGTGATTCCGTGAGTAGTGGCGAGCGAAAGCGGAGGAGGCTAAACCGTGCGCATGTCAAGCTGTCAGGTGTTGTGTGTGCGGGGTTGTGGGACCTGTCGTCCAGGGGCTGACACTTCTGGCGCTGATACACATGGTTAGTGGAACCGCTTGGGATGGCGGGCCGGAGTGGGTGAGAGTCCCGTACGCGAAAACTGTGTTGTGTTGGTGTGATGGTGTTCCCGAGTAGCAGCGAGCTCGTGGAATTTGCTGTGAATCTGCCGGGACCACCCGGTAAGCCTAAATACTTCCTGGTGACCGATAGCGGACGAGTACCGTGAGGGAAAGATGAAAAGTACCCCGGGAGGGGAGTGAAAGAGTACCTGAAACCGTGTGCCTGCAAGCCGTCAGAGCAGCGCTGGTCGTTGTGATGGCGTGCCTTTTGAAGAATGAGCCTGCGAGTTCGTGCTGCGTGGCGAGGTTAACCCGTGTGGGGTAGCCGTAGCGAAAGCGAGTCTGAAGAGGGCGTGTTAGTTGCGTGGTCGAGACCCGAAGCGGGGTGATCTACCCATGGCCAGGCTGAAGCGCCGGTAAGACGGCGTGGAGGGCCGAACCCACCAGGGTTGAAAACCTGGGGGATGAGTTGTGGGTAGGGGTGAAAGGCCAATCAAACTCCGTGATAGCTGGTTCTCCCCGAAATGCATTTAGGTGCAGCGTCGTATGTTTCACACCTGGGGTAGAGCTACTGGGTGGCCTAGGGGCCTTACCGGGTTACCGAAGTCAACCAAACTCCGAATACGGGTGTGTGAGAGTGCGGCAGTGAGACGGCGGGGGATAAGCTTCGTCGTCGAGAGGGAAACAGCCCAGAACGCCAGCTAAGGCCCCTAAGTGTGTGCTCAGTGGGAAAGGATGTGGAGTCGCTGAGACAACCAGGAGGTTGGCTTAGAAGCAGCCATCCTTGAAAGAGTGCGTAATAGCTCACTGGTCAAGTGGTTCTGCGCCGACAATGTAGCGGGGCTTAAGCACACCGCCGAAGCTGTGTCACTCACACAGGAGATCCGCTCCTCTCTTTGGGAGGGGGGTGTAGTCGTGTGGGTGGGTAGGGGAGCGTCCTGCATCCAGGGAAGCGGCCGCGTGAGCGAGTCGTGGAGGGTGTGGGAGTGAGAATGCAGGCATGAGTAGCGAATGCAGAGTGAGAATCTCTGCCGCCGGATGACCAAGGGTTCCTGGGCCAGGTTGTTCCGCCCAGGGTAAGTCGGGACCTAAGGCGAGGCCGACAGGCGTAGTCGATGGACAACGGGTTGATATTCCCGTACCCGCGTGTGTGCGTCCCTGGCGAGGCAGGGGATACTAACCACCCGAGCCGTATCATGACTCTTCGGAGTTGTGGTGTTGGTGAGCGTGGGGCCTGATCCTGTAGTAGTCAAGCGATGGGGTGACGCAGGAAGGTAGCCCCGCCAGTCAGTGGTGATACTGGTGTAAGCGTGTGGCCCGTCTGGTAGGTAAATCCGCCAGGCATGAAGGGTGAGGCGTGATGCGTAGCCGTTTGTGGTGAAGTAGGGTGATCCTCTGCTGCCGAGAAAAGCCTCTAGCGAGTGCATGTGTGGCCCGTACCCCAAACCGACACAGGTGGTCAGGTAGAGAATACTAAGGCGATCGGGTGAACTGTGGTTAAGGAACTCGGCAAATTGCCCCCGTAACTTCGGGAGAAGGGGGGCCAAGCCTGCTGAAGCCTTTTTCGGGCTAGGTGGGAGTGGCCGCAGAGACCAGCGGAAAGCGACTGTTTACTAAAAACACAGGTCCATGCGAAGACGCAAGTCGATGTATATGGACTGACGCCTGCCCGGTGCTGGAACGTTAAGAGGACCGGTTAACTCCTTTCGGGGGGTGAAGCTGAGAATTTAAGCGCCAGTAAACGGCGGTGGTAACTATAACCATCCTAAGGTAGCGAAATTCCTTGTCGGGTAAGTTCCGACCTGCACGAATGGCGTAACGACTTTCCGGCTGTCTCAACCACAGGCCCGGCGAAATTGCACTACGAGTAAAGATGCTCGTTTCGCGCGGCAGGACGGAAAGACCCCGGGACCTTTACTATAGCTTGGTATTGGTTTTCGGTTCGGCTTGTGTAGGATAGGTGGGAGACTGTGAAGCTGGCACGCTAGTGTTGGTGGAGTCGTTGTTGAAATACCACTCTGGTCGTGCTGGGAATCTAACTTCGGACCGTGATCCGGTTCAGGGACAGTGCCTGGTGGGTAGTTTAACTGGGGCGGTTGCCTCCTAAAGGGTAACGGAGGCGCCCAAAGGTTCCCTCAGCCTGGTTGGCAATCAGGTGTTGAGTGTAAGTGCACAAGGGAGCTTGACTGTGAGACTGACGGGTCGAGCAGGTACGAAAGTAGGGACTAGTGATCCGGCACCTCCTGGTGGAAGGGGTGTCGCTCAACGGATAAAAGGTACCCCGGGGATAACAGGCTGATCTTGCCCAAGAGTCCATATCGACGGCATGGTTTGGCACCTCGATGTCGGCTCGTCGCATCCTGGGGCCGGAGTAGGTCCCAAGGGTTGGGCTGTTCGCCCATTAAAGCGGCACGCGAGCTGGGTTTAGAACGTCGTGAGACAGTTCGGTCCCTATCCGCCGCGCGCGTAGGAGACTTGCGGAAGGCTGTCCCTAGTACGAGAGGACCGGGACGGACGAACCTCTGGTATGCCAGTTGTCACGCCAGTGGCATGGCTGGTTGGCTACGTTCGGAAGGGATAACCGCTGAAGGCATCTAAGCGGGAAGCCTGTTCCTAGATGAGGTCTCCCACCCCTTTGTGGGTTAAGGCTCCCAGTAGACCACTGGGTTGATAGGCCAGACATGGACGCACGGTAACGTGTTTTTGAGTGGACTGGTACTAATCGGCCGAGGACTTGCCTACAAAGGTGCTACGCACTCACTCTACGATTCTGAAACACCACACGCATGTGATATGTGGATAGTGATGGTTTCACCAGTGTTTCGGTGGTTATAGCGGTGGGGTCACGCCCGGTCCCATTCCGAACCCGGAAGCTAAGCCCACCAGCGCCGATGGTACTGCACCCGTGGGGGTGTGGGAGAGTAGGACACCGCCGAACTTAACGTGATAAAAGAAGCCCCAGAGGCAGGTTGGTCGAGGATTTCCTCCCACCTCCTCTGGGGTTTCTATATTTGATGGACTTCTGGTGAAGCACGCTGACAAGGTGATCGGGTGGATGTCACCGTGCACACCGAAACCCAGGCATTCGCCGAGCTGGTCAGACCCTTCTACGCCGCTGATCCGGTACGACACACGGCCGCGCTCACCGCTCTGCGCAGCGTAGAAGCGGGCGGCAAGGCCGGCGTCCTGGCCTCGATCACGGCCGACGCCCGAGTTGTCGGTGCGCTCGTCTGGGATCCGCCCTTTCCGGCCACGGTCAGTGGAGTTCCGGCGACCGCCGCCCGGCAGACCGCGGAAGCAGTCGCGGCAGTCGGCGCCACGTTCGGCAGCATTCGTGGTCCACGCCCTGAAGCCGAAGCATTCGCGCAAGCGTGGTCTGCAGCCACCGGCATGATCGCCGAGGAGTCGTCGAGCCAGTGGCTTTACGAGTTGGGGGACGTCCTCACGTCGCCGCAGGGAGTCGATGGTCGGTTCAGGCCTGCGACGGTCGGCGATGCCGAACGGATCGCCGAGTGGCGTCAAGCCTTCGCACACGAGGCGGGAATGCGACTTCGGCGATCTGAGACCTCAGCTGCCGTCGCCGAGCTCATTGTCGACAGAACGACGTGCGGGCTGTGGTGTGTGGCGGATGAACCCGTGGCCATGGCGACCGCCCGGGCTCCAGAATGCGGCATGTCGCGGATCAGCTACGTCTACACCCCGCCGGAGCTTCGAGGACGTGGCTACGCGTCCGCGGTGACCGCTGCCGTCTCGCAACTGGTACGTGCTGCCGGAGTCCGCCACATCGTGCTTTTCGCGGACCGCGCGAACCCGATCTCGAACCGGATCTATCAACGGATGGGCTTCGAGAAGCAGGCGGAGCACCCGGAATACGTCTTCGCCGCGCCCGGCGCCCGTAGGCTGGAATCGTGAGCACACCACGACTGCTGGTCATTCAGCCCGACGTCACGGATCCGGCAGGCCCGCTCGGGGAGTGGCTGACCGAAGCCGGAGCAGAGCTGGACGTGCGACTCCAGCCGGAGGACTCGCTGCCAACGAGCCTTGACGGTTATGACGGCCTGGTGTGTCTCGGTGGCGGGATGAACGCCGAGGAGGACGCGGAGTACCCCTGGCTGGCAGAGGTTCGTGGCCTTCTCGGCAAGGCAGCGGGCACCGGTGTTCCCACTCTGGCGGTGTGCCTGGGTGCGCAGCTCCTGGCGGTTGCGACGGGCGGCAAGGTGATCAGGGCCGCTGACGGCCCGGAGGTCGGTCCGGCGCTGGTGGCGAAGAAGGACGCGGCATGGGTGGATCCGTTGTTCGCGGACCTGCCGCTGATGCAGGACGTGTGGCAGTTCCACACCGACATCATCGAGCGGCTACCGCCGGGTGCGGAGCTGCTGGCCTCAGCGCCGCGTTATCCCCACCAGGCGTACCGGCTGAACAGCTGTGCGTACGGTGTGCAGTTCCACATCGAGACGACGCCGGCCGTCGTCCGCCAGTGGGCGGCCGACGCTCCGGACGTAGCCGCAACCGCACGTGAGGGAACCTTCGACGACGAGGCGCTGACCGAGGCTCACGCCGAAATCGCGGAGACGTGGCGCCCCTTCGCACACCGGTTCGTCCGCCTGGCCGCAGGCGATCTCCAACCAGTCGCCGACAAGCGTCGCACTCTCCCCCTCGCCTGACCCGCCACAAGGGAGCAAGGGAGCTTTGCTCCCGCCAAACGAGAGCAAAGCTCCCTTGCTCCTGCTTGGTGGCTGTCGCGAGGTGTCCGTTCGCGGATACGGCTACGGTGAGGACCGATGGTAGAGAGCGTTCGGCCGCGCGCGTCCGCGGCGAGGTTCGGCTTCACCGACGACCGCGCCGAAGAGCACCTTCGCGCCGCAGGCTGGTGGAACGACACGGGACCTGCCGAGGCAGTGCAGCACGTCCTCGCGGCGTTCTCCCGCGCCCCTGATCCCGATCTTGCGCTACGTGCGGTCGACCGGCTTCGCGAAGCCGCTCAGGAAGGCTGGCCCGAGCTCGCCGACGCCATCCGCGACGACGCGACGCTGCGCGGGCGCCTCCTGGCCGTGCTGGGTACGTCGACGGCCGTCGCTGACTTCCTCGTGGGCGCGCCCGGCGAGTGGCGCCGCCTCACCGCCACGGCCCGCACCCCGGTCGCCGACTACAGCAACGTACTCCTCGCGGCAGTCCAATCCGGCGACCAGGTGCTCACCGGCCGGGACGCGGAGCAGGCCCTGCGCAAGGCCTACCGCGGCCTGCTCATGGAGATCGCTGCCGTTGACGTCGGTCATCTCGTCGAACCCGGAATCGACCGGCCCTCGTTCGCCGAGATCACCAGCGCACTCACCGAACTCGCCGACGCGTCCCTGCGCGCGGGCCTCGTCGTCGCAGGCCAGGAGGTCGCGTCCTCGGCCGACGCGGTCCTTGCCGTCATCGCGATGGGCAAATGCGGCGGTCGGGAACTCAACTACGTCAGCGACGTCGACGTCGTGTTCGTCGGCGAGGGCGACCTGCAGGTCGCGACTCGCCTGGCCACCACGATGATGCGCGTCGTCGGCCATGCCTGCTTCGAGGTCGACGCCGCCCTACGTCCCGAGGGCAAGGCCGGCGCCCTCGTCCGAACCCTCGAGGGACACGAGGCTTACTACAAGAAGTGGGCACGCACCTGGGAGTTCCAGGCCCTGCTCAAGGCACGTCCCGCCGCCGGTGACGCCGAGCTGGGCCGTCGCTATGCCGAGCTGGTCGCGCCGATGGTGTGGTCGGCGGCGGAACGGGAAAACTTCGTCACGGACGTCCAGCAGATGCGCCGCCGTGTCGAGCGGCATGTTCCCTCCGAGATCGTCGATCGCGAGCTGAAGCTCGGCATCGGCGGACTGCGCGACGTCGAGTTCGCCGTCCAGCTGCTGCAACTGGTGCATGGCCGCGCGGACGCGGAACTGCGGTCGGCCTCCACGATGGAGGCGCTGGAAGCGCTCGGCGCCGGAGGCTACGTCGGCCGCGCCGACGCGGCCGAGATGCGAGCCTCCTACGAGTTCCTGCGCACAATGGAGCACCGGCTGCAGCTGCGGGCCCTCCGCCGCACGCACCTCTTCCCCGAGTACGAGGACACCGCGCAGCTGCGCTGGCTGGCGCGGGCGAGCGGTGTCGCGCCGAGGCGGGACAGGTCGGAGAGCGACATCCTCGTCGCCGAGTTCCGCAGGCACGCACAGCGCATCCGCCGACTGCACGAGAAGCTGTTCTACCGGCCGCTGCTGGACGCCGTCGCTCGCGTCCCCACCGCGGCGCTCCGGCTGACGACCTCGCAAGCCGAGAGCCGCCTCGCCGCGCTCGGCTACGCGGCACCGGACGGCGCATTGCGGCACATCCAGGCGTTGACGTCGGGCGTCTCGCGGCGTGCCGCGATCCAACAGACCCTGCTGCCGGTGCTGCTCGACCTGCTCGCCGACACCACAGACCCCGACGGGGGCCTCCTCGCCTACCGCCGTGTCTCGGAGGCGCTCGCGGACACCCCGTGGTACCTCCGCGTGCTGCGGGACGAGGCCGCGGTGGTCGAGCACCTGGCGTTTCTGCTGGGAACATCCCGGCTCGTGCCGGACCTGCTCGTGCGCGCGCCCGAGGTCCTGCAGTTGCTGGGGGAGCCCGAACGGTTGGCCGGCCGCTCACCGCTGGAGGTGGCGGGTTCGTTGCGCGCCGCGGCACGCAGGCAGCCCGGGCTCAAGGCCGCCGTCGCCGCTGCCCGATCGCTGCGCAGGCACGAACTGTTGCGGATCGCGTGTGCCGACCTGCTCGGCCTGCTCGACGTGCCCGCCGTCTGCGCGGCGCTGTCCTCGGTGTGGGGAGCGGTGCTGCAGAGTGCACTGGCCGCGGCGATTCGTCAGCGAGCCGCCGAGGTCGGTGGTGAGCCCGCGAAGATCGCCGTGATCGGGATGGGGCGGCTTGGCGGGCAGGAACTCGGGTACGGATCCGACGCCGACGTGCTGTTCGTCTGCGACACGAACAACGGGGCGAGCGATGCCGACGCACTGAAGTTCGCGACGTCCGTGGCCGAGACGGTCCGCCAGGTGCTCGGTGCGCCAACCCAGGACCCGGCGCTGGAGGTGGATGCCAACCTTCGCCCGGAGGGCCGCAGCGGCCCGCTTGTGCGGACGCTCGACTCGTATCGCGCCTACTACGCGAGGTGGGGCGAGGTCTGGGAGGCGCAGGCCCTGCTGCGGGCTCGCTTTGTCGCGGGCGACGAGGGCCTCGGAGAGCAGTTCATCGCAGACATCGACCCGGTGCGTTATCCGAAAGGCGGGCTGGACGCCACGAAGGTGCGCGAGGTGCGCAGGATCAAGGCGAGAGTGGACACGGAACGGATGCCGAGGGGCGCCGACCCGACCACGCACGCCAAGCTCGGCCGAGGTGGGCTGGCGGACGTCGAGTGGACGGTGCAGCTGATGCAGCTGCGGCACGCTCACGAAGTGGACGCCCTGCGCACGCCGTCGACGCCCGCCGCGTTGCAGGCGATGGCCGACGCCGGGCTGGCCGATGCCGAGGACATCGGCTCGCTGCTCGACTCGTGGCTGCTGGCGACGCGGGCCCGCAACGTCGCGATGCTGGTCCGGGGCAAAGCCGTCGACCAGCTGCCGACATCGGGCCGGGAACTCGCGGCCGTGGCGAGGGTCTTCGGCTACGCCGCCGACGACGACCCCGGTGAGTTCCTCGACGCGTACCGGCGGACGACCCGCCGCGCCCACGCCGTCGTCGAGCGCCTCTTCTACGAGAGCTGACCCCTCGCCACGCGAACGGAGCCCTCCCCGCCTCGCCCAGCAGGGAGCAAGGGAGCTTTGCTCCCGCCAGGCGAGAGCAAAAGTCCCTTGCTCACCTTGGCGGGACGTCGCGGGCCGGGAAATCTAGGGTGAGGCTGTGACTGAGCGCGAACCCTTCCGGGTCCAGATCAAGGTGAGGCAGTACGAGCTCGACAGTTTGGGCCACGTCAACCACGCCGTCTACCACCAGTACGCCGAAGTCGCCCGGACCTCGCTCGCCGAGGCCGCCGGAGCGACCAAGGGCGGACTGGAGGAGGCACGGCTAGCCACCGTCATGCTGGAGTCCCACATCAGTTTCCGTCGCGAACTTCGCTACGGCGAGGTCGTCGACGTTACCTGCGAGACCAAGTTCGGCGAAGGCAAGACGTTCCGGATGGACTCCAACATCTACAAGGCCGACGGCACGTTGTCCGCCGAGCTCACCTGCACGCTCGGCCTCATGGACCTCGACCGACGCAAGCTCGTCGCCGAACCACGTAAGCGCTTCGAAGAGGCCGGCGTCGACCTGAGCATCTTCGGCGGCTGAACCGCGCACAAAGAAACGCCGACGGCGAGGGTGTTTTCCACTCCCCGCCGCCGGCGTGGCTTTGTACCGCTACCGCAAGATCACACGTCGTAGTTGTGTGCAGCCGCCGCGCTGACCTGTGCCTTTGCGATTGCACCCCGTTTGACCTGGTGGTTTGTGGTTGTTGCCGGTCGTTGTCGGTGGTCATTCTTCGACGTATGACGGCCTGTAGACGGCCTGGGGTTGCAGGGTGCGCCGGATACCCAGTGTGACACTGGCACGGATCCGACTGGGCACCACCGCTGGCGCTCGTCCCGGCTGAAGCGCGTCGCGATCGAGCTTACGCATCTTCTGCTCGCCACCAGCCGCGTCGACCGGTTCCATCGCACCCAGGGAACCACCGTACCGCCCGCGATCACGTCACGCGCCAAACCGCCGCCAGTACGACCCGAAGCGGTCTGGATCGCGTTCATGCGCCGGTTGACCCTGCTGGCCAGCATCAGTCCTGCATCGCGCCAGACGACGGCTCGAGGGCTACCGCGACGGCCTCCAGTTCGACGAGCGCAGCAGTAAGGTCCTCGATGATCTCGCGGGCGATGAGATGAGGTGCTGGGAGGTTATCCGTGTCTTCGAGCGACTCGTCGCGGAGCCACGTGATGTCCAGGTTGACCTTGTCCCGCGCGATGAGTTCGTCGTAGGTGAATGACTTGAACCGTTCGGATTCGACCCTCTCTGAACGTGGCCGTCCGGGGCCATAGCACTCGACGAAGTCGTCCAGGTGCTGGCGACGAAGTGGGTTCTGTTTGAGGGTGAAGTGTTGGTTGGTGCGCAGGTCGTAGACCCAGAGCCTGTCGGTCCAGGGGTGCTCGGCTGCGGGCTTCTTGTCGAAGAACAGCACGTTAGCCTTCACCCCCTGCGCGTAGAAGATGCCAGTAGGCAGACGCAGCATGGTGTGCAGGTCGAAGTCACCGAGCAGCTTGCGCCGCAGAATCTCGCCGGCGCCGCCCTCAAAGAGAACGTTGTCAGGGAGTACGACGGCTGCCCGGCCGTTGATGTCCAGGATCGTGGCGATGTGCTGGAGGAAGTTGAGCTGCTTGTTCGACGTGGTGACGACGAAGTCCTGGCGCTCGATCTCGCGGTCCTCGCGCACTTCGGTCCCATCGGCTCCGATCATCATCAAGGATGATTTCCGGCCGAAGGGTGGGTTGGACAGGACGACCGACCATCGCTGGCCGGGATCGGCGATCAGCGCGTCACGTACCTCGATCAACGAGTCGCCGGCCGGGTTGCCGATCCCGTGGAGGATCAGGTTCATTGCGGCGAGTCGGGCTGTGCCATCGACCAGCTCGTAGCCGTAGGCGAAGTCGTGCTGCAGGTGGTTCTTCTCGGTACGTGTCATCGACTCCGAACCGCGGGAGGCGTACTCGTGTGCGGCGAGTAGAAAGCCGCCCGTTCCTGCAGCGGGGTCGACCACAGTGTCCTTTACCGTCGGCTGGACACAGTCGACCATCGCCTGGATGACGGCGCGCGGCGTGAAGTACTGGCCTGCGCCGGACTTGATGTCCTCGGCGCCCTTGGACAGGAGCGCCTCGTAGGCGTCGCCCTTGATGTCGGTGCCTGTGGCCGACCAGTTTTCTTTGTCGATGAGGTCGACGATGAGCCGCTTCAGCTTCGCAGGGTCCTGGATCCGGTTCTGCGCCTTGCGGAAGATGGTGCCGAGTACACCCGGTCGTTTCCCGAGTTCTTCGAGGATGTGCCGGTACTGCGTCTCCAGTGCGTCGCCCTTGGCGTCCAGTAGTGTCTGCCAGGAGTACTCCGGCGGGACGATCTGCTGCGGGTTGAGCTTCCGGGTGGCGCGCTCGTGCGCCATCTTGAGGAACAGCAGATAGGTGAGCTGCTCGGTGTACTCGATCGTGCCAACACCGTCGTCGCGCAGCACGTTGCAATACGACCACAGTTTGTCGACCAAGCGACGCGCGTCAGACACCAGTAGACTCCTCGACATCGTTGTTCAACGCACCCGAGTATGCGGCAGTCAACACCGCGCGCCGGAGTACTGCAACGCGCAGGCGTCCACCCGTTGCGGCTTGTTCGATTCGCTTGATCTCCGAGTCCCGTTCGGCGTACTCCTTCGCGAGCCAGCGCTGGAGGTCTGGATCGACTTTTGGCAACCGGATACTCATCAGTGATTTTTGAGAGATGTTACGCATGGAGTCTTTAGTGCCGGTTGCTGCCGCCGAAATTTGATGTCTAGCGCTTGGTGCCTGGAGCGCCCTCCACAGCCACTCAGGGTGCACGTCATTCGTCGGCAGGAGTCGGAGGCTCTTGTCGCTCAGAAGGAGCCTTCGGCGTACCTCGCCAACAAGGACCGGCGCGCCCACATACTCACTCGTGTTGGCGCGACTGACCAGGAGGTCGCCTGGCATGATCTCGAAATCCGGGTTCGCCAGCGGTTCAGGGATCGCCTTGTTCTCCTGCGGGCGGAACTCGCCCCAGGTCATTGCGCTGACCTTGACGATTCCCCACTCGTTGTCCTTGGCGGGTGGTGCGGAACCTCCGAGGGACCGTCCCGCTTGGATTCCTACGAGAAGGTCACCGAGCGCGACTGAATCCCCTCCGTTCAGACCGAACTTTGCGTTGAGCTCAGCCTGTCGCATCCTTGTTAGCCGTTGAGCTGTAACCGCGCATGTGCCCAGTACCGAATCGAGGCGGGACAGGTGATCTTCGAGCAGGTCCAGCAGTCGATTCTGCTCGGCTGCTGGTGGTATTGGAACCGGAAGCTGCTTGATCATCGAAAGGCTTATGGACGCCAAGTTTGTTGTCTGCTTGCCGTACTTCTCAAACCAGCCTTTGGCGCACTCATTGGCGAACCATGCAAGCAGTTTCGGGTGCAATACGTTGTTGCGGATCCGTGCCCGAAACACGTGGTTTTGATGGATGCAGTTGGGGACCTGGCCCTCCCACACCCATCCTCGGCCCAGCTTGTCGCGGTCGCCGCCCTCGTTCAGCAGTACATCGCCGGGTTGAAGCTGAAGCCGCCTGACGGTGGACTCTGGCACGCGAATTTCAGCCACCGAACTAACGTCGATGTGACCGCGCTGGACATTGGCGACACGCAAATACGGCACAAGAGGCAGGCGCGGATCTGATTGCTTCTTCGCATCCTTCGTGACTCCGCCAACAACGTCAGCGATTTCGCCAAGAGGCGCCCAGGTCCAACCGTGTGGGACCGGGAGGATCGGCATCATGCGGGGAGTTCCTTATTCAGTTCGTCCAGCAGCTCGGCCACGCGCACGTCGCCGAGGTCACGCAGGGCACCGTCAGCGCCGCCTCGCTCGCTGAAGGGAGCTTGGTCAAGATCTCCAGGGGTGATGCCCGCTGACGATGCGATTACCTCGACCATGCGATCGAGCCACCACCTCTCGGTCTCGCCGAACCGGACTCCGGCCTGTTCTTGCTGGGTAAGCCACGCAGCGTAGCGCTCGCGGACTCGCTCGGCGTACGGGACCAGCTCGTCGTCCTCGCCGATGGTGAAGCGCATGAGCGACACCAGGTCGGTCAGGGTGTGCCGGGTGCTGCGCCGGACGCGGCCCGTTTCGATGGCCTCGTAGGCGGCCCAGATCACATCGGGTGTCCAGTTGTAGGGCGGCCGGCTGATTCGCTCGGCGAGTTCCTGGATGTCGTCGAAGGAGACGCGCCGTTCGCGGGCCTCGGTCATCAGCTGGATGGCGGTGATCTCGTCACGGTGGTCGGCGAGGTACTGCGCCCACGACTCGACGATGGACTGGGCGCGACCGGTGTCGACCACGCCATGTGCGTCCAGGAGCACGTCCACGCTGACCTCGTCGATGACCTGGTCGTGGGCGCGCCGGAGTTCGAGGATGCGGTTGCGCAGCTCGGGGTTGGCGGCCAGCGGCCGGACCGCCCGGTCGAGCAGGTGCTGGATTGCGGCGGCCGGATCGGCGGCCCCCTGAATGGCCTGGGCCTGCTTGTCCGGGTCCACCGCCTCCACAAGGTCGCGAACGATCGACCGGACCGAGGTCCCGGCGACCTGGTCCAGTTCGGCCCGCTCGGCGGGCGTGAGCTGCAACTCGAGAGCAGTCAGGCGGGAGGCGAGGGTGGCCGTCTCGCTCTCGGTGAGGGTGAGGGTGGCGGCCTTGTCGAGCAGCTTCTTCAGGCTGATGCCCTTTTCTCGGTTCAGGGGCGGGTCGACGAAGTCGTGCTCGGTGACCCCAACAGCGTCGACGATCACGAAGCGGGTCTTCTCCGTGGCGTCCGGGGTGACCGCGCGGAAGTCGGCCGAGGGGATCGTGCGCGCGCCGCGGCCCTTCATCTGCTCGAAGTACTGCGCGGAGCGGACGTCGCGCATGAAGAACACGCACTCCAGCGGCTTGACGTCGGTCCCGGTGGCGATCATGTCCACGGTGACCGCGATCCGCAGCACCGCCGAGGTGCGGAACGCCTGGAGCTGGCCCTTGGGATCCTTCGCGTTGTAGGTGATCTTGGTGGCGAAGTCGTTGCCCTTGCCGAACACCTCCCGGACGGTGGTGACGACCTCTTCGGCGTGGTTGTCGTCCTTGCAGAAAATCAAGGTCTTGGGGACGGTCCCACGGCCGGGGAAGATCTCGGGCAGCTTGTCGCGGAAGGTCTCCAGGACCAGGCGGATCTGGCTGGTCGAGGTCACCGCCCGGTCCAGTTGCCGGCTGGTGTAGACGAGGTCCTCGTCGAGCGCCTCCAGCCGTTGGACGCGGGTGCGGCGATCGACCATCGGCACGACGGTGCCAGCCTCGATCGAGGAACCGTCGGCGGTGATCTGGGTCTTGATCCGGTACAGGTCGAAGTCGACGTTGACCAGGTCTGCTACCGACTCGGGGTAGGTGTACTCGGACACGAGGTTCTGGCGGAAGAACCCGAAGGTCTGCTTCCCCGGCGTGGCGGTCAGGCCGACGATGTGGGCGTCGAAGTACTCCAGCACCCCGCGCCACACGCCGTAGATGGAGCGGTGTGCCTCGTCCACGATGACCAGGTCGAACGTCTCCGGCGGCATCAGCGGGTTGTACGCGACCCTCACCGGTGCCGCAGGGATGTAGCCGTCCAACCCAGGGTCGTCGCCCTCGGTCACGTCCTCGTTCTGCAGCGCCTTGAACACCCGCTGGATCGTGGAGATCACCACGTGGCTGGAGCCGAGCATCCCCGCGCCGGTGAGCTTGTCGACGTTGTAGATCTCGGTGAACCGGCGCCCATCGTCAGGTGTGCGGTAGCCCTGGAACTCCGCGAACGTCTGGTCGCCCAGGTTGTTGCGGTCGACCAGGAACAGCACCCGGTTGAACCCGCCGAACTTCAGCAGTCGGTAGGACTCGGCGACCGCCGTGTAGGTCTTGCCCGCCCCGGTGGCCATCTGCACCAGCGAGCGGTCGAACCGCTGCTCGGCGAGCGACTTCTCGATCCCGCGGATCGCCGCGACCTGGGCCTTGCGCATCGGCCGCTCGTCCAGCGCCGGCAGTGCCCGCACCTTCGCCCGCCACGTCGGCCGGGCCGGGTCACGCTCGGCGTCCCGCAGGATTCGCGCCAAGGTCTCCGGCTTCGGGACGTTGAACAGCCGTCGAGCCCGCGGCTGGGGGTCGTAACCGTTCGTGAAGTGGGTCTCCGAGCCGCTGGCCTCGAACACGAACGGCAGCCGGCCGTCGACCGCCAACGCCTTCAGCCGAACCTCGGGCGGCAACCCATCGGCGTACATGGCCGACTGCCACTCCACCCCGGACAGCGTCGTGCCGACCGGCTTCGCCTCGATGACCCCGACGACCCGCTGGTCCACGTAGAGCAGGTAGTCCACCCGGCCGTGCCCTCTGGCCATGATCATCTCGCGGACCGCGACGCCCTGGCCAGCGAACAAGTTGATGTCTTTACGGTCCTGAACCAACCACCCGGCGTTGGTCAACTGCTGGTCGATCAGCACCCGCGCCCGTTGTTCGGCTGCCAGCCGAGGGTCGTCCGTCACCTCGCCGTCTCCCCCTCCACCGTTGTTGACCACCAAAAGTCATCTTCCATCATGGGTACGACAGCACCAAGTAGCCCAGTGGCCGAGTCGAAAAGACTGCCTCGGCCGACATTGAGGAAGATCGCCAGTCATCGACTGTGAGTTACTCGACCTGCGCGCCGACTCGCCGTGCGACCTGTCGGAGCGTGAGAGAACGACGGCGTCGCGGCAGTCGCCGGGCGGGCGGTAACGGCTCTGCTGGCCGATCAAGGTGACCGCGCAGACTGGGCGGATCGTTCAGGAGACCGCTGAAGCGAGGTCGACGACCGTGTGCCTTGTCTATGCCACCCGCACGAGGCGTCAGTAGCCCCCAGTCAGGGTGGGACTTGTTGCCTGCTGAACTGGTCGATAGGGCGTGTCGTCCAGTTCGGCGATGTTGGCCAGAGGGCCTGAGCTGCGGAAGGTCCAACTGTGGCCGGCGTCGCCTGCTGTCGCACAGCCGTCGCACCTAACGCGAAGTACTCCGTCGGCCTCCGTAACCCGGTAGCCGACCATTGCGAGACGGTGAAGACCCCGGCGACATGTTGCTGGCACCACCACCGCTCTCGTGCCGGCGCTATCGACCCGGTAGCGTGCATCTCCGTCGCGCGGGGCGAGCTCGGGGTCTTGCAGTGCCATGACCAGCACCTTACCACCAATCCGAACACGTGTTCGATTCCCCTGGTGGCCGGAGTGGTCTTCCGAAGCCCGACTCCAGTGCCGTGCAGCGCTCCTCGCGCTGCGGTTGGCCGGTCCGGCGGACCGGCCAACATGAACGCTTGTGACAATGAGTGAGCGGTCGGCCGATCCCCGGCAAGTCACGACTCACCCGGTCGGCTCTAGCCGCCCTGGGTGGCCACCTCGAAGATCGTCGAGTGCCTTCCAAAACCAAGAGTGGGCTGCTGTTGCCTGTCATCCTCGTCGCCGCGGTTGTTGCGGCGGCAATTCCCGAGGTGAGGAACGACGTCCTGGGATTGTTCAACAGCTTCACTGGCGGCACAGAGTTGGTCGGTGACGGCGAGACCCAATTTATGGTTGCCGCGTCCGCTGCGTCCGACGTGCGCAAGTGCGCGCCGCAACAGGAATTAGCTGATGAGCAGTGTGATGACCTGAAATTTGTGATCATCGACGCTGCACGGATGCCGTTTATCGCGCGCAACATTTCCACTGCCTGGGCGGCGGGCAAGCCGGGCGTGTTGACGAAGGACAGGGCGGCGGAGGCCGTCAACCGACGGAAGGTCTGCCTATCGAGCTTTCCTCGGCCACACGGCGGCCAGTGTGACGAGTTTCCGTTCGCAAGCACCCGGCAGGGCGGTGAAGGAGCCCAGGAGCAAGAGGTCCCGGCACGGGAGAACCAATGCCAGGGCGGAACCCTCTCCAGGCGGTATGTTGCGGCCGGCATCGGGGACGGGGACGATTTCCTGGTGGTCATCACCCACCCGAGCAAGATCGCGCAAGGCCCCTACCAGGGGGTCGACATCGCGGCGGACCAGAGTTGGTGCGCATGATGAGCGACGCGACGGTCACGTTCGACCTAGAGGTCGAGATCGACTACGGCCAGCTCTACATCTATTCGGTGGCCCCGTGGGCAGACGACTCCGACAACGACGCGATGCTGCGCGCTCTGGATGACGCGCGCGGATCAGGCCGCTGGGTCGGTGTCGCCGATGGTGTGATCGACCTTGTTGTTCCCTTCCGGAAGAGCTTCGACGCTCCGATGCGGGTCGAGGTGTGGCCTGCGGAGCCGCCGTCGGACGACGACAACTGGGACCACGTGGTCGACGTTGACTTCGACGTGCGCAACGGCCAACTCGTGTTCGAGCCGTCCGGAGGTTTTACGCCGATCCGATGCAGTGAGCCCGTGCCGTCAGGTCGCTACCGTGCTCGCGTCTCCGGGCGCGGTTACGCCGAGATGGCGAAGGGAGCGGAGGGCCTGGACTCCTATCGGATTCGCCTCTGGCCGCGTGATGGTGAGAACGCTGCGGAGCTTCGCAAGAGCTGGCCAGGATGGGAACACGTCAAATGACTTCGTCATGGGGCTTCAGTGACCACGCGCGTGCTCGGTCGGCGTTCACCCGTTGTGGTGAAAGGGGATTTGTCGGCGCCCCTGTCATCCACATCCGAGATCGGACCGATGGTCACGCGAGGGGCGGCCCGGCGTACGGTCGGCGCAGGACGACCGCCGAGGAGTTCGATGTCAGGCGCTGACACGTTGTATCTGGCCTTCGCGCCGCAGCACGCGCCAGACGGCCACCAAGTGCTGGCGATCATCAGCCGTGGTGACGGCCCCGAAGTTGAACCCTTGGTCAGCCTGCCGGATGCCCCGTCGGTCACCATGCTGGCTTCCGCGCTGAACGGCGTACTGGTTCAGCAGGTGATCGCCGATCAACGCCTTTCTGCTGTGCTTGACCGTGCGCCGGAGCATGTGACGAAGACGATCTCCGCGCTGTTGCGCAGCCTGGCTTCGACCGGCGAAGATCAGCCGGCGTCATGCCTGGCTCGGCAACTCCTCATAGACGGCGACGACGGGTCCTTGCTGTTCCCGACCACCAATTGCCCCGGTCAGTGCGAGTTCTGCGGAACTTGCCGTAACGACTGCGTGGACTGCCCCGAGTGCGCAGACGGTGGGTGCGAGATCTGCCTCCCAGTCACCTTGACCCCGCGTACGGCGGCAGTGCTCGGGCAAGCGCTCGCCGTCCTCGCCGACGAGGCATACGACCTCGCCTACCGAACCGGCATGGGCCGAGATGGCGTGCTCGGCCCGTTGGGGGCTGTCCCGGCGTGCGTGGCTGGTCAGGATGAGTGGTTCCTGCGGCGCTATGCCCGCGCATTCGACGACCTGAGTTCCGACCTCGAAGTGGGTCGGCATCCGACGCCGACATGCACGGCTGAGGAGATCGCCCTCGACCTGGCCATCCAAGACGCTGAGCGGATCTACCACGACGAGGACGAACTTGTCGCTGGCTTGGAGGCCGAGCTGCCGGCCTCGCGGTCCGACTACAACTGGGACACGTTGCAGGACGTCTTGTTCCAGGACAAGGACTACGAAGGCTTGCTCACCTACCGCGGTCCGCTTGACCAGCAGGAGGTCGAGCGGTGGTTTGAAGAGTTCGGCAACGTTCCGCCCCGTGACCAGCGTCGCGGCTTCCGCCGCTAGCGCACCCGGCTGCCCGTGTACGGCCTGCGAGTCACCGACATCCCAGCGGTCGGTCGGTTCGGTGCCTGTCATCGCGCGGACTCGGTGCGGCTGTCCAAGCCACGGAATCTCGCCACCAGGCAGCCGACGGCCCCCAGGGTGGAGCCGGCCTGCTCGGGCGGGTCAAGATCCACGTCGAGCACGTCCCAACCGGCCAGACGCGCGCGGAGTTCGAGTTCGGGGGCGGGTAGGACGCGACGGTGCAGGATGTCGATCTCGGTGGTGCCGTCGTCGTGTTGCCAAGTCCTGCGGGTGGTGAGCAGATGGGTCAGCGGGCACCATTCGTCGTGGTCGGTGTAGGTGGCACGCAGGCTTCCGACCTCGACGCGCTGTGAAACCGCCGGGTCGCGGTCGGCGATGGGAGCCAGCAGCGTGTGCAGGATCAGCACGCTGTCGTGCCTCGCGTGCGCGGAGAACGTGGCGAACGCCGCGTCGAGAGCCGGCGCGTCGTGAACGTAGGACAGGCTGTTGCCCACGCACAGCACGACATCGAATGCGCGGTCAAGCCGGACGGTCGTGAAGTCACCGACGTGGAAGTCCACCCCAGGCCGGTGCTGGCGGGCGTAGTCGATCAGGTGGGGCTGGATGTCTACGCCGGTGACCGTGTATCGGCGGCTCAGGTACTCGGCGTCGATTCCGATCCAACAGCCCAGGTCCAGCACCGTGCCGGCGGTGGGGTGGTGTTGGTCGATCAGGTCGATCCAGCGTTGCGCACGTTCCTCAGCGGTCGGGCGGCGAAGGCGCTCGGCGAGGTCGGGACGCCGGTAGATGAAATTCGTCTGTTCAAGCTGAACACCGCGCATGTGTTCCTCGTGGGAGTGGGCAGGCTATGGGGGATCGGTCCGGCAGCCAGTCACCGGATCGCCAGGGGGATGCGTCTTGGCCGTTGGGCGGACTCACAACCGCCGCAAGCCGTCCAGGACCTGCTGGAGCATCGCGAGGTCGGGTCGTGCACGCTGTTGAATCGCCCGAGTCGCCGCGGCTTGTTCGTTCGCGAGGTCGTCGGTGGTCTGGTCTGTTGGCTCGTGGTCGAGCTGGCCGACGCGTGGTAGGTATGCCGTGACCGCGTTGGATAGGTCGTCCTTTGTGGACGATAAGTCCTGTGGCATGGTCGGGGTGTCATCGCCTGGAATGAGCCGGTGCAGCCCGACGTACCCAGTCGGAGGCCGACGGACAATCGGTTCGCCTCTGACATCACGCTGAACACGCGCTCGGTTTGAGGCGTTGGCGGCCACGAAATCATCGCCGATTCCCCACGCCACTCAGCGGGGAGAAATTGGCCTCGTCGTGGAGAAGAATCATGTTCGCCGTAACGCCTTCCGAGTGCCGACGCCGTCCTCGTCTGCGCGTCGTGTCAGATCAACTGGTCAAAGCAGTGAAACCCTCATGCAGCGGGTTTCTCCAGGGCGCCGACGGGGCGAACATGAGGCGTTGAAGTGGCGACGAGGGTGTTGACCTGCAAGTTCACATCGTGAACGGGGGATCGTTGTCCCCGTGATAATCGTCGGGGCGGGTCGCCGGATGGAAGAGCCAAGGCGTGTCACGTGCCTGCAACGCTCGCCAGTCCACTGGCCTGATGTAGTTCGGGTCGCCGACGGGGATGATCAACGTTGCTTCAGGGTCGTCGCCGAGCCGCTTGTCGTTCGCCCACCTAACTTGTGCAGGCGACAGCTCAGGTGGTCGCGTGTAGACCTGCCGGTCGGCTCTCCAGACCCGCACCTGTGCGACGGCCAAGAATGCCAGCAGCGCGACCAAGAAAACACCGAGAACGCTGCCAATCACAATCCATACGGCTGCCATCCCGCGTTCAGTTCTCGGCAGGGCGCGGTCTGTGGACGGAGCCTGTGTCTTGCTGGCGGACCAGCGATCTGGCCAGCCGCCATTCTGGACGGTCGGTGCGCATCGCCCTACTTCGTGACTGCCTCTGTTACGGCGGAACGGAAGATGGGCCGAAGCGCCCAGCCGAGCCACCTGCACGCGAACCCCAGCACGTCGCCGCTTCCGGCCGCCGACCTTCGGGCTGCGCCGATGCCCCGGTCGGTGATCCGGTAGTAGCGGCGTCGCGGCTGCCACGGGTGGGTGGGATCGCGGTCAGCCCAAGAGGAGCAGACCCACCCGGCGTTCTCCGAGCGAAGCAGAATCGGGTACGTGGTTCCGGGGAGCAGGCCCGTGCGCTCGTAGATTTCCAAGCCATGCAACGCCTTGTCAGGCTCGGCCGACAACGCCGTCAGCACGGCCAGCGTGTTCTTCCGCATACGTGCATCTCCTGTTCGATCATCCGCCGTTCGCGAGCAGGGTGCGGGTGCGGCGCCACTGGTGCTCGAAGGCGGACACCTGGTCGTGGCTGCGTTTCCAGCGCACGGCCAGCCAGCGCAGGGCCACGGTGCGGCGAGCGGCGGCGAACCGGCGGCGGCTCTGATCGTCGTCGACACCGAGTTCGGGCAGCAGAGCGAGCCACCGGTCGTCGTCGATCGTGCGGGCGCTGGGATGCTCGATGAGTTCGGCTGCATCGTAGGCAGCGTCGGAGTGACCGGCGAATTCCCAGTCCAGAACGTAGATCGCGCTGATGAAATCGTGCCAGAGCCAGTTGTCGAGGTTGCCATCGCCGTGGGAAAACACCAGCGGGGCCGGCTCGGCGAGGACGGCCGCGTCGCCGCGGTCGTGCCATGCGGTGAGCAACGCGGTCATGTCGCGGGTGAGGGCCTCGTCGGGGTACTGGCGCAATTGCTCAGTCCAGGTCCCGGTGATGCGGCGGACGAAGTCGCTCGCGGCGTCCAGACGGCCCAAGGTGGCGAATGGCCCGAGTGGGACCTGACGGATCTGCCGGAGGACGGTGACCAGCGCCGGCAGTGCCTTGCTGGGCCTGTCCAGCTTGGTGATCGGCAGTCCTGGCACGAACCGCAAGCCCACGGCGGGCAGCTCAGGATGTGGATCGTGCCAGAACGCCGCTCCGGCGGCGGTGACGCCGTGCTCGCCGAGGTGTCGCAGCGCGTTCCATTCGCATCGGGCGCGGTCGCGTTTGTCGGTGCGGTAGAGCTTGAGGCAGGACAAGCCCCGCGAGCTGCTCCAGCGGTAGACACGGTTGTTCCGGCCACCGGTGAGCCGGGTCAGCCCCAGCTCTGGCAGGTCGGCGTCCAGAGCCTCCGGCCGCGCGCGGTGTAGGGCGCGCAACTCGGCCAGCAGGTCGTTCGGGATGGTGTCGCGGTCCAACGTCGCGTGCTCCGGGTCGGTGTGGTCGGGCAGCACGGCCCGCCAGGCGGTCACGGCGTGCCCGCCGGTCGTGGCCAGTACGGCGTATCGCGGGCGATGTCCATCATCGGCAGCAGTGTGTCCGCGAGGGCGGGGGTTGTGGCCACGGTGCAGCGGGCGCGGGTGGAGTGCGGGCTGCCGTCAGCGTCGAGGACCAGCGCGCCGGCTTCGCGGGCGATGATCGCCCCGGAGGCGGTGTCCCAGGTCCGGTTGCCGAACAGGATGCTGGCGTCCAGGGTGCCGTCGGCGACCCACACCAGTTCGAGCGCGGTGGTGCCAAGGCGACGGACACCTTGTGCCTGAGCGGTCAGGCGCAGGTCCACGGTGACACACAACTGATCGCGAACGGTGGCGTCGGGACCGCTGCCGTAGTCACACAGAGCGATCAACGCCTGGTCGAGGCGAGCGGTCGTCGAGACGCTGATCGGGTCTCCGTCGCGGAAGGCGCCGCCGCCGGTGACGGCCCAGTACCGGCGCCCCAGGAACGGCAGGGCCGTGATGCCGAGGACGGGCTGGTGGTCGTGGACCAGGGCGAGTGCGATCGCGCACAGCGAGCCACCGTGGCTGAAGTTGATCGTGCCGTCGATCGGGTCGAGTACCCAGTAGGTGTTCTTGTCGCCGGAGGCACCGAGTTCCTCGCCGATGAAGCCGACGGCGGGATCCCAGCGGCTCAGTCGGTCTCGGATGAGGCGTTCGACGGCAAGGTCGATGTTGGTGACGACATCGCGGTCGCCTTTGATGTGGATCTGGGTCGGTTGGTGGCTCAGGGTGTGCTGGACGGCGAGGTCGATGGCGCGTTGCGCCGCGGTGAGGGCGTGATCGAGATCCGGGATCGACATCGAGGAGGTTTCCTTGGAACCGTGAGGAATGTGGTCGGGCTCGCTCATGGCGACCTATAAGGTCATCAGCGTCGAGACCGATGTCGCGATGCGGTGCCATTCGGCCGCACGTGCCCTCGCCAGTTCGGTTCCGATCGGGTCCTCTCCGTCGTCAGCGGTGAATGCCCATCGCCGGGCGCGGAAATCGGCGATGATCTCCAATGCGGCTGGCCCCATTGCGGCCACGATTTCGGCTGCCTGTTCCCGCACCAGCAAGCGGATTCGCTGCGGTTCTTGATATGGCCGCGTGCAGCGCGCGGTAGTTCGGGTGATGGGCAGGGGTTGTGGCACGAGAAACCCGGCCAGTTCGGTCGACGGTCGCGCGCCGTCAAGGAGGTGGTCGTGGCCAACGCGCGAGCTGTGGCTGTCGAGGATGGTCATGGTGTCCACGCCTGCCACGGGTTCTCGGCCCACAGAGTGCCGGCGATCAGCGCGTCGCGGACTGCTGTGGGTTCGAGGGTGGACAGTTCGCGTTCCCCAGCCCATCGGTGCGGACGGGGCGCCGACTCGTCGAGGCGGTCGCGCTCGGTGAGCGTGACGTCGAACAGGAAGACCAGCTCCGAGGTGGCCGGGTGTCCTGGCTGGGTGGTGTCGCGTTCGACGACGGCGCAGAAGTCCACTGCGGCGGCGGTCGCGCGGAGCTGGTCGCGCAATGCTCGGCGGAGTGCCTGTTCGACAGGTTCTCCCGTGCGGACCGGGCCGCCGGGCAGGGTGGTGTGGTCCGGGTGCTCGACCAGCAGAAGGCGTTCATCCCGTCCAATCAGGGCGTAGACGACGACGTGGGGTGTCGCGATGGGACTGCCGGGTTCGCTCATCGTGGGCCGCCTGTCGGTTGGAGCTGGGAGGGGAAGTCGATGGCCTCGCTCGACGACGAGCGCGGCGTGGGAACCCGGCCGGCGAACCTGCGGGCGATGGTGTCAGCGGCCACGGTCGTTCTCCCACAACAAGGTGTGCAACCGGGTCGACAGGTTCCATCCGTGCGCCAGCACCGGGTCGGCCAGGACTCGCATCCTGGCCAGGACGGTGGTGCTGTCCGTGCCTTCGGGCATCACCCACACCGGGTGAAGGTCGTAGGTGCTGACCAGTTCCTGGATCTCGTCGAGGTCATCGACGTCTTGAGCGACGAACTTCCAGCTCGCTTTCCCGCTGGCCGTCAGGTCCTTCAAGACGGTGGGCCGGATGCGTTGATGGCGTCGCAGCCGCGAGTGCGCGAGCTTCGGTGAGACGTTGAACCGAGTGACCGCCGAGGCGATCAAGGCTGTGGGCGCGATGGTGCCGGACGTCTCGATCTCGATGTCGGTGGCGAGTTGGCGCTCGCGGATCGCGTTCACCAGTCGCTCGACGACGCGCGGCTGCAGCAGTGGTTCACCGCCGGTTATCACGACCAGCCCGGCCGGGCCGCCGGACAGCCACGACAGGACGTCCTCGATCGAGACGATTCGCTGTTCGGCGGCGAGGTCGTAGCGACGCTGATCATGGGTTTGGGCGCTATCGCACCACACGCAGGAGATGTGGCAGCCGAACAGCCGGATGAAGCGCGCGTACCGGCCGGTGCTCGGCCCCTCGCCCTGAAAGGTCGGGCCGAACATCTCGTTGATCACGAGATCCCGTTCCGCGTCGGGCACCACCGGTAGCTTCATGACCCGTCCAGCGGCCCGGTGGTCGCGCTGTTGAGGTCGGTCTCCCGCACGAACACCCGGCCCACGCGGGCACCGGCAGCGCACGGCAACCCGGCGAGCACGACCTGGCTCATGCGCCGCACCAGCACGGCCACGGCCTCAACGGTCGGCCACATCAGGTCGGCTGCCAGCGCCTCCGCCTCTCCAGCGAGGCAAGCATGGCCGGTTCCGAAGCGGAACACCTTGCATTCCGCTGCCGCGAGAGGCTCCACGAGGGCGTCTTGGACGCCGAGCATGGTCCCGTGATCGAGGTGGGTGTCGATCCAGTGCCGGATACCGGCTTTCAAGGCACTGAACTCCACAACCGTGGCCTCGTCGCTCAGTCTCGGGGCGATCACGGAGACGGCTACCCGCCAGGAATGTCCGTGCAGGCTGGTGCACTTGCCACCCAGGTGCGGCAGGCGGTGCGCGGTTTCGAAGGAGTGCTCGACCGTGATCTGGTGGGCTGTCGGAACGCGGTCGTCCATCACGAGGTCTGCGGGGTTGGTGGTGGCGTGACCGGTCGTCGCCGTGCCGAGCATCGTGAACGCGGTTCCTCTCCACCGGGCGCTGCCGCAGCGCGGACTGTCGGTGCCATCGAGTAAGCCTTGGGGTGAGCTGCGGCGGAAGGCGTCGGGGGGAAGGGGAGTGCACCTTCCGCCGCAGTCGGGTCCAGTCAACGGCCGGTAATCACGGTGATCCAGAGCGTGGGTGCGGCGTCGATGAGGCGCGAATGAGGCGTTGTTTTGGTTGACCTGCGGAAACGGCGGCACCCGAGAGGGGAACACGGCCCGACGTTCACCCAGCGGGGTGACTGTAACGGTACGAGTAAGCCCTGCCGCCGATGACCACGCAACCTGGTCGCGCTCCGCCAAGCCGGCGGATGGCCATCAGCGTGTCGGCGAGAAGAGCCTCCAGTTCAGCCTCGCTCCGCCGCTCGTACAGCAGCACCAAGGGCGTCCGCGCGGGCTTGCCCTTCGCGGCGGCCGGTGTGTTCTCGGTTGCGTCGATCCGTCGGCTGCCCTCGACGCCGTGCTGTCGGCAAATCCAGCTCGCGGGTACCTCGGCGTCGGCCGCGAACTGCACGGTGAACCCGTGTCCCCGCGCGCAGGCGAACCGGGCGGTGACTCGGGCGGCGAGATCGGTGTCGCGCTCCACCTCCGCTGTGACGTGCCCCCGGCGATATCCGCGCAGTGCCCCTTTTCCCATCCGCCCCAGCTCCCGCTATTCCGACTGATCTCTATTCCGACGGTCTTTCCGTGTTCGCGGTGTCCCAGCCACCGGTCGCGTCAGCCAACTCCCGGCGGAGCTTGAGGACCGTCTCGCGGTCGCCCGTCGCCCCCGGTCCGGCGTCGGTGAACAAGTCCAGTGCGGTGCCGTAGCAGCGGTCGGCGTCCGCGATGTTGTCGAGCTGGGCGTGTGCCTGGCCCATGACCGTGTAGGCGTGCCCCCGGTAGCGGGGCGACCCACAGGACGCCAGGACGTTCTCGATGCGACGCAGGGCGAACAGCGCGGCGTCCGGTTGTCGGGCGTTGACGTGGACTTCAGCGAGGTAGGTGATCACCCGTGCGTGAGCCGCCTCGTCGCCGAGCGCTTCCATCCGCTCGGCTGCCTCACGGAGATGCCAGACAGCCTGCGGGAAGTCGGCGATCTCCGGGTGGGCGTACGCCTGGCCGATCCTGCGATGGCGCAGCGCGATGCTGCGCCGGTCGCCACGCTGTTCGTCGAGCAACAGTGCGCTGCCGAGATCTTCCAGAGCAGCGCGGGGTTTCCCGGCGGCGGTGAAGGCTCGAGCGCGGGTGGACAACGCCGCTGCCTGCACCCAGCTGTCGCCGAATGTGATTGCCCGCTCGATCGCGGCCGCGCAGGTCGTGATCGCCGCGTCGTGGTGGGCGCGGTTGGTCTCGCCAAAACCAAGGCGGGTGAGGAAAACCGCTTCCAGAACGTGCTGGCAACGCTGCGCGGCGAGGATACCGAGTTCCTGTGTGTTGACGAGATCATCGGCGAAGTAACTGGGCCGCAACGGGTTCCAGACAACTTCGGCGAGCTGGAACACCAGGCCGTCCCAGCCTTCCTGGTCAGCAAGGTACTGAGAGGCAAGGACATTCGCCCGCTCGATGCCGAACCAGCTCAGGGCGTGTTCGGCATCGGCGAAGGGCTCGGTGTCCAGATGTTCATACACCGGGCTGAACCGCCGCGAACGCGGGTTGATCGCGATGTCGGCGGCGGCCGTGCGTCGCAGGTACCACTCGATCATGCGGCGTAGCGCGGCCCGGCGTGCGCTCGCTCCGTCATGCCGGTGGGCCAGTGACTGGGCGTGCTCGCGCGGCAGGTCATGCTGGCGGTACCGGGCGGGGGCTATGGGGGTGACCAGATGGGCGTCGACCAACCTGGCCAGCCCTCGCTCGACGTCGGTGACAGGCAGGTCGAGAGCCGCCGCCAACGGATCGGCGGTGAACTCGGCACCGGGGTGCACGGCCAGCAGCCGGTACAGCCGTGCGGTATCGGCATCGAGGTCGTCATAGCTCATGTCGAAGATTCCTCCCACGGATGCCTCGTCCACGTGCAAGGCCAGGGTGGCGCCGTGGTCGGTGTTGAGGTGGGTGATCAGATCGGTCGGGCAGCGATGTGGGTTTGCGGCCAGGTACGCACCGGCGATTGCCACAGCGAGGGGGTGTCCGTGGCAGCGCGTGGCCAACGCGCGTAAGGCGCTCGTCTCGGCGTCCGACGGCCGACCGAGCAGGGACGCCAGCAGGGCGGCACCGGCATCCGGTGTGAGGTAGTCCAGGTCCACCGGATGAAATCCAGCGAGAAGCAGCCCACGTGCCTGGCGGCGGCTGGTCACGAGGATCGTGCTGTCCGGCGAAGCTGGAATCAGCGGGCGAACCTGCTCCACCGAAATGGCATTGTCGACCAGGACCAGGAGTGCCTTCTCGGCGGTGATGCTGCGGTAGAGCGCAGTCAGCTCGAGAGGATCAGTCGGGAGCGTGTCGGGCGCGACTCCGAGGGCACGAAGCCAACCGGCGAGCACATGGTGTGGCCGGCCTGGCGGCTGATCTCGCAAGGTGCTCAGATCCGTGTACAGCTCGCCGTCCGGGTGCCGTTCCCGCTGGCTGGCCAGCCAGCGGACCGCCAGTTCAGTCTTCCCAATGCCGCCCATCCCGGTCAGCAACGCCCTGGTCGGCGCGGTCCGGGCGGCGAGTTCATCAAGGAGCACCAGCTCACGACTGCGGTTTGTCCAGATCGGATGCGGTGGCGGGAATTGGCGCGGCGTCGGCCCAACCCGAGGCCGGGCTGATTGCCCCATGATGATCGTGCGTGCGGTCACGGTGTGGGCTTGCAGGACGGATCCGTTCACCGCGCCGTCGACGTCGTTGCGGTGTCCTGGCTCGATCACTGGCAGGCTCCGAATCCGAAGGCTGCCGAGCACACCAGGGCCTGTGGGGCCGGGCCGAAGCCAAGGCGCGAGCTGAAGTTCCCACGGATGCTGCGGTGTGCTGTCGGCTAGCGCCGCCTGAGCCGCAGGCAGGTCTCCGTTTACGCAGTGGGCCACGATCGTGGCTTGTCGGCCCTCCATGAGGTGCAGGCCAATCCCGCGGTGGGCGTGGGCGTGGGCGACCGCGTCGTCCCACCGGCCGGCAAGTGCCAAGGCTCGGATGCCGTCGCCGATCAGGTGCAGCCACACCCATTCGTGCAGCTTGTAGTGTTCGTCACGGCTACCGGCGACATCGGCCAGGGGCAAGGTGTGTCCGTCAACGACGAGGTCGGTGTTGGACCTGACGGCCTGGAACATCGCGGTGAGCAGTCGGAGCGCCTGGTCGCCGTCGTGGGCGCGGAACTGGAGCCGGGCGAGGTTGAGGACGGGTTCGAGCATGTGGCGGGCGTGCAGCACGGTGAGCGGCCGGTCGGCGGCGCGGTAGAGGTCGATGTGCTGCCAGCACAGGTCGCGGGCCAGGTCCGGCAGGCCACAGTCGCTGGCGATCAACGCCGCCTTGTTCAGGGCGTGGGTGCCTTCGGCCAACCGGTCGGCGCCGTCCTGGCCGGCGGCGTGGACGATGTCGGCGATCTCCTGGACTCGCTCGGGCAAGGACGGGCAGGCGGGCCGGGGACGACCCAGCAGCGGGAAGCGGCGGATCACAGCGGCCAGCGTTGGCGAGTTCGGAGTGGAGTTCATGGTCAACTCCGAGGCAGCAGAGCGGTAGCCGCCGCGCGGGCAAGGACGCCCTGGCTGGTGGCCGAGAGACCGAAACGGTTCCAGTGGAAGATCACTACGTGGGTGAGGATTGCCCGCAGACCCCGGTCCAGGCGCCCGCCCCCGGCGTCGTGACCGAGCCGTTCACCTGCTGCGCACAACCCGGCGAGCCACGGCGCGGCGTGCGCGACCGGCCCACCGGGCGTGAACAGCTCGCTGTCGGCCAGGTCGGTGATCGACAGGAGCCGGCGCACCTTGCCGAGCAACTTGCCGATCCGGGCTGTCTCGGCGTCGGTGGGTGCGGGGCGCAGCCGGGTGACCCGGTCGAACACGTCGCCGCACTCGAACGTGTCAAGTCCAGCGGCGCCCATGAGCCCGCTCAGCAAGAGGACGGACAGCACCTGACGGCCGAGGCCGGGAACGTCGTGACGCAGGTAGTCGAGCACGCCCGCGCTGTCGGCGCAGAACAGGTCATGGACGGTGGCCATGCCGGCCGGGCCGCCGAAGGCCGCGGTCTCCGGCTCGTACACCGTCGGCCACCAGCGTTCGATGACTCCAGCGCCGGCCAGTTCGTCGAGCACCTGGTCGACGGCCGCAGTTTCCGCGTGCAGCAGCCGCAGCCGCCAGCAGGGGTGTTTGCGCAGGAACCACCATCCGGCCACCACCTGATCGGCGTGGAGCCGGTCCAGGGCCGGTCCCAGCGTCGTGGCGCCGACAGCCTCGGCGTGCGCCCAATCGGCGAACTGGACACGCACCTCGTACCAGATGCCTTCGGTCCGTCGTTCCAGCGCCGTGAGTCCAGCGGCCTGGTAAGCGTGCACAGCGTCATCGAGGTCTGCCGGGTCCAGGGTGTGGTGGGCTGCGACGGCACTGGGCTCGCGGCCGGCGAGAACCGCCAGCACGGCGGTGGCGATGTCGGCGGAGGCGCTGGTCCGGGGCGTGGTGGTCAGGTGATCAGCAGACATTCATCCCATCCCGTGTGAGGCGGCGTGCTGTGCCGCGCGGTCTCGAGCGCCAGGTCCACTCCGATGCGTCCGGTAAGCAGCCCGGTCGCGGCAGGCGGATGCCCGTCCTCGTCGCCTCGTGATTGCGCGTGCTGGGCGAGCCGATCGGCCAGTACCGGAACGCGGTGGGCGAGGGCGGGGCCAAGGGCGTCGCGGGACGCGCGGTAAGCGGTTTGGAACACCCCGGCGATGCCGTGGCACAGGCCCGGTTCGGTGATCCGGTCGAGTTGGGTGTCGGCCAGGCTCGCGGCCAGGGCGTCCTCGGCAGCGTGGCGGCGTCGCGGTTCGTGGGTGGCCAGGGCGGCGAGTTGCTGGGCGCGGGCGATGCCGACCGTCCCGTAGCACCAGGAGGCTCGGCCGGGACGAGCGTGGGCGGGGCGGCCTGTGCGTAGCTCCTCGCGGGTGATCCATTGCGGCCACCACGGTCCGTCCGGTCCGTCCTGCCGCCACCGGTCGAACCACTCCGTGAGCACGGCGATCGCCTCGGGCTGGCCGTCGACCACGCGCCCGCGCAGGGTGGCCAGGGCGAGGAAGGACAGCAGCCCGGCCGCGCCGTGGGCCATGCCGAAGTTCGCGTGCCCGCCGGGGGTCGGCAGGATCTGGTCCGGGTCGTGCGCCACCCACCAACCCGGCAGGTCGGTGCCGTCCTCGTGGCGCGGCCGGGTGGCCAGGGTGACCACGTATCGCAGAATCCCGGCCAGCTCGTCGCTGTCGGGGTTGTGGTGCAGCAGCAGCGCGCCGATGCCGGTGAGCCCGTAGAACAGGTCGTACTCGGCGAAGGTGGCGGGCTGGCCGCGGTCGACTCGGGTGCCGACGGCATCCAAACGCTTGCGGGTCAGGCGCAGCACGTGCTCGTCCATCGTCTGGCTGGCCGCGCGGTAGCGGGGGTGGCGGTCGGCGGCGGCGTGCAACAGGAACGCCACGGCGGGCGCCCCGTAGTACAGGCCGGCGTGGTCGGCTGCGTCGACCGGCCCGGCCACCACCCGGCGGATGTGGGTTTGCGCGGTGTCCCACCTGCCGGAGCCGGTCCATGCGCGTTCGACGTGCAGCAGCGCGGCCCCGACCGCGCCTCGGGCTAGGGACTGGCTGGCCACCTCGTCGAGGGTCAAGGTCACTGTGCCGGTGTCCGGGCTCGGGTCTGCGCCGGTGGTCATCGGGCACCGGCCGGGGCGAGGCAGCGCAGCGCGACGGCGCGGGCGAGTCGTCCGGTTTCCTTCTCGAACGTCGGATCGATGCCGACGGCGCGGATGTGGTGCTCGTGCAGCAGCGTGCGCAGCACCGCGCCGGGCTCTCGCCCCTGTTGGACAAGGGCATCGTGGTAGGCGCGCAGCGCGGTGTCGCGGGCACTCCAAGCGGCGGCAACCGCCTCGCCACCCGGAAGTGCATGGACCGCGCGGTACTGCTGGGCGGGGTCGGCCACAGCGAGTGCGTGGTCGCGCAGCGCCCGGTCCAGCGGACCGTGCTCTTGGCGCAGGCATCCCAGCAACGCCCGGTACCCGGCCGGCGGATCGGGAGCGAAGGAGGCGGCCAGGTGCGCCATCGACGCGGCGGCCAGGGCCTGCGCGGGAACCTCGGACGCCTGTGCCGCCGCGAGCTGCGCGACGGCGGCCGTGGTGTCCGTGGCGAACACCTGCTCGGCAGCCGTGAGCGCGGGGCCGTCGCCGTAGCGAGCGGGATGCTGCGGCGTTGGGGCCAGGGTGAGCTGGCCAGGAAGCCCACGAGAGTCCAGGTCAGCCGCGAATGTGGCCAGGCGGGCGGCAACGGCTCCGTAATGCTGCGGGCTGGCCAGCCGCAGGAACACGGCAAGGTGTTGATCGGCCTCGGGCAGGATCATGTCGCGGTGCCGCCGCACCCACCACGACTGGACCGGGGCATCCGGGTCACGCGGGTCGTGGAGTTCGGCGACGAACCGAGGCAGGTGCGCGGTGAGGATCTCGTCGAACCGGGCGGGGTTGCCCACCACTTGCGCGTGGACCACGGCGGAGCCGCCAGGCTGGAGGGCGGCACCGGGTGCGGCGGTGGCGGGCAGCGGCCGTGCGGGCGGGGTGATCGCGGTCATCGGGATCAGCAGCTCCGCTGGTCGCCCAATCCAGCCCTGCCTGTCTGGCGGGCCGTCCTCGTGTAGTTCCACTCGGCCGGCTCGCTCCAGACGAGCATGGAGCAGGGCGCGGTCGAGTTCGTGGTCGAGATCCGACGGCAGGCGCAGCTCCCCGTGAACGAGCACAACTCGTGCCGGCACCTGCCACCGCTGCCGCCATGACCGCAACGGCTCCTGCCCGTCGTGGGTCTCCGGCCGGTCCTCGACGTCGGTGCCGGAGAGAATCCAGCGGGCGGCAGACAGCACCGTGCGGCGGTAGCGGATGCGCGGCACGTAGGGCAGGACGCGGGCGGCGCCGAGATCGAAGCCGCGGAACACCGCGCTGCGGGCGTCGGCGACCTCGGCGAGGAATCGGGCCAGCGGCGGGCTCTGCACGGCGGTGTCCAGGGCGTGCGGAATCCGCGGGATCACCCGTCGACCGGTGGAGAGCTGCACCAGGTACATCTGCTCGGCGTCGGCCGTGACCGCCAGGTCGTCCACCCCGATGACGGCGAGGTCCGGGTGCGCGGGATCGGGATGTTCCGACAGCGGTAGGACGTCTCCGAGCAGTGGCGGCACCCGCACCACGTTCTCGTTGTGGGGCCGGCGCGGCGGAAAGGACAACTGGACCGCCACCGTGCCCGGCGCGGCCTGGTCTGTCGGAGGCTGTGCTGGTCCTGCGGCGTAGGTCGCGGCCAGTCGAGCACGGTCGGCTCGGTCAAGCAGGTAGGCGAATCGTCCGGCCATGCTGGTCTGCGCGTGCGGCGCGGCGGTGACCCGCAGGGCGAACTCGCCGCGGTCGATCGCTGCGGTCGACGCGGCGTACACCTCGACGCCTAGACGAGTAATGCGTATCTCGGTTAGTGGTCGTAGGCGGTCAGTGATCGGGTGATGGGTTGGCCGGTGGCGCGGTTGTGCCAGATGGCGGCGGTGAGGGCCAGGAGGCGTTGGGCGACGCGGGTTCCGACGCCTTCGATGGTGCGTCCGCCGTGCTGTTCGAGGTCGAGTTGGCCTTTGAGGGTGTCGTTGACTGACTCGATGAGCTGGCGGATGGACTTGAGCAGCGGCTCGCCGGGATGGGGCCGGCGGTTGCGGTAGGACGGTCGGATCAGCCGGACCCCGCGCTCGGTGAGGTAGTGGTCGAGTTCGCGGGAGACGTAGCCCTTGTCGGCGATGATCAGCAGGCCGGGGCGGTCGGTGAGCAGGTGGGGTTCGTGGTCGCAGATCGCCATGAGTACCTGCCGCTCGTCGATCTTCGGGTCCGCCAGCGCCCAGGCCACCGGGAGTCCGGCAGGGGTGCAGACCAGATGCAGCCGCAGTCCCCAGAACCAGCGGGAGTGTGAGCGGCAGAAGCCGTACTTGGCCCAGCCGGCCAGCTCTGAGCGCTTGACCGTCGGTCGGGACCGGCCGCACTCCACCGGGGTGGAGTCGACGATCCAGGTGGTGTCGGTCCACAGGTCGGTATCGGCCGCCAGCCAGCGCATCACGTGCTTGATCAGTGGCAGCGCAGCGCGCAGGCGACGGTTGTAGCCGGACTGGCCGGGCAGGTAGCGGAACGCGCCGGGCATCCGGGCGGGCAGGAACCGCAGCCAGCGGGCCTCGGAGGTGAACCCCAGCAACGCCTGGGCGACGGCCAGCGTGACCAGCTCAGCGTCGGTCAGCTTCGGCGGTCTGCCCATCCGCCGCCTGCCCGCGAGATGGTCGTCGATCTTGACGTAGAGTGCGGTGAGAAGGGTGTTCAGGTCGGTCGTCACAAACTGATCTTGGACACCCTTCACCTCACTCCGGGCATCACCCCGACTTACGCATTACTCGTCTAGTTCGATCCGCTGGGGCGCGACGGCGTCGGCGTGCTCCCCGACGGTCAGGGCCTCCACGTCAGCGTCGGTCAGCTCGATCTCCCGCGACCCCGTCAGGGTGGCCTGCTGAATCAACGCCAAGAGGGCGGCGTCGCGGTCGGTCAGCACCCGCCAGGCGGGCCGGGCGCGTGGTGCACCAAGGTATCCAGTGGGGTATCCGAGGCCAGAGTCGGCGAGCAGGTCCCGCACCGGCACCAGCGCGCCGGGACCGTAGCGGGCGAGGAACCGGGCGTGGTAGTCAAGCCACGCGGCCGACCCGAAGGGTTGCGTCGTGGTCGCCAGCAGCACGGTGGCGGCACGCGCGGCCTCGTCGAGCACCCGCTCGGGGAGGGCGATCGTCGCGTCGACGCGCACGTCGGCGGCCAGCGCAGGGCCGACTCCGGGAACCAGGGCGCTCATCCGGGTGGCGACCGCCGCCCGGATGTCCCTCGCCTGGTCAGGGTCGATCGTGTGGTTGTGCCGGGCCAGATCGGCGCTGATCGCGTCGAGGTCATGCAGGGCGGCGGCGATGTCGTCGAGACTGTCCGCGCCGGCCGCACGCAAGGCATCGATCAGGTGGGTCAACGCGTCGACGTTGGTCATCGGAGGCCGCAGGTTCGTGATCAGCACACCAGCGTCGACCAGACCGTGCAGCAGTTCGTGGATCTTGTCGGGGGACGCGGAGGGAAACTCGGCGGCCATCCGGTCGGCCAGCGCGTCGAAACGGATCGGCGAATCGGCTGCGTTCAACACGAACTGCACAGGACGGGACAGCCGCACCGAAGACTCCCGCAGTGGCCCTGGAGTGGAGGCGCCGACCTCGGCCCGTGTGTGCACGATGACGCGCCCATCGCGCACGATCCGCGCGTCGTCCACCGACACCATCAGGCGTGGCCGCAGGTCGAGACGCCGTTCGAGCCGGTCGATCAGCGTGGTGAGCCATTCGCCGTCCACCCGCGCCACGACCCGGTGACCGCTGCGCACGTCGGCCATCGCGCGTCCCACACCGACGGCACCGACGCCAGCGAACAGGCCGAACGGCGTGGCTCGCCGTTGCCAGCGCAGCATGTAGGAGGCCACAGAGAGGACGGCCCGGCGTAACTCCTTCGCCGTAGGCCCGGTGGTGCCGTTGCTCTGGATCTGGTCGAGGCGTGCGCCGAGGACAGGGCTGGCGAGGGCCACTGCGTCCCGTACCTCCGGGCGTGCCCACACTTTCGCCAGCCACGCGCGGCCTTCCTGCTCGACCGCGGCCGGATCGGCAGGATTCAGGTACGGCGGCGGGTCGAGATCGCCGGGATCGGTGGTGACGCGGGCCAGGACGAGGCCGGCGTGCTGGTAGCGCGGGGACACGGTCATGGCGATTCGCTCTCCTCACCGGTCACGGTCAGTAGCAGCCGACTGCCGTCGGCGCCCCAGGCAACGCTCGGGCGCCGACGGCGTGGGGTGGATCAGAACGGGTTGTTCGAGCCTGTGCTGCACGCGCTGGTGCTACAGGTGCTGCCGCACCCGTCGCTCGTGTCGCACGACATGGTCACGAGCCTCGTGGTGGACTCCACCACGCGCATATCCAGCTCGAACTCCGCGTCCTCGACTGCGCCTTCCGGGGACTCCGTGCGCGGCGTGGCCAGTGCTGCCGTCATTCGGTTCGCTCCTCACCTCTCGGGGTTGTGCAGGGCACCCTGGTCATCGGCGGCGTCGGCCGTCGGTGACCAGGAGATCGTGGCCAGGCCGTGCGTCTTGACCAGCACGGCCGTGCTGTTGCCGAACTCGGGACGACGGGAGCCTTCGGGCCAATAGGCGAAGACGGGCTCCCGGTCACGACCCTGGCGGTCCCATGCCTGGATCTGCTCGACCATTGCGGCGGCGGCGTCTTCGCCATGCACGCCGTAGGCACGCGCGCCGAACTCGACTCCGCCGCCTTCGGGAACGGGACGGACGGCCAGGTAGGCGAACGAGCCGCCGCGCACGACTCCGAAGGGGAACCAGCCCTTGCGTTCGGCGGCCATGTCGGTGCCCTCGTCCACGGCCAGCTTGCAGAAGCCGGGCAGGAACGCGGCGAACCACAGGTGTAGGTCGGCGAAGGACACGCCGTGCTTGATCGTGACGCCGGACCAGACCTCGGTGCGTTCGGTCGCCAGCACCCCGTCCAGCAGGCTCATGTCCTGCGGCACCTCACCCTCGAAGCGAAGCTTGACGTGGTGACCGTTGCGGTCGGGTAGGAGGAAGACGCGCTCGTCATAGGCGCCGGCGCCTTGCATCGGGACGAACCCGGCGACCTCGGCCGAGGTGCTCACCAGGTGGTCGCCCTGGCGACGGAAGGCGATTGCGCGGGTAATCCCGTTCATCCGCAACGGAACGACGATCCTGCCGTTCGCGGACAGGTGCTCCAGCCAGGCCGGTGCGAGGTCCCAGGCTCCGACCGTCACCAGGATCGCGTCGAACGGCTCGTCCAGCCCCGGCAACGGGTTTTCCGCGTCGGCCTGCACCACGGTGACCCGGTTGCCGTATCCGGTTGCGTCCAGCAGCTCGCGGGCGCGGTCGGTCACCTCTGGGTCGATGTCGACGCTGACCACCCGCCCCTCCGGACCGACGACCTCGGCCAGCAGGGCTGCGTTGTACCCACCCGACCCGATCTCCAGCACGCTCATGCCCTCGGCGAGCTCGGCCTGCTCAATCATCCGGGCCTGGATGTACGCCGCACTGGTGGACGAAATGATCACGCCGTCCGGCCCGCGCTTGATCGCCACCGAGTTGTCGACGCTGTACGTGACGTCCAGCGGTGTGCCCTCGGCGACGAACAGATGCCGTGGCACAGTGCGGAAGGCTCGCTCCACCAACGGCGAGGTGATCATTTTCTTCTCGAGAAGCGTCTCCACCAGGCCATCGCGGAACTCTGCGGCGTTGGCATCGTCATGTCGGAGTGTGTTCACCAGTTCTCTTTCAGATGGATTGATTCAAATTGCGTGCCCAAGCAGGCCCTTTTCGGAAATCATGATGCGGACACGCTGCTCGTCGATCATCCAGCCGTTGGGCAGGAACGAGTCCACGGTCTGCTTCGGACAGACCTTGATGCGCGCGCCAACGCCGCCACGGCACAAGCGGTGCCACCCGCGCACCTGCTCGGCCGTCGTCTCCGCGAGCGACGACAGGCTCCTCCGTGAGCCGAGTACGCAGCTCGTCGACGACAGAGCGCGCGACCACATCAGTCACAAGAGACGTTCCTTCTAGCAGCGGTTTCAGCCTTAGCGGTCCCGGAGCGTACTCACGCAGTTACTCGATGCCACGCAGCGACAACCAGGCGAGCAGCGCTGTGCCGAGAAGGCGAGGGGCGCTCCTCGGCACAGGCTTCATCAGTCAACTGGGGGTGGACGTCGGCGTCCAGCGCGCCCACGGGGCGGCGATGAGGCGTGCATGAGGCGTCGATGGTCCTGGCCTGCACCAATGCACGGGTGTTGAGGCGCGAGTTCCCCCATTGGGGCTACACGGGTTCTGTTGCGAGCGTTCGCTGGTTGGTCATCGCAGTGATGGCCCGCTGATCAGGCCAGTTGGGTGCTCGGTAGCGTTGGATGGGCCGGCGATTCTGGGAGCGTGGTCATGGCGATACGGCGGGACGCCCTCGCGGCGCGTCGCGAGGTCCTCGGTTTCACCCAGGAGACACTCGCCCACCAGCTCGGAGTCGAACTCTCAACCATCGGCCGGTGGGAACGCGGAACGCTGACACCGCAGCCGTGGCGTCGCCCCGATCTTGCGAAAGTGCTCAAGCTGTCCCTCGAGGAACTCGATGGGCTGCTGTCTGCGCCGCGGACCGTGGCCAGCAGCTCGCTCGTGACGCGACGAGAGGTCATGGTAGACGCCGCCCTTCTCACCAGTGCGGTCATGGCCGATCAGGTGACGGGTACCAGCAGTGACCATTCCCCGCAGGACGTTCGCCAGAAGCTGCCGGGCAGCCGGGTCACCGTCACGAGCGCATCGGCGCTGGTGACCGACCTTCATCAGGCGTACCAGGCCGCTCGATATGGCGACGTTGCGAGGCGATTGCCAGCGGTGACCACGGCGGTCGACGCGCTGATCGCCGAGGGATTCGCGAGCGAGCGTCGGAAGGCACTCGGCCTGCAGTGCAGCGCGGCCGTCGCGGCAGCCAAGCTCGCGACCAAGGCTGGCGACGCCGAGGCAGGCTGGCAGGCGGCCGAGCAGGCACGGGTCGCGGCCGAAGCGGCTGAAGACATCGCCGGCCGAGCCGCGGCGGCGTATCAGCGGGCCTGTGCTCTCTTGCGCGCGGGCCGGGGCGAGGACGCCGAGCAGGTGGCGGTCTCCGCGGCCATGTCCATGCGAGGTAGCGACCCGCAGAGCCTGACCTGGCGGGGCGCGCTGACCCTGATCAGCGCGATCATCGCCGCCCGTCGCAACGACGCGGCCGAGGCGGGTGACCGGCTCGATCATGCAGAGGGCCTGGCGCGGTTGCTCGGCACGGACGGCAACATCGGGTGGACCGCGTTCGGCCCGACGAACGTGCTGATCCATCGCGTGTCGGTGGCGGTCGCCCTGAACGACCCCAACAGCGCACTGGCGACCGCGGAGCGACTCGATGTCACCGCATTGCCGGTTGGCCTGAACGGTCGCCAGGCCCAGTTCCACCTCGATAGCGCCTGGGCGCACGCCCAGCTCGGCGAGGACCCGCAGGCGGTGATTCACCTGCTGGACACCGAACGGGTCGCGCCGGAACTGGTGCGGGCCAACCCCAACGCCCGTGCGCTCATCCAGGACCTGCTGGCCCGTGAGCGGCGGCGGGCGGTGCCGGGTTTGCGTGGCCTGGCGGTACGCGTGGGGGTCGCGGCGTGAGTCATGGGCGACGGTGGCTGTATCTGGTGGCCTCGGCCGCTCCACCGGTGCTGCGGATCGAGGAGTTCATCACCGCGCTGCAGGCCGAGGGCTGGGCTACCTGCCTGATCGCGACACCGACAGCGGCATCGTGGATCGATCTCGATGCCGTGTCTGGTCAGACCGGATGCTTGACGCGGGTTCACTCACGGCCACCGCAGCAGCAGGAGTCTCTCCCCCGAGCGGAAGCTGTTGTGGCTGCCCCGGTGACATTCAACTCCCTCAACAAGTGGGCGGCGGGCTTCAGCGACACGCTCGCGCTCGGCGTGCTCAATGAAATGCTCGGTACGGGAGTGCCGATCGTCGCGGCTCCGTGCGTCAAGTCGGTGCTGCGCCAGCATCCGGCCTACGAGCCCAGCCTCCTGCGCCTCCGGAGTGCGGGAGTCAACGTACTCGATCCAGACGCAATTACCATCCGTGCGGCGGACGGCTTGGCGGACTTCAAGTGGGAGCAGATCGCCGCTGCTCTCCGCGACGCAACAGGCTCCAATGTGGACAATCCCTGGTCTGCGAATGCGTAGCCAGGCTCAACCGCGCAGCAGTAGTTCTCGATCGCGCCAGGCCAGGTGGAGAAGGGTCAACGCGCTGGCCGAAAGCCGTGGATCGAGACGGTCGATCGCCTCGTCAGTGAACGGCATGTCGGTCCGACCACCCCGGCCGATCACCCGGCCCTCGTCGTTGGTCTCCACCAGAGTGGCGAACAGCCGGTCGAACACCTCGTCGTCGATCACGGCCACGGTCAACTGGATGGCGCCGAGTTCCAAGGGTTCCATCACGAGGCCGTAATGCCAAAGCCGAAGCCCGCCCTCGGCCCGCGCCTGCTCGAACGACCGGAACGGCTCGTCCTGGGCATAGTTGATGGGTCGGGAGGCAGAGCCGTCATGTTCGGGGTTTCCGAGAAACTCCTCGGAGAACTCACGCATGATGTTGCGCCACAAGGAGAAGTCGTTGCGCACGTCTGCCAGATCGACTGAAGAAGGCTAG
>NZ_MASU01000005.1 GCF_003202235.1 Prauserella flavalba
TCGGGCGGGGCCTGTCAAGTGCTCCGCAGGTGTGTTGCGCGGCGAGGTGATCGAGGCTTCTGGTAAGGCAGGGATCGACCAAGATCATCCTGCTGCGAGAGGTCCCGTTGCGCGATCAGTGTGCCCTTTCTTCGTCCCGGCTCACCGGGGAGGATGCCCGATTCCGGATGGCGCCGGGGCATCTGGGCGAGTTGACTCGTTACCTCCCCGTGGAGCTCGTCGACGCCGTGTTGGCCGAAACCCGAACCGTGGAGCGGAGACTGCGGTGCCTGCCGTCTCGGGTCGGGGTGTACTTCGTCTTGGCGCTCACGCTGTTCCCGTCGTTGGGGTACTCGCGGGTGTGGGACAAGCTGACCGCCGGGCTGCGGAGTTATGTCCGCCTCTGCCCGAGTGAGAAGGCTCTTCGTGACCTCCGTCGGCGGCTCGGGCCCGCGCCGTTCAAGGCCTTGTTCGAGATCGTGGCTGGTCCTCTGGCGCAACCGACCACGGCAGGGGTGTGCTACCGGCGCTGGCGGACCGTCGCCTTCGATGGCTGCAGCGCGGTGAAGGTCCCCGACTGCGAGCGCAACCGCGCCTGGCTGGGGAGGATCCAGGCGCGGCTGGGTTGGGCGGGCTATCCCATGCTTCGGCTGATGACATTGTGCGAGACAGGGACGCGCGGCGTGCTCGGCGCCGCGTTCGGACCGATCAGCCAGTACGAAACCGGGTATGCACGCCAGTTGCTGCCGCTATTGGACGCGACCATGCTCGTACTAGCCGACAGAGGCTTCGACGCCGACGACTTCCTCGCCGACACCGCCGCGACTGGCGCCCAGCTCCTTATCCGTGTGACCGCCCGACGCCGGCCGGCGATCCTTGCCGCACTACCCGATGGTTCCTACCTGACCCGGTTGGGCCGCTTGAAGCTCCGCGTCATCGACGCGGAGATCACGATGACTGCGAGCAGCGGTGAACGGGTTGTGGAGCACTACCGGATCGCCACCACGCTGCTGGACTGCCGTCGTGACCCCGCCGAGACGCTGGTGCGGCTCTACCACGAACGGTGGGAGGTCGAGTCCGCCTTCTACGCCCTGCGGCACACCCTGCTGCGCGGAACCGTACTGCGGTCACACGATCCCATCGGTCTCGAGCAAGAACTGTGGGCCCAGCTCACCGTCTACCAGCTCCTACGCACGGCCATGGTCGACGCGGTGGAGTCCCGGCCAGGCTCCGATCCCGACCGCGCCAGCTTCACCATCGCTCTGGAGGCCGCGCGAGATCAGCTAACCCTTGCCGCGCCGGCACAAGACGCCGCGCGCGACGCACTGATCGGTGTCGTCGGCACCGCGATCCTGGCCGGTCTGTTGCCTCCTCGACGTCGCCGCACCAGCGCCCGAGCGGTCAAGGCAGGTCGCACCCGCTATCCCGTCAAACCGGATGAGCGTCGTCCCCGCCGCAGTCGCCCGATCACGAGCCTGGTCCTCATAGTCCGGCCCGCTCCTACCAGCCCACCGTCGACCAGATCAGACGACCCCGTAGATCGCCGCAAGGCTGTCCGCGGGACCAGGCCGATGGGCGCAGGGCACCGCAACCGCGTCTTCCACCTGATGTCCCGTCAGCCGGACCGTGTCTGGCGCCCGATCGAAGTCGCCGCGCACCTGGACGTCCCGAACATCGCGACGCAGATGAACCAATGGGCCACCGAAGGCGTGCTCCGCAAAGTCGGCTACGGCAAATACACCCTGGCCGACGAATGGAAAACAGCCCATTGACAGGCCCCGTCCCGGCTTAACTTCGTGGCCTTGGGCGTCCGAGACGTGTTTTTCCTGATCTGCGATGGTCTCAAAGGACTTCCCGACGTGGTCGAACAAGTGTGGCCGCAGACGATCGTGCAAACCTGCATAATCCACCTTATCCGGAATTCGTTCCGATTGACATCGAGGAAATACGCGGACGAGCTGAAACGGGACCTAAAAGCGATCTACTCTGCACCGACGGCGGATGCCGCGGAAGTTGCATTGGACGAGCTCGATGATAAATGGTCGGAAACCTACCCAGCATTGATTCGACTCTGGCGCAAAGCCTGGACCGAGTTCGTGCCCTTCCTTGACTATGACATCGAGATCAGGAGGATGATCTGTTCGACAAACGCCATTGAATCCCTCAACGCCCGCTACCGCCGCGCGGTACGGGCACGCGGGCATTTCCCGACCGAGCAAGCGGTTATGAAGTGCCTGTACCTTGTCACCCGAAGCCTCGACCCGACCGGCACCGGAGCCGCCCGCTGGGCAGTGCGCTGGAAGCCCGTGATCAACGCTTTCGCCGTCACCTTCGGTGACCGCTGGCCGGGAGCCGAGACCTACTAATCGAAACCGCCAGAAACACCGCTCGTGTTACGGACCCACCAACGCGCAGCGGCCCCGGTACGGGATCGGTGTACCAGTAGCGCATTGCCGCGCGATGCCGGCGTCTGCCCAGGACCTCGTCGTGTCAGGGCGATCGGTTCATGACGTGCCCGTGTTGCTGGGATCGCGGAGTGTCCCCAGGGGACGGTCTTGTTCCCGTTCCGTCGCAGCACGATCAGGGCGGGCGGCGCTGAAGCCACGGCTCGGTGTCTCGGCGCGCCGCCCGGTGAATGGGTGACTGGCTGGCTTGGGTCAGTCCTGCAGTGATTCGGTGAGTAGCTGCGGTGGTGCCTGCAGGTCGCGGGCGCGGAACAGGACGGCGTGCTCGACGCCCATCGCCTTGCCGCTCAGCGCGGCGAACGTCGGGATGAAGTCCTTGGGGGCCGGGTGGCCGGGAAGTGCGGCCAGGTACGCGGCGTGCGCCTCGAGTGACGCGACGCCGCGGCGTAGCGGCTCGCCGGTGACCTCGACTCCGTGGGTCGCGCCGGCGCCGGCGAGTGCGGGGCTGATGAACCAGCGCACGGTGTGTGGTTCCAGGTCTTCGTCGTCGATCTGCTCGGGGAAGACCCACCGGTTGCCGGCGTCGCGTACCGCGTCGAGTGTCGCGAGGCCGGCCGCGCGGTGGTCGGCCTGTTCGAAGCCGTAGGGCGTGTCGATCTCGGTTCCGCCGCCGAGCACGACGTCGGGCTTGAACCGGCGGATCTCCCGGCAGATGTCCCGGCGCAGGTCGAGGCCGTAGACGAGCACACCATCCGGATGGTCGAGGACGGTCAGGTGCTCGACGCCGACGACGGCGCAGGCCGCCTGCTGTTCGGCGACGCGCAGGCGAGCCGTCTCCTCGGGAGGGTTCGGCATGCCGGCCTCGCCGCGGGTGAGCAGGAGGTAACCGACCTGGATGCCGCGCGCGGTCCAGCGAGCGACGGCCGCGGAGGTGCCGTACTCCATGTCGTCAGGGTGCGCGACGACGCAGAGCACGCGTTGGAAGGACTCCTCGGGGAGCGCAGGTAATGTCATGACGGCTATCCTCGCGCGTTCGAGGCCCGCTGTCCGCCCTTTTACCTGCAAGCCCGTGCGGTCGGCCGCGGCAGTGGTACAGCCACTCCGACTGCGCCGGCCCAGCACAGCGCAGGAGTGCCGTCAAGGTGCCCCGTCTCCCCGTTCCTCCAGCCAGCGCGTGTGCACGGGCCCCTCGCACAACTCTGGATCGGCCAGCAGGCGGGCGTGCAGCTCCGCCGTGCTACTCACACCCTCGATGCGCAGTTCGGCCAGTGCCTGGCGCGCTCGCGCGAACGCCTGCTCGCGGTCTGCGCCCCAGCAGATGAGCTTCGCGAGCATCGAGTCGTAGAACGGGCTGATTCTCTGGCCTGCGGCGAACCCGCTGTCTACGCGCACGCCCGGACCGCCGGGCAGGTCGAATCGCTCCAGCTGCCCCGGCGTCGGTGCGAAACCGTTGTCCGGGTCCTCGGCGTTGAGCCGTACCTCCACCGCGGCGCCGTCGAGCACGATGCCGGACTGCGACACCGACAGCGACTCGCCCTCGGCGATCCGCAGCTGTTCCGCGACCAGATCCACGCCGGTGACGACCTCGGTGACCGGGTGCTCCACCTGGATGCGCGTGTTCATCTCCATGAAGTAGTAGGTCCCGTCCGGCGCGAGTAGGAATTCGACCGTGCCCGCCCCGCGGTACCCGACGTGGCGGGCGAGCCGCACGGCGGCGTCGGCGATCTCCGTGCGCAGAGCCGGGTCCAGACCGGGCGCGGGCGCCTCCTCGATGAGCTTCTGCCTGCGCCGCTGCACCGAGCAGTCGCGTTCGAACACGTGCACCACGTTGCCGTGGCCGTCGGCGAGCACCTGCACCTCGATGTGCCGGGCCTCCGGCACTGCCCGCTCCAGGTAGACGGTGCCGTCGCCGAATGTCGCGGCCGCCTCGGCCTGCGCGGTCGCGAGGACGCCGGCCAGTTCGGAAGCGCCGGCCACGGGACGGATGCCACGCCCTCCACCGCCGGCGGAAGCCTTGACCAGCAACGGAAATCCGATTTCGGCTGCGGCCCGTTCGGCGTCGGCGGCACCGGAGACCGGGTCGCTGCCCGGCACGATGGGCACCCCGGCCTCCCGCGCGGTCCGGCGGGCGACCGCCTTGTCGCCCATCTTCTCGATCACCTCGGGCGGCGGCCCGATGAACGTCAGGCCAGCGGCGGCGACGCGCCTGGCGAACTCGGCGTTCTCGGCGAGGAAGCCGTAGCCGGGATGCACGGCGTCCGCGCCGCTCGCCTTGGCGGCGGCCAGCACGGCGTCGACGTTGAGGTACGACTTGGCCGCGGGGGAGGGGCCGATGTGCTCGGCGGCGTCGGCCAGTTCCACCCAGCGAGCGCCCGCGTCGGCGTCCGAGTACACGGCGACCGCCTCGGCCCCGGCCTCGTGGCACGCGCGGACGATCCGCAGCGCGATTTCGCCCCGGTTGGCGACCAGCACCTTCACGCGCCGTCGACCTCCATGATGTCCTGGCCCATCGACACCTCGTCGCCGTCGGCGATGAGGAATTTGGTCACCGTGCCGGAGACCTCGGCCTTGACCTCGTTGAACGTCTTCATGACCTCGATCAGCGCGATGGTCTGGCCCTCGCTGACGTCGCTGCCCTCGGCCACGTAGGGCTCGGCCCCGGGGCTGGGACAGCGGTAGAACACGCCGGGCATGGTGGCCTTGATCGTCGCCATGTCGTCACTCCTTCAGTTCGTTGCTGATCCGGTCAAGACGTTCCCGCCGTTCGCGGCGCGCCGCCAGCGCCTGGTCGATGTCCACCGATACGAAGGACACCTGATCGCCGGTCTTGGTCTGCGCGATCCGGTCCCGGTCGGCGGAGATCACCGTGCCGATCGTGGCGTAGCCGCCGCCGGTGACCGCGTCGTTGAGCAGGACGATCGGCTCGTCCCCTCCCGGCACCTGGATGGAACCCACCGGGTAGCCGAGGTCCACGACGTTCGCCGGGTCGCTGCCCGCGCCGAACGGCTGCTCGCGCTCCACGAAGTCGAGCGTGCCGCCGCGCAGGCGGTAACCGACGCGGTCGGCGTCCTTGGTGACCTTCCACGTGGTCTCCAGGAACGACCGCAGCGCGGCGTCGGTGAGTCGGTATGAGCACAGCCCCACCACAGTGCGCAGCTCGGCGACCTCGGGGAACGAGGGGCGCAAGGATTCGGAGACGCCCGAGCCGGGTGCCGGCGCGGTGCCCACGGGCCGCTCCCCGAGCGGCAGCCGGTCGCCGTCGGCGAGCTTGCGGCCCTCGAAGCCACCCAGTCCGGTGAGCGTGTAGGTCGAGCGGGAGCCCAGGTAATCGGGAACGCCGATGCCGCCGGACACGGCGAGGTAGACCCGCGCGCCGCCGGTGATCATCGCGAACGACAGGACGTCACCGGCCTTGACGGGGATGGTCTCCCACGGCTTCACCGGCTCGCCGCTGAGCGTCACCGGCACGTCGGCGCCGGTGACGGCGACAAGCCGGTCGTCGGTGAACTCCAGCTCCGGCCCGATGTAGGTGGCCTCGAGGGCGGCCGCGCCCTCCGGGTTGCCGACGAGCAGGTTCGCCGCGCGGTAGGAGAACTGGTCCAGAGCGCCCGAGGGGGGCATGCCGATCTCGTAGTAGCCGTCGCGACCGGTGTCCTGGACGGTCGTGTAAAGCCCTCCGGTGTGGACGATCAGCCCGTTCATCGGTAGAGCACCTCCAGCAGCTCGTTGTTGACGGCGTCGGGGTCGGCGAGGAAGTCGCCGGGCCGGAACTCGAACTCGCGGATGCGGTAGCGGAACGTCTTCGCCTCCACCTCACGCCGGACCTGGTCGAACTCGGCCTGGTCGATCGCGCGGTATCGGACGATGTCGCCCGCCTTCGGGAAGACGATGCTTTCGGCGAAGTCGGGCAGGGTCTGCGACAGATCGAACACGGGTGCCGGCGCCATGCCGAACAGCTGGTAGCCGCCCGCGCCGCGCACCGGGTACACGACGGCGAAGGCGCCGCCGTAGCCGAACGCGCGCTCGGGGGTGTCGGTGCGGGGCCGGATGTACTTGGGCACCTCGATCTGCCGGTCCCTCGGCACCATCTGGTAGCAGAACGGCAGGCCCGGCACGAAACCGAGCATGGTCACGATGTACGGCGCGCCGGAGAGCGCCTCGACGAGCTGGGGCACGCCGTCGAATCCGTTGAGCCGCGCCGCGTACTCGAGGTCGGTGGCCCCGGGGTCCTGATGCCGGTCGCGGAATCGCAGCAGCGTCTCGCGCGTCCACGGGTCGTCGTAGAGCACCGGCACGTCCACCACGCGGGTGGACAGCACCTGGTCGGCGGTCAGCTCTGTCGCCGACGCCTCCAGTGAGCGGAGCTGGTCGACCAGCTCGGCCGGGTGCAGGCGCTCCGGATCGACGCGGATCAGGTACGAGGCGTTGGAGGGGCAGATGTCGAGCACGCCGTCGAGCCGCCGTTCCCGCAGCGCTCCGGTGATCGTCATCGCCTTGAAGTTCGCCTCCAGGCTCATCGCCTGGTCGATCTCGACGAAGACGAACTCGTCGCCGCCGTATTCGTACCTCGCGGGCGGGAGCGCCAAGGTTGTCGCGGCCACGCCACCCTCCTCGTCTCGGCTGTCACGGTTGCGACCACCTTCTCCGGGTCGCGGCGCGGCAGCTATTGGCCCGATGGGACAGCTCGGGCGCCGCTCGTTGTCCAAACCGATGAATTGCCGCCGCACCGGCCCGCCCAGCAGTGTGGAGGCATGAAGACGCTGATCGACCTGAACGCCGACGCAGGCGAGAGCTTCGGACGCTGGCGGCTTGGCCACGACGAGGCCCTTCTGCCGCTGGTCAGCTCCGTCAACGTCGCGTGCGGCTGGCACGCGGGCGACCCGGCGACGATGCGCCGTTCGGTCGAGCTGGCGAAGACGAGCGGCACGGCGCTCGGCGCGCACCCCGGCTTGCCCGATCTTGCGGGGTTCGGGCGCAGGGCTCTCGCGCTGTCGCCGCGTGAGGCCGCCGACGCGTGCCTCTACCAGTACGGCGCGCTGCGCGGCTTCGCCGACGCGCTCGGCGTGGGCGTCACGCACGTCAAGCCGCACGGCGCGTTCTACGGGCTCACCATGCGCGACCCGGCCGTCGCCGACGCCGTCGCCGACGCGGTCGCCTCCGTGTCGACGGATCTCGTCGTCGTGCTGCTGGCGGGGCCGACCGCCGACCGGATCGCCAAGCGCGGCCTGCGGGTGGCCAGGGAGGCGTTCGCCGACCTCGAGTACGACGAGAACGGCGACATCATCATCGAACCCGAACCCCGGCCGAAGGACCCGAGGGCGTGCGCGGAGCAAGCGGTGGCGATCCTCGGCGGGACGGTGCGCACGACCGCGGGCACCCGGGTCGCCGTGGACGCCGACACCATCTGCGTGCACGGCGACCGGCCGAACGCGGTCGAGATCGCGACCGCCATCAGGGAGCGCTTCGCGGACGAGGGCGTCACCATCGCCCCGATGCACGACGTTTTGTCAGCTCACCGGTCGTGAGTGCCGAACCGGGTCCGGGCCGCTCAGCACTCCGAACCCGTCACAGCGTTTCCAGGTGCCGGGGGTCCAGCGGGAACTCCACGTGCGCGGCGAGCGACCGCGCCTGGTCGAGACCGACTTCGCGGAAGCGAACGGTGTCCTGCCCCGGCCGCAGCTGCCCGACCTTCCACAGCGCGGCCTGTACGATCGTGGCGACCACGGTGAAGCCGCCGGACGTCGCACCGTCCGGGCCGAGGATCGTCGGCACGTCGCCGTTGACGATCACGCCGCCCACCGGATAGCTGCCGTCGAGCACGTTGGACGGATGGTCGCCCGCGACCCCGCCGTCCGGCCTGGCCCAGCGGAACCGGTGAGGGTTCAGCAGCACCGCGAGCCGGTCGGAGTTGAGGTTCACCCGCCACGTCAGCGTCACCAGGTCCCGCCAGTCCTCGGCTGTGAGGAAGTCCGGGTCGGCGTGTGGGCCGCGCAGCACCTCCAGCTCCCAGTGCCGGTGGTAGGCCGGGCGCAGCGCCTGCGGCACGCGCAGCCGCGTGCCGGGTGCGGCGTCGCCGACGGACAGCAGGTCGCCGCGGATCAGGGCACGCCCGTCGAGACCGCCGAGTGCCCCGGCCGTGTGCAGCGCCCGGGACCCGAGCACGTCGGGCACGCCGATACCGCCGGACACGGCGAGGTAGAGCCGGAAGCCGGGCCCCTTCGCGGCGGTGCAGGTGAGCACGTCGCCCGGCCGCACCTCGACGCTCTCCCACAGGGGCACGGGCACGTCGTTGACCGCAGGGCCGCAGCCATCGGCCCCGCACAGTGCGACGAGGCCGTGGAAGTGGGCGCGCGCGGAGAACCGCCCGGCCGGTATCTCCAGCGCGGCGAGGCCGGGGGCGTTGCCCACGAGCACGTTGGCGAGGCGGAACGCGAGGTCGTCGGCGGGCCCTGACGGAAAGATGCCCTTGGCCTGCAGTCCCACGCGACCGGGGTGGTCCTGCACCGTCGTGCACACGCCAGGGTCGAGGATCTCCAGCGTCATCGGTCTCACCGCCACGCCACGTAGTCGGCGACAGCGAACGGGGCGTCCTCCACGTGGTAGCTGTAGGAGTCGTCGAGCACCCGCCTGCGGGCCCGGAGCAGGTCGTCCTCGTCAACGCGGGTGAACCGCACGCGGTCCCCGGCGCGGATCAGGAACGGGTCGTCGCGGAAGGCCCGGTTGCGGCCGAGCAGGTCGTAGATGGGCAGCGTGCGGCCGAACAACTGGTAGCTGCCCGGCGAGTCGACGGGGTAGACGGCCACGCACGGGCCGCCGATGCCGACGGCGCCCTCCGGTGTCCACGCCCTGGTCGGGTTGTACTTCGGCACGTTCAGGGTGGATCCGCTGAGCGGGAACAGGAACGGCAGGCCGGGCGCGAAGCCGGTGAACGCGGCCCACCATTCGGTGCCGAGGATCGCCGCGTACAGTTCCTCGGCCCCGGCGAGTCCGTTCTGCTCCACCACGTAGGCGATGTTGCTGCCGCCCTCGGTGTACGGCGCGTCGGCGCGGATCGTCGTGGCGTAGCGGTGCACGGCTTGCCTGGTCGCCGAGTCGTCGAACGCGATGGGCAACTCGACGCGCCTGCCGGGCAGAGTGAGCGCGGAGACCTCGGGCTGGCGGTCGTGCACGGCCTGCAGGTGCTCGACCACCGCGTCCCGGTTCGCGACCGCGGGATCGAACCGGACCAGGATGGACCGCAGCCCCGGCGCCGCCTCGACGAACCCGGGCGGCGGATCCTCGGCCAGCCCGGTCAGCACGCCGACGGCGAAGAAGTTGAGCCGCAGATCGAGCTCGGCGTCGCCGTACTCGGCGAGCACATAGCGGTCACCGGCCTGCCGGTAGGTGATGGCGGGCCGTCCGCTCTGCTGGCGCACGGCGGCGATGACGGCGCCCATGGTCAGGTCGCCTCCCGCAGTCGCAGCGCCAGCCACAGCTCGGCGCGCACGGTCGGGTCGTCGAGGTCGGCGTCGAGGAGCTCGGTGATGCGCCGCAGCCGGTAGCGCAGGGTGTGCCGGTGGATCCCGAGCGCGGTGGCGGACGCGTCGACAAGGCCGTTGTTGCCGAGAAACACCCGCAGCGTCGAGATGAGGTCCAGTTTGGACCGGTTGGCGTGCTGGTCGAGCGGGTCGAGCAGCGCCGCGGCCCACCCCTGCGCACCGGGGTGGTCGAGCTGCGCCAGCAGGCCCGCGGTGGCGACGTCCTTGGCGAGCACGAGCCGGTCGGTGCCGCGCGGGGTGCCGAAGAAGACCGAGCGGGTGCGCCGGAACGCGTCGGGCACCTCGGCGAGTGTGCCGCCCTCGCTGACCACGCCACGCGAGTGCGGCACCCGGTGCAGCACCTCCTCCAGGGCCTGCAGGTCGCCCTCGGCCACGGGCAGGAGCACGACGACGCTGTGCCGGTCGTAGCGGGCGACGAGCGCCCCGGTCTGACCGAGCCCCTGGTGTCGTTCGGCGGCGCGCAGCAGACCGGGCAGCTCCTCTACGGCGCAGCTGAGCCAGGCCACGCGCAGTGGCGCTCCGGGCAGGGGCACGCCGAGGATGTCGGCGGCGGACTCGGTGAGCTCAGGGTGCCCCGCGGTGGCGAGCCGCAGCACCGCGAGGTTCGCGGCGCGCTGTCGTTCGACGGCCTGCAGCTGACGGCTCATGTCCAGTGCGAGCAGGCCGACGGCGCTGGCGAGCACCGAGTGGTCGGCGGGGCTCAGTGGCGCTTGCCGGCCCGCTGCGAGATACCCGGCGACGTCCCCGTCAGTGCCGATGGGCAGCACCGCCACCTGGTCGGTGCCGAAAGCGAGGGACGCGGCGTGAAGCGGGGAGCCACCGGCGAGCCGGTCGATGTCGAGGCGCAGGCTGGCGGCGTGCCTGCGGGCCTGCGACGGCGCGCTGTGCAGGGCGGCGCCGGTCTCGTCGAGAAGCAACACCCAGCACTCGAGAGCGGACGCGAGCTCCGTGACCACGGCGCGGGGCCCGCCCGAGGAGAGCGCGGCGCCGATCAGCGAGCGCTGTGCCTCGAGCGCGCCGGACAGCGCGTTCTCCAGCCACCGCACGGTCGGTTCTCTGGCACTCACGGCATCCTCCCGCCGTGCAGTGTCGCATCCCCGCCACCGCCCCGGCAGCTGGGCGGTGAGGAACGCGTCGCGGCCGGTCCTGACCGGGAGCCGGAGGCCGCCGAGGATCCGGACGAGTTCGCGGAGCCGATCCTGCGCCAGCGGTGACAGACTCTGGCGCATGGACGAACAGCGACTGCGGGCGTGGGTCGCCGCCTACGAACGCGCCTGGCGAACACCGGGCACGGAGGTGCTGGGGGAGCTCTTCACGGCGGACGCGACGTACCGGCAGACGCCGTACCGCGAGCCCGTGCGCGGGCTGCCCGCCATCGCGCGGATGTGGGAGGCCGAACGTGCCGGGCCTGACGAGGTCTTCCGGATGACCGGCGAGCCGGTGGCCCTCGACGGTGACACCGCCGTGGTGCGGGTGGAGGTGAGCTACGGCGAGCCGGTGCGGCAGGAGTACCGCGACCTGTGGGTCATCCGCTTCGCCGGTGATGGCCGCTGCCGGGCCTTCGAGGAGTGGCCGTTCTGGCCGGAGAAGTCCCATCGCCCGGACTGACGTGGGGAGCAGGGTCCTGCTCCCCACGCCGGCGGGTCACGGCCCGCTGCGGACCGGCCGGTCGCCGCGGTCGGGGTCCTCGGTGAACCTCAGCCACAGGCTGGCTGGCCCATGGAAGAGGAAGCTCGGCCGGTACGGCGGCGGGTACTCCTTGCCAGGGGCGAGCTCGATCGCGGAGAAGCGGTCGGTGATCTCCTCCAGCGCCACCTTCATCTCCTGGCGGGCCAGCGGTGCGCCGATGCAGAGGTGCGGGCCCCAGCCGAAGGTCATGTGCCGGGTGGTCTGGTCCTCGTCGAGGTCGACCTTGTCGGCGTTCAGGCCGTACGCGGACTTGTCGTAGTTGGCGCCGGCGAAGGACAGCCACACGAAGTCACCGGCATTGACCTGCCTGCCACCCACCTCGACGTCGGCCTTGGCGCGGCGGAAGATGCCGAGTGCCGGTCCCGCGACGCGCAGCATGCCCTCGATGTAGTTGGGGATCTTCTCCGGCTCGCGGCGCAGCCGCTGGTAGGTCTCCGGATTGGTGGCGAGGTCCTCCAGCATGCGCGACATCGCGGCGTCGGAGGTGTCGGCGCCGCCCACGACGAGCAGCTGGTAGACCATCATCAGGTCGTCCCGACTCATCCGCTCCGGGCTCTTCTCGTTCTCGTGCACCACCATCGACGTCAGATCGTCGGTGGGGTTGTGCATGCGGTCTTCCGCGGCGGCGTTGAAGTAGTCGTCGAAGTCGAACCGGGTCTTCGACAGCTCCCGGATGTTGTCGTCGGAGAGGTCCTCGGTCGCGATCATCGAGTTGAGGTCGGTGACCCAGCCGCGCAGCTTCTGCCGGTCCTCCTCGGGAAGCCCGAGCACCGCCGAGATCACGGCCATGGGGTAGGGCTCGGCGAAGGTCTGCACGAACTCGACCTCACCGGCCTTCGCCGCGACGTCGTCGAGCAGCCTGCGGGCGATGCGGCGCATGTTGTCCGCGTTCTTGCGCACCGCCGTGGGCGTGAGCGCGCGGTTGATGATCCGCCGGTGTCGCGTGTGGACCGGCGGGTCGGAGAACAGCAGCACGCGACGCGCGCCCGCTCCGTAGCCTTCGATGCGGTGCTTGGTCTCCGGATTCTCCCGCGCCAGCTCGATCATCCGGGTCCACACCGCGTCGGCCTTCTCGCCGATGCACTGTTCGGCCGAGAAGTCGGTGTTGTTGTTGAGCACCTGCGTGGCCAGCTCATAGCTGGTCACCACCCAGAAGTTCGCGTCGGCGTACCAGGAAATCGGTGCTTCCTCCCTGGCGGCGTCGAAGTGCTGGAAGGGGCACCGCAGTGCCTCCTTGTCGAACTCGAAGACGGGCGCGTACTTCGGGCGCGTGGACTCGGATGTGTCCGGTGTGGTCGTCACTGTGCCTCCTGCTTCGTCGAAGGGGTGTGCTGCTCAGGAGCGGACGAGCTGTCCGCCGTCGACGGGAACGGTGATGCCCGTGATGTAGCGCGCCTCGTCGGAGGAGAGCCACAGCACGGCGTTGCTGACGTCGACCGGTTCGAGCCAGGGGTTGGGCAGGATCGTGAGGCCCTTGTAGGCCTCGGCGATGTCCTCCCGCGTGGGGTTCGGGTTGTCCGGGAGGAACTGGGAGATCAGCGCCTTGTTCATCGACATGTCGGTGTTGATCAGCCCGGGGTTGACGGTGTTGACCCGGATCGCGTGCGGACCCAGCTCCTGGGCGAGGGTCTGCATCAGGCCGATGATCCCGGCCTTCGACGCGGAGTAGTGCCCCATGCCGCCGAAGCCCTTGATGCCGGCCACGGAGCTGACGAGCACGATCGCGCCGCCGGTGGCCTGCTCGATCATCGCCGGGGCCACGGCCTTGACGGTGTTCCAGGTGCCGGTGAGGTTGGTGTCGATGATCGCCTGCCACTGCTGTGGCGTGAGCTCCCACGCCGCGCCGAGGGTGGAGATCCCGGCGTTGGCCACCACGATGTCGAGCGACCCGAGTGTTCGCCGGGCCTCGGCGACGAGTGCCTCCAGCGCTGCGAGGTCCCGGACGTCGGCCTGGGAGGTGATCACCCGCCTGCCGTGTTTCTCCACCAGCGCCGCGGTCTCCGCGAGGTCCTCGGGCGTGCCCATCGGATACTGCACCCCGTCCTCCTGGGTGCAGTGGTCGAGCGCGACGATGTCGGCGCCCTCCTCCGCGAGCCGGACGCAATGCGACCGTCCCATGCCCTTCGCGGCGCCCGTGACCAGCGCAACCTTGTTCGCAACGCGCGCCATCGCACTCTCCTTCGAGTCGTGTCGGGTGGGTCACAATGTAGGTGAACGCGAAGTTGACTGCAACTTCAATTCGAACTTGAAGTCGACGTCGAGTTGTCGTAGGGTCGGTGCATCGTCGGCGACGGGGCCGCGAACGTGACCGGAGGAGGTCGGTGTGCCGGGACGGGGCGTGTACTCGGGTCTGCGGGTCGTGGATCTCACGCAGGGCGTGGCCGGAGCCATCACCACGATGTTGCTCGCCGACGCCGGTGCGGAGGTGATCCGGATCGACCTTCCCGGTGATCCGTGCGCTCACCTCTCGGGCTACCGCGTGTGGCACCGGGGCAAGCGGCGCGCGAGCCTGGACCTCGACGCCGATCTCGCCGAGATCAGGGCGCTGGCCGCCGGTGCCGACGTGCTCGTGGAGACGTTCGAGCAGGCTCCGGCCGGGCTCGACGCCGCGTCGCTGTCGGCGCTCAACCCCCGGCTGGTGCACTGCTCGATCACGGGCTACGGCGACGCCGCCGCACACCGCGGCCGTCCCGCCGTGGACGCGCTGGTGGCGGCGCGCACCGGGCTGCACTGGGAGGCACGCGGCATCCCCGGCACCACGATCGGCAGGCTCTCCGGCTGGACCGACCCGCTCGCGGACCTCGACGCGGACCCCGCGACAGCGGTGGGTCCCGACCGGCCGGGCCCGATGTTCACCGGCATCCCGTGGGCCAGCAACGCCGCGGCGTACCTCGCGACGATCGCGGTGGCGGGAGCCCTGCGCGCCCGCGAGGTGTGCGGGCGCGGACAGCACGTGGCGACGTCACTGTTGCAGGGCGTGCTCTGCTCGACGAGCATCGCGTGGCAGCGCGCCGAGCTGCCCGACAGCGAGAGCTACCTCGGCTGGACCACGGATCCCCGTGCCCCCAAGGGTTTCTATCGCACGTCCGACGGCCGGTGGGTGCAGCAGTGGGTGCAGCTGCCGGGGTTCATGCTCGGCGTCAGCGAGGGCGACGAGCTGGTGCTGCCCGAGCGCGGCGCCTCGCCGAAGGACGCCGACCTGCGGATCTCCACCGACTACACGGAAATGGTGCTGCTGCACCACTTCCACCCGCAGATGGAGGCCGCCGCGGCCCGGTTCCCCGCCGCCGAGTGGGAGAAGGTCGCGAAGGCCGCCGGGGTGCCGTTCGAGATCGTGCGCCCGCCCGAGGAGGCGCTGCTCGACCCCGCGCTGCTGGAGGACGGCTGTGTCGTGGAGCTGCCGGATCCCGAGCACGGGGCGATCCGCTCGGTCGGCTCGGTCGTGCACCTCTCTGAGTGCCCCGCCCCCATCGAGAAGGGGACCGTGCCACCCGGTACCGACACCGCGTGGGCGCGCGAGCAGGCCGCCCGCGCGCCGGAACCCACGCCCTCGGCCGGGACCGACCCCGCGGCGCCGCTCGCCGGCATCCGCGTGCTCGACCTCGGGCTCGCGATCGCGGGACCGTACGGCGCGCAGCTGCTGGCCGATCTCGGTGCCGACGTCATCAAGGTCAACGCCAAGCACGACGACTTCTGGATGCGCACGCAGTACTCGCACATGTCCAACCGCGGCAAGCGCAGCCTGGCGATCGACCTGAAGGACCCGCGCGGGCTCGCCCTCTTCTACGACCTCGTGCGCGGCGCGGACGTGGTGCACCACAACATGCGGTACGGCGCCGCGCAACGGCTGAAGATCGACTACGAGTCGCTGAAGAGCGTCAACCCGGCCCTCGTCTACTGCCACACGCGCGGTTACGAGCACGGCGAGCGCGACAGCAAGCCCGCCAACGACCAGACGGCCGCCGCGCTCGCGGGCACCGAGTGGGTCGACGGCGCGGCCGACAGCGGCGGCACGCCGATCTGGCCGTCGATCTCGCTGGGCGACACGGGCAACGGGCTGCTGTCGGCGATCGGGGTGCTGCAGGCGCTCTACCACCGGGACCGGACGGGCAGGGGGCAGTTCGTCGACACGTCGATCGCCTACGCCCACCTGCTCAACGCGTCGATGGCCTGGACCACGCCCGACGGCTCGGTGCGCGGTGACCGCCCGGTCGTGGACGCGGACAGCTGGGGTATCTCGGCACTGCACCGCATCTACCCGGCTTCCGAGGGCTGGCTGTGCCTGGCCGTCACCTCCGAGGACGACTGGCGGGCGCTGTGCGCCGCGGTGCCCGCGGTCGCGGGCAAGGGCCGGGGCGACGCCGACCTCGCCGGCGTGCTGGGCGCGGCGTTCGCCACCGACACGGCCCAGGCGTGGGGCAAGATCCTCGACGCCCACGGCGTACCCGCCGAGGTGTGCGCCACCGCGCCGGGCACCGTGCTCTTCGACGACCCGGACCTCAAGGACCGCGGGCTCGTGGTCGGCTACCGGCACCCCGTCACCGGCGACATGGAGATGGCGGGCAGGCTCATGGACCTCGCGGGCGGCCGCGGGTCCGGACGGCCGCCGCTGATCGGCGAGCACACCCGGGAGATTTTGCTCGAGCTGGGCCTGTCCGGGGTCGATGTGGACGCACTGCTGGAGGCCGGTGTCGTCAGGGACGGTGTGGCATGACGTCCGGCTACGCCCCGCACCGCGACCGGTGCGCGATCGCCGGGATCGGCGAGACGGCCTACACCAAGCGCTCCGGGATGAGCGACCTCGCGCTCGCCGTCACCGCGTGCACGGCGGCGCTGGAGGACGCGGGCATCCCCGCGGCCGAGGTCGACGGCATCGTCCGCAACGACTTCGACCTCGTCACCCACAACGAGCTGGCCGACGCGCTCGGCATTCCGAACCTCACGTACTGGGGCATCAACGGCGCGGGAGGATCGGCGGCACCGGCGCAGGTCGCGCAGGCGGTGGCCGCGATCGAGAGCGGCCAGGCGTCGACCGTGCTGGTGTTCCGCGCGCTCAACGGCCGCTCGGGCGCCGACCGCTACGGGCAGACCCGGCGGGTCACCGACGGTCCGCTCGAGGTCGGTGGCGGCAGCACCTACGACGAGTACTTCCTGCCGCACGGGCTGGCCGCGGCCGGGCAGGCGTACGCGATGGTCGCCCGCAGGCACATGATCGAGTACGGCACGACGTCCGAACAGCTCGCGCACATCGCGCTCGCCTGCCGGGAACGCGCCAACGCCAATCCTCGCGCACAGCTGGGTCATCGCACGATGACCTTGGCCGACTACGAGGCCGCCCGCATGATCTCCGACCCGCTGCGGCTGTTCGACTACTGCCTGGAGACCGACGGCGCCTGCGCGCTCGTGGTCACCTCGGCGGAGCGCGCGCGGGACGGCCGCCGTCCCGCCGCGCTGATCCGCGCGGTGTCGATGGCGACCGGCCGGGCGCCGAAGGGCGGCGTGCTGTTCCCCGTGCTGCTGCGGGACTCCTACACGACGTTCCCCTCGGCGGCGGTCGCCGAGACCCTCTACCGCCGCGCCGGGTTCGGCCCCGACGAGATCGGCGTCGCCCAGATCTACGACTGCTTCACCATCACCGCGCTGATCCAGCTGGAGGACTACGGCTTCTGCGAGAAGGGCGAGGGCGGGCCGTTCGCGGCCAGCGGCGCGCTCGGCCTCGACGGGAGGCTGCCGATCAACACCGGCGGCGGGCACCTGTCGGAGGGCTACCTCCACGGCCTCAACCACGTGGTCGAAGGCGTGCGGCAGGTACGCGGCGAGTCGACGTCCACAGTGGAGCGCAACGAGGTCTGCCTCGTCACCGGTGGCTCGCCGCCCGCGTCCAGCGCGCTGATCCTGAGGAGGGACACATGAGCCTGCCGGTGCCCCGCACGACCGACCCGGACTCCGCGGAGTTCTGGGCCGGAGCCGCGAGGGGCGAGCTGCTGGTGGCGATCGGACAGGACGGCACACCCGTCCACCCGCCGCGCGTCACCGGCGTGAACACGCCGGTGCGCTGGGTGCGGGCCGAGGGCACCGCCCGGCTGCACACCTGGACCGTCGCCCGCCACACCGTCGACCCCGCCTTCCCCGCGCCCTACACGGTCGTGCTCGTGGAACTGGACGACCACCCGGGAGTCCGGTTCGCCGGGCACCTCCCCGGGACCCCGGAGCTGTACGCGGGAATGCCGATGCGCGTGCGGTTCACCGACCGCGACGGCACCGTCGTTCCACAGTGGATCCCCGCCTGACCCCCCGGAAGTTCAAGGAGGAACACCATGCCGGAGACCGAACAGGACAAGCTGGCCGTCGTCGAGAAGCTCATCGAGGCTTTCAACAAACCTGACTTCGCCGCGCTCGAGGACATCCTCGCCGAGGACATCGTCTTCAGCCATAAGAACAAGGGCATGGAGGGCAGCGGGCGGGAGCAGCTGATCTCCAACATCAAGATGATGAACGACGCCTTCCCCGGCCGGACCATCACCGCGACCAAACGCGGCGCCGTGGTCGGAGACGTCGTGTTCCGCGAGGCCGAATGGGGCGGCACCGCCGCCGTGGACGTGCCCGGCTTCGCGAAGGCGGGGGAGAAGGCACACCTGGACACCATGACGATCTTCGTGATCCGCGGCGGCCGGATCCACGAGTGGAGCGACTTCGGCTGAGCCGGAACCGGACCCGAAAGGAGACGCCGTGGGAGCACTGACCGGCAGGGTCGCGCTCGTCACGGGCGCCGCTCGCGGGCAGGGCCGCTCGCACGCGGTCCGGCTCGCCGAGGCCGGCGCCGACGTGATCGCGATCGACGTATGCGCGCCTGTTCCCGAGCTGCCCTACGACATGGCCACCCCCGAGGACCTCGCTGAGACCACCCGGCTCGTCGAGGCACACGGCGGGCGGATCGTCGCCGCCGAGGTCGACGTCCGCGACCGGGACGGGCTCACCGGCGTCGTCGCGAAGGGCGTCGCCGAGCTCGGCGGCCTGGACGTGGTGGTCGCCAACGCCGGGGTGTCGACCATCCTGCCCGCCGAGGGCGTCTCGCCCTCGGCGATGTGGGAGGCGACCGTGGGCATCAACCTGACCGGCGTCTGGCACACCGTCGAGGCGGCGCTGCCGCCGATGCGGGAGTCCGGCCGCGGCGGCTCGATCGTCCTGATCAGCTCCACCGCGGGCCTCAAGGGGCTGGTCGGTGCCACGGGAACCCCGGCGACGCTGGCCTACACGGCGAGCAAGCACGGCGTGGTCGGGCTGATGCGGGCCTACGCCGTGGGCCTGGCCAAGGAGAGCATCCGCGTCAACACCGTGCACCCGACCGGAGTGAAGACGCCGATGGTGACCAACGAATCGCTCGGCGCCTACTTCGCCGAGGACCCGGAGGACCTGGAGATGATGGCCAACGCACTGCCCGTCGAGCTGCTGCAGCCGGGCGACATCAGCGACGCGGTGCTGTGGCTCGCCTCGGACGCGGCGAGGTACGTGACGGGCGTGGCGCTGCCGGTGGATGCGGGGTTCCATGTCCGCTGAGGTCACCGAGGCAGAGCTGGCCGAGTTCACCGAGACGGCCCGGAAATGGCTCGCGGAGCACCTGGAACCGAGGGGCGACGCGCCCCGCCGGTCGGTGGCGGTGTTCCACGACCTGCCCTACGACGAGGAGCGGGCGCTGATCGCCCGGATCCAGGAGTGGCTGCGCACCAGGTTCGACGCCGGGTACGGCGCACTGTCCTGGCCGGTGGAGCACGGCGGCGCGGGGCTGACCACGCTGCACGAGGAGGCGTTCGCCGAGGCCGAGCGGCAGTTCGTGACGCCGGGCCAGCACGAGCTGACCTCGGTGAGCACCGCGCTGATCGCGCCCACCGTCCAGCTGTTCGGCACGCCAGGGCAGAAGGAACGGCTCGTGCGGCCGCTGCTGCGCGGCGACGAGCTGGCCTGCCAGCTGTTCTCCGAACCCTCGGCCGGATCGGACCTGGCCGGGCTCGGCACGCGGGCGGTGCGCGACGGCGACCACTGGGTCGTCACCGGGCAGAAGGTGTGGAGCTCCGGCGCGCAGTTCGCGGGCTGGGGCGAGCTGATCACCCGCACGGACCCCGACGTGCCCAAGCACAAGGGCCTCACGGCGTTCCTGCTGCCGATGGACACCCCGGGCGTGGAGGTGCGGCCGCTGCGCCAGATGTCGGGCGGCTCCTCGTTCTGCGAGGTGTTCCTCGACGAGGTGCGGGTGCCGGACTCGCTGCGGCTCGGCGACGTCGGCGCGGGCTGGTCGGTGACCCTCGCGACGCTCGGGTTCGAACGCGGTCACTCCGGAGCGAACGCCGACCTCGGCGGCGGCTACGCGCAGCTGGCCGAGGACGCGCTGGCACTCGGGCGCACCGGTGACCCCGAGGTGCGGCGGCTGCTCGCGGCCGTGTGGGTGGCCGAGAAGGTCGCCGCGATCTCCGCGCAACGCGACCGCGAGACCCGCCTGGCCGGAGGGGAGCCGGGCCCGATCGGGTCACTGCGCAAGCTGGCCTGGGCGCAGCGGCTCAAGCTGGTGTCCGAGGCGGCCGCGACGGTCCTCGGGCCGAGGCTGGTCGCCGACGCCGGGGACGGCACCTACCGCTGGACCGAGCACTACCTGGGCGCACCGGGCTACCGGATCGCCGGGGGCAGCGACGAGGTGCAGCGCACGATCATCGCGGAACGGCTCCTGGGGCTGCCGCCGGAGCCGAGGGCCGACCGCACCACGCCATGGAAGGACATCCCGAGATGACCGGTTCGACACCGAAGACGGTCGCCGAGGCCGTCGAGGCCGCCCGTGAGTCGGCGCTCGCCGGCCGCCCGCTGGCAGGCCGGACCGCGCTGGTCACCGGCGGGTCGCGCGGGCTCGGCCGGGAGATCGCGATCGCGTTCGCCGCGGCGGGCGCCGACGTCGCGATCGTCTCCCGCAAGAAGGAGAGCTGCGAGGCGCTGGCCGAGGAGATCGCCGCCGCGACCGGCAGGCGGACCAGCGCGCACGCCGCGCACGTCGGCGACTGGGACCGGCTGGGCCCGCTGCTCGACGAGGTCGAGCACGAGCTGGGCCCGGTGGACGTCCTCGCGAACAACGCCGGGATCGCGCCCGTGTACCCGAGCCTGGACGAGGTCAGCGAGACCCTGTTCGACAAGGTCTTCGGCGTCAACGTCAAGGGACCGTTCCGGCTGATGGCCGCCGCGGGCAAACGGATGGTGGAGCGCGGCGGCGGGGTGATGCTCAACATCTCGTCGATGGCGTCGGGCCGCCCCACCGCGAGCGATCTGCCCTACGCCGCGGCGAAGGCGGCGCTCAACACCCTCACCGCCGGGTTCGCGCAGGAGTACGGGCCGAGCGTGCGGGTGAACACGATCGTGGCGGGACCGTTCTTCACCGACATCAGCAAGGCGTGGGACAAGGACGCCTTCGCGGCGCTGGCGCAGGACTGGCCGCTGCGACGCGGCGGCGATCCCGCCGAGATCGTCGGCGCCGCCCTGTACCTGTGCGGGCCGTCGGCGAGTTTCACCACCGGCGCCCTGCTCGCCGTCGACGGGGGAAGGCTGGCCGCACCGTGATCGGCAACCTGAGGACCGTGGACGACTCGTTGTTCATCGAGACCGCCGAGGGCGTCGCCCTGCGCGGGAGCCGGTGCGCCGACTGCGGCGCGTACACCTTCCCGTACCAGGGCGGCTGCCCGCGCTGCACCGGCGACTCGATGATCGAGGTGCCGCTCTCGCGCACGGGAACCCTGTGGTCGTGGACGGTGCAGGGCTTCCGGCCCAAGCCGCCGTACACCGGCACCGCCGACTCCTACGGCGTCGGCTACGTCGAGCTGCCCGGCGAGCTGATCGTCGAGGCGCGGCTGACCGAGGCCGACCCGGAACGGCTGCGCATCGGGATGCCGGTGGAGCTGGTGCTCGTGCCGTTCCGCACTGACGAGTCCGGTGTGGACGTGCACACCTTCGCTTTCGGGGAGGCCCGCCATGACTGACGTCGCGATCGTGGGCATCGGGATGCACCGCTTCGGCCGCACCGACGGCGTGTCCGGCCGCGCCCAGGCCGTGCACGCCGCGCGGGAGGCCCTGCGCGATGCCGGGCTGCGCTTCTCCGACCTGCGGTTCGGGTTCGGCGGCTCGCATTCGGCAGGCGACGCCGACACCCTGGTCTCCGAGCTGGGCTTGACGGGCCTGCCGTTCATCAACGTCGCCAACGGGTGCGCCACCGGCGGCTCCGCGCTGATCGCCGCCGACGCCGCGATCCGCTCGGGGCAGCACGACCTCGGGATCGTCATCGGCTTCGACAAGCACCCGCGCGGGGCGTTCAACACCGATCCCGCCGAACACGGTATCGGCGCCTGGTACGGCGAGACCGGGCTGATGGTCACCACGCAGTTCTTCGGCATGAAGATCCAGCGGTACCTGCACGACACGGGTATCGACCCGGCCGTGCTCGCCACCATCGCCGAGAAGGCCTTCCGCAACGGCGCCCGCAACCCGATGGCCTGGCGGCGCAAGGAGATCAGCGCGGCGGAGATCGCGGCGGCGCCGATGATCTCCCACCCGCTGACGCAGTACATGTACTGCTCGCCAGGCGAGGGTGCGGTCGCGCTCGTGCTGTGCCGCGCCGACCGTGCCCGCGAGTACACCGGCCGGCCGGTGTTGCTGCGGTCGGCGGCGTTCCGCAGCCGCCGCTACGGCTCCTTCGAGGTGTTCGCGCCCTGGCTCGCCGCCGAGCGCGCGGACTCGCCGACGGTGGAGGCATCCCGGGCCGCCTTCGAGGCCGCGGGCATCGATCCGTCCGAAGTGGACGTCGCGCAGGTGCAGGACACCGAGTCCGGCGCCGAGCTGATGCACCTGGCCGAGACCGGGCTGTGCGCCCACGGCGAGCAGGAGAAGCTGATCGCCGACGGCGACACCGAGCTCGACGGCAGGCTGCCGGTCAACACCGACGGCGGCTGCATCGCCAACGGCGAGCCGATCGGTGCGTCCGGTTTGCGGCAGGTGTACGAGAACGTCCTGCAGCTGCGCGGCGCGGCGGGAGCACACCAGGTACCGGGGGAGCCGCGCGTCGGTTTCACCCACGTCTACGGCGCGCCGGGCATCTCCGCCTGCACGGTGCTCACACGCTAGGGAGGGGATGCGTTCATGGTCTGGGGATTCGAGACCGAACCCGAAGTGCAGCGGGAGCTGGACTGGGTCGAGGAGTTCGTCCGCGAGGAGATCGAGCCCGTCGACCAGCTCGTCGAGCACGCCTGGAACCCGCGCGACCCCGTGCGCAACGCGCTGATCAAGCCGTTGCAGCAGCGGGTCAGGGAGCGGGACCTGTGGGCCTGCCACCTCGGCCCCGAGCTGGGCGGCAAGGGCTACGGGCAGCTGCGCCTGGCGCTGCTGAACGAGAAGCTCGGCCGCACACACTCCGGGCCGGTGGTGTTCGGCTGCCAGGCGCCGGACTCGGGCAACGCCGAGATCCTCGCCCACTACGGCAGCGACCACCTCAAGAAGACCTACCTCGAACCTCTCATCGAGGGCGACATCGTGTCGTGCTTCTCGATGACCGAGCCTCACGGCGGCTCGGACCCCACCGGCTTCCGTACCACCGCCCGCCTCGACGGCGACGAATGGATCATCAACGGCGAGAAGTGGTTCTCCAGCCACGCCCTGTTCGCCGAGTTCCTGATCGTGATGGCGGTGACCGAGCCCGATGCGCCGCCGCATCGCAGCATGTCGATGTTCGTCGTGCCCGCCGCCACCCCCGGCATCGAACGCGTGCGGGACGTCTCGGTGTGGGGCCACGAGGAGGCCGTGGGGACGCACCAGTACCTGCGCTACACCGACGTGCGCGTGCCCGCGGAGAACCTGCTCGGCGAGCGTGGCCAGGCGTTCGCCGTCGCGCAGACCCGGCTCGGCGGCGGCCGGATCCACCACGCGATGCGCACGGTCGGGCTGGTGCAGTCGGCGTTCGAGATGATGAAGCGCCGCGCGGTGTCGCGCACCACGAAGGGCGAGCGGCTCGCCGACAAACAGCTCGTCCAGGAGATGATCGCCGACTCGTGGATCCAGCTCGAGCAGTTCCGGCTGCTCGTGCTGCGCACCGCGTGGCGGATCGACCTGCACCGCGACTACAAGAAGGTGCGCGCCGACATCTCCGCCGTCAAAGCGGCGATGCCGAAGGTGCTCGCCGACGTCGCGGGCCGCGCCATCCAGCTTCACGGTTCGCTGGGGATCTCCAAGGAGCTGCCCTTCGGCAAGTGGGTGATGGAGTCGTTCCACATGGGACTCGCCGACGGCGCGACCGAGGTCCACAAGGTGAACCTCGCGCAGGCACTGCTGCGCGGCACCCAACCCGACGACGGGCTGTTCCCGCCCTACATCCTGCCCGCGCGCAGGGCCGAGGCGCGCGATCGGTTCGCCGACGTGCTCGCCGCGGCCGCCGACGACGGGGAGCCCTGCCGTGGCTGAACCGAGGACGCGGGAGACCGACACCGCCCCCGTGCGCCCTGGCGAGGACCTCGACTGGCCGCGCGTCGAGGAGTACCTGCGGGCGGAACTGCCCGAACTGGACGGCGAGTTCTCCGTGCTGCAGTTCCCGAACGGGTCCGCGAACCTGACCTACCAGATCCGCTTCGGCGACACGGCGCTGGTGCTGCGCCGCCCGCCGTTCGGCCTGATCGCGCCCGGCGCGCACGACATGGGCCGCGAGTACAAGACGTTGTCCCGGCTCTGGAAGAACTACCCCCGGGCGCCGCGCGCGCTGCTGTTCTGCACCGACCACGTGGTGGCGGGTGCGGACTTCCTCGTGGTCGAGTACCGGCCGGGGATCGTCGTGTGGGACTCGGTGCCGCGGTCGATGGCCGCGCAGCCGGATGCGGGCCGCCGGATCGGGCTGGCGGTGATCGACGCGCTCGCCGACCTGCACCGCGTGGACGCCGAGGCGTGCGGGCTCGGCGACCTCGGCAGGCCCGAGGGCTTCCTCGAACGGCAGGTCCGGGGCTGGCGCAAGCGCTGGGAGCTGGCCGCCGTCGACGGTGGTGACCCGGCCGCGGCGGAGCTGGGGGAGCGGCTCGCGAGCGCGCTGCCCGGATCCGGGGCGCCCGCGATCGTGCACAACGACTTCAAGATCGACAACTGCCAGTTCTCGCCCGGCGACCCGGACGAGGTCATCTCCGTCTTCGACTGGGACATGGCCACGCTCGGCGATCCACTGGTCGACCTCGGCACCCTGCTCAACTACTGGCCCGACCCGGAGTTCGGCGACGCGGGCGCGCTCGTGTCGCTGGGCCTGTCGAAGCTGGGGCTGCCCTCGCGCGAAGAGCTGGTGGAGCGCTACGCCGCTCGCTCCGGACTCGACGTCGGCGATGTCGACTGGTACGAGGCCTACGGTTGTTTCAAGACAGCGGTGATCCTGCAGCAGCTGTACGCCCGGTACCTGCGCGGGGAGACCACCGACGAACGGATGGCCAGCCGGGGCGACCACGTCTCGACCCTCGTGCGGCGAGGGCTGTCCCGCCTCGGGTGACCATCAAGCCTGGAAGGAGCCGAACATGAGCATCAAACCCGGAACCCGCTACTGGTCCACGACCTCCTCCACCGCGATCGTCGTGGTCAGGGCGCCCTCGGCGGAGGTGGCGCTGACGTGCGACGGCGCGCCGCTCGCCGACACCGAGCAGCCCGCACAGGGCGGCACGCCGAAGTCCGAGGCCGACGGCGGCACGCTGCTGGGCAAGCGCTACACCGACGCCGACAGCGGCCTGGAGGTGCTGTGCACCCGGGGCGGTGAGGGCGTGCTCGCCGTGGACGGCAGGCCGCTCACGGTGGCGGGCGCCCGTGCGCTGCCCGCGTCGGACTGAGAGGCGACATGAACCCGTCACTGCTGCTGGAGATGGTCGCCGGTGCCGCCGGTGACCGGCGCGCGATCGGCGAGCTGACCTACGCCGGGCTCGACGCCAGGGCCACCGCCGTCGCGGCCGGGCTCGCCGGGTCCGGCGTGGCCAACGTCGGCTACGTCGACGAGTACTCCGAGACGCTGCCGGTGCTGTTCTACGCGGCGCAGCGCGCCGGGTTGCCGTTCGTGCCGCTGAACTACCGTCTCTCCGACGAGGCACTGCGCGCGGCGCTCACGCGGATCGCCCCGGCCGTGGTGGTGGCAGGCGAGCGGCAACGCGCGCGCTGTGAGGGCATCGAGGGAATCACCGTGGTCTCTCGCGACGCGCTGCCGGCCGCGGAGGGCACCGTGCCCGAGGCTTCCGGCGAGGTGAGCGTGCTGCTGTTCACCTCCGGCACCAGCGGCGAACCGAAGGCCGCGGTGCTGCGGCCGCGGCACCTGACCTCCTACGTCATGTCGACTGTGGACTTCCTGTCGGCGGGGGAGGACGAGGCGCAGCTGGTCGCCGTGCCGCCGTACCACATCGCCGGCGTCTCGACCGTGCTGACGAGCCTGTTCGCGGGCCGCCGCATCGTCGTCCTGCCGTCCTTCAGCCCCGAGTCGTGGGTGGACCTGGTGGGCGAGGAGCGGGTGACGCACGCGATGGTGGTGCCCACGATGCTCGGCCGCATCCTCGACGTCCTCGAGGCCCGAGGCGAGACGCTGCCCGCCCTGCGGCACCTGTCCTACGGCGGCGGCCGGATGCCCGCGCCCGTCGTGGAGCGGGCTCTGCGCCTGCTGCCGCACGTCGATCTCGTCAACGCCTACGGGCTCACCGAGACCAGCTCGACGATCGCCGTGCTCGGGCCCCAGGACCACCGCGACGCGCTCGCCTCCGACGCGCCCGGCGTGCGGGCCAGGCTCGGCTCCGTCGGGCGCCCGCTGCCGAGCGTGGAGATCGAGATCCGCGACGCGGACGGGAAGGTCCTCGGCCCCGGCGAGCCCGGAGAGATCTTCGTGCGCGGCGAGCAGGTGTCGGGGGAGTACCTGTCGCACCGGGCCACCGATGCCGACGGGTGGTTCCCCACCCGCGACCGCGGGCACCTGGACGGCGACGGCTTCCTGTTCCTCGACGGCCGCGCCGACGACGTCATCGTGCGCGGCGGCGAGAACCTCTCACCCGGTGAGATCGAGGACACCCTGCTCGCCCACCCCGCCGTGGACGACGCGATGGTGCTCGGCGTGCCGGACGTCGAGTGGGGCGAGGTGCCCGTCGCCGCCGTCGTTCCCACCGGGCCGGTCTCCGACCCGGCCGCGCTGGAGGACGAACTGCGCGCCTACGTCCGCGAGCGGCTGCGCTCGGCGAAGACCCCGGCGCGGATCCACCTGCGGGACTCCCTCCCGCACACCGAAACCGGCAAGGCGCTGCGGCGCGTCCTCCGTGCCGAACTCGTCCCCGGAACCTAGGAGAGGGCAGTGCGCATCACCCCGAACGCCGAGGCCGAGGAACTGCGGAGCATCGTCCGCGAGTTCCTGGGCCGGTACGGCGACACCGAAGCGGTCTACCGCGAACTGGCGGGCGAGCGGGGCTGGGACCCGGCCGTCTGGAGCCGCCTCGGCGCGGAGCTCGGCGCGGTGACGCTGGACGTCCCGGCGGCGCTGGGCGGGTCCGGCGCGACGTTCCGCGAGGTCGCCGTGGTGGCCGAGGAACTGGGGCGCTCGCTGGTGCGGTTGCCGTGGTTCGGCACTGCCGTGCTCGCTGTGGGCGCTCTGCTCGCCGCCGAGGGCCCGGTGCGCGACGAGCTGCTCACCCGGCTCGCGACGGGCCCCGCCACCGCCACGCTCGCCTACCAGGAGCACAGCCCCGTCACCGCTGTCCGCAGTGGACCCGGCTGGCGGCTCGACGGGACCAAGACGCTCGTCGTGGAGGGTGCGAGCGCGGAGCTGCTGCTCGTCACCGCGGGGGACGACCTGTTCGCCGTCGAGGGCGACGCCCCCGGCCTGACGCGGGAACCGCTGCGCGCGATGGACCCCAACCGGCAGCTCGCCACGGTCATCCTCGACGGCGCCGAGGCCACCCTCGTCGGCCGCGCCGACCTCGGCCGGGTGCGGGCCCGCGCGATCGCCGCACTGGCCTGTGAGCAGAGCGGCGGGGCGGCCGCGGCGCTGGACCTGTCCTGCCGTTACGCCGGGGACCGGATCCAGTTCGGACGTCCGATCGCGACGTTCCAGGCGATCAAGCACCGGTGCGCCGACATGGCCGTGCACGTCGAGGCGGCGCGGTCGGCGTCGCTGTGGGCGGCAGGCGCCGTGGCCGATGGCGCGCCCGACGTCGAGCAGGCCGCAGCGGCCGCGGCACTGACGTGCGGCGAGGCCTACACCTGGGTTGCCGCCGAGACCGTGCAGGTCCACGGCGGCATCGGGTTCACCTGGGAGCACCCCGCCCACCTGCACGTCCGCAGGGCCGCGACGAGCGCGGTGCTGTTCGGGCAGCCGCACGAGCACCGGGAAGAACTACTCGGCGCCCTGGGCGTCTGAGAGAGGAGACGACGTGAAGGTCACCGTCGACCAGGGGCGCTGCTGTGGCGCGGGGCTGTGCGCCATGACCGCCCCCGCCGTGTTCGACCAGGACGACGCCGAGGGCACCGTGCTGCTGCTCGACCCCACGCCGCCCGCCGAGCTCGCGGGCGCGGTGCGCGAGGCCGCCGAACTGTGCCCGAACGAAGTGATCACGGTGGGAGCGACCGATGGAGCAGCGTGACCTGTCGCAGCTGGACGGCCGGTGGATCGTGGTCACGGGCGGCAGCAAGGGCATCGGCCTCGGCATCGCCCACGAGCTGCTACGGCGGGGCGCCCACGTCGGGATCGTCGCCCGCAACCCGGACGACCTCGCCACGGCGCGCAAGGAGCTGGAGGCGGCGGCACCGGCGGGCGCCGAGGTCGCCGCCTTCCGCGCCGACACCGGCGACGAGGCGGACGTTGCCCGGCTGGAGGGTGAGCTGCGCGACCGGGTGCCCGCGCTGAGCGGGTTCGTTGCCAACGCGGGAACGGGCGGCCTCACGTCGTTCCTCGACCTCGACGTGGCCGAGTGGGACCGGATCATGCGCGTCAACCTGCGTGGCACGTTCCTGGTGAGCCAGCTGGCCGCGCGCCTGATGATCGGGAGCCGCGAGGCCGACCCGGACGGCGACCGGTCGCTGCTCGTGGTGTCGTCGGTGCGGGCGCACCAGTTCCGGCCAGGCACGCTGCCTTACTCGTGCACGAAGGCGGCGCTGAACCAGTTCGTGCGCGCCGTGGCCGTCGAGCTCGCGCCACACCGGATCCGCGTCAACGCGGTGGCCCCTGGCATGACCGTGACACCGTTGATGCTCGAACGCACCCCGAACGTGGAGGACATCGCCGCGCAGCGGATCCCGTTCGGCCGGGCGGGGCAGCCCTCGGACGTCGCGCAGGCGTCGGCCTACCTGCTGAGCGCGGCGGCCGGCTTCGTCACCGGGGCCAACCTGGCCGTCGACGGCGGCGAGGCGCTGATCTGACCAGGCCCGGCGAGAAGGGGACCTGAGACCCTATTGCACCCCGGCCGCCGCTGGCTACGGTCGGCCCCGACCACGAGCGCCGGGGGTGCCATGTCCGAGGAACGCGAGCGATCGCCACGGCTGCCGCCGCGGTGGTTCATCCGGCTGGCCTGGAAGGTCCACCGCGGGATCTACCGGGTCACGCGCGGCCGGAAGGGACTGTGGCCGCCGAGACCCGGCCGCTGGGGCACCATGCGGCTCACCACCATCGGTCGCCGGAGCGGCGAGGAGCGCAGCGTGATCCTCGCCTACCTGCCCGATGGCCCGAACGTCTACACGCTCGCGATGAACGGCTGGGGCGTGCCCGAGCCCGCGTGGTGGCTGAACCTGCAGGCCAGGCCCGAGGCCACCGTCACGCTCGTCGACGGGTCGCGCCGCGTGCGGGCGCGAGCCGCTCAGGGCGAGGAACGCGGGCGGCTCTGGGCCCGCTGGCGTGAGCTGGACCACAATCTCGACGCCTTCGCGGCGCGGCGACCAGGGGAAACGGCGGTGGTGATCCTCGAGCCGGCCTCGGAGTGAATTTTTCGCGGCGGGACGTGTCGAATACTGCCGCCGTTGTTCGATGCACTGGCGAGAGCACGTCAATCGAACCAAGGAGCAACCGCATGCGCACCCTGATCGCCACCGCATTCGTCTCGCTCGACGGCGTCGTCGAGGCACCCGGCGGGGAGCCGGGCTACCGGAACTCGGGCTGGACCTTTCAGGACATCGAGTTCGACCCGGCGGCGTACGAGCTGAAGGGCCGCGAGCAGGACGAGGCCACGGCGATGCTGCTGGGCCGGGTCAGCTACGAGGCGTTCGCGCCGGTGTGGCCGACCATGACCGAGGAGTTCCCCGGCTACAACGCGATGCCGAAGTACGTGGTGTCGAGGACGCTGAAGGAGGAGGACCTGGTGACCAACTGGGGTGAGATCACCATCCTCCGCTCACTCGAGGACGTCGCCGCGCTCAAGGAGACCGAGGGCGGCCCGATCAGCATGCACGGCAGCGCGAACCTCAACCGCAACCTGTCCGACGCCGGTCTCATCGACCGCTACCACCTGCTCGTCTTCCCGGTGCTGCTCGGTGCGGGCAAGCGGCTGTTCAGCGACACCGACAAGGACAAGCAGAACCTGAGGCTCCTCGAGAGCGAGTCCTACGGCAACGGCATCCAGAAGCTCGTCTACGACGTCGTGCGCTGACCGACCCGCACTCGCCGGGTCTCGCCGTCGGAGAGGAAGGCCGCCAGCTCCCGCCCCTCCTCGGCGACCTCGGCGCGTTCGGAGCGGGAGAACCGGCGCAGCGGGGTGACGACCACGGTGGCCTCCTCGACGTCCCACGTCGCGGCGACCCGGCCGTCGACCAGCACGACACGTGCCCCCGCGACCGAAAGGCCGCGGTGGGCGTCATCGATGATCCGCGACCGGTCGTGGTAGCCGAGTATCGCGTTGTCGAACGCGGGCAGGAACCGCACCGGGGCGGGGGTTCCGGGATCGGGGAGCGGGGCGCCGGGAAGGTCGAGCAGCTCGCGGCCGCGTTCGTCGCGGAAGGACACCAGCTCGTCGCGCACCGCGGCGATCGCGCCTGGCAGGCCGGCGAGGCCGCACCAGGCCCGCAGGTCGGCCGAGGCGGCCGGGCCGAACGCCGCCAGATACCGCCGCACCAGCGCGGCGCCGACCGGGTCGGTGCCGTCCGGTGCGGGCGGATCGACATCCCGGCCGAGCCACACCGGCAGCGGGAGGTAGCGCACTCCCGCCTTCGTGCGCCACAGCCCGCGCGGCGGCAACTGGGCGGCGGGGATCAGTGCGCCGACGAGCAGCTCGCCCAGCGCCCTGTGTCCCGGCTCCGGCCAGCGGCCGGCGAGCGCCCGCGCCAGCTCCGGCATGGAGCGCGGCTCGCCGTCCGCCAGCACGGCCCTGCCCGCCTCGGCGAGCTCGGCGAGGTCCACCCCGTCAAGCTCGCGGCGGTAGACGCCGAGCACCCGCTGCCGGAGCATGGCGTCGTGCCGGGACCGCCAGGCGAGGACGTCCTCGGCGGTCAGCAGGTGCACGGTGCGGCGCATCAGGTGGGTCCGCACCACCCGTCGCCCGGTCAGCAGCTCGTCGAGCGCCGCGGGCTCGAACGCGCGCAACCGGGACCAGAGCCCGGTGAACGGTTCCTGGGGTTCCTGCGCCTGCAGCCCGCACAGGTGCGCGACGGCGTCGAGCACCGGCAGCTCCGCGCGCTCCAGCAGCAGCTGTCGGGCCAGCGTCGCCCGGTTGAGGGCCCTCGTGTCCAGGACGGTCATCGGATCCCGCCCCCGCGCGCTCGCCGTCCGGGCGCCTGCGGGGCGAGGTCTCGGTGAGGACGGATGGCCGCCGCGACGTCCGGTGGTGCCAAGGCCGCGGCGCTGACGTGACTGCCCGTGCGGCCCAGTGGGCGCCTCTTCATGGTGGTGGTTTCCTTCGTAATCGGGGCCGGAACGAAGGCGGGCGGGAAGGTCCCGCCCGCCTGGCGGGTCAGGCGTTGTACTCGCTGACGACGTCGAGGACCCAGACGATGCCGAAGCGGTCCTTCACCATGCCGTAGGGGGGGGTGCCCAGCCCGCCGGGCCCAGCGGCACCACGACGTCCCCACCGTCGGTGAGCTTCTCCCAGTGGCCGGTGACCTCCTCGACGGTCTCGCCGCGTACGGAGACGAAGAAGGAGTTCTCGCCCCGGTCGTGGGCCAGGTCCGGCGGCACGTCGTAGGCCATGACGTGGAAGCCGTTGCCCGCGAGCACCTGGCCCCACATCACCTGGTCGGCCTCGCCGTGGACGTTGCGCGCGTCCTGGTACGTGACGACGGCGAGGTCGCCGCCGAAGACGGACCGGTAGAACTCCAGCGCCGCGCGGGCGCCGCCGCGGAAGTTCAGGTGCGTCGTGGTCGTGAGGGACAAGATCGTCTCCTTGCGTGGTCACCGGTTCGGTACGGACCCACGATCGCAAGGGAAGAGGTCAGGGTGTGTCCTCTTCTCCGGGCAGGATGGGATCATGCCAACAACCTCAGCCCGGCTGCTGGCTCTGCTCTCGCTGCTGCAGGCGCGCCGGGACTGGCCCGCGGCCCTGCTGGCCGAACGGCTCGGCGTCAGCGCCCGCACCGTGCGCCGCGACGTCGACCGCCTGCGCGGCCTCGGCTATCCCCTCCGGGCCACCAGGGGACCCGTCGGCGGCTACCGGCTCGACGCGGGCACGCGACTGCCTCCGCTGCTGTTCGACGACGACCAGGCCGTCGCCCTCGCCGTCGCGCTCCAGCGCGCCGCGAACGAGGCCGGCGGCCTCGGCGAGGCGTCGGTGCGGGCGCTGACCACGGTCCGGCAGGTCATGCCCGCCCGGCTGCGCCGACGCATCGACACCCTGCGGGTGACCGTCGCCGAGCGGACCACGGACCCGCCGGTCGACAGCGGAGTGCTCATGGCGCTGGGCACCGCGGTCCACGCCCGCGAGGTCCTGCGTTTCGGCTACGCCCCCGCGGACGCGCCGCGCCGGGTGGAGCCCCACCACCTCGTGGCCCGTGGCGGCCGCTGGTACCTGCTCGCCTGGGATCTCGACCGGGACGACTGGCGCACCTTCCGCGCCGACCGGATCACCCCGCGCATCCCCGCGGGACCACGCTTTTCGCCGCGCGAGGTTCCGGGAGGCGACGTGGCGGCGTTCATCGCGGCCCGGTTCTCCGGCTCCGACGGCACGTCTCCCGGCTGGCCGTGTGTCGGTGAGGTGATCCTCGGCCTGCCCGCCGCCGACGTGTCCCCGTTCGCCCGTGACGGCGTGGTCGAGGACCTGGACCCCGGCCGTTGCCGCCTCGTGCTGGGTTCGTGGTCGTGGACGGGCCTGGCCGCCGCGATCGGCAGGTTCGACGCGGACCTCGAGGTGGTCGGGCCGCCCGAGCTCGCGGCCGCCTTCGCGCGACTGGCCCGCCGCTATGCCGCCGCGGTGGAGGGCACGCCGGCCCGCTAGCCGCCGGCGTGCCCTCGGAGCGCGCTGAACAACCGCTGCCCTGCTGCGCGTCTGGGTTGTTCAGCACACTCCTCGCCCGCCGGTCCTCACCCGACGGGTACGACGATCTGGTCGGACAGCGCCCCGTTCTCGAACAGGGACAAGGTCGCGTCACCGAACGTCACATCGACGACGGTTGCCGTCCATTGTGGGTTGGGGCAGGTCGGAACGTTCGGGACGGTGGGGGTCTCCGTCGCGAGGTTGAACACGAACTGCCCGTTCCGCGGGGTGGGCAGCGGCCCGCTGCTGGCGGTCGCCGTGATCGTCGTGTCCTGACCGGGCGCGACATTGCCCGCCGGGTTCGTGCACTCGACCGACGCGACGCCCTGCGCCTGGACGGTGATCTCGAACGTGGTGCCGCCGAGACCGGCGACCTTGCCGGTGCAGCGCAGCTGCGTTCCGATGTCGACACATTCGGCCGCGTTTCCACCGCCGGTGACGAAGTGGCCGCTTTGCGCGTATGCTGGCGCGACCGCGAGGGCCACCAGGGCGAATGCGCCCGCCAATGCCATCAGTATTCGTTTCATTATTGCTCCTCGAATTGTTCGGCAGATGTGCGGGTCCAACCTCGGCCGTGGGGGATCGTACGCCCGGAATTTGGCTCTGTCATTGGTCAATTCGTCGTTTTGCAAGTCCTTTGTGGGCAGACATTCTGGTGAATTATTGACGTGGAAAATGTGTCGGACTGACCGCGAGAAAACCGCAGAAAAAGCGGTTTCGGGTATCGATGCCACAACGTTCGCGTGGGTCGTGTTATCGCGCTGTGTCCTCTGCGGGTGGGCGGTCCGCACCCGTGCCGGCCCGCTACTCTCCGTGTGTGGACCGGTGCGCGACGCGCCGGGAGGTCCAATCTTGATTGATTCCAGAAAGTAGGGCACACTGCGGTCGTGCCAACGAACACGGACTTCGAGCGCATGCTGCGCGGGGCTTCGCTGCGGGTCACGCGTCCCCGAGTGGCGGTGCTGTCCGCGGTGCACGACCACCCGCACGCGGACACCACCTCGATCATCGGTGCGGTGCGTGCGGACCTCGGCGAGGTGTCCCACCAGGCCGTCTACGACGTGCTGAGCGCGCTGACCACCGCCGGGCTGGTGCGCCGGATCGAGCCCAAGGGCTCGGTGGCGCGCTACGAGGCGAGGGTCGGGGACAACCACCACCACGTCGTGTGCCGGTCGTGCGGCGTCATCGCCGACGTCGACTGCGCTGTCGGCACGGCGCCCTGTTTGACGGCGTCCGACGACCACGGCTTCACGATCGAGGAGGCCGAGGTCATCTACTGGGGTCTGTGCCCCGAATGCTCTACCGCAATCCCATCTGATTCCCGGAAGGATTCCCGTGTCTGACAGCCCGAACGCCGAGGTCGGCGAACTGAACGTGGAGAGCGCCGGCGGTTGCCCGGTCCACACGGGTCGCATCGCGCACCCGACCGAGGGCGGCGGCAACCGTGACTGGTGGCCCAACCAGCTCAACCTCTCGATCCTCCGGAAGCACGTGGCCGCGTCGAACCCGATGGAGGAGGACTTCGACTACGCCAAGGAGTTCCTGACCGTCGACCTCGACGAGCTGGCCAAGGACGTCGACGAGGTGCTGACGACCTCGCAGGACTGGTGGCCCGCCGACTTCGGCCACTACGGCCCGCTGATCATCCGCATGGCGTGGCACAGCGCGGGCACCTACCGCGTGGACGACGGCCGCGGCGGCGCGGGCGCCGGCATGCAGCGCTTCGCCCCGCTGAACAGCTGGCCGGACAACGGCAACCTGGACAAGGCGCGCCGGCTGCTGTGGCCGGTCAAGAAGAAGTACGGCCGCAAGATCTCGTGGGCCGACCTGATGATCTTCGCGGGCAACCGTGCCCTGGAGACGATGGGCTTCAAGACCTTCGGCTTCGCCGGTGGCCGCGCGGACGTGTGGGAGCCGGACCAGGACGTGTACTGGGGTCCCGAGCGCACCTGGCTCGGCGACGAGCGCTACAGCGGTGACCGCCAGCTGGAGCAGCCCCTCGCGGCCGTCCAGATGGGCCTCATCTACGTCAACCCCGAGGGCCCCAACGGCAACCCGGACCCGCTGGCCGCCGCCCGCGACATTCGCGAGACCTTCGGCCGCATGGCGATGAACGACGAGGAGACCGTCGCGCTCATCGCCGGCGGGCACACCTTCGGCAAGACCCACGGCGCCGCCGACGCCGACGTGCATGTCGGGCCCGAGCCCGAGGGCGCCGCGATCGAGGAGCAGGGCTTCGGCTGGAAGAACAGCTTCGGCAGCGGCAAGGGCCGCGACGCCATCACGAGCGGCCTGGAGGTCACCTGGACCCCGACGCCGACCAAGTGGAGCAACTGGTTCTTCCACAACCTGTTCACCTACGAGTGGGAGCTGACCAAGAGCCCCGCAGGCGCGAACCAGTGGAAGCCGAAGAACAACGCCGCGGCGAACACCGTGCCGGACCCGGAGACCGGTGAGCTGAACCGCGCTCCGTCGATGCTGACGACGGACCTCGCGCTCCGCTTCGACCCGATCTACGAGCAGATCTCGCGCCGCTTCTACGAGAACCCGGACGAGTTCGCGGACGCGTTCGCCCGTGCCTGGTTCAAGCTGACCCACCGCGACATGGGCCCGATCCAGCGTTACCTCGGCCCGCTGGTGCCGCAGGAGACGCTGATCTGGCAGGACCCGGTCCCGGCCGTCGACCACGAGTTGGTGGACGACGCGGACGTCGCCGCCCTCAAGGCGAAGGTCCTCGAGTCGGGCCTTTCGGTCTCGCAGCTCGTGTCCACCGCGTGGGCGTCGGCCTCGACGTTCCGCATCGGTGACAAGCGCGGCGGCGCCAACGGTGCTCGCATCCGCCTCCAGCCGCAGCGCGACTGGGAGGTCAACGAGCCCGAGAAGCTGAACCTGGTGCTGCGCACGCTGGAGGGCATCCAGGAGTCCTTCAACAGCTCCCAGACCGGGGGCAAGAAGATCTCCCTGGCCGACCTGATCGTGCTCGCCGGTGCCGCCGGTGTCGAGCGGGCCGCGAAGAACGCGGGCCTCGACCTCACGGTGCCCTTCACCCCGGGCCGTACCGACGCGACGGAGGAGCAGACCGACGCCGAGTCGTTCGCCCCGCTGGAGCCGAAGGCGGACGGGTTCCGCAACTACCGCGGCAAGGGCAACCGGCTGCCCAGCGAGTACCTGCTGGTGGACCGCGCCAACCTGCTGAACCTGAGCGCGCCCGAGATGACCGTCCTGGTGGGCGGCCTGCGTGTCCTCGGCGCGAACTACCAGGGCTCGAAGGCCGGCGTGCTCACCGACAAGCCGGAGTCGCTGACCAACGACTTCTTCGCCAACCTGCTCGACATGGGCATCGAATGGAAGTCCACCTCGGAGGACCAGGAGACCTTCGAGGCTCGCGACCGCGCGACCGGCGAGGTCAAGTGGACCGGCACCCGTGCCGACCTGGTCTTCGGCTCGAACTCCGAGCTGCGGGCCGTCGCCGAGGTCTACGCGAGCGACGACGCGAAGGAGAAGTTCGCGCGTGATTTCGTGGCCGCGTGGGACAAGGTCATGATGCTGGACCGGTACGACCTGGTCTGAGCCCGCTCGTCCGGTGACGGGCCGGCCGCCACCGGCGGCCGGCCCGTCAGTCTGTTGTGGACCGGTGCTGGCGGACGCAGGCCGCGATGAGCTTCGCGGCCTGCTCCGGCTGGTCCTCGGTGACGTAGGTGTAGGAGTCCGCCACGGTGTGCAGGGGCGCGCCCAGTTCGGCGGCGTACCGCTTCGCGTGCTCCAGCGGGAACACGTGGTCCTCCGCCGCCCAGACCAGGTGGATCGGAACAGGACGGCGCTCGATGAGCCGTCGCGCGGCATCGCGCGTGTAGCCGGCCGACACCGCGCCGATGGCCTTGCGCCCGTCGAACCGGATCTCCGGCCGGGTCAGCACCGGCCGCACGTAGCTGTTCATCGCCCGGTCGTCGATCGGGTACTTCGCCAGCCAGCCGTAGGTGTTGCGCCACCGCCAGGTTCGCCGTAGCCGCAGCGGCTGGTAGAGCGCGCGGTAGGTCACCGCGCTCGCCGCCGTCGCCTTGAGCAGCCCGAACCCGCCGGGGCTCGGCGGCCACGTGTCCTCCGGCGTTTCGCACGAGCTGAGGACGAGGCGCCCGAGCACCTCCGGATGGTTCACCGCGACGAGCTGGCCGTATGCGCCGCCGGAGTCGTTGCCGACGAGCGTCACGTCGTCCAGTCCCAGTTCCCGGATCAGGTCCGCGAGCAGCCGGGCGATGCCGGGCGGGGAGAGGTCGGCATCGCGGTTCACCGGCACGACGTGTGCGCCCAGCGGCAGGTCGGGGGTGATGCACCGGAATTCCCGCGCCAGCAGCGGTACGACCTTTCGCCACAAATTCGCGTTGACGAGGTAGCCGTGCGCGAACACGAGTGCCGGGCCCGTGCCGCGGTCGTGGTAGCGCACCGGGCCGGAGGGCAGCCGCACCTCGCGCGGCTCGCCCAGGTCCGGGTCTCGCCAGGTGTTCGTCGGATCAGTGGTCACGGCAGGACCTCCGGAACTTTTTGCAACCGTTGCAAGAACTCTGCCGGTACGTAGCGGTCGTCCCGAGTTTTTGCAACGATTGCAGGAATGGTCGCCATGGATCCCCGGAAGCAGCGCACGATCGAGGCACTGCTGCACGCGGCCGAGCAGATCTTCGCCGCGCGCGGGGTGGACGACACCACGGTCGAGGAGATCGCCACGAAGGCCGGTGTCGCGGTGGGCTCGATCTACAACCACTTCGGTTCGAAGGCCGGGCTGCTCGCGGCCGTCGTCGAGCGTGCGCTCGGCGCCGACCGCGACCACATGGACCGCGCGTACACCGCCGACCGCACGCCTGTCGAACAGCTCTACGCCGCCGCCGAGGAGTACCTGGCGTTCTACCTGGACCACCCCGAGTACTTCCGGATGCTGGCGTTTCCCAGCGCGCCCGGTCAGTACGCGGCGGGGCAGGACCTCGCGGCGCGGCTGGCCCGCTCCGTCGAAGCGCAGAACCAGCGAATGGTCAACGCGCTGCGCGCCGGGATCGCGGCCGGGGTGCTGCGCGACGTGGACGCCGCGCAGGTGGCCACGGTGCTGTGGGCCTCGTGGAACGGGGTGATCAGCCTCGGCTGGCGCCAGGACGGCCTGCGCCGCACCGAGACCGAGCTGCGAATCCTGCTGCGCACCGCGACCGACGTCGTGGCGAACGGCCTGCTGGCGCGTTGAGCGTCCCGGGTTCGTCGGTACCCGGTGCGACGATGCGACCGTGAGCGAAACCCTGAGCCACCACGGCATCTCCGCGGCGGTTACCGGCCTCGGCTGGCGCTACGTCCTCGACGGCCTCCTCGCCGGGGTGCCGGTGGACTCCCTGCGCGCCGCCACCGACGTCGCGGCGCGGATCGCGGCCGGGCTCGGCGCCGAGGCCGACGACCACGTGGTGATGGACTGCCGCCGCGACAGCGTGATCGTCACCGTGCGGTCGTGGCGCACCGGGTCCGTCGGGCCTGACGGTCTCCACCTCGCCCGCCGGATCTTCGCGCTGGTGACCGGGCTCGGCCTGCGGATCGCGGCCGGTGCCGGGCTGTCGAGGTCGGTGCAGGCGCTGGAGATCGCCATCGACGCGGTCGACGCCGCTGCCGTCCGCCCGTTCTGGCGGGCCGTCCTGGGCTACGCCGACGGCGCCGGGGACGTCCTCGTCGACCCGGCCGGGCAGGGGCCGGCGGTGTGGTTCCAGCGGATGACCCTGCCGCGTCCGCAACGCAACCGCGTGCACCTGGACGTCTCCGTGCCGCACGACGAGGCGCCGGTGCGCGTGGAGCGGGCGCTCGCCGCGGGCGGTGTGCTGCGGTCGGACCGGTTCGCGCCCGCGTTCTGGGTGCTGGCCGACGCGGAGGGCAACGAGGCGTGCGTCAGCACGTGGCAGGGCCGCGACCCGTGAGGCCGGGCCACAAAAATCGTCGTGCCTGTTCAGAGCCGGTTCGCCGGGGGCCACGTCTGGACACGTCCGCCCGGCGGGTGTCCAGTGTGCCCAGGGGGCGGTGGCGAAGGAGGTTCTGATGATGACACCGGAGGAGCGCAGGGAAACGCTGCGTCGCGTGGTGGACGACCTGTGGAACCGGGGCAACCTCGACGCGTGCGACGAACTGTTCGCCGAGCACTGTTCGTTCCACGACCCGAGCTTCCCCGTCGACGGCGTGGAAGGAATGAAGCGGCAGGTCGCCGATCTCAGGCAGGCCCAGCCGGACCTGCACATGGACGTGCAGGACGTCCTCGTGGACGGCGACCTCACCTGTGCGCGCTGGACGATGGGCGCCACCGCGCGCAACGAGTTCCGCGGCCTGCCTGCCACGGGCAAGAGCTACGTGATGACCGGCATGACGATCGACAAGTGGGAGGGTGACCGGATCGTCGAGGAATGGGTCAACTACGACCTGTTCGGCGCACTCCAGCAGGCGGGGATCATCCCCGAGGCGGCCACGCCGCCCGCTGCCACGGAGTGAACGCCGAGCCCCGGTGCCACGGCGCCGGGGCTCCACTGTGGACGGGATCCCTGCTTGTTGACTCCGTTCGGGGGCGGGCGCCGCCGGGGTTTCGCGCTAGCGTGGGGACACCGTCGGCCGAGGGGGACACGTGGACGCACTGCGGCATCACCGTCTCGCTGTCGTCCTGCTGCTGGCCCACCTCGGTCTGCTCGTAGGTGTCCTGCTGTGGGCGGCTTTGCATCCGCTCGCGACCGTGAACGACACGGCATGGGTGCTGCTGACCCTGGAAATTGTGCTGATCATCGCCGTCGTGGCCGGGCGGAGCCGCCCCTGCCTGAGCGCGCTCCTCGTGCTGGATGTGCTGTGCTTCGCGGTGTATGCCGTCCCGGTCGTGGTGCAGGGAGCGATGTCGCCACTGCTGGCGGCCTTCCTGGCCCACGCCGGAGCCCGGCTGCTGATCGTGCTGTCGGCTCCGGTCCGGCGCCTCGTGGCGGGCGCCGCGGAGCGTGGTCATCCGGCCAGCAGCACGACCCCGTCGTCGTCGGCGTAGACCGTATCGCCGGGCAGGAACGTCACCCCGCCGAAACCGACCGGCACGTCGACCGCGCCGTTGCCGGCCTTGGAGCTCTTGCGCGGGTTCGTGCCGAGCGCCTTGATGCCGAGGGGAAGCCCCGCGAGCACGGCGCTGTCGCGCACGGCACCGTTGACGATCAGGCCCGCCCAGCCGTTGTCGGCGGCCGAGCGGGCGATGAGGTCGCCCGTCAGCGCGGTGTGCAGGGAGCCCCGGCCGTCGATCACCAGGACACAGCCCTCGCCTGGCGTGCGCAGCAGCTCGCGCACCAGGCCGTTGTCCTGGTAGCACGACACGGTCCGCACGCGGCCGGTGAACGTCCGGTGCGCGCCGAACTGGCGGAACTGCGTGTCGCACACGCGGAGGCTGTCGCCGTGCTCGTCCACGAGGTCGGCGGTGGCGAAGGTGTCGGTCACGTCCTGGGTCCTTTCGTCCTGCTGCGCCCAGAAGGTTATAACCTCGGCGAGCCGTGGGCGCGGGTGAGTGTGATCACCTCGGGTCAACGTGTCGCTTCTCCCTGCGGCTACGCTATAGCCGTGGAGAGGAGTCTGGGGTGACCGACGCCGCCGAGTCCCTGGTGACCAAGAGCGAGCTGGCCTACGAACTGGTGCGGGAGAAGATCCTCTCCGGCGAGCTGGCGCCGGGATCGGTGCTCAACCAGGCCACGCTCGCCCGCACCCTCGGCATCAGCACCACGCCGCTGCGCGAGGCGCTGCGCAGGCTGAAGGCGGAGGGCCTGGTGGTGCTCGGGGCGCACCGCGACGCCCACGTCACCGAGCTGAGGGCGGAGGAGGCGCGCGACCTGGTGGAGCTGCGCCGGTCGCTCGACCCGCTTGCCGCCGGGCTCGCCGCGCAGCGCCGGACGAAGGCCGACATCGCCGAGATCCGCGAGAGCGCGCGCGGGCTCGCCGCGCTGCCGCCCGACCCGGGACAGGAGCTGCTGCGGCAGCACCGCCGGTTCCACTCCGCGATCTACCGCGCGTCCCACAACGAGCTGCTCATCGAGACGCTCGACAGCCTGTGGGACCGGGCTGACCGCTACCGCAGGCTCGCGCTGGAGGGCGGCCGCGAGCCGGGGGAGCGGGCGAGAAAGGACGAGGAACACCGGCTGCTGATGGAGAGCGTGATCGTGGGGGACAGCGACACCGCCGAAGCGGTGATGCGTGAGCACATCGAGACCAGCCTCGGTGCGAAGGCGATGTGGCGGCTCATGACGGCCCATGACTGAGGGCGCGCGGGGCCGGGCGTGGGCGCTGCTGACCCACGCTGCGCTCACCCAGGCCGTGACGTTCGTGCTGCGGCCCGCGACGTCGTACCGCGCGCTGGAGCTCGACCTGTCGCCCGCGTGGCTCGGGGTGCTCTCCGGGACCTTCGCGCTCGTGCCGCTGGTGCTGGCGCTGCCTGCCGGGCACGTCGTCGACCGGCTCGGCGAACGCCGCGTGATGATCGCCGGTGGTGTGCTGCTCACGGCGGCGGGCGGTACGTTCCTCGTGTTCGGCGGCTCCATCCCGGGACTCGTGATCGCGAGCATCGTGCTCGGCACGGCGCACCTGTGCGCCGTGGTGGGGCAGCAGGCGCTCGTGGCCAACACGACGTCCTCCGGGAAGCTTGACGCCGCCTTCGGCTACTACACGTTCGCCGCCTCGGCGGGGCAGGCCGCCGGACCGCTGCTGATCGTCCTCTTCGGAGGGTCGCAGGCCATTCCCGACACCACGCCGGTGTTCCAGGGCGCCGCGCTGATCGCGGTGGTCGTGCTCGCGTGCTCGTTCGCGATCCGCGACGGAGCGCGCGCGGTCGAGCGTGACGCCGCCGCGCCTGCCGGGGTCGGCGGGCTGCTGCGCCTGCCCGGCCTGGCCCGGGCGCTGCTCACGAGCTGCGTTGTGCTCGCGGCGGTGGACATCTCGCTGGTGTACCTGCCCGCGCTCGGCGCGGAGCGCGGCATCGCCTCCGGTGTCGTCGGTGCCCTGCTCGGGCTGCGTGCCGTGGCGTCGATGACCTCCCGCCTGTTCCTCGGCAGGCTCACCCGGTGGCTCGGGCGCAAGCGCGTGCTGCTCGTGAGCATCGCCGCGTCGGCGGCCGGGCTCGCGCTCGCGGCGGCACCGGTGCCGGTGTGGGTGCTTGCCGTGGCCGTCACGGTGGCCGGACTGGGGCTCGGGGTCGGCCAGCCGCTGACGATGTCGTGGCTCGCCGAGTCGGCCCCGCCCGGGATGCGGGGGAGGGCGATGTCGCTGCGGCTCACCGGCAACCGTGCCGGGCAGGTCATCGTGCCCGGCACGGTCGGCCTCGTCGCGGCCGGCCTCGGGGCGGCCGGGGTGCTGTGGGTGACCGCCGCGGGCCTCGCGTGGACGGGGTTCGCCGCACGCAAGCTCGCAGTGGACCGCCCGCACGACTCATGAGCGGCGCTCAGCCCGCCTCGGCCCACGCCTTCGCCCCCGCCGCCACCGGCAGCGGCGCGAAGCACGTCCGCAGATCGGCCAGCGCGCACCACGCGGGCCTGCGCTTCGGCAGGTAGCCCTCGGGCACGCCGTGGCCCGCGATCGCCTCGCGGTAGGCGGGCACCGCGTCGGTCGGCCTCCGCGTGAGCGAGGGATCCGTCAGCGCGTCCACTGTGTACAGCCCGAACCGGGGCCGGTAGCTGCCCCACTCGTAGTTGTCGGTGATGCTCCAGTAGTTGTAGCCCATCACGTTCACGCCCTCGGCCATCGCGCGCTGCAGCCAGTACAGGTGGTCGCGCAGGTGGTCGGCGCGGGTGTAGCCGTCCGGCCTCGGCTGCCCGTTGTCCGTCGGCATCCCGTTCTCCACGACGTACAGCGGCAGCCCCGGGAACTTCCGCTGGTAGGTCTTGAGCGCGTAGTACAGGCCGTCCGGCTGCGGGTCGATGCGCCAGAACTCGTCGGTGAGGCCGTGGATGGCGGTGAGGTTGTCGAGGCTCGCGCCGTAGTAGTAGTCGACGCCGACGAAGTCGAGCTTGTCCTTGACCTTGTCGATGAACGCCGCGTCGTCGAACCACTGCAGCGGCGGCGGCTTCACCGCGAGGTTGCTGCTCACCCGCGCGCCGGGGTCGAGCTCGTGGATGAGGTCGTAGCCCTGGCGGTGGGCGCTCACCAGGTTGCGCATCATCGCGTCGGATTGGAAGACGTTGAGCCCGCCGTTGCGCTCCTCGAACGACCGGTACACCGTCGGCTCGTTGAAGGTGATCCACAGCGCGCCCTGGCCCGCGTAGCGGCTCACCACCAGCCTGGCGAAGGAGAGCCAGCTGGAGACGGTCGAGGCGTTGGTCCAGCCGCCGCGGTCGACGATCCAGCCGGGGTGCGTGAAGTGGGTGAGCGTGAGCATCGGGGTCATCCCGGCGGCCTTGATCTCGCGCACCATGCCGTCGTAGAGCGCGAGGGCTTCCTGGTCGATCTCGCCCGGCCTCGGCTCGATCCTCGGCCACTCCAGGCTCACGCGGAACGTGTTGACGCCCAGGTCCTTCGCGAGCGCGATGTCCTCGGCGTAGCGGTTGCGGAAGTCGGTCGCGTTCGCGTACGGGTCGTGCACGGTCTCGGCGCGGGCGTCGACGTACCGCCGCCAGTTGCTGTCCGGTGCCGCGCCCTCCGACTGGAACCCCGCCGTCGCGACGCCCCAGTGGAACCCGGGCGGCACCGGGGCGATCGGCACGTCCGGCGTGCTCGCGTGGGCGGCTCCGGGCAACACGGTGGGCAGCGTCAGTGCGGCCACGACGCTCGCGACGGCCAGTCTCCGCGTGATCGACATGCGGGCCAGTATGCAAGGGTTCCCTTGCGGGCCGCAAGGCTATCCTTGCGCCCATGTCCGGTGACACGCGAGCGCGCATCCTGGCCGAGGCGCTGCGCCAGTTCGCCGCGCGCGGGTTCGACGGCACCACGATCAGCTCCATCGAGCGCGGGGTCGGGCTGGCCGAGGGAACGGGTTCCTTCTACCGGCACTTCCCGTCCAAGCGGGCGGTGTTCGACGCCGTCGTCGAGCACGAGCTCGCCCGGCTGCGCGCGATCCGCCCCGAGCGCGAGCCCCGCGGCGCCGACGGCGGCACGCGGCCGCTGAGCGAGCGCGTCGCCGACGACTTGCGGTTCCTGCGCGAGGTCCGCCCGCTCGTCGAGATCCTGATCCGCGAGCGCGACGGCATGCCGCACGTCGCCGAGCGCGTCCGCGACGTGCTGGTGGAACGAGGTCTCGCGGGGATCGCGGGCGACCTTGCCACCTGCGGCGAGCGGGGTGGGGAGGACCCGGCGGCCGCCGCGACGGTGCTGCTCTGCGCCACGGTCGGCTACTTCCTCACCACGGAGTTCTTCGGCGAGCTTCCCGGCGGGGTGGACGTCGAGCGCTACGCGGGCACCCTGGCGAGGCTGCTCGGCGGAAGCTGACCCTCGGCCCCCGGTGGGGTCAGAATGGGGAGATGGGCGAGGAAGTCGAGCAGCACACCTTCAGCCGCGCGGACCGGACGCGCTACCGGGTCCGCGTCCGCCGCTGCCTCGACGCGTTCGCGCGGATGCTCTCCGAGCCGCACTTCGAGTTCGACCGGCCGCTCACCGGGCTCGAGATCGAGCTGAACCTCGTCGACGACCGGCACGAGCCCGCCATGCGCAACGCCGAGACCCTGGAGGCCATCGCCGATCCCGCGTTCCAGACCGAGCTCGGCCAGTGGAACCTGGAGATCAACGTGCCGCCCCGTCCGCTGCGCGGCGACGGCGGAGCGGAGTTCGAGCGGGCCGTGCGGGCGAGCCTCAACGCCGCGGAGGCCAAGGCCAGGGAGATCGGCTCGCACCTGATCATGATCGGAATCCTGCCGACGCTGCGGCAGGAGCACCTCACGGAGACGGCGCTGTCGGTCAACCCCCGGTACGCCCTGCTGAACCAGCAGATCCTCGCGGCGAGGGGCGAGGACCTGCACATCGTCATCGACGGCCCGGAGCGGTTGCAGGCCACGTGCGACACGATCGTGCCCGAGGCCGCGTGCACCAGCACTCAGTTCCACCTCCAGGTCAGCCCCGAGCAGTTCCCCGCGTACTGGAACGCGGCGCAGGCCATCGCGGGCGTGCAGGTGGCCATCGGGGCCAACTCACCGTTCCTGCTCGGCAAGCAGCTGTGGGCGGAAACGCGGATCGCGCTGTTCGAGCAGGCCACCGACACGCGCAGCGAGGAGCTCAAGGCGCAAGGCGTGCGGCCGAGGGTGTGGTTCGGCGAGCGGTGGATCACCTCGATCTTCGACCTGTTCGAGGAGAACGTGCGGTACTTCTCGGCGCTGCTGCCGATCTGCTCCGACGAGGACCCGATGGAGGTGCTCGACCGCGGCGACACCCCGCAGCTGGCGGAGCTGCGCCTGCAGAACGGCACCATCTACCGGTGGAACCGGCCGGTGTACGCGGTCGTGCGCGAGCGCCCGCACCTGCGCGTGGAGAACCGGGTGCTGCCCGCGGGCCCGACCGTGGTCGACACGCTGGCGAACGGGGCGTTCTACTTCGGACTCGTCCGCGCGCTCGCCGAGGCTGAACGTCCGATCTGGACCCAGATGTCGTTCAGCGCAGCCGAGGAGAACTTCCACGCCGCCGCGAGGTCCGACGCCGACGCCCGGCTCTACTGGCCCGGTCTCGGCGCGGTGCCCGCCACGGAACTCGTGCTGCGGCGGCTGCTGCCGCTCGCCCACGAGGGCCTGCGCCGCTGGGACGTCGACGCCGCCGAACGCGACCGGCTGCTCGGCGTGATCGAGCAACGCTGCCTCACGGGCACCACGGGCGCGGGCTGGCAGGCGCGCGCGTTCGACCGGCTGTTCGACACGACGTCGCTGAGCCGGTCCGAGGCGCTGCGCCGCATGGTCGCCGAGTACCGGGAGCACATGCACACCAACGAACCCGTGCACACCTGGCCGGAGTGACTAGCGGGAGAGGAGCCGCTCGGCGCCCTCGGCGAGCTCCCTGACCACCTCGGCCGCGTCGCGCACCTCGGTCACGGCCGCGACGGCCTCGCCCGCGTACAGTGCCATCGCCTCGACGTGGCCCCGCACGCCCCGGTGCGGGGGCAGTCCGGCGCGGGCGGGCAGCGTGATCGTCTCGCCGTGGACGGTCATGCTGCCGACGGTGTCGCCACCGAGCGCGGAGACCGCGGCGACGGCGCTGCGCAGCACACGGGCCCTGGGCACCGTGGCGCACAGCGGGCAGTCCGCGAAACCGTCGCTGATCTCCGTCGAGTCGGGTCCCGCGGCGAGCAGGGCGGCGACGTAGCCGGGGTGGGCGCCGGACTCCGTGGTCGCGATGAACCGGGTGCCCACGCGGACCCCGGCGGCTCCGGCGGCGAGCACCGCGGCCACGCCGCGGGCGGTACCGATTCCGCCCGCCGCGAGCACCGGCACGTCCACCTCGTCGAGCACCGACTCCAGCAGCGGCAGCAGGGCCGTGTGCCCGCGCACGTGCCCGCCCGCCTCGGCGCCCTGCACGGCGACCATGTCGGCCCCGGCGTCCACGGCCTGCCGCGCCTCGCCGACGGAACCCACCTGCCAGAGCACGAGGGCCCCGCCCGTGTGGGCGAGGGCCACCAGCGCGGGGTCGGGATCGTGCCAGAAGAAGTCGACGATCCGGAACCGCTCGGCCGCGAACTCCACGGCGGCAGGGTCGATGTCGGCGGAGGCGAAGTTGGCGGCGAGCACGCCGTCGGTGCGCAGTGCGGCGGACAGTGTCCCCAGCTCCTCCGGCGTCATGCCCAGCGCCGCGACGGTGCCCACCCCGCCCGCGTCGGCGACCGCGGTGACGAGCTCGGGCGCGGCGATCGGGCCCATCGGAGCCTGCTGGATCGGGACCCGGCAGCCGGTCAGTGTGGTGAACGTCGTCGTGAGCATCGCGGCCTCCCCGGTGAACGCTGCGCACGGGCTAAGTCGCGTGACGGGGGCCGGATGTCACGGCTACTTCTCGCGCATCGACCTGCGGATCTGCTCCAGGCGTTCCTTGCCTGCCCGCTCGCGTTCGGCCAGCTGCTCGTCGAGCGAGCGGCCCTCGGGCGTGCTCTCCGCCAGTTCGGTGGCGCCGAGCGAGGTCGCGAACCGGTTCTCGATGCGGTCGCGCACGTAGTCGAAGTTCGGAACGCCGCCCTCGGTGTAGTCGCCTTCCGGCACGGCGGGTGGTGGGTGCTCGGGGTCGTTCGGGGTGCCGCTCATGGTCTGCTCCGTCCCTGGCTCGTGGCGGGGGCTGACACCCTCGACAGTACGCGGGGAGCTAACTCGTGTAGTGGAACCGCACCCGGCTGCCCAGCCACACCGTCCTGGTGGTCTCCAGCAGGCGCCCGTCGGCGAGCCGCGCGACGGACAGGATGACGAACAGGGGCGCGTCGAGCGTCGTGTTGAGCAGCCGCGCCTCGTGGGCGTTCGCGGCGCCGACCTCCAGGAAGTGGTTGGTGTCCTCGGCGCGCAGGCCGAACACGTCCTGGAGGGTGCGGGACAGCGAGCCGTCGACGAGGGAGCGCCGCGCGAGCCGGGGCGCGACCGAGCGGACCACCCACGAGTCGGTGAGCCCGATCGCCCGGTCGTCCACCACGTGCAGGCGCTTGAGGTGGACGCGCCGGGCCTCGGCCTCCTCCTCGCCGAGCAGCTTGCGCAGCTCGTACGGTTCCGGTTCCTCCGGCTCGTCGCGCAGGTGCAGCGAGGACGCCGAGAGACCGGCCGCGGTGAACCGGTCCCGCCACGGGGTGGTCAGCCCGAAGTCGTGCTGGACCACCTCGGGGCGGTCGGCGACGAACGTCCCGGTGCCCTGGCGCCGCTCGACGTAGCCGTCGTTGGCCAGCTCCGTGAGCGCCTGCCTGATCGTGATGCGGCTGACCCCGTAGATCTCCGCGAGATCCCGTTCGGTGGGCAGCTGGTGCCCGGCGGGCAGTTCCTGGTCGATGAGGCGCCGGATGTCGCGCTGAACCTGCGCCCACGCGGGCATCGGCGACCGGCGCTCGACCGGAACGGCCGAGGCGCGGACCGCGTCGGGCGCCGTCTGCTGCCCCGTCGTCATCGTGGACTCCCCATGCCTCGCCGCTGCGCGAGCGTACCCCTCAGACATTGGTCGCAATGTTATAACCTCTGGGTCGCGTCCGGCCAGGCGACCCGCCCGCAGCGGGACGTCAGTCGTCCAGCTTGATGTGCCTGGCGTCCATGTTGACGGCGCCGCCCCGGAACGGCCGCCGCTCCCAGCGCGTGGCGGCGGCGTGCGCGACCGCGGCCCCCGCGATCGCCGCCGCGACGTCGGTGAGCACCTCGGCGTCGTCGCCGTCCACGATGTCCCGCACCGTGATCCGCCGGACCACCTGGCCCGTGCCGACCAGCGCCTCGGCCAGCCGGTCGAACCGCGTGAGCCCGGCGGTACCGGCGAGGGCGAGCGTGAGGTGTCGCTGCGGGCCGATGAAGTAGTCCACGTGCCCGCTCTCCTCGAGCGGCACCACGCGGGCGGCGATGCCGGTGGCCTCGATGAGCTTGAGCGACCAGAAGTCCGCGGCACTGCGCAGTTCCGGCAGCGACAGGATCGAGATCGCGTGCGGTGCCTCCTCAGGAAGCTCCGCCACCGCCTGCTCGGCGAGCGCCCGGATCCGGGGCAGCGCGGCGGCCAGCCGTTCGGGCGCGGGTTTGACGTCCAGGCCGCACACCGCGGCGACACCCAGCGCGAGCATCACGTGTCCCGCGCACGGCACGGTCTCGGTCACCGGCAGCGCCGGTACGGGCTGCACGTCGGCGGCGGCCTCGGCGAGCGGCGAGTCCGGCCGCGACGTCACGGCGACCGTGTGCAGCCCGGCGCCGCGGGCCAGGCGCAGCGCCCTGACGGTGGCGCCCGAGGTGCCGGAGTGGGAGACGCCGACCACGGTGTCGCACCCGGGTGGGACGGACCCGGTCCAGGTGAGGTCCCCCGAGGACAGGGCGCGGTGGCCGAAGCGGGCGGCGACCAGCGCCGAGGCCAGCGAGTCCCCCGAGCCGACGAGGACGGCGCGGCCCAGCGGCGCCGACAGCGGGGCTGGGGTGAGGGGCGCGATCCCGGCGAGTGCGGTTCCGAATGCGCCGAGGTCCGGCATGAGCGACATCGCTTACTGCTCCTTGTGCGTAATGATCCCGGGCAGCGGCGCGGACAGCGCCGCCGCGTGTTCCAGTGCTTCGTGTCCCCAGCCGGCGAGTGCGATCCTGGCGACGCTCGTGCCGAACGCGGCCGCCTCGACGGGTTCGGCGCCCCGCGCCAGCGCGGCCACCACGGCCGCGGCCGAGGCGTCGCCCGCGCCGGTGGTCTCGACGACCTCCGCGCGCCGGTCGCGGACCGACCACGCCCCGGCCGACGTCACCACGTAGGCGCCGTCGGCGTCGAGCCGCGCCACGACGGGGATTCCCAGCCGGGCCGCCAGGTCGCGGGCGGCCCGGCGGGGATCCCGGTCGAGCAGCGTGAGCTGGACCCGGCTGGGCAGCACGACGTCGGCATGTGCGGCGACGGCGCTCAGGTGCGCCATGCCCTCGGCGGCCACGTGGGTCTGGTGCGGGTCGATCCCGATGACCGGCGCCGCCGAGCGCGGGGGAGCGCTCCCCGGGGCGGAGGCGAGCAGGCCCGTGAGCCCGTGGTGGAAACCGGCTCCCGGGTCGGGCAGCGCGTCCTCGTTTCCCGGTTCGTCCCCACCGAGCTCGACCGGTGACGGCGCGGTCAGCCCGACGATGCGGCGGCCCCGCCGGGAGTTCAGGATCCACAGCCGGGTCGCCTCGGGCACGGTGGTGGCACAGGTCGTGTCGATGCCGAGTGCGGTGAACAGCGCGGCGAACCTCGGATCGTCGGCGGGCAGCGGGCAGCCGACCCGCACCCGCGTTCCCTCGACGAGCCGGGCCCCCAGCGCCGCGAACACCGCGGGACCGCCGAGGCACGAGAACCTGGCGCCGCGTCCCTCGGTGACGAGGTGGTCGACGGAGAGCCCGGCGTGGATGCCGACCACGCTCATCGGCCGAAGGCCGACACGGCGTAGCGCACGGTGCGGGTGCGGGGACCGTCGAGCTCCAGCAGGTAGACGCCCTGGCTGTGCCCGATGGCGAGTTCGCCGCCGATCACCGGTAGCGTGAGCGACTGGGTGCCGAACACGCAGCGCACGTGGGCGGCGGCGTCCTGCGGGCCGTCGTGGAGGTGCACGAACGGCCGGTCGACCGGAACCTGACCCTCGATGAACAGGCGGATGTCGTGCAGCGTCGTGCCGTCCACCCCGGAGTTGAGGATCAGCGTGCACGTGGTGTGCGGCAGGTAGACGTGCAGGGTGCCGTCCGCGGCCCCGGCGGGTACGGCCTCGCGCAGCCGCTCCGTCAGGTCGGTGTAGCCGACGGGTGCGGCGAAGCCCTCCTCGGGCTTGGTGTCCACGTCGAAGCTCTGCCAGGTGCCAAGGGTTTCGGTGCTCACGCCCATGCCTTTCTCGGGGGTGTGTGGTGGTGCCCGGTGCCGGGCGTGCCGGTGACGTGGAACCCGTCGGCCAGGATCGTCCCGGTGTCGATGAGGAAGCCCGCGGCGCCGCCGAGGACCTCCGTGGTGTGCGCGGTGAGCAGGCGCGTGCCGTCGACGGTGAGCGCCAGCTCGGTTCCCGCGCAGCCGAGCCGCACGTCGTAGGTGCGGTCGCGGTCGTAGGGGAAGGGGCGTTCGGCGAGCACGGTGCGCGTGCCGTCGTGCTCGCGTACGAGTGCCACGCGGTCGCCGCCGGTGAAGACGCCGGCGTGGAACCGCCGGTGACCCCGCGCGCGGACGACGAGGCCGGCGGTGTCGTGGAGAGAGAACAGCAGCCTGCTGGCGACGGTGTAGTCCCGCCAGTCCCGCGTGCCGATGGTCACCACCCCGCCCGGTCCCGGGTGGGAGACGGAGTAGGTGACGGCGAAGTCGGCCTCGAAGTGCTTCGCCGAACTGACCCACGGGCGCAGTGCCGGGGGCGTGGTGTCCCAGATGGAGCCGAGCAGGATGCCGCTCTGTCCGAACCGGACCGGGGCGCCCGCCCAGCCGAGCTCGTGCACCAGCACCGCGGCGCCCTGCTCCTCCGCGACGGCGAGGCCGAACCGGAACGGCACCAGGTTGCCCACGGCGGGCACCTCCCAGGCCAGCCGCCGGGGCTCGCTGCCCGCCCGCAGCTCGTCGCCGTACCGCGTCACCACGCCCTCCGCCGACTCGTACAGCGCGTACGGCCGCACGGCGCCGCCGGTGCCCGGTGCGGACACCAGCGCGACCACCCGCTGCCCCGGGTACAGCGTGGGGCTGGCGACGGTCGAGAAGTGCGTGAGGCGCTCGGCGGGGTCGAGGAAGACCGGGGTGGAAACGTGACCTCCGTGTTCGACGCGCAGCGCCCGTCCGTCCGGTGTGGACACGTTGGTGAGCACCGTGTGGTCGCCGCCGAGGTGCGGGCACGGCGTGAATCCCTGCACCGAGCCCGGGTAGCGGAACCTGAACCTGGGCCGCTCGTCGGTGAGCCCGCCTCCGGCGAGCAGCGCGGAGGCGGCGACGATGCGGTCGGCTTCGAGCGTCGCGTCACTGACGCATTCGCCGCCGTCGGCGGTGACCACGAGCAGTCGGTCGGCCACGGGTGTGCGCAGGTCCGGTCCGCCGGAGAGCGCGTCGAGCCCCAGGCGCACGCCGTTGAGGCAGCCGACGACCCCGGCGTTGCTGTCGGTGTCGAAGCCGGCGGACGAGGCGATCGCGACCGAGCGCGCGAAGTCGTCACCGGCGCCGAGCAGCGCGCCGAGCGTCATGGCGAGGTTCGCGAGGCTGTGGCAGGGCCCGGGGTAGTGCGCGTAGCCGTACCGCTCGTCCACCCAGTCGCGGATCTCCCGCCAGTGCCGGTGCGGGCCGCAGTGCGCACGGACGTCCTCCACGAGCCGCAGCACCGTGGCCGATCCGATGTGGAGGGTCCCCGCGTCGAGCAGCGTGCCGAGGTCGCGTTCGCCGAACGCCAGCGACCGCATGGCCGCCAGCAGTGCGGCGGCGTCGAGCGCGTCGCCGTCGTGGCTGACGCTCGCCGCCGCGCGGGTGAGCGCGACCGCGCGCTCGGGGTCGCCCGGCAGCATCAGCGCGAACGCGTCGTTGAAGATCTGCGCGCCGATCTGCTCGGCGAGCGTGGACCCGTTCTGTTCCGTGGATCCGCTGCGAGGCGCGGGAACGCCGGCGCGCAGGTTCAGGTACGCCGTGTGCTCGGTGGAGCGGCCCAGCCCGCCCCACCACAGGATGGTGCGGTCCTCGATGATGTAGTTGAGCCACGTCCGTCCGGCCCGCTCGGCGGTCGGCGGCTCTCCCGCGTTGTCGGGCACGGTCCTGCCGAAGGCGAACGTGGCCGAGATGTCGTCGTCGGCGACGATGAGCGGCAGGCCCAGTTCGGCGCTGACGTAGCGTTCGACGAGCCCGAACCGGTGCTGGATGTCGGCGTAGGGCCAGCCCTCCACCGGCCGTCCGAGGTAGACGCCGATGAGCTTGCCGAGCACCCCGGCGTAGACCCGTTCCGCGTAGTGCTCTTCCTGAGGGGACGGTGTGCTCATCCCTTGACCGACCCGCTGGCGATGCCGTCGACGACGTAGCGCTGGAGCGCCACGAAGATCGCCAGCACGGGGGCGATGAGGATGAGGGCCCCCGCCATCATGGCGCCCAGCTCCGTGGAGAAAGTGCCGTTCATCGAGAGGAAGCCGAGGGTCACCGTCTGCTGATCGGGATCCTGCAGGAACGTCGCCGAGATGAGGAATTCGTTCCACGCGTTGAGGCCCACCACCACGCCGACGGTGATCAGCCCCGGCCGGACGATCGGCAGCAGCACGTGCCACACGAACTGCGCGGTGCTGACGCCGTCGACCTGCGCGGCCTCCTCGAGCTCCCTGGGCACGTTGAGGAAGAACGTGCGCATGAGGAACGTCGCGAACGGGATGTTGATCGCGGCGATGATCACGCCGACCACCATCGGGTTGTCGAGGAGGTCGACGGCCGCGACGATCGAGTACAGCGGGAAGACGAACAGCTGCACGGGCACCGTCATCGCCATCGTCAGGTACACCATGACCACCGGCCACGACCTGATCTTCTTGCCCGCCAGCACGTATCCGGCCAGCGTCGAGCACGTGAGCACCACCACGACCGTGGTTCCGGTGAGCAGCACGCTGTTGAGAAAGCCCGTGCCGAACTCGCCGTAGGTCCACGCGGTCACGAAGTTCTCGAACGTGAACGTGCTCGGCAGGGCCAGCGGGTTGCGCACGATCTCGGTGTTGGTCTTGACGCTGTTCAGCAGCACCAGCGCCAGCGGGAACAGTGCCGTGGCGGCGAAGAACAGCAGGACGGCGTGCGCGCCGATCCCCTTGAGCCGGGTGGTCATCAGTCGTCCTGCTTCCTGCTCATCCACGTGTAGACGCAGGAGGCGATGAGCCCGAAGAAGCTCATCACCAGCGCCACCGCGGAGGCCTTCCCGAACTGGAAGGCGGAGAACGCGAACGCGTAGGCGTAGGTGCCCAGCACCTCGCTGGAGTGCGCGGGACCGCCCTGCGTCAGCAGGTAGATGTAGTCGAAGGCGAGGAAGGAGAAGATCACCGTCATGACGGCCATGAGCAGCAGAGCGGGCCGGATGCTCGGCAGGTACACGTTGCGGAACACCTGCCAGGAGTCGGCGCCGTCCATGATGGCCGCCTCCACCTGATCGACCGGGGTCTGGCGCATCGCGCCGAGGTAGATCACGGTCAGGAAGCCCCAGTAGTGCCACATGTCCACCGCCGCGGCGGCGTAGAAGGCACCCGTGAGGCTGGACAGCGGCGCGGACACGGGAAGCCCGATGTCGTTGAGCGTGCCCACGAGCCCGCCGTTGGGGTTGTAGATGATGCTCAGCCAGATCAGCGCGTTCACCACGGGGGAGAGCACGTACGGCATGAGGTAGACGACCTGGTAGAAGGTGCGCGTCCGGCGCCTGCGCAGCAGCAGCCACGCGGTGAGCAGGCCGAGCACGGCCGGGATCGTCAGGAACATCGCCACCCAGCGCAGGTTGTTCTCCAGCGCGGTGCCGAACACGGGGTCGGCCAGTATCTCCCGGAAGTTCCGCAGCCCCACCAGGTTCGCGTCGAGCCCGACACCGCTCCAGTCGGTGAAGGCCGTGAACGCGGTGAGCAGGCCCGGGATCACGACGATGCCGACGGACAGCAGCAGCGCCGGTGCGATGAGCAGGTGGTTGATCAGCGTGCGGCGCCGCCGGAAGCGCGCGGGGCGGCGGGCCGGGGCCGGCGTGGTGGTGGGGCGAACCGCGGTCACGGTCACCTCGGGCTCCTTCCTGCGCCGCCGGGTGCGCGGTCGCGCCGCACACCCGGCGTGGCAGTGCTAGTTCGACGGCTCCGGGGCGGGCGGCACGAGTCCCTTCGCCTTGTCGGCGTCGAAGCTCGCCTGCACCTTGGTGAGGAACTCCGCCGCGCCGACCTGACCGAGCCAGACGCCGTCGACGTCGGCAAGCGTCGTCGAGGTGGACGGCGGGAAGAACGTGCCGGGGTAGAGCCCGTAGTGTCCCTCGTTGATCGCCGACACCAGCTTGCCGACCGTGCCGATGTACTCCTTCGACAGCCCGGTGTACTCGGCCGCGGGCAGGTCGAAGTCCTTCAGCGGCACGCCCCAGTAGCCGGGCCACGTCTTGTTGATCTCCTTGGCGAACGGCGCGCTCATCATGTAGTCGATCACCGCGGCGGCGCCGTCCTTGTGGTCGGAGGCGGCGTTGATCGACAGCGACGCCGTGGCGCCGAGGGTGTACATGGGGGAGGGCAGGTCGGGGTTGACGTTGGGGAACGGCATGAAGCCGAGGTCGCCGGTGTTCCCGGCCTCGTCGTTGAAGTACTCGCTGGCGAACTGGAAGCCGAGGCTCGGCCCGATGAAGAACGGTGACTTCTCGTCCGCGAGCAGCTGCATGGACTCGACGAAGTTGAGGTTCGCGTAGTCGTCACCGGCGAGGTAGCCGTCGCGGTAGAACTCGGCCGAGGCCTCGACCGCCTCGACGATCTCGGGGTCCGTCCACTTCGCCTCGCCGTGGAGCGCGTCGTACGTCGCCTTCCCGCCCGCGAGGTGGGTGAGGAAGATCGAGATGTAGTTGAGGTTGACCGGTTTCCAGCCCTTGTTACCCGTCACGGAGGCGTAGAGCCCCTCGGCCTTCGCCTTGTCCATCGCCGTGGTCAGATCGGCGTAGCTCTCCGGAACCGCGACGCCCAGCCGGTCGAGCACCTTCTTGTTGTAGAACACACCGAGCGTGTCCACCGAGTTCGGCAGCGAGTAGAGCTTGCCGCCGATGGTGCCGGACTCGTACATCGGCTCCAGCAGCCGGTCCTTCCAGCCGTACTGCTCGGCGTACGGGGTCATGTCGGCCAGCTTGTCCTCCGCGACGTAGGCGGCGGCGAAGGCGGGGCCGGACCCGTAGACGACGTCGGGTCCCCGGTCGGCGGAGAGGGCGACCTGGATGTTCTTGTCGACGGCGTTGTTGAAGTTGATGTCGAGCGAGTAGGTGTCCTGTGCCCGCTCGAAGCCCTCGACGAGCGCGGTCTCGAGCGCCTTCTGGTGCTCCGGCGGGGCTCCCCAGAACCACAGCTCGAGACGTTCCCTGCCGTCACCGGCTCCCGAACACGCGGACAGCGTGAGCGTGAGCGTGGCCGCGAGCGCGCCCAGGACCGTGGTCCGGCTTCTCCTCATGGGACAACTCCTTGGGTCTGAGAGTTCGGTCGCCAGCGCAGCGCTGCGGCGGTGCCAATTGGTAATATTGGCAGTACCATAAGACCGAGTTCGGGGTGTGTCAACGTTCTCGTCACCCGTGCTCGTGCGGCGCGGGAAGCCAGTGCTCCGCCGCCGTCGCGGCCTTCTGCTCGTCGAGCCGGGCGAGGTGCACCAGCGCGGCCAGTGCCACGTCGATCGACGCCGCGTGTCCCGCGCCTGCCTCGAATCGCCGGTTCGCGAGCACGTTGTCGGCGACCGAGCACACCGAGCCGCCGCGCCTGCCGAACAGCGCGGCGAGCGTGACCACCGCGGCCGACTCCCGGTCGCCGTTGAGCACCCCGGCGCGGGCCCAGCCGTCGAGGATGTCGCGGTGGTGCGGCTGGAAGTAGGCGCCGGCGCCGGGCCGTCCCACGCCGACGAAGTCGGAGTCGCTCGAGCGCGTCACGCCCTGGTGGTAGCGGCAGCCGAGCTGCCCGGCGGCCAGTGACAGCGCCAGTACCACCTCGTAGCTCGCGACCGCCGGGTAGCTCGCGGGCACGTAGGCGCGGGTCATGCCTTCGTCGCGCACCACGCCGGTGCTGATCACGATGTCGCCGGGCCGGACGCGGGGATGGACGCCGCCGGAGCCGCCGACCCTGATGAACGTGTCGGCCTCGGTGAACTCGATCAGCTCGTGCAGGATGAGCTCGGCCTCGGGGGAGCCGCTGCCCCCGGAGGCGACGGTGACCCCGACGCCGCGGTAGGTGCCCGAGTAGGTGCTGAACATCCCCGACCTGCCCACCTGCTCGGCGTCGTCGAGGCGGCGGGCGAGCTGCGCGGCGGGATCCTCGTCGTACGCGCACAGTGGATCGCGCACGGTCAGCAGGACGTACCTCGCGATCCGGCCGGGGTCGATGCCCGACAGCGCGGGCCTGCCGTCGATCAGCAGGCCGCGGCGCGGCAGGTTGCCCGCGTAGCGGTAGGTGTCGTAGGGCTCGGTCGGGTTCCAGCCGGGCTGCTCCACACGGTCTCCTCACTCCTGGGTGGTCAGGGGTGCACGCGGACCCGGCCCGCTCTGGCCGTCACGTCCGCGCGCAGGGCCTGGTCGATCGGCGGCGCGCCGTTCTGGGCGATCACGACGCTCGCGGCGGCGGCCGCGTACCGGGCCGCGCACCGGGCGTCACCGGTGCGCGCGAAGGCCGCGAGGAAGGCGCCGGAGTGGCTGTTGCCCCCGCCCGTCGGGTCCACGACCGCCCCGGGCGCCACGCCGGCGTGCAGGAGGTGACCGTCCGCGCACACGACGGCGCCATCGGCGCCCCCGCGCAGCACGAGCACCAGGCCCGGCCGCCCGAGCGCGCGGTGGACCTCCGCCGGGTCGGTGGTGCCGAGCAGTGAGCGCGCCTCGGCGACGTTCAGGGAGAGCACGTCGACGGCGGTGACGAGCTCGCGCACCGTGGCGACGTTGCCGGGCTCGCACGCGTCGGCCGCGATCTCCCACAGCAGCGGCCCGTGCCAGCGCTGCCGGAACGCCGTGATCTCGGCCCAATAGCGGGGCTCGGTGTCGTGGAAGAGGTACACGCCGCCGAGGCGGGCGGGCGGCACCGGCAGGTGACGCGGCAACGGCGTGTGCGCGGCGAAGTGCTCCGCGCCGAACACCGGCTCCTCCACCCGCTCGCCCTCGTGGTCGTAGCGGATCCGGGTGAGCGGGCTGCGCTCGCCGTGCACGAACAGTCCCGCGGGCTCGACCTGGCGTTCCCGGAACCACCGCACGAGCGCGGGCCGGTCGCGCGCGCCCGCGCCGGACACGATCACGGTGCTCCACGGCTCGCCGGCGAGGCTGGCCCCGGTGGCGGCGTAGGCGCCCGCGCCACCCACCTCGCGTGCCAGGAACTCGCCGTCCGCGCCGTAGATCTCGTCGGTCACGGCGTGTGAGAGCACGGCGACAAGCTCGGTGGGCATCGGCGTTCGTCCGCTCTGTTCGGTAGATTCTTCTGGTTGTTATACCTACAATACCTTTCACTGGACCGGAAGGGGAGTACATGAGCGAGCGGCCCGTTCCCGACTACGCGAGGCAGGTCTACGCCGGGGTACTCGGCAAGATCATCGGTGTCTACTTCGGACGCCCGGTCGAGGGCTGGTCGTATCCCGCCATCCGCGAGCGCTTCGGTGAGCTCGAGTACTTCGCCTGCGGCGAGCTGGGCGTGCCGCTGGTCGTGCCCGACGACGACATCTCGGGCGCCTTCGTCTTCCCCCGCGCCATCCTCGACAACGCGGGCCGGGGGGTCACCGCCGCCGACGTCGGACGGACGTGGCTGAACTACATCGTCGAGAACCGCACCGTGCTGTGGTGGGGCGGGCTGGCCCGCTCCACGGAGCACACCGCGTTCCTGCGGCTGAAGGACGGGGTCGACCCGCCGCGTTCCGGCTCGATCGCCCTCAACGGCCGGTCCATGGCCGAGGGCGTGGGTGCGCAGATCTTCATCGACGGCTGGGCGCTGGCCTGCCCCGGCGACCCCGAACGGGCCGTCGCGCTCGCGCGGGCCGCCGCCTCGGTGAGCCACGACGGGTTCGCGGTGGAGTCCGCCGCGTTCCTCGCTGGCATGGAGGCGGCGGCGTTCGGCGAGCGGGACCTCGCGAAGCTGTTGGAGCTCGGCCTGTCGTCCGTGACCGACGACCGGGTACGGGCACTGGTGACCGCGACGGTGGAACAGTGCGAAGCCACCGGCGACTGGCGGCGCGTGCGCGACTGGATCGAACGCGAGCACGGCTACCACCGGTATCCGGGCAACTCGCCCGCCGCGACCAACCTCGCCGCCGTGCTCATGGCACTGCTCATGGCGGGTGACGACTTCCAGCGGAGCCTCACGCTCGTCGTCTCGGCCGGCTGGGACACCGACTCCAACGCGGGCAACGTCGGCTGCCTCAACGGGATCCGGCTCGGACTCGACGGCATCGAGGCCGGGGTGGACCTGCGCGGTCCGGTCGCCGACCGGATGCTGGTGGTCAGCGCGGACGGCGGGGAGTGTGTCACCGACGCCGTGCGCGAGACGCGGCGGCTGCTCGCCTCCGCCGCGGCGCTGCGGGGGGAGCCCGCGCCGAGGGACCTGCCGCGCTACGCCTTCGAGCTGCCCGGTTCCACCCAGGGCTGGCTCCCACACCACGACGCCCGGCACGCCCAGGCGCTGACGGGGCTCCGCAACCCGGGCGGCGGGCTGCGCCTGGAGTTCGCGCGGCTGGCGCGCGGCGCGCGGGCGGCGGCCGCGGTCGAGGTGTTCGCCTCGCCCGTCCCGACCGGGGCGGCGGGCACGAGCCTGTTCGAGGTGGTCGGCAGCCCCGCGCTGTACCCGGGCCAGACCGTGCGCGCGGTGGTGGACGTGCCCGCCGGGCCGGCGCCCTCGCTCGCCTTCTTCGTCGAGCACTACGGCGACGACGGGGTCGTGCACACGCTGCGCGGCGCGCTCCGCCCGCTGCACGCGGGTGAGAACACCCTGGTGTGGGACGTTCCCGCGACGGGAGGGCAGGCCGTCTACCGGTTCGGCGTCGAGCTCACGTCGGCCCGCCGTCTCGACGGCCACGTCACGGTGCGCTCGGTGGACTGGCGCGGCGCCCCGAAGGACTTCGTGCTCGGCAGGGCCGACGAGCTGTCCCCGGCGCTCACGCCGTGGACCACCGTCACCGGCTGGCTGAAGACGTTCGTCAGCTCGGCCGCGAACCTGGCTCCCGACTACACGACCACGTTCACGGTGTCGCACCCGGAGGCCAACGGGGTCGTCACCACCGGCACGCGGGACTGGACCGACTACTCGGTGGCCTCCACGATCACGTTCAACATGCACGACGCGGCCGGGCTCGTCGCGCGGGCCAGGGGCCACCGCCGCTACTACGCCGCCGTGCTGCGCGCGGGACGCGCCCAGCTGCTGCGCCGCGTCGACGGCACCGAGCACATCGTCGCCGACGCCCCGTTCGCCTACGAGATCGACGCGGTGCACGCGCTGGAGTTCACCGTGCGCGGCAGTGCGCTGACCCTGCGGATCGACGGCGAGGCCGTGGCCACCGGTACCGACGACATGCTGCCCTCGGGTGGCGCCGGCTTCCTCATCGACCGCGGATCCGTTCTCGCTCAAGGGTTTCACGTACGCCGCGCGTGAGCCGTTCCCAGAGCCCCGTCACGAAGGAGGCACGTGAAGAACCTGCACATCGACACCGACCCCGGCATGGACGACGCGCTGGCGCTCATCCTCGCGCTCAAGTCGCCCGCCGTCCGGGTTCGCGCGATCACCGCGGTCACCGGCAACCTGCCCGCCGACCGGACGGCCGCCAACGCGCTGCGGATCCTGGACCTCATGGGCCGCAAGGACATCCCCGTCGCGCGCGGCCCGCTCGTGCCGCTGGACGGCGATTACCCGGCCGACCCTTTCTCCCACGGCAGTGACGGCCTCGCCGAGTCGCACCTGCCCGAGTCCGCGCAGCCGCTCGACGAGCGGGACGCGGCACGGCTCATCGTCGACACCGTCGACGCGCACGCGGGCGACATCACGATCGCCGCGCTCGGCCCGCTCACCAACGTCGCGCTGGCGCTGGAGCTCGACCCCGGGCTGCCGGCGAAGGTCGCCGAGCTCGTCATCGTCGGCGGGTCGTTCGGCACCACGCCGTACGCGTGGTCGCAGGCCACCGGCGACAATCCGGTCAGCGAGTGGAACGTCTACGTCGACCCCGAGGCCGCGCACCGGGTGTTCCACGCCGGGTTCCGGCTCACCGCCGCCGGGCTCGACATCGCCACCCACCCCGGCGTGAACTTCCGCGACGGCGACCTCGCCGCCCTGCGGCGGGCCGGAACGCCCGAGTCCGAACTGGCCCTGCGCGTGGTGGACTACGTGCACGGGCGCGGCTACCAGTCGTACTGCTCGCTCATCGACAGCGTCGCCATCGCGACCGTGCTCGACCCCACACTCGCCGAGACGGAGCCCCTGCACTGCGACGTCGAACGGCGTGGCGAGTTGACCAGGGGGATGACCGTGGTCGAACGTCGGGCCCACCACGGCCGGACCGACCTGCCGCGCATCGACGTGATGCGCGGTCTCGACTTCCCCCGGTTCCTCGATCTCGTGACGGAGGCCCTCGGTGCACCCGCAGCCTGACCGGATTCCCTCGCCGCTGGCCGAGTTGCACCTGCACCTCGAGGGCACGCTCGAACCGGAGCTGATCTTCGAACTGGCCCGGCGCAACGGCGTCACGCTGCCCTACCGGGACCTCGACGACCTGAGGGCGCGGTACCGGTTCCGCGATCTGCAGTCCTTTCTGGACCTCTACTACGCGAACATGGCCACGCTGCGCACCGCCGCCGACTTCGAGCGGCTGACGTGGGCCTACGCCGAGCGGGCCCATGCCGGGGGAGTGCGGCACGCGGAGGTGTTCGTCGACCCGCAGGCCCACACGGCGCGCGGGGTGCCGACCGAGACCGTGCTGCGGGGCGTGGCCGCGGGCCTGGGGCGCGCCGAGTCGGAACTCGGGCTCACCAGCGGGATCATCGTGTGCGTGCTCCGGGACCGCCCCGTCGCGGAGGCCCGGCGCATGCTGGAGGAGTCGCTCGCCGCCGGGGTGCCGCTGCTCGGCATCGGGCTCGACTCCGCCGAGGTGGGCTATCCGCCGAGCCTGTTCGCGGACGTGTTCACGGCCGCGGCCGAGGCCGGGCTGCGGCGCGTCGCGCACGCCGGGGAGGAGGGGCCTCCGGAGTACCTCTGGCAGGCACTGGACGTGCTCGGGGTGGAGCGCGTCGACCACGGCGTGCGCTGCCTCGAGGACGACGTGCTGGTGCGCAGGCTCGCCGCCGAGCAGGTGCCGCTGACGGTGTGCCCGCTGTCCAATGTCCGGCTCAGGGTGGTCGACGACCTCGCCGCCCACCCGCTGCGGCGGATGCTGGACCGCGGCCTGCTGGTGACGCTCAACTCCGACGACCCCGCGTACTTCGGCGGCTACGTGGACGACAACCTCCGGCAGTGCCGCGACACCCTCGGCCTCACCGGCGCGGAGCTCGCGACCCTGGCCGCGAACTCGGTCCGCGCGTCCTTCGCCGGTGCCGGGCGCAAGGCGGAGCTGCTCGCGCGGCTCGGGTAGCTACCCGTCGCCGCGCTTGGGGTTGCCGTGCTCGTTGCCCCTGCCGCGGCCGGGGCCGTCGTCCTCGGTGGGCGCCGGGCCGGGTGCGGGAGCGGGGGCCGGGTCCTGCCCCGCGTCGCCGCCGTCGTTCCCGCCTGGCGTGCCCTCCTCGGGCGGCGCGGAGGACGACGGGGGTGCCGGTGTGCTGGTCTCGGTGTGCAGCAGGGTGTCGGAGTCGAGGACGGCGGTGCCGTACCGGTCGATCACGCCGAACTGGTGGAACTCGGTGACCGCGGAGCCGTCGGGCAGTGTCAGCTCGACGCCGACGTGGACGCTGCCCGCCGCGGTCACCTTCGGCGCGGACACCACGATGACCGCCGCGACGCCCGACCAGTACGCGTCGAACGCGTCCCGGCCCTGCGCCCGCAGCCCCGGGCCGAGCCGCTCCCACGCCTGGTCGGTTCCGCCCGGCAGCGGTGCGTAGAACGCGGCCACGGCCTGCCGCGATGCACTCGCGGTGAGCGAGCCGCCCGCCTCCGCCGTACCCGGAGTGGTTCCGGCGCTGTCGTCCTCGGACGAGGTGACGACGAGGAGCACCACGGTCACCAGCACCGCGCCGAGCACGGCCAGCGCGGCCGGCAACCACCGGCGGCGCCCGGCCGGGCCGGCGGGCCGGGGCCGGGCCCGCGGCCGTGCCGCCACGGCGGGCAGGGTCTTCGTGAACGCCGGTGCTCCGGCGAGGGGAGTGGTCGGGTCGTCGGCCCCGCCCGCGCCGACGAGCGCGGGCTGCTTCGCGGCGACGAGCGCGCGGGCCTCGGCCACCGCGCGCAGGTCCTCCGCGGCCTCGGCCGCGGTGCTGCGCTCGGCCGGGTCCGCCGCCAGCATCGCGTCCAGCACCGGCGCGAGCGGCCCGGCCTGCGTGCCTCCGGGCAGGATCTCCGACAGCGTGGCCCCGAGCGCGTGGACGTCGGCATCCGGCGTCACCCGCCCCTTGGCGGCGGGTGAGACGAAGCCGCCGAGCTTCACGGTGCCGTCGTCGCCGACGAGGACCGTGCCCGGGGTGACGTCACCGTGCACGATCCCGGCCTGGTGTGCCTCCGCGAGCGCCGACGCCACCTGCGCACCGACGCGCGCGGCCTCCATCGGCGGCAGCGGCCCGTCCTCGGCCACGACCTCGTCGAGGCTGCGGCTCGGGAAGTACTCCATGATCAGCAGTGCTGACCCGTCGTGGTCGTCGACGTCGTGCACCGACACCACGTGCGGATGGCGCAGCCGCGAGGCCTCGCGTCCCTCGCGCACGGCCCGCTCCGCCTGCGCCGGGTCCGGGCGCAGCTGCTTGATCGCGACCGGCCGCTTGAGCCGCTCGTCCACGGCCTTCCACACCGTGCTCGTCGTCCCGCCGCCCAGGCGCCGCCGCACCCGGTAACGGCCCGCCACGAGCTTGCCGACCTCGCTCACCGGCCACCCTGTCTCTGCATCACCCGATCAGGTTATGTGCTTGCGTTGGGTATCCGGCGGTGCCCTGCGCCGTGTCGCGTCACGCCCGGCCGTAACCCCCGGTCAGCGTCGTCCAGAGATCGGCGTCGAATCCTTCCAGCGGCAGCTCGGCCACCATGTAGCGCACCGCGTATTCCACCTTCGCCCGCCAGCGCGCCGCCGCTTCTTCCGGGGAACCGGCGCGCAGGGCGGCGAAGATGCCGGTGGCGTCGAGCACCATCCGGTCCACCGCGTCGGCGTAGTCGAGCCCGAGGATCGAGATGAACATGCGCAGCTGCACGCCGAGCCGGTTGAAGTGCAGCGCGGTGCGCGGCAGCTCCGCGGCCTCCGCCATCGCCTCCTGAAAGCGCAGGTCCGCCTCGGCGGTCGCGTCGACGTGGCCGCGTCTCGCCATCGCGCGCACCTCGGCGACGGCCGAGGCGACGGGCCGCAGCGCCGGGCCGTCGCGCGTGGCCAGCTTGCGCACGAGCAGGGAGCCGAGCAGCGCGCGGGCGGCGTAGGTCTCGAGCACGTCGGCCGCGTGCATCCGGGGCACCGCGGCGCCCCGGTTGGGCAGCAGGTCGAGCAGCCCGTCGTCGGCGAGCGTGCGCAGCGCGTCCCTGACCGTGCCGCGGGAGACCCCGAGCTGGGCCGCCAGCGGTGCCTCCTTGATGCGCTCGCCCGGCTGGAACCGGCCGCCCGCGATCGACTCGCGCAGCACCGGCACCACCCGGTCGGCCAGGCGCGCCCCGGCGGACGGACGGGCTACGGGCGGGTAAACCGGCGCGATGGGTGAGTCGTTAGTGCTGTGCCACTTCCGCACCCACGAGAAGGCCTCGGTGGGTGCGCGGCTCCAGGCGCGCAGCCTCCCGGTCAGCTCGGTGACGTCCGCCGAGGCGAGCGCGGGGGAGCGAAGGGCCCGTCCGGCCTGGGCGTGCCAGTGCGCGGGCGTCGGCGCGACGACCGGCAGGAACCGCGAGCGCTGCCGCACCCACGCCTCGGCGGCGGCGCCCGCCCCGGACAGCAGCACCACCACCCGCCCGGGCGCGGGCACGGCCCGGTCGACGGCGCCCAGGAACGCGCGCGGCCCGCTCGCGGGTGCGGCCGGCCGCGACCGGGTGGTGGCGACCGCGGCGAACAGGGTCTGCGTGCCGGTGAGCGCGACGTCGCGCGCGGCGGGCGCGGCCGGGCCGGCCGCGCCGTCCCCGGCGAACGCCACGACGAGCGCTTCCCGGTCGAAATACACGCCCGCGACGTGCCGGACCTCGTCGGCCAGGCTCGGCGCCGCCTCGGGCCCGGAGGGCCACAGTGTGCGGAGGATGCGGCTCACCGTGCTCTGGCTCAGGCCCGTCTCGGCCGCGAGCGAGCGGGTCGACCACGGCCCCTTCGGTGGCGGGGTGAGCAGGGCCGCGAGCACGCGGTCCGTGCCGTCGTGCCCGACGGTGCTCGGCCTGCCGGGGCGGGTGCGGTCGGTGAGCCCGTCCGGCCCGGCCTCGGCGACCGTTCCCGCCTCCGCGCACGCCAGCACGATCCGGGCGCGGAGCACGAGCGCCTGCGGGGTACCCGGGCTGCGGGCCCAGCGCAGCAGGGTCGCGCGGTCGGCGTCGCCGAGCTGGAGTACGGGCATGCCCGCGAGTGTAGCTCCACTTTTGACTCAAGAAAGATTGTTCATGCAGTTCGAAGTTCAGACTGTTGTCAACAATGTGGCCGCTACCCATACTTCACCGCTATCCAAGACTGGTTCACGGGGGACCGAAGCGAGGAGTAACCCGGTGCAGCATTCGATCATCGACGCCGAGCCGTACGGGAAGTTCCACCGAAAACTGTTCTTCCTGTCGGCGGGCGGGCCGTTCCTGGACGGCTACATCCTGAGCATCATCGGCGTGGCCATCGGCGGCGCGTCCCGCGACCTGGGGCTCACGGCGACGCAGGAGGGTCTCGTCGGCGCGTCCGCACTGGTCGGTGTGCTGCTCGGCGGGCTCGTCTTCGGCTGGGTCACCGACCGGATCGGCCGCCAGCTGATGTACACGATCGACCTGATCGCGCTGGTGCTCTCGTCGGCACTGTGCGTGTTCGTGGACGACGCGTGGTGGCTGATCGTGCTGCGGGTGATCGCCGGGATCGCCGTCGGCGCCGACTACCCGATCGCGACGTCGCTGCTCGCCGAGTGGCTGCCGGCCGACCGGCGTGGCCGCACGATGGGCGCCCTCGTGGCGGCCTGGTTCGTCGGCGCGGCCACCGCCTACCTCGTCGGCTACGTCGTCGCCTCGGTCGCGGGCGACGAGCCGTGGCGCTGGGTGCTGGCGAGCGGCGCGCTGCCCGGCATCGTCATCCTGCTGGCGCGTCTCGGCACGCCCGAGTCGCCGCGCTGGCTGCTGCGCCACGGCCGCCGCGACGACGCCCGCGAGGCCATCAAGACCGCGTTCGGCCGCTACCCGACCGACGCCGAGCTCGACGTGCTCGCCGCGCAGGAGCCGCCCACGAAGTCCCGGCTCTCGCGGGTGTTCACCGGCGGCTACCTCAAGCGGACCCTGTTCGCGGGCGGCTTCTGGCTCTGCCAGGTCGCGCCAGCCTTCGCGATCATCACGTTCTACCCCGTCGTGCTCGGCGAGTACGGGTTCTCCGACGGCAACAGCGCGCTGCTGTGGTCGGCCGCGGTCACGCTCGTGACGATGGCGGGCTGCCTGCCCTGCATCCGGCTGGTGGAGTCCTGGGGCCGCCGTCCGGTGATCATCTGGACGTTCGTGGCCTCCGCGGTGCCGCTGGCCGTGCTCGGCTTCTTCCCCGCGCTGCCCGCGGTGCTCGCGATCATCATGTTCTCGGTCAACGCGCTCGCCCAGGGCGGCGGCAACATCCTGCAGTGGATCTACCCGACCGAGCTGTTCCCCACCGACATCCGCGCCTCGGCCGTCGGCGTGGCGAGCGCGATCAGCCGGATCGGCGCGGCGGGCGGCACCTATCTGCTGCCGGTCAGCCTCGAACACCTCGGCCTTGGCCCGACGATGCTGATCGGCGCCGGCATCGCCGTCGCGGGCACCGTGATCTGCGTGCTGTGGGCACCCGAGACGCGCGGCCGCTCGCTGCACGACACCGCGTCCACCGGCGCCGCCACCGCCTCCGCGCCCAGCAGGGTCTGAAGGAAGGAACCGAAGTGTCCACAACGGACCCGCTGCTCACGCCTTTCCGGCTGAGGAACCTGACCCTGCGCAACCGCATCGTCAGCACATCGCACGAGCCGGGCTACGGCGAGAACGGCCTGCCCACCGACCGCTACCGCGCCTACCACGTCGAGAAGGCACGCGGCGGCATCGCGCTGACCATGATCGGCGGCGGCGCGGTGGTGAGCGGCGACGACGTGCCGTCGTTCGCGAACCTGCGCATGCACTCCGACGACGTCGTGCCGTGGCTGCGCAGGCTGTCGGACGAGGTGCACGCCGAGGGTGCGGCCGTGATGACGCAGCTGACCCACCTCGGCCACCGCACCAGCAACTACCGGGGCGACTGGCTGCCCGTGCTGTCGGTGGGCAACGTCCGCGAGCCCGCGCACCGGGCGTTCACCCGCGAGGCCGAACCCCACGACCTGCGCCGGATCGCGGCCGACTTCGCCGCCGCCGCGGTGCGGTGCGCCGAGGGCGGGCTCGACGGCGTGGAGCTCATGGCCTACGGGCACCTGCTCGACAGCTTCTGGTCGCCCGCGATGAACCGGCGCACCGACGGCTACGGCGGCGACCTGGAGAGCAGGCTGCGGTTCCCGCTCGAGGTGATCGCCGCCGTCCGGGAAGCCGTCGGGCCGGACTTCGTGGTGGGCATCCGGATGGCGGTGGAGGAACGCCGCCCCGGCGGCCTCTCCGCCGAGGAGGGCTTCGAGATCGCACGCCGCGTCACCGAGGCGGGCATCGACTTCATCAGCGTCATCCGCGGCCACATCTCCACGGAGGACGGTCTGTCGCGGGTCATCCCGCCGATGGGCGAGCGCTCGGCTCCGCACCTGACGGTGGCGGGAGCCCTGCGCGAGCACGTCGGCGTGCCGGTGATGCACGCCGCCCGCATCGCCGACCTCGCCACCGCGCGGCACGCGATCGCCGACGGCCTGCTCGATCTCGTCGGTATGACCCGTGCGCACCTGGCCGACCCTCACCTCGTCGCCAAGCTGCGGGCGGGGCAGGCGGATCGCATCCGGCCGTGCGTCGGGGCGAGCGCGTGCATCGACGCCGCCTACACCGGCGAGCCCGCCTACTGCGTCCACAACGCCGCGACGGGAAGGGAACTCCAGCTGCCGCACCGGATCCCCGCGGCACGGCACGCGCGGCGCGCGGTGGTGATCGGGGCCGGGCCCGCCGGGCTCGAAGCGGCGAGGGTGCTCGCCGAGCGGGGGCACGACGTGACGGTGTTCGAGGCGGCCGACAAGCCGGGCGGGCAGTTGCTGCTCGCCGCCACCTCGCCGAGACGGCGGGATCTCATCGGCATCGTGGACTGGCGCGTCGGCGAGCTGGAGCGGCTCGGCGTGCGGGTGAAGCTCAACCACTTCGCCGAGGCCGGCGAGGTGCTCGACCTGCGCCCCGACGTGGTCGTGGTGGCGACCGGCGGCACCCCGGACACGTCGTTCCTGCGCGCGGGCGCCGACCTGGTGCACGACACGTGGGACGTGCTCTCCGGCGCGGTGCGGCCGTCCGGCTCGGTGCTCGTGTACGACGACCACGGCGGCCACCCCGCGCTCGACGCGGTGGACGTGCTCGTGGCCTCGGGCGCCGACGTCGAGTGGGTCAGTCCGGAAAGGACGATCGGCGTCGACGTGGGCAGCGTGAACGCGCCACCGTACCTGCGCACGCTCACGCGCGGTGGTGTGCGCGTGACACTGCTCCACCGGCTGCTCGCCGTCGAGCGTGACGGCGGGCGGCTGCGGGCGAGCTTCACCAGCGACCTGGAGGAGTCCGGGGCCGAGGTGCTCACCCGCGTCGCCGACCACGTCGTGGTGGAGCACGGCACCCTGCCCAACGCCGAGCTCTACCACGAGCTGGTGCCGCAATCGGTGAATCTCGGTGAGATCAAGGTGGACGAGCTCCTCCGCGTCGTCGCCCAGCCACCGGGACCGAACGCGGACGGGCTGTTCCGGCTCTACCGCGTCGGCGACGCGGTGAGCAGCCGCAGCATCCACTCGGCCGTGCTCGACGCGTTCCGGCTGTGTGTCGCCGTGTGAGGCCTCAGCCCGCGAGCGCGCGGGCCACGGCCGACGGCCGCAGTAGCGCGGACGGCGGGTCGACGAACGCGCTGACCCGCATGAACCGCGCCGCGAGCACGGGGTCGCGCTCCGCGGCGGTCAGCACCCGCTCGACGTAACGGTTGCTCAGCCGCACCGCGAGCGGCCGGGGCGCCTCGACCTCTGGCAACGCCAGGTCGCCGCCCACGGCCAGCCGCCACGCCACGCCGATCGGGCCCGCCGACGCGCGGAAGAACCGCCGTGCCAGGTGGTCTCCGCCGCGGCGCACGCACCGCCGCAACGCCTGTGCCTCGAGCGCGGCGACGGACATGCCCTGCCCGTAGAGCGGGTTGAAGCTGCAGATCGCGTCGCCGAACACGAGCAGGCCCTCCGGGAACCGCCGCAGGCGGTCGTAGCGGCGCCACCGGCTCGCCGGGAACGCGAACGTCGCGACGTCGGAGAGCGGTTCGGCCTCGCGCAGCGCCTTCTCGACGTGCTTCGGCACGCGGTCGGCCACGAAACCGATCATGCCGGGCAGGTCGGGGCTCGGCCTGCGGTCCCCGTAGCCGGCCACGGTGAACAGCCACGTGTCGTGTTCGTAGGCGAACAGCCCCATGCCGGTGGGGCGGTCCGGGGTGGCCCCGATGACGACGAGCTTCTCGGGTACGGCGCGGGGCCGCAGCCGGACGAGCGCGCTCGTGTAGCGCAGCCGCACCGGCACTTCGCGCTCCTCGGGCCGCGGGTAACCGAGCTCCGTCAGCCACGCCGGAGTGCGGGCGCCGCGGCCGAGGGCGTCGACCACCAGGTCCGCGGCGATCGTCTCCGGCGAGCCCGCGTCGACCCGCACGCCGGTCACCCGCCGCCGGTCGGGTGTCGTGGTCAGCCCGGCGACGGCACATCCGTCGCGGATCTCCACGTTCGGCAGGGCCCGCACCCGCTCGCGCACGTGGGCCTCCAGGAACGGCCTGCTCGGCTGGTAGGTCGTGGGCAGGCGCATCTCGCGGCAGAGCCGGTGCCCGCCGGGCGCGAAATGCAGCAGCGAGTAGTCCTCGATCGTCTCCGCTCCGTCGGCGACGAGCTCGGCCAGCAGCCCGGGGAACAGCTCGTCCACGATCGCGGCCCCGCGCGGAAGCAGGGCGTGGACATGCCTGCCCTGCGGGACGCCGCGCCGGTTCCCGGCCGTACCGGGCAGGCGGTCGCGTTCGAGCACCGTCACGCGGTCGTAGGCGTCGGCGAGCACCCGGGCCGCGAGCAGCCCGCCCATGCCCGCTCCGAGGACGACGGCGTGTCCGTGCTCAGTCATCGTGTCCCTCCTCGACCGTGGCCCACGCGCCGACCAGCGTGGGCAGCCGGAACACCAGCTCGCCCTCGTCCTGGTGCCGCCGGAACCGTTCCTCCAGGGTGTCCAGGCCCAGCTCCTCCGGGGTCGCGATGCCGGTCCGCACCAGCACCGGCTCCAGCGTGCGGAGGATCCCCGTCGCCATGCGCGCGCCCGTCGGATCGCCCGGCGGTCGGTAGCCCTGCAGCCCGAGCACCGCGGCGGGCGGCAGGCCGGCCGCGTCGAACACCGACCCCAGGCGGGCGCCGAGGAGCGGGTCGAGCCCGGAGCGCCGGAACGCCTCGGTGAGCCAGTGGACGAGCCGCTCCGCGAACGGCGTGGAGGGCAGCGTCCCGGCCGCGCTCATCTCGTACTCCATCGCCACGAACACCCCGCCTGGGCGCACGAGCGTGGCGTAGCGGCGCAGCACCCGTGCCGGCTCGGGCGTGTACAGCAGGACCAGCCGCCCCACGACCGCGTCGAACGGGCCGGTGATGGGGACGTCGTGCAGGTCCGCGTGCACGAACGACACGTTCGGGACGCCGCGCGCCTCGGTGCGGCGGGCCGCCCACGCCAGCGCCTGTGCCGAGGCGTCGACGCCGACGACCGAGCCGCCGGGGCCGACCAGGTCGGCGACCTCGAACGCGACGTCGCCCGCACCCGTGCCCAGGTCGAGCACGCGCATGCCCGGGCCGATGCCGGCGAGCCGCAGGATCGTGCGCGTCGCCGGGGCCAGTGCGGCCGCCTGCTCCTCCAGCCGGCGCAGCTCGTCCGGGTCGCTGCCGAGCAGGTACGGGGTTTCGGTGGTGGTCATGGCTGTGCCTCCCTCGTGGACTCGCCCGTCCAGGTTGGCCGCGGAGGGCACTGGTGGCTTGGAGGAAACGTGGGGATGATGTGGAGATTCCGTGGTGGCGGCCGCACGGACGAGGTGGCGCCGTGTACGTGTTCGAGGACTGCGAGGTGGACCCACGGCGGTTCGAGCTGCGCCGCCGCGGCGAGCCGGTGCACGTCGAGCCACAGGTGTTCGCCCTGCTGACCCACCTCATCCGGCATCGCGACCGCGTGGTCGGCAAGACCGAGCTGCTCGACGCGGTGTGGGGCTACCGCCACGTCAGCGAGTCGGCCCTCACCAGCAGGGTCAAGGCGCTGCGCCGGGCGATCGGGGACAGCGGCGGGACGCAGCGGATGGTCGCCACGGTGCACGGGGTGGGCTACCGGTTCGTGGCCGACGTGCGGGAGAGCGACGGCGACGGGCTCGCCGTGGGCGGCCGCATCCCGCAGCGGATCCGCTACTGCCGCTCGGCCGACGGCGTGCGGGTGGCCTACGCGGTGTCGGGTTCGGGGCCGCCACTGGTGAAGGCCGCGAACTGGCTGACCCACCTCGACCTGGAGTGGACGAGCCCGATCTGGGCGCACTGGCTGGACGGGCTCGCCAGGCGGCACACGCTGGTGCGCTACGACGAGCGGGGCTGCGGACTGTCCGACTGGGACACCGGTGAGTTCCGGTTCGAGGACTGGGTGGACGATCTCGAACTGGTCACCGACGCGGTGGAGCTGGAGCGGTTCCCGCTGCTGGGCGTGTCACAGGGCGGCGCGGTCGCCATCGCCTACGCCGTGCGCCATCCCGAGCGGGTGTCGCGGCTGGTGCTCGCGGGCGCCTACGGCCGGGGCCGGTTCGCGCGCGCCGCCACACCGGAGGAGAAGGAGGAGGCCGAGCTCGACCGGAGCCTCGGCCGGATCGGCTGGCGGCACGACGACCCGACGTTCCGGCAGGTGTTCGCGAGCCAGTTCCTGCCGGACGGCACCCGGGAGCTGTGGGACGCGTTCAACGACCTGCAGCGGGCGACGACGTCCATCGGCAACGTCGTGCGGTTCCTCGACGTGTTCGCCCACATCGACGTGTCCCGGCTGGCGCCGAAGGTCGCCTGCCCGACGCTGATCCTGCACTCGCGCGGCGACCTGCGCGTGCCGAAGGCGCAGGCGCAGGAGCTCGCCGCGCTCATCCCGGACAGCAGGCTCTGCTTTCTCGACAGCCGCAACCACATCCTCACGCGGGACGAACCGGCGTGGCCCGCGTTCCTCGCCGAGCTGGACGGCTTCCTCGCCTGACGCGCTGACGGGCTCGGGGGTCAGTGCGGGGCCGGGGCGGGTTCCAGCAGCAGCACGGGAATCACGCGCTCGGTCTTCTCCTGGTAGCCGGCGTACGGCGGGTAGGCGGCCACCGCGAGGTCCCACCAGCGCCGGCGCTCCTCCCCGGAAAAATCGCGTTGCTTCCCGGATGGAACGATCCGTGCCCGCGCCGTCACCCAGCGCTCGCCGCGGGTGCCGGAAACCCCGGCACCACATGCGGATTGGGGACTTCTGGCCCGCGTCCCGCACCCGCGCGCTGGGTTAGCTTCGGGGTTTCGCGGACGGGGGTGGAACCCATGGACGAGATCCCCAGCGGCGCGGGCAGGGCCGCACGGCTTCCCGGCGGCAAGACGGGCAAGTGGGTGGTGCTCGTGCTGTGGCTGGGCGCGCTGGCCGCGCTCGGCCCGCTCGCGGGCAAGCTGACCGACGTACAGGACAACCAGGCGTCGTCGTGGCTGCCCGCGAGCGCCGAGTCGACCGAGGTCCTGCGGGTGCTGGAGGGATTCCGCTCCAGCAACGAGGTTCCCGCGATCGTCGTCTACGACCGGCCCGAGGGGCTGCGGCAGGCCGACCTCGCGCGCATCGCGGACGACACCCGCGCGTTCGGTGCTCTCGATGGCGTCGACCGCAGGGTCGTGGGGCCCATTCCGTCGGGCGAGCGGCCGTTGCCGCAGGCCGCGCAGGTGGTGGTTCCCCTCGACATCGGCGAGGACGGCTGGGACCGGTTGCCCGGGCTCATCGACGAGATGCGCCGCATCGCGAGCGACGGCGCCGGCGGGGTGTCCGTGCACGTGACCGGTCCCGCCGGATTCGGGGGTGACAGCGCGGAGGCGTTCGAGGGGATCGACTCGACGCTGCTCTACGCCGCGCTCGCCGTGGTGGTCACGATGCTGCTGCTGACCTACCGCAGCCCGTCGCTGTGGGTGCTGCCGGTACTCGTCGTCGGCTCGGCGCTCGCGGTGGCGCAGGGCGTGGTGTATCTGCTCGCCCGCTACGCCGACCTGACCGTCAACGGGCAGAGCGCGGGCATCCTGCTGGTGCTCGTGTTCGGCGCGGGCACCGACTACGCGCTGCTGCTCGTGGCGCGCTACCGGGAGGAACTGCGCACGCACTCCGACCGGCACGAGGCGATGGCCTACGCGCTGCACCGCGCAGGGCCCGCGATCTGGGCCAGCGGCGCGACGGTGGCGATCAGCATGTTGTGCCTGCTGTTCGCGGACCTCAACTCCACGGCGGGGCTGGGCCCGGTCGCGGCGATCGGCATCGGCATCGCGTTGCTGGCGATGGTGACGCTGCTGCCCGCGTTGCTGACGATCACCGGCCGCTGGGTGTTCTGGCCGGTGCGGCCGGCGTTCGGTTCCCCCGACCGGACGGATCGCGGTCTGTGGGCACGCATCGGCAGGACGGTCGCCCGCGGCCCGCGCGTGGCGTGGGTGGTGACCGCGGTGGTGCTGGGCGCGCTCGCACTGGGCACGCTGACGCTGAAGACCGACGGGCTCACCAACGCCGGCTCGTTCACCGGCACCCCGGACTCGGTCGTGGGGGAGCGGGTGCTGGCCGAGCACTTCCCGGCCGGGGCGGGGCAGCCCATCCAGGTCGTCGCCAACGCGGGGCAGGCCGGACAGGTGCGCGAGGCGTTCGCGGACGTGCCGGGTGTCGTGTCGGTGGGGCAGCCGGTGGTGCGCGACGGTGTCGCCTATCTGGAGGGGACCACGGAGGCCGCGCCGGACACGCCGGAGGGGCTCGCGACGCTCGTGGACGTGCGCGACGCCGTGCACGCCGTCCCCGGCGCGGACGCGCTCGCCGGAGGGCAGGCCGCGTTGCTGTACGACACGGCGCAGGCCAACACCCACGACCGCAACCTCATCATCCCGCTGGTGCTCGTGGTGGTGTTCTGCATACTGGCGGTGCTGCTGCGCGCGCTGCTGGCGCCGCTCGTGCTGATCGCGACCGTGGTGCTGTCGTTCCTGGCGACGCTCGGCATCAGCGCGTTCTTCTTCAACACCGTGTTCGGGTTCGAGAACGCCGACCCCTCGTTCCCGCTGTTCGTGTTCGTCTTCCTGGTGGCACTCGGCATCGACTACAACATCTTCCTCATGACGCGCGTGCGCGAGGAGGCGGCGCGGCACGGCACCAGGCGCGGCATGCTGACCGGGCTCGCCACCACCGGAGGGGTCATCACCTCCGCGGGCCTGGTGCTCGCGGGCACGTTCGCGGTGCTGGGCACGCTGCCCCTGACGTTCCTCGCCGAACTCGGCTTCGCCGTCGCGGTCGGGGTCCTGATCGACACGATGATCGTGCGCGGCGTGCTCGTGTGCGCGCTGACGCTCGACATCGGCCGGTGGATCTGGTGGCCCGACCGGCTGATGCACAAGCGCGACGAACAGCCCCCGGCCGTGCGGCTGCAGGAAAGCGGCTCAGCCGCCCCAGGGTGAGCCGTAGCGCTCGCCGAGGCGCACCGCGTCGCTCTCCTCGAGTGTCCTGATCGGACGGTCTCCGAGGAGCAGGAGGAGCTTGCTGGCCTCCTCGAGCTCGATCGCGGCGTCGAGCGCCTCGGCGACGGTGCGGCCCGCCACCACGAGCCCGTGGTTGGCGAGCAGCGCCGCCCGGAACGGCCACGCGAGCCGTTCGATGGCCTCGGCCTGCGCGGGGTCGCCGGGATCGGCGTAGGGCACGAGCGGCGTCTGGCCCACGCGCATCACGAAGTAGGGCGTGATCGGCGGCAGCGCGCTGCGCTCCGACCACGGCGCGAGGCACGACACGGCCGAGGCGCAGGCCGAGTGCAGGTGCACGATCGCCGTGAACGCCGGGTCGCGCCGGTAGAACGCCCGGTGCAGCGGGAACTCCTTGGAGGCGCGCGGGCCGGCCAGCAGCGTGCCCGCGTCGTCGAGCACGGAGAGACGCTCCGCGTCGAGCGCCGCGAGGTCGGCGCCGGTGGGGGACATGACGATCTCCTCGCCCTCGCGCACGCTCACGTTGCCGGAGGAGCCGGGGGAAAGGCCCAGCTCCGCGAGGCGCGCGGCGGCCGCGACGAGCTCGGTGCGCGCCGTGCTCACCGGGCCGCTCCCGCGGTGGCGAGCGAGTCCCAGGCCGTGGTGAACATGCCGACCTCGCCGAAGTTGCCCGACTTCAGTGCGAGGTTGAGCGGCACCCCGTCCTCGGTGACACCGTCGCTCCAGGCGACGCCGGAGGCGATCTCGGGCCCGATGCGCAGAGCGCCGATGCCGAGTTCGGCGAGCACGCGGCCGGAGCTTTCGCCGCCCGCCACGACGAGCTGACGGGCGCCCTCGGCGACGAGTCCCTCGGCGACGGCGGCGAGCGCGCGCTCCACCAGCTCGCTCGCGGGCTCGGCCCCCTCGGGCGTGTCACCGTCCAGATCGGACAGCGAGTCGACGGAGTACACGAGCGGCAGCGCGGTCGCGTCGGCCGCCCACACCTGCCGGGCCCACGTGACGATCCCGCCGACGTGGCCCGCGAAGTCGGCGCGCAGGGCGCCGAGGTCGAGCTTGCGCCACGGCACCCGTTCCCTCGCGTGCGCGACCTGGGCGCGCGTGCGCTCCGACGCGCTGCCGCACAGGGTGGCCCGCAGTCCCGGCCGCACGGTGATGGCGCGCGCGGCGTCGGGGTCGCCGGCGCGCGGCAGGCCGAGCGCGAGGCCCGATCCGCCCGTCACCACGGCGAGCCCCGCGGTGGCCTCGGCGATCACGGCGAGGTCCTCCACCGTCAGCGCGTCGACGACCGCGTGCACACGCGTGCCGGGCACGCGGGCGTCCTCCAGCGCGGCCCGCACCGCGGCCACCCCCTCGCGCACGACCGGCAGCGGCACGAGCGCGACGGTGCCCGTGGTCTGCGGGGCCAGCAGCCGGGGCAGGCTGGAGTCGAGCATCGGCGTCAGCGGGTGGTGCCGCATCGAGCTGTCGCTGAGCAGCTGGTCGCCGACGAAGAGGTGGCCCTGGTAGACGGTGCGCCCGGTCGCGGGGAACGAGGGGACCACCACGGTCAGCTCCTCGCCGCGCGCGTCGAGCACGGCGTCGATCACGGGGCCGATGTTGCCGCGCGGGGTGGAGTCGAAGGTGGAGCAGTACTTGACGTAGCTGCGGGCGGCTCCGGCCGCCCGCAGCAGCCGCAGCGCCGCGAGGCTCTCGGCCACGGCCTGCGCGACGGGCGCGGTGCGGGTCTTCAGCGCGACGACGATGGCGTCGACGTCGGCGAACTCCGTCCGCGCCTTCCGGATCGCGGCCTCGCCCGGTGTGCCGAGGACGACTTTCGTGCGCAGGCCACGCGAGACCAGGTTGGTCGCGAGGTCCGTCGCGCCGGTCACGTCGTCGGCGATGCAGCCCCACTGCGGCATGGGCCGTCCTCTCTTTACGGGAATCCAGGGAATTGTGATCTGGTGTGATCTGATGTTACCAGAGTTGACACAGTTGTGAACGCGCTCTTACCGTGTCGATCAGCTTCACCCCGTTGGCCCCTTGCCGGCGGGTCCGTCTCGACTTCCTCGCCTCCGGGCAGCCTCATCCCATAGGAGCGATGACGCATGTCGTCCAGCACCACCCCCGACGTGAGCACCACGTCACAGCACCACCTGGCCCAGCGCCGCCGGGCCTCCATCGGCTCCTTGGTGGGCACGACGATCGAGTGGTACGAGTACTACATCTACGGCGCCACCGCGGCGCTCGTGTTCCCCGAGCTGTTCTTCCCGTCGGAGGACCGGTTCGTCTCGGTGATCGCGTCGTTCGCGTCGCTGGCGCTCGCGTTCGTGGTGCGGCCCATCGGCGCCGCCGTGTTCGGCCACTACGGCGACCGCATCGGCCGCAAGACCACCCTCGTCGTCACGCTCGTGATGACCGGTCTCGCCACGTTCCTCATCGGCTTCCTGCCCACCTACGAGTCGATCGGCGTCCTCGCGCCGGTGCTGCTGTTGTTCCTGCGGCTGGTGCAGGGCTTCGGCGTGGGCGGCGAATGGGGTGGTGCCGCGCTGGTCTCCCTGGAGTGGGGCGACCAGAAGAAGCGGGGCGCCGCGGGGTCGTGGCCCCAGATGGGCACCTCGGTGGGCCTCATCCTCTCCACCACGGCGGTGCTCGTCTCCAGCGCCGCGACCGGTGACCAGTACGACGAGTGGGGCTGGCGCATCCCGTTCCTGTTCTCCGGCGTGCTCGTGGTGGTCGGCCTGCTCGTCCGGCTGTCGCTGGAGGAGCCGCCGTCGTTCGCCCAGAAGAAGGCCGCGGGCGAACTCGTCGAGCGTCCCGTCCGCTACGTGCTCAAGCGCTACCCCGGGCCCATCGTGCTCTCGGCGTTCCTGCGCCTGTCCGAGCAGATGCCCTTCTACATCTTCACCGCGTTCATCCTCGACTACGCCACCGAGCACTCCGGGGTGGAGCGCACCTTCCTGCTGATCGCGACCCTCGTCGCCGCCGGCGTCGACCTCGCGCTGCTGCCGTACTTCTCCCGGCTCGGCGACCGGGTCGGCAGGCGGAGGATGTACTACCTCGGCTGCGTCGTGCTCGCGCTCATGGCGTTCCCGTACTTCTGGCTGCTCGACTCCGGCAACCCCGTGCTCGTGTTCCTCGCGGTGTCGGTGTCGCTGATCCCGCACGCCATCCAGTACGGCTCGCAGGCGTCGCTGATCTCCGAGCAGTTCCCCGTGAACGTCCGCTACGCCGGAGCCGGCATCGGCTACCAGCTCGCGTCCGTCGTGGCCGGTGGCCCGGCGCCGCTCATCGCCGCGCTGCTCGTGTCGACGTTCGCCAGCGGCTACGCCGTGGCCGCCTACATGGTGCTCGGCGCCCTCATCGCCGCGTTCGCGCTGCGGCTGATGAAGGACCGCAGCGACCAGCAGCTCTGACCGAACCGAACCCGCCCGAAAGGACCTCGGCATGACCGCCACCCCGTTCGAGACCCGCCCCGTCGACCGCGTCGCGGTGGTCGGCTCCGGCTACATGGGCGGGGGCATCGCCCAGGTGCTCGCACTCGCCGGCACCGATGTCGTGCTCGGCGACGTCGACGCCGAGCGAGCGGAGGCGGCCCGCACGCGGCTCATCGAGGAGGCCCGCGCGTTCACCGCGGCCGGGCTCTTCGCGGACAGCTCGGCGGAGACGCTCGAACAGCGGCTCTCGGCCGCGGCGAGCGTCGAGGACGCGGTCACCGGTGCCGACTACGTCGCCGAGGCCGTGTTCGAAACCCGCGAGGTCAAAAAGGACGCGCTGGAGCGCGTGTCGAAGGCCGCCCCGGACCACGCGATCATCGGCACCAACACCTCCGCGATCCCCATCGCGGAGCTGGCGCTGTCGGTGCGGGGGCCGGAGCGGTTCCTCGGCGTGCACTGGATGAACCCGGCACCGTTCATCCCCGGCGTGGAGCTGATCGCCCACGAGGGCACGGCCCCCGAGGTGGTCGACGCGGCGGAGCGGCTCATCCGCGACGCGGGCAAGGTGCCCGCCCGCGTCGCCGACGCGCCCGGGTTCGTCGCCAACCGCCTGCAGTTCGCGCTGTACAAGGAAGCCGTGAAGGTCGTCGAGGAGGGGCTCGCGACCCCCGAGCAGGTGGACCTGGTCGTGAGCAACGCGTTCGGCTTCCGGCTCGCGCTGTTCGGCCCGTTCGCGATCGGCGACATGGCCGGCCTCGACGTCTACCACGCGTCGTACGGCTCGCTGGAGGCCAAGTACGGGTCCCGGCTGTCCGCACCGGAGTCGCTCACGGCGCTCGTCGAGGACGGCAACCTCGGGCTCAAGACCGGCCACGGCTTCCTCGACATCGACCCGGAGAAGAAGGCCGAGCTGCTCGCCTACCGCGACCGCGCGTACGCCGCGCTCAGCGCGCTGCGTCGCGAACTCGGCCCGGCGCCGGGCCTGTAACGGCCCGGCTGTGCGAAAGTGGGCGACATGGACAACAGCGCACCCCTGATTCCCGCGCAGCGGCGGGAAGCGCTCATGCGGCACCTGCACCGCGAGGGCGTGCTCAGTGTCGTCCAGCTGACCGAGTTGCTCGGCGTCTCGCACATGACGGTGCGCCGCGACATCGCGGCGCTGGAGCGGGAGGGGCGCGCGTACTCCGTGCCGGGCGGGGTGCGCCTGGCGAGCGGGTTGCGCACCGAACCCGCGTTCACCGCGAAGGCCGAGAGCGAGCAGCCGGAGAAGGCGGCGATCGCGCGTGCCGCCGAGAGCCTGCTGCGTGACGACCTGATCGTCTACCTCGATGCGGGCACGACCACGGGAGCGCTCGTGCCCGCGATCAGGGCCCGCTCGGGGATCACGGTCGTCACCAACGACTTCTCGATCGTCGACGCGCTCACCACCGCCGAGCACGTGGAGACCATCCACGTGGGCGGCCGTCTCGAACACGCCAACCACTCGACCGTCGGCAGGCTCGCCGCGGAGACCCTGCGGCGGGTCAACACCGACCTCGCGTTCATCAGCACCAGCTCGTGGGACATCATGCGCGGCGTGACGACCCCGAGCGAGCCGAAGGTGGAGGTGAAGCTCGCGGCCATCGAGGCGGCCTCCACCGTGGTACTGCTCGCCACCAGCTCGAAGTTCGGGACGTTCGGGATGTACGACATCGTGCCGCTGCGCCGGTTCGACCGGATCATCACCGACGACCACCTGCCCGAGGCGGCGGCGGAGGGGATCGCCGACCTCGGCACCGACCTCGTGCTCGCCGAGGTCACCGACACCGGGGACACCGCGACGGGCTGAGCGGGTTCAGCCCCACGTGAGCGGGTCGAGGTGCAGGTAGAACCGCAGCCGGTCCGGGTCCGGCCGCCGCCCGTACCGCTCGGCGAACACCGCGTCCGCCGCGCGGGCCCGTGTCTCGTCCGGCCACGTCTCCCGTGAGTTCGCGAGCAGCAGGGCGAGGTCGGCGTGCCGGTCGGCGAGGCCGAGCCTGCCAAGGTCGATGAGGCCCGACACCTCCAGCGTGCCCGGGTCGAGGACGATGTTGGGCAGGCACAGGTCGCCGTGGCACACCACGGTGTCGGCCGGCTCCTCGGCGAGGCGGCGGTCGAGCTGTGGCTCCAGCCGGGCGAGCAGTTCCGCGGGCGGCGTGTCCTGCTGCTCGACGGGCAGGAAGTCCGGTTCCACCGCGTCCCTGGCGACGACGTCCCGCGCCAGCGGGAACATCAGCGCCAGGTCCCTCCGAAACGGACAGTCCACTGTAGACAGACTGTGCAGGTGCCTGACGGTGTCGGCGATCGAGGGCCACGCCGTGGCGAGCGACTCCGGCGGCACCGTGTCCGCGGGCACGCCGGGCACCGCGCTGGTGACGAGGCACGCCCCGGTGTGGTCCTCGGCCCAGTCCAGCACGCGCGGCCCGGGGACACCGGTGCCGGCGAGCCAGCCGACGCGGTCGCGTTCGGCGGCCAGTTCCTCCCGCCCGCTCGCGGGGACGTGCTTGGCGTAGCGGGAGCCCGTTGTGTCCCGCAAAACCGTTGCGCCCGATTCTCCGGTCGTCACGGGATTCCAGTCACCGGGTGGAACGATCACCGGGCGATCGTACGTCTAGGGTGTGGCCCGATCGGACACTGGGGAAGGAACGCTTCGGATGAACGCGAACTACGCGCGCGCCGCCAGGATGATGAACGCGCGGCTGATCAAGGAACGGGTGCAGGCCATCGGCGTCGCGGCGGTCGGGGCCGGGCTGATCGTGGGCGGCATCCTCGCGTTGAGCGACGACCGCGTGATGTGCGGTTCGCAGGAGATGAGCGAGGGGCAGGTCTGCGAGGAGACCCGCAACGGCGAGACCACGGCCGAGCGGAGCCTGGACGAGCAGGCGAGCGACAACAAGTCCACCGGCTGGCTGCTGCTCGGTGGCGGGGCCGCGATGCTCGTCGGCGGTTCGGCGTGGGCCTACAGCGGTTTCGCCCGCAAGAAGCGCGTCACCGCCGAACAGCTCGCCGCGGGGCAGGGCTCCGCGCAGCAGCCGCCGGTCCCGCAGGCACAGCCCCAGCAGGGCTGGCAGCAGCCGGTCCACCAGTACCCGCCGCAGCAGTACCCGCCGCAGCCGCAGCAGCCCCACCCGCCGCAGGGTTACGCGCCGTACGGGCAGCCGTATCCGCCGCAGCCCGGCTACCCGCCACAGGGGTACGGCCAGCCGCCGCGGTGAGGTTCACGGCCGGTCGGGTTTCCCGCCGAGCAGGTCGAGGAACCGGTTGACGCGGCGCTGGTAGGCGGGGCCGAACCGGCGGCCCGCGCGGGCGAGCTTCGCCTCGCCGTAGCGGCGCCGCGCCCAGATCGACGACGGCTTGGCCAGCCGGATCGCGCCCACGGCGGCGACCACGGGCACGACGACGCCGATGATGCCCGTGGGCAGCTTGCCCTTGAGCACACAGACGCCCGCGGTGGAGAAGTGGAGCACGACGGTGGCCACGAACGCCCACGCCGTGCCGCTGTCCTCCGGGCCGGCGCCGATGGGGGAGGACTGCAGCAGCAGCGCGGCACCGACCGCGCCGCCGACCAGTATCGCGTCGAGCGAGCGGCGGCCCTCGGCCGACCAGTAGACGTCGTCGAGGTAGAGCCACAGCGCGAACTCGTCGAGGGTGAGCGCCGCTCCGGCGCCGAACAGCGCCGCGAGCAGCTCGGCCCACGGCGCCTGCGGGTCGTACCGGAACGTGAGCATCCCGGTGACCAGCAGCAGGAGGATGCCCCACACCTGGTGGTGGACGTGCACGCCGCCGACGTGGACGTCGCGCAGTACGCCGCGTTCCGGGTCCTCGCGCCTGGCGTGGATGCGGCGCGTGATCGTGCGGATCACGGCGAAGGTGACGAGGAACCCCAGCAGCGCGCACAGCGCGGCGGAGCGGCCCGTGTCGACGAACATGCGCTGATACCAGTCCACGGCGACCTCCCCGGGTCACCCGTCGCCCGTGAAGGCCCCCAGCATACGGCCGGGAGCGGTCAGGTCAGCGGAATCCCGGCCAGCGCGGCCGCACAGCCGAGTGCGGCGCACGTGGCGAGCAGCCGCAGCATGGGCCAGCGCAGCACGAACACCAGCACCAGTGCGAGGACCGTGAGCGCGACCGACAGCGGTCTGACGCTGCCGGGGTCGGGTACGAGCACCGTGATCGGGCCCGCTCCCACGGTCCGCGTCGTGGCGAAGAGCGTGTGGACGGCGAAGTAGAGCGCGAGGTTCGCGATGACGCCGACCACCGCCGACGTGATGCCGGTCAGTGCGGCCGAGAGCGACCGGTTGTGCCGCAGGCGCTCCACGTACGGTGCGCCGAGGAGGATGAACAGGAAGCAGGGCACGAACGTGACCCACGTGGTGAGCAGCGACGCGAGCACACCGGCGACCCAGGGGTCGAGCGGCCCCGGGGAGTGGTAGGCGCCGAGGAACGCGACGAACTGCACCACCATGATGAGCGGTCCCGGGGTGGACTCGGCGAGTGCCAGGCCCCGCACCATGTCTCCCGCGGAGAGCCAGCCGTAGACCTCCACGGCGCGCTGGGCGACGAACGCGAGCACGGCGTACGCGCCGCCGAAGGTCACCACGGCCGTGCCCGAGAAGAACAGCCCCTGCGTGGTGAGGACGCTGCCCGTCCCGGTGAACACGGCGGCGGCCGCGACCGGCGCGGCCCACAGCAGCAGGCCCACGCACAGCGTGCGGAGGCCGCGGCCGAGACCGGGTGGTTCGTGGTGCAGCGTGTCGTCGGAGATCAACGGCGGCGGGCCCCCGGTGGCCTCCTCCCGCGGGGGCCGAACGGTGTCAGGGACGAACCTGCCGAGCAGCCAGCCCGCGGCCGCGGCGGCGGCCACCACCACCGGAAACGGCAGCGCGAACAGCGCGAGCGCGAGGAACGCCGCCACGGCGAGCGAGAGGAGTGCGGGATGCCGCAGCGCGCGGCGGCCGACCCGCACCACGGCCTGCGCGACGATCGCCACCACGGCGGGAGCGAGCCCGGCGAACACGGCGGTGACCGCGGTGGTCTCCCCGAAGGCCACGTAGATCGCCGACAGCACCAGCAGTGCCAGCATGCCGGGCAGCACGAACAGCGTTCCCGCGATCAGCCCGCCCCGCCTGCCGTTCAGCAGCCAGCCCACGTAGATGGCCAGCTGCTGGGCCTCCGGGCCGGGGAGCAGCATGCAGTAGTTCAGGGCGTGCAGGAACCGCTGCTGGCCGATCCAGCGCCGTTCCTCGACCAGCGTGCGCTGCATGACCGCGATCTGCCCGGCGGGGCCGCCGAACGTCTGGAGCGAGATCAGGAACCACGCCCGGACCGCCGTGCGCAGTGGCACGACGTCCCGGGTTCCGGTGCCTGGCATGCGCTCCTCCTTCGTCCGGCCGTGAACCGGCTAGACTGTAACCGTGGTTGCATCGGATGAGAAAGGTGCCCGCGATGTGAGACCGGGGCAGTGGGTGCTGCTGACCTACCGCCTGCCCCGTGAGCCGTCGTCGCCGCGCATCGCGGTCTGGCGCAAGCTCAAGCGACTCGGGGCCGCGCAGCTCGGAGACGGCCTCGTCGCCCTGCCCGCCGACGCCCGCACCCGCGAGCACCTGGACTGGCTCGCCGAGGAGATCGTCGAGGCCGGAGGCACCGCCGGGGTGTGGGTGGCCCGGCCGGCCACGCTCGCCCAGGAACGAGACCTCGCCCGCACCATGGCCGCCGCCCGCGCCGCCGAGTACGAGGCTGTGGCCGCCGAGGCGGAGGGGCGGGGCGAACTGACCGAGGCCGAACGGCGACGGCTGCTGCGGCGCCTGCGCGGCGAGCTGCGCCGCATCCAGCGCCGGGACTACTTCCCGCCCCCGCAGCGCCGCGCGGCCGAGACAGCCGTCGCCCGCCTGCGGGCGCAGGACGACACCGAACGGACCGAGGAGCACACCGCATGAAATGGGCGACCCGGGCGGGCATCCACATCGATCGTGCCGCGTGCGCCTGGCTGATCCGCCGGGCCGTGGACCCCGGCGCGGAGTTCGTCTTCGTCGCCGACCCGGCCGAGGTGCCCGCCGACGCGACGCCGTTCGACATGCGGGGTGCCGAACTCGGCCACCACGGGGGCGACTGCAGCTTCGAGACCGTCCTGCGTCGGTACGAGCTCGTCGACCCGGTGCTGTGGCGGATCGCGGAGATCGTCCACGAGGCCGATCTCGACGACGAGCGGTACCACGCACCCGAGGCGCCTGGGCTCGACGTCGTCCTGCGGGGGTTGTCCATGATCGGCGACGACACGCACACGCTCGCCGTGACCGGGCCCGTGTTCGACGGCCTCTACGAGTACTTCCACCGGCAGCTGACCCTCGGCAGGGAACCGGCCTGACGGGACGGCTTCAGCGCTGGAGCGCGGCCGCGAGCCGGATGCCCTCCCAGCCGCCGTCCCGGGCCAGCCGCCGCGTCACCTCCACGATCCCGCGCCGCACGGCCACCACCGCGTCGCGCGGCTCGTAGAACTCGGTCGCGGTGCGGATCGCGACGTGCCTGCCGAGGACGGGGCCGATGATCCGGCGGGCACCGACGTCGCGCGGCCGGCCGGCGAACACCGACAGCGGCAGGATCGTGCACGCCTCGCCGCTCTCCGCGATGCGGATCATGGTGCCGAGCGATTCGACGTCGGCGACCACCGTGGGCACGAGCCCGTGCCCGCCGAACGCGCGGTCGATCAGCGCGCGCAGGTTGCTGCGGCCGCCCGGGGTCACGAGCGGCACCTCCCGCAGCTCCAGCACGCTCACCTCGTGCTCGGACTCCGGCTCCGGTTCCGGCGTGCCGATCAGGTACAGGTCCTCGGAGAACAGCGGCACCTCGCCGGGCCGGGCCGCGTCGTCCTCGCGGTAGACCGCCGCCAGGTCGAGCCTGCCGCCGAGCAGCAGCTCGTGGATGTAGCCGCTCATCGACTCGAACAGCTGCAGGTGGATCCCGGGGTGATGGGCCTTCGTCCACGAGAACAGTGCGGGCGCCAGATGGGTGGCGACGGTGGTCGGCAGGCCGATCGCCACCGGGCCGTGGATTCCGCCCCGGTCGCGGGCGATGTCCTCGGAGAGCCGGTCGAACCGTCGCACCAGCTGCTGTGCGTCCCGGTACAGCGACCGGCCAGCCGGGGTGGGCCGCACGCCGCGAGGGCCCCGTTCGAGCAGCCGTACGCCGAGCTGGTGCTCCAGCTGGGCCATGCGCTGGCTCAGCGCGGGCTGCGACACGTGCAGCTCGGTGGCGGCCCTGGTGAGGCTGCCGGCGTCGAGGACGGTGATGAAGTCGCGCAGGTGGGCGATGTCCATCGTGCCGCCTTCCTGCCCGTGCTCGTGGCAGGCCGATCCTCTCACCCCGGCGGGGAGATCAGGCGACGCCCTCGGTGACGAGCGTGTCGATCTCGGCCTCCGCGAGGCCCAGCTCCGCGAGTATCGCGCGGGTGTGCTCGCCGAGGCCGGGCACCGGATCCAGGCGTGGCTCACCGGTGACCAGCCCCGGCAGGGTCAGCGACGGCACCGGGCCCGCCGGGGTGCCCACCTCGTGCCAGCGCCCGCGCGCCGCGAGCTGAGGGTGCCGCCACACCTCGGCGAGCGTGTTGACCCTCGCGTGCGCGACCGGGATCGCGGCCAGCAGCTCCATCGCCTGCTCGCTCGTCAGCTCCCCGAACCGCTGGGTGATGATCGCGCCCAGCGCCTCGCGGTTGGCGTTGCGCTCGGCGTTGGTGGCGTACGCGGGATCGGTGGCGAGCTCGGGCCGCTTCAGGAACTTCTCGCAGAACGCGGCCCACTCGCGCTCGTTCTGGATGGCCATCATCACGACCTTGCCGTCGCCGGCGGGGAACGGGCCGTACGGGTAGATCGTCGCGTGCGCGGCGCCCGCCCTCGGCGGCGGCTGCGCGCCGTCGTAGGTGTAGTAGAGCGGGAAACCCATCCACTCCACCGTGGCCTCCAGCATCGAGACGTCCACATGCGACCCCTCGCCGGTGCGGCCCCGCTCCAGCAGCGCGGCGAGGATCGAGCTGTAGGCGTACATCCCCGCGGCGATGTCGGAGACGGAGATGCCCACCTTCGCCAGGTCCTCGCCGGAACCGGTCACCGACAGCAGGCCCGCCTCGCTCTGCACCATGAGGTCGTAGGCCTTCATCGACTCGTACGGTCCCGGCGAGCCGTAACCGGAGATGTCGCACACGATCAGCCGGGGGTTGGCGGCCCTCAGCTCGTCGGCGCCGAGCCCCGCGCGGGCCGCCGCACCCGGCGCGAGGTTCTGGATGAACACGTCGGCGTCCGCCAGCAGCCGGTGGAGCACCTCGTTACCGCGCGGGTCCTTGAAGTCGAGCGTCAGCGACTCCTTGTTCCGGTTGACCCACACGAAATGCGAGCTGAGGCCCCGCACGCGCGAGTCGTAGGCGCGCGCGAAGTCGCCTGCGCCGGGCCGTTCCACCTTGATCACGCGGGCACCGAGGTCGGCGAGGTGCCTGCTGGCGTACGGAGCGGCGATGGCCTGCTCCAGCGACACGACCGTCACTCCACGAAGGGGCTGCATCTTTCTCTTTCTCTACACGACGACACTGACGACCGACACGAGCACGAGCGACACCACCGAGGCGAGCGCGGTGACGAACGTCAGCGCCTTGAGCGCGCCCCGCGTGGTGACCCCGAGCAGGGTCTGGAACATCCAGAAGAAGTTGCTGTTCACCTGCAGTGCGAAGAGGGCACCGGAACCGATCGCGAGCGCGAGCACCTCGGCGGGGATGTCGAGGCCGCCCATGATCGGGGCGAGGATGCCCGCCGCGGTGATCGCGGCGACCGAGATGGACCCGATGGCGAGGTGCAGCACGGCCGCGACCACCCACGCCAGCAGGATCGTCACCAGCGTCGGCACCCCGGCGTCGGCCGAGAAGAACCCGCCCAGCACCTTGTCCAGACCGGTCTCGCCGATGACGGCGCCGAGCGATCCGCCGATGCCGGTGATCAGCAGGATCTGCCCGGTGGCGTTGAAGCCCTTGGACATCGCCTCGCCGAGCTGGTCGCGGCCGAGGGTCCGCTTGGCGAGCACGTAGGCGCCGAGCAGGCCGACGAACAGCGCGAAGACGGGGTCGCCGAGGAATGCCAGCACGCTGGACTCGACACCCGCGGCCTCGGTGATCGCGCCGGTCGCGATCAGCAGCAGCGGCACCACGATCGGCAGCAGCGAGATCGTGAGCGGGACAGTGGTGCGCACGGTCTCGCGCTCGGTCGCCACGCCACCGGAGCCGCTCGCGCCGTCCTGGCCGTCCTGGTCGCGGGGTGACGGCGCTGACCCGCCCGTCGGCTCCAGCTCGTCGCTGTCCCGTTCGGTCTCGTCCTTGGCCGTGTTCCAGAAGCCGCGCTTGAGCAGCCTGCCCCACAGGAAGACGGTCAGCAGCGCCGTGATGGGGCCGATGACGAACCCGTAGATGAGCATCGTCCCGAGTGGAACGTCGAGCAGCCCGGCGATCGCGACGGTGCCGAGTCCCGGCACCACGAAGACGTAACCCACCAGGATGCCCGCCGTCAGCGCGCCGCCCATCATCGCGAGCCCGTTGCGGCCCATGCGCGGGGCCGCCGACCGCGCCAGCGGTGCGGCGAGCACGAGCTGAACGTCCACATAGATCGACGGGAAGATCGCGCTCAGCGCCGTGGCGAGGGCGTACGGCAGCCGTCGCGGCCCGAGCGCCTTCAGCAGTTTCTCGACGAGCTTTTGCAGTGCTCCCACGGAGAACAGCAGTGATCCCAAGAGGACACCGAAGCCGATGAGCAACCCGACCTCGGCCATGATCTCGCCGAAGCCCTCGGCGATGGCCTTCATCGTGCCGTCGAAGCCGAGGCCCGCCGTCAGTCCGAGGTAGATCGACCCGATGACGAGTGCGATGACGGGGTCCACCCGCGTCACCAGAATGAGCAGGACGACCGCGAGGATCGCGATCGTCGTGTGCAGCACAACCATTGTGCCCAGTCCTTCCCAGCCAGACCCGAAGCTCCTGCGATACGGGCCGTGCGATCGAAACACACGGCCCGGGGGCCCGGTAGACGGCAATCACCAAGATCGCCATAAGGGGGGCTTATGGCGGGAGGTGGGCGAGCTGCTCAGACGAACGCGGCGACGCTGCGCACCTCCGTGCCCGTGACCTCGCCGGGCTCCGCGACGGCCCTGACCTCCTCGTAGAAGATCCACAGGTGCTCGGCCACCGCCCTGCGGGCGGACTCGGGGTCGCGCCTGCCGATGGCGTCGGTGATGTAGCGGTGGTCGTCGGAGCGCTGCTGTGCGCGGGGGAGGCTCAGCGTGCGGCGGCGGAACTCGGTCATCTGCGGCACCAGGGGCAGGTACATGCCGGTGAGCACCACGTTGTGCGCGGCGCGGACGATGCCCTCGTGCAGCGCCTCGTCGGTGCGCACGAGCGCGTCGAGGCCGCTGTCGTGGGCCTTGTCGTGCTCGGCGCGCAGCCGGTCGAGCTCGCCGAGCTCCTCGTCGCTCGCGCGCGTGCAGGCGAGCCCGGCCGCGGTGGTCTCCAGTCCGATGCGGACCTCCAGCAGCTCCGACAGCGCGAAGCCCTGGTCGAGGCTCCACTGGACGTACTGGGTCGTGGGGTCCTCGGGCGGCGGCTCGCACACGAACGTGCCCTTGCCCCGCACGATCTCGATGACGCCGAGCGTGGCGAGCTTGCGAAGGGCCTCGCGCAGCGACGTGCGCCCGACCTGCAGCTGCTTGGCGAGCACGGGTTCGGAGGGCAGCCGGTCGCCCGGCGTGAGCGTGCCGTTGGCGATGGTCGCGGTGATCCGCTCGGCGATCACGTCGGGGAGCGGGCGGCGCGAGAGCGACTCCTGCAGACCTGATGTCAGTTGACTGTTGTCAGACAAGTGCTTAACCTCCACCTTGCTCATCGTTGAACGCCCACCACATCGTAGTCCGCGCCGGTTTGCCCACAGCAAGGCCGGCCCGGCCCTGACCGGGTTGGAGTCGATGGTTCATGACGCACGACGCACACGCTCGCAAGGTCCTGATCTCCAGCCTGATCGGCAGCACCGTCGAGTGGTACGAATTCTTCATCTACGGCACCGCGGCCTCGCTGGTGTTCAACGAACAGTTCTTCCCGCAGTTCGACCCGCTCGTCGGCACCCTGCTCGCGCTCTCGACGTTCGCGATCGCGTTCGTCGCGCGGCCACTGGGCGGGGTGGTGTTCGGGCACTTCGGTGACCGGATCGGCCGCAAGGCCATGCTGGTGCTCACTCTGACCCTGATGGGCGGGGCGACGTTCGTCATCGGCCTGCTCCCGACGTACGCCCAGATCGGCGTGGCCGCGCCGATCCTGCTGGTACTGGTCCGGCTCGTCCAGGGCTTCTCCCTCGGCGGCGAGTACAGCGGGGCCGTGCTCATGAGCGTCGAGCACGCGGCACCCGCCCGGCGCGGCTTCTTCGGCGCCGTGGTGAACACCGGCGCGGGCTGGGGCCTGCTGCTGGCGAACCTGATGTTCCTGCTCGTGTCCCAGCTGCCCGATGACGACTTCGCGGCCTACGGCTGGCGCATCCCGTTCCTGTGCAGCGCGGTGCTCGTGGCCCTCGGCCTGTTCATCCGGCTTCGGCTCGACGAGAGCCCGGACTTCAAGGCGGTGCAGCGCACCGGCGCCGTGCGCAAGGTGCCCGTGGCCGAGGTGCTGCGAGCCCACCCGCTGCGCGTGGTGCTGATGTGCCTCGCGTACCTGTCGGCAGGCGTGACCTTCTACGTCGGCACCGTGTTCTCGCTCGCCTACGGCACGGAGCACGTCGGCGCGAGCCGCGACGTCCTGCTCGGACTGGTCACGATGGTCAACATCCTCACGATCGTCGCGATCCCGTTCTTCGGCTGGCTCTCCGACCGCGTCGGCCGCAAGCGCATCTTCCTCGCCGGGATCGCGGGCATGGCGGTGGTGCCGTACGCGTGGTTCGGACTGCTGGGCACCGCGAACATGCCGCTGATGCTGCTGGGCTTCGTGCTGATGTTCCTGCCGTACGCGGCGAACTACGGCGTGATGCCGACGCTGTTCGCCCACGTCTTCCCGGTCGGCGTGCGCTACACCGGCATGTCGGTGGGCTACACCCTGGGCACGGTCCTCGGCAGCGGACTCGCGCCGATCGTGGCCACGTTCCTGCTCGACCGCACCGGCGACTGGGCCGCCATCGCCCTCTACATGACCGGCACCGCGGTGGTGTCGTTCGTCGCCGCGCTGTTCCTGCGCGAGCGGCCCCAGGACGTTCCCGCCGGGGCCAGCCCGGCCGGCCTGGAATCGACCAAGTGACCACCCCGACGAAGGGACCTCGACCGTGCTGACCATCGGCGCCGGCATCTCCGTGCACCCGGACCTCGACCCGCTCGACGACGCGCGCTGGGCGGACGCCGAGGACGGGATCGACGCGGTGTGGCTGCTCGACCATCTACAGGGCTGGTTCCCCCGTGGCACCAGGAGGACGGCGCTGGCCGACCCGCACCGCGTGCTCGACCCCTTCTCCCTGCTCGCGGCCGCCGCGGTGACCACGCGCCGGGTGCGGCTCGGTGTGGCCGTCACCGACCCGGTGCGGCGCAGCGCCGTCGCCCTCGCCCACACCGCGAGCACGATCGGCTGGCTCGCCGGGCGGGAAATGGCGCTCGGGCTGGGTGTCGGCGACCCTGGGCAGCTGCTGCCGTTCGGGCTCGACCACGGCCGGGAACGCACCGGGCGCCTGCACTACATGCGGCCCGCGCTGCGGACCCTCGCCGCGCTGCGCACCGGTGGCCCGGTGGAGGAGGGCGGCCCGGACCTGGCGATCACCGCGACCGCGCCGTTCGGCATCCACGTCGCCGCGCACGGGCCGAAGATGCTGGAGCTGACCGCCCGGCACGGCACCGGCTGGATTCCCACGAGCCTGCCGCCGTCGGCCTACGCGGGCAAGCTCGCGACCCTGCGCGAGCACGCCGAGGCGTTCGGGCGCGACCCCGGCGAGATCACGCCCACCGTGTTCCTGTGGTCGGCGCTCGCGCCCACGCGCGCGGAGAGCCTCGAGCTGCTGGAGCACCCCTCGGTGCGGGCGGTGGCGCTCTACCGCGGCAAGGCCGGGTTCGCCGAGCACGGTGCCGAGTACCCGCTGCCCCACGGCTACGTTCCGCACGAGATCGCGCCGGACCGGGCCGACGCGATCCTGGAGAGCATTCCCGACGCCGTGGTGCGGGGCGCCGTGCTGCACGGCTCGCCCGAGGACGTGGCCGAGGAGCTGGAGCGCTACCACCAGGCGGGCTGCGAGCACGTCGTGCTGTACGACATCGGCCGGTTCACCGACCCGGACGGCACGGCGCGGGCGAGGCAGGCGCTGGGGGAGCTGGTGAAGCTGCGCTGAGCGCTCAGACGGAAGGGGCGTTCAGCTGCCACGACACCCCGAAGCGGTCGTTGACCCAGCCGAACGGGCCGAAGCCGTAGTCGTCGAGCGGCATGAGCGCCTGCCGGTCCTCCAGCAGCGCCTCGTAGGTGTGCTCGAGGTCATCGGCGGAGTCGAGGGTGACGAAGACCGACATCGACGGTGTGAAGTCGAAGCCGTGCCGGACGTGGCTGTCGCTGCACCGGAACTTCTGGCCCGCCAAGGTGAACTCGGCCATCACGATGGTCCCCTCCTTGCCAGGACCCTCGGGGCCGTAGCGCTGCTCGGACAGCACCGCGCTTCCGGGGAACAGCGACACGTAGAAGTTCATCGCCTCGGCGGCGTCGTCCTTCTGGAACATGAGGAAGGGCACGAGTTCGGGCATGCCGCCAGCCTTCCGCGGCAGTGACGCCTGTCAAGCACCGGTGCGGCGTGTCAGTGGAGCACGCCCGCCGTGAATGGCTTACCGTCATAGCGGAGAGTGAGTGGGGGAATCATGAACGACACCAAGGACACGGTCGCGGACGTCACCTGGATCCAGGAGCAGGCCGACGAGGCGCTGGCCGCGATCGCCGCACTGCACGAGACCGCGACGAAGGCGGTGCTGGGGGAGCAGCGGACCGAGACCCGTCCGCAGTGAAGGCCACCTTCACTGCGTTGAACGCAGTGAAGGTGGCCTTCACTGCCGAGCCGCGACGCGTCATGGCGCCGCCGTCGTCCGCGGGATCGGCACCGCGACGCTGTGGGCGGCCCTGGCCCCGGTGTCGGCGGCCACCTCGGCCCACAGCGTGGTGCCCTTCGCCCGCCGGATGCCCCAGCCTGTCGCGATCCGGTCCAGCAGCTCCCCGGCTCCGCCGAGATCCGTTCCGGGGAGGAGATCCGCCTCCACCTCGGCGCGCAGGGCTGCGCCGGTCAGGCGCAACCTGACGGTGAACGGTTCCGCCTCCTGCAGCCAGGCGAGGGTGGTGAGCTCGTTGGCGACGAGCAGCGCGTCGACGACCTCGCGCTCGGGCGCCCCGGCGAGGAGGCCGCGGACCCGCTTGCGCACGGTCGCCAGATCCCTCGGACCGTCGACGACGTCGATCATCGCATGCCGGGCGTTCTCGGAGCCTTCCATGCCGGCCTCCTCCGCTGTGGGCTCAACGCCGGACGACTGATCAATACCCGACGCCGGAAGATCCGAAACGCGGACGGCGTGGTCAGGAGCCGGCCGGCGCGGTGCCGAGCGAGGCGAGCGCCGCCGAGCGGCTGGGGAACATCGTGAACCGGTCCGCCAGGCCGAGCAGTTCGAGCGGCCGGATCACCGGCGTGGAGTCGGCCACGAGCGCGAGCGAAGCGCCCATGCTGTTGGTGTGCTCGAGCAGATCGAGCAGTGTCGAGATGCCTGCGGCGGCGCAGAAGCCGACGCGGGTCAGGTCCAGCACGAGCGCCGTGGTCTCGCCAGCGGGCAGCGCCCGGATCTCGGCGTCCAGCGCCGGAGCCGTCGCCGCGTCGAGTTCGCCGACGACGGTGGCGAGCACGCAGCCGTCATCGCCTGCCGCGAGGGTCACCGAGAGGAGCCGGGGGTCGTGGGCGGGCCGTGTCGCCCTTGGTTCGCGAGGTGTCTGTTTCACTTGCGCTCCCGGGGAAGCCGTCCGTCCGGGTCGCCGGAAAGGCAAACGCGACCGCGGCAGCGATCGGCTTCGGGTTGGGTCGACCAGCAAAAACGGCCTGTGAACCGCAAGAACCAGCCCTTGCCTCCTCGACGGTACGCGCCCACCCCCGGCCAAGGTCAACCCTGGGCGCCGCGGAAACCATGCCACGACAGGCAACTGGCGCGTTAGAGTCGGCAGATCGCACGCAGTCGTCGCCCCGAGGAGTGCGCCATGGACACGGCGCTCGACCACGCCGGAGAACCGCCGTCGCGGCCGGCCGGGCACCGGGGCGAGGCGGCGTTCCTCCTCGACGCCTCGCCCCAGCTCGCGGGATCGCTCAACGTGCGCAGGATCGTGCTGAACGCCCTGCGGCTCGCGGTTCCCGTGCTCGGTGACCGGGCCGTGCTCGCGCTCTTCGACGGCCGCGGCGTCACGCTCTCCGCGTGCGACACGGACGGGGCTCCGCTGCCCCCGGTCCTCGTACCGCGGCTGGCCGAGGACTCCGCGCTCGGCCGGATCCGCCGGGCCGGCAGGCCCGAGCTGCTGCACGTCGTGCCCGGGGCGGGCTCCGCCGACGGGTTCGCCGGACTTCTCCCCGACGCGGGCCTGCGGGCGAGCATGGCGGGCCCCGGGCCCGCGGAGGTCCTCGGCGTGGGCCTCACCGCGCGGGGCAGCACGGCGGGCGCGCTCATCGCGGTGCGGGGCGAGGGACAGGGGTTCACGCGGGCCGACCTCGCGCTCGCCGAGGAGTTCGCCCGGCACGCCGCCGTGACCCTCGACGCCGCCAGGCTCTACGAGGAACGCAGGCACGTGGCGACGACGTTGCAGGCGAGCCTGCGCCCGCCGGAACTGCCGTCCGTGCCCGGGGTGCGGGTGGCCGCGCGCTACCGCACCGGACAGGAACGCCTCGACATCGGCGGGGACTTCTACGACGTGCACGGTGGACCCGGCGACATCTCCGTGGTCGTCGGCGACGTGTGCGGCAAGGGCGTCGAGGCCGCGGTGCTGACCGGCAAGGCGAGGCAGACCATCAAGACCGCGGCCCGGTTCGACCGCTCGCCCGCCGCGATACTGGCCGCGCTCAACGACGTGCTCTACGCCGACCGCTCCGACCGGTTCGTCACGGTCGCCTGCGCGCGCCTGCGTCCCGCACCGGACGGCGCGGGCACCCTCGCGACCATCGCCGTGGCCGGGCACCCGCCGCCGCTGGTGCTGCGCCGCGACGGCACCGTCGAGGAACCCGAGCTGGCCGGCACGCTGGCCGGGGTCCTGCCGGACCTGCGCTACGAGGAGGCCGCGGTGCTGCTGGAGCCGGGCGACGCGATGCTGCTCTACACCGACGGCGTGTACGAGGCGCATGGCCGTGACGGCCTTTTCGGGCAGGACCGCCTCCGCGCGCTCCTGCCGGGCTACGCGGGAGCGAGCCCGGAAACACTGTGCGAGATCGTCGAGCAGCGCGTGATGGAGCACCTCGACGGCCGGGGCCACGACGACATCGCCCTGCTCGCCGTCCGCTGTGGAGAGTGAACACGCCATGACCACCACGACCGAAACGGCCGGGCTCGCCTTCCCCCGGTTCGAGCGCGCGCTCGCCGTGGGCGACGCGGGGGAGGGCGTCGGCGTCGTCGACGAGCTCCTCGACCGCGGCGTCGAGCCCACCGTCCTGCTGCTCGACGTGATCAGCGAGGCGCAGCGGCGGATCGGCGAGCGCTGGCAGCGGGGCGAGTGGTCGGTCGCGCAGGAGCACATCGCCACCGGCGTCTCGGTGGCCGCGACCGAGGCGATCGCCCGGTGGGTGCGGCGCCTGCCCGTGACCAGGGGCCGCATCGTGGTCGGCTGCGCCGAACGCGAATGGCACTCCCTGCCCGCGCTCGTGATCGCCACCGGCCTGCGTGAGCGGGGCTGGAACGTGGCCTATCTCGGCGCCTGCACCCCGGCGAGCAGGCTGTCCGCGTACCTGCACGACGCGGGCCCGGACGCCGTGGCGGTGAGCTGCTCCGTCGCGTGGGCACTGCCCGGCACCCGGCAGTTCGTCGAGGCGGGCACGAGCGCGGGCATCCCGGTGATCGCGGGCGGGATCGCGCTCGGAGCCGACGACACCAGGGCCCGCGCACTGGGCGCCACGGCGTGGGCACCGGGACTGCGCGAGGCCGCCGACGTGGTCGAGACACTGCCCGCCGTCGTGGAGCCGGCCAGACCGCTCGGGGCCGAGGAACTGGCCGAGCAGCGGGGCCTCGAACTGAACCACCGCACACTCGTCGAGACGCTGCGGCGGCGGTGGCGGCCGCAGGACACCTTCACCGAGGGCACGCCGGAGCACTCCGACATCGCCGTGGTGGTCGGGGACTGCGCCGAACAGTCGCTGTGCGCGCTGCAAGGCGCGCTGCTGACCGGTGACGGGCGGCTGCTCGGGGACACGGCGACGTGGGTGCGGTCGGTGCTGTCGGCCCGCCGGGTCCCGGAGGCGCGGGTGACGGCGCTCGCCACCGAGCTCGGCCTGCTGCTGCGCGACTATCCCCGTGCCGCGGCACTCCTGCGCGCGCACTGGCCGGGAGCGGCATGACCCTGCGGATCGCCGTGTCCGAGGATCCGGAAGGTCACACCGTGGTACTCGCGGGGGAGCTGGTGCTCGACACCACCGGCGCGCCGCGCGCCGAGCTGGCCGCGCTCCTCGCCGGGGCGGCGCCCGGCGCCCGCGTGCGCCTCGACCTCGCCGGCCTGACATTGCTGGACTCGAGCGAGCTGAGCGTGCTCATCCGCGCGCACAAGACGGCGGCCGAGCACGGCGGTGCCTGCTGCTCAGGGACCCGCCCGCGCACGTCCGGCAGACCCTGCGCATCACCGGTCTGCTCGACGTGCTCCACATCGCCGAACCGTGATCCGCGCCACTGTCGGGTGTAGGGAGCCGCTGGCCGGGTAGTTGATCTCCGGCCGGGAGGCCCTCACGACCAACTCGCACAGAGGGGCGCCGGTGATCTCAGTCATCACCGGCGCCTCGGTCGTGTCCGGCGAGCAGGGTGAGCGCGGCGGCGAGGTCGTTCACCAGCGGTGCGTCGACGGTGGCGGCTTCCCAGCCGGGGCCCGCGAGCGTCACGGCGGCGCCGCGCTCCCGCAGGCCGCGCAGCAGTGCCGGGTCCGCGGTCGCCACGGTCATCGACCACAGCACGACCCCGCGCGGGTCCAGTCGCGACGCCAGGTCGAGGGTCAGTACCCCGCCCGAGGGCAGGCCGGTGAACACCACCGGAACCTCCCGTTCGCACAGCGCGGCCCGCAGCACCTCCAGCGGCAGGGTGTGCTGCTCGTCCGGGCATGGGGCGAGCAGCACACCCGCGCCGCCGCGCGCGGAGCCGCGGGGCCGGACGTAGCGGTCGAGCGCGGCGGAGATCTCCGTGGTCAGCGCCCATTCCACCGCGAAGCACTCCCGCCCGCGCTCCCAGCGGCGGCCCAGCGTGCGCAGCACGGGCGCGGCCACGTCGCGCCACGTGCCCTCGACGCCCTTCGCGGCGAGCGACTCGTCGAGCAGTGCCGCCATGGTCGCCCGGTGCATCAGGTCGGTGGCCTGTTCCAGCTCCTCCTCGCCGGTGCCGGTCACCAGGTTCTCGGCGGGGTGGCCGAGCACGGCGTTGGCGGCGTCGCGGGTGCGGACGCCCTCGTCGATCAGGCGCCGCATGCGCCGCAGCAGGGCGACGTCGGCGTCGGTGTAGCGCCGCTGGCGCCCCTCCGGCCGGAAGGAGGGGCCGATGCCGTAGCGCGCGTCCCAGCTGCGCAGCGTGATCGGGGAGACCCCGAGGAGTCTGGCGACCCTGCCGGGGGTCCACAGCGCGGGTTGCCGTGCCGCCTCCGTGCCGCTGCCTGCCCCGGGCTCCATGAACAACAACCATCTCACAGCGCCGGGCGCCCGGCGTCCTTCCGCCTGGGGGACGCGGGGTCGTCGGTTACCGTCGGGGCGCCTGCTACCTGGTGCACTCCCCGCACGAGGCCGACTTCGAGCGGCGTGACACCGAGGCGGCCCGCGCCTTCGCAGGGGCGGCGGCCCGCGCCGGCGCTCACCCACGTCGTGTGGTCGTCGCTCATGGTCCGGGAGCTGCTCCGCCGGGCCGGTTGTCGGGCAGAATGCGGTCATGGTCAGTGAGCAGGACTGGGTCTCCGAGCAGGCGATCTTCGCCGCCGGCGACGAGGACCACGCTCCCGGCGAGCCGTGGACCGGTCCGCTCGCCCGGGAGTTCGGCCAGGTGGCCAAGGTGCTGCTGGACAGCCCCACCGCCGCCGGCGTGCTGGCGCGCGTGGTGCACGCGGTGAAGGCGCTCGTGCCCGAGGCCGACCTGGTGAGCATCACGCTGCGCACGAAGGAGGGCCGCTACACCACGCCCGTGCGCACCGACGAGCTGGCCGACCGCCTCGACGAACAGCAGTACGCCTTCGACGAGGGTCCCTGCGTGGAGGCCACCCGCACGCCCGGCGAGGGCGTGGTCGACCTCCCCGACCTCGCCGAGGCGCCCTGGCCCCGCTGGGCTCCGAAGGCGCTCGCGTTCGGCGTGCGAAGCGTCTTCGCCGTGGGACTCGTCCCCGCCGACGACCCGCCGCGGCTCGGCGCGCTGAACCTGTACTCCCGGCAGCGCAACGGCCTGGACAAGGTGGACCGTGACCTCGCCGTGGTGCTCGCGAGCCACGCCACGGTGGCGCTCGCGGCGACCACGGCCATGACGGCCGCCGAGTTCGAGCAGGCCCACCTTCGTGTGGCGCTGCGCAGCCGGGACGTGATCGGTCAGGCCAAGGGCATGCTCATGCAGCGGCGCGGCCTCACCGCCGAGCAGGCGTTCGACCTGCTGCGCCGCACGTCGCAGGACCTCAACATGAAGCTCGTCCGGGTCGCGGAACTGTTCGTGTCGAAGCGGAACGAGCTGTAAGCCCGCGCCGGTCCTGTGCAGCCCGAACTGGACGACGTCCAGGTAGCCGGAGCGGAACCCGGTCTCGCTGTAGGCGAGGTGGAACTCCCACGTGCGCCGCGGCAGCCCGGCGAAGCCGAGTGCGGCGACACGATCGACAGCGCGAGGGGCGCGGGCTTCGCCGTGATCACGGTGACCGGCTTCGCGCTGGAGCCACGCGCGTTCGCCACCGTCCTCACAGTGGTGTGGGGTGTGCGCCTGTCGGTCCACATCCACCACCGCAACAGCCGGGGCGGGGAGGAGCGGCGCCACCGCGAGATGCTGGAGCGGGCCGGGTCCCGTCCGCTCGCGCGCATGTGCTTCCGCTGTACCTCACGCAGGGGGCGGTCCTGCGGTTCGTATCGCTGCCGGTGGTGTTCGCACAGCGGCAGACGGAGGATCTCGGCACAGCGGGAATGCTCGGGGTACTGGTGTGGACCGCCGGGTTCGCGTTCGAGGCGGTGGGCGACGAGCAGCCGCGCCGGTTCAAGTCGGACCCCGCCAACCGCGGCCGCGTGCCGGACCGGGGCCTGTGGCGCTACACCCGGCACCCGAACTACTCCGGCGACGCGTGCGTGTGGTGGGGCCGGTACCTCCTCGCGGCGCAGCACCTGCCCGGCGCCGCGACCGTGCTCTCGCCCGTGCTCACGACGTGGCTTCTTGCCCGCGGCATCGGCACGCCGTTGCTGGAAAGGCACTTGAGCGAGTCGAGGCCCGGCCCTCGCGAGTACGTCGCCCGCACGAGCGGCTTCGTGCCCCTACCGCCGCGACCACCGCGCGACCGCTCGCGGTAGCGGCCCGGCGTGCTTGCGCCTGCCCGGCAGGGCGGCGTGCCGTTGCCCCGGCCCTGGTCCGGACCGCGCCGCCAGTGCGTCCGCGACCACCCCGGTCGCAAAGGCGTAGCCGGCTTTGTGGAGCAGGTCGATGGCCAGCTCGTCCCTCGGCCAGGTGGGTGGCGGGGCCCCGACGCCCGTGGCGTTCTCCAGGATCTGGTCGTTGGTCAGCCGCACCACGGCGAACTTCGCCGACGCCCACGGGCCCCGCAGCCCCGCGTGCGCCATCACCGACCGCAGCACGCCGAGCGCGACACCCTGGCCCGCGTGCATGGCCCAGTTCACGGGCACCGGCTGCCTGCCGGGCCGCTCCCGCGAACCGGTCAGGCGCTGCAGCACACGCGCCGGGACGTGGGAGTCCGGCCTGCCGGTGATCCGCTGCTCCACCTTCTCGCCGACGGTCATCACGACGACCCCCGCCGTTCCGGCGACCAGGCCCTGCCAGAGCGCGTTCCGCATCATGCCGTTCCGGATACCCGGGCCCGGCCCGCCTACTCGGCGGGGCGCGGGCCGGGGAGCGCGGTGGCGAACGCCTCGGCGCCCGCGCGCACGCGGAACGGCTCCAGCTCGGCGCGTTGCCGTGCCGCGCGGTCGATCAGCGCGGCGAAGTCGACGTCGGGCAGCCGGGCGCCGAGCCCGGCGATGTCGCGCAGGGTGGTCCAGAGCTGCTTCTTGCCGTCGATGCCCATCGCCAGGAACTCCAGTTCCACGAACCGGCTCAGCGGCGAGTAGCCCGTGAGCCTGCCGTTGGGCTTGAGCCGGCCCAGTCGCTCGGCGGCGAGGGCGACGCCCTGCTTGAGCGGGTTGGGCCGCACGCCAAGCCGGTCCATGATCGCGCGAAAGGTGTCCACGTCCTCGGCGATGCCCTGTGCCACGCGCGAGAGCGCCGCACCGAGTTCCCCGCCCGCGTTGCCGCCCTCCGCCCTCCGGGCCAGCTCGCGCCAGGCGACGCCGAGCGCGAGCTGGTCGTTCAGGTAGATGCGCAGGTAGTCATCGTCCATCGCGGTGGACTACCCGGCGCGCGCCGTGTCAATGCGCGCTGGAGCGCGCCCAGAGGTTGATGCCGGACTCGGTGGCGTGCCGGTCGATCTCGGCCAGCTCCTCGCCGGTGAAGCTCAGGTTGCCGAGGGCGGCCACGTTGTCCTCGAGCTGGGCGACGCTGCTGGCGCCGAGCACCGTCGAGGTCATGCGCTCGTCGCGCAGCGTCCACGCGACCGCCAGCTGCGCCAGCGTCTGCCCGCGCGCCGCCGCGATCCCGGCGAGCGCCCGCACCTTGCCGAGGTTCTCGTCGCTCAGGAAGTCCGACGGCAGCGAGCTGTCCCGGCTCGCCCGTGAACCCTCCGGCACGCCGTCGAGATAGCGGTCGGTCAGCATTCCCTGCGCCAGCGGGGAGAACCCGATGCAGCCCACGCCCTCCCGCTCCAGCACGTCGAGCAGGCCGCCCTCGATCCACCGGTTCAGCATCGAGTAAGAGGGTTGGTGGATGCGCAGCGGCGTGCCCAGCTCGCGCAGGATCGCCGCGGCCTCGGCGGTCTTCTCAGCGGAGTAGGAGGAGATGCCGACGTAGAGCGCTTTACCCTGCCGGACGGCCGTGTCCAGCGCGCCCATCGTCTCCTCGAGCGGCGTGTCCGGGTCGAACCGGTGCGAGTAGAAGATGTCCACGTAGTCCACGCCCATCCGGCGCAGGCTCGCGTCGAGGCTCGCGAGCACGTACTTGCGGGAGCCCCATTCGCCGTACGGACCGGGCCACATGTCGTACCCGGCCTTGGTGGAGATGATCAGCTCGTCGCGGTACGGCCGGAAGTCGGTGGCGAGGACGCGGCCGAAGTTCTCCTCCGCGGAGCCGTAGGGCGGACCGTAGTTGTTCGCCAGGTCGAAGTGCGTGATGCCGAGGTCGAAGGCGCGGCGCAGGATCGCGCGCTGCGTCTCGAACGGACGGTCGTGGCCGAAGTTGTGCCACAGCCCGAGCGACACCAGTGGCAGCTTCAACCCGGTGCGGCCGGAACGCCGGTAGGTCATGCCGTCGTAGCGCGAAGGCGCGGCGAGGTAGCTCATGCGCCGATCCTCGCACGCACCGGCGTGCTCGGAACCGGACAACGGCCACCCGGGCAAGCGCGGTCCGTGCCACCGCGCTGCACCGGCCGGGCACGGGAAAGGGCATCGATGCGACGGTGGATCCTGCTCGTGCTGCTGGTGCTCGCGCTCGGCGCCGGCGCCGACGTCTACCTTCGGCCGCGACACCCGGCGCGACGTCGTCCTGCGGCACGCGGAGCGCCTGGGCGCCGTCGGTGAACAGCTGGCCGTCCACGCCGGCGCCGGTGCGAAGCCGCCCGGCCGGTCGCGGTGGCTCAGGACAGCAGCTCGGCCACGAGCGGAGCGGTCGAGGCCAGCAGCGCGACCGCGAGCGCGACGTTGACCACGCGCGCGACACGGGGCCGCCGCAGCACCGTGCCCAGCGAGGCGCCCGCCACCGCCCAGCCGAGGTGGATCAGCACGATCAGCGCCGTGAGCACGAGCGTCTTCACCACGCTCTCCAGCACGGGCGTCGGCAGGCCCAGCCGGTGGGTGGTGAACACCGTCCCGAGCGCGGCGTAGGCCTTCGGGTTGGCCACCCCGAGCACGAGGCCGTGCAGCCACGTCGGCGGGTCGCCCTCCTCCGGTCCCGCGACGGCGGGTGGCGGTGCGGTCGCGATCTTGTACGCCAGCCAGGCCAGGTAGCCGACGGAGAGGCCGAGCAGCACGGGACCGAGCCGCGGCTGGGCCAGCAGCACCGACGCGACCCCGGCCGCCACGACGACGAGCGCGGCCGTGGTGCCCGCGATGCTGCCGAGCAGGTAGGGCACCGAGCGGCGCAGCCCGAACGCGGTGGCCGTCGCGGTCGCGCCGACGGTCGCCGGGCCGGGACTGCCCATCACCACGAGCGCCGCGGCCGCCAGAGACAGGTACGGTCCCGCCCCTGTCGCCTCGCCGAGCAGGTCCCGCATCGTTCGTCCGTCCTCTAGTGTCGGTGGATGCGGCCGAACGTAGGCGCGCCGGGCCCCGGCGGTCTTGAAGCGTTGTGCGACCACCTGCCCGCGGCGCTGTCCGGAGGGCACCGGCTGCGGTTCGGCGGCGGCGCGGCCGGCATCGAGCGGCTCGAGGCCGCGCTGCGCGGTGAGGCGTTCGCGCCGCACCGGCACGACACCTACGCGATCGGCGTGACACTCGCCGGCGTGCAGACGTTCCGCTACCGCGGCGAGCAGCGGCACTGCCTGCCCGGCGAGTGGCACGTGCTGCACCCCGACGAGCCGCACGACGGAGCTCCCGGCACCGACGACGGCTTCGGCTACCGGATCGTCTACCTCGACCCCGCACTCGTGCAGGACGCGCTCGGCGGGCGGCCGCTACCGTTCGTCGCCGATCCCGTGCTCCGCCCGGCCCCGCCGGATCGCGCGCTCGGGGCCTACCTGCGCCACATCGACGAGCCACTCGACGAGCTGGCGGCCGCCGAGCTCACGTCCGCGATCGCCGACCTGCTCGCCCGGCACGCGGGCGGGCCCCGCTCGCGGGCGGCGCTCGACCTCGCCGCGCTGCGGCGGGTGCGGGCGCTGCTGCTCGACGACCCGGCGACGTGGCATCCGGTCGAGGACCTGGAGCGGGTCGCCGGGCTGGACCGGTGGACGATCGCACGGCAGTTCCGCGCGGCGTTCGGTACCAGCCCCACCCGGTTCCGCACGATGCGCAGGCTCGACCTCGCTCGTGGTCTGATACGGGCGGGGCACCCGCTGAGCGAGGTCGCCGTGCTCGCGGGGTTCGCCGACCAGAGCCACCTGACCCGCATGTTCAAGCGCGCCTACGGACTGACTCCCGCGGCGTGGAAGGCCGCGACGGCCGGTGCCGCTCAGAGCCCGCCCGCGACGCCCAGCACGGCGCCGTTGACGTAGGACGCGGCGGGGGAGAGCAGCCACGCCACCGCCTCCGCGATCTCCTCCGGCCTGCCGGGGCGGCCGAGCGGCACGGCGGCGGCGACGCGCTGGGCCCGGCCCGGTTCCCCGGCACGGGCGTGGATCGTGGTGTCGGTGGTGCCCGGTGCGACCGCGTTGACCCGCACGCCCGCCGGGCCGAGTTCCCTCGCCAGCCCCACGGTCAGTGCCTCCACGCCCGCCTTCGCCGCCGCGTAGACGACGTACTCGCCCGGGGAGCCCGTGCGCGCGGCCACTGACGAGACGTTGACGATCGCGCGGTCTGCCGTGCCGTCCCAGCGCCGGGCGGCCTCGCGGCAGAGCCGCGCCGGGGCGACGAGGTTGACGTCCACCACGGCGCGCAGGTCCTCGTCGGTCAGTGCGGTGAAGGGCCCGATCCTGCCGGTGATGCCGGCGTTGTTCACCAGGGCGGTCACGTCGCCGAGGCTCGACGCCGTGTCGAACAGGCGCCGGGGAGCGTCACCGGCGGTGACGTCGAGCCGGACCCCCACGGCCTGGCCGCCGGTGACGCGCTCGACGTTGGCGGCGTCGGCCGGGGAGCTCGTGTGGGTGAACACCACGGTGAACCCGTCGCGGCAGAGCCGTTCGGCCACGCACCGGCCGATCCCGCGTGAGCCGCCGGTGACGACGGCGACCGGGGCGCTCACCCGTGCTCCTTTCCCGCGGTGCGGGCCTCGATCGCTCTGACGACGGCGGCCATGTCGGCGCCGCCGTGGCCGAGGCGTGCCGTGTCCGCGTAGAGGGCATGGCACGCGTCCAGCAGCGGCGAGGCGAGCCCCGCCTCCCGAGCGGCCCCCGCGATCAGGCGGTTGTTCTTCAGCACGTCCGTGATCGATGCCTGCACCGCGAAGTCACCGGCGACGAGTTTGGCGGCCTTGGTCCGCGAGACGGCCGAGGACATCGGGCCCGCCTCGAGCACGCGGGCCAGCGCGGCGACGTCGAGCCCGTGCCCCTCGGCGAAGTGGAACGCCTCGGCCAGCCCGGTGACCATCGTGATCAGGAACAGGTTCACCGCGAACTTCAGCAGCAGCGCACCGGGCACGGAGCCGCAGTCGAACGCCGCCGCGCACAGCGGGGCGAGCAGCGGCCGCACCCGGGCCACGTCGGCCTCCGCGCCGGCCAGCATCACCACCAGCTCGCCGGCCTCCGCGGGCCCGCGCGAGCCCGACACGGGCGCCTCGACGTACGCACCACCCTCGGCCCCGATCTCCGCGTCGAGCAGCCGCGAGTACGCCGCGGGAACCGTGCCCAGATGCACGACCGTGCGGCCACGCACCCGCGGGCCGAACTCCGCGGTGCCCCGGGCCAGCACGGCGTCCACGGCCGTCTCGTCGGCGAGCATCAGCAGCACCACGTCGGCGAGGTCGAACAGCTCGCCGGGTCCGCTCGCCCGGCGGGCGCCCGCCGCCACGGCGGCATCGCAGGCCGCCGCCGTGCGGTTCCAGACCACCAGCGGCGTCCCCGCGCGCACGAGGTTGAGCGCCATCGGCGCGCCCATCACCCCGAGCCCGGCGAACCCCAGCCGCACCTGGTCACTCCGGTCCAGTCCCATGCCACTCCTCACGATCCGCTGGTGAGGTGGTTCTAGCGAGCAGCGGGCCCGCACGTCTTGAACGATTGTGCACCCGGCTTCGCGCGAGCCGCCCGGTTTATGTCGCACTGTGCAACAATTCCGCGATGCGGCAGTGGCGTTGTGGCCCACCGGTGCGTTCCGGCGGAACCTGAGGTGGGCCCTGCGCATGGATGAGGCGGCGATACTCGGGCTGGAGCGCCAGGGCTGGGCGCTCGCTGGGTCGAGGCACGCCAAGACCTTCTACGACCGGCTGCTCACCGCCGACGCGGTGCTGTTCCTTCCCGGCGAATGGCTGGACCGCACGCGCGCGCTCGAGTACTGGCTGACCATGCCGAGATGGGCCGAGTACCGGCTGCTGCGGCCGAAGGTCATGCCGCTCGCCGACGTGGTGGCGGCGGTGTCCTACCGCGTCGTCGCGCGGGAGCACGGCCGGTCCGAACCCTACCGTGCCGACTGCGTGAGCGTGTACGCCCAGCAGAACGCACAGTGGCGGCTTACGTTCCACGAGCAGACCCCCGTGCGATCCTGTCGCTGCCCGTAACCGCCGCACGGGTCCACGCTGCGGCGCTCGCCGACTTCCCCCGGGGGGGTGGGCCTCCGCGACACTGGCCTGGTGCCGGCAGACGAGGGCGAGGCGGCCGCGGTGCAGCGGCAGCAGCTGTTCACCGACGCGGTGGTGGCGATCGCGATCACCTTGCTCGCGCTGGGATTGCCCGTGCCGCAAGGGCGCACCAACGCCGACCTGCTGAGCTCGGCGGGGGAGCATTGGGACGACTACCTCGCGTTCGGCATCAGCTTCGTGGTCATCTTTCTGCGCTGGTCCGGTCATCACCGCGTGTTCCGCCATGTCGTGGGCACCGACCGCGTGGTGGGCGTGCTCACGGCCTGCTGGTTGTTCCTGATGGTGCTCACCCCGTTTGCGACGGAGGTGCTCAGCGGGGACGGCGCCTTCCAGGCGCGGTTCGGGTTCTACGCGTTTATCCAAGCCGCCCTGAGCCTGATCTTCCTGGCGCTGGTGCGGCACGTGAAGCGCGCCGGGCACGTACGGGACGGCACACCGGTGCGCATGTTCCGGCACGCCGTCTCCGGGTCGGCCGTTACGGCTGTGGCGTTCCTCGTGTCGATCCCGGTAGCGTTCGTGACGCAGTGGGCGTTCGCGTGCTGGGCCGCGATCCCGTTGTTCGTCCGCCCGGTCCGTCGGCTATGGTCGAGACCGGTGTGATCGCGTCGCGCGAGAGTCTCAGGGAGTGCGCGCCCATGGTGGCCGAGGACGACATCTCCGGGTGATACCCGGTCCGGCCGGCGGTGCCCGCCATCAGGCGGCACCGCTATCGGTCGTGTCCTCTTTCCCCTGATCCATCCCGGGTGGCTTGCCGCTGCCCGCATCGCGCGTGAGGACTTTCCTTCGTGTCCAAGACTTTCATCGTGTGTTCCGGCCTGTCCTTCTCCTGGCCCGACGGCACCCCGGTGTTCGAGAACCTCGGCTTCACGGTCGGGGCGGGCCGCACCGGCCTCGTCGCACCCAACGGGGCGGGCAAGAGCACCCTGCTCAAGCTGATCGCGGGCGAGTACGTGCCCTCGGCCGGGTCCGTCACTGTCGACGGTGTGCTCGGCTACCTGCCGCAGACGCTGCCGCTCGACGGTGAGCCGACCGTGGCCGACGTGCTGGAGATCGCCCCGGTCGTCCGTGCGCTGGCCGCCATCGAGGCGGGTGACGCGAGCGAGGAGCACTTCACCACGATCGGCAACGACTGGGACATCGAGGAGCGGGCCCGCGCCGAGCTGGACCGGCTCGGGCTCGCCGACGTCGCGCTACACCGCAGGCTCGGAACCCTCAGCGGCGGCCAGGTCGTTTCCCTCGGCCTCGCCGCGCAGCTGCTGAAACGGCCCGACGTGCTCGTGCTCGACGAGCCCACCAACAACCTCGACCGCGAGGCGAGGACCCGCCTGCACGCCGTGCTCGGCGACTGGAAGGGCTGCCTGCTGCTGGTGAGCCACGACCGGGAGCTGCTCGACCGGATGGACCGGATCGCCGAGCTCGAACCCGGCCGGCTGCGCGGCTACGGCGGGAACTTCACCGAGTACGAGGCGGCGAAACAGGCCGAGCGTGAGGTCGCGGAGAAGAACCTGCGCAGCGCCGAGCAGGAGCTCAAGCGCGAGAAGCGGGAGCTGCAGCAGGCCCGCGAGCGGGCCGCCCGCCGCGCGAGCGCGGGCGCGCGCAACAACGCCGACATCCCGAGGATCGTGCGGGGCATGCTGCAGCGGCGCGCCCAGGAGTCCGCGGCCAAGGCGGACGACGTGCATTCCCAGCGCGTCGAGGGCGCCAAGGCCAAAGTGGACGAAGCCGACCGTGCGCTGCGCGAGGACGAGACGATGGCCCTGTCCCTGCCGGACACCCTGGTTCCCGCCGGGCGGACCGTGTTCCACGGCGAGCGGATCCAGGTGCGTCACGACGGCCGTGCGCTGTTCGCGGGCGACGGACTGGACCTCGCGATCCGCGGCCCCGAGCGAATCGCGCTCACCGGCGCCAACGGCGCGGGCAAGTCGACGCTGCTGCGGGTCGTGGCCGGTCTGGCCGAACCCGACAGCGGGGTGATGAGCAGGGCGCACGGCCGGGTCGCCTACCTGTCACAGCGGCTCGACCTGCTCGATCTGGAGCGCAGCACGGCGGAGAACCTGCGCGCGTTCGCGCCCGGCAAGCCCACCACCGAGACCATGCACCTGCTGGCCCGCTTCCTGTTCCGCGCGGAGCGGGCGGACCTGCCGGTGGGCGCCCTTTCCGGTGGCGAGCGGCTGCGCGCGACCCTGCTGTGCGTGCTGTGCGCCGAGCCCGCGCCGCAGCTGCTGCTGCTCGACGAGCCCACCAACAACCTCGACCTGCCCAGCGTGCGGCAGCTGACCGGTGCCCTGAACTCCTACCGGGGCGCGTTCGTGGTAGTCAGCCACGACCACCGGTTCCTCGCCGAGATCGGGGTGAACCGCTGGCTGCGGCTCGCCGGGGGCGCGCTGACCGAGACGGGGCCGCTGGAGCCGTCGGAGTAGCTCAGGAGTAGCGGCGGCGCGCGATGAGCCATCCCGCGCCGCCCAGCACGACGGCGGCCAGCGCCACCCCGCCCCACAGCAGGGGGGCCGGGGTGTCCGGCTCGCCGAGCCGCACGTCGCCGCCGGGCAGCGGTGTCCGCCCCTCGCCGAACGGGAGGTTGTTCGCGAGGCCGGCCGGACGGGTGCCGTCGCACGGGGCGGTGGACAGGCGGCCCTCCGGCTCCGGGTTCCGTTGGGCGAACACCAGCGTCGCTCCGCTCAGCGACAGCCCGCAGCTGTTGGCGCTACCGGGGGTCTCGACCTGCTGGGTCGCGCGTGCCTGTCCCTTGTAGACCCGCGTGACCGCGAACGTCGCCGTGTCGACGTGGACGTTCTCCGGCGTGCCCTGCTCCCGGCCGGTCACCGTGCCCGTGAACACCGCGTCCGCGCGGGCGAACCGCGCGGCGTCGGTGCTCTCGGCACACGAGCAGGCGTGCGCCGCGGGTGCCGACAGCACCACCGCGACGGGCACCAGCGCCAGCACGGCGAGAACGAGCAGGACGGTACGTCCCGTACGGCGGATCATCGCGGGGCTCCCTCCGGCCTCGGCACCGACATACCCCAGACGGTGCCGCGGGCGCGGAGGGTTGCACCGCTCAGCGGTTCGCCGCCTCCCTGGCCGCCTGCTCCACCCGCTCCCGGTACTCCGACCACCAGCGCTGGTCGCCGGGGGCCAGGTTGTCGACGTCGGCCCGCAGCCCCGCGGCGCCGTCGATGAGCTCGCGGACGATGTCGGCGTGCCCCGCGTGGCGGTGGGTCTCGGCGATCATGTGCACCAGGACCTGGTGCAGTGTCACGTCACCCCGGCCGCCGGGCCAGTGCGGCACCCGGCCGGGAGAGTCGAGCTCCAGCGTCTCGATCGTGGTGTCCGCGTGCGCGCACACCCGCCGGTACAGCGCGACGAGGCCAGCGCGCGACTCCTCGGCCGTCGCCCACATGTCCACGTTCGGCTCCGCGTCGTCGGTGAGCCAGGGCAGCGTTTCACCGAACGGCCGGCCGAAGGTGTCCGCGAAGTACCCGAGCTCGCAGCCGGTGAGGTGCTTGACCAGGCCGAGCAGGTTCGTTCCCGTCGGGGTCAGCGGGCGGCGGACGTCGTACTCGGAGAGCCCGTCGAGCTTCCAGAGGAGTGCGTCGCGGGCGATCTGGAGGTAGCGGTGGAGGTGGGCCTTCGCGTCCGGTGCGGTCATCACGCCAGCTTGCCACGACCGGCCAGCCGGGCGGTCGCGGTCCACTGTGGAGCCGGTGGCGGCCGGGACCGGTGCGACTACGCTATTGACACGATCGGGTGAGCTGCGTCACCCTGTCTGGGCGCTGCGCGGACTGGTTGGGATTTACCACCTGCGGTGAGATGAGGCAGCCGTATGACGCAAACCGGTGGCCCGAAGCGAGAACAACCGACCCTGCCGAGCAGGCACCTGCCGCCGGTCGAGTTCCGGGACCTGCCGGAACCGGTGAGACTGCGCAAGATCACCGGCGCGAGCGTGATCATCCTCGCGACGGCCATCGGCTCGGGGGAGATGATCCTCTGGCCCTACATCACCTCGCAGGTCGGCTTCACGTTCATGTGGGCCGCGGTCGTGGGCTTCGGCATCCAGTTCTTCCTCAACATGGAGATCGAGCGCTACACGCTCGCCACGGGGGAGACGGCGATCACCGGCTTCGCGCGGCTGTGGAAGCCCTGGTGGTGGCTGTTCATTCTGTTCGCGCTCTTCCAGAACTTCTGGCCCGGCTGGGCCACGGGCGCCGCCACGGCCGTGTCGTTCGTGTTCGACCTCGGTGAGGACGCGCCCATCGTGCCGATCACGATCGCGGCGCTGGTCGCCATCGGCATCACGCTCACCCTGTCACCGGTCGTGTACCAATGGGTCGAGAAGATCCAGGGCGTACTGGTGGGCCTGATCATGCTTTTCGTCATCGTCGCGATCCCCGCCGCCACGACAGCCGACGCGTGGGGGTCGCTCGTCACCGAGGGCATCGGCGACATCGGCTTCCCCATCGGCCACGAGGGCCTCAGTATCGCGCTGCTGCTCGGCGCCCTCGCCTTCGCCGGCGCCGGCGGGGCCAACAACCTCGTGCAGAGCAACTACATCCGCGACAAGGGCATGGGCATGGGCCAGCACATGCCGAGGATCGTCTCCCCCGTCACCGGGCACGAGGAGGCCCGCCCCTCGCTGGGCTACGTCTTCCCGACCGACACGGAGAACATGCGCCGCTGGCGCGGCTGGTGGAAGGTCGCCAACTGGGAGCAGTTCATCACCTTCTTCCTCATCGGCGTCGTGACTCTCGTGGTGATGGCGGTGCTCGCCTACTCGACCCTGCCGGTCGGTACGGTGAACGAGGAGGACCTCGCCTTCCTGTTCCTCGAGGGCCAGATCCTGCAGGACTCCGTCGCGCCGTGGTTCGGCACCGCGTTCTGGTGCGCCGCCGTGTTCGCCCTGTTCTCCACGAACCTCGGCATCATCGACTACACGTGCAGGCTGATCGCCGACCAGCTCAAGATCAACGCGTTGAAGGACAGCACGTTCTGGTCCGAGAGCAAGATCTACGCCGCGTTCGTGTGGCTGATGATCGCGGTCGGCTCCGTGATCCTCGTGTCGGGTGTGGACCAGCCGTTCCTGCTCGTCGTGATCTCGTCCTCGATCGCGGGCGTGCAGATGTTCATCTACTCGGGACTGCTGATGCTGCTGAACCGCAAGGCACTACCGAAGCCGATCCGCACCGGGTGGGTCCGCATGGCCGTCCTGGCGGTGTCGTTCGTGTTCTTCGGCTTCCTCTCGGTCCTGCTCGTCGTCGACGCACTCGGGCTGTGACCGGTGCTCAAACAACTCTGGCTGCGCGCGCTGCTCGGGCTGACGATCTGGCTGGTCCTCATCGGCCTCATGTGGGTCGCCGGGATTCTCTGATCCGTCAGTCCAGCGACGCGGGGAGCCCGAACGCGGCGAGGTGCTCCGCGCCGATGAACGTGGTCAGCTCGCAGATCCGCTCGCCGCGCAGAGTCAGCACCGTGATCGACCAGCCAGCGTGCCCGCCCAGCGCGTCGTCCCACAGGTACGCGCCCACGGCGGGCTGGCCGTTCGCGCTCGTGAGCAGGTGCCGCCAGCTGCCGCAGCTGCCCAGCGGCACCCGCACGGCGAAGTCGGTCACCGGCCCGAGACCGCGGTACCAGTGCGGCAGCGGCGGCATCGACCACGTGACGTCCTCGGTGAGCAGTGCGAGCAGCGCGTCGGCGTCGCCCCGTTCGAGCGCCGTCGTGTAGCCGGCGACGATCTCCCGCACCCTGGCGTCGTCGAGCGAACGCAGCGTCCGCTGCTGCGACACGTCCGGCACCTTCTCGGCCACGATCTTCCTCGCCCGCTGCAGCGCACTGTTGACCGACGCGGTGGTCGTGCGCATCATCTCGGCGATCTCCGCCGCCGAGAAGCCGAGCACCTCGAACAGCAGCAGCGCGGCCCGCTGGTTGCCGGGCAGATGCTGGCACGCGGCCACGAACGCGAGTTCCACGGCCTCCCGCTGCTCGTACGCGGCGTGCGCGCTGAGCGCGCCCTCGCCGAGCGCCGTGTCCGGGTAGGGGCCGAGCCACGCGACGTCGGTGCGCGGAGGGTCGCCGGTCACGGCCTGCTCGCTCGCCGGGCCGAGGTCCACCGGCAGCGCGCGTCTGCCCCGGCTCGCCACCGTGTCCAGGCAGGTCCGCGTGGCCACCGTGTAGAGCCACGACCGCAGTGAGCTGCGCCCCTCGAACCGGGAGAGGCCCTTCCACGCGCGCAACAGCGCGTCCTGCAGCGCGTCGTCGGCGTCGTGCACCGAGCCGAGCATGCGATAACAGTGCGCGTGCAGCTCGCGGCGCAGCGGCTCGACCAGCCGCGTGAAGGCCGCGTCGTCACCCTCGCGCGCGCTGGCGAGATCGGACTCGGAAATCTGGGTCACGAGCGATGATTCTGCCCCATCGCGGCGGTCACGTACGTCGACAACGCCTTTTCCAGCTCCACAGGGAGGACCCCGATGAACCACACCACCGCCACCGTCACCACCGGCACGCTGCGGGTTCCCGACGCCACGCTGTACTACGAGGTGCGGGGCAGCGGCCCCGTCGTCGTGCTGGTCGGCGCCCCGATGGACGCGCGCTCGTTCGAGCCGCTCGCCGACCTGCTCGCCACCGACCACACCGTGCTCACCACCGACCCGAGGGGCATCAACCGCAGCCAGGTCGACGACCCCACCCGCGACTCCACCCCCGAGCAGCGCGCCGGCGACCTGTCCCGCCTGCTGACCCACCTCGGCGCCGGCCCGGCCGCCGTGCTGGGCTCCAGCGGCGGAGCCGTCAGCGTGCTCGCCCTCGCGCAGGCCCACCCGGAGCAGGTGCACACCGTGATCGCCCACGAGCCGCCGCTCAACGAGCTACTCGCCGACCGTGAGCAGCTGAGGGAGCGCACCGAGGACATCATCGCCACCTACCTCGCGGGCGACTCGCTCGGCGCGGGACGGAAGTTCCTCGCCGTGGCCAACATCCAGCTGCCCGACGAGGTCGTCGAGCAGATGTTCGGTGGCGAGCAGAGCCCGCAGGAGGCCGCCGACGCCCGCTTCCAGTACGCCCACATGCTGCGCGCGACGACACGCTGGGTACCCGACTTCGATCGCCTGCGCTCGGGCTCGCCGAGGGTCGTCGTGGGCATCGGCGAGGAATCGGGCGGCCAGCTCTGCGAGCGCACCTCCCTCGCGCTGGCCGATGGCCTCGGCATCGCGCCGACACTGTTCCCCGGCGATCATGTCGGTTTCGCCGGGGAACCGGCTGCGTTCAATACCCGCCTGCGGGCCGTGCTCCGCGGTGACTGAAAGACCCGCCTCCACCGGCTCGTAACGGCTTGGCGGGAATACGTGACGACTGGCCGAATCGGGCGAGTCCGCGAGAGACCGAGCCAAGTGGTCGGCTGAGATCGAGGGTCACTTCGTGCTCTTCCTCATCGGCGCGCGCGTGAGCCCAGGGCAATCCCTCGCGGGGTTCCGTGACCTCAGCGGACGACGCGGAATGCGGCTTCGGGGAGTTGAAGGGGTTCGCCGCCGAGACCGCCGCGGCTCATCCCGCCGCCAAGAACTACTGGCGGCGGGTGAGCCGCTACGGCCAGGGTGTCGGCATCTGGCACGAGACCTATCTCGTGAAGGCCGGTGAGTACGAGACCGTCTACGGCAACATGCCGTCGTGCGGCCTCGGCACAGCACGCGGGAGCACGCTGCGGCGCGCCGGTGACGTAGGAACGGCTGTGGGCTCCGCCGCGTAGGGCCTCCTGGGCGGGCGACCCGGCGACGGGCGAGCAGCGTGACCGGTGTGGGCGGATGGTCTTCTCACCGACGAGCGCACGGCGTGCCGGCGGTTCTGCTTCGGCTTGCGCGTCGCCGTCGTCCACGGGCGGCGCTAGCGGCCGAGGGCCTTTTCCAGTTCCTTCTTCGTCATCTTGGAACGGCCCTGAATGTTGCGCTGCTTCGCCTCGTTGTAGAGCTGATCGCGCGTCGGCCCACCCGGCCCCTGCCGGTTGCCGGACCGCTTGCCGCCGCGTCGCTGCGGGGACATGTCCTTCGTGGACGTTCGGCTCGCCCGCTTCGACTCACCGGACTGCGCGCGGTTCTTGTTCACAGTGCGCGCCGCGATCTCCTCGGCCCTGTCTTCGCCGGCGCCGCGCTTCTTCTGCGAGGACTTGATGTGCTCGTACTGGCGCTCGCGTTTCTTGCTCCAAGCCTGCTGGGGCATCGTGCACCTCCTTGACAAGCGGTGTCCTGCCCGGGGTGCCCCGTCGCTGCGCTCGGTAAACGACCCATGTCAGGAGCGCACCGCGACCCCACTGATGTGCGACGAGAACGGTGTCCGGGCGTCCGGGAAGCGGTACCGGTCCAGCCTTTCGATCTCGAACCCCGCGTCCTCGATCGCGGCGGCCGTGTCCCGACCCGCGTGGCAACCGCCCGCCATGCGGGGCCAGAAGGTCGCGTCGAGCAGCCGCTGCACCCGCACCATCGCGGGCGTGTCGGCCTTCACGTGTTCCAGGAAGCGGAGCTTTCCGCCCGCCACCAGCGCTCGGTGTATCTCCCGCAGTGCCACCGCCTGGTCGGGCACCGAGCACAGCACGAGCGACGCGACCACGGCGTCGGCACTGCCGTCTTCGACGGGCAGCCGTTCGGCGACACCGTCGACCACCTCGACCGGCACCGCGGCTTTCCTCGACTCGCTTTCCGCCAGTTGCCGCAGGTGCGGCTCCGGCTCGACCGCGATGACCCGGTCGACCGTGCCGGGGTAGTGCGCGAAGTTCAGCCCGTTGCCCGCGCCGACCTCCAGCACGGTGCCGCTCAACCCGGCCAGCAACGCCTGCCGATGCTCGGCCATGCCGCCGCGCTCCAGGGCCCGGCTCAGCCGGGAGTAGAACCGCGCGAATATCGGATGGTGGACAGTCATACCGTTCACCCTGACACACGAGCCGGTGCCTTGCGGTATCGCTTGCCTGAGGGTGTGGTGACGGTCAGGACTCCGGTCTCGATGTCGAGGTCGTAGCGCCAGCCGGTTTTGTCTTTGAGCCGGTGGTGCCGGCGGCAGTAGTTGATGAGCTGGTCGGTGTCGGTGCGGCCGTGTCGTCCCCAGGGCCTGTGGTGGTCGTTGTCGCCGAGCTGCGCGGGACGGTGGCAGCCGGGAAAACGGCACTCCCGGTCGCGCACCCGCACGAACCGGTCCGTGGACGCCGGTGGTCGATAGCGTTGCCGCCCCACGTCGATGGGCTGGCCGTCGAGTGGGTCGGTGACGATGCGCCGCCAGGTGGAGCCGGGGTCGTAGGCGATCTGCCGCGCCAGCCATCCCGGGATGGGCCCGTACCCGGCGAGCTCGGCGGGCTGATCGTCGGCTCCGGCGAGGGTCTTGGCGTCGACGTAGACGAAGATCTCTGCCTTGGCGCCACTCGCGTCACCCGGCGACCCGAGGATGATGTCGGCGAACACGTCCGCGCGAAGCTGGTCGAGGGTGCGGGTCTCGTCGCGCCCGCGGAGCCGGCGGGCGAGGCGGTCCACCCGGGTGTAGGCGGCGGAGGCGGTTTCGACGGGCAGGTCCGCGACGAGCGTGGACATGCTGTCGCAACCGGGCAGCAGTTCCACTTTCCGGTCACGGCGCCGGGCCTGCGCGCGCGCCGCCGCGCCGTCGGGATCGACGCGGTGCACCACCCGTGCGACGGTTCGTCGCAACTGGCCCGGATTCCTGCCCGCCAGCCGCTCGGCCATCAGAACGTCGACCTGCCGGACGTGCTCGTCGCTGAGCCACGCGGTCGGCTCGGCGATGGCGGCGGCCTTGGCCGAGTCGATGTCCCCGCGTCTCATCGCGGCGAAGGTCGCCGGTAGCCGATGGGCGAGCATGATCGAGAGCGCGACCATCCTCTGTGCTTTGTGGACGGTTATGGACAGGCCCAGTGCCAGTTCCTCCGCGACATCGTCCCGTTGCTCTGCGAGTGCGGCTATGGCCTGATATTGCTTGGCTTCGATTCTCGCGCGTTGTCGTTCGAGCGCGATGATTTCAGTGATTTCCCCCACGTCGCGACCGTAGCATCGCACGTAGACCTCTACTGCTAGCCGATTCGGGTGAATCCGCCACGACCACCGTGTTCCGTGGGAAAAAGTATCGCGAAAGGACATTTCGCGTCAGCCGACAGCACCGAAGGGGCGGTTGACGACTAGCACGCCCCCGGGTCAGGTAAGCAGCGTCGCGAAATGATCGGGCACATAACGCTGCAAAGCTCGGTCCGCCCGCTCGTACCCGCCGCCGGCAGGCCGCTTGGGCAAGGTCAGCACCCGCTGTTCCACGTCCTGGTAAGGAATGCTGGAGAGCAAGTGTGCGATCATGTTGATCCGGCCCCGTCGCTTCTCCTCGCTTTCCACTACGTACCAGGGCGCTTCCTCGGTGTCGGTGTGCACGAACATGTCGTCTTTCGCGCGCGAGTAGTCGTCCCACCGCGACATGGACTCCAGGTCGATCGGCGACAATTTCCACCGGCGCAGCGGATCGTCCAGTCGCGCGCGAAAACGCCGTTCCTGCTCGGCGGCGCTCACGGAGAACCAGTACTTTCGCAGCAGGATCCCGTCCCCGACGAGCAACCGCTCGAAGATCGGGCACTGCTGCAGGAACCGCCGATACTGTTCGGGAGTGCAGAAACCCATCACCCGCTCGACGCCCGCGCGGTTGTACCAGCTGCGGTCGAACAGCACGATCTCGCCCGCCGCGGGAAGATGCTCGACGTAGCGCTGGAAGTACCACTGCGTCTGCTCTCGCTCGGTCGGCGCGGGCAGGGCGACGATACGCGCGACACGGGGGTTGAGCCGCTCGGTGAACCGCCGGATCGTGCCGCCTTTGCCCGCCGCGTCTCGCCCCTCGAAGACGATCACCACGCGTGCGCCCTCGCTGCGCACCCACTCCTGCAGCTTGTTCAGCTCCTGTTGCAACCGGGTCAGCTCGCGCTCGTAGACCGCGCTGGGCAAGCGCTGCGCGGCGGACTGCTTGCTCTTCTGGCTCGACATGGTTGTCAGCCTCCGCCGACAACCACACGTTGTCCACCGTGCGTGTCGGTTGTTGGACGCGATCCACCCGCTTGCGGTCGAATGCGGCAGACCCGCGACCACGACAAGGGAGCAGCCGTGAGCTCGTTCGTCCACCTGCATGTGCACACCGAGTATTCGATGCTCGATGGTGCGGCGAAGATCGCTCCGTTGTTCGCGGAGGCGTCTCGGTTGGAGATGCCGGCGGTGGGGATGACCGACCACGGCAACATGTACGGGGCGGATGAGTTCTACCAGCAGGCGAAGAAGGCCGGGATCAAGCCGATCATCGGGATCGAGGCGTATATCGCGCCGGAGTCGCGGTTTCACAAGAAGCCGGTGTTCTGGGGGCAGTCGAGTCAGCGGGGTGCGGACGAGTTCGGTGAGGGTGGCGACGTCTCCGGTGGTGGTGCGTATACGCACATGACGATGCTGGCGGCGAACGCGGCGGGGTTGCGGAATCTGTTCAAGTTGTCGTCGCTGGCCTCGATTCAGGGGTATTACCGCAAGCCGCGGATGGACCGGGAGCTGATCGCGGAGAACGCGGACGGGATCATCGCCACGACGGGGTGTCCGTCGGGTGAGGTGCAGACGCGGTTGCGGCTGGGGCAGAAGGCCGAGGCGTTGCAGGCGGCGTCGGATTACAAGGACATCTTCGGGGCGGAGAACTTCTTCCTGGAGTTGATGGATCACGGGTTGCCGATCGAGCGGTCGGTGCGGGAGGGGCTGCTGGAGATCGGCAGGCAGTTGAATCTGCGGCCGCTGGCGACCAACGACTCGCACTATGTGACCAAGGATCAGGCGGATTCGCATTCGGCGTTGCTGTGTGTGCAGTCGGGTAAGACGCTCAACGACCCGAACCGGTTCAAGTTCGACGGTGATGGTTACTACCTGAAGTCGGCGCGGGAGATGCGCGAGTACTGGGACAAGGAGGTCCCGGGGGCTGCGGATTCCACGTTGCTGATCGCCGAGCGGGTGGAGTCGTACGAGGACGTCTACACCCACAAGGACCGCATGCCCGAGTTCGGCGTCCCCGACGGCGAGACGCCGGCGACGTGGCTGCACACGGAGGTGATGCGAGGACTCCAGTGGCGTCTGCCCGGCGGCGTACCACTCGAGTACGTCGAGCGGGCCGAGTACGAGATCGAGGTGATCACCGAGAAGGGTTTCCCCGCCTACTTTCTCATCACCGCGGACCTGATGAACCACGCCCGCCGCGTGGGAATCCGCGTCGGCCCCGGCCGGGGCTCCGCGGCCGGCTCGCTCGTCGCCTACGCGCTGGGCATCACCAACCTCGACCCCCTCGAACTGGGCCTGCTCTTCGAGCGATTCCTCAACCCCGAGCGCACCTCGATGCCGGATATCGACATGGACTTCGACGACCGTCGCCGCGGCGAGATGATCCGCTACGCGACGGAGAAGTACGGCGCCGAGCGGGTCGCCCAGGTGATCACCTTCGGTACCATCAAGACCAAGGCCGCCATCAAGGACGCCGCACGCGTGCACTACGGCCAGCCCGGGTACGCCCTCGCCGACCGGATCTCGAAGGCCCTCCCTCCGCCCGTGGCCGCCAAGGACATCCCGCTCTCCGGGATTGTCGACCCCGAGCACGAGCGCTACCCGGAAGCGGCCGAGGTGCGCGCCCTCCTCGAACACGACGAGGACGTGGCGACGATCTTCAACACGGCCCGTGGCCTGGAGGGCCTGATCCGCAACGCGGGCGTGCACGCCTGCGCCGTGATCATGTCGGCGGAACCCCTCCTCGGCACCATCCCGCTGTGGCGGCGCGACGACGGTTCGATCATCACGGGCTGGGACTACCCGTCCTGTGAGGCCATCGGCCTGTTGAAGATGGACTTCCTCGGGCTGCGCAACCTCACCGTCATCGGCGACGCGCTCGACAACATCAAGGCCAACCGGGGCGAGGAGATCGACCTCGACCGGCTCACCGTGGACGACGCGGCCACGTACGAGCTACTCGTGCGGGGCGACAGCCTCGGTGTGTTCCAGCTCGACGGTGGCGCCATGCGCGACCTGCTGCGCCGCCTGCGCCCGACGGGCTTCGACGACATCATCGCGGTGAACGCGCTGTACCGGCCGGGCCCGATGGCGATGAACACGCACAACAACTACGCCGACCGCAAGAACGGACGGCAGGCCGTCGAGCCGATCCACCCGGAGCTCGCGGAACCCCTGCGGGACATCCTGGCCGAGACGCACGGCCTGGTGGTCTATCAGGAGCAGATCATGCAGATCGCGCAGAAGGTCGCCGGGTACTCGATGGGCCGCGCGGACGTGCTGCGCCGCGCGATGGGCAAGAAGAAGAAGGAGGTACTGGAGAAGGAGTTCGAAGGCTTCGAGCAGGGCATGCGCGCCAAGGGGTTCTCGACCGAGGCCGTGCACGCCCTGTGGGACACGATCCTCCCGTTCGCCGGGTACGCGTTCAACAAGTCGCACGCCGCCGGCTACGCGCTCGTGGGCTACTGGACGGCGTACCTCAAGGCGAACTATCCGGCGGAGTACATGGCGGCGTTGCTGACGTCGGTGGGGGACAACAAGGACAAGTCGGCGGTGTATCTGTCGGAGTGCCGCCGGCTGGGGATCAAGGTGCTGCCGCCGGATGTGAACGAGTCGGGGCTGCGGTTCGCCGCGGTCGGGGACGACATCCGGTTCGGGCTGGGTGCGGTGCGCAACGTGGGCGCCAACGTGGTGGAGTCGGTCATCAAGACCCGCGAGGAGAAGGGCAAGTACTCCAGTTTCACCGACTTCCTGGACAAGTCGGAGCTGGTGGTGTGCAACAAGCGGGTGCTGGAGTCGCTGATCAAGGCGGGTGGGTTCGACTCGCTGGGCAACACGCGGTTGTCGATGGTGCGGTTGCACGAGGACGCGGTCGAGGCGGTGGTGCCGCTCAAGCGGCAGGAGGCGATGGGCCAGTTCGACCTGTTCGGCGGTGGGGATGACACGGTGCCGGTGGCGGCGTCGTCGCCGTTGGCGCATCTGAAGTTCGAGGATGAGGAGTACCCGCGCAAGCAGCTGCTGGGCTACGAGCGGGAGATGCTGGGGCTGTATGTGTCGGCGCATCCGCTGGACGGGGCGGAGCGGGTGTTGCGCAAGCACGCCAAGCGGCCGATCGCGGCGATCCTGGCGGATCCGCCCAAGGAGGGTGAGATCGAGATCGCCGGGTTGATCACGTCGCTGGAGCGGCGGGTGAACAAGAAGGGTGAGCCCTGGGCGATCTGCACGGTGGAGGACATGGACGCCTCGCTGGAGGTGTTGTTCTTCCCGAAGTCCTACGCGCTGTTCGCCGCCGATCTGGTGGAGGACAACGCGGTGGTGGTCAAGGGCCGGGTGAACTGGCGCGAGGACAAGATGTCGGTCTTCGGCGGCGGGCTGATCCCGCTCGACCTCTCCGACATCGGCCCCGGCGACGAGGAACCCCCGCTCACGCTGCTCGCGACGGCCGAGCGCCTCGACGAGAGCGTGGTGCTCGAACTCAGGCAGACCCTCCTCGCGCACCCTGGTGATACCCCGGTCAGGGTGCGGCTCGTCAGCGCGCGAGGAGAGCGCCGCTACGCCCTCGACGACTATCCCGTGCGCGTCAGCTCGATGCTGCTCGGCGAGCTCAAGGGCATCCCCGGCATTACGTGCGCCTCGTGAGCGTTCAACCCTGCTGCGCGCGCACCAGATCCTCGACGGCCTTGGGGAGGGTGGTCTCGAAGTCCAGCAGCTTCGCCCAGTCCGGCGTCACCGTGATGCGGGTCATCCGCTGGTACAGCGCACGCACGCCGGCCTCCCATTCCGCGTACTGGTCGTCGGGCACGACCTTGTGCGCGGCCGCGAGGTACTCCTCGGGAATGCCTTCCACCTCGTCGAGGCGTGCACTGCCCCGCACCAGCAGTACCCGCGGCGGGAAGCCGTCGGTGTCGATCGTGATCGCCACCCTGGGGTTGGCCCGCAGCGCCTTGACCTTCGCGGACGTGGGCACCGTCGCGATGACCAGCTCGGCGCCGTTCCAGTGGAACCCGATCGGCACCACGCGCGGGTCGCCGTCGAGCCCCACGTAGGAGAACCGCGCGGGGATCGAGGACGCCAGCAGCTCCCGCGAGATCGGCTTGTCCATCACCTCGATGACCTGGTCCGGCGTCATGATCGTCTCCTCTCGTGTGGGTCGGCCCATCGTGGCGCCTTCACGAGGTGGACGGAACCGTCACGCCGTTCTCGACACGGCCGGTAGCAAAGCGCAAGAAATCTCCCCGGGCCGTGTGGAGGGCGTCTGGGTCCACCCGCCGCGGCTCCCGCCTCGCGTTGGCTCGCCGCTGCGACACCGATCGCGGACGGGAGGATGCGATGACGTTGCCGGAGCTGGTGCCGAGTGTCGGACGGCTGGTGCGGGCGCGGCTGGACGAGGGCCTCTGGCCCCAGGGCGCGCGCGTGGACCACCACGAGGACCTGGTGGTGGGCGGGTGGCGATGTCGGCCGTCGCCGCCGCGTTCGGCACGCCGGTCTACGTGGTTGACGAGGCCGACGTCCGGCTGCGCTGCCGCCGCTACCGCGCGGCGCTACCGGACGTGCACGTCTCCTACGCGGGCAAGGCGCTGCTCACCCACGCGATCGCTCGCTGGCCGCGGGAGGAGGGGCTCGCGCTGGATGTCTGCTCGGCCGGTGAGCTCGCCGTCGCCCGTGCCGCAGGGCTCCCCGGCGAGCTCATCGCGCCGCACGGCAACGCCAAGACGGCCGAGGACCTCAAGGCCGCGCTCGCCACGGCACGGCGCGGATCGTGCTCGACTCGTTCGACGAGATCGAGCAGGTCGCTGCGCTCGTGAGCCACCGGCAGCAGGTGCTGGTCCGCGTCACGCCCGGCGTCGACGGCCACACGCACCCGGCGATCAGCGCCGGTGTCGAGGACCAGAGGTTCGGGTTCTCCCTCGCCTCCGGTGCGGCGGACGAGGCCGTGCGGCGGGTGTTCGCCCAGCCTGGCCGGTCTCCATTGCCACCTCGGTTCTCAGCTGGTGCGTGTCGTCTCCTGCGAGGAGGTGGCCAGGCGGTTGCTCGGGCTGATGGCCGGGATCCACGGCGAGCACGGCATCGCGACCGTGGTGCTGAACCTCGGCCGAGGGCGCGCGGTGCGTTACCGGGAGGGCGACGGGAGTTCGACCTCGCGGGCTTTGTCACGCGGGTCCGGGCTGCCGTGCGCTACGAGTGCCGCAGGCACCGGCTGCCCGAGCCGCGGTTGGCGATCGAGCCGGGCATCGGTCGCGCGTGCCGGGATCACGCTGTACCGCGTGGTCGCCGTCAAACACACCTTCATCGCCGTCGACGGCGGCATGAGCGGCAACGCCCGCCCCGCGCTCTACGGCGCCGCCTACACCGCCCGGCTCGTGGGCCTCCGGGGGAGCGCGGCCACGCGCGAGGTGACCATCGCCGGCAGGCACTGCGAGTCGGGCGACCTGGTCGCCACGGGCGTGCGCCTGCCAACTACAACCTCGTTGGCCGTCCACGGCTGGTCGCCGTCACGGACGGGCGGGCGAGGGTGCTCGTGCGCGGGGAGACCGGGGAGGACCTGCTCGCCCGCGATATCGGCGGGTGAGCTACTCCGGCAGCGCGCTCGCGACGATCAGGTCAACGAGCCGGTCGATCTCGTGGCCCGCCAGCACGTCCGGGGTGGTCAGGTGCTCCACGAGCAGCCCGGTCATCGCGAAGTACAGCAGCAGCACGGTCTCCGCCCCGCCCGGCAACCCCGCGTCGGTGTGGAAGCCGATGTTGACCGCGAGGTTCCGCCGCAGCGTCTCGGTGAGCGCCGTCCGCAGCGCGGGCCGTCGCGTCGCCTCCAGCCGCAGCTCCAGCAGCGCCAGGTACCCCGCCCGGTCGGCGAGCATGCGGGCGCGCAGATCGTGCATGAGCCGGAACACCAGCTCGCGCGTGCGCGGCCCCGCCATCAGCTCCTCGATGCGTTCCGGCGCCGGAGTGAGCCGCACGTGAATGTGCAGGCCGGCCTGATGCAGCAGGTCGTCGCGGCTGGTGAAGTAGTTGGACGCCGTCCCCGCGGGCACGCCCGCCTCCGTGTCGACGGCCCGGAACGTCAGCCCGCGCGCGCCGTCGCGGGCCAGCACCTCGATGGCCGCGTCGGCCAGGGCCGTCCTTCTCGCCTCGTTACGGACCATGCCAGCGGACCTCCGTGCGGAAAACCCTTGCAACCACTCCGGACACAGTACTACAAATAGAGTGGTTGACACCGCGAATCCCCAAGGAGCGCCGCATGCGCAAGCTGACCTACCTCGTCGCGTCGACCATCGACGGCGTCATCGCGGGCCCCGGGGGCGGCGACCCCTCCGGCCCCGACGGCTTCTTCGTCATGGAGGGCGACCACATGCGGGAGCAGTTCACCGACTGGCCGGACATCCTGCCGGGACCCGCCCGCGCCGCGCTCGGCCTCGACGTGCCCCCCAAGCACTTCGACACCGTCGTGGAGGGCCGCGCCTCCTACCAGGTCGGGCTCGACGCCGGAATCACCGACGCCTACCCGCACCTGGAGCACTACGTCTTCTCCCGCACCCTGACCGAGGCGCCGGACCCGGCCGTGCGCCTCGTGTCCGGCGACCCGGTGGAGAAGGTGCGCGAGCTGAAGCGGCGCGACGGCCTGGGCATCTGGCTCGTCGGCGGCGCCACCCTCGCGAGCGCACTGCGCCCGGAGATCGACGAGCTTGTGGTGAAGCTTCACCCCGTGGTCGCGGGTGCCGGGATCCCGTTGTTCTCCGGCGAGTTCGGCCCCCAGCGGTTCGACCTCACCGACGTGCGCCGCTTCGACAGCGGCGTGCTGCACCTGACCTACACGAAGCTCTGACCGGTCACTTCTGCCCGGTGTAGCGTTCGCGCACCAGCTCGAGGTCGGCGGGGTCGAGGTCCAGGTCGAGCGAGCGCAGCGTGGCGCCGAGGTCGGCCGGTGCCACCGTGCTCTTCTCCTCCGTGCCGTCCGCGTACTCGGCGACGAGGTGCTCGCCGATGAGCTTGCGGCACACGCGGTCGGACAGGCGCATCACCACGAGCCTGCCGGTGAAAGGCGAGCGCGGGTGCGTGGCGACGTAGTGGTTGAAGACCTCGTAGTCGACCGGGTGCTGCGGAGCCTCGTCGAACGCGTACTCCGCGTTCCACTCGCCGTCCTTCAGCCTGTGGAGCCGCCAGCCCCGCTCCTCGGCGGTGAGCCGGTGCGGCCAGCCCGCCTGGTCGAGTTCGCTGCCGTCGTACAACGGCATGGGGCGCATGATGCTCGCGCCGAAGCCGACGTCGGCGAGGTAGTCGTCGCCGTCCACCCGCACCCTCAGGTTCATGTGGGTGTTCGGGCCGGGGTGGTCGGGCTGCACCCGCGCGGCCTGCCGGTTCACGTCGTAGCCGAGTCGCTCCAGCACGGCCGCGAACAGCAGGTTGTGCTCGTAGCAGTAGCCGCCCCGGCGGCGGTGCACGAGCTTGGCCGTGATGTCGGCGAGGTCCAGTGACGGCGAGCGGCCCAGCAGCGGATCGATGTTCTCGAACGGGATCGTGCGCACGTGCGCCTCGTGCAGGGCCGCGAGCGCCGCGGCCGAGGGTGCCTCGCGTCGCTGCCCGACGCGCGCCAGGTAGGCGTCCAGGTCGAGCTCGGCGGTGTTCCAGACGTCGGGGGTGACCGGCTTCGTCGTCGTGTCCATGCCGACCAGGTTCACACCTCCAGCACGCTGGAGGTCAAGCACGGGAGAGGAAATCGAGCCCGGCCGGCCCCGGAGGCAGCGCGGGAGTGCGGATCAGCAGCTGACCGTGGGCGGTGATCTGGACGAACGTGGTGCCGCCGGTGGACAGCCGCGCGCGGTAGGAGCCGGGCGCGGGCAGTGCGGTGCCCGGCTCGACGGTCAGCGCCCCGGTGCGCCAGCCCACCATCCGCGCGATGCCCTCGACGCGGTGCGGTCGGCCGAGTACGCGCGCGGCGCCCTCGACGTCGCCGCGCGCGAGGCACGTCCGGATGTGCGTCGACGAACACGGCGTCCGGCCGTCGGCGGCGGGCAGCAGCTCCACCCCGTGCACGTCGACGTCGTGCTGGGCGCCGAGGCGCCGCAGCATCGCGAGGTCACCGCTGGCCTGGTGGCCGAAGGTGAAGTTGACGCCGACCACCACGGCCGCGGCCCGCAGCGCGCCGACGACGATTCGCTCGACGAACGCCTCGGGGCTCAGCCGTGCCAGCTCCTCCGTGAACGACAGCACGCACACGCCGTCGACGCCGTGCCGCCACGCCAGCTCGGCCCTGCGGTCGGCGGTGCTGAGCGCGGCGGTGTCCCTCGGCGCGCCGACCACTCGGGCCGGATGCGGATCGAACGTCACGAGCATGCTCGGCAGGCGCAGCGCGCGTCCGACGTCCAGCGTGCGGTCGATGAGCCGCGCGTGGCCCCGGTGGACGCCGTCGAAGACGCCGATCGTCACCACCTGGGGACCCAGGCCGGGCGGCAGCTCGGCGAGCCCCCGCCACAGCCGGGACCGCCTGCCCGTGGCCGGTGCCGTCATGGTCAGCTCCTCATGGTCACCCTGGCCCCGGCGGGACCGCTCTCGCCGCCGGGACCAGGGCCGTCCGGAAAGGACGGTGAGGTCACCCGCGCTCGAGCACGAAGTCGTACTCGGAGCGCAATGTGCCGTCGCCCTGCTCCACCGGGGTCAGCACCAGTTCGGGCTTGGTCGCCTGAGCGATGTCGCTGTCGAGCCATTCGCCACCCTCGAAGTACAGCTGGGTGGTGATCGGCCTGCAGCCGGGCGCGCGCACGATGAGGTGCAGGTGCGCGGGCCGCCACGGGTGCCAGCCCGCGGCGTCGATCAGCCGACCGGTGGGGCCGTCGGTCGGGATCTGGTACGGCGCGGGCTGCACCGTGCTGATCTCGAACCGGCCCTGCCCGTCCGTGACGACGACGCCGCGCAGGTTGCCGTCGGGCAGGTGCGGCGCGAAGCCCGAGTAGTAGCCCTCCGAGTCGGCGTGCCAGACGTCGAGCTCGGCCCCGGCGAGCGGGTTGCCGTCGGTGTCGCGGACCTGTCCCGCGAACACCAGCGCCGTGCCCTGCTCGCCGGGCCGGGCCGGCAGGCTCGCCACGGACGGCAGTTTCCGCTGGCCCGGCAGGTAGTACGGGCCGAGGATGCTGCCTTTGGTGCCCTGCTGGGTCTCCGCGGCGACGTCCTCGACGACGTGCTCGACGAACACGTCGAGGAACAGGGGCCACTCGCCGCCCTCGCCGAGGTCGATCAGCCACTGCTTGGCGGCCTGGAACTCGTCGTAGGTCACCTTCTCCGCGCGGATCGCGTCGTGCACGCCGGCGAGGATCCGGCCGACCACCGAGCTGACGCGCTCGGCCGACACCGCCGCGGCGGTGTGCTCCTGCCTGCTCGCCCGGAACGCCTGCGTCGCGGACGTGCCCGAGCCGCGCGCCGTGGGGGACTGGTCGGTGCTGGTCATGGTCTGCTCCTCGCTCAGCGCTTGGTGCTCATGAGGTCGGGAACGGTCCAGCCGTCGAGGTCGTACTCGGCCATGCACTGCTCGGCGAAGCCCTTCATGGCGTCGGCGGCACCGGACTGCTGGGCGGCGAAGAGCAGCTCCGCCCGCACGCCCTCGTGGTTGCCGGAGTAGTTGCGCTCGTAGAGCTCGTGCCTGCCACCGAACTCGCTGCCGATGGAGTCCCAGATCAGCTTCATCAGCTTCACGCGCTCGATCGCGTCGATGCCGTTGGAGCCACGCACGTACTTGTCGAGGTACGGGCGCGTCTCGGGCGACTTGAAGTCGTCCGCGTGCGAGGGCAGGTAGATCAGGCCGCTGCCGAGGTCCTGCATGATGATCTCGCGTACGCGCGGGTAGCCGATGGTCATGAACCAGCGGTAGGCCAGGCCGTAGTCGAGGTGCGGCAGCACCGCGCCGTCCTGCCACTGGTCCGGGTTGGCGGCCATCGCGTCGGACAGCGCCCAGAACATGTTGCGCCAGCCGATGACCTCGCCGACGCGGGTCTGGATGCCGCGGAAGTCCTTGGTGCCGGTGGCCTCCACGCCCTTCATCAGCAGCCCGGCGATGAAGTCGAGCTTCACGGCGAGGCGGGTGACGCCGTGGAAGGTGAAGCGGTGCAGGAAGCCCGAACCGGGGAAGAACGTGCTCGCCTTCTCGGCGTCACCGTAGATGAAGACGTTCTCCCACGGGATCTTCACCTTGTCGAGGATGAAGATCGTGTCGTTCTCGTCGAAGCGCGACGAGAGCGGGTAGTCGAACGGGCTGGAGGTGCTGTCCGCCACGTTGGCGTAGGAGTTGCGGCAGATGAGCTTCATGCCCGGGGCGCCCATCGGCACGGTGCACACGAGCGCGAACTCGCGCTTCTTGATCGGCAGGCCGTAGTGGGCGATGAAGTTGTAGTTGGTGATGGCCGAGCCGGTGGCGACCACCTTGGCACCCGACACGATCAGGCCGTCGTCGCGCTCGTCCTCGACGTGGATGAAGATGTCCTTCACGTCGTCGGGGTTCTTGTCGCGGTCCACCGGCGGGTTGATGATCGCGTGGTTCCAGTACAGGACCTTCTCCTGTGACTCGGTGTACCAGCGGCGGGCGTTGTCGGCGAAGGGTTCGTAGAAGTCGGCGTTGGCGCCGAGTGTGCCGAGGAACGCGGCCTTGTAGTCGGGGCTGCGGCCCATCCAGCCGTAGGTCATCTTCGCCCACTCGGCGATCGCGTCGCGGTCGGCGAGCAGGTCCTCGCGGCTGCGGGGGGTGCGGAAGAACGGATGTGTGAACCCGCTGCTGCCCGTGTCGGTGGGTGCGGTCAGCACGCGCTGCCTGTCCGGGTCGTGCAGCGCGTCGTAGAGCCGCGCGGTCATGCGCACCGAGTTGCGGAACGCCGGATGAGTGGTGACGTCCTCGACCTTGTCGCCGTAGATGAACACCTCACGGCCGTCGCGGATGCTTTCGATGTACTCGTCACCGGTCATCGGGCGCGTGTTCCTCGGAGCGCTCGCTCCGTTCGCGGCGGTGCCGGCGGCTTCGTCACGCTGCTCGACTGTCATCAGTACTTCCCTTCTCCATTGATGGGGCTCGTTGACCGCGTCGCGGTTCAGGCGGGCACGCGCTGGTAGGCGCCCGCCGAGGGCATGCCGAACCAGCTGCTCTCCGGGCAGTCGACGGACGCGGCCCAGTGGTGGCCGCTGTCGAGTGCGCGCAGGGAGCGGAACCGGCCCGCGAAGAACAGCAGGGGTTCGGCGTCGGTCAGCTCCAGGTCGACGACCTCGCCGAGGACGATCAGGTGGTCGCCGCCGTCGTACGTGCGCCAGGGCCGGCAGGAGATGGTCGCCGCGTTGCCGACGAGCACGGGGGCGGTGGGGCCCTGTGCCCACAGGGGACCGGGCTCCTGCGGCTTTCCGGCGAAGTGCCACGCGATGTCCTGCTGCTCGGCGGCGAGCACGTTCACGGCGAACGGTGCGCCGTCGAGGTAGCCACAGGCCTTGGACCGGCGGGTCAGCGTGACCTGACACAGCGCGGGCTCCAGCGAGACGGCCGTGAAGGCGTTCACGGTCGCGCCGTGGGGCTCACCGGCTTCGTTCTCGCAGGTCACCACCGTCACGCCGGTGGCGAACCGGCCGAAGCCGTTGCGGATCTCCCGCTGATCCAGGGTCATCGTCGACACCTCCTGTACGCTTTGCGTACACTCTGACCGCTATGCGTTCAACAGGTGGAAGGGTGCACCGGGGACGGCTTGGAAGTCAAGACCGGGATTGCGGGAAGATGGCTGACGATGACCAAGGACGAGAACTCGCGCGATCACATCCAGAGCCTGGAGCGGGGCTTTCAGGTGCTGCTGGCCTTCGACGCCGAGCGGCCCAATCCCTCGCTCGCCGAGCTCGCCGCGGCCACCGGGCTGTCCCGGCCCGCGGTGCGGCGGATCCTCATCACGCTGCAGAGCCTCGGCTACGTGAAGGGGGAGGGCGGGCACTGGTCGCTGACGCCGCGGGTGCTGAGCATCGGCCAGCACTACTCGGCCTCGCACGCCATGATCGAGCTGTCCCAGCCGCACCTCCTGCGGCTCGCGGAACAGACGAGCGAATCCGCGTCACTCGCCGCGCTCGACGGCACCGATGTCGTCTACATCGGACGCGTTCCGGTGCGGCGCATCATGAGCATCAACATCGCGATCGGCTCCCGCGTGCCCGCGTACGCCACGTCGATGGGGCGGGTCCTGCTGGCGTGGGCTCCGCCGAAACACGTCGACGAGGTCATCGACGCGGGCCTGCGCCCGCTCACCAAGAACACCGTCACCGACCCCGAGGAGTTCCGCCGCGAGCTGCGCACGGTGCGCGCCCAGGGCTACTCGATCGTCGCCGGTGAGCTCGAAGAGGGCCTGCTGTCGGTCTCGGCCCCCGTCCGGGACCAGTCGGGCACCGTGATCGCCGCGCTCGCGTCCTCGACGTCGAGCGGCAGGGCGACCGTGGACGAACTGCGCGCCGAGATCGCCCCGCTCGTCGTGCGCACCGCCGACGCCATCAGCGCCGACTACGGCCACCGGGCCTCGGGCAAAGCGATCTCCACCGTGCACCGCGAGCACGAGGGCTTCTTCTGACGCGCCCGGCTCAGCCCGCCGCGCTCGCCGCGACCCACGACGCGACCTGCGTGCGCGACGAGAAGTCGAGCTTGCGCAGGATCCGCTCCACGTGCCCGTCGACCGTGCGCGATGAGATCGTGAGCCGCTCGGCGATCTCCTTGTTGGACAGTCCGTCCGCGATGAGCGTGGCGACCTCCTGCTCGCGCCGCGTGAGCGGCGCCACCGGTTCGCTCCCGCACGCACGCGGCGCCCGTCGCACCGGTGGCCCCGCGTGCGCGGCCAGCTCGAGTCCCAGCGCGACGGCCTCCGACACGGTGACGTTCGCGTAGCGCTCCCGGATCGCCAGCGCGCGCTCGGCCCCCAGCGCCTCCTCGATGCGGGCGGCGCAGTCACGAGCGTCGGCCAGCGCGTGGGGCCCGAACGCCTCCAGCGTGGTGCCCAGCTGCCGCCAGACCGACCCCGCGACGGCCGCGAGCACGGCGGCGTTCTCGACGTGGCCGTAGGCCGCGGCCACCCACGACGCCACCTCGGTGCTCAGCGCGGTGCAGACGCCGTCGCGGAAATCCCGTTCGATCTCCATCGTGCCGGTGATCGCCTCCCTCGCCGCCACCCGCTCGCCCAGGTGGACGTGGCAGATCGCCGACACCCAGAGCGCGTAGCCGTGCGCCCACAGCTCGCCGTGCCGCCCGCTGAGCTCCCGCACCTCCCGGCACGTCCGCAGCGCCTCGTGCTCCCGCCCCGCGTACGCCTGCGCCATAGCCAGCTGGAACGCCGCCGTGAGCTCGGCGCCGGGATCGCCGACCTCGCGGTGTATCCGGATCGCCTCGCGGTAGAGCCGGATCGACGGCTGCAGGTCGCCCTCGAAGAGGTTGAGCAGTGCCCGCCAGTGCGCGGCGTGCCCCGCCATCGCCACGTCGCCGAGGTCCTCGGCGATCCGCGCGCACTCGCCGAGGTAGCCCCGCGCGACCCCGCGGTCGCCCTGGATCAACGCGACCCACGCGGCCACCCACAGCGCGTGGCCCCGCTCCGGGACGGCCGGCTCCAGGCGGTCCAGCAGCCGCTCGAGCCAGCGCCGGCCGTAGGTGAGGAACCCGCCCGCGATCCAGTGGTAGCGCAGCAGCGAGGCCAGGTCGGCGCCCGCGCGTTCCTCACCGGGCGTGTCGGCGGACCAGGCGAGCGCCGCGAGCAGGTTCGGATGGTCCTCCCGCAGCTGCGCCAGATCCTCCGCCTGATGCGGGCCACACCAGCGCTCCACCATCGCCGCGGCCCGCGCGCGGTAGTGGTCGCGGTGCCGCCGGTGCAGCAGCTCCCGCTCACCCGAGGCGTCGAGCAGCTCCAGCCCGTACTCCCGCAAGGTCACGAACTGCCGGTAGCGGATGCGCTCGCCGGTGCGCTCGGCGACGAGCACCGACTTGCCGACCAGGCCGTCGATCGCGTCGAGCAGCCGGTCGTCGGTCAGTTCCCCGAAACCGCACACGCCCTCGATCGGCTCCAGGCCCACCGCCGACGGGAACACCGCCAGCCGCGCCCACAGCAGCCGCTCGTCCGGCCCGCACAGGTCGTGGCTCCAGTCGATCAGCGCCCGCAGCGAGCGATGCCGGGGCCCCGCGCCGCGGTGGCCGCTGCTCAGCAGCTGGAACCGCCGGTGGAGCCGGGCCACCACCTGCGACACCGACAGCGACCGCAGCCGCAGCGCGGCCAGCTCGATCGCCAGCGGCATACCGTCGAGCTGCTTGCACAGCTGCGCCACGGCCTCGCGGTTGTCCGGGGTCACCACGAACCCTGGCAGCACCGCGCGGGCGCGGTCGACCAGCAGCCGCACCGCGGGCACGTGGTCGAGCGAGCCCGCGCTCGCGACGTCGGCGTCGCTGGGCACGGCGAGCGGCGTGAGCAGATGCACCTGCTCGCCCGCGATGCCCAGCGGCTCACGGCTCGTCGCCAGCACCCGCAGCCCCGGAAGCGCGTCGAGCAGGCGCGTCACGAACCGGGCGCCCGCGTCGAGCAGGTGCTCGCAGTTGTCGAGCAGCAGCAGCGCCGTGCGGCCGCGCAGGTGGCCGATCACCCGGTCGGCCGCGGCCCGGTTCGACTGGTCCGCCACCCCGAGCGCCGTCGCGACGGCGGGCGCGAGCTGCGTGGGATCGGTGACGCTCGCCAGCTCGGCCACGTGCACCCCGTCGGGGAACGTGGCCCGCCCGGCCACCTCCAGCGCCGTGCGCGTCTTGCCCACCCCGCCGGGCCCGGTCAGCGTCACCAGCCGCGACTCCCGCAGGTGCGCCGCGAGCGCGGCGAGGTCGTGCCGCCTGCCGACGAAGCTGGTCAGCCCCGCGCGATGCGCGTGCGCCGTCGGCGCGACGTCGGCCATGACGTCCTCCCGCTGTCGGTCCTGCGTGGACTCCGAGCATGGCACGAGCGGGGCACCACCCGGGTAGTGCCCGCGCCGCAGTGGGGTGGCGAATGGGGTGATCTCACCCTGCCCGGCCGGTGCCCCCGCGGCCCAGTGTTGACGCCGACCGACAACGCAGTCAGGAAGGCAGGTCCGCCGTGGCGGCTTCAACGACGACAGCCCGCACCACCCACGACGTCCTCATCATCGGCGCCGGCTTCGCCGGGCTCTACGCCGTGCACAAGTTCCGCGACCAGCTGGGTCTCGACGTCCTCGCGTTCGACGCCGCGGGCGACGTCGGCGGAACGTGGTACTGGAACCGCTATCCCGGCGCCCGCGTGGACATCGAGAGCGTCCACTACTCGTACTCCTTCGACGAGGACCTGCAGCAGGAGTGGCACTGGACCGAGAAGTTCTGCGCCCAACCCGAGATCCTCTCCTACCTCGGCCACGTCGCCGACCGCTTCGACCTGCGCCGCAGCATCCGGTTCAACACGCGCGTGACGGGGCTGACGTGGGACGACGACGCCGCCGAATGGGAGCTGCGCACCGACCGCGGCGGCGTCCACCGCGCGAAGTACGTGATCTCCGGAGCGGGGACACTGTCGGTGCCGAAGAAGCCCGAGTTCCCCGGCGTCGAGGACTTCCGGGGCGAGGTCTACCTCACCGGAAACTGGCCGCACGACGAACCGTCGTTCGAGGGCAGGCGGGTCGGGATCATCGGCGTCGGCTCCTCGGGCATCCAGGCCATCAGCGAGCTCGCCAAGACCGCCGGGCACCTGACCGTCTTCCAGCGCACCCCGAACTACGCGACGCCGATCGGCAACGAGCCCACCGACCCGGCCGAGGAGGCCGCGAACAAGGCAGGCTACCGGCGGATCAGGGAGGCCTCGCGCAACCACTTCCTCGGCGTGCCCTACACGGACGTGCAGCCCTCCGCACTCGCCGTCAGTGCCGAGGAGCGGCGCCGCGTCTTCGACGACCGCTGGAACCGGGGCGGGTTCCGGCTCTTCATCGACGCGTTCGGCGACATCCTCTTCGACAAGGCCGCCAACGACACCGCGGCCGACTACATCCGCGACCGCATCCGCGAGCGCGTGCACGACCCGGCGACCGCGGAGCTGCTGTGCCCCACGGACTACCCATACGGCACCAAACGGCCGCCGCTGGAGACCGACTACTACGAGGCCTACAACCGCGACGACGTCGAGCTCGTCGACGTCAAGGCCAACCCCGTCGCCGAGATCACCCCGCGCGGCGTGCGCCTGGCCGACGGCACCGAGCACGAGCTCGACTGCCTCGTCCTCGCCACCGGCTTCGACGCCTGCACCGGCCCCCTGCTCGCCATGAACATCGTGGGCCGCGACGGGCTCGCCCTCACCGAGCACTGGGCCGACGGCCCGCAGACCTACCTCGGCCTCATGTCCGCGGGCTTCCCCAACCTCTTCATGATCACCGGCCCGCAGAGCCCCTCGGTGCTCTACAACATGCCGCTCGCGATCGAAGACCACGTGGACTTCGCCGCCGACGCCATCGCCCACCTGCGACAGTCCACGCTGGACGTGATCGAGCCCGAGGCCGATGCCGAGCGCGCTTGGGTCGAGCACACCAACGAGCTCGCACAGGCCACCCTCCTGCCCACGTCGCCGACCTCGTGGTACATGGGCGCCAACATCCCCGGCAAGCCCCGCCGCGTGCTCGTCTACCTCGGCGGAGCCCCCGCCTACCGCGCGAAATGCGCCGAGATCGTCCACAACGGATACCAGGGCTTCCGCCTCACCGGCAGCGCGGCACTCGTCACCGCCTGAACCCCTTCGACCCCAAGGAGACCGGCATGCCTCTCGACCCCGCCGTCGCCCAGCTGCTCGACGGCCTGCGGCAACAGGGATTCCGGTCGTTCGAGCGGATCGGCGTCGACGCCACCCGCCAGGCGATCGAGACCTTCACCGGGCTACAGCACCCGCCGCGCGAGGTCGCCCGCGTCGTGGAGACCGCCTACGGCTCCGAGGACCGGCAGCGCGCCAGGATCTACGTGCCCGAGGGGGAAGGCCCGTTCCCGGTCGTGCTCTACCTGCACGGCGGCGGGTTCGTCGGCGGCGGCCTCGACGTCGTCGACGGGCCGGTGCGCGCGCTGGCCGCCGGCACCGGCGCGATCGTCGTCGCGGCCACCTACCGGCTCGCCCCGGAGGCGAAGTTCCCCGCCGCGCACGACGACACCTTCCAGGCCCTGCGGTGGGCGGCCAAGGAGGTGACCGCCTACGGCGGCGACCCGGCCCGCCTCGCGATCGCGGGCGACAGCGCCGGCGGCAACCTCGCCGTATCGGCGGCGCTGCGCGCCCACGAGGCGGGGGAGCCCGCCGTGGCCGCGCAGGTGCTCATCTACCCACTCGTCGACGCCACCGCCGACACACCGTCGAAGCGGGAGTTCGCCGAGGGCTACGTGATCCACACGGCGGCGCTCGAGTGGTTCGGCGCGCAGTACGTCACCGGGCCGGATGACCTCGCGGACCCGCGTCTCGCGGTCACCGGCTCGTCGTCGCTCGGCGCGCTCGGCCCGACCCTGATCCTCACCAACGAGTACGACCCGCTGCGCGACGAGGCGGAGCGGTTCGGCGCCCAACTGCGCGACGCCGGTGCGCGGGCGACCGTGCGCCGGTTCGACGGGCTCGTGCACGGCGTCTACTGGATGTCGGCGGCCGTGCCGCGCAGCGCCGAGCAGCACGACGCGGTGGTGTCGTTCCTGCGCGAGCACCTGCGCTGACGGACGTGCGCCCTGCTCCCGCTACGGGGTGAGCGGGAGCCGGGCGTACTCCACGAGTCCGTCCGGTTCGCTCAGCTCCAGCCACGCCTCCGCGCGGCGGCCCGTCAGCTCCAGTGTCGCGATGGCGTTGGCGAACCGTGGGCCGAGCACGCACGACCAGTCCAGCGGCGGCGGCTCCACCCCGGACAGCCGCGCCCACCGGCCCGCCGTCCAGGCCAGCGGCCGCCACCAGCCCGCGCGGAACGCCAGCCGCAGGTACGACGGCGCCGTGTTGTGCACCGGCGAGCACGTCAGCTGGTAGACCGCCGAGCGCAGCCGCCGGGGGAACCGCGCGCGGGCGAAGTAGCTGTGGTGCACGTCCCCGGACAGCACGCAGATCGTCGCCGGTGCGCCGTCGGCCGAGCCCGTGCGCTCGACCAGCCGCGCGAGCCGGTCGAACGACGACCGGAACGCGGCCCAGTGCTCGAAGTCGCCGGTCTGCCGGATCCACTCGGCGACGCGCCCGCGCCGTCCGGGTCTGCGGCACGCGGCCTCGTTCAGCGACTCCAGATGTGAGAACGCCGGTGGCAGCAGCCACGGCAGCGACGTCCCGATCAGGAGGTGGTCGTGCTCGCCTTCGGCACTCCGCTCGACCCAGCGGAACTCCTCCTCGTCGAGCATCGACCGGCGCCCGCCGCCGAGGATGCGCCCCGCCCTGCTGTCGATCACCAGCAGCAGGACGCGGCCGAACCGGCGCCGGTAGCTCCACCGCGCGTGCTTCACGGCGCCCAGCTCGTCGTCGGCCTCGTCGGCGAGCCTGCGGAGCAGCATGGTGCGGTCGCCGGGCCCGTCCAGCACGGCCGCCGCGGTGGGGTCCTCGGCGAGCTCGGCGGGGCCCAGGTTGCCGAGATGCTGGTACACCCAGTACGACATGAACGCACCGCGCAACCGCTCCTGCCACCACGGCCGTCGTCGCATCCGCTCGCGCCACACGTCGGAGGTGTTCCAGTCGTCGCGCACGTCGTGGTCGTCGAAGATCATCGACACCGGCACGGTGGAGAGCAGCCAGCGCACCGGCGGGTCGCACCACGTCTCGCGGTAGAGCCGGGCGTATTCGTCGAAGTCGGTCACCTCGGTGCCGGGGGGCTCGGTCAGGTCGCGCCGCGTGGCGAGCCAGGCTCGCGTCTCCGCCGTGGTCTCGTCGGCGTAGACCTGATCGCCGAGCAGCAGCAGCGCCCGCGGCCATGCGGACTCCGGCAGCCCGCGCATCCGCTCCGCATAGGACACCAGCGCGTCGGTGCCGAGCGAGTCGTGCTCATGCGGCTTACGGCAGGACCCGAAGACCAGGCGGAACGGCGCGTCGTCTCCGGGCAGTGTGCGGATGCGGCTGGCCGGGAACGGGCTGCCCGGCTCCGGCCACACCGTGCGGCCGTCGAGCCGCACCTCGTACGGCGTGCTCGTGCCGGGGGACAGGCCCGTGAGTACCACGAGCGCGTAGTGGTGGCCGCACACCTCGAACGTCGGGGCGCCCGCGTGGAGCACCGTGACCTCGCACGGCCCGCTGGTCTCCACCCACACCGTCGCCGACGACTCGTCGACATGCCGCAACAGGGGACCGAGTACGAGCTCGACGTCGTCCACGGCTGGATCGTAGCCGTGGCAACGGTTCGCGGCAGCGCTTCGCCGTCGGTCACGACTTCGTATCGCCGCGCTCCGGGGGCAACCGGGGCCCGTTCCGCGCGTCTGCCTGATACCCGGCGCCGGGACTCCCATTCCCCACTCCTCCGGCAGGAGGTCAGCGATGACCACCCTCACGCGGCGCGCGCTCGCGGCGCTCGCCGCCACCCTTCTGTTGCTCGTCGGCGTCGCCGTGTCGGCGTCGTCGGCCGCGCAGCCGACGACGCCGGTGCTGACCGGCATCCGCACCGGTCTCAACACCGGCTTCGACCGCGTCGTGCTCGACCTGAGCGGACCGAGGCCCACCGTCGCCTACCGGCTCGTCGACGAGCTGATCGCCGACGGTTCCGGCGAGATCGTCTGGCTCACCGGCGAGCACTTCGTCGCCGTCACCGCGACGCCCGCCGCCGCACACGACGGCAGCGGTGCCGCGACGTACCCGGGCCCGGTGAAGTTCCGCACCCGCAACCTGCGCAACGTGATGGCGGTGGCGGTCACCGGCGACTTCGAGGGCGTGCTCTCGGTCGGGCTCGGCACCCGGTACCGGTCGTGGGTGCGGGTTTTCACCCTCGGCGCGCCGACCCGCGTCGTCATCGACATCGGCCACTGAGGACGGACCGGGGGCCGTGTCCCGCCACGGCCCCCGGGGCGTTCACACCGCCGCCAGCAGGGTCAGGCCGTCGGGATACACAATGGACCGTCCTCGGTTCGCCTGCCACGTCATGATCGTCGGCTGGTCCGCGAGTCGCCCGCTCAGGACCGCGAGTTGTGCGTTCCGGACCGCGAGTTGTGCGTTCGCGCTCACGAGTGTCCCGTTCCGGCGCGGGCGACCTACGCTGAACGCCGGCCCGACAGCGACGACCGGCAACGGAGCATGATCATGGAGTTCGTCCACCGCACACTGCCCCAGCAGGTGTACTTCGGTGCGGGCAGAGCCGCGGCCAACCTGGCCGCGGAGGTCCGGCAGCGGGGCGCGTCACGGGTCATGGTCATCGCCTCGCCGCGTGAGCGGGAGCGGGCCGAACGGGTGTGCGCGCGGATCGACGTCGCGGTGTGGCACGACGACGTCGTGCAGCACGTGCCCGTCGCCACCGCCGAGAAGGCGAGGTCCGTCGCCGCCGAGCATGGCGCCGACCTGCTCGTGAGCATCGGCGGCGGTTCGACCACCGGCCTGGCGAAGGCCGTCGCGCTGACCCGCGGGATGCCGATCGTGGCGGTGCCCACGACCTACGCGGGTTCCGAGGCCACCGACGTCTTGGGGGCTGACCGAGGAGGCCACCAAGACCACCGGGGTCGACAGCCGCGTGCTGCCCGCCGCGGTGATCTACGACGCCGAGTTGACCCTGTCGCTGCCGGTGGGGCTCTCGGTCGCGTCCGGGCTCAACGGGCTCGCGCACTGCGTCGACGGCATGTGGGCTCCCCGCGCGGACCCGATCAACCAGGCACTCGGCGCCGAGGGCATCCGGGCACTGGCCCGTGGCCTGCCGCTGATCGCCGGCGACCCCTCCGGGATCGAGGGCCGGGAGCTCGCCCTCTACGGCGCCTACCTCTCGGCGGTGGCCTTCGCGTCGGCCGGATCCGGGCTGCATCACAAGATCTGCCACGTCCTCGGAGGCACCTACGAGCTGCCGCACGCCGAGACGCACGCGACCGTGCTGCCGTACGTGCTGGCGTTCAACGCTCCGGCGGCCCCGGAGGCGGCGGGCCGTATCGCGCACGCGCTCGGCAGCGACTCCGGCACCGCCGAGGCCGCCGTGGCCGCCCTCGACGAGCTGCGCGTGCGGCTGCACGCGCCCACCGCGCTGCGGGACTACGGCCTGACCGAGGCGGACCTGCCCGGCGCCGTCGAGCGCGTGCTCGCCGTGGTGCCGCCCTCGAATCCCCGGCCCGTCACCGGGAACAACCTGACCGCATTGCTGCGGGCCGCGCTCACCGGAGCCGCCCCCGCGACCCAGCTGGAGGAGATCTGATGCCGGACGAGCAGGCCCGCCGGGAGGAAGCACTCGTCGAGGAGGTGCTCGCGTCCTTCGACGGCGCCTCGCCGCGGCTGCGCGAGGTCATGCGGTCGCTGACGAAGCACCTGCACGACTTCGTGCGGGAGGTGCGGCTCACTGAGCGCGAGTGGGCGGCCGGCATCGAGTTCCTCACGAAGGCAGGCCATATCACCACCGAGACACGACAGGAGTTCGTGCTGCTCTCCGACGTGCTCGGGGCGTCGATGCAGACGATCGCCGTGAACAACGAGGCGTACGGCAACGCGACGGAGGCCACCGTCTTCGGCCCGTTCTTCGTCGAGAACTCGCCGGAGATCGCGCAGGGCGGCGACATCGCGGGCGGGGCGCCGGGCGAGCCGTGCTGGGTCGAGGGGACCGTCACCGACACCGACGGCAACCCGCTGCCGGGCGCCCGGATCGAGGTGTGGGAGGCCGACGAGGAGGGGTTCTACGACGTCCAGTACGACGACGACCGCGTCGCGGGCCGCGCGCACCTGTTCGCCGACGCCGACGGTGCCTACCGGTTCTGGGGGCTGACCCCCACGCCGTACCCGATTCCGCACGACGGCCCGGTCGGCGCCCTGCTCGAGGCCGTCGGCCGCTCGCCGATGCGCGCCTCGCACCTGCACTTCCTGGTGTCCGCACCGGGCAGGCACACGCTCGTGACGCACATCTTCGTGGAGGGCGACGAGTACCTGCGCCGCGACAGCGTGTTCGGCGTCAAGGACTCGCTCGTCAAGCGCTTCGAGCGGCAGGCCGCCGGCACGCCGGCCCCCGACGGCCGCGACCTCGGCGACCGCACGTGGTCCCGCGGCCGTTTCGACATCGTTCTGGCGCCGGAGCAGGCCGACGCCGGCTCTGCCGGGTAGCCGGGCCCCGCAGACCGTCCACACGCGACTCGCGGGCGCCGTCCGCGCGCCCGCGAGTCGTGCGTTCCTGCTCGCGAGTCGTGCGTTCCGGTTCGCGAGTCGTGCGTTCCCGCCGATCCCCGCGCACCTACTCGCGCCACCCCGCCGCTCCCGAACGCACAACTCACCGTCCCGAGCGCACGACTCGCGGTCCTGAGCGCACGACTCGCGGTCCTGAGCGGGCGACTCGCGGGGTGGTTGACCCGCATTGTGGGTGTGTGTTCATAATGTGAGTCGCGCGCAGGAGTGGCTCCTTGCGCGGTGCAACGTCGCACGACGGACGGACGGTTGAATGTCAGACACGGCAATACTGATCAACACGGCGGTCGCGATCGTGGCCATCGTGGTCCTGATCGTTCGGTTCAAGCTGAACCCGCTGATCGCGCTGGTGCTCGGCGGGTGCTACCTCGGCCTCGCGGCCGGGCTCGGGGCAGGCGGCACCGTCGACGCGGTGACCACCGGCTTCGGCGACATCATGGCCGAGATCGGCCTGCTGATCGCCTTCGGCGTGCTCATGGGCGCCATCCTGCGTGACCTGCGCGCCATCGAACGCCTGGTGGAGAAGCTGCTCCGCGTGGTGGGGCCGAAGCGGATCCCGCACGCCATGGCGGTGACGATCTCGACGTTCCTGCAGTCGATCTACCTCGACGTGCTCCTGGTCATCTCCGCCCCGCTCGCCAGGGGCATCGCCCCCAGGCTGGGCAAGTACGGCACCGCGAGGATGGCGACGGCGCTGGCCATCGGCCTGGAATGCGGCATCGTGTTCACCATCCCCGGTGTCGGCGCGCTCGCGCTGGCCGGGCTGCTGAACGTGCCGCTGGGCAAGTACCTGCTGTACGGCCTGATCGTCGTCATCCCGACCGTCATCATCGCCACCACCGTGATGAGCCTCGTGCTGACCAAGGGCTGGTGGAAGCCGGAGCTCGACGAACTGCCCGCCGAGGACACCGGCACCGACGAGAGCGCGGACACCACCACGGGCGCCGAGCCGGACGACGAGCCGTCGGGCGGGGGAGTCGCGGCCGCGGGTGGCCGCGAGACCACCACGCTCGAACGGCGGCGCACGCGGACGGAACCGCACCTGCTCGTCCTGTTCGCACCACTCGTGGTCGCCCTGCTGCTGGTGGCGACCGGTGCGCTCGCCGAGGTCGCCGAGTGGGAGAACCCCGTGGTGACCTTCCTCTCCAGCCCGGTGATCGCCCTGCTGATCGGCCTCGTCGGCACGTGCCTCGTCGGCCGCAGGTACATGGGCCAGCCCAAGGTCGAGGAGTCCCTCGGCAGCGGCCTGCGGCAGAGCGGGCAGATCCTGCTGCTCAGCGGTGTCGGCGGGTCGCTCGCCGCCGTGATCGAGGCGGTCGGCCTCGGCGACATCCTCGGCAAGTACCTGTCGGCGAGCACCTGGGCGCCGCTGCTCGTGGTGTGGCTGATCGCCGCGCTGCTGCACGTGGCCGTCGGCTCGGTGACGATCTCCGCCATCACCGCGGCGGGCCTGCTCGCCCCGGTCGCGCCGTCGCTGGGACTCGACCCCGTGCTCGTCGCGCTCGCCGCCGGTGCCGGCTCGCTGTTCCTGGTGCACCTGACGAGCAACACGTTCTGGCTGCTGCAGTCGCTGCTCGGCCAGACCACCCGGGGAACGCTCAAGACCTGTTCGGTCGGGGTGTCCGTCGCCTCCGTCATCGCGATGGGTCCGATTCTGGCGCTGAGCCTGGTCCTGTGACCGGGCCCGTGCCCAAGGGGAAGGGAGAACAGTGCGCGACGAGGGAACACGGCTGCCGCTGGAGGGCGTGCGCGTCGTCGAACTCGGCAACTACATCGCCGGGCCCACGGCCGGGCGGATGCTGGCTGACTTCGGCGCCGAGGTGATCAAGGTCGAGCGGCCGGGTCGCGGCGACGAGCTGCGGAACTGGCGGCTCTACGCCGGGGACGTCTCGATGCTCTTCCGGACCATCAACCGCAACAAGAAGTCCGTCGTGCTCGACCTGCGCACCGACAAGGGCCGCGACATCGTGCTGGACCTCGTGCGCCACAGCGACGTCGTGATCGAGAACTTCCGCCCAGGCACGCTGGAGGGCTGGGGCCTTGGCCCGTCGGTGCTGGAGGAGGCGAACCCGGACATCGTGCTCGCGCGGATCTCCGCGTTCGGCCAGTCCGGGCCGCGCTCGGCGAGGCCGGGTTTCGCCGCCGTCGCCGAGGCGATGGGCGGACTGCGCAACCTGGTGGGCGAGGCCGACCGGCCGCCGTCGCGGGTCGGAGTGTCCATCGGGGACTCGATCGCGGGTCTCTACGCCGCGTTCGGCGTGATGGTGACACTGTTTCAGCGGGCCAGCACCGGCCACAGTGGACCACTCGCCGACCGTGTGGTGGACGTGGCGCTGCACGAGGCGGTGTTCTCGATGATGGAGTCGCTGGTGCCCGACTACCTCGCCTACGGGGTGGAGCGCAAGCGGGTCGGTGGCCGGATGGAGGGCATCGCGCCCACCAATGCCTACGAGTGCCTCGACGGCGCGAGCGTGGTGATCGCGGGCAACGGCGACTCGATCTTCCAGCGGTACATGCGGGCGATCGGCCGGCCCGACCTCGCCGACGATCCGGGTCTGGCCGGCAACGCGCAGCGGTGGGCGCGGCGGGACGAGCTGGACGAGGCCATCGGGCAGTGGACGAAGACCCTCACGCGCGCCGAGGTGCTCAAGGTCCTCGACGACGCCGGGGTGCCGGCCGGTCCCATCTACACCGCCGCCGACATCTGCTCCGACGAGCAGTACGGGGCCAGGAACATGATCCAGCGGTTCCCGGTCGACGTCGGCGCCGGCGAGCCCGCCGAGGTCGGCTTTCCCGGCATCGTCCCGGTGCTGGGCGACGAGTCGCTGCCCATCCGGTCGGTGGGCCCCGACCTCGGCGCGCACACCCGCGAGGTGCTCGCCGGCGTGCTCGGCCGGGGCGAGGACGAGATCGACACGATCGTGGACGAGATGGAGGGACGCCGATGAGCGCCGTGACCGTGCGCGACGTGACGTTGCGGGACGGCCTGCAGCTGACCGGCAAGGTGCTGCCTGCCGAGCGGAAGGTGGCCGTGGTCAGGGAGCTGCTGCGGCTCGGTGTGCCGAGCATCGAGGTCGGCTCGCTCGCCAGGCCGGACCTGGTGCCCTCGATGGGCAACACCGTCGAGGTGATCGAGCGGTTGACGCCGGAGGAGCTGGCGCGCTGCTGGGTGTGGGTCGCGACGCCGCGTCACGTCGAGCGGGCCGTGGCCGCGGGCGCCCGGAACTTCCAGTACTGCCTCTCGGCCTCGGACAAGCACAACCAGGCCAACATCGGGCGTTCGACCGACGCGAGCCTGGAGGCGATGCCGAAGGCCGTCGAGCACGCGCTGGGCGCCGGCGGCCGCATCCAGCTGTGCATCGCGACGTCGTTCACGTGCCCGTTCGAGGGCGAGGTCCCCGAGGAGCGTGTGCTCGCCATCGCGGGCGACGCCAGGGCCGAGGGCGCGGCGGACGTCGTCGTGTGCGACACCCTCGGCCAGGCCGTCCCCGCCCAGGTCACGAGCCTCGTCGCCAAGATCGCCGAGCGGACGCCGCCCCGGCGGATCGTCTACCACGGGCACGACACGTGGGGGCTGGGCGTCGCCAACTCGCTCGCCGCCGCGGCGGCCGGTGCGGCCGAGGTCGACGGTGCGCTCGGCGGGCTCGGCGGCTGCCCGTTCGCGCCCGGCGCGAGCGGCAACGCCGCGACCGAGGACCTGCTCTTCGCGCTGCGTCCCGGCTGGCTCACCCCGGAGACGTTCGCCGCGCTGGTGCGGCTCACCGACGGGCTGCTGGCCGAGCTGGGCGAGCCGAACCGTTCCCGCGCCGTGCAGGGCGCGCACTCCAGCGCCACCGCGTTCCCGTGGGCGCTGGCGTCGTGAGCGGAACCGTCCTGGTCACTACGCCGCTGCCGGAGCCGGGGATGCGGCTACTGCGGGACGCGGGGGAGGTGGTGGTTGCCGAGCGGGCGCCGTCGGCCGCCGAGCTGCGTGAGGCGTGCGCCTCCGGCCGCTACGACGTCGTCGTCGCCCAGCTCACCGACGTATTCGACGAACAGCTGCTGGCCACGGCCAGTATCCGCGGTGTCGCCAACTACGCCGTCGGCCACGACAACGTCGACGTGCCAGCCGCGACCCGGCGCGGCGTGCTCGTGGCCAACACGCCCGGCGTGCTCACCGAGGCCACCGCAGACCTCGCGATGCTGTTGATCCTCGCCACCGCGCGGCGCTGCGTGGAGGCCGACGCGTTCGTGCGCGCGGGCCGGTTCCGGGGCTGGCAGCCGGAGCTGCTGCTCGGCGGCGACGTCACCGGCGCGGCACTCGGCCTCGCCGGGTTCGGCCGGATCGCCCGCGCCACCGCCACGCGGGCACTCGGCTTCGGCATGACCGTGCGCTACACGGCGCGCGGCGGACCCGTCCCCGACGCCGAGCTGGGCCCGCTCGCCGGGCGTGTGCGGTACGTGAGCTGGGAGGAGCTGGTGCGGGAGAGCGACTTCCTCTCCCTGCACGTCCCGCTCACCGACGACACCCGCCACCTCGTCGACGCCGCCGTCCTGCGGGCGATGAAGCCGACGGCCTACCTCATCAACACGGCGCGGGGGCCGATCGTGGACGAGAAAGCGCTGGTCGGCGCGCTGCGCGACGGCGTGATCGCGGGCGCCGGCCTGGACGTCTACGAGCTGGAGCCGCAGCTGGCGGAAGGTCTCGCGCAGCTGCCGAACACGACGCTGCTGCCGCACGTCGGCAGCGCGACCCGGCCCGTGCGCGCGAGGATGGCCGAACTGTGCGCGCGCAACGCCGTCGCGATGGCGGCGGGCCAGCGGCCCCCGCACCCGGTGAACCCGGCGGCGTGGGACGTCACGACGGGAACCGGCCGCCAAGGGCCCGGGTGATCCGTTCCGCATGTTCGACCAGCACGTCGACCCACTCGACGCACTTCTCGTAGGGCATCCGCAGCGTCGGGCCCTGGATCATCAGTGCGCCGACCAGATCGGCGGCCGAGTCGAACACCGGGGCCGCGAGACCCGAGGCGCCGTCGACGCGCTCACCGACCGTGATGGCGTAGCCGTCGGCGGCGGTCTGCTTGATGAGCCTGCGCAGCTCGTCGCGGTTGGTGACGGTGCTGTCGGTGAGCTGGGGGAGCTCGTGCTGGAGGACCTCGTCGGCGAGGTCCGGGTTCCAGGCGAGCAGCACGCGGCCCGAGGAACCGACCGTGATCGGCGCGATCCTGCCGACGGACATCTCCCGGCGCAGGGCGTGGTGGGTCTCGGCGACGGCGATGCACACGCGGTGCTCGCCCTCGGCCCGGAAGAAGCACGCCGTCTCGCCGGTGACGTCCCGCAGGTCCTTGAGCACCGGGTTGACCACGGCGAGCACGTCGAAGTCCTTGGCCGCCGCGGCCGCCCAGTAGGCCATTCGGACACCGATGCGAAAACGGTCGTCGGCGCGGTCGAGAAACCCGTTCGCGACCAGGTTGGTCACCAGCCGCTGCACGGTCGACGTGGGCAGACCGGTAGATTGCTGTATCTCGCGCAACGTCAGCGACGGCCGCTTCAGCGTGAAGGCGTTGAGGATCTCCGTGATCTTGCCCAGCACGAGCAGCGGCGTGTGCGTGGCCCCGTCGGTCGCCCTGGCTGGGTCCCGGCCGTGCTCGTCGCGGCTACTCATGGCACGAACATACGACAGGAGGACCGTGTTGTCTGAGAACGCCCCGGACGCGGGTGTGGTGAGCGCGGCGGACGTCACTGAGGCGGCCGCCCGGTTCGCCGACGTGATTCAGCCGAGCCCGCTGCAGCGCAACGAGCGGCTTTCCCAGCGGCACGACCTCGACGTGTGGCTCAAGCGCGAGGACCTCAACACGGTCCGCTCGTACAAGGGCCGTGGCGCGTACAACCTCATCGCCTCACTCAGCGAGGAGGAACGCTCGCGGGGTGTCGTGTGCGCGAGCGCGGGCAACCACGGGCAGGGCGTCGCGTTCGCGTGCGCGGCGCTCGGCGTCAGCGCGCGGGTGTACCTGCCGAGGACGACGCCCAGGCAGAAACGCGACCGCGTCGCCCGGTTCGGCGGCCAGTACGTGCAGATCGTCGTCGAGGGCGAGACCTACGACGACTGCGCGGCGGCCGCGCGCGAGCACGCCGAGCACACCGGCGCCGTCCTCATCCCGGCCTTCGACGACCCGCGCACCATCGCGGGCCAGGGCACCGTCGTCAAGGAGATCATCGAGCAGCTCGGGCGGGTTCCGGACGTCGTCGTGGTGCCGGTCGGCGGTGGCGGGCTGCTCGCGGGGACGCTGACGTGGCTGCGCGAGACGCACCCCGAGGTGCGCGTCATCGGCGCCGAGCCGCAGGGCGCGGCGAGCATGGCGCGCGCGCTCGCCGAGGGGCGGCCGGTGCCGCTGGAGCACGTCGACCCGTTCGTCGACGGCGCCGCGGTGCGGCAGGTCGGGCGGCACACGTTCGCCGTGGCGGCGCAGCAGCGGCCGCGGCTGGTGGCCGTGCCGGAGGGGCGGATCTGCGTCGAGATGCTCGACCTGTACCAGTCCGACGGCATCATCGCCGAGCCCGCCGGCGCGCTCGCGTCGGCGGCGCTGGTGGCGGACCTGGGGCTGCCCGCGGGCGCGACCGTGGTGTGCATCCTCTCCGGCGGCAACAACGACGTCAGCCGGTACAACGAGATCGTCGAGCGCGCACTCGTCTTCGAGGGCCGCAAGCACTACTTCCTGGTCGAGTTCCCGCAGGAGCCGGGCGCGCTGCGCCGGTTCCTCGACGACATCCTCGGCCCCGACGACGACATCACGCTCTTCGAGTACGTCAAGCGCAACAACCGCGAGACCGGCCCCGCGCTGGTCGGCGTCGAGCTGGGCGCCCCGGAGAACCTGGAGCCCATGCTCAAACGGATGGACGCCGCGCCGCACCGCATCGAGCAGGTGTCGCCGGACAGCCCCCTGTTCACCTTCCTGGTCTGACCCTTTCCGCGAGTCGCCCGTTCCGGCCCGCGAGTCGTGCGTTCCCGGCCGCGAGTCGTGCGTTCCCGGCCGCGAGTCGTGCGTTCCGGATCGCGAGTCGTGCGTTCCGGATCGCGCGGGAACGCGAGTCGCGGACCGGAGCCGGGCACTCGCGCGCCTGAGCGGCGGACCCGCGACCCTGAGCGCACGACTCGGCGTCTGGAGTGCACGACTCGCGCGCCTGAACGCACGACTCGCGGTTCTGAGTGCACGACTCGCGCGCCTGAACGTACGACTCGCGGCGGGCGTAGGCGCTTCGGCTCCGCGTCGCTGCTCCGTTCGTCGTACGACTTCTGTCTCAACGCAGCATAAGTCCGCCTATTTTGACCGTAGATATTTACGGGAGCACCGGAAGTAATTAACTTCCCTCCTGGAACCCTCGGCGCTGAAGGCGAGGCAGGCGTGAGTCGAACGTCGCGACAGGCGGGATACGCGCGGATGCCGCAACAACCACGGCATGCGCTCCTCCGTCGTTCCGGCGGCAGTCCGGTGATCGGCTTCCCGCCCGGCCCCGCCCCGCCCTGACCGGACCCGCCACCCTTCAGAAAGCCCTTCCGAGCACCCCGAACCCCGCGGTCCCCACCCGTCTCCGCACGGGCGAGCCACGCTCGCCCGCCGGTACGCCGTGCCGCGGCGAGCCCGCATCCGTCCACACGCGACCACGCGCACGGCCACGTTCCACCCCGCACCTCCCCACCCCGATCTCCCCGGGTCCGCACGCGCGCCCGGGTACGCGAATGGAGACCCCATGGCTGAGAAACCCGCCCGCCCGCGCCTGACGCGCGCGATGTCCCGGCGTTCCATGCTGGCCGGTGCCGCGGCGGCGGGCGTCACCGTTCCCGTCGTCGCCGCCGGGCTCGGCACCGCGGCGGCGGCGCCGGAGACGGCACGCCCCGCGCGCGCGGGCGTGACGCGGCGGATCACCGTCTACGCCGAGGAGATCGGCGGCGGTCTGTTCGGCTACGGCCTCTCGCCGGGCACCGCGACCGTGCCCGGACCCATCCTCGAGATCTGGGAGGGCGACACCCTCGAGATCGACCTGGTCAACAACACCGACCGGCGCCTCTCGATCCATCCGCACGGCGTGGACTACGACGTCGACTCCGACGGCAGCCCGCTCAACGCGTCGTTCAACGAGCCGGGCCAGCGGCGCAAGTACATCTGGAAGACCAGGGCACCGTACCAAAAGGACGGTCGCTGGATGCCGGGCAGCGCGGGCTACTGGCACTACCACGACCACGCGATGGGCGGCGACCACGGCACGGACGGCCTGCGGGCCGGGCTCTACGGCGCGCTCGTCGTGCGCCGCGAGGGAGACCTCCTGCCGAAGCGGCAGTACACCGTGGTGTTCAACGGCATGACCATCAACAACCGCGTCGCGCCCGACATCCCCGTGATCGAGGCCAACCTCGGCGAGCGCGTGGAGTTCATCGCCATCGGCCACGGCGACTTCTTCCACACCTTCCACCTGCACGCCCACCGCTGGGCCGACAACCGCACCGGCATGCTCAGCGGCCCCGACGACCCGACACAGGTGATCGACAACCGCGACCTCAACCCCGGCGACTCCTTCGGGTTCCAGGTGATCGCCGGCGAGGGCGTCGGTCCCGGCGTGTGGATGTACCACTGCCACGTCCAGTTCCACTCCGACGGCGGCATGGCGGGTGTCTGGCTGATCCGCAACGCGGACGGCTCGATGCCCGAGGGCGCGCAGGAGACGCTCGACCGCTACCACCAGCACCACCACGCGATGCAGGAACCACAGCAGCTCGAACAGCAGCAGCCCGGCACCACCCACGAAGGCCACTAGGGCTCACCACGAGTGAATGGAGTAGGGATGGGTCGAAGAAGGTTGGCACTCCCGCCCCGCGGCGGCCGATTACGGCCGAGACCGCTGCGGCGCGGCATGATCCTGCTGACGAGCGCGGTACTGACACTGGGGCTGACCGCGCTGCCCGCCACCGGCGCGCCCGCCGAGCCCGTGGCGGCGCAGAACCGGGCCGCCGCGGCGGCGAGCCAGGTGAACGTCCTGGTGTTCCGCGGCGTCGCGGCCGAACAGGCCGACCCGGTCGTCCGTGCCGCGCGGGCGATCGAGGAACTGGGGGAGAGCAACGGGTTCACGGTGGACATCTCCACCGACCCCGCCTCGTTCACGACGGAGAACCTCGCCCGCTACCGCGGCATCGTCTTCCTCTCCGCCGAGGGCAACGAGCTGAACGCCGGGCAAGAGTCGGCGCTGCGGCGTTACGTCGAGGAGGGCGGCGGCTTCCTCGGCATCCGCGACGCCGCGAAGGCGCAGGCCCGGTCCGAGTGGTTCGGCGGCCTCATCGGCGCCCGCCCCGCGGGTAACCGGCCCGTGCCGGAGGAGGTCGCCGCCGTCACGGTGAGCGGCGAGAACCCGCCCAACGAGACCGGCGCGAAGCTCGTGGACGGCAACCCGAACAGCAAGTGGCTGACGTTCGCCGACACGGGCTGGGCCGCGCTGGAGCTGGCCGAGCCCGCCGCGATCTCGCACTACGCGCTGACCTCGGCCAACGACTTCGCCGGCCGCGACCCGCTGGACTGGACCCTGCAGGGCTCCCAGGACGGGCAGACGTGGACCGACCTCGACCGGCGCACCGGCGAGGACTTTCCCGAACGGTTCCAGCCCAGGGAGTTCCGCTTCGACAACACGGAGGCGTACGCGCACTACCGGCTCGACATCACCGCCAACGCGGGCGAGTCGGCGACGCAGCTCGCCGAGATCGAGCTCTACACCGCCGACGCGACCCCGCCTCCGGGCAGCGAGCCCGAGCCGCAGCAGGCCGTGGTGAGCGTGGTCGACCGGCAGCACCCCGCCAACGAGGGGCTGCCGCTGACGTGGAAGCGCTCGGACAAGTGGCTCAACTGGGAGACCAACCCGGTGGGCGAGGTACACACGGTGGCGCAGGTGCAGGAGCACACCTACGACGCCGGCGCCAACGGCAATGGTGCGTTCCACCCGATCTCGTGGTGCCGGGACTACGACGGCGGCCGGTCCTTCTACACCGGGATGGGCGGCACCGTCGGCAGCTACGGCGAGGCCAAGTTCCGCGGTCACCTGCTGGGCGCACTGAAGTGGACGACCGGTGTGGTCCGGGGCGACTGCCAGGCCACGATCGCCGCGAACTACAAGACCGAGCGGCTCACCGGGCAGAACCAGCCGGGCCAGCTCGACCAGTACGGCGAGATGCACGGTGTCACCGTCGCGCCCGACGGCACGGTCTTCTACGTCGGCAAGGCGGCCTGCCCCACCGGCCCCGTGCCGAACTGGGACCAGGAGAACGTGGGTCTCGGCTGCGGCACGATCCACCAGTGGGACCCGGAGACCCGCAAGGTCAAGCTGATCACCACACTGGAGGTGTTCGGCAACCGCGGCAGCGGTGACGAGCTCGTCAAGAGCGAGGAGGGTCTGCTCGGCATGACCCTCGACCCGGAGTTCTCCGACAACGGCTGGATCTACGTCTACTGGATGCCGTACGAGTCGATCGACAAGGAGAAGCGGATCGGGCAGCGGACGGTGTCGCGGTTCACCTACGACGCCGCGACCGACACGCTCGACCTCGCCAGCCGCAAGGACATCCTGCAGTGGGACACGCAGATCCACAGCTGCTGCCACGCCGGTGGTGGCATGGACTTCGACAAGGCGGGCAACCTCTACATCGCCGTCGGCGACAGCAACTCCTCGCAGGGCTCGCAGGGCTACTCCGGCAACAACTGGACCCAGGAGTACGCCGGCGTGTCCTTCCAGGACGCGCGCAGGACGTCGGGCAACACCAACGACCTGAACGGCAAGATCCTGCGCATCCACCCCGAGGACGACGGGACGTACACGATCCCGGAGGGCAACCTCTTCCCCGAGGCGGAGGATCCCGGTGACAAGACGCGCCCGGAGATCTACGTGATGGGCGTGCGCAACCCGGCGCGCCTCGACGTGGATCCCGTGCACGACTGGGTCACCACCGGCTGGGTCGGTCCTGACGCCGGTGCGCCGAGCCCGGAGCTGGGCCCGGCCAAGTACGAGACGGCGACGATCCTCACGTCGGCGGGCAACCAGGGCTGGCCCTACTGCATGGGCAACAAGCAGCCCTACCGCGACCGCAGCGACACGGACGCGTCGGTGCTCACGGGCTGGTACGACTGCGACAACCTCAAGAACACCTCTCCGCGCAACACGGGGCTGGTGGACATCCCGCCCGCCAGGACCAACATGATCTGGTACTCGCCGCAGGGTGGTGGCCCGGTGTTCCCGGAGCGGCCCGACGGCAGCGGCATCCCCACCTACAACGAGGAGGACAGCACCTACACGCTGCCGTTCGTGAGCGGCGGCTGCCAGGCCGTCATGTCGGGTCCGACGTACCACAGCTCGCTGGTGGACCCGGAGAGCGACGTCGCCTGGCCGTCCTACTGGGACGACAAGTGGTTCATCGGTGACGAGTGCAACCCGAACAACCGCGTCGCCGTGACCGTCGACCCGGCCACGGTGCAGCAGCAGGGCCCGCCGGCGTTCGCCGAGGACCTGCGCGACATCATCAAGGCGGGCGGCGCCGACACTCAGCTGCAGAGCTGGATGGGCGCGCAGTTCGGTCCCGACGGCGCGCTGTACCTGATCGACTACGGCAGCGGCTTCTTCAGCCTCGCACCCAACCAGAAGCTGCTGCGGGTCACCTACGAGGGCGGGCCGGCCACCCCGGCTCCGGCCGCGAGGGCGACCGCGCTGCAGAACAAGCCGCTGACGATGGCGTTCAACGGATCCAGGTCCGGTGGCGTGTCGTACGAGTGGCGCTTCGGTGACGGCGGCAGGTCCACCGAGGCCAACCCCGTGCACACCTACGGCAGCATCGGCACCTACACGGCCACGCTGACGGTGACCTACGCCGACGGCGAGAAGGCGACGACCACCACCAGGGTCGACGTCGGCTGCGCGGTGCCCGACACGCGGGAGACCGTGTGGCTGCGGGACTCCGACACGGGCGTCGAGAACCACGAGGTCGGCAGCGGCTGCACGGTCAACGACCTCATCGACGACGAGAGCACCTGGTCGACACACAAGAAGTTCGTCGACCACGTCACGAAGGTCGCCCGCGACCTCATGCGCAAGGGTGTGCTCGTCCGCGCGGAGCGTGATGCGCTGATCAGCGCGGCCAAGCAGTCTCCCATCGGCAAGGTGGGTGACTCGGGCTGGGAACCGATCTTCAACGGCACGGCCGAGTCGCTGCGCGGCTGGGAGATGGCGCCGTCGGGCCGGTTCGACATCCAGCCGGACGGGTCGCTGCGCAGCTCCGGTGGGCTCGGAATGCTGTGGTACGCGGCGAAACCGTACGCCGACTTCTCGCTGAAGCTGGAGTACAAGGACATCGCACCGGGGCAGGGCCGGGCCAACAGCGGCGTGTTCGTCCGCTTCCCCGACCCGAGAACGCCGCTCGAGCAGCGGCCCGCGGGCAGCTGCGGCACCGTCGGCTCCGCAAGGGACTCGCAGGCCTGGGTGGCGATCTACTGTGGACACGAGGTGCAGATCTACGACGGGGAGTCCGGTGAGCCACAGAAGACCGGATCGATCTACAACTTCGACCCCGTCGGGCTCGACCAGGCCGGCGCGACGCCGAAGGGTGAGTGGAACACCTACGAGATCCGCGTCGTCGGGCAGCACTACACGATCCTGCGCAACGGCGTGGTGATCAACGAGTTCGACAACCTGCCCGGCAAGGAGTCGTCCCGTGCCGGTGACCCGCCGACCGATCTGCGTCAGTTCCGCAACGGGTTCATCGGGTTGCAGAACCACGGGGACAACGACCTGACCGAGTTCCGCAACATCCGCGTGCGGGAGCTGTAAACCGAGGCAGCCGGCCGGTGCGGGCGCTCTTCCGGACGTCCGCACCGGCCGGTACCACTTCACGAGAGGTGCAGCACGCTTATGTACCAACGATTACGCACATCGCTGGGCGTGGCCGCCCGGCGGGGCACCGTGGGGTTGCTGGGCGTTCTCCTGGTGGCGTTGTGGGTGGTGCCCGCCTCGCTCGCCGGCGAGCAGGCCCAGCGGACGGAGTCGTCCCAGCAGGCGCAACAGCAGATCCTCACCTGGACGGCCAACGACAGCATCACCGAGTACGCCTCGGCGCCGAGCACCGCCACGGCGGGCGCCGCGACGCTGGTGTTCGAGAACAGCACCGCGACGGGCAACACGACGGGGATGCCGCATACGCTGACGTTCGACACCTCGACGCCCGGCTACAACCACGACGTGAACGTCAACATCACGGCGAGCCCGTTCGACGCCAACCAGGGCCGCTACGAGGTGGACGTCAACCTCACGCCGGGCCAGTACCGCTACTACTGCGCGCTGCCGGGCCACGGTCAGATGGCAGGGGTGCTCACGGTCACCGACGGCGGTGGCGAGGACACCACGGCGCCCTCGGTCGCGGGTGAGGTCACCGGTGAGCAGGACGCCGACGGCAACTACGTCGGCACGGCGACGGTCGCCGTCTCGGCGCAGGACACCGAGTCCGGCGTCGCGTCGGTCGAGTACCAGCTGGACGGTGGCGGGTTCCAGCCCTACACCGACCCGGTGGCGGTGAGCGAGCCCGGCGAGCACACCGTGGAGTTCCGGGCGACCGACAACGCGGGCAACGTGTCGCAGACCGGTTCGGTGACCTTCACGGTCGTCGAGCAGGCGCCGGAGGACACGACCCCGCCGACGGTCACGGGCGAGCTGAGCGGCACCCAGGACGCCGACGGCAACTACCTCGGCAAGGCCACGGTCACGGTCAGGGCACAGGACACCCAGTCGGGCATCGCGTCCGTGGAGTATGAGGTGGACGACACCGGGTTCCAGCCCTACACGGGCCCGGTGGAGGTCGCCGAGCTCGGCGACCACTCGGTGCAGTTCCGGGCCACGGACAACGCGGGCAACGTCTCCGAGACCGGCTTCGTGACGTTCCGCGTCGTCGAGCCCCCGGAGGGCGACACCACGCCGCCGCACGTGATGGCGGAGGTGACCGGCGAGCAGAACCCGGACGGTCACTATCTCGGCTCGGCGAGCGTGGAGCTGACCGCGCACGACGCCGAGTCCGGTGTGGACGGCATCGAGTACGCGCTCGACGGCGGGGAGTTCGCCGCCTACAGCGGCCCCGTCGTGGTGTCGGCGCCGGGCGAGCACACCGTGAGCTACCGGGCGACCGACAACTCCGGCAACACGTCCGAACCGGGTTCGGTGACGTTCACCGTCGTCGAGAACGGCCAGGAGGACACGACGCCGCCGCAGGTGTCGGCGGAGGTGACCGGTGAGCGGGACGGCGACGGCAACTACGTCGGCTCGGCGACCGTGTCCGTGACCGCGGTGGACGAGGGGTCGGGCGTGCACGGCGTGGAGTACGCGCTCGACGGCGGCGAGTTCACCGCCTACACCGATCCGGTCGAGGTCGCGGCGGAGGGCGAGCACACGGTACGGTTCCGCGCCACCGACCACGCGGGCAACACGTCCGAGCCGGGTTCGGTGACGTTCACGGTCGTGCCCGGCCAGCAGGAGGACACCACGCCTCCCGTGGTCACGGCGCGGCTCACCGGTGAGATGGACGCCGGCTGGAACTACCTCGAGTCGGCGAAACTCACGCTCACCGCCACCGACGAGCAGTCCGGCGTCGCCTCGGTCGAGTACAGCTTCAGCGAAGGGAGCTTCCGGCCGTACCGGGTCCCGCTGACGATCGCCGACGCGGGCGTGTACACGGTGTCCTACCGTGCCACGGACAACGCCGGCAACGTGTCGGAGACGGGCACGGCGACGTTCACGATCGTCGACCCGGAGCCGACGTGCTCGGTGTCCGACACGCGGGCGACCGTGTTCGTGGGCGCCGAGGACACCGGCGTCGCCAACGTCGACACCGGCAACGGGTGCACCATCAACGATCTGATCGACGAGGAGGCCGAGTATCCCGACCACACCGCGTTCGTCACGCACGTCCGTGAGGTGACCGCAGGCCTGCTGGCGGACGGCATCATCACCAAGCAGGAGCGGCAGCGCATCGTGCAGGCCGCGAAGAACGCCGAGATCGGCGTCTGACCCACGCCGCCCGGGCCCGCCTCGCCGCGGGCCCGGGCGGGGTGAAAGGAGGCTTCACGGCATGCCGGCATCGAGCCGCACCGGGCTGGACCGGACCGCGCTCAGAGCTGACCTCCGCGCGGCGATCCCCGACGCGACCATCGCGCTCGGGATCACGGTCGCGATCTTCGGCTGGCTGTACGAACGGGTGCGGGCCGAGACGTCGGCGACGGTCGCCGTCATGCCGTTTCTCGCCGACGCGAACGAGTACTGGATGTACTGGGCCTGCCAGGCGTTCGGCTGGTCGGCCCTGCTGTGGGCGTGGCTGACCACGATGCTGGGGCTGCTGCGGTCGGGGCCCGGACCGCGGCGGCTGCCCGTGCCCGCGGTGCGGCTGGAGCGCTGGCATCGCTCGACGAGCCTCACCACGATCGGGTTGATGTTCGCCCACGCGGCCCTGTTCTTCGCGGAACTGGTCCGGACCAACTCGGACGGCCTCGGGCCGTTCGGAAGGGTGTGGAGCGCGTTCGTCGAGACGTTCGTGCCCGGCGGGTACGGCTCGGGCACCGGGGTGGTCGCGATCCTGCTGGGGCTGCTCGCGCTGTACCTCGCGATCCCGCTGGGCCTGCTGTACTACTTCCGGGGTGGCACGGGCGCGCGGCTGTGGCGGGCGCTGCACCGCTTCGTGATCGTCGTGTACGTCCTGAGCGTCTGGCACACCCTGCTCTACGGCACCAACGTGTGGTTCGACGGCTGGCCGCGCACCACGCTGTGGCTGCTCCAGCTGCCGGTCGCGCTCGTGCTGCTCGCCAGGCTGCTGGCACCGGCGCGGCGCGTGGAACGCGTCGCGGGCGGGCCCGCGTGGGCGCGGCTGCTGTGGGGTACGGCGGTGACCGCGGTGATCGCGGCGACCGCCGTCGTCGTGGCCGTGGTCGTCACGGGCCGCGACGGAGGGCGGACGCCGGAGGTGCCGAGCGCACCGCTGTCGGTCACGCAGGGAATGGTGTGGGCCGGGCTGGCCGTCTTCGCGGCCGGCGTCGCCGCCACGATCCTGGTGGTGCGCCGGTCCCCGGTGCGCTCGCCGGAGCGCACCGGGGACCGCACCGCTACGGGATGACGAGCGGGGTCTCCTCGCCCGCCTCGGCCAGCGCCCGGCGGTTGGTGTCCGCGAGGTCGTGGGCGGTCTGCCGGGGCGGCACCCCGTCGACGATCCACTGTCCGAGCAGGAGCGCGACCTTGGCCTGCATCTCGGTGCGCAGGCGCAGGAACGAGTCCGCCGGGTCGGCGCCGACCTGCCCCAGCAGCAGCCACCACGCCCAGGCCGCGGCGCCCGCGTTGGCCACGAAGTCCGGGATCACCGGGATGCCCTGCGCGGCGAGCATGGCCTCGGCCTCCGGGGTGGTGGCGGCGTTGGCCGCCTCCACGACCACCTTCGCGGCGACGTCCAGCGTGTTGTCCGGCGTGATCGCGTAGGAGATGGCGGCGGGCACGAGGATGTCGGCGGCGGTGGAGATCACCGCGTTCCTCGGCAGCCGCTGGACCTCGGCGGGCACGCGGTCGCGGTCGATCTCGCCGTAGGCGTCGCGCAGGTCGAGCAGGGCGGGCATGTCGAGCCCGTCCGGGTGGTACAGCGTGCCAGCCGCGTCGGCGACGGCGACCACGCGCATCCCGGCCTCGTGCAGATACCAGGCCGCGCCGCCGCCCATCGTGCCGATGCCCTGGATGGCGACCGTGGTCTCGCCGGTGTCCCAGCCCCACGCGTTCGCCGCGCCCAGGCACGCCTGCGCCACGCCGTAGCCGCCAATGACGTCACCGAGCAGCAGCCCGCCCGGCACCGGCGCGTTCAGCCCGGCCGTCACCCGCCGCAGCGTCCGCTCCGGGTTCGCCGCGCGGCTGATGGCGGCGTGGTAGGACTGGCCAAGGCCGAGCCTCGCGAAGACCTCGTCGATCAGGTGCTGCGGCACGCCGAGGTCCTCGGCGGTCACCCAGTGCGCGTCGAGCCACGGGCGCATGGCCTGGCAGAACCGCTCCAGCACCTCGACGGCGCGGGGGTCCTTCGGGTCGAAGTCGATGCCGCCCTTGGCGCCGCCGACGGGCAGCTCGAAGGTCGCGGTCTTGGCCGCCATGCCGAACGCGAGGTCCTCCACCTCCGACATCGTGCAGCCCGCCCGCATGCGGGTTCCGCCGGTGGCCAGCCCCGACACGAGCGTGTGGACGACGAGATAGCCGTGGGCGCCGGTGACCGGGTCGGTCCACGTCAGCCGCAGCAGCGGCTCGCCGCGCCGGGGCTTGGCCGCGCCGGCCGCGGCGTCGGGCGTTCCGGTGCTCGTCTGTCCCCACGGGTCGTGCATCGTGGTCACCTGCAACCCACCTCCAATGATCTCTCTCGACGGCGTGTGCGCTCCGGGCTCGCGTGGTGCACTGACGCGGGCGCAGGACAGCGAGCCGTCCCATCGGTGTGGTGATGGACGGCTTGTCTGAGCTGCGAGGTTTCCCGGGCGGTGCCCCCCTTGTGCCGGTACGTCCAGGGTGCGGCAGGGCGAGGGAAGGCGTCCAGTTAAGGATCATGCACGGTTACGTTCACCCTTCCTGCACGACCGGAGATCGTTGCCTACGCTGAGCGGCATGGAGCTTTCGTTGCACAGGTTGCGAATGCTTCGAGAGTTGCATCGCCGGGGCACGGTCACGGCGGCGGCGGCCTCGCTGCACTACACCGCGTCGGCCGTGTCGCAGCAACTCGCCCAGCTGGAACGCGACGTGGGCGCGAAGCTCTTCGAACGGCTCGGCCGCCGCGTGCAGCTGACCGAACTCGGGATGCTGCTCACCGAGCACGCCGAGGAGATCCTGGGGTCGGTGGAACGCGCCACGCTGGCACTGGAGGAGGCACAGGACGCCGTGTCGGCGCGGCTCACCGCGGGCGTGTGGGCGTCGGTCGCCTCGGGCCTGCTGCCCTCCGCGCTCACGGCGCTGGCCGCCGAGCATCCCGGGATCCAGGTGCGGACCAAGGAGCTCGCGCCGGAGGACACCGCGGGAGCGGTGCGCGATGGCAACCTCGACTTCTCGTTCGTCATCGACTACTCGGACTACCCGATGCCGTGGGACCCGTCGCTGGCGCGGGTCGTGATCGCGGTCGAGCGGCTGCACGCGGCCGTGCCGACGGGTGTGGTGCCCTCGGGCACGGTGGCGCTGACCGAGCTGGCCGAGCACCCGTGGATCCTCGCCGGTCCCCGGTCGCATTTCGGCCGCGCGGTGCGGATCGCGTGCCAGCGCAACGGGTTCGAGCCGAAGATCAACCACGAGGTGGGGGAGCAGGCCACCGCGCTGGCGATGGTCGGCGCCGGGCTCGGGGTCACGCTCGTCTCCGATCTCGGGCTGTCGCTGCTGCCGCCGGGGGTCGACATCGTGGCGCTCACCGAGCCGGTGATGCGCACGGTCTCCATCGCCCACCGGATGACGGCCACCCGCAGGCCGTCGCTGCAGCTCGTGATCGAGGCCGTCCGTGCCGCCGCGGCGGAGAAGGGCCTCGGGGCGAGCTCGCCGATCCCGTAACGGCGGCCGTCGCTTTCGTACCGATCTTGACTCGGCCCGGTGATCTATTATCATGATTACTATCAACGCGCCGAGCACAGGGAGGTGCCCGCAGCGATGGTCGCCCGTGTTTCACCGGGAAACAGAGGCTTTTTCGTCGGACTGATCTGCTTCATCGCCGTCGTCTTCGACGGCTACGACCTCGTCGTCTACGGCACCACCATCCCCGCCCTGCTCGAGTACGAGCCGTGGGGCCTCGACGCCGCCGAGGCCGGGATGATCGCCAGCTACGCGCTGATCGGCATGCTCCTCGGCACCCTGATCTCCGGCTTCGCGACCGACCTGCTCGGCCGCCGGAAGCTGTTCCTCACCGCGATCTGCTGGTTCTCGCTCTGCATGCTCGCGTGCGCGCTCGCGCCGTCGAGCCTGCTGTTCGGGCTGTTCCGGTTCCTCGCCGGCATCGGGCTCGGCGGTGTGCTGCCCACGGCGATCGCGCTCACGGTGGAGTTCGCGCCACCGCACCGGCGCAACTTCGCCAGCGCGATCATGAGCTCGGGTTTCTCGGTCGGCGCGATACTGGCGTCGGTGCTGGGAATCGTGGTGATCGAGGAGTACGGGTTCCGGCCGATGTTCGCCATCGGCGTGCTGCCGCTCGTGCTGCTCGCGCCCGTCGCGTGGCGGTGGCTGCCGGAGTCGGTGGACTACCTCGTGTCGAAGGGCAGGCTCGGCGACGCCGAGGCGGTGGCGCGCCGCTACGGCATCCCGTGGCCGCCGCCGGAGGGCGCGCGGGCTCCGCGGCTCCGGGGCCGGGCGGCGCTGCGGCCGCTGTTCCGTCCGCCGTTCCTCGGCGTGGCCGCGGTGTTCGCCGTCGCGACGCTCATCAGCCAGCTGTTCATCTACGGGCTGAGCACGTGGTTGCCGCAGATCATGCGCACGGCGGGTTACCCGCTCGGCTCGGCGCTGTCGTTCCTCGTGGCGATGAGCGCCGGCGCGATCGGTGGCGCGGCCGTCATGTCGTGGCTCGCCGACCGGATCGGCCCCCGCCGCGTCGCGCTCGGCGGCTTCCTCATCGGCGCCGGTTCGCTGCTGCTGCTCAGCGCGCATCCGCCGACCGCGGTGCTCTACGTCGCGGTCGTGCTGGCGGGCGTCGGCGGCAACGGCACCGCGGTGATCCTCAACGGCTTCATCGCCACGTGGTTCCCCGCCGTGGTGCGCGCCTCCGCGCTGGGCTCGATCATGACCGTGGCGCGCTTCGGCGGGATCCTCGGCCCGATGCTGGGCGGCTGGATCATGGCCGCGGGCGTGCCGGTGAACTGGAACTTCTACGTCTTCCTGCTGCCCGCCCTCGCCGGCGCGCTCGTGGTGGTCCTGCTGCCGAGGACCAGGACGGCGCCCCCGCCGGGGGAACCGCTGCGGCAGCACACCGAGGAGGTCGGCCATGCCTGAGCCCGGCGAGCACGAGCGGGTGCGCTCGGTGCTGCACACCTACGCCCGCGCCGTCGACAGCGGCGACCTGGAACGGCTCGCGTCGCTCGTGACCGACGACGTCGAGCTGCGCCGCGTCGACGGACCGCACGAGGGCCGGGAGGCGTTCCTGGCCGTGTACCGCGACTTCTTCGCCTCGCCGGTGGAGTGGTGCAAGCACCTCGTCACCAACGTCGACGTGGTCGTCGACGGTGGGCGCGCGTACGTTACGGCGTACTTCCAGGCGGTGATGACCTCGCCGGACGGCGCGTGGGCCGTGTACGGCGAATACGCCGACGAGCTCGTGGCCGTGGACGGCACGTGGCTGTTCCACCGCAAGACGATCGACGTCCAGCGCAAGCTCGCGTTCGCGGGCTGAAAGGGCAGCGGCATGCCGGGTTCGGTGGTGGTGACGGGAGCCGCCGGCGGGATCGGCGCGGCCATCGCGGCGAGGTTCGCAAAGGGCGGGCACACGGTGGTCGGCATCGACCTCGACGGGGAGCGGCTGCGGGAACGCGCCGCGTCGTGGCCGGGCGAGCACGTGACGGTGGAGGCCGACGTCACCGACGAGGAACGCCTGCGCGAGGCGTGCGAACGGGCCGCCAGGGTGCCGGGCGGGCTGCGTGCGTTCGTCGGCAACGCCGGGCACGCGCGGGCGGGCGCGAGCGTCGGCTATCCCTTGCCGGAGTGGGAGAGGATGCTCGCCGTGCACCTCACCGGGTGCTTCGTCGGCGCGCGGCAGGCCGCCGCGCACATGCCGGACGGGGGAGCGGTGGTGCTGATCTCGTCGGTCAACGGGCAGCGAGGGTTCCCCGGCAGGGTGGCCTACGGCGCGGCCAAGGCCGGGATCGCCGGGCTGCTCAAGGGCCTCGCGACGGAGTGGGCCGCCGCGGGCGTGCGCGTCAACGGCATCGCGCCGGGGTCGATCGAGACCGAGCTGTCGGCGGAGTTCCTCGCGCAGGGCGTGATCGACCGGGACGCGTTCCTCGACCGGATCCCGCTGGGCCGGTTCGGCCGCCCCGAGGAGGTCGCGGAGCTGGCGTTCTTCCTCGGCACCCCGCTGTCGAGCTACGTCACCGGCACGCTCATCCCCATCGACGGCGGCTGGCTGGCCCAGGGAATCGGGAGCTGACCACCGCCCGGTGGCCGGTGCACGGCGGTGGGTGAGCACCACGCCGAGGATGCTGAGCGCGCCGCCCAGCAGCTCGACGGGGCGCGGGACCTCGCCGAGCCAGCCGTAGGCGAGCGCGAGCGCGACCACCGGTACGAGGTAGCGCGCCGCCGTGGCGACGGGACCGGGTGCCGCGCGACGGCGTAGCCCCACACCACGAAGCCGAGCGCGGAGGGCGGCAGCCCGAGGAACACGGCCGCGACCGTCGCCGGCACGGGTGCCGCGCGCAGCCCGTGCGGCGCGGCCGGTTCCAGGCCCCGGGGATGGCGCTGCCCGCGCGGTTGCCCGGAGGGGTCGGTGCGCGCCGACCCGGTGACCCGGACCGTGTTCGCCCTCAGCGGGCTCGGCACGGCCCGGCGACCGGACATCCGGCGGGGCCTCGACGGCCTCACCGCCGCCGAGAGCTACGCGGCCGGGCTCAGTAGCGCCGCTCCTCCTTCGGCATGATCACCCAGAGCACCAGGTAGATCAGGAACTGCGGCCCCGGCAGCAGGCACGAGAGCACGAACACCCAGCGCATCGTGCGCGGCTCCCAGCCGACCCGGCGTGCGAGCCCCGCGCACACGCCGGCGATGACCTTGTTGTCGCGGGACCTCGTCAACGTTGTTGTCGCCATGCCTCCACCGTGCCCCCGGCCGCGCCTGTTCGCATCGGTGACCACCCGGAGGGGACCCCGAGATTCCCCGGGCGGCCTCTCCGGGTGCGCCGCCTCCTGGCCGGCGAGCGCTCGTCGGCCACCTGTGATATGCATGAGTCATGCATGATGCGCGAACGGGGAACCTGCTGGGAGCCGCCGCACTGACGGTGACCGACCTGGTACTCGCGGGTGCGACGGGGGCCGCCGGGGTCAGCGCGAGCGGAGCGGCGGCGCTCGTGGTGCTGGCCGCCTCGCCGGGCCTGAGCGGCACCGAGCTCGGCAGACGGGTCGGCCTGAGCCAGTCGGCGGCGGCGCGGATGGTCGGCGCGCTGGAGGGGCGGGGACTCGTGGAGCGCCGTCCCGGCCAGGGCAGGGAGGTGTCCATCCGGCCCACCCGGGCGGGCCGCCGCGCGGCGGGTGAGCTGCTGGCGGCGCGGGGCACCCGCCTCGCCGGGGCGCTGGCCGTGCTCGACGACGCCGAGCGCGCCGCGCTCACCGGGTTACTGGAGAAGCTGCTCACCGGGCTCTACGGCGAGGTGGGCGACGCGCAGCTGGTGTGCCGCCTGTGCGACCGCGGGTCGTGCACGGAGGGCGCGGTGTGCCCCGTCGGCCAGGCCGAACGGGACCGGGAAGGCCGCACATGAGTACGGGCCCGGTGCTCGCCCTCGCCTCGGCCGCCGCCTACGGCCTGTCCGACTTCGCGGGCGGTCTCCTGGCCAGGCGCGCCCATTTCGTCACGGTCGCCCTGCTCGGCCAGGCCGGCGGGCTCGTGGTCGCACTGCTCGCGGCTCCCGCGTTCCCGGCGGCGCCACGCCCTGAGAGCCTCGCGTGGGGCGCACTCTCCGGGGTCGGCACCGGCGTCGGCATGCTGTTCCTGTTCCGCGGACTCGGCCGTGGTGCCATGAGCGTCGTCGTGCCCGTCAGCGCAGTCGGGGGAGTGGCGCTGCCCGTGCTGGCCGGTGTGCTGCTGCTCGGGGAACGGCCCTCCGCCCTGTCGTGGCTGGGCATCGCCGTGGCGGTACCCGCGCTCTGGCTCGTCTCCCGCACCCGTGACGGCACCGGGGGCGGCGCCGCGGCCACCGCGGACGGGCTGGTCGCGAGCGTGGGCATCGCCCTGCAGTACCTCGCCCTCGCCCAGGCCGACCCGGCATCCGGCATCTGGCCGGTGGTCACCGGCCGCGTCGCCGCGATCCTCACGATCCTGCCCCTGCTGCGCGCCGCGCACGTCCGGGCCAGGCTCTCCGTCCCGACCATCGGGTGGGCGGCCGTGACCGGTGCGCTCGCCGCGCTCGCACTGGTCTGCTACCTGCTGGCCACGCGGCAGCAGCTCGTGGTGATCGCCGTGGTGCTCTCCTCGCTCTACCCCGCGATCCCCGTGCTGCTCGGCATCACCGTCCTGCGCGAGCGGCTGGGGTGGCGGCAGGCGCTCGGCCTCGTGGCGGCCGGTGCCGCCATCGCGCTGCTCACCCTCGGCTGAGCCCGGCACCGCTCACGCGTCGAGCCCGTCGCGATCGGCCCAGTCGAGGAGCGTCTCCAGCGAGTACGCGGTGTCGTCGATGCCCTCGTGGAGATCCCCGAGCCTCGCGAAGCGGGCGGGCACGGTCGCGATCGTGCAGTCGCCCGGTTCCACGTCGTCGATCTCCTCCCACGCGATGGGCGTCGACACGGTCGCCTCCGGCACCCCGCGCACCGAGTAGGCGCTCGCGATCGTGTGGTCGCGCGCGTTCTGGTTGTAGTCGACGAACAGCAGGCGCGGATCCCGGTCCTTGCGCCACCACGCCGTGGTCACGTCGTCCGGCGCGCGGCGTTCCACCTCCTTCGCGAACGCCAGCGCCGCACGGCGGACCTCCCCGAAGCCCCAGCTCGGCTCGATCCGGACGTACACGTGCAGGCCCTGGCCGCCGGAGGTCTTCGGGTAGCCGGTGATGCCGAGCTCGTCCAGCATCTCGTGGGCGACGTGCGCGACCCGCCGGACCCGGTCGAACCCGCACTTCGGCATCGGGTCGAGGTCGATGCGCCACTCGTCGGGCCGCTCGGTGTCGGCCCTGCGGGAGTTCCAGGGATGGAACTCCACGGTCGACATCTGGACGGCCCAGATGACGGAGGCCAGCTCGGTGACGCACAGCTCGTCGGCGTGCCGGTTGTAGCGCGGGAAATGCACCCGCACGGTCTCCAGCCACGGCGGGGCACCGTGCGGCACGCGCTTCTGGTGCACCTTCTCGCCGGCCACCCCCGACGGGAAACGGTGCATCATGCACGGCCGCTCCCGCAGCGCGCGCACGATCCCGTCGCCGACGGACAGGTAGTACTCGGCGAGGTCCAGCTTCGTCTCGCCCCTGGCCGGGAAGTACACCCGGTCCGGATTGGAGATTCGCACCGTGCGGTCGCCCACCTCGAGTTCCACCGCGGAATCCTTCGCCATAGGGAGACGCTAGCCCGAACCGGCGCTCTCCGGTTGACCTGGAGCGCACTCCAGCGGTTACGGTGATCAAGCCGGACCCGAGTGAAGGAGACCCGCTTCATGGCACCCGCCATCGCGACCGCGCAGCGCGTCGACCGTGCCGCCCTGCTGGACTTCCTGCGACCGCGGCACCGCGGCGTGCTGATGACCACGCGCGCGGACGGCTCGCCGCAGCTCTCGCCGGTGACGTGCGGGGTGGAGGAGAGCGGCCGGATCGTGGTGTCGACGTACCCCATGCGGGCGAAGGCGAAGAACGCGCGCCGCGAGCCCCGGGTGTCGATGTGCGTGCTCTCCGACGAGTGGAACGGGCCGTACGTCCAGCTCGACGGCACGGCCGAGGTCCTCGACATGCCCGACGCGCTCGACGGCCTCGTGGAGTACTTCCGGTGCATCTCGGGCGAGCATCCCGACTGGGCCGAGTACCGCGAGGCGATGGCCAGGCAGAACAAGTCGCTGATCCGGATCACGATCGACCGCTGGGGCCCGGTCGCGACCGGCGGCTTCCCGCCGGGCCTCGCGCGGGACTGACACGGCGCCCCGCACCTGGCATCGTGAGCGGTCCGACCACCACCGAGGGGAGAAGAGGAGCCCGATGATCTTCATCACCGCCAAGTTCCGGGTCCTGCCCGAGCACGCCGACCGCTGGCCCGAGATCGCCGCCGAGTTCACCGAGGCGACCAGGAACGAGCCGGGAAACCTGTGGTTCGACTGGTCGCGCAGCATCGGCGACCCGAACGAGTACGTGCTCGTGGAGGCGTTCCGCGATCCCGACGCCGGCGCGGCACATGTCCAGTCCGAGCACTTCAAGACCGCGCAGCGGGCCCTGCCGCGCTACCTGGCGGAGACGCCCCGCATCGTCAACACCACCGTGCCGCAGGACGACTGGTCCGAGCTCGGCGAGATGGCCGTGCCCGTGAAGGACTGAGTGCGATGGCAGGCCGGTACGAGTACAAGGTCGTGGAGATCCGCGAGAAGATGATCGGCGGCAAGATGTCGGGGGCACGGCTCGAGAACGTGCTCAACGACCACGCCGCCCAGGGCTGGCGCCTCAAGGCCATCACCACAGCGGAGGTGAAGGGCCGCATCGGTCCCGGTGGCGTGGAGGGAGTGCTCGTCACCTTCGAGCGCGAGGTGGGCTGAGCGAAGGGCCACCTCGCGCGTTCGGTGAGCGCGCGCGAGGCCCCGGCCGGCCCGCGTACGGGCCGGAACGGGACGGCTCGTCGCCGCGGCCGGGCCGGCGCACCCCGGCGCGTGAGCGGTCACGTCGCCGCGGCCGCGAACGCCGCGAGCGAGGGGAACTCCCAGTCCGGGGTCACGGGCAGTCCGGGGTCCGGCGTGGCACCCCAGCCGGGCCGGTCGTGCCGCCGGTTGATCCACACTCCGGGCAGGCCTGCCCTCCTCGCCGGGACGTGGTCGTGGAAGACGCTCTGAGCCACGTGCAGCAGGCGGAGCCCTTCACCGCGCGCGTAGCCGGTCAGCACGTCGAAGTTGCGCTGGGCCGGCTTGTAGCTGCCGACGTCCTGCGCCGTGATGACGTGGTCGAACCGGACGCCGAGCCGCCTGCGGCTGCCCTCGAAGCTCTCTCGATCCACATTGGACAGGATGATGAGCTTGAAGCGTCGTCTCAGCGCCATGAGCGCGTCGTGCGAGTCGCCGAAGGCGGGCCAGTCCGGCACCGAGGCGCCCAGCCGCGCCGCGTCCTCGTCGCCGACGGGATGGCCCAGCCGCTCGCCGACGCCGCGGAAGGCCTCCGCCAGTACGTCCGGATAGGGCAGTGCGGGCTGTTCCCTCGCGACCCTGGCCTCCTCGGCGGCGTAGGTGACGAGGAGCTGCTCGTCGGTCAGCGCGGCGTCGAACCGGCGTGCCCACGGTCCGATGACGGCGGCGATGCCGGTCTCCCAGTCGATGAGCGTGCCGTAGCAGTCGAAGCTCAGCGCGTCGTACTCGCCGAATTCTGTTGTTGTTTCAACCATTTCGTTCCCTTCTGGGAGTCCACAGTGGAGTCACTGTCGGCGCCCCCTGGTGACACTGCGTCGATGTAACCCTCGCCACACTCTCCGAATGCGCTTCCGGGGAACAAAGGGGGCCCGCGTCGTGCTGAAGATCGCGTCAGAGCCGACCTTCCTCGCTTGCCCCTGATCCGAAAGGTAGTGATGGACAGAGTCGCGTTGCACAACCGCCCGGCCGGATCACCCGCCGGCGGTGCGATCGCACCCGAACCAGGACGGGCCGAGCGGATCCGCGTGATCCTCGTGCTGGGCGCGCTCATCGCGCTGGGCCCGTTGACCATCGACATGTATCTTCCCGCGCTGCCCGCGATCGGCGAGGACCTGGGCGCCTCGTCGTCGGCCGTGCAGCTCACCCTCACCGGCACGCTGCTGGGACTCGGCCTCGGCCAGCTGCTGGTGGGCCCGTTCTCCGACGCGGTCGGGCGCAGGGTCCCGCTCATCGCGGGCACCGTACTGCACATCGCCGCGTCGCTGCTGTGCCTGATCGCCCCGAACGTCGGGGTTCTGGGGATCTTCCGTACGTTGCAGGGCGTCGGTGCCGCCGCCGCGATGGTCGTCGCGCTCGCGGTGGTGCGGGACCTGTTCACCGGCAACGCCGCCGCCACCGTGCTGTCCCGGCTCATGCTCGTGATGGGCGCCGCGCCGATTCTCGCGCCCACGCTGGGCGGCGCCATCCTGCTCACCGGCTCGTGGCGCGGTGTGTTCGGCGCGCTGGCCGTGCTCGGCGTGCTGCTGCTCGCGGTGGCCGTGTTCGCGCTGAAGGAGACCCTCCCGCCCGAGCACCGCAGGGCGCGCGAGGTCCGCCCGGTGCTGCGGACGTACCGGACCCTGCTGACCGACCGCGAGTTCGTGGTCCTCGCGCTGGTGGCCGCGCTCGGGATGTCGGCGCTGTTCGCCTACATCTCCGGCTCCTCATTCGTGCTGCAGGAGCAGTTCGGGCTCAACCAGCAGGAGTTCGCGCTCGTGTTCGGTGCGGGAGCCGTCGCCATCATCGGCGCGTCGCAGTTCAACGTCGTCCTGCTCAAGCGGTACGGCCCGAAGCGCATCGTGCTCGGCGCGCTCACCGCGGCCACGGCCGCCGGCCTCGTGCTGACCGCGCTCGCGCTGGGCCATGTCGGCGGGCTCACCGGCTTCGTCGTGCCGCTGTGGTTCGTGATGGCCGCGGTCGGCTTCGTGCTGCCGAACGCGCCTGCCCTCGCGCTGTCGCGGCACGGCGAGGCGGCCGGCACCGCCGCGGCGGTACTCGGGGCCGTGCAGTTCGGCCTCGGCGCCCTGATCGCCCCGCTGGTGGGTGTCCTCGGCAACGACGGCCCCGCGATGGCGATCACGATGACAGGTGGCGCGGCGGTCGCGCTCGGCGCCCTGGGCACCGTGGTGGTGCGTGGCCGCAGGCGGGTGCCCGAGGCGGTCCCGGCGGCCTGACCAGGCGGTTTCGCGGATTACGTTGGGCAGCGGATTGACTGGCGTAACGAGGGTGTTTAACTTCGGGGCGCGGGAGTGACTCAGGCCACTCCCGCGCCCTGACTGTCAGCGGCTGGCACAGAGGCAGGACACCGCGATGGCACAGACGCCCCCGTCCCCCAGGTCCGCGAGCCAGCTCCGGAGGGCCGTGCTGTCGAGCTACCTCGGCAGCGTCATCGAGTACTACGACTTCCTGCTCTACGCCACCGCCGCCGCGGTGGTGTTCGACAGGGTCTTCTTCTCCAGCCTCGACCCGGTGGTCGGGACCATCGCCAGCCTCGGCACGTTCACCACGGGATACCTGGCGCGGCCGCTCGGCGGGGTGATCTTCGGGCACTTCGGCGACCTGCTCGGCAGGAAGCGGATGCTCGTGATCACGATGACCATGATGGGTGTGGCCAGCACGCTCATCGGCCTGCTGCCCACCTACGCCCAGATCGGGGTGTGGGCGCCGATTCTGCTCGTCGTCCTGCGCGTGCTGCAGGGCATCGCGGTCGGTGGCGAGTGGGGCGGCGCCGTGCTCATGTCCGCCGAGCACGCCACCACCCGGAGGGGGCTGTGGGCGAGCTTCACCAACGCGGGCGCGCCCAGCGGCATGGTCGTGTCGACCCTCGCGCTCACATTCGCGGCGAACGTCACCACCGGCGAGCAGTTCCTCTCCTGGGGCTGGCGCGTTCCGTTCCTGCTCAGCGTCGTGCTGCTCGCGATCGGGCTGTTCGTGCGCCTGAAGGTGGAGGAGACGCCCGTGTTCGCCGAGACGTCCGGGCGCACGAAGCGCGGGTCGCCGCCGCTGCTGGAGGTGCTGCGCCGGCACCCTCGGAACCTCCTGCTCTCGGTGGGCGTGGGCTTCGGCGCGTTCGTCGCGCAGGGCACGCTCACGACCTACGTCATCTCCTACGCCGTCGGCCACGGCTTCGAACGGCAGACCGTGCTGAACGCGCTGACGGTCTCCTCCGTGGGCGCGGTGCTCGGCGTCGTCGGCTACTCCGCGCTGTCGGACCGCGTCGGCAGACGGCCCGTCGTGCTCGGCGGCGCGATCGCCACCGCCGGGGTGGGCTTCCTGCTGTTCCCGATGATCGACACCGGTTCGGCCGCGATGCTGACGCTGGCCGTCGTGCTGGGCCAGTCGGTCACGCATCCCGCGATGTACGGCCCGCTCGCGGCGCTCTACACCGAGCTGTTCGGCACCCGGACCCGCTACACCGGCGCGTCACTGGGCTACCAGCTCGCCGGGCTCGGCGCGGGAATCGGCCCCGTCGTGTTCGCGAGCATGGCCGGGGCGGGCACGGTGGCCGTCTCGGCCGTGATCGGCGCGTGCTGCCTGCTGACGGTGGTGTGCGTGCTCGTGGTCGGGGAGACCCACACGGCGAGCCTGCGGGACGAGCCCGTCCGGGACGCCGCGGGCCGGCGCGCCACGGCGGGGTGAGCGCCGTGGCGCGGGGCGGTCTCAGGCGGCGGCGCCGAACCACCTCGGCAGGTGGTCGAGCAGGTCCCGCTGATCCTCCCCGGCCCACGCCACGTGGCCGTCGGGCCGCAGGAGCACAGCCGGAGTGTCGAGCTCCTCACTGACGTCGACGACGTGGTCGACCCGGCCGGCCCAGCCTGCCACCGACAGCCGCCCGGTCTGGTCGAGCAGCAGCCCGCGGCCACCGTGCATCAGCGAGTAGAGGCGTCCCCGCTTCAGCTCGATGTCCCGCAGCCGCCTCCCGAGCAGCTCGTGCAGCTCGGGTCCCTCGCCGAAGTCGTAGCGGACGCCGATCGCGGTGATCTTCTCGGTCAGATACCGGTTCACCTCCTCGAACTCCAGCAGCTCCGACACCAGCCTGCGGACGGCCTGCGGCCCCGGCTCGGTGGACATCAGCAGCATCTGCGCGCGGGTGTTGTTGAGGACGTCCTCGGCCACCGGGTGCCGTTCGGCGTGGTAGCTGTCGAGCAGCCCCTCCGGCGCCCAGCCCGCCACCGCGGCGGCCAGCTTCCAGCCGAGGTTGAACGCGTCCTGGATGCCGAGGTTGAGGCCCTGCCCGCCGACCGGTGGATGGATGTGCGCCGCGTCGCCCGCCAGGAACACCCGGCCGGTCCGGTAGCGCTCGGCCTGCCGCGTGGCGTCACCGAAGCGGGACAGCCAGCGCGGCGAATGCACGCCGAAGTCGGTGCCCGCGAAGGCCCTCAGCTGCTGCTTCACCTCGTCCAGGGTCGGCGGGACCGACCGGTCCCCGGCCACCGACCCGGCGGGCACGACGACGCGGTACGCCCCGTCGCCGAGCGGTCCGAGGCCGAAGCGCTTCTGGGTCTCGCGGACCTCGGCCACCACCTCCGCCACCGTCTCCGGCGGCACGTCCACCTCCAGCTCTCCCAGCAGCGTGTCGACCGTGGCCGGCTCGCCGGGGAACCCGACGCCGAGCAGCTTCCGCACCGTGCTGCGCCCGCCGTCGCACCCGGCGAGGTAGCGCGCCCGCAGCCGGGTCCCGTCGGCCAGCTCCGCGGTCACGCCCTCCTCGTCCTGGCTCAGCCCCACCAGCTCGCAGCCGCGCCTGAGCTCGGCTCCGACCTCGGTGGCGTGCTCCTCCAGCAGGCGATCGGTGACCGTCTGGGGGATGCCGAGGACGTAGCCGTGCGCGGTGTCGAGCCGCTCGGGGGAGGGCTTGTCGATACCGGCGAAGAACGTGCCGGCCGGGTACCGCGTGCCGTGGGCGAGGAACCGGTCCAGCAGACCGCGCTGGGCCAGCACCTCGATGCTGCGCACGTGCAAGCCGAGCGAGCGGACCACGGGGGTCGGCTCCGGCTCCCTGTCGAGCACGAGCACCCGCACGCCCTGCAGCCGCAGCTCCCCGGCCAGCATCAGGCCGGTCGGCCCGCCCCCGGCGATGATCACGTCGTACATGTGGCCCCCTGCGTTCCCTGAGATCGCCTGTCGGCCGGAGATTCTGCGGCACGAACCGGGTCTTGCCGCAAGCCCCGGGGTGCGCTATATGTTGAGAGTGGCAGGGAGTCGTCAAGACCCCTGCTTGTTTTGTGTCCGGCGTGGACGGTGGTGGAAGGCTGGCGCCGTGGTGGCGTGCCGGTGGTGCCGCCGGGTCCACGGCCACGTCATGAGGGCCCACACGCCGAGGACGAGCGCGACGATCGAGAGCACGTACCACGGCCACGGGCCGAGCACGTCCACGAGCGACGCCGACTCGGGTGCGCGGCTCAGGTAGCCGTAGTTGGTGCCCGCGACCGCGTTGAACACCATCGCGACCGCGGCCCAGCCCGCCGTGACGGTGACGGAGAACCAGTAGCCGCGCCAGTCCGGTGCGCGGCCCACGCCCCAGGTGAGGTAGACCGCCGCCCAGACGACGAGCAGGTGCATGCCCCAGAACGTCACGAACGTGCGGGACGGGAAGTCGGGTCCGGTCAGCACGGGGAAGAACAGTGCCTGGCTGCTCAGGGTCAGGCACCAGAAGTACGTCAGTGCGCACGGCCACGGCCTGCGGGTCCACAGTGCGTACGCCACGACCGGGCCCGCGAGGTCGGACAGGTGCAGCGGGATCCAGTTCACCGGATCGCGGATGGTGATCATCGAGTAGGTCTGCACCACCACCGCGGCGGCCAGGACGACCACGGCGAACACGCGGCTCAGCCGGCGTTCCGCGGGGGTGCCGCGCTGCCTGCGGCCGGTGCCGGCAAGCGCCGCGGCCCCCGCCGCGAACACGGCGAGGACCAGCCAGTGCGACAGGCCATACGCGGAGAACTCGCCGTCAGCCACCGGTCCCTCCAGCCGGGTTGTTCGCTGTCGATGGTGCCACGGCGGCGATGCGGGTGCGCGGCTCTCGGGCTCGTCACGTACCGCCGGAGGTGCTGCGCGGAACTCGCGCGCACGCCGTCAAGCCGGCTCCGCGCGGGTGAAGAGGCGGTCGACGTGGTAACGCAGCACCGCCTCCGCGGAGTCCCCCGTGCGCTGGCCGACGAGCACGCTGGTGCCGAGCCCGTGGGCGAGGGCGAGCAGGCGGGCGGCCTCCGCCGCCGGGTCCGCGCCCTCGGGCAGCTCGCCCGCGGCCTCCCGCAGCGTCGCCGCCAGTTGCCGTTCGAGCCGCCTGGGGCCCGCGACGAACGGCTGGGCGGCCAGGTCCGGTTCGGTCATGGCGAGCACCGCGTACGACGTCCAGACCAGGTGGAACGCGCGGCTGCGCTCGTCGGTCGGCAGGGCCTCGGCGAGCAGGGCCTCGACGAACCGCCGTGCGGGCACCGGGCCGGGGAGCGCGGCCAGACGCTCCCGCCATCGCGCGTGGCTCGCCTCCTCCAGGTGCAGCAGCGTCGCATGCAGCAGGGCGGCCTTGGTCTCGAAGTAGTACTGCACGAGCCGCAGCGACACCCCCGCCTCGGCCGCGACGGCGCGCATCGTCACGGAGTGCAGGCCCTCGCGGGCGGCGAGCCGGACCAGGCCCTCGGCGATCATCGCTCGCCGCTGCGCGTGGTCGACGGTCCTCGGCATGCTCGCCTCCTTTGTGGTACCGATGTATCATAACTGGACCGGCGAGACCGAGGTGCGGACATGACGGAACGGAAGCCGCCCGGGGTCAGCTTCGAGTCGTGGGTCGAGAAGCAGATCCGGGAAGCGCAGGAGCGAGGCGAGTTCGACGACCTGCCGGGCGCGGGCAAACCGCTGCCCGGCCGCGACCGCCCCGTCGAGGAGCAGTGGTGGCTGCGGGACTACCTGCGGCGTGAGGGCCTGCCGTCGGAGGCGTTGCTGCCGACCCCGCTGCGGCTGCGCAAGGAGGCCGAGCGGCTGCCGGAGACGGTCGCGCCGCTGCGGTCGGAGGAGGCCGTGCGCGAGGCCGTCGGCGCGCTGAACCGGCGCATCGCGGACTGGCTGCGCGCGGGCACCGGGCCGCGCGTGCACGTCGCGCCCGTGGACGCCGACGACATCGTCGCCGGCTGGCGGGCGGCGCGTACCGGGCCACCGGTGCCTCCGGCGGCGGAACCGGAGGCACCGCCTCGGCGCGAGCGGTGGTGGCGCAGGAGGCGCTGAGCGGCACGCCGTCCGCGTCGCCGCACGCGAATCCGGCGTCCATGCACTGTGGACGATCGGTGCGCCGCGCCTGCGTCCGAGGCGGGACGCGGGCGCCCGTCCGCGACGGTCTGCGACCGGCTCCCGCGGCAGCGGATCGATGTCCGCCGGAAGTTCGCCGTCCAGGGGTATCACCATCCGGGCTCCGGCACGCGCACTATGGGAGGGACGGCACCGACGCTGATGGGCTGACGGCGATGACGACGACGCTCGACGACACCGGGGCAGGCGCGCTGCGCCGGGGCGAGGCCGACCCGGGGCACCGGAGCCGGTTGCCCGTCCCGCCCGCGCGGGGTGGCACGCACCCCGGCGCCGGCGGCCTCGCGGGAACCTCGCCGGGCCTGCGGCCCGCCACCAGGGCCGAGCTGCCCGGCGCCGTCACCGCCACCCGCGCGCTCACGCTGCTCACCCCGCGCGAGCCGCACCGCCGCCTGCGCCCGGAGCCCGGCGCCGTCACCGCCGCGCTCGCCCGGCTCGTCCCGGAGGAACCATGACGGCCAACGGAGACGTCGCGATCGTCGGCGCGGGGCTGACCGGCTGCCTGCTCGCCGGGTACCTCGCGCGCCGGGGTGAGCGGGTGGTGCTCGACGAGCGGCGCCCCGACCCCCGGCTCACCGGAGCCGAACGCGGACGCTCCATCAACCTCGCGCTGTCCGAACGCGGCCTCGACGCCCTGCGGCGGGTGGGGCTCGACGGCACGGTCCTCGCCGGGGCGCTGCCCATGCGCGGCCGGATGGTCCACGCCGGCAAGGGCGCAGACGGAGCACTGGACTTCCAGCCCTACAGCGCCGACGGCGAGCGCGCGATCAACTCGATCGGCCGGCGCGCCCTCAACAACCTCCTGCTGGACGCCGCGCAGGCGCCCGCGGAGGTGGAGGTGCGCTTCGAGCACCGGCTGACCGGCCTCGACCCGGCCACCGGCGCGCTGACGTTCGAGACACCGGACGGGCCCGTACACGCCGGGGCCGCCGTGGTGCTGGGCGCCGACGGGGCGGGCTCGGCCGTGCGCGGCGAGCTGCTGCGCCACGGCGCCACCACCGAGACGCTCGACTTCCTCGACTACGGCTACAAGGAGCTGACCATCCCGGCCGTGGACGGCGACTTCGCGCTCGACCCGGGTGCCCTGCACATCTGGCCGAGGGGCCGCTCGATGATGATCGCGCTGCCCAACCCGGACCGCTCGTTCACGTGCACCCTGTTCTGGCCCACCGGCGGCACCGAGTCCTTCGCCTCGCTCAGCAGCCCCGCCGCCGTGGAGCAGTACTTCACCGCGCACTACCCCGACGTGGTGCCGCTGCTGCCGGAGCTGGTCACCGAGTACCGTGAGAATCCCGTCGGCCTGCTCGGCACCGTGCACTGCGCGCCCTGGCAGGCGAGAGGCCGGGTGTGCCTGCTCGGCGACGCCGCGCACGCGATCGTCCCGTTCTACGGGCAGGGCGCCAACTGCGCGTTCGAGGACGTCGTGGTGCTCGACCGGTGCCTCGACGACACCGGCGGCGACTGGAGCGCGGCCCTGCCGCTGTTCGACCGGGAACGCCGCGCCGACACCGAGGCGATCGCGGAGATGGCACTGGCCAACTTCACCGAAATGCGCGACAAGATCGCCTCGCCGCTGTTCAAGCTCGGCAAGCGCGTCGAGCACGCGCTGGAGCGCGCGCTGCCGGGGCGCTACGTCTCGCGCTACGAGCTCGTGTCCTTCTCGACCGTCCCGTACTCGGTGGTGCGCCGCCGCGTGCGGGCCCAGCACCGCCTGCTCGGCGCGGCGGCGGCCGGAGCTCTCGGCCACTCCGGCGCCGTCACCGCACTCCGGAGGAAGTCATGACCCAGCTGCGGCACTTCATCGACGGAGAGTTCACCGGTTCGGCCAAGGAGTTCCCCAACCGCAGCCCCGTCACCGGCGAGACACTGTGCCAGGTCGCCGAGGCCGGTGAGTCCGAAGTGGACGCCGCCGTCGCGGCGGCCAGGCGGGCGTTGCGCGGGCCGTGGGCACGCACCACGGAGCTGGAGCGCGCCGCGGTGCTGCGCCGCATCGCCGATGCGGCCGAACGCCGCTTCGACGACCTCGTGGCCGCCGAGGTCGCCGACACCGGCAAACCCGTGGACCAGGCCCGCACGCTCGACGTTCCGCGCGCGGCGGCGAACTTCCGCGCGTTCGCCGACGTCGTGAGTTCGGCGGCGGGGGAGTCCTTCCTCACCGGCACCGCGGGTGGCGGCCGCGCGCTCAACTACGCCGTCCGCAAGCCCGTCGGCGTGGTCGCCGTGATCGTGCCGTGGAACCTGCCGCTGCTGTTGCTCACGTGGAAGGTCGCGCCCGCGCTGGCGTGCGGCGACGCCGTGGTGGTGAAGCCGTCGGAGGAGACGCCGTCCTCGGCGGCGGTGCTCGCGGAGATCGTGCGTGACGCCGGGCTGCCGCCGGGCGTGTTCAACGTCGTCAACGGGTTCGGTCCGGACTCGGCGGGGGAGTACCTCGTGCGGCACCCCGGCGTCGACGCGATCACGTTCACGGGCGAGTCCGGCACGGGCAGCGCGATCATGAGGGCGGCCGCGGACGGCGTGAAGGCGGTGTCGTTCGAGCTGGGCGGCAAGAACGCGGGCCTCGTGTTCGCCGACGCCGACCTGGACGCCGCCGTGGCGGGCAGCGCGCGGTCGTCGTTCACCAACGGCGGGCAGGTGTGCCTGTGCACCGAACGGCTCTACGTGCAACGGCCGGTGTTCGAGGAGTTCACCGAACGACTCGCCGCCCGCGCGAGGGAGACCGTGTTCGGCTGGCCTGCCGACGCCGGGCTCACGACGATGCCGCTGATCTCCCGCGAACACCGGGAGAAGGTCCTCGGCTACTACCGGCTCGCCCGTGCGGAGGGCGCCGAGGTGCACGCCGGCGGCGACCACCCGGTGTTCGGCGACGCCCGCGACGGCGGCGCGTACGTGCGCCCGACCGTGCTGACCGGGCTCGGCCCGAACACCAGGACCAACCGGGAGGAGATCTTCGGGCCGGTGTGCCACGTGGCTCCCTTCGACGACGAGGAGGAGGCCTACGCGCTCGCCAACGACAGCGACTACGGCCTCGCCGCCGCGGTGTGGACCCGCGACGTCGGCAGGGCCCACCGCGCCGGGTCCGCACTCGACGTCGGGCTGGTGTGGGTCAACACGTGGTTCCTGCGCGACCTGCGCAGCCCCTTCGGCGGCACCAAAGCCTCGGGCATCGGCCGCGAGGGCGGGCCGCACTCGCTGGACTTCTACAGCGAGACCACCAACGTCTGTGTCGACCTCGGCTGAAAGGGGACCTCAGGAACGGCGGCGGCGCCCGCACCGGAGTAGCACTGGAGTAGGAGGACGACATGACAGAAACGACCGGTATCACCGCTCCCATCCACTTTCCCGGCTGGCTCGAGCAGAACCAGGCGCTGCTCAAACCGCCGGTCGGCAACAAGCAGCTGTTCCCCGGCTCGCAGGACTTCATCGTGATGGTGGTGGGCGGGCCCAACGCGCGCACCGACTTCCACGTCGACCCCTACGAGGAGTTCTTCTACCAGATCAGGGGCAACATCCACGTCGACATCGTCACCGAGAACGGCGTCGAGCCCGTGCACATCCGCGAGGGCGAGATGTGGGTGCTGCCGCCGAACGTGCCGCACTCGCCGCAGCGGCCCGAGGCCGGCTCTGTCGGCATCGTGATCGAGCGCGTCCGCAAGGAGGGCACGCTGGAGAAGTTCCAGTGGTACTGCCCGAACTGCTCGGCACTCGTGTACGAGGTCGAGCTGCAGGTGAGCGACATCGTCGCCGACCTGCCGCCGGTGTTCGAGGCGTTCTACACCGACGAGCAGGCGCGCGTGTGCCGCGAATGCGGCACGACGCACCCGGGCAAGGGCTGACGCGCGAGTCGTGCGCTCCGGCCCGCGAGTCGTGCACTCCGGACGCCGAGTTGTGCACTCGGGACGCCGAGTTGTGCGCTCGGGACCGGCTCAGTCCGCGGTGGACCCGCCGAGATCGGTGTGCTCGGCGACCGTGAAGAAGATGTCGCCGCAGTGCTCCACGATCTCCTCCTCGCTCGCAGGCAGCGTGCCGTCCAGCCACGACGTCAGAGTCTGGGCGAGCCCGCCGACCAGCAGCTCGGCGGTCACCTCGAGCCGCGTGCTGGTGTGCACGCCGTAGAACTCGCGCGCCTGCAGACCCAGCAGCCGCACGAACAGGCGCGTCGACTCGACGCGGCGCTTGGCGAGGACCGTGCCGCTCAGCGCGGGGGAGAACAGCAGCCGCCCGCGCCGGGGGTCCTCGGCGACCGTGCGCACGATCGTGCCCAGCCCGGCCCTGATCTTCGCGCGCGCGTCCCTCGGCGCCGCGTCGACCGCCGCGAGGGTGGTCGCCGCGATGTCCTCCACCACGTGGTCGTAGACCGCGATCGCGAACGCGTCGCGATCGGCGAAGCTCTCGTAGAAGTACCTCGCCGCGAGCCCGGCCTGCCTGCAGACCCCGCGCACGCTGAGATTCTGCTCGCCGTCGCGCGCGCCGAGCAGCTCCAGCCCGGCCTCGACGAGCTGGGCCCTGCGCTCGGCCTGCCGGTCACTGCCCGTGACGCCGCCGTAGGTCCGCAGAGGTGTGGGGTCCATGCCGACCATCTTGACATCTCCGGGGACCACGCGGTTGCATATCTGCTAACGGGTGTGAGCAGATAAAGGGGTCGCCGATGGACACCACCACGAAGAAGCCGGAGTCGATGCTGGACGTCCGTGACGACATGGTCATCGGTGCCGGGCTGATGGCGGGCGCGGCGAACATCATCATGCAGCTGGCGCGGCCGGGGGTCGGGTACGGCGTGGTGGAGAGCAGGGTCGACGACGGCAACGTCTTCAAGCACCCGGTGAAACGGACGCGCACGACGCTGACCTACCTCGCCGTGGCCACGCTGGGCACCGAGGAGGAGCGCCAGGCCTACCGGCGCGCGGTCGACAAGCAGCACCGGCAGGTGTATTCGAGCAAGCAGAGCCCGGTCAAGTACAGCGCGATGGACCCGCGGCTGCAGCTGTGGGTCGCGGCCTGCCTGTACAAGGGCTTCGAGGACATCTACCACGTCTTCGCGGGCAGGCTCGAACCCGGCGAGCTCGACGCGGTCTATCGCGCCGCCGCGCCGCTGGGCACCACGCTGCAGGTCCGTGAGGACATGTGGCCCGCCGACCGGGCGGCGTTCGAGGAGTATTGGAACTCCTCGCTGGAGCAGGTCCACATCGACGACACCGTGCGCGAGTACCTCTACGGGATCGCCACACTGCGCTTCATGCCGCGCATCGTGAGCCTGCTGTTCGGGTCGTTCAACCGCTTTGTCACCACCGGCTTCCTGCCGCAGCGGTTCCGCGACGAGATGCGCCTGACGTGGACACCGCGGCAGCAGCGGCGCTGGGACCGGCTGATGCGGGGCATCGCGAGGGCCATCAAGCCGTTGCCGAGGTTCTTGCGCGAGTTCCCCTACAACGCCTACCTCTGGGACCTGCGGCGCAGGCTGCGCACCGGCCGTCCCCTCGTCTGAGCCCGCCGCCCGCCGGCCACGACCGCTCGCGGGGAAGATCGCGGGCGCCTAGCGTGTTGGACGGACAGGCGACGCGGGAAGGATGAGGCCGATGACCGAGCAGGTGACCCAGCCGCGGGTGGTCCGCAACGACGAGCGGAACCGGTACGAGGTGTGGTCGGGCGAGCGGCTCGCCGGCTTCTCCGAGTACCGCGAGCAGGGCGAGCGCACCGTGTACCTGCACACCGAGGTCGACGACGCCTTCGCCGGACAGGGGCTCGGGAAGGTGCTCGCCGCGGGCGCGCTCGACGACGCCGTGGCGCGGGGCCGGATCATCGTGCCGGTGTGCCCGTTCATCGCAAGCTACGTGCGCAAGAACCCCGACCGCTACGAGGAGCACGTCCACTGGCGCGGTAACGGCAAGGCGGATGAGTAACCTCGACGCCCGCCCCGAGGTGACGCCGTGCCGCACGGCGGAACACGGCGCGGTGACCGAGCTGCTGCGGGCCCGGACCGTCCCGCTCGGCGGGGTGCGGGGCATCCAGGTCGACCGGGTGCTGCCGCAGCGGGCTCTGCCGACCGTCGGCGCGTGGTGCTTCCTCGACCAGTTCGGTCCCGCGCGCTCCGACATGCGCGTGCTGCCGCATCCGCACATCGGCCTGCAGACCGTCACCTGGCCGATCGCGGGCGAGATCCGGCACCGCGACAGCATCGGCAGCGACGTGGTCGTCCGGCCCGGCCAGCTCAACCTCATGACCGGCGGCCGAGGGGTGGCGCACTCGGAGTTCTCGCTCGGCTCCGAGCCGTTGCTGCACGGCCTGCAGCTGTGGGTGGCGTTGCCGAGGGACAGCACCGGCGTCGTGCCCGCCTTCGAACAGCACGTGTCGTTGCCGGCGTACGAGGACGGCGGGCTGCGGGCGACGGTGCTGGTGGGTGCGCTGGGGGAGGCGGTGTCGCCCGCGACGGTGTACACGCCGATCGTCGGCGCCGAGCTGACGGTGGAGCCGGGTGCCGGCGCGGAGGTGCCGCTGCGCCCGGACTTCGAGTACGCCGTGCTCGTGGTGGAGGGTGAGGCCGTCGTCGCGGACACCCCACTCGCGGTGGGCCCGTTGCTGTACCTGGGCACCGGCCGCACGTCGCTGCCGGTGTCGTCGGCGGGCGGCGCCCGGGCCGTGCTGCTCGGCGGTGAGCCCTTCCCCGACGAGCTCGTGATGTGGTGGAACTTCGTCGGCCGCGGCCACGACGAGATCGCCCGGGCCCGCGCCGACTGGGAAGCCGGCGACACCTCCCGTTTCGGCCGCGTCGCCGGTCACGGTGACGCGCGCATCCCCGCGCCCGGGCTCCCCGGCGTCCGGCTGACACCGCGCCGCCGCCGCTGACGCGCCGCCGTAGCGGCGGCCGCGCGAGTCGTGCGTTCCCGTTCGCGAGTCGTGCGCTCCGGACCGCGAGTCGTGCGCTCCCGGCCGCGAGTCGTGCGTTCCTGCGCGCGAGTTCTGCATTCCCGCCCGCGAGTTCCCCGCTTCGGTAGTTCCCGCTTTCCCGCGGCAGTACGGCGAACGCACAACTCGGTGTCCTGAGTGCACAACTCGCGGTCCTGAGCGGGCGACTCGCGGGCTGGAGCGGGCGACTCGCGCGGGGTTACAACCAGATCAACTGCGCGCGAACTCTTGTGCGGGGGATCGCGAGCACATAGTGTCATGTAAAAGCGAACGCTGTCAAGATATTCAGGACAAACACCGACACGAAGGTTGGGTGGATGCGTACTGCCGGCAGACCCGCCCCCGCGGCCACGGCGGACGGGCTCGCGTTCCGCGATCCCGCCGAGCTGATGGATCCGCGGCGACTGGCGGCCATGCAGCCGACCCGGCTCAGCGCGAGCCGGTCACTGATCGAGAAGATGACGCGGGAACGCTGGAGCATCGAACTGTCCACGATGGACGTCTCCGATGCCGGCGACGGTGTCGCGGTGTACCGGGTGGACACCGGAAGCGACGTGTTCTCCTTCGCCGCCTTCAGTTCCGAGCCGCGCATGGTCGACCGGACGCCGCGCATCATCGGCCAGAGCTGGGACATGGTGGGCGCGCTGTGGGAGGGCGAGGCCGACGAGGCGCGCATCGAGCAGACCCGCCGCGAGCTGCCGAAGCTCTACGCCGGCCGCGCCGCACCGGGCACGCTGGTCTGGTGCCGCTCCAACCGGAGCCTGCGGGCGTTCGAGCACACCGTCCGCGCGCTGGCCGGCGGCCGCCAGCCCGACCCGGGCGTGCTGCGGGGCATCGGCTACCTCATGCGCAACACCGGTCTCGACGCCAACGGAACGTTCGGCACCCGCACGTTCATCTCCTACGGTGACCGTCACCCGCTGCGCGTTCCCTACCACGCCCAGATGCTCACGGCCTACCTCATGCGCGAGTTCAGCGCCGACCTGTGCGAACGACTCGCGCGGGGCGCTTCGCCCCACGCGGTGCCGCTCGCGCCGGAATACCGCCGGTACCTGGGGCTCGGCAACGGCTCCGCGCTCGGGCTCGTGCTCTTCGTCGCCAACCACCCCCGGCTCGTCGACCGCTGGCTGACCCTGCGCGAGCGCGCCCTGCTCGCGGCGCGCGGGCTCGATCCGTCCGAAGGGGACGAACGCTGGGACACGCTCCTCGGGCTGCTGGATCGTGCCATCACCTACCGCCGCCAGGATCCCATGAGCTACAACGTTTTCCCGGCCAGCGACCGGGTCGCGGCGGAGCTCGAACAGGTCCGTGCGCTGGCGCAGAAGCTCCGCGACGGGGAACGGTTCGCGGGTGCGGACGTGCCGGCCTTCGAGCAGCTGCGCAGGGAGGTCGCCGGAACCGTCACGGAGGAGACCGAGGAAACGCTCGACGCGCTGCTGATCGAGTTCGTGCCGCAGGAGTGCACGCGGCTCACCGAGGAGCTCCTCGTGGACGAGCAGCTGGTGCGCGAGCCCGGCATGACCATCGGTGAGCTGCGCAGCCTCCTCGACGAGGAGTACCGCTGGGCGCTGGAGCTGCCCATCGCGGGCGAGCACGACCGCAGGCGCATCTGGTACAAGTCCCGGTCCTCGGAGGAGCCCCGCTCCGGCCCCCGCGAGGAGGTGCCCGGCGGGTTCGACCTCTCCGTGGACGTGCCAGGGCTCGCACGGAGCCTGCGCGCACGGCTGGACACCTACGACCCGGGTGTCCGGGTTGGACGGTTCCTGTTCGACAACCCCGGGCAGCTGGCCGCGATCGAGCGGTTCCAGGCGTTGCGCGGCAACCCCTACGCTCAGCCCTATGTGGACGCGCTGGACGTGGAGTTCGTGCCCGCCAGGCTGATCCGGCTCATGAACGGCGCACTGTACGGACTGGACCGCACGAAGGACTATCTCAACCGGACACTGCGCGGCCTGATCTTCCAGGGCGCTCCCACGCGGGAGGACATCGCGCGGGGCGACGAGCGCGTCTGGTGGTGGCCGGCCGAGCCCGGTACGGACCCCGAACAAGGAGACCGCGCGTGAGCGAGGAGAGCAAGCCCCGCACGCAGCCGCTGTCCACCACGCTGAAAAGCCTCGGCGTGCTGGAGACCGTCGCACAGGCGGAGCGTTCGGTGCGCGTGTCCGAGCTGGCGAGGGAACTGGGCTGGTCGCGGGCCGCCGTGCACCAGCAGCTGGTGACCCTCACCGCCGCGGGGTGGATGGAGCAGACCGACGACGGCGCCTACCGGCTCACCCTGCGCGCCGCGTGGGTCGGCCAGTCCGCACTGCGGCAGGCGGGGCTCGCCGACCGCGTGCTGCCCGCGATGGAACGGCTCGTCGAGGAGATCCGCGAGGCGGTGTCGCTCGCGATCCTCGAACGCGACACCGCCACGATCATCCAGCGGCTCGAGCCCGGCCGCACACTGCAGGTCGACCTGCGTGCCGAGGCGCAGATGCCGCTGGGCCGCAGTGCGTCAGGGAAGGTGCTCATGGCGTGGGCCACCGAGCGTCAGCTCGACGACCTGCGCAACCGCGGCGTGGAGGTGCCCGCCGCCGAGGACCTCGCCGCGATCCGTGAGGCGGGCTACGCGACGTCCAGCGGGCGCTGGCTCGACGGTGTCACCGGCATCGCCGCGCCCGTCTTCGACGTGCACGGCGGCTGCGTCGGCGCGCTCAGCCTGGCCGGACCGGCGAGCAGGCTCGATGTCGAGAAGGCCACGACCGCACTGCTGCGGCGGGCCGAGGAGGTCAACGAGGTGCTTTCCGGGAAGGGCGGTGCGCGATGAGCGCGGAGACGCTGCGGGTGAGCCTGCGCGAGACCCGCCTGGTCACCGAACGGATCGTGATGCTGCTCGGCGTCCCCAAGGGCGCGTGGGCCGCGGTGCGGGAGGTCGTGGTCGCCGCCGAGGCGCTCGGGCTGGAGGGCCTCGCCTTCCTCGACGGGCGTGCCCCGGGCGGGTGGGACGCGCTGGAGATCACCGCGGAGGACGGTCCCCGGATCGCTGTGGCGGCACCGGGAGTCCCGGCGCCGTTCGCGGTGCCGGCTCTGCTCGACCTCGCCGTCGCGACCGTCGCCGAGCACGGCTCGGCGACGCTGACCGTGACGGGCCTGACCGACCCCGGGCTGCTGCTCGCCGCCGCGCCGCTCGGCGCCCGCCTCGGCGCCCGGGTGCGCGTGACCGGCGCGGGCGAGATCCGCGTGCTGGAGGCGACGAAGGCCACCGCGGCGGTCCCGGCCGGCTCGCGGGCGGCGATGGCGGGTGGCGAGCACCTGCTCGAGGCCGCGCTGCACGGGCTCACGGTCCCGGCCCCGATGTGGTGGCGCCTGTACCACCGGTCCAACGAGGCCCTGACCATCGACACGCCCTTGTCCCGCAACCACGCCGGGGCCGCGCTGCTCACCGGCGGCGAGGGGCTCACCGAGACCGATCCCGACTACGTGGCCGAAGCCGCGTCCTGAAGCGACAGGAGAACCAAGTGCATTACGTTGACGGACTCGAATGCAGCGAGTTCGACCGCGAGGTGTTCACCGAACTGCGTGAGGGCGGGCTCGCCTGCGTGACCGTGACGTGCGGCTACTGGGGCGACGCGCTGGAGTCGATGGACTCGCTGGCCGCCTGGCGGCAGCTGGAGCGCGACAACGCCGACCTGATCGGCATCGCGCGCACCGCCGCCGACGTGGAGCGGATCGCGGCCGAGGGCAGGACGGCGATCCTGCTCGGGTTCCAGAACAGCGCCTTCCTGGCTGGCCGGATCCGGTTCGTGGAGCTGTTCGCCGACCTCGGCGTGCGCGTCGCGCAGCTGACCTACAACATCCAGAACGACATCGGCGCCAGCTGCTACGACGACCCCGACAGCGGCCTCACCCGCTTCGGCCGGGAGGTGGTGGCCGAGATGAACCGCGTGGGCATGGCCATCGACCTCTCGCACGTGGGGGAGCGCACCAGCATCGAGGCCATCGAGCACTCGGCCAAACCCGTGGCCGTCACCCACGCCAACGCCGCGTCGCTCGTGCCCCATCGCCGCAACAAGTCCGACGAGGTCCTCAAAGGACTCGCCGCCCGTGGCGGCGTGCTCGGGGTCTCGGGCTACCGCAACATCTCCGGTCCTTACGCCGAGAGCATCGATGCCTGGGCCGAGATGGTCGCGCGCACCGTGGACCTCATCGGCATCGAGCACGTCGGCATCGGCACCGACCTCGGCCGCAAGGTGACCTTCGAGCACCTGCAGTGGATGAGGCAGGGGCGGTGGAGCATGCAGCCGCAGTACGGCGCGGGCTCCGCGAGCAACCCTGGCAAGCAGCCGCCGCTGCCGTGGTTTCCCGACACCCGCGCGTTCCCCGCGAAGGAGGAGGCGCTGCGCCGGTACGGGTTCGACGAGCCGTCGGTCGCCGCCGTGATGGGCGGCAACTGGCTGCGCTTCTACGCCGACGTGCTGCCCGCCGGCGGCACCGACCAGCCCAGCCGAGAGGAGTGACCCGATGGCCACCCGCACACTGGCGGACGCGCCCGCGCGCACCACCGCCGCACCGTCCGCCATCACGGCCCGCGCCGTGACCAAGACCTTCGAGGGCAAGGGCAAGCTCGTCCACGCCCTGTCCGATGTGGATCTGGAGATCGAGGCGGGCCAGTTCGTCTCGCTGATCGGTCCGAGCGGCTGCGGCAAGTCGACGCTGCTCAAGATGATCGCCGGGCTGCTCACGCCGTCCACCGGCACGGTCGCCATCGACGGCGCCACCGTCACCGAGCCGCTACCGCAGATCGGGGTCGCCTTCCAGAAGCCGACGCTGCTGCGCTGGCGCAACGTGCTCGACAACATCTGCCTGCCGTTGGACATCGACGGCACGCGCGACGCCGAGGGTGAGGCGCGTGCCGTGGACCTGCTGGGCCTGATGGGGCTCGCCGGGTTCGAGAAGCACCACCCGAAGGAACTCTCCGGCGGCATGGAGCAGCGGGTCGCGATCGCGCGCTCGCTGATCACCCAGCCGTCGCTGCTGCTCATGGACGAGCCGTTCGGCGCGCTCGACGAGTTCACCCGCGAGGACCTCAACGACGAGCTGCTGCGCGTCTGGCAGCACGAGCCCAAGACGGTCGTGTTCGTCACCCACAGCATCTCGGAGGCGGTGTTCCTGTCCGACCGCGTCGTCGTGATGAGCGCGCGGCCCGGCCGCGTCCACGCCAACATCCCGGTGGAACTGCCGCGCCCTCGGGAGCGCGCGCTGCGCAACACCCCCGAGTTCTACGAGGCGATCCGGCACGTGCGCGCGGTGCTCGACGACGCGCGCGCCGGGGAGCGGAAGGGAGAACGCTGATGGCCACCCAGCTCGCCTCCACCGTCGCGGACGAGACGGCCACGCCACCCCGGCCCCGCGGTGGTGCCGGTGCGAAGTCGGCGGCGCTCGCCGTGCTGATCTTCGTCGCGATCGTCACCACGTGGCACGTGCTCGCCACCTCCGGCGCGGTGTCGCCGCTGCTGCTCGCCCCGCCGGGCGACGTCCTGGCGGCGCTCGGGCGGATGATCTCCGACGGCAGCCTGTGGCCCCACCTGTCGGCCACGGTGCAGGAGACCCTGTTCGGCTTCGTGCTCGCCGTGGCCGCCGCGCTGGTGGTGGGCTCGGCGTTCGCGTTCTCGCCGATCCTGCGCAACGCCGTCTACCCGTACATTCTGATCTCGCAGACGTTCCCGAAGGTCGCGATCGCCCCGCTGATCGTCGCGATCTTCGGCTACGACCTGGCGCCGAAGGTGGTGCTGGCCGCGCTGCTGGCGTTCTTCCCGGTGCTCACCAACACGATCGCGGGCCTCACCGAGGTCAGCGACGACGAGGTGAACCTCTTCCGGTCGCTGCGGGCGAGTAAGTGGCAGGAACTGCGCTACCTGCGCATTCCCAACGCGCTCGCCTTCATCTTCCCCGCGCTCAACAGCGCGGCGGTGCTGGCGCTGATCGGCGCGATCGTCGGCGAGTTCGTCGCGTCCCGCACCGGCATCGGCTACGCCATCCAGCAGTTCACCACCACCGGCGAGGTGGCCGCGACCTACGCCACGCTCATCGTGCTGTCCGTCTTCGGACTCGCGCTCTACGGCGTCCTCACCCTCACCGAGCGCCTCGTGCGCCGCAACCGCTGACCCCTCCCCGTCCCTCCCGTTTCCCCGAGGAGATCCCGATGACCAGCAACATCTCGCGCAGGCGGTTACTCGGCCTCGCCACCGCCGCGCTGACCGCCGTGACGCTCGCCGGCTGCGGCGGCACCAGCGCCCAGGGTGGCGGCAGCCTCATCTTCGCCGTCGCCGACAAGTCGCTCACCGCCACCACCGCGTCGTACACGTCGGTGCCGCTGCGGGCGGGCTATTTCGCCGACGAGAAGCTCGACGTCACCATCCAGCCCGTCGACACGGCGCTGTCGGCGGTGCAGTCGGTCGCCACCGGTCAGTCGTTCATGACGTACGCGTCGATGAACGCGGTGGTGTCGGCCGCGGGCCAGGACGACGGGCTCGCCGTGGTGGGCTTCACCAACGGCAACATCTTCCGCGTCGCCGTGCCGGAGGACAGTCCGATCAGGACGGTGCAGGACCTGAAGGGCAAGACGATCGGCTCGAGCACGCTCACGTCGATCAGCAACCTCTACGCCAAGGGTGTGCTCGCGCAGGCCGGGCTCGACCCCGAGGCGGACGCGGAGTACCTGCCCGTCGGCTACGGCGCGCAGGCGGCGGAGGCGTTGCGCGGCAACGAGGTCCAGGCCTACGCGGGCTACGACGGCCCCAACGTCGTGATCGGCGACCTGCTCGGCACGCCGCTGCGCGCACTGGACACCCCACTCAACGACCTCACCGGCACCTCGGCGCTCGTGGTGCGCAAGGAGAGCATCGAGAACGAGCCGGAGCGCGTGGTCGGCATGGTGCGGGCGTTCTTCAAGGCGATGGTGTTCGCGCAGGAGAACCCGGAGGCGGCGATCGACATGCACTGGGCGGAGTTCCCGCAGTCCAAACCGGCCGCGACGGACGAGCAGGTGGCGCGCGAGCAGGCGGTGCGGATCCTCGGCATGCGGCTCGACGTCACGGGCGGTCCCGGACCGTCGGGCGAGTACGGCGTGCAGGACGCGGCCGCGATGCAGCACACGGTCGACGAGCTCGCCCGCTACGGCATGGTGGACAAGGCCGTCGACCTGGAGTCGAGCGGCCTCGTCGACTACAGCCTCGCCGACCGCTACAACGACTTCGACGCCGGCGCGGTGAAGCAGGAGGCACTGGGCTGGAAGGGCTGACGCGCGCGGGGGACCGGGCCGGCGCGGCCCGGTCCCCCGCGCGCGGTCAGGCGAGCGCGGCCTTCAGCGTCGCGACCGCCTGGCCGATCGCGGCCCCGGCGGCGTGCGTCTCGCGCAGGGCGTTGAGCATCACGAAGTCGTGGATCACCCCCTGGTACCGTGTGGCCACGACGGGGACGCCCGCCCTGCGCAGTCTCGCGGCGTAGGCCTCGCCCTCGTCGCGGAGCACGTCGGCCTCCGCGGTGATGACGAGCGCGGGCGGCAGCCCGGCGAGGTCGTCGAGGCTCGCCCGCAGCGGCGAGGCGGTGATCTCGGCGCGCTGCGCGGGGTCGGTCGTGTACTGGTCCCAGAACCACCGCATGCCCGCACGGGAGAGGAAATAGCCCGTGGCGAACCGCTCGTAGGAGCCGGTGCCGAAGTTCGCGTCGGTCACCGGGTAGAAGAGCACCTGCTGCCGGAACTCCACGTCGCCGCGCTGCTTGGCGAGCAGCGTGACGGCGGCGGTCATGTTGCCGCCCACGGAGTCGCCCGCGATCGCGATGCGGGCCGGGTCGAGGCCGTGTTCGGCGCCGTGCCGGGCGACCCACACCGCGGCCGCGTAGTTCTGTTCGACCGCCACGGGGTAGCGCGCCTCGGGGGAGCGGTCGTACTCGGGGAAGACCACGGCGGCACCGGTTCCGGTGGCCAGTTCGCGGATGAGCCGGTCGTGGGTGTGCGCGTTGCCGAAGACCCAGCCGGCGCCGTGCAGGTAGACGATCACCGGGAGCGGTCCGGTGGCGCCTCGCGGCCGGACGATCCGGACGCGCACCTCACCGGTCGGCCCTCCGGGGATGGTGAGGTCCTCCAGGTCGGCGTCGGGCTTGGCGAGGTCACCGGACTGCACCTCGTCGACCGTCTTGCGACCCTCGTCGGGGTCCAGCTCGTAGAGGAACGGCGGGTTGTCGGTGGCCTCGGCGAACGCCTGCGCTGCGGGTTCGAGAGCGAGGTCGTGCGGGTTGGCGGTCATCGCTGTCTCCTGTGCGGTCCGGCCGGGGAGGGTTCCCCGAGACTCATCGAAAATAACTGAGTTGTGCACAACTTAATTTCTCCAAATGGGACCTGTCACAGCCGGGTTGCGCACCAGGTGTCGCGGGGAGAGGATCGGTGGTTGCCGGAGGGAAGGTGGGTCATGGCGGAACAGCCGGCCGGACCGGTGCTCGACGACCAGGTCTGCTTCGCGCTCTACGCGGCCTCGCGTGCCGTGACCGCGCTGTACCGGCCGCTGCTCGACGACCTCGGCCTGACCTACCCGCAGTACCTCGTGCTGCTCGCGCTGTGGGAGCACGACGCGCTGACCGTGAAGGACCTCGGGCGCGCCCTGCAGCTCGACTCGGGCACGCTGTCGCCGCTGCTCAAGCGGCTGGAGAAGCTCGAACTGGTGCGCCGCGAGCGGCGCAGTGACGACGAGCGCTCGGTACTCGTCACGCTTACCGCGAAGGGCGACGAGCTGCGCGCGAAGGCCGTGCCGCTGCCCGGCCTGGTCGGTGACGCGATGGGGCTGGACGGACCCGACCTGTACGAGCTGCGCACCACCCTGCGCGAGCTCACCGACTCGGTGAACGCCTACCGCGCGGCGCTACCGCAGTAGCTCGCCGAGCCTGCGGGCGGCGTCGACCACGAGCGCGCCCAGCCGCTCCTCGTCGGGCGCCTCGAAGAGGGACAGCCCGAGCCCGGCCTGTGTGCTGCCGTGGTGGGGCACCACGGCCGTGATACCGATGACCGACGAGGCGATCTCGCCGTAGGACACGGCGTACCCGCGCTTGCGGGCGAGCGCGATCTCTTCCCGCTCGCCCGGCACGGGCGGGTCCGCGGCGAGCAGTGCCAGCCCGGCCGAGCCCCGTTCGATCGGGTCGACCTGGCCCGCGCGGAACGACACGTGCATCCTCGCCTGCCTCGGCTCCACGATCATCAGCATCCGCACGCGGTCCCGTCCCTCGCGGACGACGAGGTGTGACGTCGCCTGGGTGGCGTCGGTCAGCTCCTCCAGCAGTGGCCGTGCGAGCGTGCGCAGGTCCTGCTCCACGGGCTCGGCCAGCCGGACCAGCCCGGCGGCGAGCGAGATCCGCTTGAACCGGTCGCGCCGGCACAGCTGGTGGGCCTCCAGTGTGCGCACGAGCCGGTGGGCCACCGTGCGGTGCACGCCGATGCCCTCGGCGATGTCGGTGAGCGAGAGGCCCTGCGGGTGCTGCACGAGCAGCTCCAGGATCTGCAGCCCGTTGTGCAGCGTCTTCGACATTCCCGCGTCGAGCAGCACGGACTCGGTGGACACCGGCTTCCCCCAGTACAGGCATGAAGGACGTTGACAGGCGCGTGTGACCAACCTACTGTTTCCGTAGATCGCACGCTGAGTGCGATAATAGCACACCGACCGGTGCGGCACCACCCGCCCGGGAGTGCCGATCACCGGAGGTTTCCCGTGTCACCCAGCGTCGCGCCCGAGACGCTCGCCGCCGTCCACCAGCTCTACGGCGCGCAGAGCCACCTCATCGACGGGGGCCACGCACGCGACTGGGCGCTGACCTTCACCGCCGACGGTGAGTTCGTCTCGCCCAGCTACCCCGAGCCCGTCACCGGCACCGGCGCGCTCACCGCCTTCGCCGAGCGCTTCGCGGCCGAGGCCCGCGCACGCGACGAGGTGACCCGGCACGTGCTCACCAACCTGTTCGTCCGCGAAGCGGGGGAGCGGCACGCGACGGTGGAGGCCTACCTGCAGATCGTCACCACGCCGCGCGGCGAGCCGTCCCGGCTCGTGCGGCAGACGACGATCACCGACGACCTGGTGCGTGGCGACGGTGGCTGGCGCATCCGGCGCCGCGTCGTCCGCCGCGACGACCAACCGCAGTGAAGGCCACCTTCACTGCGTTCAGGCGCAGTGAAGGTGGCCTTCGCTGCGGAATCGAGAACCCGAGAGAGTCAAGGAGTACCCACGCATGACCAGCGCTGCCGAGCCCGCCGGAGAGGGGCGCGTGCTGCACACCCCGATGACCGCCGTCTACCCGGAGTTCCCCGGCAAGGTCGCGGTGGTCACCGGCGCGGCACGGGGAATGGGCGCCCGCTTCACCTCGGCGCTGGCGGCCCGGGGTGTCCACGTCGTCGGTGGTGACATCAACGCCGGCCAGATGAGCGCCACCGCCGGCGAGCTGAACGCCACGCTCGCCACGCAGGCGCTGCACGAGCAGCCGGGCACGGTCGTGGGCGCGGGCGTGGACGTCACCAAGGCCGACGAGCACGAGGCGCTCGCGCAGCTCGCGCTGGAACGCTTCGGGCGCCTGGACTTCTGGGTCAACAACGCCGGAATCTTCCCGTTCGCGCTCGTTGACGAGATCACTCCGGAGCAGATCAACGCCACGCTCTCGGTCAACGTCGAGGGTGTCCTCTTCGGAGCGCAGGCGGCGGCGCGGCACCTGGGCCCCGGCGGGGCGATCGTGAACATGTCGTCGGTGTCCGCCATCCGCGTGCGCCGGGGGCGTGGCGCCTACTGCACGTCCAAGGCCGCCGTCGCGCACCTCACCGAGTCGCTCGCGGTGGAGCTGGGCGACAAGGGCATCCGCGTGAACGCGATCGCGCCCGGCTACATCGACACCGAGATGACCCGCTGGGTGCGCGAGGACCCGGCCGCGCTGCGGCACGCGCTCGACACGGTTCCCCTGCACCGCCTCGGTTCCCCCGAGGAGGTGGTGGGCCCGCTGCTGTTCCTGCTCTCCGACAGCGCCCGCTACGTCACCGGGCACAGCATCGCCGTCGACGGCGGTTCGCGGCATGTCTGAGCGGATCGGCTACCCCTCGGTCGTGCTCGTCACCGGCGCGGCGTCCGGCATGGGCGCGAGCCACGCGCTCGCGCTGGGGGAGCGGGGCGTGCACGTGTGCCTCGCCGACGTCGCCGACGCGGCACCCGTGGCGGAGCGCATCACCGGAGCGGGAGGCTCGGCGTCGGTGCACGCGCTCGACGTCACCGACGCGGGCGCGTGGACTCGGGTGGTGGACGAGGTCCGTGCCGAGCGGGGCACGCTCGGCGGGCTCGTCAACAACGCCGGCGTCTCGCGGCGGCTGGAGTTCCTCGACACGACCGACGAGGTCTGGGACCTCGTGCTGCGCGTCAACCTCTACGGCCCCTTCTACGGGATGAAGGCCGTCGCCGGGCTCATGCGCGACTCCGGTGGCGGATCGATCGTCAACATCTCGTCGATCTCCGGCCAGATCGGCTACTTCTCACCGGCGTACTCCGCCAGCAAATGGGGCCTCACCGGACTGTCCAAATCGGCCGCGGGCAACTTCGCGCGGTGGGGCATCCGGGTCAACTCCGTCCACCCCGGACTGGTCGGCACCGCGCTGCTGGAGGGCTCCGACACGTTCGTCGAGTCCGCCGTGCGCAGCATCCCGGCCGGCCGGATGGGCACGCCGGAGGAGATCACCGACGCCGTGCTGTTCCTGCTGTCCGACCGCTCCACCTACCTCACCGGCAGCGAGCTGACCGTGGACGGTGGCCTGGTCTCGAACGGCCTCTACCACCGGATCACCAGCGAGGCGGGAGGGCGGCTATGACCGACGAGGGTTTCGACGTCATCGTGATCGGCGGCGGCGGAGCGGGGCTCGCCGCCGCGGCCACGGCCGCCGAGCTGGGCGCCTCGGTGCTGCTCTTCGAGTCCGAGCGCGAGCTCGGCGGCTCCACCCAGCTCTCGGCGGGGCTGTTCACCGCGGCGGGCACGAGCGTGCAGGCCGCACTCGGCATCGAGGACACGCCGCAACGGTTCTTCCAGCACTACATGGACCTCAACCAGTGGCTGCTCGGCCCGGGGCTCATCGCCGCGTTCTGCGAGAACGCGGGCCCGACGCTGGAGTGGCTGCTCGGGCTCGGGGTCGAGGTCCCGGCGAAGGTGTCGGCCAACGCTCATATGCCGGGCCTGTGCCAGGCGGGCGTGGAGGACGTCTGGCGCGGGCACGTGCCCAGGGACCAGGGCTACGGGCTCGTGCAGGTGCTCGCCAAGGCCGTGCGCGACCGCGGCGTCGAGGTGGTGCTGAACACCCGCGTGCAGCGCCTGCTCACCGAGAACCGGCGCGTGTGCGGCGTCGTCGCCGACGACCTCGAGGTGCGCGCGAGTGCCGTGGTGGTGGCCAGCGGCGGGTTCGCCCAGGACGGCGAGCTGCTGGCCCGCTACTACCCGGCCGCGCTGCGCGCGGGCGAGGACCTCTTCGTCGTGGCCGCCGAGGGCAGCAGGGGCGACCACCTCCGCTTCGGCGAGGAGGTCGGCGCGTCGGTCGCCGGCGACGGCTGGGGCCTGATGCTGCCCACCGCCTACTTCCAGCGCCTGCACCACTGGCAGTCGGGCTTCCCGCCGAAGTCACGCGTATACGTCGACGCCACGGGGCGTCGGGTCATGGACGAGGACGCCTCCTACGCGGTGTCCACCGGCATCATCGAGGCGCACGGCGGCTTCGTGTGGGCGATCTTCGACGAGCGGGCGCGGCGCACGCTGCCGCCCGGCTACGCGCACTGGGACGCCGACCACGTGGCCGCCGAGGCCGACGCGGGGCGTACCGTGCGAGCGGGAACGCTTGCCGGGCTCGCCGCCGAGATCGGCGTGCCCGCCGGGACGCTCGAGGCCACCGTCCGGCGCTGGAACGGCCAGCTGCCGCATGGGCGCGACGACGACTTCCAGCGGCATCGCACGCTGGCCAACAAGGGCTCGCAGGAGAACCCGGAGCCGATCGACGACGCCCCGTTCTACGCCGCGCGCGTGCTGCCTGCCGAGCTGGTCTGCACGCATGCCGGGCTGGAGATCAACGCCGGCGCCGCGGTGCTGGACGAACGGGGCGAGGTCATCCCAGGGCTGTTCGCCGCCGGTGAGGCCGGCGCGGGCGTGCTCGGGCAGCGCTACGTCGGCGGCGGCAACGCCGTCGCGAACGCGCTCACCATGGGCCGGATCGCCGGCCGCAACGCAGCCACCACTCAACGCTGAGAAAGAAGAGAAACGCATGCCCAACCCCATCACCGCCGCCGGGGGCGGCGAGCTGGGAGCCCGCACCATCCGGAAGGTGTCGGTGCGGATCCTGCCGCTCGTCGGACTGCTGTACGTGTTCAACTACATGGACCGGGCGAACATCAGCTACGCGCAGCTCGGCATGGAGCACGAGCTCGGCATCACCGCGGCCACCTTCGGTGTCGCGTCGGCGATCTTCTTCCTCGCCTACGTGGTGTTCGAGATCCCCAGCAACATGATCATGAAGCGGGTCGGCGCGCGGCTGTGGCTCGCGCGGATCGCGATCTCGTGGGGCCTCGTCACCGTGGTGACGGGCTTCGTGCACGACGTCACGCAGCTCTACATCGCCCGCATCGTCCTGGGTGTCGCCGAAGCCGGCCTGTTCCCTGGCCTGCTGCTGTACCTGACCCTGTGGTTCCGGTCGAAGGAGCGCGGCCGCGCGATCGCGGCGCTCGCGCTGGCGCAGCCGGTGGCGATGATCCTGGGCAGCCTCACCGGCGGGTTCATCCTCGACCACGTGCACTGGTTCGATCTGTCGAGCTGGCGCTGGGTGTTCGTGCTGCAGGGCGCGCCCGCGGTGCTCATCGGCGTGCTCGTGCTGTTCTACCTGCCGAACGTGCCCAGCAAGGCGCGCTTCCTCAGCACGGAGGAGAGCGCCTGGCTCGAGGGCGAGATCGCCAAGGAGTACCGCCCCGAGGAGAAGGAGACGTTCCTGGGGCAGCTGCGCGTGATGAAGAATCGCAAGGTGCTCTACCTGGCCGTGGCCAACCTCTTCGCGGCGTGCGGCCTGTACGGGTTCACGTTCTTCCTGCCGCAGATCGTCAAGCAGATGGACCCGTCGTACTCGGCCACCAACATCGGTCTGCTCGGCGCCATCCCGTTCCTGGTCGGCGCGTTCGGCATGCTGCTGGTCGCGCGCAACTCCGACCGCACCGGGGAGCGGAAGGGCCACGTCATCGCGCTGATGGTGCTCGCGGCGCTCGGGCTGTTCGGCACCATCCAGTTCCGGCACGAGCCGGTGATCGCGCTGACGTGCCTGTCGATGGTCGCCGTGGGCGTGCTCGGCTACATGGCCCCGTACTGGGCGATGGCCTCGCGGGTCCTGTCGAAGGAGCACACGGCGGTGGGCCTGGCCGCGATCAACTCGATCGCCGCGCTGGGCGGGTTCTTCGGCCCGTACGTGATCGGCAAGAGCGCGACCGTCGACAACGTCTCGGCGGGCCTGTACTTCCCGATCGGCTGCCTGCTGGTGTGCGCGGTGATGCTCGCGTTCGTCACGGTGCCCAGGGAACGCCGGGCGCGGGATGTCGCGGAGACGCCCACCGCCGCGGTAAAGTAGTTTCAATGTTTACTAGTCGGTGGTGACGTTAGGGTAGGGCCATGACGGCGGATGGCGAGCACGGCGGGCTGGACTTCTGGTCGTTCGTCGAGCTCGCCAACCGCAGGCTCGCCACCGAGTACGGCTTCAGGCACCAGCTGGCCACCGAGCTGCTGCTGACCCTGAACCGCGCCTCCAACATCGTCACCTACGACCTGGAGGCGTCGGTCCACCGGCCGCGCGGCCGGTCGTGGTCCGGGTTCCGGCTGCTGTTCGTCACGTGGCTGGCCGGGCCGCTGGAGGCCAAGAAGGCCGCCGAGCTGACGGGTATGAGCAGGGCCGCCGTGTCGAACCTGGCCAAGACGCTGGTCGCCGACGGCCTGCTCGCCCGCACGCCCGGCGAGCACGACGGGCGCTCCGTGCTGTTGTCGCTCACCGAGCGCGGCACCGAGGAGATGGTCGAGCTCTTCCGCGAGCAGAACGAGCGCGAGTACGAGTGGGCCAGTGTGCTGACCGAGGCCGAGCAGCGGATTCTCGTCATGCTGCTCGATAAGCTCGTCAGCAACCGCGACCAGTTCGACGTCCGGGGCCGCAACTGACCGCGACTGACCGCAACCGATGCTGCCTCTTGACGCGAGGTAGTAAATGCGTGAACTATATGGGCAGGGCGGTTACTGATTCCTGCCCACGACCGACAGCGAGGAGGCAGTCATGGCGTACTACCGCCAGGTCGGCACCGTGCCCCCGAAACGCCACACCCAGCACCGCACCGACGAGGGCGGCCTCTACTACGAGGAGCTGATGGGCGAGGAGGGCTTCTCGTCGGACTCGTCGCTGCTCTACCACCGCGGCCTGCCCTCGGCGATCGTCGACTCGCAGGTCTGGGAGCTGCCCGACCAGACGACCACGCCGAACCACCCGCTCAAGCCGAGGCACCTGAAGCTGCACGAGCTGTTCCCCAAGGAGGTCTGGGCCGAGACCGACGTGGTCACCGGCCGCAGGCTCATCCTCGGCAACGGTGACGTGCGCATCTCCTACGTGGTGTCCACACAGGACTCCCCGCTCTACCGCAACGCGGTGGGCGACGAGATCGTCTACGTCGAGTCCGGCCAGGCCACGGTGGAGACCGTGTTCGGCACGCTGGAGGCGAAGCCCGGCGACTACGTGATCATCCCGACGTCCACCACGCACCGCTGGCTGCCGCACGGCGAGGGCCCGCTGCGCGCCTACGCGATCGAGGCCAACAGCCACGTCGCGCCGCCGAAGCGCTACCTTTCGCGCTACGGCCAGCTGCTGGAGCACTCGCCGTACTGCGAGCGCGACCTGCACGGCCCCACCGAGCTGGTGCACGGCGAGGGCACCGACGTCGAGGTGCTCGTGAAGCACCGCGCGGGCGGCGCGATCGTGGGCACGCGCATGGTCTACCCGGCGCACCCGTTCGACGTCGTCGGCTGGGACGGCTGCCTGTACCCGTACACGTTCAGCATCCACGACTACGAGCCCATCACCGGGCGCGTGCACCAGCCGCCGCCCGCCCATCAGGTGTTCGAGGGCAACAACTTCGTGGTGTGCAACTTCGTGCCCCGCAAGGTGGACTACCACCCGCTCTCGATCCCGGTGCCGTACTACCACTCCAATGTGGACTCCGACGAGATCATGTTCTACTGCGGCGGGGACTACGAGGCGCGCAAGGGATCCGGCATCGGCCAGGGCTCGATCTCGGTGCACCCCGGCGGCTACGCGCACGGCCCGCAGCCCGGTGCCTACGAGCGCAGCATCGGCGCCGAGTTCTTCGACGAGCTGGCCGTCATGGTGGACACGTTCCGCCCGCTCGAGCTCGGCGAGGGCGCGCTCGCCTGCGAGGACACCAACTACGCCTGGACGTGGGCGGGACGGGGGCCAGGGGGGTCGCAGCAGTGAGCACCGTGCCCGCTTTCGCCAGGGGCCTGTGCGACGACGCGGCGGTGTTCCCGCCCGGGCTCGCCCCGCTGGAGGACGCGGTGCCGGCGCACGTGCGGCACCGGGCCTCCGCCTACGGCGAGCTGGTGGGCCCGCTCGTGCTCGCCGAGCCCGCGCTCGCGAAGCTCGGCCCGCTGCTGCCGCCGGGGGAGCGGATCGAGCTGTCGGTGACGGCACCGGAGGGCCCCGGGCAGATCGCCTCCGCGCTCGGCACGGTGGGCGGGCTGCCTGCCGACGTCGCCGCGTTCGAGGTCGCCGTGCCGCAGGGAATGGGCGTGCCGGAGTTCTTCGCCGCGCTCGAGGCGGCGCGCGCGGACGCCGGGAACGTCACCGTCTACGTCGAGGTGCCCCGCGACGAGCGCCGCGCGGACGTGATCGCGGCGCTCGCGCAGCGCGGGCACCGGGCCAAGTTCCGCACCGGGGGAGTGCGCGCCGAGCTGTACCCCGACGAGACCGAGCTGGCCTCGGCGATCGCGGCCGTCGTCGCGGCGGGCGTGCCGTTCAAGGCCACGGCCGGGCTGCACCACGCGCTGCGCAACACCGACCCGGAGACCGGCTTCGAGCAGCACGGGTTCCTCAACCTGCTGCTCGCGACCGCCGCCGCCCTGCGCGGCGAGGACGAGAGCGCGCTGCGCGCCCTGCTCGCCGAGCGGGACGGCGGTACGGTCGCCGCCGGGGTGCGTGACCTCGGCGAGACCGGGGCCGCCCCGGCGCGGCGGGCCTTCGTGTCCTTCGGCACCTGCAGTATCACCGAGCCGCTCGAAGAGCTCGTGGAGCTGGGCCTGGTCCCCTCCGCGACGGCGAGCGGAGAAGGAGTCAACGCGTGACCAGGATCGACATCCCGGAGGGTTCGCCCTTCGGGCTCGCCAACCTGCCCTACGGCGTGTTCTCGACGCCGGGCACCGCACCCCGCGTGGGCGTGCGCGTGGCCGACTCGGTGGTGGACCTCGCCGCCACGCTGGGCGACGACGTATTCGCCCGGCCCTCGCTCAACGCGTTCATGGCGCAGGGCCGCGCGCGCTGGGAGGAGGTCCGGAGCCGGGTCACCGAGCTGGTGTCCGGCGACGTGCCGGACGACGCCGTGCACCCGGTGGGCGAGGCGACGCTGCACCTGCCTGTCGAGATCGCCGACTACGTCGACTTCTACGCCTCGGAGCATCACGCGTCGAACCTCGGCAGGCTGTTCCGCCCCAACGCGGAGCCGCTGATGCCGAACTGGAAGCACCTGCCGGTCGGCTACCACGGCCGGTCCGGCACCGTCGTGGTCTCGGGCACCGACATCGTGCGGCCGAGCGGGCAGCGCAAGGCGCCGGACGAGGACGCGCCGACGTTCGGCGAGTGCCGCCGCCTCGACATCGAGGCCGAGCTGGGTTTCCTCGTCGGTACGGGCTCCGAGCTGGGCTCGCCCGTGTCGTGCGACGAGTTCGCCGACCGCGTGTTCGGCGCCGTGCTCGTCAACGACTGGTCGGCGCGTGACATCCAGGCCTGGGAGTACGTGCCGCTGGGCCCGTTCCTCGGCAAGAGCTTCGCGACCTCGATCTCGCCGTGGGTGGTGCCGATCCTTGCGCTGGAGGCCGCGCGCGTGCCCACGCCCGTGCAGGACCCGGAGCCGTTGCCGTACCTGCGCGAGAGCGAGCCGTGGGGCCTGGACATCGACCTGTCCGTGGTCTGGAACGGCCAGGAGGTCACGCGCCCGCCGTACCGCGAGATGTACTGGTCGCCCGCGCAGATGCTCGCGCACCTGACCGTCAACGGCGCCAGCAGCCGCACCGGTGACCTCTACGCGTCCGGCACGATCTCGGGCCCCGCCAAGGAGCAGCGCGGCGCGTTCATCGAGCTGACCTGGGGCGGCAAGGAGCCCGTCGAGGTGGCCGGGGAGCAGCGCACCTTCCTGCAGGACGGCGACGAGGTGGTGATCTCGGCCACGGCGCCCGGCGCCGACGGCGGCCGGATCGGCTTCGGCGAGGTCGCCGGCCGGATCCTGCCCGCGAAGGGCTGACCGGACGCGAACGGAGCCTTCCCGGACTCGCGAGTCGTGCACTCCGGCCCGCGAGTCCTGCGCTCCGGACCGCGAGTTGTGCACTCCGGACCGCGAGTTGTGCACTCCGGACCGCGACAGGCATCCTGCGGAGGAAGCGGGCCGATCTCACCGATACCGACGTGGAGCACATGCGCAAGGTGGTCGGCTACATCCACCGGCACCGCGCGCAGCGGCCGTCGGGTGACGTTCGCGACACGCGCTGGCGGTACTCGCTCATGAACAGGGGTCACGACCCGCTCAAGTGAGGGGAGTCCGAGGTGGCGGAGCTCAAGAAGGGCAACCGGGTGCGCTGGGACGCGGGCAATCAGAGCTCGGTCGGCACCGTCGAGCAGAAGATCACCTCGGACACCGAGGCCGGTGGCAGGCACGTCGCGGCGTCGAAGGACAAGCCGCAGTACGTCGTGCGCAGCGAGAAGTCCGGTCGCACGGCTGTGCATCACCCCGACAAGCTGCATCCCGCCGACTGATCACGTCGGGAACGCACGACTCGCGGCCCGGAACGCACGACTCGCGATTATGGCGGGGTTTGTTGCGGTCCTGAAAGGAACGGGCTCCTCGCCGGCTCGTTGATCGGCGCCTGTACCGTGCACGGAGTGCTGAGCGGGAAGGACAAGGGCGCCGAGCGGGTGACCGGGACGACACGTTTTCGCCCTGAGCTACAGGGTTTGCGGGCACTGGCCGCGGCACTCGTCGTCATCTACCACGTCTGGCTCGGCCGGATCTCCGGCGGTGTGGACGTCTTCTTCCTCGTCTCGGGCTTCCTGATCACGGGCCAGCTCTACCGCGCGAGCGTGCGCGGCCGCATCGCCTTCCAGCCGATGTGGGGCCGCATGATCAAGCGGCTCTTCCCCGCGGCGATGACCGTACTGGTGGCCACCGTCGTGCTGGGTTACCTGCTGCTGCCCGAGGGCCGGTGGTTCCAGACCATCCGCGAGGTGGTGGCCGCCGCGCTGTTCGTGGAGAACTGGCAGCTCGCGGCTGACTCCGCGGACTACTTCGCCCAGCACGACCAGGCGAGCGTGGTGCAGCACTTCTGGTCGCTGTCGATCCAGGGCCAGTTCTACGTGGTCTGGCCGCTGCTGGTGGCGCTCGTCGTGTTCGTGGCCCGGCGCGCGGGCTGGAGCCTGCGCCGCTCGCTGGCCGGGGCGCTGGGCATCGTCTTCGTGGTGTCGCTGGCCTACTCGGTGTGGCTCACCGCGGTGGACCAGCCGTTCGCCTACTTCATGTCGCTGACCCGCGTCTGGGAGTTCGCGCTGGGCGGCCTGCTCGCGCTGGTGATCGACGTCATAGTCCTGCCGGGCGCGGTCCGCTGGGTGCTGGGCTGGCTCGGCGTCGTGGGACTCGTGGCCTGTGGTCTGGTCCTCCAGGTCGGCACCGTCTTCCCCGGCTACGCCGCGTTGTGGCCGACGCTCGCCGCCGCGTTCGTGCTCGTGGCAGGCTCCACCGGCAGCCCGGTCGGCGCCGACCGCTTCCTGTCGGCCCGCCCGCTCGCCTACCTCGGCAACCTCAGCTACGCGCTGTACCTGTGGCACTGGCCGATCCTCCTGTTCTACCTCGCCGCCCGTGATCAGGAGGAGGTCGGCCTGCGCGGCGGCGCGCTCGTGATCGGCGTTTCGCTCGTGCTGGCCGCGCTCACCTACCACTTCGTGGAGAACCCGGTGCGGGACGCGGAGTTCGGCACGAACACGCGGTGGGGCGCCTACCGGTTCGGGGCCGCCGCGCTCGTGCCCGTGCTGGTGGCCGCCGGCGGCTGGCAGTTCGTGAGCCAGCAGCGGTCCGCGTTCGCGTTCGTGCCCGACGATCCCGCCTACCCCGGGGCGAGGGCGCTGGCCGGCGGGTCCGCGGCTCCGGCGCCGCAGCAGGCCCCGCTGATGCCGCCGTTCGCGGCGCTGCCCGAGCAGTTCGCGTTCTTCGAGGAACACGAGTGCGACGAATCCGACCGGCACGCCGAGCTGGTCGTGTGCGCGACCGCGACGATGGGCGAGCCGTCGCGCCGGATCGTGGTGGCCGGGGACTCGCACTCACAGCAGTACAACGCCGCGCTGCGGCCCATCGCGCGCGAGCGGAACTGGCAGATCATCTCGATGGGCAAGGGCGGCTGCCCGTTCTCGACCGACTCCGAGGGCGCGCCGGGCGACCTCACGTGCATGGAGTGGAACGCGGCGGTGGCCGACGAGATCATCGCGCTGCGCCCCGACGCCGTCTTCACCATGGGCACGCGGGACGTCCGCGTGGGGCTCACCGAGTGGACCCCGCCCGGCTACGTCGCGCAGTGGCGGCGGGTCGCCGACGCCGGGATCCCCGTGGTGGCGGTGCGCGACAACCCGCGCTACGACTCGTCCCCGTCGGACTGCGTCGAGAAGCGCGGCGCCACCGCACCCGAGTGCAGCATGCCGCGTTCCGAGCTGCTCGCGCCCGACCCGCCGTACGCCGCGCTCACGGACCTGCCGCCGAACGTGCACTTCCTCGACTTCAGCGACTACTTCTGCATGGCGGACGTGTGCCCGCCCGTGATCGGCAACGTGCTGGTCTACCTCGACGACAACCACGTCACCGCCGCCTACATGGAGACGTTGTCGTCCATTCTGGACGAGCAGCTCGTCGCCACGCTCGGCTGGCAGTAACAGCCCCTCCGCGCCCTGCCGTTCCGGCAACGGTGTCCACATTCCGGACACCGTTGCCGGTTTTCTTTTTTCGCGGGCATTGTCGCCAGCAGTGAGCGGCGAACCGAAAAGGTCCCGCCGAATACGTTCACGGCGAAATCAATTCGCCCCGGCGTGGAAAGCGAATGATGACGACGACGACAACGATCGACAGTGCCTTCGCCGGTGAATGGACCGGCTGGCACGAGGCCAGGGAACGGGAACTGCGCGACGACTACGGCTGGCTCAGCCTCACCGGGCTGTACTGGCTCGATGAGCGGGCGCGGACGTTCGAGGGCATCCCCGGCGCGTGGAGCGCCACCCCGAGGGCGGCGCGGGTGACCGCGGCCGGGGACGAGGGCCTGGTGGTGGAGGACCGGCTGCTCGACGGCACCACGCAGCTCAGCGTCCGGGAGGCGGGCTCGGCGCTGTTCGCCACCGCCGGGGACCTGCGGCTGGAGCTGTTGCGCCGGGACGGCCGGTACGGCCTGCGGGTGCGTGACCCGCGGTCGCCCGCGCGGCGCGCGTTCAGCGGCGTCCCGGTGTTCGGCCCCGACCCGGCGTGGGTGGTGGGGGCCCGGTTCGTGCTGTACTCGCCGCCGCACGTGGTGCCGGCCGCCACTGCCCAGCCCGGCCTGCGGCGCAGGCAGGAGATCGTCGGTGAGCTGCGCTTCGACCACGAGGGCACCGAGTACTCGCTCGCGGCGACCGCGGGCAGGGGCAGCGCGCTCACCGTGTCGTTCAGCGACGCCACCAGCGGGTCCGGGACCGCGGCGTGGCGGACCCTGTCGGTGCCGAGGCCCCGGGCGAGCCGTGCCGTGCTCGACTTCAACCGCGCCCAGAACCCGCCGTCGGCGTTCACCCCGTACGCAACGTGCACCCGGCCGCCCGGCGGCAACGTGCTGCCGTTCGCCGTCGAGGCGGGGGAACGGGCGCCTCGCTGATTCTTTCTTTTTTGTTCGGAAAGAAAGAATCACGTTGGGGTGAGAACATTTCCCGTGCTCTGGGAACGGCTGCACACGGCATTCCGGTCGTGTCATCATCGCGACGTATTCCGGGGTCCCGGGGAAAACCGATCGACAGGGGAGCGGAATTCGTATGACCGTGACGACCGCGGAGGTCGACGTCCATCCGGAGCTCGCCTCGCTGCTACCCGCGTGGCGGCTCCACCCAGGTCGTCCACTGTGGATGCCGGGCGAGCTGAGGGACCTGACCGCCACTACGGCCCGCGAGCTGGCCGGCCCGCTGACCGGGCTGTTGCGCTACGTGCCCGAGCGGCGCTGGTGGACGCGGCTGGCGCTGACCCGGGGGGTGGAGCTGTGGCTGCTGTCCTGGCTGCCGGGCCAGCGCACCGAGCCGCACGACCACGGCGGCGCGGCAGGCTCGTTCACCGTGCTGACGGGAACGCTGGACGAGACCTACCGCTATCCGGGCGGCCCGCTGCGGCGGGCGAGCCGGGCCACGGGCGCGGCGGTCGGCTTCGGCGCCGGGCACGCACACCAGGTGCGCAACGCCGCCGACGTCCCGGCGGCGAGCGTGCACGCCTATTCGCCGCCGCTGGTACCCACCCGCCAGTACGCGAGCCTGCACGACATCCCGGCGGAGATCCCGCCACTGCCCGCACTGAACCTGCCGTTCGGGCAGCTGCTGGCCCGCACGGAGGAAGAAGGACCATGAGCATCGAGACGTTCCTCGCCGAGGCGCGGGCGGAGCTGAACCGGGTCGAGCCGCACGAGGCGGCGCGGCTGCAGGCGCGGGGCGCGCTGCTGGCCGACATCCGCCCGCACCACGACCGGCAGGCCGAGGGCGAGATCCCGGGCTCCGTGCCGATCGAGCGGATCGTGCTGGAATGGCGGCTCGATCCCCGCGGCGAGCACCGCATCCCCGGCATCACCGGGGAGACGACCGTGGTCGTGCTGTGCAACGAGGGCTACGCCTCCAGCCTCGCCGCGCGCGACCTGCGGCGGCTCGGCCTGCCCGGCGCCACGGACCTCGTCGGCGGGTTCCGCGCCTGGGCCGCGGCCGGGCTGCCCGTGCGCGAGGGTGCCACGCCCGCCATCACCTGAGTGCTCGCCGGCGGTGCGGCCCTGTCCGAGCCCGTCCGCGGACAGCTCCAGCACCTCAGCTGAACGGAAACACTGCCGCCCCGCACCGGACGGCACTAGCCCCCGGGAGACGTCGTGACCAGAATCCTCGCCCTGTCAGGAAGCCCGTCCCCGGCCTCACGCACGGAGGCCGTCCTCGAGCAGCTCGCCAGGCGGCTGCGAGGCCAGGGGCACCGCGTGGCCGTCGCCGCGGTGCGGGACCTGCCGCCCGGCGCCCTGCTCGCCGGTGACGCCGACCAGCCCGACATCGCCGCCGTCGCGGACGCGATCGCCAGTGCCGACGGGGTGATCGTCGCCTCGCCGGTGTTCAAGGCCTCCTACAGCGGGCTGCTCAAGGTCCTGCTCGATCTGCTGCCGCAGTTCGCGCTCGACGGCAAAGTGGTGCTGCCGCTGGCCACCGGGGGCAGTCCCGCGCACGTGCTCGCGATCGACTACGCGTTCCGGCCCGTCCTGCACTCGATGGGCGCCGAGCACGTGGTGCGGGGGTACTTCCTGCTGGACCGGCTGATCGCCGTGACCGACCACGGCGTGGCGATCGACCCCGAGGCCGAGGCGCCACTGCTGTCCGTTGTGGACGGATTCTCCGAGGCACTGCACCGCCGCACGAGTCTCGCCATCGCATCCTGACAAGCCGCACCTCCCGGAAAGGTCCCCCCATGTCGCTCACCTTCCACTGGTTCCTGCCGACCTACGGCGACAGCCGCTACCTCGTCGGCGGCGGTCATGGCGTGCCGGCGGGCGCGACCGGCACGAGCAGGCCGGCCACGCTCGAGTACCTCGGCCAGATCGCCCGCAGCGCCGAGCAGCTCGGCTTCACCGGCGCGCTCACCCCCACCGGTGCGTGGTGCGAGGACGCGTGGCTGTCCACGGCCATGCTCGCGGGCCTGTCACGCAGGCTGAGGTTCCTCGTGGCGTTCCGGCCGGGGCTCACGTCGCCGACGCTCGCCGCGCAGATGGCGGCGACCTTCCAGCGGCACTCCGGCGGGCGGCTGCTGCTCAACGTCGTCACCGGCGGAGAGAGCCACGAGCAGCGCGCCTACGGCGACTTCCTGGACAAGGACGCCCGCTACGCCCGCACGGGCGAGTTCCTCCGGATCGTGCGCGCCCTCTGGCGCGGGGAAACCGTCGACTTCCACGGCACCCACCTGGAGGTGGAGGACGCGAAGCTGGCGCGCGTGCCGGATCCCGTGCCCGACATCTACTTCGGCGGCTCCTCGCCCGCGGCGGGGGAGGTGGCCGCCGAGCACGCCGACGTGTACCTCACCTGGGGCGAGCCGCCTGCCGCGGTGGCCGAGAAGATCGCCTGGATCCGCAAGCTCGCCGCCGACCGGGGCCGCGAGCCGCGCTTCGGCATCCGGCTGCACGTCATCGCCCGCGACACGGCCGACGCGGCGTGGGCGGAGGCGAACCGCCTGCTCGACGCGCTCGACCCGGCGCTCGTCGAGTCGGTGCAGCGCGGGCTCTCGCGCAGCGAGTCGACCGGGCAGCAGCGCATGCTGGCCCTGCACGGCGGCAAACGCGACGAGCTGGAGATCCACCCGAACCTGTGGGCGGGCGTCGGACTGGTCCGCGGTGGCGCCGGCACGGCGCTCGTCGGCAGCCACGAGCAGGTCGCCGAGCGCATCGAGGAGTACCACGCGCTGGGCATCGACGAGTTCGTGCTGTCCGGGCACCCGCACCTGGAGGAGGCGTACTGGTTCGCCGAGGGCGTGCTGCCGCTCCTGCGTGCCCGCGGCCTGTGGACCCACCCGGACGGAGACGTCACCGACACCGCCGCGGGCATCCCGTTCGCCGGGGCCGCGCGGTGAGCGTCGCCGCCACCGGTGCCGCGACGGAAAGCCGCGGGCACCGCACGGTGCTCGCCTCCAGCATGATCGGCACCACCGTCGAGTGGTACGACTTCTTCCTCTACAGCACGGCGTCGAGCCTCGTGTTCGGCAGGCTGTTCTTCCCGCCGGGCAACGAGCTCGCCGGGACGATGCTGTCGTTCGCGACGTTCTTCGTCGGGTTCCTCGCACGGCCGATCGGCGCCGTGCTGTTCGGCCACATCGGCGACCGCCTTGGCCGCAAGCGCACGCTCGTCACCACGATGCTGATCATGGGCGGGGCGACCGCGCTCGTCGGCGTGCTGCCGACGTACGCGCAGGCCGGTATCGCCGCGCCGATCCTGCTGGTGGTGCTGCGGATCCTGCAGGGGCTCGCGATCGGCGGCGAATGGGCCGGCGCGGTGCTGCTGGCCGTCGAGCACGCCCCCGCGCACCGGCGCGGCTGGTACGGCAGCTGGCCACAGGTGGGCCTCGGCATCGGCCTCGCGCTGGGCACGGGGCTGTTCGCCCTGCTCGGGCAGGCCATGGCCGACGAGCAGTTCCTCACCTACGGCTGGCGCGCCGCGTTCCTGCTGAGCATCGTGCTCGTCGTCATCGGGCTCGTGGTGCGGCTCAAGGTCGAGGAGACACCGGAGTTCGAGCGGATGCGCGCGGAGACGCCGCGCGAGACGGTGCCGTTCGTGGAGCTGTTCCGCGACCGCGCGAGCCGCCGCCACGTGGTGCTCGGCCTGCTGGCCCGCTGGGGCGACGGCGTCGCGTTCAACACCTGGGCGGTCTTCGCGATCACCTACTGCACCACGACGCTGAAGATGGACCGCACGCCCGTGCTGGTCGCCGTCACGGTGGCCGCGCTGCTGATGGCCCTGCTGATCCCGTTCGCGGGCAGGGCGGCCGACCGGTTCGGTCCCCGGCGCACCTACCTCGCGGGGATGGTCTTCTTCGGACTGTCGGTGGTCCCGGCGTTCCTCGGCCTCTCGACGGGGGAGCCGCTGCTCGTGGGGATCGCGCTCGTCCTGGCGCTCGGGGTGGTGTACGCGCTGAGCTACGCCCCGGAGGGCACGTTGTTCGCGCAGCTGTTCCCGACCCGTACCCGCTACACCGGCATGTCCTTCGTGTACCAGTTCTCCGGGATCTACGCGTCGGGGCTCACCCCGATGCTGATCACCGCGCTGTTCGCGCTGGGCGAGGGGTCGCTGTGGTGGGTGTGCGCGTACCTCGTCGCCACCGCGGTGATCAGCACGGTGGCGACCGCCGCCATCCGGCCCCGCGACCTGCACCTCACCGGCGGGCGGTGACGCCTCACGCGCCCTTCGGCTTGGCCCTGACGTGCATCTGCTCGCCCTGCTTGCCGAACAGGCTCAGCAGCTCCACCGGCTCGGGGCGAGCGCTGCCGAACCAGTGCGGCACACGGGTGTCGAACTCGGCCGCCTCGCCGGGCTTCAGCGTGACGTCGTGCTCGCTGAGCACGAGGCGCAGCCGTCCCGACAGCACGTAGAGCCACTCGTAGCCCTCGTGCGTCCTCGGGTCCGGCTCCTCTCCGCGGTGCGGGACGATCAGCTTGAACGCCTGCAGCGGCCCGGGATAGCTGGTCAGTGACAGGGCCGTCATGCCGTTGCGCCTGATCGGCACCGGCCGCACGCGCGGGTCGCCCACGGAGGGCGCGCCGACCAGTTCGTCGAGCGGGACCCGGTAGGCCTGCGTGATCGGCAGGAGCAGCTCCAGGCTCGGCCTGCGCTGCCCGCTCTCCAGGCGGGACAGGGTGCTCGTCGAGATGCCGGTGACCCCGGCCAGTTCGGTGAGGGTGACGCCGCGCTCGGTGCGCAGCCGCCGCAGCCGCGGACCGACCTCGTCGAGGATCCCGCCGTTGTCCATGCCTCCCATCCCAGTTTCGGCAACCGGGTTTGTCAAGCCGGCATGGACGCCGTCACACCTGGGCCGTCGGCCTCACGACGATCTCGTTGACGTCCACCGTGGCCGGCCGATCGATCGCGAACGCGATGGCCCCCGCCACCGCCGACGCCGGGATCGCGTGCGCGCGGTAGGTCCTCATCTCCTCGCGGCCCACCGGGTCGGCGATGCTCTCCGCGAGCTCCGACTCGGTGACGCCCGGCGAGATCACGGTCACCCGGATGCCGGCGCCGACCTCCTGGCGCAGGCCCTCGGAGATGGCCCACACGGCGTACTTCGTGGCGCAGTACACCGCCGCGGTGGGGGAGACCTCGTGGGCGCCGATGGAGGCGACGTTGACGAACTGGCCGTGCCCCTGCCGTCGCATCACCGGCAGCGCGGCGGCGATACCGTGCCGCACCCCGCGCACGTTGACGTCGATCATCCGGTCCCACTCGTGGACCCGGCCCGCCTCCAGCTTCGACAGCGGCATGACGCCCGCGTTGTTGACGAGCACGTCGATCCCGCCGTGCTCGGCGACGGCCGCGTCCACGAACGAGCGCACCGCGGCGGCGTCGGTGACGTCGAGCGCGTGTTCCTGCGCGGTGCCGCCCGCGTCGTGGATTTCCTTGACGAGGGCGCGCAGCCGGTCGGTGCGGCGGGCGCCGAGCACGACGTGGTGTCCCGAGGCGGCGAGCAGCCGGGCGGTCGCCTCGCCGTTGCCACTGCTCGCCCCGGTGACGAGCACGATCTTGCCGTCGTCGGTCATGTGGGGTCCCTTCAGCTTTCGCGGTAGAGCACTCCGGTGATGTGCTCGTGCCCCCACCCTCGGCCGCGCGGCCGGGGACGGGCCAGGACGCCGTGTGCCTGGGTGCGCCACACCCAGGCACGGGCCGGGGGCCGTTCGTAGAGTGGCCGTATGGCTGGTAACGAGCTCGGTGAGTTCCTCCGCGCCCGCCGCGCGCGGCTGCGTCCCGAGGACGTCGGCCTGCGCCACCACGGGCAGCGGCGGGTGGCCGGGCTGCGGCGCGAGGAGATCGCCGTGCTCGCCGGGGTGAGCGCCGACTACTACACGCGGCTGGAGCAGGGCCGGGAGCGCAACCCCTCGGCGCAGGTGCTCGACGCGCTGAGCCGTGCGCTGGACCTCGCCGACGACGCCCGTGAGCACCTCTACCGGCTGGCCGGGGCGGTCCCCGGCACCGGCCGCGCCCGTGGCCGGGACCTCGTCGGCCCGGCGCTGCTGCGGCTCATGGATACGTTCACGGCCTGCCCGGCGTTCGTCGTCGACCGCACGCTCGACGTGCTCGCGGCCAACGCGCTCGCGCAGGCCCTGTTCTCGCCGTTCGAACGGGCGGACAACCTGCTGCGCATGATCTTCGCGGACCCAGCGGGCCGGTCGTTCTACGCGGCGTGGCACCAGGCGGCGGAGGCCGCGGTCGCCAACCTGCGCGTCGCCACGGGCCACGACCCGCACGACCCCCGACTGGCCGGGCTGGTGACTGAGCTGAGCGAGCACAGCGCCGAGTTCCCGGCGCTGTGGGCCGCTCACGACGTGCGCGGCAAGACGCGCGAGGCGAAGGAGCTGCTGCACCCCGAGGTCGGCCCGCTGTCGCTGACCTACCGGGCATTCGGCGTGCGGGACGCGCCCGGTCAGGAGCTGATCGTCTACCAGGCCGAGCCGGGCAGCCCGAGCGAGCAGGCGCTGGCGCTGCTGGGCACCCTCGCCGCGACCCGGCGGGCTAGCGCCGCCGCTGCACCGCGTACCCCGCCCAGAACGCCGCCGCGCTGACCAGCATCAGCCCGCTGAACACCCACAGCACCGGCGTCGGCTCGAACGCCACGAGCATCAGGACGAACAGTGCGAGCGCGAGCACGGTCAGCGCGGCCATGGCGAGCAGCTGCCGCCTCGAGATGTCGGCTCCGGGCATACGGGCCATCCTGCCAGCGCCGGTCCCGCCCGGTACGGACGGGCTCGCCCGCTCAGCCCTGGCGGATGCCGTCGAGCAGCGCGTCCAGGAACGCGTCCGCCAGCTCGTCGGTGCCGACCTCGCCGTCCGGTTCGAACCACAGGTACGTGTAGTTCAGCATTCCGAGGATGCCCTTCACCAGCAGCCGGGGTACCGGCCGCAGCACGCCGTCGGCGACCCCGCGGTCGAGCGCCTGCCGCCAGTACCCCTCGTAACGCTCGCGGGCCGCCACCACGCGGTCGCGGTTCTCCCCCGTGAGCGCGGTGTACTCGCGGAAGAACACGGCCCACTCCGACCGGTGCTCGGCGATGTTGCGCAGCAACCCCTTCGCCATGCCGCGCAGCAGGTCCTCGGTCTCCAGCCCGGAACCCAGCAACGTCTCCGCGTGCGCGTTCATCCGGTCGACCTGCGTCTTGCTGATCTCGTAGAGCAGCGTCTCCTTGCTGCCGATGTAGTGGTAGAGCGCGCCGCGGCCAAGCCCGGCCGCCTTGGACAGCTCCGCGACCCCGGTGCCGTGGTAGCCGTTGCGGGCGAACAGCTCGGCCGCGATGCCCACGATCCGCTCGCGGTTGCCGGCGTAGCTCGTGGTGCTCACGAGGCAGAGCCTAACCGGTGGCCTCGCCGGTGAAGGAGTAGCCGCTCAGCAGCTCGCGCGCGGCGACCAGGTACTGCACGGTGGGCGGTCCCTCCTCCAGCCAGTTGAGGCGCGCGTCGCGGTACAGGCGCTCGACGGGATGCCTGCGGGTGTAGCCGATCCCGCCGTGCACCAGCAGCGCGCGGTCGGTGACCCGGCCCACGGCCTCCAGCCCGAACTGCTTGACCATCGCCGACTCGGCCGGGATCCGCCTGCCCTCGTCCCACTTGCGGGCGGCGTCGGCGAGCATGCCCCGCAGGGCGTAGATGTCGGTGCCCATCTCGGCGAGGTAGCGCTGCACGGCCTGCCGCTGCCCGATCGGCTTGCCGAACGTGACGCGGGAGCGGGCGTGCGCGAGGGACAGCTCCAGCGCGCGCTCGGACGTGCCGAGCGAGCTGGCCGCGATGAACACGCGGCTGATCTCCAGGGCACGCTCCAGGTGCTCCTGGCCCTCGCCCTCGGAGCCGACGAGCGCCGACGCGGGCACGCGCACGTTCTCGAACGTGAGCACCCCGTGCTCGCCGCCCTTGCAGCCCATCGTCTCGGGCAGCGGCTCGATGGTGAACCCGGGGGAGTCCCGCTCCACCAGCAGCGCGGAGACTTCGCCAGTGCCGGTCTTGGCGAAGACGAGGAAGTGGCTCGCGAGGTCGGAGTTGGTGATCAGCCACTTGCGTCCATTGAGGACATAGCCGCCGTCGTCGCGGGCCGCTGTGGTGCCGAGGTCGGCCCCGGTGCCGTGGTCGGGCTCGGTGAGCGCGAACGCCACGGACTTCTCTCCGGTGACCGCGCCGGGCAGGATCGCGGCCTTCTGCGCGTCGTTCCCGATCTCCGACAGCGCGTGGGCGAACGAGTTGTGCACGTGGACGATCACCCGGATGCCGCCCTGGATCTTGGCGAACTCGGCGAGCAGCGGCAGGTACTGGCGGATGGAGAGGCCCTTGCCGCCGTACTCCCTCGGCACCAGCAACCCGAACGCGCCCGCGTCGCGCAGCACGGGAAGCACGATGTCGTACGGGATGCGCTCCTCGTCCTCGATGCGTTGTTCGAGCGGGTCGAGGTCGTCCCAGATCGCGCGGTGGATCTGCTTGGCGAGCCGCTGGTACTCGGGCTCGGGAAGGCCGTCGTGCATGGTGGGCTCCTTTCCGGGGAGACTCAGATGGACCAGCCGCCGTCGGCGGTGAGTACCGATCCGGTGCAGTAGGTGGCGTCCTCGCTGAGGAAGACGGCGGCGCGCGCGATCTCGGGCACGGTGCCGAACCGGCCGAGCACGGTGGCGCGCTCGATGCCGTCGCGGGCCTTGGCGGAGACCTCCGCCGTCATGTCGGTGTCGACGAAACCGGGCGCGAGGACGTTGACGCGCAGGCCGTCCCGTCCGGTCTCCTTCGCCAGCGACCTGGCGAAGCCGATGAGTGCCGCCTTCGCACTGGCGTAGGCGGTGTCGCCGGCGTGACCGATCACGCCGATCACCGACGAGACGATCACGATGCTCGGGTCGCCGCTCGCGCGCAGCGCGGGCAGCGCGGCGCGGGCCAGTGCCGCGACGCCGCCGAGGTTGAGTTCGACGACCCGCCACCACGCGAGCGGGTCCATCGTGGACAGTTTCCCGCCGTTCCACGTGCCCGCGTTGAGGATCAGGGCGTCGAGGGTCCCGAACTGTTCGAGGACGGTGCCGACGACGGTGGTCGCCGTGGCGGCGTCGGCGAGGTCGTAGTGCACGGGCAGGACGCGGTCGGGGGCGTCGGCGCGCAGCTTCTCGGCGGCCTCGCGGTTGCCGCGGTAGCCGCACGCCACCTGCCGGCCCCGCGCCACCAGTTCCCTGGTGATGCCGGCGCCGATGCCCCGGGACCCTCCGGTGACGAGCACCGTCCGGGCAGCCGTTTCGGTCATGACCGGCACTGTACCGATCGATCCACTGAAACGCATCTGTGCTCTGTATCTCCCGATCTTTGGCCGTGGACTGATCGGTACAAGGAGGCTTGATTGGCCGGGTTTCACGTGCTAAAACGGGGGGCCAGTGCACCCCGCCACCGCTGTCGTTGGGAGAGCCCCGTGGACACACAACGCACTGCCGCGCCATCGCGCGTACACCCCGCCAAGGTCGCGTTCGCCAGCTTCATCGGCACGGCCATCGAGTGGTACGACTTCTTCCTCTTCGGCACGGCGGCGACGCTCGTGTTCAACGAGCAGTTCTTTCCCACGCTGAGCCCCGCGGCGGGCACGCTCGCCGCGTTCGCGACCTTCGGGGTCGCGTTCCTCGCGCGTCCGCTCGGTGGCGTCGTCTTCGGCCACTTCGGCGACCGCCTCGGCCGCAAGAGGATGCTCGTCCTGTCACTGATGCTGATGGGTGCCGGCACCGTCGCGATCGGACTGTTGCCCACCTACGCCCAGATCGGGCTCGCGGCGCCCGCGCTGCTCGTGGTCTTCCGCTTCGTGCAGGGCATCGCGGTCGGCGGCGAATGGGGCGGCGCCGTGCTCATGGCCGTCGAGCACGCGCCACCCCGGCGCCGGGCGTTCTACGGCAGCTGGCCACAGGCCGGGGTGCCCGCCGGGCTGGTGCTGTCGGCCTCGGCGTTCTTCGCGATCGAGCAGCTGCCCGACGAGCAGGTGACGGCGTGGGCGTGGCGGCTGCCGTTCCTCGCGAGCATCCTGCTGGTGCTGCTCGGCCTGTACGTGCGCCTGCAGGTGCTCGAGTCGCCGGACTTCGAACGGGTGCAGGAGTCGCGCTCGGCGTTCCCCCTCGGGGAGGTGCTGCGCACGAGCCGCAAACCACTGCTGATCGGGCTCTGCACGCAGGCGGCCGCGAACATCCCCTTCTACCTCGTCACCGTGTTCGTGCTGTCCTACGGCCCCTCGGAACTCGGCGTCTCGCGCGACACCATTCTCCTGTGCCTCATGGCGGCGTGCGTGCTCGACATTCTGTCGGTGCCGTTGGTGGCGACGTTCGCCGACCGGGTCGGCAGGCGCACGGTACTGCTGGCCGGGGCGGCCTACATGGGGGCGATCGCGTTCCCGTTCTTCTGGCTGTTCGACACGGGGTCGCCGTGGCTCATCCTCCTCGGCATGATCCTCGTGGTCACCGTCGGCCACGCCGTCACCTACGCCGCGATCGCCGGGTTCCTCGCCGAGCTGTTCCCCGCGCGGGTGCGCTACACCGGCGCGTCGGTGGCCTACCAGGTCGGCGGGATGGTCACCAGCGGGCCCGCGCCGTTCGCCGCCGGTGCCCTGTTCGCCGCCGTCGGCGGCTCCTGGGTGCTGGCCGGCTACATCGTCGTCGCGTGCGCCGTGACCTTCGGCGCGCTGCTCACCGCCGACCGAGACTCCGGGAGTGACCGATGACCACGAGCGTCTGGGACGAGATCGAGGCCGGCCTGTCCACCGCGCCGGACCGGCTGAACACCGCGCAGGAGGCGTGCGGGCGCTACACGGCGGAGCGGGGCAGGCTGGCCCTGGTGGTCCGGCACGCCGACGGGCCGGGCGAGCGCTGGACGTACCGCGAGCTGTACCGGGCCGCGGCGCGGACGGCGCGGGCGTTCGCGCGGGCGGGCCTGCGTCCCGGCGACCGCGTCGCGGGCCTGCTGTCGCGGCAGGTCGAGAGCCTCGTCGTGGCGCTCGCGGCGTGGCGCAGCGGGCTCGTGTACGTGCCGCTGTTCTGCGGCTTCGGCACCGACGCGCTGGTCTTCCGCCTGCGGTCGTCACGGGCCGGACTGATCGTCTGCGACCACCGGTGGCGGGAACCGCTCGACGCCGCACTGTCCACTCTGGATGGCGAACCCGGGGTGATGGTGGTGACCGGCCCGAAGGGCACGGGCGTGCGGCGCGGTGACTACAGCTTCTGGGCCGAGGTCGAGCGCAGCGCCCCCGACGGCCCCGAGGTGCCCACCTCGGCGACCGACCCGGCGACGCTGCTGTTCACGAGCGGTACTACCGGCGATCCGAAGTCGTGCGTCATGCCGCACGGGGCGCTGCTGTCGGTGCTGCCGTTCGCGCGGCACTCACTGGGCGTGGGGCCGGGCGATCTGGTGTTCACCACCGCGGATCCGGGCTGGGCCTACGGGCTCTACTCGACGGGGGTGGCGCCGATGGCGCTCGGGGTGCCGAGGGTGGTCTACAGCGGCGACTATGACGCGGCGGCGTGGCTGCGGGTGATGGGGGAGGAGGGCGTCACGTGCGTCGCGGCGGCGCCGAGCGCGTACCGCAAGCTGCTGCCCGCGCTGCGGCGGTACGGAGTGCCGGGGGAGCTCTCCGCCGCCGCGGCGGCAGGCGAGCCGCTCGACGCCGACACGGCCGCGCGGTGGGCCGGCAGCGGGGCGCCGCCGATCCGCGACGGGTACGGGCTCAGCGAGGTCGGCATGGTGCTCGCCGATCTCGCGGACGGTGCCAAGCCCGAGCCCGGCACGCTCGGTGGCCCGGTCCCCGGCTTCGCCGTGCGGCTGGTGGACCGTGACGGCGAGCCGGTGGCGGAGGGCGAGAGCGGGCTCATCGCCGTCGAGCGGCCGAGGTACCAGCTCAGCTCGGGGTACGAGAACCGGCCCGAGGCGTGGGAGGCACGCTGGCAGGGGGACCTGTTCGTGACGGAGGACCGGGCGCAGGTGAGGCCCGATGGCCGATGGGTGTTCCTGGGCCGGGAGGACGACATGATCGTCACGTCCGGGTACAACGTGAGCCCGGTGGAGGTGGAGCGGGTGCTCAACGAGCTTCCCGGCGTGGCCGAGGCGGCGGCCGTGGCCACGCCGGGGCCGAGCGGGGGGACGGTGGTACGCGCGGTCGTCGTGAGGGCTCCGTCCGCACCGCCCCCGGCGGAGCTGGAACAGCGGATCCGCGCGGAGGTCACCTCCCGCATCGGTGCCCACGCCTCGCCCCGCGTGATCGATTACGCCGATGCCCTGCCGCGCAACGAGGTCGGCAAGCTCCAGCGCGCCCGCCTCCGCTGACGCCGCCCCGCGAGTCGTGCGCTCAGGACCGCGAGTCGTGCGTTCAGGACGGCGAGTCGTGCGTTCGGAGCGCAGCGATTCGCGCACCGGAGTGGGGAACTGGCGTGCCGGAGCGGGGGACTCGCGACCCGGAACGCAAGACTCGGCGTCCTGAGTGCACGACTCGCGCGCGGGAGTGCACGACTCGCGCCCCGGAGTGCACGACTCGCGGGGTTACGTGCCCGAGAACTTCGGCTTGCGCTTGGCGCGGAAGGCGGCGACGCCCTCGGCGAAGTCGTTGGTGTGGAACAGGATTCCCTGGCCCTCGCGTTCGGCTTCCAATGCCTGGGGGAGCCGGTCGAGCACGGTGGCGTTGAACGCGCGCTTGGTCTGCGCGTACGCCGTCGTGGGGCCCTGGGCCAGCTGCGTGGTGAGGCGCTCCACCTCGGCGTCGAACTCCTCGTCCGGCACCGCGAACGCGATCAGCCCCCAGTCCACGGCCTGGGGTGCCGGGATCCGCTCGGCGAGCATCGCCATCCGCGTCGCCCGCGCACGCCCGATCGCCGCGGCCAGCAGCGCCGTCGCCCCGCCGTCCGGCATCAGGCCGGCGTTGGCGAACGCCAGCAGGAAGTACGCCGACTCGCGCGCCACCACGATGTCCGCGGCCAGCGCGAAGGAGCAGCCGACCCCGGCCGCCGGACCGTTCACCGCCGCCAGCACCGGCTTCGGCGCGTGCCGCAGCGCCGTGGTCAGCCGGTTGGCGGCGTCGATCGTCTCCGTGCCGGGGGGAGCGGCGTCGCCCGCCTCGCCGCTGCCGGAACCGGAGAGGTCGGCGCCCGCGCTGAACGCCCGCCCCGCGCCGGTCAGCACGATCACGCGCACCGAGGAGTCCCGCGCCGCGCCCTCCACGGCCTCGGCGGCACGGGTCAGCATGTCCGCCGTGAACGCGTTGAGGCTCGCGGGGCGGTTGAAGGTGATGTGCAGGACGGCGTCGGTCTGCTCGACGAGAACGTCGGTCATGGTTCCCTTTCCGTAGGTGTCACGCCTGCCAGTCGCGCAGCACGGCGTCGTTGTCCGTACCGGGCTTCGGCGGCGGGGAAGGCTGGTCCGGCACCGTGCGCGAGAACCGCGGCGCGGGTTTCGGCTGCACGATGCCGTCGATCTCGGTGAGCGTCCCGCGCGCGGCGAGATGCGGGTGGCCTGCGACCTCGTCGGGCGTGAGCACGGGCGTCACGCACGCGTCGGTGTCGGCGAACACCTTCGCCCATTCGTCCCGCGTGCGGCTGGAGAACAGCTGCGTGAACCGCGCGCGCAGCACCGGCCAGCCGGAGCGGTCCATCTGCTCGGGCAGCTCCGCCGGGTCGAGGCCCAGCCCCTCGAGCAGCGCCGCGTAGAACTGCTTCTCGAGCGCCCCGACCGCGATGTAGCGGCCGTCGGCGCACACGTACGTGTCGTAGAACGGCGCCGTGCCGTCGAGCAGGTTGCTCGCGCGCTCGTCGCTCCAGATGCCGATGCCGCGCATCGCCCACACCATCTGCGCCAGCACGCTCGCGCCGTCGACCATCGCGGCGTCCACAACCTGGCCCTCGCCGGAGCGCTCCCGCTCCCACAGCGCCGACAGCACACCGGTGAGCAGGAACATCGACCCGCCACCGAAGTCGCCGACCAGGTTCAGCGGCGGCACCGGCGGCTCGTCGTGTCGCCCGATCGTGTGCAGGATGCCGGTGAGGCTGATGTAGTTGATGTCGTGCCCGGCCCGCTGCGCGAGCGGCCCGTCCTGGCCCCAGCCGGTCATGCGGCCGTAGACCAGGCGCGGGTTCACGGCGTGGCAGTCGGCGGGGCCGATACCGAGCCGCTCGGCCACGCCCGGGCGGAAGCCCTCGATGAGCACGTCGGCCTTCGCGGCCAGCCGCAGCACGAGCTCGCGGCCCTCGGCGGTCTTGAGGTCCGCGGCCACCGAGCGGCGGCCCCGCATCAGATGGTCGGGCTTGCCGCCGGCGAGGTCGAGCGAACCGGAGGGCCGTTCGACCCGCACCACGTCGGCGCCGAGATCGGCGAGGATCATCGCCGCATGCGGGGCGGGCCCGATGCCCGCCATCTCGACGACCTTCAGCCCGCTCAGCGGTCCAGCCACGATGTCCTCCACCTCGCTCGGTTCCTGCGCGTCGTGCCACCGTAGAGGGTTCGCACCCGGAAGGTCGACGAAGGCGCATGCCGCCGCCGGGGGAACCGCGCGGGGCGCTACAGGCGCTCGATGATCGTGGCGTTGGCCATGCCGCCGCCCTCGCACATAGTCTGCAGCCCGTACCGGCCGCCGCTCGCCTCGAGCTGGCCGAGAAGCGTGCCGAGCAGCCTCGTGCCCGACGCGCCGAGCGGGTGGCCGAGCGCGATCGCACCGCCGCGCGGGTTGAGCCGCTCCGGGTCGGCGTTCAGCTCGTGCTGCCACAGCAGCGGCACCGGGGCGAACGCCTCGTTCACCTCGTAGGCGTCGATGTCGTCGAGGGCGAGCCCGGAGCGGGCGAGGATCTTCTGCGTGGCCGGGACGACACCGGTGAGCATCAGCAACGGGTCGCTGCCGGTGACGGCGAAGCTGTGGAACCGCGCCCTCGGCGTCAGGCCGAGCGCGTTCGCCTTCTCCTCACTCATGATCAGCGCGGCGGACGCGCCGTCGGTGAGCGGCGACGAGTTGCCCGGCGTGATGCGCCAGGCGATCTCGGGGAAGCGCTCGGCGAGCCGCTCGTCGTAGAACGACGGTTTGAGGCCGGACAGGCCCTCGACGGTGGTGTTCGCCCGCACGGTCTCGTCGGTGCTCACCGTGCGCTCGGTGCCGTCCTCGCCGGTGACCGTGACGGGCAGGATCTCGCGGTCGAACCCGCCAGCCGCCGCGGTGGCGGCCGCCCTGGCGTGCGAGCGCGCGGAGAACTCGTCCAGCGCGGCGCGGTCGAGCTTCCAGCGGCCCGCGATGATCTCGGCCGACACGCCCTGGCCGACGAGCCCCTCGGGATAGCGCGCGGCGACGGCGGGGCCGAAGGGATCCTTGCCCGCGACCGGGGAGCCCATCGGCACCCGGCTCATGGACTCGACACCGCAGGCGATCACGACGTCGTAGGCCCCCGCGATCACGCCCTGCGCGGCGAAGTGGGCGGACTGCTGGCTCGACCCGCACTGCCGGTCGACGGTCGTGGCGGGCACCGACTCGGGGAAACCCGCGCCCAGCACGGCGTTGCGGGTGATGTTGACGGCCTGCTCGCCCGCCTGCCCGACGCAGCCGCCGATGACGTCGTCCACGAGCGCCGCGTCGAGGTCGTTGCGGTCGAGCAGCCCGCGCAGCACGCGCGAGAGCAGGTCGGCCGGGTGCACACCGGACAGCTGGCCACCGGGTTTGCCCTTGCCGGAGGGAGTGCGAACGACGTCGACGATTACCGCGGTGGTCATGGGGCGTCCTTTCCCGGCGTCTCCACTGGCGCCTGCAACGCATTAACGATCGATAGCTAAAACCCCCGTTGTCAAGGCTGAAGCCGCCCCCTGCCACGTGGGCGAGATGTACGTCACGCCCGTAATATCTATCGTTCGTTAAGTGGCTAGTCTGCTGCTCGACCGGAGTCGGCGGAGGGAGCCGCGAGCGATGCTGCGAACCAGGTTCTGCGAGGTGTTCGGGGTCGAGCACCCGATCGTGCAAGGCGGCATGCAATGGGTCGGCAGGGCGGAACTGGTGTCGGCGGTCGCCAACGCGGGCGCGCTGGGCTTCCTCACCGCGCTGACCCAGCCGACGCCGGAGGATCTCGCCAAGGAGATCGCGCGCTGCCGGGAGCTGACCGACAGGCCGTTCGGGGTGAACCTGACGATCCTGCCCTCGATCAACCCGCCGCCGTACGCCGAGTACCGCGACGTGATCGTGGAGTCCGGCGTGTCCGTGGTGGAGACGGCGGGCTTCAACCCGGCCGAGCACCTGCCCGCGTTCCAGGGCGCCGGGGTCAAGGTGCTGCACAAGTGCACGAGCGTCCGCCACGCCGTCAAGGCGCAGGAACTCGGCGTGGACGGCATCTCCATCGACGGCTTCGAGTGCGCGGGTCACCCGGGTGAGGACGACATCCCCGGGCTCGTCCTCATTCCCGCGGCTGCCGACAGGATCACCATCCCGATGATCGCCTCCGGCGGCTTCGGTGACGCCCGCGGGCTCGTCGCGGCGCTGGCGCTGGGCGCCGACGGCATCAACATGGGCACGCGGTTCGTCGCCACCCGGGAGTCGCAGGTCCACGACAACGTCAAGCAGCGCATGGTGGAGGCGACCGAGCGCGACACCGACCTGATCTTCCGGCCGCTGCGCAACACCGCTCGCGTGGCGCGCAACGCCGTCAGCCAGGAGGTGGTGAAGATCCTCGACGCCGGTGGCACGTTCGAGGACGTGCGCGACCTCGTGGCGGGCGTGCGCGGGCGCACGGTGCTGGAGACCGGCGACCTCGACCTGGGAATCTGGACGGCGGGCATGGTGCAGGGCATCATCCGCGACATCCCGACCGTCGCGGAGCTGGTGACGCGGATCGTCACCGAGGCACGGGAACTCATCTCCGGCCGGCTGGCCGGGGTGCTGAACTGAACACCGAAAGGGGTCACATGGACATCACCGGTGCTGTCGCTGTCGTGACGGGAGGCGCCTCGGGCCTCGGCCTGGCGACGGTGAAGGAGCTGCACGGCAGGGGCGCCAAGGTGGTCATCCTCGACCTGCCGTCCTCGGACGGCGAGTCGGTGGCGAAGGAACTGGGCGACGGGGCCGTGTTCGCCCCCGGCGACGTCACCAGTGAGTCCGACGTCGCCGCCGCGCTGGACGCCGCGCAGAACCTCGGCACGCTGCGCATCGCGGTCAACTGCGCCGGCATCGGCAACGCGATCAAGACCGTCGGCAAGAAGGGCGCGTTCCCGCTCGCGGACTTCACCAAGGTCATCAACGTCAACCTCATCGGCACGTTCAACGTGATCCGGCTGGCCGCGGAGCGGATGTCGCAGGTGGACCCGGCAGGCGAGGAGCGCGGCGTCATCGTCAACACCGCCTCGGTCGCCGCGTTCGAGGGCCAGGTCGGCCAGGCCGCCTACTCCGCGTCGAAGGGCGGCATCGTCGGCATGACCCTGCCCATCGCGCGGGACCTCGCGAGCCTCAAGGTCCGCGTGGTCACCATCGCGCCCGGCCTGTTCCACACGCCGCTGTTCGCCTCGCTGCCGGAGGACGCGATCGCGTCGCTCGGCGCGCAGGTGCCGCACCCGTCGCGGCTCGGCGACCCCGCGGAGTACGCGGCTCTCGCCCGGCACATCGTGGAGAACCCCATGCTCAACGGCGAGACCATCCGGCTGGACGGCGCCATCCGCATGGCCCCGCGCTGAGAAGGGGACGAGGCTCGTGCGCGCGCAGCAGGTGACCGAACTGACCGGGCCGTCCGGCCTGCGCCTGGCCGAGACCGCCGAACCCGGTGGCGGCGACGCGGTGGTCGTGGACCTGGCCGCGGCCGGGGTCGCGTTCCCGGACCTGTTGCTTGCCAAGGGTTTGTACCAGGTCCGCCGCGAGCCCCCGTTCGTGCTCGGCATGGAGGGGGCCGGAACGGTCCGCAGCGCGCCGGAGGGCAGCGGTTTCGGGCCCGGCCAGCGCGTCGTGGTGGTCGACATGGGCGGCACCTGGCAGGAGGTGGTGGCCGCCGACCCGGGCAACGTGCTGCCGCTGCCGGACGGCGTGCCCTTCGAGCTGGGCGCCGCGCTGCCCCTCAACTACCTCACGGTGTGGTTCGCGCTGCGCCGCAGGGCCAGGGCACAGGCGGGGGAGACCGTGCTCGTACACGGCGCCGCCGGCGGGGTCGGCGTGGCCGCACTCGACATCTGCCGTGCGCTGGGCATGCCGACCATCGCCGTGGTCAGCGACGACCGCAAGGCCGCCGTCGCCGAGCAGGCCGGGGCCGAGCGCGTGGTGCTCGTCGACGGCTGGCGCGAGGCGGTGCGTGAGCACACCGGGGGCAGGGGCGTGGACGTGGTGGTCGACCCGGTGGGCGGCGACCGGTTCACCGACAGCCTGCGCAGCCTCGCGCCCGAGGGCAGGGTGGTGGTGCTCGGCTTCACCGGCGGGGAGATCCCGACCGTCAAGGTCAACCGGCTGCTGCTGGGCAACACGGCCGTGGTGGGCGCCGCGTGGGGCGAGTTCCTCCGGCAGAACCCCGCTTACCTGCGCGAGCAGTGGGACGAGCTGGCCCCGCTGCTGGCCGAGGGCAGGCTCACGCCGCTGTGGCCCTCGGTGCGCCCGCTCGAGGAGGCCGCGGACGCGCTGCGTGAGCTGGAGGACCGGTCCGCGACGGGCAAGCTGGTGCTGCGGCTGCGCTGAGCACCGGCCGCCCGAGGGCGCGTGTGTATCGTTCACGGTGTCGCTGGGACACGGCTCGATGGGTGGGAGATGGCACGAAGGAATGGCGCCGCGGCCGTGAAGCACACCGAGCCCGCGCAACGCGCCGACTGGCGGCACTTCGAGCCGCTGGAGCTGACCCCCATCCTCGCCGCCGCGCTGGAAGCCTTCTACGAGCACGGCTTTCACGGCACCACGGTGCGCGACATCGCCCGCAGGGTGGGCCAGACCGTGCCGTCGCTGTACTACCACCACGAGAACAAGGAAGGCGTCTTCGCGACCCTGCTCGAGATGGGCACCGGCGACGTCGCGTGGCGGGCCGAGGCCGCGGCCGCCGAGGCGGGCGAGCGCGCCGACCTGCGGTTCGCCTACGTCGTCGAGGCCGTGGTGCTCTACATGACCCACCGGGTGCGGCTCGCGGCGCTCGACCCCGAGCTGCGCCACCTCTCCCCGCCGAAGCGCAAGCGCTACGCGGCGCGGCGCAAGGAGGTGGAGAACCTCATGGCGGGCATCGTCGAGGACGGTGTGCGGCAGGGCGTGTTCACGGCCGAGCTGCCCGCCGAGACCGCGCGCGCCGTGCTCGGGATGTGCCAGTCGATCGGCCGCTGGTACCAGCCGAGCGGCCCGCTGGCCCCCGAGGAGCTGGCCGGCCGCTACGTCGACATCGCCCTGATGGCCGTCGGCGTGCGCAAACGCCCGCAGCCCAAGGGGCCGCAGGGTCGCAGGGCCAGGGTCCGCGCGTAACGGCGCGACGTCACGTCTCCGGTTCGCGGTCCTGCCGGGCGTCCTCGGTCTGGTCGGGCTCCTCGGCCTCCACCCCGAAACCGGGCGCGGGCTCCGGCCCGCCCCGCCCGGGATCGGCGGCGGCGATGTCGTCGTCCGGGTCGGGATGCGCTTCGAAGGGCGTGGTCGTCATGCCGGGCGGGTACCCGGAGGGGGAGACCGCAACCGGACCCGGGAAGGCGACATGACCGAGCCGACTGCCAGACCGCTCGCCGTGGTGACCGGAGCCTCGACCGGCATCGGGCGCGAACTCGCCCGCTGCCTCGCCGAGGACGGCCACGACCTGCTGCTGGCCGCTGAGAACCCCGAGCTCGCCGACGCCGCGCGGGAGGTGGGTTCGCCGTCGTCGGCCGTCGAGACCGTGCGCGCGGACCTCGCCACCGCCGGCGGCGTCGAGGAGCTCGCCCGGCGCGTGCGCGAGAAGGGCCGTCCCGTGGACGTGCTCGCGATCAACGCGGGCGTCGGCGTGAGCGGCGCGTTCGCGGAGGCGGAGACATCGCTGGAGGACCAGCTGCGCGTGGTGGACCTCAACGTCCGCTCCGCCGTGCACCTCGCCAAGCTGCTGGTGCCGGACATGGCCGCGCGCCGCCGCGGCCGGATCCTGTTCACGTCGTCGATCGCGGCGACCATGCCCGGCCCGTTCCAGGCCGTCTACGGCGCGTCGAAGGCGTTCCTGCAGTCGTTCTCGCAGGCACTGCGCGAGGAGCTGAAGGAGACCGGCGTGACCGTCACGGCCGTGCTGCCGGGGCCCACCGCGACCGAGTTCTTCGCCCGCGCCCGCATGCTCGACACGAGGATCGGCGCCGGGCCGAAGGACGACGCGGGCGAGGTGGCCCGGCAGGCGTACGCGGCGCTGAAGGCGGGCCGCGACTCCGTCGTCGCCGGGTCGGTCCGCAACCGCGTGCAGGCCGCGGTCGCCCGGCTCACCCCCGAGCGGTTCCTCGCCGCCGCCCACCGCCGCATGGCCGAGCCGGGCACGGCCCGCCGCTGACGTCAGGCCGGGAGCCCCCGCCCCGGAGCGGGGGACTCGCGGTCAGAGGCCGCCGCGGGCGACGAGCTGGGACACGATCACGTTGCGCTGGATCTCGTTGGTGCCCTCGCCGACGATCATCAGCGGGGCGTCGCGGAAGTAGCGCTCGACGTCGAACTCGGTGGAGTAGCCGTAGCCGCCGTGCACGCGCACCGCGTTGAGCGCCACCTCCATCGCGACCTCGGAGCAGAACAGCTTCGCCATCCCCGCCTCCAGGTCGGCCCGCTCGCCCGAGTCGTACCGCGCCGCCGCGTGCAGCAGCAGCCTGCGGGCCGCGGTGAGCTTGGTGCCCATGTCGGCGAGGTAGTTGCCCACCGACTCGTGCTTCCAGATCGGCTTACCGAACGCCTCCCGCTCCTGGGCGTAGCGCAGCGCGTCGTCGAAAGCGGCCCTCGCGACACCGGTCGCGCGCGCCGCCACCTGGATCCGGCCGATCTCCAGCCCGCGCATCATCTGCCCGAACCCGGCGCCCTCGGCGCCGCCGAGCAGCGCGTCGGCGGGCACCCGGCAGTCGGTGAAGGACAGCTCGCAGCTCTCGACGCCCTTGTAGCCCAGCTTGGGCAGATCCCGCGACACCTCGAAGCCGGGCACCTTCTCCACCAGCAGGATGCTGATGCCCTTGTGCGCGGGCGTGGCCGACGGGTCCGTCTTGCACAGCAGGGCCACCAGCCCGGAACGGCGGGCGTTGGAGATCCACGTCTTCGACCCGTTGATCACGTAACCCTGCTCGTCACGGACGGCCACCGTGCGCATCGCCTGCAGGTCCGAGCCGCCGCCCGGCTCGGTGAGCGCCATCGTGGCCCGCAGCTCGCCGGTCGCCATGCGCGGCAGGTACTTCTGTTTCTGCTCCTCGGTGCCGTAGTCGAGCAGCAGTTTCGACACCACCGTGTGCCCGCCCATCGCCCCGGCGAGGCTCATCCAGCCGCGGGCCAGCTCCTCGGTGACCAGCGCGTAGCACGGCGTGGACACGCGCACGTCGCCGTAGGGCTCGGGGATCGCCAGCCCGTAGATGCCCAGGTGCTTCATCTGCTCGATGAGCTTCTCCGGGTACGTGTTCTCGTGCTCCAGTTCCCTCACGACCGGGCGGACCTCGCGGTCGACGAAATCGCGCACCGTCTCGACGATCGCCCGCTCGTCGGCGTCCAGCTCGTCCATGGTCAGCCCTCCGATCCCGCGAACCGCACCTGTGCCGTGGCGTGCCTCGGCTCCGCGGCGCTGGCGACGGCCAGCTCCGCGCCGTCGCCCTCCGGCCGTCCCGTCACCACGATCCGGTCGCCCGCGAACACGGGCCGCCGCAGGCGGAAGCTCACCGACTCGACCCGGCGACCGGTGTTGCGTCGCACCAGCTCCAGCATCAGCAGCACCAGCAGCGGGCCGTGCACCACGAGCCCGGGGTAGCCCTCCACCCCGGTGGCGTAGGGAAGGTCGTAGTGGATGCGGTGTGCGTTGGCGGTCAGCGCGCTGAACCGGAACAGCACCGCGGGGTCGGTCACCGGCACGATCCGCCACGGCGCCCCGTCCTCGGGCGGTGCCTCGGACACGGTGGTGAACGAGCGCCGCGCGTCGTCGCCGCTGCGGTAGACGTAGTCCAGTTCCTCGGTGACCCGTGCCTCGCCCCGCTGCCGGTACTCGGAGCGCACGGTCACGAACGCCATCTCCCCGGTGCGGCCCTCCTTCACGACGCAGTTGTCCAGTGTGGACACTCGCTCCACCTCGGCCCCGGTCTCCAGCGGGCGTGCGACGGTGAGCCTGCCGCCCGCGAACATGCGGCGCCGGTCGGGGATCGGCGGCAGGAAGTGACCCGCGAGGGGGTGCCCGTCCTCGCCGAGGTCGCTCTGCGGCGGCCACTCCAGCAGGTGCAGCCAGTGCCACAGCGGGGGCAGGTCCTCGCCCGCGCCCGCGGCGACGGGCTGGTCGAGCACGGCCGACAGCGCCGCGACCGGCCCGGCGTCGACGACGCCGGTCTCCGTGCGCGGCCGCGGCCGCCAGTCCCGCAGGTACGTCTCGAGCGAATCAGTCATGGGGTTCTCCGATCACGCCCCGCGCGCGCAGGCCGTCGAGCCTCGCGGGGGACAGTCCGAGCAGCTCGCCGAGCACCTGGTCGGTGTGCTCGCCGAGCCGGGGGGCGGGGGTCGCCGGGGTCTGCTCGCCACCGAACACCACGGGCAGGCCCGGGGCGAGGTAGCTGCCGATGCCCGGCTGGGTGAGTGTGTTCATCAGTGGGTGGGTCTTCAGCGTCCCGTCGTCGTCGCGGGCCACGTCGGCGAAGGTGCGGTAGCGCGACCACAGCGCCGAGGTGGCGCCGAGCGCGGCCTCCGCCTGCTCGCACGTGCGCTCGGCGAACCAGGGCGAGAGCAGCCCGCCGATGAGCTCGCGATGCCGGTAGCGGTCGGCACCGTGCGTGAAGTCGGCACCGAGCCGCTCCTCCAGCGCGCCGAGCGGGGCCGCCGTGCCCGTCATGTCCAGCAGGTCCCTCCAGTGCCGGTTCGTCAGTACCAGCACCATGATCCGCTCCCCGTCCCGCGTCGGGAAATCGCGCCCGAAGTCGCCGTAGACGTGGTTGCCGATGCGGGGCCTCGGCGATGACGACAGCTGAGCCTCGGCGAGGTAGCCGAGGTTGCCGGCCGTCGCCAGCGCGACGTCCTGCAGCGACACGGTGAGCTGCTCGCCGCGGCCCGTGCGGGCCCGCCTGCGTTCGGCGGCCAGCAGGCCCACGGCGAGGTAGAGGCCCGTGGCGACGTCCCACGCCGGGAGCACGTGGTTCACCGGCCCCGCGTGGTCCTCGGGGCCGGTCACGCACGCGAAGCCCGTCGCCGCGTTGACGGTGTAGTCGACGGCGGTGCCGCCGTCCCGCCTGCCCAGCAGGTGCACGTGGATCAGGTCGGGACGGCGCGCGCTCAGCTCCTCGTAGGTGAGGCCGGGCCGGGGGCGGGCGTTCGTCAGCACGATCCCGCCCTCCGGCCCGCTCGACTCCACGAGGTCGCCCACCAGCTCGGCCCCCTCGGCCGAGCGGAGGTCCACGGTCACCGACCGCTTGCCCTGGTTCAGCCCCGCCCAGTACAGGCTTCCGCCGCCGGGGGCGAGCGGCCAGCGGTGCCGGTCGGGACCGCCGCCGACGGGGTCGACCCTGATCACGTCGGCACCCAGCTGGGCCAGTGTCATGCCGCCGAGCGGGGAGGCGACGAAGCTGGACAGCTCGAGGACGCGCAGACCCTCCAGCGGAGCGGTCACGCCGCGCTCCACGCGAGCAGCGACCGCGCTCCCGTGCCCGTGCCCATCCGCTCGAACGCCTCGCCCACCTCGCCGGGTCCGATCCGGTGCGTCACCAGCGTGGCGAGGTCGAGGTTGCCCAGCTCGACCTGCGCGGCCAGCAGCGGGACGTCCCGCGCGGGATCGGAGGCGCCGTAGATGGAGCTGGTGAGCGTCCGGGAGAAGTGGAACAGCTCCAGCGGGTTGAACGTCACCTCAGCGTCCCGGCCGCCGACGCCGACGATCGTGCACCGCCCGCCCCGGCGCACCGAGCCCCACGCCGAACGGATGGTCGCGGGCGCACCCACGCAGTCGAAGGCGTGGTCGGCGCCCCGGCCACCGGTCAGCGCGCGGACGCGCTTGGCGAGCTTCGGCTCGCTGAGCACGAAGTGCGTCGCACCGGCGGCCAGTGCCAGCTCCTCCTTGCCGGGGGAGACGTCCACCGCGATGATCGGCCCCGCCCCGGCCAGCTTCGCGCCCAGCACGGCCGAGAGGCCGACTCCGCCGAGCCCGATCACGAGCACCGACTCGCCGCTGCGCACGCCCGCCGTGTTGCGCACGGCACCGAAGCCGGTGAGCACCGCGCAGCCGAGCAGGGACGCGAGGTCGAGCGGAACGCCGTCCGGCAGCGGCACCACGGCGTGGGCGGGCAGCACCACCTCCTCGGCGAACGCGCCGACACCCATGCACGCGTGCACCTCGGTGCCGTCGGCCAGCCGTCCACTGGGGACACTCGTGACACCCTCGACCGCGCTGCACAGCCAGGGTTCGCCCTGCAGGCAGTACCAGCACGTGCGGCACGCGGCCGCCCAGTTGAGGACGACGCGGTCACCGGGGCCCACCCCGGTGACCGCGTCGCCGGTCTCGGCGATCGTGCCCGACGCCTCGTGGCCCAGCACGAGCGGGAACGCCGGCGTGAGCGTTCCGTTGATCATGGACAGGTCGGAGTGGCACACGCCCGCCGCGGCGATGCGCACCCGCACGTCGCCGGGCCCGAGCGTGCGCGGTTCGAGGTCGGCCACCCGGGGCGGTCGCCCGGGTGCGTCGACGATGACGGCTTTGACCACGAGGGCCCTCCCTAGAGCTGGATGGACTTGACTTCGAGGTACTCGTCGAGGCCCTGCCGTCCCATCTCCCTGCCGATGCCGGACTGCTTGTAGCCGCCGAACGGCGCGAGCGGGTTGTACGCGCCGCCGTTGACGTCGATCTGGCCCGTGCGCACCTGGCGCGCGAAGGCGAGGGCGCGGTCGCTGTCGGCCGACCACACCGCGCCGTGCAGGCCGTAGCGGGAGTTGTTGGCGATGCGCAGCGCGTCGTCGGTGTCGCGGAACGGGATCACCGAGAGCACCGGGCCGAAGATCTCCTCCTGCGCGATGGTCGAGTCGGGGTCGACGTCGGCGAACACCGTGGGGGAGACGTAGTAGCCGCGGTCGAACCCGGCCGGGGTGTCCGCGCCGCCGGTGACGAGGCGGGCGCCCTCCTCGAGGCCCTTGGCGATGAAGCCGCGGACCCGTTCGCGCTGTGCGGCCGACACGAGCGGGCCGAGCTTGGTCTTCGGGTCCAGCGGGTCGCCTGGCGCGAACCCGGCGGCGAACTCGCCCGCCAGCTCGGCGGCCTCGGCGTGCCGCTCGGCGGGCACCAGCAGGCGGGTCCACGCCGTGCAGGTCTGGCCACCGTTGAGGAAGGCGTTGGCCACGCCGACCTTGACCGCCGTCGTGAGGTCGGCGTCGTCGAGCACGACGTTGGCCGACTTTCCGCCCAGCTCCAGGGTGACCTTCTTGATCGTCCGCGCACCCAGCTCGGCGACGCGCGAGCCCGCCCGTACCGAGCCGGTGAACGACACGTGGTCCACCTCGGGGTGCGTCGCGAGCGCCTCGCCGACGACGGGACCGCGCCCGTGGACGAGGTTCACCACCCCGGCGGGCAGGCCGGCCTCGTGGATCGCCTCGAACAGCGCGATCGCCGACAAGGGGGCGACCTCGCTGGGCTTGATCACCACGGTGCAGCCCGCGGCGAGCGCGGGGGCGAGCTTGCAGGTGATCTGGTGCAGCGGGTAGTTCCACGGCGTGATCGCGGCGACCACGCCGATCGGCTCCTTCACCACCAGGGTGTTGCCGATCTTCTCCTCGGGCTCGTCCCGGGTGAGCAGGTCGACGTAGCTGGAGACGTCGGTCAGCGGCAGCGCGGCCTGGATGCGCGAGGCGATGCGCATGGGCGTGCCGACGTCGGTGGCGATGAGCTCGGCGATCTCGTCCTGACGCTTGGCGAGACCGTCGTGCAGCTTCCGCAGGTACTCCGCGCGCTCCGCCCGTGACGTCGCCGCCCAGCCGGGGAAGGCGCGCCGGGCCGCGCGGACCGCCCTGTCGACGTCCTCGGCGGTGCCGTCCGGCACCTGGCCGATCGTCTCCTCGGTCGCGGGGTTCTCCACGGCGATCGCCGCGCTACCTGCGGCGACCCACTCACCGTCGAGGTAGAGGTCGCTTCGATGACTCACTGGATCTCCTTCGATCGCGGTACGTCGCCATCTTGACTGCATTCTATAGAATGTGCAAGATGAGCCGGTCCCTGTAATCCACATCACGGAATGGCCCGCCGGTTCCGACGGCGGTGGCCTCGGTGGCCCCGCGGGCGCATCCACGGTGTCCATGCGAAAGGGAAATACGTGACCAGGTCAAGTCCCGGCGACGGGTTGGCGGACGGCCTCATGATGGACGAGCAGCTCCTGCTCAGCGGCCTGCTCTGGCGCACGGAGCGGCTGTTCCACGACAAGAAGATCATCACCAGGCTCGGGCCCGGCGAGTACCACAGCTACACCTACGCCGACTACGCCAAGCGGGTGCGCAAGCTGGCCGGCGCGCTCACCGAGTTCGGCGTGCGGCCCGGGGAGCGCGTCGGCACCATCGCGTGGAACCACTACCGGCACTTCGAGACCTACTTCGGCGTGCCCGGCATCGGCGCGGTGCTGCACACGATCAACATGCGGCTCTTCCCGGAGCAGCAGGCGTACCTGATCAACCACGCCGAGGACTCCGTCCTCATCATCGACGAGGACCAGATCCCCGTCGTCGAGCAGCTCGTGGACATGGGCATCCCGACGGTGCGCGCGTTCATCGTCATGGGTGACGGTCCGCTGCCCGAGACGTCACTCGATCCGGTGTACCGCTACGAGGACGTCCTCGCGCGCGGCAGCGAGGACTTCGAGTTCCCCGAGTTCGACGAGCACACCGCGTCGGCGATGTGCTACACGTCGGCGACCACGGGCGACCCCAAGGGCGTGCTCTACAGCCACCGCGCGATGGTGCTGCAGGCGATGTGCCTCGCCATGCACGACAAGCTCAACATGAGCGAGAGCCAGGTCTGGCTCGAGGTCGCGCCGATGTTCCACTGCAATGGCTGGAACATCCCGCACACCGCGCTGCTGCAGGGCGCCACGCTCGTGCTGCCCGGCATCCACCCCTCCGACGGCGACTACGTCGAGATGGTGGCCGACCTCGGCGTCACCGGCATGAACGGCGCCGTCACCATCGGCACGATGATGCGCGACTTCGTCCGCGCCTCCGACCGGCAGTGGGACCTGTCGTCGCTCAAGACCATGTGGCTGGGCGGCCAGGCGCCGTCACGGGCGATCACGGAGTGGTGGGAGCAGACCTACGGCACCCACGTCGTGCAGGGCTACGGCATGACCGAGTGCACGCCGCAGATCTGCTTCAACTTCACCAAGAGCACGCTCGCCGACCAGGGCGAGGAGGCCGTCTACGCGCTGCGGCAGAAGGGCGGCCAGCCCATCCCGCTCATGAAGATCAAGGTGCTCGGCGAAGAGGGACAGGAGCTGCCCTGGGACGGCACGAGCGTCGGGGACTTCTGGGTGCGCTCGCCGTTCACCGCGAGCGAGTACTACCACGACGAGCGGACCAAGGAGAACATGGTCGGCGGCTGGTTCCGCACCGGCGACGTCGGCGCGATCGACGAGCACGGCTACGTGATCATCAAGGACCGCTCGAAGGACCTCATCAAGTCCGGCGGCGAGTGGATCTCCTCGATCGACCTGGAGAACGCCCTCATGGCGCACCCGAAGGTGCGTGAGGCGACGGTGGTGTCGGTGCCACACGAGAAGTGGCTGGAGCGCCCGCTCGCGTGCGTCGTGCCCAGCGACGACTCGATCACCGAGGAGGAGCTGCGCGAGTACCTGATGGGCAGCTTCGCGAAGTGGTGGATCCCCGACGCGTTCCTGTTCGTCTCGCAGGTGCCGAAGACGAGCGTCGGCAAGTACAACAAGAAGGAGATCCGCGCCATCTACGGCGCGGGCGGCGCGGACGAGGTGCGCGCCCGGTTCGGCCTCACCGTGGCCTGACGAACCTCGAAGACCCGATGAAGTGTCTATTTTGGAGGAACAAGGAACGATGACGGACGCGGACAAGCTCAAGGTCACCATTCTCCCCACCGGCACCATGCACGCCGATCTCACGTGGCTGCTCATCGACCCCGGCCGGATGGCCACCGCGGGGCAGAAGGAGAAGCTCAAGGACTGGGTCCCCGTGCCCACCCACGTCGTCTACATCGAGCACCCCGACGGCAAGAAACTGCTGTGGGACGCCGGGGTGCCGCGCGACTGGGAGCAGCGCTGGGGGCCGACCGGGCTCGACCAGTTCTTCCCCGTCGACGAGGTCACCGAGGACATGTGGCTCGACTCGCGCCTGACCCAGCTGGGCCTGGAGCCGGGCGACATCGACTACCTGCTGCTGTCCCACCTGCACATGGACCACGCCGCGAACGCGCAGCTGTGGCGCGACACCGGCACGAAGATCATCGTGGACGAGGCCGAGAAGGAGGGCGCGTTCAGCTTCGACGGCTACAACAAGGGCGCCCACATCAAGTCCGACTACGACGGCCTCGAACTCGACACCATCAACGCCGATACCGAGATCCTGCCGGGCGTGACGCTGTTGCGGACGCCGGGCCACACCTGGGGCACGCTGACCCTGAAGGTGGACCTCGCCGACTCCGGCACGATGCTGTTCACGTCGGACTCGCTGTACCTCAAGGAGAGCTACGGCCCGCCGCCGATCGCGGCGGGCATCGTCTACGACACCGTCGCCTGGTTCGAGTCGGTGGAGAAGATCCGGCAGATCGAGCAGCAGACCGGCGCGACCGTCGTGTTCGGACACAGCGCGGACCAGATCACCCAGCTCAAGACCGGGCCCGGCAACTACTACACGTGAGGAGGGGCCGATGCCGCTGTTCGACTACCGCTGTGACTGCGGGGCCCGGTTCGAGAAGCTCGTGCGCAGCTGGCGCGACGCGGACCAGGCGTGCCCGGCGTGCGGCCGCGACAGCCACCGGCTGCCCGGCCGGGTGGCGCTGACCGGGGGAGCCCGGCCGCCCGCCGGTCCGGACCAGGCGCCGACGTCCTGGGAGGGCACCGGCCGGGGCGACCGGGAGTACGTCGCCGCGTGGCGGCGTACCCTCGACCGGCGCGAGCGGCTCGCGGAGAAGTACCCGGAGCTGTCGACGAAACGGGACGCGATCGCCGCGCACGAGGGCGTGTTCGAAAAGGCGCCCCTGACCTACAAGGAGCTGGCCCAGCGCTCGGCGTCGTCCGGCGACGCGAACCAGGGGGCGGCGGAGGCCGGTCAGGCCAGGAAGGCGCCCTCTAGAATATAGAAATGGCGCGACTCGCGGGTGACGAGACGATGGACGGACAGGGCGGGCGGCCCGCCACGGCCGGTGCAACGCCGGCGCGGCGCGCCAGCTTCGGCGGCAAGCAGCAGCTGAGCGAGCGGGTCGCCGCCTATGTCCGTGAAGGCATCATGGTCGGGCAGTTCCCCGCGGGGGAGTTCGTGCGCACCGAGCACCTCGCCGAGGAGCTGGGGGTGAGCCAGACGCCCGTGCGCGAGGCGCTGATGATCCTGCACAGCGAGGGGTCGGTGCGCTGGGAGCCCCGGCGGGGCTACCGGGTCGTGCCGATCACCGGCCGCGACGTGCGTGACCTGTTCGACGTGCAGGCCTACATCGCGGGCGAGCTCGCGGGCCGCGCGGCCACGCGGCTCGACGAGGCCGAGCTGGACCGGCTCGACGAGATCCAGAGCCGCCTCGCCGAGGCCGAGCGGGCGAGCGACACCGAGCTCGTCGACAGCCTCAACCACGAGATCCACCGCACCATCAACAAGGTCTCCGGCTCGCTGCGGATGGCCTCGCTGCTGAACCTCACGGTGAGCTACGTTCCGCTGCGCTTCTTCGGCAAGATCGAGGGCTGGGCGTCGGCCTCGGCGCACGACCACTCCGCGGTCTTCGCGGCGCTGCGCGCCCGGGACGCCGACGCCGCCCGCGCGGCGATGGCCGAGCACATCCGGCACATCGGCGAACTGCTCGTGGACCACCTCGCCCGCCAGGGCATCCTCAGCTGACCGCCGGGTTAGCGCAGGAGGGCAGGGGGCCCCTTTTGGCGACACCCTACAAAGCCGGGGCGCGGGGCGTGGTTGAGTCCGATCATTTGCCGACCCGCCGGTAACCGGAAGAGTACGAGGCAAGGTGCAGGCGACGGCCGCGAACCGGTCGTCGCCTTTCGTGTTGCTCGTGAGTTGTGAGGTTTGCCGGTTTTGTTCACTCGCATCGCCATCGTGAATCGGGGAGAGGCCGCGATGCGGCTGATCCATGCCGTCCGGGAGCGGAACGCCGAGGGCGGGCCACGGATGGAGACCGTCGCCTTCTACACCGACGCCGACCGCACAGCGACCTTCGTGCGGGAGGCCGACCATGCCTACCTGCTCGGCCCCGCCTCGGCGCGCCCGTACCTCGACCTCGCCGCGCTCGAACGCGCGCTGGTCGAGACCAGGGCCGACGCCGCGTGGGTCGGCTGGGGCTTCGTGGCCGAGGATCCGGCGTTCGCGGAGCTGTGCGAGCGGCTCGGGGTGACCTTCGTCGGGCCGAGCGCGGAGGCGATGCGCAAGCTGGGCGACAAGATCGGCGCGAAGCTCATCGCGGAGGAGGTCGGCGTCCCGGTGGCGCCGTGGAGCCGCGGCGCGGTCGAGAACCTCGACGCCGCGCTGCTGGCCGCCAAGGAGATCGGCTACCCGCTGATGCTCAAGGCGACCGCGGGCGGCGGGGGCCGGGGCATCCGCGTGATCACCTCCGACGAGGAGCTGGCCGACGCCTACGAACGCACCAGCCAGGAGGCGGCCCGCGCGTTCGGCAGCGGCGTCGTGTTCCTGGAGCGGCTGGTGACCGGCGCGCGGCACGTCGAGGTGCAGGTGATCGCCGACGGCCAGGGCACCGCGTGGGCGCTCGGCGTCCGCGACTGCTCGGTGCAGCGGCGCAACCAGAAGGTGATCGAGGAGTCCGCGTCGCCGCTGCTGAGCGAGGAGCAGACCCGCGAGCTGAAAGCCTCGGCCGAGCGCCTCGCCGTCGCGGTGGGCTACCGCGGCGCGGCCACCGTCGAGTTCCTCTACCACCCCGGCCAGAAGCTGTTCGCCTTCCTCGAGGTGAACACGCGCCTGCAGGTGGAGCACCCCATCACCGAGGCCACCACCGGCATGGACCTCGTGAAGGCACAGCTGCACGTCGCCTCGGGCGGAACCCTCACCGGGGAGATCCCGCGCGAGCTCGGCCACGCCGTCGAGGCCAGGCTCAACGCCGAGGACCCCGACCGCGACTTCGCGCCCGCGCCCGGCAGGATCGCCCTGCTCGGTCTGCCCGCGGGCCCCGGTATCCGCGTCGACACCGGCGTCAGCGAGGGTGACACGATCCCCGCCGACTTCGACTCGATGATCGCCAAGATCATCGCCTACGGCCGCACTCGCGACGAGGCGCTGGCCCGGCTGCGCCGGGCCGTCTCCGAGACCACCGTGCTCATCGAGGGCGGCGCCACCAACAAGAGCTTTCTGCTCGACCTGCTCGACCAGCCCGAGGTGATCGACGCCAGCGCAGACACCGGCTGGATCGACCGCGTGCGCGGCGAGGGACGGCTCGTGTCGTGCCGGCATTCCGGCGTCGCGCTCGCCGCGGCCGCGATCGAGGCGTACGAGGACGAGGAACGTGCCGAGCTGCAGCGGCTGCTGTCCACCGCGTACGGCGGCCGTCCGCAGGTCCAGCACGAGAGCGGCAGGCCCATCGACCTCAAGCTGCGCGGCGCCGGCTACCGCGTGAGCGTCGCGAGGACGGGCCCCCGCCGGTTCCGCGTCGGCATCGACGGCGGCGCGGACGTGCGGCCCGTCGACGTCGAGATCGACCGGTTCGACGCGCGCTCGGGCCAGCTCGTGGTGAACGGGCGGCGTTTCCGCTTCGTCACCGGCATCCACGGCCCGATCCACCTCGTCGAGGTGGAGGGTGTCACCCACCGCATCAGCCGCGACGAGGGCGGCGTCGTGCGCTCGCCCGCGCCCGCGCTGGTGGTGGCGACGCCCGTCGAGGTGGGCGCCGAGGTGGAGGCCGGTGCCCCCGTGCTCGTGCTGGAGAGCATGAAGATGGAGACGGTGCTGCGCGCGCCGTTCCGCGCGACGCTCAAGGAGCGGCCCGTCTCGGTGGGCAGCCAGGTCGAGACCGGCGCGGCCCTGCTGCGCCTGGAGCCGCTCGCCGACGACGCCGCCGAGGAGAGCGCGGAGGCCGCCCCGGGAGCGGACCTCGAGCTGCCGCCGGAGCCGCGCGACGTGACCGCGCGGCAGCGCGTGGAGCGCGGCCTGACCGACCTGCGCAGCCTGCTGCTCGGCTACGACGTCGACCCGCACGACCAGGGCCGCGTGCTGTCGGACTACCTCGCCGCCCGCGCGGAGCTGGCGGCCTCGGGCGAGCGGCCGGTCGGCGGCGAGGTGGAGCTGCTGCGCGTCTTCGCCGACCTCTCCGAGCTGACCCGCAACCGGCCCGCCGGTGAGGAGGACCGCGCCGACACCCGCGTGCACAGCGCTCGCGAGTTCTTCCACACCTACCTGCAGAGCCTCGACGTGGAGCGGGCCGGGCTCTCCGAGACGTTCCAGAACCGGCTCTCCCGCGTGCTCACGTACTACGGTGTGACCGACCTGGAGCGCACCCCGGAGCTGGAGGACGCCGTCTTCCGGATCTTCCTCGCGCAGCAGCGGGCCGCCTCCGACGTCGTGGTGGTGACCACGCTGCTGCAGCAGTGGCTCACCGAGCCCGCGCCGGGCAACTCCGTGCGCGAGGCGGTGGGCCAGGTGCTGGAGCACCTCATCGTCGCCACGCAGCTGCGGTTCCCCGTGGTGGGCGACCTCGCGCGCAGCCTCGTGTTCCGCTGGGCCGCCCAGCCGATGCTGCGCCGCAACCGCGCCGAGATCTACACACGCGTCCGCGCCCACCTGCGGTATCTGGACGCCCACCCGGCCGCGCCCGACCGCGAGGAGCGCATCGCGGAGATGGTCGCGAGCCCCGAGCCGCTGGTGCGCATGCTCGGGCAGCGGATCGGCAGGACCGGCACGGACCTCGCTCCGCTGCTGGAGGTGCTGAGCCGCCGCTACTACCACAGCCGGAACCTGCAGGACGTGCGCGACGTGCGGGTGGCGGGCCGGTCGTGCGTCACCGCCGAGTACGACCTCGACGGCAGCAGGCTGCGGCTCGTGGCCACCGCCGCGGACTTCGGCGAGCTGACCGGCGCGCTGCGGGCGGTCGCCGAGGTGGCGGGCGGGGCCGAGGCGCCCGCCGCGCTCGTGGCCGACGTCTACCTCACCTGGGCCGACCAGCCCGACGACGTCGACGCGATGTCGGCGCGGCTGCGCGAGGTGCTCGCCGGGGTGCCGCTGCCGGGCCAGGTCCGGCGGATCACCACGAGCGTCGCCGGGCGCAGCGGCGCCGCCATGCACCACCATTTCACGTTCCGGCCGTCGGCGGCGGGGCTCACGGAGGAGCGGCTCATCCGGGGCCTGCACCCGCTCATCGCGCAGCGCCTGCAGCTCAAACGCTGGCAGAACTTCGACCTCACGCGGCTGCCGTCGGCGGACGAGGAGGTGCACCTGTTCCGCTGCGTCGCCCCGCAGAACCCGTCCGACGAGCGGCTCGTCGCGATGGCGCAGGTGCGTGACCTCACGCCGCTGCGCGACTCGGAGGGCCGCATCCTCGCCCTGCCGGCCGTGGAGGGCACGCTCGACGCCTGCCTCGACGCGATCAGGAACGTGCAGGCGCGGCGGCCCGCGAAGAAGCGGTTCGACACCAACCGCGTGTTGCTCTACGTGTGGCCGCCGAGCGAGCTGACGATGGACGAGCTCAAGGCCATCGCCCGGCGTGTCCTGCCGACCACCGCGGGCGCGGGCCTGGAGGAGGTGCTCTTCCTCGGCAGGCAGCGCGACCCGGAGTCGGGCGAGCTGACCGACATCGCGGTGCGGATCTCCTACCACGTCGGCTCCGGGGTGCGGGTGCGCGTCACCGACCCGCCGACGGAGCTGATCCAGCCGCTCGACGACTACGGCCAGAAGGTGCTGCGCGCGCGCCGTCGCGACACGGTGTACCCGTACGAGCTCACCGACCTGCTCGCCGGGCCGGAGGGCACGTTCACCGAGCACGACCTCGACGACAAGGGCGAGCTCGTGCCCGTTGACCGGCCGAAGGGGCAGAACAAGGCCGGGATCGTGGCCGGGGTGGTGAGCACGCCGACGGCGCGGCACCCCGAGGGCGTCACGCGCGTGGTGCTGCTCGGCGACCCGACCAAGGCGCTCGGCGCGCTGTCCGAGCCCGAGTGCGCGCGGGTGATCGGCGCACTCGACCTCGCCGAGCGGATGCGGGTGCCGGTCGAGTGGTTCGCCCTGTCGGCCGGCGCGCGGATCGCGATGAACTCCGGCACCGAGAACATGGACTGGGTCGCGGCGGCGCTCAAGCGCATCGTCCACTTCACCCAGGACGGCGGCGAGATCAACATCGTGGTGGCCGGCATCAACGTCGGCGCCCAGCCGTACTGGAACGCCGAGGCCACGATGCTCATGCACACCAAGGGAATCCTGGTGATGACGCCGGACTCCGCGATGGTGCTCACCGGCAAGCAGTCGCTGGACTTCTCGGGCGGCGTCTCGGCGGAGGACAACTTCGGCATCGGCGGCTACGACCGCGTGATGGGGCCGAACGGCCAGGCACAGTACTGGGCCGCCGACCTCGCCGGGGCGAAGGACGTGCTGATGTCGCACTACGACCACACCTACGTGGCGCCGGGCGAGAGCGGCCCGCGCAGGGCCCCGACCTCCGACCCGGTCGACCGGGACGTGTCGGACTTCCCGCACAACGTGGTCGGCAGCGACTTCACCACCGTGGGCGAGATCTTCTCCCGCGAGGCCAACCCGGACCGCAAGAAGGCGTTCGACATCCGCACCGTGATGCGCGCCGTGGCCGACCAGGACCACCCGGTGCTGGAGCGCTGGGCGGGCATGGCCGACGCGGAGACCGCTGTGGTGCAGGACGTGCATCTGGGTGGATATCCGGTGTGCCTGCTCGGGATCGAGTCGCGGTCGGTGCCGCGGCGCGGGTTCCCGCCGACCGACGGCCCCGACACCTACACCGCGGGCACGCTGTTCCCGCGCTCGTCGAAGAAGGCGGCCCGCGCGATCAACGCGGCGAGCGGCAACCGCCCGCTCGTGGTGCTGGCCAACCTGTCCGGTTTCGACGGTTCGCCGGAGTCGATGCGCAAGCTGCAGCTGGAGTACGGCGCCGAGATCGGCCGCGCGATCGTCAACTTCGACGGCCCGATCGTGTTCTGCGTGATCTCGCGTTACCACGGCGGCGCGTTCGTGGTGTTCTCCAAGGCGCTCAACCCGTCGATGACGGTGCTGGCCGTGGACGGCTCGTTCGCGTCGGTCATCGGCGGCGCGCCCGCCGCGGCCGTGGTGTTCGCGGGCGACGTCAACGCGCGCACGGCGGCCGACGAGCGCGTGCGCGAGCTCGAGGCCCGGATCGCCGAGGCGAGCGGAGGGGAGCGCGCGGAGCTGAGCACGCGGCTCGCCGACGTGCGCGCGGCGGTCCGTGCGGAGAAGCTGGGCGAGGTCGCCGCCGAGTTCGACGGCGTGCACAGCATCCGCCGCGCCGTCGAGGTGGGCTCGGTGGACGCCGTGATCCGGCCGCAGGACCTGCGCCCCGAGATCATCGCGGCCATCGAGCGGGGCCGCACGGCATGATGGGGGCATGACGACCGAGGCACCCGCGACGTTCGACGAGCTGGCCGGGCGGCTGCAGCGCAGGCTGCCCGAACTGTCTCGCTCCCACCGGCTGCTCGCCGAGCGGGTGCTGGCCGACCCCGAGGGCGTCGCGTTCATGACCGTCTCCGACCTGGCGTCGGCGGTGGGCGTGAACGAGGCCACCGTGGTGCGCTTCGCCACCGCGGTGGGCTTCAAGGGTTTTCCCGAGCTCAAGCGGGTCTGCCGGGAGCGGCTGCGTGAGCAGGCCCAGCTGCTGCGCCGGTTCGACAGCCTCGAACAGCGCGGCGACGGCGGGGGCGGCTGGCTGCCCCGGCAGGCCGCCGAGCTGGACTCGGCCAACATCGCGAGGACGTTCGCGCGGCTGGACGACGCGAGCTGGGACGCCACCGTGCGGCTGCTGGCCGAGGCACCCCGGGTGCACGTGCTCGGGCTGCGCAAGTGCCACGCCCCGGCGTACCTGCTCGGCTACCTGCTGCGGATGGTGCGGGAGGACGCCGAGACGATCACCGGGGAGGCCGGTTCGCTCACCGACAGCCTGCGCCGGGTGCGCGACGGTGATGCGTTCGTGGCGATCTCCATCCACCGCTACAGCGCCGACACCGTGCGGGCGACGGAGTGGGCGAGCAAACGCGGGGCGCGGTGCGTGGCGCTGACGGACAACGCGTCGTCGCCGCTGGTGCCCCTCGTGGAGCAGGCGTTCTTCGTCGACGCGGCGGGCCCGGCGGTGCTGCGCTCGGTGACCGCGTTCACGGCGCTGACGCAGGCGCTGGTCGCCGGGGTCGCCCAGGTGCTCGGCCACGAGGTCAGGGACACGCTGCTGCGCGACGAGGCGCTGCTGGACGAGTTCGGCGTGTACGAGCAGCGCGGCTGACGCGACCGGGCCGCCGCGGTGGTCACCGCGGCGGCCCGGTCCCTTTCCGGAAGATCAGGAGGCCGGCTGCCGCTCGGGGTCGGCGTCGCTCTCGCCGGCGAGCTCGTTGATCCGCTTCTCCTCACGGACCGAGCGGATCGCCGCCGCGAGCCCGGTCGCCCACAGCACGCCGATCGCCGTGAGCACGACCGTGGTGAGCGTGTCGCCTGCCTCGAACTCCTTGAGCAGCGTCCTGGCGTTGGTGAAGACGATCAGCCCGCCCGCCGCGGCGCCCAGGATGCGGGGCGGCAGCCTGCGGACCAGCCATGCCGCGAGGGGCGCGGCGATGATGCCACCGATCATCAGCCCGGCCACGACCGTGTAGTTCAGGTCGTGCTCGTCCGAGAGGGCGAAGAGAAAGCCGAGGCTGGCCGCCAGCGCGACGATGAACTCCGAGGTGTCGACGGAGCCGACCACCTTGCGCGGCTCGAGCCTGCCCGAGGAGAGCAGCGTGGTGGTGGCCACCGGGCCCCAGCCGCCGCCACCGCTCGCGTCCACGAACCCGGCCACCAGGCCGAGCGGCGCCAGCATGCGGGCGCCGGGTCGCCTGGTCGTGATCAGCTTGCCGAGCTTGAGGAAGGCGAACCGGATGAGCACGTAGAGGCCGAGCACGAGCAGGATCGTGGTGATCCAGACCGAGGCCGACTCCGTCGACAGGGACGTCAGCACGTAGGCACCCAGTACCGCGCCGAGCGCGCCGGGGAGCGCGAGAATACCCACCGTGCGCCAGTCGATGTTGCGGAACTTCCAGTGGGAGATCCCCGAGGCCAGCGACGTGCCCACCTCGGCGAGATGCACCGCCGCCGAGGCCACCGCGGGCACGGTGCCCGCCGCGACCAGCGTCGTGGTGGCCGTCACGCCGAACGCCATGCCGAGCGAACCGTCGACGAGCTGCGCGAGAAAACCGGCTAGTCCGAACAGCAGGAGTGTTTGCATGCAGACCTCAGCTTCGAAGGAAACCGCGAACGCTCATGGCCGCGGCGAGGGTGGGGGACGTCGTTCAGAAAACGCGGCACAATGCGGAACTGACCCGCTGCAGGTCGATGTGCCGCCGCTCGACGAGCACTGCCGATTGCCCTCCCATGCCCCGATCGTGGCAGACGTCCACGGCCTGGTCCACCATTTCTCACGATTTGAAAGGCTTATTTGCAGGGTGTTTCTTAATGCGTGAAATTAAATGATTGGTAACCCCTTGAAATTAAGTGTGGCGATCATCCCGGGTGCCGGAACCGTTTGACAGCGCGGCGGCGGACGTATTGATTTCACCCGTGAAGAAAGCGAGGTTGGGTGTGGCGAAGAGGTTGCCCGCGGCGGTCCGGGACGTGCCGGGAGCAGGCGGGGTCCGCGAGTCCAATGCCGCGGCGGTGCTGGGCGCGATCAGGACGGACGGCCCGCTCTCGCGTGCGGCCATCGCGCGGCTGACCGGGCTGAGCATGCCCACCGTGAGCCGTCAGGTCGCCGCGCTCGCGGAGCTGGAACTGCTGCGCGAGGTGCCCGGGCTCCCGGCCACGAGGGAGGTGGGCAGGCCCACGGTGCCGGTGGACCTCAACGACGACGTGATCGCCGCGTGCGGGGTGCATATCGGCATCACGACCACCACCTATGGCCTCACCAACCTGCGGGGTGGCCTGCTCGGCAGCGAGCGCATCGCGACCCCGTCGGGCGAGCCGGAGAAGGTGCTCGGCGCCATCGCCGACGAGGTCGGCGCGTTCCTGAGGAGCTGGCCCGAGCGCAAGATCATCGGCGTCGGCCTCGCCATCGGCGGGCAGGTGGACGCCGAGCACGGGCTGTTGCACCACGGCCCGCTGGGCTGGCGTGGCGTGCCGGCCCGTGCCGTGCTGGAGGGCGTGACCGGGCTGCCCGTGCACCTCGACGGCCACGTGCCGGCGATGGCCACCGCGGAGCTGCTGTTCGGCGCGGCGGGCAGGGCGCAGAGCTCGCTGTACTTCTACGCGCGCGAGATGGTCGGCGTCGCGATCGCCGTGGACGGGGTGCTGCACCGGGGGCCCGGCCAGTCCGGCAGCATCGCCCACCTGCCCGTCGGCGGCGACGTGCGCTGCGCGTGCGGCCGGACCGGCTGCCTCGAGGCGACCGTCGCCGAGCGGGCCGTGGTGGAGCGGGCCGTGCGCGCGGGCGTGATCGCCGCGCCGGACTTCGGCCTGCTGCGCGGCGCGGCCGCGGCGGGGGACCAGGACGCCGACCGGATCCTCACCGAGCGCGCTCGGGCGCTCGGGCGCGCCGTCGGCATCCTGCGCGACGTCGTCAACCCGGAGCTCGTGGTGCTCGGCGGTCAGGCCGTCACCGACGCGCCCGCCTACCTGGGGGACCTGCTCGGCGCGTTCCGCGAGACCACCGCGCTACCGGGTACCGATCTGGTCGAGGTGACCCAGTTCGGACCCGACGTGCAGGCGATGGCGGCGTGCACGGGCCTGCTGACGCAGCTGTACGACCACCCGCTGTCGATCCTCGGCGCCTGACCCCCGCGAGTCGTGCGCTCAGGCTCGCGAGTCGTGCACTCAGGACGCCGAGTCGTGCACTCCGGACGGCGAGTTGTGCGCTCAGGACGGCGAGTTGTGCATCCCGACCGGCCGGAGTGCACGACTCGCGAACCGGAACGCACGACTCGCGTGCGGGAGCGCACGACTCGCGTGCGGGAGCGCACGACTCGCGTGCTGGAGCGCACGACTCGCGTGCGGGAGTGCACGACTCGCGGCTAGAGGCCGTAGGACTTGCCGATGATGTCCCGCTGGATCTCGCTCGTCCCGCCGTACACAGTGGACACGACCGTGGACCGGAGCAGGGCCTCCATGCCGTACTCGGTGGCGTAGCCGTACCCGCCGAGCATCTGCATGCCGTCCAGCGCCATCGCCTTGGCGAACTCGGTCGCCTTGAGCTTCGCCATGGACGCCTCCCTCGGGAACAGCGTGCCGGGGTCGGCGTCGATCCGGTCCGCCACGTCGTGCACGAGCAGGCTCGTGCACTCCAGCTCCGTCGCGTGGTCGGCGAGCCGGTGCCGCAGCGCCTGGAAGGTACCGACCGGGCGGCCGAACTGCTCCCGCTGCTTGACGTACGCCACCGTGTCGTCGAACGCCCTGCGCGCGGTGCCGAGCATCACGGCGGCGAGGATCATCCGCTCGGTGTTGAGCCCGGCCATCAGCTGTGGCCACGCCCTGCCCTCCACCCCGACAACGGCGTCCTCCGGAAGCCGGCAGTCGGTGAAGTAGAGGTCGTTGACCTCCCGGCCGCCCATCGTGTCGATGCCGCGGATTTCCAGACCCTCGGAGCCGGCGGGGACGGAGAACATCGTCAGCCCCTCGTGCTTGCCTCCCTCCGTGGACGTCCGCGCCACGAGCAGGATGTGCTCGGCGAGGTGGGCGTTGGAGCACCACGTCTTCTGGCCGTTGACCACCCAGCCGCCCTCGCGCTTCTCGGCCCGGCACGTCAGCGCGCCCACGTCGGAGCCCGCCCCGGGCTCCGACATCGAGATCGACAGCACCTCGCCGTTCAGGAAGTCGGTGAGCACACGCCGTTTCTGCTCGTCGCTGCCGAACTTCTCGTACGCCGCCGCCGCGATCACCGACGTGGCGAACCCGCCGATCGGCGCCTGGTGGCAGGCCGTGGTCTCGAGGAACAGCACCAGGTCGCGCATGCCGCGTCCCGCGCCGCCGTAGGACTCCGGCACGGCGATGCCGAGCCAGCCGAGGCCGGCCATCTTGCGGTACAGCGCGTCGTCGTGGGGCCGCCGGAGCTCGCCGGTCACCTCGCGACGGCAGAACTCGCCGACGGCGTCGACGAGGTCGCGCTGGTCCTGGGTCAGGGTGCTGGTCACTGTGCTGTCTTTCCTTCCGTCGCGTACAGGGACTCGATGTCGGCGGCGTAGCGGTCGGCGATGACGCGCCGCTTGAGCTTCAGCGTCGGGGTCAGCTCGCCGGTCTCCGGCGTCCACGGCTTCGCGAGCACGTGGTAGCGCTTCACCTGCTCCGGCCGGGACAGCACCTCGTTGGCGCCGTCCACGGCGCGTTGCAGCTCCTCCCGCACCGTGGGGTGGCCGGCCAGTTCGCCGAGGTCCGTGGTCTCGAGGCCGCGTGCCTTCGCCCACGCGGGCGCGGCCTCCTCGTCGAGCACCAGCAGCGCCGTCACGTACGGCCGCTGGTCGCCGATCGCGGCCGCGTAGCCCACCAGCGGGTGCGCGCGCAGCAGGCCCTCGGCCCTGCTGGGGGCGATGTTCTTGCCGCTGGAGGTGATGATCAGCTCCTTCTTGCGGTCGGTGATCCGCAGGAAGCCGTCCTCGTCGACGGTGCCGATGTCGCCGGTGGCGAGCCAGCCGTCGGCGTCGGTCGCGCGCTCGATGGTGCCGTCGGCGGAGAGGTAGCCCTCGAACACGAGCGGGCCGCGGACCTCGATCTCACCGTCCTCGGCCAGCCGCAGCTCCATGCCCGGCATCGGCATGCCCACGGTGCCCGCCCGGTACTTGTCGACGAACGTCGACGTCGCGGCACCCGTGGTCTCCGAAAGGCCCCACACCTCCATGATCGTGATGCCGAGGCTGCCGAAGAACTCCAGCACCGACGCGGGAATCGGCGCGGCGCCGCTGCCGAAGCGGGTCGCCTGGTCGAGCCCGAGCTGCTCGCGCAGCGGCCGCAGCACCGCGCCGTCCGCCTGCTCGAACGCGGCGGCGACCTCGGCGGGCGGCTCGCTGCCGTCGGCGCGGATCTCGTACACGCGCGCCGCCACCTCGCGGGCCTTGTCGATCGGCGCGCGGTGCTCCTCCGGAAGGGAGCCGAGGATGCCCTGGATCCCGGCGGCCATCTTCTCCCACACCCTCGGCACGCCGAAGAAGCCGTGCGGCCGCACGGCTTTCAGCGTGGGCAGCAGCTGTGTCTGCTCAGGACAGACGGTGACGTGTGCCGCGCTGAACACCGGCAGGTACATGCCGAGCACGCGCTCGGCGATGTGGGCCAGCGGCAGGTAGGCCACCAGCCGGGGGTTCGGCTCCACCGGGTTGAGCAGCTCCTGCGCCGCGCTCTGGTAGAGGACGTTGCTGTGGCTCAGCACCACGCCCTTGGGGGTGCCGGTGGTTCCCGACGTGTAGATCATCGTCACCGGGTCGGCGGCCCGGACGGCGCCGGTCCAGCGCTCCAGCTCGGCCGGGTCCCGGCGGTGTAGCTCGGCGCCGCCGCTCATGAGGTCGTCCCAGGCGACGAACCGGGCGTCGCCCTCGGGGATCGCGGTGGCGTCGAGCACCACCACGGCGCGCAGCGCTGGCAGCGTGCCGAGCACCGGGCCCCACCGGTGCAGCTGGGCGGCGCCCTCCAGCACGATCACGGTCGCCGCGCTGTGGGTCGCGACGTGGCGGACCTGCTCGGTGCTCAGGGTCGCGTAGGTCGTGCACGGCAGGGCGCCGAGGTGCACGGCGGCGAAGTCGGCGATCCAGTGCTCCGGCCGGGCGGAGACGTCGATGAGCATGCGGTCGCCGTGCCGCAGCCCTGCCGCCTTGAGCCCGTGGGCGGCGGAGGCCACGGCCTCGCGCAGCTCCGCCCAGCTGAGCGTCGTGCCGTCGCCGGTCAGCGCCGGCGCCGGGCCGTGGGCCTCGGCGTTGCGGCGGATCAGGGACGGGACCGTCCAGGTCCCGGCGCTCTCGCGCACGTCGGATGCGGTGGTCATGATCGGTGCTCCTCTCACAGCAGCTTGACGTCGTCGACGAGCCAGCGATCGTCCTGGTGCAGCAGGGTCAGCTGCATGCGGTTGCGGTCGATGCGTGGCTGCGGGCTGTTGGTGTTGGTGATGGTCTGGTCCACGAAGAGCACCACGACGGCGCGGTCGCTGTCGGCCTCGACGACGCCCGCCGCCAGCACCGCTCCCTTGGAGACGGCCTCGTGCTGCTTGATCAGCTCGGTGAGGTTGCGGCTCACCTGCTGGTACTGCTCGCCGAACTTCCCCGTGGCGCCCGCCTCGACGGCGCTGAAGTTGCCCTCGAGGTTCTTGAAGTCGTACGACGAGAGATCCGTGGCGTAGCGCTTCGCCGCGGCGAGCGCCTCGGTGCGCGCGGTCTCGGTGGCCTGGTGTGCCACGAACCGGGCGCCGAGGTAGCCGCCCGCGCCGAGCATTGCCGCGACGGCGAGCACGGCCAGCAGCGACCTCGGCCGCCACCGCCGCGTTCGCGGCTCGGGTGGTTCCTCCTCGGCGGGCGGGGTGCCGTCGGTGGCGACGGCCTCGTCCTCGTCCTCGTCCTCGGGCTTCTCGTCCACTGTGGACCGAGGCTTCGGGGAGGGCTTCCGGTCGGCGATGGTGATGCGCATCATTGGACTCCTTGCAACAGGATCGAGGACCAGGACCGGGGGCCGAGCACGGAGGTCTGCCCGCCGGTGGCGCCGAGCTGGAACGGCATCTCCCGCCCGGACACGGCGTCGTAGGCGGGGACCGGGGCCGGTGTCCCGCCGGGGCGTGGCGCGTTGAGCGAGCCACGCTGCTGGAGGTCGTTCCCGGGCACGCAGTTCCACGTGAGCACCGGGTCGCGCGGCGCGATGGCGGTGGGTGGGCGGCGCGGCGTGTCGTTGTAGCACACCGGTCCCTGTGTGCCGACGAGGTAGAAGTTCGCGGTGTCGCCCTCGACGATGCCGCCCAGTTCCCGGAACGCCCGCGGCATCGAGGTGAGCAGCTGCTCCACGGCGGGCGCCCGCATGCCCACGAGCTGCGTGGTGCTGACGAGGTTGCCGAGCAGCGTGGCGAGCGCGGGCTCGTTCTCCCGCATGAGGGCCACCACCTGGCGCGTGGGCTCCGGGACGTCGTGCAGCAGCGTGCGGATCGCGGGCTCGTTGCCGCGCAGGGTGCCGGTGAGCGACCGCAGTGCCGAGGTCAGCTCGCGCAGCCTGCCGCCGCCGGCGGTGCCGGCGAGCAGCCTGCCGTTGTCGATGATCCGCTGGAGCTGCGGCATCCGCTCGTCGGCGAGCCGCAGCAGCTCGCGGACGTTGTCCATCGTGCGGGTCAGCTCGGGCGCGGCGCCGCTCAGGCCGGTGGCGAGCGCCTCGCCGACCACGGCCACGTCGTCGGCCGGCAGCGTGTCGGCGAGCGCCATGAAGTCCTCGAGCAGGGTCTCCAGCGGCAGCGGCCTGCGGGTGTGCTCGCCCTCGATGACGGCGCCGTCGGCAAGGTAGGGCGGGTTGTCGTGCACCGGCCTCAGGTCGACCCGCAGGATCGCGAGCGGGCTGTCCATCGTGACCACGGCGGTCGCGTCGGCCGGGATGCGGCTGTCCGGATCCACCGACAGCGCCACCTCCACGCCGGTGCCGTTCTCCGCGATCCGGACGTCGGCGACCTCGCCGACGCCCACGCCGCGGTAGGTGACCTGGGAGCCGATCGTCGCGCCGCCCGTGTCGGGCATCCGCACCGTGACGGTGAGCGGATCACGCAGGGCGGCCGGGCCCAGCACGCTCGTGGCGACGTAGTAGCTGCACGCCAGGCCGATCACGGCGAACAGGGCGAGCTGGACGACGGCGAGACGGTTCACCGGGCACCGCCTTCCAGCAGGGCGCGCAGGTCGCCGACCACCGGCTGGGACGCGCCGCCGAAGTCGGGGTTGAGGATCTCCGCGATGGTCAGCGGCACCTCCAGGGTGCCGTCGAGCATGAGGTAGTCGCCGGGGGTGGCGTCCTGCAGCAGCACGGCGAAGTTCTGCAGGCTCGTCAGCGTGGGGCCGAGCCCGCCCTCCAGGGAGGCGAGGTTGTCGAGCACGGGCCTCAGCTCGGCGAGCTGACCGGTGAACGCCGAGCCGGTCTCGTCGAGCAGGCCCTGCGCGGCGGTGCCCAGCGAGGCGACGTTGCCCAGCAGCGCGGTGAACCGTTCGCGTTCGGCCAGCAGCGCCCGCACCGCAGGCCGGATCTCGGTGAGCGCCGCCTCCAGCGTGGGCCGGCTGTCGGCCAGCTGCCCTGACAGCGCGTGCATCGAGTCGATCACGCTGATCAGCTCGCCGCTGCGGGCGTCGAGCGAGCCCAGCACCGTGTCGAGCTCGGCGAGCAGGCCGCGGACCTTCCCCGCACGGCCGCCGAGCATGGTGTTGGCCTCCGTGACGATCGTGCGGACCTGGTCGATTCCGGAGCCGCTGAGCAGCGTGCCCACCACGGCGAGGGTGCTCTCCACGTCGGGGCCGCGGGAGGTGCGCTCCAGCGGGATCGCCGGGCGCTCCTCCAGCGTCGGCCCTTCCCGCCGCCGTGGCGGTTCGAGGGCCACGAACTCCTCACCGAGCGCGGAGGTCAGCTCCAGCCTCGCGCGCGTGCTCGCGGGAAGCTCCACATCGGACTGGATGTCGAGCTCGACGATCGCGTGGTAGTCCCCGGTGCGGATCTCCGCGACCCGGCCGACCGTGGCCTGACCGATCCGCACCGTGCCGCCGACCGGCAGGCCGGCGGCGTCGGGGAATTCCGCGGTGACGCGGTACACCGGGCCCTCGGCGCCGGAGAGGCCCGCCGCGTTCTGCAGGCTGAACCCGCAGCCCGCCGCGAGCGCGGCGGTGGCGAGCACGGGCAGCACCACGAGGCGTCTCACCGGCCACCTCCGTTCAGCGCGGCGTCGAGCCCCAGCGCGTCCGGCACCCTCGGCGGGAACGGGACCGGGTTGTAGAGGCCCGCGCCGGAGCACAGCGGGATCGGGATCCGCTCGCACAGCCGCGCGGTGGCGGGGAACTGGCTGAGGTTGGTGGAGATGTCGAGCCGGATCCGCAGCCGCTGGTCGTCGGTCACCGCGCGGCTGAAGTTGTCGAGTGCGAGCGGCAGCGTGTCGATGGTCTCGGCGAGCTCCTGCTGGTGTGCCACGAGGTTGGTGCTCAGGTCGGTCAGCTGGGACAGGTCGCCGGTGAGCTGGTCGCCGTGCTCGTCGAGCAGCCTGCCGAACGTGCCGAGCGCGCGGGAGAGCTGGTCGATCGACTGGGTCACCGCGTCCTGCTGCTCGGCGAAGTCGCCCGCGGCCTGCGACACCGTGGTGGTCAAGGTGTCCACTGTGGAGCGGTGGTCGGTGAGCAGTCGCACGAGCCGGTCGACGTTGTCCAGCACGGCGCCGATGTCGCCGGTGCCGCCCGCGAGCAGGTCGGTGGCCTGGGTGATGTCGGTGACGGCGTCGCGCAGGGCCTGCCCGTTGCCGCCGAGTGAGTCCGCCGCGCTGCTCAGCAGCGCGCCCACGCCGCCCTCGGCGTTGGCTCCGGTGGGTCCGAGCGCGGTGAGCAGCTCGTGCAGCGAAGCCGTCAGCTGGTCCCACTGCACGGGCGCGTGCGTGCGCCGGACCGGGATCACCGCGCCGTCGGGGAGTGTGGGCCCGCCGGTGTGGGCGGGGGAGAGTTCGACGAACCGGTCGCTGATCACGGCCGGGCTCATGATGTAGGCGTGCGCGCCGCGCGGGATCCGCGTGTCCGAGGGCAGGCTCATCGTCACGCGCACCGTGGCCCCGCGGGGCTCGACCGCCTCGACGGTGCCGACGGGGACACCGAGCACGGCGACGCGGCTGCCCGCGAAGATGCCGCTCGCCGAAGGGAAGTCGGCGGAGATCCGCAGCTGCGGCTCCGGCCGGAGGAGCGTGTACCAGCCCGCGGCCGCGGCGAGCGCCACGGCGAGCGCGATCGACACGATGCGGGAGAGCGGGCGGGATGGGCTGGTCACCGGCATCCCTCCAGCAGTCCGGCGAGGCACAGCAGGTTGTCCGGGATCGGCCCGGCCGGCCCGGCGACGTCGCCCCACGGCCCATTGCCGGTGGCGTTGGCGAGGTAGCGGCTGCCCGGCCCGAGCAGGCGCAGCACCTCGCTGATCGCGGCGTCGCCGCGCGCGAGCGTGTCGGTGACGGTGTGCGGGTCGTTCAGCAGCGGGCCGAGCAGCGGCTCGTTCTCGCGCAGCAGCTCGTCGAGGGCCGAGGTGAGCGTGCCGACGTCGGTGATCAGCTGCCGGATCACCGTGCGGCGCGAGTTCAGCGTTCTCGCCACCAGCTCGGCGTCGCCGAGCATCGTGACCAGGGTGTCGCGCTGGTCGAGCAGTTCGGTGGTGAGCGTCCGCACGCCGCCCAGCAGGTCGCGGAACTGGCCGTTGCGGTCGCCGACGATCTCGGTCGCGCGGCTGACGCCGTCGAGTGCCTGGCCCAGTAGCTCCCCGTCCGGCGCCTTGTCCTGCAACGTCGCGATCATGGTGCGCAACTGTTCGGTGTCGAGCTGCTCGGTGGTGCGCACGGCATCGGTGCCGAGATCGTCGAGGCTGTAGGGCACCTGGGTGCGGTGCAGTGGGATCGTGCCGTCCGCGAGCGTGCCGGACCCGCCTGGCTGGACGGCAAGGTAGCGCGTGCCGAGCACGGTCGCGAGCTTCACCGCGGCCGTGGTGGTCTCGCCGAGCGGCTGGCCGTTGTCGAGGCGGAACTCCACGCGCACCCGGTCGCCCGCGAGCTCGACGCCCGTGACCCGGCCCGCCGGAACGCCCGCGACGTGCACCTGGTCGCCCTCGGTGAGCCCGGCCGCGTTGGCGAACTCGGCGGTGTAGGCGCCGGTGGACGCCTGGAACGTCAGCCTCGGCACGAGGATCGCGACGCCGACGAGCACCACGAGCGCCAGCGCTCCGGCGGCGCCGCCGAACGCGGGGTCGCGCCGGGAGAGGAGTCGGCTCATCGGCACACCTCCGAATGGGGTCCGATGCCGAGGTCGAGCGGGGCACCGCCGATGATGTCGATGCCGAGGTTGCAGACGTAGACGTTGACCCACGAGCCGTAGTCGAGGGTCCGGCCCAGCGTGCCCAGGAAGTCGGGCATGCCCCGCAGCAGCGTCTCGAAGCGTTCCTGGTTGGCGACGAGCTCGCCGCTCACGGTCTTGAGTGCCCGCACGTCCCCGCTCAGGTGCGGCTTGAGGTCGCCGAGCAGGCGCGTGAGGGAGCCGGCGAGCGCGGAGCCGCCGTCGAGCGCGGCGGCGATCTGCTCGCGGCTGTCCGCGGCGTACGACGTCAGGTCGGCGAGGCTCGTGACGAGCCCGCGCAGGTCGTCGCGGTGGCCGTTCATCGTGTCCAAGGCCGCGGTCAGGTTGGTCATGACCTCGCCGAGCACCTCGTCGCGGCTCTCGAGCGTTCCGGTCAGCGAGATCACCGTGCTGAGCAGCCCGTCGATCGACGTGGTCTCGCCCTGGAAGACGGCGACGATCTCCCCGGCGAGCTGGTTGACCTGGCCGGGGTCGATCGCGTCGAACAGCGGCTTGAAGCCGTTGAACAGCGCGGTCAGGTCGAGGGCGGGCCGGGTCCGCTCCACCGGGATCGTCGCGCCGGGCTCCAGTTCGCCCTGCCCGTCGGTGAGCGCGAGGTAGCGGGAACCGAGCAGGTCGGCGTAGCGGATCACGGCCTGCCCGTTCGCGGCGACCCGCTGGTCGGCCCGCACCTCGAACGTCACGTGGGCCCGCCCGTCGCGCAGCTCGAGCCCGGTGACCTTGCCGACGCGGACCCCGGCGACGTTCACCCGCGAACCCGGGTTCAGCCCCTGCGCGTCGGCGAACACGGCGTGATAGGTCACCGTGTCGCCGGTGAGCGGGTCGGTGAGCGTGTTGATCACGAGCACCGCCGAGAGCACGCACACGGCGACGAACGCGGTGAGCTTGGCGAGGGTGGCGCGCACGCTCACGGGACCACCACCCGCGAGCCGCGCAGCAGCGGGCCGAGCAGCAACGTGAGCAGGCCGGGCGGCTGGTTCTCCGCCGTCTGCTCCGGCAGCAGCGGCGCCAGCCGCGCGACGGTCCGCTGCTCCTGCGGGCTGCCCACGGGGCCCGCGAGCCCGCCCGGCGCGGGTGCCCGCTGCCCGGACCGTGCGGGCACGGGATCGCCGCAGTTGGGGCCGTCCAGGCCGGGATAGCGGGGGCAGTCGCGCGCGGTGTAGGGGTACGGCTGGTCGAACGTCAGCGCCGCGCTGATCTTGAACCGGCCCGTCGAGAACACGCGTTCGGCGCCCTGGAGGAAGAAACCGGCCGCGTCGAGGGCCTCCTCGACGGCGGTGGGGTGCCTGCCGAGGACGTCGGTGAGCGGTCGCGTGCTGTGCGCGAGCCGGATGACGCGGTCGGCGTTGCCGACGAGCATCCGCTCGGACTGCGCGGTGAGGTCGATCCCGGCGGCGAGCACCTCGCCGAGCGACCGTCGCTCGGCCACCACGGTCCGCGACAGCGCGACGGCGTCGTCGAGGGAACGCATCAGGTCCGGTGCGCTGGCCGAGAGGTCGCGGCTCAGCTCGGCGACGGTGGTGAGATCCTCGCCGAGCGAGTCGATCACCGGCCGGGCCGCGCCGGCGAGCTCCGCGGCGTCGTCGATCATGGTGCCGAGCTCGGCACCCCGGCCGCGCAGCGTGTCGGCCACGGCCGTCAGCGCGGCCTGCAGCTCGGCCGGGCGCAGCGCGGTGATCAGCTCGTAGAGGCGTGCGTAGGCGTCGTAGAGCTGCACGGTGCGGCCCGAGGTGTCGGCGGTCAGCACGGCACCCGCGGCGAGGCTGCCCTCCGGCTCGGCGCCCTCCGGCACGGCGAGGTCGATGTACTGGTCGCCGAAGAGTGTCCTGGGCAGCAGCCGCACCTGGACGTTGGCGGGAACGCGGCCGAGCAGCGCGGGATCCAGGTCCAGGCTCAGGCTCGCGCCGCGGAGGTCGCCGTCGACAGCGGCGAGCCTGCCGACCGTGACGCCCCGGAACTGCACGGGCGAGTCCTCGCGGAGGGGACCCGCCGACGCCGGAAGGGCTGCGGTGACGGCGGTGCCGCCGCCGGACGAGCCCTCGCCGGTGGCGACGAGGGCGACGGAGCCCGTCACGAGCGCGACGGCGACGGCGAGCCCGCGCAGCGCGAGCGAGGCCCTGCTGGTCTCCCGCGCCACGACTACGTCCCCAGCCCCGGCAGGGTGGGCCTCGGCCCCCAGAACGCGAGCGTCAGCACGACGTCCAGCACCGTCACGGCGACGATGCTCGTGCGCAGCGCCCGGCCCGCCGCCTTGCCGACGCCCTCGGGACCGCCGCCGGCGTAGTAGCCGTATCCACAGTGGACCAAAGTGATGATCATCGCGAAGATCACGGCCTTGAGCAGCGAGTACAGGACGTCGGTCGGCGTCAGCACCAGGTGGAAGTAGTAGTCGTAGGTGCCGCTGGACTGGCCCTTGACGTTGACCACGGCGAGGTTGGTCGCCGCGTACGAGGCGAACAGGCCCACCAGGTACAGCGGGATCACCGACAGGAACGCCGCGGCCATGCGCGTGCTCACGAGGAACGGCAGCGAGGGCACGGCCATGGTCTCCAGCGCGTCGATCTCGTCGGAGATCCGCATGGCGCCGAGCTGCGCGGTGAACCCGGTGCCCACCTTCGCGGCGAGCGCGATGCTCGCCACCACGGGCGCGATCTCGCGGGTGTTGATGAGCGCGGACATCAGGCCGGTCATGGGGGAGAGGCCGATGAGGTCGAGCCCGCGGTAGCCCTCGAGGCCGATCTGCGTGCTCGCCACGGCCGACATCGCGAAGACGACGCCGATGGTCCCGCCCCCGGCGAGCAGCGACGCCGAGCCGAAGCTGATCTCGCCGACGTGCCGGATGACGTGGCGCCAGTACCGCCGCAGCGCGGTGGGCACATGCAGCAGGACCCTGGCGTAGAACGTCGAGTGCAGGCCGAGCGCGGCGAACGCGCCGACCACCGGTCCGGCCGCGCGCGCGGGAAAGCCGCCGAGGATGCCAGCCGCCATCAGTACGCCCCGCGCGCGGGCACGATCGCCGAGTACAGCTCGGTGAGCACGGTGTTGGCGACGAACACGAGGATGAACGCCAGCACCACCGCCTCGTTCACCGCGTCGCCGACGCCACTCGGGCCGCCCTTGGCGGTGAGCCCCTTGAAGCACGCCACGAGGGCGGCGACGATCCCGAACGACACGGCCTTGAGCTCGGCGACGACGAAGTCCTCCAGCCGGGAGAACTGGGTCAGGCTCGCGAGGAAGCTGCCCGGCGAGTCGCCGAGCACGGTCACCTGGAACGCGAAGCTCGCGGTGATCCCGACGGCCATGACGAGGCACGCCAGGAGTGCGGTCACGAGGATCGCCGCGAGCACCCTGGGCACCACGAACCGCTCCACGGCGGGGATGCCCATCACCTCCATCGCGTCGACCTCCTCGCGGATCTTGCGGGCGCCGAGGTCGGCGCACATCGCGGAGCCGCCGACGCCGGAGATCATGAGCGCGCAGATGAGCGGGGAGGCCTGCGCTACGATCACGAACGCCACCACCGCGCCGCCGTAGCCCTCGGCGCCGAGCTGGCCCGCCATCGAGCCGACGTTGAGCGCCACCACCACCCCGAGCGGGATCGTCACGAGCAGGGACGGGACGGTGGTGACGGACGCGAGGAACCACGCCTGCTCCAGCACCTCACGCCAGGCGAGCCTGCGCCGGGCGAGGACGGTGCCGAGTGTGGAGAACGTGCGCACGGAGAAGTTCAGCAGCATGCCGGCCTGCGTGAACGCGTCGCCGAGCGCCGTGCGGGACGGCGGCGCCTCGAAGCTCATCACGCCGCCCGAGCGGGCCTCGGTGAACCGGCATTCGCACGCTCCCGCCTGCGGGCGCGCAGCACGACACCGTAGGCGAGCGGGGCGAGCCGCAGTGGTTCCGGCGTTTTGCGGTGCACCGCTCGCACCGCGCGCGCGAAGCGTTCCAGCCTGCGCTGGTCGCGCTCGGTCCACGGCAGGCCGAGCCGTTCGCGCAACACGGGCGGCAGTGTGCCCACCGTGGTCATCCGCACCAGCCTGCCCGAGGGCACCGCCACGACCTTCCACAGTGGATCCGGCAGCAGCGGCCACGGCTTCTTCGGGTCGGTGAGCGCGGCCAGCACGTCCTCGGTGCTCCGGTTGGCCTCCAGCCTCGTGTGCACCATCTCGTCGAAATGCGCCTGCGCCGCCTTCCAGCTGGGGGCGAGGTGGTGGTCCTTGATCCCGAGCGCGAGCCCGACGGCGCGGAACTCGCGCCACATCCGCTCCAGCTCGGCGCCGGTGAAGGGCTCGCCGAACCAGGCGGCGGTGTCCACCATGTACTTCGCGAGCGTGAGGTGCACCCACGCGTAGGCCTCGGGGTCGAGCGCGTGGTAGCGCCTGCCCTCGGAGTCGACGCCCTTGATGGTCTTGTGCAGCGCGAGCAGCCTGCGGCCCTCGGCGTGGGCGCCCTGGCCCATGCCGTACACGAAGCGGATGGTGGACAGGTGCGTGCGCCACGCCCGCACCCACGGCTGCTCCTTGAACTCGGAGTGGTCGAGCACGCCCGCGCCCACCACCGGATGCGCCACCTGCAGCAGCAGGCCGGTGCCGGCCAGGAAGATCCCCGGCGCGGCCGCGAAGCGTTCCCACGTCACCGAGCCGGGCCCGGGCAGCTCGCCCGCTCCGGTCAGGGCGTCGTCGTCCATGACTGGCCTCCGTGCTGGCACCGTTGCGAATCCCGATTAACCTAGCCGTCTGACACGGGTCGTTGTCAAGTCTTGCTCGATCCGCCCGGGTACAGTCGAATCATTAGCCAGTACAACGGTTGTGCGAGTCGGAGGTCACGCGATGAAGCAGTCGGAGCCCGCGCCCGCGGCGCCGACCCGGAGCCGGACCGACCGCAAATCCCAGCTCGCCACGATCGCCGCGAACCTGTTCTGCGAACGCGGCTACCACGCCGTCGGCCTCGGGGACATCGCGACCGAGGCGGGCATCACGGGCCCGGCGATCTACAAGCACTTCCGGAACAAGCAGGCGATCCTGGCCTACGCGGCGAACGACCTCGCCTCGGCGCTCGAGGGTGTGCTGGCCGGGGTTCCCCCATCCGGCCCGCCGTGGGAACGGCTCGACCGGGTGGTCCGCGCGCTCAGCGCCGTCGTGGTCGAACGGCGCCGGGGAGTGCAGCTCTACCAGTGGGAGCGCCGCTATCTCGACGCCGACGACCACGCGCGGTTCACCGCGACGATCACCTCGCTCGTCGGCACGATCGCCGACCTGCTCGGCGAGGCCCGGCCCCGGCTGCCCGCCGCCGACCGCACCACGCTGGCGACCGCGGCGTGCAGTGCGATCGCGAGCCTGTCCACCCACCGCACGCAGGTCTCCCCGAGGGTCGCCGCTGCCGGGCTGCGCGGGATCGCACTGGGCGTGCTCGCCACCGGGCTCCCGCCCCGGCTCGCCGTCGCCGGGAACGGCGACCGGCCGGGTGCGGCGGCGATCGGCGACTTCGTGTCCCGCCGCGAGCGGCTGCTGGTGTCGGCGCTGCGCCCGTTCCGTAAGCGCGGGTTCCACGCCGTGACGATGGAGGACATCGGCGCCGCCGCCGGCATCGGCGGGTCCAGCGTGTACCGGCACTTCCCCAGCAAGGGCGACCTCCTCGCCGCCGTCTACTACCGGGCGGCCGACCGCCTCGCCGTGGCCACGAGCACCGCGATCGAGGGGGCGACGGACCCGGGGGAGGCGCTGCGCAGGCTGGTGGACGCCTACATCGAGTTCTCCTATCTGGACAGTGACCTCGCGGCGGTCTACCTGTCGGAGTACGGGAACCTCCCCGCCGACGACCGGCACGCGCTGCGGAAGGTGCAGCGCGAGCACGTCGAGCAGTGGGTGCGGCTCGTGGTGGCCGTGCGGGAGGACACGCGCACCAGCTACGCGCGGCTCGCGGTGCACGCGGCGCTCAACATCGTCCACGACCTCTCGATGGCCCGGCGCCGGCACACCGACGCCGACCAGATCAAGCACCTGGTGTTCGCGGCACTCGCCAGCTAGCCGCCGTGCCCGCGGAGCCCCTCTGGACCGCAGTGAAGGCCACCATGCCTGCGCCCACCCGTCTCCCACCACCACCCAAACGGAGGCGCTCCGCGCCGCTGTGCCTGATTCCACGCAGTGAAGGTGGCCTTCACTGCGGAGGGGTGCCGCTAGGGGCGGCCGCCGAAGAGCAGGGCCGCCGTGTTCCGGAAGAGGTCCTCGGGGGCGCGCCCGGCCGCGAGGCGGCGAAGGTTGTCGCCTCGCCACAGGGTCGCGAAGCCGTGGGCGAGTGACCACGCGGCGATCGTGGCGAGCCCGGTGTCGTCACCCCTCCGCCCGGCGGGCATCGCGGCGACGCCGTCGCGCAGCACCCGGCCCGTGCGGTCCTGCGCGGCCACGAGCTCGGGCGCGTCGCGGTGGTGCAGGTCAGGCCGGAACATCACCTCGAAATGCGCGGGATGGTCCAGCGCGAAGCGGACATAGCACACCCCCAGCTCCTCCAGCCGGGCCGAGCCGGTGCCGAGCACCTCGCCGAACGCCGCCGCGAGCAGCTCGTGCCCCTCGACGGCCAGCGCGGTGAGCAGGCCCGCCTTGTCCTTGAAGTGATGCGCGGGCGCGGCGTGGGAGACGCCGGCGCGGCGGGCGAGGTCGCGCAGGCTGAGCGCGCCGGGGCCGTCTTCGGCGATCACCTCGATGGCGGCGTCGAGGACGGCACGGCGCAGGTCGCCGTGGTGGTACGAGCGGGGTGCGGCCATGCGGGCATCCTACGACGGGTCTAGTCGTTGACAAGTTGAGCACCTTCCGGAAAACCAGCCAGTGTCAAGAGTTGCCGGAGGAGTGCACATGAACGTGGAGCACGGGCGGTGACCTCGGCGTGCTACAGCTTCAGCCCGGCGATGGTGAGCCGCTCTGTGCCCGCCGCGTGGCCGCGCCGGAGGCGGTGCTGACGGCCCGGATCGGCGGGGTCGACCGGGCGCTGCGCGGCCTCCTGCGCGAGCACCTCGGCTCTCCGGAGCTGGCCGAGGCGGCCGCTCGCCCGGCGCGCGGCCGAGGCCGCGGACACCGCGGGCAGGCCCCTCGCGGCGGCCAACGCCGGCCTGCCGTGGCCGGACCAGCCGCACCTGGTGCTGTGGCACGTCGCGGCGCTGCTCACGGCCGGTCTGGACCTGGGTGAGGCGCTCGTGTCCTTCGCCGCCGTGGGCGCGGCGCGCGAGGAGGTGTTCGCGAGCCGCGGCTGGTCCGAGCGGGCCTGGGCGGCGGCGCGGGAGCGGCTGGCCGCCCGCGGCGGGGCCGACGGCAGCGGCGAGGCGACCGCGGTGGGCCGCGAGGGACGCGCGCAGGTCGAACGGCTCACCGACCGGCTGGCCGTGCCGCCCTGGCGAGCGATGGGCCCCCTGCGGACCGGCTGGCCGGCCCGGTGCTGCCGCTGACGATGGCCGTGGTGCGCTCGGGGCTGCTGCCCCAGCAGAGCACGCTCGGCCTCGGCGACGACCCGGGGTGTGCGGCCTAGCAGAGGGGCGGGCTCGCGTTCGCGGGATCGAGCGCGTTCTCCACGAGGCGCAGCGCGGCCGGGTCGTAGGAGATCCCGACGTGCTCGGTGAGCCTGCCCGGGCAGAAGTCCTGCAGGGTCTGGTTGGTGACGTTCGGCGCCGGGGCGAGGAACGAGGACGTGTACGGCGTCACCACCTCGTCGAAGACGGTCGCGATCACAGTGTGGTCCACGGCAGGGTCGGTCTCGCCGTTGGCGTTCAGCTCCGTGAGGAAGTCCGAGCCCGCGAACTGCTGGCGGCACGCGGCGCACAGCAGGTTGACGAGGTCGGCGGGGATCACGTTCAGCAGGTTGCTCAGCCCGAACAGCGTGGTGCCGTGGTTGGACGGCGTGAGCGCCACGAGCGAGGCGACCTCGGTGGCGCCACCGAGGTTCTCGATGTAGTAGCGCGGCATCAGGCCGCCCTGCGAGTGGCCGACGAGGTCGACCTTCCCGGCGCCCGTCGCGGCGAGGACGTCGTCGACGAACGCGGCGAGCCGGGCGGCGGAGGCGGGAATGTCCCCGGTCCCCTGGATCGGGTTTCCGGGAAGGCCGCCGTAGTTCAGCGCGAAAACGCAATAGCCCTGCTCGGCGAGCCGGGGCGACAGTGCCGCCCAGTTGTTGTAGCGGTTCTCGAAGGTTCCGTGCACCAGCACCACGGGATTCGGGTGTTCCGGTCCTGGTCGGCACGAGAAATCGTTGGCACCTGGCGGAGTCGCCGTCGGATGGGCGAGCGAATAGGCGAGCGCGGAGACGAAGTTGTTCTGGGCCGGGGCTTCTGCTTGTGTTGCCGCCTGGGCGGTTCCGGCCCCCAAAGCGGTGACGGTGCCCAGGGCGAGTGCGGCGAGTGCGCGGGCGAGCAGCGGTCTTCTCGTCATTGAGCTTCCTCGTTTTCTCGGGGCCGGAAGTGCCGTACGAGAATGGTGTCGGGAAAGCTCTGGATTCAATACCCCGTCCGGGTGGGCGCTATTTCTTTGTCATCGGCGTGACACATCGCCGAGCTGATTTCCGAAGGGTCGTGCCAAAAGCCGGCTCAGGCGGCGACCGGTTGTTCCGCGACCAGTTCCCGCCCCGCGTCGGTCAGCACGGCGGGCACCCGTTGCCCGATCAGCCCGGGTCTGCCCGGTCTGATCAGCCCGTGGTGGCTGAGCGTGTGCGCGGTGAACTGGTCGCAGCACGGAACGCCGTCCACGAACAGATCGGGTTCGCGGCTGCACGTCAGCTGCGCGCGACCGGCGGCGACGGCCTTCAGCATGGCCAGCGAGCGGCGGTTGGTGGTGTCCATGTCCGGCTCCCTTCCGAGGTCTTCACCAGTACGTCGGACTCGGTGGCGCGAATTCGACACCCGCCCGCACATCACCTCGGACTCTTTCCGGACACGGACCGTTCCCGCGAACGGCCGGGAGCCGCGCTCAGCCTCGCCGGGCCGCCACATAGGCCTCGACGCCGTCGAGGACCCGCTGCACGCCGAAGTCGAGGTCGAGGTCCACGGCCTCGTCGTCGAGGCCGGAGGGGGCGAAGGCGCCCTCACCGACCAGCTTCGCCAGTGAGGGGAACCGTCCGGGGTCCGCGAACTCGCGCAGCACGGCGTCGTAGCCGGCCTCGGACTCCGCGGCGCTGATGCCCGCCCGCGCGCGGCTCTGTTCGAGGCCGAACGAGATCCCGGCCAGCTCGCGCACGGCGCCCAGCAGGAACATCACCGTGGAGATCAGCTCTCCACCGGTCAGTCCCGCATGGGTGAGAGGGCGCAGCGCCGCCTCGAACCACGCCAGCTGGCCCGGCCCGATGGGCGGTGCGCTCACCCTGGCCTCGAGCGCCCACGGATGCAGCCGGTACATCGCCCACAGCCCGCGGACCCACGCCTCGATCTCGCCGCGCCAGTCCACCACCTCGCCGGTGAAGACCGGCGGGCCGTCCGCCGCGCGGTCGAGCATGACCTCCACGAGCCGATCCTTGCTCGGCACGTAGCGGTACAGCGACATGGTCGTGAAGCCGAGCTCCTTGGCCACACGCTGCATCGACAGCGCGTCCAGGCCCTCCTCGTCGGCGACCCGGATCCCCGTGGCCACGATCTCCTCGAGCGTCAGCTTGGGCTTCGGGCCCCGGCTCGGCCGCCCGGAGGCGCCCCAGAGCAGCTCGATGCGCTTCCTCGGATCTTCCGCCATCACACCCCAACTCGTCGTACTTGACGATCATCCTAGAACTGTGTATCACTTACACAAAATAGTGTAGGTAATACACAGTTGAATGGGGGCTCCGCGATGGAGCAGGCGATCGAAGTACGGGGGCTGCGGAAGTCCTACGGGGAGGTCGAAGTGCTCAAGGGCGTCGACCTCAGCGTCGAGCGGGGCAGCCTGCTCGCGCTGCTCGGGCCCAACGGCGCCGGCAAGACGACCACGGTGCGGATCCTCAGCACACTGCTCGAACCGGACGACGGCGTGGCGAGGGTCAACGGCTGCGACGTCGTCACCCAGGCGGCGGCCGTGCGCGGGTCGATCGGGCTCACCGGACAGCAGACCGCCGTCGACGAGCTGCTCACCGGGTACGAGAACCTCGTGCTGATGGGCAGGCTGTTCCGCCTGCGCGCGGGCGCGGCGACACGCCGGGCCCGGGAACTGCTTGCCCTGTTCGACCTCGAGGACGCCGCGGACCGGCTCGTGCGGACGTACTCGGGCGGCATGCGGCGCAGGCTCGACCTCGCCATCAGCCTCGTCACCTCGCCGCCGGTGCTGTTCCTCGACGAGCCCACCACCGGCCTCGACCCGCGCAGCCGCGGCGACGTGTGGGAGACGGTGCGCGACCTGCTGGCGAGCGGGGTGACCGTGCTGCTCACCACCCAGTACCTGGAGGAGGCCGACCAGCTCGCCGGGCACGTCGCGGTGGTGGACGACGGCCGGATCGTCGCCGAGGGCAGCCCCGCCGAGCTGAAGCGGCAGGTCGGCGCCGAGCGGCTGGAGCTGACCTTCGCCGACGAGGGAGCGCTCGCGGCGGCGAGCCGGGTCCTCGCGGCCGGGGAGCCCCGCCCTGGCGGCGCGCTGACGCTGAGCCTCCCGGTCGGGCACGCCAAGGACGTCCGCAGGGTTCTCGACGAGCTGGCGTCGTCCGGTGTGGACCCCCAGCAGCTGTTCGTCGCCAAGCCCACCCTCGACGACGTCTTCCTGACCCTCACCGGACAGACCACCGGAGGCACCCGATGACCGCCTCGACCCTGCCCGCGCCCGCCGGCCCCTCGGCGTACTGGGCGCTCAGCGACTCGCGCGCGCTGATCGGCCGCTGCCTGCGGCACATCGCGCGCAGCCCCGAGCAACTGATGCTCATGCTCTTCCTGCCGGTGATGCTGCTGCTGATGTTCCGCTATCTCTTCGGTGGCGCCATCAGCACGGAGTCCCTACGTCAACTACGTACTCGCCGGAATCATGACGGTGGCCGTCACCTTCAACTCCACGGCCACGAGCGTCGCGGTGTGCTCGGACCTCCGGGAGGGCATCGTCGAGCGGTTCCGGTCGATGCCGGTGCGGGGCTCGGCGGTGCTCGTCGGGCACGTCGTCGCGGCGCTCGTGCGGCACGCCGTGTCGATCACGGTCATGATCGGCGTCGGCTTCCTGGTGGGCTTCCGGCCGCAGGCCGGGTTCGGGCAGTGGTGTGCGGCACTGGGGATCCTCCTGCTGTTCGCCACCGCCGTGTCGTGGATCGCGGCGATCATCGGGATGCTGGCCAGGACCGTCGAGGGGGCCAGCGGGCTGAGCATGCCGCTCGTGTTCATCCCCTACGTCGGCAGCGCGCTCGTCCCGCCGAGCACCATGCCCGGAGGGCTGCGGGCGTTCGCGGAGAACCAGCCGGTGAGCCACGTGGCCGACGCCGTGCGGGCCCTGTTCACGGGCACGCCGGCCGGCGACTCCGCGTGGCTCGCGGTGGCGTGGTGGGCCGCCGTCATCGTGGTGGTCGTGCCGCTCGCGGGCCGGCTGTTCCGGCGCCGGGCAGCGGGCTGAGCCACCACCGACTGCGTGGAGCCGCCTGGATTGCGGACGGAAACCGGCCGGAATGGCCCGTAGCGTTCAGGTCGTCAGCCAGAACGGAGAGGACGAGACCATGACCACCACCGTGATCGAGAAGACCGCCACCGGCGAGCGTGCCGACCTGCTGGAGACGCTCCGGAAGCACCGGTTCTTCCTCGCCTTCACCGCCCGTGACCTCACCGACGAGCAGGCCGCCGCCCGCACCACGGTCAGCGAGCTCTCCATCGGCGGCCTGATCAAGCACGTGACCGCCGTCGTGCACAGCTGGCTCGACTTCATCGAGCACGGCCCGCAGCCGGTGGCCACAGGCGAGGAGGGCTGGGAGGACGGGTTTCGCATGCTGCCCGGCGAGACCCTCGCGGGCCTGTTGGCCGCCTACGAGGAGGCCGGGCGCCGCACCGACGCGCTCGTGGCGAGCCTGCCCGGCCTCGACGTCTCCCACCCGCTGCCGGAGGCGCCGTGGTTCGAGCCGGGCGCCAGCTGGTCGGCCCGCCGGGTGCTGCTGCACCTCATCGCCGAGACCGCCCAGCACGCGGGCCACGCCGACATCATCCGCGAGGCCATCGACGGCGCGAAGTCGATGGGCTGAGGCCGCGGGGTCCGGGGACGCGAGCGCGTCCGTCCTCTGTGGACATCGCGGTGGCCCCTTCTCCGCGCGGCGGCACGCCCCGTTGTCGCGGTTCCGTGACGCCCCGTGACCGGCAAACCCGCTTGTGACCGCGACGGTGGCGGTGTCACGATCGCTGGCGTGAGCCATCCGTTCGACACCGTCACCGTCGAGAGCCTGCGCGCGAGGGGCGGTGTCAAGTGGACGCTGCACGGCGACGACCACCTAGGCGCGTTCGTCGCCGAGATGGACTTCGGCACCGCCCCGCCGATCCTGGCCGCACTGCACGCCGCCGTGGACGGCATGAACTTCGGCTACCTCTCGCCCGGGCTCGCCGAGCCGATGGCCCTGGCCTGTGCGGACTGGCAGCGCCGCCACTACGGCTGGACCGTGCCGCCCGAGCGCATCTTCCCGCTGCCCGACGTGGTCAAGGGCCTGGAGGTCGCCATCGAGCACTTCTCGCCGCCCGGCGCCCCCGTGATCCTGCCGACCCCGGCGTACATGCCGTTCCTGCAGGTGCCGGGCATGCTCGGCCGCGAACTGCTCCAGGTGCCGATGGCCCGCGACGGTGACCGGTACGTGTTCGACCTCGGCGCGCTCGCCGCCGCGTTCCGCGCGGGCGGGCATCTGCTCGTGCTGTGCAACCCCGGCAACCCCATCGGCCGCGTGTTCACCGAGGCGGAGCTGACCGCCGTGTGCGAGGTGGTGGACGCCCACGGCGGGCGGGTGTTCTCCGACGAGATCCACGCCCCGCTGGTCTACCCGGGCCACCACCACGTGCCGTACGCCTCGCTGTCCGGGACCGCCGCAGGGCACACCATCACGGCGACCTCGGCGTCGAAGGCGTGGAACCTGCCGGGACTCAAGTGCGCCCAGCTGATCACGAGCAACGACGCGGACGCGGGCCGCTTCGCCGAGGTGGGCCTGCTCGCCATGCACGGCGCGAGCAACCTCGGCGTCGTCGCGAACACCGCCGCCTACACCGAGGGCGAGCCGTGGCTCGCCGACGTCCTCGCCTACCTCGCGCGCAACCGCGCCGCGCTCGGCGACCTGCTCGCGGAGCACCTGCCGGGCGTGCGGTGCGCCCTGCCGGAGGGCACCTACCTGGCGTGGCTGGACTTCCGCGAGCTCGGGCTCGGCGACCACCCGGGCACGTTTTTCGCCGAGCACGCCCGCGTCGTGCTCGTCGACGGCCCCGAGTGCGGTGACCCGGGGCGCGGGCACGCCAGGCTCAACTTCGCGACCCCGGCACCGATCCTGGAACGCGCGGTCACCGGGATGGCCGCCGCGGTGCGTGCGGCCGGAGCGGGCGCGTGAGCGCGGTGGTGCCCGCCGAGCGGGCGGCCGTGCAGCGGCGGACGGTGGCCGTGCTCTCGGCCGCGCAGGTGCTGGGCGGGCTCGGCGTGGCGGTCGGCATCGCGGTCGGCGGGCTCATCGCCGCCGACATCGCCGGAACCGACGGCGTGGCGGGACTGGCACAGACCCTCGGGGTGCTCGGCGCGGCCGTCGCCGCGGTGCCGCTCGCGTGGCTCACCCGCACCCACGGCAGGCGCGCGGGCCTGGTGAGCGGGCTGTTCACCGGCGCGGTGGGCGCCGCGCTCGTGGTCACGGCCGCGGAGCTGCGCTGGCTGCCCCTGCTGTTCCTGGGACTCCTGCTGTTCGGCGCCGCGACGGCGGCGGGGCTGCAGGCCCGCTACGGCGCCACCGACCTCGCGGAGCCGGGCCGCGCGGCGCGGGCGCTGTCCACGGTGGTGTGGGCGACGACGGTCGGCTCGGTGCTCGGGCCCAACCTGAGCGAGCCCGCGGGCAGACTCGGCACGGTCGTCGGGCTGCCTCCGCTCGCGGGACCGTTCCTCGTCACGTTCGTCGCCTTCACCGTGTCGGGCCTGCTGTTGTTCGTGCTGCTGCGCCCCGACCCGCTGCGCCTGGCCGGGCTCGGCACGGCCGCGACGGGCCCCGAGCGCACGGGCTTCGCCGCGTCGCTGCGCGACATCGCCGCAAGGCCCCGCGCGCTCGTCGGGCTGTGCGCCATCGCGTCCTCGCACGTCGCGATGGTGTCGGTGATGGTGATGACGCCCGTGCACATGGACCACGTCGACGTCTCGCTGACGATCATCGGGCTCGTCATCAGCGTGCACATCCTCGGCATGTACGGCTTCTCGCCGATCGTGGGCTACCTCGCAGACAAGGCGGGCCGCGTCCCCGTGATCGTCGCGGGCACGGTGATCATGGCCGCCGCCGGAGTGGTGAGCGGCGCCGCGCCCGCCCACCACGCCGTCCTGCTCGGCGTCGGGCTCTTCCTGCTCGGCCTCGGCTGGTCCTGCGGGCTCGTCGCGGGCTCGGCACTGCTGTCGGAGTCGGTGCCCGCGCCCACGCGCACCGCCGCGCAGGGCGTGTCCGACCTCGTGATGAACGGCTCGGCCGCGATCGGGGGCTCGCTCGCGGGCGTGGTCGTGGCTTTCGCCTCCTACGGCTGGCTCGCCGCGGGCGCGGCGGCGCTCATGATCGGCATCGGGCTGTACTCGGCGGTCCGGGGCAGAGAGGCGGCGCCGGCGTGATCCTCACCCACGCGGTGACCCGGGGTGTCGCCGACGGAACCGTCACCGCCGTCTACCGCCGGTGGGCGCGGCCGCGCGTGCGGCCGGGGAACACGCTGACCACGGCGTGGGGCGTGGTGCGCATCGAGTCGGTGACCCCGGTGGACCCCTCGGCGATCACCGACGCCGACGCGGCCGCCGCGGGGGAGCCGTCGGCGCGGGCGGTGCTGGCGTCGCTGCGCGGTCCGGCCGGCGCGCCGGTGTTCCGCATCGGCCTCGGCTGGGGCGGTGAGGACCCCCGGCACGCGCTGAGCGCCGAGACGGACCTGACGCGGGAGCAGCTCGACGACATCGCCGCCCGCCTCGTGCGGCTCGACCGCGACAGCCCGTGGACCCACGAGGTGCTGCGGGCCGTCGTGGCACACCCCGGCCTGCGCGCCGCCGACCTCGCGGCGTTGCTCGGCCGCGAGAAGAACAAGCTCAAGCTCGACATCCGCAAGCTCAAGAACCTCGGCCTCACCCACAGCCTCGAGGTCGGCTACCGCATCTCGCCGCGCGGGGCCGCCTACCTCGACGCCCGCGGCACCTGAGCCGTCACAAACCCCGGCGCCGTCTCGTCAACCGCTCACACACGTTGCCGAGCCGACACCGGAGGGCGAGGACGATGACCGGACAGCACCGACGCGCACGGGTCTACGTCGAGGTGGTGACCACACTGGCCGGGCTGGGGATGCTGGCCGCCGGGAGCTGGGCACTCGCGGCGCCGGGCTCGTTCGCCGAGTTCACCGGGTTCGCCACACACGTGCACTTCCTGCACGACGCCGGGGCGTTCCAGCTCGGGCTGGGCACCGGCCTGCTGCTCGCGCTGATCTGGGCCGACGCGCTCGCGACCGTGCTCGCGGGCTTCCTGCTCGCCAACACCGTCCACACCGTCAACCACGCGACCGACCTGGACCTGGGCGGGAACGTCGTGCAGGCCGTGGCGCTGGGCGTGGTGTCGGTGCTCCTCGCCGTCGCGCTGGTGCTGCGGCTGCGCGGGCGCGGCTACGTCGTCGGCGCGGTGACCGCGGCGACCGTCCCGGCACTGGCGCCGTTCGTCGCCCAGAAGACCATCAGCCTCACCACCTTCCGCCGCGACGGCAGGCCGGGTGCGAGCCCGGTCAGCATCGCGGTGGAGGGCGACCACGCGTACGTGCGCAGCTTCGAGAAGTCGCTCAAGACCCGGCGCCTGGCCAGGGATCCGAGGGTGGAGTTCGCGCCCTCCACCGGCAGGGGCGTGCCCACCGGGCCCGCCGTCGACGGCAAGATGCGCAGGCTGGAGGGGGAGGAGAACCGGCACGCCGCGACGGTCCTGCGGCGCAAGCATCCGCTGCTGCACGGCGTGGTGGTGCCGCTGGCGCACCGGCTGGGCCGGGCCAAGACCGGCCGGACCGTCCACTTCGAACTGACGCCGATGTGACGCCGCCCGCGCCCTTGACGCGAGCCGCCGGGATCAGCACCCTGTTGATCTCCGGCGGCACGGAAGGGATGTGGGCACATGACCGACCACACCACCAGGGGCGGCTTCGTCCGGGTCCTCGGTAGGCTGGACGTGCTCGCGATCGCCTTCGGCGCGATGATCGGCTTCGGGTGGATCGTGCTCACGGGCGGTTTCCTCGAGGACGCGGGCACCCTCGGCGCCGCGCTCGCGTTCGTGCTCGGCGGCACCGTCGTCGCGCTGGTCGGGCTCACCTACGCCGAGCTGGTGTCGGCGATGCCCGCGGTCGGCGGCGAGCACAACTACGCGTTGCGGGCCCTCGGCTCCCGGCCCGCGTTCATCACGTCCTGGACGCTCGTGCTCGGCTACGTGTCGGTGGTGGCGTTCGAGGCGGTCGCCCTGCCCCAGACGCTGCTCTACCTGGTGCCCGAGCTGCCCGCGGGCAGGCTGTGGTCCATCGCGGGCTACGACGTCTACGCCACGTGGGTCGCCGTGGGCGTCGTGGGCGCCGTCGTGATCACCGCCCTCAACTACGTGGGTGTGCGGCCCGCCGCGGTGTTCCAGGGCATCGCCGTGCTGTTCCTGCTGGCCGTCGGGGTGCTGCTCACCATCGGGTCGTTCACCGGCGGATCCACGGCGAACATGCAGCCGCTGTTCTCCGGCGGGCTGTCCGGGCTGCTGGTCGTGCTCGTCGCGACGCCGTTCCTGTTCGTCGGGTTCGACGTCATCCCGCAGTCGGCGGAGGAGATCAACCTGCCGCCCCGCCGGATCGGCACGCTGCTGCTCGTCTCGGTGCTGCTGGCGGTCACCTGGTACGTGATGATCATGCTGACGGTCGGCTCCGGGCTCGCCCCCGGTCAGCGGGCCGATGCCGAGCTGCCCACCGCGGACGCCATGTCCGCGCTCTGGAACAGCCCCGCGATGGGCACGGTGCTCGTGCTCGGGGGCATCGCGGGCATCGTGACCAGCTGGAACGGTTTCCTGATCGGCGCGAGCAGGCTGCTGTTCGCGATGGCGTCGTCCGGAATGCTGCCGCGCTGGTTCGCCAGGGTGCACCCGCGCTTCGGCTCGCCCTCCAACGCGGTGCTCTTCGTCGGGGGGCTGTCGGTGGCGGCGCCGCTGTTCGGTGAGCAGATGCTGGTGTGGCTGGTCGACGCGGGCAGCCTCAGCATCATCGCGGCCTACCTGATGGTGGCGCTGAGCTTCCTCGTCCTGCGCAGGCGTGAGCCGGAGATGCCGCGCCCGTTCCGCGTGCCGGCGGGCCGCACGGTCGGTGTGCTCGCCATCGTGCTGAGCCTCGGCACGGGCGTGCTGTTCCTGCCCGGCATGCCCGCGCAGCTGATCTGGCCGTGGGAGTGGGTCATCGTCGGGCTGTGGTGGCTGGCCGGGATCGTGCTCGTGCTGCGGCTCCCGCGCGTCGGGCCGGGGGCCGACGCGGAGGACCGGCTGATCGATGCGGTCCGTGTGGGGGACAATCGCTGACCAGACGCGACAACTTTTCGTCTTTCTCTTGCGGCGGGCGCCTGATGCCCGCATATTGGTTCGGACCACTTCGCCAACCAAGGGTTCCTACCAATGCTGGGTCGCAGAAGTTTCCTCGCCGGGGTGGGGGCCGCGGCGCTTGCCCTGCCCACGGTGCCGGCGTGGGCGCGCGGTACCGCGCAGGCCACCCTCCCGCTGACGATCGTCAACGAGTCCGGTGAGTTCGCCGGGAGCTCGGTCTGGGTCTACATCGTCGGCACCGATCTCGTCTCGAACGTCCAATGCAGAGTGACACCGGACGGCACGGCCGTGCCCGTTTCCCTGTCCGACAACGGATCCGACGGGTTCACCGACTACGCCATCCCGCTCGCCGCGAGTGGTCCCACGCGGCTGAACCTGCCCACCATGTCCGGCCGCGTGTACGTCGCGCTCGGTCAGAAGCTCAGGTTCAAGGCCGTCGCCGACGGCGCGGGCCGGGCGGCCCTGCAGTACCCGGCCGGCTGGGTCGAATCCGACCCGAACTTCCCGGTGCTGCACGACTTCGTGGAATTCACCCACGTCGCACCGGGCACGCCGAACCTGCGGCCCGGCATGTACTGCAACACCACCATGGTCGACCAGTTCAGCGTGCCACTCGCCATCCGGCTCGACGGCGAGCGCTCGCAGACCACGGGCACGCTCAGTGACGGCGGGCGGAACCGGATCTTCGCCGACCTGGCCGCGCAAGAGGACTTCGGCTCGCTGGTGGTCGACGACCTCCGCGTGATCGCACCGGGCCACGGGCTCGACTCGGGCAGGTTCCGCGACGACTACTTCGCCGCCTACGTCGACGAGGTGTGGAACCGCTACTCGGGCACCGACCTGCGGGTCGAGACCCAGGGCGGCGGGTTCACGGGCCGCGTCAACGGTGCGGGCGAGTTCGCGTTCACCAAGGACACCGGCGAGACCACGCGGCCCTTCCCGAAACCGTCGACGCGGGACGTGCTGTTCTGCGACGGTGCGCTGGCCGCGCCCAACGACGGTGTGACCGGGCCGGTCGCGGCCGTGCTGGGCGCCGGGTTCAACCGCTCGATCCTGCACACGGGGTCCACGCAGCCGGGCACCGACCCCGGCTCCTTCTACGGGCACGCGGTGACCAACCACTACGCCCGCGTCCTGCACGCCAACACGGTGGACGGCAAGGCCTACGGCTTCGCCTTCGACGACGTCGCCGGGTTCGCCTCCTACCTTGAGGATCCCGCGCCGACGTCGGTCACCGTCACCCTCACCCCGTTCTAGGAAAGGACCTCCGATGAGGATCCCGCACCGACTCTCCCGGCTGCTCGCCGCCGCGGCCACGGGCGCCGCGCTGTTGCTCACCGGGGCCACCGCCTCGGCGGACCCGGCGCCCGCCGGGGCGCTGCCCGGCAAGCAGTTGACCGGGTACTGGCAGAACTTCGTCAACGGCGCCACGCCGTTGCGGGTCTCCGACGTCTCCGCCGCCTACGACGTGATCGTGCTGGCGTTCGCCGAGGCCGACCCGGCCAGGCCCGGCGCGGTGACCTTCGGCGTCGACCCCGGCCTGTCGAGCGCGCTCGGCGGCTACGACACGGCCGCGCTCAAGGCCGACATCGCCGCGAAGAAGGCCGAGGGCAAGTCCGTGGTGCTCTCGATCGGCGGCGAGCGCGGCAACGTCGACCTGGGCAGCCCGGCGAACGTGGCCAGCTTCGTCGACTCGTTCGCCGCCATCGCCCAGGAGTACGGCATCCAGGGCCTCGACGTGGACCTGGAGCACGGCTTCGACGTCGCCAACATGGCGAGCGCGATCCAGCAGCTGCGCGACCGGATGGGGGAGGGCTTCCTGCTCACGATGGCGCCCCAGACCCTCGACGTGCAGCCGGGCGGGACGTACCTGCGGCTCATCGACCAGGTCAAGGACCTGATCACGGTGGTGCACACCCAGTACTACAACTCGGGGTCGATGAACGGCTGCCACGGCCAGGTCGTCACGCAGGGCACGGTCGACTTCATCACCGCGCAGGCGTGCATCCTGCTGCAGCACCTGCGTCCGGACCAGGTCGCACTCGGCCTGCCGGCGACGTCGTCGGCCGCGGGCAGCGGGTTCGTGAGCCCGGACGTGGTGACCGCCGCGCTCGACTGCCTCACCACCGGCAGCCGCTGCGGGTCGTACGTGCCGGAGAGCCCGTTCCCCGGGCTGAGCGGCGTGATGACGTGGTCGGTCAACTGGGACGCCGCGAGCGGCGGCTCGTTCTCCGGCCCGGTGCGCGCGCACCTGGACTCACTCGCCTAGCGGAATCCGCCCGACGTCCTCCAGGCGCGGGCCCCTGGGCGACGAGTGATCGGCGACCAGCAGCACCTCGGTCACCCGCCACGACGCCGCGACGGCCGTCCCGGACAGTTCCCGGGGCGGCCGTCCCCGCGCGAGCACCAGTTCGCCCCGGAACGGCTGCGGATGCGTCACCGGTACCAGTGGTTCCGTCGCCACCAGGATCTCCGCGGCCAGCTCGTCGAGCCCGCTGACGGGCACCGACAGCCATTGTCCCGCGAGCCGGTGGGTGGCCGGCCCGAGCCGGGCGACGGGCGCGGGCGCGCCGTCGAGCGCCGCGCCCGCGGCGTCGAGCAGCGGTTCGCGGAGGGACGGCGCCACGTGTCCCAGCGGCCGCAGCTTGACGATCCACTGCTCCGGCCGCGACCAGGTGGTCCGCTCCAGCGGGGGCCGGGGCAGGGCGGCAACGACCGCGCGCACCGCCTCCGGTGGGCGCACGGCGAACGCGAGCCGGACCATGCCCGCCATTGTGACCGAAGCCGGTCACTGCTTGCTTACCCGCGTCCACGGGCTGTAGAGTCTGCAAGCGCTTTCAGGAAAGCGCTTTCAAGGCGGACCCGGACTCGAGGATGAGTGTGATGTCAAAGCCGAGATGGTCTTTACTGGCAACGGTCGCCCTGGTGGCGACGTTGCTGTCGGGCACGCAGGCGGCCGCGCAGGCCGACGCGCCCATCATGGATCCGATCCCCGAGGACCCGGTGACCTCCGGGCTCGGGCTCACGGTCGAGGAGGTCGCCCAGTTCCCGGACTCCGAGCCGACACCGGCTCCGACCGACCCGCGCCTGATGCGGCACGCGCGCATCAACCACCTCGGTGAGCTGCCGGACGGCTCGGGCAGGCAGTACGTGCCCGACCTCAACGGGAACCTGTACTTCCTCGCCGACGGCGGCGACCCGTACGTCTACCTCGACGTCAAGGCACAGTTCCCGGACTTCTTCTCCGGCAAGGGAATGGGGCAGGGCTTCGGGTTCGTCGCGTTCGACCCGCGGTTCGAGCACAACGGCACGTTCTACACCGTCCACACCGAGGCCGGTGCGGCACTGCAGAAGCCGACGACGTACCCGGCGCAGCCTCGGACGCAGTACCACGGAATCGTCACCGAGTGGATCGCCGACGACCCCGGCGCCGACGTCTTCAGCGGCACCCACCGCGAGGTGCTCCGGTTCGGGTTCGCCCAGCAGATCCACGGCATCCAGCAGATCGACTTCAACCCGACGGCCTCGCGCCACGACGAGGACTACGGCCTGCTCTACGTCGCCGTCGGCGACGGCGGGCTCGGTGTGTCCAGCACCGAGCCGCAGGACCTGAGCACGCCACACGGCAAGATCCTGCGCATCGACCCGGACGGCACCGGCAGCGGCAACGGCCGGTACGGCGTGCCCGCGTCGAACCCGTTCGTCGGCAAGGAGGGCGCGCTCGGCGAGATCTGGGCCTACGGCATGCGCGACCCGCACCGGTTCAGCTGGGACCCGAAGAGCCCGCACCGGATGTACCTCGGCCACATCGGCCAGCACGCGATCGAGGCGGTGTACGAGGTCCGCGAGGGCGACAATCTCGGCTGGAGCGAGCGCGAGGGAACGTTCCGCTACGAGCGGGGCGACGGCTGCTGGCTGTACCCGCTGCCCGAGGACGACGACAAGTACGACTACGTCTACCCGGTGGCGCAGTACGACCACAACCCGCCGCCCGACTGGGACTGCGGTGACGTCGGCCGCGCGATCAGCGGCGGATTCGTGTACCGGGGCGAGATCCCGGAGCTGCGCGGCAAGTACCTCTTCGCGGATCTGGTGGACGGCCGGGTGTTCTACACCGAGTCGAGCCAGATGAAGCGGGGCCAGGACCCGGCCACCATCCACACGCTCATGATCTACGACGAGCACGGCAACCGCGTCACCACACCGGAACTGGCCGGTGACGACCGCGTGGACCTCCGCTTCGGCCGCGACGCCGAAGGCGAGGTGTACCTGCTGGCGAAGGCCAACGGCAAGATCTGGAAGGTCACCGGCACGCAGCGCTTCGCCGGTTGCCGCACGGCCGGTACCGGCGTCGGCGACGCGATGGACGCGGGCAGCTGGGCACCGGTCACGCCGGAGAAGTGGCGGTTCCCGGGCCGTGAGGTGATCCTCGCCGAGGCGGGCGAGTCGCGGCCGGGCCCGCGCAGGCCCTTCGAGTACGCGGTGCTCACCGAGGGCGGGGAGTACGGCTCGGTGCGGGTCGACGCCGAGGTCCGGCTCGACACGCCCGTGGCGGAGACCAACCGGGACGTGGTCATCGTCTTCGGGTACCGCTCGGACACGGAGTTCTACTACGCGCACCTGTCCACGGACAACTCGATCTACCCGCACAACGGGATCTTCAAGGTGAACAACGCCGACCGGGAACGCATCGACGACCAGTGGAACGCGACGGTCTCGCGGGGCGCGGCCCCGGCGATCACCGACGCGGACTGGCACGACGTGCGCGTGACCCACTGCGCGGCCACCGGTGAGATCGCGGTGTACGTCGACGGGGCCCGCCACCCGCTGATGACGGCGGTCGACACGACGTTCGGCTCGGGCCGCGTCGGCTTCGGCTCGTTCGACAACATCGGCAGGCTGCGGAACCTGGAGGTGAGCGGCACCCGGGCCTGACTCCGCCGGAGCCCTTCCGGCCGCGGTGAACCGCAGTGAAGGCCACCTTGCCTGCGTTCAACGCAGGCAAGGTGGCCTTCACTGCGGCCGGTTCAGCGGTTCAGGCGGGTGCGATCAGGCCGTAATGCCCGTCGTAGCGGCGGTAGACCACCGAGCCGCGGCCGGTCTCGTCGTCGCGGAAGAAGGCGAACGGCAGGTCGGTGCGGTCCAGCCTCGCCGCCGCACCGGCCGCGCTGTCCGCCGGCACGGGCCGCGGCTGGACCGTGAGCGGCACGGCGGGCCGGTTCCGTGGCGGCACGGGCGAGTGCAGGCGGGCCAGCCGGTAGCCCGTGGGCCCCGCGCGGTGGACGACGCTGTCCTCACCGGTGTCGGCGTCGACGAACAGGTGGAAGTCGTAGTCGGAGAGGTCCATCGTGAACGCCGCCTCGGCCGGGTCGCACCGGGTGAGCGGGAACTCCTTGCGCCGCACGATCTCCCTCGGGCCCCGGGGCCGCGCAGAGGGGACCTCCGGGGCGGCCCCGCGCCACGGCCGGAACGTTCTGGGCCCGGTCAGCGAGGCGACCTGCTCGCGTAGCCGGGCGCGCAGCAGCCCGCCGGCCTCGGCGAAGAACGCGGCCGCGACCTGCGCGCGGACGGCCCGCCCCGCGACGTCGAGGTTCGCCTGTGCCAGGGCGGGAACGGGCGCGCTCGGCCTCGCGAACGCGACCAGCTTCACCCGCGCGGACACCAGGCGGTCCGGCAGCTTCCTCGCCAGCCCGGCGATCTGCTTGCGCACGTACTCCCGCGCGCCGTCCAGCACCTCACCCCTGGTCTGCACGACGACGCCACCCGTCCAGCGCTGCCCGCCCATCCAGGCCTCACCACCTTCCGCTCCCGCCCGATCATCATCGGCGCGCCGGGCCGCGGCAAGGCGCCCGGCCGGCTCAGCGGTCCCGGGAGTGCCCCGTGACCTGCTCCGGCACGTCGCCGGGCTGCTCGGGCAGCAATGCGACCACATCGGCGTCGGAGACCTCGGAGAAGTCGCGGTACCAGTTGCCGACCGCGCGCATCCAGACCCTGGGGTTCGGGCAGATGGTGTGGTCGGTGCTGTGGGAGAGCTCCTCGAGCACGTCGGCGGGGGCGACCGGGACGGCGAGCACGATCCGGCTGGCGCCGCGGGCGCGCAGCACCCGCAGCGCCGCCTTGACCGAGGCTCCCGTGGCGATGCCGTCGTCGGCGAGCACGACCGTCCGTCCCGTCACCGGCAGGGGAGGGCGGCCCCGGCGCAGCACGACGGCGCGGCGGTCGAGCTCGGCGAGCTCCCGCCGGGCGGCCTCGTCCACCTCCTGCTGCGTGAGGCGCAGCCTGCGCAGGATGTCGGTGTTGGTCACGATCACGCCGCCCTCGCCGACGGCTCCGATCGCCAGTTCCGGACGGCCCGGCGCGCCGATCTTGCGCACCAGGAGCACGTCGAGCGGCGCCTCGAGCGCGTCGGCGATCTGCCGGGCCACCACGACACCGCCGCGGGGAAGTCCGAGCACGATCGGGTGGCGCCCGTGGAGATACCCGAGGCGTTCCGCGAGTTCGCGGCCGGCTTGCCGGCGGTTCTCGAACTCCATGGTTCTTCCCTCCGAGTGGGTTACCGCCGATCGTCGGCCAGACCGGCGGCGGGGTGAAGGGTCGAAGGTCCCTCGGTGGCGGGGTGCCGGGATGTGTCCGATGGTGGGTGACGGGAACCCGCGACGAGGAAGGTGCCGGCATGCGAGCGCTGCGTCTCCTGGCCTGGAAGTCCGAACCCGAGTTCGCCGACGTCGAGGAGCCGAGGCCCGGCCCCGGGCAGGTGCTCGTGCGGATCGCGGGCGCCGGCGTCTGCCATTCGGACCTGCACCTGATGCACGACTTCGAACCCGGCCAGCTGCCGTGGGGGCCGCCGTTCACGCTCGGTCACGAGAACGCGGGCTGGGTGCACGCGCTCGGCGAGGGCGTCACCGGGCTCGCGCCGGGACAGCCCGTCGCCGTGTACGGCCCGTGGGGCTGCGGGGTCTGCCGCAACTGCCGGGTGGGCGTCGAGACCTACTGCGAGAACCCGGAGGGCGCGCCGGCGCCGGGCGGTGGCGGCGGGCTCGGCATCGACGGCGGGATGGCCGAGTTCATGCTCGTCCCGTACGCCCGGCACGTCGTGCCGCTGCCGGAGGGGCTCGACCCGGTGCTCGCCGCGCCGCTGACCGACGCGGGCCTGACGCCGTACCACGCGGTGCGCCGGTCGTGGCCCAAGCTCGTGCCCGGCTCCACCGCGGTCGTGATCGGCGTCGGCGGGCTCGGGCACCTGGCGCTGCAGATCGTCAAGGCCACCACGGCGGCCAGGGTGATCGCCGTCGACGTGCGCGAGGAGGCGCTGGCTCACGCGCGGGAGCTCGGCGCCGACCTCGCGCTGCCCTCCGGCGAGGACACGGCGGCGCGGATCAAGGACGCCACGCGCGGCACCGGCGCGGACGTGGTGATCGACTGCGTCGGCAACGACGCGACGCTCGGGCTCGGCGCGGCGTGCGCGCGGCAGCTTGGCGACCTGACGATCGTCGGCATCGGCGGCGGCACCCTGCCGGTGTCGTTCTTCACGCTGCCCTACGAGCTCTCGGTGCAGACGACGTACTGGGGGAGCAGGCCGGAGCTCATCGAGGTGCTCGACCTCGCCGCGCGGGGGCTGCTGCACACCACGATCACGCGGTTCGCCTTCGACGAGGCGCCCGAGGCCTACGCGCGCCTGGCCCGCGGCGGGCTGACCGGCCGCGCCGTGGTGACGCCCTCGGCGGACAGAGCGTGACCGGTGCGCTCCACTGTGGAACGGCGGCGAGCCGCCCGGAGCGGGTGAGGCCGAAGGACCCTTCGCGTCGTCGCCGTTCCGGGTCATCCTTGTGGGGGAGCACGAGAGGAGGTCGGCCACGATGAGCGACTCCACGACATCGAGCTACCTGGGGCGGCTGCTGCGGACCCTGTTCCCGGGCGGCAACCCGCTCGCCCGGCCCTCGGACCGCGCCGAGGCCGCCGCGCTGCTCCTGGCGATCGTGCTTCCGCTACTGGCCCTGCCGTTCGCCGCGGCGCTCGGGTCCGACTCCTACGCCAGGGAGTCACGGGCGGCGGAGCTGGAGGCGGGCACCCGGTACGAGACCACGGCCGTGCTGCTCGCCGACGCGGTGCCCGAGTCGCCGACCGCGTACTCGGGCGGAAGGCAGACCGTGTCGGTGCGCGCGGAGTGGCGGCTGCCGGACGGCTCGTCCGGCCGCGGGCTCGTCGTCGCCGAGGCGGGACTCCACAAGGGCAGCAAGGTTCCCGTCTGGCTCGACGCGAGCGGTGAGCGCGTGCGGCCGCCCCGCACCCAGGCGATGGTCACCTGGAACGCCGTCGCCGTCGCGATCACCGTCTGGCTGGCCGTCACGCTCGCCTGCGCGTGCGGCTGGTGGGCACTGCACGCACTGCTGGATCACGCCAGGCGTGAGCGCTGGCAACGGGAATGGGTCGAGCTCGACCGCGAGATCCACGGCCTGTGACGGCCCGGCAGTGCACAAAGGACGGTCGGCCGTCGCCAGGGGACCGCTACGGCAGGGGGGCCAGGCTCTGCGAGGGCGAGCCGAACGCCGGGCCCCCGAGCACCGACTCGATGTCGGCGGCGACCGCGGTGAGCAGCTCCTCGGTGAGGTCGGTCAGCGCGCGGGCCACGGCCAGCTCACCGGCCACCTGGGGGACCCTGGCCACGTCCACCCCCCGGTGGGCCAGCCCGATCCCGTCGAAGTGGTTGCCCCGGTCGTCGCCGAGCCGGACCCGCGCTCGCGTGGTGCCGTTGTTCTCCTCGAGGACGACGCTCATCGTCCACTGGGCCAGTCGTGCCATGTCTCTCCTTCGAACCGCGGCATCCACACTCGCAGGCCCGGCGGCGCGAGCCTAGGGTCGTTCGTCCCTATCCGAACGTCAAGGGGCCACAATTCCTTCCCGGCATCCACGAAAGACACAATTTCCCACTTCGTCCCGAACGATGTGGACAGTTGAAATGCGAACGGGAAGGCGCGGCGACCCGTCGAGTACACAGTGGACGGAAATAGGGGGGCTCGCGCCGGCGGTGCCGGACCACCCGGCTCGCCGACCTGCGCCTGGGAAAGCTTCACGCATTGTACGCCTTTCCCGGTCGGTCGTGTCAGCTCGGCGGACCGATCTCGTTAACACTTTTCACCGAGCGAGGTTCGCCCTGTCGGCGTCAGGGAAAACTGTTGCGCTGACCGGCCGGGGAAATAAGATCATGGTCGGTGGACGTGGACGCGGCAGCCGAAAAAGCGGGCCCGCAGGGCCCTCAACCCGCCAGGTGCCGGGTGTCCCGTTCCGGTGCTCCCAGGGGGCCGGAATGGGAGTTGCCCGTAGTCAGGGCGCTGAACGACAATGGTGTCCTCTCCGCTCAGGCGCCCGGTGCACTGGCCGAATGGGACGAGGCGGTTCGGATGGACGCGCTCGGCGAGTACGACCCGGTCGGCGGCCTCGGGGCGCCGGTGGCACAGCCACCTGGCCTGAACCAGAACGACCGCGCGGCGCCACGGCGGACCTCCCGAGTCCCTGCTTCGTGTTGGAGGCGTGATTGACACCCCCGGAACCGTCGGCCCTCCAGGAGCCCGCCGCGCCGCGGCGCGTGCTCGCCAAAGCCAGGGACGAGAACTTCCCCGTGGCACTGCGGCTGCTCCCCGCCGCCCAGCGCGGTCACCTGCTCGCGCTGTATGCCTTCGCCCGGATGGTGGACGACCTCGGGGACGAGGCGGGGGGCGACCGGCTCCGGCTGCTCGACGCGGTGTCGCACGACCTCGGCCGGATCTACGCCGGTTCGCCGCCCCCGGAGCCGCTCTACCAGCGGCTCGCCACCACGATCTCCGCGTGCGGCCTGCCGCGTGAGCCGTTCGAGCGGCTGGTCGAGGCCAACCGGCGCGACCAGACCGTGCGCCGCTACGCCACGTTCGGCGACCTGCTCGGGTACTGCGCGTTCTCGGCGGACCCGGTGGGACGGCTGGTGCTCGGGGTGTTCGGAGTCGCGACCGGGGACCGGCTCCCGCTGTCCGACCGCGTCTGCTCGGCACTACAGGTGCTGGAGCACTGCCAGGACGTCGCCGAGGACGCCCGGGCCGGCCGGATCTACCTGCCGGCCGAGGACCTCGACCGGTTCGGCGTCGCGGAGGGCGACCTGCTGGCCGGCCGCGCGAGCCGGGAGGTGCGCGCGCTCGTCGGGTACACGGTCCAGCGGGCCGTCACCCTGCTCGACGAGGGCGAGCCGCTGGTCGGCACGCTCTCCGGCGCGGCAAGGCTCGCCGTCGCGGGCTACGTCGCGGGCGGCAGGGCGACCGCCGTGGCGCTCGCCGGTGCGGGCTTCGACGTTCTCGCGACCACGCCGCGGCCGTCGAAGGGCCGCACGCTCGCGGAATGGGTCCGGCTGCTGGTCCGCCCTGCCCCGGGTGGTGCGCGATGAACGTGGCCGACGCCTACGAGGAGTGCGAGAGAATCACGCGGCAGCAGGCGCGCAACTTCTCCTACGGCATCCGTCTGCTGCCACCCGCCAAGCGCAGGGCGCTCAGCGCCGTCTACGCCTTCGCCCGCCGCATCGACGACATCGGCGACGGCGACCTCGCGGGCGAGGTGAGGCTGGAGGCGCTGGAGAACGCCCGCAAGGAATTGCACAGCCTCGACGAGCCGGGCGGGGATCCGGTGCTCATCGGGCTCGGCGACGCGGCGGAGCGGTTCGGGCTGCCGCTCGGGGCGTTCGACGAGCTCATCGACGGCTGCCGCGCCGACGTGCTGGGCACGACGTACGAGACGTTCGACGAGCTGCACCACTACTGCCGGTGTGTCGCCGGGTCGATCGGCAGGCTCTCGCTGGCCGTGTTCGGCAGCGAGCATCCCCGGCGCGACGCGCGGCTGGCCGACGACCTCGGCATCGCGCTGCAGCTGACCAACATCCTGCGCGACGTGCTGGAGGACCGCCGCAACGGCCGGATCTACCTGCCCGCCGAGGACCTGCGCCGGTTCGGCTGCACGCTCGGTCTCGACGACGGCGGGTGGCTCGCCGACCCCGAGGAGTCGCTCTTGCCGCTCCTGGAGTACGAGGCCGCCAGGGCCGAGGAGTGGTACGGCCGCGGCCTGGTGCTGCTGGATGCCCTCGACGCGCGCAGCCGCGCGTGCTGCGCCGCGATGGCGGGCATCTACCACCGGCTGCTGCGGCGGATGGCGTTGCGGCCGGGACTCGTCCTGCACGGCCGCACGTCGCTGCCCGACTGGGAGAAGCTCACCGTGGCCGCGAGAGCGCTCGCCGGGGCGCGGCCATGAGCGCGCACGTGGTGGTCATCGGTGGCGGGCTCGCCGGCCTGACCGCCGCGTGCGACCTCGCCGACGACGGGCTGCGGGTGACCCTGCTCGAGGCGCGGGGCAGGCTGGGTGGCGCCACGTTCTCGTTCCGCCGCGACGGCCTCTCCGTCGACAACGGCCAGCACGTGCTCCTGCGCTGCTGCACCGAGTACCGGGCGCTGCTGGAGCGCCTCGGCACGGCCGGGGGCATCGCGATGCAGGAGCGCTTCCGCCTGCCGGTGCTCGCGCCCGGTGGGCGGCTCACCGAGCTGACCCGCACCGGGGGCCCCGCGCCGCTGCACCTGGTGGCCGGCCTGGTGCGCTACGGCGCGCTGCCGCTCGCCGACCGGCTGCGGGCCTTCCGCGCGGCCGCGGCGATGCGCCTGCTCGACCCCGGCGACCCCGCGCTCGACGAGCGAACCCTCGGCGACTGGCTGCGCGGGCACGGGCAGAACGACGCGACGCTCGCCGCGCTGTGGAACCTGATCTCGGTCGCCGCGCTCAACTGTGACGCCCGCGAGGCGTCGCTCGCCCTCGCCGCGAAGGTGTTCCGCACCGCGCTGCTCGACCGCGCCGACGCCGCGGACATCGGCATCCCGCGGTGGCCGCTGGAGGACCTGCACGTCCGCCCCGCCGAGAAGTACCTGCTGGCCCGCGGCGCCGAGGTCCGCACGCGCAGCGCGGTGCGCGCCGTGGAGCAGCGCGACGGCGCTGGCGGGTTCGCCGTGCGGCTCGACGGGGAGACCCTCACCGCCGACGCCGTCGTGGTGGCCGCGCCGCCGGAGCCCTCGGCGAAGGTCTGCCCCGCCGGGGCCGGGGTCTCCGCCGCGCGGCTCGCGGGGCTCGGCGCGGCGCCGATCGTGAACGTCCACGCCGTCTACGAGCGCCCCGTCACCGACCTGCCCTTCGCGGCGACCACCGGCTCGCCCGTGCAGTGGATCTTCGACCGCACGGACGTCGCCGGGCTGAGCGACGGGCAGTACCTGACGATCTCGCTGTCCGCGGCGCAGACCTGGCTGGAGGCGCCCGTGCCCGAGCTGAGGGAGATCTTCCTGGCGGAGCTCGGCAGGCTGCTGCCCGCCGCCAGGACGACACCGTGCACCCGGTTCTTCGTCACCCGCGAACGGCGGGCCACGTTCCGGCAGGCGCCGGGCACGGGGCGGCTGCGCCCCGGGCCGGAGACCCGGCTGCCCGGGCTCGTGCTCGCCGGCTCGTGGACCGCCACCGGGTGGCCCGACACGATGGAGGGAGCCGTGCGAAGCGGACACCGAGCGGCCCGGCTCGTCAGCGCACACACCGCGGGAGGTGCGCGATGACCGCGACGCTGCCCACCGAGGTCACCGCCACCCAGGCGCTCGTCCAGCCCGCCCTGCGTGCCGCGGTAGGCGAGCTGCGGCCGCCGATGCGCGGGATCGTCAGCTACCACCTTGGCTGGACCGACGAGCACGGCCAGGCACGCAACGGCGGTGGCGGCAAGGCGCTGCGGCCCGCGCTGGCGCTGCTCGCCGCCCAGGCCGTCCGCGCGGGCCCCGAGGCGGCACTGCCCGGAGCGGTCGCCGTGGAGCTCGTGCACAACTTCTCGCTGCTGCACGACGACGTCATGGACGGCGATCTCGAGCGCAGGCACCGGCCCACCGTGTGGCGCCTGTTCGGCACCCCGGCCGCGATCCTCGCCGGCGACGCACTGCTCACCCTCGCTGTGGACGTGCTCGAACGCGCCGCCGACCCGGCCGCGACGCGCTGCCTCACCGCGGCGGTGCAGGACCTGATCGCGGGCCAGAGCCAGGACGTCGGGTTCGAGACCAGGATGGACGTGGGCCTCGACGAGTGCCTGGAGATGGCGGCGGGCAAGACCGCGGCGCTCATGCGCTGTGCCGCCGAGGTCGGGGCGCTGCTCGGCAGGGCGAGCCCGGTGGCCTCCGGGCTGCTCGCCGAGTTCGGCCGCTGCCTCGGCATGGCCTTCCAGCTCGTCGACGACCTCCTCGGCATCTGGGGAAGTCCCGGCGTCACCGGCAAACCGGTGCTGGCCGACCTGCGGGTGCGGAAGAAGTCCGTGCCGGTGGTCGCCGCGCTGGACTCCGGCACCGGACCCGGCGCGGCGCTGCGCGAGCTGTACGGCAGACCCGATCCGCCCACCGAGGAGGAGCTCCGCACGATGGCAGAGTTGATCGAGCGGTCCGGCGCGCTGGCCTGGACCCGCGACCGGGCGCAGCGCTACGTCGTGGAGGCGAGGTCGTGTCTCGACCGGCTCGCTCCGCCCGAACCCATCCACGCCGCGCTGAGCGATCTCACGCGGTTCGTCGTGGAGCGTGACCGGTGAGCGGCGTGATCGAGCGGACCACCGCGCCCGTGGCGGCGCGGGAGGCGGCGGAGCGGGCCCGCGAGTACCTGCTTTCGCTCCAGCACGAGGAAGGCTGGTGGAAGGGCGAGCTCGAGACCAACGTGACGATGGACGCCGAGGACCTGATGCTCCGGCGCTTCCTCGGCATTCTCGACGAGCGGACGCTCGCCGAGTCCGCACGGTGGATCCGCTCGTGCCAGCGCGAGGACGGCACGTGGGCCAACTTCCACGGTGGGCCGGCCGACCTCTCCACCACCGTCGAGGCCTACGTCGCGCTGCGCATGGCGGGCGACCCGCTCGGCTCGGAGCACCTGCGCAGGGCGCGCGAGTACATCCTCGCCCACGGCGGCATCGAGGCCACGCGCGTCTTCACGCGCATCTGGCTCGCCCTGTTCGGCGAGTGGTCCTGGGACGAGCTGCCCGTGCTGCCGCCCGAGCTGGTGCTGCTGCCGGACTGGTTCCCGCTCAACATCTACGACTGGGCGTGCTGGGCCCGGCAGACTGTGGTTCCGCTGACCGTGGTCGGCGCGGCCCGGCCGTGCCGCGCGCTCGGCGTGAGCGTGCGGGAGCTGCGCACCGGGCGGCCGAGGCCGGAACCGGCGTCGCTGCTGACGTGGGCGGGTGCATTCCAGCGCCTCGACGACGTGCTGCACGTGCTCGAGCGCGTCCCCGTCAAACCGCTGCGCGGCGTCGCGCTCGCCCGCGCCGAGCGGTGGATCCTCGACCGGCAGGAGGCCGACGGCGGGTGGGGCGGCATCCAGCCGCCGTGGGTGTACTCGATCCTCGCGCTCAACCTGCGCGGCTACGGCACCGACCATCCGGTGCTGCGCAAGGCACTCGACGGGCTCGACGGGTTCACGATCCGCGAGCACACGCCCGAGGGCTGGGTGCGGCGGCTGGAGGCGTGCCAGTCGCCGGTGTGGGACACCGCGCTCGCGATCATCGCGCTGCTCGACGCCGGGCTCCCTCCCGACGACCCCGCGCTCGTGCGCGCCACCGACTGGGTGCTGCGCGAGGAGATCAGGAGCGACGGGGACTGGAGCGTGCGCAGACCGGGCCTGACGCCGTCTGGCTGGGCGTTCGAGTTCGCCAACGACCACTACCCGGACACCGACGACACGGCCGAGGTCGTGCTGGGCCTGAGCCGCGTCCGCCACCCCGAGCCGGCCCGGCTCGGTGAAGTGCTCGACCGGGCCGTCGCGTGGACCACCGGCATGCAGTCGCGCGACGGCGGCTGGGGCGCTTTCGACGCGGACAACACCCGGACGCTGCCGGAGAAGCTGCCGTTCTGCGACTTCGGGGCCGTGATCGACCCGCCCTCGGCCGACGTCACCGCGCACATCGTCGAGATGCTCGCCGCCCGCGGCGAGGCCGATGGCAGGCCCGCGCGGCGCGGCGTGCGCTGGTTGCTGCGGCACCAGGAACGGGACGGCTCGTGGTTCGGCCGGTGGGGCGCGAACCACGTCTACGGCACCGGCGCCGTCGTGCCCGCGCTGGTGGCGTGCGGGATTCCGGTAACGCATCCGGCGATCCGCCGCGCGGTCGGCTGGCTCACCCGCCACCAGAACCCCGACGGCGGCTGGGGTGAGGACCTGCGGTCCTATGTGGACCCGGGCTGGGCCGGCAGGGGCGAGTCCACGGCGTCGCAGACGGCGTGGGCGCTGCTCGCGCTGCTGGCCGCGGGGGAGCGCGGCGAGCCCGTGGTGCGCGGCGTCGAATGGCTCACCCGCACCCAGCGGGAGGACGGCGGCTGGGACGAACCGTGGTTCACCGGCACCGGCTTCCCCGGCGACTTCTACATCAACTACCACCTGTACCGGCTCGTCTTCCCGCTCACGGCGCTCGGCCGCTACGTGGAGGTGACCAGCGATGAAACCACCGGATGACGGCCCGATCGCCGTCTCCCCGCTGCTGCTGGAGGCCAGGAGCGTCCGCCGGGGCCTTGCCGGGGGGCACGTGGTGCTCGCGGGACCGCACGCGCGCCGGTCGAAACGCGTCGCGCGGGCGCTGCGGCAGTACCCGGACCGGCCGGTGGCCGTCGCGGGGGTCGCCGGCGCGCTCGTGCACGGCCTGCGGCCGGGGGATCTGGTGGTGGCCAGCGAGGTCCGGTCGGCGCAGGGCACGCACCACTGCCGGTCGGCTCCACTGCTCGCGGCGCAGCTGCGCAAGCTCGGCCTGACCGTCCACGTCGGACCGATGGTGGAAACCGACCACGTGGTGTGGCAGCCGGAGGGCGCGCGGCTCGCGCTCGACGGGGCGATCGCCGTGGACATGGAGTCGGCGCGGCTGCTGGACATGATCGGCTCCCGGCCCGCGGCCGTGGTGCGGGCGGTGGTGGACACCCCCACGCGGTCGCTGCTGCACCCGGCGACGGTGCCCGGCGGCATCGCCGCGCTGCGGTCGCTGCGGGCGGTCGGTCCCGCGCTGCGCCGGTGGGCGGCCGCGACCGGTGACCGCACGGTGCTGCTGGCAGGCCCCCGGTCGTTCTGCGCCGGGGTCGACCGGGCGGTGGAGATCGTGGAGCGCCTGCTCGACCGGCACGACCCGCCGATCTACGTGCGCAAGCAGATCGTGCACAACTCGCGCGTGGTGGGCGAGCTGGAACGGCGGGGCGCGGTGTTCGTCGACGAGCTCGACGAGGTGCCGGAGAACGCGACCGTCGTGTTCTCCGCGCACGGGGTCTCCCCGGCGGTGCGGGAGGCCGCCGAGGAACGCGGGCTCGACGTGGTGGACGCGACGTGCCCGCTCGTGGCCAAGGTGCACGGCGAGGCGAGGCGGTTCGCCCGCGACGGCGACACCGTGTTCCTCATCGGGCACGCCGGGCACGAGGAGGTGGAGGGGACCCTCGGTGAAGCGCCGGAGCGCACGGTGCTCGTGGAGCGGCCGGAGGACGTCGCGGGACTCGAGGTCGAGGACCCCGACCGCGTCGCCTACCTCATGCAGACCACGCTGGCGATGGACGAGGCCGCGGGGGTCGTGGACGCGCTGCGCGACCGTTTCCCGGCGTTGCGCGGACCAGGGTCGGACGACATCTGTTACGCCACCACCAACCGGCAGGACGCGGTCCGGGTGGTGGCCAGGGAGTCGGATGTCGTGCTCGTCGCGGGCTCGGGCAACTCGTCCAACTCCCGCCGCCTCGTGGAGGTGGCCCAGCGTGAGGGCACCAGGGCGTACCTGGTGGACAGCGTGAACGAGATCGACCTCGATTGGCTGGTGGGTGCCCGCACGGTCGGGCTGTCCGCCGGAGCGTCGGCGCCGACGGTACTGGTGGACGAGATCGTCGACGCGTTGGCCGGTCTCGGAGCGGTGGAGACGAGGGAGCGCACCACCGCGACCGAAACCGTGAACTTCAGCCTTCCCAAGGAGGTGCGGCACCGATGAACATGCCCCTGCACCAGGCGATACGCGTCGCGAGGCACGTGGTGACCCAGAAGCTGCGCAGGCGGGACAAGTTCCCGTTCATCATGGAGCTCGAACCGATCCTGGCCTGCAACCTCAAATGCGGGGGCTGCGGGAAGATCCAGCACCCCGCCCACATCCTCAAGCAGCGGATGCCCGTCGAGCAGGCCGTCGCCGCCGTGGAGGAGGCGGGCGCGCCGATGGTGTCGATCGCGGGCGGCGAGCCGCTCATGCACCCCGAGATCGACCGGATGGTCAACGAGCTCGTCAAGCGCAAGAAGTACGTCTTCCTGTGCACCAACGCGGTGCTGTTGCGCAAGAAGATCGACAAGCTGAACCTCAAGCCCTCCAAGTACTTCGCGTTCACCGTGCACCTCGACGGGCTGCGGGAGCGGCACGACGCCGCCGTGGCGAAGGAGGGCGTGTTCGACGAGGCCGTCGCCGCGATCCGCGAGCTGAAGCGGCGCGGCTTCCGCGTCACCACCAACACCACCGTGTTCAACACCGACACCCCGCAGAGCGTCATCGACGTGCTCGACTACCTCAACGACGAGCTCGAGATCGACTCGCTCATGCTCTCGCCCGCCTACGCCTACGAGAAGGCGCCGGACCAGGAGCACTTCCTCGGCGTGCAGGAGACCAGGGAGCTCTTCCGGAAGGCCTTCGCGAACGGCAACCGCAAGCGCTGGCGGCTCGTGCACTCCCCGTTGTTCCTCGACTTCCTCGAGGGCAAGGTCGATTTCGAGTGCACCGCGTGGGGCGTACCGCTCTACACGCTGTTCGGCTGGCAGAAGCCCTGCTACCTCATGGGCGACGGCTACGTGAAGACGTACCGGGAGCTGGTCGAGACCACCGAGTGGGAGAAGTACGGCCGTGGCCGGGACCCGCGCTGTGCCAACTGCATGGCGCACTGCGGGTACGAGCCGACATCGGTACTGGCGACCATGAGCTCCCTGAAGGAGTCCATCCGCGCGGCCCGCGAAACCTGATCGGCGACCCGCGAGTCGTGCGTTGGCGACCGCGAGTCGTGCGTTCGGCGCGCCGTGAACGCACAACTCGGCGTCGGGAGTGCACAACTCGGCGTCGGGAGTGCACGACTCGCGCACCGGAGTGCACGACTCGCGGTCAGGTGAAGCGGCGTTGCAGGGCGTCGGTGAGGGCCGGCGCCACGCCGCGCAGGCGTGCGGGCAGGCGGAGCCAGGGGGGCACGAACACCTCCGCCCGGTTCCGCTCGACAGCGGCGACGAGGGCCTCGGCCACTCGCTCCGGCGGTACCGGGCGCGGGCGGCGCCGCGCGTACGGCGTCCCGCGGCGCGCGAAGAACGGCGTGTCCACGACGCCCGGCACCACCACCGACACGCCCACGCCGCGACCGGTCACCTCGCCGCGCACGCTCGCGGCCAGCGCGTCCAGCCCCGCCTTCGTCGCCGAGTAGACGGCCTCGCCCGCGACGTTCATGCTCCCCGCGATGGACGAGACGAACACGAGGTGCCCGCGTCCGCGCTCCAGCATCCCCGGCAACACCGCGCGCACCAGCTGCACCGGCGCCAGCAGGTTCACGCGCACGAGCGTCTCCGCGTCGGCTTCCGGCATGTCCTCCAGGCGCCCAGCCCAGCCGACACCCGCGTTGCACACCAGCAGCTCCACCTCGCCCGCGGCGGCCAGCACCCGCGCGGCGGCACCGGGCTCGGTGAGGTCGGCCGCGCACGCGCGGGCACCGGCGTGCCGCGCGACGGTGTCCAGTGCCGCCGGGTCGCGGCCCGTCACCAGCACGTCACACCCCCGCCGGGCCAGCAGCGACGCCGTCGCGGCCCCGATCCCCGACGACCCGCCCGTCACCACGGCGGTCGTTCCCGCTCCGATCACCCGTCCTCCCTTCCCGGCATGCTCACCTGCGGGGCGCGCTGGCTGAGCAGCGCGATGCCGGCGATGGCGATCGCCAGCCCCAGCACCTGCCCCGCGATCCGTCCCGCACCGCCCGGCAGCTCCTCGCCGAGCCACAAGGCGCCCACACCGATGCTGACGAGCGGGTCGAGCGCGACGATCACCGCAAGCGCGGGCGCCAGCGCCACCCCGACCCGAAACGCGTTTTGGCTCAACAGGAAACCCGTCACCCCGCACACCACCACGACGTAGAAGTGCCAGTGCGTCAGCAGCGCCACCACACCGCGCCGGAGGTCGTCGGCGGCGAGCTTGGTGACCCCCGCGGTGACGCCGTACAACACCCCGGTGGCCGTCGCGAGCGCCATGACCCGCACCCGGCCCGCGAACCGTACCGCGAGCCCGACCGCCACGGCGATCATCGCCGCCAGCCCGGTCGCGAGTGGCAGGACGTCGCCCAGCTCGAGCGTGCCGTGCCCGGCCTCGGGCCTGGCCACGAGGAAGAACAGCGCCAGGCCCGCCACGCACAGTCCCGCGCCGAGCAGCACCATGCCGTCCGGGCGTTCGCGCCGCAGCCCGGCGCTGCTGAACACCGCGAACACCAGCGACGTCACCAGCAGCGGCTGCACGAACACCAGCGGCGCGGTGCTGAGCGCGACCCACTGGAACACGATGCCGAGCCCGTTGGCCAGCAGCGAGGCCAGCCACAGCGGCTGCCGCAGCAGCGTGAACACCAGCCCCCACCGCACGGGACTCCCGCCCTCGACGCGCCGCGCGGCCGTGTGCTGCAGGGCGCCCGTCAGCCCGAACGCCGCCGCCGCCAGGACCGCGGCCGGCACCGCGATCCCCAGGACGGTGTCCTGGCCGGTCATGGGCCGGCGTGGTCACCGGCCAGCTCGGCGAAGAGCGCGTGCGTGCGCGCGGCGATCCCGTCGACCAGCGCGGCGTGCGCGGGGGTGCCCGTGAACACCATCGTGACCCAGTGCCCCCACGTCATCGCGCCCCACGCGAGCCCGCTGCCGGGCGCCAGCGCCAGCACGGGGTAGGCCTCGGACATCACCGAGCCGTGCCAGCGGATCTCCCGGCGCGGGCCCGGCATGACGGTGCCGATCGCGTTGAACCAGTCCCCGCGGTAGACGCTCCTGGCGGCGAGCGTGTGCAGCCGGGGCGGCAGTCTGCCGATGAGGCGCACCACGGCATGCGCGGCCTCGGGCACCCCGGCGTCGATGCGCCTGCGCAGCCCGTCCGCCACGAGCGATGCCCTCGTGCGCAGGTCCATCGGGCCCACCGGGAGGTCCACCGACACGGCGCCGGTGTGGTTGCCCGCGGCGCGCATGCTGCCGGTCCCGCGCAGCGACCACGGCGCCATCAGCCGGAACCGCGCGCCGGGCCGTGCCCCGAGCACGTCGTGCACCGCCTCGGCGAACACCGCCTTGAGCAGGTCGGCCGGTGCGACGCCGAGTGCGCGGGCGGCCTTGCGGACCTCCCTGCCCGGCAGCCGCACGACCGCGTGGTGGCGGTCAGGGCCGGTGATCGTGACGTCCAGTGGCGTCGCGGGTGCCCTGCCCGCCCGTGCCAGCTCCCACAGCCCACCCGCGAGCTTGCCCGCGGCGGGCCGGAAACCGTTGCCGCCCACCGAGGTCGTGGGGCGGATCGCCCACGAGAGCCCGGTGCTCGTGTCGGTGTCGGACAGCAGGGCCTGCAGCACCGTCATGCCGTCGCCGAGGGCGTGGTGCAGCTTCACGAGCAGTGCCCGCCGTCCGCCGGGCAGGCCCGTCACCAGCCGCGCGGCGCCGAGCGCACGGCTCGTGTCGAGCGGCAGCGAGAAGAAGGCGTCGACGGCGCGGGCCAGGTCGCCCGACTCCACCTCGTCGACCAGCGACAGCGGGTCGGCGTGCTCGCCGGGGTCCCAGCGCGCGCGGCGCAGCGTCCTCGCCGGCAGCAGCCTGCCGCCGACGTCGGGCACGGCGGCGAGCATCCCGGCGGCGTCCTTGCGGGTGAGCGGCGGCCCCGGTTCGAACACCAGTGCCGTGCCGACGTACTGCGGCACCTCGGGGGTGCTCGCGTGCAGGAACAGCGCGTCGGGAGCGGGCAGCGGGCGTGCCCGGGCCGTGCCGGGCAGCCGGAAGAACGCGCGCAGGTCGTCGTCGAGCCGGTGTGCGCTCGCGTGCCGGCGGGCCGCCTCCTCCAAGGCGCGCAGCCGCTCCGGCCTCCTCGCCAGCTCGCGCACGGTGCCGGCCAGCTCGCCGGGGCGTACGCACACCCTGGCGAGACCCGCCTCCTCCAGCAGGCGCGCGTTGGCCTTGCCGTGTCCGGGGATCGGGTCGTGCAGCACCACGGCGCGGCCGCACGCGAGCGCCTCCAGCGCCGTCGCGCCGCCCGCGTTGGTCACCACCAGGTCGGCCGCGGTCATGAGCGTGGCCATGTCGTCGACCCAGCCCAGCACCCGCACGCGCTCGTCGCCAGCGAACCCGCGCTCCAGCCTGCGCCGCAGGCGCCCGTCGCGCCCGGTGACCACCACGACGCACGCGGCGGGGTCGCCGCCCAGCAGCTCCCGCACCGCCGCGCTGGGGTCGCCGAACGCCAGCGACCCGCACGACACGACGGCCAGCAGCCCCGTCGCCGGAAGCCCCAGCCGTGCCCGCGCCCCGCCGCGGTCACCGGGAGTGAACCGTTCCGGCACCGGGGGAGCGGAGACGGCGACCGGCGCGCCGGGCACGCTGCGCCGGGCCGGCTCCACGGCGACCTCGTGCATCACCAGGTTGACGCTCACACCCTCGTGCACCCACGAGGGGTGCGGGGCGATGTCGGAGACCCACGCCGCCGTCGGCACCGACAGTCCCCGGTGCCTGCGCAGCCACTCCAGCCCCGTGCTCCCCATCGGGTAGGTGGAGACGATCGCGTCGGGGCGCACCGCGTCGATGACGGCCGCGAGCCGCCGTCCGCTCCACGCGCCGATCACCCGCTTGGCGGCTTTCGCGAACCACCGGTGGTGCCACACCGAGGCGTAGAAGAACTCGTAGAGCCACGGCAGCCGCTCGACACTCGTGGCGTAGATCCAGCGGAACACCGGACCGGTGCCGCGCCCCATGACGTCGAGCACGTCGGCCCACTCCACCTCGACTCCGGGCCACACCCGTCGCGCCGCCGCCCGCAGGGCGCGTGCGGTCGCGTTGTGGCCCTCGCCCATGGTCGCCGAGACGATCAGCAACCGGGCAGGCCCGTCAGCCTCCGGACTCGCGCTCGTCGTCACCACCGCCCATCCGTGCCGCTGCGAGGATTCAACCACGATTCGCGGGCGAGCGTGACCCTCCGGAGTGGACGGAAGGAACGTCAGTGCTGCCTGCGCGCCATGAGCCCCAGCGCGAGCAGCAGGCGGTCGCGCGGCTCGGCGACCTTGCGCCCGGTCGCCGACTCGATGCGCTGCAGCCGGTAGATCACCGTGTTGCGGTGGCAGTACAGGCGCTGCGCCGCGTGCGTGGGGGAGCCGCCGCTGTCGATCATCGCCTCCAGTGTCTTGAACATCGTCTCCCGCTCCGGCTCCGGCAGGTCGAGCAGGCCGCCGAACGCCACCTGCTGCAGCCGGGGCGTGAGGTGCGGGTTGCCGACGAGCAGCGCCTCCGGCAGCCGGTCGTCGAGGAACGCGACCCCGGGCTCGCGCAGCGTGCGGGCGGCGGTCTGGGCCAGGGCGTAGGCGTCACCGATCTCGGCGAGCCGGTGCACCACGGGCGACGCGCCCGCACGGCCGGCCACGGCGGGGCCGAGCGCGTCGAGCACCGCGGCGGGGGAACGGTCGCCCAGCGCGATCAGGCCCACGATGTCGGAGGGCCGCACGTGCCACGACGAGACGATCCCGTGTGCCGCCAGCACATCCCGCGGCGAGCGCAGCGGGTCGTCGCGCGGGGAGTCCACCGGCGCGACGACGCACAGCATCGGCCCGCTCGTGGGCAGTCCGAGCGCGGTCGCGGCCTCCTCGGCGAGCACCGGGTCGCCGCCGCGGCCCTCCAGCAGGGCGCTGAGGAACGCGTGCCGCCTGCTGAGCTCCTGGCTGCGCAGCCGTGCCTCCTCGAGCCGGTACGCGTCGACGAGGGCCGACGAGCTGGAGTCGATCACCCGCCACACGTATCCGGCCGCGTCGAGCAGCGCGTGGTCGTAGTACCCGGCGAAGCGTTCCCGGGAGGTCTGGAGCAGTCCCTCCCAGATGACGCGGCCGCCGAGCCGGTAGGCGCGCAGCACGGCCTCCAGCGGCACGTTCTGCCGGGCGCGCAGGCGCCCGGTCTCGCGGGAGGTGTCCTGCGGGTCCTCGCCCGTGGGCACGTTGTCGCCCAGCGACTGCAGGCCGCGCTGGATGTTGCCGCGCAGGTTCTCGCGCAGCTCGTCGGGGGCCGCGATGCCAAGCTGCGCGTAGGCGGGTTCGCGCTGCAGCACGATGATCGTCAGCCGGTCGGCGAGCGCCTCGAGGTTGTCGAGCAGCACCCGGCTCAGTTTGTGCAGCGCGTCCCTCGCGGGTTCGGGGCAGTCGAGCGCTCCGTTGCCCTCGGCCGGCGATCTCATCCGCCGACCTTGGCACGGACCGCCACGCGAGGTCCAGCCGTTCCGGGCGCACAGCCCAGAAATCGGGCCCATCTTTGGGCGCGGCGCCTATGGCCGCGATTGGGCGCCGCGCATCACCCTGAGGAGCCTCGAAACCCCAAGGGCGGGAGGCGCGAGTCGTGACGTTGCCGGAAGCATCCGAGACGAGGTTTCCCAGCGCCCGGTCCGACCCGGCACCACTGTTCGCCGCCGACGGCGTCACCGTGCGCTTCGGTGGGCTCACCGCACTCGACGACGTGTCGCTCGCCGCGCGGCCGCACGAGGTGCACGGCGTGATCGGGCCCAACGGCGCAGGCAAGACCACCTTCTTCAACGTCTGCTGCGGGTTCGTCCGCCCGGACACCGGAACCCTGTGGTGGCGAGGGGAACCGCTGCCGGGGCTGCGGCCGGCCCAGCTGGCCGGGATGGGCATCGCCCGCACGCTGCAGGGGCTCGGCCTGTTCGCCGGGCTCACCGTGGCGGAGAACGTGATGGTGGGCGCGGATCGCTTCCGCCGCACGGGTTTCGCCTCGGCGCTGTTCGCGCTTCCCCGCGCGGGGGCCGACGAGCGGCGGTTGCGTGAGCGGGCCGATGCCGCGATGCGCGAGGTGGGCGTCGAGGACGTCGCGGCGCGCCATCCGGGCAGCCTGCCCTACCCGGTGCGCAAACGGGTCGCGCTCGCGCGGGCACTGGCCGCCGATCCGGAGCTGCTGCTGCTCGACGAGCCGGCCAGCGGCCTCGGCGCCGGCGAGATGGCCGAGCTCGGCGAGCTCGTGCGCGGGCTGACCGCGCGCATGACCGTGATTCTCGTCGACCACCACATGGACCTCGTCATGTCCGTCTGCGACCGGATCACGGTGCTCGACTTCGGCCGGGTCGTGGCCGAGGGCGCTCCCGCGCAGGTGCGGGACGACCCCGCGGTGATCGACGCCTACCTCGGCGAGGAGGCCCGGCATGGCTGAGCACGGCGGCGCACTGGAGATCAGGGGACTTTCCGCGCGCTACGGCCCGGTGACCGCCCTCGACGCCGTCGACATCACCGCCTCGCCGGGGCGGATCACGGCGGTGCTCGGCGCGAACGGGGCCGGCAAGACCACGTTGCTGCGCACGATCTCCGGCCTCGTCAAGGGAGCCGACGGCAGCGTGCTGCTGGGCGGGCGCGACCTCACCGGTGCGCCGGCGGAGACCATCGCGCGCGCAGGGATCGCGCACGTGCCCGAGGGCCGCGGCGTGATCACCGAGCTCACCGTCGAGGAGAACCTGCGCCTCGGCGAGCTGCTCGGCACCGCGCGACGGGGTTCCCGGAACAGGGAGCACCGGCTGGGCACCGTGTACGAGATGTTCCCGGCGCTGGCGCAGCGGCGGCGCAGAGAGGCCAACTCGCTCTCCGGCGGTGAGCGGCAGATGCTCGTGATCGGCAGGGCGCTGCTGTCGGCGCCCGAGGTGCTGCTGCTGGACGAGCCGTCGCTCGGCCTGGCACCCCGCATCGTGGCGCAGCTCTTCGCGCTCATCCGCGACCTCGTCGACCGCGAGGGGATCACGGTACTGCTCGTCGAGCAGAACGCGCGCAGCGCCCTGTCCATCGCCGACACCGGCTTCGTGCTCAACCTCGGCCGCGTCGTGGCGGCGGCCGACGCGGCCTCGCTCGCCGGGGACGCCGACCTCCGCCACGCCTACCTCGGGTTCTAGCCGTCTGGCAGGGAGGACGACGCAGACCATGCAGCAGTTCGTCAACATCACGCTGAACGGCCTCAGCCAGGGCGCGATCTACGCGGCCTTCGCGCTGGCGCTCGTGCTCATCTGGCGGGCGACCAGGATCATCAACTTCGCCCAGGGTGCGATGGCCATGTTCACCACCTATCTCGCGCTGCCCCTCATCGAGAGCGGGCAGTCCTACTGGGCCGGTTTCGCCGCCGCGCTCGTGGCCGGGCTCGTGCTCGGCGCGCTCGTGGAGCGGATCGTGATGCGGCCCGTGGAGGGCGGCCCCGAGCTGAACGCGGTGATCGTGACGCTCGGCCTGTTCATCGCGTTGCAGGCACTCGCGGCGATCCTCTTCGGCGCGACCTTCCAGTCGTTCCCCGCGCCGTTCGGGCTGCGCGGGTTCACCGTCGGGGAGTTCACGATCGCGTTCACGCCGTTCAGCGTCTTCGTCATCGGCTCGGTGCTGGTGGTGATGCTCGCGCTCACCGCGCTGTTCCGGTTCACCGACCTCGGGTTGCGCATGCGCGCGTCGGCGTTCAGCCAGGAGGTGTCCCGGCTGCTCGGCGTGCGGGTCGGCCGGATGCTCACGCTCGGCTGGGCGTTCGCCGCCGTCGTGGGCTCGCTCGCCGGGCTGCTCATCGCGGGCGGCAACCTCGTGCACCCGGCGTACATGGACGCGGTGATCGTGTACGGCTTCGTCGCCGCTGTCCTGGGCGGGCTGGAGAGCCCCGGTGGTGCCGTCGCGGGCGGGCTGATCATCGGGCTCGCACTGTCCTATGTGAGCGGTTACCTCGGCAGTGAGCTGGTGACACTCGCGGCACTGGGCATCCTCGTCGCGGTGCTGCTGGTGCGCCCGCGCGGGCTGTTCACCCGCGTCGCGGAGAGGAGGGTCTGATGCGTGCCGTGCTGCGCCGTCTCGTGCCCCGGTCGCTGCTGCTGCGCAACCTCCTGGGCGTGGTGGCGGGGCTCGTCGTCGTGGTGCTCGTGCTGGAGACCACGAGCCCGTTCCGCAACTCGCAGTTCGCCACCATGTCCTACTACGCCATCGCGGCGGCCGGGCTCACCGTCCTCACCGGACTCAACGGGCAGATCTCGCTCGGCCACGGCGCGCTGATGGCCGTCGGCGCCTACACCACCGCCCTGCTGCTGCAGGGCGGTTCCGTCCCGTTCCCGCTCGCGATGCTGGCGGCGGCCGTGGTGACGGCGCTGGTCGGTGTCGTGGTCGGCGCCGCGGCCGCCCGCCTGCACGGGCCGTACCTCGCCGGGGCGACGCTCGCGCTCGCCGTGGGCGTGCCGGGACTGGCGATCTACTTCGACGGCCTGCTCGGCGGGGAACAGGGGCTCAGCGTGCGCTCGCCGCGCCCACCCGGCTGGTTCGCCGACGCGCACTACTTTCTCACCGCGGGCGAGCTCGGCGGCGCCAAGTACCTCGCCTATATCGGCTGGATCACGCTGCTCGTGGTGGTGCTGCTGCTGGCGAACCTGATGGCGGGACGGTACGGCCGCGTGTGGCGGGCGGTGCGCGACGACGAGGTGGCCGCCGAGCTCGCCGGCATGCGGCTGGGCGGGCTGCGGATCCTCGCGTTCGTGGTGAGTGCCGCGTGCGCGGGTCTCGCGGGCGCGGTGCTCGCGATGGTGGTGCGGCTCGCCGCGCCGAGCGGGTTCACGATAGTGCTCTCGCTGTCACTGCTGACCGCCGTGGTGGTGGGCGGGCTCGGCAGCATCCCGGGCGCGTTGCTGGGCAGCGCGCTGCTGGTGTTCCTGCCGCCCGCCGTGACGAACCTCGGCACGGGCGCGGGCCTGACCGGGGTGCAGGCCGCGCAGCTCGCGCCGTTCGTCTACGGCGTGGTGCTCGTGGTGGTGATGCTGCTCGCTCCCGGCGGGGTGATGGGACTGCTCCGCCGGCTCTGGCGTCGGGGAATCAACCAAGGAGGAAGCACATGAGGCGACCGGGACATCGCGGTCTCGCGACCGGGGCCCTGGCGGCGATCGCGGCGCTGCTGATCTCGTCGTGCGGCGCGGGCGGACGACCCGAGGAGGGCGAGGGCGGTGGCGCCTCCGACGTGGGGGTGACCGCGGAGAGCGTCAAGGTCGGCGGGCACTTCCCGCTGACCGGCGTCGCGGCGCCCGGCTACAGCGAGATCCCGACCGGGGCGAAGGCGTACTTCGACTACGTCAACGCCAACGGGGGAGTGCACGGCCGCACCATCGACTACGTCTACCGCGACGACGCGTACAACCCCACCAACACGAGCCAGGTCGTGAACGAGCTGGTGCTGCAGGACGAGATCTTCGCGATGGTCGGCGGGCTCGGCACCCCCACTCACAGCGCGGTGCTGGACTTCCTCAACGGCGAGGGCGTGCCCGACCTGTTCGTGTCGTCGGGCTCGCTGCTGTGGAACCAGCCGGGCAAGAACCCGCAGACGTTCGGCTGGCAGCCCGACTACGAGGTCGAGGGCAAGATCATCGGCCAGTACGTGAAGCAGCACCTGCCGGACGCGAAGGTGGGCTTGTTCCTGCAGGACGACGACTTCGGCGACGACGGCGAGAAGGGCGCGCGGGCCTACATCGGCGACCAGATCGTGGCCGCCGAGCGGTACGCGCCCGGCAACACCGACGTGGCGCCGCAGATCGCCGCGTTGCAGGCCGCCGGCGCCGACGTGGTGATCGGCTTCAACGTGCCCTCCTACACGGCGCTGAGCCAGCTGACGGCGATGCGGCTGAACTACCGTCCACAGTGGATCTACAGCAACGTCGGCTCGGACCCGGCGCTGGTGGGTTCCCTGCTGAGCCGGTTCTCCGAGGGCAAGGTGACCGACGCGGCGATGTTGGAGGGTGTGATCACCACGGAGTACCTGCCGGGCGTGGACGCGCCGGACAACCCGTGGACGCGCCTGTGGCAGAGGGTGTGGGACGCCCACGGCGGCAGGGGCGAGCTGACCAACTACCGGATCTATGGTATGGCGCAGGCGTACACCTTCGTGCAGGCGCTGCAGGCGGCGGGCCCGGAGCCGACGCGGGAGGGCATCGTGCGGGCGCTCGAGGAGGTCGGCGGCGAGCTGCGTGGTCCCGCGTTCGTGCCGTACCGGTACTCGGCCGACTCGCACGCCGGCCTCGGCGGGGTGAAGGTGGTCCGCATCGCCGGCGACGCCACGGAGGACCTCGGCCCGGTGCTGGTGACCGGAAACGGCGACACCGAGATCACGGAGTACACCGAGCAGCACGCCGGCCCTCCGGCCAACGGCATCCCGAACGTCGAACCGGTGAGCTGACGCCCGCGCGAGTCGTGCGTTCGGGACCGCGAGTCGTGCGTTCGGGACCGCGAGTTGTGCGTTCGGGCGCGCGAGTCGTGCGTTCGGGACCGCGAGTTGTGCGTTCGGGCGCGCGAGTCGTGCGTTCGGGACCGCGAGTTGTGCGTTCGGAACGGAAACTCGCCTTCCGGAGCGGGCACCTCGCCGGCCGGGCGGGGAACTCGCGGTCGGGAGTGCACGACTCGCGATCGGGAGTGCACGACTCGGCGTCGGGAGTGCACGACTCGCGATCGGGAGTGCACGACTCGGCGTCGGGAGTGCACGACTCGCGAACGGGAACGCACGACTCGGCGTCGGGAACGCACGACTCGCGAACGGGAGCGCACGACTCGCGCGCCGGGGTCCGTTATGTGAGGCCCAGGGCCGCCGTGAGGAGGCGGGCGGCGCCACCACCCGCCTCGATCGCCACGTCGAGAGCCGCCGAGACGCCGAGATCGTCAGCGAGCAGGGCACGGATGCGCTCGACGTCGGCGTCGCCCGCCTCGATCGGGCGCCCCGCCGCGCGGTGGAGCCGCTCCAGCCGCGACGCGGCGGCGTCGAGCACCGCGGGGGTGTAGTCCCAGCTCCGCGCCCACGGGCGGTCGATGATCGCCAGCCGCACGACCGAGGCCGGGTAACGGGCCAGCAGGTCCTCCAGCAGCACCAGGTTGCCCACCGACTTGGCCATCTTGACGCCGTCGACGGTCACGGTCCCGACGTGCAGCCACGCCCGCGCGTACGGGGTGACGCCGGACAGCGCCTCGGCCATCGCCGCGTGGTAGGCGTGGTGCGGGAACCGCAGGTCGGCGCCGCCGGCGTGAAAGTCCACGCCCACGCCGAACACCGACTCCGACATCGCCACGCACTCGGCGTGCCAGCCCGGCCGCCCCGGCCCCCACGGCGAGTCCCACGCCGGGTAGCCGGGTTCGCCCGGCTGCCACACGGCGACGTCGAGCGGATGCTCCTTGGCGGGGTCGTCGGGCCTGCCTCCGTACTCGGTCGCGAGCCGCAGCGCCTCCTCCTCGCCGAGCCCGGCGCGCTCGGCGACCCGCTCGCCCCGGAAGTAGACGCCACCGCCCCGTTCGTAGGCGACCCCCGCGTCGAGCAGCGCCGCGGCGAGCCGCAGTACCGCGTCGACGTAGCTGTGCGCCCTGGGCTCGAAGTCCGGCGCGCGGATGCCGAGCGCGGCCATGTCGCCCTCGAAGTTGAACTGCTGGAACGCCGCGAGCTGGTCGTAGGGCGCACCGGTCTGCCGAGCCGCCTCCACGAGGACGTCGTCGACGTCCGTGACGTTGCGGCACACGATGGGCTCCACGCCGAGCACGCGCAGCACCCGCCGCAGCGTGTCGACCCACACGAACGTCGCGGCATGGCCGAGGTGGGTCACCTCGTAGGGCGTGATGCCGCACGCGTAGATCCGCGCCCGGTCGAGCAGCCGCACGGGCCTGCCCGCGAGCGTGACCGCGGTGGCGCCGGCCACCGGGCGCTTTCTCGTCATCGACTGGAACGTCATGCCCACCAACGATGCCTCACGCGGGGCCGGGACGCGACTCCCTTGACCGTGCGCTCGCCGCGACCGTACAGTCGTGCCGTAGGACGACAACCGTGCCGTAAGACGGCACAGTCAGCGAGGGACTATGGCGTTCGCGCTGGGACACCTGAAGGTCATCGACCTGACCCAGGTCATGGCCGGCCCCTACTGTTGTCAGCTCCTCGGCGACCTCGGCGCCGACGTGATCAAGGTCGAGCCCGTGGGCAAGGGCGACGCCACCCGCCAGGCGACCGGCCACCGGCTGCCGCACGGCGAGAGCGCGGCGTTCCTCGCCGTGAACCGGAACAAGCGCAGCATCGCGCTGGACCTCAAGAGCGACCGGGGCCGCGAGGCGTTCTACCGCCTGATCCGTGACGCCGACGTCGTGGTGGAGAGCTTCCGGCCCGGCGTCGCGGCGAAGCTCGGGGTGGACTACCCGGCACTGAGAGCGGTCAACGAGCGGATCGTCTACGCCTCGATCTCCGGGTTCGGCCAGACCGGCCCCTACGCGCAGCGCCCCGGCTACGACCTGATCGCGCAGGCGATGTCGGGCGTCATGAGCGTCACCGGCGACGCGGACGGCGACCCGGTGAAGAGCGGCGTGCCCGTCGCCGACATGTCCGCGGGCCTGTTCTGCGCAGTCGGCATCCTCAGCGCGTGCCTCTCCCGCGAGGTCACCGGCCAGGGCCAGGCCATCGACACGTCCCTCTACGACGCCGCGCTGGCCCTGTCGATCTGGGAGACCTCCGAGCTGTGGGCCACCGGCAAGGCACCGCAGCGGCTCGGCTCCGCGCACCGGGTCAACGCGCCGTACCAGGCCCTGCCCACCCGCGACGGCCATCTCACCATCGGCGCCAACAACGACCGGCTGTGGCAGCGGCTGTGCTCCGTGCTCGGCAGGGAGGACCTGCTGGCCGACGAGCGTTTCGCCGGCAACACCGACCGGGTGCGCCACCGCGAGGAGCTCGCCGCCGAGCTGAGCGCGACCCTCAAGGAGCGGGACACCGATGACTGGGTCGGCGCGCTGCTGGAGGCCGGCGTGCCCGCCGGGCCGATCCGGGACTACGCGCAGTCGTGCTCGGACCCGCACACGCTGGCCCGCGAGATGGTCGTGGAGCTGGACCACCCGACGGAGGGGAAGGTCCGTTCGCTCGGGATCCCGGTGAAGCTCAGTGAGACCCCGGGCACCATCCGCCGCGTCGCGCCCGCTCTGGGCGAGCACACCGACGAGCTGCTGCGCGCGGCCGGCTGGACCGACGAGGAGATCGCCACGCTGCGAGCCGAGGGAGCCGTGGGATGACCGACCAGGTACTGACCGAGTTCCGCGGCTCCGTGGCGGTGGCGACGTTCAACCGCCCCGAGGCGCGCAACGCGATGACGTGGGAGATGTACGACGCGCTCGTGGAGTTCTGCGAGCGTGTCGACGCCGACGAGGACGTGCGTGTGGCCGTGCTGCGCGGCGCGGGCGGCAAGGCGTTCGTGGCGGGCACCGACATCGCGCAGTTCCGCGAGTTCCGCGGCGCCGGTGACGGGCTCGCCTACGAGAAGCGCATCGAGGGTGTGCTGTCGCGCCTCGAGCAGGTGCGGGTGCCGACGATCGCCGCCATCGACGGCTACGCCACCGGCGGCGGCCTGTCCATCGCGGCGGCGTGCGACCTGCGCGTCGCGACGCCGAAGGCGAAGTTCGGCCTGCCCATCGCGCGCACGGTCGGCAACTGCCTCTCGATGGCGAGCTACGCGCGGCTGGTGCACCTCGTCGGTGCCACGCGCGCCATCCACCTCATCTACACCGCGGGTTTCGTCGGGGCGGAGGACGCCGAACGGGCGGGTCTCGTCTCGGAGCTGGTCGGCGAGTCCGAACTGGACGATCGCGTCAACGCGCTGTGCGAGCAGCTCGCCACGCAAGCGCCGCTGACCATGCGGGCCGCGAAGATCGCGGTGCGGCGGCTGCGTGAGCACGCGCTGCCGCCCGGCGACGACCTGATCGCGATGTGCTATGGCAGCGAGGACTTCCAGGAGGGCGTGGCCGCGTTCACCGAGAAGCGCACCCCGCAGTGGCGTGGCCGGTGACGGGCCGTGCGGGGCTCACACCGGCAGCCGGTAGCCGAGTGTCGCGCTGATCCGCTGCGCGGCCTCGAGCACGAGCTCGCCGTAGGTCTGCCTGAGCTCGTCGGTCATCCTGCTGCCCGGCGCCGAGACGGAGATGCTCGCGACCGGCGTGCCGTCGTGGTCGAAGATCGGCGAGGCGACGGCGGTGATGTCGGTCCGCCACTCGCCGACGTTCGAGGCGTAGCCGCGCTTGGCCACGCGGTCCAGCTCGGCGAAGAACTCGTCCCAGTCGACGATCGTCCTGCCCGTATAGCGTTCCAGCTTCCCGCCGAGGATCTCGCGCACCTGTTCACGCGGCAGGGACGCGAGCATGGCCTTGCCGTTGGAGGAGCCGTGCAGCGGCACGGCGCTGCCGAGCGGGATCACCGCGCGGATGGGGTGCTCGGTCTCGACGCGCTCGATGAGCACGGCGCGGTCGCCCTCGCGCACCATCAGGTGCGAGGTCTCGCCGGTCTCCTTGCGCAGCTCGTGCATGATCGCCGTCGCGGCGTCGCGGACGCTGAGGTCGGCGATCGCGCGCTGGCCGATGTGCAGTGCCCGGGTGGTGAGTACCCAGCGCGTCACCTCGGCGCCGTCGGGGCAGATCCAGCCCGCCGTCCACAGTGTCCGGAGGGCGCGCTGGACGGTGCTCTTGGGCAGGCGCAGCCTGCGGGCCAGCTCGCCGACCCCGACCGGCTGCGCGTACGCGACCTCTTCCAGCACGCGGAAGGCGGAGAGGACGGTGCGCATTCCCTCGCTCATCACCGAAGTCTAACCGCCGCGGGCACGAGGGGAGCCCGCCGACACCGGCGGGCTCCGCTCGGCTCACAACCAGCCGGGCACCACGAAGATCAGGCAGGTGACCACCGGCGCGACGGCGATCATGCTCATGCCCCAGATCATCAGGCGCCGGAACATCGTGTCCCGGTGCTCCTCGGGTGTGCTCGCCACGACGAGAGCGCCGCTGGTGGAGAACGGCGACGAGTCGACGATCGACGAGGACAGCGCCAGCGCGATGATCATGCCGACCGCTCCGACCTGGCCGGTCTGCAGGAACGGCACCGCCAGCGGGATGAGCGCGCCGAGGATGCCGGTCGTGGACGCGAACGCCGACACCGCACCGCCGATGAGACAGATCACGAACGCGGCCAGCAGCGGTACCCCGATGCCGGCGACGCTGTCGCCGAGGAACTCGATCGTGCCCACGCGCTCCATCAGGCCCACGTAGGTCACCACGCCGCAGATCAGCAGCACGGTGGGCCACGCGACCTCGCCGAAGCACGTCTTGGTGTCCTTCGGCGAGAGCAGGCAGATGGTCGTCGCGATGCCGAGCGCCAGCAGGCCCACGTCGAACTCCAGGGCCAGCGCGCCGACGGCGAGCACCACCAGGCCGATCAGCGTCACGGTGCGCTGCGTGTTGAGGGTCGTCACCTGGGTGACGGGCTGGGTGCTCGTGCGCGTGGCCGTCGTGGCACCGCCGCCACCGCCACCGCCACTGCCCACGGGCTCGCCGGTGTCACCGGAGCCGCCGCCGGCGGGCTCGCCGCCCGTCTCGTCGGTGGTGACGCGCCGGCGCAGCAACTGCTTGCCACCGAAGAGGAAGAACACCACGACGCTCAGCAGTGCGTTGAACAGGAACGAGCTGATCCACAGCAGCACCGGGTTCCCGGGAAGGCCGCTGCGTTCCACGACCCCGTTGGTGATGCTGCCGAAAATGCTGATGGGGGAGAATCCACCCGCGCTGGCGCCGTTGATGATGAGCAGGCCCATGAGCATCGGGTTGATCCGGTAGCGCGTGGCGAAGTTCAGCCCGATCGGCGCCATGATGGCGACCGCCCCCGGCACCACGGCGCCCACCATCGTCAGCAGGCTCGTGACCAGGAACATCACCCACGGGATGAGCGCGATTCTGCCTTTCACGGCACGGACTCCGGCGTGGATGAGCCAGTCGACGGTGCCGTTTGCCTTGGCGATGGCGAACAACAGTGTCACGCCGACCAGTACGACGAAAAGGTCACCGGGAAAGCCGGAGAACAGATCGTCGGCGGACTCGTCGTAAATGAAGGTACCGATCAGGAAGGCGCCGAGAAAGGCCACCGCTCCCATGTTCACCGATCGCAGAGTCGCGAGGAGAAAAATGAGAACCAGGCCGATGATCGAATAAATCTGTATGGACATGTGGCTCCTCGAGGCAGGCGTTGGCTCGCGGCCGCGACGGAATTCAGTGATTCCGCAATGCGAAAGCGTGGTCTCGCACCGAGGAAGTATGGCGCGCGACACTTTTGACCGTCAAGAGTCCTGAATAGACCGATGGAGAATCCGATGGCACAGCCGATCGGCCGGCACTTCCTGCAAATTCCCGGCCCCACCAACGTTCCCGAGCAGGTGCTGCGGGCGATGTCCGCGCCCACGATCGACCACCGCGGCCCCGAGTTCGCGAGCCTCACCCTCGACCTCCTGGAGGCGGTGAAGCCCGTTTTCGGGACCACACAACCGGTCGTCATCTACCCGTCGTCGGGCACCGGGGCGTGGGAGGCCGCGCTCGTGAACACGCTCAGCCCCGGCGACCGCGTACTCGCCTTCGAGACCGGCCACTTCGCCACGCTGTGGCGGGAGATGGCGCAGAACCTGGGCCTGGAGGTGGAGTTCGTCCCCGGCGACTGGCGGCACGGGGCCGATCCCGGGGCCGCCGCCGAGCGGCTCGCCGCCGACCGCGAGCACCGGATCAAGGCCGTCTGCGTGGTGCACAACGAGACGTCGACCGGCGTGACCAGCCGGATCGCCGAGATCCGGCGCGCGCTCGACGACGCGGGGCATCCCGCGCTCCTGCTCGTGGACACCATCTCCTCGCTGGGCTCCATCGACTACCGGCACGACGAGTGGGGAGTCGACGTCACGATCTCCTGCTCGCAGAAGGGACTGATGCTCCCGCCCGGCCTCGGCTTCAACGCCGTCAGCCAGAAGGCGCTGAGGGCCGGTGAGACCGCCGGGCTGCGGCGGTCCTATTGGGACTGGGAGCCGATCCTGGAGGCCAACCGGCGCGGCTTCTTCCACAGCACCCCGGCCACGAACCTGCTCTACGGCCTGCGCGAGGCACTGCGCCTGCTCGACGAGGAGGGCCTGGCGAACGTCTACGCGCGCCACCTGCGGCACGCCGAGGCGACGCGCGCCGCCGTGCGCGCGTGGGGGCTGGAGGTGCTGTGCCTCGACGAACGTGAGCACTCCGCCGCGCTGACGGCCGTGGTGGTGCCGGAGGGCCACGACGCCGACAAGATCCGGGAGCTGATCCTCGGCTCCTTCAACATGTCGCTCGGCGCGGGCCTCGGCAAGCTCAGGGGAACCGTCTTCCGCATCGGGCACCTCGGGCACTTCAACGACGTCGCGCTGGCCGGGACACTCTCCGGTGTCCAGATGGGACTCGAGCTCGCCGGGGTGCCGATCGACCAGGGCGGCGTCGCGGCGGCACTGAGCGTGCTGACCGGGAAGGCGGGCGCATGACGAGCGAGCTGGAACGGCGCCTTGCCGCCGACGTCGAGGGAGAGGTGGCCTTCGACGACTACACGCGGCACCTCTTCTCCCGCGACGCGAGCATGTACTCGATCCGCCCGCTGGGCGTGGTCTTCCCCCGCGGCGCGGGCGACGTCGCCGCCGTGGTCGCGGCCGCGCGCGACCACGACGTCCCGGTGGTGCCGCGTGGCGCGGGCACGAGCCTCGCGGGTCAGACCGTCGGGCCGGGGATCGTGCTCGACCTGTCCCGGCACCTGAACCGGATCCTGGAGCTGGACCCGGAGACGCGGACCGCGCGCGTGGAGCTGGGCGTGGTACAGGACCAGCTCAACCGGGCGGCGGCGCCGCACGGGCTGATGTTCGGCCCCGACACCTCCACCAGCAACCGCGCGACGCTCGGCGGCATGATCGGCAACAACTCCGCGGGCAGCGGCTCGGTGCGCTACGGCATGACCATCGACCACGTCCGCGAGCTCGACGTCGTGCTCTCCGACGCGACCACCGCGCACTTCGCGCCCGTGGACGAGGCGGAGCTGGCGCGCCGGGCCGCGGCACCGACCCTGGAGGGCGCGCTCTACCGCGAGCTGCCGAAGATCGTGGAGGAGAACCGCGACGCGATCGCCAAGGGCTTCCCGGAGTTCTGGCGCAGGGCGACCGGTTACCGGCTCGACCGGCTGGCCGACCCGACGCCGTTCGACCTCGCGAAGTTCGTGGTCGGCGCCGAGGGCACGCTCGTGGTGGGAACCAGCGCGCTCGTCGACCTGGTGCCCAAGCCGAAGCACACGGTGATCGCCGTGGGCCACTTCGCCTCGACACCCGGGGCGATCGCGGCCACCGAGGACGCGCTCGCCTGCGACCCCGCGGCCGTCGAGCTGATGGACCGCACGATCCTCGACCTGTCCCGGCAGAAGATCGAGTACGCCTCGCTCGGCTCGATCCTCGAGGGTGATCCCGACGCGCTGCTCTTCGTGAGCTTCACCGGCGACGACCTCGACGAGCTCGTGAGCAGGCTGCGGCAGCTGACCGCGGCGTGGCGCAAGCACGGGCACGGCTACCACACGCTGGAGGCCGTGACCCCGCAGCAGCAGGCGTCGCTGCTCAAGGTCCGCAAGTCCAGCCTGGGCCTGCTCATGGCCGCCAGTGTCGGGGCGCGAAGGCCGCTGGCGTTCGTCGAGGACACCGCCGTGGACCCGAAGCACCTGCCGGAGTACACGACGAAGTTCAAGGAGATCCTCGACCGGCACGAGATGGAGGCCGGCTTCTACGGGCACTGCTCCGTCGGCTGCCTGCACATCCGCCCGTTCGTCGATCTCACCGAGCCGGGCGGGGTGGAGAAGATGCGCGCCGTCGCGGAGGAGGTCAAGGACCTCGTCACCGCCTACGGCGGCGTGAACTCGAGCGAGCACGGCGACGGCCTCGCGCGCAGCGAGTTCAACCGCGAGATCTTCGGCGACGAGCTGTACGAGGCGATGCGCCAGGTGAAGCGGCTGTTCGACCCGAGGGGCACGCTCAACCCCGGCAAGATCGTCGACGCGCCGCCGATGACCGACAACCTGCGTGACCCCGCGCTGCCCGAACCGGGACCACTGCGCACCAAGCTGTCCTTCGAGGTGGTCGGCGGGATGCGCGCGGCGGCCGACCGGTGCATGAACATCGGGCTGTGCCGCAAGCAGGAGAGTGGCGCGATGTGCCCGTCCTACATGGCCACACTCAAGGAGGAGGACTCCACGCGCGGCCGGGCGAACGCGCTCGTGAAGGCACTGTCCGAACCGGACCCGAAGGCGGCGCTGGGCGACGAGCGGCTGCACGAGGTGCTCGACCTGTGCCTGATGTGCAAGGCGTGCAAGAGCGAGTGCCCGCTCGGTGTCGACATGGCCAAGCTCAAGAGCGAGTCGCTCGCGCACCACCACGACGTGCACGGCGTGCCGGTGCGCTCACGGGTGTTCGGGTCGATCAGGACGCTCAACCGGCTCGGCGCGGCCACGGCGCCGCTGTCGAACCTGCCTGGCAGGCTGCGGCCGGTGCGCAGGCTCATGGAGCGCTACCTCGGGATCACCGCGAACCGTCCGCTGCCGCGTTTCGAGCGCAGGCACCTCGGCGCGTGGTTCCGCACACGGGGCAGTGCCGGGAAACCCGCCCCCCGGGGCGAGATCGTGTTCCTCGCCGACTCGTTCACCACCTACACCGAGCCCGCGATCGGCAGGGCGGCGGTGGAGCTGCTCGAACGGGCCGGCTACGCGGTGCGGATGGTCACGCGCGGATGCTGTGGCCGGTCGAGCCTGTCCAAGGGGCTCGTCGACGACGCCAGGCGCAAGGCGGCCGCGCTCGTCGGGCAGCTCGCCGAGACCGATGCGCCGATCGTGGGCTGTGAGCCGTCGTGCGTGCTGACGCTGCGGGACGAGACGCTGTCGATGCTGCCGGACGACGCGGCCGCCCGCGAGGTCGCCGGGCGGGTGCGGCAGATCGAGGAGGTGCTCGCCGAGGCGATCGACGACGGCAGGCTGGAGCTCGATCCCGGTGCGTGGCCCTCGGGCAGGCGCGTGCTCTTCCACGGCCACTGCCACCAGAAGGCGGAGGTCGGCACCGCGGCGACGGTGGGGCTGCTCAGGCGGATCCCGGGAGCCGACGTGGTGGAGCTGGACGCGGGCTGCTGCGGCATGGCCGGGTCGTTCGGGTTCGAGGCGGAGCACTACGACGTGTCGATGAGCGTGGGCTCCGACCGGTTGTTCCCCGCGGTGCGGGCGGAACCGGCGGAGACGGTGATCGCCGCTACGGGGGTGTCGTGCCGCCAGCAGATCGCCCACGGCACCACCCGGCAGGCCCGGCATCCGCTGGAGCTGGTGATGGCCGCGGTGCGCGGGTAGGGCCATGCCGCCGGTCCCGGTCCCCGGGGCCGGCGGGGCCTTCTCGCCGCGGCCCGGCCTGTCTACCGTGAGCCGTCATGACCGGCGACGTGCCCCGGGGTGAGCGGCTGCTGCCCGTCAACGGCGTCGAGCTGTGCGCCGAGACCTTCGGTGACCCGGCGGATCCGGCGATCCTGCTCGTCGCCGGGGGCGCCGCGTCGATGCTGTGGTGGGACGCCGGACTGTGCGCGCGAATCGCGGCGGCGGGCCGTTTCGTGATCCGCTACGACCACCGGGACACCGGCAGGTCCACCACCTACCCGCCGGGGCGGCCGGGCTACTCCTACACCGATCTCGCCGCCGACGCGCTCGGACTGCTCGACGCCCTCGGCGTGCGGCGCGCCCACCTGGTGTGCCAGTCCATGTTCGGCGGGCTGGGGCTGCTCGCCGGGCTGGACCATCCCGATCGCGTCGCGTCGCTGACGTTCCTCAGCACGTCCACGGGTGAGGACGGCCTCCCACCGCCCTTGCCCCGGCTCGCCGAGCAGCGTCCGGCCGCACCCGATCCCGCCGACACCGCCGCGGTGGTCGACTACGTGGTCGCCTCCGCGCGGGCGGAGTCGGGCGGCTCGCCGTTCTTCGACGAGGACGCCACGCGGGCGCTGGTGCGCCACGACGTGGCCCGCGCCCGCGACTACGCCTCGACGCTGGCCAACCACGTCGCGATCGGCTTCGAGCCGCCGTCCGGCCGGGGCTTTGGCGACCTCACCGTGCCGACCCTCGTGGTGCACGGCGACCGGGACCCGCTGTTCCCGCCGGCACACGGCGAGGCGCTGCGGGCCGCGGTGCCCGGGGCCGAACTGGTGGTGCTGCCGGGCGTGGGACACGCCGTCGTCCCGCCACCGGCGTGGGACGCGTTCGTCGCCGCGCTCGTCCGGCACACCGGCTCAGGCGGATCCTGAATCGCGGACGATCTCGCGCGCCAGCCGCGCCAGCGCGGGCGTCGCGGGGTGCGCGTCACCGCGCCGCCACGCCAGCACCAGCGGGATCGGCACGGCGTCGGTGACGGGCACGAACGCCACGCCCGGGTAGCTGTGCACCCCCGCGGTGGCCGCCGAGGTCACGCCGACGGCCCGGCCCGCCGCGACCGCGGCCAGCCAGTCGTCTGTGTTGGCCACGGTCACCGCGCGGGCGGGGCGGATCTGCCGCGGCCACAGCTCCAGCGACGTCACGCCGGACACCGAGTTGACCGCGATCGGCTCGCCCGCGAGGTCGGCGAGCGTCAGCGACATCCGCGCGGCGAGCGCGCTGCCGGTGGGCACCGCGGCGACCCTCGGCTCGGTGCCGAGGAAGTGGGTGACGATCCCTTCCCCGGCCACCGGCCCGCGCAGCAGCGCGGCGTCGACCCGCCCGCTGAGCAGGCCCGCGGTGCGGTCGTCGACACGCAGCAGCTCCAGCGGCGTGCCCGGTTGCTCGCGTTCCCAGCGGCGCAGCAGGGTCGCCGTCGCCGCGCCCAGCGCCGACCAGGCGTGGCCGAGCCGCAGCGGCGGGCGGGTGAGCGAGGCCGGGTCGAGCGCGGCGTCGGCGGCGGCCACCACGGTGGCCGCGCGCTCGCGGAACGTCTCCCCCTGAGCGGTGAGCGTCAGGTGATGGGTGGAGCGGTCGACGAGCCGTACCCCCAGCTGCTGTTCCAGCTGGCGGAGCGTGCGCGACACCGCGGGCTGGGTCAGATGGAGACTGGCGGCCGCGCGCGTGAGGTTGCGCTCCTCGGCGATGGCGAGGAAGCACCGGAAGTGGCGCAGCTCGATAGTCATGCGTGCCGAGCATAACGCGAGCTGGATCGGCATTTCACAGCCGTTGCCGCGCTGCCTAGCTTCGGTGGGCGTGACCCGCTCCTCCACCACCTCCGTGGCGCTCGTGCTCGGCGGCGCCCTGTCGCTGCAGTTCGGCGCCGCGCTCGCCGCCCTGTTGTTCCCCCGCGCGGGCGCGCTCGGGGTCGTGACCCTGCGGCTCTGTTTCGCCGCCCTGGTGCTGCTGGCCGTCTGCCGTCCCCGCCTGCGCGGCCACGCCCGCCGCGACTGGGCGCTCGTCGCGGCGTTCGGGCTGACTCTCGGCGGCATGAACACCTTGTTCTACCAGGCGATCGAGCGCATCCCGCTCGGCGCGACGGTGACGCTCGAGGTGCTCGGCCCGCTGGTGCTCTCGGTCGCCGCGTCCCGGCGGGCGCTCAGCGTGCTGTGGGCGGTGCTCGCGCTCGCGGGTGTGGTGCTGCTCGGCCGGGGCGGCCTCACCGACCTCGACGGGGCGGGAGTCGCGTTCGCGCTCGGCGCCGGGGTGCTGTGGGCGTGCTACATCGTGCTCAGCGCGCGGGTGGGCGCGCGGTTCCCCCGGGCGGACGGGCTCGCGCTGGCCCTCGGCGTCGGGGCGGTGGTGAGCCTGCCGTCCGGCGTGGTGAGCGCGGGCCCGGCGCTGCTCGACCCGGTGACGCTCGGGCTCGGCGCCGCGGTGGCGCTGCTGTCGTCGATGCTGCCGTACACGCTGGAGCTGCTGGCCCTGCGCCGCCTCGCGGCCGCGACGTTCGCCGTGCTGATGAGCCTGGAGCCCGCGATCGCCGCGCTCGCCGGCTTCCTCGTGCTCGGCCAGGGCCTCGCGCCTGCCCAGCTCCTCGGTATCGCGCTCGTCGTCGCTGCGAGCGCCGGAGCCGTGCGCATGCGTAGAGTCCAGCGACATGGAGCACACGTGGGAGTTGCTCGGGGAGGCGGCGGCGACGGCGATCCGCTACCGGGAGACGCTGCCAGGACGGCCGGTCGCGGGACCGGTTGACCCCGCGGCGATCCTTGCCGCGTTCGGTGGCGCGCTGCCGTCGGAGCCGTGCCCGCCGGGACAGGTGCTGGAGGAGCTGCGCCGCGCCGCCGAGGGCGGGCTCGTGGCCACGGCGGGGCCGAGGTTCTTCGGCTTCGTCACTGGCGGCTCGCTGCCCTCGGCGACGGCGGCCGACATCCTCGCCGTGGGCTGGGACCAGTGCGCGGGCCTGACGGTCGCCTCGCCCGCCGCCGCGGCGGCCGAGCAGTGCGCGGGGGAGTGGCTCAAGGACCTGCTGGGCCTGCCCTCCTCGGCGTCGGTGGGCTTCGTGATCGGCGGGCAGTCGGCGAACACGGTCGGCCTCGCCGCGGCCCGCCACCACCTGTGCGCCGAGGCCGGCTGGGACGTCGAGCGCGACGGGCTCGCGGGCGCGCCACCGGTTCGCGTCGTGGCGAGCGCCGAGCGGCACGCGACGATCGACCGCTCGCTGCGGCTGCTCGGCTTCGGCACCGCCGTCGTCGAGGAGGTGCCCGCCGGGCTGAACGGCGCCATCGACACCGTGGCGCTCGCGGAGGTGCTGGCGCGCGGCGGGCCCGCGATCGTGTGCCTGCAGGCCGGCAACGTCAACACGGGGGCGTGCGACGACCTGCGCACGGCGTGCTCGCTCGTGCGTGACCACAGTGGATGGTCCCATGTGGACGGTGCATTCGGTTTGTGGGCGGCCGCGAGCCCGCGTACCGCCGCGCTCGTCGACGGTATCGAGCTGGCGGACTCGTGGGCGACCGACGGGCACAAATGGCTCAACGTCCCCTACGACTCCGGGTTCGCGTTCTGCGCCAGGCCGGACGTGCACACCGCCGCCGTGTCCTACACCGCGCCCTATCTCGTCGCCGAGGGCGGCACGATGGGCCCCGCCGACCACACGCTGGAGTCGTCGCGCAGGGCCCGCGGGTTCGCGGTGTGGGCCGCACTGCGGGAACTGGGCCGCGACGGCGTCGCCGAGCTCGTCGACCGGTGCTGCCTGCTGGCGCGGCGGTTCGCGGCCGCGCTCGCCGACGGTGGGGCGGAGATCGGCAACGACGTGGTGCTGAACCAGGTGCTCGTGCGCTTCGGCGACGACGCGCGCACCGACCGCGTGGTGGACGGCGTGCAGCGCGAGGGCACGTGCTGGCTCGGCGGCACCACCTGGCGCGGCAGGCGCTACCTGCGCGTGTCGGTGTCGAACTGGTCGACCACCGAGTCCGACGTCGACCGCTCGGCCGAGGCGATCCTGCGGGTGGCCGCGTCCGCGTCCCGCGGGTAGCGCTCGGCGTGCACCACCGCCTCCAGCGGGAGGCGGTCGCGCCAGCCGTGCCGTTCGAGGTCGGGGACCTCGGCCAGCCCGGTCACCGGGCCGAGGCACAGCCACGCCACGGGCCGCACCGGCTCCGGGATGCCGAGCAGCTCCCGCAGGAACGGCTCGCGGTAGAAGCTCACCCAGCCGACGCCGAGGCCCTCGGCGGTCGCCGCGAGCCACAGGTTCTGAATCGCCAGGCACACCGAGTACAGGCCCGCGTCGGCGATCGCGTGCCTGCCCAGCACGGCGGGGGAGCCGCGCTCCGGGTCGTAGGTGACCACCACCGACAGCGTCGACTCGAGGATGCCCTCGACCTTGATGCGCGAGAACGTCTCGGCGCGCTCACCGGTCAGCTCGTCCGCGAACACCGCGCGCTCGGTCAGCACGTGGTCGCGGAACCGCCGGCGCGTCACGGAATCGCGCACGAGCACGAAGTCCCACGGCTGGCTCATGCCGACGCTCGGCGCCGCGTGCGCCGCCGACAGGACCCGGTGCAGCACCGCGTCGTCCACCGGCTCGCCGGTGAACTCGGCGCGCACGTCGCGGCGCCGGTGCAGGACGTCGTAGAAGTCGCCGAACGCCTCGCCGGGCGGTTGTGCGCTCACCAGTCGTTGCGCTTGAGGCCGACCAGCACGCGGTCGACCAGCGCCGGATCGGGGCCGCCCGGCTGCGGCGGCTCCGGCGGCAGGTCGGCGCCCGCGAGCGGCGAGCGCCGCTCGTCGCGTCGCGGCAGCCGCACGCCCGAGGCCGACATCCCGCCCGGCAGCGGGATCTCGCACCACACGAGCTTTCCCCTGCCGTCGATGGGCACCGCGCCCGTCTGCCTGCCGTCCACCGCGGGCGCGCGGTCGTGCATGCGCGCGAGCTGGTCGTCCTCCACCTCGATCACCAGGCAGTCGCCGGCCAGCCGCAGCCGCAGGGTCACGAAACCCGGCGCGCGCGGGTCGGTGGTGTCGATCACGGCCTGCACGAGTCTGCGTGCCGCCTTCGTGACGTCCTCACGCATGGCGGGCAGCGACCACTCGGTGAGTGAGAAGCGGACGAAGAGGTCGCTGCAGTTGAGGGCGCTGGGCAGTGCGACGAGCCGGAGATCGTCCACCTGCGTGGTCTGGGAGTTCACTCAGGATCCTTCCACGGTCGCGTGCCACACGAGCTGCAAGCTGCTCCCGGAGGCCCGTATCTTGCCAAGGCCCGCCCCCGGTTGTCGATGCAGGGTGGTGTTGCCCGGTCACATACCGCGACTACGACATCCGGGTGAGCCGCGGGGAGTTTCGGCACCGACCGTGACGGCCTCGCGCATCGCCCGAGGCCAGCGACGGACCGGGGGTTCACTGCCAGCGACGAAACGGGGACCGGTTGTGGACAAGTACCGCGGTGTCTGCTTGCATAGCGTCCGTTGGCCATCGGGGGTGGCCGATCCACAGGGCCCGTACGCGACGAGAAAGTAGTGGATGCATGGCGAGGCGGGCGAGAGCGCGAGAATTCCTGGATCGCTCACGTGTGCTGCTCGACCGTTCCCGGGTGGCGGCGGCACAGTTTCTCGATCCACCGCGGTATCTCTCGGAAAGACCGGCACTCGAGGCCGCTCCGGCGGCGCTGCGGCAGGAGCAGCCCGACGTCAGGGACGGTGCACCCGAGACGGCACTGGTCGACATCTGCGCGAGCATCGCGCTGCGCGACCTCAACCTCGTGGACTCCCTTCTCTCCCAGCTGGAGGAGATGGAGACCAAGGAGGACAACCACGACCGCCTGAGCCAGCTGTACCGGCTCGACCACCTCGCGACGCGGTTGCGGCGCAACGCGGAGAACCTGCGCGTGCTCGCCGGCCGCGACGCGAGTGAGACGTCCTCGGAGACGTCGTCGCTGGTCGACACGGTGCGCGCGGCGATGTCGTCGATCGACCAGTACTCCCGCATCACCATCGGGCGCATCGTCTCCCTCGGCGTCGTCGGCTTCGCGGCCGAGGACCTCAGCAGGCTGCTGGCGGAGCTGCTCGACAACGCCGCGAACCAGTCGCCGCCCAACTCGCCGGTGCGGGTCAGCGCGCACCTGACGGAGCAGGGCAGCGTGCTCGTGCGCATCGAGGACGAGGGCATCGGCCTTCCCCCGGAGCGCCTGCGCGAGCTCAACGACCGGCTCTCCCACGCGCCGGTGCTCGACGACGACGCCGTGCGGCACATGGGACTCGCCGTGGTGCGCAGGCTCGCGGGCAGGCACGACATGCGCGTGACGCTCGACCGCCGCGTCCCGCACGGCACCACCGCGACCGTGCTGCTCCCCGCGAGCCTCGTGTCGGAGCTGCCCGAGGCGACGTGGTCGGGCACCCAGACCGTGATCTTCGCGCAGGGCGGCCGCAACCTCTCCGCGCCGCAGGACCAGCCCGAGCCCGTGCCCTCGGCCGTGCTCACCGAGGAACCCGGCGCGATCTCCGGCGAGCTGCCCCGGCGCGGGGCGCACCGCAACGACACGCCGTCGCCCCGGCCCCGGCACGTGCCGTCGTCGCCCGTGGTCGGCGGCACCACCGCCAGCGGGCTGCCGCGGCGGGTGTCGCGCAGCCTCAAGAACCCCTCGGGGGAGAAGGACGGCACGCCGGCCGCGCCGCCGGCCGCCGAGGACGCCGAGTCGATCGAGGCGGGCCACGACCAGCTGCTCGCCGACCTCGGCGCGTTCTCCGACGGGGAGCAGGCGGCCAGGGACGAACAGCGCAGCAGTGACGAAGCGGACCCGAGTTCTGAAGGAAAGCAGTGACAGCCGACATCGACAGCTCCCAAGGCCAGAACTTCTCGTGGCTGATCAACGACTTCGTCCGCAAGGTCCACGGTGTCACGCACGCGCTGATCATGTCGGCCGACGGCTTCCCGCTCACGGCCTCGGAAGCGGTGAGCAACGAGGACGCGGAGCAGCTCGCCGCGATCGCGAGCGGCCTGCTGAGCCTCGCCCGCAACAGCGCGACGCTGTTCGACAAGGGCACGTGTGAGCAGATCATCATCCGGCTCACCCACGGCTACTTCCTGTTCATGGGCATCGGTTCCGGCGCCGGCCTCGCCGTGCTCACCGGCCCCGACTGCGACATGAAGGTCGTCGCGTACGAGATGACACAGTTCGTGCGGAACGCCGGCCACGCGCTGACCCCCGAGATCCGTGCCGACCTGCGACGCGTGCTGACCGCCCGGCGGGCGCAGGCCTGACCCGGGCGAGGAAGTGATCACTGTGTCCACTGAGAACGGATCCGCTCAGCACAAGAAGATGCGCAGCAAGCGGATCCGCCCGTACGCGCTGACCGGGGGAAGAACGAAGTCCCGGTACGACCTGCTGGTCGAGACGCTGATCTCCGTGCCGCACTACGACCCCAGCCTGAGCGACTCCCTGATGCCGGAGTCACGCATGCTGTACGAGCGTGCGCGCACGCGGGTGTCGATCGCCGAGCTGTCGGTGCTGCTCGGCATCCCGCTCGGCGTCGTCCGGGTCCTGGTGAGCGACCTCGCGGCGCAGGGTGCGGTCTACATCCACCCGACGGCACACGCCTACCAGCACGACCGGAACGTACTCGAGAGGATCCTCGATGGACTCAAGCGGCTACCGGTCTGAGGCAGCGGCCGTGGCCTCGGACCCCGACGCCGACGCCGGACTGCTCACGGTTTCCGCGAAGATCGTGATCGCCGGTGGTTTCGGCGTCGGCAAGACGACGTTCGTCGGCTCGGTGTCCGAGGTGCCGCCGCTCAACACCGAGGCATGGATGACCGAGGCCGGCACCGGCGTCGACGACCTGCCGCCCGACGGCACGAAGTCGACCACCACGGTGGCGATGGACTTCGGTCGCATCACGCTGCACTCGGACCTGCTGCTGTACCTGTTCGGCACGCCGGGCCAGGCGCGGTTCTGGTTCCTCTGGGACGACCTCTCGCGTGGCGCGCTCGGCGCGATCGTGCTGGTGGACACCCGGCGGATCGACCAGTCGTTCGCGGCCATCAACTACTTCGAGAACGACTCGGACCTGCCGTTCATCGTCGCGGTCAACCGCTTCAACGGCGCCATCGAACATGATCTGGACGAGGTCAGGGACGCCCTCGCCCTCGACCCGTCGATTCCGCTGATCACCTGTGACGCCCGCGATCCGGCGTCCACCGCGGAGGCGTTGCGTGCGCTGGTCACGTACACGTTGTCGCTGGCGGAACTGACGGAACCGGGAAGGGTAAGAGCGAATGCGTAAGGTCCTCGTCGTCGGCGCGGGTCAGTCCGGACTCCAGCTCGCGCTGGCTTTGCGGGAGCACGACTACGACGTGACGGTCATGTCGGCACGAACCCCGGACGAGATTCGCAAGGGCCGGATCATGTCCACGCAGTGCATGTTCCACGACTCGCTGGAGCACGAGCGCAAGTACGGCCTGAACCTGTGGGAGGAACAGACCGTCAAGGTCGAGGGGCTCGGCGTGTCCATCGCGGGCCCCGACTCCAGCCGGGTGCTGGACTGGGTCGCGCGGCTCGACGACTACGCGCAGTCGGTGGACCAGCGCGTGAAGATGGCGGGCTGGCTGGAGCTGTTCGAGCAGCGCGGCGGCAAGCTCGTGATCCACGGCGTCACCACGGCCGACCTCGACAAGCTCGCGGGCATGTACGACCTCGTCGTGGTCGCCGCTGGCAAGGGCGAGCTCGTGCAGCTGTTCGACCGCGACCCGTCGCGCTCTCCGTACACGAAGCCCCAGCGCGCGCTGTCGGTCGCCTACGTGCACGGCATGACCCCGAGGCCGGAGCACCCGGACTTCTCCGCGGTGCGGTTCAACATCGTCCCCGGCGTGGGGGAGCTGTTCATCATCCCCGGCTACACGTTGAGCGGGAACTGCGAGATCCTGTTCTTCGAGGGCATCCCCGGCGGGCCGCTGGACTGCTGGGACGACCGGCCAGGGCCCCAGGAGCACTTCGAGCGGTTCCTCGGTCTCGTCCAGAAGTACCTGCCGTGGGAGTACGAGCGCTGCGCGAACGCGGAGCTGACCGACCACAGGGCGACCCTCGCGGGCGGGTACACCCCGGTGGTGCGGCGCCCGGTCGGCGAGCTGCCGTCGGGCAACCCCGTGCTGGGCATGGCCGACGTGGTGGTGGCCAACGACCCGATCACCGGCCAGGGCTCCAACAACGCCGCCAAGTGCGCGGCGGTGTACCTCGACCGGATCCTGGAACGCGGTGACCAGCCCTACGACCGCGAGTGGATGCAGGGCACGTTCGACCGCTACTGGGACTACGCCCAGCACGTGACACAGTGGACGAACGCGATGCTGCAGCCGCCGCCACCACACGTGCTGGAGATCATCGGCGCCGCAGGCCAGATCCCCGCCGTGGCCAGGCGGTTCGCGAACGGCTTCACGGACCCGTCCGACTTCCAGCACTGGTTCCTCGACCCGGAGAAGGCCGCCGCGTACCTGGCGAGCGTCTCGGGCTGACGGACGGCACGGGGACGGGACAACAGAACACTGGGAGGGTTCGCGTTTCAATGCGCAAGATTCTGATCGTCGGCTCGGGGCAGTCGGGGCTTCAGCTGGCGCTCACGCTCCAGCAGCACGGATACGACGTCACGATGATGTCGGCGCGGACACCGCACGAGATCCGGGCAGGCCGGGTGATGTCGACCCAGTGCATGTTCCACGACGCGCTGACGATCGAACGGTCGCACGGGCTGAACCTCTGGGACGACACAGCCCCGGCGATCACCCACCAGGGCCTGTCACTCGCGGGCCCCGGTGGCGACCGCCTGCTCAACTGGGCTGGAGAGTGGGTCGGGCCCGCGCAGTCGGTGGACCAGCGCGTGAAGATGGCCGACTGGCTGGAGCTGTTCGAGGAGCGCGGCGGCAAGGTCGTGATCCACGGCGTCACCACGGCCGACCTGAACGCGCTCGCCCGCATGTACGAGCTCACGATCGTCGCGGCGGGCAAGGGTGAGCTGGTGCAGCTCTTCGACCGCGACAACGAGCGCTCGCGGTACACGCGGCCACAGCGGGCACTGTCGGTGTCCTATGTGCACGGTGCGAGGCAGCGGCCGGAGCGGCCGCAGGGCTCCATCGACGTGTGGATGAACAACTCCCCGGGTACCGGTGAGAACATCAACATCCCCGGCCACACGCTGAGCGGCGCGTGCGACATCGTGTTCATGGCCGGAATCCCCGGCGGCGACTTCGACTGCTTCCGTGACCAGCCCGGCTCCCAGGAGGTCTGGCAGCGGCAGCTGGAGAACATGCGCAAGCACTTTCCGTGGGAGTACGAACGGTTCCGCGACGCGGAGCTCACCGACGCGCGGGGCACGCTCGTGGGCGGGTACACGCCGATCGTGCGCGACCCCGTCGGCGAGCTGCCCTCGGGCCAGATCGTGCTCGGCATGGCCGACGTGGTGGTGGCCAACGACCCGATCACCGGCCAGGGCTCCAACAACGCCGCCCGGTGCGCGCAGTACTACCTCGACGGCATCCTGTCCCGCGGCGACGGCCCGTTCGACCGCGACTGGATGCGGCAGACCTTCGAGTCCTACTGGGACCACGCGCAGTGGGTCACCAAGTTCACCAACACCATGCTCGAACCGCCGCCCGAGCACGTCCAGCAGATCCTCGGCATCGCGCAGGAGAACCAGGCGGTGGCCGACCGTTTCGCCAACGGCATGAACAACCCGGCCGACCTCGCCGAGTGGTTCTTCGAACCCGAGAAGCTCCAGAAGTACCTGGCAAGCCTCAACTAGGCCCCTCCCCGTGCAGTGAAGGCCACCCTCACTGCGTTCAACGCAGGCAAGGTGGCCTTCACTGCGAGGAATACCGAAGGGTTCCGCCGTGTGAGCCGATTCCCGGCCACAGCGCACTCAGGGCGTGGCCGGCACCGGCTCCGCGCTCGGCTCCACCGGCGGCCGCGCGGCCTGCCGGGCCTGTGCGCCGATGCGCCTGCCCAGCTCGGTGTAGGCGGAGAACTTGCCCTCGTCGAACCACTGGTCGCCCGTGCTGTCGTTCGGGAACTCGGGATGGTGCGCCGCGTAGGAGAGCAGCTGGTACGGCAGCTCCGGGAACAGCACGGCCCGCGCCACCACGAGCCTGCCCGTGACCTCGGCGGCCAGCCCGCTCTCCGGCGGGTAGTGGATGGTGCCGGTGATGAGCGGCGACGCGGTGAGCCTGCCCGCGAGCGTCAGCTGCTCGGCGCCGGGCACGTGGTGCACCTGGCCGGGCTCGGCGGGCCACGGGTCGTCGAGCTCCACGCGCACGCCCAGCTCGTGCCGGGCCAGCGTGAGCGCCCGGGCGAGTGTGCCGGCCGTCGGCGGCGCGTCGTTGCTCGCGTCCACGCAGTAGATCAGCGTGCAGCGGCGGCGGAACAGTTCGACGAGGCCCAGGTTGTCGTAGTGCCCGCCGTCGGTCACGTGCAGCAGCGGATCGCGGTGCGGGTGGACGCCGAAGACCTCGCGCAGCAGGTACGGCAGCCTGCGTGCCCTCGGCAGCCACGGATGCGCCCAGTTGCCCTGTTCTGCGGCCTCGTGGGCGTGGCGCACGAACTTCGGGTTCGGCTGCCACGCGCCGAGCCGGGCACCGGACACGGCGAGCAGCACCTGGAACCAGCGGCTCGACCTGCCCATCGCCGAGGCGAACGCCGCACCGCTGACCGCCACCGCGCCCTGCACCGTGAGATCGCGGCGGAAGCGGGGCGTCACCGCGGCCTCGAGGTCCCCGGTGCGGACCCAGCCGACGTCCGGCCCGCCCGTCCACTGTGCACTCATCGTGTACGACACCGCGTCGAGGCCGGGGGGAGTGCGGTTCTCCCCGGTGAGGTTCGCCGAGGCGGCGAACACGACCTCGGGGAACTTCTCCGGCCTGGCGCCGTAGCGCGAGAGCGACGTCCGCTCGGCGGGCTCGTAGGGCACGGCGACCACCTGGCCGTCGGCGTCGCGGCGGACCCGCCGCACGGCGAACGCCGACGCGAGCCGCTGCCGGTAGAAGGGGTGCAGGCTCAGCGACGTCACGTCGAACACCCCGCCGAGCACGAGCACCACCGCGGCGACGAGCGCGGCGGACCACAGCGCGGCCTCGTCGCCGAGCGTCGTCGCCGAGCCCGCGAACAGCAGCAGCCACACCACCGCGAGCACGCCGGTGGTGACGATCACCAGCAGCCGTTGCAGCACCCCGCCCGGCAGTGCCGCGGGAATACCACCACTGCCCCGCCGGAACAGCCCCCGCGCCTGCCTGCCGAGGAACGCGCGGTGCCGCCAGAACATCGAGGCGAGCGCCGCCAGGTATGTCAGGAGCACCGTCCCGAGTGGACCGCCGACCCCGGCGACCCGGCCCGCGTGCGACAACAGCCATTCGGCGGCCCAGACCAGGAGCGGAACCACGAGGGTGAGCGCGGCGAGCACGAGCGTGATCGCGACGAGCGGCGCCACGACGCGGGCCGAGCGGGTCCTCCGGTCGGCCGCGCCGCGCGTGAACAGTGCGAGCAGGAACGTCCCGGCCGACAGCACGCCGAGCGCGACGAGCGAAGCCGTGCGGGGAACGGGATAGCGCAGCGGATCCAGCGTGAGCGCGGTCAGTGGCACGGCGTCGTAGAACAGTCCGGTGAGGACACCGAGCACCACGGCTGGTCCGAAGAGGACGGTCAATGACAGCAGCAGGCCCCTGCCGATCCGCCCCAGCGCGGCCAGCAGCCGGGCCGGGGTGTCGGCGAGGTAGCTGGAGTGCCTGCGCACGTGGTGCAGCTCGGCGCTGCCCTCGGTGAACACGGTGCCGGGCTCCCGCTCCGGCTTCCCCGGCAGTGGTGGGCTGCCCGCGTCGGTGAGTGCCTGCTGCAACGCGCCCGCCGTGTAGCCGCCGCCCGAGACCGACACGAGGTGGTCGGCCTCGAGCAGTTCCGCGCGCAGCGACTGGAGGGCACCCAGCGCGACGCTCGCGGCGCGGATCCCTCCGCCGGACAGGCACACGCCGCTGGTGTCGATGCCCGCCCGCCACTTCCTGGTGATCTCGGCGGGATCGACCCCGGGGACGGTGTAGGCGTCGCGCCAGCGGGACGCGCCCGGCTGGCCATCGCGCGATGCGGGCGGGTCGTCGGCCTCCACCGGCCGGGGCGGGCACGTCCGCAGCTGCTGCCCGGTGCGTTCCGCGAGCGCGCGAGGGGAGTGGGCGACGCAGCGCCACAGCAGTGCGCCGACCCCGGCGAGGCCGATCGCGGCGGCGGGCACCAGCGCGCTGAACTTCAGCACGGTCGCGGCGGCCGCGCCGTCCAGCGCAAACGCCGCGGTGTCCGGCCAGGCGGTCACCAGCAACAGGAGCATGGTGGCGAGTGCCCCGGCGGACACGGTGACGACCGTCGCGACGCGCGCGAGCCACGCGGCCTGGAACGACCTCGGCCCGCACGCGCACCAGCGGGCCGAGGAGGCGCCGAGCCACAGCGCGGCGCCGAGGCAGGCGAGGAACAGCAGGTCCCACCACGCCGCTTCCGCCGTTCCCGGTGGCAGCGGCACCGGCTGCCCGGCGCCGGCGAGCCCGATCGCGACCGGGTCGGCCGGTGCGGGCACCAGGCTCCCCAGCACGGGCAGCGTGAGCGCGGCGAGCGCGGCACCGGCGGCGACACTCCGGCGCGGCGCACCACCCCGCGCGGGACTCGGCGATGACACGGTTCCCCCCCAGTACGTCGTCCCTCGACGGTGACGCCCAGCAGTCTGGCCTTCACTCCGAGGGGTGTAAAGCCGGCGGTCCGGTTCGTTATCGCACGACTCGCGGTCCGGAGCGCACGACTCGCGGTCCGGAGCGCACGACTCGCGGTCCGGAGCGCACGACTCGCGGTCGGGAGCGCACGACTCGCGGTCGGGAACGCACGACTCGCGGTCGGGAACGCACGACTCGCGGGGGCGTCAGGTGGGGGCCGGGAGGTCGGGGGTGTCGTCCTGCTTGCGTTTGATGGAGCGGAAGATGTGGGCGCGCAGGTGGGCGAACTCGGGCAGCTCCTTGGTCTCCACCTGGTCCCTCGGCTCCGGCAGGGCGACGGGCAGCACCTCCTGCACGGCCGTCGGCGGCGGGGTCAGCACCACCACGCGGTCGCCGAGGTAGACGGCCTCGTCGATGTCATGGGTGACGAACACGACGGTGACGCCGTAGGCGGTGCGCACGCGCAGCACCAGGTCCTCCAGATCGGCCCTGGTCTGCGCGTCGACGGACGCGAACGGCTCGTCCATCAGCAGGATCTCCGGCTGATAGGCCAGCGCCCGCGCGATCGCGACGCGCTGCTGCATACCGCCCGAGAGCTCCCACGGGTAGTGGTCCATGAACCCGGTGAGCCCCACCGACTCGACGGCGTCCTCGACGAGCCGGTTCCGCTCGTCCCTGCCGAGTGCCTTGTGCCGCAGCGGCAGGGCGATGTTGTCGCGCAGCGACAGCCACGGCATGAGCGAGCGGCTGTACTCCTGGAACACGAAGCCGATCTGCTCCGGCGGCCCGTCCACCACCTGGCCGCGCAGGGCGACCCGCCCCGACGTCGGCGCGAGCAACCCGGCCATGCACCGCAGCAGCGTCGTCTTGCCGCAGCCGGACGGCCCGACCACGCACACGAACTCTCCCTCGGAGACGGAGAAGCTCAGGTCGGCGATCGCGTGCGTCACCCGCCTGCCCTCGCCGTACGTCTTGGAAAGACCGCTCACGTCGAGCATCGCCGGACCCTTTCCTCGCAGTCACCGCAGTGCACTGGCCCTGGCCCCTCGGTGCCACCTGAGCACGCGCCGCTCGACGAGCGCAAGACCCGCGTTGAGCAGGTAGCCGAGCAGGCCGAGCAGCAGGATCCCCGACCACATCTCCGGGATCGCGAACGAACGCTGCGACTCCAGCACGAAGTACCCGATGCCCTCGGTGCTGGCGACCATCTCGCTGATCACCATGAGGATGAGGGCGAGCGACAGGCTCGTGCGCAGGCCCGCGAACACCTGGGGCAGCGCCGAAGGCCACACGATCCGCCGCAGCCGTTCCGGGCCCGTGATGCCGTACACCCTTGCCGTGTCGAGCATCGTCGGGTCGACTCCGCGCACGCCGTCGATGGTGTTGAGCAGCACCGGCCATACGCACACGATCGCGATGACGAAGATCTTCATGGTGTCGCCGACGCCGAGCACGAGCATCCCGAACGGCAGCAGCGCGGGCGGAGGCACGGCCCGGCCGAACTCGATGACCGGGCCCGCGACGCGGCGCGCGGCGGGGGAGAGCCCGAGCGCGGTCCCGAGGGCGGCCCCGGCGAGCACGGCGATACCGAATCCGGCGGCCAGCCGCGCGAGGCTCGGCACCACGTCACTGCCGACGCGCTCGAACACCCAGGTGTCGGCGAACGTCGCCAGGATGTCGGCCAGCGGAGGGAAGTAGAAGCTGTCCGCGCCGGCCGACCACACCCACCACGCGGCGAGCGCGGCGAGCGGGACGGCGATCTCCAGCGCGATCAGCAGCGCCCGGCGGGACCGTCTCATCGCGCGTCCCGCTGGGACGGATGCCAGTGCAGCACGCGGCGCTCGCCCGCGGCGAAGAGGGCGTTGAGCGCCCAGCCGAGCAGGCCGGTGACGATGATGAGCGCGTAGAGCAGGTCCGTGGCCCCGCCGACGCGGGCGGCGTTGATCTCCCTGCCGAGCCCGGGGGAGCCGATCACGAGCTCGGCCGTCACGGCGAGGATGAGCGCCACCGACGACGAGATGCGCAGGCCCGTCGCGACGTAGGGCACCGCGCCCGGCAGCACCACGCGCGTGAGCCGTTCCACGCGGCCGAGCCGGTAGACGCGCGCGGTGTCGAGCGCGACGGGGTCGACGTCCTGCATCCCGTAGAGGGTCTGGATCAGCAGCGGCCAGAACGCGGCGAACGCGGCGAGGAACACCTTGCTCTCCAGGCCCACGCCGTAGACCAGGATCGCGAGCGGGACGAGCGCCACCGACGGGATGGGCCGGAGGAACTCGATGATCACCCGGAACGCCCGGTACCGGACCGCGCTGGTGCCGAGCAGCATCCCGGCAGGCACCGCGAACACCGCCGCGATGCCGAGGCCGAGCGCCCACCCCTGCAGGGTCTGCGCGACGGCCGACCAGAACGACGGCTCGGTGAGCTGACGGCCCAGCTCGGCGAACATCTCGGTCACCGGAGGGAAGTAGCGCCGGGGCAGCAGCCCGGTACGGGAGGCGAGCTCGGCGAGCACGAGCACGGCCGCGACCCCGGACCACGTCTGCGCGACGGCGCGTGCCCGCGGCCGCGCGGTGCGCACCCGCTGCGTCGTCATTGGTTCCCGCCGGGGGACCAGATCAGCTCGTCGAGGTCGGGTGGCTGGTCCAGCAGGCCGTACTTGCGGCTCAGCTCGCCCATCAACTCGATGGAGGGCCGGTTGAGGTCGGTGCCCCACTGCGCGAGCCGGACCTGGCCGATCAGTTCGTCCGGGATCTTGGTGTAGGTGCCCAGCGCCTTGCGCACGGCCTCGGGGTGGCCGCCGGAGTACTCCAGCGACTTGTTCATGGCCCGCGCGAAGCGCTCCGCCACGTCGGTGTTGTCCGCGAGGTACTGCTCGGTGGTGAAGTACGTGGCGACGGTGAGGCTCGGCTGCGTCTCGAACAGCGGGGCGACGATCGGGCGCGCGCCGCTCTGCCTGGCGACCGTGTCGAACGGCTCGACCACGTAGATGGCGTCCACCTCGCCTTGTTCGAGCGCGGCGTTGGCCTCGGGGAAGGGCACCTCGACGAACTTGAGCGTCGAGATGTCCACGCCGTGTTTCTCCAGCGACGCCTTGGCGGTGACCTCGGTGATGTTGCGCAGGGTGTTGAGGCTGATCCGCTTGCCCTCCAGGTCCTTGGGCGTGGTGATGCCGCTGTCGGCGCGGACCCAGATGTGCGACCACGCCTTGTCCGCCGTGGCCGCCTCCTGCACGCCCTGGGTGAGGATGCGCACGGGCAGGCCCCGGCTCGCCGCGATGAGCAGCGACGTGGTGTTGGAGAAGCCGAACTGCAGGTCGCCGCTCTGCACGGCGGGCAGGATCTCGGCTCCGCCCGCGAACTCCTGCGGCTCGACCCGCAGGCCCTCGTCGGCGAAGAAGCCCTGTTCCCTGCCGACGTAGAGCGGGGCGACGTCGGAGATGGGGATGACGCCGACGCGGACGGTGACGGTGCCCTCACTCTGTTGTTCGCCGCCACCTCCGCAGGCGGCGGCGACCGCGAGCGTGGCCAACAGGGCGGCCGCGGCCGGGAGGAACCGTCGGGGCGAGGTGAACCGTGCACGTGCCTGGGTCATGGGGCACTCCCTCGTGCCATGCGTGAACCGGCCAGGGACTGGAGCAGCTCAACATTCTCTCACCCTGATGGGTGATGCGGGAAGATCTTTCCGTGCCGATCACGTCGTATAACGACCTATACGACGGGGCCGTGGTCGCGGGGTCGATTTCCGCCGCGACCTGGGCGAATCAGGGCAGTTCGTCCCTAGTGACGATCAGGCGGGCGCGGCGAGCCTGGACGCGAAGAACGCGAGGTGAGAGATGAACCCCTTGAGCACGCTGAACCCGCTCGACCAGTCAGCGCCGCTGGAGGCGCTCGCCCGCGAGATCCTGCTCCCGCTGCCGATCGTGGTCGGCGTCGACGGCTCGGCCACCGCGCTCACCGCGGTGCGCTGGGCGGCGTTCGAGGCCGCGCGGACCGGCGCCGCGGTGCACCTGACGCACGTGTGCGACCTGCCGCCGCTCGATCCGCGCGTCGCGCCCGCATCCACCGCGGCCTACGCGGCGCCGTGGACGGAGTCGGGGCGGCGCTGGCTGCGCGACGCGGCCGACCTGGCCCGCTGGACCGCACCCGGCCTCGACGTGGACTGGGACGTGCACGTCGGCGCGGCCGCGGACACGCTGGTCGCGCGGTCGGCGCAGGCCGGTCTCGTGGTGCTGGGCTCGCGGGGGCTGGGCGGCGGCCGTGACGGCGCGGGCTCGGTCGCGGCGGCGGTGTCCGCGTCCGCCGCGTGCCCGGTGGTCGTGGTGCGCGAGGGGACGGCGGTGGCCGAGGCGGGGCAGGTCGTGGTGGGCACCGACGGCTCGGCGAGGGCGGGCGACGCGCTGGCGTTCGGCTTCGAGGCCGCCTCCGCACGTGGCGTGCCGCTCGTCGCGGTGCGCGCGTGGCGGGCGCACTGGGCCGGCCTCGCCGGTGCCGATCTCACGCCGGGTGAGCGTGCGGCTGCCAGGGAGCGGGAGGGTCGCGAGCTGAGTGCCGACCTCACCGGCTGGCGGGAGAAGTACCCCCGCGTCCGGGTGGCGGAACTGGTGGTCGAGGCGAGCGGGGCCGCGGAGGCGCTGCTGGCCGCGACCTCGCACGCTCAGCTGCTGGTGGTCGGGTGCGGGTGCGAGGGCGCGCTGGGCTCGGCCGCGCGTGAGCTGGTGCACGAGGCGCGCTGCCCGGTCGCGGTCGTCCGGCCCCGCCGATGACCGAATCCACTGTGGACACTGCTCCAGGCGGGCTGCCATTGGGCCAAAACGGTGACACAGTGTGTAGCTGTCGCCATTCTCACAGCACATTGGTGTGGTCCAGGGAACGATGACGTTGAAACACCAGCCCCGCTCGCGGGGATAATGTCGGTGTCGGATGTTGAACCGGCGACTGACGATGGGGCCGCCGGGCGAAGGGGGTCGGTCGCTGGTGGCGTCATCTGGAAGAACCGCGCGGTTGTGGCGGCGGCTGTTCGTCGGCCGTAACCCCCTGTCGAGGCCGGGAGATCGCCTCGAGGCGCGGTTGCTCGTGAGTTTCCTCCTGCTCGCCCTGTTCGCGATTCCCGTGGTGGCGTCGCTGGGCAGCGAGACCTACGCGAGCAGGCTCGCGGTCGCCGAGCAGGAGGCGGAGTCCAAACACCGGGCCACGGCGGTGCTGCTGGCCGACGCTCCCGTGAGCATGACCACGGGCGAGATGGAGAACGTGCGGGTCCTCGCCCGCTGGGAGCGTCCCGGTGGCGGCGAACAGGTCGGCGAGGTGAGCACCTACCGGGGCACCACGCGCGGCACGGAGATCCCGGTGTGGCTCGACGACGACGGCGAGCTGACGAGCCCGCCGATCACCAGGGCCGGTGCGGCCACGGATGCCGTGAGCGTCGCGATCTCCGCGTGGCTCGGCGTCGTAGCCCTGTGCGGCCTGGTGTTCCTCGCCGTGCGCGGTGTGCTCTCGCGGCTGCGCGCGGCGCAGTGGGCCCGCGAATGGGCGCGCGTCGAGCGCGAGTGGAGCCGCCGCTGACGGACCGGCGGTGGTCGAGACCTTTGCCGCCGGCCGGGTGAACCCGGTCCCACGCTCCCGGAAGACCCGCCGAACGGATCTGACCGCCCGTTCGCTCGTTTTGCTCTAGTGAGCGGACAGCGTCCGGGAGGAGGTGGCCCGTGCCCGGCAAGCCCATCCGCCAGCTGCTCGCCGCGGTCGCCGTCTTCGCCGTCGTGGGCGCCGCCGTCGCGGCGCTGCTGCTGTTCGGCGAGGACGGGCCCACCCGCCCCGGCGCACCCCCTCAGGAGTCGTCCGCGCCGGTCACCACGCCGGCGCCCGCCGACCGCGTCCTGGTCGTGAAGATCGACAACGTCGCCGCGGCCCGCCCGCAGACCGGGCTCTCCGCCGCCGACGTCGTCTACGTCGAACCCGTCGAGGGCGGCCTCACCCGGCTGGCCGCCGTCTACTCGTCGCGGCTGCCCCGGGTCGTGGGTCCCGTGCGCAGCGCGCGGGAGACCGACGTCGAGCTGCTCGCGCAGTACGGGCATCCCACGCTGGCGTTCTCCGGGGCCGCGCCCGAGATCCTGCCGCTGCTGCGCCGCGCCTCGATGACCACGGCCACCGAGCAGCGCGTGCCCGGCGCGTACTTCCGCGACGCCGCCAGGCCCAGGCCCCACAACCTCTTCGCGCGGCCGGGCCTGCTGCCCGCGGGCACCGGACCGGGGCCACGTCACGTCCTCGCCACCGGCGCCGCCCCCGGCGGCGGAACGCCCACCGCGGGCCACACCGTCGGCTTCCCCGCCGCGTCCTACGACTTCCGCTGGTCGCGGCGGGACGCACGCTGGCACGTGTGGCTCGACGGCTCGCCGCTGCTCACGACCGAGGCGGGGCAGGCGGCCACCGCGACCGTGGTGGTGCAGCGGGTCGCGATCCGCCGCGGCGCCCACGTCGAGGACGCCGCCGGGTCGGTGTCGCCGGTCGCGCGGACCGTCGGCACCGGCCCCGTGACGGTGCTGCGCGACGGCAGAGCGTTCGAGGGCACGTGGTCGCGCCGGTCGGCGGGGGAGGGCACCACGTTCACGACGTCCTCCGGCGAGCCGCTGCCGCGCGCGGAAGGCCCCGTGTGGATCCTGCTCGTGCCGCGCTGACCGGCGGGTTCAGCCCCGCTCCTGACGCGGGCGGGCGATCATCACCGGGCATTCGGCGTTGTGGATCAGGGCCTGGCTGGTGGACCCGAGCAGCATGCCGCGGAAACCACCGCGGCCCCTGCTGCCGACCACTACGAGTTGCGCGCGCCTGCTCCACTCCAGCAGCTCGTGCCTCGGCCGGTCCTTCACCAGCACCCGCCGCACGGTCACGTCCGGGTAGTGCTCCCGCCAGCCTGCGAGCCGCTCGGCGAGCCTGCGCTCCTCCGCGTCGCGCATCGGCTCCCAGTCGAACGCCATCCGCGCCTCGCTGAAGACCTCGGTGTCGGCGTCGCTCCACGTGTGCACGGCCACCAGCTCCACGCCACGGAAGCACGCCTCGTCGAAGGCGTGCCCGATGGCCCGCTCGCTCAGCGGGCTGCCGTCGATGCCGACGACCACGGGTCGCTGGTCGTCACTGGCCGGCAGCGGAGGCCCGTCGCCGCGCACCGACACCACCGGGCAGTGCGCGTGGCTCACCAGCGCCAGCGTCGTGGAGCCCACCAGCAGGCCGTAGAGCCCGCCGTGCCCCGACGAGCCGAGCACGGCCATGCGCGCCGACCTCGACGCGTGAATGAGCGCCGGAATGGGCGGGTCGGTCTCGAACAGCGTGTGGACGTCGAGGCCCGGCGCCGTCTCCGCCGCCGTCGCGCGCGCGGTGTGCAGGAACTCCCACCGCTGCCTGCGCAGGTCCTCCCTGAACGCCGCCGGGGGCGGGATGCTCTCGCCCCCGTAGAGGTCGGGGTAGCCCGCGGCGTGCACGAGGTACAGCGGGACACGGTGCCGCGCCGCCGCGTCGGCGGCCCACCGCACGGCCCGCAGGGCCGCCGGGGAGCCGTCGACTCCGGCGACGACGGGGCCGCTGCCCAGCTCGGGGATGCTCATGATCGCTCCTTCCGCGCGTCGGCGTGCTCGGGTCTCGCCTGTGCGGCCGGGGGCACCGGGTCCGGCCCGCCGGAGAGCGTGGCCAGCTCGTCGCGCAGCGCCTCCATCAGCACCGGCAGGTCGGTGACCTGCTCGGGGTCGGTGACCGCCGTGACCGTCAGCCGCCCGCCGTAGGACAGCGCCACGAACGACACCGTCATGTTGCCCTTGACCGTGGAGAGCGGGATGACCTCCCGGATCGGCGCGCCCAGGAACGACAGCCGCGCCGAAGGGCCGCGCAGGTAGGTGATCGAGGTCGAGAGCACGGTCTGGTGGTCCACGAACCACTGCAGCAGCTTGAGCCGCGCCAGCAGCCGGAAGACCGGGCTCACGAGCCCGCCGGAGGCGCCGCGGGCGACGCCGACGCGGTGCCGGGTCAGCCACGCGATCGAGGTGAGCCGCTCCAGCGTGTCCCCGGCCGCGGGCAGCTCGATCGGCACCGAGAACGCGTGGTTGCCCAGGTGCGCGCCCGCATCGCGGCCCCGCGTGGACACCGGCATCGACACGACGAGCCTGTCCACGGTCTCGCCGCGGGCGCGCAGCAGCCGGTGCAGCGCGCCGGTGCCCGCGGCGAGCACGGCGTCGTTGAGCATCCCGCCGTGGGCCCGCGCCGTGGTCCGCACCGCCTTGACGTCGGCCCTGGCCACGGCGAAGCGCCGGTTCGGGCTGGTCGGCCGGTTGAGCGACGAGCGGGGCGCCGACGCGGTCTCCCGCAGCCGCAGCTCCCGCAGGGCGCCCAGCACCCGCCGCGGCACCGTGCGGAGCCCGCGCAGCATCCGCACGCGGTCGCGCGCGACGTCGGTGAGCAGCTGCCGGCGCCCCGGCGGCCGTCGCGGGAACGCCGGATCGTCGGGCACGGGCATGCCGTCTGCCATGCGCGCGAGCGCCGCGAGCCCACCGATGCCGTCGGTGAGCACGTGGTGCATCACGAACACGAGCGCCGCGTCGCCGCCCGCGAGCCCGGTGACGAACGTGACCGACCAGAGCGGCCGGTCGCGGGGCAGCCGCTCGGTGACGGCGTCCGTCGCGACCGCGAGGAGCGCGGTGTCGTCGCCGGGCTCGGGGCAGTGCACGTGCCGCACGTGGTCGTCCACGCAGAACCCGGCGTGGTCGGTCCAGTACGGCCTGCCGAGCCCCGGCGGGGTGTGCACGAGGCGCTGCCGGAAGCGGCGGATGCCGCGCACCCGCTCCGCGATGGTCTTGCGCACGGCGTCGATGTCGAGCGCGGCCCCGCCGTCGAGCACCAGGATCCCGGCGATCTGCATCGGCGGCACGCCCAGGTCGGAGGCCAGTGTCATGAGGTCGCCCGTCCCCATGCGCTCGACGGGGGCCGTGTTCGCAGTCATCGTCGCCCTTCGTGCGTGATCTTGCCGGCACTACTACGCACGGTACGTGTTTCTCGCCCCCGAAGCCCGGTGGCCGCGCGGGGCCGGGACACCGGCCACACCATTGTGGACGGTCATGGGACGGCCGGTAGGGACCTTGTGCCCTGGTCGCCGGTGACGAGTGCCGCTGCCCCGATCGCCGGGGGAAGACCATTCTGGTAGTCAGGACCGCTGCCCGGCAGAAGGAGCGAGCCGATGACGACCGGCCCCCTGCTCACCCGCCCCGCGCTGCACGCGTGGTCGGCCCAGGAGCGCGACGTGCTGGTGCGCGCGGCGATGAACTCCTACCCGTGCGGTGTCGGCCGCCCGTGGTCACTGGAGGTTCGCGGCGATCGGGCCGAGCTCTCCGAACGATTCGGCGCGTCGAGCTGGCATCCGGAGGGGGTGGGCCGCGACCGGGTCATCGCCTGCGGGGCCGCGCTGGCCGGCGTGGTGGTGGCGGCGCGGATGCTCGGCTGGCAGCCCGAGACCGTCCTGCTCGGCGATCCCGCGCGCCCCGCGCTGGTCGCCGGGGTCACGGCACGCGGCAGGCACCGCCCCACCGGCACCGATGCCCGCCGGTTCCGCGCGATCTTCGACCGCACCCGGCACCGGCACCCCGTCGACCCCGCCGACCTGCCCGAGGAGCCGCTCGCCGAGGTGGTGCGGACGGGCACGATGCCGGGCGTGCAGCTGGTGCCGCTGCCCTCGTTCACTCCCGCGCACCGCAAGCAGACCGTCGAGGCCGGGCTCCTCGTGGTCACCACGTCCGACGGGCGCAGGGACCAGGTGCTCGCCGGTGCCGCCATGCAGGAGGCGTCGCTCGCCGCCCGCGCGCTCGGCCTCACCGCGGCCCCCCAGATCAGTCCCTTCCAGTTCCGGGAGTTCCGGCAGCGGCTGGTCCGCTCGTGCGGGCTGGGCGGCAGCCCTCAGCTGCTCCTGCGACTGGGCCGGTGACGATGGTTGAGCAGGCGTGCGGACAGGCATAACGTGAGCGCAGCGCACGACGTCGGCGCGTCGTCAATGGTGGTGTGACTCACGGGGGCCATTGCGCGATCGGAGACCGCATGCCCGCAGACCTGCCGCCGTCCGGGGTACCGGGCGGCCACAAGCTCGAGGCGAGCGCGCTCGCCGGGCTGCGACTGGACGAGCTGCTGCACGAGGTGCAGGAACGGCTCGCGGAGATCGTCAAGACACGGGACCGCCTGCAGGGCCTGCTCGACGCCGTGCTCGCGGTCGCGACGGGGCTGGAGCTGGACTCCACGCTGCAGCGCATCGTGCAGGCCGCCTCGGACCTGGTGAACGCCCAGTACGGCGCGCTCGGCGTGCTCTCGGACGAGGGCGGGCTGTCGGAGTTCGTCCACGTCGGCATCGACGAGGAGACCAGGGCGTCGATGGGGCACCTGCCCGAGGGGCGGGGCCTGCTCGGCGTGCTCATCGAGGACCCGCGCCCGGTGCGCGTCGCGGACCTGTCGAAGCACAGGGCGTCCGTGGGGTTTCCCCGCAACCACCCGCCGATGCACAGCTTCCTCGGCGTGCCCATCCGCGTGCGCGACAAGGTCTTCGGCAACCTCTACCTCACCGAGAAACGGGACGGTGCGGAGTTCACCGCCGACGACGAGGTGGTGCTGCAGGCGCTCGCCGCCGCGGCCGGGGTCGCGGTGGACAACGCCAGGCTGTTCGAGAAGTCGCGGATGCGGGAGCGCTGGCTCGGCGCGGTCGCGGAGATCAACGGCGAGCTGCTCGGGGGAGCGTCCGTCGACGCGACCCTCGCGCTGATCGTGCGCCGCGTCCGTGAGCTGGCCGGTGCCGAGGACGCGCTCCTGCTGCTGCCCGGCGAGGACGCGCTGGACGTCGTGTCGGTCAGCGTGGTGTCCGGGCCAGGAGCCGAGGAGCTCACCGGGCTGACGGTGGACACCCGGGGCGGGTCGGTGCTGGCCGAGATCCTGCGCGGGGGCGACCCGCGCATCCTGCCCGACCTCTCGCACGCCGTGGGCGCGCCGGGGGTCAGTTCCGGCGGGTTCGGGCCCGCCGTGGCCGTGCCGGTGAGCAGCGCGTCGGGCGCGGGCGGGATGCTCGTCGTTGCGCGCCCGAAGGGCTCTGCCGCGTTCGTCGACGAGCAGCTGCCGATGCTGGCGTCGCTGGCCGACCAGGCCGCGGTCGCGCTCGAGTTCGCCGACAAGCAACGCAACCAGCGGCTGCTCGACCTGCTCGCCGACCGTGACCGGATCGCGCAGGACCTGCACGACCACGTGATCCAGCGGCTGTTCGCCACCGGCATGAGCCTGCAGGGCACCCTGCGCAGAATCACCGACGAGCATGCGCGGGGCCGGGTCCAGCACTCGGTCGAGCAGCTCGACCGCACGGTGCGCGAGATCCGGACGTCGATCTTCGATCTGCACACCACGGCCGCCGACAAGCCGGCGAGCCTGCGGCGCAGGCTGCTCGACGTGGCCGCCGACCTCACCACCGACTCGGTGGTGTCGCCGTCGATCCGGATCTCCGGCGCGGTGGACACGTTCGTGCCGCCGAGGGTCGCGGAGCACGCCGAGGCCGTGCTGCGCGAGGGGCTGAGCAACGCCCTGCGGCACTCCGGCGGCGACGAGGTGGCGGTGTCGGTCGAGGCCACCGCCGAGGAGCTGCGCATCGAGGTGACCGACAACGGCGTCGGCATCCCGCCGGGCGTCGCGCGCAGCGGACTGGACAACATCGAGCGCCGGGCCCGGCAGTGCGGGGGGACGACGGCGATCGGTGCCACGCGACACGGCGGCACCAGGGTGCTCTGGCGCGCGCCTCTCGGCACCTGAAGGACTACTCCACCTGCGGTTTGGGGCCCGCCGAGCGGCGCAGCTCCGTCGCCAGCACGGCGGCCTGCGTCCTGCGCTGCATGCCGAGCTTGCCGAGCAGCCGCGACACGTAGTTCTTGACGGTCTTCTCCGCGAGGAACAGCCGCTCGGCGATCTCCCGGTTGGTGAGCCCCTCGCCGATCAGGTCGAACACGGCGCGCTCCTGCTCCGAGAGCGCGGCGACCGGATCGGCGTCGGCACGCTCGCGCCGGATCCGGCTCATGAGCGCCGCGGTGGTGCGGCTGTCCAGCAGCGAGCCGCCCGAACCGACCGTGCGGACCGCCGAGACCAGGTCCGAGCCCAGCACCTGTTTCAGCACGAACCCCGACGCACCCGCCATGATCGCGTTGAAGAGCGCCTCGTCGTCGGCGTAGGACGTGAGCATCAGGCAGCGCAGGCCGGAGACCCGCGAGAGCAGCTCGCGGCACAGCTCCACGCCGTTGCCGTCGGGCAGCCGCACGTCCAGGACCGCGACGGTGGCCCCAGAGGAGGGAATCCGTGTCAGCGCCTCGCTCACCGAGGCCGCCTCGCCCACGATCTCCATGTCCGGCTCGTCGCCGAGCAGGTCCGCGAGACCCCGGCGGACGATCTCGTGGTCGTCCACGAGGAAGACTCGGATCGACATCTCAGTCACGATAGCCCGGATCGCGGCCACGTTCACCCCGTCGCCGCGCGGCCGAGAGGCCGGAAGACCCTAGTGGAAGGGACTTCCGGAGGATGATGACGGGGCGTGATTGCGCGATCGTCTGAGTATGGAGAGCGTGGCGGCCGAGTGGTCGGCGGGTGAGATCGACGTCCTCGCCAGGGCGGTCGTCAACGCGCCCTCGGTGCACAACATGCAGCCCTGGTCGCTGGAGCTGCCCGACGGTGAGGCACTGCTGTCCGAGCGCACGGACCTCGTGCTGCCGTACCACGACCCGGCGGGCCGGGACCTGGCCGTCTCGTGCGGCGCCGCGGCCGCCAACCTCGAACTCGGCATGCGGGTACTCGGGAGGGAGACCCTGCTGACGCTGCTGCCCGACCCGCTGCGGCCAGAGCTGGTCGCCCGCGTCACCGCGAGCGACGTGCGCCTGCCGAGCGCGCTGGACCTGCACCGGTACTCGGCGATCGCGCGCAGGCACAGCTACCGGCACGCGTTCACCGGCCAGTGCGTGTCGGACTACGACCTCACCGACCTCGTCACCGCGTCGCACGCCGCAGGCGTCACGGCGCGGCCGTTGCGCGGCGCCGCCGAGCTGACCGCGCTCGCCGACGTGCTGGAGTACGCCGGGGCCGCGCTACGGCAGGACGACGGCTACCAGCGGGAGCTCACGCTGTGGACGGCCCGCGGCGGCGCGCGGCCCGGTGACGGCCTCACGCTCGCGGCGGCGGCGTCGACACTGCCGTGGGCGGGGCTCGTGCGGCGGGGCACGGCGCTGCCCGACCGGGAGACGCTCGCGGCGAGGCTGGGCCGGGAGACCGTGCTCGTCTTCCTGACCGCGGACGACACGCGGCTCGACCACGTCCGCACGGGCGTCGCGATGGAGCAGACCTGGCTTGCCGCCGTGGACATGGGGCTCGCCGCCGCCGTCCAGACGCAGCCGCTGCACGTGGCCGAGGCGCGTTCGGCGCTGATCGACGACCTCGGCCTGCCCGGGTACCCGCAGCTGTTCATGCGCGTCGGCCACCCTGCTGTCGCCGTGCCGTGCAGCCCCCGCCGTGCCATCGGGGACCTCCTCGAACGCGACCCGCTGTGAACGGAGCCCCCACCGCCCCGTGATCTTCCCCCAAGGCCACCTTTGTTGCGTTGATCGAGCATTGTGGCGCGCAGCGTCTCCGTTTGGGTGGTGGCGGGAGACGGGTGGGAGCAACAAAGGTGGCCTTGGGGGGCGGTCAGCGGCCGAAGTGCTGGCGGCGGCGGGTGGCGAAGACGGCGGCCTCGGTGCGGCGTTCGAAGCCGAGCTTGTGCAGCAGCGACGACACGTAGTTCTTGACGGTCTTCTCCGCGAGCACGAGCTGCTCGGCGATCTGCCGGTTGGTGAGCCCCTTTGCGACCAGGTCGAGCACCCTCCGCTCCTGCGGGCTCAGCGCCGCGTAGCGCGGATCCGGTTCGCGTTCGCCCCGCAGCCTGGTCAGCACCGACTCGGTCAGGTGCGCGTCGAGGAGTGTGCCGCCCTCGGCGACCGTGCGCACCGCCGACACCACCGACGCGCCCGACACCTGCTTGAGGAGGTAGCCCGCCGCACCGGCCATCACCGCGCCGAAGAGGGCGTCGTCGTCGGAGAACGACGTCAGCATCAGGCACGCGGGCGGGTGCTCGATCGACGCCCGGATGTCGCGGCACACCGTGACGCCCTCGCCGTCGGGCAGCCGGACGTCGAGGATCGCGACGTCCGGCAGCACCAGCGGGATGCGCGCGAGCGCCTCCGCCGCCGTGCCCGCCTCACCGGTCACCCGGATGTCGCCCTCGGCCTCCAGCACCGTGCGCAGGCCCGCGCGCACCACCTCGTGGTCGTCGAGCAGGAACACCGAGATCGTCATGACTCACTCTCCTGACCGCGGCAGGCGGGCCGTCCATTCCAGCTTCGTACCCCGGCCGGGCGCCGGGCACACCGACGACGTTCCGCCCCAGCGGGCCGCGCGCCCGGCGAGTGCCCGCAGTCCCTCGCGCGGCGGGAGATCCTCCGGCACGCCGGTGCCGTCGTCGGTGACGGTGAGCGTCACGGTGTGGCCGGAGCGGTCCACCGACACCTCCACGGCGACGGAGGTCGCCCGCGCGTGCCGGGCCGCGTTGCCGAGCGCCTCGCGCAGCGCCGCGAGCAGGTCGGGCCGCACGGCCTCGGGTACCGCCGTGTCGAGCGGGCCCTCGAAACCGATCCTTGGCTCGAAGCCCAATGCGGGGGCGTGGTCGAGCGCCACCCGCAGCAGCTCCGAGCGCAGGCCGCCCGGCGCCTCCGCCGGCTCCTGCAGGGAGAAGATGCTGTTGCGGATGTCGCGGATCGTCCGGTCGAGATCGGTGACGAAGCCGCTGACCTGCTCGGACGTCCTCGGGTCCGTGGTCAGCCTGCCGAGCGCCTCCAGCCCGAGCCCGATCGCGAACAGCCGCTGGATCACCAGGTCGTGCAGGTCGTGGGCGATGCGCTCCCGATCCTCGAACACGGCGAGCCGCTGCCGGTCCTCGCCCGCCCTGGCGAACTCGAGCGCCAGCGCGGCCTGGCCCGCGAAGTTCTGCACGAGCCGCACGTCCTCGTCGGAGAACGGCGCCTTGTCGTCGACCTTGGCGACGAGCAGCACGCCGAGCGTCGCGGAGCCCACCGTGAGCGGGACGGCCACGGCCGAGTCGAGGGCGGCCACCGGGGGCGGCAGGGTCACGCCCGCCGCGTCGTGCTGGTAGTCGGCCGCCCTGCGGCCGTAGTCACGCACCACCACCGGCTTGCCCGTGCTGAACGCCTCGCCGGTCGCGGTGCCGTGCGTCGAGACGGCCAGGCCGGTCACCCGCTCGGCCGTCGCGTCGTTGGTCTCCACGACGTCGAACACGAGCCGGTCCTCGTCGCCGGGGCGGGGGCGGGCGACCGCCCCGACCGAGGCCCCGGACACCTCGCGCGCGCGTTCGGCGATGAGGTGCAGGGCCGCCGCCGGGTCCTCGCCGCCGAGCAGCGCGGTCGTCACCTCGTGGGAGGCCTCCAGCCAGCGTGAGCGCAGCGTGGTGCGCTCGAGCCGCGCGGCGTGACGGAGTGCCGTGCCCGCGGCGGCGGCGAGCGCGCCGACGGCGTCCTCGTCGTCCCGGCCGAAGCGTCCCGCGTGCTCATCGCCGAGGCACACGTACCCGTACTCGGTGCCCCGCGCCCGCACCGGGACGACGAGCAGGGAGCGCAGCGCCGCCAGCGCGGGGTGCCGGCGCAGGTCGGCCGGCCGCCACGGGCCCGGCCGTTCGTCGAGCAGGCCGGCGAGGCCGTGGCGCAGCGGGTCGTCGTCGCCGTCGGTGACGAGCCCGGGCAGCCCGTGCCCGGCGCCGTTCGCGACGAACGCGCCGTGGCGGGCGCCGGTCAGTTCGGCGGCCGAGCGCACGAGCCCGCGGAGGACCTCGGGCGCGTCGAGGTCGCCGCCGACGGTCGTGACCGCGGCGAGCAGGCGGCGGACGCTGGCTTCGCTCACGACCCCCCCAACTCGGCCGGCGCGGGTGCTCGCCCGAGTCTAGGCGTGCCCACGCCTGCCGGGAACCGCGAGAAACGCCGGTCAGCCCAGCCTGCGTCCCGAGATGACTTCGACGGGGATGCGCAGGTGCCGGTCGTCGGGGCCGGGCCGCCAGGTCAGCTCCGGCAGCCCGGCGGCCAGGTGCTGGTCGCGCAGCTCGCCCGCCCTGCCGAGCACCGTGACGAACCAGCCGCTGCCGAGGTCGGGGGAAAAGACCTCGGCCTCGAAGGCGACCACGTTGTCGTTCGCCGCGGCGAACAGGGCGCTGCCACCGGGCGCGCCGCACAGCACCGCCTCCCCGCGCACGACGAACCGCACGGGTTGCACGGCGGGCAGCCCCCGGTGGGTGAACACCACGCGCCCGAGATCGACCGCGCCGAGCAACGCGATGCACTCGTCGCGATGGAGCACCTCGAGACCGAACGAGTCCAGCATCACGCACAGCCCCTGTGGTCGAAGATCACGACTCACGGTGCGGCGCGCGGGCCCGCTCCGGTAGGGCCGTTGGACCCGCCGGTTTTGTCAGCCGCGCGCGACGGCGGGCGGGAGGGCGAAGTGGACGGTCTCCCTGGTGATCTCGCGTTCGGTGACGGTCACCGGCCCGAGCCCGCCGAGCGCCGCGATCACGGCCGAGACCAGCCGCGGCGGTGCCGAGGCGCCCGCCGTCAGCCCCACCACACGCGCGCCGGCCAGCCAGCCCGCCTCGATGTCGCCCGCGTCGTCGATCAGGTGCGCCTCGGTGCCGGCCCGGCGCGCCAGCTCCACCAGGCGCGCCGAGTTGGAGGAGTTGCCCGAGCCGACCACCAGCACCAGGTCGGACTCCTCGGCGATGGCGGACAGGGCGTGCTGGCGGTTGGTGGTGGCGTAGCAGATGTCGTCGGACACCGGGCCCCGCAGCGCGGGGAACCGCTCCCGCAGCGCGTCGACGACCTCGGCCGTCTCGTCGACGGCGAGCGTCGTCTGCGTCAGGTACGACACGCGCTCGGGGTCCTCCACCTCCAGGCCGGCGACCTCGTCGGCGTTCTGGACCAGCACGGTGCTGGCGGGTGCCTCGCCGAGCGTGCCCTCCACCTCCTCGTGCCCCTCGTGCCCGATGAGCACCACCGTGTCGCCCCTGGCGGCGAAGCGGCGGGCCTCCGCGTGCACCTTCGTCACGAGCGGGCACGTCGCGTCGATGACGTCGAGCCCCTTCCTGGCGGCCTCGGCGTGCACGGCGGGGGAGACGCCGTGGGCGGAGAACACCACGGTCGCGCCGCCCGGCACCTCGTCGAGTTCGTCGACGAACACCGCGCCCCGCTCCTCGAGCCCGCGCACGACGTGGCTGTTGTGCACGATCTGCTTGCGCACGTACACCGGCGCGCCGCGCTGGTCGAGCACCTTCTCGACGATCTCGATCGCCCGCTCCACCCCGGCGCAGAACGAGCGCGGCGCGGCCAGCAGCACCGTGCGCGGCCCGGCGGCGGACAGGCACGACGCCATCGCCGAGCCCGCGGCCGTGACGACGTCCGGTGGCACGCCGTCCTCCTGGCCCGCCGCGGCGAGGCCCAACCCCGAGGGACCGTCCCGGCCCGGCAGGACGGCGCACAGGGTGAGCCCGTTGTCGCCGCGGCCGGGTGCGCTGTCGGCCCAGAGCCTGTCCCGCACGGGCGGCACGCCCCTGCGGCGGAGCTCGCCCGCGAGCAGGACGGCGGCGGGGCAGGGGATCGGCGGGGCTCCCGGGGTCAGCAGCTCGTCGGCGACGAGCACCCCGTCGGCGCCGGGGCCTCCCGGCCGGTTCGCGGCCATGATGCTCTGCGCTGCGGTGAACGGCATGGCGTCGTGCTCCTTGCTGTGGTTCGCGGTCGGTGCGCCCGGCGGTCGGTGCGGGCTCAGTGGTCACGGCGGGTCACGAGCCGGGCGAGCGCGCCGAGCTCGGCCGTGGCCCTCGGCACGACCCCCGCGGAGGTCAGGTCTCGCCAGGCCTGCTCCAGCAGTGCGTCGGCGCGGGCCTGGGTCCAGCCCCGCCCGCCCGCGGCGGCGATCAGTTCGGCCGCGCGGGCGAGGTCGTCGCCCTCGAGCGGGTCCTCTCGCAGGTAGAGGCGGGCCAGCTCCCGCCCCGCCGGGGTGCCGGAGGTGAGCGCGGCCACCACCGGCAGCGACTTCTTGTGGTTGCGCAGGTCCGAGAAGGCGGGCTTGCCGGTGACCGACTCCGTGCCCCAGATCCCCAGCAGGTCGTCGACGAGCTGGAAGGCGAGGCCCAGCCGCTCGCCGAAGCGGCGCAGCAGCAGCACCTGCTCGGGGCCCGCGCCGCCGGCGAGCGCGCCGAGCGCGCACGCGCAGCCCAGCAGCGCGGCCGTCTTGCGCTCGGCCATGCGGACGCACTCGGGCAGCGTGACGTCCGCGCGCCGCTCGAACTCCAGGTCCGCGTGCTGGCCGTCCATCAGGTCCTGCACCGCGGTGTGCAGTGTCCGCACCGCGGTGGCGCCCGCGCCGCCCTCGGTGAGCGCGTCGAAGGCCAGCGCCAGCAGCGAGTTGCCGGCCAGGATCGCCGGGCCGGCCCCGAAGAGGCTCCACGCGGTCGCCCGGTGCCTGCGGGTGACGTCGCCGTCCATCACGTCGTCGTGCAGCAGCGAGAAGTTGTGCACCAGCTCCACGGCCACCGCGCCCGGCACGGCGCGGCCTGCCCTTCCGCCGACGGCCTCGGCGGCGAGCAGCACCAGCGCCGGGCACAGCGTTTTGCCTCCCGAGCCGCCGGTGTCGCGGCCGTGCTCGTCCCACCAGCCGAGGTGGTAGCCGCCGATGTGACGCATCGGTTCCGGCAGGCCGCCGAGCACGGTGCGCAGGGCTGGGTCCACGATGGACTTCGCGTGACCGAGAACCTCGGTCGCCGAGCGGGTTCCCGGCGCCGATTCCGTTGTGGACATGTTCGTTCACCGTCCGATCTCGACGTTCTCCAGGACGCCGAGCGCGTCGGGGACGAGGATCGCCGCCGAGTAGTACGCGCTGACGAGGTAGGAGAGGATCGCCCGGTCGTCGATGCCCATGAACCGCACCGAGAGCCCTGGCCGGTACTCGTCGGGGATGCCCGTCTGGTGCAGTCCCACCACGCCCTGTTCGTCGGCGCCGGTGCGCATGACGATGATGGAGCTGGTGCCCGTGCGGGAGATGGGGATCTTGTCGCACGGCAGGATCGGCACGCCCCGCCACGCGATCGCCGGGGCAGACTCCACGTGCACGGTCTGCGGGTAGACGCCGAGGCGGGTGCACTCCCGGCCGAACGCCGCGATCGTGCGAGGATGGGCGAGGAAGAACTCCGACTTGCGGCGCCTGCTGAGCAGCTCGTCCAGGTCGTCCGGGGTGGGTGGGCCGGTGCGGGTGTAGATGCGCTGGCGCAGGTCGGCATTGTGCAGCAGCCCGAAGTCCGGGTTGTTGACCAGGTCGTTCTCCTGCCGCTCGCGCAGCGCCTCGATGGTGAGCCGCAGCTGCTGCTCCAGCTGGTTCATCGGCTGGTTGTAGAGGTCGGTGACGCGGCTGTGCACGCGCAGCACGGTCTGTGCCACGGCGAGTTCGTACTCGCGCGGCGTGGTCTCGTAGTCGGCGAACGTACCGGGCACCACGGATTCACCGGTGTGCCCCGAGGCCAGCTCGATGGCCGCCTCGCCCTGCTTGTTGTGCGCGGGCCGCACCTCGGAGCGCACCGCGTCGAGATGGGCGCGCAGCGCCCCGGCGCCGTCCGCGATCTCCTCGACGGCCCGCCTCGGCAGGGCCAGCACCGTGCACGGGGTGACCGCCTTGACCGTGAAGTCCCAGATCCCGCCGGATTCCAGCAGCGCCCGCTCGCCGACGAACCGGCCGTCGCCCAGCACGTCGAGCACGGTGTCGCCGCCGTACTCGCCCGTGCCGATCTTGTTCGCCTTGCCGTGGGCGAGCACGACGACCTCGTCGGCCGCGTGCCCGAACTCGGCGAGTACGTCGCCGGGCTCGTACTCGCGCTGCTCGAACCGGCCGGCCAGCGCGGCGAGCACGCCCTCGTCGGCGAAGCCGCGCAACGGTGGCAGCTCCCGCAGCTCGGCCGCGATCACCGACACCTCGGTGCCGGTGTTGACGCACGTGACCCGCCCGTCGCCGAGCGCGTAGGTGAGCCGCCGGTTGACCCGGTAAGCGCCGCCGGAGGCCTCGACCCACGGCAGCACGCGCAGCAGCCAGCGGGGCGAGACGCCCTGCATCTGGGGGACGGTCTTGGTGGTGGTGGCGAGGTTGCGCGCGGCGTCGGGGGCGAGGCTCTGCCTCGGGGTGGTCTCGACGGCCTCTTCGGTGACGGTCACCGGAAAACCTCCTGGGGTCGGTGTGGTCAGCTCTCCCTGCCGAGCTCGGCGTCGTCGAGCACGCCGAGCGCGTCGGGCACGAGCACGGCCGCCGAGTAGTAGGCGGTGACGAGGTAGGACGTGATGGCCTTGTCGTTGATGCCCATGAACCGCACGGAGAGCCCGGGCTGGTACTCGTCGGGGATGCCGGTCTGGTGCAGGCCGACGACGCCCTGCCGCTCCTCGCCGGTGCGCATGAGCATGATCGAGCTGGTGCGCGTGCGGCTCACCGGGATCTTGTTGCACGGGAAGATCGGCACGCCCCGCCACGCGGGCACGCTGTGCCCCCCGACGTCCACACTGGACGGATAGATGCCCCGGCGGCTGCACTCCCTGCCGAACGCGGCGATCGCGCGCGGATGCGCGAGGAAGAACGAGGGCTCCTTCCACACCAGCGCGAGCAGGTCGTCGAGGTCGTCGGGCGTCGGCGGCCCGTTGCGGGTCGGCTTGCGCATGCCGAGGTCGGCGTTGTGCAGCAGCCCGAAGCCCGGGTTGTTGACCAGCTCGTTCTCCTGCCGCTCGCGCAGCGCCTCGATGGTGAGCCGCAGCTGCTGCTCCAGCTGGCTCATCGGCTGGTTGTAGAGGTCGGAGACGCGGGTGTGCATCCGCAGCACGGTCTGTGCCACGCTCAGCTCGTACTCGCGTGGGTGCAGCTGGTAGTCCACGAACGTGCCGGTGAGCGGCACCTCGCCCTCGTGGCCGGAGGTGACCTCCACCGCCGCCTCGCCGTGGTCGTTGGCCGCCGCCCTGGGGCTGCTGCGCACCTGGTCCACGTGAGCGCGCAGCTCCGGCGAGCGCTCGAGGACCTCCTCGAACGCCCGGTGCGGCAGCACGAGCGCCGTGCACGTGGTCACCGCCTTGGCGGTGTACTCCCACAGCGCGTCCGGCTCGGCCAGGCTCTCGTCGCCGAAGTACTCGCCGCCGGCGAGCACGTCGAGCACCACGTGGTCGCCGTACTCGCCGGGACCGATCTTGTTCACCTTGCCGTGGGCGATCAGCACCACCTCGTCCGCGCGGTCGCCGAACTCGGCGAGCACATCTCCCGGCTGGTACTCGCGCTGTTCGAACCGCTCGGCGAGCGCGTCGAGCACCCCGGTGTCGGGGAACTCGCGCAGGATGGCGAACTCCCGCAGCTCGGGCGGGACCACGCGCAGGTCGGTGTCCGAGCCGGTGAAGGTCACCCGCTTGTTGCCGACCACGCACGTGAGCCGCCGGTTGACGCGGTAGGTGCCGCCGGAGGCCTGGACCCACGGCAGGAGGCGGATCAGCCAGCGCGAGGAGATGCTCTGCATCTGCGGCTGGGTCTTGGTCGTGGTCGCCAGGTTCCTCGCCGCCGCCGTGCCGAGACTCAGCGGGCTCTCCTGCTCGGTGCCTGTCCCGGGGTCTGTCACCGTCACAATTCACACCACCATTTCTGTGCGCTTTTCGAAAAAGGCTGCGGCAAGGACAGGTCCGCAACCGGCGTGAATATCAGGGCCGAATGCCGATGGAATGGACACTAGCAGCGTGCGGCGACGAACGTACAGTCGCCCGAAGGTGCCGTTGCCCGTCGCCACGAATGAATCAGTTCCAATGCCGCGCAATTCTCACTCGATTCGCAGGCTTGCGGTAATGGTCAGGGTAGAGCCGCCGGCGGAGGTGCGGCGTGTCGTGCTCCCTGGATGCCGGGGCGCTCCGCCGGCCGGTGGGGGAGGGGTGGACGCTGGGTAGTTCCGTTGCTCCGAAAGGGTTTCAGGGTGCCGCTGTCACCCCGGGTGAGCGCGGCCGCCGGTGTGCCCCGTTCGGAACGGATGCCGGCGGACGCGTCGCCGATTCGGCGGCAGTGCTCCATCACCTTACGAGTAATTTCCGCTTCTTCTTGTGTCCGCCGTCCTCCGTTATTAGCCTGCTGGTATCGCTTTCCGCTGCGGAAGGAAATCCCCGTTGAATGTCTATGTGACCGGTCTGCTGTGGGTTGCCGGAGCCGTGGCACTGGGCGCGGGAATCGCTTTTCTGGTGCGCCGTATCGGGCTCGACGAGGGACGTCCGGACAACAACGAGGCGGCCGGGCAGGTGTTCACGATCGTGGGCGGGCTGCAGGCGGTGCTGGTGTCCTTCGTGCTCATCTCGCTGTTCGACGGCGTCACGCAGGCCGGTGAGGACGCGAGCGGCGAGGCCCACAGCCTCGTCGCGATGGCGTGGGCCGCCGACGCGCTGCCGGAGCCCGCCCGCTCGGAGGTGCTGCGGCTCAGCCGGGAGTACGCGGACACGGTGATCGATCGGGAATGGCCGCAGCTGCAGGCGGAACAGGAGGTGACCGGTCCGGGATGGACACAGCTCGACCGGATGCGCGTCGCGATCGCCGACGCCCGCATCGACACCGGCGACGAGTGGGAGTCCGGGCGCAAGGCCGAGGCGCAGACCCAGCTGGTGACGCTCTACGAGCAACGGGAGGCGAGGGTCGCCGAGTCCGCCGACCGTGGGCTCGGACCCGTCGTGTGGTTCGTGCTCGCGCTCGGCGGCTTCATCACCGTGGTGCTGTCCAACCTGTTCGGCGGAACCCGGTTGTGGACCCACATGATCCTCGTGACCACGCTCGCCGGCATGATCATGCTGCTGTTGTTCGCGATCTACCAGCTGCAGAACCCGTTCGGCGACGACGCGAAGCTCGGGCCGGACGCATTCGAGCTCGCGCGCGAGCGGCTGGGCTGACCGGATGCGCGCCCGCTGGCCGCCGGTGGTCCTGGCGCTGCCGCTGGCATTGGCGGTGCCGGTCATCGATGCCGCGCCCGCGCGGCCGGAGCAGGCGTTCGCGTGCTCGATGCTGCGCGTGGAGACGGACTGGCTCGGCGACGGGTCACGGCTGAGCCGCGTGGATCTGCCCGGCGGGGAGGTCACGCCGATCGGTGTGCTCGACGTCCGGGTCAACGCCATCGGCTACTCCCGCGAGCAGGAGCTGGCCTACGGCGTGTCCGGCGGCCACGTGGTGACGTTCGACCGCCTCGGCGACCTCACCGTCGCCGGGGAGCTGCCGGACGCGCCGGGGGGTGGCGGGCCGGTGCGGCCGACGTCGGCCGCGGTGAGCGGGGCCGGCTGGTACCTCCTCGACGACGAGGTTCTGTACACAGTGGACATCGATCCGGCGAGCCCGGACTACCTGCGCGTGACCCAGGCGATGCCGCTGGTCCCCGGCGACCTAGCAGGCGAGTTCGACGACATCGACGACATCGACTTCGACCCCCGCACGGGCCTGCTGTACGGCGTCGCGGCGGACTACCCGCGCAGTCGCGTGGTGCGGATCGACCCGGGAAGCGGCGCGGCGTCCGCGGTGCCGGGGCTCGCGCTGCCACCGAGCACCGCCTACGGCGCCGTGGCGCTCGGCCCCGACGGCGTGCTCTACGCGACGGCGAACGTGGCCGGCGGACGCAGCAGGCTCTACCGCGCGGAGCTGGACGGAACGGGGAAGGTCACCGAGCTGTCGAGCGGGCCGGTGCTGCGTGGATCGGACGCGACGGCGTGCCTCGTGATCCCCGGGCCCGACCCGGCGCCCCCGGTTCCGCCCCCGACGACCCGCCCCGCACCGCCGACCCCGGAACCGCCGCCCCCGGAGCCGCCCCCGGCGCCGCCGCCCTCACCCCGTCCCGCGCCGCCACCCGTCCCGCCGCGGGAGCAGCCCCCACCGTCACCCCGGGAGCCGCCTCAGTCGCCACCGCTCGCGGCACCGGAACCCGCTCCGCCCGCGCCACCGCCCGCCGCGGCACCGCCCCCGCCACCGGAGGAGCAGGCGCAGAGCGACGACCCGACCCCAACAGAGAAGAAGCGACGCTGGGCGCTGACGATGCTGCTGATCGCGTTCGGCGCGGGAGCCGCGGCCAGGAGCATGCGGCGCCGCTAGGCCGCGTCCGACGATCCCGTTGCCGGCCGCGCGGTGCTCGGTTCGTGCGAGACGCCCGCGCCCGGGGCATGCGCTGGCGGAAGGTCCGAGTCCGTCCGCGCGCGCGGGCCTTCCGCCGTCTAGCGAGGCTCCACGCTGATCCCGCTCGCACGGCAGAGGATGACCGGACACGGCCTCGCGCCGAGGCGTCAGAAGCGGCGCTTGGCGTCCGCCGCCGCGGCCCCGGTCATCAGCTTGTGCAGCAGCCCGATCAGGGTGGTGCGCTCGTCGGGGCTGAGCGTGTTGGCCCACGCCTGCTCGCGCTCGTTGTGTGCCTGGTAGTCCTGGGTGATGGTGTCGTGCCCGGCCTCGGTGAGGCTGAGCAGCACCGCGCGGCGGTCGTGCTCCGCCTGGCGCCGCTCCACGAGCCCGGCCTTCTCCAGTGTGTTCACCAGCGCCGACACCGCGGCGCGGCTCATGCCCGACAGCTGCGCGACCCGCTTGGACTCCAGCGGCCCCGCGAGCCACAGCACGAACAGCACCCGGAAGCCCGGCCAGCTGAGTCCCCGCGGCCGGTGCACCGCGGACTCGAGGTCGTAAACGAGCGCGCTGGTCAGGCGGTGGAGCGTGAGCACGAGCCGCATCGCCTCGGGGTCCACGGCGCCGAGCTCGCTGGTCGTCTTGGTCACCGCGAAGTCCACGAACGACAGGAAGTCGAGCTCGTCGGGTCCGGCGGGGTGCGCGGTCATGGCGTTCAGGCTAGCCCTTCCCTTTCGGGGGCAACGGCGTTACGCTCACCCAGAAGGAGATAGTCAAAGCTTTGATCAAAGGAGGGGCTCCATGTCCCAGAAGGCTTTCGCATCGTCGGCGGACCTGGGGGAGAAGGAGCAGACGCTCGAGGTCCTCGCCGACGGCGTCTACGCGCTCACCGCCGAGGGCGACCCCAATGTGGGAGCGATCGAGGGCGAGGACTTTCTCGTCTGCTTCGAGGCGATGGCCACGCCCGTCGCCGCCCGCGAATGGCTCGCGAAGCTGCGCGAGCACACCGACAAGCCGGTGCGCTACCTCGTGCTCTCGCACTACCACGCCGTGCGCGTGCTCGGCGCCTCCGCGTTCGACGCCGAGGTGATCGTCGCGCACGAAAACACCCGCGCCCTCGTCGCCGAACGCGGCAAGGAGGACTGGGAGAGCGAGTTCGGCCGCATGCCGAGGCTCGCCAAGCAGGCCGACTCGGTGCCGGGGCTGACGTGGCCGACGCTGACCTTCTCCGACCGGCTCACCATCGAGCTCGGCGGCGACCGCGGCGACCTCGTGCTGCAGTACTGCGGGCGCGGGCACACCGAGGGCGACATCGTGGGCTGGCTGCCGAAGCAGCGGATCCTGTTCGCGGGTGACCTCGTCGAGGCGCAGGCGGCGCTCTACACCGGTGACGCCTTCCACCGCGACTGGGTGGGCGGCACGCTCGACCGGGTCAAGGAGTTCGGCGCCGAGGCGCTGATCGGCGGGCGCGGCGCGGTGAGCCGGGGCCGCGAGGCCGTGGACGAGGCGATCGAGCAGACCCGGCACTTCCTGCGGGTGATGATCGACGAGGTGGGTGCCGTGCACGCGCGCGGCGGCACACTCAAGGAGGCCTTCGAGAACGCCCACGCGGCACTGAACGAGCGCTACGGCCGGTGGCCGATCTTCGAGCACTGCCTGCCCTTCGACGTGTCGCGGCTGTGGGACGAGCTGTCCGGCGTCGAGCGGCCCGTGATCTGGACGGCCGAGCGGGACCGCGAGGTCTGGGACCAGCTGCAGGGCTGATGATGAGCACCATCGGCTCAGCCGACCCCGTCATCGTCGTCGGGAACGGCCCCGTCGGGCAGACCGCCGCGCTGCTGCTCGCCCGCTGGGGGATCCCCGTCGTGCTCCTGGACCGCCGTCCCGAACGCGACCCCATCGGTTCGAAGGCCATCTGCCAGCAGCGGGACGTGCTGGACGTGTGGGAGACCGTGGGCGCGGGCAGGCGCATCGCCGCCGAGGGCGTCACCTGGACCACGGCGCGCACGTTCTACCGCGATCACGAGCTGTTCGCCCTGACGCTGCCCGACCACGGCAGCTCGTGCTTCCCGCCGTTCGTCAACGTCTCACAGGCGCGCACCGAGCAGATCCTCGACGAGCGCATCGCCGCCGAGCCGCTGATCGACGTCCGCTGGAGCCACGACGTCACCGGCCTGGAGCAGGACGAGAACGGCGTCGACGTGCGGTGCGCCAACGGGCGCGCATTGCGTGCCTCGTACGTGCTCGCGTGCGCTGGTGCCCGCGGGGAGGACATCCGGGCGCTGCTCGGCGTCTCGTTCGAGGGGCACTCCTTCGACGACCGGTTCCTCATCTGCGACATCCGCACCGAGCTGCCGGGCTGGAGCACCGAACGGCGGTTCTACTTCGATCCACAGTGGAATCCCGGGCGGCAGGTGCTCATCCACCCGTGCCCCGGCTCGACGTTCCGCATCGACTGGCAGGTCCCCGGCGACTACGACCTCGCCGCCGAGGAGGCCGACGGCAGGCTCGACCGGCGCATCCGTGCGATCATCGGCGACCGGGACTACGAGATCGTGTGGAAGTCGGTGTACCGCTTCCACTCGCGGGTCACCGACCGGATGCGGTGCGGACGGGTGCTGCTCGCCGGGGACTGCGCGCACCTGGTGGCTCCGTTCGGGGCGCGGGGGCTCAACTCCGGGGTCGCCGACGCGGAGAACGCGGCGTGGAAGCTGGCGTTCGTGCTGCGCGGCTGGGCACCGGAGTCGCTGCTCGACTCCTACCACGCGGAACGGCACGCGGCGGCGCTGGAGAACCTGGACGTCACCAGCGCCACGATGCGGTTCCTCGTGCCGCACGACGCCGAGCAGCACGCGCACCGGAGAGCCGTGCTGGACCGCGCCGTCACCGACCGGACCGCATGGTCCGAAGTGGACTCCGGAAGGCTGGCGGAGCCGTTCTGGTACACCGAATCGCCGCTGACGACGCCGTGCTCGGGCAGGCCCTTCACGGGCAGGCCGCCGCGCGGCACGGTGCCCCCGGCGGGGCCGGGCACGATCGTGCCCGACGGCCCGGTCCGGGTCGAGGGGCGCGACACCCGGTTCCGGGAGCTCGCCCGCGACGGCCTGCTGCTGCTCGCCACGCCCGGTGCGGACGTCGCGGCGGCCGCCGCGGCCGCCAAGTCGTGCGCCGCGCCCGTGCGCGTGCTCGAACTGGCGGCGATCGACCATACGGGCGCGCTCGCCGGGGCGTTCGGAGCCGACGAGGGCGAGGTGTGGGTGATCCGCCCGGACGCGCACGTCGCCGCCGTGCTCACCGACCCAGGGGCGGTGGAACCCGCCCTGCACCGCGCCCTGGGCTGACCCTGTCCGCAGTGAAGGCCACCATGCCTGCGCCCACCCGTCTCCCCCCCCCCGCCACCCAAACGGAGACGCTGCGCGCCGCTGTGTTGGTTGAACGCAGTGAAGGTGGCCTTCACTGCGGATGGGCATCAGCGGGGGAGGCGGCGCCAGAGGGGGCGGGGCAGCAGGCGCAGCACGCCGAACGCCAGGCGCAGGATCCCCGGCACCCACACCACGTCGCGGCCCTTGCGCAGCGCGGCGACCGTCGCATCGGCCACCCGCGCGGGGGTGGACGAGAACGGCGCGGGTGACATGCCCTCGGTCATCCTCCCGATCACGAACCCCGGCCGCACGAGCAGCAGGCGCACCCCGCTGCCGTGCAGCGCGTCGGCCAGCCCGCTCGCGAACCCGTCGAGCCCAGCCTTCGCGGAGCCGTACACGTAGTTCGCCCGGCGCACCCGGATCCCGGCCACCGAGGAGAACACCACGAGGTTGCCGCCGCCCTGCGCGCGCAGCAGGTTCGCCAGGTGCGTCAGCACGCTCACGTGCGCGGTGTAGTCGGTGTGCACGATCGCCAGCGCGTGGCTGGCGTCCTGCTCGGCCTTGCGCTGGTCGCCGAGGATGCCGAAGGCCGTCACCACGGTGTCGACCGGGCCGTGCCCGGTCATGATCGCGCCGAGGACCTCCTCGTGCCCGGCGACGTCGTCGGCGTCGAACTCGACACGGGTCACCGTGGTGGCACCGGCCTCGCGCAGGGCCGCCTCCTCGGCGTCGAGGTCGGCGCTGCGCCGCGCCGCCAGCACGAAGTCGCGCGCTCCCTGTGCCGCGAGCCTGGTGGCCACCGCGAGGCCGATCTCACTGCGCCCGCCGAGGACGACAATCGTTCCGCTCATGCCGTGCAGTGTGTCAGTGAGGCGCTAGACGGGCCTCGGGATGGTGCACAGCACCTGCGCGAGCCCGCTGTCGTCGGGCTCCACCGCCGACTTCTCGGACACCACGACGCCGTCCACGCGGATCGCGCACCGCACCGGCGTGCCGTCCGGGCGCGCGCTCGCCGCCGCCACCCGGATCCCGAGGTAGCCGTCACCGCCCGCGTGTTCGGTGAAGGAGTGGTCGAACGGCTTGCCGCGCAACGCGACCTGCGTCCCCGACGAGCCGCGCGCCACGCGCATCAGCGTGTCGTCGGGGCCCGACACCACGATCCGGATCTCGTGCGCCGGCGCGGCGCGCTGCGGCGCGGCGACGGGCCTGCGCTGCACCGGCGCGAACGCCGTGCTCGCCACGCCGGCCGCCAGTACGGCGACGGCGATCAGGACGGCGAGTACCGCGCGCACCACTCGCGCGCTCCCTTCGCTCGGGGGCCAGGTCCACGGATTGTCGCATCCGCGGGGACGGATTCATCCTTGGCGTGTCAAGGAGTCCACGTGAGGGTGACGATGTCGTCGCCGGACGAGCCGAGGTCGCGTTCGCTCGTCGCGCCCGCCTCGCGCAGCGCCTCGGCCACCTCGTGCCGCCGGGCGCGGGGCAGGCACAGCCTGCGCCGCGTGACGTCGGTGAGCGTCGCGAAGTCGGGATGGGCGGCCGAGGCCGACCGCTCGCGCCGCCAGTGCGACACCTCCGGCTCGATGCCCAGCTCGCGGAGCACGGCCACGGCGTCGGTCGCGGTGGGTCCCTCGGGGCGGACGATGCCGTGGAAGCGCAGCCACAGCTCGTTCAGCGAGGTCAGCGGGTGCGCCTCGGCCAGCTCCACCACCACGAGCCTGCGCGCGTGCGCGGTGAGCGCCGTGAGGAACGGGACGACGTCCGGGACGTTGTAGAGCACGTGGTGGCACACCACGACGTCGGCGGGCGGAACGTCGGCCGCGACGCCGGGCCAGTCGCCCTGGACCTCGCGCGCGGCCACCCCGAGCGCATCCGCGCGACGGCGGAACTCCGCGAGCAGCCCCTCGTCCTGGTCGACGGCGGTGATCAGCGTGCTGCGCGCGGCGAGCGGCAGGCTCGCCGCGCCCGCTCCCGCGCCGACGTCGAGCACGGTGCCGGGCGGGTCGAGCGCCCGCCACGCGGCCGGGAACGACGCGCCCTCCGGCTCCGCCACGAGCACGTCGGCGCGCCGGGAGAAGACGTGCCGGGGCAGCACCCACGGCGAGTCCTCGGCCTGCCCGAGGATCTCCTCCGGGATCCGCCATGCCTGCAGCTGCTCACGCCAGTGCCGGGTCGCGTTCATCGAGCGACACTCTAGGCCGTCTACGATCGGCCCATGTCCGACCGGCTCTACTTCCGTCAGCTGCTCGCGGGGCGCGACTTCGCCGTCGGCGACCGCGTCGCCACGCAGATGCGCAACTTCGCCTACCTGATCGGCGACCGCGAGACCGGCGAGGCCGTGGTGGTCGACCCGGCCTACGCGATCGACGACCTGCTCGGCGTCCTCGCGGCCGACGGCATGCGGCTCACGGGCGTGCTCGCCACCCACCACCACCCCGACCACGTCGGCGGCGACCTCATGGGCTTCTCGCTGCCCGGCCTCGCCGAGCTGCTCGCGAAGGAGCAGGTGCCGGTGCACGTCAGCGGTGCCGAGTCGGAGTGGGTGCGGCGCACCACCGGCGTCTCGGGCACCGATCTCGTCGCGCACGACCACGACGACCAGGTGGACGTCGGCGCGATCGGCATCCGGCTGCTGCACACGCCGGGCCACACGCCGGGCAGCCAGTGCTTCCTCGTCGGCGGGCGGCTCGTCGCGGGCGACACGCTGTTCCTCGAGGGCTGCGGGCGCACCGACTTCCCCGGCGGCGACTCCGACGCGATGTTCCGCAGCCTGCAGTGGCTCGCCGGGCTCAGCGGCGACCCGGTGGTGTACCCGGGGCACCTGTACTCGGCCGAGCCCTCGGCGCCGCTGTCGGACGTGCGGCGCGACAACTTCGTGTTCCGTGCGAGCTCGCTCGAGCAGTGGCGCGCGATGTTCGGCTGAGCCCGGCGCTCAGCGCAGGCCGAGGCGGCGCTCGACGGCGATCTCGATGACGACCCGCCGCGGGTTCACGCGCGGGACGCGGTAGCGCTCGGCGTAGCGGGCCTCGGCGTCCCGTACCGACTCAGGGTCGTCGCGCACCACGGCCCTGCCCTCGAGTGTCGACCAGCGCCGCCCGTCGACCTGCGTGACGGCGACGCGCGCGCCGCCCGCTCCCGCCGCCCGGACGTTGCGTGCCTTCACGCTGCCGCCGGAGCAGATCACCCTGGCGACCTCGAACGCCTCGTCCACGGTCACGCCCACGGGCACGACATGCGGGCTGCCGTCCGCGCGCAGGGTCGTGAGCGTACCCAGGTGGCGCTCCCGCCAGAACTCGATCAGCTCGTCACTCGGCATGCCGCACAGCGTACTGGCCTGGGAGCGCTCCCAATTCTGATCACTGCATCACTGTCAGGTCGGTGCAGGTGCCGAGGTAACGCAAGGACAACAAGGGGTTGACACCCGTACGGGGGAGGAGCAGGCTCCTCAACCAACTGGGAGCGCTCCCAGTTTCGTCCCCGCCAACCCAACGAGGGGTTACCGTGCGACACCGACGCAGACACGTACTCGCCCTGACCTCGATCCTCAGCGCGGCCACGCTCCTCGCGGCCGCGTGCGGTGGTTCCGGCGGCCCGGAGTCCTCCGACGGCCGGATCGAGCTGACGATCGGCACCTTCGGCGAGTTCGGTTACGAAGGGCTCTACGCCGAGTACGAGCGGCTCCATCCGAACATCACGATCACCCCGCACAAGACCGGGCAGGGCGGGCCGTACCACGAGGCCCTGTTCACCAAGCTCGGCGCTGGCTCCGGCCTCGACGACGTGATGGCGGTGGAGGAGGGCCACCTCTCCGACGTCCTCGCCAAGTCCAGCCGTTTCCACGACCTCGCCGACCTCGGCCCCGCCGACGTCAAGCCCGACCGCTGGCTCGACTGGAAGTACCAGGCCGGCCTCGACAAGCAGGGCAAGCTCGTCGGCTACGGCACCGACATCGGACCGCTCGCCATGTGCTACCGCAAGGACCTCTTCCAGCAGGCAGGCCTGCCCACCGACCCGCAGGAGGTCAAGTCCCTGTTCGAGAGCTGGGACAGCTACTTCGAGGCGGGCGACCGGTTCGTGCGGGAGTCCGGTGGCACCGCCTGGTTCGACTCCGCCGCGCAGCTCTTCAACGCCATGCAGAACCAGCTCCAGACCGGGTTCTTCGACCGCTCCGACACCCTCGTCGTGGAGAGCAACCCGGCGATCAAACAGAACTGGGACAAGGTCACCGCCGCCGTCGAGCGCGGCCAGTCGGCGGGGCTCGTGGCGTTCAGCAACGAGTGGAACAGCGGCTTCAAGAGCTCGGCCTTCGCCACCAAGACCTGCCCGTCGTGGATGCTCGGCGTGATCGAGGAACAGGCGGGCCCCGAGCACGCGGGCCAGTGGGCGGTCACCGACGCGTTCCCCGGCGGTGGCGGCAACTGGGGCGGCTCCTACCTCACCGTGCCCACCCAGAGCGAGCACCCGGAGGAGGCCGCCGCGCTCGCGGCGTGGCTGACCGCGCCCGAGCAGCAGATCAAGGCGTTCAAGGCCAAGGGCGTGTTCCCCAGCCAGGTGCAGGCGCTGGAGTCGCCGGAGCTGCTGGCCGCCACCAACGACTACTTCGGTGGCGTCAAGGACGGCGAGCTGTTCGCCACCCAGGCCCGCAAGGTCGGCCACGCGCAGTACAAGGGTCCCGGTGACGGCAAGATCCAGGAGAACGCCGTGGCCCCGGCACTGCAGGCCGTCGAGCAGGGCGCCTCGCCGGACGAGGGCTGGCGGCAGTTCGTCGACGCCTCGGCGCAGATCGCCCGGTAACGGTGAGTACCGAGCTCGCCGCCGCCACGGGCGCGCGGCAGGGGGACGAGCCCACCGGCCCCGGGCCGGTCCGGTCACGCTCGACGTGGCGGGACCGGCTCGGCCGGTGGGACGTCAAGTACTCCCCGTATCTCTACGTCGCGCCGTTCTTCGTCATCTTCGGCATCGTCGGGCTGTTCCCGCTCCTCTACACGGCGTGGGTGTCGCTGTTCGACTGGGACCTGATCGACGACAACCCGTCGTTCATCGGGCTGGAGAACTACGCCGCGCTGTTCGGCGACGCGCAGTTCTGGAAGACGCTGGTGAACACGTTCAGCATCTTCCTGCTCTCCAGCGTGCCGCAGGTGATCATGGCGGTGCTGCTCGCGGCACTGCTCAACACCCGGCTGCGGGCGCCGACCGGCTGGCGGGTGGGCATCCTGATGCCCTACGTCGCGAGCCTCGTGGCGCTCGGCATCATCTTCGCCAACCTCTTCGGGCCCAACTACGGTCTGGTGAACGGGATACTGGAGACGGTCGGCCTCGACCGGGTCGACTGGCAGGCCGACCGCTTCGCCAGCCACGTCGCGATCGCGATCATGGTCAACTGGCGGTGGACGGGCTACAACGCCCTCATCGTGCTCGCGGCCATGCAGGCGATCCCGAAGGAGCTGCACGAGGCTGCCGTCGTGGACGGGGCGGGCCCGGTACGCCGCTTCTTCAGCGTCACCCTGCCGTTGCTGCGGCCCACGCTGATCTTCGTGGTGGTCACCTCGACGATCGGCGGGCTGCAGATCTTCACCGAGCCGAAGCTGTTCGACGCCATGCCGGGCTCGAACAACGGCGGCTCCACCAACCAGTTCCAGACGATCACGCTGTACATGTACCAGTCGGCGTTCGAGCGCGAGGACCTCGGCTACGCGTCGGCTGTCGCGTGGGTGCTCTTCCTGATCATCATCCTCGTCGCGCTGGTCAACTTCTTCCTCACGCGGCGGATCGCGACCACGGGGGAGGACCGCCGATGACCGTGTTTCCCGCCTCGCTGAGGCGGTCCCGCTCCGCCGGTGGCGGCGTCGGCCGCGCGAACATCTGGGTGTACGGGCTGCTGACCGCCTTCGTGCTCGGCTCGATCTTCCCGTTCTACTGGTCGTTCCTCGTCGCCAGCAGGGACAGCTCGATGCTGACGGAGAGCATCCCGCCGCTCGTGCCCGGCGGGAACTTCTTCGCCAACGCCCAGCAGGTGTTCGACCAGGTCGAGTTCTGGCGCGCCCTGGGCAACAGCGTCGTCGTGGCCGGCACGGTGACGATCTCGACGGTGTTCTTCTCGACGCTGGCCGGATTCGCCTTCGCCAAGCTGCGCTTCCGCGGCCGCAACGCGTTGTTCGTGCTCGTCATCGCGACGCTCGCGGTGCCGACGCAGCTCGGCATCATCCCGCTGTACATGGCGATGGCGGAGTTCGGCTGGGCCAACGAGCTGCAGGCCGTGATCGTGCCGAACCTCGTCACCGCGATCGGGGTGTTCTGGATGCGCCAGTACACCGTGGAGGCGGTGCCCTACGAGCTGATCGAAGCGGCCAGAATGGACGGTTGCTCGATGATCCGCGTGTTCTGGCACGTGTGCCTGCCGGCGGTGCGGCCGGCGGCGGCGTTCCTCGGCATGTTCACGTTCATGATGTCGTGGAACGACTTCCTGTGGCCGCTGATCGCGCTCAACGCCGAGAACCCGACCGTCCAGGTGGCACTGGAGAAGCTGCAGAGCGGCTACTACGTCGACTACTCGCTCGTGCTGGCCGGCACCACGCTCGCGACCATTCCGATTCTCGTCGTGTTCCTCGTCCTCGGCCGCCAGATCGTGGCCGGGATCATGCAAGGCGCTGTGAAGGGGTAGACCGTGACGATTGTCCGTGCCGACGCCGAGCCCGCTCTGCCCTCGGTGGCGTTCCCGAGAGACTTCGTCTGGGGCGTCGCGACGGCGGCGTATCAGATCGAGGGATCCACCACAGTGGACGGACGGCGTCCGTCCATCTGGGACGCATTCTGCGAGCGGCCGGGCACGGTCGCCGGGGGCGACTCGGGCGAGCCGGGCGCCGACCACTACCGCCGGATGGCCGAGGACGTCGCGCTCATGGCGCGGCTCGGGGTGCGCGCCTACCGGTTCTCGATCGCGTGGCCGAGGGTGCGCCCGGACGCCGGTGCCGTGAACCCGGCGGGCCTCGACTTCTACGAGCGGCTCGTCGACGAGCTGCTGCGCGCGGGGATCACGCCGTGGGCCACGCTGTACCACTGGGACCTCCCGCAGGCGCTGGAGGAGCGGGGCGGCTGGGCCTCGCGCGACACCGCCCACCGCTTCGCCGACTACGCCGACGCCGTGCTGGGCAGGCTCGGCGACCGGGTCGGGACGTGGACGACGCTCAACGAGCCGTGGTGCTCGGCGTTCCTCGGCTACGGCTCGGGCAGGCACGCGCCTGGCCGCACCGACCCGTCGTCGGCGGTCGCGGCGGGGCACCACCTGCTGCTGGCGCACGGGCTCGGCGTCGCCGCGATCCGCGAGCACGCCCCGGCGGCGCGGGCCGGGCTCACGCTCAACCTCTTCCCCGTGAACGTCGCCGACCCGGCCAGCGAGGCCGACGCCGAGGTGCGCAGACGGATCGACGGGCTGCAGAACCGGTTCTTCCTCGACCCCGTGCTGCGCGGCGAGTACCCGGCCGACGTGCTCGCCGACCTGGAGCCCTACGGCCTTGGCGGGGTGATCGACCCCGGCGACCTCGACGTCGTCTCGGCTCCGCTCGACCTGCTGGGCGTCAACTACTACCGCGACCTGTACGTGTCGTCGATCCCCGACGAGCACTCGGGGCCGCCGTCCGAATGGGTCGGCGCCGAGTACACGGGCTTCCCCGACCGCGACCTGCCGCACACGGACTCCGGCTGGGTGGTCAACGCGGGCGAGCTCACGGGCCTGCTGGTGCGCCTGCACGAGGAGTATCCGCGGCTGCCGCTCTACGTCACCGAGAACGGGGCCGCGTTCCCCGACCGCGCCGGCGCGTCCGGGATGGTCGAGGACCACGACCGGATCGCGTTCGTCGAGGCCCACCTCCGCGCCGCGCACGCCGCGCTCCAGAAGGGCGTGGACCTGCGCGGCTACTTCTACTGGTCCCTACTGGACAATTTCGAATGGGCGGAGGGCTACGCGAAGCGGTTCGGACTGGTGCACGTGGACTTCGCGACCCAGCGCAGGACCCCCAAGGCGAGTGCGTCATGGTACTCGCGGGTGATCGAGGACAACGGCCTACAGGAGAACGATGATCGAGCCCGGTGACGCGGCCATCGACGACCGGGGAACGCCCACGCTCGAGGCGGTGGCGCGGGCGGCGGGCGTGTCCCGCTCGACGGTCTCGCGGGTGATCAACGAACTGCCCGGCGTGAGCGGCCGCGCCAGGGAGGCGGTCAACCGCGCGATCGAGACCTTGGGCTACGTGCCGAACGAGGCCGCGCGCAGCCTCGTCACCCGGCGGACCAACTCGATCGCGCTCGTGGTATCGGAGCCCGGCGACCGCGTGTTCGGCGACCCGTTCTTCGCGGGCGTGCTGCGGGGCATCCACGCGGGGCTGTCCGGCAGCAAGCGGCAGCTCGTGCTGATGCTCATGGCCGAGGACGACGACGGCGAGCAGCTGGAGAAGTACCTCACCAGCGGGCACGTCGACGGCGCGCTCGTGGTGAGCATGCACGGCAGCGACCCGCTGCCGGGACGGCTCGCGGCGGCGGGCCTGCCGGTGGTCGCGGGAGGGCGGCCGCTCGGCAGCACCGCCGTGCCCTACGTCGACTCGGACAACTTCACCGGTGGCCTGCTCGCCGCGCGCCACCTCGTGGAGACCGGCCGCACGCGCATCGCCACCATCGCGGGGCCCGGCGACATGGCGGTGGGCATCGACCGGCTCGTCGGCTGGCGGCGCGGGATGTCCGAGGCGAGGCTGGCCCCGGACGCCGTGGTGCACAGCGACTTCTCGGTCGAGGGGGGCGCGGCGGCGATGGCCGAGCTGCTCGACCGCCACCCCGGTCTGGACGCGGTGTTCGCGGCCGCGGACATCCTCGCGGTCGGCGCGCTGCGCGAACTGTCCGCCCGCGGCGTGCGTGTCCCGGACGACGTGGCCCTGATGGGCTTCGACGACTCCGTCTTCGCGACCACGGTGACGCCGGCGCTGACCACCGTGCGCCAGCCCGTGGAGGAGTTCGGCCGCACGATGACGTGGCGGCTGCTGGCGCAGCTGGCGGGGGAGGAGCACCTGCCGCCGTCGATCCTGCTGCCCACCGAGCTGGTGGTCCGCGAATCTACGGGAGGACCCCGTCGGCGATGAACGTGTCGGGGTCGGCGACGATCGTGTGGACGGCCGCCGTCGCCGCACCGCGCACGGCCGCCTCGGTGCCGAGCGGTGAGCGGAGCACGCCGATCGGCTGCCACGGCGCGCTCAGCACCCGGCCGGTCAGCTCGGCACGCAGCGGCTCGCCGAGCCACGGGAACAGCCGCGCGTAGGTGCCGCCGAGCACGACGGCGGGCACGTCGAGCAGGTTGAGCACGCTCGACAGGGCCGTGCCGAGGGGACGCGCCGCTGCCCTGACCGCGGCGGCGGCCTTGCGGTCGCCGTCCTCCAGCCTGTCCAGCAGCGTGGGCAGGTCGGCGGCGCCCGCCCGGCCGAGGATCGCGTCCTGCCCGGCGAGCCGTTCGAGGCAGCCCCTCGCCCCGCACGAGCACAGCGGACCACGTGAGCTCACCGGAAAGTGCCCGAGCTCGCCGCCGAAGCCGCGGGTGCCGTGGTAGAGCTCGCCGTCCAGCACGATCCCGGCGCCGATGCCGATCTCCCCGGAGACATGCACGAAGTCGCGCAGCCCGTCGTGCCCGCCGGCGCGCAGCTCGGCGAGCGCGGCGAGGTTGGCCTCGTTACCGACGAGCACCTCCGCCTCCAGTCCCGTGCGGCGGCGCAGCTCGGCCGGCACGTCGACGTCCCGCCAGCCGAGGTTGGGCGCTCGCCGCAACAGCCCGGTGGACGCCTCCACGAGCCCGGGCACGGCGACCCCGACGCCGCCCACGGTCACGTCCCGCGCGGCCGCCTCGCCGAGCGCTGTCCGCACGGCCTTCGCCACGCGGGTGAGGACGCGGCCCGCGGGCTGGGCGCGGTTGGCCGATGGCGAGACGGCGGACCAGCGGACCTCGCCGGTGAGGTCCACCAGGCACGTGGCGACGTGGTCGACGGCGATCTCCACGCCGAGCCCGTGCGGGCCCTCAGGGGACAGCGACAGGGAGGTGCCGCGTCTGCCCGGCCCGGCGCGGTGCTGCGGGCCCTGCTCCCGCACGAGCGAGGCGGCGGCGAGGCGGTCGACGAGGGTGGAGACGGTGGCCTTGGTGAGCCCGGTGCGCGCGGCGACGCCGGCGCGGGACAGGCCGGGGGAGTCGGCGATGGCATCGAGCACGAGGGCGCAGTTGTGCCTGCGGACGGTGTGCTGGCCTGCGGGCTGTGGCATCGGTCGATGATAATCGTTCACCCACTGAACGAAATCCTTGACCTCGCGGCGTGGCGGTCGATAAGTTCAGTCGCCAAACTATTGCGGCTTCCTGGAGGACATCGTGGTCGTGCAACCCCGTCGCGAGGACAGGTTCAGCTTCGGGCTCTGGACGGTCGGCTGGCAGGCCGTCGACCCCTTCGGCGGTGCCACGCGCGCGCCGCTCGACCCGGTGGAGGCGGTGCACAAGCTCTCGGAGCTGGGCGCATGGGGCGTCACATTCCACGACGACGACCTGATCCCGTTCGGCAGCAACGATTCCACGCGGGAAGAGCACATCAAGCGGTTCCGGGCCGCGCTCGACGACACCGGGCTCGCGGTGCCGATGGCGACGACGAACCTGTTCGGCCAGCCGGTGTTCAAGGAGGGCGCCCTCACCAACAACGACCGCGACATCCGCCGGTACGCGCTGCGCAAGGTGATGCGCAACATGGACCTCGCGGCGGAACTGGGCGCCTCGACCTACGTGCTGTGGGGCGGCCGCGAGGGCTCGGAGACGGACGCGGCGAAGGACGTGCGGGCCGCGTACGACCGCTACCGCGAGGGCATCGACACGCTCGCCCAGTACGTGCTCGACCAGGGCTACGAGCTGCGGCTCGCGCTGGAGCCGAAACCGAACGAGCCGCGCGGCGACATCTTCCTGCCCACGATCGGGCACGCGCTGGCGTTCATCTCGCAGCTGGAACACCACGAGCTGGTGGGCGTCAACCCCGAGGTCGGGCACGAGCAGATGGCGGGGCTCAACTTCGTACACGGCATCGGGCAGGCGCTGTGGCAGGGCAAGCTCTTCCACATCGACCTCAACGGGCAGCGCGGGCCGCGCTACGACCAGGACCTGATCTTCGGGCACGGCGACGTGCTCTCGGCGTTCTTCCTCGTCGACCTCCTCGAGCACGGCGGCTACGACGGCCCGAGGCATTTCGACTACAAGCCCCTGCGCACCGAGGACGCCGAGGGCGTGTGGGCCAGCGCGGAGGCGAACATGAGGAGCTACCTGCTGCTGCGGGAGCGTGCGCGTGCGTACCGCGCGGACCCGCGCGTACAGGAGGCGCTGGCCGCCTCGCGGGTGCCCGAGCTGGCGACGCCGACCCTGTCGCCCGGCGAGACGCCGGCCGACCTCCGCGCCGACCGTACCGCTTTCGAGGGCTTCGACCCCGAGGCGGCGGGCCGCCGCGGTTACGGCTACGCCGCCCTCTCGCAGCTGGCCTTCGAGCACCTGGTCGGAGCCGCCTGAGCCGCGAGTTGCCCCTTCGCGGCCGCGCGAGTCGTGCGCCCAGAACCGCGAGTCGTGCGCTCAGGCACGCGAGTCGTGCGTTCGGGACGCCGAGTTGTGCGTTCGGGGCCGGTGGCTCGCGTTGCGCGGGGGTGCGGCGTGCCGATGCGCCGCGTCTCCGCCTGCGGGAGCGCACGACTCGCGAACCGGAGTGCACGACTCGCGAACCGGAGTGCACGACTCGCGGTCCGGAGTGCACGACTCGCTGTCGGGAGCGCACGACTCGCGCGTCAGGGGAGGGTGCGCGACAAGGCCAGCGCCGCCGTGCGCACGGCGGGGGCGACGCGGTCGAGCCGCAGGCGGTTGGTCCACCCCGACAGTGAGAGCGCGGCGCGGGCGGTGCCGTCGGCACCGCGCAGCGGGCTCGCCGCGCACACCACGCCGAGCCCGGACTCCTCGCGGTCGTAGGCGAGCCCCTCCTCACGGACCCGGGCCAGTTGCCTGTGCAGGATGCCCGGCGCCGTCACCGTCCGCTCGCTCACGCGCGGCAACCCCGCCGCCAGCACGGCGTCCACAGTGGACTGCGGCGAGAACGCCAGTATCGCCTTGCCCACAGCGGTCGCGTGCGCGGGGAACCGGCCGCCGACGCGCGACGGCAGCGCGGGCGCGTCGGGGCCGCGCAGGATGTCGAGGTACACCACCTCGGTACCTTCGAGCACGGCGAGGTGCACCGTGTTGCGCGTGGCCTCGCGCAGATCCTCCAGGTACGGCCGCGCCGCGTCGACGAGGCCCCGCTGGCGCACCGCGAGCTGGCCGATCTCGAACAGCTTCAACGCCAGCCGCACACCCGTTCCCGAGCGCTCCAGCAGGCCCTGGGTCACCAGATGCCCCGTCAGCCGGTGGACGCTGGACTTCGGCAGGCCCGTCCTGCGCGCCAGCTCCGAGACCCCCAGCGCGTCGTCACCGGGCGAGAAGGTGGTCAGCAGCGCCGCGAGCCGGGCAGCGGTGGACGCATCCGAGTCGTTCCGATCAGCGGGACACATACATTGATAATCCACCATGCCGAGGAGGACCGTCCTTGGCCATGAGCGAAGCCCGAGCGGTGGCCGCGATCGTCGGCCCCGGCAACATCGGCACCGACCTGCTCGCGAAGCTACGGCGCAGCGAGCGGATCGACGTGCGGTACATGGTCGGCATCGACCCGGCGTCGGAGGGACTCACGCGCGCCGAGGCGGAGGGCGTGCGCACCTCGGCCGAGGGGGTCGACTGGCTGCTGGCGCAGGACGAGCGGCCCGACCTCGTCTTCGAGGCGACGTCGGCGAAGGCCCACCTGGCGAGCGCTCCGCGCTACGCCGAGGCCGGAATACAGGCCATCGACCTCACCCCCGCCGCCGTCGGCCCGTTCACGTGCCCCGTCGTGAACCTGCCCGAGCAGCTCGACGCCCCCAACCTCAACATGATCACGTGCGGTGGCCAGGCGACGATCCCCATCGTGCACGCGGTCTCGTCGGTGGCCCCAGTGTCCTACGCCGAGATCGTCGCGTCGGTCTCGTCGCGCTCGGCGGGCCCCGGCACCCGCGCCAACATCGACGAGTTCACCGAGACCACGGCACACGGCATCGAGCAGGTCGGCGGTGCCGCCAAGGGCAAGGCGATCATCATCATCAACCCGGTGGAGCCTCCGATGATCATGCGGGACACCGTGTTCTGCGCGATCGACCCCGACGCCGACCGCGACGCGATCACCGAGTCGATCCACCGCAGGGTCGGCGAGGTGCAGGCCTACGTCCCCGGCTACACCCTCAAGGCCGACCCGCAGTTCGACGACCCCCGGCCCGGCTGGAACGGCAAGGCCAGGGTCGCGGTGTTCCTGGAGGTGGCCGGCAACGGCGACTACCTGCCGACGTACGCGGGCAACCTCGACATCATGACCGCCGCGGCCGCGAGGGTCGGCGAGCTGCTCGCCGGGCGGGTCATCGAGAACAAGGCGGTGAGCGCATGAACGAGCGGGTCCGGCTCGTCGACACGACGCTGCGCGACGGCAGCCACGCGATGGCCCACCAGTTCACCGAGCGGAACGTGCGCGACACGGTGCGGGCGCTCGACGACGCGGGGATCTCGCTCATCGAGGTCACCCACGGCGACGGACTCGGCGGGTCGACGTTCAACTACGGCTTCTCGCTCGTCGACGAGCGCGAGCTGATCGCCGCGGCCGCCGACGAGGCCAAACAGGCGAAGATCGCCGTGCTGCTCCTGCCGGGGCTCGGCACGGTCACCGACATGAAGGCCGCCGCGGACCTCGGCGCCGGAGCGGTGCGCATCGCGACCCACTGCACCGAGGCCGACGTCTCGATCCAGCACTTCACCGAGGCGCGCGGGCTCGGGCTGGAGACCGTGGGCTTCCTGATGCTCGCCCACATGTCCGAGCCGGAGGCGCTCGCGAAGCAGGCCCGCATCATGGTCGACGCGGGCTGCCAGTGCGTGTACGTCGTGGACTCGGCCGGTGCGCTGATCCTGGAGGACGCCTCCGACCGCGTCGCGGCGCTCGTCGCCGAGGTCGGCGACCAGGCCCAGGTCGGCTACCACGGCCACCAGAACCTCAGCTTCGGCGTCGCCAACTCGGTGCTCGCCTACCGCGCGGGCGCCCGGCAGATCGACGGCTCGCTGCTCGCGCTCGGCGCGGGGGCGGGGAACTCGCCGACCGAGGTGCTGGCGGCGACGTTCGAACGGCTCGGCGTCGAGACTGGCGTGGACAAGGACGTGCTGATGGACGCCGCCGAGAACGTGGTGAAGCCCTACATCACGCGCCTGCCGGTGATGGACCGCTCGTCGATCGTCCAGGGCTTCGCGGGCGTGTACTCCAGTTTCCTGCTGCACGCCGAACGCGCCGCGGAGCGCTATGGCGTACCCGCGCACGAGATCCTGTATCGGGTGGGGGAGCGCCGTTACGTCGGCGGCCAGGAGGACATGATCATCGGCATCGCGCTGGAGCTCGCCGAGGAGAAGAAAAGCGCGTGATCAGCTGTGCAACGCGTTGGCGCCGAGCACGAGCCGCACGCAGTGGGCGATCAGGCGCTCGCGGCTGACGTCGAGGCCGCCACCGAGGTAGGCGGTGAACAGGTTGGCGAGGCCGCCGACGAGGGCGGTCGCGGTCATGGCGCGGTCGCCCTCGTCGGTCTTGTCGGACAGCTGCTCGCGCACGAGCTCGGCGAACATCGGGATGCGCTCGGTGCCGCGCCGGTTGAGTGCGGGGTCGGCGAGCGGGGCGAGCAACAGCACCCGGCCCTTGCGCGGGTCGTCGAGGATGAGGGTGACGAACGCGGTGACGGCGGCCTCGGCCCTGGCCCCGGCACCCTTGCCCGCGGTGTCGACGGCCTCCACCAGCGCCCGGTGGGCGTCCTCGACCACGCCCTCGTACACGGCGAGGATCAGCTCGTCGCGGTCGGCGAAGTTCTCGTAGAAGTACCGCTCGGTGAGCTTCGACTGCCGGCACACGGCCCGCACGCTCACCGCGCCGCTGCCCCCGGAGCCGAGCAGGTCGAGCCCGGCGTCGAGCAGCTGGCGGCGCCGCATGGCCCTGCGGTCGGTCAGCGTGGTGCCCGCCCACGTGCGGCCCTCGACGGTCATCGTGTCGCCCCTCAATTGACTACGAACGTTGTCAATCCTAACCTGACAACACACGTAGTCACTTGGGAGTGTGACATGACACAGGTCGAGCCACTGGGCCCCGACTCACTGACCTGGCGGATCTTCGGCGACTGGCGGGGACTGCTCATCGCGTTGTGGGCGGGCTCCATGCAGAACATGCACCCCGAACTGGGGGCCGGTGTGGAGGAGCACTCGCAGTTCTTCAACGAGCGCTGGGAGCGGCTGTTCCGCTCGCTCTACCCGATCGGCGGCGTGATCTACGACGGCGACCGGGCGCACCGCACGGCGCTGGAGGTGCGCGGCTACCACGACACGATCAAGGGCACCGACAAACACGGCCGCCGCTACCACGCGCTGAACCCGGGCACGTTCTACTGGGCCCACGCCACGTTCTTCGTCAGCACCCTGCTGATCGCCGAGAACTTCATGGGCGGGCTCACCGAGCGGCAGAAGCGGACGCTGTTCGACGAGCACGTGCGCTGGTACCGGATGTACGACATGTCGATGCGCCCGGTGCCGAAGACGTGGGAGGAGTTCTGCGAGTACTGGGACCACATGTGCCGCGAGGTGCTCGAGGACAACAAGGCCACCCGCGACGTGCTGGACATCGAGGAGATCGCCAAGCCCGCCGCACTGCCCTGGCTGCCCGACGCGCTGTGGCGCCTCGTGCGCGGGCCCGCGATGCGCGGCTTCGTGTGGCTCACCGTGGGCATGTACGACGAGCCGGTCCGCGAGAAGCTCGGCTACACCTGGAGCGCCCGCGACCAGCGGCTGCACCGCCTGGTGGGCAAGGCGATCGGCGTCGCGTTCCGGTTCGTGCCGTTCGAGCGCCGCTACCACCCGCGCGCCCGCGCCGGCTGGCGCCGCGCGCTGGGCAAGGACCCCGCGAACACCCCGCTGGTGGAGACACCGGCGCGTAACCTACCGCCTGTCGGGGAGCGCGACTCGCCGACGCACTACTCGCCGGCCTGACTGTCGAAGGAGACACCGTGAAACTGGGCTACCACATCGGGTACTGGTCCTCGGGTCCGCCGGAGGGCGCGCTGGAGGCGATCCGCGCGGCCGAGGAGCTGGGCTTCGACTCGGTGTGGACGGCCGAGGGGTACGGCTCCGACGCGCTGACCCCGCTCGCGTGGTGGGGCGCCTCGACGTCCCGCGTCACGCTCGGCACCAACATCGTGCAGATGTCGGCGCGCACGCCGACGGCCACCGCGATGGCGGCCATGACCCTCGACCACCTCAGCGGCGGCCGGTTCGTGCTCGGCCTCGGCGCGTCCGGACCGCAGGTGGTGGAGGGCTGGTACGGCCAGCCGTACCCCCGGCCGCTGGCCCGCACCCGCGAGTACGTGGACATCGTCCGCAAGGTGGTCGCGCGCGAGGAGCCGGTGACCCACAGCGGCAGGCAGTACCAGCTGCCGCTCCCGGGCGGCACCGGTCTCGGCAAGCCGCTCAAGTCGACCGTGCACCCGCTGCGCAAGCACATCCCGATCTACCTCGCGGCCGAGGGGCCGAAGAACGTGGCGCTGTCGGCGGAGATCTGCGACGGCTGGCTCCCGTTGTTCTTCGCGCCGCGCACCGACGGCTTCTACCGTGCCGCGCTGGAGGAGGGCTTCGCCCGCCGCGCCGAGCCGGCCAAGGACTTCGAGGTGGCCGCGTCGGTGCCGGTGATCGTGCACGACGACGTGGAAGAGGCGGCGAACCTGATCAAACCCGCGCTGGCCCTCTACATCGGCGGCATGGGCGCGAAGGACGTCAACTTCCACCACGACGTGTTCGCGCGCATGGGCTACGAGGAGGTGGCCGACAAGGTCCAGGACCTCTACCTCGGCGGGCACAAGGCGGAGGCGACCGCGGCGATCCCCACGAGGCTCGTGGAGGACACGGCCCTGATCGGCCCGCCGGCGAAGATCCGCGACGAGCTGGCGGCGTGGGAGGAGTCGGTGGTGACCACGCTGCTCGTGCGCGGCGACGCGGCGACCCTGCGCACGGTGGCCGACGTGCTGTCCTGAACGTGGCCCGCCTCGCCGGCGGGCTCGGGAGGGTGGAACGATTCCCTCACCTGATCAGCTGGCGAGGAGGACCATGTCGGCACTGGGGACGAGAACCCGTCTCGGTTACTCGCTCGGCTCGTTCGTCACCGGTGCCTTCGGCACGGTGCCCGGGCTGCTGTTGCTGCCCTACCTGACCGACACGATGGCCGTGCCCGCCGCCGCGGCGGGTGCCATCGTGCTGCTGCCCAAGGCGTGGGACGTGCTGTTCAACCCCGTCGCCGGCCGGATCTCCGACGCGGGCCTCGCCAGGCGCGGCAACAGGCGGCGTTCGCTGCTGTGGGGCGGGCTGGTGCTGGCGGTGTTCTTCGCGGCGCTGTTCGCCCACCCCGGCTTCGACAGCGTCGGTCTCGACTCCGCCTACGTCGTGCTGATGTTCTTCGTGTGCGCCACGGCGTTCGCGTTCTTCCAGGTGCCGTTCAACGCGCTGCCCGCCGAGCTGACCGAGGGCTACCACGAGCGCACCCGGATCACCACGTGGCGCATCGGCGTGCTGGCGCTGGCGATCCTCGTCTCCGGCGCCGTGGCTCCGGCGATCGCCGAGTCGGTCGGCGGCGTGAACGGCTACCGCGTGATGGGCGTGTTCGTGGCCGTGCTGATCGTCCTGGGCACGCTGTCGGTGTTCTTCGGCATCAAGGGTGCCCCGGCGGGCAAGCTGCTGCAGCCGAGCCCGACGTGGCGCGAGCTGTTCGCCACGATGAAGGCGTGGAAGCCCTTCCGCTGGCTGCTGAGTGTCTACTTCGTCCAGTCGCTGGGGGTGGCGACGCTGCTGGCGGGGGTGAGCTACGTGGCGCGGTACGTGCTGGGCGACGCGGGCCTGCAGTCGATGCTGTTCGCCGGGTTCGTCGGCCCCGCGCTGCTCGTGATGCCGCTGTGGGACCGGCTCGGCCGCTCCGGCGGGAAGCTGATGGGTTTCCGCGTCGCCACGGCGGCGTTCGCGGTGGCGTTGCTGGGCCTGGTGTTCGCCCAGTCGCTGCCGACGGCGGTGGTGTTCGTCTTCGTCGCGCTCGCCGGGGTCGGCTACGCGGGCATCCAGGTGTTCCCGCTGGCGATCCTGCCGGACCTCATCTCGGCGGAGGAGGAGCGCACCGGCGCCACCCGTGCCGGGGTGACCGCGGGCGTGTGGACGGCCGCCGAGACGCTCGGCCTCGCCCTCGGCCCCGGCCTGTTCGGCCTCGTGCTGGCCGCGGGCGGCTATCTGTCCAGTGTGGACTCCTCGGCCGCGCAGCCGGACAGCGCGATCACCGCGATCACCGTCGGCTTCTCGGCGCTGCCCGCCGTGCTGATCCTGCTCGGCATCCCGCTGCTGCGGCGCAGTGTGCTGGAGACCCCCCGCCGTCCTGCGGAGGCCGGGGCATGAGCGCCGGGGACGTGCTCGCCGAGCTGGCGGCGCTGCGTGAGGGCGACCTGCCCACCCACGGCGGGCGCACACTGGCCTACGTCTACGACAGCGGCCTGGCCGGGCTCGACGAGCTGGGTGCGCGGGCCCACGCGCTCGCGTCGTCGGCCAACGGCCTCGACCCCACGGCGTTCCCGAGCCTGCTGCGCATGGAGAACGACCTCGTCGCGTCGGCGGCGGCGCTGGTCGGCGGCACGCCGGACACCGTCGGCTCGGTGACGTCGGGCGGGACGGAGTCGTGCCTGCTCGCCGTGCTCGCCGCGCGTGAGGGCCGCCGCGACGTCGCGGAGCCGAAGATGGTGTTGCCCACCACGGTGCACGCCGCGTTCCACAAGGCCGCGCATCTGTTCGGCGTGCGCGCGGTGGACGTGCCCGTCGACCCGGTGACGTTCCGCGCGGACCCGGCGGCGATGGCGGCGGCCATCGACGAGAACACGGTGCTGGTGGTGGCGAGCGCGCCGTCCTACGCCCACGGCGTGGTGGATCCCGTCGCCGAGATCGCGAGGGCCGCGTCGGCGAGGGGCGTGCGCGTGCACGTCGACGCGTGCATCGGCGGCTGGGTCCTGCCGTACCTGCGGCGCGCCGGTGCGGCCGTCCCGCCCTTCGACTTCACGGTCCCCGGTGTCACGAGCATCTCCGTGGACCTGCACAAGTACGCCTACTGTCCCAAGGGTGTCTCGGTACTGTTGCACGCCGACGCGGGCCTGCGCCGGGGTCACTACTTCGCGAGCGCCGGCTGGCCCGGGTACACGATGCTCAACACCACGCTGCAGTCGACGCGCTCGGGCGGCCCGCTCGCCGCGGCGTGGGCCGTGGTGCGCCACGTCGGCGACGCCGGGTACGAGCGGCTCGCCCGCGACACGCTGGCCGCCGTCACGGAGATCCGTGCGGGCGTGGAGAAGGTCGACGGCCTGCGCGTGCTGGGTTCCCCTGACTCGACGCTGCTCGCGCTGGCTCTCGAAGGGGAACCGGGGTTCGACCTGTTCACCGTGGCCGACGAGATGAAGGAGCGCGGCTGGTACGTGCAGCCCCAGTTCGCGCACGGCGCCTCGCCGGTGAACCTGCACCTGACGATCACGGCGGCCAACCGGGGCGGCGAGGCGGCGTTCGTCGCCGACCTCGCCGCCTCGGTCGCCGCCGCGCGCGAGGCGGGCCCCGTGGTGGTGGGCGCGGAGCTGGAGCAGCTGATCGCCGCGCTCGACCCCGACCGGCTGACCCCCGAGCAGTTCGAGGGACTGCTCGCCGGGGCGGGGCTCGCCGGCGGGGCCGGGCTGCCCGGGCGGATGGCGCCGATCAACGCGCTGCTCGCCGTCGCGCCCGCGCGGCTGCGGGAACGCCTCTTGCTGGAGTTCCTCGGCCTGCTCTACCGTCCGCCGTCGCGGTAGCCGACGCCGATCAGCGAGCTGCCGTCGAGCGTGTCGATCCCGGCCTCGCGCAGGCCGTCGAGGAACCGGCGCCGCACGCGCTCCAGCGCCTCGGGGCCGAGGCCTTCCACGAACCCGCGCATCGCGGCGCCGAGGTAGAACGTCCAGGCGTCGTCGGGATGCAGCGGCTGGACGTACCGCACCTGGTGCACGGTGACGTCGCGCAGTCCGAGCGAGGACAGCCACGCGGTGAGCTTCTCCGGGGTGTCCACCCGCTCTGCCGCGTTCGGCCTGCCCGCCTGTCCCGCGAGTTCCGGGCGTTCGGGCAGCGCGGCGTCGCGGCCCACCGGGACGATCCTCGCCATGCCGTCGGCGAGCCACGTGCTGACCGCGAACCGACCGCCCGGCCGCAGTCTGCCCACCAGTGTGCGCGCGCCCTCGTCCATGTCGGGGAAGAAGAACACGCCGTACGCCGACTGCACCACGTCGTAGGGCCCGCCGTCGCGGGTGAGCACGTCGGCGGTCTCGAAACGGGCCTGGGCCAGTCCGAGCGCCTCCGCTTCCCGGGCGCCGCGCGCGACGAGCCGCTCGGCCAGGTCCACGGCGTGCACGACACCGGAGGCGCCGACGGCGCGGGCTGCGGGGATCGCGGAGGCACCCGCGCCGCAGCACGCGTCGAGCACTCGCTCACCGGGCGCGGGCCGCGACACCGCCGTCAGCAGCTCGCCCAGCGGTTGCCACAACCGCGCGGACCACAGGGCGAACTCGTCGTGCGCGGCGCTGAAGACGTCGCCGACGCCTCCGGCGCTCATCGGCCGAACCGCTGGAAGTGCTTGACGAGCCTGCACGGCACGAGCATCCGCTCGCCGTCGACCGTGATGGGCACCAGGTCGGGCGGCGTGGCCTTCCACTGGGCGCGGCGCGAACGGGTGTTGCTGCGCGACATCTTGCGCTTGGGAACGGCCATCAGCGCCCGCCCTTCCGCGTGCCGTAGCGGCGGTGGAACTTCTCGACCTGGCCCGCGGTGTCCATGATACGGCGCGTGCCGGTCCAGAACGGGTGCGACCACGCGCTCACGTCGACGAGCACGAGCGGGTAGGTGTTGCCGTCGCTCCACTCGATGGTGCGCTCCGACGTGACGGTGGAGCGGGTGAGGAAGGCGTCGCCGGTGGCGGAGTCCTTGAACACCACGGGGTGGTAGTCGGGATGGATGCCGGGTTTCACGGTGTGTCGTCCTTTCCGGAGGGTGCGCCGACATCGAAGACATCGAAGCGGTCGGGCGCGGGGTCGGTGTCCTCGCACGGTTCCTCGTGCCAGGAGCCGAACGGGTCGGGGTAGCGGGCCCAGGCCTGCCTGCCCTCGGCGAGCTCGGCGTCGGTGAGCAGAGCCGCGCGCAGGGCGGCCTCGATCTCGGCGGGCTCGGCCAGGTGGGTCACGATCACGAGCTCCTGCGCGCGGTCGCCCCACACGGGGTCCCAGCGCAGCGAGGCGAGTGTGCGCCGCTCGGCGGAGACGTCCTCCCACGCGGGGCCGTCGGCCGAGTCGAGCCACGGCCCGGCGTGGCCGATGCCGAGGCCGCCACCGGCCGACTCCACCCAGAAGGCCACGTCCGGCTGGCTCGCCACCCACGCGCGGCCGCGCGTGCGCACGACGCCGTCGAGCAGCAGGTCGATCGCCTCGTGCAGGCGTTGCGGGTGGAACGGCCGCTGTGCGGTGAACGTCAGCACGCTCACGCCGCAGTCGGCGTGCAGCGGCGGTTCGCCGGACAGCAGCGCGCCGTGCGGGTCGGCGGGCTCGCCCCTGCGGGCGTGCGGTGGTACGGCGGCGAGCAGTGTCGCGGTGTCCACACCGGACAGTTCGAGCAGGGGCGCGGACGGTGCGACGCGTTCGAGGACGGCACCGGTCTTGGCGGCGGTCCACGCGTCGGGCGCGCTGCCGGCGAACACGAGCACGTCGGCGAACTCCACCTGAGCCAGGGCCACCTGGGCGAGGGTGCGCTCGTCGTCGGGGGCGCCGCGCAGGCCGCGCTCCTCCAGCGTGTCGTCGCCGGTCGCGTCGGCGAGCCAGCTCGCCGCGTCGACCACGGTCACCACGGCCTCCACCTCCACGTCCTCGATGACCGGGCGGTCGCCGACGAGCACGTGGTGCAGCTCCCAGCACACGCGCTCGGGCTCCATCGCCTCGTCGAGGCGCACGACGATCCGCTCCACGGCGGGCGTCGCGGCGAGCCCGCGCAGCAGGGGCAGCAGGTCGTGCCGGAGCGTGCAGGACACGCAGCCGTGGTCGAGCTCGAGCGTCACCAGCTGGTCGCGAGGGCCGGCCTGCAGGCGCCGGTGGACGATCCCCGCGCCGATGTTGCGGAGGTCGTAGTGGACGACCGTCGTGCCGCGGCCGGCCGCGCGGAACCTCTCGGCGAGGTGCGCGACGGGCCCGGGGGAGAGGCCGCTGATCAGGACGAGGGGCACACGGTGCTTGTCGGTCACGTCGTGTACTGTAAATGAAAACGGTTATCAATATCAAAGAGGGAGGGTGTGTGTCCGCGATCTGCCAGGTCACCGGCCGCAAACCGGGGTTCGGCAAACAGGTCTCGCACTCCCACCGCCGCACGTCGCGGCGCTGGGACGTCAACGTGCAGACACGCAGGTACTGGGTGCCGAGCGAGAACCGCTGGGTGCGCCTGCGCGTGTCGGTGAAGGGCATGAAGACGATCGACAAGCGCGGGATCGACGCCGTGGTCGCCGAGCTGCGCGCGAAGGGGGTCAGGCTCTGACATGGCCCGCAACGACGTCCGGCCGATCATCAAGCTCCGGTCCACCGCCGGCACCGGCTACACCTACGTGACCAGGAAGAACCGCCGCAACGACCCCGACCGCATGGTGCTGCGCAAGTACGACCCGCGCGCCCGCCGCCACGTCGAGTTCCGCGAGGAGCGCTGATGGCCAAGAAATCGAAGATCGCCCGCAACGAGCAGCGCAAGACGATCGCCGCGCGGTACGCGGAGCGCCGTGCGGAGCTGAAGGCCGTGATCCGCTCGCCGCGGTCCACAGCGGAGGAGAAGGCGGCCGCCGTGTCGGCGCTGCAGGCGATGCCCCGCGACGCGAGCCGCACGCGGATCCGCAACCGCGACACCGTGGACGGCCGCCCGCGCGGCTACTTCCGCGCGTTCGGCCTCTCCCGGATCCGGCTGCGGGAGCTGGCACACCGGGGCGAGCTGCCCGGCGTGAGCAAGTCGAGCTGGTGAGGAGGATCGTGGCGAAGACCGACCGGGTGCGTCCCGGCAAGCGCAAGCGGAACCTGCTGCGGGCCGAGCGCGTGGAGTACGTCGACTGGAAGGATGTCGACCTCCTGCGCAAGTTCATCTCCGACCGGGGCAAGATCCGCGCCCGCCGGGTCACGGGCGTCACCCCGCAGGAACAGAAGCAGGTCGCCACGGCGATCAAGAACGCCCGCGAGATGGCCCTGCTGCCCTACCCCGCGTCGAAGCGCGCCTGACCGACAGCCCCCAAGGCCACCTTTGTTGCTCCCACCCGTCTCCCGCCACCACCCAAACGGAGACGCTGCGCGCCGCGGTGCTCGATCCACGCAACAAAGGTGGCCTTGGGGGCAGGTCTGCCAGCCTTGTGATGCTGGCCGCACCCCGCCGTGACAGCGGTGCCGTCGCAGGTCCGGGCGGTGCGCGGCGCCGGGACCGTGACCGGTGCCCGAGCCCGCCCGCGCGACCCAGGTCCCCACGGGAAAGGCCTGGTCAAAAGCAGTGCGGTCGCGGAGGGGGCGATCGGCGCCCCCTGGCCGCGGCGGCACCGCGGGACGTCGCAACCCTGACCGCGCGCCCGCGAACGCCGGACGGCATGCTTGCACGCATGGCGGACGAGCAGCACTACCTGGTCGGGCTTGACCTCGCGGGACGCCGCGTGGTCGTGATCGGCGGCGGCACGGTCGCGCAGCGACGGCTGCCGAGGCTGACCAGAGCCGGTGCCGTGGTGGAGCTGATCTCGCCCGAGACCACCCCGTCCGTGAGCGCGATGGCCGACGCCGGGGAGCTCACCTGGCACCGGCGGGCCTACCGCGAGGGCGACCTGAAGGACGCCTGGTACGCGCTCGCGCTCACCGACGATCCCGATGTCAACGCCGCCGTGTGCGCGGAGGCCGAGCGCTCCCGGGTGTTCTGCGTGCGCGCCGACAACGGCATCGAGGGCAGCGCCGTCACCCCCGCCGCGGGGGAGCACGACGGGCTGCTGCTGGGTGTGCTCTCCGGCGGCAACCCGCGCCGCTCCGCCGCCGTGCGCGACAACGTGCTCGACGCCCTGCGCGCGCGGACCGTCGCCGACCCCGGCGAGGACGTCGAGCGGGAACAGGCCGGGGTCGCCCTGGTCGGCGGAGGGCCCGGCGACCCCGAGCTGATCACCGTCCGCGGCCGCCGCCTGCTGGCCAGGGCCGACGTGGTGGTGGTCGACCGGCTCGCGCCCCGTGAGCTGCTCGACGAGCTGGCCCCGCACGTCGAGGTGATCGACGCCGCGAAGATCCCCTACGGCCGCGCCGCCAGCCAGGACGTGATCAACAAGGCGCTCGTGGACAACGCCAGGGCCGGCAAGTTCGTGGTGCGCCTCAAGGGTGGTGACCCCTACGTCTTCGGCCGCGGCTTCGAGGAGGTGCTCGCGTGCGCCGAGGCGGGGGTGCCCGTCACGGTCGTCCCCGGCATCACCAGCGCCTTCGCCGTGCCCGCCGTCGCCGACGTCCCCGTGACCCACCGCGGGGTGGCCCACGAGGTGGTGGTCGTCTCCGGCCACGTGCCGCCGGGACACGAGCAGTCGCTGGTCGACTGGGACGCGCTGGGGCGGATGCGCGGCACCGTCGTGCTCATGATGGGCGTGGAGCGGATCGAGCAGTTCGCCGACGCGCTCGTGAAGGCGGGCCGCCCCGCCGATACCCCGGTCGCGATGATCCAGGACGGCACGATGCGTTCCCAGAAGGTCGTGCGCTCGACGCTCAAGGAGATCGCGGTGGACGCCGGGGCGGCGGGGATCAAGCCGCCCGCCGTCACCGTGATCGGGCCGGTCGCCGAGGTCGGCGCCCCGGTTCAGCGCTCGTAGCGCTCGCGGACGAACCCGGTGATCCGCTCGGTCAGCCGCGCCGGGTCGATACGGAGCTCCACCGGGCTGCGGGCCTGGACGAACTCGGCGTCCGGCAGGTCGGCCGCGAGCGTGTCGGCGTCGCCGAAAGGGTGGATCGGATCGCGCTGGTGGCCGATCACCAGCGTCGGCACGCGGATCTCCCCGCGCACCGACCTGGGTGGCGCGATCCGGCCGAAGAACACGCCGTGCAGCAGCGCGGCCATCGCCGCCGGGCGCTGGTCGAGCGTGTCGGTGACGACGTCGACCCACTGGCTGCCGTGCGGGACGCGGCGGGCGAGCGCCCCCACCACCCGCACCGTGACCGGCAGGAACCGCGCGGCGAACAGCAGCGGGCCGAACGTGAGCAGCCCGGCGACGATCGCGTTGTCCAGCACCGGCATCTCGACGATCAGCCCCTGCACGCGCTCGGGCGCCTCGACGGCGACCTCCAGCGCGACGTTCGCGCCCAGTGACGTCCCGCCGACCACCGCCCGCTCGATGCCGAGGTGGTCCAGCAGCGCCACCGTCTGCTCCGCGAACGCGGGCATCGAGTACAGCCACGAGTCGGCCGGCCGGTCGGAGTCGCCGTGCCCGAGCAGGTCGAGCGTCACCACGCGAAAGCCCTCGGCGGCGAGCTTGCGGGCGAGCGGCGCGTGCATGCGGCGGCTGAACATGATGCCGTGCGTCAGCACCACGACGTCGGGGCCCGAGCCGTACTCGGTGTAGGCGAGGCGGTGTCGGTCGGGACCGCCGAACTCGAAGGAGCCCACCAGTTCCAGCGGCCGGGGCGAGCGCCGGCGCGGGGCGGGGAGCGGCTCGTCGAGTGCCGTGACGCTGCTCATGGGCTCAGGCTAACGCGACTGGCCGCCCCGGCACGGCGTGCGTCAGGATGACAGCCATGACCGATCCCGCCGCAACCGCCGAAAACCTGCAGAACCTGGCGTCGCTCAAGGTGGAGCGCGCCGGGCACGTCGCGGAGGTGACGCTGCTCGGCCCTTCGAAGGGCAACGCCATGGGCCCCGACTTCTGGCGGGAGCTGCCGCTGGTCTTCCGGTCGCTCGACGACGACCCCGACGTCAGGGCGATCGTGCTGACCGGCAGCGGCGCGCACTTCTCCTACGGGCTCGACCTGCCCGCGATGCTGCCCGGCTGGTCCGAGTACCTCGCGGGCGACGCGCAGGCGGGGCCGAGGACCAAGTTCCTCGCCGAGATCCGCAGGCTCCAGGAGTCCGTCGGCGCCGTCGCGGCCACCCGCAAGCCCGTGATCGCCGCGGTGTCCGGCTGGTGCATCGGCGGCGGGGTGGACGTGATCGCCGCGGCCGACATCCGGCTGGCCAGCGCCGACGCGAAGTTCAGCGTCCGCGAGGTCAAGGTCGCGATCGTCGCCGACCTCGGCAGCCTCCAGCGGCTCGCCGGGATCATCGGCGAGGGACACCTGCGCGAGCTCGCGTTCACCGGCCGCGACATCGACGCCGCCCGCGCCGAGAAGATCGGCCTCGTCAACGACGTCTACCCGGACCAGGACGCCGTGCTGGCCGCGGCCAGGGAGCTCGCCAACGAGATCGCCGCAAACCCTCCGCTGGTGGTACAGGGGGTGAAGGACGTACTGTCCGTCAGCACCGAACAGCGGGTCGAGGCCGGGCTGCGGTACGTCTCGGCCTGGAACGCCGCGTTCCTGCCCAGCAAGGACCTCGGCGAGGCGGTACAAGCATTCATGGAACGGCGGGCCCCTCAGTTCCGGGGCGAGTGAGAGAGGGAGATCGTGGGCAACGACGCTGCGACGGCGCATCAGCGGTTCCGCGAGGCGCGGGACTACCTCATCGCGCACCGCGAGGACTACGACACCGCGTACGCGAACTTCGCGTGGCCGGAGTTCACCGAGTTCAACTGGGCGCTCGACTGGTTCGACCGGGTCGCCGCCGACCCCGCGAACGCCGAGCGCTACGCCTTGTGGATCGTCGAGGAGGACGGCACCGAGGGCCGCTGGACCTACCCGGAGCTGGCGCGGCGGTCCAACCAGGTCGCCAACTGGCTGCGCGCGCGGGGCGTGCGCCGCGGTGACCGGCTCATTCTCATGCTGGGCAACCAGGTCGAGCTGTGGGAGACGATCCTCGCGGCGATCAAGCTCGGCGCCGTGATCATCCCCGCGTCGACGCTGCTCGGCCCTGCCGACCTGCGTGACCGCGTCGACCGCGGCGCCGCCCGGCACGTCGTGATCCGCGCCGCCGACGCGGAGAAGTTCGCCGACGTCGCCGGTGACTACACGCGGATCGCGGTGGGGGAGCCCGTCGACGGCGCCGCCGGCTGGTTGTCGTTCGCCGACGCCTACTCCGCCGACGGCGAGTTCACGCCCGACGGGCCGACCGCGGCGACCGACCCGCTGCTGCTGTACTTCACCTCCGGCACCACGGCGCAGCCGAAGCTCGTGCAGCACACGCAGGTGTCCTACCCGGTGGGCCATCTGTCCACGATGTACTGGATCGGTCTCGAACCGGGCGACGTGCACCTCAACATCTCGTCGCCGGGCTGGGCGAAACACGCGTGGAGCAACGTGTTCGCGCCGTGGAACGCCGAGGCGACCGTGTTCCTCTACAACTACACGCGTTTCGATGCGAACGCGCTCATGGCGCAGCTGGACCGCTGCGGCATCACGAGCTTCTGCGCGCCGCCCACCGTGTGGCGCATGCTGATCCAGGCCGACCTGACCGCGCTGCGCACGCCGCCCGTCAAGGTGGTCGGCGCGGGGGAGCCGCTCAACCCCGAGGTGATCGAGCAGGTCCGCAAGGCGTGGGGCGTGACCATCCGCGACGGCTTCGGGCAGACCGAGACGAGCGTGCAGATCGCCAACACGCCCGGGCAGGAGGTCAAGCCGGGCTCGATGGGCCGCGCGGTGCCGGGATTCTCGGTGGTGCTGGTCGATCCGGTCACCGGCGAGCGGGCCGACGAGGGTGAGATCTGCCTCGACCTCTCGCACAGGCCCGCCGGGCTCATGGTGGGCTACGCCGACGACGAGGAGCGCACCGCGACCGCGTTCGAGGGCGGCTACTACCGCACCGGCGACGTGGGCTCGATCGACGAGCGCGGCTACATCACCTACGTCGGGCGCACCGACGACGTGTTCAAGGCGAGCGACTACCGGATCTCGCCCTTCGAGCTGGAGAGCGTGCTGCTGGAGCACGACGCCGTCGCCGAGGCCGCCGTGGTGCCCTCGCCGGACCCGATCAGGCTCGCGGTGCCCAAGGCCTACGTCGTGCTCGCGGCCGGCCACGAGCCGGATGCCACGACAGCGGAGAGCATCCTGGCTTTCTGCCGCGAGCACCTGGCTCCGTACAAGCGAATCCGCAGGCTCCAGTTCGCCGAGCTGCCCAAGACGATCTCGGGCAAGATCCGGCGCGTCGAGCTGCGTGGCAAGGAGGACGCGACCGGGCAGGAGCGGCCCGAGGGCGAGTTCCGCGAGGAGGACTTCCCGGGCCTCAAGGGCTAAACGCTACTCAGCGTGACGACTCACTGCTCCTCTAGGATCCACTGTAGACAATCGATGACCTGCGGCTCCCGGCCGGGTTCGCATCGGCCGGGTGACGTTTCGCCTTACCGGGTAACGAATCAGCCGCAGGTGCCGATGTAGCGGGTGAGTGACGAACCGGCGGGTTTGCACCACGGGACCCGCCGGTTACCCCCGGCACGTCACGAGGGATCCGACCACAGAGAGCGATGAGTACCGAGAACGAGAACGGGACCCAGATCCCGGCCAGGACAGCCACGACGACCAGGACGGCCACGACCTCGACCGAGCGGGCCGGCTCCCCGCCGACCACGCCGTGCACGGTCGTGTGGAGCCACGGCCGTCCCTACGTGCTCGAGAGCGGGCCGGGCAGGCCGCGCTGGATGGGCACCGACGACCACGGCAGGCCGCAGGCGCTGACCAGGGAGGACCTGCGCCGCCGGGGGTGGAGCTACCGGCGGCACACCTGAGCACGCCGGACCGCTGAGCCGATACGGTTGACCGCGTGACCGAGTCGGCGAGACCCCGCGAGCACGCGGACATGCCGCAGACGGCCCCCGAGCCGTCGCTGGCAAGGCAGGCGCTCACCCTGCCGAACATCCTGTCGATCCTCCGGCTCGCCGGCGTGCCGGTGTTCCTGTGGCTGCTCCTCGGGCCGGAGGAGGACGGCTGGGCGCTGCTCGTGCTGGTCTTCGGTGCCCTCACCGACTGGCTCGACGGCAAGCTCGCCCGGTGGCTGGACCAGACGAGCAGGCTCGGCCAGCTGCTCGACCCCGCCGCCGACCGGCTCTACATCGTCGCCACGCTCGTGGCGTTCCTCGTCCGCGACATCATCCCGTGGTGGTTCGTCGCGGCGCTCGTCGCCAGGGAACTGATCGTCGGCGTCGCGCTGGTCGTCCTGCGCCGCAACGGTTTCGCGCCGCCCGAGGTCACCTACGTCGGCAAGGGCGCCACCTTCTGCCTGATGTACGCGCTGCCGTTGCTGCTCCTCATCCAGGGCGACTCGCTCACCGCCGGGATCCTGCGGCCCATCGCCTACGCCTTCACCATCTGGGGCGGCCTGCTCTACCTGTGGTCCGGCGCGCTCTACGTCGTGCAGACCGTCAAGGCCGTGTCCGGCCGCCCCGCCGGGCACCCCGGGTGACGGACTGCCGTGCTTTTCGCGATGCCACCTCGGCGCTGTGCGAAGATGCGCAGCACGCAGGCAGCGTGAGGAGCACGAAAGGGGAACGGGGTTGTCCACTCCGGAAGAGCTGCGCTACACCGAGGAGCACGAGTGGGTCGCCGTCCGCGACGGCGGGACCGTGCGCGTCGGGATCACCGAGTACGCGCAGGACCAGCTCGGCGACGTCGTGTTCGTCGATCTCCCCGAGGTCGGGCGCCAGGTCGACGCCGGTGACGTGTTCGGCGAGGTCGAGTCGACCAAGAGTGTCTCCGAGCTCTTCGCTCCGCTCGACGGTGAGATCGTGGCGGTGAACGACGCGGTGTCCGAATCGCCCGAGCTCATCAACAGCGACCCCTACGGCGAGGGCTGGCTGATCGAGATCAAGCTCGACGACGCGAGCGCCGTCGAGAGCCTGCTGGACGCCGAGGCCTACCAGCGCGTGACCGAGGGCTGATCAGGGGAGCCCCGGCGCCTTCGGCCGACGTGGCACGGTACGTTGGCTACACCACGTTTTCGATGACGACACTTCAGTGCGTAAGGAGAGCTCAGGTGAGCACGAACGACGGGCCCGGCGTTCCCCCGGAGCAGTCTCCGGAGCGGACCTCCGTATTCCGGGCCGACTTCCTGTCGGAGATGGAGGGACAGGAGGCACCTGCGGTCGAGCCGCAGGAGACGGGCGTCGACGCCCTGCCGTCGGGCTCCGCACTGCTCGTGGTCAAGCGCGGCCCCAACGCGGGTTCCCGTTTCCTGCTCGATCGTGACACCACGAGCGCGGGCCGCCACCCGGACAGCGACATCTTCCTCGACGACGTCACCGTCTCGCGCCGCCACGCCGAGTTCCGCCGCGAGGGCGGCGAGTTCGTGGTGATCGACGTGGGCAGCCTCAACGGGACCTACGTCAACCGCGAGCCCGTGGACCAGGCGGTCCTCGCGGGCGGGGACGAGGTCCAGATCGGCAAGTTCCGCCTCGTCTTCCTGACCGGTCCCGGGCACGGGGGTCAGGGGGCACAGTGACGGCTGCCGGGCGGCCACAGCGTGACGGGTTGAGCATCGGGGTCGTGCTCGCGCAGCTGCGCAAGGACTTCCCCGACGTCACCATCTCGAAGATCCGGTTCCTCGAGTCCGAGGGCCTGGTCCAGCCTGGCCGCACGCCGTCCGGCTATCGTCAGTTCACCCCCGCGGACGTGGAGCGGCTCCGGTTCGTCCTGGCGGCACAACGTGATCACTACCTGCCGCTCAAGGTCATCAAGGAGCAGCTCGACGCCGCCGACCGCGGTGCCGAGCCCGCCGCGCCGGCTCCCCGGCTGCCCCGCAAGCTCGTGCCGCTCGGCTCGCCCGAGTCCAACGGCGGCCCGGCGTCGTTGCCCAGCGCGGACGACTTCGCGACCGACCGCGAGGTGCGGCTGACGCGGGAGGAGCTGCTCGCCGAGGCCGGAATCGACGCCGCGATGCTGCAGGAGCTGCAGCAGTACGGGCTGATCCGCCCCGGTGCGGCCGGTTTCTACGACACCGACGCCGTGCAGATCGCGAAGACCGTCAAGACCATGACGGAATTCGGTATCGAGCCGAGACATCTGCGCGCGTTCCGCGCGTCCGCCGACCGGGAGGTCGGGTTGCTGGAGCAGATCGTGGCGCCCGTGTACCGGCACCACGACGCCGATGCGAAGGCGCGGGCGGACGAGCTGGTGCGGGAGCTGGCGGCGCTGTCGGTCACGCTTCACACGTTGCTGGTCAAGGCGGGCATCCGGGGTGTGACCGGCGGATAGGGCCGTATGTGGTCACCGGTGTTCCACGTGTCGCGTCTGTTACGCCACAGAGCGAACCCTCAACGATCTCACGTGGATGCCGTACGGTTAGTGCAAGGTTCGCGAAACCGAGCCGGGCAGAAGTAATTTCGAAGCGAGCACAGCGCCCGCATGACGGGTAGCGTCGACGGTGTCGATGCGAGATCCTCGTGAGAGCGCTGCAGCCCGCGCGCAGGAGAGGGAGGCGAAGCCCGATGAGCGAGATGCGCGTCGTCGGCGTACGGGTCGAGCTACCCGCCAATCAGCCGATTCTGTTGCTGCGGGAAACCGAGGGCGAGCGGTACCTCCCGATCTGGATCGGCTCGGTCGAAGCCACCGCGATCGCGTTGGAGCAGCAAGGAGTCCGGCCCGCCCGTCCGCTGACCCACGACCTGCTCAAGGAAGTCATCGGCGCACTCGGCCGCGAGCTCCAGCAGGTCATCATCACCGACCTGCGTGAAGGCACGTTCTTCGCCGAGCTGGTGTTCGACGGGGACATCCGGGTGTCCGCGCGGCCCAGCGACTCCGTCGCGCTCGCCCTGCGCGTGGGAGTGCCGATCCACGCGGAGGAAGGCGTGCTCGAGGAGGCCGGGCTGATCATCCCGGACGAGCAGGAGGACGAAGTCGAGAAGTTCCGCGAGTTCCTCGACTCCGTTTCCCCCGAGGACTTCCGGGGCGCCGACACCTGACATCCTGAGGCCGCCCGGCTCTAGGCCGCGTCTGACAAACCCATTGCCGGCTGCGCGGGGCCAGCGCGGCGCTCGGTTCGTGCGGGGCACCCGCGCCCGGGGCATGGGTTGTCGGAAGGCCCGAGTACGCCCGGTACGGGGGCTTCCCTCCGCCTTGCGAGCCACCACGCTGATCCCGCTCGCACGGCAGAGGATTGTCAGACACGACCTAAGGCCGGGCCGCCCTGGTGAACAACTCCGCCAGTTCCCTGCCGTAGGCGTCGATGTCCAGGTCCGGCTCCCTGGCGAGCTTGGCGGTGACGCCGTCGATGGCCTGCCTGATCGCCATCGCCATCACCTCGACGTCGAACTCGCCGAACACCCCTTCGTTCTGTCCCTGCTGGAGCTGCCGTTCCAGCCTGCCGGTGGCGACGCCCTTCAGGACGAGCGGCACCAGCGGCGCCTCGTCCCCGGCCGCCGTGCCGGTGGCGATTTCCAGCAGCGCCCGCGCGTGACGCGGGTGGCTGCCGAGGAAGGCGACCTCCGACCGGATGTAGGCGCCGAGCATCGCGGCCCGGTCGGTCTCCTCGCCCAGCCGCTGCTGCAGGAACCGGTCCTGCAGGTCCACGATGGCGCCGATCGTGGCCATGATCAGCTCGTCCTTGGTGCCGAAGTGGTACGAGATCATCCGCGTGCTGCTGAGCCCGGCCCGCTCCACGATCCGGGCGAACGACGTCTTCCGGTATCCCAGTTCCGCCATCGTGTCGATGGTCGCGTCGATGATCTGCGCCCGGCGCGCCTCCTCCGTGACCGTGAGGCCGAGTCCACCGCCGAACTCCCTCCCAGCGTTGTTTACCTGCATAAGTAAAAATTAACACGGTTGAGTAAATCAGGCAAGGAGCAGGGAAGTCTCGATATCGACTTGAGGGTGCCCGCGCGTCGCGTTGACCGGCCCGCTGAGCAGGCATACCGTCGAGGGGACGTTGAATCGCGCGGGTGTGATTAGGCCTGGCTGGGGCAGGTCCACGTCGCGTGACGGTCATACCGGTCGGTCCCGCCCCGGGGCCGGCGGTCTTGTTTCGCCGGTCGCCAGGCCGGGCGAGAGGAGGCATGCGTGGTCGAGGAGAGCCCGATCAGGGCCGCCGACGGCGAGCAGGGAGAGCTGTTTCCCGACGCGTCGCTGCCGGACGAGCTGGTTGGCTACCGCGGTCCCGCTGCGTGCCAGATCGCCGGTATCACGTACCGGCAGCTCGACTACTGGGCCAGAACCAAGCTCGTGACGCCGAGCATCCGCACCGCCCACGGCTCCGGGTCCCAGAGGCTGTACTCGTTCAAGGACATCCTTGTCCTCAAGATCGTGAAGCGCCTGCTCGACACCGGTGTCTCGCTGCAGAACATCCGGGTCGCGGTGGATCACCTGCGGGCGCGCGGAGTACGCGACCTCGCGCGCGTCACGCTCTTCTCCGACGGCACCACGGTGTACGAGTGCACGTCGCCCGAGGAGATCGTCGATTTACTGCAGGGCGGGCAGGGCGTGTTCGGTATCGCCGTGAGCGGAGCCATGCAGGAGATCAGCGGAACGATCCACGAGTTCCCGGCGGAGCGCGCCGACGGCGGCGAACTGGAGCCCGTCGTGCCCGACGAGCTCTCCGAGCGCCGCAAGGCCCGCCGCACCGGCTGACCCCTTCTCAAGCGCTGACAGCGCCTTGGGGGCGTTTCGTGCTCAGCCAGGGACCTTGTCGAGGAAGCCGTAGACGTTGCCGATGCGGTCGTCGCCCTCGGCGACGATCACGTCGAAGCCGATCACCACGGGTTCGGCGCCGTCCTGGCCGAGGTGCCAGGTGAACCGGGCCGTGTCGTGGTGGCCGTCGACGGCCCCGCCGAGGCTGAACGTCAGCCCCGCGAACTGCTGCTGCGCACCCGCGACGAACGTGTCGACGCCGTCCCAGCCCCGGACGCTGCCGAGCGGGTCGGTGTAGGTCGCGTCCTCGGTGAACAGCCGCTCGATGAGAGCGCGGCGCCTGACGGCGTCCGTGGCGTTCCAGATCTCCAGGTAGCGCTCGGCGAGAGTGGTGTACTCGGGCATCGGCTGTCGCCTTTCTCGGGAGGTGACGGATTCGTGTCCCCCTCACCGTGCCCGGCCCGGTGCCGCCCGTCGATTACCTCCGGGGTCATGGCCACCACGAGGCCGCGTCCGTAGGTTGAGCCTCGTGACGACAGTGACGACCGTGACGACCGCGCGCAGGCCCCCGGTGGGCGAGCTGCTGCGCGAGTGGCGGGACCGCCGCCGGATCAGCCAGCTCGACCTCTCGATCGCGGCCGACATCTCCACCCGGCACCTCAGCTTCGTCGAGACCGGCCGGTCCGCCCCGAGCCGGGACATGGTGCTGCGCCTCGGCGAGCACCTCGACGTCCCGCTGCGCGAACGCAATCAGCTGCTGCTCGCCGCGGGCTTCGCCCCGGTGTACCCGGAGAGCTCGCTCGACGACCCCGAACTGGCCGCCGTGCGCGACGCCGTGCGCAGGCTCCTCGCAGGCCACGAGCCGTACCCCGCGGTGGTGATCGACCGCCGCTGGAACCTGCTCGAGGGCAACGCCGCCGTCGCCGTGCTGATCGAGGGGGTGGCGCCCGAGCTGATGGGCCCGCCCGCCAACGTGCTGCGCGTGACCCTGCACCCTGACGGGATGGCGCCCCGCATCGCGAACCTGGGGGAGTGGCGGGCGCATTTGCTCGGCAGGCTGCGCCGCGAGGTCGCCGTCACCGCCGACCCGGAGCTGACCGGCCTGCTGGAGGAACTGCGCGGCTACCCGTGCGACGACGAGGTGCCCGAGGTGGAGATCCCCGGCCCCGGCGACTTCCTCGTGCCGCTGCGGCTGCGCCACGAGGGTCGCGAGCTGGCGTTCTTCAGCACGGTCGCCACGTTCGGCACGCCGCTGGACGTGACGCTGGCGGAGCTGTCGATCGAGTCGTTCTACCCCGCCGACGCGGAGACCGCCGAGGTGCTGCGCGGCGTCACGGCCGGCTGAGGCCCGCCTCGTCGAAGTACGCGCGCTGCTCGGGGGCGAGCAGGTAGGCACGGAACGACTGGGCCGCCCGCTGCTGCGTCGCGTCGACGCCGTCGCCGGCGAGCGCCACGTACGGGAAGTCGCCCTGCTTGCCGGTGGCCACGGACTCGCCCTGAGAGCCGACGACGCCGGGGCGGCCGGCGGCGAGCTTCTCGGCCCACGATGCCGACTCGGGCAGCCACGCGGCGGGCGTGCCGTCACCCAGTGAGGCGGAGCTGCCTCGGCCGAGCAGCGCGTCGAGCACACGGTCGGACTTGGCGGCGTGAACGTCGACGGTGACGCAGTGGCCGTGGACGACCGTGCGGTCCTCGTTCCACCGCATCGCCGACTTCGTCACCGGCTCCGCCGCGGCGGGTGCCACCACGACGTGCAGCACGGCGTCGCCCTCCTGGCAGTCCGACGCCTGCGCCTCGGCCCGGCTCTGCACCATACCGTCGGCCCAGTTCCACCCGAACCAGCCGGCCACCACCAGGCCGGCCAGCACGAGGCACGCGATCGGCCACGCGGCCACCTTCCGCCGCGCTGCCTTGCCGACGGCGCGGTGGGTTCCGGTGGTGATCCGGGCATCAGGACGCTCAGTAGCGGGCTCCTCGACCCTGCTGTGCCGCCCCATCGATGTCCTCTCGCCTTCCGCACGGGCGCTGAACACGCTCCGTGTACGTAGCCAAAACGTTATCACTCTAACAGGCGAGAACCTGAGCGGAATGTGACGTCGGTCAGACCACGCGTCGATCACGCGTCGTGCTCGGCGAGCAGCGTCCGGTAGTGCTCGACGAGCCGCGCCCGCAGTGGTGCGGCCCTGCGGGCGAACGCCGCCTGTTCGCGCGCGTACTCGGCCCGGCCCTCCGCGGTCTCGATCCGCACGGGAGAGTGGCCGAGGGAGGACAGGTCGTACGGGCTCGCGCGCATGTCCAGCAACCTGATGTCGGCGGCGAGCGCGAAGCAGTCGCCGAGCAGCTCCGACGGCACGAACGGGCCGAGCTTGTAGGCCCACTTGTAGAGATCCATGCCGACGTGGAGACAGCCCGGCTGGTCGAGATCGCGCTGCGTCTCGCGGGTGGGCCGCAGCTCGTTGCGCGGGCGGGCGGCGTCGGTGAAGAACCGGTAGGCGTCGAAGTGCCCGCACCGCACGCCCAGCGACTCCACCACCTCGTCGGTGCCGTCGGAGCCGAGGCGCAACGGCAACTGCGCGTGCCGGACGTCCCCCGCGGGAAGGCGGTAGACCATCGCCCACTCGTGCAGGCCGAAGCAGCTCAGCCGCGGCCGGCGCGACGCGGTGGCCTCCAGCAGCGACAGCACGTACCGGGAGGTCCGGACGTGCCGCTCGGTGAACGCGCGCGGGTCGAGCGTGATCCCGCCGCCGACCTCCTGGTAGCCCTTGCGGTCGAGGAACCGCCGCGCCGACGGCCCGCCGAGCACCACACCGGGCCCGGGCTGCCAGCGCTCCAGGTGCGACGGCGGATGCGAGTAGTAGGTGAACAGGAAGTCCAGCACCGGGTGCTTCTCGCCGAGCGAACGGCGCCGCTGGTGCGGCACCGTCCACTCGCGCATCCGCTCGACGTGCACGTCCTCGCGCGCCCGCCACTCCCGCTCGGCAAGCCACATGGGTTACATGGTGACGTGCGTGCCGTCGCGGACGGTACCCACGTACTCCTCGACGAGGTCCTCCAGCGCCACGATGCCCACCACCCTGGCCGAGCTGTCGACCGCCTTCGCCAGATGGCTGCCCTCGCGGCGCATGGCGGAGAGCGCCTTGTCGAGCCGGGCGTAGAGCGGCAGCTCGGTCAGGTTGCGGGTCTTGGCCACCGGCACCGTGCTCGCCGGGTCGTCGCCGACCTGGTCGAGCACGTCCTTGACGTGGATGTAGCCGGTCAGCTCGCCGTTCCCGGCGCGCACGGGGTAGCGGGAGAACCCGGTCTCCGACACCGCCCGCTCGACGTCACCCACGGTCGGCGCGGGGTCCAGCGTGGTCAGCTCCTCCACGGGCACGAGCACGTCGGCCACCGTCTTCTCCACCGACGACAGCGTCTGCGTGAGCCTGCGGTGCTCCGACTGCTCGAGCAGGCCCTCGCGGCGCGACTCGCTGAGCAGCTCGGCCAGCTCGTCGGAGGTGTAGCCGGTGTCGATCTCGTCCTTGGGCTCCACCCGCATCAGCCGCAGCACACCGTTGGCGAGGCCGTTGAGCAGCCAGATGAACGGCTTCACCAGCCGCACCCACGCGACGTGCACCGGCACAAGCCACAGCGCGAGGCGTTCGGGTTCGGCGATCGCGATGTTCTTCGGCACCATCTCGCCGATCAGCACGTGCAGCAGCGTGATCGCCACCAGCGTCACGGCGAACGCGATCGCGTGCACGACGTAGCTCGGCAGCGGCACGCCGAGCGCCGCCACCGCGGCCTCCAGCTGGTGGGCCACCGCCGGCTCGCCGAACTGCAGCAGGAGCAGGGAGCAGATCGTGATGCCCAGCTGCGCGCCCGCGAGCATGAGCGAGACGTGCTTGCCCGCGTTGATCACGATCCTGGCGCGGCCCTTGCCCTGCTCCAGCAGCGCCTCGAGCCGGTCGTGCCGGGAGGAGATGAGCGAGAACTCGGCCCCGACGAAGAAGGCGTTGCACAGCAGCAGAACACCGATGAGCGAGATCGCTACCCAGTCGTTCACGCGGTCACCTCGCGGCGCTGCACGTTGACCTCGGCGATGCGGTGCCGGTCCATGCTCGTCACGACCAGCCGCCAGCCGTCGAGGTCGAGGGCGTCACCGACGTCCGGGATCCGGCCGAGGCGCTCCAGCAGCAGCCCGGCGATGGTCTCGTAGTCGCCCTCGGGCATACGGAACCCGGTGACGTCGAGGACCTCGTCGTCGCGCAGCTGCCCGGACACCATCCAGGAGTCGGCCGTGAGCTGCTGCGACGCGGGCTGCTCGCGCTCGTCGTGCTCGTCGCGGACGTCGCCGATGATCTCCTCGACCACGTCCTCGAGCGTCACCAGCCCGGCGCTGCCGCCGTACTCGTCGACGACGATCGCGAGCTGGAAGCGGGAGTCCCGCAGCCGGTTGAGCAGTGAGTCGCCGGGCAGCGACTCGGGCACCGTCGGCACCGGCCGCATCACCGACGAGATCGGCACGGTGCGGCGCTCGGTGGCGGGCACGGTGAACGCCTGCTTGACGTGCACGGCGCCCTGCACGTCGTCGAGATCCTCCCGGTACACGGGGAAGCGCGAGAAACCGGTGCGGCGCGACAGCTCCACGAGGTCGTGGACGGTGTCGTCCATGCGCAGCGACTCCAGGCGCACGCGCGGCGTCATCAGCTCGCCTGCCGTGCGCTCGCCGAACCGCAGCGAGCGGTCGAGCAGCTGCGCGGTGGAGACGTCGAGCGTCCCGGTCTGCGCACTCGTGCGCACGATCGAGCCGAGCTCCTGCGGGGAGCGCGCCGAGCGCAGCTCCTCCTGCGGCTCGATGCCGAGCTTGCGGACGACCCAGTTGGCGCTGTTGTTCATGAGTGCGATGAGCCAGCGGAACAGAGCCGAGAACCGGGAGTGGTAGCCGGCGACGGCGCGGGCCGTCTGCAGCGGACGGGCCACGGCGAGGTTCTTCGGCACCATCTCGCCGATCACCATCGACAGCGTGGTCGCCAGCAGCATCGCGATGACGAGCGACGTCCCGGCCGCGGCGCCGTCGGAGAGGCCGATGCCGGTGAGCCAGGGCCTGATGATCCCGCCCAGCAGCGGCTCGGCGACGTAACCGGTGACGAGCGTGGTCAGCGTGATGGCGACCTGTGCGCCGGACAGCTGGAACGACAGCGTGCGGTGGGCTTTCAGCAGGGTCTTCGACCTGCGGTCGCCCACCTGGCGGACGTTGGACTCGATGGTGCTGCGCTCGAGCGTGGTCAGCGAGAACTCCGCGGCCACGGCCAGGCCGGTTCCGACGGTGAGCAAGAGGACGAACAGGACGCCGAGGACGGTGAGCACGACTTCCATCAGCGCGCACCGTCCTCACGGGCGCGGGCGGAAGAAATCAGGCAGCCGGGCCGGTCACCCGGCCGACTACTGTCACCAGGTGACTGCGCATCGCGCACGAAAGATGTCACTCCTCATAGGAACCAGCTGAAAAGGAAGTCGGCGTCATCTTAACCAGGTGAAACGCCTCGGGTGTGCGGCATGTTCCGCCCGGGGGCAGCCGCTCAGGCCGGGTTGAGCCCCCGGTGGCGCCGCACGCTCTCCTCGACCAGGTTCAGCACCGGTTCGAGGTCGTCGGCGGGCAGGCCCATCGCCAGGTGGGAGACCAGTCCCTCCAGGACCAGCTCGAGGTAGGCGGCGAGCACCTCGATGCTGATGTCGTCGCGGAGGTTGCCTGCCTGGCGCTGCCACGAGAGGCGCTTGCGGGTGGCGGTGGTGAGCTGTTCGGAGCGTTCCGCCCATCTGGCCCGGAACTCCGGGTCGGTCCGCAGCCTCCGGGAGACCTCCAGCCGCGTGCCGAGCCAGTCGGCCGGGTGCTGGCTGCGGCCGGAGAGCAGGTCGCGCATCACCTGCACGAGACCCTGCTCCGCCACGACGTCGGCCATCCTCGCCGCGTCGTCCTCCGCGAGGGCGAGGAACAGCGACTCCTTGTCGCGGAAGTGATGGAAGATGGCGCCGCGGGAGAGCTGCGTGGCTTCCTCGAGGCGCCTGACCGTGGCACCCTCGTACCCGTAGCGCCCGAAACACGCACGCGCGCCGTCGAGGATCTGTCGCCTGCGCGCGTCGAGGTGGTCCTGGCTGACCCGTGGCATCCCCCGATCTTGACACCGGGGCTACGCCGATGCAATCCGTACGTACGTACTGAAAAGAGCCGCGAGCGAGCCGCCTGCGATTGTCGGACCCCTTGTGTAGCGTCGCCAACGCATGGTCGGTGCGAGTGGATGGCTGGTGATCCGATGACTGCGGTCCGCATTCCTCCCTATGCCAGAAGTGCCAAGCAGGACGGCGCCGGAGCCGCCGCCGCCGACGTCGCCGCCCGCGTGGTGGCCAGCCGCGCCGAGGGCGAGGCATACGTGGCGTCCGTCTGTTTCAAGCACGGGCCGCCGAAGCTGCTCGGCGTCGAACTGGAGTACATCGTCCACGACGCCGAGGACCCCGGCCTGCCGCTCGACCCAGGACGGCTCGCCGCCGCGCTCGGCCCGCACACTCCCCGAACCCTCCGTCAGGACAGCCCGGCGCTGCCGCTGCCAGGCGGATCGTCTCTCAGCCTCGAACCCGGCTGCCAGGTGGAGATCTCCACCGCGCCCCAGAGCTCCCTCCGCGAGCTGGCCTCCGTCGCCGGCCTCGATCTCGCCTACGTCACCGATCTGCTGACACTGAGCGGCCTTCGCCTTCATCCCCACGCGATCGACGCGTTCCGCACGCCGGTGCGGCTGCTGCCGACCGAGCGCTACGCGGCGATGGAGCGCCGTTTCACGCCGCTGGGCCCCGGCGGGCTGACGATGATGTGCAGCACCGCGGCGGTGCACGTGTGCCTCGACGTGGGCGAGGCGCCCGAGCTGGCGGCCCGCTGGGCCGCGGTGCACGCGCTCGGGCCCGTCCTGGTCGCCCTCTTCGCCAACTCGCGCACCCACGCCGGTGCCGACACCGGGCTCGCGTCGGCGCGCTGGCAGGCCGTGATGGACACCGAGAACGCCCGCACCTACGCGGCCGGGCCGTGCGACGACCCCGCCGCGGCGTGGGCCACGCGGGTGCTCGACACCCCGCTGATGGTGGTGCCCAGGGCCGACGGCCCGTGGGACGCACCGGCGGGGTTCACCTTCGCCGACTGGATCACGGGCGGCGGGCCTGCTGACGTGCCGGGGCCGCCGACGTTCGCCGACCTCGACTACCACCTCACCACGATGTTCACGCCGGTGCGGCCGCACGGCTACCTCGAGGTGCGCTACCTCGACGCGCAGCCGCCCGGCACGTGGCTGCACCCGGTGGCGCTGCTGACGGCGCTGCTGCGCCGGCCATCCACAGTGGACAAAGTGCTGGAGATCTGCGAACCCGCGGCCCATCGCTGGGCCGACGCCGCGCGGCGGGGGCTCGCCGATCCCGGCCTGCTGCGGGCCGCCCGCGCCGTGGCCGATCTCGGCTGCGCCGAGCTCACCGCATTCGACCTGCCCGCCGACACCATCGCCGACATCGCGTACGCCGTGCAGCGGCGCGTGCGGCGCCGAGGAGGGGACCGAGCATGACCAGTACCGAATCGCCCAACCCGCTGCGGGAACTCGCCCCGCGGGACCTGCGGGAGCACACGGCGAGCACGCTCGCGCGGGCGAGGGAGCGCAGCGTCGCGCTCACCGACGCCGTCGACGACGAGGACCTCACCCGCCAGCATTCGAAGCTCATGTCGCCGCTGGTCTGGGACCTCGCCCACATCGGCAGCCAGGAGGAGCTGTGGCTGGTGCGCGACGTGGGCGGCCGGGAGCCGCTGCGCCCCGACATCGACGACCTCTACGACGCCTTCCAGCACCCGAGGGCCGACCGGCCGTCGCTGCCCCTGCTGGGGCCCGCCGAGGCGAGGGCCTACGTGCGCGAGGTGCGGTCGAAGGCGTTCGACGTGCTGGAGCGGGCGCCGCTGGAGGGCCGGAAGCTCACCGAGGCCGCGTTCGCGTTCGGCATGATCGCCCAGCACGAGCAGCAGCACGACGAGACGATGCTCGCCACCCATCAGCTGCGTCAGGGCGAGCCGGTGCTGCACGCCCCGGAGCCGCCGCCGCGCCGGATCGGGAACGTCGCGCCCGAGGTCCTCGTGCCCGGGGGCCCGTTCCTGATGGGCACGTCCGTGGAGCCGTGGGCGCTGGACAACGAGCGGCCCGCCCATGAGGTGCACGTCGGCGCGTTCGTCATCGACACCTTCCCGGTCACGTGCGGCCAGTACGTCGCGTTCCTGGAGGCGGGCGGCTACGACGAGCCCAGGTGGTGGAGCGAGGCCGGCTGGGCCTACCGCAGCGAGCACGCCATCACCGCGCCCCGGTTCTGGCGGCGCGAGGCGGACGGCTGGTGGCGGACCCGGTTCGGCGTGCACGAGCCGGTGCCCGCCGACGAGCCGGTGGTGCATGTGTCGTTCCACGAGGCCGAGGCCTACGCCGCATGGGCGGGAAAGCGGCTGCCGACCGAGGCCGAGTGGGAGAAGGCCGCCCGGCACGATCCCGCCACCGGCCGGTCGCTGCGGTACCCGTGGGGCGACGAGGAGCCGGCCGCCCAGCACGCCAACCTCGGCCAGCGGCACCTGCGGCCCGCCGTCACCGGCGCCTACCCGGCCGGGGCGTCGCCGCTGGGCGTGCACCAGCTGATCGGCGACGTCTGGGAGTGGACCAGCAGCGACTTCGCCGGCTACCCCGGGTTCACGGCGTTCCCGTACCGGGAGTACTCGGAGGTCTTCTTCGGGCCGGAGTACAAGGTGCTGCGCGGCGGCTCGTTCGGCACCGACGCCGTGGCGATCCGGGGCACGTTCCGCAACTGGGACTATCCGATCCGCAGGCAGATCTTCTCCGGGTTCCGGTGCGCCCGTGACCCGCGGCCGGACGAGCGGGCCTGACGGTGTGCCGTCATCTGGCCTACCTGGGTGAGCCGTGCTCGCCCTCGGAGGCGGTGTTCACGGCGCCGCACTCGCTGCTCGTGCAGTCCTACGCGCCGAAGGACATGCGCCGGGGCGGCACGGTCAACGCCGACGGCTTCGGCCTCGGCTGGTTCGCGGGCGACGGCAGGCCCGCCCGGTACCGCCGTGCCAGTCCGTTGTGGACGGACGAGAACCTGCCGAGGCTCGCGGAGACGGTGCGCGCCGGCACGTTCGTCGCGGCGGTGCGCTCGGGCACCACCGGCATGCCCGTGACGGAGGCGGCGTGCGCGCCGTTCGCCGGCGAGCGGTGGTTGTTCAGCCACAACGGCGTGGTGCGCGGCTGGCCGGCCTCGGTCGCGGGGCTCGCGGAGAAGCTGCCCGTCACCGAGCTGCTCCGGCTGGAGGCGCCCACCGACTCGGCGCTGCTGTGGGCGCTGCTGCGCGACCGGCTGCGCGGCGGTGCCGACCCGGTGGGCGTGGTCGCCGGGCTCGTCACCGACGTGGAGCGGGCGGCACCCGGCTCGCGGCTGAACCTGTTGCTGGCGGGCGAGGACGTGGTGATCGGCACGGCGTGGACCCACGCGCTCTCCGTCCGGACGACGGGGGCGGGCGTGCTGCTGGCGTCGGAGCCACCGGACGACGACCCGGGCTGGCGCCCGGTACCCGACCGCCACCTGGTGGTCGCGCGGCGGGGCACGCCGCACACGGTGGAAGTGCTTTCACTCGACGAGGATCGGAGTCAGGCGTGAGCGACGTGGATCTCGACGTGCACCGCAGCACCGAGGACGTCATCGAGGCGCTGCGCGAGGACGTGCGCGAGGGGCTGTCGGCGGCGCGGAAGTGGCTGCCCTCCAAGTGGTTCTACGACGCGCGGGGCAGCGAGCTGTTCGAGCGCATCACCGAGCTGCCCGAGTACTACCCGACCCGTTCCGAGCGCGAGGTCCTGCGCCGCGAGGCGCCCGAGATCGCGGCGGTCACGGGCGCGCGCACGCTCGTGGAGCTCGGGTCAGGGTCGAGCGAGAAGACCCGGCTGCTGCTCGACGCGCTCGGCGCGCACGGCACACTGGAGGAGTTCGTGCCGCTCGACGTGTCGGAGGCGGCGCTGGCCGAGGCCGCCGACGCGATCGCGCGCGACTACCCGGCGCTCACCGTGCGCGGAGTGGTCGGCGACTTCACCGAGCACCTCGGCCTGCTGCCCGGCGAGCGGCCCAGGATCGTGGCCTTCCTCGGCGGCACGATCGGCAACTTCCTGCCCACCGACCGCGCGAAGTTCCTGCGCTCGGTGCGCGACGTGCTGGCCGAGGGGGAGTGGCTGCTGCTCGGCACGGATCTCGTCAAGGACGCGGGCACGCTCGTGCGCGCCTACGACGACGCGCAGGGCGTGACCGCCGAGTTCAACCGCAACGTGCTGCGGGTGCTCAACGAGCGGCTCGGTGCGGACTTCGACCCGGCGGCGTTCGAGCACGTGTCCCACTGGGACGCGGAGAACGAGTGGATCGAGATGCGCCTGCGCGCGCGTGCCGGCACCCGCGTGCACATTCCCGGCGCGGGCATGGAGGTGACGTTCGCGGCGGGGGAGTACGTGCGCACGGAGATCTCGGCGAAGTTCCGGCCCGAGGGCGTGCGCGCCGAGCTGGCCGACGCGGGGCTCGCCGTCGAGCGCTGGTGGACCGACGCGAAGGGACTGTTCGGCGTGTCGCTCTCGCGCGCGGTCGCCTGAGCGCCCCTCATGATCGAATAGGAGCATGCGCAACCCACTGCCGGTGCTCGCCCGTGCCCTGGGCAGGCGCCCGTGGCTGATGAAGCTCGCCTCCGCGATCGTCTGGGCGGATCATCGGCTGTACCAGGTGTCGCGGGGGCGGGTCAGCCTCGTCGGGATCGCGGGCCTGCCGTCGCTGCGGCTCACGACCCTCGGCCGGAGGTCGGGCCTGCCCCGCGACACCAACCTGCTCTACTTCCCGCGCGGCTCCGACTACGTGGTGACCGGGTCCAACTGGGGCAGGGAGCGCGATCCGGCGTGGACGTTCAACCTCCGCGCCCACCCGGAGGCGACGGTGCTCGTACGCGGCCGGGAGGTCGCCGTCAAGGCCAGGGAACTGAAGGGCCCCGAGCGCGACGCGATGTGGCGCGCACTGCTCGCCTTCTGGCCCGGCTACGAGATGGAGCGCGCCGAAGCGGGCCGGGAGCTGCCGATCTTCGTCCTCTCGCCGGGTGACCCACCAACGGGCGAACAACCCTGAACCAGCCCTTCGGGTAGCACCCCGGCGCCGCGCGCTGTGCCATTCTTCGCCGTGGTCACCGGCGAGGGCGAGCGAAGGGGAACGGGTGCGTAAGGCAAGTCGAGCCGCGGCTGGAGTCGGCACACTGCTCGTGGGGATGACGCTCGCGGTCGTCCCGGCGACGGCGTCCGCGCAGGGACCGCCGAAGGTCGCCTGGGAACCGTGCGAGCAGGCGCGGGTGGAGCAGGCGCAGGGAACGTACAGCTGTGCGACCTACCGCGTGCCGATCGACCACGACAACGCCGCGCTCGGCACGATGGATCTCGCGCTCATGCGCCGGGAGGCGAACAAACCGGACCAGAAGCTCGGGTCGCTGTTCCTCAACCCCGGCGGTCCCGGCGCCTCCGGCCTCACGATGCCGATGTCGGCCGACCAGTTCTTCGAACCCGCCGTGCTCGACCGGTTCGACATCATCGGCTTCGACCCGCGCGGCGTCGGCGACTCCAGCCCGCTGCGCTGTTTCACCACCTCCGAGGACGCCGACGACGTCCAGGCCAGGCTCGTCTCCGTGCCCTCCACCCGGCGGCAGATCTCCGACGCGCTGAGCACCTACCGCGACTACGGCGAGTTCTGCCAGCGCAACGCGGGCTCGCTGCTGCAGCACATGTCCACAGAGGACGTGGCGAGGGACCTCGACCTGCTGCGCGGTGCGGTCGGTGACGAGAAGCTGAACTACGTCGGGTTCTCCTACGGCACACTGCTCGGCGCCACCTACGCGAACCTGTTCCCCGAGAAGGTCCGCACGATGGTGCTCGACGGCAACGTCGATCCGGCGCTGCGCACCACGGACGGGCTGCGCTACGACCGGCAGCGCGCCGAGGGCTTCGAGCACGCGCTGGAGGCGTTCCTGACCGAATGCGCCAAGGCGCGGCCGCAGTGTGCCTTCGGCGACGGCAACCCGAGGCAGAAGTTCGACGAGTTGCTGCGCAGCATCCGGCAGCAGCCGGTGAACCTGCCGGACGGCTCGTCGGTGGACCTCAACGCGTTCATCAGCGGCATCGGCGGCACGCTGTACTCGCCGAGCTCGTTCTCGGGGCTGGCCGAGGACCTCCAGCAGCTCTACGGCGTCGTCAAGCCGCCGCCGAACACGACGCCGAAGGTGGTGAACGCGCGCGATCTCGGGACGCTGCTCAACCCGAAGCAGAAGCCGCACCACGACGTCCGGCCGGAGAGCGAGTACAGCTCCGACGACTCGTACTTCGCCGTCAACTGCGCCGACAAGCCGTTCGGCTACCCGTCAGGGCAGCTGCCGGAGATCGCGGCCCGCTGGGAGAAGTCCTCGCCCGCGTTCGGGCGGTACCAGGCGTTCGCGGACCCGGCCGCGTGCCCGCTGTGGAAGGGCGGCAAGGAGACCTACCGGGGTCCGTGGAACGCGGCCACCGAGAATCCGGTGCTCGTGGTCGGCAACTACTACGACCCCGCGACGCGGTACGAGTTCTCCCAGCGCATGGCCGACGAGCTCGGCTACTCGCGGCTGCTGTCGGTCAACGCCTTCGGCCACTGCATCCTCGGCGATTCCGGGGGCGTCGACCGTGCCGTGTCGGACTACCTGGTGAACCTCACGGTGCCGCCACGCGGCAAGGTCTACCAGCCGGACACGCGACCTTTCGACGCCCCGCAGTAGTGCGGGGTACGGGGCCCGTGCGGTGAGGGACGCACCGCACGGGCCTCCTCGTGTGCGCTACCTCCCGGCGGCGGCCACGGGCTCGCGCCGCCCCTGCGGTGCGTCCGGTTCCGCCTCGGAGATCCCGAAGCGCTCGTGCACGCGGCGCAGCACCGGCGGCGCCCACCAGTTCGCGCCGCCGGCCAGCCGCATGAACGCGGGCAGCAGGACGCCCCGGATCAGCAGCGCGTCCACCAGCACCGCCACGGCCATGCCGACGCCGATCATCTTCAGGTAGACGACACCGCCCGTGGCGTACACCGCGAACGACGCCGCCAGGATCACGGCCGCCGTGGTGATGAGCGGCGCGCTGCGCTGCAGGCCGAGCGGCACCGCGGCGCGGCTGTCCCCGGTGCGCAGGTACTCCTCGCGGATGCGGGAGACGATGAACACCTCGTAGTCCATCGACAGCCCGTAGACGATGCAGAACATCAGGATCGGGATGCTGGACTCGAGGGTGCCGGTCGCGGTGAAGCCGAGCGCCCCGGAGAGGTTGCCGTCCTGGAAGACCCACACCAGGACGCCGAACATCACGCCCATGCTGAGCAGGTTCAGCACGGTCGCCTTCAGCGGCAGCAGCACGCTGCCGGTCATCAGGAACAGGATCACGAACGTCAGCACGAGGATCGTCGCGAGCACCAGCGGCATCCGCTCGGTCATGTCGGTGCGCCAGTCGACCATCTCCGCGGGCGTGCCGCCGATCAGCACGTCGAACGGCGCCGCGACCGCGCGCACGCTCGCGACGAGGTCCACCGGGTCGCCTTCGAGGGCCTGCTGGGACGGGATGGCGACGAGGAACGTCCCGCCGTCCGCGGTGAACCGGCCCGGGTCGGCGGCGGCCGCGATCCGGTCGCCGTCCACGAAGGACCCCTCGGCGCTGTCGACCTGCGTGATCCCGTCCACTTCGGACAGTGCGGCGGCGTAGCCGGAGACCTCGCCGCCGCCGGGGGCGACGAGGTAGAGCGCGTCGGATTCCTCCTGCGCGAACCCGGCCCTGATCTCGTCGGCGGTGGCCCGGCTGGCGGAGTCGGAGGGCAGGATCCGCGCGTCGGGCATCCCGAAGCGCAGCCCGGTGACGGGGGCCGAGAGCACGAGCACGAGCACGAGCATCAGGCCGCCGGTGAGCGCGGGACGCCGCATCACGGCGTTCGCGAGGCGGTACCAGCCCCCGCGTTCGGTGTGCCTCGGTTCGCGGCCCGGCCGGTACGCGGCGCGCGTGCCGAGCGTGGCGAGCGCCGCGGGCAGCAGCACCAGCGCTCCCCCGACCGCGGTGAGCACCACGAACGCGCCGCCGTAGCCGAACGACTGCAGGAAGGGCAGCGGGAACAGCATCAGCGACAGCAGCGAGATCGCCACGGTCAGTCCGCTGAAGAGCACCGTGCGGCCCGCCGTCCGCACGGCGACGGTGACGGCGTCGCCGACGTCGTGGCCGCGCGCGAGCTCCTCCCGGAAGCGCGCGATGAGGAACATGCAGTAGTCCACGCCCAGCGCGAGCCCCATGACGAGCGCGATGTTGGCGGCGAACGTGGAGACCGTGGTGACGGAGGCGACGCCGCGCAGCGCGGCGAGCGTGCCGACGATCGAGAAGACGCCGATGCCGAGCGTCACGAGCGCGAGGGTCACGCGCCGGTAGAACAGCATCAGCAGTACGAACACCAGCGGGATCACGATGATCTCGGCGCGCAGGAAGTCCTGCCGGGACTCGGCGCCGATCTCGCGGAAGACCTCGTCCTGGCCGCCTGCCCTGACGTCGATCACGGTGCCGTCGCGGGCGTAGCGCTCGGCGAGCTCGCCGACGCGTTCGCGGGCCTCGTTGACGTCGCCGGGGACGCGGACCAGCACCAGCGCCTGCGTGCCGTCCTCGCTGCGCAGTGCCGGGCTGCCGCCGCGCGACCAGTAGGACCCGGCCTCGGCGACGCCGGGCTCGGCGGCGATCGCGCGGGTGAGCTCCTCGCCCGCGGCGCGCACGCCCGCGTCGTCGACGGTGCCCTCGTTCGCGGTGACGAGGAACGTCAGGTTGGGGTAGCCGGTGCCGAACTGCTCGGTGAGTGCGGCGCGTGCCCGGTCGGACTCGGAGCCCGGCGCGTCGATCCGGGACAGTGACAGTGCGTTCAGCGCACCGGCGCCGACAACGCCGAACAGCACGGTGACGAGGACGCCGATGGTGAGCACCCATCGTCGGCGGCGCACGGTGAACCGGCCGAGCCGCTCGAGGGCGGACGGGCGGGGGGACGGTCTGGACACGGGTTGGTCTCCTTGGGGAGGCGCTAAGCTGGAGAAAACACGAGTGATCGCTCGCTTTCGAAATTACGAGTGATCGCTCGCATTTGTCAACCAGTGCGGGAGGCGATGCCGGGGTGGCGGGTCAGCAACCGGAGCGCAAGCGGCAGGAACGCGGCCGGCGCAGGATGGAACAGCTCGCGGACGCGGCGGCGGAGGTGTTCGCCGAGACCGGGTACGCCAAGGCGACGACCAACGCCATCGCGGCGAGGGCGGGCGTCTCGCCCGGCACGCTCTACCAGTTCTTCACCAACAAGGAGGCGATCGCCGAGGCGCTGGCGCAGCGGTACCGCACGGCGCTGCAGGCCGCGCACGACAAGGCGTTCGACCCCGGGTTCGCGACGCTGCCACTGGCGGAGCTGATCGACCGGATGATCGGGCCGATGATCGAGGTGAACGTCGCCAACCCGGGCTTCAAGGCGCTGTTCAACGCCGCCGACATGCCCGAGCGCCTCGCGGCGCCGACCCGGCAGCTGCACCAGGCGGTGGTGGGCAGGATCGCGGAGGTGCTCGCCGCGCGAGCGCCCGGGCTTCCCGGGGAGAGCGTGCGGACCACGGCGGTGGTCGCGACGCAGATCTTCGGCGCACTGCTCAACACGGTCGTCGCCGCGCCGGAGCGGGAGCGGGAGGTCTGGATCGCCGAGCTGAAACGCGCCCTGCGCGGCTACCTGGAACCGATCATCGGCGCGTGAGCGACCCTGGAATCCTCCGCCTTGCGAGGTCGCCGTCTGGATCGCCGCTCGCGGCGGGCGGGGTCGTTCAGCACGCTCCTAGCCGACGGCGGCGCGGACGAGCAGGGCCAGTGCGCTGGCCCCGGAGATCGTGAGCACCGCGACGCGCATGCGGCCGCCGTCGAGGAAGCGGCGCGCCGGGCCGGAGAGCAGGAACCCCGCCAGCAGGAACGGCAGCAGCCACGCCGCGAACACGAAGTGCGTGAGGTGCACCTGGCCGCCGACGCCGAGCCCGGCCAGGGAGAGCAGGGTGCCGAGCCCGAAGGTCGCGGCGAGCGTCGCGCGGATCGTCGGCCCCGGAGAGTGCTGGTACAGCAGGGCGATCGGGGGACCGCCGATCGAGGCCGCGGTGCTGAACGCGCCGCTCGCGACCCCGGCGACCAGCAGCGGACCCCGGGTCGGCCGGGGCCGCCACGACAGCACCGACAGCACCACGCACGCGAGCACGGCCGCGCCCACGACCACCGAGAACGGGCGTTCGGCGAGCGTCGCCACCGCGAGCACGCCGAGCGCCGTGCCGGGGACCCTGCCGAGCATCGCCCAGCCCACGCCGCTCCAGTCGGTGTCGCCGTACTCCCGGACCAGCGCCAGCAGTCCGTGCGCGCTGGCGATCAGCAGCAGCGGCACCGGCAGGAACCTCGGGTCGATCAGTGCGACCAGCGGAACCGCGACGAGGTTCATGCCGTAACCGGCCGCGCCCTGCACCACAGCGCCGACGAGCACCACCAGGCCCACGAGCAGATCGGGCACGTTGTCGCCTCCGTATTCAGTGAGACGGCCCGGCTCCCCGAGGGGAACCGGGCCGTCTCCCGACGCTGGCACCGCTCAGCTGCGGGTCATCTTCCGCAGCACGTACTGCAGGATGCCGCCGTTGCGGTAGTAGTCCGCCTCACCGGGGGTGTCGATCCGCACCACGGCGTCGAACTCGACGGTGGTCCCATCGGCCTTGGTCGCCGTGACCTTGACGGTGCGCGGCGTCTCGCCCTCGTTGAGCTTCGTGATGCCCGCGATCGCGAAGGTCTCCGTGCCGTCGAGGCCCAGCGACTTCGCCGACTCGCCCTCGGGGAACTGCAGCGGGATCACGCCCATGCCGATCAGGTTCGACCGGTGGATGCGCTCGAACGACTCGGCGATCACCGCGCGGACGCCGAGCAGGCTCGTGCCCTTGGCGGCCCAGTCGCGCGACGAGCCGGAGCCGTACTCCTTGCCGCCCAGCACGACCAGCGGGATGCCGGCCTTGGCGTAGTTCTGCGCGGCGTCGTAGATGAACGCCTGCGGGCCGCCCTCCTGCGTGAAGTCGCGCGTGTAGCCGCCCTGCACGTCGTCGAGCAGCTGGTTGCGCAGCCGGATGTTGGCGAACGTGCCGCGGATCATCACCTCGTGGTTACCGCGCCGGGAACCGTAGGAGTTGAAGTCCTTGCGGTCGATGCCGTGCTCCTGCAGGTACCGGCCGGCGGGGGAGTCCGCCTTGATCGCGCCCGCGGGCGAGATGTGGTCCGTGGTCACCGAGTCGCCCAGCTTGGCGAGCACCCGGGCACCGCTGATGTCGGACACCGGGGCCGGCTCGGCGGTCATGCCCTCGAAGTACGGGGGCTTGCGGACGTAGGTGGACTCGGGGTCCCAGGCGAAGGTCTTGCCCTCCGGGGTGGGCAGCGACTTCCAGCGCTCGCCGCCGTCGAAGACGTCGGCGTAGTCCTTGCTGAACATCTCCTGCGTGATCGCCGAGTCGATCGTCTGCTGGATCTCCTGCGGCGTCGGCCAGATGTCCTTCAGGAAGACGTCGTTGCCGTCGGTGTCCTGACCGAGCGGCTGCTCCTCGAAGTCGAAGTCCATCGTGCCCGCGAGCGCGTAGGCGATGACCAGCGGCGGCGAGGCCAGGTAGTTCATCTTCACGTCGGGGTTGATGCGGCCCTCGAAGTTGCGGTTGCCGGACAGCACCGACACGACCGTGAGGTCGTTCTCCTGCACCGCGGCGGAGATCTCCTCTGGCAGCGGGCCCGAGTTGCCGATGCAGGTGGTGCAGCCGTAGCCGACCAGGTGGTAGCCCAGCTTCTCGAGGTACGGCCAGAGGCCGGCCTTCTCGTAGTAGTTGGTGACGACCTGCGAGCCGGGCGCCATCGAGGTCTTGACCCACGGCTTGACCGAGAGGCCCTTCTCGACGGCGTTCCTGGCGAGCAGGGCCGCGCCGAGCATCACCGAGGGGTTCGAGGTGTTGGTGCACGAGGTGATCGAGGCGATCACCACGGCGCCGTGGTCGAGCACGAACTCGCCGCGGTCCTCGGACTTCACGGTGACCGGCTTGGTCGGCCGGCCCGAGGCGCCGTTGGCGGCGGTGGGGATGGCGACGGCGTCCTCGTCAGCGAAGGACAGCGCCGGGGCGTCGCTGGCCGGGAAGGACTCCTCGACCTTCTCGTCGACCTTGGTGTGCGGCGTCGGGTACTGCTCCTCGACGTAGTCGTGCACCGACTTGCGGAACGACGACTTGGCGTCGGTCAGCTCGATGCGGTCCTGCGGGCGCTTCGGGCCGGCGATCGACGGCACCACGGTGGACAGGTCCAGCTCGAGGTACTCGGAGTACTCCGCCTCGTGGCTCGGGTCGTGCCAGAGACCCTGCTCCTTGGCGTAGGCCTCGACCAGCGCCAGCTGCTCCGGCGAGCGGCCGGTGAGCTTGAGGTAGCGGATCGTCTCGTCGTCGATCGGGAAGATCGCGGCGGTGGAGCCGAACTCGGGGCTCATGTTGCCGATGGTGGCGCGGTTGGCCAGCGGCACCTGGGCGACGCTCTCGCCGTAGAACTCGACGAACTTGCCGACCACGCCGTGGCGGCGCAGCATCTCGGTGATCGTCAGCACGACGTCGGTGGCGGTGACGCCCGCCGGGATCTCACCGGTCAGCTTGAAGCCGACGACGCGCGGGATCAGCATCGACACCGGCTGGCCGAGCATCGCGGCCTCGGCCTCGATGCCGCCGACGCCCCAGCCGAGCACGCCGAGCCCGTTGACCATGGTGGTGTGGGAGTCGGTGCCCACGCAGGTGTCGGGGTAGGCCTGGCCGTTGCGGGACATGACGGTGCGGGCCAGGTACTCGATGTTGACCTGGTGCACGATGCCGGTGCCGGGCGGGACGACCTTGAACTCGTCGAAGGCGCCCTGGCCCCAGCGCAGGAACTGGTAGCGCTCCTTGTTGCGGCCGTACTCGATCTCGACGTTGCGCTCGAAGGCGTCGGCGGTGCCGAAGACGTCGATGATCACCGAGTGGTCGATCACCAGCTCGGCCGGTGCCAGCGGGTTGACCTTGTCGGGGTCGCCACCGAGATCGGTGACGGCCTCGCGCATCGTGGCGAGGTCGACCACGCACGGGACGCCGGTGAAGTCCTGCATGATCACCCTGGCGGGGGTGAACTGGATCTCGGTCGACGGATCCGCCTTCGGGTCCCAGTTGCCGAGAGCGCGAATGTGGTCGGCGGTGATGTTGGCGCCGTCCTCCGTCCGCAGCAGGTTCTCGAGCAGGATCTTGAGGCTGTACGGAAGGCGCTGCGAGCCCTCGACCTTGTTGAGGCGGAACACCTCGTAGGAGGCGTCACCGACCTTCAGCGTGTCGCGAGCCCCGAAGCTGTCCTTGCTGGCAGGTGCAGTCACGTGTAACTCCTGGCGGCGGTTCGTTCGGGTACGCAGGCCGAGTCTTGCGCACCCCCGTCGCGCCCGCAGAGGTGGGCTCGATGACGCCCTGCTGCCCTAAACAGTACGCGTGTCCTTTTTTCTGTTCAAGGGGAGGTGGCGAAGGGCCCGGCACCACGACGTGGTACCGGGCCCTTTCCCGCGCGCGAAGGTCAGTTCGCGTTCTCGAGGATCGTCCTCAGGTCCTCCGGCTGCATGCTGCGCAGGAACGTCATGCCGAACTCGGTGAACGTGCGGATCGGGCTGACGTAGTGCTTGCCGTCGACCTCCGTGGTGACCACCCCGAGGCCCTGCTCCATGATGCCGCCGCCGACGTTGGTGAGGATCTGCTGCAGCTCCGGCGGCAGGTCGCCGTCGGCCTCACCCGCCGCCAGTGCCGCGAGCTGATCGGCGCAGAGCCGGTCGGACTGGCCCTGGACGGTCATCGCGTAGCAGTCGCCGTCCTTGGTCAGCTCGAACGTGCCCTGACCCTCGACGTCCAGTTCCAGCGCGGTGATGGTGGCCCGGGTGCCTCCGGTGACCTCGCTGTTCTCGGTCTCCAGCCGGGTGATCTCCACGCCGGCGGGGGAGGGCTCGCCGAGTGCGTCGAGCAGGACGGGGCCGACGTCGTGCAGCACGCCCATCTCGTCCGGCGGCAGCAGCTCCACCACGCGCCGCAGGTCGCCGTCGAGCGCGGCCTGCACGGTCGCGCGCACGGCCTCGTCCGGCGAGCCGGCGCCGTTCGCCGGGATCGCCTGCTGCGGCCACTCCGCGTCCGCCTCGAGCAGCGCGTAGTCGGCGATGCTGTAGAGCAGGCTCGGGTACCACTCGTCGCCGACCTTGACCGTCGCGATGCGGATCGGCTCGCCGGTCTCGCGCACCACCTCGGCGATGTCGATCGTCTCCGTCTCGGGCTCCGTCGAGGGGCCGCCGAGGTCGGCGCTCTCGAGCGCCAGGTCCCGGTACTCCCCGGCGAGCGGCACCTGGCTCAGGTCCGACGTGAGGGTGAGCGTGCCGCCGGTGAGCTTGGTGATGGTCACGTGGTCGTTGACCTGCTCGGCCTGCGACTCGTCGAACTTCAGGTTCTCCGTCTCGATCCGCAGCCCGGTGATCTGCTCCGGGTTCGCGTCCTGCGTCACCACGCCGAGCCGCTTCAGCTCGCCGGTGACGTCGCCGATCGGGTCGGTGAACAGCGAGGCCTCGGCGGGCGTGAGCGTGCCGAGCAGGCCGACGACGTCACCACTGCCCAGCGCGGTCGCGAAGTTCATCGCCGCCTCGTCCGGCGTCGCCGCGCCGGAGGCCACGGAGTCGCTCTGCCAGAACGCGAACCAGCTGGCGACCCCGCCGCCCGCCACCACGAGCGCGGCGACGAGCGCGATGATCAGCCCGCGCTTGCGCTTGGCAGGCGGGCCCGCCGGTGGCGGGACCGGGAAGGACTGCTGCTGCCCGGGGAAGGCGCCGTAGCCGCCGTAGCCGTGTTGCTGGGCGGCGGCCGGGTCGAACGGCTGCGGGTGCGGCTGCTGCGGGTACTGGTACTGCTGGCCGGGGTACTGGGCGTGCGGGTCCCGCGGGTACTGCTGGCCCGGGTACTGCTGCGGGTACTGCTGGCCGCCGTGCGGCTGGCCAGGCGGATAGCCGCCCGGTTGCTGCGGGGACCACTGGTCCCCCTGGCCTGGACTGGTCACGGTCGCACACCTGCTCTTCCCTCTAGCGCGCTCTGCCGGTGCGGCGGGCTGCCGCCGCGGGTGCCCCGGGCGGCGACGAGCACGCCGAGAGCCCCGCACAGCGCGATGGCCATGCCTGTGGTGGTGGTGATCGGGCCGGTGGTCGTCACGCCGACGAACCGGCTCGCGGTGCCGCCTTGGACGGCGGCGAGCAGCGAGACGGTTCCCACGACGAGCGCGACGACCAGGGCCAGCGCCGCTCCCGTGCGCGGCAGCCGCAGGGCGAACAGCCCGGCGGCCACCGCGGACAGCAGCGGCACCGCGATCCACCCGGTGAGCAGCGCGGTGACGAGCGCGTTGTCCAGCAGGTCGAAGTGCCCGGCCAGGCCCACCGCCTGGTAGCTGCTGCGCTCGACCGTGCCCGAGTGGAACCACGGCAGGAACGTCCCCGTGACGGCCACCGCCAGGCCCAGCGAGCAGAGCACCGCGAACGAGGTCGCGGCGACGCGCCGAGTGGCCGGCATGCGGTACCCCCAGTGAGACGAACGATCCAGTGGTGAGACGCGGCTCGGCGCGTCCTCGTTTCCCCGGCGTGGTCACCGCCGCATCACGAATCGGCCACGCCCGATATCCCCCGTTGTGGGGAAATGTAACGCACGATGACGAAGTTTCAGGTGTGACACCTGGTGTGGCTGTGCTCCGAGTGGCACAGTTTCTACTGGACCAGAAGGGGAGGTGGAGTCTGTGCCGGACGGGCGGAACGGGTCGCAGCGGCCGTGGGGCGGATACGGCGCGGGACTGCGCCGTGGCGTCGTGGTGGGTGCGCTGGCGCTGGTCGCCCTGCTCGGCACGGCGGGCGGCGGGCTCGCGGTGCCGCCGCCCCCGCCGAACCCGAGTGACTCCGAGCTGGAGGCCAGCCGCGACCACGCCAACGCCAGGGCGGGCGAGGTCGGCGAGCTCACCAACCAGCTCGCCGAGGCGGAGTCCCGCCTGACGGCGCTGCAGTCCGAGGTCGAGCTTAAGATGGAGCAGGCCAACAAGGCCCGCGTCGACATGCAGCTCGCGCGCGACGCCGCCGACCAGGCCGAGCGCGACGCGGCCGCGGCGCGGACCGAGGCGGACGCCGCCGCCGGCGCGATCGAGGCCGCGAGGGCGGACCTCGACCAGTTCGTGGCGGGCAGCTACCGGCAGGGCAGCACGATCGGCTCGATCGGCGCCTACCTCGGCTCCGACAGCCCCGACGACCTGCTCGCCCGCGCGCAGCTGCTGGAGGCCGTGAGCGGCAGCCAGCTGGACGCGCTCGAGGGCATGCAACGCGCGCAGGTCGAGAAGTCCAACAAGGACGCCGCGGCGCGCGAGGCGCTGCAGCTCGCGCAGCAGCGGCGCACCGAGGCCGAGCAGGCGAAGGCCGCCGCCGACCAGGCACAGACCGCCGCGATCGAGGCCCAGCAGGGCCAGGCCGCCCGCACCAGCGAGATCGAGGCCGAGAAGTCGCGGGTCGAGCAGCTGCTCTACGACGCTCAGTCCCGGGTCGACGGGCTCGAGGGCCAGCGCGCGCGGTACGAGGACTGGCTCGCCCAGAAGGAGGCCGAGGAGGCCGAGCGCGCCCGCCAGGCGGCACTCGCCGCGGGCTCGTCGGGCTCGGGTTCCTCGGCCCCGGTCACCTCGCGGCCGTCGTCGGCCCCCGCCGGGGCCACCGTCGAGGCGGTGATCGCGCGGGCGATGTCGCAGCTCGGCGTGCAGTACGCGTGGGGTGGCGGCAACGCCTACGGCCCGACCTACGGCATCCGCGACGGCGGCGTCGCCGACAGCTACGGCGACTACAACAAGATCGGCTTCGACTGCTCCGGCTTGATGATCTACGCCTTCGCCGGGGTCAAAGCGCTGCCGCACTACAGCGGCTACCAGTACGAGGCCGGCTACAAGGTGCCGCTGTCGCAGATGCGGCGCGGCGACATGCTCTTCTGGGGCACGAGCGGGATCCATCACGTGGCGCTCTACCTGGGCGGCGGCCAGATGATCGAGGCGCCGTACTCGGGTGGGTACGTCCGGGTGGTCCCGGTACGCTACGGCGACATCATGCCGTACGCGACCCGCTTGATCGGGTGACCCCGCCGCTCGCGGGCATCGTGCTCGCCGGCGGCGCCGCGCGCAGGCTCGCCGGCGTGGACAAACCGATGCTCGAGGTCGGCGGCATGCCCCTGCTGCTGCGTGCCGTCGCGGCGCTGCACGCGGCCGACGACGTCGTGGTCGTCGGCCCGCGCAGAGAGGGCGTGCCCGGAGTGCGCTGGACCAGGGAGGATCCGCCGGGCTCCGGTCCGGTCGCCGCGCTCGCCGCCGGACTCGACCTGGTCACCGCCGACGTCGTGGCCGTGCTCGCCGCCGACCTCTCCGCCGTCACCTCCCGGACCATCGGACGGCTGCGGTCGGCCCTCGGCGACGCCGACGGGGCCGTGCTCGTGGACGACGAGGGACGGCGGCAGTGGCTCCTGGGCGTGTGGCGGACCGGCGCGCTGCGGTCGGTCCTGCCCGCCGACCCTGCGGGCGCGTCACTGCGGCGCACGCTCGGCGGGCTGTCCATAGTGGACGTCCCGGCGCTGCCGGGAGAGGCCGCCGACGTGGACACTCCGGAGGATCTGCCCGGCGGGTAACGCCCCCGCGGGCCTTCACAGTGGTCATACCGGTCAGCGGGTTTGCTGGAGCGATACGGTCGCGAACAACCGTGCCCGGCACTGAGGGTACGGTCACACGGCGTAGAGGAAGATCACCAGCGAGGAGGTTAGGTGTGACCGAGCCCGGCTACTCCGACGGCGCCGCCCCGGCCCAGCCAGGCACCCCGGCCCGTGACGCGCAGCTGCTGGAGCGCACGGTGTTCGAGGTGAAACGGGTCATCGTCGGTCAGGACCGGCTCGTGGAGCGCATGCTGGTGGGCCTGCTGGCTAAGGGGCACCTGCTGCTGGAGGGCGTGCCCGGCGTGGCGAAGACCCTCGCGGTGGAGACGTTCGCCCGGGTGGTCGGCGGCTCGTTCTCCCGCGTGCAGTTCACGCCCGACCTCGTGCCGGCCGACATCCTCGGCACCCGCATCTACCGGCAGGCCAGCGAGAAGTTCGACGTCGAGCTCGGCCCCGTCGTCGCGAACTTCGTCCTCGCCGACGAGATCAACCGCGCGCCGGCGAAGGTGCAGTCGGCGATGCTCGAGGTGATGGCCGAGCGGCACGTCTCGATCGGCGGCCAGACCTTCCCGATGCCCGACCCGTTCCTGGTGCTCGCCACCCAGAACCCCATCGAGAACGAGGGTGTCTACCCGCTGCCGGAGGCCCAGCGCGACCGGTTCCTCTTCAAGATCGTGGTCGAGTACCCGACCGCGGAGGAGGAGCGCGAGATCGTCTACCGCATGGGCGTGACCCCGCCCGAGCCGCACGAGGTGCTCAGCCCGGCCGAACTGGTGCGGCTGCAGGGCGTGGCCTCGCAGGTGTTCGTCCACCACGCGCTCGTGGACTACGTCGTGCGGCTCGTGCTCGCCACGCGCACGCCCGGCGAGCACGGGCTCACCGACGTCGCCGGCTGGGTGTCCTACGGTGCCTCGCCGCGCGCGAGCCTCGGCATCATCGCCGCCGCGCGGGCGCTCGCGCTCGTGCGCGGCCGCGACTACGTGCTCCCGCAGGACGTGGTCGACGTCGTCCCCGACGTGCTGCGGCACCGGCTCGTGCTGTCCTACGACGCGCTCGCCGACGGCGTGCCGCTCGACCACATCGTGACCAGGATCCTGCAGACGGTCCCGCTGCCCCAGGTCTCGGCCCGGCCGCAGGGCGGGCCTGGTCAGCCGCTCGCGGCAGGTGCGCCCGGCAGGTAACGCGCGGTCATGGGTCCCATCAACGACGACAAGGGCGGGCGGCCCGGCTGGGCGCCACCGGTGCTGCGCGGCGACCGGCTCGAGGCCGGGCTGCGCACGCTGGAGCTCGACGTGCGCCGCCGCCTCGACGGCCTGCTCCAGGGCAACCACCTCGGCCTCGTGCCGGGGCCCGGCTCCGAGCCCGGGGAGGCGCGGCCCTACCAGCCCGGCGACGACGTGCGCCGGATGGACTGGGCGGTCACGGCGCGCACGACCACGCCGCACATCCGCGAGAGCATCGCCGACCGCGAGCTGGAGACGTGGGTGGTCGCCGACCTCTCCGCGAGCCTCGACTTCGGCACCGCCGTGTGCGAGAAGCGGGACCTCGTGGTGTGCGCCGTCGCCGCGGTCGCGCACCTGACCCGCGGTGGCGGCAACCGGATCGGCGCACTGCTGTCCAACGGCGCCGAGACCGTGCGGCTCCCGCCACGCGGCGGGCTCGCCCACGCCCGCAACCTCATCCGCAAGGTCGCCGAGCTGCCCCGCGCCGCCGAGGGGACGCGGGGCGACCTCGCCCAGCTCATCGAGCAGCTGCGCCGGCCGCCCCGGCGGCGCGGGCTCGCCGTGGTGATCTCCGACTTCCTCGGCGACACCAACTGGGAGCGTCCGCTGCGGGCGCTCTCGGCACGTCACGACCTGGTGGGCATCGAGGTGCTCGACCCGCGCGACGTCGACCTGCCCGAGGTGGGCACCGTCGTGCTCGCCGATCCCGAGACCGGGAAACAGCGCGAGGTCAACGCGTCGGCGTTGCTGCGCAAGGAGTTCGCCGCCGCCGCGCACGCCCACCGCACCGAGGTGGCCCGCGCGCTGCGTCAGGCCGGGGCCGGTCACCTCGTGCTGCGCACCGACTCCGACTGGATCGCCGACGTCGTGCGGTTCGTGGTGGCGCGCAAGCGCGGCTGGTCCGGAGCCGCCTCATGAGCCTCACCGGATTCGCCTCCCCCTGGTGGTTCCTGCTCCTGATCGTGGTCGGCCTCGTGGTGGCGGGTTACGTTTACGCGATGCGCGCGCGCCGCAGGCGCGTCATGCGGTTCTCCAACCTGGCGTTGCTGGAGCGGGTGGCGCCGCGCAGCCAGGGCTGGACCCGGCACGTGCCCGCGTCGCTGCTGATCGTGTCGCTGATTCTGCTGACCTTCGCGCTCGCGGGCCCGACGGCCGAGCAGAAGGTGCCGCGCAACCGCGCCACCGTGATGCTCGTGATCGACGTGTCGCTGTCGATGGAGGCCACCGACGTCGAGCCGACCCGGCTCAAGGCCGCGCAGGACGCGGCGAGGTCGTTCGCGGAGGGGCTGACGCCGGGCGTGAACCTGGGGCTGATCTCGTTCGCGGGCACCGCCACTGTGCTCGTGGCACCCACCACCGAACGCGACGGCGTGGTGCACGCGATCGACAACCTCAAGCTGGCGCAGTCGACGGCCACCGGCGAGGGGATCTTCGCCGCCCTGCAGTCGGTGGAGAGCTTCTCCTCGGTGGTCGGCGGTGCCGACGGGCCGCCGCCGGCCCGGATCGTGCTGATGACCGACGGCAAGCAGACCGTGCCGCAGGACGAGTACGCGCCGAGGGGAGCGTTCACCGCCGCCGGAGTCGCCAAGCAGAAGGACATCCCGGTCACCACGATCTCGTTCGGCACCTCCCACGGCTCGGTGGAGATCGAGGGCAAGGAGGTCCCCGTCGAGGTGGACGACGCCTCGATGCGGGAGATCGCGCGCCTCTCCGGCGGCGACTTCTACAAGGCCGCGACGGCCGACGAGCTCAAGCAGGTCTACGCCAGCCTCGGCGAGCAGATCGGCTACGAGACCAAGAACGTGGACGCCAGCAGGCCGTGGGTGGTGCTCGGCACGATCGTGCTCATCGGCGCGGCGGGCAGCTCGCTGTTCATCGGCCAGCGGCTCCCTTAGGGCTCAGGAGCCCGCGAAGCCGAGCTGGCGCCAGGCCTCGTACACCACGATCGAGGCGGTGTTGGTGAGGTTCAGTGAGCGCGACGTGGGCAGCATCGGCAGGCGCAGCCGGTCGGTCACCGCCTCGTCGGCCAGCACCTCCTCCGGCAGCCCCACCGATTCGGGCCCGAAGAGCAGCACGTCGCCTTCGGCGTAGGTGACGTCGGTGTAGCGGCGCGTCGCCTTGGTGGTGAAGGCATAGACCGCGCGCGGTGCCAGTGCCTTCCACGCGCTCGCCAGGTCGGCGTGCACGTGGACCTCGGCGAGGTCGTGGTAGTCGAGTCCCGCGCGGCGCAGGTACTTGTCCTCCAGCGAGAAGCCGAGCGGCTCGATCAGGTGCAGCTCGCAGCCGGTGTTGGCGGCGAGCCGGATCGCGTTGCCCGTGTTGGGCGGGATCTCGGGGTGGTAGAAGACGATCCGGAACACAGTGTTGATCTTCTCCCGTTCACTCGCGCGTCGGTTCCGCGCCCCGCCGTGGCCATGTCGGCGAACAACGATTCTGCCGATCCCGTTTCCCCACCACAGGAGGACCCCCCTATGGTCGCGCGCCCTTCCGCCGTGTCCCGCCGCCGGTTCCTCGGCTACGGCGGCGCCGGAGCCGCCGCGGTACTGCTCGGCACCGGCGCCTGGAGCGCGGCGAGCTCGTACGCCGCGCCCGCGCTGAAGGCCAACCCGTTCTCGCTCGGCGTGGCCTCCGGCGACCCGCTGCCCGGCGGTGTCGTGCTCTGGACCCGCGTGGCGCCCGACCCGTTCGCCGCCGACGGCTCCGGCGGCATGCCGGCGAAGCCGGTCAGGGTGGAGTACGAGGTGGCCGTGGACGAACGCTTCCGCGGCGTCGTCCGCAGAGGCAGCGTCGTCGCCACCCCGGAACTGGGGCACTCGGTGCACCCCGAGGTCCACGGCCTCGCGCCCGACCGCGAGTACTTCTACCGCTTCCGCACCGGCGGCGAGATCTCGATGACGGGCCGCACCAGGACGACGCCGGCCGTGTGGTCGAACCCGCGCGAGCTGAACTTCGCGTTCGCGTCGTGCCAGGCGTGGCAGGACGGCTACTACACCGCCTACGAGCACATGGCGCGGGAGGATCTCGACCTCGTCGTGCACCTCGGCGACTACCTGTACGAGTACAGCGTCGCGAACAACCGGCGCGGCGTCACCACCGACCCGAAGTTCCACACCGAGACCGTCGGCCTCGCCCGTTACCGCCTGCAGTACGGCCTCTACAAGGCGGAGGCCCCGCTGCAGCAGGCCCACGCCCGCTTCCCGTGGATCATGACGATCGACGACCACGAGGTGGAGAACAACTGGGCCGGCGACATCTCGGAGAACAACGAGGACCCGGTGACGTTCCGGGCCCGCAGGGCCGCCGCCTTCCAGGCGATGTACGAGCACATGCCGTTCCGCATCGCGCAGCTGCCGTCCGGCCCGGAGGTGCACCTGCACCGCAGGCTCACCTACGGCACGCTCGCCGATTTCACGATGCTCGACACCCGCCAGTACCGCGACGACCAGCCGTGCGGCGACGGCGCGTCGGCGGTCTGCACCGACCGGCTCGACCCCGGCCGCACCATCCTCGGCGAGGCGCAGCGCGACTGGGTGCTCGACGGCTTCAGCTCGTCGAGCGCGCGGTGGCAGGTGCTCGGCAACCAGGCCCCGATGGGGCAGACCGACCGTGACCCCGGCCCCGCCACGGAGGTCTGGATGGATCCGTGGGACGGCTACGCCGCCGAGCGCGACCGGATGCTGGCCGAGGCGCAGGACCGCGGTGTCCGCAACCTCGTGGTGATCACCGGCGACCGGCACCAGAACTACGCGTGGGACCTCAAGCGCGACTTCACCGACCCCGGCTCGGCCACGGTCGGCAGCGAGTTCGTCGGCACGTCGATCACCAGTGGCGGCAATGGTGCGGACCTGACCGATCAGGGCCGCGCGTTCCTGGCCGCGAACCCGCACCTGAAGTTCTTCAACTCCCAGCGCGGGTACGTGCGCGTGAACGTGAACCGGCAGCGCTGGCGCAGCGACTTCCGGGTGCTGCCCTACGTGACCACGCCGGGCGCTCCGATCAGCACCCGAGCCAGCTACGTCGTCGAGGACGGCAGGCCGGGCGTCCAGAAGGGTTAGGTCGCCGCGGCGTCCAGCAGCTTGCGGACGTCGTCGGGGGGTGGCGTGGGCCGGTGGGTGTCCACGTCCACCCACACGTAGCGGTTGGTGCCGTCGAGGACGAGCTCGTGGCCGCGGTGGATCCGGATGCCGAGCACGAGCGAGGTGTTGCCGATGTGCTCGATGCTCAGGCTCACCACGAGCTCGTCCTCGAACCGCGCGGAACGGCGGTACACGAGGTTGGTCTCGGCGACGACCATGTCGACGCCGCGGTCGGTGATGTAGGAGGTCGACCCGAACACGACCTTGTAGAACTCGAAGGCGGCCATGTCGGCGTAGGCGAGGTAGTGGGCGTTGAACACGATGCCCTGCTGGTCGCATTCGTGGTAGCGCACCCGCAGCGGCAGGTGCACCACCGGCTCGTGACGGAGATCAGCCATGCCGGGCACGGTACGCCGTTGTGGTCAACGCCATGCGGGGTTACCTGGCGGTATCGGTGCTGCCCCCGCGACCGGCGCGCCGCGACCGGATAACCTCACGGCGTCAACAGCGCAAGGCTCGCACACGAGGAGTTGCTACGTGGGACGGTCCGTTCTGGTCACCGGCGGCAATCGCGGCATCGGGCTCGCGATCGCGCGCGGTCTCGCCGACGCCGGGCACAAGGTCGCGGTGACCCACCGCGGTTCCGGCGCCCCCGAGGGACTGTTCGGCGTGCAGGCCGACGTCACCGACACCGAGCAGATCGACGCGGCGTTCAAGCAGGTCGAGGAGCACCAGGGGCCGGTCGAGGTGCTCGTCTCCAACGCGGGCATCACCGACGACACGCTCCTGATGCGCATGAGCGAGGAACAGTTCACGCGCGTCGTCGACGCGAACCTCACCGGCGCCTACCGGGTCGCCAAGCGCGCGTCGCGGCACATGCTGCGCGCGAAGTGGGGCCGGTTCATCTTCATCTCGTCGGTGATCGGGCTGTCCGGCGGCGCGGGGCAGGTGAACTACGCGGCGAGCAAGGCCGGGCTCGTCGGCGTCGCGCGGTCGCTGACCAGGGAGCTCGGCTCGCGCAACATCACGGCCAACGTCGTGGCGCCGGGCTTCATCGTCACCGACATGACCAACGAGCTGACCGAGGATCAGCGCAAGGCGGCGCTCGCCCAGATCCCCGCGGGGCGCTACGGCGAGGCCGCCGACGTCGCCAACGCGGTGCGGTTCCTGGCCTCCGACGAGGCCGGTTACGTCAACGGTGCGGTGCTGCCCGTCGACGGTGGCCTCGGCATGGGCCACTGATCTTTTCCCACCTACCGACTTTCTTTGTGGAGGACTCGTTGTCCGGACTGCTCGAAGGCAAGCGGCTGCTGATCACGGGCGTGATCACCGACGCGTCGATCGCGTTCCACGCGGCCAGGGTCGCGCAGGAGCAGGGTGCGAAGGTGGTGCTCACCGGTTTCGGGCGGCTGTCGCTCGTCGAGCGCATCGCCAAGCGGCTGCCCGAGCCCGCGCCCGTGATCGAGCTGGACGTGCAGAACCAGGAGCACCTGGCCACGCTGGCCGACCGCGTGCGGGAGCACGTCGACGGCCTCGACGGGGTGCTGCACTCGATCGCCTTCGCCCCGGCGAGCTGCCTCGGCGCGCCGTTCCTGGACGCGCCGTCCGAGGACGTCGGCAAGGCGGTGGACGTGTCGGCGTACTCGTACAAGGCGGTGGCGAAGGCCGTGCTGCCGCTGCTCGGGCCGGGTTCGTCGATCGTCGGCATGGACTTCGACGCGCGCGTGGCGTGGCCCGCCTACAACTGGATGGGTGTCGCGAAGGCCGCGCTGGAGTCGGTGAACCGCTACCTGGCCCGTGACCTCGGGCCGCAGGGCATCCGCGTCAACCTCGTCTCCGCCGGCCCGGTGAAGACGATGGCGGCGAAGTCGATTCCCGGCTTCAGCGAGCTGGAGGAGGGCTGGGGCGACCGCGCCCCGCTCGGCTGGGACACCACCGACCCGACGCCGGTCGCCAAGAGCATCTGCGCGGTGCTCTCGGACTGGCTGCCCGCCACCACCGGCTCGATGATCATGGTCGACGGCGGGGTCCACGCCACCGGCCAGTAGCCCTGTCACGTGGCCCCAAGGCCACCTTGGTTGCGTTGAGCGCAACCAAGGTGGCCTTGGGGGCCGTTGCGCTGTCAGCGGGGGCGGGCCGCTTCGGCGACGGCGTGGCTGTCCTCGAGGATCAGGTAGCGGGTGATGCGGCCGCCGACGACGGTCAGCTGGATCGTGAACGGCGTCTCGATCACCCTGCCCGTGGTCCGGACCACCGACCGGAGGTGGCCGGTGGCCACGGCGTGCTCGCCGTCGACGAAGACGCGCTCGACCTCGAAGATGTCGCGTTCCAGGTGCTCGTCGAGCGTGGCGTAGAACGCGGCGGCCTCATCGCCGGTGCGCCTGCGGCCGATCCACGGCACGATGCCGGTGGCGCCGGGGATGTCCCAGTCGACGTGGTCGGCGAACAGCGCGCGCGTGCCCGCCAGATCACCCCGCGCCAGCCGGGCGAACAGCGCGTCGACGGTCTCTCTCGTGGTCATGTGGTTCCTTTCCGTGGGTTGCGGGTTCACCGGACGAGTGCGGGGACGGGGGCGCGGCGGGCGAGTGCGGCCGCGAGCGCGACCCCGGCGAGTGCGGCGACCCCGAGCGCGACGCTGACCCACGCGACGCCCGCGTAGCCGGACCCGGCCTCGATCGCGAGCCCGCCGAGCCAGGGCGCCACGACGATGCCGACGTTGAACGCCGTCACGTTCGTCGCCCCGGCGAGCGTGGGTGCGTCGCCGGCGAGCGTGAACACCCTCGTGTTGAGGGACGGGTTGGTGACGAAGCCGAGCAGGCCGAGCAGGAAGATCGCCACGACGGTCACCGGCGCGCTCGACGCGGCGAGCCCGATCAGCACCAGCACGACGAGCGTCCCGCCGAGTGCGGCGGCCAGCGTGGTGAGCGGTCTCGTGTCGGCGAGGCGCCCACCGAGGGTGACGCCGGTGAGCGCGCCGACGCCGTAGACGCCGAGCAGCACCGGGATCCAGCCCGGCGCGAGACCGGTGACGTCGGTCAGCAGGGGAGCGAGGTAGCTGAACGTGGCCATGCTCGTCGCGACCGTCAGCGCGCTGATCACGAGTGCGAGCCACACCTCGCGGTCGCGGTAGGCGCGCAGTTCCGCGCGCAGCCTCGGCCGCTCGCCCGTGCGGCCCGCCGAGGCGGGGATCAGCGCGAGGACACCGGCGAACGCGACGATCGCGAGCCCGCCGACGGCCCAGAAGGCCGTCCGCCAGCCGCCGTGCTGGCCGACGAACGTGCCCGCGGGCACGCCCAGCACGTTGGCCGTGGTGAGCCCGCCGACCACCACGGCCATCGCGCGGCCCCGGCGGCCGGCCGGCACGAGGCTCATGGCGGTCACCGCCGCGACGGCCCAGAAACCCGCGCACGCGAGCGCGCAGACGAGACGGCTGGCGAACAGCACCTCGTAGGTCGGCGCGAGCGCGCCACCGGCGTGCCCGAGCGCGAACACGGCCAGCATCGCGAGCATCGTCAGCTTGCGCGGCAGGCGCAGCGTGGCGGCGGCGAGCAGGGGAGCGCCGACGATCATGCCGGCCGCGAACGCGGACACGAGCAGGCCGGCGTCGGGGATCGACACGCCGAGATCGGCGGCGATCGACGGCAGCAGCCCGGCGATCATGAACTCCGAGGTGCCGAGCGCGAAGACGCTCAGCCCCAGTACGTAGATGGCCAGTGGCAACGCTTCTCCCAATTTTGTATCAGTCGGTTCAAAATGCGGGCAGGCGGAACGTCCGGCGCGGGGCCGGAGGGGTCAGAGTGCGGCGAGGGCGACCTCGGCGACGTTCTCGAGCGCGGCGCGGCCGGCGCCGCTGCGGGCCATCACGCGCAGGCCGCCCGCCGTGGTGTGCACGAACCGGGCCAGCGCGAGCGGATCCTTGTCCTTCGCGATCTCGCCGGTGCGCCTGCCCACCTCGATCGCGTCGCGGATCGCGGCGGTCAGGCGCTCGGTGTCGCGGCGGAGGTCCTCGCTGATCTCGGCGTCGCGCCCGCCCAGCTCCGCGGCCGTGTTCACGACCAGGCAGCCACGCGGTGAGCGGTACTCGTCGTCGATGGTCTGGGCGAACAGGTCCCTGATCTTGTCCCGGACGGGACGGTCCTCGGCGAGCTGGTCGAGCCTGCGCTGCGTCGCGCTGTCCATGTAGTGCCGCAGCGACAGGCGGAACAGCGCGTGCTTGCTGCTGAAGGTGTTGTAGATGCTGCTGCGGCTCAGTCCGGTCGCCTCGCACAGCTGCGCGGTGGAGGTGCCTTCGTAGCCGTGGTCCCAGAAAGCGTGCATGGCCTTCTCGACGGCGACGGCCTCGTCGAACTCCCGTGGACGTGGCATGGGCTCACCGTAGCGTTTTGGACCGATCGATGCAAAACGCTGACCCGGTCCTGCGTGGGGGCGGCCACAGCGAGAAGATGAACGTCGTGAACTACGACGCGCTGCTGTGGTTGTCCTTCGGCGGTCCGGAGGGGCCGGACGACGTCATGCCGTTCCTCGAGAACGTCACGCGGGGCAGGGGCGTGCCGCCCGAGCGGCTCGCCGAGGTCGCCGAGCACTACCACCACTTCGGCGGGGTGTCGCCGATCAACCGGCTCAACCGCGAAGCCATCGCCGCCGTCGAGAAGGAGCTCGCCGCGCAGGGCATCGAGCTGCCGGTGTACTTCGGCAACCGCAACTGGCACCCGATGGTCGAGGACACCGTCGCCACGATGAAGGCCGACGGCGTCCGCCGCGCGCTCGTGTTCCCCACCAGCGCCTACGGCGGGTACTCCGCGTGCCGCCAGTACGACGAGGACATCGCCCGCGCCAGGGCCGCGGTCGGCGACGGGGCACCCGAACTGGTGAAACTGCGGCAGTTCTTCGACCACCCGCTGTTCGTGTCCTCCTTCGCCGACGCCGTGCGCGCCGCCCACGCCCAGCTCGGCGACGCCGAGGGCACGCGCACCGTGTTCACCGCGCACTCGGTGCCGCTGTCGGCCGACGTGACCTCCGGCCCGCCCGCCGAGGGCGGCAACCGCTACTCCCGCCAGATCGCCGAGGCGGCCAGGCTCGTCGCCGCCGAGGCCGGGGTGGAGGGCTACGACGTGGTGTGGCAGTCGCGGTCGGGCCCGCCGCAGGTGCCGTGGCTGGAGCCGGACATCGTCGACCACCTCGACGCGCTGCACGCCGAGGGCGTCACGTCCGTCGTGGTGTGCCCGGTGGGCTTCGTCTCCGACCACCTCGAGGTGATCTGGGACCTCGACAACGAGGCCGCCGACCGCGCGGGCGAGCTCGGCATGCGCTTCGCGCGCGCCGCCACACCCAACGGCGACCCGCGGTTCGCGGAGCTGGTGGCGGAGCTGGTCAGGGAGCACACCGCGGGCGCACAGGCCCGCAAGCTCTCGGCGTTCCCGGCCTCGGGTGGCACGGCCAACGGCGAGCCGTGCGCCGCCGGCTGCTGCGAAGCGGTGAAGCGGCCTTCCTAGGAGCGGCTGGCCTGGTCGGCGAAGACGCGCACCGCCTCGTTCACGGCCGCGCACCGTGCGGTGCGAACCGCCTCGGACAGCGGGCGCAGCGCGTCGGCCCTGCGCGTGGCCGCGGACGCCGACAGCGCGCCCCCCGGTTCGTCGGCGCAGGCCAGTGCGAGGATCGCGCCGATCTCCTCGGCCCGCTGCAGCACGCGCAGCGCGCGGCCGGGGGTACCGGGCGGCCAGTCGGGCGCGGGCCGCGAACGGAGCTTCGCCGACAGCTCGGCGCGCACGCCCGGCCGGTCGCTGGCGACGTCGAGCGACTGCAGCGCGCCCGCGCTGTCCCTGATCGCGTCGGTGAGACCGTGCTCGGCGTCGGCGATGCCGACGTGGCCGAGCGGCGACTCCGTCGCCACGGGATACACGGTCCAGCGCACGAGTCCCTCCGCGATCGCGTGCGGCACGAGGCCGTAGCCGAGGCCGGGGAACACGACGGCCTCACCGGCGCGGAGCGCGGCGTCGGTGAACGCACCGCCTCCGCCGAGGCCGCGAACGTCACCGGGAACGGGGAGCACGAGCCGGGCGGCCGTGGCGCCGAGCTTGCGCAGCGCGGCGAGCAGCTGCGCGGGGGTCGCGGGGAAGTCACCCGTCACCGGCAGGTCGAAGACGTCGGCCACGGCCTGCTCCGCCGCCACCACCTCGTGCGCCTCGCCCCACGCGAGCAGGGCGTCGAGCGCGTTGTCGGAGGCGGCGGCGCCGTGCAGCCACGCCGAGGACCAGACGGCAAGGGTCGCGCTGGGACAACACACAGAGATCGAGAGTACCCGGGGCTGGAGCTGGTCCACGTCGACGCCGGGCGGAACCGGCAGTAGCGTCGAGGCCGTGACCCAGTCTCCACCCGCTGACCTGCCCCGTACCGCAGGCGAGCTGCGCGCCGCCGGGTACGCCCCCAAGGGCATCAAGACCGAGATCCACGACAACCTCCTCGCGGCACTGCGGGAGGGCGCCGATCCGTGGCCCGGCATCGTCGGCTTCTCGCGCACGGTGCTGCCGCAGTTCGAGCGGGCCCTGCTCGCCGGGCACGACGTGGTGTTGCTGGGCGAGCGCGGCCAGGGCAAGACCCGCCTGCTGCGCACGCTGGCCGGGCTGCTCGACGAGTGGACCCCCGTGATCGAGGGCTCCGAGCTGGCCGAGCACCCGCTCCAGCCGATCACCCCAGCGTCGCAGCGCCGCGCCGCCGAACTCGGCGACGACCTGCCCGTCGCGTGGCTGCACCGGGATCTGCGCTACACCGAGAAGCTCGCCACGCCCGACACCTCCGTCGGCGACCTCATCGGCGACGTCGACCCCGTGAAGGTCGCCGAGGGCCGCAGCCTCGGCGACCCCGAGACGATCCACTTCGGCCTCGTGCCGCGCGCCCACCGCGGCATCGTGGCGATCAACGAGCTGCCCGACCTCGCCGAGCGGATCCAGGTCGCGCTGCTCAACGTGATGGAGGAACGCGACATCCAGGTCCGCGGCTACACGCTGCGGCTGCCGCTGGACGTGCTGCTGGTCGCCACGGCCAACCCCGAGGACTACACCAACCGCGGCCGGATCATCACGCCGCTCAAGGACCGCTTCGGCGCCGAGATCCGCACGCACTACCCGCTCGATGTCGCCGCCGAGGTCGGCGTCGTCAAGCAGGAGGCCGACCTCAAGGCGGAGGTCGGTGACCCGCTGCTGGAGGTGCTGGCCCGTTTCGTGCGGAACCTGCGCGAGTCCAGCGTCGTCGACCAGCGTTCCGGCGTGTCGGCCCGGTTCGCCGTGGCGGCGGCCGAGACCGTGGCGGCCGCCGCGCTACGGCGCTCGGCGCTGACCGGCGAGCACCCCGCCGTGGCCAGGCCGGTCGATCTCGACGCCGTGCCCGCCGTGCTGCGCGGCAAGATCGAGTTCGAGCCGGGGGAGGAGGGGCGCGAGACCGAGCACCTCGTGCACCTGCTGCGCCTGGCGATCGCCGAGACCGCCCGTGACCGGTTCGCCGGACTGGACCTGCGGCCGCTGGCCGAGGCCGTCGCGGACGGGCACCTGGTGGCCACGGGCGAGCGGGTGCCCGGCCGGGACGTGCTGTCCGCGCTGCCGGAGCTGCCCGTGCTGCACGAGGTCGCCCAGCGCGCGGGCGTCTCGTCGGACGACGCGCCGGGCCGCATCGCCTCGGCCGTCGAGCTCGCCCTGGAGTCGCTCTACCTGGCCCGCAGGCTCGCGAAGGACGCCGACGACGCGACGACGGTGTACGGGCCGTGAGTGCCCGGCCGCCGGAGAACCCGGAGAGCTACGCCTACGGGCCCTACCACGACGGGCCCGACCCGCTCGCGCCTCCGGTGGATCTGCGTGACGCCGTGGACGAGATCGGCCGCGACGTCATGGCGGGCTCCTCGCCGCGTTCGGCGCTGGAGGAGCTGCTGCGCCGGGGCACCCGGCGCACGGCGGGGCTGGACGAGCTGACCCGGCGGGTCTGGCAGCGGCGCTCGGAGATCCAGCGGCGGCACCGGCTCGACGGCACGCTGCAGGAGGTGCGCCGCCTGCTCGACGAGGCGCTCGACGCCGAACGCCGCGCGCTGTTCCCGGACCCGTCCGACGACGCGCGCTTCCGTGAGGCGCAGCTCGACGCGCTGCCGCCCGGCACGGCGGCCGCCGTGAGCGATCTCGCGAACTACGAGTGGACCTCGGAGACCGGGCGGGAGAACTACGAGCGGATCCGCGAGCTGCTCGGCAAGGAGCTGCTCGAGTCGCGCTTCGAGGGCATGAAGCAGGCCCTGCAGTCCACGAGCCCCGAGGACGTCGAGCGGGTCAACCAGATGCTCGCCGACCTCAACGCGCTGCTGTCGGCGCACGCGCAGGGGTTCTCCGACATCGACGAGCGCTTCGCGGAGTTCATGCGCAGGCACGGCGAGTTCTTCCCGGAGAACCCCCAGAACGTGGAGGAGCTGATCGACGTGCTCGCCGCGCGCGCCGCGGCGGCACAGCGGATGCTCAACTCGATGACGCCGGAGCAGCGCGCCGAGCTGGCACAGTTGTCGCAGCAGGCGTTCGGCGACCCGCGCATCGCGCAGCAACTGTCCACACTGGACCAGCAGCTGCGCGGCCTTCGTCCCGGTGAGGACTGGACGTCCTCGGCCCGCTTCCGGGGCGACGACCCGCTGGGGCTGGGCGAGGGCGCGCGGGCGATGACCGACCTCGCCGAGCTGGACGCGCTCGCCGAGCAGCTGTCGCAGGCCTATCCGGGCGCACGGCTGGAGGACATCGACCTCGACGCGCTGGAGCGTCAGCTCGGGGAGGAGGCCGGCGTGGACGCCCGCAGGCTCGCGGAGCTGGAACGGGAGCTGCGCGCGCAGGGCCTGTTCGAGCGTGCGCCCGACGGCTCGCTGCGCCTGTCGCCGAAGGCGTTGCGGCGCCTCGGGGAGACGGCGCTGGCCGAGGTGGTGCGTGCCCTGCGCGGGCGCAGCGGCGACCGGGACACGACGTCGGCGGGTGCGGCGGGGGAGCCGGACGGCTCCACCCGGCCGTGGCGGTTCGGCGACACCCAGCCGTGGGCGGTGTCGCGCACCGTGCGCAACGCGGTGCTGCGCACGGCCGCGAGCCGGCATTCGGGCGCCGTGCGGCTCGACGTGTCCGACGTCGAGGTGGTGGAGACCGAGCACCGGTCCCGCGCCGCCGTGGCGCTGTGCGTGGACACGTCGTGGTCGATGGTGCAGGAGGACCGCTGGCTGCCGATGAAGCGCACCGCGCTCGCGCTGCACCAGCTGATCTCCACGCGGTTCCGCAACGACGCGCTGCAGCTCATCACGTTCGGCCGCTACGCCGCACCGGTGGAGCTGGCCGAGCTGGTGGGCCTGGAGGGCGCGTGGGAACAGGGCACCAACGCCCACCACGCGCTGCTGCTCGCGGGCAGGCACCTGCGCAGGCATCCGGACGCGCAGCCGGTGGTGCTGATGGTGACCGACGGCGAGCCGACCGCCCACCTGGAGCAGGACGGCGTGGCCGAGTTCGACTACCCGCCGAGCCCGCGCACGCTGCTCAAGACACTGTCCGAAGTGGACAGGCTGGCGAAGCTGGGCGCGGCGGTGTCGGTGTTCCGGCTCGGCGACGACCCTCGGCTGGCGGCGTTCGTCGACCTGCTGGCGCGCCGCGCGGGTGGCCGCGTGCTCGCTCCGGACCTCGACGGGCTCGGCGCCGCGGTGGTCGGCGACTACCTCCGCAACCGCCGCTAGGAGTGTGCTGAACGACCCCGCCCGTAGCGAGCGTCGCGCAGTAGGGCAGTGGTTGTTCAGCGCGCTCCTAGGCGGCGACGTCAGGACGGCCGGACGTCCCGTTGCAGCTCGACGTCGGCCACGCCCGGCACGTCCTGCAGCGCGGCGAGGACGGTGTCGGCGTCGACGGAACCGGTGACGGTGCCGAGGAGCTCCTGCACACCGTCGACGGACATCCCAGCCTGCCGCAGGTCCGACACCACGTCGTCGAGCGTGCCGAGGTTCTCGTCGGCGACGGACACGATCACCCTGGTCACGATGCACCTCCCGTCGGGGTCGGGCGGCGCGGTCAGGGTGCCTGCACCAGCCCCGCGCCGACATCCGTCGAGGGTAGCGGCAATCGGCGGGCCGACTGGGAAAGCCGTGCCCACAGCTCCCAGCCGCGGGCCCCGTGCCGCTGCGCGGCGAGCGCGGCGGCGCCCGCGACGTGCGGCGTGGCCATGCTGGTGCCGCTGATGGTGTTGTACCGCTCGGGCATCGTCCAGCTGGAGTAGACGTCCACGCCGGGGCCCGCGAGGTCGACCGCGTTGCCGGGATCGACCGTGCCGCACGAGAAGTCGGCGACCGCGCGGTGCACGTCGATCGCGCCGACGGCCAGTATCGACGGGCAGTTGGCGGGGTGGCCGACCGGCGCGATGTGCCCGTCGGCGCGCCTGCTCTCGTTCCCGGCCGCCGCGACGATCAGCGTGCCCTGCCGCAGCGCCCTGCTCGCGATGGTCTCGAAGATCCGCGAGTGCGGGTCGCCGGGCTGCGTGGCGGCGCCGAGCGACATCGATACCACCGCGCAGCGGTTGCTGATCGCCCACTGGATGCCGGAGAGGATGCCGCCGTCGGTGCCCGATCCGGCGTTGCTCAGCACCTTGCCCGCGTAGATCTCCGCCTCGTAGGCGACGCCGTAGCCGCGCCCGGTCGACGGCGTGCGCGGCCCGCACGCGGTGCCGACGCAGTGCGTGCCGTGCCCGTGCTCGTCGTCCACCGGCTCGCCGTCGACGAACGAGCTGGTGACGAGCGTGCGCCCGGCGAGGTCGGGGTGGTCCACGACCACGCCGGTGTCGAGCACGGCCACGCGGACGCCCTTTCCGGTGGCCGTGCTCCGCGGCGCGCCGAGCGCCTGGAGGCCCCACGTGAACGTGGTCTCGTCGACGGTGTCCTCCGGCTCGACGGCCGGTGCCGCGTAGGCGTGCACGGTGCGCTCGGGTTCCACGAGCGCGAGCGGGCCCTGCCCGGCGGCGCGGGTGAGCGCGTCGGCCTGGTCGGCGGCCGCGGTCACCACGGCGACACCGAGTTCGTGCAGCAGGAGCCCGTCGGGGGCGGACAGCAGGCTGATCGCGGTGGTCCCCAGCACGTCGGCGGTACTGGCGGGATGCAGGCCGGCGACGCTGGCGAAGGTGCTCACCGCCGCGGCCGAGGAGTCCTCCTCGAGAAGTACGAGATACCGTCTGGTCCCGCTGTCAGCGCCACTGGTCATGGCCGCCACCTTCTGTCTTCAGTTGGGGAGTGGGAGGAAACCTCCTATGTTACGAGCCGGGTACGCGGCGTGACAATCACGCGGGCGCCACGACTCGGCACCATCGTGATGTTGCGGGCCTTCGCGGGTTCGGGACGGGCGCGGTCGGGCGTCAGGTGGAAGCGGGAGAGCACCGCCCGCAGCACGACCGTGGCCTCCAGCAACGAGAATCCGGCCCCGAGGCAGCGGCGGACCCCGCCGCCGAACGGGAACCACGTGCCCGCGGGCGGGCCGTCACCGAGGAAGCGCTCGGGGCGGAACGCGCCGGGCCCGGGGTGGTGCGCCGGGTCGGCCTGCACGAGGGCGATCGAGGGCATCACCGTGTGCCCCGCCGGGATGCGGTAGCCGCCGACCTCGATGTCGCGGGTGAGCTTGCGGGCGACCTCCGAGATCACCGGGTGCAGCCGCATCGACTCCTTCGCCACCGCCTCCAGGTACTTCTCGTCGCCGTCGTCGGCGGCGCGCGTGGCGGCGGCCAGCTGCGCGGGCTCGCGGGCCAGTTCATGGAACGCCCACGCCAGCGCGGTCGCGGTCGTCTCGTGCCCCGCCAGCAGCAGGGTGATGAGCTGGTCGCGCAGCTCCGCATCGGTGAGCCCCTCGCCGTCGGTGCCCTCGACGGCGAGCAGCCGGGACAGCACGTCGTGGCGCTCGCCGAGGTCACCCGCGCGCCTGCGCTCGGCGATCTCGGCGTAGAGCAGCTCGTCGGTGCGCCGCTGGGCGATCGCGTAGCGCTTCCACGGCCCGTACCGCTGCAGCTTCGGGTTGTGCCAGCCGAGCAGGTCGACCGGCCCGACGTCGACGATCCGGCGCAGCAGGGTCCGCAGCTCCTCCAGCCGGGGTCCCTCCGCGACGCCGAACACGACGCGCAGGATGATCTCCAGCGTCAGCGCCTGCATGCGCGGGTGGGAGGAGAACGGCGTGCCCGGCCGCCAGCGCTGCACCTCCCGCTCGGTGAGCTCGGTGACGAGGCCGCGGTAGCCGCGCAGCGCGGCGCCGTTGAACGCGGGCATCAACAGCTTGCGGGCACGCAGGTGCACGTCCTCGTCGGTCAGCAGCACCGAGTGCTCGCCCATCGCCGGCTTGAGGATCACGTTGCCCTCGCCCGCGTGGAAGACCGAGGCGGGGCCCGCGAAGACGGCGCGGATGTGGTCGACGTCGGCGAGCTGCACGACGTGGCGCTCCGGGTAGATGCGCAGCCGCACGACATCGCCGTGTCGGCGGCGCAGCCTCGGCATCCAGCGGTGCCGGTAGGAGCCGAACAGCACGGTCTGGACGGCCAGCGGGAGCCGTGGCCCCGGCGGCGGGGCGGTGGCGGTGAGGTTCTCGATGCGCACGCCGGGCGTCGTCGTCTCGGTCGTCACAGGTGCTCCTTCGCCAGTGATCTACACGTGCGTTTTATACGCGCGTATAGATCGGGTGTCCAGGGTCACGCCCGCGGCCGGGTACGCTGCGGGCGTGGGCCATCGGGAAGACCTCCTCGTCGCGGCCCGGCGGCTGCTGGAGGACAAGGGCTACGCGCACATCACGACGCGTGACCTGGTCGCGGCCTCCGGCACGAACCTCGCGTCGATCGGCTACCACTTCGGCTCCAAGGCCGGGCTGCTCAACGCCGCCATCGGCCAGGTCTTCGAGGAGTGGACCGACCAGCTGGCCGACCTCGCGATGGCCGACCCGTCGGCCTCGCCCGTCGAACGCGGGCACGTCACGTGGGCGGCGCTGCTCGGCAGCCTCACCAGCAAACGCAAGCTGCTGCTCTCCTACGTCGAGGCGCTCGCGCAGGCGGAGCGGACCCCCGACCTGCGCAGCCAGTTCGCGGAGCAGTACCGGCGCTGCCGCGAGCGCGTCGCAGGCCTGGTCGCGGAGTCCCTCGGCGACGGTACCCCGCCCGACGACCCCCGCTGTCTCGCCGTCGCGAGCTTCGTGATCGCGATCTGCGACGGGCTGTCCGTCCAGTGGCTGCTCGACCCCGAGGCGGCCCCCACGGCGGAGGAGCTGCTCGCCGGTCTCGGGGCGATGTGGTCGGCGTCGTTCCCACCACGCGGGAAGGCGGACGACGTTTCCGCTTAGTGTTGGGGTATGCAGACTTGGTCATCGGTTGCCGTGCCCCGTATCCCCGGAACGCCCCGCCCGTTACGCCTCCACGACACCGCGACCGGTCAGCTGCGGCCCACGGCGCCCGGCCGCGTCGCCAGGATGTACGTCTGCGGCATCACCCCCTACGACGCCACGCACCTCGGGCACGCCGCGACCTACCTCGCCTTCGACCTCGTCCACCGGCTGTGGCTCGACGCGGGCCACGAGGTGCACTACGTCCAGAACGTCACCGACATCGACGATCCCCTGCTGGAGCGTGCCGAGCGCGACCAGGACGACTGGGTGGTGCTCGGCATGCGGGAGACCGCGCTGTTCCGGGAGGACATGGAGGCGCTGCGCGTGCTGCCGCCCCGCGACTTCGTGGGCGCGGTGGAGAGCATCCCCGAGATCGTCGAGGTGATCGGCAAGCTGCTCGCGAGCGGTGCGGCGTACCGTGCGGACGACCCGGAGTACCCGGACGTGTATTTCGACCGCTCGTTCACGGGCCACTTCGGCTACGAGTCGAACTACAACGCCGAGACGATGGCGCGGTTCTTCGCCGAACGGGGCGGCGACCCCGAGCGCAAGGGCAAGCGCGACCCGCTCGACGCGCTGCTATGGCGGATGGCGCGGCCCGGCGAGCCGTCGTGGGAGTCGGACCTGGGGGAGGGGCGCCCCGGCTGGCACATCGAGTGCAGCGCGATCGCGCTCGGCCGCCTCGGCATGGGCTTCGACGTCCAGGGCGGCGGCTCCGACCTGGCGTTCCCGCACCACGAGTACAGCGCGGCCCACGCCGAGGCGCTGGCGGGGGAGCGTCCGTTCGCCCGCCACTACGTGCACGCCGGGATGATCGGCCTCGACGGCGAGAAGATGTCGAAGTCGAAGGGCAACCTGGTGTTCGTGTCGCGGCTGCGGGCCGACGGCGTGGACCCGGCGGCCATCCGGCTGGCGCTGTTCGCCGGGCACTACCGCGACGACCGCGCGTGGACCGACGGGCTGCTCGCCGCGGCGCGGGAGCGGCTCGCCCGCTGGCGTGAGGCCGTGTCGCTGGAGGCGGGCCCCGCCGTCGACGACACCGTGGCCCGGCTGCGTGACCACCTCGCCGACGACCTCGACACCCCGAAGGCGCTCGCCGCCGTCGACGCGTGGGTGACCGAGGCGCTGGGCCGCCGCGGCACCGACACCGAGGCGCCCGCCCGGCTCCGCGCCGCCGTCGACGCCCTCCTCGGCGTCGCCCTCTAGCGCCCTCGCCGTCCGTCCCCCAAGGCCACCTTTGTTGCGTTGAACGCAACAAAGGTGGCCTTGGGGGCAGGTGGGTCAGCCGGCCGGCAGGGCGAGTTCGATGCCCTGCCAGGAGCGGCGGAGCCAGCGGTCGTGGGAGGCGACCACCACCGCACCCGGTGCGCTTTCCAGCGCCTCCGAGAGTTCCTCGGCGAGGGTGAGCGAGATGTGGTTGGTGGGCTCGTCGAGCAGGAGCACGTGCGGCGGGCTCGCCAGCAGCATCGCCAGCGCAAGCCGCCGTCGCTGCCCCACCGACAGCCTCCCCACCTCCCGGTCGAGGTCCCTCGGCGCGATCAGCCCGAGTGACGACAGCGCCGGCGCCGCCTCACCGGCCGCCCCGGCGTAGAGCCGCCGGGGCGTCGGCGTGGGATCGGCGAACGTGACGTCCTGCTCCAGCAGCCCCACCCGCAGGCCACGGGCCCGGTGCACGGTGCCGCCCGCCGGGGCGAGCCTGCCCGCGAGCACCGCCAGCAGCGTCGACTTCCCGGTGCCGTTGCCGCCGGTCACCAGCAGCCGCGCCGACGTGCCGACGTCCAGCTCGCCCAGCCGCAGCCTGCCGGGCACGTCGAGGTCCCGCACCGACAGGGCCAGCCGCTGCTCGGCGGGCCTGCCGGTGAGCGGCGCCGCGAACCGCAGCGGCCGCGGCGGCCTGCGCACCTGGTCGCGCTCGAGCTCCGCCAGCCGCAGCTGGGCGTTGCGCACCCGGCGGGAGATCTGCTTCTGCACCCGGCCGGTCTTGAAGTCGTACGCCATCTTCGCGTTGTCGCGGGCGGGACGGTTGTGGTTGATGTCCCGCGCCGTCACCGCGACGGAGTGCCGCAGCTGCTTGAGCTCCTCCTGCTCCTCGGCGTACCGCTGCTCCCAGCGCGCCCGCTCCGCCCGTTTGGCCTCCAGGTAGTCCGAGTAGCGCCCGCCGTAGCGGGCCGGCCCGCCGAGCGCGGGGTCGAGGTCCACGATGTCCGTGCACACCGCGTCGAGGAACACCCGGTCGTGCGAGGAGACGACCACGATCCCGGACAACGCCGACAGGTGCCGTTCGAGGAACTCCATCGCCGCGTCGTCGAGGTGGTTGGTCGGCTCGTCCAGCAGCAGCGTCTCGGGCTGCCGGACGAGCAGCGCCGCGAGCGCGAGCCGCGAGCGCTGCCCGCCCGACAGGCTGCCGAGCGGGCGCTCCGGCTCGATCCCGCCGAGCCCGAGCCCCGCGCAGACGAGCTTCGCCCGCCGGTCGGCGTCCCACAGCTCGTGGGCCTGTGCCCACTCCAGCACGCGGCCGTACTCCTCCAGCGCGGCCGCGTCCCCGGGATCCTCGGCCAGCCGCTCGCTCAGCACGTCGAGCCGCGCGGCGGCCGCCCGGATCTCGGCGAGCGCGTCGTCGAGCACGTCGGCGACGCGGGCCGTGTCCGGGAACGGCAGCTCCTGGCGGAGGAAGCCGAGGTCCCCGCCGCCGACCACCGAACCGGCCTGCGGCCGTTCGAGCCCGGCGAGCAGGCGCAGCAGCGTGGACTTGCCGACGCCGTTCTCGCCGACGAGGCCGAGCCGCTGGCCCGCGCTCGCGGTGAGGTCGACGCCCCGGAACACGACGCGATCGCCGTAGGCGAACGCGAGGTCGCGGGCACGCAGGGAAAGGGAAGTGGACATGAAGCATCACCGGCCCGGGTGAGAAGGGGACACCCGCCGGGCGAACGGCCTCGGACGCGGGTGAGGGCTCGGGTCAGCTCTTCATGATGCGTCCAGGCTAGCCACCCGGGCCGCGGGCGCGCCACCGAATTAGCGGCCACCGGGTGATCGGCTTCGGCGGGATACGGTGGTCGGCGTGCCCAACCTGTACGCCACCAGCGACCTGCACGTCACGCACAACGGCAACGAGCCCTTCGTCGACCAGATCCGCCCCGGCTCCCCGGAGGACTGGCTGCTCGTCGCTGGTGACGTCGGGGAGCGGATGTCGGCGGTGGTGGACACGCTGGCGAGGCTGCGCGAGCGGTTCGCCACCGTGGTGTGGGTCCCGGGCAACCACGAGCTGTGGACGACTGGGAAGGACCCCGACCAGCACCGCGGCCAGGACCGCTACGACGAGCTGGTGCGCCGCTGCCGCGACGTCGGCGTGCTCACCCCCGAGGACGAGTACCCGGTGTGGCCCTACGCCGAGCGCCCGCTGACCATCGCGCCGCTGTTCCTGCTCTACGACTACAGCTGGCGCACCCCGGCGGCCGAGGGGGAGCCGCTGGACGTGGCGATGGAGCAGGCCAGGGAAGCCGGCGTGGTCTGCACCGACGAGTTCCTGCTGCACCACGAGCCCTTCCCGAGCCGCTCCGCGTGGTGCGCGCGGCGGCTGGAGGTCACCGGGAAGCGGCTCGACGCCGTCCCCGCCGACCACGGCACGGTGCTGATGTCGCACTGGCCGCTGCACCGGCATCCCACCGAGCCGCTGCACTACCCGGAGTTCGCCATGTGGTGCGGCACCACCGCGACCGCCGACTGGCACGTGCGCTACCGCGCCGAGGTCGCCGTGTACGGCCACCTGCACATTCCGCGCACGACGCGGCGCGACGGGGTGCGCTTCGAGGAGGTCTCGCTCGGCTACCCACGCGAATGGCGCAAGCGCGCGAGGGGAGCGGTGCCGGTGCGGATCATCCTCGGGAACGGGTTCGCCTGAGCACCACCGTCAACGGCGTGACGAGCAGCAGCAACGCGGCGGGCAGGCCGAACCCGAGCGCGGCGGCGTGGTGGTAGGGCGCCGTGAACGCCGCCGGGGCGGCCGCCATGCCCACGAAGCGCATGGCCTGCACCACCGAGATCGCGCCGCCCCGGCCCCGCTCCCCGCCGGAGAGCACGCTCGAGTTGATCGCCACCATGATCAGCTGGCCGCAGAAGCCGGCCACCGCCCAGCACGCCGCCGCGACGGCCAGTGAGTCGACGAACCCGATGGCCGCGAGCAGCAGCGCGCCCGCGACGAGGCCCGTCACCGCGGAGGGCCGGGGCCCGTACCGGTCGTTCACCCCGCCCACCACGCGCGCGGTGAGGATGCCCGCGACACCGAAGCCGGTCAGCACCAGGCCCCGGAGCCCCGACGACAGCCCGAAGGCGTCCTCCAGCCGGAACGCCACCAGGAACGAGACGCCGGACAGGCAGGCCCAGCCGACCAGTCCGACGAGCCCGGGCAGCAGGACGTCCCGCCGCCAGGAGTCGCGCAGGCGCGTCGGCCGCGAGGCGTCCTGGGCCTGGTCGGGCGGCAGCGGGCACGCCGCGAGCACGGCGCCGACCAGCGCGATCCCGGCGAACGCCCACCGCCACGACGCCTCGGCGGCCAGCCCGCCGACCAGCGGCGCCGACGTCTGGCCCACCGCCTGCATGGCCCCGAACAGGCCCAGCGCCCTGCCGAGGCGCGCCTGCGGGGTTCCCTCGGCGAGCTTGGCCATCAGCAGTGGCAGCGTGAACGCGTTCGCGCAGCCCTGTACCCCGCGCGTGACCTGGAACAGCCAGAACCACGGAGCCAGCGCCGCGCCCACGGCCGCCACCGCGTAGACCACGTAGGCGAGGCGGATGGTCCGCGCCTGCCCCCAGCGTTCCCCGAGCGTGCCGGACACGAGCATGAGTGCCGCGAACGGCACCAGGTAGGCGGTGAGCGCCGACGCCGCGACGGACGGGGACACGGCGAAGCTCGCGCCGATCTCGGGCAGGATCGCGGCGACCACACCGCCCCCGAACGGCCCCAGCAGCGCACCGACGTACAGCGAGCCCCTGGTCAGGCGGGCTCGCGCGGACGCCGCGGTCAGCGACCCGAGGAGCCGGGCCCGTCGGGCCTGCGGCGTCGCAGGTAGCGCTCGAACTCGGCGGCGATCCGGTCGCCGCTGCCCTCGTCGACGGTGATCTCGGCGTCGCCGCGCTCCTCGAGGGTGCGCACGTAGTCGCTGATCTCCTCGTCCTCGTCGGCCATCTCGGAGACGGTGCGCTGCCACTCCTCGGCCTGCTCGGGTAGCGCGCCGAGCGGGATGCCGACGTCGAGGATGTCCTCGAGCTTGTGCAGCAGCGCCAGCGTCGCCTTGGGCGAGGGCGGGTGTGACACGTAGTGGGGCACGGCCGCCCACACGGACACGGCCGGGATGCCGGCCTGCACGCACAGGTCCTGCAGGACCCCCGTGATGCCGGTGGCGCCCTGGTAGCGGCTGCGTTCCAGGCCGAACCGGGCCGCGGCCTCCGCGTCGTAGGCGGTCCCGGTGACCGGGACGGGTCTGGTGTGCGCGGTGTCGGCCAGCAGCGCCCCCAGCGTCACGACCGTCGAGACCTCGAGCTGCTCGATGTGCTCCAGCAGCTCGGCGCAGAACGCCCGCCAGCGCATGTTGGGCTCGGGCCCCTGCACCAGCACGATGTCCCGGTCGAAGCCCTCGGGACGGCACACGGAGAGCCGCGTCGTCGGCCACTCGACCCGGCGGGTCACGCCGTCCACCATGCGGACGGTGGGCCTGCTCACCTGGAAGTCGTAGTAGTCGTCGGGGTCGAGCTCGGCCAGCGGCTTGGCATCCCAGTTGAGCTGCAGGTGCTCGAGGGCCGTGCTCGCGGCGTCCCCCGCGTCGTTCCAGCCTTCGAACGCCACCACCATCACCGGTTTCGGCGGGGGCCGGTTGTCTGTTGCTTCGTCGAAGGGCTTGCTCACACAGTCAGCCTACGGCCCGGCGGCATCCCCTGTGGACCGCGCTGGCCCGTAGGCTGTCACCCATGCCCACCCCTCTCTCTTCGCCGCTGCTGGACGCGCTCTCGACCCGGGTCGTGGTCGCCGACGGCGCGATGGGTACCGCGCTTCAGGCCCACGACCTCTCGCTCGACGACTTCGCCGGGCTGGAGGGCTGTAACGAGATCCTGAACGTGACCAGGCCGGACGTGGTGCGGGGCATCCACCGCGGTTACCTGGAGGCTGGCGCCGACGCGGTCGAGACCAACACGTTCGGGGCGAACTTCGCGAACCTGGCCGAATACGACATCGCGGACCGGATCTTCGAGCTGTCGGAGGCGGGCGCGCGGCTGGCGAGGGAGGCCGCCGACGAGTTCGCCGAGCCGGGCAGGCCGCGGTTCGTGCTGGGCTCGGTGGGTCCGGGCACGAAGCTGCCGACGCTGGGGCACGCGCCGTTCACGACGCTGCGCGACGCCTACATGGAAGAGGTCAGGGGCCTGCTCGCGGGCGGGGTGGACGCGGTGATCGTAGAGACCACCCAGGACATCCTGCAGACGAAGGCCTCGATCGTGGCGGCCCACCGCGCGATGGCCGCGGAGGGTCGGCGCGTGCCGGTGATCGCGTCGATCACCGTGGAGACCACGGGCACGATGCTGCTGGGCACCGAGGTGGGTGCGGCGCTGACGGCGCTGGAGCCGCTGGGCATCGACGTGATCGGGCTGAACTGCGCCACGGGTCCCGCCGAGATGAGCGAGCATCTGCGGACGCTGTCGCGGCACGCGCGGGTGCCGCTGTCGGTGATGCCGAACGCGGGCCTGCCGGAGCTGGGCCCGGACGGCGCGGTGTACCCGCTGAGCCCGGAAGGGCTGGCCGAGGCGCTGTCGGGGTTCGTGCGCGAGTTCGGGGTGGGCCTGGTCGGCGGCTGCTGCGGGACCACGGACGAGCACGTGCGGCAGCTGGTGGCCGCGGTGCGGGAGGTGGAGACGCCGTCGAGGACTCCGCGCCCTGAGCAGGGCGTGTCGTCGCTGTACCAGGCGGTGCCGTTCGAGCAGGACGCGAGTGTGCTCGTGATCGGCGAGCGCACCAACGCCAACGGGTCGAAGGCGTTCCGCGAGGCGATGCTGGAGGGCCGCTACGAGGACTGCGTGGAGATCGCCCGCGGCCAGACCCGCGACGGTGCCCACATGCTGGACCTGTGCGTCGACTACGTGGGCCGCGATGGCGCCGCCGACATGGCCGAGCTGGCGGGCAGGCTCGCGACGGCGTCCACGCTGCCAATCATGCTGGACTCCACCGAGCCCGACGTGATCAAGGCCGGGCTCGAGCGTCTGGGCGGGCGGTGCGCGGTCAACTCCGTCAACTACGAGGACGGCGACGGGCCGGGCTCGCGGTACCGCCGGATGATGGAGCTGGTGCGGGAGCACGGCGCCGCGGTGGTGGTGATGTGCATCGACGAGGAGGGCCAGGCCCGCACCGCCGAGGCGAAGGTCCGCATCGCGAGCCGGATCATCGACGATCTCACCGCGAACTGGGGCATGGCCGTCGGCGACATCATCGTCGACTGCCTGACGTTCCCGATCTCCACCGGCCAGGAGGAGGTGCGCCGCGACGGGCTGGAGACCATCGAGGCGATCCGCGAGCTCAAGCGCCGCTACCCGGGCGTGCGTACCACACTGGGCGTCTCCAACATCTCCTTCGGGCTCAACCCGGCCGCGCGGCAGGTACTGAACTCGGTGTTCCTGCACGAGTGCGTGCAGGCGGGGCTGGACACGGCGATCGTGCACGCGTCGAAGATCCTGCCGATGGCGCGGATCCCCGACGAACAGCGGGAGGTCGCGCTCGACCTGGTCTACGACCGCAGGCGCGAAGGATACGACCCGCTGCAGACGCTGATGTCGCTGTTCGAGGGCAAGACCGCCGCGTCGTCGCGGGCCTCGCGGGCCGAGGAGCTGGCGAAGCTGCCGCTGTTCGAACGGCTGGAGCGGCGCATCGTCGACGGCGACCGCAACGGGCTGGAGGCCGACCTCGACGCCGCGATGGCAGAGAAGCCGCCGCTGGAGATCATCAACGACACACTGCTGGCCGGCATGAAGACCGTCGGCGAGCTGTTCGGCTCCGGGCAGATGCAGCTGCCCTTCGTGCTCCAGTCGGCCGAGGTGATGAAGACCGCGGTCGCGTACCTCGAACCGCACATGGAAAAGGACGACTCCGGCGGCAAGGGCCGGATCGTGCTGGCCACGGTCAAGGGCGACGTGCACGACATCGGCAAGAACCTGGTCGACATCATCCTCTCCAACAACGGCTACGACGTGGTCAACCTCGGCATCAAGCAGCCGATCACCACGATCCTGGACGCCGCGCGGGAGCACCGGGCCGACGCGATCGGCATGTCGGGCCTGCTCGTCAAGTCCACGGTGATCATGAAGGAGAACCTGGAGGAGATGAACTCCCGCGGCGTGGCAGGCCAGTGGCCCGTGCTGCTCGGCGGCGCCGCGCTGACCCGCTCCTACGTCGAGAACGACCTGACCGAGATCTACCAGGGCGACGTCCGCTACGCCCGTGACGCGTTCGAGGGTCTGCGCCTGATGGACACGATCATGGCCGTCAAACGTGGCGAGGGTCCCGCCGTCGACCCCGAGGAGGAGGCCAGGCGCGCCGAGCGCAAGGCCCGCCGCGAGCGGTCCCTGCGCATCGCCGAGGCCCGCAAGGCCCGGCAGGAGCCCGAACCGCAGGACGGGCCCGCCCGCTCGGACGTGGCCACCGACGTCGCGCTGCCCACACCGCCGTTCTGGGGCACCCGCGTGGTCAAGGGCGTCCCGGTGGCCGACTACTCTGCCTACCTCGACGAACGCGCCACCTTCCTCGGCCAGTGGGGGCTCAAGGGGGCCCGCGGCGGCTCCGGGCCCAGCTACGAGGAACTGGTGGAGACCGAGGGCAGGCCGAGGCTGCGGGCCTGGCTGGAGCGGCTCGCCACCGACGGCATCCTCGCCCACGCCGCCGTCGTCTACGGGTACTTCCCGGCGGTGGCCGAGGGCGAGGACCTGGTCGTGCTCGCCGAGCCGCGCCCGGACGCGGCGGAGGTGACCCGGTTCACCTTCCCCCGGCAGCGGCGCGACCGCCGCCTGTGCCTTTCGGACTTCTACCGGCCCCGTGACCTGGCCGAACAGGCCGGCGAGGTGGACGTGCTGCCGTTGACGCTGGTCACGATGGGCCAGCCGATCGCCGACTACGCCAACGACCTGTTCGCGCGCGACGCCTACCGCGACTACCTCGAGGTCCACGGCCTCGGCGTCCAGCTCACCGAGGCGCTCGCCGAGTACTGGCACCGCCGCATCCGCCAGGAACTGCGTTTCGCCACCGGAAACCCCGTTTCCGAAGAAGACCCCGCGGACGTCGAGGAATTCTTCAAGCTCGGTTACCGTGGCGCGCGGTTCTCGCTCGGTTACGGCGCGTGCCCCAATCTGGAGGATCGTGCGAAAATCGTCGAACTTCTCCAGCCGGAGCGCATCGGCGTGAAGCTCTCCGAGGAATTCCAGCTGCACCCCGAACAATCCACCGACGCCATTGTGGCGCACCACCCCGAAGCCAAATACTTCAACACCTAGGAGCGAACGTGAACCGACCGTCCGCAATGGACGGCCCCGCCGCCGTGCTGTGGGACATGGACGGCACGCTCGTCGATTCCGAGAAGCTCTGGGACGTCGCGCTCTACGAGGCCGCGAGCTGGCTCGGCGGTGACCTCACGACGGAGCAGCGTGCCTCCCTCGTCGGGTCCAACATGGACACCACGACGCGCTTTCTGCTGTCCGTCGCGGGCAGGGAGGTGACGCCGGAGGCCGTCGGCGAGGTCGCCCAGTGGATCCGGGAGCGTACCGCCACGCTGTTCGCCGACGAGCTGCCCTGGCGTCCCGGGGCACGCGAGGCGCTCGCCGCGATCTCCTCGGCGGGCATCCCGTGCGCGCTGGTCACCTCCACCGAGCGCGCGCTGACCGAGCTGGCGCTCAACACGATCGGCCGCGAGTTCTTCACCGTCACCGTGTGCGGCGACGAGGTGGGCGGGCTCAACAAGCCGCACCCCGAGCCCTACCTGCGCGCCGCCCGGCTGCTGGACCTCGACCCGGAGTCGTGTGTCGCGGTGGAGGACTCGCCGGTGGGCACCGAGTCGGCGGTCGCGGCGGGCTGCACGGTGCTCGTCGTGCCCAACGACGTACCGGTGGAGCCCGGGGTGCGGCGGACGTTCCGCTCCTCGCTCGTCGGCCTCGACGCGCGCGCGGTCGCGGAGATCGCGTCCGCGCGCGAGCGCTGAACCCGCGCGCGGCGTCAGCGCACGAGCTCGGCGGGGATGTCGGCGTGCTTCACGCCGACGAGCGCCACGTAGTACAGCGGCTCGCCACAGATGTTGAGGCGGTGCCGGTAGCGCTCGGAGGAGCGCACCTCGAGCACCCCGGCCTCCTGGCAGCGCTTGATCAGCCGCGCGAAGCCGGACGTGTCCTCGTCGCCGAGGAACCGGTCCTTGATGGTGAACGCGATCCAGCCGCCGTCACTCACGAGGTTGTACGCGGCACGGAACGCCGCGGGCGGGATGTCGCCGTAGCCGAGAGCGGCCACGCAGGACAGCGTGTTGAAGCCGTACCCGGCCAGCGTGCGGCTGTCCTGCTCGGACAGCGCGGTCAGGTCCGCGACGTGATAGGCGTCGTAGACCTCGGGCCGGTCGCGCAGCGCGGCGTCCCGCGCCTCCGGGATGATGTCCACGCCGACCAGTGTGCCCGCGCCCACGGTGCGCAACTGCTCACCGACGAGTCCGTTGCCCGCGCCCAGATCGAGGACGCGCAGTGACGAGGCGACCACGTTGTCCCGCTGGATCTGTTCTTTCAGCAGCTTTCCGACCACGTCGGGTGAGCGACAGTCCAGAATGTCGTGGAAGAGTTGTTCGTAGAGTCCGGGAATTGCGAAGATCCGGTGGTAGTCGTGGAAGCGGATCTTCTGCCATGAGCCGTCCAGCTGGACCAGACAGTACTCGGAGTCCTGGTCGATTCGCTCCGGGTCGTCCGGCAGTCGTATTCGCAGTTCGTTGTGCTTCATCGAAGGGCCGCCGTTTTCGTCGGGTAACCTCCTGTTTGCCATACCCCACCTTTCTGTTCTCGATTCGTTCCCGGCCTCTGCAATTCAGCAAAGTGGATTTCCGTGGCCAAGTCAACCGGCCGACAGCGGGATCGTGCGGGAGAAGGCCCGCCCGCCACCGTGCCGACGGTGGATGGAAGGATTCAGCCCGTGAAGACCTTCGATGAGCTGTACGCCGAGCTTGCCGAACGCGCCCGTTCGCGGCCCGAGGGCTCCGGCACCGTGGCCGCGCTGGACGCCGGAGTGCACGCGCAGGGCAAGAAGGTGCTGGAGGAGGCCGGCGAGGTCTGGATCGCGGCGGAGCACGAGTCCGACGAGCGGCTGGCCGAGGAGGTCTCCCAGCTGCTCTACCGGGTTCAGGTGCTGCTGCTGGGCCGGGGCGTCCCGCTCGAGGACGTCTACCGGTATCTGTGAGGAGGAAAGGAAACACCATGCTGCGTGTCGCGGTGCCGAACAAGGGTGCGCTGGCCGGGCCGGCGTCGGAGATGCTCGGTGAGGCGGGCTACCGCCAGCGACATGAGCAGCGCGACCTCACCGTGCTCGACCCGGTGAACGACGTCGAGTTCTTCTTCCTCCGGCCCAAGGACATCCCGATCTACGTCGGTTCCGGGGAGCTGGACCTGGGCATCACGGGCCGCGACCTGGCGCTGGACTCCGGCGCGCCGGTGGAGGAGACGCTCGCGCTCGGCTTCGGCGGCTCCACGTTCCGCTACGCGGCGCCCGCGGGCAGGGACTGGAAGACGGAGGACCTGCACGGCAGGCGGCTCGCCACGTCCTACCCGAAGCTCGTGCGCGACGATCTCGCCAAGCAGGGCGTGGAGGCGGAGGTGATCCGGCTCGACGGCGCCGTGGAGATCTCGGTGCAGCTCGGCGTCGCCGACGCGATCGCCGACGTCGTGGGCTCCGGCCGGACGCTGCGCCAGCACAACCTCGTCGCGTTCGGTGACCCGATCTGCGTGTCGGAGGCGGTGCTGGTGCACCGGGCGGGCAACGCCGACTCGAAGCCCATCGCGCAGCTGGCCGCGCGGCTGCAGGGCGTGGTGTTCGCGCAGCAGTACATGATGCTCGACTACGACTGCCCGCGCACGCTGCTCGAACAGGCGATGGCCATCACGCCCGGCCTCGAGTCGCCCACCGTCGCGCCGCTCGCGCACGCCGACTGGGTGGCCGTGCGGGCGATGGTGCCGCGCAAGCAGGTCAACTCGATCATGGACGAGCTGGCCGCCGTGGGCGCCCGCGCCATCCTGGCGTCGGACATCCGCTCCTGCCGGCTCTGAGCCCGGTGCCGCTGGGGCCTTCGTGCTCCAGCGGCACTCAGCGCGGGCGCTGGCGCTTCGGCAGCAGGTCGTAGAGCTTGCGGCGGGCGCCGTTGTCGTTGGCGGCCCTGGTGTCCGACAGCTCGGCGATGAAGTCCTCGAACACGAACTCCTGCTCGGCCACCGGCGGCGCCGGCGCCGCCGGTGCGGTCATGGTGTCGAGCACGGTGGCGATCTGCCGGAACGCCACCGCCTGGATGGTCTCCGGCGCGAACGTCGTCACCGGCACGCCCCGCGCCGCGGCCTCGTTCATCACCACGCCGAGCGGCACGTGGGGCAGGATCGGGATGCCGAACGTGTGCAGCTCGCTCAGTGCCGCCGCCGCGTACGCCGAGATCGGCCGCCGGTACAGCCCGGGAACGAGCCCGTAGTAGGCCACCGGCTGACGGTCCACGGCGGACTCGACGTAGCGGATCTGCTCCTGCATCAGGCGCAGCGCGCGGATGCTCGTGCGGTCGGGCTGCACCGGCACGAGGATGCCGTGCGTGGCGGCGAGCGCGTTGTTGGTGAGCACGTCCAGCGCGGGCGGGCAGTCGATGATCACGTGGTCGTAGTTGGCGAACTGGATCACCCTGGCCAGCTGCCAGCCGGGCACGCGGAACTGGTCGAGTCTGCGCACCAGGTCGAACATCCCCGGCGACGTGGGGATCACGTCGAACGCGCCGCCCGCGCCGATGTTGCTGCGGGGGTGGGGGACCACCAGCTCCTCGATCGCGCCCCGCCACGTCTTGGTGAGCGCCTTGGCGAGGCTGGGCGCCTCGGCGGGAACCTCGGGCAGCCCCAGGAGCTCCGTGGTCGCGTGACCCTGCGGGTCGAGGTCGATCAGCAGCACCCTGCGGCCGCGCTCGGCGAGCGCGGCGGCGGCGCCGACACTGAGCGCGGTCTTGCCGACCCCGCCTTTCTGGTTGACCACCGAGGTGATCTGCACTGTGCGCCAGCTCCTGGATCTCGTGGTTTGGGAGCAGGTTAGTGGATCAGGACCGGTCCTGCCCCGCGGCCGGTCGCCTGTCCGGGCGGGCCCGCACCAGCAGCGCCTGCGCACCGGTCCCGACCTGCCCGCTCGTGTCGTGCAGCCTGCTGGTCGCCGTGCCGACGCCCTGCGGGCCGAGCACCGTGTCGGCGTCGAGCCCGATCCACTCGCCGACCGGCTCGCGGTGCACGTGGACGGTGAGCTCCGCGTTGATGAACAGCCACTCGCGCATGTCGAGGCGGTTGGACGTGCCGTTGCCGGAGTCGGCGACCGTGAACAGCCGCTGCAGCGGGCTCGGCTTCTCGCCGTCGACGAGCGGCACGCGCTGCCGCGCCCACACGGCCGCGGGCCCCGGCTCGGTGATCCGGCCGCTGATCTTGCGCCACTCCATCGCCTTGAGGTAGCCGTCGTTCCACGTCGCCGGCCAGTCGGCGGGCGGGCAGTCCTCGACCGGGGTGAGCGGCGCGGCGAAGCCTTCGGCGACCTCCGTGGTGTCCGAGGTCGCGAACCGCCAGCCGGAGGCCTTCGCCACCACCCGGCCGCCCGCCGACAGCTCCGCCGACAGCAGCTCCACCGAGCGGCCCGGCCGCTCCAGCCCGGCCCGCACCGTGAGCTCGGTCAGCGGGGCGGGGCCGAGGATCTCCACGGTCACCCGGCCCAGCAGCATCTCGCGCTCGGCGGGAATGCCCTCCAGCTCGCGCACCAGCAGCGCCGACGGCGGGCCGAAGTGCTGCGAGTCCGGTGACCACGGGCCGGCCGTGTGCTCGGTGGGCCGGTACCGCCCGTCTCCCCGGGGCAGGTAGAACGCTTCGGACACGGGAGGCTCCTCAGTCGGCGCGGTCGAGGACGGACTCCTCGCCGGGATCGGGCTCAGGCCAGCCAGGATATTCCGGGGGAGTGCCGCCGAACGACGGGCACAGCGCCTGGTGCGAGCACCAGCCGCACAGCTTGCTCGGATTGGGCCGGAAGTCACCGGTCTTTCCCGCCCGCAGGATCGCCTGCCAGATCGCCTCCAGGGTGCGTTCGAAGCGGACCAGCTCGCCCTCGTCTGGCGTGTAGGCCAGTGCCTGCCCGTCGCTGAGGTACATGAGCTTGAGCTGCCGGGGGACGATGCCGCGCAGCCGCCACAGCACGACCGCGTAGAACTTCATCTGGAACATCGCCTTCGCCTCGCCGATCTCGCGGGGCGCGGCGCCGGTCTTGTAGTCGACGACCCGGATCTCGCCGGTGGGCGCGACGTCGAGCCGGTCGATGTAGCCGCGCAGCACGACGCCGGAGCTCAGCTCCGTCTCGACGTGCAGCTCGCACGCCTCGGGGTCGAGCCGGTTGGGGTCCTCGAGTCCGAAGTAGCCGTCGAGCAGTTTCGCCGCGCCACCGAGCCAGGTGCTCATGGCCTGTTCGGCGTCACCGTCCTCATCGGAGAACAGCTCCGTCCACTCCGGACATTCCGCGAGCAGCTCCCGCCACGTGGGCTCCAGCATCGCCACGGCCCGCTCGGGCACCCGCTCGCCCTGCGGCAGCGCGAACAACCGCTCCAGCACGGAGTGCACGAGCGTGCCCCGCACCTGTGCCTTGGTCGGCACCTCGGGCAGCCGGTCGACGGCGCGGAACCGGTAGAGCAGGGGGCATTGCTTGAAGTCGCTCGCCCTGGACGGGGACAGCGCGGGTCGGCGGACCGCGCCGGAACGCGGCGGGTCCTCGGTCGCGGTGACGGTGGCCGTGGTGGTGGTGCCCTCTGCCATGCCCCGGAGCGTAGCGGCACGGTACGACAACTCCCGGTAGCGCGAGCGGGCGTGGGCCGAATCGCACGTGGGACGCGCGCCACGCGCGGGGCGAGGAGGTAACGAACACCCCACACCCGACGTTCTACCCTCGCCTGGTGGACGCGACGAGCCAGTACAGCCGGGGCGGGCCCCGGCGCGCGCCCTCGGCGTCCCCGCCGGAAGGTGGCCTGCTGCTCTTCCGCGTCGACGGTGTGCCCGTGCTGCTCGCGCCGTCCTGGTGGATCGGCTCCCTCATCATCGTCGTGCTCTACACGCCGCTGGTCAGCAGGCTGCTGCCGGGCGCGAGCACACTGACGTCCTGGCTGCTCGCCGCCGCGTTCGCCGTGCTGCTCGGCCTCTCGGTGCTGGCGCACGAGCTCGGCCACTGTGTCGTGGCGCTGCGGCTCGGCATCCCCGTGCGCAGGCTGCGGCTGTTCCTGCTCGGCGGCCTGTCCGAGGTCGCCCGCACCCCGAGACGGCCGGGCCAGGAGGGACTCGTCGCCGCCGCGGGCCCCGTCGTGTCGATCCTGCTCGCGGCCCTGTGCGGGCTGCTGCTGCTCGCGGTGCCGCCGGGCGGCCCGATCTGGCTGCTCGTGGCCCAGTGCGCCGTCGCGAACCTGGCCGTCGGGCTGTTCAACCTCCTTCCAGGGCTGCCGCTCGACGGCGGCAGGCTGCTGCGGGCAGGCGTCTGGGCGCTCACCGGTGCCCGCGCGAAGGGCACCAGGGCCGCGGTGTTCGGCGGCGGGCTGGTGTCGGTCGGGCTGCTGGTGTGGGCGTTGTGGGGCCTCGCCGTCGGCAGTGACGACCGCTGGCTGCGGCTCGGCGTCTGCGTGGTGACCGCGTGGTTCGTGGCGCTTGGGGCGTCGAGTGAGTTCGCGGCCGAGGGCAGGCGCGGCTGGCCCGACGGCCTCGAGGTCGGCGACCTGATGCGCCCCGTGCTGCAGCTGCCCGCGGAGAGCCCGGTGTCCGCCGCGCTGTCCGCCTCGGCAGGCCGCGGCGTGGTGCTCGTGCGGGCCGACGGGGTCGCGGCCGGACTGCTCGACGAGGCGACGGCGGAACGGCTCGCCGCGGAGTCCCCGCAGGCGCCTGCCGAACTCGCGGCCGAGCCGATCAGGGCGGAGACCGTGCTGCTGCTCTCCGAGCCCGGCGACGACATCGCGGAACGGGTCCGCGAGGTGGCGACGTGGCAGTTCCTCGTCGTCGACGACGACGGCAGGCCCGCCGGGGTGCTGCACCGCGACGACGTGCGCGCGGCCCTGTCCGGGCACCGGAAGCCGACCCGCTGACGCGGCTACCGGCGTGCCCTGCGACGATCAACCGCTGTCTCGATGAGCAGGGTGATCACGTCTGAACTGGAGGTTCGGTGTCAGCAGGGCCGTTTCGCGCCGGTGACCGGGTGCAGTTGACCGACCCGAAGGGCCGGCACTACACGCTCGTTCTGGCCGAGGGGGGCGAGTACCACACCCATCGCGGCGCGCTGGCGCACGACGACGTGATCGGCAAGCCGGAGGGTTCGGTGATCACGTCGGCGGGCGGGACGACCTACCTGGCGCTGCGGCCGCTGCTGCCCGACTACGTGCTGTCGATGCCGCGCGGCGCCCAGGTGATCTACCCCAAGGACGCGGCGCAGATCCTGATGTGGGGCGACATCTTCCCCGGCGCGCGGGTGCTGGAGGCCGGCGCGGGTTCCGGGGCGCTGACGTGCTCGCTGCTGCGGGCCGTGGGCCCGCAGGGGAGCGTGACATCGTACGAGGTGCGCGAGGACCACGCCGAGCACGCGGTGCGCAACGTGGAGAAGTTCTTCGGTGAGCGCCCGCCGAACTGGGAGCTGCGGCTCGGCGACGTCGCCGGGCACACCGGCGAGGTCGACCGGGTGGTGCTCGACATGCTCTCGCCGTGGGACGTGCTGCCCGCCGTGGCCGGCGCGCTGGTGCCGGGCGGGGTGCTGGTGGTCTACGTGGCGACGACGACACAGCTGTCGGCGGTCACCGAGGCGCTGCGTGAGCAGCAGTGCTGGACCGAGCCGGAGTCGTGGGAGACGCTCATGCGCCCGTGGCACGTGGTGGGGCTCGCCGTGCGGCCCGAGCACCGCATGGTGGCGCACACGGCGTTCCTGCTCACCACACGCAGGCTCGCCGAAGGCGTGACACCGCCCGTGCGCAGGCGCCGGCCGAGCCGGGGCTGAGACGCGAACGGGGCGTGCCCCGCGGAAGGTGTTCCGCCGGGCACGCCCCGTGCCGTCACGTCCGGTGTGTGCGGGTCAGCCCGCCATGCACCAGGTGCCGTCCTCCTTGGAGGCGGGCAGGGTCTCGTCCTGGCTCTGGCCCTGGAACGAGATGGTCACCGGGATGTCGGCCGAGTCGCCGGTGATCTCCGGGTCGCCGTTCAGCGAGTACTCGACACCGTCGGGCAGCTGGTCGAAGTCGTCCGTGCTGACCGCGTCGGGGTTGCAGGAGATCTCCTTGGCGAGCGCGCCGTCCTTGTTGTTCAGCGCCTCGAGCGCCTGGTCGGCGAGCTCCTGGACCGCGGCCGTGTCGTCGCTGGAGGAACCGGAGTCGCCGTCGTCAGACGACTCCGACGTCTCGCTGGAGTCGCCGCCGCTGTCGCCGCCTGCGCCGGGAACCTGCGGGGCGTTGGACTGCTGGTTGCCCCCGTTGTTGTTGCCGCCCTCGGCGTTCTGCTCGTCGTCACCTCCGGAGAGGACGAGGATCAGCGCGACGACGCCGCCGATCACGGCGACCGCGGCGATGGAGAGACCGACGATCAGGCCGGTCTTCTTCTTGGGCGGTTCACCGCCGGGGCCGCCCGGGAAGCCGGGCGGTTGCTGGCCGTACGGCCCGGGTTGGCCAAATTGTTGTGTTCCCCCAGGGCCACCGAACCCGCCCTGCTGGGGCACGGGTCCACTGGGTGGGAACGGCCCGCCCTGCGGGGGCTGCTGCCCCCACGGACCCGGCTGCCCGTAAGGCCCGGGTTGTCCCGGTCCCCCGGGCGGTTGCGGCGGATAGGTCATGTGGCCCCCTTAGTGGTCACTTGCTGCGGAAATCCCTGGTCCACGCCGTGGATGTGGGTTAGATCGTAGCCACGGCCCGCGCGGTTCCATCCGAGTCCGGCGAGACGGTCTCATTTGTCCGGTTCATGGTCATCTCACGCTGTGCGACCGGGTGAGGCCGGCGGCGGAAATCGGGCTGCTGAGCGGATCGGAGTCGGTTCGGGCGTCAGTGGGTAGCCCGTCGCAGCCGCGCGACGCGCCGATCCTGTGATGCGGTTAGGGCTTTTCATGTCGGTGATCGCCGGTACCGTGGGAAGAAATGCATTCCGAGGAGGTGCCGAAATGCAACACGACCTTCCCGGAGGTCGGCATGAGGAGGCCGACCCTTCAGAAACACATGGAGCTGGAGCCGCGGGCAACCCGACCAGCGAGCAGATGCGGCAGATCCGCTTCCTGGAGGAGGAAGTAGCCCTGCTTCGCCGGAAGCTCACGGACTCGCCGAGGCAGAACCGCGTCCTCGAACAAAGGCTCGCCGAGGCGACCGAGCGAGTGAGCCAGCTCACGGAGCGGAACAACAAGCTCGTTGAGACGCTGCGTGAGGCGCGGAGCCAGCTCCTGGCTTTGCGGGAGGAGGTCGACCGGCTCGCCCAGCCACCGAGCGGGTACGGCGTCTTCGTGGAGGCCTTCGAGGACAACACGGTGGACGTCTACACGGCGGGCAGGCGGATGCGGGTGTCCGTGTCGCCCGCGGTGGAGGTCGAGTCCTTGCAGCGCGGGCAGAGTGTCCGCCTCAACGAGGCGCTCACCGTGGTCGAGGGCGGCAGCTTCGAGCGCACGGGCGAGGTCTGCGCCCTGCGCGAGGTGCTGCTTCCGGAGACCGAGGGCGGCAGCTCGCGGGCACTGGTCGTCGGGCACGCCGACGAGGAGCGGGTGGTCTGGCTGGCGGACCCGCTGGCCGAGCAGACGCTCAAGCCCGGTGACTCGCTGCTCGTCGACTCCAAGGCGGGCTACGCGTACGAGCGCGTGCCGAAGGCCGAGGTCGAGGACCTGGTGCTCGAAGAGGTTCCCGACGTCCGCTACGAGGACATCGGCGGGCTCTTCCGGCAGATCGAGCAGATCCGCGACGCGGTGGAACTGCCGTTCCTGCACTCGGACCTCTACCTCGAGTACCAGCTGCGGCCGCCGAAGGGCGTGCTGCTCTACGGCCCTCCTGGCTGCGGGAAGACGCTCATCGCCAAGGCGGTGGCCAACTCGCTGGCGAAGAAGGTGGCCGAGGCGCGCGGCGGCGGCGACGCGGACGACGCCAAGTCCTACTTCCTCAACATCAAGGGCCCCGAGCTGCTCAACAAGTTCGTCGGGGAGACCGAGCGGCACATCCGCATGATCTTCCAGCGGGCCAGGGAGAAGGCTTCCGACGGCACCCCCGTGATCGTGTTCTTCGACGAGATGGAGTCGATCTTCCGCACCCGTGGCAGCGGAGTGTCCTCCGACGTGGAGACCACCATCGTTCCGCAGCTGCTGTCGGAGATCGACGGCGTCGAGGGACTCGAGAACGTCATCGTGATCGGCGCCTCCAACCGCGAGGACATGATCGACCCGGCGATCCTGCGTCCCGGCAGGCTCGACGTGAAGATCAAGATCGAGCGGCCGGACGCGGAGGGCGCGAAGGACATCTTCTCGAAGTACCTCACCGCGGAGCTGCCGATCCACGCCGACGATCTCCTGGAGTTCGGCGGCGACCGGCAGGCCACGATCGACGCGATGATCCAGCACACCGTCGAGCGGATGTACGAGGAGACCGACGAGAACCGGTTCCTGGAGGTCACCTACGCCAACGGGGACAAGGAAGTGCTCTACTTCCGCGACTTCAACTCCGGCGCCATGATCCAGAACATCGTGGACCGGGCGAAGAAGTCGGCGATCAAGTCGGTGCTGGAGACGCAGCAGCCCGGCCTGCGCGTGCAGCATCTGCTGGACGCGATCGTCGACGAGTTCGCGGAGAACGAGGACCTCCCGAACACCACGAACCCGGACGACTGGGCCAGGATCTCCGGCAAGAAGGGCGAGCGGATCGTCTACATCCGCACGCTCGTCACCGGCAAGAACCAGGAGTCCGGCCGGGTGATCGACACCGCGACCAACACCGGCCAGTACCTCTAAGGCCGCCGGCCACTGTCCCCCAAGGCCACCTTTGTTGCGTTCAACGCAACAAAGGTGGCCTTGGGGGCGTTTCGGTGCCCGGCGACTCGTATAACGGCCTATACGCTGGCGGCATGGACGAGCTTCGGGAGGGCCGGCTCCGCGCGCCGGTCACGGCGGCGGACCTGCTCGGCTGGCTGGAGGAGGCCGCCGCGGCCGTGCGCGCGGGCGAGGTCGACGCGGACGAGCTGATCGCGGTGCTGGGGGAGTTGCGGCAGGCCTCGACGGCGTGCGCCAACGCCTCCGACTGGGCCTTGCTCGCCGCCAGGGAGGCGGGGGCGAGCCTGCGGCAGATCGCGCCCGTGTTCGGCAAGGGCTATGTGCGGGCGCCGGCGGCGAGGCTGGAGAAGCTGCACCGCGAGGTCCTCTCGGCGGACCAGTTCCTCGAGCTGATGCGCCGCCGCCAGGCCGGGCAGTAGTCGTATAACGACCTATACGGCACGGCTTTGACGGGCCCGCTCGCGCCGTACCGCCGCAAACTACGGTGACACCCGTGAAGAACGACGCACGGATCGCCGTCGGCCTCGCCGCGCTGGGCAGGCCCGCCTACATCAACCTCGGCAGGGCGGAAGAACTGCCGGAAGAGCGCGACGTCGCCGTGATGCGCGCGGGAACCGGCGCCGTGCTCGACCGCGCCTACGCCGCCGGTGTGCGCCGCGTGGACGTCGCGCGCTCGTACGGCCGCGCCGAGGAGTTCCTCGCCGCGTGGCTCGCCGAGCGGGGACACGACGACGTCGTGGTGTCGAGCAAGTGGGGCTACGCCTACGTCGGCGGCTGGCGGCTCGACGCGGCCGTGCACGAGGAGAAAGAGCATTCGCTGGCCCGGTTCACCGAGCAGTGGGCGCAGACGCGGGAGTTGCTGGACGGGCGGGTCTCGCTCTACCAGGTGCACTCGCTGACCGCGGACAGCCCGCTGTTCACCGACGAGCCGCTGCTCGGCGCACTGGCCGAACTGGCCGACTCCGGTGTGCGCGTGGGCTTCTCGACGTCGGGCCCCGCCCAGGCGGAGACGATCAGGCGGGCACTGGAGCTGCGCGTCGCGGGCCGGCCGGTGTTCACGGCCGTGCAGTCGACCTGGAACGTCCTGGAGACCTCGGCGGGCCTCGCACTCGCCGAAGCCCACGCCGACGGCGTGCTGGTGCAGCTCAAGGAGACGCTCGCCAACGGAAGGCTGGCCGTCTCGCCGCCGCCCGCGCTGGGGGCGCTCGCGGCCGCGCGGGACGTGCCCGCCGACGCCGTGGCGCTCGCGGCGGCGTTCGCGCAGCCGTGGGCCGACGTCGTGCTGGTGGGACCGGCCAGTGTGGGCCAGCTCGACGCCAACCTCGCGGGTGCGCGGCTGGACCTCGGCGACGACGAGCTCGCCGCACTCGCCGAGCTGCGGGAGGACCCCGTCGAGTACTGGGCCCACCGATCATCGCTGCCGTGGCGGTGACTACTGTCATGGCCCGGTTCGGGGGTCAGCCTGAGGGGACGAGGACAGGGTGCGACGAGCACGGGTAGCGGTCGCCGTAACGGCGCTCGCGGCTGCGGGCCTGGCCGGCTGCGCCGACCGGCCGAACGACCTGGACACCTACTACGACGAGCCCGAGACGGCCACCGGATCGCCGACGGCCTCATCGCCACCGCCGTCCGCGCCGCCGCCGGAGCCGGCCGCGGACCCGGCCGCGCTCGCCGCCGCAGTCGACGGTGCCGTGCTGACCGGCGAGGACGTGGTGGCGGAAGGAGTGGAACCGGTCGCGCCGCCCGCCGTCGCGGAGGGCTGTCTCGCCGAGATCCCGCTCGGGCTCGTCGACATCGAGCGCAGGGACACCCGCTGGGCGTACCCGACCGGCTCGACGCTCGACCAGCTCGTCACCGCGTACGCGGACCGGCCCGCCGCCGAGATCCTGACCTCGCGGGTGCGGTGCGCCGGCGACGAGCTGGAGGTGCCGCTCGAGATCGCCGTCGACGCGCACGCGGCGTGGTGTGCCGAGGGCACGTGCACGGTGCTGCTGGCGGGCGGGAACGTGCTCTCCGGCGTGCAGGTCACGGCCGCCGACGGGGCACGGGCGGCCGCCGCGGTGCAACGGCTCGCGCCCGCCGCCGCGGCGAAGCTCGCTCAGCCGTAACGGCGAAACCACTCGAGCACGCCGAGCCTGCCGTCCGGGATGAGCGGGCCGTCGGGGTCCTCGGCCCACTTCCGCAGTTCCGGCAACGGCAGCCACCGGCCGCCGACGATCTCCTCCGGCTGGTGGACGATCGGCCCGCCCCAGCGGACCTCGAACGCGAAGTTGTGGCACCGGATCGGCGGCTGCTCGAACACGTGCGTGAACAGGGGGACCGGCGACACGCCCGAGATGCCGAGCTCCTCGGCCAGCTCCCGGACGGCGCATTCCGCAGGAGTCTCGCCGTGCGCGACCACGCCGCCTGCCCAGCAGTCGTGGTAGGAGGGGAAGACGTCCTTGTCGGGGGAGCGCTGGTGCACGTACACGTCCTCGCCGTTCGGTGAGCGCACGAGCACCACGCCGGCCGCGTGCCAGAGCCCGCGCGCCCGCATCTCGGCCCTCGTCGCGCTGCCCGCCGGCCTGCCGCGTGCGTCGTAGATCGCAACCAGCTCGTCACCGCCCACCGGGGGATCGTCGCATGGAGCACCGTAGGCTGGACGCATGCGCCGGATCATGGGAACCGAGGTGGAGTACGGGATCGCGGTGCCGGGTGACGCGACCGCGAATCCGGTGCTGACCTCCACCCAAGTCGTACTGGCCTACGCCGCCGCCGCGGACATCCCGAGGGCGCGCCGCGCCCGCTGGGACTACGAGGTGGAGTCTCCGCTGCGCGACGCGCGCGGCTTCGATCTCGCCGGGCCCGGTCAGCAGGGGCATGACCCCGACGTCGAGGACCTCGGGGCCGCCAACGTCATCCTGACCAACGGCGCGCGGCTGTATGTGGACCACGCCCACCCCGAGTACTCCGCGCCCGAGGTGACCAACGCCCGCGACGCCGTGATCTGGGACAAGGCGGGGGAGCGGGTGATGGAGGAGGCGGCGATGCGCGCCGCGACCGTCCCCGGCCAGCCGCAGCTGCAGCTCTACAAGAACAACGTCGACGGCAAGGGCGCGAGCTACGGCACGCACGAGAACTACCTGATGGCGCGCTCGACGCCGTTCACGGCCGTGATCGCGGGCCTGACGCCGTTCTTCGTGTCCCGGCAGGTGGTCACCGGTTCCGGGCGCGTCGGCATCGGGCCGCAGGGCGAGGAGGCCGGTTTCCAGCTCTCGCAGCGCGCCGACTACATCGAGGTCGAGGTCGGCCTGGAGACCACGCTCAAGCGCGGCATCATCAACACCCGCGACGAGCCGCACGCCGACGCGGACAAGTACCGCAGGCTGCACGTCATCATCGGTGACGCCAACCTGGCCGAGTACTCGACGTTCCTCAAGCTGGGCACCGCGGCGCTGGTGATCGACATGATCGAGTCGGGCATCCGGTTCGACGACCTCAAGCTCGATGAGCCGGTGCGCGCGGTACACCAGATCAGCCACGACCCGACGCTGAAGACCAAGGTCGAGCTGGCCAACGGGCGCAAGTACACCGGCCTCGACATCCAGTTCGCCTACCACGAGATGGTGGCGGAGCACCTGGAGCGCGAGGGCGCCGACGAGCAGTCGAAGGAGGTCCTGCGCGTCTGGGGCGAGGTGCTCGACGCGCTGGCCCGCGACCCCGCCGAGTGCGCCGACCGGCTGGACTGGCCTGCCAAGCTGCGCCTGCTGGAGGCCTACCGCGAGCGCGACCAGCTGGGCTGGGCGGCGCCGCGGCTGCACCTCGTGGACCTGCAGTACTCGGACGTGCGCCTCGACAAGGGCCTCTACAACCGGCTCGTCACGCGCGGCTCGATGAAACGCCTGGTCAGCGAGGACGAGGTGCAGGCGGCGATCACCACCCCGCCGTCCGACACGCGGGCCTACTTCCGCGGCCGCACGCTCGAGAAGTACGCGACCTCGATCGCGGCCGCGTCGTGGGACTCGGTGATCTTCGACGTGGGCAAGGAGTCGCTGGTCAGGATCCCCACCCTGGAGCCGCTGCGGGGCACGAAGGCCCACGTCGGCAAGCTGCTCGACGAGGCCGCGACGGCCGAGGAACTGGTCGAGGCGCTGACCGCTTCCGACTGAGTCCCCGGCCGGCGGTGAAGATCACCGGACGGTCAACGAACGCACCGAATGTCGGTGGCTCTGGGTAGGCTAAGAGGCAACGGCCACACCGGGAGGCGAGTATGGCTCAGGAAAAGGTTGAGAAGCACGGCGGCGGGGACTCCGACGACGACGTGGACGGCGGTGCCCCGGCCGGTCAGGAACGCCGCGAGAAGCTCGGCGAGGACGTCGACACGATCCTGGACGAGATCGACGACGTGCTGGAGGAGAACGCCGAGGACTTCGTGCGTGCCTACGTGCAAAAGGGCGGGCAGTAGGCGGCGCCGGTCGGCCGAGCGCCATCCCATAAGCTTGCTGATCGCATTTCAGTCCCCGCCCCCTTCGTCGATGGGAACTACGAGCACGCATGGAACACACTCCGCGCACCTCGGGCTTCGCCCTGCCCTCCGCCTACCTGTCGTCGACGACGTCGTCCTTCACCGACTTCCTCCGGGCCCAGGCTCCTGAGCTGCTGCCCAGCAAGCGACCTGAGGGTTCGTTCGCGCCCGGCAGCGCGCTCGAGCCGCCGCACGGCACGACGATCGTGGCCTCCACCTTCAACGGCGGCGTGCTGATCGCGGGCGACCGCAGGGCCACCAGCGGCAACATGATCGCCACGCGCGACCTCGAGAAGGTCCACATCACCGACGAGTACTCGGCCGTCGGTATCGCGGGCACCGCGGGCATCGCGCTGGAGCTGGTGCGGCTCTACACGGTGGAGCTCGCCCACTACGAAAAGATCGAGGGCGTCTCGCTGTCGCTGGACGGCAAGACCAACAAGCTGGCCAACATGGTCAAGGGCAACCTCGACGTCGCGATGGCGGGCCTCGCGGTGCTCCCGCTGTTCGTCGGCTACGACATCGAGTCCACGGACCCCAAGCGCGCGGGCCGGATCGTGTCCTACGACGTCACGGGCGGCCGGTACGAGGAGAACGCCGGCTACCACGCGATCGGCTCCGGCTCGCTGTTCGCCAAGTCGGCGCTCAAGAAGCTGTACGACCCCGACGCCGACGCCGACACCGCCGTGCGTGCCGCCATCGAGGCGCTCTACGACGCCGCCGACGACGACACGGCGACCGGCGGGCCGGACCTCGTGCGCAAGATCTACCCCACGGTCGTCACCATCACCGCCGAGCACGGTGCCGTCGCGGTGCCGAGCGAGGAGACCTCGGCCATCGCGGCGTCCGTGGTCGAGGACCGCGCCGAGCAGCCCGGCCGGTACCGCAGCTAGCGGCCGAGACCGGCGACCAACCACAGCAGGACCACGAAGAGAGCGGAGCCAACGCAGTGACGATGCCGCTGTACGCCTCACCCGAGCAGTTGATGCGCGAGCGTTCCGAGCTGGCGCGCAAGGGCATCGCCCGGGGACGGAGCGTCGTCGTGCTCAAGTACCGGGGCGGTGTGCTGTTCGTGGCGGAGAACCCTTCGCCCACGCTGCACAAGGTGTCCGAGATCTACGACCGCATCGGGTTCGCCGCCGTGGGGCGCTACAGCGAGTTCGAGAGCCTGCGCCGAGGCGGGATCCGGCACGTGGACCTGCAGGGCTACCAGTACGACCGGCGGGACGTGAGCGCGAGGGCGCTGGCGAACGTGTACGCGCAGACGCTGAGCACGATCTTCACCGAGCAGCTCAAGCCGTTCGAGGTGGAGATCTGTGTGGCGCAGGTCGGTGCCGACACCGACGAGGACGAGCTGTACCGGCTGACCTACGACGGCTCGATCTTCGACGAGCCGAGGTTCGTGGTGATGGGCGGCCAGACCGACGCCATCAGCTCGAAACTGAAGGACACCTTCGAGGACGGGATGGACCTGAAGGCCGCGCTGCGGGTCGCGTCCGAGGCGTTCCGGTCCAACGCCACCAACGGCAACGGCGAGGGTGAGCCGAGCAAGCTCGAGGTCGCCGTGCTCGACCGCGAGCGGCCCGGCCGCAAGTTCCGTCGGTTCACCGGTGCCGCGCTCGACGCGCTGCTGCCGGGCAAGACCGAACCGGCCGGTGCGGCGGAGCCGAAGCCGGAGGAGTCCTCGAACGGCTCCGAGGGTTCGGCCGAGTAGCGGCGGGCTACAGCCGGTAGATCGTCAGTGCGCTCGGCCGCGAACGGAAGCGGAACACGCGGCCGAGCGGGCCGACCTCGCCGTCGGTGGCGACTCGCCGGTTGCCGTCGAGGATCTCGACGTCCAATGACGGCAGGTCGTACTGCCGGTACACGTGGCTCGCGTTGAGCGTGTTGGTCACGGCCGCGAGCACGAACCGTGCGCGTGAGTAGGGCACGTCCGCGCGCAGGTAGCGCACGTCGAGCAGGCCGGTGTCGAGCGCGGGCCTGCGGGACGGCCAGAATCCCTTGGGCGCGTAGGTCCCGTTGCCCACGAAGACCATCCACACGAGCGCGGGCTTGCCGTTGAGCCGGACCCGCAGTGGTCTGGCCGTGCGCAGCGTGCGGATCATCGCGATCACCGCGGACGGCCATTTCGGGTGCCGCTGCTGGATCTTCTCGCGCAGCCGCACCATCTCCGGGTAGCCGCCGAGGCTCGCGGTGTTGACGAACCAGCGCCGGTGCGCTCCGGAGCCGCCGTCGATCTCCACTTCGCCGAGGTCGACACCGACCGCGGCGCCCGCCTCCGTGGCGGCGTCGGCGTCGGGCATCGAGCGGACGCCGACGTCGCGGGCGAAGTGGTTGAGCGTGCCCGCGGGGATCAGGGCCAGCGGCAGGCCGGTGTCGGCGGCGATCGAGGCCACCGCCGCCACGGTGCCGTCCCCGCCCGCGACCCCGAGCGCCCGCACCGTCCCGTTCCGCCGTGCGATCTCGGTGGTCAGCTGCATGCGGATGTCGACGCCGGGGTCCGGGTAGAGCAGGGTCGCCTTGGGCCACGCGAACCGGACCTCGTCGGTCGGGTCCTCCTCGGCGTTGCCGGAGCCGGGGTTGACCACGGCGAGCATGTCCTCGCCGTCGCGCATCACGGGCGCGTCGGCGCGGTGGGCGGTGTGGCCGGGCGTGTCGGGATGCACGGGCCACCAGTGCTGGGTGCCGATCGCGGAGGCCACGCCGATGAGCGCGCCGACCCCGACGTCGGTGGGCCAGTGCACGCCCGTGTGGACGCGGGAGTAGGCCACGGCGGCGCCGAGCGGGGCGAGCGCGAGCCCGGCGGCGGGGGACTCCATCGCGACGGCGGTGACGAACGCCGTCGCGGACGCGGCGTGCCCGGACGGGAAGGACGACGACGTCGGGCGTTTCTCCAGGCGGCGGTGTTCGGGCACGGCCTCGGCGGCGGGGCGCCTGCGGGGGAACAGGGGCTTGCCGATGAGGTTGGCGCTCGCGCTGGCGCCCGCGATCGCGGCGACGCCACGCAGGGCGCCGCGGCGGGTCGCGCCCTTACGCGCGGTGAGGACGAGCGCGACGGCCCACCACAGCCTGCCCTTGTTCGCCGAGCGGGACAGCGACGTCAGCAGGCCGTCCGCGGGCGTGCGGGGCAGCGCGGCGCTGCGCGCCATGAGGCGGCGGTCGGTGGCGCTGACCTGGCGCAGCCGCGATTTGAGTGCGTCCAACACGGTGTCCCAAGGTACCGACACCGTCTCGGCGGCCGATTCGTTCACCGTCCCGCGGCCGTTAGCGCCTACCCTTGAAGGATGCAGCGGCGGATCTTTGGGATCGAAACCGAGTTCGGGGTCACCTGCACGTTCCACGGGCAGCGCAGGCTCTCCCCCGACGAAGTGGCGCGGTACCTCTTCCGGCGGGTCGTGTCGTGGGGACGGTCCTCGAACGTCTTCCTGTCCAACGGCTCCCGGCTCTACCTCGACGTGGGCTCCCACCCCGAGTACGCGACCGCGGAATGCGACGACCTGACCCAGCTGGTCACGCACGACAAGGCGGGCGAGCGAATCCTGGAGGACCTGCTCGTCGACGCCGAGCGGCGGCTCGCCGACGAGGGCATCGGTGGCGACATCTTCCTGTTCAAGAACAACACCGACTCGGCGGGCAATTCCTACGGCTGCCACGAGAACTACCTGGTGACACGCGCGGGCGAGTTCTCCCGGATCGCCGACGTGCTGCTGCCGTTCCTCGTGACCCGTCAGCTGATCTGCGGGGCCGGGAAGGTGCTGCAGACGCCCAGGGGCGCCGTGTACTGCCTGTCGCAGCGCGCGGAGCACATCTGGGAGGGCGTCTCCAGCGCGACGACGCGGTCCCGGCCGATCATCAACACCCGCGACGAGCCGCACGCCGACGCGGAGCGCTACCGCAGGCTGCACGTGATCGTGGGCGACTCGAACATGGCCGAGCCGACGACGCTTTTGAAGGTCGGCTCCGCGAACCTGGTGCTGGAGATGATCGAACACGGCGTGCAGTTCCGGGACTTCACGCTCGACAACCCGATCCGCGCGATCCGCGAGATCAGCCACGACCTGAGCGGGCGGCGCCAGGTGCGGCTGGCCGGCGGGCGCGAGGCATCCGCGCTGGAGATCCAGCGCGAGTACCACGCGCGGGCGGCCCAGCACGTGGAGGCCAACGGGTCGGGTCCGACGGCGCAGCGCGTGGTCGAGCTGTGGGGCCGCGCGCTGGACGCGGTGGAGCAGCAGGACTTCTCCAAGATCGACACCGAGATCGACTGGGCGATCAAGCACCGGCTGGTGGAGCGCTACCGCGCTAAGCACAACCTCGACCTCTCCGACCCGAGGGTGGCGCAGCTGGACCTCGCCTACCACGACATCCGGCGCGGCCGGGGTGTGTTCGATCTGTTGCAGCGCAAGGGCCTCGTGCGTCGGGTGACCGACGACGGCGAGATCGAGCTCGCCAAGGACACGCCGCCGCAGACCACGCGGGCGAAGCTGCGGGGCGACTTCATCGCCGCCGCCCAGCAGGCTGGCCGCGACTTCACGGTCGACTGGGTGCACCTGAAGCTCAACGACCAGGCGCAGCGGACCGTGCTGTGCAAGGACCCGTTCCGCTCGGTCGACGAGCGCGTGGAGCGGCTGATCAACTCGCTGTAGCGGCGGGGGTGAGCCGGTACCGGCTCTACCCCCGCCTACCGGTGATCAGGCGCTGACGCGCGTCCGTCCGTGCCGTGCCGCCGGTGCCTCGCTGACGCCGAGGCGCTCGTGGAGCCTGCGCAGCGGCGCGGGCGCCCACCACGCCTTGTCGCCGAGCAGGCGCAGCCCCACCGGGACGAGCAGGCCCCGGATGATCGTCGCGTCGATGAGGATGGCCAGCCCGCTGCCGAGTCCGAACATCTGGATGAAGCTGACACCGCTGGTGCCGAAGGCGAAGAAGCTCACCGCCAGCAGCACGGCGGCCATCGACACGATGCGGCCGGTGCGCGACAGCCCGTCGACCACGGCCTCGCGGTTGCCCAGCCCGCGGTCGTGGGCCTCCTTGATGCGGCTGAGGACGAACACCTCGTAGTCCATCGAGAGCCCGAACGCGATGCAGAAGAGCAGCATCAGCATGCTCGTGTCCAGCGGCAGCGGGGTGAAGCCCAGCAGCCAGGACAGCGCGCCGTCCTGGAAGATCAGCACCATCACGCCCAGCGTCGCCGACAGCCCGAGGACGTTGAACACGAGCGCGCGCAGCGGCTGCAGGACGCTGCCGGTGAACAGGAACAGCAGCACGAACGTGGTGAGCGCGATCAGGCCGAGCGCGAGCGGGAGCCGGTCGGTGATCGAGCCGGTGGAGTCGAGCAGCACGGCCGCGTCGCCGCCGACGAGGGCCTGCACGCCTGGCGGTGCCGGCAGGGCACGGACGTCCTCGACCACGCGCTGGGCGGACTCGGAGCGGGACTCCTCCTCGGTGACCACGGCGTAGCGCTGGCCCTGAGCGCTGGGGACGACGTCGGCGACGCCCGGCACGGCGGCGAGGCGCTGCGTGTACGCGGCGGTGTCGGCCTCGCCGACGGGTCCCGTGGTGACGATCTGGATGGCGCGGCTGGCGTCGCCGGGGAACTCGTCGCGCAGCGCGTCGCCGGCGATCCGGCTGGATGCCGTGGTGGGCAGCACGCGGTCGTCCGGGGTCCCGAAGTCGACGCGGAGCAGGGGAGCGGCGGCGAGCACGAGCACCAGCACGGCGGGTGCGCCCACGAGCCACGGCCTGCGCCCCGCGGTCCGCGCGACGCGGCCCCAGAACGAGGACACGGTGGTGGGAGCGGACTTGCGCCACGGCAGCCTGCCGGCGTTGACGCGCGGGCCGAGCACGGCGAGCAGCGCCGGCAGCACGAACAGCGCCGCGAGCATGGCGATCAGCACCACGCCGATGCCCGCGTAGGCGAAGGAGCGCAGGAAGTACTGCGGGAACAGCAGCAGGGCCGACAGGGCGACGGCGACGGTGACGGCGCCGAAGGTGATGGTCCGGCCCGCGGTCTCGACGGTCCGGATCACGGCGTCGCGCGTGCCGGCGCCGGTGGCGAGCTGCTCGCGGAACCGGCTGACCATGAGCAGCGCGTAGTCGATCGCGAGGCCGAGCCCGAGGCCGGTGGTGAGGTTGACGGCGAAGACCGACACGTCGGTGAGCGACCCGAGGACGGACAGTTCGGCGAAGGTGCCGAGGATCGCGATGCCGCCGATCGCCAGCGGCAGCAGCGCGGCCACGACGCTGCCGAACACGAGTACGAGCAGCACCAGGATCACGGGCACGGCGATGGACTCGGCCACGAGCAGGTCCCGGCCCACCTGTTCGTTGACGTCCTGGCCGACGGCGGCGCGGCCGCCGAGGTCGACGGTGATCGCCCCGGTGCCGCCGGTGTAGGAGGCGGCGATCTCGTCGACGGGGGCGTCCTCGTCGGCGAGGTGGGCTGCGATGAGGGCCTGCGTGCCGTCGTCCGAGCGCAGCGCGGGCACGCCGGTCTGGAAGTAGGACGTGACGCCGGTGAAGGTCGGGTCGGCGGCGAGGCGGGTGGTCAGGTCCGTGCCTGCCCGGTGCGCGGCGGGGTCGTCGACGGTTCCGGTGCCGGCCGTGACGAGGAAGACGAGGTCGGCGGAGCCGCCGTGGCGGGTGTCGATGAGGTCGGCGGCCCTCGTGGACTCGGCCGCGGGGTCGGTGAAGCCCTCCGCCTGCAGCTTGCCGAACGCCGTGAAGCCCAGCGCTCCGGCTCCCGCGAGCACGAGCAGGGTCACGGCGAGTACCGCACGTGCGTGATCGGCGGCGAACCGTCCGATGCGAGCGAACATGGTGAGCTCCGAGGAAGGAGAGTGATCAATGTTGACGGCAGTAAACTTTGTGGGCGTTAACTTGCCACGGATGTGTACGGGTGTCAACATTGAGCTGTGAGTTCCTCAGCGCCCGTTCGAGCCGCCTATCACCACGGAGATCTCCGCAACGCGCTCATCGAGGCCGCGGCTAGGCTGGCGGCCGAGGGAGGCCCCGGGGCGGTGACCATCAGGGCCGCCGCGCGTGCGGTGGGCGTGACCCCGACCGCGGCCTACCGGCACTTCGCCGGGCACGAGCAACTGCTGGACGCGGCCAAGGACGAGGCGATGGTCCGCATGAACGACTCGATGCTCACGGAGCTCGCGCAGCGCACCCCCTCGCCGGACCGGATCGCCGCCGCGCTCGGCAACCTCGCCGCGATCGCGCGCGGCTACCTCAACTTCGCGCTCGCCCAGCCCGGGCTCTTCCGCACGGCGTTCTGCGCCGTAGGGCACGTGCTGCCGCCGCCGGATCAGCAGGCCGAGTACAGCCCGTTCCGCACGCTCGTCGCGGCGCTCGACGACCTCGTCGCCGCCGGGTACCTGCCACCGGAGCGCAGGCCGATGGCGGAGTTCGGGGCGTGGTCGATGGCCCACGGCCTCGCGATGCTCCTGCTCGACGGGCCGCTACGCGAGCTGGACGCGCAGGCCAGGGAGGAGATCGTGGTGCGCTCCCTGGTCATCTTCGCGGAGGGCCTCGGCGGCGGAGGGCTCTCCGGCGAGCTGCGGGCCGTCGTCGTGGCCGCCGCGCGGGAGTGAAAGTTCCGTTCGCGCGACATGCCCGGCACACGGCCGGACCTCACGATCGGCGCGAACGACGCGAGCTAGGGTTGTCAAGGTGTCCACCGCCCGCGCCGAGCGCCTGGTCAACCTGGTGCTCGCTCTGCTGTCCACCCGGCAGTTCCTGACCGCCGAGCGGATTCGCGGGATCGTGCCCGGATACGCCGACGCGGCGACCGACGAGGCGTTCTCGCGGATGTTCGAGCGGGACAAGACCGAGCTGCGCGAGCTGGGCATCCCGCTGGAGACCGGCCGCAACTCCGTCTTCGACCCCATCGAGGGCTACCGCATCGCGCGCAGGGACTACGAACTGGGGGAGATCGAGCTGGCCCCCGACGAGGCCACGGCCGTCGCGCTCGCCGCGCGCCTCTGGGACTCCCCTGAGCTGACCGGGCAGGCCCACGGCGCGCTGGTGAAACTGCGTGCCGCCGGGGTCGAGGTCGACGAGCATGCCGCTCCGGTCGTGGAGCCGCGCGTGCACACCGAGCCCGCGTTCGCGCCGCTGCTCGCGGCCGTGCAGCGTGGCCAGGTGGTGCGCTTCGACTACCGGCGCTCCGACTCGCCGGAACGCCGCGTGCGCACCCTCGAACCGTGGGGCGTCGTCTCGTGGCGGGCCCGCTGGTACGTCGTCGGCCACGACCGCGACCGCGACGCGCCCCGCTGCTTCCGGCTCTCCCGCATCACCGGCGAGGTGCGCACCGTCGGCAAGCCCGGCGTCGTCAGTCGCCCTCCCGACGTCAACCTGCTCGAGTTCGTGGCCGGCACGTCCACCAGGCAGGACCCGGCGCCCACGACGAGCGCGCGGCTGTGGCTGGCCAAGGGCAGGGCCGCGGGCATCCGGCGGCACGCACGGGTCGTCGGCTCCCTCACCGTCGGCGACGCCGAGGGTGACGTCGCGGAGGTCGACCTGCACTACCCGGAGAGCGCGGCGGACTGGATCGCCGGGCACGGCCCCGACGTGCTCGTGCTGGAGCCCGACGTACTGGCCAAGGCGGTGCGCCACCGCCTGGAGCGCGTGCTGCTGGGGGCGGACGCATGAGCGGCTCCACCGAGCGGATGCCGAGGCTGCTCGCGCTCGTGCCCTACCTGCTGGCGCGGCCGGGCATCAAGATCGAGCAGGCCGCGCAGGACTTCGATGTCAGCGCCAAGCAGCTGCGCAAGGATCTCGAACTGCTGTGGATGTGCGGGCTGCCCGGCTACGGACCCGGCGACCTGATCGACCTCTCCTTCGACGGCGACACGGTGTCGGTCACCTTCGACGCGGGCATGCGCAGGCCGCTGCGCCTCACCGGTGGTGAGGCGAGCGCGCTGGTGATCGCGCTGCGCGCGCTCGGCGAGACCCCCGGGGTGGTCGACACCGACGCCGTGCGCAGGGCGATCGCCAAGATCGAGGCGGCGGCAGGTGACGCGCAACCCGCCGGCGTCGTGGTGGGCATGGGCGTGCGGGAGCGGGAGGCGACCGCGCGCACCCGCGAGGTCGTGCGCGAGGCGCTGCAGGCTGGCCGCGCGCTGCGGATGCGCTACTACACGGCATCCAAGGACGAGGTGAGCGACCGCACCGTCGACCCGATGCGGCTGCTCATCGTGCAGGCCAACAGCTACCTGGAGGCGTGGTGCCGCAGGGCGGGCGCCGTGCGGCTGTTCCGGCTGGACCGCGTGGACGAGCTGGAGGTCCTCGAGGAGCCTGCCGACCCGCCAGCCGAGGCCGAGCCGCGCGAGGTGTCCGCCGGCGTGTTCGCGCCGCACGACGACTACCCCGAGGCCGTGCTGGTGCTGGAGCCCGACGCGCGCTGGATCGCCGAGTACTACCCGTGCGAGGAGCTCGCGGAGCTCGCCGGCGGCCGGCTGCGGGTGCGGATGCGCTATGGCGACGAGTCCTGGATGGTGCGGCTCGTGCTGGGCAGGGGAGAGGGCGTCCACGTCGAGGGGCCGGAGTCGCTGGCGCAAGCTGTTCGACAGCGGGCCGCCGACGCGCTGGCCCGGGCGCGTCACCTTCCGGTTACCTACGGCCAGTAGGGTGACGGCGTGTTCTACGTGCTGAGCGGCGCCCTGGTCGCGCTCGGAATCCTGGTGCTCGGCATCGTCGCCGTCCGGCTGATCGGAGCCTTGCGCCGCTACAGCCGGACCGCGAGCATGGTTACGGCGAGTACCCAGGACCAGGCCGGCCTCGTGCGGGCGCGGGCGGCCGCCGTCCGCGTCGCGCTCGCGCAGCGGCGCGAATCCTCGCTCACACACAACGAAAAAGCCAGTACGATCGATCCTGAACGAGTTAAGGGAGGCCACTGATGGGTGCACTGCAGCCGTGGCACTTGATCATTTTGGTCCTTGTGGTGGTTTTGCTGTTCGGCGCCAAGCGGCTCCCGGACGCGGCCAGGTCGATCGGCAAGTCCATGAAGATCTTCAAGGCCGAGACCAAGGACATGCGCGAGTCCGGCGACTCGGACACCACCACCGCCACCGCCGAGGTCGAGACCAGGCAGCTGCCCTCCTCCTCGGCTACCGCCGCCGCCCAGGAAAAGGACCAGCAGCTCGCTGACCTGCAGCGGCAGCTCGACGAGCTGAAGAAGCAGCAGCCCAACGCCACCGCCGATCAGGCGCCGAAGAACGCCGGCTGAACTGATCGACTGACGAGAACGGAAGCTCTCCGTGGCGGACTCCTCCGACAAGCGCGAAGGCCGCCAGAGCAGGCGGCGGACCCGGAGCCGTCGGCACAACCCCGACGGCACGATGACGCTCATCGAGCACATCTACGAGTTCCGCCGCCGCCTCGGCTACGCGTTGCTGGCCATCGTGGCCGGCGGCATCCTCGGGTTCCTCTGGTTCAGCAACAAGATCGGACCCATTCCGTCGCTCGGCGACATCGTCACGGGCCCCTACTGCGCCATCCCGCCCGAACAGCGCTACCCGAGAACCGGCGAGTGCCAGCTGCTCCAGACCGTGCCCTTCGAGGCGTTCATGATCCAGCTGCGGGTCGGCCTCACGGCGGGTGCGGTCCTGTTCTCGCCGGTGTGGCTGTACCAGCTGTGGGCGTTCATCGCGCCGGGCCTGTACTCGAAGGAGCGCAAGTACGCGCTGACCTTCGTGGGCTTCGCGAGCGTGCTGTTCGCGGGCGGCGCGGTGCTGGCCTACCTGATGGTGCCGCACGCGCTCGAGCTGCTGACCACCTTCGGCGGCGGCGAGTTCGCCACCTGGTTCACCGGTGACCGCTACATCTCGTTCGTGCTGTCGCTGCTGCTCATCTTCGGCGTGAGCTTCGAGCTGCCACTGCTGATCGTGATGCTCAACCGGGTCGGCGTGGCGCGCTACGAACTGCTCAAGAAGTGGCGGCGCGGGATCATCTTCCTGCTGTTCGTGTTCGCCGCGTTCGTGACGCCTGCCGACCCGTTCTCGATGATCGCGCTCGCCGGTGCGCTGACCCTGCTCTTCGAGTTCGCGCTGCAGCTGACCCGCCTGCACGACCGCAAGCTGGAGCGCCAGCGTGGTGAGGAGGGCTGGGACAAGCTCGCCGACGACGAGGCCGCGCCGTTCGACTACACCCCGAGCACGATCGACGACGAGCCCGCGAAGCCGACCAAGGCGGCCAGCACGGACGACGTCACCTAGCGGCGCGATGGGACTGCATGCGGCGCTGGCCGTGCATCCCGGCTCCGGACAGGGCGCGGCGGCCCGCATCGCGGGTACCGTCGCCGCCCGGCTGAGGGACCACGTCGACCGGCTCGACCTCCTCGCGGCCGATACGCCTGCGCAGTCGCGGGCGCTGCTGGACCGCTCCCACGCCGACGGGCTCGACGCGCTCGTCGTGCTCGGCGGAGACGGTGCCGCCCACCAGGCCGTCCAGTTCTGCGCGGGCACCGGTGTCGCGCTCGGGCTCGTGCCGTCCGGAACCGGCAACGATCTGGCCCGCGCACTGGGCGTGCCGTCCGACGTGCCCGCCGCCGTGGACGCCGTGATCGCGGCGCTGCGCCAGCGGCGGCGCCGCCGCATCGACCTCGGCAGGGTGGGCGACACGTGGTTCGGCACCGTGCTGTGCGCCGGGTTCGACGCGGCCGTCAACGAGCGGGCCAACCGGATGCGCTGGCCGCGCGGCCCTCGCCGCTACGACCTGGCGATCCTCGCCGAGCTCGCGGCGTTCCGCAGCAGCCGTGTCGTGGTGCGCACCGACCGCGACGAGCTCGAGCTGCCCGCCGTGCTGGCCGCGATCGGCAACACCGGCTTCTACGGCGGCGGGGTGCCGATCTGCCCTGACGCCGACCCCGGCGACGGGCTGTTCGACGTCACCGTCGTGGGCAACGCGGGCCGTCGCGAGCTGGTGCACATGCTGCCGGGGCTGCGCACCGGCAGGCACGTCACGCATCCCGCCGTCACCACCCTGCGGGCACGCGAGGTGACGCTGTCGGGCAACGACTGGCCCGTCTACGCCGACGGCGAGCCGCTCGGCCGCGTGCCGGTGTCCGTCACGTGCGTTCCCGGGGCACTCGCTGTTCTCGGCTGAGCGCCGACCACCTCAGCCGCTCCCGCTGCGCCTTCGGCATCCCCGCGACCACCAGGTCGTAGGAGTCCTCGATGAGGTCGCGCACGAGCTCGTCCGGCACCGATCCGTCCAGCACCACGGTGTTCCAGTGCCGCTTGTTGAGGTGGTAACCGGGCGTGATCGCGGGGTGCGTCGCGCGCAGCTGCAGCGCAAGCTCCGGCTCGCACTTGAGGCTCACCCGCAGCGGCGCCGCGTCCAGCCTGCTGATCGCGAAAATCTTGCCGGCCACCTTGAAGACGCTGTTCGACTCGTCGAACGGGAACTCCTCGCGCGCGCCGGTGAACGCCAGACACGTCGCCTTCAGCTCCTGCGGAGTCACGCCACCCAGCGTAGATGCGGCGAGATCGCCCACCGCATGCGAGCCCCCTCGGCCATATGGAACCCTGGCGCCGTGGACTCATCCACTTCTCCCAGCCCGGCCGACGCCTACGTGGCGGCCCGCCGGCGCGGCAAGTACCCCAGGCTGGCCGACTTCGCCGCGCAGCTGTCCTTCGAGTTCGACGACTTCCAGCTACGCGGCTGCGAGGCGCTCGAGGACGGCCACGGCGTGCTCGTCTGCGCGCCGACCGGCGCGGGCAAGACCGTCGTCGGCGAGTTCGCGGTGCACCTCGCGCTGGCCGAGGGCAGGAAGTGCTTCTACACCACGCCCATCAAGGCGCTGTCGAACCAGAAGTACGCCGACCTCACCGCGCGCTACGGCCCCGAGCAGGTCGGCTTGCTCACCGGCGACACCGCGATCAACGGCAACGCCCAGGTCGTGGTGATGACCACCGAGGTCCTGCGCAACATGCTCTACGCGGGCTCGTCCACGGTGAACGACCTCGGCTACGTGGTGATGGACGAGATCCACTACCTCGCCGACCGGTTCCGCGGCGCCGTGTGGGAAGAGGTGATCCTGCACCTGCCCGAGTACGTGCGGGTGGTGGGCCTGTCCGCGACGGTGAGCAACGCCGAGGAGTTCGGCGAATGGCTCGTCGCCGTGCGCGGCGACACCACGGTGGTCGTCGACGAGCACCGGCCCGTGCCGCTCTGGCAGCACATGCTCGTCGGCAACCGGATGCTGGACCTGTTCGCCGGCGAGGAGCCCGGCGGGGGCGAGGCGAAGATCAACCCGCAGCTGCTGCGCCGGGTCGAGGACGTCGCCAGGATGCATGCCCCGGCCGGCCTGCGCGGGCCGCGGGGCAGGCGCGGCCAGCCGCCGCGCGCGCCGCGCTACCGTCCGCCGTCGCGCGTCGACGTGATCGACCGGCTCGACCGTGCCGGGCTGCTGCCCGCGATCGTGTTCATCTTCTCCCGCGCCGGGTGCGACGCCGCCGTCGGCCAGTGCCTGCACTCCGGGCTGCGGCTCAACACGCCGGAGGAGGTCGCCGAGGTCCGCCGCATCGTCGACGAGCGCACCGCCGACCTGCCCGAGTCCGACCTCGGCGTGCTCGGCTACTGGGAGTGGCGCGAGGGCCTCGAACAGGGTGTCGCCGCGCACCACGCCGGGCTGCTGCCCGCGTTCAAGGAGACCGTGGAGGAGCTGTTCGTGCGCGGCCTGGTCAAGGTCGTCTTCGCCACCGAGACGCTCGCGCTGGGCATCAACATGCCCGCGCGCACGGTGATGCTGGAGCGGCTGGTCAAGTACAACGGTGAGGCCCACGTCGACCTCACGCCCGGCGAGTACACCCAGCTCACCGGCAGGGCGGGCAGGCGCGGCATCGACATCGAGGGCCACGCCGTCGTGCTGTGGCAGCCCGGGGTCGACCCACGCCAGGTCGCCGGGCTCGCCTCGACGCGCACCTACCCGCTGCGCTCGTCGTTCCGGCCCGGCTACAACATGGCGATCAACCTCGTCGGCCAGTTCGGGGCCGAGGAGGCGCGGGAGCTGCTGGAGCAGTCCTTCGCGCAGTTCCAGGCCGACCGGTCCGTGGTCGGCACGGCGCGGCGCATCGAGCGCAACAAGGAGGCGCTCGAGGGCTACGCCGAGGCCGTGAGCGGCGACTTCGACGAGATGCTCGCCTACGTCGAGCTGCGCAAGCAGATCTCCGAGCGGGAGAAGCTGCTCGCCAAGCAGAACTCGGCCACCCGCCGCGCCGAGACCGCGCGGTCGCTGGAGAAGCTGCGCAAGGGCGACGTGATCTCCGTGCCCCAGGGCCGGCGCGCGGGGCTGGCCGTGGTGGTGGATCCCGGCCTCGACCCGCTGCACGAGCCCAGGCCCGTCGTGGTCACCGAGGACCGCTGGTCGGGGCCCCTGTCGGTGTCGGACTTCCCGGCCCCCGTGGAGTCGCTCGGCCGCGTCAAGCTGCCCAAGCACGTGGAGCTGCGCTCGCCGAAGACGCGCCGCGACATCGCCTCCTCGCTGCGTAGCACCGGCATCACGCGGCCACCGCGAGAGCGGCGCCGTTCGGGCGCCAACGAGGACGGTGAGCTGGCCGCCCTGCGCAGGGCGCTGCGCGCGCACCCCGCGCACGGGCTCGCCGACCGCGAGGCGAGCCTGCGCTGGGTGGAGCGGTACCAGCGGCTCTCCGCCGAGACGACGCAGCTGGAACGCAAGGTGGCCGCCACGACCCACTCGCTCGCGAGGGCGTTCGACCGCATCCGCGCGCTGCTGGCCGAGCGCGGCTACCTCGGCGAGAACGGCGACGAGGTGACCGACCACGGCCGCCTGCTCGGCAGGCTCTACAGCGAGTCGGACCTGCTCGCCGCGGAGTGCCTGCGCCACGGCGTCTGGAACGGCCTGACCCCGCCCGAGCTCGCCGCCGTGGTCTCCGCGCTCGTGTACGAGGCGCGCCGCGACGCGGCCGCCGAGCCGCGGCTGCCGACGGGCGGCGGGGTGCCCACGGCGTGGCAGGAGACCGTGCGCATCTGGACCGACCTGGTCGAGGACGAACGGCGGCACCGGCTCGACCGCACCAGGGAGCCCGACGCCGGGTTCGCGTGGCCGGTGTACCGGTGGGCCCGTGGCGAGTCCCTGGAGAAGGTGCTCACGGCGGCCGAGGCCAACGGCCAGGAGCTGTCCGCCGGCGACTTCGTGCGCTGGTCGAGGCAGGTCATCGACCTGCTCGACCAGCTGCGGACCGTCCTCGGCAGGGACCATCACGTGGGCGCCGCCGCGGCCAAGGCGGTGCGCTCGCTGCGCCGCGGCGTCGTCGCGGCGGGCGAGGTCTGATCCCGGTCAGGTCTCTCCGGCGCGCCCTTCACGTGTGCACGACGGTGCTCTGTGGTTGGATCGCGCACGACGTGGTGGCAGGAAAGTTTCAAGGCGGAATGGCGGAGGCGACACGATGAGCACCCCGTACGGAGGCAACGACCCTCAGCAGTGGGGGCAGCAACCGCCATCGGGCACCCCCTCCGGCGGCTTTCCGAGCCAGGGCGGCTACGGCCAGCAGCCGCAGTACGGGCAGCAGCCCGGCTACGGGCAGCAGCCCCAGTACCCGCAGCAGCCGGGCTACGGTCAGCAACCCCAGTACGGGCAGGCGCCCGGTTACGGCCAGCCGCAGCAGCCGCAGTACGGCCAGCAGCCCGGGTACGATCCGGCGCAGTACGGTCAGCAGCAGAACCCCTACGGTCAGCAGCCCCAGTACGGGCAGCCGCAGCAGCCGGGGCAGTTCGACTACGGCCAGCAGGCGCCGTTCGGCGCGCCGCCGGAGAAGAAGTCCGGCAAGGGCCTGTGGATCGGGCTCGGCGCGCTCGTGGTCGTGGTGGCCGCGGCCGCGGTGGTGCTGTTCTGGATCCCGGGCATCCTGGTGTCGAAGGTGTTCGACAACCAGACGATGCAGAACGACATCCAGCGTGTGCTCACCGACTCCTACGGCGTCGAGGACGTGGAGAGCGTGAGCTGCCCGTCCGACCAGCCCGTCGAGGTGGACAGCACCTTCCAGTGCGACGTGACCGTCGGCGGTGAGCAGCAGGCCGTGACGATCAAGGTCAAGAGCGAGGACGGCCACTACGAGGTCGGAGCCCTCGAACCCAAGAACTAGGCCCGCCAACCGCAGTGAGGGCCACCATGCCTGCGCCCACCCGTCTCCCGCCACCACCCAAACGGAGGCGCTCCGCGCCGCTGTGTTCGACCAACGCAGTGAAGGTGGCCTTCACTGCGGTTGGGCTGCCTGGCGGGGCGTGGGCAAGGGCAAGGCGGGGCCGGCGCTAATCCGGTGGCGGCCGTGGGCGCAGGTGGACGAGCATCGGACCCATGACCGATCACCGCACGCGCGTGCTGCGCGAGGACGAGGTGCGCGCAGCCAACACGCTGTTCCGCGCCGCCCTACACATGAAGCCGGCCCCCGACGAGGACTGGGACCGCACGCGGCACGCCTACCAGCCCGGCCGCACGCTGGGAGTCTTCGACGACGCCCTCATCGGCACCGCCCGCTCCACGGATTCCGACCTGACGGTGCCCGGCGGGGCCGCGGTGAGCTCCGCGGCGGTCACGGGCGTCGGCGTGCGGGCCGACCGCACCCGGCGCGGGGTGCTGACCGAGCTGATGCGCGCCCAGTTCGCCGACTTCGCCGAGCGTGGGGTGGTCGTCGCGAACCTGTGGGCCTCCGAGGGCCCGATCTACGGCCGCTTCGGCTACGGCGTCGCCACGCATGGGCGCTCTTCCACGGTGCGCCGGCGGCAGGCCGTCCTGCGGCCTGACGTGCCGCCGGGCGGCGAGGTCGAGCTGGTCGACGTCGACGCCGCACGCGCGGTGCTCGCCGAGGGCTACGCGCGGATCGGCAGGCGCGCGGGCATGATGGCCAGGCCGGATCACTGGTGGAACTACTACGACGGTGCCCTGCGCAGGGGCGACGACCCGGTCGCGATCGCCGTGCACCACGGCGGGCGGGGCGTGGACGGGTTCGTCGTCTACCGGGTGGGCCGCGCCCCGGGTGGTTCCGGCGTGCTCACCGTCGAGGACATGCACTACGACGACGCCGCCGCGTTCGCGGGGCTCTGGCGCTACCTGCTCTCGGTCGACCTCGTCGACGAGATCTCCCTGGTGTACCGGCCCCTCGACGAGCCCGTCGACCTGCTGTTCACCGACCCGCGCGCGGTCACGGTGACCGGCGGCGGCGACGAGACGTGGCTGCGGCTGCTCGACGTTCCCGCCGCGCTCGCGGCCCGGCGCTGGGCCGGGGAACCACTGGTGGTCGAGGTGGTGGACCCGGTGCTCGAGCACAACGCCGGCCGCTACCTGCTGAGCGAGGACGGGGCGGAGCGCACCGGCGAGCCCGCGGCCGTGCGGCTGGGCGTGGACGCGCTGGCGATGGCGTACCTCGGCGGCTGGCGGCCGTCGGCGCTGGCCAGGGCAGGCCGACTGTGGCTCGCGGAGCCCGGGATCGTGCACGCGGCGGATCGGCTGTTCGCTGCGCACGGGGCGCCGTGGTGCGGTACGTTCTTCTGACCTGTGAACGATCAACTTCTCCGGGGTGTCCGACTGTGCGGGTTCGCGCTGTCCTGTTGGTGATGATGGCGGGCGCCGCCCTGCTGCTCGGCGCGTGCGACAGTGGCGGCGAGGAGCCCGCCACGCCGGCGGAGTCGTCCGAGACGTCGGCGACCTCCGAGGCGGCCTCGTCGAGCGAGGCGGCCACGTCCACCGCGGTGAGCACCACGACCAGCCTCGCGCCGGTGACGAAGGTGTTCGACGCGGAGGCCATGCAGGCTTCGGTGCAGCAGATCCTCACCCAGAGCTACCGCGTCGAGGGCGTGGAGCGCGTCACCTGCCCGCCGGACCAGCCGGTGGAGGTCGGGCTCACGTTCGACTGCACCGCCGTGATCGCGGGCGAGCCGAAGCGCGTGCAGATCACCGTCAAGAGCGAGGACGACGAGTACGAGGTCGGTTATCCGCGGTGAGCCCCGCCACCGCTCGGACGGTCGTGGCGTTCCACGCCCATGCCGACGACGAGGTGCTGCTCACCGGCGGGACCCTCGCCCGGCTCGCCGCCGAGGGGCACCGCGTGGTGATCGTCGTGGCCTCCGACAGCGCCGACGAGGACACGGCGCGGGTGCGCGCGGCTGAGCTGCGTGCGAGCGCGCGGATCCTGGGCGCGGCGAGGGTCGCGCACCTCGGGTACGCCGACAGCGGGCACGGCCCGCTGCTGTTCGCCGACCCGCCGGGCCGCACGCGGTTCGTCCGCGCCGCTGTCGGCGAGGCCGCGGCGGGGCTCGCCACGCTGCTGCGGGAGGAACGGGCCGACCTGCTGCTGAGCTACGACCCGCGCGGCGGGTACGGGCACCGGGACCACGTGCACGTCCACCACGTCGGCCTGCACGCGGCGGCGTTCACCGGCGTGCGGGTGCTGGAGGCGACGATGCCCCGCGAGCCGGTGGCGAGGGCCTACGACGCGCTCACGGCGCTGCGGGTGCCGCTGCGCTACGACCGCGAGATCTTCCACGGCGCCTACAGCCCGCGGGCGGAGATCACGCACCGCGTGGACGTGCGGGCGTTCGCGGCCAGGAAACGCGCCGCGCTCGCGGCCCACGAGTCGCAGGTCGGCGGTGGCGGCCGGGCAGGCCCGCTGTTCCGTGGGCTGCTGCGCCTGTCGCTGCCCGTGTTCGCCCTGCTGTTCGGCCGCGAGTGGTACGTCGAGGCGCGCCCGGTCTAACGTCGCAGCGCGGCCAGCAGACGCAGGGGTGGGACGCGGCCCCGGACGGGGACGCTCAGCAGGTCGTGGCCGGTGACGCCCCATCCGGCCAGCAGCCGGTTCGCCGCGGCCAGGCCGGTGGTGGCCGCCCGCTCCATGAGCGCCACGGGCAGGTCCACGCGGATGCCGTCGCCGGCCAGTACGAGACCCTCCACCGGGGTCTCGATGCCGGGCCTGCGCGCGAAGCCGCCCGGCGGGAACAGCGGGCAGTCGGCCCGCCATTCGGAGCGGTCCGCCACGGTCGTCGCCGCGCGCGTCTCCGGGTACAGCTCGTGCAGCCGCGCGAGCAGCGCCCGGCCCGTCTCCTCGGCGGAGCCCGTCGCCGCGTAGGCGTGCAGCTCCACCACGGACCCGCCCGAGCGCCGCGCCCAGCCCGCCGCGTCGTGGTCGAACCGGTTGAGCACGCTGATGTTGTCCAGCGGCGGCAGCCCGCCCGTGGCGAGGAACGCGGGCCGCGTCGCCTCCACCGGCCGGTCCAGCCACAGGCGGCGCACCAGGAACGGTGGCGCCGTCGCCAGCCTCGCGATCCGGGCACGCCAGTCGCGGTTGCCCAGGCCGGGTGAGGCGGCCACGACCTCTCGCAGGCCCCGCACGTCGAGCGCGAGCACCACGGCATCGGCCTCGGCCACGTGCGACCCGGTGTGGACCCGGAACCGGGTGCCCGGCTCGATCGCCTCGACGGCCGTTCCCGTGTGGACGGTCCCGCCGTGGCGCGTGAGATGGTCCTCGAGCGGCCGCCACAGGCGGTGGAAGGGCTCGTTCGCCACGTCGAAGAGCAGTCCCTCGGCGGAGCCGAGGAAGTAGAGGTGGAACATCACCGCCAGCTCGGCGGCCGAGAGCTGCCGGGGGTCGGCGAAGAAGCTGCGGGAGAACACGTCGAAGGCGAGGTGCCGCGCCGCGGGCGGGAAACGGACGCGGTCGAGGAACGCCTGCGCGTCGAGGTGGTCGAGTTCCTCGTAGGTGCCCGGCACGCGGACGTTCAGCAGCGCGAGCGCCATCCCGCGGTCGACGCGGAGCAGGTCCCTCGCGGTGAACGTGGGACTGCGCAGGGCGAAGGCGAGCGCGCTCCACGGCGGCGTGCGGGGCAGGCCCTCGAAGCTGTCGGTGCGGCCGTGCGCGTCCACCAGCGGGTAGTCCGGCACGGGGGACAGCACGCCGAGGTCCGGGTCGGCGCGCCGCAGCAGGGCCCGCAGGTTGTAGTACTGGCGGAAGAAGGCGTGGAAACCGCGGCTCATGCCGGTGCTCGTGCCGTCGGGCAGCGTCGTGGTCCATCCGCCGACGCGCCCGCCGAGAAACGGTTCGCGCTCGAACAGCTCCACCGCCGCACCGCGCTCGGCCAGTGCGGTCGCCGCCGCCAGTCCCGCGATGCCGCCGCCTGCCACGACCACGCGCCGTCCGGTCGCGGAGCGCCTGCCCTGGGGTGCGGGATGCCGCACCCGCTTGCGATCGCGGTTCATGCCACCGCCCGGAACGTGTGCACGATGCCACGTTGCCAGCCGCGCACCGTGCCGCAGCGGAGGTCGCCGAACCCGGCGCGCCGCAGCCTGGCGAGCACGCCGGCGGGGTCGTCGAAGTTCCGCACGCTGCGCCACAGGTAGCGGTACAGGCTCGCGTCACCGGCGACGAGCCTGCCCGACGGGATGATCACCGACCAGCACACGGCGGTCCAGACCCACCGCGGCACGGGGTGGTCGCCGAGGCTGTAGTCGTGCACCACGAGCACGCCGCCGGGCCGCAGCAGGCCGCGCAGGGCGGTCAGTGTGCGGTCCGGGTCGGGCAGATTGCGCACCAGGTACGCGGCGAAGACGCCGTCGAAGGGGCCGGTGACGCCGGCGGTGGCGAGGTCCTCGACGCGGCTGTGGACGAACTCGACGGGCCGGTGCCACGCCTTGTCCTTGGCGACGGCGAGCATGCCGGCGGAGCCGTCGACCGCGACCACGTCGGCGTCGGGCACGGCGGCCAGCACCGCCGCCGTCGAGGCGCCCGTGCCGCAGCCGGCGTCGAGCACGCGCGGGCCCGCTCCGGCGAGCCCGCGGGCGGCGGCGCGCAGGTGCGCGTGGTAGCCGGGGTTGAGCCCGACGAGCCGGTCGTACGCCGTGGCGGCGCGGTCGAAGGCGGCGGGCACGTCCCGGCGGGTCATGCGCTGGACCGTTCGCGCCCGGGGCGTACCCAGCAGAGCAGGGTCAGCGTGACGAGGCTGAAGCCGAACAGGAAGTCCTCGACGGGGATGTCGAACGGGAAGCGCAGCCCGCTGAGGTGCGCGGGGTCGTAGACGATGATGGGTGCGCTCAGCTTGGTCAGCCACCAGTCCACGGGCACCTGGAACGCGAACACGATCGCGAGCGTGATCCAGTAGGCGCGGCGGCGGAACAGCCCCGTGCGCAGCCACGCCAGCTCGGCCACGACGACGGCGGGGACCGACAGCAGCGCGGGCAGGGTGTAGCCGAGGCCGGTCATGCGCGCACCTCGGTCCGGCCGCCGAGCGTCGCGCGCACCGCCTCGAAGGTCAGCAGGCCGCACAGCGGGATCACGACGAAGAAGAGCAGCTCCTCCAGCGGCATCCCGGGCAGGACGTACACGCCGAGGGTGTAGCGCGGGTCGATGTGCCACACGCCGCCCGCGATCGCGGCGAGGTCCCAGCCGGCGAACAACGCGGCGGCGGGAAGGACCGCGCGGACGAGCCTGCGCGGCCTCCGGTATACCCCGGCGCCGAGGAACTCCAGCGGCAGCGTGACGGCCAGGCAGGCGGCGAGCACGAGCAGGTAGTGGAGGTGGTCGGTGGGCTCCATGCGGCAATCCTTCGTGATCACGGCGTCAGGTGCGACTGGGATGCCCACGATCACGGGAGGCGAACCGGCGGGGCCGTGGCCGCGGGGCCGTGACCGCAGTGAAGGCCACCTTTACTGCGCCCGCCCGTCTCCCGCACCGCCCAAACGGTGGCGCTTCGCGTCGCTGTGCTCGATCAACGCAGGCATGGTGGCCTTCACCGCGATTGCGCTTACAGGTCCGCCTGTCCCTTGCGGGGGAGGAGCTTGACCAGCGCGACGCCCGCCATGATGAGCATCAGGCCGGCGAGCACGAGCCACGCGGTGCTGAGCCCGGTGTAGGCGAGCGTGCCGGCGGTTCCGGTGCCCGCGGCGGTGGCGATGCCTTTGCCGTACATGTGTTTCACCTCCCCTCGGTGAGTGCGGCCGACGGCCGGGCGACGTGGTGCCAGCGGGCGGTGCGGCGAAGCACCGCGTCCCGCCACCCGGCGACGTACACCGCGAGCCGGAAGAAGTCGTAGATCATCTCGGGGACGAACAGCAGCGTGAGTCCCATGCCGCGCCAGCCCGCCTTGCGGACGGTGACGAGCCGGTCCACCAGGCACAGTGCCCCGAGGCCGAGCCAGAACGGGTGCAGCACGATCGGCTGTCCCATCGCGACGGTGGTGCCGAACAGCAGCGGATAGCCGACGATGACGGCGAAGCCGCAGAGCGCCCACAACTGCTGCGACAGGTAGGGCAGCGTCGTCCGGTTGACCCCGTGGGCGCGGAGGTTGTCGATCGCTCCGCGCTGCCAGCGCACCCGCTGCCGCCACAGGTCCCGCCACGTGGGCATGAGCTCGGTCGTCGTCGCGCAGCGGCCCGGCGACACGCAGCGGTAGCCGAGCCGCAGGCAGGCCAGGGTGATCTCCATGTCCTCGGTCAGCGCGGCGCGATCGTAGAACTCGCCTCGGCGGCCTGGCAGCGACCGCCCGCGCTCCTCGGCGATCCTGCGCAGTACCGAGACCCGCAGCATGGTCGAGGTTCCCGTCAGTACCCAGACGCCGCGGCCCCGGCGCAGGACGTCCCTGGCATAGCGGACGTACTCGTTGCGCTGCAGCTGCGCGAGCATGCCGGCGCCGCCCTCGCCGTAGAAGATGCCGCCGACGGCGCCGATCGCCGGGTCGCGGTGCAGCGCCCGCAATGCGGTCGCGATCCAGTCGTCGCCGAGCAGCGAGTCGGCGTCCATGACGAGCACGAGGTCGTCGTCGTCGAGCTGGGGCAGCAGCCGGCCGAGCGCCTGGTTGAGGGCACCGGCCTTCTTGTCCACGTTGGCCTCGGTGGTGAGCACGGTGGCGCCGTGGGCGGTCGCGATGTCCGCCGTGCCGTCCGTGCAGTTGTCGGCCACCACGTACACCGCATCCGGCGGCACCGACTGCCCGGCCAGTGAGCCGAGCGCGAGTGCGATGCTCGCCTCTTCGTCGTGTGCCGGGAGCACCGCGACAACGCGGTTACCCCCTGTCGCATGTGCTCCCACGGGCGACCCTGCCCTCCAGTTTCCGGGACGCGTTGTCACGCACGGTGACAATGGTCGCCGTGGAGAGGACTGTGGCGTTGTGGGAAGTTCTCCTTCGAAACCCCAGTTCCGCGCGTCGCTTTCCCCGCATATAGGAAGGTGAGAGCAATTCATTAGCACGTTCGGAGTATGACGTACGTCACATTCCTATACGAAGCGTGATCGACTACGGACTGTGATCCGGCCCGCGGACTAGGACCAGGGTGTGACCGGGCGGGACCGTGCCACGCCATCGAGCACGACGTCGACGCGCTCGTCGAAGAAGCAGATGTGGCCGGCGATCTCGGGGAGCCCGTCCAGCGGCCGAGGGTAGGTCCACGCGATGTCGGGGTGCGTCCGCCCGCCCGCCTCGGCCGAGAAGTACGTGGCCTGGCCCTTGTAGGCGCACACGCTCGTGCTCTCCGATGGGCGCAGCAGATCCATCCGCACATCGGCCCTCGGCAGGTAGAACCGCGGCGTGAGATGTGTTTCGAAGAGCAGCAACGGCGCCGTGCTCTCGGCCAGCGGCACGCCGTCCACCTCGATGCGCACCCGGCTGGAGCTGCGCCGCACGTCGATACGCGAGTACGGGTCGCGGGGATGGCCGACGATCGGTTCCGCCTCTTCGAGCCACTGGTCGAACGCGTCGAAGTCGAGCACCACGTAGCCGGCCAGGTCCGGGTCGGCCGGCCGGAATCCCGCGCCCTCGAGTGACAACGCGCCCGTGCGCAGGGACACCGGATCGCCCGCGCAGGTGTGCGCGGCGAAAGCGGTGCGGGGGTCCAGGACGGGCGGGCTCTCCTCGTCGAGCGGCACCGGATGCTCGGCCGCCCCGGTCCGCTGGGCGGGCGCGATCGTCGCTCGCAGGTCCTCCTCCGGCATCGCGTAGGACGGCACTACGCGCTTCGGCTCCCACGCCAGCACGGCGCGGCGGGAGTCGGCGACCGTCTCGTCCCCGGCGATCGCCCGCACGCGCTTCCGGGTCGGCTCGAACCGGAGCTCATCGAGCTGCCGGGCGAACTGCTCGCTCAACCGCAGCGCCATGCTGCCACTGTCCGCCCCCGGCGCCCGCCGGTCAACGGCCTGGCGCGCCCGGCCCGCGCGTGGTCGGATGGCCGGAGACGCCCGTGACGGTGCGGAGGAGGTCGGGCATGACGGCGACGACGCGGGAGCAGCGGTTCCGGATGCTGATCGGCGGCGAGGCCGTCGACGCGGCTTCCGGATCGACGTTCCCCTCGCACAACCCGTACACCGGCAGGCCGTGGGCGGTGGTGCCCGACGCCGGCGCGGAGGATGTCGACGCCGCCGTGGCCGCGGCCCGCGCCGCGCTCGACGGGGAGTGGGCGGGTCTCACCGGTTTCGCCCGCGCCGCGCTGCTGCGCAGGCTCGGGGACCTGATCGGCGAGCACGCCGAACGGCTCGCGCGGCTGGAAGTGAACGACTCGGGCAAGCTGTACCGCGAGATGCTCGGGCAGCTCTCCGGGCTCGGTGGCTGGTACCACTACTACGCCGGGCTCGCCGACAAGCTCGAGGGCCGCCAGATCCCCACACCCAACCCTGGCTATCTCGTCTACACGCGACAGGAGCCGGTCGGCGTGGTCGCGGCGATCACGCCGTGGAACTCGCCGTTGCTGCTGCTGACGTGGAAGCTCGCGCCCGCGCTCGCCGCCGGATGCACCGCGGTGGTGAAGCCGTCCGAGCACGCGCCGGTGTCCACGCTCGCGTTCGCGGAGCTGTTCGCCGAGGCGGGTTTCCCGCCGGGGGTGGTCAACGTCGTCACCGGGCTCTCGCGCGAGGTCGGCGCCGCGCTGGCCGGGCATCCCGGCGTCGACAAGGTCGCCTTCACCGGATCCACGGCCACGGGCCGCGCGGTGGCCCACGCGGCGGCGGACAACCTCAACCCCGTCACGCTGGAGCTGGGTGGCAAGTCGCCGCAGATCGTGTTCCCCGACGCCGACCTCACCGCGGCGGCGAACGGTGTCGTGGCCGGGGTCTTCGCCGCGACGGGCCAGACGTGCATGGCGGGCTCGCGCCTGATCGTCCACGAGAGCGTGCACGACGAGCTGGTGCACCTCGTGGCCGAACGGGCCGCGCGGATCCGGCTCGGCGACCCCAACGATCCCGGCACCGAGATGGGGCCCGTCGCGAACAAACCCCAGTACGACAAGGTTCTCGGCTACCTGCGTACCGCGCGTGAGGAGGGCGCGACCATCGCCTACGGCGGTGCGGCCGACGCCGGACTCGGCGGCTACTTCGTCAAGCCCACCGTGCTCACCGGGGTCGGGCCGGAGTCCACGATCGTCCGGGAGGAGGTCTTCGGCCCCGTTCTGTCCGCCTACACCTTCGGCGACGAGGACGAGGCGCTGAAACTCGCCAACGACACGCCCTACGGCCTCGCGGGCGCGGTGTGGACGAAGGACGTCCACCGCGCGCACCGGGTGGCGGCGCGGCTGCGAGCGGGCACGGTGTGGGTCAACGCCTACCGCGTGGTCGCCCCCAGTGTGCCGTTCGGCGGCTACGGCCTCTCCGGCGTCGGCAGGGAGAACGGCGTGGCGGCGATCGAGCAGTACACGCAGACCAAGTCCGTCTGGGTCGAGCTCACCGGCGGCACCCGCGACCCGTTCACCCTGGGCTGACCACCGCAGTGAAGGCCACCTTCACTGCGCTGAACGCAGGTATGGTGGCCTTCACTGCGGTGAACGCAGGCATGGTGGCCTTCACTGCGGGCGGCGGGGCGGGGTGAGGGTCAGGACATCGCGTTGATGCCCGTGAGGTCCCTGCCGATGATCAGCTTCTGGATCTGGCTCGTGCCCTCGTAGAGGGTCAGCACGCGGGCGTCCCGGACGTACTTGCCCGCCGGGTACTCGTCGATGAAGCCGTAGCCGCCGAACACCTGGAGGCAGTTGTTGCTCACCCGCACGGCGGTCTCGCTCGCGTGATACTTCGCGGCCGAGGCGTCGGTCGCGTAGTCCTTCGGCTTCACGCCCGCGTCAGCCATGCGCGCGACGTGGTGGGTCAGCAGCCGCGACGCCTGCACGTCCACCGCCGCGTCGGCGAGCAGCTCCTGCACCAGCTGGAAGGACGCGATCGGCTTGCCGAACTGGTCGCGTTCCCCGGCGTAGCGGGTCGCGGCGTCGAGCGCCGCCTGCGCGACGCCCACCGCGCCGGCCGCGACGGAGATCCGGCCCCGCGACAGCGCGCCGAGCGCGATGCCGAGCCCGCGGTCCACCTCGCCGAGCCGCGCCGAATCGGGCACCCGCACGTCGTCGAACGTGAGCTCCGCGGTGGCCTGCCCGCGCAGGCCGAGCTTGCCCTTGATCTCGGTGGCCGTGAAGCCGGGAGAGTCCGTGGGCACCAGGAAGGCCGTGATGCCCGACTCGCTCGTCCGCGCGAAGGTGAGCGCGACCTTCGCCTGGGTTCCGTTGGTGATGAACAGCTTGCTGCCGCGCAACACCCAGTCGCTCCCGTCGCGGACCGCGCGCGTGCGCAGCGAGCCGGCGTCGGAACCCGTGCCTGGTTCCGTGAGCCCGAAGCAGCCGAGCGCCTCGCCGCTCACCAGGCGCGGCAGCCATTCCCGCCGCTGCTCCTCGGTGCCGTGGCCGGCGATGGTCTTGGTGACCAGGCCGAGCGACACCGACACGATGCCGCGTACGGCGGAGTCGCCGCGCCCCAGCTCCTCGGTCACCAGCACGTAGGAGAGCGTGTCGGCGTCGACCCCGCCGTAGCGCTCGTCGACCATCAGCCCGAGGAAACCCAGCTCTCCCAAGCGTTTCACGATGGCCGGATCGACGCGCTCGGCGCGGTCCCAGTCCCGTGCGTGCGGGACGATCTCGGCGTCCACGAACCCGGCGGCCAGGTCGCGGATGTCGCGCTGGGTCTCCGTGAGCCCGAAGTCGCGGGAGAGCATCAGTGGATGTCCTTTCCGGACTCGGTGACGTCGGAGGGCGACGTTCCCCGCTCGGTCAGCGGGAGACCGAGCTGCGCGCGCTCGGTGAGCCAGCGCGTGGGCCGGTAGCGGGGGTCGCCGGTGCTCGTGTGCAGGTTCCGTTGCAGCTCGAGGAGTTTCGTGCCGCCGATCCGCTCGCCCCAGGCGAGCGGGCCGACCGGATAGCCGAGGCCGGTGGTGACCGCGACGTCGATGTCGCCGGGGCTCGCGATGCCGCGCTCGGCGATCGACGCGGCGACGGAGACGATCGACGACACCAGCCGCTGGGCGGGGGAGCCCGCGCTGTCGCGCACCACCGACACGGTGTGCTCGCCGAGCGCGAGCACCGCCCGCGCGTCGCGCGCGAACGCGGGGTCGGTCGCCGGGGTCACCGCGAGCACGCGCCGCGACGACGGCAGCGACAGGGGATCGACGCCGACGGTGCGGGCCGCGGGGAGCCCGTCCCCGGCGATGCTGGCCGACACCGTGGTTCCCCACGTCGCCACCAGCACCACGGCGCCGGGCGACGGTGCGTCGCCGTCCTCCACCGTGGCGCCCGCCCCCGCCAGCGCCTCCCGGATGTCCGCATCGGACGTCCACACGGGACGCCGCGCGTCGCCCGTGACCGGTGCCTCCCCGGGCGCGATCGCGCCCTCGGTGTGGTCGAACCAGCCGCGACCGGTCTTGCGGCCGTGCAGGCCCGCGGCGACCCGGTTCGGCGTGAGGAACGAGGGGCGCAGCCGGTCGGAGTAGCGGAAGCCGTGCCAGATCGAGTCGATCACCGCGGCCGTGACGTCGAGGCCGGTGAGGTCCATCAGCTCGAACGGGCCCATCTTCAGGCCGAGCACGTCCCTCGCGATGCGGTCCAGCTCCGCCGGCTCGGCGACCTGCTCCTCCAACAGCGCCAGCGCCTCGGTGACCAGGCCCCGGCCGGCGTGGTTGATGAGGAAGCCCGGGGTGTCGGCGACGACCACGGCGCGGTGTCCGGTGTCGCGGACCAGCGTGGTGAGCGAGTCCACGATGTCCGGCCGCGTCCGCGCGCCGGGGATCACCTCGACGATCTTCATCAGCGGCACGGGGTTGAAGAAGTGCAGCCCGCACAGCCGTGACGGCTCGCCGAGCCTCGCGGCGATCTGCGTGATCGGCAGCGACGAGGTGTTGGTGGCGAACACGGTGTGGGCGGGCAGCACCGCCTCCAGTTCGGTGAACAGGGCGGCCTTGGTGTCGAGGTCTTCCCTGATCGCCTCCACCACCAGGTCGACGTCGTCGCCCGGCTTGCCGGGGGAGTCCACGGGCACGAGCCGCGCCGCGATGGCCGCGGCCTCCTCGGCGCTGGTCCTGCCTTTGGCGACGGCGCGGTCGAGCAGGCCGCGGACGAACGTGATCGCCTCATCCACCGACTCCTGCCGGGCGTCGGCCAGCTCCACGGTGTGCCCTGCGGTGGCGGCCCACTGGGCGATGCCCCGGCCCATCACTCCGGTGCCGATGATCCTGATGCGCATGTTCCGATCTCTCCTCGATGTGGCGTGCACTCAGCGTAGGTAGACCCGGCCGGGGTCGACGTCCTCGCGCAGCAGCCGCAGCTCGGCGGCCGTGGGCGGTTCGACGGTGACGAGGTCGTCGGCGACGGCGAGGTCCCAGCCGGTGGACTCGCGCACCCGCCCCGGTGTGACGCCCGGGTGCACCGCCACGAGCCGCAGCTGTTCGCCGGGTCCGCTCCTGGCGAGGATGCCGAGCTCGGTGACCACCCTCGTGACACCGGCGCCCAGCGGGCGGACGCCCTCGGCCAGCGCCCGGTCGGGCCCGGGTGAGGTGCAGAAGTCGAGCTCGTCCACAAAGGACCTCCGGTCGTGGCGGCGCATCACCACGAACACCTCGCGCGAGTTGGCCATCACCTCCATCGCACCACCAGGGCCGGGCAGGCGCACCTTCGGCGCGTGCCAGTCGCCGATGACCGAGGAGTTGAGGTTGCCGAAGCGGTCGATCTGGGCCGCGCCGAGGAAACCGACGTCGATGTGCCCGCCCTGCAGCACGTAGCCGAACAGCACGGGCATCGGCAGCACCGCCTCCGCGCCCGTGATCAGGACGGCGTCGGCGATGGTCTCCGGCAGGTGCGAGGGATGCGCGCCGCACACGCCGGATTCGTAGACGATCTCCAGCTCGGGCGCGACCGTCAGGTGCGCGAGCGAGGCCGCCAGCGTCGGCAGGCCGATGCCGGCGAAGACGGTGCGCCGTGCCCGCAGCTCGCGCGAGGCGACGACGGCCAGCAGCTCGGAGGAGGTGTACTCGCGGGTCCGAAGGGTCACAGCCGCCTCCCGTAGTTCACCGGCAGGCTCAGGGCCTCGCCGACCTCGAGTCCGGCCCAGAACTCCGTGCCGAGCTTCGCGACGTACGCGGCGTGGTCGGCCGTGCTGTGCACCCATTCCGCGAGCCACGCCTGGAGGCGGTCCGGGTCCCTGCTGATCGCCGACCACGATCGGTAGAAGGCGTTGTCGCGGTCGTAGTAGCCCTGGGCGAAGGAGGGGTGCGCGCCGCGCGGGCATTCCACGACGGCGTCCACCACGTGCGCGGGGATCACGGTGCGGTTGGGGTCGGAGCGCACCACCTCGTCGGCCACGATCTCCTCCACCACCACGACGGCCCTGCGCGCGGCGAACACCGCCTCGGCCTGCACGCCCGTGAGGCCCCAGACCTGCGTGTTGCCGGCCCGGTCGGCGCGCTGCGCGTGCACAATCGTCACGTCCGGGTTCACCGGCGGCACGACGTACACGCGCTCGCCGGCGTAGGGCGAGGTCACCGTCCGGATGGCCGTGTTGACCGACGGCAGGTCGCTGCCTGCGTAGGAACGCAGCGGGTAGAAGGGCAGACGCTGGGCGCCGGCGAGGTACCGGCAGATCATGCCGTAGTGGCTGTACTCCTCGAACTCCAGCGGCTCCGGCTCGGCGCTCTCGACACGCCTGCGCAGCTCGCCCAGCGAGCCCGCCGAGGAGTTGCCCACGAACGACGAGACGAGCTTGCTCACGCAGCCCGCGGCGAGCAGCTGGTCCACCACGATGTCCGCGGTCATCCGCACGATCGTCAGCCCCCGGCGGCCCTGCCGGATGATCTCGTGCCCCGCCGCGGTCGGGATCAGGTGCGTGAACCCCTCCAGCGACACGGTGTCGCCGTCGTGCACGTGCGCCGCGATGGCCTCGCGCATGGTCATCGTCTTGTCCGGCGGGGCCGGTACTGACCGGGGCATCGTCGGGCTCCAGTGCTCGGGTGCGGCGGTGACGGGTGGCTCTCACCTTGCCAGCCCGCATTGTTTCCCGTCCAATACCGAATTAAGGTCAGATTGATACGGATGTCGTTTCAGTCTGGGAGTGACCGGTGGAGCTGCGCTACCTGACGTCGTTCGTGGCCGTGGCGGAGGAACTGCACTTCGGCCGCGCCGCCAAGCGGCTGCGCATGGCCCAGCCACCGCTGAGCCAGCAGATCCGTCAGCTGGAGAAGGAACTGGGCGTGCAGCTCTTCGAGCGCAACACCCGCTCGGTGCGGCTGACGAGCGCGGGGGAGTCGTTCCTGGAGCCGGTGCGCCGCGTGCTCGACGACCTCGACCTCGCGACGCGGGCCGCGAAGGCCGCGGGCCGCGGCGAGTACGGGCGGGTGAGCGTCGGCTTCGCCGGCGCGTCGAGCCACGAGAGCCTGCCGCTGCTGACCAGGGCCGTCCGGGCGGCGCATCCGGGGCTGGAGCTGGTGATGAAAGGGCAGACCTACGCCAACGTCGCGCTCGCGCGGGTCGCCGACGGCTCGCTCGACCTCGGGTTCGTCCGGTTGCCGGTGACACTGCCGGGTGTGGCGGCGCGGGTGATCGACGAGGAGGAGGTGGTGTGCGCGCTGCCGTCCGACCACCCGCTGGCGCGGCGCGACGACATCGCGGTCGGCGACCTGGCGCGGGAGCCGTTCGTGAGCTTCCCGGCCAACGCGGGCTCGACGGTGCGGGAGGCGACCGTCCGCATCTGCGGCGAGGCCGGGTTCAACCCACGCGTGGTGCAGGAGGCCCCCGATTCCTGGACGATACTGGCGCTCGTCGCCGCCGGGGTCGGTGTGACGCTCACGCTCAGCTCGTGTCAGCACATCCAGCAGACCGGGCTCGTCTACCGCCCGCTCGCGGGGCCCCGCGAGCGGCTGCAGGCCGCGCTCGCGTGGCGGCCGGACAACCCGTCGGCGGCGCTGCGCACGGTGCTCGCGATCGCCGAGCAGGCGCTGCCGACGCCCGCGCCGGCCCACTGAGCCGCTGCCGCGCCGGGCACCTCCCCGGCGCCGGTGCTTGCCGAGTTCGTCCCCCGCGAGCGGACGGTTCCCGAATCCCGCTGGTTGCGGCGTCACCCGAACGGGTATCCGAGCTCCCATGCGAAGGATCAGCGAAGTTCTGCAGATGATCGGAAGCACCATCGCGAACGTGGTCACGTTGCCGTTCCGGGCCCTCGCGCGCGTCCTGCGGCCGCGCCGCTGAGCCGAGGGCCAAGGTCGGCACGAGGAGCGGTGGGATGACTTCTCCCAGCAGCCTGCTGACGATCCACGTGGCTGACGTCGCCGGCTGCCTCGTGGTCCGGCCGGAAGGCGAACTGACCGCGGGAACGTATTCCGGGCTGCGGGACACGCTCGTCAGATGCGCCGTCGAGGAGCCGGACGCCGTGGTGGTCGAACTCGACCGGCTCTGGTTCGCCTCGGACGCGTCGGCGACCGCGCTCACCAGCGCGTACGCGTGCATCGCCGAATGGCCGGCCGTGCCGTTGTCCGTGGTGGTGCGCGACCAGGCGCGCCACCGCTGGATCCGGTCGACCTCGATCGACCGGTTCCTCGCGGTGTTCCCCGACCTGGAGTCGGCGCTCGCCGCCGTCGGGACCCCACCGCCCCGGCGCCGGGCCGTCGCCGCGGTTTCCTCCGGAGCCCTTGCCAGGCGGTTCGCCGAGGGGGTCCTGCGTCGCTGGAACGCCGCGGGCCTGGCCTACGACGCGAAGCTCGTCGTGACTGAACTGGTGGAGAACACGATGCGGCACACCGTGTCGGATCCCGTGGTGCGGCTCGAGTCGTGGCAGGACAGGGTGACCGTCGCCGTGGCCGACGACGACCCGGCGCCGGCGGTCCTGCACGAGCGGGCCGATGGTGCCTCCCGCTGCTCCGGCCTGCGGCTCGTCGCGCGGGTCGCACGGGCGTGGGGGAGCGCACCGGCTTCGGGCGGAGGCAAGGTCGTCTGGGCGACGTTGCGCGTACCGTAGTGCGCGTGGGAGACGGCCGCTCGGCGTGACGGAACGGCTCTCGTGCGCTCGCATCGGGCAATAGCATGGCCTTCTCCGCTCGGGAGGAGGCGCGACCATGATGGAACAGCCGTTGCCGCCAGACAGCGACCTGCTCTTGCACTCCGATGTGTGCTGGCCCGCCGTCGATGTCGCCCTCGTCGTCGTCAGCGGGGAGATCGACCTCGGCACCGCCCCGCAGCTCGTCGCCGCGATCACCGGGCCGCTGCGGAGCCTCCCTCGTGTGCTGGTCGTGGACCTGCGGCCGGTGCGGTTCCTCGGCGTGGCCGGGCTGAACGCGCTCACCGAGTCCCGTGCCACGGCGGCGGCCCACGGTGTCACGGTCCGCATCGTCACCGGCGGGCAGGGATGGCTGGAGCGGCCCATCCAGCTGTGCGGCCTCTCCGACGTGCTGCCGGGCTACCAGACCGTCGACCACGCGCTGGAGACTGACTAGCGGACGTCCTCGATCGCCGTCCCCTTCGTCTCCTTGATGAACCTCAGGACGAAGGGGATCGAGAGCACGGCGAACCCGGCGTAGATCCAATAGGTCACACCGAGGTTCCAGGTGCCCATGCTCGGGAACGACACCGTCACCAGCCAGTTGGCGATCCAGTTCGCGGCGGTGCCCACCGCGAGGGCGGCCTCGCGGATGCGCAGGGGGAACATCTCGCCGAGCAGCACCCACAGGATCACGCCCCACGACAGCGCGAACGAGAGCACGAAGACGTTGGCGAACACCAGTGCGACCGGACCCCACGCGCCGGGCAGGTGGAGCGAGCCGTCGACCGTCACCGCGTTGCCGAACGCCACGGCCGCGACGCCGAGGCCGATGGCCATGCCGACGGAACCGATGAGCAGCAACGGTTTCCGGCCGATCCGGTCGATGAAGGCGATGGCGATGAACGTGCCGAGGATGTTGATCGTCGGACTGACCATCGAGATGAGCAGCGAGTCGGTGTTCTGGCCGACCGAGTGCCACAGGGTGTCCGAGTAGTAGAAGATCACGTTGATGCCGACGAACTGCTGGAACGCGGCGAGCGCGATGCCGATCCAGACGATCGGCAGCAGGCCGAAGCGCCCGCCGATGATGTCGCGCACGGCGGGCCTGCGCTCGCTGCGCAGCTCCCGCCGGATGTCGGCGAGCTTGGCCTCCGCGGCGTCGCCCTCCACCTGGGCGAGCACGGCGCGGGCCTTGTCGATCTTGCCGATCGAGACGAGGTAGTGCGGAGACTCGGGGATCACGGAGGCGAGTACGAAGTAGACGATGGCGGGGACGGCGGCGGCGCCCAGCATCCACTGCCACGCCTCGATCCCGCCGAGGGTGCCGTTGATGTCGTGCGTGCCGTCCGCGCCGATGGGCGAGGAGTCCTTGATGACCCAGTTCACGAGCGCGGACATGCCGATGCCGAGCACGATGGCGAGCTGTTGCAGCGACGCCAGCCTGCCGCGGTAGGCGGGCGGCGCGACCTCGGCGATGTAGGCGGGCCCGATCACGGAAGCGACACCGATGGCGACGCCGCCGACGACGCGCCAGATCGCGAGGTCCCATACGGCGAAGGGGAACATCGCACCGATCGCGCTGACGAAGAACAGCACCGCGGCCAGCTGCATCGTGCGGATGCGGCCGACGCGCCGGGACAGCACCCCGCCGAACCAGGCACCCACCGCGGAGCCGATCAGCGCGGAGGACACGGTGAGCCCGGTGACGCCCTCGCCCACGTCGAAATGTCGCTGGATGCCGAGCACGGCGCCGTTGATGTTCGAACTGTCGTAGCCGAACAGGAAGCCGCCGACAGCGGCCGCTCCGGCGATGAAGACGACGTGCGCGAGGTGTTGCTGGCCGGTGCGCTCACCGGCCGATGCCGTGCTCACAACCCACTCCTAGCTCCGGCTCTCGTTCGCTGGACCATCCGGAGTAACGGTAGGAGTGGTCCAGACAATGTCGGGTACGGCGGTGACCTTTCCCACGCTCCGGTTTCCGTCGCTGACGGCTACCCGGCTGGCTCCCATCCGACACGACGCGTGACCCGATGGGCCCCCAAGGCCACCTTTGTTGCGTTGAACGCAACAAAGGTGGCCTTGGGGGCTGGCGGCCGTGCAGGCGCTTAGATGGGCACATGGAGGTCGCGGCTGAACTCGCTGGACTGGTCGTCGCCGTGCTCGTGGTCACCGCGGTGGCCGGCAGGCTCAACTGGTCCGCGCCCCTGTGCCTGATCGTGGTCGGCGTCGGGGCGTCCTTCGTGCCCGGAATGCCCGAGTACGAGCTGCATCCCGAGGTCGTGCTGCTCGGACTGCTGCCGCCGTTGCTCTACGCCACGGCGATCCGCTCGTCCCTCGTCGACTTCCGCGCCAACCGGGGCCCGATCGCGCTGCTCTCGGTGGGGCTCGTGGTGTTCACGGCCGTCGGCGTCGGCGTGCTCGCGTGGCTGCTCGTGCCCGGCCTGCCGCTCGCGGCCGGGATCGCGCTGGGCGCCGTGGTGGCCCCACCCGACGCCGTGGCGGCGACCGCGGTCGCGCGCCGCGTCGGAATGCCCCGCAAGATCGTCCGCCTGCTCGAGGGCGAGAGCCTGTTCAACGACGCCGCGGCACTGGTGGCGCTGCGCACCGCGATCGCGGCCATCGGCGGTTCGGTGACGATCCTGGAGACGGCGGAGAACTTCCTGCTCGCCGCCGTCGGTGGCCTGGCCGCCGGCCTCGTGGTCGGCTTCGGCGCCGCGCGGCTGCGCACGCGCATGGAGGACCCGGTGCTGGACACGGCCTTCTCGTTCGTGCTGCCCTTCCTCGCCTACCTGCCCGCCGAGCTCATCCACGGCTCCGGTGTGCTGGCCGTGGTGACCGCGGGTCTCATCGTCGGCCACCGCACCCCGACGATGCTCTCGGGCCCTTCGCGGCTGGCGAGCAGGCTGAACTGGCAGACGATCCAGTTTCTGCTGGAGAACATGGTCTTCCTGCTCATCGGCCTGCAGCTGCGCAGGATCCTCGTCGAGGTCGGCGAGAGCGAGCTGAGCGCGGGCACTCTCGTGCTCAGCTGCGCCGCGGTGCTGGCGGCCACCATCGCGCTGCGGTTCGTCTGGATGTTCGCCATCGGCCTGCTGCGCAGGCTCACCGGCTCGCACGCGTGGCCGTGGCGGTACTCGACGGTGATCGCGTGGGCGGGGATGCGCGGCGTGGTCACGCTCGCGGCGGCGTTCGCGCTGCCGACCGACACCCCGCACCGGGCGGTGCTGGTGCTGGCCGCGTTCGTCGTGGTGGCGGGCACGCTGCTGCTGCAGGGCACCACGCTGCCGGTGCTCGTGCGGCGGCTGCGGTTGCCCGCGCCGGACCCGGGCGTGGACGCCCTGCAGGAGGCGGCGCTGCTCGACGACATGACCAGGGCCGGTGTCGCCCGGCTCGACGAGGTGCGCGGCCCAGAGGACCCGGAGGAGGTGCTGCAACGCCTGCGCGACCGCGTCCGCTACCGCTCGGACGACGCGTGGGAGCAGCTCGGCAGGCGCGGGGCCGGCGGGGAGACCCCGAGCGAGGCCTACCGCAGGCTGCGGCTGGAGATGCTGGAGGCCGAGCGCGCGGAGTTCCTCGCCGCCCGCGCGGACCGAAGGGTCGACGACGTCGTGCTGCGCCGGATTCTGGACCGCCTGGACATCGAGGAGTCTATGCTCGACTCCGTGTCCGGTGATGCCGACGAGAACGACCGGGAGCTGACCACGCCCCCGGCCACCGTGCGGTCGTGCGAGCACCTGGAGCGGGACTTCGCCGAGGTGCGGCCCAGCTCGCCCGACTCGTGCCTGGAGTGCGTCGCCGAGGGCGGCACCTGGGTGCACCTGCGGCTGTGCCTCGCCTGCGGCCAGGTCGCCTGCTGCGACTCCTCGCCCGCCCGGCACGCCACCCGGCATTTCGAGACGACGGGTCACCCGGTGATGCGCAGCTTCGAGCCGGGGGAGAGCTGGCGCTGGTGCTTCGTCGACCGGCAGCTCGGCTGAGGCGCGGGGAGGGCCGATGGCGCAGGGCGAGGAGCGGGCCGGGGTCGCGCTGACCAACCTCGACCAGCCGCTGTTCGACGGCGCCGAGGCCAGCAAGCGCGACCTCGTCGACTACCTCGACGCCGTGCGCGACCGGATCCTGCCCGGGCTGCGCGATCGCCCGCTCTCCGTGATGCGCGTGCTGCGCGGCCAGCGGCCGTTCATGCAGAAGAACGTGCCGAAGTACACGCCGGAGTGGGTGCGCACGGTGCCGCTGTGGGCGGAGTCCTCACAACGGCAGGTGTCCTACGCGCTGTGCGACGACCGCCGCACGCTGCTCTGGTTCGCCAACCAGCGGGCCGTGGAGTACCACCCGACGCTCGTGACGGCGCGGCGCTGGGACCGCGCCACCCACCTCGTGCTCGACATCGACCCGCCGGGCGACGCGGACTCCGCCGGCTTCGGGCTCGCGGTCCGCGCCGCGCACCTCGTCCGGCAGGCACTCGCCGACGCCCGGCTCTCCGGCGTCGTGAAGACCAGCGGCGCGAAGGGCGTGCACGTGTTCGTGCCCGTGTCGGAGGAGGAGGCCATCGAGGACGTCGCCGCCGCGACCCGCGCGCTCGCCGCGAGGGCGGAGCGGCTCGACCCCGTGCTCGCCACCACCGCGTACATCCGGGAGGACCGGGGCGGCAAGGTGTTCCTCGACTCGACCCGCGCGGGCGGTGCGACGGTGGTCGCCGCCTACAGCCCCCGGCTGCGCCCCGGCGCCACCGTGTCCTTCCCCGTCGACTGGGCCGAGCTGGACGACGTGACGCCACGCGACTTCACCGTGCACACGGTGCCGGGCCTGCTCGGTGACGGCGACCCGTGGGCCGAGCGGATGCCGCCGCCGCAGCGGCTCGGCGAGCAGCTGATCGAGGAGGGCAGGGCGATCCCGGTCGCCAGGGTCGCCGCGATGCACGAGGGCAAGCGGCGCGCCCGTGCCCGCCGCGGCTGAACCGGTGAGGGGCAGGGCGCCGGACTCGCGGCGGGGTCACTCGCCGAACCGCCGGTGCCGTTCCGTGTCGACGAGCCAGAGCTGTCCGTGTTCGTCGGTCACGGTCCGGCGGCGGTGGTGTTCCGGCTCCCCGGGGTGTTCCTGCTCGCCGGAACCCCGGTCCTCGTGCGAGCGCAGCAGCTGCCCGCGCAGCTCGCTGATCTCCCTGCGCGCGCGGGCCAGCTCGCGCTCCAGGTCCAGGATCCGGTGCGCCGCCGCGAGGTTGTGACCCTCGTCGAACAACTCCCGGAGCCTGCCCGCCTGGCCGAGCTGGTGCCGCGAGTAGCGGCGATGGCCACCGCGCGAGCGCTCCGGCGAGAGCACGCCCGCATTGTCCAGGCTGCGCAGAAACGGTTGCTCCACACCGAGGATGTCCGCGGCCTGGCCGGTGGTGTAGGTGGGGCGGTGCTCGTCGTCGAGGTGATGCAGGTCCATCGGTGAGCACCCCGTCCTAGGCGTAGGCGGCCAGCTGCCGCGGCAGGTCGTCGGCGCTGCCCGCGGACCGGAACCGGGGCGGCTCAGGGTGCTGGTGCAGCGTGCCCTCGAGCATGCCGGCCGCGAAGCGCGCGACGGTGCGCGGCGGTGGCAGCACGCCGGAGTCGAGATAGGACAGCACGAGAAGGTCGTCACAGCACCGTGCCTCGACGGCGAGCGCCCAGCCGTTCTCCTCGTCCCACGTCAGCGCCACGTCGAGCGCGGGGAACGAGCTGAGTCTGCCTTCGAGTGCGAGATAGGCGTTGACCGGTGGCTCCAGCTGGACACACGAGGAGTCGCCGCTGAGCCCCATGGCTTCGCGGACGAGTTGGACGTAGTGGCGCAGTCCGCGCGCCGACGGTCCATGCTGTTCGAGTTCCATGTGACGTCTCACCGCAGCAGCATCGTTGGGGGAGGGGGTCGCCGACTGCTTGACGTAATTCGGATCCTACGTGGCGAAGGAAGAACCGCAAGTGGTCATTCCGGTGACGAATGATCGCGCTGGGTGTCCATAGTGGATCACCCAGCGCGAAGCGATTTCGCAGCGGTTACGCGTCAGTTCTGAAGGGGCAGCAGCTCGGTGGTGAACTCGTCGGTGAACCGCGCCAGGTCGGTGCCGGGCGAACCCGGACGAATGACGAACTTCGTGAGCCCGGCGTCGAGATATCGCTCGACGAGGCCGCGTGCGTGGGACCAGCCGGTGGCGATCAGGTCCGCCGGGTCGGCGTCCGGACGCCGCCGCGTCGCCGCCGCGAGCAGGGAGTCCGGCACGCCGTCGGTGGCGACCGCGAGCGTGATCCCGTAGTGGTCGGCCTCGATCTCGCGTCCCGCCTCGGCGGCCGCCGCCTCGATGGCCTCACGCCCACGCCTGGTGTCCTCCGGGGTGAGGAAGCTGGCGAGCCAGCCGTCGGCCAGCCTGCCGACCCGCCGCAGCGCGGCCGGCGCCGCACCGCCGAGCCACAGGTCGAGGGGCTTCGCGGGCCGGGCGCCGATGCCGAGCCCGTGAAGCCGGAAGAACTCGCCGTGGAACGTGACCTCGTCCTCGGTCAGCAGCAGCCGCACCACCCGCAGCGTCTCGTCGAACACCGCGGCCCTGCGTCCCTCCGGCACCGGGAACGCCGCCACCTCGTGCGCCCTCGCCGGGCGGAGCCCGAACACCGGCAGCACCCTGGCCGGGGCGAGCCCCGCGAGCGAGGCCAGCTGCTTGGCGAGCCGCACCGGATGCCTGCCGGGCAGCACGGCGACCCCGGTGCCGACCTTGAGCCGCTCGGTCCTGGCGAGTGCGTGGGCCATGCCGATGAACGGGTCGACCTGGTGGGAGGACACGACCTCGGACAGCCCACACCGAGTCGATGCCACGCCGTTCGAGATCGTCGATCGCGGCCGCGAACTCCGCCGGTCCGGTCTGCTGCCCGAGGCCGATGCCGATGCGAATCTTCATGCCTCTCACCAAACCAACCCGCCGGTCCGGTGTCCACGGCCCTCGTCAGCTGGTGAGAAGCTGCGGGGAGAGCACCTTGAGCATCGCGTTGCTCCAGCGCAGCTGCCGCAGCGTCCGAGGGTGGCAGCGGCTCGCGAACTGGAGCAGCTCGGAGTCCCTCGCGGCCTGCGCGCCCTGGGCGAGCAGCTCCCAGTCCACCGACACACCCGCGATCTCGCGGTGGAGCTCTCGCAGGTCGGTCAGCAGACCGTCGCCGGGCAGCTGGTCATCCCGGGCGACCAGCGGATGTGGCCCGGTGGGCGCGGCCTCGCCGAGGCGCAGGCCGCGCCGTTCCCCGGTGGCGGCCAGCTCGGCGAGGTGTTCCTCGGACCAGCGCGCGAGGTCGCGCGCGACGTGATGCACCTCGTGCTCGGCGGCGTGCCGCCGCGCCAGCGTCCGCAGTGCCGCGGCGAGCGAGGACTCGGACCGGTACAGCTGCCGCAGGACCGGCCGCAGCGTCATGGTGCGCCCTCCTCTGGCCGGAGGGCCGCCGCGCCGGTCTTGAACAGCGGCTGCTTGGAGGCCGGGTCCCAGTCCGTGATGGTGAGCTCGTTGGCGGCCCGGTCGTGCTCGCCGTCCGCGTCGTCCCAGTAGCCGTAGTGGAACGGGACGAACAGCACGCCGTCGCGGATACCGCTGACGCGTGCCCGCGCGCGGATCCGGCCCCGGGGCGAGGTGAGCACCGTGGGCGTGCCGTCGGTGATGCCGTGTGCGGCGGCGTCCGCGCGCGAGATCTCCACCCACACCTCGGGCTCGGCGTCGCGCAGCTCGGGGGTGCGCCCGGTCTTGGTCCTGGTGTGGAAGTGCACGAGCGTCCTGCCGGTGATGAGGAAGAACGGGAACTCGGCGTCCGGAGTCTCGTGGGCGGGCAGGTACTCGGCGGCTTTGATCATCGCCTTGCCGTGCGGGTTGAGGGCGGCGTAGTCGGACCGCTCCAGCGGCGCGCCCGTGACGAGGTCCTTGCCGTAGTCCTCGCAGTAGTCCGGGGCGGCGAAGAACCGGCCGTCGGCGTAGAGCCGCTCCGTGCCATCGGGGTGCTCGTCGTCGCACGGCCACTGGATGCCGCCGAGCTCGCGCAGCTTGTCGTAGCCGAGCGCCGAGTAGTCGCACGGCCGTCCCTTGCTCGCGCGCTGCCACGCCGCGTAGGCGGACTCGGCGTCGTGCCACGGCGGGAACGGCTCGCCGTCGTTGTCGCGGAAGTCCATGCGGCGGGCGTAGTCGAGGAAGATGCCGAGATCGGCGACCGCGTCGCCGGGCGGGTCCACGGCGCGCTCGGACAGGTGCACGGTGCGGTCGGCGTTGGTGAACGTGCCCGTCTTCTCGCCCCACGTCGCCGCGGGCAGCACGACGTCGGCGAACTCGGCCGTCTCGGTGCGGAAGATGTCCTGCACCACCACGAACAGCCGCCGCTGCCGCAGGATCTCGCGCACGCGGCTCAGCTCGGGCAGCGACACCGCTGGGTTGGTGCCGCTGATCCACAGCAGCCGGATCGAGCCCTGCTCGGCGTAGCGCAGCAACTGCATCAGGTGGGTCGGTGGGCCGTAGTGCGGGATCCGCTCCTCCGGCACGTTCCAGAGGCGGGCGAGGTCGCGGACGTGCGCGTCGTTGGCCCAGTTGCGGAAGCCCGTGAGGTCCCCGTTCGCTCCGCACTCCCGGGTGTTCTGTGCCGTCGGCTGCCCGTTCATCTGCAGCACGCCCGCGCCCGGCCTGCCGAGCATGCCGCGCACGAGGTGCACGTTGTTCACCTGGACGGCGGCGGCGCTCGCCTGGTGTGACTGGTAGAAGCCCTGCAGCACGGTGGACAGCAGCCGTTCGGCGCCGCCGAGCAGCGCCGCCGCCTCCCTCAGGTCGCGCTCCGGGACGCCGCAGATGCGGGCCACCCGCTCCGGCGGGTACTGCCGCACCCGCTCGGCGAGCTCGGCGAAGCCGACGGTGTGCTCGCGCACGTAGTCGTGGTCGACCCAGTCGTGCTCGAGGATCTCGTGCAGCAGCCCGTTCAGGAGCGCGAGGTTGGTACCGGGCAGCGGTGCGAGGTGCAGGGTCGCCGCGCGGGCCACCGGTGTGCGCCGGGGGTCGACGCACAGGATCGCCGGCGGGTCGGCGCCCGCCGCGCGGTCGAGCATCCGCTGCCACAGCACCCCTTGCGTCTCGGCGACGTTGTGCCCGTACAGCGCGAGCACGTCGGCGTGGTCGACGTCGGTGTAAGAGCCGGGCTGGCCGTCGCAGCCGAAGGACTCCTTGAGCGCCTCGGCGGCCGTCGCGGTGCACAGCCGCGTGTTGCCGTCGAGGTGGTTGGTGCCGATGCCGCCCCTGGCGATGGCGGTGAGGGTGTAGTACTCCTCGAGAAACAGCTGCCCGGTCGTGTAGAAGCCGATCGAGCCCGGGCCGCGCTGGGCGAGCAACTCCTTGCTGTGCTCCACGATCCGTCCCATCGCGGTGTCCCAATCGGACTCGACGAGCCGGTCGCCGTCGCGCACCAGCGGCCGGGTGAGCCGGTCGGCCGCGTCGTTCGCCTGCCAGGCGTAGAGGTCCTTCGGGTCGAGCCTGCCGCGGTTGACGCGGTCGTCCTCCCTGCCGCGCACGCCGGCGATCCGGCCGTCCTTGACCGCGATGTCCAGCGCGTCGCCATTGGAGTGGAGCAGCGACGCCGACCGGACCCAGCGGTCGACCGACTCCGCGGTGACGCCGTCCGCGAGCGAGGCGTCCACGCGCGCGGGCCACTGTTCGCCCTGACCGTACGGGGTACGCGCGCCCCAGGGGTCGCTGATCGCGTCCCTCGTCGGCATGGGCGACGGCTACCCCGTGCGGGCACGGCGGAAACTCAGTCGGAGACGCCCCCGCACGTGATGTTGAGCGACGCCGACGTCATCGACGAGGCGAGGTCGGAGGCGGCGAACGCGGCCACGTTGCCGACCTCGGCGAACGTCGCGGCCCGCTTGAGCATCGTCTTGCTCACGATCATGTCCACGATCGTGTCGCGGCCCTCGAAGTCCTCCGGCAGCGTCTCGGTGATGCCTCCGGTGTGCAGGGTCAGCACGCGGATGCCGTACTCGCCGAGCTCGGCGGCCAGCTGGCGGCGCAGGATGTCGAGCGAGCCGAGCGCGACCTGGAAGCCGCCGATGTAGTAGTCACGGATGGGTTCGCGGCCGCCGTCGCCGCCAAAGGTGAGGATCACGCCGGAGCGCTGCCGGATCATGTGCCGCGCCGCGGCCCTGGTGGTGAGGAATGTCGAGCGGGTGGCGTTGCGGATCGGGCGGTCGAAGTCCTCCAGCGACATCTCCGCGAGCGGCGTGCCGTGCACGTCCTCGTAGCCGATCACGTTGAGCGACACGTCGATGCTCCCCGCTGTGGCGGCGACAGCGTCCGCGTGGGCGTCCACCGCGTTCTCGTCCAGCGCGTCGAGCACGGCGGTCTCGGCCCGGCCGCCGTCCGCGCGGAGGCGGTCGGCGACCTCGTCGAGCGTCTTCCGGGTCCGCCCGGCCAGGTGGACGGTGGCGCCCTCGCGGGCGAAGGCCGTGGCGACGGCACTGCCGACCGCGCCTGCGCCGCCGTAGATGATCGCGTTCTTGCCTTCGAGCAACATGCGTGCACTCCTTTGTCGGTTGTGACGGTCAGCGGGACGTGAGCCAGTCCCGCCAGCGGGGCAGTTCCCGCTCGGCGACGGCGGTGGCGCCGGAGCCGTAGACCCGGCCCGTGACGTTCACGGAGAGCCGCACACCGTCCATCGGGAAGCTCGAGATGGCGAACAGGGCCGGGGCCGGAGCCGTGGCGCGCAGCAGCAGGAAGTAGGGGCCGAGATGCTCGACCGTGCCCTTGAGCGCGGGAGCGCCCTCGGGGGTGCGGAACTCGTCGCCCTCGGAGAGCCCGGTGAGGCCGAGCGCGTCCTTGAGTGCCGTGGTGACCCGCACGCGTTCCTCGTTGGGTGCGCTGACGGGCACGCTGAGGTCGACGCGCGCGGACGGGAGCCCCGCGAACCGGGTGACGTACGCGCGCAGCAGCCGCAATGACATCAGCCAGCCCGCGCCTGCCTCCTCGGCGAGGTGGTCCCAGCCTTCGCCGTCGGCGTGGATGCCGCTGACGACGCGGACCACGCAGGTGCCCCGTTCGCGCGCCTCGACGAGGAACTCGGTGGCGATCGTGGGAGCGGGAGCCTCGCCGCGCTCCTCGTAGGCGAGCCGATGCGGCGGTTCCCACGCGGTGACCACGGCGGAGGCGTCGGGCGCGAACGGGCCCCGGTGCAGGCGCACGGTCCCGCCCTCGCCGGGTTCGATGTCGGCGGGGAAGAACCAGGCCGCGACGCCCGATTCCGTCGCGATCGCCTGCCACACCTCGGCCGGGTCGGCGGCGATCTCGACCTCGGACTCGCTGACGTGGGCCTCGCGCTCGTCGCCGGTCATCCCTCGTCCTCCGGCGCGGCGGGCCGGGGATGCAGGGCGAGCATGAGCCGCTGCCACCGGCCGTCGGCGGCCTGCTCGTCGTGGTACTTCTGCGCGAGCCGGGTGACGGCGGTGGTGAGCTCGTCGGCGAAGGCGGCGCGGTCGGCGGGCGTCGCGAACCGGATCTCGGTGTCCAGGCCGTACACCGGAAGCCGCTTGTGCTGTCCCGCGGCCCGGCGGGCCAGCGCGCCGACCTCGCGGACGACCCGCGCGGCGAGGGAGATGAGGTAGGCGGCCGAGAGCCGGTTGTCGTCCCGCACCGGGTCGCGTCTGCCGAGCGGCTCCGGCGCGACGACGTAGCCCGCGGCCGTGGCGACGAGCAGCCGTTCGGTGAGCCCGCCCCACGTCCGTGTCTCGGCCACCTCCACCAGGCCGTGCGCCTCCAGCTGGCGCAGGTGGTAGTTGACCTTCTGGCGCGTCAGCCCCACGCGCGCCGCGAGGGTCGCGGCGGAGGCGGGCTCGTGCAGCTCGGCGAGCAGCCGGGCGCGCATGGGATCCAGTGCCACCACGGCGGCGGCCGGGTCGGCGATCACCTCGATGTCCTGCATGGGCCAAGGGAACCCCTTGACAAATCCATTTGTCAAGGGGTTCCCTTGGTGCCGTGACTACGGCTCGATGTCGAGGCTCTGGCGCAGCGGCGCCGGCTTCAGCGCGGCCGCGGCGAGTACGCCGATCACGGCGATCGCCGCAGAGATGAGGAAGATGTGGCCGGTCGCGTCCCCGTACGCGCCCTGCACGATGTCGCGTACCGGCTCCGGCAGCGCGGCCAGGTTCAGGCTGCTCGTGTCATCGCCGCCCGAGGCCGGCAGGCCGGCCGCGGTCAGGCCGCGGTCGATGCTGTCGTCGACCCGGTGGGCGAGCAGCGCGCCGAGCACCGAGACGCCGATCGTTCCGCCGAGCGAGCGGAAGAACGTGATCGACGCGCTCGCGGCCCCGATGTCGCGCAGCGACACCGTGTTCTGCACGGCCAGCACCAGGTTCTGCATCGACATGCCCACGCCGACGCCGACGAGCAGCATCCCGGCCGAGACGATGAGCATCGACGTCTCGTGGTCGATGGTCGCCAGCACGCCGAACCCGGCGACGAGCACCACGGTGCCCGCGAGAATGTAGGGCTTGATCCGGCCGGTGCGCGTGATCAGCTGGCCGACGACCGTGGAGGAGACCAGCACGCCCGCCATCATCGGGATGGTGAGCAGTCCGGCCTCGGTGGCCGAGTAGCCGCGCCCGATCTGGAAGTACTGGCCGAGGAACACCGCGCCGCCGAACATCGCCATGCCGACCGCGAGGCTCGCGAGGATGGCGAGGGCCGGTGTGCGCTGCCGGATGATGTCGAGTGGCACCACCGGCTCGACCGTGCGCCGTTCCCACCACACGGCCACACCCAGCAGCACGACCGAGACGCCGACCATCGCGGCCGTCTGCCACGACAACCACGCGAAGGAGCCGTCGACGAACGAGATCCAGATCAGCAGGACGCTGACGCCCGCGGCGATGAGCGCGGAACCCACGTAGTCGATGTGCACGTTCTCCCTGCGCTCCGTGGGCAGGTGCAGGGTGCGCTGCAGCACCACGAGCGCGACGAGCGCGATCGGGACGCCGACGAAGAAGCACCAGCGCCAGCCGAGCCAGTCGGTGTCGGCGATGACGCCTCCGAGCAGCGGGCCGCTCACGGTCGCGAGCGCCATCACGCCGCCGAGCAGACCGTTGTACCTGCCGCGCTCGCGTGGCGGGATCATCGCGGCGATCACCACCTGGACCAGCGCCTGCAGGCCGCCGACGCCGAGCCCCTGGAACGCACGGGCGGCGATGAGCTGGCCGGCGTCCTGCGCGAAACCACTGATCACGGAGCCCAGTACGAAGATCACGATGGTGCACTGGACGAGGAGCTTCTTGCTGTAGAGGTCGGCCAGCTTGCCCCAGATCGGCGTGGACGCCGTCGCGGTGAGCAGGGTGGCCGTGACGACCCAGGTGTACTGGGTCTGGCTGCCGTTGAGCGCCCCGATGATCTGGGGCAGGGCGGTGGAGACGATCGTCGAGCTGATCATCGCGACGAACAGGACGAGGAGCAGTCCGCTCAGGGCTCTCAGCACCTGGCGGTGACCCATCGCCGTGCCGGCGGCGGGTGCGGTAACCGGTGCGCTCACGCGCAGCCTCCAAGGCGGTTCCGAAGAAATTGGTTGCTGCAGCCAACTATCCTCCTAAGTTGCGCAAGGCGCAACCTTTCTCCTTGGGAAAATTTGCCCAGAAGGGTAGGATCGCCGCATGGAGACGGCTGAGCTGGGGCTACGGGAGCGGAAGAAGGTGGCCACCCGGCGGGCGCTGCACGAGGCGGCCGTGCGGCTGGCGATGGAGGAGGGCCTCGACAAACTCACCGTCGAGGCGATCGCCGACGCCGCCACCGTCTCGCGCCGCACCTTCTCCAACTACTTCGCCTCCAAGGAGGAGGCCCTGCTCTACGGCGATCGCGAGCGGGTGGCGGCGCTGCTCGGCGCCGTGCGGGCCCGGCCGAGGTCCGAACCGCCGTGGACCGCGCTCACCGCCGCCACGCGCGACCGGTTCGCCGAGCACGGCGGCCCGGATCCGGAGTGGGTGGCCAAGGCCCGGTTCATCCGCTCGCACGACGGCCTGCTCACCCAGCAGATCGCCGCGTTCGCCTCGTTCGAGCGTGACCTGGTCGCCGAGATCCTGAACCGGATGCCGCAGCGGGAGCGCTCCGCCACGCGGGCCCGGCTCATGGCCGCCTGCTACCTGGCCTCCTTGCGCGTGGCCATGCAGTCCTGGCTCGACCAGCCCGACGGCCCGCCCGCCGCCGACGTGGTCGGCGAGGTGCTCGACCAGGCGGGTGCCGGTTTCTCGTGAGGGCGCGGACGACCGCGGGCGGCTGGTAGCGTCGTCGGAAGGTGTTGTCACGCCGCCAAGGACGGGGGAAGGCCATGCCGGTGGAACACGTCGACGTGCTCGTCGTCGGTGCGGGGCTCTCCGGCGTGGGCGCGGCCTGCCAGCTCAAGCAGCGGTGCCCCGGCACGACGTTCGCCGTGCTGGAGGGCAGGGACGCCATCGGCGGCACCTGGGATCTGTTCCGCTATCCCGGCATCCGGTCCGATTCCGACATGTTCACGCTCGGCTACCGCTTCCGGCCGTGGACACAGGCCAAGGCCATCGCCGACGGCCCTTCGATCCGCGCCTACGTGCGGGAGACCGCGGCCGAGTACCGCATCGGCGAGCACATCCGGTTCGGGCACCGCGTCGTCAGCGCCGCCTGGGACAGCGACCGCGCACTGTGGACGGTCGAGGCCGAGCGCACCGACACGGGCGAGATCGTGACACTCACGTGCGGCTTCCTGTTCACGTGCTCCGGCTACTACCGCTACGACGAGGGGTACACGCCCGACTTCCCCGGCCGGGACGTCTTCGCGGGCCCCGTCGTGCACCCGCAGCACTGGCCCGAGGACCTCGACTACGCGGGCAAACGCGTGGTGGTGATCGGCAGCGGCGCCACGGCGGTGACCCTCGTGCCCGCGATGGCGGCCGACGCCGCGCACGTGACCATGCTGCAGCGCTCGCCGAGCTACGTGCTCGCCATGCCGGAGCGGGACCCGCTGGCCGACCTGCTGCGGCGCGTGCTCCCGCCGAGGCTGACCTACCCGGTGGTGCGCTGGAAGAACACCCTCGTCATGGCGGCGCTGTTCCAGCTCAGCCGCAGACGGCCGGCGCTGGTGAAGCGAATTCTGCGCGGCGCGCTGACACGAAGCCTGCCGGAGGGCTACGACATCGACCGGCACTTCCGGCCCCGCTACGAGCCGTGGGACCAGCGCATGTGCTTCGTGCCGAACGGCGACCTGTTCAAGGTCCTGCGCGACGGCAGCGCCTCGATCGTCACCGACACCATCGAGACGTTTACCGAGCACGGCATCCGGCTCTCCTCCGGCGAGGAGCTGCCCGCCGACGTGATCGTCACCGCCACCGGGCTCAACCTGCTGCCCGTCGGGGGCATCGCGCTCACCGTCGACGGCGAACCGGTCGAGCTCGCGGACACCGTGGCGTACAAGGGGATGATGCTCAGCGGGGTGCCGAACTTCGCGCTCACCATCGGCTACACCAACGCGTCCTGGACCCTCAAGGCCGACCTCGTCGCCGGGTACGTGTGCCGCCTGGTGAACCACATGCGGGAGCACGGCTACCGGCAGTGCACGCCCACGGCACCGGGTGGGGACGCCCCACTGGAGCCGCTGATCGACCTCAAGGCGGGGTACGTCCTGCGCGACGTGGACTCCATGCCGAAGCAGGGACCCGCCGCGCCGTGGCGGCTCCACCAGAACTACCCGAGAGACGTCCTGCTGCTCCGGCACGGCCCCCTCGACGACGAGGGCATGCGCTTCTCCCGAGCCACCACGGCGGCAGGAACCTAACCGACGAACCGCTCCTCGGCGACCTGCCTGGCATGGAGCACGTCGCCGATGAAGAAGTCGTACAGCAGCGCGCCGAGCACGGCACCGATCAGCGGGCCGACGATGGGGACCCACAGGTAGCCGTTCATCGCCGTGTCGCCCCAGCCGGCGAGGAACGTGAACAGGCGCGGTCCGAAGTCGCGCGCCGGGTTGATCGCGTACCCCGCGTTGGCGCCGAAGGAGAGGCCGATCGCCGCCACGGTGAACCCGATCAGCAGCGGGCCCATCTTCGGCGACACCGCCTTGTTGCGCGCGTCGATCAGGGCGAGCACCACCACCAGCAGCACACCGGTGCCGACCACCTGGTCGAGCAGCGGCCCGAACCAGCCGGAGAAGTAGGGTGCCGGGGCGGTCGCGAAGATCGAGAACGTCGCGTCCGCCTCGCCCCGGGGTGTCCCTGCCGCGGCCTCGAACGCCCGGATGGCCGGGTGGTAGACCGCGTACACCAGCGCGGCGCCCGCGAACGCGCCGACGACCTGCGCGGCGCAGTAGGACGGCACCTTGCGCCACGGGAACCTGCGGCGTACGGCCATCGCGAGCGTCACCGCCGGGTTCAGGTGAGCACCGCTCACGCCGCCGGCGACGTACACCGCGAACGCGACGGCGAACGCCCAGCCCCACACGATGAGCAGCCAGTCGCCCGTGCCCTGGAAGAACGTGGTCGCGTCGGCGGTCCGCCCGGAGCCGGGAAGGCCCACCACGGCCATCGCGACGCAGCCGTTGCCGAGCGCGATCAGCAGGAACGTTCCGAAGAACTCGGCGAGCAGGTCGCCGTAGCCGCCGGTGAGGCGGTTCAGCCTGCGCGCGTCGCGCAGGGGCACCACATCGGTCACTGGTCCTCCTTGACAGCAGGTGACGGGTGTGGAACAGACGATGAGCGCGCGGGGGTTGCACGGACGTTGCCGAGGCGAGATGCAACGTCGGTGCAACGTGACGCCGCTTACGGTCCCCGGCGTGACTACTCCGAGCCAGGTGGACCTCGACCCGGGCCGGGACTACCCGCTCGCGGCGCGGCGCCCCGAACTGCTGAAGACTCCGACCGGCAAACGGATCGACGAGCTCACCATGGAGGCCGTGCTGGCCGGTGAGGTCGCCCCCGAGGACCTGCGGATCGCACCCGAGACCCTGCGGCTGCAGGCCCGGATCGCCGAACAGTCGGGCCGCCCGCAGCTCGCGCAGAACTTCCGCAGGGCGGCCGAGCTGACCGCGCTGCCCGACGAGCTGGTGCTCTCGATCTACAACTCGCTGCGGCCCCGTGCCTCCACCAAGCAGCAGCTGACCGACATCGCCGACGAGCTGGAGTCGGCGTACTCGGCGACGCTGTGCGCCGCGCTGGTGCGCGAGGCCGCCGACGTCTACGAGCGCCGGAACATCCTGGCGAGCTGAAAGGGCCGGACACCATGACAACGAGCGCACGGCGATCGAAGCGGACCGAGGCCCTCGAACAGCGGCCGGTCAACCTCGACGGTTTCGTGGAGGAATGGCCCGAGGTCGGCATGGTCGCGATGGACAGCCCCTACGACCCGGAGCCGGGCGTACGGGTGGAGGACGGCGTGATCGTCGAGCTGGACGGCAAGCCGAGGGCCGAGTTCGACTTCCTCGACCAGTTCATCGCCGACCACGCGATCGACGTCGACGCGACCGAGCAGGCGATGGCGATCCCGGCGGTCGACATCGCACACCTGCTCATCGACCCGCGCGCCACCCGCAGGGACGTGCTCGCCGTGACCCGCGGGCTCACCCCGGCCAAGCTGCTCGAGGTCGTCAAGACCATGAACGTGGTCGAGATGATGATGGCGCTGCAGAAGATGCGCGCCCGGCGGACCCCGGCCAACCAGGCACACGCGACCAGCGCCCGCGACAACCCGGTGCAGGTCGCGGCCGACGCCGCGGAGGCGTCGCTGCGCGGGTTCCGCGAGCTGGAGACCACGCTCGGCGTCGTGCGGTACGCGCCGCTGGTGGCGATCGCCCTGCAGGTCGGCGCCCAGGCGGGCACCCCGGGTGTGCTGACCCAGTGCGCCCTGGAGGAGGCCACCGAACTGGAGCTCGGCATGCGCGGCATCACCGCGTACGCGGAGACGATCTCGGTGTACGGCACCGAGCCGGTGTTCTGCGACGGCGACGACACCCCGTGGTCCAAGGCGTTCCTCGCCTCGGCCTACGCCTCGCGCGGCATCAAGATGCGGTTCACCTCGGGCACCGGCTCCGAGGTGCAGATGGGCAACGCCGAGGGCAAGTCCATGCTGTACCTGGAGATCCGCTGCATCCTGGTGACCAAGGGCGCCGGGGTGCAGGGCCTGCAGAACGGGTCGATCAGCTGCATCGGCGTGCCCGGCGCCGTGCCCGCCGGAATCCGCGCGGTGCTGGCGGAGAACCTCATCGCGAGCATGGTGGATCTGGAGTGCGCCTCGGGCAACGACCAGTCGTTCTCGCACTCCGACATGCGCCGCGTCGCCCGGCTGCTGCCACAGCTGCTGCCCGGAACCGACTTCGTCTGCTCGGGCTATTCCTCGACGCCCAACTACGACAACATGTTCGCCGGATCCAACGTGGACGCCGAGGACTACGACGACTGGAACGTGCTGCAGCGCGACCTCCAGGTCGACGGCGGGCTGCGGCACGTCCCCGAGGCGGAGCTGCTCGCCGTGCGCAACCGGGCCGCTCGCGCGCTGCAGGGCGTGTTCGCCCACCTCGGCCTGCCGCCGATCACCGGCAGGGAGATCGAGGCCGTCACCTACGCGCACGGCAGCAAGGACCTGCCGCCGAGGGACGTGCTGGAGGACCTCAAGGCGGCCCAGTCGGTGCTGGACCGCGGCGTCACCGGTCTCGACATCGTCAAGGGCCTCGACGCGGCCGGGTTCACCGACATGGCGCACAGCCTGCTGGCCGTGCTGCGCCAGCGCGTGTCCGGCGACCTGCTGCACACGTCCGCGATCCTGACGCCGGAGCTGGAGACGCTCTCGGCGGTCAACGACACCAACGACTACGCCGGGCCTGGCACCGGTTACCGGCCGAGCGGCGCGCGGTGGGAAGAGATGAAACGGCTGCGGCACGTGGTCAGTGCCCAGAACCCCGAGCGGGAAGTCGGCTGAGGAGGAGCGACATGGCGGACACCGGCGTGAGCACACGACGGACGCTCCGGCTCGACGAGCGGGGCACGGCGGGACCGGGCAGCAGGACCGACGAGGTGGTGATCGGTCTCTCGCCCGCGTTCGGCGACTTCTTCACCAAGACCATCGTGGACATTCCGCACGCCGAGGTGCTGCGCGAGCTGCTCGCCGGTATCGAGGAGCAGGGCGTGCACGCCCGGGTGATCCGCTTCCGTGGCGGCTCCGACCTCGCGGTGATCGCACACGCGGCGGCGAAGCTGTCCGGTTCGGGCATCGCCGTCGGGGTGCTTTCGCGCGGCACCACGATGATCCACCAGAAGGACCTGGTGCGACTGTCCAACCTGGAGCTGTTCCCGCAGGCTCCGCTGATGGACCTGGACGCGTTCCGCAAGGTGGGCCGCAACGCCGCCCGCTACGCCAAGGGCGAGTCGCCGGAGCCGGTGCCCGCGCGCAACGACTTCATGGCGCGCCCGCGATGGCAGGCCAAGGCCGCGCTGCTGCACATCAAGGAGACCGAGTTCGTCGTGCCGGGAGCGGACCCGGTGGAGCTGGACGTGCGGTTCCAGCTGGCCGACGCGGGCTGACCGGCATGGCGCTGGTGGCAGGCGTCGACATCGGCAACTCGACCACGGAGGCCTGTGTCGCGGAGATCGGGCCGGACGGGGACGTGGAGTACCTGTCCGGCGCGCTCGCCCCGACCTCGGGCGTCAAGGGCACGGCCGACAACGTGGAGGGCGTGGTCGCGGTGGTGCGCCGGGCGCTCGAACGGGCCCGGCGCGGCGTTCAGGAGCTGGACGCCGTGCTCGTGAACGAGGCGACGCCGGTGATCAGCGGGCTCGCGATGGAGACGATCACCGAGACCATCGTCACCGAGTCCACGATGATCGGGCACAACCCGGACACACCGGGCGGGGCGGGCCTCGGCGTCGGCACCACGGTGGCGTTCGGCGCGCTCGGCGAACGCGAGCCGGGGGAGCCGGTGATCTGCGTGGTGGGCGCGGGCATCGACTTCGAGGACGCCGCGCACGGCATCAACGCCGCCGTGGAGCGCGGCATCGAGGTGACGGGCGCGATCGTGCACGCCGACGACGCGACGCTGATCGCCAACCGGCTGCGCGAACCGGTGCCGGTGGTCGACGAGGTGACGCTCGTGGAGAAGGTGCCCCTCGGCATGCCCGCCGCGGTGGAGGTCGCCGAGCCGGGCCGCACCATCCGGACGCTGTCCAACTCCTACGGCATCGCCACCGTCTTCGGCCTCGACGCCGAGCAGACCCGCATGGTCGCCCCGGTGGCGCGGGCGCTGGTCGGCAACCGCTCGGCGGTGGTCGTGCGCACGCCCGACGGCGACGTCACCGGCCGCCGCATCCCCGCCGGGGCGCTGACCCTGTCCGGCGAGCGCGGCAAGCGGTCGGTGGAGGTCGACGCCGGTGCCGACGAGATCATGACGGCCCTGCGTGGCGTGCGGCCGCTGACCGACGCGGCGGGCGAGCCCGGCAGCCACGTCGGCGGGATGCTCGCGCGGGTGCGCGACACGATGTCGGAGCTGACCGGCACGAGGGCCGACGCGGTCCGCATCCAGGACGTGCTCGCCGTCGACACGTTCGTGCCGCAGCGCGTCACCGGCGCGCTCGCCGGGGAGTTCGCGCTGGAGAACGCCGTCGCGCTGGCCGCGATGGTGCGCACCAGCCGCGGCCCGATGCGCCTGCTCGCCGCGCGGCTGCGTGAGGCGCTCGGCGTCGACGTGCTCATCGGCGGCGTCGAGGCCGACATGGCCGTGCTCGGCGCGCTCACCACACCGGGCACCGGCAAACCGGTGGCGATCCTCGACCTCGGCGGCGGCTCGACCGACGCGGCGGTGGCCACGGACGACGGGGTGGTGCGCTCGGTGCACCTGGCCGGCGCGGGCGACCTGGTGACCAAGCTGATCGACTCCGAGCTCGGCCTCGACAACCGGGAGCTGGCCGAGGACATCAAGAAGTTCCCGCTCGCCAAGGCGGAGAGCTTCTTCCACGTGCGCATGGAGGACGGCACCGCCCGCTTCTTCACCGACCCGCTGCCCGCCGACACGTTCGCGCGCGTGGTCGTGCTCTCCGACACCGGCATGCGGCCCGTGCCGACCCGGCACAACCTCGACAAGATCCGGCAGGTGCGGCGCGCGGCCAAGCACAAGGTGTTCGTGGTCAACGCCCTGCGCGCGCTGGAGCAGGTGGCGCCAGGGGGAAACCTGCGGCAGCTCGGCTTCGTCGTGGTGCTCGGCGGGTCCGCGCTCGACTTCGAGATCCCCGACCTGATCGCCGAGGCCGTCGCCGGTTTCGGCATCGTGTGCGGCACCGGCAACGTCCGCGGCAGCGAGGGCCCGCGCAACGCCGTCGCCACCGGCCTGGTGGCCGCGCACGCGCTGGCTCCCGAACTCGGCCTCGCGGTGGGAAGCTGATGGCCGTGGACGATCGCAGGGCGGCGAGGGCCGTCCGGACGCCGCCGTCGGTGGTGGTGCGCTGCGCCGGGGACACGGCGGTGCTGCGCGACCTGAGGGCGGGGCTCGAGGAGGAGGGCGTGCCGGTGCGGGTGGAGGACGGTGGGTCCGGTGACGCCGTCGCGCTCGCGTTCGGCGCCGCGCAGGCGTCCTCGCTCGACGTCGGGATCGGCGTCGCGGCCGGGGGAGCGGTGTGCGTGCACCACGCGAAGCGGCCCCCGGACTCGCCCGCGCTGACCGGTACGGCGCGCGACGCCCGCCTGCTCGGGCACAACGCCGCCCGGCTCGTCACCGGCATTCCCGTGAAGACATCGTGACGACCTTGGAGGAGGACGACATCGTGGCCCCACGACTCGCACTGGCCGACGCCCAGCAGGTGCTCGACGCGGCACTGGCGAAGGCCGAGGAGATCAAACAGCCCATGAACGTCGCGGTGGTGGACGACGGCGGGCACCTGCTCGCCTTCGCCCGCCAGGACGGCGCGATCCTGGCCAGCGTGGACATCGCGATCCGCAAGGCACGCACCGCCGCGCTGCTCAAGATGACCACCGCCGACGTCGGCGCGGCGGCCGCGCCCGGGGCGCCGCTCTACGGCATCGAGGTCACCAACGGCGGCCTGGTGATCTTCGGCGGCGGCATCCCGCTCGTGCGCGGCCGCGACGTCGTCGGCGCGATCGGCGTCAGCGCGGGCAGCGTCGAGCAGGACACCACGGTCGCCGAGGCCGGCGCTGAGGCGCTGCCGAAGCGCACCACCCGCCGCTGACGCTCGCGCGAGCCGGCTCGCCGTGCCGGGCGGTGCCAACCGTGAACGGCGCGTCGACCCCACCGAGGTACGACGCCGAGCCGCTGTGCGTGCCGAGCCGCGGCGACGGTCCCGCGTCGAGCGCGCTGCCGGGCCACAGCAGCCACAGCCGCGCGCAGCACGTTTCCGGAAGCGCCCGTGCCGGAGTGCGCGTCATTGGCGTTCGGCCGCGTCGTCTCGCGCGTGCGCGACGCGCCCACCGCGTTCTACCCGAGCCGGTTCTGCTGCGCCGTGGAGACGCTCGCGGCGGCGGCACTGTTCGCGGTGGCGTGACCCGTCAGGTCTCGTCGGCGGGCGCGGCGAGCGGGATGTCGTGGGCACCTGCCCAGCCGGCGAGGTCGTCGCGCTGGATCGCGGCGGCGAGCAGATCGGGGAACCTGTCCGGTGTGCACGCGAACGTCGGCACGCCCAGCGTGGCCAGCGCGGCGGCGTTGTCGTGGTCGTAGGCGGGAGCGCCGTCGTCGCTGAGCGCGAGCAGGCACACCACCTGCATCTCGGCGGCGACCATCGCCTGGACGCGCCGCAGCATCTCGTCGTTGTCACCGCCCTCGTAGAGATCGCTGATCAGCACGAAGATCGTGTCCCTGGGGTTGGTGATGCGGGACTGGCAGTAGGCGAGCGCGGCGTTGATGTCGGTGCCGCCGCCCAGCTGTACCCCGAACAGCAGCTCCACCGGGTCCGACAGCGCGTCGGTGAGATCGGCGATCTCCGTGTCGAACGCGATCACCTGCGTGCGCAGCGACCGGATGGAGGCGAGCACCGCGCCGAACACGCCCGCGTACACCACCGACGCCGCCATCGAGCCGCTCTGGTCGAGGCAGAGCACCACCTCCCGGCTCACCTGCGGCAGCCTGCGGCCGTAGCCGACGAGCCGCTCCGGCACCACCGTGCGGTGCGCGGGCTGGTAGTGCCTGAGGTTGGCCAGGATCGTGCGGTTCCAGTCGATGTCGCCCGCCCTCGGCCTGCTCGTGCGCCCCGCCCGGTGCAACGCGCCGGTCACGGCCTGGCGGGTCGGCTGCGTGAGCTTGCGCTCCAGCTCGTCCACCACCTGCCGCACCACGGCGCGCGCGGTCTGGCGCGAGCGCTCCGGGATGGCCTGGTTGAGGCTGAGCAGCGTGCCCACGAGGTGCACGTCGGGCTGCGCCGACTCCAGCAGCTCCGGTTCGAGCAGCAGCTGCCGCAGCCCGAGCCGGTCCATCGCGTCGCGCTGCATCACCCGTACCACCGACGCCGGGAAGTAGCCGCGGATGTCGCCGAGCCAGCGCGCCACCCTCGGTGACGAGCCGCCGAGCCCGCCGCCGCGCTTCTCCCCGCCGTACAACGCCTCTAGCGTGCCGTCGCGTTTGCGGTCCGCATCGGACAGTTCCTCGCCCGTGCCGTCGGCGTCACCCCCGCCGAGGATCAGCCGCCAGCGGCGGAGCCGGTCGTCGCTCATCGGTCGCTCCCCAGCAGGTCGAGGATCTTCGGCACGACACGGGCCGCGCGGTCGGTGTCGACGTCGGTGGTGCCGGGCGCGGGTGTCGCGCCGCCGCGGCCGAGGTTGGCCACCTGCTCGCCGATGCCGCGCCGCTCCGCGGCGGTGAACGCCGAGAACGTGCGTCGCAGCAACGGAAGCAGGTGGTCGAACACGTCGCCGGCGACGGTCGTCGTCCAGCGGTCGACCACCGCGAGCAGCTCCGGTTCGTGGATCAGCAGGGCAGCCTCGCCGGAGAGGAACCCGTCGAGCCACGCCGCGGCGCGCACGGCGTCGGCGCCGGGGGACAGGCGCAGCGACAGGCGGCGGCCCGCCTCGTCCACGTCGAGCAGCGTGGCGTCCAGCAGCAGCCGCGTCGCCCTGCCCGCGACGAGCCCGTGCACGCCCTCCTGCTCGGCGACAGCGGCCAGTGCCCCGTGCCACTCCGTGCGCAGCTCCTCCTGGTCGAGCAGGGCGATCCCGCGCTGGACGCCGTCCACGAGATCGCGCAGTGTGGCCGCGGCGTCGTCGTCCAGCGCGGCACACGCGGCGGGCAGGCCCACCGTCACGCGCGTGACCACGCCCGACAGCACGCGCTGCACCAGCTCGGTGTCCGCGCGCCGCACGTTGCCGTAGCGGCGCACGCGCGCCATCGGCTCCACCGCGGCCATGAGCCTCGTCGTGTCGTGCTGGCGTGCCGCACGCTCGTCGAGGGCCGCGAGTACGGTCGCCAGCGCGCCGGGCAGGTCCGCGACGAGCGTGGTCTCCACGAGCTCCGCGAGCGCGGCGACGTCGGCGTCGGCCGCGCGCTGCGTGACCACCGCCGAGGCCGCGGAGACGATCGTGGAGCCGTACCCGCTGGCCTCGATCAGCGCCACGTCCAGTTCCGGCCGCCACTGCAGCGTCCACGACTCGCGGAAGGTGCCGCGGGTGCGCCCGGTGTCGGCGGGCTCGCCCCACGGCACGTCCAGCAGCAGCAGCCGGTGCAGCAGCTTGCTGCGCTCCAGCTGGGACGGTGTGCGCAGGTCGAGGTCGAGCGTCTGCTCGGCCGCGCTCTGCTTGAGCCGCAGGCGTTTCCTCGTCGCGGCGAGGTCACGGGCCAGCGGCACCATCGGCGTGTCGCCGGGCACGTGGCCGAGGATGTCGCCGACCAGCAGCTCGCGGGCCACCAGCCGCATCGGCACCGGCGAGCCGCCGCTGAGCACCGCCTGCGCCGACTCCATCACCTCGGCCAGCCCCGGCAGCGGCCTGCCGCGCAGCCCGGCGAGGGCGTGCGCGAGCCGCACCGCCTCGATCACCGACGAGGGCGAGGTGTCGTACTGCTCGCGGCGCAACAGCCCGGCCACGCGCACGAGCCACCGGCCCACCACCTCGTCGGGAGCGGTGAACAGGTGGTGGTACCAGCCGGGGGAGGTCACGCCCGCGCCGTAGCCGCTCGCCCGCGCGAGCCTGCCCGAGGTCCACGGCACCCACGTCGCGGCGACCTTCGTCGAGCGCAGCCCCTTGAGCAGGCGCGCGTCCGACGCCTGCGTCGGGAAGTCACCGGGCACCAGCACCGGCGCGTGCCAGGCTCCGCATACCACGGCGATCGGGCCCGGCTCGGTGCGCAACGCGGCGCGCAGCACCCGCCGCATCGCGGCCTCCCTGCGCAGGGTCGCGGTGCCGATCTCGCGGCCCTCGCGCAGGGTGCGCATGGCGTCCAGTACCGCGGCGAACACGTCGAGCCCGTGGTAGCGCAGCTCGATGGCGTCCTCCCACCACCGCTCGGCGTCGTCGTGGCCCGCGGCCTCGGCGAGCGCCGCGAGCGGGTCGAAGCGCGCCTCGTCGTCCTCCTCACCCAGGGCGAAGGCGTTGGCCGCCGGCAGGTCGAGGAACCGGGCGGGCCTGCCGTGCCCGGCCGCCCAGCGCAGCGCGACCCACTCCGGCGAGAACGCCGCCATCGGGTAGAACGCCGACGACGCCGGGTCGGCGACCGCGTAGACGAGCCCCGCGACGGGCGGCTCCATGTCCGCCGACGCGGCGAGCGGCGCCACGGAGTCCAGCTCCGGTGGTCCCTCGATGAGCACCAGCGCGGGGGAGAGCTCATCGAGTGCCGCCCGCACGGCGCGCGCCGAGCCGGGCCCGTGATGCCGGATGCCCAGCACGTGCACCCGGCCGCCGTCGGTGTTCACACCAGCTCGCGGCACGCCCGGTACAGGTCGGACCACGGCTTGCGCTCCCGCACCACCGCCTCCAGGTATTCCTGCCAGACGAGCCGGTCGGCCACCGGATCCTTCACCACCGCACCGTGCAGGCCCGCGGCGATGTCGGAGGCCCGCACCACGCCGTCGCCGAAGTGCGCGGCGAGCGCGATGCCGCTCGTCATCACCGAGATCGCCTCGGCGGTGCTGAGCGTTCCCGACGGGGACTTGATCTTCGTGCGGCCGTCGGCGGTGACGCCGTCGCGCAGCTCACGGAACACGGTGACCACCCTGCGGATCTCGTCCACCGCCTCCAGCTCGGCCGGCAGCCGCAGCGCCTCGCCGAGCTGGCTCACCCGCAGCCGCACGATCTCAACCTCGGAGTCGACGTCGTCGGGCAGCGGGAGCACCACGACGTTGAACCGCCGCTTGAGCGCGGCCGACAGGTCGTTCACGCCGCGGTCGCGGTCGTTGGCCGTGGCGATCACGTTGAACCCGGCGAGCGCCTGCACCTCGTCGTCCAGCTCAGGGATCGGCAGTGTCTTCTCACTGAGCACCGTGATCAGCGCGTCCTGCACGTCCGAAGGGATGCGGGTGAGCTCCTCGACGCGCGCGATGCCGCCGCTCTCCATCGCGCGCAGCACCGGGCTCGCCACCAGCGCGCCCCGCGACGGGCCCTCGGCGAGCAGCCGCGCGTAGTTCCAGCCGTAGCGGATCGCCTCCTCCGCCGTGCCGCTGGTGCCCTGCACGAGCTGTGTCGAGTCGCCCGAGATCGCAGCCGCGAGATGCTCGGACAGCCACGTCTTCGCGGTGCCGGGCACACCGAGCAGCAGCAGCGCCCGGTCGGTGGCCAGCGTCGCGATGGCGACCTCGACCAGCCTGCGGGAGCCGAGGTACTTCGGCGTGATCGGCGTGCCGTCCGGTGTTTCGCCGCCGAGCACGTAGGTGGCCACGGCCCACGGGGAGAGCCGCCAGTTGGGCGGGCGTGGCCGCTCGTCGGTCTTGGCGAGCGCGGCCAGCTCCTCGGCGTGCTGCACCTCGGCGTGCGCCCGCAGGATCGAGGGCACGTCGGTCATGTGAACTCCTGCTGGATCGTGCGGCGGATGGTCAGTGCGTGGGCGAGGCCGCGCAGCATCCGGCGGCGCGCCCGGTTGTCGTGGGAGGTCTCGGCCAGCCAGCCCTCCACCTTCGGCAGCGCGGCCGGGTCGAGCCGCTCGGTGAGCGCACCGTAGGCGAGGGTCAGCACCCGGTCGGTCCGCACGTCCCGCAGGCGCTCGACCACGTCGGTGGAGAACGCGGCGGGCCACGGGCCGGGGCACGCGGCGAGCAGGCCGGCGTAGCGGGCGTCGACGGTGGGCTGCACGGCCACGATCGGGGTGGCCAGCTCCGGGGGCAGCGCGGCGATCAGCTCGACGCTGGGCTTCGCCTCGGCGAGCGCGGCGAGCCAGGCTGTGTCGCCCTGCCGCAGCGCCGCCTTCGTCCAGCCCGCGACCAGCTCGCCGGGCGCGCCACGGACGTCGCGGACCGGTGGCAGCGGCGCGGCGCCGACCAGCTGGACGAGCCACGACGCGCGCGGGCCGTGCCCGGGTTCGCGCTGGTCGGTGATGCCGTCCCTGCGCGCGGCGGCGTCGGGTTCCGTGGGCAGCTCGACCGTGCCGTCCTCCCGGGTCAGCGCGCGGACCCGCTCGGCCATTCTGGCCGCGCGGCGCGACCGGGGCAGCCGGTCGAGCAGGGCCGCGGCGGCCGCGCGCACGGTCGCCGCCCGATCGTCCAACGCGGACTCCAGGAACTCCTCGTCCGCATCGGACAGTCCGGTGCCGAGCGCGTCGAGCAGCGCGGCGCGGGTGGCGGCCTGCTCGCTGTCCCACGTCCGCTCCACCAGCTCGCGGGCGAGCGCGGGATCGGTGCGCCGCAACGCCGCGAGCAGCGCGAGCCGGTCGGCCCGCGTGGCGGTGGCGAACCGCTCGGCGGCATCGGCGCCGACGTCCGTGGCCGCGGCCCACGACCACCGCCGGTTGCGCCCCGCGAGCCACGCGCCTCTCGGGCCCGCGGCGGCCTGCACGTCGTCCCGCAGGCCCTGGTTGAGGGTGGCCAGCTGGAGCAGCGGCACCAGCAGCCGTACGGGCGGGCGCCGCCCCGCGGCGACGCACGCGCGCAGCCAGTACCCGGCGAGCGTCTCGTTGCCGCCGTCCACACGCACGCCCCGGTCGAGCAGCAACTCCAGCAGCTGGGCCGCGGTCGCCGGGCACTCCGGCCGGAGGTCGGGCGGCGAGGGCGCGGGCGTCTCCCCGCGCCAGGACGGCGGCAGCCAGCCCGCCCTCCGGTAGGTGGCGAGCACGGCGGCCGACGCCAGCACCCCGGCCTCGGCCCCCTCGACGGCGAGTCCTCCGTGCTCGACCACGCCCGCGAGCACGTCGCCCGGCGCCGCCCGCCGTCCCGTGCCGACGAGCGCGGCGCCGAGCAGCGCGTCCCAGCCGCTCACACCGACACCAGCCTGCCGTCGCTGACGACACTGCACGGGTGGACGTGCTCGTCGATCCACTCACCGAACAGGTCCACCGGGTGCCCGCCCGACAGTGCGAGCAGCGGCCACACGTCCGTGCCTTCCGCGACGGGCAGCGCGTGGCCCTCGCGGTCGACGAGCACCGTGCGCTCGCCGTCGGAAGGGACGACGGTGACGGCGCGCAGCGCCAGCGGGATCCGGTCGAGCCACGGGTTCCCCGCGAGCCACGTGGCCGCGCGGTCGAGCGCGGCGGGCACGCTGTCGGCCACCGGCAGGCCCTCGCCCGCGGTCACCGTCTGCTCCCCGGCGAGCAGGGCGCGCCTCGGCTCCGCGCCGGGGTAGAGGGCCAGCTCGCTGTCGAGCACCGAGCCGAGCACGTGCGGCACCCGCAGTGACCCGCCCGCCGCGGCGAAGTCCAGCAGCACCACCGTCTGCCCGGTGTGCTCGCCGTAGAGCCACGTGCGCTGCGAGAGCAGGCGCTCGTCCTCGTCCTGGCGCAGCCCGAGGACCCACCACCGGTCACGCACGCGCTCGCCGGCGAGGATCTCCTCGGAGCGGCGGGGCCAGCCGAGCAGCGCCCGCAGGTCGCCGAGCTCGGCGGGGGACAGCGACGCGCGGCGCCGCCACGCCCGCACCGCGAGGTACCAGCGCCCGAGCTGGGTGAGCAGGTGCGCGGCCCAGTCCGGCCTGGCATGCACGGCGCCGCCCATCGCGCGGACCCGCTCGGCGAGGCCCGGCACCTGTGCGTCCACGAGCCTGGCCGCGGCGGTCTCCCAGAACCGGGACGGCTGCGCGCGCACCCCGGCCAGCCCCTGGCGCACGAGGTCGAACAGCCAGCGCTCGAACTCGTCCAGCCCGGCGCTCATCAGGCTCTCGCGCTCCGCCTGCCGTTTCGCCGCGGCCTCCGGATCGGGTGCCGACTCGGAGCGGCCCGCCTTCCTGGCCGCGCGCTCCGCCCGTTCGTGCGCCCAGTCGGCCGCGAACGGAGACGCCTCGTCGAGGTCGGCGACCGTGCCGTCGTTCGCCGCCCACAGCAGCAACAGCGCGAGCCCGTGCTTGCAGGGGAACTTGCGGCTGGGGCACGTGCACCGGAACGCGGGCTCGTGCAGGTCCACCGTCACCTGGTACGGCTCGCGGGCGCTGCCCTGGCATTTGCCCCACACCAGGGATTCGGTGCTGCCGAGCGCCGACCACGTGCCCGGCGTCGCCAGCGAGCGGGCAGCGCGCGCCGACGCGCCGTCGGGGGCGAGCCGGAGCACCCGGTCCACCGTCCACCGCGAGCCCACGCCACGTCCTTTCCCGCCACGGCACCGCCTGTATCGGGCCAACCCTAGCCCCCGCCACCGACAGGCGTGCGGGACGACGGCGTGAGCGTTCTGCGACCCTGGAGGTCATGACCGGTGCGGGCGAGCGGGTCACCGCGCGGCTGCGGCTGCGCGCCGTGACGATGGCCGGCCTGGATGCGTTCGTCGCGCTCGGGGCGGCGCTGCGGGCGCGGGCAGACCCGCCGCGCGAGCCGCCCGCGCCCGCGGAGTCGGCGCGCTACCTGGCGGCGTTCACCCGCGTCTGGGAGCGCGGCGACCCAGGCGACGAGTACGCGGTGCCCTGCTCGAACCCATCCGCAGTGAAGGCCACCATGCCTGCGTTCAACGCAGTGAAGGTGGCCTTCACTGCGGCTCCCCGCACCGACGAGCGGCTCCCAGCGGCTATGAGCGGCCCGGCAGCTTGATGCCGTACTGCGCCATCTTGCGGTAGACGGTCGCGCGGCCCATCCCGAGCCGCTGCGCCGCCTGGGCCACGGTGGTACCGGGCTCGGTGAGGCACCGCACGAGTTCGTCGCGTTCCAGAGCCTGAAGCCTGCTCAGCGGGCGGCTCGCCCCGGTGAACACCTCAGCCGGCAGGTGGTGGACGTCGATGACCTCGGCGCGCGTCGCCGCCTCACGCACCACCTGGCGCAGCTCTCTGACGTTGCCGGGCCACTCGTAGCCCTGCAGCGCGCGGGCCGCCGAGGGCGTGAAGGTGACCGCGCGATGCCGGTCGGTCAGTGCGAAGTGATGGGCCAGCGCGAGCACGTCGTCGGGCCTGCTGCGCAGTGGCGGCACCTCCACGACGGCGTCGACCAGCGGCTTCAGCGGCTCGGGGAGGGTGTCGAACGACTCGGCCGTCAACGCGAACGGCTGCAGGCCCTCGCCCGTGCGCACGGACGTGAAGATTCGGGCCAGCTCCGTGGCGGCCCACGCGGGCAGTGTGTCGACGCCGGAGACGATCACGCACGTGCTGTCCTTCTCCAGCTCCGGGGTCCACAACGTCAGCCACGCCTCGACGTCCTCCGGCGCGGGCGTGCGCGCGCTCAGCACCCGCTCCCTGGCGCGCAGCTCGCGCCGGGCCAGCGACACCAGCGCGGTCTTGCCCGCACCGGGCTCACCCGTCACGGCCACGACCCTGCCCCGCTCCACCGCGTCGCGGGCCTGCCCGACCGCGCCGGTCCAGCCAGGCGACAGCGGCTCGTCCCGGTGCTGGAGGCGGTCGGCGTACACCCGGAACACCTCACCCCTCGGGGTCGGCCGGACCTTGCGGCCCGAAGCCCTGGCCAGCATGAGCGCGGCCGTGTTTCCCGCGGCGGCCTGCGCGAGTGCCAGCAGCAGCTCCGACGACGAGTCCGACCAGGTCGTGAGGTTGACGCTCCCGGCGAGCCCGCCGGTGTGCGGATCGGGCACGGGCACGGCCGCGCACGTGTAGCCGCGCAGGCCCGTGCAGAAGTGCTCTTCGGCCCGCACCAGTGACGGAGCGCGATCGGCGAGCGCCAGCCCGAGCCCGTTGGTGCCGGCGTTGCGCTCGGCGAAGTAGAAGCCAGGCGCCAAGTGGACGCCGTCGAGGGAGCGGTTGATCGCCGAGTCGTTGCACAGCCTCGCCAGCACCAGGCCATCACTGTCGGTGATCATCAGGCTGATCGGCTCGTTCGCGAGCGTGGTCTGCAGGCCCCGCAGCACCTCGGTGCCGCACTCGTAGAGCAGCGAACCCGTGTCGACCGAACCGGTGAACACGGGACGCATCTCGTCCTCCGTCAGCCCGTACCGCTCGCTGCGCAGCCAGGACGCGCGCAGGCGCGGCGCCACGGCGACCGCCTTCTCCACCTCGACCTCCCTGGACGCGACGTTGCGACCACGGCAACGGTACTGGCCCGCCGCCCAAGGGCCACCATGCGCGATGTCTCAAACTGAGACAAGCGGGTGGTCCCCGGCGAGCGCCGTCGTGCCTAGCGTCCCAGCCGAACGTGTCAAGGCTGCCACGGACGTGGAGGAACGCACATGTACAGCAAGGACGGCGAGAACTACTTCATCGTGGACGCCCACATCGCGCTGTGGGACGCGCGGCCGGAAAACCAGCGCAACATCCACGGCAAGCAGTTCATCGACTGCTTCTACGACTACCACCGGAACCTGAGTCCCGAGTCGGAGCTGTGGACCTACGAGGAGTACCTCTACCAGGGCGGCGAGCGCCTGATGAAGGACCTCTTCACCGACGGTTACGTCGACCACGCGATCTTCCAGCCCGCCCACCTCGGTGCCTTCTACCGCAACGGTTTCGGGCAGACCGAGGAGGCGTTCGCGCTCGCGCGGCGGCATCCGGACAAGCTCACCTACAACCACTGCTGGGACCCCCGGCACGAGCAGGCCGGGCTCGACCAGCTCCGGCGGGACGCCGAACGGTTCGGGCTCAAGGGCGTCAAGCTCTACACCGCCGAATGGCAGGGCGACTCGCGCGGCTACAAACTCGACGACCCGTGGTCGTACCGGTACCTGGAGGCCTGCCAGGAGCTGGGCATCCGCAACATCCACATCCACAAGGGACCGACGATCCGCCCGCTCGACCGCGACGCCTTCGACGTCGCCGACATCGACAAGGTCGCCACCGACTTCACCGACCTCAACTTCGTCGTGGAGCACTGCGGCCTGCCCCGGCTCGAGGACTTCTGCTGGATCGCCACGCAGGAGCCCAACGTGCACGCCGGGCTCGCCGTCGCGATGCCCTTCATCCACACCCGGCCGCGCTACTTCGCGCAGATCATCGGCGAGCTGCTGTACTGGCTCGACGAGAACCGGATCCAGTTCTCCAGCGACTACGCGCTGTGGACGCCGAGGTGGCTGGTGGAGGCGTTCGTCGACTTCCAGATCCCCGAGGACATGACCGAGTACGCGCCGCTGACGGTGGCGCAGAAGAAGAAGATCCTCGGCCTGAACGCGGCCGCGATGTACGACCTCCCGGTTCCCGAGCAGCTGCGGCTGCCGCGTGAGGAACCGCAGGCCGCGGCGGTGGCATGATGGTCACCGAGGAACAGGCCCGCGCCGCGCTGCACACGGTGGTCGACCCCGAGCTGGACGAGCCCATCACCGATCTGGGCTTCGTGCGGTCGCTCGCGGTGGACGGTACGCGGGTGACCGTCCACCTGCGACTGCCGACGTCGTTCTGCGCGCCGAACTTCGCCTACCTCATGGCCTCCGACGCCAAGGACGCGCTCGCGGCCCTGCCCGGAGTGAGCACCGCGGTGGTGCGGCTGGACGACCACCACGACTCCGACCTCATCAACAGGGGCCTCGCCGAGGACGCCGGCTACCGCGGCACGTTCGGCGGCGAGGCGGAACAGGATCTGGACGAGCTGCGGCTGACCTTCCGGCGCAAGGCGCACACGGCGGCCATGGAACGGGCGCTGACGCAGTTGCTCAGGGCGGATCCTGAACTGTCCGAAGAGGACCTGCACGACGTCACCCTCGCGGACCTGGCCGAGGGGCCGGGGACCGAGGGACTGTTGCGGCGGCGCGCCGCGCTCGGGCTCGGCACGGGTCCGGAGGAGCCGGTGCTCGTCGACGATCACGGCAGGCCCTATCCGCGTGAGGAGGTACCGCTGCGGCTGCGGTTCGCGCGCTCGATCCGGATCTCCATCGACGGCAACGCGCACTTCTGCCGGGGGCTGCTGCGCACCCGCTATCCCGGTTCCGGGGAAGACCAGGCGCCCCGCGCACCCGAACAGTTTCCCACCACGGTAAGGACGAAGGCATCATGAAGGCAGTACAGGTCGTCGGCTACGGCAGCAACCTCGAGCTGGCGGACGTTCCCGCCCCCGAGGTGACGGGCCCGCACGACGTCATCGTGAAAATCGGCGGCGCGGGCGTGTGCCGCACGGACATCCACATCCTCGAGGGCCAGTGGGCGGAAAAGTCCGGCGTGACTCTGCCCTACACGATCGGGCACGAGAACGCGGGCTGGGTGCACGCCGTCGGCAGCGCGGTCACCAACGTGGCCGAGGGCGACAAGGTGATCGTGCACCCGCTCATCACCTGCGGCCTCTGCCGGGCCTGCCGCGCTGGCGACGACGTCCACTGTGCACAGTCGGCGTTCCCCGGAATCGACACCAATGGTGGGTATGCGGAGTACCTGAAGACGTCGGCCCGGAGCGTCGTCCGGATCGACGACTCGCTGGAGCCCTCCGACGTGGCCGCGCTCGCCGACGCCGGGCTCACCGCCTACCACGCTGCCGCCAAGGCGGCGCGCACGCTGCGGCCGGGGGACCGGTGCGTCGTGATCGGCGCGGGCGGGCTCGGGCACATCGGCATCCAGGTGCTCAAGGCGATCACCGCGGCGGAGCTGATCGTCGTGGACCGCAACGCCGACGCCGTGAAGCTCGCCGTGTCGATCGGTGCCGACCACGGGGTCGTGGCCGACGGGGGACAGGTGGACGAGGTGCTCGGCCTCACCGGTGGTGAGGGTGCCGAGGTGGTGCTCGACTTCGTCGGCGAGGGCGGCGCGACCAGGGACGGCGTCGCGATGCTGCGCAGGGCCGGCGACTACCACGTGGTGGGGTACGGCGAGAACATCGACGTGCCGACCATCGACATCATCTCCACGGAGATCAACTTCATCGGCAACCTCGTGGGTTCCTACACGGATCTGTGCGAGCTGATGGTGCTCGCCGCGCAGGGCAAGGTGCGTCTGCACACCAGCAAGTACCCGCTCGAGGGGTTCCAGGACGCGCTGGACGATCTCGACGCGGGCCGCATCCGCGGCCGCGCGATCCTGACCCCCTGACCCGGCGCGAGTCGTGCGCTCCTGCCCGCGAGTCGTGCGTTCGGGACCGCGAGTCGTGCGTTCAGGGCCGCGAGTCGTACGTTCGAGGACGGGCAACGCGCGGTCCCGAACGCGGAACTCGCCGTCGGGAGCGCACGACTCGCGCCCGGGAGCGCACGACTCGCGCCCGGGAGTGCACGACTCGCGGGTGGTGGTTACGAGGGCTGAGCGATCGTGCGCCTTTCCGCGATGCGTACCGCCAGGTCGAAGGCGTTGCGGATCGAGCCCGTGTTGGCCACGCCCTTGCCGACGACGTCGAACGCGGTGCCGTGCGCGGGCGTGCAGATGGGGATGCGCAGCCCGCCGGCCACGGTCACACCGCCGTCGAAGCCGAGCAGCTTCATCGCGATCTGGCCCTGGTCGTGGTACATGGTCAGGATCCCGTCGAACTCCTCGCGGCGCAGGAAGATCGTGTCCGACGGGAACGGGCCCGCCACGTCGAGACCGTCGGCCTTCAGCCCCTCCACGGCGGGGCCGATGATGTCCAGCTCGTGCCTGCCGAAGCTGCCGTTCTCCCCGGCGTGCGGGTTGAGCGCGCACACGCCGATGCGGGGTGCGGCGATGCCGGACTCGTGCAGCACGCGGTGCAGCAGCCGGCCTGCCGCGTCGACGTTCTCGCGCGTGATGCCCTCGTCGACTCGTGCGATCGAGACGTGTGACGTCACCCGCGCCGTCCACAGGCCTGGCAGCACGTTGAGCTCCGAGGTGAACCCGGTCTCCTCGAGGTAGTCCTCGAACCAGCGCAGCTCGTCCTGCTCGGTCATGCCCGCGAGGTGCAGGGACGTCTTGTTGAGGGGAGCGAACAGGATGGCGTCCACGTCGCCCGCCTTCGCGAGCCCGAGTGCGATCTCCAGGTTTTCCAGGGCCCAGCGCCCGCCCTCCCGGGTGGCGACCTTGCGCTCGAACACGCCGGGCCTGGTCGCGCAGGTGTGGTGCAGGAGCGGCTTGCCGTCGGCGGGGCCGGTGACGTAGTCGATCGGCGCGCCCGCGTCCTGACCGGCCACGGCCAGCTCCGCCTCGTCGGAGATCAGCAGCACGTCGGCACGGGCCGTGGTGTCCGGATCGGACAGCAGCTTCGCGACCAGCTCACCGCCGACACCGGCGGGATCGCCGAGGGTGACCGCGACGCGGGGGCGGGTGACGGAGTTACTCATGGCTACCTTTCTCGGCGTGTGCCTTGGTCTTCCCCTGGTCCTGGTCCTGGTCCGGGGCGGTCTTGGTGCGGCGGAGGCGGCCCCGCCACAGCGGGCTCGTCACCAGCGCGGCGGCGAGGGCGAGGATGATGAGCGTCGTGGGCGTGGCGAGGACACCGAGGCCGTCGTCACCCGCGAGCACGGAGGTCTGCACGAGCGCCTTCTCGAAGAGCGGCCCGATCACCAGGCCCAGCACCAGCGGCGCCATCGGGAAGTTCAGCCGCTTCATGGCGTAGCCGACGAGCCCGAAGACGATCACCACCCAGACGCTGAACATGCTGTTCTTGACCGAGTAGGCGCCGAGCAGGCTGGTGACGATGATCAGCGGGTACATGAACGCGTAGCGGATGCGGAGCAGCTGGGCGAAGACCGGCGCCAGCGGCAGGTTCAGCACCAGCAGGATCACGTTGCCGATGAAGAACGACACCAGCAGGCCCCACACGAGCTCGGGCTGGTTCTCGAAGAGCAGCGGACCAGGCTGGATGCCGTACACGAGGAACGCGCCGAGCAGCACCGCCGTCGTGGCGCCGCCGGGGATCCCGAGCGCGAGCGTCGGGATGAAGTTGGCGTTGGACGCGGCGTTGGTGGCCGCGTCGGGCGCCACGACGCCCTCGATCGCACCGGTGCCGAGCTTCTTGCGGTTGCGGGAGAACGTCTTCTCCGCGCCGTAGGCCATGAACGACGCGAGGGTGGTGCCCGCGCCGGGCAGGCAGCCGAGCAGGAAGCCGACCACGGTGCCGCGCGCGGTGGGCGCCGCGGCCCGCTTGAGGTCCTGTTTGGTCAGCAGCAGGTCGCGGAACCGGGCCTTGATGGGTGCGGCCATGCCGATGTGGAGCTGGTTGAGCAGCTCGCCGATGGCGAACAGGCCGATCATCACCTCGACGAACGGCACCCCGCCGAACAGCTCGACGGAGCCGAACGTGTACCGCGCCGTGCCGCTGCCGACGTCGACGCCGATGCAGGCGATCAGCACGCCGACGAGGCCCATCGCCATACCCAGCGGGAGGTTGCGGCCGGAGAACACGACGATCGTGCACAGGCCGAGGATCATGATCGCGAGCATCTCGGGCGGGCCGAAGTCGAGCGCCAGGTTCGCGAAGAACGGGGCGACGGCCATGAGCGCGACGAGCGACACCATCGCGGAGACGAACGCGCCGAGAGCCGAGATCGCTAGCGCGGGGCCCGCCCTTCCCTTGCGGGCCATCTGGTAACCGTCGAGGGTGCTGATCACCGACGACGCCTCGCCGGGCGTGGCGATGAGGATCGCCGTGATCGTCGCGCCGAACTGCGCGCCGTGGTAGATGCCGGCGAGCATGATGAGCGCGGTCAACGGCGAGAACGTCAGGGTGACGGGGATGAGGATCGCGACACCGGTGGCGGAGCCGAGTCCCGGCAGGATGCCGATGATGGTGCCGAGCAGCACGCCGACGAAGCACCACAGCACGTTCTCGGCCGACAGGGCGGCCTCGAAGCCGATGGTCAGGTTCTCGATCACAGTACGCTCCAGACGGCGGGGTCGAGCAGACCGAGCGGAAGGGGAATGCGCAGCAGCGCCACGAAGATCAGGTAGGCCACGGCGAACGTCACCGCCGAGACCACGAGGGAACGCACGAGGCTCTGCTTCTCCACCACCGCCGTGAGGAACAGCGTCATGAGGGTGAGCGAGAGCAGCAGCCCGAGGATCGGGATGACCAGTGCCGTCACGACCATCGTCGCGACCACGGTGATCAGCTTGCGGCGGATGCGCCGCGCCTCCTCGGGGGAGTGGCCCTCGTCCTCGACGACGAGCCCGTCGCCCTCGCGCACGGACCCGCCCCTCAGCTCCTGCCGCACCAGCCAGAGCCCGACGAGGAGGAGCAGGAAGCCGGCGACCCTCGGCAGCACGGCCGAACCGATGGTGCCGTCCTCATTGGACCAGTCGTAGGCGAAGGAGCCCGCGCAGAACGCGACCCCGAGTGCGGTGACGACGCCGTAGGCGATGACGACGGGACGCCGTGGAGCGGCGGTGGGGGCCGGGTGGGTGCTCATCGGAAGATCTCCCGCATCTGCGCGTCGTAGTCGTCGAGGTAGGCGGCGAACTTCTCACCGCTGAGGTTGGCGGGGATGAGCATGTCGGCCTTGATGTAGTCGCGGTAGGTCTGCGAGCGCATGCCCTGCTCGATCTTGTCGATCCAGTACCGGCGCTGGACGTCGGCGACGCCGCCCGCGGCGAAGACGCCGCGCCACATGATCACGGTGGCGTTCATGCCCTGCTCGATCGCGGTCGGCACACGGCCCAGCACGGGGTCGTCGTAGCGTTCCTCGCTGAGTGAGCAGAGCGCCTTGAAGTCGCCGCTCTCCAGGTATGGCTTGGCGTTGGCAGCGCTCGCGGGCGCCACGTCGATCTGCCCGCCGAGCAGGCCGGTGAGGACCTCGCCGGTGGAACCGTACGGCACGATGTCGAACCTGCCGCCCGCCTTCTCGAGCTCGGCGGTCACGAGCGCGTCGGCGCCGGTCTTGCCGCTGGAGCCCGCGATCACCCGGTTCCTTCCGGCCTCATCGACCAGCTCGGGGCAGGTGTCGTACGGCGCGTCCTTGCGGGCCACGACCATGCGGGAGTCCTGCGCGAACATGACGAGCGGCGTGAAGCTCTCGTAGGTGAAGGGCACGTCCTCGTACACGAGCGGCAGCGTGTTGAGCGCCGTCTCGGCGACCAGCAGCGTGTTGCCGTTGCCCTCCTCCGACAGGAACGTGGCCCAGCCGACCGCACCGGAACCGCCCTCCTTGTTCTCGACGTTCGCGTCGAACCCGAGCTCCTGCTCGTTGAGGGTCTGCGCGATGACGCGGGCGGAGCGGTCGCTGCCGCCGCCCGGTGCCATCGCGACCATCACCGGCACCGAGCCACGGGGCGTCCAGTCCGCGGGGACCGGCGGCCGCACCGACAGCACCGCACACGACGACAGGAGCAGGGCGGTGAGAGCGAGGCAGCACGATGTGCGCAGTGGTGACTTCATCGTCAGCCTTCCTGCAGGGCGGGCGGGCAGCCCGGCCCCGATCAGTAAGAATCGAAGATCCTATTGGATATGCAGCAGACCGTAGGACATCGCCCGGGCAAAAGGCAAGATCGGATTTCGAGCGACCGGCGCGCTCAGGCCTGTTCGAGCGAGCGCTCGGCAACGCCGGCGAGGTGGCTGCGCATGGCCTCCACCGGGGCGAGGTCGTCGCCGGACTCGAACGCGGCGATGATCTCCGCGTGCTCGGCGACCGCCTGGTCGAGGTCGTAGACGCCGAGGTCGGCGCTCTGCCGGAGCCGGTGCACGTGGGCGCTCAGCGACTCGGCCATCTGCAGCAGGAACCGGTTGCGGGCCGCCCGGATGATCACCAGGTGGAACTCCCAGTCGGCGTTGAAGTACTCGCGCAGGTCGGCGTAGCCCTTGGGGGGCTGCCCGTGCTGCTGCTGGCGCCTGCGCACCCGGTGGGCGCTGAGCACGTGCTCCGCGTGCGCGATCTTCAGGTCCGGCAGGAACGACTCCGTGTGCGGCACCGCCCGCTCCACCGCGGCCAGCTCCAGCATCGTGCGCGCGTCGAGCAGCTCGGCCATCTGCTCGGGCCCGAGTGGCGGCGCCACCCGGTAGCCCTTGAGCGCCGTGCGGGACACCAGGCCGGTGTGCTCCATCTGCACGAGTGCCTCGCGCACCGGGGTGGGGGAGACGCCCAGCTCGCGGGCCAGTGAGTCGATGCTCAGCGAGCTGCCGGGCGGCGTCGTGCCGTCGAGCAGCATCTCCAGCACCGCGTCGTAGACGCCGTCGCGCAGTGCCCGCCGGTCGACGGATCCCGCTGCGGCGCGGGCGTTCGGCTTGGTCGTCACTCGTTCATCTCCTGCGGGCTGCTGACGGCGTGAGGATATCCCAGCACGGCGTGGCGCCCTCCCGTCCGGCGCGCTGACGATCTTGTCCGGTTCCCGGAGAATCCTATAGGATATTGGCACCCGTTAACGACGTTCGGAGTCGACGATGACCAACCTGGCCGAGCCCGCCACGGCGCGGGCCGCCTTCCCCTCGGCGCGCGAATGGCCCATCGGCGCCGCCCTGCTGCAGTTCCCCTCGGTGACCCCGGACGGGGTCGTGGTGCAGCAGGCGGGCGCCCGCGTGTGGTCGGCGGTCCTGCGCGAGGTGGCCGCGGCCGGGTTCGACCACGTCGACCTCACCGACAGCTGGCTGCGCCCCGGCGACCTCGACGCCGAGGGCCTCGCCACGCTGGAGCGGGTGCTGGCGGACAACGGACTCGGCGTGAGCGCCATCTCCGTCACCCGGCGCAGCGTCATCGACCCCGACCCGGACGTCGCCGCGGCGAACGTCGCCTACAGCCTGCGCACCGTCGACGCCGCGGCGCGGCTCGGCATCGGTGTGGTGTCGGTGGGACTGCACCGGCCTCTCACCCCGGCGCAGCGGGCCGCGCTGTGGTTCTGGACCGAGCCCGGCCCCGCCGACCCCGTGGGCGACGAGCGGACCTGGGCCAAGGCGGTCGATTCGCTGCGCGCCATCGGCGAGCGCGCGGCGACCGCGGGAATCCAGGTCTCGCTGGAGATGTACGAGGACACCTACCTGGGTACGGCCGACAGCGCCGTCGCGCTCCACCGGGACGTCGGGCTGGCCAACGTGGGGCTCAACCCCGACATCGGCAACCTCGTGCGGCTGCACCGGCCCATCGAGGACTGGGAACAGCTGCTGCTGCGCACCCTGCCGCACTCGAACTACTGGCACATCAAGAACTACTACCGCGATCACGACCCCGCGACGGGGGCGTACTTCGCGACACCGGCGCCGCTGGAGTCCGGGATGATCAGCTACCGGCGGGCGATCGAGATCGCGCTCGCGTGCGGGTTCACCGGGCCGATCTGCGTGGAGCACTACGGCGGCGACGGGCTGTCGGTGTGCGCGAGCAACCGCGAGTACCTGCGCCGGATCCTGGAGGTCAAGCTGGCCGCGCTGGAGCGCTGAGCCACCGCGGTTCGGCACCGCCGTGTTCGGTGAGGCCGGGCCAGCGCAGCGCGTGCCCGTCGTAGCGGCCAGGAGGGGCGACGGCCAGCGTGCCGTCGCCCACATCGGTCAGCAGGCTCCCGACGTCCCGCACCGCCGCGGTGGACGGACGCCGGGCGGCTCACCACCGGCGACCGCGTCCCAGGCCCGCCACAGGGCATCCATCCGCCGATCTTCCCACCCCCGGCCGTATCGCCCGCCGCGATCTCCGTCGACAATGTGGACCCCGACCGCCGACCGGAAGCAGGTGTCATGGCCGCCACCTCGTTGCTGGAGCTGACCGCCGACGCGACGTTGCCCGAGGACGGGTTCGCCGGGACGCTGCTCGGCCGGGCGTGGAACCCGGCCGCGGGCGGACCGTCGCCGGTCGCCGTCCGCGCCGGCGGGGTCGTAGACGTGTCTCACCGGTTCGCCACGGTCGCCGACCTCGCGGAGACCGCCGACCCCGCGAGTGCGCTCGCCGAGACCGACGGCGAGCGGCTCGGCGACCTCGGCGAGCTGCTCGCCAACACGGTCGCCCATCCCGGCGACCCGGCGAGAGCGCGGCTGCTCGCGCCCGTCGACGTGCAGCCGGTGAAGGCCGCGGGCGTGACGTTCGTGATCTCGATGCTGGAACGGCTGATCGAGGAACGCGCGCTCGGCGATCCGGGTGCGGCGGCAGACATCCGGCGCGAGATCGGCGAGCTCGTCGGCTCCGACTTCTCGCGGCTGCGGCCCGGCTCCGCCGAGGCGGCTGAGCTCAAGCGGCTGCTCGTGGAGCGCGGGGAGTGGAGCCAGTACCTGGAGGTGGGAATCGGGCCGGACGCCGAGATCTTCACCAAGGCGCTGCCGCTGTCCTCGCTCGGCACCGGCAGCAGCGCCGGGGTGCTGCGCACGTCGGAGTGGAACAACCCGGAGCCCGAGATCGCGCTGCTCGTCAGCTCCGCGGGCCGGATCGTCGGCGCGACCCTCGGCGACGACGTGAACCTGCGCGACTACGAGGGCCGCTCCGCGCTGCTGCTGCCGAAGGCGAAGGACAACAACGCCTCGTGCGTGCTCGGCCCCTTCGTGCGGCTCTTCGACGGCACGTTCGGCCTCGACGACGTCCGCACCACCACGGTCACCCTGGAGGTGACCGGGCGCGACGGCTTCACGCTCACCGGTTCGTCGGCGCACAGCGAGATCAGCAGGGACCCGGCCGACCTGGTCGCCCAGCTGATCGGCCCGCAGCACCAGTACCCGGACGGCGTGGTGCTCATGCTGGGCACGATGTTCGCGCCCGTGGCCGACCGCGACGAGCCCGGCGGCGGGTTCACGCACCGGGAGGGCGACCTCGTGCGCATCTCGGCGCCCCAGCTCGGCACGCTCACCCACGAGGTCCGCTTCTGCGACGACTGTCCACCGTGGACCTACGGCGTCACGGCGCTGATGCGCAACCTCGCCGCGCGGGGCCTGCTCACCTGAACAGTGCCCCGTGCGGCGGAAGGTCAGCGGTCCAGCTCGGCGAGCACCTTCGCCACCACGGTGTCGGTGGCGAGGCCGTAGCGCTCGTGCAGGGTCGGCAGCGCGCCCGCGTCGAGGAACTCGTCCGGCAGCGCGATCGGCACCACGCGCTTGCCGAGGCCACGGGAGACCACGGCGGAGGCGACCGTCTCGAAAAGGCCGCCCACGACGGTGTGGTTCTCCAGCGTCACCACGAGCCGGTCGCTGTCCACCTCGGCCAGCACCGTCTCGGCGTCGAACGGCTTGATGGTGGGGGTGTGCACAACGGCGACGTCCACCTTGTGCTTCGCCAGCTCCTCGGCCGCCTGCAGGGCGCGCATCGTCATCAGTCCACTGGAGACGAACACGACGTCGGTGCCGCCGCGCAGCACGGCGGCCTTGCCGAGCCGGAAGGTGTAGTCGTACTCGTCGAGCACCGTCGGCACCTTGCCCCGCAGCAGCCGCAGGTACGTCGGCCCCTCGGCCTCGGCCAGCTGCGGCACCGCCTGCTCGATGTCCACCGAGTCGCACGGGTCGACGATCGTGAGGTTCGGCATGCCCCGGAAGATCGCGACGTCCTCGGTCGCCTGGTGGCTCGGTCCGTAGCCGGTGGTGAGCCCCGGCAGGCCGCCGACGATGTTGACGTTGAGCTTCGGCTCGGCGATGTCGAGGCACAGGAAGTCGTACGCGCGCCGGGCGGCGAACACGCTGTAGGTGGAGGCGAACGGCACGAGGCCCACCTCCGCCATGCCGGCGGCGGCGCCGAACAGCAGCTGTTCCGCCATGCCCATCTGGAAGAACCGCTCGGGGTGGGCCTGCGCGAACACGTGCATGTCGGTGTACTTGCCGAGGTCGGCGGTGAGGCCGACGATCCGGTCGTCACGCTCGGCGAGGGCTGCCAGCGCGTGCCCGAACGGGGCGCTCGCGGTGCGCTGGCCGGGGTCGGCGAACGACGCGATCATCGCCGAGGTGGTGAGGCGCTTGGTGGCGGTGGTCATCGTGCTCCTTCGTGTCCCTCGGTCAGCTGGTCGCGGCACAGCTGCCACTCGTCCTCGTCGATGCGCATGAAATGCGCCTTCTCCCTGGTCTCCAGCAGCGGCACGCCACGGCCGATCCTGGTGTCGCACAGGATCACCGACGGCTGTCCCACCGGCCGCGCCCGCTCGGCGGCGGCGTCGAAGGCGGCCAGCAGTGCGTCGATGTCGTTGCCGTCGACCCGCTGCGTGAACCAGCCCGCCGCCTCCCATTTCTCCTCGGCGGGCTCGATGCCGAGCACGCCCTTGGTGGGGCCGTCGGCCTGCAGCGCGTTCATGTCGACCATGGCGGTGAGCAGGCCCAGCTGGTGGTGGGCGGCGCCCATCGCGGCCTCCCACGTCGAACCCTCGTCGAGCTCGCCGTCGGAGAGGAAGTTGAAGACGCGCTGGTGCCTGCCCTTGAGGCGCAGGCCGAGCGCCATGCCGACGGCGACGGTCAGCCCGTGACCGAGCGAGCCGCCGGAGATCTCCATGCCGGGCGTGTAGGAGGCCATGCCCGACATCGGCAGCCGGGAGCCGTCGGAGCCGTAGGTCTCCAGCTCGCTCACCGGCACCGTGCCGGCCTCGGCGAGGGCGGCGTACAGCGCGATCGCGTAGTGCCCGGTGGAGAGCAGGAACCGGTCGCGGTCGGGCCAGTGTGGGTCGTCGGCACGGAAGCGCAGCTGGTCCGCGTAGGTCACGGCGAGCAGGTCGGCGACGCCGAGCGCCTGCCCGACGTAGCCCTGTCCCTGCACCTCGCCCATGTCGAGGATGTGGTGGCGCATGCGGTATGCCGCGTCCCGCACCTTTTCGGCCCTGGTGGTGGTCATGATGGCGGTTGTTCCTTTCAGCTCACGGCCGCGGCGGGCCTGCCGGCGTCCTTGGCGGTGGCGCCGGTCTTGACCGGCGCGGTTTCCTGGGTGAACGCGGCGGCGACGGTGGAGACGACGCCCAGCAGGACGAACAGGAGTGCCGGACCGGTCCAGCCGATCCAGCCGTACAGCGCCGTCGCGAGGAACGGCAGCAGCCCGGCGACCATCGAGGCGCCGTTGTAGCCCAGCGAGATGCCCGACGAGCGCACGTCGCGCGGGAACTGCTCGGAGAACCACGACGACTCCACGGCGAAGATCGGGTCGTGCGAGAACAGCAGGCCGAGCGCGACGGCGACGATCACCATGATCAGCGCGCCGGTGTTGACCATCAGGAACATCGGGATGCCGAACGCGATCGTGAACAGCGAGCCGATGAGGAACACCGGTTTGCGGCCGATCCGGTCGGACAGGGCGCCGAACAGCAGGTGGCTGCCGAGGCCGAGCGCGGAGCCGACCATCGTGCCGATCAGCACGCTCTCCTTGTCGGTGAGGGAGGCCAGCACCACGTACGACAGCAGGAAGCTCGTGGTGACGTAGTAGCCGCCGGTCTCGGCCAGGCGCAGCGCCATGATGCGCACGATGACCCGCCAGTCGCGCCGGATGACGTCGAGCGCGGGGGCCTTGCGGATCTCCTTGCGCTCCTTCATCTCGGTGAACTCGGGCGACTCGGAGATCCGCATCCGGATGAACATGCCCGCCGCGATCATCACCACCGAGAGCAGGAACGGCATCCGCCACACCCAGTCGCCCTCGAACAGCGCCTCGGAGAGCAGGAACGCGCCGTTGGCGAGCAGCAGGCCCGCCGGGATCCCGATCTGTGGCACGGCGCCGTAGAAGCCGCGCTTGCGTTCGGGGGAGTGCTCCACCGCCATCAGCACGGCGCCGCCCCATTCGGCACCGAAGCCGATGCCCTGGAGGATGCGCAGCAGGATCAGCAGAATGGGCGCGAGCACACCCACCTGTCCGTAGGTCGGCAGCACTCCGATGAGGACGGTGCCGATGCCCATGACGGTGAGCGACCACAGCAGGACCTTCTTGCGGCCGAGCCGGTCGCCGTAGTGCCCGGCGAGGTAGCCGCCGAGCGGGCGGAAGAAGAAGCCGACGGCGAGCGTGGCGAACGAGGCCAGCACGCCGACGAGGTCGTTGCCGGAGTGGAAGAACACGCTGCCGAAGTAGGCGGCCGACGCGGTGCCGTAGATGAAGAAGTCGTAGCTCTCCACGGCGGTGCCGATCATCGAGGCGACCGACACCTTGGCCGGGTTGTCCTTGCGGGAATCGGGGACGGAGGACATGACGGCTCCCTCTACTCGGTCTCGGTGTAGGTCTCGATGACGCGCGAGTCGTCCCGCTGGACGAGCCCGGCGGCGGCAGCGCGGTCGTAGCGTTCCCTGGCGACGTCGAGCAGCGGCGTGTCCGCGCCCGCGCCGCGGGCCGCCGAGGCGACCAGGTCGCTGTCCTTGACGAAGATCCCGATCGTGCTGGTGACCTCCACGTCGGTGCCCTGGAGCATGCGCGGGCCGCGGTCGGACAGCATCCATGAGCCCGCCGCGCCCTGTTCCACGAGCGAGAGCACCCGCTCGCGGTCGAGGCCGAGCCTGCCGGCGAGCGCCAGCGCCTCGGCGGCCGCGACGATGTGGACCGAGCACAGGTGCTGGTTGACGACCTTGATGGCCTGCCCGTCGCCGATCGCGGTGCCCACCTCGCGCACGGTGCCGAAGCGGTCCAGCACCGGTCGCGCGGCCGCGATCTCCTCCGCGGGGCCGGAGGCGAAGAGCGTGAGCTCGCCGGTGCGGGCGCGGGCGACCCCGCCGGTGACCGGGACGTCGAGCACGCGGGCGCCCGCCGCGGTGAGCCGGGTGGCCTGCTCCCGCACGGAGTCGGGGCCGACGGTGCTCATGATGATCCAGCGCTGGCCGGCCACGTCACCGGTCAGCGCCTCGTCGACGAGTGCCGCCAGCTGAGCCGGCGTCGCCACCATCACGACGACGAACTCCGAGCGCGGAGCCTCGGTGAAGGCCGCGACGGCGGGGATTCCGTTGGCCGAGGCCCATTCCCTGGCCTGTGGCGCGGGGTCGACGGCGACGACGGCGTGCCCGGCGGCGGCCACGCGGCTCACCATCGGCCTGCCGATCGCGCCCGCGCCGACGAACACGACGGCGGATTCGCTCATGGAGGTTCTCCTGTTTCTGGGTAGGGGGTAGCCACACCCGCGCTCGATGCCGCTGAGCGGGGCGTTGGGGGAGCGGGGTCGCAGGGTCAGCCGGTGCCGGTGAGCGACGACCAGACGTCGAAGTGGCGGCGCATCGCGGTGCGGGCGCCCTCGCCGTCACGTTCGCCGACGGCCTCGACGATTCCGTAGTGGACGGTGTCGATGACGCGGGTCTTGCCCTCGGCGAGCGGTTCCCGTTCCACGGCGGCGCGGCGCCGGTCGATCACCTCGGTGCGCAGTACGTGGCTCAGGCCGTCGTGCAGGAGGCTGAAGATCGGGTTGTCGACGATGTGGAAGAGGCGGCGGTGGAACTCGAGATCGGCTTCGAGTGCCCGCTCGTCGTCGCCCTCGCTGCTGGCCCGGACCATGTCGTCGACGAGGCCGCGCAGGTCGTCGACGTCGTCGGCGGTGGCGAGGCGGGCGGAGGCCTCGGCGACGGAGATCTCCAGCATCTCGCGGGCGGAGCGGAACTGCTTGCCGCTCAGGTGGCCGAGCTGGCTGGAGAGGTCGAAGTAGAGCTGGAAGAAGGCCGCGTCGGGAGCGCCGAGGTAGGAGCCCCGGCCCTGCGTGCGATCGAGGAAGCCGAGCAGCTCCAGCATCGACAGCTGTTCGCGCAGCGTTCCCCTGCTGACCTCCAGTGAGGTCACGAGCTCCCGCTCCGTGGGCAGGCGGAGCCGGCCGGTCTCGGGCTCGGGGGTCGCCTGCTCGGCGAGGCTGCGGACCAGGTAGGAGAGGTCCACGCCCATGCACCCACCTCCATGTAGGGCTTTGGTTTAACCAATGCGGCCACATTAGGGGCGGGTTACCAGCATGTCAAGACATTGGTTAAACCTATCTTGGAAGTGGGGGGTCTCCCGGGCGATGGGGCCCGGGAGACCCGTCACCAGCTCAGACGACCGGCTGCTCGTCGTCCTCGTCGGCGCTGTCCCCGTCGAGCTTCCACGTGAGCTGGAACTCGATCTCCTCCTCGCCGTCGCTCCGCTCGTGCTCGATGGAGAACTCGGCACGCGCGGGCACACGGATCCGCTCACCGGCGACCTGGATCCGGAACGGCGTCTCGGTCTCCAGCGCGTCGGCGAGCCGGCGCAGTTTCGCGACCACCTCGCCCGTGGAGTAGAAGCGTTCGATGTCACGTTCGGCGTCGGCCACGGTGACCCTCCGATTCTGGGCATTTCGCCTACATCTGGCTGACCCGCGCATTCAATCGGTGCGCCGTCACCACGCGTGCACCGGGGTCAGCGCAGGCGGGCCAGCAGCGTGCTCGCTCCGGGACCGGACAGTTCGCCGTCGGCCACGGGCCTGCCGGTGAGCACGAGCAGCAGCGACTCGGCACTCGCCCGCACCTCGGGGCCCTCGCCGTGCGACCACGGGAGGTCCGAGGTCACCAGCCGCAGTCCGCGGATCGCCGTGCGCGCGTGGCCGCCGATCGTGATCGTGAGCGGCCACCGCATCGTGGTGAAGAGGTCCGCCACGATGGGGAACGCCGCCGGGTCGAGTGGCGTGGTCCGGCCCAGCGGGCGGCGGATGTCGAGTGCGTGCACGACGGCGTCGGCGAGTGCGGCCACCTCAGGGGTCCCCGGCGGCCGTGCGCCGCTGGCCGCGTTGGCCCGCAGCTGCGCCAGTATCGCGTCCCGGCCCCGTTCCGCCCAGCGCCGCGCCGCGTCGGCGCTGAGCCGGTTGACCCTGAACCCACTGCGCACGAGCAGCCTCAGCAGCTGCGGCGGCCGCTGCGCTGGCGCCCAGGCCAGGTGCGCGGCGACGTCACGGACCGTCCACCCGGCACACAGCGACGGCACCGCCCAGTCGTCCGGTGCCAGGCCCTCGAGGAAGTCCGCGAGGTTCAGTCGCTGCGCCCGCACCAGCGCGGCCAGCTCGCCCATCGCCGGAGTATCGCACCGCCCGGCCCTTGTGAACAGGCACGACCGGGATGACACTGGACGTCCGAGAGCCGGCCGCGACCGTCCACAGTGACCGCAGGCGCCCGCGTGATCCGGCTGCGTGGCCGCGAGTGTGACCGGGAGGCCGCCGTGCTGAGTGTCGTTCTCGAGGAGCACCTGGCCAAGCTCGCGGCGGACCCGGCCTCGGCCGCGTCCGAACCGGCGGTCACCGCCACCGCGGCGCCCGGGGAGCAGCGCGTGCGGGTGGAGGGCAGCCCGTTCGCGTGGTATGCGGACCTGCCGAGAGCGGTGGGCGGAGGCAACTGCGCGCCCAGTCCCACGCTGTACCTGCTCGGCGCCCTCGCCGCGGGCGCCGTCGCGTTCCTCCGTGACGTCCTCGCACCGCAGTGCGGAGTCCGGCTGGACGACGTGACGGCCGTGGCCCGGTGCGGGCAGGACCTGCGCGGCCTCGCCGGGATGGCGGGCACCGAGCCCAGGCTCGCGGGGCTGTCCCTCGACATCCGCCTCGACTCGCCCGACCCGGAGCACCGGCTGGAGACACTGCGGCGCGCGTGGGCCGACCGGTGCCCGGTCTACCTCGCACTGTCCGAACCGGTCGCCGTCACGGTCACGTGGTCATGAGCGCACCGCCCGCCGCGCACCGGGCCACGCTCGCCACCGGCGTCACCCTCGCGTTCGCGGAGCAGGGCGAGCCCTCCGGCGTGCCCGTGGTGCTGCTGCCGGGCTACGCCGACTCCCACCGCTTCTTCGAGCCCCTGCTGCCGCACCTGCCGCCCGCGCTGCACGTGTACGCGGTGACCCCGCGCGGGCACGGCGACTCCACCAAGCCCGAGCACGGCTACGCGCTCGCCGACCTCGCCGCCGACGTCCCCGCGTTCCTCGACGCCGTGGGCCTCGAGCGTGCCGTGCTGCTCGGGCACTCCAGCGGCGGCCTCGTCGCCCAGCGCTGCGCGATCGACCGGCCCGGCCGGGTGCTGGGGCTCGTGCTCGCGGGGTCGCCGCGCGGGCTGCACGGTCTGCGGCCGCCGTTCGCCGCCACGGTCGAGCGCATGTCCGACCCGGTGGGCCAGGACCTCGCCAGGGAGGTGCTGGGCACGATCCCGGTGACGGCCGCACTGCCGGAGTCTTTCGTCCAGGAGATGCTGGCCGAGAACGCCAAGCTGCCCGCACGCGTGTGGCGCGCCGTGCTCGCCGGGCTGACCGAGGCCCGCCCGCCGACCGAGACCGGCGTGCTCACCGTGCCGCTGCTGGTGCTGTGGGGCGAGCGCGACGCCCTCCTCGGCCGCGAGGACCAGGAGCGGCTGGTCGCGGCCACGCCCGGCGCGCGGCTCGTCACCTACCCCGACGCGGGACACCTCCTCGCGTGGGACGCGCCCGCGGCGCTCGCCGCCGATGCGACGGCGTTCGCGCTGGGGCTGTGACCGCCATTACCCCACCCGGTGGCGACACGGTGAGGTCAGGGGATCACCGGAAGCCAACGCCGCCTTGCGTACCCTTGCCCGCGTGCGTATGCGGGACGGCCTTTTCAAGATGCTCGGTCTGTGTCTGCTCGCCGGCGTGCTGGTGGCGGGGATCCTGTTCCCCGTCGTCGGCGCCGCGGGGGTGATGTCGAACGAGGCGAGCGACACCGTGGAGTCCATGTCCTCGGACCTCGCCGACGACCCGCCACCGCTGGTGACCACCGTCACCGACCGGGAGGGCAGCCCGATCGCGACGCTGTACGACCAGTACCGCATCCCGACGGCGCCCGACCAGATCTCCGAGGCCATGAAGTGGGCCCTGATCTCCGTGGAGGACCGCCGCTTCTACGAGCACCACGGGGTGGACTGGAAGGGCACCCTGCGCGCGGCGATCAGCAACACCTCCGGCGGCGACACGCAGGGCGCCTCCACGCTGACCCAGCAGTACGTGAAGAACTACCTCATCAACGTCACCTACCGCGACGACCAGCTCGGTCAGCAGCGGGCGCAGGAGGCGACCATCGCGCGCAAGCTCAAGGAGGCGCGCGTCGCGATCCAGCTCGAGACGAAGATGAGCAAGGAGGAGATCCTCGCCGGCTACCTCAACGTCGTCGAGTTCTCCCGCCAGATCTACGGCGTCGGCGCCGCCGCGCACGCCTACTTCGGCACGACGCCGGACAAGCTCACCGTCACGCAGGGCGCGCTGCTGGCCGGCATGGTCAACAACCCCGTCGCCAACGACCCGTGGAACAACCCGGAGCGCGCCACGGAGCGGCGTAACTTCGTGCTCGACAAGATGGTCGAGAACCGCAAACTGTCCGAGGAGGACGCCGAGCGGCTCAAGGCCGAGCCGCTGGGCGTGGTGCCGAACGGCCCGGAGAAGCCCGCCGCGAACTGCGTCGGCGCCGGCCCCGAGCACGGGTTCTTCTGCCAGTACGTCGAGGACTACCTGCTCGAGCAGGGCATGACCAAGGACGACCTCTACACCGGCGGCTATACGATCCGCACGACGCTCGACCGGGAGGCCAACCACCTCGCCAAGCAGTCGGCCGAGGAGCAGGTCGGCAAGATGGAGGAGAACGTCGCCAACACGCTGTCGCTGGTGAGGCCGGGCAAGGACCGGCACGAGGTGGTGGCCCTGGCCGCCAACCGCGACTACGGGCCCGACGCGGAGGCGGGGCAGACCGAGTACGCGCTGCCCTCCGACGTCGCGAACGTGACCGGTGCAGGGTCGAGCTACAAGGTCTTCACCGCCGCGGCGGCGATGGCGACGGGCAAGGTGGGGATCTACGACACGATCCAGTCGCCGAGCTCGTACGTGTCCCAGGTGTTCAGCGGCAGCCCCGCCCCGTGTCCCTACATCGCGCCCTACACGCGCGGCTACTGCGTCACCAACGCCAGCGAGGGCGGCAGCGGCTCGATGACGTTGCAGACCGCGCTGCAGACCTCGCCCAACACCGCGTTCGTGATCCTGGAGGAGCAGGCGGGAATGAAGGCCGTCGTCGACATGGCGAGCAAGCTCGGCCTGCGCAAGACGATGGCGTCCAACGCGGCGAACGGCGGCGCGGTGGACCCGGAGGCCGAGAGCCAGGAGGTCAGCCAGAGCCAGACCCAGTTCTTCGGGCCCTCCGCGAACTCGCCCGGCAAGGGCTCGTTCACCCTCGGCGTGAGCCCGACGAGCGGGCTGGAGCTCGCCAACGTCGCCGCGACGATCATGAGCGGCGGCGTGTGGTGCCCGCCGACCCCGATCGGGGAGATCACCGACCGCGACGGCAACCCGATGCCGATCAAGGAGCAGCCGTGTGAGCAGGCCGTGCCCGAGGGCCTCGCCAACACGCTCGCCGTCGGCATGAGCAAGGACGACCTGCCCGGAGGCACCGCGGCGGCCGCCGCCCAGGGCGTCGGCTGGGACCGCCCGATGATCGGCAAGACCGGTACCACCCAGGTCAACGGCTCCGCGGCGTTCCTCGGCGCCACGCCGCAGCTCGCGGGCGCGGCGATGGTGTTCCGGCCCGACCTGCCCAACGGCGGCCTCTACGACGGCGGGCCCGGCAACGTGAGCGCCGTGCCCGGCGAGAGCGGCAACATGTTCGGTGGCAAGACGCCCGCCCGGACGTGGTTCGGTGCGATGAGCAAGATCCTCGAGGGCGAGCCCGCGCTGCCGCTGCCCGCCAGCGACCCCAGGTACGAGCGCTTCGACTAACGACCGTCGCCGCCTGCGCGGGCGTGGTGCTGGCGCCGCGCTCGCTGGACCACGGCGATCAGCACCTCCTTGGCGGAGGTGCGGTCACGCGCGTCGCACAGCAGCACCGGCGTGCCGGGGTCGAGATCGAGCGCCGCGGCGACCTGCTCGACCCGGTACCGCCGGGACCCGTCGAAACAGTTGACCGCGATCACGAACGGGATCCCGCGCTGCTCGAAGTAGTCGACCGAGGGGAAGCAGTCCTCGAGCCTCCGGGTGTCGGCGATCACCACGGCGCCGAGCGCGCCGTGGCTGATGTCGTCCCACAGGAACCAGAACCGGTCCTGGCCCGGGGTGCCGAACAGGTACAGCGACAGCCGCTCGTCGAACGTGATCCGGCCGAAGTCGATCGCGACGGTCGTGGTGGTCTTGCGCTCGACGCCGTTGGTGTCGTCGATCCCGGCTCCCGCCTGGCTGAGCGACTCCTCGGTACGCAGCGGGCGGATCTCGCTCACGGCTCCCACCATCGTCGTCTTGCCTGCGCCGAAGCCTCCGGCGATCACGATCTTCACGGCGGTGAACGGGGCGGCACGACGGACCGGCCGCTCAGAGGGCACGAAGGCCATCAAGGACTTCCCTCAGGATCTGGTCGTTGGGCAGTCTGCCCGGTGGATTCGGCTGGGTGACGCGGATGTGCCCGGCGTCGAGCAGGTCGGCGATGAGGATGCGGGCGACGTTGAGCGGGAGCGCTGCCCTCGCGGCCACCTCGGCGACCGACAACGCGCGGTCGCGGCACAGCTCGAGGATGGTGGCCTGCTCGGGGCTGAGCGTCAGGTCGTACTCGGGGCGGGTACTCGCCAGCACGAGCGCGATGACGTCCAGGTACTCGCCGGCCGGCCGGGCCCGTCCCTTGGTCAGCGCGTACAGCCGCACCATGGGACCCGACTCGTCGCCGTACCAGCGCCCGTTGTCGCTCACGGCCCGGTTCCCTCCTGCAGGACCGGGTGCCCGTTCATGCGTGGTGCGGTGTAGAGGTGTTCGCCGACCCGGCCGACCAGGCGCGCCATCTCGTAGGCGATGAGCCCGATGTCGCTACCGGCCTCCGCGAACGCCGTGAGGCATGTGCCGCCCCCCGCCGTGATCACGAACAGGAACCCGCCTTCCAGCTCCACCATCGTCTGCCGGGCGGCGCCGGCGTCGAACTGCCTGCCGACGCCCTTCGCGAGACTGTTCAACGCCGATGCCACGGCCGCGAGGTGCTCGCCCTCCTCCCTGCTCATCCCGGCCGAACCGGCCATGGGGAGCCCGTCGTCGGACAGCAGCAGTGCGTGTCTGACGCGGGGCGCGTTGCCCACCATCTCGTCCAGCAGCCAGCTCAGCTCCTGGCTGCTGTCGGTGGCCTCGACCATCGTTCTCCTCCGTGTGTGCCTGGAGGACGCGTCACTCGTTGCGCCCTCTGATGAAGCCCCGCTGCAGGGCGGACATCGTCGCGCGCGCCTGCTCGGGGGAGCCCTGTGGTGCCGGGGCCGGGCCGGGGGACCGCTCCGTCGCGGTCCGCAGGCCCGGCGCGAGGCTGGCCTGCCGCCTTCGCCTCGGCAGGCCGCCGGTCTCGCCGTCCGCGGTGGGCGGAGGACCGTCGGAGCCCGGTGCGAGCTGCCGCGCCTGCCGCGGGGGATCGGGCGGGGGCCGGTCGGGATCCGGCGCCGCCGGTGCGCGCTCGGGCTCGGGCGCGGCCGCGACGGCGGCGGGCTGCCTGGTGGCGGCGCCGCTGCGCACGAGCGCCTTCGGCTCGGCGATCGTCGTGAGGATCGAGCTGGGCAGCAGGAGCACCGCGGTGGTGCCGCCGTAGGCCGAGCGGCGCAGCGTCACCGTGATGCCCTGCCGGTTCGCCAGCCTGCTGATCACGAAGAAGCCGAGCTGGTCGCTGTCGAACAGGTCGAGCTGGTGTGCCTCGGAGATCCGCCGGTTGGCCTCGGCCATCGACTCGGGCCGCATGCCGAGGCCGCGGTCCTCGATCTCCACGACGAAGCCCGCGCCGACGGGTTCGCCGTTCACCAGCACCGTCGTGTTCGGGGGCGAGAAGGACGTCGCGTTCTCCACCAGCTCGGCGACCATGTGGGTCAGGTCGGCGACGGCGGAGCCCTGCACCGCGACGTCGGCCATCCGCCGTACCTCGACCCGCTGGAACTCCTCGACCTCGGCCACGGCGGCGCGCAGCACGGTCATGAGCGGGACCGGCTCGCTCCACACGCGGCCGGGCGTGGCGCCGGACATGATGATGAGCCCCTCGGCGTGCCTGCGCATGCGGGCGGCGAGGTGGTCGAGGCGGAACAGATCCTCCAGATCGGCGGGATCCTCGATGCGCCGCTCCATCGTGTCGAGCAGGCTCAGCTGACGGTGCACCAGCGACTGGCTGCGCCGTGCCAGTGTGACGAACACGCCGGAGACGCCGGTGAGCAGCTCGGCGCGTTCGGCCGCCGCGCGCAGGGCGGCGCCCTGGACGGCGTTGAGCGCGCTGCCGACCTCGCCGATCTCGCCGTCGCCCGGCGGTACCACCGGCACGTCGTCGACGTCGATCTTCTCGCCCGCCCGCAGTCGCCGCATGGCCTTCGGCAGGCGGTTGCGGGCGAGCTCCAGCGCGGAGTCCCTGAGTCCGACCAGCTCCAGCACGTGCTCCCGGCCGATGCGCACGGAGATCACCAGCGCGAGCACGACGGCGAGCAGACCGAGCGTCACGGTCACCGCGCCGCGCGTCAGCGCCGAGTCTCCGGCCTGCTCGGCCGCGGCGGACGCCGAGGCCGAAGCCGAGGCCCGCACCGCACCGAGGTCCTGGTTCACCGTCTCCATCGCGGCGCCCCATTGGCCGGCGAAGACCGTGCTGGTCACGGGGCGGCCACCCGGGTCGGTCAGTACCTCGTTCTGTAACGCGGTGAGGGACCGGTAGGAGTCGTCGGAGAGCAGCCGCTCGTAGCCGGGCAGCGCGGCCTGGTCGAAGCCCGTGCTGAGCTCGCCCGCGAGCAGGCGCTGCCCGCCCACGGCGTCGCCGAACGCGCGGCGCTGGTCCGCCGTCAGCTCGCCCGCGGCCTGCGCCGAGGCCATGACGGCGTCCTGCCGCGCCAGCATCTCACCGAGCCTGGCCAGCGGCAGCACCGCGTTCTCCGGCAGTCCACTCTGGACGTTCGCCAGCGCCGCGTCGAGTGAGAACACCTCCTGGATGGCGTCGGAGTAGCCGGTGAAGGCGGTCTGCCAGTCGCGGGTGCCCTCGGCGGCTCGCAGGCGTGACAACGCCTGCTCGATGGCGCCGAGCCGCTCGTTGACGCCGGGGGCGAGGCTCGCGATGTCGGCGCTGGTGAGGGCGACTCCGGTGCGCAGCGCCCGCAGCGCGGATTCGGTGCCCGCCTTTCGCCGGTCCAGTTCCGCCTGCTCGCCGGCGCCGGGGCGGGCGAGCAGCACGGCTGCGGCGGCGCGCTCGGCGCGCAGGCTGGCGACGACGCCGTCCACCGGCGCGGAGAGCTGGGCGCTCAGTTGCCTGAGCTGCCGCAACGTCCACGCTTCCTGCACGGTGGACACCGTCGCCAGCGCCCACAGCACCATGAGTGAGACGACCGGGACCAGGAGCAGGGCGACGATCTTCGCCCGGATCGTTTTCGGGCGTAACCGTTGCCGAACTGGTTGCGGGCGCGTTTCAGTGGCGTGCAAACCGTGACGCACGGACATGCATTCTCCATCTCGGAGCAAAAAGTAAAATCAGGGTGCGAAGCGCCGAAAATGCGTGCGCGTCGTCAAAGTGCGAGCTGGGAACCGGCCTGGTCCGATGATTTTTCCACCTCGTCGGTGATTTTCGGCGGCCGGGCGGAAAGCGCGACAAAAGCCGAGGTCAGGAACAGGTAGGAACCGAGTACGACGGTCAGCGGGAAGATGAACTGCATCGGCGTCGCGCCCGGGGTGGCGCCGTGTGCCGCGTGCACGTCGACCTCGACCGCGGCCATGCCCGTGTAGTGCATCGCACTCACCGCGACGCCCATCACCAGCGAGGCCCCGACGGCGGCCGCGGGGCCACGGATCGTCAGCGTCGCCCACAGCGCCGCCGTCGCCGCGGCGATGGCGATCATCACCGACAGCGCCACCACGACGGGGTCGTAGCTGACGGATCCGGACAGGCGCATCGCCGCCATTCCGAGGTAATGCATCGCGGCGACGCCGATTCCGGAGACGAGACCGCCGAGCAATACGGCGAGCGTCCTCGACGAGAGGTAGCCGACGGCGAACACGCCGATGCCGACCACGGCGATCGCGACGATCAGGCTCAGCACGGTGAGGGTGACGTCATAGCGCACGTCGGTGCCGGTGACTCCAAAGCCCAGCATCGCGATGAAGTGCATCGTCCAGATGCCGGTGCCGATCGCCATCGCGCCGTTGATCAACCAGCCGCGCCTGGCGCGACCCTCCGCCGCGAGCGCGCGCACCGTGCACCGGAGTCCGAGCGCGCTGCCGACGCAGGCCATCACGTACGAAAGAATGGGGGTTATCCAGCCGAAACCGAGCTCCGTCATCGAGCCGATCTGATTCATTGTCGTCCAATCGAAAGCAACTCCTCCTCCCCCGAGTTTTGCTGGAGCAGGACAGTAACTCAGTTCCGTTGAAAGTGACAATAGTACTACGAAGTAGGTTCATAGTTAGTTACTGGCCGGGACACCGAATTGCCGGTCAGAGATCAACATGTGATTTTGCTCCCGTTGACCGCAATTGTCGCGAAGGTTTCCGGCGGGTGTCGCCGTGACCGGTGCCTTGCGCCGGGGCGCCGGTTGCGGGAAGCCTGGCGGCATGGACATCGTGACTCCCGGTTTCCGGGGCCGGCGCCGTGAGCGGGACCGTGCGCTGCCGCCGGGCCAGTACCTCGCCGAGGACTTCCCGGTACTGTCCGCGGGCCCGACGCCGAGGGTGCGGCCCGAGGGCTGGCGGTTCACGATCGAGACCGAGACCGGGGAAACGCACGCGTGGACGTGGGCGGAGTTCCTCGCCCTGCCCGCCGAGACGCCGAGGGTGGACATCCACTGTGTCACCCGCTGGTCCAAACTGGACACCGAATGGCGGGGCGTGGCACTGGACACGTTGCTGGCTGGCGTCGACACGGCTGCCGACTTCGTGATGGCGCACTCGTTCGACGGCTACACCACCAACGTGCCGCTGGAGGACCTGCTCGACGGGCAGTCGTGGATCGCCTACGAGTACGACGGAGAGCCGCTCGATTCCGAGCACGGTGGCCCGGCGCGGCTGCTGGTGCCGCACCTGTACTTCTGGAAGTCGGCGAAATGGGTGCGCGGGCTGACGCTCTCACACGCCGACGAGCCGGGCTTCTGGGAGTCCTCCGGCTACCACCACTACGGCGACCCGTGGCGCGAGCAGCGGTACCAGGGGGACTGATGGGCCGCCTTGACTGGCGGGTCGCCCGGCTCGCCGGTCACCGCGACGAGACGCCGACCGCGCGCACACTCCTGCTCGACGTGCCCGGCTGGCCCGGTCATCTCGCGGGCCAGCACGTCGACGTCCGGCTGACGGCGCAGGACGGTTACCGCGCCGAACGCCCGTACTCGCTCGCCGCGCCCTCGGGCGGCGACCGCGTGGAGCTGACCGTGCAGCGGATCGGTGACGGTGAGGTGTCCCCGTTCCTGACCGAGGAGATGCGGATCGGCGACCCGTTCGAACTGCGAGGGCCGATCGGCGGCTGGTTCGTCTGGCGGCCCGCCGACCCGGCCCCGGTGCTGCTCATCGCCGGCGGGTCGGGGATCGTGCCCCTGCGCGCCATGCTGCGTGCGCGGGAGGAGGTGGGCAGCCGCGCGCCGTTCCGGCTGATCTACTCGGTTCGTACGCCCGAGGACGTGTACTACGCCGACGAGTTGCGAACCCCGCGGCCGGGCGTCGACGTGCGACTGGTCTATACCCGCAAGGCGCCCGACGGCGCGCGCACGGCGCCGGGCCGCCTCGGGCTCGCCGAGCTCAACAGCCACGGCTGGCCTGCCGAGTTCGCTCCGAACTGTTTCGTCTGCGGGCCGACGGGTTTCGTGGAGACGGTGGCGGATCTGCTGCTCGCGCTCGGGCACGACGCACGCCGCGTGCGGACGGAGCGGTTCGGCCCCGCCTGACTCACGCGAGGAACCCCGGCAGCGGACGGGGATCCGGGCTCGGCGCCCACCGCCCTTCGTTCTCGGCGTAGGTCCAGCGCGGGCCGCGGCCGGTGATCTCGCGCAGCGCGGTGACGAGCCGGCCGACGTGCTCGCGGGTCGTGCCGAGCCCGATGCTGACCCGCACGGCCTGCCCGCCCTCGCCGCCCGCGGCCGTGATGAGCCGGCGGGTGGCGATGTGCGCGCAGAACGCGCCGTCCCGCACGCCGATGCCGTACTCGGCCGACAGGACGGCCGCGAGCAGCCCGGGGGACAGGCCGTCGATGACGAAGGAGACCGTGCCCACCCGGTCGCCGTCGTCGTCGAACAGCCGCAGCACGCGCAGGCCCGGCACCGAGGCGAGCCCGCGATCGAGCCGCGCGAGCAGGTCCGCCTCGTGTGCCTCGATGCGCTCGCGCCCGGAGGCGACCTCCGTGCAGGCGACGCCGAGCGCGTGCGCGCCGACGGTGTTCGGGGAACCGGCCTCGTGCCGTTCGGGCCCGGTGTTCCAGACCACGCCGAGTCCGTCGTCGTGCCGGGCCACGAGCTTGCTGGCGCCGCCACCGGAGAGGTACGGCTCCGCCGCCCGCAACCAGTCGGCCCTGCCGACGAGCGCGCCAGCCCCGAAGGGCGCGTAGAGCTTGTGCCCGGAGAGCGCGACGTAGTCGGCGTCGAGTTCGCGCAGCGACACGGCGCGGTGGGGCGCGAGCTGGGCGGCATCGACGGCGATGCGGGCTCCGGCGGCGTGCGCGACCCTTGCCAGCTCGGCGATCGGCAGCACCTCACCGGTCACATTGGACGCACCGGTGACCACGACCAGCCGGGGTCCCTCGGGGCAGCGGCCCAGCGTCTCGGCGAGCGCGCGCACGGCCTCGTGCCGGGTTCGCGGGGCGGGCACGCGGTACACGTGCCTGCCCCGCCACGGCAGCAGTGCGGCGTGGTGCTCGGTGTCGAACAGGACGACGGCCGTGCCCTTCGGGACGGCGCGGGCGAGCAGGTTGAGCGCGTCGGTGGTGTTGCGCGTGAGGATCACCGTGTCGGACGACCGCGCGCCGACGAACGCGCCGACGGCCCGCCTGGCGCGTTCGTAGACCTTTGTGGACACCTGTGAGGCGAACCCGGCGCCCCGGTGGACGCTGGCGTACCACGGCAGGAACTCGTCGACGGCCCTGCGCACGGCGGAAAGGCACGGTGCGCTGGCGGCGTGGTCGAGGTTCGCGTAGCCGATCTCGCCGCCGGTCACCAGTGGCACGCGCAGGTCGTCTCCCGCGGTGCCGGGCACGGCAGGCGGGATGACGGTGGTGAGGGCAGGGGATGCGAACGTGACGGACATGTGGCCTCCTCGGTGGGTCCTGGGACCCGGTGAGGGGCCCGCGCTTGCCCGCCTGTTCCGGCGAGCCAGGTCGTCACCCGGGGCACCCCACCACGGTCGGAGGGTTGCCGGCCAGCAAGCCGGGGCTTGACGCTGGCGCTCATGACCTAGCCGAGACGGTACCTCACGGCGCGGCCCCGGCGCGAGGGGTATTCGTGGCCGACCGCGAGTATAATGAAAACCGTTGTCAACAAGGAAGGGAAGGGAGTGGCCGTGAAGGTCCGGAAGTCGTTGCGCTCGCTGAAGAACAAGCCGGGGGCGCAAGTGGTGCGCCGCCACGGCAAGGTGTTCGTCCTCAACAAGCGCGACCCGCGCTACAAGGCCCGTCAGGGCTGACGCGGCTCAGGCAGGCAGGCGCACGCCCGCGAGCTGGGTCGCCTGGGCCACCAGCCGGTCCTTGCTGTCCCACGCCTCGGCGATCTCGTCCATCCGGTCGCCAGCGACCACGCCCGCCCGCATCCGCACGCGCACGGGGCCCGGGGCGGGCGGCCGCCGCAGGTAGGCGCTGAACTGCAGGGTCGGCGCCCACCCCGGGATGCCGAGGTCGTATGACACCGGCGGCACGGGATCGAGCGCCACCAGGAGGCTCAGCGGGTCCCAGTCGGAGCCGTCGGCGAGCCGCTGCCAGCCGGAGATCTCGCCCCGGCGCGACGGCGTTCCACCGAGGAAGCCGAGTGGGCGCGGGTCGAGCCGCTGCTCCACCACGTCCATGAGGTCCACCCGGAAGCCGGCGCCGGGCGCCTCGGCAGGGACGCGCACGCACTCGTGCTCCGGTGGGAGGTCCGCGGGCGTGACGCCCGACCAGTACGGCTCGTCGTCGGCGAGCGGGCCGAGCGTGAGCAGTGCCTCGGCGCACGGGGTGCCGTCCTGGTCGAGTCGCACGCGCGACTGGGTCAGTCCGTTGCCCGCGCGCAGCACCTCCACCGACACCTGCGCCGGGCCGGCCTGCGGCGGCACGGCGAACGACGCGCTCACCGCGTGCGGGTGTGCGTGTGGCCCGACCTCCGTGGCGGCCCTCGCCATCGCGGCCAGCAGGTAGCCGCCGTGCATCCGGCCGCCGACCGTCCACTGGGGATCGAGGTCCACGGTGAACACGTCGGCGCCAGGCCCGCGCGTGAGCGCCGTGGCCTCCTGGAAGTTGCCCATGCGCTCAGATTGACAGCGTCAAGTTGACGGTGTCAAGTCGGCTCTGTCACGCTGGAGCGATGAGGTCGACGCGCTCGCGCGCACGCCCTGGCGAGGGTGAGAAGCTGCGCGAGGAGATCCTGCTCGCGGCCGAGGCGCTGCTCGTCGAGACCGGCTCCGACGGGGCGCTCACCCTGCGCGCGGTCGCCGCGCGCGCGGGGGTCACGACGCCGTCGGTCTACCTGCACTTCGCGAACAGGGACGACCTGCTCGAAGCGGTGTGCCTGCGGTCGTGGGGCGAGCTGGAGCGCCGGATGCGGGAGCACGCCGAGGGCGTCGACGACCCGCTGCGCGTGCTGGGCCGCTGCGGTCGCGGCTACGCCACGTTCGCCCTCGAGCACCCGGTGCAGTACCGCGTGCTCCTGATGCGGCCCTCCGCCCACCGGTCGCCGGGTGCGCGGGCGTGCTTCCGCTACGTCACCGAGGCCGCCGCGGCCTGTGTGTCGGCCGGGATCATGCGTGGCCGCCCCGAGTCACTCGCCGTGGGGCTCTGGTCGGCGCTGCACGGACTGGTGAGCCTGCTGATCGCGCAGCCGGAGTTCGACTGGCCGGACGACCTCGACACGCTGATCGACAACGTGGTGCGCATGGCCGGTTTCGGCACGGTCCTGGCCTCCCGCATCCCGCGCGAGGCGACCCCGGCCAGCGCCCAGCTCGCCGAGGGGCTCGACGCACTCACCGCGAGCTGGCCGGAGCGGGATCAACCGCGCCGGTAGTGCAGGCACACCGCTCCGTGCGCGAGCGTTGCACTGCTCGCGAGCGTCCAGCCGGACGCGGGCAGTCCTTCGGGCAGCAGCCGCAGCCCACCACCCAGCAGGGCCGGCACGACGGCGAAACGCAGGTCGTCGATCAGGTCGGCCTTCAGCAGCGTCTGGATCACGCTCGCGCTGTTGAGCACCATGATGGCGCCGCCGTCCGAGGCCTTCAGCGCGGCGACCTCGCGCTCCGGCTCGCGTGCGACCCGGGAGTTCCGCCAGCCCGCGCTCTCCAGCGTGCGGGAGAACACCACCTTCTCCACGGCCTCCAGCCAGCGGCCCAGTTCACGAGTGCGCGCGTCGGTCGCGGGGTCCCGCGTGATCGCGGGCCACACCGAGGCGAACCCCTCGTAGTTGGTGCGGCCCAGCAGCGCGGTGTCCACCCCGCGCCACACGCCCTCGAAGTACTCTGCCGTCTCCTGGCGTCCGGCGTGCCGGTACAGCCACGTGTCGTGGGCCGGCCCCTCCGGTCCGCTGGTGTAGCCGTCGATCGAGATGCTCGCCCAGGCGATCACGCGGCGGCCTGCGGTGTCGGTCATGGCGGTCTCCTCCGCTCGGTGGCCGCGCCCGTATCGCGACCCTCACGTGGAGCGTCGAAGACGGCGCGTCTCGATCGACACCCGGCGGAGAAATCAGGAACCGGCGACCTCCGGGACCGGGGTCACGAGCCTGCCCTCGGTCAGGAACGTGTGGAGGTTGCGGAAGGTCAGCTCGCCCATGGCCTCGCGCGTCTCGCGGGTCGCGCTCGCGATGTGCGGCAGCAGCAGCACGCTGTCCAGTTCGAGCAGCGGTGCCGGGACATTCGGCTCGTCGGCGAACACGTCGAGTGCGGCGCCCGCGATCCGGCCCTCGGTGAGCGCCGACACGAGCGCGGGTTCGTCGACCACGCTGCCGCGCGCGATGTTGACGAGGTAGCCGTCGGGCCCGAGTGCGGCGAGCACGTCGGCCCCGACGAGCCCGCGCGTCGCCGCGCCGCCCGACGTGGCGATCACGAGCACGTCGGCACCCTCGGCCAGTTCCACGGGTGAGGCCGCGTAGCGGTACGGCACACCCTCCACCGGGTTGCGCGAGTGGTAGCTCAGCTCGGCGTCGAAGCCCTCCAGCCTGCGTGCGATGGCGCGGCCGATCCGGCCGAGCCCCAGGATGCCGACGCGCTTGCCGCTCACCTTCGTCGAGAGCGGGTAGCCGCCCGGGGTCCACTCGCCCCGCCGGACGTACCGGTCGGCGGCGGCGAGCCTGCGCAGCACGTCGATCAGCGCGCCCACCGCGAGGTCGGCGACGCAGTCGGTGAGCACGTCGGGGGTGTTGCTGACGTCGATGCCGCGCGCACGGGCCCTGGCCACGTCGGTGGTCTCGTAGCCGACTCCGAAGTGGACGATCGCGCGGAGCTTGGGCAGTGCGTCCATCAGCTCGTCGCTGACGCCCACCCGCGCGCTCGTCACGGCGGCCACCACCTCGTGCCCGTGCTCGGCGAGATAGGCGGCCGGGTCGGGCTGCTCGGCGAGGCGCACGGTGTCGTGGTGCGTGGCCAGAGCCTGCTCCAGCGACTCCAGCAGCGGGCACACCTGCAGGACCACGCCCTGCGGGGCGGACTGGGTCATCGAAACTCCTGCCGTGTTCAGTCGCGGTCGAGTGCGGGCCGCTTCGGGTCGAAGCTCCAGCCGTTGACGAGATACCGCATGGCCGCCGCGTCGTCGCGGGCACCGAGGCCCTCGCGCAGGTACAGCTCGTGGGCGGCCTCCACCTGCTCCGGATCCAGCTCCACACCGAGGCCGGGGCGATCCGGCACGGTCAGCTGGCCGTCGGTGAGCGGATACGGCTCCTTGGTGAGGCGCTGGCCGTCCTGCCAGATCCAGTGCGTGTCGATCGCGGTGATCTCGCCGGGCGCCGCAGCGGCCACGTGGGTGAACATCGCCAGCGACACGTCGAAGTGGTTGTTGGAGTGCGAGCCCCACGTCAGCCCCCACGCGTCGCACAGCTGCGCCACGCGCACCGAGCCGCTCATCGTCCAGAAATGCGGGTCCGCCAAGGGGATGTCGACGGCGTGCTCGCGCACCGCGTGGCCGAGCTGGCGCCAGTCCGTGGCGACCATGTTGGTGGCGGTGCGCAGGCCCGTGGCGCGGCGGAACTCGGCGAGCACCTCGCGTCCGGAATAACCGTCCTCCGCGCCGCACGGGTCCTCGGCGTAGGCGAGGACGTCGCGCAGCCTCCTGCCGCGCGCGATGGCGTCGGAGAGCAGCCAGCCGCCGTTGGGGTCGAGGGTCACGTTGACGCCGGGGAAGTGCTCGGCGAGCGCGGTGATCACCTCCACCTCCTCGTCGCCGGGCAGCACGCCGCCCTTGAGCTTGAAGTCGGTGAAGCCGTAGCGGGCACTGGCGGCCTCGGCGAGCGCGATCACGGAGTTCGCGTCGAGCGCCTCCTCGTCGCGCAGCCGGAACCACTCGTCGCCGCTGTCGTCGCCGTGGCGGTAGTCCAGATCGGTGCGCTCCCGGTCGCCGACGAAGAACAGGTAGCCGAGCGCGGGCACGCGGTCGCGCTGCTTGCCGTCGCCGAGCAAGGCGGCGACGGGCTGGTCCAGCAACTGGCCGAGCAGGTCGAGTAGCGCCGACTCGATGGCGGTGCACACGTGCACGGTCACGCGCAGGTCGAACGTCTGCTGGCCGCGCCCGCCCGCGTCGCGGCTCGCGAAGCGCTCCCGGACGGCGGCGAGGACCGCGTGGTGGTCGCCGACGCGCGCACCCTGGACGAGGTCCTTGGCCTCCTCCAGTGTCGTGGTGATCGCGGGCCCGCCCGGCACCTCGCCGACCCCGGTGCGGCCATCGGAGTCGGTGAGGATCAGCAGGTTGCGGGTGAAGAACGGACCGTGCGCGCCGCTGAGGTTGAGCAGCATGCTGTCGCGGCCCGCCACGGGGACGACGCGGTAGCCGGTGATGACGGGGACGGTGCTCATGCGCGGTTCACCTTGTCGACGAGTGCGGTCAGCTCACCGAGCTCGGTGCCGGTGAGGTCGGTCAGCGGGGGCCGGACGGGTCCCGGGTCCCGTCCTACCGCACGCAGGCCCGCCTTGACGATCGACACCGCGTAGCCCGCCTTGCGGTTGCGGATGTCCAGATACGGCAGGACGAACTCGGAGAGCTTGCGGTAGACGGCCGCCGTGTCGTGCTCGCGCACGGCGGTGTAGAAGCCGAGGGCGAACTCGGGCAGGAAGTTGAAGATGGCCGACGAGTACGTGGTCACGCCCATCTCCAGGTACGGCAGCGCGTAGGTCTCGGCCGTCGGCAGCCCGCCGATCGACAGCAGCCGCTCGCCCAGCCCCGCGTGGATGCGGGTCATCAGGTCGACGTCGCCGACGCCGTCCTTGAAGCCGACGAGGTTCGGGCAGGTGTCGGTGAGCTCCCGCACGGCGTCGAAGCCGAAGCGGGCGTTGGCGCGGTGGTAGACGATCACGCCCAGCCCGGTCGCCGCGCACACCGCGCGGACGTGGGCGACGAGGCCCTCCTGGGACAGTTCGGTGAGGTACGGCGGGAGCAGGAACACGCCGGAGGCTCCGGCGGCCTCGGCGTCGCGCGCCATCTCGACGGCCTGCGCCGTGCCGTAGCCGGCGGGGGCGACCACGGGCTTGGCCCCGGCGGTCGCGGCGACGGCCGCGCGCACGACGGTGGCGACCTCGGCGGGGGTGAGGGAGAAGAACTCGCCGGTGCCGCCCGCGGCGAACACCCCGGACGAGCCGAAGGGCGCCTGCCACGCGAGGTGCTCGCGGTAGCCGTCCTCGTCGAAGGTCAGGTCCGGCCGCGCGTGCGTGACGGGGAAGGACAACAGTCCCGCACCGAGCGTGGTCCTCAGGTCCTCGGGGCTGAACGGCGTCATGGCGGCTCCAGTGTCGTGAAAGGTTGCCCGAAGCCTAGAACCTGCGGTGATACCGGTCTAACGCCAAGATCGCATCGGTTGATACCTTCCGGGCATGACAAGCCCCGCCCGGTTCACGCTGGAGCAGCTGCGCGGATTCGTCGCGGTCGCCGAGGAAGCGCATTTCGGCCGGGCGGCGGCCCGGCTGCGGATCACGCAGCCGCCGCTGAGCAGGCAGGTGCAGAAGCTCGAACGGTCGCTGGAGGTCGAGCTGCTGGTCCGCACGCCGAGGGCGGTGCTGCTGACGCCGGCGGGGGAGGCGTTCCTGCCGGAGGCGCGGCGGATGCTGAGCCTCGCCGACGCCGCGCCCGCCGCGGCGCGCAACGCCGCGCTCGGCACGGCGGGCAGGCTGCGGGTCGGCTTCACGGCGATCTCCGCGCTCACCGTGCTGGGGACGTGGATCCGGGTGATCGGTGAGGAACTGCCCGAGGTGGAGCTGACGCTGACCGAGCTGGTGACCCGCGAGCAGATCGACGCGCTGCTGGCGGGGGAGATCCACGTCGGCCTGGCGCGTGGCGTCCCCGCCTCGGAGCTGCTCAGCGCGCGGCGGGTGCACGTGGAGAGCCTCGTGCTCGCCTGCCCGCGCGGGCACGCGCTCACCACGCTGGGCAGGCCGCCGTCGCTGGCCGAGATCGCCGCGCACGAGATCGTCACCTACGCCCCGGTCGCGGCCCGCTACCTGCACGAACTCGTGATCAGCGCGTTCCACGGCGTCGGCGCGCAGCCGCGCTACGTGCAGCAGGTCGGCCAGGTGCACAGCCTGCTCGCGCTGGTCGACGCAGGGCTCGGGGTGGGCCTCGTGCCGCGGTCGGCGTCGGCGCTGCACCTGCCCAACCTGACGTTCACCGAGGTGGAGGGCCTGCGCCCGGACGTGGTGGAGACCCATTGTGTGTGGCGAACCGGGCACGACAACCCCGCGCTGGACGCGCTGCTGCGGCTCACGCTGCCACCCGCCCCTTGACGGTTCGGGGCCTCAGCCTTACCGTCCTGTCTACACATGAAGACCGGCGTCGCATTTATAGACACTGTCTCGCAATGAATGCGCCTCCGGTCCCCGCCGTGCCCATCCCACCCACACACCTCCCGGAGAGACGATGCTGTCTTCCGTACCCTCCCGGCGGCGGACGAGAGTGCTCACGGCGCTGCTCGCCGCCGCCCTGCTCCCGGCGAGCGCGTGTGCCGTCGCGAACAGCGACGGTGCCGGCGACGCCGGAGCCGCGGACGGCAGCACGCTGCGCATCGTGCTCGCCCAGGAGCCCCCGACCCTCGAACCGTGCGAGTCGTCGCTCACCTCCACCGGCGTCGTCGTCCGGTCCAACATCAGCGAGCCGCTCATCGAGCGCGACCCCACCACGGGCGAGCTCGACCCGCTGCTGTCCACGGGCTGGCGGCAGACCGGGCCCACCACGTGGACGTTCGACATCCGCTCCGGCGTCCGCTTCCACAACGGAGCGCCGTTCACCGCGGAGGACGCCGCGTTCTCCATCGACCGCGCGGTGAACTCCGACCTCGCGTGCAATGTGGACGGTTACGTCTTCGAGGACGAGGAACTGGGTGTGGAGGCGACAAGCCCCACCTCGCTGACCGTCACCACCGCCGAGCCGGACCCGATCCTGCCGCTGCGGCTGAGCTTCGTGGAGATCGTGCCGAGGGGCACGAGCACCGAGGCCAAGGTGCGCGAGCCCGTCGGCACCGGGCCCTACGCGATCGCCGGCTGGCAGACCGGGGTTTCCATCACGTTGCACCGCAACGAGAACTACTGGGGCGAGCAGCCCTCGTTCCCCGTGGTGCGCTACGTCTGGCGCTCCGAGTCCAGCGTGCGCGCCGCCATGATCGCCAAGGGAGAGGCCGACGTCTCCACCGGGCTCGACCCCGAGGACGCGACCGAGGAGAACTCGATCGCCTACCCCAACAACGAGACCACCGCACTGCGGCTCGACGGCACCCAGGCGCCGCTCGACGACATCCGCGTGCGCAAGGCGATCGGCCTGGTGATCGACCGGCAGGCCATCGCCAGGACCCTGTTCGACGGGCTCGGCGAGCCCGCCGCGCAGCTGGTGCCCGACGGCGTCGTCGGCTACAACCCCGCGCTGAAGGCACAGGCACCCGACCTCGGCGCCGCCCGCGCGCTCGTCGAGCAGGCCAGGGCCGACGGCGCGCCGCTCGACCGGGAGATCACGCTCGTCGCCCGCAACGACCAGTTCCCCCGCGTCGCCGAGACCGCGGAGGCGCTCCAGTACCAGCTCGCGCAGCTCGGCCTCAACGTGCGGATCCTGATGACGGACACCGCCGCGCACCTGCAGTACCAGCTGCGTCCGTTCCCGGAGAACGTCGGCCCGGTCGCACTGCTGATCATGCACGGAAACCAGGCGGGGGACGCCGCCTTCACCACGAGCCAGTACCTCGTCAGCGACGGTCCACAGTCGACGTTCGGCACCCGCGAGCTCGACGCCCGGATCGACGCCGCGGAGAAGCTGTCCGGGCAGGCCCGCCAGAACGCCTTCGCGGCCGTGCTCGCCGACCAGAACGAGACGGTCGCGCAGTACGCCTACCTCGCGCACATGCGCGGGCTGCTGGGCATCGGCGACTCCGTCGAGTACGAGCCGAACCCGGCCACCGGCGACGAGCTGCGGCTCGCCGACGTGCGGCCCGCGAAGGGACAGGGACGCTGACGTGACGACCTTCCTGCGCAAGCGCATCGTCTCCAGCGCCATCCCGCTGGTGGTCGTGGTGCTCGGCGTGTTCATCCTCGCGCGCCTCACCGGCAACCCGGTGGACCTCTACCTGCCGCTCAGCGCGACCGCGGAGCAGCGCGCGGCCTTCTCGGCCGAGCACGGGTTCGACCAGCCCATCCTCGTGCAGCTGTGGGACTACCTCGGCCAGGTCGTCCAGCTCGACTTCGGCGAGTCGCTGCGCACGGGCCAGCCCGCCGCCGAGATGGTGCTCGAGGCGTTCCCGGCGACCCTGCAGCTCGCCGCCGTCACCATGCTGATCGCGATCGTGGGAGCCGTCCTCATCGGCAGTCTCGCCGCGTACCGCCCGAACTCGCTCGCCGACCGCACCTCCAGCTTCCTGTCGATGACGGCAGCGAGCATCCCCGACTTCTGGTTCGCGATCATGGGCGTCCTGGTGTTCGGCGTGAGCCTCGGCATCCTGCCGACGTCCGGCGTTACCGGTGGGCCCGAGGTGTGGGTGCTGCCCATCGCGACGCTGCTGATCCGGCCGTTCGGCGTGCTCGTGCAGGTGGTGCGCGGCTCGATGGTCGCGGCTCTGTCGGCCCCCTACGTCAAGGTGGCCCGCAGCAAGGGCGCGAGCGAGCAGCGGGTGGTGTTCGGCCACGCGCTGCGCAACGCCACCATGCCCGTGCTGACGGTCGCCGGAGACCTGACCATCGGACTCGTCAACGGCGCGGTCGTGGTCGAGACGATCTTCGGCTGGCCCGGCATCGGCAAGCTCATGATCGACTCGATCCTGCAGCGCGACTTCGCGGTGCTGCAGGCGGCCGTGCTGCTGACCGCCGTGACGATCTTCCTGCTGAACATCCTCATCGACGTCTGCTACGCGCTGCTGGACGCCAGGGTCCGGCAGGCGGTTCCGGCGTGAGCCAAGGGAGGCACTGAGATGACCGCCACGCTGGACCGGCCGGACGACACGGCCGCCGCGCCGAAACGACCGCCTCGCTGGTGGCTGCTGCTCGGCAGGGACAAGCTGGCCGCGGTCGCCGCCGTGGTGCTCGGGCTCGTGCTGCTGACCGCCCTGATCGGACCGCTGCTGCTCGGCGACGCCGCCACCCGGCAGGACCTGAACGCCTCGCTGCGGCCGCCGTCCTTCGACCACGGCATCACCGGCCTGCTCGGCACCGACATCCTCGGCCGCAGCGTCCTCGCCAGGCTCGTCGAGGCGGCCGGCACGACGCTGTCGGTGGCGATCCCCGCGGTGCTGTTCTCGCTCGTGGCCGGCTCCGCGATCGGCATGTGGGCCGGCTACCACGGCGGCAGGCGCGAGAACATCGCCATGCGCGTCGCCGACGTGATCCTGAGCTTCCCCTCGCTGCTGCTGGCCGTGGTGGTGCTCTACGTCTTCACGCCCAGCGTCGCCAACATCGTGTTCATCCTCGCGCTGGCGAGGATCCCGATCTACCTGCGTACCGCGCGGGCCGAGGCCGCGGAGCTGAAGAGCCGCCTGTTCGTCGACGCGGCACGGACGTTCGGCACCACGAGCTGGCCCACGATCTACCGGCACATCCTGCCGATCGCGATGCCCACCCTGCTCACCGTCGCCACCCTCGACTTCTGCTTCGTGATGCTGAGCGAGTCGTCGCTGAGCTTCCTCGGCATCGGCATCCAGCCGCCGGACGTCAGCTGGGGCCTGATGGTGGCGCAGGGCAGGCAGTTCCTCCAGACCGCGTGGTGGATCGCCGTGCTGCCCGGCGTCGCGATCGTGCTCACCACCGTCTCGGCCACCATCCTCGCCGCGTGGGTCCGGCTCGCCACCGACCCCGCGCAGCGCTGGCGGCTGACCCTGCCCACGAGCAAGCGCGGCAAGCGCAGTGTCACCACGGAGGTCACCGCATGAACCCGCTGCCCGGCACCGCGACCGCCGAGCCCGAGGCCCGCACCGGCGAGCCCGCGCTCGCGGTCGAGCACCTCAGCGTCGACCTGCACACCGCGTCCGGCACCGTCCGCGCCGTCGACGACGTCAGCTTCAGCGTCCACAAAGGCCGGACGCTGGCGCTGCTCGGCGAGTCCGGGTGCGGCAAGTCGATGACCGCCCTGTCGATCGTCGGGCTGCTCGAACCGGTCGCCGAGGTCGTCGGCGGCTCGGTGAAGGCCGGTGGCACCGACGTCCTCACGCTCGGCAGGCGCGCCCGCAGGAGGCTGGCGGGCCCGGTGCTGTCGATCGTCTTCCAGGACGCGCTCGCCGCGCTCAACCCCGTGCAGCCGGTGGGCAGGCAGCTGGGGGAGCCGTTCCGCATCCACCACGGGCTGTCCCGCCGCGAGGCGAAGGAGAAGGCGATCGAGCTGATGCGGATCGTCGGCATCCCCGAGCCGAGGGCCCGCGCCAGGTCGTACCCGCACCAGTTCTCCGGCGGCATGCGCCAGCGCCTGCTGATCGCGATGGCGGTGGCGCTCGCACCGGACGTCCTGCTCGCCGACGAGCCCACCACCGCGCTGGACGTCACCGTGCAGGCGCAGATCATGCAGCTGCTGCGGGACCTTCGTGCCGAGCGGGACATGGCGGTGGTGCTGATCACCCACGACCTCGCCGTCGTCGCCGAGCACGCCGACGACGTCGTGATCATGTACGCCGGCAACGTGGTCGAGACCGGCCCCGTGCGCGAGGTGTTCGCCGACCCGCGGCACCCCTACACCAGGGGCCTGCTCGACTCCGTGCCCGAACGGGCCGAGAAGGGCAAGCCGCTGCCCGCCGTCGGCGGTAGCCCGCCCGAGCTGAGCAACGTTCCGCCGGGCTGCGTGTTCCAGGCGCGCTGCCCGCTCGCGCGCGAGCGCTGTGCCGACGAGCGTCCCCGCCTCACCGCCACCGGTCCGGCGCGCGCGGCCGCGTGCCACTTCTCCGAGGAGCTGGCCAGTGTCTGAGCCGACCCCGCTGCTGGAGGTCACGGGACTGCGCAAGTCGTTCCGCGTGGCCAGGAACAAGGCAGGCCGCAACCGGCTCACCGCGCTCGACGGCGTCGATCTGCGGCTCGGCCGGGGCGAGACCCTCGGCCTCGTCGGCGAGTCCGGCTGCGGCAAGTCCACGCTCGCGCGCGTGGTGCTGATGCTGGATAGGCCCGACGAGGGCACCATGCGCTTCGACGGTGTGGACCCGTTCGCGTTGAAGGGCAGGGAACTGCTGGCCTGGCGGCGGCGCGTGCAGATGGTGTTCCAGGACCCGTTCGCCTCCCTCAACGCGCGCATGACCGCCGCCGACCTCATCGGAGAGCCGTGGCGCACCCACCGCGACCTGGTGCCGACGCCGAAGCAGCGGGAGGCCCGCGTCCGGGAGCTGCTCGACCTCGTCGGGCTGCGCGCGAGCGACGCCCACCGCTATCCCAACGAGTTCTCCGGGGGACAGCGGCAGCGCATCGGCATCGCGCGGGCTCTGGCGCTCGAACCCGACCTGATCGTGTGCGACGAACCGGTGTCGGCGCTGGACCTCTCGGTGCAGGCGCAGGTGCTGAACCTGCTCGCCGACCTCCAGCAGCGGCTCGGAGTGTCCTATGTGTTCATCTCCCACGACCTGTCCGTGGTGCGCCACGTCGCCGACCGGGTGTCGGTGATGTACCTCGGCAAGATCATCGAGCACGGGCTCACCGAGGACGTCTTCGATCGCCCGCTGCACCCCTACACCGCGGCGCTGATGTCGGCCGCGCCCGCGCTGGAACCCGACGGTACCGCGGGAACCGGTGACCGCATCCTGCTGAGCGGCGAGCTGCCGTCGCCGCTCGACCCACCGTCCGGCTGCCGCTTCCGCACCCGCTGCTGGCAGGCCGCCGACCGGTGCGCCGAGGAGCAGCCGGACCCGAGGGGGCGCGGGGACGGGACGCTGGAGCCGCACGAGGGACGCTGTCACTACCCGCTGAGCCTGACCCCCATGGGCGCGTGAACGCCGGCGGCTTCGCCGTGCTGTGCGCGGTGGTGGTGTTCGGCGCGCTGCTCCAGGTGGCGATCGGCTTCGGGCTGGGGCTGCTGGCGGCGCCCGTGATCGCGCTGATCGCGCCAGAGCTGGTGCCCGCGGTGATCGTCGTGCTCGCCACCGGCGTCACCGCCGTGGTGCTGCTGCTCGACCGCGGGCACATCGACCTGCGTGGCACGGGCTGGGCACTCGCGGGCCGGGTGCCCGGGGTCGTCGCCGGTGCCCTGCTGGTCGCGGCGCTGCCCACGCGGGTGCTGGCGCTGTGCGTGGCCGGGATGGTGGTGCTCGGGGTCGTCGTGTCGCTGTGGGGCTACCGCCCGAGGCCGACGCGGCGGGCGGTGGTGCTGGCCGGGATGGCCTCGGGCGTGATGGGCACGGCCACCGCGATCGGCGGGCCGCCGATGTCGATGGTGTGGCAGCGCTACGCGGGCCCCCGCCTGCGCAGCACGATGAGCGGGTTCTTCCTCGTCGGCTCGGTGATGAGCCTCGCGGCGCTCGCCGTCACCGGCTCGGTGACGGGGGAGAGCCTCGGCTACGCGCTGCTGCTGGCGCCCGCGGCCGCGCTCGGGGTGGCCCTGGCGCGCCCGCTGGGGCGCCGCCTCGACGTGCGGCGCACGCGCGCGGTGGCCATGCTGCTGGCGGTCGCGGGCGCGGCAACCCTCACGGTGCAACAGTTCGTCTAGCGCCCACGCCCGCCGCAGTGAAGGCCACCTTGCCTGCGCCCGCCCGTCTCCCACCACCACCCAAACGCAGGCGCTGCGCGCCGCTGTGCCCGATTCCACGCAGTGAAGGTGGCCTTCACTGCGGTCGCCGGCGGAAAATCGGTCGCCTCGGCGCAGGGCGCGCGCGTACCCTGCGGCGCATCATGCCTTTGCTGCGCATCGAACTGGACTCGGACAAGCAGACGGCTCGCCGGATCCTGCGGTTGTACCAGTCGGGCCAGATACACCGGGAGTCCCGGGACGCCGCCCGCGAGGAGGTGTGGCGCCGGGGCCGGACCCCGGCGGCGGAACCCGTTTTCGTGGGCATCACCAACGGGGAGCCCGCCCGCCTGATCTACGACGTCGAGGTCCATCCCGACACGACGTGAGCACGCGCAGTGAAGGTGGCCTTCACTGCGGTCCCGTCAGCGGCGGTCCGGTCACGCTGGGGCGCGGACCACGTTCGTCAGGGGTTCCCCTGTGGACAGTCGCGCGAGGTTCGCGGCGATCTCGGCGGCCCTGCCGGTGAACGTCTCCCGCGTGTGACCGGAATGGTGCGGGGTCAGGAGCACGGTGTCGAGCTCGTGGAACGGGCGCGTGAACCCGCGTGCCCCGCCGCCGTCCTTGGGATGGCTCCACCACACGTCCAGCGCGGCGCCGCCGATCCGGCGCTGCGCGAGCGCCTCGTACAGCGCGTCCTCGTCCACGATCGGTCCCCGTGCCACGTTGACCAGCAACGCGTCCGGCCGCATCAGCCGCAGCTGCTCGGCCCCGATCAGGCCCCGCGTGGCCGGGGACAACGGCACGGTGAGCACCACGACGTCCGAGCCCGTCAGCAGGTCGGCGAGCCCATCGTCGCCGGCCACCCGGTCGAGGCGCAGGTCCGGCGGCAGCGGCGCTGCCGGGTTGCGGCGCGTCGCCCGCGCGCGCATGCCCAGCGCGGTCGTCGCGCGCACCACCTGCGCCCCGATCTCGCCCAGCCCGACCACGCCCACGGTCCGCCCGGCGAGCGTGCCGCCGAGCTCGACGTCAGGGTCCACGGCCACCGACTCCCAGATTCCCCTGCGCAGCAGGCGATCCGCCCGCAGCACCCGGCGCGACAGCGCGAGCGCGGCCAGCACGACGTGCTCGGCGATCGAGCGCCCGTGGTGGAAGGTGTTGCAGACGGTGACACCGGGGGCGAGCGCGTCGAGCGGGATGCGGTCGTAGCCGGCGCCGGTCACGTGGACCAGCCGCAGCCGTCCGCCCGCCTCCGCCATGCCCGGGGTCATGCGGGAGGCGACGAGCACGTCGGCCTCCCGCAGGCGTTCCTCGATCTCGGCGTCCGGCTTCCCGGCGAGGAACTCCCAGTCGTGGCCGTCGGTTCCGTCGCGGGTCAGCTCCGCGGTGAAGCGCGTGAGGATCGGGTCGGTGAGCAGGATCCGCATCCGGTTCACCAGCGCGGCGCGGTGGGGTCGAAGTCCGGCTCGAACCGGCGCAGGTACCCGGTGTCGTCCCGCTCGGTGATGCCGCACGCGAGGTACTGCTCGTGCAGGCGGGCCAGCGCGTCGCGGTCGAGCTCGACCCCGAGCCCCGGGCCCGTCGGCACGGCCACGGCACCACCCTCGAACGTCAGCGCGCCGGGCACGATGACGTCGTCGTCGGCGTCCTTCCACGGCCAGTGGGTGTCACACGCGTAGGTCAGGTTCGGCGTGGCCGCCGCCAGGTGGGTCATGGCGGCCAGGCTGATGCCGAGGTGCGAGTTGGAGTGCATCGACAGGCCCAGGCCGAACGTGTCGCAGATGTTCCCGAGCGTGCGGGAACGGTCGAGCCCACCCCAGAAGTGGTGGTCGGAGAGCACGACCTGCACGGCGTCGGCCTTCACCGCCGGCTTCAGGTGGTCGAAGGCCACCACGCACATGTTGGTCGCCAGCGGCATCGCGACCTCGCGGGCGACGGCCGCCATGCCGTCGATGCCGGAGGTCGGGTCCTCCAGGTACTCGATGACGCCGTCGAGCTCCTTGCCGACCCGGATGGACGTCTCCACGCTCCAGGCGCCGTTCGGGTCGATCCGGAGTGGATGGCCGGGGAACTCCTCGCGCAGCGCCAGAATGGCCGCGACCTCCTCCTCGGGCGCGACAACGCCGCCCTTGAGCTTGATCGCCGAGAAGCCGTAGTCGTCGACGATCCGCCGCGCCTGCGCGACGAGCTGCGCGGGGTCGAGCGCGGGGCCCCAGTCGTCGGGCTCGGCGCCGGGGTGGCCGGCCCACTTGTAGAAGAGGTACGCGCTGTAGTCGACGCGGTCGCGCACGGCGCCGCCGAGAAGGTCGCTGACCGGGCGGCCGACGGCCTTGCCACGGATGTCGAGGCACGCGACCTCGAAGGGCGACAGGACGCGGTGCACCGTGCTGCTGCCGGTGACCATGCCGCTCATCCCGTGCCCGGCCTTGCTGGTGTCGGTGGCGAGCGCGGTGTGGATCCGGCGTTCGATCTCGTTGCCGTGCCACACGTCCACGCCGGTCAGCTGCGCGGCGGCCGCGCGCAGCCGCGCGAGGTGCCCCGCGTCGCCGTAGGTCTCGCCGAGGCCGGAGAGCCCGGAGTCGGTGACGATCTCGACGATGGCGCGCAGCGCGTACGGTTCGTGCACGCCGACGGTGTTGAGCAGTGGCGGGTCACGGAAGGCGACGGGCGTGATACGCACGTCGGCGATGCGGTGCGACTCGGTGGACTCGGTCGGCAACGGGTTCTGCGGCACCTTCTTGGCCTCCGGCGGCGAGCGACGACGGTCATGCGGACACCGCGGAGTCTAACCGTCAGGTGTCTACATGGGTAGACACCTGACAGATTGGGAGACACCTCACCTGTGATCTGTCAGCGCGACTGGAGGGCGTCCAGTGCCACGGCCTGTGCGAGCACCAGCCGCCGGTCGAGCGCGGGGTCGTCGATGGTGACGCGGTAGTGGTCGCGGAAGCGGGTCTTCTTCTCCACCGTGCCCACGTGCGTGGTCCCGCGGACGAAGTCGAAGTGGTACATCCACGGGAATGGCAGGTCGCCGACCCACGGGATGACGTCCCAGATCCGGCGGAACAGGGCCAGCGCCATGCTGCGCTCGCTGATCGTCACCGGGTCGGCGCCGGGTTGGTCGAGCTGCCAGGTGGAGCGCAGCAGCGAACTGCCGAACTTCTTGCCGAAGAAGCCGATCGACGCACCCTCCGGGGTGGTCACGTCGTAGGCGCTGGCGAGGTCGATCACCTTGCGCGCCTTGAACGCGGCCAGCACCGACCGTTTCGTCTCGTCGGTGTAGAGCGTCACCTGCTCCCTGAAGGCCATTCGCTTCTGCTCGACGAACGCGACGAGCGGGCCCGGTTGCCCCTGCCCGTCGTCGGCGAACACCTCGTAGCGGTTGACCATCATCGTGACCTTCTGGTGCACGTGGAAGTGCCGCTGTGCCTGCAGCTGCCCGACGTCCATCGCAACCCCCATCGGTGAGGCCAGGATTATCGCACCGGCGGCGTACCTTCCTTGGGAGGTAGCAGGGCAGCGCGGGCCGCCCGATACTGCGCGGTACCCGTGCCACTGTCTGGAGAGGTGTCCAACGATGGACCTGCGTAGTGACGAGCGGGCGGAGCGGTTGCTCGCCCAGTACGACCGGCCCGACGCCTGCGCGGCGGAGCTGCTCTGCGACCGGCACCCGGCCGAGCACACCGCGCTGACCGTGATCGCGGGCGACCTGAGCGCCGAGGACCTCACCTTCGGGGAGCTGCGCCGCCGCTCGGAGACCTTCGCCGCCGCGCTGGCCGCGCAGGGGATCGGCCAGGGCGACGCCGTCGCCGTGCTCATGGGCAAGTCCGCCGACCTCGCCACCGTGCTGCTCGGCATCTGGCGGCTCGGCGCCGTGCACATCCCGCTGTTCACCGCGTTCGCCACGCCCGCCATCGCCCTGCGCCTGCACGCGGGCGATGCGAAGGCCGTGGTCGTCGATGCCGGCCAGGCCCACAAGCTGGCCCCTGGACCCGATCTGCCCGAGGGCGACTGGACGGTCATCGAGGTCGGCGGCTCGGGAGCGAACCCGGGCTGGCTCGCGTTCGAGGACCTGATGCGCGCGCAGCACCCGGCCGTCACCCCGGCCCGCGTCGGCGGCGACGGCACCCTCGTCCAGCTGTTCACCAGCGGCACCACCGGCACGCCGAAGGGCGTCCGCGTGCCCGTGCGGGCGCTCGCCGCGCTCGAGGGCTATCTCGTGGACGGCCTCGACGTGCGCCCCGACGACGTCTACTGGGACGCGGCGGACCCCGGCTGGGCCTACGGCCTCTACTACGCCGTGCTGGCTCCGCTCGCGATGGGCAGGCGCAGCATCTGGCTCAACGCCGGGTTCTCGGCACCGCTGACGTGGCAGGTGCTCGACCGCTTCGGCGTCACCAACTTCGCCGCGGCGCCCACGATCTACCGCAGCCTGCGCAACGACCCCGAGGGCGCGCGGCCGGGACTGCGGCTGCGCCGCGCGTCGTCGGCGGGGGAGCCGCTCACCCCCGAGGTCGTCGAGTGGTCGGAGCGCGTGCTCGGGCTCACCGTGCGCGACCACTACGGCCAGACCGAGCTCGGCATGGTCATCGGCAACGCCTGGCGCGACGAGCTGCGCGAAGAGGTCCTGCCCGGCTCGATGGGCCGCCCGCTGCCCGGCTACTCCTGCGAGGTGCTGGCGATGGACGGCGACGCGCCGGCGCCGGCCGGCACGGTCGGCAGGGTCGCCCTCGACACCAAGGCGAGCCCGCTGTTCTGGTTCACCGGCTATCCCGGCGCGCCCGACAAGACCGCGGAGCGGTTCACGGCCGACGGCCGCTGGTACCTCACCGGCGACAGCGGCTACCGCGACGACGAGGGCAGGTTCTTCTTCTCGTCCCGCGACGACGACGTGATCATCATGGCGGGCTACCGGATCGGGCCGTTCGACGTGGAGAGCGTGCTGGTGACGCACCCCGGAGTCGCCGAGGCCGCCGTCGTCGCCGCCCCCGACGCGCTGCGGGGCGAGGTGCTCGTCGCCTACGTCGTGCTCAGCAAGGGCACCGAGGGCACGCCCGAGCTGGAGGCCGAGCTGCAGAAGCTGGTGAAGGAACGCTACGCCGCGCACGCCTACCCGAGGGGCGTCCGGTTCGTCACCGAGCTGCCGAAGACGCCGAGTGGCAAGATCCAGCGCTTCAAGCTGCGCGACCGCGAGCGCGAGAACGCCGGGTAGGCGGGTACGGTCGGGCTCGTGACGACACCGATGTCGATGCCGTCGGCCGTCCAGGCCGTGTTGAGCCGAGGGGTGCGGGAGCTGCACCGGGCCACGGCGCTGCCCGTGGCTTTCGGCGGGATCGTCTGCCGTGATCAGCGCAGCTTCGTGATCAGCCAGCTCAGCGGTGCGCTCACCGAGTCGCTGCTGCGGCTGCGGGTCGATCTCGGCTCCGGTCTCGGCGGCAAGGCGCTCGCCCTCGCGCGCCCCGCGGCGGTGAGCGACTACTTCAATGCCGACGAGATCACGCACACCTACGACCGGGCGGTGGCACCCGAGCGGCTGCACACGGCGCTGGCGATCCCGGTCCGCGTCGGGCCCGCGCCGGCGGCGATGCTCTACGCGGCGAGCCGAGAGCCGGTGGTGCTCGGCGACCGGGTGCTGCGTTCGGCGGTCTCGGTGGCCAGGCAGGTGGAGCGGGACATCGCCGTGGAGCGGGAGGTGCACCGGCGGCTCGGTGCGGTCGCCCGCGAGCGCACCGAGCTGGACCAGGTGCGGGCGGAGCTCGACGCCATCGCCGGGCTCGTCACCGGGCAGGCCCGCGACCGGCTGCGGGCCGTCTCCTCGCGGGTGGGCGCGCTCGCCGGGGACGGCCACGCCACCGGCAGACCCGGCGACGGCACGGTGTCGCTGACGCCGAGGGAGACCGAGGTACTCGCGCTCGTCGCGCGGGGCGAGCCCAACCGGGCCATCGGCGAGGAGCTCGGCCTGCTCACCAACACCGTCAAGGCCTACCTGAAGAGCGCGATGCGCAAGCTGGGTGCGGCCAACCGCGTGCAGGCCGTGTGCCGGGCCCGCGAGGCCGGGCTGCTCGACTGAGGCGGCGCGTCAGGCGAACAGCGTCTCGCCCCAGTAGCCACCCTCGCGCACGCCCGGCGGGCACGCGAAGTGCGCCGAACCGGTGTGCTCCAGGTACTCCATCATCGCGTCCTTCGTGGACAGTGCCCGCTGCATGGGCACGAACTGCGTGCGGCTGTCGCGGTTGAAGCAGAGGAAGAACAGCCCGGCGTCGAGGTGGCCGAGGCCGTCGGAGCCGTCGGTGAAGTTGTAGCCACGGCGCAGGATCTTCGCGCCGCCCAGCGACTCGGCCGAGGCGAGCCGGATGTGGGCGTCGGGCGCGATCAACGGCTTGCCGCCCTCGCCACGGACGTGCAGGTCCACGGGATCGAACTCGCCGAGCTGGCCGAGCGGGGCGCCGCTGCCCTTGCCACGGCCCACGACGGCCTCCTGCTCGGTGAGCGACGTGCGGTCCCAGATCTCGATGTGCATGCGGATGCGGCGGGCCACGAGGTAGGTGCCGCCCACCAGCCACTCCGGCCCGTCCTCGGTGCGGACCCACACGTGCTCGTCGAGCGCCCCGGTGTCCTCGGCCTTCAGGTTGTTGGTGCCGTCCTTGAAACCGAAGAGGTTGCGCGGTGTCGTCTGCGCGCGGCTGGTGGACGACGTACGCCCGAAGCCGAGCTGCGACCAGCGCACGGCGACCTTGCCGAAGCCGATCCACGCGAGGTTGCGGATGGCGTGCACCGCCACCTGCGGGTCGTGGGCGCACGCCTGCACGCACAGGTCGCCTCCGCAGCGAGCCGGGTCGAGGTCGTCGCCGCCGGCGCCGGCGATGGCCACGCCGGCGCCGGTCATGCCCAGCACACGCCGCCGGGACAGTCCCGTCACGGGCGGCTCACCACCTCGGCGACCTTGCTCACGGGCTCGCCGAGCGCGTCGACGGCGGCGGCGAGCTCGCGCACCTGCTGCTTCGGGAGGTCGGTGTAGAGCACGAAACCGTCACCGGAGCGGTGCCGGTCGAGCAGCGTGTCCAGCTCGCCGAACTTGGCGTCCAGAGTGGACAGCAGTGTCGCGTCGCGCTGCTCGACGGCGGGACGCAGCGCGTCGATCGCCGCCCTCGAACCGTCCACATTGGCCCGGAAGTCCCACAGGTCGGTGTGCGAGTAGCCGTCCTCCTCGCCGGTGATCTTGCCGGTCGCCAGCTCGTGAGCAGCCGGTCGGCGATCGCGTCCGAGTCGGGGCGGAGGCCGGTGACCCACAGGTCCTTCTCGAGCCGGTGGAACCCCGTGAACTCCATGCCCTCCTCGATCACGTCCTCCCGGCCGTCGATCTTCGGGTCGAGGTCACTGAAGCTCTCCGCGACCGGCTCGACACGCTCCTAGTGGGTGCGGGCGACTGGGAAGAGGTCCTTCGCGCGCTGCACCTGGCCCGCCTTGACGGCCGCGACGAACTGCTCGGTCCTCGGCACGAGCTGCTCGACCTCGTCGTTGACGTAACCGCGGTACTCGCGGACGGCCGCGGCCAGCGCACCGCCCTCGTCCCGCTGCGCACCGGCACTGCCGGTGACGGTGAACTCGCCGCGGATGCCCTTGCCGCGCATGCCCGGCTTGCACGCGGTCTGGTAGCTGCCCGCCTCCCGGACGTCGACGATCAGCCTGCGCGTGAGGCCGGGCGCGATGTTCTCGACCTCGCCCATGATCCGGTCGCCCTTGGCGTAGAGGTAGAACTCGGTGACCTTCGAGCCCTTGTTGGTGACCTCGAAGGTGATCTTTCCAGCGTTCGCGGACGTGGTCGCGACCTCGCACGCCGTGTCCGTGGCGGTGACGGCGATGGCGCCGCCGGACCCGGCGTCGTCCTCCCCGCCACCACATGCGGTGAGTACGACGAGAAGACCGGCCCCGGTGAGGACGGCGAGGGATTTGGCGGACACGATCACTCCTTGACGTCCGCGCCGACGTTCTCGCGGCGCGCCTTGCTTCTGACCGGCCGCAGGAACAGCGGCAGCACGATGGCGACGTAGGCCACCCACGCCACCGCCTGCACGACGGTGGTCTGTTGGGAGTAGTTGAAGATGCCCTTGAGCAGGGCGCCGTACCAGCTGTCCTCCGGCAGCACGCCGGACGCGTCGAACGCGAGTACGTCGAGGCCGGGCAGGAACCGGGCCTCCTGCAGGTCGTGCAGGCCGTAGCCGAGCACGCCCGCGGCGACGAACACCAGCAGCACCCCGGTGATGGTGAAGAAGCGGCCGAGGTCGAACCGCACCGCGCCGCGGTAGAGCAGGTAGGCGAGTGCGACGGCGACGACGAGGCCGATCCCGAAGCCGATCAGTGGCTGTGCCGTCCCGCCCTGTGCGGACTGCACGGCGGCATAGAAGAACACGGCCGTCTCCAGCCCTTCGCGGCCGACCGCGAGGAACGAGAGCACGAACACGGCGAGTGGGCCCAGCCGCAGCGCCTCGTCCAGCTTCCCGCGCAGCTCGGCCGCGATCGTCCGCGACGCCTTGCGCATCCAGAAGATCATTCCGGTGACGAAGGCGACCGCGATGATCGACAGCACGCCGCCGAGCAGCTCCTGCGCCTCGAACGACAGCTGTGCGGTGGTGAACGTGAGGATCGCGCCGACCGCGATGGAGATCGCGACCGCCGTGCCGACGCCGGTCCACACCCACCGCAGCGCGTGCGTCCGCTGGGTCTTGACCAGGAAGGCGACGAGGATGCTCACCACGAGGGCGGCCTCGAGGCCTTCCCTGAGCCCGATCAGCGCACTCGAGAACAGCATCGCTCAGCCCTCCTCGGCCGTCCGGATGTGCCGAGAAGGGTTTTAGGTAAGGCTCACCTAGAAGTCCAGCGCCGTCGAAGATCGACTCGTCGTGTATACGGACAAAGGCGCGCAAGCGTGCGGGGCAGGTTAGCCTTACCGCAGCTCAGGGCCTGTATGACGGTTCGATAACGAACTTTGCGTTTTGCTGGCGAGGATCCTCCATGTTCTGGCAAGGGTAGGCGCCGTCACGCGCTGAGCTGGGCGAACGCGTCGAGTGCCTGCCTGATGCGCGTGCGCATGGCGTCACTGCCCGTGTGTCCGGCGTCGTCGATGACGGCGAGCTCCGCGTCCGGCCAGGCGCGCTCGAGCAGCCACGCCGTGTCGAGCGGGCAGCTCAGATCGAGCTTGCCGTGGATCAGCACGCCGGGGATGCCGGCCAGTCGCCCCGCGTTCCGCAACAGCGCGCCCTCCTCGAGCCACGCTCCGTGGGAGAAGTAGTGCGCGCAGAGCCGGACGACGGCGAGCCGGTCGCGCAGCGGTCGGCTACGAAACGCGCCAGGTGTGCCGTTCGGCTCGGTGTCCAGCAGCGCGTCCTCCCAGGCGCACCACGCGTCGGTGGCCCTGATCCGCACGTCCGGGTCCGGGTCCTCCAGGAGGCGTGCGTAGGCGGCGAGCAGGTCGCCGTCGCGGTCGGCCTCCGGCACGGCGTCGCGGAACCGTTCCCATTCGGCGGGGAGGAACCGGCCCGCGCCGTGGTAGAGCCAGTCGAGCTCACGGCGGCTGGTGGTGGTGACGCCGGCGATGACGATCTCGGTGACCCGGTGGGGGTGTCGCTGGGCGTAGGCGAGCTGCAGCGTCGAGCCCCACGAGCCGCCGAACAGCAGCCAGCGATCGACTCCGAGGTGCTCGCGCAACCGCTCCAGGTCGCCGAGCAAGTGTTCCGTGGTGTTGTGGCTCAGGTCGGTGGCCGGGTCGCTCGCGTGCGGGGTGCTGCGGCCGCAGCCGCGCTGGTCGAAGCAGATCAGCCGGTAGCGGGCGGGGTCGAAGTAGCGGCGGCGCTCCGGGTTCGTTCCCCAGCCGGGTCCGCCGTGGACGAACACCGCGGGTTTGCCATCGGGGTTGCCCGATGTCTCCCAGTGGATGTGGTTGCCGTCACCGACGTCGAGCTTGCCCTCGGCGTAGGGCTCGAACGCGGGGTACAGCGGGTCGGTCACGGGCACGGTTCCCTTCTGGCGAGTTACAACAGTGCTGTTATATTAGCGCTGTTGCGGCCGCTGTCCAGGGCTGATGCCGTATTTCGCTCAGGGGAACGACGCATTACATGCAGTCGAACACGTTTTGTGGGCAATTGAACACATAGCATTTTCAATTGCATCTCTCGTCGAGGTTGCTCCGTAAAACATTGTTGATCTGTGTTTCCCGACACGCGTTAGTGATTTCGCTGTTTCCGTTTCGTAATCTCGCGGAGGCGTCGCGCCGAGATCCCCTCTGTCCTCAGCGGACAGTCGCGCGCGGCCCCGTCGTTCAGGCCCCCGACTGAGCGACGATCCCCCACCCCGAAGGAGACCACGTCAGTGGCTTGGAACACACTGGCGCGGCGTGCCAAGGAATACGTCGCGCAGATTGCCCCGACCCGAAATCCCGATCCGATCGACGGCCCCGCGCGCAACAGGGTGCGCGGTTACGCCGCGATGGGCCTGCTTGCCGCCGCGATCGGCGGCGTGGCCGGAACGGGTGCCCTCGCGGACGCCGGCGACCCCGCACCGGCGGCCGCGAAGTCCGAGGCGCACCAGCAGCAGCGGCCCGCGGAGACCGAGAAGAAGGACTCCAAGCAGGACAAGGCGAAGCCGGCCGCCGAGCGTGCCGACGGCAACGAAAAGGCGCGCAAGGAGGCCAAGGCTGCCAAGGAGACCAAGGCGGCCAAGGAGACCAAGCCGGCGCAGCAGAAGCCCGCGCCTGCCAAGGTCGCCAAGAAGCCCGCTCCGCCCGCCCCGCCCAAGGACCCGGTCGAGCGGTGGATCGCGAACGCGATCGACATCATGCAGAAGAAGGGTGTCCCGGTGTCCACATCGGACAGCGATGAGATCCGCACCGTCATCGAGAAGGAGTCCAGCGGGAACCCGCGGGCCATCAACCTGTGGGACAGCAACGCCGCGAAGGGCATTCCGTCGAAGGGTCTGATGCAGACGATCGACCCGACGTTCGATGCGTACAAGCTGCCGGGTTACAACGACATCTACGACCCGGTGTCCAACATCATCGCCGGCGTGCGCTACACCCTGGCCCGCTACGGCAGCTTCGCCGAGCACCCCGGACTCGCCTCGATGGCCGGGGGCGGCGGCTACCAGGGCTACTGATCCGCGGTCACTGTTCGCCGGGGAGTCGTGCCGGACGCACCGTCGCGAACTCCCCGGCGAAGCGGCCCGGGCGATAGGGCGCGAGGCGCTCCTGTTCCTCGCCGGTCAGCTCACGCGCCACCAGCTCACCGAGCAACGGCGCGAGCGTGACGGCGCTGTGGCTGGCCACGACGTAGCCGCGCGGGGCGACCGGGCCCACCACGGGCAGTCCGTCCACGGGCAGCGAGCGCTGACCCACGAGCATCGCGTCGATCCGCACCGGAACGCCCACGCGTCCGGCGATCCGGTCCCGCATCGTCTCGGTGACGTGCTCAGGGGCCGGGCCGTCCGGATCGGCGTGCACGTCCTGGTCGAGCGTCTGCGCCAGCAGCGACCCCCCGCCCGCGGGCCGCAGGTTCACCGACGCGGTGGTGACCACGCGCGAGAGCCGCACCGGAACCGGTGCGGTCCGGCCGAGAAAGCCCATCACCGCGTTCCCCTTCTCCGGCTCCACCATGCGCACTTCGGGATGCAGGGAGCCGGTGTGCCTGCCAAGGCAGGTCACCACCTGGTCGGCGGTCCGCCTCGAGCCGTCGGCCAGGTGCACGGTTCCGTCGCCGGTCACCGCGGTCACCTTGTGACCGGTCTCCACGGTGACCGGCGCGGAGCCGAGCATCGCGGCGACGAACAACTCGGGAAAGCAGTGCGCCTCCCCGGGAAACCAGCCGATGAGCGCGTCCGGCGCGACGCGCAGGTCCGGCTCCAGTCGCGCCGCCTGTTCCCGGCCGAGGAATTCCGCGGGGTAACCGGCGTCGCGGAGGCGTTCGACGCGCGCCGTGAGGCGGCTGCGGTGGTCGTCGTCGGTCGCGTACTCCAGATGGCCGGTACGCACGAGCCAGCCCGCGTCCTCGCCGCCGATCCGCACGTGCTCGCGCAGCGCGTCGGCGTTGAGCCGCTGGTAGTGCGGCGGTTGCTTGTTGTTGCCGTTGACCCAGCCGAAAGTCGTCGACGACGTGCCCCGCGCGGGCGCCCCGGCGGCGTCGAGCACGGTGACCGCATGACCACGCCGCGCCAGGTTGGCGGCCACGGCCGCTCCGACGACGCCGAGACCGAGAACGATGACGCGCACGGGGTTCCCTTCTAGTCGGTGGGCAGGGGAGAGACGTCCAGTTCGGCACCGACGACGTTGGCCCGGAGCCGGTTGATCAGGCGCAGTGCGTCCACCGCGGTGTCGTGGGTGGCGGCGGCGACGCTGAGCGTGAGCGCGTGCGCCAACACGAGCCCCGCGGTCACCTCGCTCGCGGCCGTCGTCGTCGACTGCGGGGTGGAGAGCACCGCGTGCACCTTCGGCGCCAGCGCTAGGCCGAGGCTCTCGGTGACCACGACGACCTTCGCGCCCACCGTGTTCGCGTGTTCGACGATCACCGAGATCTCCCGGAACTGCCGGATGGGGGCGAACACGACCACCACTTCGTCGTCGCGCAGCGTCAGCAGCTCGTCGGCGAGCCGGAAACCCGTGACGCCCCCGCCGCGTGCGCGCACGCCGATGCGGGTGAGTGAAAGGCACAGGTAGTCGGCGAGGCTGGCGGCGGGCCCGATGCCGTAGGTCAGCACGCCGGGCGCGGCGATGAGCGCGTCGACGGCCCGCTGCCACGACTCGGTGTCCAGTCCCCGGCGCAGCTGGCCGAGCAGTGCGATGGTGTCGTCGAGGACGCGGGCGACCTGGTTGTCCGCAGTGGACACCCTGGCGAGCCGGTCGTCCATGGTGGCCGCGAGGTCACGCTGGCGGGTCAGCACGTCGAGCATGCTCCGCTTCAGCTCACGGAATCCTTGGTAGCCAAGGGCCTTCGCCGCACGCACCACCGTCGCGTCGCTGGTGCCGGTACGGGCGCCGAGCTCGCTGGCCGAGCAGGACACGACGACCTCGGGGTGGTCGGCCATGAACTCGGCGACCATGCGCTCGCTGGCTGACATGCCGCCGGCCAGCGCCGCCACGCGCTCGTGCAGCGGCGCGTCTCGCGAGTCGTTACTTGTAGTTTTCATTACGACATTGACCCCTTCCTGTCGTGAAGCTTACATTAGCTCGCGTCGCCGAGCCCGTACATCGTGGAGGTAACCATGTCCGACCGGGGTTCCGGTTCCGACGCCGACGTCGTCGTGATCGGCGTCGGCACGATGGGCAGCATGGCGCTGTGGCGCCTCGCCCGGGACGGGCTCAGGGTGATCGGGCTCGAACAGCACGCGCAGCTGGGACACGAGCACGGCGCCGCGGGCGGGCGGACCCGGATCTTCCGCGTCGCCTACAAGGAGGGCGCCTGGTACGTGCCGCTGCTGCGGCGCGCCGCGCGAGCCTGGGCCGAACTGGCCGAGGCGACCGGGCAGCGGATCATGCTGCCCACCGGCGCGCTCAGCATCGGCGCCCCCGAGCACCCCGACGTCGCCGAGGTGCTGCGCAGTGCCGAGCAGTTCGGCCTGCCGCACCAGCGGCTCGACCACGACCAGCTCGCCGCCCGCTACCCGCAGCACATCCTGCGTGACGACGACGTGGGCGTGTTCGACCCGCAGGGCGGGCTGCTGTTCCCCTCCACCGCGATCCGCGCCGCCGCGGGTCTTGCGCGCGACCTCGGCGCCGACGTGCGCACCGGTGTGCGCTGCACCGGCATCGACGAGGCGGGCGACCACGTCCGGGTGCACACCACCGGCGGCGTGCTCACCGCGAGCCGCGTGCTCGTGTGCGGAGGGCCGTGGACCGCCGAGCTGCTCCCGGGCGTGCGGGGACGGTACGAGGTGCGCAGGGTGGTGCTGCACTGGTTCCGCGCCACCGACCCCGCCGCGTTCGCCCCCGAGCGCTTCCCCGTCGGCATCCGGCGCAGCGGACCGGAGGCCGAGCTCTCGTTCTTCCCGCCCGACGGCGACGGACTCGTCAAGGTCAACCTCCACATCCCCAAGGAGACCGTGCCCGACCTGTCCACATTCGACAGAGCCGTGCCCGCCGGCTACACCCGGCGGGTCGAGACGGCCATCGGCGGCCTGTTCACCGGACTGGAACCCAGTGCCGAGGGCGCCGCCGCGTTCATCGAGGGCTACACCCCGGACAACCACGGGCTCATCGGCAGCCCGCCCGGCTTCGAGCGTGTCGTGTCGATGAGCGGCTTCTCGGGGCACGGATTCAAGCTCTCGCCCGTGCTCGCCTCGCTCGCGGTCGACGCACTGCTCGGCCTCGGCGACGACCCGCTTCCCGCCCGGCTCGATCTGGCCAGGACCTCCCAGGAGACCGCATGATCCGTATCGGAGTCGACGTCGGCGGCACGTTCACCGACGTGACCGCGCTGGACACCGGCAGCGGCCGGTTCCACATCTTCAAGCTCCCCTCCACCGGCCACGATCAGTCGATCGCCGTCGCCGACGGCATCCGGCACGTGCTCGGCGACGCCGGGCGCGAGGCGGACGACGTGACCTACCTCGGCCACGGCACCACCGTCGCGACCAACGCGCTGCTGGAGCTCAAGGGCGCCACCACGGCGCTGCTCGTCACCGGTGGCGTGCCGGACGTGCTGGAGATCGCGCGTCAGCGCAGGCCACACCTGTACGACCTGTTCGCGGACAAGCCGCGCGTGCTCGTGCCGCGCGAGCTGACGTTCGGCGTCGCCGAACGGCTCGCCGCGTCCGGCGAGGTCGTCACCGAGCTGACCGGCGCCGAGATCGAGCGGGTCGCCGCCGAGCTGGAGGAGTGTGGGGCCGAGTCGGTCGCGATCTGCTTCCTGCACAGCTATCGCGACGCGGCGCACGAGATCCGCGTCGAGGAGGCGCTCGCGCTGCGTCTTCCTGACGTGTTCGTGTCGCGCTCCAGCCGCGTCGCGCCGGAGTTCCGCGAGTACGAACGGTTCTCCACGGCCGTGATCAACTCCTTCATCGGACCGGTCGTCTCCCGCTACATCCGCCGCCTCGGCGAGCGCGTGGCCGAGGCCGGCCTGCCCGTGGGGCCGCGCGTGATCCAGTCCAACGGCGGGCTCGCCTCCACCGACGCGGTGGCCGAGCGGCCGGTGACGACGCTGCTCTCGGGACCCAGCGCCGGCGTGGTCGGCGCCAGCTACCTCGCGGGACTGGCCGGGATCGGCGACCTGATCACGTTCGACATGGGCGGCACCTCCACCGACGTGTGCCTGATCAGGGACGGGCGGCCCGCCTCGGCCAACGAGCGTGGCCTCGGCGGCTACCCGATCCGCGTGCCTTCGGTGGACGTGCACACGATCGGCGCGGGCGGCGGCAGCATCGCCTCCGTCGACGGCGCGGGCGGGCTGCGCGTCGGCCCGGAGAGCGCGGGCGCCCGCCCCGGTCCGGCGGCATACGGCCACGGCGGCACGCGGCCGACCACCACCGACGCCAACGTAGTCCGGGGCAGGCAGAACCCGGAAAGCGCACTGGGCGGGGCGATGCCGATCGACGGCGCCGCCGCCGAACGCGCCGTCGCCACCGTCGCCGAGGGGCTCGGCACGAGCGTCGTCGAGGCCGCCCGCGGAATCGGCAGGCTCGCGAACTCCCACATGGCCCGCGCCGTGCGGCAGGTGTCGGTGGAGGCGGGGGAGGACCCGCGCGAGTACGTGCTGATGGCCTACGGCGGAGCGGGTCCGCTGCACGCCGCCGAGGTCGCGGCGGAAGTCGGCATGACGCGGCTGCTCGTCCCGCCGCATCCCGGCACGCTCTGTGCGCTCGGCCTGCTGGTGAGCGACGTGCGCAGCGAGTTCACCAGCTCCTTCCTTCGCCGGGCCGAACCGGACACGCTGCCCGCGCTCAACGAGGCGGTCGCCGCGCTGGTCGCCGAAGGCAGCGCATGGCTGGCCGAGGAGGCGCGCATCGCGCAGCGGCACGAGGTCACGATCCTCGCCGACGCGCGGTACCCGAGGCAGAACTTCGAGCTGCGCATCCCGCTGCCCCCGGCGGGGCTCGACGAATCCTCGCTCGCATCGGTGGTCGCGGACTTCCACGCGCAGCACGAGAAGGCCTACGGCTTCGCGCACCCGGACTCGCCCGTGCAGTTGGTGAACCTGCGGGCCATCGCGCACGGTGAGGTCGCCAAGCCGGAGATGCCCCGCGTCGCGGCGGGCACCGCGACGCCGGAGCAGGACGCGTTGCTCGGCACCCGTGACGTGGACTTCGGCGAGGAGCACGGTGCGTTGCCGACGCCGGTGTTCGACCGGGCGAAGCTCAAGTCCGGCAACACGTTCGCCGGGCCGGTGATCGTGGAACAACTCGACTCGACCACCGTCGTGCCCCCGGGGTGGTCGTCCACTGTGGACGAGTTCGGAAACCTGCTGATCGAGGTGGTCGCGGAATGACGGAGATCGTTGTGGACCAGGTGAGCGTGCAGGTGATCGGCAACGCGATGCTGTCGGTCGCCGAGGAGATGGGCGCCGTGCTGCGCCGCGCGAGCTACTCCACCAACATCAAGGAACGCGTCGACTGCTCCACGGCGCTGTTCGACGCCCAGGGCAGGCTCGTCGCGCAGGCCGAGCACATTCCCATCCACATGGGCTCGATGCAGGGCCTGGTGCAGGCGCTGCTCGACGAGAAGGGCGCCTCGCAGTTGCGTCCCGGCGACGTCTACATCACCAACGACCCCTACACCGGCGGCGGCACGCACCTGCCCGACATCACGATGGCGGCGCCCGTGTTCCACGAGGGCGGGCTCGTCGGGTTCAGCGCCAACATCGCGCACCACTCGGACGTGGGCGGGCACGTGCCGGGCAGCAACTCCGGTGACTCCACGAGCATCTTCCAGGAGGGCCTGCGCATCCCGATGGTGCGCTTCATGATCGACGGCGCGGTGAACGAGGAGGTGCTGGCGTTCGTCACCCTCAACTCCCGGCTGCCCGAGGAGCGCAGGGGTGACCTGCTGGCCCAGCTCGCCGCCGTGCACACGGGCGGCAGCCGCTTCGCCGAGCTGCACGGGAAGTACGGCAGCGCCGTGATCGACGTGGCGTGCGCGCAGCTGCTCGCCTACGCCAGGCGCAGGCTCGAGGTGGCCGTCGCCGCGATCCCGGACGGCACCTACACGGCCGAGGACTGGCTCGACAGCGACAGCCCCGGCCAGGAGCCCATCCGCATCCGGACCGCCATCACCGTGGCGGGCGAGGACATCTCCATCGACTTCGCGGGCACCGGACGGCAGGCCGACGTGGCGATCAACGTGGTCCGCTCCGCGCTGGAGGCCACCGTCTACTACGCGCTGAAGGCCGCGCTGGACCCCGACATCCCGGCCAACGGCGGGTTCTTCGACGCCGTGCGTATCGACGCCCCGCTCGGCAGCATCGTCAACCCCCGCCCGCCCGCCGCCGTGGCGGCACGCACCGACGCGTGCCAGCGGGTCGCCGACGTGCTGCTGGGCGCGCTCGCCAAGGCGGTGCCCGGCCGCGTCCCCGCCGGCTCCCACAGCTCCATCACCTACGTCACGTTCGCCGGACCCGACGAGGAGTTCTTCGTCTACCCCGAGGTGATCGCGGGCGGGGCGGGCGCGCGCTCGGACCGCGACGGCCTCGACGCCGTGCAGGTGCACGTCACCAACTCGTCGAATCTGCCGATCGAGGCACTGGAGCTGGAGTACCCGCTGCGGGTCGACACCTACGAGCTGATCACCGACTCGGGGGGAGCGGGCCGGCATCGAGGTGGGCTCGGCGTGCGGCGCGACATCCGGGTCCTGTCCGGGCAGGCCGACTTCTCGGCGCACGCCGACCGGCAGACGTTCCCTCCCCTCGGGCTCGAAGGCGGCAAGGACGGCACCACCGGGAAGTTCATCCTCCGCCCCGGCACCGAAGCCGAACGCACGCTGCCCGGCGGCCGGGTCTCCGGCATCACCCTCGACCACGGCGACGTCGTGCGCATCGAGAGCCCCGGCTCCGGTGGCTACGGCGACCCGTTCACGCGCCCGGCCGACCTGGTCGCCCGCGACGTCGCGCAGGGAAGGGTGAGCGCGCAGAGCGCACTGCGGGACTACGGCGTGGTGCTCAGCGAGCACGGTGCCGTCGACGCCGGGGCCACCGCCCGCGTCCGCGGCGACCGGCGGGAGGGGTGACGTCGATGCGCTCGTTCGTGCGGGTGGCGGCGGCCGTCTGCACCGCCGCGCTGCTCACCTCGTGTGCCGCCGCGGCGGAGACCGCGGCGAGCTACCCGAGCCGGTCGATCGACTACGTGGTGCCCTTCGCCGCGGGCGGCTCCACCGACATCGCCGCGCGGGCGGGAGCCGAGGCATTGTCGGACGAGCTGGGCGTGCCGGTCAACGTGATCAACAAGCCGGGCGCCGACCAGATCATCGGCGTCAGCTCGGTGCGTTCGGCCGAGCCCGACGGCTACACCCTGCTCGCCGACGGCGCGGGGTCCAGCTCCATCCAGGGCCTGCTGCCGTACGTGCCCTACGACTGGGCCGACCGCACGTTCGTCGCCAAGTTCGCCGAGGGCCCGCACGTCTACGTCGTCGGCGGCGAGTCGTCCTACCGCGACTACGACGACGTGGTCGAGACCGCCAAGCGGGACCCGGACCACTTCACCGTAGGCTGGATCGGCGGCAGCAGCACCAGCGACTACGCGACGCTGCAGTTCCTCGCCGAGAACGGGATCGACGCCGCGCGCGTGCAGCGCGTGCCGTTCCGCAGCTCCGGCGAGGTGATGCGCGCCGTCGCCGCGGGCGACATCGACTTCGGCGCCGGTGGCGCGAGCTCCGCGTTCAGCCTCAGCAAGACGGGCAAGCTGCGGCCGATCGCCCTCACCGGCGACAAGCCGGTCACCAAGCTCGAGGGCGTGCCCACCGCCGCCGAGCTCGGCCACCCCGGGCTCGACATGCGGTACTGGGTCGGCGTGTCCGCGCCGCCGGGTCTGCCCGGAGACCTCACCACGAAACTCGCCGACGCCGTCGCGGCCATCGCCGAGGACGAGACCGTCGTCGAGGCGCTCGACGCCGTGGGGCTATCCCCCGCCGTGCTCACCGGCGAGGACCTGCGCGCCGACATCGACCGCGAGAAACACCGCTTCGCCACGCTGTCGGAGCAGATCGGCGTCGCGGGCTGACCCCACCTTTCCTCCACCGCTCCCCAGGAGGCCACATGGCCACGACCACCCCGCGCAGCTCCTCCAGGGCTCGCACACTGGGCGCCTACGCCCCGATGCTCGTTCTCCTGCTGCTCGCCGGACTGTCCATCGAGGAGGGTCTGCGCCTGCTGCTCACCGTGGATCCCGCCGCGCAGGCCGGCATGGCGGGCTGGTACGTCCTCGTGCTCGGCGTCGTGCTCGCCCTCACGAGCGCCTTCGCCGAACGCCCCTCGGTCACCGAAGGCACCGGGGACTCCGCCGACGACGAACCCGCCGCGTCCCCGTCCCGCCGCCGCGACCTGCTCGTCTGCCTGGCACTCGTGGCCGCCTACGCCGCGCTGCTCGGCACGCTCGGTTACGTGCTCGCCGGTGTCGCCGTCGTGTTCGTGTTCCTGCGCGTGATCTCCGGCTACGGCTGGGTTCGGTCCACTGTGTACACGATCGCGATCAACGCCGTCTTCGTCGCTCTGTTCGAACTGTCGGGAGTGGTCCTTCCCGCCGGAATCCTCAGGTTCTGAGGGAGGCTGCCAGATGGGACTGTCCGAACTGCTCGCCGGTTTCGCCGAGGTGTTCCAGCCGCAGGTGCTGCTGCTGGCCTTCCTCGGCTGTCTCGCCGGGACGATGGTCGGGGTGCTGCCAGGCCTCGGCCCGGTGTCGGCGATCGCGATCCTGTTCCCGCTCACCGCCTACCTCGGCCCGGCCGCGGCCATCGTGGTGCTCGCCGCGATCTACTACGGCGCCATGTACGGAGGATCGACCAGCGCGATCCTGCTGAAGATCCCGGGCGAGGTGTCGTCGCTGCCCGCCGCGCTGGAGGGCTACCCGATGACGAGGCGCGGCCGGGCGGGCACCGCGCTCGCGATCGCCGCCGGGGCGTCGTTCGTGGCCGGGATCGTCGGCACGATCGGCGTGTGGCTAATCGGGCCGCATCTCGCCGGGTTCGCGCTGGAGTTCGGCCCGCCGGAGATGCTGGGGCTCGTGCTGTTCAGCCTCACCGCGATCGCAGGCCTGTCGTCGGGCTCCGTCGTGCGCGGCATCGGGATGGCCGTCGCCGGGATGCTGCTCGCGTCGGTGGGCCTCGACCTCACCAGCAGCCAGCAGCGCATGACGTTCGGTTCGCTGGAGCTGATGCAGGGACTCGACATCGTGCCGGTGATGATCGGCCTGTTCGGCGTCGCCGAGGTGCTGCGCACGCTCGAACGCGGCACGCCCGTCGCGCAGGCCGCGAAGGTGGGCGGGTTCCTGCCCACGCGTGACGAGTTCCGCCGCAGCGCCGGTGCCGCGGGCCGGGGCACGGTGACGGGCTTCCTGCTGGGGCTCATCCCCGGCATGCTGCCGTCCACCACCACGTTCCTCAGCTACGCCAGTGAACGCCGCCGCGCGGAGCGGAAGGGCAACTCGCGCTTCGGCCAGGGTGCCGTCGAGGGGATCGGTGGCCCCGAGGCCGCCAACAACGCCACGGCGATGAGCGGGTTCGTGCCGCTGTTCAGCCTCGGCATCCCGACGGGGCCGACGATGGCGCTGATCATGGCGGCGCTCATGGTCTACGGCGTGGTGCCGGGCCCCACGATGTTCACCTCCGACGCCGACATCACCGCCGCCGTCATCGCGAGCTTCTTCGTGGCCAACGTGATCCTGCTCGTGCTCAACCTGCCGCTGGCCGGGGTGTGGGCGAAGATCGCCCGCGTGCCGTACGGCGTGCTCGGGCCGGTGATCCTGGTGTGCTGCGGCGTCGGCGCCTACACCGCGCGCAACAGCGTGTTCGACATCGTGGTGTGCCTCGTCGCCGGGGTCGCGGGCTGGGCGATGGGCAAGCGCGGGCTGCCGGTGGCGCCGTTCGTGATGGGCTTCATCCTCGGCCCGATGCTGGAGCTCTCGCTGCGCCAGACCGTCGCGATCTCCCCGATGTCGCTGGTGGAGAGCCCGATCTTCCTGTGCTTCGCCGCGGCGGCGCTGGTGTCGGTCTGGGTGGCCTACCGGCTGCACCGCAAGGGCGTGGAGAAGGTGGACGCCAACGCGTGAGCCTCAGGCGGCGAGGCGGTCGTCGAGCCAGTCGAACACCCGCTGCTCGACGACCAGCCTGCCGAGGGGCTCGCAGTGCCGGTCGGCGCCCTCGGCGGCGGTGAACGCGCTCAGGTGCGCCTCGCGGACGAGCCCCGCGAGGTGACGCGACTGGCCCGGCCAGAACTCCTCGCCCTCCGGATCGGCGATCAGCAACGGTGTCCGGACCCGCGCGCCGTCGGCCGCGAGCAGGCGGTAGGTGCGCACGGTGGTGTACAGGTCGAACCAGTTGTCGTGCCGGTACGGCCTGGCCCGGAAGGCCAGGGTGCGGCGCAGCGCCGGGATCCGGGTCGCCAGCCGCATTCCCCGCTCGAATCCCGTGCGGTCGCCGTTGTCGAGCTGCGCGGCGAGGCGGGCGCCGAGCTGCCTCGTCCACGGCGCCGACATGTCCACCACGCCGGGATCGACCACGGCCGCGCGCAGCCGGTGCTCGAAGGCCAGTGCGCGCGGCAGCCAGAAGCCGCCCTGGCTCAGCCCATACCCGGTCAGCCGATCGGCGTCGACGTCCGCTCTGGTGAGCAGCGTGTCGAGCACGGGCGTGAGCACGGCCTCCCAGTCGGCACGGAACCCGATGCCGTGCTCGAACAGCATCGACTGCTGGCCGGGGCCGTCGTAGACGAACGCGTTCCAGTCCCGCTCCAGCGCCGCCGCGACCCCGGCGCCGCTCCACAGGTCGCTGAGCGCGCCGTCGCTGCCGTTGGTCACCACGAGCGTGGGCCGCGGCCTGCCCGAGTCGTCCGGCCGCAGCAGGTACCCGGGCAGAGTCGTGTCCTCGTACGGCACGCTCACGCGCTGGTGCGCCCCGCCGGAGCAGTCGACGAACGCGTCCCAGCACGCGCGGTGCCTGCGAAACGTCGGCAGCAGGATCTCCTCGGTGTGCTTCTCACGGAAGGCGTCGACGCCGCCGAGTGCGCACGCCCAGTAGGTCGCCGCGCGCAGGAACGCGCCGCGGGCGCTGACGAGGTGCCCGGCCTCACGTGCGCCGATCGCGGCCCGCTCGGTGGCCTCGGCGGTCGCGCACCACTCGCGATACCACGCGTGGTGGCCGCCAACGCGGCCGACCGTCGCCAGCACGGCGCCCGGTTCGCTCGCCCCGTGCACGGCGGCGCCGAGCACGACCCTGGTCCGGAAGTCGAGAGACCGGTCGCGGAAGAACCCCGTCGTCAGTACCTTGTTGCGCGCCGCCATACCGGGAAAGTCGCGCGCGCCGCCTTGATCGTCACTCCGAGACATTTTTCGTGCCGAGTCAACAATGCCCACGATGCGAACACCATTGCCGGGAAATCGCGCTTTTGCTGTGCTGGAAATCGTGACTCAGCCGACCGCGCCAACGAGAGAGACCGCTGCCCCCATCGTGATCGACGCCGGTGCGCGGATCGTGTTCGCCGCCGGTGTTCCGGTGCCGCTGACCCGGCTCGAATACGACCTGCTGCTGCACCTTTTCCGGAATGCGGGCAGGGTGTGTCACCGCGTGGCCCTGCTCGACCGCGTGTGGGGCATCGCGAGGGCGAGCGGACACCGCAGCCGCACGCTCGACGTCCACATCCGGAAGCTGCGCGCGAAGCTCGGTGACGACCTGCCGTTGATCACCACGGTGCGCGGGGTGGGGTACCGGTTCGACGGTGCCACCTTGGTCCGGCTGGCGCCGGATTCGTAATTTACAGAACGAAATTAATCCGCGGTGCTCGGTGTGCTGTGACGAATTTCTTTCTTCCCGGCGAAACGTTCGCGCGAACGGGTGGAACTGATACGTTCGGCGACCGAAACCAGCCCGAAAGGAATTCCTCCCGATGAGCGTGACGCTGCACTGGTTCCTGCCCAGCCACGGTGACGGCAGGTCGATCGTGGACCGTCCGCACGTCACGGCGAGCGGCGCGAACACTCCGCGCGAGCCGGAGATCGAGTACCTGGCCCAGGTCGCGCAGGCCGCGGAGCACCTCGGCTTCACCGGCATGCTGACGCCCACCGGCACGTGGTGCCAGGACGCGTGGCTGAGCACGGCTGCGCTGCTGACCCGCACGAGCCGCATCAAGTTCCTCGTCGCCTTCCGCCCCGGCACCCTCACTCCCACGCTGGCGGCCCAGCTCGCGGTGACCTACCAGAAGATCTCGGGCGGCAGGCTGCTGCTCAACGTCGTGACCGGCGGCGACTCGGTGGAACAGCGGCGGTTCGGCGACTGGCTCGACCACGACCAGCGCTACGAGCGCACCGACGAGTTCCTCCGCCTGCTGCGCGCGATCTGGTCGGGAGAGCCGGTGGACTTCGACGGCAAGCACTACCAGGTACGCGACGCGCGCGCCTTCGACCTTCCCGACCCGGTGCCGCCGCTGTACTTCGGCGGCTCGTCCGAGGCGGCACTGCCCGTCGCGGCCCGCCGCGCGGACGTCCACCTCACGTGGGGCGAGCCCCCGGCGGCGGTGGGGGCCAAGGTCGCGCGGCTGCGCGAACTCGCCGAGGAGGAGGGGCGGACACTGCGGTTCGGCGTCCGCGCCCACGTCATCACGCGCGACGCGAGCGCGGACGCGTGGGGCACCGCCCAGCGGTTCCTCGACGAGATGGACCCTGCCGACGTCGCCGCGTCCCAGAAGCGCATGGCCGGACTGGAGTCCGCCGGGCAGCAGGCCATGAACCGCCTGCACAGCGGTGTGAAGACGGGCGACGTGCGGGAACTGGAGGTGCACCCGGGCCTGTGGGCCGGGGTCGGCCTGCTGCGCGGCGGCGCGGGCACCGCGTTCGTCGGCAGCCACACCGAGGTCGCCGACCTCGTGGAGGAGTACCACGCGGCCGGGATCGAGGAGTTCGTCCTGTCCGGCTACCCGCACCTCGAGGAGGCGTACTGGGTGGGCGAGGGCCTGCGGCCCGAGCTGCGCCGCCGCGGCCTGCTCGCACCGGAGGAGGCCACGCGTTGACCGTGCAGATCCTGTCGCTGGCGGTACTGCTGGCGATGTTCGTGCTGGCGTCGTTCGTGCCGGTGAACCTCGGCATCCTGGCGCTGGTCGCCGCGTTCGTCGTCGGCGTCGGGTTCGGCGGCCTCGACATCGACGGCATGCTGGGCGGCTTCCCGGCCGACCTGCTGGTGCTGCTCGTCGGCGTGACCTACCTCTTCGGGATCGCGCAGACCAACGGGACGCTGGAGCGCATCGTCGACGGCGGCGTGCGGCTCGTGCGCGGCCGCGTCGCGCTGGTGCCGTGGCTGCTGTTCGTCCTCACGGCGTTCGTCGCCGCCGTCGGTGCGCTGAGTGCGGCGGCCGTGGCGATCGTGGCACCCATCGCGATGCGGTTCGCTCAGCAGTACCGCATCAGCCCGCTGCTCACCGGTCTCATGGTGGTGCAGGGCGCGACGGCGGGTTCGTTCTCGCCACTGAGCCCGTTCGGAGCCATCACCGGGCAGCTGCTCGTGGGGGAGGGGCTGCCCGACCAGCAGCCGTGGTTGTTCGTCAACAGCTTCCTGTTCAACGCCGCGCTGGGTGTCCTCGTGTTCTGCGTCTTCGGCGGCGTGCGGCTGGTGCGCGAGCGCAGGCGGGACGAACCCGGGCCGGAACCGGCGAGCGGCGGTGGCGGGGTCGCCACGACGACCGTCACCACGACGCGGACCCGGTTCACCGTGCACCAGGTGCTCACGCTGGTGGGGCTGGCGGGGCTCGTGGTCGCGGGCACCGTGTTCGGCCTGGACGTCGGGTTCACGGCGCTCAGCATCGGTCTCGTGCTGACGCTGCTGGCGCCGAAGGACTACGCCGAGGCCATCGGCCGCATCCCGTGGTCGGCCGTGCTGCTCGTGTGCGGGGTGATCACCTATGTCGGCGTGCTCGACGAGATCGGCACGATCGACTACCTGCGGGATGCGATCTCCGGCGGCGGGAGCCCGCTGCTCACCGCACTGGCGGCCGCCTACATCGGTGGCGTCATCTCGGCGTTCGCCTCCACCGCGGGCGTGCTCGGCGCGTCCATCCCGCTGACCGTGCCGTTGCTCGACGACGGCGCACTGCCGCTGCTCGGCACGATCAGCGCGATCGGCATCGCCTCCAGCGTGGTCGACGTCAGCCCGCTGTCCACCAACGGCGCGCTGCTCGTGGCCAACCAGCAGTCGATGGACTCGCGGCTGTTCTTCCGCAAGCTGCTGTCGTGGGCGGTCCCGGTGATCGCGCTGGCGCCTGGGCTCAGCTGGCTGATCTTCGTGGTCTTCTGACGCCCCTCGCGTGACGGGGTGCGGTCGGCCCTGTTCGGAGCGATGATGGAGGGGTGAGCACCTCAGCGGGCGCCGGCCGCGAGGACGAGCCGCCGGCCAACCAGGGCAATGTCGACGTACCGGGAGGGCCCTCGCCCGACGCGCAGGGCGGGGGAGTGGCGCCGCCGACGGGGGCACGGGCCCAGCCGGAACGGGTGGTCAAGCGCACCCGGATCAGCGCCGCGTGGGTCGCCGCGATCGTCGGCGTCCTGGTGCTGATCCTGCTGCTGATCTTCATCCTGCAGAACCAGGATTCGGCGACCGTGAACTTCCTGTGGATGTCCGGCTCGCTCCCGGTGGGCGTGGGGGTGCTGCTGGCCGCGGTCGGCGGCGCCCTGCTCGTCGCCCTCCTGGGCGCGGCCAGGATCCTCCAGCTGCGGCACCGCTTCCGCAAGGCCAACGGCGGCCGCCACCAAGCCTGACCGACTGCCCCCAAGGCCACCTTTGTTGCGTTCAACGCAACAAAGGTGGCCTTGGGGGCACGATGCCGTCAGGCGGGCTGGCCGGCGAAGGCGGGCATGATCTCGTCGTGAACGAGGCGCAGCTGTTCGCGCATCGTCGCCACGCCAGGCAGCTCCAGGCCCGAGAACGCCTTCACCAGCGCGGCGTCGGTGATCGCGAGGATCAGGTGGTTGACACCCGCCGACGTGATCTGGGACTTGATCTTCTCGGCGCACTCCTCGGGCGTGCCCGCCACCGAGAGCCGGTCGGCCAGCTCCGGCGAGGTCAGCTCGAACGCGCGGTCCACCCTGCCCTCGCCGACCGCGGCGATGATGTCGGTCAGCTCGGCCGGGTCGACGTCGTTGCGCTCGAGCTGCTCGACCGGCATCGACGACGCGTACAGGCCCACCATCGCGCGCGCCGCGTCCTTGGCCGCCCGCGAGTCGGGGCCCGTGGCGAACACGATCCACGCGCCCAGGTCCAGCGAGGCGGCGTCGCGGCCGGCCCGCTCGGCTCCGATCCGGACGTTGTCCACCATGTACTCGTACGCGCGCCTGGTGTAGCTCAGGGCGTGGTGGACGCCGTCGGAGAGCTCGCCCGCCGTCTGGAACGACTTCGGCCCGCGCATCGCGCCGAGCTTCACCGGCACCCGCTCCTGCACCGGCCGGGCGAAGGTGAACAGCCCGCTGTAGGAGTAGAACTCGCCGTCGTAGGTGATCGCGCCCTCGTCGAGCAGCGTGCGGACGACGTGGTGGGCCTCCTTCATCCTGGTCAGCGGCTTCGTCTTGACCCAGTCGATGCCGTACTGCGCGAGCAGGCCGAAGTTGCCCGAGCCGAGCACGCACTCGGCGCGTCCCCCGGTCAGTTCGTCGAGCGTGGCCGTGGCCTGCGCGATCAGCGACGGTTCCCGCAGCGTCACCGCCGAGAGGCTCGGCCCGAACCGGATGTTCTTCGTCTTGTCGGCCGCCGCCGCGAACAACAGCCACAGGTCCTTGTGCCAGGTCTCGTCCGCGGCGTAGCAGGCGTAGAACCCGAGCTCGTCGGCCAGCTTGATGGACTCGATCGTGTCGTCGAGGGGATAGTCGGGCAGCATCACGTAGCTGAATCGCATGGTCTCCCACCTTCGCGGACGTTAGACGTCTACATTGGACATCACGTGCTTGACCCTCGTGTAGTCCTCGAGGCCGTACATGGACAGGTCCTTGCCGTACCCCGAGTGCTTGAACCCGCCGTGTGGCATCTCCGCGACCAGCGGGATGTGCGTGTTGATCCAGACACAGCCGAAGTCGAGCCCCTTCGACATCCGCATCGCCCTGCCGTGGTCGCGGGTCCACACCGACGACGCGAGCCCGTACTCGACGCCGTTGGCCCACCGCAGTGCCTCGTCCTCGTCGGTGAACCGCTGCACGCTGATCACCGGACCGAACACCTCCTGTTGCACCACCTCGTCGTCCTGGCGCAGCCCCGCGACCACGGTGGGCGCGTAGAAGAACCCGCGCTCACCCACCCGCTCCCCGCCGTGGGCGAGGTTCGCGTGGTCGGGCAGCCGGTCGACGAACCCGCTCACCTTCGCCAGCTGATCGGCGTTGTTGAGCGGCCCGTAGTCCACATCGGACTCCGTGCCGGTGCGGGTGCCCGCCGCCTGCTCCGCCAGCGCGGCCACCAGGTCGTCGTGCACCCTCGGCCCGGCCAGCACCCGGCTCGCCGCGGTGCAGTCCTCGCCCGCGTTGAAGTAGCCCGCCGCGGCCACGGCCTCCGCGGTCGCGGCGATGTCGGCGTCGTCGAACACGATCACCGGCGCCTTGCCACCCAGCTCCAGGTGCACCCGCTTGAGGTCGGCCGCCGCCGCGGCCGCCACCTCCCGCCCCGCGCGCACGCTGCCCGTGATCGACGCCATCGCCGGGATCGGGTGCGACACCAGCCCGGCACCGGTCTCGCGGTCGCCGCAGATCACGTTGAACACGCCCGGCGGCAGGAACTCCGCGGCCAGCTCGGCCAGGAAGACCGTGCTGACCGGCGTGGTGTCGGACGGCTTGAGCACCACGGCGTTGCCGGCCGCCAGCGCGGGCGCGAACTTCCACAGCGCCATCAGGGCCGGGTAGTTCCACGGCGTCACCTGCGCGCACACGCCCACCGGCTCACGGCGGATCCACGACGTGTGCCCGCGCAGGTACTCGCCCGCCGACTTGCCCTCCAGTACCCGTGCCGCGCCGGCGAAGAACCGCAGCTGGTCGAGCAGCATCGGCAGCTCCTCCTGCCGCGTCAGCTCCACCGGCTTGCCGGTGTTCTCGCACTCCAGCGCCAGCAGCTCGTCGGCGCGTTCCTCGATCCGGTCGGCGAGGCGCGACAGTGCGAGCTGCCGCTCCGCGGGCGTGGAGTCACGCCACGTGGCGAACGCGTCGCGCGCCACGGTCAGCGCCCGGTCCACGTCCTCCTGCCCGGACACCGGCGCCGTCGCGAAGACGTCGCCGGTGGCGGGGTCGACCAGTTCGGCGGTCCGGCCGCTGAGCGCGTCGGTGTACTCGCCGCCGACGAAGTTCCGTACCGTGCGCACGGCTGTGCTCGTCATGTGCCCTCCCTGGAGTTCGCGATCGCGTCACCGGCGATCGCGTCGCTGTGCCGGTACGGCCGCAGCAGCACGAGGAGCAGCAGGCCCGCGCCCACCACGACGACCCCGGAGAGCAGCACCAGGTAGTCGTCGTACCAGGGCGCGTCCGGCGTGCGCGGCCACACCATGTTCACGATGGCCGCGACGCCGTAGAGCAGCGCCGCGACGTTGACGGGCAGCCCCCACCGGCCCAGCGTGAAGCTGCCGGAGGGGCGCCAGCCCTTCAGCCTTGCCCGCAGCGCGGCGAGCACGACCAGCTGGAAGCCGAGGTAGATGCCGAGCACCGCGAAGGAGACGATCTTGGTGATCGCGTCCTCCGAGAAGCGAGAGACGAGCACCACCACGGCAGGCACCACGGCGGCCACCAGCAGTGTGTAGGGCGGCACCCCGCGGGCGCGGGAGAACCGGGCGAGCACGCCGCTGCCGGGCAGCATCCGGTCCCTCGCGTAGGAGTACATCAGCCTGCTCGCCGCGGCCTGCAGGCTCAGGGCACAGGACAGGAAGGACACGAGCACGACCGCCAGCACCACCTTGGCGCCCCAGTCGCCGAACGCCGTCGCCAGCACGCCGGACACCGGGTCGGCGTTCTCCCCGGAGATCACCGCGCCGAAGTCGGGCACGGCGAGCACCAGCGCCAGGCACACGAACGTGGCCGCTGCGCCGCCGACGTAGATCGTCATCCGCATCGCCTTGGGGATGCGCCTGCTCGCGTCAGGCACCTCCTCGGCGACGTCACCACAGGCCTCGAAGCCGTAGTACTGGAAGATGCCGATCAGGCTCGCCGCGAGGAACGCCGCGAGGTACGAGCCGCCCGCCTCGGCGCCGAAGCTGTCGAACAGCACCCCGAGCCCGTGGTGCCGCTCGGAGATCAGCAGCCAGCCGCCCACCACGAGCGCGCCGATGATCTCGGTGGTGAACCCGATCAGCGCGGCGATGCCGAGGACCTTCGTGCCGCCCAGGTTGATCGCCGTCGCCAGCACGATCATCGCCAGCGCGCAGACGATCGTGGTGTTGGTGGACACCGTGAGGTCGAGCAGCGAGGCGAGGTACGGGCCGGCGCCGTAGACGACGCTCGCGATGGTGACCAGCAGCGCGATCGCGTACACCCAGCCGGTGAGCCACGCCCACTTCGGCCCCCACAACCGCCGCGCCCACGGGTAGATCCCGCCCGCGATCGGGTACTGGGAGACGACCTCGCCGAAGACCAGCGCCACCAGCAGCTGTCCGAGCCCGACGATGAGCAGGCTCCAGATCATCGGCGGTCCGCCGACCGCGAGCGACACCGCGAACAGCGTGTAGATGCCGACGACGGGGGAGAGGTAGGTGAACCCGAGCGAGAAGTTCGCCCACAGGCTCATGTCCCTGCGGAACTCCGAGGTGTAGCCCAGCGCGGCGAGCTGCTGGGCGTCGCTGGAGACGTCGGCCCCGGATCCGGTGGTCGTCATCGGTCACCGTCCCCGGCGTCGAGCTCGTCGAGCAGCTTCTGCCCGGAGACCGCCTCGGCCGCCCAGTGCCGGTGCATCCACTCGAGGTGGTCGCCCCTGCTCGCGGCGATGCGCAGCGTGTCCCAGTTGGGGAACAGCTGCTGGGCCACGTGGACCGTCATCAGCTTCGGGTCCACCTCGAAGATGTGCTCGAAGCGCTCCACCGCCACGTCGGTGACCTGCCGGGCTGGAGGCGGCGTGTGCTGCTCCTCGAAACGGTAGGCACTCATGGTGCCTCCTCGTAGGCACGCTGGAGCCCGTACTTCCCGGGGTTCATGATGTTGTTGGGGTCCAGGGCCCTCTTGACCTGCAGCATCACGTCGTAGCCGCCGCCGAGCTCCAGCGGCACGAGGTCGACCTCGCCTTCACGGCAGGAACCGTGGCACGCGCTGATGGAGCCGCCGTGGTTCAGCGCCACGGCGGCGATGTCGCGTTTGGCGTCCACCCACGCCGCCCACGCTGCGTCGTCCAGCTCCTGCTCCCAGATGCCGACGTCGATCTCGGTGAGGTAGTCGACGCCCGTGTCGGCGCTGGTGTAGAAGAACATGCCCCAGTCGTCGAAGATGGGGTGCTTGTCCCGCAGCCGCGCGACGATGGAGTGCCACTCCCGCCGCACGGCGGGCAGGTTCGTGTAGTTGATCGCCGCGTCCTCGCAGTGCCAGCTCATCGGCGCCACCTGCCCGGCGGGCGTGCGGCCGTGCAGCGGCGTCGCGTAGCGGTCGTGCCGCGCGGCCCAGTCGCCGTGCGAGATCTCGTCGCCGAGGTAGCGGGCCCCGGCGTCACGGGCGATCCGCAGCAGGCGCCTGCCGCCGGCGCGGACCTCGTCGTCGTTGCCGTAGGCCACGGCGCACACGAGCGCGCGCACGTCGGCGGGCTGCGGGATGTAGGCCTCGTCGTCGCGGCGCAGGTAGTCCACCTTCCACTCGTCGAACAGCACCGCGCCCGCGAAGGTGGCCACGCCCGCCCTCGCCAGCTCGCCCACGCAGCGGTAGGCCGAGTCGAAGTCGGGGAACGCCCAGAACGGCGAGAACTCCGCCTCCGGCTTGGGATAGAGCTTCAGTGTGGCCTCCGTGGCGATGCCGAGTGTGCCCTGGTGGCCCATGAACAGGTGCTTGAGCTGGTAGCCGCTGGAGCTCTTCGACACCTTGCGCCCGCCGCCGTCGCCGACGCGGATGAGCTTTCCGGTCGGTAGCACCAGCTCGAAGCTGAGCACCAGGTCCCGGGTGTGCCCGAAGCGGGAGCCGACGAGCGACCAGCCGCTGGTGCCGATCCGCCCACCCACCAGGGAGCACGGGTAGGACGCCGGGTCGTCCGGGTAGATCAGGCCGTGCGCGCCGAGCACCTCGTTGAGCTTCAGCATGTTGATGCCCGTGCCGACCGTGCACGTGCGGTTGTCGAGGTCGATCTCCTTGATGTCGTCGAGCCGCTTGACGTCCACGACGATGCCGCGGCGTTCGGGCACCGCACCGTCGGTGAGCCCGGTGCCGCCGTCGCGCGGCACGATGGGGATGCGGTGGGCGTTGGCGATGCGTACCACCTCGGCGACCTGCTCGGCCGAGCCGGGCAGCACCACGAGGTCCGGCACCCGCTCACGCCAGCGGTGCACCGGGAACGGCGCGGGCACGCGTGCCCGGTTGTAGCGCGCGGTCTTCGACGTCAGCACGTACTCGCCGCCGAGCGCGTCGGTCAGCTCGGCCAGCACGCGGTCGGACAGCTGCGGTGCGGTTCCGGTGATCGTCATCGTCCCGTGCTCCCGCCCACCTCGATGCCCACCGACTCGGCGAGCAGCTCGTGGATGTCCACGACGTCGATCGCGCGCGCCTCGCCCGCCTCCGACAGCGGCCGCTCCGACCACGGGCACGCCGACACGAGCGTGTCCACGTCGAGCTCGGCGGCCTTGTCGAGGCGCGAGGCGCTGATCCGCGCGGTCAGTTCCGGCTTCTCGACGGGAAGGCCGCCGCCCCCGCCGGAGCAGTACGACCACTGCGTCACCCGGTCGACGTCGTGGAAGGTCAGTCCCGGAATGGCGCGCAGGATCTGCCTCGGCTCCTGCCAGATGCCCTTGCGTTTGTTGAGGCGGCAGGGATCGTGGTAGGTGATCGTGCGCTCGATCGGCACCGTCGGCGTCAGCCTGCCCTCGGCGAGGAACTGGGCCAGCAGTTCCACGACGAGCACGATCTCGATGTCGTAGTCGTCGCCGAAGTAGGCCGGGTAGTCCTCGGTGAAGGTGATGTAGTCGTGCGGGTCGAGCACGAGCACGCGCTTGACGCCGGAGGCGCGCCAGTCGGCGAGGTTGTGCTCGGCGAAGCGCCGCGACTGGTCGCGGTAGCCCATCTCCGCGGCGGGCCCGCCGCAGCACCACTGCTCGCGCATCAGCCCGAACTCGTAACCGGCGCGCTGGAGCAGTTGCGCGACCGCGCGCGGCACCGAGGTGCGGTAGAACGCGGCCTCGCAGTCGACGAACAGGATCGTCTCGCCGCCGATGGGGATGTCGAGTCCCTCGGCCCAGTCCCGCACGCGGTCCTGGCTCACCGGCACGTCGCCGAGCACGGGCTCGTGCGTGCGCTCGTCGGTCAGCTCGTTCCAGCGCCGGTAGCCGGGCTGGTGCACGCCGTTGTCGACGGCGAGCGCGCGCATCTGCTTCACCAGGTCGACGGTGCGGGTGCGGAAGCGGTAGAAGTCCCCGGTGAACAGGGTGTTGGGGCAGCGCAGCTCACACGCGCCGCACTGGGTGCAGTTGACGTAGTCCTCGGCGACGTCCTCGACGGTCAGCTCGCCCTGCTCCATCGCGACGACGTTGGCGTGGAAGGCGGTCGGGGTCCACGACTCGTTGCGGGTCACCTGCATGACGGGGCAGACCTCGCGGCAGAACTTGTGGCCGGAGGAGAAGCAGTTGTAGGCGGCGTTGCGCCAGTCGGCGAGGAACTCCATGGTCACGGGCTCGTGGCCGTTGCCACCGGCCGCGCCTGCTGACGTGGTGGGTTCGGTGTCTGTCATCGGTTGCGGCTCCACTCGGCGGCAGTCGGTTCGGGTTGGGATGTCGACGTTGCAGGTAGCTCCGTGACCGCGATCACAGTAGGCTTTAACATATGACTTCATATTTCAAATGGCAAGGGTCCGGCCGAAGATCCGGTTAAGCTCGGGTTCGCTGTGCGGGGAGGAGATCCAACGGTGACCGACGCCGATGTCTCGCGTGCCGCCCGCCATGTCGTGTTCGCGCCGCTGCGCGACGGCGGCAGGGTCGAGGTGGTCGCGCGGCGGATCAGCGAGGCCATCGGGCTGGGCCTGATCGCCGACGGCGAGCAGCTGCCGAGCGAGCTGGAGCTGGCGGGTGCGCTGGCCGTGTCGACGGTGACCCTGCGCGAGGCGCTCGCGTTGCTGCGCCAGCGCGGCCTCGTCGAGACGCGGCGGGGCAGGGGCGGCGGCTCGTTCGTCCGCGCGCCGGTGGATGCCTCGGTCGAGCGGCTGCGGACGGTGCTGCGCGAGACCGGCGTGCACGAGCTGCGGGAGATCGGCGACCACCTGCTGGCCGTCACCGCCACCGCCGCCCGGCTCGCCGCCGAGCGGGCCTCGGACGACCAGATCGCGCGGCTGGCCGAGCTGATCGACCAGCTCGAGGCCGCCGAGACGGTGGGGGAGCGCCGCAGAGCCGACGGGCTCTTCCACATCGAGATCGCCGCCGCCGCGCAGTCGGCCAGGCTGACCCGGCAGGAGATCGACCTGCAGGGCGAGATCGGCGAGCTGCTCTGGATTCCCTTCGGCGAGGCCATCGAACGCGACGAGCGGGTGGCACAGCACCGCGCGGTGCTCGCCGCGATCGCCGACGGCGACGGCGACCGTGCGCGCCGGCTCACCGAGGAACACGTCGAACTGGCCATTTCGCGGCTGATCGAGTTCCATCTACAACTTACCCAGAGTTCGCCCTAACCTGGGTGGGCAGACCCGCCACCGACCGTGGAGCAACCGTGCAGGAAGCCAGCCCGTACGCCGGTGAGGCCGCCACCACGGTGGAGGCTCTGCTCCGGGAGACCTTCGCGGGCATCGACGCGCTGCGCGAGCTCGCCGTCGGCGTGCACCGCGACGCCCGCGCGCGGGGCCGCGCTCCCACCACCGCGGACCTCGCGGCGATCCGGCCCACCGTGCTGCGTCAGCTCGCTTCGGCCGACATGCTCGCGGGCACCGGCGTGATCGCCGCGCCCGGCACCCTCGCCGACCGGCCGCGCTGGCTGGAGTGGTGGCGGCGCTCGCCGTCGGGCGGCGGCCCCAGGCCGCTGGCCGTCGACCTGGATCCCGGCAACATCGGCAGCTACGAGTACCCCGTGGCGCCGTGGTTCGACGTGCCGTGCCGGACAGGACGGCGCGTGGTGGTGGGGCCCTACGTCGACTACGCGGGCACCGACGAGTACATCCTCACCTTCGCCGCCCCGGTCACGAGCGACGCCGGCTTCTTCGGGGTCGCCGCCGCGGACATCAGGGCGACGGACATCGAGCGCGCGATGCTGCCGATGCTCAACGCCGAGGGTCCGGCGAGCCTGCTCGTGAACGCGAGCGGCCGCGTGATCGCGTCCAACACCCCGGCGACGATCGTCGGCTCCATCGTGCGGCGGGACCACGGCGAACGCCGCGAGCTGACGCACCGCGAGAACTGGGCCGACTGCACCGGTCTCCCGTGGTTTCTGGTGCGAACGACGGCGTAGCCACCCAGGTCTGGACCACCGAGGATAGGAGGAGCCGATCCAGCCTCGTGGACCTCGATCGCATCAGGGCGGGCCCCGGCGATCCGGACGGGCTCAACCCCGCCTGCGACAGCGGCGACAAGCCGCACCCCAACGACGCCCGCTACCGCGCGATGGCACTGGCCGTCCTGCCCGTGCTGCGGTGAGCTGATGTCAGGATGTGCGGCGTGACCAGTCGAATCGCCGCCCTCGCCATCGATGCCGTCGAGCCTCGCGTCGTCGCGGAGTTCTGGTGCGCCGTTCTCGGATGGACCGTGGTGGACACGGCCTCCGACGGCATCACCATCGGCCCCGCCGGCGGTGCGGGGCTCACGATCGACGTATTCGCCGTGCCGGAGCGCAAGAGCGTCAAGAACCGCCTGCACCTGGACCTGCGTGCCGATGGCGGCAGTACCGTCGAGGAGCTGCGGCGGTTGCTGGATCTGGGCGCGCGGCGGGTGGATGTCGGGCAGGGATCCGATGTCAGCTGGGTGGTGCTTGCCGACCCCGAGGGGAACGAGTTCTGTCTGCTGTCCCGCACCGTGCAGGAGGTGCTCAGCTCCTCGTGAGCGCGGCGACGGTCGGCGCCCAGCGCGCCGCGTAGTCGGTGAGCACGGAGTCCTCGGTGTAGGTGGAGTCGATGAGGTAGAGGCCGGGCAATGCGCACGTGCCGCCCAGCTCGCTCAGCACGGGCTTGAGGAGCAGATCCGGCGCGAGCGCGTGGCCGGGGCCCGCGCCGAGCATGAGCGGCACCGACACCACGCCCCGCAGGCCGGTGCCACCGGCGAACTGGTCGAGGAACAGCTTGAGCAGTCCCGTGTAGGTGGCCTTGAAGGTGGGGCTCGCGAAGACCACCAGCGATGACGCCCCGACGGTCTCGACCGCCCGGGACACGGTCTCATCGCCCCAGCCGAGCAGGCCGGGGCCGAGTTCCACGACGTCGATGACGTGGTCGGCGGGGCGGCCGGTGAGCGCCTCGGCGAGGCGCTGCCCGGCGTCGAGCGTGCGGGAGGCCGGTTTCGGGTTGCCCGCGACGACAGTGGTGGTCACATCCGCTCCTCGCGTGATCGATCGGTTGCGGCGCAGCCATGATCACACGGGGCCGGGTGCGAAGGGGACTCCCGCGTGCTTCTTTCCGGGAGTTCGCGCGCCTTCAGACGTCGATGACCTGCCCGGCGGCGCCGAGGTAGTCGACGAGGTTGCGGGGCGCGTACGGCGGCCGCATGCGCTCGCGCCGGAACACCGCGGACGAGGCGGCGTACTCGCCCGCCCGGTCCGTGACGCCGATTCGGCGCTCGTCCCTTCCGAGGACGCTGGTGAGCGTGCGCCACGTGTCGTGCAGCGTGCCGCACTCGTCGCGCCGGGGCAGGCGCGCGAGTGCGTCCGGCTCGAGGCCGAGACCGCGGTCCCGCGCGCGGCCCGCGAGCCAGCGCAGCGCGATGTCGGCGAGCGCGGTGTCGGAGTGCCCGCCGCCGACGTCGGAGTGGTCTCCGGCGAACCACACCTGCTCGCGCCGCTGCCCGTCGGCGGAGCTGGACACCTGCCAGACCGCGGGCGTGAACGAGCGTCGGTGCTCGTCGACGGCCAGCGCCTGGAACGCCGCCCGCACGGTGTGGCTCAGCGTCGTGTCGTGGAACTGCCAGCGCTGGTTGAACCGGTGGAGGAGCCGGCCGCCGCTGAGCGGGATGCCCAGTGCGCCCACGGTGTCCCACACCCCGACGAACTCCACCGGCGTCTGGTTCTCGTGCGCGAAGCTCGCGCGGAAGCGGGTCGCGCGTTCCCGGCCCGGCGCGGTCGCGCGGTCCCGGTCGCGGTAGAGCTCGTAGGCCTCGTCCAGCCGGCCGGCGTGCTGCGGCCGCAGGATGCCGCAGTTGACGATGAAGCCGACGGTGCTGCGTGCCGTGTAGGCGCCCCGGCTGAAGCCGAAGAAGAACAGCTCGTCGCCCGGTTCGTAGTGGTGGACCAGGAACTCGTACGCCGCCTTGACGTTGGCGGAGAGGCCGTAGCCGAACGCCCCGCCGAGCAGGCGCTGCCACGGTTTCGTGCCGACCCCCTCGAGGTAGCGGCACTGCTGCTTGACGCCGTCCGCTCCGACGGGGGCCACTGCGGCCTTGAGCCTGGCCACGTTCGTCGGACTGCGCTGGGTGAGGGTGTTCCAGGTGCCGTCGCAGAGCACCACGAGCCGCTTGGCCATGCCGCCTCCCCGGTGAGGTTGGTCAGCAGGATGCGACCGGGCGGGCGCTCCCGGTAGAGGCTTACGTCCCCTCGGCCGTGTCGAGGAGGCCGCCGATCAGTGTGGCGAGGCGCTTCCGGTCACCGGAGGTCAGGTCGTCGGCCAGCCGTTCCAGCCTCGTCACCACCTCGTCGTGGGTTCGCGTGGTGAGCCGCCGAGGTGGCCGCGGCCAAGATCCGCGCACGCGTCGACGGCGGCCCCGGCGGAGGGGCGTCGTACACACCGAGTGTCGGCGTGCTCGGCGCCGAGGACACCGCGCGGTTCAAGGGCGCGGAGCTCAACCCCGGAACCTACCTCGGCCTGCTCGGGCTCGGAGACCAGCGAGCGGGCATCTCGTCCCAGGTGCGGCCGTCGAGCACCCGGCCGCCCGCGTTGCGGGTGCGCCCGCCCCACTGCTTGAACAGGAACGGGATGCCCTCGGCGACACAGCGGTCGCGGACCTGCCGCACCCACGCCGGGTCCATCGGCCGGTGGCCCGCGCCTGACTCGCCTCCGACGTACACCCAGTCGATGTGGTCCAGGCCGAGGCTCGGCACCGGGCCGAGCAACGGTTGCAGCGACAGGAACCGCACGCTGGCGGGGGTGTCGCGCAGCCTGTCGGCGCGCTTCACGTAGTCGTCGCTCTCGACGGTGGTGCCCCACCACACGTTGGGAAGCGGCCGCGGCCGCAGCCGGGTGAGCACCGAGGCCATCCGGGCAGGCCGCTTGGTGAGCACGAAGAACGTGTGGCGTTCGGCCTGTTCCATCACGCGCAGCACCTCGGCGAGGTAGCTCTCCGGGACGCGCGGGTGGAACAGGTCGCTCATCGAGTCGACGAACACCAGCCGAGGGGCGCGCCAGCGGGCGGGATGCCGCAGGCGCTCGGGGTGCAGGGTGAGCCCGAAACCGGGACCGCTGGTGCGCGGATCACCGTCCCGCCGGTAGCCGGTATTGCCCATCGCCTTGAGCCGCTTGGCGAAGGCGAGCGCGTAGCAGTGGTCGCAGCCGGGGCTGACCACGTCACAGCCCGTCGTGGGGTTCCACGTGGCGGTCTCGATCTGGCCGTCGCGCGTGCGAGCGACCCGGCGCCGTCGCGAGGTCGTCATCCCTCCATGGTGCGCCTGCCCAGCGTCACCGACTCCGCCAGCGGCCTTCCCGGGACACCGGCCACGGCGCGGCCGCCGTGGCGGAGCGCGCCCAGAACCCAGAGCAGGCCCGAGGATGCGACGTCGGCGAGCAGGTCCGGCGAGACACCCGCGAAGCTCACCAGCCGTTCGGTCCCGTCGGGCAGCCGGACCCGCCCTTTCGCGTGGGCCGTCAGGTGGCCGCTGTGCTCGATCTCCCCGTCGATGGTCGCGGGCAGTGGGGTCCAGGTGAGTGCCCGGCCCGCCCGGCCCGCCCGGACGAACTCGGTGAGATACGCACCGGCCGAGAACACGGCCAGCCCGGCGATCGCCAGCGCGGCCGCGAGCACCCACGCGTTGCGGCCCGGGTCCTCGGTGCGCAGCAGCACCGGCAGGTGCGACTGCACGAGCCAGCCGAGTACGAGCAGCCACCACACCGAGGAGAGCGCGGAGATGCGCCGCCGGGAACGCATGTGCGCCTGTACAGCGGCGTCGTCGCAGGGCGCCGACGGCCCGTAGGCCAGCGGAGTGACGGGGCGTGCGCCGCGTGGTGGCCGGCTCTGGACGCGCGCGACACGCAGCATGGCCGAGCCCGGTGTCGCGGCGAGTGCGACGCCCTTCCGGCCGGGGCCGACCAGCCACAACCGGGGATCGGCCCTGAGCTGGGCCCGTGCGCCCGCTCCGAGCCGGAGCAGCACCCACCGTTCCTCCGGCACGTCGGCGATGCGCAGCGCCACGGCCAGCGTGCTGTACCGCAGCCCGCCCTCACGGGCGGTCACGTACCGGCCCGGCTCGTCGAGCAGCCGTTTCGTGGGTGCGACGCTGACGAACCAGGCCGTCAGGTTGTTCAGCCAGAGCGGTCCGAGCGTCGCGACGAGCAGCACGGGCGCGGCGAGGCCGGACTGCCCGCCATCGAGGACCAGCAGGACGACGCCCGCCGCCGCGCCGAGCGGGTGGAGGAGCAACGTCCGTCCGACCATGTCGCGCCAGCTGCCGAACACGGGCGCCAGCACCGGTTCGTCGCGCGTCGGCCGGCCGCCGAGCGGGGAGAACGGCCCCGGCCGGTACTCGGTGGCGGGGTCGTTCATCGTGGGCGGGCAGTCTTCGCGCGCCTGCCCAGGATCACGGGGTCGAGCACGGGCTGACCGGGAATCCCGGCCAGCGCCGCGCCTCCCGCGCCCGGCGCGCCGATGATCCACAGCTGTCGCGAACACCGGATGTTCGCGACGAGTTCGGGGGAGACCCGTCGCAGGCGCAGGGTGCGCTGGGTTCCGTCGGGCAGCCAGACGCGTCCCGTGGCGTCCATGCGCAGCACGGATCGGAAGCGGATGTCGTCGTCGAGCACGGCGGGCAGCGGCGTCCAGGTGAGCGCGTGCGCCGCTTTGGAGAGGCGCGGCAGCCCGGGCAGGAGCGTAGCCACGACACTCAGCAGCAGGACGACGGCCAGGGCCGGGATTGTGACGTCCACCCAGCCCGCAGCCAGGGCCGACTGAAGTAGCCAGCCCGCCGAGACTGCGCCCGCGACCGTACCGAGCACGGACCACCGCCGAACCCAGCGCACGTGTGCGCAGAGCACCGGATCGTCGCACGGCGCCGAGAGTCCCTGCCGCACCGGGTTCGCCGGCCGCGACCGGCGCGGCGGCACTGTGGTGATGCGGGCAGGCCGCAGCAGAGTGGCGCCGGGCAGCGCCACCAGCGCCCTGCCCTTCCGGTCGGGACCCACCACCCACAGGCGCGGTTCGGCGAGCAGCTGCGTGCGCAGTCCGGCGGGCAACCCCATCCGGAGCCACTGCTCTTCCGGTGCTCCGGCGACGCGCATCGTCACCCGCAGCCTCGTGACTCGCATTCCGGCGGCTGTCGCGGTCATCTCCCGGACCGGTTGCGCCAGCAGCTTCTTCGCCGGGCGCCCGAGGAACGTGAACCACAGCACGAGGTTGTACAGCGAACCGAGGCCGAAGAAGGCAGTGCCGAGCACGGGCAGGGCAAGAGGGGCCCGCGGGTCGCCGAGCACGAGACCTGCTGCGAAGGGCACGGTCAGCAGGGGATACAGGAGGAGAGTGGGCCGGGCCTTGCGCCGCAACCGGAGCAGTGGCGGGCCGAGCAGCGGCTCGTCCCGTGCGGGCCGGTCGCCGAGCGGCCGGGCCCGAAGCGGGGCCAGTGGCCCTACTCCGTCGGTGGTGGGTCGGCCGTCGTCGATGATCTCTGTCATGGTCGGCCGAGAACCTACCCGGCGCCGACGACCATGACGGAGTGGCGTGACGAAACCGTTGCGACGTCAGAACCGGCCGTGCCGCGGTCGATGTTGGTGAATCCCCAGCAGTTCCACAGTGGACCACCACTGTGGACGGATCAGCGGCTCAGCTCAACCGTGCCCTGGGCGTGGAGCGGATCGCGCAGGAACGTCAGCAGTGGCATGCCGACCCCGTAGGTGTTGAGCCGGCGAGCCGGGGTGATGCGCAGGAAGCACCCGTCGGGTTCGGTGAGCTCGCCGTGCTTGGTGATGGCGGGCAGCGCGCCGTCCTCCACGAGGCGCAGCAGGTGCTCGTCGTCGAGTGCGAGGATGTCGGCCACCGCCTGGAACTGCACCGACGAAGGCGGGCCGAAGGGCAGGCGGCGTACGGGGATGCACACGCCGACGTTCGGATTGGCGGCGATGTTGCGGGCCTTCCGGCTGCCGCGCAGGGTGCTGACGTACAAGGTGGACCCCACCGCCTGGTACAGCACACCGGCCACGTGGGGCCGGTGTGCCGCGGAGGTGGTGGCGAGCGTGCAGAAGGAACGCTTCGTGATCGCCTCGAGTACCTGGCGGGTGGTCTTGTCCTGGATGTTGGTGGTCATGAGGACAGTCAACGACGCGGGGCGGCGGGGGAGCCATCGCTGAGCGTCTCGCCTCCATCTTCCACACGCTCGCGGCCGCGCCGCAGTAGGACGAGCGCCTGCACACCGGTGTAGGCGAGCAGGGCGGCACCGACGACGGCGCTCACCTGGACCCCTTGCACGAACGCCTCCTTCGCCGACGCGAGCAGGGCCGCCGACTGCTCGGGCGGCAGCTGCGCCGCCGTCGCCACCGCGCCGCCGAGCGTCTCGCGTGCGGCCTCTCCCGCCTCGGCGGGCACGCCCGCGCGGTAGACCGCCGTCGCGACGCTTCCGAGCACCGCCGTGCCGAGCGCGCCGCCGAGTTCGAAGCCGGTCTCCGAGATCGCCGAGGCCGCCCCGGCTCGCTCCGGGGGCGCGGCCGTGATGATCAGATCGTTCGTCAGCGTCTCCGACAGCGGCACGCCGAACCCGACCAGCGCCATCCCGGTCACGAGCATCGCGAGTCCACTGTCGACACCGATCGTCACCAGCACGGCGAAGCCCACGGCCGCGACGAGCAGCCCGCCGCCGATCAGCCACGGCACCGGGAACCGGCGCGAGAGCCTTGCCGCGGCGAACGAGCCCGCGACACCGGCGGCCGTGGTCGGCAGCAGCCACAGCGCCGCCGTCATGGGCCGCATCCCGAGCACCAGCTGGAGGTACTGCGGCACCAGGAACAGCAGGCCGACGAGCGCGAAGACGCCGAGCATGTTCGTGAGCACGGAGGCGCTGAAGGCCCGATCGCGGAACAGGGACAGGTCGAGCATCGGGTCGGGCAGAGCGCGTTGCCTGCGCACGAACACCACGCCGAGCGCGATGCCGGCGAGCGCGCTGAGCGCCGCGAGCGGTTCGGCGCCGTACTCGGCGAAACGCTTGATCCCGTAGACGATGGGCAGGATCGCCGCCAGCGACAGCAGCGCCGACAGCGGGTCGAACCGGCCGGGGCTCGGGTCGCGCGCCTCCGGCAGCAGGAACGGCCCCGCCACGAGCAGCACCAGCATCACCGGCACGTTGATGAGGAACACCGAGCCCCACCAGAAGTGCTCCAGCAGCCAGCCGCCGATCACCGGGCCCAGCGCCATGCCGCCCGAGAAGCCGGAGCCCCAGACGGCGATGGCGAGCCGCCGCTGCGCCGGGTCGGCGAAGATACTGCGGATCAGCGAGAGGGTCGACGGCATGAGCGTCGCGCCGCCGACACCGAGCAGCGCCCGCGCGGCGATGAGCATGCCGGGGCTGCTCGCGAACGCGGCCAGCACCGAAGCCGCGCCGAACGCCGCGGCGCCCGCGAGCAGCAGCTTGCGTCGGCCGATGCGGTCGCCGAGGGTACCCATGAGCACCAGCAGCCCGGCGAGCACGAACGAGTAGATGTCGACGATCCACAGCTGCTCGGCGCCGCTCGGGCCGAGGTCCTCGCTCAGGTACGGCAGGGCGAACCCGAGCACGGTCATGTCGACGCTGATCAGCAGCACCGGCAGCACCAGCACTGCGAGCGCCAGCCAGTCCCGGCGTCCCGCCTTTGTCACGATGTCTCCCCTGAAAAACTGAACAGTCCAGACGGTAAAGTTTGCCCCTCGATTCGAAACTAAACCGTCTGGACGGTATAGTCAAGCGTCATGGGTCGGCCTTCAGCGCGCGAACAGGTCCTCGACGCCTACGAGGACATCCTCATCGAGAGCGGCTCTGCCGCCGTGACGCTCGACGCCGTCGCGGCGCGAGCGAAGGTGTCCAAGGGCGGACTGCTCTACCACTTCGGTTCCAAGGACGCCCTGCTCGACGGGCTGCTCGACCGGCTGCTGCGGCTCACCGCCGCCGACGCGGAGTACGCCCGCACGGCGCCAGAGGGCGTGGTGCGCTACTACCTGCTGTCCTCGGTCACCGACGCCAGCATGGACAAACCCGCACATCGCTCGTCCGTGGCCGCGCTCCGGCTGCTCGGCAGCGAGCCGAAGGTGGCCGAGGTGATGGCCGACGTCGGCCGGATCTGGTCCGCCCTGCTCGCCGAGTACGTCGACGACCCGCTCACCGCCGAGCTGGTCGCCGTCCTCGGCGACGGCCTCTACCTGCGGGCGACGGTGGGAGGTGCCGATGGGCAGCCGTTGCTCGACCGGCTGCCCGACGTCCTGCGCCGCCTCGAGCTGAGTTAGCTCTGGGTCAGCTCGACTCGACGTTGCTGTGGAGCTGGGAGGGGAGCACGAACTCGCCCGGCGTCCACAGCCCCGTCCTGGTCACCGTGCGCTGGTGCTCGGCGGCCTCGGCCGGAAGCGCGTCCGGCTCGTACGGCTCGAGGACGTAGAGCGAGCCCCAATCGCGGTTGAAGTCGCCCTTCAGGTAGGTGGGCAGCTCGCGGGCCTGCGTCGTCACGGTGATCCAGCCGAACGGTCCTCCGGCCTTGGGGGAGGACCAGGACTCGCCGATGTCGCGGAACGAGCCGCCGGCGCTCACCCGGTACTTCGGCATCTCCGCGACGCCGTTGACGACCGTGGACGGGCTCAGGCACGGGTGCTGGAAGGCCGCCGCCCACTCCAGGAAGGTCGGCGTGTCACCCACGACGTCGGTCATCCGCTCCAGCGCGGGCACCCGGGGCGCGGTGAAGCCGAGCCACGCGTCGGGGCCTAGCCCGTTGTCCTCGGCGACGATGCGGATCTGGTCGGCCTCGCTCGCCGCACCGTCCACGGTGATGCGCGCGTCGCGCCAGTCCGGCCCGCTGGAGGAGGCGGTGACCGGGCGCCGGTCGACGATCTCGAAGCCGTTCTCGGTCTGCCTGCCGAACTCGGCGGTCATCGAGTTGGCGCCGTCGACCTGTCCCGCCACCGCGACGACCACGGGGACGTCCCCGTCCCGCGCCCGCTGCGGCACCGGGTACCAGGCGGTGCGCAGCTCGCCGGTCCCGTTGCCGGTCGGCTCGTAGCTGCCCCACGCCGGCGCGTTCCGGCCGCCCAGTTCCTCCGGCGGCTGCCAGCTCTGCCCGTCCGACGTCCTCGGCAGACCGCCCCCGGTGACGAAGCCGTCCTGTGCCGGCTGCAGCCACTGCTCGGGAGTGACCTCCGGCATCGTGCCCTCCGGGGTCTGCCAGCCCGGCGCCGGTACGACCGGCTGTTCGGGGCTGGGATCGAGCAGGCCACGGCGGGGATGCTGCTCCACGTAGATGTAGTCCGACAGCCCGCAGCTCTGCCTCGCCAGCTGCGCGACGTTGTCGGTACCGCTGTTGTAGGTGTTCCATCGCTCCGCCGTGGCCTTGCCGATGCTGCCGATCTCGAAGAGCACCAGCACGGCGCACACGATCGACAGCGGCGCGGTGCCGAGCCGCAGCGCGCGGCTGCGGCTCTCCATGCGCGGCGGCAGCTCGAACGGCTTGTGCTCGTCGTGCTTGATGTGCTCCACCACGGCGACGGCGAACGCGACGGCGGCCGCCACCAGCAGCATGGTGCTGAGCGGGATGCCCAGGAGCTGCGGCGGCATGTCGTACCACGGCACACCCCAGCCCGACACGTACCACCACGCGTTCGGGCCCGTCGCGGCGAGCGCGGCGATGACGAGCAGCGCGGCGACGAACCCGGCCCGGTTGCGGCGGGACAGCAGCACGTTGGTGCTGGTCGCCAGCGCCGTGAGCGCGGCGAGGGCACCGCCGATCGTCGCGAGCATCCCGAAGTGGTGCGAGTGCTTGGTCGGCGTCAGGGCCAGCACCACGAACGACAGGCCGGCCATCGCGAGCAGGCGCCTGCTCGGCCCGAGCGCCGCGCCACGGATGATGCCGCGGCGCAGCAGCACCACCGCGCACGTGGCGAGGCACAGCAGCACCAGCAGCACCGGGAACCGGCGGGTCATCGAGCCGTCGGGACCGTCGGTGAAGAGCATCGTGTAGCGCGACAGTTCCTGGTGCCACGCCTGGTTGGGGCCGATCGCCGTCCGCAGTTCGGTCGCGCCGAGCGCGCCGCCGAGCGTCTGGTCGTAGAAGACGAGGTTGAGGATCACGAAGCCGCTGGCCGCGATCGGTGCGAGCACCGGGAGCCAGCCGAACTGCCGGGCGTGGTGGCGCACCATCTTGAACAGCGGCTTGCCCGCGACGATGAAGGGCAGCACCGCCATGAGGCCGTGCGGGTTGGCCGCCACGGACAGCGCCGCGGTGGTGAGACCGAGCGCCGCGGGCAGCAGCCTGCGCGTGGCGACCGCGCGCTCGACCGCACACAGCGTGATCAGCGACAGGACCGCGACGATGTTCTCCGGCCGCAGCCCGTTGTTGTAGGGCAGCCAGAACGCGAGGAACACCGCGCCGGCCGCCCACGCGGCGGCGCTGCTGCGGCGCACCTGCTGACCGAGGCGCGGCAGGACCTCCCTGCTGATGAGCACCCACGACGCGATCCCCATGAGCAACGACGGCAGCCGCATCCACGGCGCGAGCGTGCTGACGTGCGTCATCGCGGCGTAGAGGTCCACGAACCACGCCATCGGGGAGTCGGCCGTGCCGTACCAGCGGTAGTACTCGCCGATGTAGCCCGCGTCGTCGCGGATCCGGGCCATCGTGAGGAAGTAGCCGTCGTCGGCGGTCATCGCGCCGATGAGCCACCAGGCCACGAGCGTGCCGATCACGGCGAAGTCCAGCGGCCTCGGCTTCCACCAGCCGCGCGGGGCGAGGCGCGGCGGCTTGCGGCCGGTCAGCCGGTCGAGGCGGTACAGCGCCCACATGGCGACCACGAAGCAGCAGACCGACAACATGATCGCGATCCACTTGATCACGGTGGCCGTGGTGTCCCAGCGGTTGTCGACCTCCACCGACACCGACAGTCCGCGCACGTCGTCGCGGCCGGCGTCCAGGTCGGAGTAGATACCGGTGACCTGAGGGCGGTAGTCGCCCTCGGCGGCGGCGAGCACCTCGTCGCCGATCCGCGCCGACGTGCCCGCGCTGTCCGAGCGGATCTCGATCACGCAGGCGCCGGGACCGATGGGCGCCGAGCCGAGCTGCTGACCGCGTGTGGTGAACGTCAGCAGGCCGCTGTCGACACGCAGTGCCAGCCCGGTGAGCCTGCCCGGCTCCGACGCGGGGGCATTGGTGCTGACCAGCGTGGCGGGGCCGTCGGTGCGCTGGTCGAGGGCCGTGGCGGCGGCGCAGGGGACCTCGGCGGTCAACCGCACCGGGGCCTGCGCGGTCAGCGGTGCCGCGACCGCGCGCGTGCCCTGCTCCGTCGGCCAGTCGAGCGTCGTGACCTGCTGGTTCACCGGCAGCAGGGGTACGGCGACCGCGAGTATCGCGCTCAGCGTGCCCACGATCGTGGCGAGCAGGCCCAGTAGCTTGACGCGCCGCCGCCGGGACGACTCCTCGCTCACGCAGCGTTCCTTCCGGTCCGGGCTGCTGGGCCGCGCACCCTCATGCCCCCGAGATCTACCTCTTGTCCGGGAGGAATGTACGACCGTGCGTAGCCGGGCGACCGAGGGGGTCCCCACTCCCGCCCGCGAGTCGTGCGTTCCTGCCCGCGAGTCGTGCGTTCCTGGCCGCGAGTCGTGCGTTCCTGCCCGCGAGTCGTGCGCCCGAGCGCAAGACCCGGCGTCCTGAGTGCAAGACTCGGCGTCCTGAGTGCACGACTCGCGGTCGTGAGTGCACGACTCGCGGCCTCAGCCGGTGGCGTGGCGCTCGCGGAGCTCTCGGCGCAGGAGCTTGCCGGAGACGGTTTTCGGGATCTCGTCGAGGAACTCCACCCGGCGCGGGATCTTGTAGGCGGCGAGGCGCTGCCTCGCGAACGCGATCAGTTCCTCCTCGGTCACCCGTTCGCCTGACCGCAGGCTCACGAAGGCCTTGATCGTTTCGCCGCGGTAGTCGTCGGGCACGCCGACCACGGCGGCCTCGCGCACGGCCGGGTGTTCGTAGAGCACGTCCTCGACCTCGCGCGGCCACACCTTGTAACCGCTCGCGTTGATCTGATCCTTCTTCCGGTCGACGAGATAGAACCAGCCCTCCGCATCCATGTACCCGACGTCACCGGTGTGGAGCGCTCCGCCGGGGATGGCGCGCGCCGTCTCGTCCGGCTTGTTCCAGTAGCCCTCCACGACCTGGGGCCCGCTGATCACCACCTCGCCGATCTCGCCCGGCGACAGCTCGGTGCCGTCGTCGCCGACGATTCGCGCCACCGTGCCGGACACCGGGACGCCGATCGACACCGCGCCGGAGTGCTCGTCGACGGGTGCCCGCGCGTGCGCGGGAACGCCGTGGCTCGGCGACGTGGTCTCGGTGAGGCCGTAGATGTTGTGGATGTAGGTGCCGGTCAGCTCCTCGAACGCCGCGATCGTCGACCGCGGGATCGGCGCGCCGCCCGACCAGATCTTGCGCAGCGACGCGAACGCGGCGCGGTCGGCGTTCGGCGCGTTGAGCAACGCGATGAACACCGTGATCGCACCCACCGTGAACGTGGGCCGCTCAGCACGGATCACGTCGACCACCAGCGACGGCTCGAACCGGTACGTCAGCACGAGCGGCGCCCCGAGCAGCAGCGCGACGGTGACGTGACCGATCAGCCCGGTGATGTGAAAGACGGGTGCGACGCCCAGCACCACGTCGTCCGGTCCGAGCTCGCACAGGTGCCGATAGCACTGGGAGTTGAACACGATGTTGCCGTGCGTGTTCATGGCGCCCTTCGGTGGCCCGGTGGTGCCCGACGTGTAGGTCAGCACGGCGGTGTCTCCCGGCGTGAACGACACCGGCGGCGGCGCCTGGCCACGGTGCGCCGCCAGCAGCTCCGCCAGGTCCACCGCGCCGTCGGCCGCGCCCGTGCGTTCGACCCCGGCGAACACCCGCGCGTCGCCGCGGGTCTGGTACTCCAGCTCCGAGGTGGTGAGCACGGTGCGCACCGCCGTGTCGCCGACGACGGCGGCCGCGACGTCGCGGTGCAGCCCCTCGAGGGTCAGCAGCACCGTCGCGCCCGAGTCGCGCAGCAGCAGCTCCAGCTCGCGCTCGCGGTTCATCGGGTTGACGTTGACGGCGATGCCGCCCGCCTTCCACGTCCCGAGCAGCCCGATCACGTACTGCGGCACGTTCTGCAGGTACAGCGCCACCCGCTCGCCGGGGGTGAACCCGCGCTCCAGCAGGCCCACGGCGAAGGCGTCGCTGAGCGCGGCCAGCTCGGCGAAGCTGAGACGGCCGTCGAAGTAGCGGATCGCGTCGCCGCCGGGGTCACGCCGCACCGTGGCCTCGAACATCGCCAGCGCGTGCGGGAACTGCGGTACCAGCTCGGCCGGCTGGTGCTCGCCGTAATGCGCGAGCCAGGGCCGGTCGTCGTAGACGGACACGAGGCACCTCCTCACCCGACCTAAGTCGGCCGGAGGGTACGCGTCAACTCCGCGACCTTGCTCCTGCGCACGGTCTCCAGGTGCCGCGCCATCACCTCGCCCGCGGTCGCCGGGTCGCGGCGGCGCAGCGCGGTGACGATCTCGTGGTGCTGCCGCTGGCCGAGCGCGATCTCCTCCACCTCGTGCTGGTGCATGAGGGGGTTGTAGATCCGCTGCACGTCCAGCACCTGTTCGAGCAGCCGCGCGAGCGTGCCGTTGTTGCCGCAGGCGCGCAGCGCGTCGTGCCAGGCGACGTTGAGCGGGCGGATCCGCGCCCGGAGGTCGTCCGCCGTCTCCTCGTCGTCGCCCGCCGCCCAGAGCGCGCGCACGAGCCGGTCCAGCTCGTCGGTGAGCTGTTCGAGGTGGGCGAGCCGCAGCTCGCTCGCCGAGGTCGCGGCCCGCTCGGCGATGGCGCGTTCGAGGACGATCCGGGCGTCGAAGACCTCGATGATCTCCTCCGGTGACAGCTCGTGCACGACGTACCCTCTAGTCCGCCTCGTGATCAGCCCCTCCTGGGCGAGCCGGGCGAGTGCCTCGCGCACCGGTGTTCTCGACACGCCGAGCCGTTGAGAGAGGGGCGTCTCCAGCAGCACGGTGCCCGGCGGGAGCTCGCGGTCGAGGATCATGCCGCGCAGTCGCTGGTGCTGGACGGTCGCGGTGTCGTCCGGTCGCGTCATGTCGCCGAGTGTATCCATTTCCGTAACGAACGAGGACACCGGAGAAATCGTTCACGGAATTACTAATTCCGCGACCACAAATACGCCGACGTCCACATTTCAGGATGGATACACAGTCGATTGACATGTACACAAAATCGCGCCTAGGTTGATCTTGCGCCGGGCGATTCCGGCCGTTTCCCGCACCGCGGCGATCTCGTGAACCCAGCTCATGACGGAGTGAACCCATGTCTACCTCGCGCACCGACGCACCCGCGGCCCGGAGCCGCAGGGCCGGGCTCGTCCTCGGGCAGGTAGCCCTGCTCGCCGGAGTGCTGGCGCTGTGTGAGGCGCTGGTCCGTGGCAACGTGGTGTCGAGCCTGTACCTGCCGGCGCCGACCGACGTCCTCGACGAGGTGGTGCTGCTGCTGTCGGGGGAGAACGGTTTCTACGGCAACCTCGCCGTGACGCTGCAGGAATTCCTCACGGGCTACCTGCTCGCCGTGGCGGCGGGAATTCTTTTCGGCCTGTTCCTTGCGCTCGTCCCGCTCGCCGAGGCGTTTTTCCGGCCGTTTCTCGCGGCGTTGATGGCGGTGCCGAAGGTGACGGTGATCCCGTTGCTCACCCTGTGGTTCGGGCTCGGCCTCGGGCACAAGGTGATCATCGTGTTCCTGTTCTGCTTCTTCCCGATCGTCTACAACACGATCGCCGGCGTGAAGCAGACGTCGGCCGACCACCTGAAGGTCGCGAGGTCGTTCCGGGCGAGCCGGCTCCAGGTGGTCACCAAGGTGGTGCTGCCCTCGGCGGTGCCCACGATCTTCGCGGCGCTGCGGGTCGAGGCGGCCGCCGCGCTCGTCGGAGCGATCTTCGGCGAGATGGTCGCGTCGAAGGCGGGGCTGGGCAACGGCCTCACCGAGGCCACGTCGCTCTACGACACCCCGAGGGCGTTCGCCTTCATCATCCTGATCACGCTCGTCTCCGTCACGAGCGTCACCGTGATCGACCAGCTCGAGAAACGGGTCTTCCTCAAGTGGCGGCCCCGGCAGTCCCGGCTGCGCTGAGCGGCCGTCCCCCCCCCGAACCAGGAGGCAATCCCCGAAATGTCGCACAGCAGGAGAAAACCGGTCGCCGCGGCGGTCGCGGTGGTGCTGGCACTGACGATGACGGCCTGCACGCAGGAGGCCGAGCGCACCTCGTCCGGCCTGATCAAGATCACCTACGCGTCGTTCGCCGGACCGAGCGGGCTGCCCGCGAAGTTCGGCAAGGAGAAGGGTTTCTTCGAGGAACAGGGCCTCGACGTGACCTTCGTCGAGGCACAGGATCCCGTGGGCCTGGTCAGCAGCGGCGACGTGCAGATCGCCGACTCGGACACCACCTCGGCCGTGATCGCCGCGGGCAAGTCGGCGCCGATCAAGATCGTGTCCTCGATGTACCGCACCAAGGGCCCGTTCTACCTCATCGGCGGGAAGAACGTGCGGGATCTGGCCGATCTCAAGGGAAAGCGGATCGGCATCGGTCGCAAAGGCTCGGGCATGGAGGTCTACACCCGCTACATCCTGCGGGAGAACGGCATCTCCGAGTCGGACGTGACGCTCATCCCGACCGGCGCCTACCAGCCCGCCTACGCCGCGCTGGAGAGCGGTCAGGTGGACGCCACGATCATCCACGAGCCGTTCGTGTCGCTCGCCGAGTCCACCGGGGTCGGGCACCTGCTCGCCAAGGGGTGGGACTACCTGCCGACCTTCCACACGGGCGTCGAGATCACGAGCACGCGGTTCGCCGAGCAGAACCCCGACGTGGTGAAGAAGTTCCTGACCGCCTACTTCCGCTCCGCCATCTACGCGAAGGAGCACCAGGACGAGTTCCGCGACTTCGCGATCTCGCAGATCAAGGTGCCCGCCGAGGTTCAGGCCAGCGCGCTGCGCAGGGAGGAGCCGATCTGGGAGAACCGGCCCGAGGTCGACGCGAGCGCGCTGCGGGACACGCAGGAGATCCAGCGGGAGCTGGGTTTCCAGGACACGGTCTACGACACGAGCGAGATCGTCGACGACACGTATCTGCCGAGTGCGGGGGACCTCGCGGCCGCGGGCAGCGCGCGATGAGCGGGCAGGGCTTCACGGTCACGGGTGTGTCGAAGACCTACGAGGGTTCCGGGCTGGTTCAGGCGCTCGACGGTATCGACCTGACCGTCGGGGAAGGGGAGTTCGTGGTGCTGCTCGGCCGCAGCGGCTGCGGCAAGAGCACCCTGCTGGAGATCATGGCCGGGCTGCAGACGCCGACCAGCGGCACGGTACGGCTCGGCGACCGCGAGATCACCGCGCCCGACGAGCGGATCGGCGTGGTGTTCCAGGATCCCTCGCTGTACCCGTGGCGCACGGTCGGCCGCAACGTCGAGCTCGGCCTCGAACTCGCCGGGGTGCCGAAGGCACGGCGGCGGGCCGTCGCGCAGGAGCACCTGGAACTCGTGGGCCTGCCGGACGTCGGGAACAAGTACCCCCGGCAGCTCTCCGGCGGCATGCGCCAGCGGGTCGGCATCGCGCGGGCGCTGGCGACCCGGCCGGACGTGCTGCTCATGGACGAGCCGTTCGGCGCCGTCGACCACCTCACGCGCCTGCAGCTCCAACGGGACCTGCTGCGCCTGCAGGCCGAGGACACCCGCACGGTGGTGTTCGTGACCCACGACGTCGCCGAGGCTATCGTGCTCGCCGACCGGATCGTGCTGCTGACCCCGGGACCGGGACGGATCGCGCGGACGTGGGACGTGTCGCGCCCGAGGCCCCGCACGCTCGGCGACCCGGAGCTGACGGTGCTACGGGAGGAGATCTACGCCCACCTCGAGGACAGGGAGCGACAGCCACGATGACCGTCGACATCAGACGCCCGTATCCCGGCCTGCGGGAGCGGCGCGGCCGTGAGCTGGAACGCGTGCTCGGCGAGACCGCCCCGGCGTCCTCGCCCCACACCGGCGCCGCGCCGGAAACGCTGGCCGCGCTCACCGAGCGGCTCGGCGCGCTGGCGCCTGAGCTGACCGCGCTGTCGCTCGACCTGCACGCCCATCCCGAGCTCGCCTACGCCGAGCACCACGCGGCGTCGGCGATCGCCGAGGTGGTGGGCGCACACGGGATCGCCGCCGACACCGGGGCCTACGGCCTGCCGACGGCGGTGCGCGCGGTCGCAGGGCGAGGCGGTCCGCGCGTCGGGGTCGTCGCCGAGTACGACGCGCTGCCGGGCATCGGGCACGCGTGCGGGCACAACATCATCGCGGCGAGCGCCGTGGGCGCGTTCCTCGCGCTGGCCCGCACGTTGCGGGACGGCGAGGGGACCGTCGAGCTGATCGGCACGCCCGCCGAAGAGGGTGGTGGCGGCAAGCAGCGCATCCTCGACGCGGGCGGATTCGACGACGTCGACTTCGCGCTCATGGTCCACCCCGGCAACCTCGACGTCGCCGGGAGCCGCTCGCTCGGCTTCCGGCAGGTCGCGGTCACCTACCGGGGCCTGGCCGCGCATTCGGCGACCGGGCCGCACTGGGGCGTCAACGCGCTCGACGCCGTGGTCGCCGCCTACAACGGCATCGCGCAGCTGCGTCAGCACATTCTCTCGTCGGACAAGGTGCACGGCATCATCACCGACGGCGGCCAGGCGCCGAACGTGGTGCCCGAGACCGCGTCCGCGGTGTTCTACGTGCGCTCGCTGGACCTCGACACGCTGGCCGACCTGCACGAGCGCGTGGACGCCGTCCTGCGGGCAGCGGCACTCGCGACGGGCACGGTGGCCGAGATCAGCTGGGACGGCGCACCCGCGTACCTGCCGTTGCGCACGAACGCGACCCTGGAGGCGCGCTACGCCGTGAACCTCGCGGGCAGGCGCACGGTCCTGCCCGCCACGGCACGCCCAGCCGACGAGGTGGCCTCCACCGACATGGGCAACGTCAGCGTGTACGTGCCCGCGATCCACCCGATCATCGCCATCGCGCCGCGCGGCGTCGCCAACCACACCGCCGAGTTCGCCACCTACGCGGCAGCGGACTCCGGTACGGCCGCCGTGCACGACGCCGCGTTCGGCATCGCCGCCACCGCGGCCGACTTTCTCGCCGACGAGCGCCTGCGCGCCGACGCCCGCGCCGAGTTCGAGCGCGCGGGCGGCCGGGTGCGGCTCGCCGACGCACTTCATCCCGACACACCGAAAGGCACCGGCCCATGACCGAACCTCTGCTCGACCACCTCGTCTACGCGGCCCCCGACATCGACGAGCTGGTGACCGCCTTCGCCGAGCGCACGGGCGTCAAGCCGGTCCTCGGTGGCAGGCACGTCGGCCGCGGCACCCGCAACTACCTCGCCGGGCTCGGCGGCAACGCCTACCTCGAACTGATCGGGCCCGACGATCCCCGTGCGCCGGAAGGGAAGCCGGCGACGTTCGGCATCGACCGGCTCACCGGCCCCAGGCTCGCCGCGTGGGTCGTGCGCCCGCCGGACATCGAGGCGACCGTCGCGCGCGCGAGGGCCGAGGGCTACGACCCCGGCGACATCGGGCCCCTGTCGCGGCGCACGCCGGACGGGACGTTGCTGGAGTGGCGGCTGACGCCCAACCGCGGCGACCGCTTCGACGGGCTCGCTCCCGCGCTCATCGACTGGCTGGCCGCGCCGCATCCGACGACGAATGACCTGCCCGTGCTGCCGCTGGTGTCCCTGCGCGGATTCCACCCCGACCCGGCGGCGCTGCTGGCCGCTTTGCGGGCGCTGGATGTCGAGCTCGACGTCGCCGAGGGCGCCCCGGCACTGGAAGCCGTGCTGGACACGCCGCACGGTCCGATCACCCTTCGCTAGCGCGGAACCGAGAGAAAGGGACTTCATGACACAGCAGCGGCAGATCGGCCTGACCCTGCCCCAGCGTGGCGCGTTCTTCGACGTGCTCAGCCTGGGGGAGCTCGTCGAGACCGGGCACTACGCCGACGAGACGGGTCTGTTCGACTCCGTCTGGATCGGCGACAGTCTCCTGGCGAAGCCGCGGCCGGAGGCCATCGCCCTGTTCGGCTCGCTCGCCGCCGTCACCTCTCGCGTGCGGCTCGCCGTCGGCTGCCTCGCGAGCTTCCCGGTGCGCGACCCGATCCTGTTCGCGGACCAGTGGGCGACGCTCGACCAGCTCTCCGGCGGCAGGATGCTGCTCGCCGTGTGCACGGGGATCGTGAAGGCCAGGGACGCCTCCGCGAAGGAGGGCGCGCTCTACGGCGTCACCGACCGCTCGCGCGCCGCAAGGCTGGAGGAGAACACGGAGATCATCCGTCGCCTATGGACGGAGGACAACGTGACCTTCCACGGCGAGTTCACGTCGTTCGAGGACGTGACCGTGCTGCCGAAGCCCGTGCAGTCGCCGCCGCCGGTCTACATCGCCTCCAACCCGGCGCCGCGGCCGCTCGCCAAGCGCGCGCTGCGCCGCGTCGCCCGTATCGCGGACGGCTGGATGACCACCCGCAAGAGCCCCGAGCACCTGACCGTGAACCTGCCGGCCATCAAGGAGTTCCTCGCCGAGGAGGGTCGCGACCCGGAGAGCTTCGGCGTCTCGGCGTACCACAACCTCAACCTCAACCCCGACCGCGAGGCCGCGTACGACGAGAGCTACCGGTTCCTCGGCGAGTACTACGGTCCCGTGTTCAGCAGGGAGGACACCCGGCACTGGACGGCTACCGGTACGCCGGAGCAGGCGGCGGCCGACATCCAGGCGCTCTACGCCGACGGCGCGACCGAGGTGACCCTGCGCATCACGTCGTGGGACTGGCGGCGCCAGCTGAAGCTCCTGGTCGAGGAGGTGATCCCCCGCCTGGAGCTGCGCCCCTGAGGCCAGCCGGGAAGGCCTTTGCAGTGAAGCCCACCACTGCAGTGAAGGCCACCTTCCCTGCGTTCAACGCAGGGAAGGTGGCCTTCACTGCATTCGGGCCTAGCGGCGGTCGATGGCCAGGTACGTCTCGCGCAGGCGGTGCAGGTGCTGCTGCATCAGCTCGCCCGCGGCGGCGGCGTCGCGCCGCTCGATCGCCTCCACCATCTCGCCGTGGTCGGTGCATACCCGCTGCCAGAACGACGCCGGCGCGTTGCCGCGCAGGAAGCGGCTCTTCAGCACGGAGAAGATCGGCTGGGTCACCACCTCGAGCAGGCTGTTGTGCGTGCACGTCAGCAGCAGGATGTGGAACCCCTGCGGGTGCTCGTGCTGCGGGCCCGCCTCGACGTTCTCCTCCTCCACCGCCGTGCGCAGCGCGGCCAGCTCGTCCTCGGTCCGCTCGGTGGCGGCGAGGCGGGCGGCCGGCACCTCCAGGATCTCGCGCACGGCGAGCAGCTCGTCGACGGTGAGCCTGCTCGCGGTGAGCAGGCCGAGGCTGGTCTCGAGATAGGCGCTGATGCTGTGTGGGTCGACGTCGGCGACGAACGTGCCGCCGTTGACGCCCCGGCTCGTGTAGACGAGGTTCTGGGAGCTGAGTGAGCGCAGCGCCTCGCGCACCGTGCTGCGGCCGACGCCGAACGCCTGCCCCAGCTCGGGCTCCGACGGCAGCCGGTCGCCAGGAGCCAGCCCGCCGCTCACGATCAGCTCGCGCAGCTGGTCGGCGATCTGCTGGTACGCCGACCGCACCGGGGTCACGCCGAGCCCGCGCGGGGCGGCCTGCCTGCTCACCTTGCTCACGCCGCCAGTCTAGCCGTCCGGACTGATGATTCGCGACGGGTCTCGGCGGGCAAAAACATCGGAACGAAGACCGATCGGAAATCTTTGGGAGATAACCGATCAAGACGCAGACTGCGTCTTGACGGCAATACGTCTGACGTTTTAGCGTTCGGGGTCATGAGTGCTACGTCGCCACAGGTTCGGCAGGGATGGCAGGGGCGGTTCTACGAGGACTTCGAGGTCGGCGACATCTACCGTCATCCCCTCGGGCGCACGGTCAGCGAGACCGACAACACCTGGTTCACGTTGCTGAGCATGAACACCAACCAGGCACACTTCAACGCCCAGCACGCCGCGGAGTCGGAGTTCGGCAAACCACTCGTGGTGTCCACGCTGACGCTCGCGATCGCGATCGGCCAGAGCGTCACCGACGTCACCCAGAACGCCTTCGCCAACCTCGGGCTCGACGACGTGAAGTTCTCCCACCCCGTCTTCGCGGGCGACACGTTGTGGTCGGAGTCGATCGTGCTGTCCAAACGGGAGTCGGGCAGCAGGCCGAAGGCCGGCATCGTCACCATTCGCACGCGCACGCTCAACCAGGACGGTGCCGTGGTGTGCAGCTTCGTCCGCACCTTCTACGTCCACAAGCACGGTGCACAGGCGGGCAGGGACTCGTTCCCGGTCGCCGCCGAGCCGCTGACCGTGAACTGAGGCGCGCATGCTCCCGTTGCAGGACGTCAGGATCGTCTCGCTCGAACAGTACGGCGCGGGCCCGTTCGGCTCGCTGCACCTGGCCGAGCTGGGCGCCGAGATCATCAAGATCGAGGACCCTTCGGCCGGCGGAGACGTCGGGCGCACGGTGCCGCCGTACACGCGGGGGGAGGACTCGCTGTTCTTCGAGTCCTTCAACCGCAACAAGTCCAGCATCTCCCTGGACATGGCCACGCCCGAGGGCCGCGCCGTGTTCGAGGACCTCGTGCGCGAGGCCGACGCCGTCTACTCCAACCTGCGCGGCGACGTGCCGGCGAAGCTGCGCATCACCTACGACGACCTCAAGCACGTCAACCCTGCCATCGTGTGCTGCTCGCTGTCGGGCTTCGGGATGACCGGCCCGCGGGTCAAGGAACCCGGGTACGACTACATCCTCCAGGGCCTCGCGGGCTGGATGTCCGTGGGCGGAGAGCCGGACGGCCCGCCGCAGAAGACCGGACTGTCCATGGTGGACTACAGCGGTGGGCTCGTCGCCGCGATCGCGCTCGTATCCGGCATCCACGCGGCCCGTCGCGACGGCACCGGCATGGACTGCGACGTGAGCCTCTACGACACGGCGATCAGCATGCTGACCTACCTCGCCACGTGGCACCTGAGCGCGGGCCACGAGCCGCGGCGCACCGCCCGGTCGGCGCACCCTTCGCTGGTGCCCTTCCAGACGTTCCCCGCGAGCGACGGCTGGCTGGTGATCGGCTGCGCCAAGGAGAAGTTCTGGCAGCGGCTCGTCACCATCATCGGCAGGGAGGACCTGCTGGAGGACCCCCGGTTCCGCACCTTCACCGACCGGGCCGAACACCACGGCGAACTCGAGAAGATCCTCGACGCCGAGCTGGCCAGGGCGACCGTGGCCCAGTGGCTGGAGAAGATGCGCGCGGCGGCGATCCCGTGCGCGCCCATCAACAGCATCCCGCAGGCACTCGCCGACGAGCAGGCGCTCGCCCGCGAGCTCGTGGTCGCCACCGACCACCCGGTGTTCGGCACGGTCCGCGGGGTCGCCTCCCCGGTCCGCGTCGGGCCCGCGCGCGCCACACCTCACCGGGCGCCGCAGCGGGGCGAGCACACCGAATCACTGCTGCGTGACCTGCTCGGCTATTCGGCCGAGCACATCGCCGGCATCCGCGCGGCGGGCGCCTTCGGCACCGGCTGACCCATCCCCACCAGGAGTGACGAATGGACTTCTCGTTCAACGACGAACAACGGCTGTTCCGCGACACGCTGCGCGACTTCGTGGACAAGGAGATCATCCCGGTCGCGCGCGACTGGGAGCAGTCGGGCCGCTACCCGACCGAGATCGTCGCCACGATGCGGCAACTGGGCCTCTTCGGGCTCGCCGTGCCCCAGTCCTACGGCGGCCTCGGTGCCGACACGGTGTCGTTCGTGCTCACCTTCGAGGAGCTCTCGCGCGGCTGGATGGGCATCGCGGGCATCCTCGGCAGCCATTCGGTGTCGTGCTTCATGATCGCCAGGCACGGCACCGAGGAGCAGAAGGCGCGGTACCTGCCGAGGCTCGCGACCGGCGAGCTGCGCACCGGCATCGCACTGACCGAGCCGGGCGCGGGCACCGACCTGCAGGGAATCCGCACCACCGCGCGGCTCGACGGCGACCACTACGTCGTGAACGGCTCCAAGATGTGGATCACCAACGCCCGCCACGCCAACCCGCTGCCGGTACTGGTCAAGACCGACCCCACGGCGAGCCCCGCCCACCGCGGCATGAGCGTGCTGCTCGTGGACACCACGTCCGAGGGCTTCACGGTGGAGAAGGACATCCCGAAGCTCGGCTACAAGGGCACCGAGTCGTGTGAGCTGCGGCTCGACAACGTGCGCGTGCCCCGCTCGGCGTTGCTCGGCGGTGTGGAGGGCACGGGGCTGCGGCAGGCACTGTCCTCGTTGGAGACCGGGAGGGTCAACATCTCGGCCCGCTCGGTCGGCATCGCCCAGCGCGCCTACGAGGAGGCGCTGCGCTACGCCAGGGAACGTGAGGCGTTCGGCCGGGCGATCGGCGACTTCCAGGCCGTGCAGCTCAAGCTCGCCGAGATCGCGATCCAGCTGCAGGCGGCGCGGCTCATGACCTACTGGGCGGCGTCGCAGATGGACGCCGGCGTGCGGATGGACGCCGAGTCGGGCATGGCGAAGGTGTTCAGCTCGGAGACCGCCCTGCAGTGCGCGCTCGACGCGATGCGCATCCACGGCGGCTACGGCTACTCCGCGGAGTTCGAGGTGGAACGGCTCTACCGCGACGCTCCGCTCATGGCGATCGGTGAGGGCACCAACGACGTGCTGCGCACCGTGATCGCCAAGGCGCTGCTCGGGGGTAAGGCCCATGTGGGGTAGGCGGGCCCGAGGAGTCGTCGCCGCGCTCGCCGGGCTCGGCCTGCTCGCGGCGGGGTGTGCCGAGCCGCCCGCCGCCGACGACCCGAACGGGCCGATCCGCATCGGGGCGGCCGTGTCCGACACCGGCAAGTACTCGATCGAGGGCCAGGCGGTCAAGCGCGGCTACCAGCTGTGGGCCGACATGGTGAACAACGAGCTCGGCGGCATCCAGGTCGGTGATCGCAAGCGCAAGGTCGAGATCGTCTACTACGACGACCAGTCCGACCCCGAGCAAGCCGTCCGGCTCACGCAGCGGCTGATCAGCGAGGACGGCATCGACTTCATCTTCGGCTCGTACTCGTCGGGGCTCACCATCGCCGCGTCGGCGGTGACCGAGCCGAACAAGCGGATCCTCTTCGCGGGCGGCGCCGCGGCCGACACCGTGTTCAGCCAGGGCTCGGACTACGTGTTCAGCCCGCTGACCAACACGAGCCGCTACACCGAGTCGGCGCTGCGGGAGCTCGCCAAACGCGGGGTGAAGACCATCGGCATCCTGCACACCGACGAGGCGCCGATGGTGGACATCCAGGAAGCCACCGAGAAGCTCGCCGGCGAGCTCGGCATCCAGGTGGTCGGCACGCAGCGGGTGCCCAGCGACGCCAACGACATCCGGGGCGCGGTGACCCAGCTGCGCCAGGCGAACCCCGACGTGCTCGTCGAGGCAGGGCACACGCTGATGGGCGTGCTGACCGTGCAGACCATGCGGAGCATGGACTGGGCGCCCAGGTACGTGGTGATGATCCAGGCGCCCACCGAGCACAGCTTCGTGGAGCAGCTCGGCCCGGCCGCGACGGAGGGCATCATGGCGCCGACGCAGTGGCACGCCTCCGCGCAGTTCGCCGACGAGTACTTCGGCACCGCCGCCGACTACCGGCGCCGCTACGTCGAACGGTACGGCGAGGAGCCCTCCTACATGCCGCCCAGCGGCAGCGCCGTCGCCCTCTCGCTGCAGCTGGCCATCGAGAAGGCGGGCAGTGTCGACGTCGAGAAGGTCCGCAAGGCGCTGCTGGAGCTGGACGTCGACACGTTCTACGGCCACATCGACTACTCGGGCGAGGGCCATCCCAGTGGGCTCAAGGGCGCGAACGTCAACCGTCCGATGCTCACGATCCAGCTCAACGCCAAGGGCGAGCAGGTCGTCGTCGCCCCCGAGGAGAACGCCTCCGCGGAGATCGTCCCCATGAAGCCGTGGTCCCAGCGCAGGTAGTCCACGGCTAGCCCATCGGCGCACCGGAGCGCCGTGCTGACAAAGGAGTTACGCGTATGGGCCAGTTGAGTCAGGTGGTGCTCGACGGCATCGTGCTCGGCGGGTTCTATGCCCTCATCGCGCAGGGGCTCTCGCTGGTGTTCGGGGTGATGGGCGTGCTCAACCTCGCCCACGGCGAATGCGTGCTGATCGGCGCCTACCTCGCGTGGACCGCCCAGCACTACCTCGGGATCGACCCGCTCGTCGCACTGCCGGTGATCATGGTGCTCGGCTTCGGTTTCGGCTGGGTGCTGTGCAAGACGCTCGTGGGCAGGGTCGTGGAGCGGCCCCCGCTGATGTCGCTGCTGCTGACCTTCGGCATCGGCGCCGTCGCGCAGGGCGTGCTGCTGCGGCTGTTCAGCAGCACCCCGAGGGTGACCACGACGAGCTACTCCGACGACGTGGTGAACGTCTTCGGCCTCACGATCCCCACGCCGAGGGCGTTCATGCTCCTCGGTGCGGTGGTGATCCTGGTGCTCACGTGGGCATTGCTCAACCGCACGCGCGTCGGCCGCTCGATCCAGGCGGCGGCGCAGAACAAGGCCGCGGCGCGGGTCGTGGGCATCGACATCGGTGCCGTGTACGCGATCGCGTTCGGGATCGGCATCGCGCTGGTGTTCGCCGGCGGGACCCTGCTCGGCTCCGCGCAGGGCTTCTATCCGTTCCTCGGCCCGCTGCTGACCATGAAGGCGTTCGCGATCGTCGTGCTCGGCGGTGTGGGCCGGATGACCGGCACGGTGCTCGCGGCGATGGTGATCGGTCTCATCGAGACGATGCTGGCTTCCTACGTCCCCTCGGTCGGCACCGGTCTCGGCATCGCGGCCGCGTTCATCCTCGTGGTGCTCGTGCTCGTGGTGCGCCCCAACGGAATCAGCGGAGGAAAGCAGGTGACCGCCGGTGTCTAGCGGAACCCCCACGATCGGCACCGCGCCGCACCAGAAGGCGGCGGACCGGCTCTCCGCCGCACCCGCGCGCGGCCTCGCCTCGTCCCGGTTCGCCGACCCCCGGCTGCGGGCCGGGCTCTTCGCGGCCGGTCTCGCGGCCCTGCTGGTGACCCCGGCGTTCGGGCTGAACAACTCGGCGTTGTTGCTGCTGTCCACCGTGTTCATGTGGATCGGGCTCACGTCGAGCTGGAACATCATCTCCGGCTTCACCGGCTACGTGGACTTCGGGCACGGCGTGTTCTTCGGCATCGGCGGTTACACCGCCGGTCTGCTCGTGACGCACGTGGACATGCCCTTCTGGTACACCGTGCCGCTGGCGCCGGTGGCCGGGCTCGTCTTCGCTCTGCTCGTCGGCTACCCGCTGCTGCGGCTGCGGGGCGTGTACTTCTCGATCGCGATGCTCGGCGCCTTCATGGCGATGCGGGAGCTGGCGCTGGTGTTCCGCGACTTCACGGGCGGTTCCGGCGGCATCATCTTCAAGGCCGTGATCGACCGCACGCTGTTCTACTACGTGTTCCTCGGCATCGCGGTGGCCGTGGTGCTGGGCACGGTGTGGCTGCGGCGTTCCCAGCTCGGGTCGAGCATGCTCGCGGTGCGGGAGAACGAGATCGGCGCCGAGGCACGCGGCATCAACACCACGGCGGTGAAGCTCACGGCGTTCTGCGTGTCGGGTGCGATCACGGCGCTCATCGGCAGCCTGTGGGCCTACCAGACGGCGTTCATCGACCCGGCGATCATGTTCCGCGACATCCTGCTGATCAACCTCGCGCTCATGGTCACGCTCGGGGGCCTCGGCACCGTGTGGGGGCCCGCGCTCGGCGCGACGGTGTTCATCCTCCTGCGCGAGACGCTGTGGGGCACCGAGGGCGAGGACTTCCTGCTGTTCTTCGGGGTCGCGCTCATCGTGGTGGTCCTGGTGCTGCCCAAGGGGATCGTCGGCTCGCTCGCCGACCGAGCCCACCTGGCGAGGGCCCGGCGGGCCGGGAAGGAGGACGGCCGATGACGGCACTGCTCATGGCCGAGGGCGTCACGTGCCGCTTCGGCGGGCTGGTCGCGCTCGACGCGGTGGACTTCCACGTCGGTGAGGGCGAGATCGTGGGACTGATCGGGCCCAACGGCTCCGGCAAGTCCACGCTGCTGAGCTGCCTGTCCGCCGGTCGGCGCGCAGACGCTGGCCGGATCCGGCTGAGCGGCAGGGACATCACGCGCCGCCGTCCGTCCACAGTGGCCAGGATGGGGCTCACCAGGACGTTCCAGGACGCCCGCGTGTTCGGCGAGCTGACCGTCACGGAGAACGTCCTGCTGTCGCGGGACTGGACCCGCTTGCCCTCGTTCGGGCTGCTCCGCCCGCCGGAGCGGGCCGCGAGGGAGCGGGCGGCCATGCTGCTCGACCTGGTGGGCCTCGGCGGGCTGGCGGGAGAGAAGGCCGGCAGCCTCTCCGGCGGCCAGCAGCGGCTGCTGGAGCTGGTGATGGCGATGATGCCGGGGCCGAAGGTCGTGATGCTCGACGAGGCGACCTCGGGCGTCAATCCCGCGCTGATCGCCGAGCTGTCGCAGCACCTGCGCCTGTTGCACCGCGAGGAGCGCGTGTCCTTCGTGATCGTCGAGCACAACGTCGGGTTCGTGTTCGGCATGGCCGACCGGATCGTGGTGCTGCAGCAGGGGCGCGTGCTCGCCGAGGGGCCGCCCGCCGAGGTCAAGTCCAACCAGGAGGTCATCGATGCCTATCTCGGAGCCTGAGGCGGCACCGCGCACCGACGGCGCGGAACGCGGGCCGTTGCTGGAGGTGCGCGGGCTGCGTGCCGGGTACCGCGGCGTCGACATCCTGCACGGCGTGGACCTCGACGTCGCCGAGGGCGAGATCGTCTGCGTGGTCGGGCCCAACGGCTCCGGCAAGTCCACGGTGTTCAAGGCGCTGTACGGGCTGATCGACGTGCGCGAGGGCAGCGTCGTGTTCGGGGGCGAGGACATCACCTCGCACGGGCCGCAGCAGCTGCTGACGGCGGGGATCGCGCTCGTGCCGCAGCAGCCGGCGATCTTCCCGGCGATGACCGTCCACGAGAACATCGAGCTGGGCATGTATCTCGAACGCGACAAGGGCAAGATCCGCCGCCGCGTCGCCGAGGTGTTCGAGCTGTTCCCCAAGCTCGCCGCCCGGCGGTCGCAGCAGGCCGGGACGCTCTCCGGTGGCGAGCGGCGGGCGCTGGAGATCGGGCGCTCGCTCATGCTGCGGCCCCGGCTGGTGCTCATGGACGAGCCGTCCGTGGGCCTGTCGCCGGTGCTCGTACACGAGGTGTTCGAGCAGCTCCGCTCGCTGCGCGACGCGGCGGGCCTGACCTTCCTGATGATCGAGCAGAACGCGAAGTCCGGGCTCGAACTGAGCGACCGGGGCTACGTGATCGAACGCGGCCGCGTCACCTACTCCGGTGCGGGCGCGGAGCTGCTGGCCGACGACGAGGTACGCAGGACGTTTCTGGGCGTGGGAAAGGACAGTCGATGACAGCGACACACACTGCTGCGCAGCGGATCGCCGGGTTCACGGCGAACCTGAAGGCGGAGTCCCTGCCGGAGGAGGTCAAGGACGCCGCGGTGCTGCACGTGCTCGACACGCTCGGCTGCGGGCTCGCCGCGTCGGCGCTGGGGGAGGCGTCCTATGTGGTCTCCGGTGCGGACGAGGGAGCCGGGAACGGGCCGGCGACCGGGATCGGCGTGGCACACGGCCTGCCCGCCGCCGAGGCGGCGTTCGTCAACGGCGTGCTGTGCCACGCGCTCGACTTCGACGACACCCACCCCGACTCGGTGACCCACGTCAGCGTCGCGGTGACCCCGGCCGCGCTCGCCGCGGGTGAGGCCGCGGGTGCCGACGGCGCGACCGTGCTCGCCGCGCTGGTGGCGGGCAACGAGGTGTCGACCAGGATCGGCGCGGCGGCCGGCGGATTGTTCCATGCCAGGGGCCTGCACCCGAGCGGGGTCTGCGGGGTGTTCGGCGCGACAGCCGCCGCGGCGCGGGCGCGCGGGCTCGACGCGGCCACCACCGCGCACGCGCTCGGCATCGCGGGCAGCATGGCGTCGGGCCTGCTGGAGTTCCTCGCCGACGGCGCCGACACGAAACGCCTGCACCCCGGCTGGGCCGCCCAGGCCGGGATCACCGCCGCCCGGCTCGCCGCGCACGGCGCCACCGGGCCCGCGACGGTGTTCGAGGGCAGGCGCGGCTTCTACGCGACCTACCTCGCCGGGATCGACGTGGACCTCGGCGCGGGCCTCGCCGATCTGGGCGAGCGCTGGAACACCCCCGCGATCGCCTACAAGCCGTATCCCGCGTGCCACTACACGCACGCGCCCGTCGACGCGCTCGCGGAGCTGCTGCGGGAGCACCCGGTGCGGCCGGAGGAGGTGACGCGCTTGGTGGCGTTCACCGACAAGACCGGCGTGGACCTCGTGCTCGAACCCGCGGGGGACAAGGTGCGCCCGCGCACGCCGTACGACGCGAAGTTCAGCCTGCCCTACTGCCTGGCGAGCCTGCTCGTGCGCGGCAGCGTGGAGGTCGCGAGCTTCACCGCAGAGGCGATCACCGACGAGGCGGTGCTGGCGGTGACGCCGCGCGTCGGCTACGAGACCCGCGAGTACTCGCCGCGCCCGGACGCGTTCGGCGGCGGGGTGCGGGTGGAGACCACCGACGGTCGCACGTTCGAGGCGCAGCTGCGCTACCAGCGGGGCGGCATGGAGAACCCGATGACCGAGGACGACGTGCGCGGCAAGTACCGCGCCAACGCCGGCCTCGCGCTGGACGCCGAGGCCGTGCGGGAGCTGGAGGACGCGGTGACCACACTCGGCGAGCGGCCGGGGCTCGGTTTCCTCGCGGCGGTGCGGTCGTGACACTGGCGTTCGAGGCGGTGCGCTCCCTGCTGTTCGCGCCCGGCAAGGACGAGCGCAAGCTCACGAAGGCGCTCGCGAGCGGGGCCGACCTCGTGGTGGCCGACCTGGAGGACGCGGTGCCGCCGGGGGAGAAGGAGGCGGCACGCGAGACCATCGCGCGCGTGTTCGCCCGCGAGCCCCGTGACCGCCCGCGGTTCGTGCGGATCAACGCGCCCGGCACGGAGTGGGCCGACGGCGACCTCGCGGCGCTGGCGGACATCCGGCCGGACGGGATCATGGTGCCGAAGGCGACGCCGTCGGCGCTCGCCGCCCTCGGCGAGCACGGCCCGCCCGTGCTGGCGCTGATCGAGACCGCCGCCGGGGTGCGGGAGGCCTACGAGACCGCCGCGCACCCGAGGGTCGCCGCACTGATGCTGGGCGGCGCCGACCTCGCCGCCGAGGCGAACCTGGAGGTCAGGGCCGACGGGCAGGAGCTGCTGCACGCCCGCTCGACGCTCGTGTTCGCCTCCGTCGCCGCGGGCATTCGCCCGCCGTTCGACGTCGTCCACCTCGACGTGCGCGACGACGCGGGCCAGGAGGCGGAGGCCCGGCTGGCCCGATCACTCGGCTTCGGCGGCAAGGCGTGCGTGCATCCCGCGCAGCTCTCCGGGGTGCACCGCGTCTTCACCCCGACCGAGGCGGAGACGGCGCACGCGAAAGCCGTGCTCGCCGCGTTCGACGACGCGGCCGGGCGCGGCGAGTCCGTGGTGCTTCTCGACGGCAAGCTCGTCGATCCGCCGATCGTGGCCAGGGCGCGTACGACGCTGGCCAGGGCCGGAGGATGACGGGATGAAGGTCGGGATCTTCCTCACCAACCAGCAGCGGCCGGGCACCGACCAGGTGCGGGCGCTGGGGGAACAGCTGACGCTGCTGCGGGCCGCGCGCGACGGCGGCTGGGACTCGGTGTTCGCCGGGCAGCACTACCTCAGCGAGGGCGTCACCCATATCCAGCCGCTGCCGTACCTCGCGCGGCTCGCGGCCGAGGCGGGGGAGATGCGGGTCGGCATCGGCATCCTCCTGCTCGCGCTGCAGAACCCGGTGGAGGTCGCGGAGAACTACGCGGCGCTCGACGTCGTCACGGGCGGGCGGCTGATCTTCGGCGTCGGGCTCGGCTACCGCGAGGTCGAGTACAACGCCCTCGGCGTGCCACCGGAGGACAAGGTCCGCCGGTTCGAGGCGAACCTCGGCATCGTGAGGCGGCTGTGGGCGGGCGAGACGGTGGATGCCGACCTGCCGTGGTGCCGGCTCGACGGGGCGAAGCTGGGCCTGCTGCCCGTGCAGCGGCCCGGTCCGCCGGTGTGGATGGCCGCCAACAGCGACGGCGCGGTGCGCAGGGCTGCCCGGCTCACCGGCACCTGGATGATCAACCCGCACGCGACCGTCGACACGATCAGCAGGCAGGCGGACCTGTTCCGCGCCGAGGCCGCCGCGCACGGCAGGCCGGAGCCCGCCGAGCGGCCCGCCATGCGCGAGATCTTCTGCGCCGAGGACCGGGCGACCGCGCTCGAGCGGGCGATGCCGTACCTGAGCGACAAGTACCGCACCTACGCGCAGTGGGGTCAGCACCGGGTGATGCCAGGCCGCGAGTCGTTCGACATCCCGTACGAGCAGCTCGCCGAACAGCGGTTCGTGGTGGGCTCCCCGGAGGACTGCGTGCGCGCGCTGCTGCCGTGGCGCGACGAGCTGGGCGTCGACCACCTGATCCTGCGCACGCAGTGGGCGGGGATGCCGGTGGAGCACTCGCTGCGGTCGGTCGAGCTGCTGAGCCGGGAGGTGCTGCCGGTGCTCAGGGGGTGAGGCGCTCGCGGGCCTCCTGCACGCCCTTGACGGCGAGCTTGTCGGCACGCTCGTTCTCGGGGTGCCCGGCGTGGCCCTTCACCCAGTGCCACTCGACCTGATGCCTGCTCACCGCGGCCTCGAGGCGCTGCCACAGGTCTGCGTTCTTCACCGGCTCCCTGGTGCTGGTGAGCCAGCCGTTGCCCTTCCAGCGGGTCACCCAGCTCGTGATGCCGTTGCGGACGTAGCTGGAGTCGGTGTAGAGCTTCACCACCGAGGGGCGCGTCAGCGCCTCCAGCGCGCGGATCGGCGCCGTCAGCTCCATCCGGTTGTTGGTGGTGGTCTCGGGCTCGCCGCCGTACAGCTCGCGCTCGTGGCGGCCGTAGCGGAGCACCGCGCCCCAGCCGCCGGGGCCGGGATTGCCGCTGCACGCGCCGTCGGTGTAGATCTCCACGATCATCGGCTCGGCGGCGTCCACGCGGCGAGGTTAGCAACCTCAGGGGAAGCCGAGCTCGTAGCCCTGCGCCAACAGCCACGGCAGCAGCTCGGCCAGTGCCGCCACCGTCTGCTCGCGCTGGCCACCGCCGTCGTGCAGCAGCACCACCGCGCCCGGTTCGACGCCCTCCTTGACGGCGGCGACGATCCGCTCGGTGCCCGGAAGCGTCCAGTCGCGGGAGTCGACCGACCACGCGAGCGAGCGCATGCCGTTGCGGGCCGCGACGGCGCTCGTCCGCTCCGACCAGTTCCCGGCGGGCGCACGGAAATAGGGAACGGGCACATCGCGGCCCGCGGCGATCTGCAGATCGGTCCAGCCGCCCATGACCTCGGCCGTGATGCGCTGTTCGCTGCGCGTGCGCAGGTCCTGGTCGTGGCTGACGGTGTGGTCGCACAGGCGCATGCCGCGCGCCAGCACCTGCTGGACGAGCTCGGGATGGCGGCGGGCCTCGGAGCCCAGCATGCAGAACGTCGCCACGGCGTCGTGTTCGGACAGCAGGTCGAGAATTCGCGGCGTGTAGACCGGATCGGGGCCGTCGTCGAACGTGAGCGCGACGACCCGGCCGGGACGATCGGTGTGCCGGACCACCTCGGCGGCGACCGGAGGCGGTGTCGCGCGGGCAGGCGTGGATGTCGCGTGGCCGAGCGGATTCGCGGCCGTGGGCGCGCCCACGGCCGACGAGGTGCGCAGCGCGGCGACGGCGAACGTGGTGACCGTGACCAGCGTCAGGATCAGCACGGCCCAGCGATAACAGTAGGGAGGCCGCAGCACGCGGTGGCGCATGCCGTAGCACGATAAGGTGAAATTGTCCTCGGACGAGTGAACGAATTGCGCGTGTCGTCTTTTTCGATCGCATTCGAGGTCATTCGGTGACCATGTCCGGCGCGGCTGAGGCGCCTGGCCGGACCAACCGGTTCAGTGGCGGCGGTGGGCTTTGACGACCACGTCGTGGATCGAGACCTCCCGGCCGCCGGGACCGGTCACGGTCCGGTGCGGCTCCTCGGCGGTGGCGATCGCCCACGTGGCCGGGTCGAGACGCGCCGTGATGCCGGCGGCCGTCGCGGAGGCCGAGGCGGGTGGCCCGGTCTCACGGTGCCGGTGCCCGTCGTGATGGAGGTGGCCGACGATCAGCAGGGTGCCCGCAGGGGCGACCCACGACGCGATGCGGTCGTAGAAGTCGAGCTGCGGCATCGCGGGGTGTGCGTAGTGCGTGGTGACCAGGTCGTAGCGGGCGTCCGGTTCCCATGTGGACAGATCCGCCTCGACCCACCGCACCCGGCTCGCGCCACCGCCGGCGGTGACGCGCGCAGCCCCACGGGCGAGCGCCGCGGTGGCGATGTCCGCCGCGGTGACCTGCCAGCCACGCGTGGCGAGCCAGACCGCCTCGGCCCCGGCGCCGCAGCCCGCGTCGAGGGCCGTCCCCGGCGTCAGGCCGCGCACGTGCCGCACCAGGTGCGGGTTGGGCTGACTCGCGCCCATCGACGCGGCGCGCTCGCCCTGCCAGATCCGGTCCCAGTACTCCTTGTCGAACGAGTGCGTCATCGGGCGTCGTCCTCGCCGGCGTTGAGGTGCTGCGCCGCGCCATCCCCTGCGACCACCACGTCTCGAATCGCACCCGCTTGTTCTGCCACGTCCTGTCCTCTCGACGAACCCGCGGCCGCTCACCGGCCGCGTCTTTTACAGTGGCCACTGCCGGGCAAAATGGCAAAGTTATTTGCCGAATGGCAAACTGGATCGGTGAACGACACGATCGGCCGCACCCTCGACGCCGTCGGACCCCGGCTCAAGCAACTGCGACAGCGCCGCGAGATCACACTGACCGACCTCGCCGAGGAGACCGGCATCTCCGCCACCACCCTGTCCCGGCTCGAGGCCGGGCTGCGCCGCCCCACCCTCGAGCAGCTCCTGCCCCTGGCCCGCGCGTACGGCGTCACCCTGGACGAGCTCGTCGACGCACCGCCGACCGGCGACCCACGCGTCAACCTGCGTCCGATCCGCAGCGGCGACGGATCCACCATCCTGCCCCTGACCCGGCGGCCGGGCGGCATCCAGGCCTACAAGTTCATCCTCCCGGCGGGACGCGACGACACCGAACCCGATCTCCGCACCCACGAGGGTTACGACTGGGCCTTCGTCCTCAACGGCAGGCTCCGGCTCGTGCTCGGCGAGCACGACCTCGTTCTCGAACCCGGTGAGGCCGTCGAGTTCGACACCCGAACCCCGCACTGGTTCGGCGCCACCAGCTCCGGACCCGTGGAGTTCCTCAGCCTGGTCGGCAAACAGGGTGAACGCGCTCACGTCCGTGCCGCCCCCAAGCGGCGCGGCACCGCCTAGCCGCGGTTTCGCCGGTGCCGCGGCGCCTGCTAACGCACGACCTGGTAGCGCAGGTGGATCGCGTCGCGGCCCTGGAGTCGCCGGACGAGCCGCAGCTCGACGGGGGCGGCGCCCCGGTCGCCGAACAGGCGCCTGCCCGCGCCGAGGAGGACGGGCACGAGGTGGAGCTCCAGCTCGTCGAGCTGGCCCGCCTCCAGCAGCGCCCGCGCCGCTCCGGCGCCGTGCACGAGGATGGCGCGGTCACCCGCCGCGGCCCTGGCCTCGGCGGCACAGGCGGCGACATCGGTGTAGAAGCGGGCGCTGCCCGGCGGGTCGTCACCGTCGTCGACGTGATGCGTCAGCACGTGGATCGGCACCCCGTCGTGGTGGTCGCCCTGCCACCGGCCCGCCAGCTCGAACGTCCGCCTGCCGGAGATCACGGCACCGGTCGCCAACGCCTCGCGGAACACCTGCCCGTCCGGCCCCTCGGACTGCCTGTGGTCGAGCCAGTTGAACAGGCGCCCGCCGCCCTGGCCGAGTTCCTGGCCAGGCCGGTCGTCCGGCCCTGCGATGAAGCCGTCCAGCGACATGGCCATGTACAACCTGATCGGCGCGGTCTCTCGTGTCATCGGATCATCCTTTCCTCGTGACTGCCACTTGCCTACGCGTCGAACACGGGGGGCGCTTTTCGACACACCCTGCTCCCGGGCGAGGCCAAGCCGGTGAACCCGGGCCCGCGCCCTTGGTGGGTGCCGGGACGGGGGACGAGACTCTCGGGCGCGGCCGAATCCGAGGGAGGACCATCCGTGCTGTCCGAGTGGCTGGTCAAGGAGATCGACGAGGTTCCTCCGTTCACCGCGTTCGCCGGGGTCGACGAGCTGCACCGGCGGCTGCGTGCCGTGGCCTCGGCGTACCCGGAGATCACGCGCCTGCGCCGGGTGGGCACGTCGCGGCAGGGGGAGCCGTTGCTGTGCCTGTCCGTCGACGCGGACGCGGACCTGCCGGTGGCGCTCGTGTTCGGGCTCCCGCACCCCAACGAGCCCATCGGCGGGCTGACCGCGCTGCACCTGGCCGAGCGCCTGTGTGCCGACGCCGGCCTGCGGGAACGGCTGGGACACCGCTGGGAGATCATCGCGTGCATCGACCCCGATGGCCTGCGGCTCAACGAGGGCTGGCTCGCCGGACCGTTCACCCGCGAGCACTACTCGCGCCACTTCTACCGGCCCGCGGGCGGCGACCAGGTGGAGTGGACCTTTCCGCTCGACTACAAGGACGCCTACTTCGACGCGGCGCTGCCGGAGACCCAGGCGCTCATGCGGCTGATCGACCAGCTGCGCCCGGCGCTCGTCTGCTCGCTGCACAACAGCGAACTCGGCGGCGTCTACTACTACCTCAACCGGCCCGAGACCGTGCTGTACCCGGTGCTGCAGGAGATCCCGCAGCTGCTGGGGCTGCCGCTCGACCGCGGCGAGCCGGAGGGACCGCACATGGTCCGCCTGGCCGACGCCGTCTTCCGCGCCTCGTCGATCCGGCCCGCGTACGACCGGCTGGTGGAGAACGGAGGCCGGTGGCCGGGCGACTCGGGGGACAACACCGCGTCCTATGCCCAGCGCTACGGGGCGCTGGCGCTCATCAGCGAGGTGCCGCACTGGAAGGACTCGGCCACGGCCGACGAGACGCCGTCGGACACGCCGTACTCCGCGGCGCTCGCCACGAAGGCGAGCCACCTCGACGAGTTGCACGCGGTGCTGCGGGCCGGCCTCGATGCCGTGGAGGGCGGTCTCATGGTCCCCGACTCTCCGTACTGGCGGGCGACCCGGTTCTTCGCCACCTTCCTTTCCGGTGCGGCGGAATCGGCGCGCCAGCGCAGCGGGCTGGCCGAATCGCGGCGCCCGGCGACGGTCGCCGAGGTCGCCTCGCTGGCGGGCGACGTCCATTGTTTCCGCCTGCGCTACGGCGGAATCCTTCTCCGCGCGCTGGACGGGGAACTGGCCGTCGGCAACGTCCGCTCCGCCGTGCGGGCGGCGAGGGAGCGGGTCGCGTCGCGCTACGACCGCTGGCTCGCCGAGGATGCCGCGGTGGAGGCCTACGAGGTGATCCCGATCCGTCCCCTCGTGGCCACGCAGTACGCCGCCACGATCGCCGCCGCCGAGTACCTCACCTCCCGCGCCGCCATGCCCGCGTCCGGGTGAATCGTCCGATACCGCGGGAAAAGCCCGAGTAGCGTCCCCCACGTCGAGAGTCCGAAGAGGACTTGTCGTCGTGGGGAGGGCTGTGATGCGGACCATCGGTGCCGGACGGCGGACGGTGCTGGGCGCGACGTGCTGTGGGCTTGCGGCCGTCGTGCTGATCGCGGGGATGTCGCCGGGACGGCAGGCCAGCGCCCAGGCCGAGGCGCCCGTCAACCCGGTGCGCCCCGTGAGCCCCGACGATGTCCAGACCGATCCGAGCCACGGCTTCCTCGTTCTCGTCGAGGGCGACGCCGGACTGTACGAGAACGAAACCGAGGGACCGGTCGCCGTCGGCGGCGATATCCGCTTCCGTGCCTACCAGGTCGCGCTCAACAACCCCGGCACCTACGTCGCGCCCGGGGACGACCACGTGACCGGCCTCGTCGTCGGTGGCGCGCCGGACTACGAGGGCAGCCCCGCCGGCGGACGGCTGAACGTGCTGACCCAGACCTACGCCAAGATCGGCGACCTCGGCGACTCCGACGTGCTGCCCACCGGCGGTGAGACCCACGTCGTGCCCGACGGCGGGGGAGAGGGCACCCACCCGCAGGTGGACATCCAGACCCCGCAGCCGGCCGAGTCGGTCGGCGGCGACAGCGGATTCGACCTGCCCGCGCTGTTCTCGATCTACCGGGACCTCAACACCCGCATGTCGCGGTGTGCCCAGACCGTCCAGCTGACCGACCAGAACGGGCAGGAGGAGTGGAACGGCACCGACCCGGTCGCCACGCTGGGCCTGCGGCCGGGGCAGAACGTTCTCGAACTCACCGAGGAGGAGCTCGCGGCGCTGCGATTCATCAACCCCCGCAACGGTTATCTCCAGCCGGGCGACGAGGCGTGGCTGGTGATCAACGTGCAGGTCGACGGTGACTACACGTGGCCGGTGCCCGAGGTGAGCTGGCAGGGCACGCAGCCCTCGACGCACGTGCTGTGGAACTTCACGACGTCGGGCACGATCACGCTGCCCGAGGGCTCGCCGACGGTGTGGGGCACCGTGTACGCCCCGAACGCCGGGCTGGTGGACGAGAGCTCGGCCAACATCGAGGGCAACGTCGTGGTCCGGACCTTCGAGCACGGCGGGGCCGTCAGCGGGTCTGGCGGGGCGAACGGCGGCGAGGTGCATTACGCGCCGTTCGCCGACCTGATCGCTCCCTGCGCGGACGTGCCGGAGCCGACGACCGAGCCCACGACGACCGGGCCGACGACCACGGAGCCCACGACCACCGACCCGACCACGGCCACCACCGAACCGACGACGACGGAGCCGACGCCCACCGGCGACGTGCCGACCACCACGACGGAACCCACGTCCACCACCACCGAGCCCGCGCCGGTCGCGCCGACCTCGCCGGGGGACGCCGGGACCGGGCCGGAGGGCACCGGCGGCACCGACAGCACGGCTGGGCGACTGTCCGAGACCGGCACGGAGGTCACGCCGTGGCTCGTGCTCGGACTGTCCCTGCTCGGTGTGGGCGTGCTGCTGCTGGCGGGTCCCGCACTGGTCCGGCCGCGACCGGGCGGCCGGGGCTCAGCGGACGACGGCTGACGCCTTCCGCCAGGCCCTGCCGCCGAGCAGGCGCAGGCCGTTGAGCCCGACGAGCACGGTGGAGCCCTCGTGCCCGGCGACGCCGAGCGGCAGCGGGAGCGTGCCGAGCAGGTCCCACAGCACCAGGCCGGCGATGAAGGACCCGGCGATCACGAGGTTCGCCGTCACCACCCGCCGCGCCCGCCGTGCCAGTGCGAGCGCGGCGGGCACGGCGGTGAGGTCGTCGCGCACCACGATCGCGTCGGCGGCCCGCAGCGTGAGATCCGAGCCCGCCCCGCCCATCGCGATGCCGGCGTGTGCGGCGGCCAGCGCGGGAGCGTCGTTGATGCCATCACCGACCACCGCCACCCGCCGCCCCGCGGCCTCGAGCTCGCCGACCGCGGAGACCTTGTCCGCCGGCAGCAGCCCGGCACGGACGTCGGCGATGCCGACCGCCCCGGCCAGCCGGGCCGCGGCGGCGTGGTTGTCGCCGGTGAGCAGCACGGGAGCCGTGCCGGTCAGTGTGGTCACCGCGGCGACGGCGGGGGCGGCCTCGCGCCGGACCTGATCGGTGATGCCCAGCACCCCGGCGACGTGACCATCGCGCACGACGACGACAGCGGTGTGGCCGCGCCGTTCCAGTTCGTGGGCGACGGGGTGACCCTCCGGCACCAGCGCGGCGGGGGAGCCCACCCGCACGAGCTCGCCGTCGACCCGCGCCGAGACGCCACGGCCGGGCTGTGCGGCGAAGTCGTGGGCCGGGGGCAGGTGGAGACCGCGGTCGCGCGCGGCGCGCACGACCGCGCGGGCCAGCGGGTGCTCGCTCGGCTGCTCGGCGGCGGCCGCCAGGCGCAGCAGACCGTCCGCGTCGAGCCCCGGCACGGGACGCAGCTCGGCGAGCTCGGGAGCGCCCCTGGTGAGCGTGCCGGTCTTGTCGAACGCGACCCGCGTGGTGCTGCCGAGCCGTTCGAGGGCGACGGCGGACTTGACGAGCACGCCGTGCCTGCCCGCGTTGGCGATCGCGGCGAGCAGTGGGGGCATCGTCGCCAGCACGACCGCGCAGGGCGAGGCGACGATCATGAACGTCATCGCCCGCAGCAGTGACTCCTCGGCGGACGCGCCCCACAGCAGCGGCAGGGCGAACACCGCGATCGTCGCGGCCACCATGCCGATCGCATAGCGCTGCTCGATCTTCTCGATGAACAGCTGGGTGCGGGCCTTGGTCCGGCTCGCCTGCTCCACGAGTGCCGAGATGCGGGCTACCACGGAATCCTCGGCGCGGCGGCCGACGCGGATCCGCAGGGCACCCGTGCCGTTGAGTGTCCCGGCGAACACCTCGTCGCCCGGTGCCTTGTCCACGGGCAGCGGCTCACCGGTGATCGTGGACTGGTCGACCTCGCTGCCGCCGGACTCGACGGTGCCGTCCGCCGTGAGCCGCTCGCCCGGCCGGACCAGCACCAGGTCGCCCACCTCGAGGTCGGCCGCGGGCACGGTCTCCTCACCGTCACCGGTGAGCCGGGTAGCGGTCTCCGGGGCCAGCTCCAGCAGGCCGCGCACGGAGTCCTCGGTGCGCGCGGTCGCCAGCGCCTCCAGCGCGCCGGAGGTGGCGAAGATGACGATCAGCAGCGCGCCGTCGAGTACCTGCCCGATCGAGGCCGCGCCGAGCGCCGCCACGACCATGAGCAGGTCCACGTCCAGCCTGCGTGCACGCAGTTCCCGCAGCCCGGCGAGCGCGGGCTCCCAGCCGCCTGCCACGTAGCAGCCGAGGTAGAGCGCCCACCACAGCCACGCGGGGCCGCCGAGCAGGTCGGCGGCGAGTCCCGCGAGGAACAGCGCGAGCGCGGCGGCCGCCCACCGCGTCTCGGGCAGGGCGAACGGGCTCCGGCCGCGCACGGGCGTGGACGGGCGAGGCGGGGCGGTGAACGAGGAGATGACCACGGGCCGACCATAACAGAACAAATGAAGACGTCTTCATATAAGTTGCCTGCGCTACACTCCGGCCATGGGACACGGCGTGGAGGGCAGGGACCGGCCCGCGGCGCGGCTGGACGCCGACGCCGCCACCCACGTCGCCACCACCCTGCAGGCGCTCGCGACGCCGAGCAGGCTGCTGATCCTCACCGAGCTGCGGCAGGGGCCCCGGCCCGTCACCGAGCTGGCCGAGGCGGTCGGCATGGAGCAGTCCGCCGTCTCCCACCAGCTGCGGCTGCTGCGCAACCTCGGCCTGGTCAGCGGCACGCGCTCAGGCCGCAGCATCGTCTACAGCCTCTACGACACCCATGTGGCACAACTGCTCGACGAGGCGGTCTATCACATCGAGCACCTGCGCCTCGGTCTCGCCGACCGGCCCGGGGCCGCCGGCTGACCGTCCTCAGTGGACTACGGCTGGAAGTGGGTCAGCAGTTCGCGCACCGGTTTGCGGCCGGCCGGGATCGCCGGACGCCCCGGCGGCACCGGTGCGGGATGGCCGAGCGCGATAGCGTGGTCGGCGCGCCACGGCGCGGCAAGGCCCACGAGCCGCGCCGCGGCGCGGGCGTTGTCCTCCGGGTAGAGGGAAACCGGGCAGCTGCCCAGCGACCGGGCGTGTGCCGCGAGCAGCACCGACTGGCAGACGCGGCCGAGGTCGAACTCGGTGTCCCGGCCACGGTCGGGGCCCGACAGCAGGAGCAGCACCGTCGGCGCGTGCGCGAGGACCTGGGCGTACTGCCCGAGGCGGGAGAGTCCGGCCCGCACCCCGTGATCGCTCACCGACACGAACCGCCAGGGCTGCCGGTTGCGCGCCGAGCCCGTCCAGCGGGCGACGTCCACGATCGCCTCGATGTCCTCAGGCGGCACGGCCCGGTCGAAGAAGAAGCGGGTCGCGCGCAGCGACGTGATGAGGCCGGTGTCGGTCATGCCGCCATCGTCGCAGCCGCCGGCGACGTAATTCACGAGCGGCTCGCGATCTTCGTCTGTTACCGTGGAGCCGTGCAGTACCTCTTCTTCCTCTGAGCAGCCGAGCACCTGGCCGCCCGTGTCGTCTCCGGGCCGGGCCGGGCATGTCCTCGTTCGCTCGAACTTCCCGGATCGTTCGCCCATGCGCGCGAGGTCCGGACCATTCGGAGGAAGTATGTCCAGTCTCATCGCGCTGCCCGCACGGGCGCGTGCACACCTCAACGCCGCCGACGTCTCGCTCGCGCGTGGCGGCAGGCCCGTCCTGACCGGAGTGGACGTCACCGTGTCCCCTGGCGACCGTCTCGGCGTCGTCGGTGAGAACGGCAGGGGCAAGACCACGCTGCTGCGCGTCCTCGCGGGAACGCTCGCGCCCGACTCGGGTTCCGTGCACCGCGCGGGCACCCTCGGCGTCGCCGACCAGGAGATGCCGTCGGGCGACCACCGCACGGTCGGTGACCTCATCGACGTCGAGCTGAGGCAGGTGCGGGCCGTGCTCCGGGACTTCGAGGCGGCCACGCTGGCACTCGCCGAGGACCGTCCCGGCGCCGGCGAGACCTACGCCGAGGCGCTCGCGGCGGCCGAGGCGATCGGCGCGTGGGAGGCCGACCGTCGCGTGGACGTCTCGCTCGCCGCCCTGGGTGCCGTGGCCGATCGTGACCGTCCGCTGGCGGAGCTGTCCGTGGGGCAGCGCTACCGGATCCGGCTCGCGTGCCTGCTCGGCGCGGGGCACGACCTGCTGCTGCTCGACGAGCCGACCAACCACCTCGACGCGAGCGGCCTCGACCATCTGACGGCGAAGCTGCGGGAGCATCCGGGTGGTGTCGTGCTCGTGAGCCACGACCGCGCGCTGCTGTCCGATGTGGTCACCACGGTGCTCGACCTCGACCCGACCTCCGACGGGCGTCCCCGCGTGTACGGCGGTGGGTACGCCGGATACCGCGAGGGGCAGCGCGCCGAGCGGGAACGGTGGGAGACCGCTTATCGCGACCAGCAGAACGAGCGGCACCGGCTCGCGCAGGACCTCTCGGCGGCGCAGAACCGGCTGTCCACGGGCTGGCGCCCGGAGAAGGGCACCGGCAAGCACACCCGCGCCACGAGGGCACCCGCGCTGGTGCGGGCGGTGCACCGCAGACAGGAGGAACTGGAGGCCCACGTCGTCGACGTGCCGAAGCCGCCGTTGCGGTTCCAGCTGCCGGACCTGGCAACTTTCCCAGGCGCCACACTGCTGCGGGCCGACGAGGTGACCGTGCGCGGACGACTGACCGGGCCGGCGTCGGTGCTCCTGCGCTCCGGTGACCGGCTCGTGGTGACCGGGCCGAACGGCTCGGGCAAGTCCACGCTGCTCGCGGTGCTCGGGGGAGTGCTCGAACCCGGCACCGGCTCGGTGCAGCGCAGGCGCGGCGCCAGGATCGGCCTGCTCGCTCAGGAGTCACCGCAGCCGTCGAGGCGGCCGGCGTTCGAGGTCTTCGAGGCCGCGGTGGGCAGGCGCGTCAGCGAGGGACGGCTGGCCGGGTCCGAGCGGATCGGGCTCGGGCAGCTGGGCCTGCTGCCCTCCGGGGCCGCGCACCGGCCGGTGCGTGAGCTGTCGATCGGGCAGCAGCGCAGGCTCGATCTCGCGATCCTGCTGGCGGCGCGGCCGCACGTCGTGCTGCTCGACGAGCCGACCAACCATCTGTCGATGGCGCTCGTGGACGAGCTGACCGACGCGCTCGGAGCCACGGGCGCGGCGGTGGTGCTCGCGACGCACGACCGGCAGCTGCTGCGGGACACCGCGGGCTGGCCGAGGCTCGCGGTGAGTTGATCGCCCGGGGGTGCCGGGACCCGAGCCCGGCACCCCCGGGGCACGGCTACTCGCCCTGCCAGCGCGCGATGTCGGCGTCGGTGATCTCGACCGGGCCGTCGGCGAGCTGCGTGATGCGGAGGTGGTTGCCGAACGGGTCGCGCAGGGCGCAGTCGATGCCGTAAGGCTGTTTCGTGGGTTCCTCGGTGAATTCGACACCGCGGGCGCGGAGGGTCTCGTACGTCTGCTGGCAGTCGTCGGTGTTGAGGATCGCGGCCGTGCCCAGCGCGCCCTTGGTCACCAGGTCACGGACCTGCGCGGCGACCTCGTCGCTCAGCGCCGGCGGGCCGGGTACCTCCAGCAGCAGCTGGCGGTCGGGGTCGGACGGCAGCGCGACGGTCAGCCAGCGCATGAAGCCGAGGTCGACGTCCGAGGAGACCTCGAAGCCGAGCTTGCCGACGTAGAAGTTGAGCGCTTCCTGCTGGTCGAGCACGGGTACGGAGTGGATGCTGATGCGGGTGAACATGACCAGAACCGTAGGCGGTCGCGGGCCGCGGCGGCTTATCCGAAACGACTCGGCCGGGTCCACGCCTTGACGAAGCACACCGGCACCGAGAGCGGCCGCGCGCTCGCCCGGTACTCGCTCGGGGACCGGCCGGTGACGGCGCGGAACGTGCGGCTGAACGTCCCGAGGCTTTCGAAGCCCACCTTCGCGGCCACGTCGGTGACGGTCGCCGAGGGTGTCCGCAGCAGGGCCATCGCCCGCTCGATCCGCCGCCGGCGCAGGTACTGGTGCGGTGTCTCGCCGAACGTGGTGCGGAACGAGCGGGTGAAGTGCGTCGGCGACATCAGCGCGATCCGCGCGAGCGCGGGTACGTCCAGCGGGCAGGCGTAGTCGCGGTCGATCGCGTCCTTGGCCCGCAGCAGACGCCGGTTCTGATCCTCGCGCGGGTTCAGGAAGGGTGTCACGCGGTCATCGTAGAAGGCGGGGAACACAGCGGGAGCTCCCGCGGTTGCGATCAGGTATGAAGATCGGTGTGTTCCTGCCTGGCCAGGTTCCGGAGGAGATCCCCGCGAGCGCACGATACGCCGAGGAGGCGGGGCTGGAGTCGGTGTGGGCGACCGACCAGCTCGTCGCGAGCGGCCCGATACTCGACAGCACGGTGGCGCTCGCGACGGCCGCGGCCGTGACCGAGCGGATCACGATCGGCTACGGCGTACTGCTGCTGGCGCTGCGCCGCGTGGCCGCGGCGGCCAAGCAGATCAGCAGTCTCCAGCTCGTGTCGGGCGGCCGGCTCGCGGTCGGCGTCGGCACCGGGAACCCCGCGCACGGCGACACCGGATGGCGGGCCGCGGGCACGTCGCTCGCCGGAAGGGGCCGCCGCACCGACGAGGCGCTTCGGGTGCTGCCCGCGCTGGTCACCGGGCAGCGGACCGTACTCGACGACGGACTGGAGGTGGCGCTCGCGCCGGGTTCGCCGATGCCGCCGGTACTGGTGGGCGGCAACGGCGAGCGGGCGTGGCGCCGTGCCGCCGAGTTCGGCGACGGCTGGATCTCCATCGCCTCCACCCCCGGCGACGTCGCGGCGGGTCTCGCGACGCTCGGTGACCTCGCCGCCAAGCACGGCAGGCCCGTCCCGCGCGCGACGGTGGTCGCCCCGGCACTCGACGGGTCGCCCGCGCGCGCCGCCGAGCAGCTGGCCGCCTACGCCGACGCCGGAACGGAACGCGTGATCCTCGCTCCCGGCGACGACTGGCGCGCGGGCCACGACTTCGCCGCCGAGGTGCGCGCCGCGCTCGGCTCTCCCGCCTAGACTGGCCCGATGCCCGCCGAGAACGCCGTGACGCTGCGGCCCGCCGAAGCGGGGGACGCCGCCGCCGTGGCCAGGATCTGGTACCTCGGCTGGCAGGACGGCCACCTCGGCAATGTCCCCGACGAGCTGCTCGCCATCCGCACCGAGGACTCGTTCACCGCCCGGGCGGCGCAGCGCATCGAAGACACCACCGACACCACCGTCGCCACGGTCGACGGCTCCGTCGTCGGTTTCGTGATGGTGGTGGAGGACGAGGTCGAGCAGGTGTACGTGGCCAGGGAGCACCGGGGAAGCGGGGTCGCTGCGCTGTTGCTCGCCGACGCGGAGCGGCTGGTGGCCGAGGCCGGGTACGAGCAGGCGTGGCTCGCGGTGGTCGGTGGCAACGCGAGGGCGCGCCGGTTCTACGAGCGCGGCGGCTGGCGCGACGAGGGACGCTTCGACTACGCCGCCGCGAGCGAGGACGGGCCCATTCCGGTGCCCTCGCACCGTTACGTCAAGGACGTCACGCCACCCGCCCGTAGTACTCCGCCAGCGCCGTGAACGCGGCCTTGGGTTCCCACGGCACCTCCCGGCCGCGGTCGGCGAGTACCTTCACCACCCCGTAGCTGGCCCGGTCGAGGTCCGCACGCGGGTCGTCGCGGTGTGGCAGGTGGTAGGAGGCGAAGGTGCACACGAACGCGCTGTCCACACCCGCCGCGCCGAAGACGTCCAGCAGCTCACGCAGGTAGCCGGCCTGCTCCTGCTCGTCGCGCGCGTAGTCGCCGTCGAGACGGACCGGTCTCGCGCCGTCCCATTCGATCATCAGGTCGCCCCTGGCTCCCTTGCCGGCCGCGCCCGTGTGCGTGGTGCAGCCGAACTCGGTGATCGCCACGGGTTTGCCCTGCGCCACGAGCGCCCTGATCGCCTCGGGGAACGTCCCGGCGATCTCGGCGGTGCGGTAGCAGTCGACGGAGACGAAGTCGAACGGGCTCCAGTCCACGGCCTCCAGCGGAATGGACGCGTAGGTGACAGGGCCGCCGAACCTGCCACGCACGAGTGAGGCCGCCTCGGCGAGGAAGTCGTTGAGGCGTGCGGGAAGTCCGGCCAGCAGGTCGCGGATTCCGGCTCCGGCGCCGAGTAGCGCGCCGATCCGGTCGGTGCACACCTCACCCGGCAGGAACCCCTTGGTGAACAGGCTCAGCTCCGCGCCGGTGACGAACACGACCTCGGCACCGCGTCGCCGGATCCGCTCGGCCCGTTCGGCGCAGTCGGCGAGGACGGCGAGCAGTTCGCTGGTGGTGAGGTCGCACGTGAAGGGGGAGAACCAGACCTCGAGGCCGAGGTCGGCGGCGATGGTCGCGGCCAGTTCGAGGCGGTCCGGGTCGGCGCCGGTGACCCGCACCGCGTCGCAGTGCAGTTCCTCGCGGATCACGCGCAGCTCGTGCCGCACGAGGCCGGGGTCGAAGTGCTCGCGGGTGCTGACGCCGAGGTTGACGAACCCGGTGTCGTAGGTGATGCCCTTGGCTCTCATGCCGCTCCTCTCACCATTAAGGTACGTCGAGTACCTTGGCGGCGACAGTAGCACGCCAGCTGGCGCCCAGGTGCCGGTACGATCGGTACCCATGTCAGAGGAGGCGACGCCGACCCGGCGGCGCGGCGCCGCGCTGGAGCAGGCGATCCTGCGCGCCGCCGCGGATGAGCTGACCGAACACGGCTACGCGGGGCTCACGATGGACCGCGTCGCCCGGCGCGCGGGCACGAACAAGAACGCGATCTACCGCCGCTGGCCGACGAAGGGCGCGCTCGGGGTCGCCGCCTACCAGCTGCTGGTCGAGACCGAGCTGCGCGCCCCCGACACCGGGGACCTGCGGGAGGACGTGCTCACGCTGCTGCGCCGCATCAACCGGGACCTCTCCTCGCCGCGGGGCGACGTCCTGCGCGGGCTGCTCGCCGGGGTGAGCGACGAACCGGAGCTGCTGGCCCGGCTGCGGGAGCGGGCGGGGGACGGCGCCCCTGGCGTCTGGCTGACGGTTCTGGGGCGGGCGGTGGCCAGGGGGGAGGTCCCGCCCGAGTCCCTCCGCCCCCGGATCGCCACCGTCGCCCTCGTGCTGCTGCGCAACGAGTACGTCACGCGCGGGCTCGCCACGGTCTCCGACGACGTGCTCGCCGAGATCGTCGACGAGGTGTACCTGCCGCTGGTACGCGCGGGCGCTACCGCCGGCTGAGCCGTCCGTCCACGCGGCTGTCGCCGATCACCAAGTTGTCGAACCTGAGACCGTCCACATTGATCGGTGGGTACCTCCCGCCGAGCTCGCCGGGGTAGTCGAGCTGGCGGCTGATGAGAGCTGCCGTTGCGCCTGCTGGGCACGGTCCGCGACCGGCTCGCCGTCGGTGGGACGCCGCGGTGGGCGGCGCTCGGGGTGGCCGCGTGGATGGTCTACGTCGCGCTCGGGCACGACCGGCGGGGCAGGCCGCCGCTGCCGCTCGACGACCCGCTCGCGGCCCGCCTGCGGGCCGCCGTGGGCACCGAACCCGCGTCGATCGTCGCCGGGCTGCTCGGGGTCACCGAGCTGTTCGGCGACGACCTGCCCGGGCACGCTGAGTTCCGCGCCCTGCTCACCGACTCTGGGTGATCGCAGGCCAGATTCATTGGATGAATCGTGGCTCCCCTTGTCCGGTTTCGGTCACGCTCCTTCGTTGATTGGGTGTTGGTGGGGACTTAACCTCGCTAGAGATCCGATCTCTGGGAGGCTCGTATGAGGACCGGCAGGGCGGCGCTCGCGGGAATTCTGGCCACGGTCATGGTCGCCGTCGCCCCGGCGCCGGCGGCTCCGGCTCAGGAAGCCGAACCGGAGCCCGCACCACACGCGGCGCCGAGGTGGTTCAACGACGCCAAGCTCGGCTTCTTCATCCACTGGGGCCCGTACTCGGTGCCCGCCTACGCACCCGAAACCGGTGGCGCGCGGGACGGTTCCTTCCGCTACGCCGAGTGGTACTGGTACGAGATGAACCACCCGGGCAGCGCGACCCACCGGCACCACGCGGAGAAATACGGCACCGGCTTTCCCTACGACCGGTTCATCGAGCAGTGGAAACCGGACCGCTTCGACCCTCGGGAGTGGCTGGACCTCTTCGTGGACGGTGGCGCGAAATACTTCGTGCTGACGTCCAAGCACCACGACGGCGTCGCATTGTGGGACTCGGAGACCACCGGCCGCGACACCGTCCAGCTCGGCCCGCACCGCGACGTCGTCTCCGAGCTGTTCACCGCCGCCGAGAAGTACCCGCTCAAGAAGGGGCTCTACTACTCGCTCGCCGAGTGGTACCACCCGAAGGGCGGCTGGGTGCCGCCGCGCGGGCACAGCCTCGAGGAGGGACCGGTCAACCCGTACACCGGCGAGCCCGTGCCCTACACCGGCTACACCCCGGTGAACGACGACGTCATGGACCACCAGTACCCGCAGATGGTCGAGCTGGTGGAGAAGTTCGACCCCGACATCATGTGGTGTGACATCGGCATCCACGTGCCGAACAACAGCGAGGCGTTCGTCGACTACTACTTCGAGCAGGCGGCGAACCGGCCCCGGCCGAAGGACGTCACGGTCAACGACCGCTGCGGCAACGAGCACGCGGACTTCACCACCCCCGAGTACGAGACCCAGGCCGACATCGACCCCGCCAAGTGGGAGGCGACCAGGGGCATCGGCCACTCCTTCGGCTACAACGCCGAGGAGGGACCCGAGGACTACCTCAGCTCCGAGGACCTGGTGGAGAGCTTCGTCGACATCGTCAGCAAGAACGGCAACCTGCTGCTCAACATCGGCCCGAAGGCCGACGGCTCCATCCCGGAGATCCAGGCCGAGCGTGTCCGCGAGCTGGGCGCGTGGCTGAAGATCAACGGCGAGGCCATCTACGGCAGCACCTACTGGTCGCACGCCGAAGACGAGTACAGCAACGTGCCGGTGCGCTACACCGAACGGGACGGCAACCTCTACGTCACCGCGCTTGCGTGGCCCGGCGAGGAGCTCACGCTCTCCGGTGACCTGCCGCTGGCCGCGTCGAGCCGGATCACCCTCCTGGGCTCCGACGGCGCGAGCCTGCCGTGGCAGCGCGAGGACGGCCGGGTGCGGATCACGATGCCGGAGCGGGGCGAGTCGGCGACCACGAGCCGCTACGCCTACACGTTCAAGATCGCCACGCCCGGCCTGCGAGCGCCGCTGCACACCGGGCTGGACCTGCCCGGCCAGCCCGAACCCGGCGAGCCGATCCCGGCGACGGTGACCATCACCAACCCGGGCAGGCACGATGCCCCGGCGACCCGCGTGCGGCTCGCGGCACCCGATGGCTGGAGCGTCGAACCCGCCCGCGTGAACCAGCCGCCGCTGCGGCCGGGGGAGACGAGGACGGTGAGGTTCACCGTCACGCCGCCGCGGGGCGCGCCGCCCGCGCACTACCGGCTCACCGCCGACGTCGCCGCGGGCAACGTGGTCTACCAGCCCGCCGGCTCGATCCTGCTGACCGACCTGGTGCGCGTGCTCCAGCCCGAGAAGCTGACCGACCTGACCATCGCGGGGGCCGGCGTGCGGCCCTACGTCGACCGGAACTGGGCGCTCACCGAGGTACCGGACGAGCTGACCGGCGCGGTGCTCGTGCCCGGCGCCAACGACGACAAGCGGATCCAGCCGGGGGCGATGTCCGTTGTGGACGGACGGGCGCGGGTAGCGGGCGGCGACGTCACCCTTGCCGGGACGGGCCACGAGTGGGCCGACTACGACCTGGAGCTGACGGTGCGGCCCACCACGCGCGGCGCCGGCTGGGTGTTCCGGGCGCCGGACCGGCGCAACGGGTACCTGTGGCAGCTCTATCCCGGCACCGGGCTCACCCCGCACGTCCAGCGGGACGGCACGTTCACGCGGCTGGCGGGCACCATCCCGCTCGACGTCGTCGCCGGGCGCGACCACCGGGTCCGGATGGAGCTGCGCGGCCCGCTGATCCGCACGTTCGTCGACGGGATGCTGGTGGACGAGCGTGAGGACGGCACGTTCGCCGAGGGCACCGTGGGCTTCCGCGAGGCGGCCAACGAGACGGCGGAGTTCGACGACGTGCGCGTGACCGATCCCGCCGGGCAGGTGCTGCTGGCCGACGACTTCTCGGCGGGCACCGGTCAGTGGGACAACGACACGTTCGCCGACTACCTCGTCTTCGACCTGCGCCGCGACGCCACCGTGTACGTGGCATTCGACGAGCGGGGCGCCCCCGAGCGGGACGACTGGTGGCCGGACTGGCTCGCCGAGCTGGGCTTCGAGCGCACCGGTCTCACGGTCGGCACCGACGACCCTGGCGGCGCCCGTCTCGTGGTGCACCGCGCCGAACTGCCCGCGGGCCGGATCACACTCGGCCCCAACGGGGCGACCACGGGCAGCTCGTCGAGCTACGTCACCTTCGTGACCGAGCCCTAACCCCCGCGAGTCGTGCGTTCGGGACCGCGAGTCGTGCGCTCAGGGCCGCGAGTCGTGCGTTCAGGACCGCGAGTCGTGCGTTCGGGAACGGGCAACTCGCGGTCCCGAACGCGGAACTCGCCGTCGGGAGCGCACGACTCGCGAACGGGAGCGCACGACTCGCGCCCGGGGGTGCACGACTCGCGCCCGGGAACGCACGACTCGCGGGGGCGGGTCCTGGGCTTGCGGGTCCGAGGTCACTCGAAGCAGGGGCTTTCGGCCCACGCGTGCGGCCCGTCGTTCCGGTCACGATGAGGGCACAGTCCCATCACGGAAGGCCGGGGAGCATATGAGCACGATCGTCGCGGGCGTGGACGGGTCCACCTCTGCTCTGCACGCGGTGGCCTGGGCCGCCGCCGAGGCGGCACCACGCCGCGAGAAGCTTCGGCTCGTCGCCGCGTACCTGGTGCCCGAGCACGGCTACCCGTCGTTTCTGACCACGGTGCGCGAGCTCCGTGAAGGGCTGCGCGCCCAGGGCGAGGACCGGCTGCGGGAGGCGAGGGAGGCCGCCGAGAAGGCCGCCCCGGGCGTGGACGTGGAGACCGTGCTCGTCGAGGCGGATCCGACCGTGACCATGCTCGCCGAGTCCAGGACGGCCCGCGTGGTGGTCCTCGGCTCACGGGGGCTCGGCGGCTTCAGCGGCCTGCTCGTCGGCTCGACGGCCGTGGCGCTGGCCGCTCACGGGAGCTGCCCGGTCGTGGTGGTGCGCGGGCGGGGCGCCGAGGGAGTGCCGCCGACCGAGGGTCCGGTGGTGGTGGGCGTCGACGGCTCCCCGGCGAGCGTCGTCGCGATCGAGTTCGCGTTCGCCGAGGCGGCGGCGCGCGACGTGCCGCTGGTGGCGGTGCGCACCTGGAACGACGCGATGCTCGAGGCGACGGTGCGCATGTACCCGCTCTCGGTGAACCCGGACGACATCGACGCCGAGGAGCGCGCGCTGCTGGAAGCGCAGGTCGACGCCGTGCGGGAGGACTACCCGGATGTGCCCGTGGAGCCGGTCCTCGCGCGCGGGCGCCCCGCGCGCACACTCCTGGAGCAGGCCGAGCGCGCTCAGCTGATCGTGGTCGGCAGCAGGGGGAGAGGGGGATTCCGTGGGCTGCTGCTCGGCTCCACGAGCCGGGCACTGGTGACACACGCGACGTGCCCCGTCGCCGTGGTGCGCCCGCCGGAAACCGGGGAGAACCGATGAGCACGATCGTCCCGGCGAGCATCACCACACCCGGCATCGAGGCGGCCCTCGCGGCCGCCGTCCGGGCTCCCTCGCCACACAACACCCAGCCCTGGCGCTTCCGCGTCCATGCGGGACGGATCGACGTCCTGCTCGACCCGGAGCGGGTGCTGCGAGTGTGCGATCCCGACGCGCGGGAGGCCCTGCTCGCGTGCGGGGCCGCGATCCTCAACATCCGGCTCAGCATCGCCGAGGCGGGCCGGACGCCGATCGTGGACCTGCTGCCCGACCGCGAGCAGCCCCTGCTGCTCGCCACGATCCGGCCCGGCCGGCCACGCAGCCCGGGCCCCGAGGACATCAGGCTCGCCGCCGCGATCCAGCGCCGCCACACCAACCGCAGGCCGTTCCTCGACCGCCGGGTGCCGCTGCACCTGCGGCACGCCCTCCGCCGCGCGGCCATCGCGGAGGGTGCCCGGCTCGTGCTGCTCGACCACCCGGGACAGCTGGACGCCTTCGCGGCGCTGCTGCGGCGTTCCGACCAGCTGCAGACGCAGGACCCGGCGTTCCGCGCCGAGCTCGCCGCGTGGACGCGCGACGGCGCGGCCGTCGACGGCGTGCCGAGAACGGCGGGCGGGCCGAGGGCACTCGACGGTGGCGTGCTGGCGTTGCGCGACTACGGCGGGCGTGACTCGGTGGCGGAGCGCCGGTTCGAGCGGGACCCACTGGTCGCCGTGCTGCAGGCTCCCGGCGACACGCGGCTGGCCCGGTTGCGTGCGGGACAGGCGCTGCAGCGGGTGCTGCTGACAGCGACCGCCCACGGCCTGAGCGCCTCATTCCTGGCGCAGCCCGTCGAGGTGCCCGCGGGGCGCGCGGTGCTCAAGGCGATGCTCGGCGACCGCGAGCACCCGCAGGCGGTACTGCGCCTCGGCTACGGGTTCCCCGCCACGGGCACACCACGCAGGCCCGCCCACGCCGTCACCGAGGCACTACCGCAGCGGTAGGCGCCGCATCCCGGAACGCAACCCGGGGCTGAGGACGCGTTCGCCCTCGCGCTCCTACGTTTCTCCCCGTGCCGGTGAGGGGCACCGGCGCGGACCGGACGGGAGAAACCTATGGGGCGCAAGGCATGCAGGGCGATGAGCACGGGTACGGCCGTAGCCTTGGTGGTGGCGGCGATCGTCGGCGGCTCGGCGCTGGTCTCCGCCGCGGAGCCCGGCACCGCGACGCCTGCCTCCGGTTCCGAGCGGGAGCGTGCGCTGGCCGCGTTCGACCGGATCCGCGAGCAGCAGGCGGACGCCTGGTACCGGGAGGACAGCGCCGCGTTCGCGGCGACCTTCACCTCGGACGCCGACGTCGTGACGTTCAACGGCGATCACCTGCGCACCCGCGACGGCATCGAAGAGGGCATGCGGTTCTATTTCGAGCACTACATCGACCACACGCGACTGCGCACCGTGGACGAGCACGTCCGGTTCGCCGGGCCGGATCTCGCGATCATCGTGCGCACCGGCTGCCAGCTCGAGCCGCCGAACACCGAGTGCCGCGAGGATTCGTTGTCCCGCAACACGAATGTCCTGGTGAAACGCCACGGCCGGTGGCTGCAGCAGTCCTTCCAGAACACCCGGGTGGTGGAACTTCCGAACCCGGCCTGAGCCAGCCCGAACGTACCGGCAGCGCACCACGGCCACGGGCACGGCCGCCGCCGCGGAGGGGGACGACGGGAACGCCGCCGCGAGTGCGCCGGTCTACGTCGTGCTCGGCTACAACGACAACGAGGCGTCGGACTGCGCGTCGCTGTGGGGCAACGCCATAGGCTGCGTCGAGCAGCAGGGCAGGTGCCGTTCGTCGCCCGAGACCCTCGCCTATCACGGCGGCGACTCGAACTGCGACGTCGACCTCGGCAACGCCACCACGGGCACGCGGAGCAAGACGATCGCGGCGGCCCGAAGTTCAACCTCCGCTGCTGGCATTCGCGCGAGGGCGAGCCGCACGACACCACGGGCGGCCGGGGCCGCTGGAGACCGCCTACAACGCGCGGGACCGCGACGGCGACGGGTGAGCCCGCGGCGGAGAACGACGGCGGCGGCCACCGCGCTCGCCGCCGTCGCCGCTGGTCAGCGACTTGGGCGCCGGGGTAGCCTGCGCACGACCTCGCGCCGGGTGTGTTCTACGTCGCGTACCCGGTGCGGTGGTTCGTGACAGGATCGAACGTTGTCGAGCGACGCGGAGGAGAGGCCCAGTGGTGAGTCAGCCCGAGCACGTCGTGGTGATCGGAGCCGGGCTCGGTGGTGTGCGCACGGCCGAGCAGCTGCGAGGCGCCGGGTACGACGGCGAGATCAGCCTGGTCGGTGCGGAGCCACACGCGCCCTACGACCGCCCGCCGCTGTCGAAGCAGGTGCTCACGGGAGCCTGGCCCGCCGAGAAGGTGGTGCTGCGTGACGAGGACGCGCTCGCCGAGCTCAAGGTGCGGACCCACTTCGGGGTCGCCGCGGTGGGTGTGCACGACGGCGCGGTGGAACTCGCCGACGGGACACTGCTCAACGCCGACGCCGTGGTGATCGCCACCGGTGCGCGGGCGCGGACGCTGCCCGGCCAGCCCGACGGCGTGCACACGCTGCGGACGCTCGACGACTCCCTCGCCCTGCAGGCCGCGCTGAAGGACGCGCGGTCGCTACTCGTCGTCGGCGCGGGCTTCATCGGCGCCGAGGTGGCCAGCGGGGCCCGCGACCAGGGCCTCGACGTGACCGTGCTGGAAGCGCTGCCGGTGCCGTGCGAGCGCGCACTCGGGCCCGAGGTCGGCACGCTGTGCGGCAGGCTGCTCACCGAGGCCGGGGTCGACCTGCGGCTCGGCGCGCGACTGGAACGGTTCGTGGACGCCCACACCGTCGAGCTGGCGGGCGGGGAGCGCCTGACGGCCGACGTCGTGCTGGTCGGTGTCGGCGCGGCTCCGATGCTCGACTGGCTGGGCGGCACCGCGGCGGGCAGGGAGCTCGACGTGAGCGCCGGCTTGGCCTGCGACGAGCGCGGCCGGGTCGTCGGAGCGCCGGGCGTCTGGGCGGTCGGCGACGTCGCCGCGTGGGAGGATCCCGCTCGCGGCGCGCGGTCGCGTTGTGAGCATTGGACCAACGCGGTCGACCAGGCCGCGGTCGTGGCCAGGGACATCGCCGGTGCCGCACCGCCGCCGCCGAGCGTGCCGTACGTGTGGTCGGACCAGTTCGGCATGAAGATCCAGGTCATCGGCAGGCCCGAGCTCGCCGACAACGTCGCGGTGCTGCAGGGCGAAGGGCTCGCGGGCGGGGCCGTGCGCGGGACCGTGGCCGGTTACTTCGCGGGTGACCGGCTCGTCGGCGTCGCCGGGTTCGGCGCCGCGCGCCACGTCGCCCGTTACCGGGCGCTCGTCGCCAGGGGCGCCGAGCGGCCCGAGGTGCTGGCCGCGGCCTGACGGCGCGGGCGGGTCACGACCGCTCGGGCACGGTGGTGGTGGCCAGCACGGTCGATGAGGATGGTCATGATGATGAGGAACATACCGCCAGCTCGGTCCGCAGCGCGACCCCAAAGCGGACCATCCATCTACTGAGGACTTTCGGTGGCGAGCAGGCGACGGGCCTCGGCTAGCGCGGAGTCGCGGCCCGCCGACAGCTCTGCCTCGGTGAAGACCGGAACGCGGACATCCGGCGGGATTCCCGTGCCGTCGTAGGTGTTTCCTTCGCTGGTCAGGTACTCCTCGTTCGGCACGACGGCTCGCCAGTCCCGGCCCGGCAGCGCGCGGTACATCGTGTCGGAGTAGACGCCCTGCGTGTTCTGTCCGATGAGGACAGGACGTGGGCTGCGGTTGGTCAGTGCCTGCACGAACGTCTCGCCCGCCGACACGTCGAGGCTGCCGATGAGCACCGCGAGCGGACCGCCGTAGCGCGGTCCCCGGTAGGGGTGCACGAAGAACGGCTCCGGCGTGGTGAACGAGGCAGGATCGTGCGCGTCGTCGCGCGCCCGCTTGGCGTAGGCGAAATGCGGGGTGTCCGTGAGCCGCGCGGCGAGCCGCAGGCCTAGCGGGTCGGCACCGCCGCCGTTGACGCGCAGATCCAGAATCAGGCCGGGCAGCCCGCGGACCCGGGTGGGCGTGAAGATCGCGTCCAGTGCGCGGTCGAGCTCGGCGCGGTCAGCGGCGAACGTGCCCGCGTCGGTGTAGCCGGTGAAGCCGGTGACGCGCAGATACCCCATGCCGTCGGGGAGATCAGCGTAGACGAGCTTGCCGTCGGCGAACCGCCGGAGCTCCATCGCGCCGAGGTTCGCGTCGGTCACCTCGGCGATGCGCCCGCGCAGCGCGGGGTCGCCCGCGTAGTCCGGTGTTCCTGGCCGGGTGTTCACGCACGGCTCGTGTCCGCTTGCGAGCAGGCCGGTGTGTGCGTCGTGCAGCGGCCGGAGCAGACCGCAGAGGACGCCGTACAGCTCGTCCGGCGTGGTGTCCTCGGTGATCCGGCTTCGGGCCCGCTCGCCTTCGGCGCGCCAGTTGACGCCCTTGGCCGTGAAGAACGGGTAGTTCTCGGCATAGGTGTGCCAGAAGGTGTCGAACACCGGCAGCGGGCCGTCCGGCGGCGGAGTCGTGCACGGTGAGGGGAGTGCGGGCAGGCGGGTGAGCGTGCGGGCGCCGAGCATCCCGTCGAAGGTCAGCCGGGCCCGGTTCCTCCCGTGTGGACGGACCGTCGCCACGAGCCCGTCGGCCGTGCGGAACGTGCGCGGCCCGGTGCGTTCGCCGCGCAGCGCGCCGGGAAGGCAGCTCACGGCGGTGATGTCGTACCCCGTGAGCGCCCCGTTGCCGATGCTGATGACCGTGCCGTACCCTTCGCCACGCCACACGCCGTCCACACCATCCACACCGTCCACGCCGGACACTGGTACCGCCGCGCTCACCACCGCCAGTGCCGCCATGCCGAGCGCTGCGGCCGTGCGCATGCGCCGTCCCCCTCGTCGGTGTCCCATGATCGCGACGCTAGTCGGCGGGCCACGGCCCCGGAATGTGGCGCGCTCCCTCGGCGGAGGTGGGGACGGCCCTACCCCGTGGTCAGCGGCACCGATCCGGGCTACCGTGGGAAACCATGCGCGCGCTGGGGACTGCACACGGGTCGGCGCCGGTCATGTTCGGGCAGCCGGCGCCGCCGGGTGAGCTGCTGCCGTGGGACTGGGCCGAACGGCGCCTCGTCGCCGCGGTCAACTACTGGATCGCGACCGCGGGCCCCGCAGGACGCCCGCATTGCCGACCGGTCTGGGGAGTGTGGCTGCCCGACGGCTTCTGGTTCAGCACTGGCTCGGTCACGGCCCGGAACCTGTCGGTCAACGCCGAGATCACCGTGCACCTCGAGAGCGGGCAGGAGGTCGTGATCGTCGAGGGCACCGCGCGCGAGGTCCGCGACCAGCCGTCGCTGCACGCGATGTGCGAGGCGTACGGCCCGAAGTACGACTACCCCGTGGCGCCGACCCCCGAGCGCACCGTCGCCGACAGCTCGGGCACCGGCGTGCCCGCCTACCTCGTCACCCCGAGCGCGGTGTTCGGCTGGGACGCGGACATGACGTCACCGACGAAATGGACCTTCGGCCGCTGACGTTGGCCTGGCCGCCACCTGCCGGGGGAGTGGGCGTTCAGCAGAGCCCCGCGTCGTGCACGAGCAGCGCCACCTGCGTGCGGTTGCCGAGCCCGAGCTTGGTGAGGATGTGGGTGATGTGCGCCTTGACCGTCGCGACGCTGACGAACAGCTCCCCGGCGATCTCGGCGTTGGACTTGCCCTCCCCGAGCGCGACGGCGACCTCGTGCTCGCGGGTGCTCAGCGCGGCGAGGGCGGTGCGGGCCCGGTCGTAGGCGGTGGCGTCGGTGGCGGCGCGGTCCATGAGCCTGCGCGTGATGCCGGGGGAGAGGATCGGGTCACCGGCGGCGACCGTGCGCACGGCTTCGGCGATCTCCGCAGGCGGCGAGTCCTTGAGCAGGAAGCCGCTCGCCCCGGCCCGCAGCGCCCGCAGCACGTTCTCGTCGGTGTCGAACGTGGTTAGCACGATCACCTCGGGCGGGTTCCTCCTGGCGCGCACCCGGCGGGTCGCGGCGATCCCGTTCACCCTCGGCATCCGGACGTCCATGAGCACCACGTCGGTGACGCGCGTGTCGAGCGCCGCGGGCACCTGGTCGCCGTCGTCGGCCTCGCCGACCACGACGATGCCGTCGCTGCCGTCGAGCATCATCGTCAGCCCGGCGCGCACCAGCGCGTCGTCGTCGACGATGAGCACCCTGACCGGTTCCGTCATGCCGGCCACGGTAGGCGGGCGTGCAGGCGGAACTCGCGGGCCGTGGCCTCGTGGTCGAGCCTGCCCCCGGCGAGCCGCACCCGTTCGGTGAGCCCGACGAGGCCCGTTCCGGTGCCGGGGACCGACGACATCGCGCGGTCGGTGAGCGGGTTCGACACCGTGATCACCAGCTGCGTGCCCGGCGTGCCGTCAAGCGCGATGGTTACCCGCTGGCCCGGCGCGTGCTTGCGGGCGTTGGTGAGCGCCTCCTGCAGCACGCGGTACGCGGTGCGCCCGGTGGTGCCGGGCAGTGCGGCGGGGTCGGCGAGCCCGTCGCGCACGTTGACGACGGTGCCGGCGGAGCGGGACTCGGCGACCAGTTCCGGCAGGTCCGCCAGCGCGGGTATGGGCCGGTCGGTGCCCTCGCTCTCCGGGTCCTCACGCAGGAGCGCGATCACGTCCCGCAGCTCGTTCAGTGCCTGGTGCACGGTCAGCCGGATCACGCCGGCGGCCTCGGACACCCGCTCGGCGGGCATGCCCGGCCGGTACTCCAGCGCACCCGCGTAGGTGGCCAGCAACGACAGGCGGTGAGCCAGCACGTCGTGCATCTCCCTCGCGATGCGCGTGCGTTCGGCGGCCCGCGCCTCGGCGACGCGCCTGCCCTGCTCGGCTTCCGCGCGCTCGGCGCGTTCCCGCAGCGACGCGATGAGCGCGCGGCGAGCCTCGGCCAGTGCCCCCCAGCCGAGCAGGGCGGCGTGCGCCACGACCAGCAGTGCCAGCCACCACCAGAAGGACAACCCGCCCAGCGGCCGCCACAACCAGCGCAGCAGGTGCGCGGCGACGCTCACCGCGGCGACCCCCACCGCCACGGGGAACGGCCGCGTGCGCGCGGTGTGCAGCACACCGACGCTGGCGGCCGGGGTACCGGCGGGCGACACCAGCGCGAGCGCCGTGATCACCAGCGTTGTGGCCGCGGGCCTGCGCAGCAGCACCGGCACCAGACAGCACCCGGCCACCACGACCGCGAGGTCGATCGCGAGCGGCCAGCCGCGCGTGCCTGCCGCGAACTCCCCCCACGTGGTCGCGGCCGCGCCGAGCCCCACCACCGCGACGGGCAACGCGGTGCGCGTCGCGCAGAACAGCTCACCAGGCACGATCCCGAGCCTACGGCCGGCCCGACGGTGCGCATACCGACCAAAGTCGAACCCGGACCCGGCCTCGGGACACCGCTCACCCGCCCGGTGGCCGATGTGGGCGACGGCTCCACGCCGCGACGCTGCTGCCATGACCACGAGCTTCCAGCCGGCCTCGCTGCGGGCCGCCCTGCTCGGACCGTTGCGCGGCACCGTGCTCGAACTGGGCCCCGGTACCGGCGTGAACCTGCCGTACTACGCGCCCGGCGTCACCTGGATCGGTGTCGAGCCCGACGCGCGGCGCCGCGCCCGGCTCGCCACGGCGGTCGCGCGGCGCGGTGGCGGCGGCGAGGTGCTGGCGGGCCGGGCCGAGCGGCTCGACGTGCCCGCGCACAGCGTCGACGCCGTCGTGGCGACGTTCGTGCTGTGCTCGGTCGACGACGTCACGGCGGCGCTCGCGGAGATCCGCAGGGTGCTGCGCCCCGGCGCACGCTATGTTCTCGCCGAGCACGTCGCCGCGCCCGAAGGCAGCTGGGTGCGGCGGGGACAGGACGGCTGGGCGCGGGCGAGCCGCTGGTTCGGCGCCCAGTGCAGGCCGAACCGGAGCATCGGCCCCGCCATCGAGCGGGCGGGATTCGCGCTCGCCGAGGTCCACCGGTTCGTCGTGCCGGGTCCGCTGGGGGCCGGCATTCCGCACCTCGCCGGCGCCGCCGTGTGCCCGGCCGACACAGGGAAAGGAACTACCTCATGAGCGACCCGGCCACGACCACGGGCACCGTCGAGATCCCCGCCGAGGGCGGCTACCGCATCGACCCGGAGCACTCCACGATCTCCTTCGTCACGCGCCACGTGTTCGGGCTCGCGCCCGTGCGCGGGACCTTCTCCCTGGCTGAAGGGCACATCGAGGTGGCGGAGCCGCTGTCGGCGTCCTCGGCGAGGGCGACCATTCCGGCCGCGAGCGTCGACACCCGCAACGCCGCCAGGGACACCACGGTCCGTTCCGCTCAGTACCTCGACGCCGAGAACCATCCGCACATCGGGTTCGTCTCGACCGGCCTGAGCCACGGCGACGGCGGCTGGGTGCTGAACGGCGAACTCACCGTGCGCGGAGTGACCCGCCCGCTCGCTGTCCGGGTGGAGCGCGCGAGCGCCGGCGGCGGCACCCTCCGGCTGCGGGCGAGCGCGGAGGTCGACCGCTACGCGTTCGGCATCACCGCGATGAAGGGCATGACGGGGCGGCGCCTGACCATGACCCTCGCCGTCACCGCTGTGCGCTCACCCGAGTGAGTCCTGCCGGAACTCCGCGGGCGTGCGGCCGGTCTCCCGCTTGCACACCTGCCCGAAGTGGGACGCGTTCGGGAAGCCCCACCGGGACGCGAGCGCGGCGACCGGCACGTCCCGCAGCAGCGGGTCGGCGAGATGCTCGTCGATGCAGGCGCGCACGCGCTCCAGCAACGCCTCCCTTGGAGCGGCGCGGCCTTCGGCGCGCTCGCCCCGCTCGGCGCGCAGCATGACCGCGACCAGACCCAGCACGGAACGCACCGCGTGCGGTCCGTTCGCGCCCAGCGCCGCCACGTTGCGGTTGAGGCTCAGCAGCATGTCCCACACCGCCGAGGGCAGGCCCGGCGCGCAGTCGAACGCGGTGGCCGTGATCCCGGCGAGCGGGTCGCTGCGCCCGCCGGGATGCGTCGGTCGACACGGCCCGGTTCCACGCCGAGAACGCGCAGGCGGAGGCGAAGCTGGGGGCGCGAGGGCGGGCGATGGAGGTGTGGTGGGCGGCGACGGCCGCGCTGCGCAGGGGCGACCTGCAGCGCTACGTGCGCGACCTGCACGCGGGGACCCAGCACGTCACCTCCGGCCCGGTCGTGCTGCAGAACTGCGGCAGGTGGCTGGCCGGTCTCGCGCCGGACGCGAGGTGGGCGTCCTCGACTCACCGACTGAGGACCAACGACTCTTCGCCCGCCCGCCGTTCCCGTCGATGCTGGACGCCGGGGACCACGGCCGGGTCCGCGTCCACACTGGAGGGGAGTGCCGATGAAGGTCGAGGAGTTGCTGACGAGGGCCCGCGACACCATCACGGTCGGCCGCGTGTACGGCGAGCCGATCGAGCGCGACGGCGTCACCGTGATCCCGGCCGCCGCCGTGCTGGGGGGCGGCGGGGCCGGGCAGGGCGTCGACGAGAAGGGCGCGCAGGGAGAGGGCGGCGGGTTCGGCGCCGCGGCCCGTCCCGTGGGCGCGTACCTGATCCGGGACCGCGCGGTGACGTGGGTGCCCGCCGTCGACGTCAACCGGCTGCTGATCGTGGTGGGCGTGGTGGTGGCGGTGGTCGTGCTCGTCCGGGCCAGGGTCGCCAGGGCCCGCGCGAAGGCGCGGGTGCGTCCTGAGGCAACCATCGAACCGGCTGCTCAGTGACCTTCCCCATCCGACGGCGAGGCCCCGGACCGGTCTTCGTCGCGACGTACTTGTTCGGCATGCCGCGCCCGGTTGGGCTCCACACCGGTCCGGACCACCGGCGCTGAGCCGCTCCTGGACCTCGCGGCACACGGAGGGGCCCACCCCGAGTGGCGGCGGGGTGGGCCCTCCTCGTCGTGCCCGGCCTCAGCTGGCCGCGACGGGCAGCTCCAGCGGGGCACCGGTCTTCGCGCGCACCTCGTCCTCGGTGACATCGGGAGCGAGGTCCACCAGCCGCAGGCCGTCCGGCGTCACGTCGATCACCGCGAGGTCGGTGATGATCCGGTTCACGACACCCGCACCGGTCAGCGGCAGCGTGCAGTCGTCGACGATCTTCGGGCTGCCGTCCTTGGCGACGTGGTCGGTGAGCACCACGATCCGGCGGGCACCGACCACGAGGTCCATCGCCCCGCCCATGCCCTTCACCAGAGCGCCGGGAATGGTCCAGTTGGCGAGGTCGCCCTTCGCGGTCACCTGCAGCGCACCGAGGATGGCGATGTCGATGTGCCCGCCGCGGATCATCCCGAACGACGTCGCCGAGTCGAAGTAGCTGGCGCCGGGCACCACCGTCACGGTCTGCTTGCCGGCGTTGATGACGTCGGCATCCTCCTCGCCCTCGAAGGGGAACGGGCCGAGACCCAGGATGCCGTTCTCGCTCTGCAGGGTCACCTGCACGCCGTCGGGGATGTGGTTGGCGACCAGCGTCGGGATGCCGATCCCGAGGTTGACGTAGTCGCCGTCGTTGAGCTCGGCGGCCGCGATCGCCGCCATCTCGTCACGTGTCCAGGGCATGCGGCTACTCCTAGGCTCCGACGGTCTCGCGGGGGCGGACCGTGCGCTTCTCGATGTCCTTGACCCGCTCGCGCGCCCGCACGAGGTGGTTCACGTAGATGCCGGGCGTCGCGACGAGCCCTGGGTCGATGAACGTGGGTGACACGTGCTCGGCCTCCGCGACCGTGACCTTGCCGCACGTGGCGGCCAGCGGGTTGAAGTTGCGCGCGGTGGCCCGGTAGGTCAGGTTGCCCGCCTCGTCGGCGGTGTGGGCGTGCACGAGCGCCACATCGGCCACGATCGCGCGCTCCTGGACGTAGGTGTGCCCGTCGAACTCCGCGTGCGGCTTGCCCTCGGCGATGGGCGTGCCCACGCCGGACCGCGTGTAGAAGGCGGCGATCCCGGCACCACCCGCCCGCATGCGCTCGGCGAGCGTGCCCTGCGGCGAGAACTCCACGTCCAGCACCTTGTCCAGGTACTGCTGGGCGAACAGCTTGTTCTCGCCCACGTAGGAGGCGATCACCTTGGTCACCTGGCGGTTCTCCAGCAGCAGTCCGAGCCCCTTGCCGTCGACGCCCATGTTGTTGGACACGATCGTCAGCCCGGTGACCCCGGAGTCCCTCACCACCTCGATGAGATCGTTCGGGATGCCGCACAGGCCGAACCCGCCGACGGCGATGGTCATCCCGTCGGTCAGCACTCCGGCCAAGGCGGCCTGCGCGTCCGCGCGGAGTTTCGACAACTCGCCCACCTCTCGGTCGTTCATTCTTCGAGCGCCCCGAGTCAACGTGCGGACCAGGGGCTTTCGCAAGGAACAGGCCGAAGGGCCCCGGAAATCGGTCGTCCGGCGGCCGTGATCCGGGCGCAGCGTTCACTCAGTGAACGTATGCTCGGCGGCATGGACACGACCCCCTCGGCCCACCTCGTCGGCAGGGTGGGTGCCGTGCTGCGCGCGCTGTCGACGGTCAACGAGTCCGGGGCGGGCACCGCGGAGCTCGCGCGGGCGGCGGGCCTGCCCAGGCCGACCGTGCACCGCCTGCTCGTCTCACTCGCCGACGAGGGGTTCGTCGACCGCGACCAGCGCAGCGGCCGGTGGTACCTCGGGCCCGAGCTGTACCTGCTCGGCGAGGCGGCGGGACGGCGCTACGACGTCACCCAGCACGCACGCGAGAGCGTGCACCGGCTCGCGACGGCGACGGGGGAGAGCGCGTTCTTCTCCGCGCGCCGCGGCGGGGAGACGGTGTGCCTGGTGCGCGAGGACGGCGACTTCCCGATCCGGTCGTTCGTGCTGTACGAGGGCGCCCGCTTCCCGCTCGGGGTGGTGTCGGCGGGGCTGGTGGTGCTGTCGTTCCTCACCGACGCCGAGATCGACGCCTACCTGGAGAGCACGGACCTCGTGAGCCGCTGGGGCGCCCCGCACGCGCCGGACGCGGTGCGCGAACGGATCGCCCGCACCCGCACCGACGGCTACGCCGTGAACCCCGGTCTCGTGGTCGAAGGCAGCTGGGGCATGGCGGCAGCCGTGTTCGACCGCGCGGGACAGCCCGCCTGGGCGCTGACGCTGACCGGCGTCGAGACGAGGTTCCGCCCCGAGCGCAGGCCCGAGCTGGGTGCCCTGCTGTTGCGGGAGGCCCACGCGCTCGGCCGCGTCATCGGCAGCGGAGAGCCCGCGCGCCGCTGAGGGCTCCGGCGACCCGCCGCAACGCCGGATTGTCACACCCACCTGCCACGGTGAGGGCAGTCCGGGAGGGTGCCCTGCCGGACCTTGGGGGGACGAGAATGCCGAGCGATTCTTCAGCGCGTGAGCGGGCTGTGCGGCCGGAGAACCTGAGCAGGTTCGTCGTGGACCGGCTCAACGCCGGCCGGTGTTCGCGCGAGGAGAGCAGCAGCCGACGCTCCGCACCGGCGAGCTCGCCCTGACCTCGGCGCGGCTCGCCGATGGTGGGGCCACGGTGGAGGTCGCCCGCCGGCAGGCGGACGGCACCTGGTTGTGGGTGCTGGACCGGCCCAGAGTCCTCGGCTGGCTAGCCGTGGCGGTGCCTGCCGCGGCGCGGCCGCCAATGCCGTCCCCGGCGTGGGCCCGGTTCGGCGTGGGCGAGCATGACGTCGCGGTGGCGCGCGGCGAACTCGGGCGCGGTGATCCCCATCAGCACGACGTACCGGATGCCGCCCAGCGACAGTTCCGTGTCGCGCAGCCTGGCCTCCTCGCGGAAGCCGAGCGCGCCGTGCAGCGACAGTGAACCGACGTTGCCGCCGTAGATGCTCACCTGGCACCGGCGGAAGCTCCGCTCGAAGAACATGAACGACAGCAGCACCGTGATGGCGTCGCTGGCGTAGCCGCACCGCCGGTGCTGGGCGCCGATGCCGATGCCGTAGCTGAACCGGTCGGACTCGGTGTCGTCCTGGCTGAGGCACAGCGAACCGACGAGCATCCCGCCGCGCAGCGTCTCGATCGCGAAGTGGCTGTCGCCCGACGCCGGGGCGCCCGCGCGGTGCGCCGCCCAGTGCCGGTACCCGCCCACCTGCGCGGACCGCTCCCGCGCCGCGGCGCGGTCGAAGCCGATCAGCGTGCGATGGTCGGCGGGATCGATCTCGCGCAGCCGCACCTTGCGTCCGGCCCAGCCCGGCGCCAGCCCACGACCGGCGGTCAGCGCGGAATGAGGCGGGTGCGTCATCATCGGCGATGACCATACCGCTACGCCGCAACGGACTCGCAGGGGTGCTCGGCCCCGGCCAGGGTCCGTTGCGGCGCAGCGGAAACGGTGCGCGTGCCTCAGATCTTGGACGGGTGCTTGGCCAGCGGCGTGACCTTGATGTCCATGTACGGGAACAGCGGCAGGCCCGACAGGATGTCGTGCAGCTCGTCGCCGGACTCGACGTCGAAGACGGAGAAGTTGGAGTACTCACCCACGATCCGCCAGATGTGCGGCCACTTCCCGGAGCGCTGCAGCTGCTGGCTGTAGGCCTTCTCGCGGGCAACGATGTCGGCGCGCACCTCCGGGTCCAGGTCCGGGGGCAGGTGCACGTCCATCCGTACGTGGAACAGCATGGGTGAGTACTCCTTCTCCGCGTCGGTGGTGCTCAGGCCTTGACCGGGTCGAGGACGAAGCCGTAGGACACGGTCTCGCCCCTGCCGTCGGCCGCGGGCTTCGGGTCGAGCACCAGCTCCGGCTTCACGGCCGAGGCGATGTCGTCGTCGTTGTGCTCGTCGCCGGGGAAGTACAGCTGCGCGGTGAGCAATTCGTGTCCCGGCGCCGACACCTTGACGTGCAGGTGCGCGGGCCGCCAGGCGTGCCAGCCCGCCGCGGCGATCAGCTTGCCGCACGCGCCGTCGGTCGGGATCTGGTACGGGGCGGGGCGGACGGTACGGATCTCGAAGTAGCCGTCGGCGTCCACGGAGAACGTGCCGCGCAGGTTCCACTCGGGGATGCCGGGCGCGAACTGCGAGTACAGGCCCTCGGCGTCGGCGTGCCACAGCTCGACCTTGGCCTGGTCGAGAACGCTGCCGTCGGTGGAGGTGACCCGGCCGGTCCACACCAGCGGCGTGCCCGGCTCGTCGTCGCGCATCGGCACCGCGCCGCGGGAGCCCTGCTCCGGGGAGTCAGGCACGTAGTACGGGCCCTCGATGGTGCCCTTGTTGCCCTCGCGGTGTTCGGTGGCGACCTCCTCGACGACGTGCTCGACCCAGACGTCCAGGAACAGCGGCCACTCGCCGTCCTCACCGACGCTGATCAGCCACGCCTTGAGGGCGTTGTACTCGTCGTAGGTGACCTTGTGCTTGCGGATCGTCGCGTGCACGGCCTCGAGCACCTCGCGGGCCAGCAGCGACACGCGCTCCTTGGGGGTGTCCGCGACGTTGGCGAACTTGTCCGACTTGAACCGCTCGGTGGCGCTGGCGCCGGAGTCCGCCGCGGACGGCGACGGGGCGTGGTGGGTGGCGGTCATGGGATCCTCCTTGATTCCTCGGGGTCGGGTTCAGGTGTCCTGGCGGTAGCGGGCGAGCTTGTCCGGGTCGATCTCGACCCCGAGCCCGGCGCCGGGACGGATGGTGAGCTCACCGTCGTGGATCTCCAGCGGTTCGGTGAGGAGGTCGTCGCTCATGTCGAGGAAGTTCGACAGCTCGCCCGCGCGGCGCGAGGTGAGCTGGTACGACGAGCCGAACGCGACCGTGCACAGCGAGCCCAGCTGGCCGTCGATCTGGTTTCCCATCACGACCTCGAGGCCGAGCCCCTCGGCGAGGTGGTGCACGCGCTGCGAGTGCGTGAAGCCGGTGCGGGCGACCTTGATGCTGATCGCCGTGGCCGAGCCGCCCAGCACCTCCCTGGTCACGTCGGCGGGGGTGACGGCGGACTCGTCGGCGATGAACGGCACGTCGAGCTGGGACACCAGCCAGCGCCTGCCGAGCACGTCGTCGGCGGGGCACAGCTCCTCGGCGAACAGCAGGCCGAGGTCCGACATCTCCTTCATCGCCATCGCCGACTCCGAGGCGGTCCAACCCCGGTTGCCGTCGACGTAGAGCTCGACGTCGTCGCCGAGGCCCTCGCGCAGGGCCCGCACCACGGCGGTGTCGAGGCCGACCGGGCGGCGGCCGACCTTGACCTTGAACGTGGTGATGCCGTGCCGCTCCCGCATGCGCTCCGCCTCGGCGACCATCGCGGCGGGCTCGTCGAAGCCCAGCATGTGCGACACGCGCATGCGGTCGGTGTAGCCGCCGAGCAGCTCGGTGACCTGCACGTCGAGGGTGCGGCCGAGCGCGTCCCACACGGCCATGTCGATGGCGGCCTTGGCCGCGGGGTTGCCGACGGTGCGGGCGAGCCTGGTCGCCATCGTCTCGCGCTCCAGCAGGCTCAGGCCCACCACCTGCGGGGCGAAGATCTTCTCGATCACCGCGAGCACGCCGGCCTGCGTCTCGCCGTAGGTGAACGGGCGCGGCGGGGCCTCGGCCACGCCGACGACGCCGTCATCGGTGTGCACGCGGACCAGGACGTGCTCGGCCACGTGCACCTCGCCGGAGGCGAACTTGAGCGGCTTGCGGTACGGGATGGCGAAGGGGATCGCCTCCACGCTGGTGATCTTCATCGGCTGACCTCGAAGGGGTGTGGTTCGGTGGCGATAGCGGTTTCGAGCACGTCGAGGACCGACCGGACGAGGGGGGAGTCGTTGTCGGCGCGCCAGGCCAGCGCCAGCTCGACGCTGCCGGCGTCGGCGAGGTCGCGGAACACCACGCCCGCCAGCGGCAGCGAGCGGGCCGACGCGGGCAGGACCGCGACCCCCAGCCCGCCCGCGACCAGCGCGAGCAGCACGGCCGTGCCCGCGGCCTCGTGCTCGCGTTGGGGGGTGAACCCCGCGGCCTGGCAGCTGCGCTGCACGGCGTCGTTGACCACGGAGTCCTTGCTGGCGTAGACGATGAAGCCCTCGGTGCGCAGGTCGGACATCGACACCTCGGGCTCGACCGCGAGCCGGTGATCGGCGGGCACGGCGAGGATCAGCGGCTCCACCTCGATGGTGCGCAGCTCGATGCCCTCGCCGCTGGCAGGCGGGCGCAGCACGCCGAGGTCGAGCGAGCCCGTGCGCAGCCCGTCGCACTGGTCGGGCGTGAGCAGGTCGGCGTGGACCTCCAGCGCGACCTCGGGCACGTCCCGCTTGACCGCGCGGGCGATGCGGGGCAGCTGCGAGAACGCCGAGGTGCCGGTGAAGCCGACCCGGACGATCCCGAGCCTGCCGTCGGCGATCCGCCGCACGCCCTGCATGCTCTGCTCGACCGAGTCGAGCACCCTCGTCGCCTCCGCGAGGAGGTACTCACCGGCGGGGGTGAGCCGGACCTGCCGGGTAGTGCGGGTGAACAGGGGCGCACCCAGCTCGGCCTCCAGCTGCCGGATGGCGTGCGACAGTGCGGGCTGGGCCATGTGCAGGCGTTCCGCGGCCTTGCCGAAGTGGCAGGTGTCGGCCACCGCGGCGAAGTAGCGCAGGTGACGCAGTTCCATCGCCGGACCTCCCTTCCTGCTCCACGCCGACGTTGCCGGTGGCCTCGATTGATTCACGGTAGGTACCGATATTGAGTCAAGACAAGGAGCAGTTTTCGACTGATTGATAGCTGCCATCGATTAATAGCACCCTAGGTCAGGACTAGGTATTCGCCCGGTGTGACTGGTGCCACCCGCTGCCATGGTCGGGAGAACACGCCACGGCGGCCCCCGGCCGCTGGAGGCCGGTCAAAGCCGATCAAGGCCACCGTGGAGGACCCATGACTGACACGCTCGATCGCCTCTCCGCCGTCCTCGCCGACGCCGTCATCGAGGACCGCGAGGCCGGGATCTACCGGGCGAACCGCCGGATCTTCACCGACGAGGAGATCTTCGAGCTCGAGATGAAGCACATCTTCGAGGGCAACTGGATCTACCTGGCGCATGAGAGCCAGCTCCCCAACCCCGGCGACTACTTCACCACCTACATCGGCAGGCAGCCGGTGGTGATCACCCGGGACAAGGACGGCGAGCTGCACTGCCTGATCAACGCCTGTGCCCACCGCGGCGCGATGATCTGCCGCCGCAAGACCGACAACCGGTCGACGCTCACCTGTCCGTTCCACGGCTGGACGTTCCGCAACGACGGCAAGCTGCTCAAGGTCAAGGACCCCGACGGCGCAGGCTATCCCGAGTCGTTCAACTCGGGCGGCTCGCACGACCTGACGCGCGTGGCCCGCTTCGAGAGCTACCGCGGCTTCCTCTTCGGCAGCCTTAACCCGGACGTGCCGCCGCTCGCCGAGCACCTCGGCGACACGACCAAGATCATCGACATGCTGGTGGACCAGTCGCCGGAGGGGCTGGAGGTGCTGCGCGGCTCCTCGACCTACACCTACGACGGCAACTGGAAGGTGCAGGCCGAGAACGGCGCCGACGGCTACCACGTCACGGCGACCCACTGGAACTACGCGGCCACGACGGCGCGGCGCGGCACCGGTGCGTCCACGAACGACACCAAGACGCTCGACGCGGGCAGCTGGGGCAAGTCCGGCGGCGGCTACTGGTCGTTCCCCCAGGGCCACCTGTGCCTGTGGACGTGGGCGGGCAACCCGCAGGACCGTCCACTGTGGAACAAGATGGACGACCTGAAGCGCGAGTTCGGCGACGCCAAGGGCGAGTTCATGGTCAAGGGCTCCCGGAACCTGTGCCTGTACCCGAACGTGTACCTGATGGACCAGTTCTCCACGCAGATCAGGCACTTCCGGCCCATCGCGCCGGACAAGACCGAGGTCACCATCTACTGCATCGCGCCGAAGGGCGAGAGCCCCGAGGCCCGCGCGTGGCGCATCCGCCAGTACGAGGACTTCTTCAACGCCTCCGGCATGGCCACCCCGGACGACCTGGAGGAGTTCCGCTCCTGCCAGCTGACCTTCCGCGCGTCGGCCGCCCCGTGGAACGACATGAGCCGCGGCGCCGAACACTGGCTGACCGGGCCGGACGAGGTCGCCGAGACGCTCGGCCTGACCGGCGTCATCTCCGCGGGCCAGAAGAACGAGGACGAGGGCCTCTACCCCGTGCAGCACGGCTACTGGGCGGAGACCCTGCGCGCGGCGATCGCCCGGGAACGGGCGGAGTCCGGGCAGGACGACCCGCAGCCGACCGCCGCCACCGCCTGAGGAGCATCCCGATGACCGTCACCGCCGACACCACCACCGCCGCCAGTGCGACGAAAACCATCACCCAGAACGACATCGAGCAGTTCCTCTACCGCGAGGCGCGCTACCTCGACGACCGCGAGTTCGAGAAGTGGCTCGACTGCTACGCCGACGACGTCGTGTACTGGATGCCCTCCTGGGGCGACGACGACCTGCTCACCGAGAACCCGCAGACCGACATCTCCCTGATCTACTACCCGAACAAGGGCGGGCTCGAGGACCGGGTGTTCCGGATCCGCACGGAGCGCTCCAGCGCGACGTCGATCCCGGAGCCGCGCACGAGCCACAACATCAGCAACGTCGAGCTCATCGAGCGCCGCGGTGACCTCGTGGACGTGCGGTTCAACTGGCACACCATGTACTTCCGGTACAAGACGGTGGACCCCTACTACGGGACCTCGTTCTACACGATCGACTTCTCCGGCGACGCGCCGCTCATCCGCCGCAAGACTGTGGTCCTGAAGAACGACTACATCCACCACGTCGTCGACATCTACCACTTCTGACAACTGCCCGGAGCGGCTTGCGTTGCGGTGCGGGTGGCTCCGCCGCTTCGGAAAGCCCCGGTCCCAGGGAGGGGTCATGACTTACCAGGTCGCACTGTCCTTCGAGGACGGTGTCACCCGCTTCATCACGTGTGCGGAGGGCCAGACGGTCGCCGACGCGTCGTACCGCCAGCGGATCAACATCCCGCTGGACTGCCGGGACGGCGCGTGCGGCACCTGCAAGGCGCTCTGCGAGTCCGGCACCTACGACGGCGGCGCCTACATCGAGGACGCACTGTCCGACGACGAGGCGCGGCGTGGCTACGTGCTGCCGTGCAGCATGAAGCCGACCTCGGACCTGGTGCTGCGGATCGCGAGCACGTCGGCGGTCGCCAAGACCGAGGCGGCGACCTACCCCGCGACGCTGACCGCGCTGGACCGGCTCTCGCCCACGACGTTCGCGCTGACCGTGGAGACGCCGGACCGTGACAAGCTGGCGTTCCTGCCCGGCCAGTACGTCAACATCGAGGTGCCCGGCACCGGCGAGACGCGCTCGTACTCGTTCAGCAACGCACCGGACGACAAGTCACTGACGTTCCTGGTGAAGCTCACGCCGGGCGGCGTGATGTCGGACTACCTCACCGAGCGGGCCACCGCGGGCGACGAGCTCAGCTTCACCGGCCCCAACGGCAGCTTCTTCCTGCGCGAGGCCGACCGGCCCGTGCTGCTGCTCGCCGGTGGCACGGGGCTGGCGCCGATCCTGTCGATCGTGCGCACGCTGCGGGCCACGGGCTCGACGCGGCCCGCGCACCTGATCTACGGCGTGAGCACCGACGACGACCTGGTGGAGCTGGACACGCTCGCCGAGCTGGCCGCGCAGGTGGAGGGCTTCACCTGGGACTACTGCGTCGCCGACCCGGGCAGCGCCGCTCCCAACAAGGGCTACGTGACGAGCCTGATCGGCGACGAGCACCTGCACGGCGGGGACGTCGCCGTGTACCTGTGCGGCCCGCCGCCGATGGTCGAGGCGGTGCGCACGCACTTCACCGAGCGGGGCGTGGAGCCGACCGGGTTCTACTACGAGAAGTTCGCGCTCTCCAACGCCGCCGCGCAGGCCGGGCCCGCGGTGGTGGAGACGCCGCCCGAGCCGGAGCCCGTCGTGGAACCCGCACCCGAACCCGAGCCGGTGCGCCCGGTGACGCTCGAGGGCGAGGGCAGGACGATGGCCGGGCAGCGGATCTTCGAGCCCGCCGCGCTGAGCCCGCTGCTCGCGGGCGCCGCGCGCACGGCCGCCGAGGAGGCCGCCACGGCGAGGACCGTGGCGGGGCAGGCGATCTGGCCCGGCGACGGCGCGGGCACCCACGCCCTCGCGCCCGGCGAGGCGCCGCTGCCCGCCGGCAACGCCCGTGCGGTCGCGGGCCAGGAAATGCTGCCCCCGGCCGACGACCTCGCGCCGCTCGTGGCGCCGGCCGAGCCGGAGGGCCGCTACGAGATCGGCGAGGAACACCCGTCGGTGCACGAGTCCGACGCCGTGTTCGAGGCACGGCGGGCACTGGAGCTCGGCGCGCTGGAACTCGTGATCGGCAGGCTCACCTCGCAGCAGCTCGCGGGCTACCGGCTGCTGGCCGAGGCGACCGTGCCCTATGTGGACGGTGACCGCTTCGTCGACGCCGCCGCCTTCACCGAGACCAACGCGGCCTTCCACGACTACCTGTTCACCCTCACCGGCAACGAGCACCTGCTCCAGGCCTACCGCGCGCTGGGCGTGCAGGGGCACATGGAGGAGACGCTGCGGGACGCGACGTGGTGCCATCCCCGGTGCACGCAGGACCACCTCGACATCGTCACCGCGTTCGAGGCGGGGGATCGCGCGACGGCCCGCAGGCTGGTGGTGGAGCACGCCGAGCGCGCGAAGGCCACCACCCGCAGGGCGATGGACGACGCGCGGTCGTCGCGGGCGCCCGCCTTCGTGAGCCCTGGCCGCTTCGACGGCAAGGTCGTGGTGGTCACCGGTGCCGCGCAGGGCATCGGCGAACGCGTGGCCAGGCGGATCAGCGCCGAGGGCGGCACGGTGGTGCTCGCCGACCGGGCCGACCTCGTCACCGCGCTGGCCGACGAGCTGACCGGCGAGGCGCTGCCGGTGCTCGCCGACCTGGAGACGTGGGAGGGCGCACAGGCGGTGGCCGACGCCGCGCTCGCGCGCTACGGCCGGATCGACGTGCTCGTCAACAACGTCGGCGGCGCGATCTGGTTCAAGCCGTTCACCGAGTTCACCCCCGCCGAGATCGAGGCGGAGATCCGGCGCTCGCTGATGACCACCCTGTTCTCCTGCCGCGCCGCGCTGCCGTCGATGACGGAGCGGGGCCGCGGCGTGATCGTCAACGTATCGTCCGCGGCGACGCGCGGCATCCACCGGATCCCGTACTCGGCGGCCAAGGGCGGCATCAACGCCATCACCGCCTCCCTCGCGTTCGAATGCGCCGACGCCGGAATCCGGGTGGTCGCCACCGCGCCGGGTGGCACCGAGGCGCCCCCGCGCCGCATCTCCCGGGGCGGCTCGGCGCTGGAGACCGAGCAGGAGCAGACCTGGTTCCAGGCGCACATCGACCAGACCGTGAGCACCTCGCTGATGAAGCGCTACGGCACGCTCGACGAGCAGGCCGCGGCGATCGCCTTCCTCGCCTCCGACGAGGCGTCCTACATCACCGGCACCGTGCTGCCGGTCGCGGGCGGCGACCTCGGCTGACCCCGGCCGGGCGAGCCACGCGCAGTCGTGCGGCTTCCCGCCGCCGGGCGGTCCCATCCGGGGCCGCCCTCCTTCTCCCCACCAACACTCCCGGGAGTTCCTCATGTCCGAAACCGACGCAATGACGCGCCGGCGCCAGCGCACCGTGTCCTGGGTGGTCGCACTGTCGACCATCGCACTCGTATTCGACGGGTACGACCTCGTCGTGTACGGCACCGTGCTGCCCACCCTGCTCGCCGACCCCACGCAGCTCGGGGCGATCACGCCCGGCCAGGCGGGCGCGCTCGGCAGCTACGCACTCGTCGGTGTCCTCGTGGGGGCACTGGCCGCGGGCAGCCTCGGCGACTGGATCGGGCGCCGCAGGATCATGCTGATCAACCTCGCCTGGTTCTCGATCGGGATGGGCGCGACCGCGCTGACCCAGAACGTCACCGCCTTCGGCGTCGGCCGGTTCCTCACCGGCATCGGCGTGGGCGCACTGGTGGCCACGGTCGGCGCGCTCGTGGCCGAGTTCGCCCCGCCGGGGCGGCGGAACCGGCTCAACGCGATCGTCTACAGTGGAGTGCCCGCCGGTGGCGTGCTGGCCGCGCTGCTCGCTCTCGTCCTCGCCGACGCGGTCGGCTGGCGCGGGCTGTTCTGGATCGGCGCGCTGCCGATCGTGCTGGTGCTCCCGCTGGCCGTGGTGAAGCTCCCGGAGTCGCCGAAGTGGCTGGCCTCGCGGGGCCGCGCCGAGCAGGCGAGGGTGCTCGCCGAGCGCACCGGCATCGCCCTGTCCGCCGAGCCCGAGGCGCCGGCCGGGACCACCCGCGTGGGCTTCCCGGCGCTGGCCACCAGGTCGCTGGCGTGGCCGACACTGCTGCTGGGCACGATGAGCTTCGCCGGGCTGCTGCTCACCTACGGCCTCAACACCTGGCTGCCGCAGATCATGGCCGACAACGGCTACGGCAAAAGCTACTCCCTGACCTTCCTGCTGGTGCTCAACCTCGGCGCGATCGTCGGCGGGCTGTTCGCGTCGCTGTGGGCGGACCGGGCCGGCGCCAAGCGCGTCGTCGCCACCACGTTCGTCCTCGCCGCCTGCACGCTCGCACTGCTGCCGCTGCGCCTCCCGCTGGGCGCCCTGCTGCTGGCGGTCGCCGTGGCGGGCATCGGCACAATCGGCACACAGGTGCTCGTCTACGGCCTGGTGTCGAACTACTACCCGACCAGGGCGCGCGCGGCCGGTGTCGCCTGGTGCGCTGGGTTCGGCAGGCTGGGCGGCATCGTCGGCCCCGTGGTCGGTGGCGTGCTCGTCGGCGCGGGACTCGGCGGCACCACGGCGTTCTACCTGTTCGCCGCCGTCGCGCTCACCGCCGCGGTGGTGACGGCGCTGGTGCCCCGTTCGCAACACGCCGGGGAGGAGCTGCCCGAGGTGGCGCCGACGGCCGGCACCCCCCGTCCGGCGTAGGCCGCGGCTGACGGATCCTGTCCCCGCTCGCGGCGGAAAGATCCATCAGCCACGGCCTAGGGTGACCATGTGGTCCACCCCCGTCCTCCGCTGATCGCCCGCGACGCCGCGCTCGGCGAACTGGAGCGCCTGCTGCACGGCGCAGCCGAGCAGGGACCGGCGTTCGTGCTGGTCAGCGGCAGGTCGGGCGTCGGAAGGACCACGCTCGCCGACGCACTGGCGGCCCGTCACGACGGGCCGCTGCTGCGTGCCACGGGCGCGGAGTGGGAACGGGACCGGGCCTCTGGCGTCGTGAGCCAGCTGCTCGGCGAGGCCGGTCCCGCCGACGTCGCCGAGGTGTCGTGCGCGCTCGCCCGGCACGTCGGCGCACTGGGCGGCACCGTGCTCGCCATCGTGGACGACGCGCACTGGGCCGACCAGCCGTCGCTGCAGGCACTGGCCTCCGCGGTGCGGCACCACCGGGACACGCGGCTGTTCGTGCTCGCCACCGCCGTCACCGGCGATCCTGGTGTCCCCGCGCCCGCGGTCGAGCTGCTGCACCGGGTCGCGGACCACGCGATCGCGGTCGAGCCGTTCACCGCGCCCGAGGTGGGGGAACTCGCCGCCGCGCACGGCGTCCTGCTGCACCCGTCGATGGCGGAACGCCTGTGGCGGCACACGGGAGGCCTCGCGCGGCCGCTGGGGCAGCTGCTCGCCGAGGTACCGAGGACCACGTGGGCGCGGTTCGACCCGGCACTCCCCGCTCCCGCCGCCGTGGCGGCCACGGTGCGCACGGCGCTCGCCGGGTGCTCCCAGCAGGCGCGCGGCCTCGCCGAGGCCGCCGCCGTGCTCGGGCCGGGGACCACCGTGCGTGACGCCGCCCAGCTGGCCGGGTTGTCCGGCGACGTGCTGCCAGCGCTGGACGAGGCGGTCGCCGCGCGGCTGGTGGAGTTCGCCGGACGCGGGCTCACCGAGATCGGCCCGCCGGACCCGATGGTCAGGGCCGCCGTGCTCGCCGCGATGGGACCAGCCGCGGCCGCCCACGCCCATCGCCGGGCCGCCGACCTCATCGAGGACCCGGTGCGCCGCATGCGGCTGCTGGTCGCCGCCTCGCCGATGCCGGACCCGGACGTGGCCGACCGGCTCGACGCGCTCGCCGCCGAGCGAGCGGCCGAGGGAGCGTGGGGCGTCGCGGCCTCGCTGCTCAACGACGCCAGCAGGCTCACCGAGGACCGCCTCAAGCGCGAGAGCAGACTCACCAGAGCCGTCGACGCCCTGATCGGCGCGGGCGACGCGTTCGCGGCGGCCGCGCTGGTGCCCGAGGTGGAGAGCCTGCGCGAGACGCCGCTGCGCAACGCCGTGCTGGGCTACCTCGCGATCGTGCGCGGCCGCGCCGCGGAGGCCGAGAACCGGCTCGGCCGCGCCTGGGACCTCGTGAACACCGAGCGCGAGCCGGACGTCGCCGCGTCGATTTGCCAGCGCTACGTGCTGCACTCGCTGTCCCACCTGCGGCCGGAGGAACTGGTGTCGTGGGCGGACCGGGCCATCGCGCTGGCGGGCGAGGACGCACCGGCGGGCATCGAGGCGGCCGCGATCCGGGGCCTCGGGCTCGCCGCCGCGGGCCGGGCTGGCGAGGCGCTCGCCGCGTACGCCGAGCTGGCCGAGCGCGTCCAGCACGGCGCGCAGGCCCAGCGGATCCTGATGGGCAGGGGCTGGCTCAGCCTCATGGTCGACGCCGTTGACGACGCGAGGGCCGACCTGGAGAGCTCGGTCCCGACGACGTTTCTCGGCGGCTCCACGCGGATCTCGCTGTGGGCGAGGGCGTGGCTGGCGCGGGCGCAGTTCCTCACGGGGGAGTGGGACGAGTCGCTGCGCACGGTGCGCGAGGCGACGCCGCTGCTCGACCGGGCCGGGATCGTGCTCGCGGGTCCGCTGCTGCACTGGACGGCCGTGGCCGTGCACGCGCTGCGTGGCGACTGGGACGACGCCGAGCTGGCGCTGCGCCACGCCGACGCGGGACCGCAGGACTACGAGATCATGCGCGTGCCGTCGTACCTGGCCCGCGCGCACGTGGCCGAGGCGCGCGCCGACTCGGCGGGGGTGCTGCGGGCGCTGCGCCCGCTCACGCAGCCCTGGGCGGGCGGTGGCGTCGACCAGCCGGGTCAGTGGCCGTGGGCCGACATGTACGCGCACGCGCTCGTACTGGAGGGCAGGTACGCCGAGGCGGAGGAGTTCCTCACGCGGCAGGAGGCGCTCGCGGCCGACCGGGGCCCCGGTTCGGCGCGGGCGCGGCTCGGCGCGGCACGGGGGAGGCTGCTGGGCAGCCAGGGCGAGCTGGACCCGGCGCGCGAGGCGTTCGACGCGGCGCTGCAACTGCTGGAGGACCTGCCGTTGCGCTACGACCGCGCGCGCGTGAACTTCGCCTACGGCCAGATTCTGCGCAGGGCGGGCAAGCGCCGGGACGCCGACACCGTGCTCACCACCGCGCGCGAGGCGTTCGCGGCGCTGGGCGCCACGACCTACGTCGCGCGGTGCGACCGCGAGCTGAAGGCGGGCGGGGTGCACCTGCCGAGGACGGAGCGTGGTCTCGGCGAGCTCACGCCGCAGGAGGAGGCGGTGTCGCAGCTGGTCGCCAGTGGACTGTCCAACCGGGAGGTCGCGGCCGAGCTTTTCCTGTCCACCAAGACGGTGCAGTACCACCTGACGCGGATCTACGCGAAGCTCGGCATCCGTTCACGGGCCGAGCTGGCCGCGCGCCGTGGGTCATGAGCGCTCGGCGGCGTAGTCGGCCCGTTCGAGCAACAGCGACACCGCGACTCCCGCGACGAGGCCCCAGAACGCGGCGCTGAGGTTCAGCGGCTCGACGCCCGAGACGGTCACCAGGAACGCCACGAGCGCGCCCAGCGTGCACCGGGAGCGGAACGCGGTGACGAACGCGGTCTGCAACGCGCGGAGCATCGCGAGGCCGCCCAGCACCGCGATGAACGCCTCGGGCGTCGCGAGCATGAGCCGCACGAACGCGGGCGCGAACAGGCCCACCAGCATGGCGAGCAGCCCGCACACGATGGCCGCGGTGTACTGGCGCCCGCGCTCTCCTGAGGCGACCAGCAGGGCGTTGGTGGGTCCGGTGAGGCAGGTCGGCACGGCGCCGACGAACGCTCCGGGCAGCGACCAGAGTCCGCACAGGACGGTGGAGACGTTCGTCGGCGGCTCGTGCCCTGCCTGGCGCAGTACGGCCACGCCCTGCCCGTTCTGCACGACGAGGACGGTGATCGCGAGCGGCACCACCAGTTCGAGGATCGCCCGCCACGAGAACTGCGGTGCCTGCAGGATGGGTGCGGCCAGCCAGCCGGTGCTCGCGGGGTCGGGCGTGAACCGGCCGGACAGGGCCACGGCGAGCACACCGGCCACGAGGGCGCCGAGGATCGGCGGGAATCGGCGGCCCAGCCCGGGAAGCGCGGACAGCAGCAGGAAGACTGCCACCATCGGCACCGCGATGCCGGGGTCGAGCCCGAGCGAGTGGATCAGGTCGAGACCGAAGCGGAGGAAGACACCGGCGACCATCGCCATGACCACCGGCATCGGCAGAACCGCCATGACGGGGCGCACCCAGCCGGTGAGCCCGAGTACGAGGATCAGCAGCGCCGTGCCGACGAAGGCGCCGACGACCTGCGGCCACGGCAGGTGGTCGAGCGAGCCACCGACGACGACGGCGCCGGGAATGGTCCAGAAGAACGCCAGTGGCTGCCGGTAGAGCCAGGACGCGAGCACGGTGAGCAGGCCGTTGAACAGGAAGGCGCCGAAGATCCACGACCCGAGCTGTGCCGGGGACAGATCGCCCTGCGCGCCGACCGCGAGAATCACCGCGACGGGCCCGGTCGCGGAGAACACGATGCCGATGAGGCCGTTGGTCGCCGTCTCGGTGGTCGTGTCGCGCAGGACGCCGCGCGGTCCCGTGACCGGCCGGGCAGGCCGTTCGAACCGGTGCGGTGCGCCACCGTCGCCCCTGAGGGTGGTGGTCAAGGAACCTCCTCCGTCGATGCCCGTACGCATGCTGAACACTGAGTCGCAATGCGTACACCCGGTTGTGGCATGTCCCACCCCGGGTGCTGGAAGGATCCCGTGCCACGCTTCGCGGCGGTCAGAGCGCGTAGCGGCTGACGGCCTCCGGGTGGATCACGAGCCGCACGAGGTCCCCGGCCAGCATCTCGGAGAGGACGTCCGCGCGAGCCGGATCGTCGAGGTCCCAGTAGCGAACGGCCAGGCGGCGGCACAGCTCGTGCGCCCCGCCGGGTTCGACCGTCGTACGGCCCGCAACGGAAACCCAGCGCTCGGGTTCGCCCACGGGCGCGCCGACGACGATCGAGGCGCGGGGATCGCGGCCCAGGTGCCGCACCTTCGGCGAGTCCGGCAGGCTGAACAGCTGGATCGTGCCCTCGGCGGTCGCCTCGAACCACACCGGCCGGGGCTGTGGCGGCACGGGGCCTCCGGCCATCGACAGGAACCCGTGCAGGGGGCGCTGGAGGAACTCGAGGTCGTCGGCGGTCAGCGAACTGGTGCTCATGCTGCCGATCCAACCGGGTCGCACTCGGACGATACCATAGGTGAGAAGCCGGATTGGCTGCGTGATCGTCTAATCTTGCCGAGGTGGACGCGTTCAGTGACCTGATCCGTGGGGTGCGTGCCCACGGCTCGCTGTTCGGCAGCTCGACCCTGACCCCGCCGTGGGCACTGCACTTCGTGGACGGCGCGCCGCTGACCCTGTGCACCGTTCTCACCGGGGCCGGCTGGATCATGCCCGAGGGCCGTCCGCCCGAGCCGCTTCGCACCCGCGAGACGATCGTCGTGCGCGGCCCCGCCCCGTTCACCTTCGTCGACGAGGTCGGCACCGCCGCCGAGCCGATCGCGTGCGGCGAGCACTGCGCGACGCCCGAGCAGGGTGGGACCCGGCACCGCCTCGGCTGGCACGACCCGGGCGACGGTGCCACGACCCTCATCGTCGGCGCCTACCCGGTGCGCGGCGAGATCAGCAGGCGGCTGCTGGACGCGCTGCCCGTCGTGCTGCGCGCGGACGCCGGGGGCACCGCGGACGCCGTACTCGACCACCTCGCCGCCGAGGTCGCCATCGACACTCCCGGCCAGCAGGTGGTGCTCGACCGGCTGCTGGACTGGATGCTGGTCTGCACCCTGCGCGAATGGTTCGACCGGCCCGGTGGCGAGCCCCCGGCCTGGTGGGCCGCGCAGCGGGACCCGGTGGTCGGCCGGGCGCTGCGGCTGCTGCACGCCGAACCGGCGGCGCCGTGGACGGTCGCCGCACTGGCCGACCACACCGGGGTGTCGCGATCGACACTGGCCAAGAGGTTCGCCGACCTGGTCGGCGAACCTCCGCTGACGTACCTCACCCGCTGGCGCATGACGCTCGCGGCGGACCTCCTGCTGGAACGGGACGCGGCGACCGTCGCGGACGTCGCCCGCGCGGTGGGCTACTCCGACCCGTTCGGGTTCAGCGCGGCCTTCAAGCGGGTCCGGGGAGCCAACCCGAGCGAGTTCCGGCGCCGCGCGGGGGCCGTCACCGCCGGCGGGCCCTGAGCACGGTGTCGTGACTGTGCCGGGTTCCCTCCGGCGCGGGATCGACCCGAGGCCGCGTCTCGTCGACCTCGACCGTCCACTCGCTACCGAGGAGCCCGGCGATGTCGTGCGGCAGGTAGAAGTCGCGAGGGTCGTGGCCGCCCTCTCCGGGTTCGGGCCAGTCCGCCACGTCGTGACCGGCGACGAGCAGGGTGCCGCCCGGCGCGACGGCGGCCAGCAGCGAACGCAGGGCGCCCTCGCCGCCCTCGCGCAACAGCGGAAAGTACTGTGCGGAGACGAGGTCGAAGGAGCCGGCGGGCGGGCTCGACACGGTGAGGTCGGCGCGCGTCCACGCCACCCGCTCGGCGACGTCGGCGCCCGCCTTCGCCGCGCGCCGCAGCGCCACGGCGGAGACATCGATCGCGGTGACCCGCCAGCCGCGGCGGGCCAGCCAGATCGCGTCGCCGCCCTCGCCGCAGCCGACGTCGAGTGCCTGCCCGGGCGGCAGGCCGGAGACCTCGGTGACGAGCACCCCGTTGGGTCTGCCGCTGAAGAGCTGGTCGCGGCTCGCGTACCGCTCGTCCCAGAACTGTGCGTCCATCGTGTCCTTCCGGTCAGAGTCCGTGGCGCCGCTCGCCCATGACGAGCTCGCAGATCAGGTTCTCCGTGGTGTGCGTGAACGGATCGGGCTGGTGCATGTGTGTCCACCTCCGCGACCCACTGTGCGCTCCTCCCGGCGAAGCTGACAAAGAACCTTGCCAAAACAGCAAATCGGCGTCGTCAACCGCGTGGGTAGAGGGCGGCGAGTTCGGCACCGATCCGGGCCAGTTCCGTGCGTACCGACGGGGGTTCCACCACCTCCACGAGTGCTCCCCAGCCCGCGAGGTGCCTCGCGACGTCGAGCGCCGTCGGCGCGCCGAGGCGCACCCGCGCCCGGTTGCCGTCCGCGTCGCCGTTTGTGTGGCAGTGCCGCCCGAACTGGTCCCGCAGAATCGGCACGAACCGCTGGTCGATGAGCACGGTCGCCCAGGTGCGGGAGCGCCGCTGCTCGACCTCGCCGACCACCCGGTCCCATGCGGCCGCCAGCGCGAAGTCGTCGGGCCGCTCGGCGGGCTCGTCGGTCGGCTCCGCCGCGACGATCCGGTCGACGCGGAAGGTTCGTTGCCCGCGCTCGGTCCCCGCGATCAGGTACCAGAGGTCGTCCTTGTCCACCAGGCCCCACGGGTCGACCAGCCGTTCGCTGCGCTCCCTGGCGCTGTTGGTGTAGGTCAGCCGCACCTTCCGCCTGCGCACCACGGCGGTCTGCAGCAGGCCGACGACCTCGGGCCGGTCGCGGTCGCGCTCGCCCCACCGCGTCGAGTCGATCATGATCGCGCCCGCGGCGGCCTCGGCCTCGGCACGCAGCGTGGCCGGCAGCGCGCGCACGAGCTTGCGCAGCGCCGCCTTCGCCTCGCCCGAGACGGCGGCCGCGGGGCCGACCAGAAGGAACAGGGCCTGCGCCTCGGCCGAGGACAACCCGCTCAGATCGGTGCGGGCACCGCCGACGAGGGACCAGCCACCGCCGCGGCCCGGCTGCGGGTACACCGGGATGCCCGCGCTGGACAGCGCCTCCAGGTCGCGGCGCGCGGTCGCGACCGAAACCTCCAGCTCGGTGGCCAGCTCGGCCGCGGTCACCCGCCCCTTCGCCTGCATGAGCAGCAGGGCGGCGACGAGACGGTCTGCGCGCATGACGTCCAGCTTCCGCGACAAAGTGCTCAGTTGGTGAGCACTTTAGGCGCGAGCATGGGGATTGTCAGCGAGAACCCGACGAAAGGACCGGACCGATGTTGCGTGGACTCACCACCGTCACCTACTTCGCCGACGACCTCCCCGCCGCGCGGCGCTGGTACACCGAACTCCTCGGCGTGGAGCCGTACTTCGCGCGTTCCGCGGGCGACGAGGTGGCCTACCTCGAATACCGCATCGGCGACTACCTCGCCGAGCTGGGACTGCTCGACCGGCGGTACGTGCCGGACAGGGCCGCGGGCGCGGGCGCGGGACTGGTCTACTGGGCCGTCGACGACGTGCGTGCCGCGTTCGACCGCCTGCTCGCCCTCGGCGCCACCGAGCACGAGAAGCCGGTCGAGCGCGGCCCGGGTTTCGTCACGGCGTCGGTGACCGACCCGTTCGGCAACGTCCTCGGCGTGATGTACAACCAGCACTACCTCGACGTGCTCGCGGCACGGACGGAGGGATGAGATGAACACCGTGCATCCCGCGACCGTCGCGGACTGGCGGCAGTGGCTCGCCGGAAACCACCGGTCGCACAAGGAGATCTGGCTCGTGATCCCGCGCAAGGACAGCGGTATCCCGGGCGTGCGCTACGCCGAGGCGATCGAGCACGCGCTGTGCTTCGGCTGGATCGACAGTCAGGCAAGGAAACGGGATCCCGAGTCGATGTTGTTGCGCTTCACCCCGCGTCGTCCTCGCAGCGCATGGAGCCGGATCAACCGGGAGCGGGCGGAACGGATGATCGCGCGGGGCCTGATGACCGAGTCCGGCGCCGCGCTGATCGAGGTGGCCAAGGCGAAGGGCACCTGGACGGCCGTGTCCGGCGAGCCCGCCCCGAGAAGCGTGTGACAGCAACGGATCGCCGTCGCCAGCGACCCTGTACTCGGGGCTGACGCGCGAGTCGTGCGCCCAGGACCGCGAGTCGTACGCCCAGGACCGCGAGTCGTACGCCCAGGACCGCGAGTTGTGCGTTCCCGCGTGCGCCGAACGCACGACTCGCGTGCGGGAGTGCACGACTCGCGTGCGGGAGTGCACGACTCGCGGTGGGGGTCCGGATTGTCGGTGGGGTGGGGGAGAATCGCGGCATGGGTGTGCCGAGCGCGGAGTTCCTGCGGATGGTCGACGATCTCGCCGAGGTCGAACAGGCGAAGGCGAGGGACTACACGTCATTCAGCGTGCGCGGCAAGCGGTTCGGGTACTACTGGCCGCGGACGCAGACCGTCGGGTTGAAGCAGACGCTCTCCGAGCAGGCCGCGCTCGTCGCCGAACGGCCGGACGTGTTCGAGGTGCAGTTCACCGCGGGCGGGTTCGGCTGGGTGGTCGTGTACCTGCGGGGCATCGACGGCGACGAGCTCGCCGAACTCGTGTACGAGGCCTGGCGCCTCTCGGCGCCCGAGGAGCTCGTCGCCGAGCACCCCATGCCGTAGGCCGGGTGGTGGCGCGGGGGCGGCCACACCACCCGGCGCGGCTACTTCCAGTCCTCGTCCTTGTTCTTCTTCCAGTCGCCGATCACGGGCGGGGCGATCGCCTGCTCGCCGGCGAAGAGGTTCTCCTCCGCCTCCAGGTAGTCGGCGACGCGGTGCTCCTTGTCCTCCTCCTGCTGGCGGCCGGCGCCGCCGGCAGGCATGCCCGCCATGCCCGCGGTCATGCCACGCGCACCCGCGGCGCCCGCGGCACCCGCGGCGGCTGCGGCGGCTGCGCCCGGAACACCGCCCTTCGCCGCGCCCGACGCCTGGCCCGGGGCGGCCCCACTGGAGGCACCGCCGGCCCCGGCGCCACTCGCGGCACCGCCGCCCGCGCCGAGCCCGCCCGCGCCGCCGCTGCCACCGGTGCCGAGCGTCGGCGCCGAACCGCCTGGACCACCCGCGCCGCCACCGTCGAGGCCGCCGAGCCTGCTGGAGATGCTGTCGCCGTTCACGCCGCCCGACCAGCCGAGCGTGGGCGTCTTCCCGAGCCCCGGCCCCTTCGAGTCCGGCCGTGGGTACGACGACGGCGTCGTCCTGCCGGGCAGACCCGGCACGACCCCCACACCGCCGGGGCCGGACCCGATGCCCCCCGGACCTCCGGCGCCACCGATGTTGCCGCCCGTGGGCAGGTCCGGTGTCTTGAGCGGTGGCGGGGCCGACATGGCCGGGGTACTCGACGTGTGCGTGGTGTCGTCGAGGTTCACGCCCCCGGGAAGGCCGCCGCCGGTCGCGGTGAGCGGCAGCGGCTGACCGGCGGTGGTCCCCGGCGTGGGGGACAGGGGCGGCACGGTCCCGCCCGCCGCCGGGTCGACACGACCGGGCAGCGCACCGCCGCCCGCGCCCACTCCGGCGCCGACGCCGCCAGCGCCCTCGGGATCACCGATGCCGCCGGTGCCCCCGGGACCGACGAGACCCTCGGCACTCGCGCCGGTTCCGGCCAGGCCGGCGACGGCGAGATCCGGCTGCCGCGCCGTGGCACCGGGCGCCCCGGCCCCGCCACCGGCGCGGGAATCGAGCCGCGCGGCCGTCCTCGCGGTCGCGGTCGCGAGCTTCGGCGGCGGCGCGAACAGCGGCATGTCGATCGCCGTGCCGACCGTGTCGTCGAACTGGGTCATGATCCGCGCGGCCTGCGCGCGGGCCGCCTGCTGGGCCTGCATGGTCTGGATCGCCTGCGACGCCGCCTGCGCGTACTGCACCGGATCGGTGATCTGCATCAGCTGCGCGTTGGCCTCCTGCGCCGAGAACCGCACCGGCGGGTTGGCGGCCAGCTGCTTCTGCGACTCGTTGAGCGTCTGCGAGTGGATCTGCTGCTGGCGGCCGGTGAGCACCGCGCCCTGCGCGGTGAGGCCGAGCCACTTCGCCACCTCGGTCAGGTGCTCGCGCGCCGCGTCGCCGCCCTCGCCGGTCCAGTTGCCCATGCTGTCGTCGATGGCGTCGGTGACGGCCCGCTGGTGGAGCGTGAGGTCGTTGCCGAGCCGCACCCATTCCTCGGAGGTCTCGGCGATCGCGACGGAGTCGGCGTTCGTGTTGAGCACCTCCACCATCTGCTCGTGCGACGCGTTGTCCCACACGGTCGTGGGGCGCTCGCCCGTTTGCCGCAGCTCGAGCCCGTCGCCGAGGCCCTGCCGCGCGCCGGAGATCGCGTTTAGGTAGCGGCGCTGGATCTCCTGGTCCTTCTGCTTCTCGGCGAGCGCGCTCGCGAGCGGGTCGTCCTCCACCTGCGCGGTCACCTCGGCGCGGATGTCGTCGCCGGAGCGCGCCGCGTCGTCGACCGGGCCGACGTAGAACCTCGACGACGGGTCGAGGGTGACGTCGTAGAACGGGCTGGCCGGGTCGTAGTCCTCGCTGCTGGGATCCGACGCCGCTGCGGTCTTGCCGGCGGAACTGGACACGGAACTGGCACCTCATTCCGGTCTCGCCCGGTGCGGGCGGAAGCTGGTGATCAGGACAGGTCGGGCTGGAAGCCGCCGAGAGTGGTGCGCGTGCCCGACTCCGTCTCGGCGTAACGGCGCTTGGCCGTGCGTATGGCCTCGACGTACTGGGGCAGTTCCTCGCGGGCGCGCCGCAGCTGGGTGAGCAGCCCGCGATCGTCGGACGCCGTGTGCACCGTGTGCTGGGCCACCCACTGCGCCGTGGCCGACGTGCTGAGCGGCGGAGCGGTACCCAGCTTCTCCAGTGCCGCCCACCGCTCGTTGAGGGCGTCGATCATGTCCTCGAGCGCGCTGATCATCCGGTCGCCGGTGGTCTCGTCCACCGCGAAGCCGCCCCGGTCGGCGAGCTGCTTGAGTTCCACACCGCTGAGCGCACGCCTCGCCGACGTCATCGGTGCGGCGGCCTGCTGCCTGCTCAGCTCCTGCACGTTGTCATCGCTCATGCTTGCTCCGGTCAGTAGGCGCGGGAGACCGCGTCTCGGATGGCGCGAACCACGTCGTCGTAGCCTGCGGGTTCGTAGCGGGCGACGAACTCACCGCCGTCGCCGGTGGTGTGGACCAGATACCGGCCCGCCTCGGCGTCGAGCCAGCTGAGCGAGTGCGGGGCGGCCCCGCCGTGGCCGGTGACGGTGATCTGCCCACCGCCGTGCCGTTCACCGGCCAGCACGCGGCGCAGCCGCCGCTCGTCGCTCTCTCCGTCGCCGCGGTTCCGCTCCGGCGGGGGCTCGACCATGCTGATGATGCTGATGTTGCCGAACGCGTCAGTCTCTTCCTCGTCGTGCTCGCGTTCGGCCGCTCTGCGGGCCGCGAGCGCGGATTTGTGCTCGGTGACGCTGCTGCGGACCGTGGCCGGGGCACCGGGCGCGGCCTGCGCGGCGGGCAGCACGCCCGCGAGGACGTCGACGAACTCGTCGTCGGAGAAGAGGGAGAAGAACAGCTCGTCGTCGCCGCGCTGGGTGATGCCGAGTGCCTGGGAGCCGTCGGTGAAGGCGAGGACGGTGATGTGCTCGCCGAGTCCGTCGATACCGGTGATCGCGACGGACAGGCGGTGGTCGCCGAACAACCCGAACGCGTTCTGGACTTGGTTGTGCAGTGCGTTGCCGACGACGAGCCTGCGCTTGGCGAGCTCCCCGGTGACGATCTTGGCGAGCTTGATCAGCCGTACCGGGTCGGTGGTGGTGTTGCGGATCCGCAGCGGGAATCGGCGTACGTCAACGCCCAGCGCCTGTCCGACGACGCTCGCCTCCACACTGCCCAGCACGAATTCGAACCGTTCCGACACGTCGCTGGAGGCCGCCTTTCCGGTGATGTCGCCTCGACCCAGTCCCGGAGCGGACTGTAGCAAATGATCAACAGGGCGGGACACCACGCAGCGAGGATCACGCCGGTTTCGCTCAGATGAGCGGGTTTCCGGGCTTGTCGTGAAGTTGTCTGGACCGCCCTCGAGCTCGACATGGTCCGATGTGGACACCCAAAGGGGTGCTCAGACGTTCGCCGGGAGCAGGTTGGGGTGGGGTGGCGTCGGCCACTCCATCATGAGCAGCGTGGCGTCGTCGTGGAGCACGCCCTGCTGGTGCTCCAGCATCGCGTGGCTGATCCTGCGGAGGGTCTCCGGCGCGGGCAGGCCCGCCGCGCAATGGCGTTCGACGAGCCCGGTGAGGCGCTCCACCCCGAACTCCTCGCCGTGCTCGTCCCGGGCCTGCGTGATGCCGTCGGTGTAGAGCAGGAGCCGGTCGCCCGGCTCGAGTCTCTCCCGGCCGGGAACCACCGGTTTCCCGCTCAGGTGTTGCAACCCGAGTGGCATCCGCCTGCCGTCCGGCAGCTCCTTGAGCGCCTTGCCCCCGCGCAGCAGGATCGGCGGCGGGTGTCCGGCGTTGAGGTACGACAGGACGCCCGTGTCGAGCCGCAGCTCCACCAGCACCGCCGTGGCGAAGCGGGAACCGGCCGCGTTCGCGCGCAGGATCTCGTCGGCCTGGCGCGCCATGTCCAGCAGCGACCGGCCGGCCCTGCGCGCCCGGCGGGTGGCGGCCAGCGCCATCGAGCACACGAGCCCGGCCTGCAGGTCGTGACCGGTCGCGTCGAACACGGCGACGTGCCCGACGGTGCCCTGCGTGGTGTAGTCGTAGCCGTCGCCGCCCGCCTGGTCGTAGTACTCCACCACGGCGCTCACCGTCAGGTCGCGGCACGCGAACGTCCTGGGCGGCAGCAACTGCCACAGCAGCTCCGCGGTGACCGCGAGCGCCTTGGGCCGGATCAGCCGGTGCAGCGTGTCGCTCTGCGGGAACTTGGTGACGCACAGGTGGCCGATCAGCCCCGCCAGCGTCCAGCATCGCGCCGCGAGATCCCGGTCGGCCGCGTTGGCGCCCTCGGGCAGCACCACCGACAGCACCCCGATCCGCGCGGTGCCGTCGACGACCGGAACCCACAGCGCCGGTCTGCCGGTGGTGCGGTCGGTGGTGGCGAGCAGCTCGATCAGGCGAAACGCCCGACCGGCGAGCGTGCTGTCGATGTCGAGCGGCTCGGCCAGGTCGGTGCGGAGCGGATGGAGCTGCCGCTGGGGAAGGTCGGCGAGGTACAGCTCGAGGTCGAGGCCGACCCGCGAGCCCGCCCGCGCGACGACCCAGGCGAGGTCGTCGCCACCCGCGACGTGGGCGAGCTCCACGACGTCGCGCAGGGCGGCGTACCAGTTCGGCGCTTCCACCTGTTCACCGTAGGCGCCGGAGGCGGCGGGCGAAACCGAGGCTCAGGCGGCCGCGGCGCCGGCACGCCGGTTCCGCAGCCCGCGCACGACCACGGCGGTCCCGGCGAGGACCACCACGGCGCCCGCGCCGCCGAACACCCAGGGCTGCCAGCGGACGGGAAGCTTGCCGGTGACGGTCACGATCCGGCCCTCACCGGGCACGGCCGTCAGGTCCTGCGGCGCGAGGATCCAGTCGCCGGTGCCGAACAGGTCGTTGTCGTCGCGGAAGTCATCCAGCCCGTCGTAGGTGCCGCCCTCCGAGTCGATCAGCAAGGCCGCGCCGTCGGGCCTGCGCGCGACGTACAGGGTCACCAGTTCCAGCGAACCGTCCTCGTAACGGGCCACGATGGACCTCCCGAACAGCTCCCCGCCTGCGCCGGCGAAGTCGTTCCGCGCCTGCGTCACGCGCGTGTTCGGCCTGCACTCCTCGCTCTCGGCGCAGGGGTACGCCGAGAGCAGCACGGTCTGCAACTGCTCTGGCGTGTACGACGCCGCGAAGTTGGCGAGCCGGTCCTCACCCGAGCTGTCGGTGGGGAAGCGGTCGTTCTCGACCTCGCCCGACCTGGCGTACTCCATGAAGACGTCCGGCGGCTCGCCCGGCTCGGCCGCGCCGCACGCGGGCAGCGTCAGGGCGAGCGCCGTCATGACGGCCGCGAGAACTCCGGGTCCGGCACGCATCGCGGGGCTCCTCTCCAACCGGGGTGAGCCGTCACGGTATCAACGCCACCGCGTACGGCCGGTGGCGTTGTCCGCAACCTGCCAGCGGTCAGCCGGTGTCACGCGCCAGCCACGCGGCGATCTGGGTGCGGGAGGTGAAGCCGAGCTTGCTGAGGATGTTCTCGACGTGGGTCTCGGCCGTGCGCTGCGAGATCACCAGCGTGCTCGCGATGGCCTTGTTCGACAGGCCCTGTGCGACGAGCTCGGCCACCTCGTTCTCCCGCTTGGTGAGCGCGGTCGGCGCCGGCCTGCCGGTCTCCGGTGCGGGCGCGCTGGGCTGCTCCTCGAGCGCGAAGTCCAGGCCCTCGGCCGCGCCGAGCTGCGTGCCCTTCTCCATCGCGCGCCGGACCCGCCGCTCGCCGAGCTCCCGCCGCAGCCGCTCGACGCACTCGTGGTGGGGCCCGACCACCCAGGGCAGCCTGCTCGCGCTGGTGCCCAGCGCGTCGAAGCGGGCCTCGGCGACGCCGAGCAACACGGCGCCACGCTGCGGGTCGCGCTGGGTGGTCGCCCACGCGATGCCCTCGATGCACAGTGCGGCGCCGAGCTGGTCGGCGAGGTCCCGTTTGAGCCGCAGCGCGTTGCGCAGCGTCGTGATCGCCCGCTCGGCGTCGCCGCGCTGCCAGTACATGACGCCGGCGTGCCACAGGCTGTAGGAGCGGAACCAGTAGTCCCCGATCTGCTCGCAGCGGCGCAGGCACTCGGCGTGGCGGCGCAGTGCGGGCTCGGTCTCACCCGCGGAGCCGTACGCCAGCTGCAGCGAGATCAGCGCGCTGATCTCCTGGTTGACGGCACCGGCCGACTGGAAGACCGTCAGCGCGCGCTCGTTGTCGGCGATCGCCGTGGCGGGGTCGCCGGTGAGGACCGCGATCATCCCGCTGAGGTTGTCGAACTGCGCGCGCATCACGTCGTCGAGTTCCCTCGCCGTTGTGCGGCCCCGCTCGATCAGCGGCGCCGCGTAGCCGACGTCGGCCTGCACCACACCCAGCCAGGCGGCGGCGTAGAGTGCCCGCGCGCACGTCTCGGGGGAGTAGTCACCCCGGGCCAGTAGCAGATCGAACCAGTGCCTGCCCTCGTCGAGGGCACCGGAGCGCAGCCAGTGCTCGCGCAGTCCGCCCGCGATGCGCAGACCTTCCTCCTCCTCGCCGGGCTGGTCGACGCAGAAGCCCAGTGCGGCCTGGAAGTTCAGGTGGTCGCGGCGCAGCCGGTCCATCCACTCCCGCTGCGCGGAGCCGATCCACTCCGCTCCCGACCGGTCGGCCAGCGCGGCGTAGAAGTCGCGGTGCCGGACCCTCGCCGCGTGCTCCTTGCCCGCATCGCGCAGTCGTTCCAGCCCGTACTGGGCGATCACCTCGAGCATGCGGTAACGCATCCGGCCGCCTGCGTCCTCGGAGACCACAATGGACTTGTCAACCAGGGACAGCAGGGTTTCCAGCAGCGCCATGGGTTCCACGCCGCAGATCGCCTCGGCCGCGTCGAGTTCGAACCCGCCGGTGAACACCGAGACGCACGCCCACAGGTCCTGCTCGGTCGGTGTGCAGAGGTCGTAGCTCCAGTCGACGCATCCACGGAGGGTGCGTTGCCGGTCCGGTGCGGTGCGGCTGCCCGAGTTGAGCAGCTGGAACCGGTCGCTGAGCCGCTCGGCCAGCTCGGCCGGTGAGAGGCCCCGGAGCCGGACGGCCGCGAGTTCCAGCGCCAGGGGAATGCCGTCGAGGTGGCGGCACACGGTGACGACGGCGTCGCGGTTCTCCTCGGTGAGCCGGAAGCCGGGCACGACGGAGCGGGCGCGGTCGACGAACAGGGCGACGGCCTCGTACGCGGTGGGGTCCGCGCTCGTGCCGGGCTCGTCGGGAGGCACGGGCAGCGGGGCGACCTGCAGCACGTTCTCGCCCATGATCCCCAGCGGCTCCCGGCTGGTCGCCAGCACGTGCAGCTCGGGGCAGGCGCGCAGCAGCTCGTCGATGAGGCCGGCGCAGGCGCCGAGGAGGTGCTCGCAGTTGTCGAAGATGAGCAGGGCGCTGCGGGAGGCGAGCTGGTCGACGAGGGAGTCCTCGACCCGGGTGGAGGGCTGCGTCTGCAGGCCCAGCGCCTTGGCCACGGTCCCGGCGAGCAGCGCGGAGCTGCTGACCGACGCCGCGCTGATGAACCACACCCCGTCGCGGAAGGCCCGCCGGACGTCGGCCGCGGCGCGCTGGCTGAGCCGGGTCTTGCCGACGCCGCCGGGTCCGGTGAGGGTCACGAGGCGGCTGCCGGAGAGCAGCCGTTTGACGTCGGCGCGTTCCTGCCGCCTGCCGACGAACGTGGTGAGATCCGCGGGCAGGTTGCCCACGGAACCGCGCAGCATGATCGGCGCAGTCACGCACCGAAGTCTAGTCGGCTCGGGGGCCCGGAACGGGATTGGAGGAGCGCGGCGGGGCGAGGGTGGCGGGGAGTACACCCTCGGCCCCGCCGCGCCCTTGGCAGCGCGGTACGGGCGGTGCCTGCTCCGTAACGCGTCGCCTGGCTGGAGGGACCCGCCGCCTCAGGCCGCGCGCGGGGTCACGCGGTCGTCGGTACGCCTCGCCGCCCGCCTGGCCCACGTCGGGGCGCCGCACCGGGGGCGCCAGGTTCCGACGTGAACCCACTGGCGGCCCCAGTGGTACGACATCAGCACCGTGGGGCGCCGGCAGTGGGGGCAGGGCTGCGGATGCGAGTCGATGGGCATGGGTCTCTCCGTACCGGGAATCGGTCGTGTTCCAGGTTCGCGCGCTCCCGGCCGGGGCACATCGGGAGGGCTACGTACGCACCTACGGAGATTTGCGCTGCCGGGAGAGCCGGGCCACACGCAGGGCCAGGCCGTCGAGGTGGCGGGTCAGGCCGAGGTCCAGCACCCCGTCGAGGTCCTCGGCCACCTGGCCGTCGGTCTCGGCGAGGTGGGGGAAGCGGCCGGTGCCGAGCACGGCACCGACCTCGCCGGACAGCGCCAGCCACCACTGCTGGTTGGTGAGCCCGCTCGCCCGCTCGGCCTCGAGCTCCGCGGTGACCGACAGCGCGAGGCCCCTGACGAGCGCGGGTAGCGCCATCGCCTCGCGCAGGCGCTCGTCCGCGCCGAGTCCGAGCCCGTCGAGCGCGGCGAGCGTCCACTCGGTGTGGGCCATCGCCTCGGGGATGAGCAGCGGCCGGGTCATCGACACGAGCCCGGGGAGCCACGGGTGCCGCCGGTAGGTGTTCCACTGCAGCCGGCAGATCAGCTCCAGTTTCGCGCGCCAGCCGGGAGGCCCTGGCATGGGCGGCTGGTTGCGCGCGAAGACGTCCCTCGCCATCAGCAGCACCAGCTCGTCCTTGCCCGCCACGTGGCGGTACAGCGACATCGCCCCGGCGCCGAGGTCGGCGGCGACGCGGCGCATCGACACCGCGCCGAGTCCCTCCTCGTCGGCGATCGCGATGCCGGCCTCGGCGACCCGTCGCCTGGTCAGCGCGCCCTCGGCGGTCCGGCGGACGGGCGGTGCCGACGGGGCGCGCACGACCGTGCCCACGCCGGTGCGGGCCTCGGCGAGCCCCTCCTGGCGCAGGGTCGCGAGCACCTTGGTCGCGGTGGCCATCGCGACGCCCCATTCGCGGACGATCTGCCGGGCCGACGGGATGCGGTCGCCGGGAGCCAGCTCGCCGTCGGCGATGCGGTCCCGGATCGAGGCGACGATGCGGAGGTAGGGAGGCACGGTGTCCACCTCTGAAGTGTACTAGTGCACTAGGTGGGGAGAACCCCCATATTTGTCCTACTCAGAGACTCTTTTGCTCGCGCGTGGGTACGTTGTACGCATGATGATCGACGAGAGTGCGAGCATCGGGGTGCTCGTCGCGGCGTTCCAGGACGACCCCGTGTCGTGCTGGCTCTTCCCTGAGGACGAGTCGCGGCCGCGGGCGGCCGAACGGCTGTTCGCGCCGCTGGTTGCGCGGTCGGCGGCCGACGGCGAGCTGGTCGTGACAGGTGACGGTGCGGCGGTGGCGGTGTGGGTGCCGCTGTCCGCGGGCGAGTCCGTCATGGGGGACTCCGACGACGAGTTGCCGCCGGAGCTGCTCCCGCACGCGCGACGGCTGGTGACGTTCGCGGAGCTGGCGGCACAGCGGCACCCGCACGACCGGGCCCACCTGTACCTGCCGTTCCTCGGCGTCGAGCCGGGCCGACGGGGGAGCGGGCTCGGCGGGGCGCTGCTCGCCGAGCGGCTGGCGAGGGCCGACCGGCAGGGCCTGCCCGCCTACCTGGAGGCCAGCTCCGCCCGCAGCCGACCGCTGTACGAGCGGCACGGGTTCCACGTCACCGCGGCCCGATCACCCTGCCCGACGGCCCGGAGGTCTGGCCGATGTGGCGCGAACCGGCACAACGACAAGGAGAACTCAGATGACCACGCACCACGAGATCGTCGCGGGTGGCCGCGACGGCGACTTCATGACCGTCCGCCGCCTGCGGCTCGCCGGCAGCCAGACCGAGATCGGCAGAGGTCTCGCCGAAGCCGCCCGGGAGACCTACGGCTGGTGGCCGCTCGCCGCCGACCCCCGCCGGGCCCGCGCCCGGCGCGAGTGGTTCGCGAAGCACTGGCCGCAGCACGCCGCCCGCCTGCGCGGGGCGGCCTCGGTGGCCGGGGTGGATCCGGAGGCCCCGGTGTTCCTCGATCCGATCACCGGCGTGCCCGAGGGCTCGGCCTGCTCGGTGACGTTCTGCCCGCCCTCGCTCACCGAGGAGGGCCGGGGCCTCGTCGGCCGCAACTACGACTTCTTCCTCACCAGCGAGGCGGCGCTGTTCGCGATGCTCTCCGGCGAGCCGGTCGAGGACGACGCACCGCCGATGGCCTCGCTGCCCTACGTGATCACGAGCGTGCCCGACGACGGGCCGGCCACCACGGTGCTCACGATGAACGAACTGGAGGGCTGCATGGAGGGCGTCAACGAGCACGGCCTCACCGTGGCGCTGCTGATCGCCGACGCCGAGAGCGCCGGTGCTCCGGTGGACGCGGGCCCGCAGGTCGGCCTCGGCAGCGGGCAGCTGCCCCGGTTCGTCCTCGACACGTGCGCGACGGCGGAGGAGGCCAGGCTGGCCCTGCTCGCGGCGAAACACTACGACCTCGGCACACCGCTGCACTACCTCGTCGCCGACGCCTCGGGGGACGCCTTCGTGTGGGAGCGCGGGCCGGGCGGCGACGAGCACATCATCGACGCGGACTCCGCGGCGCTGTGCGTCACCAACCACCTTCTCCACTGCCACCCGGACCCCGGGAACCTGCCCGAGGACAACGAGGAGACGATGGAGACCTACCACCGGTACCGCTCGCTGCGGCGGTGGAACGAGAAGGGCGAGCTGTCCGGTCCGGCGCTGCGGGCGGCGCTCGACGACGTGCGGTACGAGGCGCGCAACGCGGGCGGCTACCCGCTGCGCACGCTGTGGCGTTCGGTGCTCGACACCGGCGAGCGGACCATGTCGACGCACTTCTACCTCGGCGACAACGCCGACGGTTCCGCGCGCTACAGCGAGGAGCTGGTGTTCGCGGCGAGGTGATGGGTGAGGGCGGCGCGGTCAGGACCCGGCCGCCGCCTCCCGGAGCAGGCTCAGGCGGATGGCGCGCGCGGTGTTCATGTGGTCGGCGGCGATGGTCCGCGCGCGCGTCTCGTCCTTGGCCCGCACGGCGTTCAGCAGTGCCTCGTGCTCGCCGAGCGCCTCGGTCCAGCGGTCGCCGACCGACAGCGTGGAGCGGGGCGCGTGCACCAGGTGCCCGGTGAGCCGCTCCAGGAGGTCGATCAGCACCGGGTTGTGCGTGGCGTGCCACAGCGCGGCGTGGAACTCGAGGTTGGTGCGCATGCGCGTGGCGTCGTCGGGCTCGGCCAGCTCGCGGTCGCGCGACAGCAGGCCCTCCAGCGTGAGCAGGTCGGTGGTGCGACGGGCCGAGGCCGCCTGGCCCGCCGCCTCGGCCTCCAGCAGCACGCGCATGTCGTAGATCTGCACGACCTCCTCGGGGTCGATGCTGCGGACCTCCATGCCGCGGGAGCCCGCGACGAGCAGCCGGTCCTGCTCCAGCCGGCGCAGCGCCTCCCGCACCGGGGTGCGGGAGACACCGAACCGGCTCGCGAGCGCGGTTTCCCGCAGCGGGTCGCCCGGCGAGACGGCGCCGGAGAGAATCTCCGCGCGCAACTGGGCGTACACGGTCTGTGCGTCGGTCCGCCCACCTGTGCCGCTGACTGTCATCGCCGGGTTCGTTCCTTTCGCCTCGTGCTCAGGCCAGTGTCCCAGCCCGGCGGCCGAACACCGCGCCCGAGGTGAGGCCGGTGCCGCCGGGGTAGTTGCCGCTGAACAACCCGCCCAGCATCTCGCCGCAGACGAACAGCCCGGGGATCGCCGCGCCGGAGGCGTCCAGCACCCGCCCGTGCGTGTCGGCCCGCAGCCCGCCGAACGTGAACGTGATGCCGCACGTGACCGGGAAGGCGTAGAACGGCGCCCGCTCCAGCGGGATGGCCCAGTTGGACTTCGGCGGGTCGACGTGCGCGGCCCTGCCGTCCTGGACGGCGATGTCGAGCGGAACGTCGGGGTCGATGGACTTGTTGAACTCCCGCACCGTGCGCGCGAGCGCCTCGGCGTCCACGCCCATGCCTGCTGCGAGCTCGTCGAGGGTGTCGGCCGTGACGACGGAGGCGCCCGGCATGTCGTACTCCTCGGTGCGCAGCTTCGGGCGGGTCTGCGCGTCGAAGACCTGGAACGCGAGTCCCTCGGGCTGCGCGAGGATCCGGGAGCCGTACACGGCGTAGGTGTAGTTGCGGAAGTCGGCGCCCTCGTCGACGAACCGCTCGCCACGCTTGTTGACCACGATGCCGAGCGGGTAGCCGCCTCTGGTCAGCTGGTTGGTGAGCTCGCGGTTGCTCTCGTTGTTCTCGGCCCACGCGTCCCAGGCGACGCTGTGGCACGTGCTCCAGTCGCCGAAGGTGTCGGCCCCGGCGGCGATCGCGGCGGTGAGCATGTCGCCGGTGTTGAGCGGGGTGCCTCGGACCTTCGCGCGCTGCCAGCCTTCGCCGAGATGTTCCTGCCGCAGCTCGGGGCTGGCCTCGAAGCCGCCCGCCGCGAGGATCACGGAGTCCGCGTGCACGGCGCCCTCGTTGCCGTCCTCGCCGGTCCAGGTCAGGCCGGTGACGCGGGCGCCGTCGCGCACGAGGTCGCGCGCACGCACGCCGTAACGGATCTCCACGCCCGCGCGTGCGGCGGCCGCTGTGTGGTCGGCGATGAGGCCGCGCCCGCCGCCGGTGTTGCCCACGGCGAGTCCGCCCCAGAACACCTGACGGCCCTGGTCGTCGGGGTAGGCCTGACGCTCGTACATGAGCCGGTAGCGCAGGCCCTTGGAGTGCAGCCAGCGGATCGTGTCCTGGCTTTCGGCGACCAGCACCTCGGTGAGCGCGGCGTCGTTGCGCCCGGAGGTCACCTTGGTCATGTCGGCGTGGAACTGCTCGGCCGGGTACGGCGGCAGCTCCGTGACCGCGTGGCGCTCGTCAGGGTCGAGCAGATCGGCGACGGAGGCGAGGCCGTCGTGCGTGATCCGGACCGCGCCAGCGGTGTAGAAGCTGTTGCCGCCTTCCTGGCCGCGAGCTCCTTTCTCCAGCAGCAGGACCCGCCGTCCGCGCTCGGCCGCCGCGTGTGCGGCGCTGAAGCCGGCGTTGCCTCCGCCGACCACGACCACGTCGACGTGCTCGGTTCCGGAACCGGGTGCGGCCTGCGTCATCGAACCTCCAAAGCTTGTCAACATCTGCACACCACTGTATACAGTCGTGTCCAGAAGAGCGAGCCGGTGCGGTGTGATGCCGGTCGGCCAGATCCGAGACGAGGGACCATCGATGGAGCAACGAGGCTCACCGGCCGAGCAGGTGGGTACGGAGCAGCGCACCCGGCGCTGGACGCGCTGGGTTCCCTGGACGGTGGCGGTGGTCGCCACCGGCGCCGTCGTGGCGACCACGCCGACGGGGGAGTCACACGCGGGCTCGACCGTGCAGGACGTGCTCGGCGGGGAACAGCTGCGGATCATGGCGCCCGCGGCGCCCGGAGGCGGCTGGGACCAGACGTCGCGCGAGATGCAGGGCGCGCTGCGGGAACTCGTCGGGCGCACCGAGGTCTACAACGTCGCGGGCGCGGGCGGCACGATCGGGCTCAGCCAGTTCGTCCGCTTCGACGGCGACCCGACCCAGCTGCTCACCACCGGGCTGATCATGGTCGGCGCCGTGAAGGCGAACGGCTCGGGGCACTCCCTCGCCGACACCACCCCGCTCGTGCGGCTGACCACCGACTACCAGGCGATCGTCGTGCCGGCGGACTCGCCGTTGCGCGACACCGCCGACCTCGTGGCCGCGATGCGCGAGGACCTGCCCTCGGTGTCGATCGCGGGCGGCTCCGCGGGCGGGGTCGAGCAGATCCTCGCCGGGATGCTCGCCAAGGCGGTCGGCGGTGACCCCGCGCAGGTGAGCTACGTCGCCCACTCCGGCGGTGGCGAGGCACTCACCACGCTGCTCTCCGGGAGGGCGACGATCGGGATCTCCGGCGTCTCCGAGATCGAGCCGCAGATCGAGGCGGGCACCGTCCGCGCGCTCGCCGTGTCCAGCCCCGAGCGCCTGCCCGCAGTGCCGGACGTGCCGACACTGCGCGAGGGCGGGCTCGACGTCGAACTGCAGAACTGGCGGGGCGTGGCCGCGCCCAAGGGCATCAGCGCCGAGGAGGAGCGGGCACTGGAGGGCCTGCTGCTGGACATGACGCGCACCAGGGAGTGGCGGGACGCGCTCGAACGCAGGGGCTGGGGCGACGCGACGCTCGCGGGCCCCGAGTTCGAGGACTTCGTCCGGTCCGAACAGGAACGCGTGTCGCGGGTGCTCGACGAGATCGGACTGGGGTGAGCGACGTGACGGAAACCCTGCCGGTGGAACAGACCGGGGTGACCGACGACCGCAGGACCGTGCTCGCGACCGCGCTCTTCGGCGGGCTGATGCTCGTGGCCGCCGTGCTCGTGGTGGTGGACGCCGTACGCCTTCCGGAGACCTCCGGGATCGTGGGACCTGCCGCGGTGCCGCTGCCCGTCGGGGTCCTGCTCGGCGCGGTCGGTGCGGCGCTGCTCGTGCGTGCCCGCACTCAGCTGCGCGACGCGCGGCCGGGCTCCCGGCGGCCCGCGCACGGCGCCTTGCGCGTCTGCGGCATGGTCGCCGCGCTCGTCGCGTTCGCGCTGCTGCTGCCCGTACTCGGCTACGTGGTGTCGTCGGCGGCGCTGTTCGCCGTCACCGCCATTTTGCTCGGCGCGCCGAGGGCCCCGCAGGCGATCGCCTACGGCTGGGCGCTCGCCGCGCTCGTCTTCCTCGTCTTCGACCGCCTGATCGGCCTCACGCTGCCGACCGGACCCTGGGGGTTCTGAGTGGACCAGTTCGGACTCCTGCTCGACGGGTTCGCGTCGGCGCTGACCCCCGGGCACCTGCTGTGGGCGCTCGTGGGTGTCACGATCGGCACGGCCGTCGGCGTGCTGCCGGGCATCGGTCCCGCGCTCACCGTCGCACTGCTGCTGCCGATCACCTTCCGGCTCGACCCGGCGAGCGCGCTGATCCTGTTCGCCGGCATCTACTACGGAGGCATGTACGGCGGGTCGACCACGTCGATCCTGCTCAACACACCCGGCGAGAGCGCGTCGATGATCTCCGCGCTGGAGGGCAACAAGATGGCGCGCGCGGGCCGGGCCGCCGCGGCGCTCGCCACGGCGGCGATCGGCAGCTTCGTCGCGGGCACCATCGGCACGGTCGCGCTGACGTTCGTCGCCCCGGTGCTGTCGGACTTCGCGACGAGCTTCGGCCCGCCCGAGTACGTCGCGCTCATGGCGCTGGCGTTCGTGACCGTGAGCGCGCTGCTGGGTCCGAGCCTGCTCAAGGGCGCCGCGAGCCTGCTGGTGGGCATCACCATCGGCCTCGTCGGCATCGACTCCCAGACCGGTCAGCCCCGCTTGGTGTTCGGTATCGACTCGCTGCTGGACGGCATCGACGTCGTGATCGTGGTGGTGGCCCTGTTCGCGCTCAGCGAGGCGTTCGGGCACCTGCTCACCGGCACCGGGCACAGCACCGTGCAGCCACTGCGCGAGCGCGCGATCCTGTCCAGGAAGGACTTCCGGCGCTCGTGGCCGTCGTGGCTGCGCGGGACGGCCCTGGGCTTTCCCATCGGCAGCCTGCCCGCCGGTGGCGCCGAGGTGCCGACGTTCCTGAGTTACAGCGTCGAGAAGAAGCTCAGCAAGCAACCCGAGGAGTTCGGCAAGGGCGCGATCGAGGGGGTCGCCGGACCCGAGGCCGCCAACAACGCGGCCGCGGCGGGCGTGCTGGTGCCGTTGCTCACCATCGGGTTGCCGACCTCGGCGACGGCGGCCGTGATCCTCACGGCGTTCCAGTCCTACGGCCTGCAGCCGGGACCGCAGCTGTTCAGCGAGTCCGGCCCGCTGGTGTGGACGCTCATCGCCAGCCTCTACGTCGGCAACGTCATGCTGCTGGTGCTCAACCTGCCGCTGGTGCGGATGTGGGCGAAACTGCTCACCATTCCCTCCTACGGGATCTACGCGGGCGTGCTCGTCTTCGCGACGCTCGGCGCGTACGCGGCCGGCGGGACCACAGTGGATCTGCTGATCCTGTGCGCGCTCGGGGTGCTCGGCCTGCTCATGCGCGAGGCCGGAATCCCGGTGGCACCGGCGATCGTGGGCCTGATCCTCGGACCGCTCGCCGAGCAGCAGCTGCGGCGAGCGCTGACACTGTCCGAAGGGGACCCGTCGATCCTGCTCTCCGGCCCGATCACGGTCGTGCTGTGGAGTGTCGTGGTGCTGGCGCTGCTCACGCCCGCGGCGGGGGCGTGGTTCAGGAACCGGCGGCGGGCGGACGCGCCGAGCCCGGTCCGGTGAGCAGGCCGTGCTGCAGCGCGCGCAGCACGGCCCGCGTCCGGTCCCGCACGCCGAGCTTCATGAGCAGGCTCGACACGTGGTTCTTCACCGTGCCCTCGGCGAGGTGCAGTGCCGCGGCGATCTCCCGGTTGGCGTAGCCGCCCGCCAGCAGCCGCAGGATCTCCAGCTCCCTGGTGGTCAGCGGCTGTGGCGGTGGGAGGTCGTCGATCTCCTGCTGCGGGGGCAGGTCGCCCGCGGCGCGCACCAGCCGGTCGGTGAGGGCGGGCTGCACGAGCGTGCCACCCTCGGCCAGCACCCGGATCGCCCCGATGAGCTGGTCGAGGGTCACGTCCTTGAGCAGGTAGCCGTGGGCGCCCGCGCGCAGCGCGCTGAGCACGAGCTCGTCGTCGTCGAACGTCGTCAGCACGAGCGTGGGCAGCGAGCTGCCGCGAGCGCGCAGCTCACGGAGCGTGGCGATGCCGTCCCTGCCCGGCATCCGCAGGTCCAGCAGCAGCACGTCGGGCGGGCACTGTTCGATCACGGCGAGCGCCTCGTCGCCGTCGCCGGCCTCGCCGACGACGGTCACCTCGGGGGAGAGCTCCAGCAGGCCGCGGATGCCGTGCCGGACGATCGTCTGGTCGTCGACGACGCACACGCGGATCACGGCGCGGGCACCGTCGCGTCGAGGCGGAAACCGGACCTGCTCTCGAAGCTCACCCGCCCCCCGAGCTGTTCGACGCGCTCGCGCACGCCGGTGAGCCCGTTGCCGATCCGCAGCAGCTCGGCGCCACGGCCGTCGTCCTCGGCGCGCAGCGTGATCTCCCCGGACCCGGCGCGGTCGACCCGCAGCCACAGGTTCTCGGCCTCCGAGTGCCGGATGGCGTTGGTGACCACTTCCTGCACGCAGCGGATCAACGTCACGGCGCACTCCTCGTCGGGCTCGAGGTCGTCGGCGACGCTGAGATGCACGCGCGGCCGCGGCAGGTCCGCGACGATCTCGGTCAGCGCCTCGCGCAGCCGGGGCGGGCGCGACCGCAGCTCGCCGACCGCCGTGCGCACGTCACCGAGCAGTTCCCTGGCAAGCCCCCTGGCCCGGCGCACGTGGTCGGCCGCGGCGTCGCCCCGGTGGTGGGAGGCGACCTCCAGCTCGAGGACGAGCGCGGTGAGCTGATGCCCCACCAGGTCGTGCAGCTCGCGGGCGATGCGCAGGCGCTCCGTCGAGCGGCTCGACTCGGCGAGCAGCGCGGTGGCCGCCCGCAGTTCCGTGTTGGCCACGGCGAGCCGTTCGCGTGCGGTCCGCTCGCGCTGCTCGCTCCACACCGCCCACACCGAGCACGTCTGAAGGGCAGCGTAGACCAGTGCGGTCAGGCCCACCTCCGGCAGCGAACCGCCCGCGATCGCGGCGGCGAGCGCCACCACGCCGGTGTTGGCGACCAGGTAGACGGCGGTGAGCCGGCGGGACCCCAGCGTCGCCGCGCAGGCGGTGACGAACACCAGCAGGATCGGCGTGAAGCCGGCGCGTGCGGCGAGCAGGACGGTGCCTGCCGCGCACAGTGCGAGCGGGACCAGCACGATCACCGGGCGCCTGACGACCGTGGCGTTGTCCAGGAAGATGAGCCCCAGCAGGGCCAGATAGCCCAGATAGCAGATCCACCACGCCCAGGCCGGGCCCGTGGTCGCGGTGCCATCGCCGAACAGGTCGACGACGACGGGAACCGCGACGAGCAGTGAGACGGCGACCAGGCTCGCCGCCGTCCAGATCTCGAGCCGTGACTCGCTCATCGCCCCAGGCTACGCAGGACGTCCGCCGTTGACCCGTGCCGGAAGTCATGGTCGCCGATCATGACCTCTGGCACCTGCCCCTGATCCCTCGCGCTGCCTACCTTCGTCGCCACGACGGCAGAACGGAGAAGACATGGCCGTGATCGAGATCGACGGCGTGCGAAAACGCTACGGCGCAACGGTGGCCGCCGACGACGTCAGCCTCACTGTCGAGCGCGGGGAGATCTTCGGGCTGCTCGGCCCGAACGGCGCGGGCAAGACCACACTGGTCGAGTGCGTCGCGGGCCTGCGCACGCCCGACGCGGGAAGGATCCGGGTGCTCGGGCTCGACCCCCTGCGTGATCGCACCCGGCTCCGGCAGGTGCTGGGCGTGCAACTGCAGCAGGGGCACCTCCCGGAGGCGCTGCGGGTCGGTGAGGTGGTGACGCTGTACCGCTCCTTCTACCGCGACGGCGCCGATCCGCGGCGGCTCGTGGCCGATCTCGGGCTCGCCGAGCAGTGGGAGAGCCCGTTCGGGAAGCTCTCCGGTGGGCAGGCCCAGCGGCTCTCGATCGCGCTCGCCCTCGTGGGCAGGCCCAGGGTCGCCGTGCTCGACGAACTGAGCACCGGCCTCGATCCGCGTGGCCGCAGGAACATCTGGGAGATCGTCGAGCGCATCCGTGACACCGGCGTGACGGTGGTGCTCGTCAGTCACCTCCTCGAGGAGGTGCACCGGTTGTGCGACCGGGTCGCCGTGCTCGACCGCGGCCGGGTGGTCGCCCTCGACACCCCTGACGGGCTCGTGGCCCGCGAGGGCGGAGGACAGCGGATCCGGCTGCGGGTGGGCGAACCGCTCGAGGCCGCCGTGCTGGAGGCGCTGCCCGGCGTCACGGGGGTGCGGGAGGACGACGGCGAGTTCCTGTTGAGCGGAACGGACGAGATGCTGCCCGCCGTCACCGCGGAGCTGGCCCGCAGGTCGGTGACCGTCACCGCGCTGCGGCTGGAGGAAGCCACCCTCGACGACGCCTACCTCGCGATCACCGGCCGCACCACGGAGGAGAACCCCGATGACTGAGACAGTCGCCCCCATCGTCGCCGCGCGCCCCGGCCCGGCCGCGTGGGCGCGGCTCATGCTCACCGAGGCGAAGCTCGTCGCCAGGGACACCTCGGGCCTCGTGGTCCCGTTCGGACTGCCGATGCTGATCATGGTGATGAACGGCCTCGGCTCCGACCGCACACCCGTTCCCGCGTTCGGGGGGCTGCCCGCGCTCGACGCCTACGTCGTGCCGATGACGATCGCGATGGTCGTGGCGCTCATCGGCATCGTGAACATGCCGTCGTTCCTGGCGGGCTACCGCACGATGGGGGTGCTGCGCAGGCTGTCGGTCACGCCCGCGCACCCGGCGCTCGTGCTCGTCGCGCAGTCCGTGGTGAGCCTGGTGCAGGCGGTCACCGGGGTGGCGCTCGCCCTCGTGCTCGCGCGGCTGGCGTTCGACCTCACCGTCCCGCGCTCGCTCGCAGGCGCGATCGGCGTGTTCCTGCTGGCGGTCGCCGCGATGTACGCGGTGGGCATGCTCGTCGCCGCGATCGCCCCGACGGTCAACGCCGCCGTCGCGATCGGGCTGGTGCTGTTCTTCGCCTTCCTCGCGACGGGCGGCGGCTTCGGCGGCAGGGAACACCTTCCCGGCTGGCTCGCCGACGCCGGCGCGTACCTGCCGTTCGGTGCCACACTCGACCTGCTGGGCGACTGCTGGGCCGGACTGGCACCCGCGCCGGGACAGCTCGTCGCACTCGTGGTGACCACCGTGATCTCCGGCACCGCCGCGGCCTGGCTGTTCCGCTGGGAGTGACCGGGCTTCAGGCCGGGGCGCCCGTCCGCTGGAAGGCGGCGCGGTAGGCGTTCGGGTTCGTGCCGACGATCCGCTTGAACCGGTCGCGGAACGCGGTGGGGGAGCCGAATCCGACCTGCGTGGCGATGCGGTCGACCGGATGTGTGGTGGCCTCCAGCAGGTGCTGCGCCTGCCGGATGCGCGCCCGCAGCAGCCACTGCAGCGGGGTGGTGCCGATCTGCTCGCGGAAGCGGCGGTTGAGCGTACGGGTGCTCATCCCCGCCTCCGCGGCGATGTCGCCGAGCGTGAGGTCGCGCGCGGCGTTGTCCTCCAGCCAGCCCAGCAGCGGCTCCAGTGTCGCGCCGCTGGGCACCGGCGGCCGGTCGTGGACGATGAACTGTGCCTGCCCGCCCTCGCGTTCGAGCGGCATCACCGACAGCCGGGCGGCGTCGGCGGCCACGGCGGAGCCGTGGTCCCTGCGGATCAGGTGCAGGCACAGGTCGAGCCCCGCCGCGGCGCCGGCCGACGTCAGGAACTGTCCATTGTCGACGTACAGCACGTCGGGATCGACCTCGATCCCGGGGTGGAGCCGGGCCAGCACGTCCGCGCCGAGCCAGTGCGTGGTGGCCCGGTGCCCGTCCAGCAGTCCCGTCGCGGCGAGGACGAACGCGCCCGAGCAGATCGACGCGATCCGCGTGCCCCGGGCGGCGGCCCGCCGCAACGCCTCTAGCACCGGCTCCGGCACGGGGCGCGCCGGGTCGGCGCAGCCGGGCAGGATGATCGTGTCCGCGTCGGCGAGCGCGTCGAGCCCCCACGGTGCCCGCAGGGTGAACGTGCCCGCGTCGACCTCCGGCGTGACGCCGCAGACCCGCACGCGGTACGCCTGGCGCCCGTCGGGCAGCCGGGTGCGGGTGAACACCTCGATCGGCGTCGACAGGTCGAAGGGGACCACCGTGTCCAGCGCGAGAACGGCCACCGTGTGCATGGCGACACGGTAACCGGCCACCTGATTCCGGCCACCGCCGTTACCTGCTGAGACCGGCGCCACAGCTCGATATGGTGTTGGCGGGAATCCGTTGGAATGTGGCGATCGAGCCACTTCTCGTGATCAACACTGGTCGTTACCGTCGGCCGCGTGACCAAGTTCCTCCTCGCGGTGCACGTCCTGGCCGCGATCATCGCGATCGGCCCGGTGACGGTGGCCGCGAGCATGTTCCCCGCCGTCGCGCGGCGCGCGGCGTCCGGCAGCCCCCGTGAGCTGACGGTGCTGCGCACGCTGCACCGCATCTGCCGCGTCTACGCCACGGTGGGGATCGTCGTCCCGGTGTTCGGTCTCGCCACCGCGAGCAGTCTCGGGGTGCTGGGCGACGCGTGGCTGATCGCGTCGATGGCGCTCACGGCCTGCGCCGCGGCGGTGCTCGTCCTGCTGGTGCTGCCCCGGCAGGAAACGCTGCTCGGCGGGCTCGCGAAGCAACCCGCCGAGCACGACACCCGGATGCCCGCGCGGCTGGCGATGTACACCGGGATGTTCAACGTGCTGTGGGCCGTGGTGACGGTGCTGATGATCGTGCGGCCCGGCTCGACGACCGGAGTGTGACGATGGGTTCCCCGCAGACACTGCGTGTCGCCGCGGCCGCGGAGGCGGGCTCGCTCGCCGTGCTCCTGCTCAACCTCGTCACCGTGCACTGGGAACCGGTGTCCTCCGTGACCGGCCCCGTGCACGGTTGCGCCTACCTGTTCGTGGTCGTCCTCGCGTTCCGGTCCGATCGGCGGGCCGCCACGCGCATCGCCTCGCTGGTGCCCGGGATCGGCGGCCTGCTCGTGCTCAGGACGGTGGAGCCGCGGTCTCGAAGACCAGCGGAACCTGCCTCGTCCCCCACTCCGCCCAGCGAGCCATCAGGATCTCGCCGCCCACGTGGAAGTCGGTGGTGCGTGCCAAGAGTTCCTCCAGCGTGATCCGCAGCATCATCCGCGCCAGCGGGGCGCCAGGGCACGCGTGGATGCCGGCGCCGAACGGGATCGCCTCGCGGAGGTTCGGCCGGTCGAGCACGAAGTTCTCGCCGTCCTCGAACACGGTCTCGTCGCGGTTCGCTGAGGTATAGACCAGTGCGATGGGCTCGTCCTTGCGGATGAGCCGCCCGCCGATCACCACGTCGCGCGTGGCCGTGCGGGACATGCCGCGGTACGGCGTGTAGAGCCGCAGGTACTCGTCGACGGCGGCGGGGATCCGGTCCGGTGTGCCCCGCAGCAAGCGCTGGAGATCCTTGTGCTCGGCCAGATGCGCGAGCATCGTCCCGATGAAGACGCTCGGCGCGACCATGCCGGTGACGAGCAGCTGCCGGACGCAGCCGAGCACCATGTCGTCCGGCAACGGCTCGCCGCCGGGGCGGGCCGCGAGCAGAGCCGTGGTGAGGTCCTCGCCGGGATCGAGCGCCGCGTCACGCCGATGCTCGATCACCTCGGCGGCGATGTCGTAGAGCAGCCGGCTGCTGCGCTTCACCTCCGCGTCGTCCACCACCTGGATGGCGCGCACGTACTCCGCGCTGATCTGCTCGATCCGCTCGGCCAGATGCAGTGGCAGATGGAAGAAGTCGGCGAAGACGTGTGCGGGGAACACGCGGGCGTAGTCGGCCGAGATGTCGGACTCGCCGCGGGCGACGAGCTCGCCGAGCAGGCGCGCGGCGTGCCCGCGCACGGCGGGCTCCAGCGCGGTCATCTTGCCCCTGGTGAAGAAGCGATTGATGACGCGGCGGTAGTCGGTGTGCTCGGGTGGGTCGAGGTGCAGTGGCGGGCGGCGCCCGGTGAAGGCGAACTTGGGCACCACGTTCTGCACGCTGGTGGTGAACGTGTCGCTGTCGGACAGTACGGCGGTGACGTCGGCGTGCCGGAACAGCGCCCAGAATCCGCCGTAGGTCCGGCTGCGGGCCACCGGGCAACGCCCGCGCAGCTCGCGGTAGGTCTCGTGCGCGCTGGTGAAGGTCTCCTCGGCGAGCGGGTCGAAGTCGTGTTCGTCCGGCTGGGCTGGCCTTGGTGCGGTCATGCGCTCACTTCCGTGGTCGGCTGGTGTGTTTCCGGTGCGGAGGCGGTGGTGCGGCGCAGCAGGCGTCTGCCGACCGTGCACGCGGTGACGGCGGCGGCCACCAGCAGTGTCACGTACGCGGCCACGACCCACGAGGCTCCGCCCGCAGCCTCGACGAGAATCCCGGCGACAAGCGGGGTGGTACCACCGAGGATCGCGTCGCTGGTCTTGAAGCTGAAGCCGGCGCCGGTGACGCGGTCGGCGGGCGGGAAGAGCAGGACGTAGATCGGCACCGAGGAGATCACCATGCCGTTGACCGCGATCTGACCGAGCGCGAGCGCGCCGATCACGACGGCGCTGCTGCCGCTGTCGAGTGCGGCGAACAGCACCCACGCGACCACGGCGAGCGCGACGGCGCTGCCTTGGTACAGCCGCGCCAGGCCGATGCGGTCGATACGCGACAGCAGCACGAGCGCGGCGGCGACGGCGATGATCTGGGCGGTGGTCATGAAGCCGAGCATCGCGGAGCGGTCGAGGCCGGCGTGGTTCACCGCGTAGGACAGCGTGTAGGTGTTGAGCAGGTAGATGCCGGTGACGGCGGCGCCGGCGAGGAAGAACACGAGCGTCATGGGCCTGCCGTTGTGGGTGAGCACGCGCCACAGGTCGTGCTTCGGGCGGACGCGGGTGGCGACCTCGGTGCGGAACACCGGCGACTCGTCCACGCCCAGCCGGATCCACAGGCCCACGGCCACGAGCACGGCGCTCACCAGGAACGGCACGCGCCAGCCCCACGAGAGGAACGCCGCTTCCGAGAGACCCGCCGACAGGGGAAGCACCGTGAGCGCGCCGAGGATCGAGCCGATCGGTCCGCCGATGCCGACCATGCCGCCCCAGAAACCGCGCCGGTGCGCGGGGGCGTGCTCGACGGCGAGTGTCGCGGCGCCGCCCCATTCGCCTCCGACGGCGAGCCCCTGCGCGAGGCGCAGCACGGTCAGCAGGATCGGCGCGGCGACGCCGATAGCCGCGTACGTCGGCAGCAGGCCGATGCCGATGGTCGCGACGCCCATGAGGACGAGCGCGGAGACGACGACGGTGCGCCGGCCGAACCGGTCGCCGATGCGGCCGAAGAGCAGGCCTCCCAACGGTTTCGCGAGGAAGCCGACGGCGAACGTGGTGAACGCGGCGAGCGTGCCCGCGGTGGGGCTGAGCGAGGGGAAGAACAGTTCGTTGATCACGAGCGCCGACATCGTGCCGTAGATGCCGAACTCGTAGTTGGCCAGGCAGGCGCCCATCGGGCCGGCGAGCAGTGCTCGCAGGCCGGGGGAGCGCCGGGCGGGGTGATCGGGCGAGGTGGGTGTGGACACGACTGCCTCCGCTGTGAGACGTCGGGTGACCGGCCGTGCGGGCCGGGCGGATGAGCGAAAGGCTACACAGGCATGTCCGAGAGGACAAGAAGCAGTTGCCTATTGCTCGTCCAGGTGCCTGCCGATCGGTCCGGCCCAGCTCGGTGCTCCGTCGCTGGGCCAATCGGGCTGATCGGCGGGCTCGCCGCGCGCGATGTCGTCGCTCGTGCGGTACGCGGCGAGGCCGGCCAGGGCGGGGGCGTGCGGCGCGAGCAGCTGGCGGAAGCGCTGCTCGGCGATCGGCCCCAGCGTGTCGTAGATGTCGATGAAGCACTGCCGGGCCTCGCGCCGGGGCCAGTCGTCCGGCAGGAGCTCGCCGGGCAGGTCCGGGTCGAGGTCGGGGAACTGGCGCCACTCGGTCATGAGTAGCGTGCGCCCGATCAGCGCCTCGGCCGGGCCGACGGTCCCGGCGGCGACACGGGCACGCAGTCCGGCGTGGCGGTCCAGAAAGGCCAGGTAGGACTCGCGAAGACTCTCGAGGTTCCACGCGCGCAGCGGGTGCCCGCGCTCCGGGGTGGCGGGGGCGAGCTCCGCGCGGGAGATGGTGGCGGCCTCGACGGCCAGCTCGGTGAGCACGTCGAGTGCGGCCGCGCCGGTGTCCCACGGGCAGACCCACACGCCGTCGTACAGGGGCGCGAACCCGAGCCAGCGCAGGCGGCTGCGCAGGGTGCGCCGGTTCTCGCGCTGCTCCTCCGGGATCGAGAACATCGCGAAGGTCCACCTGCCGTCCCACTCGCGCTTCTCCGCGCCGAACTCCAGCAGGCGCCTCAGGTGGTTGACGATCAGCTCGTGGGTGCGGGCGGGCACGCCGTAGGCGGTGGTGCGGCCCGACTTCGACGCCACGATGAGCCCGCGGGCGGCCGCCCGCCGGATGGCGGCGCGCGCGGCGGTCTCGGTGAGCCCGAACTCGCGCAGCAGCCCGGCGAGCGCCGAGGACGGGAGGTGCTCGGGGCGCCAGAACCAGTAGTCGCCGAGCAGGGTGCCCAGCAGTCGTTGTGAATGCTGTGGCCCGGCGTCCCCGTTCATGCGCCGAGTCTAGGCGGCCGTCACCGCCGCCCAGATAGGAAACACAATGATTGACGGTCGCCACGAGAATAGTTCATCCTGTTGCGGGCGCTCGACGACTGAGCTTCCATCGGGCTCGGCGCCGCGCCAGGAGAGAGAGGCATTGTGCCGTGAAGCTGTCCCTCCGCATTCCGCTCGTCACCGCGCTCGCCACCGTTTTGGTGGTCACCGCCGCGAGTGCGTTGTTCTCCCCACCGCAGCCTCGAACGTCCCCGGCCGCGCCGAGGACGGCGGCGATCGACACCTTCCACCCCGTCGTCCGGGAGCCCGCGCGGCACACCCGCGACCTCGCCGCCGAGTACACCGTGTACCGCCCAGCCGATCTCCGTGCCGTGCGGGGGAAGCTGCCGGTCGTCGTGTTCGGCAACGGCGCGTGCAGGCACACCAGCAACCACGTGCTCATCGGCACTCACATGCTGCTGGCCGCACACGGGTTCCTGGTGGTCTCGGTCGGCGGCTTCGACAACCCGACCTACGACGAGAACGGCACGCCCGTACCCGAGGTGCTGCTGGACGGCATCACGTGGGCCGAACGGGAGAACCGGCGCGCGGACAGCCCGCTGCGGCACCGGATCGACACCGGCCGCGTCGCGGTCGCCGGCAACTCGTGCGGCGGGCTGGAGGCCCTCGTCGCGGGTGCCGATCCGCGGGTGACGTCCGTGCTCTCCCTCAACAGCGGCTTCTTCGCCGACGGCCGGTACGGCTACGGCCGCGAGGAGCTGGCGAAGCTGCACACGCCGGTGCTGTTCCTCGACGGCGGGCCCACCGATCAGGCGTACGAGAACACGATCGCCAACTACGACCTGGTGACCGTGCCCGCGGTGCGGGCGAGCAACCCGTCGGCGGGCCACAGTGGATTCTGGTACGGCGTGCGCGACGGCGACACCGACGCGACCATCCGCGAGGAGGCCGTCACCACGCTCGTGCAGTGGCTCGACCTCACCCTCAACGGCAATCCCGACGCTCGTGCCTACTTCCTCGGCGATGCCTGCGGATTATGCGGCGTGCCCGGCTGGTCGGTCTCGGTGAAGAACTTCCGGACGGGGGAGTAGCCGATGCGCGCAACGGTTCTCCGTCGCCTGACGACGGTGCTCGCCCTCGTGCTGGCGGCTACGGGAATGCCCTCGGCCGCGGCCGCCGAGCCCGCGCCGGGTTGCCTCGCGAGCACGGCGGCACGGCACCAGTGCGCCGAGGGCACCCTCGCCGACGGCACGCCCTACCGGTTCGTCCGGCCGGACCGGTGGAACGGCATCGTGCTGGTGGACCTCGACTTCGCGAGCAGGGCACCCGGTGACGCGCTCGCGGGACGCCTCGTCGACCTTGGCTACGCGGTCGGCGGCACCACCCGCACCGTCACCGGCTGGGAGATCGCCGCGGCGATCGACAACCAGGCCGCAGCGCTGGACCGGTTCGAGGCGGCGTTCGGCAAGGCCCGCTGGGCGATCGCGTCGGGACGGTCCATGGGCGGCATGGTGTCGGCGGGCGTGGCCCAGGTGCATCCGGACCGCTTCGCCGCCGCGGTGCCGTTCTGCGGTGGTCTCGGCGGGGCCGTCGGGCAGTGGAACCAGAAGCTCGACACCGTCTTCACCCTCAAGACGTTGCTGTTCGCCGACACCGCCCTGCCGGTCACCGGCATTCCCGCCGACGTCGCCGGTGCGCAACGGGCGTGGCTCGGGGCGGTCGGCGAGGCCCAGCGGACGCCGGAGGGCAGGGCCCGCATCGCGCTCGCGGCCGCCATCGGCCAGCTGCCCGCGTGGGGGCTCACCGCTGAGGGCGAGCCGACTCCGCGACCGGATCCGCGCGATGCGGCCGCGTTGCAGGAGGGCATGTACCTCGCGCTGGCCGGGGGAGCGTTGCCGTACCTGGGCCAGGCGATGAGCAGCAGGCGCACCATCGAGCAGCTCACGGGCGGCAACCCGTCCTGGAACACCGGGGTGGACTACGCCCGCCAGCTCGCGCTCGCCGAGCCGGCGCACCGCCGCGCGGTCCGCGAGCTCTACGCCCGCGCCGGACTCGACCTCGGCGCCGATCTGCGTACGCTCGCCGGCGCACCCAGGATCCGGGCCGACCGCCACGCGGTGTCCACTGTGGAGCGGGGCATCGTGTTCGACGGCGACCTGCGGATCCCGGTGCTGACCGTGAACCCCATCGGGGATCAGATCTCGACGGTGGCGCAGCAGCAGTCCTACGGCGCCGTGGTGCGCGAGAAGGGGAACGCGGCGCTGCTGCGGCAGACCTACCTGGCCACGGCCGGGCACTGCACGTTCACCACGGCCGAGCAGGAGGCCGCGATCACCGCGATGACCCACCGGCTGCGCACGGGTCACTGGGGCCCGACGAACGCCGAGGCGATGAACCGGCTGGCCCGGTCGGACCGCTACCTCGGCTACCGCCCGCCGGTCTTCAACCGTCCCTACTACGGCGAGGAGAACAGGTGAGAGCGCTCTGGCGAGCCACGCTCGCGACGTTGTTGCTGATCGCCACGGCGGCCCCGGCCGCCGTGGCCGAACCGGAGCCGCGCGTGTCGCGGCCCGGTGAGTACTCGGGCTACGCGGAAGCCCGCTACGACGAGTGGGTGCGTACCTCGCAGTACGTGCCGATGCGCGACGGCACGCGGCTCGCCGTCGACCTCTACCGGCCCGCCGTCGACGGACGTGCGGTGGACACGCCGTACCCCGTGGTGTGGGAGCACCAGCTGAGCCGTGCGTCCCGCGCGGAGGACGGTTCGGTGAGCCTGCGCGGGGTGACCAGCGGGATGGCGGAGCTGACCCGCTACGGCTACGTGGTGGCCTTCGTCGACCGGCGCGGCAACGGCGCGTCCTTCGGCACGATGAAGGGCTACCACTCGCGCACCGAGGCGGCCGACGCCTACGACGTGATGGATTGGCTGGCGACGCAACCGTGGAGCGACGGGCGGATCGGGGTGTTCGGCTGCTCCAACACCGGCGAGGCGGCGATGCACGCGGCGACGGCCGGTTCGCCACACCTGAAGGCCGTCTTCGCGGGCAACTACTCCTTCCACAAGTACGACGGCTTCGAGCGGGGCGGCATCCGCGCCAACTGGGGCGTGGGTCCGAACCGGACGCTCAAGGAGGACCTGCGCAACCTCCCGGTCGACGCCGATCCGAATGGCGAGCTGCTGTACCAGGCAGCACTGCAGCACCGGGACAACACCGTGTTGCGGGACATGTGGCGGGAGGCTCCGTTCCGGGACAGCCACGTCGAGTCGGTGGGCACGCGGCCGTGGCTCGACTACAGCGTCGCCACCTACGCCGAGCAGATCGAGCGCTCCGGTGTGCCGATCTACAGCTACGACGGCTGGGACGACGACTTCCGCAAGGAGATCCTCGTGAGCGCGGCGTCGCTGTCCAACCCCCACAAGGTGCTCATCGGTCCCTGGCCGCACTGTGGCCACGACGGCTTCGACCTGGTGGCGGAGCGGCACCGGTTCTTCGACTACTGGCTCAAGGGCATCGACAACGGGATCATGGCGGAACCGCCGGTGCACTACTACACGGTTTCCGGTGAGTCCGGCCGGTGGCGCTCCGCGGAGTCGTGGCCGCCGAAGCAGCGCGCGGTGCGGTACTACCTCGCGGACGGTCCCACGGGCACTGTCGGCTCGGTGAACGACGGCGGGCTCACCACGCGGCCTCCGCACGGCGGCGCCGACGACTACCGCGTCGACTACTCGGTGAGCTGCCCGGAGCCGGTCGGGCTGAACCAGACGTGCCCGCAGGACGAGAAGGGCCTCACCTACACGAGCGCACCGCTGGCGAGGGACACCGAGCTCACCGGTCATCCGGTGGTGTCGCTGCGGTTGTCGTCGACGGCGGCGGACGGCAACGTCTTCGCCTACCTCGAATCCGTCGCCCCGGACGGCAGCGTGCGCATCCTGACCGACGGCAGGCTCCGGCTGTCACTGCGGGACACGGCGAAGGCGCCCTACGACGTGCTGGGCACGCCGTGGCACCGCGGGTTCGAGCGCGACGCCGAGCCGATGCGGCCGGGCAGGGCGGAACGGGTGTCCTTCGACCTGTTGCCGGTGTCCACGGTGGTCCCGGCGGGGCACCGCCTGCGGGTGACGGTCACCGGCGCCGACGTGCGGGAGAGCAACCGCCAGGAGCACAACCCGGCACCCGTCTACACCGTCCACCGCACGCCGGGCGCATTCTCGTCGATCGACCTCCCCATCGCGCGCTGACAACCGTCCCCCAAGGCCACCTTTGTTGCGTTCAACGCAACAAAGGTGGCCTTGGGGGCGGTGACGTGCCCCCTTCAGCGCGTGCCCAGTGGGGTCTCCCTGAGCAGGAGTACCGCGGCGAGGGCCGCCAGTGCGAGGGGGATCGCGAGGACGAACACGGAGCCGAGGCCGCTGGTGTAGGCCACGCGGACCGCCTCGGCGAGGGCGGGCGGCAGTTCGGCGATGCGCTCGGGAGTCCCGAGCAGGCTCCGCACGTCGTCACCGGCGAGCCCGGAGCCCGCGAGCGCGGAAGGCAGGTCGCTGTGCAGCCGGGTGGTGATCACGGCGCCGAACGCGGCGACGCCGACCGCGCCGCCGAGGGTGCGGGTGAACGTCGCCGCCGAGCTGGCCACACCGAGATCACCGGGGCCCACGGAGTTCTGCGCGATCAGCACGAGTACCTGCTGAGTCATGCCGGTGCCGGCGCCCAGCACAGCCATGCCGGCGGCGAGCCACCACGATGCCGTGTCGGGCGCGAGCGGGGACAGCATGACCATCCCGGCCGTGAGCAGCGCGCAGCCCGCGACGGGGAACGCCTTCCACCGGCCGGTCCTCGCGATGAGGTACCCGGACAGTGTCGAGGCGATGATCATCGTGCCGATCTGGGGCAGCATGAGCAGACCGGCGGTCGTGGCGTCGTGCCCCCGCACCACCTGCAGGTACTGGGGCAGGTAGATGATCCCGCCGAACATCACGGCGCCGAGCAGGAAACCGGTGGCGCAGGCTACCGTGAAGGTGCGGGTGCGGAACAGCCGCGGCGGCAGGATCGGGTCGCTCGCGCGCCGCTCGTGCAGCACCGCCAGCACCGTCAGTGCGACGACACCCAGTCCGAACGCGACGGTGGGCCACGACGCCCACGGCCACGCGCGTCCGCCCGCGGACAGCAGCACGACGAGCCCGGTGGCCGCCGCGGCGAACAGGGTGCCGCCGGGCAGATCGACGGTTCCGCGCGGCTCGGCGGGCGCGCGGTGCGGGGCGAGGCGGACCAGCGCGGCGGCCAGCAGGGCCACGGGCACCACGCCGAGGAAACACCAGCGCCAGCCCAGCCCGGGCATGCCCACCAGCAGTCCGCCGATGAGCGGTCCCGCCACCGACGCGACACCGAAGGACACCCCGAACCACCCGGTGTAGCGGCCCCGTTCGCGCGCGGGCACCAGGCCGGCGATCAGGGTGTTGGTGAGCGCGAGCATCCCGCCCGCTGCGGCGCCCTGCACCGCGCGGCCCGCGATGAGCGTGCCCATGTCGGGGGCGCAGCCCGCGAGCACCGACCCGGCGACGAACACGCCGAGTGCGGCCAGGAGCAGCGGCCTCGGCCCCCTGCGGTCGGCCGCCTTGCCCCACAACGGCGTCGAGACCGTCATCGTGAGCAACGCCGCGCTCGCCACCCACGGCACCTGGTCCTGGCCGCCGAGCTCGCCCGCGATGGTCGGCAGCGCGATGCCGACGATGGTGTTGGTGAGCGAGCCGACGAACAACGCGACGAGCGCCCCGGACAGCACCGCCGGCATCGAGGGCGGTTCAGTCACGCGCGAGCACCCGGCGGTCGAGCCACTCACCGACGGTGCGCGTGATCGCCTCCGCGTCGGCGCCCCTGGAGTCCACGTTGTCCGCGCGCAGCTCCAGCACCGGGATCCCGGCCGCCTCGAGCGCACGCGTGGTGAAGTAGCCGCCGCGCGCGTCCTCGGACACCAGGTGCACCACGCCGTCGACGCCGTGGTGGCGGGCCTCCTTCACGTACCACTCCGCCGACCACGGCGGGGTGTAGAGCTGGTCGGAGAACGCGGCGAACCGCGCCGCGAGGGCGCGCAGCGGGTCGTCGCCGTAACGCAGGTAGCCGTCCGCGGCGATCGCGAGGTACATCGACCACACGAACACGGCGCCGTGGGACTCCTGGAACCGCCGGTAGAAGTCGAGGTCGAACCACAGGCCCCGGCCGATCCACATGAGCCGGGCCCGCTCGCCGGGACAGACGGCGGCTCCCTCGCCGACGCGCTCGGCGACCTCGTCGTGGAACGCCTTCGCCGCGTCTCTCGCCCACGTGGTGCCGCGATGCCACTGCGGGATCATCACGCTCGGGATGCTGTCCGTGACCGCCAACGGGCACGGCCGCGCCCGGGCGATGAGGTCACGGGTGCGCCGGTTCCACTCCTGCTGCTCGTTGACCAGTTCCATGACCTCGCGAAAGCGCGTCTCGGAGAACACCAGGCCCGTGGTCTGTTCCAGAAACCGGATCAGCCCTTCCAGCTCGCCGGTCAGCAGGTCGAGCCGGTCGCCGCCGACGGCCTCCTCCCAGCGCCTCGGCATCAGCTCCCACCACCGCACCGGGACGTCGTTCTCCGCCGCGCTCTCCAGCGGGTAGAACGTGATCCCCGGTTGCTCGCCCCAGACGTCGAAGATCTTGCGGGAGGCGTCGCCGGTGGTCTCCGCGAGCACGAGCGACGGCCGGGGCAGTCCGCCCCACGGCGCCGAGCCGGGATCCGGGTCGAACAGGGAACCGAGCGAGACGGAGCTGTACTGCTCGATGTGGTCTGGGTAGCCGCGCTCGCGCAGGTGGCCCAGATAGTCCTGGGTGCGCCGCTTCGCGGTGACGATCGAGGCCCACCACTGGTTCACGACATAGGGGATCCCCATCGCACGGAAGATCTCCTGCGGCGCGTCGGCGTTCACGAGGGCGAGCGGCGCACCGTCGGCCGCCTGCGTCCGAAGGCGGGCGAACCAGTCACGCTGGTAGGCGGTGGCCGCCGTGGCCGAGGCCAGCCGGGCGCTCATCGGACGGCCCCCACCGGTCCGCGCAGCCCGGCCGCGGCGGCCAGTGCGTCGTCGGTGAGCCCTCCGTAGGGCTGCCGGTCCAGCAGCACCGACGGCAGACCGCACAGGGCGCGCTGCGCGGGGAAGTCCCACGGTGGCGCGTCGTCGTGCACCCGCGCGTAGGAGATCAGCGCCCCGGCTCCGCGGGCGCGGGCGGCGGAGGAGGTGTGCTCGGCGCGCCGGCGGATGGACGCGCGCGGCGCGGAGGGCCCGTTGTGCTGGTACCGCTCGGCCAGCGCGAGCATCGTCGGCGCCTCCACGTCGCGCAGCGAGAGCAGGTCACCCCAGTCGTGGTCCTCGCCGACGATCACCAGCCCCGCCTCCTCCAGTGCCGCGTACACGCCGGGCTCGTCGTGCCCGCTGCCGGTGAGGAACACCCGTAGACCGTCCACCTCGGACGGTTGCTCGGCGAGCAGCCGCTCGGCGAGCGAGCACGCGTCCCGCACGGGCAGCCGGGTCGTGGCGGCCACCAGCGACAGCGCCTGCGTTCCGGACAGCAGCGCCGGGGTGCGCCCGCGCAGCTCACCGATCTCGCGCAGCAGGTGCCGCAGCCGGTTGTGCTGCCCGATCGCCTCCGCGAGGTCGTCGTCGGTGATCGGGCGGCCCGCCCACGTCTCCAGGGTCGCCCGCAGCCCGGCGAGCTTCGCGTGCACGTACCGGGTGGTGGTGCGATGCGGCAGGTGCAGCACGTCCACCAGCTGCACCGGGGGCAGCGGTGCCGCCGGGTCGATCCGTTTCAGTTCCCTGACCGCGTAGAACAGCCGCGACGACGCCTCGCAGTCGCGGCTCACCACCAGGCCGTCGAGGTGGCCGTAGGCGCCGTCGAGCAGCCGGGTGAGCACCGAGCGCGCGACCGGGTCGAGCCCCGTGCCGAGGTAGCGGTCGCCGGCGGTGCTCGGCTCGCCGGGCGAGCCGGTGAGCCGCAGCGGGTGCATCCCGGCGGCCGTCAGCAGTTCGACGGGCACGTCGGCGCCGACGTAGCCGACCACGGGACGGCTCCCGTCGGGTTCGGCGGGCGTGGCGAGCCGCGCGAGGGCAGCGGACATGGTTCTCCTTCCGGGAAACGGGTGCGCGGCGTCAGATCACGGCGTCGGCGGCGAGGTCGGCCAGTTCGTCCTCGCTGTAGCCGAGCCGCTCCCGGTACACGGCGTCGTTGTGCTCGCCGAGACCGGGAGCGGGCCGGTCGAAGCCCGCCCGCGCCGAGGAGAACCGGATGGGCACGCCGGTGGCCGCGAGGTCGGCGACGTCGCCGTAGCGGGGGTGCGTCACGGGGACCACCTCCTCGCGTTTCCGCACGAGCGGGTCGCGCACGGCGTCCCTCGGCTCGCGGACCTCGGCGGCGGGCACGCCCTCGGCGGTGAACGCGTCGATCACCTCGGCGAGCGGCCGCGCCCGGCACCACTGCCGGATGAGCTCGTGCAGCTCGTCGGCGTGCCGCACCCGCTGGTCCCGGTTGCGGAAACGGGCGTCGTCGATCAGGTCGGGCCTGCCGATCGCGCGCAGCACGCCGTGAGCGAACCCGTCGGTCGGCGCGCACAGCGCGAGGTGCCCGTCGGCGGCGGGCAGGATCCCGAACGGCGCGAGCCTCGGCACCATCGAGCCCGTGCGCTGCGGGAGGCCGACCGCGTCGAACGCGTCGAACGGTTCGCACGCCACGAGCGAGGTCAGCGCGCCCAGCATCGAGACGTCCACGTGCTGACCCTCGCCGGTGTGCTCGGCCTGCAGCAGCGCGGAGACCGTGCCGATCACCGCGAACAGCGGCGCGAGCATGTCGCCGACGGGCAGCCCGAACCGGACCGGGCCCTCGTCGGGCTCACCCGCGGTCATCATCACGCCGGAGAGCGCCTGGATGATCGAGTCCATCGCCTTGCCGGAGCCGGGGCCGCCCTGCGCGCCGAAACCGCTGATCGAGGTGTAGACGATCTTGGGGTTGAGCTCGCGCACGGCGGCGTAGTCGATGCCGAGCCGCTGGGTGACGCCGGGGCTGTAGTTCTCCACCACCACGTCGGCATCGCGCACGAGGTCGGCGAACACGGCGAGCGCGCGCGGGTTCTTGAGGTTGAGCGTGACGCTCTGCTTGTTGCGGCCGCGCACGAGCATCGACACGGACATGTCGTCGGCGTCCTCGCGGGCCAGCGAGAGACCGTCGCGGCCGACGTAGGGGGCGTTGTTGCGGGCCGAGTCCCCGCCGGTGGCCGGGTTCTCGACCTTGATCACGGTGGCGCCGAGGCCGGCGAGCAGCAGGGTGGCGTAGGGGCCGGCGAGGGCGGTGGTCAGGTCGATGACGGTGCGCCCGGCGAGTGGCTGGTCGGTCATGGTGTCCTTTCGGTGCTCTCGGGCTCGATGACGACGCGGTCGCCGCGCGGGGCGAACCGGCCGTTCAGCCCCGCTGCGCGGGTGATCTGCTCGATGTAGGCGGTGACGCGCTCGCCGTCGGGGGTTCCGCCGCAGGGCACGGGCCGCCCCCACTCGTCGATCCAGCACGGCACGAACCCGGCCTCCGCGAGACCGTTCGCGTCGAACCGGCACCACGCGATCGCGGTGTTGCGGCTCTCCGGATGGAACGGGTAGTACGGCATGTCCGGGTCGGGCGCGAAGCCGTACAGCTTCTTGCGTTTCTCGGCCCACGCCTCCAGCTCGGCGCTGGACTCGGCTCCCTGGCCGGGCGTGAGCGCGTGGGTGACGGTGACGAAGTTGCCGAGCCCGTGGAAGATCGGCCTGCCGCGGTGGGTCTCGATGCCGCGCATGATGTGCGCGTGGTGGGAGAACACCGCGTCGGCCCCCGCGTCGATCGCCGCGCGGGCGACCGGCCGCTCGTACATCGCGACCGCCGCGGGCGTGTGCCCGACGCCCTTGTGCAGTGACACGAGCACGACGTCGGCTTGCGCCCGGAGTGCCCGGACGTCGGACTCCATCGCCTCCAGGCTGTCCGGGTCGGCGAAGGTGTAGATCTTCGGCGGGCCACCGGGGCTGGCGTGGTCGAGCTCGTAGTGCGTGAGCACGTGTACGTAGGCGCAGCCGGGCTTGCGCGAGGTCGCCCACGACTCGCGCGGGCCAACACAGTTGTAGGACAGCACGCCCACGCGGAGCCCGCCGCGCTCGACGACCGCGGGGGTGCGCGCCTCGGCGAGGTTCGCGCCCGCGCCGGTGGGCACGAGCCCAGCGGCGCGGGCGTGGGCGACCGTGTCGGCGATGCCGACGTCGCCGGCATCGTGGATGTGGTTGCCCGCGAGGGTGACCACGTCGAAACCCGCGTCGGCGAGTGCGGGCAGCGCGGCCGGGTCGGCGGGCGGCGCCGGCACGTCGGTGCTCTGCGAGACGGTGGTGGTGGAGTGCGGCACCTCGACGTGCCCGATGGTGACGTCCGCGGCCCGCAGCAGCGTGGCAGCGGGTTCGAGGAACGACGCCGGGGCTGGCTCGTCGAGGATCAGGTCGCCGACGGACGCGACGGTGATCACGAGACACTCTCCACAGTGGATGGAACCGGCTGCGCGTTGTGGTGCCGGGCGAGGAACGACCGCAGGCGGGCGCTGCGGGGCGCGGTGAACAACTCCGAGGGCGGGCCGGACTCCACTACACGGCCCGCCTCCATGAACACGCAGCGGTCGGCCACCTCACGGGCGAAGGCCATCTCGTGGGTCACCACGACCATCGTCATGCCGTCGGCGGCAAGGCCGCGCATGACGCCGAGCACGTCCTCGACGAGCTCGGGGTCGAGTGCGCTGGTGGGCTCGTCGAACAGCGTGATCCTCGGCTTGGTCGCCACGGCGCGGGCGATCGCGACCCGCTGCTGCTGCCCGCCGGAGAGCTGGCGTGGGTAGTGCTGGGCGCGGTCGGCCAGGCCGACCCGTTCCAGCAGCTCCATCGCCTCGGACTCCGCGTCGGCCCGCGCCCGGCCGTGAACGCGAACGGGCGCCTCCGTGATGTTGCGCAGCACCGTGAAGTGGGGGATGAGGTTGAACTGCTGGAACACCATGCTCATCCGGCTGCGCTGGGCGGCGACCCTGCGCTCGCCCAGCGCCCGCAGCCCGCCCCGGTGCCGCTCGTAGCCGAGCAGCTCGCCGTCGAGGTAGACCGCGCCCGCGTCGATGGCCTCGAGCTGGTGCACGCACCGGATGAGCGTGGACTTGCCGGAGCCGGAGGGCCCGATCACCACGACGACCTCGCCCTCCCGCACGTCGAGGCTCACGTCGTCGAGCGCGGCGTGATCGCCGAATGTCTTGCGCACGCCCAGTACGCGCAGGGCCGGTTGTCCGGTCATGCTGCTGCTCCGTCCGATGTGGATACCGTGCGGCGACGCGACGTCGTGGCCGCCGTGTGGCCGCGGGAGAAGTGCCGTTCGAGCCAGCGCTGGCCGATGGTGAGCACGGTGACGACCACCAGGTACCAGAGGCACGCGACGATGAGCAGCGGCACGATCTGGTAGGTCCGGTTGTAGATCACCTGCACCGAGTGCAACAGGTCGGCCATCGCGATCACGGACACGAGCGCGGTTCCCTTGAGCACGCTGATGAACTGGCTGCCGCTCGGGGGGATGATCACGCGCATCGCCTGCGGGAGGACGACCCTGGCGAACGTCTGGGCCGGGGTGAACCCCATGGCTCTCGCGGCGTCGCGCTGACCGGGGTCGACGCCGAGCAGGCCCGCCCTGATGATCTCGGCCAGGTACGCGGACTCGACGAGCGACAGGCCGATGACGGCCGCGGTGAGCGGCGTGATCAGGGCGTTGGCGTCCCACGACGCGAACTCCGGTCCGAACGGGATGCCGATCGAGATGCGCGGCAGCAGGTAGGCGAGGTTGAACCAGAAGATCAGCTGCACCAGCGGCGGAATGCCGCGGAACACGCCGACGTAGAGGGTCGCCGCCCAGCGCAGCGGCGCGAAGTCGCTCAGCTGCGCCGCCGCGAGCAGCCCGCCGACCACCGAGCCGATGGCCATCGCCACCACCGCGAGCAGCACGGTGGTGGCCAGCCCGGACAGCACGGTCGGCTCGAACAGGTACTGCGCGACGACGTCCCATTCGAAGCGGTCGTTGTTCACGAGGAACCAGGCGAGCTGTGCGGCGACGACGGCGAGCGCGACGCCGGCCGCCCAGCGCCACGGCCGCGCGCGCCGCCGGGCGGTGGCGACGTCGTCGAACGCCTCGGACGGAGGCGCGGACAGGGTTGTCATGATGGGGATCGCTCCTGCGTCGTGACGGTCGGGCTCAGCGCTGCGCGCTGGCGACGTTGAGCAGCGGCTTCTCGACCATGACCTCGGTCAGGCCCCACTGCTCCATGATCCGGCGGTACTCGCCGGAGTCGAACAGCTCCTGGAACGCCTGGTGCAGCACCGGTCCGAGTCCGCTGTCCTTCGGCACGAACAGCGCGAGGTTGTCGGCGGTGGCGCCCTGCGCCTCGGTCTGCGTGACGTAGGTGTAGGTGTCCTTCTGCGCCCTGGTGACGTCGATGGCGGCGGCCTGCGTCATCCCGGCGGCGTCGGCGCGGCCCGAACGGGTCGCGAGCATCGTCGCGTTGGTGTCGTCGAGCCCGATCGTCTGCGCGGGCCGCCTGCCGCTGCCGGTGCAGAACTCCGACAGCTTGGCCAGCTGCTCCTCCACCACGCTTGCCTTGACCACCGCGACCCGCTTGCCGCACAGGTCCTCGGCGTCGTCGATGCCCGCGTTCGAGTCGGTGGGCACCACGTACGACGTCCTCGTGGTCATCCAGGTGATCGTGTCGAACTGCCGTTCGCGTTCGGCGGTGGCCTTGACCGGGCCGTTGAAGGCGTCGTACCGGCCGCTGAGCATGCCCTGCAACGCGGCGGGGAGGTTGTTGACGATGCTCGTCTCCGGGCGCACGCCGAGTACGTCGCCCAGTGCGTCCTGGAAGTCCTTGTCGATGCCCGTGATGGAACCGTCGGCGCCCACGGTGCGGTAGGGCGGGTGTGAGTCGCCGGCGAACCGCAGCACGCCGGAGTCCTTGACGGACTGGGGGAGCGCGTCGTGCAGCGCGGGCACCGAGGACTGGGTCTGCTCGGCGCCGTCGTCCTGCGCGGCGGCGCCACAGCCCGCCGTGGTGAGCGCGGCGGCAATGGCGATCCCGAGTAAGCGGTGACGGCGGGCGGGGTGGCGCATGGCGGTCTTCTCCCTGCGTTGGGCCTAGAGCCAGGCGTGGATCCGGTGGGGACACCCCCGGCCGAGCGGAGCGCCGGGGACGTTGTTGTCGTGTGTGGCGACGAGCGTCGCATGAGATGTCGCCTATTTCAAGTCTCATGCGACACTTGCTGTGGATCCGCCGTGCGACAACACGGAGACCGACCGGAGCCGTAGGCTTGAACAGACCGTGACCGGCGAATGACGCAGCAGGGATGACGAGGGATGTCAGGGATGACCACGGACCCGTCGAGGGCCGAGCTGCCCCGCCCGCAGAACGGCGCGGAACCGCAGCTGTTGCTGACCTCGCTGCTGGGTGACTTCTGGTACTGGCGCGACGAGCACATCCCGGCGACCGCGCTGGTCAGGCTGCTCGCCGACTTCGACGTGACCTCCGACGGCGCCCGTGCCGCGATGCGCAGGCTGGCGGCGCGCGGGCTGCTCGCGGTGTCGCGCAGCGGCCGGACCACGGCCTACGGCATCCCGGCCCGCACCTCCGAGGTGATCATCGAGCGCACTCACCGGATGCTGACGTTCGGTGCTTCGGCGCCGGAGTGGGACGGCCGGTGGACCGTGGTGGCCTTCTCCGTGCCGGAGCAGGACCGCGGGGTGCGGACCACCCTCCGGTCACGGCTGCGGGTCCTGCACTTCGCCGCGCTCTACGACGGCGTGTGGGTGTCGCCGCACGACCGGGCGCGCGAGGTGCTGGACATGCTCGGGGAACTGGGCGTACGGACGGCGACCGTGCTGCGTTCCGAGGAGGTGCCGGGCGTCCCGGAGCGGGGCAGCCCGCGCTCGGCGTTCGACCTCGCGCCGCTGGCGAAGGAGTACCGGGCGTTCGCCGAGCGGTACGAGCCGCTGCTGGAGAGCCTCGACGCCGGGCTGATCGGCCCCGCGCAGGCGCTGCGGGCACGCACCGAGCTGCGCGTCGATTGGCGGCAGTTCCCGGAGACCGACCCGGACCTTCCCTCCGAACTGCTGCCCGAGGGCTGGGACCGGCCCAGGGCGCAGCGCGTCTTCGTGGAGATCTACGACCGGCTCGGCCCGCTCGCCGAGATCCGCTTCCGGCAGATCCTCGGGTCCGTCGCCCCCGGCCTTGTCGACTTCGCCTCCCACCACGACTCGGCGACGGTGGCCAGGTTGTACGCCTCGCTGGGCGATCGCAGGGCACACGGCGACACGCCGTTCGAGCAGGCGGCGCAGGCGCGGCGGCTCGCCGAGGCCGCGCGCAGGCGAGGCTAGCCGGGCCCGGCCGCACCGTCGACGTGCCAGGTGAGCGTCACCGTGGTGCCCGCCGCGGCGGGGCGGATCTCGGCGTGGTCGCTCAGCGCGTGGATCAGGGGCAACCCCCTGCCGTGGAGGATGCCCGGGTCGGCGGGCGGCGTCCGCCAGCGACCACGATCGCTGACGACCACCGCGACGCCGTCGCCCTGGCGGTCCGCACGCAACTCCAGCACACCGGTGGTGCCTGCGGGGTAGGCGTGGGTGACCACGTTGGCCATCGCCTCGTACGCCGCGATCGCGATCGCGTCCCGCGTCTGTTCCGGCAGGCCGAGGCCGCGGGACCACTCGGCCAGCTCACCGCGTAGCTCGGTCGCGTGCCGGGCGTGCGCGGCGCACCGGAGGTGCAGCCGGGCAGGCACGTCCGTGGCGTATCGAGCCGGACACATAGCGATACCCCTTGTCAGCTCCCTGCGCCGGATCCCTCCGGCCTTTCCCCGATCTGACTACCCGCAGGGGAGTGACCAATTCACCCGCTGTGTGTGTTTTCTTAGCGGCCCGCGGCGAGTGCCTCGTCGAGGGTCGGATGGATGGGAAGCTGCTCGTCGAGCCCCACCACCTGGAGTGACCGCGCGGTGGCGCGGCCCGTGGCGACGACGCGGACGGTGGTGTTCTCGCCGGCGGCCTGCTGGGCCGACACGAGTGCGGCCATACCGGCGGAGGCCAGGAACGTCACTCCGGTGAGGTCGATGACCAGCACCTGCGGCTTGCCGCGCAGTGCGGTGGTGACCATCTCGTCCAGCTTCGGGGTGGAGAGCATGTCGAGTTCGCCGGTCACCACGAGCGCCACCGCGTCGCCGTGTTGCTCGGCGTTCACCGTGACACCGCCCGCGTTGCCGGACGGCGGGTGCGGACTGCTCGGGTTCGGATCGGGTACTGGCATGACCCCATCCTTCCCCAGCCGTCGCCGGAACGAAACAGTACCCGCCACGCCGGGGGGGAGCCCGCCCCGCTGCGGTGAAGCCGCAGTGAAGGTGGCCTTCACTGCGGGCGGGCCTCCACCTCGGGCGTCAGCCCGTCGTGCGGGTCAGCAGCTCCCGCAGCGCTTTGATCACCTCCGCGGGGCCCTGCTCCGCCATGAAGTGTCCCGACGTGACCGTGCGGTGGTCGAGGTCGCCGGCCCACGCCCGCCACACCGCCTCCGCGTCGTAGCCGAGCGCGGCGCCCCAGTCCTGCTGCAGCACGGTGACGGGCATCCGCAGCCGGTTGCCCGCCTCGCGGTCGGCGGTGTCGTGCTCGACGTCGATCGTCGCCGAGGCCCGGTAGTCGGCCACGATCGAGGGCACCGCCTCGCGGGAGGCCCGCAGGTACTCGGCGCGCACGTCGGCGGGCAGCGCGTCGCCCGGCCCCGACCACGCGTCGAGGAAATGGCCGAAGAACGCGTCCGGTGTGGCTCCGATCAGCGTCTCGGGCAGTCCGGGTGGCTGGGCCATGAGGTAGAGGTGGAACGCGACGGCCGCGTTGGCGCCGTGCAGGACGTCCCACATGTCCAGAGTGGGCAGCACGTCCAGTGAGGCGAGGTGCGTGATCGTCTCCGGGTGGTCCAGCCCGGCGCGGATGGCGACCAGCGCGCCGCGGTCGTGTCCCGCGAGTGCGAACCGGTCGTGCCCGAAGGCGCGGGCCAGCGCGACGACATCGGCGGCCATCGTGCGCTTGGAGTAGGTCCGAGGGTCGGTGCCGTCGGGCTTGTCGCTGTCGCCGTAGCCGCGCAGGTCGGGGCAGAGCACGGTGTGGTCGGCCGCGAGGTCGGCGGCCACGTGCCGCCACATCAGGTGCGTCTGGGGGAAGCCGTGCAGGAGCACGACGGGGCTGCCCGAGCCCGCGACGGCCACGTTGAGCGCGACGCCGTCGGCGACGGGAACCCGCTGGTAGTCGAATCCGGTGAGTTGCATGCCCTCAGCATCGGCCGAGCCGATCAGCAACGGATCAGCGAACGCCCAGTGCCTAGAATCCGGTCCCGATGGGCTCGTCGGTGCGGTTCGGGGTGCTCGGTCCGCTCGTGGCCGAGGACGCGGGAGGTGCTGTCGATCTCAAGGGACCGCGCCACCGGGCCGTGCTGGCGCGGTTGCTGATCGCGCGGGGCCGGGTGGTGCCGGTCCACCGGCTCGTGGACGACCTCTGGGTCAGCCCGCCCGACGGCGCGGTGGGGGCGATCCAGACCTTCGTCGGCGCGCTGCGCAAGGCACTGGAGCCGGACCGGCCGCCGAGGACGCCGGCGCGCCTGCTGGTCACCGTCCCGCCCGGGTACGCCCTGCGCGCCGAGGCCGACGCGGTGGACGCGTGGCGGTTCGAGGCGGGTGTCACGGCATCGGGGGAGGCGCTCGCCCGAGGCGACGCGCGCGGCGCACTGACCACTGTGGATGAGGCGCTGGCGTGGTGGCGCGGTCCCGCCTACGCCGGGTTCGCCGACGAGCCGTGGGCCAGGGGCGAGGTGACCAGACTCGACGAGCTGCGGCTGCTCGCGGTCGAACGGCGGGCGCAGGCGCTGCTCGACCTGGGCCGGGGAGCCGAGGCGGTGCCCGACCTGGAGGCCCACCTCGAGGCGCGGCCGTGGCGAGAGGAGGCGTGGCGGCTGCTGGCGCTGGCCCGGTACCGGGCCGGACGCCAGGGCGACGCGCTGGAGACCCTGCGTCGCGCCAGGGCCGTGCTGGCAGGGGAACTCGGCGTGGATCCAGGTCCGGCGCTGCGCGAGCTGGAGTCCGACATCCTCGCCCAGTCGCCCCGGCTCGACCCGGCGCCCGCCGTGCGGATGCCCACCCTGGTCGGCCGGGCGGCCGAGCTGGACCGGCTCATCGGGGCCGCGGACGCCGCCGTCGCGCGGGGACGGCTCGGGCTCGCGCTCGTGTCCGGCGAGGCGGGAGCGGGCAAGACCGCGCTCGCGGAGGCGCTGAGCGCGCGCCTCGCGGACCGGGGCTGGGTCACCGCGTGGGGTGCGAGCCCGGAGCAGGACGGCTCACCGGCCGCGTGGCCGTGGACGCGGATCCTCACCGAGCTGGCCGCTGAAGGCACCGTGCCGGCCGAGCCAGGGCCGGGTACCGCTCCGGCGACGGCACGGTTCGAGTGGCACCGCGCCGTCGCCGGGTTCCTCGGCACCCTGGCCCGGCGCGCCCCGCTGTCGCTCGTGCTCGACGACCTCCACTGGGCGGGGGAGGCGACCCTGGAGCTGCTGGCCGCACTCGGCACCGACCCCGTGCCCGCGCCGGTGCTCGTCGTGGCGACCTACCGCACCACGGACACCTCCCCGGCGCTGACCGCGCTGCTCGGCCGCCTGGCCCGCGCGGAGCCCGCGCGCGTGTACCTCGGCGGGCTGCCGGCCGGGGAGCTGCCCGCCCTGGTCCGCGCCACCACGGGCCGGGAGATCGACGCCGCGACCGCCGGTGCCCTGCACGAGCGCACCGGCGGCAACCCGTTCTTCGTCAGGGAGCTCGCGCGCCTGCTCGACACCGAGGGCGGGCTGTCGGGGGTGCCCGCCGGGGTGCGCGACGTGGTCCGCTATCGCCTGGACACGCTGCCGGAGAGCGTGCGGACGGTGCTGAGGGAGGCCGCGGTGGTGGGCACCGAGGTCGACCTGGAACTGCTGTCCGGCGACGACGCGCTCGACGCCGCCGAGACGGCAACGGCGGCGGGGTTTCTCGTCGAGCACGAGCCGGGGCGGTTCCGGTTCGCCCACGCGCTGCTGCGCGACACCCTCTACGCGGACCTGTCCGCGTCGCGCCGGGCCCGCCTGCACGCCGCGGTCGCCGGGCGGCTCGAACGTCTCCGCCCCGGCGATGTCGCCGCACTGGCCCACCACCATCTCCTCGCCGGAACCGCGGTCAGCGCGGAGCGCACAGTGCGGTACACGCGCGCCGCGGCCGAGCACGCCGAGCGCCGCTTCGCCCCGCACGAGGCGGCCCGGCTGTGGCGGGCCGCGCTCGCCGCCGACGACCGTGCCGGCGACGGCGACGTCCGGCACCGCCTCGACCTGATCATGGGGCTGGTGCGCGCACAGGCCGTCACCGGTGCGCTCGGCGAGGCGCGCGACCTGCGGGCCGAGGCGCTCACCCTCGCCGAGCGGCTCGGCGACCCCGTGCTGACCGCACGCGTGCTGGGTGCCTTCGACGTACCCGCGATCTGGACCGAACCGGACGATCCCGCCCTCGCGCACCGGATCGCCGAGGTCGCCGAGCGGACGCTCGCGGCGCTGGCCCCTGACGAGTCCGCGCTGCGCGGCCGTCTGCTCGCGACGCTCGCGCTGGAGCTGCGCAACACCGGCGGCGACCGCGCGCGGGAGGCGGCCGAGCTGGCCGAGTCCGTCGCCCGCTCCGTGGGCGACCCGGGCCTGCTGGCGTTCGCGCTCAACGCCCGGTTCATGCAGTCGTTCGACCGGGCCGGGCTCGCGCCCGAGCGCGTGCGGATCGGTACCGAGCTGCTGGAGCTGGCGACCACGAACGCGCTGGTGACGTTCGAGGTGCTCGGCCACCTGGTGCTCGTGCAGGCTCACTCGGCGCTCGCCGACTTCCACGCGGCCGACCGGCACGCCCAGGCGGCCGGGCGGCTCGGCGACGACCACGACATCCCGCTCGTGGGCGTGTTCACGCAGTGGTACGAGGCGCTGCGGACCGCGGTGACGGGCCCGCCCGCCGCGGCCGAGGCCGCCTACCGCGTTGCCGCCACGCGGTTGAGCGGCACGGGAATGTCCGGTGTGGACAACGGGATCCTGCCGCTCGCGCTGCTCTGCCACCGTCTGCAGCGCGGCGGCTCACCCGATCCCGGCAGGGACATCGATTTCGGCGGGTACACGCCCTGGTGCAGGCCGCTCGTGCTGCTCGCCGAGGGCCGCACCGCCGAGGCGCGGGAGCCGGCGATCCCCGCTTCGCCGAGGGACCTGCTGTTCGAGGCGCGGACGTGCCTGCACGCGGTGGCCGCGATCGCGCTCGGCGACCAGGACACGATGGCCCGCCTCTACACCGAGCTGGAACCCGCCGCGGGGGAGCTGGCCGGTGCGGGCAGCGGGCTGGTGACGCTCGGCCCGGTCGCGCACCACCTCGGTGACCTCGCCGCCGCCCTCGGGCGCCGCGCCGTGGCAGGGGAGCACTACCGGCAGGCACTCGACGTCGCCGAGCGGGCCGGCGCGCCGCACTGGGCTGAGGCCGCCAGGCGGCGGTTGGGCTGATCACGGCGGGCTCGTCTGGCCATAGTGGACCAGCTGGCTCATGTCACTCACCTGAACGCAGCACGGCGCGCAGCGCGTCCAGCACCGAAGGGTCCTCGATCGTCGAGGGCACCGGCACCTGCTTGCCCTCGACGATGCCCCGCATGCTGGCCCGCAGGATCTTGCCCGAGCGCGTCTTCGGCAGCGCGTCGACGATCGACACCTGCCGGAACGCCGCCACGGCCCCGATGTCGGCGCGCACCGCGGCCACCAGCTCGTCGCGCAGCGCGTCCTCCCGCACCTCGGCGCCGGCCTTGAGCACCACGAAACCGCGCGGCAGCTGGCCCTTGAGCTCGTCGGGCACGCCGATCACCGCGCATTCGGCGACCGCGGGGTGCGCGGCGAGCACCGCCTCCATCGCGCCCGTCGACAGCCGGTGCCCCGCCACGTTGATCACGTCGTCGGTGCGGCCCATCACGAACAGGTAGCCGTCCTCGTCGACGTAGCCGCCGTCGCCGGTGAGGTAGTAGCCCTCGTAGCGCGACAGGTACGACGAGACGAACCGGTCGTCGTCTCCCCACAGCGTTGGCAGGGTGCCCGGCGGCAGCGGCAGTTTGAGGCAGATCGCGCCCTCCTTGCCCGCGGGCAATTCCTCGCCGTCCTGGCCCAGGATCCGGACGTCGTAGCCCGGCATCGGCACCGACGGCGAGCCCGGTTTGATCGGCAGCGGGGACAGGCCGCGCGGGTTGGCGGCCACCGCCCAGCCGGTCTCGGTCTGCCACCAGTGGTCCACCACCGGCACGCCGAGCGACTCCCCGGCCCAGTGGTGGGTCTCCGGATCGAGCCGTTCCCCGGCGAGGAACAGCGTGCGCAGGCTCGACAGGTCGTGCCTGGCCACCTCGGCGGCCTCGGGATCGACGCGCTTGATCGCCCGCATCGCGGTGGGCGCGGTGAACAGCGCCTTCACGCCGTACTGCTCGATCACCCGCCAGAACGCGCCCGCGTCGGGCGTGCCGACCGGTTTGCCCTCGTACAGCACCGTGGTGGCGCCGGCGAACAGCGGCCCGTAGACGATGTAGGAGTGGCCGACGACCCAGCCCACGTCCGACGCCGTCCACCAGACGTCACCGGGACCGATGTCGTAGATGTTGGCCATGCTCCAGGCCAGCGCGACCGCGTGCCCGCCGTTGTCGCGCACCACGCCCTTCGGCTTGCCCGTCGTTCCCGACGTGTAGAGCACGTAGAGCGGGTCGGTCGCGGCCACCGGCACGCACTCGGCGGGCTGCGCCGAGGCCATCAGCTCGGTCCAGTCGTGGTCGTGCTCGCCGAGCTCGGCGCGCAGCCGCTCGCGCTGGAACACCACCACCGACGGCCTCGGCCCGCCCGCCGTCGCGATCGCCTCGTCCACGATGGGCTTGTACGGGATCACGCGGGTCGGCTCCGCGCCGCACGAGCCGCACACCACCACCTTCGGTGCCACGTCGGCGATCCGCACGGCCAGCTCCTTCGGCGCGAAGCCGCCGAAGACCACGGAGTGCACGGCGCCGAGCCGCGCGCACGCGAGCATGGCGATCACCGCCTGCGGCACCATCGGCAGGTAGATCACCACGCGGTCGCCCTTGCCGACGCCGAGCCCGCGCAGGGCACCGGCGAAGCGCGCGACCTCGTCCAGCAGCTCGGCATAGGTGTAGCGCGCGGTCTCCCCGGTGACGGGGGAGTCGTGAACGAGCGCGAGCCGGTCGCCGTTGCCCGCGGCCACGTGCCGGTCGAGTGCGTTGTGGCAGGTGTTGAGCTCCCCGTCGGGGAACCACCGGTAGAACGGGGGACGGCTGTCGTCGAGCGCCCTGCCCGGGCGCCGGGACCACACGATCGACCCGGCCGCCGACAGCCAGAACCCCTCCGGATCCTTCAGGCTCTCCGCGTAGACGTCGGCGTAGCCGCCCATGTCCGTTCTCTCCGTTCGCTTCAGTTGTCGTCCAGTTCGGTCAGTTCGTCGTCGGTGAGCAGCCGCGACCGGATCAGGAACCGCACACCCTCCGGGGCCTCCAGGGAGAACCCGCTGCCCCGGCCCGGCACGACGTCGATGGTCAGGTGGGTGTGCTTCCAGTACTCGAACTGCGCCGCCGACATCCACACCGCGACCGGCGAGGGCACCCCGGCGACGTCGAGGTCGCCGAGGTGCACGTCGGAACCGCCGGTGCGGAACTCGCCCGCCGGGTAACACATGGGCGCGCTGCCGTCGCAGCAGCCGCCCGACTGATGGAACATCAGCGGCCCGTGGTCGGCGGCGAGGCGCCGCAGCAACGCCGCGGCGTCCTCGGTGAGGTCCACCCGGTTCACCGCCATGATCAGAAGAAGCCCTGCGCGTTGGGGGAGTAGGACACGAGCAGGTTCTTCGTCTGCTGGTAGTGGTCGAGCATCATCTTGTGGGTCTCGCGCCCGATGCCGGACTGCTTGTAGCCGCCGAACGCCGCGTGCGCCGGGTAGGCGTGGTAGCAGTTCGTCCACACGCGACCGGCCTGGATGTCGCGGCCCGCGCGGTAGGCGGTGCTGCCGTCGCGCGACCAGACGCCCGCGCCGAGGCCGTACAGGGTGTCGTTGGCGATCTTGATGGCGTCGTCGTAGTCGTCGAACTTCGCGACCGACACCACCGGGCCGAAGATCTCCTCCTGGAAGATCCGCATCTTGTTGTCGCCCTCGAACACGGTCGGCTGGATGTAGTAGCCGCCGGACAGCTCGCCGCCGAGGTCGGACTTCTCGCCACCGGTGAGGACCTTCGCGCCCTCCTGCTTGCCGATGTCGATGTAGGACAGGATCTTCTCGAACTGGTCGTTCGAGGCCTGCGCGCCGATCATCGTGTCGGTGTCGAGCGGGTGCCCCTGCTTGATCTTGCCGACGCGCGCGACGCCGTCGCCGACGAACCGGTCGTAGATCGAGGACTGCACCAGCGCGCGCGACGGGCACGTGCACACCTCGCCCTGGTTCAGCGCGAACATCGCGAAGCCCTCCTGCGCCTTGTCGTAGAAGGCGTCCTGGGCGGAGGCGACGTCGGCGAAGAAGATGTTCGGGCTCTTGCCGCCGAGCTCCAGCGTCACCGGGATGATGTTCTCGCTGGCGTACTGCATGATCAGCCTGCCGGTGGTGGTCTCACCGGTGAACGCGACCTTGCGGATGTCCTTGTGCTGGGCGAGCGGCTTGCCCGCCTCCACCCCGAAGCCGTTGACGACGTTGAGCACGCCGGGCGGCAGCAGGTCGGAGATCAGCCCGATCAGCACGTGGATCGAGGCCGGGGTCTGCTCGGCGGGCTTGAGCACCACGCAGTTGCCCGCGGCCAAGGCGGGCGCGAGCTTCCACGTCGCCATGAGGATCGGGAAGTTCCACGGGATGATCTGGCCGACCACGCCCAGCGGCTCGTGCAGGTGGTAGGCGACGGTGTCGTCGTCGATCTGCGAGATCGAGCCCTCCTGCGCCCTGATGGCACCGGCGAAGTAGCGGAAGTGGTCGATCGCCAGCGGGATGTCGGCGGCCAGGGTTTCGCGCACCGGCTTGCCGTTGTCCCACGTCTCGGCGACCGCGAGCTTCTCGAGGTTCTGCTCCATGCGGTCGGCGATCTTGTTCAGTACCGCAGCGCGTTCGGCCGGTGCGGTGCGGCCCCATGCCGCGGCGGCTCCGTTCGCGGCGGCGACGGCACGGTCGACGTCCTCGGCGGTTCCCCTGGCGATCTCCGTGAACGTCTTGCCCGTGACCGGAGTGGGGTTCTCGAAGTAGGCGCCCTTGGCCGGCGCCACGTACTCCCCGCCGATGAAGTGGTCGTAGCGCGGTTCGAAGGCGACGACACTGCCGGCTTCGCCCGGCGCCGCGTACTTCGTCATGTGGCAACCCTCCTGTCGGTGATCGGCGCGTGCTTCTTCGGCGCACCGGCCGCCAACGTAGGTAACGCGACGTTGCAGCGCCGTTGCACGAGGTCGTCGCCGCAGGTGGGCCGTGGGTGGTAGTTGCCTTGCAGAACGAGGGGCCCGCCCGGCATGCTGCCTGCTGGACCGGAGCGTTCGTTTCGCCTATGTTCCGGCCGAGCAGCCCTCGCCGACGTTGCCGTGGAGTGCCGATGAGAACCGAGACCGTGAAGACCGCGGGCCCCGCGACAACCCTGAGCCTGTCAGCGGACCCGCTGGCGCAGTTCGCGTTGCTCCAGGAGGTCAGGGAGGCCACGCTCAGTGGCAACCGTCCTCCCGCATCACCCCGTTCGGTGATTTCCGAGTCCTGGCAACGGTCACTCGCCGCGCACATCGATCCCGACGACTACCGGCCACCGATCGTCTACCAGCCCGACGAACTGGCCGACGTGCGCTCCGCGCATCCGCTGCAGGCGGTCCTGCCGCCACTGCGGGAGCTGCTGGTCAGCATCGCCGACGAGTCCCAGCACGTCATGATCGTCACCGACGCCGAGGGCACCATCCTGTGGCGCGAGGGTCCCGCCGGGCTGTGCGCGCAGGCGGACCCGGTGGGGCTGTGCGAGGGCACCCGCTGGGCCGAGGAGTCGATCGGCACCAACGCGATGGGCACGGCGCTCGCGCTGGACGCCCCCGTGCAGATCTACTCCGCCGAGCACCTCGTGCGCGCCTACCACACGTGGACGTGCGCGGCGGCGCCGATCCACGACCCCGACACCGGCACGGTGCTCGGCGCGATCGACATCAGCGGCCTGCTCGACACGCTGCACCCGGCCACGGTCTCGCTGGTCAACGCCACCGCGCAGCTCGCCGAGAGTCACCTGCGGCGGCGGATGGAGCTGCTCGACGAGCAGCTGCTGACCAGGAACATGCCGCACCTGGCACGGTTGCGCGGCGAGCCCGGTGCGCTGCTCACGCCGACGGGGCGCGTGATCGCCGCCGAGCGGCTCGGGCACTGGCCCAAGCGCGTCGCGGTGGGCCACGGCAGCGACCGGATCCTGCTCGACGACGGCCGCGAGGCCAGGCTGGAGCCGCTGGCGGAGGGCTACCTGCTGCGCGTCAAGCCACCGTCGGCCTCGCGCAGGCCCACGCTGACCCTGACGTTCCTCGGTGACAACCCGGTCGCGGTGATCAACGGCAGGGAGCTGCCCCTGACGCTGCGCCGCGCGGAGATCCTGGCCCTGCTCGCGCTGCATCCGGCGGGGCTCACCGCCGAGCAGCTCGCGTTGCAGCTCTACGGCGACGACGGCAACCCGACCACCGTGCGCGCCGAGATCCACCGCCTGCGCACCCAGCTCGGGGCGGAGGCCATGCGGGCCAAGCCGTACCAGCTGTGCGCCGACGTCGACGCCGACTTCCTGACCGTGCGCAGCGCGCTGCGTGAGGGCGACGTCGCGGCCGCCTCGGCGGCGTGTCCCGCGCCGTTGCTCGCTCGCTCCGACGCGCCCGCGATCCGCGCGGAGCGGGACCAGCTGGTGGCGGCGCTGCGGTCGGCCGTGCTGGACCACAGCGACCTCGACGCGCTGTGGGCGTTCGGGCAGAGCGAGACCGGGCAGTACGACGTGGAGGTGTTCGACCGGCTCGCGCGTGAGCTGCCCTCGGGTGACCCGCGTGCCTCGGTGGCGCTGGCCAGGCTGGAGTGGCTGCTCGACGAGGACTGAGCCGCGCTCAGCTCAGCGGCGGGGGCGCACTGCGGTAGGCCGGGGGAGTGGCCGACAGCCCGATGGGGTTGCGGGTGAGGCGGGCGGCGGTGCCGTCGTCGCGCGGGATGCTGACGATCGGGTCGAGTCCCAGGTCCGCGGCGAGGCGGAACGCGCCGGCGAGGTCGTTGACCACCCCGGCGGGCACGCGCGCCGCGCTGAGCTCCTTGGCCCAGTCGGCGGCGGGCCGCTCCCCGAGCAGCCGCACCAGCTCGGCCCGCAGCGACTCGCGGTTCCGCACCCGCGCGGTGTTGGTGGCGTAACGCGGGTCCTCGGCCAGGTCCGGCGCGCCGAGCCGCTCGCACAGCACCGCGAACTGCCGGTCGTTGCCGACCGCGAGCACGAGGTCGCCCTCGCCGCACGGCAGCACCTCGTAGGGGGAGACGCTCGGGTGCGCGTTGCCCATCCGAGCCGGGACCACGCCGCCCGCCGTGTAGCCCGTGCCCTGGTTGACCAGCGCGGCCAGCAGCGACGAGAGCAGGTTGATCTCCACGCGCTGGCCCTCACCGGTGGCGTCGCGATGACGCACGGCAGCGAGCATCCCGACGGTGGCGAACAGGCCGGCGAAGACGTCGACCACGGCCACGCCGACCTTCTGCGGCTCGCCGTCCGGGCTGCCCGTGATGCTCATCAGCCCGCCCAGCGCCTGGATGAGCAGGTCGTAGCCGGGCAGCTCCGCGCCCTTGTCGCGGCCGAAGCCCGTGATCGAGCAGTAGACGAGCCCCGGGTTGTCCGCGCGCAGGTCGTCGTAGCCGAGGCCCAGTGTCTCCATGAGGCCGGGCCGGAAGTTCTCCACCACGACGTCGGCCTCGCGGGCGAGCGCGCGGGCCCGCTCCAGGCCGGCCGCGTCGGTGAGGTCGAGGGTGATGCTCTCCTTGTTGCGGTTGACCGACTGGAAGTAGGTGGCCTGGCCGCTCTCGTCGAAGGGCGGACCCCAGCCGCGCGTGTCGTCGCCGGTGCCCGGGCGCTCGATCTTGGTCACGGTGGCGCCGAGGTCCGCGAGCAGCATCGTGGCGAACGGCCCGGCCAGCACGCGGGAGAAGTCGACGACGCGCAGGTCGCCCAGTGACGAACTCATGGGTGCTAATCCCCTCGTTTAGATTTTCGAAAATCTAAGCTATGGTCTCGCCAGGACCACGTCAAGGAGATCAGCACGATGCCCAGTCACAGCAGCACCGCCGCCGCGCTCGACCCGCGCGACTTTCTCGCCATCGACCACCTGCTCTCGGACGAGGAGCGCGACATCCGCGACGTCGTGCGGTCCTTCGTCCGCGACCACGTCGTCCCCAACGTGGGCGAGTGGTTCGAGGAGGGCCGGATCCCCCGGGAGCTGCCGCGTGAGCTGGGCAAGCTCGGCGTGCTCGGCATGCACCTCGACGGCTACGGCTGCGCCGGGGCCAGCGCGACCGCCTACGGCCTCGCGTGCCTGGAGCTGGAGGCGGGCGACAGCGGCGTCCGCAGTCTCGTGTCGGTGCAGGGCTCGCTCGCGATGTACGCGATCTACCGCTGGGGCTCCGAGGAGCAGAAGCAGGAGTGGCTGCCGCGCATGGCGGCGGGCGAGGCCGTCGGCTGCTTCGGCCTGACCGAGCCCGACTCCGGCTCCGACCCCGGCTCGATGCGCACCTACGCCCGCCGCGACGGCGACGACTGGATCCTGCGCGGCCAGAAGATGTGGATCACCAACGGCTCCCTCGCCGACGTCGCCGTGGTGTGGGCGAGCACGGATGAGGGCATCCGTGGCTTCGTCGTTCCCAAGGGCACCAAGGGTTTCACGACGCAGGACATCCACAGCAAGATGTCGCTGCGCGCGTCGGTGACCTCCGAGCTGATCCTCGACGAGGTGCGCCTGCCGTCGTCGGCCATGCTGCCGGGCGCGACGTCGCTGCGCGGTCCGCTGTCGTGCCTCAACGAGGCGCGCTACGGCATCGTGTGGGGTGCGGCCGGTGCCGCGCGGGCCTGCTACGAGGCGGCCCTCGACTACAGCACGACGCGCGTGCAGTTCGGCAAGCCCATCGCGTCGTTCCAGCTGCAGCAGCAGAAGCTCGCGAACATGGCGCTCGAAGTCAACCGCGCGACGCTGCTGGCGCTGCACCTCGGCCGCATGAAGGACGAGGGCAGGCTGCGCCCCGAGCACGTGAGCATGGGCAAGCTCGGCAACGTCAACGCCGCGCTGGACGTGGCGCGCACGGCGCGGCAGGTGCTCGGCGCCAACGGGATCACGCTGGAGTACCCGGTGATCCGGCACATGAACAACCTGGAGTCGGTGGTGACCTACGAGGGCACCGCGGACGTGCACGCGCTCGTCATCGGTGGTGCCGTCACCGGGATCCAGGCGTTCCGCTGACGAGACACGGATAGGGTCGAGCGGTGAACACGCGTCAGTCCGGCCCCGGTACCACGGCACAGCACGCGCTGGAGGGCCTGCGCCGGGCCATCATCGCCGGCGAGCTCCGGCCGGGCCAGCGGGTGCGGCAGGAGGAGATCGCCGACAACCTCGGCGTGAGCGTCGCCCCGGTGCGCGAGGCGCTGCGGGTGCTGGAGCAGGAGGGGCAGGTCGAGTACCGGCCCCGGCGCGGCTACTTCATCACCGAGCTGTGGGCGAGCGATCTCGCGGAGATCTACGCGCTGCGGCAGGTGCTCGAGGAGCGGGCCGCACGCAAGGCGCTGCCCACCCTCGACGACGACGCCATCGAGCGGATCGCCCTGGCGGCCCGCGACTGCGCCGAGGCGGCCGAGCGCGGGGACGTCGCGGCGGAGCTGGCCGCCAACCGCCGGTTCCACTTCGGCATGCTGGAGTCGCCGGACCAGGTGCACACGATGCGCCTGATCCGGCTCCTCTGGGACTCCACGGAGTCCTACCGGGCGCTGTACTACAACTCGCCGGAGGAGCGGGCCAAGACGGTGCACGCGCACGACGCGATCCTGGCGGCCGTGCGCCGCCGCGACGCCGACGCGCTGGTCGCCGAGCTGGACGCGCACCGCTCCCGCGCGCTGGAGGTCCTCACACGCGTCCTCGACGGCGGCGGCGAGCGGTAGCGTCACGAACCGGACACGAATCCCGCCCGGGTGCAATGCACCCGCCCCTTCCCGCGTGGGTAGGGGTGGAGGTGGTTCGTGGACGGTCACGGCACGGCGGCGGACCTCGAGGCGTGGATCGACGTCCACGGCGGTGCCCTGCTGCGCTTCGCCTACCTCCTGACGGCCGACCGCGACCGCGCGGCGGACGCGGTGCAGGACGCGCTGGTGGCCGCCTACCCGAGGTGGGAGCGGATCGTCGCGGCCGGTGACCCCGGTGCGTACCTGAGGCGCAGCGTCGTCAACGCCCACACCTCGCGCTGGCGGCGGTCGCTGCGCCGCGAACAGCCCGTCGCCGATGTCGCCGGCCTGGCCGGACGGCACGTCGACGACCCCGCGGACCGCATCGCCACCGAGGACGCGCTGTGGCTGCTGTGCCGCGCGCTGCCCGGCAGGCAGCGCGCGGCCGTGGTGCTGCGCTACTACGAGGGCCGTTCCGACCCCGAGATCGCGGCCACGCTCGACTACTCGGTCAGCACCGTGCGCTCCCAGATCCACCGTGCCCTCGCGACGTTGCGGACCCGGCTGGCCGACGACGAGGAGGAGGTCAGCTCGCCATGACCGACCACGACGAGCGGATCGCCGAGCCGCTGACCGGTGCGCTGCGGCGCCACGCCGGGGAGGCGCCCGCCGCGGAGGGGCTGGCCGAGCGTGTGCTCGCGAGAACGTCCATCCGGCGGACACGGCGCGGGTTCGCGGCGGTGGCGGCAGTGGTGCTCGCCGTCGTGGTGCTGTCGCTCGGGGCCGTGTTGCTGGCCCAGGACAGGGGCGGCGACCCGGTGTCGGAGCCGGTCCTTCCGCAGGGCTGGCGATGGGAGTCGTACCGGGGGGTGGCGGTCGGGGTGCCCTCGACGTGGGGCTACGGCGTTCCCGGTCCGGCCTGGTGTGCGGCACTCCCGGACGGCGAACGGAATACCACCAGGCCCGGCGCGGTCGGCAGGCCCGCCGCCGTGCCTGCTGTCGGCTGCCCTTCGGAGTACCCGCCCCTCGCCGAGCGCGAGCAGTGGCTGACGTTCGCGGACTCCGGTGACGTGGGCATCCGCGAGTTCGACCGCGGCTGGGTGGAGGAGACGCGGGAGCTCGACGGTGTGTTCGTGACCCTGTTCTCCGCCGACGTCGACCTCCGGTCGACGGTGCTCGGCACGCTGCGACCCGGGAACGAGGAGATCGCTCTCGGGTGCGGGCCGATGCATCCCGCGGCCGAGGGCCGCACCTACCGGCCGGAGGCGGGCGCTCCGCTGGCGCCGGAGGACGTCCGCTCGGTCTCGGTCTGCCGGTACGCCCGCAGCGACGCCGTGCCGGACGGTCCGCCCCTGCTCGCGGCACGTTTCGCGAGTGGTGACGAGGCCCTGCGGCTCGCCTCCGCTGTGCTGACGGCGCCGGAGGGAGCGGGCCCCGACGACCCGGCGAACTGCGCGCCCGAGTACGACTACGGTCCTGAGCTGATCCTGCTGCACCTGCGCGCCGAGGACCGATCTCAGGAGGTTGTGGTGCGGTACGCGGGCTGCGAGGGCAACGGCACCGACGACGGCACCATCCGCCGCGCCCTCACGGGCGACCTGATGCGAGCACTGGAGCCCCCGCCGACCAACCCGGGCCAGCTCCAGGTGGTGGTGGCGCAGCTGCTGCGCTGACCCCACCTCCTCCTGCTCCGCCGCCGACCGCAGTGAAGGCCACCTTGCCTGCGTTCAACGCAGGCAAGGTGGCCTTCACTGCAGTCGGGTACACGTGTGTGCGCGGCCCGAGGGCTCAGGCCGTGGTCTGCTCGTCGGCGGGGGCCGGCGTGCCGCGGCGGGCCCAGAACGTGGCGAGCAGTGCGCCGGAGACGTTGTGCCACACCGAGAACAGCGCGGCGGGCAACGCGGCGAGCGGGGCGAAGTGGGTGGTCGCGAGGCTGGCCGCGAGCCCGGAGTTCTGCATGCCGACCTCGACGCTGACGGCGCGGCTCGCCGACTCGTCGAGGCCGGTGAGCCGCGCGGCTGCGTAACCGAGCAGCAGCCCTGCGCTGTTGTGGGCGATCACGGCGAGGATGAGCAGCAGGCCGCTGGTGAGGATCACGTCGGCATTGGCGCCGACGACGGCGGCCACGACGAGCAGGATCCCACCGGACGACACGAGCGGCAGGTACGGCAGCACGCGCTCGACCAGGCCGCCCGCCAGCGCCCGGACCACGACGCCCGCGACGATCGGCAGCAGCACCACCTGGAGGATCGAGGAGAACAGGTCGCCGAAGCCGACGGGCAGGTCCGATCCGGCCAGCCACAGCACCAGCAGCGGGGTCAGCAGCGGTGCGAGCAGGGTCGCCACGGAGGTCAGGGTCACCGACAGCGCCACGTCGCCCCTCGCGAAATACACGATCACGTTCGAGGCGGTGCCGCCGGGCGCGGCCCCGACGAGGATCATGCCGATCATCAGCATGCCGCTGAAACCGAACAGCGAGCCGATGCCCCACGCCGTCAACGGCATGATCAGATACTGGGCGAGCAGGCCGATCAGCACGGCGTGCGGGCGGCGCAGCACCAGCGCGAAGTCGGCGGCGCGCAGCGTCAGCCCCATCCCGAACATGATCACGCCGAGGAGCACGGGCACGTACTCGGACAACTGCGCGGCCTGGTCGGGCACGACCAGGCCCGCGAGCGCGCCGAGCAGCACGAGCAGTGCGAACCACCGGCCCGCGAAGTCGGCGACCTTCCTCAAGACACCCCGCTGCTCCGCCATGTCCTCCGCCAGGTTCGATCCGACTGGGCCGGTCGATCACTGTAGGACACGGGCGGGTGTGTCCCGGCTCACCCAGCCGGGTACTGGTCGGCGCGCAGCAGCCGCGCCAGGTGTGCGGCGTTGCGGGCCAGCGTCGCGTTGGTGGAGGCCACGGCCTTCGGCGTCTCGTCGAGATCCTGGTAATCGGTGGGGTTCATGGCCTCGTTGTTCCAGTACGTGCCGCCCTGCGCGGGAATGGTGAAGCCGGTGTCGGCGAGCGCCTGGTAGAGGTCGGCGGTGATCTTGTGCGCGCCGTCCTCGTTGCCGACCACGGCGGTGACGGCGACCTTGCCGAACATCGAGGGCCTGCCCTCGTCGTCGGTCTCCGACAGCTCCGCGTCGAGCCGCTCCAGCACGCGCTGGGCGACGCTGGACATGTGCCCCACCCAGGTCGGTGTGGAGATCAGCAGGATGTCCGCCTCGGCGATCCGTTCGCGCAGCCGCGGCCACTCGTCGCCGTCGCCCATGTCGGCTTCCACACCAGGTTTGATGTCGTGGTCCACCACGCGCACGACCTCCCCTTCCACGCCGTGGGACCGCAGTTCGCCGAGCACCTGTTCGGCGATGAGCTGGCTGCTCGAGCGTTCGGCCGAGGGCTTGAGGCTGCACGCGAGCGCGAGCGCGCGCAGCGGAGGGCTCGTGGACGTCATGCCGGGCGGGTACCCGGAGCGCCGGGGACTATGCGGGTTCGGGGCGCAGCGGCAGGCGGACCTGGAACCGGGTGTCGCCGGGAACGGATTCGACGCGCAGGTCGCCGTGATGTTTCTTGACCACGATGCGCCACGAGATGTCCAGTCCGAGCCCGGTGCCCTCACCGAACGGTTTCGTGGTGAAGAACGGGTCGAAGATGCGGCCGCGGATCTCGGGAGGCACACCGGGGCCGGTGTCGCCGATCTCGACGAGCAGGCGGTCGCCGTCGGCGGCGGTGCGTACCGTGAGCGTCCCGCTGCCGGCCATCGCCGACACCGCGTTGTCGATCAGATTGGTCCAGACCTGGTTCAGCTCCGCGGCGTAGACCGGGATGGGCGGCAGGCTCCGGTCGTAGTCCTTGACCACGGTGATGCCGTCGCCGATCTTGCGGGCCAGCATGGTGAGCGTGCTGTCGAGCAGTTCGTGTACATCGACCGTCCGATTCGGAGCGCGGTCGAGCTGGCTGTACTGCTTGGCGGCACCGACGAGGCTCGAGACCCGCGTGGTGGAGTCCTCGATCTCGCTCATCAGCTGCTCGGTCTCGATGGTGTAGTACAGCCAGCGGACGGCGCCTTCGAGGTGGCCGGATTCGCCGACGGTCGCGGCGACCTTCTCCAGCCAGTCCGGTCCGAGCCCGGCGGCGACGAACGTCGAGGCCATCTCCCAGCCGCCGCCGATGTCGTGGTCGTCGAGCCAGTCGGAGACGGCGTCCTCGCGGTCGCCGGCCTCGATGGGGCTCAGTGCCGTGGCCTTGGCGGCGTGCTCGACGGCGTCCTCCTGGAGCAGGATGAGCGACTCCAAGGTGGCCCGGTCGAACGGGCCGGCGGCGATGAGGCGGAGCTTGTGCCGCATCGCGGTGACGCGCTCGCGCAGAGCCCCGGTGGCCCGTACCGCCGCGGCGGCGGGGTTGTTCAGCTCATGGGTGAGCCCCGCCGAGAGCGAGCCGAGCGCGAGCAGGCGTTCCCGCTGACCGATGGCCTGCTGCGTGTTGTGGAACCCGAAGAACAGGCCCTCCAGCATGTGCACGGCCATCGGGAACCACTCGCGCATCACGGTGGCGAGCTTCTCGGCGTCCAGCACGTAGAACCGGGAAGGCTCCGTCGCGGTCAGGGTGTTGTTGTAGGTCTGCGGCACGCGGTCGCCGAGATAGGCCTGCCACGCCCCCGCGTACACGCCGCGCTGGGTGGTGCGCTGGATCTCGATCTCGTCGTCGCCGACCTTCCTGGAGAGGGCGACGCCGCCCTCGATGAGGACGTAGAAGCACGTGGCCTCCTCGCCCTCGGCGAACAGGACGCCGGGTTCGACGGTCTTGACGTAGCCCTCGCGGCACAGCCGGTCGAGCTGCTCGTCGGTCAGCTTCTCGAACAGGAACAGGGTGCGCAGCTCGTCGGCGTCGCAGGGCTGGGTGCTCATGGCTTCTCCAGGTAGCGGTGGACGAGCGCGACGGCCATCGCGCCGTCGCCGACGGCGGAGGCGACCCGCTTCATGGAGTCGGCGCGGGCGTCTCCCGCGACGAACACGCCGGGCAGACTGGTCTCCAGGTGGTAGGGGTCGCGGTCGAGTGCCCAGCCGGGTGGCCGTTTGCCGTCGACCATCAGGTCGGGTCCGGAAAGGACGAACCCGGTGTCGTCGCGGGCGACGACACCGTCGAGCCAGTCGGTGTGCGGGCTGGCGCCGATGAACACGAACAACCACGACGCGTCGATGGTGTCGGTCGCGCCGCTGGGGATGTGCCGCAGCTCCAGCTTGTCGAGGTGCTCGGTGCCATGTGCGGCGACCACCTCGGTGCACGGGCGCACCGCGACGTTGGGCAGCGCGGCGAGCTGCTGGATCAGGTAGTGCGACATGGACGCCTCCAGCGACGGGCCGCGCACCAGGAGGGTCACCGACCGGGCCTGCCGGGCGAAGTGGACGGCGGCCTGGCCGGCGGAGTTGGCCCCGCCGACGATGTAGACGTCCTCGCCGGCGCAGCTGGCGGCCTCGGTGAGCGCCGAGCCGTAGAACACGCCCCTGCTGGTGAGGTCCTCGACGCCGGGCGCCCGCAGCTGCCGGTAGGTGACGCCCGTGGCGAGGATGACGGCGTGGGCGTGCAGCTGTGAGCCGTCGGCGAAGCGGACCGACCTGGCCGAGCCGCTGGCCTCGAGGCCGATCGCGTGGCGCGTGGTCAGCACCTCGGCGCCGAAGCGGGTCGCCTGCCGCCGCGCGCGGTCGGTGAGCTGTGAGCCGGACACGCCGTCGGGGAAGCCGAGGTAGTTCTCGATGCGCGAGCTCTGCCCGGCCTGGCCCCCGGTGGCGGTGCGTTCGACGAGTACGGTGCGCAGGCCCTCCGACGCCGCGTAGACGGCCGCGCCGAGCCCGGCGGGTCCGCCGCCGATGACGACGACGTCGTAGAAGTCGGCCGACGGCACCGTGGAGAGCCCGACGCGCTCGGCGAGCTCGGCGTCGCTGGGCTCGATCAGCGTCTCGCCGCCGGGCGCGACCACGACGGGCAGCCGCAGGCCGTCGGTGCCCGCGGCGTCGAGGAGCCGCTTGCCCTCGGGCTCCTCGGCGAGGCACCAGCGGTAGGCGATCTGGTTGCGGGCCAGGAAGTCACGGACCTCGTGCGAGCGGGCCGACCAGCGGTGGCCGACGACCCTGGTCTCGGTGACGGGCGCGTGGTCGGCGGTGCGCCACGCGTCGAGCAGGGCGTCGACGACGGGGTAGAGCTTCTCCTCGGGCGGGTCCCACGGCTTGAGCAGGTAGTGGTCGAGGTCCACGACGTTGATGGCGTCGATGGCGGCGCCGGTGTCGGCGTAGGCGGTGAGCAGCACGCGCCGCGCGGCGGGGAAGAGGTCCATCGCCTGTTCGAGGAACTCGATGCCCGTCATGCCGGGCATCCGGTAGTCGGCGAGCAGCACGGCCACCTGGTCGCCGCGCAGGGTCAGCTCGCGGAGCGCTTCGAGTGCCTGCTCACCGGATTCGGCGCGCACGATCCGGTGGTGCTCGCCGTAGCGGCGGCGCAGGTCCCGTGCCACGGCGCGGGAGATGCTCGGGTCGTCGTCGACGGTCAGCAGGACCGGTCTCAGGCCGGCCAGACTCTGGGTCACGGCGTCGAGTATGCCGTTCGCGCGCCATGACCAGAACCGGCTCGGCGGTTGGGCTCGTTCAGCGGCGGGTACGTGGTCCCCATGACGAAGGCGGCGAGGCGATGATCGGGGTCAGCAGGGTGATGCCGGTACCACCGGACCAGGTGTTCGGGGTGCTGGCGGACGGCTGGTCGTACGCGGGCTGGGTGGTGGGCAACGCCCACATTCGCAAGGTCGACCCGGACTGGCCCGCGGAGGGCAGCCGGATCCACCACAGCGCGGGCATGTGGCCGGTGCAGGTGCCCGACACCTCGACGGTCGTGGCGGTGCGCCGGGACGAGCTGCTGGAGCTGGACGCCCGGCTGTGGGTGCTCGGGCGGGCCCGGGTGCGGTTCACGCTGCGGCCGGAGGAGGACGGCTCCACGAGGGTGATCATGGAGGAGCAGGCGGTGTCGGGCCCGGCCGGCCTTGTTCCGGCGGCCGGGCAGGCGCTGCTGCTGAAACCCCGCAACGCCGAGTCGCTCGCCCGCCTGGCCGACATGGTGGTGGCCCGGGCGAGCCGGAGGAGCACGCCTCAGGCCTGAGACTGGTGGCTCGGCCTGCCCCACGGCACGGCCTGCAGCCGGGCGGGCAGGCCCGAGGGCGGCGGCGCGAGCGGGGCGCTGCCGGTTCCGGCGCCCGCGCGCAGGCCTGCGGCGAACTCGGCGAGTGTGTCGGACGCGCTGTGCGCGGGCTGCCAGCCGAGTTCCTCCCGTGCCCTGGTGGTGTCGGCGAGCGCGGCCTGGTCGGCCAGCGCGAGCCAGCCGGGGTGCACGGGTTGCAGCCCGCCCCGCCACGTGAGCCACGCGAGCGCCGTGGCCGCGCGCCGGGGTACGGGCAGCCGGGGCCCGCCGAGCGCGGCCGCGAGGTCGGCCGCCGTGAGCACGGGTTCGGCGGCGAGGTTGAACGGTCCCTCGGCGCGCCGGGCGAGGATCAGGCGCAGCGCCGCGGCGACGTCGGCCGAGTGGACGACCTGGGCGCGCAGGCGGGGCCACAGCGGCAGCGGCAGCCAGGGCCGTCCAACGGCGCTGCCGGGCAGCAGCGTGCTGAGCAGCCAGCCCGCGAACTGGCCTGCGGCGTCGTGCTGGAGGATCGCGCAGGGCCGGACGCGGGCGATCGCCGTCAGGGGTGTGCGCTGTTCGAACTCGTCGAGCTCCCGTTCCAGCCACGCCTTGCCCCGGCTGTAGGCGCTGTGGGGGACGCCGTCGCGCCGCCAGCCCTCGGTGACGCGCGACCAGCGGGGCGGTGGGGAGTACGCGGCCACCGACGATGCCGCGACCAGGTGCGGTACCCCGGCCTCGCCCGCGGCGCGCAGCAGGTTGCGTGTGCCCACGACGTTGGTGCGCCGCATGGGCGGGTCGCCGCGGCCGGGGTGGATCGCCCACGCCAGGTGCACGACGGCATCGACACCGTCGAGCACCCCGGCGAGCACATCGGGCGCGACCGGGCCGCCGAGGTCGCACGCGACCCAGCGTGCCCGGTCGTACGGTTCCCGGTCCCGGCCGGGCGGTCTGCGCACGACACCGGTGACGGTCCAGTCCGGTTCGTGCCGGAGCAGGCGCAGCAGCGCGGTGCCGACGTTGCCGCTCGCGCCGGTGACGACGATCCTCACGTCCTGGAAGGTCCCCGGTGGCGGGTGCTCCGAAACCCCAGGTGTAGTGGGACGGCCGCGCGGGAAGCCAGCGTGGCGTGGAGCGCGTTGACGAGGCCGCCGACGCGGTCGTGATCGGAGCGGGCCCGAACGGCCTGGTGGCCGCCAACGTTCTCGCCGACGCGGGCTGGGACGTGCTGGTGCTGGAGGCCGCCGAGAGCCCTGGGGGAGCGGTGCGGACGGCCGAGCTGACCGAACCGGGCTTCCAGCACGACGTTTTCAGTGCCTTCTACCCGCTGGCGGCGGCCTCGCCGGTCATCGCGGGGCTCGGGCTGGAGGAACACGGGCTGCGCTGGCGGCACGCGCCGTCGGTGCTCGCGCACGTGCTCCCCGACGACCGGTGTGCCGTGGTGTCGCGCTCGCTGGAGGACACGATGGCGTCGCTGGCGGAGTTCGACCCTCGCGACGGGCGGGCATGGGCCGGGGAGTTCGCGGCGTGGTCGGCGATCCGCGACCGGTTGCTGGACGCGTTGTTCACGCCGTTCCCGCCGGTCCGGTCGGCGGCGCGGCTGTTCCGCGCGCTCGGCGTGGCGGACGGGCTGCGGTTCGCGCGGATGGTGACGATGCCCGCCCGCGCGTTCGGGCGGGAACGTTTCGGGGGCGACGGCGCGAGACTGCTGCTCGCGGGCAACGCCCTGCACACCGACCTGGGGCCGGGGCACGCGGGCAGCGCGTTGTTCGGCTGGCTGCTGTGCATGCTGGGCCAGGACGTGGGATTTCCCGTGCCGGAGGGCGGCGCGGGCAGGCTGAGTGGTGCGCTGGTGGCGCGGCTGACGGCCAGGGGAGGGCGGGTCGCGTGCGGCCGGGAGGTGACGGGGGTGCTGACGGCGCGCGGGCGCGCGCTGGGCGTGGTGGACGCTTCGGGTGCGCGGGTTCGGGCGCGCCGTGCGGTGCTGGCCGATGTGCCCGCGCCGACGTTGTACCTGCGCCTGGTGGGGGAGGAGTCGCTGCCGTCGCGGTTCGTGACGGATCTGCGGCGGTTCCAGTGGGACGACGCCACGGTGAAGGTCGACTGGGCGTTGTCTGGTCCGATCCCGTGGAGCAACCCGCAGGCGGCCGCGGCCGGGACGGTGCATCTGGACAACGACCTGCCCGGCCTGTCGCGTTACAGCGCGGAGCTGGCGGCGGGCAGTGTGCCGGAGGAGCCGATGCTGATCGTGGGGCAGATGACCACGGCGGATCCGACCCGCTCGCCGGCGGGCACCGAGACGGCGTGGGCGTACACGCACGTGCCGCGCGGGCATGCATGGGACGCCGACCGGCTGCGCCGCTACGCCGACCGGGTGGAGGAGATCGTGGAGCGGCACGCGCCGGGGTTCCGCGGCCGCGTCCGCGGCCGGTATCTGCAGGGGCCGCGCGAGCTGGAACGCGCCAACCCGAGCCTGGTCGAGGGCGCGGTCAACGCGGGCAGCGCGGCGATGCACCAGCAGCTGGTGTTCCGGCCGGTGCCCGGCCTGGGAAGGGCCGACACGCCGATCGACCGGCTGTTCCTGGCGGGTGCCTCGGCGCATCCCGGGGGCGCGGTGCACGGCGGGCCGGGCGCGAACGCCGCCCGCGCCGCGCTGGCAAGGGCCGGGTTCGCGGGTCCGCTCTACGCGGAGCTGATCCGGCGGCTGCACGGCGCGGTCTACGCGCGGTAGCGGCGCAGCATCCTCGCGACGGCGCGTTCGATGCGCTCGCGGTCACGATCGGTGCGGATGCCCTCCCCGCCGACGCGGCGCACGGCGGCCTCGACGGTGGTTCCCTGCTCGTACGCCGCGATCACCCTGGGGTCCACATAGGACTTGCGGGCGACGGTGGGGGTGTTGCCGAGTTCCTCGGCTACCTCGCGCATGGCGGCCGTGACGGCGCGTTTGCGGCCGCGCTGGGACGTCGGCCGGTCGGAGGCGGCGAGGGCGACGGCGGCGAGCACGGTGGCGTTCCAGGTGCGGAGGTCCTTGACGGTGAACTCCTCACCGGCGAGCTCTTTGAAGCGCTCGTTGACCTCGCCGGCGTGGATCTCGTGCCAGCCGCGGCCGCCCCGGCACACGAACAACCGGTCGGTCTCGGCACGGCACCGCCGCAGCGACTTGAGTACGGCGGCGAGCTCGCCGTCGCGCATGGTCAGCTCGCGCTCGAGGCCGCCTTTGGCGGTGTAGGTGAACGTCAGCTCGTCGCCGCGGATGCGCACGTTCTCGCGGAGCAGTGTGGTGGCGCCGCGGGATCCGTTGGCCTCCAGGTATTCCTCGCCGCCGGTGCGGAACACTCCGCGGTCGATCATGCGCAGTGCGGCGGCGAGGACGCGGCGCCGGTCGAGACCCTTGCGGGCGAGGTCCTCACCGATGGCCTCCCGCACAGCGGGCAGCCTGTCCGCGAGTGCCAGGACCCGCTCGTGTTTCTCCTCGTCGCGGGCCCGGCGCCATTCGGGGTGGTAGAGGTACTGGCGGCGCCCGGCGTCGTCGATGCCGACGGCCTGGATGTGCCCGTCGGGTTCGGGGCAGATCCACACCCGGCGCCACGCGGGCGGGATGACGAGTGCGTCGATGCGGTCGCGCGTGCGCGGGTCGCTCACCGGGGAGCCGTCCGGGGTCCGGTAGCTGAAGCCCCGGCCGCGCCGTTGTCTGCGGATACCCGGCGTGGACGGGTCACTACGCCGCAAGCGCATGGTTCCGTGATGCCCCCGAACAGGGAAAACGAAACCGCCTGGCTCGTCAGAGCGGGCTGAGGACGTCGGCGGCGAGCGCACGCATGACGCCCCGCAGTCCGTGGACGGCGATGCGGCGTTGGCGTTGCGCCCCCGTGCCGCGCCGGGCCAGCCGGCCGAGCAGGTCGCGGACGAGTGTGAGGTCGCCGGTGTCCTCGAGCGCGGCGGCGGTGCGGTCGAGCAGCAGCGGGACCAGCTCGTGGGCGGGGCGCGTGCATTCGCGCCACGGGTCGACGGCCGGGCCCGCCATGCCGTATCGCGCGGCCGACCAGAGCGCCGAGGCGGCCACGCGCTCGTTGCCGCGTGGTGCTTCGCGGCCCGCGGCGAGATCGGCCAGTGCGGCGTCGACGAGTGCCCGCGTCAGCAGTGCCTGGAGCAGCGCCTCGTCGGCCGTGGTGGCCGTGTCGGCGGCCCGGATCTCGACGGTGGGCAGTGCGGGGGAGGGGCGGGCGAGCCAGAACGTCATGCGGTCGTCGAGCAGCGCACCGCACGCGAGCAGACGGTCCACTTCGGATCGGTACTCGGTGAAGGAGCCGAACCACGGAGGGATCCCGGCGGCGGGGAAGCGCGACTGCTCGACGATGCGCCAGCTGACGTGGCCGGTGTCGCGGCCGTGGGCGAACGGCGAGTTGGCCGACAGCGCCACGAGTGTGGGCAGCCACGGTCTCAGGTGGTTCACGACCGCGACGGCGTGGTCGCGGTCGGGGACCTCGCAGTGGATGTGGCAGCCGCAGGCCTGGTAGCCGGTGACGAGCGCGCGGTATCGCCCGTCGATGAGCGCGAACCGGGTGTCGGGTCCTCCCGGTGGTTCGGGGCCGGCGAGCACGGGGGTGCCCGAGGCGACGAGGACGGCGTGTGCGCGTTCGGCGGCGGCGCCGAGCACCCGTCTTCCTGCCAGGAGGTCGGCGCGCAGTTGCGTGCGGGTGGCGCGGATGGCGGTGGCGGCCTCCACTTGGCTCGCACGCAGTTCGGGCTGGCAGGTGCCCGCGTAGGGCTCGGCGCGGGCGAGCACGTCGGCCGCGGCGGGGACGGTGTGCCAGGCGACCGGGTCGGCGAGCAGGAACTCCTCCTCGACGCCCAGCTTGCGGCCGGGGCTCAGTCGTCCGGTCCCTCGTTGAGCCGGCGCAGGGGCCGGGTCGCCGGGCCTTGGATCACGGTGCCGTCGGTGCCGAAGCGGGATCCGTGGCAGGCGCAGTCCCAGGTCTGTTCGGCGTTGTTGAACGTCACCAGGCAGCCGAGGTGGGTGCAGCGGGCGCTCACGGCGTGCAGTTCGCCGTCGGGCGCGCGGTAGGCGGCGGTCATCTTGGCGCCGACGCGGGTGACCGTGGCCTCGCCCGCGGGCAGTTGGTCCAGTTCGGCGGGTGTGCGCAGGGCGCGGACGTGGTCGCCGACGAGGTGCCTGGCGACGGCGACGTTGTCCTTGACGACCTCGGGCGCGGAGCGTAGGTGCGCGCGGTTGGGGTCGTACAGCGGTGCCGCCGGGTTCTCGTCGTCGAGGATGAGGTCGCGCAGCAGCTGTCCGGCGGCGGTGCCGCCCGTCATGCCCCACTGGCCGAAGCCGGTGGCGACCCACACGCGGGCGGTGAGCGGGTGGTACCGGCCGACGTAGGGCACGGAGTCCGGAGTGGACATGTCGTGTGCCGACCAGCGGTGGGTGATCCGCAGTCCGAGCAGGTCGCGGGCCCAGGTGGCGAGTTCGCGGTAGCGGCCTTCGACGTCGAGGTTCTCGCCGGTGCGGTAGTGCTCGCCGCCGACGACGGCGATCGGTTCGGTCGCGGAGTCGTAGCCGCGCACGGAGTGGTGGGTGACGGCGTCGAGGTACATGCCGGCCGGCATCCGTTCCACGGGTACCGGCCCGGCGACGACGAGGTCGCGTACGGGGTCGAGCCGGGCGAAGAACAGGCCCCGGTCGAGGATGGGGTAGTGGGTGGTCACCACGACGTGGTCGGTGCGCACGCGCCCGCGCGGGGTGCGCACGCTCAGCGTCGGCCATTCGGTGACGGCCTGTGCGGGCGCGTGCTGGGCGATGCGGCCGCCGAGCCGCTCGATTTCGTCGGCGAGGCCGAGTAGCCAGCGCCGGGGGTGGAACTGGGCCTGACCGGTGAAGCGGACGGCGCCGACGGCGGGTGCGGCGAGCCCGATGTCGTCGGTGAACGACGCGGGCAGCCCGGCCCGCGCGGCGGCGTCCGCCTCGGCCTTCAGCTCGTCGAGCCGGTCCTCGTCGGTGGTGTAGACGAAGGAGTCGCGGCGGGCGAAGTCGCAGTCGATGCCCAGTTCGGTGGAGGTTTTGGCGATCCAGTCGACGGCGGCGTGCTGGGTCTCGGCGTACCGCATCGCCGCCTCGCGGCCCTTGGCGCGCTCCAGTCCGGCGTACTTGAGGGCGTGCTGTGCGCTGAGTTTCGCCGTGGTGTGCCCGGAGACGCCCGCGGCCAACTCCTTGGCTTCGAGCACGAGCACGGAGCGGCCCTCGCGCGCGAGCAGGTACGCGGTGGTGAGTCCGGCGATGCCCGCGCCGATCACGACGACGTCGGCCTCGGTCGGCAGGTCGCGGTCGGCGCGCGCGGGTGCCGGTGCGCTGTCGATCCACAGTGAACGGGGCGCGGGCAGGCCGGCAGCGGGCTCCATGTGACTCCTCCTCGGCTCGCCCCAGCGGAGTTCCCCCGGCGGGCCAGGTGAAACGCTCGCTCACGCGGCGCGCCGGGTCCGGTCGGACGCGGGCCACACGTAGGGCAGGTCAGCGGTCACACCGGGAAACCAGCGGCGGTAGTGGCCGGGGTCTTTGCGGACGAGCGCGGACCGGTGGCTGCGGTGGAACGCCTCGTCGCCGAGCCACGGCGGCACCTCTCGGGCCTCGGCCAGCCGCGACTGTGTTCGTGGTTCGGTGATGCCGGTGGCCTCGGCCAGGTCGGCCTTGAGCTTGTCCGCGCACGTGTCGGCGTGCCCTTCGGCGCACCACACGGCGCACACGTCGAGGCCGTAGCGGGCCAGTGCCTCCTCGTAGCCGGTCCACATTTTCACGGCGGGATGGCGCCGCCAGCCGTAGGTGGGCACGGTGAGGCCGCGCAGGATCTGCAGTGCCTCCACGCGCTGGCGGCCCAGCCTGCGCCGGTCGAGCACCCGTGCGGCGTCGACGAAGCCGGGGTAGGGGAGGAAGGTCTGCATCAGGCGACCGGCTCGTCGGGATACGCCTCGTGTCCCCGCAGCCCGTTGGTGCGGCGGTTGCGTTTCAGCTCCGCCTCGTGGAGGTGCCGCCTGCCGCCGGTGAGTTCGCGGCTTTGCCGTTCGAACGCGCGGAAGACGTCGTAGTAGGTGTCCTCGTAGTCCTCGACGACCTGGTAGGTCCACCGGCCCGGGAGCACGTTGCGGCCGAGCAGTTCCGTTTCCAGTCGCTCGGCCAGGTCGCCGTGGCCAGCGTGGCGGAGGAGGTCGATGGCCTCGTCCAGGGTGAAGTCCGCCGTTCCGGTGAGGCGGTGGAAGGCGTACAGGTGTCCGCGCGCGACCTCGACGGTCTCGAGCGCTTCGGTGAGTTTGCCGACGGCTTCGACGGTGGCCGGATCGGGCTCCGGGGCTGATGTGTACCTCATGGCAGCGCGGGTACCCGAACTTCAGGACGTGATGCACAACCGTTGCGTCGTGCCCCCCGAGCGAGACAAGGAGGTTGTAGTGAGCACGATCACCAAGGCGGTGGACGTGAACGTCCCGGTGTCGACCGCGTACAACCAGTGGACCCAGTTCGAGTCCTTCCCCGAGTTCATGGAGGGTGTCGAGGAGGTCCGTCAGCTCGACGCGACCCACACTCACTGGGTCACGAAGATCGGCGGTAGTACCCGGGAGTTCGACGCCACCATCACCGAGCAGCACCCCGACGAGCGCGTCGCCTGGACCACGGATTCGGGCCCCAACCACGGCGGCGTGGTGACCTTCCACCGCATCGGCGACAACGTCACGCGGGTGACGGCCCAGATGGACATCGATCCGGAGGGTTTCGCCGAGAACGTGGCCGACAAGACCGGCATGATCGACCAGCGCGTCAACGGTGACCTTCAGCGGTTCAAGAAGTTCATCGAGGAGCGTGGCCGCGAGACCGGCGCCTGGCGCGGTGACGTCCAGCGCCCCGGTCAGTAGCATCCGTCCCCCAGTGCGCTGTGGTCGCGTTCAACGCGACCACAGCGCACTGGGGGTGTGGGTCATTTTCCGGTGAAGCGGGCTTCGCGGCGTTCGAGGAAGCTCTGCAGGCCTTCTTTCGCGTCTTCGCTGGCGACGACCGCGGGCAGGGTCGCGCGCAGGTGTTCGGCGGCGGCCTGCTCCGAGCCCGACCGCAGCGCGACCCTCGCGTTGGCCAGCGTGCCCTGCACCCCGAGCGGTGCCTGCGCCGCGATGACCTTCGCCAGCGCCATCGCGCGGCCGAGCTGCTCACCGGGTTTCACGACTTCCTGCACGAGGCCGATGCGGTACGCCTCGCCCGCCCCGAACTCTTCGCCGGTGAGCAGGAACTTCATCGCGTTGCCCCAGCCGAGCTGAGCCGGTGCCCGCAGTGTCGCACCGCCGAAGGGCAGGATGCCCCTCCTGGTCTCCAGCTGCCGGAATCGCACGTCATCGGCGGCGATCACGATGTCACTCGCGAGCGCCAGTTCGATCGACAGCGTGAAGGCGATTCCCTGCACGGCCATCACCACCGGCTTCGGCACCGGCTCCTTCCACAGTCCGAAGGGGTCGTGACGCCCGGCACCCGCGAGGGCGTCCGGACCGTGCTCCGTCACGGCCGGCCACACGTCTCCCAGGTCGAGTCCGGCACTGAAGTGGTCGCCGTGGCCGAAGACCACGCCGACTCGCGATTCCGGGTCGTCGGCGAGCCGGTCGTAGGCGAGGGCCACCTCGTCGATCGTCTGCCGGTCCCAGGCGTTGCGCTTCTCCGGCCGGTTGACGCCGATCAACAGGACCTGCCCGTCGCGTTCGACGGTGACTCGAGGGGACACGCTTGACCTCCTGCCCTTGGCTACGACTCACCGAGACTCTCACGAGGGAGATGTATAACGACCTATACGGCTCGGGAATGTAGCGCTGGTTTGCCGCCAGTCGCGTCCACCACTCACCTCAAAACAGCGGGGAGGAGTGCGGGTTTCGGCCGGGTCATACCACAAACGTAGCCAGCTACACGACGCGATCCGGGCTCGGTACCCGTTCCGCGGGGAACTGTCGCTAGTGGACAGTCAACGTGCCCGGCCCGTGAAGCGACAGTTTCCCACGGCGCGCCGAAGGCGTGCCTGGAACCCAGGGACCCCTTGGAAAACGCCTACAGCACATCCCGTCGCCGCAACAACCACCCACCAGCCACGGCGAACGCCACGAGGTAAGCACCGACCACCACGACAGCCTGCCCCGAACCCACAAGGTCAGACACCCCAGGCGTCCCCTCCGGCGCACCCAAAGCCGCGACCAGAGACCCGGCATTCGGCCCAGGCAGCACCTTCTGCAGCTCGGCAACCCACTCCAGCAACGGCGCGGCCACAGCAGCCAGCAGATTCTGCACAGCCAGCAACCACACGAGCCCCAGCCCGATCGGCAACGCGATACCCCGGAACGCAACCGCGAGAAACACGCCGAGCATCGCCCACATCATGGTGATCAGCCAGCCACCACCGGCCCCGACAACGATCTCACCAACGGAAGGCCACACCACAGGTTGTCCCTCCAGCAAGGCAACGCCCACCCCCGCCAAGGCTCCCGTCCCAAGCAGCGCTAGCACCAGCACGAGCGAGCCCAAGCCCGCAACGACAACCTTCGCCGCGAAGACGCTAGACCTCGATGATCCTTGCGTGAGCACCGTCTTCCAGGTCTCCCAGCCATACTCGCTCCCAGCGACGAGCACACCGAAGATCAACGCGAGCGCACCGACGAACACGGGCGTCCCGGCAATGGTGTTGCCAACCAGCTCCGCCGGCAGCATCGACTCCAGCCCGCGCCCGCCACGGGGTCCCTCAGACCGGCCCGTGTACCCCAGATACGGGATCACGTACGCAAAGGTCAACGTCAGCACCAACGCAACGCCGAACAGCAACCAGTGCGCGGGCCGGCGAACCTGCTTGATCAACTCCGCGCGAACGTCATCGAGTACCACGAGAACCACCTCCGGTGAGTTCGAGAAATGTCTGTTCGAGATCGGCCTCGGCAGGCCGGAGCTCGCGGACCGAAACTCCAGAGTGGACCAGCTCGGCGTTGATCGTCGCGGCCATCGCGGCCTCGACGTCCAGCCGAAGCACGTCCCCGTCAACCCGAACCCGGTCCGCGCCGACGAGCTCGGCCACCCGCGCCCGCGCGTCGTCGATCGGATCCGCCATGACCAGCAGCCCGGTCGCGCGCAGCTCGGCCACGGACATCTCGGCGACCAGCTGTCCACGCGAGATCATGCCCACGCGGTCACAGATCTGCTGGACCTCGCCGAGCAGGTGGCTCGACAGGAGTACGGTGCGCCCCTCGTCCGCGAGGCCACGGATCACGGCACGGATATCTGCCATGCCGGCCGGATCGAGCCCGTTGGTCGGCTCGTCCAGTATCAGCAGCCCGGGGTCCTTCAGCAGTGCAGCCGCGAGTCCGAGCCGTTGCTTCATGCCCAGGGAGTACGTCGAGTACCGGTCCCCGGCGCGCTCGGCGAGGTCCACGACGTCGAGCACCTCGGCCACACGCCCGCGCCCGACACCGGCATGACGGGCGAGCACGCGCAGGTTGTCGCGGCCCGACAGGTAGGGATAGAAACCGGGCCCCTCGATCAACGCCCCGACACCCGCGAGGCGCCGCCCCGCACCGGAAGCGTGGCCGAAGAGCCGCACGTCACCCGACGTCGGCCGGATGAGCCCGAGCAGCATGCGCAGCGTCGTGGTCTTGCCAGCGCCGTTCGGGCCGAGAAAGCCGTAGACCTCGCCCTGACGCACAACGAGGTCCAGTGAATCGACGGCGACGAGGTCGCCGTAGCGCTTGGTCAGCGCGTTGGTTTCGACAGGATCGCTCATGGCACCCATCGTGGGCGCGTGGCGGCCCGCAGTCGTCAGCCCGGAAGCGCGTTACCCGCCTACGCCCGCCGACGTAGGCTGCGCAGGTGACCGACTCCGACTGGCAACGCCGCGTCGACGACGCGTGGGCGTCGTTCGACCAGCACACCGAAGAGGACTTCCTGGCCCTCATCGACCGCCTCGCCGCCGAGCGGCCGCCACACGACGCCGGCGCACTGTTCGAACGGGCGGGCGCCTTCGACGCGACCGGTCACCCCGACCAGGCCGTTCCGCTCTACCGCGAAGCCCTTGATCGCGGACTCGACGGCGAACGCAGGCGGTGCGCCGTGATCCAGCTGGCCAGCTCCCTGCGCAACCTCGGTGAGGCGGACACGAGCGTCGCGCTCCTCACGGCTGAGCTGGACGCCACCTCCGACCACCTCGACGATGCGGTCAGGGCCTTCCTCGCCCTCGCGCTCGCCGACACGGGCAGGGAACGCGAGGCAGTGTCGCACGTCCTCACCGCGCTCGCGTCCCATCTGCCCACGTATCAACGCTCCGTGGCCGGCTACGCCCGGGAGCTCATCCGCTGACGAGCGCCGCGAGCTCCTCAGCCAAGGGGCGGGTCGCGGCCACGACACCGGACCACCGCCGCGTCAGATCGGGATCGATCTCCAGCGGCCTGCCGTGGGCGTCGAGCACCACACCCCCTGCCGCGGGCACCGTGACCATCGCCGCCGCGAGGTCGACGATGCGATGCGTGTCGGACCCGGGGTCGCAAAAGGCATCCGTGGAGCCCTCTGCCACGAGCACCGCCTCCAGCACCGTGCTCGACAGGACCCGCACCCGCCCCGCCGCCTGCTCGACGCGCCACCACGCATCGGCGCTCGCCGGTTTCGGCCGCAGCATGCTCACCGCCGCACCCGCGAGCTTCGTGCGCCCGCTCGTGCGGTACGGCACGGGCCTGCCCGCCACGGCGTGCCACGCCCGTCCCGTGTCGAGCCACGTCGTCAGCGCCTCCGTGGCCCTGCCGTCGACGGCGACCACGCCGCCGAAGCAGCACAGGGGCACGCCGGCCGCGGCGTTGGCCGAACCGTCCATGGGGTCGACGACGAGTGTGACCGCCGACGCGTTGTCGACGAACCCGGCCTCCTCGCTCAGGAGGTTCACGCCGCACCGGCTCGCGGCCTCGGCGATCGCGTCCTCCACGAGCTGGTCGACGCGCATCGTGGGGGTGCCGTCGGCGCCGTCGGCGATCTCCTCGGCGAGCTCGTCCCTCGTGAAGCGGTGGCGGGCGGCGGCGTAGGCCGCCGAGGCGGCGCGGGCGGCGGCGGCCAGTGCGCCGTGCACGTCGTCGGGTAGCTCGGGTTGGGGAACGGGCCAGGCGATCTTGGTGCTCACCGCTCCATCCTTACCGGCTCGCCCGCGCGCAGCACGGCGGGGATCGCGGGCCACGGGCTGCCCGGCGCCACGAGCGCGAGGTCGGCTCGCAGCCCCGGTTCGAGCCTGCCGCGATCGGTGAGCCCGGCGACGTCGGCGGCACCACTCGTCACCAGTGCCACGGCCTCCGGCAGGCTCACCAGTCCCTGCTCGGCGAGCAGCAGCGCGGCACCGAGGAGCCCGGACGGCAGGTAGTCCGACGCCAGCGCCGTCACGAGGCCGTGCGACACCAGTTCCCTGGCCGACGCGTTGCCGTTGTGCGAGCCGCCGCGCAGCACGTTCGGCGCGCCCATCACGACGGCGAGCCCCTGCTTCCTCGCCGCCCGCGCCGCGTCCACGGTCGTGGGAAACTCCGCGACCAGCCCGCCCCGCTCCCGCAGCGCGGTGATCTCGGCGGGGGAGTCGGGGTCGTGGCCGAGCAGCCGCAGCCTGCCCGCCCTGGCCTGGGTTCCGAGCCATTCCAGCGACTCGTCGCGCACCGCGAGCCTGCTTTCGCGATCGGAGATCAGCTCGTCGACGTGCTCACGCGCCTCGGCGTCACTCAGCCCGCGCGTGCCCGCCAGGTAGCGCTCGTAGTATCTGCGGTCGGCGTATTGGCCCTGGCCCGGTGTGTGGTCCTCGTGCGACACGAGCGCGGGACCGGCCACGTCGGCAAGCCGCTCCCGCAACGCGGCGAGCCCGGTGGAGCAGCGCACGTCGAGCCGGTACAGGATCCGGTGGTCCACGAGCGCGCCCCGCTGGGAGTCCACGGTCCGGCACACCTCCAGCGCCGTGGCGACCGACCGCGCGAGACCCCGGCCGAGGCTCTCCTCGAACCCGGCGCCGTGGAACACGGTCGTCACGCCCGCCGCCCGCAGCTTGCCCTCGAACGACAGCAGCGCGAACTCGATCGGCAGTGCGGCGCCGGGCCTCGGCAGGCGTTCCTTCTCCAGTCCGTCGCTGTGCACGTCGACCAGTCCCGGCAGGCACAGCAGTCCCTGACCGTCCACATCGGCCGCGACGCCGGGGCGGTGAGGCTCGACCGCCGCGAGCACACCGTCGCGCACGGCCACCAGTGCGTCGTCGAGCACGCGGTCCAGCAGGACGGCCCGCACGTGGCCCAGCACGTAGTCGCTCGGCGGGGCCGCGAGGGTCCACGGCGCGGTCAGCGTGGTCATGCCGCCTCCAGCAGTTCGGCAGGGGAGCCCTGCTCCGCGATCAGTCCGTCGCGCATCAGCACGACGCGGGTGGCCAGCCTGCGCATGGCGTCGAGGTCGTGGAACACCGCCAGCACGGCCACGCCCTGCTCGGTGAGCGCCTCGATCAGGTGCAGCGCCGCCTCACGATTGGCGGGGTCGAGCGCCGACACCGGCTCGTCGAGCAGCAGCAGCCTGGGCGGGCGGACGGTGCCCGCCGCGAGGTTGACGCGCTGCCGTTCGCCGCCGGAGAGGACGGAGCAGTCGACGTCCCACAGCGCCTCGTCGAGGTTGAGCCGCCGCAGCGCCTCGGCGGCGGCCTCGCGTGCCTCGGCGGCGTCGAGCCCGCGTCGGCGGGCCGCGGCCGCCACCACCTCCCACGGCCCGGTCCTCGGCGGCGCGCTCAGGAACTGCGAGACGTAGCCGAACTCGCGGCCGCGGAGGCGCGCCATCGCGCGGTCGGGCAGGTCGGTGAGCTCCAGTTCACCGAGCCCCACCGAGCCGGAGTCGGGCAGGTACGTGCGGTGCACACAGCGCAGCAGCGACGACTTGCCCGCGCCGCTCGGCCCGGCGAGCGCGACGTGCTCGCCCTCGTGGACGTCGAGGTCGACGCCGTGCAGTGACGACACCGTGCGCCCGTCAATGGTGTGCAGGGTGAAGGACTTGCGCAGCCCTCGGATCGAGAGCACCGGCATGGCGGTCACCTCCGTGCCGCGGCGACGAGCCGCTGGGTGTAGGGGTGGTGCGGGTCGTGGAAGAGCTGGTCGGTGAGCCCGCGCTCGACGACGCGGCCGAGCTGCATCACCAGCGTGCGATCGGTGAGCGCCTCGATCACCGCGAAGTCGTGGCTCACCACCACGGCGGCGATGTCGCGCTCGGCGAGCAGCCCGCGCAGCAGGTCGAGCACCCCGGCCGCGACCGAGGCGTCCAGTCCGGTCGTGGGCTCGTCGAGCAGCAGCACCGGAGGTTCCGTGGCGAGTGCCTTGGCGATCTGCACGCGCTGGCGCATGCCGCCGGAGAAGGTCCGCACCGGATCGTCCATCCGGGACAGTGGCACCTCGACACGGTCGAGCAGCTCGGCCGCCCGCCTGCGGATGTCGTGGTAGCCGCGCCAACCCGCAGCCGTGAGCCGTTCGGCGATGTTGCCGCCCGCGGTGACCCGCAGGTCGAGGCCCGCGGCGGAATTCTGGTGCACGACCGCCATCGAGTCGACGCGCAGCCGCCTGCGGGCGTCGCCGGGCAGCGTCAGCAGGTCGGTGCGCCCCTCGTCGAGCGCGGCGAGCCGCACATGTCCCGCGGTGGCCTGCTCGTCGCCGATCACGCAGCCGAGCACGGTGGACTTGCCCGAGCCGGACTCGCCGATCACGCCCAGCGCCTCGCCGGGCGCGACGTCGAAGGACACGTCCCACGCGGCGACGATCGCGCCGGTGGCGGGACTGATGGCGGTGCCGTGGTCGGGTCCGGTGCCGGGCACCGCGTCCGCCGCGCCGGGGCCGAACACCTTGCCGAGCCCGTCGACGCGCAGCGCCCAGTCCTGCCCTTCCGGTAGCGCCGGGCGGGGGCGCTCGGGACGTGCCGTGGTGGTGGCGGGAGCACGCAGGCGCGCGGCCGGGTCGGGCAGGAGGTGCAGGGGGGCACGCTCGTGGTGCGCCTGGATGTCGGCGTCGCCCTCGCGCACGCGCGCGCACCATTCGGTGTCGCTGCACGCGTACGCTCCCGTGGTGCCCGCCTCGACGAGGAAGACGTCGTCGCTGCCGCACAGCACGCACCGCGCACCCGGTGCGTACTCGACCTCGAACGGGACGTCGTCGAAGGTGAGCGGCCGGACGTCGGTGTGGGGCGGGATCGCGTAGATCCGCTTCTCGCGGCCCGCGCCGAAGAGGCTCAGGTGGTCGCTCTCGTGCAGGCGAGGCACGTCCCAGCGGGGGATCGGCGTCGTCGCCAGCACGTAGCGGCCGCCGACGAGCACCGGGTAGCCCGTGGTCCTGGTGATCATGCCGTTGCGGACGAGGTCCTCGTAGAGGCTGACCCACATCGCCGAGTAGTCGCCCTCGGCGTGCATGCGGGCGCATTCGATCACCGACTTCTCCACGCCGCGCAGGGGTTCGGGCACGGGAACCTGCAGCACGAGCACCTGCCCGTCACGCAGCCGTTCCTCCGGAACGCGGTGGCGGGTCTGGACGATCGTGGCCTCCCGGGTGTCGGCGGTGTCGGCGCAGCCGGTGGTTCCGGCGATCATGCGGCGCAGGTTGGTGGCGTTCACCCCGGCGTCGTCGCCCTGGTCGATCACCTTCACGGTGTCGGCGGCGCCGATCACGCCGAGCGTCACCTGGAGACCGCCGGAGCCCCAGCCGCGGGCCACGGGCATTTCGCGCGAGCCGAACGGCACCTGGTAGCCGGGCACGCACACGGCGGTGAGCGTGGCGCGGCGGATCTCGCGCTTGGCGCCCTCGTCGAGGATGCCCGCGGGGAGCTCCGCCTCCCGCTCGGTGAGCAGTGTGTCCAGTGTGGACGTCATCGGCACTCCTGTCCTGCCGGTTCGGCGACGCGGGGGCCTTCGTCGGCCTCGCCCGCGGCGCGCATGGCCTGCTTGCGCTCGACCATCGAGCGAAACGTGACGTAGTGGGGGAGCTTGAGGTGCTCCAGGAAGCCGGCGGAGTCGAGGCCGTCGGTGGTGAGCAGCAGGAGTTGCTCCAGAGGGCCGGTGCGGCCGAAGCGCCGGTTGGCGACGTCGAGGTTGGCCATGGCGATGGCCTTGCGCTCGTTGTGGCCGAAGCACAGGCCATAGCCCACGTCGAAGCGGCTGCGGTCCTCGTCGGCGCCGTCGAGGTCCTCGATCGCCTCGGCCTCGGTGACGCGGAACTCGCCGACCCGCACCGGGTTGCCGGTGTGCGGGTGACGCACGCGCAGCGGGAGCCTGCCGTGGCGGACCTCGCCGAGCGTGACCTCGTGGATGTCGCCGTCGGGGCCGAGGATCGAGCGGTACCACAGCGCGACGAGGGCCCCGGTCTCCGCGCGGGCCATCGACGCGAGCGCGGCGGACCGCTCGGCGGGCGGCCGCGCGGGTTTGCGCGTGATGTCGAACGGCTCCGGGTCGTCGGCGCGCCGGTGGTCGACCACGAGGTCGAGCTTGCGGAGCAGGTCGAGGAACCGGCCCGGCCTGCGCTGGGTCTCGGTCCGGTCGGGCGGCGTCGCCGGTGTGCGGGACTGCCGTGGCGGGGGACCGGCGGGCTGTTCGAGCAGCCTGCCGGTGTAGTCGGTGGTGCGGCCGAGCAGCTGCGGGCCGTCGGGTTCCCGGAAGGCGGGCACGATGCGGCGCAGCACCACCATCTCGTCGGGGTCGACGGGCTCGCTCACGGCCAGCCTCGGCAGCGTGGACCGGTGTGCGCGCACCAGGTGTGCCGCCTCCAGCGGGTCGCCCTCGGCTTGCCGCAGCGCGGCCGCCGACGTGTCCTCGTGGTACAGCCCGGCCTCGCCCAGCACGCGGTCGACGGCGAGCCGGAAGCGGGCGGTGATCTGCTCGGTCGGCGCCCACGGCGCGGGCGCGTGGTCGCGGGCGCGGCGGACGAGGTCCTCGGCGGCGAGGATCGCCTCGAGGCCGCCGCGTGCTCCGGAGTATCCCATCAGTCCTCCCTGCTGGTGACGAGTTCGAGGTGGGTGCTGCGGGGCAGGCCGAGCAGCCTGCCGTCGGGTGCGACGAGCAGCAGGTCGATCCCGGCGGGGAAGTCACCGGGTCCCCTGGCCGGGGCGAACCCCTCCGGCAGGCCGGCCGGCGCGATCACGACCTCGCCGGGCACGCCCGGCCCCGTGAGCCGCATCGCCTGCTCGCCACCGATCACGTCGGGCACCGCGAGTGCCGCGAGCGCGGCGTCCTCGGGTGCGGCGGCGCTGCCCCGGTGCAGGGTGCGCAGCTCGGCGGCCGTGACGGGCCGCAGCGCCGCCACGAGGCGCGCGCGAGCGAGTGGGGCCGGCACCGCGTTGGTGGCCACGGCGGTGACATCGGCCCAGCGCGGATCGTCGGAGAGGACGTGCACGCCCGTGCCGAGATCGGCCAGCGCGAGCACGGGCAGCAGTGCGGCCGGGACCTTTTCCAGGGGCTCCTGGGGCAGCCGCGTCACGCGGCCGGGGCACGCGATGGCGTCGAGCATCGCGCGGAAGGTGCGCTGCGCCTGGTCGGGGCGCAGGGTCGCCGACCGGATCAGCTCGGCCGTCTGGTTCATGTCAGCTCCTCGAACTCGACGACGGTCGGGGCGAGCTCCGCCCACTCGGCGGCTTCGCGCTCCTGCCGCCTGCGGGCCACGCGGGCGCACAGCTCGGCGACGTCGGCCGCGTGCGGCCGAGCCGCCTCGGCCTCGGCGTCGAGCACCGCGGCGGCGAGGGCGGCGGCCCGGTCGTCGCCGAGCCGCATGGCCCACCCGCGGTGGCCCGCGAGCTCGACCTCGGCTCGGCACGTGAGCACGTCGCCGAGCAGGAACCGTTCCGCCGCAACGGGTTCGCGCACCTGCGCCGTCACGAAGCCGACCTCGGGGCCGACGAGCACGCGCACGTCGGCGCCGTCGGCGAGGCACTGTTCGGCCAGCGCCCTCAGCTCGTCCGGTTCCGCCTCGGCCAGCAGGCCGCAGCGTTCCTCGCGGCTCACGTCTGTCACCGCTGTTCCTCCTCGGGTTGATCGGGATGCAAGGTCTCCTGGAGCTCGACGACCATGCGGACGGCGTCGGCGCGCGTCCACGCGGTGCTGCAGGTCAGGCCGGCGCCGGTCTCGGCGTCGCAGCTGAGGCTCTCCACCTGCCACGTCGGTGCGCTCGCCTCGATGCGAAGGTTGCGCACCACCTCCGGCGGCGGCACGTCGAGGCTCGCGCGGCACCAGGCGCGCACGGGCTTCACCCGGCCCATCTGCCGCAGCACGAGATCGAGCGAGTCCGCGGCGTGCAGCGCCAACTCCAGCTCCGGCACCACGTCGACGGGGATCCACTCCTGGATCCAGGTCGCCAGCAGGTCGTCGATGTAGAACTCGCGTGCGACGCGGTGGGCGAGGGTGCCGGGTTTGCGGCGCAGCTGTGCCGCGAACCCCGCCGACAGCGGCAGCCGGTCGACGTCCTTGATGACCGAGCGCGGCACCGCGCCCGCCGCCTGCACCGTCGCGCTCCACGAGGGTGGCCTGCTGTGCGAGATCACGTAGTCGATGCGCCGGTTGACGAACGTGCCCGCCCCCTGCACGCGGCGCACCAGCAGCCGCCGCTCCAGCTCCTGTAGTGCCGAACGGGCTGCCGCCCTGCCGACCCCGAACCGCTGCGCCAGCTCGGGTTCACTGGCCACCCGCGTGCCCGCGGGGCGGCCGGCCAGCTCGGCGGCGAGCCGTTCGGCGATCTCCAGGTATCTCGTCGAGCTCATGTCCACGAGCTTGCGCCGCGGGCTTGTCCGGACAACTTCGTCGCAGCCAACGCGACCGGCCCCGCAGGTGAACATCCGGCACGGTTGTTCTGAACTAGCTCGCCACCCTGCGCAGCCACACCGCGATCAGCTCTACCACCATCGCCAGCGCGAACACGAGCAGCAGCACCGTGGTGACCACGCCGAACTCCAGCACCCTGGAGGCGTTCTGCAGGTAGAAACCGATGCCTCCGGCGCCGACGATGCCGAGGAGCGTCGCGGAGCGGATGTTGACGTCGAGCTGGTACAGGACGTGCCCGACGAACGCGGGCGCGGCCTGCGGCACCGTGGCCGAGGCGAACACCTGCCAGCGCGTCGCCCCGGTGGCGCGGACGGCGTTCTCCACGCGCTCGTCGACCTCCTCCAGCGAGTCGGCGACGAGCTTGCCGAGCAGGCCGACCGCGCCGACCGCCAGCGCGAGCGTGCCCGCGACCTCACCGAGGCCGGTGAGCACCACGAACACCACCGCGAGCACGAGCTCGGGGATGCCCCTGATGAGCACGATCAGCCCGCGGAACGCCGCGCCCACCCTCGGCGACGGCGCCACGTTGCGCGCCGCGAGCGTCCCGATGGGCAGCGCGAGCACGGCACCGAGCAGCGTCGCCGCGAGTGCGATCTTCACCGTCACCCACAGCGCCGCGAGCAGGTCGGGCAGGATCCCGCCGGTCTCGGGCGGCCAGAACAGCCCGAGCGTGGTGCCCAGCGTGCCGAGCCCGTCGACGAAGCCTGCGGGGGAGAGCTCCGCACCCCACAGCGACGCCAGCACGACGAGTGCGGTGACCAGGCCGTAGACGGTGCGGCGGAGCCTGCTCGCCGTCCACGGTGGACTGACGCGGCCCGGTGCCGGCCGGACCCTGCTCGTCGGCGGCCTGGTGAGCCCGCGCCGGATCGCGCCCGACAGCAGCTCCGCCAGTACGCACAGCACGAGCACCACGAAGGCGAGCGCCATGCCGCGCTGGTAGTCCAGCTCCCGGAACGCCGAGGCGATCGCGAACCCGAGGCCGTCGACGCCGACGAAGCCGAGCAGTACGGACACCCGCAGGTTGATGTCGAACCGGTGCAGCGCGGTCGAGACGAACGCGGGAAGCACCTGCGGCAGCACCCCGCTCGCGAGCTCCTGCAGGCGGCCCGCGCCGCCCGCGCGCACGGCGGTGCGCGGTCCCTCGTCGATCTGCTCCACGGCGTCGGCGTAGAGCTTGCCGACCATGCCCACCGAGTGCAGGCCCATCGCCAGCACCCCGGCCATCGAGCCGAGCCCGAACACGCGAATGAACACGATGGCCAGCACCACGTCGGGCACAGCCCTCGCGAGCACGATCGCCGCGCGTGCGCCGAGCCGGGCCACGCGGTTCGGCGTGGTGTTGCCCGCCGCGAGCACGGCCGCCGGGACGCTGAGCAGCACCGAGAGCAGCGTCGCCGACACCACGATCGCCAGCGTCGTCCCGCACAGCCGGAGCAGTTCGGCCACCGGTGGGAAGTCCAGCGGGAACATCCGCTGCGCGAAGTCGGCGGCGTTGCCGACGCTGTCGACGAGCGTGGCGACGTTGATGCCGAGGTCGGCCGCCGCCCACACCCCGGCGCCGAGGATGGCGAGCACCACGGCCGTGGCCGCCACCCCCGGCCCGGACGGAGCGGGCAGCGTCCGGCGTTCGGCCACCGCGCGGCTCATGCGACGGCGGCCGGCACGCTCGCGACGGCCGAGTACACCGCCATCGCCTCGTCCCGGCCGAGCCCAGCGGCCTGCCGGTCGAGCACGACGCGGCCCGAACGCAGTCCGATCACCCGGTCGCCCCAGCTCAGCGCGAGGTCGACCTGGTGGAGGCTGCACAGCACGGTGAGGTTCCGCTCGGCGCTGATCTCACGCAGCAACCGCATGACCTGGCCAGCCGACTCGGGATCGAGCGAGGCCACCGGCTCGTCGGCGAGCAGGATCTCCGGCCGCTGCAGCAGGGCTCGCGCGATGGCGACCCGCTGCTGCTGCCCGCCCGAGAGTGTGTCGGCGCGCTGGAACGCCTGCTCGGTGAGCCCCACGCGATCGAGGTGCCGTAGCGCCTCCTGCCGCACGCGCTTCGGGTAGGTGAACAGCCCGAGGCGCGGGCCGCGCAACCCGCCCAGTGCGCCGGTGCAGACGTTCTCCAGCACCGTGAGCCCGCCGACCAGGTGGAACTGCTGGAACACGAAACCGACGCGGCGCCGCAGTGCCCGCAGCCGCGTCCCGCTCGCCGTCGCGAGGTCGGTGCCCAGCACGCTGACCGATCCCGTGCTCGCGCGCTGGAGTCCGTCGACGTGGCGCAGCAGCGTCGACTTGCCCGAACCGGACAGGCCGAGCAGCACAGCGATCTGACCCTCGGGCACGCTGAGCGACACCTCGTCGAGCGCGACGGTGGCGCCGAACCGCTTGCTGACCCGGTGGAACGTCACGACGTCGTGCACTGCTCGTCCTTCGTGATGTCGCAGACGCGGCGCACGCCGTCGAAGAAGCCGTCGTCGACCTTCGCGAAGCCCCACACGTCGTCACCGACGACGCAGTCCTCGCCGCAGAAACCGTTGGAGCGCAGGTAGTCGACGTTCGCCTTCTCCTGGATCGCCCTGGCGATCTTGCCGCGCAGCGCCGGGTCGAGCTCGTCGCTCACCGCGATCGGCGGGCCCGCGATGACCTCGGACCTCCAGACCGTGCGGACGTCACCCTGCTTCAACTGTCCCTTCTGGATCAGCTGCGTGTCGACCATGCTGTCCATGGCGAACCCGACCTCACACTGTCCACTCGCGACGGCGAGTACAGACGCGTCGTGCCCGCCCGCCATGACCGGTGTGATGCCGGACTCGGGGTCGATGCCCTCGTTGATCAGCCCGGCCGTGGGGTAGAGGTAGCCGGAGGTGGAACCGGGGTCGACGAAGCACGTCTTCTTGCCCTGGAACCCGGCGAGGTCGCGCACCGGCGAGGCGGCGTTCACGATGCCGTAGGACTGGTAGCCCGGCTCGCCACCCTTCTCCTCGACCTGGGAGGCGACGGCCGTGGTCTCGACGCCGCTGTTGCGGGCGAGCACGTAGGAGAACGCGCCGTACTGGGCGATGTCGATCTTGCCGGCCCGCTGGCCCTCGATGATCGCCGCGTAGTCGGTGGCCTGCTGGAACTCGATCTGCTTGCCGGTCTCCTGCTCCAGCATGTCGATCACCGGCTGGAACGCCTCCTGCAGGCTCGTCGACTCCTCGGAGGGGATGGAGGCGAAGACGAGGGTGTCGGCATCACCGGAGCCGCCGTCGTCGTTGGCCGCGCTCTGGCCGCAGCCGGCGAGAGCGAGCGTGGCGACCGCGATCAGGCCGAGGCCGCGCCGGGGAGTCGGGGACATGGAGGTGCCTTTCGTTCTGGGGTGGTGGCACCTGAGAGGTTGCGTGCGGGGGATGCCCGCCACGCGGCCTCCGGGTTACCGGGAACCGAACGCGGCGGGTCGCCTCTGTTCACCCGACCGGACGACCGCGACGGGTCACGCGCGGTGTGCGCCCGGCCTGCCCTCCTCGACCACGAACGACGCGAACGTGGACTCGGCCGCGTCGCGGCGGCCGACCGTGTCCACCATCTGGAGATCGGCCCGGAACTCACCGCGGTCGACCCGGCACCGCACGTAGCCGCGCCGGTCGCCGTCGAAGAACCGGATGTGCGGGTTGTACTTGATCATCGGGCCGTAGTAGGGCCCGTACACCTCGCCGTCACCGTTGGAGGAGATGGACGTGCCGACGAACTCGGTCGCGACCACGGGGGAGTCCGGGCGGTCGAAATCGCCGTGGATGTCGTTGACGAAGCTGGAATGCCAATCACCCGTGACCACGACGGGGTTGCGCACGTCGTGGCGCAGCCAGGCGTCGGTGAGCCGCTTGCGGGCCGCGGGGAAGCCGTCCCACGCGTCGTGCCACAGCCTGCTGCCCGACGGCCCGTCGTGGTCGAGGCGCGCCATCATCACGTTGCTGCCGAGCAGGTTCCACGTCGCCGACGACGCCGCGAACCCGTCGTAGAGCCACCGTTCCTGCGGGAAGCCGAGCATCGTGACGTCGGGCGCGTACGCGGCCGGGCACGCGTCGGCCTCACCCCAGCCGCACGGCGGCACGCTGCGGTGCTGTCTGCCGTCGACCACGTCGAGCTGCGCCAGCCTGCCCCAGCGCAGCCTGCGGTGAATGCGGGGGCCGCCGAGCGCGTCGTGCCGCGACGGGGCGCGCACCGGCTGGTGCTCGTACCACGCCTGGTAGGCCGCGGCCCGCAACGCGCTGATGTCGCCCGCCTGCTCCTGCTCGGTGCCCGCGTAGTCGTTCTTGACCTCGTGGTCGTCCCACGTCACCAGCCACGGGAACCGCGCGTGCGCGAGCTGCAGGTCGGGGTCGCTCTTGTAGAGGGCGTACTGCATGCGCCATCGTTCGAGGTCGAGCGGCGCGGTGCGCAGCACGTCCGGCGTGGCCTGCCTGCGGTAGCCGCCGTCGGCGGGGATGCCGCCCTCGTAGACGTAGTCGCCGAGGTGCAGCACCAGGTCGAGGTCCTCCCGCGCCAGATGCCGGTATGACGGGTAGTAGCCGCTGGCCCAGTCCTGGCACGACGCGAACGCGAACGCCAGCGCACCCACCGGAGCTCCCGGGCGGGGCGCGGTCCTGGTGCGGCCGACGGGGGAGACTTCGCCGCGATAGCGGAACCGGTAGAACCACTCGCGGTCGGGTGCCAGGCCCTGGACCTCCACGTGCACGGAGTGCGCCAGCTCAGGCAGCGCCCACGCCGAGCCGACGGCGACGACGTGGCGGAAGCGCTCGTCGCGCGCGACCTGCCACTCGACGGGCACCCTGCGGGGTTCCATGCCGCCGCCGGGCACGAACGGTTCGGGCACCAGGCGGGTCCACAGCACCACGCCCGTGGCGGTCGGATCGCCGCTGGCGACACCCAGCCGGAACGGATAGTTGCCGCCGCCGGGCCTGGTCGTGGCCGCGGAGCGGCCGACGGGCAGCCCGGCCAGCGCGGCGGCACCGGCGACGGCGGAGACCCCGGCGAGGAACCGCCGGCGCCCGAGATCGGTCGAGGCTTCGCTCATCCGCCCTGTCTAACCGGTTCGGGTGGCTCCGAGGCCACGCCGAGGTGAACCGCGGATGGGGGCCAGGCGTCGCGACCCCTGCCGACTCGCTGCCGCCCGCGATGCAGTGAAGGCCACCATGCCTGCGTTCAACGCAGTGAAGGTGGCCTTCACTGCATCGCGGCGAGCGCGCCTGGTTCCGGTCGAACCGCTACCGGCCGGAGGACTCCCGCGCGCTCAGCACCGGCCGCTCGACGTACTCCAGCAGGCCGCGCTCGAGCAGCAGGTCCAGGATCCGCCCCGCCGCGGTCTCGGCGTCGAGCTCGCTCGTGTCCACCCGCAGATCGGGCGACTCGGGCTGCTCGTAGACGTCGTCCACGCCGGTCAGGCCGGTCACCTCGCCCGCGGCCGCCTTCGCGTACAGGCCCTTCGGGTCGCGGCGCGCGCATTCCCGCAGCGGCGTGCTGACGTACACCTCCAGGAACGCCGACCCGCGCTCCTCGTGGCGCTGCCGCACCGCCTGCCGCGTCTCGGCGTACGGAGCGATCACCGGCACCAGCGTCAGCACGCGGTGGCGCGACAGCAGCTCGGCGATGAACCCGACGCGGCGCCCCTGCGCGTCCCGGTCGGGCCGGGAAAACCCGAGGTCACTGGAGATGGTCTTGCGGATCTCGTCGCCGTCGAGCACCTCGACCTCGGCACCGTCTCCCACCAGTGACACCACCGTGCGGGCGAGGGTCGACTTGCCCGCGCCGGACAGGCCGGTCAGCCATACCGTCACGCCTCGGTTGAGCCGCAGGGCGGGGCCCGGTGACATACAAGGTCCTCCTCGGTATCGCCCGGCCACGGGGCCGGTCCTCGCTCATGGTCGCCCATCATGCCGCTCGGCACGTCGCTCGTATCGTGCTGAGAGAAATAATCAGGAAGGTGCCAGGAAACCATCCCGCCCGACCCACTAACATCCCGGGGCCATGACCTCCCCCACCCAGCGCGTGTACCTGCACATCGGCTTGCCGAAGACGGGCACCACGTCCCTGCAGGAACTGCTGTGGCACCACCGTGAGGCGATCGCCGAGGACGGGGTCCTCTACCCGGGTCACGACCAGGCCGCCCACCACCGGGCCGCGATGGACGTGCACCACGGCCGCTACGGGCAGTGGAAGGAACCGGGCACGGCCGGCTCGTGGGACTGGATCGTCGAGCAGGCGCGCGCCTGGCGGGGCACGTCGGTGATCTCGACCGAGCTGCTCGCGCCCGCGAGCCCCGACGAGGCCGCCCGCGCGCTGGCCGACCTCGACTTCGCCGAGGTGCACGTGCTGTGCACGGCCCGCGACCTCGCCCGGCAGATCCCGTCGGTGTGGCAGGAGAACGTCAAGACCCGGCAGCGGACGTCGTTCGCCGACTTCCTCGCCGCCCTGCGCGAGCCGGAGCTGAACGACACCTCCCGCCTGTTCTGGGACTACCAGGACCTGCCCAGGGTCCTGCGCACGTGGGGAGCGGGCCTGCCGCCCGAGCGGGTCCACGTGGTCACCGTCCCGCCGCGCGGGACCCCGAGCGGCGTGCTGTGGGAGCGGTTCGCGGCCGTGCTCGGGCTCGACCCGGCCAGGTTCCCCAGTGACGTGCCGCTGTACAACAACTTCTCCCTCGGCATGACCGAGACTGAGCTGCTGCGCCGGGTCAACCTCGCGCTCGGCGACGAGCTGCCGTGGCTGCGCTACGCGGACGTGGTCAAGGACGACTTCGCCGCGAAGGTCCTGTCCCAGCTGAGCGGCTCCACCCACATCCCGCTGCCCGCGAGGGACCACGGCTGGGTCGCCGAGGCCGCGCAGCGGTTCCACGACGAGTTGGCCGCCGCCGGATACACCGTGGTCGGCGACCTCGGAGACCTGCTGCCCTCGGCACCGGTGGGCACGGCGGCCGACGCCGACGCGGCGGCGCCGACGGACGCCGAGCTGCTCGCCGCCGCGGTCGACGCCCTGGTGGCCCTGCTGCGGCGTGACCCGCCGGAGGCTCCCGCGACACAGCGGCCGCCGACAGGTGTCGGCCGGTTCCGGCAGACTCTGCTGCACCTGTCCGAGCAGTACCCGCAGGCGATGCACGCCCGGCGGCTCTACTGGCGCGCGAAGGCTCAGCTGCGCCGCTGACACCTCGACCGGTTCGGGTGGTTGAGACGCGGGACCGGTGGGGTAGCCGGGCGCCGTGAGATCACGACTGAGTGCACTGACGACGGCCGGATCCCTGCTGCTTTCCCTGTTCGGCCTGCCCGCGTTCACCGCGCGCGTGGCGCCGCCCGAACCGCTGATCCCGCGCAACTTCCCCGATCCCGACGTCAGCGTGTTCGGCGGGACCTACTACGGCTACGCCACGGGCGGCGAGCGGGAACGCGTTCCCTACGCCGTCGCCGACGACGACGGAGGTAACTGGACCACCCGCGGCGACGCGCTGCCGCGGAAGCCGGCGTGGATGGCGCCCGGCGTTGGCGCCTGGGCGCCCGACGTGTCCCAGCGCCCGCAGGGCGACTACCTCATGTACTTCACGGGCGCCCGCGTCGGCGACAACACCATGTGCCTCGGTGCCGCCGTCGCGAGCACCCCCGAGGGACCGTTCACGCCGATCGGTGACCGCCCGCTGGTGTGCGAGCCGCGGCTCGGCGGCAACATCGACCCGGCGAGCTTCGTCGACGCCGACGGCAGCCGGTATCTGCTCTACAAGACCAACGCGCACCCGTCGACGATCTGGCTGCAGCCCGTGGCCGCCGACGGGCTCACCTTCACCGGTCCCCGCGTGGAGCTGCTGCGCGTCGACCGGCCCGACGAGGGCCGCGTCGTGGAAGCACCGGTGCTGATCAAACGGGACACGCAGTACGTGCTGTTCTACTCCGCCAACCACTTCCAGAGCGCGGCCTACCAGACGCGCTTCGCCACCTCGCCGTCGCTGACCGGGCCCTACACCAAGGCCAGTGAACCGCTGCTGACCAGCCGGTCGACCGGGGTCGAGTCGCCGGGCGGGGCCGACGTGACCGGCGAGCACCTCTACTTCCACGCCTGGCGCGACGGCCGGCGGGAGGTCCGCGCGATGTACCGCACCGACCTGCTCTGGACAGCCGACACGCCCTACGTGCCCTAGCGAACGCCGTGCCGTCGGCCGGCGGTGGTCCTGATCTCAGTGCCAGGTCAGGAGCCGGTAATGCAACCCGGTCGACGACTCCTGCCACGCCCCGACGGAGTCCGGCGAGCGCCCCACGTCCGGCGCGTGCGTGTCGCCTTCGAAGTGCTCGCGGATCTCGGTGACCACGATGCGGTCGGCGACCGGCAGCGCCGTCCGGTACAGCTCCGCGCCGCCGATCACCCACATGTCCCCGGACACCGCGGCAAGCGCACGCGGCAGGTCGGGCAACGTCTCCACGCCCTCCTGCGGCGTGCGCGACAGCACGAGATTGCGCCTGCCCGGCAGCGGCCGGAACCGCGGCGGAAGCGATTCCCAGGTGCGGCGGCCCATGAGCACGGTGGCGCCCGCGGTGAGGGAGCGGAAGTGCTTGAGGTCCTCCGGCAGGTGCCACGGCAGCGTGCCATCGCGGCCGATGACGCCGTTCGCCGACTGCGCCCAGACGAGCCCGATCACACCGCCACCGGTGCCTTGATGCCGGGGTGCGGGTCGTAGCCGTCGAGCGTGATGTGCTCGTAGGTGTAGTCGAACAGGCTGTCCGACGGTTTGAGGCTCAGCGTCGGGAACGGCCGCGCCTGGCGTGCGAGCTGGGTGCGGACCTGGTCCTCGTGGTTGTCGTAGATGTGACAGTCACCTCCGGTCCACACGAAGTCACCGACGCCGAGGCCCACCTGCTCGGCGATCATGTGCGTCAGCAGCGCATAGCTCGCGATGTTGAACGGCACACCCAGGAACAGGTCGGCGCTGCGCTGGTACAGCTGGCAGGAGAGCTTGCCGTCGGCGACGTAGAACTGGAAGAACGCGTGGCACGGGGGCAGCGCCATCCGCGGGATGTCGGCGACGTTCCACGCGGACACGATGATCCGCCGGGAGTCGGGATTCTCGCGCAGCGTGCGCAGCACTTCGCTGATCTGGTCGATGTGCCCGCCGTCCGGCGTCGGCCACGACCGCCACTGCACCCCGTAGATCGGGCCGAGATCACCGTCCGGCGCGGCCCACTCGTCCCAGATCGTGACGCCGTTCTCCCTCAGCCAGGTGACGTTCGCGTCGCCGCGCAGGAACCACAGCAGCTCATAGGCGATCGAGCGGAAGTGGACCTTCTTCGTGGTGATCAGCGGGAAGCCGTGGGCCAGCCGATAGCGCAGCTGGTGACCGAAGATCGAGCGCGTGCCGGTGCCGGTGCGGTCCTCCTTGCGGGCGCCGGTGTCGAGCACGTGGCGGAGCAGGTCTTCGTACTGCGTGTCCAGCATGCCTGCGAGCGTAGCCAGGCCCGAACACCGCCGAACTTCGGCCGGGCGGACGACGTCAGCAGCGGCGTGGCGGGCCGAATAGGCCCGCCACGCCGGACGCCGATCTCGCTAGGTGTAGAGCAGCTCGTCGAGCAGGTCCTGCATCGTGACCAGCCCGACGACGGCGTCGCCGTCCTTGACGAGCGCGAGATGGTCGCGCCGGTCCCGCATCGTCGTCAGCGCCGTGTGCACCGGCGTGTCGGCGGGCAGGGCCTGCGCCGGCCGCATCAGGTCGGCCGCCGTCGTGCCCTCCGGCTCGGCGAGCGTGTCGCGGACGTGCACGACGCCGAGCGTGCGCGAGTCCTCGCCGAAGACGACCAGACGCAGGTGCCCGCTCGTGCGCGACACCTCCTGGATCTCGGCGACGCTCGCGGCGAGCGGCACCGCGGCGACGTCCTCCCTCGGGGCCATGACGTCCCGCACCCGCCGTGACCGCAGGTCCAGAGCGGTGGCCAGCTGCTCGTGCCGCGACGCGTCCAGCGCGCCCGCCTCGGCCGAGTGGTCGACGAGCTGACGGAGGTCGTCGGGCGTACGGCCCGCACTGACCTCGTCCACGGCCTCCACACCCACGCGGTGCAGGCACCAGTTGGCGATGCCGTTGAGCGCGACCAGCAGGGGCCGGGTGAACCACATGAACACCCGCATCGGGATCGCCAGCATGGTCGCCGAGCGCTCCGGGTGCGCGATGGCCCACGACTTCGGCGCCATCTCGCCCACCACGAGGTGCAGGAACGTGACCACCACGAGGGACAGCACGAACGCCAGCACGTCCGACGTCGCCGCGGGTACGCCCCAGCCCTCCATCACGGGCGTGAGCATGTGGTGCACGGCTGGCTTCGCGACCGCACCGAGCGCGAGCGTGCACAGCGTGATGCCCAGCTGCGAACCGGCCAGCAGCAGGGAGAGCTCCCTGGCGCTGGCCAGTGCGGCCCGGGCGGAGGCGCTGGACTCGGCCGCGTCCTCCAGCCGGTAACGCCGGGCGGCGACGAGCGCGAACTCGACCGCGACGAAGAACGCGCTCAGCGCGATGATCGCGGCCGCGATCGCCATGGCGAGCCACGGACTCAGGTCGCTCACCGGTCCACCTCCTCGGTCGTCCGGCTGCGTTCCTCGACCCGGAGGCGCACGCTCGCGGGGACGTGCCGGTCCACGGCGCCGACGGTGACCGTCAGCAGCCGCTGGGGCTCCTCGTCGGTGGCGCCGGGGCGGCGGGGCAGCTCGACCGTGACGCTGTCGCCCTGGCCCGGCAGTGTGCCGAGCTCGGTGATCACCAGGCCGCCGATCGTCTCGTAGTCGCCCTGCGGGAGGTCGTGCCCGAGCAGGCGCTCGACCTCGTCGATGTGCACGCTGCCCGCGAGCAGCCAGCCGCCGTCGTCGAGCCGCGTCGCCGCCTCGCCCGCCGGGTCGTGCTCGTCGGCGATCTCGCCGACGAGCTCCTCGGCGACGTCCTCCACGGTGATCACCCCGGCCAGGCCGCCGTACTCGTCGACGACGCAGGCGAGCTGCTCACCGGCCTCGCGCAGCTGCGCGAGCACCTGCCGCAGCGGCAGCGACGAGGGCACCATCACCGCGTCCCGCGCGATGTCGGTGACCCGGCGCGCGCCGCGGTCGGCGGGGGAGAGGGCGAGGACGTCGCGCAGGCACACGATGCCGCGCACGTCGTCGACGCCGTCGCCGAGCACCGGGTAGCGGGAGTGCCCAGACGCCATCAGGGTCATCACCTCGTCGACGGTCGCCGTGCCCGGCACCGTCGCGACGCGCGGACGCGGGATCATCGCGTGCTCGGCGGTGCGCTCGTGGAGATCGAGCACGCGGTCGAGCAGCGTGGACAGCTCGTCGGGCAGGTCGCCGCTGCGGCGCGACTCGTCGACGATGCGCTCGAGGTCACGCGGGGTCGCCGCGTGCTCGACGTCGTGCACCGGTTCGATGCGCACCGCCTTGAGAAGCAGGTTCGAGGCGTGGTCGAACAGTTTGATCAGCCAGCCGAACGCCGCGAGGTAGACGTTGGTCGACCACGCGAGCCACCGGGAGACGGGTTCGGGCCGTGCGATCGCCAGGTTCTTCGGGAACAGCTCCCCGAAGACCATCTGCACCACGGTGGAGAACAGCAGGGCGAGCACGGTACCGATCGCCACGCCCGCCGACTGGGAGAGGCCGGCACCGCCGAGCAGCTCGCCGACACCGGCGCCGATCAGCGGCTCGGCGACGTAACCGACGAGCAGACCGGTGACGGTGATGCCCAGCTGGGCACCGGAGAGCATGAACGACGTGCGCCTGGTGATCGTCAGTGCACGGGCGGCGCCGCTGTCGCCGTCGGCGGCGCGGGCCTTGAGTCGGGAACGGTCCACGGCCATGTAGGCGAACTCCTGGGCGACGAAATAGCCCGTCGCGGCGGTGAGCAGGAGAACCACGAGCATGCCGAGGAGAATGTCGACAATGATCATCGCGTCGGCACCAGCTCACTGAGCTCGGCGGCGACGCGGACGGTACTTCGGGAGGGGTCCATTGTCCTCTCGTCAGGGTCAGCCGGAATTGTCCGCTATCCATAGCACGATCGGACCCCTTCCGAAAGTTCCAGCACCCCACCGAGTGTGGCGCAGATCAACTCCCCGCGAGTCGTGCACTCCGGACCGCGAGTCGTGCACTCCGGACTGCGAGTCGTGCACTCCGGACTGCGAGTCGTGCACTCCGGACTGCGAGTCGTGCACTCCGGACTGCGAGTCGTGCACTCCAGACCGCGAGTCGTGCACTCCCGTGCCGCGGCGGGCGACCTGAACGCACAACTCGCGGTCCTGAACGCACGACTCGCGAGCGGGAACGCACGACTCGCGGCGCGTCAGCGCAGTGGGGCACCAGCGTGGTGGAGGTGCCGTAGCGCCTCGCGGTAGGAGGTGACGAGGCCCGTCTCGTGGTAGGGCACGCCGATCTCGGCGCAGTAGTCGCGCACGATCGGCTGCGCGCGGCGCAGGTGCGGCGACGGCATGCTCGGGAACAGGTGGTGCTCGATCTGGTAGTTGAGCCCGCCGAGCGCGACGTCGGTGAACCAGCCGCCGCGCACGTTGCGCGAGGTGAGCACCTGACGGCGGAGGAAGTCGGGCCGCTCGTCGCCGCTGAACATCGGCATGCCCTTGTGGTTCGGCGCGAAGATCGATCCCATGTAGACACCCCAGAGTCCCTGGTGGACGGCGATGAACACGAGGGCCTTGCCCGGGGAGAGCACGAGGAACACGGCGGCGAGGTAGGCCACGACGTGGGTGGTGAGCAGCAGGGCCTCCAGACTGCGCCGCTTGAGCCCGGGGGAACACACGGCCCGGAAGCCCGACACGTGCAGGTTGAGACCCTCCAGTGTCAGCAGTGGGAAGAACAGGGCCGCCTGCCTGCGCCCGATGAACCGCGCCAACCCCGAGCTGTGCCGCGCCTGCCGCTGCGACCACACCAGGATGTCGGGCGCGACGTCGGGGTCGAGCTCCTCGTGGTTCGGGTTGGCGTGGTGGCGCGTGTGCTTGTCCATCCACCAGCCGTAGCTGAGGCCGATGCCGAGGTTGCCCACCAGCAGCCCGAGCGCCTCCGTCGGCCGGCGGCGCCGGAACACCTGGCGGTGGGCGAGGTCGTGCGCCAGCAGCGCGATCTGTCCGAAGAGGACGGCCAGGAACGCCGCCACCGCGAGCTGCCACCACGAGTCGCCCAGCAGGAAGAACGCCAGCCATGCGGCCGCGAACAGCACACCCACGACGGCGAACCTGGCGACGTAGTAGCCCGGACGGCGCCGGAACAACCCGGCCTCGGAGATCCGCTGGGACAGGCGGGAGTAATCGCTGCCGCGAACGGGCGGCGCGAGGTCGTCGATAGTCACCTGCCCGAGTCTGGTCATGGCGGGCCCGCGCGATAAGCCCGCGGACACCCGCATGCGTACGGGGGCCTGCCCTACCTCCGGCCGGGTGCCGGGAGCCCGTCGACCACGCGGTCCACCACCCGGCGCAGGAACGCGTCGGTCACCGCCTCGCCCGTGACGAGCACGCGGAAGTAGGGCGGGCCGAGCACGGCTTCGATCACCTCGCGCGGGTCGGTCCGGCCGATCTCCCCGCGGGCGACGGCCCGTTCGACCACCGCCCCGTCGACGCCGAGCCGGCCGGTCCAGAACGCGGCGACGGCCTCCGCGACCACCGGGTCGTGTGGTGCGAGCGCCACCGCGGCTCGCACCAGGGCCCCCACCTCGGGGGTGCGCAGGTTCGCGATGGCTGCGCGAACCAGATCGAGCAGGTCGGCGCGCAGCGAGCCGTTGTCGGGAATGGGTACCCGGGTCTCGGCCCGCTCACGGATGGCGTCGAGCAGCAGTGCCTCACGGGTGCCCCAGCGGCGGTACACCGTGGTCTTGTGCACGCCCGCCCTGCGCGCGATGCCGTCGAGACTCAGTGCGTGGTAGCCCGCGTCGGCGAGTTCGGCGAGCGCGGCACCCAGCACGGCGGCCTTGACCTTCGCGCTGCGCCCGCCCGGGCGTGGTGCTCCCGACATGAGCGCGAAGCTTAACGCAACACTTCGTTGCACGAGTGCCCGATCTTCCGGTAGAGCTAAAAGCGACATCGAGTTGCTTTAGTCAGGAGTTCCCCATGACGCACGAACACAGCAGACGCGCGGTCCTCGGCGGAGTGGCCGGCGCGGGAGCGGTCGCGGGCCTCACGGCACTGGCACCGTCGGCGGTGGCCGACGAGCAGCCGTTCCAGGGCAGGCAGGCCCGGCCGTTCGAGGGCAAGATCGTGCAGATCACCGGCGCCACCTCGGGAATCGGAGAGGCCACCGCGAAGGCCTTCGCCGCGGCGGGCGCGAAGGTCGCTTTCTGCGGCAGGCGCAGGAACCTCGGCCGCGAGGTCGAGCGCGCGATCCGCGAGTCCGGCGGCGAGGCGACCTACACACACGCCGACGTCCGCGATCCCCGGTCCGTCCAGCGGTTCGTCGACGGCGCCGTCCGGCGCTACGGCGGCCTCGACATCGCCTTCAACAACGCGGGCATCCAGTACTCGGCGCGGCTGCACGAGACCACGCTCGAGCAGTGGGACGACCTCATGGACACCAACGCGCGCGGGGTCTTCCTGGCGATGAAGTATCAGATCCCGCACCTGATCGACGCGGGCGGCGGGCAGGTCATCGTCAACTCGTCGGTGGGCGCCGTCGTGGGACGGCCCGAGCTCTCGCTGTACCAGGCGAGCAAGCAGGCGGTTCAGGCGCTCGTGCAGTCGGCGGCGCTCGAATACGGCGGGCACGGCATCCGCGTCAACGCGATCCTGCCCGGCATCACCGACACGCCGATGATCCGCCCGCCGGAGCTCGACGACGCGACGTGGGAGCAGGCGAAGGTCGCGCTCGGCCAGCTCAACGTCGACGGGCTGAAAACCGTCGCCACTCCCGACCAGATCGCACAGGCCGTGCTGGCGATGGCGGCGCCCGGGTTCGGCTACCTCACCGGCGTCTCGCTCCCCGTCGACGGAGGCGTCGCGGCGGGCCGCCGGATGCTCCTGCCGGAGCGGTGAACTAGAGCGGCGGACGCAGGATCCGCACGGGCGGTGGGGTGGCGTCGTAGCGCTCCACCTGCACCCTGGCGTGCTGGCCGGAGCAGCCCTGGGCCAGCCGCGACGTGGGCACGTCCTCGGTGAGCACGTTCGGGTTTCCGTGCACGCACAGCGATCCACCTGGCTGTGCGGGATCGTCGAGCGGATCGAACCACGCGCCCGTGGCGAGTACCGCGACGCCGCGCCGCACTCCGTCGTTCAGCCGCGCACCGGCCAGGCACGCGCCCCGGCCGTTGAAGACCCGCACGACGTCGCCGTCCGCGATACCGCGCTCGGCGGCGTCCCCCGGGTGCAGCTCGATCGGCTCCCGGCCCCGCACCTTGGCCGCCTGGCTCGTCGCGCCGACGTCGCCCTGCCCGTGCAGCCGCGTACGGGGCTGGTTGGCGATCAGCCACAGTGGATGTTCCACATCGGACTCCGGCTCCAGCCACACGGGATGGCCGGGGCAGTCGGGATAACCGAAACCGGCCACTGTGGACGAGAACAGTTCGATCCGTCCGCTCGGCGTGTGCAACGGCCGCCGCACGGGATCGGCGCGGAAGGCGGCGAAGGGCGTCGGCTGCTCGGCCGCGGTGGGGAGCCGCCACTCGCCGTCGGCCCAGAACCGGCCGAACGGCGGCGCGTCGTGCCCGCGCTCGGCGAGCCGCCCGCGCCACCCCTCGTAGAGGTGGACGATCCACTCGCGGGCGGTCCTGCCCTCGGTGAACCGCTCGCCCACGCCGAGCCGTTGGGCGATCCCGGCGAGGATCGTGTAGTCGTCGCGTGCCTCGCCGACCGGGTCGAGCACACGGTGCATCGCGATCAGGTGGGTGTCGCGGCGACCGGAGCCCAGATCCTCGCGCTCGAGCGGCGTGGTGGCCGGCAGGACGATGTCGGCGTGCCGGGCCGTAGCCGTCCAATGTGGCTCGTGCACGACGATGGTGTCCGGCCTGGCGAACGCGCGGCGGAGACGGTTGAGGTCCTGGTGGTGGTGGAACGGGTTGCCGCCCGCCCAGTAGACGAGCCGGATGTCCGGATAGTGGTGGGTGGCGCCGTTGTAGTCGTAGCGCTCGCCGGGGCGCAGCAGCAGGTCCGCGATGCGGGCGACCGGGATGAAGGTCCGCACCGGATTGTGTCCCTGCGGCAGCGTCGGCAAGGGCAGCAGCGGGCCGTCGTCGCCGACGTCGCCGATCGAGCCGTAGCCGTGGCCGAATCCGCCACCGGGCAGGCCGATCTGGCCGAGCATGGCCGCGAGCAGCAGCCCCGCCCACACCGGCTGCTCACCGTGCCGCGTGCGCTGCAGCGACCACGAGACCGTGACGAGCGTGCGGCCCTCGGCCATCCTCCTGGCGAGCGCGCGGATCTCCGCCGCGGAGATGCCGCACCGCACCGCGGCCCACTCGGCGTCCTTCACGGTGCCGTCGGCGCCGAGGAGGTAGCCGGCGACCGTGTCGAACCCCGTGCAGTAGCGGTCGAGGAAGGTGGCGTCGTGCCGGTTCTCGGTGAGCAGCGTGTGCGCCAGGCCGAGCATGAGCGCGACGTCGGACGCGGGGACGATCGGGTACCAGCGGGCCCGTGGCGTCTTCGGCACGTCGTCGGCGAGCGGGCTGACCACGGCCAGCTCCACCCCGGACTCGCCGATCGTGCCCAGCGCCGTCGCCGTCGGGTGCTCGGTGTTGCCGCCCGGCGTCACCGAGACGTTCTTGAGCGGCAGGCCACCGAAGGCCACCACCAGGTCCGTGTTCGCCGCGATCGTGCCCCACGTATCGGCGCGGTACAGCAGCGTGCCCGCGTCGCCGACGAGGTGCGGCAGCAGCACCGCCGACGTGCCGTGGCTGTAGGTGTCGCGCGAGGCCGTGTAGCCGCCGAGGACGTTGAGCAGCCGGTGCAGCTGGCTCTGTGTGTGGTGGAAGCGGCCCGCGCTGCCCCAGCCGTAGGAACCACCGAAGATCGCCCCGTTGCCGTGTTCGCGGCGGACGCGGTCCAGCTCGGCGGCGACCAGCTCGGTCGCCGTCTCCCACGACACCTCCACGAACTCGTCGGCGCCCCGGTGCTCGCTCGGCCCCGGCCCGCGCTCCAGCCAGCCGCGGCGGATCGCAGGCCTGCGCACGCGGGTGGGGTGCCGGACGCTGCCCGCGACGTTGCCCAGCAGCGGGGACGGCTGCCGGTCCAGCGGATGCGGGGCGATCTCCAGCTCGCCGGACGCGGTGGTCCGCGCGCGGAACGCACCCCAGTGCGAGGTGGTGGGGGACCAGCTCATGCCGGAGTCAGCGCGACCGTGCTGCGTGCCATGCGGTCACGATAGGCCGGTGGGCTGCCCGGCACCGCGCCGGGCAGCCCACCGGCGCGCTCAGCGGCCGACGCGGTCGAACTGCAGGTAGTCCAGGTTGAAGTTCTGGTAGGCGTTCTCGTTCATCCGCACCACGAACTCATGGTCGCCCTTGCCGAGGTGGCGCCGCTCCAGCGGCTGCACCTCGAACGCCTCGTGGTGGGTGGTGTTGCCGATCGAGAACGGCCCGCTCTCGGTGTGGCCCCAGTCGAGCGTGATCGTGCCGGCGGGGGAGTAGGGCGAGGAGACGCGCGCGGAGACGTCGTACACGCCGGCCTTCTCGACGGTGACGGTGTACTTCAGCCACTCGCCCGCCCTGATCCAGTTGACGGCGATGGCGCCCTCCAGATCGCAGATGTCGACGCCCTCGTCGAGACGCGCCACGGTGCAGCGGTTCGGGTCGAGGTCGTGGTAGCCCACGCCCTCCCCGCCAGGGGCGAAGTCCTCGGCCTGGACGCGGATCGACCGGTTGCCGGGCAGCTTGCCGTACCGGTCGAGGTCGCCGCCGTCGCGCCAGTAGCCGAGCGCCTCGACGTTGTCGGTCTGGATCATGCTCGCGCCGTAGCGCTGCACGACCGTACGCCAGCCGAGCCGCTCGTCGCGCAGCGACGCCTCGTCGGTGTGGTCGATCGCGAGGTTCTTCCACATCGTGTTGATCCAGATCCTGCTGTCCTCGCGGATCTTCGCGAGTGTGGCGGGCTGGACCTGCGGGTCGGCGGCGTCGTCGAACACGACCTCGTACGCCACGGGCTGCCTGCCGGGGAACGTGCCGACGACGCCCGCCGTGGCGTCGTTGATGATGTGCATGTACAGAATGGCCGGATCCTTCGCCATGAACGCCGCCGCCTCGGCGACCGTCGGGCTGCCCTTGAACAGGCCGTGGTCGACCGTCCCGGTCCGGCGCAGCACCTCGTACATCTGCTCACGCACGGGCCAGCCCTTGTCGAGGTTCACCATCGCCCTGTCCTTGACGGCGAGCATGGCCTCCTCGAACGTCGGCACCGTGTGCGACGTGAGCGGAGCCTGCGCGCCGCCGAGGCCCTTCTTGAGGCGGAGCGACTTGACCTGCGCGAGCGTGAGCTCAGACACCTTGCCGGTGCCGTTGGTCGTGCGATTCACCGTCTCGTCGTGCATGAGGACGAGGTGACCGTCGCGCGTGGGCCGCACGTCGATCTCCACGATCTCGGCGCCGTCGGCGATGGCGTGCCGGATGGCCGCGAGCGAGTTCTCGGGTGCGTCCCGCCACTGCCCGCGATGGGCGGCGATCAGCAGGGGAGCGCCGGGGTCGTGGCGCAGCAGCCGGTCGTGGATGCGGTCGAGGCTGGTGGGGCCGGCGGCCGACGCGGGCCCGGCGACCAGCGAGGCGAACACGGCGACAATCGCCGCGAGGAGGACGAGTCGGATTCTTCGGACCATGAGCGGTGAGTCTCGCCCGGCCGGTTATCCGGGCCGTGAACGCTCGCGGGGTGTTTTGCTGAACGCGGGATAGATCTTGATACTCCTTGGACGGCGAGTAGGCACGCGGACGGAGAGTGAGCACGCGATGAGCAAGGTGGCCCTGGACAACGACGGCGGGCAGTGGACCCTGACCCTGACCGACCCGGATCGGCGCAACTGCCTCGACGAGGCGATGATCCGGGAACTCGGGGACGCCGTGTCGGCCGTCGCCGCCGAACCCGGCGCGAGGACGCTCGTCGTCGCGGGAGAGGGCACCGCGTTCTGCGCGGGTGCCGACCTGCCCGCCCTGTTCGGGGAGGCCGCGGGCCGCTCGGTCGGGGACCTGCGTGGCCATTTGCACAACGTCTACGACAGCTTCCTGCGGCTGCGGGCGCTGAAGATCCCGACCATCGCGGCCGTGCAGGGCGCGGCCGTCGGCGCCGGGCTCAACCTCGCGATGGCGTGCGACGTCCGCATCGCCGGTCCGCGGGCGTCGTTCGCGGCCACGTTCTCGAAGATCGGCCTGCACCCCGGTGGCGGCTGCACGTGGTTCCTCGTGGACGCGCTCGGCCCGCAGAAGGCGCTCGCGCTGCTGCTCGACGGCGGCGCGCTCGACGGCGAGGAGGCCGTCCGGCAGGGGCTCGCGCTGGCGCTGGCCGACGACCCGCTCGCCGCCGCCCACGAGAAGGCCGCCCGGTGGGCGGCCCTGGACCCGGCGCTCGCCCGCGACATCAAGTCCGCGGTCGGCGTGGCGCGTTCCGACGACTTCGGCGCGACCCTGGAGTTCGAGTCGTGGGCGCAGGCGTCGTCGGCCACCGGGCCCGCGATCCAGGAGGTCGTCGCGCGGTTCCGCAAATCGTGACCTCGCGGGCGGCCGGGCACAAGGCCGTCAAGACCGCGCTGTCCCGGCTCGACGACCGGCGGCTTGCCGAGCTCGTCGGCCAGGCGCGCCCGCTCGGCTCCGGCATCGGCGGGACGTCGGCGCTGCTGGACGTGGAGGGCGTTCGCGTGTTCGTCAAGCGGGTGCCGCTGACCGATCTCGAACGCCTCCCCGGGCGGCTCGGCTCCACGGCCAACGTCTTCGGGCTTCCGGTGTGCTACCAGTACGGCATCGGCTCGGCGGGGTTCGGCGCGTGGCGCGAGCTGGCCGCTCACGTCCTGACCACGGACTGGGTCCTGGGCGGGCACAGTCCGAGCTTCCCGCTGCTGCACCAGTGGCGCGTGCTGCCGAGAACCGCGACGACGGAGCCCGGGCCCGGCGAGCCCGCGGAGTTGGAACGTGCGGTCGCGTTCTGGGACGGCTCACCGGCCGTGCGGGCCCGGCTCGAGGCCGTCGCGAACGCCTCGGCCGACGTGGTCCTCTTCCTCGAGTACGTCCCGTGGAGCCTGCACGACTGGCTGGCCGCGCAGGTCGCACTCGGCGACGAAGCCGTCGAGGCGGCGTGCGCGCTGGTCGGCCGCGAGCTCGGCGCGGCGGTGTCGGCGATGGGCGCTGGGGGCCTGCACCACTTCGACGTCCATTTCCGCAACGTGCTCACCGATGGGGAGCACCTGTACGTCGGGGACTTCGGGCTCGCGGTGTCCCCACGCTTCGCCCTGTCGCGCGAGGAGCTGGGCTTCCTGGCGGCCAACGCCACCCACGACCGGCACTACGCGGCGGCGCAGTGGGTCAACTGGCTCGTGACCGCGCTGTGCCGTCCTCCGGAGCGCAACGAGTTCATCCGGTACTGCGCCGAGGGCGGCGACCCCGGGTACCTCGTGCCGTCGGCTGCGGCGGCGATCCGGCGGCACGCCCGGGAGACGGTGGTCGTGAACGACTTCTACCGCAGGCTGTACCTGGAGAGCCGGGGCACGCCGTACCCGGCGGAGCTGCTCAGCTGAACAGGCGGTCGAGCCGGTAGTCCACCAGCTCGACCGCCTCGGCGGCGGTGTAGGTGCCGATGAGGATGCCGGGCGCCAGTCCGCTGACCATCGCGAGCAGCGAGTCGAGCTCACGCCGGACATCGAGTCCCTTGTGGACCGTGCCCCGGTCCTGTGCCGTGGTCAGCACCGGGACGAGCCTGCTCGCGAGCTCGTGCGGGATGCGGTTGTTGAGCGCCGCGATCTCCGGGTCGGTGATGCTTAGCGTCAGGTAGGCGCCGTGCACCGTGCTCAGCCTCCGGCTGTGCTCGTCGACCGGCAGTACGCCGACCAGGCAGGCCCGCAGGATCGCCTTCGGGTCCCTGCTCGGCAGCACCTCAGCCAGCTCGGCCTGGATCCGGGCCGAGGCCACCTCGGTCAGCCGGGCCAGCCCGTAGCGGACCATCTCGTCCTTGGTGGTGAAGTAGTACTGCACGAGGTTCATGGAGATCCCGGCCTCGGCGGCGACCCTGCGCAGCGTCACCGCGCGCAGTCCCTCGACGGCGGCGACGCGCCAGAGCGCCTCGGCGATCTCGCGACGCCGTTGCTCGTGATCAACCCGCTTCGGCACGGCGTCACTCTCCCACATCGCTGCTTGTCGTCCGGCACAACTGTCTTTTATAGTGCAAGTGCACGATAAAAATCTGGGGAGGCAGGATGATCAGCGGATTTCTCGACGAGAGAAGCCGGCAGCGCTACCACGACGTCTACGACTCGCTGCTCGACTGGCCGGTGCCCAGCGAGGACCTGACCGTCGAGACCCGGTTCGGGCCGACCTACGTCCGCCGCAGCGGCGCGGAGACCGGAATGCCGGTCGTCCTGCTGCACGGCGTGCTCGCCACCTCGCTGTCGTGGCAGGACTGCGCCGCCGAACTCGGGGCACGGAACCCGGTGTACGCCGTCGACTCGATCGGCGAACCGGGCCGCAGCGTGCAGACCGAGCCCATGCCCGACGCGCGGTCGAACGCGGACTGGCTCGCCGACGTGCTGGCCGGGCTGGGCCACGACCGGTACCACGTCGCCGGTGTCTCGCGCGGCGGCTGGCTCGCGCTCAACCTCGCGCTGCGCGACCCCGGCCGCGTCGCGGGCGTGACCGCGTTCGACCCCGGCGGCCTCGACGAGCTGGGGTGGCGGCTGCGCCGCTGGATGGTCGCAGGGCTGGCCGTCATGCTCGCGCCCGCGTTCATCCGCCGCAGGTTCGGGCCGGGTTCGGCCTACAGCGCGTTCACCGATCCGATGCACCGGCGGCTGGTACTGGCCCAGCTCAAGCACCGGACCGCGGTGTCCGCGCTCGACCGGTTCACCGACGACCAATGGCGCTCCCTGGCCGTTCCCACCACGCTGGTGCTCGCCGAGCACAGTCCCGCGCACGACAGCGAGGAGGTCCGGCAACGGCTGCGCGACCTCGCACCACACGTCGAGGTGGAGATCGTGCCGGGCACCGCACACGGCATGGACCTGTTCACCCCCGAGCGGCTCAGCGACCGGATTCTGCGGGGGACACCCGAGAGCTGAGGTTCTTGAAGAAATCCGGGAGGCGGTGTCGGATCGGGGTGACGGCGTTCGTGGCAGGGGTGAGAGGTCGCCCGCCAGGGGCGTCCGCGGACAAGGAACCCGATCATGAGACTCACCGCAACCATCCAGGTCTCCGTCGACGGCGTGATGCAGGGAAACGGCGGACCCGACCACGCCGGCGGATTCGAGCGAGGCGGCTGGGCAAGGCCGCTGTTCGACAGCGACGCCATGACCTTCGTCGACCAGGTCTACCAGCGCGCCGACGCGTTCGTGTTCGGCAGGCGTACCTACGAGCTCTTCGCGCGCTACTGGGGCGTGAGGAAGGACCTCGAGAACCCGATCGTCGGTGCGCTGAACACCAAGCCCAAGTACGTCGCCTCGAACACGCTCACCGATCCGGAGTGGGCGGACACGACCGTCCTCTCCGGTGACCTCGCGGCGGCCATCGGCGAGCTGAAGGCGAAACCGGGCGGTGAGCTGCAGGTACACGGCAGCGGCGCGCTGCTCCGGTGGCTGTTCGAGCACGGCCTCGTCGACGAGCTGAACCTGCTCCTCGTCCCGGTGGTCGTCGGCCAGGGCGTGCGACTGTTCCCTGCGAACGGCCCCGACCTGGCGCTCCACCTGGTCGAATCGCGATCCTTCCCGAAAGGCATCACGCTCCAGGTCTACCGGCCTGCCGGGCGCCCGCAGTACGCGACCGATTGAGGAGATGATCCGAGTGCGGTATCTGCCGAGAGTCTGTCGCCAGCAGGCCGAGGTGCGGCCGTTCCCGTGAACGGGCTCGACGTTCACGCGGCTGTCACGCGGGCCCACCGCGAGGAATGGGCCCGGGTCGTCGCCGCCCTGACCAGGCGCTTCGGTGACCTCGACGTCGCCGAGGAGGCGGCGGCCGAGGCGTTCGCGACCGCGGTCGAGCGGTGGCCCGCCGACGGCGTGCCCGCCAACCCCGGCGCCTGGCTGACCACCACCGCCAACCGCAAGGCGATCGACCGCATCCGGCGCGAGAACAAACGCGACGACAAGCAGAAGGAGGCTCAGATCTTGTGGGACGACCCGTCTGTGCCTCCCGCCGCCATCGAGGACGAGCGGCTCCGGCTGCTCTTCACCTGCTGCCACCCGGCGCTCGCACTCGAGACCCGCGTGGCGCTGACGCTACGCATGGTCGGCGGTCTCACCGTGCCCGAGATCGCCCGTGCCTTCCTGGTGCAGGAGGCCACGATGGGGCAGCGGATCACCCGGGCGAAGGCCAAGATCAAGGCGGCACGCATCCCTTACCGGGTACCGGCCGCGGAGGATCTCCCCGCCCGTGTCTCCGGCGTGCTCGCGGTCCTGTTCCTCGTCTTCAACGAGGGCTACCTGGCGACCAGCCCCGACACCGATCCGGTGCGTCAGGACCTGACCGCCGAGGCGATCCGGCTCACCCGCCTGGTCCGTGGCCTCCTTCCGGAGGACGGTGAGGTGGCGGGACTGCTGGCCCTGATGCTCCTCACCGAGGCCCGCCGCACCGCACGGGTTTCGGCGAACGGCGAACTGGTGCCTCTCGACGAACAGAACCGAGGGGCCTGGGACACCGGCCTGATCGCCGAGGGGCATCGGCTGGTGCGCGAGCGCCTGGCCGGCGGGGTCGCTCCGGGCCGCTACCAGATCCTCGCCGCGATCAACGCCGTGCACACCTCCGCCCGAGACATCCGCGACACCGACTGGTCCCAGGTCGTCGCCCTCTACGACCAGCTCGTCAGCCTCGACCCCTCGCCGATCATCGCCCTCAACCGGGCCATCGCGGTCGCCGAGATCGACGGCCCCGAGGTGGCGTTGGCGGCCATCGACCGCCTCGACGACAAGCTGGCCGGCTATCACGCCTACCACGCCACCCGCGCCGACCTGCTGCGCAGGCTGGGCCGCGGCCGCGAGTCGCGCGCGGCGTACGACAAGGCCATCGAGCTGGCGGGCAACACCGCCGAGGCCGCGTACCTGACCCGCCGCCGCGACCAGCTGGGGTAGCGCCCCGCCAGGAAACCGACGCGGATTGTCGGTGGGGCATGCGAACATATGTTCGTGTCGAACGAGGGTCCGATCCTGCACGCCGACCTCGACGCGTTCTACGCGTCGGTGGAGCAGCGCGATGATCCACGCCTGCGCGGCAGGCCCGTCATCGTCGGTGGCGGGGTCGTGCTCGCGGCCAGCTACGAGGCCAAGGCCCACGGTGTGCGCACGGCGATGGGCGGCGCGCTCGCACGACGGCTGTGCCCGCAGGCGATCGTGGTCCCGCCGCGCATGGCTGCCTACTCCGCGGCGAGCAAGGCCGTCTTCGCCGTCTTCGGGCAGACCACGCCCGTGGTCGAGGGCCTGTCGATCGACGAGGCGTTCCTCGACGTCGGCGGCCTCCGGCGGATCGCGGGCACGCCGACCGAGATCGCGCGGCGGCTACGGCAGGACGTGGCGGAGCAGGTCGGGCTGCCCATCACGGTGGGCGTGGCCAGGACGAAGTTCCTCGCCAAGGTCGCCAGCGGGGTGGCGAAGCCGGACGGGCTGCTGGTCGTGCCCCACGACGGGGAGCTGGAGTTCCTGCATCCCCTCCCGGTCGAGCGCCTGTGGGGCGTCGGGCGCGTCACCGCCGAGAAGCTGCGCAAGCGGGGCATCACCACGGTCGGCCAGGTCGCCGCGCTCGACGAGCACTCGCTGGTCTCGATGCTGGGCCGGGCCTCCGGCCGGCACCTGCACGCGCTGTCCCACAACCGCGACCCCCGTCCCGTGCAGGTGGGCCGCAGACGCCGTTCGATCGGCGCCCAGCGGGCGCTCGGCCGGAGGAGGCGGTCACCGGCGGAGCTGGACGCGCTGCTCGCCGGGCTCGTCGACAAGCTCGCCAGGCGGCTGCGCGCCGCCAAGCGCGTCTGCCGCACCGTCGTACTCCGTCTGCGCTACGCCGACTTCACGCGCGTCACGCGGTCGCACACCATCGCCGAGGCCACCGCCCACACCGAGACGATCCTCGCCACGGCGAGGATCCTGCTGGCGGCGGCGATGCCGACGATCGAGCGCGAAGGACTCACGCTCATCGGCGTCGCGCTCACCAACCTCGACGACGACGGAGCCATCCAGCTCGCTCTGCCCTTCGACGAGCGGTCGGGCGGCGCCCTGGACTCCACATTGGACACCGTGCGCGACCGGTTCGGCGCGGCCTCGGTCACCAGGGCCACGCTGCTCGGCCGCGATCCCGGCCTGTCCGTGCCGCTACTGCCCGACTAACTCGTGCACCACCGCGACGAGATCGGCCACCACGCCCGGCGGCTCGGCCCGGTCGGCACGCCACACGGCGACGGTGGTGATGCGCAGTTTCACGCCCTCCACGGGCAGCACCACCACGGGCTCCCCGGCGAACGCGCGGCTGGTGATGCCGGCCTCGACGCCGATGAGCGTGAACGCCTGCCCGGTGGCGACCACGTGGGCGAGCCCGCCGAAGTTGTGCCCCTCCACCACCATCCGCTTGCGCACGCCGAAACCGCTGAGCAGCTCGTCGGTCCGGCGGTAGATCTCCGGCGCCGCGTCGTAGCCGATCGAGGCGAACGGCAGGTGCGCCAGCTCCTCCAGCCGCACCGACTCCCGGCCGTCGAAGCCGGTGCCCGCGCCGGTCACCACCGCGACGGGGTGCGTCTCCAGCTGTGCCGTGCGCAGCCCGCGGCCCGCGACGGGCCCGTGCACGAGCGCCAGCTCGATCTCTCCGTGCCGCACCGCGTGCACGAGCGGCTCGGTGCTCGCCGGGCGCAGCCTGACCTCCAGGCCGGGAAACCGGTCGGCCACCGCACCGAGGAACCTCGTGCGCAGCCCCGTGGTGACGTCCGAGGCGATGCCGACCACCGCTGTCCTCGGCTCACCGTGCGCCCGCACCAGCTCCGGCACGGCGTCGAAGCGCTGGATCACGTCGCGGGCGGCGGGCAGCAGCGCCTCGCCCGCGCCCGTGAGCTCGACCCGGTGATGGCCGCGCACGAACAGCGCCGCACCGAGTTCCCGTTCGAGGTCCTTCACCCGCCTGCTCAACGGGGAGACGGCCATGTGCAGGCGCTGTGCCGCCCGCGTGAAGTTGAGCTCCTCGGCGACCGCGACGAAATAGCGCAGGTGCAGCATCTCCACCCGGCTACCGTATTCGCCCGTCCCGCGACGTGACCGCCGCGGTCACGTGCACGTTCGCACGACGGTGATGGCCGCGGCGCCCCCGCACGCCTACCGTGACAACGGTGACCGAGCGCCCGATCCGCATCGCCAACTTCTCCGGCTACCTCGGCGACCGCTACACCGCCTTCGCGGAGGCGATGGCCGGCGACGCGGTGGATGTGCTGATGGGGGACTACCTCGCGGAGATCACCCTGGCCGCGCTCGCCGCGCGCAACCAGCAGGACTCCACCAAGGGCTACGTCGAGTACTTCCTCGGTCAGCTCGGCCCGCACCTGGGGGCCATCGCCGAGCGCGGCGTCAAGGTCGTCACCAACGCGGGCGGGTTCAACCCCGCCGGGCTCGCCGACGCGGTCCGCGGGCTGGCCGCCGAGGCCGGAGTGAACCTGCGCGTCGCGCACGTCGAGGGGGACAACGTGCTCTTGGCGCTGCCCGGCTACCAGCACGCCGGGCACCGGCTGGAGAACCTCGACACCGGGCAGCCGCTGTCGTCGTGGCACGCCGAGCCGGTCGCCGCCAACGCCTATCTCGGCGGGTGGGGTATCGCGGCGGCGCTGGCCGAGGGCGCCGACATCGTCGTGTGCGGGCGGGTCACGGACGCCTCACTCACGGTGGGGCCGGCCGCCTGGTGGCACGGGTGGAGCCGGGACGACTGGGACGCCCTCGCCGGCGCCGTCACCGCTGGCCACGTCATCGAATGCGGCGCACACGCGACGGGCGGGAACTTCTCCGGCTACACCACGATCCCCGGCCTGCTCGCGCCCGGCTTCCCGATCGCCGAGATCGCGGCCGACGGCAGCAGCGTGATCACCAAGCATTCTCGCGACGGCGGCGCGGTCACCGTCGACACCGTCACCGCGCAGCTGGTCTACGAGATCCAGGGGCCGCGCTACCTCAACCCCGACGTCACCGTGCACCTCGACACCGTCGAGCTGATGAGGGTCGGCCCTGACCGCGTGCGGGTCTCCGGCGCCACCGGCACGCCACCGCCGCCGACCACGAAGGTCGCCGTCTTCGGAATGCTCGGGTACCAGCTCGTCAACACGGTGTTCGTCACCGCACCCGACGTCGACGCCAAGATCGACCTGCTGCGAGCCCAGATCGGCAGGGGCCTGCCCGACGGCGTGGAGCTGGACTTCACGCGCATCGGCACCGTCGCGGCCGACCCCGACATCCAGTGGGACGCCACCGTGGCACTGCGGATCATGGCGACCGCGCGCGACCGCGCGTCGCTGGAGAAGCTCGGGCTCCCGGGGCGGCTGCTGGGCCTGTACCTGCAGAGCATCCCCGGCTTCTACCACGACGGCGCCGCCGGACTGCCCGGTTCGCCGCGTCGCCGGATCGACTACTGGCCCGCGCTGCTGCCGATGTCCGCGGTGGAGCACCGGGTCGTCCTCGATGCCCGTGTGCTGACCGTGGAGCCGTCGCCGTCGGCGCAGCCGCCGCCGCAGCCGGTGCACCCGGAGCCCGCCGAGTACGTCGTCGAGGGCCCGGTGCGGCGCGCGCCGCTCGGCACGATCGCCCACGCCCGCAGCGGCGACAAGGGCGGCAACGCCAACGTCGGCGTGTGGGTGGCCGACGAGCGTGCCTGGCCGTGGCTGCGCGCGACGTTGTCGACCGCCGAGCTGCGCAGGCTCCTGCCCGAGGCGAAGGACCTCGACATCGTGCGGCACGAGTTTCCCCACCTGCGGGCCGTGCACTTCGTGCTGCGCGGTCTGCTCGGCACCGGTGGCTCGGCCAACCTGCGCGTCGACCAGGCCGGCAAGGCCGTGGGGGAGTACCTGCGGGCCAAGCACGTTCTCGTTCCCGAGCACCTGCTCCAGCGCCGGGAGGGCACGCATGTCGCTGACTGAACGGGTGGCCAAGGCCGTCGCGAACCCGGCGACCGGCGACGCGTTCGACCCGCACGCCGAGCTCGCCGACGTGCTGTCCGGGGTCGGACTGTCCACGGCCGACTCCGGCGGCGAGATCTCCTTTCGCGGCGCGGATCCGGTCGTGCCGAGCACGCTGCGCCTCGGCGCGGCCTCGGCCGTCGCGCTCGCCGCGAAGTCCGTGGCGATCGCGAAACTCTGGCGGTTGCGTGGCGGGCACGGCCAGGACATCGGCGTGGACCTGCGGGTGGCACCACACCGCCTGTGCCCGTTCTACGACCGGAAATGGGAACTGCTCAACGGCTATCCGGCCGGAACGCAGGCCAACCCCACGCAGGCGCTCGGCTTCCGGTTCTACCGCACGGCCGACGGCCGGTGGATGATGCCGCTCAACCCGTACCCGAAGATCAAGGTCGCCGCCCAGCGGCTGCTCGGTACGCCGGACGACAAGACCGCCGTCGCGGAGGCCATCGCCCGGTGGAACGCGCGCGACCTCGAGGACGCCGCCACCGAGGCGGGCGTGGTGCTGCCGATGCTGCGCACCACCGAGGAGCTGCTCGCCGAGCGCCACTACCGCGAAGTCCTCGCCGAGCAGCCGCTCATCGAGATCACCAGGATCGGCGACAGCGAGCCCGAACCCCTGGCGGCCGCGGACGACCCGCTGGCCGGGGTGCGCGCACTCGGCATGGGACACGTCATCGCGGGCGCCGGCGCGGGCAGGGCACTCGCGCTGCACGGCGCCGACGTGCTCAACCTGTGGCGACCCAACGAACTGGAGCACGACGCCACCTACGTCACCGCCAATGTGGGCGTGCGGTCGGCGACGATCGACCCGTACCGCGAGGAGGGCGCCGCCCGGATCCGGGCGCTGCTCGCGGGCGCGTCTTGTACGCCAACCGCAGGCCCGGCTACCTCGACGGCATCGGTCTCTCCCCGGAGCAGGCCGCCGCCGCGCGGCCCGGAATCGTTCACGCCACGGTGTCGCTCGCGGGCGAGCGCGGACCGTGGGCGAACCGTGTCGGCTTCGACCAGACCGCGGGCGGCCTCACCGGCATGCTCCTGCTGGAGGGCGACGGCGAACGGCCCTCGCTGCCGCCGATCATGGTCGTCAACGACTACGTCGTCTCCTGGCTGCTGACCGCCGGCATTGTCGAAGCCCTCGCCCGCAGGACCACGGAGGGCGGCAGCTACCGCGTGCACGTCTCGCTCACCCGCGCCGCGCTGTGGATCCTCGGCATGGGTGTCTTCGACCGCGACTACGCCCACGAGACCGCGGGCCACGGCGAGGAACACGCCTACCTCGACCCGGAGACGTTCACCGCCGACACCCCTCTCGGGCACTACCAGGGCGTGACCGAACAGGTGCGGATGTCGGCGACGCCGGGCCGCTACCGCACCGTGCTGGTGCCGCGCGGGTCCTCTCGTCCCGAATGGCTCAGTTCTTAGCTGAACTCCCTTCCGCTGCGTGCGCGGTAACGGATGTGGTGCTGCGGCACGAAGGCCGTGACCACAGTCCGCCACTCCAGGTCCGCCGTGAGCAGTTGGTAGCTCACGATCCCCAGCGGTGCCCCGTCCACGGCGGGCATCCAGCCGCGCAGCAGCCCTTTGACCTCGTAGCGGTACTGCAGCCCGTCGGGGGCGTCGTCGTGAAACGCGAACGGATCGCGCCGCAACGCCGCCCGCAGGTCCACCCACACCCACTGGGCGGGCTCCACCGGCCGGTATCCGGGAGGCGGGACATCGGACGGCGTCCACACCGGGCGGGTGGGTGTCGAGCTGACGTCACGCCGCCACCACCGGCACGGCGGCTGAGCTGGTTGGTTCACGCGCACTCCCTGACTGACCACTCGATTCGAACAAGAGTTCGACTGTGTTGTCAAGGGGCTGTCACGCCGGTCACGGGACGGGGTGGCGGGAACGCAGAACTCGTTGTCAGGAACGCACAACTCGCGGTCCTGAGCGCAAAACTCGGCGTCTGGAGCGGGCGACTCGCGGGCGTGAGCGCACGACTCGCGAGGGTCACGAGTGGGGCATCGGCTCCAGCGTGTGCAGGAGCTTGGCGATGCGCTCGGGGACCGGGGTCTTGCGGTGCTCCAGGTCGCGGCACGCGAACGTCATGGTGCCGGTGGTCACCAGTTCGTCGCCTCGGTGGAAGGTGAAACCGAGCGTGTACGAGGAGCCGCCGACCCGTTCGCGCCGCACCTCGCACGTCAGCTCGTCGAAGACCGTCACCTGGCGCAGGTAGGTCGCCTCCGAGTGCACGCCCACGACGTACACGCCGAGCTCCTCGGACAGCTGTCCCGCCCGGATCCCGTTGTCGTAGAGCCACGAACTGTAGGTGCGCTCCATCCACGGGTAGTAGATCGCGAAGTAGGCGATTCCCACTGTGTCGCAGTCTCCGTACGACAGCCGGAAACTCTGCGTCGTGCCGCTCAACGGATCCCTCACTCTCCCAACAGGACGGTCGCGGTGCCGCTCAGCACCGGGTCGCCTCCGGACACTCGCAGCCACACGTCGCAGTCCGCCACCCGGCCGGAACCGTCCCCGCGCACCGCGGTGACGGTTCCGCCCGCCACCAGCCGGTCACCGGCGAAGACGTTGCCGAGGAACCGCAGCCGCAGTGCCCGCACCCGGTCCGCGCCTCCCGCCCAGCGGGTCAGCATCGTCACGACGTAGGACTGGTTGAGCGGACCCTGGTTCACCACGCGGTCGCCGAGGCCGAGCGCGCGCACGGCCGCCGGGTCGAAGTGGATCGGGTTGGCGTCGCGCATGAGCGCCGACATCGTCTTCATCTTCTCCGCGCTCACCGGCCCGACCTCGTAGGCGGGCAGCTCGTCGCCGGGCGCGGTCACAGCGACCTCCTCGGGAAGATGATCGAGTTGGTACAGCTCGCCGCGAGCGAGCCGTGCTCGTCGTGCAGGTCGAGCCGGTAACCTACGAGGTCGAACACACCCGTGCGCGCGCCGCGCTTGCGCACGGCCGACACGATCTCGCCGCTCACCGTGTAGGTCGCGCCCACCCGCAACGGCTCGACGATCTCGGTCGCGGTCTCCCCGGCCATCGGCCCGTCGGCCTCGGTCGCGCCGAAGTGCGCCCACAGCTGTTCCCACGACCAGCCCATCGCCGCCGTCGCCGCGAGGAACGCGAACACCGGGCTCGCCGCGCCGTCCGAGGCCGGGGCGAGCGCGCAGTCGTTGACCAGCCGCACCCACCACGGCTCGAACGTGAACGTGCCGCCGGGAAACGGCGTGCCGACGAGCTTCCCGAGCTCGTCCTCGTCCGGTACCGCCGTCACACCGACCGCTCCCGGTCCGCCCAGTACGGCGCCCGCAGCTCCCGCTTCATGATCTTGCCGGTGGGTGCCTTCGGCAGGCTGTCGACGAAGTCCACCGACTTCGGCTTCTGGTACGAGGCGAGGTTCTGCTTCGCCGTCCCGATGATGTCGGCCTCCGTGGCCGATTGCCCCGGTTTGAGCACCACCACCGCCTTCACGCTCTCACCCCACTCCTCGTCCGGTACGCCGATCACCGCGCACTCGAGCACCGCGGGATGCGCCGCGATGGCCTCCTCCACCTGCACGCTGTAGATGTTCTCGCCGCCCGAGATGATCATGTCCTTGGCGCGGTCAACGATGTAGACGTAGCTGTGCTCGTCCCACGTCGCGATGTCCCCGGTCCACATCCAGCCGTCGCGGATGGTCCGCGCGGTCAGCTCGGGCTGGTTCCAGTAGCCGATCATGTTCGCCTCGGACTTCACCACGATCTCGCCCGCCGTCCTGCCGTCACGCGGCACGTCGGCGCCGGTCTCGTCCACCACGCGCAGGCGCCCGACGAAACCCTCCCGGCCACACGAGCGCAGCCGGTGCGCGTGGCGGCCCGCGACCGCCTCGGTGTGGTCCTCCTGCGACAGGAACGTCATGCCGGGCCCCTCGGTCTGCCCGTAGCCCTGGATGAGCGTGCAGGGGAACGACTCCAGCGCCGCGCGCACGATCGAGGACGGCATCGGGCCGCCGCCGTACTGGATGTTGCGCAGGCTCGACAGGTCGTAGCCCGAGAAGCCCGGCACGGCCATCATCCAGTTCAGCATCGTGGTGATCCCGAGGAACGCCGACACGCGCTCGGCCTCGATCACCCGCAGCGCCTGCTCGGCCTCGAAGTTGACCAGCACCAGTGGGCAGCCGTGGCGCAGGTAGTTCATCGAGAGCACGACGGGAATGTGGTACATCTGCCCGGTCAGCATGTACACGTCGGACGGCACGATGCGCTCGGCGACAGTCTGGTTGAGCCCGCCCATCGCGGCGCTGTGGTGCGTGTGCAGCGCGCCCTTGCTCCGGCCCGTGGTGCCCCCGGTGTAGAGGATGAAGAACGGGTCGTCGCCGCCGACCTTCGCCGAGGTCACGGGCTCGTCCGCGCTCGAGCGCGCCAGCAGGTCCTCGTAGCTGCCGTCGCCGCCCTCGCCGAACTCGAGCCAGGTCGGCACGTCGCAGTCCCGCTGCAGCTCCTTCGCCACGTCACGCCACTCCGCGGAGGTGATCACCACGCGCGGTGCCGCGTCGCCAATGAGCCTGGCCAGCTCGGCGGAGCCCAGCCGCCAGTTCAGTGGCTGCAGGATCAGGCCTGCCCGCCCGGCGGCGAAGTACAGCTCCTGGAACTCCACGCTGTTGCGGGTGAGCACGGCGACCCGGTCGCCGACCTCCAGCCCGAAGGAGCGCAGCCCGTTGGCGAGCCTGCGGACCCGCTCGTCCAGCTCGCGCCAGGCCATCCTCCGGTTGTTCGGGACGTCGTAGAGCGCCTGCGCGTCCGGGGTGAGCGCGGCCCACTTCGCGGGGATGAGCCCCTGGTTGATGGTCATCGCGGGCGCCTCAGTAGGGGAGATCCAGCGCGATGTGACGCTTGCGCAGCCGCCAGCCCGCGTCGGTCCGCACCAGCTCGTCGCGGTACTTGCCCGTCGAGAGCGCCGTGAGCACGCCGTCCTTCGCCGAGAAGATCGTGAGGTAGGACAGGCACGACGCCGTGTCGCCGTCGGCGTCGATGATGACGTTGGTGGTGACGTGACGGCGCTGGTCGTCCTGCGAGTGCGCGGAGTCGCGCATCAGCTGCATGATCGCGTCCCTGCCCTCGAAGGGGCCGACGAGGTCGCCGTCCGCGATGCGGAGCGTGAGCACCGCGTCGGGGGTGAAGCTGTCCTCCACCAGCCGCAGGTCACCGTCGTCGTAGCCGATGGCGTAGCGGTGGAGCGTGTTCTCGATGTCGTCGCGTACCGAGGAAGACGTCATTGTCCCTCCAGTCACTGGATCTATTTGATGTTGGCGCCCGCGTCGACGGGCAACGTCGCCCCCGTGATGTAGCGGGCCTCGTCGCTGGCGAGGAAGAGCACCGCGTTGCTGACGTCGAGCGGCTCGACCCAGGGCACCGGAAGCGCGTTGAGCGACATGAAGCCCGGCACCGCCTTCTCCTGGTTCGGCTCGGGATCGTCGGGCACGAACATGCCGTAGGTGCCCGGGTTCTGGATCATCGTGGTGTCCACATTGGTCGGATGCACGGTGTTGACCCTGATGTGGTGCGGCGCGAGCTCGTTGGCCATCGTGCGCATGAGGCCGACGATGCCGTGCTTGGCGGCGACGTAGTGCCCGACGTGCTGGATCCCCTTGAGACCGCCGATGGAGCTGGTGAAGACGATCGAACCGCCGTGCCCGCCCTCGATCAGCGCGGGAATCGCCACCTTGGCCGTGTGGAACACGCCGGTCAGGTTCACGTCGATCATGTCCCGCCACTGCTCGGCCGAGAGCTCCCACGACCTGCCGAACGTCGCGATGCCGGCGTTGGCCACCACGGCGTCGATCCGGCCCAGCTCCTCGACGCCGGAGTCGAACGCCTTCTGCAACGAGCCGAGGTCGCGGACGTCGGCCTGGTGCGCGACGATGCGCCTGCCCAGCGACTCGACGTCCGACACCGTGCGAGCGAGGTCGGCGGGCGTGGCCAGCGAGTAGAACGGCGTCACCGTGTCGATGTCGGCGCAGATGTCGACGGCGATGATGTCCGCGCCCTCCTCGGCCAGCCGCACGGCGTGCGCGCGCCCCTGGCCTCGGGCGGCACCGGTGATGAAAGCGACCTTGCCCGCCATCCGTCCGGTCATGTCAGCGTCTCCTTCACACGGTCTCGGTCACGGGCAGTAGCCGCTTGCCTGGAGTGAACCGGGCGGGGATGCTGACGTAGCCCATGTTCACGCCCTGACGCGGGTAGCGTTTCAGCGCGGCGAAGTCGACGGTGTAGTCGGGCATGCGCTCGAGCACGGAGGAGATGAGCGTCTTGGACATCAGCCGGCCGAGATGCGAGCCCGCGCAGCGGTGCACGCCGACCCCGAACGCCGTGTGCCGGTTGGGCCACCGGTCGATGTCGATCTCGTCCGGGTTGTCGAACTTCGTCTCGTCACGGTTCGCCGACGACCACGCCAGCAGCACGCGGTCACCGGCCTTCATCGGGCACCCGTGGAAGTCGACGTCGGTGGTCACCGTGCGGGCGAGGGCCTGGGTGGGGGAGAAGAACCGGAGGAACTCCTCCACGGCGCGGTCGAGCAGGCTCGGGTCGTCGATCAGCCGCTGCCGCACGTCGGTGTGCTCCGCGAGCCACACGAGCGCCTGGCTGACCAGCGACGCGGTGGTGCCGACCCCGCCGGCCACGAGCAGGTCGATGATGCCGAACACCTCGTCGTCGGTCAGCGGCCGGTCATCGACCTCCTGGGTGACCAGGTAGCTGATGATGTCGTCCTGTGGCTCGGCGCGGCGCTGCCTGATGACGTCCCACATCTGGTCGGCCAGGTACGGCAGGTCCACCTTGGTGGCCTGCTCGAAGGCGGGGCTGCCCTGCGGCTCGGCGAGGACGGCGTGATGGGCCCGCGAGTAGCGCTGCCACTCCTCGATCGGCAGTCCCAGCCAGTCGATGGTGACGATCGAGGGCACGCCGATCACCGAGGTCAGGTCGCATTCGCCCTGCTCGATCACGCTGTCGATGAACTCCGTGGTGTGCCGTTCGACCATGTCGCGCATCTTCTCGATGGCCGCGGGCGCGGTGATGCGGTTGACGATCTTGCGGTACTTGCGAAAGTCGGGCGGGTCGAGCTCGATCGGAATGTGCAGGTGCATCGGGGTCTTGGGGATGACCACCGAAAGTCCCTCACCGCCGGAGTCGGTGCGCCGGGAGGTGAAGATGTCGTCGTCGCGAGCCGCCTCGAACACGCTGTCGTAGTCCGAGAGCACCCAGTAGCCGCCGCTGGCGTCGGTCCAGCCGCGCTTCGGGCCCTGCCGGAGCTCGCGGTACGCCCCGACGGGATCCGCCGAGTGCTCGGGGGAGTTGTGATCGAACCGGATCACCGGACAGCGTTTCTCATCGGACATGCGTCTCCGTGCCCCTTCGTCGCATCAACTTCGCCGTTGACCTGATAATGGTTATACTAGATCTGGTCGATGTCAATAAGCACGGCAAACGAGGCTTCAAGGAGGAAGCGATGCGCGTTCGGGTCGATGCCGAGCAGTGCCAGGGCCACGGCCTGTGCCAGATGACCGCACCGCAGGTGTTCGCGCTGCGGGAGGAGGACGGTCATGCCTACGTGCTGACCGACGAGGTGGGCTCGGAGCTCTCGGGGCCCGCCAGGGACGGCGCCGACTCCTGCCCCGAGCGGGCCATCACCGTCGAGTGAGCGTCACTGGTACGGCGACGTCCACGGGATGACCTGCGTGAGCACGTCGGGGTACTTGCGCCGCGCGTAGCGCGTGTAGGCGTCGATGTGCTCACGCATCCGCAGCTCGGACTCCGCGGGGTCGCGCTTGCTCAGTGCGGCGAGGATTTCCTCGTGCGCGGTGATGATCGCGGCCCTCCGGGGAGCCGGGTAGTCGATGCCGATCACGGTGCCGTCCATGATCCCGAGCAGTGAGTCGACGATGTAGCCGAACAGCGGGTTGCCCGACGACCACGCGATGACGTCGTGGAAGCGCTTGTTGGCCTCCAGGAACACCGTCTGATCGTCGAGGTGGGTGCGCATCTGCCCGATCGTGTCGTCGAGTTCGCCGAGCGCGTCGTCGGTGATGCGCTCCGCGGCGAGGCAACTGATCATCGGCTCCAGCGCGTTGCGCACCTCGACGATGGTCTGGAACGGCGCCTTCTTCAGCTGCATCAGCAACACCACGGTGCTGGCGAGGTGACTGGCGTCCGGGTCGAGCAGCACCGGGCCGCCGCGCGGGCCCGGCTTGAGCGCGATCACGCCCTGGAACTCCAGCAGGCGCAACGCCTCCCGCAACGTTCCCCTGCCCACGTTGTACTTCTCCAGCATCGTGCGCTCGGGCGGCAGGAGGTCGCCCGGCGCCAGCGTGTCACGTCCGATGTCCCGGACGATGCGCTGGGCGACGAGCATCGCGGCCTTCGGGCGGCGGCTGTCCGCGGTCATCGGCTTCACTCCTCGCGGGGAGAGGTGCTATACAAGGCTTATCATTATAAGCAATAGTGGAGGAGTGGACATGCCCGACGTCGTGGTCGACCGGATCGGGGACACGCTGTGGATCCGGCTCAACCGTCCCGAACGCCGCAACGCCTTCGATCCCGCGATGTCGGCGGCGGTGGTGGAGGCGTTCGAGGACGCCGCGTCGGCCAGAGCCGTGGTGCTCACCGGCTCGGGCGGCAGCTTCTGCGCCGGCGGGTCGCTCCAGCAGCTGAGCACACCCACGACCGGCCAGATGCGCGGGCTGTACCAGTCGTCTCTGCGGTTGTTCGACGCCGTACGCTCGTGCCCCCGGCCCGTGATCGCGGCCGTCAACGGTGCCGCCGCGGGCGGGGGCAACGAGCTCGTCGTGGCCTGCGACCTCGCCATCGCGGCCCGCTCGGCCACCTTCGGCCAGACCGGACCGCGGGTCGGCAGCGCGCCCGTGACCGGGGCGACCAACGTCATGGGCGTGCAGATCGGCGAGAAGCGCGCCAAAGAGCTCGCGATGCTCTGCCGCCGCTACACCGCCGAGCAGGCCAGGGAGATGGGCCTGGTCAACGAGGTGGTCGACGACGACGCGCTCGAGGACACCGTCACGGCGTGGTGCGACGAGCTGGCCCGGCTGAGCCCCCGGTACCTGGAGATCACCAAGATCAGCTCCAACATCTGGTGGAACGCCGCGCGCGACTCCTTCACCAACGGCCTCGGCATGCTCGTCCAGGCCGTCGGCAGCGCCGACATGGTGGAGGGCGCCACCGCGTTCCTGGAGAAGCGCAAGCCGAGTTTCCCCGGCCCGGAGTGATCACTCGGCGTTCAGCACGGGTGCCAGCCTGCGCACGCCCTCGGCGATCTCGTCCGCGGTGTGCGTGGTGAACGACAGGCGCATCGTCGCCCGGTCCGGCGGGCCTGCGTAGAACGGCGCACCGGGCACGAACGCGACGTCGCGCTCCAGTGCCGCCGGAAGCAGGCGCTCCGTGTCGACGTTGCCGGGCAGGCGCAGCCACACGAACATGCCGCCGTCGGGGTCGCTGACCTCCGCACCGGCGGGCACGGCGTCGGCCAGCGCCTCGATCAGCGCGTCCCGCCGGGCGCGGTAGGCGGCGCAGAGGTACCGCACATGGGCGTCGAGGTCGGCCGTGGCGAGGTACGCCGCGGCCGCCGCCTGGTCGATCGTCGACGTGTGCAGGTCGGCGGCCTGCTTGGCCACCACGAGCGTCGAGCGGACGGACTCGGGCGCCCGCAGCCAGCCGAGCCGCAGCCCGGGCGCGCCGATCTTCGAGAAGCTGCCGAGGTAGAGCACGTGCTCGGCGCCCGAGGCCGCCAGCGGGGGCACCGCGTCGCCCCGGTACCGCAGCTCGCCGTACGGGTCGTCCTCGACCACCCACACCCGGTGCGCGGCGGTGAGCTCGGCGATGGCCCGCCTGCGCTCGGCGCCGAGCGTGCGGCCGGTGGGGTTGGCGAAGGTCGGCACCAGGTACAACAGGGCGGGCCGCTCCCGTTCCAGCACGTCGGCCAGTGCCGCCGGGTCGATGCCCTCGGCGTCGCTCGGCACGGCGACCACCCGCGCGCCCGCCGCCTGGAACGCCTGCAGCGCGGCGAGGTAGGTAGGCTCCTCGACCGCCACGACGGCGCCGGGGTCGAGCAGGGCCGCGGCCACGAGGCTGAGCGCCTGCTGCGAGCCGGTGGTGACCAGCAGCTCGGCCTCGTCCGTGGGCAGGCCACGCCGCGTCATCCGCTCGGCGACGGCCGCCCGCAGCGCGGCGTCGCCCTCCGTGGGCGCGTACTGGAGGCTGCGCCTGCCCGCGTCCCCGGCCAGTGCGCCGTCGAACGCGGTGCGCCAGCCGGCGAGGTCGAACAGCTCGGGCGCGGGCAGGCCACCGGCGAAGGAGATCACCTCGGGCCGCTGGGTCAGCGCGAGCAGGTCGCGAACGGGCGAGCGGGTGACGCCACGGGAGCGCCGGGACATGACGAGAGAAGGGGCTGACACGCGAAGCTCCTCGGATCGGTTCTGACAAAACCGCGCCGGGGCGTACGCTCTTGCCGCCACCCAGGCGCGCAGCAGGCTGCACTGGTCGAGGAGCCGTGATCAGTCTATCGCGTCAGCGGCCCTGCCAGACCGGGGCCCGCTTCTCCTTGAACGCGAGCGCGCCCTCCTTGGCGTCGGCCGACGAGCGCACGGGCTCGACGAACTCCTGCTGCCGGGTGAACGCCTCGCCGGAGGGCCAGTCGCGGGCGGCCCTGATGATCTCCTTGGTCGCCCGCACCGCCAGCGGACCGTTGCGGGCGATGCCGCGGGCCAAGTCGAGCGCGGTGTCACGGGCGGCGCCCGGTTCGGTCAGCCTGCTGACCAGGTGCACCTCGTGAGCGAGCCGCGCCGGCACGAACTCGCCGGTCAGCGCCCACTCCACGGCGAGGTGGTACGGAACGCGCTCGGGCAGCCGCAGCAGGCCGCCGCCCGCCGCGACCAGTCCGCGCTTGACCTCGGGCAGGCCGAACACGGCGTTGTCGGCGGCGACGATCAGGTCGCACGCGAGCACGATCTCGAACCCGCCCGCGATGGCGTGTCCCTCCACGGCCGCGATCACCGGTTTCGCGGGCGGCTGCTCGACGATGCCCGCGAAGCCCCGGCCGGGCACCGACGGGCGCTCGCCGGCGAGGAACGCCTTGAGGTCCATCCCGGCGCAGAACGTCGACCCCGCGCCCGTGATCACGCTCGCGACCAGGTCGTCACGCCGGTCCAGCTCGTCCATCGCGGCGGCGATCGCCTCGGCGGTGGCGGTGTTGATCGCGTTGCGGGCCTCGGGCCGGTTGAGGGTGACGACCTGGACGCCGTCGATCTGCTCGGTCAGGACAACGGGGTCGGACACGGTGCTCTCCTTACGGGAACGCAAGACTCGTGGTCGGGAACGCAAGACTCGTGGTCGGGAACGCAAGACTCGTGGTCGGGAACGCAAGACTCGCGGTCCTGAGCGGGCGACTCGCGGGCTGGAGCGTACGACTCGCGGTTACTTCGGGGGCATGCGGATCGCGCCGTCGAGGCGGATCGTCTCGCCGTTGAGCATCGGGTTGTCGACGATGTGGTGGGCCAGCGCGGCGAACTCGTCCGGGTCGCCGAGCCGTTGCGGGTGCGGGGTCTGCCTGGCGAGGCCGTCGCGGATCTCGTCGGAGAACCGGGACAGGATCGGGGTGTCGAAGGTACCGGGTGCGATGGAGCACACGCGCACGAGCTTGCGCGCCAGGTCCCGGGCGGCGACCAGCGTCATGCCGACCACGCCGGACTTGGCCGACGCGTAGGGGATCTGTCCGATCTGTCCTTCCCACGCGGCCACCGACGCGGTCAGCACGCACACGCCGCGTTCGCCGTCGACCGGCTCGTTGGTCACCATCCGCGCCGCGGTCAGCCGCAGCACGTTGAACGAACCGATCAGGTTGGTCCGCACGATCGACTCGTAGGTCTCCAGGGAACCGGGGGAGCCGTCGCGCTCCACGACGCGAACGGTGCCGCCACGGCCCGCGCAGTGCACGAGGGCGCGGATCGGCGCCTGCGCGAGGTCGAGCGCCTCCGACACGGCGCCGGCGTCGGCGACGTCAGCGGGGCCGAAGCGCACCAGCTCGCCCAGCTCCTTGGCGATCCGCTCGCCGTCGGACGTGGGCAGGTCGACGATCACGGTGGGCACGCCACGTTCCACGAAGCGGCGCACGGTCGCGAGGCCGAGGCCCGAGGCGCCACCGGTGACGACGGCGGCCGAGTTGTCCAGCTTCATCTCTCTCCTTTACGCGCTCAGGTTCTCGACGATCGCGGCGTTGGCCATGCCGCCCGCCTCGCACATGGTCTGCAGGCCGTAGCGCCCGCCGGTGCGCTCCAGGTGGTTGATCATGGTGGTCATCAGGCGGCAGCCGGACGCGCCGAGCGGGTGCCCGAGCGCGATCGCGCCACCCGCCGGGTTGAGCCGCTCGTCGGGCACCCCGAACTCCCGCTGCCAGGCCAGCGGCACCGGGGCGAACGCCTCGTTGACCTCGACGGCGTCGATCCGGTCGAGCCCGATCCCCGACCTGGCGAGCACCTTGTGCGTAGCCGGGATCGGCCCGGTGAGCATCAGCGTCGGGTCGTCGCCGACCACGGCGCTCGCGACGATCGCGGCCCTCGGCCGCAGGCCCAGCGCCGCCGCCTTCTCCTCCGACATCACCAGCAGCGCGCTCGCACCGTCGGTGATCTGCGAGGAGTTGCCCGCGGTGATCAGCCACTCCAGCTCGGGGAACCGGCCAAGGTACGGTTCGCGGGCGAACGCGGGCGCCAGCCCGGCGAGCTTCTCGGGCGTGGTGCCCTCGCGGATGCTCTCGTCGCTGGTCACCGTGGTGCCGTCCGGCGTGGTGATGGGCACGATCTCGCCGGCGAAGCCGCCGCTCGCGCGCACGGCGGCGGCGCGCGCGTGCGAGCGGGCGGAGTACTCGTCCAGCTCGGCGCGGGTCAGCTTCCACTTCGCGGCGACCAGTTCAGCCGAGACGCCCTGCGGCACCAGGTCCGGGAAGCGGGCGCGCACCGAGGGCCCGAACGGGTCGGCGTCCATGCGCGCCGACCCCATCGGCACGCGGCTCATGGACTCGACGCCCGCGGCGATCGCGATGTCGTAGGCCCCGGCCACCACGCCCTGCACGGCGAAGTCCACGGCCTGCTGTCCGGAGCCGCACTTGCGCTCGATGGTCGTGGACGGGACGTGGGCCGGGAAGCCGGCGGCGAGCACGGCCTGGCGACCCGGCGTCGCCGACTGCTCACCGGCCTGACCGACGCAGCCGACGAGCACGTCGTCGATGGTCGCCGGGTCGAGGTCGTTGCGGGCGACCAGGCCCGTCAGCACCTGAGCCAGGAGGTCGACCGGGTGGACCCCGGCGAGCGCGCCCGACTGCTTGCCGCGTCCCATGGGGGAGCGGACGGCGTCCACGATGACGGCCCGGCCCATTGCGCCTCCTCAAATCTATGATGATGATAACCAGGATACATCTTGCCCAGGATGGCCGGAATGAAGCAAGCTTGACCCCATTCGCGGCAAGACTATGATGATGATTACTACGAAAACGTAGGCAGGAACGGAGCCCTCGTGACACAGGTGATCGACGCTGACGAACAGCGCGCACTCAAGGAGGTCGCCGCCAAGGTCGCCCTGGAACGGTACGCGCCGCACGCGGAGGAGTGGGACCGTTCGCGCACGGCCTTCCCCCACGACGAACGCCGCTATCTGGGTGAACTCGGCTTTCTCGGCATCGCGCTGCCGGAGCGCTACGGAGGCGGCGGCGCGCCGCTGCAGCACGCGCTGACCGTGATCGAGGAGCTGGCGAAGGAATGCCGGCCCGCCGCGTTCCAGGTGTTCGAGTCCAACACCGGTCCCGCGCAGGTGGTGGCCCGGCTCGGCACCGAGGAGCAGCGCGAGCGCTTCCTGCCGCCGATCATCCGGGGCGACGCGACGCTCGCGGTCGCGATCTCGGAGCCCGACGCCGGCTCGGCCGCCACCGACCTGAAGACCAAGGCCGTGCGCGAGGGCGACAAGGTCAGGATCACCGGCGGCAAGCGCTGGATCTCCAACGGCAGCGAAGCCGACTACTACCTCGTCTACGCGCGGATGAACGACGAGCCCGGCTCGAAGGCGATCGGTGCGGTGCTCGTCGAGGCCGACAGGCCCGGCATGAGCTTCGGGCAGCGCGAGAAGCTGATGGGCTTCCGGGGCATCCCCTCGGCCGACGTGCTCTTCGACGACGTCGTGGTCCCCGCCGAGAACGTCGTGCTCGGGCCCGGCCGGTTCCGTGAGCTGTTCGGCGCCTTCTCGATCGAACGCCTCGGCAACGCCACGATGAGTCTCGCGATCGGCCAGGCCGCACTCGACCGCACCGTCCGCTACGTGCAGGAACGCACCCAGTTCGGCAAGCCGCTGGTGGAGTTCCAGAGCGTGCAGATGAGCCTCGCCGACATGGTGCTGCAGGTGGAGGCCGCACGGCTGCTGATCCGGCGCGCCGCGGCCGACTTCGGTGACGGCCTGCCCAACTCCCTGGAGGTCTCGCTCGCCAAGTGCACCGCCAACGAGATGGCCAAGAAGGTCACCGACCTGGCGATCCAGCTGCACGGCGGCAACGGCTACACCGAGGAGTTCGGCCTCGAACGCCTGCACCGCGACTCGCACGGGTGGGCGCTCGCCGGGGGCACCCCGGCCATGCAGCGCATCCGCATCGTCTCCGAACTGCTCGGCCGCTCGTTCGACCAACGCCGCTGACCGGCTCACCTGGAAGGGAAACACATGACACGCCGCTTCGAAGACCGCATCGTCGCTGTCGTCGGCGGTGGATCGGGCATGGGCCGGTCCATCTCCCTGCGCCTGGCGTCGGAGGGAGCCCACGTCTACGTGGCCGACCTCGCCGCCGACGCCGCCGAAGGCGTGGCGAAGGAGATCGTGGCCGCCGGTGGCAGCGCCAGCCCGCAGCAGGTCGACGCCACCGACAACGCGAGCCTCACGGCGCTGTACGACCGCATCCGCACCGAGCACGGGGTGCTGCACGCGCTGCACGCCCAGGTCGGGATGCCCGGCCCCGCCGGCCTCGAGGTGAGCGACGAGGAGTGGGCCAAGAACATCGACGTGAACGTCAAGAGCGCCTACTACACCTGCACGCTCGGCTTCGACCTGCTCAAGGCCGCGGGCGGCAAGGGCTCCATCACGCTGACCTCGTCGACGTCGGCGCTGGTCGGCTCGCCCTTCAGTCCCATCTACTCGCTCACCAAGGGCTCGCTCGTGCCGTTCACCCGGTCGCTCGCGCTGGTCGGCGCACCCGACGGCGTGCGGGCGAACGTGGTGTGTCCCGGCACCGTGCACACGCCCATGCTCGCGCAGTTCTTCGGTCGCGAGCCGGGCGCGGACGTCTCGGAGCTGACCAAGAACTTCGTCTCCGGGATCCCACTGGGCCGCGGAGCCCAGCCCGAGGAGATCGCCTCGGTCATCGCGTTCCTGGCCAGCGACGACGCCAGCTACGTCACCGGGGTCACCATCCCGGTCGACGGCGGCCTGACGGCGAAGTAGGTGCACTGATGGTCCAGGTCGGTCTCCTGCTCAGCGACGTGCCGAAAGACGTACCCCCGGCACAGCAGTTCGACGACGTGCTGCGGATCGTGGACGCGGCACAGCGCAACGGCTTCACCTACATCGCGATCGGGCAGCACTTCCTCTACGGGGAACTGCGCTGGCTGCAGCCCGTGCCGCTGCTCGCGCGCCTGGCCGCCGAGGTGGACGCGCACGTCAAGCTCGTCACCCAGATCATGATCGCCCCGCTCTACCACCCGGTGATCCTGGCCGAGGAGCTCGCGACCCTCGACGTGGTCACCCAGGGCAGGCTCGTCTTCGGCGCAGGGATCGGCTACCGGCCCGAGGAGTTCGGCTACCTCGGCATCCCGTTCAGGGAGCGGGCGTCCCGGATGGACGAGGCGCTCGAGGTGATCACGCGCCTGTGGACGGAGGACGAGGTGACGCACCGGGGCAGGCACTGGCAGCTCGACGGCGTCGCCCCGCACATCCGGCCCGTGCAGCGGCCGCACCCGCCGATCTGGATCGGCGCGCAGAAGAAACCCGGCGTGGAGCGCGCGGGACGGCTCGGTGACGCCTACGCGTGCCCGCCGGAGGCGTCCCGTGACGAGGCCGCCGAGCGCTACCGCATCGTCCGCGACGGCTTCGCCGCACGCGGCAAGGAGTTCGGCCCGCAACCGCTGCGGCGCAACGTCCTCGTCGCCGACAGCCGCGAGCAGGCCATCGCCGAGTACGCCCGCGTCGCCAAGGGCAAGTACCTCAGCTACGCCAGCAAGGGCTTCGACCTGATGGGCAAGCAGGAGCTGGAGGATTCGTTCGCCGAGACTGTCGCGGGGCATGCCGTGCTCGGCTCACCGGAGGAGGTGGTGAAGCAGCTGACCGAGCTCGTCACCACGCTGCCGGTCGACCCGCTGCTCGTCCGTCCGCAGTGGCCCAGCATGGACGGCGCCGAGACCGTGGCGACCATCGAGCGCCTCGGCCGCGACGTGGTGCCCGCGATCAGGGCGATCACGCCGCGCAGCGACATTCCCGCACTCGCCGGGGAGCGGGCGTCATGACCCGGGTGTACCGCGATCTCGTGCCCACGTTCGGCGATCCGCTGGACTGGACGCTGAACACCGTGCTCCGCCACCACGCGTCGGTGCGGCCGGACTCGACATTCCTGATGACCCCCGAAGAGGGCCTGGAGTGGACCTACGCGGAGATGCTCGGCTCGGCCGAGCGGATCGCGGGCGCCCTGGGCAAGGCGGGCGCCGAGCAGGGCGATCGGGTGATCATCATGGCGCTCAACTCCTCGCGCCTGGTGCGCAGCTGGTTCGGCACCGCCGTCGGCGGGCAGGTGGAGGTGCCCATCAACACCAACTACGAGGGCGAGTTCCTTCGCCATCAGGTGGTGACCGTCGGCGCCAGGTGGGCCGTCATCGACGACACGTTCGCCGAGCGGTTCGTCGCGATCGCCGAGCACGCGCGGGGGATCGAGAAGTTCTGGGTGATCGACACCGGCACCGGTACCGAGGCCGTGGAGCTGCTGCGGCGCCACGGCTGGAGCGCCGAGCCGTGGGACGCGCTCGAAGAGGGACCCGTGCTGGAGCGGCCCGCACCGAGGCCCGAGGAGCTGGGGGCGATCTTCTTCACCTCCGGCACGACGGGCCCGTCCAAGGGCGTGGCCATGCCCCACTCGCAGCTGTACTTCTTCGCCCAGATCGTGGTGTCGCTGACGCGACTGACGCACGAGGACACCTACCTCACCACCACGCCGCTGTTCCACGGCAACGCCCAGTTCATGGCGGTCTACCCGGCGCTCGTGGCCGGGGCGAGGGCGGTGGTACGGCCGAAGTTCAGCGCGAGCCGGTGGATCGACCACGTCCGCGACTCCGGCGTGACGGTGACCAACTTCGTCGGCGTGATGATGGACTTCGCGTGGAAGCAGCCACCGCGCGACAACGACCTCGACAACCGGCTGCGCTGCGTCTACGCGGCGCCGACGGCCAGCTCGATCGTCGAGCAGTTCAAGAAACGCTACGGCATCGAGGCGTTCGTCGACGCGTTCGGGCTCACCGAGACGTGCGCACCGATCATGTCGCCCTACGGCGTCGACCGGCCCGCGGGCGCTGCCGGGCTGCAGGCCGCGGACTGGTTCGACCTCCGCCTCGTCGACCCGGAGACCGACCGCGAGGTGCCGGTCGGCGAGATCGGCGAGCTGGTGGTGCGGCCCAAGCAGCCGTGGACGTGCAGCATGGGCTACTACGGGATGCCGGAGAAGACCGTCGAGGCGTGGCGCAACCTGTGGTTCCACACCGGTGACGCGCTGCGCAAGGACGCCGACGGCTGGTTCTACTTCGTGGACCGCTACAAGGACGCGCTGCGCCGACGCGGCGAGAACATCAGCTCCTACGAGGTGGAGCAGGCGGTGCTCGGGCACCCGGCCGTCACCGAATGCGCCGTCATCGGTGTTCCGGCCGGGGTGGAGGCGGGCGAGGACGAGGTGCTCGCGGTGGTCGTCACCTCGCAGCCCTGCGACCCGGCCGAGATCCTGGAGTGGTGCCGGGGCCGCATCCCCGAGTTCGCCATCCCCAGGTTCGTGCGGTTCGTCGACGCGCTCCCCAAGACTCCGTCGGAGAAGGTACGCAAGGCCGCGCTGCGCGAGACGGGCATCACCGCCGACACGTTCGACCGGCAGGAGAAGGTGCATGGACTTCAGCGCTGACACCACCCACGACGACATCCGCGCCGCCGTGCGCGCGCTGTGCTCGGACTTCCCCGACGACTACTGGGCCGAGCACGACCAGACCCAGGAGTTCCCGTGGGACTTCTACAACGCCGTGGTGAAGGGCGGCTGGCTCGGGCTGACCGTGCCCACCGAGTACGGCGGCGGAGGGCACGGCGTCACCGAGGCCGCGATCGTCGAGCAGGAGATCGCCGCGTCGGGCGCGGGCATGAACGGCTGCAGCGCCGTCCACATCGGAATCTTCGGGTTCGAGCCGATCATCCGGCACGGCAGCGAGGAGCTGAAGCGGCGGTTCCTGCCGAGGCTCGTCGAGGGCGACCTGCACACGTCGTTCGCGGTGACCGAGCCCGACGCGGGCACCGACACCACCAACATCTCCACGTTCGCCAAGAAAGTGGACGGTGGCTGGTCGATCTCCGGCAAGAAGGTGTGGATCACCAAGGCGCAGGAGGCCGAGCGCATGCTCATCCTGTGCCGCACGGCACCGCGCTCGGACAGTCCCAAGCGGACCGCGGGGATGACGTTGTTCTTCGCGCCGCTGGACCGCGAGCGCGTGACCGTGCGCAAGATCCCGAAGATGGGCCGCAACGCCATCGACACCAACGAGCTGTTCATCGACGAGCTGTTCGTGCCCGACTCGGACGTGGTCGGCGAGGTCGGCGGCGGGTTCAAGGCGATCCTCGCCGGGCTCAACGCCGAGCGCGTGATCTCGGCCAACGCGGCGATCGGCATCGGCAGGGCGGCGCTGCGCAGGGCCACGTCCTACGCGAGCGAGCGCACCGTGTTCGGCAGGCCCATCGGGCAGAACCAGGCGATCTCGCATCCCTTGGCCAGGGCGCTCGTGCAGCTCGACGCCGCCGACCTCATGTGCAAGCAGGCGGCGTGGCTGCTCGACCACGGTCACTCGGCGGGCAAGGAGTCCAACGAGGCGAAGTTCCTCGCCGCCGAGGCCGGGTTCTTCGCCGCCGACGCGGCGCTGAGTGCGCACGGCGGGTACGGGTACTCGAAGGAGTACCACATCGAGCGCTACTTCCGGGAGGCGCGGCTGATGCGCATCGCGCCGATCAGCCAGGAGATGGTGCTGAACTACGTGGCCGAGCACGTGCTCGGCCTGCCGAGGAGCTACTGATGCGCCCGTACCGTTCCGTGCTGTTCCTGCCGGGTCACCGCCCGTCGTGGGTGGGCAAGGCACTCGCGGCCGGGGCGGACGCGCTGGTGCTCGACCTCGAGGACTCGGTGCCGGCGGGGGAGAAGGAGGCGGCGAGGGCCACGGTCGCGGAGTCGATCCGGAGCATCCGCGAGACGCACGCGGACGTGGGCGTGTTCGTGCGCGTCAACCCGCTCGACACGAAGCTGACCGGCGGCGACCTCGAAGCCGTGGTCGGGCCCGGCCTCACCGGCGTCTTCGCGCCCAAGCTCGAGCGGGCCACCGACGTGCTGCGTTACGACGCGCTGCTCGACCACTTCGAGACCCGCAACGGCGTGTCGGGGCTCGAGTACATCGTCCCGGTGGAGACGGTCGGCGCCATCCACAACTGCCGCGAGGTCGCCTCCGCCTCGGCGCGCGTCGGTGCGATGATCGGCCCCACCGCCGAGCACGCCGACATCGCCCGCGCTGTGGGCTACGAGTGGACCCCGGAGGGCACCGAGACCCTCTACCACCGAAGCCGGATCCTCCTCGCGTGCCGCGAGGCGGGCATCCACGCGCTCACCGGGCTGTGGGAGGACCTGGCCAACCTGGACGGGCTGCGCGAGTTCGCCCGCAGGGGCAGGCAGCTCGGCTTCCGCGGCATGATCGCCATCCACCCGAGCCACGTGCCGGTGATCAACGACGTGTTCTCGCCGTCGGCTGCCGATATCGAGTTCTACTCCGGGCTCGTCGAGGCCTACGAGAAGGCCGCGGCCGAGGGCACCGGCGCGCTGCGCTACCGCGGCGTGCACATCGACAAGGCGCACTACGACAAGGCGGTGGACTGGCTGGCGCGCGCCGAGGCCATCGCCGCGAACGAGAAGAGCGGTGACTGACATGCGCGGCCTCTACTTCGAGGAGTTCGAGATCGGGGCGGAGTACAAACACGCGTTCCGCCGCACGATCACCGAGATGGACAACGTCATGTTCACCTCGCTGACCATGAACGTCGCACCGCTGCACCTCGACGAGGAGTACGCGAAGACGACGGTGCACGGCGCGCGGGTGCTCAACAGCCTGTTCACCGTGGCGCTCATCGGCGCGTTCCACGTGCCCGAGCTGACCATGGGAACCACACTCGGCAACCTCGGCTACGACAAGATCACGTTCCCGCACCCGGTGTTCCACGGGGACACCCTGCGCGCCGAGACGACCATTGTGGACAAACGAGAGTCGAAGAGCCGCGACGACTCCGGGGTCGTGTGGTTCGAGCACCGGGGATACAACCAGAACGACGTGCTGGTCTGCGAGATGCGCCGGGTCGGTCTGATGCTCAAGAAGCCGAAGGAAGGTGTCTGATGGAACGGGACTTCGTGCCGGACGTGCGCACGCTGACCATCGGGAACAAGCCGGTGGAGCCCGCCGGTGAGCGGTGGGACGTCGTCAATCCGGCGACCGAGGAGGTCATCGCCACCGTCGGGGGCGCGTCGGCGGACCAGGTGGACCAGGCGGTCCGCGCGGCGCGGGACGCGTTCGACGGCTGGGCGGCCCTCTCCGGAGAGGAACGCTCCGCCGCGATCCACCGGCTCGCCGACGTGCTGGAGTCGCGGACCGAGCAGCTGCTCGCCTCGATCGTCAACGAGGTGGGCACGCCGGTCTCGCTCGCCGAGTTCATGCAGGTCAAGATGGGGCTCGGCCATCTGCGCTGGCAGGCCGACGCGGCGAAGAAGGACCGCACGCAGCACCTGGGTGCCTACGACGTGCCGGTGCCGACGATGAGCGACGTGACCCACTATCCGGTGGGCGTCGTCGCCGCGATCACCGGCTACAACTACCCGCTCAACCTCGCGATCTTCAAGTTCGGCGCCGCGCTCGCCGCGGGCTGCACCGTGGTGCTGCTGCCGTCGCCGCGCACGCCGCTGACCACGCTGTTCTTCGGCGACCTCTCCCGCGAGGCCGGCCTGCCCGACGGCGTGTTCAACGTGATCATCGGCGGCGCCGACGTCGGGCAGCGGCTCTCCTCGCACCCCGGCGTGGACAAGGTGTCGTTCACCGGCTCCGATGCGGTCGGCGCCAAGATCATGGAGCAGGCCGCGGCGAACCTCTCCGGTGTGACGCTGGAGCTCGGCGGCAAGTCGGCCAACATCGTGCTGCCCGGCTGCGACGTCGAGGACTTCGCCGTCGAGATGCACCTGCGCTGGTCGCGCAACGGCGGGCAGGGCTGCGCGGCGCTGGCCCGGCTGCTGGTGCACGAGAGCCTGTACGACCGGTTCCTCGAGGCCGGTGCGGCGGCGTTCGACCAGATGAAGGTCGGCGACCCGTGGGATCCGGCGACCAACATCGGCCCGATGATCCGGCCCGACCACCGCGAGCGCGTGCAGGGCTTCATCGACGGCTCGCTCTCCGACGGCGGCGAGGTGCTCCTGTCGGTGGACGACCCGCTTCCCGACAAGGGCTACTTCATCAACCCGGTACTGCTGGGCGGGCTGCCGCACACGGCGAGGGCCGTGCAGCAGGAGATTTTCGGCCCCGTCGCCGTGATCCTGCCCTTCCGCGACACCGACGAGGCGATCCGGCTCGCCAACGACACCGCGTTCGGCCTCGCGGCGAACGTGTGGGCACCCGACCTCGCCGAGGGCCGCCGCGTCGCCGAACGCCTGCGCGCCGGCACCGTCTGGATCAACGGCGGCGGTGCCATGCGCCCCGACGCCCCCTTCGGCGGGTCGGGCCGCTCCGGCATCGGCAGGGAGATCGGCGAGTGGGGCATCCACGAGTACCTGGAACCGCGGCACATCCAGTGGCGGGTCTGACCGGTTCCAACAGCACGAAGGTAGGGGAGCATGGCAGGGACCAGATCCACAGGCGCCGGGCCGCTCGCGGGCGTGCGGGTGCTCGAACTCGGCGCCGGGTACGCGGCGCCGACCACGGGCCGGATGTTGCGCGACTTCGGCGCCGACGTGATCAAGGCCGAGGATCCGGGCAACGGGGACTACGCGCGACAGTGGGTGCCGCAAAAGGACGGGCTCTCGCTCGGCTTCTGCAGGCTCAACGCGGGCAAGCGGTCGGTGGGCATCGACCTGCGCTCGGAGAAGGGCCGCGACCTCGTGCGGCGACTGGCCTCCACCGTGGACGTCGTCGTCGAGTCGTTCCGGCCGGGCAGGCTGGAGGGCTGGGGGCTCGGCTACGACGTGCTCAGCGCGGACAACCCCGGCCTGGTGCTCACGCGGGTCTCCGGTTTCGGCCAGACCGGCCCGTACCGTTCACGGCCCGGGTTCGGCACCGTGGCCGAGACCTCCAGCGGGTTCGCCCAGATCAACGGCTGGCCCGAGCTGCCACCCACGGCGCCGCCGTTCGGCTTCGCCGACTCGATCGCGGGCATCTCCGCGGCAATGGGCACGGCCATGTCGCTGTTCCGGCGCGAACGCACCGGCCAGGGCGACGTGGTGGACGTGGCACTCTACGAGCCGCTGATGTTCATCATCGGCGACATGATGCTCAAGTACACCTCGCTCGGCGAGGTGCAAGGCCGCATCGGCAACGACACCGGCGCCGCCTCGCCGCGCGGCATCTACCAGGCCGCCGACGGCAAGTACCTGTCGATCGCCGCGTCCAACCAGGCCATCGCCGCGCGCCTGTTCGCGGCGATGGGGCAGCCCGAACTCGTCGAGGACCCCCGCTTCGCCACCAACTCGGCGCGGCTGGCCAACAACGAGCTGGTGCAGAAGCACGTCGCCGACTGGGTGCGGTCACTGCCGAGGGCGGAGGCGCTGCGGATCCTGGAGGAGCACGACGTGGTCAACGCGCCCGTCAACGACGCCTCCGACATCGTCGCCGACCCGCACTTCCTGGAGCGCACGCTGGTGGGCATCACCGGTGAGCACGGTCTGGGCTCGGTGCTGATGCCGGGTCCGGTGCTGCACCTGGCCAGCTACGACGGCCCCGGCTACGACGGGGTGCCGACGGTGGGGCAGCACACGCGGGAGGTGCTCGGCGGGAGGCTCGGCCTCGGTGCGGGCGAGCTGGCCGTGCTCGGCGCCGAGGGGGTCGTCACCAGCTGACCCAGGTTGCGTCCGCGTACTGCGGTGAAGGCCACCTTGACTGCGTGCGCGCCGGGGCCGTGCGGGGCCCCGGCGCGCCACGGTCAGGGCTGGCCGCCGTCGACGGTGAGCACGGCGCCGGTGGTGTAGCTGGAGGCGTCGCTCGCCAGGTAGACCGCCATGCCGACGATCTCGTCGGGCTGCCCGCCTCGGCGCAGCGCGAAGCCGCGGGCCCGCTCGGCGAACGTCTCGGGGTCCCACGACGCGCTGACGTCGGTGTGGAAGGTGCCTGCCATGATCGCGTTGCAGCGCACCGAGGGGCCGAAGGCGTGGGCGAAGCCGACAGTGACGGCGTTGAGCCCGGCCTTGGCCGCGGCGTAGGGCACCACGGCGGGCCGGGGATGAACGGCGGCGGCGCTGCTGATGTTGATGATCGAGCCGCCTTCCCCCTGGGCCATGCGCGTGCCCACCAGCGCCGAGAGCCGGAACGGGCCCTTGAGGTTGACGCCGAGTACCTTGTCGAACAGCTCCTCGCTCACGGTGTCGAGGCCGTCGTAGAGGGGCGACATGCCCGCGTTGTTGACGAGCACGTCCACGTGGCCGAACCGGTCGTAAGCGGCGTCGACCAGCGCTTCCAGCCCGCCCCAGCGGCCGACGTGCGCGCTCACCGGCAGGGCCTCGCGCCCGGTCTCGCGTTCCACCTCGGCCGCCGTCCGCTCGCACGAGTCGAGGTTGCGGCTCGCGATCACCACGTCGGCTCCGGCGCGCGCGAGGCCGAACACCATCGCCCTGCCGAGGCCCCTGCTGCCGCCGGTCACCAGCGCGACCCTGCCGGTGAGGTCGAACGCCGTTGTCGGATCGAACGTCACGAAGTCTCCTCCTCGAGCCTATTCCTTGTTATGGTAATCATAGATAGCCGTGAAGTGAACCCGAGGACGAAGGAGTACCGGTGGGCGAGACGCACGAGCAACCCCTGTTCGAGCTCCCGGAGGCGTACCGCGCGCTGCGGGACGAGGCGAGGGAGTTCGCCGCATCGGTACGCGACATCGCCGAGCGGGCCGACGAGGCCGACGACATCGACCCCGAGATGCGCAAGCGGCTGGCGGAGACCGGGCTGGCCTCGATCATGGTCCCGGCCGAGTTCGGTGGTCGCTATCCGGAGGTCGACTCCCTGGCGGTGACCGTGGTGCGCGAGGCGTTCGCCGCGGAGAGCGCGCACCTCGACTCGCTGCTCGGCATGCAGGGCATCGGCAGCTACGCCATCGGCAAGGGCGGCAGCGCGGAGCTGCGCGAGGAGTGGCTGCCGAGGGTGGCCCGCCTGGAGGCGATCGCCGCGCTGGCGCTGACCGAGCCCGGTGTGGGCTCCGACCTCAAAGCACTGTCCACATCGGTCGTCGAGCGGAACGGCGAACTGGTGGTCGACGGCCACAAGTCCTTCATCACCAACGCCGGCGACGCGGACTTCTACTGCGTGCTCGCCCGCGAAGGTGAGGGCTACTCGCTCGTGCTGGTACCCGCCGCCGCGTCCGGCGTCTCGGTGGAGAAGACGCACCAGATCATCGCGCCGCATGTGCTCGGAGACGTGCTGCTCGACGGCGTGCGGGTGCCCGCGGGCAACCGGCTGGGGGAGCCGGGCAAGGGCTTCTCGCTGGTGCTGGCCACGCTCGCGACGTTCCGGGTCTCCGTCGCCGGCGCCGCGGTGGGGCTCGCGCAGGCGGCGCTGGAGGAGGCCGTCCGGCACGCCGCGGGCCGCGAGCAGTTCGGGGTGAGCCTCGCCCGGCTCGGTTCCGTTCCCGGCAACCTCGCCCTGTCCTGGACCGACATCGAGGGTGCGCGGACGCTCACCTACCGTGCCGCGGCCGCGGCTGCCCGTGACCCACTCGGCAACCTGCACCTGTCCTCGATGGCGAAGGTCGCCGCGACCGAGGTCGCCGCGCGGGTGGTGGACCGGTGTGTGCAGACGATGGGCCGGTTCGGGCTCGTGCGCGGCAGCAAAATCGAACGGCTGTACCGTGAGGCGCGCCCCATGCGCATCTACGAGGGATCCACGGAGGTCATCCTCGACTCGCTCGCCAAACAACTGGTGAAACGCTTGACGAAATAGTTCGCGACACTCGCCGGGGCGCCTGCGCGGCCCGCTCCCGGTCGCGCCGGTATGCTGCGATTCATTATGACTGACAATGCGGCGTCCGGCGCGGCATGGGAACGCCGGAGCGAGAAGGTTTCGGCCATCATCGCCAGGGAGATCGTGCGCGACATCGCCAAGCGCGATCTCAAGCCCGGCGACATGCTGGAGTCGGAAAGCGTCATGCTCCAGCGCTACCAGGTGGCGCGCGCCTCGCTTCGGGAGGCGCTGCGAGTCCTGGAGACCCACGGGCTCGTCCGGATGAAGCCCGGCCCCGGCGGCGGGCCCGTCGTGTCGGAAGTGGACAGTCGCGAGTTCGGGCGGATGGCCACGCTGTTCTTCCAGGTGCTCGGCATCCAGTTCAGTGAGCTGGTGGAGGCCCGGCTGATCATCGAGCCGCTCATCGCCCGGCTGGCCGCGCAGCGGCACGATCCCGACGACAACGACGAGCTGCGTGCGATCGTCAAGCAGGGCTTCGAGGCGAGCACCGATGCCGAGTGGCTGGTCGCGAGCAACGCCTTCCACGCCAAGGTGCTGTCGATGTCCGGCAACGGGCTGCTCGACATCTTCGCCCGCGCGATGAAGGACATCTTCACCGAGCGTGCCTCCGGAGTGTACGTCGCGCGCAAGCGCGGGCACGTCCGCCGGGTGCACGCCGAGATCGCCGACGCGATCATCGCCGGCGACGCGGAGGTGGCCGAGCGGCTCATGCACGAGCACATGAGCGAGTACGCCAAGACCGTGGCCCGGCGCGAACCGCAGCTCATGAACGAGGTCGTCGACTGGCGCTGACCGGCGCCCATCGACGGGTCAGCCCACGTCCAGCCCGAAGACCCTCGCGAGGTTGCCGCCGAGGACGGCCTCCTCGGCCTCGTCGCCGAGGCCGAGCCGCCGGATCGCGGCGATCTCGGCGGCGGGGTCGGTCATCGGCCAGTCCGAGCCGAACACCACCCGCTCGGTGCCATGCCGGGTGATGAACCGCCGCACCGTGTCCGGGTCGACGTTCGCGACGGACGGCGGCCACGACGTCTCCAGCACGATCGGCAGGCCACGCAGCTCCTCCTCGGCCTCGGCGAGCATGTGGTAGCCGCCGAAGTGGCAGGCGACGAGCCGCAGGTCGGGGAACGTCGTGACGATCTCGCGCAGCATCTTCGGGTTGCTCAGCGCGTTCACCTCGCCGCCGCCGCCCGCGCCGACGTGGGTGATCACGGGGATGTCGCTGCCGAACGCCTCGAAGAGCTCCCACAGCCGGGGGTGCCTGAGCCCGTAGCCCTGGAACAGCGGATGCACCTTCACGCCGTGGATGCCGTGCCTGCGCAGGCTCGCGAGGTTCTCCTCCACGGAGAGGTCCACGTGGACGGTGCCGAACGGTGTGAAGCTCTCGCGGTCGAGCGAGGCGATGAACTCGTTGGTCGCGTCGACGTGGCGGGCCTGACCGGCGACGCCGAGCGCGACGCTGTGCCCCACCTCGCCGCCCGCCATCTGGGCGGCGAGCGTGCCCGCCTTGCCGTCGCCGACGGCGGTCAGGCCCGGCAGCCGGTTGGCCGTCAGCGCCTTCTCGGCGATGCGGTCGGGCCAGATGTGGGTGTGCGCGTCGATGATCACGGGTCCCGCCTCTCTCGGTCGTTCATTGCGCCAGGTAGCCGCCGTCGGCGACGATCGCCTGGCCGGTGATCAGCTCGCACGCGGGGGAGCACAGCCAGACGTTGGCCTCGGCGATCTCCTCCGCGGTGCCGAGCCTGCCCAGCGGGCTCAGCCTGGCCGCCATCGCCGCCTCGCTCTCGCCGCGGGCGGCCCTGGCCTCCCGCGCCATGGGGGTGTCGATCGCGCCGGGGCACACGGCGTTGACGCGGATGCCCTCGCTCGCGTGTTCCAGCGCGGCCGTGCGGGTCAGGCCGAGCACGCCGTGCTTGGCGGCGGTGTAGGCCGGGGAGCCCGCTTTGGCGCGCAGCGACCGGACCGAGCCGACGTTGACGATCGCGCCGCCTCCGCCCTGCCGCCGCAGCTGTGCGAGCTCGTACTTGAGGCACAGCAGCACGCCGGTGAGGTTGATGGCGAGCAGCCGGTGCCACTCGGCGAGGTCCGCGTCGACGATGCCGGCGCGGTCGGGTGTCAGCGCGGCGTTGTTCACCGCGCAGTCGAGCCTGCCGAAGCGCTCGACCGCGGTCGTCACCATGCGCTCGGCGTCCTCCGGTCTGCTCACGTCGGCCTCGACGAAGCAGCCGCCGGCCTCGGCCGCGGCGCCGCGGCCGGCCTCGATGTCCACGTCGGCGACCACGACGTGCGCGCCGGAGCGGGCGAACGCGAGCACGGTCGCCCTGCCCATGCCACTGCCGCCGCCGGTCACCAGGGCGACTCTGCCATCCATATTGATGTTAATCGTTATCCCCAATCAGGTGCGTGTCAAGCAGCTGCGCCGAAGGGCTGGACAACGACGCCGTCGCGGCTTACCGTGTGAAAACTCATACGAATCATAATCATAGATTCGGTCCCCACGGAGGCGTCAGTGAAGATGCGTACGGGAAATCGGGTCCGGTGTGCCCTGGTCGTCGGCACGGCGGCCGTGCTGGCAACGGCGTGTGCGACCTCGTCGGGAACGGGCGGCAGTGGGGGAGAGGGACTGCCCGGCACCGTCAAGATCATGTCGATCAAGGAGATGACGGGGCCGGTCGCGTTCGCGGGCACGCACAGCACGCGCGGCATCGACCTCGCCGTCGAGCAGATCAACCAGCGGAAGTTCCTCGGCGACACGAAGCTCGAGATCGACCTGCACGACAGCGCCGCGAGCGTCCAGGAGGCCGCGAGCTTCGCGACGCAGGCGGTGTCGGACCAGTCGTACTCCGCGATCCTCGGCCCCGCGGCCAGCTCGCAGGCCGCCGCCGTCTCACCGATCGCCGACAAGGCGAAGATCCCGGTGATCTACACGCAGGCCGGCAGCGACGGCGTGCTCGTCGGCGACTACACGTACCGCGTCACCGCTCCGGCGAGCTCGTACTTCCACCACGCCGGCGAGTACCTGAAGAGCAAGGGCGCCAAGACCGCCGCCGTGCTCTACAACAGCGGCAATCCCACGCTCGCCGAACTGGGCCAGGAGACCGTGCCGCAGCTGGCGAAGAAGTACGGCTTCACCGTGAGCAGCTCCGACGGCGTCCAGCTCACCGCGCAGGACTTCACCAACGCCGGGGCCAAGATCGCCCGCGCCAAGCCCGACGCCGTGTTCGTGCTGTTGCAGGGCCCGCAGAACCCGGCCGCGATCACCCAGCTCAAGCAGAACGGCTACTCCGGCGAGATCGTCGGCATGACCTCGATGGGCGCCGGCAACCTCAAGCCGGCCGGGCAGCAGGCCAAGGGCACGGTGTGGCCGAGCGACTTCAGCCCGCACGCCGAGGTGCCCAGCGTCCAGGAGTTCGTCAAGGCCTACCAGGCGAAGTACAACGGCGAGCTGCCCAACAACTACGCCGCCGAGGCCTACGACGCCGCGTGGTTCCTCGCCAGGGGCATCAAGGAGGCCGGCAGCGCCGACCGCACCGCGATCCAGCAGGGGCTGGCGACGGTGGCGAAGCAGGGCTTCGAGGGCGCCGAGGGCAAGCTCCGCTTCGAGGGCAACGACCTGCGCGTGGAGGGCGTGCTCGCGGGCTGGGACGGCAGCGGCGAGATCCTCGTGTCCCGTGAGGCGTCGTGAGTCATGGCGCAGAACCTGCTCAACGCGCTGACGCTGGGCTCGCTGTACCTGCTCTTCGCGCTCGGCATGAGCCTGGCGTGGGGCACGATCGGCATCCTGAACTTCGCCCACGGCTCGATCTTCATGTTCGCGGCGTTCACCGGGCATCTGCTCGTGGGGCAGGTCGCGCTGCCGTTGCCGCTGGTGCTGCTAATCGGCACGGCGGTGGGCGCGGCGCTGTCGGTGCTGGCGCAGGTGCTCGCGTTCGAGCCCATCCAGCGCCGGGCCCGTGACCACCGGCGGGCGGAGCTGCAGATCCTGGTCGGCGGCATCGGCATCGCGACGATCCCGCTGGCGATCGCCCAGCACGCCACCAAGAGCGTGCCCTTCGGGTTCACCGGCAGCACGTTCCAGGTCGAGGTGTACCGGCTCGGCCCGGTGCAGCTCACCAACGTGCAGCTGGTGATCCTCGGTGCCGCGGCGGTGCTGACGGGCGTGCTCGCCTGGTGGCTGCGCTCCGCCCGCACCGGCCTCGCGCTGCGCTCGATCGGCGTCGACGCCGAGGTCGCCACGATGATGGGCGTCAACCGCCGCGGGCTGGCGGTCGCGACGATGGCGGTGGCCGGTGCGCTCGCCGGCATCGCGGGCGTGCTGCTCACCTACTACCTCGGTTCGATCGCCGCCGAGAGCGGCGACGGGTTCCTCATCAAGGCGTTCGCCGCGATCGTGCTCGGCGGCATCGGCTCGATCGGCGGCGCGGTGGCCGGGGCGATGATCCTCGCGCTCGCCGAGACCGTCGTGCTCACGCAGACCTCGGGCATGTGGGTCGACGCCGTGTCGTTCGGGCTGATCTTCGCCGTGCTCGTGCTGCGGCCGCGCGGGCTCTTCGGGCGCAAGGAGGTGCGTCGCACATGATCGCCTGGTACGAGGCGAACGTGGTGCTGATCCAGTCCATGTTCATCAGCCTGCTGCTGGCGCTGAGCATCCAGGTGCCGTTCCGGGCCGGGGTGTTCTCGCTGGCCGGCATCGGCAGCTACGGCATCGGCGCCTACACCGCCGCGATCGTGACGCTGCAGCTCGGCTGGCCGCCGTTCGCCGCGATCGGCGCCGGCATGCTGCTGGCGGCCGTGATCGCCTACCTGCTGGCGCTCGTGCTCGCGCGGCTGTCCGGGCTCTACCTCGGCATGGCCACGATCGCCTACAGCCTCATCCTCTCCGTCGCCGTGATCAACGGCGGCGAGCTGACCGGTGGGGCGCAGGGCCTGTTCGGCGCGGTCAGCGACCTGCAGACGGGGCACGTGGTGGCGGTCGCCGTGGCGGCGGTGGTGCTGCTGGCGCTGTCCGAGCGGGGCAGGCCCGGCCGGTGGATCGACGCCGTGCGCGAGGATCCCGAGCTGGCCGTGTCCGTCGGCGTTCCCGTCACCGCGATCCGGCAGCTGTCGTTCGTGGTCGGCGGGCTGCTCGGGGCGTGCGCCGGTGCCATGAACACGTTGCTGCGCACCACGGTCACGCCCGAGGAGGTCGGGTTCCACCTCGTGGTGCTGGCGCTGACGATGATCATCGTGGGCGGCTCACGGTCGTGGGCGGGAGCGCTGATCGGCGCCGTCGTCTTCACGTGGCTGCCCACCGTGCTCGCGTTCGTCGGCGAGTGGCAGACCCTCGTCTACGGCGTCGTGGTCGCCGTGGCGGCGATCTTCGTGCCGACCGGGATCCTCGGGCTGGCACAGGACTTCGTGCGGCGGCTGCGCCGCCCCGCCCTTCCGGGAGGCAGGCCATGACGGTGATCGAGGCCCGCGACGTCGCCGTGCACTACGGCGGCATCAAGGCGGTCGACGGCGTCGACCTCGCGCTGGAGCCCGGCCGCATCTGCGGGCTGCTCGGGCCCAACGGGTCCGGCAAGAGCACGCTGCTCGCGGCGCTGACCCGGCTCGTGCCGCTCACGCGTGGCACTCTGCTGCTCGACGGCGCCGAGTACCAGAACGCGGCACCGGCGAGCCTCGCGCGGCGCGGGGTCGCCCGCACGTTCCAGACCGTGCGCCTGCTGCCGGATCTCACCGTGGCCGAGAACGTGCGCCTCGGCGCGGACCTGCGCAGGCGGGCTCCCGCCGGGGTCGTCGACGACGCGATCGAGCGCACCGGCCTCGGCGACGTCGTGCGGGCCAGGCCGGGTGAGCTGTCGTACGGCATGTCCCGGCGGGTCGAGATCGCCCGCGCGCTGGCGACCTCTCCCCGGCTGCTGCTACTCGACGAGCCGACGGCCGGGATGAACCAGGCCGAGCGGCAGGAGATCTCAGAGTTGCTGCGCAGGCTGCGCGACGAGGGCCTGACGCAGTTGCTCGTCGAGCACGACGTGCAGCTGATGATCGACACCTGCGACGACCTCGTGGCGATGAACTTCGGCGCCGTGGTGGCGCACGGCAGTCCCGCCGAGGTGGTCACCGACCCCGACGTCCAGCGGGCCTACCTGGGAAAGAAGTGGCGTGCCCATGCTTGAGATCGAGGACCTGCGGGTGAGTTACGGCTCGGTGGAGGCGGTACGGGGCGTCAGTGCGCGGGCGAGCGAGGGGCGGGTGACCCTCGTGCTCGGGGCCAACGGTGCGGGCAAGAGCACGACGTTGCGTGCGGTGGCCGGGCTCGTCCCGGTGCGCTCGGGCGAGGTCCGGCTCGGCGGAGCCCCGATCGTCGGCAGGGCGCCGCACCGGATCGTGCGCGACGGGCTCGTGCTCGTGCCGGAGGGCAGGCGCGTGTTCGCGCCGCTGACCGTGGAGGAGAACCTCGTGCTCGGCGGCTATACGGCGCCGCGCGCGCAGGCACAGCAGACGATGGAACACGTCTACGCGATGTTCCCCGTGCTGCGCGAGCGACGGCGGGGCGCGGCGGGGCTGCTCTCCGGTGGCGAGCAGCAGATGCTCGCGTTCGGCAGGGCGCTCATGTCCTCGCCGAGGGTGATGCTGCTCGACGAACCGTCGATGGGACTGGCGCCCGCGATGGTCGAATCGGTGCTCGGCGCCGTGCGGGAGATGGCCGACTCCGGCATCGCGCTGCTCGTCGTGGAGCAGAACGCCGAACTGGGCCTGGAGATCGCCGACGACGTGGTGGTGCTGGCCCGAGGCGAGGCCGTGTTCCACGGTTCGGCGGCCGAGGCCCGTTCGCATGCGTCGGTGGTGCGGGCGTTCCTCGGGGACGCCGCGCTCACCGGTTGAGTGGTTTCGCAAATTGCTTGCTATGAATATCAGGGAAATCCTTGACTTGATTTTCGCGGGCACCCAAGGTGTCTGTGTGTCACCCGTCACGACGACGTGAAGACGACGAGGAGCTGATCGTGATCAAGAGCTACCGGCGGCTGTTCATCGGGGGCAGGTGGGTCGAGCCGTCCAGCGAGCACGTCATCGACGTGGTCTCGCCCAGCACCGAAGAGGTGCTGGCCACGGTTCCCGAGGCGAGGGAAGCCGATGTGGACGCCGCGGTGGCCGCCGCCAGGAAGGCGTTCGACGAGGGACCGTGGCCGCGCATGAGCCCCGCCGAGCGCGGTGCGATCCTCGCCCGGGTCGGCAAGGAGGTGGAGAAGCGCTTCGACGAGATGGCCGCCGCGTTCACCGCCGAGATCGGCGCGCCGACCGCCGTGAGCACGGCGTTCCACCAGAACGCGCTGAAGATGTGGGACGACGTGTCCACCCTGCACGAGAGGTTCGCGTTCGAAGAGGAGCGCACCTGGGCCGACGGCAACGGCAGGCTCGTGCACGAGCCGGTGGGCGTGGTCGCCACCATCATCCCCTGGAACGGTCCCGTCGCCACCGCGTCGCTCAAGATCGGCCCCGCGCTCGCCGCGGGCTGCACCGTGGTGCTCAAGCCCGCGCCGGAAGGCCCGGTCAGCGTCATGCTGCTGGCCGAGGCGCTCGAGGCCGCCGGCCTGCCCGAGGGCGTGGTCAGCGTGCTGCCCGCCGGACGTGAGGTGGGGGAGTATCTCGTGCGCCACCCCGGCGTCGACAAGGTCGCCTTCACCGGCAGCACCGCCGCGGGCAAGCGGATCATGAGCCTGTGCGGCGAGCGCGTCACCAGGGTCACGCTCGAGCTCGGCGGCAAGTCGGCCGGGATCATCGCCGACGACATCCCGCTCGACCAGGTGCTGCCGACACTGCTCTTCGCCGGCATCGGCCACTCCGGGCAGGTCTGCGCCGCGCTCACCCGCATCCTCGTGCCCCGCGAACGGCAGCAGGAACTGCTCGACGCGATGGTGCCCGCGCTCGAAGCGCTCAAGGTCGGCGACCCGCTTCAGCCCGACACCGTACTCGGGCCGCTCGCCGCCGAACGTCAGCGCGAGCGGGTCGAGAACTACATCCGGATCGGACTGGACGAGGGCGCCCGGCTGGTCACCGGCGGCGGCAGGCCCGAGGGGTTGGACCGGGGCTTCTACGTCCAGCCGACGCTGTTCGCCGACGTCAGCAACGACATGCGAATCGCCCGCGAGGAGATCTTCGGCCCCGTCGTGTGCGTGATCCCGTTCGACAGCATCGACGAGGCCGTCGACATCGCCAACGACTCCGACTACGGGCTCTCCGGCGCCGTGTACGCCCGCGACGCCGCGCTCGCCGAGCAGATCGCCAGGCGCATCCGCACCGGCCAGATCTCCATCAACAGCTGGGGCATGTGCGTCGTACAGCCCTTCGGCGGCTACAAGCAGTCCGGCCTCGGCCGCGAGGGCAACGTCGAGGGCCTCTCCGCCTACCTCGAGACCAAGCTCATCCAGTACGCCTGAGCACCTTCCGCTGCTACTCAACGACGAGGAGCACCCTGTGATCAAGACGATGGCCTTGCTGACCAAGCTGCCGCAGCTGTCCCTCGAACAGTTCGACGCGCACTGGCACAAGCCCCACGGAGATCCGCTCACCCTCGCCATCTCGGTGATCCGCCACGCGGTGCAGAACGCACGGCTCGCGGCGGCCGACGACCTCATCGACGCGCCTTACCACGGGATTCCCGAGGTCTGGCTCGACGACGTGGAGTCGGCGCTCAAGCTGCAGGACGACCCCGCCTACGCCGAGGCGGAGGCCGACCAGGTCCACTTCATGGACATCCCCAAGCTCGCGTTCCTGCTCACCACCGAGGACGCCGTCGATGGCGCCACGGGTCCCGGTGACGCCCAGGGGGTCAAGCTGATCCGGCTCCTGCGCCGCGCACCCGGGCTCGGCCAGCAGGGGTTCGACGCGGCCTGGCACGACGACGCGGACGCCGATCGCGGCCGGGCCGTGGGCGCGTTGCGGCACGTGCGCTCCCGGAGCATCCCGGAAAGCTACGCCGCGGGCGAGCCCGCCTTCGACGCCGTACGTGAGCTCTGGTTCGCCGACCTCGGCGCGCTGCGTGCCGCACCGGTCCGCGACCCCAGGGCCTGGCGCGAACTACTCGAACCCACCACGTGCGATTCCACCGCATCCGTCACCTACATCGCCACCGAGCGCAGGCTGCGCTGAGAGAGCCGGGAGAACACACTTCAATGGCAGAGACGACCACCGAGTTCGACGCGATCGTCGTCGGGGCCGGTTTCTCCGGCCTGTACATGCTCTACGAGCTGCGCAGGCGCGGACTGACCGCGCGGGTGCTCGAGGCAGGCTCCGACGTGGGCGGCACCTGGTACTGGAACCGGTATCCCGGCGCGCGCTGTGACGTGGAGAGCCTCGACTACTCGTACTCGTTCGACGAGGACCTGCAGCAGGAGTGGAAGTGGACCGAGCGCTACCCGGCGCAGCCGGAGATCCAGCGCTACCTCGCCCACGTGGCCGACCGCTTCGACCTGCGCAAGGACATCACGTTCGACACCAGGGTGGTGGCCGCACAATACGACACCCCCAGTGCCACGTGGACGGTCCGCACGGAGGCCGGTGACCGGCTCACGGCCAGGTACTGCATCCTGGCCACCGGCTGTCTCTCGGTGCCGAAGGCGCCGGAGATCCCCGGCCTCGACGACTTCCGCGGCCCGGTGTACCACACGGCCACCTGGCCGGAGTCCGGTGTGGACTTCAGCGGCAGGCGCGTCGGTGTCTTCGGCACCGGCTCCTCGGGTGTGCAGGCGATTCCGATGATCGCCCAGGAAGCCGGGCACGTCACCGTGTTCCAGCGCACGCCCGCGTTCTCGGTTCCCGCGTTCAACGGCCCGCTCGACCCCGAGTGGGAGCGCGAGATCAAGACGAACTACGCCGAGCGGCGCAGGCAGAACCGGGCCTCGGAGGCCGGGATCGTGCGCGGCGACAACCCGCAGTCCGCCCACGACGTGGACGAGGAGCAGCGGCAGCGGGAGTACGAGAGCCGCTACACCAAGGGCGGCTTCGGCATCCTGGGCGCGTACGCGGACCTGATGGCCGACCAGCGGGCCAACGACACGGTCTCGGACTTCGTGCGGCAGAAGATCCGCGAGCGGGTGACCGACCCCGAGGTCGCCGAGCGGCTGCTGCCGTGGGAGTACCCGCTGGGCACCAAGCGCATCTGCGTCGACACCGACTACTACGAGACCTTCAACCGCGACAACGTCACCCTCGTCGACCTGCGCCGCGACGCGCTGGAGACCGTGACGGCGAACGGGGTCCGCACGGCGCGGGGCGAGGTGGAGCTCGACTGCCTCGTGCTGGCCACCGGATTCGACGCCATGACGGGTGCCGTCAACCGGATCGACATCCGTGGCCGTGACGGCGCCGTGCTCGCCGAGAAATGGGGCGCGGGCCCGAGGACCTACCTCGGCCTCGGCACCGCCGGGTTCCCGAACCTGTTCCTGCTGGCCGGACCGGGCAGTCCCTCGGTGCTGACCAACATGGTCACCGCGATCGAGCAGCACGTCGAGTGGACCGGCCGGTGCATCGAGCACCTGCGCACGCACGGCTACCGCACGATCGAGCCCACCGTCGAGGCCGAGGACGGGTGGGTCGACCACGTCAACGAGGTCGCGTCGATGACGTTGTTCCCGAAGGCCGCGTCGTGGTACCTCGGCGCGAACGTGCCGGGCAAGCCGCGCATCTTCATGCCCTACGCGGGCGGTTTCGCGACGTACGAAAAGCAGTGCGACGAGGTGGCGGAGCAGGATTACCGCGGCTTCGCGCTCAAGTAGAAGGGTGGCCCGATGGCTCTCGACGAAGCGACCGCGGACTTCCTGGCCAAGATGGCCGAGACCGGCGCGAAACCACTGCACGAGCTGAGTCCCGCCGAGGCGCGTGAGCTCAGCGCCGGGCTCAAGGACCTCTACGGCCCCGGCCCGGACATGGCGCGGGTCGAGGAACACGCCGTGTCCACTCAGGACGGTGGGTCGGTCGGCGTGCGGCTGCTCGTGCCGAACGCCGAGCCGCGCGGCCTGATGGTGTACTACCACGGCGGCGGCTGGGTGCTCGGCGCGCTCGACGAGTTCGACACGCTGGGCAGGCAGCTGGCGCAGCGCACCGGCTGCGCCGTGGCGCTGGTGGACTACCGGCTCGCGCCGGAGCACCCGTACCCCACGGCGGCCGAGGACGCGTGGGCCGCGCTGCGCTGGCTGGACGCCCGGCAGGAGACGCTGCTCGGCTCCCGCCTGCCACTCGTCGTCGCCGGTGACAGCGCGGGCGGGAACCTCTCGGCGATCGTCACCCGGCGCGCGAGGCGGGAGGGCGGCCCGGAGATCCTGCTGCAGGTGCTGGTCTACCCGGTGACCGACTGCGACCTCGACAACGCCTCCTACACCGATCCCGCCAACCAGCTCATGCTCTCCCGCGAGACGATGATCATGTTCTGGGACCACTACGTGGCCGACCCGGAGGCCCGGCGCAACGAGGACGCGTCGCCGCTGCGCTGTGCCGACCTCGGCGGGCTGCCGCCGGCCGTGGTGCTGGTCGCCGAGCACGACGTGCTGCGCGACGAGGGCGCCGCCTACGCGCGGCGGCTGCGGGAGGCGGGCGTGACCGTGCACGAGCGGCTGTTCACCGGTCAGATGCACGGGTTCTTCACGATGGTCAACGTGCTGCCGGGCAGCGCGGAGGGCATCGACTACGTCACGGAGCACGTGAACGCCTACCTCGACGGGCGCTGAGGAGAGGATCCGCCATGTACCGCATGACCGTCACCTACCACCATCCCGCCGACCCGGAGAAGTTCCTGCGGCACTACCGGGAGGTGCACGCCCCGCTCGCGGCGAAACTGCCGGGGCTGCGCGCCTACGAGTGGGCCGTGGCCGAAAGCCCTGACGGCTCCACGCCGCGGCACTTCATGGTCGCGACGCTCGACTGGGACACCCAGGAGGAGGCGCTCGCCGCGCTCGGCTCGCCCGAGGGTGAGGCCGGTACCGCCGACATGGCCAACTTCACCACCCCCGACGCGTTCGAGCTCGTCTTCGGCGAAGTGACCAAAACCGTCTAGGACAGCCGCAGTGAAGGCCACCATCACTGCGTTCAACGCAGTGATGGTGGCCTTCACTGCAGTCGGTCAGGCGCTCGCCCTGCGGATGGCTTTCGTGCCGATCCACAGTCCGAGCACGCCGACCGCCGCGGCCGCCAGCAACCCGTAGCCGACGGTGGCCGACACCAGCTCGCCGTTGAACAGCGCCCGCTCGGCGTCCACCACGTAGGTCAGTGGGTTGAGGTGGGAAGCCACGCGCAGCCACTCCGGCGCCTCGTCGATCGGCAGCAGGATGCCGGCGAGCAACAGCAGCGGGAACAGCAGTGTCTGCTGCACCGCCCAGAACATCCACTCCGTGTTCCGCGCCGCGAGCGCCAGCGTGTAGGACAGCGAACCCAGCCCGACGCAGAACAGCGCGAGGATCGCGAGGGCGACCAGCGCGCCGCCGACGTGCAACTCGAAGCCGAACGGGATCGTGACCAGCACGATGAGCACGGCCTGCGCGAACATAGGCACGATCTCCTTGAGCGCGCGGCCCACGATCAGCGCCGGTCTGCTCAGCGGCGAGACGAGCATCCGTTCGTGCGAACCGGTCTGGATCTCGAACAGCAGGTTCGAGCCGGTCGCCGACGTGCCGAACAGACACGACATCACCACGATGCCGGGCACGAACCACTGCAGCGCCGAGCCGCCGTCGGTGTCCGGCAGCAGCGGCGCGAACAGCGCGAGGAACAGCAACGGCTGGAGCATCGAGAAGATCACGGAGAACGGGTCGCGCAGCACGGGCCGCAGCTCTCGGCTGAAGACCGTGGCCGTGTCGGTGGCGAAGGTGGTCATGCCGCACGCTCCTGGGTGCCGGCACCCGCGCTCTCCTCGCGGAGGCTGCGCCCGGTGAGGTTGAGGAAGACGTCGTCGAGGGTCGGCCTGGCGACCTCCACGCTCGCGACGGGGATGTGGGCCTCGTCGAAGCCACGCAGCAGCTTCGGGGTCAGCCGGGCGCCGCCGTCGATCCGGATCTCCAGACGGGTGCCGGTGCGCTCGGTCTGCGCGCCCTCGGCGATGCCCAGTGCCCGCGCCTCGGCGCGCTCGGCCTCCTGCTCGTGGTCGAACTCCAGCGTGATCCGGTCGCCGGCGTGTGCCGCCTTGAGCCGGGCGGGGGTGTCGTCGGCGATGACGCGGCCGTGGTCGATCACCACCACCCGCTCGGCGAGCTGGTCGGCCTCCTCGAGGTAGTGCGTCGTGAGCACCATCGTGGTGCCTTGCTCGGCGCGCAGCCGTCGCACGTGCTCGGCGAGGTTCGCCCGGTTCTGCGGGTCGAGCCCGGTCGACGGCTCGTCGAGGAACAGCAGCTCCGGCGCGTGGATGAGACCCATCGCGATGTCGAGGCGCCTGCGCTGCCCGCCGGAGAGCGAGGACACGACGCGGTCGGCGACGGCGCCGAGGTCGAGCGAGCCGACCAGCTCGTCCGCACGGGCCCGGGCGGCGGCCACGGTCATGCCGTACGCCCGGCCCTGGCTCAGCAGCTCGTCGCGGGCCCGCTGGCTGTGCCCCGCGCCGTTGCCCTGGCCGATGTAGCCGATGCGGGCGCGCACGCCACGCGGGTCGCGGGTCACGTCGCGGCCCGCGACCTCGGCGGTGCCGGACGTGGGCCGCAGCAGCGTCGTGAGCATGCGCAGAGTGGTGGACTTCCCGGCGCCGTTGGGCCCGAGCAGTGCCACCAGCTCGCCTTCGTCGACGGTCAGGTCGAGCCCGCGCACCGCCTCGACCGTCCGCTTCTTGACGGTGAAGTGCCTGGTCAGTCCGCTCGTGCGGATCATGGTGGAAGTCATGGGAACCACGCTAAAGTCCACTCCGGCCACTTCTTGACCGCAATGAGGGCGAACCTGGAGTCATGGCGAACACGAGTGCACGGATGCTGCGGCTGCTGTCGCTGCTGCAGACCCATCGGTACTGGCCGGGCAGCGAACTCGCCGGTCGGCTGGAGGTCAGCGAACGGACGCTGCGCCGCGACATCGACCGGCTGCGCGAACTCGGCTACCCGGTCGACGCCAGCCGCGGCGTCGCGGGCGGCTACCAGCTGCGGTCCGGGGCCGCGATGCCGCCGCTGCTAGTCGACGACGAGGAGGCCGTCGCGATCGCCGTCGGCCTGCGCACGGCGGCGGGTGGCGCGATCGACGGCATCGAGGAGATCTCGGTGCGCGCGCTGAGCAAGGTCATCCAGGTCATGCCGCCGCGGCTGCGGCGCCGGGTCGACGCGCTGCAGGCGTACACCGTCCCCGCGACGTTCACGGGCGGTCCCACCGTCGACGCCGCCGCCCTCACGGTGCTCGCCCAGGCCTGCCGCGACGACGAACGCCTGCGGTTCTCCTACACGGCGCGGGACGGCGAACGGACGTCCCGCCTGGTGGAGCCACACCGGCTCGTGTCACTGGGCCGCCGGTGGTACCTGGTGGCGTGGGACGCGGAGAAGCACGGCTGGCGCACCTTCCGCGTCGACCGGCTCACCGAGCCGACGACGACGGGGGCGAGGTTCCGGCAGCGGGAGCTGCCGGGAGGGGACGCCGCGGAGTTCGTGCGGCAGCAGGTGCACGTGGTGCCCACGCAGTACGAGGCCGTCCTGCTCGTGCGGGCGCCCGCCGAGCACGTGGCGCGGACGGTGCAGCGCTGGGGAGTCGTGGAGCCGGAGGGGGAGGAGTCGTGCCGGCTGACGATGAACGTCGACAGCTTCGAATGGCCGGTGCTCGTGCTGGCCTCGATCGGGGCCGACTTCGAGGTCGTGGGCCCGCCGGAGCTGCGCGAGTACCTGCGCGAGACAGGGGAGCGGCTGCTCAGGGGCGCGGCCGCGGGTCGGGACGGACGGGCTACGTCATGAGGCCGGGCAGGCCCACCGCCGCCCGGCTGCGCCGCCTGCGCAGCCACACCCTGCGGGTTCCGTCCGAGTAGAGCCGTACGTTCGACAGCTCCCAACCGGAGAACTCGGCCTGGATGGAGAGCTGTACGGCCGCGGTGACTCGGGAGAGGCCGGGGGGAAGCTGCACCCGGCGGTACTCCCAGTCCTCGTCGACCACCGCTTCCGCTTGTGTCATAGAGCGATCACCTGGATCCCTTCTCCGGCTGCCGAGCCGACGACGACCCGTGACGTCCGTTCGTCGACCGTAACCGAATTCGGCTGCCGAACGGTGGGTAGCCGGAACTTTTCTGTGGGCTCACCGCCCCGCACGTCGAAGCCCACCACCTCGTTGCGCTCGGTCAGTGTCACCCAGACGAGGTGCCGTTTCGCGTCGTAGGCGATCCCGTAGATCCCACCCGGCACCGGGTAGCGCTGGCGCAGCAGCAGCGGATCGGTCCCGAAGGCGAGCAGGCTGTCGCCGCGGGTGTCGGCGACGAGCACCCGACCGTAGGAGTCGACGACCGCGTTGGTGGCGCCGTCACCGGCCCGCAGGCCCTCGCCGATCGAGCCGTCCTCGACGTCCACGGTGAACACGGCCGTGCGGAGCCGGTCCAGCACGAGGGTCGCGTCGCCTGCCACGAGCACGTCGTCGGCGCTGTAGAGGCCGCCGGTGATCGTCGTGGCGGCCCGGTCGCCGTCGAGCACCTCGACGGCCTTGCGGTCGCGCACGGCCACCAGCGTCCGCCCGTCCCTGACCGCGGTGGCGGCGGGCTTGCCCTTGATGTCGACGGTGCGCACCTCGCCCGACGGCAGTGCGATGCGCGCGAGCTTGCCCGCACCGGGCAGGCTCGCCAGCAGCTCGCCGTCGGCCGGGGTCAGCTCCTCCGCGGGAGCCGGCAGCTCGACCGACCTGGGCTTCGCGGTGAGGTCGTCGAGGTCGTAGAGCAGCACCGACGCGGGCTCGGCCAGCGCCACGGCGAGCGTCCCGCCGGAGGTGGCCAGGGTCGTCACCTCGGCGCGCTGTGCGAGCACGCGGCCAGCGGGCTCGGCAGAGGGCTCCGGCGACGTGGCCGCGACGGCGGCCGTCGGGTTGGCGACGACCTGCAGGTCGTCTCCGCTGCCTCCTGCGGACGTGCAGCCGCTGACGAGCAGCGTTCCGGCAACGGCAACGACGGCGACCCGGCGCACACTGGGGGTGGGCCACCGCAAGGGGGCGGGAAACACACAGCCTCCGGAGGGGAAGAACACGGTTACCTACAGCATCCCGCAGCTTGGTGGTGACGTCACGTGGCCGTTACCTGGGCCACCGTTCCGGGTAACCGAACTCGATCCCGGACACGTCGTCGAGCGCGGCCCTGATGGCTGTGGGCAGTGTCAGCTCCTCGGCCGCCAGGGAACCGGACAGCTGGCCGGTGTCGCGGGCGCCGACCACCGGCGCGACGACGCCGGGCCGGTCGCGAACCCACGCCAGCGCCACCGCGAGCGGCGACGTGCCGAGCCCGTCGGCGGCCGTGGCGACAGCCTCCACGATCCGGCTCGCGCGCTCGGTGCGGTGCTGCTCGACGTAGCCGGCGTAGGTCGTGGACGCGCCGCGCGAATCGGCGGGCGTGCCCGTGCGGTACTTGCCCGTCAGGACCCCGCGGCCGAGCGGCGCCCACGGCAGCAGGCCGATGCCGTGATGGGCCGCGGCGGGCACCACCTCGCGCTCCACGCCCCGCTCCAGCAGCGAGTACTCGACCTGGGTGGAGACGATCAGGCGCGGGCGGAGCGCGGCGGCCGTCGCGAGCTGCCAGCCGCAGTAGTTCGACACGCCGGCGTAGCGGACCTTGCCGCTGCTGACGGCGAAGTCGAGCGCGGACAGCGTCTCCTCCAGCGGCACGGTGCCGTCCCACGCGTGCAGCTGCCACAGGTCGACGTGGTCGACACCGAGCCTGCGCAGCGAGCCGTCCAGCGCGGTCAGCAGCGCGCCCCGGGAGGCGCCGCCGCCGAACGGGCCGTCGGTACGCCTGGCCACCGCCTTGGTCGCGAGCACCACGTCCTCGCGCGGCACCAGGTCGGCGAGCAGCGAGCCCAGGATCCGCTCGCACTCGCCCTCGGCGTAGATGTCGGCGGTGTCGACGAGCGTGCCGCCCGCGTCCACGAACGCGACGAGCTGGCTGGCGGCCTCTTCCGAGTCGGTGGCGGAACCCCAGGACATGGTCCCCAGTGCCATGCGGGACACCTTCAGGCCAGAGGTGCCGAGCGGGCGGCTTTTCATGACTGCCCACCCTATAGTTTGGCCATCCGGGCTCTTGACCAAGGCAAGTGTGGACGCGATCAACCGCCCGATAGTGTCGGCGACCGTGCGATTGGGATTGAACCTCGGATACTGGGGCGCGGGCAACGACGCGTCCAACTTGGCACTCGCCAAGCATGCCGACACCTTGGACTACTCGGTGGTGTGGGCCGCGGAGGCCTACGGCTCGGACGCCCCCACCGTGCTCGCGTTCGTGGCCGCGCAGACGTCGAAGATCGACGTCGGCAGCGCGGTGCTGCAGATCCCGGCGCGGACACCCGCGGCCACCGCTATGACGGCCGCCACCCTCGACTCGCTCTCCGGCGGCCGGTTCCGGCTCGGTCTCGGCGTCTCGGGGCCCCAGGTCTCCGAGGGCTGGCACGGCGTGCGGTTCGGCTCGCCGCTCGGCCGCACCCGCGAGTACGTCGACATCGTGCGGATGGCGCTGCGGCGCGAACGGGTCCGCTACGACGGGAAGCACTTCCAGCTGCCGCTGCCCGACGGTCCCGGCAAGGCGCTCGCCCTCACCGTCCACCCCGTTCGCGACCACATTCCGACCTACCTGGCGGCGATCGGACCCCGCAACCTGGAGCTCACCGGCGAGATCGCCGACGGCTGGCTGCCGGTGTTCTTCTCGCCCGAGCACGCCGGTGAGCAGCTCGGCCACGTGCGTGCCGGCGCCGAGAAGGCGGGCCGGACGCTGGAGGGCTTCGACATCGCGCCCACCGTGCCGCTCGTGACCGGTGCCGACTGGCGCGTCTGCGCCGACGCCGTGCGCGGCTACGCGGCGCTGTACCTCGGCGGCATGGGCAGCAGGGAGAAGAACTTCTACAACCAGCTGGCCTGCCGGATGGGTTTCGAGGCGCAGGCCGCCGAGGTGCAGGAGAAATACCTCGCGAAGGACTACGCGGGCGCGATGGCCGCGGTGCCGCTCGAGTTCATCGACGCGACGTCGCTGCTGGGCCCGAAGGAGCGGATCGCCGAGCGCATGGCTGCCTACGCCGACGCCGGTGTCACCACGCTGACCGTCGCCATGTACGTCGCCGACGCCGAGGCCGGGGCCACCGCCCTGCGGACCGCGGCCGAGGCGCTCGACCTGGCCGGAGTCGCGTGATGGGCTGGTTCGAAGCACTGGTCCTCGGCCTCGTCCAGGGCCTCACCGAGTTCCTGCCGATCTCCTCCAGCGCCCACCTGCGGATCACCGCGGCGTTCGCAGGCTGGGACGACCCGGGCGCGGCGTTCACCGCGGTGACCCAGATCGGCACCGAGCTGGCGGTGCTGCTGTACTTCAGCCGCAAGATCGGCCGCATCATCTCGCACTGGTTCAAGTCGCTGTACAACCGCGAGTACCGGCACGACCCGTACGCCAGGATGGGCTGGCTGATCATCGTCGGCTCGTTGCCGATCGCGGTGCTCGGACTGCTGTTCGAGGACGAGATCGAGCACACCTTCCGCGACCTGCGGATCACCGCGACCACCCTGATCGTGTTCGGTCTGCTGTTGCTGCTGGCCGACCGGATCGGACAGCAGCAGCGGGACCTCGACCACCTCACCGTCAAGCACGGCCTGGCGTTCGGGTTCTTCCAGGCGCTCGCGCTCATCCCCGGCGTCTCACGCTCGGGCGGCACGATCACCGGTGGGCTCTTCCTCGGCTACAAGCGCTCGGAGGCCGCTGAGTACTCCTTCCTGCTCGCGGTGCCCGCCGTCATGGCCTCGGGCTTCTACCAGCTCACCGACATCGCGGCGGGGGAGGGACCCGCGTGGGGCCCGACCATCCTGGCGACGGTGGTGGCGTTCGGCGTCGGCTACGTGGTGATCGCCTGGCTGATGGCCTACATCAAGAAGAACAGCTTCCTGCCGTTCGTGATCTACCGCGTCGTGCTCGGCCTGCTGCTGCTCGCGCTGGTCTTCACCGGTGTCCTCGACCCCAACGCGGGACCGGCAGGTTCGTAGGAACCCGTAGGGTGGCCGTGTGGCAACTGTGATTCTGCTGCGGCACGGCCGCTCCACGGCCAACGGCTCGGGGGTGCTGGCCGGCCGCACCCCCCGGGTCGGTCTCGACGAGCGGGGCCGGGCCCAGGCCGAGGGGCTGGTCGACCGGCTGGCGGCGGTGCCGCTGGCAGCGCTCGTCACCTCGCCGCTGCTGCGGTGCAAGCAGACGCTCGGCCCGCTCGCGACCGCGCGCGGCCTCGACCGGCTCACCGAGCCCCGCCTGTCCGAAGTGGACTACGGCGACTGGACGGGCAGGGAGCTCAAGACGCTCGTCAAGGAACCGCTGTGGCGCGTGGTGCAGGCGCACCCGTCCGCTGCGGTGTTCCCCGGCGGGGAGGGGCTCGCGAGCGTGCAGTCGCGGGCCGTCGCGGCCGTGCGCGAGCACGACGCGCGCATCACGGCCGAGCACGGCGACCACGCGGTGTGGCTGCTGTGCAGCCACGGCGACGTGATCAAGGCGCTGCTGGCCGACGCGCTCGGCCAGCACCTCGACGGCTTCCAGCGCATCGTCGTCGACCCCGGCTCGCTGTCGGTGGTGCGCTACACGGAGACGCGCCCGTTCGTGCTGCGCGTCAACGACCTCGCCGGTGACCTCAGCGGGATCGTGCCGCCGGAACCCAAGAAGCGGCGCAGGTCGAAGAAGCTGTCCTCTGATGCCGAGGTCGGAGGGTCGACGGGACGAAAGGAACGATCGTGACAAGCCACGACAACCCCCTGCTGGCCCCCAGCGAGCTGCCCTACGGCCTGCCCCCGTTCGACCGCATCGCCGACGAGCACTACCTGCCCGCGTTCGAGGCCGGGATCGCCGAGCACGCGCGGGAGGTCCGCGCGATCGCGACCAACGCGGAGCCGCCGACGTTCGAGAACACGATCATGGCACTGGAGCGGGCGGGCCGGCTGCTCGGCCGGGTGTCGTCGGTGTTCTTCAACCTCGCGGGCTCGAACACGAACGAGACGCTGCAGGCGGTGCAGGCCGAGATCGCGCCGAAGCTGGCCGCCCACTCCGACGCCATCCACCTCGACCCGGAGCTGTTCGCCCGCATCGAGGAGCTCTACGAGCGCAGGGACTCACTCGGGCTGGACGCGGAGCAGGCGTGGCTGCTGCGGCGTTACCACCTGGACTTCCAGCGGGCAGGCGCCGGGCTGCCCGAGGAAAGCCAGACGCGGCTGCGCGCGCTCAACGAGGCACTGTCGACGCTGTCCACGCGCTTTCAGGACAACCTACTGGGCGACACGAACGACCTCGCCGTCGTGGTGTCCACACGCGACGAGCTGGCCGGGCTCTCCGACGACGCGATCGCCGCGGCCGCCGAGGCGGCCACCGCGCGCGGTGAGGACGGCAAGTACCTGATCAAGCTCGGCCTGCCGACCGCCCAGCCCGCGCTGGCGTCGCTGCACGACCGCGGCCTGCGCGAGCGGGTGTTCCGCGCGTCGACCTCGCGCGGCAACCGGGGCAACGAGTACGACAACGCCGGGGTGCTGGCGAGGATCGCGACGCTGCGGGCCGAGCGGGCCGCGCTGCTGGGTCACCCCCACCACGCCGCGTACGTGATCGAGGACCAGACCGCGAAGACCCCGGACGCGGCGTTGTCGCTGCTGCAGCGGCTGGCGCCCGTGGCCGTCGCGAACGCGCAGGCCGATGCCGCCGAGCTGCAGGAGGAGATCAGGGCCTCCGGCGAGGACTTCACCCTCCAGCCGTGGGACTGGGCCTACTACGCCGAGCGCGTGCGGCGGCGCCGCTACGACCTCGACGACGCGGAGCTGCGACCCTACTTCGAGCTGGAGCGGGTGCTCGTCGACGGCGTGTTCTACGCGGCGAGCCGCCTGTACGGGCTCACGTTCACCGAGCGCCACGACCTGCCGAAGTACCACCCGGACGTGCGCGTGTTCGAGGTGACCGACGCCGACGGCAGCCCGCTCGGCCTGTTCCTCGGCGACTACTACACGCGCGACTCCAAGCGCGGCGGCGCCTGGATGAACACCTTCGTGGACCAGTCGCGCCTGCTCGGGGAGCGGCCGGTGGTGGTGAACAACCTCAACATCGCCAAGCCGCCCGCGGGCGAGCCGACGCTGCTGACCTACGACGAGGTGACCACGGCGTTCCACGAGTTCGGCCACGCGTTGCACGGGCTGCTCTCCGACGTCGAGTACCCGACGTTCTCGGGCACGAGCGTGCCGCGTGACTTCGTGGAGTTTCCCTCGCAGGTCAACGAGATGTGGGCGCTGTGGCCCGAGGTCCTGACCAACTACGCCCGCCATCACCGCACCGGCGAGCCGCTGCCCGCGCGGCTCGTGGAACGGCTGGAGGAGTCGCGGCAGTACGGCGAGGGCTTCGCGACCACGGAGTACCTGGCGGCGGCGCTGCTGGACCTCTCGTGGCACCTGATCGGCGCGGACTCCGCGATCGGTGACGTGCAGCGGTTCGAGGCGGACGCGCTGGAGAAGGCCGGCGTGGCTGTAGAGACCGTTCCGCCGCGCTACCGCAGCACCTACTTCGCCCACATCTTCAGCACCGGCTACGCGGCGGGGTACTACTCCTACATCTGGAGCGAGGTGCTCGACGCCGACTCGGTCGAGTGGTTCCGCGAGAACGGCGGGCTCAGGCGCGAGAACGGCGACCACTACCGCCGTGAGCTGCTCGCCAGGGGCGGCAGCGTGGACGCGATGGAGGCGTTCCGCGCCTTCCGCGGCCGCGACCCCGAGATCGAACCCCTCCTGAAGCGCCGAGGCCTCACCGGCGCCTGACCGCTCACCAAAAGGCCCCCAAGGCCACCTTTGTTGCGTTCAACGCAACAAAGGTGGCCTTGGGGGCCGGTCAGGAAGCGCTCAGACGAGGCCGAGCTGCTTGACGGCGTCGCGCTCCTCGGTGAGCTCGCGCACGGAGGCGTCGATGCGCTCGCGGGAGAAGTCGTCGATCTCCAGGCCCTGGACGATCTCGTACTTGCCGTTCTTGCAGGTGACGGGGAACGACGAGATGATGCCCTCCGGCACGCCGTAGGAGCCGTCCGACGGGATGCCCATCGAGACCCAGTCACCCTCGGCGGTGCCGTTGACCCAGTCGTAGACGTGGTCGATGGCCGCGTTGGCCGCGGACGCCGCCGACGACGCGCCACGGGCCTCGATGATCTCCGCGCCGCGCTTGGCCACGCGGGGGATGAACTCGTCGGCCAGCCACGCCTGGTCGTTCACGGCCTCGGCCGCGTTCTTGCCGCCCACCTCGGCGTGGAAGATGTCCGGGTACTGGGTCGCCGAGTGGTTGCCCCAGATCGTCAGCTTCTTGACGTCGGACACGGCGACGCCCAGCTTCTTCGCCAGCTGCGCGATCGCGCGGTTGTGGTCGAGGCGGGTCATCGCCGTGAACCGCTCCGCCGGCACGTCGGGCGCGTGCGACTGGGCGATGAGGGCGTTGGTGTTGGCGGGGTTGCCCACCACGAGCACCTTCACGTCGTCGGCGGCGCCGGCGTTGATGGCCTCGCCCTGCGGCTTGAAGATGCCGCCGTTGGCCTCGAGCAGGTCACCGCGCTCCATGCCCTTCGTGCGCGGGCGGGCGCCCACCAGCAGAGCGACGTTGACACCCTCGAACGCCTGCTTCGCGTCGTCGAAGATGTCCACACCGGCCAGCAGCGGGAACGCGCAGTCCTCCAGCTCAAGCGCGGTGCCCTCGGCCGCCTTCACCGCCTGCGGGATCTCCAGCAGCCGCAGCTTCACCGGAGTGTCCTGACCCAGCAGCTGACCGGACGCGATGCGGAACAGCAGCGCGTAGCCGATCTGGCCGGCAGCGCCGGTGACGGTGACGTTGACAGGGGCTTGGGTCATAACGTTCTCCTGCTGACGGGTTCTGTTCTTGTATCGGGGATGTTATCGGCCGCTGCTCCGGATGGGTGGGTGCGTCGCCTCACCTGTACCGATTGAGCGGCGGAGGTGGTCTCCACGTCGAAGGCCCTGCCGAGCGCGAGCACGGCCTCGTCGAGCTTGCCCAGACTCGACAGGACGGTCCTGGCCTGGGGGCTGTCGGCGAGCTCACCCGGCGGCGTGTCTCCGGCCTCGGCCAGCACCCGCTGCTCGGTGCCGCCGCCGACGGCGTCGAGCAGCACGTCGATGTTGCCGGTGAGCCGTCCGGTCAGCGTGGGCAGCCGCTCGTCCAGCGCGAGCAGTCCTGGCTGGGCCCTGGCGGCGATGTTGCGGGTGCGGAAGGCGATGGCCTCGAGCGTGTTGAGCACGTACCAGCCGTAGTCGCGGCGCGCGCCGCGGACGTTGATCGGATGGGTGAGCGGCTCGACGGTGGTGCGCAGGCGCTCCACCGACCGGTCCAGCTCCCTGGACAGCTCGATGACGTTGACGTTCTCCCGCCCGGTCAGCAGCGCGTCGGCCTGCACCACGAACTCGCGGAGGTCCTCCAGCGCCGCGGCGACGTCGTCGAGCATCACCGACCTGGTGCGCACCGGCACGATCACCACGGCGGCGAGAATGCCCGCGAGCGCGCCCACCGCCGTCTCGGCCAGCCGCACGCCCAGCACCTCCAGGCTGAACGTGCCCAGCAGGCTGTAGAGCAGGCCGAGCATGGTGGTGATGAAGAAGGCCATCGCGGTCTGCGAAACGCGGGCCACGAACGCCGTGCCGAACACGCACACGAGAATCAGCACGATCGTTGCCGCGGTGTTGCCGGTGACGAGCAGCGCGCACAGTGCGCCGGCGAAGATCCCGACGAGCGTGCCCGCGAGCCTGCGGGCGCCCTTCACCAGCGTGGCGCCCGCGCTCGACGTGCCGAGGAAGACGACGAACACGGTCAGCACCGCCCAGTACCAGCGCTGGGGCGACACCAGCTCGCCGCCGACGACCGCGAGCCCGCCGCCGAGCACGGCCTGCAGCGCGCTGCGCGTGCGGTTGTCCCAGGCGAACACGCTGGTGCGCTCGGGCTCCTCCGGGTCGGGCGGTTCGGTCTCGGCTGAGTAGTCGCGTTCGGCGATGCGCTGCGCGTTGACGTCGGCGAGCGCGAGCTCGGCCGTGGCCCTGCGCAGTTCGTCACCGGGCCGGGGCTGGTCGCTGAGCCTGCTGCCCTCCACGAGCAGCCTGCTGAACTCGTCGGTCTCGCTGATCACGGGCAGCTCGCGCGGGTCGCGTTCGATGAGCGAGCCCAGCCGCCGCAGCCGGGCCAGCAGGTCGTCGCGGACGGCCTCCTCGAGGTGGTCGGCGCACGTGCGGCGGGTGGTGATCATGAGCCATTGCACGGCCAGCTCGACCTCGATGGCGCGCCTGCGCAGCAGGGCGGCCGCCGCCGGGTCGATCACGTCCTCTGCGGTGTCCTCGATCAGCAGCACGCACTCGTGGAGCCGGTCGCCCGCCCGGCGTAGCTGCCTGTCGCTGCGGGCGGAGCCACCGGAGGCGAGGTGGGCGGTGGCCGCGCGCACGACCGCGCCGAGCCGGGCGCGGAACGCCTTGCGCACGCTGAGCAGCTCCCGCTCCGCCCTTCGCCGCAGGAGCACGAACCGCACGAGGGCGTTCGCGGTGAGGCCCACCGCGAGTGCGAGCAGGAGCACCGGCACCTGGCCGACCCTGGTCTGCAGGAACATCGCGAAGAAGAACAGGAAGAACGCCAGCGAACCGAGCGCGATGCCCCGCGGTCCGAACCGCTGCGCGTACACGGCCACGAAGATCAGCAGCACGAACACGATGCCGTCCAGCGGTGGGGCGGCCTGGCCGAGGCTCGCGGCGGTGAGCGCGGCGGCGCCGACCGCGAACCCCAGCGCCAGCGTCACGGCCTGCTGTCCCGGCTCGGGGTCGTTCACCGTGAACGCCGACATCATCGCCGCGATGGCGCCGACGAGCACCACCATCAGTGGCTGGCCGAGCGCGACGAGTGTGACCGCGGCGATCCCGATGCCGAGCACCGCCGACGCCGCGGAGCGCAGCCTGACCAGCCCGGGGTCGGAGGCGCGCAGCCGGTCGAGCGCGGTCGCGATCATGCGAGCAGCTCCCACTGGGCCAGCCGCAACCGCCCGGTGGATTCCGTGATCCGCAGCCGGTGGAGGCGGAACGCCCTCGGCTCGGCCACGCGGAACGCCCGGGTCTGCCTGCGCCAGGGGAACGTCTCGTCGCGGCGCGCGTCGAGCACCGTCCACTCGGTACCGTCGGCCGAGCCCTCCAGCACCCACGCGCGCGGGTCGCCCTCGCGGCCCGCGGAGGTCAGTGTGTAGCAGCGCACCGTCGCCGGTGCGGGGGCGACGTGGTCGAGTACCGGGGTCGCGGAGGAGAACGTGACCTCGGTGCGGCTGGTGTCGTCGCGCAGGGCGGTCACGTCGGTGCCGTCGAGGCAGCGCGCCGGGCCCGGCAGATCGCGCAGCGGGGCGGGCGGCTCCGGTTCCGTGCCCAGCGTGCCCCAGCCGCTCGGCTCCGGGCCCAGCTCGACATCCAGCACCGCGCCCGCAGCGAGCACGTCGTGGTCGAGCCACGGCGAGTCGTGCGGCTCGCCGTCGACGCGCACGCCCTGGACGTACATGTCCCGCTCGCTCGCGCGCGGTGCGTTGATCACCAGGTCGTTGCCGTTCTCCAGATGCACGACCGCTCTCGGGAACAGGGGGGAGCAGAGCACGTACCGGGTGCCACCCGGGTCGAGCGGATAGAACCCGAGCGCACCGAACAGGTACCACGCCGACAGCTCGCCGTTGTCCTCGTCGCCGGCGTAGCCCTGCCCGATCTCGCTGCCGAGGTAGCAGCGGCGCAGCACCTCGCGCACGATGCGCTGCGTCTTCGCGGGCGCGCCCGCGTGGGCGTAGACGTACGGGATGTGGTGTGACGGCTGGTTCGAGTGCCCGTACTGGCCGAGCCGCACGTCGCGTGCCTCGGTCATCTCGTGGATCACCTTGTGGTAGGACCCGGCGCGCAGCCCCGTCTCCGGCGTCGCGAAGAACCGGTCCAAGGTGGACTCCAGCCGCGCGCGCCCGCCGTGCAGGGCCGCCAGTCCCTCGCCGTCGTGTGGTGCGGAGAACGCGGTGTTCCAGCCGTTGGTCTCGGTGTAGTCGTGACCCCATTCGGCGGGGTCGTAGGTGCCGGGCTCGTGGCGCCAGCGGCCGTCGGCCCTGCGGCCCTGGAAGAACCCGCTCCTCGCGTCGAAGTGGTGCACGTGGTTCCGCGCCCTGCTCGCGAAGTAGAGCGCGTTGTCCTCGTCGCCGAGTGCGCGCGCGAGCGCGGCGATGCCGGAGTCGTTGACGCAGCCCTCCAGCGCCCACGACAGTCCCTCCCGCGTGGACAGTGGCGTGTAGCCGAGGAAGATCGACTCGGCGAGGCCCTGACGGCCGACGGCGCGGTCTGGCGGGGCGACGGTGGCGTTGCGCAGGGCCGCCTCGTAGGCAGCCCGCACGTCGAACCCGCGCACGCCCTTGAGGTAGGCGCCGGCGAACGCGACATCGGAGCTGGTGCCCACCATCGAGTTCGCGTAGCCGGGCGCCGACCAGCGGGCGATCCAGCCGCCTTCGCGGTACTGCTGCACGAACCCCTCGATCAGCTCGCCGCAGCGGCGCGGGGTGAGCAGCGCGAGCGCGGGCCACGTGGTGCGGTAGGTGTCCCAGAATCCGTTGTTCACCGACATCGGCCCGTCGAGCACCTTCGCCCCGGTGCGTGTGCGGGTGCTGGGCCACCGGCGCCGCACCACGGGGCTCGCGTGCCGCAGGCCGCGCGGGGTGTTCTCGTGCCCGGAGTTCGGGTAGAGGAACAACCGGTACAGGCTGGAGTAGAGGGTGGTGAGCTGGTCGTCGGTGGCGCCCTCGACCTCGACCCGGCCCAGCAGCTCCCGCCATGCCTCCCGCGCCCGGTCGCGCACGTCGGCGAAGGTGAGCGGCGCGGCGACCTCCAGCTCCAGGTTGCGCCGCGCCTGCTCGAGGCTGATGAGCGACGTGGCGATCCGCATGGTCACCTCGCGTGCCGTGAACCTCACGTGACCGGTCACCGTGCGCCAGAACGGCTTGCGGTCGCGGCCACCACCGCTGGGCTGCTCGTCGAACGTCGCGTGGAGGAACATCCGGCGCGCGCCTGCCGACGACCGGCTGCGCACCCACGTGTGCCCGGTGACCGTGCGGTTCGCGACGTCGACGCGCAGCCCGCCCCGGTTGCGGACGTTGTCGAAGAGCAACCAGCCGCCCTCGCCCGGGAAGGTGAACCGCAGGATCGCGCCGTGGTCGGCGGGCGCGAGGTCGGCGGTGATGCCGCACGCGAACCGCACACCGTAGTGGTGGGGCCGGTCGATCTCGTCGTCGTGCGAGAACGCGAGCGCCCGCGCCGCCGGATCGGTCACCACCTCGCCCATGCCGGGCATCACCTGGAACGTGTGCCGGTCGCCGACCCACGGGCTCGGCTGGTGGCTCAGTGCGAGCGCCTGCAACGCCGGAGGACTCCCGGAGTGGTACTCGTAGATCCAGTCGAGCGCACGGGCGTCGGTCACCGGCGTCCACAGGTTGAAGCCGTGCGGCACCGCCGTCGCGGGCAGGCAGTTGCCCCGCGAGAACCGGGCGCTGGAGTGGGTGCCCCTCGTGGTGCGCACGTACTCGACGGGCTCCCCGGGCACGGGTTCCCGGTGGGCGAGGCGGACGTCGTCGACCCACCCGGTCAGCTCGGGACCGTCACCGGGCACGTCGGTGACGAGCACGATCGCCCGCACGGTGCGGCCCGCCGCGACCGCGCCCACGGGCACGCGCACCAGGTTCCACTGGTCCGGGTAGAGCTCCTTCGACTCACCCCGCGCACGCGCTCGCGTGTGCGGCGCCAGCTCACCGAGCGTGGTGCCGTCGGTGAACTCGAGGTCCACGCCGACGAAGGTGCTCCGGTAGCTCGGCGGCGCACCGTCCGACTCGGGAAAGACCACGTAGGACAGTTCGGTGTGCTCGGCCACCGGCACGTCCACGGTGAACAGGCCCGCGCGGGCCGGACCGGTCACCTCCGTCGCGTAGTGGAGCGCCCTGGCGCCGGTGAAGCCGACGCCTGCCGTCGCGGCGAGCGGGCGGACGGGGCCGGCTCCGACGTGTGTGTGCAGGCGCTGGCCGGTGCCCGGCTGTGGGTCGCCGTCCTCGAAGGAGGAGTAGAACTCGGTGGCCACCACGTCAGTCACCGTAGTGCCGATCGGGGTGGCCGCTCAGACCGACACGAGCAGGCGTTCCAGCACCCGCGTCCCGAACCGCAGGCCCTCCACGGGCACGCGCTCGTCCACGCCGTGCGCCATCGCCCGATAGGCGAAGCCCTCGGGCAGCCACAGCGGGGCGAAGCCGTAGCAGTCGATGCCGAGCGGGGCGAACGCCTTCGCGTCGGTGCCACCGCCCATGCAGTACGGCACCACCACGGCCTCCGGGTCCTCGGCCCGCAGGGCCGCGGCCATCGCGTCGAACCACGGCGAGTCCACCGGAGCCTCCACGGCGGGCTGGTGCGACACGAACTCGCGTTCCACGCCAGGGCCGAGCAGCGCGTCGACCTGAGCCAGCATCCCCTCCTCCGTGCCCGGCAGCACGCGGGTGTCCACCAGGCCGTGCGCGATACCGGGGATGACGTTCACCTTGTACCCGGCCTGCAGCATGGTCGGTGTCGTGCTGTTGCGGACCGTCGACTCCACCAGCCCCGCGGCGGGGCCGAGCCGGGCGAGCGTGCCGTCGATGTCGGCGAGGTCGATCTCCACGCCGAGCGCCTCGCCGGTGCGTTCGAAAAACGCCCGGACCGAGGGCGTGAGTACCACCGGCCACGTGTGCGCCGCCAGCGCGTGCAACGCGTCGACCAGCCGCACCACGGCGTTCTCGTCGTTGCGGCGGGAGCCGTGCCCCGCGCGGCCGCGCGCCGTGAGCCGCAGGTGGGCCGTGCCGCGCTCGGCGGTGCCGATGGGGTAGAGCCGCACGGGCCTGCCGTCGGCCGCGCGCACGTGGTAGCTGTAGCCGCCCGACTCGCTGATCGCCGCCGCGCAGTCCGCGAACAGCTCCGGGTGCTTCGCGGTCAGCCAGTGCGCGCCGTAGCCGCCCTGGTCCTCCTCGTCGGCCACGAACGCCAGCACGAGGTCCCGGCGCGGGCGCCGGCCGGTGGCGGCGAGCGAGTGCACGACGGAGAGCACCATCGCGCAGAAGTCCTTCATGTCCACCGCGCCCCGGCCCCACAGGAAGCCGTCGCGCACCTCGCCGGAGAACGGGTGGACGCTCCAGTCCGCCGCGTCGGCCGGGACGACGTCGAGGTGGCCCTGCACGAGCAGGGCTGGCAGGGACGGGTCCTCACCCGCAACCCGCGCGACGACGTTGGCCCTGCGCGGCGCCGACTCGTACGTGCGCGACTCGACGCCCGCGGCGGCGAGCACCCCGGCCACGAACTCGGCCGCCTCTCGCTCGCCTCGGAGTCGCCGTTGCCGTGGTTGGTGGTGTCGAAGCGGATCAGCCTCGCGCACAGCTCCACCGTGTCGGTCTGGTCGGTCAGGTCGGTGTTCATCGCGCCTCGCCCGCTCAGCCGTACTTGCCCTGCACCGCGCCGTCCGCGATCGCGGTGACCACCTTGAACGCCTTCATCGCCTCGGTCATGTCGGGCGCGTCGAAGCCCACGGTGCGCACCCCGGTCTGCTCGACCGTGGGCACCACCGCGGCCGCCTGGGCAAGGTGGCTGGCGTCGAACTCGACCTCGACCCGGTGCGCGCCGGTCACGCGCTCCACCCGCCCGGCGCGCTTCATGCCCTGAGCGGCCGCCTCGGTCAGCAGCGCCGCCGTCACCGAGGGCGGGCTGCAGATCGCGGCGTAGCGGCTCACGCACTCCTTCACCGCCACCAGCGCGGCGTCCGGTGCGTAGTCGCGGGCCTCCTCCACGGTCTTGTCGTCGCCGCTCACCACGAGCACCGGCACGCCGTACTCGGCGGCCAGCGCCGCGTTGAGCCTGCCCTCGCTGGCGGGCACGCCGTCGAGCCACACACCGGTGATCTGGTTCGGCAGATACGTGTGCGACAGGACGCCGTCGCAGCCCGCGCCCGCGTGGTAGCCGAGGAACACCACGCCGTCGACGCCCGAATCGATGCCCTCCATCATCGACAGCGGCTTGTGCCGCCCGGTGAGCATCCGCGCCCGCGGATCCAGGTCCTCCAGCAGAAGGTTGCGCTGGGACGAGTGGGCCTCGTTGACGAGTACGTCGCCGGCGCCCGCGTCACACAGGCCTGCGATCGTGGCGTTGACGTCGCCGGTGAACAGCCGGCGGAACCGTTGCCACTGCTCCGTTCCCGGCACCACGTCGTCGGTCCAGGTGACTCCGGTGGCGCCCTCCATGTCCGCCGAGACCATGATCCGCATGGGGCAAACCTACTGCGTCGGTCACGGGTTGGCATTCGGTTCGGCAAATCGTTGACACGACGAAGCGGGAAGTGGTTACTTTTCCGCTTCGGGATCTCAGACAGCAACGAGGGGTGCACAGTGGGTTTCAGTCGTCTGCGCCGGGCGAGAGCGGCGCTCGCCGTGCTCGCGGTTCCGCTCCTGGTCGCCGCGCCGCTCTCCCCGCCCGCGCAGGCCCAGTCCGGCACGGTGCTGCGCGTCGCGCTCGTCCAGGAGATCGACCACCTGAACCCGTTCACCGCGAGCTTCGCGTCCAGCACCATGATCGGCCGCTTCGCGTGGGAGTTCCTCACCCTGCCCTCCGCCGAGGACGCCACACCGACCGGGGGAGTCGCCGAGAGCTGGAACACCTCGCCGGACAAGCTGACGTGGACGTTCACCATCCGCGAGGGCATGACGTGGTCCGACGGCGAACCGGTGACCGCCAAGGACGCCGCGTTCACCTTCAACCGCATCATGAGCGACCCCAAGGCGGCCGAGGCCAACGGCAGCTACGTCGAGAACTTCGAACGCGTCACCGCGCCCGACCTGCGCACCCTCGTCGTCGAGATCAAGAAGCCGCAGGCCAGCATGACGGCACTCGACGTGCCGATCGTGCCCGAGCACATCTGGTCGGGCATCGACGACATGGCCGACCCGAAGACCGACAGCGTCGACGTGGTCGGCGTCGGCAGCGGACCCTTCCTGATCTCCGAGTACCGGCCCAACGAGATCGTCACCCTCAAGGCCAACCGTCACTACTGGCGCGGCGCGCCGCAGATCGACGAGCTGCAGTTCGTCAAGTTCGAGAACGCCGACGCCGCCGTGGCCGCGCTCAGGAACGGCGAGGTCGACTTCGTCAACCGGCTCACCCAGGCCCAGTTCGACAGCCTCAAGGGCGAGGACGGCATCGAGACCAACCAGGCCTCCGGCCGCCGCTACCGCGAGCTGCTGATGAACCCCGGCGCCGAGAACATCGAGGGCCAGGCCATCGGCGACGGCCACCCCGCGCTGCGCGACGTCCGCGTGCGGCGCGCCATCGCCAAGGCCATCGACCCACAGGTTCTGGTGGACAAGGTGCTCGGCGGCTACGGCGAGCTGCCCGGCGGCCTAGTCCCGCCCATCTACTCCGACTTCCACTACACGCCGCCCGCCGGGAAGAGGTACACGTTCGACCCGGCCGCGGCCGGCCGAGAGCTCGACGCCGCCGGCTACCGCAAGGGCCCCGACGGCGTCCGCGCCGGGCCCGACGGCCGCAAGCTCGAGTTCCGGCTCACCGCCCGCTCCAGCGAGGACTACGGTCTGCGCGCCAGCGACTACATCGCGGGCTGGCTCGGCGACATCGGGATCACCGTGACCAAGAACCTGGTGTCCGACAACGAGGTGGACGAGACCACCTCGTCCGGCCACTACGACCTCGCGCTGTCGGGCTGGGGCACCAACCCCGACCCCGACTACATCCTGGGCAAGCAGACGTGCGCGAGCCTGCCCGCGGCCTCCGGCAGCAGCAGTAGCAACGCGTTCTTCTGCGACGCCGCCTACGACGACCTGTACGCCAGGCAGGCCGCCGAACTCGACAAGGACAAGCGCGCCGAGCTCGTCCGGCAGGCGCAGGCCCGCTACTACGAGCAGGCGCCGAGCCTCGTGCTCGACTACGACAACGTCCTGGAGGCCTACCGTTCGGACCGGTTCACCGGGTTCGTCCGCCAGCCGAACGGCGAGGGGCAGATCATGGAGCAGACCGGCTACTGGGGCTTCTACGGTGTCCGGCCCGTCGAGGGCGGCGCGGGCGGCGACACCGGGCTGCCGGCCGGAGCGTGGGTCGCGATCGGCGCCGGGGCGCTGCTGCTGCTCGTCGGCGGCGGCACGGCGCTCGCCCGCCGCAGGACGCCCGCCGAGGACCGGGAGTAACCGGCCTTGACCACCAGCACGACCGGCGGCCCGCCCGCCGCCGACCTCGACGAGCGCCGCGCCGGCACCTCCACGGCCCGGTTCGTGGCCGGGAAGGCCGGCGGCGCGCTCGCCAGCCTGGTGTTCGTCATGGTGCTCGGGTTCCTGCTGTTCCGGATGATCCCCGGCGATCCGGTGGCCACCATGACCCGCGACCGCCCGACCAGCCCGGAGCAGCTCGCCCAGCTGCGCGAACGGCTCGGCGTGGACGAGCCGCTGTGGCGGCAGTTCCTCGACTACGCGCTCGGGCTGCTCAGCGGCGACCTCGGCACGTCCTACCTCTACAACCGCCCGGTCGCCACGATGATCGGCGAACGGCTGTGGCCCACGGTCCTGCTGGTGGGCACGGCGACGGTGCTCGCCGTCGCGCTCGGCATGTGGCTCGGCATCCGGGCCGCCTGGAAGCGCGACAGCGCGTTCGACCGCGTGCACACCGGCGTCGCCCTCACCCTCTGGTCGGTACCGCAGTTCTGGCTCGGCCTCCTGCTGCTCATCGCCACGCAGGGACTGTTCCCGAGCCGCGGCATGCGCTCGCCGGACCTGCCGGAGGGCTTCCTCGCCCAGACCCTCGACGTCGCCTGGCACCTGACCCTGCCTTGCGTCACGCTGCTCGCGGTGATCTACGCCCAGTACATGCTCGTGATGCGCTCTTCGCTGCTGGAGGAGATGGGCTCGGAGTACCTGACCACCGCGCGCGCCAAGGGACTGCGCGACGACCTGGTGCGACGCCGCCACGCCGTGCCGAACGCGCTGCTGCCCGCCGTCACGCTCGTCTTCCTGCAGTTCGGCATGGTCGTCTCAGGCACGGTGACCGTCGAGGCCGTGTTCTCGTGGCCCGGGCTCGGGCTGCTCACCTACGACGCGCTGCGAGGACCGGATCTGCCGCTGCTGCAAGGAGTGTTCGTCGTGCTGGCCGGATCGGTGATCGTCATGAACCTGCTCGCCGAGCTGCTCTACCGCGTGCTCGACCCCAGGGTGCGTGCGGCATGACGTCACCGGCGTGGCAGCGGCGCCGCACCGCCGCGACAGATCTCTGGCGGGAGTTCCGCGGCAACCGCGGCGGGCTCGCCGGGCTGTGCGTGCTCGCCGCGATCGTGGTGCTGGCCGTGCTCGCCCCGCTGATCACCGACGAGAGCGGGCTCGACGTCATCAGCGCCACCGGCACCCCGCTCCAGCCGCCGTCGGGCGAGTACTGGCTCGGCACCGACGTCGACGGCCGCTCCGTGCTCCTGCTGACGTTCTGGGGCGCGCGCGTGTCGCTGCTCGTGGGCTTCGCTGCGACGGTGCTGTCGGTGTTCATCGGCACGCTCGTGGGCATCGTGGCCGCGCACTTCCAGGGGTGGCCGTCGGCCGTGCTCCTGCGCGTCACCGACTTCTTCCTGGTACTGCCCTCGCTGGTGCTGGCGATCGCGCTGTCGAGCGTGCTCACCAAGGGGATCTGGACCATCGTGCTCGCCATCGGCGTCACGTCGTGGCCCTCGACGGCACGGCTCGTGCGAGCACAGACGCTCACCATCGAGAGCAGGCCCTACATCGAGCGCGCCAAGGCGCTCGGCGGCGGGCACGCCCACCTCATCGGCAAACACGTGCTGCCCGCGGTGCTGCCGCTCGTGCTCGCCAACACCACCCTTGTCGTCGGCAGCTCGATCATCGCGGAGTCGACGCTGTCGTTCCTCGGCCTCGGCGACCCGACCTCGGTGTCGTGGGGCTCGATGCTGCAGACGGCGCTGTCCTCCGGCGCGGTCACCGCGGGCGCCTGGTGGTACCTGCTGCCGCCTGGGCTCGCGATCGTGGTGATCGTGCTGTCGTTCACCCTCGTCGGGCGGGCACTGGAGACGGTGCTCAACCCGCGCTTGAAGGCGGGAAGATGAGTCCACTGCTCGAACTGCGCGACCTCGGCGTCACGTACTCCACCGGTGGCGACGAGGTGGAGGCCGTCCGCGACGTGAACCTGGCACTGGAACCCGGTGAGACCCTGGGCATCGCGGGGGAGTCGGGCTCCGGCAAGTCCACGGTCGCGCTCAGTGTGCTGCGGCTGCTGCCCAAGTCGGCGAAGGTCAGCGGAGAGATCCTGCTCGACGGCGAGGACGTCACCACCATGCGCTGGGGCAGGCTGCGGGCCGTGCGCTGGTCGTCGGCCTCGGTGGTCTTCCAGGGCGCCATGCACGCGCTCAACCCGGTGCGCCGCGTCGGCGAGCAGATCGCCGAGCCCATCCGCCTGCACACCGACCTGCCCGAGGCGAAAGTGCGGGCGAGGGTGACCGAACTGCTCGACCAGGTGGACCTGCCCCCGGCGAAGGCCCGGTCGTACCCCCACGAGCTTTCCGGCGGCCAGAAGCAGCGCGTGATGATCGCGATGGCGGTCGCGTGCGAACCGAGGCTGATCCTCGCCGACGAGCCCACCACCGCGCTCGACGTCATCGTGCAGGCACAGGTGCTCGCGCTGCTCGGCGAGCTCGTCGCCGAACGCGGCATCGGGCTCGTGCTCATCACCCACGACCTGTCGGTGCTCGCGGCGACGTGCCGGCGCATCGCCGTGATGTACCGCGGCGAGGTCGTGGAAGAGGGACCCGGCGACGAGGTGATGGCGCGGCCCCGGCACGAGCACACCAGGGCGCTCGCCGCGGCCTTCCCGACGGTCGGTGACCCGGCCTCCCGGTTCGCCCCGGCCACCACGAACCCGCTGCCGCCCGAGCCGGACCGGGCCGCGCCCGACGCCGAAGCGCCAGGGCTGCTGGCCGCACGGGACCTCAAGGTCACGTTCCGTGATCGTCACGGCGAGGTGGTCCACGCCGTCGCGGGAGTGGATCTCGACGTGCGCCGCGACGAGATCGTCGCCCTCGTCGGCCAGTCCGGTTCCGGCAAGACCACGCTCGCGCGGGCCCTCCTCGGGCTGCAACGGCCCACCGCGGGTTCCGTGTTCTACGACGGCAGGCTCGTGCCCACGTCGTCGGCCGGGCTGAAGGAGTACCGCCGCCAGGCGCAGCTGGTGCTGCAGGACCCGACGAGCGCCCTCAACCCACGCCACACCGTCTACGAGGCCGTGGCCGAGGGACCTCGCATCCACGGGATCACTGGCGACGAGCGCTCGCTCGTGCTGGAGGCGCTCACCGCGGCGGAGCTTCGACCTGCGGAGACCTACCTGTCCCGGTTGCCGCACGAGCTCTCCGGCGGGCAGCGGCAGCGCGTCGTCATCGCCGGCGCGCTCGCGCTGCGGCCCAGCGTGCTGGTGGCGGACGAGCCGGTGACCTCCCTCGACGCGTCGGTGCGGGGCGAGATCCTGGCGTTGCTGCTGCGCCTGCGGCGGGAGCTCGCCCTCGCCGCGCTCGTCATCACCCACGACCTCGGCCTCGCGTGGAACATCGCCGACCGCGTGGCCGTGATGTACCGGGGCGAGCTCGTCGAGGTGGGCCCGGTGGAGCAGGTGCTGCTCGAACCGCGGCACGAGTACACGAAGTCCTTGCTCGCCGCACTGCCGACGGGTATGGCGCGTGCGTTCGAACGCGGTGTGTAACCTCGAAGCTCGACATGGCCACCACCACAGACCCCGTGCCCAACCCCGGCACCGACGCGGACCGGCCTGCTGCCGAAGCGGCGCTGGCCGATGTTCGTGAGCCCGCGCGGTTCCCGTACCGCACCATCGCGATGGGTGTCGTGGGCAGCGTCCTGGTCCTGCTCGCCTCGTTCGGCGCCGCCGGTGTGCTCGTCCGCGACCCCGTGCTCGGGGCGGGCCCGCTGTCGTGGATCCGGTACGGCCACGGCAAGGCGCTCGCCACGGTGCTGCTGTACGCCGGGTTCGGGCTGGTCGTGTGGGCGTGGGTCCGGCTCGGCCGTTACGCGCTCGCCGGGCGCATCGGCGCCAGGCCCGTCGTCGTGGCCGCGCTGTGCTGGATGGTGCCGCTGCTCGTCGCGCCGCCGCTGTTCACGCGCGACGTCTTCTCCTACCTCGGGCAGGGTGCGCAGCTGCTGCACGGGCTCGACCCCTACGCCTACGGCCCCGCCGCGCTGGACACGCTGCCGGACGTGGTGCAGAACGTGCACCCGCTGTGGCAGACCACGCCCGCGCCGTACGGGCCGCTGTTCCTGCTCGTCGCCAAGGGCATCGTGTCGTTCACCGGCAACAACATGATCCTCGGTGTGATCGTGACGCGGCTCGTGCTGCTCGTCGGGCTCGGCGCGATGCTGTGGGCGCTGCCGAGGCTGGTGAAGCACCTCGGCGGCAGGCTGCCGGTGACGATGTGGCTCGCGGTCGCCAGCCCGATGATGGTGATCCACCTCGTCGGCGGTCCGCACAACGACCTGATGATGCTCGGGTTGCTCACGCTCGGCGTGCTCGCCGCGCTGGAACGGCGGCACCTGCTCGCCGTCGTGCTCGTGACCGTCGGCATGCTCATCAAACCGACCGCCGCGATAGCGCTGCCGTTCCTGGTGTGGGTGTGGGCCAACCACATGCCGGCCGAGGAGAGCCTGTTCCGGCGCTTCGTCAAGGCGGTCGTGCCGTCGCTGGCCGTGTTCGGCGGCGTGTTCGTGGTGGGCACGTGGCTGTCGCTCGGTTCGTTCAACCTCGGCTGGGTCACCGGCCTGCAGGCGCCGCAGATCATCGCGAACTGGCTCAACTTCCCGACCGGCATCGGCGAGATCTTCTACACGCTCGTCAACGTCGTGGTGGACGTGCAGGCATCGCCGTTCGTCACCGTGGCGCGCGGCATCGCGTGGGTCGCGCTCGCCGCGTTCCTGGTGCGGCAGTGGTGGCTCTCGCGGCACGGCGGCACCGAGGCGATCTTCCGGATGGCGCTGTCGCTGCTCGCCGTCGCGATCCTCGCGCCCCCGACGCTGCCGTGGTACCTCACGTGGGGCTTCGTGATCGCCTCGGCGTTCCCGTGGAAGCGGCTGCACCTGGCCGCGATGGTGGGCGTCTCGATGTTCCTGGTGCTCGTGTACTACCCGACCGGCGAGCAGAGTCTCTACGACTGGTGGTTCATCGCCATCGTGATCGCGGCCAGCCTCTACGGTGCCGCGTCGCTGCTGCGCCCCGACCCGCTCGGCCTGATCGCGGCGTGGCGCAGGGAACCGAGGCGGCCCGCCGAGCCCTCGGTCACGGGCGAGCCGACCAGCCCCGCCACGCGCTGATCTCCGTCCGCACGAGCGGTCCGTCCGGCGGTTGTCCGGTGTACTGCGGGTACTTCTCCCGCAGCGCCGCCAGCAACCGGGCGTCCTCGGGCACGATGGTCGCGGCGCCGTCGGCGCGGACCCACCACAGCCGGTTCCAGTCGTCGTCGTAGTGATCGACGAGGAACGAGACGTTGGGGTTGGCGGCGATGTTGCGCAGCCGGCGCAGGTTCGTGGTGCTCTTGGGCTTGGCGTCGACGACGAACGCGACCGTGCCGCCCACGACCGCGAACGTCACCGGCACCAGGTGCGGAGCGCCCTCCGGCCCGACCGTGGCGAGCCTGGCCACCCGCGCGGCCGCGAACCGGCGCCGCGCCTCCCGCTCGTCCAACCGCACGCACTCAGGGTAGGCACATCCGCAGTGAAGGCCACCTTCACTGCGTTGAACGCAGGCATGGTGGCCTTCACTGCGGATGGGGTCAGTCGTCCAGCACCAGGCTCGCGGCGTCCGCGTCGAGCTGCGCAGGCACTCCCAGTGGGACGGTCAGGGCACCCGCATGGTGACCGAAGCCGAGGTTCCACACCATCGGTACGTCCAGTGGCCCCAGCCGTTCCAGCACCAGCGCACGCACCGACTCCGGCGAGGCGCAGCCGGTCCACGAGCCCAGCGCGATGCCGTGGACGCCGTCGAACCAGCCCGCGCGCACCAGCTGGGTGAGCAGGCGGTCGATCCGGTAGAGCTCCTCGCCGACGTCCTCCAGCAGTGCGATGCCACCCCGCGCCTGCCGGCACTCCGGCGTGCCGAGGCCCGCGGCCAGCAGGCTGAGGTTGCCGCCGACGAGCGTGCCGCGGGCCCGGCCCGGCACGAGCGTCTCCGCGCCCGGTCCGCGGAGCACGCGCACGATGTCGGGCGTGAACAGCGCCGCACGCAACCCCTCCGCGGCCTCGGCGTCGAAGTGCGTGGTCGCCGGCATCGGGCTGAACAGTGTCGGCAGTCCGAGGTGGACGCCGATCGCGTCGTGCAGCGCGGTGGTGTCGCTGGAGCCGGCGAACAGCGTCGGTTCCGCCGCGCGCAGTGCCGCCCAGTCGACCGTGCCGAGCATGCGGTGGCAGCCGTAGCCGCCCCTCGCGGCGATCACGGCCTTGACGTCCGGGTCGAGCCACGCCTCCTGGAACTCGGCCGCCCGCTGGGCATCGGTGCCCGCGAGGTAGGACAGCTGCGGGTGCCGCGCCCGCACGCCGGGGAAGCACCGCACCCGCAGGCCCCACGACTCCACGACGGCGACCCCGGCGTCCAGCCGCTCGGCGGGCACCGGACCCGCGGGCGCCACGAGCGCGACCGTGTCACCAGGACGCAGCGCCGTCCTCACCGCCGCAGGTCCACCGGCGCCACGCCAGGCGTGGCGAATCCGAACACCTGGCCGTAGAACGCCAGTTCCGACTCCAGCGCGGTGACGATCGTGTCCGCCTTGCGGAACCCGTGCTGCTCGCCCGCGAACGTGAGGTGCGCGTGCGGGACGCCGGTGCCGCGCAGTGACGCCACGAACCGCTCCGCCTGCTCCGGCGGGCAGATCTCGTCCTCAAGCCCCTGCAACAGCAGCACCGGGCCGGCGAGCGCGCCGATGTTGTTGATGGGGGAGCGTTTCAGGTAGCGCTCGGAGGTCTCCGGCAGCGGGCCGATCAGGCCGTCGAGGTAGCGGGATTCGAAGTCGTGGGTCTCGCCGCCATCACCCGTCCACGGCTCGAGGTCGAGGATCGGGAACTTGATCGTCGCCGCGCGATAGGTTCGCACGGTGGTCATGGACGCTGCCGAGGTGAACCCGCCCGCGCTGCCACCCCGGATCGCGATCCGCTCGCCGTCGGCGGCGCCCTCGGCGACGAGTGCCCCGGCCACAGCGGCACAGTCGGCGACGTCGACGAGGCCCCAGTGTTCCCGCAGCCGCTCGCGGAACCGCCTGCCGTAGCCGGTGGAGCCGCCGTAGTTCACGGCCACCACCCCGATGCCCCGGCTGGTGAGGTAGGCGAATTCCAGTGACAGCACCGGGTAGTTCCGCCCCGTTGGGCCGCCGTGGGCGTGCACGACGTAGGGCGGCAGCTCACCGTCCGGCGCCGCGAACTCCGGGTTGGCGGGCGGGTAGACGTAGGCGGGCACCGGTTCGCCGTCGGCGGTGTGGAACGTGCGCGCCTGCGGAACCGGCAGGTAGGCCGCGGGTGGCAGCGGCGGCTGGGGCGTCAGGTCGGTGACGGCCCCCGTGCCGAGGTCGACGTGCACCACGGCGACGTCGCGCCGTGGTCCGGCGGCGATACCGGCGACGCCGCCGTCGAACACCGCGGGCGAGGTGGCCCACTCGGTCAGTTCGGGCGCCACCGGCGTGAGCGAGCCCGTGGCCTCGTCGAGCACCGCGAGCCTGCCGGAGTCGAGCACGGCGTGCCTGCCGTTCCCGAGCGGGACCGTCCAGCGTGCGCCGAGCTTCCACAGCGCACCGCCGAGTTCGGCCTCGGCGGGGGCGAGGTTGGTGAGCCCGCCGTCGAGCGTGACGCGGTGCAGGTTCCACCAGCCGTCCGGATCGAGCAGCGCCAGCAGCGTGCCCGATTCCTCCCACTCCAGCTGGCACACCGACGTCCCCGGTCCGCCGGCCAGCACGCGGTGGTCTCCGAACGTGCCGTCCTCGCGGACCTCGGCCACGCACAGCTCGGTGCCGTCCCACGGCATCGCAGGGTGGTTCCAGCCGAGCCAGGCCGCGTGCCGGCCGTCGGCCGAGAGCTGGGGCGCGGTGAGAAAGTGGTGGCTCGCCGAGAGCGAACGCGGCTCCCCTCCAGCGAGCGGGATCGCGACGAGGTCGCGGGCGACGTCGGTACGCCGGGGGCCGGTGGTGCGCTCGCGCACCGCCCACACCTCGCCGTCGCGGCCGGGCCGCAGGTCGCCGTAGCGGATGCCGTGCCGTTCGGGTGGTTCCGGCGTGAGGGGCGTGACCTCGCCGGAGGCCAGGTCCCGGAGGTAGACGCGCTGGTCGGCCCAGTTGGTGAAGACGAGTGTGCGGCCGTCGGAGACCCACGGCCTGCCGCCGTACTCGTGGACGCGGTTGCGGGCGTTCCACGGCGCGGGCAGCAGTTCCTCCACGGCGCCGTCGACCCATCTGACCAGCGACACCCGGCCGCCCTCGGCGGGGCGCGCCTCGGCCCACCACACGGTTCCGTCGACGACGTCGAGCCACTGCGGGACGACCCCCGCGGTCGCGACATCGGCGGCCTGGATGGGCGACGACCAGCTCCCGTACGGCGCGATCTCCGGCATCGTTCCAGCTTATGTGACTCGTGGGACACAAGTGCTCGCCCCGGACGAGCCTGATCTTCGAAGTTGGCTTAGGGTCGTAAGTGCCATGGCTCGCGTCATACACGTCTTCCGTCAACCCGACCGCTTCGTCGCGGGAACCGTCGGGGAACCCGGCGACCGCACGTTCTTCCTGCAGGCGTCGGAGACCACCCGCACGATCAGCGTGACCATCGAGAAGCAACAGGTGGCCGTGCTCGCCGAACGGCTCGGCTCGCTGCTCGAGGAGATCGCCAGCCGCTTCGGCGCCGACGTGCCGGAGGAGGTCCCCGACGAGCTGGTCGACACCGAACCGCTCGACGTCCCCGTCGAGGAGGAGTTCCGGGTCGGCACGATGGGGCTCGGCTGGGACGCCGAGAGCAAGGCGGTCGTCATCGAGCTGCTCGCCATCACCGAGGGCGAGGTGGACGAGACGGTGGTGCTGGACGACACCGAGGAGGGACCCGACGCGGTGCGGGTCTTCCTGAGCCCCGCCGCGGCGCGCGCGTTCGCCGCGCGCGCCGACCGCGTGGTCAACGCGGGCCGCAAGCCGTGCCCGCTGTGTGGTGAACCCCTCGACCCCGCGGGACACATCTGCCCGCGCCAGAACGGCTATCGTCGGGATTCGGAACTCACCGACGACGAAAGCTGACACCGAGTTGGCAGCAGAACACGTGGACCCGGCCGACCCCGCGGCCAGGGAGCTGGTCGCGCGCGGCCGTATCGACGTCGAGGGCAGGCTCGTCGACGCCTCGAACGTCACGCTGTTCTGCACCATCGAACTCGACGGCGTCAGCGCCAACGCGGTGTACAAGCCGGTGAACGGCGAGCGCCCGCTGTGGGACTTCCCCGACGGCACGCTGGCGGGCCGGGAGGTGGCGACGTACCTGGTCGCGGAGGCGGCCGAGCTGGGCAGCGTGCCGCCGACCGTGTTGCGCGACGGACCGTTCGGCGAGGGCATGGTGCAGCTCTGGATCGAGACGACGGACGAGGAGCTCATCGACGTCTGCGCCCCCGAGGACCTGCCGGAAGGCTGGCGCGTGGTGCTGCACGCCCACGACCGCCTCGGGGAGCCCGCCGTGCTCGCCCACGCCGACCATCCCGGTCTGCGGGACCTGGCGGTGCTCGACATCGTCGTGAACAACACCGACCGCAAGGGCGGGCACGTCCTCGCCGGCGGTGACGGCCGGATCTACGGCGTCGACCACGGCATCTGCCTGCACACCGACCCGAAGCTCCGCACGGTGCTGTGGGGCTGGGTGGGCGATCCGCTGCCCGGTGAGTCGGTGGACAAGCTGCAGAAACTGCGCTGGGCGCTGGATCACGAGCTGGGGGAGACGCTCGCCGCGCACCTCACGCGCGCCGAGGTCCGCGCGGTCGCCCGGCGCACTGACGAGCTCCTCGCGGAGCCCGTCTTCCCTGCGCCGGGCGACGACTGGCGGGCGATTCCCTGGCCGCTGTTCTGACGGCCGCGGTCAGCGGAACAACTCGACGTTGCGCCTGGCCCACTCGGCGTAGGTGATGGGCGGGCGGCCGGTGGCGCGCTCGAAGTCGTGCTCGACGGGCACCCGCAGGTCCGGGCCACCCGCGAGCAGCCACTCCGCGGTGGCCTCGTCGAACCCGGACGCCAGCCATTCCTGCTTGGCCTCCTCCCTGGTCTGCTCGATGTAGCGGATGTCCCTGCCCAGGGCGTCGCCGAGCGCCCGCACCTGCTCCGGGATCGTGAGCTGCTCGGGTCCACTGAGCCGGTAGACCCGGTTCTCGTGGCCGTCCCGGGCGAGCGCGGTGGCCGCGATGGCGGCGATGTCGGACATCGCGATGGCCGTGTCGGAGGACTGCGGGAACGGCGCCCGCACCACACTCTCGGCGCGGATGCTCCCCGCCCAGTTGGTCGTGTTCTCCATGAAGGCGCCCGGGCGCAGGAAGGTGCAGTCCAGGCCCGACTCGCGCAGTGTGCGCTCGATGGCGACGAACGACAGCGCGTACTCGTCCTCGGCGTCGTCGGTGGCGAGGATCGACGTGAGCGCGACGACGTGCCGCACGCCGGCCTGTTTCGCCATCGCCGCCACGGTCTCGATCGTCTCGGCGGTGGGCGGGAGGTAGAGCTTCTCGACGCCGTCGAGAGCGGCGGTGAGTGTCTCCGGCTTGCGCACGTAGCCGGTGAACACCTCGACGTCGGCGGGCAGCGCCGCCTTCGCCGGGTTGGTGGTGAGTGCGCGAATCTTGTGGCCGCGGCCCGACAGCTCGTCGACCACCATGCGGCCGATGTTGCCGGTAGCGCCGGTCACCAGGATCGTCATCGGAACAGCCCCCAACTCAGTACGGTGTACGAAGTGAAGGTGCCAGCCTACTCCGTACAGCGCACGGAGTCATAGGATGGCCCCCGATGACGCACGACAACGACGGTTCCCCCGACCTCACCCGCGGCATGCGGCTGCTCTGGCGTGCCGAGGGCGGCGCCCGCCGCGGCCCGAAGCCCGCACTCGACCTCGACCGGATCGTCAGCGCCGCCATCGAGATCGCCGACGCCGACGGGCTCACGGGGCTTTCGATGCGGAAGGTGGCCGAGCGGCTCGGCGTCGGCACGATGTCGCTCTACACCTACGTGCCCGCGAAGGCCGAGCTGGTGAGCCTGATGCTCGACGCCGTGGACGCCGAGGGCGTGCTGCCGCACACCGTCGAGGGATCGTGGCGCGCCAAGACCGAGTCGTGGGCGCGCGAGGACTGGGTCCTCTACCACCGGCACGAGTGGACGCTGCACGCCTCCGGCCGACACCCGCTGGGCCCCAACACGATGCGCCGCTTCGACTCGGCGCTGCGGTCGCTGGCCGCCACCGGGCTGCCGGAGGCGGAGATCGTGGCCGTCGCCGACGTGATCGACACCTACATCCGCGGGATGGCGCGCCGCTCGGTCGAGATGCGGGAACGTGAGCAGCGCACCGGCGTCAGCGAGACGCAGTGGTGGGCCGAGCACGGGCCGATGCTCGACGAGTACCTGACCGGCGAGGCGTTCCCCGCGGTGCGCGAGGTCAGGGCCGCCGGGGCGTTCGAGAGCGAACTCGACAGCTTCGAGTACGGCCTGCAGCGGATCCTCGACGGCGTCGAGGCCCGCATCGGGGCGGCGGGCTGACGGCGTGGCGGGCAGCGCACGGCCCCGGGCGCCCGCTAGGTTCGGCCCCGTGCGCTCCCATTCCTACGACGACATCCTGAGCGGGCCGCGCAGGCGGAAGGTGCCGGAGGTGCCCGCCGAGCCGGGTCTGGTGCTGGAGGACCCCGCGAGCGGTTACTGCGGGGCGCTCGTGAAGATCGAGTACGGCAACGCCGTACTGGAGGACCGGCACGGCAACCACCGCGTCTTCCCGCTGGGCCCCGCCGCGTTCCTGCTGGAGGGCAAGCCGGTGACGCTCGTGCCGTCCCGCAAGCCCGCGGCCCCCGCGCGCACGACGTCGGCGTCGGGCTCGGTGCGGGTCGAAGGGCTCAAGGCGCGCGTCGCGCGTGACTCGCGCATCTGGGTCGAGGGCAAGCACGACGCCGAGCTCGTCGAACGCGTCTGGGGACACGACCTGCGGGTGGAGGGCGTCGTCGTCGAGCCGCTCGACGGCGTGGACGTGCTCGCCGAGCGCATCGCGGAGTTCGGCACCGGGCCGGGCCGCAGGCTCGGCGTCCTCGTGGACCACCTGGTGCCCGGCAGCAAAGAGTCCCGGCTCGTCGCGGCGATCGACGACGAGAACGTGCTGGTCACCGGTCATCCCTACGTCGACGTCTGGCAGGCGGTGAAGCCCGCGTCGGTGGGCATCCGGCAGTGGCCGTCGGTGCCGAAGGGCGTGGAGTGGAAAGAGGGCGTCTGCGCCGCGCTCCGCTGGGGCGAGCCCTACGAGGGATGGCAGCGGGTGCTCGCCGGGGTGAGCAGTTTCCGCGACCTCGAAACCCCGCTGATCGGCGCCGTCGAACGCTTGATCGACTTCGTCACCGACCCGGAGGCGTGAGCATCCTCCGGCAAGGTCACGCGTAGATCACTTCCCGTGATCTTCTCGGTGGAAATGGTGACGATCTGGGAGCATGTCTGCATGACAGCGGCACTCATCTGGCTCATTGTCGGAGTCGGTCTGATCGTGGCGGAAGTGCTTTCCGGCGATTTCGTTCTGCTCATGCTCGGGCTCGGCGCTTTGTTCGGCGCGGGCTCGGCGGCGTTGTCCGGCAACGCGTTCGTCGACGTCGCGGTGTTCGCCGTGGCCTCGATCGGCCTTCTTGTGCTCGCCAGACCGGCGCTGAAGCGCCGGTTCCTCTCCGGTCCCGGAGTCAAGACGAACGCCGACGCCCTGGTGGGGGCGCAGGCGGTGACCGTGTCTACTGTGGATGCACACAGTGGTCAGGTGAAGCTCGCGGGCGACGTGTGGTCGGCCCGCAGCATCGCAGAGGGGCATGTGATCGATCCGGGTACGACGGTCACGGTCGTCGAGATCTCCGGGGCGACCGCCGTGGTTTCGGCGGAACCGTGATGGCCGTCGGCGCCAGCGCGGAAAACGATAGGAAGACGAAGGGAAGTACGTTTTGTCGACGGCAGCGATAATCGTTGTCGCCATCCTCGCGCTGTTCGTGATCGTCACGGTCGCGAAGGCGCTGATGGTGGTGCCTCAAGCGCAATCGGCGGTGATCGAGCGCCTCGGCCGGTTCAAGACCGTCGCCTCTCCCGGCCTGAACTTCCTGGTTCCGTTCCTGGACAAGGTGCGGGCCAGGGTCGACCTGCGCGAGCAGGTCGTCTCGTTCCCCCCGCAGCCGGTCATCACGCAGGACAACCTGACCGTCTCGATCGACACGGTGGTGTACTTCCAGGTCACCGACTCCCGTGCCGCGGTCTACGAGATCTCCAACTACATCGTGGGTGTCGAGCAGCTGACCACGACGACGCTGCGCAACGTGGTCGGTGGCATGAGTCTCGAGGACACGCTGACCTCGCGTGACTCGATCAACCAGCAGCTGCGTGGCGTGCTGGACGAGGCGACCGGCCGGTGGGGCATCCGCGTCGCCCGCGTGGAGCTGAAGGCGATCGACCCGCCACCCTCCATTCAGGACTCGATGGAGAAGCAGATGCGCGCCGACCGGGAGAAGCGCGCGATGATCCTCACCGCCGAGGGTCAGCGGGAGTCCGCGATCAAGACGGCGGAAGGTCAGAAGCAGAGCCAGATTCTCGCGGCCGAGGGTTCGAAGCAGGCCGCGATCCTCGCCGCCGAGGCGGAACGACAGTCGCGGATCCTGCGCGCACAGGGTGAGCGGGCCGCCCGCTACCTGCAGGCGCAGGGTCAGGCGAAGGCGATCGAGAAGGTGTTCGCCGCGATCAAGGCGAGCAGGCCGACTCCGGAGGTGCTGGCCTACCAGTACCTGCAGACGCTGCCGCAGATGGCGCAGGGCGACGCCAACAAGGTGTGGCTCGTGCCCAGCGACTACGGCAAGGCACTCGAGGGCTTCGCGCGCTCGCTCGGGGCGCCCGGCGAGGACGGCGTGTTCCGCTACGAGCCGCCGAAGGAGGAGCGGGTGGAGATGCCCGCGCTGGACGACGACGAGGTCGCCAGCTGGTTCGACACCTCCACCGACCCGAAGGTCGCCGAGGCCGTGCGGGAGGCGGAAGCCGTTGCGCGGCAGGAGGTTCCCGGTCCGCTGACCTCCGCTCCGGGGCCGAGGCCGTCGGCGCTGTCCCCGCTCGGGGGCACCACGCGGCCCGCCGGGCCAGAGGCGGAGGCGGACGAGGCGCAGGAGCCGCCGCAGCAGCTGCCGCCGACTCCGCCCCCGCCGCCTGCGGCTCCGCCGGTGAACAACCCGCCGACCCCGCCGTCGGGGCCGTTCGGCGCGGGCCCGCAGCAGAGCCGTCCGCAGCAGCCGGGGCCGTTCAACCCGCCGCAGGGCGGCGGCGGTCCCTACCCGCCGCAGAACCCGCCGTACGGCGGCCCGCCGCGACCGCAGTAACCACAGTGGACAAAGGGCGCCCCGCGATGTGCTCGCGGGGCGCCCTTTCCGTTGTGTGCTCAGCGTTTCCTGAGATAGACGCTGTCGTCGCTGATGTCGGCCCGTGAGCGGTCGGGCAGCAGGCGCACGCACACGACCGTGACCACCGCGGCGAGCACGATGTAGACGGAGATCGAGAACGGTGTGCCGGTGGCGTGCAGCAGCCACGTCGCCAGCAGCGGTGCCGGTCCGCCCGCGAAGACGGACGCGAGCTGGTAGCCGAGCCCGGCCCCGCCGTAGCGCAGGTGCGTCGGGAAGCTCTCGCCGATGAGCGCGGCCTGAGGGCCGTACTGCATCGCGTGCGGCACCATCGACACGATCACCATCACGAAGATCGCCGCCGCGCTCGCGTACTGCAGCACCGCGAAGTAGGGGAAGGCCAGCAACCCGACGAGCACGGCGCCGCTGACGTAGACACGCTTGCGGCCCAGCCGGTCGGACAGCTGCGAGAACCAGGGGATCGTCACGAGTTCGACGGCCGCGGCGACGAGTACGGCGTTCAGCACGAACGTCTTGCTCAGCCCGCGTTCCTCGACGGCGTAGACGAGCACGAAGCTCGTGAACAGGTAGAACGGCATCTGTTCGCTGAAGCGCAGGCCGGCCGAGAGCAGGATCTCCCGCCAGTGGTGGCGCACGACCTCGGTGACCGGGCTGCGGGAGGTGCGCTGCGTGGCCACGACGGCGGCGAACATTGGTGTCTCCAGGATCCGCAGCCGGATCACGAGCCCGACGGCGACGAGCACGAAGCTCGCGAGGAACGGGACGCGCCAGCCCCAGGAGTCGAACGCCTCGGCGGGCAGCAGCGCGGAGAGCAGCGTCAGGCCGCCGGTGCCGAGGACGAGCCCGGTGGGCACGCCGATCTGGGCGAAGCTCGCGAGGAGGCCGCGGCGGCGCTGGTCGCCCCACTCCATCGCCAGTAGCACCGAGCCGCTCCACTCGCCGCCGACGGCGACACCCTGCAGCAACCGCAGAGCGACGAGCGCGAGCGGGGCGAGGATCCCGATCGAGGCGGTGCCGGGCAGCACGCCGATGATGCCGGAGGAGATGCCCATCAGCAGCAGTGTGCTGATCAGCGTCGCCTTGCGGCCGATGCGATCGCCCCAGTACCCGAAGATCGCCGCGCCGATCGGCCGGGCCGCGAAGCCCACGGCGTAGGTCGCGAAGGACTGCATGGCGCCGGCGTAGCTGCTGGACTCCGGGAAGAACACGGCGGGGAAGATCAGTGCGGCCGCGGTGTTGTAGAGGAAGAAGTCGTACCACTCGATGGTCGTTCCGATGACGCTCGCCGCGGCGGCTCTCCGGGTCTGGGTCCCGCGCTGAGCCTGTTGTGTCCGCAGTGTCCGGTTCGCCTCGTCGCGCCCGAGAACCATGACGTCACTCCCTGCATAGGCGGAATACCGTATACATAAGGGACCCGTGGAGCGTGCGGTTCAATCGGCCGAACGGGGGAGCCGTCAGTGCCCGGGCTCGGACACCGGGCAGAGCTCGGGACGCTTGGGCGTGATGGTGTCGCCGGAGGACTCGCCACGCAGGCGGCGGCCGATCCACGGCAGCGCGTGCTCGCGAGCCCAGCGCAGGTTCTGCGCCCGCTCCTCCCTGGGGCTGAGGATCGCGCGCGGACCCAGCTCGCCGGGCGTGACGGTGTGCTCTACGCCGAGGACGTCGAGCACGGCGCGGGCGATGCGCGTGTGGCCGAGCGCGTTGAGGTGGATGCGGTCGGCCGACCACAGCCTCCGGTCGCGCAGCTCGCGCATGGCCCACATGTCCACGAGCAGCGCGCGGTGCCGCGCCGCGATGAGGCGCACGTGCTCGTTGTAGATGGCGGTGCGCCCGCGCATCCGGCGGAACAGCGGGTCCTCGACCCCGTCGACGCCGGTGAAGAGCACCACGGTGGCCCCGGTCTCGGCGAGTGCGCCCACGGCGTCGTCGTACCGCTCGGCGAGCGCGTCGATGTCGGTCTTGGGCCGCATCAGGTCGTTGCCCCCCGCGTAGAGGGTCACGACGTCGGGCTTCATCTCGAGCGCGGGCCCGAGCTGTTCGGCCAGTACCTGCGGCAGCAGCCTGCCGCGGATCGCCAGGTTGGCGTAGGCGAGTGCGGGGTTGCGGCGGGCGAGCTGCTCGGCGGTGCGATCCGCCCAGCCGCGCACGCCGTTGGGGTAGGCCGGGTCGTCGTCGCCGACGCCTTCTGTGAACGAGTCGCCGAGCGCCACGAACCGGTCGATCATGCTTCGACTGTAGCGATTCCGGCGTTGTGGCCTGTCACACGCGCTGCCGTTCGCGGTGGTCGGCGACGTGGACCCGGGTGGCGCAGCGGGTGGAGCAGAACCGGCGGCGGCCGTTGCGGGAGGTGTCGACGTACACGACGTCGCAGCCCTCCCGCGCGCACACGCCCATACGCGCGGGATCGTCGCAGAGCAGATGGGCGAGCCCGCCCGCGGTGTAGGCCTGGATGCGGCGCACCCAGCCGTCGTCCTCGCCGGCGTAGTGGATGTGGGGCGCCTTGCCATGGTGCCGGGAGATGTGCGGGCGGCACGCCGAGTCGGCCAGCAGCACGTTCAGCAGGTCCACGCGCCTGTCGGCGTCCGGTTCGGCGAACACCCGCCGCAGCCGCTCGGCCCACGCGGCCACCTCGCGGGCCTGTTCGGTGGTCAGCGACGTGAGCCGCATGTCCTCGGCCCGCAGCCGGGCCACCAGTTCCTCCGGCGGTGCGCCGGCCGTGTTGACGATCGCCACGGCGACGCGCGCCGCGGTGCCGCCGTAAGGGTTGAACTCCACTAAGCCATTACACCACGATGGCGGCATGATCGACCCACGTTGCCCCAGATGCGGGTGGCCACTGCACGAACTGCCCCAGCCCGCCCGGTCGACGCACCCGATGTCGGACGGCCAGGTCAGCTACCGGCGCTGTCTGTGCGGAAGCTGGCTGCTCGTGCTCAACGGCCAGGTACTGGCCGCGACTACCGCAGTGACCCGACCGCGGTGAAGGCCACCTTCACTGCGGTCGGGCTCCCTCGGCGGTGTGGCTAGGTTCGGCCTCGGTGTTCGGCGAGGATCTGCGCGAGCGTGTGGGCCGGAGAGCTGTCGAGCTTGTGCCGGTGGGCGTCGTAGCGGTCGCGGGTGGTGCGGATGTCGGCGTGGCCGAGGAGGTCCTGCACCTTCTGCACCGGGACGTTGTGGGCGAGCAGCAGCGTGCCCGTGGTGCGGCGCGCCGTGTGCGGCGAGATGGTGGCCGCGGCGGGCAGCCCGGCCGCGTCGGCGAACCGGCGCAGCGCCTGCCACACGTCGCGCTGCCGCAGCGGCTTGCCGCCGGGCTTGGCCGGGTCGTGCGGATGCGGGGTGGTCGCGAGCAGCGGGCCGGTGAGCCGCTCGGGGGCCACGCCCGCGCGGTCGGCGCGGCGGCCGAGGTAGCGCGCGAGCGGCCGCAGCGCCGGCGCGACCACGGGGACGAAGTCGCGCTGCCCGCCCTTGCCGGTGTAGCGCAGGATCGTGTGCCCCGCGTCGGTGTCGAGGTCGGCAACGGTCGCGGTGGTGATGCCGGAGACGCGCAGCCCCGTGTAGAAGAGCAGCGCCACCAGCGCGGCGTCGCGCCACGCGGCCTCGGTGTCGAGGCGCAGCGCGCGGGACTCCACGTGGTCGAGCAGCGCCGCGGTCGAACGCTCGTCGAGCGCGGAGCGCGGCGACGCCTTCGCCCGTTTGGGCCTGGTCACGGCGCCGATCGGGTTGGTGTCGGTGACGTCGTTGGACTGCAGGTAGCGGTACCAGCTCGACACGCCGGCGAGCGTGCGCGCGACCGTCGAGGGGGCTGCGGGCCGGGGAACGCCGTCGCGGCCGGTCACCGTCAGGGTCGTCTTCCACGCGTCGACGTCGGCGCGCCGCGCGCGGAGCGGGTCGAGCCCGCTGCGGTCGCACCACGAGAGCCAGGCCGCGAGGTCGGCATAGTAGGCGCGGCGGGTGTGGTCGCTCTTGTCGGAGCTCAGCCACAGCACGGTGACGTGCCGGACGGCGTAGCGGTCCGACGGGTCGGCCGGGGGCAGCGCGGGCAGCAGGTCCACCGCCTCGGCGAGGTCGTGCGCGGAGGCCTGCCGCAGGGCGAGCTCACCGGAGTCGGGGCTGTCGATCATGGTCTGGTGATTGTGCCCTGTCGCCGGAGAAAAAAGTCGGAAAAGATGTCGGGGCCGTGTCGATTCCGCCGGGGGTCCGTTCGACGCGTCGTTGACGACCGGCATGGGAGCCGGTCACCGACACAGAGGGAGACAACGACATGCGCTTCATGATGATCGTCAAGGGCAACGAGGACACCGAGTCGGGCGCGGTGCCGTCCGAGGAGGAACTCGCCGAGATGGGCCGGTACAACGAGGAGCTCGTCAAGGCCGGCGTGATGCTCGACGGCAACGGCCTGCTGGAGACAGCCAAGGGCGCGAAGGTTCGCTACCAGGGCAAGGGCAAGACCACCGTTGTGGACGGCCCGTTCACGGAGACCAAGGAGCTCATCGCCGGGTACTGGATCATCGACGTCAAGTCGAAGGACGAGGCCATCGAGTGGGCCCGCCGCATCCCGTTCGTCGAGGGCGAGGTGGAGATCCGCAAGGTGGCCGAGCCCGAGGACTTCGGCGACTCCTACACGCCGGAGATCAAGGAGGCCGAGGACAAGCTGCGCGAGGAGATCGCCAAGCAGCACAAGTCCTGAAGTCGCTTGCCGTCACGCCGCCGTCCTGCTGTGATTGGCGGCTGTGACGGCTGCCGTGGAAACCCATCGCGCGATCGAGGCGGTCTGGCGCATCGAGTCCGCCAGGCTGATCGCCGGGCTCGCCCGCATGATGCGCGATGTCGGCGCCGCCGAGGAGCTCGCGCAGGACGCGCTCGTGGCGGCACTGGAGCAGTGGCCCGAGTCAGGCGTGCCGGACAACCCCGGCGCCTGGCTCATGGCCGTGGCCAAACGCCGGGCCATCGACCAGTTCCGCCGCCAGGAGCGGCTCGAGCGCAAGGTCGAGGAGATCGGCCGTGACCTGGAGACGCAGGTCGAGCCCGAACCCGAGCTGGACGACATCGGCGACGACCTGCTGCGGCTGGTGTTCACGTCGTGCCACCCGGTGCTGTCCACCGAGGCACGCGTCGCGCTGACGTTGCGGCTGCTCGGCGGCCTGACCACCGACGAGATCGCGCGCGCGTTCCTCGTGCCCGAACCCACGGTCGCGCAGCGGATCGTGCGGGCCAAGAAGACGCTCGCGAAGAAGAAGGTCCCGTTCGAGGTCCCGCAGGGCGCCGAGCTGTCCGAGCGGCTGGCGTCCGTGCTGGAAGTCGTCTACCTGATCTTCAACGAGGGCTACTCCGCCACCGCTGGCGACGACTGGATGCGGCCGGAGCTGTGCGCGGAGGCGCTGCGGCTCAGCCGCGTGCTGGCCCAGCTGGCGCCGAAGGAACCCGAGGTGCACGGGCTGGTGGCGCTGCTGGAGATCCAGGCGTCCCGTGCCCGCGCGCGCACCGGCCCCGACGGGGAGCCCATTCTGCTGCTCGACCAGGACCGCGGCCGCTGGGACCGGCTGCTCATCCGCAGGGGCCTCGCCGCTCTGGAACGCGCCGAGGCGCTGACCGACTCGCTGGGCCCGTACGCGCTGCAGGCCGCGATCGTGGCCTGTCATGCGCGGGCCCGCACAGCGCAGGAGACGGACTGGTCCCGCATCGCCACGCTGTACGGCGAGCTGAACGAGGTGAACCCGTCGCCGATCGTGGAGCTGAACCGGGCGGTCGCGGTGTCGATGGCGGACGGTCCGGCCGCCGGGCTGGCGCTGGTCGACCGGCTGGCCGGCGAGCCGGCCCTCGCGAAGTACCACCTGCTGCCGAGCGTGCGCGGCGACCTGCTCGCCAAGCTCGGCAGGCACGCAGAAGCGTGCGAGGAGTTCACCTCGGCCGCGGGGCTGACCCGCAACGAGCGCGAACGGACACTGTTGCTGGAGCGCGCCGAGCGGGCGGCCGAGAAGGCCGGGCTCAGCGCCCCAGGCGGCTGAGCGCCCGCATGGCCTCGCGTTCGAGGCGGGCCAGCTCGTCCAGTACGGCACTCGCCTGCACGAGGTAGTGCGCCTCGCCGGACTCACCGGCTTTCGTGATCAACGCCGCGGTCTCCGTCCACAGTGGCGCCGCCTCGGCGTACAGGCGGTGCCCGGTGCGCAGGTGTTCGCTGTCGAGCACGTCGGTGGCCTCGGCGAGGAAGTCACGGTAGAGGTTCCGGAACAGGGCTCCGCCGGTGCCCGCGTGCTCCATGAGGCGGGCGGCCTGCGGCAGGTCCCGGCGGGGGTCGGCTGCGCGCTGGAGCCACGTCCGGACCAGCGTGGCCGCCTTCGCGATGCCGCGGTGGCCGACGTTGGCGATGGGCGGGTCGAGGAACGCGCCGGCGCAGGCGGTGATCGCGGGCACGAGCCGGGTCCGCGGCGAGGGCGCGGTGCCCGGCACGGTGAGAGTGAAAGAGCGGTGCCTCGCGGTCATGGGACCACGGGCGGCCCTGGCCTCGGCGAGGCTGTGCAGGCTCGTGGACACCGCACCGCCCTGCTGCTCGGTGTCCACGAGGTGGGCGGTGTGGTCGTCGTAGCCGTACATCGCCACGACGTGCCCGCCGAAATGCACCTTCGACGTGAAGTACTCCAGGTGGTAGCTGTCGAGTTGCAGGCCGACGGGCCGACCGGCGTCCAATGGGCCCGTGACGTTCTCCCACGCCCTGCGCGCCGAGGCGGTCTCCCGGACGCGCAGGTCCAGCCCGAGCGTCGTGGCCAGGTTCCTCGTGACCTCGAACGGCTTCACCCGCCCGCCGAGGAACGGGAAGTCCAGGTTCTTGCCGTCCCAGTACAGGAACGACAGCCCGGAGCCGAGGCCGAACAGCATGGGCTCCGACAGGTCGAGTCCCTGGTGTCGCAGCAGCACGCCGGGTGCCGTGGTCTCGCAGTGCTGTCCACCGCGGGTGTCGATGCCGGTCACCGTGGTCATGCGGGGTACTCCTCGACGGGGACGATCAGTCTGGTCACGAGTTCCTCCGCCCGCGCCTCGGGCGGTGCGACGAGATAGGCCTCGCGGACGGGTGCCCGCGGGCGCAGGCCACGCTCGTGGATGGCCGCGAAGAGCGCGTTGTAGGCCAGCGCCAGCTGGGCGTAGGGCCCGGTGTGCACGGTTTCGGCGACGAGCCCGCACGGCAACGTCGTGGACTCCAGGCCGTGAACGTCGTGCCCTGCCGGCGCCTGCGCGCCCACGGCGATCGCCAGTGGCTCGTCCAGGTCCAGCGGGTACAGCCCCCACAGCGGTGGCTCCCACGCGCGGCCCGCGGCTCCGAGAGCCGACAGCAGCCTGCCCACACAGTCGCCGAACGCCGCGCCGATCTCCGCGGTGGTACAGACCGCGCGCACCACGGCCAGCCGCCGCTGCGGCTCGTCGGTCAGCGTGATCTCGTAGCCGGGCAGGCCGTCCTCGGCCAGCCGTTCCAGCATCGCGAGCCGCGCGCGGTCGCGGTCGATCCGCTCGGCCAGCCGGTCCCGCTCGCCACGCAGGATCCGTGTCCGGTGCCCGGGTTCGGCGGCCAGCGCCTCGGCGATCACCGCCAGCGGGAGGTCCAGCTCGCGCAGCAGCGCGATGGTCAGTGCGTCGCGCGCCTGCTCGGGCGCGTAGTAGCGGTAGCCCGAGCTCGCGTCCACGTGGACCGGCGCGAGCAGCCCCAGCTCGTCGTAGTGGCGCAGCTGCTTGACGCTGAGCCGGCACAGCCGCGCGAAGCGGCCGATGGTGAGAAGTACGTCCCGCACGGCACCATCGTGGACCCTCCCACGGCGGGAGGGTCCACTCAGCCGAACGTGAGGTCCGCCCGCGCCGCCAGCACGGCAAGCCGCACGCGGTTCGGGATGCCGGTCTTGGTCATCAGGCTCGCGACGTGGGTCTTCACCGTCGTGACCCCGATGTGCAGGCGCTGGGCGATCTCCCCGTTCGACAGCCCGTCGCCGATCAGCGCGAGCACGTCGCGTTCCCGGTCGGTGAGCTGGGACAGCTCCGGCGGTGTGCGTACCGGCTCCGACTCCCGCGCGGTCACGGCGGTCCGGACCAGCCGGTGCAGCACGGTGCGACTGAACGGGGAGTCCCCTGCGGCGACGCGCCGGATCGCCTCGAGCACCTCCTCCGGCGCCGCGTCCTTGGCGAGGAAGCCGTGCGCGCCCGCCGCCAGCGCGGGGTAGAGATGCTCATCGTCGTCGAACGTGGTGAGCACCAGGATCCGGGTGGAGGGCCGGGACTCCAGGATGCGGGCGGTCGCCGAGATCCCGTCCACCCCGGGCATCCGCAGGTCCATCACCACGACGTCCGGCATGGTCCGCTCGACCAGCTGGGTGGCCTGGTGCCCGTTGCCGGCCTCGCCCACGACCTCGAGGTCCTCGGTGGTGCCGCACAGCATGCGCAGGCCCGCCCGCACCAGCTGCTGGTCGTCGACGAGCAGGACCCGGATCACCGCACCGCCTCCGGCACGCCTGCGGGCACGGCCACGGTCAGCTCCCAGCCGGAAGCCACCGCACCGGCCCGCATGTGCCCGCCCAGCAGGTCCACCCGTTCGCGGATGCCCACCAGGCCGAACCCGGTGCCGGGGCGCGCGTCGTGCCCGCCCGCGCCGGCACCGCCGTCGTCGCGCACCTCGACCCGCACCTCGTCGTCACCGGTGTGGACGCGCAGGCTCGCGCGCGCCCGCGTCCCGGCATGTTTGATCACGTTCGTCAGGCCCTCTTGCACCACTCTCAGGACCGCGAGCCGTCGCATGGCATCCAGCGCGGCGACCGCGGGATCGATCTCCGCGTCCAGTATCAGGCCGGTGCCGCGCGCGCGTTCGACCGCCGCGAGGAGCGCGCCGGCGAGCCCGTCCGGTTCGGCGAGCGCGGCGCCCGCCTCGTCGTTGACGGTCGCCGGATCCCGCAGCGTCGACACCAGCCTGCGCAGGTCGTTCAGCGCCGTGCGGGCCGTGCCGTGCACGTCGGTGAGCGCCTGCGCCACCTCGGGTTCCCGGTCGCCGAGGGCGAGCCTGGCCGCGCCGACCCGCATCGCGACCGAGGCCATGTAGTGGGCCACCAGGTCGTGCAGCTCCCGCGCGATCGCGGTCCGCTCGCCTGCCCTCGCCTCCCGCACGGCGGTCTGCCGTTTGCGCTCGGCGGCCATCGCGACGTTGAGCACCGAGCGGATGTAGTAGCCGAGCATCACCGGCGGCAGTGTGGCGAGCGCGATCGTCGGCGGGGTCAGCAGCGGGTCGAAGGTCTGCGTGTACACCGCGACCTGGGCCGCCACGTAGACAGTGCCGCCGACCCAGCACTGTGCGCCCGCCCGGCGCATCGTCAGCTCGCCGACCGCGATGGCCGCGAACACGAACAGCAGCACCTCGGCCGCCGTCGCCGACGCGACCCGCGTGCCGACGACCAGCAGCGCGGACTGCGTGATCGTGACCGCGAGCGGGAACCGCCCGCCCGCGATCGTGGCCGTCGCCGACACCAGGCCGAGCACCCAGTCCGCCGGGCCCGGGTTCAGCGGGTGGCAGAGCACGAACAGGTACGCCAGCGTGCACACGAGCGGCAGGAACCGGACCGGCGCCCAGACGAGCGTGGGAAACCGGCTCAGAAACCGCGACAACACGACTCGACCTTAGGGAGCCCGCCGGATCCGCGCCTCCTACCGGGGGAGGAGAGGGGCTCCTTCACCCGGCCGCGAGGTCCGGCCCCGGGGCCGAGGGAAACGGGCCTGATCGCTGCGAACGTCGGGATCATGACCACCAGGACACCCGCGCGCGGCCTGCCCGTCTTCCTCGCGGCGGCGCTGCGGCAACCGCACCTCGTCGGCGCCGTCGCCCCCAGCTCGCGTGATCTGGGGCGGCAGCTGGCCACGGTCGTGCCCCGGCAGGGCAGCCCCGTGGTCGTGGAGCTGGGTCCCGGCACGGGCGCGGTCAGCGAGGTGATCGACCGCCGCCTGCCCCCTGGCGGCAGGCATCTCGCGGTGGAGATCAACCCGAGGATGGCCGAGCACCTGCGGCGCAGGCATCCCGCGATGTCGGTGCTGTGCGGGGACGCCGCCGAACTGGGCACGCTGCTCGCCGGTGCGGACGCGGCGCGGGTGGACGCCGTGGTGAGCGGCCTGCCGTGGTCACTGTTCGGCGAGGACCTGCAGCGCCGGGTGCTGGCGCAGGTGTGCGCGGCGCTCGGGCCGCGCGGGGGGTTCAGCACGTTCGCCTACCGGCACGCCGCGCGCCTCGCCGGGGCCCAGCGGTTCCGCGCGCTGCTCGACGCCTGCTTCGACGAGGTCATCGTCACGCGCACGGTGTGGCGGAACCTGCCGCCCGCGCTCGTCTATGTGTGCAGGCGACCGATCGAGCGGGGCGCCGGTGCCTGACGTCCTGCCGTGGCTGGCCGGCCTCCCGCGGCCACTGCTGCTCGTGGTGGCCGGACTGCTGGTCGCCGCGGAGGCCGGGCTGCTGATCGGGGTCGCGCTGCCCGGGGCGAGCGCCGTCATCGCGATCGGGGTGCTGGCGAGGGGTGGCCTCGCGGAGCCCGCGCTCGCGGCGGCGACCGTGGCGCTGGCCGCCGTGGCGGGCACCCAGCTGGCGTACCTGCGCGGCAGGCAGGGTGCGCTGCCGACACCGAGGCGGCTGCACGGCCCGCGCCGTCGCGCGCTCGGCCTGCTGGAGCGCAGGGGAGTGGCCGCGCTCGGCGTGGCGCAGTGGTTCGCGGTGGTGCGGACGCTGACGCCGCGGCTCGCCGGGTACGGCGGCATGGACTACCGCCGCTTCGCCGCCGTGAGTGTGCCGGTGGCGGCGCTGTGGGGCGGCGCGCTCGCGACGCTCGGCTACGTGGCGGCATCGGCCTACGACTCGCTCGCCCAGTGGTTCGGCCTCTCGGCCGTGGCCGTGCTCGCCGCGGCGGGGGTGGCGGTGTGGCTGGTGCGCAGGGCATTGCGCGCGGGCCGGGCCCCGCTACCCGTCGATGAGCGCCTGCAAGCCGGGCGCGTAGTGGTCGGCGATCCGCTCGGGGTCCACGGTCGCGGCCAGGCCCTCGCGGTCGACGGCCATCACCGCGCCCAGCCCGAGCAGGTGCGCGATCACCAGCTCGGCGCGCAGGCCTGCGTCGGGGCCTGCCAGTCGGGTCGCGACCCGGTCGGTCACCTGCTCGCGGAACCGTTCCCGCAGCAGGGCGCGCTCGTCGCCGCTTCCCGCCGCGAACACCACGCGTACCAGCAGGTCGCTGCCCTGTTCCCGGCGGTAGCGCACGAGCGTGAGCACCAGATGCCTGCCCAGTCCGGCGTTGGGCACGGCGAGCAGGGCGTCGGCCGCTCCGGTGAAGTCGGCGACGGTGTCGAACAGGCCTTCCTTGCTGCCGAAGTGCTTGACGATCAGGGACGCGCTGACCCCGGCCTCGGCGGCGATGTCGCGCAGGGTGACCGCGGCGTAGGGCTGCCGGGCGAACGCCTTGCGCGCGGCCCGCAGGATGGCGCCCCGCCCGGAGTCCGACGCGGTCACGCGGCAGCCTCCACCAGCGCGGGCGTCGGCTGCCGTGCCGGCCCGGGGATCAGCAGGGTGCACACCAGCGCGGCGAGTGCCGCCGCCCCGGCGAGGACGAACACGAGCAGGTAGGCGTTCAGCGTCGGGGCGGTGTGCCCGGCGTGGGTGGCGGTGACGCCGGCCAGGACGGCGCCGACCACGGCACTGCACCCGGACTGGCCGATGGAGCGCATGAGGACGTTGAGCCCGTTGGCCGCGGCGGTCTCGGTCACGGGCACAGCATGCACGATCAGGGCGGGCAACGCGGAGTACGCCACGGCGGTACCCGCCGCGACCACGGTGGCGCCCGCGATGATCGTCGCGAGGTTCTCGCTCGTGAACAGGCGCACGACGTAGCCGAGGGCGAGCAGGGTGCACGCGACCGCCAGTGTCCAGCGGGGGCCTTTGGCGGCCGACAACCTCGCCGAGACCGGGGACAGCAGCACCATCGTGACCCCGGCCGGCAGCAGGCACAGCCCGCTGACCACCACGGACGCGCCGAGCCCGTAGCCGGTCGAGGCCGGTTCCTGCACGAGCTGTGCGGTGGACAGCGAGTTGGCGTAGTAGGCGAACCCGACGAGCAGGGCGGCGAGGTTGGTGAACAGCACCGTCGGGCGTGCGCTGACGCGCAGGTCGACCAGCGGGTGCCGCGTGCGCAGCTGGTGCAGGCACCAGACCGGGGTGAGCACCGCGGCCGCGGCGAACAGACCCAGCGTGATCGCCGCCGTCCAGCCCCAGGTGCCGCCCTTCGACACGGCCAGCAGGCAGCACACCAGGATCGCGGTGAGTCCCAGCGCACCGGTGATGTCGAACCGGCCGCCGGCGCGTACGGGAGACTCGGGCACGACGAGCAGCACCAGCAGTGCCTCGCCGACTCCGAGTGCGACGCAGACCCAGAACATGGTGTGCCAGTCGGCGTAGCGCACCACGAGAGCCGAGAACGGCATGCCGAACGCCGCGCCGACGCCGATGGTGGAGCTCATGACGGCGATCGCGGACACGACGCGTTCCGGTGGCAGCTCGTCGCGCATGATGCTGATCCCCAGCGGCACGAAGGCGATCGCCGTGCCCTGCAGCGCTCTGCCCGCGATGAGCACCGGCAGCTCCGAGCTGATCGCGCACAGCATCGACCCGGTGATCATGAACCCGAGGTTGAGCAGCAACATCCGGCGCTTGCCGTACAGGTCGCCCGCCCGGCCGAGCAGTGGTGTGCAGACCGCGCCGGTCACCAGCGTGGCGGTGACGAGCCAGCTCACGTCGGATCGGGAGCCGCCGGTGAGGCCGGGCAACAGGGGCAGCAGTGGGACGACGATCGTCTGCATCAATGCGACGACGACGCCGCCGAAGGCGAGGGTGGCGACGAACAGGCGCGGGCGGGAGACGGGCTGGTCGGTCACGTGGCTCCAGGGGTGAACCAATGTTTACCACCGTGATGGTAAACGTGTGTTCACCGCCCTGTCCAAGGCCGGGACCGATAATCCGGTGGACCCGCCCCGGCGGTCGTCGCTAGCTTGTGCTCATGTCCAGTCCCGAGGCATCCAGACTCTAGCCACCGGCGCGCCGGTGGCCTTTCCCGTGCCGTCGCCGTCTGCGACCGCCGCCACCGTTTCGCGCTCGACATCGGACTGATCCCTTTTCCGCGGCAGCGGGCATCTCGCTGTGCCCGCTGCCGCGTTCCGTGTGTCTGGAGTCTTGCTGTGCCTCTTGTCATCTACCTGCTCGGACTGGCGGTGTTCGCCCAGGGCACGTCCGAGCTCATGCTGTCCGGCCTGCTGCCGGACATCGCCGCCGACCTGCGGGTGTCGGTCCCGGTGGCGGGATCGCTGACGTCGGTCTTCGCCGTCGGCATGATCGTCGGTGCACCCCTGCTCGCGATCGTGAGCCTGCGCTGGTCGCCGCGCCGCGCGCTGTTGACGTTCCTCATCGCCTTCGTCCTCGTGCACGTGATCGGCGCGCTCACCCCGAGCTTCGGGATCCTGCTCGCGACCCGGGTGCTCGCGGCGCTGGCCAACGCCGGGTTCCTCGCCGTCGCGCTGGCCGCGGCGACCAGGCTCGTCGATCCCGGCGCCAAGGGGCGGGCCACGTCGGCGCTGCTCGGCGGCGTCACCCTGGCGTGCGTGGCGGGCGTGCCCGCCGGTGCGCTGCTCGGACAGCTGTGGGGCTGGCGCTCGGCGTTCTGGGCGGTGGCCCTCGTGTCGGTACCCGCGGTGTTCGCCATCCTGCGCTCGGTTCCGGCCGGTGCGGGCGAGGACGTGACGCCGAGCGCGCGGCGCGAACTGCGGGCGCTGCGCCGTCCGCGCCTGCTGGTGACCCTGCTGCTCGGTGCACTGGTGAACGGGGCGACGTTCTGTGCGTTCACCTACCTCGCGCCGCTGGCGACCGACGTCAGCGGGTTCACGCCGGGCTGGGTTCCGCTGCTGCTGGCGGTGTTCGGCATCGGCTCCTTCGCCGGAGTGACTCTCAGCGGCAGGCTCGCCGACACGCGGCCGCGGCCGCTGCTGATGGCGGGCGGGCTCGCCCTGCTCGCCGGCTGGGCGCTGTTCGCGTTCGTGGCCGCCAGCCCCACGGCGACGCTCGTGCTGCTGTTCGTCCAGGCGACGCTGTCGTTCGCCGTCGGCTCGACGCTGATCTCCCAGGTGCTCTACGCGGCACCGGAGGCACCCACGCTCGGCGGCGGATTCGCCACGGCGGCGTTCAACGTCGGTGCGGCACTCGGGCCGTGGCTCGGCGGGATCGTGATCGCGAGCGGCCTCGGCTACCGCTCGCCGATCTGGGTCAGCGCGGCGCTGGTGGCGGCGGCGCTGCTGTGCGGCGCGCTCGCCGCGGGCCTGCGGCGGTCTCACAAGGCGGTGAGCGGTTCCGCGGCGTAGGCCTCGTGCAACAGTTCCAGGAACCTCGGTGCCTCGGGTAGCGCCACGGATCCGATCCGGTTCACGGCGACGCCGGGTGTCCAGCAGTTCAGCACCGCGGCACCGGCCAGCGCGGGAACGTCGGCGGGCGTGACGGCAGCGGTTCGCTGCGACACGCCGAGCCGGTCGAGCTGCCTGCGGACGATGCCCATCGTGGTGCCGGCAAGCACGTCCGCCTCGGGCCACACCACGGTGTCGCCGTCCCAGAAGGCGAGGTACCAGATCGTGGCCTCGCTGAGCCGTCCGTGACGGTCGGCGAACACGGCGTCGTCGAAACCCTCGGCGACGGCCCGGCGCAGGTAGTACGTCTTGGCCACCTCGCCGACGTGCTTGATGTGGGGCAGCACGTGTTCGTGCCGCACCGGCAGCAGCGCCAGCGGCCCGGCCGGCCCCGCGGAGGCCGGGCCCGTGCGCACCAGCAGCTCGGGACCGGCCTCCGCGTCGGCGGCGGTGAACTCGCCCTCCGGTGAGAACACCGTGGCCGTCACGGAGGCATCGGCCGGGCCGTCCTCCACGGCCGTCCGCAGCCTGGCGCGCACGACGGCGTCGGGCAGCGCCCGGCCGAACAGCTCCACCGACGCCCTGCGGAGGCACGCCAGATGGAGATCGAGGCCACGCGCGCGCCCTCCGCGCACCTGCAGAGCGGTGAAGTGGGCGTACCCGGCCAAGGCGAGCGGGGTCACGTCCTCGGCGGTCGCGGTCCGGCCGTTGCGGTGGGCGACGAAGGAGGTCATGGCCGCACGCTCAGCGCTTACATCGGTGTCAAGGTCAAGTCTCCCGGGAGCACTCCGTGATAAGAGGCATTATCACGGAGTATCTCGTTCGAATCTTTTCGCTGATTCGCGTGTCGTGATAGCAGTTTTAGTATCGCGTGCGCGAAACTTGCTGTGTGGAAAACGAGCTGGTGAGCGACGTGGAGACCGGGGAAACCGCGCAACCGGAGCCGGTGTGCGCGCTGGAGGGCTGCGACAACCCGCTGCCGCCTCCGTCGGTGGACGAGAACGGGCGCCGCAAGGGCGGGCGGCCCTCGTCGTACTGCTGCAAGGCCCACGCCGACGCGGCGTCGCGCCAGCGCCGGGCGGCCCAGACCGCGGCGGTGGTGGACCCGCTGGTGGAGCTGCGAAGGGCCGCCGAGCTGTTCGGCCCGGTAGCGGGGCCCGTGCTGGAGGCGCTCGGGGACATGACGGCCCGGCTCGAGGCGGCCGAGCAGGGCGCCGTGGCGCAGGTGCGGCAGGCCGAGGAGCAGGCGGCGGCGGCACGCGCCGAGGCCGAGGACGCACTGCGCCGGGCCGAGCAGGCCGAACGCGCGAGGGACCGGGCGCTGGCGCAGGCCAGGGACGACAAGGCCGCGCGAGCCGAGGCGGAGAAGGCGGCGCAGCGGGCGGCGGCCGAGGCCGAGCAGGTTCAGCGCGATGCCTGGGCCCGCATCGCGCAGCACGAACGCGCGCGGGGTGCCGCCGAGTCGGCCGCCACGGCGAGCGCGCAGGCCCGTGACGAGCTGGCCCACCAGCTCCGGGCCGCCCGGCAGCAGCTCGACGAGGCGCGGGACGGCCGGGCCGCGCTCGCCGACCAGCTGGAGACGGCGCGGGACGAACTACGGGACCTGGTCAGCGCCCACACCCTCGCCGGCGAACGCCTGGAAGCCGCCACAGCACGGCTGACGGCCACCGAGGCGTCGCTCGAGCACGCCCGCAAGGACCTCGCCGAGGCGCGGCGGGAGAACACCGCGCAGCGCGAGCAGCTCGACCGCACCCTCGGCGAGCTCGCCGAGCAACGCACCGCGGCACGGCTGGCGGAGGCCAAGGCGCACGCGGCGGAGCAGTCGCTCTCCGGCCACGAGGCACGGCTCGCCGAACTGGGGGAGCAGCTCGCCCAGGCCCACGCCAGGGTCGACCGGTTGCTCGCCGCACCGGCGGTCCCCGACCCGCCTGCCGGGGATGAGCAGCCGAAGCCGTGAGCGGTTGATGTCAGTTGCTGGTTACGTAAATGCGTGGTTACATAAGCGCTGTGACCACGGACGTTTTCGCGGTACTGGCGGACCCACATCGCCGGAGAGTGCTGGAGCTCGTCGCGGCGCGCGAGCGTACGGCGGGGGAACTGGCCGCCGAGTTCGACGTGAGCAGACCCGCCGTCTCGCGGCATCTCCGCGTGCTCAAGGAAGCCGGCCTGGTCACGTGCAGACAGGACGCCCAGCGCCGGATCTACCGGCTCGACCCGGGGCCGCTGACGGAGGTCACCGGCTGGGTCGAGCGCATGCGCGGCTACTGGGCGGGCCGGCTCGACGCACTGGAAGCCCATCTCGACGCGCACCCGGAGGTACCCGAATGAGTTCCGTTGGCAGAGCCCCGCTCGACGACGTGAAAGGCACCGTCGGTCTCGGCCGGGACGGCGCCTGGCAGATCCGCTTCGAACGCCGCCTGCGCCACGCGCCGGAGCGGGTGTGGCGGGCTCTGGTCGACCCGGTCGAGCAGGGTCGCTGGTTGCCGGGTGTGACCCTCGAGGCGCGGGTGGGCGGCGTCGCGGTCTACGACTTCGGCGAGGAAGGCCGCGCGGAGGGCACCGTCGTCACCGTCGAGCCGCCGAGGGTGCTGGAGCACTCGTGGTCGTGGCCGGGCGAGGAGGACTCCGTGGTGCGGTGGGAGCTGCGGGCCGAGGACGACGCCACGGTGCTCGTGCTCCTGCACCGCCCCGTACGCCCCGAGCCCGCCGTGCACTACTGCCTCGGCTGGCACGTCATGCTCGACGCCCTCGGCACGCACCTGGCGGGTGGCGAGCCGGGCGAGCCCGACTACGACCACCTCGCCTCCCTGTACTCCTAGCGCCCGGTGTCGTGGCGGTCGAAGTCGGTGCTGTAGCCGAGTTCGACGTCCTGCCGCTCGGTGCCCTCGCCCGCGACGGTCAGCTGCGCGGTGGCGGGAGCGTAGCCGGTGGCGATGATCGTGTACTCGCCGGTGCCGAGGTCGCCGAAGCGGTAGCCACCCTCGGTGTCGGTGAGCGTCACGCCCACCACCTGGCCCTCCGCGTCGAGCAGGGTCACCTGCGCCTCGGCCACGGCCTGCCCGCTCAGCCCGGAGCGGACCGTGCCGAGCACCTGCCCGGCCGGAGCCAGCTCGACGTCCCGGGTGAGCTGCTCGCCGTCGACGAGGGCGACCGGCACGGCCTGCGGCCGGTAGCCCTGGGCGGTGACGGCGAGGGTGTAGCTGCCACCGATGACGTCGGGGAACTGGTACCAGCCGTCTCCGCCGCTGAGCCCGGAGCTGAGCACGTCGCCGCGGGCGTCGGTGAGCACGACGGTCGCGCCGCCGACCGCCCGGTGGCCCGCACCGCGGATCCGGCCGCTCACGGCACCCGCACCTGACAGGACGACGTCCCTGCGCACCGGTGAGCCGGTCAGCTCCACGGTGTGGGCCACGGGCTGCAGGTGCTCGGCGGCGGCGATGAGGACGTAGCGGCCCGACGCGGGCGCGGTGACCAGGTAGCTGCCGGTGGGGTCGCTGCGCTGGAGGTCGACCTGGGCCCCGCTGCCGTCGGTCAGCGTGAGTGACACGCCGCCGATGGGATCGCCGCCCGCGGTGACCACGCCGTACATGGCGAGCGGCGCGCCCTCGGCGAGCACCGCGGGCCGCGCCGCCGGTTCCGGCTCCGCGGCAGGCTCCGGCGTGGGCTCCGTGCCCGTGTCGAGGGTGCTGCGCAGCGGGGTCTCCTTGAGGAACAGGACCGCCAGCAGCGTCACCACGGCGATGATCGCGGAGATGAGGAAGATCGTGCCGGTGCCGTCTCCGTAGGCGGCGCGGACGGCTTCCCGCACCTCGGGCGGCAGGGCGGCGAGGTCGAGCGATCCGCCGCCCGCGCCGCCGTTGCCGCCGCTGACCTCGTTGGCGAGCACCGCGCCGAGCGCGGACACGCCTGCCGAGCCACCGAGGGTGCGGAAGAACGTCACGACCGCGGTCGAGGAGCCGATGTCGCGCATACCCACGGTGTTCTGGGCGACCAGCACCAGGTTCTGCATGAGCGCACCCACGCCGATGCCCATCAGCGCGAGGTAGCAGCCCATCAGTGTGAGGTTGGTGGTGTGGTCGATGGTGCTCAGCAGGAACAGCGCGGTGACGAGCAGCACCGAGCCGCCGATCAGGAACGGCTTGGTGCGGCCGATGCGGGACACGATCTGCCCGCTGATCGTGGAGGACAGGAACAGACCGAGCACCATCGGCAGCGTCATGAGGCCGGCGTGCGTGGGGGAGTAGCCGCGGGCGATCTGGTAGTACTGCCCGAGGAACACGGCGCCGCCGAACATCGCGGTGCCGACGGCGAGCGTGCCGAGCACCGCGAGCGAGAAGGTGCTGTTGCGGAACAGCCGCAGCGGCACCACGGGCTCGCGAACCTTGGCCTCGACGACGAGGGCCAGCGCCAGTGCCACGACCGCGCCGCCGATGAACCACAGCGTCTCGAGCGACCACCACGCGAAGTTCTTGCCCGCCAGCGACACCCAGATCAGCAGCAGCGCCACGCCGCCGACGATCAGGGTCGCGCCCAGCCAGTCGATCTTGACGTCACGCTTGAGCACGGGCAGGTGCAGCGTCCGGCCGAGGACGATGAACGCGAGGATCGCGATCGGCACGCACACCCAGAAGCACCAGCGCCAGCCGAGCGCCGAGTCCACGATCACGCCGCCGAGCAGCGGGCCCGACACCGTGGCGACGGCGAACACCGCGCCGATGTAGCCGGAGTACTTGCCGCGGTCGCGGGGGGCGATCATCGCGGCCATGACGGCCTGGATGAGCGCCTGCAGGCCGCCCATGCCGATGCCCTGCAGGGCGCGGTAGCCGATCAGCTCGGGCATCGACTGCGCGAAGCCGCCGAGCACGGAGCCGACGGTGAAGATCACGATCGCGAGCTGGTAGAGCAGCTTCTTGCTGAACAGGTCGGAGAGCTTGCCCCAGATCGGCGTGGTGGCCGTGGAGGTCAGCAGCATCGCGGTGACGACCCAGGTGTACTGGCTCTGGGTGCCGTCCAGATCGGCGAGGATCGTCGGCAGCGCGTTGGAGACGATCGTGGAGGAGAGGATCGCCACGAGCAGCGCGAGCAGCAGACCGGTGAAGGCTTCCAGAATCTGCCGATGCGTCATGGGCTCGGTGGCCGGGGCGTGCACGGGCGCGGACGTAGTGAGCTCCTTGTCGAGAGAGACTGCGGGATTTCTCTCCACGGTAACGCAGAAAACTTGTGTGCTGCAACTACATATCTGCGCCGGGGTGTCGCCCAGCACGTCGAGCACTCCGCTCAGGCCCAGGTCAACGCCCCTTCGAGCCTCGCGAGTGAAGCTCTCCACACCGAGGGCGGCCGTGGCCGAGGCCGTGGTCCGGGCGACATCGTGACGCTCCGCAATGGGCAGGGGCGCGCCCACCGAGGCGCGCGGCCTCGGCCATGCCGAGCAGCAGTGCCGCGCGGGCGTGCTCGCCGCCGGGCGCGGCGGCACCGGCCAGCCCCTCCAGCGCCAGCGCGATGGCCCGCGGATCGCCCACCCGCTGCGCCGCCGTCAGCGCGGCCTGGTGCCTCGACTCGGCCGGCTCGGCGTCACCGCGCTGCTCGGCGACGAAACCCACCGCTCGCCGAACAGCTCCGCGGACTCCCGAGCGGCCCGCTCCGACTCGTCCAGCTCGCCCAGCGAGAGCAGGTGTCCCGCGCCGTCCGCCAGCGCGGCGGCCGTGCCCCAGCGGTCCCCGAGCGCGCGGAAGCCGGCCAGCGGCGATGGCACGGTCGTAGTGGGACTTGACGGCCTCCGCCGCGGGCCACGGCAAGGACAACTGGACGAGCCTGTGCGAGATCGTCAGGGCCACGGGCTGAATCCGTGCCGGGGGAGACCCGGGCGTTCCCGCGGTGACGGAGCTGCTACCCGGGCAGCAGCTCCGTCACCAACCGCGACAGCTGCCGGATGTTGCGGCACTCGTACATCGGCACCAGCTCCGCGTACCGCAGCGCCGCCGAGTCCCCGGTGCCCCAGAACGTCCGCCCCTCCGGGTTGAGCCAGTACACGTGCCGCGCACGCTCGGCGATCCGGCGCAACGCCCCGAGATTGGGATCGCCGAAGTTGGTGCGGCCGTCGCCCAGGATCAGCACACTCGTGCGCGGACCAAGCGCGTCGGAGAACTCCTCGACGAAGCTGCCGAGCGACTCGCCGTAGTCGCTGCTCATGCCCCACCTGGTGACCCTGGCCTGTGACAGGATCCGCGTGGCCAGCCCCTCCGGCTCGTCCCTGCCCGCACTCACCAGCTCGGTGATCTCGTCGGTCAGGCCCACGAACGCGAAGCTGCGGATCTTGCTGAACTGGTCGGCCAGCGCCTGCGTGAGCAGCAGCGTGAACTGCGCGAACCCGGCCACCGACCCCGACATGTCGCACAACACCACCAGCTCGGGCCTGCCCGGCCGCCGGGCGCGCAACACCGGGCGCATCGGCACGCCGCCCGTGGCCAGCGAGCGGCGCAACGTCCGGCGCAGGTCGATCTGCCCGCGCCTGGCTCGCCGCCTGCGAGCGGCGAGCCGTGTCGCGAGCTTGCGGGACAACGGCTGGATCGTGCGCCGCATCGCCGCCAGTTGCTCCCTGCTCGCGCTCGTGAACGTCACGAGCTCGGTCTGCGGCGCCACGGCGTGCCGGGCGATCCGCTCTCGGCCGCGCAGCTCGGCGGTGCGGCGCCGCGCCTCCGCCTGCACGTGCTCCCGGAACGCCGCGAGCCGGGAGCGGGCCTCGCGCCCCGCGAGCGCCTCACCCAACCCGCCGTGACCGTCGTCGGGCCGGGCCGTCCGCATGGCGGCCAGCACACGGTTCAGCAGCGCGTCCGGGCGTACCTCGCCCAGCGTCTGGTACGCCGACCAGCCGCTGAGCCGCCGTGACCCGGTGCCGTTGCCGCCGCTGCCACCTTCGCCGACATCGCCGTAGCGGCCGAACGCCTCCACCCCGGCCGCCGCGAGGGCCCGCAGCCGCGCGTCGTCACCCTCGGCGAGCGCGGCCACGAGGGCGTCCCGCAGCTCGTACACATCGGACGGTCGCTCGGCCGCCGACTCCGCGGACCCCACGGCGATGGGGAAGTAGAGGTCGAACACCGCGTCGAAGACACCTCGCTGCCCCGAGCGCCGCAGCACCGTCGAGGCCAGCGCCTCCCGCAACTGCGCGCGGTCGGCGAGGCCGAGCACGCCGATCGCGGCCGCGGCGTCGACGGTCTCGCCCGGCCCCACCTCGATCCCGCGCTCGCGCAGCGCGCCGACGAAGTCGACGAGCCGCGTGGGCAGCACCTCGGTGTTCACGGCGACGCCGGATCCAGCAGCTGGTCGAGACGCAGCTCGGCGGCCGCCTTGCGGTGGTCGGACTGGTACTTGAGGATCACGCCGAGGCTGCTTTCCACGATATCCTCGTCGAGGCTGTCGGCACCGAGCGCGAGCAGGGTCCGCGCCCAGTCGACGGACTCGGCGATCGACGGGGCCTTGCGCAGGTCCATCTCCCGCAGCGCGCCCACGACGCGCACGAGCGACTCGGCGAGCGCGGCGTCGAGCCCGGGCACCTGCATTGTCACGATGTCCCGTTCCAGGTCCGGCGCGGGGAAGTCCAGGTGCAGGAACAGGCAGCGCCGTTTGAGCGCCTCCGACAGCTCACGGGTGGCGTTGGACGTCAGCAGCACGAACGGCCTGCGCGCCGCGGTGATCGTGCCGAGTTCCGGCACCGTGACCTGGAAGTCGCCGAGCACCTCCAGCAGCAGGCCCTCCATCTCGACGTCGGCCTTGTCGGTCTCGTCGATCAGCAGCACTGTCGGCTCGGGGTTGCGGATCGCCGTGAGCAGGGGCCGGGGGAGGAGGAACTCCTCGCTGAACACGTGGTCGCGCGTCTCCCGCCAGCCCTCGTCCCGCGCCGCGGTGATCCGCAGCAGCTGCTTGGCGTGGTTCCACTCGTAGAGCGCCCTTGACTCGTCGATGCCCTCGTAGCACTGGAGCCGGACCAGCTCGCTGTCCGTGGCCGTGGCGAGCGCGCGGGCCAGTTCGGTCTTGCCGACGCCGGCGGGACCCTCGACCAGCAACGGCTTGCCGAGCCGGTCGGCGAGGAAGACGGTGGTGGCCACGGCGGTCGAGGCCAGGTAACCTGCCCCGGCCAGTCGCTCGACGACCTCGTCGACCGAGCCGAACAGCGGTTCTTGCACGAGCCCTCCCCGGGACGAGTGGATCCGCTCATTGTCGTCACGCCAAGACAGCACGACGCCCTCGGGTGGCTCAGGTCACGTCAGCCCGCCACGCCGACCGGCCTGCGGATGGTGACCGGGTCGTCGAGTGCGGCCAGCATCGCGTGTGCGAGGTCGGCACGCGAGATCCGGTGTTTTCTCGCCACGTTGGCGCCGATCTCGCGCGTGTAGGCGGCGGTGAGCGGACCGTCGGTGAGCTGCGGCGGCCGCAGCACCGTCCAGTCCGTGTCGCTGCGCGCGATCTCGTCCTCCATCCGGGCGAGGTCGGCGTAGACGTCTTTGAGAGCCGCCAGCAGTACCCGGCGCAGGCCTCGGAACAGCACGCTCTCGCCGGACGGGACCGGACCGACCGGCATCGCGCTCACGGCCACGAACCGCCGCACACCCGTATCCGCCATCGCCCCGAGGATCGCCCTGGTCCCCGCCGTGGCGATCCCGGCGCCCTTGCGGCTGCCCGCACCGAGCGAGGAGAGCACCGCGTCGCGATCCGCCACCAGCGGGCGCAGCGCGGTGGGATCGGTGACATCCGCGGCCTCGACCACCAGGGATTCGTGATCGACCGGCAGCCTGGCCGGGTCGCGTACGACCGCGGTGACGGAGTGCCCCGTGTCGAGTGCCTGCCGCACGAGCTGTCTGCCGGTGCCGCCCGTCGCGCCGAAGATCGTCAGCTTCATGACTACTCCTCCTGGGGTTGGTGAGTACTTACTCACCAGGGTAGCGCCGATGAGTTTTCCCGGCCCCCGGAGTCTGCCCGTCAGCACACCGCAGAAGGGAAGCCTGTGAATCAGCTGCTGAGAGTCCAGAACTTCAACGTCTCGCGCGACGGATACGCCGCCGGTGAGAACCAGAGCCTCGAGAGACCGTTCGGCGATGTCGATCCCGGGGACATGTTCGCGTGGGCGGGGGCCACGGCGAGCTGGCCCATGCGGACCGACCCCGGCGGCAGCCGCGGCCTCGACGACTACTTCACGCGGGACTTCGCCCACAACATCGGCGCCGAGATCATGGGCCGCAACAAGTTCAGCCCGCACCGCGGCCCCTGGCGGGACCACGAATGGCGTGGCTGGTGGGGCGACGAGCCTCCGTTCCGCACTCCGGTGTTCGTCTTGACGCACCACAAGCGTCCCTCGATCACCCTCTCCGACACCACATTCCACTTCGTCGACGGCGATCCGGCCACGGTCCTCGAGCTCGCGCGGGAGGCGGCGCAGGGCAAGGACGTCCGGCTCGGTGGGGGACCGAGCACCATCCGGCAGTTCCTCGACGCCGACCTCGTCGACACCCTGCACGTCGCGGTGTCGGCGGTGGAGCTGGGATCCGGCGTGCGGCTCTGGGAGTCACCCGACGAGCTGCTGGACCGGTATCACCTGGAGGTCGTACCCAGCCCGAGCGGGGTGACCCATCATCTGTTCTGGCGAAGGTGAACGTTCCCGCCGATGACGACGGCGGTGTCGTCGGAGGTGGCCACCTGCGGTCGCAGTCCCGCCGCCGCGAACGCCTCGACGGCCACCGGCGCCTGCTCCTCGCTCGTCTCGATGAGCAGGTGACCACCGGCCGCGAGCCACGGGGGAGCGCCCGCGGCGACCCTGCGCAGCACGTCCAGGCCGTCGGCGCCGCCGTCGAGCGCGATCCTCGGCTCGTGCAGCCTCGCCTCGGGCGCGAGCAGGGAGAGCGCGCCGGTGGGCACGTACGGCACGTTGGCGACGAGGACGTCGACGTGGTGGCGCAGGGGAGTGGGCAGTGCGTCGAAGAGGTCGCCCTCGTACACCCGCGCGCCGGCGGGAAGGTTGCGGCGCGCACAGCGAACCGCGGCGGGATCGATGTCGGCGGCGATCAGCGAGATCGGTCCGGCGGCGGCCACCGCGGCACCGACGGCGCCGGAACCACAGCAGAGGTCCACGACCACCGCGCCGGGCCGGGCGAGGGCGGCCGCCCGCTCGGCGAGGAACTCGGTGCGCTTGCGCGGCACGAACACGCCGGGTTCGAGCGCGATGCGCAGGCCGCGGAACTCGGCCCAGCCGACGACCTGTTCGAGCGGTTCACCGGCGCAGCGCCGGCGAACCAGCGTGGCGAGTTCCCCGGGCGTCCGTGCCGCCGCGGTGAGCAGGCGGGCCTCGTCCTCGGCGAACACGCACCCAGCGTTGCGGAGGGCGGTGACGACAGCGGAAAGGTTCACTGGGGAGCGACGCTACCGGAGTGGGTCATATCCGAAGTGAGGAGCGGCGATGCGCAACGAGGCCATGCGGCGGCTGGACGTGCTGACCGGGTCGTGGCGGACGACGATGCGGAACGCGTGGTTCCTGGAGCCGCCGGACCGGGAGGTGCCCGGTTCGGCGACGGTCGAATGGCTCGGCGACGCGTTCGTGGTCTTTCGCTGGACGATGAAGGGCGATACCGGTGAGGCCACGAGCGAGATGGTCCTGGTTCTCGGTCGCAGCGACTCCCAGGACGCCTACACCGCGCTGTACCACGACGAGCGCGGTGTCTGCCGGGTCTTCGCCATGTCCTTCGAGGGCTCGCGGTGGATGCTCAGCCGCGAGGACCCCGACATGTTCCAGCGGTTCGTCGCCGACGTCGAGCCTGGCCGGATCGTGGGCCGCTGGGAGGCTTCGGGGGATCGCGGGTCCACGTGGCGCAAGGACTTCGATCTGATCTTCGAACGCGCGACTTAACATAATGTAGCTTATCGGCACTTGAAACAAGGTGACGGGAGAGCGGCCCCCAAGGCCACCTTCGGTGCGCTCAACGCAACAAAGGTGGCCTTGGGGGCAAGCAGGTCAGGCTCGGTTCAGGCGCCGACGTAGTCCGCGAGATGTTCGCCGGTCAGGGTCGAACGCTTGGCGACGAGCTCGGCGGGCGTGCCCTCGAAGACGATCCGGCCGCCGTCGTGTCCCGCGCCCGGACCGAGGTCGATGATCCAGTCGGCGTGCGCCATCACCGCCTGGTGATGCTCGATCACGATCACCGACTTCCCGGAGTCGACGAGGCGGTCCAGCAGACCCAGCAACTGCTCGACGTCCGCAAGGTGCAGGCCGCTCGTCGGCTCGTCCAGCACGTAGACGCCGCCCTTCTCGCCCATGCGCGTCGCGAGCTTGATCCGCTGGCGTTCACCACCGGAGAGCGTCGTGAGCGGCTGGCCCAGCGTCAGGTAGCCGAGGCCGACGTCGGCCAGATGGGTGAGGATCTTGTGTGCCGCGGGCGTCTTCGCCTCGCCGTCGCCGAAGAACGCCTCGGCCTCGGCGACCGACATCCCCAGCACCTCGCTGATGTCCCGGCCGCCGAACTTGTACTCCAGCACCTCCGCCTGGAACCGCTTGCCCTCGCACACCTCGCACGGCGCGGAGACGCTGGCCATGATCCCGAGGTCGGTGAAGACGACGCCCGCGCCGTTGCAGTTGGGGCAGGCACCCTCGGAGTTGGCGCTGAACAACGCGGGCTTCACGCCGTTGGCCTTGGCGAACGCCTTGCGGATCGGCTCCAGCAGCCCCGTGTAGGTCGCGGGGTTGCTCCGCCGCGAACCGCGGATCGCGGTCTGGTCGACCGCCACCACGCCGTCCCGCGCGGACACCGAGCCGTGGATCAGCGAGCTCTTGCCCGAGCCCGCCACGCCGGTGACGACCACCAGCACACCGAGCGGGATGTCCACGTCGACGTTTTGCAGATTGTGGGTGTCCGCCCCGCGCACCTCGAGCCTGCCCGACGGCGTCCGCACCGACGGCTTGAGCGACGCCCGGTCGTCCAGGTGCCGCCCGGTGAGCGTGTCGCTGGCCCGCAGGCCCTCGACGGTGCCCTCGAAGACCACCTGACCGCCGTCGGTGCCCGCGCCGGGGCCGAGGTCGACGACGTGGTCGGCGATCTGGATCGCCTCTGGCTTGTGCTCCACCACGAGCACGGTGTTGCCCTTGTCGCGCAGCTGCAGCAGCAGGTTGTTCATCCGCTGGATGTCGTGCGGGTGCAGCCCGATCGTCGGCTCGTCGAAGACGTAGGTGACGTCGGTGAGCGACGAACCGAGGTGGCGGATCATCTTGGTGCGCTGCGCCTCGCCGCCCGACAGCGTGCCCGACGGCCGGTTCAGCGACAGGTAGCCCAGCCCGATCTCGACGAACGAGTCCAGCGTGTGGCGCAACGCCGCCAGCAGCGGTGCGACGGACGGCTCGTCGAGGCCGCTCACCCACTCCGCGAGGTCGGTGATCTGCATGGCGCAGGCGTCGGCGATGCTGACGCCCTCGATCTTCGAGGACCGGGCCTGCTCGGACAGCCGGGTGCCGTCGCACTCGGGGCACGTCTGGAACGTCACCACGCGCTCGACGAACGCGCGGATGTGCGGCTGCATCGCGTCGACGTCCTTGGACAGGAACGACTTCTGGATCTGCGGCACGAGGCCCAGATAGGTCAGGTTGATGCCGTCGACCTTGATCTTGGTCGCTTCCTTGTACAGCAGGTCGTTGAGCTGTTTCTTGGTGTACTTCTTGATCGGCTTGTCCGGGTCGAAGAATCCGCAGCCCCGGAAGATACGGCCGTACCAGCCCTCCATGCTGTAGCCGGGAATGGTGACCGCGCCCTCGTTGAGGGACTTGTTCTCGTCGTAGATCTGGGTGAGATCGATGTCGTTGACCTGTCCCCGGCCCTCACAGCGCGGGCACATGCCGCCGACGATGTTGAAGCTGCGCCGCTCCTTCGTGGTGCGGCCGCCCTTCTCGAAGGTGACCGCGCCCGCGCCGCTGATCGAGGCGACGTTGAAGGAGAACGCCTGGGGCGAGCCGATGTGCGGCTTCCCCAGCCTGCTGAAGAGGATGCGCAGCATCGCGTTGGCGTCGGTCGCGGTGCCGACCGTGGAGCGAGGGTCGGCACCCATCCGCTCCTGGTCGACGATGATCGCCGTCGTCAGCCCGTCCAGGACGTCGACCTCGGGCCGCGCGAGCGTCGGCATGAAGCCCTGGATGAACGCGCTGTAGGTCTCGTTGATCAGCCGCTGCGACTCCGCGGCGATCGTGCTGAACACCAGCGAGCTCTTGCCCGACCCGGAGACCCCGGTGAACACCGTCAGCCTGCGCTTCGGCAGCTCGACGCTGACGTCCTTGAGGTTGTTCTCGCGTGCGCCGTGCACGCGGATCATCTCGTGGCTGTCGGCGGCGTGCGGCTCGGCCTGCCGCGCCTGCGGGGCCTTCGGTCTTGCGGCCTTCGTTCTCGGGGCCTTGGTCATCGGGGTCTCCATCGAGGTCGGGCAGTGTCGAGCGGTACGTCGAGCTGCGATTCCGGACTGTTACGGCAACGTCAGGCGAGCTGCTGGATACGGATCATGTTGCCGGAAGGGTCACGGAAGGCGCAGTCACGCACGCCGTACGGCTGGTCGATCGGCTCCTGGACCACCTCGGCGCCGGCGGCCTGCAGCTTGTCGAACGTGCCGTCGACGTCCTTGGTCGCCAGGTTGACGCCGCCGTAGGTGCCCTTGGCCATCATCTCGGTGATGGTGCGGCGTTCCTCGTCGGTGATGCCGGGGTCGACGCCCGGCGGGTGCAGGACGATCGACGTGCCGGGCTGGCCGGGAGGGCCGACGGTGATCCAGCGCATGCCTTCGTACCCGACGTCGTTGCGGACCTCGAAGCCGAGGATGTCGCGGTAGAACCTCAGCGCGGCATCCGGGTCGTCGTGTGGGAGGAAGCTCGAGTGAATGGTGATGTCCATGTCGCTCACGCTATCCGCGGCCGCCGAGCCCGCGCTTCTCGATTCCTGACCGGTCCGCCGCCCGTTCAGGTGGACTCCCCCTGTTCCTCCGGCCGCGCCCGCCAATACGTCACCGTGACGTATTGGGCGTGACAGCCTGGATGTTGGATCAGCGGAGTTGTTCGAGTTCGTGGGCGGCGTTGGCCAGCTCGGCGGCCATGCGGCGGAGCTCGTCCGTGGTCGCGCCGTCCTCGGCGGCCGTGACCACGTCCTCGGCGGCGCACCGCAGCTGGAACAGCCGGTCCTGCAGCGTGGCGATCTCGGTGTCGGACAGTACGACGGCATCTTCGGGCAGGCCGGTGCGCTGGACGGCGGCGCGGCGTTCGTAGGCGCGCTGACGGCACGACTGACCGCAGTAACGGCGCCTGCGGCCGACCGTCCCGCTCTGCTCGAGCCTGCGCCCGCACCAGCCACAGTGCTTCGGCACCGGTGTCCGCAACTCCCGCAATTCGTCACGTGACGCAACAACGGGTCCTGCCAGATCGCTCACGTGTCCGACCCTAGCTCGCCACCAATTGCTCATGCCGAGGCCACGCCGGGGCGGCACACTTGAGGCGTGCCGACGCCACCGCATCCCTATCTCGCCGAGCCGCTCCCCCGCGCGTTCGCGCACCGGGGCTGGCACCTGGACGAAATGTCCGAAATGGAGAATTCCCTTCCCGCCTTCCGGCGCGCCGTCGCGGAGGGCTTCCGGTACGTCGAAACCGACGTCCACGCCACCTCGGACGGCGTCGTCGTGGTGCATCACGACGCGCTGCTCGACCGCACCACCGACGGCACGGGACCGATCGCTCGGCAGACCTGGCGCACCGTCAGCCGGGCGAAAGTCGGGGGCCGCGCACCCATCTCGCGCCTGGAGGACGTTCTTGAAGAACTCCCCGGCGCGTTTTTCAACGTGGACGTCAAGGCGGCCGACGCCGTGGAGCCGTTCGTCCGTGTGCTGGAGCGGCTCGACGCCTTCGACCGCGTGGCCGGAGCCTCCTTCTCCGACGCGCGACTCGCCCGGCTCCGCAAGCTCGCCGGCCCTCGGCTCATCACCTCGCTCGGTCCGCGCTCGGCCGCCATTCTCTGGGCCAACGGGTGGCTGCCGTTCCTGCGCCTCGGTTTCCTGAGCCGGGGCGCACTGGCGCAGGTGCCGGTACGCCAGGGGCGCATGACCATTGTGGACAAGGCTTTCCTGCGCTCGGCGCGGAAGGCGGGCGTCGAGGTGCACACGTGGACGATCAACGACAAGGAGCACATGCGCTCGCTGCTGGACCTCGGCGTGGACGGCATCGTCACCGACCGGCCGGACCTGTTGCGGGAGCTCCTGATCGAGCGCGGCGCGTGGCCCTCGGTCAACGGCCACAACCCCTAGCGCGGCGCCTTGCCGCTCCAGGCTGCCTTCCAGGTCTTCGGTCCGAGGCGTCCCGAGTCGTTGATGCCGTTGGCCCGCTGGAGGTCGAGCACCGCCTTGCGGGTCTTCTCGTAGTAGCAGCCGGTGCCCTGGAAGTCGTAGCCGTAGGTGTTCATCCGCAGCTGGAACGTGCGCAGTTCGGGCGCGCAGTCACCGTAGGCGTAGACAAGGCCCGGCCAGGCCGGCCGCACCGGCTTCGCGGGTGCGGGCTTGCGGCCGCTGATGTAGGCGGAGTCGGAGTAGCTGGGCTTGACCTTGCTGCGCGCGTCGCGGTCGTTGACGAGGCCCAGCATGCCGGCGCACTCCCAGGGCTGCCAGCCGCGCATCCGGTACAGGTAGAGCGCGCGGTAGTCCTGTTCGGCCCTGGTCGCCTGGTCGGGCCTGCCCGTGCCGCCGACGCTGCGCCAGGTGGGCAGGTCGAACTGGTAGGCGCCGTAGTAGCCGTTGCCGGTGTTGACGGCGTAGCGGTCGGTCGACTCGCACATGCGCAGCTTCGCCCACGTGTCCGGGGACGGGTCCCCCGCCGCCGGGATGCTCAGCGCCACCGGCAGTCCGAGTGCCACCGCCGCCACGAGCAGGAAGCGCACTACCAGTCGTTTCGCGGTGCCCGCCCAGTGCTTGTCCATGACTGCACACTAAGCAAAACGGACAATGGACCACAAGAGTCACACCAAAAACAACAGTCTCTCATACCACAGAGGGGGGATGCCATGACCGACACGCCGTCGCACCGGCTTCAGCCGTGCTATGGGCACGCAGTAATCTCCGCTCACTCGACGACTCGCAGTGCAGGGAGCCCCGCATGACCGTGACCCCGCAGGGCCCGGCGCCTGCGGCCGACGCCAGGGAACGCAAGCGGGAACAGCGCGGCTGGTACTTCTACGACTGGGCGAACTCGACGTTCTACACCTCGGTCATCACGGTCTTCGGCGCGCTGTACATGAGCTCGGTCGCCGCCGACGACGCCAAACAGGACCTGGCGCGCAACGGACCGAACCCCTGCGTCGACGCGCAGGGCCAGGAGAACAACCTCCAGAACTGCGACGTCTCCCTGTTCGGCCTCGAGTTCCCGGCCGGCTCCCTGTGGGGCTATCTGCTCTCGGTGGCCACGATCGTGCAGGTGCTGATCCTGCCGATCACCGGCGCGATCGCCGACCGCAGCCAGTACAAGAAGCGCATCCTCGGCGGGTTCGCCCTGCTCGGCGCGACGGCCTCGGCGCTGCTGTTCTTCGTCGCGGACGGCCGTTGGCAGCTGGGCGTGGCGCTCTACATCCTGGGCAGCATCGGCTACGGCGCGTCGATCGTCACCTACTACTCGTTCCTGCCCGACATCGCCACGCCCGACGAGCGGGACGCGGTGTCGGCGCGCGGCTGGGCGTTCGGCTACCTGGGTGGAGGCGTCGCATTGGCGCTGCAGCTGGCGTTCTACCTGAGCCACGAGTCGTTCGGCATCTCGCAGTCCACCGCGGTGCGGATCTGTTTCCTCAGCTCCGGCGTGTGGTGGGCGGCGTTCACGATCATCCCCCTGCGCAGGCTCAGGGAGCGGCAGGCGCCGCACGGGAGCGAGCGCGGCCTCGGCGTCGTGCGGGCCGGCTTCAGCGAGCTGCGCGACACGATCAGGGCGGCGCGGGCGTTCCCGCTCACGCTGGCCTTCCTGGGCGCGTACCTGATCTACACCGACGGCATCTCGACGGTGGTGACGGTGTCCGCCCAGTACGGGACGGAGGAGCTGCGGTTCAGCGACGAGGTGCTCATCGCGACGATCCTGGTGATTCAGTTCGTCGCCTACTTCGGCGGTATGGCCCACGGGCTCGCCGCGCGCCGGTTCGGCGCGAAGAAGACCATCCTCGGCAGTCTGGTCGTGTGGATCGTCGTGATCGCGGCGGCGTACTTCGTGCAGGAGGGCCAGGCGCTGCAGTTCTACGCCGTCGCGGTGGGCATCGGGCTCGTGCTCGGCGGCACCAACGCGCTGTCGCGCTCGCTGTACAGCCAGATGATCCCGGCGGGCAAGGAGGCCCAGTACTACTCGCTCTACGAGATCGGCGAGCGCGGGACGTCGTGGCTGGGTCCGCTGCTGTTCGCCGGTGTCGGGCACGCCACGGGCTCGTTCCGGTACGCCATCATCGCGCTGGTGATCTTCTTCGTGATCGGGTTCGTGCTCGTGGCGCTGGTCCCTGTGAGAAGGGCCATCGCGGCGGCGGGTAACCGGGAGCCTGCCGTCCTGTAGCCCGCCAGGCGGATAGGGTCGCTCGACGTGACCGCCGTGGAGAACGAGCATTCCGACCCGACCGACGCGCTCTCGTCCGCCCCGGCGTGGGGTGCCCGCAGAGAGCTGCCGATCGCGGGCAAGGTGAAGTTCTGCTACGGCCCGATGGACTGCGGGAAGTCGACGCTCGCCCTGCAGATCGACCACAACCTCGCCCGGCAGGGGCGGCAGGGGCTGTTGCTCGTGCGGCACGACCGCTCCGGCGCGCCGCAGATCACCAGCCGGATCGGGATCACGCGCACGGCGGTGGAGGTCGAGTCGGACACCGATCTGTGCGCCCTGGTGCGGCGCGCATGGGCGAGCGGGCGGCACGTGGACTACCTCATCGTCGACGAGGCCCAGTTCCTCTCCCCCGCGCAGGTCGAGCAGCTCGGTGAGCTCGCCGACGACGCGCACGTGGACGTCTACTGCTTCGGCATCGCGACGGATTTCCGCAGCGAGCTGTTCCCCGGCGCGCGGCGGCTGTTCGAGCTGGCCGACGAGTTGCAGCCCGTGCAGGTGGAGGTGCTGTGCTGGTGCGGGCTGCCCGGCCGGTTCAACGCGCGCGTGCGGGACGGCCGGGTGGTGCGGGAGGGCGACACGGTGTTCGTGGCCGACACCGAGGGGCCGGCGAGGTCCACCGCTGAGGTGAATTCGGTACCGACACGCGCGCAGTCCGAAACCGCTACGGTCCGTTACCAGGTACTTTGTCGTCGCCACTTTCGCCGAGGCGACCTGGGGCCAACGGTGTCCCACCAGGGACAGCTCCGGTTGACCTGAGTGGCCACTACCTAGCCCAAGTGGGGGATATCCCCAAGAAGAGAGGCATTTGCGCGTCACGCGGAGACGGTGAACGTCTCCCACTAGAGAAAGCTGTTCCCGAGGGTGATGCAGCTCATCGTGAGTAACGGCATGGTCGGTTGGGAATTCAACGACCCGTAGCCTCGTTGCACAGGGTGAGCACCGCCCTGGCTCCCTGGCTGGGAGCCGACTGAAAGGACCCACTCATGGCCGACCGTGTTCTCCGTGGAAGCCGGTTGGGAGCGGTCAGTTACGAAACCGACCGCAATCACGACCTCGCCCCCCGGCGCACCGTGCGTTACTCGTGCCCGAAGAACCACGAGTTCGAAGTGCCGTTCTCGGACGACGCCGAGATCCCTTCCGTGTGGGAGTGCCGCCTGCACGGCACCGAGTCGGAGATCGTGGACGGCGGGCAGCCCGAGCCCAAGGAGACCAAGCCTCCGCGCACCCACTGGGACATGCTGCTCGAACGACGCTCCATCCCCGAGCTCGAGGAACTGCTCAACGAGCGGCTCGCCGAGCTGAAGGGTCGAAGGGGCACCCGCGCCTGACGGCCACCGGCCACGCACCGCTCCCACCAACAGCAGAGCCCCCGCGACCTCCCGCCGCGGGGGCTCTGCTCTGTCCTGGACCGGTCAGCGGCCGAGAAGCCTGCGCAGCTGGCCCAGCCGACGCTGGAGGCCCCACTGGGCGACCTTGAGCGCGGCCTCCCCCATGATCGCGCCGCTCATCTTCGACTCGCCCACCTCGCGGTCGGTGAAGGTGATGGGCACCTCCACCACCTCGAAGCCCTGCTGCACCGTGCGCCACGTGAGGTCGATCTGGAAGCAGTAGCCGGTGGAGGCGACCTCGTCGAGCGCGAGCTTCTCGAGCACCTCGCGCCGGTAGGCGCGGAAACCGGCCGTGTTGTCGTTGACGCCCATGCCGAGCGCGAGCCGGGAGTAGAGGTTGGCGCCGCGGGAGATGAACTGCCGGGACAGCGGCCAGTTGACCACCGCGCCGCCCGGCACGTACCGGGACCCGATCACGAGGTCTGCACCCTCGAGCGCGTCGAGGATGCGGGGCAGGTCCTCCGGCGCGTGCGAGCCGTCGGCGTCCATCTCCACGAGCGTGCGGTAGTCGCGGGCCAGCCCCCAGCGGAACCCGGCGATGTAGGCGGCGCCGAGGCCGGCCTTCTCGGTGCGGTGCAGGACGTGCACGCGGTCGTCGGCGGCGGCGAGCTTGTCGGCGAGCTCTCCGGTGCCGTCGGGGCTGCCGTCGTCGACCACGAGCACGTGTACCTGCGGCAGCGTCGCGTGCAGTCGCTGCAGGAGTGGCGTGAGGTTCTCCCGCTCGTTGTAGGTCGGGATGATCACCAGCACGGGGTCGACCTGCTCCCTGTGCTGCGTGCCCTCCGCCATGCTTCTCCCCTTCTATCGCGTGTGGTCCGCGTTGGCGCGGCGCGTGCGCGACCGGAGCACGAACCCGGCGACCACCGCGAGGAGTGCGGCCCCGACCAGCACGTACTCGGTCGACGCACCGAGTCGATCCGACAGCGTAGTCTGCTGCCGCAACGGCACGTCGGCCACCAGTGACGCCGCGGTGAACAGACCGGTCTGCTGCGTCACGCTACCGTCAGGCTGGACGATGGCGCTGACCCCACTGGTCGCCGCCACCACCACCGCACGGCCGTGTTCGACGGCGCGCACACGCGACATCGCCAGCTGCTGGTAGCTCATCTCCCCCGGCCCGTACCAGGCGTTGTTGGTGGGCACGACGAGCAACTGCGCCCCCGCTGTCGTGGCCTCCCGGGAAACGTAGTCATAGGCCACCTCGTAGCAGATGACGGGTCCGATTCGGGTGCCGGCGACGTCGAGCTTCCCCGGCTCGGTGCCCCAGCGCATGTCGACCGTGTCGTCGAGGAACGGGGTGAACCAGCCCGCAATGGTGCGCAGGGGGATGTACTCGGCGAAGGGCACGAGTTCCTGTTTGACGTAGCGCTCCCCCTCCCCTTCACCGGGCCGCCAGGCGGCGACGGCGTTCTCGGTCATGCCGTCGGGTGCGCGGTACGCGGCGCCGATGAGCGTGGGCACGCCGAACTCGTCGACCATCGCGTCGAGTACGGGATCGGGGCCGTCGACCTCGGTGGCGGTCTCGGGCCACACGACGAGGTCGGGGCGCGGCACGTCGCCCGTCCTGATGCGCTCGGCGAGCCGCTCGCTCTCGGCGAGGTGGTTGGCGCGGATGAGGTCGCGGCGGCCGAGCAGGTCGAGTCCGATGTCGGGGGCGTTGCCCTGCACCACGGCGACGGTGCGGGTGCCGGCCTCGGCGGCCGTGCCGACGGTCGGCCACACCGCCAGGCCGACGGTCACGGGCAGGATCGCGGCGACGGCGGGGCCGAGCCAGGATCGGCCGGGACGAAGGCCGTGCTCGCGGATCCGCATGACGAGCCACGCGAGCCCGAACCCGGTGACCACGACGGCGAAGCCGACGAGCGGCACCCCGCCGATCGAGGCCAGGGAAAGGTAGGCGCCCTCGGGCTGGCTGAAGCCGACGCGGCCCCAGGGGAAGCCGTTGGTGGGCCAGCGAGAGCGCGCGAACTCCTGGAGCAGGAACACCATCGCCAGCCACACCGGCGCGCCGGGCAGTCGCGCGGCGAACGGCATGAGCGCGCACGCGAGGCCGAGGTAGCCGGCCAGCACGGCGGACAGGCCGAGCCAGGGCGCGGAGCCGAAGTCGTCGCCGAGGAAGTCCTGGATCCACAGCAGGTGTGGCAGGAAGAACGCGAACCCGAACACGGTGCCGTAGCCCGCACTGCCCCACGACCGCCTGCCGTAGAGCACGAGCCCGAGGCCCGCGAAGGCGAACGGCGCCAGCCACCACAGCGGGCGCGGCGCGAAGCTGGCGAACAGCACCAGTCCGGAAGCGACGGTCAGCGCGAGCCGGGCGAGCACGGGCACGAGGCGGCGGCCCTTGGGGACTGGCTCGTGACGCTCGGTGGAGAGGGGCGCTTCGGCCGCGGCGGTCACCTCGACAGCGTAACGCGCGGGCAGATCACGTCACTGTGAGTGGGTGAAACGTTCGAGGCCGGTGACCCGGAGGAGTTCGAGGGCCGACGCCGTGCGGGTGCCGGGCGCGGCGGAGTAGACGAGCACGAACTGGTCGTCCTCCGGGACCGCGAGGATGTCGCAGTCGAGGGTGAGTGTGCCGAGCTCGTGGTGCTGGACGGTCACGCTGCCGGAGCGCAGTCGCCCGGAGCGGGCGGCCCGCCAGAGCCGGTCGAACGCGGGGCTGCCGGTGCGCAGCTCGGTGACGAGGCGGGCGAGGTCGGGGTCGCCCGGGTACCGGGCGTGTGCGGTGCGCAGGCAGCCGACGCAGTCGGCGGCCGACTCGGCGTCCGGGTTCGGGGTGGGACCGAGGAAGCGCTGCCAGATGAGGTTGCGCCGGGTGGGCGGCCATTCGGAGAGGTCCCCGAGCAGGGCGGCGGCGAGCGGGTTCCAGGCGAGCACGTCGGACTTGGCCGACAGCACGAGTGCGGGCAGGTCCGCCATCCGGTCCAGCAGCCGCAGCACGCTCGGTCGGACGAGCATCGGCACGCGGCCGTCGTGGGGCGGAGGGGCGCCGGCGAGCCGGAACAGGGTGTCGCGGTCGTCGTCGGACAGCCGCAGTGCCCTCGCGAGCGCGGTGAGCACCTGGACCGAGGGTTTGGGGCCCCTGCCCTGTTCGAGCCGGGTCACGTAGTCGACGCCGAGACCCGCGAGCTGGGCGACCTCCTCGCGGCGAAGCCCTGGCACCTGCCTGCGTGCGCCTGTGGGCAGGCCGACGTCGGCGGGGGTGACCCTGGCCCGCGCGGTCCGCAGCACGGCGGCCAGTTCGGCTCTGTCCACGACCCCATCATGCCGGGCCGCACGGGGTTCGGGGTGGTACTGGCAGGCCCATGCCGGGGTGGTCCTGGTGCGGGGCGGCGAGCTCGGCGACGCTCGGGGCATGACCACGACGGCGCTGGTGACCGGCGCGAACAAGGGGCTTGGCCGGGAGACCGTGCGACGGCTCGCCGCGCGCGGCTGGGAGGTGTTCCTCGCGGCCAGGGACGAGGAGCGCGGTCGTACGGCGGTGGCGGAGCTGGCGGGGTCCGGGCTCGCGGTGCGGTTCGTCGCGCTGGACGTGACCTCCGACGAGTCCGTGGCCTCTGCCGCGTCGCAGGTGAAGGCCGCCGTGGGACGGCTCGACGTGCTGGTGAACAACGCGGGCGTTGGCGGAGAGGACGGCCCGCCCGCCGAGGCGCGGGTGGCGGGGTTGCGGGAGCTGTTCGAGGTGAACGTGTTCGGCCCGATCCGGGTCACCAACGCGTTCCTCCCGCTGCTGCGCGAGGCCGCGAGTCCCAGGATCGTGATGGTCTCCAGCGGGATGGGCTCGTTCGCCGTGGCTCGCGACCCTCGCTGGTTCGACCTGGTGCCGCCGGGTCTCGGCTACCCGGCGTCGAAGGCGGCACTGAACATGATCACCGTCCAGTACGGTCGCGCCCTGGACGGCATCCGGATCAACGCGGTGGACCCCGGCTTCACCGCGACCGACCTCAACGACCACCGCGGCTACCAGACCCTGGCCGAGGGCACGGACGCGATCATCAGGCTCGCCGGCGCGGACGGTCCGACCGGCGGATTCTTCGACAGAAAGGGGCCCGTTCCGTGGTAACCAGCAAGGGAGACACCGTCCTGTCGCTCGGGATGCACCCGAGCGCTATTGACTTCAGCCGCTACCCCGAGGTCACCGAGGAGATGCTGACGGCACGCATCGAGGCGGGTGAGGCGGCGCTGCGCGAGGCCGGGTTCGACATCGTGCCGTGCCGTCTCACCTCCGGCGACGCCGACGACGCGGAGAAACTCATTCGCGAGACCATCGCCGCGCGGCCGGTGCAGGTGGTGGTGATCGGCGCCGGGTTGCGGATGGCCGAGGAGTACACGCTGTTGTTCGAGCGGGTCGTGAACCTGCTGGTGGAGCTCGTGCCCGGGATCAGGTTCTGCTTCAACACCTCCCCGGAGACGACGATCGACGCGCTGCGCCGGTGGGCTCGGCCCGGCTACGGGCGCTCGTAGATCACCTCACCGGCGCGGACGGTGCGCAGGCAGCGGGGCAACGGCGCGCCCGGTTCGAGCGGCGGCAGCCCGGGAACCTGGGCCCTGGGGTCGGTGGACCAGCGCTGCACGCGTGAGTCCGGCGTGGCGACCACGAGGTCGGCCGACTCCCAGACGGCGTAGTGCGCGGGCGCGCCGGGCACGAGGCTGCCGGTGACGCCGTCGTTGACGCCTGCCGCGCGGTGCCCGCCCCGGGTGTGGGCGTTGAAGGCGGCGCGCGCGGACACGCCCGCGCCGGGCGTGTGGTGGTGCACGGCCGCGCGGACGCTCGCCCACGGTTCGAGTGGCGTCACGGGGGCGTCGGAGCCGAACGCGAGCAGCACTCCCTCGCTCGCGAGCGTCGCGAACGGGTTGAGCGCGGCGGCACGGTCGGTGCCGAGACGTGTGGCGTACATGCCGTCGCGACCGCCCCACGCGGCGTCGAACTGGGGCTGCACGGACGCGGTGACGCCCCAGCCCGCCAGCGCGCGGGCCTGTTCGGCGTCGATCATCTCGACGTGTTCGAGGCGGTGGTGCCGCCCGGCGAGGGCGCGCTGGCCGACGGTCTTCTCCGCGAGCCTGAAGCCCTCGACGACCTCGGCCACGGCGGCGTCGCCGATGACGTGGAAACCCGCCTGCAGCCCGGCTTCGGTGCAGGCGACGAGATGGCCGGCGATGGTCTCGGCGTCGAGGTAGCGCGCGCCACGGGTGCCGGGCCGGTCGGCGTAGGGCTCGTGCAGGGCGGCGGTGTGCGAGCCGAGCGCGCCGTCGACGAACAGGTCGCCGGCGAGGCCGCGGGCACCGAGGCGCGCCGCGGTGTCGGCCGCGCCGAGCTCTCCCCAGTAGGCGACGACCTCGGGCAGGCCGGGTTCGCTCGCCAGCCGCTGGAGGTCGCGCAGGTCCGCCTCGCCGGAGATGTCGGGGCCCGCGCATTCGTGGACGCTGACGATCCCGGCCGCCGCGGCGGCGTGCAGGAAGGCCCGCTGGGCGCGCTGCCGCTGGTCGGTGGTGATCGCGGCGCGCACGGCGGAGCGGACGAGGTGGTGGGCGTCGCGGGTGAGGGGTCCGTCGGGGGACCAGCCGTCGGCGTCGCGGGCCGCCGGCGCCAGCTCGACCAGTGCGCTGGTCACCAGCGCGGAGTGCACGTCGACCCGGCTCAGGTAGACCGGTGCGCCGCCCGTGGCCTCGTCGAGCTCGGCGCGGCTGGGCAGCCGGGGGCTGGTCCAGGTGGACTCGTCCCAGCCGTGGGCGCACAGCACCTCGCCGGGGGTGACGGCGGCGCGCACCGCGGCCAGCAGTTGGCCCGCGTCGCGGACGCCGGTGAGGTCGAGGCCGGACAGGTGCAGCCCGGTCGCGGTGGCGTGGACGTGGGCGTCGACGAAGGCGGGCGCGACGAACGCTCCGTCGAGCGGCACCTCCTCGGCGCCCGGGTGCAGTGCGCGGCCGGGTCCGTCCTGCCCCACCCAGACGACGGTGCCGTCGGTGATCGCCAAGGCGGTGGCGTCGGTCGAGCCGGGCGTATGGACGCGCCCGCCGAGCAGGAGCGTGGTCGTGCTGGTACTCACGGCGAGCAGTCTGCCAGGCCACTCGGAGACGGGAATATTTGCATCCTTCTGATGATCTGGCAGGATATTTTTACGCCTGAACCGACATGAGGAGCAGATGTGACTGCGATCCAGGAACCTGCTGTGGATGCCGGCGACCAGCCGTACACCTACCGGCGTGCCGAGCTGACCGAACCGGACTGGCGTCGTTTCCCCGGCTGGCGGGACGTCACCGAGGCCGAGTGGCGTGACGCCCAGTGGCAGCGGGTGCACTGCGTCCGCAACCTCCGGCAGCTGCGCGGTGTGCTGGGCGAGCTGGTGGCCGACCGGTTCTACGACGACCTCGCCGCCGACCAGCGCGAGCTGGCGACGATGTCGATGCTGCTGCCGCCGCAGATGCTCAACACGATGGCGCCGCACGCGGGCACGGACCCGGAGAAGGTCACCGACGCCTTCTACGCCGACCCCGTCCGGCGCTACATGTTGCCCGTGCGCAGCGACCGGGACGCCGTCTGGCCGAGCCACCCGCACTCGGAGCGCGACTCGCTGCACGAGGCCGAGATGTGGGTCGTGGAGGGTCTCACCCACCGCTACCCCACCAAGGTGCTCGCGGAGCTGATCTCCACCTGCCCGCAGTACTGCGGGCACTGCACGCGGATGGACCTCGTCGGCAACTCCACCGAGCTCATCGACAAGCACAAGCTGACACTCAAGCCCGTCGACCGGCAGGACGCCATGATCGACTACCTGCGGCGCACCCCGGGGGTGCGGGACGTCGTGGTGTCCGGTGGCGATGTCGCCAACGTGCCGTGGCACCAGCTCGAGGCGTTCCTCATGCGGCTGCTCGACATCGAGACCGTCCGCGACATCCGCCTGGCCACCAAGGCGCTCGCGGGACTGCCCCAGCACTGGCTGCAGCCGAAGGTCGTGGAGGGCCTCGCGCGGGTCGCGGGCACGGCACAGCGGCGCGGGGTGAACCTCGCCATCCACACGCACGTCAACCACGCGCAGTCGGTGACCCCGCTCGTCGCCAAGGCGGCACGCACGGCGCTCGAGGTCGGCGTGCGGGACGTGCGCAACCAGGGCGTGCTGCTGCGCGGCGTCAACGACACTCCGGCGCAGCTGCTGGACCTGTGCTTCGCCTTGCAGGGTGAGGCGAACATCCTGCCCTACTACTTCTACCTGTGCGACATGATCCCCAACGCCGAGCACTGGCGGCTCGCCGTGTGGGAGGCGCAGGAGCTGCAGCACGCGATCATGGGCTACCTGCCCGGGTACGCGACGCCGCGCATCGTGTGCGACGTCCCGTACGTCGGCAAGCGCTGGGTGCACCAGCTCGCCGAGTACGACCGCGAGCGCGGGATCTCCTACTGGACCAAGAACTACCGCACCGGCATCGAGCACCACGACCCCGAGGCGCTGCGCCGCCGCTACCCGTACTACGACCCGATCGCGACCCTGCCCGAGTCCGGGCGCGCGTGGTGGGCCGACAACGCGCGGCGGTGACGGGCCTCAGAAATGCCGCAGCAGCTCGGGAAACGCGCTGAGCCGCAGCACGCCGGGATCGCCGGGGTCCAGCTCGCCGTGCTCCAGCACCCACGTGTTGTCGTTGGGGATGAACACGGCACCGAGCCCGGCCTGCCTGGCCGGCAGGATGTCGGACTTCGGCGAGTTGCCGATCATCCACGTCGTCTCCGGTGCGAACGCGTACTCACGGGCGAGGTCGTGGTAGGTCCCGGCGTGCTTCTCGGCGACGATGTGGATGCCGCCGAAGTGCCGCTCCAGCCCGGAGACGGTCAGCTTTCGTTGCTGCTCCTCGGTGTCTCCCTTGGTGAGCAGCAGCAGGTCGTGTCGCTCGCCCAGCGCGTCCAGGGTCTCCGCGACGCCGGGGATCAGCTCGATCCGGCCCTCGACGAGCGCCACCGCCAGCTCGTCGATCCGCCGTAGTTCCTCGCGGGTGGCCGGCCGTTCCCGCAGCCGTGCCACACAGTCGCCGAGGCTGCGCAGGAACACCTTGCTGCCATAGCCGTGCGCGGCGGAGTTCGCGCGCTCGATGTCGTCCAGGATCTCGCGCAGTTCCGCGCGGTCCAGGGTCGGATGCGCCAGCCAGTCGAGAAAGTCGTCGATGACCCGCTCGAAGAGGACGTTGTTCTCCCAGAGCGTGTCGTCGGCGTCGAAGATCAGGACCTGCTTCTCGTATCGTGCGCGCACCGCGCGAGTATCAGCGCACGGTCCCGGCGGCCGCCACCCGTTTTCTTCTAGACTCGACCGCGATGGCCAGATCTCGCTGGTGGCTCGCCGCGTTCGCACTCGTCGGGGTCGCCCTCCTCGTGGGAGTCTTCGTTCTCATCGGCAGGGACGAGCAGCAGCCCACCGAACGGCCTGGCCCGCCCGGCCGTGGCCCGTTGACCGTGGTGGGGCTCGGCGACAGCACGATGTCCGGCGAGGGCGCCGGGGACTACACCGCCGACACCGACGGCCGCAACGGCAACTGGTGCCATCGCTCCCCCAACGCCTCGGTGCACCACGTGACGGTGACGAGCATCGTGAAATCGGTGAACCTGGCGTGTTCCGGTGCACCGTCGGGCCAGGTGGCGCTGGGTGACGTGAAGCAGTGGACCGAGCCCTCCCAGGCGCAGCAGCTGGCGCAGCTGGTGAAGAACCATCGCGTGTCGGCCGTGGTGGTGGCCGTCGGCGCCAACGACGACCCGCATTTCTCCCGGCTGATCTCCGAGTGCTTCACGTCGTGGTTCATGGACGACGGCGACCCGTGCAGCGAGCGGATCAAGGACGACTGGCAGTCGCGGATCGACAAGATGGTGCCGAAGGTCGTCGGCGCGCTGGAGGACATCAAGAAGGTGCTCCGCGGCGCGGGCTACGACCGCGAGGACTACGAGCTGGTGCTGCAGTCCTACGCCGCGCCGATCGGTCCGGACATCCCGGAGAACCTGCGCAACCTCAACGGCTGCCCGTTCCGCACCGAGGATTTGCGCTGGGTCAAGGACACCGGCGCGACCTCGCTGTCGGCGGGGCTGCGGCAGGCGGCGTCGGAGGCCGGCGCGCGGTTCCTCGACCTCTCGCGCGCGGGCGATGGCCACGAGGCGTGCTCGGGTGGGCGCGACGCGAGCGGCGAATGGTTCACGCGGTTCACGGTGCAGTGGGACGACCTCACCGACGCCGAGCGCGCGACCCACGCGATCCAGGAGTCGTTCCACCCCAACGCCGCGGGGCACGAGCAGTTCGGCCGGTGCCTCAGCGAGTTCCTGACCACCAACGACGAGTCGGCGGCCTGTCTGGAGGGCGAGGACGGGAACCTGCACGCCGCGCCCTCGGTGCTGGCGCAGAGCCGCGGCTGACCGCGAGGAGCGTGCTGAACGACCCCGCCCGTAGCGAGCCGCGATCCAGACTGGGCGTCGCGCAGCAGGGCAGCGGTTGTTCAGCGCGCTCCTAGAGGTCGAGGGCGGCGCGCAGCGCGCTGTCGATCTGTTCCTGCACGTCGGTGCCGATCGTGGCGATGCGGCGGTCGAGCCACGGTCGGTAGATCCGGGTGAGCTGTAGCGTCGAGATCCAGAACCGGCCGTCGATGGCGACGCCGAGAATGTCCTGCGGGTCCTTCTCCAGCAGCTCGGTACCCAGCAGCCAGGGCCGTTCGGATTCGTTCACGCCGTCCGAGGAGAGCAGCAGGATCGCGCGGGGGCGGGCGGGTCGTGTGGGTGGGTGGTAGGTCCAGACTTCACCCCTCCGCACGCAGGTCCTCCAGCGCGGCCGCGATCTCCGCTTCGTCCGTCTTCGCCGCGGACTCGGCCGACTGGGCTGCGTGCGGGTGGTATCCGGTGCGGACGGCCTCCCTGCGGGCGGCCTTGGACAGCCAGGACGACACCGAGATGCCGTGCGCCTTGGCGGCCCGTTCGGCGAACTCGAGCGCACCCGCGTCCAGCGACAAGGTGACCTTACGTGTTGCCATACCTTTTACCGTACTCCCGCGCGCCCGCGACCGACACTCCTAGAGGTTCGGCGAGCGACCCTCGAACGGTGTGGAGAGCACCACCGTGGTGCGCGTGGACACCTTCGCGGCCTCCCGGATCTTGCGGAGCAGGTCCTCGAGCGCGAGCGGCGAGGCCACCCGCACGAGCAGGATGTAGGACTCGTCGCCCGCCACCGAGTAGCACGACTCGATCTCGGTGATGTGCTCCAGCCGCTGCGGGTAGTCGTCGGGCGCGGCGGGATCGTTCGGCGTGAGCGAGATCAGCGCTGTGAGCGGCAGGCCGATCTGCTCGCCGTCGAGCCGGGCGGTGTAGCCGCGGATCACGCCGCGCTGCTCCAGCCTGCGCACCCGCTGGTGCACGGCCGACACCGACAGTCCGACCCGCTCGGCGAGGTCGGTGAAGCTGCGCCTGCCGTCGGCGGCCAGCTCCCGGACGATCGCCTGGTCCAGCGGTTCGAGTCCGGCGCCTGTCATGAGCCCAGCACGACGAGCTCGTGCGGCCGCTTGTTGAGCGCCTCGGCGCCCTCGGAGGTGACCACGACGATGTCCTCGATTCGCGCGCCCCAGCGGCCTGCCTGGTAGATGCCGGGCTCGACGCTGAACGCCATGCCGGGTTCGAGCGGGAGGTCGTTGCCACCGACGATGTAGGGCTCCTCGTGCACGTCGAGGCCGATGCCGTGCCCGGTGCGGTGGATGAAGAACTCGCCGTACCCGGCGTCGGTGATGATGTCGCGCGCTGCCGCGTCCACCTCCTGCGCCGTGGCACCGGGGCACACCGCCTCGACGGCGGCCTGCTGGGCGCGCTGCAGCACGGCGTAGGTCTCGGCCACGTCGGCGTCGCGCGGATCGCCGACCGCGTAGGTGCGCGTGGAGTCGGAGTTGTAGCCCTCGGCGATCGGCCCGCCGATGTCGACCACCACGACGTCGCCCGGCTCGATCACGCGGTCGGACACGTCGTGGTGCGGGCTCGCGCCGTTCGGCCCGGAGCCGACGATCACGAAGTCGGCCGTGGTGTGGCCCTCCTCGATGATCGCGGCGGTGATGTCGGCGCCCACCTCGGCCTCCGTGCGGCCGGCGCGCAGCCACTCGCCCATGCGCGCGTGCACGCGGTCGATGGCCTCCCCCGCCTTGCGCAGCGCGGCGATCTCGGTGGCGTCCTTGCGCATCCGCAGTTCCCGCAGCACCGGTCCGGCGAGGCACTGCTCGGCTCCGCCGACGGCGGAGCGCAGCGCGAGCACGTGCAGCGCGGCCATCATGTCGCTCACGGCCACGCGGCCGGGCTTGCCGAGGCGGTCGGCCACGAGCTGGTACGGGTCGTCGCCGTCGACCCACGTCACCAGCTCGACACCGAGGTCGTCGAGTGGTACGTCGGAGTAGCCGGGCGCTTCCAGCTTCGGTACGACCAGTGCGGGCGGCCCGTCCCCGCCCGCGGGGATCACGAGCGTGGTGAGCCGCTCGAACGAGCCGCCCGCCTGGCCGATCAGGTAGCGCAGGTCGGAGCCGGGCGCGATGAGCAGCGCGTCGGTGTTCGCGTCGGCGGCGGCGCCGCGGGCCCGGTCGAGGCGGGCGCGGAGGCTGGCGGCGTCGGGGGCGGGGTTGTGCAGCGATCGGCGCGACATGGCGCTGAGCCTAGTCGGCCCTCGGGCCGTCGTCCTGGCTACCTTGGCCGCGCCACGCCGAGCACGCGCGTGGCCACCACCGACACCTTCGCACCGGGCGGGAAGATCAACTCGCGGAGCCGGACGAGGTCGAAGCCCGCGCGCCGCAGTGCCGACACGGTGTCGCGGTTCGGGTGGCAGCCACCCATGAGGTGCGGCCACACCAGGTTCGCGACGTCCTGCCAGCGGCCGCGCACGGCATCGCCGGAGCGGACGTGCTCGAAGAAGCGCAGCTCACGGCCGGGCCGCAGCACCCGCCGGAACTCGGTGAGCGCGGCGGCCGGGTCGGCGACCGAGCACAGCACGCCCGACACGACCACCGCATCGGCTGAACCCGTGCCGACCGGCAGCGCGTCGGCGAGCCCGTCCACGACGTCGATGGGCACCGGTGCGCCCCGGGCCGCCTCGACCGCCTTCTCCTGCAGCGTCGGTTCCGGCTCGACGGCCGTGACTCGTTCGACCGTCGGCGGATAGTGCGGGAAGTTCAGGCCGGTGCCCGCGCCCACCTCGACCACGTGGCCGGTGAGCCCGGCGAGCAGTTCCTTGCGCAGCTCGGCCTGCCCGCGAGCCTCGTTGCGGGCACCGATGCGGATGAACAGTCTCGCGAAGAACGGGTTCTCGACGAGTCCCATCCCCCGAGCATGGCACGCTGTGCGGGTGACGACCGCTCCTTTGGCGCTGCTCGACGCGGCAAGCCTGTATTTCCGTTCGTTCTACGCGCTGCCGGACACGATGACCGCGCCCGACGGCACGCCCGTCAACGCCGTGCGTGGGTTCGCCGACACGATCGCGCGGATCATCGTCGACCGGCGTCCGTCGCGGCTGGTCGCGTGTCTGGACGCCGACTGGCGGCCGCAGTTCCGGGTGGACGCGCTGCCGAGCTACAAGGCGCACCGCGTGGCCGAGGTCGCCGACGAGGGGGTCGATGTCGAGGAGGTGCCGGACACGCTCACCCCGCAGGTGCCGATCATCCTCGATCTGCTGGAGGCGGTCGGGCTGGCGACCGCCGAGGCGGCGGGTTTCGAGGCCGACGACGTGATCGGCACCCTCGCCACGCGGGAGGCCACCGACCCGGTCGAGGTGATCACCGGCGACCGCGATCTCTTCCAGCTCGTGCGCACGGAGCCGACGCCGACCTCGGTGATCTACGTCGGCAAGGGCTGGGCCAAGGCCGAGGTGCTGGGCCCCGCCGAGGTCGGCGCCCGCTACGGCGTCCCCGCCGAGCACGCCGGGCCCGCGTACGCGGACATGGCGATGCTGCGGGGCGATCCCTCGGACGGCTTGCCGGGCGTGGCCGGTATCGGGGAGAAGACCGCGGCCAAGCTGATCACGCAGTTCGGCTCGCTCGAGGCACTGGTCGAGGCCGCGCGCAAGGAGAGCCCCCAGCTGCCGTTGAAGACGCGGACCAGGTTGAACGAGGCCGCGGACTACCTGGCGGTCGCGCCGACGGTGGTGCGCGTGGCCGAGGACGCGCCGGTGGTCCAGTCCCGCGACGACCGGGTCCCCGACGGGCCCGCCGATCCGGACCGGGTGGCCGAGCTCGCGGAGCGCTGGAACCTCGGCAACTCCGTCAAACGCCTGCTCGACGCGCTCTCCGCTCGCTAGACCGAGCCGGTGCGCAGGGCGTAGCGGCGCTCGGCGTAGGCGAGATCGTCCCGCCACAGCCGCGCCGCGACCCTGCGCATCACCGGCCGCACGAGTGGAGCCAGCGAGCGCGCCACCGCGAAGCCCGTGCGTGGCGACGTCGCCACGGTGGCCTCCAGCACCGCCGTGCGAGGCCTGCCGTCGGCGCCCGGGCCCAGCGGGGTCGCGTGGGTCTCGACGACGCTGCCCTCCCCCTCGCCCGAGACGATCCGCATCACGACCGTGCGCGGCTCCGGGGCCGTGAACTCGGCGCGCACCGGCACGCCGAAGCGCCCGCCCACGCGGAACGTCACATCCACCAGGAACCGGTCGTCGCCGTCGACCGCGCCCGGCTCCGGGGCCCGCACGACCGTCAGGCGGGTGAACGAGTACGGGTGGAACCACGCGCCGTGCCACGGATCGAGGCGGTTGGCCACGACGTCGCACGGCTCGCACACGCCCTCCAGCCTGGCCACCGCGGAGAGCGCACCCGGCAGTTCCGGCCGGGCGGGCAGCACCGGCCGCGGGGTCGGCGGTTCCCCGCCCTCGGCGTCGAGCCGCACCCAGGCGAGCACGCCGTCGTCGTGTGCGGGCAGCGGTCGCCAGCCCCGGCCGCCGCCCGGCGGCACCGCGAGGCCGTGCCAGCGGCACACGACCTCACCGCACACCACGCGGCCCTGCGCCAGCGGCGCACCGAGGTGCGGGCAGGCACCGGGGCCGACGACGAGCCGTCCGGTGCCGTCCCGCCACGCGACCAGCTCCCGGCCCGCGACCCTGGTCCCGAAGGGACGGTCGGAACGGATCGCGTCGGCGGCCGCGAACGGGAACCAGTTGCCCGACGGGCGGGCCTGCGCACGGTCGGCGGCCGCCTGGATGACGGCGGGATCGGCCTGCCCGACCGTCGGCCGCTGCCGGGCCCAGCGCGTGCGGGAGATCGGCTGCACCGGCCAGTGGGCAGGCCACCGCCGCTGAGGGTTGTCGCTCACGCGTCCTTGTTAACCCAGGTGCGTCCATCGATAAACGCTCAGTAGAAGAACACGTCCTCCGTGAGCCCGGCGTGCAGCGCCCGGTAGCCGCCCGTGTAGAACAGCAGCGGGCTGCCCTCGCGGTACTCGAGATGCTCGACCTCGCCGATGAACAGCACGTGGTCGCCGGCCGGATGGCGGTCGACGATCCGGCAGCCGATCTCGGCGAGCCCGCCGGACAGGAACGCGTGGTCACCGCGCCACTGGAAGTCGGGCGTCAGGCCGGGGCACGGCCTGCCGCCGAAGTGGCGGGACAGTTCCTCCTGCTCGGCGGAGAGCACCGTGACGCCGTAGCGGTCGCCCCGGTGCAGGTGCTCGGCCATCGTGCAGTTGCCGAGCGACACGAGCACGAGCGGCGGATCGAGCGAGACCGACAGGAACCCGTTCGCGGTCATGCCGTGCACGCCGCCCTCCGGCGGGGTCGTGGTGATCACCGTGACGCCGGTGGCGAAACGCCCCAGCGCGGCGCGGAAGTGGCGCGCACCGGTGACCGAGGGGCGCGGTCCGGCGATCACGTGCCCGCCACGGGCGCGTAGTGGATCACCTGCGCGCCGCCGGTGGCGTAGTTGGCGACGTCGGCGTTGACGGCCTTGCCCTCGTCGGAGGACAGCGCCGCGATCATGGCGTCCTGCGAGTCGAAGTCGCCCTCGAAGATCGCGAAATACGGGCTGTCCCCGCCACCGGCGGCCCGCACGTCGAGGCTGTAGCGCATCGCGCGCAGGCCGGGCAGCTTCGCGGCCAGCGGCAGGTGCGTGTTGACGTAGTACTCCCGGAAGTGGTCGGGGTCGGCGGGCGGCGGGTACAGCACGGTGAGGCGGTACATGCTGGGTTCTCCTCTCGGATCGGTCAGGATTTGGCGTGGCGGGCGAGGAACTCGCGGGTGCGCTCCGGGGTGGCGAGGATGCGCCACTGCCGGTCGGGGTAGTCGAAGTTGTCCGTGAACTCGTTGGCGACCGCCTGGTCCTGGCTCATCGCGCCGAAGAGCTGCAGCAGGTGCTCCGGCGGCGGCGTGAGCATGAAGTTGGTCCACTGGGCCGCGCCCAGCACGACGTCGGCTCTGCGTGCGGCGACCCGCTTGCAGAACTCCTCGTCGAGCGCGTAGTCGGCGAGGATCTCCTCGCCGGTGACCCACGCGGAGTGCGACGCCGAGTTGGCGCCCTGGCCCACCACGGGGTCCACCACCGTGTGCACGTCGCCGATCGCGAGCGCGTACTTGCCGTTCGGCAGCGCGGCGTAGTCCTGGCGCACGGTCGGGGTCAGTGCGCCCTGGAGGATGTCGAGCGGTCCGGTGAGCCCGAAGCTCGCCGGGTCGACGCGCTCGAAGGTCTGCGGGTGGTGCTTGGCGAGCAGGTCGAGCACGAGGCGCTCGTAGCCTGCTGGGTCCTCGTCGTAGGACTTGCGGCCGAGGATCTCCAGCTCGCCGCCGGGCACGTTCTCGAACAGCAGCGCCGTGGTGAACCCGGCGGCGCTGTACATCGGGATCTCCAGCAGCTCGCCGTGGCCGGGCGAGACGCTGATCGTGACGCCCTTGGGCTCGGAGTAGGTGATGCCGTTGTAGAAGCCCACCGACAGCACGCGCTGCGGCTTGTCGTACGGGCTGTACTCGGGCCTGCGGGGGAACAGCGCGGAGAAGGCGCCCCGGCCGGCCGCCACGACGAGCAGGTCGTGCCGGTCGGCGATGGGCTCGATGTCCTCGGCCTGCAGCATGCGCACCTCGAGCGTGCCGCCGCGTTCCTCGAACGCCTTGGTGAGCCTGGGCAGGTAGAGGCGGTAGTCGATGGCGCTGGACCAGCGTGCGAAGTCGCCGCGGAAGGACAGCGGGCTCGGGCCGCCGACGTAGTGGTGGTGGCAGGAGTAGCCGTACTCCTCGACCGGCCAGAAGTGGACGTCGAGCTCCCGCTCGCGCTGGATGGTGGGGCCGTGGTGGGCCACGCTGTTGAGCAGCCTGCCGCTCGCGAGCTGGGCCGCGGTCTTGTCGGTGTAGATGGTGACCGGGACGTCGTGCTGCCGCAGCTTCAAGCCCAGCTGCAGGCCGGCGATCCCGGCGCCGACGATACCGATGTTCGGCATGGTGCGTGCTCTCCTCACAGTCGCGTCCAGACGCTCTTGATCTCGGTGTACAGGGCGATGGCGTGCTTGCCCATCTCGCGGCCCCACCCGCTGGCCTTGAACCCGCCCCACGGCGCCGCGGCGTCGACGGGGTTGGGCATGTTGACGAACACGGTGCCGGCGCGGATGGCGGCGGCCAGGGAGTGCGCGGCGCCGACATCCCGCGTCCACACCGACGCGGCGAGGCCGTACTCGGTGTCGTTGGCCCTGGCCACCACCTCGTCGGCGTCCTCGAACGGTAGTACGGCGAGCACCGGGCCGAACACCTCCTTCCGCGCGATGATCATGTCGTCGGTGACGCCGGTGAGCACGGTCGGCCGGTAGAAGTGTCCGTCACAGCCGACGAGCTCACCGCCCGCGGCGAGCCGCGCGCCCTCGGCGGCGGCTCCGCGGACGAGGGCGTCCACGGAGGACAGGTGCTCCGCCGACACGAGGGGGCCGACCTGCGTCGCCGGGTCGAGACCGGGGCCGACGACCATCGCGTCGGCGGCCTTGCCGAGCCGGTCGGCGAACTCGTCGACCACGGACGCGTGCACGTAGAAGCGGGTGTAGGCGGCGCACACCTGACCCGCGTTGAGGAACCCGCCCTGCAGGCAGCCCTCCACGGCGGCGTCCAGGTCGGCGTCGGGCAGCACCACCACCGGCGCCTTGCCGCCGAGTTCGAGCGAGACCCGCTTGAGGTTGCCGGCCGAGGCACGCACGATCTCGCGGCCGACATCGGTGGAGCCGGTGAAGGAGACCTTGTCGACGTCAGGGTGGGCGACGAGCGCCTTGCCCGTCTCCGGGCCGCCGGTGAGGACGTTGAGCACCCCCGCGGGCACCCCGGCGTCGATCATCAGCTCTGCCAGGCGCAGCGTGGTCAGCGGGGTCTGCTCGGCGGGCTTGAGTACGACGGTGTTGCCGCACGCGAGCGCGGGCGCGAGCTTCCACGAGGCGATCATCAGCGGGAAGTTCCACGGCGTGATCAGCGCGCACACGCCGATCGGCTCGCGGCGCGTGTACTGGAGCACGCCGGGGATCGACACCGGCGACGTCTCACCCTCGATCTTGGTGACCCAGCCCGCGTAGTAGCGGAAGTGCTCCGCGGCGGCGGCCACCGACACGTTCCTCGCGATGCCGATGGGCTGCCCCTGGTCGCGGCACTCCAGTTCGGCCAGCTCGGCGGCGTGCTGGTCGATGAGGTCGCCGACGCGCCACAGGATCCTGGCCCGCGCGGCGGGGGTCAGCTCCGGCCACGGGCCCGAGGCGAACGCCGTTCTCGCCGCGGCGACGGCACTGTCCACATCGGCCTGCCCGGCGTCGGCGACGGTGCCGAGCGGGCGCGCCGTCGCCGGGTCGGTGGTCTCGAACCGCCCGCCCCCGGCCGCGTCGACCCACTGGCCGCCGATCAGCAGTTGCCCTGTCACGTTCATGTGCTCAGCCTGGCAACCGGCCCCGTGTCCGGTCTTTGCCTGAGGCGAACGGTTCTTGACGATTCACGTACCGGCCAGCGCCCTGGCCCGGAACTCGCGCGGGCTGAGCCCGTAGGCGGCCTTGAAGGCGCGGCTGAAGTGCGCGGCGTCGGGCAGGCCCCACGCCGCCCCGACCGCGCTCACCGGTTTGGCGAGCGTGCCGGGCACTGCGAGGTCGCGGCGGCACTGTTCGAGCCTGCGGGTGCGGATCCAGCCCGCCACGCCCGCGCCCTCCTCGGCGAAGAGCTTCTGCAGGTAGCGCGTGGACACGTGCAGTGCGGCCGCGACGGCGTCCGGGCACAGGCCGGGGTCGTCGAGGTGCTCGTCGATGAACGCCTTCGCGCGGGCCACGAGCGCGGCGTGCGGCACCTCGGCCGGTGCCGCGATGCGTTCGGACAGCAGTGCCGACAACAGGTCCAGCACCGCGTCGGCCAGCGACAGCGTGGCACCGGGCGTCGTGCCGCCGAGCCTGCCGAGCAGGCGCAGGAACAGCGGGGCGAGCAGCGAGCCGGTGTCGTCGTCGCGGGCGATGCGGTGGGCGAGCACGTGCCGCTCTCCCCCACCGGGAACGCGCAGCCGTTCGCGCGGGAACATGAACACCGCCATCGTGGTGGCCTCGGGGAACGCGAGCGTGTAGGGCCGGTCGGTGTCGTAGAGCGCGAAGTCTCCTGGCGAGAGCATCGCCTCGTTGCCGTCCTGCACGAGCAGGCAGCTGCCGGTCAGCTGGAGCCCGAGCTTGTAGTAGCCGCGCTCGCTGCGGGCGATCATGGGCCGGGTGCGCCGGACCCGGTGCGCCTGAGCGTCCACTCTGGACACCAGGAGCGCGCCGAGCCGGTCGATGCGCACCTCGCCGTGGAACTCCGGCGCCTGCGCCACGGCGTCGAGCGGCACGAACGCGTCGGAGATGACGTGGCGCCAGTAGTCGACGCTCTCGCCGCCCGCCACGTCGTCGGTGTTCAGTACGGTGCTGCCGATCGCTGGATGGACCACGTCGTCCTCCGATCTCCTTCTGCTCGGTCCCCGGCGAGGAACTCCCGCTGACGCCGTGGCGTCGCGAGCAGCCGCCACTGCCGGTCCGGGTGGTCGAAGTTGGTGGTGAACTCGTCGGCGCGACGTTGGTCGGCCGCGAGTGCGCGCAGCAGTTCGGGGATGCGGGGCGGCGGGTCGAGCATGAGGTTGGTCCACGCCGACCCCGCGAGCAGGACCTCTTCCCTGGCGCGCGCGACCCGCAGGCAGAACTGTTCGTCGTAGACGGTGTCGGTGACGATCTCGGCGGCGACGACGGCCGCGCTGTAGGCGGCGAGGTTGGCGCCCTGGCCCATCACCGGGTCCACCACCACGTGGGCGTCGCCGAGCGCGAGGGCGAACTTCTCGTCGCCGAGCGGCAGGTAGTCCTCCCGCACGGCGGGGATGACGCCGCCCTGCAGCAGGTCCAGCGGGTGGGTCAGGGCGAACTCACGTTCCTCGACGCGTTCGCGGGTCGCGGGGTGGTGCACGGCGAGCGCGTCGAGCACGGCGCGGTGGAACCGGGCCGGGTCGTCGTCGTAGGGCAGGCTCGCGAGCCCGGCGAGGTCGCCGTCGGGCTCGTTCTCCAGCAGCAGCGCCGTCACCGGTCCGTGCCTGCTGAGGATGGGGATCTCCAGCAGCTCGCCGTGACCGGGCGCGACGCTGATGCCGACTCCGGCGGGCTCGGGCGCGCGGACGCCGGTGTAGAGCCCCGCGCACAGCAGCCTGCGCGGGGCGTCGTGCGGGCAGTGTTCCGGTCTGCGGGCGAACAGACCGCTCAGCGGGCCCCGGCCGGAGGCGACCACCACCAGGTCGTGCTGCGCGCCGAGCCGGGCGAGGTCACGGGGGCCGATGTCGGCGACCACCGGCTTCGCGCCGCGGTCGGCGAGGTCGGCGGCGACGCGGGGCAGGTAGAGGCGGTGGTCGACGGCGCAGGACGGGTTGGTGAAGTGGCCGGTGAAGCGCACCGGCTCGGCGCCGCCGAGGTAGTGGTGGTGAGCCGCGTAGCCGTATTCCTCCGCGGGCCAGTGATGCACGCCGAGCGCGCGCTCGCGTTCGAGCATCGGGTGGTGGTGGGCGACCGTGTTGAGCAGCCGCGCACCGGCGAGGTCCTCGAGGGGGTGCTCGGTGTAGAGCGTCACGTCGACGTCGGCAGCACGCAGGGCGAGGCCGAGATGCAGCCCCGCGACCCCCGCACCGACGATGCCGACCGTTGCCATCGCACGCTTCCCGTCAGTTGCTCTATTATCGAGCAGCACGTTCTCTAAGCGAGCACACCGTACGACGCGCCCAGCGGGCGCACAACCCCGGGTGGAGGCGAGCGATCCGTGGCGGAAGCCAAGGTGGCCGGACTGCAGACCCTGGAGCGTGGCCTGTCGGTGCTGGAGGCCGTCGCCGCGCACGGGCCCTGCACCGCGGCCCAGGTCGGAGAGGCGACCGGGCTGCACCGCTCCATCGCCTACCGCGTGCTGTGCACGCTGGAGGCGCGTGGCTACCTGCGCCGGGGCCAGGGCGGCCGGTACGAGGTGGGGCTCGCGGTGCTCACCGTCGCCTCGGCGGTGCATTCCGACCTGCAGGCACTCGCGCACGCCGAGCTGAGCACCGTCGCGGAGGCCACCGGCACCACGGCGTTCCTCGCCGTGCCGCACGGCGACGACGCGCTGACGCTGGTGACCGTGGAGCCACCCGCGGCCAGGGCTCCGGTCTCCTACCGGCCGGGGGTGCGGCACCCGCTCACCCGCGGCGCGCCCGGCCTGGCGATCCTCGCCGCGCAGCCACCGCGTGCGGGCGAACGGCCCGAGGTGACGCTCGCCCGCGACCTCGGCCACGTGCGTACCAGCGGCGAGGTGGTGCCCGGCATCAGCTCGCTCGCGGTCCCCGTCCGGCTGCGCGCGGGCCGGGTCGCCAGCGTGTGCGTGCTGTTCGTCGCCGGGCGCTTCGACGAGACCGCGGCGCTGGAGCGGCTCCACGCCGCCGCCGACCGCCTGCGGGGGAACTGACGGGCCTTCGCCGTGGCCGCGTCAGCTGCCCGCCGTCGCGAACGCGGGGGCCACCTGTGCGGTCTCCTCCGCCGGCACACGGGTGGCCGAACGCCACGCCACGGCCGCCACGACGGTGGCACCGAGGGTCACCAGCCCGGCGGCGAGCAGCGCCTCGGCGGGGCCGAGCCGCTCACAGAGCCAGCCGAGCAGCGGCGCGCCGACCGCGCCGGCACCAGCGGCGACCGTGCCCTGGATCGCCAGCACCCTGCCCCGCATGCCCTCGGCGGAGTCCAGCTGCAGGCGCGTGCTCTTCGCGGTGTCGATCAGCACCGCGCCCGCGGCGATGGGCAGGATCATCGCGGCGAAACCGGCGATCCCGGGCAGGTAGCCGCTGAGCGCCTGGAGCACGCTGGTGACGGCCGCCGCGCCGAGCAGCACGGGAATCGTCAGCTCGCGGATCCTGGCGGTGACGACACCGCCGACCACGGTGCCGACCGCGAAGACCGACGAGAGCAGCCCGTACCCGGCCGCGCCCGCGCCGAGCGGCCCCTCGGCCATCGCCGCCATCGTGACCTGGTAGTTGCGGCCGAGCCCGGAGAGCACGAAACCGAGGGCGAACAGGATGATCAGCACCCGGTGCCCGCGCACGTAGGCCAGCCCGGCCCGCACCCCGGCGTGCTCGGGCGGGCTGACCGCCAGCGGGTGGAACTCCCCCGTGCGCATCACGGCGATCGTGGCGATGACGGCGACGAAGCTCGCGGCGTTGACGAGGAAGAGCAGCGGCTCGCCGACCGCGGCCGCGAGCACCCCGGCCAGGCTCATGCCCAGGACACGGCCGATGGAGTTGACGATCGAGTTCCACGCGAGCGCGTTGCCGAGGTCGTCCCTCGGCACGACCTGGCTCGCGAACCGCCCGAGCGCGGGGCCGCCGAACGTGCCGACGAGGCCGGAGGCCGCGGTCAGGGCGTACACGGCCGCGATCGGCAGGCCCTGCCACACGACGTAGGCGAGGACGAGCGCCAGTGCCAGATGCGTGGACTCGGCGATGAGGATGATCCGCCGGGGCGGGAACCGGTCCGCGAGCGCACCCGCCCACGGGCCGAGCAGCAGTGCGGGCAGGGTGCTCAGCAGGATGGACGCGCCCACCGACGTCGCCGACCCGGTCAGCTCCAGCACGACCCAGTTGAGGCCGAGTACCTGCATCCACGTGCCGGTCACCGAAATCAGATCGGCGGTGGCCCACAGCCGGTAGTTGTGGTTGCCGAGGGCACGCAGCATCGGCGGCAGTTCTCGCCGCAAGGTCTTTCCCCTTTGGACAGTGGTACGCCGGAAAAGCACCGTCGCGCACCGGAAGGCGGGCAGGTTCGCGATCGACGGTGACCGAGCGGCCGCTCACGCTACCCGGGAACGCGCGCGCTACTCCTTTCCGGACGTGTGGCGATGCCAACAACCGAAGCCGGAAACGCTTCTGCCGAAAGGAATCCGCATGTCGGCGCGTGGGAGCATGGCCGGTTGGTCACGGACCAGAGTCAGTCGTTGTGCGGGAGGCGATGAGATTGGTGGCACAGCCGCGACGAGCAACCCGGGTGCCCTTCGCGCGTCGGCGGACGGTTGACAGAACCCATATCTAGTATAACGATTATCAGGCCAACATCGGCGTTGGAGCGACGGGAGACGAGATGAAGACCAAGGGTGCGCTGCTGTGGGAGCCGGGGACCAACTCCGGGTGGAGCGTCGAGGACATCGAGATCGATCCGCCCAAGGAACGCGAGGTACTGGTCAAGCTCGCCGCCTCGGGCATCTGCCACAGCGACCACCACCTCGACGATGGCGTGATCCCGCTGCCGTGGGCACCCATCCTTGGCGGCCACGAGGGCGCGGGCGTCGTCACCGAGGTCGGGCCCGGCGTCACCGACGTCGAGGTCGGCGACCACGTGGTCCTGTCGTTCCTCCCCTCGTGCGGCAAGTGCACGATGTGCGTCGCCGGCCGCAGCAACATGTGCGCACTCGGCGCGGGCGTGCTCGCCGGCACCGCCCCCGACGGCACCCACCGCGTGCACGCCAGGGGCAAGGGCGTCGGCTGCATGTCCTACCTGGGCACGTTCAGCCCCTACGTGTGCGCGCCGCTCGACGCCACGATCAAGATCGACCGCGACATCCCGCTCGACAAGGCCGCCCTCATCGGCTGCGGCGTCCCGACCGGCTGGGGCTCCTCCGTGTACGCCGCCGACATGCAGCTCAACGACACCGTCGTGATCGTCGGCACCGGCGGCGTCGGCATCAACGCCGTACAGGGCGCCCGCCACAAGGGGGCGCGCAACATCATCGCCATCGACCCGGTCGAGTTCAAGCGCGAGTCCGCACTGCGCTTCGGCGCCACCCACGCCGTCAGCGACTACGCCGAGGCCGCCCAGCTGGTCGAGCGCATGACCGACGGCCAGGGCGCCGACCGCGTGATCGTCACCGTCGGCGTCGCGCACGGCAACCTCATGAACCCGGCCCAGGAACTCACCCGCCGCGGCGGCGTCATGGTCCTCACCGCGGCCGCCCCGCTCACCCAGCGCGACGTGGACTTCGACCTGTTCACCTTCGCCATGTCCGGCAAACGGCTCCAGGGCTGCCTCTACGGCAGCACCAACTCGCGCAACGACGTGCCGGTGCTGCTGGACCTGTATCGCGACGGCAAGCTCATGCTCGACGAACTGGTGACCAAGACCTACGACCTGGAGGACATCAACCAGGCGTTCACCGACCTGCAGGAGGGCAAGAACCTCCGCGGCGTGATCATGTACGACTGAGATACTGCTCCCCTCGGCCGCGCTGTCGATCCGGCCTCTCGCCGTTCGTACAGAGGGTGAGAGGCCGGCAGCCCGCCGGCCGGGTCCGAGGAGAAGCGGCATGAAGCAGTACCTGCTCAGCATCTACCAGCCCACCGGCGGCGTGCCCGCCCCCGACGTCCTCGCCGGGGTCATGCGCGACCTCGAGCGGCTCAACCAGGAGCTGCGCGCCGCCGGCGCGTGGGTCTTCGCAGGCGGCCTGCACTCCCCCGAGTCGGCGACCGTCCTGCGCCCCGACGGCGACCACGTGCTCACCACCGACGGCCCGTTCGCCGAGGGCAAGGAGCACCTCGGTGGCTTCACGATCATCAGGGCCGAGGACCTGGACTCGGCACTGCACTGGGGCCGCAGGCTCGCGAAGGCGACCACGCTGCCCGTCGAGGTGCGGCCGTTCCAGGACGAGGCCGGGGACTGAAGCGACATGGCGCAGCCGTCCACCGCGGACCTCGAACGGATCTTCCGCGAGGAGTACGGCCGCACCGTCGCGGTCCTGGTCCGCGTCTTCGGCGACCTCGACCTCGCCGAGGAGGCGGTCCAGGACGCGTTCGCCGCCGCGGTGCGCGCCTGGCCCGAGTCCGGGCTGCCGCCCAGCCCGGCCGGCTGGCTCATCACCACCGCCCGCAACCGCACGATCGACCGCCTGCGCCGCGAGGCCTCCCGCCAGGACCGGTACGCGCAGGCGGCTCTCCTGCACGCCAGGGGCGAGCCCGCCGAGGAGGGGCCCGTGCGCGACGAACGGCTCCGCCTGCTCTTCACCTGCTGCCACCCCGCGCTCGCCATGAGCGCGCGGGTGGCGCTCACACTGCGGCTGCTCGGCGGGCTCACCACCGCCGAGATCGCCCGCGCGTTCCTGCTGCCCGAGCCCACCCTGGCCCAGCGGATCGTGCGCGCGAAGGCCAAGATCCGCGACGCGGGCATCCCGTACCGGGTGCCGGACGAGGCCGACCTGCCCGAGCGGCTCGCCGGAGTGCTCGCCGTGGTGTACCTGATCTACAACGAGGGGCACACCGCGAGCACGGGCCAGGCGCTCGTCCGCGAGGACCTGTGCGCGGAGGCGGTGCGCCTGGCCCGGCTGCTCGCCGGCCTGCTGCCGGGCGAGCCGGAGGCGCTGGGCCTGCTCGCGCTGCTGCTGCTCAGCGAGTCCCGCCGCGCGGCGCGCACCGGCGAGAACGGCGAGGTGGTGCTGCTGGCCGACCAGGACCGCGGCCGCTGGGACCGGGCGCTCGTCGCCGAGGGCCAGGCACTGGTGCGGGAATGCCTGCGCCGCAACCGGCCCGGCCCCTACCAGCTCCAGGCCGCCATCAACGCCGTCCACAGCGACGCCCCGAGCACCGCCGAGACCGACTGGCACCAGATCGTGCGGCTGTACGACCAGCTGCTGGCGATCGCGCCGAACCCGGTGGTGGCGCTGAACCGCGCCGTCGCCGTGGCCGAGGTGGAGGGGCCCGCCGTCGCGCTCGCGCTCGTCGACGAGCTGAAGCTCGACCGCTACCACCTGTTCCACGCCATCCGCGCCGACCTGCTCGGCAGGCTCGGCCGGACCGGCGAGGCGGCGCGGGCGTACGAGACGGCGCTCGAGCGCACCGCCAACGAGGCCGAGCAGGCACTGCTGCGGCGCAGGCTCGCCGGACTGGGCTGAGGCTCAGGCGGGCCAGTGACCCGGCCGGGTCAGGGTCGACGGCAGTGTCGTGCCGCCGTCGCCTTTCGCGGCGTCGAGCTGGGACTGGATCAGGAACAGGCTCGTGCTCAGGTCGGCGCCCCGCAGATCCGCGCCCCGCGTGTCGGCACCGACGACGTCGGCCAGCCGCAGATCGGCGTCACGGAGATCGGCCCCGATCAGGAACGCGCCCCTCAGGTTCGCACCACGCAGGTCGGCCTTGCGGAAGTCCCGGCCGATCAGGTCGGCACCCCGCAGTTCGGCGGGCCGCCGCACCCCGCGCCGCGCCAGCTCGCTCGCGCGCGACAGCAGGGCGTTCACCGACCGCCAGTGCGGGCCCACGTCGAGCCCGGCGAGCGCGTCCGGCTCCAGTAGCGTGAGTCGTTCTGTCTCCTCGCGCGCGGCCGTCAGGTCGGCATGCACCGGGCGCGCCGCTCGCAGGGTCAGCGCCTCGTTGACGTACCACAGAAGCTCGTGCAGCTCCCGCATCACGGGGAAGACGGTGAACATCCGCTCCGCGGTCTCGGGCGCGCCGCGCCAGTCCCGCCCAGCAAAGGTGACCTGGGAGACGTGCTGGCCCGCGCCGAAGCAGTCGTACACCGTGCAGCCGGGGAAACCCTTGTCCCGCAACCGGTCATGGATGCCGCAGCCGAAGTCGGCGAGGAGGTTGCGGCACGGCGTGCGCGCGGGCTTGTCGACGGCGAAGTCGGCCGACGCGGCGAAGGCGGGAACGACGCAGCACAGCCCGAAGCAGCTCGCGCAGTCGGCCCGCAACCGGGTCCGGAAGCCGTCGGTCGCGGTGGCCGCGCCGGGCGGCGCGGAAGGTTCTGGCATGGGGAGATCTCCTGCGAGGCGGCTGTCAGGCCTGGGACTTCGCGGCCATCCTCGCGCGCACCTCGGGCCTGCGCAGTGGCGGCACCGTCGACGGCGGGTTCCGCCGGGCGGGAAGCTCGGCGAGCAGCCGCGTGGTGATCTCGGCGATCTCGCTGACGGCCCGCTCGAACGGCTCGCGGGTCGCGTCCGACACGGACTGGACTCCGCTGACCTTCCGTACGTACTGCCGGGCGGCGGCCTCGATCTCCTCCGGCGTCGCCGACGGCTCGAGCCCGCGAAGAACGGTGATGTTGCGGCACATGCGTTCAGCCTACGCGCCGGGCCGGGGCCAAAGGCCTTCCCGCCGACCGCGCGACGGTGTACACCTACCTGGTGGGCACCACACCCCAGGGCCCTGAGCAGCTGATCCAGCTCGATGAAGTCGCCACCGCCCTCCGCCTGTTGCACGACGAAATGAGCGCGGCCGAGCCGCTGGAGCGCGCGCTGTGCCGGGTCACCGCGGGGGCGGTGGCCGCCGTTCCCGACGCCCGGCACGCGAGCGTCACGCTGCTCGACGACGGGCAGCTGAGCACGGCCGCGGCGACGGCGGGCGACATCACCGAGCTCGAGCACGTCCAGTACGTCGTGGGCCGGGGCCCGTGCGTGCTGGCCGCCACCACCCGCCGGGTGGTCCGCGCCGTCGCCGGTTCGGGGCCCGCGCCGTGGCCCGAGTTCGCCGAGGCCGCGCACGGTGCCGGCCTGCGGGCGGCACTGTCGGTACCGCTCGTGGTGGCCGCCGACGACGAGCCGATGTGGGGCTCGCTGAACCTCTACAGCGGCGACGAGACCGCGTTCGATCCCTTCGACGAAAGCCTCATGGGCGTGTTCACCGTGGCGGCCTCCGCCGCGATCTGCAACGCCCGCCGCTGGCAGCGCTCGCTCCGCCAGGTCGAGCAGCTGGAGTTCGCGCTCGTCTCGCGCGCCGACATCGAGCAGGCCAAGGGCGTGCTGATGGCGCTGCACGGCTGCTCAGCGGACGAGGCGTTCCTGCTGCTTGCCCACGAGTCGCAGGTCCGCAACACGAAGCTACGCGAGGTCGCCCGCGAGCTGCTGACGTCGCTGCGGCGCCGTTAGCGGCTCATCAGTAGTAGCCCTCCACCGGAACCCGCGCCTCGTCGAACAGCGCGGGGCCCTCCTGCGGCACGGCCGCAAACCCGGTACCGGGTGGCTGCAGGCTCGCCAGCTGTTCCCCCGACAGCGCGAACACGACACGGCCCACGCCGGAGCGCGCGAGCGCCCCCGCGCACATCTCGCACGGCTGGCAGCTGGTGTAGAGGGTGGTGCCCGCCGCGGTGTCGCGGTCCAGTTCCCGCGCCGCCCATTTCGCGAGTTTCAGCTCGGGGTGGGCGCTGATGTCGCGGTCGCCCAGCACGGTGTTCCACGCCTCGGCGAGGACGTCGCCGCCGGGCCCGGCGAGCAGCGAGCCGAACGGTGCCTCCCCGGACTCGCGGGCCTTGGCGGCGAGCGCGATCGCCCTGCGCAGGAAATGGTCGTCGTCGTGGGTCACGAGGTCTCCCTCCGGTTCCAGTGGGCGGCCACCGCCGCCAGCGCCTGCCACGCCCGCTCGGGGTGGTGCGTCTCGGCCGGGTCGCCGCCGAAGGGGTCGAGCACGACCGTGTCGGCGCCGAGCAGCCGCAGCCGCTCCAGGTCACCTGCGATCTGCTCGATGCTGCCCTCGCCGGCGAGCCGCCCCGGCGCGGTCAACGGCGTATCGGTCAGGCGCAGCACGATGCGGGGCGCGAGCGCGGGCACCGGGCGCCCCAGTGCGTCGGCGTCGGCCTTGAGCCGCTGCGCTGACTCGTCCAGCCAGCCCGCCTCGAACCGCAGCGGATGCCACGCGTCACCGAACCGGACCGCGCGGCGGCGGCCCGCGGCGCTGTTGCCGCCGACCCACACCGGGACGTCACCGGCGCGGTAGTCGGACTCGTTCGCCCACGCCTCCCGCAGCATGCGCAACGTCTCGTCGGTGAGCGCGCCGCGCCGCTCGAAGGGCACGCCGAGCGCCTCGTACTCCTGCCGCGCCCAGCCGACCCCGACACCGAGCACGAACCGGCCGCCGCTGAGGTCGTTGAGGTTCGCCGCCATGCGCGCGATCAGCAGCGGATGCCGGTACGGCGCCACGAGCACGGTGGTCCCGAGCCGCACGCGGTCGGTGACGCCCGCCAGCCAGGACAGGGTGGTGAACGGCTCGTAGAACGGCGCAGGGTACTGCGCGGCGACATCCGGGGTCACCGCGACGTGGTCGGAGACCATCAGCAGGTCGAAACCGAGCCCCTCGACCGTGCGGGCCCACTGCCGGAGCACGCCGGGATCGGTGCCGGGCCCGAAGTTGAGGACGTTGACGCCGAGTCGCATGGCTTCAGGCTAGAGGGATTCCTTCGTGAAAGGTCTTTCATCCCGGTTTCATCGGAACGCCGGTGCAGCGTGGCGAGACTTCGGACCGACCGGGTGAACCGGTCCGCGACGTCCCGGCCGGGACCTCGCGCTCGCCCGCGGTTCCGGTTCGGAAGCCGCGCTCTCGAAAGGGTTTTCGACATGTCCAATCCTGTGCGGAAACTGCTCCTGGCCGTGCTGCTCGGCGGTGGCGTGGCGCTCGGTGCCGCGGCGCCGGCGCTCGCCGCCCCGGCCGTCGCCGACGGCGCACCCGCGGCCTACCAGGCCGACGACGACGGTGACGACGGAGCCGCGGGTGGCTCCGCCGACGATGACGACGACGCGGCCCCCAGAGGCGGGGTGGAGACCGGATTCGGCGGTACGGCCGACGACGATGACGACGCGCCGCCGAGCGGTGGGATCGAGGCGGGGGCCGGTGGCACCGTCGCCGACGACCCGATCCTTCCGATCGCCTTCGTCGGCGGCACGGCGCTGGCCACGGCGGGCGGGGTGCTGCTCGTCCGCAGGCTCGCGACCGGCGGCCGCGGCTGAACCGCCCGCCATGCCCGCAGGCTCCCCGCTGAGCGGTGGTGGCCGCGCTCGCCTCGCGGCCACCACCGTCGCACTGCTCGCGCTGCTCGCCGGGTGCGGTCCGGCGCTGCCGCCCCGCGGCGTGGGCACCACGGCCGCGAGCGCCCCGCCCCCGGCGAGTACGCCAGCGGACGCCCAGGCCGCGGCGCCGGTGCGGCTCCGCATCCCCGCCATCGGCGTCGACGCCCCGGTCACCCCGCTCGACGTCGGTGCCGACAACGTCCTGCCCGCACCGGACACCGACGAGGGCACCGGCTGGTGGCGCGGCGGCCCCGAACCGGGCGAACGCGGGCCCGCCGTCATCGCCGGGCACGTCGACTCCTACCAGGGTCCCGCGGTGTTCTTCCGGCTCGCCGAGCTGGAACCGGGACAGCGCGTCCTCGTCGACCGGGCGGACGGGACCACGGCGGTGTTCGTCACCACCCGCCGGGAACGGCACGCCAAAGACGCCTTCCCCGCCGAGGTCGTGTACGGCGACACGCCAGGCGCGGAGCTGCGGCTGATCACCTGCGGCGGGGAGTTCGACCGCACCGGACGGCGCTACCTCGACAACATCATCGTCTACGCCGTGCTGGAGCGGTGACCGGGTGCGAGCAGAGCGCCGCATGGCCGAGCCGACCGGACTCATCGAGTCAATCAGTGATTGAACCGCTGATGGAAGTGCGGTTCACTGGTAGCTATGGCCACCACCGCCACGCCCGGCACACGCGAGCGCCTGCTCGACGTCGCCGAGGAGCTCTTCGCCGAACACGGCTACGACGCCGTCTCCGTCCGGGCCATCAACGGCGCCGCGGGCATGAACCCCGCCGCCGTGCACTACCACTTCGGCTCCAAGGAGGCACTCGTCGCCGCGCTGCTGGAGACCAGGCTCGCGCCGCTCTGGCAGGACGGCCTCGCCTCGCTCACCGCCCGCAGGAGAACCGGTGCGCCGCCCGCGGTCGGCGAGCTGGTGGAGGTGGTGCTGGCTCCGCTGGCCGCGCTGGCCGCCGATCCGACGGGCCGTCTGCGGCTGCGCCTGCTGGCCCGTGTGGTGCTCGGCCGCTGGGACGTGTCCTGGACGTCGGACTGGTTCAGCCTCCGTCCGTGGGTGAGCCTGCTGCGCGCCGCCCGGCCCGACCTCAGCGCCTCCGTCGCGAGCAGGCGCTGGCTGCTGGCCTTCGACCTGGTGCTGCACACGTTCGCCGACCCCGCGGCCGACCCACCGCGGCCCGGGCGCGCCGCGTACCGGGCGCTGCACTCGTTCGTCACCGCGGGACTGGACGCGCCGTGACCGACGTCTTCGCCCCCGCCGCGCTGGGCCCCGTGCGGCTGCGCAACCGGATCGTCAAGGCCGCGACGTTCGAGGGGGCCACGCCGAACGGCGAGGTCACCGACCGGCTCGTCGACTTCCACGTCCGCGTCGCCCGCGGCGGAGCGGCCCTCACCACGCTCGCGTACTGCGCGGTGGCCCCCGAGGGCGGCACCGACCGGCACCAGATCCGCATGCGCGCCGACGCCGTGCCGGGACTGCGCAGGCTCACCGACGCCGTCCACGCGGAGGGCGCGGCGATCAGCGCCCAGCTCGGGCACGCGGGCCCGGTCGCCAACGCGGCGTCCAACGGCGTGCCGGCCCTCGCGCCGAGCAGGCTGCCGAGCCCGCTGAGCCTGCGCATGATCCGCGCCGCCGGCGCCGACGACCTCGACCGGATCGTCGCCGCGCACGCCGACGCCGCACTGGTCGCGATCGAAGCCGGGTTCGACGCCGTCGAGCTCCACTTCGGACACAACTACCTCGCGAGCGCGTTCCTCAGCCCGAAGCTCAACCGGCGCCGAGACCGCTACGGCGGGAGCCTGCGCAACCGGGCACGGCTCGCCCTCGGCATCGCGCGGGCCGTGCGCGAGGCCGTCGGCGACCGCATCGCCGTCACCGCGAAGCTCAACATGGACGACGGCGTGGCGGGCGGGTTCTGGCTCGACGAGAGCGTGCAGGTGGCGCGGTGGCTCGCCGCCGAGGGCACCGTGGACGCGCTCGAGCTCACGGCGGGCAGCTCACTGCTCAACCCCATGTACCTGTTCACCGGCGACGTCCCGCTGCGGCAGTTCGCCGCGCGGTTCCCGCCGCCGCTGCGCTGGGGGATCCGCCTCTCCGGCAACACCTTCCTGCGCGCGTACCCCTACCGCGAGGCGTACCTGCTCGACCGGGCGCTCCAGTTCCGCGCGGCCGTGGACCTGCCGCTGATCCTGCTCGGCGGCATCACCCGCGCCGAGACGATGGAGCTGGCGATGCGCCACGGCTTCGCGTTCGTCGCGATGGCGCGGGCGCTGCTCCGGGAACCGGACCTGCCGCGGCGGCTCCAGGCCGACCCCTCGGCACGCTCGTTGTGCATACACTGCAACAAGTGCATGCCCACGATCTACCGGGGGACGCACTGCGTGCTCACCACCGACGCGAGCTGAGCCTGGAGGGTCGCCGATGACCAGCAGCGGTCACGTCTTCGACATGGTGCGCCACTGGGAGCGGGAGGACCCGGGACGGATCGCGCTGCGGTTCGGCGAACACGCGCGCACGTGGGGCGAGCTCGCCGCGCGCGTCCGGCGGCATGCGACGGCGCAGGCGGCGGCCGGGCTGGCCCCCGGCGACCGGGTCGCCTTCGTGGACAAGAACCACGCCGCGTGCCTGGAGACCACGCTGGCCTGCGGCCTGGCCGGCACGGTCAACGCGGTGGTGAACTTCCGGCTGGCCCCCGCCGAGCTCGCCTACGTGCTCAACGACTCCGGCGCCCGCGTGGTGTTCGCCGGTGCCGAGTTGCTGCCCGTGCTCGAGCAGATCCGCGACGACCTCGACGCCGTCGAGCGCGTGATCACCGTCGGCGGCGACGAGGACGGCTACGAGGCGTTCCTGGACACGGGCAGCGACTCCGAGCCCGGCCACCACGCCGGGCCGGACGACTGCTTCCTCCAGCTCTACACCTCCGGCACCACCGGGCACCCCAAGGGCGCGATGCTGACCCACCGCTCCCTCGGCGCGCACTCGGTGGCCGCGGCGGACGCGTTCGGCTTCACCCGCGACTCGGTGAACATGGTGGCGATGCCGCTGTTCCATGTGGGCGGCACCAGCTGGGCGCTCGCGGGCATGTCGAGGGGCTGCGAGACGATCGTGGTACGCGAGATCGTCCCCGCGGACATCCTGGCACGGTTCGGGCCCGAGCGCGTGACCCACGCGTTCTTCGTCCCCGCCGTGTTCGGCTTCTTCCTCCAGGTGCCGGGCGTCGCCGACTTCGACTACTCGTCGCTGCGCTGCCTCGGCTACGGCGGCTCCCCCATGCCGACCCCGTTGCTGCACAAGGCGATGGACGTCTTCCCGGTGGGCTTCTACCAGGTCTACGGGATGACGGAGGCCTCGGGTGTCTTCGCCGTGCTGGGGCCCGGCGACCACCGGGACACCGCGCATCCCGAACGGCTCACCTCGGCGGGACGGCCCGTCGACGGCGTCGAGGTGCGCGTGGTGGACCCGGCGACGGGCGAGCCGGTGCCCGACGGCCAGCTGGGCGAGTTCCAGGTCCGGTCGGAGCAGGTCATGAGCGGCTACTGGCGGCGGCCGAAGGAAACCGAGGCGACGATCGTGGCCGGGTGGCTGCGCACCGGCGACGCGGGACGCCGCGACGAGCACGGTTACCTCTACCTCGAGGACCGGGTGAAGGACATGATCATCACCGGTGGGGAGAACGTGTACCCCGCCGAGGTGGAGCGGGTGCTGGCCGAGTACCCGGGTGTCGCCGAATGCGCCGTCATCGGTGTGCCCGACGACAAGTGGGGAGAGACCGTGAAGGCGGTGCTCGTCCCGGCCGAGGGCGCGACACTCGACGAGGACGACGTGATCGAGTTCTGCCGGGCGCGCCTGGCCCGCTACAAGTGCCCGGCCACTGTGGACGTCGTGGAGTCCTTGCCCCGCAACGCCACCGGCAAGATCCTCAAACGAACGCTGCGGGCGCCGTACTGGGCGGGCAGGCAGCGCGCACTCTGACCCGTCCAGCTCCCCCGACCGCAGTGAAGGCCACCCTGCCTGCGTTCAACGCAGTGAAGGTGGCCTTCACTGCGTTCGGGCGCGGCGGTCAGCCGAACCGGGCGACGTCGCCGGCGCCGACGCGCACGATCTCGGGTTCGTCGGCGGAGAAGTCCACCACCGTGGTGGGCTCGGTGCCGCACTCGCCGGAGTCGATCACGGCGTCCAGCACGTGGTCGAGCTGCTCCTTGATCTCCCAGCCCTGGGTCAGCGGCTCCTCCTCGCCGGGCAGCAGCAGCGTGCTGGACAGCATCGGCTCGCCGAGCTCGGCCAGCAGCGCCTGGGCCACGGTGTGCTCGGGGATGCGCACGCCGACGGTCTTCTTCTTCGGGTGCAGCAGCCTGCGCGGCACCTCCTTCGTGGCCGGAAGGATGAACGTGTAGCTGCCGGGCGTGGCCGCCTTGATCGCGCGGAACACGGCGTTGCTGATGTGCACGAACTGGCCGAGCTGGGCGAAGTCCTGGCACACGAGCGTGAAGTGGTGCCGGTCGTCGAGCTGCCGGATCGAGCGGATCCGGTCGATGCCGTCGCGGTTGCCGAGCTGGCTGCCCAGCGCGAAGCACGAGTCGGTGGGGTACGCGATCAGCCCGTCGCCGCGGAGGATCTCCACCACCTTGCCGATCGAGCGTGGCTGCGGGTTGTCGGGATGGACGTCGAAGTACCTCGCCATGCACCGAGCCTAGGGCCGCCCGTCTGGGAACCACGACCGGCGCGCCGCTACTCCCCTCGGAGTACGCGCGGGACACTTCCCGCACACGACGCCCCGCGCGCACTCGGCCCCGATGATCGGCGCATGCGCAGCAGACTCGTACCCACCCTGGCGTTGTTGTTCACCGGCCTGCTGGCCGGCGCGTTCGGCTATGGCGCGCTGAACGTCGCGCCGACGTTCGACGTCGTGCCGCTCGACGTGCGGCTGCAGTTCCACACCGCGCTGATGCGGATGAACGGGCCGGTCATGCAGACGCTCATGGGCCTGTCGGTGGTGAGCGCCCTCGCACTGGCGATCACCACGCGGGGGCGTGCGCGGAGGTGTGCGGCGATCGCCTCCGCGTTGTGTGCCGGGTCGTTCCTCGTCACCCGTTTCGGCAACGTCCCGATCAACGGGCGCATCAAGGTCTGGGCCGCGACGACGCCGCCCCCGGACCATGCCGCCCAGTTGCAGCGCTGGGAGGTGTTCAACCAGGTGCGCAGCGCCGCGGCGTTCGTCGCGTTCGTGCTGCTGCGCGTGGCCGTCGACGCGAGCCGCCGCCGTCCGGTCAGCCCGCCTGCCCCCCGGTGAGCCGGTTGTCGACGTGGCGGCTGAGCAGTTCGCCGGCGTTGCGGATATGGGCGAGCATCGCCGCCCGCGCCGCCTCGGCGTCGCGGGCGTGCAGTGCCTCCAGTATCGGGTAGTGGTCGTTCACCGACGCCTGCACCCAGCCGCCGATCGTCTCGTAGAAGCGCGAGGGCGTGTGCTTGACCGACTGGGCCAGGAACCACGTCAGCTTCGGTGACCGGCCCGCCCGGGCCAGCAGGTTGTGGAACTCGTGGTTGAGGCTCTCGATCTCCTCCACCCGGTTCTCGGCGAGCGCGGCGGCGAGGCTTGCCTGGATCTCGTCGAGCGTCGCCAGGTCCTGTTCGGTGAGCCGGGGCGTCGCCCGCGCGACCAGCTCGCCCTCCAGCTGGGCCTGTACCCAGAACAGGTCGCGGATGTCGTCACCGGAGAGCGGTGCGACCATGAACCCACGCCGGGGTTCCAGTTGCAGCAGCCCCTCGGCCCGGAGGGTGAGCAGGCCCTCGCGCACCGGGGTGACGCTCACGCCGAGCTCGTCGGCGATCCGCTCCAGCCGCACGAACTCGGGAAACCGCAGCTGCCCGGACATGATCAGCTCACGCACGTACGTGGCCACCTCGTCGGGCAGGCCGCGTTTCGGCTCGCGGGCGGGCCGGGAGCGAGTGCGCCGGGGCGCGCTGGACGCCTGACTCATGTCGTCGACCCTCACTGCTGCCAGGGAGCACCGAGGCGCTCCGGTTCGGTTGGAGCAACTGTAACGTGCGCCTCTCACCAGGGGCTATGCAGGATCGTATATTTCGGTTATAAAACATAGGAAGCACCGGCGCCGCGATGGAGGTTGGGATGCCCGAGGGGCAGGCAGTGCACTGGTCCGTCCAGGAGGGCATCGCCACGGTGACGCTGAACCGGCCACACGTACGCAACGCGCTGGACGACCAGTCGTGGGCCGGACTGCGCGCCGCCGTCAGTGAGTGCGGCGAGCAAGGGGTCCGCGCGATGGTGCTGACCGGCGGCGACAGCTTCTTCTCCGCGGGCGGCGACGTGTCGAGCATGGCCGATCCCGGCGAGCGGCTGACCGGTGCCGCGGAACGGATCCAGCGGGCGCACGGGGTGTTCGGGCTGCTCAGCACAGCGGAGTTCCCGGTCGTCGCCGCGGTCGAGCGGTACGCGATCGGCGTCGCCTGGGGCCTCGTGCTGGCCTGCGATCTCGTGGTCGCCGCGAAGGACGCGTTCTTCCAGGCGCCGTTCGCGCTGCGCGGGCTCGTCGCCGATGGCGCCACGGCGTGGGCGCTGCCGAGAGCCGCGGGCAGGCACCGCGCGATGCGGTACCTGCTGCTGGGCGAACGGATGCCCGCGCCGGACGCCTTCGAGTTCGGGCTCGTCACCGAGCTCGCCGAGCCGGGCACCGCGACCGACGTGGCCCACGGGTTCGCGACGCGGCTCGCGGCGGGCCCCAGCGAGAGCAACGCGCTCACCAAATCACTGGTCCGGCAGGGCGGGAGCGTCCCTCCCGAGGCGTTCCTCGAAGCGGAGCGCCTCGCGGTCGCGCTGGCCGGGCACGGCAGGGACTCCGCGGAAGGGCGCGCGGCGTTCCTCGAGAAGAGAGAGCCGACCTTTTCGTGAACACACCGGACACTCCCCTCGCCGGCCTGCGCATCGTGGAGTGCGCGACGTTCGTGGCGGGCCCCTCCGGCGGGATGGCGCTGGCGCAGCTCGGCGCCGAGGTCATCCGCGTCGACCTGCCGCAGGGCGGTGGCGACCACGGACGCTGGCCGGTCGCGCCCAGCGGCGCGAGCCTCTACTGGAACAACCTCAACAAGGGCAAGCGCTCCGTCGCGCTCGACTTCCGCACGCCCGAGGGCCGCGAACTGCTCACCGCGCTCGCCACGGCCGAAGGGCCGGCCAACGGCATCTACCTCGACAACGTCGCCGGGCGCACCCGGTTGCGCTACGACGAGCTGACCGAGCGGCGGCGCGACGTGATCCACGTGCACGTCCAGGGCAAACCGGACGGCAAGCCCGCCGTGGACTACACGGCCAACGCCGAGGTCGGCGTCCCGGACATGACGGGCCCGCAGGACCACGCCGCTCCCGTCAATCACGTGCTGCCGGCGTGGGACTTCCTCACCGGCATGACCGCCGCGACCGGCGTGCTCGCGGCGCTGCACCGGCGCGCCGCGACCGGCGAGGGCTCGGGCATCGCGGTCGCACTGTCCGACGTCGCGCTCGCGGCGGTGGGCAACCTCGGCTGGCTGGCCGAGGCGCGCTTCGCGGGCCGGGGCAGGCCGCGGCACGGCAACCACACGTTCGGCAGCTTCGGCGTGGACTTCCCCACCGCCGACGGCAGGCGGGTGATGGTGCTGGCGCTGACGCCCGGCCAGTGGGACGCCCTGTGCGCGGCGACCGGCACCACGGAGGTGTTCAAGGCACTGGAACCCGTCTTCGACGCCGACCTCAGCACCGAGTCCGACCGCTACCGGCTCCGCGACACGATCGAGGCGATCCTGCGCCCGTGGTTCGAAGGCCGCGGGCTCGCCGAGATCGGCGAACGCCTCGACCACGCCAGGGTGCTGTGGGGCCCGTACCGGGACACCCACGAGGCCGCGACCCTCGCCCTGGCCGACCCGGGCTCGATCGTCACCGAGATCGACCAGCCTGGTGTCGGAGCGATGGCCGCCTCCGCCGGGCCGCTGCGCTGGTCCGGCAGCACCCAGCCCCCTCGGCCCGCTCCCCTGCTCGGCGCCGACACCGACGAGGTGCTGAGCAGGGACCTCGGCCTGTCCGCCGCGGAGCTGGGCAGATTGCACGACGCCGGGCTGGTGTCCGGCCCCGCCCCCAGCGAACACTGAGACGACAGACAACGGAAGGGAACGCAAACGACCATGGCGCTACTGGACGGCAGGACCGCGGTGATCACCGGCGCGGCGCAGGGCATCGGCTTCGCCATCGCCGAGCAGTTCGTGCGGGAGGGAGCGAAGGTCGTGCTCGGCGACCTCGACCTGGACGCCGCACGTGCCGCCGCCGACAAGCTCGGCGGGCCCGAGGTGGCCGTCGCCGTCCGCTGCGACGTCACCGTTGCGTCCGAAGTGGACACCCTGCTCAACACGGCGCTGGAGACCTTCGGCGCGCTCGACGTGCTGGTGAACAACGCGGGCATCACGCGCGACGCCACGATGCGCACCATGACCGAGGAGCAGTTCGACCAGGTCATCGACGTGCACCTGAAGGGCACCTGGAACGGCACCCGCAAGGCCGCGGCGATCATGCGGGAGCGCAAGCGCGGCGCGATCGTCAACATCTCCTCGCTGTCGGGCAAGGTCGGCATGGTCGGCCAGACCAACTACTCGGCGGCCAAGGCGGGCATCGTGGGACTGAGCAAGGCCGCGGCCAAGGAGATGGCCCACCACGGCGTGCGCGTCAACGCCATCCAGCCCGGCCTGATCCGCTCGGCGATGACCGAGGCCATGCCGCAGAAGGCGTGGGACCAGAAGATGGCCGAGATCCCCATGCAGCGCCCGGGCGAGGTGTCCGAGGTCGCGAGCGTCGCCCTCTTCCTCGCCAGCGACCTCTCCTCCTACATGACCGGCACGGTGCTGGAGGTCACCGGCGGCCGGTTCATGTGAGCCGGTCTCGACGACAGCGAAAGGTGAAAGACCATGCGTGACGCGGTGATCTGCGAACCGGTGCGAACCCCGATCGGCCGCTTCGGCGGCTCGCTCAAGAGCCTGACGGCCGCGGAGCTCGGCGAGGCCGTGCTGCGCGGCCTGCTCGACCGGACCGGGCTCGACCCGGCCGCGGTCGACGAGGTGATCCTCGGCCACTGTTACCCCAACAGCGAGGCGCCGGCGATCGGCAGGGTCGTCGCCCTCAACGCGGGCCTGCCCATCACGGTGTCCGGCCTCCAGGTGGACCGCCGGTGCGGCTCCGGCCTGCAGTCCGTGGTGCAGGCGGCGATGCAGGTGCAGGCGGGCGCCAGCGACGTGATCATCGCCGGTGGCGCCGAGAGCATGAGCAACGTGCCCTTCTACTCCACCGACATGCGCTGGGGCGTCAAGGGTCCCGGCGTGACGCTGCACGACGGGCTGGCCCGCGGTCGTGTCACCGCGGGCGGGCGCCACCACCCGGTGCCGGGCGGCATGCTGGAGACGGCGGAGAACCTGCGCCGCGAGTACAGCATTCCCCGCGAGGAGCAGGATCGGCTCGCGCTCACCTCGCACCAGCGGGCCGTGGCCGCACAGCAATCGGGCGTGTTCGCCGAGGAGATCGTTCCGGTGACCGTCAGTTCCCGCAAGGGCGACGTCGTGGTGGACACCGACGAGCACCCCCGCGCCGACGCGTCACTGGAGACCCTCGCCGGGCTGCGCCCGGTGCTGGGCAAGCAGGACCCGGACGCGACGGTCACCGCGGGCAACGCCAGCGGGCAGAACGACGCGGCCGCGGTGTGCGTCGTGACCCACCCCGACCGCGCCGCCGAACTGGGCCTGCGGCCGCTGGCCCGCCTCGTGTCCTGGGGCGTCGCGGGTGTCGGCCCGGAGGTCATGGGCATCGGGCCGGTGCCCGCGACCGAGGCCGCGCTCGGCCGGGCCGGGCTCAGCCTGTCCGATATGGACCTCATCGAGCTGAACGAGGCCTTCGCCGCGCAGGTGCTGGCCTGCACCCGCGAATGGAAGTTCGGCGAGAGCGACTTCGAGCGGCTCAACGTCCACGGCTCGGGCATCTCGCTCGGCCACCCCGTCGGTGCCACCGGCACCCGGATCCTGGCGACGCTCACCAGGGAGCTGCAGCGCCGGGAGGCCCGCTACGGGCTGGAGACCATGTGCATCGGCGGCGGGCAGGGCCTCGCCGCGATCTTCGAAAGGGTGGCCGCGTGAGCCCCACCGTCCTGACCTCGCTCGACGACGTCCGTGCCAGGCTCGGCACCGAGCTGGGCCCTACGGAGTGGGAACCGGTCACGCAGGAGCGGATCGACGCGTTCGCCGAGCTGACCGGCGACCACCAGTGGATCCACGTCGACGTCGAGCGTGCCGCCACCGGCCCGTTCGGCGGCACGATCGCCCACGGCTACCTGACGCTGTCGCTGCTGCCCCTGTTCAACAAGCGGCTGTTCCGGCTCGACGCCGGATCGGCGCGGGTGAACTACGGCCTCAACAAGGTCCGGTTCCCCTCCCCCGTGCCCGCGGGCTCGCGAGTGCGCGCCACGGCCTCGTTCCTGGAGCTGCGCGACCTCGACACCGGTTCGCAGCTGCGGACGCAGTACGTCCTCGAGCTCGAGGGCGCCGCCAAACCGGCCTGCGTGGCCGAATCCGTCACCCTCATCCTGCCCTGACCCGTCCCTTCGAAGGAGTTTCTCTCATGGCCCGCCTTGCGCAGACCGCTGGTTTGACCGATGTGCAGCAGGAGATTGTGTCCACGGTGCGGGGGTTCGTGGATAAGGAGATCGTTCCGTGTGCGCAGGAGCTGGAGCGTGGGGATGTGTATCCGGCGGACATTGTGGCGGGGATGCGGGAGATGGGCCTGTTCGGGCTGATGATCCCGGAGGAGTTTGGTGGGTTGGGTGAGTCGCTGCTGACGTATGCGCTGGTGGTGGAGGAGATCGCGCGGGGGTGGATGAGTGTGTCGGGGGTGATCAACACGCATTTCATCGTGGCGTACATGATTTCCCGGCACGGTACCGAGGAGCAGAAGCGGTATTTCCTGCCCAGGATGGCCACGGGGGAGGTGCGGGGGGCGTTTTCGATGTCGGAGCCGGATCTGGGGTCGGATGTGGCGGCGATCAAGACTCGTGCCCGGCGGGATGGGGACGAGTACGTCATCGATGGGGCGAAGATGTGGCTGACCAATGGGGGCACGTCGAATTTGATCGCGGTGCTGGCCCGGACGGAGGAGGGGGCGGAGAAGCCGCATCGGAATTTGACGGCGTTGTTGGTGGAGAAGCCGGAGGGCTATGGGGAGGTGGCGCCGGGGCTGACGATTCCGGGCAAGATCGACAAGATGGGTTACAAGGGGGTGGATACCACCGAGGCGGTGTTTGACGGGTTCCGGGTGCCTGCCTCCCGGGTGCTGGGGGAGGCGCCGGGCCGGGGGTTCGGGTTCATGATGGACGGTATTGAGGTGGGGCGGGTGAACGTGGCGGCGCGGGCGTGTGGGATCGCGATCCGGGCGTTCGAGCTGGCGGTGGAGTATGCCCAGCAGCGTCGCACGTTCGGTAAGCCGATCGCTGAGCATCAGGCGATCGCGTTCAAGCTGGCGGAGATGGCCACGAAGGTGGAGGCGGCGCATTTGATGATGGTCAATGCGGCGCGGTTGAAGGATGCGGGGGCGCGTAACGATGTGGAGGCGGGGATGGCGAAGCTGCTCGCGTCGGAGTATTGCGCGGAGGTGACCCAGGAGGCGTTCCGTATTCATGGTGGTTACGGCTATTCCAAGGAGTATGAGATCGAGCGGCTGATGCGTGAGGCGCCGTTCCTGCTCATCGGGGAGGGCACCAGCGAGATCCAGAAGACGATCATCAGCCGCGGCCTGCTCCGCGAATACAAAACCAAGAACTGACCCCCCCACCGCGGTGACCCTCACCGCGGTGACCCCACTGCGGTGAAGGCCACCATGCCTGCGTTCAACGCAGTGAAGGTGGCCTTCACTGCGGTCGGCCGGCCTCCGGGGGGCTTAGTGCTCCAGGCCGTTGTGGCGGACGTCGAGCACCTGGTCGAGTCCGGTCACCTCGAGGCCGCGGCGCACGCCGGCGTGGGCCACGACGACCCGGAACGGAACACCCTTCTCCTCGCAGCGCTGGTGGGTCTTCACGAGGGTGCTCAGCCCGGAGGACGACAGGAAGGTCACGTCCGACAGGTCGGCCACGACGGCCATCGGCGGCGCCGCGGTGGAACACGCGTCCGCGAGGGCGCTGTCGAGTTGGTCGACGGTGCTCAGGTCCACCTCGCCCTGCGTGCGAACGATGAAGGCATCGGCGGCCCGCTCGGTGGTGATCAGCAGCTGCATGGTGCGCTCCGTCGTGACGTGAAGCCGCCCGCCCGTTCTCGCGGCTTGCCCAGGATGCACTGTTCTACCACGGAATCCGGGCGGGACCTCAGCGGCGCGGCCCGCCGGGAACACGGATCACGATGAGGCAGGTGTCGTCGTCCGTGTCGGCCGTCGCGTGGCCGAGCAACCGGTCGCTGAAATCCTCGACGTCGGTGCCGCCGTCGGCCGCGACGCGGGCGAGGCGATCGAGGCTCTCGTCGAGCAGCACGCCCCGCCGTTCGATCAGCCCGTCGGTGTAGAGGACCAGCGTGTCGCCCTCCCGCAGCGCGGTCGTGGTCTCCTCGAAGTCGGCGTCCGGGTCCGCGCCCAGCATCATCCCGTGCGGCTCCGCGAGAACGGCGGCGCTCCCGTCCCGCACCAGCACGGGCGGAAGGTGACCCGCGCGCGCCCACCGCAGCTGTCGCGCCGCCGGGTCGTAGAGCCCGCACAGCACGGTGCCGTTGGTCCGGTTGCCGGTGAACGTGGTGGCGTTGAGCCAGGCCAGCAGTTGCCCCGGGCCGGCGCCGGTGCTCGCCAGGCCACGCAACGCACTGCGCAACGCCACCATGCCCTGTGCGGCGTCGATGCCGTGCCCGGCGACATCGCCGATCACGAGCAGCGCCTGGTCGCCCGGCAGCGCCACGACGTCGTACCAGTCGCCGCCCACCGCGTGCTCGGACTCGGCGGGCCGGTAGCGCACGGCGATGTCGAGCCCGGCGACGTGCACCGGCCCCGCGGCTATCGGCATGATCGCGTGCTGCAGCTCGCGGACGATCCGGTACTGCTGCTGGGCCCGCTGCTCGGTGTCGGCGAGCCGGTCCTGCGTGGCGGCAAGCGCCACCTGGCTGTGGTACTGCGCGGAGAGGTCCTGGTAGATCCCGCGCACCGCCACGAGCGTGCCGTTGTCGGCCACGACGGGCTCGCCGTGCGCGCGAACCTGCCGGAGGGTCCCCTCGGGGCGGATCAACCGGAAGGTCGCGGTCACCGGGCGGCGCTGCAACAGCGTCGACTGGAAGTGCTCGACGATGGGCGTGTCCTCCGGATGGACGTGTTCGGCGAGTTCCGCCCAGCCCACCGCCCCCTCCGCGCGCGCGATGCCGAACAGGACGAACGTCTGGTCCGTCCAGGTGGTCTCGCCCGTGACGAGGCTGTGTTCCCAGCCGCCGAGCCCGCCGAGCCGCTGGATGTCGCTGAGCAGCGAGGCCAGCCGGTCGGCGTCCGTCCCGGGACGCCAGTCGATGAGCAGGCCGTCGAGGAACGGCACGATGCGCACGGTCACCTCGGCCGCGCCAGCAGCCTCCCCCGTCGCGCTCGACGGGATGCGCTCCAGCCGGCAGGGCACCCCGGTGCGCAGCACCTCGGTCGCGCGGTCGAGGATGCCGTACACGGTGAGCATGGGGTACGCGCGCACGAGGCTCCGGCCCACGAGCTGCCGGTGCGTGCGGCCGGCGGGATCGGTGAAGCCCGCCGCCACGTGGGTGATCTCGAAGTCCGGCTGCTCGCCGGGTTCGCCCCGCAACGGCTGTACCAGCAGGCCGCTGTCGAGCACCGCGCCGAGCCACGTGTTCTCCGGCCGTCCGGACGGGGTGCGGGCGCCGGCCACGAAGCTCGACGCGAGCACGTGCGCGGTGACCTCGGCCAGTGTCGCCAGCCTGCGCCGCACGCTCGGCGGCACGGCGTGGTCGTCGCCCGCCCACACGACCTCCAGCACGCCCAGCAGCGCCGCCGGGCCCCGCACGGGCAGTACAGCCCGTGCGCCGCCGGCCCACGGGCTGAGCGGCTGCTCGGCGACGGGCAGCGGCCCGGTGAGCCACAGTGGCTGTCCCTGCTGGGCCACGCGCTGGGCGAAGGAGTCCATCTGCGGGGGGATGCGGCGCCATCGGCTCGTTTCCAGCGCGCTGAGCCCGGATCCGGCGACGAACTCCAGCGCACCGTCGGGTTGCAGCTGCCACAGCGCGGCCGCGGCGGCCTCGGTCAGCTGCAGCACCTGGGCGAGTAGCGCGTCGCCCAGCTCGCGCTGCTCCCCCGCGGGTTCGTCGGGTGCCTCGGGGGGCCGCGCCGGTGGCGGTCCGGGCTCCCCGCCGGTGAGCTGCGTCCTGCCGGCGCCGACCGGCTCGCCGATGACGTCGGCCGCGAGCTCGACGGCCTTCACCCCGGTGCGCGCGGCGAGCTCGCGGAGATGGGTGGCCGCTTCCGCGGGCGTGCAGTGCAGCTGCTCCACGAGTACGCCCTCGGCGAGGCACACGATCGCCCGTTCGGCCTGCCGGGCAGAGAGAATCTCGAGCTCTCGCTGCTGGCGTTCGATCACCGCGGCCAGGGCCAGCAGCCGCTCGTGCGGGTCGGCACCGTTGAGGTCTGCCGGTCTCTGGGCCTTCACTGGGTCCCCGTTCCGCCTGCTGCGCCGCGATTCTACGCGACACGCGCGTGGCCACGGGTTCGCGCGAAGCGCGCCCTCCGGCCCACCGATCGTGGTCAGCACGGCGCCGACGGGGCGCGCGGCATCGAGTGTGCGGAGGGCGCCGGATCGATCAGCCGTCGAGTGCGATCGACAGCACCGCGCCGTCGAACTCGCCGGGCTCGTCGAGCCCCACCGTCGCCGACGTCACCACCAGCCGTCCGTTCGTGAGGAGCACGCTCGTCGGCTGTACCGCGGGGACCTCGACGACGCGGTCGAGCGCACCCGCGGGCGAGTACCGGTGCACTCGCCCTGCGCCCCAGATCGCCGACCACACGAAGCCATCGGCGTCGACGGTCATGCCGTCCGGGCTGCCGTCCTCGACGCTCGCGAACTCGCCGCGCTGTCCCGGTTCGCCGCTCTCCGGGTCGACGGCGATGCGGTGGATCACCCCGCGGGCGCTGTCGGCGAGGTACATCGTGGTGCCGTCGGCGGTGAACGCGGGCCCGTTCGGCACGGTGAGGTCGCCGAGCACGCGGGTGACCGTCCCGTCCGGATCGGCGCGGTACAGCGAGCCGGCGCCGGGTGTGTTGTCGTAGGCCATCGACCCGGCCCAGAACCGGCCATGCGGGTCGGCGACACCGTCGTTCATCCGCATCGGTGTCGCGGCGCCGTCCTCGGGCCGGGCGAGCCAGTGTTCGACGCCGGTGTCGCTGAGCACGGCGATGCCGGTTCCCGCGGCGGCGAGCCAGCCCCCGCCGGGGCGTGGGGCGACGGCGCCGAGCGGGACGTCCAGCTGGAGCAGCACCCGCGGTTCGCCGTCGGCGGGCAGCTCCAGCAGCCGTCCGGTGAGGATGTCGACCATGACCAGCCGGTCGCCGACGCGGCGCAGGCCCTCGCCGAGCCCGAAGCGCTCCCCCGGCCATGCCGTCCAGTGCCCGCTCATCGCAGCGCCGCTCCTTCCCCGAGTGCCAGCAACTCCAGTTCCGCCCGCGTGGGCAGGCCCTCCCAGTCGCCGGCCGTGGCGACGGCGAACGCGCCGGCCCGGTTGCCCCTCGCCAGGCGCTCGGCCGGGCCGAGCCCGTCGAGCAGCGCGGAGAGGTATCCGGCGGTGAACGCGTCGCCCGCGCCGACCGAGTCGGCCACCGGCACGCGGTGGCCCGGTGCCCGCTGTTCGCCGTCGGGCGTGCTCACCGCGGCGCCGTCGGCACCGAGCTTGGTCACGACCTCCCGCACACCCGCCGTGAGCAACGCGTTCACGCCGCCCACGAGGTCCAGCTCGTCCCCGGACCCGATCACCACGTCGGCGCGCCGCGCGAGCGGGGTGAGCACCGGTGCCGCGTCCGCCGCGGACCACAGGCGGGCGCGGTGGTTGACGTCGAACGACACGGTCGCGCCCAGTTCGCGGGCGCGCGCCACGGCCCGTTCGACGGCCTCGCGCGGCCCATCGCCGAGGGCGGGGGTGATGCCGGTGAGGTGCAGCAGGCGCACGTCACCGTCGAGCACGACGTCCGCCGCGCTCAACCGCGAACCCGCCGAGCCGGAGCGGTGGTACTGCACGCGCGTGACGTCGGGCAGCCGCTGCTCGAACAGGATCAGCCCGGTCGGCGCGGCGTCATCGCGTTCCACTGTGGACACCTCGACGCCCTCGGCCCGCAGGGTGCGCAGCACCAGCTCACCCGGTTCGTCGGCACCGACGCGGCCGAGCCAGCGCACCGAATGCCCGAGCCTCGAGAGCCCGATGGCGACGTTCGACTCGGCACCGGCGATCGACGAGCGGAACGACGTGCCGAGGCGTACCAGGCCCTCGGCGCGCAGCGACACCATCGTCTCGCCGAGGGTCACGACCTCAGCCACCGGCGGCCGCCACGAACCGGGCGGCGCGCTCGCGCAGCGCCTCGAGGTCTCCGCCGTGCGGGGCGTCACCGCCGAGGGGGCTGCCGACGCCGACGGCGAGTGCCCCCGCCTCCAGGTACTCGGGCACGTCGGCGAGGCCGACCCCGCCGACGGGCACCAGGCCGAGGCCGGGGAACGGGTCGCCCAGTGCCTTGACGTAGCCGGGTCCGAGACTGCCCGCGGGGAACAGTTTCACCGCCGTCGCCCCGGCCCGGTGCGCGGCGAGGACTTCGGTGGGTGTCATCGCGCCCGCCAGCACCGGCATCCCCAGTTCCAGCGCCGCGTCGACGCCCTCGCCGAGCGCGGGGGTCACGGCGAAGGTCGCGCCCGCGTCCCGGGCGGACTTCGCGTCTTCTGCGGTGAGCACCGTGCCGGCGCCGATGTGGGCCTGCGCGCCGAGTTTCGCGCAGCTGCGGGTGAGCACGCCGACGGCGTCGGCGGAGGTGAGCGACACCTCCAGCAGCCGCACCCCGGACTCCACCAGTACCTCGGCCGTGCGCTCGCACGCCGTGGGGTCGCTGCCCCGGATGATCGCCATCAGCCGGTGGCGCGCCAGGAGTTCGTTCAGGTCCATGTTTCTTCCTCTCCCCGTCACCACTCGGCGAACGATCCGTCCTCGTGCCGCCACACCGGCGGCCGCCACCGGTGCCCGCGCGCGTCGGCGGCGCGGACGGCGTCCTCGTCGATGTCCACGCCGAGGCCCGGCGCCTCCCAACGGCGGATGGCGCCCTCGGGGAAGCCGAACGGCGCGCGGTCGAGCACGTAGTCGAGCAGCTCGGCGTCGGTGTTGTAGTGGATGCCGATGCTCTGTTCCTGGATCAGGAAATTCGGGGTCGCGAAGGCGACCTGCAGGCTCGCGGCGAGCGCGATCGGCCCGAGTGGACAGTGCGGCGCGAGGAGCGCGTCGAAGGTCTCGGCGAGCGAGGCGATCCGGCGGACCTCCGAGATGCCGCCCGCGTGGGAGAGGTCCGGCTGGGCCACGGCGATCCCGGCCTGCAGGGCCGGGAGGAAGTCGGTGCGCGAGTACAGGCGCTCGCCGCACGCGACGGGCACGTTGGAGGCGGCGACGATGTCGCCGAGCCGGTGCGTGTACTCGGGCAGCACCGGTTCCTCCACGAACAGCGGGTGCAGGGGCGCGAGCTCGGGGATCACCCTGCGCGCCGCGGCGACGCCGAAGCGGCCGTGGAAGTCCACGGCCACGTCGCGCGAGTCGCCGAGCACCTCGCGCACGGCCGCCAGCCTGGCGACCACGCCGTCAACCTCGTTGCGGCCGGGCATGCGCCCGACACGGCCGGAGGCGTTCATCTTCACGGCGGTGAGGCCGCTCTCGACCTGCTCGGCGGCGGCCTCCGCGACGGCCGACGGCTCGTCGCCGCCGATCCAGCCGTAGACGCGTACCTCATCGCGCACGGCACCGCCGAGCAGCTGGTGCACGGGCACGTCGAGGGTCTTGCCGAGGATGTCCCACAATGCCTGGTCGAGCCCGGCGACCGCGCTGGAGAGCACCGGTCCGCCGCGGTAGAAGGCGGCCTTGGTCATCAGCTGCCACAGGTCCTCGACGCGCCGGGGATCCTGTCCCACGAGGAGCTCGGCCAGCTCGTCGACGGCGGCGCGGACGGTGTCGGCCCTGCCCTCCACCACGGGCTCGCCCCAGCCGACGATGCCCTCGTCGGTGGCCACGCGGCAGAACAGCCACCTCGGCGGCACCAGGAACGTCTCTACTGAGGTGATCTTCACTCGCTGACTGTCTCTTTCTCTTCGGCGTCGCCGCTGTGGCCGAGCACGCCCGCGGCGTCCTGGGCCGCCTTGTCCAGCAACGAGGTCATCGCTGCCGCGGCCGCGGCGGGGTCCTGCCCGCGTACCGCCTCCACCACGACGGCATGGCTCGGCACGGGGTCGTCGGCGCTGCTCTCGTGCACGAGCGCGTCGCGCAGGCGCAGCGCGGGCTCGATGAACACGTCCATCCTGGCGAGCATCTCGTTGTGGGTCGCGCGCAACATGGCGCGGTGCCAGCGCAGGTCGGCCGCCACCTCCGCCGCCGCGCCCACGGCGCCCCGCATGTCCTCGAGTGCGGCGTCCAGCTCGGCGAGGTCGTGCTCGTCGCGGCGCAGTGCCGCCATCGACGCCACGGCGGGCTCCACAACGGAGCGCACCTCGGCCAGGTCGCGCAGCACGGCGGCGGTGTCGCCGGCCTCGCTGCGCCAGCGGATCACGTCGCTGTCGAGCAGGTTCCAGTGCTCGCGGTCGCGCACATAGGTGCCGCGCTTCTGCCGTGCCTCCACGAGTCCCTTGGCGGCGAGGACCTTCATCGCCTCCCGCAGTGCGGTCATGCTCACGTCCAGGTCGCGGCCGAGCGCGGCGAGGTCGATCACGTCTCCCCTGCCCAGCTCGCCCGACACGATGCGCGCACCGAGCGCGGCGACCACCTGCCCGTGCACCCCGCGGCCGCTGTAGCCGCTCATGTGGCGCTCCTCCCCATTGCTCGACACCCCGTCACGACGAGGTCTTGTACACGCTCCAGCCGCCGTCCACGGTCAGCGCGGCGCCGGTGATGAACGAGGCGTCGTCACTGGCCAGAAAGGCGATGGCGGCCGCGACCTCGGCCGGTTCCCCCAACCTTTTCACGGCGGTCTGCTCCGCGGACAGGCGCCGGTCGGCCTCACCGATGCCGTCCCACGCCGCCGTGAGCACCGGCCCCGGCAGCACGGAGTTGACCCGCAGCACGGTGCCGTACTCCACGGCGAGCTGGCGGGCAAGCCCGGTGAGCCCGGCCTTGCTGGCGGCGTAGGCGGGCCGTCCGGGCAGGCCGACGAGCGCGTGCACCGACGAGGTGAGCACCACGGACCCGTTCCGGTCGCGGGACAGGTCGGGCAGGCACGCGGTGAACCCGAGGAACGTGCCGGTGAGGTTCACCGACAGCTGCCGCTCCCACGACACCACGCTCGTCTCGTGCGCGGGCCGGACATCGACGGTGTAGGCATTGCTGACGAGGACGTCCACCGGGCCGAGTTCGGCGTGGCAGCGGTCGAGGGCGTGTGCCCACGCGGCCTCGGAGGTGACGTCGCCGGGCACGCCGATCGCCGTGCCGCCCTCGCCGGTGATCCGGTCGACCACCGGCCGGGTGTCGGCGACGTCGAGTACCGCGACGGCGGCGCCGTCGGCGGCGAGCCGTTCGGCGGTCGCGGCGCCGATCCCTTGCGCGCCACCGGTGACGACGGCGACCTTGCCGTTCAGGCCGGGCATGTGCGCACCTCCACGTCGATCGTCAGCGCGGTCTCCTGGCCCGGCCGCAGGGTGGTGAGCGGGCCCAGCACCTCGCCTTCGACGATGCGGGCGGGCGGGTCCAGATCGCCCAGCTCCGCGAGCGGTTCGGGCAGCGGGTGTTCCAGCCACACCTCCACGCGCGAGCCCTGGTCCGGGTACTCGGCGTGCGGGTCGACGGCGAACCGCTGCGTGAGGGTGGTGCCGTCGGCGGTGTGGGAGAGCCAGCCGGTCGCGGCGGGGAAGCCGAGCTTGCCCACCACGTCCTGGTGCGGCACGAACGTCGCGTCGCCGCGCTGCTCCCACTCCGGGTAGCCGGTGCCGGCGAGCAGGCGGGTCACGCGCTCCGCGCCCCCGACGTACGTGCCGCCCTCGCCGTCGGCGGCGAGCTGCGTGACGTTCCACAGTGCCCAGCGAACGTCGCGGTCAGAGGTGTTGCGGGCCGAGAGGGTGAGCCGGTAGGCGTTCTCGTCGCGGCGCAGGTCGAACCGCCGGGTGAGCCGCAGACCGGTTCGCGGGTCGTCGCCGCTGGTGAGCGTCACCGCCGCGGTACCGTCGTGTTCCTCGGTCGTCGCGGTGTAGGCGCCGGAGTCGAGTACCGGGTCGGGCGGGCCTGCCCACTGGTCGTCGCGGTCCCAGCCCTGCGGGGCGGGCCACGTCTTGTCGCCGCCGTAGTTGACCCAGTCGCCGAGGCTGCCCGACACCGCCCGGTGGACGTGTCCTTCCGTGAAGCGCAGGTCGGCGGTGAGCAGCTCGGTGTTGCGCCACAAAAGCTCCCGGCCGTCCTCACCGGACAGTGACAGCAGCCTGCCGCCGAGCGCGGGCACGATGCCGAGACGCAGCCTCCCGTTGGAGAGCCACACCACGCGGGGATCGCCCTCCTGCCATGTGATCACGAGCCCGGCTCCTCCGAGGGCAGCAATACGACCTTGCCCTTGCTGGCCCCGGCGGCGAGCTGGTACGCCTCGTCGGCCTCGGCGAGCGGGAACCGGTCGCTGACGACGTGCTCGGGGCGCAGGCCCCAGCGGGCGAGGTTCCCGGCCAGCTCCGCCATCGCGGGCAGCGACGTGACCCACGAGGCGTAGAGCGTGAGCTGCTTGTGCAGCAGGGAGTCCGACACCTCGGTCTCCAGGGTGCCGCCCTCGCCGACGAGCGACACGCGGCCCCATTCGTCGGCGCCGGCGATGGCCGTGGACCGGCCCGCCCGGGAGCCGGAGCAGTCGATGGCGGTCAGCGCTCCCGGTGCGCCGAGCGCGTCGGCGACGAGCCCCGCGGTGGCCTCCGCGTCCGGTTCGGGGGCGAGCGTCGCGTCGAACACGCCGAGCCCGTCGGCCCACTCCCGCCGCTGCGGCGACACCTCGACGCCGACGACGCGCCGGGCGCCCATGCCCTTGCCGATCATGCCGGCGGCGAGCCCCACCGGGCCGAGACCGACGACGAGCAGGTCGCCGTCGCCGTTGACGCCGATGCGGCGCAGGCCCTCGTAGGCGGTGCCGAAGCCGCACGCGATCAGCGCGCCATCCACATAGGACAGCTCGTCGGGCAGCGGCACGCAGGTGGACTCCTCGGCGAGCAGGTAGTGGGCGTGCCCGCCGTCGCGCTGCCAGCCGTAGGACTCGCGCTGCGGTGAGGTGCAGCTGATGAAGTAGCCACGGCGGCAGTTGTCGCACAGCCCGCACCCGGCGATGTGGTAGACGATCACGCGGTCGCCGCTGCCGAAGCGACGGCAGCCCGGTCCCGTCGCGACGATCCGGCCCGAGGGCTCGTGCCCGGCGACCACGCCGCGGTAGGCGGGGCCGTCGACGCCGCGGTGTCCCTTGTGCTCGTGGTAGATGTAGCCGATGTCGGAGCCGCAGATGCCGGAGGCGCCGACCTCGATCAGCACCTGTCCCGGCCCCGGCTCCGGCACGGCGAGCTCGCGCAGGACCGCGGTGGAGTCGCCGGGCAGGTACACCCCGGTCATGTCGTGCTTGAGGCTCATCAGGTCTCCCTCGTCGCGCGCGCCCGCTTGGTGATGATCACGTTGACCAGTACGGCGGCCACGATGATCACACCGCGCACCACGTTCTGCAGGAACGAGTTCACCCCGAGCAGCACGAGCCCGTTGCTGATCACGGTGATGAAGCCGACGCCGAGCAGTGTGCCCAGCATCGTGCCGCGCCCGCCGGCGAGCGCGGTGCCGCCGATCACCACGGCGGCGATCACGTCGAACTCCAGGCCGGAGGCGGCGCCGCCGTTGCCGGAACCGAGACGAGCGGCCAGCAGCACGCCGGTGATGGCCGACAGCAGGCCGGTGGTGGCGAACAGCAGCACCCGCACCCTGGACAGGTTGATGCCGGCCATCCTGGCGGCCGGGGCGTTGCCGCCGACGGCGTACACGGAGCGGCCGTAGCCGGTGTAGCGGGCGATGTAGGCGAAGACGAAGAACAGCACCACCATGACGATCGCGGGCGTCGGGATGCCGAGGATCGAGCCGCCGAGGGTGTCCATGAGCCCGCTCTCGGGCAGCACCACCGGGAGCGCGTCGGTGAGGTACAGCCCGAGGCCGCCGAGCGCGCTCCAGATGCCGAGCGTGGCGATGAACGAGGGCACGTCGAAGCGGGCCCGCAGCCAGCCCGCGAGCGCTCCCCACGCGGCGCCCGCGACGAGGGTGAGCAGGACGGCCAGCGGGATGCCGAGGCCCCATTCGGCGGCGCCCTTGGCGACGAGGACCGAGGAGAAGGCGACGGCGGGGCCGATGCTGATGTCGATCTCGCCCGCGATGATCACGAGGGTGACGCCCCACGCGGCGATGCCGACGGTGGCCGCGTCGCGCAGCATGCCGAGCTGGTTGTCGAGGCTCAGGAAGCCCGCCGCCGTGCTGCCGAGGACGACGTAGAGCACGACGATCGCGGCGATCAGGCCGATCTCGTTGAGCGAACGGCCCGCGAAGGGCCTGCCCACGCGGCCGCGGCGCTGCTGCGGCGTGGTCTGGGTAGCTGTCATGGTGGTTCCTTGGTCGAGGGGTCAGGCCGCCATCGCGGCGGAGAGCACGGAATCGGTGGTCAGCTCGGGCCCGGTCAGCTCCGCGGCGACGCGCCCGTCCCGCAGGGTCAGTACCCGGTCGCAGACGAGGGGCAGCTCCTCCAGCTCGCCCGAGACGAAGACGATCGCGGCCCCGGCTTCGGCGAGTTCGCGCACGAGCCGGTAGATCTCGGCCTTGGCGTGGACGTCGACGCCGCGGGTCGGCTCGTCGAGCAGCAGGATGCGGCTGCCGGCGTGGAGCCAGCGGCCGATCACGGCCTTCTGCTGGTTGCCGCCGCTGAGGTTCACGATCGGCGTGCGCGCGGAGGCCGTCGCGATCGACAGCCGCCCGATGAGCCGGTCGGCGGCCCTGCGCACCAGACCTGGCCGCACGGTGGGCCCGGAGCTGACGGCGGAGAACTTGGAGAGCACGAGGTTCTCGTCCACGCCGAGCAGCGGCACGACTCCCTCGTCCTTCCGATCCTCGGGGGTCATCCCGACGCCGAGGCGTTTCATGGCGGCCGGGGTGGGGTGGGCGATCTCGGTGCCGTCGACGCTGATCGTGCCGTTCGCGGCGGGATCGAACCCGGCGAGCGCGCGCAGCACCTCCGTGCGGCCGGAGCCCATGAGCCCGCCGATGCCGAGCACCTCGCCCGCGTGGAGGTCGAACGACACGTCGAGCACCTTCGGCGGCACGGCGAGCCCGCGCACCGACAGCAGTGGCGTGCCATCGCGGTCCACGTCGCGCTCGGGCGGGCGCTCGGCGGCCTTCGCGGTGTCGCCGAGCATGAGCGAGACGATGGTGGCCGTGTCGGCGTCGCCGACATCGACGGTGTCGACGATCCGCCCGTCGCGCATCACGGTGGCGCTGTGGGCGATGCGGCGGATCTCCTCGAGCCGGTGGCTGACGTAGAGCACGGCGACCCCGGCCGAGGCGATGCGGGTGACGGTCTCGAGCACCACGTCCACCTCGGCGGCGGCGAGCGCGCTGGTGGGCTCGTCGAGGATGAGCAGCCTCGGTTGCTCCCGCACGGCGCGGCAGATCTCCACGAGCTGCCTGCTCGCGAGCGACAGCGAGCCGACGGGCGCGGCGGGGTCGATGTCGAGGCCGAGCCGGGCGAAGACCTCGGCGGCGCCGGAGCGCATCTCGGCGTAGTCGACGGCGCCGCCCTTGCGCGGCCAGCGGCCGAGGTAGAGGTTCTCGGCGACGCTCAGCTCGGACACCAGGCTCAGCTCCTGGTGCACGGTGTTGATGCCGAGCTCCGCCGCCCTGCGCACGCCGCCGTCGCCGAGCTTCTCCCCCGCGACGGTGACGGTTCCGGTGTCGGGACGCTCCACTCCGGACAGTACGCGGATGAGGGTGGACTTCCCCGCGCCGTTGCGGCCGAGCAGTGCCCGGACCTCCCCGGCGCGGATGGACAGGTGGGCGTCGGTGAGCGCGCGCACGCCCGGGTAGTGCTTGGTGACGCCGTCGACCACGATCACGGTCGAGCCGCTGGCGACCTCGGCAGCCACTGCTTCTCCTTCACTGGTTCGGTTCCGGTCCTGCACCTGCGCGGGGTCGGTCACGGCACACCGTCCGGGTGCGCGCGCAGCCAGGCGGAGCCGTCCTCGGGCGTGGAGTACAGGTCGATCGGCGCGGGCACGACGGTGTAGTCGGTGAGCTCGCCGGTGCGGACCTGGTCGGCCGAGCGGGCGGCGAGCTTGCCGACGGCGATGCCGGAGATGTCCACGACGCCCTTGAGCACGTCCTGGGCGGCGAGTGCCTGTGCGGCCTCGGTGGACATGTCACTGCCGAAGACGACGGTCTGGCCGACCTTGCCGCGGGCCTGTACGGCGCGGACCGCGCCCATCGTCGCGCCGCCCGCCTCGCCGTAGAAGGCGTCCAGGTCCGGGTTGGCGGTGAGGATGCGCTCGGCGACGTCCACGGCCTCGTCGATCGTCGCGCCCTCCTGGTTGGCGACGATCTTCGCGCCGGGCAGCTTGGCGTGCAGGGCCTGTTCGAAGCCGTGCCGCCGGTCGATGCAGACCTCGACGAACTCGCAGTTCACCACGGCGATCTTGGGCTCCCGGTTGCCGACCGAGAGGAAGTACTCGGCGGCCCGCTCCCCGAGGAGACTGCCGAAGCGCACGGGGTCACCGAGTACGTAAGCGGACACGTACTGCCGGGCGGCCTCCTCGGCGATGCACGTGTTGTAGCAGATCACCGGGATGCCGCTCTCGTGCGCGAGCTCGATGGCGGGCACCGAGGCCGTGGCCGAGGCGGGCGAGAGGATCAGCGCGTCGACCTTCGCGGCGCTGACCTGGTCGATGAACGTGCTCTCCTTGGAGGCGTCGCCCTGCGCGTTGAGCTGGAGCAGCTGCGGCGAGCGGCCGAGCGCCTCCGCCTCCTGCTGCATGCCGACGCGGACTCCGGCGTAGAAGCCCTGTGCGTCCATGTAGACGACGCCGAACCGGCCGTTCTCGCCGACCTTGCCGCCGCAGGCGGCGACCATGCCGAGCAGCACCACCGCCGCCAGCGCCAGGCCTGCCCGGCCACGACGCCTCGTTGCGCCCATCTAGTTCTCCTCGATCCTCGCGGTTCGGCAGCCCCAGAGCGGGGGCCGTGCCGACAGTCTTGCTCGCGAGGCACCGCGAAGTCAACATTAATTAATAATTAATCCTTCGGTGGCGTGAGTTGCCGGTACGGCAGGTAACGCCGGAACCCCAGCGGCGTCAGCCCCGGGGTCGCCGCGATGAACGCGGGCACCGGGTCGTCGGCACGCAGCCGGGAGTCCACCACCGACTGATGGGCGGCCTCGTCGCGGAACTCGGCGTAGTTGACGACGCTCGTGCCGTCGACGGCGACGTGGAAGTGGTTGCTCGCCATGCCCGGCACCGACCCGGCCTGCGGGCGGCGGGCCGGGTGGTACTCGTCGAGCAGCGTGTCCACGAAGTACCGCGCGGTGCGCCCGCTGTCGGTCGCGAACGACACGAGCACCACGCACCCGGCCCGCATTCCGGGGTCGGGCACCACGGAGCGGTAGCCCCGGTAGCTCGTGACCCCGCTGCGTTCGATCCCGGGCACGGCGTCGTCGATCCCCCGCACGCGCGCGGGAGGGTCGCTCTCGCGGAAGCGCGCGGCGGCGTCCTCGCCGGTCCACTGCGAGTAGTGCAGGATCGTCCGCCCGTCGGTGCCGAGCAACAGGCTGTAGGACAGCAGCCCGTCCGGCCACGGCATGCCGCTCCACGCCTCGGCCGCGGCGTCCGCCGCCGCCCGCTGCCGTTCCGGCGTGTCGAGCGTCCACGTGCTCAGCAGGACGACACCGGCGTCCTCACGGCCGACCGCGGGCAGCGGATCGGTGAACTCCGCGGCGTGCCGGTCCAGCCACTCGGCGAACGTCCGCGCCGGGTGCCCGATGACGCGCTCGACGGTGCCGAGCACCGGAGCCGGGTGCTCACGCATCGCGGCGTAGGCGCTGCGCAGCGAGTCGAGATCGGCGTCGGTGTAGCCCTCGGCGCGTTGCCGCTCCCGCCACTGCGGCTCCGGAAGTTCCTCCCAGCGCAGGGGTTTCGTGATGCGGCGGCCGATCCGCGCGACCTGCTCGGCCGGGGTCAGCAGCTCGGGACCGGTCAGCTCGTGGACCACGTTCGCGTGGCCCTCGTCCAGCAGGGCGGCCACGGCGACGTCGGCGAGGTCGCGTTCGTCGAGCAGGGTCACGGGCACATCGCCGAACGCGCCGCGCACCACCTCGCCCGTGCGCGTCTGCTCCGCCCAGCCGAGGAGGTTGGTGGCGAACGCCGCGGGCCGCAGGAAGGTCCAGCGCACCCCGGAGTCGCGGATCAGCCGCTCGAGATCGTGGTGTGCCTGGCCGATCACGTCGTCGTAGCGCGAGACGCCGTCGCGCACGGCCGCCGAGGACAGGAACACGACGTGCCCGGCGTGCGCGGCGATCCGTGCGACCGCCTCCTTCGCCGCGGTCAGCTCGCCGAGCCTCGGCCACATCAGGAACACCGCGTCGGCGCCGTCGAGTCCCGCCAGGTCCGCCTGGCTGCCCCGGACCACCTCGATGCCCGACGGCAGGCGCGCGCTCTCGGGGCGGCGCGTGAGCGCCCGTACCCTGGCGCCCCGCCGCGCGAGCCGCAATGCCACCTCGCGACCGACGATGCCGGTCGCCCCCGTCACCAGGATCGTCCTGCGTTCGCTCATGACGGCGACGCTAGGCAGTGGGCGGCGGCCGGGCATCTGTCAGCCGACTGGCGCTACCGCCTGTGCACGTGCGCCCGTTCGCCCTGCGGACCGAACAGGACGAGTGTCTCGACGGCATGGCCGTCGGCCGTCCCGAGCCAGTGCGGCAACGCGGTGTCGAACTCGGCGGTCTCGCCGGGCCGCAGCACGAGGTCGCGGTCGCCGACCAGGAGCCGCAGCCGACCGTCGAGGACGTACACCCATTCGTAGCCGCCGTGGGTCTGCGGTGCCGCTTCCGCGGGTTCCGCACGGCCCGGGATCAACAGCTTGAACGCCTGCAGTCCACCGGCGCGGCGGGTGAGCGGGAGGAACGTCATGCCGTGACGGTGGATCGGCCGCAGGTGAACCCGCGGATCCCCCGTGCGAGTCGCACCGACGAGGTCGTCGAGTGGCACCCCGTACACCCGGGCCAGCGGCAGCAGCAGTTCCAGTGTCGGGCGCCGTCCGCCGCTTTCCAGCCGGGACAGGGTGCTCTCGGAGGTGCCGGTGGCCGCCGACAGCTGGGCCAGCGTCAGGCCGCGCCGCTTGCGCAGGGCGCGCAAGCGGGGGCCGACCGCGTCCAGCACGGGATCCGTCTCCTCCGCCGCGACGCCCGATTTTGCCATCCCGGCAAGTTTTCGTGCGGTCTCACGACGTGCGCGCCACAGTGGTGCTCCACCGAGCAGGAAGGATTCCGATGAGCGCGAGGCGGAAACGCGACATCGGGCCGCCGTCGGCCGGGCCGGGAGAGAAGGCCGTGCTCACCGGTTTTCTCGACTACCTCCGTGCCGCCGTCGCGGCCAACGCCGAGGGGGTGCCCGGCACCCAGGCCCGTGCTCCCGGAGTGCCGTCGGGAACGAACCTGCTCGGGCTGGTCCGGCATCTCACCTTCGTGGAGCGGCACTGGCTGCTTGGCGAGGACGTCACCGACTGGCAGGCCACGTTCCACGCCGCCCAGGACGACACCGCCGACTCCGTCCTGGCCGCCTACCGGCGGACCAACGCCGAGGCGAACGAGCGGATCGCGAGGTGGGACGACCTCACCGAGCCTGGTCCCCGCCCCGCGAGGCGCGGCAGGGCGGCGCCGTCGCGGCGCTGGACGCTGGCCCATCTGATCGAGGAGACCGCACGGCACGCGGGACACGCCGACATCCTGCGGGAGCTCCTCGACGGCTCCACCGGACGCTGAGTCCTCACCCGCCGGAGTGCGCGCCGTTCTGCGCCGAGACGGCCCTCTGCAGCGCTGTCACCACCGGCTCCACCGGGGAGCCGAGCTGACCCAGCCTGGCCTTGTGCCGCTTGCGGTCCTTGCCGGAGAGCACGAGCTTCAGCTGTCCCGCCGAGGCGAGCGCGGCGAGCACGCCGACCTCCGGGGTCACGCGCGACGCGGGCTGGCTGCCGCGCACCGCCCTGCCCACCTGCTCGCTCAGGCGTTTCGCGACCAGCGGCTGGCGCAGCGTCAGCCGCACGGTCGGGAACAGGCCGAGGACACGGCGCGGCTCCGCCCTGAACACGTGGGCCCGCACCAGCTCCTCGCGGGCGAGCTCCATCGTCCGCGCACGGTCTTTCGCGACCCAGCGCCGCCACGTGCGCGGCGGGTCGCGCTCGATCTGGTCCCACACGTACCGCAGCACCGAGTCCTCGGGCCCCGGCGGCGCGCTCACCGGATGCGCCTTGCCGCCGTCGTCGGTCAGGTACCCCCGCAGCATCAGCTCAGCGAGCGCGGCGGCCCGCATGAGGTGACCGAGCTGTCCCGTGCCGGTGAGCCGCTGCTTGCGCCGGTCGTAGGCGAGCAGCAACGCCTTGGCCGGCAGGGTCGACCGCACCTCAGTCATCATCACCGTCTCCCTCCGTTGTGGACTTTCGCGGCCGCCCCGGCGACCTGATCCTGCCGACCCCGCTGGGCAGCCTTCCGGCGTCCGCGAGCGCCTTGCGCAGCAGGAACTCGATCTGCGCGTTGGTACTGCGCAACTCGTCGCCCGCCCAGCGCGCGAGCGCGTCGTGCACCACGGGATCGAGCCGCAGCAGCAGCTTCTTGCGTTCCGCCACGGTGGCTACTGGTAGAGCGTCCCGGAGTTGACGACCGGCTGGGCGTCCCGGTCGCCCACGAGCACGACGAGCAGGTTGCTCACCATGGCCGCCTTGCGTTCCTCGTCGAGCTCGACAACGTCGTGCGCGGCGAGCTTCTCCAGCGCCATCTCCACCATCCCGACGGCGCCCTCCACGATCCGCTGCCGCGCGGCCACCACGGCGCCCGCCTGCTGGCGGCGCAGCATGGCCTGCGCGATCTCCGGCGCGTAGGCGAGGTGCGTGATGCGCGACTCGATCACCCGCACGCCCGCCGACGCCACGCGTGCGCCGATCTCCTCCGACAGCTTCTCGGTGATCTCGTCGGCGTTGTCGCGCAGCGAGAGACCGTGCCCGTCGTGGATGTCGTACGGGTAGGCGTTGGCGATGTGACGCACGGCCGTCTCGGTCTGGATGGCGACGAACTCGACGAAGTCGTCCACTTCGAACAGTGCCTGCGCGGTGTCCTCGACCTGCCACACCACCACCGCGGCGATCTCGATCGGATTGCCGTCGGCGTCGTTGACCTTGGCGACGTCGGTCTCGTGGTTGCGGATCCTGGTGGACACGCGGCGGCGCACGGTGAAGGGGTTGACCCACTGCAGCCCGTCGACCCGCACGGTGCCGGTGTAGCGGCCGAGCAGCTGCACGACCCTCGCCTCACCGGGCGCGACCGGCGTGAGCCCGGCGAGCAGCACCCCGCCCACCACGGCCAGCACCGCCCCCAGCACCACCAGGAGCGGGTTGCCCTGTGTGGCGGCCACGATGACGAGCGCACCGCCACCCAGCACGAGCACGGTTCCCACACCCAGCATCGCGAAGCCGGGCAGCGCCCGCGCCTGCCGCTCCCTGGTCCTCGGCGCCGGCATCTCCACAGCCGTCTCGGTGATCGTCATCGCAGCTGCCCCTTTCCCCTCCTGAACCCCGTCCGGGCGACCCGTCGAGCACTATCATAGTGATATCACATTTTTGACCTGCGCGGGAGGGCCACAATGAGGGCCTGCACGCCGGGATCTCACGTTCCGGCCCGCCGCGGCGTCTACGGGAGGTGAGCGTGAGACCTTTCGAGCGGATCGTCGACGAGTACGGACCGGTGGTCCTGCGGGTGTGCCGGGCGGTACTCGGTCCGGCCGACGCGGAGGACGCGTGGTCGGAGACGTTCCTCGCCGCCCTGCGCGCCTATCCGGACCTGCCCGAGGGCGCCAACGTCGAGGCGTGGCTCGTCACGATCGCCCACCGCAAGGCCATCGACGTCACCCGCGCGCGGGCGCGGCGGGCCGTCCCGGTCGGCGAGGTGCCGGACCGGCCGAGCGCCTCCGGGCTGCCGCAGGACTGGGACGGTGACCTCTGGGCCGCGCTCGCCCGCCTCCCGGACCGCCAGCGGATGGCCGTCGCCTACCACTACCTGGCGGGACTGCCCTACCGCGACATCGCCGAGCTCACCGGCGGCACCACCGACGCCGCGCGCCGGGCGGCCGCCGACGGCATCCGCGCCCTGCGCGCCACCTACCGCCCCACCTCGAGTGTGGAAGGAGCGAGACCATGACCACCGGACCCGACAGTGCCACAGACCTCTTCGGCGCGCTGACCGGCACCGACGACCCGGCGCTCGGCCGCCTCCGCGAGCGGCTCGCCGCCGCCGCGGAACGCGACGGCCTGCTCGACATCGCCTACCGCACCGTCGACTCCCCCGTCGGGACCCTGCTGCTCGCCGCGACCGGCGAGGGCCTGGTGCGCGTGGCCTACGACCGCGAGGACCACGACGCCGTGCTGGCGAAGCTGGCCGACGCCGTCAGCCCGCGCGTGCTGCGCGCACCCGCCCGGCTCGACCCCGTGGCGCGCCAGCTGGAGGAGTACTTCGCCCGCTCCCGCAGGACGTTCGAGCTACCGCTGGACTTCCGCCTGGCCAAGGGGTTCCGCCGCGCGGTGCTCACCCACCTGCCAGACATCGGCTACGGCCACACCGCAAGCTACGCGCAGCTCGCCGCCGCCGCGGGCAGCCCCAGGGCCGTCCGGGCCGTGGGCACCGCGTGCGCCACCAACCCCCTCCCCGTGGTGGTGCCCTGCCACCGCGTGGTGCGTTCGGACGGTTCCTCCGGCGGCTACGTCGGTGGCGAGCAGGCCAAGCTGACCCTGCTGAACCTGGAGGCCGCGGCATGACCACCCGATCCACTGTGGACCGCTTCGCCAAGCGCGTCGCCTCGGCCGACTGGGCGGCGGTCGCCGACGAGGTCGACGAGTACGGCTGCGCACTGCTGCCCCGGCTGCTCACCCCCTCCGAATGCGCCGCGATCGTGGCGCTGTGGGACGAGCCCGAGCGGTTCCGCGCGACGGTGAACCTGCGCAGGCACCGCTTCGGCGACCACGGCGACTACCGCTACTTCGCCGAACCGTTCCCCGAGCCGGTACACCGGCTGCGCGAGGAGCTGTACCCGCGGCTGCTGCCCATCGCGCGGGACTGGGCCGCGCGGCTCGGCAGGGACGCCGAATGGCCGGACTCGCTCGCCGGATGGCTCCGCGTGTGCCATGCGGCGGGCCAGACCAGGCCGACGCCGATTCTCCTGCGCTACGAGCAGGGCGGCTGGAACGCGCTGCACCGCGACCTCTACGGCGACAAGGTGTTCCCGCTGCAGGTCGTGGTGAACCTCAACGACCCCGGCGCCGACCACATCGGCGGCGAGTTCCTGCTCGTCGAGCAGCGGCCCCGCGCGCAGTCGCGCGGCACCGCGACGTCGATCCCGCAGGGGCACGGCCTGGTCTTCACCACCAGGGACCGCCCGGTGCGCTCGGCCCGCGGCTGGTCGGCCTCCCCGGTACGGCACGGCGTGTCCGCGGTCCGGTCCGGCCGCAGGCACACCCTCGGCCTCGTCTTCCACGACGCGACGTGAGCCATGTCCGCCTACACACTGATCGGCACCGACGGGATGCCGTACGAGAGCGAGCGGCCCGGGCGGCTCGGCGGCTACCGGACGAGGCGGAGCTACGGCCGCCTCGACTGCCCCTCCGCGCTGCGGGCGATCGCCGGTGGCGGCTACGTGGCGCAGCGGGTGTTCTTCGCCGACGAGCTCACCGCCATCAGCGCGGGGTACCGGCCGTGCGCGGTCTGCCTGCCGCAGGGCTACCAGGCGTGGCGCCGGTCTCCGCGGGAGTAAGGTGATCGCCGGTGTGCCGGGAAGTCTGGTCGGCGTGAAGTGAGCGATCGGCGCCCGGGAAGGAACACAGGCATGGACACCGCCCCCTCGACCAGGCTGGCCAGGCTTCGCCGGGCATTCCAACGAGCTGGCGTTGCTGCTCGTGTACTGGGAGCTGATGGCCCGGTATCTCGACCGGCAGCGGGGCACGTCCCGGCTCGGCGAGCGAGGCTGACGTGACCTCGATCTACCGCACACCGGCGGGCCGGGAGGCCATCGCCGCGTGGTGCCACGAGCGGTTCGACCGGTGGCCTGCCGCCCACCGACGCGAGACGACCGTCGCGCACGGAGCCACCACGCACCTGGTCACCGCCGGCCGGGGCGAACACACGGTGCTGCTCGTGCCGGGCACCAACTTCGGTGCGGCGGCCTACCTCCCGCTCGCCACGGCGCTGGCGCGACGGTGCCGGGTCCTCGTGGCCGATCTGCCCGGCCAGCCGGGCCTCAGCTGCGGCGAGCGGATTCCGCGCGCGGGCAGGCTCGGCTGGTACGGGCGCTGGCTGACCGAGCTGATCGAACAGACCGTACGCGGACCGGTGACCGTGCTCGGCCACTCGCTGGGCGCCGCGATCGCCCTCGCCTGCGGCTCGTCCCTGGTCCGGCACCAGGTGCTGGTCTCGCCGGGCGGGCTGACCCGGCTGCGGATCACCCCGGCCGTCCTCGTCGCCTCCACCGGCTGGGTGCTCCGGCGCACGCCCGCCGCGAGCGCCCGGCTGCTGCGGCTCATGCACGGTCCGGCGCACACGCCGCGCCCTGAGCTCGTGGAGTGGATGACACTGGTGGCCCGCCACGTCCGCTCCACCGCCGACCCCGGCGAGACCGCCGTCGCGGGCCGCGACGTACCACGCACCGTGGTGGTGGGCGGGTCCGACGTGTTCCTTCCCGGCCGCACGCTCGCGCCCGCCGTGCGGGGAACGCTCGGCGTGGATCTCGACATCGTTCCCTCGGCGGGGCATCTCGTCGTCGACGAGCACCCGGAGCGGCTCGCGGAGCTCGTCGCGGCCGCTCAGGAGCCGGGAACGTAGCGGGCGTTGCGGTCGACGGCGAGGTAGACGTCGCCCGCGACCGGGCGGCGCAGCTCCTCCGCCAGGTGCCCGAGCAGGCCCGCGGTGCGGGCGAGCAACGCGACCCCGCGCAGCAGCTCGACCGGCAGGCCCAAATCGGCGAGGGCGGCGCCGCAGACCCCGGCACCGTTAAGCGGCAACGGTTTGCCGAGCACGTCGGGCGCCGCGCGCCCGATCGCCTCGAACAGGGCCAGGTGCGGGCCGTAGGTGCCTTCCTCGTGCGCGACGCGCACGAGCACCGGTGTGCGAGGGTCCTGGAGCTTGTGCACCGGGTGACCGAGTCCCGGCACGAACCGCTTCTGCGCCTTCCGTTCGGCGAGCGCCGTGCGGGCGAGCGCGTCGAACTCCGCCTCCCTCGCGGGTGCCGGATCGGCGGAGGCGAGCGTCTCGGCCAGAAACCGGCCCGTGTCCTCGGTGACGCCGAGGAACCGGGATCCACCCCCGAGCAGGCCGGCCGCGAGCGCCCCCTGAATCGACTCCGGCGCCGAGTGCAGGGTCAGTCGCGCGGCGATGGCCGTGGGCGTGAACCCGTGGTCGGCGAGCGCCACGAGCACGGTCTCGAACACCCGCACCTCCCCCGCGCCCGGCCGTCGCCCGCTCGCCAGCCAGAACGCCAGCTCACCGAAGCCGGTCTCGCCCATCAGCTCACCGGCGAGGTCGTGGCCGAGCAGACTGATCGAGTCGGCGTCGGACGTGCCGATCGATGTCGGGTAGCCGCGCTCGGTGGTCAACGGGTCTCCTCCTCGGTGAGCCACGCACGGATCTCGGCGCCGTGCTCGTCCAGGGTGGGCGGAGGCAGCACGTGCCTGCTCCCGCTGGCGCTGAGGCCGATCGGGCTGCGGATCACCGGCAGCGCGCGCTCGCCGTCTCCGACCTCGACGACGGGGTCGAGACCCAGCTCGCGGGCCAGCGCCACACCGCCGTCGACGTGGTTGATCGGTCCACACGGGACACCGGCCGCGGAGAGCTCCTTGAACCACTCGTCGGCTCCGCGTTCCCGCAGTTTCGCCACGAGCAGCGGCCGCAGCTGCTCCCGGTTGGCGGTGCGGGCCTCGTTGGTGGCGAACCGTTCGTCTCCGGGCAGCTCCGGCAGCCCCAGCACCGTGCAGAGCCTGCGGAACTGACCGTTGTTGCCGGCGATCACGATCAGCTCGCGGTCGGCACAGGGCAGCGGCTCGTACGGGAACAGGCTCGGGTGGGCGTTGCCCATGCGGTGTGGCACGACCCCGCCCGCGACGAAGGCCGACGTGTGGTTCACCAGCCCGGACAACGCCGAGGACAGCAGGTTCACCTCCACGTGCTGACCGGCGCCCGTCGCGTGCCGGTGGTGGAGCGCGGCCAGGATGCCGATGGCCGCGTGCATCCCGGTCATCACGTCGAACACCGAGATCCCGGCCCGGTACGGCGGCCCGTCCGGGTCACCGGTGAGGCTCATCAGCCCCGACGCCGCCTGCACCAGCAGGTCGTACCCGGGCAGCGCCGCCCCACCGGCGGTGCCGAAGCCGCTGATGGAGGCGTAGACGAGGCGCGGGTTGTCCCGGCTGACCGTCTCGTAGTCCAGCCCGAAACGGCGCAGCCCTCCGGGCTTGAAGTTCTCGATCAGCACGTCGGCCCGGGCGGCGAGCCTGCGAGCGAGCTCGCGGTCGCCGTCGTCGGACAGGTCGAGCGCGATCGAACGCTTGTTGCGGTTGATGCCCAGGTAGTAGGTCGAGACGCCGTCGCGCTCGGGAGGCACCCACGTGCGCGTGTCGTCGCCCGCGGGGGCCTCGACCTTGATCACCTCGGCGCCGAGGTCACCCAGCAGCATCGTGGCGTAGGGGCCCGCGAGGATCCGGGAGAAGTCGGCGACCAGCAGCCCGTTCAGGGCCCCGGGCACATCGGTGTCCGCCATACGGACCAGTGTTCGTTACCGCTTCAACTCCTGTCAAACCTTGCCTAGCGGCATCCGGAAGAGAAGAATGTCCGCACTGCGGACCATCGTCCGCAAAAGCCGTCACCGTCGCCGGATCGAGGAGAGCGATGGCATTCGTCAACGAGGACAACATCACCGACCTCGCGCAGCAGCGCTGGAACACCGCCCGCTCGCCCCGGCTCGCCGAGCTGATGACCGCGCTCGTGCGGCACCTGCACGACTTCGCCAGAGAGGTCCGGCTCACCGAGTCCGAATGGGCGGCCGCGATCGAATGGCTCACCGCCACCGGACAGCTCAGCGACGACAAGCGGCAGGAGTTCATCCTCGCCTCCGACGTGCTCGGGCTGAGCATGCTCGTCGTCCAGCTCAACAACCGCTTCTCCGACAAGGCCACCCCCGCGACCGTGCTGGGCCCGTTCCACATCGACGACTCCCCCGCCGCCGAGTTCGGCGACGACATGGCCGACGGCCTGCCAGGAACACCGCTGTTCATCACCGGCACGGTCACCGGCACCGACGGCAACCCCGTGCCCGGCGCCGTGCTCGACGTGTGGCAGGCCGACGCCGAGGGCTACTACGAGGCGCAGCTCGCCGAGGTCGACGAGGCCAGGCTCCGCGCCAAGTACCGCGCCCGCGACGACGGCACCTACTGCGTGCGCACCATCGCCCCGCGCGGCTACTCCATCCCGATGGACGGCCCCGTCGGCGACCTCATCCGCAACACCGGCATCAGCCACTTCCGGCCCGCCCACGTGCACTTCCTGCTCGACGAGCCCGGCTACGCCACCCTCATCACCCACCTGTTCCAGGAGGGCGCCGACTACCTGGACAGCGACATCGTGTTCGGCACCAAGGACGCACTCGTCGTCCCGTTCACCGAGCACGAGGCCGGACCCACGCCCGACGGCGGCACCATCGACCGGCCCTACCTCCACGCCCGGTTCGACTTCGTGCTCGAACGCCTGCCATGAACCTCGCCCTGCTCCTCTTGCGCATCCTGCTGGCGGCGCTGCTGTTCGGGCACAGCACCCAGAAGCTGCTCGGCTGGTTCGGCGGCGCCGGGCGGCAGGGTACCGCCACCACCTTCGAGCAGTGGGGGTTCGTGCCGGGGCGACCGCTCGTGGTCGTCGCCGGCCTCACCGAGCTGTTCGGCGCCGGGTCGATCGCCACGGGCCTGCTCACACCCGGCGGCTGCGCACTCGTGATCGGCACGATGACCGTCGCCGCCGTCGCCACCGCACCCAACGGGTTCTGGGCGGTCAAGGGCGGCTGCGAGGTGCCCTTCTGCTACGGCGCACTCGCCACCGTGCTCGCCTTCAGCGGCCCCGGCGCCTGGTCACTCGACCACGCGCTCGGGCTCGGCTCACTCTCCGGTCCCTGGTGGGGCGTCACCGCGCTGGCCGCGGGCATCGCCGCCGCCTCCGTCCCGCTCGCACTGCGGGCCCGCGTCCTGCGGGCCCGCGGCCCACTCACAACGAGGTGAACGACATGACCAGCACCCCACCGCCCGGCGAGCTGTCGTCCGGCCGTCCCATCCTCTTCCGCAACGCGACCGTGCTGACCATGGACCCGGCGCTCGGCGTACTCGACGGCGGCGACGTGCTGGTGAGGGGACAGCGCATCGAACACGTCGGCACGGGCCTGGACGCCCCGCAGGACGCCGTGGTGGTCGACGCCACCGGCGGCATCCTGCTGCCCGGCATGATCGACACCCACCGGCACATGTGGCAGACCGCGCTGCGCGGCTTCGGCGCCGACTGGACGCTCACCCAGTACTTCGTCTTCTACTACCTCAACTGGGGCAAGATCTTCCGGCCCGAGGACATCTACGCGGGCAACCTCACCTCCGCCATCGAGTCGCTCGACGCCGGCGTCACCACCACCGTCGACTGGTCGCATGGCCTGCGGACCCCCGAGCACGGCGACGCCGCGGTGGAGGCGTTGCGCGCCGTGCCGGGCCGATTCGTCCTCGCCTACGGCAACCTGCTGGGCGCGCCCTGGGAGTGGGCGAACGCGCCGGAGTTCCGGGCGTTCGTCGACCGCCACTTCAGCTCCCCCGACGACCGGCTGCGCCTGCAGCTCGCCTTCGACGTCACCGGCGAGGCCACGTTCCCCGAGAAGGGCGCGTTCGAGGCCGCCCGCGAGCTGAACCTGCCCGTCACCACCCACGCCGGGGTGTGGGGCGCCACCGGCGACGACAGCATCCGGCTCATGTGGGAGCACGGCTTCATGACCTCCGACGTCACCTACGTCCACGCGTGCAGCCTCAGCGAGGACTCCTACCAGCGCATCGCCGCCACCGGCGGCTCGGTGTCGCTCGCCACCGAGAGCGAGCAGAGCGCCGGGCAGGGCTACCCGCCGAGCTGGCGGCTGCGCCGCTACGGCATCCCCGTGTCGATCTCCATGGACACGAGCGTGTGGTGGAGCGCCGACCTCTTCTCCGCCATGCGCGCCACGCTCTCGGCCGACCGCTCCCGTGAGCACCTCGAAGCGCAGGCCCAGCAGGAGACCGTGGTGCACAACAGCCTGCGCGCGGAGCACGTCGTCGAATGGGCGACGATGGGCGGCGCCAGGGCACTCGGCCTCGACACCGAGCTCGGCTCCCTCACCCCCGGCAAGAAGGCCGACCTGGTGCTGATCAAAAACGACCGATCCCCCGCCATGTTCCCGATCGTCAACCCCTACGGCCACGTCGTGTACCAAGCCGGCCGCGGAGACGTGCACACCGTGCTCGTCGACGGCAGGGCGGTGAAGTACCGCCACGAGCTGATCGGCTGCGACCTCGCGAAGGCCCGCACCGCCGTCACCGCCACCGTCGAGTACGCCCGCGGGCGCATCGGTGACGACTGGCAGGGCTGCATGTCGCCGGAGATCCCGGAGACCGAGGTGATCGCCAACCCCTACACCTACACCGACTACCAGGGCGCGGGCGTCGCGGTGCACCGGGGCGACCAGCCGCAGGCCGGTTAGAGTCTCAGGCGCACCACGTTCTCCGCGGAAAGGGACAGCACATGCGCCGGGACGCCGGCCCGGACTTCATCGAGGCGCTCGCCCGCGGCCTCGACGTGCTCAGGGGATTCCAGCCGGGCAGGCCGCACATGACGCTGAGCGAGGTCGCCACCACCACGGGCCTCGCCAGGCCGACCGCCCGCCGGATCCTGATCACGCTGCAGGAGCTCGGCTACGTCCACAGTGGCCCGCACGGGTTCTCGCTCACCCCGCGCGTGCTGGAGCTGGGTATGGCCTACATCGGCTCCCGCAACGTGTGGGAGCTGGCCGAGCCGCACCTGCGCGCGCTCGTCGACCGCACCGGCGAGTCCTGCTCGATCGCCCAGCTCGACGGCTCCGACATCGTCTACGTCGCACGGGTCGCCGTTCCGAAGCTCGTGACGCTCGCCGTCACGATCGGCACCCGCTTCCCCGCCGTGCAGACCTCGCTGGGCAAGGTGCTCCTCGCGGCCCTCGACCCGGAGGAGCTGGACGAGCTGCTCGCGACGCCCAGCCGCTCCGGCATCGAGCCACGCTGGCAGCCCGGCCGGGCCGAGCTGGACGCCGTGCTGCGCGACACCCGCGCCAAGGGCTGGGCGGTGACCGACCAGGACCTCGCACTCGGCATCCGCTCGGTCGCCGCGCCCATCCGCGACGGCAACGGCCGCACCGTCGCGGCTGTCAACGTCAACGCGCACGCCGCCGAGACCACGGTCGAGCACCTCGTCGACCACCACCTGCCGATTCTGCTGCGCACCGCGAGCGCGATCAGCGCCGACTGGGCGGCCTTCGCCGACCGTCCGATCGCGACGGTCAACCGCCCGGCGAGCTGACCTACGTGAGCAGGGCGACGGTCAGGATCATCACGGGCATGCTCACTAGCGTGGTGAGCAGGACCGCGTCCCGCCCGAGCGTCACGCCCTGGTCGAACCGTACGGCGTAGCCGAACACGTTCTGCGCCGTGGGCAGCGCCGCGCACACCACCACCGCCAGCAGCGCCTCCCCCTCGAGCCCGAGCATCCAGCCCAGCCCGGCCGCCAGCAACGGGTGCACCACGTTCTTGATCAGCACCACCGACAACAGCAGCGGCATCGTCTCGTTGCGGCGCAACGGCCACGCCGCCGAGCGCAGCGAGATCCCGAACGCGAGCAGCATCCCCGGCACCGCCAGATCGGCCAGCAGCTCCACGGGCGCCAGCACGGAATCCGGCGGCACCAGACCCGTTGCGGACACCACGAGCCCGGCCGCCGTGGCCACGGCGATCGGATTGCGCAGCGGCGCGGTCACCGTGCGCAGGATCGGCGGCCGGGTGCCGTCGGCGCGTTCGGACAACACGTCGAGCACCGTGGTGAACAGCGGCGTCAGCACCGCGAGCTGGAACAACAGGACCGGCGCCACCTCGGCGGCATCGCCGAACACGTACGTCGCGATCGGCAGGCCGAGGTTGCCCGCGTTGACGTACCCGCTGGCCATCGACCCGACGGTGATCTCCCCCGCCGGCCTGCGCCGCAACAACCCCACCGGCAGGAACAGCGCGCACGCGAGCGTGCTCGTGACCGCCGTGACCACGAGGTCCTCGGAGAACACGGCACCGACATCGGCACGGGCGAGCGTGGTGAACAACAACGCGGGGCTCGCCACGAAGAACGCGGTCCGGGAGAGCACCTGTGTGGCGTGCGGGCCGAGCACGCCGGCACGGCCCACGAAGTAGCCGACCAGTACGACGACCCCGATGACCAGGAACCCCTGGGCCACCCCGTTCACAGTGCAGTCACGTCACCCAACCGTACGGCTGTGACGGAGATCAACCGGGACCGGGTGTCCGGTGAGGACCCCGCCCGTCAGGGCACGATCGAGTCGACGTAGCCGCCGTCCACCCGCACCGCGGCGCCCGTCGTGGCCGAAGCCTGGTCCGAACTGAGGTACACCACCATGTTCGCGATCTCCTCCGGTTCGATCAGCCGCTGCAGCAGCGACTGCGGCCGGTGCAGGCGCATGAACTCGCGCTGCGCCTCGGCCCACGGCAGGTCCCTGTCCACGAGCTGGTAGACGAACTCCTCCACACCGCCGGTGTGCGTCGGTCCCGCGATCACCGCGTTCACCGTCACACCCGTGCCGGCGGCCTCCTTCGCGAACCCGCGTGACACGGCCAGCAGCGCCGTCTTCGACACGCCGTAGTGGATCATCTCGGCGGGGATCACCACCGCCGAGTCGCTCGCGATGTACTGGATCCGGCCCCAGCCGCGCTCCGTCATGCCCGGCAGGTACGCGCGGGTCAAGCGCACGGCGGCGAGCACGTTGACCTCGAAATAGCGGCGCCAGTCCTCGTCGGTGATCTCCAGCGCGGGCTTCGCACCGAAGATTCCGAGGTTGTTCACCAGGATGTCCACGCGCGGCAGCTCGGCGAGCACGCGCTCCGCGCCCTCGCCGGTCCCGAGATCGGCGGCCACGCCCACCACGTCCGCGCCGTCCACTTCGGACCGCAACCGCTCGACGGCGCGCCCCACCGAGTCCGCGCCACGGCCGTTCACCGCCACCCGCGCGCCCGACCGCGCGAGGCCCGCCGCGATCTCGGCGCCGATCCCCTGCGTGGACCCCGTCACCAGAGCGATCCTGCCCGTCAGGTCCAGCCGCATGCCCGGCTCCTCCCCTTCGTGATCTTGCCCCTCCGCATCGTAGGTCTCGCCCCCACCCGGTGCAGCGCCGCTCACGGCGCACGCGTCACCGCGGCCCCGTAACGCGACGCGAGCGGCCTGGCGCTGAGACCGTGGGCCACCACGCTCGACAGCACGGTGAGCGCGATCGCCACGACGGCGGGGTCGGCGACATCGCCGAGCGCGTCGACCGCGAGCAACGCGAAGATGATCGACGGCAACCCGCGTGGACCGAACCAGCCGACGAACAACACGGTCACCCGGTCCAGACGCGTCCCGAGCAACGCCAGCGCCACCGGCACCATCCGCAGCACCGTCAGGCTCAGTACGGCGTAGACCACCACCTGCCAGCCGAGCCCCGCCGCCACGATCGGGAACGCGACGGCACCGGCCAGCAGCCACACGAGCACCGCCGCCAGTCCCCCGGTCTGCTCGACGAACCGCACGTCCCTCACCTGCTCGGAACCCGCCGTGCCGCCGAACGCCAGCCCCGCGGCGAACGCCGCGATGAAGCCGTTGCCACCGGCAGCGACCGCACCGGCGAAGGCGGCCACCACCAGTGCCAGCACCGCGGGCCCCGCGAACCCCTCGGGAACCCAGTCCAGCCTGCGCGCCCTTCTGATGAGCAGGCCGCCCACCGCGCCCGCCCCGGCACCGACGGCGCCGCCCAGCACCAGGTCGGCGAGCGCCGCGCCGACGCCACCGCCTCCCGTCCCCGCGACGCCCGCGATGGCGACCATCACCACGGGCGTCACGATCCCGTCGTTGAGGCCGCTCTCCACGTTGAGGGCCCCGCGGATGCGCCGCGGCACCGCGGGGTCGGTCAGCACCGGCAGCCCGAGCGCGGCGTCCGTCGGCGCCAGCGCGGCTCCGACGAGCACGGCCAGCCAGCCTCCCGCGCCCGGCAGCAGCCACTCCGCAACTAGCCAGCCACCCACCACCGTGAGCGGCAACCCGACTCCGAGCAGCCGCGCGTACCAGCCGGCCTCCCGCCGCAGCTGCGCCAACCGGATCGCCGAGGCATCCGAGAACAGCAGCCAGGCCAGGGTCAGCTCGATCAGCAGCCGGAACTCGTGCACCTCGATGTCGAACACCCCGACCGCCGAGCCCAGCAGACCGCCGAGCACGACGAACACCAGCGGAGCGGTCAGCTCGGCACGCTGCAGCCTGCCGCCCACCAGCCCCCACGCGAACACCGCGCCCGCCACGATCGCTCCCGTCGCGGCCGCCGAGCCGCTCATGATCGCGAACCCGGCGCGCCCGAGTGCGGGCTCCAGTCGTAGACGACCGTCGTGCGCAGGAGCACGTCCTGCACCGAGCGCCGCGCCGGGCTCACCGCCACCCAGAGCAGGCCCGCAGGGAACACCGTGCACAGCGCCGCCCGCCCCAGTGCGCGCGCCCAGCCCAGCCGCCGTCCCCCGCTGCCAGCGACCCGCAGCCCCAGCACGTGGTCGCCGTACGTCCGCCCGGCGAGCCGCCAGGAACCGGCGAGGTAGCCGACCAGCAGCGCGGCCGCCGCACCGACGAGCGCCTGCCGCGACACCGAGGGAAAGCGGAACCGCACCGGGTCGACGACGAAGATCAGGCCCGAGGTGACGAGGTAGCCGCCGGCGAGCACGGTGAGCACCACGGCGAGGTCGAGCGCGCACGCGAGCGTCCTGCTCACCAGCCCCGCGGGCCTGCCCTGCCACGACCGGGCCTCCTCGGGCACCGGGGTGAGCCTCGCGCGTGACCGCTCGGCGGTCATGCCCGGCGCCAGGGACGCACGGCCCTTCCCGCCCAGTACGCGACGGCCTCGTCCGCGCGCATCGCCTGGACCCGCACGTCGCGCACCGTTTCGGCCGTGACGGAACCGGTGGAGACCCGGATGATCTCCGGCAGGTCGATCTCCGCGGCGACCTGCGTGGCCAGCGTGGCGAGGTCGAGCCGGCGCACCACGTCCGCCGCGACGACCGGCACGGTCCTGCGGTAGGCATCCGTCAGCTCGGCCAGCACCCGCTGCCGCCCGCGCGCACCGGTCTCGGCGAGTGCGAGCAGGTGCCTGCCCGGCGCGTGTGCCGGCCGCAGGACGAGCCGGGCCACCGGCCGGGCGAGCCGGTCGAGCGCGCGACCCGCACGCAGTCCGGCACGAACGCTCTCGATCGCGAGCCCAAGGGCGACATCCGCCAGGTCCGCTGCCACCGGCCTCCGCTGTTGTGTCACCCCCGGAGCGTGGCGGCCGGCGCGGCCGCGCGGCTCATTCCCCGAGGGTGAGATCCCGGGTCTGCGGCTACGCTCGTCCAGGTGAGGGCACGTTCGGCCGGTCAGGGGCACCCGGTGCGGCCGCAGTCGCTGATGCTGAGTTTCCTCGGGCTCTACCTCCTCGGCCGCGGCACCGCGGTCTACTCGGGCAGCGTCATCGAGGTCTTCGCCAGGGTCGGCGTGTCCGAGGAGGCGGTCCGCTCCACGCTGAGCCGCATGGCACGGCGAGGGCTGCTCACGCGCACCCGCGAGGGCCGCAGGGTCTACTTCGGACTCACCCCGCACGCGACCGGCGTCCTCGAGGACGGCCGACGGCGGATCTGGGACACCGGCGCCGTGAACCGTGACTGGGACGGCACCTGGACCCTCGTGGGTTTCTCGCTGCCCGACGGGCGCTGGCGCGACCGCCACGACCTGCGCTCACAGCTCGTGTGGGCGGGCTTCGGCATGCTGCAGCACGGCCTGTGGATCGCCCCGGGCGTCAACGACGCGGCCGCGATCGCGGAACGGCTCGGCCTGACCGAGCACGTCACGGTGTTCACCGCGCAGCACGCGAAGCCGACGGAGTCGGCCGACCTCGTGCACCGCGCGTTCGACACCGCCGAGATCGCCGCGAGGTACCACGCCTTCCTGCGGCGGTGGGATGTTCCGGACCCACTGGCGGACGCACCCGACGACCTCGCACGTCAGCTCCTGCTGCACACGGACTGGCTCGAGCTGGTGCGCCGCGACCCGCACCTGCCCGCCGAGCACCTCGACCGGGACTGGCCCGCCATCAGGGCCGAGGCGCTCTTTCGCGGGCTCGACGCCCGGTTCCGGGAGCCCGCGGCCCGCCTCGCGGCCGAGGTCATGGCCGTGCTCGACGTCCGACCAGATGGAACACCCGGCTGAGCCGCCGGTAGGGGTCGCGTCGGCTCGCTTCGAGTTCGACGTCGGCGATCGTGCTCAGCCCTGTATCGCCCGCGTCGAGTGCCAGCCAGTCGGTGAACAGCCACACGCCGTACCAGGCCAGCGGGCGAAGCCCGTGAGTGGCGAACACCTCGGACAGCTCCTCGACGGTGTCGGCGCGGGTGTCCAGCCCCAGCACCCCGCGCTCGCCGCGAGCATCGAAGGCCGCCAGCGCGTCGTCCCACCGCTGTTCCAGCGCGGGACGCACGGCCAGCGTGGCCGCGTTGAGCGCCATCACCGAGACGATGCCGCCCTCGGCCGTGCACGCGGCCAGCGATGCGATCATCGGACCGGGCTCCGGCAGGTACATGAGCACGCCGTGACACAGCACGGCCGCGAACCGGCGTCCCCGGGTCAGCGCCGGCGCGTCCTCGCCGCGACCGAGCACGAGACGGACGCGCTCACGGACCTCGCCGGGCTCGCCGTCGAGGCGCTGCCGCGCGGCGTCGAGCATCGCCTCCGACGAGTCGAGCAGCACGACGTCGTAACCGAGGCGGGCCAGCGGGAGCGACTGGTGTCCGGCTCCCCCGCCGACGTCGAGCACAACGGCCGGTGGCGGCGGCAGGTGCTCCAGCAGGTGCTGGTGGAGGACGTAGGTGCGCACCCTCCCCTTCGCCGTCGCGTACGCCCCTTCGACGAACCGGTCCGCCAGGCTCGCCCACACGTCATCGGTCACGTGCCCATCCTGCTCGTTGCGCTTTTTCGGACGACAACGCGTCGTGAGACGGGGCCCGAAGGCCCCTACAAGGCCGGGCCGTATAGGGCGTTATACACCGGACTCACCAGGTTCGGCTGCGCCGCTCCAGTTCGGCCTGCCCCTCACCGGCGAGCTCGCCGACCACACTCGCCCTCCCCGCGATCGCCAGCAGCAGCGCCTCGGCCTTGCCGCGCACCTCCGGTCCCCTGCCATGCGCCCAGTCCAGGTCCGTCGCGACCAGCCTCAGCCCCCGCGCTCGCAACGCCCCTCGGATGACGGGCGCGTACAACGCGAACGGCAGCGGGGCCGCAGCCGTTCGCCCGGAACCTCCCTCGGCAACCCGAGCGGCCTGCGGATGTCCTGGTGGTGAATGAGCCCGTCGACCAGACCGATCCGGCCGCCGAACGCCGCGGTGAGGCCGCGCGGGGTCAGGTGCCGCGCGAGCAGGGCACGCAGTTCCTCCGGGTCTCGCCCCGCGTTCTCCGCGAGGCCGACGGCGTTGATGCGGCCCGGGGTGAAACGCCCCCTGGCGAGGCGTCGCAGCAGCCCTCGGCCGTCCAGCTCCTCGTAGCTGAGCATGTGGGCCACCACGTCACGGACCCGCCAGCCCGCGCACAACGACGGCGCCTCCCACTGCCCCGGGGTCAGCGTCGCCAGCAGGTCGGCGAGGTCGGCACGTTCGGCGCGCGCCAGCGCCAGCACGTCCACGCTCACGCGGCCAGCTCCACGGACGCGTGCAGCGTGCCGTCCCGGCCCCCTGGCGAGTCGAAGACCGCGTACGTGGCCCCGGCCTGGTCGCCGTAGCGCTCCAGGTGCCGGTGCCGCAGTTCGAGCCGGGTCCGGCCGCCGGGCTCCTCGGTGAAGGTGACCTCGACCTCGGTGTCCAGCTCCGGGTCGAGCCTCCAGTCGGCGCCGAGCTGCCACAGCAGCACCACGCGGCCGGGAGGCGCCCATTCGGCGACGCGGCCCCAGTCGCATTCGGAGCCGTCTGCGCCCCGCTCGAACCAGCGCCCGCCCTCGCGCGGCTCCACCACCACCTCGGCGAGTGCCGAGGATCCGATCGAATGCTCCGAGGGCCAGGACTCGGTCATCCTGGCCGTGAACAACGTGAAGGCCCGCTGCGGGGTGAGGGGAACGCTCACCTGGCGGTGGACCATGATCTCCGTGCCGGATTCGGCGCTCATGCCGGTCGCTCCTCTCGCTCGCCCTCGGCTTCGGCGAGGCGCGCGAAGTTGTCAAGTGTGCTCTTCCAGAACCCGTCGAGGTACTCCCGCACCACCGCGAGCCCCGCGGGGTCGATCCGGTACAGCCGTCGCGTGCCCGCCGAGGACTCGGTCACCAGCCCGGCCTCCTTGAGGACGCGCAGGTGCTGGGACACGGCCGGACGGGAGATCGGCAGCCGGTCCGCCAGCACCCCCACGGCCATCGCTCCCCCGGTCAGCAGCTCCAGGATGGCGCGCCGGTTGGCGTCACCGAGTGCGTCGAGTACGGCGGAAGCGGACACGGGCATATCGGTAAGTCTGGACGAACGGTAAGCCACAGTCAACCGTTCGTCGGAACTTACCGAGTTGGGCGTGCCAGACAACCGGTGCGCCACCGCAATCGGCGTCCTCGACCGCATCGGGCTCGACGGCGTCGCGTGCGTGCTACCGCGCGCCGCGGACGACACGTGGTACCCGGCGAGCTTCCTCGAACCGCTCGAGGTCGACCAGCCGCGGCTCGACCAGGCGCTCCAGGCGTGCACGCGGATGCTCGACACGTTGCGCGACAACGGGTTCGGGCCCGAGCGGACCGTGCTGCTCGGCTTCTCCCAGGGCGCATGCCTGCTCGCCGAGCACCTGGTGCGCCATCCGCGCCGCTACGCCGGTGCCGCTCGAACGCGTCACCGAGACCGCGCGGCTGCTGCGCGAGCTGGGCGGCGACGTGACCACGGAGACCTACGACGACCGCGAGCACCTCGCGAACGACTCCGCCGTCGCGGGCGCCCGGCGGGTGATCGAGAGCGCGCTCCCGTCCTCCGGCTGAACCGGGTCCGCTTTGTACGATCGCGTGTGCCCTACGCGCGAACCACCGACGACACGGCTCTGTACTACGAGGTCCACGGCGAGGGTGAGCACACGCTGCTCCTGCTGGCCGGACAGTCCAACAGCCACCACTGGTGGGACTGCGCCCGCCCGGACTTCGACGCGGTGTTCCGCACCATCGTGCTCGACTACCGCGGCATCGGCCGCAGCGACAAACCGGACACCAACTCCTACAGCACGCGGGGTTTCGCCGCCGACGTGCTCGCCGTTCTCGATCACCTCGGCGCCGGGCGCGTGCACGTCTACGGCACGTCGATGGGCGGCCGGGTCGCGCAGTGGCTCGCCGCCGACCACCCCGAGCGGGTCGGCAGGCTCGTGCTGGGCTGCACCTCCCCCGGCGCACCCCACGGCGTCGAACGCGACGACGAGGTGCGCCGCGCGCTCGCCCAGCCCGACGCGAAGGCGGCCCGGCGGGCGCTGCTGGAGCTGATGTACACACCGGACTGGCTGGCCACGCATCCCGGCCCCTACAACACGATCGGCGAGCGCGGCACCCCCGGCCACGTGCTCCGCCGCCACCGCAAGGCCAGCGCCGACCACGACAGCTGGGCCGCGCTGCCCGCCATCACCGCACCCACGCTCGTGGTGCACGGCACCGACGACCGCTTCAACCCCACCGCGAACGCGCCGCTGCTCGCCGAGCGCATCCCGGACGCCCGCATGGAGCTGATCGAGGGCGCCCGGCACGCGTACTTCGAGGAGTTCCGCGCCGTGGCGAGCCCGCTGGTGCTGGACTTCCTGACCACGTGAGGCGTCACCGCCTGTGCGCCTCCCGCACCGGCAGCCACACGAGGTACGCCCGCCGAGGCACCCGGTCACCGCTCCGACCGGCAGCTGGACGGGCTCGCACAGTCACTGCGCCACGCCGTCGGCGGCGGTCAGCAGCAGGGCGCCGACACCCGCCGAGGGCAGTACCGGCACCCCGCGCTCCGGGTCAGGCGGCGCCCCGGGGTGCCGGTGCTGCGAGCGCGACGGATCCGATCGGACCCGCGATCGCGGTCGCGCCGCCCGCGAGCTCGTCGCCCAGCGCGACGGCGTTGAGCGGGCGCGCCACGAGTCCCGCCAGCCCGGAACGCAGAACTCGGCGTCCGGAACGCAGAACTCGGCGTCGGGAACGCCCGACTCGCGGTCCTGAGCGCACGACTCGCGGGTTCGTGGCTGCTACACCCGCGCGAGTCCCGTGAGCGCCCGTGCGGGCTCGGCGTACTCGGCCAGCAGCACGGGGAGGTCGTCGGCCGCGTGGGCCTGCCGCAGCGCGGGCGGTTCGGGCGGGCCGGGCAGTTCGCCCGCGAACAGCCGCTCGGCGAACGCCGCCACGACCCTCGGCGGCGGCAGTATCCGGTCACCGAGGTAGGCGAGTACCAGCAGATCCTCGCCGCAGCGGGACTCCACCGCGCCCGCCCAGCCGTGCTCCTCGTCCCAGATCAGCGCCACGTCCCGGTCGGCGAAGCCGGGCAGCTGCCCGTTCAGCGCGATGTACGCGCTCACCGGGGTCTCCAGCTGCACGTACGAGCCCTGTCCGGTCAGGCCGAGCGCGTCCTCCACCAGACGGATGTACCGGCGCAAACCCCTCGCGGGTGCGCTGTGTGATTCCAGATCCATTGTTCGTCCCCGAGCAGGTTCCTCGAAAGAACAACCACACCTGAGAAAATCTATAGTTCGAACTGAAGATTGAGTCAAGCTCCACATCTAGATACCCTGGACACGTGGATGTAAACCGGTTGGATGACGAGGACTATCCGGCCTGGACCATGGGCCAGGCCGCCGACGCGCTCGAGGTGCAGCCCGCGTTCCTGCGCAGCCTCGACGCGGCCGATGTCGTCCAGCCGCACCGGTCGGCGGGCGGGCACCGCCGCTACACGCGGCGCCAGCTTCGGCTGGCCGCGCGCATGCGAGAGCTGTTCGACAACGGCATGACGCTGGCCGCGGCCGAGCGCATCGTGCGACTGGAGGACGAGCTCGCGCAGTCACAGGCGGAAAACCGGGAGCTGCGCCGCAGGCTGGGCGAGCACGACGGCGACAGCGCGTCCGGTTCGGGTGAGGGAGTGACCACGCGAAGGGACTGAGGGGACGATGACACTGGAGAACGTCTGGATCCGCACGCTCGGCGACGGGCTGATCCGCGCCGACCAGGTGATCGGGATCGGCAGCCGCCGCACGCCCGCGCTGGCGGGCAAGCCCGGCCGGTGGCTGGTCACGGCGGCCCTCGCCGCCCCGGCCGGCAGCGGCACGGCCGACGGCTGGGAGGTCACCAACCTGCACCGCACGCTCGCACAGGCAGACCAGGAGCCCCGGCAGGCGCCCGAGGCACTGGCCCGCCTGCTCGCCGAGCTCAGTGCCACCCGCGCGGCCGGCCTGATCACACCCACCGTGTGCGGCCCCGACCGTGGCGAGGTGCGCTTCGACTTCGCCCCGTTCGACACCGCCGCACAGGGCGGCGGCCCCGCGCTCGGCACGGCGGCGCGGATCCCGGATGCCGTACCGGTCGGCTAGGAAGGCTTCCCGGTGAGGGGCCGCGCCCTTCACCGGGAAGCGGTCAGTCCACGGTCAGCCGTGGGGACACGATCGTCGCGAGCAGTAGCGCGAGGATCGCCACGCCGAGGTGCACAAGGTTGTCCACGGGTTCGAGGCCGAGCAGCCCGAACGGCACGTCTCGCCCGCCGAACACGCCCACGAACCACAGCACCAGGCAGGCAACGCCGGTGCCGCGCAGGAAGCGCTGCGCGCCGGGCACGGTCCGCGAGATGTTCCACCCCCACACGCCGAGGCTGGCGTAGGCGAGGCTCTGCGCGAACGACAGCTGCGGAAGCGCGGAGACGACCAGTGACGCGAGCCCGGTGACCGCGGCGAGCAGGAACGCCGCGGACATCACGGCGGCCACCGCGGGCAGCTGCCCGGCACGGGTGGTCTCGGCCCTCACAACGCGGGACAACTCTCCCTCCTCTTTTCCAGGGCAACAGGAATCGCCCGAACGAAGAAACAAGTGTGGATCGAGACAGCGAGCGCGCACCGGCGGTGAGTGCTCGGCCGCGTCGCTCGTATCTCCAGATATAGCACGAAAATCCTCGAGCCGCCGCCTGGCACGCTGTGAGGTGATCCGACCGTTAGACCGTCCTGATTGGACTCTCAGGGTACCGGGCCCGCGCGACGGAGATCCACCGGCCGGCGCCACGCCCGCCACGCAGTAAGGTCGGCGGGGTACCGCAGGCGAAGGGGGCCCGAGCGCATGAGCACGCTGCAGACGCTGGACCGGGGTTTGCGCGCGCTCGAGGTGATCTCGCACTCCCCCGCCGGCATCTCCGTCGCCGAGCTCGCCAAGGAGCTCGGGATCCACCGGGCCATCTGTTACCGCATCGTCGCGACGCTCGAGGAGCACCTGCTCGTGGCCCGCATCGACGACGGGCGGGTCCGGCTCGCGGTCGGCGTGGCCGTCCTCGCGTCGCGGTTCGAGTCCCGGTTCACCGAGGACGCGCGGCCGTTGCTGCACGCGCTCGCCAACGAGACGCACGCCACCGCGTTCATCTCCGCCGCCGAGGGCAGGGACTGCGTGGCCGTGCTCGTGGCGGAGCCGGAGGACACCGTGCTGACGGTCGGGTATCGCGTCGGCAGCAGGCACCCGCTCACCAAGGGCGCCGCCGGGATCGCCATTCTCGCGGCCCGGCCGGAGCACCCGGCCGACCCCAAGCCGGTGCAGCAGGCCCGCCGCGACGGCTACAGCCTCACCCGGGGCGAGCTGGAGCGGGGCGCCGTCGGCATCGCGGCGGGCATCCGCGCTCCCTCCGGCCTCGGCACGGCCGAACACTGCGTCGGCGTGGTCGCCATCGACGGGCTCGACACCGACCTCGCCGCGGACGCCGTCATGCGCGCAGCCCGCGAGCTGGAGCGGCTGCTCTCCGCCTGAGCCGACGGCAACCTTCTTGACTCCCTCCCGGGCCCCGCTTACGCTCTGCGCTGTTCGCTGACAGCGACAGTATGTTCGTTATTCGTAAACCACCAGCTCATCACCGTGGAGGGCGCAGTATGAGCACAGGGTCGTGCCCGGTCGACCACTCGGCTTCGGCAGCCACGGGCTGTCCCGTGTCGGCCAACGCGGCCGCGTTCGACCCGTTCGGCGACGCGTACCAGGCGGACCCGCCGGAGGCGGTCCGCTGGTCGCGCGAGGAGGAGCCCGTCTTCTACAGCCCGGAGATCGGCTACTGGGTCGTCACGCGCTACGACGACGTCAAGGCGGTGTTCCGGGACAACATCCTGTTCTCGCCGTCCATCGCGCTCGAGAAGATCACCCCGGTGTCCGAGGAGGCCACCGCCACGCTCGCGAAGTACGGCTACGCGATGAACCGCACGCTCGTGAACGAGGACGAGCCCGAGCACATGCCGAGGCGGCGCGCGCTCATGGAGCCGTTCACGCCCGAGCAGCTCGCGCACCACGAGCCGATGGTGCGCAAGCTGACCAGGGAGTACGTCGACCGGTTCGTCGACGCGGGCAAGGCCGACCTCGTCGACGAGATGCTGTGGGAGGTACCGCTCACCGTCGCCCTGCACTTCCTCGGCGTGCCCGAGGAGGACATGGAAACGCTGCGCAAGTACTCGATCGCGCACACCGTCAACACCTGGGGCCGCCCCTCACCGGAGGAGCAGGTGGCGGTGGCCGAGGCGGTCGGCAGGTTCTGGCAGTTCGCGGGCACCGTGGTGGAGAAGCTGCGGCGGGACCCGTCGGGGCCGGGCTGGATGCCGTTCAGCATCCGCGCCCAGCGCGAGCAGCCCGAGGTCATCACCGACTCCTACCTACACTCGATCATGATGGCCGGCATCGTCGCCGCACACGAGACCACGGCCAACGCCGCGGCCAACGCGATCAAGCTCCTGCTGGAGAACCGCACGGTGTGGGAGGAGATCTGCGCCGATCCGGCGCTCATCCCCAACGCCGTGGAGGAATGCCTGCGTCACTCCGGCTCCGTCGCCGCGTGGCGGCGGCTGGTCACCGCCGACACCACGATCGGCGGCGTGCCGATCCCCCAGGGCGCCAAGCTGCTCATCGTCAACTCCTCGGCCAACCGCGACCAGCGGCACTTCGACAACGCCGACGCGGTCGACATCCGGCGCGAGAACGCCAGCGACCACCTGACGTTCGGCTACGGCAGCCACCAGTGCATGGGCAAGAACCTCGCCCGCATGGAGCTGCAGATCTTCCTGGAGGAGCTGACCACCCGGCTGCCGCACCTCGAGCTGGTGCCCGACCAGGAGTTCACCTACCTGCCCAACACCTCCTTCCGAGGCCCCGACCACCTGTGGGTCCAGTGGGACCCTTCGGCCAACCCCGAGCGCGGCGACCCCGCGATCCTGCGGCGGCACCGGCCGGTGCGCATCGGCGAGCCCTCGACGCGCGCGATCACCAGAACGGTCACGGTCGAGTCGGTCGAGCCCGCCGCCGACGGCGTCGTCACGCTCACCCTCACCGACGCGGCGGGCAACCCGCTGCCCCCGTGGTCGCCGGGCGCGCACGTCGACCTGGACCTCGACGGGCTGTCCCGCCAGTACTCCCTGTGCGGCGACCCCGCCGACACCCACCGGTACCGCATCGCGGTCCTGCGCGAGCCGGACAGCCGCGGTGGCTCCCGCTACGTGCACGAGCGGCTGCGGCCCGGCAGCGCGCTGACGCTGCGCGGGCCCCGCAACCACTTCCGGCTCGACCCCGCCGCCCGGCACTACGTCCTCGTCGCGGGCGGCATCGGCATCACGCCGGTCATCGCGATGGCCGACCACCTGCGTGCCGCGGGCGCGAGCTATGAGCTGCACTACTGCGGCCGCACCACGCGCGGCATGGCGTTGCTCGACCGCGCCCGCCGCGACCACGGCGGGAACCTGACGGTCCACTGTGGCGAGGAGGGCGGACGGCTCGACGTGACCACCCTGGTCGCCGAGGACGCCGACGGGGTGCAGGTCTACGCGTGCGGACCGCAGCGGCTGCTGGCCGCGCTGGAGGAGCAGGCGGCGGGCTGGCCCGCCGACACCCTCCACATCGAACACTTCACGACCACCAAGAGGGAGCTCGATCCCAGCGTCGAGCACGGATTCGACGTGGAGCTGGCCGACTCCGGCCTCACCGTGCACGTGGCCCCCGACCAGACGGTGCTCGCGGCGCTGCGCGCGGCGAACATCGACATCTCCAGCGACTGCGAGGAGGGTCTCTGCGGCTCGTGCGAGGCGCCGGTGCTCGACGGTGAGGTCGACCATCGCGACGTCGTGCTGACCAAGGCCGAACGGGCCGCCAACACCCTGATGATGACGTGCTGCTCCCGCGCGTGCGGGAGCAAGCTCACCCTCGGCCTCTGAGCCGGTTCTCCCCCTTTCCAGAAAGGTTCTCGACAATGACGTCACCGGTGGAACACCCGGCCGCGCGCACGGCGCCCGGCGAGCGCGCCGGGTTCCGGCGCGTGCTGGCGGGCAGCATGGCCGGGGCCGTGCTCGAGTGGTACGACTTCGCGATCTACGGCATCCTCGCCGCGACCGTGCTCGGCCCGCTGTTCTTCCCTGGCGACAGCGGCATCGTGAAGCTGTTGCTGGCGCTGGCCACACAGGGGCTGGGTTTCGTCGCCCGCCCGCTCGGCGGCATCGTGTTCGGCCATCTCGGCGACAAGTACGGCCGCAAGCCGATGCTCGTGGTCACGTTCCTGCTGCTCGGCCTGTCGACGGCGATGATCGGCCTGTTGCCGACCTACTCCGAGATCGGGCTGTGGGCCACGGTGCTGCTGGTGGTGCTGCGCATGGTGCAGGGCTTCGCACTCGGCGGTGAGTTCGGCGCCGCCGTGCTCATGGTCAGCGAGTACGGCGAGCCGAAGCGGCGCGGCTTCTGGGCCGCCTGGCCGCAGGCCGGCGCACCGCTGGGCACCGTGCTGGCGACCGTGGTGGTCACCACCATCGGCGTGCTCTTCCCCGGGGACGCCTTCGACCGCTGGGGCTGGCGCGTCGCCTTCCTCGTCGCCATCCCGCTGCTGATCATCGGATTCTGGATCCGCCGCAGCGTCGAGGAGTCCCCGGTCTTCCGGGCCGCGCAGGCCAGGGCCGAGACCCGGGCCGCCACCGCGCCGCGCTCCAGCGTGCTCGAGGCGCTGTCCCGCCCGCGCCCGGTGCTGCACGGCCTCGGGATGCGGCTCGGCGAGAACATCGCCTTCTACATCTACACGGTGTTCGTGATCGCCTACGCCACCACGTCCTTCGGCTACGACCGCGGCGACGTGATCATGGCGGTCACGTTCGCGTCGGTGGCGCAGTTCCTCGGCATGATCGGCGGCGGGCACTGGTCCGACCGCGTGGGCAGGAAGAAGGCCATGCTCGTGCCCGCCGTGGTGCTGGTGGTGTGGGCACCGGCGTTCTTCTGGCTGGTGCAGACCGAGAGTCTGCCGATGCTGTGGCTCGGCGTGTGCGTGGGCGCGTTCTTCCACGGCATGCTGGCCGGAACGGAGGCGGCGTGGATCACCGAGCTGTTCCCGACGCGGCACCGCTACGCCGGGGCGTCGCTGGTGTTCCAGGGCTCGTCGATCATCGCGGGCGCGCCCGCCCCGCTCATCGCGGTCTGGCTGATCGACTCGTTCGGCGTCGGCACCGTGATCGGCTACCTCGTGCTCACGATGGCGGTCACCGTGGTGGCGGTGGCGACGAGCCGGGAGACGAAGGGCGCCGATCTCGACGCCCTCGACTGACCGCTCGTGGAGTACCTGCCGGGCTCAGCTGCCGAGCAGGTACTCCACCGCCGCGTCCCGGAAGGGCGTCAGCCCCTTGTACCCGGCGATGTCGTCCGGGAGCTCGGCCAGTACGCGGCCGAGCCGCAGGCGCCACGCGGGTACCCGTGCCAGCTCGGCGAGCGGGAGCAGGTAGGTCCGGATCAGGAACAGCAGCGCGCCCGACGCGCCGAGCCGGACGAGGTGCTGCACCTCGACGCGCAGGTGCACGAGCGCGGCCAGCTCGCGGCCCCGCGCCGTGGCGGCCCGGGCGCGGTCGGCTGCCCACTCGGGGGACGACTCGGCCGAGTGGTCGAGCCGCCCGCCCGCCGCCAGGCTCCAGTTGGTCCGCCGGTACTCCTGTCCCGGCCGCAGCCGCAGGAGGAACCGCTCCGCCCTGGCCAGCACACCGTCCTCGTGGACGCGCGGGACCGGGCCGTGCACCTCGTCGAACCGCATCCCGACGTCGAATCGCAGCGACCAGCCCGAGGCGAAGGTGACCAGCCCCGCGTCGGCCCACAGGGCACCCTCGCGCTGGTCGAGCAGCACGATGTCGTCCTGGATCTGGCTGCCCAGGAACCCGAGCGGGCCGCCGGGCAGCGCGTCGTCGTCGCCCTCGCGGAACCGCGCGCACACGCCGAGCAGATCGTTGCGCCACGCCAGCTCGCCGCCCTCACACCGCAGCGACAGCTCGTCCGGACGCTGTGCCGCCAGCTCGCGCAGGCACGTCAGCAGCGCGTCCCAGCACGCGGGGCGCACGTGCGGCAGCACCTGCAGCCTGCCAGGGTCGGCCTTCAGGATGCGCTTACGCTCGGCCAGGTCGGCCGCGTAGTCGTCGTCGACGTCGAGCAGCACGCCACCCCACTCCCCCGTCTCGGTGCGCACCGGGACGCGGGCGGGCTCGATGTTCGTGGAGTAGCGGTAGGTGTCGGCCCGCAGCGGGAATGGGAAGCGGGCGAGCCGGGACTCGGGGTTCACAGGTCCACCTCCAGCACGCCGGTCTCGCTGCGGGACACGCACGGCAGCACGCACGTGCCCGCCGCGCGCTCGTGCTCGTCGAGGTACTCGTCGCGGTGCTGTGGCTGCCCGGCGAGCACGGGAACCCGGCATTCGCCGCACACGCCCTGGCGGCACATGCTGGGCACCGCGACCCCGGCGGCGTGCAAGGCGTCGAGCAGCGTGGTGCCTGCCGCGACCGCCACGTCCCGGCCCGAGCGGCGCAGCCGGGCGGTGAAGGGCGTGCCGGGAGCAACCTCCGCTGCCGTGAACCGCTCGCGATGCACGCGCTGTGCGGGCCAGCCCGCGGCCTCCGCCGTGTCGGTCACGAGCTCCATCAGCGGCGCCGGGCCGCACACGTACAGGTGCGTGCCGAGCGGCTGCCTCCGCAGCGCGTCACCGAGCAGCCCGCGAAACTCCCGGCGGTCACTCGTCCGCCGCAGCCGTTCGCCGAGCAGTCGGTCGAGGTCCGCGGCGTAGGCGGGCGCGTCCGGCCGGTGTGCGTAGAGCAGTTCGACGTCCCGGTTCCAGCGCACCGCGTCCCTGACGTGCGCGAGCATCGGCGTGATGCCGATGCCACCCGCCACCAGCAGGTGCCTGCGGGCGGTGAGCACCGGGGCGAACGCACACCGCGGCGCCGACACCACGAGCGGATCACCGGGCCGCCGCTCGTGCAGCCAGGCCGATCCGCCGCGTCCGCCGGGGCGCCGTAGCACGGCGACGGCGTACTCGCGTGGTTCGGCACCGCCGTTGGTGAGCGAGTAGGCGTTGCGGCGCTCACCGCACTCCGCGACCACGTGGCTGCCGGCCGGGTGCGCGGGCAGCGGGCCCCCGTCCGGCCGTGCCAGCACCAGCTCACGGACACCGGGCACCACCTCGGCGCTGCGCGTCACGACCAGCTCCAGCCCGGTCATCACGTCTCCGGGTCCGCGAGGACGCCGAGGTAGGCGGCGTGCCTGCGCGACACGTGGTCGTGGACGAGCAGCCCACGCCCACAGTTCGCACAGGCCACGGCCTGTCCCGCCTCGCACTCCGTCTCGGTGGTGCCGCCGCAGTGGGCGCACCACACGCGCTTGCGGCCGGTGCCGCACACGTGCACCCGGATCTCCGCGTCGATCGCGTCGCGTTCCACGGCGAGCGACCTCGCTCTGAGAACGTCGGCCTCGGGACCGGCGAGCATCAGCCGCCAGCCGACGGTCGCGCCGTCGAGCCGGTCACGAAGCTCCGCGAGGGCGCGTTCCGTGGCCCCGTCGCCGTGCCACGCCCACACCGGTGCGCCGGTCGCGGTGAGCGCCGCCGCCCACCGGCGGGCCACGGCGCGTCCCTCCGCCGAGAAGGACATCACGGCGAACGAGGTGCCCGCGTGGTCCACTCCGGGATCCACCGCTGGCCACCTCGGCACACTCCTACCGGTCACCACGCAGAGGTACCCGAGCGGGACCACCGCCCGCAACCGGCCGTCAACCGCCGAGCCCGGTCAGCGAGGCCATGAGCGGCACGATCGTGATGATCAGCAGCGCGCCCACGACGTCGAAGCAGACGCCCGACCTCACCATGCGCGTGATGGGTACCGTGCCGGAGCCGTAGACGATCGCGTTCTGCGGTGTGGACACCGGGAGCATGAAGCCGAAGGACGCCGCGAACGTCGCGGCGAGCGCGGGCACCACGGGATCGACGCCGGCTGCGACGGCCAGCGGGATGACGATGGGCACCACCACGGCGGCGGAGGCGGTGTTGCTCGTCGTCTCCGAGATCACGATCGCCAGCACGACGGCGAACGCGGTGAGGGCGAGGCCGCTGGTGATGCCGAGGCCCGCCGACGCGGCGTCACCGATCGTCTCGGCGAGCCCGGTGTCGTCGAGCAGCGAGCCGAAGATGATGCCGGTGCCGAAGAGCAGGATCGTCCCCCAGTCGATCTTCGCGGCGTCGGCCCAGTCGAGGGTGGGCCGGCGCTTCTTCCAGTCCCTGGGCAGGATGAACAGCAGGCAGGCGCCGACGACCGCGACGATCCCCTCGTTCAGGGTGTCGTCGAGCGCGGTGTACAGCGCGGAGTCGGTGCCCGCGACGAGGCCCGACACCGCGGGGGTCAGCCACAGGCCGACGGTGACCGCGAACGCGATGATCGTGTTGATCTCCGCGCGGCCCAGCCGGCCCAGTTGGGCCCGGCGCTCGCGGACGTACTCCTCGACGCCGTCGATCCGGCGGATCTCGGGTTTGTTGAGCAGCAACAGGATCACCGCGAGGACCACGAACATGGCCGCGCAGACCGGAAGCGCCGTCGCCGTCCACTGCGCGAACGAGATGGGCGTGCCCGTGGCCTCCTCGATGAGGCCACGGCCGATGAGGTTCGGGGGCGCTCCCACCGGGGTCAGCAACCCACCCACACTGGCGCCGTAGGCCAGCATCAGCATCAGCGCCGCACCGACGCGGACGCGCAGGGGGTCGAAGTCCGGGCGCACCACGCCCTTGTCCTGCATGAGCCTGGCGATCACGGCCAGGATGCCGAGTGCCGTCGGCATCAGCATCGCGACGGTCGCGGTGTTGGACACGAACGCCGACAGGACACAGGTGATCCCGCCGAAGGCCGCCATCACGCGGACCGTCGAGCGGCCCACACCCGGCAGGGCGAGCACGAAGAACGCGAGCCGTTGCGCCACACCGTGTTTCAGCATCGCCTGCGCGAGGATGAACGCGCCGATGAACGTGAACACCGTCGCCGACCCGAACGGCTCCAGCACGTCGTCGGCGGGCGCGACGCCGAGCAGCACGATCGCGGCGACGCCCAGGAGGCCGCCGACGGGCAGCGGCACCGGTTCGCACACCCACAGCACGATCACGCCGAGCAGCACCGCCGCGAGCGTCTGCTGCGCATCGTCCAGCCCCAGCGGCAGCAGCAGGAAGCCGGCGGTCAGCACCGGCGCGAGCAGCCAGCCGACAGTCCGCCTGCCCCGTTCGAACCGCTCCTCCGCGGGCGAGAGCCGTTGCTCCCCGCGACCGCGCAACGTCGTCCCGCCGAGCAGGGTCGCGGTGACGTCGGTCCGGCCCGCGTCCGCGCCGGCCCGGGGCCCGGGCGACGACCGCGGCGATGACTGCACTGTCATGGGTCCTCCTGAGCGTCCTCGATCGGAGCCCACCTTCGGCGAAGGTCCCGCGACGCGTCCAAGACCGCTTCTCTACCCTGCGTATAGGTAGCGCCTATGAATCACGGATCCGGAGGCAGCGTGGACGCCCGTCAGCTCGGCTACTTCCTCGCCGTCGTCGACCACAACGGCTTCGGCAGAGCCGCGGAGCACGTCCACATCGCGCAGCCGTCGCTCTCCCAGGCCATCGCGGGACTGGAGCGTGAGCTCGGCGTGCCGCTGTTCCACCGCGTCGGACGTGGCGTGGTGCTCAGCGAAGCGGGCAGGCAGCTCGTGGAACCGGCACGGCAGGTGCTGCGCGACCTCGACGCCGCCAAGGCCGTGGCGCAGTCGGTGAAGGGCGTCCGCCGCGGGCGGCTCGATCTGGTGTCGATGCCGTCGCCCGGCATCGAGCCGCTCACCACGCTCCTGGACGGGTTCGCGCGGGCACATCCGGGGATCACGCTCACCGTGGACGGTGCGTTCACGCCGGAGCAGGTGGTGGAGTCGGTGCGCTCCGGCGTCGCGGAGATCGGGCTGCTGGGCTCGGCGGGCGACCCGCACGCCGGGGAGCTGACCGTGCTGCCACTCGAGGACCAGCCGCTGGTGCTGGTCTCCCCGCCGGGGCACGACCTGCCCGGCGGCGACGTGGTGCGGCGCGAGCACCTCCGCGGCCGCCGGATGATCGTGTCCCAGCGCGGCAGCCTCATGCGCAGCCTGGTCGACGACGTGCTCGCGAGCGGCACCGAGGTCCACCTCGCCGCCGAGGTCGCGCACCGCACGTCGATCCTGCCGCTGGTGCTGGCGGGTTTCGGGCACGCCGTGCTGCCCTCGTCGTGGACCACGCTCGCCGAACGGGCGGGAGCCGTCGTCCACCGCATCGAGCCCGAGGCCGTCCTGCGCGTCGCGCTCGTGAGCCGGCCCTCCGGGCTCACCCCGGCGGCACGTGCCTTCCTCGACGTCGCGGCGGCCTACGCGCAGGTCCCATAGGCAGGGCCTATCGGCCGCATCGACGGGCCGTCTTGGACAACCAAGGGCACTCCGCGGTCCACTCGGAGTGAGACCTTGCCAGCCCGGACCAGGAGCACCCATGACCGCAGCGCAGCAGTTCCGGATCGCCGCCATCCCCGCCGACGGTGTCGGCACCGAGGTCGTCGCGGCGGGCCGCGCCGTGCTCGACGCGATCCAGGCGTCGTCGGGCGGCCGCATCGCGTTCGACTGGGAGGAGCTGCCCTGGGGCTCCGCCTACTACGCCGAGCACGGCGTGCTGATGCCCGACGACGGGCTCGACGTACTGCGCGGCAAGGACGCCATCTACTTCGGCGCGGTCGGCTGGCCCACCGTGCCCGATCACGTGAGCCTGTGGGGCCTGCGGCTGAAGATCTGCCAGGGCTTCGACCAGTGGGCCAACATCCGGCCGGTGACGTTCCTGCCCGGCATCACCAGTCCGCTGCGCAAGGCCGACGACACCGACCTGGACTGGGTGGTGGTCAGGGAGAACTCCGAGGGCGAGTACGCCGGGTTCGGCGGCCGCAACTTCGGCGCCCGCGGCGAGAAGGGCGAGGTCGCGGTCCAGTCGTCGGTGTTCACGGAGGTGGGCTGCGAGCGGATCATCCGCTTCGCGTTCGACCTCGCGCGCACCCGCGCCCGCAAGAAGGTCTCCAGCGTCACCAAGAGCAACGCCCAGCAGTACGGCATGGTGCTGTGGGACGACATGTTCCGCCGGGTCGCCGCCGACTACCCCGACGTGGAGACCGAGAGCGTGCTCGTGGACGCGATGTCGGCGAAGTTCGTGCTCCACCCGGAGGACCTCTCGGTGGTGGTGGCCTCCAACCTCAACGCCGACATCCTCTCCGACCTCGGCAGCGCGCTGGCCGGCAGCCTCGGCCTCGCCGCGAGCGCCAACCTGAACCCGGATCGCCGCTACCCGAGCATGTTCGAGCCCGTGCACGGCTCGGCGCCCGACATCGCCGGGCAGGGCGTGTGCAACCCGATCGGCGCCATCGGCAGCGCGGCGCTGATGCTCGACCACCTCGGCCTGCCGGACGAGGCCAAGCGCGTCCAGGCCGCGATCGAGGCCACCACCGCGCAGGGCGTCCGCACCCGTGACGTCGGTGGCACGGCGGACACCGAGACCGTGACGCGGGCGATCATCGCCAACCTGGGGTGACGCCTCAGTGGTCCGCGAACGCGAGGCCCCTGGCGGCCAGCTCCTCCTCCAGGATCCGGATCGCCTTGGGGCCCACGCCGTGGATCTTGAGGAGTTCACCGGCGGTGACGCCCGTCAGCTGCTCGTAGCGGGTGTAGCCGTGCAGTGCCAGCTCGCGCGGGGCGACCTTGCCCATGCGCCGGGGGAACTCGGTCGGCGCGACGGTCTCCGGTTCCGGCATGCGGCTCCCCTTCCGATCTCCAACCAGATCGCGAAGGTAGCAGGGAGCACCGACATCACGTGGCCGCGTCGAACAGCTTCCCGGCCGCGGTGATCGCCTCGGCGAGCGCGTCCGGCTCGGGCCGCAGTGCGCCCACGACGGCGTCGATCTCCCGCAGCCCGGCCCGTGCGAGGAGGCGCTTCTCGTTGGTGACCCACTCGCCGCGCCCGGCGAGCACGGCGTGTGCCGTCTCCGCGGCGGCGGTCGCCAGCGCGCCCGCGACCTCGGTGAGCCGGCCACGCGGGGCGAAGCCGCCGCGCGCGTAGCCGAGGGTCAGCGCGGCGCGGCCCCGCCACATCGCCGGGGCGGACTCGCGCAGCGCCGCCGGAAAGGCGGGCCGGGGCAGCACGCCGTGCAGCACCCTCGCCAGTGCGAGCTCCGCGACCACCAGGTAGCTCGGGATCCCCGCGAGGTGGAACATCAGCGGCTCCCAGTGGAATCGCCCCTGCTCCGCCTCCGCCAGCTCGTGCTCGACGACGTCCAGATCGCGGTAGTGAACGTCGGTGTGGCGGCCGTCGACCGTCAGCCAGGCACCGCCGTTGAAGACACCGCCACCCCACGCGCCGAGCTCGCTGACCTCGCCGTCCCAGCCGATCGCGCGCAGATCCTCCGGGTCGAACCCGCCCCGGTAGTACACGGCGAAGTCCCAGTCGCTGCCCGGGGTGTGCGTGCCCTCGGCCCGCGAACCGCCCAGGGTCACGGCGTGCACGCCGGGCAGGGAGGCCAGCCGTGCGGCGACGTGACTCTGGAACGCCTCGTCGTTCATCGTGCTTCCGTTGTCGTCCGCTCTCATCCTGAAGATCATCCCCGACGTGAACTTCTCTATCGCACGGCCTGGCCCCGGCGGGTGAGATGTTCCTCGCACCAGAACAGTCGGAAATCCTACTAATGTCGGCGGCGTGGACGACATCACGAAGGTAGGCGTGGTCGGCGGCGGGCTGATGGGCTCTGGCATCGCCGAGGTGTGTGCCCGCGCGGGCCTGGACGTCACGGTCACCGAGGTCGACGCCGCCGCACTCGACGCGGCACGCACGCGGATCGGCGGCTCGCTCGACCGCGCGGTGCGCAACGGCAAGCTCACCGCGGAAGAGTGCTCGGCCGCGGCTGAGCGACTCTCCTACACCACCGATCTCGACGACTTCGCCGACCGCGACCTCGTGGTCGAGGCGGTCGCCGAGCGCGAGGACGTCAAGACCGACGTGTTCGGCAGGCTCGACAAGATCGTCTCGCGGCCCGACGCCGTCCTGGCGTCCAACACCTCCTCGATCCCGATCATGAAGCTCGCGATGGCCACCACGAGGCCCGAGCAGGTGGTCGGCATCCACTTCTTCAACCCCGTGCCCGTGCTCCCCTTGGTCGAGCTGATCCCGTCGCTGCTCACCTCGGAGCAGACGGCGGAGCGGGCGTCGGCCTTCGCGACCGGCGTGCTCGGCAAGACCGTGGTGCGCGCACAGGACCGCGCGGGGTTCGTCGTCAACGCGCTGCTGGTGCCCTACCTGCTCTCGGCGATCCGCATGCTCGAGTCGGGTTTCGCCGACGCCGAGGACATCGACAACGGCATGGTGCACGGCTGCGCGCACCCGATGGGGCCGCTGCGCCTGGCCGACCTCATCGGACTCGACACCACCAAGGCCGTCGCCGAGTCGATGTACGCCGAGTTCAAGGAACCGCTGTACGCCCCGCCTCCGCTGCTGCTGCGCATGGTGGACGCCGGGTTGTACGGCAAGAAGTCCGGCCGGGGTTTCTACGACTACCCGAAGAAGTCCTGACCCGACCCTGGTTCACCGGGACCGGTCGTGGTCGAGCACCCGGCGCAGGGCGGCGAGGTCGGCGTCGAACGCCTCGCGTCCCGGCCGGGTGATCGTGAGCCAGGTCCGCGGCCGCATGCCGACGAAGCCCTTCTCGATCAGCACGTAGCCGGCGTTCTCCAGCGTGCCCTGGTCGGCCGCGGCCAGCGCCGCCATGATCGACAGCCGGGCGTGGATCAACTCGTCGAGACCGTGCCGGGGACGCGCTCCTGTCGGTGTGCTTCCTGACGGCCCGGCGGGTGCGGGTCCACGACGTCACCGACTCCCGGCACCCGGTATCAGCCCGCCCACCGCCGCCCTGCCCTGATCCGGTCGCCGGCCCGCTGGATCTCCCGGAGGGCCGCGCTCGCGTCAAGCGGGTGCGGCTGGACCATTCCTCAATGGAAGTAAGTACTCAACTCCCGCTCAAATGGCCTGGCCAGTCGCGGTTCAGTCCGGCTCCGGCGCGGTGCTGCCCGTCAGCGGCAACGCGGGCAGCCCCAGCTTGCGGTGGTCCCACGAGCGGGTGCGGACCGGGTCGAGGCGGATGACGATCCGCTTGTTCATCATCGCTTCGAGGGCGGGCCGCGCCGACTCGTCGTAGGGGCCGGTGTAGCGCTCGTAGACGTCGATCGCGGTCTGCCAGTAGTCCCCGGAGGCGGTGTCGTCGATGATCGTGGCCTTGGCCTCGATGGAGACGCCACGCAGCTGGTCGTAGGTCTCACCGGCCTCGACGAGGACGACCGCGGTGGGATCGCGGCGAAGGTTCACGGCCTTCTGCGACTTCGCCTTCGTCTCGAACCAGATCGCGCCGTCGCGGTAGCCGTACCACATCGCGACCAGGTGCGGCACCCCGTTCGCGCCGACGGTCGCGAGCGTCGCGGTGCGGCTGCGCCGCAGGAAGTCGTCGATCTCCTCGGCGGTCATCACGATCTGGGCGCGCTGGTTGGTTCCCACCCGTTCACTCCTCACTGTCCGATCATCGGGGCTCGAGGAGCATGACCGAGATCTCGCGCGACGTCCAGCAGGCGGAGCCAAAGCGCCTCGCGCTCCGCCGCATCGGCCCTCCTGGCCCGGACCGGCCGCAGCCCACCCTTGATCTGCACGGTCGTGTCCGGCGTGGACAGCAGGTTCCGGTACCACTGCGGGTGTTCACTCAGCGCGGCGCCGACGCGCCAGGATCCTCCCCGAAACGAGAACACGTTCTCGATGACGAGCATGGTGTCAGGTCGGTCCCGCGACTTCAACCGTCCGGCTCAGCGCACCCGCTGCCGCGGGCTCGCACCCAGTTCGATGCGCACGGCGACCGGCAGCGTCTCCACGCCGAGCGCCGTCCGCGCCCTGGCGAGCACCTGGGCGTCGAGGTCCTGCCACACCCGCCGGAGATCGGTGCCCTCCCGCAGCCAGATCTGCAGGCGCAGCGCGGGTTCCCCGGGATCGCCGACGGAACGGACCTTGGCCTTCGTGACACCGTCGACCGACTCGGTGTCGGCCCGCACGGCCGCGGACAGCGCGCCCGCCGTGACCGTCAGCGCGTGGCCCTGCGTACGGTCGAGATGGAGGTCGGGTTTCGGCTCCGGGCGCAGCGAACGGAAGAACCACCACAGCCCGAACCCCAGCAGCACGAGGCCGGCCACGATCGCGATCACGCGCGGCACCACCGGTTCCCGCGCGGCGAGCCACTCGGTCACGGCCGGGTCGAGCACGGGCCGCCGGGCACGGTAGGTGCCGAACCAGCCGACGCCCAGCACGAGCACGGCCGTTCCGGCGAACAGGGCGAGCAGCCCGGTGACGAACGTGAGCGAACGTTCAGCGCCCTGGGAGCGGGCGAGTGCCCTGGCGGAGGCGGATTTGCTCATCGGCGGTCCCGGGGAGAGTCGACGACGACGGAGACCTTCGGGCGCCGCACCAGCGGCAGGTCGGCGATCAGCCCGGTGACGCTCTCGGTCAGGCGTGGCCGCAGCTGCTCCTCACTCTCGAAGGTGCTGGACGCCCGCACGCGCACCTTCCTGGCGCTCGCCGTCACGGACGCGGAAGTGACGTTGTCCTGCGCCCGCACGTGGGTGCCGACCACGCGGGCCAGCGACCGGGGCGAGGTGGTGACGCTGACGTCGGTGGCCGGGTCGGTCAGACGCACGTCCCTGCGCCGGGCGACGGCCGAGGCCAGCAGCAGGACGAGCCCGCTCACCGCGACGACGATCGCCGCCACGCGCACCGAGAACGAGTCCCAGCCGGTGTTCGCGAGCGCGTCGCGCCAGGCGGGCCACGGCACCGCGAGCGGCGCGTCGGCCGGGCGCCACCACTGCCAGGCCACCTCCAGCGCTAGCAGGGCCCCCGCCGCGGCGACGGCAAGCCCGAGCAGTGTCGACAGTAGACGGACGAGTACACGCACGACGGCTCCCCCGCTCAGCTCACCCGCGCGCGGGTCTGGGCCACGAGTGCGGACACCGTGACGTCGAGCGCGCGCACCCGGTAGGAGGTGATGCGCTCCACCTCATCGGTCACGGCGGTGCGCACCCGCTCCACCACCTCGCCGACGGCCGCGGGGTAGCGCAGCGCCAGTTCGAGCGCCAGGTCCACGTCGTTGCCGTGCCCGGACACCTTCACGCTGGCACCGCGCGGCCCCGAGCCGATCCCGGGGACGCGGCGCGGGACGCGCTCGGTCCCGTCGACGCGATCGGCGGCGTGCTCGGCGACCTTGCGGACGACGGCATGGGCGATCTCCAGCGTGCCGCGCTCCTCCGCCACGGCCGCGCCGGTCACCGGTCCCTGCCCCGGCCGAACAGGTCGGACAGGTCGAGCTCGCCGTCGAGGGCCCTGCCCACGACGAGGCCGATCACCCCGACGGCCAGCGTGACGAGGAACGCGGCGAAGCTCTGCGAGGCCGCGAGGCCCAGCACGAGACCGCCGAGCAGACCGGTCTGGGTTGCGTTCATCGTTCTTGATCTCCTCGGTTGTCTCGGTTCATCGGACGCGGTGGCGCCGCGCGCGGCGCCACCGCCACCGGGCGAGCAGTCCGGTTATTCCCCCGCGCCGGGTGGTGAACACCACCGGCGCGTCGGACCGGTCGCGACCCCGGTCCCCCGGGTGCTCGCTGTCGCCGCCGGTCTCGCGCTCGCTCTCGCGGAACCGGGCCACACCGGCGACGAAGACGTCGGGATCGCCGCCGACGTCGGGATGGTGCCGGCGGACGAACGCGCGGAACTCGGCCCGCCGTCGCGCGTCCCGGCCCGGTTCCTCCGTCACGGGGCGTGCCTCTGCTCCGGTGTGTCCTCGTGGACGTGGACGATGTCAGCGACCTCCACGTTCACCGGCACAGCCCCTGCGATCGCGCGCACCCGTGCGCGGAGGTCGTCGAGCACGCCGGGCAGGCCGTCGTCGAGGCGCAGCACCACACCGAGGTCCACCGGCTCCCCCTCTCCGGTCACGCGCACGCCCACGACCTTGCGGCCGGGCAGGTGGGTGGCGAGCGTGCCGCGCACGCCGCCATCGAGCCGCACCACGGAAGGATGCGCGATGAGGTCGCCGGCGATCGCGTCCGCGAGGCGTTCGGCTGTACTCATGGTCTACTCCACCCGGGTGGTGGTCTCCTCGGCCTCGTCGTCCTCGGGTACGTGGATGTCGTTGACCGCGATGTTGACCTCGATCACCTCGAGGCCGGTGATCTCCTCCACGGTGGTGATCACGTTGCGCCGCACGGCCCTCGCGACGTCGACGATGCGCGCGCCGTACTCCACGACCAGGTCGAGATCCACCGCGGCCTGTTTCTCCCCCACCTCCACCGACACGCCGGACGTGGTCGCGGTGCCGGAGCCGGGGATGCGCTCACGGATCGCCCCGAAGGCGCGGGACACGCCGCCGCCCAGTGCGTACACGCCGGACACGTCGCGCGCCGCGATACCGGCGACCTTCTGCACCACCGACGACGCGATGGTGGTCTTGCCCGCGGTGCCGTCCTCGTTCAGCGTGGTCGTGGAACCGGCCCGCGTGGCGGGAGAGGTGCCGGTGTCGCCGCTGCTGTTGTTCTGTGCCATGGAACTACTCTCCTCGATCGCTCTGGTCACCGCACGCGGCTCACGGCCGCGCGCTCTCCGTTGTCCTCCGGCAGATGGACGTCCTCGACCGCGATGTTGACCTCCACCACCTCGAGCCCGGTCATGTCCTCGACGGCGGCGATGGCGTTCGCGCGGATCGCCCGCGCCACCGCGGGAATCGGCACGCCGTAATCGACCACGACGCGCAGGTCGATGGCGGCCTGCTTCTCGCCGACCTCGACCGACACGCCCTGTCCCGCGCTCGCACTGGCGCCGGGGACGCGCTCCCGCAGCGCCCCGAGCGCCCGCGCCGCACCGCCGCCGAGCTCATGGACACCGGACACCTCGCGCGCGGCCATTCCGGCTATCCGGCGGACCACGGTGGTCGCGATGGTCGTCATGCCCTGGTCGGTCACCAGCAAACTCGTGCCAGGTCCCACGGCCTTTCTGTCCACAGTGGCCGCCGGTGCGGTGCTCGTCATCGTGCTGACTCCTCGTACCCGTGTCGAACCGGGGTCTGCTGCCCCGCCACCCATCACGACACGGGCGGCGCCGGAACGTCACGGGTGATCGTGGCGATGTCGCGACGATCACCCGATCGAGTGTCATCTCTCGTCGACGTCGGCCACGTCGATGTCCAGCGCCGCGAGCCGCACTCCGACGCGGGCCGTGCACGCCGCCGCCGCCCGGCGCCGCACCACGGTCAGGAGCCGGGAAAGGTCCGCACCGTACGTCACCGTCACCGCCAACCGTCCTTCCACGACGGTGGTGCCGTCCTCGTCCGCACCGGTGGCACGCACGACGCACCGGCGCGCGCGCACCCCGTCGATGGCGTCCACCGCGAAACGCACCACGGCCGCGACGGCCCGGTCGCTCACCTCGGTGCGGCCCGGCCGGCCCGCGTCCACGGGCAGCATCGCGCGGGGCGCCCTCGGTTCCGCCCGCACTGCGGCCATGATCCGCGCGGTCAGGTCGCGGGCAGGCCGTGGCCGTTCGGCCCTCAGGGTGCCGGTGGCGGCACGCAGCTCGCCGAGCCCGCGCAGCGCCGTCGAGCAGTGCGGGCAGGTCAGCTCGTGCTCGTCGGCCCGGCCCCTTTCGACGGCGTCCAGCCGCTCCCACAGCCCGTCGAGCGACCGGCCGCACGGCAGCTCGTAGTCCGCCTCTGGCTGGTTCAGCGCCATGGCCGCATCACCTCCGCGAGCTGTGCCCGGGCGCGGGCGATCCGGCCCCGCACCGCGGTCGTGGAACCACGCACGATCCGGGCGATCTCCTCGTAGGACCGCCCGTGGACCTCCCGGAGCAGCCAGCAGGCCCGCTGCTCGGGAGTCAACTGCGCCAACGCCTTCAGCAAGGCCGCCACCTGGTCGTTCAGCTCGGCCGCCGACTCGGGCTGCGCCTCCACCCGCCGCGTCGCGGTGGTGTCCGGGTCCACGTCGGCCACCGGACGGCGCGCCCGCAGCACGTTGAGACACCGGTTGGTGGTGGACCGGTACAACCAGCCCACGAAGGCGGAGTCGTCCTGCAGCTGGTCGAGCCGTCGCCACACCGTCAGGAACACCTCCTGCACCACGTCTTCGGCCTCGCCCGAACCAGCCAGCATCCGCAGCGCGAGCCGGTACATGGGCCCCTGGTAGCGGCGCACGAGCTGCTCGTAGGCGCGCGTGTCACCGTCGCGGGCACGCGCCACCAGTGTCTCGTCGTCGAGCGCCGCCGCGGCGCCCGGCTCCCCGATCCCTGGCCTCATCGGCCGGCCGGTCCCCGTCCCGACCTCATCGCACCTCCCTCGTGCCTCACCCGTCTTCGCAGGTTCGGACACGGCCCCGGGCTGAACGTCACGCACACCGGCGCCAGCATAGGTGTGAGGTGCGTTACCTCGCCTGCCCGAGCAGGCCGCGCGGGGAGAGCACGTCGGCGACGTAGCCGAGGTTGGTCTCCCGCTCGTCCGGCGTACTGCCCGGGTCGAGCACGAGCCGGGCGGGCTCGGCGACGTCCTCCAGCACGCGCACGCCGCGGTAGTAGGCCAGCAGGTCCGGATCCGGGTCGTGGTGGCCGTAGCCCTCCGCGAACCAGCGCTGCTGCTCGCCGGTGACCGACGCCGCCGCGATCACGCCTCCCCCGAGCACGAACATGAGGTCCCGTTCGGGCGGGGCGAGCACGGCGTCGTCGAAGTCGATCAGCACGACCTCGCCCGCGCTCGTGACCATGAGGTTGCCCAGGTGCGGATCGGCGTGGCAGGGCACGGCCGCGGGCAGCCCGGCGCGCTGCCGCAGCTTCGCCCCGAGCCGGATCGTCCGCTCGCGCACGGCGCGCAGTGCGTCCCGGTGGGGCAGCCACATCGCCGCGAGCCGTTTCCCGTGCGCGTCGCGCGGGAGCCCGTCGAGCTCGGCGTCGACGCGGTCGAACAGCGCGGCCCACCGGCCGGGCTCGAAGTCCTCGCGGGGAACCCAGCGCCGCAGGGTGTCGTCCGGGGGCACGGCGTGCAGTGCCGCGATCAGCCTCCCGTAGGCGTTCCACCGCGCACGGTCCATTCCGGACTCCAGCGCGGTGTCGCCGTCGACCCAGTCCACAACCGACAGTCGCAGGCCGTCGACGTCGGCCCACAGCTCACCCGCGCTGGTGCGCCGCGGCTGCGGCGCGTACCGTCCGCCGAGCGCGGCGGGCACCACCAAGCCGGCCGGGGAACCGCGCGCGGTCGACTTCACGGCGAACGCACGGCCGCCGGCGTCGGTGACCCGGTACAGCCGGGCGGCGTTGTCCGCGCCTCCGTTGACGGGTTGTGCCCCGGCGACCGTCAGGCCGTACAGCTCGGCGAGCCGGGCCCTCAGGCGTTCCGGGGTCATGACGCGGGAACCAGCGCACGGCACAGGCGGGTGAGCCCGTCGAGCACGCGCTGCTCGTCCTCGGGGCGGTGCACGATGTGGTCGGTGGCGCCGTGCATCGCCGAGTAGAGGATCACCGCCGTCACCGTCGGGTCGGCCACGGGCGGGTCGAGCTCGGCGAGCAGCCCCGCCAGCGCGTCGACCGCGACGTTGGGAGCGTCGCGCTCCACCCCGCCGGCCGGATGGAACAGCACGTCGTGCAGGCGCAGCTCCCTGAGGTACTCGGCCACACCCGTGCGCATCCACCGCTCGACGCGCTCGGCTCCGCTCGCCTGCCCTGCCGCCGCGAGCTGCGCGTCGGCGAAACGCCGCACGAACCGGTCGCGCAGGGCGTGCAGCAGTTCGGTCTTGTTGGCGAAATGCAGGTAGAACGTCCCCTTCGCCACCCCGGCGCCCGAGGTGACGTCGTCCACGGTGAACGCATCGGCGCCGTCGCGCCGCACCAGAGCCTCCGCCGCGTCGAGCAGTTCGCTGCGCCGCTGCCCGGCGGGTTTCGTTCGCGTCACCACACTCCCTTCGGCCAGGACACAGGCTACTGTGCCCGGGACGGGCCCATGAGGTAAGTTGAGCCTAACCTAAGCAGGAGGCGTGATGGCGCGTACGAACCTCTCGTCCACCCGGGTCAAGCCGGTGACCGCGGGGCTGGTCACCCTCGAGGTGCTGCGGCGCGAACGGATCTCCGAGCACTTCGCCAGGGTCACCCTGGGCGGACGTGACCTCGAGCGGTTCACGCCGATGGGCTTCGACCAGTGGTTCCGGCTGTTCCTGCCCGTCGCCGAGAACTCGCTGGCGCGCCTGCCGGACAAGTTCAACACGCTCGCGTACGCCAAGTACCTCACCATCGCCAAGACGGAGCGGCCCGTGCTGCGCAACTACACGGTGCGCGCGTACCGGCCGGACGGCCCCGGCGGGCCCGAGCTGGACGTCGACTTCGTGCTGCACGGCACGGCGGGCGACGGGACCGCGGGACCCGCCGCCACGTGGGCGCAGACCTGCGAACCGGGCGACCCGGTGGCGATCCTGGACGAGGGCATCGGATTCAACCCGGACCCAGGGCTGCGCCGGGTCCGGCTGGTCGCCGACGAGACCGGCCTGCCCGCGATCGCCGGCGTTCTCGCCTCCCTGCCTGCCGACGTCACCGGCGAGGCGATCATCGAGATCCCCGGCGACGACGACCGCCAGGAACTCGCGGCACCAGACGGTGTCGCGCTCCACTGGGTGGTGCGCACCGGCCACGCCGCGAGGCCCGGCCAGGCCGCGCTCGACGCCGCCACGGCGATGGAGCCGCCGATTGAGCGCTTCTACGGCTGGGTGGTCGGCGAGCAGACCCTGCCCAGCACCCTGCGCCGCCACTGGGTCCGCGGGGGCGTGCCGAAAGACGACATCATGTTCTGCGGCTACTGGCGCGCGGGCAAAGCCCACTGAGCACTCCGCCCGCTGCAGTGAAGGCCACCTTCACTGCGTTGAATCGGGCGCAGCGGCGCGGAGCGCCTCCGTTTGGGTGGTGGTGGGAGACGGGCGGGCGCAGGCAAGGTGGCCTTCACTGCGGATGGCGTCACCCCTGCTGAGCGCGCGTGGGCTCACCGGCGGGTGGTTCGCTGCCTCGTGGGTGCTGGGCCGCCAGGTGCGCGGCGCGACCCACCAGGAGGCCACCCGCGCCGAGCAGGACCACGCCCAGCGCTAGCGCCCCGCCACCGACCCACGGCAGCGCGGGCACGGTCGCTCCGGCCTCCGCGCGCACGCTCACGCCCCGGCTGCGGTCGGCGTTGAGCACGACGACCGACCAGTCGCCCACGTCCACGGGGGTGCGCACGGTCTGGATTCCAGTGCCGCTCGACTGCGCCGTCCAGATCCCGGCCGTGGCGGGCGGCGTAGCCGGCGCGCTTCCACTGTGGACGGTCATCGCCGTGGACCTGCCGTCGTTCACCTCCTGCACCGTCGCGTACTCGGTGCCCGCGAGGTACCTGGCCGCCTCGTCGGAGGGAGCGATGCCGACGAAGATCGCCTCACCCGGATCGGTCGAGACGGCCCGGATGCGCACGTCACCGAGAGCCGACCCGACCCATTCGGGCGCTCCGGCGAACCGTGCGGCCTCGGTCGCGAGCGCGTAGGTGCCGGTGTCGAACGTGCCCGACGCGGTGAGGAAGCCGTCCGCGTCGCGCTGGGTCCGATCGGCCCACAGCATCGCGATGCCCCCGGTGATCGGGCCCATCGCCACGAGCGCGAGCAGCGCGCCGACCACGACGGCCGTGATGCGGCCTGGTGTCCAGCCGCGCGGCCGGGCCGCCGCGGCACCGGACTGCGGCACCGGGGCGGGGCCCTCGGGCCGGCTCGGCTGTTCACTGCCGCCGAGGTCGAGCCGGAAGGGCGGGTACGCGTCGGTCATGAGCCCGGCGTAGGCGGCGACCCGCACCACCCACCGGTCCATGCCGAGCACGAAGTCGTAGACCGGTCGCGGGTAGGAGCCGGTGAACAGCAGCACGACACCGGCCACCAGCACGAGGATGCCGATCAGGCCGCCACCGGCCCAGGTGGTGTCGTCGTTGTCGCCCGGCCACCACAGCAACCACAGCCCACCGCCCGCGAACAGCCCCACGACGATGTAGTGCGGGATGGCCAGCAGCCACCACTTCACCAGCACCAGGCCGCGGGAGAGCCGCGCCGGGTAGTCGATGTCCAGGTGCGCCGGGTAGTCCGGGACCTCGGCCAGGGTGAACGGTGGGTAGCGGTCGGTGCCGAGTCCCGCGTAGGCGTAGTAGTGCACCCGCCACGCCCACCTCAGGACGCCGACGTTGAAGTCGAAGATGCCGCGCGGATAGCGTCCGGTGACCAGGATGGCGAAGAACGCCACCACCGTCAGCACCCCGAACGCGAGCCACAGCAGCGACAGCACCAGGTAGTGCGGGATCGCCAGCAGCCATTTCACCAGCCACAGCCAGCGGGACAGACCGGGATCGAGCTCCGCCTCGACCCGGACCGGATAGGTTTTCGCGTCCGTCATGCCGACGCACCTCCTCACCTGCTCGCACGTCTGCACCCGACGGTGCGCCCCGCACCGCGCCGCCGGACAGGAGCGAAGGTCCTCGAACGGGATGGCTTCCGGCCCCGCCGACCCGCGCTCGGCAGTGAAGGCCACCTTGCCTGCGTTGAACGCAGGCAAGGTGGCCTTCACTGCGGTCGGCCGTGCGGTCAGGCCGGTGTGCTGACGCAGGTGGCCCTGAGGACCCCGGGAACGCCTTCCGCGAGCACCTTCGCGACGTGGCGGTCGGTCTCGCTGTCGAACCGGTCGGTGATCGTCACCTCGCCCGCGTGCACCGCGACGGTCCACCGGCCGGGCCCACCGAAGATCGCGAGCCGGTGCTGGACGTCGCGCGCGAGGGCGTCGTCGCTGCGCGCGAGCATCCGGACGAGGTCGCGACGGCTCACCACGCCGATCACCGTGGTCCCGTCCACCACCGGCAGACTGCGCAGGCCCCGGTCGAGCATGTCCCGCACCACGTCCACCACGTCCTCGCGCACGCTCGCGGCCACGGCGGGCGCGGTCATCACGTCGCCGACGAGGTCGCCCGCCCTCGGCCGGGCCTCCTCACCGGCCCGTGGTGAGCGGGTGTCGCGCGGGAACCGGTCCCGCACCAGGTCGGCCTCCGTCACCACACCGAGCAGCGAGCCCTCCTCATCGACGACGGGCAGTGCCGTGAAGCCGCGCTCGGCCAGCGTCGCCGCGGCATCCTTCACGGTGGTGTCCGGCGTGACCGTGACAACGGGTGTGCTCATGACGTCGCGTGCTCGCATCGTCCGTGCTCTCCTCACTCCGCTCCGTACATCCATCGTGACGGCGCGGGGGCCTCCGGGCACAGGGGCCGAAGGTCCTTTCGGCGGTAACCAAGGTCTATTCCGGTGCCAGAATCGGAGACATGGACGGCGGCGTACTCGCCTGTGCCTGCGCGGGCGGACTGTCCGCGGCAGCGCTGCTGCTGCGTGGTGTGCCGTTTCGCGCGAGGCACCCGGTCACGCTGTCGCCGGCCGAGGCCGGTTTCCTTCGCGGCGGACCGAGGAGCGCGGCCGGCGCGGCGCTGGAGTCGCTGGCCGACGCGGGCCGGGTGGAGCCGCATCCGGCCGGGGGTGCGCGCCGCACGTACGGCACCCAGGGGCAGCTGCCGGATCCGCTGGAGCGCGCCGTCTACAGCGCGTTGCACGACCGGCTCGGCCCGCGCGCACTTCGGCACCGGCCGGAGGTACGGCGAGCGCTGCCGGCCCTGGTGCGGCGGCTGGCCGTGGCCGGGCTCGTGCCGGGGCGCGTGCGCTGGGTCGCGGTCCGGCTCGCACTCGCCGGCGTGGGGATGCTCGCGGTGGCGCGCTGGGCACACGGCGAGACCCGGCCCTGGGTTCTGGCCGTCCTCGGCGCGGCGGTGGCACTCGCGGCCGTGGTGTGGATGCGGCCGCGGCGCACCGTTACGGGCTCTCGGGCTCTCCGCGGGCACACCCGTGCGGCGTCCGGCTTCCGAGAGGCGGCGCCCGACTCCGCCGGGTCGGGTGGCGCGGCGTACCTCGCGTGGTACTCGGACCACGACCGCCCGGGCTACGGGGCCGGCTTCGGCGAGGCGGGCTCGGGCGCGATGGACTCCTCCGGCAGCTGGTCCGGAAGCGACTGACGGGTCCTGGCGTCAGGGCCGGGCCGTGCGCAGGCCGTGGTCGAGCCCGTCGACCGCGGCCTCCACGGCGTCGCGCGCGCACCGGCCGACAGCCCGGGTGCGCACCGTGCGGCCGGCCCAGACGGCCGTCACGTCGGTGCGGACGGCCGCGGGCATGGCCGGATGCCGCGTGCGGGACATCCGCACGTCGAGCGAGTCGATCGGGTAGCGCGCGCAGAGGGCACGGGTCCGCTCGAGCGCGTAGTCCAGGAATGCCGGGTCGACGCCCGAGGCGGCCTCGACGTGAACCGTCGGCACGGGCCGCCCGGGAAGAGATGTCGTCACAAGCGCCGACGATCCCTGCCCACGGGCGGCGGGCACAGGGTCGTTGGTCCCCATTCGCCGCTGACCTTCGCCGCGGGCTCGGGCCGGAACGTGGCGGCGATCCCGGCAGGGCGCCGCGCGGGGTTCAGCGCCTGCCGAAGCACAGGTAGGCGGCCGGGCCGATGAAGTTGATCGCGATGACGAAGCCCCACACCCGTTTCGGGCCCCGCACCGAGGCCGCCGGCCTCCTGGCGAGATCGGCCCACGCGTAGCCCGCGAGCGCGAACTGGACCACCGCGCCCGAGCCGATCACCACCCGCTCCGCCGGCGAGAGGTCCGTCCAGCGCCGCTTCCTCCGCTTCATGGCACGCAGTATGCGCGCCCGCTACCCACCTCGCGCGGGGTCTCACCCGGTGCGCCGCGCGAGGAAGACGAACTCGCGGCCGGGCCGGTCCGGCGCCTCGCGCACATCGAGCACCCGGTAGCCCTCGGCGCTCAGGCTCGCCTCGACCTCGTCCCGGTCGCGGAACCGGATGGTCGAGTCGGAGGTCAGCACCGCACCGTCGGCGAGGAACTCGTAGACGTGGCGGAAGGAGACCAGCGGCGGGCTGACGTCGGTGACCTCGAGCGACCGCCGCACCGGGCCGGTCCCTGGGACGTCCACCGTGACCGGCGCCGGGTCGGCGGCCCAGTCCTCCCACGCCCGCCGTCCGGGGCGTCTGGTCTCGAACACGAGGTGACCGCCGGGACGCAGGGCCGCGTGGATGCCCCGCAGCGTCTGCGCCCAGGCCGCGTCGGTGAGGAACACCTGTGCCACGTTGCCGGTCAGCACGGCCAGATCGGCGCCGAACGCGGGCAACGTCGTGGCGTCGCCGTGGACCCACGTGATCCTCCCCGCGCGGTCCTTCGCCTTCGCGATCTCGAGCGATGCCTCGGCGGGGTCGGCGCCGACCACGGTCCGGCCGCTCTCGGCGAGCAGGATCGCCAGTGAGCCCGTCCCGCAGCCGACGTCGACGACCCGGCGCGCGCCGAGCTCGCCGGCGATGGCGAGGTAGGCGGCGAGGTCGTCGCGCGCGCCCTCGAACGCGTCGTACAGGGGCGCGAGGCGGCGGTCGGCAAAGATCGGATCCGGCACGCCGCGAGCCTAGTCAGCTTCCGCACGCGATGAAGCCTTGCCTTCGGGGACGGGATTATTTACCGTCCATTCGGTCGTTTTGTGAGACCTCCTCGATCCCCGCTCGAACAACGGAGTTTCGATGCCCACTGAGAAAGCCGCGGCCGCTCGCGCGCGCCGCACGTCGACCGAGGAGCGCAGGGTGCTCATCAGCACCCTCGCGGGAACCACCATCGAGTGGTACGACTTCTTCATCTACGCGCAGGCCGCGAGCCTCGTGCTGGCACCGCTCTTCTTCGCACCCGTCGGCGAGCACGCACCGGGCCTGGCCACGGTGATCTCACTGGCCACGATCGGCATCAGCTTCCTCTTCCGGCCGCTCGGCGCCGTGGTCGCGGGCCGCTACGGCGACCGCCTCGGCCGCAAGCGGATGCTCGTGCTCACGCTCGTGCTCATGGGCGCCGCGACCGCGTTGATCGGCGCGCTGCCCACGTACGCGGACATCGGGCTGGCCGCGCCGATCGTGCTGATGTTGCTGCGGATCCTGCAGGGCTTCTCGGCGGGCGGCGAATGGGGCGGCGCGGCGCTCATGTCCGTCGAGCACGCACCACTGAACCGGCGCGGCCTCTTCGGCTCCTACCCGCAGGTCGGCGTTCCACTGGGGCTCATCCTCGCCACCGGCGTCCTGTGGGTCACCACCACGGCCACCACGCCCGAGCAGTTCGAGAGCTGGGGCTGGCGCGTGCCGTTCCTGTTCTCCGTGGTGCTGATCGGCATCGGCTACCTCATCCGCAGGGCCGTCGAGGAAAGCCCCGTATTCCAGGAGATGCTGGCGAAGAAGAAGCAGTCGGCAGCGCCGCTGCGCGACGTCTTCCGTGGCAACACGAGGCAGATCGTGCTCAGCGCGCTGATCTTCGTGGCGAACAACGCCGCCGGGTACCTCGTGATCGCCTACTTCATCAACTACGGCGTCGCGACGCTCGAGCTGCCGAGGTCGTCGGTGCTTCTCGCGATCGTCATCGGCTCGCTGGGCTGGCTCTCGGCGACGGTCTACGGCGGCGCGCTCTCCGACCGGCTCGGCAGGGTGCGCACGTTCCAGCTCGGCTACGCGCTGGTGTTCGTGTGGATGATCCCGCTGTTCCTGCTGATCGACACCCGCAACATCTGGCTCTTCGGCGCCGCGATCTTCGTGCTGACCATCGGGCTCGGCCTCTCCTACGGGCCGATGTCGGCGATGTACGCGGAGATGTTCCCCGCCGCCGTGCGGTACTCCGGCGTCTCGATCGGCTACGCACTGGGCACCATCCTCGGCGGCGCGTTCGCCCCGATGATCGCGGAACTGCTGATGCAGCGCACCGGCTGGTCGGGCTCCGTGGGCGTCTACATCATGGTGCTATGCGTGATCTCGTTCGCCGCCGTCTCCGCGGTCAAGGAGACCAGGGGCGCCGAGCTCAGGGCCGCCTCGGACGAGCGCGACGGCACCGATGTGCCCGCGTAGGCGCTAGCGGGCACCGCCGGGCACGAGCGTCCTGAACAGGGCGCCGGGCGTCGACGAGCGGATGGTCGCCAGCACGGCACCGAGGCTCGGCAGCCAGCGGCGATGGGCGTCGGGCTCGACGATCCACCTCGCGTGGATCTCGGGCCTGCGCCAGTCCGGCAGCGGCACGGTGGTGCCCGCGGGCAGCACCCTGACCTGCTCGGGCGGCGGCGCGTCGCCCCACGCGGGCAGCTCGGCCTCCACCAGCAGGATGCTCATCATCTCGCGTTTGGTGGGTATCGCCAGCACGGGACCGAGGCAGTCCTGCCTGGCGAGCCCCGCCAGCACCGCCTCCGACTGCGCCTTCGGCATGGCCACGGCGCCGATTCCCGATCCGATCACGAGATGCGGGCCCGTCGCCTCCCACCGCACGGGCCAGCCGAACACGCCACGGTAGTCCGGAAACGCCGGCCTCGTTACCAGGTCTCGCTGCAGCTCCATGGCGCTCCTCGTCTCCACGGCACCTCGGGTCTGCGTCGATGCTAACGGCACTGCGTGCCGTTAGCAATGGGGCCTGGTAAGTTCGGCGCGTGTCGGTGGAACCTCAGCAGACGGGCCGCCGCCGGGTCGGCCGGACCACGGAGGGTCGCAGGCTCCTGCGGCGCACGCTCACCGTGGCGGCGATCGACCTGTTCCTCGAAAGCGGCTACGAACAGACGACCGTCGACGACATCGCGGCGGCCGCGGGCGTGGGGCGGCGGACGTTCTTCCGGTACTTCCGGTCCAAGGAAGACGCCATCTTCCCCAGTCACGACGAGGTCCTGCGCGACATCGAGCGCCTCTTCGCCGAGGCCGACGACCGGCAGAACCCCGTCGAGGTGGCCTGCGCGGGCGTCACCCTCGTGCTCGACTCGTACCTGTCCGACCCCGACGTCTCGGTCAAGCGCTACACCCTGACCCACACCGTGGCCCCCTTGCGGGACAAGGAGGTCGCGAGCGTCGACCGTTACCAGCGCGTGCTGGCGCGGTACCTGCGCACGCGGTTCGAGACCGACGGGCAGCCACTCGCTGACCTCCGCGCGTCCGTGGCCGCCGCGGCCGTCGCCGCCGCGCACAACCACGTGCTGCGCCGGTGGCTGCGCAGCGGGGGCACCGAGGACGCGCATGCCATGGCGCGCAAGGCTTTCCAGCTCGTGGTCGACGCCTTCTCCACGGAGCCGCCCCGGCGCGAGACCGGCGACGACGAGACCGTGGTCGCGGTACTGCGCAGCTCCGCGTCGCTGGCGGAGGTCGTGCAGCAGATCAGCGCGTCCCTGCGACCCGGAGGCGGATCCGCTCAGTAATGGCACTACGTGTCGTTACAGCGATCGTCCACACGGCATCACCCGTGGCGAAAACCGGTGGCTTTCGCCGGACGGCCCGCGCCAGGATGTCGGCGTGGGCCTGAGCGAGGAACAGATCGAGCGGTTCGTCACCGACGGCTTCGTCAAGCTGCCGGGAGCGTTCTCCCAGGACGTCGGCGAGCGCTGCGTACGCGAGTTGTGGCGGGCGATGGATTGCTCCCCCGACGACCCGGCGACGTGGCGCGAACCCGTCGTCCGGCTCGGCGGGTTCGCGACGCCGCCGTTCCGGGAGGCCGCCAACACCCCGGTGCTGCACGAGACGTTCGACGCGCTCGTCGGCGAGAACCGGTGGGTTCCGCTCGGCGGGCTCGGCACTTTCCCGGTGCGGTTTCCCAGCGACGACGAGCCCGGCGACGACGGCTGGCACGTGGAGGGCAGTTTCGCCGGGCCGGGCGGCGAGGGGCGGCTGAACCTGCGTTCCCGCAACCGCGCGCTGCTGCTGTTGTTCCTGTTCTCCGAGGTGGGTCCCGACGACGCGCCGACCCGCATCCGCGTGGGCTCCCACCTCGACGTCCCTCCGCTGCTGGCGGACGCGGGCGACGAGGGCCGCGAGTGGATGCCGCTCTGCGTCGACGCCGTCGACGCCTCGGCGCACCGTCCGGTCACGCTCGCGACCGGCACCATCGGCGATGTCTTCGTGTGCCACCCGTTTCTGGTGCACGCCGCGCAACCGCACCGCGGCACCCGGCCGCGGTTCATGGCACAGCCACCGCTGACGCCGACCGGGCTGCTCGACCTCGACGAGGAACGCCCCAGCCCCGTCGCGAGGGCGGTCCTCGACGGACTGCGCTGAGCCTCGCGGAGTCAACTGTGGACGGACGCGGGCGCGCCGGCGAGTGGCAGCGCCCGGTCGCTCTCCTCCTTGATCGCGCGCAGATGCGCCCAGGACTCGACGGTCCGGACACCGGGCAGCGCTCGCAGACGCTCCAGCGTGGCCAGCACGTCGTCGAGTGAACCCGCGCGGATGGTGCCGATCCCGTTGCACCAGCCGATGCCGGTCGCGAAGCAGTCGATCTCGTCGAGCGCGACGACCTCCCTCGCGACCGGCTCGGTCTCGCCGATCATGTTGAGCGCGAACCCCACGGTGTAGGTGCGGCTGAGCGGGTTGAGCCGGACCAGCGCGCCGACGTGCACCACACCGGATTCCAGCAGGCGCAGGACCCGCGCCCTGGTGGCTCCCGGCGAAAGGCCGCTGACGCTCGCCAGCTCCGCGAACGACGCACGCCCGTCGGCCCGCAGGTGCGCGAGCAGCGCGTGGTCGGAGGCGTCGAGCTCGATCTCGCTCAGCGGCCCGGGGCTTTCCAGCGGCCCCGGCGGGAAGTACGGGTCCTTCCAGATCCGCAGGTACGTGATCGCCTGCACGGCGCGTACCCCGGGCACCGCCTGCACGCGCGCCAGGCCGTGCGCGAACGCCTCCATGTCCTCGGTACGCAGTTCGGCGGTGACCGCGAACCGGCCCGCCGTGGTGGTGACGAAGGAGATCTCGTCGAGCTCGGCGATCTGCTCGGCGACCGGCGCCGCCGGCCCGTGGGTCTCCACGATCACGTGACCGAGCTGGTTGAGCCCGAACACGGCGGGATGGATGGCGCCGACCAGGCGGATGCCGCCCTCCCCCAGCAGCCGCTGCACGCGCGCCTTGGTGGTCGACCTGGCGAGGCCGACCAGCCGCGCCAGCGTCTCGTAGGAGGCCCTGCCGTCGCGGTGCAGCGCGCGCACGAGCTGCTCGTCGATCTCGTCCAGGTTCGCTCGCACGCGGTCAACCTAACGCATGCCGCCTCGCTCGCCGAATAACGCGCGCACTCTCATGTCGATCGCCGTAACAGCGACCACGACTATCGGAAGCCGTCGAATCGTCTCTTGATCGCCCGATAGTGCAGATGTATCGTCTGCTGCCAATCACGGGTCCGGGCGAAGGGTGCGGTGGGATGGGCAGTACGGATACGGATCGCGCGTTCTTCGGCCAGCCCCGCGGCCTCGTGGGGCTGTTCTTCGCCGAGGCGTGGGAGCGGTTCTCGTACTACGGCATGCGGGCGCTGCTGCTGTACTACATGACCGACCGGATGCTGGACGGCGGACTCGGGATCGACTCCGCCGACGCCAGGTCCCTCATCGCGGTGTACGGCTCGGCGACCTACATGGCCGCGATCCTGGGAGGCTGGATCAGCGACCGGCTCCTCGGCGACCGGCGCGCGACCCTGCTCGGCGGCGTCCTGATCATGTGCGGGCACATCTGCCTGGCGATCCCGGCCGGCGCTGGAGCCCTGTTCGCGTCGATGATCTTCATCGCGAGCGGCACCGGGCTGCTGAAGCCGACGATCTCCTCATCCGTGGGCGACCTCTACGCGCGCGACGATCCGAGGCGCGACTCCGGTTTCAGCATCTACTACATGGGCATCAGCGTGGGCGCCGTGGCCGCACCGCTCGTGGTCGGCACGGTCGGCCAGACGTACGACTACCACCTCGGGTTCGGGATCGCGGCCGTCGGCATGGCGCTCGGCCTGATCGTGTACGTCCGCACGCAGCGGCACCTGAGCCCGCTCAGCGACCGGCCGAAGAACCCGCTGCGGTTGCGGGAGGTCCCGCGTGGACGGCTGGCGGGCGTGCTCACGGGTATCGCCGCGCTCGTCGCGATCATCGTCGTGACCGTGGCGACGGGCACCCTCGACGCGGGCGGCATCGTCAACGTCATCAGCGTCGTCGCGATCGCCGTCCCCGCCGCGTACTTCACGGTCATGTTGCGCAGCCGCCGCACCACCACCGTCGAACGCGCGAGGGTCCGCGGCTACATCCCGATGTTCGTCGCGGCGGTCGCCTTCTGGTGCATCCAGGAGCAGGGCGCGACGGTGATCGCCCAGTACGCCGACGAGAGCACCGACCTGAACGCGCTCGGGTTCCCCATCCCGGCGTCGTGGTTCCAGTCGGTCGGCTCACTGGTGCTGATCATCCTGACCCCGGTGTTCGCGGTGCTGTGGCTGCGCCTCGACCGGTCCGCCCGGCCCCCGTCGCCCGCCCACAAGTTCGCCGTGGGCCTCGCCATCGCCGGGCTGTCGTACCTGCTACTCGTGCTTCCCGCACTGGGCGGCGGGCAGTCCAACCCGCTGTGGCTGGTCGCGAGCCTCGCGGTCGTCACGATCGGCGAGATGTGCCTGTCGCCGATCGGGCTCTCGGCGACGGCGCGGCTCGCGCCCGCCGCGTTCGCCACGCAGACGATGGGCCTGTGGTTGTCCTCCAACGCCGCGGGCCAGGGCATCGGCGCCCAGCTCGTCAAGTTCTACGACGCCGGCTCGGCGGCGGCCTACTTCGGCCTGCTCGGCGCCGGTGCGGTGGTGATCGCGCTGCTGCTGCTCGCCGTCACTCCCCTCATCCGCAAGCAGACCGAACGGAAAGCGCCGAGCGGTGACCGCGGCGCCGGGACCCTGAGTGGAGTTGAGCGATGAAGCGCACCGTCTTCCGCGGCGGCACCCTGTTCGACGCGGTGTCCCTGACCGCCGAATCCGCCGACATCGCGGTGGAGAACGGCTGGATCGTCGACGTGGGCAGTGGACTGGACGGCGACGAGGAGGTGGACTGCACCGGCCGGGGCGTCCTTCCCGGACTGATCGACTGCCACGTGCACCTGACGATGACCGGTTCGGACGTCGTCGAGAGCGCGCAGCAGCCGTTCTCGCTCCAGTTCTACGAGGGCGCGCGGAACATGGCGAAGACTCTCGCCGCGGGCGTCACCACGGTGCGGGACGCCGCGGGCGCGGACCTCGGCATGCGGGTGGCGCAGGAACGCGGGCTGATTCCCGGCCCACGGATGCAGATCTCGCTCAACATGCTCAGCCAGACCGGCGGGCACGGTGACCCGTGGTGGCCGTCGACCTGTGTCCTCGACCTGCTTCCACCGCACCCCGGCCGTCCGCCCGTGATCGTGGACGGCCCGGAGGAGATCCGCCGCAAGATCAGGGAACTGGTGCGCGCGGGTGCCGACGTCATCAAGGTCGCCACCAGCGGCGGCGTCGTGTCGAGCGGTGCGGGGCCGCGGATCCCGCACTTCCGCGACGACGAGATCAGCATGATGGTCACCGAGGCGGCGGCGGCCGGGCTGCACGTCATGGCGCACGCCCACGGCGAGGGCGCGAAGGCCGCCGTGCGCAACGGGGTCCGCTCGATCGAGCACGGCCACTTCCTCGACGACGAGACGCTCGCGATGATGGCCGAGCGCGGCACGTGGCTCGTGCCGACGCTCAGCGCCGGAGTGGGCCTGCGGCAGGCGATCGAGTCCGGTGTCCCCTACCCCGAGCACATCGTCGAGAAGATCCAGGCACCGAGCGAGAGCAGCGTCCGGCGTGCCGTCGACGCCGGGGTGCGGATCGCGATGGGCACCGACGCTCCCCTGTACCCACACGGCGAGAACCTCCTCGAGCTGGAGCTCCTCGTCGAGCACGGCCTCTCCCCGGCCGACGCACTGCACGCCGCGACGCTGTCCGCCGCCGAGCTGATGGGGCTCGAAGCCACGCTCGGTTCCCTGACCCCCGGCAAGCGGGCCGACCTGGTGGTCGTGGACGGCGACCCACTCGACGTGCACGACCTCGGCAAGCGCGTCCTGGCCGTCTACCAGGACGGGCGGGCCGTGCACGTCGCCGACCGCGATCCGGTCAGCTGAGCGCGGGAGCGCGCCTGCCGTACCCGGTGGCCTGCTCGAACGCGTACCCCACCTGGAGCACGAAGAAGTCCGCCCTCGGCGGGCCGACGATCTGCAGCCCCACGGGCAGCCCGCCGTCGGTGAACCCGCCGGGCACGGACAGCGCCGGATTGCCCACTGTGGACACGAAGTAGCACGAGCGCATCCAGCCGAGGTAGTCCTCCTGCGGGACGCCGTCGACCGACGCCGGGTATTCCTGCCCGGCGTCGAAGGGCAGCACCTGGCACACGGGCAGCAGGAGCACGTCGTACCGGGTGAAGAACTCCCGCACCCGGTGGTACAGCTGGGTCCGCAGCGCCTCGGCGCGGCCGAGGTCCGGGCCGGTCAGCGCCCTGCCCTGCTCGACGTTGCGCCGCAGGGCGGGCTTGACGGAATCCGGCTCGCGGTCGACGAGCTCGCCGAAGGACTGCTCGAACTGCCACGCCCGCAGCGTGCGGAACACCTCGTCGGCGCCGGTGAAGTCCGGGCAGTCCCGTTCGACGACGCAGCCCAGCCGCTCGAACAGCTTCACCTGCGGTGTCAGCACCTCCAGCACGCCGCGCTCCACCGGCACGGCGCCGCCGAGGTCCGGCGACCACGCCACGCGCAACCCGGTGAGGTCGCGTTCCAGCGGCCGCCGGAACGTCTCGCCGGGGTCGGTCAGCGCGATGGGACTGCGGTCGTCAGGGCCCGCGAGCACCGACAGGGTCAGCGCCGTGTCGGCCACCGTGCGCGCCATCGGCCCCTGCACGCCGAGGCGCGCGAAGCCCAGCGCGGACGGGTAGCCGGGCACCCGTCCCGGCGAGGGGCGCAGGCCGACGACGTTGCAGAACGACGCCGGGTTGCGCAGCGAGCCGCCCATGTCGCTGCCGTCGGCGATGGGCTGGAAGCCCGCGGCCAGCGCGGCCGCGGCCCCGCCGCTGCTGCCACCGGCGCTGCGCGTGAGGTCGTAGGGGTTGCGCGTGGTGCCGAAGACGGGGTTGAACGTGTGCGAGCCCGCGCCGAACTCCGGGGTGTTGGTCTTGCCGATGGTGATGGCACCCGCGGCTCGCAGCCGTTCGACCACGAGGTCGTCCTCGTCCGGCACGAAGCCGGCCAGTGCTGGCGAGCCGAACGTGGTGCGGATGCCCTTGGTCAGGTGCAGGTCCTTGTGCGCGACGGGCAGCCCGTGCAGCGGGCCCGGCTCCTCGCCCGCGGCGAGCCGGTCGTCGGCGGCCTTCGCGTCGGCCAGCGCCCGCTCCGGCACGAGCGTCGCGATCGCGTTGACCCGCGGGTTGTGCCGGTCGATGCGGTCGAGGTGGGCCCGCATGAGTTCCACGGCACTGAGCTCGCGCCGCCGCAGGGCCGACAGCTGCTCCACGGCGCTGAGCCGGCAGAGGTCGTCGTTCACCGAGTCCTCCCAGGTTCGATCACGACCAAGGGTGGGCGCCGAGGTGTTCACGGGGCAAGGGGGTCAGCCGTGGTGGTGTTCGTGCCTGCGCCGGTAGACGAGCCAGGCCATCGCCACGAACATCACGGCGTGCCCGATGCCCATCAGCGCGCCGCCGGAGATGAGCCCGGCCCAGTACGGCACGAGCAGCACCACGAACGGTAAGTACATCGCCGCGGTCATCTCGGCCACGGCCGGGAGGCTGTGCCGGCGCACGAGCATCCAGGCCGCCATCGCGACGGCCATCTCCGTGGCCATGATCATCGCCCGCACGTCGGTGTACTCGAACACGCCCGACCAGCCCGCCGCACCGAAGGCCCAGCGCACCAGCGGTCCGAGGATCGCCATGCCCAGGCCCATCGCGGCCGACATCTCGAGGTAGTGCAGCACCGCCCTGCGGGTGACCGAGCGGGAACGCGGGCTGCGGACGGCGGTGGTTGTCATGGCGACCTCCCAGATCGGATAGCTTCACTATCTATAGCGGCAAGCTACACTATCCATATCGGTGCGTCCACGGCGTCACGAACCTTTTCTCCGCCACGATGTCGAGAAGGGGCCGCCGGCTTCGACCAGGCGGTGAACCGCACGCCACCCCGACGAGGAGGCCGACATGACCGGCAAGCACCAGGGCCCGCTGGACAAGGAGTTCACCGCGACCCTGCGCACAAGCCCCAGCAAGGGCGGCTGGACCTACGTGGTCATGCCCGGCTCCGCCGAGTACTTCGGCACCCGCGGGCTCGTCAAGGTCCGCGGAACGATCGACGGCCACCCGTTCCGCGCGTCGTTCATGGCGCTCGGCGACGGCACCCACAAGCTGCCCGTGAAGACCGACGTCCGCCGCGCCATCGGCAAGAGCGAGGGCGACACCGTGCACGTCCGGCTGCGCGAGCGCCTCGGCTGACCGGGCGCGACGCCTGCACACCGCCCGCCCGGCGACGGTGAGCCCGACGTGATCCGATGGCACCGGCGCCGTCACAAGCCGGACACATTCGGCACCGAGACTCACCCGGGTCAGTCCTGATCTGGGACACCGGGCGGGCGCTGGGCGCCGCCGGTGCGCCCGCGGCACAAGGAGCGGCGTCATGTCCTACGTGAACCCGTCGGAGTTCGTCGGGAAGATGATCGATGCGGGTGAGTCGAAGGCGTTCATGTCCACGCGCGACACCGTGATCCGGGCGTTCATGGCCGGCGCGATCCTCGCGCTGGCCGCGGCGTTCGCCGTCACGGTGACCGTGCAGACCGGCAACGCGCTCGTCGGCGCACTGCTCTTCCCCGTCGGGTTCTGCCTGCTCTACCTCCTCGGCTTCGACCTGCTCACCGGCGTGTTCACCCTGGTGCCGCTCGCGTGGCTCGACAAGCGGCCCGGCGTGGGCCTGCGCGCGGTGCTGCGCAACTGGGGCCTGGTGTTCCTCGGCAACTTCGCCGGTGCCCTCACCGTCGCGCTGATGATGGCTGTGGTGCTGACCTTCGGCTTCTCCATGGACCCGAACGAGATCGGCCAGCGCCTCGGCGAGATCGGCTCGGATCGCACGGTGGGCTACGCCGAGCACGGTGCGGCCGGGATGCTCACCCTGTTCATCCGCGGCGTGCTGTGCAACTGGATGGTCTCGACCGGTGTCGTCGCGGCGATGATGTCGACATCGGTGTCCGGCAAGGTGATCGCGATGTGGATGCCGATCCTGGTGTTCTTCTACATGGGCTTCGAGCACTCGGTGGTCAACATGTTCCTGTTCCCGAGCGGGCTGATGCTCGGTGGTGACTTCTCCATCGGCGACTACCTGCTGTGGAACGAGATCCCCACCGTCGTCGGCAACCTCGTCGGCGGGCTCACGTTCGTGGGGCTCACGCTCTACGCCACCCACGCCCGCACCGGGATGTCCCGGCGCCGCCCCGTCGAGGACGACTTCGACATCCCCGCCAAGGTCAACGCCTGAGCCGTCCCCGGCAGTGAAGGCCACCTTGCCTGCGTTGAACGCAGTGAAGGTGGCCTTCACTGCACGGTGCGGGGGCCGTGGGTCAGTCGGCGCTGTCCACGAGGAGAGCGCCCGCGGCCCGTGGCAACGGCTCCCCGCGCGGCGGGATCCGCTCCGCCGCACCGGGATCGACCGTGCCGAGCGAGCCGTCGGCGGCGCCGCGCGCGATCGCCCGCATCGAGCTGAGCGCCGAGGCGATCTGCGCCTGCTCGTGCTCGGCGCCCAGGTCGCTCAGCTCGATGAGCACACTCCCCTTGCCGAGCAGCCCGTAGGCGTTGCGGGCGATGCCCTGGTAGTCACCGCCGGGATACTGCGTGACGTTGCCGCCGGCCTCGGTCATCGCCCGGTGCGCCACCACCGAGATCTGCTTGGCCAGCGCGACGTCCGCGGGAGCGACGCCGGGGTGGGTCGGCCACATCAGCGACGCGGTGATCTCCCTGCCCTCGTGGTCGACGTAACGGCCCTGCATGTGGTAGTCGACCACGATGTCCGGGTCGAAGCCCGCGTGGTGGGCCTGGATCAGCCCGGCCTCGGTGGCGGGGTTGTCCTCGGGTGCGACAGCCGGATCGTGGTACCGGTTGATGTCGTAGCCCTTGCCTGCCTCGCCGTACTCCGGCTGGGCGTCCGGATCGTAGTTGTAGCGCCAGTTCTGCTCGTGCCCGTCCGGGTTGGCCCGCACGATGATGTCCACCGTGACCTGCGAACGCAGCCAGCGCTGGTACTTGCTGTGGCCGGCCCCGGTCTCACGCAGGAACTCCAGTGCCGCCGGGGTGCCGAGCGGCTCGTCGCCGTGCTGCTGGGTGATGTAGAGGATGCGCAGCGGCCCATGTCCGACCCGGGCGCTCCACACCGGCCTGCCCTGGTTGGACTTGCCGATCTCGGACACGTCGACCGCACCCCGGCTCCGCCATTCCAGCGCGTGCAGCGCCCAGGCCAGTTCGGCGGTGCTGGGCCGGGGATCGACCGGCCGGTCGCGCGGGGTGGCCTGTGCCGGTGAGACGAAACCGAGTACGGCGACGGCGGCGAGCAGTCCCGTGAGCGTCGATCTGATCATGACCAGCCAGTCTGCCGCCCGGAACTGCGGGCCCGCTACGCCCGTTCGACGGGTTCGAGCACGTCCCCGACGCTCATCGGCAGTGGTCGCACTCCTCGAGTCTCCGCGAACCACAGGAAGGCGTCGTAACGCTCGCCGAGCACGGTGGGCACGTAGTTGCCCCACCGCTCCCGCTCGGGATGGTAGACAACCCCGATCGCCCGGTGGCCCAGCTCGTCGGTGAGAACCTCGGGGGACCGCTCGCCGTCGGGAAACACGAACGCGGCGTGCTCGGGCGCGGCGTCACACAGCACATCCTCGAGCGAGCCGGGGCGGGCCGGTGGCACGGGCAGGACCTCCGTCGGCGCGCCCCACGCCCGTGCCGCCACCACACGGCCGTGGTGCGAGCCGAAGCCCACCAGCACGGTGTCGGCGGAGCCGTGACGCTCGCGGGCGAGTTGGCCGAGGTTCACCTCGCCCGCCTCAGCCATGTCGGTGGCGCGGGCGTCGCCGACGTGTGTGTTGTGCGCCCAGACCACGGCCTTCGACCCCTTCCCGTAGTGCGCCAGCAGCCGGTCCAGCGTCGCGGCCATGTGCCGGTCGCGGATGTTCCACGCCTCCAGTCGCCCGCCGATCATCGCGCGGTAGTACCGTTCCGCCTCGGCCACCACCTCGGCGTGTTGCCACGCCCGGAACCGCTCGGGACCGTCGGCGGCAGCCCGCTCCCGCAGCCGCACGAGCAGGTCCACGACCTCGTTCTCACAGTTCTCCGGCACGAACCGGGTGGCGCGCGCGTAGGCGCCCGGATCCTGGTCGTACGGCTCGAAACACCGGTACGCGGCCAACGCCGTCGGCACGGCATCGGGGTCGTGCTCACGCAGGTGGACCAGGATCGCGCGCAGCGACTCCCACAGCGAGTACACGTCCAGCCCGTGGAAACCGATCCGCTCGCCCTGCGGCAGTACCGCGTTGTGCGCGCGCAGCCACCGGCAGAACTCGGCGACCTCGTCATTCGCCCACATCCACGTCGGCCAGCGCTCGAAAGTACCCAGCGCGGCCCTCGGATCGCCGGGCGCACCGCTCAGGCGGCGCACGCAGGCGTCGACGCGGTCGCAGTCCGGCCAGTCGCCCTCGACCGCCACGAACGAGAACCCCCGCTCGGCGACGAGCCGCTCGGTGAGCGCGGCCCGCCACGCGTAGAACTCGTGCGTGCCGTGGCTCGCCTCGGCGAGCCACGGCACCCGCGCCTCGCCGACGCGGTCCAGCAGCACGTCCAGATCTCCCGCGTCGGTCAGCGGCCGGGCCAGCCCGGTGATCTCCTCTCGACAACTCAGCGCGAGATCGCCTCCAGCAGGTCGCCCACCTGCGGGTCATCCAGCGCACGGGCGACGTCGGCCTGCGCGACGATGCCGACGAGGTCGTGGCCGTCGATCACCGGCAGGCGGCGCACCTGGTGCCGGGACATGGTCCGGAAGATCTCGTCGGCGTCGTCGTCGGCGCCGATGGTCACGGCCTCGCCCTGTGCGAGGTCACCCGCCCGCACGGCGCGCGGGTCCTTGCCCTCAGCCAGTACCTCGACCACGATGTCGCGGTCGGTGAGCATGCCCTTGAGCCGGTTGTCCTCCCCGCAGATCGGCAGAGCACCCACGCCGAGCTCAGCCATCCGCTTCGCGGCGTCCAACACGGTTTCGCTGGTGCGCACGCATTCGGGGTCCCTGGTCATGATGTCGCGTGCCTTCGTCATCGCGAGCTCACTCCCTTCACCGGACCCGGACCGGGTCCACCCCACCGGCATACCCGGCGCGGGCGCCGCCAAACGCGAACGTCCACCGGTTCCACTATGGACAACGCGGGGCCGCTCACGCCGGACGGTGCGCACGAACGCGTTCCCGGCGTCCAGATCGGACAGTGATCCGTCCATGAGCGACGCCATCGCAAACCGCCCCCGCCGCCGGGTCGCCGACCGGGCTACCCCAGCGCGTCGGCGGGGGTGAACTTCTCGCGGTGGATGTGCCGCGGAGCCATGCGGCGGCGCTTGAACGCCTTCACCCCGGCCTCCACCATCGGCGGCGGTCCGCACAGCCAGCCCGACCACCCGCGCGCGCTGCCGACGTCCTCGACGAACGCGTCGGTGGGAAAGCCGCCGCGGTACGCCGGGTCCGGTTCCTCGGACAGCACGGGGACGAACTCGAAGCCCCGGTGCTCCTCCGCCAGCTCGCCGAGGCGCTCCAGGTCGTAGAGGTCCGCCGCGCCGCGCACGCCGTGGTAGAGCAGCACCTGCCGGCCGGGCTGGCGCCGCAGCGCCGTCCTGGCGATACCCACCAGCGGGGCGAGGCCCGTGCCGCCGCCGATGAGCACCATCGGCCCGCCGTCGTCCTCGGTCTCTGGGGGCAGGTGGAAGTCCCCGAGCGGTCCGGTCGCCGACACGGTGTCCCCCGCGGCCAGCCCCGCGAAGAGCCAGCCGTCTGTGGCGACGCCGCCGGGCACCCGCCGGACGTGCAACTCGAGCACCTTGTCCTCGTCGGCGGTGTTGGCCAGCGAGTACTGTCGCCGCGCGCCCGAACCCGGCACCACCAGCTCGACGTACTGGCCCGCCTCGAACGCCAGCGGCTCGGCCAGACCCAGCAGCACCCGCCGGGTGTCGCGGGCGATGTCGGCGACCTCCAGCACCGTGGCGCTCAGGTCCCGCAGCGGGTGCGTCGTGCGGCCCTCGGCTCCGCCGCCCACGGTGACGTCGCCGAGCGGGCGCGCCTGACAGGCCAGGGCCAGGCCGGCGCCGCGCTCCTCCACCGTGAGCGTGTCGAGCGGGGACGCGCCGTGGTCGACCTCCCCGGAGAGCACCGTGAGCTTGCACGTCCCGCACGTGCCCTGGTTGCACGAGTTCGGCATCCACACCCCGGCCCGCAGGCACGCGTCGAGCAGGGTCTGGCCGGCGGCGCACTCGACCCGGCGGCCGCCGACGCTCACCGCGAAGGTCATCTCAGACCTCCCACGTGACGTGCAGGCTCGTCGGGCCGCGGAAGCCCCAGCCCCAGAACTCCACACCCTCGCGGGTGTCGCGCTCCAGGTTCGGGATGGCCTCGAACAGCTCCTCCAGCGCGATCCGCATGACGTGGTTGGCGAAGTAGATGCCCGCGCAGGCGTGGTTGCCCGCCCCGAAGGCGAGGTGCGGCAGCGGGGGCCGGTGCAGGTCGTAGGTCGACGGCGCCTCGTACTGCCCCGTGTCGTGGTTGGCCGAGCCGTACGACAGCATCACCGGGGTGCCCTCGGGCAGGTCGACGCCCGCGATCGTCACCGGCTTGGTGGAGATCCGCGCGGTGGCCGACCAGATGGGCGAGGTCCAGCGCAGGCCCTCCGAGATCGCCCTCGGGATCAGCGCCGGGTCGTCCACGACCTCCTCCAGCTGCTCTGGCCGCGAGAACAGGCCGACGAGCGTGGAGGCCATGCCGTGCCCCGGCTCCTGCATCGCGCCGAGCAGGTAGACGTAGATCGTCGGGTAGATGTACTCGCGATCGCGGGTCTGCCCCGGGGGCATGCCGTCGTGCAGCCAGTGTGAGATCGCGCTGTCGTCCGGGTGCTCGATCCACCGGTCGATCAGCGGGTCGACGATCGCGCGGATCTCGGCCTTCGCCTGGTCGCCCTCCGCGAAGCCCTCCGGGTTGGCGAACTCGCCGTTCTCGTCCACCGCGGCGTTGGTGAACGAGCGGCTCAGCTTCGCGAACCACTCCCTGAGCTTGTCGGAGTCGACGTCCTGCAGGCCGAGGAGGTCACCGAGCGAGCGCACGCTGACGGGCTCGCAGTACTGCGCCACCAGCTCCGCCCTGCCGTCGTTCTCGAACCGCTCCAGGTAGCGGCGGGCGATCGGGCGCACGAGGTCCTCGATCCAGCGGTCCACCTCGACCGGCTGGAGGGCTGGCTCGACCATCGACCGCAGGTCGGCGTGGATGTCGCCGTTGACCCCGATGATCGCCGGGTGCCCGAAGGTCCGCCCGCCCGCGGGCGTGATCACGGCCTCGAAGTCGGGGCTCGTGGCGACCTCGCGGCACACCTCGGCGGTGGAAGCGACGTACGAGCCCAGCACCGGCACGTAGGCCAGTGGCGCCTCGGCCCGCAGCCGCTCGTACGCCTGGTACGGGTTGCGCTCCAGCTCGGTCATGGTGACGTCGTTCAGCCAGGTCAGATCGGGCCGCTCGGTCGTCGTCATCGCAGGTCCTCCCACGTCGTTGTCCGGGATGGACGGGAAGGTAAGCGGGCGAGAGCGCCCCCGGCGACACGCTTCGCGCGGCGGCGGCACGGATCGCGCGACGAGTTCGTGACCTGGCTCTCAGGTATCCTCTCCGCCATGCGCGCACGGCGTGGTGCCGCACCCCGGGACTGGGACCAGGCGTCCCGGGAGGTGGCGGAGGCGTACTTCCCGCACGAGCTGCGGCTGGTCGGCGGTGGCCGGGACCCGCGCCTGACTCTGCGCACACTCGACCTGGGGCCGGTGCTCGTCGGCCACGTGGGCTGGGGCGCCGACGTCCGGATCGCGTGCGACTACCCCGGCGCGTACGAGATCAACCTGCCGCTGACCGGGCATCTGGAGAGCCGTGGCCGGTACGGTCCGGTGACCTCCGTGCCGGGCCAGGCCACGGTGTTCCGCGCGGACACGCCGTCGCTCATCAGCCACTGGGACGCGACGTGCACGGTGCTCGGGGTGAAGTTCGACTGCGGCTGGCTCGAACGCGAGGCCGAGCGCGTGCTCGGCGGCGATCGCGTGACCGTCCGCGGCGGCCTGCCCGACCAGCTGGACCTTGCCGACGGCCGGGGCCGCGCGTGGCGGCAGCTCATCGGGAGCCTCGCGACGCACCTGCACGATCCCCAGCTCTTCGGCGACTGCGACCTGGTGCGCGAGCAGCTCGCCGGCGCGGTGGCCGCCGGTTTCCTGCTCGCTGGCTGCCCCGACGCGGGCGCCGGCCCCGTGCCCGCGCCACGCGCGATCAGGCGCGTCGTGGACCAGCTGCACGACGATCCGGCGCGGCCGTGGACCGCGGGCGAGATGGCCACCGTGGCGGGCACCAGCGTGCGGCGGCTGCAGGAGGGCTTCCGCCAGTGGCTCGGCCGCAGCCCGACCGAGTACCTGGTGGGGGTCCGCCTGCAGCGCGCCGACGCGGACCTGCGCGCCGATCCGTCGCTGACGGTCAGCGACGTGGCGGCCAGGTGGGGTTTCTCCAGCGCCAGCCGGTTCGCCGCGGCGTACCGGCGGCGCTACGGCGTCGCGCCCTCGCAGGCGCGACGCTGACCGACGGCTACTGCTGTTCTTGCTGGCCCTGCTGGTCGCCTCCGCCGCCGCGCAGGTAGTCCTTCGCCTTGTCGGCGCCCTGGTCGATCTTGTCGGCGTGGTCGCCGAACTTGCCCTTCGCCGCGTCGGAGGCCTTGTCGATGCCCTGCTCGGCCTTGTCCGGGTTCTTACCGAGAGCTTCCTTGGCCTTGTCGAACATGTTCACGGCGAACCTCCTCGTTGACAGCGGCCGCTGCTCGGCCGTCCACGCGGAGGGTGCGTCCACACCCGAGGCCGCCAAACGGCAGCCGGGGCAAGGCCACGCGTTCGAGCGAACCCACCCGGGTGAGGTCAGGCCTTCTCCTGCATCGCCCGGCGCGCCGGGTTGCTCTGCTCGGCGGCCTTGGGGTCCTTCTCGTCCTGCTTGGCCCGCACGCCTTCCCGGATCCGGTCGCCGATGTTCTTGTCGATGTTGTGCCAGTACTCGAAGGCGCGCTCCAGCACGGGTTCCGACACGCCGTTGAGCAGGTGCCCCACCACGTTGTCGACGAGCCGGTCGCGGGCGGCGTCGTCCAGCACCTCACGGACCATCGTGCCGGGCTGGCCCCAGTCGTCGTCCTCGGCGTGGTCGACGTAGGCGGAGCGGACGATGTGGCCGTCGGTCTCCCAGGTGGGCGGGCTGCCGTACCGCTCGGTGTCGGCCGCCGGACCGCCCTTGGAGTTCGGCGCGTACACCGGGTCCGTCGTCGTGCGGTACGCCATCGCCCCGTCCTTCGAGTAGGTGTTCACCGGCACGACCGGCGCGTTGACCGGAAGCTGCTGGTAGTTCCCGCCGATCCGGTAGCGGTGCGCATCGGCGTAGGAGAACAGGCGGGCGAGCAGCATCCGGTCCGGACTGGGCCCGATGCCGGGCACGAGGTTGTTCGGCTGGAACGCGGCCTGCTCGATCTCGGCGTGGTTGTCCGTGGGGTTGCGGTCCAGCGTCATGCGGCCGACCTCGGTCAGCGGGTAGTCGCCGTGCGGCCACACCTTGGTCAGGTCGAACGGGTTGAAGCGGTAGTTCGCGGCGTCCTCGTACGGCATGATCTGCACGTAGAGTGTCCAGCTCGGGAAGTCGCCGTCGGCGATGTGCTCGAACAGGTCGCGGGTGTGGTAGTCGGTGTCCGCAGCGGCCATCTGGTCGGCCTCGTGCTGGGTGAAGAACTCGATGCCCTGGTCGGTCTTGAAGTGGTACTTCACCCAGAACCGCTCGCCGTCGGCGTTCACCCACATGTACGTGTGCGAGCTGTAGCCGTTCATGTGCCGCCAGGTGCGCGGGATGCCGCGGTCGCCCATCAGCCACGTCACCTGGTGCGCCGACTCCGGCGACAGCGTCCAGAAGTCCCACTGCATGTCGTGGTCGCGGAGGTTGTTGTCGGCGCGGCGCTTCTGCGACCGGATGAAGTGCTGGAACTTCATCGGGTCCTTGACGAAGAAGACCGGCGTGTTGTTGCCGACCATGTCGTAGTTGCCCTCGGAGGTGTAGAACTTCAGCGCGAAGCCGCGAGGATCCCGCCACGTGTCCGGGCTGCCGCGCTCCCCCGCGACGGTGGAGAACCGGGCGACCAGGTCGGTCTTCGCGCCGGGCTGGAACAAGGCCGCCTTGGTGTACCGGCTGACGTCGTTCGTGACCTCGAAGCGGCCGAACGCACCGCTGCCCTTGGCGTGCGGCTGGCGCTCCGGGATGCGCTCGCGGTTGAACTGGGCCATCTGCTCGATCAGGTAGGCGTCCTGGAGCAGGATCGGACCGGCGGGCCCGGCGGTCAGGGAATGCTCGTCGCTCTCGGCGGGAATGCCGGCGTCCGTGGTGGTGAACGGGCGAGTCCGCTCGGTCATCGCTGTCTCTCCTTCTCCTCGGTGCAGGCGGGGCAGAGCCCCCAGAACACGACCTCGGCCTCCTCGATCCCGAAACCGCGGTCGTCGGCGGGTGCCAGGCAGGGCGCGGCACCGGTGACGCAGTCGACGTCCTCCGTGCGGCCGCACCCGTGGCAGACCAGGTGGTGGTGGTTGTCGCCGACGCGGCGTTCGAACCGGGCCGGGTGCCCGGCAGGCTGGATCGAGCGCACCAGCCCGGCCGTGACGCAGGCGTGCAGCACGTCGTAGACGGTCTGGTGAGACACCGAGCCCAGCTCGTCGCGTACGCCGGCGAGGATCGCGTCGGCGGTGGCGTGCGGATGTCGCTCGAGCCAGGTCAGCACCGCTCGCCGGGGAGCGGTCACCCGCAGTCCCGCGGCTCGCAGCAGCCCCGCCACGTCGTCGGTGGGCGCGGCGGCCTCTCGTCGAGTCGGCATTCGCGCGGCCTACCCAGAATGGACTGGCTCAAAACAGCGCGAGTCGTGCGTTCCCGCACGCGAGTCGTGCATTCCCGCACGCGAGTCGTGCGTTCGGGCACGCGAGTCGTGCGTTCGGGACGGGGCGCCCGCCGACCGGAGCGCACAACTCGCCGACCGGAGCGCACAACTCGCCGACCGGAGCGCACAACTCGCCGACCGGAGCGCACGACTCGCGAACCGGAGCGCACGACTCGCGGGAGCTAGTCGATTTCGGCTTCGCGCGGGCGTTCCGGGAGGAGGCTGCCGCGCACGGCCTGGTCGAGATCGGCGGGGCGGAGCCGGAAAACCTGCAGCGTGAGCCCGAAGTACTTACCGGTCTCCCCGACCCACTGCATGCCGTTGCGGCGGACGGTCGCGGCAGCGCGCGTGTTGCCTGGGCGCACGACGGCGAAGATCTCGTCGATGTCGTGGCTGAACGCCCACCGCGCCAGCGCGTGGGTGGTCTCGCTCGCGTAGCCCTGCCCCCAGTGGTCGGGACGCAGCTGCCAGCCGATCTCGAAGTCCTCATTGCCCGGCGGCAACGGCAGCAGGATCGCGCCGCCCACCACCAGGCCGTCTTCCCGGCGCTGGATGGCCCAGCGGCCCGCGGGCGGCGGCATCCTGTCGGCCTCCGCGATCCAGTGCTGCAGCAGCAGCCGCATCGCGGCAAGGTCGGGCACCAGGTCCATCGCCGGGCTCAGCCAGCGCGCCACCGCGGCCTGACCATAGATGGACAGCGCCGCCGGCGCGTCGTCCATCTGCCAGCCGCGCAGGACCAACCGTTCGGTCTCCAGCGTCGGCCGCGCCGTCGACGGCTCCGGATCGGGACTCCACGCCATACCGATGCTCCCGTCCCCAGGCCGGGCGTCACCCCGCCCGGCACCGCCGATGGTACGCCCGCGCCGGCCGCGAGGTCAGTACGAGCGCGCCGTGGTCACGCCGGTCGCGGCGTTCCACGTGATGTAGCCGTGCTCGAAGTTGCTGCGACGGCCACCGGAGATGGCGAACTCGTCACTCGTCGGGTAGCCGAGGAACGACCGCTCCCAGCCGAGCTGCGCCCACTTCGTCTTGATGGCGCCGCGGATCTCGTGGGCGCCCGTCGCGGACGTCCAGTAGATCGAGCCGCCCTCGAAGTGGTTGTAGCGGCCCCGGCCGTCGGGCGTCTGCTGCTCGCTGGTCTTCGGGTAGCCGAGCGGGCCACGTTCCCACCCGAGCTGCGCCCACTTGGATTTGATCGCACCGTAGATCGCCTGTGCGCCGGTGCCGGACGTCCAGTAGATCGAGCCGTTCTGGAAGTGGTTGTAGCGGCCCCGGCCGTCGGGGGTGCCGCGTTCGTCGGTGGTCGGGTACTTCAGCGGCCCGCGCTCCCAGCCGAGCTGGCCCCACGCGGTCTTGATGGAGCCGCGGATCTCGTGGGCTCCGGTCGACGGCGTCCAGTAGATCGAGCCGCCCGCCCCGGCGAAGTGGTTGTAGCGGCCGACGTTGTCCGGGGTGGCGAGCTCGTCGGTCCTCGGGTAGCCGAGGTGCCCGGCCTCGCTGCCGTACGCGGCCCAGGTGTCGCGGATCGCGCCGCCGATGATGCGGGCACCGGTGCCCTCGGACCAGTACACCGAGCCGGCTCCGCTCGCGAACGTGGTCCGCAGCCCGCCGTTCGCGGCGGACCGCTCCAGCTCGTACACGCCGCCGAGCGCCCCGGCGTCGGCGCCCGCGGCCTGCCAGCGCTGGTACACCGGGCTGGTGTCCCAGCCGGCCATCAGCTCGGTGACCCGCTGCCGGACGGCGGGCAGCTGCTGGTAGCCGAGCTCCCCCGGGCACTCGGTGTAGCCGACGTCGCGGTGCCCGTAGATGGTCGGTAGCTCGACCTCGGTGCCCTCCGGGTACCTCGCGGTTCCGCCGCCGCCCGACACGAGCGTGACCGTCCCGTTCGGATCGCGGTAGCCGCGGGCGAGTTTCCATGCCAGGAACCGGGACACCGACTCCAGCTGCTCGGGCGTGGGCGCCACGTCGGTGAACGTGCCGAGCATCGACATGCCCACGGTGAACTTGTTGAAACCGCCGGCGTGCGCGCCCCAGACGGGCTTGTCGAGGCCGCCGAAGCGGCCCTCGAAGATCTGGCCGTACTTGTCGACGAGGACGTTGTAGCCGATGTCGCACCAGCCGAGGTCCTGCGCGTGGTAGGCGTAGATTCCGCGCACGATGCGCGCCGAGTCGGCCGCGGTGTAGTCGTTCGTGCCCGCCGTGTGGTGGATCGTGGCGGCCTTGACCGTGGGGCTGTACTCGACGCCGATTCCCTGCTGCGCGAAGCAGTTGGTGCGGATCGTCTCGTCGGCGCCCCATGCGGCGCGGTTGATCACGGGAGGCTGTGCGACGTCCGCGGCGGCGGCACGCGTGGCGACCGTGCCGCCGTCACCCGGATCGATGAGCACAATGGACAGTTCGGCGGCGTCGACGGGGGCACCGCCCCGTTCGGCGCGCACCCGAAGCGCGGTCGAGTCGCCGAGCCACACCGGTTCGCTCGCCCGCACGCCGCCGCGTCCGTCCACGGCCTCCAGCGTCACCCAGTCACCCCACGTGCCGTCTGTGGCCTGGGCGCGTACGTCGAGCACGTCGGGCGCGGCGCCGCTCCAGCGGGCCGCGGCCAGCGCGAACGGGTTCTCACTGCGCAGTTCCCGCACGTCGGCGGCCCGGGTGAGGCCGCGAGCGGACGACAACGGCACCGTCTCGATCTCCGGCGTCACCGGCGCGGGGGCAGGCGCGGCGGCGGACGGAACGGGAACGAGCGCGAGCGCAGGCGCGGCGACGACAGCGATCACCCATCTCGGGCGCATGAGAAGACCCCCAGTAGCGGCGAAAACCGTGCTGTCACACGGCCGGGTGATGCTAACCCAGTGCCCGAGGGCGCTGATCATCGCCTGGACCATCCCGTGTGGACACCACGGAATGTGCGTCAGGACGGAAAATCACCGCCGCCGCACGACGTTCAGCCGCGACGAAGGAGCCGGGCGAGCGGCGACGCCCGCCTGCGGGCCGGGCGCAACCTGCCGGCCACCACATCGTCGAGCAGCGTCCCCACGGTCTCGTTCGCGCACGCCTTGTTGGCGCCGATGCCCCCGGAGGGACCGCGCTTGATCCAGCCGACGACATAGGTTCCCGGCCGCCCCTCCACGCGCCCGCCGGAATGCGGGATCGTGCCGCTGCCGGTGTCGAAGGGCAGTCCGGGCACCGGCGTTCCCCGGTAGCCGACCGCCCGCACGACGTGTCCCGTCGCGATCTCCACGTCGTCGCCCGGTCCGGTGACGCGAAGCCCGCGCACCTGGGCGTCGCCGACGATCTCCATCGGGGCGGAGTGGAACCGGAACACGATGCGCCGCCGTCCGTCCGGCGGCGCGGCGGACCAGTCGACGGCCTCCCGCGTGGCCGCCCGCAGCAGGCCGGCCTTGCCGGAGGGCTCCGCCGCGTCGATCGCCTCCGCCGTGCGCGCGTCGTGGTCGTCGACGACGAGGTCGAGATCGTCCCGCTCGGTCAGCGCGAGCAGCTCCGGCCGGGTGAAAGCGGCCGCGTCGGGCCCCCTGCGCCCGAGCAGCACGACTTCACGGACCTTGCTCGACCGCAGCCGGTCCAGCGCCTCCGATGCGATCGAGGTGCCCGCCAGCTCGTCCGGGTCCGTGGTCAGTATCCGGGCCACGTCGAGCGCCACATTGCCGTTGCCGATCACCACGACGCGCTCGGCCGCGAGGTCGAGCACGTCCGGCGGCGCGTCGGGATGCCCGTTGTACCAGGCGACCACCGAGGTCGCCGCGACGCTGCCGGGGAGGTCCTCGCCGGGAAGGCCGAGGCTGCGCGCCGACGAGGCGCCCACGGCGTAGATCACCGCGTCGTGCCGCGAGGCCAGCTCGTCGGCGGTGACGTCCCTGCCCACCTCGACCCCGAGGCGCAGCCGCAGCCGCGGGTGCGGGTGGAACCGCGCGAAGGTCTCGCCGATCTTCTTCGTCGACGGATGGTCGGGCGCGACGCCGTACCGGATCAGGCCACCGGCGACGGGCAGGCGGTCGATCAGCGTCACGTGCGCGTTGGTGTGCAGCAGCAGGTCCTCGACGGCGTACATCCCCGCGGGCCCGGTGCCCACCACCGCGATGTCGAGCGGCGCCAGGTCGCTCGGGATGGTGCGGGTGAACACCCGCGGGTTCCACGCGTGGAAGTTCGGCGCCGGATCGGCGGCCTCGGCGACCGGGTGGCGGTCCGCATAGTAGCCGGCGTTGATCCCGGCGTACGCCGTGAACGGGCCGGTCAGCGCGTCCACCGGGAAGATCGCGTCGACCGGGCACGCGTCGGCACAGGCACCGCAGTCGATGCAGGCGCGCGGGTCGACGTACAGCATCTCGGTGTTGCCGAAGTCCGGCTCGTCCGGCGTCGGGTGGATGCAGTTGACGGGGCAGACCGCCACACACGAGGCGTCGTTGCAGCACGTCTGGGTGATCGCGAAGGCCATGATTCAGATGAGGTTGGCGCGCTGGTACCAGCGCATCGACGCCTTGGTGAGCAGCCCGGCGGAATCGAGGAACTCCATCAGCCCGGAGCAGCTCGACCGCAGCATCGACTTGTGGTGCTCGTTGGCCTTCGCCTCGCGCAGCGCCCGCTTCGTGTCGAGCCCCGCGTTGGCGTAGACCCTGGGATTCACCATGCTGCTGACGATGAAGTACGCGGCGATGGAGACCACGAGCGCGTTGTACTGCCTGCGCAGCCTGCCGACGCCCTTCAGCCGCTCGCGGGTCTCCTCGCGCGCGAACTTCATGTGCCGCGACTCCTCCACCACGTGGATGTTGTTGATGGTGCGCACGAACGGCACCACGCGCTCGTCACGCATCCAGTCGCGCTGCATGACGTCGAGGACCTCCTCCGCGACGAGGATCGCGGCGTAGGCGGCCTCTCCCGTGGCGGTGGTCTTGAAGAAGCGGCCGAGCTCCACGGCCAGGCGGCGCGGCCGGTAGGCGGGCGCGCGCAGCTTCGCGGCGCCGCGCGCGAACATGATCGAGTGGCGGCACTCGTCGGCGATCTCGGTGAGCGCCCACTGGAACGCGGGGTCGGTCGGGTCCTTCGCATAGAAGTCCCTGAGCACCATCTGCTGCAGGATCATCTCGAACCAGATGCCGGTGCTCGCCACCGACGCGGCCTCCTGGCGGGTGAGCTCACGCTGCTGCTCGGGCGTCATCTCCGCCCAGTAGGACGTGCCGTACAGCGTGCTCCACTCCGGGCTCGCGCCGTGGTAGCTCGTGTCGAGCGGGGTCTCCCAGTCGACCTCCGTCACGGGGTCGTAGGACAACGTCTCCGACGAGTCCAGCAACCGCCGGGCGACCGCCTGGCGGCCGGCGTCGGGCGTGTCGGCGTGCTGGGTGGTGTCGACGCTGGTCATCGTTGCTCCCTGGCGACGTTTTCCTGTTACCGCGATTTACAGTTACCAACGGTAACACGAACTTGGCCGGGGACGCGAGCGTCAGGGGTGCCCCGCGTGCGGCGCCGGCGCGCGGGCGGTGAGCACGCGGCCGGTCGCGGGGCCGGTGAGCAGCCGTTCGAGGTTCTCCTCGAACCCGTCGGTCATGCGCCAGTCCGCCGTGAGCACGAACAGCGTGCGACCGTCCTCGCCGCCGAGCGCGCACGCGAACCCGGCGTGTTCGAGCGGGACAGTCTCCAGCACCGCACCCCCTTCGGCGACCCGCACGCAGGCGGGTCCGCTCGCGCCCCAGCCCGGGGTCCAGATCGCCCCCTCGGCATCGAGCACCATGCCGTCACCGGGCACCGGGGCCCACACCCGCCGGTTCGCCAGTCCGCCGTCCTCGCCGATGTCGAACGCGGTCAGCGTGCCGGCGAAGGACTCCGCGATGACCAGCGTCCCGCCGTCCGGGGTGACCACCATCCCGTTGGGGAACGCGATCCCGTCGGCCACCTCGCGCACCTCCCCCTCCGGCGTGACCAGCGCGATGAACCCGGGCGCCTCGCCCTCCGCGGGGTGGAAGTCCGCGCCGCCGTTGACGTAGCCGCGGCCCCGGCCGTCCACGACGATCTCGTTGAGCCCGCCGGGAAGCCCGCTCAGATCGGCGTGGTCCACGAGCGAACCGTCCGGCTCCTGGCGCAGCAACCGCTGCTCGGGCCCGGCGACCACCAGCAGGCGCCCGTCGGGCAGCCAGTCGATCGAGAACGGCAGCGTGGTCGGCACCGTGGCCATCACCTCGGCCGCGCCGTCCAGGCCGACGGCCAGCACCTCGCCGGTGCCCCAGTTGGACAGCCACAGCCTGCCCTCGTGCCAGCGTGCCGACTCGCCGATCCGCAGGCCGCTCAGCAGTACCTCGGTCATCGTGTCCGCTCCTTCGGTATCGGGGAACCCCGTTCACCTCCGATACGAACGGGCACCGGCCGGATCGACACTCAGCCGTGATTCACAAGGAAATCGTCCACAAGGCGGGCGCAGAACGCCGGGTCGTTGGGCCGCCTGGTGATGAGCGTGTTGAACAACAGCGGGCCGACGAGCTGGGCGGCCGCGGCGTCGATCTCGTCGTCGTCCGGCCGGCCCCCGGCTCCGAGGCATGCGGTGAGCACCGTGTCGAACGGGCTGCGGTAGTTGGTCACGATGTGCTCGCGCAGCGCGGCGAGCCGCGTGCGCTCGGCGGCGTCGGCCGGCGTGTCGGCGGAAAGCCCGATCGTCGTCATCCACACCACGGCCGCGAGCGTCGGCGCCTGCTCGATCTGCCGGGCCTGCGCTCGCACGAGCCGCAGCAGGCGCTCGCGCGGGGATCCGTTCGCCGATGGCGGCCGCAGCGGGGGCAGCAGCTGCTGGAACGCCGCCGCGAGCAGCTCGGTGTTGTTCGGGAAGTGGCGGTACAGCGTGGACCGGGCGACGCCGCTGCGGGCCGTGACGGCGTCGATCGTCACCTGTCGCACCCCGCCCTCGGACAGCAGCGCCACGGCCGCGGCCAGGATCGCCGCGCGGGACCGGTCGAGCCGGGGGTCCCGGTGCTCGGTGTGGTGGGTGGTCACGGACGCATTCTCCTGGTAGTCACCGACGACGCTCTACAGAACCGCTGGTCCTGCTACGATACCGGCAGTTTCGTTTCTCGCCCGAAACGAGGTGCGATGACGGTAGGTACCGCCGGGGTTCCCGCACTGTCCGCCGGGCGCCGGGCATGGACGGTCGGCCTGATGTGCTCGGCCGTGGGCCTGGTCATCGCGATGGTCACGATCGTCAACACCGCGCTGCCCGCCCTCGCCGCCGACACCGGCGTGAGCCAGGCGCAGCAGACCTGGATCGTCGACGTCTACACGCTGGTGCTGGCGGCGCTCGTGCTCCCGGCGGGGGCGCTCGGCGACCGCTACGGCCGCCGGGGCGTGCTGATCATCGGCCTGGTCGTGTTCGCACTGGGTTGCGCCGCACCGCTGGTCGGCGACTCACCCGCGTGGCTGATCGCGGCCAGGGCCGTCACCGGGCTGGGCGCGGCGATGATCATGCCCGCGACGCTCTCGATCATCAACGCGAGCTTCCGGGCGGACCGCCGCGGGCGGGCCATCGGCATCTGGGCCGCCGTCGCGGGCATCGGCGGCCTCGGCGGGCTGATCGTCGCGGGCCTGCTGCTCCAGCACTTCTCGTGGCAGTCCGTATTCCTCGGGCCCGCGGTGCTGGCCGTGCTGATGGCGGTCGCGTCAGCCACGGTGCCGACGTCACGCGAGGAGGTCACGCACACCTTCGACACGGTCGGCGCCGTGCTCAGCGCCCTCGCGGTGGGGTCGCTGGTCTTCGGCATCCTGCGCGCGGCGGACCTCGGCTGGGCGCACGCCGAGGTGCACGTCGCCCTGGCGGCCGGGCTCCTGCTGGGGGTGCTGTTCGCGTGGTTCGAGACACGGCACCCAGCTCCGCTGCTGGACGTCAGGCTCTTCACCAACCGCGCCTTCGCCACCGGCTCGGTGTCGGTGACCGTGCAGTTCACGGCCGCGTTCGGCGCCCTGTTCGCGCTGGCGCAGTACCTGCAGCTCGTACAGGGCTACTCGCCGCTGGACTCGGGACTGGTGCTGTGGCCGATCGCGGTGTCGCTGTTCCCGCTGTCGCTCGCGTCGGCCCACCTGGCCCGCCGGTTCGGGCTGCTCGCCGTGACCTGCGTCGGGCTCTCGATCGTGGTCGCCGGGATGGTGCTGCTCGGCAGGCTCGGGCCGGACAGCGGCTACCCGGCACTGGCGGTGGCGGTGTGCGTGTTGGGCGGTGGTCTCGGGCTCACCGCACCGGCCGCCACGAGCGCGATCCTGGACAACGTGCCGCCCGGCAAGTACGGCGTGGCCTCGGCGGTGAACGACGCGACACGGGAGGTCGGCGCGGCGCTGGGCATCGCGCTCGCCGGGAGCGTGCTGTCGGCGACCTACACCTCGTCGGTGCGGCCGTCGACGGAGGCGCTGCCCGAGGCCGCGCGGCAGGCGGCGGACGGCTCGCTCGCGGGCGCGCTGGCCGTCGCGGAACGGTCCGGCCCGGAGGGCGGACGGCTCGTCGACGCCGCGCAGGAGGCGTTCTCCCACGGCATGTGGTTGAGCCTGCTCGCGCTGGGCGGGATCGTGGCGGCCGGCATCGTCGCCGTCGCGTGCCTCCGCGTGCCGCGCTCCGGGTGATCGAGGAGTTACGCCGGTACCGCGTAGCGGCTCAGCAGCTGCTCGGTCCTGCGCACCGCCGCCGCGCGCTCGGCGCCGTTGACGGCGAGCGCCCGCACCACCGGGTCCTCCGGGCCCCTGCGTCCACGCAACTCGGCCATCCGCTCGGCGAACGACACCCGCGCACCGTCCGGGCCCGTGGTCATGTCCGCGTACCACAGCGCGTCGCGCACCGGCCCCTGCTCGTCGTCGAACTCCGCGAGCCGCGGGCCCAGGCCCACGAGCTCAGCCACCGCGGCGGCTCCCGCGTGGTGCGCCACCAGTGCGCACACCCGCCGGGGCACTCCGTGCTCGGCCAGGAACCGGGCGCCGTCGAGCTGGTGGAACCCCAGCACGTTCAGCGCGCTCGCGTAGCCGATGTCATGCAGCCACGCCGACGCCACGAGCACGTCGGCCTCGTCGGAGGGCAGCACACGCGCGACCTCCTCGGCGCGTTCGGCAACGCCTTGCGTGTGGGCCCAGCGGCGGGGCAGCTCGACGGCGAGGATGTCCCTGGCAGTCCGCCGCGCCCAGACCGCGAGCCGTTCTCCCGAGGAAGCCCCCGGCGCGACAGCTCTGAACTCCGCGCGCACGGCTCGTTCGACCAGGATCGGCACGAACGTCAGGACACGGGCCCGCGCGAACCGCGCCCGCGCCCGTTCCACCCAGTCGTGCACCACCTGAGCGGGCACCCGGTCCTGTTCCCGCACCAGCCGCGCTTCCAGGTCCCGGATCTGCTGCTCGACCTGCGACTGCCGCAGGCGGCTCCCCCTCAACGCCTCCACCATGGCACCCGACCCGCTCCCTCCCCCCGGCGGCCACACGCGAAGCCCGAGTCTCGCGGCCCGCCCGGCCCGCCGCAAGGGCTGGAAGTCCCGAGAGAAAGACCTCACAGCCGCCACCCCGACGTCCGGCGTTCACCGGCTGCTCGCCCACCGGGGATACCGTGCGCGCGTGGAGTTGCGGCATCTGATCTCCTTCCTCGCTCTCGCCGAGGAACTGCACTTCGGCCGAGCCGCGGCCCGGCTGCACCTGGCGCAGCCCTCGCTGTCCCAGCACCTGCGCAGGCTTGAACGTTCCGTCGGCGCAGAGCTGGTGGCCCGCAACTCCCACGAGGTCCGCCTCACCCCCGCGGGCCACGCCTTCCTCGACCTCGCGCGGGACATCATCGCCAAGGTCGAGCAGGCGGGACAGGCAGCACGCGCCGCCGCCGCGGGCAGGGCGGGAACCCTGCGGGTCGGCTACAACTTCCCCGCCGGCCAGCGCGTCCTGCCCGCCGCGCTCGCCGAGCTGGACCGCCGCCATCCCGCGATCGACGTGGAGATGCGCGAGCTGCGCACCGGCCCGCAACTCGCCGCGCTCACGGAGGGCAGGCTCGACCTCGCCATGGTCTACGGCAAACCGAGCTCCACCTCGCTGCACAGCCGGAGGCTCCTGCGCGTGCCGCTGGTGGCGGTCGTCGGCCACCAGCACCGCTGGGCCGGCCGGGACCGGGTGCCGTTCAGCGAGCTGGCCGGGGAACCGTGTGTGCTGTTCCGCCGCGCGCAGTCGGCCGCGATGTACGACACGATCGTCACCGCCGCCCGGGCGAGCGGCATCCGGCTCACGATCGCCGAGGAGGTCGACGATCCGGGCGCCACCGCGATCCTCGCCGCGGTCAGGCCCGTCGTCGGGTTCGCCTCGGCGGCGCGGGGCGGACTCGGCGGGACGCGGACGACAGCGGTGGCCCTCTACGACCCGGTCCCCGTACTGGACGTCCACGCCGTGTGGTCCGACGAGGCCAACCCGCTTGTCGCCGCGTTCCTCGACTGCCTGCCGGCCACGTCCTCGGTCTGACTCAGGCGCAGTCCTCGCACCGGGCGACCGCTCCCGCGCGCCGCTCGAGCAGCACGGTGTCGTGCCAGGTGTCGCCGACCTTGGCGATGCGCTCGCGGATGCCCACCGTGCGATAGCCCGCGGAGTGGTGCAGCCCGATGCCGGTGCGGTTGTCCGCGAGGATCGACGCCTGCAGCGTCCACAGCCCCGCGTTGTCGGCTTCGATCACCTGCTGCCGCAGCAGTGCCTTGCCCACGCCGCGGCCCCGCTGTCCGGCCCCGACGTAGACGGAGCTCTCGGCGACCCCCGTGTAGCAGTCGCGCGCCGAAACGGGGCTCAGCGCCGCCCAGCCCGCGACCCGTCCGTCGAGCTCGGCGACCCAGCGGTGCCCGGGCAGCCAGCGCGCGTCGAGGGAGGCGCGGCTCGGCACGTTCGTCTCGAACGTCGCGACCCCCGTGGCGATGCCCTCGCCGTAGATGCGCCGGACGTCGGCCCAGTCCCCTGGCTCGAGCGCGCGCACGCGCACGTCGGCGGGCGGGTCCGCGGGACAGCACGGCGGCGCGGTGACGGTGCCCATCACGACGTCGGCGGCGTGTGGCAGTCCGGTGCAGCAGGCCTCGTTCACGACGACCTTGGTGGCGGTGCCTTCCTTGTGCAGCCGCACGAAACCGAGGTCGGCGAGCTTGCGCACGTGGTGGGAGCAGGTGGACTGGCTGATGCCGAGTCGCCCGGTCAGCGCGCCGACCGTGCTGCCGCCGGGCGTCGTGGCGACGGCGTGCAGGAGCCTCACTCGCGTCGGGTCGGCGAGGCAGGAGAACCAGTCCGCGTAGGTCGCGGCCTCCTGGTCGGCGAGCAGCCGCGGCACGGGCGCCGTGATCGTCATACCGCTGATTATCGGCGAGGCACGACTCTTGCGTCAATCGAGCTCCATCGATAGATTCCCTCACAACTTCATCGAGAGTCATCGATGGAAAGGGGATCCGGATATGAGTGGCACATTGCCGGTCGTGGTGGTCGGCGCCGGCCCGGTCGGGCTCGCCGCGGCAGCCGAGTTGCGGGAACGCGGCCTCGAACCGCTGGTGCTGGAACGGGGCCTCTCGGCGGGCGAGGCGGTCGCGGAGTGGCAGCACGTGCGGCTGTTCTCGCCGTGGCCGGAACTCCTCGCCCCCGCCGCCCTGAGACTGCTCGAGCCCACGGGCTGGCAGCGGCCGGACGGCACCTATCCGACCGGACGGGAGTGGGCCGAGCGGTACCTGCGCCCGCTGGCCGCGGCGCTCGGCGGGCGGGTGCGCTTCGGCACCGAGGTGACCGGCGTGGCACGGCGTGGCCGCGACCGCCTGGTCGACGCCGGGCGGGAGACCGAGCCGCTCACGGTCCACGTCCGCCGGTCCGACGGTCGCGAGCAGCGGATCACCGCGCGAGCCCTCGTCGACGCCTCGGGTACGTGGGGAAGCCCGAACCCGCTCGGCGGCGACGGATTGCCGGCGCTCGGCGAACGCGCCGCGGCAGGCCGGATCGCCTACCGCGTACCGGATCTCACCGACACGGCCCTGCGGGACCGCTACGCGGGCAGGCACGTCGTCGTGGCCGGAAGCGGGCATTCGGCGCTCACCGCGCTGGTCGCGTTCGCCGGGCTCGCCGGGGAGCACCCGGCCACACGGGTCAGCTGGGCGCTGCGGCGCGGCACGGTGGGCGACGCCTTCGGCGGCGGTGCGGCCGACCAGCTGCCCGCCCGCGGCGCGCTGGGCATGCGCGCCCGCGAGGCCGTGGCCGGCGGCGCGATCCGCGTGGTCACCGGCTTCCGCACCGCAGCCGTGGAGTCCGGTTCGGACGGCACACTCACGCTGGTCTCGGAGGCGGGTCACCGGATCGAGGCCGTCGACGAGGTGGTCGCGCTCACCGGCTTCCGCCCCGATCTGTCGTGGCTGTCGGAGCTGCGGCTCGACCTCGACGCGACGCTGCAGGCCCCGGTCGCGCTGGCTCCGCTGATCGACCCGAACGTGCATTCGTGCGGCACGGTGTACCCGCACGGTGTCAGGGAACTGGCGCAGCCCGAGCCCGGCGTGTACCTGGCCGGGATGAAGAGCTACGGCCGGGCGCCGACGTTCCTCGCGCTGACCGGGTACGAGCAGGTGCGCAGCATCGCCGCCGCGCTCGCGGGCGACCGGGAGGCCGCCGAACGCGTCGAGCTGGTGCTGCCGGAGACCGGGGTCTGCGGCGGCGCGGGCGTGTTCGACGAGCCGGCCGAGGAGGGCGGCTGCTGTGGCGCGCCCACGGGCGCGGAGCCGATCTCGCTGTCGGCCCGGTCCTGACGACCCGCGAGTCGTGCACTCAGGACCGCGAGTCGTGCACTCAGAACTGCGAGTCGTGCACTCGAGAGCACGACTCGCGGTCGGGAACGCACGACTCGCGGTCGGGAACGCACGACTCGCGAGCGCGGCGGCCGTCGAGCGCGGCGCTGCGGATCGTCGGCGTCCCGCTCGATGACTCCACTGTGGATGCTGCTAGTGCAGTAGTGCCGCCGCCCGGTCGACCGTGGACCGCATGAGCTCGGCGATACGCTTGATGTCGGCCCGCTTGACGCGGCTCACCGGCATCGCCGTGTTGAACGACAGCCGCAGCGCCGAATGCTCGGCGGGGAACGCCACGGACACCGACGACACGCCCTCCTCGCTCTCCTCGGAGCTCGTCGCGTAGCCGCGGCGCCGGATCCCGGCGATCTCACGCTCCAGCGCGGCCCTGCTGCGGATCGAGTGCTCGGTCAGGCCGGGCAACTCCTCCTCCGGGTAGAGCTGGTGCAGGCGCTCGGTGGACAGCGACGCCAGCATCGCCTTGCCCGTCGACGTGCAGTTGGCGGGCATCGACCTTCCCAGCCTCGAGGCGACACGCACCGCGCGGGGACTCTCGATGGCGTCGATGAACCGCACCGTGGTGCCGTCGAGCGTGGCGACGTGGACGGTCTCCCCGGTCTCGTCGCGGAGCTCCTCCAGGAACGGCCGGAGCGTCTGCCGCACGTCGAACTGCTGCAGGATCGAGAACGCGACCCCGGTCAGCGCGGTACCCGGCACGTACGCCTTGGAGCGGCGGTCCTGCCGGATGAAGCCACGGTAGTGCAGCATCGCGAGCAGCCGGTGGGCCGTCGACGAGGCGACGCCGAGGTACTCGGCGACCTCCGTGAGCCGTAGCTCACTGCGCTCCCCCAGCAGCAGCAATATCCTCAGCGCGTTGTCGACGGACTCGATGGGGTACTGGGGCCGCGGGCCCAGCACCACCGAGTCGGCCGCAGAAGAGTTCTTCACAGCAGAAAGCCTAGCCGACCCGGCGCCACATCCCCCACTGTCACACGATGACCTCCTCCAGTGTCTCCGGCGCGAACAGCTCCTCTGGTTCGTACCGGCGCTCGGCCAGCCCCTGCGCGTGGGAGTAGCGCAGGAACGTGTCCAGCGTGGCGCGGTTCGGCTCGAACCCGTACGGCCACCACTCCTCGCCCAGCGCCGCCCGGGTGCGCTCCACCTCTGCCCACAGCCACGGCAGCCCGTACCGCAGCGCCGCCGTCTCGCCGAGCCCGGACAGCGCTGCCGCCTTGGCCCGCTCACACGCCTTCACCAGCTCACGGGCCAGCCACCGGTGTCGTTCGTAGACGTCGCGCCGCAGCACGAGCGTGTGCATGATCGGGAAGATGCCCGTGCGGTCGTGGTAGCCGCGCTCGGCGGCCTCCGGATCCGGGAACAGCCGCCTGAGCCCGCCACCGTCGGGGGTGTTGAACGGTCCGGGGTTGCGGGCGCTGTAGACGGCGTCGAGCGCGCCGTCGAGCAGCAGCCGCGACAGCGTCTCCTTCTTGCCGATCGGCCGCACGTCGATCGCGGGCGGCAGGCTCAGCTCCAGCTTCTCCTCGCGACCGGGCGTATCAAGGCCGCCCGTGCGGTAGCGCACGGACTCCACCGGCAGCCCGTAGTGTTCCGCCAGGATGCCGCGCACCCACACCGCCGCGGTGATCTGGTACTCGGGAACGCCTACCGTGCCGCCCGCAAGGTCCGCCGGGTCGGTGATCGGCGAGTCTCTCCGGACGTACACGGCGCTGTGCCGGAACGCCCGCGAGGGGAAGACGGGCACCGCGACGAACGGTGCTCCCTTGGCCAGGGTCAGCACGTAGGTCGAGAGCGACATCTCGGCGATGTCGAACTCCGCGAACCTCAGCATCCGGAAGAACGTCTCCTCCACCGGCAGGTCGAGGAAGTTCAGCTGCGCACCAGCGACGCGGACCTCTCCGGTGCGCAGCGGCTCTATCCGGTCGTACGCCTGGCAGGCCATCGTGAACAGAGGCGGCACGGCGACGGGCTCCCTTCAGCGCGGTTCGAGGGCGGGCAGCTGCCGCACCAGGTACTCCCACACGGCCGAGACGGCCTTGTCGTGGTAGATGTGCTCTCGTTTGGCCCGCGACTCCTCCGGAGGGGACCAGGTCGGCCAGCCGCCCGCCGCGTGGGTCAGCAACTGTTGCTCGCACGCGCGTTCCAGCAGGATCGCCGCCACGGTCGCCTCCTCGACATCCCTGCCGACGGCCACGATGCCGTGGTTGACGAGGAATGCCGCGCTCGCGCTGCCGAGCACGCCGGCCAATGAGCGACCCAGCTCGGCGGTGAGCACGAGGTCGGCGGTGTCGGTGAAGCGGGGCACCTGCGGCGGAACGAAGTAGTTCGCCGCGTGGCTCACGGGCCGGAGCGAGTCGCCCGCCGCAGCCAGTGCGACGGCATGCGGCGGGTGCGTGTGCACCACCGCGCCGACGTCCGGCCGGGCGGCCATGATCTCGGTGTGGATGGGGTACTCGCTGTGCCGGGTACCGTCGCCGCTGCGAACCATGCCGTCGCCATCGACGAGGTGCACGCGCTCGGGGGTCACCTCGTCGAGGCCCCACTCCGCCGACTTCAGCCACACGCCCCTGCCCTCGGGGTCACGCGCCGACACGTGGCCCCAGATCAGGTCTCCGTGGCCGGAGGCCGCCAGCATCCGCGACGAGGTCGCCACGATCTCACGGACGTCACCGCTCATGTTTCTCGCTTTCCGTTCGGGAGGGGACTGTCAAGGTGCGGTCGGCAGGACGAAGATGAGCCACGTGAGCACGGGCGCGGTGAGGGCCATCGCGATGCCCCACGTGAGCATCGTGCGAAAGAGCGGCCTGCGCTCCGGCTCGGGCGCGTTGGCCAGTGTCAGTGCGCCGACGGACGAGAACGGCGTCGAGTCCACCACCGTGGCCGAGATCGCGAGCGCGATGATCATCGCGGTGGCGCCGACCTCGCCCTGCACCAGGAACGGCACCGCGAGCGGGATCAGCACGCCGAGCAGACCCGCGCTGGAACCGAACGCCGAGGTGAAGGCACCGACGAGGCAGAGCAGGAAGGCTGTCAGCAGCGGCGCGCCCAGGCTCGCGATGCCGTTGCCGACCGCGTCCACCGTGCCATAACGCTCCATCGCGCCGACGAGCGTCGTGACACCGCAGATCAACAGCACGACCGACCACACGATGCGCTTGTCGGCCTTGTCGAACCGCTTCGGGAACACGGCGTGCAGCGCCACGGCCGCGATGAGCGCGAGGAAGCCGATCTCGATGTCGAACACGAGCGCGCCGACGCCGACCCCGAGCATGACGGCGAGCGTGATCGTCTGGTCGGCACGCAGCGGTGTGGATCCACCGCGAGTCTCCGTGCGGTCGTGGTCCACTGTGGTCACGGCCGCACTGCCCGGCACCGGATCGGAAGCGCCCGTGGCCGTGGCACTCACGCTCGCGCCGACGGTCGCGGCGGCCGTCGCGACGCGCAGTCGCCGTTCCCGCAACAGGGTGCGGCCACCGAAGCAGAGGTAGATCACCACGGCGAGGCCGATGTTGTAGGCCGCGTTGCCGAAGAACAGCGCCGAGGAGGAGATCGAGACACCGCTCGCACCGGCGGCCTTCTGCACGATGATCGCGAGGCCGTTGAGGGGCGAGAAGTTGCCGAGGCAGGACCCGTGCATCACCATCAGCGCGGACATGCGCCGGTCGATGGCGTAGCGCTCACCCAGCCGCAGGCACAGCGGCGCGAGCATCGCCACACCCGCGGGACCGAGTGCTCCCGCCGTGGTCGGCACGGCGGAGAAGACGAAGATCAGCCAGGGCACGAGTGCGGGACGGTCACCGAACAACCGCACCGCCCTGTCGATGATCCATTCGATCGTGCCGTTCGAGGCGGCGAGACCGAACAGATAGGTCACACCGACAAGAAGGACGAACAAGTCGGGGGGAAAACCCGCCAGTACCTCGTCGGGCGTTTCGTTCGCGACCAGCGTTCCGATGAGGAACGTGGCCACGAGCGCGAGAGCACCGATGCTGACGGGCCTCGCGGTGCCGATGACGAACACCAGCACGAGTGCCACGACTCCGATGACGTGGATGGACACACCAATTCCTCTCCGCGCGCTTCGTTGGGCACGCCCACAGAGTGGGAGCAGGACCGTTCGGGACACTGTCTCTGCGATGCAGAATTACCTTCTTCTATTCACCCGTTCGTGTCAACTGCCGCGCGGGCGAGCTCATGCCGCCACGCCGTCGCGGTGTTGAACGCCGCCCCGAGATCGGGCAGCTCGGCCAGATCGGCCGCGGGCAGGTCGGTGAGCGTCCCGCCCGCACCCACGACGCGCAGGGACAACGTCGCCAGCCGGTCGACACCGACGGACTGGAGCACGGCCTGTTCCACGCTCGCCGCGGCGCTGGTCAGGCCGTGACCTCGCAGCACGACGACGGGCCGCTCCCCCATCGCGGCCACCATCTCACCCGCCAGGCGCCGGTCACGCACCAGCACGCCACGAAGGTAGACGGGCACCCCTCCGGCGGCGAGCCGCGTGCCGGGAATGTCGAAGGCGCCGACGATCGGCCGGATGGCGATGCCCGCGAGATCGGCCGCGACGACGGCGGGCGGATGTGCGTGCACCACAGCGTCCACATCGGACCGTCTGCGCAGGACCTCGGCGTGCAGGGGCAGCTCGTTCGGCGGGGAGTAGCCGCCGTCCAGCTCCCCTGCCGCGCCTGGTTCTCCCGACAGGTCCACGAGCCGGATGTCCGCGTCGGTGGTGAAGGCGAGGCCACGTTCCTCGGGGCCACGGCAGCGGACGAGCATCCTGCCCACGTCGACCCGGAGGCTGACGTGCCCGAGGATCCCGTCGGCGAGGCCACGCGCCGCGAGCACGCGGCAGGCGTCGGCGAGCAGTGTCCGCAGTGGAGCGAGCTCGGCGCTCGGCGGTGCGTTCATGGTCGTGCTCCCGTCGTCGTACGCGGCCTGGCCGCGGTCACGCGATCCCGGACCTCCGCTGCCGGCGCTTCCGTGCCGACGGCTTGCCGGCAAGCGACCAGCGCTCGAGGCCAGTTCACCGTGACCGCACCGGTGAACGTTCCCTCGGCGTCCGCGTAGAGCACCGCGAACGAGCGGTCCGGATCAGGGCCGGGCACGGTCAGGTGGCCGAGTCTTCCTCCGGTGCGGCCCGTGAGCTGGATCGTGTGGTCGTACTGGTCGCTCCACACGTACTCGACCGGCGCGTGCGCCCTCGGCTGCCGAGGCCGGGTGATGTTGTGCGCCACGCACGCCGCCTGCTCGACCGCGTTGGTCCAGTGCTCCGCCCTGACGAGCTCGCCCGCGCGGGGGTGCGGCCACCTGGCGACGTCGCCGACGGCGTGCACGTGCTCCGTCCCCACCGCCCGGCTGTACCGGTCGCACACCACCCCGTCGTCGATCCGCAGTCCCGACGACCGCAGCCAGCCGTCCTGGGGAACGGCCCCGATGCCGACCACCACCGTCGCCGCGGGCAACCGTGCCCCGTCGGCGAGGCGCACGACGAGGCCGTCACGGGCCCGGTCGATGCCCTCGACGCCCACGCCGAACCGGGTCGTCACGCCGTGTCCGGCGTGCAGGCCCGCGAACCAGCGGGCCACCTCGGGGTCGAGTACCCGGCTCAGCGGCACCGGAGCGGGATCGACCATCGTCACGTCGGCGGCGCCCAGCCCTCGCGCGGTGGCGGCAACCTCGGCGCCGATGAACCCCGCGCCGACGACCACGAGCGGTCCGCCCCGGCGCAGGTCCACGGCCAGCCGCTGCGCGTCGCCGAGTGTGCGCACCACGTGCACCCCTCGCGGCTCGCCCCACGGGGACGGTCTGGCGCGCGCGCCCGTAGCGATCACCACGTCGTCGTACCGCAGCCGCTCGCCGTCGGCCAGCGTGACGGTGTTCGTCCCGATGTCCAGTCCGGTGGCGGCCCTGCCGAGCAGCAGCCGGATACCGGCCTCGCGGGCGGCGCGCTCGGTCAGCAGGGTGAGGTCCTCGATGCTCGAGGTCCCGGCCAGCAGGCCCTTCGACAGCGGCGGTTTGTCGTAGGGCAGGGCGGTCTCCTCGCCGACGAGCAACACCTCGCCGTCGTAGCCGGCAGCGCGCAGGCCCTGCGCCGTGCGCACGCCGCCGATCGACGTGCCCACGATCACCGTCACCGGGCTCACGAGTCCGCCACCTCGAGCGCCGAGACCGGGCAGGTACGGGCCGCGTCCACGATCCGGGGCCGCTCGGACTCCGGGACCTCGCCGCGCAGCACCAGTACCACGCCGTCGTCGTCGATGTCGAACACGTCGTCCGCGGCCACCACGCAGTTCGCGTAACCCTGGCACAGCGCCAGGTCGGCCTTCACCACCGCCATGTCGGTTCCTCCTCGTCGTCGCCACCTCGGTGGCACGCTCATGCCTTGACGGCGATCCCGCCGTCGGGGTGGACCACGCCACCTGTGATGCCCCGGGAACGATCCGAGGCCAGGAAGACGTAGCTCCACGCGTGGTCCTTTCCGGACAGTGCGACCCGCAGTGGTACGCGCCCGGCCAGCTCGGCCTCCCGACCCGGGGCGGAGCCGAGGCTGCGGGACTCGAGGCCGAGGCTGCCGAGCCCGCGCAGGTCCGTGCCGACCGTGCCGCCGGGCGCGACACCGTTGACCCTGATCCCGGGCGCCAGCTCGTGCGCGAGCGCGGTCACCAGGCCCCGCACCGCGAACTTCGACGAGACGTAGAGCACCCCGCCCCGCCCCGGGTAGTACGCCGAGGTCGACTCGGTGAGCACCACGCTGCCGCCGCTCTCCCGCAGCGCGGGCAGCGCGGCCTTGACGGCGTGCAGCTGGCTCTTGACGTTGACGGCGAACATCTCCGCGAACGCGTCGTCGATCCGCTCGGCGTCGAGTTCTCCGAGGCCGCGGTAGAAGTCGAACACGCCGACGCAGCTGACCAGCACGTCGAGCCCGCCTAACGACCCCAGCGCCGCCGCCACGGCCTCCTCGTTGGCCGCTCGCGTGGTCGCGTCGCCCACCACGACCGGCAATCCCGGGATCTCCTCGGCCAGTCGCGCGCACTTGGCCGCGTCCCGTTCGAGCACGGCCACCTGAGCTCCCTCGCCGAGGAAGGCGTCGACCACGGCCCGGCCGATGCCCGAGCCCGCGCCGACGACCAGGGCCCTGCGGCCCTCCAGCCAGCCCGTCACGTGTCCTCCTCGTCGTGGCCCAGCAACGGCCCGAACGGCCGGCCGATCATCGCGGAAAAGGTCCTCGGGTTCTGCCAGGTAAGCGCCTCGAGCTCGAACGGGCACAGCGCGACCCACTGGCCCGACTTCGGCGACTCGATCAGCAGCCGCGAGCCGTTGCGCGTCTCCACGCGGCACACCCGGATCTCCGCGAACTCGTTGGCCAGCACGATCTCCGGGCCGTGCTGGTGGTCGAGCAGTGCGCGCCGCTCGGCCGCCGCGCGGGCGGCCGCCCTCGCGTCCTCGTCCTCCCCGTCCCAGCGCACGGTCATAGGAAGATCGCCAGGTTCTGGGTGCGCAGCACCGAGTCGTCGACCAGGATCGTCCGGCGGGCCAGTGCCCAGCCCGCCTCGCCGGGCATGCGGCGCAGCAGGTCCTCGCGCCCGGCCGAGACGATCGCGGCCTCGCGCACGTCGCCGCGGCTGCGGTACAGCAGCACCGCGGAGTCCACGACGACGTGGTCGGGATCGTCGGTGGCGAACGTCCGCACGTTGGTGACGTAGTGCCGCAGCCGCGACGGCGGGTCCTCGGTCCACGCGTGCTCGGTACGAAACCGCGCGACCCGCCGCGACAGCGAGTACTTGTTCTCGTCGAAGTGCGCCATCCCCGGCGCGGAGTCGAAGCCCGCGCCGAGAGCGGTGCTGACCCGCACCGGCATGAGGTAGTGGATGTCGTCGGTGAGCAGGTCCAGCCACTCGTCGTAGCGCTGGGCGTCGAGCAGGTACGCCTCCTCGACCAGCCAGTGGTGGGCTTGCAGGTGCCGTTCGTCGGAGAACGGCAGCGACCGGCCCGTGCGCTGTGTCCTCGGCGCGTGCCCGCCCAGTGCGGACTCGGCCGAGTACGGTCCGCCGTTGCCGCTCTCGCGCTCCCGCGTCCGCACCCTCCTCATGCCCGCACCACCTTCCCGGCGGCGCCGGCCGCCTCCACGCCGTTGACCTGGATCCGCTCGGCCGGGCTCGCGGGCCGCTCCAGGTAGTCGGCCCAGCGCCGCAGCAGGTGGCGCTGGTTGTACTCGCCGTAGCCGACGTAGGCCTCCCCCGGTCCGGAGAACTGCCCGGCCGACAGTGGGGGCACCACCGTGGCGTCGTCCTCGAGCAGGCCCATCCGGCTGTTCAGCGCGAGCCGCCGCGCCATCGACCCCGCGGCCGTGTTCGTGAGCGACACCCAGTTCTCCACGTCGTCCTGCTCGAACATCCCGGTGCTGCCGAAGCACATCAGGTATGCCTTGTACGACAGGGCCTTGAACTCCTCAGGGGCCTCGGCGTCGACCGCGAACCACGACAGGACCTCGGTCTCGTCCGGCCCCACCGGCTGCCACGTCCGGATCGAGATGAACGGCAGCACGTCCTCGGAGTCCTCGACCCTCGGCCAGTTGTGCACGAAGCTCAGGTTCGGAAACGCCGAGGCCGCGGAGACCATGAACCCGTCCCGGCCGACGACGTCGAGCTGTTCCCGTGACCAGGTGCGCTTCATGCGCTCGACCATCACGTCGGGATAGCCGACGTAACGCAGCCGTTCCTCCAGCGTGCCCGGCGGCAGCTTGTAGGTCGTGCCACCACCGTTGCCCGCCCAGTACGTGCAGCCGTCCTTGCGTTTCTCCGCCTTCGGTTCCCGGAACAGCCCGATCTCCACCACGCTCGTGTGCGTCTGCGGCGTGTGGTACATGTCGCCGGCGAAGTTCTCCGCGCCGATCTTCCAGTTCGCCTTGATCCGCCAGCGTTGCGGTCCGCGCAACTCGATTCCGCTCGGGGACTGCTTGGTGTAGTAGTCCAGGTAGAACGCGAAGTCTCCGAGATACTCCCGCAACGGCGGCGCGTCCGGATCCATGCTCACGAAGATCAGGCCGTTATAGGTGTCGAGCGCCGGAGCGGGCAGCAGCGTCTGGCCCTTGCGCCGGAACCCGGCCTCCCCGCCGTAGGCCTCCTTGTGGAACGGCAGCCCCACCAGCCTGCCGTCGTTGCGGTAGGACCAGCCGTGGTACGGGCAGCGGAAGTGCGAGGCGTTGCCCATCTCCGCGCGGCACACCTGCATGCCGCGATGCAGGCACATGTTGAACAGCGCCCGCACCTCGTGGTCCTCGCCCCTCGCCACGATGAACGAGTCCTCCAGCACGCGGCGCACCACGTAGTCGCCCGGCTGCGGGATCTCAGACTCGTGCCCCACGAAAACCCATGCGCGGCTGAACAGCCGTTCCCGTTCGAGCCGGAACACCTCCTCGTCGTTGTAGATGTGTGCAGGAATCATGCCCCGCCGCACGTCCTCGAGGAGATGCGACTGTTCGGTCATCACTGGCTCCCACTCGCCGTAGCTTCTCTGTTCTGCAGAGTTGGAATCTTATAAGCAGAGAGCTTCTCCGGAAGCCGCCCGCCTGTCAACCGTCACAACCATCTCGTTGACCGCGCGACCGGACCGGGGCTATCTTCTGCATCGCAGAGACTCTTTCCACATACTGGAGGTTGCTCGCGTGTCTGTGGTGGATGACCCGATCCGGGCGGCCGCGGTCGCCGCGGATCGCGACTGGCGGCTCGCGGTCGGCGGGCACGCGCTTGCCGGAAGCGGCGGAACGTACACAGTGGAGTGTCCCGCGACGGAGGAGGCCCTCGCCGAGGCGCCGGACGCCACGGCGGAGGACGTCGACGCCGCCGTGCGCTCCGCCGCCGACGCCGCGGTGGGCTGGCGGAACCTGGAGCCGCGCGAACGCGGCCGCAGGCTGCGCGCGCTCGCCGAGGCGCTCCGGGCGCACACCGACGAGCTGGCGATGCTCGACGCACTCGACTCGGGCAACCCGGTCACCGCCATGCGCACCGACGTGGAGTGGGGCGCCGAGGTATTGGAGCTGTTCGCCGACTACACCGCCCAGCTCGGCGGCGAGACGATTCCCGCCAGCGTCGAGAACCTGCACTTCACGCGCCGCGCGCCGTACGGTGTGGTCGCCCGGATCGTCCCGTTCAACCACCCGGCCATGTTCGCGGCGGCCAAGATCGCCGCGCCCCTCATGGCGGGCAACGCGGTGGTGCTCAAGCCCTCCGAGATCACCCCGCTGTCCGCACTGCGCATCGCCGAGATCGCGGCCGGAATCCTTCCCCCCGGCACCCTTTCGGTGATCACCGGCAACGGACCGGACGCGAGCCGCGCGCTGGTGCGGCACCCCCTCGTGCGCCGCATCGGCTTCATCGGCAGCGACCGCGTGGGCCGGCTCATCCAGCGCGACGCCGCGGAAGTCGGTGTCAAGGACATCAGCCTGGAACTGGGCGGCAAGAACGCGCTCATCGTGTGTCCCGACGCCGATCTGGACGCCGCCGCGACCGGCATCGTCAACGGCATGAACTTCGCCTGGTCCGCGGGCCAGTCCTGCGGCTCGACCTCACGCGTGCTGCTGCACACCGAGATCGCCGGCGAGGTGCTGCGGCTGGTCCGCGAGCGGGTCGCGGCCATCACGATCGGCTCGCCCGTCGACCCCGCCACGCGGATGGGCCCGCTCGCCTCCCGCGCCCAGTACGACAAGTCGCGGCGGTACATCAAGGCGGCCACGGACGAGGGCGCCACCCTCTTCCACGGTGGCGCGCGGCCGAGCGGGCCGGGCCTCGACCGCGGCTACTACCTCGAGCCGACGATCTTCACCGGCGTCGAACCGCGGATGCGCATCGCCACCGAGGAGATCTTCGGGCCGGTGCTGTCGGTGCTCACCTTCTCCGACCTGGACGACGCGGTGACCATCGCCAACGGCGTCGACTACGGCCTCACCGCCAGCATCTGGACGCGCGACGTCTCCACCGCGCTGCGGCTGGCCGAGCGGGTGGAGGCCGGATACGTGTGGATCAACGGCTCCTCGCGGCACTACTGGGGCGTGCCCTTCGGCGGCACCAAGTCCTCCGGCCTCGGACGCGAGGAGAGCGTCGAGGAGCTCGTGAGCTACACCGAGCTCAAGGCGGTGAACGTTGTCGTCTGACACCCCACGGCTGGGCGCCGGCCTGGTCGCCGACACCCTCGCGGCCGAAGGCATCACCCATGTGTTCGGCCTTCCGGGCACCACGGTCATGGAGCTCATCGACGCGCTCGGCGAGCACGGCACCGTCCGGTACCTGTCGACGCGGCACGAGCAGGTCGCCGGGTTCATGGCCGACGGCTTCTCCCGCGCGGGCGGGCTCGGGGTCTGCCTCGCGTCCCGCGGGCCCGGCGCCGCGAACCTCGCCATCGCCGTGCAGAACGCGCATGACGAGTCCGTCCCGCTGCTCGCGCTCATCGGCCAGGTGCCCCGGTCGATCACGCATCGCCGCTCGTTCGAGGACATGGACGTGGTCTCCGCGTTCCGGCCGATGTGCAAGTGGGCGGTCGAGATCACCGAGCCCGACCGCATCCCCGAGCTGCTGCAGCGGGCGGTCCGTACCGCCGTCGGCGGCAGGCCGGGCCCCGTCGTCGTCTCGCTGCCGCTGGACGTGCTGCAGGCTCCGGCGCACGCGAGCATCGGGCCCCGGGTGCGCACCTACCCGCCCGCGCCGGACCCCGCCGGCATCGCGGAGGCGGCCCGGCTGCTCGCCGGGGCGCGGCGCCCGGCGGTGATCGTCGGCGGTGGAGGTGCGGGCGACCCGGAGGCCGTACTGGCGCTCGCGGAGACGGCGGGCGCGCCCGTGGTGAGCACCTGGCTGCGCAAGAACGCGCTGCCAGGCGGCCATCCCGCGTTCCTCGGCTCGCTGGGCTACGGCGCGCACGACGTGACCGACCAGCTCGTCCGCGACGCGGACGTGGTCGTGGCGCTCGGCTGCCGGTTCTCCGAGTTCACGACCAAGCGGTGGACCCTCCTGCCCCCGGCGGCGAAGCTCGTCCACGCCGACGTCGACCCCGAGGAGCTGGGCCGCGTCCACCCCCCGGCCGTCGGTCTCGTGTCCGACGCCGCGGCCGCCGCCCGCGCCCTCACCAGGGCGCTCACCCCGCTTATCGCCGCCGACCGGGCCCGCGCGGCCTCCCGGACGGCTCGGCGCGTGGCGCTGCGCAAGGCCTTCGAGGAGGCGGCGGCACTACCGGTCACGCCGGCCTCGGAGGGCACCGTGAGCTCCTCGGCACTCGTCCGCGCCGTCCAGGGGCTGGCCGACCGGGACGGCGTCGTGCTCGTCCAGGATGTCCACACGTTCGGGCCGTGGGTGCAACGGTACGTGCACGTCGAACGCCCCCGCAGCTACTACGGCTCCGCGGGCGGGGCGATGGCCTGGGGTTTCCCCGCCGCGATGGGCATGGCGCTCGCGCGGCCCGGCGAGCGGATGGTCACGCTCAGCGGCGACGGCAGCTTCTGGATGGTCGCGCAGGACTTCGAGACCTGCGTGCGCGAGGGCATCGACGTGGTCACGGTCGTGGTCAACAACCACGCATACGGCAACACACGCGACCGCCAGCGCTTCGCCCACGACGGGCGCTACCACGGCGTCTTCCTCGGCAACCCCGACTTCGCCGAGTACGCGCGGATCCTGGGTGGTCACGGCATCCGCGTCACCTCGGACGCGGAGCTGGGCCCCGCCATCGAGGAGGCGCTCGCCCAGGAGGGGCCGTGCATCGTCGACGTGGTGCAGGACCGGATGGAGGGCCTGCCCTCCGGGCTCACCCCGCCCCGGGCGCGCTGATGACGGCCGCGCTGCCGGTGACCGTGCTCGTGTCCCGTACCGCGCGCACCGACGGCGCCGCCCTGCTGCGGTGGGCGCACGGCCTGTGTCAGGACGCCGCGCGGTTCCCCGGCCACCTGGCGTCCCACGTCGGCACGGCCGAGACCGGCGGGTCCGTGACCGTCCACATCGGAGTCTCCTTCGCCTGCTCCGCCGACCTGGCCCGCTGGGAACGCAGCGACGCGCGGGCGAGACGCCTCGCCGAGGGCGACCGGCTCACCAGGGGCGAGCCGGTCGCCCTGTCGCTCGCCGACCTCGGCCCCGCGGGGGCACCGCCCGCCGGCGGCAGGCTGCGGTCGGCCATCCTCATCTGGGTCGCCCTGTTCCCGCCGGCCGCCGCGGTCAACGCCCTGCTGATCCCGTACCTCGACGCCTGGCCCGGGCTCGCGCGCACCCTCGTGCTGACGCTCGTGCTCGTCCCGGTGGTCGTCTTCGGCACACTGCCGCCCCTGCAACGTGCCCTCGCCCGCCGGTCCCGCCCGCGCTAGCGCATGCGCCGATCGCCGATTGACCACACCGGTGTTCACACCGCGCCGTGGAACGGGCAGACTGTTCTCGATCTCCACGGTCGATACGGAGGATGCGGTTGAACGAGGCGGAGCGGCTCGGCGAGTCGGTGAACAAGGTCTCGGTCGGGCGGGTGTACGACTACCTGCTGGGCGGTGTGCACAACTACGCGGTGGACCAGCAGTTCGCCGAGGAGCAGCTCAAGCGGCTGCCGGAGATGCGCAACTTCGCGCGCTCCAACAGAGCCTTCCTCGGCCGGGCCGTGCGGTTCGCCGTCGACCAGGGTGTGCGGCAGTTCGTCGACATCGGGTCGGGGCTGCCGACGCAGGGCAATGTGCACGAGGTCGCCGAGGAGGCCGCGCCCGGCGAATGCAGCGTCGTCTACATCGACAACGAGCCGATCGCCCAGGCGCACGCGCACATCCTGCTCGAGCGCACCGCGGACCCGGAGCGGCACCGCGCGCTCGACGCGGACTTCTTCGACGGGCCGAAGCTGTGGGAGCGCGTACTCGAGACCGGCGTCATCGACCCCGAGCGGCCGATCGCGCTGCTCGCCGTGGCGCTGCTGCACTTCATGCCGCCGGAGACCGAGCCGGAACGACTGCTGGCCTACTACCGCGACCAGCTCGCCCCCGGCAGCTTCGTGGCGCTGTCGCACATCCACGTGCCGCCGGAGGACGCCGAAACCCTCGCCGCCGCGGAGAAGGTCATCGACTCCTACCGCAGGCAGGCCAACAGCGTCGCCAGGCCGAGGCCCCGCGAGGACATCGCCGCCTTCTTCGAGGGCCTGGAGCTCGTGGAACCCGGCCTGGTGTGGGTGCCCGAGTGGCGCCCCGACGGTGACGACCCGTACCAGAACGAGCCCGCCCGCTCCCGCGGCCTGGCGGGGGTCGGCCGCAAGGCCTGACCCCGCTACTCGGTCAGGTGCGCGGGCCGCCGGGTGACGGCCTCGATGTCGGCCGCGGTCGCCTCGATCAGCTGATGTGACAGATCGGCCATCGCCCTGGCGACCGCGAGCTCGTCACCAATCGCCGGAACGTTGGCGTCGTGCGGGTGTTTGCGGGCGGTTCCGGTGCCGGTCCGCTCGGTGCCCGCGCCGGTGCTCAGCCGAGCCTCGGCGCGCGTGCGGTCGTCGTACTCGTGGATGTCGATGTCGACGGTCCACCTGGTCTCGTGTTCCATCGCGCACCTCCTGCCGTACCCCTTGATGGTCCCTCGCTCAGACCACCACGTCGAGCAGGAGGATGAGCGGGAGCGAGAGCACCGACGACAGGGTCATCGCCACGCTGTGCGTCTTGAGCGTTCCCCTGGTCGTGAAGCCGAGCAGTGACTGGAACATCCAGAAGAAGTTGCTGCTCACGTGGGGCACGAACAGCGCGCCCGATCCGGCCGCGAGCGCGATGAGCACCGGTTCGACACCGAGCCCGCCCGCGAGCGGGGCGAGCAGGCCTGCGGCGGTGATCGCGGCGACCGAGATCGAGCCCAGCGCGATGTGCAGGATCGCCGCGACCAGCCAGACCAGCAACAGCGGCGGCAGGAATCCCACGGAGAAGTACCCGGCCAGCACGTCCTCGAGCCCGGACTCGCCGATCACCGCCGCGAGCGACCCGCTGACGCCGGTGAGCACGAGGATGGGGCCCGCGGTCGTCAGCGCCGAGGAGACCGCGGCGCCGACCTCCGTGCCGGGCAGGTGGCGGCGGGCCACCGCGTAGGCCGCCGTGGCGCCGAGGAACATCGCGATCACCGGGTCACCGACGAAGCCCACGACGGCCGGGGTCCACCCGAACGCCTCGGCGAGCGCACCGGCCGAGATGAGCAGCAGTGTGAGCACCACCGGCGCCACGCACAGCGCCAGCGGGGGTGGCGTCCGCTCCGGTTCGCCCGTGGCCTCACCGCTCTCGCCGGAACCCGCAGCGGGCACCGCCGAGGCCCGGACCCGGTCGTCGTCCGCCGTCTCGGCGGCGGCGAGCTCGTCCAGCTCGGCGTTCCAGCGCAGGGCCCCGCGGCTGAGCCAGCTGAACACGAGCATCGTGAGCAGCGCCGTCGGGAGTGCGACGACGAGGCCCAGTACGAACATCGTGCCCAGCGGCACGTGCAGGAGGCCGGCCACCGCGACGGCGGCCACGCCGGGGACCACGAAGACGAGACCCACCTCGATGCCCGCCGTCAGCGCCCCGCCCATCAGCGCGAGGCCCTGGGGGCCGAGCTTCGGCGCGAGCCTGCGCGCCAGCGGAGCGGTGAGCACCAGCAGCACATCGGAGTAGATGGACGTGAAGAGGCTGCTCAGTGTCGCGCTGAACACGTAGGGCACACCCTGCGGAGGCACCCTGCGCGTGATGGCCTCGGTCACCCTTTGCATCGTGCTGGTCGCCGTCAGCATGGACCCGAGCAGCACCCCGAACGTGATCAGCAGCCCGATCTCCGTCATCAGCTCCCCGAAGCCCTCGGCGACGACCTTCGTCGTGTCGTCGAGGCCGAGTCCGGTGACCAGTCCGAAGTAGAGGGACCCGGCCAGGAGCGCGATGATGGGCGGAACCCGGAGCCAGGTGATGATCACCACGATGCCCGCGATCGTGATGCCGGTGTGGAGCAGGAGCATGCTGTCGGCCATGTGCCTCTTCCTTGAGGTCGGCGGTTCGCACTCAGTGAAGGCCGCGCTCCCGGCCACGTCCAAGACGGGTTTCCTCCCAGTCAGATAGGGTGCGCCTATCGACAGCGGTGAGGAGGCGCGATGGACGCGCGGCAGCTCAGGTACTTTCTCGCCGTCGTCGACCACGGCACGGTGCACCGGGCGGCGGCGGAGTTGTTCGTCGCGCAGCCCTCGATCTCCCAGGCGTTGCGGGCCCTCGAACGGGACCTCGGGACGCTGCTGTTCCACCGTGCGGGGCGCAAGCTCGTCCTCAGCCCCGCGGGCGAGGCGCTGATCGACCCGGCCCGGCAGGTGATGCGCTGGCTCGATCTCGCCAGGGCGAGCGTGGACGCGGCGGAGGGACTCGAGGCGGGTCAGCTCGTGGTGGCGGCGATGCCGTCCCAGTCGGTGGATCCGCTGACCACGCTCATCGCCGGCTTCAGCGCGCGCCATCCCCGGGTGCGGATCTCCGTGCGGACCGCGGCGACCCCCGCCGACGTCACCGCGTCGCTGCGCACGGGTGACGCCGAGCTGGGCCTGGTGGCGGCGCGGGAACGCGCGGGCCACGGCGACCTGGTGAGCCACCCGCTCGAGACGCAGCGGTTCATCGTGGTCGCCCCGCCGGACGACGCGCTGCCCGCGCACACCCCGCTGCGGTTCGCCGACCTCGCGGGAAGGCGGCTGGTGGTCGGCCAGCCGGGAACCGGGATGCGCCGGGTCGCCGACGCCGTCGTGGCCGCCGCACCCGGCAGCTACGCGGCCGTGGAGACCGAACACAGGGCCGCGATCCTGCCGCTGGTTCTCGCCGGGGTCGGCGTCGCGGTGCTGAGCGAGTCGTGGCGCCAGCTCGCCGCGACCGCCGGGGCGCTGGTGCGCGACCTCGACTGCGACGAGGCGCTCCACGTCGCGCTGGTGCACCGGAGCGGCCCGGTCAGCCCGGCCGCCGCGGCGTTCCTCGCGGTCGCGAACGCACTGAGATAGGTATGCCCTATCAACTCGTGAGGAACGCGGTCTTGGACAGCGGGCTCGCCCACCGGTCCACTGGGCCCATGACCCAGCATCGCATCGCACTGATTCCCGGAGACGGCATCGGCGCGGAGGTCCTGCCTCCCGCGTGCGCCGTGCTCGACCTCGTCGGCAAGCGGCACGGCCTCACCTTCGGCTACGACGAGTTCGACTGGTCCTGCGCGCGATACCTGAACGAGGGCGCGATGATGCCCGCCGACGGGCTCGACCGGATCCGGCGGCACGACGCGATCCTGCTGGGCGCGGTCGGCTGGCCGTGCGTACCCGACCACGTCTCGCTGTGGGGACTGCTGATCCCCATCCGCCGCCTGTTTCGCCAGTACGTGAACCTGCGGCCGATCACGGTGCTGGACGGTGTGCCCAGTCCGCTGAGGCACGCCGCCTCCGGTGCGGTCGATTTCGTGGTGGTCCGGGAGAACGTCGAGGGCGAGTACTCCGAGATCGGCGGCCGCCTCAACCGCGGCTTCCCCGAGGAGATGGCCGTCCAGGAAGCCGTGTTCACGCGCGCGGGCGTGAGCAGGGTGCTCGACCACGCCTTCCGCCTCGCCGCATCGCGCCGGGGCGGGATCACCTCCGCGACGAAGTCCAACGGGATCGTGCACACGATGCCGTTCTGGGACGAGCTCGTCGCCGAGTATGCCGCCCGTTACCCCGAGGTCGACTGCGGGCAGGAGCACATCGACGCGCTGGTCGCCAAGATCGTCCTCGATCCCGGACGCTTCGACGTCATCGTGGGCTCGAACCTGTTCGGCGACATCCTCAGCGACCTCGCGGCCGCGGTCGCCGGAAGCATCGGCATCGCGCCTGCCGCGAACCTCAACCCGGAGGGCGAGTTCCCGTCCATGTTCGAACCCGTGCACGGGTCGGCGCCCGACATCGCGGGCCAGGGCATCGCCAACCCCATCGGCGCGATCTGGTCGGCGTCGATGATGCTCGACCACCTCGGCCATCCCGAGGCCGCCGGCGAGGTCATGGCCGCGGTCCGGACCGTGCTCGCCGACACCGCCGTCCGTACCCCCGACCTCGGCGGGACGGCGTCCACCGACGACTTCACGCGCGCGGTGCTCGACGCGCTGCCGTAACCGGAACAGCCGCCGCGCCCCCTCCCGGGTCACACGGATCACAGTGCGAGTTAGGCAAGCCTTGCCTTAGCGTGATGGCGGTCGGTAGTCGAGGAGAGGGTGTTCTGTGAGTCGTTCCCTGCGGGTCGCCATCGTCGGGGCGGGACCGGCCGGCATCTACGCGGCCGACTTCCTGCGCAAGTCCGGCACGGACGTCGAGGTGGACATCTTCGAGCGGATGCCGGCGCCGTTCGGGCTGATCCGTTACGGCGTGGCCCCCGATCATCCGCGCATCAAGGGAATCGTCGACGCGCTGCACCGCGTGCTCGACAAGCCGGGCGTGCGGCTGTTCGGCAATGTCGGCTACGGCACGGATCTCAAGCTGGACGACCTCCGCCAGTTCTACGACGCCGTGATCTTCGCGACCGGTGCGGCGAAAGACCGCCCGCTCGACATCCCCGGCATCGAGCTCGACGGCAACTACGGCGCCGCCGACTTCGTGTCGTGGTACGACGGACATCCGGACGCGCCGCGCGCCTGGCCACTGCACGCGAGGAGCGTCGCCGTGCTCGGCGTCGGCAACGTGGCGCTCGACCTCGCCAGGGTGCTGGCCAAGTCGCCCGCCGAGCTGCTGTCCACGGAGATTCCCGACAACGTCCATAGTGGACTTCTCGGCAACGCGGTGACCGATGTGCACGTGTTCGGCAGGCGCGGCCCGGCGCAGGCGAAGTTCACGCCGATGGAGCTGCGCGAACTGGACCACTCGCCACACTTCGAGGTCGTCGTCGACCCCGAGGACATCGACTTCGACGAGGGCTCGATGGCGGCGATCCGCGGCTCCAAGCAGGTCGACATGGTGGTGAAGACCCTGCAGGACTGGGCCATCCGCGACCGCGTGGAGCATCCACGGCGCCTGCACCTGCACTTCTTCCACTCCCCGGTCGAGGTGCTCGGCCCCGACGGCACGGTCACCGGGCTGCGCACCGAGCGGACCGAGCTGACCGGTGACGGCAGCGTGCGGGGCACGGGCACGTACCACGACTGGGAGGTCCAGGCCGTGTACCGCGCCGTCGGCTACCTGTCCTCGCACCTGGCCGACGTGCCGTTCGACCACGAGTCGGGCACGGTGCCCCACAAGTCGGGGCGCGTGCTCGACATCGACGAGAACCAGCTCGAAGGCGTCTACGTCACCGGCTGGATCAAGCGCGGCCCCGTCGGCCTGATCGGGCACACCAAGGGCGACGCCACGGAGACCGTCACGAGCCTGCTCACCGACGCGCCGAACCTGCCGTCCGCACCGCAGCGTGACCCGCTCGCGATCGAGGAGTACCTCACCGAACGCGGCATCGCCTACACCACGTGGGGCGGCTGGCTGCGGCTCGACGCCCACGAGCGCGAGCTGGGCAGGCTGCGGGGCCGTGAGCGTCTGAAGGTCGTGGAGCGCGACGAGATGGTGCGGGTCTCCCGCCGGGACTGAGCATGATCGCCGGGAGTCCGGTGTGGACGCCGTGGGCGGAAAGTTTCCTTTCCATAAGGCGAAGTCCACGCCGGATTCCCACGTGTGACCCGAGTGGACGATTGTGTCTTGACTCGCTCGCCGTCCCGGGGAGACCCTGAGCGAACGACTCCTCACCCCACGCGAACGGGGGCGGCCATGAGCCAGTTCCTCACGCTCGACGCACCAGTCATGGTCTTCACCGACCACACGTTCACGGCGGGCGGGGTCACCGACGGCTCCGTGCCTGCCGCGATTCTGACCAGGGGCACCACCCTGCTCCTGCGAGATTTGTTCTTTCCCGAGGCGGGCACCGAACAGGCCGAGGCGCCACCGTTGTCGGTCGACGCGCTCGAGAGTCAGCTGCAGGAGCGCGTGCCCGGCCGCAGCCAGGAAGCGGCGTCCGGCCTGGTGGCGATGTTCCTCGAACAGATCCCGCACCTGGCCACGCGCGAAGGTCCGACCACGCTCGGGCCCGTCGAGATCCAGGAGTTCTCCGAGGACGGTCTGGTCGAGCTCGCACCGGGCACGAGGGCGTTCCGGCCCGCCGGCAGGCTCTACCGGAGGGCCGTCAACGACCGGACGATGTGGTTCGCGGTGGCCGAGGAGTCCCTGGCGGGGGTCGTGGAGCCGAACTCGTCCATCACGTCGTTGACCACGGACTACTCGGGCGTCACGATCTCGGACCTCAGCGTCGTCCGCAGCGGCAGCGGCTGCGGGTCCTGTGGCGCGTGCGGGGCGTGCGGACTGTGCACCTTCTGCGGCGAGCTGAACCTCGGCTCTGGCGTCTCGGCCGCGATCGCCGTCACAGCATTCGCGGCGCTCGGCGAGGCGAAGACGGAACGCCCGGTGTTCGAGGTGGACCTGCGGGCCAGGCCCACCCCCACTCCGATCCTCACCGAGGTGGACCGGCGACTCCGGGAACTGGGCACCGTGGCCAGGACCCTGGACGACGACTGGGGCCGGTGATGACCACGGCACGCGATCGCGCCGGCGTCCTGTCTCAGGAGTACCCGCTGGCCAGTGACCGGCTGGAGATCCACCGCACCGCCGCGGGCGGAACCCTGTTCACCTACTCCGCGCGGGAGCGGTCCACGCCTTCGATGCTGCTGGACCAGTTCGAGACCGAGGGCTACTTCCTGCGGTTCCTGGAGCTGGCCGACGGCACGCGGTCCTTCGGTGACATCCAGGCCGCGTTCGGCACCGAGTTCGGCGAGTTGTTCGGTGCCGCGCTCGCCGACAAGGCCGCCCGGGTCGCGATGGAGGCCGGCATCTGCACCGCGCTCCGCGAACCCGCCGGGGCCCCGTCCGGGGTCCGGCGCGTCACGGGCTCGACCCGCGGTTTCTTCCCGCTGCACGCCACGGTCGAGATTATCGAGACGTGCAACTTCACCTGCACCCACTGCTACTACTCGTCGTCTCCCGCGAAGAAGGGCCGCCTGTCCCTCGACCAGTTCCGGCAGGTCGTCGACAACCTCGTCGAGCACGGGGTGCGCATCATCGAGATCACCGGCGGTGAGTGCACGATCCACCCCGACTTCCGCGAGATCCTCCGCTACGCCGCGGCGCGGTTCGGCCTGTTCGCGATCATCACCAACGGATACCTCCTCGGTAAACGCCCGGATCTGCTGGCGGAGGTGGCGTCGTATCCGAACATCATCGCGCAGATCAGCATCGACGGACTCGAGGAACACCACGACCGGTGGCGCAGGCAGCGTGGCTCGTTCCGGGCGGCGGTCGCCGCGGCGGGCGCGCTCGCGCGGCGCGGTGTGCCGGTCCGGATGGCGTGCACGATCTCGAGCGCGAACGTCGCCGAGGTGGTGCCGCTGTACGAGCTCGCCAAGTCGCTCGGCGTGTCGGCCGTGTCGTTCGCCCCGGTCGCGGCGCTCGGCCGGGGGTGCAACCTCACCGAACCCGGGCTCGGCGCGCGGGAGCTCATCGAGGCCATCAACTCGCAGCTGACACCCTTCTCCGGCGACCCGTTGCTGAGCTGGGGCGACCCGAGTGGCCGGGCGGGCACCCGCCAGAGCCACAACTGCGGGGCGGGCTCGCGTACCTACGCCGTCGACTACGACGGCAACGTCCGCGCCTGCAACTTCTCCCGGGACTCCAAGAAGTTCGGCAACGTTCTCGCCGAGAGCTACGAGACCGTCTTCGGTCAGCAGGCCAACTACCTGTTCCGCAACGCTCCGTCCCCGGGCGGACCGGAGTGCGCCGGGTGCCGGTACTACTTCTACTGCAACGGGTGCTTCGTGAAGGCGTTCATGACCTCCGAGTCCGAGTACCCGGAATGCCCGTGGCGGCGCAAGTGGTTCCCCGGCATGTCGCTGGACCGTGACGAGGTCCGGCGGCCACCGGAACGGAAGCTCCTGCCGCTGCTGCTGAACAACGGTGGCGCCTCCGGCTGCGGATGCGGGCACGGCTGAGAAGGCCCAACGGAGACCCTGGAGTCCCGTTGGGCCGCCCGTCACGGCGCCGACGCGCGGAGGTTGTCCCCCGCCGTCTCGGGCACCGTCCACAGGGTCAGCAGGGTGACCACCGACGCGAAGATCATGTAGAAGGCGGGGCTGAGCGTGCTGCCGGTGGTGGCGACGAGCCATGTCGCGATGAGCTGGTACGGCGCGGCACCGATGACGCCGGCGAGGTTGAAGCCCAGTGAGATCCCGCTGTAGCGCACGCGGGTCGGGAACAGCTCCGCGAAGATCGTGTACGCGACGCCCTGCACCACGCCGTACGGCACGTTCAGGACGAGCCCGGCCACGAGCGCGAGTGCCAGGTTTCCCTGCTGCATCAACCAGAAGCACGGTACGGCGAGCACCGCGAAGCCCGCGAAGCCGAACGCGAGGACACGGCGCCTGCCGAGCCGGTCGGACAGGCTTCCCGACCACGGCATGAGCGCCACCGGCATGATCGCGATCACCGCGATCAGCCACGTGGTACCAGAGAGCGCGTAGTCCAGCTGCGCGAAGTGCACCACGAGGTACACCGAGCCGAGCCCGCCGGCGACCATCTGCCCGAAGGCGATCCCGATCACCTGGAACACCGCCTTCGGGTGGCGGCGCACCACCTCGGTCACGGGCGCCTTCGGTGGCTCGTTCTCGGCGACGAGCTCCTTGAAGATCGGCGAGTCCTCGATCCGCATGCGGTACACGAGGCACAGCACGAGCAGCGGGAACGCCACGAGGAACGGAATCCGCCACGCCCACGTGGTCATGGCGGAGCCGGCGAAGAGACTGACGAGCCCCACCACCACGGCCGCCGACGACATGCCCACCGCGATACCGATCGACGTCGCGGAGCCGAACAGGCCGCGGCGCTTGCGTGGCGCGGACTCGGCGACCAGTGCGGCCGCGCCGCCGATCTCCCCGCCGGCCGAGAAACCCTGCAGCACGCGCAGCACCGCCAGCAGGATCGGCGCGGCGACACCGAGCGCGGCGTAGGTGGGCAGGAGTCCCGTGAGGACGGTCGCCACGCCCATCATGACCACGGTGATGAGCAGCACCCGCCGCCTGCCGACGCGGTCGCCGAGCCTGCCGAACACCAGCCCGCCGACCGGGCGGGCGAGAAAGCCGCTGCCGAACACGGCGAGCGTCGACAGCAGGCCCGCGGCGCTGCTCTCGCCTGGGAAGAACAGCGGCGCGAGCACGACCGTCAGGTAGCCGTACACGGCGAAGTCGTAGTACTCGACAGCGGTTCCGGCCGCTGCGGCGATGCTCGCCCGGCGGCCGACGGCCGCCAGTTCGGCTTCCGTGTACTTGGCTGAAGTCGCGTCTGTCCGATCGGTAGTCACCATTGACCGTCCCCGGAGGTTGACTGCGGGCGCCGCCCTCCGGCTGCCCGCGTGTGTCACTAGGATGAGTGAACACGAATCCGACGTCAAGTTCTTGTCTGAGCCTCGCGGAGAATGATTACCGAGCTGTGACCGTCACCTCGGGGCGGAGCGCGCCGGCGCGAGCGGTCGCTCAGTCGCCCGGCTCCCAGTTGGGCACCACGGTGCCGTCCTCGGCCCGGTCGAAGCGCACCCGCATGGGCTGCCCCGCGGTCAGGACCGGCTCCCCGGCCAGGCGCCCCACGAGCCGCGTGCCGTCCGGCTGACCGTCCACGTCGACCACCACCACGGTGTACGGGACCGCGAACGCCGGGTGAACCTGGTGCGTCACCACCGTCCACGCGTACAGGTGGCCCCGGCCCGGGACCGGTCGCCACTCGCTCTCGTTGCCACCACACGCGAAGCACGCCTGCCGGGGCAGGTGCAGCACCTGGTCGCACGCCGTGCAGAACCTGAGTACCAGCTCACCCCTGCGGGCCGCGGCGAAGAACCCGGCGGTGTCACGGTCGTGCTCGGCCGGCAGCAGCGGGTGGGCCACGATGTCGGTGAACGCCACGGACGTCATCCCTTCACCAGCAGCAACGCGGAGGTTCCCGGTGGCGGCGCCGAGGTCACGAGGCTCACCTCGGCGCCCTCCACCTGCGAGGTCGACGTGCCCCGCAATTGCCGCACGCCTTCCAGCACGTGGTTCATCCCGTGGACGTAGCCCTCGGACATGTTGCCGCCCGCGGTATTGCTCGGCAGCGAACCGCCCCGCCGCAGCGCTCCGCTCTCGGCGAACGGTCCACCCTCGCCCTTGGCGCAGAACCCGAAGTCCTCCAGCTGCAGCAGGACCGTGATCGTGAAGCAGTCGTAGAACTGCGCGACATCCACATCGGACGGACCGAGCCCCGCCCGGGAGAACAGCGTCCGCGCGGCCGTCGCCGACGGCGTGACCGTGACGTCGGGCCGCTGGAGCATCGGGTACATGACCCCGGGCTGCACCCGTGGCCCGGTGGACTGCGTGACCGCGCGGACCAGTACCGCCGGGTGCGGCGAGTCGGCCGCCCGCTCCGCCGCGGTGACGATCACCGCGCACGCACCGTCGGTCTCCAGGCAGAAGTCGAACAGGCGCAGCGGCAGCGAGATGGGCCGCGCGATCGCGCACTCCTCCAGCGTCAGCACCCGGTCGTGCATCTGCGCCGCCGGGTTGCGGTTCGCCGCCTCCCGGCAGGCGACCGCGATGTGCGCGAGCGCCTCGTGTCTCGTTCCGTATGTCGCCATATGTCGCTGGGCGAGCAGCGCGAAGAACTGCCCCGGTGTCACGAGTCCGTAGGGCGCGAAGAACTCCTCGTAGCCACCCTGCCCGCCGACCCTCGCCGCCGGGTCGGGAGTGCCCTGGCCGAAGCGGCGCCCGGAGCGGCCGTTGAGCGCGCGGTACACGAGCACGGTGGTGGCCTGGCCCGACAGGATGGCCGCGACGGCCTGGCCGACCATCGCGCAGGGGCCCGATCCGCCGGGCCCCGTCTGCCCCCAGTAGGTCAGGTCGGGGATGCCGAGCGACTCCGCGATTCCGCTGTAGGACACCAAGTCGTGGTCGCACGAGACCACGCCGTCGACGTCGGCGACGGTGAGCCCGGCGTCGGCGAGCGCCGCCCGCGCCGCCTCGGTGGCGAGCGTCAGCTCGCTGCGCCCGCTGTCCTTGGAGAACTCGGTGGCCCCGATGCCGGTGATCGCGCAGCGGTCCCGGTGCGAGTAGCCGGTCATCGGCCCAGCACCGCCTCGGTGTGCTCGCCGAGCCGGGGCGCGCGGCGGGGTCCCTCGGCGGAGAACGCGCTGAACCAGAACGGGCTTCCCGGCTGGAGCGCGGGCTCACCGCCGTCCTGCTCCACCTCGACGAAGAAGCCCCGCGCGGCCAGGTGCTCGTCACCGAACAGCTCCTCCGGCGCGTTGGTGATGCCGATGGGCAGACCGCGCCGCTGTCCCTCGTGGTAGGCCGTGTCGCCGTCCAGCAGCAGGAAGAATACCTCGACCAGTTCCTGCACGTGGGAGAAGTTGGCCTGCCGGTGCGCGAGGTCGGCGTACTCGGGCTCCACGAGGTCCGCGGCGAGCCCCAGCGAGTCCATCCAGTCGACCAGCGCCTGCCACGGCTTCTGGTCCGCGAGGATGAGTGCGAAGTAGACCCACCGCCCGTCGGCGCACTGGAACAGTGCGGGCTGTGTCGGTGAGGGCTGTGCGTGCCGGCACGTCTGCCGTCGCACGATCGCCCTGGGGTAGAACCAGAAGGGGTTGGCCAGTTCCCCGCTCACCGCGAGCGCGGAGTGCATCGACACGTCCACGACCTGTCCCCTGCCGTCCCGCGTCCGCTGGAGCAGGGCCAGCAGCAGCCCGGTGTGGGCGAAACTCGCGGCGGTGGCGTAGCCCTGGTTGCCGCCCGGCCGGATCGGCGGAATGGAATGGTCGTCGTAGCCGCAGGAGTTGAGCGGCCCGCCCAGCGCGAGCCCCACCAGATCGCTGGACCGGTACGACGCCCACGGGCCGTCCAGCCCGAACGGCGTCACCGCCAGCACGATCAGCCGGGGATGGGCCTCCGCGAGCGCGTGCGGGCCGAGCCCGCACACCGTCGACCGCCCGGTGATCAGCACGTCCGCATCCGCGATGAGCGCGGCGAGGGCGGCTCGTCCGTCCGCTGTGGACTCGTCGAGCACCACGCTGCGCTTGCTCGTGTTGTACCAGCGGAAATTCAGGCTCGCCTCGGCGTCGTCGCGCCCGCGTACGAAGGGCCCGGTCCGCCTGCTGGCGGCGCCGCCCGGCGGCTCCACCTTCACCACGTCGGCACCCTGGTCGGCCAGCAGCTTGCCGGTGTACTCCCCGGCCGGGTCCTCGGACAGCTCGACGACCGTGAGCGCCGCGTACGGGTTGGTGCCCGCTGTCGTCACAGGATCCCCTCCTCGGTCAGTTCGGCGACCTCGTCCGCAGGCATCCCGAGCAGCGTGGTGAACACGTACTCGTTGTCCTCGCCCAGCAGCGGTGCGGAGCGCCAGTTGTCCTGCTCGGTGCGCGAGAACAGCACCGGGCTGCCCTCGAAGCGGGCCTCGCCGATCACGGGGTGGTCGAGGTCGAAGAACGTCCCCCGGTGGGCCAGCTGGGGGTCCCGCTCGTCGAGGTCCCGGGAGTTCTGCACCGCGCCTGCGGCGACACCCGCGGCCTGCAGCCGGTGCATGGTCTCGTGCGCGTCGCGCTCCCGGGTCCACGCCGAGAGGTGCTCGTCGAGCGCGTCCTGGCTGGCGAAGCGGCCCGCCTGTGTGGCGAACCGGGGGTCGGCCGTCCATTCCGGCGATCCCAGTTCGGCGACGAGGGCTTTCCAGTCGGCGTCGTCGAACACGGCGATGGCGATCCACCGGTCGTCGCCCGCGGCCGGGTACACGCCGTGCGGCGCGGCCCGCGGATGCTCGAGGCGGTTGCCCGTTGGGAAGTCCGGCCGCCGGGTGACCGCGCCGTTCGCCGCGACGTCGAGCAGGTCCGGCCCGAGCAGGTTGATGCCGACCTCCACCGCCGACACGTCGATGAGAGTCCCCGCTCCGGTCAGCTCGCGGTGGAGCACGGCCATCATGATCGCCGCCGAGTTGTAGTAGGCGGCCTGGTTGTCCATGTAGGAGAAGCCCCAGCCGCTGGGCTCGCGTCCCGGCAGCCCGCTGATGTGGGTCAGGCCGCTGACGGCCTGGATCACGGGGCCGTAGCTGCGGTACTCCGTGTGCGGGCCGCGGTGGCCGTACCCGCTCATGCGCGCGAAGATCACGTCGGGGCGCAGTTCGCACAGGTGCTCGTAGGTCAGGCCCCAGCGCTCCATCACGCCGGGCGCGAAGTTCTCGGTGACCACCGACGACGCCGCGATCAGCCGTTCGGCGACCTCGCGCCCGCGCTCGGTGCGCATGTTGATGGTGACGCCGAGCTTGTTGCGGTTGTAGTTGTTGAACAGCCCGCCCTTGTCGGGGTCCGGGTTGGGGTCCTCCTCGCCGTAGGTGCGCACGTCGCCCTTGTAGAACGGGAGCCTCCGCGGCATGTCGAGCCGGGTCCGGTCCTCGATCTTGATGACGTCGGCGCCGAAGTCGGCGAGCATGCGCGTCGCGACGGCACCCACACCCATCCAGCAGAAGTCGGCCACCACGAGTCCGGCGAGCGGGCCTCGCCGCTGCCGCGGCCTGCGATCCACGGTCACCACCTCAGCCCTCCGTCCTGTCCGTCAGCGACACCACCGTCTTCCCGACGTTGCCGCCGCCGAGCATGTCCAGGAACGCGGGCCACGCCTGGGTGATCCCACCCCGCACCGTCGTCTCCACGGAGCGGATCGCGCCGGAGCACAGCCAGCCGGCCATGTCCCGCTCGAAGTCCGGCCGCAGGTCGAGGTGCCGGGTGACGAGGAAGCCCTCCATGCGCAGGCGCCGCCAGATCATGAGCAGCAGGTTGCGCGGCCCGGGTACGGGCTCCGTCGCGTTGTAGGTGGAGATGGCCCCGCACAGCGCGATGCGGCCCTCCTCCCGCATACACCGGATGGCGCATTCCAGCTGCTCGCCACCGACGTTGTCGAAGTACACGTCGATCCCGGCGGCACCCGCCCGCTCCAGCGCGGCGGCGAGCAGATCGCGCACCGCCCCGTCGTGGTAGTCGAAGGCCGCGTCGGCACCCAGTTCCCGGGTCAGGAACGCCACTTTCTCCGCCGATCCCGCACTGCCGATCACCGTGCAGCCCTTGGCCTTGGCGATCTGCACCGCCGTGGCACCGACGGCACCAGCCGCGGCGGACACGAACACCGTCTCGCCGGGCTTCAGCGACGCGATGCGCAGGAGCCCGGCGTAGGCCGTCAGGCCGGTCTGGCCGAGCACGCCCAGGTGCAGGGCGGGGTCGAAACCGCGCACATCGACCGGTTCGGCCTCGGCGGCCTTCACCAGCGCGACCTCCCGCCAGCCCAGTTCGTGCCGTACCCAGCTACCCTCGGGCAACACCGGATCAGCGGAGGCGATGACCTCGCCCACCGCATGTCCGCTCATGGGCTCGCCGAGCGCGTAGGGCTCCACATAGGACCTGGCCTCACTCATCCGGCCGCGCATGTACGGCTCCACCGACATGACGGCGTTGCGGACGAGCACCTCGCCGGGCCCGGGATCGGGAACGTCGACCGGCACCAGGGCCACGTCGTCGTCGGTGGGCTCACCGACCGGCCTGCGCACCAGCTGCCATTGCCTGCTCGAGGTCACGGTGCCGCGGTCCTTTCGCCATTGACGGACGTCCCTCAGCGAGCGAATTGCTCATGAGGAATAGACCGAGATTATGGCGCACCTCACCCCCTGTCAACCCTCATGAGGAATAGGGGCGCGGACGGCCTCGGTCAGCGGCGCCGCGTGCTCATGGGTTCGCCGACGGCCTGCGGACACCCAGGGCGTTGGCCCACAACACCGACAGCTGCTCGGCGGCGGTGTCGAGGTCGTAGTCCGCGTCGCGGGCGGACCAGCGGTACACGAAGTTGCTGACCATTCCGGTGAGCGCCACCGCGGCGTACTCGGGATCGAGCGCGGGGTCGGCGATTCCCTTCTGCTGCCAGTGTTCGATCGCGACCGCGATCCGGTGGGCGAACCGGTCGGCGGCGTCCCGGCGCAGCCGCTCCACCTCGGGATTGAGCGTCGCCACCTGCTCCCACACGATCATGATCGCGCGGTCCTGCCGGTACGCCTTCAGATAGGCGCGGTTGGCACGGAGGATCTGCCCGTACGGGTCGGCGGCGCTGGGCTCGTCCGAGGAGCGCTCGGCGGGGTGCCACAGCTCCTCCTCGAGTTCCCTCAGCAGCGCCACGAAGATCTCTTCCTTCGAGTCGAAGTAGGTGTAGAACGACCCGTGGGCGGCGCCGGCCGTGTCGGCGATGTCGGTGATCCGCGCGTCGGCGAAGCCATCGCGGGCGAAGACCGTCTTCGCCGCGTCCAGCAGCGCCTGCCTGCTCCGCCTGCCCCTGGCGGTCGCTGGCAACGGACGGACGGCGTCGATGTCGGTCATGGCGTGAGTCCCCGTGTTCGGTGTCGGCGCGCTGGCAAACCGGATGCTATCGCCGCGAAGGGCGCGGGCGTGGGAGATCGGCCCGGGCTCCACTCCCCCGTCGGAGCCGCGCGCGCGTCGGCGACTTCGACGTCAGGTTCATATTACGTGAGATTCGCCGTAAGGTGCATGCGCATGACGGACTCTTTTCGGGTCGGCATCAGCGCCTACGACGTCGACGCGGCCGATTTCACCGAACTGGCCGCCGCCGCGGACGGGCTCGGCTTCGACACACTGTGGCTCGGCGAGCACGTGCTCGCGCCGGAATCGGCGAACGAGACCGCCCACCCGGCCACCGAAGGCCAGCCACGGCACCACACCGGAGGCCTGCTCGACCCGGCCGTGCGCCTCGTCGACCCGCTCACCACGCTCGCCGCAGCCGCTGCCCGCACGCGCCGGATCACGCTCGCGACGGGGGTGTACCTGCTGCCGCTGCGGCATCCGCTGGCCACGGCCCGCGTGGTGAGCACCGTGCAGCAACTGGCGGGCGGCAGGTTCCACCTCGGCATCGGCGCCGGCTGGCTGGAGGCCGAGTTCGCCGCGCTCGGCATCGACTTCCGCACGCGGTTCAGCCGCATGGAGGAATGCGTCGACGTCCTCAGGGCGGCCTGGCGTGGTGGCTGGTTCTCCCACTCCGGCAAGCATTTCCGCTTCGGGCGGGTGCACCTTTCGGAGCACCCGGTGCGCGTTCCGCTGGTTCTCGGCGGCAACTCCGGGCCCGCGCTGCGCCGCGCCGCGCGGCTTGCCGACGGCTGGCTCAGCTCCGGCACACTGGACTACGACACCGCGGCCCGGCTGCGTGACCAGCTCGCCGCCGCGGATGCCGCAGAGGGCCGCACGACGCCGTTGCGGTGCTGGTTCCGCATCGAACGGCCCGATCCGGTGCTGGCCGGGCGGTTCGCCGCGGAGGGGATGACCGATCTGGTGGTGTGGGCCGACCAGGTCTGGAAAGGGCCCGGCCAGGACGATCGCCGGAATTCCCTGGCACGGGCCGCCGCTGAACTGGGGGTCGCGCCATCCGGTCCCTAAGCTCATGAGCAATGTAGGATCGTTCGATGAGCAAAGCGGTGGACACGGCCTTCCCCCGACCCGGAATCCCCATCCTCTACCGCCCGGGATCGCAGTACCGCCAGGCGCACGCCAGGAACGGCACCACCGCTCAGCGCGGCCCCAAGTCCTCCGAGCTGGCGGCCGCCGCGATCGTGCGCGACATCGTCGACGACCGGCTGCAGGTGGGTGACCGGCTGCCTTCTGAGGCGGAGATGCTCGCCCACTACAACGTCAGCAGGGAGACCCTGCGTGAGGCGCTGCGACTGCTGGAGGTCCAGGGCCTGATCGTCATCCGCCGCGGACCCGGCGGCGGGCCGATGGTCGAACCACTCAACGCCGCCTACCTCGCGCGCACGGCGACGCTCTACTTCAAGCTGAGCGGGGCGACCTACGGCGAGCTGTTCGACACCTGGGAGATTCTGGAGCCACCGCTGTCGGCCAAGGTCGCCCGCCTGCCCGACCGCGCCCGCAAGGCCGAGGCGTTCGCCCCTTTCCTGGACTACGACCGCGAGCAGCACCAGCGCGACGAGGTCTTCGAGGACCTCAACAACTTCCACGCGGTGATCGCGCTGCTGAGCGGCAACCGCGTCCTGACCCTGCTCACGCAGGCGGTGACCCACATCGTCACCGACCACGTGCTGGAGAGCATCGACCCGGTCGCCGAAAGCGATCACATGCTCCACGCCCACACGGCGGTCGCCGAGGCGATCATCGCCGGGCGGCCGAGGAAGGCTTCGACCCTCATGGAGGAGCACATCGTCACCGTGACGACGAGCTACCGGGAGCGCTTTCCCGAGTTGCTCGACAAGACCATCGAGTGGCGCTAGAGCCCTTTCACCACAACGACTCTCCCCCATCCACGACCACGTTGGTACCCGTCACGAACGACGCCGCCGGGTCCGCGACGTAGAGCACGCCCTGCGCGACGTCGGCGGGCAGTCCGGCCCTGCCCAGCGGGGCCAGTTCGGCACCCAGTTCCTCGGCCTTCGGGTTGTTGGCCAGCGCCATCGGCGTCACCACGAGGCCGGGTGACACCGCGTTGACGCGGATGCCCAGTGGCGCGAGCTCGTACGCGGCCACACGCACCAGCTGGTTGAGCCCGGCCTTCGTGCTGGAGTAGGGCAGCGTGCCGGGCCGCGCCCCCTGAGCGCGAATCGAGGAGACCACCACGATCGAGCGGTTCTCCGCCGGCCGGTCGCGCATGAGCTTCGCGGCGGCCTGCGTGCAGCGGAACGTACCGGTGAGGTTGGTGTCCACGATGCCGCGCCAGTCCTCATCGGACACCTCGAGAAACGGCCGGAAGATCCCGTAACCGACGTTGGCCACGAAAACGTTGAGCACGGACAGCTCGGCCGCGAGGTAGCCGAACAGGTCGGCCACGCCCGCGCGATCGGCCGTGTCGGCCACGACCGTCTCGACCCGCTGCCCCTCCCCCGCGTGCGCGCGCAGCCGCCCTGCGGCGTCATCGAGCGCCTGTTTGTCGCGCGCGGCGAGCACCACGTCGGCTCCCTCCGCGACGAACAGCTCCGCGATGCCGAAGCCGATGCCCTTGCTGCCACCGGTGACCACGGCTTGCTGCCCACGCATCCGGCCGGTGCCGTTACCCCTGGCTACTGACATGTGCGACCTCCATCGGCTCACCTGGCAGAGGACGGTAATCCTCATGAGGAAGTTCTCGCAAGCCAGCGAAACATCATGAGGAATATTGACAGCCTGTGGCGTGGGCCACTACCGTCTCGCCGCAATCGTGGTTTCGGAAATCACGCCGACATCGGCGTCGGAATGAAATGAGGGACTATGGGACGGGTATCCGGGCGCGTCGCGCTGATCACCGGGGCCGCTCGCGGGCAGGGCCGGTCCCACGCCGTGCGGCTCGCGCAGGAGGGTGCCGACATCGTCGCCGTCGACCTGTGTCGAGACCAGCCGGAGCTGCTGTACGGCCAGGGCACGCCGGACGACCTGGCCGAGACGGTACGGCTGGTCGAGAAAGAGGGCCGCCGCGTCATCGCCAGGGCGGGCGACGTGCGCGACCAGACCACTATGGACGCCGTGGTCGCCGAGGCGCTCGGCGAGTTCGGCAAGATCGACATCCTGGTCTCGAACGCCGGGATCGCCAACCAGAGCGCGGCACACGAGCTCACCGACAAGCAGTGGGACGACATCCTCGGCACCAACCTCGTGGGGGCGTTCCACGCGGCGAAGGCCGTGATCCCGGGAATGCTGGAGCGGCGCAGCGGCTCCATCGTCTTCGTCAGCTCCACCGTCGGCCTCCGCGGCGTGCCGGGCATGGCCCACTACGGCGCGTCCAAGCACGGTCTGCAGGGGCTGATGCTGAGCCTCGCCAACGAGCTCGGCCCGAGCGGGATCCGGGTCAACTCCGTCAACCCCGGCACCGTCAACACGCCGATGGCGATGAACGACACGTTGCTCAAGATGTTCATCCCCGACGTCGAGAACCCCACCGAAGAGGATGCGGCGAAGGCGTACGGCACGCTCACGCTGCTGCCCGCCCCGTGGGTCGAGCCCGAGGACGTCAGCAACGCCGTGCTGTGGCTCGCCTCCGACGAGGCCCGGTACGTCTCGGGCGTCGCCATTCCCATCGACTGCGGGCAGCTCGCCCGCGCCTGACCCAGTACAGGAGCCAGCCATGCGCGCACAACTTCGAATCGACCTCGGCATGTGCCAGGGGCACGGGCGCTGCTACGAGATCGCGCCCGATGTCATCGACGCTGACGACGACGGGCTCGCGGTGCTCACCAGCACCGAGCCCATGGACGCCGCCAGGGCCAAGGAGATCGCGGGCACCTGCCCCGAGTTCGCCATCGAGGTGGAGGACGCATCGTGACCACCGAGCAGCCGAGCACCGGGAAGAAGCTCTGCCCGGTCGACGTCTGGTCGCCCGAGTTCAACGCCGAGTTCTGGCAGACCATCGGACACCTCCAGCAGAACGCCTCGCTCGGGGTGCACACCCAGGGCAGCACGCCGTGCTACTTCGCGACGCGGTTCGCGGACGTGTTCTCGGTGCTGCGCGACACCACGACGTACTCGTCCGAGCACGGCGTCGCGATCCTCGGCGGCGACAACCGTGCAGAGCCGCCGAAGAACGAGGGCCGGTTCCTGCCCGAGGACCTCGACCCGCCGGTGCAGACCGACTGGCGGAAGCTGATCGACCCGTACCTGACCACGAAACGTGTATCGGAGTACGAGCCCACGATCCGCGCGGTCACCGACGAGCTGCTCGACGCGGCACTGTCCGCCGGCCGCTTCCATGTGATGGCCGACTTCCTCCGGCCGCTGCAGCTGAAGGTCGTCTTCTCCGAGATCCTGCACCTGCCGGGCAGCGAGATCGACGACTGGATGCACTGGAGCCACGACCTATTCGTCGGTGAGACACCGGAGATCGCCGGTGCGGCGTTCGTGAGCATCAACAAGGCGGCCGAGGACCTGGTTCGCGAGCGCATGGCCAACCCGCTGCCCGACGACCTGGTGAGCGCGGTCTGCGCGGTCACCGAGATCGGTGGCAGGGAGCCGACGCTGGCCGAGCGTACGGCCGTGGTGGTCCCGCTGGCCATCGCGGGCACCGAGTCGGTCGGCACCGTGCTCGGCGGCATCGTGCATCATCTCGCGAGCCATCCGGACGACCTGGCCGAACTGGCCGGCGACCGGAGTCTCGTGCCGGCCGCCGTCGAGGAGGGCCTGCGCATGTTCGCGAACGTCACGGCGCTGCAGCGAACGGCCACCGTGGACACCGAGCTGGCCGGGGTGCCGCTGGAGGCCGGGGCGAAGGTGTGGACGAGCTACAACGGCGCCAACCGCGACCCGGAGCGCTTCCCCGACCCGCACACGTGGAACCTGCACCGCGACGAGGTGCGGCACGTCGCGTTCAGTGTCGGCCCGCACCGCTGCCTCGGCGCCAACCACGCGCGGCTGATGATGCGCACCGCACTGGACCGGCTGCTGGAGCGGGCTCCGCGCTTCCGGCTCGCGCCCGGCCAGGACATCCAGCATTTCTCCATGCCGACCCGGGGCATCCACGAGTTCTCGATCGAGGTGAGCTGACCCATGACAGCACCGGACCAGGCCCTGCTCGACCGCGCACACGCGGTGGTGGCCGCGTGGAACGCGCTCGACTACGACGCCCTGCGGGAGCTCGTGCACGAGGACGTGACCGTCGTTCACCAGAACCGCGGCGTCGGCGCGCAGGGCCGCGAGAAGATGTTCGCGACGATCGACGCGATGGGCAAGGCGTTTCCTGACCGCTCGATCGGCAAGACCACGCGCTGGGCGGTCAGCGGCCGCACGGTCTTCCGCGAGACCGTGTGGCAGGGCACGGCGGCCGTCGACGTGCCCGGCTTCGGCAAGGCGGGCGAACACTGCTCGCTCAACGTCGCCTCGCTGATGACCTTCGGCGACGACGGCCGGCTCGTGGAGTGGTGCGACTACGGCTGACGCACCGGGCACTGGGCCGCTGCGGCGGCTCAGTGCCCGGACATGCCACCGTCCACGGCGAGCGTGACGCCGGTGATGTAGGACGACGCCGGGCTCGCCAGGAACACCACGGCCGCGTCCAGCTCGTGCTGCACCCCGAGCCTGCCCAGCGGACTGGTCTGCTTGAGGAAGGGCAGCAGGACGTCGTCGGGGATCTCCTCCGTCATCTCGCTGGCGAAGTATCCCGGCGCGATGGCATTGACCCGGATTCCCTTACGGCCGGACCACTGCTGCGCGAGGTCGCGGGTGAGCCCGAGCACGCCCGCCTTGCTCGCGGCGTAGGCGGCCTGCGGCGCATACGACTTGACCAGTGCCAGCACACTGCTGATGTTCACGATGCTCGAACCGGGCCCCATCACCCGGCCGCAGGCCTGGGCGGCCCAGTAGGCACCATTGAGGTTGACGTCGATCACGCGGCGGAACTCGTCGGGAGACTCGCGCAGCGCCGGCACGGCGGTGCCCACCCCCGCGTTGTTCACGAGTACGTCGACGCGGCCGAACTCCGCGGTCGCCGCCTCGGCCAGCGCGGTGCAGCTGTCCGGGTCGGTGACGTCGGCGGCGACCGCCAGCGCACGCCTTCCCTCCGCGCGCACCTTCCCGGCGACCTCCGACAGCCGGTCGGTCCGCCGCGCCGCGAGCACCACGTCGGCGCCCGCCTGGGCGAGCGCCACCGCGAACCCGGCGCCCAGTCCCGAGCTGGCACCCGTGACCACGGCGACCTTGCCGTCGAGGCGGAAGAGGTCGAGTACGTTCGGCACGGCATCTCCTTCAGGAATTCGTTGCCAGCACGCGGAGTCCGGCGGCGGCCAGCGGGGCCACCGCCTCGCCCACGCGCTCGAAGCCCGACCCCCTGGTCAGGCCCTGCTGGAACCGGGCGTGGATACCCTCGGCGATCACGGCGATCTTGAAGTAGCCGAGCCCGAGGTAGAAGTCGAGGCGGCCGATGTCCCGTCCGGCCACCTCCGCGTACCGCTGCGCGAGCTGGTCCACCGGTGGCAGGCGGTCGCTCGTGGACGGTGCGGAGCCCGCGAGCACGGGCGCGAACGCGGGGTCGGCGTAGACGAGGTGCAGGCCGAGGTCGGCCAGCGGATCGCCGAGCGTCGCCATCTCCCAGTCCACGATCGCCAGCACGCGTCCCGGGTCACCGGGGTCGAGAATGGCGTTGTCGATCCGGAAGTCGCCGTGCACGATCGACGCGCCGCTCTCGGGCGGGCACCGGTCGGCGAGCCGGGCGTGGAGGGTCTCGATGTCGGCGAGCGGGCGAGTGCGCACGCGTTCCCACTGATCGCGCCAGCGCCGCACCTGGCGCCCCAGGTAGCCCTCCGGGCGCCCGAAGTCGCCGAGACCCACCTCGTCCGGCGCCACGGCGTGCAGGCGGGCCAGCGCGTCCACGAGACCATGTGCGCAGCGCGCGATGTCCGCATCGGAGAGTGCGTGCAGCTGCTCGGTGGTGCGCAGCACGGTGCCCTCGACGTACTCGACGATCGAGCACGGCACCCCGAGCACGTCCGCCTCGGCGAACGCGACGGCACGCGCGACCGGCACGTCGCTCGCCCCCAATGCGGCGACCACCCGGTACTCGCGGCCCATGTCGTGCGCCGACGGCGTGAGCCCGCCCAGCGGCGGGCGGCGCAGCACCCAGCGCCGCCGTCCGTCGGAGAGCAGGTAGGTGAGGTTCGACCGCCCGCCCTGCAGCAGCCGGCCGTTCAACGTGCCGCCGAAGCCGGGGACGTGCTCGGCGAAGAACGCCTCCAGCGCGGGCAGGTCGAGTCCGTCCAGTGTGGACTGGTCGGCGCTCATCGGGCCGCCTTCGCGTCGTGGCGCCGCAGGACCCGCCGGGCGATGGCCCAGCGATGCGTCTCGGAAGGCCCGTCGTAGATCCGGAAGGGCCGCACCTCCCGCAGGAACCGGCCCAGCAGCAGGTCGCCCGAGATGCCCAGCGATCCGCAGATCTGCACCGCGCGGTCGACCACGCGCCAGATCGCCTCGGCACAGAACGTCTTGGCGATCGACGTGGACTGCGACGCCGAGCGACCCTGGTCCAACTCCCAGCAGGCCTGCAGGATGAGCCCCCTGCACGCGGCGATGTCGATCTCGCTGTCGGCGATCAGCTGCTGCACCATCCCCAGCTCACCGAGGCGGGAGCCGAACAGCTCGCGCTCCGCGGCGCGCGCGACCGCGATGTCCTGAGCGCGCCTGGCGATGCCCAGCCAGCGCATGCAGTGCGTCATCCGCGCGGGCCCGAGCCGCACCTGGGCGTAGCGGAAGCCTTCGTCGACCTCGCCGAGCACCGCCTCATCCGGCACCACGCAGTTGTCGAAGACGAGCTCGATGTGCCCGCCGTACAGGCTCTCGTCCAGCGTGTCGATGTGCCGCACCGACGTCATCCCGGGGTTGTCGGCGTCGACGAGGAACATGGTCGCTCCCCCAGTCTCGCCAGGCTCACCGGATGTCCTGGCCATGCAGATGGCGAACCCGGCGCCGTCCGCGCCGGTGATGAACCACTTGCGGCCGTCGATGCGCCAGCCACCCGGCACGCGGGTGGCGCGGGTGGTGAGGGCGCCCGGGTCGGAGCCCGCCCCGGGCGCGGGCTCGGTCATCGCGAAGCACGACCGGATGTCCCCCGTCGCGAGCGGCCGGAGGTAGCGCTCCTTCTGCTCGCCGGTCGCGATCGCCTCGAGCATGTGCATGTTGCCCTCGTCCGGCGCGGCGATGTTGAGGGCGAGCGGGCCCAGCAGCGAGTAGCCGGCTTCCTCGAACACGGCGGCCCGGCCACGCATGTCGAGCCCATGCCCGCCGTACTCGGTGCCGACGTGCGGGGCGAAGACCCCGGCGTCCTTCGCACCGGACTGCAGCGCCGCCCGGATCTCCTCCGACCGCGCGACGCCGTCGTTCGCCTCCTCGACGGGGATCACCACCTCGCGGACGAACTCGGCGGTGCGCCGCGCGAGCTCGGCGACGTCCGGGCTGGGGGTGAGGTCGACGGCCATGACGCCTCCACGCTAGCTAATGGATATTAGCCGTGACGGTAGTGGCCTTCTCTGACGGAATCAAACACAGCTCCGGAGTCCGCTAACATGAATTAGCTCGCGGAGAGGGAGATGACGTGGACCGGTTCGCCGACATCCGGACGGCGGCGCTCGAGCTGTTCACCCGCAAGGGATACGAAGCCACGACGATGGCCGACATCGGCGCGGCGGTCGGGATGCGCGCCCCGAGCCTGTACAAGCACGTCGACTCCAAGCAGGACGTCCTCGCGCGGCTCATGACCGCCACGATGACGGAATTGCTCACCGCGCACCGCGCGGCCGTCGGCACCACCACCGACCCCGTGGAACGCCTGCGGCGCGCCACCGAGGCCCACGTCCGCTACCACGCGCGGCACCGGCTCGAGGCGTTCGTCGGCAACCGGGAGATCCGCGCGCTGGTGGAGCCCCATCGCGGCCGGGTGCTGGCCCTGCGTTCCGAGTACGAGGCCGCGTTCCGCGAGCTCGTCGAGGCGGGCGTCGCCACGGGTGCCTTCCAGGTCGCCTCGGTCAAGCTCGCCTCCTACGCGATCCTCGACCTCGGCATGGGCGTCGCCGTCTGGTACCGCGAAGACGGCGAATACAGCGAGGACACGCTGGTGTGGCAGTACAGCGCCTTCGCGCTGAGCATCGTCGGCGCTGCCGGCGCGGCAACCCGTCAGGTGGAACCTTCTTGAGTTCCCGCATGCGGCGAGTGACATTTAGGTCACGCAGTGTCGCCAGTCGCATGGAGGAGACCGGAGATGGGAATCTGGGCCGGGGTCGCACGCGCGCTCGACAAGTCCGCCGACAAGGTCGCCACCCGCAAGGGCAAGGTGGTGCGGACGACGAAGAAGGTGGTCGACGGGCTCTGTGTGGGGTGCCTGCGCCCGACCGGCAAGCAGCAGTGCGGGGTTCCGTGCTGCGGCCGGACCCAGTGCATGCGCGTGGTGATCGAGCGCATCTGACCCCCGCTGTGGGAGTCCACAAAGCCCGCCACCGCGAGTGGTGGCCTCCGGGCCTGCGACGTTCCTAGCGTTGATCCGCATTCATCGACAGCGGATCGAGAGGGCGGCAGATGACCTGGGACTTCTCCACCGAACCGGAGTTCGCGGCGAAGCTGGACTGGGCGCGGGACTTCGTGCGCGAGGAGATCTACCCGCTCGAGGTGCTCGACCTGGACCACGCCGGGTTCCGGAGGCTCGCCGCTCCGTTGCAGCAGCGGGTCAAGGAGCACGGCCTGTGGGCCGCCCACCTCGGTCCCGAGCTCGGCGGCCAGGGGTACGGGCAGCTGAAGCTCGGTCTGCTGCACGAGATCCTGGGCACGAGCGAGCTGGCGCCGTACGTCTTCGGCTGCCAGGCGCCGGACTCGGGCAACGCCGAGCTGCTCGCGCTCGCCGGCACCGACGAGCAGCGTGCCCGCTGGATGCACCCGCTGCTCGACGGGACGCTGCTGAGCGCGTTCTCGATGACCGAGCAGGGCACCGGCTCGGACCCCCGGCAATTCACCACCTCGGCAAGGCTCGACGGTGACGAGTGGGTGCTGAACGGGCGCAAGTGGTTCGTCGGCAACGCCTCGCGCGCCGACTTCCACATCGTCATGGCGGTCACCGAGCCCGACGCGCCGCCGCACCACCGCATGTCGATGCTCATCGTGCCGACCGGCGTTGCCGGCATCGAGACGCGCGAGCTCGGCCTCATGAACGACCCGGAGCATCGCAACCCCGTGTGGTCGCACTGCGAGGTCGGCTACCACGACGTGCGGGTGCCCGCGGAGAACCTGCTCGGCGGGCGCGGCGAGGCGTTCGCGCTCGCCCAGAAGCGGCTCGGTCCCGGACGCATCCACCACTGCATGCGCTGGATCGGCGTCTGCCGCAGGGCCTTCGACATGCTGTGCGAGCGTGCCGTGAGCATCGACGTGCACGGCAGCCTGCTCTCCGAGAAGCAGACCGTGCAGAACTGGGTGGCCGACTCGGCCGCGGCGATCGAGTCGGCCCGCCTGCTGACGCTGCGGACGGCGTGGAAGATCGACCAGGTCGGCGCCAAGGAGGCCCGCACCGACATCGCGATGATCAAGTATCACGGCGCGACCGTGCTGCACGACGTGATCGACCGGGCGATCCAGGTGCATGGATCATTGGGCTTCTCGACAGACCTGCCGCTGGAGCAGATGTACCGCTGGGCGCGCGCGGCACGGATCTACGACGGTCCGGACGAAGTCCACCGCGTGACGGTCGCGAAACGGCTGCTCAAGAAATACTCGGCCCGCACAGTCCCGACCGAGCACGTCCCGACCCGGCGCGCCGCGGCGCTGGAGCGGTTCCGGGGGCAGCTCGACCTCGCGCTGGCCGCGCAATGACCGCCACGGCATTGGACCGCCCGGTCGCGGACTGGCTCACCGGGCACACCGGCAGGCCGGGGCCGTGGGAGCTGCGCCGCCTCACCGGCGGCAACTCCAACGAAACCTGCCTCCTGACGTGCGCCGACACCGAGTACGTGCTGCGGAGGCCGCCCCGCCACGCGCTGTCGGCCTCCGCGCACAGCGTCGCCAGGGAACACCGGCTGCTCGCCGCGCTGGAGCACACCGCGGTCGCCGCGCCGCGCCCGGTCGCGCTGTGCGACGACGCGGGCGTGCCGATGGCGCCGTTCCTGGTCATGGAGCACGTACCCGGCGCGGTGTCGATCACCAGCGAGCTGCCGGAGGCCTACCGCGGACACCCGGACGCGCTCACGCGGCTGGCCGACGAGGTCGTGGACGTGCTCGCGGCGATCCACCTCGCGGACTGGCGGGCGGCGGGGCTCGGCGACTTCGGCCGCCCGGCGAACTTCCTCGAACGGCAGGTGCCCCGCTGGTACCGGCAATGGGAGGGCATCGCCCGCCGCCCGCTGCCCATGCTGCCGCGCGTCGCCCGGTGGCTGGAGGAGAACCGTCCCGACGAGGGCCCGCCCGCGCTGCTGCACGGGGACTTCCACCTCGACAACTGCCTGTTCTCGGTGGACGAGCCCCGGCTGCTCGCCGTGATCGACTGGGAGCTGGCCACGATCGGCGATCCGCTGCTCGACCTCGGGCTGCTGCTCGCGTTCTGGGGCGAACGGCCCCGCCCCGGCATGCCCGCCATTCAGGCCGTCTCGCGCCTGCCGGGCGCGCCCACCCGCGAGCATCTCCTCGCGCGCTACCGCGACGCGGTGGGCAGGCCCGTGGAGAACATCGGGTACTACGTCTGCCTGGCGCTGTTCAAGCTCGCGGCCATCGTCGAGGCGGCCTACTCGCAGTACCTCGCCGGCGAGCTGGACACCCCCTACGCCGCGGCGCTGGAGCACGACGTGCCCGCGCTGCTGGACGAGGCGGCCGCCGCGGCGGGCCTCGGCGCGTGATTTGGAGTTCTCCACAACCACAGCCTCCGGTTCGCCTTGGGCACCCCGCGCCCGGCGGGGCACGCTCGACGGGCACCGGCAACGTCGACAAAGGAGACGGCGTGAGCGAGCAGGACCGCACCTTCGGACTCTGGTACGACTTCCGCAACCCCGAGCGCTGGCATCGTCCGTTCAGCACCCTCTACCGGGAGGCGCTCGACCAGATCGCCTGGGCCGAGGGGCTCGGCCTGGGCTCCGTCTGGCTGACCGAGCACCACTTCTGCGACGACGGCTACACGCCGTCACCGTTCGCGCTGGCGGCGGCGATCGGTGAACGCACCTCCACGATGACGATCGGCACCAACCTCATCGTCGCTCCCCTGCACAATCCCGTGCGCCTCGCCGAGGACGCCGCCACGGTCTCGTTGCTCACCGGCGGCCGGTTCGAGCTCGGGGTCGGCCAGGGCTACTGGGCGCCGGAGTTCGCGGCGTTCGAGCGCGACCTGCGCCACCGGCCGAGCCTGCTCGAGGAGAGCGTCGCGCTGATCCGCCGGGCGTGGGACGGCGGCGACGAACCGTTCGAGGGCAAGCGGTTCCGGCTGCCCTCGGTGCGCGTCACCCCGGCGCCGGAGCGGACGCCGAAGCTGCTCGTCGGCGCGATGGCCGACCGCGCGATCGAGCGGGCCGCCCGCATCGGCGACGGCTTCCTCAGCACCCAGAACGCCCACCATCAGTCCTATGTGGATGCCCTGGAGCGCGTCGGGAAGTCGCCCGAGGACGGCGAGATCTACGCGGGCCAGTGGGCGGTGATCGCGGAGGACCCCGAACGCGAATGGTCCCGGATCGGCGAGCACGCGCTGTACCAGCTGAACAACTACATCTCCTGGGGCGCCTTCGGCCCGCCGGACGAGGTCCCCCGCTTCACCGACCCGGGACAGATCCTCGAGGCCGGTGCCTTCCAGCTGTGGGACCCGGCCACGGCGGTCGACGAGCTGACCACGCTGCTGCGGGACCGGCCGCAGATCAAGGACGTCCACTTCTGGGCCCAGCTGCCCGGTGAGCCGGTGGACAGCGGCTCTGCGCGCGTGGAGCTCCTGGCCACGAAGGTGGTGCCGCAGGTGCGGCAGCGACTCGCCGTCGAGGTGGCGGCGTGACCACTCCCCTGCTGCTCACCGACCTGCTCGATCGCTCGCGGGAACTGTTCCCCGGCAAGGAGATCGTGCAGTACGGCGACGGCGGGCTCAGGCGCCGCTACCGCTACCGCGACTACTACGACCGGGTCGCCCGGCTCGCCGGCGCGCTGCGGGAGCTGGGGGTTCGGCCCGGCGACCGGGTCGCCACCCTGGCGTGGAACCACGATCGCCACCTGGAGCTCTACCTGGCCGTGCCGCTGGCGGGCGCGGTGCTGCACACGGTGAACCTGCGGCTGGAACCCGGCGAGATCGCCTACATCCTCGACCACGCGGACGACCGGGTCGTGGTGGCCGACACGGCGCTGCTGCCCGCGCTCGAGCAGGCGCGCGCGGCCCGGCCCGGCATGTTCGTGGTCGGCACGGACGGCAGCGCGCCGGGCGTGCTGGACTACGAGGACATGATCGAGACCGGTTCGCCGCTGTCCGGTCCGCCCGGCGTGGACGAGAACGACCTCGCCGCGCTCTGCTACACGTCGGGCACCACGGGCCCGCCCAAGGGCGTCGGCTACTCGCATCGCTCGCTGTACCTGCACACCTTCGCCGCGTGCCTCGCCGACGGGCACGCGATCAGCGAGCGCGACACCGTGTTGCACGTCGTGCCGATGTTCCACGCCAACGCCTGGGGCGTCCCGTTCGCCGCGCTGATGACCGGGGCGAACCAGGTGCTGCCAGGACCGCGCCCGGCGCCGCGGGACATCGCTCGGATCATCGAGGCGGAGCGGGTGACCTACACGGGCATGGTGCCGACCGTCGCCGTCGACCTGGCCCGGCACGCCCTCGCGCACGGCACCGACCTGAGCAGTCTCCGCGCGCTCGTGCTCGGCGGCTCCCCGCCGAGCGACGCGCTCGTGCGCACCTTCACCGAGGACCTCGGCGTGCCCGTGTTCCAGGGCTGGGGCATGACCGAGATCAGCCCGATGGGTACCTTCGCCAGGCCGCTGCCGTCGGCCGACGACGACCCCGCGGCGCGGCGGCGGTTCGTCCGCACCCAGGGCAGGCTGCTGCCGGGCCTGCGCTGGCGGCTCGTCGACGACGAGGGCCGGGACCAGCCGCACGACGGCAAGACCCCGGGCGAGCTGCTGATCCGGGGGCCGTGGGTGGCGAGCTCGTACTTCCGCGCCGAGCACCCGGAGAGCTTCGCCGACGGCTGGCTGCGGACCGGTGACGTCGCCACGATCGACCCGGACGGCTATCTGGAGATCGTCGACCGCGCCAAGGACCTGATCAAGAGCGGCGGTGAGTGGATCAGCTCGGTGGCGCTGGAGCAGGCGCTGCTGGCCGATCCGGCCGTGGCCGAGGCCGCTGTGATCGCCGTGCCGCACGAGCGCTGGCAGGAACGCCCGCTCGCGTTCGTGGTGCTCGACCGCACGGCCGACGGCACCGAGCCCGCGGGCCTGCTCGCCGGTCTCCGCGAGCGGGTGCCCCGCTGGTGGTTGCCCGAGCAGGTGCTCGTGGTCGAAGCGCTGCCGAAGACCAGCGTCGGCAAGCTCGACAAGCGCGCACTGCGCGAGAAGGCCCGCGCCGGGAGGTCCACGTGAGGTTCGGCGTCTTCTACGTGCTGGAGTGTCCCGACCACGACTTCTCCCGGGCCTACCGCGAGATGCTGGCGCAGATCAGCTACGCCGAGCACCTCGGCTTCGACGAGGTGTGGCTGGCCGAGCACCACGGCAGCGACTACGGGTCGATGCCCTCTCCGCAGGTCGCCGCCGCGGCGGTCGCCGAGCGCACCGAGCGGATGCGGATCGGCATCGCGGTCAGCAACCTCACGTTCGACTGGCCGGTGCGCGTGGCCGAGGACTACGCGATGGTCGACGTGCTCTCCGGCGGGCGGCTGGACTTCGGAGCGGGCCGCGGATACCAGCCCGGGGAGTTCCACAACATGGGCGTCGGGGACCGGCAGGACGTCAGCCGCGAGGTGTTCGCCGAGGCGCTGGAGATCATCCGCGGGCTGTGGAGCCGGAAAACCGGTGAGCCGTTCTCCTTCCAGGGCGAGCATTTCGACATCGACGCCGTGGAGTGCAGGCCCACGCCGGTGCAGCGCCCGACCCCGCCGATGTACGTCGCGTCGATCAGCCCGCAGACGTTCGACCTGGTCGCCTCGCAGGGCTACAACATGCTGATCACGCCGACCCTGATGACGCTGCCCGAGCTGAACCGGCTCGTGGTGGACATCAAACGCAAGCTCATCGCGGGTGGGCGCGACCCGCTGTCGCTGGACTTCCCGATGAACTGGCAGATCCATCTCGCGGGCAGCGCGGAGGAGGCCGTGGAGAACGTCGCGGAGCCGCTGGCCTGGTACTACCGCAACGTGCTCGACCTCGTGCCGAGCGGGCCAGACGTGCCCCGCACCTACGAGCGCTACGCCGAGCTGGTCGCCGCCTCGGAGGAGGCGGGCGGGCTGACGCTCGACGGCCTGCGGGAGAGCGGCGTGCTCTACGTCGGCGAGCCCGAAGGGCTGGTCGCCGAGATCGAGACGCTGCACCAGGAAACCGGGTTGCAGCACCTGATCTGCTGGATGCGCTTCGGCGGGCTCGCACACGAGAAGGTGCTCAGCTCGCTGGAACTGTTCGCCGAGCACGTCCTGCCGCGGTTTCGTGACCGGCCGCCGGTCGTGCCGCGGGCACTGCGCGACGAGGTCGCCGCGATTCGCTGAGCCGGTCCGAGAGAGAGAAAGGCGGAAAAAATGGCACACCTAGAGGTCGAGGGAAGCAGGCGCGTCTACTTCGAGCACCACCGAGGATCGGGCCGCCCGGTGGTACTGGTCCACGGCTGGGGCGCGAACGCCCGCTGCTGGGACACCGTCGCGCCCGCGCTGCGGGCAGGCGGTCACGAGGTGGTGCTGCTGGACCTGCGCGCGTGCGGCCGGTCCGACAACGACTTCGAGGACGTCTCGATCAGCGCGCTCGGCGCCGACGTCGCACTGCTCTGCGAGCGGCTCGGCCTGCGCCAGCCGGTGATCAACGGCTGGTCGCTCGGCGGCGCGGTCGCGGTCGACGCCGCCGCAAGGCTCGGCAGCGACGCGGGCGGACTGGTGCTGTCGGGCGGCGCGACGCCGCGCTACACCTCGGCGCCGGACTGGCCGCACGGCGGGACGCTCGACGACGTGCGCGGCGTGCTCGGCGGGCTCGCCGCCGACCGCGCCACCACGTTCCAGGGTGTCGCCGACGCGGTCTGCGCCGCGCCCGTCAGCGCCGAGGTGGTCCGCTGGCTGTGGGGCATGTTCCTGGAGATGGGGCCGCGTGGCGACGACTCGCTGTGGGACCTGGCCGAGATGGACCAGCGCGAGACCCTGGCCGGCCTGGACCTTCCGGTGCTGTCCCTGCACGGCACCGACGACGCCTTCGTGCCGTTCTCCGGGGCCGAGGCCGCGGCCGGCCTGTGCGGCGACGCGAAGCTCGTGGCGTTCCCCGGCTGCGGGCACGCACCGTTCCTCGAGGACCGCGACACCTACCTCGCCGAACTCACGGGGTTTCTCGCCCGATGAGTACCTGGCTGGTGACCGGTGGCTCCCGCGGCATCGGCCGCGCGGTGGTCGAGCAGGCCGCCGCGGCGGGAGCGGACGTCGCGACGTTCTCGCGCTCCCCCGCCGCCGACCGGGCGGGCCTGCCGGAACGGGTGCTCGAGGTGAAGACAGACGTGACCGATCCCGAGTCGATCCGCCGCGGCGTGGAGACGGTGCGCGAGCAGTTCGGCGGGATCGACGTGGTGGTCAACAGCGCCGGGGTGCACCGGGGCGGCCGTATCGACGGGATCGACCGGGAGTCCTGGGACGAGGTGCTCGCCACCAACCTCACCGGTGCCTTCGAGGTGTGCCGTGCCGTGACCCCCGTGCTGCGCGAAGGCGCGGCCGTGGTCAACGTGGGCGCGGTGGTGGGGCTGCGCGGCTTTCCCGGCGACGTCGCCTACGGCTCGGCCAAGGCGGGGCTGAGCGGGCTCACGCAGGTGCTGGCCGTGGAGCTCGCCCCGCGCGGGATCCGGGTGAACCTCGTCGTGCCCGGTTTCGTGGACACCGACATGACCGCGGGCCTCAACGAACGGGCCCGGCAGCGCGTGGTGGACACGATCCCGTTCGGACGGACGGGCACGGCTCGGGAGATCGCCGAGGTGATCGTGGCCGTGGCGCGCTCCACCTACATGACCGGCGCCACCGTGCCCGTGGACGGCGGTCTGCTCGCCACGTTCGGGGGAGGCAGGTGATGCGGCGTTGTGCCGACCTCCAACGGCCGTCCGAATCGGCTGTTCGCCGCGCCGGAAGCCGTGACTAGCGTCCGAGCAAAGAGTTCGATCGTTCAATATCGTTCAACGAGGAGCGACTGCTGATGACGACCGGCACCGAGACCAAGACCGTCGAGGAGCTCAACAAGGACACCGTCGCCTCGTTCATGGAGGTCTTCTCCACGGGCGACGTCGACAACATCCTGTCCTTCCTCTCCGAGTCCGCCACGTGGTGGGTGGCAGGCGGGTTGGACGGCATCTCCGGCACCAAGAGCAAGAAGGAGTTCGGGGAGATGCTCTCCGGGATCTCCGCGTCGACCGTCACCGGCGCCATCCGGCTCACGCCGCTGGCCTGGACCGCCGAGGGCGATCGGGTCGCCGTCGAGACCGAGTCCTATTCGGAGCTGAAGAACGGCCGCGTCTACAACAACCTCTACCACTTCGTGTTCGAGGTGCGCGACGGGAAGATCCAGAGCGTCAAGGAGTTCCTGGACACCGAGCACACCCGCGCGATCTTCCTGGCGCCCTGAGCGCGACGCCGAACACCTACCACAGAAAGGATTTCCCCATGGACGTCGGCATGCTGCTGGTCTTCCAGAACTGGTTCGAGAACGTCAGCGACGAAGAGGTCTTCACGCGCGAGCTGAAGATGGGCGTGCTCGCCGAGCAGTACGGCTTCGACTCGGTGTGGTCGGCCGAGCACCACTTCGACGACTACTCGATGTGCCCGGACAACCTGCAGATCATGGCCTACATAGCCGGCCAGACCTCCCGGATCAAGCTCGGCACGGGCGCGGTGATCCTGCCGTGGAACGACCCGCTGCGGGTGGTCGAGAAGGTCGTGATGCTCGACCACATGTCGAACGGCCGCGTGCTGTTCGGCATGGGCCGGGGCCTCGCGAAGATGGAGTACGAGGGTTTCCGGGTGGACATGAACGAGTCGCGCGGCCGGTTCGACGAGGCCGCCGCGATGATCATCCGCGGCCTGCGGGACGGCTACGTGGAGAACGACGGCCCGTTCTACCCGCAGCCGAGGGTGAACGTCCGCCCCGGTGGGACCCGCTCGTGGGACGGCAGGCTGTTCGGCGTCGCGATGTCGCCCGACTCGATCCCGGCGGTCGCCGACCTGGGCGCGCAGATGATGACGTTCATGCAGTACGACTTCCCCACCCACGTCGAGGCGCTGGAACGCTGGCGTGGCCTGCACCGGGAGAGGCACGGCACCGAGCCGGGACCCGCGCTGATCCAGGACTTCGTGTACTGCCACGAGGACCCCGAGGAAGCCAAGCGCATCGCGCACGAGCACATCTCGCGGTACTTCCTCTCCGTGATCAAGCACTACGACTTCGCGGGCTCCCACTGGCGGGAGACGAAGGGCTACGAGGCCTACCAGGTCGGCGCGGACATGATCCGCGAGGCCGGCATGGAGGCCGCGGCGAGCGCCTACGTCGACGCCAACGTCTGGGGGACCCCGGAGCAGATCGTGGAGAAGTACGCCGAGCGCGCCGAGATCGGCGGGGACTTCATGGCCAACGCCGCGTTCTGTTTCGGTGGCCTGCCGCTGGACAAGGCGGAGGCCAGCATGAAGCTCTTCGGCGAGAAGGTGGTGCCCGAGCTGCACAAGATGAAGGCCCGCACGCCCGCCGGAGTGTGAGCCCCGCCGTGGCCCCGGAAGCGATCCGGGGCCACGGCCCTGACGACGCTGGAGCAGCAGATGGAGACCGTGAGCCCGCCGTCGCTGGCGGACGACTTCCGCGACGTGATGTCCGGGGTGTGCACCCCGGTCGCCGTGGTGACCACAATGGACGGAGACCGTCCACACGGCACCACCGTGAGCGCGTTCGCCTCGCTGTCGCTGGAGCCCCCGATGGTGCTGGCGGCCCTGGACCGGCGCTCGGAGCTGCTGGCGCTGGTCCGCGCGCACGGCCGCTTCGGGCTCAACGTGCTCGCGAGCGGCCAGCAGGCGCTGGCGACCCGGTTCGCGCGCAAGGGAGCCGACAAGTTCCAGGGCGTGCCCTGGCGGACCGAGCATGGGCTGCCCCGGCTGCCCGGCGTGGCCGGCTGGCTCGCCTGCCGGGTGCACCGGCTCGTCGACGGCGGCGACCACGTCATCGCGCTGGGCCTGGTGGACGCCGCGCAGCGGCTCGCCGTGTCACCGCTGACCTACCACGCGCGCGCCTTCGGCACGCACCTTCCGGTGACCGGTGAGCGATGCTGACGCCCGGCACAACCGCGGTGCCGGTCTCGCCCGGTGAGGCCGTGCAGCACGCCGTCGCCGCGCTCGCCGAGGGCCGGATGATCGTGGTGCTCGACGACGCCGACCGGGAGGACGAGGGCGACCTGGTCGCCGCGGCGGCCACGATCACCCCGGAGCGGATGGCGTTCCTCGTCCGGCACAGCACCGGCATCGTGTGCGCGCCGATGACCGGCGAGCGGGCCGACGCGCTGCGCCTGCCGCAGATGGTCGCCGACAACACAGACTCACACGCCACGGCGTTCACCGTGAGTGTCGACCACGCGCACACCGGGACAGGCGTGTCCGCGCACGACCGTGCCACGACGGTCCGTGCCCTGGCCGACCCCACCACGCACGCCGGTGACCTGCGCAGACCCGGCCACATCTTCCCGCTGCGGGCCCGCGAGGGTGGCGTGCTGGTCCGGGCCGGGCACACCGAGGCGGCCGTCGACCTGGTAGGCCTGGCCGGCGCCGGGGACGTCGGCGTGATCAGCGAGCTCGTGGCCGACGACGGCTCGATGCTGCGCGGCGCGGCGCTCACCGCGTTCGCCGAGCAGCACGACCTTCCCATGCTGCGGATCGCCGACCTCGTCCGCTACCGCGGGGCCACGGAACGGCTGGTGGAGCCGGTCGCGAACGCCGCGATGCCCACCGAGTTCGGCGACTTCCGCGCCGTGGCCTACCGCTCGACGCTCGACGGCACGGAGCACCTGGCGCTGGTGCTCGGCGACGTCGCCGCCGCGGGCCACACCGAAGCGGGCGCGCTGGTGCGCGTGCACAGCGAGTGCCTCACCGGTGACATCCTCGGTTCCCTGCGCTGCGACTGCGGCGCCCAGCTCGAGCAGGCGCTGCGGGCCGTGGCCGAGGAGGGCTGTGGCGTGGTGGTCTACCTGCGCGGACACGAGGGCCGCGGCATCGGGCTCGCCCACAAGATCCGCGCGTACGCCCTGCAGGAGCAGGGCCTCGACACCGTGGACGCCAACCTCGCGCAGGGGCTGCCGGTGGACTCGCGCAGCTACGGCATCGGCGCCCAGATCCTCACCGACCTCGGCGTGCGGAGGCTGCGGCTCATCACCAACAACCCCGCGAAGTACGGCGGCCTCGACGGGCATGGCCTCGACATCGTCGGGCGCGTCCGGCTTCCGGTGACGCCGACGCCGCACAACGTCCGCTACCTGCGGACCAAGCGCGAGCGGATGGGCCATGAGCTGGCCGAACCGGATGGCACCGCCCGCTGGGGGCATGGACGTCAGGCGCACGGTAAGGCACAGTGACGGCTGACCCGCACTCAATGGTGAAGGCGGTTTCGATGCGCGAAACGACTGCGAGCGCCGTCGCGCCGCGGCTGCGGGCGGTGCAGCCGCCCCGCTCCGCGGCCTCCCACCGCGAACGCGAGGTCATCGCCGCCTTCAGCGAGATCACCACCGAGGCCATCACCACCACGCGGCTGGAGGACCTGCTCGGGCTGCTCGGCAAGCAGCTGTGCCACCTGCTCGGCGTCACCCGCTGCTCGGTGTACCTGCGCCACGAGGACGACCGGTTCCGCGGCGCCGCGGGCTACTGCGAGCACGAGGGCGACATCTCGGCCGCCGTGCAGACGCAGGAGGCCGGCATCCGGGGTGACCGGTTCAGCCGCGAGGTGATCGAGACGGCCGCCCCGGTGCTGATCGACGACGTGCGCAGGGACCCGCGCCCGCACCGCCGCACGATGGAGCACTGGCGGGTGCGCGCGATGCTCGGCGTGCCGCTCGTGTTCGACGGCAAGGTCATCGGTCTGATCTTCGTCGACAACGTCGAGCAGGAGCACGTCTACACCGACGAGGACGTGGCGCTCGCCGAACTGTTCGCCCGGCTCGGCGCGCTGTTCCTGCGGCAGGCGATGCTCAACGCGCACCTCAAGCGCAAGGCCGCCGAGGTGGTGCGGCAGAAGAACATGCTGGCCCACCTCGCGGACGTGCACCAGAAGCTCACCAACGCGGTGCTCGACGGCGCCAGCATCCAGACCGTGGTGACGCTGCTCGGCGAGCTGTCGGCCAAGCCGGTGGTGCTCTACAACGAGGACTTCCAGGTGCTGGCCTGGTCGGCGCCGCCGGGACTGAAGATGACGGAGCCGCCGGTGCTCGCGCCGCGGGTGCGGGAGCTGCCGTCGGTGCGCAGGACGCTCGCGGGGCTGAGCGCGAGCTGCCCCTCGGCGGTGGTGCCCAGGACGCTCGCCGTGGGGCTCGGCCGCAGGCACCTGATGTGCCGGCTCGTGATCGAGGGCCAGCCCAGCGGCTACGTCGGCATCGTGGAGGTCGGCCGCAGCCTGGAGCACCGGGACAGCAAGCTGGCCGAGCACGGCGCGACGGTGCTCTCACTGCAGATTCTGTCCGAGCGCAGGCAGGCCGAGGCCGAGGGCCAGGCGCGCGAGGACTACCTGTCCGACCTCCTGCACAACACGCGGGACGCCGAGCAGCTGGTGCGGCGCAGCCCGCAGTTCGGGATCGACCTCACGCGGCCCCACGTGCTCGTGCGGTTCTCGCTGGGCAAGGCCGACGGGCACGTGAGCGTGTCGGCGGGGCGCAGGCTCGTGATCCAGCAGCTCGCGGCGGCGCTGGGCGAGTCCGATCCCGCCGCGGTGAGCCTGCCCGGTGCGGTGATCGCGCTCGTGCCGCTGGCACGCGACGCGGCGGTGCCGGAGTCGCTGCGGGACACCATCTCCGGTGTCCGCGAGGCGTTGTCGCCGGTGCTGAACATCCACACCGCCGTGATCTCCGCCGTGTGCCGTGCTCCCGAGGACTTTCCGATGGCGCACAAGGAACTGCGCGAGGTGGAGGAGCTCGCGCGCTCGTTCGACTGGGCGGGTGGGGTGCTCACGGCCGACGAGCTCGGGCTGTTCCGCGTGGTCGCCGCGAGCGGGCGCGTCAAGGAGGCCGTGCACTTCGCCCACGGGTTCATCGGCCCGCTGCGCGCCGAGGACGACGGCACCCTGCTCAGCACCTGGCGCGCGTTCGTCCGCGCCGAGGGCAAGGTGCAGGCCACGGCCACGGAGCTGGGAGTGCACGAGAACACCATCCGCTACCGGCTGGGCAAGATCCGCAAGCTCGTGCAGCGGGACCCCGCGACGCTCGACTGCCTGTTGCAGGCGCGGCTGGCGTTCCAGATCCTGGATCTCGCCGGCTGGTAAGCCGTTGTGGCGGCCGACAACGGGCCGCCGCGCGGTCCCTGTACGGCCACCGCTCCACGGGATTGACTCGGGACAGCACTGCACGGTCAGCCCCGCACGGAGGTCGAAGATGCCCCTCGCCAACACCGCCATCGTCACCGGAGCCGCACAGGGAATCGGGCGCGCCACCGCCGAACGGCTCGCCGCGGACGGCCTCCACGTGGCCTGCGCGGACATCCAGGACACCGAGCGCACCGTCAAGAGCATCGAGGCGGCGGGCGGATCGGCCGAAGGCGTCACGCTGGACATCCGTTCCGCGCGGGATTGGTCGTCGGCCGTCGACGGGCTGCTGGAGCGGCACGGGCCGATCGGCTACCTCGCCAACGTCGCCGGTGTGGTCAACATGATCAGCGAGGACTCGGTCGTCGGGCTCACGGAGGAGGCGTGGGACCACGTCATCGACACCGACCTCAAAGGACCGTGGCTGGGCATGCGCGCGGTGATCCCCGGGATGATCGACAACGGCGGCGGGCGGATCGTGAACATCTCCTCGCTGGCCGCGCTGCGCGGCCTGCCGAACCTGGCGTCCTACAGCGCCGCCAAGGGTGGGGTCGCCGCGCTCACGCGGCAGGCCGCGTTCGAGTACGCCGACCGCAACATCCTCGTCAACGCCATCGCACCGGGCACGATCGACACCCCGATCCTCGGCGACATCACTCCGGAGATGAAGCAGGCCAACGCCAACTCGCACCTCATCCGGAGGCTCGGCCGCCCCGAGGAGATCGCCTCGATGGTCGCCTACTTCTTCCGCGAGGGCTCGTTCCTGACCGGCCTGACGTACGCGGTGGACGGCGGCTGGTCGGCGAAGGGCAACTTCTAGGAGCGTGCTGAACAACCCCGCCCGTAGCGAGCGGCGATCCAGGCGGCCGCCTCGCAAGGCGGAGGGAAGCCCTCGTACCGGGTCGTACTCGGGCTTTCCGACAACGCAGCGAGGCGCCGTCTGGGCGTCGCGCAGTAGGGCAGCGGTTGTTCAGTGCGCTCCTAGCGCTCCACCACCTGCGGCGGGCACGGCTCCCGGCTCAGCAGCGCGACCTGCTCACGCCGTCGCTCGCGGACGGCCCGCTGGTTGACGTACCCCTTGTCCGTGATCTCACCGGCGTCGAGGGCCGGTGGCTCCCGCAGCACGGCCACCCGGTCGACCCGCTGCGACGCGCCACCGCCCTCGGCGGCGAGCCGGGCCAGTGCCCCGGCCAGCTCCGCGCGCAGGGCGTCGTCGGGCACGCCCTCGGGGTCGCAGCGGTGCGCGTGCTCGGCGTGCAGCCACACCAGTGCGGTCACCCGGTCGCCGTTCTCCCCGCAGATCACGGCGTCGCTGAGCAGGCCGCGTGCCGCGGAGAGCAACCGGGGCCGCAGCGTGCCCACGCTGACGAACGTGCCCGTGGAGAGCTTGAAGTCCTCCGCGATCCGGCCGCGGAACACCAGCCCCGCGGCGGGATCGTCGGGCTCGGCGAGCGCGACGGCGTCGCCCGTGCGGAAGAAGCCGAACTCGTCGAAGCACTCCTCGGCGAGTTCGGGCCGCCGGTGGTAGCCGGGCGTGACGTTCGGTCCCCGCAACCGGATCTCGCGCTTCTCCCCCACCGGCACCAGCGCCACCTCCACCCCGGGCAGCGGCACTCCGAGGCAGTCGCTGCGCGTGATCGGGAAGTGGGCGGAGGTGGCGGCGGGTGAGGATTCGGTGAGTCCCCACGACGTCGTCATCCGCATCGCCGAGCCGTGTGCCGTCGCCAGGTCGGTCAGGCGGTCCCACAGCTGCTGTGGCAGCGCGGCGGCGGCGAAGAACCCGAACCGGAGGCGGCTGAGGAACGCTCGCGCGGCGTCCCGGTCGCGTTCGAGGTGCGGCAGCAGCGCCGCATATCCGGCCGGCACGTTGAAGTACAGGGTCGGCCGGGCATCCGCGAGGTTGCGGACCGTGCGCTCGACGAGCCCCGGCGCGGGGCGGCCGTCGTCGATCCACAGCGTTCCGCCGTTGCACAGCACCAGGTTCACGTTGTGGTTGCCGCCGAAGGTGTGGCTCCACGGCAGCCAGTCCAGCAGCACCGGGGGCTCGTCGGCGAGGAACGGCCACACCTGCCGCAGCTGCTGCTGGTTGGCGGCCAGCATGCCGTGGGTGTTGAGCACTCCCTTGGGGGTGCCGGTGGAGCCGGAGGTGAAGAGGATCTTCGCGATGTCCGCCCGGCCGAGTGCCGCACACCGGGCCGCGACGTCACCCGTGGGTTCGGCCGACAGCTCCTCCGGCGTCACCGCACCCTCGATCTCGCCGCTGAGGACTGGGCGGTCACCGGCGACGGCCGCCACGGCGGGTGCGAACGCCGCCTCCTCGGCGACCACGAGGCCCGGCCCGGTCAGCTCCACCATCGCCCGCAGCTTCGCGAAGTCCTTGCTCTGCAACGAGTACGCGACACTCGTCGGCACCACGGGCGCGCCGACGGTCATGGCCGCGAGCGTCACCGCCAGGTGCAGCGTGCTGTTTCCCGACAGGATCAGCACCGGGCGATCGGCCAGTCCGTGGTCGAGCAGCCCCTGTGCGAGCCGGTCGGCGCGGGCGCGAAGCTCGCCCCAGGTGGAGCGGACCCATTCGCCGTCGCGTCCGCGTTCGGCGACGAGCAAGCGCTCCGGGTGCGCCTCGCTCCGGGCGCGGAACTCGTGCACCACGCTGATCGGGTACGCGCCGAGCGGCTCCGCCGATCGCAGGAACAACCGCCCTTCGGGGCCGGGCTCGGCCTCGATCCGCGGCGGCGCGAAGGTCGGCGCGCCCACCGTCACCTCGTCGTGCATGGCCTCTCCCGCGCTGGTGGGCCGCCGACGACTCAGTATGACCGAATTTAGCCGACACGAGAAGAACTTGTAGAGTTTTATGTCGCGGGAGCCGTCAGGTCGTCGAAACGTCCAGCACCGCGGCCGCGTCCGTCGAGGCCACCACCTCGAAGACCACCGTCGCCCCGGACACGCCGAACTGCGCCGTACCCGCACCCATGAGCCGGATGAGCCCGCTGCCGCTCGCCATCCACACGGTGCCGTCGCTCACCGCGATGGTGAAGACGTTGCCGCGCACGGTGACGTCCTTCGGCTCGGAGACCTCGATCTGGCACGTGCCGCCCTGGCACGCGGCGACGTTCGTGCCGTTCTTCGCCTTCGGCAGCGTGGTGGTGGTCGCCGGGGCCGGCGGCTCGGCCTCGCACCGCGGGGCGAGGTGGTAGGCGTCGGCGAGTGCGGGATGCCTGCGCGCGAGGCCCGGCAACTCCTCGCCCTTCGGCTCCAGTGCCGCGACGGTGGCGGCCGCCTGGTTCGCGCGTTCCCGCAGCTGTGCGAGCGGGACGTCGTAGAGGTCCAGCGTCGAGACATCCCCCGGCAGCCGCGATCCGGCGTCCCGCAGCGCACCGACCAGCTCGTCGCGGTAGGTGTCCGCCTGGGCGATCCGGGTGTCCTTCAGCCCGGCGATCGGGTCCACAATGGACGAGAGCTGACCCGGGACCGAGGTGAGGTACGACGAGAGCTCCATGCTCTCGAACTGCGCGAAGCTCGGGTGTTTCAGCAGCTCGTCGCCCGGGGCGGGCAGCTCCGCAATCGACGAGACACCCTCGCACAGCGTGTTCGCCCACGTCACCAGCGCCCGCGTCGCCCGGGTGTCCGACTCGGGCGGGCGCTTCAGCGGCCCGCACCCTGGGGCGAGGTGGTACGACGGCGCGAGAGCCCGCGTGCGCGCGGCGAGCCTGCGCAGCGCGGGCTGCTGCTTGCCGACCTCGCCGACGAGCGCGGTGATCCGGGCCGGGTCGGCTTCCTCGGCGGGCAGCTCGTCCCGCAGCCGCTCCAGGGCCTTGACCAGCCCGCCGACGTAGCTGTCGGCCTGCTTGATCCCCGACGCTTCGAGCGTCTTCAGGCTCTCCAGTGCGGCGACCACGTCGGTGGTCACCGCCGACGTGTAGTACCCGGAGCCGGCATGCGACCGCAGCCCGTCGACGAGCTCGACGTTCGTGCACACCGTGTCGGCCCAGGCGACGAGCTCCCGGCTCGGTTCGGGGAGTTCCGGGGCTGCCGTCGGCTGCCCGCCGGTGGAGCAGCCCGCGGCGAGCAGCAGGGCGGCGGCGAGCGCGGCGGCCGGGCGAGTGCGCATGAGGGTGTCCTTTCCAAGATCCTGCCCGTCGAAGCTAGCCGGGCGGGACACCGGAAAAGCCCGCACTGACACCAACCTGCCACGGTTCGTCCGGTCAGGTCACGCGATCCGACGGCAACCGGTCAAACACCCACCACCGTGCCGACAGAAGGCGTTCACCGAGCGCTGCTTGGCTGTCGCAGCCAGCCACCCGTTCCTGGAGGTTCCATGACCCCGCCACGTGTCAGCTCCCCGAAATCGGTGAACAGACGAGGCTTCCTGGGGCTCGCGGGCGCCGCGGGCGCCGGTGCGGTACTGCTCGGAGCCGGGGTCGCGCCCGGCGCCGCCGCCATGCCCAGCCGTCGCCTGACCGACCCCTTCCAGCTCGGCGTCGCCTCGGGCGACCCGCTGCCGGACTCCGTCCTGCTGTGGACCCGCCTTGCCCCCAAACCGCTCGACTACGACGGTGGCATGCCCGGCCGCCCCGTGGCGGTGCAGTGGGAGATCGCGCTCGACGAGCGGTTCACGAAGGTCGTCCAGCGCGGCACCGAGACCGCCGTGCCCGAGGAAGCCCACACCGTACACGCCGACGTGCGCGGCCTGCGGCCCCACCACGAGTACTACTACCGCTTCCGCGTCGGTGACGAGATCTCGCCCGCCGCCCGCACCCGCACCGCCCCGGCACCCGGCACCGCCCCCGCCGTCGACTTCGCGTTCGCGTCGTGCTCCAACTGGGAGATGGGCTACTTCACCGCCTACCGGCACATGGCCGAGGAGCGGCCGGACGTGGTCTTCCACCTCGGCGACTACCTCTACGAGTACGCGGCCGGGGTCAACGGCGACGTGCGCACGCACATCGGCAACGAGATGAACACGCTCGACGAGTACCGCCAGCGCCACGCCCAGTACAAGACGGACGCGGACCTGCAGCTGGTGCACTCGGTGGCCCCGTTCATCGTCACCTGGGACGACCACGAGACCGACAACAACTACGCCGACCTGAGCCCGGAGAACCGCGACCCGGCGCAGGGCAACGACACCACCGCGAACTTCGCGGCCCGGCGCAAAGCCGCCTACCAGGCGTACTGGGAGCACATGCCGCTGCGCCGGTTCCGCAAGCCCGTGGACACCCACCTGCCGCTGTACCGCCGCTTCGAGTTCGGCGCCACGGCGACGTTCAGCGTCCTGGACAGCCGCCAGTACCGCACCGACCAGCCGTACGGCGACCGCTGGCAGGTCTCCGGCCCGGACCAGTGGGATCCGAAGGCCACCATCCTCGGCGACGAGCAGCACGCCTGGCTGGAGCGGAGCCTCTCGCGGTCACGCTCCGCCTGGAACGTGGTGCCGCAGCAGATCTACTTCGCCAACTGGGACCAGGTCGCAGGCAACGACGACGGCGGGTACAACGACGGCTGGGACGGCTACCGCGTCTCGCGGGACCGCGTCCTCGGCTATGTCGAGGAGCGCGGCATCGACAACTTCGTGGTGCTGACCGGTGACGTGCACTCCAACTGGACCAACGATCTGCGCCGGGACTTCGAGCGCCCGGAGACCCCGTTGCTGGGCAGCGAGTTCGTGTGCACGTCGATCACGTCCAACGGCGACGGCACCGCCTCCACCGACCCCGGCCAGCTGGTGTGGGACGAGAACCCGCACACGAAGTACTACAGCAACCGCAGGGGCTACGTGCACTGCCATGTGTCGAAGGACCGCTACGTCGCCGACTACCGCGTGGTCGACTACGTCACGCGACCCGACGCCCCGCTCCGCACCGACCGCTCGTTCGCGATCGAGTCGGGCGTGCCAGGGGTCCAGCCGCTCTGACCGCACGCCCCGGCCGTGCCGTTCGGGTAGTCCTACTCAGGCGCGGCCGGGACCGGCCAGTGCACCCTGAGGGCATGACCGAACCCGCAGGCGGCAGCGGGAGCCGCTTCGGCCCGGCCCTCGCGGGCTTCCTGGTGCCCCTCGTGCTGCTTGCCCTGGTGGTGCTCGGCTTCCAGCAGCGGCTGCTCTGGGACCTCGGCTGGCGCGGTGGCGAGTACGCACAGGTGTTCCTCGGCGTCGTGTTCGTCTCGGTCGTGGCGGGGACCGTGCTGCGAGCGGCCCGGCCTCGCCCGCCGTGGCGGTCGTTCGGCACCGGCCTGGTCCTGGCGGGCACGCTCGGCGCCGTGGGCGCCGCCGTGGTGATCGTGGCGATCCTGAACGCGCTGTCGCGGATGTACTGACGCCTGTCCGGCACGCCCGGAATGTGCCGACGGCCACAACACTTGGATGTTAGGCAAGGCTGTCTTTACTGTGTGCCTGTGTCCGCGTCCCCCACAGCCTCCCCCGCCGGCGTCTCCGCACGAGAGATCGACGTCGCCTACGGCGACGACGTCGTCGTGCACGCCGCCTCGATCTCGCTCGACGCGGGCACCGTCACCGCGCTGATCGGCCCCAACGGCAGCGGGAAGTCGACGCTGCTGCGTGCGCTCGCCCGGCTCCACCCGCCCGTCGCGGGCGACGTGACGTTCGCCGACGGCGCCGAGCTGCGCGCACTGTCCGGCCGGGAGCTCGCGCGGCGGATCACGCTGCTGTCACAGCATCGGACCGCGCCGGGTGGCGTGTGTGTGCGTGAGCTGGTGGAGTTCGGCAGGCACCCGCACCGCTCCCGCTGGGGCGGCCGCGACCCGGAAGGCCACTCGGCCGTGGCACGCGCGATGGAGCTGACCGGGCTCACCGCGCTCGCCGACCGGCCGGTGCAGGCGCTGTCCGGCGGGCAGGCGCAGCGGGTATGGCTCGCGAGCTGCCTCGCCCAGGACACCGCGCTGCTGCTGCTCGACGAGCCGACCAACCATCTCGACCTCCGCTACCAGGTGGAGGTGCTCGACGTGCTGCGCGACCTCGCCGACGAGCACGGCGTCGGGGTCGGCGTGGTGCTGCACGACCTCGACCAGGCCGCCGCCGTCGCCGACCGGCTGCTCCTGCTGGAAAGCGGCCGGGTGACCGCCCACGGCGCCCCACGCGACGTGCTGACCGCCGAGAACCTCACCCGCGCGTACGGCATCCGGGTCGACGTCGACATCGATCCCGCCGACGGGCGCGTCCACACCCGCGCCGTCGGGCGCTTCAACGACACGGCCGTCCGGGCCGCCTCGGCCTGACCGGCGCTTCCGGCCCCCCAGTGAAAAACAGGAGAAAAATGCGCACCACCCGAGTGATCATCGGCCTGTCCGCGGCCGCCGCGTTGCTGTTGAGCGGCTGCGGCACCACGGAGGACGCGGGCGGCACCGACCAAGCCGCGAGCGGCGGTGACCCCATCACGGTCACCGACTCGCGAGGCAAGGAGGTGAAGCTCGACGGCCCGGCCAAGCGGGTCGCGGCCACCGAGTGGAACGGGGTGGAACACCTGGTGTCGCTCGGCGTCATGCCGGTCGGCGTGTCCGACATCGAGGGCTACGGCCAATGGGTGAGCGCCGCGCCGCTCGACGACACCCCGAAGGATCTCGGCACCCGTGGCGAGCCGAGCATCGACACCCTCGGTTCGCTGGACCTCGACCTCGTGGTGGTCACCGACAGCCTCGTCGAGGGCGCGCTGGAGCAGGTCGAGTCGAAGGTCCCGGTGCTCGTCATCGAGGGCGGCGACGCCAAGGACCCCATCGGCTCGATGTTCGAGAGCCTCGACATGATCGCCAAGGCCACGGGCACGGAGGACAGGGCCGCACAGCTGAAGACCGAGTTCGACGCGAAGATCACCGAGGGCAAGGCCGAGGTCGAGCGGCTCGGGGCCGCCGGTGAGCAGGTCGCGTTCTCCGACGCCTACGTGAGCTCCGGTTCGGTGAGCATCCGCCCGTTCACCAAGGGCTCGCTGGTCTCCGCCGTGTTCGAGCGCATCGGCCTCGCCAACGCGTGGTCGATGGAGGGCGACCCGGCCTACGGTCTGGCACAGGCCGATGTGGAGGGACTGACCCGGCTGCCGGACGTGCGCTTCTGGTACATGGCCAACGACGCCTTCGGTGACCCGTACGCCGACGAGCTCGCGGGCAACACGATCTGGCAGAACCTGCCGTTCGTGAAGAGCGGCAAGGTCGAGCGCCTGCCCGACTCCCTGTGGATGTTCGGCGGCCCGAAGTCGATGGAGCAGTACGTCGACGCCGCCATCGCCGCGCTCGGCAACTGACTCCACAGTGGACACCGACACCATCGCCGCTCCGCCCGCGGCGCCGCGCGAGGCTCCGGCCGGGCGGCGGCGCGGGCGGCTCGCGCTGCTGGCCGTGGGCCTCGGCGTGCTCATCGTGGTGGGCTCGGCGCTGCACCTGACGCAGGGCACGTCGGCCGTGAGCGCCCTCGACGTGCTCCGGCTCGTGTTCGGCGGCGGCACCGGCGACACCGCCGCCGTCGTGCTGGAGTCGAGACTGCCCCGGCTGCTCGCGGCGGTGGTGGTGGGCATCGCGCTCGGTGTGGCCGGCGCCGTGCTGCAGACGGTGGCGCGCAACATCATGGCGTCACCGGACACGCTCGCGGTCGACGCCGGTGCCCACCTCGCCATCGTGGCCGTCGCGGCGTTCGGCGTCTCGCTGCCGCTTGCGGGCGCGGCCGGCATCGCCTTCGCGGGCGGGATCGGCGCCGCGGCGCTGGTGCTCACATTGTCCGGCACCGGAGGCACCGGCATCGTCCGGCTGGTGCTCGCGGGCACCGCCATCGCGCTCGCGATGAAGGCCGCGACCAGCATGCTGCTGCTGTTGTTCGCGCAGGAGACGAGGGGCCTGTTCGCGTGGGGATCCGGCTCACTCGGCCAGAACGGTCTCGACGGCCTGCTCACGCTCGGTCCCGTGATCGGCGTGGCGCTGGTGCTGTTGCTCGCGCTGTCCCGGCGGCTCGACCTCGTGTACCTCGGCGAGGACCACGCGAGGACCCTCGGCGTCCACGTGGGCCGGATCCGCTTCGCCGGCATCGGGCTCGCGGTGCTGATGTCGGCGGCGGCCGTGACGCTGGCCGGGCCGATCGGCTTCGTCGGACTCGCCGCGCCCGCACTGGCCCGCCTGCTCGCGAACGCCGTGCCCGGTCTGCACCGGCACGTCGTGCTGATCCCGGTGTCGGCCGCGCTCGGTGTCACGCTGCTGCTGGGTGCGGACCTGCTGCTGCGCGCGCTCATCGGCTCGCAGAACGCGCTGGAGGTGCCGACGGGCGTGGTGACGACCGTCCTCGGCGCCGTGTTCCTCGTGGTGCTGGCCCGCAACATCCGCGTCTCCTCGGCGACCACCGAGCCGCCCGCCGCCGGTACGCGCGGCACGCTCACCGCGCTGCGCTACCGGCTGATCCTCGGCGCGCTGATCGTCCTGGCGCTCGGCGCGGTCGTCGTCTCGGTCCTGCTCGGCGACATCGGCATCCTCCTGGGCGACGTCGTCAACTGGGTGAGCGGGCAGGCCGGCCCCATCGTCTCGAACGTCATGGAGAACCGCCTTCCCCGCGTGGTCGCCGCGCTGCTCGCGGGTGCCGCGCTCGCACTGGCGGGTGCGCTCGTGCAGGCGGTGGCGCGCAACCCGCTGGCGGAGCCGGGCATCATCGGCGTCGCGGGCGGTGCCGGACTGGGCGCGGTCGCGGTGATCACGCTCGTACCCGGCGTCGGGTTCTGGACCCAGGCCGGCTTCGCGGGACTGGGCGCGGCGCTGGCGACGGTCGTGGTGTTCGCGATGGCCGCGCGGGGCGGCTTCGCGAGCGAGCGGCTGGTGCTGATCGGCTTCGGCGTGCAGGCGGGCACGCAGGCTCTGGTGATCCTGCTGATCACCCTGTCGGATCCGTGGAACGAGACGAAGGCGCTGACGTGGCTCGGCGGCTCCACCTACGGCCGCGCGTTCGAGCACCTCGTGCCGATGGCGCTGGCGCTCGCCCTCGTGGTCCCCGTGCTGGTCCGCGCCCACCGCGACCTGGACCTGCTGTCGCTGGACGACGAGACGCCCAGGGTGCTGGGCGTGCCCGTGGCGGGGTCCCGGCTGCTGATGCTCGGCTGCGCCGTGCTGCTGACCGGTGCCGCGGTCGCTGGCGTCGGGGTGATCTCCTTCGTGGGCCTCGTGGCTCCGCACGCCGCCCGCGCGGTCGTGGGCAGGCGGCACAGCCGCGCCCTGCCGGTGGCGGCGCTGCTCGGCGGGCTCCTGGTGTGTGTCGCCGACACCATCGGGCGCACGGTGATCGCCCCGGACCAGCTCCCGGCGGGGCTCATGACCGCGGTGTTCGGTGCCCCGTACTTCGTCTGGCTCCTGTACCGCAGCCGCACCCGTACGTGAGGTGTGGTGCGCGCCTCCCGCGCGCACCACACCCCGGTCACGACCGCACCGAAGCCCGCGCCGCGTCCACTTCGGACTCCTCGGCCTCGGCGATCAGCCGGAGGTCCCGCTTGCGCACCGCGAAGGTGCACACGGCACTCACCACGGCCGCGACCACGAGGTAGGTCACGACGAGCGAGTAGCCGTCGCCGTCGAGACCGACCAGGTAGGACAGCACCAGCGGGGTGAGACCCGAGGCGAAGATGCCGGAGAACTGGTAGACGAACGAGATCCCGGTGCACCGGACGCTGACCGGGAACATCTCCGAGTAGAACGCCGCCTGCGGGCCGTACAGCACCGGGTACAGCACGCCCAGCGCCAGCACGAGGCCGACGCCCGCGAGCAGCGGCGTTCCCGTGCCGAGCAGCGCGAAGGCCGGATACGCCACCACGCCCGTGAGCAGGGCGCCCCAGCCGAACAGCGTCCGGCGGCCGACGGTGTCGGAGAGCCGGCCGAACAGCGGGATGAACACCACCATCGTCACCGCGGCGATCATCACCGAGATCAGCAGTGTCTGCTGTGGCATGTCGAGCGTGCCGGTGCCGTAGGAGATCGAGAAGACGGCCCACGTGTTGAAGGCGACGCCCTCGACCCACCGGCTGCCCATGCCGAGCAGCACGTGGCGACGGGAGAGCTTGCTGCGCACCAGTTCCAGCGCGGGCACGCTCGCGCGCGCCTCGGCTTGCTGGAGCCTGCGGAACGCCGGTGTCTCCATCACCTTGAGCCGGATCACCATGCCCGCGATCACCAGCACGGCGGAGAGCAGGAACGCGATCCGCCAGCCCCACGAGAGGAACGCGCTCTCGTCCATCATCGCGCCGAGCCCCGCGAAGACACCGGTGCCGAGCACGAGCCCCAGTGCCAGGCCCAGCTGCGGGAAGCTGCCGTAGAGGCCGCGCCGGTTCCTCGGCGCGTACTCCACGGACATCAGCACGGCGCCACCCCATTCGCCGCCGATCGCGATGCCCTGCGCGAGCCGCATGAGCACCAGGAGGATCGGCGCGGCGACGCCGATACTGGCGTAGGTGGGAATGAGCCCGATGGCGCACGTGGCGATGCCCATGATGAGCATGGTGGCCACGAGTGTCCTCTTGCGACCGATGCGGTCACCGATGTGACCGAAGATCAGCCCGCCGATGGGCCGGGCGACGAAGCCCAGCGCGAAGGTCGCGAACGCCAGCAGTGTGCCGACCAGCGGGTCGTCGCTGGGGAAGTAGAACTTGTTGAACACGATGCCGGCGGCGGTGCCGTAGAGGAAGAAGTCGTACCACTCGACGGTGGTGCCGACGACGCTCGACGCCACGACGAGCCGGACCTCGCGGCGGCTCGGTTCGGCCTGGCCGGTTGCGGTGTCACGCATGGTTGCCCACCTCCCGGCATCAGAGCGACTGCTCGAAGATCGCGGTCAGGGCCGGACGGTCGACCGGCCTCGGCACCACGGCGAGCTGCCTGGTCTGCTTGAGCGTGCCGTCGGTGAGGGTATCCAGGTCCGCCTCGGTGTAACCGAAGCTGCGCAGCCCGGAGGGCATGCCGATGTCGCGCATCAGCTCGGTGAGCACGTGCGGCAGCGCCTCCGCCCCGTCGGTGGCCGTGAACGTCTGCCCGGACAGCAGCTCCGCCGCGTGCAGGTGCCGCTGCGGGTCTGCGGGGTAGGTCCAGCGGAACACCGCCGCGGCCGTCGCCGACACCGCCTGGCCGTGCGGGACCATCGGCATCTCCGGGTAACCCTCGGCCCGGTAGTCGCGCACCGCGCCCGCCACCGGGTAGGCGTTGGCGTGCGGCAGATGCGTGCCCGCGTTGCCGAACCCGGTGCCCGCGTAGGTGGAGGCCAGCGCCATGTCGGTGCGGGCGGAGAGGTCCCGCCCGTTGCACACGGCCTTGCGCAGGCTACGGCCGACCAGGCGCAGCGCCATCTCGCACCACACGTCGCTGATCGGGTTGGAGCCGCAGAAGGCGGGCCTGCGCATCGGGTCCTGCGGTGCGGGTTTGGCGTCGTAACGCACGCTCGTGTAGCTCTCCAGCGCGTGGGACAGCACGTCCATACCGCTGGCGGCCGTCACCTGCGGCGGCATGCTGACGGTGGCGAGCGGGTCCACCACGGCGAGCGAGGGACGCAGCTTCGGGTGGCTCACGCCCGCCTTGAGGTGCAGGTCCAGGAGGTCGACCACGCAGATCGTGGTGGACTCGGACCCGGTTCCCGCGGTCGTCGGCACCGCGATGAGCGGTTTGAGCGGCAGCCACGGCGCCTTGCCCGCGCCGATCGGCGGCGTCACGAAGTCGAGCAGCTCGCCGGGGTGGGTGGTCAGCAGGTTGACCGCCTTGGCGGTGTCCAGCGCGGAGCCGCCGCCGACGGCGACGAAGCAGTCCCACGGCCGTTCGCGCGCGAACTCGACGGCCGAGGCGATGCTGCGGTCGGTCGGCTCGATGGCCACACCGTCGAACACCTCGGTCTTGACCCCGGCCAGCAGCAGGCTTTCCCTGATGCGGTCGGGAAATCCGGTGTCCCGCACGCCGGGGTCGGTGATGACCAGCGCGGAGGCCGCGCCGGTCGCGGCCACCTCGGCGCCGATCTCGTCGACCGCGCCGGGGCCGAACTTGAGTGGCGGCGCGGCCCAGGTGAACACCTGCTCGTTGGGCTGGATCTCCGGCAGCATTGACGGCTCTCCCATCGTCGACATGGACATCGACATCACTGATATCGCTGACATCGCTGGCACTATGTGGGCGCTATCCCCACTATGTGAAACACCATAGGCGCGCGGCGCCGAATTGAGAAGGGGTCACCAGGACATCGAAGTGTCCACAACGGACATCCAGCGCGGGAATTACGTGGTCAGCGCGACATCATCCGATCGACGGGAACGAACTGAGCGATCTCCTTGGCCGCCGTCACCGTGCGCGCGCCCAGCTCCCGCACCCGTCGTGCGGGCATGCGCACCGCGGGTACCTGGATCACGAGCGCCGCCTGCGCGCAGCGGTCGGCGTCGAGGATCGGCGCGCCGACACACCGCACCCCGGCGACGTTCTCCTCCTCGTCGATGCTGTACCCGCGCTCGCGGATCTCGTCCAGCTGGGCGGCCAGTTTCGCCGGGGAGCTCAGCGTGCGGCTGGTGATCTTCGGCAGCCGCTTGGGCAGGCCGGCCAGGTAGGTCTCGGCGTCCGGCGAGTACGCGAGGATCGCCTTGCCCGACGCGGTCGTGTACAGCGGGAACCGGGCGCCGGGGTGCTGTTCGAACCGCAGCGGCAGCGTCGACTGCACGCGCAGCATCACCACCGACTCGCCGCCCTCCCGCACGACGAGGTTCACCGACTCCTGCGTCTCGGCGTTGATCTGCTCCAGCACCGGCAGCGCCTTGTCGAGCCCGAACCCGCGCTGCGCGGCCTGGCCGAGCAGGATCGTCCCGGTGCCGAGGTAGTAGGCATCCGTGCGCGGGTTGTGTGCCACCAGCCCCTCGGCGACGAGCGCGCGCACGATCCGGTGCGCCGTGCCCGACGACAGCCCGAGGTGCTCGGCGATGCGGGAGCTGCCCAGCTCACCGGCCTGCGCGGCGAGCAGCTTGAGCACCGCGAGGGCACGGCCGATGGCCTGGGTGCCGGTCGGCGCCTTCGCGTTCTCCATGCGCGGATACTACTGGCGACGGGAGCCGGCGATGAGCCCGAGGATCTCGCGGAACACGCTGTACCCGGTGCCGTCGCCGGTGTCGAGCGCGAGGCAGCGACGGTAGTACGGGCTGAGGTCGAGCCCCACGCCGAGTCCGTAGACCTCCACGGCGCCCTCCTGTTCGAGCGCGGACACCACCTCCCGCAGGTGGTCGTCGAGGTAGTGCTCCCCGTTGGCCAGCGCGGTGGCGCCGTCCATCGGGCTGCCGTCGGACAGCACGAACAGCAGCGCACGGCGCCCCGCATCGCGGGCTCGCGCGGCCGCCCACGCGACGGCCTCCCCGTCGGCTCCCTCACGGAACAGGTCCGCTTTCAGCAGGCCCGCGATGTCCGGGCGGGCCCGCCGCCACGGAGTCTCCGCGTCCTTGAACACCAGGTGGGCACGTTCGTTGAGCCGTCCCGGCCTCGGTGGGCCGCCCGCGCGCAGCCAGTCCTTCCTCGCCCTGCCGCCGTGCCAGGCGCTGGTGGTGAACCCGAGGATCTCGCTGCGCGCGCCCAGCAGGTCGAGCGCCCTGGCGAAGAGGTCGACGAGCACCGCTACCCGTTCCGCGTGCTGCTTCATGGATCCCGAGCAGTCGATCAGGAAGGTCACGTGCACGTCGGCCACCGGCCGCGTGCGCTCCGCCCGGAACAGCCTGCGCTCCTCCGGTGAGCTGATCAGGCGCGCGAGCGCGCGTCCATCGATCAGGCCCTCCTCCTGCGCGCCGTCCCAGCCGTCGCGGGCCTGCTTCGCCAGCACGGCCTCCAGCTCGCGCGCCAGGCGGGCGACGTTCACGCCCTGCCGCTCGACCGCGCGGTCCAGCCGCTCGCGGTACCCGGCGAGCGCGGCGGGCCGCACCAGTGTGGCGATGCGGGCCTCGCGGTCGTAGGCGGTGGTGAAGACGCGATAGCCCGCGTTCTCGTCTCCGACGGCGCGGTCGCGCAGGGCCACCGCCGCCCCGTCCCCCGGCTCGTCGTCGAAGTCGAGCAGCAGCGCGAGCGGAGAGTCCCGCTCGTCCGCCCGCTCCTCCGCCGGGTCCTCGGTGTCGTCCGACGTCAGCATCGCCGCGACCTCGGCGGCCAGCGAGCGCGCGTGCCTGGCGAACGCGGCCTGGTCGTGCCGGGTGCGCCGCAGGCCCGCCAGATCGGCGCCGAGCGCGGGCGCGATCGCCGCGCGGGTGGGCTCGATCAGGTCCTCGGTCTCGGCCAGCACGGGCTCGCCGGTGATCCGCGCCCGGCACACCTGCGTGACCGTGTACAGCAACAGGCCGCGCGCGGACTCGGTGTGGCCGTCGTGATGGTAGGCCAGCGACCATCGCTCGAAGCGCTCGCGGAGGTTGCGCCGCGCTCCCGGCCACGTCGCGGGCACGTGCGCCTCCGCGCGGAACTGCTCCAGCAGCTCGAACAGCAGGCGCTCCACACCGGACTCCGGACGCAGCCGCCGGTGCAGCTCGCGGTCGGTGCGCAGCAGGTGCAGCGCCATGCCGTCGGCCGCGCCCCGCCACGGCTCGCCTGCTTGGCGCAGGTGAGGCGCGTACAGCGGCACCGGCCTTCGCCCGTCGTGCAGCCTGCCGCCACGGAAGTGCAGGCCGGGTTCACCGGTCAGCGCCCTGGCCGCCGCCGCGCACAGCTCCTCGGCACGGCGGCGCTCCCGCTCGGCCCGCACGGCTCAGGCCGTGGCCGCGAGCGGGACCGGCTGCTCCAGCTCGCGATCGAAGCAGCGCTGGAAGTACTCGGCGAGGACGGGGTGTTCGGCCTCGTCGCACTTGTTCGCGAAGGAGAGCCGGAAGGCCAGCGCGGGATCGCCGAAGATGCCGCTGTTCTCGGCCCACGTGATCACCGTGCGCGGCGACATCACGGTGGACAGGTCACCGGCCCGGAAGCCCGCCCTCGTCAGCCCCGCGACGGCGACCATCGCGGCCACGAGCGCGCGGCCGGCGTCGTCGGCCAGCGCGGGAACCCGGGCCAGCACGATGGCGATCTCCTCCTCGGGCGGGAGGTAGTTCAGCGATGCGACCACGTCCCAGCGGTCGAGCTGAGCCTGGTTGAGCCGTTGCGTGCCGTGGTAGAGACCGTTGAGGTTGCCGAGCCCCACGGTGTTGGCGGTGGCGAACAGACGGAACGCCGGATGCGGCCGCAGCACGAGGTTGCGGTCCAGCAGCGTGAACCGGCCGTCGCGTTCGAGCAGGCGCTGGATCACGAACATGACGTCGGGCCGTCCCGCGTCGTACTCGTCGAGCACCAGCGCCACCGGGCCGCGCAGAGCCCACGGCACGATGCCCTCGCAGAACTCGGTGACCTGCTTGCCCTCGCGCAGCACCACGGCGTCCTTGCCGACCAGGTCGAGCCTGCTGAGGTGACCGTCGAGGTTGACGCGCACGCAGGGCCAGTTGAGCCGCGCGGCGACCTGCTCGATGTGGCTGGACTTCCCGGTGCCGTGCAGGCCCTGGACCAGAATCCTGCGGTTGTGGGCGAAGCCGGCGAGCACCGCGAGCGTGACGTCGGGGTTGAACCGGTAGGACTCGTCGACGTCCGGCACGTGCTCGGTGCGCTCGCGGAACCCGTTCACGACGAGCGGCGAATCGATCCCGAAGGTGTCCCGGACGCTGATCCGCTCGCCCGGCAGGTCGGTGTCCATGCGTGCGGGTGCTCCCTTCACGACGTGGCGGTCCGGGTGTCGTCGGCGGCGCCCTCCGCCTCGACCCTGCTGATCGCCTCGGCCGCGCGCTGGAGCGCGGGCAGCGTCTGCAGCGCCTTGTCGGCGGTGAGCCGCATGACGGGGGCCTGCACGGCGACGGCCAGGTTGGACCGCCCCGCCGGCGCGGGCACCAGCACCGCGACGCACACGAGACCGGGCAGGAACTCCTCGTCGTCGAGCGCGAAGCCGTCGCGCCGGATGCGGGTGAACTCCTCCTCGAGCACGCCGAGGTCGGTGACCGTCTTCGGCGTGTACGCCTTGAGCGGCGCGTGGGCGAGCAGCTTGGCGCGCTGTCCGGGGCTGAGCTGCGAGAGGATCATCTTGCCGCTCGCCGAGCAGTGCACCGGCACGCGCGACCCGGGCCGCAGGTAGAACCGCAGCGGCTCGGGTGTCTCGACGCGGTCGAGGTAGACGATCTCGTTGCCGGAGAGCGTGGTGATGTTGCAGCTCTCCCCCAGCTCCTCGACCAGGTTCTTGAGCACCGCGTGCCGCGCGCCGTAGTGGGTGGCGTTGAGCAGGAGGTTCTCGGCGAGTCGGCGCAGCCGGACGCCGGTGCCGTAGTGCCTGCCGTCGGCCTGCCGGATCAGCAGCCCGGCGCCCTCCAGCTGTTGCAGCATCCGGTGCAGGGTCGGCTTCGGCATGCCCGTCTCCGCGACCAGCCCCTGCAACGTGACCAGCTCGTCCTTGCTCGCGATCAGCTCGAGCAGGGAGAACAGGCGCATGGTCGGGGTGTCGCCGTTCAGGGCGGCCGGGTCCGGCTCACGGATGAGCTCCACGACACCTCCTTCGGTTCGGCGTGTTCCAGAAACTAACACATGCCGTCTCGGTTTCTCGAAGATGACGTTGACCGCCCACCGTTGCTGACTTATGGTCGATTCGATTCCGGTTTCAGGAACATGCCGTCCCGATTTTTGTAGGAGTCCGCAATGGCGCAGCGTAAGACCGGCGACGGCCGGACCGTGGTCGACGGCCCGGCAACCATGACCCCCTCCGAGGCCTTCGTCGAGACACTCGTGGCCAACGGGGTCACCGACATCTTCGGCATCATGGGCTCCGCGTTCATGGACGCGATGGACATCTTCGCCCCGGCCGGCATCCGGCTGGTCCCCGTCGTGCACGAGCAGGGCGCCGCGCACATGGCCGACGGTTACGCACGCGTCAGCGGCAGGCACGGCGTGGTGATCGGGCAGAACGGCCCTGGCATCAGCAACTGCGTCACGGCGATCGCGGCGGCGTACTGGGCACACAGCCCCGTAGTGATCGTGACCCCCGAGGCGGGCACGATGGGCATGGGCCTCGGCGGCTTCCAGGAGGCCAACCAGCTGCCGATGTTCCAGGAGTTCACCAAGTACCAGGCGCACGTCAACAACCCGCGCCGCATGGCCGAGCTCACCGGCCGCGCCTTCGACCGCGCGATGTCGGAGATCGGCCCGACGCAGCTCAACATCCCGCGCGACTTCTTCTACGGCGAGATCGAGGCCGAGATCCCCGACCCGCAGCGCCTCGACCGGGGGCCCGGCGGCGACCAGAGCCTCAACGAGGCCGCCGAGCTGCTCGCCTCCGCCGAGTTCCCCGTGATCATCGCCGGCGGCGGCGTGGTGATGGCCGACGGCGTCGAGGAATGCAAGGCCCTGGCCGAACGGCTCGGCGCGCCGGTGGTGAACAGCTACCTGCACAACGACTCCTTCCCCGCCAGCCACCCGCAGTGGTGCGGACCGCTGGGCTACCAGGGGTCGAAAGCCGCTATGAAACTGATCTCCCAGGCCGACGTGGTGGTGGCGCTGGGCTCGCGGCTCGGGCCGTTCGGCACGCTGCCGCAGCACGGGATGGACTACTGGCCCAAGAACGCCAAGATCATCCAGATCGACGCCGACCACAAGATGCTCGGGCTGGTCAAGAAGATCACCGTCGGGATCTGTGGTGACGCGAAGGCCGCCGCCGCCGCGCTCACCCAGCGCCTCGAGGGACGCACGCTCGCCTGCGACGCCACGCGGGAGCAGCGGGCCGCCACGACGAAGGCCGAGAAGGACGCGTGGGAGGCCGAGCTGACGGCGTGGACCCACGAGACCGACCCGTTCAGCCTCGACATGATCGCCGAGCAGGAGCAGGAGGAAGGCGGCTGGCTGCACCCGCGGCAGGTGCTGCGCGAGCTCGAGAAGGCCATGCCGCCGCGGGTGATGGTCTCCACTGACATCGGCAACATCAACTCGGTGGCCAACAGCTACCTGCGGTTCGAGGAACCGCGCAGCTTCCTGGCCCCGATGAGCTTCGGCAACTGCGGTTACGCGCTGCCGACCGTCATCGGCGCCAAGGCCGCGGCGCCCGACCGGCCCGCCATCGCCTACGCCGGTGACGGCGCGTGGGGCATGAGCATGGGCGAGATCATGACCGCCGTCCGCCACGACATCCCGGTGACCGCCGTGGTGTTCCACAACCGGCAGTGGGGCGCGGAGAAGAAGAACCAGGTCGACTTCTACAACCGCCGGTTCGTCGCCGGAGAGCTGGACAACGAGAGCTTCGCCGGGATCGCCCGCGCGATGGGAGCGGACGGCGTGGTGGTGGACAAGCTCGAGGACGTCGGCCCTGCCCTGCGCAAGGCCGTCGACGCGCAGATGAACGACGGGCGCACCACGGTCGTCGAGGTGATGTGCACCCGGGAGCTGGGCGACCCGTTCCGTCGCGACGCGCTGTCCAAGCCGGTGCGCTTCCTGCCGAAGTACCAGGACTACGTGTAACCGGTCCCGGTCCCGGAGCCGGGTGGCGAACGCCGCCCGGCTCCGTCCCCTGTGGACTCAGCGCCGGCCAGGACTCCCGCCCGCCGCCGCGACGACGTCCCGCAACGCCGGGGACAGCTGCTGCCCCCCGCGCAGCACCAGGCGCAGCGAGCGGTGCAGGTCGAGGCCCGACGTGGGCACCACCACGAGCTTGCCCTGCGCCACGTCCTCGGCCAGCGCGAGCGAGCTGAGCACCGCCGGGCCGAGTCCCGCCTCCACGGCGGCCTTGATCGCCGTGGTGGACGACAGCTCCATGACGGGGTTGGGGCGGGTGCGGTAGCCCAGCCGGTCCAGCTCGCGGTCCAGCACGTAGCGCGTGCCCGAGCCCGGCTCGCGGCTGATCAGCGCCTCGGCGGCGAGTTCCGCCGCGCGCACGGGACGCCCCCGGCGTGCCCAGGGATGGTCGGGGTGCACCACGAGCAGCAGCTGATCCTCGGCCACCACCTGGGAATCCAGTCCCTCCGCCGGTTCGGCGCCCTCCACGAAGCCGAGGTCCACCGCTCCGCCGAGCACCAGCTCCACGACCTTCGCGGAGTTCACCACCTGGAGCCCGATCGTCGTGTCGGGCCTGCGCCTGCGCAGCTCGCTCAGCCAGCCCGGCAACAGGTACTCCGCGATGGTCATGCTGCACGCGAGCTGGATCCGGCTCGCCTGCTGGCCACGCAACGCCGCGATGCCGGCGTCCAGCGCGGAGGCGGCGTCGATCACCCGGCCCGCCCAGTCCGCGATCACGGCACCCTCGTCGGTGAGCCGGGAACCGGTGGCGGAACGCACGATCAGCGGCACCCCCGTGAGCCGCTCCATGTTCCGGATCCGCGACGCCGCGGCCGGTTGCGAGATGCCGTGTTCCTTCGCCGCCTTCCCGAGGCTGCCCAGCCGCGCGACGCTCAGCAACAGGTCCAGTGCCCCGATCTCGGGCACGCGCGGTGGCAGTGGCACGCCGCCACGTTACTCCAAAGTCTGCTTTGGGAGTACCCAGGATCGACGTTGGTACCGGGGCCTCTTTTCCGGAGTTAGCGTCACTGTGCGTCAGCTTCGGAGGTGTCATGCGCTACGGCTTCGCGATCGACCAGCGCACCTGCATCGGCTGCCACGCCTGCACAGTGGCGTGCAAGACCGAGCACGAGGTGCCGGTGGGACAGTTCCGCACGTGGGTGAAGTACGTGGAGTCCGGGGAGTTCCCCGCGACCACGCGCGACTTCGGTGTCATGCGGTGCAATCACTGCACCGACGCGCCGTGCGTCAAGATCTGCCCCACGCAGGCACTGTTCACAAGGGACGATGGGATCGTCGACTTCGACAACGAGCGGTGCATCGGCTGCAAGGCGTGCATGCAGGCGTGTCCCTACGACGCGATCTATCTCGACGAGGACACCCACACCGCCGCCAAGTGCAACTTCTGCGCCCACCGCGTCGACGAGGGACTCGAACCGGCCTGCGTGGTGGTGTGCCCGACCCATTCGATCTGGGTCGGCGACCTCGACGACCCGGGCAGCGGGATCGCCCGCCTGGTCAACGAGAACCCCACGCAGGTGCGCGCGCCCGAGCAGAACACCGGGCCCAACGTTTTCTACCTCGGCGCCGACCGGGCGGTGCTCGACCCGCTCGCGGCCCCCACCGGCGACACGTACCTGTGGGCCCGCCCCGACGAGCACCGCCGCAGCGCGTCCACCGACCTGCCTACCGACCCGGTGACGCAGGCCCGCACCACGCTCAACACGGCACACCCCCGGCCGTGGGGCTGGCGGGTGACGACGTACCTCTGGACGAAGGCCGCCGGTGCAGGCGCGATGCTCATCGCCGCGCTCGCCCACCTGCTCGGCATCGAGCTGGGCGGGACCGGCGACGTCGTGGCCCCCGCGCTCGGCGTCGCGGGGCTCGCCGTCACCGGCGTGCTGCTCGTGTGGGACCTCAAGCGGCCCGAGCGGTTCCTGTTCATCTTCCTCAAGCCCAACCCGAGATCGTGGATGTTCTGGGGCGCCGTGGTGCTCGCCGCCGCGGCGGCCGTGTTCACCGCCTGGCTCGCCACGGGCATCCTCGCCGCGACCGGCGAGCTGGCCGCGGCCACGGCCGACGCCGTGCTCACCGGGCTCGCCGTGCCCGCTCTGCTCACCGGGGCGCTGACGGCGGGCTACACCGGCTTCCTGTTCGGCCAGGCCGAGGGCCGCGACCTGTGGCAGTCGCCGCTCTTGTTCTGGCACCTGATCGTGCAGGCGCTCATGGTGGGTGGCGGCGTGCTCACCCTCGCCGTCGCCGCGGGCGAGCCCTCCCCCGCCGCCCGCTCGCTGCTGCTCGCCGCGCTCACGCTCGGCGCGGGCGGTCACCTGGTGATGACGCTGCTGGAATACCTGGGCAGGCACACCACCGCGCACGCGGCAGCCGCGGCGCACATGGTCACCTCCGGCCGCTACGCCCGCCTCTTCTGGACCGGCGGCGCCGGCCTCGCCGCGCTCGGCGCGCTGCTGGGCGGCGTGGGCTGGGCAGGCGGCCCGCTCGTGCTCGCCGCCGCGGGTGGCGTCGTCGTGCAGGCCGCGCTCCTCGCGTACGAGAGCGTCTTCGTCCGCGCCGGGCAAGACGTCCCGCTGTCCTAGAACCCAGCACCGCCGAAAGGAGCCAGAGTCATGAGCGGGACCGACCCCGTCCTCCCCGGCTCACGCAGCCACGAGCACCTCCGCAACTTCCCGCCGGTGTCCGCGTGGGACCACCACGTCGAGTACGACGCCAAGGCGCATCCGCGCAAGGTCGCGCATTCCTACCTGCTGGTGCCCACCACGTGCTTCAACTGCGAGAGCGCGTGCGGCCTGCTGGCCTACGTCGACAAGGACGACCTGTCGGTCAAGAAGCTCGAGGGCAACCCGGCGCATCCCGGCTCCCGTGGCCGCAACTGCGCCAAGGGTCCCGCGACGATCAACCAGATCAACGATCCCGAGCGGATCCTGTACCCGTTGCGCCGCACCGGCGAACGCGGCGGGGGCGGCTGGGAACAGGTCAGCTGGGACGAGGCACTCGACGACATCGCGGCCCGGATCCGGACCGCGATCGTCGAGGAGCGGCACGACGAGATCATGTACCACGTCGGCAGGCCCGGCGAGGACGGCTTCGCCGAACGGTTCCTCACCGCCTGGGGCGTGGACGGGCACAACACGCACACCAACATCTGCTCGGCCGGGGCGCGGTTCGGGATGTCGCTGTGGACCGGCTACGACCGGCCCTCGGCCGACCACGCCAACGCCAAGGTGATCCTGCTGCTGTCGAGCCACCTGGAGACGGGGCACTACTTCAACCCGCACGCCCAGCGGATCATGGAGGGCAAGCAGTCCGGGGCGAAGCTCGTGGTGATGGACCCCCGCCTGTCCAACACGGCCTCGCACGCCGACGTGTGGCTGACGCCGTGGCCCGGCAGCGAGGCCGCGGTGCTGCTGGCCGTGGCGTCGTACCTGCTGCGCACCCGCCGCATCGACACCGAGTACGTGCGCCGGTGGTTCAACTGGGACACCTACCTCGCCGAGCTGCACCCGGACGCGCCCCGCGACTTCGAGACGTTCCTCGACCGCATCACCGACGACTACGCGGACTACACCTTCGAGTTCGCCGCGCAGGAGGCGCAGGTACCGGCCGACCGGATCGAGGAGATCGCCGAGCTGGTGGCCGACTGCGACGGGCGGCTGTCCGCGCACATCTGGCGGGCGGCGGCCGCGGGCAACCTCGGTGGCTGGCAGGTCGCCCGGGCGCTGTGGTTCGTGCTCGCGCTCACCGGCAGCATCGGGACCAGGGGCGGCACGAGCCCCAACGGCTGGCACAAGTTCATCCCGCACGGCCCCGCCAAGCCCGAGCCGCACGAGCGGTGGAACGAGCTGATCTGGCCGCGCGACTATCCGTTGTCCACCAACGAGATGTCGTTCCTGCTGCCCCATTTCCTCGCCGAGGGCCGGGGCAGGCTCGAGGTCTACTTCTCGCGCGTCTACAACCCCGTCTGGACCAACCCCGACGGGTTCACCTGGATCGAGCAGCTGTCCGATCCGGACAAGGTGGGCCTGCACGTGGCGCTCACGCCGACGTGGTCGGAGACCGCCGAGTTCGCCGACTACGTCCTGCCCATGGGGCACGCCAGCGAACGGCACGACACGCATTCCTACGAGACCCACGCCGGGCGGTGGCTCGGCTTCCGGCAGCCGGTGCGCCGCGTGGCGATGGACAAGCTGGGCAGGCCCTACACCGACACCCGCGACGTCAACCCCGGCGAGGTGTGGGAGGAGAACGAGTTCTGGTTCGAGCTGTCCTGGCGCATCGACCCGGACGGCTCGCTGGGCATCCGCCGCTACTTCGAGTCCCCGTACCGGCCCGGCGAGAAGATCACCGTGGACGAGTACTACCGGTGGCTGTTCGAGAACCAGGTGCCGGGGCTGGCGAAGAAGGCCGCCGACGAGGGCATGGAGCCGCTGGAGTACATGCGCCGCTACGGCGTCGTCGCGCTGGACGACGAGGTCTACCGCGTCGACGAGCGCGCCGTACCCGGCGAGCAGCTGGAGAACGCGACCGCCGACGAGAACGGGGTGCTGCGCACCCCGGTGACCCCGGACTCCGTGGCGCCCGTCGTCGGCGAGGCCGGTGCGATCGGCCTCCGGCACGAGGACGGCACCGCGACCGTGGGCTGGCCGACGCCGTCGCGCAAGCTGGAGGTGTACTCCACGGCGATGCGCGACTGGGGCCGTCCCGAGAAGGCCACGCCCGGCTACCTGCGCTCGCACGTGGCCCGCAGCGAGATCGACGTCGAGGCGGGCGAGCTGGTGCTCGTGCCCACCTTCCGGCTGCCCACGCTGATCCACACGCGCTCCGGCAACGCCAAGTACCTCAACGAGATCTCCAACACCCACCCGCTCTGGCTCCACTCGCTGGACGCCGCGCGGCACGGCGTGGTGACCGACGACCTCGTGCGCATCAGCACCGAGATCGGTTACTTCGTCGCGCGGGTGTGGGTCACCGAGGGGATCCGGCCCGGTGTCTGCGCGCTGTCCCACCACATGGGCCGGTGGCGGCTGCACCCGGGCGAGGGCAGCCGCTGGACCACCGGCATGGTGGAGCTGTCCCATCCGGACGGTGAGCACACCTGGCTGCTGCGGCACCGCGGCGGGGTCGCGCCGTTCGACTCCTCCGACCCGGACTCGAGCCGGATCAACTGGGAGGACCCCGGCGTGCACCAGAACCTCGCGTTCGCCGTGCACCCGGACCCGGAGTCGGGCATGCACTGCTGGCTGCAGAAGATCAAGCTGGAGTACGCGCACCCCGGGGACCGCTACGGCGACGTCTACGTCGACACGCGGCGCTCCGCGGAGGTGTACCGGCAGTGGCTGGCGCGCACGAGCCCCGACCTCGGTCCCGGCGGGCGGCGGCGACCCGAGTTCATGATGCGCCCGCTCGCCCCGAAACTGCGCGGTTACCGGGTGCCGGAATGCTGACCCGGCGCGGCACCACGGTCGACCACGCGGCCCTGCGCGAGGCCGTGGGCGCGGTGGAGGACCCGGAGATCCACCGGGGCCTCGGCGAGCTCGGCATGCTCCGCGACGTCACCACCGACCGGCGCGGCACCGCCCACGTCGCCGTCGCGCTGACCACGCCCACGTGCCCGTTGCGGGAGCAGCTGCAGGCCGACGTCACCGCCGCCGCGTCGGCGGTGCCGGGTGTGACCGGCGTGGAGGTGAGCTTCACGACGCTGTCGGACCGGGAGCGGCTGGCGCTGTCGCAGCGGCTGCGCGAACAGCAGCCGGTGCGCCTCGGCGCCGAGACGCTCGTCTACGCGGTCGCGAGCGGCAAGGGCGGGGTCGGGAAGTCCTCGGTCGCGGCGAACCTGGCCGTGGCACTGGCCCGCGACGGCAAGCGAGTCGGGCTGCTCGACGCCGACGTGTGGGGCTACTCGGTGCCGCAGCTGTTCGGTGTCCGGCGCAGCCCGGTGGCGTTGAAAGGGCTCATGCTGCCGGTCGACGCCCACGGCGTGCGGCTGATGTCGGTCGGGTTCCTCGTCGGCGACGGTGAGCCCGTGGTGTGGCGGGGACCGATGCTGCACAAGGCGCTGGAGCAGTTCCTCACCGACGTGCACTGGGGCGAGCTGGACGTGCTGCTCGTGGACCTCCCGCCGGGCACGGGCGACGTGACGCTCTCGCTGCTGGAGCTGCTGCCGAGGGCGGCGCTGCTCGCCGTCACCACCCCGCAGGTGAGCGCCCAGACGGTGGCGACGCGGGCGGGGCGGATGGCGGCGGACCTGCGCATGCCGCTCGCGGGGGTGGTGGAGAACATGTCCACACTGGTCTGCGAGTGCTGCGGTGAACGCACGGCGCTGTTCGGTTCTGGTGGCGGGCAACGGCTCGCCGACGACCTCGGCACCGAGCTGCTCGCCCGCATCCCCCTGGACGCCGCGCTGCGGCACGCCGGGGACACCGGTGTGCCGGTGGTGGCCGGGGCTCCGGAGGCACCGTCGGCGCTCGCGCTGTCCGACCTCGCGGCGCGGCTGCCCGTGGTGCGCAGGAGCCTGTCCGGGCTCGCCCTGCCGCTGTCGGTGGTCCGCTGAGCCGTGCGCGTTCCCCGAATCGCGCGACCGCGCGGCAAGACACTCGTGTACGACGCCGTCGCGGGCGTGAGCGTCGCGATGGTCGGCATCCCGCAGTCGCTGGCCTACGCCGAGCTCGCCGGGATGCCGCCCGTCGCCGGTCTCTACGCCGGTGCGCTCCCGCCCGTGCTCGCCGCGATCTTCGCCTCGTCGCCGTACCTGCAAACCGGTCCGGTGGCGATCACCGCGCTGCTGACGTTCAGCACCCTGAGCACCGTCGCGACCCCGGCGAGCCCCGAGTACGTCGGTCTCGGCCTCGCGCTGGCGTTCGTGATCGGCGTGGTCCGGGTGCTGCTGGGCGTGCTGCGGGCGGGCTGGCTCGCGTACCTGATGTCCCAGCCGATGCTGCTGGGTTTCGTGCCGGCCGCGGCGGTGCTGATCGCCGCGTCGCAGGTGCCGAAGGCGCTGGGCGTGAACCCGCCGGAGGAGGGCAACGAGATCGTCGCCGCGGTCACGAGCCTCGCCGATCCCGGGGCGTGGAGTCTCGCGGCGCTGGCGGTCACGGCGCTCACGGCGCTGGTGATCGTCGGCGGGCGGCGCCTGCACACCCTCTTCCCCGGCGTGCTCGTGGCCGCCGCGCTCGGCGTCGCGGTCTCGGCGGCCGGGCTCTATCCCGGCGCCGTCGTGCAGTCCGTGCCGTCGGGCCTGCTGCCGTTCACGCTCGACGACATTCCGTGGGACCGCGTGCCCTCGCTCATCCTGCCCGGCGTCATCATCGCGCTGATCGGGTTCACCGAGGCCGCGTCGATCGCACGCCGGTTCGCCGCCGAGGACGGCGGCCGGTGGAACTCCAACCGCGAGTTCGTCGGCCAGGGCGTGGCGAATCTGGCGGCCGCGGCGGTCGGCGGGATGCCCTGTGGCGGCTCGTTCTCCCGCAGCTCGGTGAACCGGATGTCGGGAGCGCGCACACGGTGGTCGGGTGCGTTCACCGGGTTGACCGTGCTGGCGTTCCTGCCGTTCGCCGCTGTGCTCGAACCACTGCCGCTGGCCGTGCTGGGCGCGATCGTGATCGTCGCGGTCACGGGTCTGCTGAAATTCCGCCCGCTCGTGCGGCTGTGGCGGGTGTCGCGGCCGCAGGCGATGATCGCCTGGGCGACGTTCCTGGCGACGCTGCTGCTGGCTCCGCGGCTCGACCTGGCCGTGCTGCTCGGCGTGGGGCTGTCGCTCGCGGTGTTCCTGTGGCGGCTGCTGCAGCTGGAGGTCGACGTCACCGCGCACGACGGCGAACTGACGCTCGCCCCTCGGGGCGTGCTGTGGTTCGGCACCGCGCAGCGGCTCGACTCGCTCCTGCACGACCTGCTCGCCGCGCACCCGGACACCGTGCGGCTCGTGCTCGACCTGACCCGGCTGGGCCGCATCGACACCACCGGCGCGCTCGTGCTGCGCTCGATCCTGGAGCAGGCGCGAGGCTCCCGGCTGGAGACCGAGGTGCGGGGTGTTCCGCCGCAGTCTCAGCAGCTGACCGACCGGGTCCTGACGCCGAGGACGAGCCCGCTGGAGTGAGCGGGCCCGTCCTCTGGTGGTTCACGCCGCGGGCTTGACGCCCGCGGCCAGCAGGGCGTCGCCGATCCCGCTGGGCAGGTCCACCACGGTCGCGCCCGCCGAGGTGAGGGCGTCCACTTTGGAGGTACCGCTGCCCTTGCCCGCGCTGACGATCGCGCCGGCGTGGCCCATGCGGCGGTCGGGCGGGGCCGAACGGCCCGCGATGAAGGCGACGACGGGCTTGCGCATCGTCGCGATGTACTCGGCCGCGTCCTCCTCCATCGAGCCGCCGATCTCCCCGACGAGCACGACCGCCTCGGTCCGCTCGTCCTCGTCCAGCTCCCGCACGGCGTCGAGTGTGGTGGTGCCGAGGATCGGGTCGCCGCCGATGCCGATGAACGCCGACTGCCCGTAGCCCGCGCTGACGAGGTTGAGCGCGACGAGCGTGCCGAGGCTGCCGCTGCGGGAGATCACGCCGATCGAGCCCGGCCGGAAGATGTTGTCCGCGAAGCCGGGCATGATGCCCACCGACGCCACCCCGGGCACCACGAGGCCCGCGGTGTTGGGGCCGAGCACCCTGGCGCCGTGGTCCCTGGCGTCGGCGAGCACGTGCATGATGTCCTGGTAGGGCACGTGCTCGGTCAGCAGCACGATCTTGCGGACCCCGGCTGCGACGGCGTCACCCGCGGCCTTGCGCACCGCGAGCGGCGGCACGAACAGCACGGACACGTCCAGCTCGTGCTCCCGCGCCGCGTCCACGACCGAGTCGTACACCGGTACGCCGCCGACCTCCCGGCCGCCCTTCCCGGGGCTGGCGCCCGCGACGATGCGCGTGCCGCACTCCGCCATCCGCTCGGCCCAGAAGGAACCCTGCCTGCCAGTGAGTCCCTGCACGACCACGTTGTCCTGCGCGGAAACCAGCATCAGCCCGCCACCTTTCCCTCGCCCGCCGCCGCGGCGACCGCCGCGCGGACCGCGTCGTCCATCGTGTCGTACGGCTCAACACCGAGCCGCTCCCTCACCAGCCGGATCGCCTTCTCCTCACCCGTTCCGTGAATCGAGAAGAAGATCGGCAGCTCCGGCCTCAGCTCCTCGATCGCGGCGAGCACGCCCTCGGTCATCACGTCGGTCCGGGCGAACGCGCCGCAGAAGTTCACCACCAGGCTGCGCACCCGCGGGTTGTCGAGCACGAGCCGCAACGCGGGAGTGGCCTTGGTGTAGGCGTCGCCACCGATCTCCAGGAAGTTGGCGGGCTTGCCACCGTAGTGGGTCACCGCGTCGAGGGTCGTCATCGTCAGTCCCGCACCGTTGGCCAGCACCCCGACCTCGCCGTCGAGCTCCAGGTACTGCAGGCCGAGCTCGCGCCCGCGCCGCTCCAGTTCCGTTCCGGTGTCATCCCGCTCGGGCACGAGGTCGGCGACCAGCTCGGCGTGCCTGCCGAGCGCGCCGGGGTCGAGCGAGATCTTGCTGTCCAGTGCCACGACCTCGCCCGCGCCGGTCACCACGAGCGGGTTGACCTCGACCAGCTCGGCCTCCACCGTGCGGTACAGCCGGTACATCGTGAGCAGCGCCGAGGTCACCTGCTCCTCGACGTGCTCGCCCAGGCCGAGGCCGGTGACGAGCGAGCGCGCGGCGTCCGCGGTGAGGCCGGTGCGGATGTCCACGCCGAGCCTGCGGATCGACTCCGGGTCGCGGGCGGAGAGCTCCTCGATGTCCATGCCGCCGGCCGGGCAGAACAGCACCAGCGGTCCCTTGCCAGCCGGGTCGTTGAGCACCGAGGCGTACAGCTCCTGCGCGATGTCGGCGGCCTCCTCCACCAGCACCGCGTCCACGCGCGAACCGGCCAGCTCGCTGCCGAGCAGGCGCGCCGCCGCCCCCGCCGCGTCCTCGGGTGCGCCGGCGAAGCCGATGCCGCCGGCCTTGCCCCGCTTGCCCGCGGGGACCTGTGCCTTGAGCGCGACACGGCAGCCCAGCACCGCGGCCGCCTGCTGCGCGGCCTCGGGCGTGGTCACCACCCGGCCCCTCGGCACCGGCACGCCCGCCTGCGCGAGCAGCTGCTTTCCCTGGTGTTCCAGCAGTTTCATGGTCACCGCCCGTAGGTCTCGTGGTAGCGGCCCCACAGCTGTTCCTCGGTCGGAACGCGGGGCGGGATGACCCGGGCCAGCCGGGTGATGTTGAGGAAATGCCGGTAGGACAGGTTGTCGCTGATGCTGTTGCCCGCCCACGTCCCCGCCCCCATCGTGAGCGTGAACCCGAGGCCGTTGTCGAAGCCGCCGCCCGTGCCGAAGCAGTGCGCCTGGTTGACGAGCACGCGGGCCACGCGCAGCCGTTCGGCGACCATCGTGGCGTGCACCTCGGTGGCGGTGTGGATGCCGCACGAGTGCCCGGCGCCCTGGAAGTCCAGCAGCCGCTGGATACGCTTGATCGCCGCGCCGAGATCGTCGAACCGGTAGACCGTGAGCACGACGGAGAGTTTCTCGCCGCTGAACGGGAAACCCGGTCCGACGCCGTCCTCCTCGACGAGGAAGAAGCTCGCGGACCGCGCCTCCGGTGAGTCCAAACCGGCCAGTGCGGCGATCTTGCCGGGCGGCTGTGCGGTGATGGCCGAGCTGAGCTTGCCGTCCGGCCACATCACGGCGGCGAGGCGTTCCTTCTCTTCCGGGGTCAGCAGGTAGCCGCCCTGCTCGCCCAGCGCGCGCAGCGTCGCGTCGTAGACCGCCGAGTGAATGTGGACGGAGTTCTCCGACGAGCAGCTGGTGGCGTAGTCGAAGGTCTTGCTGCGCTTGATCTTCTCGGCCGCGCCGGCGATGTCGGCGTCGGCGTCGACGATGACGGGCGCGTTGCCGGCACCGACCCCGATGGCGGGGGTTCCGCTGCTGTAGGCCTGCCGGACGTTGCGCTGCGAGCCGGTGACCACCACGAGGTCCGCCTGCCGCATGAGCTCGTTGGTGAGCGCCTTGCTCGGTTCGGCGATGAACTGCACGAGGTCGCGGGGTGCGCCGACCTTGTCGAGCTCGGCGTGGATGTACTCGACGAGGAGGCGGCACGTGGAGGCGCCCTTGGGTGAGGGCGAGAGGATCACGGCGTTACCGCCCTTGAGCGCCATCATGGTCTTGTTCGCCGGGGTGGCGGCGGGGTTGGTGGACGGGCAGACGGCGGCCACCACGCCGACAGGTTTCGCGTACTCGGTGATGCCGCTGTCCGGGTCGTCGGCGATCACGCCCACCGACTTCGCGCCGGTGAGGTCGCGCAGCGTGCCGAGCGTCTTGCGCTGGTTCTTGGCGACCTTGTCCTCGACGTTGCCGAGGCCGGTGTCCCGCACGGCGAGCTCCGCGAGCTCCCTGGCCCGGTCGGGGCGGTAGATCGCCCACGCGGCTCCCGCGACGACGTCGTCCACCTGTTGCTGGTCGTAGTCGGCGAAGATCGCCTGCGCGGCTCTGGCCCTCGTCACCAGCGCGGCGACCGTGTCCGCTGCGGAGGTGTCCTGTGTCTGCATGGCCTCGCGTCCCTTCTGACGTGGCCGCGCGTCGTCGCGACGCTGCGACTGACTCACACATGACCGGCAGGGTTCCCGGCGTAGACCCGCCAGGAATTTCACAATATGGCAGGTAATTCCAAAACTACGAGGGAGCCACTACGGAGTCAACGGCCCCACCTGCGTAGCAGGTGTGCGCTGAGTCACGCCGACCCGATCGCAGTGAAGGCCACCATGCCTGCGTTGAACGCAGTGAAGGTGGCCTTCACTGCCGATGGGGCACGCTCAGAAGGTGTGGCCGGGCGGCAGCAGTGCCGAGATCTCCTTGGCCGCCCGCATCGCCACGGGGCCCAGCTCGTCGAAGCGCTCGTCCGGAACCCGCACCGCGGGCGCCTGGATGGCGATGGCGGCGCGCGCGATACCGGCGCCGTCGCAGATGGGCGCACCGACACACCGCACGCCCTGCGTCAACTCCTCGTTGTCGATGCTCCACCCCCGCGCGCGGGTGCGCTCCAGCTCCGAGCGGAGCTCCTTGGGAGTGCCGAAGGTGTTCGGCGTCAGCTGCTCAAGGCGCTTCACGCCGCGCAGCATGCGCTGCTCGGTCTCGGCGTTGAACGCGAGCAGCACCTTTCCCATGGACGACGCGTGCAGCGGCACGCGCGTGCCCGGCGGCTGCGTGAACCGCAGCGGCTTGGCCGACTCGATACGCTCCACCACCACGGCCGTGTCACCGGAAAGCACGCCGAGGTTCACCGATTCGCCCGTGCTGGCCGCGACCTGCTGCAGCACCGGGTACACGACGTCGAGCCCGAAGTTGCGGTGCGCCGCCTGCCCGAGCAGCAGCGCGCCCGTGCCCAGGTAGTACCGCTCGCTGTCCTCGTTCTGCGCGAGGTAGCCCTCGCTGACCAGCGCGCGCACGATGCGGTGGGTGGTGCTCACGTTGAGCCCGAGCTCCTTCGAGATCATCCCGACGCCCAGATCGCCGCGATGTTCCCGGAACAGGCGTAGTACGGCGAACGCACGCGAGATGGTCTGCGCGCCGACCACCGGGCCGCCATTGGGCCGCCCCTCACGATCCTCGGCCGACATGGCACCTCCTGTCACATGTTGGAATCAGCGTACTCCGCCGCGTTGACAGAGGTCCTCAACCTCCCTTAACGTCCAAACTTGGAACTCTATGTCATATGTTGAAATGATTCGGCAGCTGGAGAGGTAGGCACGATGAGCGGTGCGCGGACGGTGCGAGCGGCCCCGGCCGAGAGCGAGCCCGTCCGCGAGCTGCTCGACCGCTGGCGCCGGGAGCTCGCCGGAGGGCCGACGCGCGTGCTGCTCGCCGACGGCGAGGACCCGAGGGCGGTCGAGGCCGCCGTCCGGCTGCACGAGCAGGGCCTGCACGGCGTGCGCCTGCTCGCCTCGCCCGCCCACCTGCCCGCGCACGCCGCGCGGCTCGCGCTCGACCCCGGTGAGCTGGCGGCCGACCCCCGGGTCACGGAGACCCTGCGCGCCGCCTTCGGCAAGCAGCCCGCGCCGAGGTTCGACAGCGCCCGCGAGGACCCGCTCTACCTGGGTGTGGCGGCGCTGCGCGCCGGTCTGCTCGACGCGTGCGTCGCCGGGGCGACCCGGCCCACCGCCGACGTGCTGCGCGCCGGGATGCGCGTGCTGGGCCCGGCTCCGGGCGTCCGGCACGTCAGCAGCGCGTTCCTGATGCTGCTCACCGACGGCAGGATGCTCGCCTTCGCCGACTGCGCCGTGCTGCCCGACCCGGACGCCCACCAGCTCGCCGATATCGCCGTCGCCGCCGCCCACACCTACCGTGACCTCACCGACCGCGCACCCGTCGTCGCCATGCTGTCGTTCAGCACCCAGGGCAGCGCGCGTCACCAGTCGGTCGACAAGGTGCGCACGGCCACCGCGCTCGTGCGCGAGCGGCTGCCCGGTCTTCCCGTGGACGGCGAACTGCAGCTCGACGCGGCGCTCGTGTCCGCGGTGGGCCAGGCGAAGGCTCCGGGCTCCGCTGTGGCCGGCAACGCGAACGTGCTCGTGTTCCCCAACCTCGACGCGGGCAACATCGGCTACAAGATCGCCGAGCGGCTGGGCGGCGCGATCGCGCTCGGACCCATCGTGCAGGGCCTGCGCGCACCGCTCAACGACCTCTCGCGCGGTTGCGACAGCCGCGACATCGAGATCATGGCGATGATCAGCGGAGTGCAGGCCCTCGGTGCCCGGACCGGACACCGAGGGCCTGCCTGACACCGGGGTCACAGGACCACGAAGATCAGCCAGCTCAGCAGCGGCGCGAAGGCGATCACCACCACGGACCACAGCAGCAGGCGCCGGAAGAACAGCCTCGGTTCCATGCTCTTCTGGTTGGCCACGAGCAGCGCGCCGTTCGTCGACAACGGACTCACGTCGACCACGCTGGAGGCGATGCCGATCGCGCTGATCGTGCCGAGCATCGGCAGCATGCCCTGCTCGAGCACCGGCACGGCAAGCGGGATCGACGCGCCGAGCACACCCGCGGTCGAGGCGAATGCCGAGATCACGCCACCGATGTAGCACGCGGCCAGCGCCGTGAGCAGCGGGTTGCCGCTCGAGGTGAGCAGGTTGCTCAGGTAGTCGATCGTGCCGATCTCCGACAGCACGCCGACGTAGGTGAGCACACCGCACACCAGCAGGACCGCAGACCACGGCAGGTTCTTGATGCACTCGCCGTACCGGCCCGGCGAGAGCAGGGTGAGCACCACACCGGCGGTCAGTGCCACGAACCCGACGTCCAGCCCGAAGATCATGGTGCTGAGCACGAGCCCGACGATGGCGATCGTCGTGGCCACCTGGTGCACGGTGTCCCGGCCATTCGGCTTCGCCGGCTCCTCGCACTCGGACTCGCCCGCGTCGCCCGTGGTGCCGCCGGTGGCGCCGCCCGTGGTGGCCTCGGGCGGCGCCGCCATCGCGCCCGGTCCGTCGCTCGCTCCGGCCATCGCGGGCACGCCGGACGCCACGGTGACGGTCTGGCGCCTGCGCACCAGTCGCAGGCCACCGAACACTACGAACACGACACACGCCACCACGACGTTGAACAGCAGGCTGTTGAGAAACAGCCCCATCGGCTCGCGCGGCAGGCCGTTGTCACCCAGCAGCCCGTTGGTGATGGCGCCGAACGGGCTCAGCGGCGAGAAGGAGCCCGCGGTCGCGCCTTGCACCACCATGAGACCCATCAGCAGCGGGTTCACCTTGTGCTGGCTGGCGAAGCGCAGCGCGATGGGAGCGACGATCGCGACCGCCGCCGCGCTCAGCGCACCCGCCGCCGCGACGAACGCGGCGAGCAGGAACATCAGCCACGGGATCGCCGCGACCCGGTTTCCCACCAGCCGCATGGATCCGTCGATGATCCGTTGCAGCGTGCCGTTCTCCTGCGCCAGCGCGAACAGGTAGGTCACGCCGACGATCAGGATGAACAGGCTGCCCGGGAACCCGCTGATGATCGAGTCGACCTCGAGCCCGCCGAACCCGGCACCGATCACGAACGCGGCCACCAGCGCCAGGATGCCCAGGTTGATGGAGAGAAATGACGCCAGTACGAACATGCACACGAGTACCAGCAAGGAGAGGATTTGCACATTCACGATTCCACGACTCCGTCCTCATTGACCGGTCGGGTTTCTTCACCTGCCTGCCGTCTCCCCCTTGCCCCCCGCGGTGTCGGGTCAGCCTCCGCCGAGCGTCTCCACGCGCCCCTCGCCCGGGATCAGCCGCAGCAGCTGTCCCGTCTCGATCGACGTCACGGGGTCGGGCTCGAGCTCGTGCATGATCGGAATGCCCGCGAACACGGCACCCTGCACGAGCACCGGGTTCGTCGTCCGCAACACCAGCCCGGCCGGTGCCAGCCCCCGGCTCTGCAGGTCCAGCAGCCGCCAGCCCGTCGCGGTGCCGCCCTTGGCGGTGGGCACCACGAGGATCCTGCCCGCGATCGACTGCCCGCAGAGGTCGTGGGACTCGCGGCTGATCACGCCCGTGTCGTGGTCGAGGTCGTAGCGCGCGCTGAACGCGTCGTTCGACACCAGTGCCGGTGCCTCCACCACGTCGCCGAACCCGACGGCGCCGATGAGCTCTGTCATGGTCCTCACCCCGCGATCCGGCCGGTGACGGCGGCGTCGACACACACCTCGGTGGGCCGGAAGACGGGGTTGTACCCGTAGCCCTCGATGATGTTGGCGAGCTTCGCCGAGTTGGTGACGAGCGTGCGGAACCCGTTGCGCCGCCCCAGCTCCCGCGCGGTCATCAGGTAGTAGCAGACGCCGCTCAGCAGCCGGACCCCCGCGGCGCGCAGCGTCTCGGCGTAGCCGTACTCCTCCGCCGATCTCAGCACCGCGGCGCTCGTCGTCGCGTATACCGGGCCGGCGACCTGACGCCCCTCGAACAAGGCGGCCAGCTCCGCCAGCTCGAACACCGACAGCTGCGGGGTGCCGAACACCACGACGTCGGGCCCCTCCCGCTCCGGCACGAAGCCGCGGTAGGCCCCGTCCAGCGCGGCGCGGTCGATCACCAGGCGCTCGCGGGGCTCGTTGTCCCCGAACGCGTCCGCGCGGGTCCGTGCCTCCGGCGTGACGCCGACGAGGTGGAACATCGCGTGGGAGCCGTAGCTCGCGAGTGCCGCGCCCAGCTGCTTCACCTCGTCCGGCGAGGGACTCCGCTCGGCGCCGTCGATCACCGGCACTTCCCAGTAGCCGGGGAACCGGCGGCCGACCAGACAGCCGACGGCGCCCCAGTCGGCGCTGTCCCGCGGCTGGTCGGCCAGCTCGACGAGCACGGTGCCGCGCCGGTGTTCGTCGAGGTGGAAGCCGTACGCGGGAACCCGCCCGGTGAGCGCCGCCGCGAGTGCCGCGGGGCCGCCCTCGAAGTTGCTGCGCGCACCGGCGACGGCATTGGCGTAGATGACGGTGCCCGTGTCGCCCCAGGCCAGATGCTCGCCCCCGTGCGGGACGTCCACGGTCTGGTAGTTGATGCACGTGTTGGTGGTGAGCGCACCCATGCGCGCCATCGCGGCCAGGATGCGCCTTTCGGTATCCACAATGGATTGGGTCTGCCCGATGTCGAGCGCGCACGAGAAGTCGGTCGAGCGCGGATCGAGGGTCAGCGGGATGCGGGCGCGGGCGCCCTGGTCGGCGAGCTGCTCCAGGAAGCGGACGCCGGGCTCGCCCAGCGCCTCGCCATCGCAGTGAGCGTGGGCGCTGCGCACGGGAACGAGCCGGCGCGCCCCGAAGAAGCCACCGACCGCCAGCTGGTAGTCCATCGCCCATTTCACGGCGGGACCGTCCGAGCCGGCGGCCATGGCCTCTTCGTCAGCAGTCAGATACACGTGACCTCCACCGGCGTCGGCCGAGACTGTGGTTTCGGTCACCCAAGCTAGATTCGTTGAAACGGCATGTCAATATTTGAAATCGCTGAAACGATCTCAGCCGAGCTTCCTGCGCCGGGTCTCCGGCAGCAGGAGCACCGACAACGCCGTGATCGCGGCGATCCCGACGATGTAGGCGACCACCGGCCAGTACACCCCCTCACCTGCGACGTTCAGCAGCGACACGACGATGATCGGCGCGAGCGACCCACCGAGCACGCCGCCGAACTGCTGCCCGAGCGAGACACCGGAGTAGCGGATGTTCGTCGGGAACAGCTCGGAGAAGTACGCCGCCTGCGGACCGTACATGAGCGACATCGCGACGTAGGCGATGATCGTGCCGAGCCAGATCATCGGCGCACTGCCTGTCTTGACCAGCTCGAAGAAGATCAGCCCGTCCACCGCCATCACCGCGGCCCCTGCCAGGTACACCGGTTTGCGGCCGATCCGGTCCGACAGCGTGGCGCACGCGGGCAGCAGCGCCAGCGACAGCACCGCGCCGATGAGCGAGCCGGTGAGCACCACCGACTCCGGGTGCGGGATGTCGGTGAAGCTGCCGATGAACGTGGCCGGGAACGTCGCGAAGATGAACAGGTTCGCGCTTTCGGCGATCCTGGCTCCCACCACCTTCAGCGAGGTGCCCCACCACTTCGTCACGACCTCGGCCATCGGCGCCCTCCGACTGGCGGCCGAGTCCCGGGCGGCGCGGAAGAACCGTGTCTCGTGCAGCTGTGAGCGGATGACGACCGCCGGAATGATGATCAGCGCGCTGAGCAGGAACGGAACCCGCCACGCCCACGACAGCAGCACGTCCTCGTCGAGCGAGGTCACCACGGCCATCGCGGCCGAGGACAGGATGATGCCGGCGGGCACGCCGATCTGCACGAGGCTGCCGTAGAAGCCGCGACGCCGGTCCGGCGCGTTCTCGACCACCATCAGCACGGCACCGCCGTACTCGCCGCCGAGACCGAGGCCCTGCGCCACCCGCAGGACGATCAGCAGGATCGGGGCCGCCACGCCGATGGTGTCGTAACCGGGCAGGCAGCCGATCAGGAACGTGCCGCCGCCCATGATGGCCATCGTCCACACGAGCATCGACTTGCGGCCGACGCGGTCACCGAGGTTGCCGAACAGCAGCGCGCCGATCGGCCTGCTCACGAACCCGACGGCGTAGGTGGCGAGCGAGGCCAGCAGCCCGGCGGTGGGATCGAGGGAAGGAAAGAAGAGCTTGTCGAACACGATCGACGCGGCGGCCGCGTACAGGAAGAAGTCGTACCACTCGACGATCGCGCCGGCGGAACTGGTGAGCGCCACCTTGCGCAGGTAGCGGCGGCGGTGCGGATCGTCGGCGACGGTCACACCCCCGCCGGTCGTGTCCGTTCCGGCGGGAGCAGGGGTGTCGGGCATGTCGAGTCCTTTCTCCGTTGAAAGGGTCGGGCATGAGCAGGGTTCACGCGAGCAGGTTCCGCATCCGGCGGACGATCCCCGCGGTGTCGAGGTCGTAGTGCTCGTACAGCCGGGTGGGCGGGCCGATCAGGGCGTATTCATCGACGGGCAGGCCGAGCCGGTGCAGCCGCACTCCGCCGACCCCGCCGTCGACCAGCGCGTCGGCGCAGGCCGAGGCGAGTCCGGTGTAGACGTTGTGTTCCTCGGCGACGAGGATCCTGGGCACCCGCGACGCCAGCTCGCACAATCCCTCGGCGTCGAAGGGACGCAGCGTGTGGGCGTCGACCACCGCCACCGACACGCCTTCCCGGGCCAGTTCCTCCGCGGCCCGCAGGGCGGGCGCGAGCGTCACACCGGTCGCGACGATCGCCGCGTCGGTGCCCTCACGCAGGGTGGTGAGCCTGCCGAACTCGAACCGGGCGCCCGTGCGGCCGTAGACGTCCTCGTCCCGGCCCCGGCCGATGCGGAAGTAGACCGGGCCCTCGACGTCCACGGTCTGCCGCAGCACCTCACCGAGGGACACGGCGTCGGCGGGCCCCAGCACCGTGAGGTTGGCGATGGAGCGCGTGATGCCGATGTCCTCGGTGGCGTGGTGGCTCGTGCCGTAGAAGCCGAGCGAGATCCCGGTGTGGTGGGCGATGATCCGCACCGGCAGGTTCGGATACGCCAGGTCGGTGCGGATCTGCTCCGCGCACAGCAGCCCGATGAACGACGCGAACGTCGCGACGTAGGGAACGTAGCCGCACGTGGCCATCCCGGCGGCCATCGAGACCATGTTCTGTTCGCAGATCCCGGTGTTGACGAACCGGTCGGGATGCCGCAGCTCGAAGTCGCGGGTGCGGTTGGAGAACTTCAGGTCCGCGGTGAGCACGGCGATCCGGTCGTCGTGGTCGGCGAGGTCCGCGAGCACCTGGCCTGCCACGAAGGACTCGCACAGCCGGTACGAGGTGGCCAGATCCCAGGACCCGTCCTGCTCCGGAGTCCAGGCGCGTTCGGTGATGTCGCTCGTCATGTCAGACCCTCTCGATCAGGCTCAGCGTCTTCTCGGCGTCGGCGGGCTCCAGGTAGCCCAGATGCCAGGTGCGGGACAGGTCCATGTACGGCACTCCCCTGCCCTTGCGGGTGTTGGCGATGACGCATTTCGGCCTGCCCTCGGGTTCGCTGCCCACGGCGGCGAAGGCCGACAGCACTCCCCGCGCGTCGTGCCCGTCGAGCTCGGTGACCTCCCAGCCGAAGCTCTCGAAGCGGCCCGCGATCGGCTCGACACTCATCACCTCCTCCGTGGTGCCGTCGAGGCCCATCTGGTTGCGGTCGACGACGGCGACGAGGTTGCCCAGCCGGTAGTGGCTCGCCGCCTGCGCCGCCTCCCAGATCTGTCCCTCGTTGAGCTCCTGGTCACCCGTCAGCACCCACACGCGGCTGTCGTCGCGGCCCGCCATGCGGTTGCCGAGCGCCATGCCCGCGCCGATGGAGAGGCCGTGGCCGAGCGAGCCGGAGGAGAAATCCGTCCCGGGCACCCTGCGCATGTCGGGGTGGTCGCCGAGCGGGCTGCCGACCCTGGTGTAGGTGTCGAGCCACTCGTGCGGGAAGTAGCCGAGGTTGGCCAGTACCGGATAGAGGCCGACGGCGCAGTGGCCCTTGGAGAGGATCAGCCGGTCGCGGTCGGGCCACGCCGGGTCCTCGCTCACGCGCAGCACGCCGGAGTAGAGCGCGGCGAGCAGCTCAGCGCACGAGAAGACGCTCGTGAAGTGACCGCTCTTCGCGATGCCGATCAGGCGGACGGTCTCGCGCCGGATGAACAGGGCGAGGTCGCGGACCTCCTCGACGAGGTCGGCCGGTTCCTCCGCCGCGGGTTTCCAGGCGTCCACTGTGGCTCGGATCAGCACGGGTTCTCCTTTGCTGTGAACACGATCGTTTCCTTGAGGTGGGTGCTCGCGCCGCGGGCGAGCCGGTCGAAGACCTCGGCCACGTCACTCACCGCGTTGCGGCGGATCAGCGACTCCGGCAGGCCGGAGAACAGGGGCTCGTGCGCGAGCAGCCGCATGGACTCGGTGAAGTCGGCCAGGACGTAGAGCTGCACCCCGACCACGGCCCGCTCGCCGCGCTGGAGGCCCACACCGTCCAGCGCGAGCGCGCCGTGCTGCACACCGACGAGCACGACGGTGCCGCCGGGACGCACGGCGCCGAGCGCCTGGTCAGCCAGCGCGGCCGAGCCGACGCAGTCGAAGACCACGTCCAGCTCGCCGTACTCGCCGCCGAGGAGCTCCGCGAGCGGGCGGCCGTCGCCGTGGTGCGCGGTGCCGGTGCCGACCAGCGAGAGCTTGTGTGCGTCGGTGTCGACGCGGTGCACCGCCTTGGCGCCGCGGTGCCGCAGCACCAGTGCGACGAGCGTGCCGATGGCACCCGCGCCGAGTACCGCGCACCGCTGCCCCGCGACCGGGCCTGCCCTGCTCACCGCGTGCAGGGCGACGGCGAGGGGTTCGATCAGCACGCGCAGCCCCGGCGGGGTCGCGGGGTCGATCGGCAGCACGCTCGCGGCGGGCACGGTGACCACCCCGGCGAGGGCGCCGGGGCGCTGCGCGCCGACGATGCCCATGTCCGGGCAGAGGTTGGTGGCTCCCCGCAGGCAGCTCACGCACCGGCCGCAGCTGAGCGCGGGGAACACCGCGACGGCGTCGCCGGGCCGGGCGCGGGTGCCCTCCCCCGCGCTGAGCAGCTCGCCGTGGAACTCGTGGCCGAGCGTCAGCGGCGGCCGGTTCACGGGGTGCCTGCCCAGGTACATCGTCACGTCCGAGCCGCAGAGCCCGGTCTCGGCGACCCGCACGAGCACGTCGCCGGAGGCAGGTCTCGACGGCACGGCCGGGGTCGTGGAGAACGTCGCCGGCGCGGTCAGCACGGTGGCGCGAAGCGACGGATCCGACTGCGTTGTCGTCATGGAAAGTGTGTCCTCACCGATAGTGGAACGGTTTCCTAAGGGACCGGTCCACTATGCGTGCGTACAATCGTCGAGTCAAGGGTGAGATGTCGGGAGGCGCTTCGTGGCAAAGGATTCGGTCACCATCCGCGACGTGGCCGCGCGGGCGGGAGTGTCGAAGTCGACGGTGTCGAAGTACCTCACCTCCACGCCGTACGTCTCGGCCGACGCCAGGGAACGCATCGAGCGCGCCGTGGCCGAGCTCGGCTACCGGCCGAACGGCTCGGCGCGCGCGCTCGTGGGCGGGCGGTCCCGGTTCGTCGGTGTGCTGGTCCCCTCGATCGCCAACCCCTACCAGGCGGACCTGCTCGCGGGTATCGAACGCGCTGCCGCCCCGCACCAGCTCGGCACGCTGCTCGCCATCGCCGACAACGACGAGCCGAGGGAACGCGAGCTCCTCCAGGGCCTGCTCAAGAGCGGCGCCGACGGCGTCATCGTCACGAGCGCGCACGCCGAGGACGCCGAGGTTCAGGCACTGCGCAGGGCAGGCATTCCGGTGGTGCTCGCCGGGCGGCACATCGCCGCACCGGAGATCGACTCCGTCGTCATCGACAACCGGCAGGGCGCACGGCTCGCGGTGGACCACCTCGTCGAGCTCGGGCACCGGCGGATCGCGCACATCCCCGGACCGCTCACGGTGCTCGACTTCGCCCAGCGCGCGGAAGGATACCGCGACGCGCTGCGCGCACACGGGCTCGAACCGCTGCCGCTGCTGGGCGGCGCACGGCTTCCCGACCCCGAACGCGGCCGGGAAGCCGTGCGCGCGCTCATGGAGCTGCCCGAGGCCGAACGGCCCACCGCGGTGTTCGCCGCCGTGGACTGGATCGCGGTCGGCGTGCTCGCCGAGGCGTCGAAGCGCGGCATCGAGGTACCGGGCGAGCTGTCCGTGATCGGTTTCGACAACGTCTCGTTCTGCGAGCTCACCGCACCTTCCTTGTCCACAGTGGACGCTCATCCCGAGCGGATCGGGCAGCGCGCGGTGGACCGGCTCGCCGATCGCATCGCCTCGGGTTACCGCGACGAGCCGGGATCGCGTGAGGTGCTGGCCCCGACGCTCGTGGTGCGCTCGTCCACCGGCGAGCCCAAAACCCGCGCCTGAACCGAAGGGACCGACGCATGCCCCAGATCGCCCTGCACACACAACTCAAGCCGGGCGCGGAGCCCGACTACGAGGCCGTGCACGCGAGCATCCCCGCCGACGTCGCCGCGGCACTGGCCGAGAACGGCGTCACGGACTGGCGGATCTGGCGCGACGGGACCCACCTGTTCCACCTCATCGAGGTCGAGGACTATCGGGCGATGCGGCACGCCCTGCGTGAGCACCCGGCGAACGTGCGCTGGCAGGCCACCGTCGGGCCGCTGCACGCGAAGGCCGACGACTACTCCGGAGAGGACGACGGGCTACCGCTGCTGTGGAGCCTCGCCGATCAGCTCAAGAACGGCGCGTGAGTCGCCCCCGGGCTCACTTCGCAGGCAACTCGCCGACCTGGCCGGCGGGCGGCGCCTCCACGGACACCGGTGCGCCCCAGTCGTAGTACTTCATCGAGAGGAGCGCGTCGCTCACGAACATCCCCGGTAGCTCCTCCCCTGCCGTCCGCGCCACGGCGTCGCGCATGTCGATCTCGATCAACAACGGCAGGTCGCGGCCGTCGATCCACACTGAGACCGGCACCCTGCCCAGCTCGACACCGTCAGGGAGCATGGCCGGGTCCGCGGTCATGCCCTGCTGCTCCAGCAGCTGCTCGTAGTCGACGTCGATGACGTACTTGGTGGTGTCCCGCCCGTCCACTTTCTGGTTGTGCTCGACATTGACGATCTCACCCGAGCCGGCGAGCAGCTCCAACTGCTTGGTGGGGTCGCTCGTCTCGATCATCCGGTCCATGTCGAGCCGCAGGCCGACGAAGTCCTCGTAGGACGCCGAGAGCCACGGCGTGTCGGTGGGCAGGCCCGCGGGGCCGGCCAGCTCCGGTGGCATCCGCAGGTAGAGGGTCTCGCCGAGCATGCGCATCTCGTAGCTGTAGGACTCGCCACCCATCGACGTCATGTCCATGGTGGACACCAGCTCCATGGCGATTTCCTTCCCCGCGAAGGTCCCCGAACCCTCGCCGGTCATGGAGATCGCACCCACGTCCATGTTCAGGAAGAACCTGGCCGACGCGAACTCGGCCGTGCTCCGCTCCGCCGCGCGGACCAGGCTCTGCACCCGGTCGTCCGCCACGCCGGGTGTGCCCCCGATGTCCTGGGCGCACCCGGTCACGGTCAGCGCGAGCGCGCTGACACCGGCGGCGAACAGCCTTCTTCCCATGTACGTGCCCTTCGTCAGTCCCCTCACGCAGACGCGCGACCAGGCCATCCTTCCGGACGAAATGCACGAACCGGTCACGATCTTGTCGCGGAGTACCCCGATCCGAGATCGGCGGCGGTCCACGCGAGCGCGATGGCCCCGTCGAGGACGGCACGGTCGGCCGCCGGGGTGACGCAGGCGGCGGCGAACTCGGGCTGGTGGTTGACCGCGGGCAGGCAGTCGAGGCCCAGCATCGGATGGATGGCCGGGACGCGGTGCGAGACGTTGCCCAGGTCCGTCGCCGCCCCGGCAAGCGTGCCCCCGGCCGGGAAGCGCCGGCCCAGCGCCTCGGCGTTGGCCCGGTAGAGCGCCACGATGGCCTCGTCGTGCACGACATCGGCGTAGTCGGGGCACGTGGGCTCCACCGTCAGCTCACAGCCCGAGCCCACCGCACCGGCCTCGAAGCACGCGAGCACCCGTTCCTTGAGCGAGGCCAGTTCCGCGACGCTGTCGGAGCGGACGATCCAGTTGCCGGTGGTGTGGTCCGGGATCACGTTCGCCGCCGCGCCGCCCTCGGTGATGATGCCGTGGACGCGGTCGCCGTCACGGGTCTGCTGGCGCAGCAGGCCGATGGCGACCTGCGCGATGGTCATCGCGTCCGCGGCGTTGACGCCCCGCTCGGGATGCGCGCCCGCGTGCGCGGGGCGGCCCCGGTAGGTCACGTCCAGCACCGAGACGGCGGACCCACGCCAGCTTGCCGCCTCCTGCGCGGCGGGGTGCACCATCAGCACGGCGTCGGCCTCGTCGAACGCGCCGCGGTCGAGCATCAGCACCTTGCCACCGCCGCCCTCCTCGGCAGGTGTGCCCAGGACGGTGACGGTGAGCCCCAGGTCGTCGGCCACGGGGGCGAGGCCGAGCCCGGCCCCGACGGCAGCCGCCGCGATGATGTTGTGGCCGCACGCGTGACCCATCCCGGGCAGGGCGTCGTACTCGGCGCACACGACGACGTGGCAGGGTCCGCTTCCCGCCGTGGCGCGGACCGCGGTGGGCAGGTCGTAGCACCCGTGCTCGACCGTGAGACCACCGCGGCTCAGGGCCTCGGCGACCCAGCCGCTCGCGAGCGTCTCCTCGAACGCGAGCTCCGGGTTGGCGTGGATGCGATGGGACAGCGCGAGAAGATCGTCCTCCGCCGCCCGGACCCGCGCGGCGATGTCGCGCTTGGCGGCACCGGACGCCGTCGGTGGGGTCACGACGCGGCCACGTGGACGGTCGCCGGACGCGTCGCGGCGTCGTAGGCCGCGTGCGCGCCGGTGGCGCCCATCCCGCTGTCCCGAGCGGGCTCGTACACGCGGCCGGGACCGCCGCCCTGCCATTCGTTCACCCACGTCACCGCGGCCGGGATCGACGCGGCCCCGGCGACGTGCGCCGGATCGCGCGTGTAGACGGTCGCCGCGAGCCCGAACGACGACCGGCTCGCCTTCTCCACCGCCTCCTCCCACGAGGCGACGACCTGGACGGGAGCGACCGGCCCGAACGTCTCCTCCCGCAGCACGAGCATCGACTCGTCCACTCCGGTGAGCACGGTGGCGGGGTAGAAGAACCCCGGGCCCGGCGGGATCGCGCCGCCGACGCGCACGGTCGCGCCGCGCTCGACGGCATCGGTCACGTGCCGGTGCACGACGTCCCGCTGGCGGCCGTCGACAAGCGGGCCGAGGACGGTCTTGGCGTCGTGCCCGTCGCCGGTGGTGTAGGTGGCGGCCGCCTCGCAGAGTGCCGTGACGAACTCCTCGGCGACCTCGGCGTGCACGTAGATGCGTTCCATCGAGGTGCAGATCTGGCCGGAGTTGACGAACGCGCCGAACGCGACGGCCTGCGCGGTGGCGACCGGGTCGACGCCGGCGTCCACGATGACCGGGTCCTTGCCGCCCAGCTCGAGGATCGCCCGGTGCAGGCCACGGCCCGCTGCCGCACCGACCTCTCTGCCCGCCGCGACCGAGCCGGTGAAGTGCACCAGCTCGACACCCGGGTGGGCCGCGAGCGGCGCCCCGGCACGGCCGTCGCCGTGGATGAGGTTGAGCACGCCGTCCGGCAGGGTGAGCAGCTCCACGAGCCTGGTCACTGACAGCGGGCACCGCTCCGAAGGCTTGAGCACCACGGTGTTTCCCGCGGCGAGCAGCGGGCCGAGGGCGATCAGGACATTCAGGACCGGGAAGTTCCACGGCGTGATGAGCGCGGTGACGCCGAGCGGGTGGCGCAGGACCCTGGTGCGGCTGCCGTCGTCGTGTTCGGTGGTGACGTCGAAGGAGTACGTCCGCGCCTCCGCGCAGGCGCCGCGGAGCGCGGCGACCCCGGACTCGATGAAGGTCCGGCCGAGGGCCACCGGCTTGCCCATCTCGCGGCACTGCAGCTCGGCGAGCTCCCCGGCGTGCTCGGCGATCGTGGCCGCCGCGCTTTCCAGGTGGCCGAGCCGCTCATCGAGCGTGAGGGCGGCCCAGGACCGCTGCGCGGCCGTGGCCGCCGCCACGGCGCGGTCGACATCGGCGGCGCAGCCTGCCGGCCAGTGCGCGATCACCTCGCCGGTCGCGGGGTTCACCAGCCCGCCGACCGTGTCGGTGGCGGAGGGCTCCCACCGGCCGCCGATGTGGTTGCGCAGGATCGTCACGGGCTTGTCTCCTTGGCAGCTGGGGGTTGTGGTGGTCATGCGCGCGCGATCCGGTCGGCCATCAGCTCGCCCGCCATGATCGCGGTGAGGTTGGTGTTGGCGCGGGGAACGGACGGGAGGATCGAGGCGTCGACCACCCGGAGCCCGTCCACACCGAGGACGCGGCACTCCGGATCCACCACGGTCCTGGCGTCGCCCGGGTCGCCCATGCGGCACGTGCTGGTGGCGTGCTGCGCGTCGGCGGCGGTGGCGAGCAGGTGATCGTCGAGCCGCGCGTCGTCGTCCAGCACCGACAGCAGCGTGGTGTTGACGCGGTCGACCGGCCCGTCCGCGATCGCGGCCACCGCGTCGCCGCGGGCCAGCTCCACCAGTGCCCGGATCCCGGCGCGCAGCCGGGCGAGGTCGCGTTCGTCGGAGAGCATCGCCTCGCGCACCTCGGGCTGGGCTGTGGGGTCCGGCGACGTCAGGCTCACCGTTCCGCGCGAGAACGCCTGGTTGACCCACACTCCGAACGCACCGGCCCCGAAGCGCAGGTCGGCGGTCTCCATGGACAGCACGTTCTGGTTGAGGGACACGAACATCATGTCCAGCGGTTGCGCGTCCGGACCGTCGCTCGTGTAGCGGACGCAGACGTTGGTGTGCCGGTCGTCCGGGGTGCGGATGGCCGCCTCCTCGTTGAGCGGGATCGCGACGCCCACCATGGGGTGGTCCTGCAGCCCCTGTCCCACGGGAAGGTCCGCGACCACGTCGATGCCCAGTGCGCGCAGCGGGCCCGCGGGACCGATCCCGGAGCGGAGCAGCACGGCCGGGGAGTGCACGGCGCCCGCGCTGAGCACCACGAGGTCCGCCCGTTCCTCCGCCGGGCCGTCCTCGGTCAGGTACCGCACTCCCACCACCCGGCCACCGCTGATCAGCACGCGGTCGACGAGGGCATCACCGCGGACGGTCAGGTTCGCCAGGTCGCGCGCGGGCTCGAGGTAGCCGTCGTTGACGGTGACCCGCCTGCCCTCTCGCGAGTTGATCGGGTACGGGGAGACACCGGTCGCGCCGGGCGCGTTGACGTCCTCCGCCCAGGCGTGACCGGCTCCGAGCGCGGCCGCGCGCAACGCGGTGTCGACGGAACCCCAGGCGTCCCTTGGCATCCGGTGGATCGGCGTCGGACCACCCCGGCCGTGGTAGGGGGCGTCGCCGAACTGCTCGTCGTCCTCTGAGCGGCTGAAGTACGGCAGCACGTCCTCCGGCGACCAGCCGTCACAACCCCAGGCGACCCAGTCGGCGAAGTCCTCCATCGGCGGGCGGATCGCGATCTGACCGTTGATCGACGAGCTGCCACCGGTCCCCCGGCCCCGCCAGTACAGAGCGGCGTCCTGCTTGTCGGTCCTGGTCGCCAGCAGGTCGGGCCACACCAGCTTCCCGGTCGCCGCGGGGTCGAGCAGCGCGCGCACAGGGTTCGGCGAGCGCCACACCTCGGGCAGTTCGGCCGAACGCCAGTCCGGCCCTGCCTCCAGCAACAGCACCCGCCGTCCGCTCGCCGCGAGCCTGCTGGCGAGCGGTGCTCCGGCGGAGCCCGCCCCCACCACGATCACGTCCCAGCCGTTCTTCGTCATGCCGGACCTCCGGGAATCCTCAGCGGCAGCCAGAATTCGGCCGCTGGTGTCCGGTACTATGACCCCGGCAACAACTCTCAGTCAATAGTGAATTCTCAATTTGGAGTGAAACGAGGCTCGCGTGTCCGACACCAGCACCCGCTCCGATGTCGCCGAGCTCCTGTCCGACGACTTCGCCACCGTCATCGGACAGACCATGGGCTGGCCTCCGATGGCTGGGAGGACGGCGGCCGTCCTGCTGCTCAGCGCGGAGCCGATGACCGTCCAGCAACTGCAGGACGAGCTCGGCGCCAGCGCGGGATCGGTGTCGGAGATGACCCGGCTGCTGATCACCAATGGGGTCGTCCGCCGGTTCAAGGCACCGGGAACGCGGCACTTCGTCCATGAATGGCGCCCGGACGCATGGGCGGGCTGCCTGCAGCACCAGCTCCGCCAGACCGAACAGCTGCGGGAGCTCGCCCACCGCACCGAGCGCCAGGGCCGGGCACTGGCCGAACAGCAACAACGCAGGCTGCGCGACATGGCCGCCTACTACGACTTCATGGTCGCGCGGCTCGGCGCACTACTCGAGGACTACCGCTCCGGGCTCTGAGCGCCGCTGCTCACAGCTCCCCGAGTGCGGTCAGGGGCGACTCGACACAGTCGGCGACGAACCGCAGGAACCCGCCCGCCGTGCCGCCGTCGCACACGCGGTGGTCGAAGGCCAGGGTCAGCTGGCACACCTTGCGCGGCACCACTTCGCCACCGACCACCCACGGGCGCTCGACGATCCGGCCCATGCCGAGTATCGCGGCCTCGGGGTGGTTGATGATCGCGGCCGAACCGTCCACACCGAACACCCCGTAGTTGTTCACGGTGAAGGTGCCGCCGGTCAGCTCCGCCGGGCTCAGCGTGCCCTCCCTGGCGGCCGCGGTGCGCGCGCCGATCGCCTCCGCGAGCTCGCGGGTGCTCAGGCGATGGGCGTCGGGCACGACGGGCACCACGAGACCGCGTTCTGTCTGTGCCGCCAGCCCCAGGTGCACCGCGCCGAGCACGACGATCTCCTCGCCCTCGACACGCGAGTTCAGTTCCGGGTAGCGGCGCAGGCCCGCGACCGTGAACCGGGCCAGCAGTGCCAGCACGCTCACCGGCCGCGCGGGGTCCTTCGCGTTGAGCGCCGCCCGCGCGGCGAGCAGCTCGGTCGCGTCGGCGTCCACCCACACCGTCGCCTCGGGAATCTCCCTGCGCGAGGTACTGAGCTTGTCGGCGACGGCCTTGCGCAGTCCCCGCAACGGGATCCGCCGCTCGTCACCGTTCTCGCGCGGCGCGAGCACCTCGGCCGTTCGCGCGGTGAGCACCGCCTCGACGTCGGTCCTGCGGATGACGCCCGCGGGTCCGGTGCCGGTCACGGAGGCCAGGTCGATCCCGTTCTCGCGCGCGAGCTTCCGCACGAGCGGGGAGATCACGGCGGGCCGCCGCGGGGCGGGGCGGTCCGGCACCGCCGCGCCCCGCCCGCTACGCCGCCGCCGGGGCGCGGCGCTGGGTGTGCCGTAGCCGATCAGCACGTTCCCGCTGCCCTGCTTCTCCGTCACCACGCCGGGTTCGGTGAGCCCACCGCCCTGTGGCTCGACGGTGATGAGCGGTGAGCCCACCGTCAGCGTCTGGCCTTCCTCGCCGTGCCGCGTCGTGACCACACCCGCGAACGGCGCCGGCACCTCCACGGCCGCCTTGGCGGTCTCCACCTCCACCACGGGCTGGTCGACGACGATCTCCTCGCCGACCTCCACGAGCCAGCGCACGATCTCCGCCTCGGTCAGGCCCTCGCCGAGGTCCGGCAACAGGAAGTCAGGCATCGCGCACGCTCCCCCCTGCCGCGAGCACGACCTCGTCGTCCCACTGCAGGCGGTCGATGGTGTCCAGGATCCGGTCCACGCTCGGCAACTGACCGGACTCGAGTTTCGGAGGCGGATAGGGGACGTCGAACCCGGTCACCCGCAGCACCGGCGCCGCCAGGTGGTGGAAGCACTGCTCGCTCACCCGCGCGGCGATCTCGGCGCCGTAGCCGCAGAACCCGGCCGCCTCGTGCACCACCACGGCGCGGCCGGTGCGGCGCACCGACTCGACGATCGTCTCGTCGTCCACAGGGGACAGTGTGCGGAGGTCCACCACCTCGATGTCCCTGCCCTCCTCCGCCGCGGCCTCGGCGGTCTCCAGCGCCGTGGCCACCATCGGGCCGTAGGCGATCAGCGTGACGTCCGTGCCGCGCCGCCGGATCGCCGCCCTGTCGAACGGGGTTCCGGTGCGGCCGAACGACACCGGTTCCCTGGCCCAGTACCGGCACTTCGGTTCGAGGAACACCACGGGATCCGGCGACTCGATCGCGTCGCGCAGCAGGTCGTAGGCGTCCTGGGGCGTACCCGGCGTCACGACCTTCAGGCCGGGCGTGTGGGTGTAGTAGACCTCACTGGAGTCGCAGTGGTGCTCCACCCCGCCGATCCCGCCCGCGTAGGGAATGCGGATCACCAAAGGCAGCTCGACCCGGCCACGGGTACGGTTGCGCAGCTTCACCACGTGCGACGTGATCTGCTCGAACGCCGGGTAGGCGAACGCGTCGAACTGCATCTCCACCACCGGCCGGAACCCGCCCAGCGCGAGCCCGATCGCATGCCCGACGATCCCGGACTCCGCGAGCGGTGTGTCGAAGCACCGGTCCTCGCCGAAGTCACGCGTGAGCCCGTCGGTCACCCGGAACACACCGCCGAGCGGGCCGACGTCCTCACCGGACACCAGCACCCGGTCGTCCTGCTTGAGTGCGTCCCTCAGCGCGGCGTTGAGCGCCTGCGCCATCGTGAGCTGCTCCACGTCATCCCTCCTGTGCGGCGAGTTCGGCGCGCAGCGTCTCGCGCTGCGCGGCCAGCTGACGGGTCGGTTCGGCGTAGACGTGCGCGAACAACTCAAGCGGATCCACCTCGGGCTCGGCGTTCATGCGGGCACGGAACCCGGCCGCGAACTCCTCGGCCTCCGCCGCGTCGGCGGCCACGTCCTCCTCGGTCAGGACCCCGCGCTCACGCAGGTGTTTCTCCAGGCGCCGCACCGGATCCGCGGCCCGCCAGCGCTCGACCTCGGCCGCATCGCGGTAGCGGGTCGCGTCGTCGGCGTTGGTGTGCGCGTCCATCCGGTAGGTGTGCGCCTCGACGAGGAACGGCCCGCCGCCGCGCCGGGCGTGCGCGACCGCGTGGTCGAGCACCGACAGCACCGCGACGAGGTCGTTGCCGTCGACCTGTTCCGAGGCGATGCCGTACCCGACGCCCTTGTAGGCGAGCGCGGGCGCCCTGGTCTGCTTGGCCAGCGGCACCGAGATCGCGAATCCGTTGTTCTGCACGAAGAACACCACCGGGGCGTCGAACACGGCGGCGAAGTTCAGTGCCTCGTGGAAGTCGCCCTCGCTCGTGCCGCCGTCGCCGATGAGCGCCAGCACCACCCGCTCCTCCCTGCGCCGCCGGAGCGCGTCGGCGAGCCCGGCCGCGTGCAGCGTCTGCGTGGCGAGCGGGGTGCACTGCGGTGCGGTGAAGGTGGCGTGCGGGTCGTAGCCGCAGTGCCAGGTGCCGCGCAGCAGTTCCATTAGCTGCACGGGGTCCAGGCCGCGGGCGACGAGCGCCATCGAGTCGCGGTAGGTCGGGAACAGCCAGTCGTCCTCGCGCACGGCGAGGGCCGCGGCGATCTGGCACGCCTCCTGCCCCGCCGCCGACGGGTACACGGCCAGTCTGCCCTGCTTCGTCAGTGCCGTGGCCTGCGTGTCGAAGCGCCTGCCCAGCACCATCCGCCGGTAGGCCTCCCGCAACCGCTCCGCCGACGGCTCGGCGTAGCCGGCCGGAGGCGGGCCCGCGGTACCGTCCTCGGCCACGAACCGGACCGGCTCCCCAGCGGGCAGCAGACCGGTGACGTTCTGGGGCTGAGCAGCCATCCCACACCGCCTTCCGTCGTTCTCGGTGTCGAGAATGCTGCCCAGTGACACACCGGATGTTCAATGACCTGGCAGAATCAGCAACAAACGGTCGACATGGAAGGCACGAGGCGACAACATGTCCAGATCCGATCGGCCAACGGCCCTGCCCGCTGGACGAACGGCGGCGGCACTCGACGCCGTCGACCGCGCCATGCTGGACGTGCTCGCCGACGACGCCCGGATCTCCGTCCGCGCACTGGCCGAGCGGCTGTCCATCTCGCGCGCCAACGCCTATTCGCGGCTGGACCGGCTACTGCGCGACGGCGTGGTCACCGGCTTCGCCGCGCGGATCGATCCACAGCGAGCCGGACTGGGCACCAGCGCCTACGTGCTGGTCACCGTCGAGCAGACGGCGTGGCGGGCGCTGAAGGACGCGCTGGGGGCGATCCCCCACGTCGAGCACATCGCGCTGGTCGGCGGCGACGTCGACGTGCTGCTGCTGGTCCGCACCCCCGACAACGCGACCCTGCGCGACGTGGTGCTGGGCCGGATCCAGGCCGTGGACGGCGTGCGGGCGACCCGGACGTGGCTCGTGTTCGACGAGTTCCCCGGCGCGGGCTCCCCGCTGAGCTAGGAGTCCTCGGGCAGGAGGGTGAGGGTGGCTTCGCCGCGGCGGAGGGCGCCGTCGTCGAGGGGTACGCAGCGCACGCCGCCCCGGCCGCGCAGCGCACGGAACGCGCCCGGCGCCAGCACGACGTCCATCCACGCGCACGGGTTCGCGGGCCGGTGCGCCCGGAACCGCACCGGCCCGTCCCCCGAGTCCAGGCTGAACACGGCGCCGCGCCGGCCGCGGCGAGCGGCGAGCCCGTCGACGGGGAACCCGCGCAGCACGATGTTGCGCCGGACGAACGAGGGATCGAGCCGGCTCGCGAGCGCGAGTTCGCGTTCGACGTCGTCGAGCGACTCGGCCGCGAACACGCTGACCGCGGCCTGCCGGTGTGCCCGGTGGTTGAAGTAGCGGTCACCGACCAGGCCGAGCCCGGCACGCACCTCCACGCGCTCGCGGCTCACCGGCCCGGGATCGGGCCGTGGGCCTTCCGAAGGGCGGCCCTCGTAGGCGTGCACGGGCGAGATCACCAGCGTCACGATCTCCACCGCCGCCCGCTCGCTCATGGCAGCCACGGTACCCACGCCGGCTCAGCCCGCCCCGCGACCGTTGCCCTCGATCCGGCGCGAGTCGTGGCTCGCGGCCACCGCCACGGGCCGCACCTCGAAGACCACGCGGTTCGGACTGTCGAGCACCCGCGTGAACGCCTCCCGTGCGTCCGGCTGATGCCGCGCGGTGAACCGCTCGAAGAACCAGCGTTTCGTCTCCGCGTCGCGATGGACGGTCGCCACACCGCGGATGGCCAGCATCCGCCTGCCCTCGAGCCCGGTTCCGGCGTTCGACACCACCAGCGTGACCCGGGGATCGCGGGCGAGCGCCTTCGTGTGCGCGCGTCCCTCCACGGCGGTGAGCCAGAACGTTCCCTCCACTTCGACGTAGCTCATCACGACGCCGCCGGGCCATCCGTGCTCCCCCGCGAACACGAACGTGCACTCGGTCTGCGCGTCCAGCAGTTCCGCCTGCCCGCCCCTGGCCAGCCGCGCGCCCTGCATCGCCTCGAGATCGTCCACGCCGAGTCGTCCCATGACACCACCGATATCTCTGATGATGATTACGTTCCATTGCACCTTATCTGGATTGTGCCCGCGATGGCGGAACGTGCGCCGGACGAGAGCAGGGCGGCACCTGGCTCTATACCCGCACGGTATGGGTACGGCCGGGATCCGCCTTGGACGCGATCACCGCAGGTCGGGAGACTGGCGTGGCACGACCCGCAAGATCGAGAGGACCACTAGTGCCCATCCAGTCCACCCGTCGCCTCGCGGCCGCCGCCGTCGCGTTGCTGGCGCTCACCGCCTGTACCGCCAGTGGCGAACCACCGGTTCGCGAGTCGGCGGCGTCGTCCGCCCCGGCGGCGAGCACGGCGGCGGCAGCCACGGCCCACCGCGAGTTCGGCGAGCTGGAACAGCGGTTCGACGCGCGGCTCGGCGTCTATGCGATCGACACCGGCACCGGCCGGGAGATCGCGCACCGAGCCGGCGAGCGCTTCGCCTACTGCTCGACGTTCAAGGCGCTCGCCACCGCGGCCCTGCTCAGCGAGCGCACGGTCGCCGAGCTCGACGTGGTGGTGCCCTACACCGAGGCCGACCTGGTGACCTACTCCCCCGTCACCGAGAAGCACGCCGGGGCGGGCCTTCCCCTGCGCGAGGTGATGGACGCCGCGGTGCGCTACAGCGACAACACGGCGGGCAACCTGCTGCTGCGCGAACTGGGCGGCCCGAAGGGCCTGCAGGCCGCGCTGCGCGAGGTCGGCGACGAGACCACGCACGTCGACCGCTACGAGCCCGAGCTCAACGAGGCCACACCCGGCGACATCCGTGACACCAGCACGCCCAGGGCGATGGCGGGCACCCTGCGCGCCTACGCACTCGCCGACGCGCTGACCGCCGAGAAGCGGGCGATCTTCGTCGACATGCTGCGCCGCAACCTCACCGGCGACGAGCTGATCCGTGCCGGGGTGCCGGACGGCTGGGTGGTCGGCGACAAGACCGGCAACGGCGACTACGCGACGCGCAACGACATCGCCGTCGTGTGGCCGCCGGACCGCGCCCCGATCGTGCTCGCGCTCATGTCGAGCCGCTCCGAGAAGGAGGCCGAGCACGACAACGCTCTCCTCGCCGAGGCCACGAAAACCGTGGTGGAGGCACTGCAGCCCTAGCCGGCGGCGAGAGCGCGCGTGAGCGACGCGGCCGGGTCCGCCTCGCCGCGGGCGCCCCGCTTCCAGCTCGCCGGGCTCGGCGTGGCCGGGCCCGGCGGGGCCGCGTGTTCCCAGTCGAGGATCACCGTGCGCCGGGCGATCAGCCAGCGGCTCGTCCTGCGCTCGAACACGTCGAAATAGCGCAGACCCTGGAACACCGCTTCGGCGCCGGGGTCCTTGAATTCCCTGCGGTAGAGGCAGTACGTCTCCACCTCGGCCCGGTCCCCGGCCAGCGCGATCGTGGGCACGCCGAGGAAGTGGTAGGTGCTCGCGAGCGTCGCACCGTAGGACTCGAAGAACGCGAACAGCTCGTCCACGGTGCCGCTGAACCGGCCGTGGTCGTCGGTGGCGTCGGCGTGGTAGCACGTGCGGGCGAGGGCCCGGTCGCCCCGGTCGATCGCGTGCGCGTACCGGCACAGCACGTCGGTGATCTCGGCGCGGGCGAGCAGGTCGTCGAGCGCGGTCATAGCATTGACAATGACGCACGCGTCATGTTTGAGTCAAGAGGCTTTCGCTGCTGTTCCTCCACTGTGGACGATGGACGGAGAGGTCGTTGTCATGAAGGGAGAAGACCGGCGGGTCGCCGTTGTCACCGGTGCCGCATCGGGGATCGGCGCCGCCATCGCCCGGCAGTTCAGCGGCGAGGGGCTGGACGTCGCCCTCCTCGACCGCGACGACGCCGGGCCGGTGCGCGACTGCCGCCCCGGCGAGACCCTCGCGCTCCGGTGCGACGTGCGCGACGACGCGGAGGTCGAGGCCGCGGTGGCCGAGACCGCGCGGTGGCGCGGCCGCATCGACGTCGTCGTCAACGCCGCCGGCGTGCTCGCCCGCGCGGGAATCCGGGACACCAGCTGGGAAACCTGGCAGTCGGTGCTCGACATCAACCTCACCGGCACGTTCCGCGTGGTGCGTGCGGCGCTGCCGTACCTCACAGACCCGGCCACGGCGGGCGCGAAACGCGTGGTCAACATCGGCTCCGGCGCGGCCGACCGCGGCTACGCCTACCCCGCCTACACCGCGTCCAAGGGCGGCGTCGTGGCTCTGACCAGGGAGCTCGCCGCGGAGCTCGCTCCGGAGAACGTCACCGTCAACGCCGTCAACCCCGGATTCGTCCGCACGGCGATCAACGACGACGCGTGGTCCGACGATACCGCGCGGCACCGCTGGGAGCGAACCATGCCCCTTGGCCGCATGGGCCTGCCGGAGGAGGTGGCCGCGGTCGCGTGTTTCCTGGCCTCCCCCGCCGCGAGCTATCTCACGGGGCAGGTGATCCGGGTGGACGGTGGCCGCTCGGCGATCTCGGCGCGGCCGGCATGAGCGGCGGCGAGCGGGTCGCGGGCAAGGTCTGCGTGGTCACCGGTGCCGCGGCGGGACTCGGTGCCGCGATCCGGAGGCTGCTGGCCGAGCACGGCGGCACCGTGATCGGGCTGGACGTCACCCCGGCAGGCGACGACGGGCTGTGGCAGGTGGACATCCGCGACGAGACCGAGGTGGCCGGGGCGATGCGGCGCGTCGTGGCCGCACACGGCCGCATCGACGTGCTCGTGAACAACGCCGGGATCGCGGGCCCGCGCAAGCCCGCCCACGAGGTGACCGCCGAGGAGTTCGACGACGTCTTCGCCGTCAACGTCCGCGGCACCTGGCTGTGCACCAAGCACGCGGTCCCGCACATGCCCGAGGGCGGCAGCATCGTCAACATGTCGTCGATGTACGGGCTCGTGGGCAACTCGATGCTGCCGGTCTACCACGCCAGCAAGGGTGCCGTTCGGCTGATGTCCAAAGCGGACGCGGCGACCTACGCGTCACGCGGCATCCGCGTCAACTCGGTGCATCCCGGCTCGATCGAGACCGGTTCGACCGCCTCCGTGCGCGCCGACGTCACCGAGGCCGCGCGCCGGTACAACGAGCGCACGCTGGCGGCCATCCCGCTGGGTCACCGCGGTGAGCCGCTCGACGTCGCCTACGGCGTGCTGTACCTGACGTCCGACGAGTCGCGTTACGTCACGGGTACCGAGCTGGTCATCGACGGCGGCTACACGGCACTGTGAGCCGCCGCCGGTGACCGCCCGGTCAGCCGAACCTGGTCGCGACAGCGTCGGCGGCCCAGCACTCCGTCGGCGTGACGATCAGCGGGTTGATCTCCACCGTCTCGTACTCCCCCAGGGCGGGGCCGGTGAACGCCTCGCACACGCGGGTCAGCGCGTCGACGGCGGCGGCGTGCCCGGTGACGCCGACCTCCGCCAGCAGGTGCTCGGCCTCCTCGGGGCGCAGGGGCAGCCTGCGGGTGAGCGAGCGGTTGGCCAGCTCGGTCGCCGTGCCGCCGAGCCCGACCACGACGTAGCGGCCCAGCACCGGATCGGTGTTGAGGCCGACGAGCACCTCCCGGCCGAACACCATCTCCTCGACCAGATAGCCCTCGATGTCCTCGGGAGAAAGCCCGGCGGCGACCACATTGGACTCGATCTCCTTGGCCGTCGCCGGCAGGTCGCCGGTCTGCGCGATGCCGAGGGCGACCCCGCCGATCCGGGATTTGTGGCTGATCGGGGCGAGCACCTTCACCGCGAACGGCGGCCGCAGCCCAGCGGCCGCGGAGGCCAGCTCGTCCGCGGCGGCGCGGACGCCGCGGACGACCGGCACGCCCGCGGCGGCGACCAGGTCGCGGGACGCCGCCTCGCTCAGCACCCTGGCGTCGGTGCCGACGTCGTGCGCCTTCGCCTCCTTCTCGCCCGCCGGGAACAGCTTGGCCAGCGCGGAGAACGTGAGCCGGAGGTTGTGCAGCACGGCCACGTGCGGGTGCCGTTCGCGGTAGCCTCGGACGAACTCCGTGTCGGGCACCGGGGCCATCGAGTTGATAATCAAGGGCATCTCGTTGTCCGTGGACAGCCGGGCGAGATCGCCCCAGTTCCACGTGTGCACCGACTCGTGGTCCGTCTCCGAGGGGAACTGCACGCTCCACGGCAGCAGGACCAGACCGGTGTTCGGGTCCTTGAACACGGTGCCGTTGATGCTCTCGTCGCCCTCGCGGCGCTTCACGCCGATCACGTCGAGTGGGTTGTCGATGAAGGAGCCCGGCCCGGCCAGCTCACGGATCTTCTCCACGGTGGCGTCGGCGAACACGGTGAGGTTGACGCCGTGCTTGTCGGCCAGGTCGCTGCAGAGCGCGGCGGCGCCACCGGAACCGCCGAGCACCGACACCGCGCGCTCGCGGCCGGACTTGACGCCGAGCAGGCACAACGTCGCCAGGCGCAGCAGTTCGTCGACGCCGTCGGCCCGCAGCACTCCGTGCTCACGCAGCAGCTCGGAGAACACCGAATCGGTGCCCGCGATGCTCGCGGTGTGGGACAGCACCGCGCGCTGGCCGCGCTCGGACACGCCCGACTTGAGCACGATGATCTGTTTGCCCACCTCCCGGGCGTAGTCGAACGCGGAGACGAACGCGGGCAGCTGCTGCTCGGAGACGCCCTCCAGGTACACGCAGACGACCTTCGTGGTGTCGCGGCGCAGCGCCAGCTCCAGCGCCTGCGGGACGCCGAGCACCGCGCCGTTCCCGGTGGAGGCACAGAAGTCCACGCCGAGGTTCTCCTGCGCTGCGGCGGCGAGGAACGCAGAGAGCAGCGCCCCGCTCTGCGACACGATCGACACCGGTCCCGGCCTCGCCTCCAGCCACGCGGGCTCGGCCACCGCGCACACGCGCTCGGCGAAGTCGGCGAACCCGACGCAGTTCGGGCCCCACAACCGTGTCGGCGTGCCGGAGACGATCTCCACCAGCTCGGCCTGCAGCGCCCTGCCGACGTCGTCGCGTTCACCGAAGCCGTCGGTGACGAGCACGATGTCGCGGGTGCCCGCGGCGGTGAGCGCGCGGACCGCCTCGACGGCGGCCTCCCGCCGGATCGCGACGATCGCGGCGCGCGGGGTGACCGGCAGAGCGGCGACGTCGGGGACGGTGGCCAGGCCGGCGATGGTCTCGTGGTTGGGCGTCACCGGGACGACGTCGAGGTCCGGGTTGAGCGTGCGGAGGTTGTGCAGGGCACAGGTGGTCCAGAAGTTGCGGGGCGAGGCGCCGACGACGGCGACGAGGGGTCGGGACACGGCGATCGGGTCTCCTTCGAAGTGGGGGTCAGCGGGTGAGCGAGCCGCCCTCGGCGTACCAGGCGCGGGCCGCGCGGATGCCCAGCTCGGCGAGCTTGCCGGACATCCAGCGGTTGCCCTCGGAAGTGTGGATCAGGGCGTCCCAGCCGGCACAGCTGTCCAGGGTCTCGCGGAAGCCCTGCCGGATCAGCACGTCGTTGGCCGCGCGCTTCTTGATCTCCAGCATGTCCAGCGGCGTCTTGGCGATCTCGGTGGCGACCTCCCTGGCCTTGGCGAGCACCTGATCCTCCGGCACGGAGTAGTTGGCCCAGCCGCGCCGCTCCGCCTCGGGTCCCATCATGTGGCTGCCCGCGGTGTAGGACAGCTCCTTGCCCTTCTTCGACCCGACCGCGTACGTCGCCACCGGGCCGAGCATGCCGCCGCCGATCGGGAGCACCGGCCACGCGATCTTGGTGTCGTCGCCGACCACGGCCAGGTCCGCGCAGGCGGGGATCAGCGTCGCGCCGCCCATGCAGTAGCCGTGCACGCTCGCGACCACGGGCTTCGGCACGTCGAACACCGCCGAGAACGCGCGGATGTGGCCGCGCAGGCGCAGCCAGTCCTCGTGCGCGGCGCGGTGCACGTACCCGTTGCCCTCGGACTTCGGCCTGCTCACGTCCCAGCCGACGCTGAACGCACGGCCCTCGCCGCGCACGATGATCACCGACACGCTCGCGTCGGCCCCCAGCTCGGCCAGCGCCTTCTCGTAGGTGGTGAACAGCTCGTCGTTGAACGCGTTGAGCTTCTCCGGGCGGTTCAGGACCACCTCGGCGATCTTCCCGTTCCGCTCGGTGCGGACGACACTCATGAAGGTTCCTTTCAGTGGGCGAGACGGTGGGCGAGGACGCCGGACGCGGTGACCACCGGGACGCCGAAGGACAGCGCCCAGTCGCGAGCCTCGTCGGGGCCGGCCTCCTGGAGCGGGTCCCGTTCCGACATCAGGCAGGCCCCGGCGGCGGCGAACCCGGCTCCGGCGAGCCGGACCAGATCGAAGGCGGCTTCGCGGGCCGTGGCGCGGCCGAGCACGCCGTCGGGGTGGGCGCGGTAGGTGACCACGTGGCCGGGGCGCCGCAGCACCTCCGGGTCGGTGCCAGGGGTACCGAGCAGCGCGATCGTGCGGGCGCGGGCGTCGGACGAGATCCCGGTGCCGGTGCCCTCGGCATCGACGGCGACCCCGAACGCGGGCGCGCCGCGGTCGGCGGGCCCCTGCGCGGACAACCGCAGCCGGTCGGCCTCCGGTTCCGGCAGCGCCACGACGAGGAAGCCCGAGGTGTAGCGCACCGCGAGCGCGACCAGCTCCGTGGTGGCGTGCCGGGCGGCGAACACCAGCTCACAGTCCGGCCTCGCTCCGAGGTCGTCGATCACGACCACCGGCTTTCCTTGCCTCAGTGCGGAGAACGCGTGCTCGGTGTCCGTTATGGACTCGTGCAGGATCGTCATGCCGCGCTCCGGGAGAAGATCGCGCGCGGGTTGTCCACCAGCATGACGTCGATGTCGCGCTGGGACACCCCGGCCGCGAGGAGCGCGGGCACGACGTCCTCGGTGAGGTGTGTGAACCGCCAGTTGGGCAGGTGCTTCGCGCGGAAGTCGCCGGGGAAGTTGTGGCTGTGGCAGGACGCGTCGTGCGAGAGCACCATGCGCGAGGCGTACCCCCGTTCGGCGAGCGCGGCGACCGTCGCGACGCGCATGTCGAAGGCGAGCTTGGTGTCCAGCCCGAACCGGTCCATGCCCAGGTAGGAGCCGTTGTCCAGCAGGCGCTGGAGGTAGTCCAGATCGTCCGAGTCGCCGCTGTGCCCGACGATCACGGCGCCCAGGTCGACGCCCTCCTCGGCGAAGATCTTCTGTTGGTCGAGGCCGCGCTGAGTGGAGACGTCGGTATGGGTGGAGATCGGCACACCGGTCTCCAGGTGCGCCCTGGCCACCGACCGCAGCACGCGCTCGACGTCGGGCGTGACGCCGGGCACGTCGGTCGCGCACTTGAGGATCCCGGCTCGAATCCCGGTGCCCGCGATGCCCTCGGTGATATCGCGGACGAACATCCCGGTCATCGGCTCGTCACCGCCGATCAGGCGGCCGGGGCCGTGGAACTTCAGGTAGTTGGGCAGCTCGGTGAACGTGTAGAAGCCGGTCGCGGCGATGATCCGTACCGGTGACCGTTCGGCCACGGCGCGTACCTTCCGGATGTCCCGGCCCAGGCCGAGCACGGTGAGGTCGACGATCGTGTCGATGCCGGCTTCCTTCAGCGCGACGAGCTTCGCGACCGCGTCGGCGGTGCGTTCCTCGTCGTCCCACGTCTCGGGATAGTTGACCGCGTACTCGTGGTTGATCACGAACACGTGCTCGTGCATGAGCACGCGTCCCAGCTGGTCGGTGCCGAGTGCGCCGGTCACGGTCTGGACGGTGGCCATCGATGTGGTTCTCCCTCGGGGCGACGGCGGTGTCGGGGGCTCGCGCCGTTGACAATGACGCGCGTGTCATGTTTAGTCAAGTGCGTCTTCACCCTGCGCTGCAAGGGTTTTCGTCAGCGCAGTGATCTGTCACCGATCTGTCACCGGGTCGCATTGGAGTGCCATGAGCAACGTCGCCACACCGCACTACGGGATCTTCAGCCTGTCCAACGTTCCGCCGTGGAACACGCACAACGAGGTCGTCAACAAGGCGCTCGAGCAGATCGTCCACGCGGACAAGCTCGGCTTCGAGGAGGCCTGGGTCGCCGAGCACAACGGACGCCGCTACGGCATCGTCGCCTCCGCCCAGCTGCTGCTCGCCGCCGCCGCGGCCGCGACCGAGCGGATCCGCCTCGGCTCCGGCGTGTCCCGCCTGCCCATGCACCACCCGATGCGACTGGCCGAGGACTACGCCTACGTCGACCAGCTCTCGGGCGGACGCCTCAACTTCGGCATCGGCAAGGCCTACGACCGACTGGAGTTCCAGGCGTACGGCATCCCGGAGTCCGAACGCGACGAACGCTACGAAGAAGTCTTCGAGATCGTCACGCAGGCGTGGAAGACCGGGAAGGTCAAGTTCAACGGCAAGCACTACCAGGTCCCCGCCGAGGGTGAGGTGGCCGACGAGATCGAGCTGTTCCCTGAGGTCTTCCAGAAGCCGGCGCCGCCGGTGTTCGTCATGGTCTCCTCCAGCGAGGAGTCGCTGCGCTCCGCCGCCCGCCGCGGCTTCTCCTTCGTCCTCGGCCAGCGCCCGACCCGCGACGACGTGCGGCGGCTCGTCGGCGTCTACCGCGAGGAGGCCCGCGCGGCGGGGCACTCGTTCGACACGATCGACGAGAACATCGCCCGCGCCTCGCAGCTCAAGGCCATCCACGTCGCCGACAGCCACGAGGAGGCCAGGAAGGAGTACGAGCACGGCTACATGTGGTATGTCAACATCCTGAGCAACCGCGCCAAGGTGGGCCTCGGCATCGACGAGCTGACCTACGACGAGTACATCGACCGCAAGACCCTGATCCTCGGCAGCGCCGACCAGGTCGCGGAGGAGCTCGCCTCGTTCCACAGCCACACCGGCCTCGGCGGGCTGGTGGCGTGGTTCGACGCCGGGAGCCAGCCGCAGGAGCAGGTTCTCCGTTCCATGACGATGTTCGCGGAGAAGGTGCGCCCGCAGCTGTGAATCGCGAGAATGGCGCCGAACTGTCGGCGAGCGAGTTGAGGTGACGATGGCGACCGGCGAGGCAACGGGTGGTCGGCGGACCGGGTCGAGGGTGGCCCGCGAGCGCGCGGAGACACAGCCGCGCACGGCACGGGGGCAGAAGACCCGGGAACGGCTGCTCACGGCCGCCCGCACGGTGTTCGAGACCAAGGGGTTCCTGGATACCCGGGTCTCCGACATCTGCGACGAGGCCGGCCTGGCGCACGGCACGTTCTACATCTACTTCCCGGACAAGGAAGAGATCTTCTACACCCTGGTCGACTCGGTGGTCGCCGATCGCTACCTGCTCACGGCCGTCCCCGAGGACTTCGAGGGCGACGTCGCCGACCGTTTCGCCTACACGCTCCGGCAGTACTTCGAGGAGATGAAGCGCGCCCGGCACTTCAGCCGCATCGTCGAACAGGTCGCTACCTTCGACGAGCACATGCGCGACCACCGCATGCGGATCCGGCGCAAGTTCCGCGAGCGCATCCAGCACGGCATCGAACGACTGCAGCAGCGGGGCGCCGCCGATCCGGACATCTCGGCCGAGCTCACGGCCGAGGCCCTCGTCGCGATGATCAACAACTTCGCCTACATCAACTTCATCCTCGGCGAACGCGACGACCTCGACATCGAGCAGGTCGTCGCCACACTGACCAGCATCTGGGCGCGCGCGGTGGCGCTGGACCTCGACAAGGCCAACGCCAACGACACCAAGCGCCCACCGAAACGAAAGACTTGAACCGTATGGATTTCACCGTCCCCGACGACGCGAAGGAGACCGCCCAGGCTGTCCTCAGCTTCGTCGAGCGCTACGTGGAGCCGATCGAGCGCGAGTACGCGGATCTGCTGCAGGATGAGCGCAAGAGCCACGACGAGCGCGGCCTGCTCCAGCCTGAGGTGCTCAAGCTCAAGAAGCAGGTCCGCATGGCCTCCGCCGAGGCGGGCTTCTACACCATGTTCGGCGACGAGTCGCTCGGCGGCGGCGGGCTCGGCGAGGTCGCGCTCGTCCACATCCAGGAAGAGCTCAACCGGGCATGGGGACCGCGGCGCACGCTCGTGCACGAGAACGTCGTGCCCTCGGTGTTCACCAACGGCCTGAGCCCGATCCTCACCGAGCTTCGGCCCGCCGTCCGCGAGGCCCACGTCCCCGGGATCGCGTCCGGGGAGAAGACGCTGTGCTTCGGCCTGTCCGAACCGGGCGCCGGCTCCGACGTCCAGCGCATCCGGACCCGCGCGGTACGCGACGGCGACGAGTGGGTCATCAACGGCTCCAAGCAGTGGATCACCAACGCGCCCTACGCGGACTACTGCATCCTGTTCGCGGTTACCGACCCCGAGGCCAACGCGGCGCGCCGTGGCGGCATCACCGCGTTCTTCGTCGACACCAGCAGCGACGGGTTCGAGTGCACCAGCACGATTCCGATCCTGGGCAACATCGGCTCGCACATCGGGATCGTCTCGGTGGACGACCTCAGGGTCCCGGACGAGCACGTCATCGGAACCGTCCACAAGGGACTCGCACTCGCGCTGCTCGGGATCAGCAAGGGCAGGCTGTCGATGTCCGCGATGTGCGTCGGCCTCGCCCGCTGGTCGCTGGAGAAGGCACTCGACTACGCGCGGCAGCGGGAGACCTTCGACAGCGTCATCGGCGACCACCAGGCCATCCAGATCAAGCTCGCCGAGATGGCGATGGACATCTACGCGGCCAAGTCCGTGGTCGGCCGCACCGCGGCGCTCGTCGAGAGCAAACAGCGCGCCATCAAGGAAACTTCCATCACGAAGGCCCTGTGCACCGAGATGCTCGGCCGGGTCGCCGACGCCGCGATGCAGGTGCACGGCGCGATGGGGCTGACCAATGAGCTGCGGCTGCAGGACGTGTGGCGGCACGCGCGCACCCTGCGCATCCCAGACGGCACGTCCGAGATCCAGCGCCGGACCATCGCCGGCAGGCTACTCGCCGGCGACAGCGACCTGTGAGGTGGCGATGTCCCCCGACCTCCCCAAGTACTCGGAACTTCCGCGCCTCGACGACTACGGCAACCACTCGTGGGGCGTCTTCGGCGCGGACGACGAGCTCGGCACCCTCAACCTGATCGACGCGGACGGGGTGCGGGAGGCCACGAGCCTCGTCCGCACCGGCGAACGGGCCGGGCTCAGCCTGCCGCTCGACCAGCCGGATCCGCCGCTGTTCCGGCGGGAGCGGTTCCAGCACACCATGAGACGCGCCGGCAGCATGTGGGACGACCGGCTCGACTCGTTCTTCCCGCAGGGCTCGACCCAGTGGGACGGTTTCCGCCACCACCGCGTGCGCCAGCACGGCTTCTACGGCGGCGTCACCGACGATCCGGCGCCGGGCAACCCGAGGCTGAGCATCCACCACTGGGCGAGCTCGGGAATCATCAGCCGAGGGGTGCTGCTCGATGTCGCGCGGCACCTCGGCGACCTGGACGCGCTGGCCGGGCGGTCGATCACCGCCGACGACCTGTGCGCCGTGGCCGAAGCGCAGCGCGCCGAGATCCGGCCCGGCGACATCCTGTGCGTGCGCACGGGCTGGCTGGCCGCCTACCGCGGGCTCGGCCCCGACGGCCGGGCGGCGATCTCCGCGCAGAAGTCGTCGTTCACCTCCGCCGGTCTGGCCGCCGACGAGGCGACCGCGGAACTGTTGTGGGACTGGCACATCGCGGCCGTCACCGCGGACAACCCGGCCGTCGAGGTGACACCAGGCGACGCCGCGGTCGGCAGCCTGCACCGGCGGCTGCTGGGCATGCTCGGCATCCCGCTCGGCGAGTTGTTCGACTTCGAGACCCTCGCGGCAAGGCTGCACGAGGAGGGACGGACGGACTTCCTGTTCGTCTCTGTCCCACTGTCCCTCGTGGGCGGGCTCGGCTCGCCCGGCAACGCGGTCGCCGTGCTCTGACCCAGGAGAACCTCATGACTGTCCCCGGTCACGTCATGCGGGACGTGCTCGGCTCCTTCTGCTCGGGAGTCGTGGTCGTCACCGCCGCCACCCCCGAGCCCGTCGGGTTCACCTGCCAGTCGTTCGCCTCCCTGTCACTCGACCCGCCGCTCGTGACGTTCGCGCCCGGCCGCGGGTCGCGCACCTGGCCGCGCATCAGGCAGGCAGGCGGGTTCTGCGTCAACATCCTCGCCGCCGGCCAGCGGCACCTGAGCGACCAGTTCGCGCGGTCCGGCACCGACAAGTTCGCCGGGGTCGGCTGGTCGCCAGGTGAGTCCGGGTCCCCCGTGCTCGACGGCGTGCTCGCATGGGTCGACTGCACCCTGTGGGCCGAGTACGACGGCGGCGACCACACGATCGTCATCGGCGAGGTCCGGGCGCTGGCGAGCGATCCACGCCGTGACCCGCTGCTGTTCCACCGCGGCGCGTACCTCGCGTCCTGACCAGCTGACTGACCCAACACCGTGATCCGGGCCGGGACCTCCCGGCCGTACCTCCGCCTGCCCGGAGTCCGGGCTCGTCCGTGTCCGCTCTCAACGAAGAGAGAGATCATGTCGCGACTTCAGCCGAAGCGCGCCGCAGCCGCGAGCGTCATCGGCACCACCATCGAGTACTACGACTTCTTCATCTACGCCACCGCCGCGGCGCTGGTGTTCAACAAGGTCTTCTTCCCCTCGCTGACCGGGTTGACGGGAACGCTGGTGTCCCTGTCGACCTTCGCCGTGGCGTTCCTGGTGCGCCCGCTCGGCGGTGTCATCATCGGGCACCTCGGCGACAAGGTCGGGCGCCGCCCGATGCTCGTGCTCACGCTGACCCTCATGGGCGGCGCGACCCTCCTCATCGGACTGTTGCCGGGCTACGCTTCGATCGGCGTCACCGCGCCGGTGCTGCTGATCCTCCTCCGCATCGTCCAGGGTTTCGCGATGGGCGGGGAGCTCGGCGGCGCCGTGCTGCTGACGATGGAGCACAGCCAGCCGGAGCGCCGCGGGTTCTACGGCAGCTGGGTCCAGATCGGCGGCCCGCTCGGGCTCGTCGTGGCGACCCTCGTCTTCCTGCCGCTCAACCTGCTGCCCCAGGACGACTTCCTGGCGTGGGGCTGGCGCATTCCGTTCCTGCTCAGCGCCATCCTGGTCGTCGTGGGCTACGTCCTGCGCCGCACCATCGACGAGAGCCCCACGTTCACCGAGATCAAGCGCAAGGGCGCCGTCGACAAGGCACCGGCGCTGACCATCCTGCGCAGGTACCCGGCACGGACGTTGCTCGTGGCCGCGACGACGCTGAGCGGCGGCGTGGCGTTCTACATGATGTCGGTGTTCGGACTGTCCTACGCGACCGAGGAACTCGGCCTCACCCGGCAGACGATCCTGCTCATCGTGCTGGTCTCGATGGTGCTGGACTGCCTGATGGTGCTGGCCTCGGGCATCATCTCCGACCGGATCGGCAGGCCGAAGATGATCATGTTCGGCATGGTCGGCAAGGCTGCGCTGGCGTTCCCGTGGATCTGGCTGCTCGACAGCGGCAACCCCTGGATCGTCTTCCTCGGGTACGTGCTGTTCTGCATTCCGCACGCCGCGGGCCAGGGGGTGGCAGGCGTCTTCTACGCGGAGACGTTCCCCGCCAAGGTCCGCTACTCGGGCCTCTCGATCGGCTACACCCTCGGCATGATCGGCGGCAGCGCGATCGCCCCGATGGTCGCGACGAGCCTGGTCGCGGCGTGGGGTACCGGGGCGCTCGGCTGGTACATGCTGACGATGAGCCTGATCTCGACGATCTCGACGACGATCATCCTGCGCTCGCCGAAGATCACCGGACGCGATGTCGAGGAGGAGACACCGGTGGCGAAACCGGAATTGGCGGGCTGAGTCCTTCCCGGCGCCCGGGGTGTCCGTGCCCGGGCACCGGGGTCGTCAGGTGCCGCCCTCGTGGTCGCCGATGGCCAGCGTGATCAGCATGGCCAGCCGTTTGCCGGGGTCCTCGAGTTCCAGGTTCGCGATCTCGGCCATCTTGCGCATCCGGTATCGCACCGTGTTCGCGTGCACGCCGAGGCGCGCCGCGGCGATGTTGAGGTCCCCCTGCGCCTCCAGCCATCCGCGCAGGGTGGCCAGGAAGCGCGTCCCGTGGGCGTCGTCGTGCCGGGCCAGCTCCATGATCGGCCCGCGCGACGGCACCCGGCCCGCCGAGGCCGCCGTGCGGAGGCGCTGAAGCAGGATCTCGTCCCACGCCTCGTCGTAGCACACCGGCGGGGTGCCGGGCCGGGTCGTGTGCAGGGCCAGGCTCTCGTCGGCCTCCTGCCTGCTCGCCGGGATCTCGCCGGGCTCGGCGGGCGCACCGATGCCCGCGGCGGGCGTGACGTGGGCGGGCAGGCCGTCAACGAGCGCGCGGAGCCAGTCGCGGGCGGCGGCCGGATCCTCGTCGCACGGCAGCAGCGTGTAGACGGTGTTGCCGAACAGCGTCGTGCGCCCCGGGCGCGACCAGCCGAAGCCGGTGGTGGCGCGCTCGAAGGCGAGCAGGATGGCGGCGTGCCGCTCGCCGCGGGTGTGCGCCTGCAGCGCGATCACGCGCAGCGGCCGGGGCGGCAGGCCGAGCTTGCCGATGACGGCGGTGGCGTCCGGCGTGCCCTCCAGCAGCTGGATCACCAGCTCAGACTCGACCTGCCGTTCGAGGTCGGCGCTCACCCTCGACCGGAGCAGATGCAGTGCGACGGTGTGGGCTCCGTCGGCGAGCGCGCGGGACCGCGCCGGGTCGAGCGGGCCGTCGCAGGTGACCCACAGTGAGCCCAGCAGCTCCCTTCCCGCGCGGACGGCCACGACCGTACGCCCGCGCATGCCGTGCTCCGGCGCCGCTTCGACGTAGCGGGGCTCGTCGGAACCGGCGAGGTGGGTGAACACGCCGCGCCGTTCGAACAGGGCCCGCACCGGCTCCGGCACCCGCCTGCCGAGGATCGTGTCGAGCCGCGCCGGGTCGGCGTCGTTCTGCACGCTGGAGTACGCCATCACCCGGGACAGCTGGTCCTCGATGGTCACCGGCCCGCCCACGGCGGCCGCGATGGTGTCGGCGAGGGCGAACAGGTCGCTCGGGCCCCTGCCGGACTCGGTCTCGCGACCCTCCAGCACGAGGCCGTAGACGACCCCGGCCACCTGGCTCCAGGACACGCGCGGGTCCACGAGCAGCAGGCAGAGCTCGCAGGCCGTCGCCGTGGCGAGCACCTCGGCGGAGGGCTGCTCGTCGGTGCGCACCAGCACCACCCTCGCCTGCCCGCCGACGGCGAGCTCGACGGCGCGGGCGGCGTCCGGGATCCCCACGGCCAGGAGGGCGTCGCCGACCGCAGGGTCGGCCGCGGTGGGGTCGTGCATGACGACGCTGTGCAGCTCGGTGTCGCGGCCGCGCCCGTGACCCGCCACGCGAATGCCGTAACCGCCCAGCACGTTGATCAGGTGATCCAGTCTGACCATCCACCGACCCGTCTCACCACGAAGAAGTCCCCGCTGAGGATACCGCTGGCCGATCCCCACAACGACGGTCGGCCATTTTGTTTGTTCCCGACAACCGGCCGGACGCTGCGTTCGCCCATGCTCGCGATGTGGGGTTCACACGGACACGGGAAGGTGCTCATGGGTGAGGTCGGTCGGAGCGGGCCGGGCACGGCACTGGTCGTCGGTGCCGGTGTGGTCGGGCTCTCCACCGCGTGGTTCCTGCAGGAGCGCGGGGTCACGGTCACGGTGGTGGACCGCGCCGGGCCCGCGGCGGGTGCGTCCTGGGGCAACGCGGGCTGGCTGGCGCCGGGCCTCGCGCTGCCGCTGAACGAGCCGGGCGTCCTGCGGTTCGGTCTGCGGTCCCTGTTCGACCGCACGGCCCCGCTGCACGTGCCGGCCTCGCCCGATCCGGGTCTCTGGCGGTTCCTGCTGCGGTTCGCCGCGCGCTGCAACTGGCGGGCCTGGGAACGGGTGGCGCAGGCGAACCTCGCGCTCAACGCCGACTGCCTCGCCGCCTTCGACGCGCTCGTCGCGGGCGGCGTGCGGGTACAGCCGATGCCGGCGCCGGTCACGGCCGTGTTCGAGTCGGCGGGGCACGCCGCCGGACTGCTGGCCGAGCTGGCGCGGCTGCGCGACGCCGGCCAGGAGGTGGCGTACCGGGGACTCACCGGTACGGAGCTCGAGCAGTGGCTTCCCCAGGCGTCGGAGGCGATGGGCAGCGGCGTCCGGGTGGACGGGCAGCGCTACGTCGACCCCGGCGAGTTCGTCGCCGCGCTGGCGGAGTCGGTCCGGGCCAGGGGCGGCAGCATCCGCAGCGGCTTCGACGTCGTCGAGGTGCGGCCCCAGCGCCACGCCGCCACGGTGCGGTCGGCCTCGGCCGGCTCGCTGTCCGCGCAGGTCGTGGTGCTCGCCACCGGGGCGTGGCTCGGCAGGCTGGGGCGCCGTCTCGGGGTCCGGGTTCCCGTGCGGGCGGGCCGCGGCTACTCGTTCACCGTCGACACGGACGAGCCCGTGCCCGGGCCCGTGTACCTGCCCGGCGCAAGGGTGGCGTGCACGCCGTACCAGGGCGCGCTCCGCGTCGCCGGAACGATGGAGTTCCGCGCTCCGGACGCCCCGCTCGACCGCGCCCGGATCGACGCGATCGTCGCCTCGGCGAGGCCGTACCTCACCGGGGTCCACTGGGAGGACCGACGCGACGAGTGGGTCGGTCCGCGCCCCGTGACTCACGACGGCATCCCGCTGATCGGCGCGACGGCGGCGCCGGGGGTCTACGTCGCCGCCGGGCACGGTATGTGGGGACTCACGCAGGGACCGGTGACGGGCCGCCTGCTCGCCGAGCAGATCACCACGGGCAAACAGCCGGACGCGCTGCGCGAGTTCGACCCGCTGCGCTGAACGGGAGGAGCCACGTGATGGACGACGACGAGCGCGCCGAACTCGAGTGGCTGCGGGCGGAGAACGCACTGCTGCGCACGCAACGCGACGTGCTGGAGCGCGTCGCCACCGGCTTCGCCGAGGATGCCAACGCCACTCTGCTCAAGCGGCGCACGATACGAGGGAACACGATGACCGGACAACAACGCACCTGGCTCACCGCCGACGCCTTCGAGCGGCTGCGGGAGGAGCTGACCGTCCTGCGCCGCCAGGACCGCGGGGCCGAGCAGGACGACGCCGTCGGCGAACAGCGCAGGCAGGCGCGCATCCGGCGGCTGGAGGAGATCCTGCACAGCGCCGTGGTCGGCGAGGCACCGCCCGACGACGGCATCGCCGAACCCGGCATGGTCCTGACCGTCCGGTTCGACGACGACCCCGGCACGGAGACGTTCCTGCTGGGCGTGCGCGACGGCGGCGATGCCGACGGGCTGGAGGTGTACTCCCCCGAGTCCCCGCTGGGCCGCGCGCTGGCGGGAGCCCGGCAGGGCGAGTCGCGCACCTACCAGGTGCCCAGCGGGGCCACGGTGCGGGTGACCCTGGTGCGCGCGGTCCCCTATGGACAGCACTGAGGTCCCGGTGGGCACTGTCCCACCGGGACCCCCGGCCGGCCGTCAGTGAGCCTGGGCCAGCACGCCGCTCAGCTCGTTCGGCGCCTGCTCCAGCTCCACCGTGGCCGTCTTCTCACCGGTGGCGAGATCGACGGCGTGCAGCTTCCGCTCGCCCGGATCGGACACGTACGCCGTGCCGCCGCGCACGAAGATCGCCGGCCGCGGCTGCTGCCACTCCAGCGGCTCCTGCCACTCGCCGATCACCGGGATGGTCCGCACCACCTCGGCGCGCACCGGGTCGAGGACGTGGATCGCGCCGTCGGTCCCGAGCACCAGCGCCTCACCCTCCGGGCCCCTGGCGAGCGAACGGAAGGTGTAGCTCGTGCCGAGGTCGACCAGGCGCAGGCTCCCGGTCTCGGTGTCGATGAGTGACACCTGCGTCGGGCGTTCCAGTTCGGCGTCCTTGTCCTGCTTGTAGTCGCCGAGCACCACCGGGGAGACGTCGGTGCCCGCCTGGTTGCCGATGCGGCCGTACTCGGTGGGGCTGTCGACCTTGGTGATGGTGCCGTCGCGGTACACGAGCACGCCGTCCTCGCAGCCGATCACCACGGCCTCGCCCTGCGCGGTAGCCTCACCGTGCACGCCGGGGCACTGCTCGCTCCGGGTGATCTCCTTGCGCTGCGCGTCAAGGACCATGATGCCCGTGCGCTCCTCCTCGTTGCCGAGGGTCACCACGAGCTCGCCGTTCTCCAGCTCGATCGCGACGCCGTGGTGGGGCTCCGCGGTCGTGTACGACTCGGTCTCCGGCTTGCCCTCGCCGAGCTGCGCCGGGTCGAAGCTGAGCACCTCCCCGGTGCCGTCGGAGAACAGCACCGTCCGCCCCGCGTGCCGGACGACGTGCCCTGGCTCCGGGCCGGGGAACGTCACGTCGGTCAGCTCGGCGCCCGCGGCGTCCAGCACCTGGAAACCGTCCGAGGTGGACACCATCACGTGCCGGTCGTCGCCGGCCGGGTTGAGCCGGTTGAAGCCCTCCAGCTGGAGATCGGCCTTCACCTCGAGCGTGGTGCCGTCGAGCACGTAGATGCCGCCGTCGTAGGTCGTCACCACCGGTTCGGCGACCGTGGTCGCGGGCTGCCCCTGCTGCCCGCCTCCGCCCTCCTGCCCGGCCTGCTGCTCGGTCCCGGTGCCGCACGCACCGAGCGCCAGCATCGCGGCGGCCACTGTGGACAATCCGGCGGCGCGCCGATATCGCGGGCTGTTTCTCATTCTCACTCCATATCCTCTTCTCTTGTGCGACTGCTCAGTTCCGGCCGAGGCCGTCGACGATCGTGTTCGTGTTGGCGCGCATCATGTCCAGATAGGTCGGTGCTCCCCCGCCGGGCTCGCTGAGCGACTCCGAGAACAGCGGCAGCACGCGCACGTGCACCCCGGCCTGGTCGGCGAGCACGCGAGCGAGGCGGTCGGGCTGGGAGGAGTCGGCGAAGATCGCGCCGACCCCCGCGGCGCGGATGGTGGACGCGAGGTCGCTGAGGTCGGACGCGCTCGGCGAGGCCAGCGTGGTGCCGCTGGGCACCACGGCGCCCACCACCTCGAAGTCGTAGCGCTCGGCGAGGTAGCCGAAGACGTGGTGGTTGGTGACGAGCTTGCGCCGCTCGGCGGGAATCGCCGCGAATCGCTCCGTCATCCAGCGGCCGAGCTCGTCCACCCGCTCCAGGTACGCGGCGGCGTTGGCCCTCACCGCGGCCTCGTCGACGCCGTCGACGTGCTCGACGAGCCGGTCGGTGATCACCTCCACCGCGGTGTGCACCCGCCGGGGATCGGTCCAGAAGTGCGGGTCGGGCTCGCCGTCCTGCTCCGCGCCGCGGTAGCGGATCGGATCGACCTGTTCGCCGACCGCCACCGCGGGCACCCCGGCGTCCACGGCGGCGCCGACGTTGCGCGCCACGCCCTCTTCCAGGCCGAGTCCGTTGTGGATGATCAGGTCGGCCCGTTCCAGGCGGGCGGCCTCCTGCGCGGAGATCGCGAAGGAGTGCGGGTCGGCGTTGGGTCGCATGAGGACGGTCACCGGCACGGCGTCGCCCGCGACGGCACGGGTGAGGTCGCCGAGGATGTTGGTGGTCACCACCACGCCGCCGTTACCGTCCCCGGCGGCCGAGCAACCCGTGAGCACGAGCAGCAGTGCCGCGGCGGCAGCGCGCAGCCCGGCCCTCACCGGCCCGTCTCCACCAGGTGCGACGGCGTGATGTCGAGGTCGAAGGTGCGGGCGACGCGCAGGTCGTCGTTGTAGTCCACCTCGTACACGCGGCGGCCCGCCGGATCGTTGACGTAGGCGCGGCTGGTGTCGACCTGGATCACCGGCGTCGTCCCTGCCTCGACCGGGGCGCTCAGCAGCGGCCTGCTCGCCAGCCGCTCCCCGGTGGCGGAGTCGTAGGCGTGCAGCACCCCGTCGGCCGTGAGGGTCAGCAGCGGGCCGCCCTCGCCGACGGCGTTGACGGCCACCACGGGTCCCGTCTCGACGCGGCTCCACGACCGCTGCGACACGTCGAGCGACCACACCCCGCGCTCCCCCGCGGTCGCCGCGAGTGTCGCGCTGCCGGGCCGGTGGGTGAACCCGGCCGCCCGCTCGGTGTCCGGAACGGGGCCGGGGTACGGGATCTTCTCGCCCGTGAACGTGCCGTCGTCCTCGCTCACCAGCAGCGCGCCGTCGGCGCAGCCGAACACGACCCCGCGCCGCGTCACCGCGGTGCCCTCCGGGTCGGGACACGGCTCGCCGATCGCGCGCCCGCCCTCGCCGTCGCGCTCGCGCACGGCGATCCCGTCGCCGGTGGCGACGAGCAGCCGCTGCCCGTAGGGCACGGCGACACCGTTCACCGGCTGCCGGGCGCGAGTGTCGCCGTCCTCCAGTGCCGGGCGGTCCAGCAGCGCCGACGTGCCGTCCTCCAGCACCACGGCGGTGACGGCCGAGTCGCTGTGCGCCGCGACGGCGTTGCCGTCGATCCGGCCTGCGCCCCGGATGTCGGCGCGGTAGTAGTGCACGTGGTCGCCGTGGTCGACCATCCACGATCCACTGTCGACGACGTGGGTCGACCGCCCCGCCGCCAGGTAGGCGAACCGGCCGTCGGTGCTGATGCCCTCGACCCCGGGCACGTCGTCGAGGCGCGTGACCTCCTCGGTGATCAGGTCGAGGACCCTGACCGCCCCGCTCGGGTCGGCGAGGACGAGGCGGGACTGCGCCTCCGCGGTCTCCTCGGCACCCTCCACGTAGCCGTGCGGCGTGGGCTCGGACTGTTCGGGCCGGGTTTCACCGCCGCACGCGGTGAGCAGCAGCCCGGCGGACACCACCAGCACGGCGGCCTTGGTGTGTGCTCTCACGATGACTGTGGGATCCCCTCTTCAGTGGTGGTGCGGCTCGCGTGCTCGCGCACGCGAGCGGCCAGTGCGGACAGAAAGAACAGGGCCACGGCGACGGCGGCGATCGTGGCTCCGGCGGCGGTGCCCCAGTACCACGAGACGAGCAGTCCGGTGCCCGTCGCGACGCAGCCGAGCACGGCGGCGCCGAGCATGATCAGCGGGATGCGGCTCGCCCAGAGCATCGCCGCGGCGGGCGGTGCGATGAGCAGCCCGAACACCAGCAGCGTGCCGACGACGTGGAATGAGGCGACGATCGCGAGGGTGAGCAGCCCCAGCAGCGCGGCGTGGGCGAGGCGCGGGCGCAACCCCAGGGTGTGTGCCCTCCGCGCGTCGAAGGTGAGGGCCACGAACGCGCGGTAGCCCAGCAGGGACACCACCACGGCGACGGCCAGCGCGGCGGCGAGGAAGCCGAGGTCCCGCTCGCGCACCGCGAGCACGTCGCCGAACAGGAAGCCGGTGAGGTCCACGGCGAAGGACCGCGAATGCGACACGATGATCACGCCGATCGCGAGCATGCCCACGAACAGCAGGCCGATCGCCGTGTCCTGCGAGAACCGGCGCGAGCGGCCGAGCGCCGTCACCCCGAGTGCCATCACCCCGGCGCTGAGCGCGGCGCCCAGCAGCAGGTTGCCGCCCGCGAGCGAACCGAGCGCGACCCCGGGCAGCATCCCGTGCGACATCGCGTCACCGAGGAAGGCCATGCCGCGTAGCACGACCCAGGTGCCGACGAGCGCGCAGATGAGCGATACGAGAACCCCGCCCCACAACGCCCGCTGCACGAAGGACACGTCGAACGGGGCGATCAACCACTCCACGGCGAGTGACCCTATAGTGAAAACGATTGTCGTTTCAATTTGAGGTGTCATGACACACAGTGATGGGTCGAGCGGTATCGAACTCGATGGGGTGGCCGCCGGGTACGCGGGAAGGACGGTGCTGCACGCGATCACCGCGCGCCTTCCGCGCGCGGGCGTGACGGCGATCGTGGGCCCGAACGGCTCGGGCAAGTCAACGCTGCTGTCCGTCGTCGCGGGCGTCCTCCGCGCGGACGCGGGCTCGGTGACGCTGCCGGCAGGCGTACGGCCGGCCTTCGTGGTGCAGCGCAGCGCCGTGTCCGACAGCCTGCCGATCACCGTGCACGAGACCGTCGCGATGGGCCGGTGGGCCCACCGGGGACCGTGGCGCCGGCTGTCCGAAGAGGACCGTGAGATCGTCGCCGAGGAACTGCACCGCCTCGAGATCACCGGCCTCTCCCGCCGACGGCTGGGTTCCTTGTCCGGCGGGCAGCGGCAGCGGGCGTTGGTCGCGCAGGGTCTCGCCCAACGGTCGCGGGTGCTGCTGCTCGACGAGCCCACCACGGGTCTCGACATACCTGCCCGGAGGACGATCGCCGCAGCGCTCGCCGACGCGGCCGCGGCGGGAACGGCCGTCGTCCACGTGACGCACGACCTCGCGGAGGCCGACCGTGCCGACCACTGCCTGCTGCTGCGGGACGGCCGCCTGCTCGCCGAGGGTCCGCCCACGGCCGTGCTCACCCAGGACGCGCTCGACACCGCGTGGGGGCTGCGACGCCCGACCGCGACCGTTATGAACGAAACCTCCGGCGGGCGGTGACCCGCGCCTAGCATCTCAGGGCCCGGCGCAAGGGTGCGCCGGAGACCGAAGGAGGTCGTCGTGCACCGGAGCCAGTCACCACGCCGCCGAGCGCTGGCGAGCGGACTCGCCGTCGCCGCCCTGGCGGGCAGCCTGCTCGCCGGCGGCCCTCCGCGGGCGGCCGCCGCGGAATGCCCGGCCGAGCTCGCCGAGGTGGCGACCTGCCACACCGGGCAGGACTCGAACGGGGCCTACTACGCGATCGCCATCCCGCACGACTGGAACGGCTCGCTGGTGCTGCACGCCCACGGCGGACCCGACCTCGGCGAAGGCTCCGACCCGGACCGCAGCGTGGAGGACCTCGCCCGCTGGTCGGTGATGGTGCGTGAAGGCTATGCCTGGGCGGGCTCGTCCTACCGGCGCGGCGGCTACGGAGCACGCATGGCCGCCGCGGACACCGAGAACCTGCGGCGGCTGTTCGTGACCGAATTCGGACGGCCGCGGTACACGTTCGTGCACGGCCAGTCCTGGGGCGGCGACGTCGCCGCGAAGGTGGCCGAGGTCTACGGGGCAGGCCCGCGCGGGCCCTACGACGGCGCGCTGCTCACCAACGGGGTGCTCGCCGGCGGCTCCCGCGGCTACGACTACCGCGTCGATCTGCGCGTGGTGTACCAGTACTACTGCGGTAACCACCCGCGCCCCGAAGAACCGCAGTATCCACTGTGGATGGGGCTGCCCGAGGACTCCACGATGACCTCGGCCGACCTGCGCTCCCGCTTGCAGGAATGCACCGGCTACCAGTCCGCACCAGCAGAGCGCACGGCTGAGCAACGGCGGAACCTCGACGACATCCTCGCGGTGACCCGGATCCCGGAGCGCACGCTCGAGTCGCACCTGCGCTTCGCGACGTTCACCTTCCGCGACATCGTCCACCACCGGCTCGGCGGGCGGAACCCGTTCGGCAACAAGCTCGTGCGCTACACCGGCTCGCACGACGACGCGGCACTCAACGCCGGGGTCCAGCGGTTCTCCCCGGACCCGTCCGCGGTGCGCGACCTGTCCTTCGACAGCGACCCGACCGGCGCCGTGTCGATCCCCGTGCTCACGCTGCACGCCATCGACGATCCCACCGCGTTCGTCGAGCACGAGTCGGCCTATCGCGCAAGCCTCAAAGGCGCCGGGGCCGGGCGGTGGCTGGTGCAGACCTTCACCACCGAGGCCGACCACAGCTCGCTGAGCGACGCCGGGTACGCCACGGCGTTGTCGGCACTGTCGGAGTGGGCGCGGACCGGCCGCGCGCCGAACCCGGAGTCGGTCGCGCGAGCGTGCCCGGCGTTCGACGCCCGCTACGGCACGGGCTGCTTCTTCGCACCCGCCTACCAGCCCGCCGATTATGAGTCGCGCGTGTACCCGCGGCGTGCCGGTCAGCGCTGGCCCGCCCTCAGCACGGCGGAGGAGCGGGCCCTGCGCCACGTCCCGGGCGTGGGCATCGCCCCGTGAGTACCCGCCCCCAAGGCCACCTTGGGTGCGCTCAACGCAACAAAGGTGGCCTTGGGGGCGGTCTCGGCGTGCGGTGAAGGCTCCTTACGAGCCACAGCCCGGGAATCAGGATGACGTTCATGGCCCGGGACAGTAGGGCACGGCACCGACATCCGTGGCCGGAACCGGTCACCGTGGTGCGGCCGCCCCGCTGGAGGCTTGCCGCATGATCGGCCGCTGGGTACCGTCACGGCACCCGTTCGAATGAAACGTTTCATCGAACGTCACACCCGATCCAAGGAGGGACCGGTACGTGACCGAGCAGCGCAGGCTTTCCCGCAGAACCGTCGTCAAGGGAGCCGCCGCGGTGGCCTCCGCGACCCTGATGTCCCGCGTACTCCAGGCGGAGGCCGCCGCGGCTCCTCGCGGCGAGAGCCGGCCCGGCACCCGCATCGACCGCTTCGCGCTGGTGTCCCGGCACCGGGTGGTGCGCCACCACAGTGATCTCGAACTGCCGATCCAGGTGGGCAACGGCCGCTTCGCCTTCGGCGCCGACGTCACCGGCCTGCAGACCTTCGTGCCGTTCAACACCCTCTCCGACTGGGGCTGGCACGTGGACGCATTGCCCCCGGGCAAGCAGATCTCCGACTACCGGGGCACGATCTGGGACACCTACGGCCGCGACGTCTACTACTGGACCGACGACGACAACGAGCCGGAGCTGCACAACTGGCTGCGCGAGAACCCGCACCGGGCCAACCTCGGCCGGCTCGGCCTGCGACTGCTCAAAGAGGACGGCGGCGAGGCGGTCGAGGCCGACCTCACCGACGTCGTCCAGGAACTGGACCCGTGGACGGGCGTGCTCCGAAGCTCCTTCCGGCTGGAGGGCCACCGCGTCACTGTCGAAACCGCGTGCCACCCCGGCGAGGACGTGGTGGCCGCGCGGATCAGCTCCGCTCTCGTCCGGCTCGGCCGCCTGACGGCGTTCCTGGAGTTCCCCTACGCCACGGCGGCGGGCCGCAACAAGTTCGAGGCGCCCTACGTCGGCTTCTACGACCGCCCCGAGCTGCACGCCACCAGCCTGCGCAGGCGCGGCCGCACCGTGATCGTCACGCACACGATGGACGCCACGCGCTACCAGGTCGGCCTCAACCTCTCGGCGGGCGCGCAGCTGCGCCGCACCGATCCGGCCCGGCACCGCTACGAGATCACCGGCAGCGGCGACCACCTCGACGTGGCCGCCCTCTTCGCCCCCGAGGTCAGCGGTGCCGTGCCGGCCGCGGCCGAGGTGGTGCGACAGAGCGAGCACTGGTGGCCCCGGCACTGGCGCACCGGCGGTGCGGTCGATCTCTCAGGCAGCAGCGATCCGCGCTGGCGCGAGCTGGAGCGCCGGATCGTGCTGAGCCAGTACCACCTGGCGGTCAACGACGCCGGCAACGACCCCGCGCAGGAGTCCGGGCTGGTCAACAACGGCTGGTACGGCAAGTTCCACATGGAGATGTACTGGTGGCACGCCTTCCAGTACGCGCTATGGAACCGCTGGCCCCTGCTCGACCGCAGCACCGACGTCTACGAGCGATTCCTGCCGAACGCGCGCAGGCTGGCGAAGTCGCAGGGCTTCAGGGGCGCGCGGTGGCCGAAGATGACGACGACGCATGGCGACGCCATCGGCCGCGAGTCGCCGGGAACCCCGACGTGCCTGCTGATCTGGCAGCAGCCGCATCCGATCTTCCTCGCCGAGCTCGACTACCAGGCCCATCCGGGCAGGCGCACGCTGCTGAAGTGGCGTGAGGTCGTCCACGAGAGCGCCGAGTTCATCGCCTCGTTCGCCAACCGCGAGGAGAGCGGGCGGTTCGTGATCGGCCCGCCGATCATGTGCTGCAACGAGCGCAACCCGTCCGCGGAGACGTTGAATCCGGCCTTCGAGCTGTCGTACTGGCGGTTCGGCCTGCGCATCGCCCAGGCCTGGCGCGAACGGCTCGGCACTGGCCGCGAGCCGTACTGGGACGAGGTGCTCGACGGCCTCGCGCCGCTGCCCGTCGAGGACGGCGTCTATGTGCTCTACGAGGGCGTGCCGAACATGTGGACCGAGCGCAACACCAACCATCCGGACCCGATCGCGCCGTTCGGGATGCTGCCGGGCGACGGCGTCGACGTGGAGACCATGCGGGCCACGACGCGCAAGGTGTACGAGACGTGGCCGGTGACCGACCTCTACAGCTGGGACTTCCCGCTGCTGGCCATGAACGCGGCGCGCCTGGGCGATCCGGCGACCGCCGTGGACTACCTGCTGCACGAACGGCTCGGCTTCACCGGCACCGGCCTGCCCGCCAGCGGCAAGAGCGGCGTGCCCTCGCCGTACTTCCCCTCCGCGGGCGGGCTGCTCTACGCCGTCGCGATGATGTGCGCGGGCTGGGGCGAATCCCCTGGCGGTCCCTCCGGCGTGTCCGGCAGGCCGGGGCCGGACGGCACGGCGCCCGGGTTCCCGGACCAGGGCTGGGTGGTGCGGTGGGAGGATCTCGCGCCCGCGCTCTAGGTGAGCACGTTCCTCCTGCGCATCCGGTGACAGTAGCCCCAGACGAGGAAGGTCAGCAGCAGAACACCGAGGTCCTGGAGCGACAGCCGCGGCCCGAGCACGCTCCAGCGGTCCATGAACCCGAAGGTGATGATCTGCAGGCACAGCTGCGCGAGCGCGGCGGTCGCGACCGCGGCGAGCGACCACCGCGAGCGCAGCAGCAACAGCACGGCCGCAGCCAGACCGGCCACGATGTTCACGGTCCAGAACACCAGCGGCACGACGGGATAGTCCGTGAAGTAGTCGCGTTGCTCGGGTCCGTATCCCTGCGACTGGAAGTACGCGGCGTCCTGGGCCTGGGTCAGCACGTAGTCGTACGCGCCGATGGCGTACAACAGCAGCAACACCACGCCCACGACCCACAGGTGCCACGGAGCCGCCGTGCGAACGGAAGAGGAACTCGCCTTCACGATCGTCAGCATCGCGCGCACGCCGTCATCGCGCATCCGACCAGGGTCGCACCAAAGGAGGAAAACCGGCCTCGTCAGTCCCCCGCGGTGAGCAGGCCGCGCACGATGGCGGCCAGCCCGCCGAGAAGCGCGACCACGACCACCAGCCGGTGCGCCACCCTGCGGTCGATCCGGTTCGCGACCCGCTCCCCCAGCACGGCGCCGAGCAGCAGAATCACCACGGCCGCCGCGAGCGTCCAGAGCGGAATGGCCGGCAGCCCCTTCGCGGCCAGCGACGCACAGTTGACCACCAGCAGGTACGCCTGGGCGGTCGCCACGAACCGGGCGGGCTCCCAGCGCTCCGACAGCGCGTGCACCGTGATCATCGGACCGCCCAGCCCGGCGGTGACGTTCATGAAGCCCGACAAGGCGCCCGCGACGACCGCGCCCACCCGGCCGCGCAGGACCGCCGCCCGCTCGCTGCCAGCCACGAGCAGCATCGCCACCACGGCGAGACCGCCCACCAGCACCAGCAGCATCGACTGCGGCAGGGTGCGGACCACGTACGCGCCGAACGGGATCACCACGAGCGCGGGCACGGCCAGCAGCGCCGCGCGGCGCACGTCGAGGTGCCGCCACGTGCGGGTGAGCACCAGCGCGCACAACGACGCCGAGAGCAGGTTCCCCAGCGTCACGCCGGTCTGCGGACCGAGCACGAGCACCAGGAAGGGCGTGGCCACGAGCGCGAAGCCGAGTCCGGTGGTGCGCTGGGTGGCGGCGCCGAAGAGCACTCCGGCGGAGGCGAGGAGTAGCTGCAGCACGCGCTACCCGCCCGCGCGGGAAACCAGGCTCGGCACGCCTCTCGTTGTACACCCCCGCCGCCGACCACCGCGCGAGTCGTGCGCTCCCGACCGCGAGTCGTGCGCTCCGGACGCCGAGTCGTGCGCTCGCGGCGTCAGCCCGCGGCGGGCAGGGTGACCCGTTGGCTCAGCCACTCCCCGAGCTGTTCGAGTGCGGCCTGGCCGATGCCGTGCCCCACCGCGTCGCGGCGGGCGGTGCACAGCGCGCCGGACTCGGCGTTCAGGTACGTCCAGGTGCGGTCGAGCAGCTCGCGCGGGATCACCGTGTCCTCGGTGCCCTGCGCGACGAACACCGGCAGCCCGGCCAGCCGCCCGTGGCCTGCCGGCACCCCGGCGTCCCACGGCAGCGTGCCGTAGAGCACGGCGGCACCGGCGAAGCGCGCGGGGTCGTCCAGGATCAGCCCGCCCGCGAAAGCGGCCCCGCCGCTGAACCCGATCAGCACCACGGGGCGGCCGTCCGGGGCGGCGGCGTCGAGCCAGGTCCGGAACCAGTCCATCGTCGCGCGCAGGGACTCGGCGACGGGGCGCCCGATCCCCCGGTTGGCGAACCACGCGTACCCGCCGCCCTCGGCGATCGGCGCGCGGACCGCTGCGTACTCCGGCCCCTGCGGCAACGCGCGGGCGAGGCCGACGATGCTGTTCTCGTCGGCACCGCGGCCGTGCAGCAGCACCACCAGCGGGGCACGCGGATCGGCGCTGCCCGCCGTCACCACCACCGGCTCGGCGAACGTGCCCGCGCTCACCGGCCTTTCTCCCCGGTCACGATCCGGCCGGCCGTGGGGACGCCGCCCCACCGGCGCAGCTCCGCGGCGAGGTCCAGCCGGTCGACGGGAGCCGCGTTCTCGTAGGCGCCCCATTCCGACCTCGGGAGCATCCACATCACCTCGAACTCGTTGCCGTCGGGATCGGCGCCGTAGATGCTCTTCGTGGCGCCGTGGCTGGACTCGCCCGTGTAGGCGCCGAGGTTCGCGAGCGTCGTCCGCGCCTGCTCGAGCTCCTCGATGGTGTCGACCTGCCAGGCGAGGTGGTACAGCCCCACCGAGCCGCGTGGCCGCGCGGGCGCGGCGGCACCGAGCCCGAACAGGCCGAGGTCGTGGTGGTTGCCCGAACGGCGCAGGCGCAGGAACGCCGCGTTCGCCCTCGGCTCCCTCGTCACCACCTCCATGTCGAAGGCCCGGGTCCAGAAGGTCACGGCGCGTTCGAGGTCGCTGACGAACAGCACCGCGTGGTTGAGGCGGACGGCCGCGATCGTCATGGTGCGTTCTCCTCGCTGTACGACTGACCGGCTGATGCCGACCGTACGCCGATATAGATGAAAGTTCAACTAAATCATGTCTTGGTAGAAAAAACCTCGAGGCCGTGTCGATCCGCGCTCTGTCCCGTTCGACCTGTGCGGTGAAAGGGTCCGGACAGGGCCCACCGATCCGAGGAGACGAGGAACCATGAAGTACATGCTGATCATGCGCGCCACCGACGAGGGCCTCGCGCAGATGCAGAACGCCGACTTCACCGAGATGCTCGAGACCGTCGGCAGGTTCAACGACGAGCTGATCCGCGCCGGGGTGCTGCTGGCGGCCGAGGGACTCGAGGACGCCGCCGAGAGCGTTGTGGTCGACCACTCCTCCGAGCCTCCCGTGGTCACCGACGGCCCCTACGGCGAAACCAAGGAGCTGTTCGGCGGCTTCTACCTCCTCAACGTGGCGTCGAAGGAGGAGGCGATCGAGTGGGCCAAGCGGCTGCCCGCCGCCGGCCCCGGCTTCAAGACCGAGATCCGCCGGGTCCCCACGATCGACGAGTTCCCGCAGGACAACGAGTGGATCAAGAAGGAGCGGGCGTGGCGTGAGTCCACGGGTCAGCTCTGACATGGGTGGCCGGGAGGCCGTCGCCGCCGTCTGGCGGATCGAGTCCGCGCGGATCGTCGGGGCACTCGCGCGCTACACCGGCGACTTCGCGCTGGCCGAGGACCTCGCCCAGGAGGCGCTGGCGGAGGCGCTCGTGAACTGGCCGCGTGAGGGCGTGCCCCGCAACCCCGCGGGGTGGCTGCTCACCGTCGGCAGGCGCCGCGCGATCGACACGTTCCGCAGGCGGTCCGCGCTCGACGAGCGGTACGCCGTCCTCGCCCAGGAGCTGGGCGAGGGCGGCGCCGCCTCGGGCCGCCCGCAGGCCGACGACGGGGACGTGCCGTGGGACCCGGACCAGATCGACGACGACGTGCTCGCGCTGATGTTCGTCTCGTGCCATCCCGTGCTCTCGCGGGAGGCGCGGGTGGCGCTCACCCTCCGGGTGGTCGGCGGCCTGACGAGCGACGAGATCGCCAGGGCGTTCCTCGTCCCGACCGCCACCGTGCAGGCCCGGATCACGAGGGCGAAGAAGACGCTGGGCGCGGCGAAGGTGCCGTTCGCGGTGCCGCCCGCGAGCGAACGGGCCGAGCGGCTCGGCTCCGTGCTCAGCGTGCTCTACCTGATCTTCACCGAGGGTTCCTCGGCCAGCTCCGGTGACGAGCTGATCCGGTTCGACCTCGCGGGCGAGGCCCAGCGCCTTGCCAGGGTGCTGACCCGGCTGGTCCCCGACGAGCCCGAGGTGCACAGCCTGCTGGCACTGCTGGAGCTCACTGCCGCGCGCTTCCCCGCCCGCACCGGGCCGGACGGCGAGCCGGTGCTGCTGGAACACCAGGACCGCCGCCGCTGGGATCAGGCGGCGATCCGCCGGGGCCGGGCGGCACTGGCGCGCGCGGAACGGGCGGGCCGGGGCCTCGGCGCCTACGGCCTGCAGGCCGCGATCGCGGAATGCCACGCCGTGGCCCCTTCGGTCGAGGAGACCGACTGGGATCGCGTCGTGCTGCTCTACGAGGCACTCGGCAGGCTCGCGCCGTCACCGGTGGTGGATCTCAACCGGGCGGTGGCCGTCGCGATGGCCAGTGGCCCGGCCGCGGCGTTGTCGATCGTCGACGAACTCGCGGCCTCGGGCGCGCTCGCCGGGTCGCAGCTGCTGCCGACGGTACGGGGCGAGCTGCTGACCCGCCTCGGGCGTACGGACGAAGCCCGCGCCGAGCTGGAGCTCGCCGCGAGCCTGTGCGGCAACGAGCGCGAGCGCGCGGTGCTGGAACGCAAGCTCGCCGATCTCGGTTAGGTCCGGTGCGGACGGAGCCCCTCCGCACCGGTGGTTCGTCACGGCCGGATGTTCTGGTTCAGGTGGAACAGGTTGTCCGGGTCGTAGCGGCGCTTGACGCTCACCAGCCGGTCGTAGTTGCCGCCGTAGTTGGCGCGGATGCGGCCCTGGTCGTCGCCGGCCATGAAGTTGATGTACCCGCCCTCCTCCGAGTGCGGCGCCGTGGCCTCGTAGTAGTCCCGCACCCACCGGATGTTGGCCTCGTTGTCCGCCGGGTCCGGCCACATGCCCGCGATCACCGTCGCGAAGTTGGCGTCGCGGTAGGCGAACGCGGTCTCGTCCGAGGCGACGCGGTGGCAGGCGCCGTTGATCGGATAGATGTGCATCGTCGAGTTGACGGCCGGTACCTTCGGGCCGTGCTCCAGGTGCGCCGCGATCGCGTCGTCGGTGAGCTCGGTGACGAAGTTGGCCTTCCAGTAGTGCTGCAGCCCCGGCGGCACGAGCGCGTCGAACGCGCTGTTCAGCGCCGGGTACGGCATCGGTCCGACGTGCTCGGCCACGGTCGGCGCGACGTCCCGGATGGGCGCCAGCGCGCGCTCGGCCTCGTCCATCGGTCCCGTCCAGCACGCCACGAACGCGATGAACGGCTCGCCGTGCCGCTCCTCCGGGATGAACGGCAGCGGTGGTGCGATCTGGAACGCGGGGAAGCCACCGAGCTGTTCCGGCGCGGTGGCGATGTACTCGCGGTACGTGCGCAGCAGGTCTCCTGCCGCGTCGAGCTCGAAGAACATCGGGCCGCCGTAGATGTCGGCCACCGGGTGCAGCCGGAACTCGAACGACACCACCACGCCGAAGTTGCCGCCCCCGCCCCGCAGCGCCCAGTACAGGTCCGCGTTCTCCTCGGCGCTGGCCACCTGGAACCGGCCGTCCGCGGTGACGACGCCCGCCGACAGGAGGTTGTCGCAGGACAGCCCGAACCCGCGGTCGAGGTAGCCGATGCCGCCGCCGAGGGTGAGCCCGCCGACGCCGGTGGTGGAGATGATGCCGCCCGTCGTCGCCAGGCCGAAGGCGTTGGTCGCGGCGTTGAAGTCGCCCCAGGTGGCGCCGCCCTCCGCGCGGGCAGTTCGCGCGGAGGGATCGACCCACACGCTGTGCATGCCGGACAGGTCGAGCACCACGCCGTCGTCGCACGTACCGAAGCCGGGGACGCTGTGCCCGCCGCCACGGACCGAGAGGGCGAGCGAGTTCTCGCGCGCGAAGTCGACCGCCGCCATCACGTCGCCGACGTTGGCGGCCCGCACGATCGCCCGAGGGCGCCGGTCGATCATCGCGTTGTGGACCTTGCGAGCCTCGTCGTACCCCTCGTCATCGGCGGTGATCACCGGACCGCGTACTCGATCATGCAGGGTCGCGATGGTGGGAGCGGCCATGATGCCTCCTCACGAGCAGTCGACGTCATCATGGACGCCCGTAGCTCACTCCCCCCGGCCCGCGCGCCGATAGGGTCGCAAGACCCACGGTGCCGCGGGTTTTGTGGCCGGGGTGGCCCGCCGTCAGCGCAGGGCGACGGTCAGCAGCACCACCGTGTCGGTGACCGCGTGCAGCCCGTGCCGCTCCGGCGGGATCGGCAGCAGGTCGCCGGAGCCGAGCTCCCACGCCTGGTCGGCGGTTTCCAGGCGGGCCTTGCCGGAAAGCACCTGGAGCGTGGCGGCCGGGGGCGCGTCGTGTTTGCCCAGGTCCGCACCCTCGGCCAGTGCGATCACCGTCGCGCGTTGCGACGAGCGGGAGGCGACCGTCCGCGCGGCGCGGCGCGAGTCCTGCCGCCGCGCCTCCGCGAGCAGCTCCGCGGCCAGGCCGGGCAGCGCGACGGGGTCGTGGTGGCCGGTCATTGCACCGGCTCCCAGCCTCGGCGGGGTTCGCGGCTGCCGAGCCGTTCGTCCCGGCTGCGGTAGACGATGTAGGGCCTGGTCAGGTAGCCCAGTGGCACGGAGAACACGTGCACGAGCCTGCTGAACGGCCAGAACGCGAACAGCAGCCACGCCCCGAGCGCGTGCGCGCGGAAGCCCCACGGCGCGGCGGCCATCAGCTCCGGCTTCGGCTGCAGGGAGAAGATCGAGCGGAACCACGGCGACACCGTCTGACGGTAGCCGAGCGGGCTCAACAGCGCCCACGCCCAGAAGTTCACGGCGAAGCCGATCGTCGCCAGCACCAGCATCAGCACGGGATGGCCGGGCGGCGCGGTTCTTCCCTCGGGGTCCTGCCTCGGCTCGTTCACGTCCACCGTCCCCTCAGTCGGTGTGTGCTCTGGCCCTTCTCGTCATCTTTCGGCGGACCACCGGGTTTCGCTACCGGTGCTCGTCTGATCAGGTGAGAGCGCGCTCGCCGAAAACCGTTTGCCGGGGCGGGTGGTGACTATGACATTCTTGATCGAGGGCGTCCGACGTCGCGGCCCATCGACCGTTCCTTTCTCCCGAGGTGCTTCCTTGATCGACACTGCCCACACCACGGCAGCGGCGTCCGACAATCGGCCCGCCGCGCCGCGCGCCACCCTCCTGATCGGCGTGCTGGTGGTCTCGGCCTTCGTGATGATCCTCAACGAGACGATCCTGAGCGTCGCGCTACGGGACCTCACCGTCGATCTCGGGGTCTCCACCACCACCGTCCAGTGGCTGACGAGCGGGTTCCTGCTCACCATGGCGGTGGTCATCCCGACCACGGGATTCCTGCTCGAACGGTTCACGCCGCGGCAGGTGTTCCTGGCCTCGCTGACGATGTTCAGCGTCGGCACACTCGTCAGCGGTCTGGCTCCCGGCTTCGGTGTGCTGCTGGCGGGCCGGGTCGTGCAGGCGTGCGGCACCGCCGTGATGCTGCCGCTGCTGATGACCACGGTGATGCGCCTCGTTCCGCCGCAGCGGCGGGGCGCGACGATGGGCACGATCACCATCGTCATCGCCGTGGCCCCGGCGCTCGGGCCGACCATCGGCGGCGCGGTGCTGTCGTCGCTCGGCTGGCGCTGGATGTTCTGGATCGTCCTGCCGCTGTCGGTGGCCGCGCTCGTGATCGGCGCCATCTGGCTGCGGCTGGACAGCGAGACCAGGTCCGTGCCGCTCGACGTGCCCTCGGTGCTGCTGTCCGCGCTCGGCTTCGGTGGCGTGCTCTACGGCCTGTCCTCCATCGGCGAGTCCGGTGCTGGTGAGCATCCGGTGCCGCCGTGGGCGCCGATCGTTGTCGGGCTCGCCGCGCTCGCGGCGTTCGTGTGGCGGCAGACGCGACTCCAGCGCGCCGACCGGGCACTGCTCGACCTGCGCCCGTTCACGCACCGCACGTTCGTGGTCTCGCTGATCCTGACCGCGCTGCTGTTCATGTGCCTGCTGGGCGTCGCGGCGATCCTGCTGCCGCTCTACCTGCAGACCGTCCTGAACACCACCACTTTCGTCAGCGGGCTCGCGGTGCTGCCCGGCGGCCTCGTCCTCGGCCTGCTCGGCCGCCCCGTGGGGGCACTGTTCGACCGGTTCGGGGCCCGGCCCCTCGTGCTGCCGGGAACGGTGGCGATGGCGGGCTCGCTCTGGCTGTTCACCACGCTCGGCCCGGGTTCGCCGCTGGCCGCGGCCATCGCGTTCCACGTGCTGTTCATGGCGGGCCTCGGGCTGATGATGACGCCGCTCATGACCGAGTCGCTCGGCGTGCTGCCCGACCACCTCTACTCCCACGGCAGCGCGATCCTCTCGACGTTGCAGCAGGTGGCCGGGGCGTTCGGCACCGCCGTGTTCGTCACCGTCGCGGCGGTCGGCAGCGCCGCCGGTTCCGGCGCCCCGGACGCCGACGGCCTGCGCACCGCGTTCGTCGCCGCCGGCTGCATCGGGCTGCTCGCACTGGTCGCCGCGCCGTTCGTCCGCGGGCGCACCACCGCAGCCGAGGAGGGCTGACCGGGTCAGAGCAGGGCGGCGAACACGCCTCCGCCCAGAACCGCGCCTGCGATCGTTCCGGCGGCGACGCCCATGTGCATGGAGAGCGGCCACGGTCGGACTGCAGTGAAGGCCACCTTCACTGCGTTGAACGCAGTGAAGGTGGCCTTCACTGCAGTCAGGTGTCTCGCTGCCAGGCGGCCAGGTCGTGGATCACCGGCCGGGTCGCCGGGTAGAGGTCCAGGTAGAGGCGGTGCAGCCGGTCGTACCGTTCCCGCACGGCCGGATCGGGCGTGCGGACCTCGCTGACCGGGTTCCACCGCTCCGCGTCGGCGTCGCCGATGGCCTGCGCGGCGAACAGCGCCGCACCGTAGCTCGCGCCCAGTGTCACCGACGGAATCTCCTGCTCCATCCCGGTGATGTCGCTGACGATCTGGGTCCACAGCCCGCCCTGCGTACCCCCGCCGACGGCGACGATCCGGCGCAGGTCGGCACCCGCCTCGCGCAGCGCCGCGATGTTGTGCCGCACCCCGTGCGCGGTCGCCTCCAGCGCCGCGCGGTGCAGGTCGCCGCGCGTGTGCTCCAGCGTCAGTCCGGCGATGACGCCGCGGGCATCCGGGTCGGCGATCGGCGTCCGCTCCCCCGCGAAGTACGGCAGCATCAGCAGGCCGCGCGCGCCGGGGCCGGAGCGCCGCGCCTCCGCCAGCAGTTCGCCGTGATCGGGCGCACCGGCGATGCCGCGCAGCCATTCGGTGACCGCCCCCGACGTGGCCATGCCACCGGCCAGGCTGCGGGTGCCGGGGTAGGCACCGAGCGTGCCCCACAGGTTCGGCACCGTCAGCCGCTCCCCGGTGGTGGCGACGAGGAACATCGTCGTGCCGTACATGATCATCAGGTCGCCGGGACGTTGCGCGCCCACGCTGGCCGCCTCCGACCAGGCGTCGACCGTGCCCGTGATCACCGGCACGCCCTCGGGCAGCCCGGTCTCGCCGGCCGCCCGCGCCGTGACGGCGCCCGCGATCTCACCCGGCCAGCGCAGGGGCGGCAGCTCCAGCCGCGGCGCGATGTGCCGCGCCCAGGGTTCGTACCACTCCAGGGCCCGCGAGTCGTAGAGCGGCACCGACTGGCTCGCCGAGTGGTGGTCGAGCACGTACTCGCCGGTGAGCCGCGAGGCGAGCCACGAGCTCGGCATGTACAGCCTGCGGGCCCGGTCCGCGACGGCGGGCTCGTGCTCGGCCACCCACGCCAGCTTCGGGCCCACGGCCTGCGTCGACAGCAGCGACCCGCAGCGCTCCAGGACGGCATCGGCGCCGAGCTCGTCGCTCAGCCGCGCGATCTGCTCGGTGGCGCGCGTGTCGACGCCGTACAGGATCGCCGGGCGCAACGGTTCCTCCGCGCCCGCGGGGCCGTCGCCGGTGAGCACGACGCACGGGCCCATGCCGCTGACGCCGACCGCCTCGACGCGTCCGTCGGCGCCGTTCAGCAGCTCGGCGGCGATCTCCCGGAACTCCGCCCACCACACGCGCGGGTCCATCTCGACGTGCCCCTGCCGCGGCCGCGACACCTCGTGTGCCCGCACCGCCGTGCGCAGCACAATCCCGCTCGCCCGCTCGACGAGCACGCCCTTCGTGCTGGAGGTGCCGACGTCGACGCCGAGCACCAGTGAACCGGTCACAGCGCCACGTCACCACAGAGGTGGACGTTCACGCCCAGCCGCTCGAACAGCGCGGCCTTCGCGGTGAGCGCGGCGTCGGCGGTGGCCCCGTCGGGGGCGTAGGCGAGCTGGGCGTGGTTGGCCTTGTGCCGCGCCATGAACTGGTCACGGCCGATGCCGTGCAGGACGACGTGCGCGATCGGCCACTCCGGGTTGGTGGCGGCGGAGCGCCGCGCGGTCTCCTCGGCCGGCAGTTCCACGACCGTGGCCCTGCCCAGGTCGAGGTGCAGCTCGCCGTCGGCGAGGTAGAGCCGGGACCAGACGATCTCCCCGGGTTTGCTCACGCCCTGGATCGTGCCGCCGCCGGCCGGGAAGTACACCGGGTCCTGGCGCATGCTCACGGCGCCCGCATAGCCGCCGGTGAGGTGCGAGGGCGGCACCGAGCCGCTGATCTCCCACACCCACACGAAGTCGTCGCCGTAGCGCTCGCCCCAGCGCACGTCGTGCAGGGTGGTGGCCGGGTCGAGGCCCATCGCCGACCAGATCCGGTTGGTCACCAGCGCGTCGACCGCGACGCCCTCGTCGGCCTCGTTGAAGTGCGGCAGCGGCGCGCCGTCGTAGAGGACGCGGGCGCCGTCGCGGCTTGTCACCGGTGGACGGTCGACGTTGTTGAGTAGTCCCTCGGCGAGGTCCGAGGCGGGAGCGAGGTCCTTGAGCCCCTGCTGGTACTGGATTCCCACGGCGTCGAGGCCGAAGTCGTCGGCGATCCGCAGCGCGGCGACGTACATCTTCAGCTGCTCCCGGACCTGGCGGTCGGTGAGTTCGGTGGCCTCGTCGGTGCCGGTCTCGAAGCGCATGCCCGCCGACTCCAGCCACGCGCGCGCGGCGTCGGCCTCGTCGTCCGGCACGCGCAGCATCTCGGCGTAGAGCGCGCTCTGCGACAACCGTTCCTTGTAGATGCCGAGCGGGTTGAGCAGCTCGTCGTCGATGATCGCGTTGTACATGCCCATGCAGCCCTCGTCGAACACGCCGACGATCGCCTTGTCGGCGAGCAGCTGTTCGGCCAGCGCGACGCCGAGGTCCCGTTCCTCGCTCGGCGGCAGGTCTGGCAGCGCGCGCACGTGGCTCGCGTCGTGCGTGATGCGGCCGGTGCCGGTCCACTCGCGCAGCCCGTCGAGGAAGAAGTCGTCGGTGAAGTCGACCGACCACAGGGTCGAGTAGTCCCGGCCCATCTTGGTCAGCCCGGCGTTGAGGCCGAGCAGGCCGACCAGCCCGGGCCAGCTGCCGTCGAAGTTCGCCACCGTGAGGATCGGGCCGCGATGGGTGCGTAGCCCGGCGAGCACGTGGTGGCTGTACTGCCAGACCGCCTCGGCGACGACGAGCGGCGCTTCCGGCGGGATGGTGCGGAAGGCCTCTAGTCCCCGGCGCTGGCTGTCGATGAACCCATGCCCCTTCTCCGGCTCGGGTTCGTGGGCGCGGACAACGGTCCAGCCGAGGTCGCCGAGCGCGGCGGTGACGGCCTTCTCGAGCTGCTGCTGCAGCGGCCAGCCCGCGACGTTCGCGGCGGGGCGCAGGTCGCCGCTGGCGACGAGGTAAGCGGTGCGCGGTGGGGCTTTCGGCTCGGTGCGGGGTTCGGGGAAGCGGTAGGGCAACGGTGCTCCTCAGGCTGTCGGGCTCAGGGCCGCTCGGCGGCGACGAGGCGGGCGATGGCGGCGTCGGTGCCGGGTCCGGTCAGCGGTGCGGGCATGCGCATGGTGTCCGCGCCGATCTCCTGCTGGCGCAGGGCGTTCTTGATGCCTTCGGGGGAGCCGCCGAGGGCGGCCAGTACGGCGTCGGCCCGGGCCTGCGCGGCGCGTTCGGCGTCCGCGTCACCGTCGGCGACGGCGTCGGCGAGCGCGGCGAACGGTTCGGCGAAGGCCGCCGAGAGCCCGGAGACGATCCCGGTCCCGCCCGCGCGCACGACGCCTGCGAGAGCGGTGTCGGCGCCCGACCACAGGCGGACGTGCTCGGGCAGCGCCCGGCGGAAGTCGGAGAAGCGGTCCGCGGCGGCGCCGCTGAGCTTTGCTCCGGCGAGCCCGGTGGTCTCGCTCAACCGCGCGTAGTCGGCCGGTTCGACGACGACTCCGGTGCGTTCGGGAAACAGGTAACCGTAGACATGCGCGTCCCCGGCCGCCGTGGTGATGGCGGCGAAATGCCGTTCCACGGCGCCGAGGTCCACCGGCAGGTAGTAGGGCGTCAGGGCGGCGAGCCGCCGTACGCCGAGCGCGAGGGCGTCCTCGGTGAGGCGCACCGAGTCGCGGGTGCTCGCCGCGCCGACGTGGAACACCACCCGGTTCGCACCGGCCGTGTCGACGGCCGCGCGGGCGAGCGCGATCCGCTCGCCGTGGTCGAGCGCGGGGAACTCACCGGTCGTGCCCGCGACGAACAGGCCGTCGACACGGTCGCCGAGTGCTCGGTACAGCCGGATGTTGGCCGCGAGGTCCAGTTCGCCCCGCTCGTCGAACAAGGTGGGAACCGCGGCCAGGATCTCGGCGCGCGGAAAGGAAGACTCCGGCATCTGCTGCTCTCTGTGTGGGTCGCGCGGTGTGTCGCGGGGCGCGGGTGGGGTCAGGACGCCGGGCGCTCGGCGAGCTCGGCCAGGGAGGCGCGCATGCGGTCGCGTGAGCCGTCGAGGTGCTCGGTGAGCTGCGCGAGCGCGTCCCGCTCGGTGCCGTCCTTGACGGTGCCGGCCAGCTCCGCGTGATCGTCGGCGATCGGACGCAGGTCGCGGTCGCGGGTGTTGGTGACGTCGAGCATGGCGGCGAAGATCGGCCGGTGCATCGCCCACGTGGCCGCGAGCCTGCGGTTGCCCGCGAGCTCGAAGAACGCGCTGTGGAAATCGAGGTCGGCGGCGGCGAACCGGGCCGGATCGCCCTGCTCGGCGTGTTCGCGCATCCTGGCGAGCACGTCGTCGACGACCGACCAGTCCACTGTGGACCTGTTGGCGCGCACGGTCCGGATGGCGAGCCCTTCCAGTGCGCCGCGCAGGGAGTACAGCTCGACGAGGTCGGTGTCGGTGAGTCCGCGCACGAACACGCCGCGCCGCCGGGTCTCCACGAGCCCCTCCAGCTCGAGCTGGCGCAGCGCATCGCGGACCGGGCCGCGGCTCACGCCGAAGTTCTCGGCGACCCAGCCTTCGACCAGGTGCGTTCCCGCCGCCAGCTCTCCGCGAACGATGAGCGCCCTGAGCTGATCGAGCAGCTGTTCCCCCAGCGGCGAGTGGCGGACCGGGCTGACCAACATCGTGTCGTTCCCCCACAGAGTTCGGTGTCAGGACAGGCTGCCGCGACCGGCGGCCACGGGCAACTCTAGGCCCCGCTCGGTTAACCGTCAACATCAACCGTTGACGGTTAACCGTAAACGGGTCATAGTGCTTTCCAGCCTCGTCAGGCCCGGGCTCACCGGACGCGCAGAATGCGCACGTCGTTGCAATGGAGGAACCGTGCAGGTCAACGCCGCCCCAGCGGCAGGGGGATCCACCGCTGCCCAGCTTCGCCAGCCCCCTGGGTTCGGCACGCTCTTCTTCACCGAACTGTGGGAGCGGTTCAGCTTCGCCGGGATGCGGGCGATCCTCGTGCTGTTCATGGCCGCGCCCATCGCGGAGGGCGGGCTCGGGCTCGGCGCGGTCACCGCGGCCAGCCTCTACGCCGTGTACAACTCGATGGTCTACATGCTGTCACTGCCCGGCGGCTGGATCGCCGACCGGCTCTGGGGCTCCCAGAAGGCCGTGTTCGTCGGCGGCTGCACGATCGCGGCGGGCCATCTGGTGCTCACCATCCCGGCGGTGCCCACCTCCTACGCCGCGCTCGTGCTGATCGCCATCGGCACCGGCACGCTCAAGGCCAGCGTGCCGACCATTCTCGGCGGCCTCTACGCGCCGGACGACCCGCGCCGGGACCCCGGCTTCACGCTCTACTACCTGTCCATCCAGATCGGCGGCTTCACCGCGCCGTTCGTCACCGGTGCCCTCGCCGTGGCGTTCAACTGGCACGTCGCCTTCGCCGCCGCCGGGATCGGGATGCTGCTCGGTCTCGCCGTCTATACCGTCGGCCGCAAGAAGTTCGGCGACGTCGGCGCCACCGCACCGCAGCCGGCCACGCCCGAGGAACGGCGCAAGGTCGGCCGCAAGGCGCTGCTCTGGGGCGGGGCCGCCGCGGCGCTGCTCGCGATCGACATCCTGCTCGGCTGGTTCAGCCTGGGCCAGCTGATCAACATCATGAGCATCGTCGGGCTCGTCGTGCCGGTCGTGTACTTCGCCGCGATGTTCCGCACGCCCGAGGTGACGGCGGCGGAGAAGTCCCGGCTGTGGGCGTTCGTCTGGTTCTTCGTCGCCGCGGCCCTGTTCTGGCTCGTCTACGACCAGGCGGGCTCCACGGTCAGCCTGTTCATCAAGGACAGCACCGATCGCACGATGTTCGGCTGGGAGGTTCCGGTCGGCTTCTTCCAGTCCGCGCACGCCGCGTTCATGATCACGCTCGGCAGCGCGTTCGTGCTCATCTGGGCAAAGATGGGTCGCCGCCAGCCGAAAACGCCGGCGAAGTTCGGTATCAGCCTGACCTTCATCGGCGCGTCCTTCCTGCTGCTCGGCCTCGCCGCGACCACGGCGACCGACGGCGACAAGGCGCTCGTCTGGTGGATCGTCGGGTTCTTCTTCCTGCAGGGCGTCGCTGAGACCCACCTCGGACCGGTCGGCCTGAGCGCGTCGAGCAAGCTCGCGCCCGCGCGGTTCGCCACGCAGACCATCGGCCTGTGGTACCTCTCCACGGCCACCGGCGGCGCGATCCAGGGCCAGGTCGTGAAGCTGCAGAACGTGCTGAGCCCGCCGGTGTACTTCGCGTCGCAGGGCCTGTTGCTCGTGCTCGCGGGCGTGATCCTCTTCCTGGCGGCGCGCCGGATCAAGGGCCTCATGGGTGAGGCCGCGTGACCCCGCTGCACGCCGTCGACCTCCGCTGCGAGCACCTCGCCGGAGTGCCCTGTGTGGACACTCCCGCACCGCGGCTGCGCTGGGCACTGCGCGCCGAGGGCCGGGGGCGGGCGCAGAGCGCGTACCGGGTCCTCGTCTCCACCGATCCCGCGGACCTCGCCGCCGAGCGCGGCACCGTGTGGGACTCGGGCACGGTCCCGTCCGCCGACCACATCGAGGTGCCCTACGGGGGCCCGCCGCTCACACCGGGCGGCACGTACCACTGGACGGTGCGGGTGCACGACGAGTACGGCATCCCCGGCCCCTGGAGCACGCCCGCCTCGTGGCGGACCGGCATCACGTGGTCCGCGCCGTGGATCGCCCACGACCGGCGCCACGACCCCGGTGTTGTCGACCCGGCGTTCCGCTACGGGCCCACCAACCGGCGTGGTATGCCACCCGCTCCCCTGCTCCGCCGGGAGTTCGCCGTCGACGGTCGACCGCGCTCGGCAACCCTGTACGTGACGGCGCGCGGCCTCGCCGTGGTGGAGCTGAACGGGGCCGCCGTGGACGACGCCGAGCTGGTGCCCGGCTGGACCGACTACACGAAGCGCCAGCCGTATCACGCCGTCGACGTCACCGCGCTGCTGAAGCCGGGCGCGAACGTGCTCGGCGCGACGCTCGCCGACGGCTGGTTCTCGGGTTTCGTCGGCAGCGACCCCCGCAGGCCGGGCAACCTCTACGGCCGCAGGCCGTGGCTGCGCTGCGAACTGCACGTCGTCGGCGCCGACGGCGAGCGCACCGTCATCGGCACCGACGAGCGGTGGCGCAGCGCGTACGGGCCCGTGCGCGGGGCGGACCTGTTGCGCGGCGAGTCCTACGACGCCCGCCTGGAGCGGCCCGGCTGGTCGGCGCCCGGTCCCGCCTGTGAGGACTGGCGGCCGGTGCTCGTCGAGCCGCACGACGGCGTGCCCATGGTGGCCGACCGCGGCGAGCCGGTGCGCGTCGTCGAGGAGCTGCCCGCGCTGCGGTGCGAGCGGCTCGCCGACGGCAGGCACATCGTCGACTTCGGACAGAACCTCGTCGGCCGCCTGCGCCTGCGGGTCCGCGCGGCCGAGGGCACCGTGGTGCGGCTGCGGCACGCCGAAGCGCTCGACACCGGCGGCGAGCTGTACCGGGAGAACCTGCGCACCGCCGACGCCGAGGACGTCTACGTCGCCGCGGGCAGACCGGAGGAGACCTACGAGCCACGGTTTACCGTCCACGGTTTCCGCTACGCCGAGATCACCGGACCGCCCGAGCTGTCCACCACGGACGTGGTGGCCCGGGTGCTGCACACCGACATGCCGTCGGCGGGCCGGTTCCGCTGCTCGGACGAGCTGGTGAACCGGTTGTGGAGCAACATCGTCTGGGGCCTGCGCGGCAACGTCGTGGGGCTGCCCACCGACTGCCCGCAGCGCGACGAGCGGATGGGCTGGCTCGCCGACGCGCAGGTGTTCGCGCCCACCGCGGCGCTGATCATGGACACCTCGGCGTTCTTCACCCGGTGGCTCGCCGACGTCGCCGACGCCCAGTCCGAGGAGGGCGTGTACGCGGACGTGGCGCCCAAGGTGCCCACCACCCGCGACGGCGCCCCGGCCTGGGCCGACGCGGGAGTGATCCTGCCGTGGCTGCTGTACCGCACCTACGGCGACACCGCGATCCTGCGTGAGCACTGGACGGCGATGCACCGCTACCTCACGTTCCTGCGGCGCACCAACCCGGATCTGCGCTGGCGGCACCGCAGGCACAACGACTACGGGGACTGGCTCTCGGCTGGGGAGGAGACCTCCCGCGAGCTGGTGGCGGCGGCGTACTGGGCCCACGACGCGCGGCTGATGGCCGAGATCGCGGGGGTGCTCGGGCTCGCCGAGGAGGCGGCCGACTACGCCGAGCTGCGGACCCGCCTGGTCGAGGCGTTCCGCGCCGATCATCTGGACGCCGAGGGAAAGGTCACCGGCGACACCCAGACCGGCTACGCGCTGGCGCTCGGCATGGATCTCGTGCCAGGTCACCTGCGTGAGCGTTGCGTGGCGCACCTCGTCGCCAACGTCGAGCGCCACGGCTGGCACCTCACCACCGGTTTTCTCGGCGTCGCCCTGCTGTGCCCCGTGCTCGCGGACACCGGGCACGCCGACGTCGCCCACCGGCTGCTGACCCAGCGCGGCTACCCCTCGTGGGGCTACACGATCGACCGCGGCGCCACCACCATCTGGGAACGCTGGAACGGCTGGACCGACGAGGACGGGTTCGCCTCGGCGCGGATGAACTCGCTCAACCACTACTCGCTCGGCTCGGTCGGCGCCTGGCTCGTCGAGGGCGTTGCCGGCCTTGCCGCGGCCGAGCCCGGGTACGCGCGGCTGCGGATCGCTCCCCGGCCGGGACCGCTGCGGTGGGCCGAGGCCGAGTACCGCTCGGTGCGCGGCACGGTCCGCTGCGGGTGGCAGCGCACGGATGACCGTATTCGGTTGGCGTTGACGGTGCCGCCCGGAGTGACCGCGACCGTGTGTCTGCCGGGCACCGGTGCCGTGTTCGAGGACGGCCGTCCGGCCGGGGGCGCCGACGGGGTCCTCGCTGCGGAGCCGGACGGGAGCGCACTGACCGTCAGCAGCGGGACCTACGTCCTCGAGCGAGTCCTCCCCGGGTGACCGTCATTGGTTGACGATCGCTCCAGCGCCCCGGTCTCGACGGGCCAGGTCGCGCCGGCCCGGCCGACATCGGGGATTCCGCGTGGGAGACGGCTCTCGACGGGCTCCGCTTCCGTGAGCGCGCCGAGCGCACCCCGCCGCCGTCCGCGGTCACCGCCTCGAAGGAGAGCGCACCGGGAACCGCGTGCCTGCTCGGGGCGGCGACCGAGGCGGTGTCCGCGTTCGTGGAACTGATCGACCGGCCCGCGCCCCACGGCATTGCCGTCGAACCCGGTGGTGTGCCGCCGGCGCCGCTCTGCCAGCAAGCCGGTCACGCCACCGGCTGAGCAGCGTGGCACGCACCCTGCCCCGGCCTCACACCAGCTCGGGCACCCTCAGGTGCGCGATGGCCAGCTCGAACTCCGAGACGTCGAGGCGCTCCGCGCCCGACTCTCGGATCACGCCCGCCCTGACCTCGTCGGCGCGTTCGCGGCTGCGCCGCATGGCGTCGACGCTGTCGTAGGCGACCGAGCCCACGCAGCGGCCGGAGCTCCGGTCGGTCAGCAGGCTCGCGCTGCAGAACCCCTCGAACGACTCGAGCGAGGGCAGGACGGTGTCGGTGAAGACGCCGGTCATCCGGTCGATCTGGCCGGGGTCCACGCGCAGCCAGGTGACCCGCGCGCAGGCACCGTCGCCGGCACGGTGGTCGCGGTGCAGCACCGCGATCTCCCACTCGTCGACCGTCATGTCGCCGCCCATCAGGTCGTGGGCGCGCTCACGGAGCGCGGCGGCCGCCTCGGCGCTGGCGCGCATGGCCTCCGCCGTTTGCCAGGCGGTCGTGACGATACAGCGGCCGTCCTCCCGGTTGACGAGCATCGACAGGCCGATGCAGCCGTCCATGTCCAGTACCGCGGGCATCGCCGTGTCGCGGATGTTCGCCACCCCGTCGTCGACCGACGCCGTCCTCGCCCAGATCGTCGTGGACCGTGCGTACACGATGCACCTCCTGCCGTCCGGGGGCGGCGTCCCGGTGACGCCACCGACAGGCCAACGCTCCTCCCCCCGCCCCGGCGCGGACAAGACCGCGCCGGAACGGAGTTTTGCATCGGGACCCTGGCCGGTCAGACCCGCTTCTCCCAGCGGAAGAGCCGCTTCGCCGCGAAGGCGCCGAGCAGCGTCCACGCCACCAGAACACCGACGGCGGGAGCCGCGTCCGCGAACTGCGAGCCGACGCCGAGCGAGGAGTCGTAGGCCAGGCGGGTGAGGTCGAGCAGCGCGCCACCGGGCAGCAGCAGCTGTACCACGTCCGGCCCCTCCACCCCGCCGGTCGCGGCCCAGATGACCGTCCCGATCAGAAACAAGAAGAACGGCATCGCCGCCATGTCCGCCTGCTGCGTGGTGGACACGAGGCCCGTGGTGGCGATCGCGAGCACGGTGCACATGCCGACGGCGAGCAGGATTCCCAGCAGCAGCAACGGCACGTTCGAGGGCGCGGCCGGACCGAACGCCCACACGATCGCCACCACCACGAGGCACTGCACGAGGCCGAGCAGGAACGGCGGCGAGCTGAGCCCCGCGAGGATCGTCGCGTCCGAGCACTCGCTCGTGCGCAGCCGCTTCAGATAGAGGTCCTCCCGGCGCGTCGTCAGGGTCAGCGTGGTGGTGATGTAGACGGTCATCCCGCACATCAACGCGAGCTGCATCGCCACCGGCAGCGCCCAGCCCAGCCCGCCCAGCGTGTCCCTGCTGAACAGCACGAGCAACACGGCCATGCCGACCGGGAACAGTGTCGCGGTGCCGGCGACCGTCGCGTTGCGTCCGACGAGTTTCACCTCGGTGCGCAGCAGTGCCAGCAGTTGACGGCTGACGAGGTTCATCGGGCCTCTCCTCCGTGCGACTCGGTGAGCGCGAAGGGCTCCGCGAGCTCGACGCGGTTGCGGTCGACCACGCCGTGGAAGACGTCGTCGAGCGACGCGTGCTGGGCGCGGAACCGCAGCAGCGGCACCTGGCGAGCGCTGCGCCACTGCACGACGGCGGTCAGGTCGTGGTCGAGGTCGGTGGTCTGCAACTCCACTCGCCCCTGAGCGAGCCGGTCGCGGTCCAGCTCGCCGACAAAGTCCGGCAGCGTGCTGACCGGCGTCTCCCTCGGCAGGTCGAAGCCGATGCGGGCGCGTTCGGCGGCGAGGACGTCCACGAGGCTGCCCGAGACGGCGATCCGCCCCTCGTGCATGATCGCCAGCCGGTGAGCGAGGCTCTCCGCCTCGTCCAGGTAGTGCGTGGTCAGCACCATCGTCACGCCCTCGGCGAGCAGGGTCCTGATGACGTCCCAGGCCGCCTTGCGCGACTCCGGGTCCAGCCCGGTGGTCGGCTCGTCGAGGAACAGCAGCTCCGGTTTACCGAGTACGGCCAACAGCAGGTCCAGCCGCCGGCGTTCCCCGCCGGAGAGCTGCTTGACGCGCACATCGCGGCGGTGGGCCAGGTCGAGCAGCTGCATGGCCTCGTCGGCGTCGGAGCGTTTGCTGCTGAGGTCCTGCCACAGCGCGACGGTCTCGGTGACGGTGAGGTCGCCCGCGAAGCCGCTCTCCTGCAGCATCATGCCGACCCTGCTCGACAGCCTGCGCCGCTCGGCGTAGGGCTCCATGCCCAGCACGCGCACCGTTCCCGACGTGGGTCTGCGCAGGCCCTCCAGTGTCTCCAGCGTCGTCGTCTTCCCGGCCCCGTTGGTGCCGAGCAGCGCGAACAACTCGCCCCGCCGGACCTCGAAGTCGATCCCGCGCACGGCCTCGAACGAACCGTAGGAGCAGCGCAGTCCCGCTGCCTCGATCACTGGTGTGAGCACGCTGCCACGGTAGGAAGCGCGGGGCGTGCACCACCAGTGCCGCCGATCACCGGTCGGCTCCCCGATTCGCAGGCAGAACCCATGACAAATGTCATCGCCCACCCCGTGGTGCGCGCCGGTCACCCGCGCACGGCATCCTGTAGCCATGAGTGACGCCCCGCCGGTCGCCGCCCCCAACCCGGCGGGCATGCGCTGGCTGCGCCGCTACATCTGGTTCTCGCTCGCACTGGTCGGGCTGTTCCCGCTCGCGGTCATGCCCGACCTGTTCACCGCCGATTTCGGCACGGTCAACCGCATACTGCTGACCGCGCTGGTGGTGCTCGCCGTCGTGCAGCGGACCCGTTTCATCGGCTACGCCGCGCGGGCCGTCGAGTTCACGCGGCGCCGCCCGGTCGAGCAGATCCTCACCACGAGCGTCGCGGTGGTCGCGTGGGCGCACGCCGCGCGGTACACCTCGAATCCGGCGCTGTGGGCGCTGCTGCCCGCGGTCGTGGGCGGGGCCGGGGTGATCAGCGCGCCGCCCGAGTACCGGCGCAGGCTCTCGGGCGGGCTGGTGCTGGCGACGGCGGTGACGGGCGCGCTCGCGCTCTCGTGGCGCCGGGTCGACGGTGTGCTCGTGCCGAACAGCGTGGTGGCCGCGGTGCTCATCGTGCTGGGGCTGGTGCTGGTGGACGTCACGTCGGCCCGCTTCTGGGAGCTGGTGCTCGAGCTGGACCGGGCCCGCGAGCTGGCCGGTGAGCTGGCGACGGCGCGGGAGCGGCTGCGGTTCGCCGCGGACCTGCACGACATCCAGGGGCACTCGCTGCAGGCGATCGTCCTCAAAGGCCAGTTGGCGGAGCGGCTGGTCGGCAAGGACGACGACGCGGCCCGCAGGCACGCGGCGGAGCTGACGGAGCTGGCGCGCTCGGCGCTGGCCGACACGCGCAAGCTCGCGCACGGCTACCGGGAGATCGGGCTGGTGACCGAGGCTGGCAACGCCGCCGAGCTGATGCGCGCGGCCGGTATCGACGTCGAGGTCCGGGGCGACCCCGCCGCGATCGCGCCGCCGTTGCAGCAGCCGTTCAGCGCGCTCGTGCGCGAGGGCACGACGAACGTGCTGCGGCACAGCAGGGCGCAGCGGTGCGTGCTGGCGATCGAGGTGACGGACGGGGAGGTGACGGTGCGCATCGGCAACGACGGCGTGCGCCATCTCGGCGAGCCGGACGGTACGGGCACCGGCGTGCACGGCCTGCGTGAACGGTTCGCCGTCGTCGGCGGCGCGGTGACGGCCGGGCGGGCCGGCGAGGACTGGTTCGAGCTCGCGGGCACGGCCAGGGAACCGGGAGGTGGACCGCGATGATCAGGGTCGTCCTTGCCGACGACGAGGACCTGGTGCGGGGAGCGCTGGCGAGCCTGCTGGAGCTGGAGGCGGACATCGAGGTGGTCGCGCAGGCCGGTGACGGCGCCACGGCGGTGGAGCTCGTGCGCGAGCACGAGCCGGATCTCGTGGTGCTGGACCTGGAGATGGCGGGCATGGACGGGCTCGCCGCCGCCGAGGCCATCCGCGGCGAGACGGACGTGCCGATCGTGATGGTCACCCGGCACGCCCGGCACGGGGTGCTCAAGCGCGCGCTGACGATCGGCGTCCGCGCGTTCGTGCCGAAGGTGACGCCCGCGCCGAAGCTCTCGGCGATACTGCGGGACGTGCACGCCGGAGGCCGCTACGTCGACCCTGAGCTGGCCGCGTCGGCACTGTCGGCGCGGGAGTGCCCGCTGAGCGAGCGCGAGCTGGAACTGTTGCGGCACAGCCACAACGGCGAGACGATCGCGGCCATCGCCGCGGCCACGCACCTCGCGCAGGGCACCGTGCGCAACTACCTCTCCTCGGCGATGGCGAAGCTGGGCGCCGAGACGCGCTACGCCGCCGCGCGCAGGGCGTGGGAGGAAGGCTGGCTCTGAGCCCGATGATGGATACCGGCGCCCACAGATACACCATGTGACTGAGGCACATCGGACGAACGACGCATAACGTCGCGGCAATGACAGCGCAGCCGTCGCACCTCGACACCGGGCTCGACCGGGTCGCGCCGGGTACGCTCATCGAGCTCGACGAGCACGCCGATCCCCGGGGCAGCCTCGCCGTCGTCGAGACGGGCAAGGACATCGACTTCGAGATCAAACGCGTCTACTACCTCTACGACCTTCCGGTGGCGACGGTGCGGGGCGCGCACGGCCACCGGTGCCTGCGCCAGCTGGTCATCGCGGTGCACGGGCAGTTCGAGATCACCGTCGACGACGGGTTCCGGCGCGCCCGCTACCTGCTGGACAACCCGCGAAGGGGCCTGCTCATCGGCCCGATGACGTGGCGCAACCTGATCAACTTCTCGCCGGGCGCGGTCGGGTTGGTGCTCGCGTCGGAGCACTACGACGAGTCGGACTACTTCCGCGACTACGACGAGTTCCTCGCGGCCGCGCGGAGCGCCGCGTGACGGTGCCGTTTCTCGACCTCCACGCCGGGTACACCGAGCTGCGTGCCGAGCTCGACGCCGCCGTCACCGGCGTGCTGGGCTCGGGCCGGTACCTGGCGGGCGCCGAGGTGGAGGCGTTCGAGGCCGAGTTCGCGCGCTACTGCGGCGCCGCGCACTGCGTGACGGTCGGCAGCGGCTTCGCCGCGCTGGAGCTCACCCTGCGCGCACTGGGCATCGGCGCGGGCGACGAGGTGGTAGTGCCCTCGCACACGTTCATCGCGACGTGGCTCGCGGTGTCGGCGACCGGGGCCACGCCGGTGCCCGCGGAGCCGGACGCGCGCACGGCCACCCTCGATCCGGCGAGCGTGGCCGCCGCGATCACGCCGCGCACGGCCGCGATCGTGCCGGTGCACCTCTACGGCCACCCGGCGGATCTCGACGCGCTGCACGACCTCGCCCGCAGGCACGGGCTGACCGTGCTCGAGGACGCCGCGCAGGCCCACGGCGCGGGGTACCGGGGGCGGCGGATCGGCTCGGGCACCGCGGCGTTCTCCTTCTACCCCGGCAAGAACCTCGGCGCGTTCGGTGACGGCGGGGCTGTCACCACCGGCGACACGGACCTCGCACAGCGGCTGCGCCTGCTGCGCAACTACGGCTCGAAGGTCAAGTACCGGCACGAGATCCAGGGCACCAACTCGCGGCTCGATGAGCTGCAGGCGGCGGCGCTGCGGGTGAAGCTGCGGCGGCTCGACGACTGGAACGCGCGCAGGGCCGGCGTCGCGAAGGCCTACGCCGACGGACTGGCGGGCGCACCCGGGCTGGTCCTGCCGTCCGTGGCGCCGTGGGCCGAGCCGGCGTGGCACCTCTACGCCGTCCGCCACCCCGAACGGGACCGGTTACAGGCCGCGCTGCGGCAGGCCGGCGTCGAGACGCTCATCCACTACCCGGTGCCGCCGCACCGCGCACCCGCCTACGCCGGACATCCGCACGCCCGCACGCGCCTGCCCGTCGCGGAACGCTTCGCCGCGGAGGTGCTCAGCCTGCCGCTCGGGCCGCACCTCTCCGGTAAGCACGTGGCGTGCGTGGTCGACGCGGTCAACGCCGCCGTGCGATGAACAGCCCCCGCCCGCTCGGTCCGCCCTCGACGTAGTCCACCGCGCAGCCCGCCGTGGCGAACGCGGCCTCGTACTGGGCCCGCTCGAACAGCGTGATGTGGTGGACGTCGAGGAACGACCGGATACCCCACGGCTCGGCGACCACGTAGTGCACCTCGACCCGGCTGTACCGTCCGTCCAGAGTGGAGTGCGAGACGCGCGAGATCGTCCGCTGCCCGGCCTTGACGATGTCGGCCGCGACGTAGCCGGGCAGGAAGTTCTCCGGGAACCACCACGGCTCCACCACGAGTGTCCCGCCTGGCGCCAGGTGCCCGGCCATCGCCGTGAGCGCGGCCGAGAGCTCGGCCTCGTCGCTCAGGTGGCCGATCGAGCTGAACAGGCACGTGACGACGTCGAACCGGCCGGGCAGTTCGAAGCCGCGCATGTCGCCGTGGTGCAGCGGTACCCCCGGCAGGCGTTCCCGTGCGACCGCGAGCATGTCCTCGGACAGCTCCAGCCCCTGGACGTGTGCGCACAACCGCGCGAACTCGGCCAGGTGCGCCCCGGTTCCGCAGGCCACGTCCAGCAGGGAGCCACGCGAGCCCGCCAGCTCCACGACGGACGCCGCCTCCGCGGCGTAGTCCTTGCCCCGGCCCCGGTAGCACTCGTCGTAGACCTGCGCCGCATCCGCTCCGTACACCCTCAGCCCCGTTCCCGCCGGTACTTGCTCGTGAGCCGTTCCAGTTCGCCGACCACGGCGGCGGGTGCGGGCTGGGCCTGCTGCTCGTCCCGCAACCGCCGGGCCGCCTCGGCGAACGACGGCTCCCCCAGCACCCTGCTCACCTTCGCCCGCAGCGATCCGGGGGTCAGCTCACCGGCCCGCTGCACCAGCCCGGCGCCGGTGTCGGCCAGCATCGCGGCCTTGAGCGGCGCGTCCCAGATCTCCGGCACGACGACCTGCGGTACCGCGTAGCGCATCGCGGTGCCCCACGTGCCCGCGCCGCCGTGGTGCACGATCGCCGAGCAACTCGGCAGCAACGCGTGCAAGGGCACGAACTCCACCAGCCGTACGTTGCCGGGCACCGACGTCAGTCCTGCTCGCTGCCCTGCGTTCAGCGTGGCGACCACCTCGGCGTCCAGATCGGACAGTCCGTCGAGCAGGTCGCCCAGCGACACGGTCGAGGTGCCCATGCCGTTGCGCGCCGACACGCCCAGCGACACGCACACGCGGGGCCTGGCGGGCGGCGTCCGCACCCAGCCGGGCACCACGGCGGGGCCGTTGTAGGGGACGTAACGCATCGGCACCGTGTGCTGTCCGACGGCGATGCGCACGCTCGGCGGGTCCTGTTCGATCGCCCAGTCGCCGCGAGTCACCGACTCGTCGAAGTCGAGGCCGTGCCGCCGCAGCGTCCAGCCGAGCCATTCGCCGAGCGGGTCGTCCCTGTGCTCGGGCGGCAGGCGGTCGAGTGCACGCACGAAGTGCTCGCGGGTGCGGCCGAGCACGTCCGGGCCCCACAGCAGGCGCGCGTGCGCCGCGCCGCTCGCGAGGGCGGCGACGCCGCCCGCCCACGTCAGGGGCTCCCACACCACGAGGTCGGGCTCCCATTCGCGGGCGAGGGTCACGAGGTCGTCGACCATCGACTCGTTGTTGACGGCGGCGAAGAACGTCGGCACGAGCATCGTGTAGAAGCCGAGCAACCAGTCGAAGTCCGGCTCCCCGCTACGGAGCGCACCGAAGTCGATCGTGGGCGCCGAGCCCTCGGCCTTCGCGGCGAGCACCCGCTCGAGGCCGTGGTCCTCCCCCACCGGAACCGCCGTGAGCCCGGCGCCGGTGATCGTGTCGGCCAGCGCGCCCTGGCTGGCCACGCGCACCTCGTGCCCCGCGGCGCGCAGCGCCCACGCGAGGGGAACCATGCTCTGGAAGTGCGTGGGGTGGGCGATGCAGGCGAAGAGCACGCGCAGTGGACGGTCGACGGTCAACCGGTCACCTCCAGCCGGGCCAGCCGCGCGGTGACGGGCGAGCGCGCGTGCCAATGGGTGGTGTGCACGAGCGGACGGGGACACCGCTCGTGCAGGGCCGCCAGCCCGGCCGTGACGGTCGACCGCAGCAAGGGCAGCATCATCGCGTAGCGCCGGTCGGCCTCGGGGAGATCCGCACCGTCGGGGACGGTCACCCGCACCACGATCTCGCTGCCTTCCTCCAGCAACACGTCACCGAGCACGACGTCGCGGTGCGCGACCCTCGGCAGCAACCTCAGCGGCGGGTAGTGCCGGAGCGCTTGGTCAACGGCATACGGTTCACCGGAACGCACGGCGTTGCCCAGGAGGGTCGGTGCGGTCGCCAGGAACAGCACCGACCCGGCGACCTTCCCGGCGAGCACGTCGTCCTCGCCGGCGCGGGTGGGCGTGCCGCGAAGCCGCCTGCACGCGGCGGTCAGCGCGAGCGCCTGGTCGAGCGTGGGCGGGGTCAGCATCGCGTCGGGGACCAACGCCAGCGGAGCCAATGCCGCCGGGTCGGCGTCCCAGCCGAGCACCTCGGCGAGCACGCGCCGGGCGAGTGGCTCGGCGTAGCCGGTGATGACGTCGAACGCGGAGCCCAGTCCGTCGAGCAGCGCCTCGGCGTGCTCGCGCACCCTGGTCTCACGCGAGAACAGCGGCTCCATCACCCGCGCGATCCGCCGCTGGTCGGCGGCCTCCAGCCCGAGCCCTGCCTCGTCAACGGGCAGGATCTGCAGGTGTGGCTTGGTCCCGTCGGCGCGGCGGACACCGAACCGCTCGTCGGTGAGCACGTGCCTGCCGAGGTCCGCGTCGGCGCACACCCACGCGCCCGTGGTGCTGCGCCACAGCCCGGCGGCACCCGGCCGTCCCGGCTTGGCGGGCAGCCCGCGCAGGAGGTCGGCGTAGGCGTCGCCCGACGTCGCGGCCTCCTGCCAGATCGCACCGCGCACGAGCTGGAGCCGCCAGCCGAGCTCGGAGGGGCTCAACGTGCCCATCGACTCACCTCCGTCGCGTCCAGTTCACCAGACAAATCGGACCGATCGCCTCAGCAGTTGTACTGATCTCTGGCCGAGTGCGTAGCCGAAGCACGGAGAACGGCACCGTCCACGTGAGACGATCGCGGCACCCGACCGCCAGGAGTGCGCCATGACCGTGAGCCCACCTCGTTCCGGCGACGTCCGCGCGCTGCTGACCGTGACGGAGCCCGGTCACGTGGCCGACGAGGAGCTGCTCGCGCTCGGTACCGGCCGCGTGGCCCGCACGGCGCTCGGCGAGCTCCTGCACCGGGCCCGGCTGAGCGACCTGGCGGGCACCCGGGTCACCGTCGAGTTCCGGTGGGGCTGCGGGACCGAGGAGGTCGTGCTGTGCCTGGTCGTCGAGTCCGGGAAGGCCGAGATCGCCGAGCACCCGCGCGAGGCCCCCGGCGCGATCGTGACCCAGCGGCTGGCCGAGGTCGTGCTCGCGCTGTACGGGCCCGCCGACCCGGTGCCGGCCGCGACCCGCGAGCTGCACTGGCCCGGCGCGGAGCTGTTACGGCCCGGCGCGGCCCGCGGCACGGAGTTCGCGATCGTGCACCGGCTGCTGGCCGCACTCGACAGGCGCGACCGGCCCGGTCTCGCGGAGCTCGCGGTGCGGCACGGCTCCGACAAATGGGGTCCGCACCAGTACACGCGGCACTACGAACGGCACTTCGCACCGCTGCGCGACCGCAGGCTCACGGTGCTGGAGGTCGGGATCGGCGGCTACGGCGACCCCGCCGAGGGCGGGGCGTCGCTGCGGATGTGGCGCGACTACTTCCCGCGCGCCGAGGTCTACGGCGTCGACCTGTGGGACAAGAGCGCGCTCGACGGGCCGCGGCTCACCACGGTGCGCGCCGACCAGTCCGACCGCGCGTCGCTGAGTGCGGTGGCGGAGCGCCACGGCCCTTTCGACATCGTCATCGACGACGGAAGCCACGTCAGCGCGCTGACGCTGGCCACGTTCGAGGCGCTGTTCCCGCACGTCCGCGCGGGCGGGCTGTACGCGATCGAGGACGTCCAGACCTCGTACTGGCCGGTCTTCGGCGGCAACGGTACCGACCTCGCCGACCCGGGCACGACGATGGGTTTCGCCAAGGACCTTCTCGATGGGCTCAACCACACCGAGCTGCTCGACTCACACGGCCGCGCGCCCCGGCCCACCGACGCGGAGCTTGCGGGAATCCACTTCTACCGCAACCTGATCGTGCTGGAGAAAGGCGTGAACACCGGGCAGAGCCCGATCGCCGACGAGCTCAACGCGCGGCTGCGACGTTCCGGGAGCTGACCCCGGCCCACCGCTCCAGCTCCTCGCACGCGGCGTCGAGGCCGCGGTCCGCGCGCACGTACCGGCCGAGGTCGGCCGCCCGTTCCCGCAGGCGGCGGTCGCCGAGTGCCCGCCGGACCGCCCGCTCGACGCGCCGCGGCTCCAGTTTCGCCGCGGGGACCGGCTTCGGCGCCACCCCGAGCGCCGCCATCCGGGCGGCCCAGAAGGGGTGGTCGATGAAGATCGGCACCACCACCTGCGGCACCCCGGCGCGCAACGCGGCGGCCCCGGTGCCGAACCCGCCGTGGTGCACGACCGCGGCGGCGCGCGGGAACAGCCACGTGTAGTCGGCGTCGTGCAGCCGCACCACGCCGGCGGGCAGCTCGTCCTGCCGGGGGCCGTCGATCACGACGAGCCTGCGGCCCGCGCGGCGTACGGCGTCGGCGACCATCGTGAGGCTGCCCTCGGGGAAGGCCGGCCACAGGCTGCCGAACGACAGCACCACCGGCGCCGGGCCGTCCTCGACCGCGGCCACCAGCTCGGGAGAGGGCGACCAGTCGCGGTCCCAGAACCAGTACCCGGACATCCGCACGCCGGAGGGCCAGTCCGCCGGTGGCCGGATCACCGCGGGACTGTGCAGGCAGAACGTGAGCCCGTCGCGCTCGAGGCGCGCGAACGGCGTGCGGTGCCCGAGCGGGGTCCTGCCGAGCCGCGCGCGGTAGGCGTTGACGATGGGACGGCACATGCGCCACTCGACCGCCCGCGATACGTGGTGGCTGAGCCGGTTGTAGGCGCCGCCGAGGGGCAGCGCCGGTGCGCCCATCGCGGGGAACGCCGAGGTCGGCGTGTTCGGGTACCAGGTGACCATCGCCCACGGCACGTCCGGCGGAGCCGCGACGTAGCTGTTGCGGTTGAACACCGAGCTGACGATCAGCTCGGCGCCGTCGAACGCGGGCTTGAGGTACGCGTCGAGCTGGGCGAGCGCGTGCCCCGCCGCCTCCGCTCCCTCGCGGGGCATCGTGCGCGCGAGCCGCAGGACCGATGGGCCCTTCCGCAGCGACTTCACCAGCTCCGGCGAGGAGAAGTAGTGCCGGGGGCTGCCGGGAACCGGGTAGAACTCCAGCCCGGCCTCCGCCGCGAGGTCGCGGAAGTCACCGTGGGTGGCCAGGCGCACCTGGTGGCCCCGCGCGCGCAGCGCGGCGCCGAGCGCGAGGAACGGCTGCACGTCGCCGCGCGAGCCGACCACCACCAGGCTGACCCTCATGCCGGCTCCGCCCTCCGGTAGAGGGTGACGTGCCGCTGGGAGCCGGGGGTGAACGGCCCGCGCTCCCAGTCACCGAACCTGTCCACTGTGGTCAGACCGGCGAGCCGCGCCATGAGGTCCAGCTCCGAGGGCCACGCGTAGCGGCTCACCTCGGCGTAGGTCGACACCGAGCCGCCGCCGATCACGGTGTGGATCTCCATCAGGACCTGGTTGGCCTGGTCGACGCTGATCGTGTCGAACATGACCCGGTCGGCCGCGAGGTGGCGGATCTGCAGCTCGGGCCTGGTGAGCTGGTGGAACGGCGCCGGGTCGTACACCTCAACCACGAGCGTGCCACCGGGTGCGAGGTGCTCCCCGGCGCGGCGCAGCGTCTCGATCTGCCGCTCCGGGTCGGGCACCATGAACAGCGTGTTGCACACGATGTAGCACAGGTCGAAGTTGCCGTCGACGACGTGCTCGGTGAAGTCGGCGCGGACGGTCTTGACCGTCCCCTGTGGATCGCGCTCGCGCAGCTTCTCCAGCATCTGCCCGGACACCTCGACCGCGTGCACCGACAGCCCCTTCGCGGCCAGCGGCACGGCGAGGCGGCCCGTGCCCGCGCCCAGCTCGACCACGCGGGCGCCGGGCTCCACCAGCGAGGCGAGAAACTCCACCGTCGCGGGCGTCTCGGTGTCGGGGTACATCTGGTCGTACACGTCGGCGAGCGCCTCGCCGTAGGCCTCGGGCCTCACGCGGTAGGGCACAGTTCCTCGCTCTCCACCGGCGCCGCCACCCGCCGGTGGCCCACGGCATGGAAGTCGGAGAGAAACAGCATGCGGGGCTCGATGCTCTCCTCGTGGCCGGTCGACTGGGCGATGAGGAACTGCACCTGCACCGCGTCGGGGTGGTGGGTGACCTCGTTGGTGACGAAGTTCAGCAGCGCCAGGTAGCTGACGGTGAGCTGCACGCGTTCCGGCGCGCCGACGTCCTCGCTCACCTTCAGCAGCTCCGACGCCACGTCGAAGAGCGCCTTCTCCATGCGCCGCACCGGGTGCCACACCATCTGCCACAGGGTGCGTTCCTTGACGATCACCTGCTCGCGCCACGACGTGAGCGTGCCGTCGGCCAGCTTGTCCCGGTACAGGACGTTGAAGTCGTGCCGCGCCGGCGTGGGCGCGAAGAAGCGCCAGTTCGGGATCGCCATCGCCGTGGGGTCGATGCGCTTCGCGATCGGCAGCGGCCGATCGGCCTGCTGGCACACGCTGAGCGCGTACCAGCTCGCCAGCACACCGAACAGGCCCCACCGGCGCGCCCTCGCCAGCACCGCCGGCGCCCGCTTCGCTGCCACCATCACGCCACCTCCCGCTCCCGGTGGGCGGCCAGCGCCCACCGCACGACCTCCGCGACGCTCCGCGCGAGCTGCCCGTCCATCACGAGCGAGTCGTGCTCGGCGCCCTTGACCACCTCGTGCCTGCTCACGTCCGACAGTCCGGCGAGCTCAGCCTGCATCCGGCCGTGGGCCAGATCGGTGGTGGCCTGCCTGCCCGCGGTCACCACGCCCACCGGCAGCCCCCGCCGGATCTTCGCCTGCCTCGCGGCGCCCGCCCACCGCGTGTTCCACAGCGCGAACTCGTGGCGCGCGGCGAGCCACGGCTCCGGCCTGCGCATCACCCCGGTGCTCGCCTTCGCCACGTCCACGGGCAGGCCGTTGAGCGCGCCGAACCCGGCGTCGTCCTCGGCCAGCAGCCGGAACCTCGTGCGCAGGCACATGCCGTTGATGCCCTGCTGGACCAGCGACACGCCCTCGCGCTGCAGGCTGGAGCGCTCCAGCTGCTCGGGATGGGAGGAGTCGACGAACACGAGCCCGGCCGTGTCGGCGGGATACCGGTCCGCGAACGCGCGGATGAGCAGGCCACCCACCGAGTGACCCACGAACAGGTACGGCCCCGGCAGGTCCAGTGCCTCCAGCAGCTCCCGCGTCAGGCCGGCGTACTCGGCCGCGTCGACGCGGGAGGTGTTGCGGCTGCTCCAGCCGTTGCCGGGCCGGTCGTAGGCCACGGAGGGCGTGGCGCCGTCCAGCGCGCGCAGCACCCACGCCCATTCGGTACAGGGGCAGGACAACGCGCTCTCGAACACCACCGTCGGCCCGCTGCCCTCGCGGCGCACGAGCGCGTGCAGCGCCTCGCCGCCGGCCTCCACCAGCTCGCCGGGCGCCGACGGCCACGGTTCGGGCTGCCTGCGCAGGGCGCTCGTCACGGCCGCGCCGAGCACGGCGGCGGACCCGGCGACGGCGTAGCCCAGCGTCCGCGCTCTCATCGGGACCCCTCCTCCGCGATGCGCGCGCGGTCGGCGACGCCGAGGCTCTTCGAGAAGTACGCGACCGCTGGGTAGGTCGCCACGAACGACCAGAAGAACCGGTTGAGCCCCATGAAACGCGCGTTGCCGACGTGGAAGGCCATGCCTCCGGCGAGGATCGCCTTCGCGATCGGCCGCGGCGCCACCAGCACGAGCGGGAACAGCACCTCGGCGATCATCGTGCCCCAGGCGATGGCCTGCGCGAGCGGCTTGTTGTTCTTGGTGAGGTCGTAGACGAACTTGTCACCGTAGGTCTTGGTACGGAAGACGCCGGTGATCGCGTCGCCGCTGCGCCACACCGGCGACGTCATCTTGACGGCGCCGGAGGTGAAGTAGGCGAGGCAGCTCTGCGCCGCGATGAAGGCCAGCGCCGCCTCTCGCGCCCTGCGGTCGTTCGGGTAGAGCTTCTCCAGCAGCGCGACGGTGAAGTTGATGAACGCGAAGTGGTCCGAGCCGTCGAGGCCGTAGTTGCTGCGCAGGTTCAGCGCCGCGCCGCTGCCCGCCATGCCCGCGAGGGCGGCCGCACGCCCACGCCGTCCCGTGCCCGGGGCCAGCAGGCCGAGCCCGGACAGCAACCGGGTCTGGACCACGGCGACGACCTGCGGGTACCGCAGCAGTTTCTCCAGGTGCCTGCCGATTCCCCGGTTGAGGCCGAACATGCGGGTGCGGTTGATCGGCCAGCCGAAGAGGCCGTCGTCGTTCAGCGAGCGGGCGGTGGTCAGCAGCTCGGCGGCGCTGATGGTCGCGCCGACGGCGGTGAGGCGCTCGACGCGCCGGAACGCGGTGTCGATGTCGTCACCGGGCGAGGCGTGCCGGCGTCGTGTCCGGACGCCGCGAGTACGCGACAGCAATGTTTCCTCCGAAGACCGCGTCAGAGCCCGGCCGATGCCGGAGCCACCCGGTTGCGCGGCCCGCAGGCCGCTCCACGTCGGCTGACCCTACGGCGGGTGACGGTCCCCCAGCGTCCGTTATCCGGCGGTATTAGCGGGCGCCGCCGTCATGCAGATGCATGAGCCTCCGGCACCCGACGAAAGTCGGGTGCTCGAATAGTTGCCGCTTGACCAGCTAGAACGGCTGTTGGTGATTGTCTCGTTTCCGTGTTTGCATAGCCGACCAATCGGACTTCGTGCTACACATCGTGTCGATGACCCGGCTCATCAGAGTGACGGACGTGCCGCTGGGGGCAGCAGCGAGTACGACGGTCATCACTGTGTGCCACACAAGGCCGCCTTCGGCCTTACCTCTTCGGGCCGCGGCGCGGCGGCCGGGAGCGGTCGCGCACACCCGAACACGAGAACTGGGGGCCCCATGATCGCTTTGGGCATGATCGACGACGGCGGGGACACCGCCGTCGAACCCTTCTTCGCGTGGATGCACGCGATGGACCTCGGTCGCTTCAACATCACGGTGAACCAGGTCTCGCCGACCGTCGAGCACGCGGTGCGCAAGGTCACGCACGGCAGGCCGGACGTCTGGCTCCTGCGTGCGCGCAGAGCGCTCACGTCGCGGGCGCTGCTGGACCTGTGCGGCGACGGAGCTCCACAGGAGCGGCTGCGGCCGGTGGTCGTCGTGTGCGACGACGACATCGGCGAGATCGGTGACGTGCTCAGCAGGCGGGCGTCCGCGGTGGTGCTCGTCAACGACTCGCCGTGGCAGATCACCAGCGCCATCCACGCCGCGGCGGCGCGGAAGCTCTTCCTCTCCTCGCAGGTGCTCGACCAGTACCGCGATCAGATCGTGGAGCTGATCACCTCGCCGCCCTCGCGCAGGCTCGGCGTGCTCACCAACCGGGAGCACGACGTGCTGGTGTGCCTGGCCGAGGGCAAGTCGAACGCGCAGATCGCGCGTTGCCTCTACATCAGCAGGGCCACCGTCGGCTCGCACGTGCTCAGCATCCTGCGCAAGCTCGAGGTGTCCAACCGCACCGAGGCCGCGGCGCTGGCCTACCAGTACGGGCTGATGGACAACCGCCCCGGCGGCACGGCCACGGAGCTGGAGGCCCAGCCCGCCATGAAGGAGCTGCGGCATGCGTGAGGCTCCCGAGCCCCGGCTGCTGTTCGACGGCGACTGCGGCTTCTGCACCAGGTCGGTCACCTGGCTCGACCGCAGGGGCATGCTGGGCTATCCCTTCCTGCCGTGGCAGACCGTCGCCGACGACGAGCTGCCGGTTCCGGTCGAGCGGCTGATGACCGAGGTGGTGCTGGAACTTCCGGACGGCACGACGCTCGGTGGCGCCGACGCCCTCGCGGCCACCGTGGGGGCGTCGGCGTCACCGTGGCGCGTCGCCGGTCACCTGCTGCGGCTTCCCGGCGTGCGGCACGTGGCGAGAGCGGTCTACCGCGTCATCGCCCGCAACCGCTACCGGATGCCGGGCGCGTCGGCGGCCTGCAAGATCGGCTGACCGGCGCGCCCGGGGCCTCACTCCCCGGTACCGGGCAGCGTCGTCACCATCACCATCGTGGTGGCGATCAGCTCGACCGCCTCCTTCACGGTGGATTCCACCAGGCCGCCCAGGTTCTCGCCCTTGGCGAGCGCGTCGAGGCGGTCGCGCTCGGCGTCGGTGAAGCCCAGCGATTTGTCCAGTCCACTCGCGTGCGCGATCGAGCCCAGCAGCGCCGTGCGGTTGTCGGGCTCGCGTTGCCCGCGCGCGAGCGCGGTCAGCTCGGTCAGTGCCGCCTCGCGCGCGACCTCGTCAGGGTAGAAGTGGCTGCTCTTGAGCAGGCCGAGGAACTTCTTGGTCTCCTTGCGCAGCAAGCCGTTCTCCACCAGCACGTCCCGGTGGTCGCTGAACGTGCCGAGCTCGAACGAGAGCCACCAGCTCAGGTCCACCGGCTTTCCCTCGTCGCCGGAACGCTTCGCGAACTCGGCGAGCAGCGCGTCGGCCCAGGCGAGGCCCGTCGGGGACTGGTCAGTGACGCGCAGCTTGCGGCCCTCCAGCGCGACGCGGGAACGCAGCACCAGCTCGCCGACGCGCGCGGCGCCGGTGGCCACCGTGACCGAGGGACCCGGGTAGTGGGCACCGTCTTCCTTGTGCAGCAACAAAACCAGCTCGTCCGGAAGCGTGAGTGTCGGGTTCGTGCCTGTCACGTCGCGTGACCCCCATCCTGTTCGTCCGGTTTAGTCGGATCGAACCTATCGCAGGTCGTATCGGCCGCGCACGTTACGGCAGCCGGGCCAGCGAAGCATCAGCCGAACTGCCCATCCGGCCCAGCCACGGACCACAGCCACGGCGACAAATCGTTCACTTCGTTGATGTCGCGGCGATTGCGCCTCACTACGCTCGGAAACGCCGATTTCCGGCGAACACAAGGATGGGAGTGATCTCATGAATTCGGTGGAGAAGGCCGCCGACGCGGCGATGTCCAGGGAGGACTGGCTTCAGCCGCTGGAGCGGGCGGACAAGGTCGCGCCGGTGCTGGGCACGCCGGGCATCGCGGCCGTGGTCGCCTGTGGCACCGCGCTTTTCGCCGCGGGCAACATGGTGACCGACCTCGTCGGGCACGAGTCGCGTTTGGACCTTCCCGGTGAAGGGGTCAGCGGCAAGTCCGGCACGGAGCTGCTCGCGCTGCGGCGCGAGGGCCTGCGCGGCTGAGTGCACAGGTGAACGCGGTGGGGCTCGCCGGCACGTCGCGGTGAGCCCTACCGTTCCGGCATCGCCAGCGACGCCACGAGAGGTCCGAGCGGGTACTCGACGTCGAACAGCGGCCGGTGTCCCGCCAGCGCCGCCCTGATCCGGGCCAGCGCGCCACCGTGCTCCCCGGCCGCGAACGCCGTGAACCCGCGCAGCAGCGTCTCGGTGTTCTCCCCGTGCCGTGCCGGGTCGAGGCAGAACGCCGCGAACGCTCTCGCGCACTCGACGACCGGCGCGTAGCAGTCCATGTAGCCGCGCGCCGCCTCCTCGGCCTCGTCGCCGCACAGCACGGGTACCGCGCTCGCCGCGGCCTGCGCCGCGAGCAGCGCGACCGTCGCCGGATCGAGGAACGCCGGATCGGCGAGGCCCGCCGCGTCACCGACACTCAACCACCCCGCGCCCGCCAGCCGGGCGCAGCGGTAGCCCCGCCACCGCTCGCCGTCGTCCCCACCGGCGTCCCCGCCACCGCCCGGCACAAGTCTGCCGAGCCCGACGACTCCACCGGCAAGGGGGATCCGCCAGTGCCACTCCCCCGGCGCGCCCTCGAGCACGAACGCGCCCTGCTCCGTGGTCGCGTCGGCGGGCGCGACGGCGCGGAAGACCCGGTGGCTCAGCGGATCCGGCTCCGCGGCGCAGAACCGGCCCGCGACGACGCGCGCGGTGCCGGTGGCGTCCGCCACGAGCCTCGCCGGCAGGGTCTCGGTCTGCCCGGCGGTGTGGACCACCACGCCGGTCACCCGGCCGCCGTCGGTGACCGGCTCGATCACCTCGGCACCACGGACCACGCGGGCACCGCACTCGCCCGCCCGTTGCAGCAACAGCTCCACCAGCGCGCCGAGGCACACGTGGTAGCCGTGGTCGATGCCGCCGGTTTCGGCGAACGCGCTGCGCCACGGCTCCTCGCCGTTGCCCCAGCCGAGCACGGAGACCTCCCCCCGCGCGAACCCGGCCTCGTGCACCCGGCCGGACAGGCCGAGACCGGACAGCACGGCGTGCACTCCGGGCGCCAGCGCCTCGGCCTCCCCGGCCCCGGGCACGGCCGTGCGTTCCAGCACCGTCACCGGGGTACCCCGCACGGCGAGACACGCGGCGAACGCGGCTCCCGCGAGTCCCCCGCCCGCCACGACCACCGGCGGCCGCGTCACGACGCGCGTCCCTTCGCCGCGGCGCCCACGGCGTGCAGCTCGGAGAGGAACACCATCGTCGGCTCGTCCTCCTCCTCGTACCCGCCCGACACCGCGATGAGGAACTGGGTGCGCACGGCGTCCGGGTGGTGCTCCCGGGAGGTGACGTAGGACAGCAGCGTCAGGTACGGCACCGACAGCTGCAGGCTCGGGTCGGGCCCGTTCAGGCCCTCGCCGTGCTGGCCGACGTAGCGCAGCAGCTCGGCCACGCTGTCGAACACGGTCTTCTCGGCCCTGCGGTGCGGATGCCACACCGCGTGCAACAGGGTGCGCTCCTGCACACCGCCGATCTCGCGGAACGCGGTGAGCGAGCCGTCGGCGAGCTGGTCGCGCATCAGCAGGTGGTGATCGTGGATTCCGGGGTTCGGCGCGAAGAACCGCCAATCCGGGATCACGAGGTACAGCTTGTCCCAGATGGTCTGCTTGCGCTGGTCGCGGTAGAGCTTCTGCCCGACCACCGTGAGCCCGAACCAGGCACCCAGCACCCCGTACAGCGCACCGCGCCCCGGCGCGGTTCCCTTACCGGACAATGCGATCGCCCTCCTTCGCGGTGGCCTTCGCCAGCACCGCCCCGATCGTCTCCACCACCACCTGGCTGTGGCCACGGTCGAGCACCAGCCCGAAGTGGGTGGCGTTCTTGGCCAGCGCGGACACCGGGTCCGCCGACAGCGCCAGCAGTTCCTCCTGCAGCTTGCGGTGGGCGACGTCGTTGCGCAGCGACATCCCCGACACCACCACGCCGACGGGCGCGTGCGCGGGGAACCCACCGGCCATCACCGCGCGCGGGTCGGCGTTCTTCCACGACACCAGCTCCGCGGCCGCGGTCCACCAGACGGCGGGCACGGGCAGCCTCGCGCGCGCGTGCGTCGCGGCGGCCTCGGGCAGCTCGGTGAACTGTTCCTCGATCTCCTTGCGGCCCAGGCGCAGCAACGCGCGCAGCGCCGACACCCGCAACGACTGCTCCAGCCAGGCCATGCCGCGGCGTTGTGTCGCCGAGCGGCGCATCTCCTCGGGATGCAGTGCGTCGGCGAACACGACCCCGGCCACGCGCTCCGGGTACCGGCCCGCGTAGCAGCGCGCCACGAGCCCGCCGAAGGAGTGGCCCACCAGCACCACGGGCCCGGTCACGTCGAGCGCCCGCAGCGTGGCGTCCAGCTCGGCGGCCAGCACCGGCACGCTGCGCGGCCCGGGAGCCTTCTCGCTCCAGCCGGTGCCCGCGCGCTCGTAGCTCACGGTGCGGGTGTGTGCCGCGACGGCGTCCTGCACCCACGTCCACGTCTGCAGCGGCGAGGCCAGCCCGCTCTCGAACACCACGGTCGGCGTGGCGTCGCGTGGCCCGCGCTCCAGCACGTGCACCTGCCGTCCGCCGACCCGCACGAGGCGTCCGGCGGGACCCGGAGAATCGAAGGACATCTCACTCACCGGCCTTCCCGGTCGCGGGCAGCGCCCGCCGCCCGTTGTCCTGGAACTGGATCGACGTCAGCCGCTGGTACAGCGCGCTGGTGGTCAGCAGCTGCTGGTGCGTGCCGACGTCCCGGACCGTCCCCTGGTCCAGCACGATGATCTGGTCGGCGTCCACGACGGTCGACAGCCGGTGCGCGACGCTGATCACCGTGCACTCCCCCGCGATGTTGCGGATGCTCTGGCGCAGCTTCAGCTCCGACTCCGAGTCCAGATTGGACGTCGCCTCGTCCAGCAGCAGCACCGAGGGCCTGCGGACCAGCATCCGCGCGATGGCCAGCCGCTGCCGCTGCCCTCCGGAGAGACCGAGCCCGGCGTCGCCGAGTTCAGTGTGCAGGCCCCGTGGCAGCGAGCTGACCAGCTCGTCGAGGCCGGACAGCCACAGCGCGCGCTCGACCTCGCCGGGGCCCACGTGCGCCTCGCCGTAGACGAGGTTCTCGCCGATCGTGCCGCGCAGGGTGGTGCTCTCCTGCTGCACGTAACCGACGAGCCCGCGCAGCACGCCCAGCGGGATCAGCTCGATGTTCTCGCCGTTGAGCAGGATCCGGCCGCCGCGCACGGGGTGGAACCGCATCAGCAGCTGCAGCAGCGTCGTCTTGCCCGCACCGGACGGGCCGACGATGGCGGTCAGCCCGCGGGCGGGCACCGAGAACGACACGCCGCGCAAGGTCGGCTCGTCGGGCTGGTAGGAGAAGCGGACCCGCTGGAAGTCCACGCCGAAATGCCGGTACACCACCGTGTCCCGGCTGGCGACGACGTCGTCGGGGCTCTGCGCCACCACGCCCTGCGGTGACCTCGGCAGCAGCACGTCCTGCTCCTGCTCGATCGCGGCGAGCTCGTTGATCCGCCCGATCGCGGCGCGGCCCTGCTGGAGCTGGCCGATCCCCATGAACAACGTCACGAGCGGGGTGACGAGATAGAAGAGGTACATGATGAACGCGGTCAGGCTCGCCGGGTTCATCGAGCCGTTCGCGACCCGGCCCATGCCCGTGACGATGACGGCCGCGAGCGACGCCTGGAGGCCGATGCTCATCGACGGCGAGAGCAGGGCGTTCAGCGCGCTCACCTTGACTCCGGACCGGCGGGCGCTCAGGGCCAGCCCGCCGATCCGGCTGCCTTCGAGCCGCTCGGCGCGGCACGCCTTGACGGTGCTCAGCGCCGAGAGGGCACGCTGCAGGTCGGCTCCGAAGTCGCCCATGATGGCGCGGCTCTCCTGCGCGGCCTTGCGCAGCCGCCGCGCGACGACGAACGCCACCAGGCTGGCCACGGTCATGCAGCCTGCGGTGACGGCGAGCAGCAGCGGGTCGATCAGCAGCATGAGCACCACGCCGCCGAGCACCATCGCGGCGTCCACGATGATGCCGGCCACGCTCTGCGAGAGCGCCACCTTGAGCATCGACGTGTCGGTGACGATCCGGGCGAAGACGTCGCCCTGGCGCATGGCGCCGAACGCCCGCAGGTCGGCGGAGAGCACGCGGCCGAGCAGCGCGGAGCGGACGTCGTAGACGATGCGCTCGCCGATCCGTCCCATGACGTACGCCTGCGTCGACGTGAGCGCGGCCTCGACGAGGAACAGCACCACGACGAGCACGATCGGCAGCACCAGGCTCGCGTCGGTGCCGATGGCGCCGATCAGCCTGCCGATCAGGGCGGGCTGCGCCAGCCCCGCCGCGGCGGCGACCAGGCCCAGCACGACGGCACCGGCGACCTTCGGCAGGTGGCGACGGGTGATCGCGCCGACCCAGTCGGCGTTGCCGTTCCCGTCGAGCCGGGGCGCCCGGTGCCCGCCGCGCACGGTCACCCGCGCCCGGAGCCGCGGCCCAGTGCCCGCGAGCAGTACACGATGGCCGGGTAGGTGCCGAGGAAGGCCCAGACGAAGCGGTTGAGCCCCATGAAGACCGCGTTGCCCGCGTGGAAGCTCGCGCCGACGCCGAGCAACGCGCGCGCGACCGGCTTCGGCGCGACGAGCACGAGCGGGAACAGCATCTCCCCCGCGATCGTGGCCTGGCCGAGCGCACGGGCGACGCGGGGCCGGTCCCGCAGCGCCGAGAACGCCAGGCGGTGCCCGAACATGCGGGTGCGGAAGATGTCGCGCACCGCGCTGCCGTCGCGCCACACCGGGGAGATCAGCTTCGCCACGCCCGCGATGCCGTAGGACAGGCAGGACTGGGCGGCGATGAACCACAGGCATGCCTGCCGTGCCTTCGGGTCGTTCGCGAAGAGCTTCGACAGCGTGAGCGTGGTCAGCGAGATGGTGAGCACGGTTTCCGAGCCGTCGGAGCCGTACGGGCTGCGCGCGTGCACGGCGAAGTTCGTGCCAGCGAGGTAGGTGGCGGCCGCGGTCTTGGCGCGCTCGGTGGCGGCCGAGTTCATCAGTGTCGCCGCGGCGAGCACCCGCGCGCCGAACAGCACCTGCACGCCCGGCTTGTCGAACACGGTGCCGAGAGCCTTCTCCAGGCGGCCCGTCATCCACCGGTAGCGGGTCCTCGCGGTGTCCCAGCTCAGCAGCTCACCGCGGTCGAAGTCCTTCGAGGACGCCAGGTACTCCAAAGAGGACACCGCAGCGCCGAGCCCGGTGAGCGCCTCGACGCGGCGCAGCGCGCGGTCCTGCTCGGCCCGGTCGATCACGGTCCTCGTGCGCGTCAACGCCACGGCAGATCCCTTCCGTCCTCGAGAGGAGACTTGCGAAGTGGCGCCGCGGACACGTGCGCTCCGCAGCGCCACGACGGCCAACGTCAGCTGATGCTGGCGACCCGCATGCCGAGCAGCTGGTCCACGGAGCCGTAGCTCGGAACCGGGCCGGTCGGCGTGACCTCGGCGGCGTGGTGGCTCTCGATCGCGTCCGAGATGAGGCCAAGGGTGAACACCGCGCCCGCGCCGGCCGCGTAGCCCGCGTAGGCGGGGGTGGCGAGAACCGGACCCACGGCGGTGGTCACCTCCAGCGGGCTGAGGACGCCGTCCACGTGCTCGTTGGCGAACGCCTCGACATTGCTCATGGTTTCTCCTCTGGTGCAGAGTTGAACTTGCGCGAGCCACGCTATAGAGGTGAGTTCGCCGCTCTCATCCATCAGAGTAAGGATTTGTCCCGTCATGCGGGCCTACAACCACACCGGCGAGACGTGGTCGCCGAACTGCGCACTCGCGATCTCGCGCTCGGCGCGCTCACTGAACAGGTGGTGACAGGCGAGCTCCTCGGCGTCCCGCCAGTGGCCTTCCATCGAATGTCCACTGTAGAGGGACGAGCCACCGGACTTGCCGAACGCGAATCGCACCGCGTCGATGGCGACCCCGTGCGCGTGCAGCAGGGCCGCGGCGAGCCCGGTCCGCAGGGCGACGGGCACGGCCTCCTGGCCGTCGCCGTCGGGCGGGAGCCCCTCCAGTTCGGTGAGCACGAGCCTGCGGGCCGCGCGGAAGGAGAGCACCACGCGGTTGAGTTCCGTGCGCAGCACGGGTTGCTCCGACATCCTGGTGACCTCGCCGAGCCGCGACCGTTGCCTCGCGGTTTCGGCGAACTCGGACAGCGCCCTGCGGGCCAGCCCGAGCGCGACCCCGGTGACGGCACAGCGCACGGCGACGACGGGCGGCAGCGGCGCCGGACCCGGCACGGGACCGAACGCGGGCAGCACGTGCTCGGCCGGCACGGCGACGTCGCGGGCGGCGAGGTGCCGGGCGTCGGCCCCGTCGAGGCCGGTGCCCGTGCGGGGGCTGACGCCGGCGACGCCCGCGGGCAGCAGGACGAGCACCGGCTCCGGTGGCCCGCCGTCGTCCCGCTCGGCCCCCAGCGCGAACCAGTCGGCGGACGTCGCGGCCGGCACCGCGACCCAGCAGCCGGACAGGACGTAGCCCTCCCCGCCCGTGCGCCGCAGCTGCCCGCCGGGATGCGCCGAACCGGTCAGCAGGTCGCCCTCGGCGATCCTGGCGCGCACCTCCGGCGGCGCCGAGTGCAGGGCGCCGGCGAGCCCGCCGGTCGCCAGCAGCAGGCCGAGCGAGGCGTCGGCGTGCCCGAGCGACTCGGCGGCGCGGAACAACGCCCTCGGCCGGAAAGACAGGTCGGGCCCCGCTTCGCGCAGGGCCTCGGCCAGTGCGGCTCGGGTTGTCATGTCGCCCCCTCCGGGTACAGCCGGGCGGCGTTGCGCGCGACGATGTCGTCGCTCACCGCCAGGTGCTGACCGGTCGCGAAGGCGTCCCGCAGGCAGCGCCGCAACGCCGCGTGCCCTGGGCCCGTGACCTCCGGCCCGGCGAGCCGTACCGCCGCCGAGGTGACGCGCTTGGCCGTGTCGGCGGCGTGCCGCAGCACGAGCGCGAGCCGCGCCCCCGACGACGCGGGCAGCGTCTCGGCGCCCGCGAGCTCGGACCAGTAGCCGTCCACGGTCTCCAGCACGAGTGCGCGGGCCGCGGCCAGTTCGGTCTCCAGCCTGGCGAGCGGCACCGTGGTGCCGTCGGCGGGCGGCACCTCGTCCAGCGCCCGCCGGGCGATGCCGAGCGGCAGGCCGGCCATGAGCACGGCCTGGATGTTGTAGGGGCTCAGTTTGTGCAGGGTCTCGCCGATCGCGGCGGGTGCGGTGAACAAAGGGGCGAGCCGTCGCCTCGGTACCTCGACGCGGTCGAGCACGAGGTCGTGGCTGCCGGTGCCGGACAGGCCCGCGACGTGCCAGGTGTCCAGTATCGTCACGGCGTCCCACGGCAGGAACGCGAGCATCGGCACGGCGCCCTCGGCGGTCGGCACCGACACGCCCGCCATGAGCCAGTCGGCGTGCAGACAGCCGCTGTTGAACCGCCAGCGCCCGTTCACCTCGACGGTGCCGTTCCCGCGCGGCTCCGCCGTGCCCGAGACGGCCGTCGACCCGGCGAGGATCAGCCCGCCGTCGGGTCCGGCGAGCTCGGTGGCGACGTCCTCCTCCAGCCACGCGCTGTAGGCGGACTGGTTGCCGATGAACGTGCACCAGCCCGCGGCGGCGTCGGCGCGGCTCAGCTCGGCGATCGCGGAGACGATGACGCCGGGCCGCGCGTCCAGGCCGCCGAGCGGCTTCGGCGGGCCGAGGCGGAACAGCCCGGCCGCCCGCAGGGCCGCCACGCTGCTCGCGTCGAGTGTGCGCGCCGCCTCCGAGTCGGCCGCCCGCTCCCGCAGCATCGGTGCGAGCGCCCTGGCGGCGCCGAGCGGGTCGTGGTGCTCGCACGCGCGGTCGATGTCGCGCGACCACGCGCCGAGCGCGCCACCGAGGTCGGCAGCGTCCCACGCCTCGCCGAGCAGTGCCGGTTCCTCGCCGTGCGTGGTCAGGACCACCTCGCTCGTGCCGTCCGGCAGTTCCCCGACCGTCCACGTGAGCGCGGCGTCCCCGGGCGCGCCGTCCTCGCCGGTGAGCGACAGCGTGACCGACCGTGCCGCGCGCTCCACGGCGAAGGGCACCGACACCCCGCCCCGCTCGGCGCGGTAGCGGCCGATCGCGCCGTCCCGGCGCTCGAACTCCACCGACATCCCGGAACCCGTGAGCCACGGCCACGACAGCGGTGCGCACACCACCGCCCGTACCCGCTCTGCGGGCGCCGGGATCCGGTATCTCCGCGTCACTGGCTCGTCCATCGTCGCTCGGTTGTCTGGTGGTCCTCCCACGCTAGGTGGGCCGGACGGACGAGTCCTCAGTCATTCGACGGAGATGGCCCCCATGCCGTCAGCTCATCACCGCAGTGCGCTCGGCGCGGGCACGGGTGCGCCGCCAGCCGGCGTGGGCCAGCAGTGCCACGACGGCCACGACGATGGTGGTCAGCAGGATCACCGTCACCGGGCTGGACCAGAAGACCGACCAGTCGCCCCGCGAGACGAGCAGCGCCCTGCGGAAGTTGTCCTCCAGCATCGGGCCGAGCACCACGCCGAGCAGCAGGCTCGTGAGGGGGTAGCCCGAGCGGCGCATGAGATAGCCGATCAGTCCGAACGCGACCATCAGCAGGACGTCGAAGAAGTTGCTGCGCAACGAGTAGACGCCCACGAAGCACAGGCTCGCGATGAAGACGGTGAGGTACGGCGAGATCACGCGCAGCGCGGTGGCGAAGAACGGCACGAGCACCGTGTTGAGGACGAGCAGGAGCACGTTGGCCACCAGCACGGCGGCGATCACCGCCCACACGATGTCGGCGGACTTGGTGAACAGCTCGGGTCCCGGCTGCAGGCCGACCATCACGAGCCCGCCGAGGATCATCGCGCCGCTGGCCGAGCCGGGGATGCCGAGCGACAGGGTGGGGATCAGCGCCCCGCCGACCGAGGCGTTGTCGGCGGCCTCAGGCGCGGCGAGCCCGCGCGGGTTGCCCTTGCCGAAGCTCTCGCGGTCTTTGCCGAAGGTCTTCTCGGCGGCGTAGGCGATGAACGTCGCCATCGACGCGCCCGCGCCGGGGAAGATCCCGATGAGGAAGCCGATCAGGCCACCGCGTGCCATGCTCGGCGTGTACCGGGCGACGCTGCGGGCCGGAGGGAACAGCGAGCGCAGGGGCAGCTTGTCGGTGGACTCGATCTTGCCCCCGTCACGGATGCGGACGATCACCTCGGACAGGCCGAAGATGCCGATCGCCACCACGACGAGGTCTGCGCCGTCCCACAGGTCGACGATGCCCCACGTGAACCGCTCGTCGCCGGTGATGCGGTCGAGCCCCACCGTCGAGACGAGCACGCCGAGGCCCACGGCGGCGATCGCCTTCGGGCGCGTGGAGTTCGAGATGCCGGAGGTCAGCAGCAGTACGAGGCAGACGAGCAGGAAATACTCGGCGGGTCCGAAGAGGATCGCCGCCTTCGCGAGCACCGCGGCGAGCAGCGCGAGGCCGGCGAACCCGACCAGGCCGCCGACGAACGACGCCACGGCGCTCAGCGTCAGCGCGTACCCGACACGGCCCTGCCGGGCGAGGGGGTAGCCGTCGAACGTCGAGACGACGCTCGACGCGTCGCCGGGGATGTTGAGCAGGATCGAGCTGATCCGCCCGCCGAACATGCCTCCCATGTAGATGGCGACGAGCAGTACCAGCGCGCTCACCGGGGACAGCCCGAACGTCAGCGGCAGCAGCACCGCCATCGTCGTCACCGTGCCGATTCCGGGCAGGGCTCCGACGACGGTGCCGATCGTGACGCCGAGTGCGCACCAGGCGAGTGTGGCGGGGTCGGACAGGATGGCGGTCAGCCCGCCGCTGAGCAGGGTCAAGGTTTCCACCGCGGCAGATCCTTTTCGTCGTCAGTAGGCGGGGAGAAGGTCGATGGGGACTTGCAGGAGCACCACGAAGACCACGTACAGGGCGGCGACGAGCACGACGGTGGTCACGATGGTCTGCGTCCAGGTGCGCCGCTCGACGTAGCGCAGGCAGCCGGCGATCAGCACGATCATGGCCGCGGCGAGACCGATCCACGGGCCGAGTGCGGCCGCGGCCGCGGCCAGGACGGCGAACCTCCGCAGCGGCGGCTCGAACCACCGGCGCAGTCCGCCGGCCGTCGCGTCCTGGGGTTCGGGGGGTTCCGTGCGCGGCGCCCGGGCCTGCCGGACGAGGTCGGCGGTCAGCAGCACGAGCACGAGGGCACCGAGCGCGAGCGGCAGGAACGCGGGGCCGAGGTCGGCGCTGGTGTCGGTGTGCCGCGCCGCGAGCTCGACGGCTTGCCACACGACCGTGCCGAGCCACAGGCAGGCGAGGACGGGGAACGCGGAGACACGTCCGCGACGGGTGCGCCCGGCCATCTCAGTCACGCTCCCTCAGGTAGCGGCCGAACGTGGCGCCCTCGGTACGCAGCCACTCCGCGTACTCCTCGGGCCCCTTGTACTGGACCAGCAGTCCGTTCTTCTCCGCGTACTGCTCCCATTCCTCGCTGCGGCTGACCTCCCGCAGTGCCTCGGCCCAGTAGTCCACCGCCTGGTCGGACGCGTCGGCGGACATGATCACGCCCTGCGCTCGGTAGTACGAAGTGGACACTCCCTGCTCGCGCAGGGTCGGTACGTCCGGCAGGGACCCGAGCCGCTCGTCCGCCGTGATCGCGAGAGCGCGCAGCTCGCCCTTGTTGAGGTAGCTGCGGGCCAGGGTCGGCACCACGAGGGCGACGTCGATGCGCTCGCTGACCACGTCCGGGATGACCTGGGACACGCCTTCGCTCGGCACGAAGTTCAGCCCGGCCGGGTCGATGCCGCGCGCCTCGGCGACCTCCTTCCACTTGGACGGTTCCTTGGACTGCAGCGTGCTCGACAGGCCGAAGGTGACCTCGCCCGCGGCCATGCCGTCGAGCAGGTCCCGGAACGTCCGGAGCCGGGAGTCGGCGCCCGTGACGACCACCATCGGGCTGGTGGCCAGCTGCGCCACCGGCCGCAGGTCGTCCAGGCCGACCGGTGCGCCTTCGCGGTACAGCGGCGCGAGCACGTCCACCCACTGCATGAGCGTGTTGTCGTCGCCCTGCCGGGTCAGGGTCTGGATACCGACCAGGCCGCCCGCTCCGGGGAGGTTCTCGACATAGATGTCGCCGCGGGCGATCCCGGCCTCGGTGAGCGTGCGGGCGGTCTCCCTCGCGGCGGTGTCGGTGCCGCCGCCGGAGCTGAACGGGACGATGTAGCGGATCTGGCTGCCCGGCGCGTCCGGGCCCTCGCCCGCCGCGGTCCCGCATCCGGCGAGAGCCACGATCGCCAGCACGGCGAGCAGGCTCCTGCCCTTCCTCGATGCCATGCGCAGTCCTCTCTGACTGACGGCTTCTGGTCTGCGACATCTTGTATATAAGTAAACTTGATGTCAACCTTTGGACATCGCGCCGCCGAACTGATAGACAGTGTGTCCATATTCGTTCATCGTGAACGTATTCAGTCTTGGTGATTAGTCTGCTGGATGGGGACAACATGCTGACCAACCTCGGGCGTCTCGTCGCGCGCAGCGCGTCGTACTGGCCCACTCGCGACGCGCTCGTCTGCGGCGAGCAGCGGTGGACCTACGCCGATCTCGACCGTCGCTCCAACCGGCTCGCGTCCGCGCTGGCGAGCCGGGGAATCGGCGCCGGGGCCGCGGTCGCGACGTTCGCGTCCAACCGCGCCGAGCTCGTGGAGGTGGAGGTCGCGCTGTACAAGGGCGGGCTCCTGCGCGTCCCGGTCAACCACCGGCTCGGGCTCGAGGAGGCCCGTCACATCCTCGTCGACGCCGGCGTGCGGATGCTGCTCACCGACGCCGCCCACGCCGAGACCGGCCGCGAGGCCATCCGAGGGAGCGGCCGCGACATCCCCCTCGTCGTGTTCGACGGCGGGCAGCCCGGGGCCCAGACCTACGCGGACCTGCTCGCCGAGGGCACCGACGAGCCCGTCGCCGTGGACGTGGACCTCGACGAGCCCTGCGTCCTGCACTTCACGTCCGGCTCCACCGGCAAGCTCAAGGCCGCGGTGCAGACCACCGGCAACCGGCTGGCCAACGTCCGCAAGCGGCTCATGGATCCCGACGTGGCCGCGTCCCCCGGCGACTCGTACCTCGTCGCGGGACCGATCACGCACGCCTCCGGCATGGGCGTGCTCGCCGCGCTGAGCAGGGGAACCGCCATCGTCGTGCTGCCGTCGTTCACGCCACAGGACTTCCTCGACGTCATCGCCAAGGAGAAGGTCACCTCGACGTTCCTGGTGCCGACCATGCTCAACATGGTGCTCGCGCATCCGGGCCGCGACACCGCCGACCTGTCCTCGCTCAAGGCCGTCCGGATCGGCGGCGCGCCGGTGTCACCGCAGCGCCTGCGTGAGGCGGTCGAGCTGTTCGGGCCCATCGTGATGCAGGGCTACGGCCAGGCGGAGACCACCAGCGGGGTCACGGTGCTCACCACCGACGACGTCGTACGCGGCATCGAGAGCGATCCCGACATCCTGCTCTCCTGCGGGCGCGCGCTCTTCGACACCGAGGTCCAGGTGGTGGACGAGCGGTTCGAGCCCGTGCCCGCGGGCGCGATGGGCGAGCTCGTGGTCCGCGGCCCTGACTGCGTCCGCGCGTACTGGAACGAGCCGGAGCTGTCGGCGCAGACCTTCCGCGACGGCTGGGTGCTGACGGGCGACATCGGTTACCTGCGCGAGGACGGTTACCTGTTCATCGTCGACCGCAAGAAGGACATGATCATCTCCGGCGGGTTCAACATCTACTGCAGCGAGGTCGAGGCCGCGATCTACGAGCACCCGTCCGTCGCCGAGGCGTGCGTGGTGGGCGTTCCCGACGAGAAGTGGGGCGAGGCGGTCAAGGCCGTCGTGGTCGCCAAGCCCGGCGCGGAGATCGATCCGGCGGAGCTGATCGCGTTCTGCGCCGAACGACTCGACCGCTTCAAGAAGCCGCGGACCGTCGACGTCGTCGGTGCCCTGCCCGTCAACCGCAACGGCAAGATCGACCGCCGCGCCGTGCGTGCGCCGTACTGGGCCGGCGCCGACCGGGCCGTGAACTGACAGGGAGACCATGATGATCTTCGACCTCACCCCCGGCTACGACGAGCTGCCGGGCATCAAGCCCGTTGTGGAGAAGCTGCGCGACTACCTGCGAGGCGAGCTCGCCGACTACGAACGCGCACACGACCTCGGCCCGGAGACCGTCTTCGACCGCTCCGTGCTCCAGCCCGTGTGGAAACGCAGCCGGGAGCTGGGTTTCTACGGGATCCACCTGCCTCCGGAACACGGCGGACGCGGGCTCAGCCACACCGAGCTCGCCGCGTTGAAGGAGGAGGTCGGCGCGTCCGGGCGCACGCTCTACCACAGTGTGCTCGGCGACATGGGCGGGCCGCTGCGCGCCGGGGCGATCTTCGCCTACGCCACGCCCGAACAGCTCGACCGCTACCTGGTGCCCGTCGTCGAGGGCGACCGCGCGTGCTGCTTCTCGCTCACCGAGACCGACGCGGGCTCGGACGTGCGCGCGATGCGCACCACCGCCACCCCGGACGGCGACGGCTGGCGGATCACCGGGCGGAAGGTGTTCAGCTCGGCGGGCCCCTTCGCGGACTTCTCGATCCTGGTCGCCCGCATGGCGGGCACCGAGGAGACCTACTCGGCGTTCCTCGTCGACCTCGACTCCCCCGGCTGCACCGTGCTGCCGGGCGAGGTGCCCCTTTCCGGCCAGCACATCGAGTCCGACATCGTGCTCGACGACTGCTATGTCGGCCCCGGACAGCTGCTCGGCGAGATCGGCGACGGCCTCCGGATCGGGCTGGGACGCGTCACCACCAACCGGCTGCTGCACTGCCCCACCGTCCTCGGGCACGCCCGCCGCGTTCTCGAGCTCACCATCGCCCACGCGAAGAACCGCGCCGTCTTCGGTGGCACGCTCGCCGACCTCCAGTCCATCCAGCACAAGATCGCCGACATGGCCACGGCGTTCTACGCGGCCAGGTCGATGACCTACGCCGCGCTCACCGCGCTCGACGAGGGCAGGCGGCCGAGCACCGAGGCGTTCATGTGCAAGCTGTTCGTGGCCGAGAACGCCTTCACCATCGCCGACGCGGGGATGCAGATCCACGGCAAGGCCGGGATGGTGAAGGGGTCGGAGATCGAGTGGCTGTTCCGCCGCCTGCGGATGTTCCGCATCCTCACCGGCTCCTCGGAGATCCAGAAGAACGGCATCGCCAAGGCGCTGCTCCGCTGAGCGGCTCAAACGCGGTGTCCAATATGCTGCATCGTGTAGCGAGTTGTAAGCTTCGTCGCCTGGAGACTCCGCCGACCTGGAGGGCAGATGGCCGAGGACCGCCGGACCAGGCGCACCAAGCGCCTGCTGAGGAACGCGATGGTGGAGCTGGTTCTCCAGAACGGTTTCGACAACGTCACCGTCGAGGACATCACCGAGCACGCCGACATCAGCCGGGCCACGTTCTACAAGTACTACCGGGACAAGCAGGCGCTGCTCGACCAGGTCGTCAGCGACGTCCACGCGGAGCTGCAGGCCCGGCTGGTACCGCTGGCCCCGGAGTCGTCAAGGGGGTTCACCGGCAAGCCCGCGCTCGAGCTGTTCCGGCACGCGCGGGAGGAGCGCGACGCGTACCGGGTGATCCTGCGCGGCGAGGGCCACGGCACCGCACTGCGGAAGTTCGTCGACATCCGCACCGCCAGCGCGGCGCGGATCTTCGCCGAGCGGGCCGCGAATCTCGGTGTGACGATGCGGATCCAGCCCGAGCTGCTCGCCCGCGCCTGGGTCGGCGAGCAGGTGGCGATCCTGCAGTGGTGGCTGGAACAGGACGAGCCCGCGATGACTGCGGAGGAGATCACGCAGATGCTCCTCACGCTGTCGCTGCGCGGCCGGTACTGGGCCAACGGGTTCGACGGCCCACCCGACGACGTCACGCTGGCCCCGGTCCCGGAGTAGCCGCCGGACCGACCCGGAACACCGGCAAGCCCGGCGCGACGCGCTCGAACTCCGCGAGCGGCGCGTCCCTGTCCACGGGCACATGTGCCCTGGCGTTGGGTGCCCGCCGGAGGTACTCCCGGAGGATCGGGGCACGCCGCTCCGGCGGCACCTCCCGCAGGCACACGCGCTCGCGGTGGCCGTGCCGGAGGGTGACCTCGCCGGCGGCCGCCCGCGCGTTGCGCACCCAGTTGGCCTGCTCCCCCAGCATGGACACGAGGTACCGCTCGCCGCCGACGACCACCATCACCAAGGGCACGGTGACGGTCCGGCCGGAGCGCCGTCCCGGCACCTCCAGCGTCACGAGGTAGTCCGGGGCGACGCCGCGGGCGTAGAGCACGGCCGTGCCCCGGTCGAGTACGCGCGCCACCCGGTTCGGCCTGCCACCGCGGTAGAGCCACTGCTTCAGGTTCATCGCCCGCACCTTCCTGTACGCCGTACATGTACGTTGTACAGTGCGCCTGTACGCTGTACATTGTCAAGCGATGAGCCAACCGAAACGCCGAGGCACGGCGGATGACGAACGCACGGCCCTCACCCGTCGCTCCGTGGCCGGTGCCGCGGTCGCGCTCGCGGACGCCGAAGGGCTCGCGGCGGTGACCATCCGCAGGCTCGCAAAGGACCTCGGCGTCACGCCTATGGCGCTGTACTGGCATTTCCGGAACAAGGACGAGCTCATGGACGGCATCGTCGAACTGCTCTACGAGGAGATCGACGTTCCCGCCGTGCAGCCGTCCGCCCCGTGGCCGCGGCAGCTGAGGACACTGCTGGAGTCGATCGTCGCCGTGCTGCGCGCACACCCCGCGACGGCGCCGCTGCTCGCGACCCGCAACGTCACCTCCGAGAGCAGCCTGCGCACCATCGAGACCGCGCTCGACATCCTGGGCCGCGCCGGTTTCACCCCCGCCGAGGCGACCCAGATCGTCCGCCACGCGCTGAGTACCGTCACCAACCTCGTGAGCGGCCTGCCCGGAGCCACCGGCAGGCTCGCGGACCCCCGCAGCGCCCGCAACTTCCTGGAGTCCCTGCCCGCCGGTACGTATCCCCGGCTGGTGGAGGCGGCGGGACCGCTGAGCGCCTGCGAGGACCAGGACGCCTACCTCGCGTTCGGTCTCGAACTCCTCCTCGCCGGAATCGAGGCCACCGCTCGCACCCGTTCGCAGTGAAGGTGGCCTTCACCGCGGGCGGATCCGGAGCAGCGCGCGCGAGCCGAGGAGGACGAGCGTCGCCACGGTGATCACGAACGCCGTGGCGGGAACCCAGTCGCCCCATCGGACATAGGGCGTGGATCCCTCGTGGATCGGCACCTCGACCACGAAGATCCCCCGCGCGTCGGGCGGCAGCCACGCCAGGCGCCTGCCCCGCGCGTCGAACGCGGCCGACGTCCCGTCCAGCTCCACCAGTACGGCGGAGCGTCCGGACTCCACGGCACGGATGGCCTCGGCGCTCGCCTGTACCGGATGCGCCCAGGTGCCGTGGAACGACGTCAGCGAACCCTGCACCACCGTCACGTCCGCACCCCGCCGCACGAGTTCCCTGCGCAGGTCCGGAAAGACCGACTCGTAGGAGATCAGCGGGCCCAGCCGGACCGCGCCGACCCGCAGGATCGACGGCTCGACGCCCGGTGCCCTGTCCTCGTCGGCGATCCCGGTGTCCCGCAGCAGACCACCGAGCAGCGACCGCAACGGCACGTACTCGCCGAACGGAACCAGCCGCCGCTTCTCGTAGGTGCCGACCAGTCCCCCGGCCCCGTACTGCTGGGCTGTCTTCCTGATGCGGCCGTCGGTCCCACGGGCGTCGACGTTCACGAGCACGTCGCTGCCGACGGCCGCCGCCGTCTCCCGCAACAGGGTCACCGTATCGGGCCGCCGCGCCGGGTCGAACGCCATGCTGCTCTGCCCCCACACGACCACGTCCTGCCCGCGTCCCCGAACGGTGCGGGTGAGCTCCACATGCCTGGCGAACCGCTGCCCGGGATCGTGAATCACCCCCGCCTGCACCCCGGCCACCCGGATCGTGCCGGTCATCGCCGGATCCGCCCGCAGCAACCCGTACCCGAGGGCCGACGCGGCGACCACGACGGCGAGTCCCGCACCGGAGAACCGCACCGCGCGACTCACGCCGGGAAGGGCCGCGGCCGCGAGCCCGACGTTGACGGCCACCAGCACGGCACTAAGCAACCACATGCCCCCGAGCGCCGCCACATCGAGCACAGGCGGCACCTGCCACTGGGTCAGCCCGAGGATTCCCCACGGGCCGCCCAGCCGCTCCCACGACCGCACCACCTCGACGCTCACCCACACCGAGGGCAGCACGACGCCCGCCAACGCGACCCGCCCCGGGGACGGCTCCCGCAGCAACTGGTACGTCAGCAGCCCGAACGGCACCCACACCACGGCTGCGACCACGGCCACGGCGAGCGCCAGCAACCCCACCTGAGGCAGCACCCAGTGGAAGAACGTCAGGAAAAACCCCGCCGACGCCAGGCAACTCCGCCACCCGGCCTCGCGGTACGACCCGGCACGCGCGAACAACACCACGAGCGGGGCGAGCCCCACCCACGCCAGCCACCACAGAGCGGGAGCCGGGAACGCGAGCACCAGCAGGCAACCGAGCAACAGCGCGACCCCGCGCGCCACCCACCGGCGGACCCGCCCGGCAGCACCCATACCGGCACGCTACCGATCCGGCGGCACGGGCCGTGGCAATCCGCGAGTCCGGCGGGGATACTCCCGGCATGGCCTACGACCACGACCTGGCCGACCGCGTCCGTGAACTGGTCGCCGGGGAGAAGCACCTCAGCGAACGCACGATGTTCGGCGGCCTGGCGTTCCTGCTGGACGGCAACATGGCGGTGGCGGCCAGCGGGCAGGGCGGGCTGATGGTGCGCGTCGCCCCGGAGGACACCGACGTGCTGACCGGTGAGCCCGGCGTCGAGCCGATGGTGATGCGCGGGCGCGAGCTGCGGGGCTGGCTCCGGGTGGACTCCTCCGCCGTCGGTGCGCGGGACCAGCTCGAACGGTGGGTCGGCCTCGGCGTCGCCTACGCGCGGTCGCTCCCGGCCAAGACCGCCCGCCGCTGAACGACGCCTCGGGCTACGGCGCCTCGGCGAGCGAGAGGCGGTTGCCGTCCGGATCCACGACGACGACGTGGCGCACGCCGTTGCCGTAGGTTTCCACCGGCTCGTGCTCGGCGCCGTGGGCGACGAGGCGGGCCAGTATCGCGTCGAGCCCGGTGACGCCGAGGGTGAGCAGCGCGTGGCCCGCGCGCCCGGGATGCTCGTCGACGACGATCCACGCGGTGTCGCTGACCCGCCAGAGCGCCTCACTCCCCACCCGCTCGTCCGCGGGGCGCCCGAAGAACGCCGCGAACCAGCGGAGTGCGGCGGCCAGGTCCCTCACCGGTACGACGCTGTAGAGGTGCGTCATCGTTGGCGTGCTCGTCGGCATGACCTCTGTTCCTTCCCGCTCCGGCTCTCCTGTACACGGACTCGCCGGGGCGGCGGAACTCATCGCCGCGCTCACCACGGCCCTTCCTGGCCCGGGATCGGGACGTCGATGCCGCTGCAGTAGCGCTCCCACAGCTCGCGCACCCGCCGCCGTGGCCAGCCGCACTCGGTGATCGCGGCGACCAGGAGGATCCGTCCCGCCCCGGAAGCGGTGTCCAGGCTGACCATGCCGAGCCGTGCCCGCGCGCCCTGCGGCCCGGCGCGGATGAAGTCGTGCAGTACCCACGCCATCGCCCGTTCCGACGGAGTACTGCCCCGCGCGGTCTCCATCAGGCGCGCGGCGACGGACTCCTGGCCCGCCACCTGCCGCCGCGAGACGAGCACGTTCATGCAGTGCAGCGCCAGCTCACGCCACGCGGTGTGGCCGAGCTCGTCGACGTGGTCCACGAGCCAGTCCGCGCAGACCACGCTGCCCGTCTTGACCATGTCCGTGATGGTGGCCTGCAACAGGATCGGCAGCGGCACTCCCGGCCGTTCGGCAACTCCGCGAAGCCACGCCTCGAACGGATCGCGCGTCATCGTTCTCCCTCGTCAGGCGCCGCCGCACGCGCCCACAGGGCATGCGGCGGCCGGCTACGGCCGGGTGGGTGTCGCACCCGGCCTCAGGCGAGGGGGCCGCGCCCACTCTAGTCCACAGCGCGGCGCCGATGTCCGCTGTGTTCAAGACAAAGCGGTCCGGTGAGCCGATGCTCGCACCGAGGTTCCCCACAAAGAGGAGAGATGAGGATCGGTATCGGGCTGCCCGCCGCCATACCGGGCGCTGAGCCCACCTCGATCGGGCGGTGGGCCGCCGAGAGCGAGCGGTGCGGGTTCCCCGCGCCGGGCGTGATCGACCGGCTCGTGTACGACAACCTCGATCGGCTCGCCGCGGCGGCCGCGAGCACCCGCCGCGCCGAGCTGCTGACCACGGTGCTCAACATCGGCTACCGGCGGAATCCCGTCGTGATCTGCCGCGGATCATGCCGGACGTGCTGACCGAGGAGGAGCGGATCGGCGACGAGCTCGCGAGACTCGCCGACGCGCTCGAACGGGCTCCCTGCGCGTTGCCAGGCAAGGCAGTGCGCGCGAGCTGATCGTCCACTGAGGACGGGTCAGTCGGCGTCGGGCGCGTCCGCCGTCAGGTCGATGCGGGGCCGCGTGCGCACGGTGCCGAACAGCAGCGCCTGCGCGGTGGCGACCATGTGGTCCGAGATCGCGGTCTGTGTCTTCACCGGGTCGCCCGACTCGATCGCGGTGACGATCTCCAGGTGCCTGCCTGGGCTCATGTTGGACAGGGCCCGGTCGAGCCCCCGGTACATGATGCACATCCGCATCGGGCCTTCGAGCAGCTTCCACGACCGCACCAGCGCGTCGTTGTCGGTGAGCTCGCACAGCAGCTCGTGGAAGGCGAGGTCGGCCTCGATCTGGGCTTCGAGCGACACCCTGGCCGCGCGCGCCATGTCGTCCACCGCGGCCCGCAGCCTGCGGCAGTGCTCCTCGCGGTAGAAGCTCGACGCCAGCGTCTCACCGGCCAGCGACTCCAGCGCGGCCCGGACGGTGAAGGTGTTGATGATGTCCTTCTCGCTGATCGACCGCACCGTGACGCGCCCACGGTCGCCGTAGTCGACCAGGCCCTCCTGCTGCAGCTGCCGGAACGCCTCGCGCAGTGTGCCCCTGCTGATGCCCAGCTGTTCGGAGACCTGCACCTCGCCGAGGTGGCTGCCGGGAGGGAAGTCGCCGGTGGTGATCGCCCTGCGCAGCGTGTCGACCGCCATCTGGCGCAGGTTGCGGCTGGGCTCCCTGCTCGAAGCCGGCCGGCTCACCACGCGCAACCTCCCCGGACCTCTCGTCAGCACCGTGCGTACCCGCCCGTCAACTGTACCGTCCCTCCCGGCCTGCCCCGTCCTCAGTGGAGGAACGCGCCGCCGTTGATGTCGATCGTCGTGCCCTGCAGGTAGCCCGCGTCCTCCGTGGTGAGCCAGGCGATCACGCCCGCGATGTCGTCCGCGGTCGCCTGCCTGCCCAGCGGGACGCTGCGCGTGATCGCGGCCTCCAGCTCGTCGGTGGTGGCGGCGGCGCGGATGTCCGTGTCCACGGCGCCGGGTGCGACGGCGTTGACCGTGACCCCAGCGGAGCCGAGCTCACGGGCCAGCGACTTGGTGAACCCGAGGATCGCCGCCTTCGCCGAGCTGTACGGGGTCCGGCCGAACACGCCACCGCCCTGCTGGGCCGACACCGACGACATGTTCACGATCCGGCCCCAGCCCGCGTCGATCAGGTCGGGCAGGAACGCCTTGGTGACGAGGTAGGTGCCGGTCGCGTTGACGGCGAGCACCTTGTTCCACAGCTCCAGGGTGGTCTCCAGGAACGGCACCGGAGAGGTGATGCCGGCGATGTTGACCACCGCGCCGACCGCGGGCAGCCGCCCGGCGTCGACCTCGTCGCGCACCGCCCGGTACGCGGCGAGCACCGAGCCCTCGTCGGCCACGTCGACGCCGTGGGCGAACACGGGTGCGCCCGTGGCCGAGGCGATGTCGTCGGCGACCTGCTTCGCGGCGGGCTCGTCGAGGTCGAGCACGGCCACGGCCCAGCCGTCGCGGGCGAGCCGGGCGGCGGTGGCCTTGCCGATGCCGCGCGGCGCGCCCGCGCCGGTGATGACAGCGGTGCGCTGCGTCTCGGGCATGTGTTCTCTCCTTGCGTCGTGGGTCTAGAGGCCGGCGATGAACTCGGCGGCCCTGATGGCGGCGGCGGGCCGTTCCTCGTCGGTGACGTCCCTGGTCTCCAGCTCCAGTGAGCTGTGGCCGCGGTAGCCGGTGGCGCGCAGCGCCTCGAAGGTCGCCGCGAAGTCGACGACCCCGTTGCCGATGCTGTGGTTGATGTGGCCCGGTGTGGCGTCGCGGAGATGCACGTGGGTGATCCGCTCCGCGAAGCGCCGCGCGAAGGCGGCGGGGTCGCCGCCGGAGGCGACGAGGTGACTGGTGTCGAGCACGAGTCCCACGGCGGGGTCGAGCCGGGCGACGAGTGCCGCGGCGAGCTCGGTGTTCCAGCACAGCCGGTAGAGGTGCGGGGCCTCGACCCAGATCGCGAGTCCGCGCCCGGCCGCGGCGGCGGACGCCCTGCCCAGCTGCCGTGCGACGAGGTCGAGGTCCGCGTCGAGGCTCGCGAGCGGTTCGTGCGACAGGGCCCCGCACGGGAGCACCAGTGCAGGCGCGCCGCACGCCTCGGTCAGGTCGAGCAGCCGTCGCAGGTGGGTGTCCCGCTCGCGCTGTCCCGCGTCGTCGACGGGCCGGTTCAGGTCGCCGACGTCGCCGTTGACCGAGCGCACCGTCAGGCCCGAGGCCCGCACGCGGGCGGCGACCTCGCGCACCGCCTCGTCGGTCAGGTCGTAGGGCACGTGGTCGCACACCCCGGGCAGTGCGCCGAGGTCGATCTCACCGAACCCGCACTCGGCGATGACATCGAGCGCGGCCGTCAGTGGCAGGTGCCGGAAGCTGATCGTCGAGCAGCCCGGCCATCCGGTTCGCCTCATGGGCACCGATGTTAACAGGAATGTGTCAACAGACAAGATGCTCGGCTTCTTTCGCTCAATTGCAGGTCATACGTTCGTCATTCACTGTTGACATCGATCCTTCAAGCCCGCACGATGTGCTCCACTGTCAACAGGAGGGCGCTCTCCCTGCTCTAGGGTCGAGCCGGCCCCTGAACCAGAGAGGCGATCGACATGCGCAGCGAAGCGCTCACCATGCGCGGCCCGGTGCACGGCACGTCCGATGCGCGCCGGGTCGCCTGGGGCTCCACCGCGGGAGCCGTGATCGAGAGCTACGACTTCATCGGCTTCGGCACGGCCGCGGCACTCTACTTCGGCTCCGCGTTCTTCCCGAACGCGTCGCCGGTCATGGGCACGCTGTCGGCCTTCGCCACGCTCGGCGTCGGCTTCGTCGCCCGCCCCATCGGCGGCATCCTCGGCGGTCATCTCGGCGACCGCATCGGCCGCAAGCCGGTGCTCGTCGCGTCCCTCATCGTGATGGGGCTGGCGACCTTCGCCATCGGCCTGCTGCCCACCTACGCAACGGCGGGCCTGCTGGCGCCGGCCCTGCTCGTGACCGTGCGGATCATCCAGGGCGTCGCCTACGGCGCCGAATGGGGCGGCGCGATCCTGATGACCTACGAGCACGCGCCGTGGCGGCGCAAGGGCGCGTTCACGGGCATCGTGCAGTCCGGGTTCCCCATCGGGCTGCTGCTCGCCAACCTCGTCTTCCTGGTGTCGGTGAACCTACCGGGTGACTGGGCGTGGCGCGTGCCGTTCCTCGCCAGCGCCATCCTCGTGATCGTCGGCCTCATCGTGCGCGCGAAGGTGCCCGAGTCGCCGGTGTTCGAGGACGTCCGCGAGAGCGGCGACATCGTCAAGGCGCCGATCGTGCAGGTGCTGCGCGACGACTGGCGCAACGTGCTGCGCGGCATCGGGCTGCGAATCGCGGAGACGGCAGGCTACGCCGTCGCCATCACGTACATGATCTCCTACCTGAAGTCCGAGGAGCTCGCGACCAGCGGCCAGACGATCCTCGCGCTGTGCATCGCCTCGGCCGTCGGCATCGGCGCGACCATCGCGTGGGGCGGCCTCACCGATCGTGTCGGACGCCGCCCGGTCTACGTGTGGGTCACCTTGTTCGGCGCGCTCTGGGCGATCCCGATGTTCCTGCTCGTCAACACCGCCTCGGTGGTCGCCATCATCATCACGGTGGTGATCTCCTACGCGATCTGCCAGAACGCGCTCGCCGGCGCGCAGGGTGCCTGGTTCCCCGAGCTGTTCCAGGCCAAGACGCGTTCCTCCGGTGCGTCGCTGGCCTACCAGATCTCGGCGATGATCTCGGGCGTCACCCCGTTCGTCACCACGCTGCTCTTCCTCTGGCTCGGCTGGCTGGGCCCGGCGCTGCTGTTCCTCGCCTACTCGGTGCTCGGCCTCATCAGCGCGCTGGTCACCAGCGAGACGTGGGGCCCGCAGGAACGGGCCGCCGCGCTGCGCGCCACCGAGCAGGCCCCGAACCCGGAGCCCGCTCCGGCCCGCTGAGCTCCCCGGAGGTCCACACCATGCCTGGTGTGGACCTCCGGCCACCGTCAGCCGAGCAGCCACAGGAACATCCTCGCCACCCCTCCGAGGCAACCGCCGGGCTGCGCATCACTCCGGATCTCGAAGTCGCCGCCCGGCTCCACACCGGGATGCCGCCGGCGATAGTGCTCCGCGAGCCGTTCGGCGCCCTCGCCCTCATCGAGCCACGGCGTCTTGTGGGCGCATTCTCCACACCAGTAGCGGAACTTCGCTGACATCAGCGCAGTCTCGCCGCTGTCGCAGGTCAGAGACCAGGTCGACCACCTGCCATTCATGGCCGGTCGCTGCTCACTAAGATCATCGCGACCCGCCGCCTGCATGGAGGAACACCGACGTGGCCAACCGTTTCGGCGTCCTCCTCCGCGATGCGCGGCGGCGCGCCGGCCTGACGCAGGACGAACTGGCCGCGCGCTCCGGGGTCGGGGTCCGGACCATTCGCCGGCTCGAGACCGGCAGTGGCACCGACCCGCGCATCGGCACCGTCACGTTGCTCGCCGACGCGCTGGACGTCACCCCGGAGGAGCGCCGCGGTCTGCTGGCCGCCGCCGACGGCAAGCACCCGCAGCCGCCGGAACCGGAACCCGCGCCGCCCGCCACGGCCAGGCCGGCCGAGGCGGCGCCACTCAACCCCGTCCCCAGCGCGCTGCCTGCCGTGCCGACGGAGGTGGCGGACGCCGCCGACAACCTGGCCAGGGTCATCGCGGCGCGCCTTCGGCGCGAGGAGGAACTGCGCCGTGTGCACGACCCCTTCCCGCTGCCCGTGCGCTGGCGGCAGGCACCCGAGCGCCTCGCCGACCACCTGGACAACATCTGCCGCGTCCCGGCGGGCGTCACCGCCGAGCCGCTGGACCTCGCGGGCGAGGTGGGCGACATCGCGGGCGCCTACCGGCGCGTGCCGTCGCGACGGCTGGTGGTGCTCGGCCGCGCAGGCTCGGGCAAGACCGTGCTCACCCTGCGGTTCGTGCTCGACACGCTCGCCGCGCGCACACCGGGCTCCGCGGTGCCGGTGATCTTCAACATCGGCTCGTGGGACCCGACGAAGACGCCGCTGCGCACGTGGCTGGTCGAGATGCTGCAACGCGACCACCCCGGTCTCGCCGCCGCCGCACCGGGCGGGGCGACGCTCGCGGCCGTCCTGGTCGACACCGGGCGGATCCTGCCCGTGCTCGACGGGTTCGACGAGATCGCCGAGGGCCTGCACCGCCCGGCACTGGAGACGCTCAACTCCGTGTCGATGCCGCTGCTGTTGACCAGCCGCTTCGACGAGTACGAGCGGGCCGTGACGATGGTCGACGTGCTGACCTCGGCCGCCGTCGTGGAGCTGACCGACCTCACGCCCGACGACCTCGCCGCGTATCTGCCCCGCACCGCCCGCCGCGTCACCACCGCCGACGGCGGCGGCACCGCGTGGGACCCGGTCATCGGCGCGCTGCGCGACGACGCAGGGTCCGGCGCGTCCGCCAACCTGACGGCGGTGCTCACAACGCCCCTCATGGTCGGGCTCGCCCGCACCGTCTACAGCGACTCGCGCGACCGCGACCCGTCCGACCTGCTCGACACCACGCGGTTTCCCACGCAGGAAGCCATCGAGGAGCACCTGCTCGACATGTTCGTCCCCACCGTCTACGGCGCGCAGCCGGCCTCCCCGCACGGCGAAGGCCCCGGCTGGGACGTCGGCCGCGTGCGGCGGTGGCTGGGTTTCCTCGCCGACGACCTCGACCGGCGCGGCACGGGCGACCTCGAATGGTGGCGGATGGGTGGGCCCGTCAGCCGGTCCTCGCGCGTCCTCCTGGTGACAGGCCTGATCGTCCTGGTCACGGCAGTGGTCCAGTGGCTCTTCTTCACCCCGCTGGCGAGGGTCGTCATCGGAATGCCGTTGTACTGGGACGTCGTGCTCGCCGACGGGTTGCTCACGGGGCTGGTCATCGGACTGCCGTTCGCCCTGCTGTACACGCTGATGGTGGTACGCAAGGACAAGGTACTCGAGCCGACGCGGGTCCGGGTGCGGCTGCTCGACCGGTCGAGCCGGCAGCCGGGGCTCCGGCGCAAGATCGCCACCCGGTTCGCGGCGGGCGCGCTGGGCGGCGCCCTCGGGGGCGTCGTCTACACCTTCACCAGCCTGCTCGTGAGGGCGCTGGCGCCCTATCTGCAGATCACCTCCGACCCGGACGTCCTCGTGCTGGCGATCGTCGGTGACGCCCTGTCCTACGCCACCGTCTTCGGACTGGGGTGCGGCGTGACGCTGGCGCTCGCGGCCGCGCTGGAGGCACCGGCCAACCTCACCACGGCCACCAGCCCCGGCGATCTCCTCGCCGCCAACCGCACGACACTGCTGCGCCTGATCGTTCCCCTCGTACTGGTCCTGGCACTCACGATCACCTTCGCCGGCTTCCCCGTCGCCGTCGCGGTGCAGGCCGTACTGGGGTCCCTGCCGTTCGACCTCAACTGGGAACTGCCGGCCGGCCTGACGGTGGGACTCACGGGCGGGCTGAGCGCGGCGCTCGGGTACCTCGTCGCCTTCACGGCGTGGGGTCACTGGCTGCTGTTCACCCGCCTCCGGCTGCCGCTCACCGGCAAGCTGCCCTGGGCGGTCGGCAGGTTGCTCGACGACGCCTACCGGCGGGGCGTGCTGCGGCAATCGGGTGCGGTCTACCAGTTCCGCCACGCGCGGCTTCAGGAACACCTCGCGAAGGCCTACCGCGCCGGCCGTTAAGGCGTTTGCGCTGGTCAATCCCACCGGCCAGAAATGGCCGCTCCGCGACCTTCCACACTGTGCCCGCTTCCCGTGAACATTTCCCCACGCCGACGAGAGCTCGGCGACCGGAAAGGGGATTCTGGGGTGGCAAGCGAGACGTCATCGGCGGGGACACAGCCGGAGCCGGTGTCCTCGGCCGGGGAGCAGGCGACGACGGGCGTCGCCGGCGTATGGGATGTGTACTTCGGTCAGCCCGCTCCGCCGCAGGGCGGCGTCAACTGGGACGCGTACAGCCACGAGGAGCTGTACCAGATGCTGTGGCAGGACGCCGACGTCGCCGACGTCAGCACCGTCGCCGCGGAGTGGGCCGAGCACCGGGCCGCGCTCGTCAACCACGCCGAGGTGCTGCGCGAGCAGCGGGCCGCGCTGCTGGAAAGCTGGCGGGGAACGGGTGCCGAGGAGGCGGCCCGCAGGCTCGACGTGCTCGCCGACCGGGTGGAGAAGATCGCCGCACTCGCCCACGCGGGCGAGCAGGCGGCGGAGCAGGCGGCCGACGCGCTGGCGAGGGCACGGGCCATGATGCCCCCGCCGCCGGGTGACCCGGCCGCGCCGATGACCGACCCCGCCGCGAACTGGGCCGGCCTCGGCACCGCTCCGACGACGAGCGCACCGGCCACGGCCGCACCGGCACCAGCCGACTGGGCCGCGCTCGGGTCGCAGTTCCAGCCCGCACCGTTCCGGCCGAGCACCACCACCTCGGACGCGGGCAGCGCCTTCGGGGCCGTGGGCGGCGCCGGGTTCAGCTTCTACACCGGCGCGGGCACCGCGGACATGCAGAAGCAGCAGGCCGTGCGCGCGATGCAGGGCTACGAGACCAGCCTGACGAGCTCGAGCGAGCTGATCGGCCAGGCCAGGGGCACGATCCCGGCGGCGGCGAGCACGCCGACCAGCGCCACCTCGCCGTCGTCCACGACGAGCGCGAGCGCCTCGCCCTCGTGGCAGAGCCTGGTCGGCTCCGGCGGTGGGGCCAGGGGGCTCGCGCCGGGTGCCACCACGGGAACGCTCACCGGCGGCGGGGTCACGGCCGGGCTGGGCCAGGCCGCGGGCCTTGGCGGGATCGCCGGACTCGGGCAGGCCGGCAACGCGCTCGCACAGGGCATGCGGGTCGGCTCGATGGCGCTGCACGGCGGGCCGGCCTCCGCGGCGCAGCTCGCCGCGGAGGCGGCCGCGTCACGCCCCGGCGCGATGGGCGGCATGGTGCCGCCCGGCGCCGCGGGCGCGCGCCCCAGCTCCGACGACGAGGAACACGAGAACCAGCTGCCGACGATCGACCACGAGCTGTTTCCCCTGGAGGAGCCCGGCAGCGAGGCGGTCATCGGCCTTGCGGAGGAGGTCGACCAGTGAGTGACGGCAAGGGAATCGAGCTTGAACTGGACCTGCTCGACCAGCGGATCACGACGCTGGCCGAGCTGGGCGACCTGACCGGGGACCTGGTGGCAACCGCCAGCCGCCTCGCGGAGCGGCTGCCGATGCTCGGCACCGCGCCGCCCGCCGTGCACCTCGCGATGCGGCTGCGCGAGGCGGCCGGCAGCTCCGGTCTCGCCGGCGAGGTCAAGGCCACCGAACGCGAGGTGCGGGAGTACAAGCAGATGCTCTCCGAGGCCAAACGGAAGTACCAGGAGCACGAGGACTCCGCGGGCGAGGAGCTGCGCGCGGCGGAGAGGTCCGCCGACGCGGACGGGGCGGGGCGAGCCTCGTGACGGCCACGATCGCACCGGCCACCGACGACGCCGCCGAGCTCACGCTGGCCGAGCTGGACCTGCTCGGCACGTTCGCGGGCGCGCGGTTCCCGTTTCCCCTGCGGGTGCCGTCGTTCGGGCGGATCGAGGGCGAGCGCACGGCGCTGCTCGCCGCGGCGGGCCGCACACTGGCCGGGCGGCGGCTCGCGACCGGCCGCGGCCCGGCGGGTCTCGCCGCGGAACTGGCCGCCGCCCTGCGAGGACACCGGAACGCGGTCGACCTGGTGATCGTCGACGGTGCCACGGTGACCGGCGTGGTCGCCATGATCGCGGGCCCCCACGCGGTGGTGTGCCGTCAGTCCCTCGGCCGCACCCCTGGCCCGGTCACCGTCACGCGGGTCCCGGCCGCCACGCTGACCGACGCGTTCACCAGGCACATCCCGAAGGTCGCGGCCGCACCGGCCCTGCCGATCACGTTGCCTCCCGGCGTCATCGGCGACGCGTTGCGGCTGCTGGAGAACACGGCCGGCCTCGCCGCTCCCCGCAAGCGGGTGCGCACCCTCGTCCGGGAGCGCGGGGGTGACGAGTCCGCCGTCGACGCGCTCGCCGCGCTCGTGCCGTCGGTGGTGGGCCGCGGCCAGCTCGGGGTGGTGCTCCGCCCGGGCACCGGCGCCGTCGACCGACCGCTCGAACTGTCCTGGCTGGACAGTCCGAGAGGGAGGGTCAGGGTGGACGGTGACACCCGTGGCTGGGTCAGCATCAACCCGTTGCGGCACAGCGAACTGATCAAGGCTTTGGGCGAAGCGGCGACCGTGGCCCGCGGCGGACACATCCACGTGTAAGGAAAGGACATCGTCATGGAACCAGCGCAGTGGCTGGCCGAGTACCGCGACCGCCTCGAGCGCGCGGCGTTCGGAGCACGGCAGGCGAGCGAGAGCCTGCAGCAGACCGGGGCGACCGCGACGTCGCCCCGCGGGGAGGTCACCGTGTCGGTGAACGCCACCGGCGCGCTCCAGGACGTCAAGCTGACGCCCCCGGCGCGCAGGCTCGAGGCCGAGGCCCTCGCGGCGCTCATCGTCAGCACCTCCCGCGAGGCACAGCGCATCGCCGCCGGCCGGATGGCCGAGGTGATGGCGGGCTACCTCGGCGACAACGCCGCGCTCACCCAGATCACGCAGCACCTCCCCGCGGAGGTCGTGCGATGAGCCCGCAACCCTCCTACACCGTCGACCCCGAGCAGCTGCGCGCGCACGCGAGCAGGCTCGCCGCGCACGCCGACCAGCTGTCGTCGATCGGGTCGGCACTGCCCGGCGAGATGGGAGCCCAGTCACTGGGCGCCTTCGCCCAGTTCATCACCGCCGGGATCGGCGCGGCGATGACCGAGACGACGGGCGCGTTCATGCACGCGGCGTCCACCTTGGACAAGGTGGGCGAAGGCATGCGCCGGGCCGGGGACCAGTACCAGAACGCCGACTCCGAGCACGCGGGCGGCCTCACCGGCATCGCGTCGGGCATCGAGGAGGGCACGCGGTGAACGCGACGACGACGCACCCCCGGCACCGTTCCGAGGAGGGCACCGAGGGCTCGCCCGAGGAGCCCTCCGCGGTGGAGATCAGCACCGCGCTCGCCGACCTGCGGCTCGCGGGCGACTCCGTGAACAGCAAGGAATGGCTCTCGGTCGAGATCGCGGGCGAACCCGTGGTTTCGCTCGGCATGCTCGGTTCGACGGCGAGCCCGCTGTCCGCGCTCGCCAGCGCGGGCTGCGACTTCCTCACCCCCATGATCTCGTTCCTGGAGGAGCCGCTCGGGCAGCTGCGCGGCGAGCCGGACTCGGTGTCAGGACCCGCGGGGGAACACGACGGCGCGGCGCAGGGCGCGAGCTCGGTCGCCGAGGACTACGGCTCCACAGTGGACAAAGAGACCAGCGAGTGGTCCGGCGACGCCAAGACGAACTACACGGAGACGGCGACCAAGCTGGTCGACGGCATCACCTCGATCGCCGAGGCCGCCGCCACGAACTCGAAGGCGATGATCGCCGCGGGCGAGGTGGTGGCGCAGGTCGTCGACATCGTCACCCGGCTCATCACCGAGGCCGTGGGCAAGATCGTGCCGATCATGACCGAGGCGATCGCCGCGGCACCCGCGACGTTCGGGGCGAGCATCGCGCAGGCGATCCCGCAGTGTGTCGCGATCGCCGTCGACTACGGCGGCCAGATCGCGGCCAAGCTGGGCGCGCTGCTCGCCAGCGGCGAGAACCTCGTGAAGCTCATCGAGGGCGCGGTCGGCGTGCTCAACGTCGTCAAGGAGGGACTCACGGTCATCGGCGAACTCGCGGGCGGCGGCGACTCCTCGGGCGCGTCCAGCACGGGCACCGAGACGCCCGGCACCGACTCCCCCGCTGCGGCTGAGTCCGAATCAGACAGTGAGACGGAGACGGAGGAGGAACCGGCGGTGGAGAACCCGCTGGACGGCGAATGGACGCCCACCACCCGCGCGTGACCTGCCCTGCCCTCACCACGCACCGAACTGGGGAGACATGACGAGAACGACCAACCGGTGGCTGGCCGGGGTGGCGAGCGGTGTCGCACTCGCCGTCACCGCCCCGATCGTGCCGGCGGCGGCACAGGAGAACGAGCACGCCGACACCCAGGCCATCCTCGAGCGGTACCAGGCGAAGGCGGGCCCCGGCGCCGCCGTTCACGCGGGCCGGGGAGCCGGCTGGTGGACGCTCGCCAGCGGTACCGCCGACGTCAGCGGGGACCGGCCCATCACGGCGACCGACCACTTCCGGGCCGCCAGCCAGACCAAGACGCTCACCGCGGCCGTGGTGCTCCAGCTGTTCGACGAGGGCCTTGTCGACCTCGACGCGCCCGTCGAGCGATACCTTCCGGGCGTGGTGACGGGCAACTTCGACGGCACCACCATCACGGTGCGGCAGCTGCTCAACCACACCGCCGGGCTGCCGAACGACGCGAGCGGCGCGACGGCGAACCCGGACGGCATGTACGAGCTGGCCGCGCTGGTGAGCGCGGCGATGGACGACACACCGCGGTCCGCACCGGGCGGCCGGTACCAGTACTCCAACGTCGGTTACCTGGTGCTCGGCATGCTGATCGAAAAGCTCACCGGCCAGTATGTCGGCGACGCGATCACCGAGCGGATCATCGAGCCGCTCGGGCTCACCGGCACCTCGTTCCCCGCGCCAGGGGAGCGCGCACTCGCCGAACCGTCCGTGTCCGGCTACCAGGGCCTGCGGATCGGCGGGCTCTTCTTCTGGGTCGAGGCGACGACCAGGGTCGAGCCGTCCCGCTGGAGCACCGCCGGCGCGATGGCGTCCACGCTGCGTGACCTGGCGACGTTCTACCGCGCGCTCCTCGCCGGTGAGGTCGTGTCGCGGCGGGCGCTCACCGAGATGCGCACCACGGTGCCGTTCTCGCCGGACTACCCGGACGGCTACGGCCTCGGCCTGCGCAGCCTGTACCTGTCGTGCGGCGTCGTGGCGTGGGGGCACGACGGCGCCTCGCCGACCGGGCACGCGTCGCTGACGATGGCCACCGACGACGGCCGGTTCGCGGCGGTGACGACCAACTCCAACATGGTCCCCCAGAACCCGTCGGCGCTCGACGTCGCCGACGCCGCGCTGTGCGAGGGAGAACCATCATGAAACGACGTGCGACGCTGGCGGCACTGGGTGTCGCGTTCGCGCTGGTGAGCGTGCTCGGCCTCACCGGGGCCGCCCCGGCCGCGCGCGCGGCCGTCGCGCCGCCGGTCTTCACCGACGGCCACGGGCTCACGGTCGTCAAGCAGCCGTGGTGGGTGGACGACCGGCAGCGCACGTTCAAGTTCGTCGTGCGCACCGACGAGGTGCCGCGCTACTCGACGCTGCCGGGACAGACCTCCGGTGAGCACGTGATCATGGTGACGCTGCCGGAGGGCTACGACTCCTCCGGCGACACCCGCTACCCGGTGCAGTACCACCTGCACGGCCACCCCGACTACCCGGACACCCTGCTGAACAGGCAGATGTTCGAGGAGTCCACGGCCGGTGGCGTCCCGCTGATCACGGTGGCCCCCAACGGTTCCGGCCGCGGCTGGTACACGAACTGGACGAACCCGCCCGCCTCGCTGGGCAGGCAGAACTGGCAGACCTTCCACCTCGACCAGGTCATCCCGTTCCTCGACGCCAACCTGCGCACGATCGCGAGCCGGGACGGCAGGGCCATCTCGGGGCACTCGATGGGCGGCTTCGGCGCGTTCCACTACGCGGAGCGGCGGCCGGAGCTGTTCGGCTACGTCGGCAGCTTCTCCGGTGGTCTCGACCTGCTCAACCAGGCCCAGCGCGCGGCGGTGGTCGCCACCACCCAGCTGGCGGCCAGCGGCACGCCGACCGTGCCCCCGGACGCCATCTTCGGCATCCCGGTGTGGCCCCTCGACAGAGTGTGGAACGAGACGAGCCCCGCACAGCACGTGGAGTCGCTGCGCGGCATGGGCGTGGCCATGTACACCGGAAACGGCGGGAACCTCGCCGACAACCTCCCGCAGGCGCTCACCGAGAGCATCGCGCGCGACACCAACCTGGTCACGCGCGACCACCTCGTCGCGGCCGGGATCCCGCACACGTTCGTCGACTACGGCGACGGCAGCACCTGGGGAGAGGGCTGCAACGGCAAGCACGCGCACGCTCCCTGCCTGAAGGCCGACATGCACCACTTCGTCGGGCTGCTCATGGAGAGCCTGACGCACCCGTAGTAGCCCGGGAGCGCGCCGGCCGGTCCTGGGGGTGGGCCGGCGCGCTCAACTTGCCGCGACCGCGTTGCCTTCCGTTGCGCGAGCCGGGAAAATGGGCGCGCACGCAGCTCCTGGGGAGGTCGTCGTGGCCGCTGCAACCCGCGTCGTCATCATCGGTGCCGGCCCGGCGGGGCTGGCGCTCGCGAACATCCTGCACGACAACGGCATCGACTGCGTGCTGCTGGAGGCGCGCACACGTGCCTTCATCGAGCAGCGTCCCCGCGCCGGGTTCATCGAGGAGTGGGCGGTGCGCGGTCTCGACGCGCACGGCCTCGCCGACGGGCTCCTGCGGTCCGCGCCCACCCACTCCGGGTTCGAGTTCCGGTTCGAGGGGGCACGGCACCCGTTCGACTACACCCGATGGGCCGGGCAACGGCATTTCGTCTACCCGCAGCAGGTGCTGATCACCGATCTCGTCGCGCGCTACGTCGAGCGCGGCGGGCGGGTTCTGTTCGAGGTCACCGACGCCGTGCCGCGCGCCATCGAGTCGGGTACCCCGGCCGTCACCTACACCGACCCCGAGACCGACGCGCCCACAAGGCTGGACTGCGATTTCGTGGCGGGCTGCGACGGCGCGCAGGGCGTCACGCGCGGCCTCGTCGGCGGGCGGACGCTGAGCCACGACTACGGAGTCGGCTGGCTCGCGCTGCTCGCCGAGGCGCCGCCCAGCTCGGACGGTGTCATGTTCGGCATCCACCCGCGAGGCTTCGCCGCGCACATGGCCCGCACCCCGCAGGTCACCCGTTTCTACTTGCAGTGCCCTCCCGGTGACGCCGTCGAGAACTGGCCCGACGTGCGTGTCTGGGAGGAGCTGCACGCCCGGCTCGGTGTGCCCGGCGGCCCGATCACCGGTGGCCCGCTGATCGAGAAACGGGTGCTGAGCATGCACAACTACGTCACCGAGCCGATGGCGCGCGGCAGGCTGTTCCTCGCGGGAGAGTCGGCCCACCTCGTCGCGCCGATCGCGGCGAAGGGCCTCAACCTCGCCCTGCACGACGCGTTCCACCTTGCGTCGGCACTGCTCACGCACTACCTCGGCGGCGAAGACGGGCCGCTGGCGCGCTACTCGGAGACGTGCCTGGCGCGCGTGTGGCAGTACCAGGAGTTCTCGCAGTGGCTGTCGGACATCTTCCACAGCTCGACGCTCGACCCGCCGCCTGACCCGTTCCGCGCGCGCCTGGCGCAGGCGCGGCTGCGCCGCCTGCTCGCCTCCCCTGCCGCCGCCGCCTCGTTCTCGGAGATCTACATCGGCAAGGCGGCGGACTTCTGAGCGACGCCCGACCTCCGCAGTGAAGGCCACCTTCACTGCGTTGAACGCAGGCAAGGTGGCCTTCACTGCGGCCAGGGCACAGGTCAGTCCCAGTCCAGCGCGCCTCCGCTCTGGTACTCGATCACCCGGGTTTCGAAGAAGTTCTTCTCCTTCTTCAGGTCCATCGCCTCCGACATCCACGGGAACGGGTTCTCGTCCTCACCGAAGATCGGGGCGAGGCCGAGCTGCTGTGCCCTGCGGTCGGTGATGAAGTGCATGTACTGCTCGCACGACGCCGCCGAGAGCCCGAGCAGGCCGCGCGGCATCGTGTCGCGGGCGTAGGCGACCTCCAGCTCGCACGCCTCGGTGAGCATCGCGCGCACCTCGGCCTGGAACTCCGGGGTCCACAAGTGCGGGTTCTCGATCTTGATCTGGTTGATGCAGTCGATGCCGAAGTTCAGGTGGATCGACTCGTCACGCAGGATGTACTGGTACTGCTCGGCGATGCCCACCATCTTGTTGCGCCGACCCAGCGACAGAACCTGCGCGAACCCGGTATAGAACCACATGCCCTCGAACACCACGTAGAAGGCCACGAGGTCCCGCAGGAAGTTCTGGTCGGCCTCGGCGCCGCCGGTGGCGAAGCCGGGGTTCTCCAGGTTCCTGGTGTAGCGCAGCGCCCAGGCGTCCTTGTCGGCGATCGAGGGCACCTCCCGGTACATGTTGAACAGCTCGCCCTCGTCGAGGCCGAGGCTCTCGCAGATGTACTGGAACGTGTGCGTGTGCACGGCCTCCTCGAACGCCTGCCGCAGCAGGTACTGGCGGCACTCGGGGTTGGTGATGTGCTTGTACACGGCGAGCACGATGTTGTTGGCCACCAGCGACTCCGCCGTCGCGAAGAAGCCGAGGTTGCGCTTGAGCATCAGCCGCTCGTCCTCGGTGAGCCCGCCGGCCGACTTCCACAGCGCGATGTCGGCCTGCATCGCCACCTCGGTGGGCATCCAGTGGTTGTTGCAGCCGGCGAGGTACTTCTCCCACGCCCAGCCGTATTTGAGCGGCAGCAGCTGGTTGACGTCGGCGCGCGCGTTGATCATCGCCTTGTCGTCGACGCTGAGGCGCTCGGCGCCGCGGTCGACGGTGAAGGATTCCACAGTGGTCACAGGTCGGTGTCCTTTACTGGCAGGCTTCGCAGCCGGGGTCGTCGATCCGGCACGCCGCCGGCTCGGGTGGGGCGGTGGGCACCGTGGGCACGGCGGGGGCGACGGCGTTGAGCTTGCCGTCGGTGCCGCGCAGCGTGGACTTCTCCACGTGGGTCGCCGACTGCGCCCGCAGGTAGTAGGTGGTCTTCAGGCCCTTGTGCCACGCGTAGCGGTACAGTTCGTCGAGCTTGCGCCCGCTGGGGGCCGCGAGGTAGAGGTTCAGCGACTGCGCCTGGTCGATCCACTTCTGCCTGCGCGACGCCGCGTCCACCAGCCAGCGGCTGTCCACTTCGAACGCCGTGGCGTAGAGCGCCTTCAGCTCGTCCGGCACGCGGTCGATCGCGCCGAGGCTGCCGTCGAAGTACTTGAGGTCCGAGACCATGACCTCGTCCCACAGGCCCCGCGCCTTGAGGTCGCGCACCAGGTGGGGATTCACCACGGTGAAGTCGCCGGACATGTTGGACTTGACGAACAGGTTGCGAAACTGCGGCTCGATGGACTGGCCGACGCCGCAGATGTTGGAGATCGTGGCCGTCGGCGCGATCGCCAGCACGTTGGAGTTGCGCATCCCGCTGGTGCGCACCCGCTGGCGCAGCGTGTTCCAGTCCAGAGTGGACGAGTAGTCGACGTCGAGGGCGTCGCCGGTGCGGTGCTCGGCGAGCAGCCGCAGCGAGTCGATCGGCAGGATTCCCCTGCTCCACAGCGAGCCCTCGTAGCTCTGGTACGAGCCGCGTTCCTCCGCGAGCGTCGAGGACGCCGCGATCGCGTAGTAGCTGAGGTGCTCCATGCTGCGGTCGGCGAACTCCACCGCGGCGTCGGAGGCCAGCGCGATGCCCTGCTCGAACAACGCTTCCTGGTAGCCCATCAGGCCCAGCCCCACCGGGCGGTGCCGCAGGTTGGCTCTGCGCGCCTCGGGGATCGTGTAGAAGTTGATGTCGATGACGTTGTCGAGCATCCGCACGGCGGTGGTCACGGTGCGCTCCAGCCGCTCGGCGTCGAGCCCGTCGCGCGTGACGTGCCGGGCGAGGTTCACGGAGCCGAGGTTGCAGACGGCCACCTCGTCGACGCTGGTGTTGAGCGTGATCTCGGTGCACAGGTTCGACGAGTGCACCACGCCCGCGTGCTGCTGCGGCGAGCGCAGGTTGCACGGGTCCTTGAACGTGATCCACGGGTGGCCGGTCTCGAACAGCATCGTCAGCATCCGCCGCCAGAGCTCCACCGCACGCACCCGGCGGAACACGCGGATCTCGCCGCGGTCGGCGGCGGCCTCGTACTCCCGGTAGCGCTCGGCGAAGGCGTTGCCGTAGGCGTCGTGCAGGTCCGGTACCTCGTCCGGGGAGAACAGGGTCCACGTCGTGTCGGCCTCGACGCGGCGCAGGAACTCGTCGGGCACCCAGTTGGCGGTGTTCATGTCGTGGGTGCGCCTGCGCTCGTCACCGGTGTTCTTGCGCAGGTCGAGGAACTCCTCGATGTCCACGTGCCACGTCTCCAGGTACGCGCACGCGGCGCCCTTGCGCTTGCCGCCCTGGTTCACGGCCACCGCGGTGTCGTTGGCGATCTTGAGGAACGGCACCACGCCCTGTGACTGCCCGTTGGTGCCCTTGATGTGCGCGCCGAGCCCGCGCACCGGCGTCCAGTCGTTGCCGAGGCCGCCGGAGTACTTCGCCAGCAGCGCGTTGTTCTGGTAGCTCTGGAAGATCGCGTCCAGGTCGTCGTCCACCGTGGTGAGGAAGCAGGACGACAGCTGCGGGCGTGTGGTGCCCGCGTTGAACAGTGTCGGAGTGGACGCCATGAAGTGGAACGTCGAGAGCAGCTCGTAGAACTCCACAGCCCTCGCCTCGCGGTCGTCCTCGCGCAGCGCGAGCCCCATCGCCACGCGCATGAAGAACGCCTGCGGCAGCTCGAACCGGGTCCCGCGCTCGTGCAGGAAGTACCGGTCGTACAGCGTCTGCAGGCCCAGGAAGCCGAAGTCCAGGTCGCGCTCGGGGTGGATCGCCTCCGCGATGCGGTCGAGGTCGAACGTCCGCAGTTCCGGCGTGAGCAGTTCGAGCTCCACGCCACGCCGCACGTAGTCGCGGAAGTAGTCGCCGTAGCGCTCCGCCAGCTGCCGCTGGCCTGCCTGGCGCTGCTCCCCCGCCAGGTGGGTCAGTGCCTCGCCGCGCAGCTTGTCCAGCAGCAGCCGCGCGCTCACGTACGAGTAGTTCGGCTCCTGCTCCACCAGCGTGCGGGCGGCCATGATCTGCGCGAGCGCCAGTTCCTCGGCGCTGATGCCGTCGTAGAGATTGCGGCGGGTCTCGGCGAGCACCGGCTCCGCGGCCGTGCCCTCCAGCCCGGCGACCGCTTCCTCCACGACCTCGGTCACCCGCCGCCAGTCCAGCGGCGACACCGTGCCGTCGGCGGAGCGGACCGTCAGCCCGTTCTCCTCCCGCTTCGGGGTGCGCTGCTCGCGTGCCCTGGCGCGGTCCTCCCGGTACAGCACGTAGGCGCGGGCGACCTTGTGGTGTCCGCCGCGCATGAGCGCCAGCTCGACGATGTCCTGGATGTGCTCGATGTGCAGCGCCGTCTCCGGGCCGGTGTGCCGCAGCAGCGACGCCTCCACCTGCCCGGTCAGCGCGGCGACCACGTGGTGGACCCGTGACGACGCCGCTGCGTCGTCCCCCTCCACCGCCAGGAACGCCTTCGTCAGCGCCACCGAGATCTTGCCCGCGTCGAACGGGGACACACTCCCATCCCTGCGGATCACCCGCACCCCCGGCGATGTCCCGGTGGGTGCGTTCCGTTCGGGCGTTTCCGCCACGCTCTGGGTCACAGCTCTCTCCTCGCGAGCTCGACTGCCGATGCCGGGGGCGCGAAGCGCGACGAGAGCACAGTGCTGCGGCGACGACGCCGACCCGTGCGAGCCCTCCCTCGGAGCCCCCGGACACGCGCACCGGCGGTGCGCGTACCGGTGGCAGGTCTTCGGACTCGCGGGCGGGCGCGGTCGGGGGTGACCGCGCCGGACCTACTGACCGTCGCTTCCCAGGCCCGTCGGCCCAGTGCACTACCGCGCCGTCCGTCGACGGCGCGGTGACGGCGTTCGTTCCCGCTCACCGCTGCGGGGCAGTCCCGGACTCACACCGGGTTCCCTCTTGCCTCACCCCCGCGCGAACGGGGTGAACCACCAGCGGAAGAGACACTACATCTTGTGGCTCGCGATTCCAGCACCCCTAGGGAGTGTGGCGTGTCGGAAGTCGATCAGTGGAATCGCACGCGGGTGGGCCGCACCCGGACCACCGAGGAGAACTCAGCGAACAGCTCCTCCTCCGTCAGCCCCGCCCCCTGGATCACGTCCCGGTACTTGTCCACGTAGGCGGCCGACTCGTCCGTACCGAGCGGCTCGGCGTCGAGCAGGGCGACGCCCTCCAGCGTCAGGACGCTGCCATCCTCGCTCTCGCGGTCGAGATCCAGGTGCAGGGCGACCTTCGCGTTGTCGGTCAGATTGCGGACCTTCGGCGTGCCCGGCCGGCTCAGCACCAGGAACGCGGCGCCGTCCCACAGGAAACCGACCGGCGAGGCCTGGGGCTGCCCGTCCGCGCGCACGGTCGTGATCCAGATTTCGTGCTCGTCCCGCAGTCGTCGCTCCGCACGTTCGCTCGTCGCCTCGTCGAGTCCGGGAAGCATGGTTTTCTCCTTGTCGTCCGGTATGCACCACGCTAGGAGTTCGACCAAGGTCCAGGTCAAGCGTGCGACGATGAGTGGCGGAGCGACCGGCGGGAAAGGGACCGGCATGGGCGATCCGTTCGGCGGCAGGCAGCCGACCAGCCACGAGCGCAGGGCGGGTGCGCCGTGGGACGCGTCGTACCGGGACGGCCCTGCGCCGTGGGACATCGGCGAGCCGCAACCCGCCGTCGTGCGGCTGGCGGCCGAGGGCGGGTTCACCGGCACGGTCCTCGACGCGGGCTGCGGCACCGGGGACAACGCGCTCCACGTCGCCGCACTCGGGCTGCCGGTGCTCGGGGTGGACGTGGCCGAGACGGCGCTGGAGCTGGCGCGCGCGAAGGCCGAGGCGCGCGGTGTGGCCGCCGAGTTCGCGGTGGCCGACGCGCTGCACCTGGAGCGGCTGGGGCGCACGTTCGACACCGTGCTGGACTGCGGCCTGTTCCATGCCCTCGACGGCGACGAGCGCCGACGGTACGTGGCGAGCCTGGCGGCGGTCACCGAACGCGACACGACGCTGTACGTGCTGTGCTTCGGCGACACGGGACCCGAGACCGGCCCGCATCCCGTCGGCGAGGGCGAGCTGCGGGCCTCGTTCGACACCGACGGCTGGGGGCTCACGGCCGTCGAGCCACGCACGATCCTGACGAGGTTCGCCGAAGCCGGCCTGCCCGCGTGGTTGGCGACCATCAGGCGGGCCTGACCGCAGTGAAGGCCACCTTCACTGCGGTCGGGGCGCACCGAGGCCGCTCACGCCTTGGTCGCGACCGCCACGCGGTACTCCCAGTCGGTGGCCAGCGTGCCGTCGGCCGCGACGTTGGCGCGGTTGCCGAGGTCGACGAGGTCCGCGCGGAACGTGGCGCGACCCTGCTCGTCGAGGCGCTGCGCCGCCGCGTAGGTCGGGCCGTAGTGGGTGATGAAGAAGTCCGCGAAGAACTCGGCGCTGGGGAACCGCTGCCGCGCGGTGGCCGTGGTGAAGGTCAGGCCGGTGACCCGGCCGCCCAGCAGCTCCGTCACCGTCTCCTCCGTGCCCCACCGGGTGGGTGGCAGCGCGCCCGGCGGCGGTGGCACATGCCGCGTCACCGTCTTGAGCAGCTCGCCGACGAAACCGGTGGGTGTCCAGTTGGCGAGGCCGATCCGGCCGCCGGGCCTGCACACCCGTACCAGCTCGTCGGCCGCCAGCTGGTGGTCGGCCGTGAACATCACGCCGATCGCGGAGAGCACGTAGTCGAACGAGTTCTCCGCGAACGGCAGGTTCTCGGCGTCCGCCTCCCGGAAGTCGATGTCGAGATCCTCCGCCTGCGCCCGGCGTCTCGCCGCCGCGATCAGCGCCGGTACGTAGTCGATGCCGGTGACGTCGCAGAAGCGGCGGGCCGCCGTGATCGCCACGTGGCCGGTGCCGGTGGCGACGTCCAGCACCTTCGCACCGGGTCGCGGGTCGACGATCCCGCACAGCGTCTCGGCCAGCGGCACGGTCAGCCAGGCGATCCTGCCGTAGTCACCACTGCTCCAGACCTTCTGCTGTTTCGTCTTGATGTCCGCGAACGGGGTTGTGGTGGTCATGTCTGGTCATCCCTTCATCGAGCCGGTCACCGGTGTGACCGGACGTTCGTCGGCTGGCAGTGGGTAGGGCGAGAGAATCGGCAGGAACGGCTCGGGGTCGCCGGTCCACGCGAGGCCCCGGATCCGCGTGGCACCACGCCTGCCCGTGATCGCGCGGAACAGCTCGTGCCGCGGCGCGGTCACTCCGGCGGCCGGTTCGCCGTCACCGAGCACCCACTGCTCGACCCCGTCGGAAAGCCACAGCGCAGGCAGTCCGGCTCGCACGATGCGGGCACGCAGCCAGCCCCGGTACACGGCGAAGCCGAGCCTCGACACCGCCGTGTCGTCGTCCACGGGCACGCCGAGCGCCTCGCACAGGTCGTCGAGGTGCACCGCGAGGTCGGCGACCGGAGCCGTCAGCAGCCAGGCGGGTCCACGGGCGACGGGACCGGTCCCGCGCCGCAGGCCGGTGAGGAACCGGCGCGTGGCCTCGTCGAAGTCACCGAGCACCGACGGGACGTCCTGACCGGCTCGCCGCCGGACGTGGCCCTCGGTCCACCGCTCCCGCTCCCCGGCGATCGCGGGATCCTGCCACGCGTCTGCGGCGGCGGAGAAGTACGCGCCCCGCTCGCTGTCCTCCACCACGCCCGTCAGGTGGGCCAGCAGGTCCCGCACCGTCCACTCGGGACAGGCCGGGACCTGTTTCGTGAGCGCCCGTGGCTCGGCGCCCTCGATGAGCGTGCGCACCCGGTGCTGGCCGTCCTCGTAGGCCCAGGCGGCCTTCCAGCGGGCGAGCCGCTCGGGGGTGTAAACCTCGGACGGGCGCCGCCGCTTGGTGAAGGTGTCGAGGAAGTCCCGGCCCGCCACCGGATCGGCGGCGAGACCCGAGTAGTGCGCCGCGGCCCGTGGTGAGCCGAAACGGGCGAGGTCGAAGGAGAAGTCGTAGTGCTCCCGCGCGCGCTCGTCGCGCCACCGCTCGTACCCCGTGAGGTCCCCTCCCCCGGTCAGCTGCGCGGCGATGTGGAACGCCTGCTGCACCGCGTCGCCGATGCCCTGCGCGGTGGTGGGGTGTTTGAAATGACCGGCGTCGCCCAGCAGCGCCCAGCCCGGTCCGGCCGCCTGCCGGTAGTGCCCGCGCATCATCGTCTCGGGCACCACCACCAGCGGTGACACCCGCCGTGCGCGGTCCAGCAGGCGCGGGTTGAGCACGGCGGGGAACTGCCGCAGGCCGTCCCGGTAGGCGCTCTCCCGCCGCTCGGCCGAGCCGCGCGTCAGCTCGGGAGGTCCGGCCAGTGACAGCAGGTGGATGCCGTCCTCGCAGGGCACCGACATCAGCGCCGCCCGCTCGTGGATGTCGAGGTGACACCACTCGGAAGCGGGGAGCCCCCGCCAGTAGGCCAGCAGGAACGCCATCTCCCCGCGCCGCGCCCGCACCGAGGGCACCCCCAGCCGCCTCGCAACGGTGGAGACGCGCCCGTCGGCGCCGAACACCCAGCGCGACCGGATCCGCTCGCCCGAATCGAGCACGACACCCTCGACGGGATCGGCGCCCAGCAGCCCGGTGACGGCGTGCCCGGTCCTCAGTTCCGCTCCGGCATCCTCGGCCAGCCCGGTCAGCGCGGTGTCCAGCACGATCCGCCGGACGGCCGCGCCGCGGTCGTGGCCGCCGACGGGAGTGAAGTCGCCCGCGACCTGGTGGCCGAGCACCCGCCAGCCGAAGTGGACCAGCGGGATGTCGTGTTCGGACCGGAGCCGGGCCAGGAGGCCGAGTTCGTCGAACCGCTGCAGCGTGTCGGGGAACATCATGTGCGTGGACACGGTGTCGCTCGGGAACCGGTCGCGGTCGAGCAGCAGCACCCGCCAGCCGGCCCTGGCCAGCAGCGTCGCCAGCGTCGACCCGGCGACCCGCGCGCCCACCACGATCGCGTCGTAGCCGTCGTTCATCGCGCACTCCCCTCCGCGAACGCCGGGGCGCACCGGCCTCGTGCGGCCGGGAACGTCACCACGGCGGCGGGCACGGTGAGCAGCAGCGAGGTGGCGAGGACGGCGCCCAGCCCCGGCCAGCCGGCCACGCTGAGGCCGATCCCGCCGAGCACGGCGCCACCGAGATAGCCGGACTGCATGGCCGCGGCGCGCACGCTCATCGCCTGCAACGGGCCGACCCCGTCGAGGTCGAGGCCGAGCGCGCTGCCCGCGATCATGCGGGCCCCGGCGAAGAACGCGATCAGCGCGAACAGGCCCACCGAGAACAGGAAGGACGGGCGGACGGTGCCCAGCAGCAGCGTCGACACCGCCAGCACCGGCCCGGTGACGAGCAGGAGCCGCCGCGCCGAGCCGGTCACCCAGTGGCGGCCCACGAAGATGCCGAGCACGAAACCCGCGGCGCCGATCCCGAGTGCCGTGCCCGCGGCCGAGACCGACGCGCCGTGCGCCTCGGTGAGGAGGCTTCCGGAATAGACGAGCACACCCGCCCAGCCCGCGTAGGCCAGGAACTCGCCGACCGCCCAGCGGACCGTTCCGGGGCGCCGCAGGAGCGAGCGCACGGAGAGGCCTCCGGGTTCGGGCGCGCCGTGCCGGCGCCGCGACACGGCCACGAGCGCGACGACGCTTGCCGCGAAGGGCAGTGCCCAGACCAGCCGCCAGCTGTGCGTTCCCAGCGCGCCCACCACCGGCATGCCGACGATCCAGGCGGAAGGCTGCCCCACGAGTGCCCACGACAGTGCCGTGGCGCGCCGCTCGGGCGGCACCCAGCTTGCCGCTGCGGCCAGGCCCGCCGCCAGCACCAGTGCGATCCCGCCGCCCAGCACCGCCTGGGCGCCCGCCAGCACCCAGAAGGACGGTGCAGCCGCGCTGGCGACCGCGGCGACGCCGATCGCCGACAGTCCGGCGGTGAGCAGCCGCCGCAGGTCGCGGCCGCGCGCCGCGACGAGGACACCGGCCGCGGCGACGACCGCCGCCAGGCCGGACACCGCCCGCAGCTGACCTGCGGTCGCGGGAGAGACGTCGAACTCGGCCGCGACACTGGCCAGTACGGGCGTCAGCGCCAGCAGCCCCGACTGGGCCGCCAGCAGGCACGCGAACAACGTCGCGCTCGCCGCCGCGGTCGCCCCGCGCGCCGAACGCATCGTGGCCTCGCGCTCGTTCATGATGGTCTCGCTTTCCGTGGTGTCCGTGGTTGTCGAACCCACGGTCCAGCGCCACGGTGGAAGCGCCGTGGAACGAGCGTGGAAGCACGCGCCTTGCCTGCCGGTCACGGCGGGGCCAGCGGTCTGCGCCAGCGTGGCGCGGCGCCGATCTCGTCGTACAGTGCCCAGGACTCGCGGTGCCTGGCCTCGGCCTCTGCCGGCCGCCCGGCGGCCAGCAGCAGACCGGCCCACGCGTGCAGGGCGTCCGCGCGGTGCCACGGGAGGCGGTACTCCGCGAAGATCCGTACCGCGTTCTCGTGCGCGGCCTCCCCTTCGCGCCACTGTCCACATGCGCCGGTGACGGCTCCCCTCGCCAGCTCCACCACTCCGGCGAGACCGCGCCAGTCCTCGCCACCGCCGACGATCTCGTCGCAACGGGCCAGGTGCCGCTCCGCTTTCCCGGCATCGGTCGCCGCGTGGATGCGGGCCAGCTCGGCCCGCGCGCTCAGCTCGGTGGGCACCTGCGGTCCCTCGACACCCAGTGCGAGCGCGCGGTCCAGCGCGGACACGGCACCGTCCGCTGCGCCGAGCAGCAGACGGGCACCGGCCAGCCAGCGCGCGTGCACGGCGGCGTCGTTCAGGTCACCGGCGGCCTCGTCGGCGGCGAGGACCTTCGCGAGCGTGGCCTCGGCCCGCTCCCACTCGCCGTCGAGAATGAGCAGCAGCCGCAGGCTGACGGCGTCCGCGGACAGCGCGCTCGCGGTGGCCCGGGCCGCGGCCAGCTCGCCCGCGCGGGCGAGGGCCAGGGTCAGCTGGTCGAGGACGGTCTGGTGCGGATGCGCGAAGGTGTCCAGCCGGGACTGCCCGAGGCCGCGGCGGCACCACTCCCGCCCCGCCGTGGGATCGAGCAGGTACTCGGTCGCGTGCAACGCCGCCGCGTTCACCGTCATCCAGCCGAGGTAGGCGTCGCCGCAGTCGCGGGCCGTCGCCCACATTCCCTCGAACGTCGCCTCGGCGGCCTGCGGTTCCCCGCGGTTGAACCGGAACCACGCCTGTCCCCACGACGCGGGCACCGTCAGCTCACGCGGCCCCAGTCCGGCGGCCAGCTCCACCGCGCGCTGCGAGGACGTGCCGAGCAGCTCCGTCCGCAGCCCGTACATGGCCGCGAGCGCGAGACCGCGCTGCACGTGGAAGGCCGCCCGGCCCTCGCCGTGTCCGGCCTCCGCGGCGGCGAAGTGCTCGATCGCCCTGGGAACGTCCAGCACGGAGTGGTGGGCGCACAGCGCGGCCCCGAGTCTGCTGTGGACGGCCGCGACCGCGGCGTCGTCACCGGCCACGCGGTAGGCCTCGAGCGCGTACTCGAGGTGCCGCACGGCGAGCGGGTAGCCGATGCTGGACTTCAGCCGCAGCATCGCCGCCCGCACGTTCGCCTCCGCGAGCCGGCCTGGGGGCGCGCCCGCGTCGCCGAGGATCGTGACGGCCGTCTCGGCGTGGCCGACCGCCTCGTCCCAGGCGTAGAGCCGGGCCGCCTCGTCCGAAGCCCTCAGCGCGACATCGGCGGCTTCCAGCGGGTCGGCCGCCGCGCCGGCGCGCCGCAGATGTGCCGCCGCGGCGATGACATCTTGTGCGCGTCCGGGCCGGCGCGCCAGCAGGGCCCGCGCGGCCCGCACGTGGATCCGCTGCCGCCGGGGCACGGCCAGATCTGCGTAGACGGCGTCCCGCATGAGGTCGTGCGGGAACGCGTAGCTCGCCTTCCAGGAGCTGCCCGCCTCCACCAGCAGACCCGCGCCCACCGCCAGGTCCAGCGCGTCGATCAACGACTCCTCGTCGTCGTCCACGATGCGGGCGAGCACGTCGAAGTCCACCTCGCGGCCGAGTACCGCGGCGCAGCGGACGACCTGGCGCACGCGTTCGGGCAGCACGTGCACCCGGTGCCGCAGCACGTCCCGCACCCCGGCGGGCACCTCCCACCGGCCGTCGGCCCTCAGCGCTCCGCGGGCGGACAGGTCGCGGACGACCTCAGTGGCGTAGAAGGGGTTCCCTCCGGTGTGGCGCCACAGCGCCCCGACGAAATTCCCGGGCGTCCCGGAGCCGGCCAGTCCCTCCACGAGCGTGCCGAGGTCGCTCTCCGTGAGCGGGTGCACCACGAACCGGTCGGCGAGTCCCTCCAGATCGCCGAGCAGCTCCAGCAGCGCCGGATGCCTTCCGCCGGGCGGATCCCGGAAGCAGACGACGACCAGCACCCGCTTCGGGAGGTGGCCGACGAGATGCCGCAGCAGCAGCGAGCTGGCGCGGTCGATGTGCTCGCCCTCCTCGACCGTGAGCACCACCGGCCGTTCGGCCGCGAGGCGGTCCAGCAGCCAGACCACGGCGTCGAACAACGCGAACCGCTCGTCGGCGGCGTCCTCGGTACGAAGCTCGCGCGGGCCGGCCGAACCGTCCAGCAGCGACGCCAGCCGCTCGCGCACCGCCACGGGCGCACCGGCGGCGACGGGACCGGCCGCCGCGCTCGCGCGCAACGCACCCGCGACCGGACCGTATGGCACCGGCGACGCCGGGTCGCACCGGCCGACGAGGAGGACGGCGTCGTCGCCGACGCCATGCGCGAACTCGGCGACGAGCCGGGTCTTGCCCACCCCGGCCTCACCCGAGACCAACACGACCCGCCTGGCGCCGTCGCGCACCGCGGCCCAGTGCTCCCGAAGCCGGTGCAACTCGGCGGCGCGACCCACGATCGGGACCCGGCGAACGACCGCGAACAACGCGTCGGGCGGCGGCAGCACCTCCCGGTCGTGGCCGGGAGGCACGCGCACCGGAAGGGACAGGGCCGGATCGTGCCTCAGGATCGCGGTCTCCAGCTCGGCCAGCGCCGGACCGGGGTCCAGGCCCAGTTCGGTGCTGAGCCGCTTGCGGGCCGACGCGTAGGTGTCGAGTGCGTCGGCCTGCCTGCCCGAGCGGTAGAGCGCGAGCATCAGCTGCCCGGCGAGCCCTTCCCGGAACGGGTGGGCGGCCACGAGCCGCTCCAGCTCCGCGGTCACCTCCTGGTGCCGGTGCAGGGCCAGGTCCGCCGCGATCCGGTTCTCGATCGCGACCAGGCGGAGCTCCTCGAGCCGCGCGGTCGCGGCCTGCGCGAACGCGGGCTGGCCGAGGTCGTCGAGCACGGGTCCCCGCCACAGCGCGAGGGCCTCGCGAAGCAGGCCGGCCGCCCGCTCCGGGTCGCCCTCGTCGAGCGCGTGCTGCCCCTCCCGGGCGAGTCGCTCGAACCGGTGGGAGTCCACCTCGCCGGGATCCGCCCGCAGCTCGTAGCCGGGCCGCCGGGTGAGCAGCACGTCGGCGCCGCCGGACGCGGCGAGCCGCTGCCGTAGATGCAGCACGTGACTGCGCAGGGTCACCTCCGCCCGGGCCGGCGGCTCCGCGCCCCACAGCGCCTCGACCAGCCGCCCCGCGGGCACGACCTGGTTCACGTGCAGCACCAGCATCGCCAGCAGTTCCCGCTGCTTCGGCCCGCCCAGTACCACCCGATGCCCGTCACCCACGACATCGAGCGGACCGAGGACGCCGAAGTGCATTCGTGCACGGTACGTCGCGTTTCAGCAGCTGAGCTGCGTTCGAACGGCCCGAACTATTCAACGCGGGCCGTGGCAGCCAGAGGCCACGGCCCGCCTGGCTGCCCGCGCTCGTGCGAAGCTCGGCCGCTGCGGACTCAGTGCCACGACGAGGAGGCCGGCATGGCACCGGAAACCAACCTGGGCACGGTCACGGCGACCTATCCCACCGACAACGCGCGCCGTGGCAGGCTCGCGGCCGTCCTGCTCCTCGCCGGCGTCGCGGTGTCCGCGGCCGGGGTGGCGTTCTGGGTGGTCGTCGACGACCGCGGTGGCCGGATGGCGGGCACGGCGGGTGATCCACTGCTCCTGCCGAGCGCCGTGCTCGGGCTCGGCTTCGGCCTGCTGCTCCTGGGTGTGGCCCTTGGCAGCTGGTTCCTCATCCGCCGCGGCGAGGTCTTCGAGCTGCATGAGAACGGCGTACGCTGCTCGCGCGCCGGCCGGTCCGTGAGCATCACGTGGGCGGACGTGGAGCGCGTGGACGTCAGACGGGGCAAGGACACCGCCCTCGCCCGGTGGGCGGGCGGCGACCTCGGCTACACGATCCACTGCGCCGACGGCCGGAAGATCACGGTCACCGGACTGACCCGGGACGCCAGGGGGCTGCTGCGGCACGTCGAGGCCGCGACCCGTCGCTGACGCGCGCGGCGGTCACAACTCCGTAGCGAGGTAGCCCCCGGCCCCACCTCTCCGCTACTATCGACTTTCGATAGATTCCTATCGCGGCTCGATCGAGGGAGAGACGATGGGACAGTTGACGGTGCTCGCTCTGCGCGCCGTGCTCGCGGTGTTGCTCGCCGGCTCGGTGTTCGTGCAGACGGTGATGGTGACCCTGCTGGCGAGGGACCTGGAATCGCTCGATCCCGGCTACGCCTACCTGCGCACCCCGATCCTTGTGATCGTCGTGCTGGGCATCGTGACCATCCAGGTCGTCCTGGTTTGTGTGTGGCGGCTGGTGACGATGGTGCGCCGCGGCACCGTGTTCTCGCACGCCTCGTTCCGGTACGTGCACATCGTGATCGGCGCGATCGTGGCCGGGGCGCTGCTGGTGTTCGCGCTCGCGGTGGTGCTGGCGCCCGGCGAGGCCGTCGCTCCCGGCATCGTTCTGCTGCTGTGCGGGGCGGTCGTCGCGATCCTTGGCGTCGCCCTCACCGTGCTCGTGCTGCGGATGCTGCTGGCACAGGCCGTCGCGCGCGACGCCGAGGCCACGCAGTTGCGAGCCGAACTGGGGGAGGTGATCTGATGCCGATCGTCGTCGACATCGACGTGATGCTGGCCAAGCGCAAGATGTCCGTGGGCGAGCTGGCCGACCGCGTCGGCATCACCCCCGCCAACCTGGCGGTGCTGAAGAACGGCCGCGCCAAGGCCGTCCGCTTCACGACGCTCGCCGCGCTCTGCGAGGCGCTCGACTGCCAGCCCGGGGACCTGCTCCGCTGGGAACCGGACGGGACCGAGGACGACGTAGTGGTGTCCGCCCGGCACGGCGCCGGATAGCGCGTGGTGGCAGGCTCCGGCCAGCACGCACCCCCGGGCCACGCGGATCCGTACGGTCGCCTTCACCGGCACGGGGAAGGCGAATCATGGCAACGGAACACGAGCTGGGCGCGGTGCTCGGACGGTACCCGACCGACACCCGGCGCAGGCGCAGGATCGCCCTCGTGGCCACACCTCTCGGTGCGGTCACCGCAACCGCGGGCCTGCTGATGATGCTGCTGGTCGCCGGCAACGACCCGGCCGCAGCCATGATCTTTCCCGCCTTCGCCACGGGGTTCGGGTTGAGCGCGCTGTGCGTGGGCCTGTGGCAGGCTCGGCTCGCCGCCACCCGTACAGGCGAGGTTTTCACGCTGTACCAAGGCGGTCTCGGCCAGTCCTACGCCGGAACGTCCTGGGCAGTGGGCTGGGGCGACATCGCCCGCGTCAAGGACAACGGCAGGGACACCGCCTTCCAGCGAGCGCTGGGTCTCGACGTCCACTACCGCATCGCCCTGCGCTCCCCCGTCGACGGGCGGCGGAGCGTCACGATCACCGGCCTGACCCACGATGCCGTCGGCCTCGCCGAGGCCGTGCGTCAGGCCGCGTCAGCGTACCCGTCACCGGAAGTTCATGGGGTTCACGACGATCGTCGGTACTGACCCCGCGCTGCGGCGTGCGAGCGTGATCGGGCGAAGACGATCACGAGGAGAAGACATGCGCACTCGAATCGTACGCACGCTGGCGGGCACGCTGTCCTTGCTCGCGCTGAGCGGGACCGTGCTGGCACCCTCGGCCACCGCACAGGACGACTACTACTCCGGTACCGAAGGGCTGACAGGCGACGCGCTCAAAACCAAGCTGCACGAGATCATCAGCGAGAGCGAGCAGCTGACCTACGACCAGGTGTGGGAGGGTTTGCAGGCCACCGACCAGGATCCGGCCAACCCGGACAACGTGATCCTGCTCTACAGCGGGGAATCCCGCGCCAAGGACGCCAACGGGGGCGACGTCGGCGACTGGAACCGCGAGCACGTCTGGGCCAAATCCCACGGCGACTTCGGCACCGCGCCCGGACCCGGCACCGATCTGCACCATTTGCGGCCGACGGACGTGCAGGTCAACAGCACCCGTGACAGCAAGGACTTCGACAACGGCGGCAGCGAGGTCGACGGGGCGCCCGGCAACTACACCGACGACGACTCCTTCGAGCCGCGTGACGAGGTCAAAGGCGACGTGGCGCGCATGATCCTCTACATGGCGGTGCGGTACGAGGGCACCGACGGTTTCGCCGACCTGGAGCCGAACGACCAGGTCGGCAACGGTTCCGCACCGTACCTTGGCCGGATCTCGGTGCTGCTGGAATGGCACGCCTCCGACCCGCCGGACGCTGTCGAGCAGAACCGCAACACCGTGATCTACGAACGGTTCCAGCACAACCGCAACCCGTTCATCGACCACCCGGAGTGGGCCGGCGAGATCTGGTGACCTCACCGGCCACAGTGGACGAAGCGGCCGGCGCGAGACGGGCACGCACGGCGGTTCCGGCGCAGGCGATCACGGCGACGCCCCCGAGGATCGTCGGCCAGGTGAGCTGCTCGCGCAGCAACAGCGCGGCCCAGCAGATGCTCAGCACGGGCTGCACGAGCTGCACCTGGCTGACCCGCGTCATCGGGCCGATCGCCAGTCCGCGGTACCAGGCGAAGAAGCCGAGGAACATGCTCACCACGGCCAGGTAGGCGAACGCCGCCCACCCGGCCGGGGTGGCGCTCGGCGGTTCCTGCGCCATCGAGAGTCCGGTGAGGACGATCATCAGCGGCGCGGCGAGCACGAGCGCCCACGACACGGTCTGCCACGCACCGAGTTCACGGGCGAGCAGCCCGCCCTCGGCGTAGCCGATCGCGGCCGCGACGACCGCGCCGAACAGGAGCAGGTCGTACCAGTGCAGGCCGCCGAACCCGCCCCCCTGCAGCGCCGCGAATGCGACGGCGGCGAAGGCACCAACGGCCGCCATGATCCAGAACGATCTCCGCGGCCGCTCGTGCCCCCTGAGCACGGCCAGCACGGCGGTCGCCGCGGGCAGCAACGCGATCACGACGGCGCCGTGGCTCGCGGGCGCTCCGCTGAGCGCGAAGGACGTGAGCACCGGGAAGCCCACCACCACTCCCCCGGCGACGACCGCGACGCGGACCCACTGCCTGCCGCGGGGCGGTCGCTGCCCGGTGAGGACCAGCGCGGCGGCCGCGAGCAGCGCGGCGACCACGGCCCGGCCGGAACCGATGAACAGCGGTGACAGGCCCCCGTCCTCCACGGCGAAACGTGTGAACGGGACGGTGCAGGAGAACGCCGCGACCCCGAGCACACCCCACCAGAGGCCTGCCCGGCCGCGCGATAGCGCCGAGCCATCTGTCCGAGTAGCGCTACTATTCGATGACATGTCCGACGATAGCAGCGCCCGGATCGTCGCGGGGCTTCGCGACTGGATCGCCACGGCCGCACCCGGTGCGAAACTGCCGTCCACCCGCACGCTGGCCGCGCGGTACGGCGCAGGCCCGGTGACGGTGCAGAAGGCACTGCGGGTGCTCTCCGCGCAGGGCGTGATCGAGAGCCGTCCCGGTGTCGGTACCTTCGTCCGCGTGGTGCGGGCCGTCCGCCCGCACGACTACGGCTGGCAGACCGCCGCACTCGGGTCGCCGGCGAACCGCTTCCCCGCGCTGTCCACACCGCTGCGCACCGTGACGAACGACGTGATCGCGTTGCACTCGGGCTTCCCCGACCGGGAGCTGCTACCCGAACGGCTCGTGCGGACCGCGTTCACCCGCGCCGCCCGCGGTGCGGCGGCCATCAGCAGACCACCCGCGGCCGGACTGCCGGAGTTGCAGACGTGGTTCGCCACCGAGCTCGGCGCGGCCTGCCCGGCCGGGATCACGCCGCCCGCGCCCAGCGACGCGATCGTGATCCCGGGCAGCCAGAGCGGGCTGAGCACCGCGTTCCGCACGCTGGCCGGGGCGGGCAGGCCGCTGCTGCTGGAGTCGCCGACCTACTGGGGCGCGATCCTCGCCGCCACGCAGGCCGGCGTCCAGATCGTGCCGGTGCCCAGCGGCGGCGAAGGGCCGGACCCGGACGAGCTGGCCCGCGCGTTCCAGCGCACCGGCGCCCGCGCGTGCTACGTCCAGCCGAACTTCGCCAACCCCACCGGTGCGCGCTGGCCGCCCGACGTGGCCGAGGCGGTGCTCGACACCGTGCGCAGGCACGGGGCCTTCCTGATCGAGGACGACTGGGCGCACGACTTCGGGATCACCGCCGACCCCGTGCCGCTCGCCGCGCGCGACGACGGCGGGCACGTCGTGTACCTGCGGTCGCTGACGAAGAGCGTGTCGTCCGCCGTCCGTGTTGCCGGGATCATCGCGCGGGGCCCCGCGCGTGAGCGCATCCTCGGCGACATCCAGGCCGAGGCGATGTACGTGAGCGGCCTCCTGCAGGCAGCCGCGCTCGACGTGGTGACCCAGCCGGCCTGGCGCACGCACCTGCGCGGGCTCCGGCACCAGCTCGCCGCCCGGCGGGACCTCCTCACCGCGGCACTGGCCGAGCACGTCCCCGCCGCGCATCTCGACACCGTGCCCGCGGGCGGGCTGAACCTCTGGGTGCGGCTGCCGGACACCACCGACCTGCCCGGGCTGGTCCGGGACTGTGAAGCCGTGGGGCTGATCGTCGCGCCGGGAACCGAGTGGTTCCCCGCCGAGCCGACGGGGCCGTACCTGCGGCTCAACTACGCGGGCCCGAACCCCGGCGCGTTCCCCGAGGGGATGCGCCTGCTCGGCGAGGCGCTGGAGCGGGGTAGGAAGGGACCATGACGACGATCGACAAGATCGCCTGGCTCCGGATCGAGGACGGCAGGCTCCTCGGTGCGCGGTCGCGCGGCAAGGACGTGTACTACCTCCCCGGCGGCAAACGTGAGCCCGGCGAGACCGACCTGGAGACCCTCACCAGGGAGATCGGCGAGGAACTCACCGTCGGTCTCGATCCCGCGACCGCGGTGCACGCCGGCACCTTCGAGGCACCGGCACACGGCCGCGCCGGCGGAACGGTGGTGCGCATGACCTGTTACACCGCCGACTACCGCGGAACCCTCGCTCCGGCCAGTGAGATCGAGGAGCTGCGCTGGCTGACCTGCGCCGACCGCGACCGCGTGTCTCCCGTGAACCAGCTGATCCTCGACCACCTCCACGAGGCAGGCCACCTCCGCTGAGGCGACGATGTCACCCGTTCGGGGGCTCGGTCATCCCGGCCAGGGTCAGGTACATGTCGGCGACCTCGTCGCCCAGCGACGGCAGCTCGTCCGGCTCGGCGGCGGCCAGCTCGGCGAAGCGGGCGACCAGCCCGGTCACCGCGGCCGAGATCATCACCGGGGGGACCACCGGCCGGGCCCTGCCCTGCACGGCGAGCCGCTCCAGGAACCGGGTGTTGCGGCGCTCGACGCGGGCGAAGACCTCCTCCCTGACCTTGCGGAACTCGCCGTCGCTCAGCGCCTGGTGCGCCAGCACGGTGAGCAGCCCCTGGTGGCGCACGTACGCGGCGAGGTAGTCGGCGACGATCTGCCGGACCATGTCCGAGGGCGACTCGGCGTCCGGCTTCTCCTGCAGGCTCAGGAATTCCCGGCGCACCCGGTCGGCCAGCGCCCGGAACACCTCGTCCTTCGAGCTGAAGTACGCGTACACGGTCGGCCGCGTGACTCCGGCCGCCTTGGCGAGCTCAGCCATCGTCGTGCCCGCGTAGCCGAGCGTGCGGAACACCTCCTCGGCGGCGTCGAGCAACAGCTCCCGCTTGTCGCCGGCGGCGACAGCTCTTCCGCCCAGCCCTGCATTTGACACCTTTGTAAAGTAGCGCATTCTGCAGTAGGGTTCTGCTTGACACGCGTGTAAAGCACGGGCTGAATGCGAGGTTCGATGACGAACTTGCCGGAGGTGCCTGCGCGGACCCTGCGGGCCGCCTACGACCGCGCGCTCACCGAGTCGCCCGACACCGTCGCCCAGCTGGGACGGGACGGGCGGTACACCTTCGCGGAGAGCCACGACCGTTCCCTGCGGATCGTCGCGGGGCTCGCCGGGCTCGGCACCGCCCGCCAGGAGCCGGTCGCGCTGCTGCTCGACAACTCCCTCGACGGCGTGCACGCGTGGTCGGGCACGGGGCTCGGCGGGATGGTCGAGGTACCTGTCAACACCGCCTACAAGGGCGCCTTTCTCACCCACATCCTCAACGACTCGGGCGCGCGGACGCTGATCTGCGAGGACGCCTACGTCGAGCGGATCGCCCGCGTGGCCGGGGACCTCGGTTCGCTGCGCACCCTCGTCGTGCACGGTGAGGTCGCCGCGGCGGACGGCCTGCGCGACCGGTTCCGGGTCGTCGAGTTCGGCGAGCTGACCACGCCCGAACCGGCGGCTCCGCTGAGCCTGGACCCGGCCGAGCTGATGGCCTACATGTACACCTCGGGCACCACCGGACTGTCCAAAGGCGTCCTGATCTCCCACGCGCACGCCTACACCTACGCGTCCAGGGAGGACCAGGCCCGCCCGGTCGCGGGCGACCGCATTCTCGTCACGCTCCCGCTGTTCCATCTCGCGGGGCAGTGGTACGGCGTGTACCAGGCGCTGATCCACCGCGCCCTGTGCGTGCTCGAACCGTCGTTCTCGGTGAGCCGGTTCTGGCCGACGGTGCGCGAGCACGGCATCACGGTGACGGTGATGCTCGGGGCGATGGCGGAGCTGCTGCAGCAGGCCGAGCCCACCCCGGAGGACGCCGACAACCCGCTGGAGCTGGCGATCATGGCTCCGCTGGCGAGCGACGTGGACGGGTTCCGGAACCGGTTCGGCCTCGACCTCGCCGCGGTGTACGGGATGAGCGAGATCGGCGCCGTCCTCAATGGACCGCCGGAGACCGTCGTCGGCGGCGAGTGCGGCTTTCCGCGCGACGGCTACGAGCTGAAGCTCGTGGACGAGGCCGGGCAGGAGGTTGCCCCGGGCACCATCGGCGAGCTGTGGGTGCGGCCGGAGGATCCGCTGCTGGTCATGCGCGGCTACCACAACCTGCCGGACAAGACCGCGGAGACGCTGGTGGACGGCTGGGTCCACACCGGCGACGCGTTCCGCACCGACGCCGACGGCCGCTTCTACTTCTCCGACCGGATGAAGGACGCGCTGCGCAGGCGCGGCGAGAACATCTCGAGCTTCGAGGTCGAGCGGGTGATCAACGAGCATCCGGACGTCTACGAGAGCGCGGTGGTCGCCGTCGCCTCCGAGCTGACCGAGGACGAGATCAAGGCGGTGGTCGTCCCCCGGGAAGGCCGCGTGCTCGATCCCGTTGAGCTCACCCGGTTCCTCATCGACCGGCTGCCGTACTTCATGGTGCCCAGGTATCTGGAGTTCGCAGGCGAGCTGCCGAAGACGCCCACGCAGAAGGTCCACAAGCACGTCCTGCGCGACAGCGGTGTCGGCGCTGACGTGTGGGACCGCGAGGCCGAGGGGATCGTCCTGCGCCGGAGCGGCCGATGACGGCCAAGCTGCTGGTGGCCAACCGCGGTGAGATCGCCGTCCGGATCATGGGCACGGCCGCCGCGCTCGGGATCAGGACCGTGGCCGTGCATCCCGAGGACGACGCCGCGTGCGCCCACCGCGTGCGTGCCGACGAGGCGGTGCCGCTTCCGGGCACCGGGGCGGCGGCCTACCTCGACGTCGAGCAGATCGTCGCCGCCGCAGTGCGCACCGGATGCGACATCCTCCATCCCGGCTACGGGTTCCTCTCCGAGAACCCGGCGCTCGCCCGCGCGTGCGCCGAGCACGGGATCGTGTTCGCGGGCCCGTCGCCGGACTCGCTCGCGCTGTTCGGCGACAAAAGCGCGGCACGCCGCCGCGCGCGGGAGCTGGACATCCCCGTGCTGACGGCCACCGAGGGCCCCACGGACTCCGCGCGGGCGCACGCTTTCCTCGCCGAGCTGGGTTCCGGTGGAGCCGTCATGGTCAAGGCCGTCGCCGGTGGCGGCGGGCGCGGCATGCACCCGGTGACGCGGCGCGAGGATCTCGACGACACCCTGCGGCGCTGTGCTTCGGAGGCGCGCGCCGCCTTCGGCAACGACGCCGTGTACGTCGAGCGGCTCCTCCCCCGGGCCCGGCACATCGAGGTGCAGGTGCTCGGCGACGGCCGGGACACCGTGGTGCTGGGCGACCGGGACTGCTCGGCGCAGCGGCGGCGGCAGAAGCTCGTCGAGATCGCGCCCGCTCCCGCCCTGTCCGGGGCCGTGAGGGAACGCCTCCACGCCGCGGCCCTGCGGCTGGTCACCGACTACGCGGGGCTGGCCACCGTGGAGTTCCTGGTCGCGGGCGAGGAGATCGCGTTCCTGGAGGTCAACCCCCGCATCCAGGTGGAGCACACGGTCACCGAGGAGACCACCGGCCTCGACCTGGTCGAGCTCGGGCTGCGGATCGCGGGTGGCGCAGGGCTCGCCGAGCTGGGTCTCACGGCACCGCCCGCCCCTCGTGGCACGGCCGTGCAGGTGCGCGTCAACACCGAGACCGTCGGCACGGACGGAACCGTGACATCCGGCAGCGGCACGCTCACCCGGTTCCAGCCGCCCGCCGGGCGCGGCATCCGGGTCGACACGCACGGCTACACCGGCTACGCGATCGGCCCGCGCTACGACTCGCTACTGGCCAAGGTGATCGCCACGGGACCCGATCCGGCGGGCGCGGCGGCGCTGGCCCGCCGGGCGCTCGCCCAGTTCGACCTCGCCGGGGTGCCGGTCAACGTGGGGCTGCTGCAGGCCGTGCTCGTCCGCCCGGAGCTGACCGACGGCACGCTGCACACCACGTTCGTCGACGATCACCTCGGCGTGCTCGCGGCGGCACCGAGGGCGTCGGCGCTGCCTGCCGCCTCCGGGGAACCAGCCGAGCAGGTGTCCACTGTGGATACTCCGGAAGGGACGGACGCGGTCGTCAGCCCGCAGCAGGGCGTGGTGGTGGCCGTGCCCGCCGAGGAGGGCCGCACGGTCGCGGCCGGAGCCGAGCTCGTGGTGCTCGAGGCGATGAAGATGGAGCACGTGATCAGGGCGGGGCGGCCCGGCCGGGTCCACACGGTCGCCGTGAAGGTCGGCGACACGGTCGGCGCCGGGTCCCCGCTGGCCTTCCTCGCCGAGGCCGGTGCCGCGGACGCGGCGGACGCCAGGGACGAGACCGTGGACCTCGACCGGATCCGGCCCGACCTCGCCGAGGTCGTGGAACGGCACCGGGCGGGTCTGGACGAGGGCAGGCCCGAGGCGACCGGACGGAGGAAGGCGTCGGGCAGGCGCACCGCGCGGGAGAACATCGCGGACCTGCTCGACCCCGACAGCTTCGTCGAGTACGGGGCGCTGACCATCGCCGCGCAGCGTCGCAGGCGCAGCCTGGATGATCTGCTCGCCCGCACGCCCGCCGACGGGCTCATCACCGGCACCGGCACGGTCGGGGGGCTGCCCGTCGCGGTGATGTCCTACGACTACACCGTTCTGGCCGGCACCCAGGGCGTGCACAACCACAACAAGACCGACCGGCTGTTCCGGCTCGCGGCCAGGGAGAACCTGCCCGTGGTGGTCTTCGCCGAAGGCGGCGGCGGCCGGCCGGGCGACACCGACACCTCGGCGGTCGCCCAGCTCGACGTGCCCACGTTCCGCCTGTTCGCCCAGCTGCGCGGCCGGGTCCCCACCGTCGCCGTGGTCGCCGGCTACTGCTTCGCGGGCAACGCCGCGCTCGCCGGAAGCTGCGACACGATCATCGCCACGGAGGGCAGCAGCCTGGGCATGGGCGGCCCGGCGATGATCGAGGGCGGCGGCCTCGGCGTGGTCGCGCCGATGGACGTCGGGCCGATGGACGTCCAGTGGGCCAACGGCGTGGTCGACCGGCTGGTCGCCGACGACGCCGCAGCCGTGGCCGAGGCCCGCCGTTACCTGTCCTACTTCGGCGGCGGGCGCACCGAGGGCGAGCACGGCGACCAGCGGCTCCTGCGGCACCTGGTCCCGGAGAACCGGCTCCGCACCTACCCGGTCCGGCCCGTGCTCGACGCCCTGTTCGACACCGGCAGCGTGCTGGAGCTGCGCGGCGGGTTCGGCGCCGGGATCGTCACGGCGCTGGCCCGACTCGACGGTCACCCCGTTGGCGTGCTCGCGAACAACCCCGAGCACCTCGGCGGCGCCATCGACGGCGACGCCGCCGACAAGGCCACCGCGTTCCTGGAGCTGTGCGAGGCCCACCGCCTGCCGGTGGTGTCCCTGTGCGACACCCCGGGGTTCATGGTCGGGCCGGAGGCGGAGCGCACGGCCACGGTGCGCCGGTTCAGCGCGATGTTCGTCGCCGGTGCCCGCCTCACGGTTCCACTGTGCACGGTGGTGCTGCGCAAGGGGTACGGCCTCGGCGCGATGGCGATGGCGGGCGGCGACCTGCACGCACCCGTCGTCACGCTGTCCTGGCCCACCGGCGAGTTCGGCGGCATGGGCCTCGAGGGCGCGGTGCGGCTCGGTTTCCGCGCCGAGCTGGAGGCCATCGCGGACCCGGAGGCCCGGCAGGCCCGCTACGACGAGCTGCTGGCCGACCTGTACGAACGCGGGAAGGCACTCAGCGTGGCGACGGTGTTCGAGATCGACGACGTGATCGACCCCGCCGACACCCGCGAGCTGCTGTCCCGCGCCTTCCGCAACAGCAGGCGGTGACGCGGGCCGAGGTCGTCTGTTACCCTGCCCGTCATGCAGCTGCCTCTGACGTCGAAGCGAGACGTAGTAGTGAGGCGCGCCGGCTGAACCCAGGTCGCCGGCGCGCGGCGCTGCCGACCGCGGACGAGCGGCACTTCCTTCTCGGGGCCTGGCCCGGATCCTGTCAGTCCTCGAACTGGAGATCCACCATGTCTCTCGCCATCGGCCCGGCCACCCATCGCATCCCCTCGGCCCGCGCGGCGTTCCCGATGCGCCGCCGCATCGCCACCTACTTCACCGGCGGTGTCGAAGGGCTGCTCACGCTGTCCTCGGCCCTGCACCGGGGCGGCTACCAGGTGCACGACCTGGCCGTGGACATCCGCGACGGCGTCGCCGAGAGCAGCGTCGTCGGCACGATCATGACCACGGACGTCGAGCAGCTGCTGGACAGCCTCCGCGAACTGCCCACCGTGGTCTCGGCCGAGCTGCTGTAAGCACGAGCGGGGAGCCGGTCGCACCCGGCTCCCCGCCTCGTCACCTAGCCGACCGGCACCTCCGCCGGGGTCCGGCCACGCTCCCGCACGAGGACGAGCACGGCGAGAGCGCCGCCGAGCGTCAGCACCCCCGCGAAGACGAACGCCGACGTGTAGCTGCCGGTGGCCTGCACCACGGCGCCGGTGACGATCGGCGCGAGGATCCCCGCCAGCGTGGAGCACATCTGGATCACGCCGGCCAGCCGCCCGGTGTAGCGGGACGGAACCAGCGCCACGACGAGCGCCTGGTACTGGTAGCTGGCGAGCAGGAAGAACGTCGCCACGCACACCAGCACCATGCCCAGCGTCGGCGAACTCACCAGCGGCGACGGACCGAAGCACACCGCCACCGCCACCAGACAGCCCACGATCATCCACTTGCGCGGCGTGACGAAGCTGCCGGTCCGCCGGATCAGCCGGTCGGCCACCAGGCCGCCGACCACGAGCCCCGCCGTCGCCGCGACCCACGGGATCGTCCCGATACCGCCGAGGTCGCCCTTGTCCACGCCGCGCGCGTCCACCAGGTACTGGGGATACCAGGTCATGAACATGAACAGCACCCAGGAGTAGGCGAAGAACGCGATCGCCAGCGCCACGATCCGCCGGTCCCGTAGCAGCTCCCAGAAGCCCGCGGTCCGTGGCGCGGCCGACTGCTCGGCCGCGGACTCGTGGTCCGCCGTGATGAACGCGCGCTCCGCGTCGTCGACCTTCGGGTGGTCGGCGGGCCGGTCCCTCGCCACGAACCACCACACCGCACACCAGACCACGCCGAACGAGGCGAGCAGGACGAACGTGGGACGCCAGCCGATCGACGTGCAGGCCCAGATGATCAGCGGCGTCGCGATGATCGGGCCGATCGTCGTGCCCGCCTGCGCGAGGTTGAGCATCGTCGAGGTCTGCCTGCGGGGGAACCAGTTGGCGGTCAACTTGGTGCTGATCGGCGCCTGCGGTCCCTCCCCCGCTCCGAACAACAGCCGCGCGATGATGAACGACACCGCGTTCCAGGCACTCGCGGTGAGCGGAATGGTCAGCGACCAGACGAGCATGCACACGGTGTACGCACGCCGAACGCCGATCCGGTCCACCATCAGCCCGCCCACGAGCGCGAAGGGCGAGTACGTCCAGAAGAACGCGCTCAGGATCACGCCCCACACGGCGGGCGAGAAGTCGAACTCGGCGAGGATGAAGGGCGCGGCCACCGACAGCGCCACCCGGTCCCCGTAGTTGATCAGGCAGGCCAGGAAGTTCATCGCGAACACCCGGTAGCGGATCTTGGTCATCGTTGACTCTCCGTCGGTCCTCAGGCGCGGGTGAACTTCCGCAGCTCGGTCAGGATCTGCTCGGTGTCAGGGATCAGCGCACCGGCCAGCCGGGGCGCCGCCGGGATGCGGGTGTCCGCCGCACCGATGCGCAACGGCCGCCCGGACAGCACGCCGGCTTCCAGCGCCCGCACCACGACCTCGCCACCGAACCCGCCGGTGACGTTGGCCTCGTGCACCACCGCGAGCCGGCCGCCGGTGGCCGCGACGGACCGGTGCACGGCCTCGTGGTCGAACGGGTTGAGCCACGGCGTCTCCAGCACCGTGACCTCGGTGCCCTCCTCGGCGAGCCGGTCGGCGGCGGCGAGCACGCGGTGCGTCATCGCTCCCCACGTGACGACCGTGGCGGCCGCGCCGGTGCGGCGCACGGTGCCGCCGCCGATCGGCTTCACCGCGCCGCCGGTCTCCACCTGTTGCTTCTCACCCAGGTAGAGGGTGCGGTTGTCGAACACCACCACCGGGTCGTCGGAGTACACCGCCGAGACCATGGAGTCGTAGGCGTTCTGCGGGGTGGACGGCACGACCACGCGCAGCCCGGGCACGTGAGTGAACATCGCCTCGAGGTTCTGGGAGTGCTGGGCGCAGGCGGCGGGTGAGTTGCCCTGCTGGGTGCGCACCGTCAACGGCGCCGTCAGCCGACCCTGTGACACGTAGCGGATGTTCGCCGCCTGGTTCACCAGCTGGTCGAGCGCGACGAGGAAGAAGTCGGCCCACATGATCTCGACGATCGGCCGCCTGCCCATCATCGCGGCCCCCACGGCGGTACCCAGAATCGCCGACTCGCTGATCGGCGTGTCGAACACCCGGTCGCCGAAGTCCTTCCACAGCCTGCGCGTCACCCCGTGCACCCCGCCCGGCTTGGCGACGTCCTCGCCGTACAGCAGCGTTTCGGGCAGTTCCTCCAGGCACCGGCGCAACGCGGCGTTGACCGCGCCGGCGTAGTTCAGCTCAGGCATACAGGTGCTCCTTCGCGGTCGTCGGGTCAGCGGGCGGATCGGCCAGCGCGGCGGCCGCGGCCGCGCCGACCTCTTCCCGGGCGGCGCGCTCGACCGCATCGGTGTCCACTCCGGACTCGGCGAGCGCGGCCCTGGCCCGCGCGATGGGCTCCGCCCGCCCGTCCTCCTCCAGCTCGGCGCGGGTGCGGTACTGCTGCACATCGCCGATGTAGTGGCCGACGAGCCGCTGCGTGGTCAGCTCGACGAACGCCGGCCCGTGGCCGTCCCGCGCCGCGTCGGCGTACCGGGCGACGGTGGAACGCACCAGCTCTGGGTCGTTGCCGTCGATGCGGGTCGCGCTGATACCCAGTGCGGTCGCCCGGTCGGTGAGTGCCTCGTTGCGCACCATGTCCCGGATGGGCGTCAGCTCGGAGTACCGGTTGTTCTCACACAGGAACAGCACGGGCAGGCCGAACGCGGCCGCGAAGTTCATCGCCTCCGGCACCGCGCCCTGGTTCATCGCGCCGTCGCCGAACACCGCCATCGCGATCCGGCCGCTGCCGTCGTGCCTGCCGGCCAGCGCGGCACCGACCGCGTGCGGGACACCACCGCCGACGATCGAGTTCTCACCGTAGAAGCCGTGGTCGGCCGCGCTGAAGTAGGCCGAGCCGCCTCGCCCGCCGTTGACCCCGGTCGCCCTGCCGAGCAGCTCGGCGAACAGCGGCCGCAGCGGCACCCCTCTGGCGATCGCCCAGCCGTGCCCCCGGTAGGTCGCGAACAGCGCGTCCTGCTCGCTCAGTGCGGTGCACGCGCCGACCGGCCCGGCCTCCTGCCCGATGCACAGGTGCACCGAGCCGAGCAGGTCACCGGCCTTGTGCAGCTCCTGCAGCTTCTCCTCGAAGGCACGGATCCGCCACATCGCGAGCAGATCGGCCTCGGGCCCTTCCCGTGTCATCGACACCTCCATCCTCTAGTCAAACGATTGTTCTCATGTTCATTGCCTTAGTGCGGGTGCCACAGTACGGTAAGACAAACGATTGACTAAGACAAGGGAGGACGATGGGGCCGCAACACTTCGAGATGCTGCTCGGGTTGTACGGCGACGAGAAGATGGCGCAGATCCTGTCGGAGGACGCCGTGATCAGCTCGTGGCTGCGGGTCGAAGCCGCGCTGGCCACGGCGCAGGGTGAGCTCGGCCGACTGGACCCGGCCGACGCCGCCGCCATCGCGGCCGCATCGACACCGGCGAACATCGACCGGTCCCGGCTGTGGAAGGAAACCCGTACCGTCGGCTACCCGATCCTGTCGCTGGTCCGGCAGATCGATGCCGCACTGCCCGAGGAACGACGAGGACGAGTCCACTACGGAGCGACCACGCAGGACATCATGGACTCCGGCCTGGCGATCCAGCTGACGGAGGCAGCTGAACGCCTGGCCGGGCTGCTCGGCAGGCTCGGTGACGCGCTGGCCGACCTGGCCCGCGAGCACACCTCGACGGTGATCGCCGCGCGCACCCACGCGCTGCAGGCCGTACCCACAACGTTCGGCGCCAAGCTCGCCACGTACGTCGCCGAGCTGGCCCGCCACCGCGACCGACTGAGGGCGGCGCGGGATCGGGTCGGCGTCGTCTCCCTGTTCGGCGCGGGCGGCACCTCGGCCGCCTACGGCGCGGATGCCGCGACGCTGCGCGCACGCGTGGCCGAGCTGCTCGGCCTGCGCACCACCGACGTGCCGTGGCACGTCGCCAGGGACGGGCTCGCCGAGTTCGGGCTCACCTGCTCACTGCTCACGGCCACCTGCGCACGGCTCGCCCGCGAGGTGGTCGACCTCTCCCGCACCGAGATCGCCGAGCTGAGCGAGGCGGCCGGGCATCATCGCGGCGCCTCGTCGACCATGCCGCAGAAGGCGAATCCCATCGAGTCGGAGGCCGTCATCGGCCTGTCGGCCACGGCCGGCGCACTTGCCTCCTCACTGTTCCGCGTCATGGAGGCAGGCCACGAGCGTGCCGCGGGCGAGTGGCAGGCCGAATGGCAGGTGCTGCCCCAGCTCGTGAGCCTGTGCGCCGCGGCACTGCGCACCTCGGCGTCCATTGTGGAAGGATTGCAGGTCTTTCCCGGCGCCATGCGCGCCAACCTCGACGCGGACGGCGGGCTGGTGCTGGCCGAGGCGTACATGATGCTGCTCGCGCCGCGCCTCGGCCGAGAGCGCGCGCACGACATCGTGTACGAGGCGGTGGGCCGCTGCCGGGAGAGCGGCGAGTCGCTCGCCGGCGCACTGCGCGACGTGTTGCCGGACGACTTCGAGCCGGTGTCTCCCGAGCAGTACGTCGGCGACCCGGAGCTGACCGTGAACGCGGCGCTCGCCCAGTGGCGCGCCGGAAAGCCCTGAAGGAGGAGCCAAATGGGACGTTTCGAAGGCAGGACCGCGGTCGTCAGCGGCGCGGCGGGCGGTATCGGCAGAGCCTGCGCGGTGTTGCTGGCCGACGAGGGAGCGCGCGTGGCGGTGACCGACATCGCCGCCGAGGGTGTCCGGGAGACGATGGAGCTGATCACCGCGCGGGGCGGCCGCGCGGCGGCTTATCCCGCGGACATTACCTCCGGCAGCGCGGTCCGAGACGTGGTGGCCGCCGCGGAACACGAGCTGGGCCCGGTGACACTGACGGTGGCGGCGGCCGGGATCATGCGCAACGGCCCGTTCCTCGAACTGTCCGAGGACGGCTGGGACAGCACGATGGCCGTGAACCTCAAGGGGGTCTTCCTGCTCTTTCAGGAAGTGGCCCGCCGGGCGAGCGCACACGGTGGCGGGGCGCTGACCGCGATCTCCTCGGTGGCGGGCCGGGGCGCCCGGCCCACCTCGGCCGACTACGCGGCCAGCAAGGCGGGGGTGATCAGCCTCGTGCGCTCGGCCGCGCAGGCACTGGCCGCCGACCAGGTGAGGGTGAACGCCGTCTGTCCCGGCGTGGTGGACACCGAGATGACGCAGGCCATCCACCGCGAGCGGGCCGTGCTCGACGGCATCACCCCGGAGGAGTCCTACGCCCGGCAGGTGGCGAAGATCCCGCTGGGCCGCACCGTGTCCCCGGCGGAGGTCGCCGAGACGGTCGCGTTCCTGCTCTCCCCCGCGGCGTCGTACATCACCGCACAGGCGGTCAACGTCTGTGGCGGACTGGAAATGGATTGAGGAGCGACATGCTGCACGGTGTCTGGCACTTCAGCTTCACAGTGTCCGATCTGGACGCCTCGGTGGCGTTCTACCGCGACCGGCTGGGTTTCGAGCTGGTACACACCCAGGAACAACGCAACGCCTACACCAGCGCGCTCGTCGGCTATCCCGACGCGCACCTGCGCGTGGCGCAGCTCGCGGTACCGGGCCAGCCGCGGAACCTCTCGAGCCATGACCTGGAACTCGTCCAGTACCTGAACCCGGTGGGCAGGCGGATGGAGACCGAGATCCGCGATCCGGGCGCCGCGCACCTGGCCCTGACCGTCGACGACATCCACGAGCGGCACGCGGCGCTCTCCGCGGCGGGGGTGAAGTTCTACTCACCTCCCAACGCCATCACCGCCGGTGTCAACGAGGGCGGCTTCACGTGCTACTTCGAGGACCCCGACGGCGCGGTGCTGGAAATGGTGCAACCGCCGGCGCACCGCATGACGCGGCCGGGTCCGGCATGACGGCTAGACTCCGGGCGAAGTCGTAGTCACAGCGCGGAAGGCGAGGGCGTGATGCCGGGCAGGCCGAAGCAGGCACACAGCGGCAAGGTCACGCTCGCCGACGTGGCGACGGTCGCGGGCGTCGACCGCTCGGTGGTGTCCAGGGTCCTCAACGACGACCCGAGGCTCAACGTGCGGCAGGAGACCCGCCAGCGGGTGCTGGACACCATCGAGCGGCTGGGCTACCGGCCCAACGCGGCGGCCCGGAGTCTGCGTACCGCGCGCGCCTACATGTTCGGGCTCTTCATCCCGGACTTCGCCAACCCGGTGTACGCCGAGATCATCAAGGGCGCGGAGCAAGCCGCGAACCAGCTGGGCTACGGGCTCATGACCGCGAGTTCCGGCGGTGTCCGGCTGGGGCTCCAGCACTATCTCGACCTGCTCGGCCAGAGCCGGGTCGACGGGTTGCTCTTCGCGGGTGAGGAATCCGGGCACGAGCTGGAGCGGCTGCGTTCGGCGTCGGTGCCGTGGCTGCTGGTCAACCGTCGCATCGAAGGCTCACGACGGTACGTGGTGCTGGACGACGAGCGCGGCAGCGGCCTGGCCGTGGAGCACCTCGCGGCACTCGGCCACCGCCGGATCGCGCATCTGGCCGGTCCGGAAAGCGCGGACACGGCCCGCCGCAGGCGCGCCGGTTACATCGCGGCGATGGCGGCCGCCGGGCTGCGTGCCGGAGCTCGCTACACGGCACACGCCGACTACACCCCGGAGGGTGGGGCGGGGGCGATGCGGGAACTCCTCGCGGTCCGGCCCCGGCCCACGGCGGTGTTCGTCGCCAACGTCGCCTCCGCCGTCGGTGCGCTCCGCACCCTGCACGAAGCGGGCCTCTCGGTACCCGGCGACGTGTCCGTCATCGCCATGCACGACATGTCGCTGGCCGGCCACCTCGTTCCCGCGCTCACCACCGTCCGCATGCCGTTGGAAGGTCTCGGCCGACGGTCGCTCGAACTGCTGGCCACCACCCGCCCTCAGGACGACATCACCGAGGTCGTCGCCGAGCCCGTCGAGGTGGTCGTCCGCGCCTCGACCGGCCCGCCCTCCGCCTGAGCTCGCCCGGGTGCTGCAGCCCTGGAGGTCGACGCGCCCGAACCGGCCGAGGAACGTCTGCGGCGGCGGTCAATGCCCGAGCGCGGACTCCAGCAGCTCCGGCGGCGGTGCGAGGGTGGTGATGCAGAACGGGTGGCCCGCCGGGTCGAGCAGCACCCGCCAGCGCGGGTCGGGCTGGTGCTCCGCCCTCGTCGCGCCGAGCGCGAGCGCCCGCCGCTCGGGCTCGGCGAGCCGGTCCCCCGCGCTCAGGTCGAGGTGGACGATCGACGTTCCCGGCCAGACCGGTGGCTCGTAGTCGGGCACCCGCTGCAGCACCAGCAGCAGGCCGGGCACCTCCACGGCCGCGCTGCCGTCCTTGCTCCACAACAGCCTGCCGCCGAGCAGGGCGACGTAGAACGCGGCCAGCCCGCCGGGATCGGCGCAGTCCAGCGACACGCCCACGAAACGCAGCTGATCGGACGGTGAGGTCTCCGGCACGGCGCCAGCCTACGGGTGCCGCTCCCGCGCATCGAGGATCTCGTCCCAGTTCTCCGCCGCCCACGCGCAGGCGGCCGCCAGCGGCTCCAGCAGGCCGCGCCCCAGTGGCGTCAGCGCGTACTCGACGCGCGGTGCCGGGCCGGGCCGCACCGTGCGCGACACGAGCCCGGCACGCTCCAGGCCGCGCAGCGACTGGGTCAGCACCTTCGGGGTCACGCGGTGCAGCGGCACGCGCAGCTCGGAGAACCGGCGCGGGCCGTCCTCAAGGCAGCGCAGCACCAGCGCCGACCACTTGTTGTCGCCGAAGCGGAACGGCACCAACCGGGACGGGCAGACCTCCTCGAACATGTCGCGGGGAAGCGGCCGCCGGTCGGTCATGGGTGCTCTCCTGCCTGTCTCGGTATCCAGGTGGTAACCGCCCCACTGGATACCTTCCAGAGCACCTACTCGACGGGAGGTATTCCGAGGATGAGCAAGATCGTCGTTTTCGGCGCGGGTGGCCGGGCCGGCAGGCAGGCCGTCGCCGAGGCACGCCGACGTGGCCACGCTGTCACCGCGGTGGTGCGGGACCCCGGGCGGCACCAGGGCCTCGCGGCCGGGGGCGCGCGGGTCGAGGCCGGTGACGTCACGGACGTCGCGACCGTGACCGCGCTGGCGGCAGGGCACGACGCGGCCATCCACGCGGCGGCCGTGTACGGCGACGGCTCCGATCCGGACGCCTTCTTCCCCGGTGCGGCACGGTCGCTCGTGACCGGACTGCCCCGGGCCGGAGTGCGCAGACTCGTCGCGATCGGACTGTCGGCGCTGCTGCCCGGCGCCGACGGCACGCGCGTGGTGGACGCGCCCGGCTTCCCCGCCGGGTTCCGCGCGTTCTGCCTTGCCCACGAAGCCGGTTTCACGGTCGTCCGCGACGAGGGCGACGCGCTGGACTGGGTCTACGTCAGCCCGGCCGGCGACTTCGACCACGAGGGCGGGCGCACGGGCGGGTACGAGGTCCGTACCCGTACCGACCCGGCGGCCCGCATCTCCTACGCCGACTTCGCGCTGAGCCTGCTCGACGAGGCGGTGACACCACGGCACCACCGCGAGCATCTCATCGTGACGTAGGGTCCTGGCCCGTCACGGCAGGGGGCGTCCCGGCACCCCGGCATCGAGGGTCAGCACACCCGGGGTCGGTGCCGGCGAGAACAACGAGAAGTTCGCGACGTAGAGCGTCCGCCGGTCGCCGCGCGCCGTTCCGAACGCCGCCGTGCTGGGCTGGTTCAGCCCGTCGGCGGCCGTCGCGAGGGTCTCGATCGTACCGCCGGCGCCGAGCCGCAGGACCAGGTTCTGCCCGGTAACGACGTAGATCCCGCCGTGAACGTCGAGTGCGATGCCGTCGGCGCCGACCAGCCGCGGCGACCGGGCAAGGACCTGAGGAGTTCCCGCGCTGCCGTCCCGCCGCACCGGAATCCGCGCCAGCAGGCCCTGTTCGGTGTTGGCGACGATGACCTGGTTCCCGGCGACGGCGATGCCGTTGGCGCCGATGGGGAAGCCGAACCCGCCCGCGCCCGTGCCGTCGAGCAGTGGGTGGTCGGCCCACAGCTGCGCCCGCCCGTGCTTCGGGATCCGCCACACCGAACCGCCGACGGAGTCGGTCGCGTAGAGGTTTCCACGCTTGTCGAACCTCAGGTCGTTGGGGAAGATCATGGCCCCGGTTCCCGGAATGCGCGTGATCGTGCCGTCCTGGGTGACCCGGTACACGCCGCGGACCGCGGGGTCGGTCTGCGTCGTCTGCAGGTTCACCGCCGGGTGAGCGGCGTAGATGGTCCCGTCCGGCTGGACGGCGAGCCCTGCGGGCCCGCCCCCGCCCGCGGGGAACCGGGCCACCACGGACTGCGTACCGTCCGGCTCGATCCTGCGGATCTCGTTGCGGGGAATCAAACTCACGTACAGGTCGCCGGTCTTGTCGAAGGCCACCCCTTCGGGGAACTCCCCCGCCGCCGGGTCGAAGGTGACGAACGTCCGCACGCCGCTGTCGGCCGCCGCCACGGTTCCGGGCAGGACGAGCGCGGTGACGATGGCTGCCACGAGCAGCCGCCCTTTGCGCATGTCGCCCACCTCCTGTCTGCTCGCGCTGGGAAACGTTCAGGACCGGGGCACAACGGAGAAGTCCGCCCGGCGCGCGTGAGCGTTACAACCGGACAGGGATCGCTTTTTTCGCGCAGGCAACTGCGCGCGCGACCGGTCCACGACACGTTCCGGCACCGTCCACTCGGTACGCACAAAGGCAGCGTGATCGACGGCTGGACCATCGTCGGCGGCAACGTCTGCTCACTCGCGACCGCGCCGCGCCACCGGTTCAGGAGACGGTGACCCGGCGACGCGGCCGGAGCACGCTCGCGAGTACGACGACCGCGATCCCGGCGAGCGGCACCACGAGCAGTCCGAGGCGCAGGCCCGCGGCGTCGGCGACGATCCCGACCAGCGGCGGGGACAGCAGGAAGCCCAGGCGCATCAGCCAGGACACCACCGTCAGTCCGGTTCCCGGCCGCAGCCCGGGCAGTTCGTCGGCCTCGTGCATCGCGGCGGGCACGAGCGTGGCGACGCCCAGCCCGGCGGCGGCGAACCCCAGGATCGTGCCGGGGACCGTGGGAACCGCCAGCGCCAGCGCCATTCCGGAGGCGGCCACGAGCCCGCCCGCCCTCGCCACGGCGCGCTGACCGAACCGGTCGACCAGCCGGTCTCCGGCCAGGCGGCCGGCGAACTGCGCGCCGACCAGCGCGATGTAGCCGAACGCGGCGAGCGCGGCCGGCGCGTGCAACGAACCGGACAGGTACACGGCGGCCCAGGAGTTGCCCGCGTCCTCCACCACGACGCCCGCAATGGCGATCGCCACCAGCGCCGCGAGCACGAGCGCGGTCCGCGCCGGGATCCGCCGCCTCGCCTCCCCCGCGCGCGGTGTGGCCTCCCCTGGGTCGCCGTCGGGACCGGGCAGGCAGTGGCGCAGCGCCACGAGTGCCACCGCGGCGAACACGATGCCGGAACCGGCGAGGTGGATCCCTCGCGGCAGGCCGAACGTGATCGCACCCGCCGCCATCGCCCCGCCGAGCACGGCGCCGACCGACCACACGGCGTGGAAGGAGTTGATGATGGAACGCCCGTAGCGGCGCTGTACCCGCAGCCCGTGCGCGTTCTGCGCGACGTCGGTGATCGCGTCCATCGCTCCCGTGAGGAACAACGCCGCGGCGAACACCGCGACGGACGGTGCCACGCCGGCGGCGAGCGTGCCCGCACCGGTGAGCACGGTGCCCGCCACCGCGACGCGTCCCGAGCCGAACCGGCGCACCAGCACAGCCGCCGCCAGCCCGGCCACGATCGCCCCCGCCGGGAACGCCGCGATCGCCAGGCCGTATGCGGTGTTGCCGATCCCGAGCTCGGCCTTGATCTCCGGGTACCGCGGCAGGAGGTTGGCGAACAGCGCGCCGTTGGTGAGGAACAGCGCGGCGACGGCGGCCCTCGCGCGCCGCTCCACGGGTGACGGGGAGAGGAGTACCCGGGAGCCCATACGTACGATCGTACACATCGCGCCCCGGAGGTACGCTCGTCCGCATGAGCGAGGCCGTCGGCTCACGTCAGCGCCGGTACGACCCCGGCAGGCGGGACAAGATCATCGACGCGTGCCTCGACGTCGTCGCCGAGTCCGGTGTCGCGGGCGTGTCCCACCGCAAGGTCGCCGCCGCGGCCGACGTCCCGCTCGGCTCGATGACCTACCACTTCTCCGGCATGGACGAGCTCCTGCGCGAGGCGTTCACGCGGTTCGCCCTCGGCGTCAGCGACCGGTTCGACCAACGCCTCGCCACCGCCGGCGACCTCACCGCGGCACGGCGGGCGGTGGTGGAGCTCATCACCCGCGACGTCTTCGCCGACCAGCGCGACCTCGTCCTGACCCACGAGCTGTACGTCCTCGCCGCCCGCGACCCGGCGTACCGGGCGATCACCAACGCCTGGATGGCCCGCAGCAGGCAGGCGCTCCAGCGGCACTTCGACCCGCTGACCGCACGCCTGATCGACGCGTTGATCGAAGGGCTCACGATCCACCGCGCGCTCGACACCGAGCCCCACGACCCCGCCACCGTCGCCACGGCCGTCGAGCGCATCACCGGCTGATCGTCACTTCGGCGCGAGCTCGCGCTCCCGTTGTTCGTTCTCCCGCTGGAACTTCCGCACGAAGATGGTGACGGCGAGGATGTTCTGCGTCTTGCCGTAGACGATCGCCGGCACGATCGCCAGCGGGTTGAAGTACGTCGCGGCCAGCGCGGGCGCGATCGCCGCGTTCTCCACGCCGACCTCGAAGCTCGACGCGATCCGCTGCTCGCGGTTGAAGCCGAGGTACTTCGGCACCCAGTAGCCGAGCGTGAGCCCGGCGAGCCCTTGGACGACACACGCGATGAGCACGTACGGTAGCACGTTCAGGTTCTGGAGGATCGTCTCGGCGCCCTTGGAGATCGTGCCCATCAGCACGCACGCGAGCGACAGCACCGCGATCGGCCCGAGCACGGGCTTGATCCTCGTGACCAGCCGGGGAAGGAACGCCCCGACGAGGCTCGCGAGCACCACCGGCGCGAGCACGAACTGCACCAGGTCGACGAACATGCCCATCGTGTCGACGCTCGCCGTGCCGCCCACGAACAGCTTGATCAGCAGCGGCTGCAGGAACGGCGCGATGAGCACGTTGATCGTGGTGGCCGAGACAGACAGCGCGAGGTCGCCCTTGCCGAGCAGCGTCAGGCTGTTCGACGCCGCACCCGGTGGCGAGGTGCACAGCAGCATCATCCCGATGGCGAGGCTGTCGGCGATCGCCGGCTCCAGGAACAGCCGGAACACCACGAACGCGACGCAGTAGCCGGTCAGCGGCATGATGAGCCAGCGGATGAGCACGACGAGGGACACCACGCGCCCGTCCTTCGCCACCGCCTTCCAGTCCGCCGGCGTGATCTGCACGCCCATGACGGCCAGAGTGATCATCAGCACCACGGTGAAGTCGGTGCCGAAGAACGAGGTGCCGATCGTCGGGTGGTAGACGAACCCGAACGTCATCCCCAGCATGAGCAGCGTCGCCGAGCCGGCGGTGACGAAACCGCAGAGCCGCAACCACGTGGGATGACCGGGCGGAAGTTCCTTCTCCCGCACGTAGCCGAGGTACGCGAGGACGAGGCCGGTGACCCACAGCGCGACGTTGCCGATCAGCACGGCGGGCTGTTCGGCCAACGGCATCCCCACGAAGCCGGAGTGGACCAGCGGGACCAGGGCCCCGAGGACCAGGGCCACGTACGACGCGATCTTCATCGTCCGGCGGGTCGTCATCGCCATCGCATCCTCCTCGCGGCCGGCGCTGGCCGCCATCAAGCTCGTAATTTTCGAATAACGAAACTACGGTCGTTATCCGAATACATCATGCAGGCTCGCACGGACCTGTCAAGCGTCCCACCCCCTCGCGACGCTTGAGTAAGGACCGCTCGGGTGCTGTGACGTGCCCCGACGTTGACACTCATCGACGACCCGGCTTAGATTTGGAATCATCGAACATCATTCGTTATTCGAAACAACGGAGAGGGCTTCATGCAGAACGACCGGTTGCGGGTGGCGATCGTCGGCGGGGGCATCGGTGGCCTGGCGGCCGCGAACGCGCTGGTGCGACGCGACATCGACGTCACCGTCTACGAGCAGGCCCCCGCGCTCGGCGAGGTCGGCGCGGGCGTGCTGATCACGCCGAACAGCGTCCGGCAGCTGGCGAGGATGGGCCTCGGCGACGCGGTCGAGGAGCTCGGCGGCCGGATCGGCGACGGCTCCCGCTACTGCCGCCCCGACGGCACCAAGGTCGGCGCCATCCGCACCGCGGACTCGGAGGGCGCCCACGGCGTGTACGGGATGCACCGGGCGGACCTGCTCGGGGCCCTCGCGGACAGCCTGCCCGCCGGCGTGGTGCGCACCGGCCACCGCTGCGCCGGGTTCGATCAGGACGAGAAGTCCGCGCGGCTGCGGTTCGACAACGGCGCCACCGCCGAGGCCGATGTCGTCGTGGCGGCCGACGGCATCCACTCGGTGTTGCAGCGATACGTGGTCGAGCCCGCGTCGCCGGTCTACTCCGGACACGTCGCCTACCGGGGGCTGATCGCGTCCGAGGCGGTGCCGGGCTGGCCGACCGACGTGCACCTGGTGTGGATGGGCAGGCAGCAGCACTTCATGGTCTACCCGGTGCGCGGCGGAAGCCTGCTCAACTACGTCGGCTTCCTGCCCAGCGGGAACGCCGCCGAGGAGACGTGGTCGGGCAAGGGCGACCCGGACGCCCTGCGAACGGCCTTCGCGGGATGGGACCCGCTCATCGAGAACCTCCTGGCCAAGGTCGAGACCACCTACTGGTGGGGCCTGTTCGACCGGGAGCCGCTCCCGACCTGGACGGCGGGCAGGCTTACGCTGCTCGGCGACGCCGCGCACCCGATGCTGCCGCACCTCGGGCAGGGGGCCAACCAGTCCATCGAGGACGGAGTGGCGCTGGCCGTGTTGCTGGCGGGCAGCACCCGGGAGGACGCGCCACGCGCGCTGCGGTCCTACGAGGAGTTCCGTCGGCCCCGCACCGCGAAGGTGCAGGAGGGTGCCCGCGCGAACGGGCGCCGGTACGACTCGCAGTACACCGACCTGCGCCAGCGGGATGCGGAGATCGCGGCGTCGGGCGAGCTGCGCGCCTGGCTCTACGACCACGATGTCGAGCTCCGTGCACGGGAGTTCGCCGGCGCTTGAACAATTCGCCGGGTTTTCGTATAACGAAACCGTGGCGCGAACACGAGACAGCGAGGCAGCGGCGGAGACCGGGAGCACGCGGCAGCCGGAGGGCATGGCGGGACTGGCCAAGGGGCTGGCCATCGTCGAGGCCTTCACGGCGCAGCGGCCGCAGCTGACCGTCACGGACGCGGCGCGCGCGACCGGCATCACCCCCGCCGCCGCCCGCCGCTGCCTGCTGACGCTGCGCGAACTCGGCTACCTGCAGCAGGACGGAGGGTACTTCCGCCCCACACCGCGGATGATGCGGCTGGGCGCGGCGTACCTCGAAGCGGCGAGCCTGCCCACGCTGGCGCAGCCGTTCGTGCTCGCCGCCCGCGACGAGCTCGGCGAGTCGGTGTCGGTCGCGGTGTACGAGGACGGCGCGGCGCTGATCGTCGCGCGCGCGGAGGTCCAGCGCATCGTCAACACCGGAGTCCGGATGGGCGCGCAGCTGCCCGCCTACGCCTCGGCCTCGGGCCGCGTGCTGCTCGCCGGGCTGCCGGAGGCGGAGCTGGCGGCCTACCTCGAGTCGTGCACGCCGGTGCGGACCACGCCCAACACCCTGATGACCATCCCGGAGATCCGCAGCAGAATCGAGCTCGCCAAGACCGAGGGCGTGGCGTTCACCAACGAGGAACTGGAGCTGGGGGTGCGGTCGATGGCGGTGCCGGTGACCGACTCGGCGGGCACCATCCGCGCCGCGATGACCGCGAGCACCTTCACCGCCCGCGCCTCGATCGAGGAGATGCGGATCAAGTTCCTGCCGGTGCTCCGGGAGCAGGCCGAGGGGCTGGGCCGGATGCTCTGAACCAGCGAGAGAACGATCCGAGGGCCGGTCAGCGGGTGTCTCAGCCGCGGTGCCGGTGCGGGCGCGTCGTCCGGCGAACCACCCGACCTCCTCGAGGTCAGCACCGGCGACAGCCCGGAGCCCTCCCCCACGCCCAGCCCGCTGCGACCACGGCCACGCACCGACGACGCCCGCACAGGCGACCGGAACTCCACGCCGTCGGGCCCAGCGCCTTGGCACAACGACGGACCAGCGCCAGCTGACCAGCCACAGTGGACGTTGCCGAGGCGAAGGCGCACAGGCCCATGCCCATCAGCGGATAGACGTCGGCCAGATCGAGCGCGAGCGGCGCGAGAACGGCGAGCACGGCGAGGAGCACGACCACGCCGTAACGCCGCGCCAGCAGGCCGGAGTGCGGGCGCACGACGCGATCGCCACCCGATCCGTCCGCGGGGTACGGCGCCGCGCCGCCCCAGTATCGGCGACGGCCGGCGCGCGGCGTCACCCGCCGGTCTTGACCACGCGGAACCGCAGGTGCGTCGCGGAGGGGCCGACGATGGCGTCTGACCGTTCCAGCGTGACCGCCGAGCCGAGGGAGCCGAACAGCGGGGTTCCGGCGCCGAGCAGCAGCGGGACAATGTGGACGAAGACCTCGTCCACCAGTCCGAGCGGAAGTGCCTGCTGCATCACGGTCGCGCCGTGCAGGCCGACCACCTTGTCCCCGGCGGCCTCCTTGGCCAGCTCGATCGCTCTGGCCACGCCGTCGGTGACGAACGTGTACGCCGACGGGTACCGCTCGGCCGGCTCGTGGTGGGTGACCACGAAGATCGGGACGCCGGCCACCGGGCCGTTCTCGCCCCACATGTCCACGCACTTGTCGAACGACGTGCGGCCCATGATCACCGCACCGGTGTTGTCGAGGGCCTCCTGCATGATGGCCCGTTCGGCCTCGTCCGGGTTGCCGAAGATCCAGTCGTGCAGCGTGCCCGCGCCGTCGCCGAACGGGTTCTCGCGGCTGTCGTTGGGGCCGGTGACGTAGCCGTCGAGCGAGATCGACATGTCGGAGATCACGAGTGCCATGAGAGGTTCCTTTCCGCGTTTTCGGTGTCCGTCACCAACGCGTCGAACACCGGCACCGCCGATCGACACTCCCGGGGAAAGGACTCGAGGGGCCGGCCGGGGCCGGCCCCTCGGCACGCGGTCAGTCGCAGAGCGCGGCGTCCAGCACCTCGAAGGACCGCACCGCCGCCGCGTCGTAGAAGGTGTTGGTGACCACCGACGCGAAACGGCCGTCGTCGGTGACCGCCGTCGTCGACGTGTGCCCCGATTCCACGGCGCCGTTCTTGGCCCAGTACGTGCCGCCACACGACAACGGCACCTCGTTGATCCCGAGACCCATCGTGCCCATGCCTCCGTTCTGGGGCACGGTCCTGCGCAGCTCCGCGAGCGCGGCGTCCGACACGACCTCGCCGTCGAACAGCGCACGGAAGAACGTGGCCGAGTCCTCCAGGGTGGACTGCATCGCACCGGCAGCCGAGTACAGCGACGGCTCCAAGGCGGTGGTCGTGTCCACCCACAGGAAGAACGGCGGGATCCGGCCGCCCCGGTAGCCCGGCACGAACGGTTCGGCCAGCGCTCGCTCCCCCGGTGCGGGGAACGACGTGCCCTCCAGGCCGAGTGGCTCGATGATCCGTTCGGTGATCGCGTCGCCGACGTACTGCCCGGTGATCTCCTCGATCAGCATGCCGAGCACGTGGTAGCCGGCGTTCGAGTAGTGGACCGCCTCACCGGGCGCACCCACCGGGGGCTCGTCCATCGTGGCGCGGACCAGTTCCGCGAGCGCGTAGGTGCCGTCCGCATTGGCCCTGGCACCGTTGCCGAAACGCGCCAGCCCGCTGGTGTGCTGCAGCAGCTGACGGACGGTGATCGCGTTGCCGTCGTAGTTGCCGGTGACGACGCCAGGTAGGTACCGCTCGATCGGGGTGTCCAGTCCGACCAGTCCCTCGTCGACGAGCTGCAGCACCACCGCGGCCGTGAACGTCTTGGTCTGGCTTCCGTTGCGGAAGTGGTCCGTCGACGTGATCGGCCGGTCCGTGAAGATCCTCGCGGTCCCGGCCGTCAGCGTCCACGACCCGTCGGCGTCGCCGGCGTAGACCGCCGCGCCCGGGCCGCCGACCGTCGACTGGTACCGGTCGAGCACATCCTGTGTGGCCGCGTGCTCGTCGTGCGCCGCCGCCGCGGGCGTGACCGTCGCCGTGGCGGCCAGCGCGACGCCGCCCGCGAGTCCTGCGAGCCACCGACGGTTGGTTACCGTTGCCACGCGTCATCCTCCTCGGATCCACCGTCCGGCACCGCGCCGGACATGATCAACACGGTGGTCGTGGCGGGAGGGTCAGCGGAAGGGCGCGGGGCGGCCATCCCTGGCCGGTCGGTCTGACCAGCGCAAAAAGGGTTCAGCCGAGGGCCAGCAGGAGCCTCGCGCCCAGCTCGCCCAGCTCGCCCAGCTCGGCGGCGCTCGGCGCCCGCCGCCCGGTGCCCACCAGCAGCGCGTCCTCGTCCGGCCACGACCGTGGGAACGCGGCCCCGGCGATGCTCTCCAGCAGCTCGCGGGAGCGGGCGAGCCCCTCCGAGGGCGGGCCGGCCGCGTCCGGAAGGTGCGCGACGAGGTCGAGGTGGTGCAGCGTCCACTCCAGGACGTAGGCGCCGAGGTAGTCGCGCACGGTGAGCACCCCGTCCCGGGTGCCGACCCGCAGCTCCGGGTCGGCGAGTCCCGCCGCCCGCCCGGCGGCGGAGCCGACGTCGTCCAGGTGGAACTTGAGCAGCCACGGCTGCTCGTACGCGGCGGCGAGCCGCACGATCAGCGCGTCGAGCGGGTCCTCACCGGTCGGCGTTTCGACGACGTTCCAGTAGGTCACGGCGTCCCGCGTCGGTTCCGCGTCCTCGGGGGTGGCGAGGGTGATGAGGACGTCCTGGGCGTCGATGACGAGGTGGCACACCAGGTCGCGCACGAGCCAGCCGGCGCAGCCGGAGGGCCGGGCGAAGTCCTCGTCGGCGAGCCCCGCGACCGCCGCGCGCAGCGCCGCCCACGAGCGCGAGAAGAGATCCACGGCCGCAAGTTAGCAGCGCCTGGCGCGGGGCGGCGACCGGTTTCCCCGACTCGGCGTGATCCCGCGATGTACACAATCTCGTCGCTATCCACCGTAAGGCGCCAGGTATCCGCAGGACAAGGGTTGCCATGAGTCCGTTTCGCTCCTACTTTGTACACAACTTCGGAGGTGACCGATGACGCAAACCTCGGACCGGGTGTACGCGGACCTGCACCGCGAGATCCTCACCGGCGGTCGCGTGCCCGGCTCCCGGCTGAGGGAGGAGGAGATCGCCGAGACGTTCGGGGTGAGCCGCACACCGGTCCGGGAGGCGCTGCGCCGCCTGTCGGCCGACGGGCTGATCGAGCTGATCCCCCACCGAGGGGCGGAGGTCGTGCGCTGGGCCGCGGACGACATCGAGGAGCTGTTCGACCTGCGCTGCCTGCTGGAAGGCCACGCGGCCCGGCGAGCGGCCCAGCGCGGCGAGGTGGACCTGGAGCGGTTGCGCGAGCTCTGCGCACGCATGGAAGCGCATCTCGACGACACGGATCCGCGGGCCGCCGATGAGATCACGCGGCTGAACATGGAGTTCCACCGGACGATCCACCGCGCGGGCGGTCGGGCCCTGCCCGACCTGCTCACCCGCGTGATCGAGGTGCCGGTGGTGCGGCGCACCTTCGACGAGTACAGCGCCGAGGAGCTGCGGCGCAGCTTCGGCCAGCACCGCGAGCTCGTCAACGCGCTCGCGGCGGGCGACGGCGACTGGGCGGAAGCCGTGATGCGGTCCCACCTGCGGGCCGCACGCGCATCGTGGCGCACTCACCGGCGGCAGGCCGAACTTCCCACGGGACAGGAGCCGCGCACCCCCGAGACCGACAAGGACTGACCCGAGAACACCCGAGAACACCGCGACAGGAGCCGTGATGGACCGACGACGTTCCGAATCACCCTCGAGCACCGCCCTCCGGGAACCCATTCGCTCGCCGTGGCTGTGGGTCTCCCTCGTACTCGTGGTCCTGGCCGGAGTCCCGTTCTACCTGCCCACCGGCACGGTGGAACCGCTCATCGGCGGGGTGCCCTACTGGCTCGTCGTCTCGCTGGGAGCGACCCTCGCCTTCTCCGCGATCACGTGCTGGGCGTGCCTGCGCGCGTGGAACCTCGCCGAGCCCGAGGAGGAGGCCGCGGCCGGAGGGAGTGACTCGTGAACGGGCTGACCTTCGCGGGGACGGGCGGCGTTCTCGTCCTCATCGCGTACGCCGTCATCATGCTGGTGATCGGCTACTTCGCCGGGCGAGGCAAGTCGGACGAGGGCAAGACGAACCGGGGCTACTACCTCACGGGCGGCGGGCTCGGCTTCGTCGCTCTGCTGTTCACCCTGTACGCCACGCAGTACAGCGGCAACGCGATCGTCGGGTACGCGCCGACGGCCTACCGGGACGGATTCTCGTGGTGGCAGTCGGTACCGTTCATGATCGCGGTGATCGCGGTCTACCTGCTGTTCGCGCCACGCCTGTACGTCATCGCGAAGAAGCAGGGCTTCGTCACCCCCACCGACTGGATCCGCTACCGCTTCGGTTCGACGAAGCTCGCGGTGCTCGTCGCCGTGCTCATGCTGTGGGGGCTCGCCAACTACCTGCTCGAACAGCTCGTGGCGATGGGCCAGGGGATCGCCGGGCTCACCGGCGACACCGTGCCGTACCAGATCGGCGTGATCGCGTTCGTGCTCGTCATGCTGGCCTACTCGTGGACCGGTGGGATGCGGGCGGTCGCGCTGACCGACGTCATGCAGGGCATCGCCCTGCTGCTCGGAATCGGCGCCATGCTGTTCGGGGCGCTCTACCTGGTGGAAGGTGACCTCGCGGGCGTCACCCAGCACATCGCCCAGACCGAGCCGGAGAAGGCCGGGGTGCCGACGACGGAGGACTCGATCAACTGGTTCTCGATGATCCTGCTCATCGGGTTCGGCGCCGCGGTGTACCCGCACGCCATCCAGCGGATCTACGCCGCGCGCAGCGAGCGCACCCTCAAGCGCTCGCTCGCGATCATGGCGTGGATGCCGCTGGCGACCACCGGCGTGGTCTTCGTGGTCGGCATCATCGGCATCCAGCTGTTCCCGGGGCTGTCGACGGCCGACTCCGAGCAGCTCGTCGGCATGATCGCCAACGAGGTCGCCGGCGTCAACGTCGTCTTCTACGTGCTGATGATCCTGCTGTTCGGCGGCGTGGTCGCGGCCATCGTCTCCACGGCGGACTCGGCGCTGCTCGCCTTCTCCTCGATCGTGTCGAGGGACGTGTACGGCCGGTCGTTCGGCCGCACCGCCTCCGAGGGGAAACAGGTCCGGGTCGGGAAGGTCGCGGGCGTGGTGGCCGTCGGCGTGCTGCTGCTCATCGCGTGGAACCCGCCGGGGACACTGCTGAGCATCTTCGTGCTCAAGTTCGAGCTCATCGTGCAGCTCGCCCCGGTCTTCGTGCTCGGCCTGTACTGGAGGCGGATGACCGCGAACGCCGCCTTCTGGGGAATGCTGACCGGAGCGCTGACAGCGGGCTTCCTGTCCGTCGCGGACCTCGGCCCGTTCTACGGCGTACCCGGTGGCCTGGCGGGGCTGCTGCTGAACGTCGCGATCTGCGTGCTCGGCTCGCTCGCGTCGCGGCCGAGGGACCGCGCCGGGACGACGGACCCGTCCGTCCCTGCTGATTTTCGGGCGACGAGCGCCGATCCCGCGTGACCGCCCGGCCGGCCAAGGCCGAGCCGTATAGGTCGTTATACACGCCGCACCCCGGAGAGGCCCCCAAGGCCACCTTTGTTGCGCTCAACGCAACAAAGGTGGCCTTGGGGAACGCGTTCCCTTGTCACAGCAGGGCGTCGAGGGTGATCGGCAGGGAGCGAACACGGATACCCGTGGCGTGGTGCACGGCGTTGGCGATCGCCGCGGCCACACCCACCAGGCCGACCTCGCCGACTCCCTTCGTGCCCAGCGGCGAGGCCCGATCGGGTTCGCCGACGAACGTCACGTCCATCGCCGGGATGTCGGCGTGCACCGGCACCAGGTAGTCGCCGAAGGTCGCGTTGGCGATCCGCCCGCTGACGGGGTCGGTGATGGTGTCCTCGAACAGCGCCATGCCGATGCCGCCGATCGCACCGCCGATGATCTGGCTGCGGGCCGTTTTCTCGTTGAGGATCCGGCCCCCGTCGATCACCGTGGTCAGGCGGCTGACCCGCACCAGGCCGAGGTCCTCGTCGACCTTGACCTCCACGAAGTGCGCGCCGAACGCACCGGCGGGCGCCATGCCCAGTTCGGCCGGGCGAGCCGGCGTGCTGCTGCCGTCGGCGCTCAGCTCCCGCCTGCCGTGCCGCGCGAGGATCGCGTCGTAGGTCTCGCTCCGGTCCGCGTCGTCGCGCCTGCGGATCCCGCCGTCGGCGGCGAGTACGTCCTCGGGCGCGCTGCCGCGCAGCGGTGACGCGGGGTCGTCACGCACGAGGTCGAGGAACGCGTCGAGCAGCTTCGTGCACGCGTCGTGTACCGCGGAGCCGAGCGCGCCGGTGAGCCCGGAACCGCCCGCCTGCGGCGCCTTCGGCAGGTCCGAGTCGCCGAGTTCGAGACGCACCCGCTCCGGCGGAAGACCGAGCAGCCGGGCCGACAGCTGGGTCAGCACCGTGTACGTGCCGGTGCCGATGTCCATGCCCGAGCCGCCCACGACCGCGTGGCCGTCCGCCGTCACCGTCGCCCGCGCGAGGCTCGGCGCCTGGTACCAGGGGTAGCTGACGCCGGCCATCGCCTGCCCGACGAGCCAGTGACCGTCCCGCTGGGACCGGGGGCGCGCCGGACGCCGGGACCACCCGAACCGCTCGGCACCGACCGCGTAGCACTCGCGCAACGCGTTGCTCGTCCACGGCAGGCCCAGCGCCGGATGAACGTCGGCGACATTGCGCAGCCGCAGCTCCAGCGGATCGAGCTCAAGCGCCTGCGCGAGCTCGTCCATCGCCGACTCCAGCGCGAAACCGCCCTGCGCGTGGGCCGGCGCCCGCATCGACACGGGGGCCGGGACGTTCGCGCGCACCTGCTGGTCCCTGGTCAGCACGTTGGGGCAGGCGTAGGCCACGGCCGACCCGGCGGCGAACGGCTCGTAGTCGTCGTCCTCCGCGGCGAGCAGTGAGCGCCCGCGATGCTCGATCGCGAGGAGCCTGCCGTCGGCGGAGGCCCCGAGCCGCACGTGCTGGACGCCCTTGGGCCGGTGACCGACCGAGGTGAACATCTGCGGCCTGGTCAGCACGAGCTTGACGGGCCGCCGCAGCTCGCGGGCCGCGTGCACGGCCAGGATCACATGCGGCCAGGCGCGCAGGCCCGCGCCGAACCCGCCCCCGAGGTAGGGGCTGAGCACCCGCACCGACGTCTCCGGAACACCGAAGACGTGCGCGAGGGTCTCCCTCACCATCGACGGCCACTGGGTCGCGTCGTGCACGGTGAGCCGGTCGCCGTCCCATGCGGCCAGCGTGGAGAACAGACCGAGCGGGTTGTTGGTGTTGTCGGGTGTCGTGTAGGTCGCCTCGACCCGCACCGCGGACGCGGCGAGCCCGGCCTCGACGTCGCCCCGTTCGCTGTCGAGCCCCCACGGATCGTCGACCGTCGTCGCGCGCGGGTCGTCGAGGTCCAGCACCGGCTCGACGCTCGCGTACCCGACCCGGACCAGCCGTGCCGCCGCGGTCGCCTGCTCGCGGGTCTCGGCGACGACGAGCGCGACGTGCTGGCCGTGGTGCAGGATCCGGTCGTCGCGCAGCGGCGCGGGCGGCGACACCCCGAGGCCGGTCATCGGGCCCCTCGGCAGCGGCGGGACGTTGAGGTGGGTGAACACCGCCAGCACACCCGGGGCCGCCTCGGCCGCGCTCGTGTCGATGCCGGTGATCCGGCCCGCGGCGATCGTGCTCTGGACGAGCGCGCCGTGTGCCTGGCCGGGTGCGTCGAAGTCCGACGGATAACGCGCCTGCCCCGCGGTCTTGGCGGGGCCGTCCACCCGGTCCAGCGCCGGGCCGACGACCGGAAGCTCCCGGGCCGTGCTCATGGGGCCACCTCCGAGACGGTCGTCAGTTGCCGGACCAAGGTCCGTTTCGCCAGCTCGACCTTGAACTCGGTGCCCGGCACCGTCCACGCGCCCGTGACGGCCGCCTCGGCCGCCTCCCGGAAGACGGCGGGGCCCGGCGGGGCGTCGCGGAGCACCTCCTCGGCGGCCGCCGCGCGCCACGGTTTCGAGCCGACGCCGCCGAGCCCGATGCGCGCGTCGCGGATCATGCCGTTCTCGATGTCCAGCGCGACCGCGGCCGAGGTCAGGGCGAACTCGTAGGACACCCGGTCGCGCACCTTGAGGTAGCCGGAGCGCGTGGTCTCCGGCAGCCGCGGGATCTCGACCGCGGTGATCAGTTCGCCGTGGCCGAGGGTGTGCTCGACCTCGGGCCGGGTCCCCGCCTCGACGTAGAACTCCGTCAGCGGGACACTCCGGTCCCCCTCCGGGCCCTCGACGTGCACGACGGCATCGAGTGCGACCAGCGCCACCGCCACGTCGGAGGCGTGCAGGGCGATGCAGCGCTCGCTGACGCCGAGGATGGCGTGCATGCGCGCGGGTCCGGTGACGGCGGCGCAGCCGCTGCCCGGTGCGCGCTTGTTGCACGCGGCGACCCCGGGGTCGCGGAAGTAGCGGCAGCGCGTGCGCTGCAGGAGGTTCCCGCCGATGGTGGCCATGTTCCGCAGCTGCACGGAGGCACCGAGGAGCAACGCCTCCCGCACCAGCGGCAGCCTGCGCTCCACCGTCGGGTCGGCAGCCAGCTCCTCCATCGTCGTCAGCGCCCCGACGCGCAGCGCCGTGCCCTCGGTGAAAATGCCGCGCATCGGCAGGCGGGTGATGTCGACCAGCCGGGCGGGTTCGAGGACGCCGTCCTTCATCAGGTCCAGCTGGGTCGTGCCGCCCGCGAGGTACGCGGTCGCGGTGTCGCCCGCGTGCGCGGCCAGCGCGTCGGGGACGTCGAGCGGCCGGACGTACTCAAAGGTCCGCATCGACGCCTCCCCGCTGGGCGACGTCCCTGATCGCGGCCACGATGTTCGGGTAGGCGGCACACCGGCAGAGGTTGCCGCTCATGAACTCGCGGATGTCCTTGTCGGTCCGCGCGCGGTCCTCCCGCAGCAGCGCCACCGCGGACATGATCTGACCGGGTGTGCAGTAACCGCACTGGAAACCGTCGTGCCGGACGAACGCCTCCTGCATCGGATGCGGCCTGCCGTCGCGGGACAGGCCCTCGATCGTGGTCACCTCGCGGCCCTCGCACTGCGCGAGCAGGGTCAGGCACGCCAGCACGCGACGTCCGTCGACATGCACGGTGCACGCCCCGCACGCGCCCTGGTCGCAGCCTTTCTTGGTTCCGGTCAGCGCCAGGAGATCGCGCAGGGCGTCCAGCAACGTGACGCGGGTGTCGGCGGCGACCGACCGGGGTGTGCCGTTGACGGTGAACGCGGTGGTGGTTCCGGCGACGCCCGGATGCGAGTCCGGGGCCGCCGGGGGAACTTCCGGCGTGAAGGTCATGATTTTACTGTCGGATGCCGTCACCGGGCCCGACCCCGGGACGGTCCCTGGTCCGCCCCCGGGGTTCCCGGGCACGCGCGACGTCGACGCAAGATCCTTGTAAAACCGGCACTCCGCGTTCCGGCGCGCCGCCGTTAGGGTCGAGACATGTCCAGCGCCGTGCTCCTCGTCGTCCACGAGAACGCCGAGGTCCTGAGCGACGTCGAGCACGAGCTGCGCGAGCGCTACGCGCGCCACTACCGCATCGACACCGCGGCCTCGGCGCGGGAGGCGCGGGGCCGCCTCGACGAGCTCGCCGCGAACGGCGATGAGGTGGCTCTGGTCCTTTCCGGACAGTGGTTGTCCGGGATGACCGGTGGCGAGTTACTCGCTCACGCGCGTCGCCTCCATCCACACGCGAAACGCGGCCTGCTGATCGAATGGGGGCAGTGGGGCGACCGGGAGACGGGCGAGGCGATCTTCGACGCGATCGCGCGGGGCTGGATCGACCACTACCTGCTCCGGCCGATGGCGTCACCGGACGAGGTGTTCCACCAGGCGGTGTCGGGGCTGCTGCTGGAATGGTCGGAGGCGCGGCTGAGCTCGCCCTACACGATCCACGTGGTCGGCGAGTCCTGGTCCGGGCGGGCCTACGAGCTGCGTCAGGTGCTCGGCCGCTGCGCCATCCCGCACGCGTTCTGCCTCGCCGACTCCAGCGAGGGGCGCGCCCGCATCGCCGCCGCGGGCGGGCCCACCGAGCTGCCGATCGTCGTCTTCCCGAACGGCACGGTGCTGCGGAATCCCAGCGACGCAGACATCGCGCTGGCGGCGGGCTCGCCCGTGAACCCGGAACGCACGGAGTTCGACCTCGTGATCGTCGGGGCAGGGCCCGCGGGCCTGTCGGCGGCCATGTACGGCGCGTCGGAAGGCTTCAGCACCCTGGTGGTCGACGAAGGTGGGCTCGGTGGGCAGGCGACGTCGAGCTCGCTGATCCGCAACTACCTCGGCTTCCCCCGCGGCGTCAGCGGCCGCCGCCTCGCTCAGCGGGCCTACGACCAGGCGTGGGTGTTCGGGGCGAAGTTCGCGTTCATGCAGAAGGTGACCGGGTTGCGACGCGACGACGGCGAGCTGTCCGTCACCCTCTCCACCGGCGCCCGCGTACGGTCCCGCGCGGTGCTGCTCGCGACGGGCGCCAGCTACCACCGGCTCGGCATGCCGGCGCTGGAGGCGCTCAACGGCGCCGGGGTCTTCTACGGCGGGCCGACATCCGAGGCGCCCGCGATGTGCGGCCGGGACGTCTACGTACTCGGCGGAGGCAACTCGGCCGGGCAGGCCGCGCTGTACCTCGCGCGCTTCGCCCCGAGCGTCACGCTCGTGGTCCGCGGCCGGTCGCTGGGCGACGGGATGTCGCACTACCTCGTGCGCGAGGCGGAAGCGACACCGGGAGTGCGGATCCGGACGGGAACCGAGATCGTCGGCGGCGGAGGCAACGGCAGGCTGGAGCACCTCGTGCTCCGCGACCGGGGCACCGGCGGCGAGGAAACGGTCCACGCGGACGGTCTCTTCGTGCTCATCGGCGCACGCCCGCACACCGCATGGCTGCCGCCCGAGGTCGGCACCGACGCGCAGGGTTTCGTCCTCACGGGAAGCGACCTCGGTGACGGCACCTGGCCGCTGGACCGCGATCCGCTGCCGCTCGAGACGAGCCTGCCCGGTGTCTTCGCGGCCGGCGACGCGCGGCACGGTTCCGTCAAGCGGGTGGCCTCCGCGGTGGGCGAGGGTTCGGTGGCGATCCAGCTGCTGCACCGGATGTTCGCGGCCCACGAGCTACTCCCCCGCGGTCACGTCAGGGAGCCCGTCGCGCGGTGACGGCACGAGATCACCGATCTTCCTGACACACCGCGCCGCGTCCAGTAGCGTCCACTCGCGACGACGAGGGGGACACGTGACGTACCAGCAGGGCTGGGCACCGCAGCCGCGACCGCCGCAGTATCCGTACCCGCAACAGTGGCCTCCGCAGCCACCGGCACCGAAGGTCGCGCCCGCCGTGCTCGCCGGGGTGAGCGCGTGGCGCCTGCTCATCGTGGTCTTCGCGTTCACCGGCTTCGGCGCCGCGGTCGCCGAGGCGGGTCTCGACGGCGCCATGCCGGGCCTGTCCCAGCAGGCCAGCCTGCTCACCGGCGTGGCCTACCTCGGCCTGCTGGCGTACCCGCTGTTCACCGGCGGGCGCACGCACGAGCCGCGCTCACCGTGGCTGCGTGGCGCGCTCGCCGTGCTGCTGCTCCTCGTCGGGGTCACGTTCCTGACGCTCATGGAGGGCGACCTCGACGAGACGTGGTCGCTGTTCGAGCACCTGCTCACGCCGCTGGCCGTGCTCGCCGACTGGCTGTTCGCCGGGCGCAACCAGGCCGCGGTGCGCTGGTGGCACCCGCTGACGTGGGTGGCCTTCCCGCTGGCGTACCTGCTGTACTTTCTCGCCGCCGACGTCGGGCTGTACGGCGGCTTCCTCGACCCGCACGACAGCGACTTCCCGCTGACGGTCCTCGGGTTCCTCGGCGCCGTCGTCGCGGCGGGCTACCTGCTCTACGGCGCCGCCAAGCTGAAGGCCGCGGTCACGACCACGCCGCAGGGACCACCGCCGTACCCGCAACCCCCTGGCTATCCGCCGCGCTGAGCGCCACGGCCGGCGGCCGATCCCTCGGCGCGGCGAGGTGGTCCTCACCGAAGCCGAGCTTGACGGGGACACCGACGCCCCGGTAGCCGTCGACCCGCTGACCGCGGCCCGACCGCTGCCGCTCCTGCAGAGCCAGGAGGATGCCCGAGAACGACAGGGTCCCCGTCACCATGTCCACAATGGGCACTCCGACCCTGGACTTCGGAGTCAAGACGCCGACCTGCGCAGCTGCGCTCGGCGCGGTGGGCGGGTTCGCGCTGCTCGTCCCGCGCAAGCGGGCGTGCTGGGCGGCCGGCAAGCACGCGATCATCGGGACGATCAGCTCCAGCGTGCTGATCGTTCATCGCGTTCCCCGAGATCGTCCTCTGGATCCCGGACACGATGACCGCCGAGTGACCGGGGCTTACGGGATGCGGGTGAGCGCGGTGTCGATCACCTCCCGGCTGCTCACCAGCAGGGCCTGCGCCGCGGTGCGGCCGGTCGCGGCCAGGTAGGCGTCGACGAGCCGGTTGCCCGCGGCGTAACCGGCCCCGGTCGGCAACCCGACCGGGGTCCCGCCGTAGCGGACGGCCGTGGCGTCGCCGTGCACCCAGGCGGCGAAGTTCTCCATGCCGGTGACGCCGAGGCCGGAGACGACCTTGGCGAACACCGCGTCGTCGTGCAGCAGCGGCACCCCCATACGGGCATAGCCGAGCTCGTCGCCGTACAGCTGCCGCGCGAACGCGTCGGCCAGGCCCTCGGACACGATCTGCTCCCCCACCGTGACCGTGGCCGGGTTCCATTCCACGCCGCCGGGGGCGTAGCGCAGGTTGTGGTTCAGCTCGTGCACGGCCGTCGCCTCCAGCCGGGCCAGGTTCTCCGGGTACGGCCAGAAGTTCAGGAACAGGTAGCCGGACACGCTGCCGTTGGCCGTCATGCCCAGGGCGGGGCCCATGAAGTGGGCGTCACCGGGGTCGCCGAGCACGATCAACACGGTGAGGTCCGGCACCGTGATCCCGGGCGTCGCGGCGAGCTGCACGGCGATGGCGTCGCCGAGGGCCCGCTCGATCCGGCCCCAGGCATCGGCCTCGTGCAGTACCTCCAGGGCCTCCCGGCACCGGGCTTCGTCGCGGTCCAGCGGGAACCCCGAACCCGCCCGGTGCATCGCGACGAGGTCCACCTCGCCGGGGAAGTACCGGTACATCCCGGCCGCGGGCTCCAGCATGGCTCGCAGCAGCCCGGGCCGCTCGGGCGCGGGTGCCCGCAGGATGTCGCGCATGGCCCGGTAGGTCTCGAGGACTGTGATCGTCATGCCGTCGACGCTACGGTCTCCCCTCGCTGGAGACTCAAGCCGAGCGCGTGCGCGGTCGCCGTGCCGGTGAGACCCGCGACGGGACCCTCGTACAGGATCCGGCCGCCGTGCCTGCCCGGCCCCGGCCCGAGGTCGACGAGCCAGTCGGCGTGCCGGATGACGTCGAGGTTGTGCTCGATCACCACCACCGTGTGCCGGTGGTCCACGAGGTCGTCGAGCACGCCCAGCAGCGTGTCGACGTCGCTCAGGTGCAGCCCGGTGGTGGGCTCGTCGAGCACGTAGAGCGCCGGGCCGCCGGCGTCGCGCAGCTCCTTCGCGATCTTGACGCGCTGGCACTCGCCGCCGGACAGCGTGGTCAGGGGCTGGCCGAGCCGCAGGTACCTGAGGCCGACGCCGTCGAGGTGCCGCAGCGCCCTGGTGATCGCACGGTCGGAGAACCGGTGGATGGCCTCGGTGATCGTGAGGTCGTCGACGTCCGCGATGGACAGTCCGTCGACCCGGTACCGCAGCACCTCCTCCGTGAACCGACGCCCTCCGCACGTCTGGCACACCGTCTCCTGCCCGTCCAGGAACGCGAGGTCGGTGTAGATCACGCCGAGCCCGTCGCAGTCGGGGCAGGCACCCTCGGAGTTGGCGCTGAACAGCGCGGCGGGCACACCGTTGTGGCGGGCGAACAGCTTCCGGACGGCCGCGGCGATGCCGGTGTAGGTGACCGTTGTCGAGCGGCGGTTGGTGCTCACCGGTTTCTGGTCGATCACCACGGCGTCGTGCTGGGCGACGAGCTCGCCCGCGAGGCTGGACTTTCCCGACCCCGCGACGCCGGTGAGCACGGTCAGCACCCCGGCGGGGAGTTCGACGGACACGTTCCGCAGGTTGTTGCGCGTGGCCTCCCGGACCGTGATGCGCCCGCGGGGCGTGCGGGGCCGGTCCTTGACGGGCCTGCGGCGCGCCAGCGCGGCCGCGGTGGGCGTACCCGCCTCGCGCAGCCGCGCGAAGCTGCCCTGGAAGACGAGCCTGCCGCCTTCCTCCCCCGCGCCCGGGCCGATCTCCACGATCTGGTCGGCGATGGCCATCACGGCGGGGTCGTGCTCGACCACCAGCACGGTGTTTCCCTTGTCCCGCAACTGTTCCAGCAGCGTCGTCATGGCGGCGACGTCATGCGGGTGGAGGCCGACGGTGGGTTCGTCGAACACGTAGAGCATCTCGATCAGGCTGCTGCCGAGGTGCTTGACGGTCTTGATGCGCTGCGACTCGCCCCCGGACAGGCTCGTGGTGGCGCGGCCGAGGTGGAGGTAGCCGAGGCCGATGGTGACCATCGCGTCCAGCCGGTCCTTCAGCGCGGCGGCGACCGGGGCCACGCTCGGGTCGGTCACGTCCGGCACGAGCTCCGCGAGCTCGCCGACTTCCATGCGGGACAGCTCGCCGATCGTGCGGCCAAGCACCGTGGCGTTGCGGCTGGCCTCATTGAGCCGGTCGCCGCCGCAGGCGGGGCACACGGCGGAGCGGGTGAACCGGGCGAGCGTCTCCTTCTTGCGGTCGGACGGGTGGTCGGAGGTGTGCAGGTAGATCCGCTCGAAGCGCTCGACCACGCCCTCGTAGTCCTTCGGCGGCTTGGTGCCCAGGCGCGCGGCGTGCTCACCGCCGTACAGCAGCGCGTCCCGCTCGGCGGGTGTCCAGTCGCGCAGCGGCGTGCTCACGTCGAACGCGCCGATGTCGGCGTACTGCGAGTACCAGTAGCCGCCGTTTCCGAAGCCCGGCAACAGGATCGCACCGTCCTCGAGGGACCTGTCCAGGTCCACGAAGCGGTCGACCGCGCTGGTGACGACCTCGCCGAGGCCGGAGCACGTGGGGCACATGCCGGCCGGGTCGTTGAACGAGAAGTGGTTCGACTCGCCGACATGCGGCGTGCTCACGCGGGAGAACAGCAGCCGCAGGTACGTCCACGTGTCGGTGATGGTGCCGACGGTGGAGCGGGCGTTCCCGCCGAGCCGCCGCTGGTCGATCACCACCACCGGGGAGAGGCCGTCGATGTGGCCGACGTCGGGTCTGGTCCACTTCGGCAGCCGGTTGCGGGTGAATGGCGGGAAGGTCTCGGTGAGCTGGAAGCCGGCCTCGGCCGCGATCGTGTCGAACACCAGTGACGACTTGCCCGAACCGGACAGCCCCACGAACACCACCACCCGCCCGCGGGGCACGTCGATGTCGAGTGACCTCAGGTTGTTGGTCCGGGCTCCCCGGATCCGGAGGTAACGCTGCGCCATGCCCGCGACCGTACGACGAGATGTGGCCAGAAAATGTCCGCGATCAGGCCGACAATGGAGGCATGGCCGATGTGCTGCGACGCGTCCTCGCCCTGCTGGCGGTGCTGCAGACGGGCCGGGAGTTCCCGGGCGACGAGCTCGCGGCCCGGCTCGACGTCACCCCGCGCACGCTGCGGCGCGACGTCGACCGGCTCCGGGGCTACGGGTACCCGGTCGAGACGCGGCCGGGCCCTGGCGGCTACTACCGCCTCGCCGCGGGCCGTGCCATGCCGCCGCTGCTGCTGGACGACGACGAGGCCATCGCCACCCTCCTCGGCCTGGCGACGCTGGCCGCGATCGGCGACGCCGGCGAGGGCGGCATCGACGACGCGGCGACCCGCGCCTACGGCAAGGTCGACCAGTACCTGCCCAAGCGGCTCCGCCCCCGCGCGGCGGCCCTGCGCGCGAGCCTGGAGACCACGCCGATGCGCGCCCCGAGTACGAGCGCCGGGACGCTGAGCACGCTCGCCGGCGCGATCCACCACGAGCACGTCGTCACGTTCGACTACACCGCGGCGACGGGAGCCACCAGCACGCGCCGGGTCGAGCCGCACCGCCAGCTCCACCTGAACCTGCGGTGGTACCTGCTGGCGTGGGACACCGGCAGGGGCGACTGGCGGGTCTTCCGCACCGACCGCATCACGGACCTGCGCGAGCAGAGCGCGCGCTTCGCCCGCCGCCCGCTGCCCGCCGGAACCGGGATCGACTACCTCAGGCAGGGGCTCGCGAAAGACCGGCGCCGGGTGGTCCTGACCATCGACGCTCCGGTGACGGCGGTGGCCGACGCGTTCACGTACCAGGACGCCGAGCTCACCTCCGTCGACGGGGACCGCACGCGCGCCGAACTGCTGCTCGACTCCTGGCACTGGCTGCTGCCCGCCCTCGCGTCGCTCGACGCCGACTTCACCATCCACGAACCCGCCGAGTTCGCCGAGGCAGGCCGGCGCTTCGGTGCGCGGCTCCGGCAGTGAGCGCTTGACCTCCACCAAGGTCGAGGGTGAAGGCTGGGGCGCGGTTCGGCGATCGAGACGAGGGGTTGGCGCATGCGCGTGGTGCGGCTGCACGCCTACGGGGAAGCCGAGGAGCTGCGACTCGAGCACGCGCCCGACCCCGCGCCGGGCGAAGGACAGGTGCTGATCGACGTCGAGGCCGCGGGGGTGCACGTCATCGAGACCCGGCTGCGCCGGGGCGGCGCAGTCGGCCCGCACGAGCCGCCGCGGCTGCCGGTGGTGCTGGGCGGCGAGGTGGCCGGTGTCGTGGCCGCCGTCGGAGACGGCGTGGCGGGCGACTGGGTGGGCCGGCGGGTGCTGGCCGACGTCAACGGCGGCTACGCGGAGCGGGCCGTCGCCGACGTGGGCTCCCTGCGCGCGGTACCGGACGGCGTCGGTTCCGCGGTCGCCGTGGCGATGGACTCGACCGGCGCGACCACGCTGGGACTGCTCGACCAGGCCGCGCTCACGCCCGGCGACGTGCTCCTGGTGCTCTCGGCGGCGGGCGGCATCGGCGGGCTCGCGGTGCAGGCCGCCGTCCGCGCCGGCGTCACCGTCGTGGGTGCGGCCGGCGGGCCGGAGAAGGCCGCCCGCGTCAGCGCGCTCGGCGCCGCGTTCGCGGTGGACTACCGCGATCCGGGGTGGACCGACCGGGTCCGGGCCGCGCTCGGCGGCAGGCGGGTGAGCGTGGTGTTCGACGGCGTCGGCGGCACCACGGGCAGGCAGGCACTGGAGTTGCTCGGCCCCGGCGGGCGCATCCTGCTGTACGGCTGGTCGTCCGGGGAACCGACCCGGCTCGACACGGCCGACCTCATCGAGCGGCAGCTCGGCGCCACGTGGGCCCTCAACCCGCGCATGCTGGGGAACTGGGCCGAGCTGCGGGCGCGGGCGCTGCGGGAGGCCGCCGCCGACCGGCTGGTGCCGCTGATCAGCCGGTTCCCCCTCGAACAGGCGGCCAGGGCGCACGCCGCGCTGGAGGAGCGCACCGTCCAGGGCAAGGTGGTCCTGCTGCCGTGACGGCGGGACCCCGGCTACGGCAGGATGGAGCGCACGGCGTCTTCCGTGCGCGCCACCACCGTCGTCCCGTCGTCCGCGGTGATGATGGGCCGCTGGATGAGACCGGGGTTCGCCGCCAGCGCCTCCAGCCACCGGCCGCGCTGATCCGCGTCACGCGCCCACGAGGCGAGGCCCAGCTCCGCGGCGACGGGCTCGCCGAGGCGGGCGATGTCCCACGGCTCCAAGCCCAGGCGCGTCAGCACGGCGGCCAGCTCGTCCACTGTGGGCGGATCCTCCAGGTAGTGCCGCACCGTGTAGTCGGCTCCCTCGGCGTCCAGCAGCGACAGCGCGGAACGGCACTTGGAGCAGGCCGGGTTGATCCAGATTTCCATCGACGCGGATCCTTCGTGCGGGTTCGGTGCGGGGTCAAGGGATCCTAGCCGCGACCCGTCGTGCCGCGCGCCGCCCCCGTTCCCGCTCTTGCCTAGGTGAGCCTTACCTCATACAGTGAACTGACTGACGGTCAGTCGTACCGTCGTCGACCTGCGGAGGACCATGACCATCACCGAGGCCCGGCCGGCCACGCCACGGCCGGAACCCGCCAAGCAACCCTCGGCCGCCGACGCCGGGCTGGCCCGCACGGGCGCGCTGGCCCGGCTGCTCGCACCCGTGCGGGCGCACCTGCTGGGGTGCGCCGCGCTGTCCGCGCTCGCGACCGCATCCGGGTTCGTGCCCTACGCCGCGGTCGCCGAGATCGCCCGCCTCGCCCTCGCAGGCGGGTACTCCGCGACGGCGATCTGGACCTGGGTCGCCGTCGGCGCCGCCGGGGCGGGACTGCGCCTGCTGCTCGTCTTCGCGTCCTCCCGGCTCGGGCACTACGCCGACGCCCGGAGCCTGCACCATCTGCGCGTGCGGATGGTGCGACACCTCGGCTCGCTCCCGCTGGGCTGGTTCCGCGCCAACGGCTCGGCGTCGGTCAAGAAGCGGATGACCAACGACCTCGAGGAGATGCACCAGCTGATCGCGCACACGCTGGGCGAACTGGTGGGCGCCACGACCGCCGTGGTGGTCGGGCTGACCTACCTGGCCTTCGTGAACGTGCCGATGACGCTGGTCACCGCGGGGGCCCTGGCGCTGCTCGGGATCTGCTACCGGATCGCCATGCGCTCGATGACGCTGCACATGACCCGGCTCATCGCGGCCGAGTCGCGGATCAGCGCGGCGAGCGTCGAGTACGCCGACGGCATCGGCGTGGTCAAGGCGTTCGGCACCGGCGGGCGGGTGCTGGAGCGCTTCGGCGAGGCCGTCCGCGAGCAGGCCGCGGCGCTCGCGGCGTGGGCGGCCGAAACCCGGTACAGCACCGCCGCGGCGCGCGTGCTGGCCTCCGAGATGGCGCTGCTCGGCATCCTCGGCGCGACCGGCCTCGTGTTCGTCCACACCGGAGCACTGACCATGCCGGAGCTGCTGCCGTTCCTCATCGTCGGCGTGGGCCTGCCGACGTCGATCAATCCCGCCATCCACGGCACGCAGGCCCTGCGCAAGGGAAGGGTGTGCGCACAGCACATCGAGGCTCTGCTCGGCAGGGAGCCGCTGCCCGAGCCCGCCCGGCCGCTCAGCCCGCAGGGCTCGCGGCTGGAACTGGACCGGGTGACGTTCTCCTACGACGGCCGCACCGACGCCGTCAGCGACCTCAGCGCGGTATGCGAGCCGGGCACCATCACCGCGCTCGTGGGCCCCTCCGGCGCGGGCAAGTCCACAGTGGCCTCCCTGCTCCCACGGTTCTACGACGTCACCGGTGGCGCCATCCGCATCGGCGGGGTCGACGTTCGGGACATGTCCGCCGAAGCCCTGCTGTCGTCGATGTCGCTGGTGTTCCAGGACGTCATGCTCCTGCGCGACACGGTGACCGAGAACATCCGCATCGGCAGGCCCGGCGCCACGGACGACGAGGTGCGCGTGGCCGCGCGCGCCGCACACGTCCACGAGGTGATCGACCGGCTGCCGAACGGGTACGACACCGTGCTCGGTGACGGCGGCGGGCTCTCCGGCGGCGAACGTCAGCGGCTCACGATCGCGCGGGCGATCCTCTCCCGGGCACCGATCGTGGTGCTCGACGAGGCGACCGCGTCACTCGACCCGGACAGCGAGACGGCCGTCCACAGTGCACTGTCCCGGCTGATCGCGGGCAAAACCGTGATCGTCATCGCTCATCGCCTGCACACCATCGCCGGGGCCGACCAGATCCTCGTCCTCGAAAACGGGCGGCTGGCCGAGCGCGGCACCCACCACGAACTGATCGCCACCGGCGGCCGCTACGCCCGGATGTGGGCCGCCCAGCAGAACGGAGCACCGGCATGACCTACCACCGTCCCTTCGCGATACTGCCGCGCCTCCCCGGCGCCTCGCTCGCCGTGGTCGCCGGCACGAGGCCGGAATCGGTGCTGGACCGGCTCGCCTGCGGGCTCACCGTCGCCATCGCCGGGCCCGGCGACACGATCGTCGTCCTGCGCGACGGAAGCGTGGTGGAGGCAGGCCCGGCCGCCGACCTGATCGCCGCGGACGGCGTCTACGCGCGGCTCCGGCGCGCCTGGGCGGGGGCGGCCGCGTGATCCGGCACCTCTACCGGCTGGTCCCGCAGCCGCGCCTGCTGCTGCGACTGGGCGGGCTGAACGCCGTGCAGGCCGTACTGCAGGGACTGCTGCTCGGCTCCCTGATCCCGATCCTGGGTTCGCTGCTGCGGCCGGAGCCCGACTTCGCCGCCGCGGCACCGTGGCTGATCGCCGCCGCGGCCGGGCTCGCCGCCCACAGCGCGCTCACCGTCGCCGCCACGCCGGTCGGGTTCGCCGCCAGCTCCGACCTCGCCGGGCAGCTGCGGCAACGGCTGATCGACCACACCGCGACGCTGCCGCTGGGCTGGTTCACCCCCGAGAACAGGGCCCGCCTCGCGCGCGCCACCACCGCCGACGCCGCCAACATCGGCAACCTCGCCGTGAGTATCGGCGGGCCCGCGATCACCGCGACACTCACCCCGCTCACGATCATCGGCGTCACGACCGCGGTCGACTGGCGCGTCGCGCTGCTGTTCGCCGCGATCATGCCCTTCGCCCTGCTCGCGTTGCGCCGCGCGGGGCGGATCGCGTCCATCGCGGACGTCGAGCTGGAGCGGGCGGCCGCGGACATCGCGGGCCGCGCGATCGAGCTCGGGCAGGCCCAGCCGGTGCTCAGGGCCGCGGGCCAGGGCGCCACCGGCACGGTGCGGCTGCGCGCCGCGCTCGACGAGCACCGCACCGTGTACCGGCAGGGGCTGCGGCGCTCCACGGTTCCCGACCTCACCTACACCGCCGTGGTCATGGCGGGCTTCGTCGCGATCCTCGTCCTCAGCGCGCTCCTCCTGCTCGATGGCACGCTCGGCGTCGCCGACGTGGTCGCCGTCCTGGTGCTCGCCGTCCGGTTCCTCGAACCGCTCGGCAACCTGGTCGAGCTGATCGGCGCCCTGCACGCCATGGACAACGCCGTCGGCAGGGTCGGGGCGCTGCTCGCCACTCCCCCGCTGCCCGAGCCCGCCGAGCCGGTGACCACGGCGCCCGGCACGTCGGTCGAGCTGGCCGGCGTCACGTTCACCTACCCCGGCGGCACCAGGCCCGCGCTCAGCGGTGTGTCGTTCACGTGCCCGCCGGGCAGCACCACGGCGCTCATCGGCCCTTCCGGCTCGGGCAAGACCACGGTGACCCGGCTGATCGCCCGGTTCTTCGACACCGGCGAGGGCGCGATCCGCATCGGCGGCGTCGACGTGCGCGAGCTCGACCAGCGGACGCTGCTGGACTCGATCGCCGTGGTGTTCCAGGACGTCTACCTCTTCGACGACACCATCGAGGAGAACCTGCGAATCGCCAGGCCCGGCGCCACCGAAGAGGAGCTCGTCGAGGCGGCACGTGCCGCGCGCCTCGACGAGGTGATCGACCGCCTGCCCGAGGGCTGGCACACCAGGGTCGGGGAAGGCGGGTCGCGCCTCTCCGGCGGCGAGCGCCAGCGCGTGTCGATCGCCCGCGCGTTCCTGAAGCGGGCCGGCATCGTGCTCATCGACGAAGCCGGGTCCGCGCTCGACCCCGAGAACGAGCGAGCCGTCAGCCAGGCCATCGCGCGGCTCGCCGCCGACCGCACCCGCACCGTGCTCGTCATCGCCCACCGGCCCGCAACCCTCGACGCGGCCGACCACGTTGTCGCGCTCGACGACGGGCACGTCGCCGAGGCGGGCCCGCCCGCGCGGCTGCGGACCACCGGAGGGCTGTTCGCCCGCCTCTACCGGCAGTACGACCACGCTCGCTCCTGGCGGCTGGAGGTGAGCTGAGGTGCGGCGCGTTCTCGCCGCGGCGGCGACGCTGCTGGCCGTCGCGGCGTGTGGCCCGGGCGAGGCCGGCAACGGGCGGGCGGCCGGACCGGAGGTCACCGTGCGCTCGGCGGCGGGCGAGGTGACGGTGCCGGTCACGGCCGAGGCGATCTGGGCGCTCGACGAGGCCAGCGCGGTGCACCTGCTCTCCCTCGGCGTCACCCCGACCCACGCCGCGCGCACCGCCTACGCCGGGGACGAGATCGTCACCGCCTCACGCACGCTGCTGGAGGACGCGGGCGTGGAACTCGTGCCGCCCCGGCGCCCCGAACTGGTCGCCGAGGCGGCGCCCGCGCTGATCGTGGGCACCGACTTCCCCGCGCACCACGAGCAACGCGCGCAGCTCGAGCAACTCGCTCCGGTGCTGTTGACCGACGACAACCTGCCGTGGCAGGACCAGCTGGCCCTGCTGGGCAGGGTCACCGGGCGCGGGGAACGCGCCGGGGCGCTCACCCGGCGGCTGACCGCCGAGGTCCGTGCGCTGGCGGGCCGCGTCGCCGCGTCCGAGCACGCGGGGGCGTCGGTGTCCGTGCTGTCCGGCTGCGGCGAGCAGGCCTGCGCATACGGCAGCGGGCGTGCGCTGGGCAGCCTGCTGGCGCAGCTTGGGTTCACCCGGCCCGCCCCGCAGCGGGACGGTGGCGACGAGTGGGGCTACGAACTCGTCTCCCGTGAGCGGCTGGCCGAGCACCGCGCGGACATCGTGCTCTCGCTCGTCGGTTCCATCGGGCGCGACCCGCTGACCTCGGGTGGCGCGCCACTGCTGGACACCGGCGGCGCGATCACCGCCCCGGTGGACTTCGGCGCCTGGTACGGCTCGGGCACGCTGAATCTCGCGTGGATGCTCCACGACCTCGACGCCGTCCTGTTCGGGGACGGGAGAACCGCCACCGCGGCCGACACCGGGCGCCTGTGGTCGCGGATCAGCGGGTAGTCACACGAAGTAGCGCAGCCACACGTACACCCACGCCAGGATGGTGCTGAGCACGGTGACGACGATGCCGTACTTGGTGAACTGCCAGAAGCTGATGGGGTGCCCGGTCCTGGCGGCGATGCCGATGGCGACCACGTTGGCGCTCGCGGCCACGGCCGTGCCGTTGCCGCCGAAGTCGGCGCCGAGCGCGAAGGCCCACCACAGCGCTTGGCCCGTCTGCGGGTCCGGGGCCTGCGCGACGACACCCTCCACGATGGGCGCCATCGTGGCGACGTAGGGGATGTTGTCGAAGAAGGCGCCGAGCACGGCCGAGCCGAAGATCAGGCTCGTGGCCGCGGCGAAGTAGTTGTCCCCCAGCACGTCCACCGCCCACGTGCCGATGTCGGCGATGACTCCGGTGTGGACGAGCCCGGCGACCATGACGAACAGCCCCATGAAGAACGTGAGCGTGGGCCATTCCACCTCGCGCAGCACGTCGCCGAGGTCCACATCGGCCACGAGTACCATCACGCCCGCGCCGACGAGCGCCACGATCGACGGTTCGATGTGGACCACCGCGTGCAGCGCGAAGGCCGTGATCACGCCACCGAGCACCACCAGGCAGCGCACGAGCAGCTTCGGGTCGGTGATCGCCCGCTTCTCCTGCAGGGCCATGACCTCGTCGAGGTGCCCGGACTCGTGCTGGAACGACCTGCGGAACAGGAACCGGGTGAACAGCACGAAGAACGCGAAGATCACCACCACGATCGGCGCCATGTGGACGAGGAAGTCGGTGAAGGTCAGCCCGGCGCGGCTGCCGATGATGATGTTCGGCGGGTCGCCGATGAGCGTCGCGGCACCACCGATGTTGGACGCGAGGATCTCGGCGATCAGGTAGGGCTGGGCGGGGATCCGGAGCCGGTTGCACACCACCACCGTCACCGGCGCCACGAGCATGATCGTGGTGACGTTGTCGAGGAACGGCGAGGCGATGGCGGTGATGAGCATCAGCATCACCATCAGCCGGTACGGCTTGCCGCGGGACCGTTTCGCGGCCCAGATGCCGAGGTAGTCGAACAGCCCGGTCTGCTTGACGATGCCGACAATGATCATCATCCCGAGCAGCAGGAAGATGACGTTCCAGTCGATCCCCTCGTGCTCGGAGAAGAACACCTCCGACCCGGGGATGAGGCCGGTGACGGCCATCGCGCCCGCGGCGATGAGCACCACCGCGACCTTGTTGGCCTTCTCCGTGGCGATGAAGAAGAACGCGACGACGAAGATCGCGAGGGCGAGGACGGCACTCAACGGTCACACCCCGGGGTTCGGTGTCCGGGCGGGATGACGCTCAGTCCTCCAGTCCGGACAGGGCGAGGCTCGTGACGAGCCGGTCGAGCGTGACCGCGCCCGCGAGGGTGCCGCCGGCGCCGGTGACGGCCACCAGCGGGCTGTGGGTGCGCGCCATCAGCGCCGCCACCTCCAGGAGTGTGGCCTCCTGGGACACCGTCACGAGCCGGGGCGGCTGGCGCGGCAGGCAGTCACCGACCGTGAGCCCGGCCAGCTCACGCCAGAACTCGTCGGCGTGGGCCTCGTCGATGGTGCGGGTCAGCGCCGCGTCCTCCTGGTAGCTCGCGGGAACCAGCAGGCGCAGCACCTGCGTGCCAGGCAGCACGATCCGGGGCCGGATGAACTCGTCCACGATGATCAGCCCGGGCAGCCTGCCCACGGCCATCACGCGCACGGCCTTGGCGACCGGGTCGTCGACGGTCACGGTCGGGACGTTGACCGCGATCTCGTGTGCTTGCATGGCACCATTCCTCAGCGCACGACGGCTCAGTGTTCCCAGCGTGGTCATCTCGCCTCCCTGGTGAGCTCGAGGACACGGCGTTCGAGGTCCGCGAGACGGTCGGAGACGGACCGGGTGTGGAGCAGGTCGGCGAGCCGGTCGGCCTCGCCGGGTTCGAGCACGATCGTCTGCGCGGGCACGTCGGGGTCCTCGCCGGCGTAGACGGCCACGTGGCTGCGGCCGTCCTCGTCGACGAGCAGCCCGAGGCGCTGGCCGCCGTGCGTGACGATCTGGTGCAGGGTGCCGATCCCGTGGAACCGGTTGCTGGTGGCGTCCACTGTGGACTTTCCTCCGTTCCGCTCGGGGCCGGGCCGGCGCGCGGCCCAGCCGATCAGCTCGTCGCCGAGCCGGACCTCCACCCGGGAGAGCTCGAGCCCGTCCACCTCGACGCCCCACCCGCGCACGCGGTCGCCGATGCGCCCGGTCACGGCGTCGAGCGCGTCCCGCGACGGTCCGGCGAGCGCCGCGAGCTCGCGGCGCCGGACGAAGGCGCGCACCTGGTCGGCGGCGACGGCCTCGATCGCGCCGGGTGAGCGGGGCGCGGCGATGTAGGTGGCGGGGTCGGTGACGGTGGCGAGCAGCGAGCCGTTCACGGTCACCGGAACCCCGTCGGCGGTGACGGCGTCGATCCACAGCAGGTCGACGCGGGTCGCGCCCAGCGGGACCCGCACCCCGCGGCGCAGCACGGGCAGGACCAGGACGAGCCCGGGGCCGCGGACGGCGACGACCTTGCCGAAGCGCAGCAGCACCATCCGCTGTCCCTCGCCGACCACCCGCAGCAGCGACAGGCACAGTCCCAGCGTCACCAGCACGGCGCCGAGAACCCAGCCACCGGAGGTGCCCTCGGTGATCGAGGTCTGGGCCGTGGCGGGGTTCTGCCGGGGCTCCGCCGGCGTGGTCATGCGTTCGCCTCCCGGATGCCGTGGCGCTGCGGTCCTCCCGACTCTCCGCGACCGCGGGGCCCGGCACCATCGGGTCCAGCACCCATCTCGGGAGGGGTCCGCTGTGTACGCCGGCGCGGCCACGTGCGAGGCACCCCGGATGGACGCCGCCGGCGCCGGCGGCGACCCTGGGAGTCATGCGAGACCGCGACACGCCGCGATCGGCGCCAAGGGGGCTGTTCCGTCGGCTGGTGACGATCAACGGGCTGGTGTTCGCGGTAGGCACCCTCGTGCTCGCCCTGTCGCCGGCGACCGTGTCCTCCCCGGTGCTGATCACCGAGGTGCCGGTGCTCATCCTGGGGCTCGCGGTGATCCTCACCGCGAACGCGCTGCTGGTGCGGTCGAGCCTCGCGCCGCTGGACGCGCTCACCTCCGTGATGCAGCGCGTCGACCTGCTGCGCACCGGGAACCGCCTGCCGCGCAACAACAACGGCGACCTGGCACACGTGATCGACACGTTCAACGCGATGCTCGACCGGCTGGAGGCCGAGCGCAGCGAGAGCAGCGCGCACGCGCTCGCCGCGCAGGAGGGCGAGCGGGAACGCATCGCGCGCGAACTGCACGACGAGATCGGGCAGAGCCTCACCGTCGTGCTGCTGGGGCTCAAGCGCACGGTCGACCGCGCGCCCGAGGACCTGCGGGAGGAGCTGCACCAGACGCAGGAGTCGGTGCGGGCGTGCCTCGACGAGGTGCGAGTGGTGGCGAGGCGGCTGCGTCCCGGTGTGCTGACCGATCTGGGTCTCGCCAGCGCGCTCACGGCGCTGAGCAGTGAGTTCTCCCAGGCGAGCGGGGTGCCCGTGACGCGGAGGGTCGACGGCGCGCTGGCCGGGCTCAGCCAGGAGGCCGAGCTCGTCGTCTACCGGATCGCGCAGGAGGGACTGACCAACGTCGCCCGGCACGCCGGCGCGAGCAGGGTGGTGTTGTCGTTGCGGCGCGAGCGGGGCAGGCTGACGCTGACGATCGCCGACGACGGTCGCGGCGCCGAGATCAAGGAGGGAGCGGGGATCCGGGGTATGCGCGAGCGGGCACTGCTCATCAACGCCCGGCTGACCGTCGACTCGGCGCCCGGCGACGGCACGCGGGTGACGCTGGCACTGCCGCAGGCGACGGCGGAGGCGAGGTGACCGCCGTGGCACCGACCCGGATCCTGCTGGCCGACGACCACGCCCTCGTCCGCAGGGGGCTGCGGCTGATCCTCGACGCGGAACCGGACCTGACGGTGGTCGCCGAGGCACCCGACGGCGCCGAGGCCATCGAGGCGGCGGACCCCGACGGCGTCGACCTGGCCGTGCTGGACATCGCGATGCCGAGGATGACGGGGATCCAGGCCGCCAGGGAGATCTCCCGGCGGGCGCCGAAGGTGCGCATCCTGATGCTGTCCATGTACGACAACGAGCAGTACTTCTTCGAGTCGCTCAAGGCGGGCGCGTCCGGCTACGTCCTCAAGTCGGTGGCCGACCGGGACCTCATCGAGGCGTGCCGCGCCGCGATGCGGGGCGAGCCGTTCCTGTACCCGGGCGCGATCACGTCGCTCATCCGCGAATACCTGCAGCGCAACCGGGACGGCGGGCGCCTGCCGGAGACGATCCTCACGCCGAGGGAGGAGGAGATCGTCAAGCTCATCGCGGAGGGCAACTCCACCAAGGAGATCGCCGACATCCTCGTGATCAGCGCCAAGACGGTGGACCGCCACCGCGCCAACGTGCTGCAGAAGCTGGGCATGCGCGACCGGCTGGAGCTGACCCGCTACGCGATCAGAGTCGGGCTCGTCGAACCGTGACGAGCCCGGGACCGACGATGCGGGCGTTCGTGGTCACCGCCCCGGGAGCGGCTGCCGTCCACGACGTGCCCGCGCCCGTGCCCGCGTCCGGCGAGGTGGTGGTGGACGTCGAGCGCGCCGGGGTGTGCGGCACCGACGTCGAGTTCTTCACCGGCGAGATGCAGTATCTGCACGACGGGCACGCGCGCTTCCCGATGCGGCTGGGGCACGAATGGGCGGGCACGGTGACCGCGCTCGGCGAGGGCACCGACCCGGCGTGGCTCGGCCGCAGGGTCACCGGCGACACGATGCTCGGCTGCGGCCGGTGCCCGCGCTGCCGCGACGGACGCGGGCACGTGTGCGAGTTCCGCGCCGAGATCGGCATCCGCGGCGGCAGGCCCGGCGCGCTCGCCGAGCGGCTGGCCGTGCCCGCGACCGCGCTGCACGCGCTGCCCCCTGCCGTCGACCCGGCACTGGGCGCGCTGGTGGAGCCGGGCGGCAACGCGCTGCGCGCCGTCGAGGCCGCGCGGCTGCGGCCGGGCGACCGCGTGCTCGTCCTCGGCCCCGGCACGATCGGGCTGCTGGCGGCGATGTTCGCGCGCGCCGCCGGCGCGGAGGTGCACCTGCTGGGCCGCACGGAGGAGTCGCTCGCCTTCGCGCGTTCGCTCGGCTTCGAGGCGGGCGACACGGTGCCCGGGCGGGCGTTCGACGCGGTGATCGACGCCTCGAACGCCCCGGCGCTGCCCGCCCGCGCGGTGGAGCTGGTGGAGCCGGGCAGGCGCGTGGTGTACGTGGGGATCGCGGGCAGCCCGAGCACGCTCGACACGCGGGCGCTGGTGCTGAAGGACGTCACCGCGGTAGGGGTGCTGAGCGCGTCGCCCGCATTGGCCCGGACCATCGAGCACTACGCCGGCGGCACGGTGGACCCACGCCCGCTCGTGGCGGCCACCGTCGGGCTCGGCGACGTCGCGGCGGTGCTCGCGGGGCACCGGCCCGCCGGAGCCGGGCCGGGGCCGAAGATCCACGTGGACCCGCGCCGCTGACGTCCACGTCACAGCGGATTGGCACCCTCACCGCGGCTGCCCGACGATCATGGACGACAACCTTCGTGCACGCGGGCTGGAACTACGGCTTCCGCGAGGACACCGGGCTCACGCCCCGGCACCTCGGCGACCTGGGCATACCGTCCTATGTGCTCAGTGAGTCCTGCCACAACGGCGGCGAACAGCTGATCGCCGGGTACGGCAGGTGGTGCGGGACGCCGAGGCGGCGGTGCCGAACGACCGGCCTCACCCCACCGCGTTCCTCGACGACTCGGGCACCGACCAGCCGTTCACCGGCGGCCGCTACGCCGCCTCGCCGACAGCTGGACCGCCACGCAGCGGGAGACGGTCGTGCAGCGCGACCCCGACGTGATCGTCATCAACGACTACGCCCCAGCCAGCGCCGCGGACAAGCACGCGTTCCTGGAGAGCTTCCCGCCGCTGCGGCACGTCTGCGCGGTCGAGCACGGGGGTCCTCGTGCTCGACTACGCCGAGCTGGTGCAGGGGCCGCGCAACCCCGCCGCCGTGCGCAAGGTCGCGGACCACCTCAACGAGCTGGGCGGGGCGTGACCCGTGAGACCCGATCGGGTGATCAGCGACTAGGATGGCGGAATCGGCGCCCGGTCGCGGGCGCCCGAGCCGTCGGCCCTCCGGCCGGGGCGCTCCTGCCGCTGGTGACAGGTCCCATGCGTTCCTGTCCGCGGCGACCGATCGGCGGCGTGCGGACCGGCCGGGCCGGTCCCCGACGAGCAGGAGGTTGAATGGAGCACACGGACACCGCCGCGCAGTTCCGGCAGATCGCGAACCCCTACCGGGTCCGGGTCGAGAAGGACCGGATCATCCGGGGCACGTCCTCGCAGCCGTGGCCTTCCGCCGTGACGGCGGACGGTTCCGCCGAGCAGTCCGACGGCGAGCAGCCGTCGTGACGGCACTGGCGCTCAGTCCCCGGCGGGGCTGAGCGCCAGCATCGTGCGGGCCAGATCGTCGGCCGCCGACGCGGCCCCGAGCAGCACCCGGTGCAGCTGGGCGTCCACGGCGTGCACCAGCAGCGCGGCCATGTGCTCCGGGTCGGCGCCGCCGCGGCCGCACCGGCGGAGCTGCGCGGCCAGCTCCACGGCGAGCGCCTCGTGCAGCGCCCGCACCCGCTCCACGCCGTCCGGCGTGCGTGGCGTGTGCTCGTAGAGCACCGCGTGCAGCCGGGGCCGATCCCGGTGCAGCCCGGTCACCGCGTCCGCGATCAGCCGCACGGTCGCCGCCCAGTCGGGGCGCGCGGCGGCGAGCTCCGCCCGCAGCGCCTCGAGCCGCTCCCCCGCCTCGTCGAGATGGCGCTCCGCCAGCGCGTGCAGCAGCGCCCGCTTGTTCGGGAAGTACTGGTAGAGCGTGCCGATCGAGACACCACCGCGTTCGGCGATCCGGTTGGTGGTGGCGGAGATGCCCTCGCGCTCGAAAACCTGAGCAGCCGCCTCCAGCACCACCTCCACGGTCTCGCGGGACCGCTGCTGGCGCGGCCTTTTCCGGGGCGTGTCGATGATCGTCCTAACGCGAGTTGTCACGGGCCCGCGCACCCGCTGGGATCGAGGTCATGCACGAAGCCTACCTCGCCCGGCTGCCCGAGGACCTGCGCGCGAACCCGTTGCCGCACAGGGAGTCCACGTGGTGGCGGTGGCGCGATGCCGACGTCCATCTCGAGCGCGTGGGCGATCCCGCGGCACCCGTCCGGGTGCTCCTGCTGCACGGCGCGGGCGGGCACGCGGGCGCCCTGTGGCCCTACGCCGCCTACGCCGCGCGGCACGGACTGCACGTCGTGGTCCCCGACCTGCCCGGCTACGGGCACACGCGCGTTCCACGGCGCGCCGCCGTGCGCTACCCCGACTGGGTCGCGCTCGTCTGCGACCTCCTGCGCGCCGAGCGGGAGAACCACGCCGGGCGGCTCGTCGTCGTCGGCGCCAGCATGGGCGGGCTGCTGGCATACGACGCCGCGACGCGGACCGGGCTCGCCGACCGCGTGCTGGTGACCTGCCTGTTCGACCCGAGGGACCCGGTGGCGCGCAAGCACATCTCGCGGTTCGCCTGGCTCGGCTCCGCCGCCCGCGCGGCGCTGCGCGTGCTCGCCGGGCCGCTCGGCTACCTGCGGGTGCCCCTGCGCTGGGTCACCAACATGGGGGCGATCAGCAACGATCCAGCGCTGACGAGCCTGGTGCTGCGCGACCGGCTCGGCGGCGGCAACCGGGTGCCGCTGGGCTTCCTGCGCAGCTTCCTCGACTCGGCGCCCGGCGTGGAGCCCGAACACGCGACGGGTCCGGCGTTCGTGCTCGCCCATCCCGGCGAGGACCGGTGGACGCCCACGGAGGTCAGCCTGCGCTTCTTCGACCGCCTCGCCGCACCGAAGGAGCTGGTGCTGCTGGAGGGGGCCGGGCATTACCCCGTGGAGGCTCCCGGCGCCCACCGCCTGGCCGAGCTGATCGTCGCATTCGGCCGCGAGTGAAACCTTCGGCCAGGCGCCTGCGATAACAAACCGGTACAGGCGCCAGGAACGGGGGCTCGTTGACCGCCAGCGACGGTATGAAGGCACCGCGGTACCGCCGCGCGGAACGCGAGACGCTGGAGCGGTTGCTGGCCGACGTGCGCGCGGGCCGCAGCCGGACGCTCGTGGTGCGCGGCGAACCGGGGATCGGCAAGACCGCCCTGCTGGACCACCTCGCCGGGCACACGTCCGGCTGCCAGGTGACCCGGGCCGCCGGGGTGCAGGCCGAGCGGGAGCTGTCGTTCGCCGGTCTGCACCAGTTGTGCCTGCCGCTGCTCGGCGGGCTGGACCGCCTGCCGGATCCCCAGCGGGAGGCACTCGGCACCGTCTTCGGGCTCAGCGCGGGCAGGCGGCCGGACCCGTTCCTGGTGGGGCTGGCCGTCCTGGGCCTGTTCGCCGACGCCGCCGGGGAAAGCCCGCTCGTGTGCCTCGTCGACGACGTCCAGTGGCTGGACCACGCGTCGGCGCGGACGCTGGCGTTCGTGGCCCGCCGTCTGCTCGCCGAGTCGGTGGCCCTCGTGTTCGCCACGCGGGAGACGGCCGAGGGCGCGGGGCTCGCCGGGCTGGCCGAGCTGCCGGTGGAGGGACTGCCGCCCGCGCAGGCGCGGGCGTTGCTGCTGTCGGCCTTGCGCGCACCGGTGGACGAGCGCGTCGTCGACCAGATCGTCGCGGAGACCGGCGGCAACCCGCTGGCGTTGCTGGAGCTGCCGAAGGCCATGTCGCCCGCGGAGCTGGCCGGCGGGTTCGGCTTGCCGGGACGCACGCTGCCGAGCCGGATCGAGGAGAGCTTCCAGCGGCGACTGGGCGCGCTCGGTGCCCGGACGCGCCGGCTGCTGCTGGTCGCGGCGGCGGACCCGCTCGGTGATCCGGTGCTGCTCTGGCGCGCGGCGGGGCGGCTCGGCCTCGGTATGGACGAGGCGGAGCCGGCGGTGGCTGACGGTCTCGTGGAGTTCGGCGCCAGGGTGCGGTTCCGGCATCCGCTGGTGCGCTCGGCGGTGTACCGGGGCGCGTCGGCGGCGCACCGGCGGCGCGCCCACGCCGCCCTCGCGCAGGCGACCGACCCCGCGGCCGACCCGGACCGGCTGGCCTGGCACCGGGCGCAGGCCGTCGCCTGGCCGGACGAGGCCGTGGCCGCGGCGCTGGAACGCGGTGCCGCGCGGGCGCGGGCCCGTGGCGGGCTGGCGGCGGCCGCGGCGTTCCTGGAACGCGCCGTCGAGCTGACGGAGGTACCGGAGGACCGGTCCCGGCGTGCGCTTGCGGCGGCGCGCACCGCGCTGGACGCCGGCGCACCGGACACGGCGTCGGGGCTGCTGGCCGTCGCGCAGTCGGGGCACCTGGACGAGCTGCACCACGCCAGGGTGGACCTGCTGCGGGCCCAGATCGCGTTCTCGGTGCGGAAGAGCGGCGACGCGCCCGGCCTGCTGCTCAAGGCGGCGCACCGGCTCGAGTCGCTCGACACCGCCCTGGCTCGCGAGACGTGCCTGGAGGCGCTCGACGCCGCGTTGTTCGCGGGCCCGCTCGCCAACGGCGTGGGCGTGCGGGAAGCGGCGCAGGCGGCCCTCGACGCACCGCCCGCGCCCAGCTCGCGCCCGGTTGACCTGCTCCTCGACGGACTGGCGGTCCGCTTCACCGAGGGGTTCGCCGAGGGCAGCGCCCCGTTGCGGCGCGCCCTCGACTCCTTCCGCGCCCACGGCGGGGAGGACGACCTGCGGTGGTTCTGGCTGTTCTGTCGCGTGGCGAGGGACCTGTGGCGGTTCGAGACGTGGGATGAGCTGTCAGCGACACACATCCGGGTCGCCAGGGACACCGGTGCGCTCACGGTGCTGCCGTTCGCGCTCAGCTCACGGCTGCTGATCCACCTGTTCGCGGGCGAGCTCACCGAGGCGGCGGCCCTGCAGGACGAGGTCGAGGCGGTCACCGAGGCGGCGGGGACCCAGCTCGCGCCGTACGGGGCGATGCTGCTGGCCGCGTGGCGCGGCGACCGGGAGGAGACGGGACGGCTCGCCGGGCGCGCGCGCGAGGAGGCGCTGTCGCGCGGCGAGGGCATCGCGCTGAGCACGGCGTGGTGGGCGAGCGCGCTCGTCGACAACGCCCGCGGCCACTACAGCGAGGCGCTGGCCGGGGCCGAGCGCGCGAGCGAGCCGCCCGAGGAGTCGTGGTTCTCCACCTGGGCGTCGGTGGAGCTGATCGAGGCTGCGACGCGATGCGGCACACCCGAGCGCGCCGAGGAGAGCTTCCGCTGGCTCACCGCCGCCACGCAGGCCGGCGGCACCGAGTGGGGGCTGGGGATCCAGGCCCGCTCCCGTGCGTTGCTGTCCCGCGGAACCGCGGCGGAAGAGGCGTATCGCGAAGCCATCGAGCGGCTCGGCCGCACGCGGGTCCGCAGCGAGCTGGCGCGGGCGCACCTGGTCTACGGCGAGTGGCTGCGCAGGGAGAGCCGTCGCCTCGACGCCCGCGAGCAGCTGCGGAGGGCGCACGAGTTGTTCGCGGCGATGGGGATGGCCGGCTTCGCCGACCGCGCCGCCCGTGAGCTGCGGGCCACCGGCGCGGCGGCCCGGCAGCACCCCGGTGAGCCGGGCACGGCGCTGACCGCGCAGGAGGCACAGGTTGTCCGGCTGGTCAGGGAAGGCTTGTCGAACGCGGAGATCGGCGCCCGGCTCTTCATCAGCCCGCGCACCGTCGAATGGCACCTGAGCAGGATCTTCGGCAAGCTCGGCGTGCGATCCCGGCGGCAGCTCGGGTCGTCATGACCGTCCCGGCCCGTCCGGCTCGTGGCGGGGCAGCCCGCCGAGCACGGCATCCGCGATGTCGCCGAGTGCGTCGAGTTGGTCCCTGGTGAGCGCGTCGACGACGTGCCTGCGCACCGCCTGCTCGTAGTGCGCCGTCGCCTCCTCGGCCAGTTCACGCCCGAGTTCGGTGATCTGCACGACGGTGCCGCGGTTGTCCTCGGCGCAGTCGAACCGCGTGACGAGCCCGCGCTGCTCCATGCGCCGCAGCTGGTGGGACAGCCTGCTTTTCTCCCAGCCGAGGCCACAGCGCAGGGCGAGTGCCCGCACGGCTTCACCGGGGGTGTCGAGCAGCGCGGTGAGGATCTCGAAGTCGGCCTCCGACAGGCCCGAGCACGCGGCGAGCTCCCGGTTGAGCTGACCGGCCAGCCGCACCCGCATCGACTGGTAGCGCGCCCACACGTCGGCCTGGCGCGCGGAGAGCCCGGAAGTAGCCATGCCCCCAGCGTAACCCGGCAGGTTGATGCGTCAACCTGACCGCGCTAACATGGTTGACGCATCAACCTAAGGAGCGAGAGATGCACTACGGTCATGCGCTGACCTTCGGCACGTTCCTCACCCCCTCGGCCAGAGACCCCGGACAGGTGGTGTCGCTCGCGACGCGCGCCGAGGAGCTCGGGTTCGACCTCGTCACCATCCAGGATCACCCGTACCAGCCCGCCCACCTCGACGCCTGGACGCTCTTGACCTGGCTCGCCGGCCGCACCCGGCGCGTGACGCTCGCGCCGGGCGTGCTCAACCTTCCGCTGCGCGCCCCCGCCGTACTGGCCGGGGCCGCGGCGAGCCTGGACCGGCTGTCCGGCGGCCGCCTCGCGCTCGCACTGGGCGCGGGCGCGTTCTGGAAGGCGATCGGCGCGATGGGCGGGCGCACGCTCTCCCCCGGCGAGTCGGTCGCCGCGCTCAGCGAGGCCATCGACCTCATCCGGGCGAGGTGGGACGTCACGGGCGAGGGCCCGGTCCGGCTGCACGGCGAGCACTACCACGTCGACGGCGCCGCGCGCGGACCCGCACCGGCCCACGACGTGCCACTGTGGCTCGGTGCGGCCAAACCGCGCATGCTGCGGCTGCTGGGTGAGAAGGCCGACGGCTGGGTGGTCACACACCAGCTGCTGCGGCCGGGACAGCTCGCCCAGGGCAACAGGCGCATCGACGAGGCCGCCGTGGCCGCGGGCCGGGACCCGAGGGAGATCCGGCGCCTGCTGAACGTCTCCGGCGACTTCCTCGGCGGCCCCGGCGAGAAGTGGGTCGAGGAGCTGCTGCCGCTCGTCGTGGACGACGGCGTGGGCACGTTCATTCTCATGACCGACGACGCGGAGACCCTCGAACGGTTCGCGGGCGAGGTCGCCCCCGCGCTGCGGGAGGCTGTCGAGCGGGAGCTGCCGGGCGCCTTCCGGCGGCCGCTCCGGCGCGCCGCGGTCCGGGCGAGGCGCCGGGAGGGCATCGCCTACGACGACCTGCCCGAGACGCTGGCGGACACCACGATCGAGCCGGGCGACGTCGGCTACGCCGAGGTGAGGTCGACCTACCTGCGGGGCGGCGCGCCCGGGCTGGTGCTGCGGCCGGGCACCGAGGAGGAGGTCGCCGAGGCGCTGGCCTTCGCGCGGGCGCACCCGCACCTGCCGCTGTCGCTGCGCAGCGGCGGGCACGGCATCAGCGGGCGCTCGACCAACGACGGTGGGATCGTGCTCGACGTGTCCCGGCTCGACTCGATCGACGTGGTCGATCCCGCCCGCCGCCGTGTCCACATCGGACCCGGCGCGCGGTGGATGGATGTGGCCGCGGCGCTCGCGCCGCACGGGCTGGCGCTGACCTCCGGCGACTACGGCGGCGTCGGCGTCGGCGGGCTCGCCACGGCGGGCGGGCTCGGGTTCCTCGCCCGCAAGCACGGGCTGACGATCGACCACCTGCGCGCGGTGCGGATGGTGCTCGCCGACGGCTCCGTGGTCCGCGCGAGCGACCACGAGAACCCGGACCTGTTCTGGGCCGTTCGCGGCGCGGGGGCGAACTTCGGCATCGTCACCTCGTTCGAGTTCGAGGCCGACGAGGTCGGTGACGTCGGCTGGGCCCAGCTCGTGTTCGACGCGAGCGACACGGCCGGGCTGCTGCACCGCTGGGGCGCCGCGCAGGAGGCCGCGCCGCGGGACGTGACGAGCTTCCTGCTCGTCAGCCCGCCCCGGCGTGGCAGGCCGCCGATGGCGCACCTGATGGCGATGGTCGACACCGCCGACCCGGAGACGATCCTCGACCGGCTACGTCCGCTCGCGGAGATCGGCCCGCTCTACGACCAGTCGGTGGTGCTCACCTCCTACGCCTCCGTCATGGCGAACGCGAGCCCCGACGCGCACGACGGCCGCGGAGAGCCGGTCACGAGGTCCGCCTTCGCCGAGCACATCACGCCGGAGTTCGCCGCCGACGCCGAACGGCTCATCCGCGGCGGCGCCGTCTACTTCTTCCAGATCAGGTCCGTCGGCGGCGCGGTGGCCGACGTGCCCCCGGACGCGACCGCGTACGCCCACCGGTCGGCCAACTTCTCCGTCACCACCTTCGGCGTGGACCGCCGGCGGGTCGACGCCGCGTGGGACCGGCTCGCCGAGCACGTCGACGGGCTGTACCTCAGCTTCGAGACCGATACCCGGCCGGAGCGGCTCGCCGACGCCTTCCCGCCCGCGACGCTGCGACGGCTGCGCGAGCTCAAGGCCGCCTACGACCCGGACAACGTCTTCCGCGACAACTTCAACATCACCCCGAGCACGACCAAGGAGCCAACCCATGCCTGACTACGGACACGACCTGCTGTTCGGCACCTTCGTCACCCCGTCGGTCTCGCCTGCCCACCACGCGGTGGACCTCGCGGTGACGGCCGACCGGGCCGGCCTCGACCTCGTGACGTTCCAGGACCATCCCTACCAGCCGCGCTTCCACGACACGTGGACGTTGCTGTCCTATGTGGCCTCGCGGACCGAGCGGATCCACCTCAGTGGCAACGTGCTCAGCCTGCCGCTGCGGCAGCCCGCCGTACTGGCCCGCAGCGCAGCGAGCCTCGACCTCCTCAGCGGAGGGCGAGTCGAGCTGGGCCTCGGCGCGGGCGCGTTCTGGGACGCCATCGACGCGATGGGCGGCCGCAGGCTCTCCCCCGCGCAGGCGGTGGCCGCCCTGGAGGAGGCCATCGCCATCATGCGGCAGCTCTGGGCCGCCGACCGGCCCGGCGGCGTGCACGTGAAGGGCGACTACTACACCGCCGACGGCGCGAAGCGCGGCCCGGCCCCGGCACACGACATCGGGATCTGGGTCGGTGCCTACAAGCCCCGGATGCTGGCGCTGACCGGCCGCGCCGCCGACGGGTGGCTGCCCTCGCTGCCGTACCTGCCCGGCGGCCCCTCGGACCTCGCCGACCTGAACGCACGCATCGACGAGGCGGCGACCTCGGCCGGGCGCTCGCCGTCGGACGTGCGGCGTCTGCTCAACCTCAACGGGCGGTTCAGCGACACGAGCACGTCGCTGCTCAACGGCCCGCCGGACCAGTGGGCCGAGGAGCTCGCCGGGCTGACGTTGGAGCACGGCATCACGGGCTTCGTGCTGGCCACCGACGACGAGTACGCCACCGAGCTGTTCGCGTCGGAGGTCGCGCCCGCCACGAGGGAGCTGGTCGCCGCCGAACGACGAGGGTAGATACTTTACGAGTAAATTACCTGTTAAGCTCTCCGGGTGCATGTCGCCGGCCAGCCCCTCGCCCGCAGGTTCCCGCTGTCCGGGGTGCTCCGGATCAATCGTCCCTCCGACATCTGGTTCAAGCCGGCCACGAGCGTCGCGGTGGCCGCCACGCTCGTGCTGGTACCGCTGCTGATCGCCGGGCGGAGCGAGCTGGCGATGTACGTCATGGCGGGCGCCTTCTGCGCGCTGTACGGGCATCACCTGCCGTACGCCGCGCGGGTCCGGGCGAGCGCCTGGGTGGTGCTGGGCATGACCGCGGGCATGGCCGTCGCGCTCGTGTGCGCCGCCCTCGTCGACGACGTCGTCGCGCTCATCGCGATCGCGTCGATGCTCGCCGGCCTGCAGAAGGCGGTGTGCGACGCCACCCGGATCGGCCCGCCCGGGCACGTGCTCTTCGTGTTCGTCACCTCGGGCACCCTGTTCACCGCACAGGAACCGCGTGAGGTGCCCTTCCACGTCGCGCTGACCTTCGGCGCGGGGATCGTGGGCGCGCTGGTGGCGCTGGCCCCGGCGCTCGTCCGGCGCGACGGTCCCGAGCGCCGTGCCACGGCACGGGCACTCGACGCCGCGGCCGGCTACCTGGACGCCACGGGCGACGCCCGGCGGCGCCGGGCCCACCACGCCGCGGCCGCGGCGGTACAGGGCGCCTGGCAGACCCTGCTTGCCACCGGCACCCGCACCCCGGCACGCCGCACGCTGGCACACCTCGTGCTGCGCGCGGAAGCCACCCTCGCCGGCGAACCCGGCGCGGCAGGCTCCGCGCGCCTGCGCGACGATGCCCGCCGGGTTCGGGGCCGCGGCCCGCTGCCCGGCGTGCCCTTGCCGCCCGGGTCCGGTGACGAACTGCTGGGCCTCGGCGCCGAGCGCGAGGGCCGCCGCGGGCACGGCCGCGACCGGCTCGTGCGGCTGCTGCTGCGGCCCGGCTCGCCACTGCTGCCCATCGCCGTGCGCTGCGCCGTCGGCTGCGCGCTGGCCGGCTACACCGGCCTGGCCCTCGGCGTCGGCCACCCCTACTGGGCGGTGGTCTCGGCGTGCGCGATCTACCAGGCGAACGTGACGCTCACCTGGCACCGGGTGCTGCAACGGCTGGTGGGCAACCTGTGTGGCGTCGCGGTGTTCGCCGCCGTCGTCCCGCTGGCCAGGACCAGCGTCGTCGTGCTCGCGGTCCTCTGCATCGTCTTCAGCTTCGGCAACGAGATGCTGATCAGCCGCAACTACTGGCTCGGCTCCGTCTCGGTCACACCGATGGCACTGCTGATCACGCAGTTCACCGACGTGCGGCCCGCCGGGGAGCTCATCACCGACCGCGTGCTGGACACTCTCACGGGCGTCGTGACCGGGATGATCGTGGCCATCCTCATCACCAACCGCCGCACTGGCGGCAGGCTGGAGCAGGCACTCGCCGCCGCCGAGACCGCCACGGCCACCGCCGAGCGGGTGCTGGCCGCCTCCGCGAGCTCCGCGGCCGAGCTGGCCACCGCCCGCCGCGGGCTCACCGCGAGCGTCGTGGAGCTGCGCGACGCGGCCGACACCGCCGCAGGCGAGTGGTGGCAGCGGGCGCTGCCCGAGGAGAGGCTGCTGCGTGCCGAGCGGGACGCGCACCGTACGCTCGCGGCGACGATACGACGGCAGGGACTGGCACGACCGGCGTCCCTCGGCGCGGAGCGGAGAGCGTGACCGACGACACCGTGGCCGCCGTGGTGCGGCAGTGGCAGACCGTCCATCCCGGACTGGACACGAGCCCGATGGAGCTCATCGGCCGCATCAACCGCTGTGCCGCACTGCTCCAGCAGGCAGTGAGCGCGCCGCTGCGCGAGGCCGGGCTCTCCCGCGCCGAGTTCGACCTCCTGGGTGCCCTGCGCCGCAGCGGACGGGACCTGACCCCGAGCGAGCTGGCCAGGGAGACCTTCGCCTCCGGCGCCGCGGTCACCAAGCGGCTGCGGCAGCTGATCGAACGCGGCCTGGTGGAGCGCATCGCCGACGACCGCGACCGCCGCGTGGCGCACGTGCGCCTGACCGGGCGGGGCCGCGAGACCATCGACACCGTGCTGCCCGCGCAGCTGGAGTTCGAGCGCGCCGCGCTGGCCGGGCTCGGCGAGCAACAGCGCGACGCGCTCGGCGAGCAGCTCGCCGAACTGCTCATCCAGCTGGAGGGCCGGTTAGGGACGCTGCGCTAGCTCCGCCAGCGCGGCGCCGTTCTCCAGGTGCGCGGCGTGGCCCACGCCCGGCAGCACCCGCTGCCGCGTGCCGAGGTGCTCGCACAGGGCCCGCACCGAACGATGCCGCGACGGTGGCGAGTGCTCGCCGACGGTCAGCGTCACGCGCGCGGCGGCGTCGCCGAGCGGTGCGGGCTCGAACGCGCCGAACATCGCGAACTCCCCCGCCACCGTCTCCAGTGTCGCCGTGGTGAGCGAGGGGTTCCAGGCGGGCCCGTAGAGCGCCGTGCCGAAGCCCCTGACGCCGCCGGTGGCCAGCCCCTCGGCGACGTGGTCGAGCAGGCCCGGGGCGAGCGAGCCGGCGGCGGGCTCGTGCAGCACGGCCCCCTCGATCGGCACGCCGCGCGCCGCCAGCTCCAGGCCCAGGGTGGCCCCGCCGCTGACGCCGATCACGAACGCCCCGTCGCACAGCGGCGCGAGGAACGCGATCTCGGCGCCGAGGTCGCCGGACTGCGGGCGGTCGGGGCACAGCACCTCGACCGTTCCGCGCAGCGCGGCCGCCGTCGTAGCCCACACCCCCGGGCCGGTCGCGGCACCGTGGACGAGGACGATCCGCCTCACGCCGGGGCCGGGACCGCGCCGAGGGCCGCCAGCAGCTGATCGGAGGTCGCCACGGCACCGAAAATGCCGCCCTGCATGGTGACCATGCTCAGCGCGGCCTCGTGGTGCCTGCGCTCCGTGGCGCCGGTGCAGTCCGACAGCACCAGGCACTCGTAGCCGCGGTCGTTCGCCTCGCGCATCGTGGTGTGCACGCACACGTCGGTGGTGATGCCGGTGAGGATGAGGTGCGTGATGCCCTTCGACCGCAGCAGCAGGTCGAGGTCGGTGGCGTAGAACGCGCCCTTGCCCGGCTTGTCGATCACGGCCTCGCCCGGCTGCGGCGCCACCTCGGGCACGATCTCCCAGCCGGGCTCGCCGCGCACGAGGATCCGCCCGCACGGCCCCTCGCTGCCGATCTCGGCGCCCACCCTGGCCGAGCGCCAGCGCTTGTTGGCGGGCAGGTCCGCGAGGTCGGGGCGGTGGCCCTCGCGGGTGTGGAACACGGCGAGGCCCCGCTCGCGTGCCACGGCGAGCACGCGCGCCGTGGGTTCCAGCCCGGCGCGGGTGAGCGCGAGGTCGTAGCCCATCTGGTCGACGTAGCCGCCCTTGCCGCAGAAGTCAGTCTGCCAGTCGATCAGCAGCAGCGCGGTGCGGGCCGGGTCGATGGCCCCGTCGAACGGCCAGGCGTACGGGTTGGCGTCCACAGTGGAGAACGTGGTCACGCGGGAATCTCCTTGTCCTTGCGGGAATCGATGACGGATGCGAGGGTGACGACGAGCGCGGCGATGGCGAAGCCCACCACGGCGTCGGAGAGCCAGGGCGCGAAGGCGTGGGTCAGCAGCGCCGCGACGGCACCGGCGAGCCAGCCCGCGAACGGCGGCCAGCGCACGGCCCTCACCGCGCCGCGCGAGCCGAGGCCGAAGCGCGGCAGGACGAGCTGATCGAGGATCACGACCGCGCCGATCGGCGGCACGATCACGCCGAGGAGGTTGAGCCACTGCTCGAAGTAGGACCAGATCCCGGCCACCGCGAGCACGACACCGAGCGCGCCGAGCACGAGCGTGAGCCTGCGCATCCGGCCGCGGGTGAGCTGGCTCCAGCCGACCGCGCCGTTGTAGAGGCAGTGCGCGCAGACCGACCCGAGGTTGACGAACACGAACACCACCGCGAGCGGCACCAGCAGCCCGCCGTGACCGATCAGCAGGCCGAGAAAGTCACCCCCGTCGGTGGCCGGGTCGGCGGCGCCGCCGAGCGCCACGATCAGCCCGCCGATCACGAGCGCGATCACCTGGCTCACCGGGAACGCCGAGGCCGCGGCGAGGAAGCCCTCACGGCCGTTGCGGGACCAGCGGGTGAAGTCGGCCGTCATGGTGCCCGAGTCGATGAACGACGCGATCACCAGTGTCACGGCGGCGCCAAAGCTGAGCGCGCCGCCTCCGCCCTGGTACGCGGTCGGGGACGCGTCGCTGTCGCCCGCGGCGAGGAACACCGCGACCAGGCCGAGCACCACGTAGAACGGCGCGGCGATCATGCCGATCACCGACAGCGCGCGGATGCCGAGCAGCGTCACCGCCACGAAGGCCAGCCCGGCCACGAGCGTGGTCAGCCGTTCGTTCCAGCCCAGGCTGCCGTGCAGGATCGAGCCCGCCATCCCGGTCTGGAAGGCGAACCAGCCGATCACGATCGTGGCGAGGAAGCCGGACGGGACCGCCGCCGCGCGGGTGCCGAAGGTCTCGGCCGCGCTCAGCGCGAAGTTCTTGCCGGTGCGCCCCGCCAGCACGCTCAGCGAGCCGACGTAGAGCATCAGGCACAGGCCGCCCGTCGCGATCGCGAGCATGCCGGTCCAGAAGCCCAGCGAGTACACGATGAGGCCGCCGAAGATGGCGCAGGTCAGCACCATCGGGAAGCCGAACCAGACGGCGGAGACCGACCAGAGGCCGCGCCGCCGGTCCGGCGGGACGGGGACGTCCTCGAACTCCTCGATGCCCGTGGCGTGGGTGGTGTCGCGGGCCGTGGTCGTCACGCGCCACCCCCGTCCGGGCCGGGCAGCTCGTAGATCACCGTGACGCTGCCCCCGCCGGGGCGGCCCTGGTGCTCGGCGCCGCCGGAGACGTACACGGCGCCGTCGCCCTTGAGCGCCGCGAGCAGTCCGCCCACCGCGGCGCGGGCGTGCCGCGTGGAGTTCACGTCGGAGTCGGTGAGCATCGTGTGCCGCAGGCCGCGCACCGAGCCGGACGGGTCGGCCTCGGCCTTGGCGAAGATCTGCCGCACCCGGCCGCCCCGCCGCTCCACCTCGTCGAGCAGCGCGGTGACGGCGGCGAGGTCGAGGGCGTCCTTCATCTCGCCGTGCATCGCGCGCAGGGGGTTCGCGGCCGCGGTGCTTTCGGCGACCACGAGCACGTGGCAGTCCTCCAGCTCCGCACCGGCGCTCGCCGACGCCCTCGCCGAGGACACCTCCGCCTCGCCGGCCAGGGCCGCGAGCGCCGCGGTGCGGTCGCACTCCCCCAGCGCCACGGCGATCCCGAGCGAGCTCGCCGCCCTCGAGTGACCCATCGACTCGTAGGTGTCGCCCGACACCGGCTCCTCCCCGACCGCGCGCAGGGCCGCGATCTTGTCCGAGGTGAGCAGCGGGCACTTCACGAGTACGAAGTGGACGTCCGCCGTGGACACCCCGAGCTCGGCGACGAGCTTGCCGACGGTCTCGGTGACGGCGTCCACCTGTGCCGCCCTGCCCAGCTCACCCGGCGCCAGCACGCGGGTGCGCCCGGCGGCGGCGACCAGGCCGCGGTCGAAGCCCTCGTGCCGTTTCCCGTCGCGCACGAACAGGTTCACGTGCGGGCTCAGCACCCCCTCCGTACCGCCGGAGAACACCGTGACGGCCGAGCCGGGCAGGCGCGGCTCCCACGCGACGGCGGCCAGGGTGCGGCTGAAGTCGTTGACGCAGCCGTTGCCCTCGGTCTTGCCGATCACCGCGACCACGTCGGACGCGGTGTGTCCGTGCCCGGCGAGCGCGCCGAGCGCGCCCGTGTCGTCGGGGCCGCTCGTGGGGACGGTGAGCAGGGTGACCGCGCTCATGCGGCAGCATCCTTCCTGGGCCCGCGGGGCAGCAGGTGGTTGAAGACGAGGTTCAGCACGAACGCGACGATGACCGTGCTGGTGATCGCGCCACCGAGGATGATCTTGACCGCGGAGGGCAGGCCGTCGTAGACGTCCGGTGCGACGATCGGGATCATGCCCACGCCCATCGCGAGCGAGACGATCAGCAGGTTGTCGTTGCCGGAGAAGTCGGCCTTCGCGATCGTGGCGATGCCGACCCCGGCGACGGTGGCGAACATGACGAGGCTGACCGCGCCGATCACGGGGCCGGGCAGGCTCGCCACCACCTCGCCCATCTTCGGCACGAGGCCGAGTGCGATGAGGATGCCACCCGCGACCACCACCACCCGGCGGCTGGTCACCCCGGTCATCCGCACCAGGCTGACGTTCTGCGCGAAGACGGTGTCCGGAAAGGACGTCAGGAACCCGGCGAGGACCGAGGACACGCCGTCGGCGGCGAGACCGCGGGACAGGCGCTTCGACTCCGCCGGGGTGCCGGTGGTCTCCGACACCGACAGCAGGTACGCGGTGGACTCGGTGTAGATCACCAGCATCACCAGGCACATCGACACGATCCCGGGAATCGGGAACGTGGGAGTGCCGAACAGGAACACCGACGGCAGGCCGAGCCAGTCGGCCGAGCCGACGGCGGAGAAGTCCGTCATGGACAGCAACGCCGCGGCGATCGTGCCGAACACGAGCGCGATCAGCACGGCGGACTGCGCGAGCAGGCCGCGGCCGTAGCGCATCAGCGCGACGATCGTCAGCACCACTCCGGCGGCCAGTGCCAACGGGGCACCGCCGGCGGGGGCGTCGCCGAAGATCATGCTGACGGCTTTGCCGATCAGTGAGAGGCCGATCATCGTCACGGCGGCGCCGCGCACGATCGGCGGGAAGAACCGGATCAGCTTGGCGAACGGGACGGCCACGAGCACGCCGAAGATCCCGGCGGCGATCATCGCGCCGTAGACGGCGGAGAGCCCGTACTCCTCGCCGATCAGGATCATCGGGGTGACCGCCGTGAAGGAAGCTCCCGCGACCACGGGCATCCGCGCGCCGAGCAGCTTGCCGATCCCGGCGGCCTGTATGACGGTGACGATGCCGGCGACGAGCAGGTCGGCGTTGACGAGGGTGGCGATCGTGGACTGCCGCAGGTCGAGGGCCTCGCCGAACACCAGTGGCACCGCGACGCAGCCGGTGTACATCACCAGCACGTGCTGGAGTCCGAACAGGAACGTGCGCCACGGGGACAGCCGCGGCGAGGCCGGGCCCGGCGGCGACTCGGCGCGGGTCGTTTCGGTCGACATGCCGAGTTTTGTATACGAACCTTGTTTCGCTGGCGTTACTGTTGGTTCACTCGACGTTACGGACCCCGCGAGCAGGAACGTTTCGTATACGATCTAGCCATGATCGAGCTCGGCGAGCAGCGCCTCGTCCCGCGCGATGTGCTCCCCCATCAGGTAACCGGCCTGCACCGGCGAGCCGCTGAGGATCGCCTGTGCGATGGCGGCGTGGTCGCTCCAGGACGTGCCGGTGCGGGACTCCAGGCGCTGGTCGAAGATCCACGACACCCGGCTGAGCACCTGCGTGAGCATGATCTGGAGCTGGTGGTTGCCGGACGCTTCGGCGACGAGGCTGTGGAACCGCAGGATCAGCGGCGGCAGCTCGTCGTGTGCGTGGCTGAGGCCGGCCGAGCGGCCCAGCTCCACCACACGCGCCAGCTCACCGGCGACCTCGCCGCCCGCCCGCTCGGCGGCGAGCTGCGCCGCGAGCACCTCCAGCCCGCGCCGCACCTGCAGCAGCTCCAGCGCCGCCGCTCCCGACGTCGCCGAGACGGTCGCGCCCCGGTAGCGCACGAGCGTGACGAAACCCTCGCTCTGCAACTGGGACAACGCCTCCCGGATCGGCACGCGGGACACGCCGAACCGCTCGGCCAGGTCGGCCTCGCGCAACCGGTCCCCCGGCGCGAGGCGGCCCGCCAGGATGTCCTCCCGCACCGCGTGCGCGATCGCCTCACGGGGCGCGGACTGGTTCGCATCCTCGGCAGCGGTCACGCCCCGAGCCTAGCTTTCTGACCCGGCACCCCAACGGAAAGGACCCGATGTCCCCCACCGAACGCGTCCGCGCCGCCTATCGCACGATCGCCGAGGCGGACCGGCCCGAAGTCTGGATCACCCTGCGCGAGGAGCAGGACGTGCTGCTGGAGGCCAAGGCGGTCGAACACCGGCTGGCCGAGGGCGCCGACCTTCCCTTGGCGGGACTCGTGTTCGCGGTCAAGGACAACATCGACGTCGCGGGCTTGCCCACCACCGCGGGCTGCCCTTCCTTCGCCTACACCCCCTCGGCGAGCGCGACCGCGGTGCGCAGGCTCGTCGACGCGGGCGCGCTCGTGCTCGGCAAGACCAACCTCGACCAGTTCGCTACCGGCCTGGTCGGCACGCGCAGCCCGTACGGCGCGGTGCGCCATGCCCAGCAGCCCGGGAAGATCTCCGGCGGCTCCAGCTCGGGCTCCGCGGTCGCCGTCGCGCTGGGCATCGCCGATTTCGCGCTGGGCACCGACACCGCGGGCTCCGGCCGGGTTCCCGCCGCGCTGCACGGCATCGTCGGTCTCAAGCCGACGCTCGGGCTCGTGCCGAACACGGGCGTCGTGCCCGCGGCCCGCTCGTACGACTGCGTCACCGTCTTCGCGCGGGAACTACCGCTCGCACACCGGGCGCTCGCGATCATGACCGGACCTGACAGCGCCGACCCGACCAGCCGCGACTGGCCGCCCGCCACCAGGTTCGCCGCGGCCGGCCCGCGGCTGGCGATCCCGGACGACGCGGGACTGGCGCCCCTCTCCCAGGAGGGCACCGCCGCGTTCCACGCCGCGGTCGCGCGCCTGCGCGACACGGGCGTGACCGTGGAACGGATCGACGTCACGCCGTTCCTCGACGCCGCGACGCTGCTCTACGACGGCGCACTGGTGGCGGAACGCTACGCCGCGGTCGGCGAGTTCCTGGCGGGTGAGCCCGAGGGCGCCGACCCGACCGTCGCGGGCATCGTGCTCGCCGCAGGGGACCTGCCCGCCCACCGGTTCGCCGCCGATCTCGAACGTCTCGACGCCTACCGGGCCGAGGCCGCCGCGCTGCTCGCCGGGTTCGACGCACTGCTGTTGCCGACCACCACGGGACATCCCACCATCGCCGAGGTCGAGGCCGACCCGGTGGCGGTGAACTCCCGGCTGGGCACCTACACCAACTTCGTCAACCTGCTCGACCTGGCGGCCGCGGCCGTGCCCGCGGGGACCGCGGACGGCGGTCCGTTCGGCGTCAGCGTGATCACGCGCGCCTTCGACGACCAGGTCGCGCTGGACATCGCCGCGGCGCTGACCGGCGACGAGCCGCCCGCTCCGTATCCCACGGGCGGGGTGGACCTCGTGGTGTTCGGCGCGCACCTGCGAGGCCAGCCGCTCAACCACCAGCTCACCGGCCTCGGTGCCCGGTTTTCCGGGGTGGTGCGCACGGCGCCGGAGTACCGCATGGTCGCGCTGCCCACCACGCCGCCGAAGCCCGGCGTCGTCCGCGACACCGCCGCGGGGGCGAGCCTCACCGGTGAACGCTGGACGCTCTCTCCCGCCGCACTGGGCACGTTCCTCGCGGGGCTGCCCGCGCCCATGTCACTCGGACCGGTCACTGTGGACGGTGGCGAACAGGTGCTCGGCTTCCACTGCGACCCCGACACCGCGCGCGGGGGCACCGACATCACGCGCTACGGCAGCTGGAGCGCCTACCTCGCGCGGAGCTGATCAGCCGCGGCGCCTGCGGGTGGTGACCGAGCGCGGCGGCTGGGCACGCATGTGGTCGCGGACCCTGGTCATGATGTCGCCGAGAGCGGGAAGGTCCTTGTCGGACAGCGGCGCGAACAGCAGGTCGCGAACCACCTCGACGTGGCCGGGCAGGATCGCGGCGACCCGGGCGAGGCCGTCCTCGGTGATGGTGACGAGGGTGGCCCGCTGGTCGTCGGGACTGGGCCCCCGGGTGACGAGGCCGGCCTTCTCCAGCAGCCCGGCCTGGTGGGTCAGGCCGCTGCGGCTGTAGACCACCCCGTCGGCCAGCTCGGTCATCGTCAGCCTGCGTTCGGGCGTGTCGGCGAGGCGGGCGAGGAGCTGGAACTGGACGTAGCTCAGGCCGCCCGCCGCCCGTACCTGCTGCTCGACGGCGTGGTGCAGCAGGCTGACGGACTCCATGAGCGCGAAATACGTCGCCAGCTGCTCGGGTTCCAACGGGTCGGCCACTCGCACAGTCTAGTTGCTTCGACCTCGAAGCATCATGTAGCCTGAAATCACTTCGACATCGAAGCACTTTTCAGGAGGCAGACATGAAGGCAGTGCGCTATCACCGGTACGGCGGTAGTGACGTCCTCGTCCACGAGGACGCCGAGCGGCCCGTGCCGGGCGAGGGCCAGGTGCTCGTCCGGGTGGCGGCCACCTCGTTCAACCCGGTCGACGCGGACATCCGCGGCGGCTTCCTCAGCGAGGTCTTCCCGCTGACTTTCCCGCACACGCCGGGGCTCGACGTCGCCGGGACCGTCGCGGAGCTCGGCACCGGCGTCGACGGCAGGCAGGTGGGCGACGCCGTGGTGGCGTTCCTGCCGATGAACGCCGACGGCGCCGCCGCCGAGTACGTGCTGGCACCCGCCGGGACACTGACCGCGGCGCCCGAGCGCGCCGAGCTCACCGACGCGGCAGCCCTGCCCGTCGGCGGCCTCACCGCCTGGCAGGCGCTGTTCGACGTAGCCGGGCTCGAAGCCGGGCAGAGCATCCTGGTCAACGGCGCGGCGGGCGCGGTCGGCGGCTACGCGGTCCAGCTCGCCGAGCAGGCCGGGGCCGTCGTCACCGCCACCGCGAGGGAGACCAGCGCGGACCGCCTCCGCGACTACGGAGCCCACCGGGTCATCGGCTACCTCGATCACTCGGCCGCTCCGCCGGCCGCCGAGGGCGCGCCGTTCGACGTCGTGCTGAACCTCGCGCCCACGTCCGCCGAGGAGACCGCGGCGCTGGCCGGGCTCGTCCGCGACGGCGGGGCACTGGTCAGCACCACCACGCCGCCCCCGGACGACCCGGGGCGGGGCATCCGCGGCGCCCGCGTGTTCGTCCAGAGCAACGCAGGCCAGCTGGCCGAGCTGGTCTCCCGCGTCGACGCCGGACGGCTGCGGATCCACGTCGCCGACCGCAGGCCGCTGACCGAGCTCGCCGCCGTGCACGACGAGGCCGCCGCGGGGAAGCTGACCGGCAAGACCGTCCTCATCCCCGGCTGAACGACGAGGAGAACACAGTGACCGACGTCGCGGGCTTCAACACCCGCATCATCGAGGAGTTCCGGCGCAACCACGGCAAGGTCGGCGGGCCGTTCGAGGGCGCGCCCCTGCTGTTGCTGCACACCATCGGCGCGCGCAGTGGCAGGCACCGGATCAACCCGATGATGTACCTGCCAGACGGGGGCGCCTACCTCGTTTTCGCCTCCAAGGCCGGGGCCGACACCAACCCCGACTGGTACTGGAACCTGCGGGCGCGGCCCGAGGCACGGATCGAGGTCGGAGACCGCGAGCTCGACGTGCGCGCGGCCGAGCTGCGGGGCGCCGAGCGCGACGAGAAGTACCGCGTCCAGGCCGAGCACTACCCGGGGTTCGCCGAGTACCAGCGCAAGACCGACCGGGTCATCCCGGTGATCGCACTCGTCCCGGCGATCTCCGGCTGACCGATCAGGAATCGAGAAACGCCGACCGTGCGGGCGTTCCTACCGTAGTCGCATGACCTCGAATCAGCAGACAGGCAACCGGAAGAAGCCCGGCCCGCTCACCCGGGCATCGCTCTGGTTCCAGCGGCGGACGAACGTCAAGACGAACGAGAAGATCCGCCGGAAGGGCGGCAAGATCATGGGCATGGATCTGCTGATCCTGCACACCGTGGGCCGCCGCAGCGGGCAGCGGCGGGAGTCGCCGGTGACGTGGTTCGACGGCGGCGACGGCACCCGGCTGATCGTCGCCTCTGGCGGCGGCAGCAGGCACCCCGACTGGTACTTCAACCTCGTGGCGCACCCGGACAAGACGGCCATCGAGATCCCCGGCGAGTCCGCGGTCCCGGCGACGCCGCAGGCGCTCGAGGGCGCCGAGCGGGAACAGGCCTGGCAGCGCATCACCGAGGCCCAGCCCCGCTACGCCAAGTACCAGAAGAAGTCCGACCGGCGGTATCCCGTCATCCGGCTGACGCCGCGGTGACCGCGGACGCGGTGTGGCCGGCCCGCCCGGAGGCCGGCCACACTCGGACCGTCAGGCCGACCCGACGGGCACCGTGATCTCGACGAGCCCGCTCAGCACCCCCGGCAGCGGTGCCTGGTGCAGCACGCCGAGGCGCTGGGTCGCGCGGGTGAGCGCGACGTAGAGCTCGGCCGCGCCGCGCGGGCCGTCGGCGAGGATCCGGTCCGGATCCACGACCAGGACGGCGTCGAACTCCAGGCCCTTCGTCTCCGCCGGCACCACCGCACCGGGCACGTCCGGTGGTCCGATCACGACACTCGTGCCCTCGCGGCCCGCCTCGTCCCTGACGAACTCCTCGATGGCGGCGGGCAGCTCGTCGCCGGTGACCCGCCTCGACCACGGCTGGACCCCGCTCGCCCGCACCGAGTCGGGCGCCTGCACGTCAGGGGCGAACTCGGCGAGCAGCGCGGCCGCCACGGCCATGATCTCCGCGGGGGTGCGGTAGTTCACGGTCAGCGACCGGTAGACCCAGCGGCCGGGCACGTACCGCTCCAGCATCGCGGACCACGATGTCGCCCCGGACTCCGACCGGCGCTGCGCCAGGTCGCCGACCACGGTGAACGACCGGTTCGGGCAGCGCCGCATCAGCACGCGCCAGTCCATCTCGGACAGTTCCTGTGCCTCGTCGACAACCACATGCCGGTAGGTCCAGTCCCGGTCGGCGGCGGCACGCTCGGCGAGCTCACGGGTGTCGGCCTCCACGAACCGCCCGGCCAGGTCCTCGGCGTAGAGCAGGTTCTCGGCCGCCAGCTGGATGTCCTCGTCCAGTTCCTCCCGGTCCAGCTTCATCACCTCCATCACCCCGGCGGCGTACTCGGCCTCGGCCCTGCGCTTCCGTTGCTCGGCCAGCTCCGCGGCCCGGTCGGCCTCCGTGTCCCTTCCCAGCAGGTCCACCAGCTCGTCGAGCAGCGGCACGTCCGGCACCGTCCAATCCGCACCGTCGGCGCGCCACAGCGCCGGATCGGCGCCCGCGGCCCGCAGCCGCTCCGGCGAGGAATACAGCTCCGCCAGCAGCGTTTCCGGCGTCAGGATCGGCCACAGCTCGTCGAGCGCGGCGCTGAACGCCTCGTCTCCCGCCAGCTCGCCGAGCAGGTTCCGCCTCAGGTCCTCCCATTCCTCGCGGTCGTCCCGGGTCAGCCAGCCCCGGCCGATCCGCGCGATCGCCCGCTCGGTGAGCACGTACGTGACGATCTCGGTGAACACCGAGCGCGCCTCGTTGTGCGGCAGGCCGCTCGCGCGCGCCTCCTCCCTCGCCCACTCCGCGGTCGCGGCGTCGATCCGCACCGTGACGTCCTTCAGCTCGATCGGCACCGGCTCCTCCGGCAGGCGCTGCCGGTCGGCGACCGCCGCCGCGAGCACGTCGAGCATCGCGAGCGAGCCCTTGAGCCGGGTGGCCTCGGGCGTGTCCTCGGCGGTGACGCGCAGCCCTGGCACGAGGTCGCCCGTGGTCGTGAAGACCACATCGGACTCCCCCAGCGACGGCAGCACCCGGCTGATGTGATGCAGGAACGCCGGGTTGGGCCCGACCACGAGCACACCGTGGCGCTCCATCCGCTCCCGCTGGGTGTAGAGCAGGTAGGCGACGCGGTGCAGTGCCACCACGGTCTTCCCGGTGCCGGGCCCGCCCTCGATCACCAGCACGCCGGGGTGGTCGAGCCGGATGATCTCGTCCTGTTCGGCCTGGATGGTCGCCACGATGTCGCGCATCCCGTCACCGCGGGGCGCGTTGACCGCCGCGAGCAGTGCCGCGTCTCCCCTGGCGTCCCCCTCCTCGGCGCCCGGACGGCCGAGCACCTCGTCGGTGAAGCCGGCGACGTGCCTGCCCCGGGTGTGGAACTGGCGCCGCCGCCGCATGTTCTCCGGGTTCGCGCCGGTCGCCGTGTAGAACGGGCGCGCGGCCGGTGCCCGCCAGTCGAGCAGCACCGGTTCGTAGGAGTTCTCGTCGTCGAACAGCCCGATCCGGCCGACGTAGGAACGCTCGCCCGCGTCGCTGTCCAGCCTGCCGAAACACAGCCCGTTGTCCACGGCCTCCAGGCGCCTCACCTGTCTCGCCAGCGACCGCACCTCCACGTCCCGTTCCATCGGTGCCGCGCCATTTCCCCACAACGCCGCTTCGTACTCCCCCTTCACCCGCGCGCGCTCGGCGTCGAGCCGCGCGTACAGACCGGCCACGTAGTTCCGCTCGGATCGCAGTTCCTCGTCGTACCCCTGTGTTGACACATGCCCCTCGCTGTGGCTAGACTGGCGTTAGGTTCGGCGGGTTTTCCTTTGTTTTTCCGGAAAGCACGCCGATTTTTTATTGTCCTCTTCGTGTCAAGTCCTCTCGGGATTCACGAAGGACGAGACGCCAGCCTGCGAGGGATCAGGGCGTCGCGAGGAAGTCCCGCACCTCCGCCAGGAACTGTCCGCGCCCGCGCTCCGCGCGATCGAGGTGCGCGTAGTGCGCCGCGCCGCCAGTTCGACGGAGCGCACCGACCGCGCGCACCAGGTGCTCGGTGAGCAGCTCGGCATCACCCGGCCTGCTCCAGAAGTCGTACTCGCTGCGCAGGATCAGCGTCCGCGCGGTGACGAGGCTGGCATCCCACAGCTGCCGTCCAGCGGCGAGGTAGAAGCTGTCCTCCACGGCTCCGGACGGGGCACGGAAGCTCGCCGGAGTGCGCGAACCGCTCGTGGGGTCCAAGGCGAGCGCGCCCCGCACGTAGGCGTCGACGACGCGGGATCGCGCCACACCGACTTGTCCCCGACAGGAATGCTGTTGTCCCACGACGGAAGCAGGCTCTCGCCGGTGCTCAGCCGGTAGGCGCCATAACGGGCGGCGTTGAACCGGCCGGGGTGGTCGGGGTCCTCGTTGTCCGTGCCCCGTCCCAGCGTCGGGTGCCCGTCGAGCGGACCGTAGAGGGAGTTGTAGACCACGAGGTGGCTGACGCGATGCGGATGCGCGGCGGCGTACTGGCCGAGCCAGTGCCCGCCGGTGGCCCAGCCGGGCAGCGCGACCCGCTCGCTGCGCGCGCGGTGCGTGATCGCCTCCACGACCGCGGTCACGTCGCGCACCACGGCGGCGGAGCGGACGGCGGGCGGGTCCGACTCCGGAGGCCGGGACAGTGCGGCCGGGCGGGTGGAAGCGCCGTAGCCGCGGGCGTCCATCACGTAGACCCGGTGCCCGGCCCTGGCCAGGTCGACGGCGAGCGAGCCGCCGCGGACGGGCAGATCGAAGCTCGCCACGCCGGGCACGCGCGCGCCGTGCGGGAGCAACACCGGCGGTCGGGGCGGTCCCTGGCGCGCGGCAGGACGGACCTCCCGGACCGCGATCCGCACGCCGGGCTCGCTGGCGACGCGGAACTCCGAGCGGACCAGCTCGCGCCCGGCTCGGCCGGCGGTGCGAGGGCGGTCAGGGTCGCGGCGGCCGCGGCGATCGCCGCCGCGGTGCCGGACAGGACGGTGAGAAGACTGCGCCCCCGCCATCGCCCAGGAGGCGGTGCAGATGCAGACCATCGTCGCGCTCGTCGCGAGTGAGCTCGGGGTGTCGGTCGTGCCTCGTCGGTCGCGCGCACGCGCAGGCAGGACGCCGTGCTCCGGCCGGTGCGCCCCTCGGCCAGGGTCGTGCACCTCGCCGTGGCCAGACGGCACGGCGAGGAGAACCCGGTGGTGCGCAACTTCGTCGCGGCCGTCAGGCGCGCGGCCTCGTGAGGAGGACGCCGATCCGGATCGTCTGCCCCGCTCGGTCACCGACCGTCTCCCGGCCGCGGCGGGCCGGATCTAGAAGCGAGCGCGGACGGGCGAGTCCAGCCAGGCGAGCAACCGCCTCCACACGTTTCCCGCTCCCGTGGCGATCCTGCTGAACCGAGTCATGTCGCGGCGCTCCTTCCCGTGAGTGTCCGGCACGGCGCGGTCGTTGCGTCCGTGGCGCCCGGTTGATCGTCGGCGGAGGCCTCCGTGTTTCACCCCTGGGGCAACGAATTTCCGGACGGGGGTCGGCTGAGATCCAGCTTCTCCCGCGCATCGGTGCCCTGCACCGGGAAACGCCCCCTCGACACAAAAAGTTGAACGATAGTAAAACTAGTACATCAGTTCAACTTTGCGCTGGAGGGGTCGGATGGAGCAGCAGGACACCGGGCGCGCCGGCTGGCGGGAGTGGAGCGGCCTCGCGCTACTGGCGTTGCCGACCGTGCTGCTGGGGCTCGACGTCACGGCGCTGTACCTCGTGCTGCCCAGCCTGGTCCACGACCTGGGCGCGAGCGCGACGCAGACGTTGTGGATCATGGACGCCTACGGCTTCCTCATCGCCGGGTTCCTGATCACCATGGGGACGCTGGGCGACCGCATCGGCAGGCGGCGCCTGCTCATGGCCGGCATGGTCGCGTTCGGCGCCGGGTCGGCGTTCGCCGCCTTCGCTCCCGGCGCCGCGTGGCTCGTCGTGGCCAGGGCCGTGCTCGGCATCGCCGGGGCGACGCTCATGCCGTCGACGCTGTCGCTGATCAGCAACATGTTCCGCGACGCCCGCCAGCGTGCCGTGGCGATCGGGCTGTGGGCGACGATGTTCGCGCTCGGCATGGCGGCGGGGCCGGTGGTGGGCGGAGCGCTGGCCTCGGCCTTCTGGTGGGGCGCGGTGTTCCTGCTCGCGGTGCCGATCGCGCTCGTGGTGCTGGTGGGCGCGCCCCTGCTGCTGCCGGAGTTCCGCTCGGCCCGCACGGGGCGGCTCGACGCGCTGAGCGTGGCCCTGTCGCTGACGGCGATCCTGCCGGTGACCTACGCGATCAAGCAGGCCACCGAAGGCTTCGGCGCCGACCTGCCGATCGCCGCACTGCTCGGCGTGGGCTCGGCGGTCGTGTTCGTCCGGCGTCAGCTACGGCTGCGGGACCCGCTGCTGGAACTCCGGCTCTTCGCGAACCGGGCGTTCTCGTCGGCGCTGGCGGTGCTGTTGATCGGCCTGGTCGGGGTCGGCGGCGTGATGATCCTCGTGACCCAGTACCTGCAGCTCGTCGAGGGCCGGTCGCCCATGGCGGCCGGGCTCCTGATGGGCCCGCCCGCGCTGGCGATGCTGGTCGCCGCCATCGGCGCTCCCCTGCTGGCCCGCCGCGTCTCCCCCGGCGTCGTCATGTCCGCGACACTCGGAGTGTCCCTGCTCGGCTACGCGCTCCTCGCCGTCGCCGGGACCGGCAGCGCGCTGAGCGTGGTCACCGGGTTCGCCTTCGTCTACCTCGGGCTCGGGGCCATCGCCGCGCTCGGCACCGACATCGTCGTGGGCGCCGCGCCCGCGGAGAAGTCCGGCTCGGCCGCGGCGCTGTCGGAAACGGTGCAGGAACTCGGCATCGCGGCCGGGGTGGCGCTGCTCGGCAGCCTCACCACGGCCGTCTACCGGGCCACCGCCGAGGCGCCGCCCGGCGTGCCGCCCGCCACCGCGGCCACGGTCACCGACAGCCTGTCGGGAGCCCTGTCCGTGGCGGACCGGCTGCCCGCCGACGCCGTCGACCGGGCGAGGACCGCGTTCACCACCGGCCTCAACGTCTCCGCGCTCGCCGCCGGGATCGCGATCGCCGTGGCTGCGCTCGCGGCGTTCAGGACGCTCCGGCACCTCCGCCCGATCGGCGCCGCCGCGGTTGAGGCAGACTCGGCACTCTCGACGCACGGGAGGGACGATGGCGGACGGGGACCAGGAGGTTGACGGGCGCAAGGTGCGCGGGCGGCGCCGCAGGGCCGAGATCATCGAGGCGACGCTGACCGTCGTGCTGCGCGACGGAGCGTCCGGCGTGACTCACCGGACCGTCGCGAAGGAGGCGGGGATCCCCGCCAGCCTCACCCTCTACTACTTCGCCACCCTCGACGACCTCCTGGTCGGCGCCCTCAGCAGCGTCGCGGACGCCTACACCGAGCGCATCCGGGCGCTCATCGAGTCCGCTGAGGACAAGCTCGGCGGGCTCGCCGAGCTCATCGCCGAGTCGTCCGGCCCGGGGCGCAAGCGCGCGCTGGCCGAGCGGGAGCTGTCCACGCTGGCCGCGCGCCGCCCCGCTCTCCGCCCGGTGGCGCGGCGCTGGCGCGAGAACGTCGCCGAGCTCGCCGGGACGCTCACTGACGACCCCGACGCCGTCGAGTCCGTGGTCGCGCTGGCCGACGGTTTGTGCGCCGCGATCCTGCTCGACGACCGCGACGCCGATCCGGCGCACCTTCGCAAGCTGCTGAACGACGCGCTGACCACCCCGCGCCGGTGACGCTCACTCCGGGGCAACGGCGGTGCGATGGCCCCGGCGCCACCGCACCGCCTGCCGCTACTCGGCCCGCAGACCGTCCAACTTGGTCACCTGACGCAGCAACGGCAGCGTCAGCGCCGTGGCCACGAGCACGGCGAGCACAGCCGCCGCGCACACCATCCCGATGAGCCCGGCGTCCAGGCTCAGGCCCAGGCCCGCGTAGCGCAGGGTCGGCAACGTGATCCCGATCCCCGCCACGACGGCGAGCACGACCCCGATGCCGACGGGAATGGCGTTCTGCCACAACGATCCCCTGGCGAGCACCGACATCGGCACCCCGGCCGCCGACAGGGCCGCCAGTGGGCGGCGGCGCTCGACGATCTGCTCGATCGAGAGCATCAGCAGGGACAACGCGGCCACCGCCAGCACGAAGATCGACGCGACCAGCAGCAGGCCGCGCATCGTGCGCGTCGCCTCGTCGAGACGGCTCGACTCGGACGCCCCCAGCGTGGGCCGGACGTCGACCTCCCAGCTCAGTGGACCGACCGCCAGCGTGGCCGCCTCGAAGACCGCCGCGGGCTCCCCGGTGCCCGACACGTACAGCAGGCGCTCGGCGTCGGACGGGCTCACGCCGCCCAGCGCGCCTCGCGTGACGAGCAAAGTGGAGGAGACCTCACGCATCGCCTTGTCCGCGGGGATCCGCCGCACGTCCGCCGGGAGTGTCCACTGCGGACCGTCGGCCTGCTCACCGTCGCCGCCGTAGGAATAGAACCGCACCGGCATGCCCGGTGCGGGCTCGGCGGACTGGGCGACGTGCTCCTGGCCGCGCAGCCCGCCGACCAGGAACACGTCGCCGTCCGCGCAGGTGCCGAGCTCGGCCTGTGCGGCCAGTGCCGCGCAGTCGCCGATCACGGCCTGCCAGTGCAAGCCCGCCTCGTCACCTGCCGCGCGCAGCGGGGCCCGGACGACCTCGTGCACCGCCGTGATCCCGTCCGTTCCGGCCAGCAGCCTCGCCGCCTCCCCGAGCCGCTCGTCGCCGCCCGCGATCTGCGCGGAGATCGGGGTCGCGGCCTGCCAGCGGCTGTCCTCGGGTTCCGTCGAGCTGACCGCGCCCACGAGCGTCTGGATCAGGATCGCGCCCGCGAGCACGACGACGAGGCCGGAGACCACCCGGCTCGCGGTGCCGCTCTCCAGTTGCAGCCTGCGCACCGCGAACTGCCACGCGGGCGTGCCGCCCCGCAGGCCGGCCACGAACTTCTCCACCGCCCACGGCAGCAGCGCGGCGACGCCGATCAGCAGCAGCGAGCTGCCCGCGGCCAGCGCCAGGCCGACGGTTTCGGCGTTCGAGCGTTCCTCGGCCAGCAGCGTGCTCGCCATCAGCAGGCCACCGACCACCGCGACGGCCCAGCGCCACCACATCCGCCTGCGGGCGGGTTTGCCCTGCCGCACCACCCCGAGCGGTTCGACGATCGTGCGGCGCAGGCCGAAGATCGCCGCACCGACGGCCAGACCCGGCACCAGCACGGCGATGAGCACGACCAGCTGCCACGCTGGCACGAAATCCTCGGGGAAGAACCGCATCCCGAACAGGTCGAGGTCGCCGATCAACGGCCGCAGGAGCAGGAACAGCGCACCGCCGAGCAACAGTCCCGCCACGGCGCCGACCAGCGACTCGGCCGCCGCGATACGGCGGACCTGGCGCCCGCTGACGCCCAGCAGGCGCAGCGCCGCCAGCCGGCGTTCCCGTTGCGCGGCGCCCATGCGCGAGGCCGTGGTCACGAAGATCAGCAGTGGCAGCAGGAGGATCACCGCGACGGGCGCCACGAGGGCCGCCGTGGTGACGTTGACGGCGAAGCCGTCCGGCTCGGTGCCGAACCCGTACACCGCGTCGGCGTACTCCTCCCCCTTCAGCCGTTCCGCCGTGTCCCCGACGTAGACCACGCGGTCGCCCGCCATGCCCAGGCCCGCCTTGCCGACCTCGCCGACGACGGTGCCGCCGATCCGGGCCCGCGCCAGCTCACCGGCCGGGGTGGCGAGGTAGTCGGCCGCCGCCGGCGACACCACGACCTCGCCCGGAGCGGGCACGCGCTCCAGCCCCGGCGGCACCGGAGCGTCCGGCCCTTCCGGCGCGACCACGACAGCGTGCAGGTAGTCGTCGCCCGAGTCGATGAACCAGTCCATCCGGTACAGCGGGTCGACGCCGGGTCGCGTTTCGGTCTGCGGGACCTGGCCGGCCTGCCTGGCGTCCTGCTCGGACACCAGGGTGTTGATCGACGCGGCGGGCAGCAGAACGGCGACGACCAGCGCGACGCCGAGCGTGGTCATCGCCAGCCGCAGCAGCGCCTGCCCGGAGATCCGGCCGCCCCCGACGGCCAACCGGAGCCCCAGCAGGAGATCGCGGATCATGCCGCCAGCTCCAGATCGTTCACGCGGCCGTCCCTGACCACGATCTCGCGGTCGGAGTGCGCCGCCACGCGCGGCTCGTGGGTCACCAGGACCACGGCGGCGCCGGAGCCACGCGCGGCCTCGGTGAGCAACCGCATCACCTTCTCGCCGTTGAGCGAGTCCAGCGCGCCGGTGGGCTCGTCCGCGAAGATCACCTTGGGATCGGCGACCAGAGCCCTCGCCACCGCCACGCGCTGTCCCTGCCCGCCGGAGACGTCACCGGGCCTGCGGGCGCCGAGGTCTCCGACCTCGAGCCGCTCCAGCCAGCGCTGCGCCCTGGCCTCCGCAGGCTTGCGCTTGGCGCCGCCGAGCCGCAGCGGCAGCGCCACGTTCTCCAGGCACGTCAGCTCGGGGACCAGCTGGCCGAACTGGAAGACGAACCCGAAGTCCGTGCGCCGCAGCGCGCTGCGCTCGCCGTCGGACATCGCGGCCAGGTCCCTGCCCTGGTAGGAGATCGAGCCCGAGTCGGGGCGCACGATGCCCGCGAGGCAGTGCAGCAGCGTGGACTTGCCGGAGCCCGAGGGGCCCATGACGGCGAGCACTTCACCGGCGCGCACGGCGACGTCCGCGCCGCGCAGCGCCTCGGTCGGCCCGAACGCCTTGTGCAGGCCACGTCCGGCGAGCAACGGTTCGGTCATGAGCGCACCACCTCCGCGAGTGCGTCGAGCCGCGCCGCGGTGAGTTCCAGCCACCGCAGGTCGGCCTCCAAATGGAACAGGGCGTGATCGCAGATGAGCTGGTCGGCCAGGTCGCCGTCCGCCTTGCGCCGCGTCAGGTCGCGCATGACGGCGAGGTGGGCCGAGCGCTGGGTGTCCAGCACGTCCTGGGCGCTGCGCCCGGACAGCAGGGCCAGCACCACCTTGGTGTAGAGCGTGTTCTGCAGATACGGCTCCGGGCTCTCCGCCGTGCCGAGCCACGTCTCGATGTCCGTGACCCCGGCGTCGGTGATCGTGTAGCGCTTGCGGTCCGGGCCCGCCCCGTGCTCGACCCCCGCCTCCTCGACGAGCCCGTTGCGCAGCAACCGGGACAACGTTGAGTACACCTGGCCGTACGCGAGCTGCTTGCCCTGGGCGAACTGCTCGTCGTAGGCGCGTTTGAGGTCGTAGCCGTGTCGTGGCCCCGGTTCGAGCAGCGCCAGCAGCGTGCGTGAGACCGACATCGGCCCCTCCTTTCCCTGTGGTTGAGCACCTGTCCCGAGCACTATACACACGGTGTATTCACCACGTGTATACCCCCGTAATCCAGTCGCGAGATCGTCCGGACGGAGCGTTGCCGGTCACGATCGTTACCGAGTCACAGCCACTGGACCGGCATCGCGGCCGACAAGTACTACACGGTCGCCTTGGACCAGCCCGGCTCGATCGCGGGGCTCGTGACGATGGTGGACGAGCTGCGGGCCACATTGGACGAGATCGTGACGGCCATGAGGGTGTACTGGGCGGCGATGCTCGGCGCGCTCCTCGTCCTCGCGGGTGCGATCGTCGTCGCGGTCATCACCGTGGAGACCGTCGTCGGGACGATCCGTGTCCATTCTCGCGGGAGTCGCCGCCTTCTCCGCGGCCGTGGCTCAGGCCACCACGATGTTCACCGACACGATGAACTCCAAGAAGAACGACCTGAACTCGGCGGCCACGGACGGAACACATTTCTCGGGCGAGCAGTGGCCCTCGACCACCGGTGCCGACCGCGAGACGTTGGCGGATGCCAGCGTCCGGGACGGTGACGGCAGTGAGTGGGCACCGGTCTGACCGCGGTGTCCCGTGCTGATCCACGGTCCGCGGAGTTGCCGTGGCCGTCCTCGATGGACGCACCGAGGACGGCCACGTGCCCAGGTCACACCGCCAGCGTCAGCACCGTGGCCGCGTAGATGACCACGAGCACGACGCCGTCGAATCCGAGCCGCCACCAGCCCCTCCGCTGGCGCACGAGGAGCCCGCCGAGCAGCACCGCCGTCATGAGCAGGGACGCGGTGGTGAGGAACAGCTGGTCCGGGCTGGCGGCGTGGTAGAGCGACCCGCCGCGGTAGAGGACGTCGCCGACCACCAGGTTGAGCGCGTCCAGGCTGTTGCCGCCGACCACGGCCGCGATGGCGAGTGTCACCGCGCCCCGGCGGACCGCCGCCAGGGCCGTGACCGTTTCCGGCAGGGCGTTGACGAGGCCCATGAACACGGCACCGACGACGCCCGCGTTCAGCCCCGTCGCCGTGACGAGACTGTCCGCGGCGTGCGCGACCGCCCAGCCACCGACGACGACCACGCCGGCGATCAGCACGAACTCCGTCCACAGTGCACCGAGGCCGCGGTTGCCGAGCCGCCCGTGATCCTCCGGTTCGTCGTGCCGCGTCTCGCTCGTGGCGATCGCCCGCCACATCGGCTGCCGCTGGTTCCGGATGAGGGAGATCCCGCCGAGATAGCAGGCGATCAGGACCGCCGAGGCCGGATGCACGCCGGCCACGGTGACGTCCGGGCTGAACGAGGCCAGCAGCGCCGTGCTCAGCAGCACGATCAGCAGGCAGCCGAAGAGGAGGTTGCCGGGCGAGGCCGCCGCGTGCTCGAGGTTCACCCGCCGGTAGGCGGCGTCGGCCACGACGATCGCCAGCGTCTGGGCTGCGACCCCGCCGACGGCGTTGCCGTAGGCCAGCTCCGGCTGGTCGCCTGCCGCGCTCACGCCCGTCATCACGATGCCCGACAGCGAGGTCGCCAGCCCGAAGAAGACCGCTCCGAACAACGCCTCGCCCCAGCCGGTGCGGTCGGCCAGGGCGTCGCCGAGGGCGGCGAGCCGGACGCTGCACAACACCGTCACGACTGCGGCGGCCGCGAACACGGCGACGGACCAGCCGACCGGCCATTGTTGGGTCAACACCGCGGGCGCCCAGCCCCCTTCGATCCCGCATCCGTGATCACGTGGGCTCCGGCTACCCCCTCGCCCGCTGTCTCATGCCTCGACCGCGGTCAAACGGCTCTGCTGCGCCAGGCGAGGACGCCGGCCGCGCCGAGTCCCGCTGTCGCCAGCGCACAGCTGACGACGAAGGGATCGACACCGGTGAGCGCGGGCGCGAACCCGATGCCGACGTAGAGCGTGACCCCCGAGGAGCCGCCGAGCTGGTCGGCGGCGCGCTGGACGCCGGACGCGACACCGGCGTCGTCGCCGGTCACCCCGCTCACCGCCGCGTATTGCAGGCCGACGAGCCCGAAGGCCATTCCCCCGGCGATCAGCACCATCGCGGGCACCGACTCCCACGCTCCCGCGCCGGCAACGGCGCCGACGGCGATCGCCCCCATCCCGGCCGCGGTCAGCACGACGCCGACGAGTGCGCAGGCCCGTGCTCCCCACCGGCCGACGACCCGGGGCACGAGGCTCGCTGCCACCACCAGCGTCACCGCGAGCGGCAGCAGCGCCACGCCCGCCGCGAGGGGACCGAGAGCCGCCCGTTGCTGGAGCTGAAAGGTCAACAGCAGGAAGGAGGTGGACAGGGCTCCGCTGAGCAACGCGGTGGCGACGTTGGCGCGCACCCGGGCCCGGTTGCGGAAGAACGCGGGCGGGAGCAGCGGTTCGGCCGCCCGGCGTTCCACGACGACGAGCAGGCCGCCCGCCACCGCCGCGCCCGCCAGTGCGGCAGCCGCGACCCATTGGTGCCCGCCGCCTTCGCCCGCCTCGGCGATCCCGAACACCAACAGCAGCGGTGCGAGGGTGAGCAGCACCGACCCGGGCAGGTCGAGTGGAGTGCGCTCGCCCGGCGGATCAGCGGGCACGAGAGCCGCGGCCGCGACGATCACGAACAGGACGAACGGCACGCTGACGAGGAAGACCCACCGCCAGCCGAGCAGTTCCGTGATGACGCCCGAGAGCACGAAACCCAGCACCAGTCCGGTGCTGGCGACGGCGGCCCACACACTCAGCGCGCGAGTCCGGCGTGGCCCTTCGGGGAAGGTCAGCACGATCACCGCCATCGCCGAGGGCAGGGCGAGAGCCTCGCCGACGCCCTGCAGCATCCGTGCCCCGACCAGCAGGGGATACGACGGCGCCACGCCCGCCAGCAACGAGGCGCCACCGAAGACCGTCACGCCGGTGAGCAGGACCCGCCGCCTGCCGAGCACGTCGCTGAGCCGGCCGCCGAACATGAGCAGACCACCGCCCGCGACGGTGTAGCCGACCACGACCCACGTCAGCTCGCGCGTGGTGACGCCGAAGTCCACGCCGATCGACGGCAACGCGATGTTGACCACGGTGACGTCGACCGCGATCAGGAACTGCAGCAGGGAAAGGGAACCGAGGACGACCCAGGGCCGCAGCCGGGACGTCGCCAGGTGAGTGTCCGTACGCACGAAAGATGCTCCGTTGCTCGAGAAGATTCCGAGCAGCACAAGAAAGGCCGCTCCGGTCGACCAGCGAAGCGACGGAGAATGTTGCGCGAGAACCGCTCCGCCGCTAGTGGCGGAGCGTCCTCGTCACGGCGGCGGCCGCCGCGGCAGAAGCGCCAGACATGGCGCGCAGCCTAGCAGGGCACCAGGGCGCGGGCGCGGTCAGTCGCGGGGTTTCCTCAGGCGCCACGCGGCCTTCGCGCCGAGGCTCGTGTCGATGTGGTCGCGCATCACGGCCGCCGCCGCGTCGCTGTCGCCCACGATCACGCTGTCCGCCAGCATGCGGTGCTCCGCGTCCTTCCGCTCCCGTTCCTCCGGCGCGCGCTCCACCTCGAGCGCCAGCCTGCGGTAGCGGTCGGCCTTGTCCCACAGCCCTTCCAGGGTCTCGATCAGCAGCTCGTTGTGCGAGGCGCGGTAGATCGCCGCGTGGAAGCGGCGGTGGTGCAGCAGCTCCTCGTAGCCGGGATTGCTGCGCAACGCGACGAGGCCCTTCGCGGCCTCGCGGATGTCGGCGATGTCAGCCTTCGTGCGCCGCTGCGCGGCGAGGGACGCGGCGAGCGGATCCAGCGAGCGGCGGAGCTCGTACAGGTCGCGGGCCTCCTCGGCCTTGAGCTCGGTGACCCGCGCGTCGCGATGGGCGTCCAGCTCCACCAGCCCTCGGCCTTGAGCCGCCGGAGCGCCTCCCGCAGCGGCGTGGTGCTGATCCCGATGGTGCGCGCCAGCGTCGCCTGGATCGGTGCGTCCGGGCCGCTCGTCGAGCCCGTCGCGGCGGCGGGCTCGACGCGGGGTTGTCGGTCGCCACGGGACCGCTGGGCACCGGCGCCGACGGCGAGCGGTGTTCCTCCGCGACATCTGGCCCTCGGCCCGCGACGTCACCGGCGTCACCGAGTCCACAGTGGATCCGACGATGTTCGAGCACGCCTGCGCGGACGTGTTCGGCGGCGACGGCCGCTGGCGGGTGCTCGACGCCCCGGACGGGCAGGCGTGGGACGCCGCGTCCCCGGTGAGAACGCCGGCACGCTCGGCCTCACCGGCGCCGAACCGTTCACCGTCACCGGCCTCACCGCGCTCGCCGAGGGCCGCGTCCCGGAGCACGTGACGGTACGCGCCGGTGACGTCGAGTTCCGGGTGCGCGTGCGGCTCGACACCGCCCGCGAAGCCGACTACTACCGGCACGGCGGCATCATGAACTACGTCCTGCGCGAGATCGTCGAGATCGCGTCCGCCGACCGCGCCTGGTAGAACCGATCACCGCCGGGGTACCGTCGACCGCTCGTAGCCGACTGACAACGGGGGTGTCGTGAGCCGACGCACGATCTGGGTCAACCTGGGCGCGCTCGCCGTCGTGGGTGTGCTGGCCGGCGGGTTCTGGGTGGGTTACCAGCAGTCCGCCGAGGACGACCGCGCCAACCTGGTCGTCGAAGCGGGCGGGGAACCCGTCGACGACCAGGCCAAGGGCGGCCCGACCCCACCGAGCCCGAGCGCCGCCGGGGCGCCGCGGGCCGAGGACGTCGCCGGGCAGTGGCTGACCGGGCAGCACACGCTGTACGCCAACGACGCGCGGCCGGACGCCTGGATCAGCCGCGTGGAACACCTGTCCACGAAACGGATGCGGGCCGGGCTGGCGCAGTTCCGCGACGGCAACGGGGGCCTCGTGTGGGAGGACTTCCAGCGCAAGCAGTGCAGCCGTACCGTGCACGACCTGCGCACCCAGCCCGCGCCGTCCTCACCCGGCGCGCACGAGAGCCAGTGGGTCCTCGTGCAGGCCGTGGCCGTCACCAGCTGCCGCCGGGACGGCGACCCGCCGTTCCCGCCCCAGGTGCCCGTGACGGCGACCTTCGAGCTGACCAGGGAGTCCTCGGGCAAGTGGCTGGTGAACTCCCGCACCGAGCTGGCCTGACGACGGCGGGGACCGGACGCCCCGTTGCCCGCGCTCCCGGTGGCTACGCGCCCCCGTGCCGAGCCCGCAGGGCGGTGACCAGATCGCCGAGCCCGTCGAACCGCGCGTCGAAGGCATCGGTGCTCGCGGGCGGGTCGCCGACGGGCCGCCGGACGTAGGCGGTGCGCATTCCCTGTGCCTGGGCGCCGCGGAGGTCCCACGCGTGCGCGGCGACCATGAGCACCCGCTCCGGCGGGCATCCGGCGGCGTCGAGTGCGAGCCGGTAGACCTCCGGCGCCGGTTTGTAGGCGGCGACCGTCTCGGCGGACAGCGCCTGGTGCCAGCGCAGCCCGGCATGGACGTTGAGCCGCAGCAGCGCGGTGCGGCTCGCGTTGGACAGCCCCACCACCGGCAGCTGCTCCGCGAGCCGGTCGAGGCCGGCGACGGAGTCCGCCCAGGGCGGCAGGCGCTGCCCCGCGGTGGCCAGCCGGGCGACGGCCGCCGGATCGGCGACCCCCGCCCGGTCGGCGACCAGCCGCGCGGCCTCCGCGTCGAGGACGTCGGAGCCCGCGTACGCGCGCTCGCCGCGCACGATGCGGTCCTGCTCGCGTTCGACGTGCCGCCGCCACCCGGCGAGCAGGTCCCCGACCAGCGCCTCGTCCCGCCCGGGCACCGCGTCGCGATCGCCGCGCCGAGGCCGCCGGGCTCGTCGACCAGCGTGCCGAGCACGTCGAGCACGACGACCTCGATGCCACGGACCCCACTCATGCGCCCTCCCATCCGTCACCGGTCGGACCGGTGACGGATCTTGCCGCAAGGCCGCGTCACCGGTCAAGATGGTGACGTGGAGTTCGCGTTCGTGAGCGGCAACCCGGCCCTCGACCTGGCCGCGACCGTGGAAGCACGCCGGGACGAGCCCGCCGACCTGCTCGGCACGCCGTCGGACCTCGAACGCTGGGTGGCCGCGTGCGATGGGCTCCCCGACGAGGTCACCGCCGACACCGCGACGTTCGAGGCCGCGCTGGCGCTGCGCGAAGCGCTCTACCGGCTCGCCCTCGACCGCGTGCTCGGCACGCCCTTCGACCGCGACTGCCTCGCGATCGTCAACGCCGCGGCCGCGGGACCCGTGCCCGCGATGGAGCTGAGCGACACGGGGCTGCGGCTGTCGGGCGACCTCCGCGCCGCCCTGTCCCAGGTGGCCCGGCGCGGCATCGCGGTGCTCGCCGATCCCGGTGCGCGGCTCAAGGAATGCGGGCGCGCCGGCTGCACCCGCATCTACCTCGACCGCTCGCGCGGCGCCCGGCGCACGTGGTGCGGCATGGACGAGTGCGGCAACCGCGTCAAAGCCGCGGCGTACCGCGCACGCAGGCGGGCGGCGGCCCCTCAGTCCACTGTGGAGTAGTGAGAGGCGTCGCCTGCCCTCGCCGTGCTGCGCACACCGTCGACGCTCTCGGGGATCGTGCCCGCCACCGTGATCCGGTGCAGCCTGCGCGCCTGGTCGTCGTAGTCGGCGACGCCGTAGTGCTGGGTGGCCCGGTTGTCCCAGATCGCCAGGTCACCGGGTTGCCACGGCCAGCGCACGGTGTTCTCCAGCCGCGTGACGCGTGCCTGCAGCAGGCCGAAGATCGCGCTCGACTCCGCGGAGGACAGCCCGACGAGCTGCTTGACGAAATGGCCGAGCAGCAGCACCCGTTCCCCGGTCTCGGGATGCACCCGCACCACGGGGTGCTCGGTCTCGTACACGTCGGAGCGGAACTCGTCGCGGTACGCCTGCTCCTTCACGTCCACCCCGCCGACCCGGCGCTCGTCGACGTGCCGGGTGTAGTCGTAGAGGTTCGTGTGCACGGCCCACAGCTTCTCGGCCAGCGCCTTGAGCGACTCCGGCAGGCCGGCGTACGCCGCGGCGGTGTTGGCCCACACGGTCGTGCCGCCGTAGGCCGGGATCGTGATGGCCCGCAACAGGCTGAAGGCCGGAATGCGGTCGACGAACGTGACGTCGGAGTGCCAGCTGTTGGCGCGGCCGTACTCGGCGTCGATGGGCAGGATGTTGTCCAGTCCCACACTGCGCACGGTGGGGTGCGGCTGGGTCAGCTCGCCGAGCAGGCGCCCGAACGCCTGCTGCCCGGCGTCGTCCAGGTGATGCTGCCCGCGGAAGAAGACCACCTTGTTCTCCAGCAGCGCCGCCCGGATCCGCGCGACGGTGTCCGCGTCGAGGTCGCCGCCGAGCCGGACCCCGTCGATGCGCGCGCCGATGCGCCCGCCGATCCTGGTCACCGAAATTCCGGTGCTTCGTGCCACGTCCACACTCATTGCTCACTCCTTGATCCGTACCGGTCCGCATCAGACTGCTGCTTTCCCCGCGAATCGGGCAATATTTCTGCGGCATGAAAACAATGCTTCCCAGGACGTGAGAACGTGACACGGGAACCATTGCCGCACCGAGGATTTCCGTGCCAGCCTGACAAACGGGAGCCAACCTCCCCGACCGGGAGGTTAATTTCCCCGGTTCTCGAAATCCGCTTTTCCACTATTCCCCGCCGCAAAGGACAATCGCTGTGACGACCACCAATCGACGACAATTCCTGGGGCTCACCGCGCTCGGGCTCACTGCCGCCGCGGGTGCGCTCACCGGCTGCGGCACGGCGAGCGGGGTGAACACCAGGACCATCCGCTACCAGGGCTGGGCGGGGCAGGTCATCCCTTCCGAACTGGCCGCCGATCTCGGCTACCTCGGCGACGTGAAGCTGGAATGGGTCGGCAACACCATCAGCGGACCGCAGGACATCCAGTCCGCCGCGACCGGCCAGGTCGACTACGGCGGCGCCTTCAACGGCGCGGTGATCAAGCTGGCCGCGCGGAAGGCGCCGATCACGTCGGTCATCGGCTACTACGGCGTCGACAGGGACGAGGCCAGCGGCTACTACGTGCTGGAGGACAGCCCGCTGCGGGGCCCGAGGGACCTGCTGGGCGCCAAGGTCGGCATGAACACGCTCGGCGCGCACAGCGAGGCCATGCTCGACATCTACCTGGAGCGCAACGGGCTGACCCCCGCTGAGCGCGAGCAGGTGGAGCCCACCGTGGTGCCGCCCGTCAACACCGAGCAGGCTCTGCGGCAGGGCCAGATCGAGGTCGCGGTGCTCGGCGGGATCCTGCGGGAGAAGGCACTGGAGCGCGGCGGGATCCGCAAGCTGTTCAGCGACTACGAGCTGCTCGGCGACTTCACCGCGGGCACCTACGTGTTCCGCAGGGACTTCCTCGAGGCCAACGCCGACACCGTGCGCACCTTCGTCTCCGGCGTCGCCAAGGCCATCGAATGGAGCAAGAGCACACCGCACGAGGAGGTCGTCGAACGCTTCACCCGCATCGTCACCGACCGCAGGCGCAACGAGGACACCGATCCCCTGAAGTACTGGCGTTCCTACGGCGTCGCCGGCGCGGGTGGCGTGATCAAGGACGAGGAGCTGCGCCTGTGGGTCGACTGGCTGGGCCAGCGCGGCGACATCGAACCGGACGCGGTCACCGTGCGCGACGCCTACACCAACGAGTTCAACTCCTACGCGAAGGGCACCGGGGCATGACGACGAAGATCCGTTTCGAAGGGGTCGGGCGCACGTTCCCGGTCCGGGGCGGCCGGGAGCGGCTGACGGCATTGGAGAGCATCGACCTGGACATCGCCGAGGGCGAGTTCACGGTCGTGGTCGGACCGAGCGGCTGCGGCAAATCCACGCTGCTGGACCTGCTGGCGGGACTGGGAACCCCGTCGTCGGGCCGGGTCCTGCTCGACGGCCGACCGGTGACCGGGCCCGGGGTGGACCGCGGCATCGTCTTCCAGCAGTACGCGCTGCTGCCGTGGCGCACCGCGCAGGGCAACGTCGAGTTCGGTCTCGAGGCGACCGGGGTCCCGAAGCGGGAACGTGCCGAGCGGGCGCGGGAGTACCTCGAGCTGGTGGACCTCGCCGCGTTCGCCGACCGGCACCCGCACGAGCTCTCCGGCGGCATGAAGCAGCGCGTGGCGATCGCGCGCAGCCTCGCCTACGACCCGGACGTGCTGCTGATGGACGAGCCGTTCGCCGCGCTCGACGCCCAGACCCGCGAGTCGCTGCAGGACGAGCTGCGGCGCATCTGGCGGCGCACCGGCAAGACGATCGTGTTCATCACCCACGGAATCGACGAGGCCGTGTACCTCGGGCAGCGAGTCGCGGTGCTGACCTCGCGCCCCGGCCGCATCAAGTCCGTTGTGGACATCCAACTCGACCGGAGCGCGGCCGAGGACATCCGCTCGGCGCCGGAGTTCGCCCGGTACCGGCACGAGATCTGGACCCTGCTGCACGACGAGGTCGTGCGCGCCCAGCAGCTGGAAAAGGAGGCGGTGCCGGCATGAGCGCCCCCACGATCGCCAAGCGGGACACGAGCGGGCCGGCGGGCTCCCGGCCTCGCACCGGCGCGGCCCGCAGGGCGGGGTCGGCGTTCTCGGGCATCGCCACCAGGTCGGCCGCCGTCCTCCTGCTGCTCGCGGTGTGGGAGCTCGCGCCGAGGACGGGACTGATCGACGCCACGTTCCTCACACCGTTCTCCGAGGTCGTGCTCGCACTGGGCGAGCTGGCGGCCAACGGGCAGCTCGCCGAGCACGTCCAGGCCAGCCTGACCCGTTCGCTGTCCGGGTTCGGCATCGCGGTGCTGCTCGCCGTGCCGCTCGGGATCCTCATCGGCTGGTACCGGACCGTCTCCGACGTGCTCACGCCGCTGGTGCAGGTGTTTCTCAACACCGCGGCCCTCGCCCTGCTCCCGGTGTTCGTCCTGGTGCTCGGCATCGGTGAGACGTCGAAGATCGCGATCGTGGTCTACGCGTGCACGTGGCCGATCCTGCTGAACACGATCACCGCGGTGCGCAACGTGGACCCGACGTTGCTGAAGCTCGCGAGGTCGCTGGACCTGCCGCCGCTCGCCCTCTTCCGCAAGGTGATACTCCCCGCGTCGATCCCGACGATCTTCACGGGCCTGCGGCTCGCGGGTGCGGCCGCGATCGTCGTGGTGATCGCCGCGGAGATGGTGGGAGCGAAGGCCGGGCTGGGCTTCCTCATCAACGATTCCCAGTACAACTTCGCCATCCCGTCGATGTACGCGGGCATCGTGGCCATCTCGGTCATCGGCGTGGGCTTCAACCAGCTGCTGGTGGTGTTCGAGCGACGCCTGACGAGCTGGAGGTGAGCGCGGCCGGGCGAGATCGGCGGTGAGTGCCTATCGTACGGGCATGCCGAAGATTCGCGGCCGTCGCCGCGCACGCCGGATCGCCGCACACGCCCTCGGCGCCACACTGGCGTTCGCGGGCACGGCGCACCTGACGTTCGCCCGCGAGGAGTTCCAGGCTCAGGTGCCCTCGTGGGTGCCGCTGGACGCCGACGACGTGGTCCTGCCGTCCGGGGCCGCCGAGATAGCGCTCGGCGCGGGCCTGCTCGCGCTGCCGAGGCAACGCCGCAGGCTGGGTGTGCTCACAGCGGCGTTCTTCGCCGCGGTGTTCCCCGGCAACATCGCGCAGTACCGGAACAGGGTCGACGCCTTCGGCCTGGACACCGACCGCAAACGCGCGGTGCGCCTCGCGGGCCAGCCACTCCTGGTGGCGTGGGCGCTGTGGTCGACACGGGACTAGGGAGCCGGAGTATGTCCACAGTGGATATCGAGGTCGTGCTCTTCGACACCTTCGGCACGGTCGTCGACTGGCGCACCGGCGTGGCCGCGGCGGTCGGCGAGTTCGCGGCCAGGCACGGGCTCGACCTGGACGGCGAGGAGTTCGCGGACCGGTGGCGTGCCCGCTACCAGCCGAGCATGGAGCCGGTGCGTACCGGTGAGCGGGACTTCGTGTCCCTCGACGTGCTCCACGAGGAGAACCTCCGCGCGGTGCTCGGCGAGTACGGCGTCGACCCTGGGACGATCGCGCCCCGGGAGCTGACGTGGCTCAACGAGGCGTGGCACCGGCTCCCGCCGTGGCCGGACAGCGTCCCCGGCCTGCGGCGGCTGCGCGAGCACGTGCTGATCGGGCCGCTGTCCAACGGCAACCTCGTCCTGCTGGCGCGCATGGCCAAGCACGCGGGGCTGCCGTGGGACATCGTGCTGGGCTCGGACGTCACCAGGGCCTACAAGCCGCGGCCGGAGGCGTACCTGCGCGCCGCGGCGCTACTGGGGCTCGCACCGGGCCGGATCATGCTCGCCGCCGCGCACAACGGCGACCTGCACGCGGCCCGGTCGGCCGGCCTGCGGACCGCGTTCATCCCGAGGCCGGCCGAGTTCGGTCCCGGCCAGACCCGCGACCTGGAGCCCGAGAGCGACTGGGACCTCGTGGCCTCCGACATCGGCGAGCTCGCCACGCACTTCACCGGCCGCACCTGGACCGCCGACGGGCACCTGTGAGCCACCGCAGTGAAGGCCACCTTGCCTGCGTTCAACGCAGTGAAGGTGGCCTTGCCTGCGTTGAATCAACACAGCGGCGCGTCAGCGTCTCCGTCTGGGTGGTGGTGGGAGACGGGTGGGCGCAGTGAAGGTGGCCTTCACTGCGGATCGGGGCTACCGGGTCACTGGTGCGCGATGCTGACCGCGCGGGTGTTGAGGTAGGCCTCCATCGCCTCGGGGCCGCCCTCCGAGCCGTAGCCCGAGTCCTTGACGCCGCCGAAGGGCAGCTCGGCCGAGGGCATGGCGGGCATGTTGACCCACAGCATGCCGACCTCGACCCTGCGGGTGAGCCGGTCGGCCGTGGCCAGGGAGCGGGTGAAAGCGTACCCGGCGAGCCCGTAGGAAAGGCGGTTGGCCTCGGTGATCGCCTCGTCCAGATCCTGGAAGCCGCGGATCGCCGCCACGGGGCCGAAGGGCTCCTCGTTGAACAGCTTGGCCTCGGCCGGGACGTCGTCGAGCACGGTGGGCGCCCAGAAGTTGCCCTCGTCGCCGATGCGCTTGCCGCCCGAGAGGACCGTGGCTCCCCGCTCGACGGCGTCGGCGTACAGCGCCGACATGGCGTCGACCCGCCGGGTGTTGGCGAGCGGCCCCATCTCGGTGCCCTCGGCGAGGCCGTCGCCGACGTTGAGGCCGGTGGCGACCTCGGCGAACGCCTTGGCGAAGTCCTGGCGAACCGACTCGTGCACGAGGAACCGCGTCGGGGAGATGCACACCTGGCCCGCGTTGCGGAACTTCGCCCTGCTCATGGTCTTGACGGCCAGCTCGATGTCGGCGTCCTCGCAGACGATCACCGGGGCGTGGCCGCCCAGCTCCATCGACACCCGCTTCATGTGCCGGCCCGCGAGCGCGGCGAGCTGCTTGCCGACCGCGGTCGACCCGGTGAAGGTGATCTTGCGGATCACCGGGTGGGCGATCAGGTACTCCGAGATCTCGGCCGGGTTGCCGTACACCAGCGCGAGCACCCCGGCGGGCAGGCCGGCGTCCTGGAACGCGCGCACCAGCGCGGCCGGGCTGGCCGGAGTCTCCTCGGGCGCCTTCACGATCATCGAGCAGCCCGCGGCCAGCCCGGCACCGAGCTTGCGCACGACCTGGTTGATCGGGAAGTTCCACGGCGTGAACGCCGCCACCGGGCCCACCGGGTCCTTGATCACCAGCTGCTGGATCGCGGGGTTGGCGCGGTGCGGGACGAGGCGGCCGTACACGCGCAGGCCCTCGTCGGCGAACCAGTCGATGATGTCCGCGCCCGCCAGGATCTCGCCCTTGGCCTCCACCAGCGGCTTGCCCTGCTCCTGCGTCATCAGCGCCGCGATCTCGTCGACGCGGGACCGCACCAGCTCGGCCGCCTTGCGCATGATCTTGCTCCGCTGCGCGGGCGTGTAGTCGCGCCACACCTCGAAGCCGCGGCGCACCGAGTCGGCCGCGCGGTCGAGGTCCTGCGTGGTCGCGTGCGCGACCCGCCCGATGACCTGGCCGGTCGCCGGGTTCTGCACGTCGATCGTGCGCCCTTCCGCGGCATCCAGCCACTGGTCGTCGATGAAGAGCTGGGTGTCCGGATAGGTCATCGAGAAGCCTCCCTCGTGAATGTGCGCTCCCCCGACCGTATCTTGCGGCCCCGGTCACGCACGTCATGTGATGGATCACGCTCGGCCCGGTCACGCTCCGGCGATCGTGACACCGAAGACCTCCAGCACCGTGTACACGGCGAGCAGGAAGATGCCGATGCTGCTGACGACGAACGCCGCGGTGAGCCACCGGTTGCGCCGGAAGCGAGGGTCGACCTCGAGGGTGCGCAGCCGCCACACGGCGACGAGCACCGCGAGCAGGAAGATGCCGGTCGCGATCGCGCCGATCTGCATCATCACCAGCGGCGACTGGACGAACAGGAACATGAGCAGCCAGAGCACCGGAAGGCAGACGGTGAGGATCCGCAGGATCCGCGCCCGGACCTTGACGTCGTGCCAGTCGATCACTCCCAGCAGGCCGAGGGTGTTGGTCCACAGCCGTGGAACCGCGGCCGCGGAGGCGATGTTGGTGGAGAACAGCACCACGATCGCCCCGAACAGGAACAGGGTCTCCGCCCACGGGCCCAGTGTGTCGGTGTAGATCCGGGACACCGTGGTGATCACGGCGTTACCCTCGGGCACGAGGTTCTGCGGATGCAGCACGCTGGCGCCGACCACGTAGAACGACAGGGTGGTGACCGTGCAGATGAGCCAGGACACGAACACGTCCAGCTGCATCACCTTGATCCAGCCCTCGGCGCGCCGGGCCCGCTCCTCGCTGCCGTCGTCGGGGCCGGTCCAGCGCGCGTAGCCCTTCTCGAGGCACCAGTACGTGTAGTTGGTCATGTCGTCGGCGCCGACCCCCGTCGAGCCGAACATCGCGACCGCGAGCCCGACGGTGCCCGCCGGGATCGCGAAGCTCAGCCCGTCGGCGAAGTCCCCGGGGCTGTAGGCGAACGGCGTGAACGGCAGCACCAGCACGATCGCCACGGTGCTGAGCGTGAAGATCGCGACCGACCACGTGGTGAGCGCCTCGACCACGCTGTAGCGGTTGCTGCGCAACAGCCCGATCGTCAGCGCCGTGATGACGACCGCCCACGTGGCGAGCGAGCCGCTGCTCAGCGGCTCTCCCACGATCGGCCACAGGATCGAGCACGCGGCGGCGGTGCCGCCGATGACGCCGCCGCGCTGGAAGTTCTTGGCGAGGTCGAGCCCGATCCACAGCCAGTTGATCCAGCCCATGCGGCCGATCCTCGGCGGGACGGTGCTGTAGCCGGCGAGCGCGGTCTTGCCGTTGAGGATGGCCCAGCGGGCGAGCTCCATCTGCACCCACACCTTGACGGTGGCGCCGACGATCACCATCCACAGCAGGACGAATCCCGCGCGGGCCCCGAGCGAGGTCGTGACGATCAGCTCGCCCGAGCCCACCACGGACGCGGTGAGGATGATGCCCGGCCCCAGGTAACGCAGCCTGCCGCGCAGCGTCGTCGGCGCCTCCTTGACGTCCTCGGCTCGCAGCCGGTAGGCGTCCTCGAGCTCCGCGCTGGGCACCTCTTGGGTTGACATGGGAAGTCTTCCTTTCGACTCGGCGTCGTTGCCGGTGTCCGCCGCCGTCAGCGGGTGGCGGCGAGGAGGCGGCGGGCCTCGGCCCTGAGCGCGTCCTGGTCGGCCGGATCGCCGAGCAGCTGAACGCCGACCCCGACGCCCGCGCACCCCTCGGCCAGGCACTCGCGCGCGAGGTCGGCCCCGACCCCGCCGGTGGCCAGCAGCGGCACCTCGGGCAGCGGGCCCTTGAGCTGCCGGATGTAGCCGGCCCCCACCGGGCCGATCGGGAAGACCTTCACCAGGTCGGCGCCGAGGCGCGTGGCGTGGACGATCTCCGTGGGCGTGAACGCGCCCGGCACCACGCCGAGGCCGAGCGCCTTGGCCCGTGCGATCACGGCCTCGTCCACGTGCGGGCAGACGATGAACGTCGCGCCCGCGTCGGCGGCCCGCGAGACGTCGTCGGCGGTCATCACGGTCCCCGCGCCGATGGGGGCCTCGTGGCCGTACTTCTCGGCCAGCGCCGTGATGGCGGCGAACGGCTCCCCACCGTTGAGGGTCACCTCGAACAGCCGGATGCCCTCCTCGCGGAGCAGTTCGGTCAGCTCGAGGCACTGCCCCGCGGACTGCCCCCGGTAGATCACCATCGCGCGGTGCTCCAGCACCCGGCTCAGCAGGTCGTTGGTCATGGTCGGTCCTCTCTCGAGAGTCAGAGGTGCCTGCGGGGCACGGCGTGTCCCCGCCTGCCCACCAGGAAGTCGAAGTCGGCGCCCGTGTCGGCCTGGCGGACGTGCTCGCGGTACAGCCACGCGTAGCCGGAACCGGTGTTCTCCGCCTGCGTCAGTTCGGCCGCGCGGCGGCGCAGCTCGTCCTCGGGCACGTCCATGTCGATGCGGCGGGCGGGGACGTCGAGCGTCACCCGGTCGCCGGTGCGCAGCAGCGCCAGCGGGCCGCCCGCGGCGGCCTCCGGCGCCACGTGCAGCACCACCGTCCCGTACGAGGTGCCGCTCATCCGGCCGTCCGTGATCCGGACCATGTCGCGGACACCGGCGTCGAGCAGCTTCTTCGGGATGGCCAGGTTGCCGATCTCGGGCATGCCGGGATATCCGGACGGGCCCGCGTTGCGCACCACGAGCACGGTCGAGGCGTCCACCGGCAGGTCGGGCGAGTCGGCCTGCGCGTGGTATTCCTCGATCGTGTCGAACACGAGCGCCGTCCCGGTGTGCCGCACCAGTTCCCCGGACGCCGCGGACACCTTGATCACCGCACCGTCGGGAGCGAGGTTGCCCCGCAGCACCGCGGTGTGGTTCCCGGCCTCGCGCAGCGGCTCCGCGCGGGTGTGGATCACGCCGGTGTTCCAGTTCTCGGCGTCGGCGCAGTTCTCGCCGATGCTGCGGCCCGTGACGGTGGCCGCGTCGGTGTGCAGCAGCTCGCCCAGCTCCTTGATCACGGCGGGCAGGCCGCCCGCGTAGGCGAAGTCCTCCATCAGGAACCGGCCGGACGGGAGCAGGTCCACCAGCAGCGGGACCGTCGCGGCGAGGGTGTCGAAGTCGTCGAGGGAGAGCTCCACCTCGGCGCGGCCCGCGATCGCGAGCAGGTGCACCACGGCGTTGGTGGAACCGCCGATGGCCGCGTTGACCCGGATGGCGTTCTCGAACGAACGGCGGTCCAGAATGGACGACGGCGTGAGCCCTTCCTCCACCATCGCCACGATCCGGCTGCCCGCCTCCTCGGCGATGCGGTGCCTGCGGGCGTCGACGGCGGGGATCGCGGCGCTCCCGGGCAGCGAGAGGCCGAGCGCCTCGGCGAGGCACGCCATCGTCGACGCGGTGCCCATCGTGGTGCAGTGCCCCGCGCTGCGGGAGAGACACGCCTCGGCCGTGGTGAAGTCGGCCTGGCTCATCCGGCCCGCGCGTACCTCTTCGCTGAACTGCCACACGTGGGTGCCCGAACCGGCGTCGCAGCCGCGGAACTTGCCGTTGAGCATCGGGCCGCCGGTCACCATCACCGCGGGCAGGTCGGCGCTCAGTGCACCCATCAGCTGTGCGGGCACGGTCTTGTCGCAGCCGCCGAGCAGCACGACCCCGTCGAGCGGGTTGGCGCGCAGGGTTTCCTCGACGTCCATCGCCATGAGGTTGCGGAACAGCATCGCCGAGGGCCGCATGAGCGTCTCGCCGAGCGAGATCGTCGGGAACTCCAGCGGGGTCCCGCCCGCCATCAGCACGCCGCGCTTGACCGCCTCGGCCACCTGGCGCAGATGCGCGTTGCAGGGCGCCAGGTCCGACCAGCTGTTGCAGATGCCGATCACCGGCCTGCCGTCGAACATCGACCCCGAGTAGCCCTGGTTGTACATCTTCGAGCGGTGGACGAAGCCGAGCTTGCCGTCGAGGCCGAACCACGCGGCGCTGCGCCGGGGAGAAACGTCGTTGTCTGGATGCATCATCGCTCCACAGTAAGGGCACATCTGCATGCAAAGCAGATCTGCAGCATAGATATTCTCGAAGTTACATGCAATGTGCGAGCAGAAGGAGCCCGCGGGGGAACCACCGCCGGTCAGGTGTGCGAGGGCGCGGCCACCTCGGTCTCGGTCACCGCGGCGACCGCCTGCTCGTCCAACCGCACGCCGAGGCCCGGCAGCCCGGGCAGGTCGAGCATGCCCCGCTCGGGCACGGGAGGACCGGCGAGCAGCGGGTCGCGCAGCGGGTTGTCCCTGACGTCGTATTCGATGCCGGCCACCGCCTCCGCCATCGCGGCGAGCTGCAGCGTCGCGGCGAAGGCCACCGCGCCGCCGTACAGGTGCGGCAGCACGGACTTGCCGTGTGCCTCGGCGAGCGCGCAGACCGCGAGCGCCTCGGTGAGCCCGCCGGTCTTGGCGAGATCCGGTTGCAGCACCGCGATCGCTGGCGACGCCGCGAAGTCGCGGAACTCCCCGGCGCCGTAGAGGTTCTCCCCCGTCGCGATGGGCAGGCCGGTGCGCCGGTGCAGCTCTTCGAGCCCGGCGAGCGGGTTGCCGCGCACGGGCTCCTCGATCCACTCCACGCCCGCGTCCCGCAGCAGCGGTGCCATCGCGACGGCCTCGGCCACGTCCCACGCCTGGTTGGCGTCGGCGTAGAGGGTCACGCCGGGCCCGACCGCCTCGCGCGCCTGCGCCAGGTTCCGCTCGTCCTTGGCCCTGCCGAAGCCGAGCTTGACCTTCACGGCCGTGTGCCCGGCCTCGACGCACTCGTGCGCCTTCTCGCCGACGTCCTCGGGTCCGAGGCTGCTGGCGTAGACGGGGATCCGGTCGCGGACGCGGCCGCCTGCGAGGGTGCTCACCGCGGCCCCGGCCCGCAGGCCCGCGAGGTCCCACAGCGCGAGGTCCGCGCCGCTGATCGCCTGCCGGATCGGCCCCGGGGCTCCCCACTGCCTGCCGAGCGGGTCCAGCCGCGCGCACAGCCGCCGGTGCAGCGCCGAGATCCTGGTGGCGTCCTCGCCGAGCAGCAGCGGGAACACGCCGTCGCGCAAGGTCGCGACGCGCTCCTCCGCGGCCCACGGCGGATAGTTGATCCAGCTCTCGCCCCGGCCGGTGAGACCGTCCTCCGTGGACACCTCCACCAGCACGATCGACCGGTCGCGCAGCGGCGAGAACGACATCGCGATCCCGTCGTTCACCGGTGCGCGCAGCACCCGCAGGCGGGCATCGACGATCCGCGTCACTCCCCGCCCTCCAGCTGCCGCGACAGCACGCTGCGCAGGCGGAAGATGTGCGCCCTGGCCGCCTGTTCCGCCGCGACGGCGTCGCCGGACTCGATGGCCGTGAGGATCGCGCGGTGGTCGTCGATGGCCTGCCTCGGGCCCGCCGTCACCGTGGTGGTGCGCATGGCCAGCCGGACCTGGGTCTGCACGTCGTCGAGCAGCCGGATGACCTCGGGGTTCCCGGCGGCCTCCCGGATGAGCCGGTGAAAGCGCAGGTCCGCCTCGGTACTCGCGGCGAGGTCGGCGGTGCGCATCGCGGCCTCGTGCTCGTCGAGCGCCTCCTTCAGCGCGCGCACGAGCTTGCGGCCGGCGTTCTCGACGGCCAGCCGTGCCGCGAGCCCTTCCAGCACCTCGCGGATCTCGTAGATCGAGACGAGCTCGGCGAGGCCGACGCTCGCGACCACTGCTCCCCGGCGCGGCTCCTCCCTGGCGAGCCGTTCCTGGACGAGCCGGAGCACCGCGTCCCGCACCGGGCTCCGGCTGACGTCGAGCGACTCGGCGAGCGCGGGCACACTGAGCCGCGCGCCCGGGGCCAGCTCGCCGGTGAAGATCATCTCGCGCAGGCGCTCGTAGACCGCGTCGGCGACCCTGGTCCGGGCCGCGGTCTTCTCGTTCACTCCGACCATGTCCGGCAGTTTACATGCAAACACCCACGATTACATTCCCGGTGCTACGGGCGCCGGTTCGCCGGACCAGCGGTGCACGCCGACGTCCTCGGCGGCGCAGGCCCGGTACATCCGCTCGAACGCCTCGTGGAAGACGGTGTTCTCCCGCTCCACACGGTCCTGTTCGGCCTGGATGCCGGGCAGCCGCTCCCGCAGCTCGGCCAGCAGCGCGTCCTCGTCGACGGTCGTGACCCGTCCGTCCTCCACCACGAGCTCGCCCCCGATCATGACCTGCCGCAGCGAGCTGCCGTTCTCCGAGTACACCAGCTGCAGGTCGAGCCTGTTGCGCGGCGTGAACGCGAGCGTGCTGAGGTCGTAGACGAGCAGGTCGGCCTTCTTGCCCACCTCCAGCGAGCCGACGTCGGGATGCAGCCGCGCGCTGCGGGCACCGCCGAGTGTCGCGGCGCGCAGTACCTCGTCCGCGGTCGGCCAGGTCTCGTGGCCGGGCCCGGTCACCTTGTGCAGCAACGCGGCGGCCTTGATCACCTCGGGCAGCCGAGGCGTGTCGCTGCTGGAGCAACCGTCCGAACCGAGACCGAGGGTCACCCCGGCGTCGTGGTAGCGGCGCCACGGCGCGATGCCGGAGCCCAGTTTCAGGTTGGACACCGGGTTGTGCGAGACGCACACGTCGTACTCGGCGAGGGTGTCGATGTCGGCGTCGGTGGCCCAGATTCCGTGCGCGAGCGTGGTGTTCGCGGACAGCGCGCCGATCCGGCGCAGGTGCTCGACCAGCGTCGTGCCGTAGAACTCGCGACCGGTCACCGCCTGCGTCTTGGTCTCCAGCACGTGGATGTGGCATTCGGCGTCGTGCTCCAGCGCGAGCTCGGTCGCCCCGGCGAGCAGGTCGTCGGTGCAGCGCTGCGGTCCGGACGGCGCGAGCATGTACCGCAGCCTGCCCCCGGCCCTGCCCGCGTACCGGCGGAACGCCTCCGCGCTGAAGTCCAGGTACTCCCCCGCGCTCAGCAGGGGCGCCGAACGGACTCGCTCCGCCACCTCGGACGGCAGCCACTGCGCGGCATACGGCACGGTGTCGATGAACGGCCGGTTGATGACGTGGCCGGAGATGTTGGCCCGGACGCCGACCGTGTCGTAGGCGTCGAACACGGCGTCCAGCTGGGCGAAGTCCTGGCTCGGCGTCTCCAGCACGTCGTCCACGAGCGTGGTGACGCCGGAGCGCACCGACTCCACGGCGAACAGCAGACTCCGCAGGCGCACCAGGTCCGGCGGCAGCGGTGCCGCGCCGAGGATCGGGTACGAGTACAGCATCCACAGCTCGAGCGGCAGGTTGTCGTAGCGGCCCTTCGCGAGATACTCCCACGAGTGCGTGTGAGCGTTGACGAAACCCGGGCACACCAGCCGATCGCGTCCATTGAGGACGGTGTCGGTGTCGCGGAGGGTCACGCTCGCGCCGATCTCGGCGATCAGCCCGTCCTCGATCCGGATGCTGCGCGTGACGGGCGTGCTTCCCGTCGCCGCGTCCATCGTGATGACCTCCGCGTCGCGGATGACGATGGCCATGACCGTCTCCTACCTGCCTTCCCGCGTGGGGCGCCCGGCCAGCCCCCGCAGAGCCGGGGCCAGCAGCATGGCGACGACGATTCCCTGTACGGCAGGGATTCCGGCGTCGAAGGTGGCACCCGCGATGGCGACCGCGGTGCCGCCGAGGTAGGCCAGCAGACCCGGCCAGCACACCAGCGGGACGGAGGCGAGGTCCGTGCCCGGGTCGCGCCGCCTCCACACGAACACGAACGTGCCGATGATGGCTCCGCCCAGCGGCGGGATGAGCACGCCGAGCACGGTGAGGAACGCCGTCAGCGCGTCGGCGATCCCGGTGATCGCCATGGCGATGCCGATCGCGACACCGCCGATGACGAAGGGCCGCTTGTCCGGCTTGCCGGTCAGCTCCGCGCCGGCGACCCCGAACGCGTACGCCGCGTTGTCGTTGGTGGTCCACAGGTTCGCGATGATCAGGAACACGGCGACGCCCACCGAGCCCATGAGCATGAGGACGTTGGCGAAGTCGGGTTCGCCGTAGCCGATCGCGCCGACACCGCCGAAGAAGAACATGGCCGCCTGCACGAGCAGGATGGTGCACGCGGTGATGACGAACGCGGGCCTGCCTCCACTGGCGAAGCGGGTCCAGTTGCCGATCTGGGTGCCGCCGCTGATGAAGGTGCCGATCATCAGGGTCAGCGCGACCCCCACGCTCGTGTCGCCGGTGCCGGCGTGGTCGAACAGCCCATCCCAGCCGCCCGCCTCACCGACGGCCGATACGGAGATCCACACGCACAGCGCCGTCATCAGCGGCACGGAGATCCAGGAGAGGAACTCGATACCCCGGAAGCCCTTGTAGGCGGTGACGGCCATCGCGACACCGCCCACCACGGCGATCGGCCAGGTGGTCTGCCAGCCGAACGCGCCGCCGAGGAGGGTCGCGAGCACGCCGATGGTGATGCCGTACCAACCGACCTGGGTGCCGCCCAGCAGGACCGACGCCCATTTGCCGCCCAGCTTGCCGAGCACGAGCCGCGAGAGCAGGACCGTGGTCAGCCCGGTGCGGGCGCTCGCGACGCCCATGGTCGCGATGTAGCAGGCCAGCACGAGCGCCGCGGCCACGGCGAGGCCGAGGAACTGGGCGAAGGCGAAGTCCACGGCGACCTGGCCGCCGGTGACCATCGTGGGCGTGAAGAAACCGAACCCGGCGATGACGACCGCCACGGAGGCGACGCCCTTGCGTTCGGCGATGGGGACGCGGTCGAGCGGGTAGTCCCTGTCGATGGGCGACGGCGGCGCGGACGCGGGACGGGCAGGGGGCACTGCTGTCACGGTGGTTCCTCGGCGGTGATGAGGGGGCTGGGGAGGGCCGGACCCGCGTCGGCGCGGATGGCGATCTTCGGATTAAAGGACCAGACCGGTGCCGGTGGGAAGCCCCGCGCCGGCGATGTGGCGGACCTGTACCGCCGGAAAGCCCTGCGGTGTCCGATCGCACACCACCGCGCAACATCGCCGACCACGGGCTTAACGTGCGAGTCACACGGCGCTCGTAGCCTCCCGGCGCATGACGGCGTCCCCCGACGACACCGAGGCACCGGCGATCCGGGTGCTCGACGTGCTCGGCTGGGCCGACGGGCTGCGGCTGGTCGGCAGCCCCGTGGGGCTGGAGCGCCGGGTGCGCTGGGCGCAGGCCTCCGATCTGCTCGACCCGTCGCCGTACCTGCGCGGCGGGGAGCTCGTGCTGGTCGCCGGGCTCTCCTTGCACGACGCACACGCCTGCACACAGTTCGTGACGGCACTCGCGCCGACCGGGCCCGCCGCGATCGGCTACGCCGTGCACGTTGTGCACGACGCCGCGCCCCCGGCACTGGTGTCGGAGGCCAACCGGCTCGGCATCCCGGTGTTCGAGATCCCGCCCACGGTGCCGTTCATCCTCTTCACCGAGCGGCTCGCCCGTGAACGGCTGCGCTACCGCGGGCGGCGGGAGAACGGGTACCTGGTGGACCTGGTCCGCACGGGCAGGGCACGGCCCGACGCGCTGTTCGCGCGCGCACCGTTCCTGGACGGCCCCGGCATCCAGGTGGCGGGCTTCCAGGCCGGTGATCTGGCCGGTGTGGACCTTCCCGAACGGACACTGGTCGCCGATCTCGGGGACCGGGCGCTCGTCCTGCACCGGGAGACGCTGCGCTACCCGGAGGGGCTGGTCTTCGCCGTGAGCGGGCGGGGCGGACCGCAGGAGGTGCCCGTACTGATCCAGCAGGCGCTCGACGCGCTGGAGCTGGCGCGCCGCAGGCGGCTCCCCGCGACCGCGGCGGACCTCGCGTCGCTCGACTCGCTGGGCGAGTGCCTGCCCGCGAGCTACCTGCGGCCGTTTCGCGAGTTCCTCTACGAGCCGCTGGCGCGCTACGACCGGCTGCACGAGGCGGATCTGGTGCCCACGCTGCAGGAACTGATCGGCTGCGGCGGCTCGGTCACCGCCTGCGCCAGGCGGATGTTCCTGCACGCCAACACCGTCCGGAAGCGCCTGCGCAGAATCCACTCCCTGACCGGCAAGAACCCGGCCGTCCCCCTCGAACTGGCCGCGCTGGCACTGGCGCTGAGCCGTACCCGCCCGGCAGCGGACCGGCCGCCACGGCACAGTCCATAGTGGCCGGTCAACGGCCTCGCCGGAACTTGCGATGACCTGGCTGACGAGTCAGTAGCCCTTGCGCAAATCGCAAGATGACACTACGGTCGTCCCACATGGCCGGGACCGAGGACTTGCGAACGCGGGTCCGGAGTCTCATTCCGGCGAAGCCCGGCGCCCAGCGCGAGTTCGCCAGAGCCATCGGGATCGACGAGACCAAACTGTCGAAGTCGCTCAAGGGCACGCGGCGGTTCTCGCCGCACGAACTCGTGCGGATCGCCGAGTACGCCGGCGTGACGGTGAACTGGCTGCTCAACGGCAGTGACGACGCCGCGACCGTCACCGCGGTCCCAGCACCGGCCGCCCGTTCGGCGAGCGCGCCCGACGGGGAGTCCCAGCCGGGGCGACGGCGGCACATCCTCGAGACCGCGTGGAAGCTGATCGCCACCCACGGCTACCACCACGTGCGCATCGCCGACATCGCCAAGGCCTGCGGCACCAGCACGGCCGCCATCCACTACTACTTCCCCACCAGGGAAGAAGTACTCAACGAAGCGTTGCGCCGCAACGTGAAGCTCGCGTTCGACCGGCAGGTCGCCGAGCTGCACGCGATCGACAACGCCCACGAGCGGCTGGTGCGGCTCGTGGAACTGCAGCTGCCGACGGACGGGCTGCTCAGGGACGAGTGGTCGGTGTGGTTGCAGGTGTGGAACGAAAGCGCGCTGAACCCGGCGATGCGCTCGCTCTACTGGGACTCCTACAACCGCTGGTTCGACACGATCGCCATGACCATCCGCATCGGACAGGAACAGGGGTTGTTCCGCGAGGGCGACGCCCGCGAGGTCGCCACACAGCTGAGCGCGCTCATCGACGGGCTCGGCATCCAGGTGCTCACCGGCAAGCCCGGCAGGACGGTGGATTCCATGCGCGAGCATCTGAGGGACTTCATCGACCGCAACATCGTCCACGGAGGACAGCAAGAACCATGAACAACGAGGTCATCATCACCTGCGCGCTCACCGGCGCCGGCGACACCGTCGGCAAGAGCGAGCACGTGCCGGTCACCCCCGAGCAGATCGCCGCCTCCGCCGTCGAGGCCGCGAACGCCGGGGCCGCCGTGGTGCACATCCACGTGCGGGACATCGAGACCGGTCAGGGCTCCCGCGACGTGGGTCTCTACCGCGAGGTGGTGCGCAGGGTCAGGGACAGCGGCGTGGACGTGGTGATCAACCTCACCGCGGGCATGGGCGGCGACCTGGTGATCGACGACGAGGACCCGCTCAAGCCCGTGGACGGCACCGACCTGGTCAACGCCCAGGACCGGCTGCCGCACGTCGAGGAACTGCTGCCCGACATCTGCACGCTCGACTGCGGCTCGCTCAACTTCGGCGAGGGCCACCAGCTCTATGTGTCCACTCCGGACATGCTGCGTGCGGGCGCGAAACGCGTCCAGGAACTCGGCGTCAAGCCGGAGCTGGAGATCTTCGACACCGGTCAGCTCTGGTTCGCCACCAAGCTGATCGAGGAGGGCCTCATCGACGCACCCCCGCTCTTCCAGCTGTGCATGGGAATCCCCTACGGCGCGCCCGCGAACCCGGAGCTGCTGCAGACGATGGTACACATGCTGCCCGAGGGCGCGCAGTGGGCCTCGTTCGCGATCGGCCGCAACCAGCTGCCGTGGGTCGCGCACTCGGCGCTGCTGGGCGGGCACGTCCGCGTAGGGCTGGAGGACAACCTCTACCTCAGCAAGGGCGTCAAGGCCACCAACGGTCAGCTCGTCGAGCGCGCCGTGAGCATCGTCGAGGACCTCGGCGCGACGGTCGCCTCCCCGGCCGACGCCCGCCGGATCCTCCAGCTCAAGGGGGCCGCCGGTGCCTGAGCCGCAGGACGTCACCACCGTCGCGTGCGTCGGCGCGGGCGTGATCGGCGGCGGCTGGGCCGCCCACTTCCTCGCCCGCGGCTACCGGGTCCGCGCCTGGGATCCCGCACCCGGCGCCGCCGAGCGCCTCGGCAGGCTCGTCGAGGCCGCGTGGCCCGCGCTCACCGAGCTCGGCCTCGCCGACGGCGCCTCGCGAGACAACCTCACCGTGCTGCCCACCCTGGCCGAGGCCGTGGAGGGAGCCGGTTTCGTGCAGGAGAGCGCGCCCGAGGACCTCGCCGTGAAGCGCTCACTGCTCGCCGGCATCGACGAGGTCACGCCCGCCGACGTCGTCATCGCGTCGTCGACGTCGGGCTACGGCATGAGCGAGATGCAGACCGAGGCCACGACCCCGGAACGGCTCGTGGTGGGCCACCCGTTCAACCCGCCGTACCTCATCCCGCTGGTCGAGGTGGCAGGCGGCACGCGCACCGAGCCGTGGGCCGTGGAGTGGGCGAGCGAGTTCTACCGCCGGGTCGGCAAGTCGGTGATCACGATGGACCACGAGCTGCCCGGGTTCATCGCCAACCGGCTGCAGGAGGCGCTGTGGCGCGAGGCGCTGCACATGGTCGCCAACGGCGAGGCCACCGTGGAGCAGATCGACACGGCGATCACCGACGGGCCCGGCCTGCGCTGGCCGGTGCACGGGCCGTGCCTGACGTTCCACCTCGCCGGCGGCGAGGGCGGGATGGCGCACATGCTGGACCACTTCGGACCGTCGCTCAGGGCGCCCTGGACGCGGCTGGACGCGCCCGAGCTCACCCAGCGGCTGCGCGACGACATGGTGGCGGGCTGCGAGAGCGAGGCCGGCGAGCGTTCCATCGCCGACCTCGTCGCCGAGCGGGACCGGGCGATCATCGCCGTGCAGCGCGCCGTCGAAGCCAGCCGAGGGAGGCGCGGTGAGTGAACCACTGGAGTACCACGACACCGTCCGCGACGAGTGGATCGACTACAACGGACACCTGAGCGAGCCGTTCTACGTGATGGTGTTCGGGTTCGCGACCACCAACCTGATGGGGCACACGGGACTCGACGAGCGCTACCGCGCCGAGACCGGCCGCTCGCTCTACACCGTCGAGGCCCACGTCCGCTACCTCCGCGAGGTCGGGCCGAAGGCCGCGTTGCACGTCACCACGTTCGTGCTGTCCGTGGGAGAGAAGAAGGTCCGGCTCTGCCACGAGTTGCGAGTGGACGGTGAGCTGGTGGCGACCGAGGAGCTGCTGGCGATCCACGTCGCGGGGGCCAGAGCGGCGCCCCTGCCCGAGGACATCGCACAGCGACTGCGAAGACACCTGCGTCCCGCCCCCGGCTACGCGGGGCGAGCCATCAGCTCCTGACCCTCAGGTCCCCTATCCGGAAGCCCGACTTCATGTCGTTTGACAAACGCATCTCCAGAAGGAATTTCCTCGTCGGCAGCGCCGTTCTCGCCGGAACGGCCCCGCTGCTGTCGGCCTGCGGCGGACGGTCCAGCGCCGTCGCCGCCCCCACCGGGGCGCCCCGCCGGGGCGGCACGCTGCGCGTCGGCGTCACCGGCGGCGGCGCGTCCGACACCCTCGACCCGCACATCCCCGCGACCAGCCCGGACATCGCCCGGGTGCGCAACCTCTACGAGCCGCTGCTCTACCGCGACCACGACTACCGGCTCGAGATGCTCGTCGCGGAGTCGCTCACGTCCTCACCCGACGCGAAGACGTGGACCGCGACCCTGCGCGAGGGCATCCGCTTCCACGACGGCAGGCCCGTGACGCCCGCCGACGTGATCGCGACGTTCCGCCGGATCATGGACCCGGACGACCCGAAGAGCGGCGCGGCGAGCCTGACGATGCTCGGCGAGGTGGTGGCCGCGGGCGAGCGGCGGGTCGAGTTCCGGCTCACCGAGCCGTCCACGGTGTTCGACGACTACCTCGCGCAGTACTCGCTGGGCATCGTGCCCGCGGACTTCTCCGTGGACCGTCCCATCGGCACCGGGCCGTTCCGCGCGAAGGACTTCACGGCCGGCCTGCAGAGCACGTTCGTGCGCAACGAGCACTACTGGCGGCCCGGCCAGCCCTATGTGGACGAACTGGTGCTGATCAACTTCGCCGAGGACGACGCCCGCATCAACGCGCTGCTGTCGTCGCAGGTGGACGTGATCGACCAGGTTCCGGTGGCGCTGGTGGAGGTACTGCGCAGCGACGAGCGGCTGCGGGTGCTGAGCTCGCAGACGGGCACGTGGCTGCCGTTCACCATGCGGGTGGACCGCCCGCCGTTCGACGACGTGCGCGTGCGGCAGGCGCTGCGGCTGGTCGTCGACCGCGAGCAGATGATCAACCAGGTGCTCAGCGGGCAGGGCCGCGTCGGCAACGACCTGTACGCGCCGTTCGACCCCGCCTACGCGAGCGAGCTCCCGCAGCGCGGGCAGAACCTCGCCGAGGCACGGCGCCTGCTCGCGGAGGCCGGGCATCCCAACCTCGACATCGAGCTGGTGACCGCGCCGATCCAGGCGGGCGCGGTCGAGGCCGCGCAGGTGTTCCAGCAGCAGGCGAAGGCCGCGGGCGTCACCGTGCGCCTGCGCAGGCTCGACACCACCACGTTCTTCGGCGAGAACTACCTGAGCTGGGACTTCGCGCAGTCGTTCTGGTACACCCGCAACTACCTGCCGCAGGTGGCGAACGGGTCGCTGCCGGACTCGCCGTACAACGAGACACACTGGAGTGACCCCGAGTTCCTCGACCTCGTGCGGCGCGCCGACCGGACGGTGGACCGCGCCGAGCGCGAGGACCTGCTCAAACGAGCGCAGCGCATCGAGTACGAGCGTGGCGGCAACATCATCTGGGGTTTCGTGAACCAGGTGGACGCCTACCAGGTGTACGTGGCGGGGCTCGTGCCCGACCGCACCGGCCTGCCCCTGTCCGGCTACTCGTTCCGCGAAGCGTGGCTCGGCTGAGGAGGTGGGTTCGTTGTCCCGTTTGATCGTCCGCAGGCTGCTCGTGAGCCTCGCGGTGCTGTGGCTGGTGACGCTGCTGGTCTTCGTCGCGACGCTCCTGCTGCCCGGCGACCCCGTTCGCGCGATCCTCGGCCAGCAGGCCACGCCTGAACGGATCGCCGCGCTGCGCGCCCAGCTCGACCTCGACGCGCCGGTGTGGGAGCGCTACCTGAACTGGCTCGGCGGCGTCGTCACCGGCGACCTCGGCACCTCGACGGCCACGCAGGGCCCGGTGAACGACCTGCTCGGCGACCGCATCGGCGCGTCGCTCGTGCTGCTCGTGGCCGCGGCGGTGCTCAGCACGCTGGTGGGTCTCGCGCTGGGCACGTGGTCGGCCCTGCGCAGGGGACGCGCGGCCGACCACACCGTGTCCGGTATCAGTCTCGTGATCGCGGCGCTGCCCGAGTTCGTGATCGGTGTCGCGCTGATCGTGCTGCTGTCCACGACGGTGTTCCCGCTGCTGCCGTCGGTGACGCTCGCGCCGCCGGGTGAGCCCGTGTGGTCGCAGCCGAGCCAGCTCGTGCTGCCGGTGCTGACGCTCGCGCTCGTCGTCACCCCCTACATCACCAGGATGATGCGGGCCACGATGAGCGAGGTGCTCGACAGCGGCTACGTCGAGATGGCACGGCTCAAGGGGATTCCGGAGAAGACGGTGCTGCTGCGGCACGCGCTGCCGCACGCGATCGGCCCGGTCGCACAGGTGATCGCGCTGCAGCTCGCGTGGCTCGCGGGCGGCGTCGTGGTGGTGGAGTTCCTGTTCCGCTACCCCGGTGTCGGCCAGGCACTGATCGACGCGGTGAACAACCGCGACGTCGAGGTGGTGCAGGCGATCACGCTGCTCATCGCCGCCGTCTACATCGTGGTGAACCTGCTCGCCGACATCGTCGGCATCCTCACCAACCCGAAGCTGCGGACCGAGGTGACGCGATGACTACCCAGTCCACTGTGTTCCGTCGCGCGCTGTCCCTGCCGCAGGCGAAGATCGGGCTCGCGCTCACCGCCGTGGTGGTGCTGCTCGCGGTGCTCGGCCCGTGGCTGGGCCCGTGGCTCACGGGCTACGACACCACCGGCTTCGCGGGCAAGCCGTTCCAGTCCGACGGCGTGGCCGGCACCGACGGGCTCGGCCGCGACGTGTTCACCCGCTTCCTCGCCGGCGGCGCGACGCTGCTGCTCTACGCCGTCCTGGCCACGGCGATCGGGGTCGTGCTGGGCACGGCGCTCGGCATGCTCGCCGGGTACACCGGAGGGCGGCTGGACAGCCTCATCATGCGCGGCAACGACGTGCTGCTGTCGTTCCCGCAGCTGGTGTTCGCCCTGCTGGCGATCGCGATGCTCGGGCCGCAGGGCTGGCTGCTGGTGCTCGTCATCGGCATCACGCACGCGCCCCGCGTGGCCCGCGTGGCGCGGCAGGCCACGGTCGCCGTGAAGGACAGCGACTACATCAAGGCCGCGCAGCTGTACGCGATGCCCAGACGGCGCATCCTGCTGCGGGAGGTGCTGCCGAACATCACGGGCCCGCTCATGGTGGAGCTGGGGCTGCGCCTGACGTACTCGATCGGCTACGTCGCCTCGCTGTCGTTCCTGGGGCTCGGCATCCAGCCGCCCTCGGCCGACTGGGGCCTGATGATCAACGAGAACCGCATCGCGCTCGTGGTGGAGCCGTGGGGCGTGCTGCTTCCGGTGCTGGCGATCGCGGTGCTGACGGTGGGCACGAACCTCATCACCGACTCGCTCGCGTCCGCGGCGGCAGGCCGTGAGAAGGAGGTCGCCGCATGACCACGCAGGTCGCCGTCACCAACGCGCTCGAGGTCAGCGAGCTGCGCGTGCACACGCTCGCCGGCTCCCCCGTGCTGAAAGGTGTCTCGTACGCGATCGCACCCGGTGAGGTGCTCGCGCTGGTCGGCGAGTCGGGCTCGGGCAAGACCACGGCGGGGCTGGCCGCGCTCGGTCACTTCCGGCGCGGGCTCGCCCCGGCGGGTGGCGCCGTCACCGCGAGCCCCCGCGACGGGGAGCCGGTGGACGTGCTGGGGCTCGGCGAGCGCGAGCGCAGGGCGCTGCGCGGCCACACGCTCGCCTACGTGCCGCAGGACCCCGCGCTCTCGCTCAACCCGGCGCTGCGCATCGGCCGCCAGATCGCCGAGGTGCTGGAGGCTCACGGCTACGGCGCGTCCGGCGAGGAGCGCGCGGCGCGCGTGGCCGAGGTGCTCGGCGAGGTGGGGCTCCCCGCCGACGAGAACTACCAGCGGCGCTACCCGCACCAGCTCTCCGGCGGCCAACAGCAGCGGGTTGGCATCGCGATGGCGTTCGCGTGCAGGCCCAGCGTGGTGGTGCTCGACGAGCCGACCACGGGGCTCGACGTGACCACGCAGACGCTCGTGCTGCGCACCGTCGCCGCGCTGACCGCCGAGCACGGTGTCGCGGCGCTCTACATCACGCACGACCTCGCGGTGGTCTCCGCGATCGCCGACCGGGTGGCCGTGATGCGCGGCGGCGAGATCGTGGAGTGCGGTGCGGCCGAGGAGGTGCTGCGCCGCCCGGCGCACGCCTACACCCGCGAGCTCGTCGACGCGGTGCCCGACCTCGACGGCGGAGGCGGCCTGCCCGAGCCCGACGGGGACACCGAAACGCTGCGGGTCACCGGGCTGTCGGTGTCCTACGGCGAGCACCGGGTGCTGCGCGACGTCTCGCTGACCGTCCACTCGGGAGAGTGCCTGCTTCTGCTCGGCGAGTCCGGCTCGGGCAAGACCACGCTCTCGCGGTGCGTGGCGGGGCTGAACGAGCACCACACCGGCACGGTGGAGCTGGCCGGAACCGCGCTGGCCCCGTCGACGCGGCGGCGCACGGCCGAGGAGTTGCGGGCCGTGCAGTACGTGTTCCAGAGCCCGTACTCGTCGCTGAACCCGCGGCGCACCATCGCGCAGTCGGTGGAGGTACCGCTGGAGATGCTCACCGAGCTGCCGAAGGCCGCGCGGCGCGAGCGCGTCGCCGAGACGCTGGACCGCGTGCGGTTGAGCCGCACGCTCGCCGGGCGGCTCCCCGACCAGCTCAGCGGCGGCGAGCGGCAGCGCGCCGCGATCGCGCGGGCGCTGGTCACCACACCGAAGGTCCTGCTGTGTGACGAGGTCACCTCCGCGCTCGACGTCTCGGTGCAGGCGACGATCATCGACCTGCTGTGCGAGCTGCGGGCCGAGCTGGGCACGGCGATGGTGTTCGTGACCCACAACATCGCGCTCGCCCGGCACGTCGCCGACCGCATCGCCGTGCTGCGGGGCGGCGAGATCGTCGAGACCGGCCCCGTCGGGGACGTGCTGAGCGCCCCCCGGCACGAGTACACGCGCGAGCTGCTGGCCAACACCCCGAGGATGTGAGCATGGAGATCACCGGCACCGTCCGGCCCGGGTTCGAGGGCGTTCGCGACGTCTTCGCCGACGTCCTCGCTGGCGGCCGGGCGGGCGCGGCGTTCACCGTGGTCCGCCACGGCGAGGTGCTGGTGGACCTGTGGGGTGGGCTCGCCGACCCGGAGCGGGGCGAGCCGTGGCGGGAGAACACGCTGTGCGTGCTGTTCTCCGGCACGAAGGGCGTGGTGGCCGCCGTGGTCGCCGCGCTCGGCGTGCTCGACGCGGACGCCGAGGTGCGCGCGTACTGGCCCGGGTTCACCGAGGGCGTGCGGGTGCACCACGTGCTCGCCCACACCGCCGGACTGCCGTATGTGGACGCCGACCACGACCTGCTGGACAGCCACGCGTGCGCGGTACTGCTGGCGACGCAGGCTCCACTGTGGACGCCGGGAACACGTGTGGCCTACCACGCACTCACCTACGGCTACCTCGTGGGCGAGCTGCTGCGCAGGACCACCGGCCGGACGCCGGGCGAGCTCGTCGCCGAGGTCCTCGCCCGGCCGCACGCTCTGGACGTGTACCTGGGCACCCCCGCCGGCCTCGACGAGCGCGTCGCGCGGCTGGTGCGGGCGCCCGGGTACCGGATCAGCACGTTCCTGGACGACCCTGAGCGGCGGCGGATCGTCGAGCGGATGTACGCGGGCCTGCTCGACTCGGACGAGCTGATGAACTCGGCCCGCTACCGCAGGGCCGGGCTCGCGGCGGGTGGCGCGACCGGCACGGCCAGGTCGATGGCGACGCTCTACGACCTACTCGCCGCGGGGCGGATCGCCTCGCCCCGCGCGCTCGCCCGGGCCACGCGCACCTGGTCGGAGGGCCTCGACGCGATCAACGACCGTCCCGTCCACTTCGGACTGGGCTTCGAGCTGCCCGACCCTCTCGGCACGTACGGGCCCGCCGCGGCGGCCTTCGGCCACTCGGGAGCGGGCGGCGGCAGGCACGGCGCGTGGCCCGGCGCCGGGCTCGGCTTCTCGTTCGTCACCAACGAGCTGCGCGCCGAGAACGCCGACGGCAGGGCCGATCGCCTGCTCGCCGCACTGCACGACGCGCTCTGACCCGCGCCGCCGGACCTCACCAGGGGGTGTTGTCCTCTTCCTCGGGGTCGCCCCCGCCCGCACGGCGGTCCGGTGTCGTTCCCCCTGCCGGTGGCTCGCCGGCGCCTCCCGACGGGGCCGGCGGCGGCGTGGGCTCCGGGGGCTCGGGCGGGCCGTCCTGCGGGTCCTCGGGGTCAGGGAACCGGTTGCGCAGCGAGTCCAGCAGCGTCGTGCGGGTCTGCGGGTCCTCGTCGCCCAGCTGCTCCCGCATCACGTCGGCGACCCGCTCGGATATGCCCGACTGGGCCTGCCGCATCGTGGCGAGCACCATGCGAGCCAGCTCCTCCGGCGGGATCGTGCGCGTCCTCGAGCCGAACTCGAGGTCCGACACCACGCCGTCGGCGCCGACGGTCACGCGCACCGTGCCGTCCGGGCTCGACGCCGTCAGCCGCAGCTGCTCCGTGCGCTCCTGCGCCGCCTTGTACCGCTCGGCCTTGCGCGCGAACCCGGCGGCCCAGTCGTCGATCCGCCGCTTCGCCTCTTCGGGGTCGCGCATCGTCTCGCCGAACGCACCGGCACCGGTCATCGCTTACCGCCCTTGCCGTCCTTGAACAGATCCGGATGTGAGTTCGCGTCCGCCCAGTCCGGGCGGTCCTTGCCGGCCTCGACACCGCCGATGCGGCTGCCCGGCCGGTTCTCCCAGTCGGACAGTGACCCGTGGCTGCCGCCCGGAGCGTCCATGTTGTTGAACCGGTCGATCATCGCGTCGACATCGGCGGACGTGTACGCGTCCGGGTTCCGGCCGAGGTCCACCCACTGCCTGCGGGCGTCCTTCCAGTCCTCGAGCTGCGCGGGTGTGCCTCCCGGCCAGTCGAAGTCCGCGTTGAACCGTACGTCGTCGAGGAACTCCTGCCGCCGCGCGGGGTCGGAGATCTTGTCCGCCGCCGCCATGATGTCGCCGGCGAACTCGTTGCGGATCCCGTGCAGGTAGCCGGAGGACTCGTAGAACGCCGTCCTCGGATCCTTCGGAGGCTCCGGAACGCCGTCCTTCCCGAGGTGCGTGCCGTCGATCTTGCTCTGGATGATGTCGAACTTGTCCACGGTGGCGCCGATGGAGGTGTTCGGTTTGCCGGGACCGAGCGGAAGGTTGTTGACGTTGCTGTTCGCGTCCTTCAGCTTCTCGACGTACTTCTCGGTCGCCGCCTTGTGCTCGGGCGTTCCCGGCGGGTACGTCTGGTCCACCCACGACCTGAGGTTGTCGCGCATCGTCTGGAACGACACGATGTGCCGCTTGTCGAACTGGCCGCCGCTCTGGTAGGCCGGGTTGTTCGGGTCGTTCTTCTGGTGCTTGATGTTCGTCTGCGTCGAGCTCTTGAACTCCGGCCGGTCCCACGGATCGTCGCTCTTGGTCTTGGACTTCTTGGCGGACGGCTGCGTGCCGCCGCCGTCGTTCTTGCGTTTCCGGCCCCCGCCGCCCGGGTTCGGGCTCGGCGCGCTGCCGCCGGAGTTCCGGGCGTTCTGCCTGATCGGCAGGTTGACCGGAGGCGTCTTGCCACCCGCCGACGGGGTCGTGCAGCTGTTCATCAGCCCGAGCGCGTCGAACTCGGCGAACGGGTCGGCGACGTAGGCCACCGGGTTCGGGCCGGGTTCGAGGCCCAGCGGGTCCTGGCTGACGTACCGCGCGGTCGCCGGGTCGTAGTAGCGGAACACGTTGTAGTGCAGGCCGGTCTCCGCGTCCGCGTACTGGCCGGGGAAGCGCAGCGGCGTGCCGGCGCGGGCCCCGGGCGAGGGCAGCTCGCGGCCCCACAGCGTGCGGCGCGAGCTCCACGCGAGGTCGCCGTGCTCGTCCACCAGATCCGTGGGCGTGCCGAGCGCGTCGGTGACCACCGAGTGGAACCGCTGCCCGGCGGGCCCGCGTTCGAGCTGGGTCACCGGCGTGTGCTCGCCCGGCACGCGTTCCCAGGTCGTCGCCCGGCGCGCGCCGTGGGCGTCGGCGTGCACCTGCTCGATCAGCTCGGTGCCGTCCCAGACGAACCGCACCGACTCGGCCACGGAGCCGTCCGGCAGCAGGCACTCCTTGGCGACGCGCCTGCCCAGCGGGTCGTAGTGGTAACGCCAGCTCAGCCCTTCCGGCGTGCGCACGCCGGTCAGCCGCTCGCCGCTCCAGGAGTACTCCCACACGCGCTCGCCGTCGGGGTGCGCCTCGCGGTGCCGGACCCGGCGGCCGAGTGCGTCGTGCTCCACGGCCACGCGCACGGCCGACGAGCTCACGAGGTTGCCGGCCGGGTCGTACCGCAGCTCCTCCCGCCCATCCACTGTGGACATCGCCACGACGCGGCCGGTGAGGTCCCTGCTGAGTGTCAGCTGCGGGCCCTCGTCGTCCCGGACGGCGGCGAGCCTGCCGTCGGGCTGGTACTCGAAGCCGCGGCCGCGCATGGGGCCCGACGCGGCCAGCAGCCGCTGTGCGGTGAGGCGGCCGCCCGGACCGAAGGCCTGCCGCAGCACGCTGGCCTCGTCGGCCTTGCGCGCGATGGCACGGCCGTGGTCGTCGCGCAGGAAGCGGACCGTGTGCCCGGCGGTGGCCAGCGCGATCGGCCGGCCCTGTTCGTCGAAGGACCATTCGCTCTCGGCTCCCGACGGGGTCCGCCGCCGGATCGTGTTGCGCCCGTCGTCGTAGGCGAAGGTCACCGCAAGGCCGTCGACCGTCTCGCGGACCACGCGGCCGTACTCGTCGCGGTCGAACTCCACCACCGAGGTCGCCGAGGCCACGCGCACGACCTCGCCGACCGGGTCGTAGGCGTAGGTCGTGACGCCCTCAGGTGCGTGGACCTCCACGAGGTTGCCGAGCAGGTCGTAGCGGTACCCGGTGACCCCGCCGTCCGGGCCCTGCGCGCGCACGAGCTGCCCGGCCGCGTCGTAGCCGTAGCTCCAGCTCCGGCCGTCGAAGTCGGTCTGCCCGGCCGGCCTGCCCGCGGCGTCGTAGCGGAACGTCCACGTGCGGCCGAGCGGGTCGGTCACCGACACCAGCCGCAGCTCGGTGTCGTAGGCGTAGACCGTGCGCGCCCCCGCGGGATCGGTCACGGCCGTCAGCAGGTCGAACGGACCGTACTCGCGCCGGGTGACCCGGCCGAGCTCGTCGACGTGCTCGATCTCGTTGCCCTCGCCGTCGTAACGCCACAGCGCGCGTTCCCGCCGGGGACCGGTGCGCGAGGCGCGCCGCCCGTCGACCGTCCAGCCCAGCAGGGTCAGCTCGCCGCCTGCCTCCCGCACCGCGCGGGGCCTGCCGAACTGGTCGCGCTCCACTGGGTCCGGCTCGGCCGCGGGCTGCGGCTCGGGCAGCCCCGCCGTGGCGACACCCACCGGCTCACGCACGGGGTCGGGTGCGGCGCCGTCGGCGTAGAACCGGCGCCAGACCCGGCCGTCCCCGTGCACGGCGACCGCGACGGGGTTCCCGTCCTCGACCGTGAGGACACTGCCGTCAGGGCGGGTGATCCGCAGCGGCCTGCCCTCGTCGTCGTAGGCGTAGCGGGTGACGCGGCCCAGCGGATCGGTGCGCGACAGCAGCCGGTCGTAGCGGTCCCACGCGAAGCTCGTGACGTTGCCGAGCGGGTCGGTCTCCCGGACGGTCTGGCCTGCGTCGTTCTGCTCGGACACGCTGGTGTGGCCGAGCGAGTCGGTGTGCCGGGTGAGCCCGCGCTGCCGGTCGTACTCGAACGTCGCGTCGAGGAAGCCCCCGGCTCCGACGGTGCGCACGCAGCGGCCCGCCGAGTCGTAGACGTAGCGGTACCAGACCCCGTTGCGGTCCTGCCAGCCCGTCAGCCTGCCCTCGGCGTCGTAGTCGTACCGCAGCGGAAGGCCGGAGGAGTTCACGACCTCGGTGAGCCTGCCCGCCGCGTCGTAACGGTAGGTCAGCACCCTCACGTCGGGCGCGCCGTCGGCTCCGAGCACGCTCAGCTCCACCACGCGGCCGCAGTCCGTCCGCAGTCCCACCCGGATACCGCTGGAGTGCGTGAGCAGGGCGGGCGCGCCCGTGTCGTCGTAGGCGAACTCGGTGCGCGCGCCGTCGGCGTCCTCGACGGCGCGCAGCGGCAGCACCCGCCCCGCTCCGGCGAAGTGCAGAGTCCTGCCGGGAACCGGCTGGACGAGTGTGAAGCCGCCGTCGGCGTGCCGGGACAGCGGCCAGCGCGGGCCCTCGGCCGGCAGCACCGTGTCCCCGGCGGCGGGCAGCGGGTACACCAGAACCACGCCGTCGGGGCCGACGAAGCAGACGTCCGTGCCGTCGAGCTCCAGTCGCTGGTCCACTGTGGACGCCCAGGAGGGGCCGAACCGGCGGCCCGCGCGGTAGGACGAGACGTGCACGCGCTCGAGCAGCAGCTCCGGCAGCTCGAGGTCGGTCTGCGGCAGGATCACCTCGCCCGTGGCGACGTCCACCGGGTCGCCCTTGCAGTTGCGGTTCTCCGGCTGCACCGAGCGCTGGCGCGCCGGGTCGGGCTTGACCGAGCTGGCCGTCGTGGTGTCGCCGCCCGTCTTCGGCTGCAGCGCCGGGGGCGGCGGAGGCGGCGGCGCGACGTCGTTCCGGGGCGGTGGCTCGTTCCTCGGCGGGTCCGTCCTCGGCGGCGGAGGCGGGTCGGTCCTGCCGGGGTCGCCGCTGGCGACCGTGCCGCCGCCTCCCCTGTCGCCGCTCGGGTTCGTCTGGCCGCCGGTGGAGCCGGGGCCCTCGTACTTGTCGCCCTTGAAGTCGGTGTCGCGGGGCTCGGGCTCCGGGCCGCTCCTGACCGGCGGCGGGGTGTCGATCCTGCCGTCCTTGATGCGCTTCAGCGCGGCGGCGGCGTCGCCGAAGGAGTCGCCGAGCGAGCGCAGCAGCGGCGAGAGCTTCGACAGGGCGTCCACGAGTTTCTTGGTGATGTCGGCGATCTGCGTGGCCGTCTTCGCCACGGCGGCCACGACCTGCGGCACGACCCACGCCATGCCGATGCCGAGCGTGAGCAGCACCTGCAGCGCCCAGCTGATCATGTGCCCGACGAGGTCGGCGATGATGTCGCGCACGAGTGTCCGCACGGCGCCCACGACCTCGCCCGCGGTGCCGATGCCGCTGGAGGCGCCGTCGGCGGCGGTCTGCGCGGCGGTGATCAGCGTGGCCGTGTCCGCGCCGCGTTCCCGGTAGGCGTCCGCGGCGGGCCCGGTCCAGCTCGCCGTGTCCTCCTCGATGAGCTTCCGCAGATCCCCGCTGATCGCCGTCAGCTCCGTACTGACGTTCTTCCAGGTCTCCGAGTGCGCCTTGATGGTGTCCGGATCGCCGGTGAGCCCGTCGAGCGCGTCGGAGAGGGGGCCCACGTGTTCCATCAGCCAGCCGACCCCGGCGGACAGTATGGCGCCGAACGGGTCCATCGCCATGCCCAGCGCGTCCAGTCCCGCGCCGACCGCGCCGAGCACGGCACCGGCCCACTCGCCGCTCTCGATCGCCTGCGTGGTGTCGTTCACCGACTCCAGCAGCGGTATCCCGGAGAACGCCTCGGTCGAGTCCTGAACCTCGGCCACCAGCGGGTTGCCCACAGCGCGTCCCTTTCGTCGTCCGTCAGACGTCGCTGACCTTCACCGCCGTCAGGTCCCGTTCGAAGCCGGTCATCGGCTCCGTGTGCGACCTGTCGGACTCGCGGTAGGTGTCGGAGGCCTTGCGGACGTTGTCCGCCGTCACCGTCACGCCCTCGACGGCAGCGTCGAGAGCCTCCAACCCCTTGTCCTCCATCGGGTTCACGACCGGCGGGAGGAAGGAGCAGAGCAACCCGTAGGCGCTGTCGTCCATGCTGACGGTCCGCGCGGCGGACACGGCCACCCGCAACCGGTCGGTGATGCCGTCCAGGTGGCTGGCGTGCGCGACGAGGTCCTCTGGCACGACTTCGAACGCCATCGGTGGTGCCTCCCCAGTGTCACAAGCGCACCGACCAGCGCCGTCGCCAGCCGCCGGCTATCCGGTCTCGACGGAGGGCACGAAGATCATTCCCGCGCCCGCACCGACCCTAACAGCCCGCGCCCGGACACTCGTGGACCAGACCACACGGTGCTCAACTGAGCACTCACCGGCGCTGCCCGTCAGTCCAGCACGCGATACGTCACATGCGTCACCGAGCTCGCCGCTCGCGACTCCACCTGTTCGAGTTTCAGTGCGGGGACGCCGTCGAACAACCGCGTGCCCGCGCCGAGCGTGAGCGGCACGATGTGCAGCCGCAGCTCGTCCACGAGGCCCGCGGCCAGGTACTGGTTGATGGTGGTGGCGCCGCCGTGGATCGAGACGTCGCCGTCCCCGGCCGCGTCGCGCGCGCGTTTCAACGCGGACTCGATGCCGTCGGTGACGAAGTGGTACGTCGTGCCGCCGTCCATCGGCTGGGGATCGCGCGGGTGGTGGGTGAGCACGAACACCGGGCCGTGGAACGGCGGATTGTCGCCCCACCAGCCGTTCCACGGGCGATCCCACTCGCCGCGCACCGGGCCGAACATGTTGCGCCCCATGATGAACGCTGCGGCCGCGTTGATCCGGTCGAGCTCGGCGCGGTTCTCCTCGGGAGTGTCGAACATCCACGCGTGCAGTGTGCCGCCCCAGCCGTCCCCGCCGTCGTCGCCGAACGGGCGGTCCTCGGTCTGCCGGGGCCCGGCCGAGTAGCCGTCGGCCGAGATCGAGAGGTCGCACGTCACCTTGCCCGTACGTGTGGTCATGTGTCTGCCCTCCTGGTGGCACGGTCGCGAGTACAGACCCTGGACACGGCCGGAACTCATCGGTCCTCTCGGCTGTCGCGGATGTGGTGGCCGACCGAGGACGATGCCTCACCTCACCGTCCTCGGCGCCGCTGCGGCGCCGCGAGGGCCGGACGTGCCGCCGCGGTGGGTCGCGACCCCGCGCTCGCGTCCGGCTGGGACCGCCATTCGGCGGCCGACGACCCCTACGACGCCTGACCGGCCCCGTTCCCGGACAGCCCGTCGACCGCGTCACGCGCCCTGCGCCACTGCGCGTACAGCGCGGCGTAGCGGTCCGCGCGGGCCGGGTCGGGCGTCACCTCGCGCAGCGCACCGACGAGCCGCGCGCGCAGCACATCCGGATCGGTGACCTCGCCGGAGCCGAGGAACGCGAGTGAGGCGGCGCCGAGCAACGTCACGTCCGGCTCCTTCGACACCAGCAGGCGCCGGCCGAGCACGTCCGCGCGCAGCCGGGCGACGTGCTCGCTGCGGGCGGAGCCGCCCGCGAAGGCCACGGGCAGCAGGCCCGAGGGATCGAGCAGGTCCAGTCCTTCTCGCACCGTGTACGTCGCGGCCTCCTGGGCGGCACGCAGCAGGTGGGCCGCGTCGTGCTCGGGCCGCTGGCCGAGCAGCGCGCCCCGGGAGCCGGGCCGCCAGCGCGGAAAGCGCGCCCCGGTCATGGCCGGGAGGACGACGAGCCCGTCCGCACCCGGCGGAACGGCGGCGAGGTGCTCGTCCTCGACCGAGCCCGCCAGCGCCCGCCAGCGGGCGACCGCGCCACCGGTGAGCCCCGTGGCGCCGCCGGCCACGAACCGGCCCGGCAGCACCGAGGGGTTGAGCACCGCGCCGTGGGGCGCGGCGGTACCCGAGGGCAGCAGCCGGCCCACGACGTCGGTGGTGCCCGCGACGTCGGCGATCAGCTCCTCCGAGGTGCCCAGCAGCAACCCGATCCCGACCGAGCCGTCGGGTCCGCCCGCCACCACGGGCAGCCCCGCGGGCAGTCCCGTGTCCCCGGCAGCCTCCCGCGTCAGCTCGCCGACCACCGACGCCGGTTCGGCCTGCGGCGGGAACAGCGCCGGGTCGAGCCCGAGCCGGGTCAGCGCCGCGGTGTTCCACGCGCGGCCGGCCACGTCGGAGGCCAGCGTGTAGGCGGCGTCCACGGTGTCGGTGACCACGCGCCCCGTCAGGCGGGCCACCAGGTAGTCCTTGGGCGAGAGCACCGCCGCGACGCGCTCGGCGAGCCGGGGGTCGAGCCCGAGCAGGTAGGCCAGCGCGCCGCCGGTCGGCGACGGGCGGCCCGACGCCCGCAGCAGGTCGCGCGTGGTGTCCTCGTCGAGCGCGGCGAGCCGGTCGGTCCCGCGCGGGTCGGCCCACCCTCCGCCGGGCTCGACGGGCCGGAGCGCCGAGTCCACCGCGACGGTGCCGATGTGCGCGGCGATCGCCAGTGCCGAGGGCAGGGGGCCGCCGGCGAGCCCGGCGAGCGCGGCGACCACGTCCTTGCGCAGTGCCTCCGGGTCGAACGTCTCACCGCCGAGGCCCGAGACCCTGCGGATCTGGCTGGCGCCGACGACGTGCCCGTCCGCGTGCACGAGTGCCGCGCGCACCGCCGAGGTGCCCACGTCCACCGCGGCGACGTGGGCGCTCATTCGGCGTCGATCCGCAGCAGCACGGGAAAGGCGGGCAGCGTCCAGCTCGTGGTGAACTCGACGACCTCGGCGGCGGCGCCGTAGGTGGTGCGCCTGGCCTCGAGCACGGCCCCGCCCGGCTCGGCGTCGAGCAGCCGGGCCTGCTCGGCGGTCAGCAGCGCCCCGGTCATGGACTGGTCGGCGTAGCGCAGCTGGACGCCGAACCGCTCGGTCAGCGTTCGGTAGAGCGAGCCGCCGAGCAGCGGCTCGCGGCACAGCGACGGGGCCACCGAGTAGGGCACCCAGGCGTCCTGCAGCGCGGCGGGCGCGCCCCCGATCAGGCGCACGCGGGTCACGCGGTTGACCACGTCGCCCTCGGCGATCCCGAAGACGGCCGCCACCTCCGCCGTGGCGGGGCCGGTCTCGGCGCGCACGACCCGGCTCGACACCTCACCCGCGGTGCCCGCGATCTCGTCGGCGAACGAGCGGAGCCGGTTGAGCCTGCGCCCGCGTTTCGCGGTCTCGCTCACGAACGTGCCGCTGCCCTGCCTGCGCACGACGAAGTTGTCCGAGTCGAGCAGGTCGAGCGCCTGGCGGACGGTCATGCGGCTGACGCCGTACTGCCTGGCGAGGTCGTTCTCGCCGGGCAGCTGCGCCGCGGGCGCCAGCAGCCCTTCCTGGATCTGCGAGACGATGTCGTCGTAGATCACGCGATACCTGGGTGCGTGCGCCATGTTCAGATCGCTCCCGCCTGGTGCAGCCGGTCCACGTCCTCGCCCGACATACCCAGGATCGTCCGGTAGACGTACTCGTTGTCCTCGCCCACCCGAGGGGGCGCCTTGCGGACCGTGGGCGGGGTCTTCTCCAGTTTGACCGGGTTGCCGGGCATCCGGATCGTGCCGAGCTCGGGGTGCTCGGACTCGACGATCATGTCACGCGCGGCGATCTGCGGGGAGCGCGCCACCTCCGCGACCGTGGCGACCTTGGCGTAGGGCACCCCGGCGTCGTCGAGCAGCCGCGCGATCTCGTCGGTCGTCAGGGTCGCCGCCCACGCGCCGATCTCGCCCTCCAGGTACTCCTGGTGCGCCATCCGGCCCTCGACGGTGGCGAAGCGCGGGTCGTCGGCGAGCTCGGGCCGCTTCATCACCTCGCACAGCTTCGGGAACAGCGACGCGGTGCCCGCCTGGACGTAGATCGGCCCGTCCGCGGCCTCGTACACGTTGACCGGGGCGGTGAGCAGGTCCCGCGACCCGCTGCGCGGCATGTCCTGCCCGAGCATCAGCTCCGACATGAGCCGGATGCCCAGCGCGGAGAACATCGTGTCGAACGACGCGATGTCCACCAGCTGGCCCTCGCCCGTGCGTTCCCGGTGCAGGATCGCCATGAGCGCGCCGATCGCGCCCTGGTAGCCGGTGGTGTAGTCGGCGATGTAGGTGCCGCTCAGCGTCGGTTTGCCGTCGGGCTCCCCGGTCATGCTCATCAGTCCCGACGACGCCTGGGAGATGGCGTCGAACAGCGCCCTGCGCGAGTCCGGCCCGGTCTGGCCGAAGCCCGAGATCGACACGAGGATGATGTCGGGGTTGAGCTCCTTCATGCGCTCGTAGCCGATGCCCATCTTCTCGATCGTGCCCGGCCGGTAGTTCTCCACCACCACGTCGGCCCACTCGATGAGCCGCTCCAGGATGCCGAGCGCCTCGGGGTGGCGGGTGTCGAGGCTCGCGTCGTACTTGTTCCGGTGGTACAGGAACATGTAGATGCTCTCGTCGCGGTAGTACGGCCCGTGGTGGCGCGAGTCCTCTCCCCCGGGCCGCTCGATCTTCACCACCTCGGCCCCGAAGTCGGCCAGGATCTGCGCGCACAGCGGGCCTGCGATGAACCGGGAGAGGTCGAGCACCTTCACTCCGGCGAGCGGCCCCGTTGTCGCGTTCGCCATCGTCGTCATCCCTTCTTCGGCGCCACGAAGGACGGGAACGTCCACGCGTTGACGTCGCGGTCGATCGGCACGTCGAACACCGCGGGCTCCCCCGCGGCGAACGCGTCGGCCACGCGCTGCCGCAGCTTCGCCAGGCTGGTCACCACCTCGCCACCGACCCCCATCGCCCGTGCCGCCATGCCGTAGTCGACGGGTCCGAAGTCGACACCGATCGTGCGGCCGTCGAAGTGCAGTTCCTGTTCCTGCCGGATGTTGCCATAGCTGGAGTCGTTGAGGACCACGACGCACACGTTGCCGCCGACGCGGGCGAGCGTCTCCAGCTCGCCGAGGCTCATGCCGAGCGAGCCGTCGCCGATGAGCGCGAGCACGGGCCGCTTCGGGTCGATGAGCGAGGCCGCGATCGCCGAGGGCAGTGCGAAACCCATGTTGCCGAAGCCGACCGGCTTGATGTAGCTGTTCGGCCTCGTGATCTCCCAGAGGAACGACCACACGCCGGGGTTGCCCGCGTCGGGGATCAGCAGCGTGTCGTCGGGCGCCACCTCGCGCAGCGTGCGCACGATGTCGGCGGGCGAGAGCACGCCCTCGGCGTCGGGGTCGCGCACCTCCGAGCCCTGCCACCACACGGTGCGCGCCTTGCTCAGCGACGCGAGCCATTCGGCGCGGCCCTGCCTGGCCGCCTCCGCGCGGTCGCCGACCGCGGTGACCAGGTCCCGGGCGAACGACCCGAGATCGCCCACCACGCCCTGCGTGACCTCGGAGTAGTAGCGGCCGATCATGGCGGGGTCGACGTCGACCTGGACCACCTCGGGCAGGGCACGCTTCCAGCGGCCGGTCGACACCGCGTTGAGGCTGTTCCCGAGCGCCAGCACCAGATCGGCCTCGCCGAGCACCTCACCGGAGAGTGCGGTGCCCATCCGGCTCACGGCACCGAAGACCAGCGGGTGCGTCGTCGGAACCGAGCCGATGCCGTTGAACGTGGTCACCACGGGGATGCCGAGCGCGTCGGCCAGCGCGAGCACGTCCTCGCTCGCCCGCGCGCGGTTGCCGCCGTTGCCGAGCCAGATCACCGGCCGCTTCGCGGCCAGCACGCGTTCGGCGACCCTCGCGAGCGCGACCGGGTTGGCCGACGGCCGCTCGCCGACCCAGTCGCGGCTCGGGTGCACCTCGGGGACCGAGGGCGGGTTCGCGACCTCGCCCTCGATGGTGTCGCGGGCGAAGTCGAGGTGCACCGGGCCGGGGTTGCCGGTCAGCGCGTTGACGTAGGCCTCCTCCATCGCCTGCTTGATCGACGACGCGTGCGCCACGAGGCGGGAGTACTTCACGAGCGGCTTGATCAGCTCGACGTGGTCGGCGTTCTGCGCGTCGTCCTTGTGGATGTTCTCACCGTTGTTGTTGCACGTGAGGACGAAACCGGGGCTGGAGTCGCGGTAGGCACCGCCGATGCCGGTGAGCAGGTTGGTGGCGCCGGGGCCGGTGGTGGAGATGCACGCGGCCGGCTTGCCGGTGAGCCTGCCGTAGGCGTCCATCATCACGGCGGCGGCGTTCTCGTGCCGGGTGTGGACGACCTCGATGCCCGGGGTGTCGATGATCGCGTCGGTGATCGCCAGCGTCTGCCCGCCGACGACGCCGAAGACGTACTCGACGCCGAAGGAGCGCAGCAGGTCGACGACCAGCTGGCCACCGGTCTTGGGAGTGCTCATGAAGGTGTTTTCCGCTTTCTGTTGTCGGTGCGGTCGGTCAGGACGCGGGCACGGTCACGCTCGCCCACCCGGCCGTCATCAGCCGGCCGTCGGAGTCGCGGCGCACCCAGATCTCCAGCTCGGCACGGAGCCCGTCGGCCACCGGGGTGACCGCGGTGACGATGCCGGTCGAGGTGAACGGGTCGAAGACGTCGAGCGGGGCGAGGAACTTGACCCGCAGCCTGCCGGAGGTGAGAAAGGACGGTCCACAGCGGAGGGTCAGCAGCTGGGCGAGCACGCCGAACTGCTGCTGCCCCTGCACGATCGGCACGCGCAGGCCGCCGGCACGGGCCACGTCGATGTCGTTGTGGATGTTGCGCACGTACTCGCCGACGCGGCTGAACACCGCCGCCTGCTCGGCGGTGATCGTCTTGTGCAGCGGGGCGAGCACGTCGCCGGGCCTGGTGGCGGCGTCGACGGTCTCGATCACCCTGGCGCCCTCGGGCACCTCGCCGGTGACGCGCTTCTCGGGCTTGGCGGAGCCGCGCCCGCCGATCGCGCCGGGGTTGGTCTTGAGGATCTCGACGCCGCGGTGCCGCACGATGCTGCGCCCGTCCTCGCCGGTGGCCTGCGCCTCCATCACGACGTAGCCCTCACCGCGGCGCTCGTAGGCCTCGGTGTAGGTGCCGCTCAGCGTCACCACCTCGTCGAGCTTCGCCGGGCTGTCGAACCACATCTGTTCCTCGGTGTGGTAACCCACGACCTTGCTGCCGGCGTAGACGAGGGTGAACAGCTGCACGAGGTCGTTGCCCAGCAGGGCCGCCTGCCCGACACGGCCGCCGAAGGGACTGTCGTGCAGGGCCCACGGCGAGTGGTCGTCGTGGGTGAACGCGTAGCGCTTGATCTTGTGGTCGTCCACCACGACCCGGACGGTGCCGAGGTCCTCGGGGATCTCGAGGTTCTCGAACTCCGGCTCCTTGAGCCCGGCCTCCAGGTCGTCGATCTTCAGCGCCCGGCGGGGGTCGGTCAGGTCCCGCCAGGGCCGGTCGGGCGCGTTCGTCATCGGGCCTCCTCGTGCTCTTCGCCGATGCGGGTCATGTCGGCCTTGTTGGTCTCGGGGGCCAGCAGCGCGCACACCAGCCCGATCACGGCGCAGACGGCGGTGATGAGCGCGATGGGCCACGGGTCTCCGTCGGTGGCGGCGAGCAGCGCCGTGGAGGCGAGCGGCCACAGTCCGATGAGGATGCTCGGCACCTGCGCGGCGAGCGACAGCCCGGTGTAGCGGACCTTCGTGCCGAACAGCTCGGAGAAGAAGGCCGGTTCGACGCCGTAGAGGGCGCCGACGCCGATCGCGTAGCCGACGGCGTAGATCACGTACATCAGCACGACCGCGTCGGCGTCGAGGATCCAGAAGAACGGGAACGACACCACCACGGCCACCACCGAGCCGAGGACGAACACGGCGCGCCTGCCGATCCGGTCGGAGAGCCTGCCGAAGAAGTAGTAGGTGTAGATCGCGAGCGCGGCCGCGACCGTGCCCGCGATGAGCACGTCGGTGCGCGGGATGTCGGTGTAGTTGGTGGCGAACGTCAGGCCGATGGTGAGGATGATGTAGCCGAACACCGCCTCGCCGAGCCGCATGCCCATCGCGAGCAGCAGCGGCCGCTTGAACCGTGTGAACAGCTCGGCGATCGGCATCTTCTCCTTGGCCTTGTCGGTGGCCGCCTGCGCCTCGAGCTTCTCCTGCGCGGCCTGGAACGTGGGCGTCTCGGTGAGCTTGAACCGGATGAACAGTCCGACCGCGATCAGCACGGCGCTGAGCAGGAACGGAACCCGCCAGCCCCAGGACAGCAGCGCGTCGTCGGGCAGGGCGGAGACGATCGCGAAGATGCTCGTGGACATCACGAGGCCCACGGCGTTGCCGATCTGCGGGAAGCTGCCGTAGGCGCCGCGTTTGCCGGGCGGCGCGTACTCGACGGCGACGAGTGAGGCACCGCCCCACTCCCCGCCGACGCCGAAGCCCTGGATCAGCCGCAGCAGCACCAGCAGCACCGGAGCCCAGATGCCGATGTCGTCGGTGGTGGGCAGGAGTCCGATGAGGAACGTCGAGACGCCCATGAGCATGAGCGTGGTGACGAGCGCGGCCTTGCGCCCGAACTTGTCGCCGAAGTGCCCGAAGACGATGCCGCCGACGGGGCGGGCGAAGAAGCCGACGCCGAACACGGCGAACGCCGAGAGCGTGCCGATGATCGGGTCGGCCTCGTTGGGGAAGAACAGCTCACCGAAGACGAGCGCCGAGGCGGTGCCGAAGATGAAGTAGTCGTACCACTCCACGGCGGTGCCGACGAGGCTCGCGACGGCGGCGCGCTTGGCCAGTCTGGTGCGCTCGGCCTCGGTGGCGGGAGGAGCTGTGGCGGGTTCGGCCATGATGACTCCTTTGTCGATCTGGGGGGACGGGGTGGGAGCGGGGGTCAGAGCAGCGGGGTGGGGCGGGCCGGGTCGTCGCCGACCCGCGCCGAGGCCCAGCCGAGTGCGGTGCGCGTGCCGTCGGCCTTGTCGACCCAGACCTCGAGTTCGAGCCTGCCGTCGCCGGTGACGCCGGAGATCGCGCCGCTCGTGGTCAGCTCGTCGCCGACGAACACGGGCGAGACGAACCGCAGGTCCAACTCGCCGGAGGTGAAGAAGCTCGCGCCGAAGAAGTCGACCACGTTGGAGATGATGAAACCGGTCTGCTGCTGGGCCTGCACGATCGTTCGGTCGAGCCCGGACGCGGCGGCCTTCTCCGGGTGGGTGTGCACATTGGAGTAGCCGCGGCCCGCCCACGAGAACACCGACATCTGGTCCTGGGTGAACGCGAGGGAGCGGGACGGGATGCCGGCGTGCTCGGGCGCGTCGAGCCGCGCGCGGGTGACCACGGGCAGGTTCGCGTCGACCGTGCCGCGGACGGTGCGTGGCCGCTCGGCGCCCGCGGCCCTGCCCTTGCCGACCACCTCGCCCGCGACGGTGCGCATGATCTCCTTGCCGACGTGGCGCACCAGGAGCCTGCCGTCGGCCCCGCGCGCCTCGGCCTCGAGCGTCACGTAGCCCTGGCCACGGCGTTCGTACTTCTCGACGTAGCCGCCCTGGATGGTCACCGTCTCCCCGACCGGGATCGGCGCGTGGAACGTGAGGTGCTCGTGAGTGTGCAGCCCCTGGGCCGTGTTGCCGTCGTAGTTCTCGTAGAAGAGGAACAGCAGGTCGTTGGCGAGCACGAGCGGGTGGCCGACCGGGCCGCCGAACGGCGACTCTCCGAAGTACCAGGACCCGTAGTCGTCTTCGCAGTAGGCGTAGTCGAGCACCTTGCGCCGGTCGACGGTCACGGAGACCGGCCCCATCGGCTCGGGTACCTCGACGAGCTCGTAGCGGGCCTCTTTCAGCTGCGACGGCATTGTCACCTCCAGCGGGAACGTTGACTAGATGTATAGACGACTAGGCAGAACGTAGATCCGCGGGGCCCCCACTGTCAACCCGGCACCCTGAGCGCGGGGCGTACCGCTCAGCCCAGCGTGATCTCCCGGTCGGCACGGCCGATCGCGACGGGGTCGTGGCTGGCGATGAGCACGGAGGCGCCCCGGTCGGCGGCCGCACGCAGCACGTCGAGCACGAGCGCGCCCCGGCGGCGGTCCTGGTGCGAGGTCGGCTCGTCGGCCAGCACCAGCGACGCCCCGGCTGCCAGCGCCCGGCCCACGGCGGCACGCTGCTGCTCGCCCCGGGACGTCTCGCCCGGCAGCCTGCCCGCGAGGTGCGTCAGGTCCAGTGCCGCCAGCAGGCCGGCCACGTCGGCGTCCCCGGTGCGGCGGGCCGCGAACGCGAGGTTGTCCTCGATGGTGAGCTCGTCGAGGAGGCTGATCGACTGCGGCACCACGCCGAGGTGCTCCCACGGCTGCTCGGCCATGCGCACGTCCGGCAGCGGCGGGTGCGGCTTCACCTCGCCGTCGTCGGGGGTCTCCCAGCCACCCGCGATCATGAGCAGCGTGCTCTTGCCGGAGCCGGATGGGCCCGTCAGGACGACCAGCTCGCCCGGGTACAGCTCGAGGCTCACCGGGGCGAGCGCCGTCGTGCGCCCGTAGTCCTTGCGCACGCCGGACACCGTCAGGATCGGTCCCCCGTTCATGCCGCGTCCCTCCGCACGCCGTCGACCAGTTCGATCACCTCGTCGGCCACGGCGAGCACCTCCGGGTCGTGGGTGGTGACCAGAACCGCGTGCCCGCGTGCGGCGAGCTCGCGCAGCGCGCCGACGACGAGCCCGGTGGCCGCGCGGTCGAGCTGGGCGCTCGGCTCGTCGGCCAGCAGCACCGGCGGGTCGCCCGCGGCGGCGAAGGCGAGCGCCACCCGCTGCTGCTCGCCGCCCGAGAGCTGCGCGGGCCGGTGTCCCGCCCTGGCCCCGAGCCCGAGCGCCTCCAGCAGCGCCGCGGGGTCTCCCCCGGCCCCGCGCAGGCGGGCGCCGAGCGCGAGGTGCTCGGCGACGGTCAGGTAGCCGAGCAGGTTGTCGGCGGGGTCCTGGAAGACGTAGCCGATGCGGGCGCGGCGCAGGGCCCGCCGCCGCCGCGTGGACAGCGTGGTGGTCTCCACGCCCTCCACCTCGACGCTGCCCTCCTCGGGCCGGTCGAGGCAGCCGAGGATGCGCAGCAGCGTGGACTTGCCGGAGCCCGACGGTCCGGCGAGCACGGTGACCGCGCCACGCGGAACCGTCAGCGAGACTCCGGTGAGCGCCCGCACGGGCGCGCCGTTCACGGGATAGCTGTGGCTCACGCCCCCGCAACGCAGCGCGGGGTCAGCGGGTGTCACGCAGCACCTCCGAGGGCCGGGCGGCCGAGGCCGCGCGCTGTGCCGCCGCCGAGGCCACGACCGCGGTGAGCGCGGTCGCCACGGCGAGCACGGCGAACACCGGCCAGGGCAGTGCGACGAGCGTGCCGGGCGCGCTCGCCGGGTTGAGGTCGTAGTCCGCCGCCGTCGACGCGATCACCGCGGCGGCGAGCAGCGCGCCCGTCGCGAACCCGGCCAGCAGCAGCCCGCCGACCTCCAGCACCAGAGCCCGCCAGTGCGCCCCGGCGCCGATGCCCATCCGCCGCAGCAGCACCGACGCACTGCGCCTCGCGCGCGAGCGCGCGTCGAGGTAGAGCTGCAGCCCCACCACGATCACCACGCCGGTGAGCAGCGAGACGGCCGCGAGGAAGGCGAAGGTGTAGGTGATCCCGGCGTAGACGCCGCTGGCCTGCACGTCCTCGGCGCGCGCGACGGCGCTCACCGGCAGGCCCGCCGTGGCGGCCGCGGCCACGATCTCGTCGGGATCACCGCGCGCCCACAGCTGCGGTTGCGCCGCCGGCGCCAGGTCGTCGAGCAGTGCGCGGTCGACGAGCACCAGCGGGTAGCCGGCCTGCTTTCCGGGCAGCTGCGCCACGTCGAGGAGGTCCAGTTCGCGGTGCTGGTTCCTGATCGTGAGCACGGAACCGATGTCCACTGAGGACGTTCCGGCGACGGCCGCGCCACCGCCGGAGAGGTGGCCGAGCACCTCGACGAGCGAAGGGCCGGGCAGGCCCGGGTCCCAGAAGGCGGCCTCGGCGAAGGTCTCCGGATCGACGCCGAGGACGTGGACGGTGGTGTCGCCGAGCCGCGCGTCGACGTAGCGCGTGGCCACGCTCGCGCGCCCGGCCAGCCGCGGCGGCACGGGCGCCCGCTCCCTCAGTGACAGCACCGCGTCGGCGCCGACGATCAGCTGCCCCTCGGCGTGCATCGTGCGGTCGACGGAACCGGTGACCGTGGCGCCGTACCCGGCGAGCGCGACGGGCACGGCGGTGGCGCCGACGAGCACCGAGGCCACCAGCGGCGCGGCGACCACGCGCCTGGCCGCGAGGTACACCGCGGGACGCGTCATCGACCGGGGGCGGGAACGCAGCCGGCGCAGCATCCACCGGACGAGCCGGGCGCCGAGCATCGCCAGCCCGATCGCCAGCAGGACCGGCGACACGATGAGCCTCGGCGGGATGCGGGCGACCGTGCCCACGGCGTCGGCGGCACGCACCTGCACGTCGGCGTCGAGCACGAACCAGCAGACCACCGCCGCGCCCAGCGGCAGCACCTCCCACGGCACGCGGGCCCGCCGCCGGTGCCGCGCGGGCCGCGTGTCGTGCAGGCGCCCGGCCCGGAACCCGGCGACGGCCGCGATCACCGCCAGCGCGGCCACCAGTGCCGTGGCGGCGGCGACGAGCGAGGCCGTGGTGGCGCCGGGCGTCACGAGCGGGCTCGGGCCCGCGGCCGCGACGAGCCCCCGCGCACCGGCCCAGCCGGCGACGGCGCCGAGCACCACGGCGCCCGCCGTTTCCAGTGCCGCCTTGCCGCCGAGCGCGAGCGGCCCCACCCCGCGCGCGGACAGCACGGCCAGCTCGGCCCGCCGCCGGTCGGCCCAGAACGCGCCGGCCGCGGCGGCGATCACGAGCCCGGCGACCGTGCCCGCCGCCGCGAGGGGCACGACCGTGCCGGTCAGCGCGGCCAGCACCAGCTCGGAGCGGTTGACCTTGTCGGCCAGCGAGGACGTGAACGCACCGCCGTACGGTGCCGAGTCGTCGAACAGGCCGGGTTCCGGCGAGTCGACGGTGTTCGCGCGCAGCCGCTCGATCCCCTCCGCCGCGGGCCGGGCGCCGACCGTGGTGAGCCCTCCGGTGTCGACCGCCCGCTCGATCCACATCGACGCTCCGGTGTCCTCGGCGACGGCGAGCAGGTCGGCGCGCGACACGAACGCCACCGGGTACACCGGTGCGTTGCCGAGCGGGGTGCCGTGAACGGTCTCGCGCAGGCTGCACCAGAACGGCCGTTCAGGCACCGAGCGCAGGTCGCGGAACACCGCGGCCACGGGCATGGTCGCCCTGCCGTCGCGGCTGGAGAGCGTCACCTCGTCACCCACCGACAGGCCCTGGAGCTCGGCGAAACGGTCGGGCACCCACACACCCCGGCCCTCGCCCCCGGCGATCACGTCGACGTGCTCGCCGAACCCGTCGCGCGCGGCGAGCGTCACGAGCGACTGGTCGGGCACGGGCGCGGGGCCCACGCTCGCGGTGGTCAGCAGCGTCACCACCGGCCCGCCCAGGTGGTCCAGCCCACCGGTCTGGGCGCGCACCAGCTCCACCCGCCGGTCGACGAGGTCCCGCCCGACCGGATCTCCCGGAGCCTCGGGCGCGGGCCGCATCGGGACGGCACCGGTGAGCTGCATGCCCGTCTGCCACGTGCACGACGCGTCGACCAGCTGCCTCAGCGTGGCGTTGCCCGCGGAGGACAGGAACAGCGGAGCCGCCGCGGCAGGCAACGCCACGAGCAACGCACCCACCGCGACCGCCAGGGCCACGACGGGCCTGCGCAGCAGCATCAGCGGCGCGCGCGACCACGGCGCCGGCATCCCCCAGCGGCTCATCCGGTGGAGTCTGTCATGTCGTCGGGCACGCTCTCCGGCTGCCGCCGATTCGTGGCCCCGCGCTTTCCGGCAGTGCCGCCGGATCGCGGCCCACCTGGTGCGCCGCCAGGCCTCGGCTCCGGCCTTGATCGCTTCGCGGAGGCGGCAGATGATCCTGCAGGGCCGGCAGTTCCTCCCGCGATGCGGACTTCCTGATTCGCTACGGCCGCGGGGACGCCGTGCGTTGGTCCGGCCGGATCACGCGGTGACGGGCTGGGACGCCGAGCCGCCCGGAATCGTCGCCCTGGCCGGGTCGAAGGCGGCTCGGCACACCCGCCGTCGTCAGGCCGAAATCGTGAATAGGTGCGGCGGACCGGGGTAGCCGAGGCGACATGATGAAACACGCGCTGTGGGAAGGGCCGGCCGCCGGTGCGGCGGGAGTGCTGGCGATGACGTTGGGCGAGAAGGTGGAGCAACGCCTGACCGGTCGCCCGGACTCGCACGTTCCCGCCAGGACCATGCAACGGCTCACCGGGATGCGGGAACGAGCCGGCCGGCAGCCGGCTCCGGTGAACCTGGCGATGCACATCGGCCAGGGCATACTGCTCGGCGTGCTGCGCTCGGTGATGGCGCACGCGGGGCTACGCGGCCCGTGGTCCTCAGCGAAGTTCGCCGTGGTGCGGCTGACCAACGACCAGATCCTGGAGAACGCCACGGGCGTGGGCTCCCCGCCGCCCACCTGGCCCCGGCAGGAACTCGTGGTGGACCTGCTGCACAAGACCGTGTACGCATTCACCACCGGCGTCGTCGCCGACGCGCTGGCCGCCCGCTCCGGCCCTGGCCCGGGGCAGCGCCACGCCGCGCTGCGTCCCGGCCGCCACGCCGACGTCGGGCCGATACCGCGCGAGCACGCCCACACCCGGTAGGCGCTCCGAGCGCCCGGCGCCCCCACAAGCACCGCGGAACCACGGCCGAATCCGCTCGGCCCGCCGAACCGGAGCCCGGCCCGGCACGGGCGGCCGCTGGCCAGCCGCGCGGTAACGGGGCCGGTATGTCCACACCGGACTCACCGGGCGCCGTGACAATCCGGTTGCGCCCGCCGTGCCGAACGATCATCCTGGATCGCCGGTACCGCAAGGGAAGGAAACTTGATGTACGCGTCGGTTGACGGTGGCCGCGTGCCGATCAGGATGTGGGCGGATCCGGTCACGGTCGAGGACGCCGCGATGCGCCAGCTGCGCAACGTCTCGAACCTGCCCTGGGTGCACGGGCTGGCCGTGATGCCGGACGTGCACTACGGCAAGGGCGCCACCGTGGGCAGCGTCATCGCCATGCGGGACGCGGTGTCCCCCGCCGCCGTCGGGGTGGACATCGGCTGCGGGATGAGCGCCGTGCGCACGTCGCTGACCGCCTCGGACCTTCCCGACGACCTCGGCCGGCTGCGCAGGCGGATCGAGTCCGCGGTGCCCGTGGGCTTCGACCTGCACCGCACTCCGGTGAACCCGGCCGTCGTGCACGGCGTCGGCGGCTGGGACGCCTTCTGGCGCGCCTTCGGCGAGCTGCACCCCGGCGTGCACAACCAGCTCGACCGCGCGCGGCGGCAGGTCGGCAGCCTCGGCGGGGGCAACCACTTCATCGAGGTGTGCCTGGAGCAGGGCGGCGCGGACGCGGGACGGGTATGGCTGATGCTGCACTCCGGTTCGCGCGGCATCGGCAACGAGCTCGCCAAGCGGCACATCGACATCGCGCGCCGCCTGCCGCACAACGCCGACCTGCCCGACCCGGACCTGGCGGTGTTCGTGGCGGGGACACCGCAGATGGAGGCCTACCGGCGGGACCTGTTCTGGGCGCAGGACTACGCGGCGCGCAACCGGGCGACGATGGTGGCGCTCGTGCAGCGCGCGGTGGCCGACACCGTGCCGGGCACGCGGTTCGACGAGCCGATCTCGTGCCACCACAACTACGTCGCGGAGGAGACCTACGACGACGTGGACGTGCTGGTGACCCGCAAGGGAGCCATCCGGGCGGGTTCCGGTGACCTGGGCATCATCCCGGGCAGCATGGGCACGGGCTCCTACATCGTGCGCGGGCTCGGCAACGAGCGGTCGTTCCACTCGGCGTCACACGGCGCGGGCAGGCGGATGTCACGCACCAAGGCCAGGAAGACGTTCACCGCGGCCGACCTGGCCGAGCAGACGGCGGGTGTCGAATGCCGCAAGGACGCGGGCGTGGTCGACGAGATTCCCGCCGCCTACAAGGACATCGAGTCGGTGCTCGCCGCGCAGACCGACCTCGTCGAGGTGGTCGCCCACCTCAAGCAGGTCGTGTGCGTCAAGGGCTAGCGACGGTGCGCTGGAGGACGTCGCACGTGTACTGCGCCTCCTCCATGAGGCGGGTGGCCTCCGCGAGCAGGATGCCGTAGGGCCGGGCGGGATCGGCCAGCGGCAGCGAATCCTGCGCGTACCCGGCCAGGCCTCGGCACTGCTCCCCGGCCTCCTCCGCGGCGGAGCACAGCCGCGGGATCTGCTCGTCGAGGCGGTCCTCGTCGAGGTCGCCGAGCAACCGCGTGAAGTGGGTGAGGGCGGCGAGCAGGTCCCCGTAGCGCCGGAAGAACTCACCGTGCTCGGGGCCGTCGCCGTCCCGCGGGCACTGGGTGAGGCTGCGCGTCATGGACCCGACCTGGTAGGTCACGCGCTCGAGCGCGTCGATCACGGCCTGGTAGCCGGAAAACGCGCGGCGGCCCACCTGCCTGCGGAGGACCCGCCGGGGGTTGTAGACGCCGCTCTCCCTGGCCAGGTCCACGGAGGACTGCGCCTGCGACACCAGCGGGCCGAGCCGTGCCGCGCGGTCCCGCCACCGCGCGGCGCTGTCCTCGTCGAGCTGTCCCTGGCGCAGCGCGGGGTACATGTCGCTCATCAGGTCGCACAGCGACCGGGCGAGAACGTGCACCCCGTACTCGGCGCTGCGGTAGCGCAGCGGGGGCAGGACGAGCACGTTGACCAGCACGCCGATGCCGCAGCCGAGTGCGACGAGTTCGATGATCTCGCCGAGCTGGCTCAGCCGTTCCAGCCCGCTGGCGGCGGAGACGAACGTGGAGAAGGCGAAGTAGGCCGCCGTCCCGACCTGCGCTCCCTCGGAGCCGAGCCGCCGCCAGCGGCCGATCGTCGCCGCCGTGGCCGCGACGAGCGCGAAGGTCGCCAGTCCCGTGCCGAACAGGAACCCGAACACGAGCTGCACCGCGACTCCGGCCGCGACCGCGGCGACGTAGCGCAGGGAATGCCACACCGACTGGTAGACGGTCACCTGCAGCATCAGGACCGCCGAAAACGGCGCGAAGGCCGCCGACTCCGCCTGGAGCACGTGGTAGGCCACCGCCCAGGCCGCGGTGGCGGCCAGCGTGCTCTTGCCCACGAACACGACGGCGTGGCGTTCCTGGCCGCTGCCGCTCAGCGCCCTGCCGAGCCACTGCCGGAGGCGGGCCGCACGCCCGCGTCCCGGTGCCCCGGCCGGCCGCGGCCGTGTTCCGGTGTGCTCGGCCACCCGCACCCCCAGTTCCCGCTCGACGTTCAGGCCCGGCGTGCTCCCGGCTACCCGCGACGCCGGGCGGCGCAAACCGTGGCGGTCCCTGCTACCGCCCTTTCCGTCCGGTGAGGACGGCGAGGAGGCCGAGTACGGTCAGCAACCCGGCGAGACCGAGCAGGCCCAGCCCCAGCGTGGTCGCGGCGGCGAGCGCACCGACCAGCAGCGGGCCGCCGGCGTCGCCGAGCTCGCGGCCCACCTCGGCGGCGCCCAGGGTCTGCCCGAGCCGTTCGGGCGGGGTGGTGGCGGCGAGGTGCGCGAACCCGATCGGGGTCGCCAGGCCGGTCCCTGCGCCGATGGCGAGCGCGGCCACCACCAGCCCGGCGACACCGGGCAGCACGGTGGTCGCGGCCATGCCCACCGCCGCCAGCCCGAGCCCGGCGGCCATGCCCGCCCGGTCCCGGACGTGCGCGGCGTCGCGGGCGCGCCCCGCCCACGGCTGGACCAGCGCGGCGGTGGCGGCCAGCAGGGAGACCAGCGCGCCGGTGACCAGCGGGCCGAGGCCGAGCCCGGAACCGGCGACGGGCAGGAACCCGACGCCGACCGCGAGCGCGGCGGTGGCGCCCGCGAGCGCCGCGGTGGGCCGCAGGAAGTTCCCGGCCGCGAGCCTGCGGGCCAGATCGAGCACGGTCTGGCGGGTCCGCGGCAGCGGCGGCACGGCCGGGATGGCGACCGCGGCCCACGCGGCGACCGTGAACGCCAGCACGCCGAGCGTGCCGAACAGCAGCGGGTAGCCGCCGGCCGTGATCAGCACACCGCCGAGCACGGGGCCGAGGGTGTAGCCGAGCCCTTTCCACGCGCCGTAACCGCCGAACGCGCGACCGTGCCGAGTCCGCGGGGTCAGCCGCGCGACCAGCGCACCAGCGGCCGGGGAGAAGGCCGCCGCGGCGGCACCCTGCCCGAACCGGGCCACGCCGACCAGCGCGGGGTTGCCCGCGACGACGAACGCCGCGGACGCGGCGGCGAAGGCCAGCAACCCGCCGAGCAGCACCGGGCGTGGCCCGATCCGGTCGGCCAGCGACCCGAAGACCGGTTTGAGCAGCACCTCGGCGCCGTCGTAGACCGCGAGCAGCACACCGAGGGTCAGCAGGGAGGCGTGCTCGGCCTCGGCATAGCCGCCGAGGCTCGCGGCGATGCTGTGCGCACCGAACGCGGTGACGAACCCCGCCGCGTACAACGGGAACAACCTGCCTGGCGCGGCCGTGGTGGTTGCCGGTGGCTCGCCGCTCATCGCGTCATAGCTGGTGCAGGGCCTGAAAGACCCGCTCGGTGTAGTCGGCGAGCCGGTCGGCGCAGTGCGTGAGCCGCTGTTCGGCCTCGGCCGCGGCGGGGGCGCCGAACACGTCGCGGGCCTTGATGTCCCGGTGCCAGCGGCGCAGCCGCTCCAGGCTCTGCTCTTCCTCCTCCAGCTCGGCCATCGTGAACTTGCGCTTGCGGATCTCCTCGTCGATCTCGGCGTCGAACTTGGCGCACTCGGCGAGGAACTCGGCCCACTCCTCGGCGCGTTCCGCGGTGAACAGCTCCGCCAGCCGCGCCGAGTCGGGCTCCGCCCGCCCGGTGGCGTCCAGCACGAGCACCTCGCCGTCTCCGCGCCGGGCCAGCTCGATCACCCGCGTCACCCCGTCGGCGAACATCGGAGCATCCGGCACGACCCAGGCGCCCTGACCCAGTGACAACGCCCCGGCGCGCCGCAGCTCCCGCCACACGGCCACCCGGTGCCTGCTCGGCTCGGCCGGCACCCTGACCACCAGCAGCAGCCACCGGGATGCCTCACGCCGCTCGGTCACAGCGTTGAGTGTAGCGGCTGTTACACACGCGGCGCGCCCGTCCGCGACCCGGTACGCGAGGATGTGCGGATGACAGCCGAGATCGCGCGGCTGCACGCGGCTTTGGAAGCCCTGCAGAGCGACACGGAGAAAGCCAAGATCACCCGGCGGCTGCCCGCGGACAGCGGCCTCACGGCGATCGGCGTTCGCATGAAGGACGTCTTCGACACCGCGAAGGCGTGGACGGACCTGGACCTCGAGCACATTCCCGAACTGCTGGCCAGTCCCCTGTACGAGGTCCGCATGGTCGGCGTGTCCGTTCTGGATTTCAAGGCACGGCGACCCTCGTTGAGCGATGCCGGCCGTCGGCGACTGTACGAGACCTACCTCCACCACCACGACCTGATCACCGTCTGGGACCTGGTCGACCGCGCGGCGCCCCGCGTCGTCGGCGGGTATCTGCTGGACAAGTCCCGTCAACCGCTGTTCGATCTCGCGCGCTCGCCCAGAGCCATCGAACGGCGCACCGCCATCACGGCCGCCTTCTGGCTGATCCGGCAGGGCGACCTCGACGATCCGCTCGCGCTGGCGGAGCTGCTGCTGGCGGACCCGTCCGGTCTGGTCACCAAACCGGTCGGCACGGCGCTGCGCGAGGTCGGCAAGATCGATCGGCCTCGCCTGGTGACGTTCGTGCGCGAGCATCGCGACCGGATGCAGCGCCCCACGTTCCGGCTGGCCACCTCCCTGCTCGCCGATTGATCTGATCCGGGAGCTGAATCCCCGCGACAACGGGTGTTGGACCCCGGCGGCCCGAATACTCGGGTCGTGCACACCGGAACATCGGCACAAAGGACAGATCGAGCTCGCCGCTGCCGACCCCGGCCACCAGGTCGGGAACCGTGCTCCCGCACGTGGATCCGGACGCCGGGGTGGCGCTGCCGGAACACCCCGAGCTTGGCAGGCAGGTCCACGACGGTCAGCGTCTGGATGGCCCCGATCGACACCCGCCCCCGCGTCAGCCCCGCCACGGCGGCCATCTCACCGTGCGCCGCCACGACGTCGGCGACGATCCGGTGTGCCAGCGGCATCAGCGCCCGGCCCGCCTCGGTCAGCGACACCCGCCGTCCGTCCGCACCAGCGCGAGGAAATGCTGGAGCTGCCTCAGCTCGAACGAGCGATCGTTGTGCTCAATTCCCGGGGCAGGCGCCGTGTGACCGATGAGTCACCGGCGGGTGGCGGCCAGCGCGGTGTCGAGGATCGCCAGTCCGCGGTCGATCTCGGCCTCTGTCGCGGTCAGCGGCGGGGCGATGCGGAAGGTGCCGCCCATGCCGGGCAGCTGCACGATGTTCATGTGCAGCCCCAGCTCGGCGCAGCGCCGGGTCACGGCGGGGCCGAGCGCGTCGGCGTTGCCGCCGTCCTCCTCCACGAGTTCCAGCCCGACCATCAGGCCCCGGCCTCGGACGTCGCCGATCACCGGGTGCCGCGTGGCGAGCTCGGCCAGTCCGCCGCGCAGCCGCTCGCCGAGCTCGCGGGCGCGCTCGTCGAGCCGGTCGCGGGTGAGCACGTCCAGCACGGTGTTGCCGACGGCGGCCGGGAGCGGATCGTTAACATGCGTGGTGAAGAACAGGAACCCGCGTTCGTGGGCCGCCTGCTCGATCTCCGCGCTGGTGATCACCGCCGCCAACGGCAGCCCGGCGCCGAGGGTCTTGGACAGCGTGAGGATGTCGGGGACGACGCCGTCGCGCTGGAACGCATACCAGTGACCGGTGCGGCACAACCCGGTCTGGGCCTCGTCCAGGATCAGCAGCATGCCCCGCTCGTGGCACTTGTCCCGCAGCGCGGTCAGGTAGCCGGGCGGCAGGTCCACCACGCCGCCGGAGCTCAGCACGGGTTCGACCAGGCACGCCGCGAGGCTGCCGACCGACTGGGCGTCGATCAGCTCGAAGCCCAGGTCCAGCTGGCGGCGCCAGTCGAGGTTCCCGTCGGCGTCGACGATGGCGGGCCGGAACCGGTCGGGAACCGGCAGGGCGAAGTTGCCGGGCGCGGCGGGCCCGTATCCGCTCCGTCCGGCGCTGTAGGTGGCACCGGCGGCGGCCTGCGTCATGCCGTGCCAGGAACGGGCGAACGAGACGACCTCGTGCCCGCCGGTGACCAGCTTCGCCATCCGTAGCGCGGCCTCGTTCGACTCGGCGCCGGTGCTGAGGAACATCGCCTTGTCCAGCGGGTCCGGCAGGGTGTCCGTGAGCCGCCGGGCCAGCTCGAGCACCGGGCGGCTGAGCATGCCGCTGTGGAGATGGTCGAGCTTGCCGACCTGCTCGCGGACCGTCGCGACGATCTCGGGGTGCGAGTGGCCGAGGATCGCGCTCATCTGCCCTGAGGTGAAGTCGAGCAGCTCGCGCCCGTCCTCGGTGAACACCGAGGTGCCCTTGGCGCGGTCGATGATCCCGGGGGCGAAGGCGCCGTGCCCGGAGTAGCGGACCAGGAGACGTTCGAGTGCGGTGTCGTCCGGCATGGCTCCGACGCTACGAACGGAGCCGCCCGCGCGTCCAGCACACGAATCCGACGACGCTGTTCGGCGACATCGCACAATGGCGGGGTGCTGAACCCGTGGCGTCTTCGTCTGCTCGGCCTGCTCGACAGCCTCGGCACCGTGCGTGCGGTCGCCGAGACGCTGCACCTGAGCCCGTCGACGGTCTCCCAGCAGCTCGCCGTGCTCGAGTCCGAGACGCGCAGCCGGCTTCTGGAGCGCTCGGGCCGCCGGGTGCGGCTGACCCGGACCGGAATGGTGCTCGCCCGCAGGGGCCGGGAGATCCTCGACCGGATGGCCGAGGCGGAGGCCGAGCTGCGCGCGCTCAACGACGAGCCGATCGGCACCGTCCGGCTCGGGGTGTTCCAGAGCGCGATCCATCCGCTCGCGGTGCCCGCGGCGGCGCGGCTCGCGGACTCGCATCCGCACCTGCACGTGGAGCTGGTGGAGTCCGAGCCGCACGAGAGCGGGCCCGCGCTGCGCACCGGGGAGCTGGACGTGGTGGTCACGACCACCGACTACGTCGAGTTCCCGTGGAGCGGGGACCTCGAGATCGTGCCGCTGGGCACGGACCCGGTGGTGCTCGTCCTGCCGCCCGGCCATCCGCTCGCGCGGCGCCGGGTGGTGGACCTGGCCGCGTGCACGGAGGAGGTGTGGGCCTGTGATCGGCCGGGCTCGTACATGGCCGAGCTGACGCAGCGGTTGTGCCGCGAGTCCGGTTTCGAGCCGAGGGTGGCGTGCCGGTTCAGCAACTACCTGCTGCTGCTCCGGCACGTCGAGGCCGGCCGGTCGGTCGCGCTGCTGCCCGCGCTGACCGTGGAACCGGGCCACCGGGTGGTGACCCGCGAGCTGACCACGCCGGTGCACCGCAACGTCGCGATCGTGGTGCGCCGGGGGACGGCTCCGCGCGCGGCCGTGGACGCGGTGGTCGAGGCGCTGCTCGACCACCCGGACATCCCGGCGCTGTCGGCTCCCTCCGGTGATCCCCGCTCGCCGTGACCGGACCCTGCCAGCCCGGCCCGGACCACGGGCGCCACGCCTACGCTGGGCGGCATGCTCGGCTGGCTCAAGCGCAATCGCAGCGACACTCCCGCAACGAACGTGCCCGATGCGTCGGCCGGGATTCCGAGGTGGCCGCTGGAGACCTGGCGCGGCGGCCTGCCCTCGGACGGCCCCGGCTACCTCGCCCTGTGCCTCACTCCGGCGTTTCCCGAGGAGCCCGAGCCGCGCAACCTCCGCGACGGGGAGGCGCTGGACCGGATCATCGAGGTCGCCAGGACCGACGGCTCGACCTCGCCGGCGATGGCGGCGGTGGTGGAGGACCTGCTCGCCGAGCCGCGGTACGCCGCGCTCGACTCCCTCTACACGTGGCTGGCGCCCGTGTACCGGGGCACCGACCGGCAACTGGAAGTGATCGGGCAGGGCCTGCGCACGTGCCCGCGCAAGTACTGGCTGCTGGACCTCGCCGGCATCGCCATGCTGCAACGCGGGCGAGGGGCGGAGGCCCTGTACTACTGGGCGCATTCGGTGAGCAACGCCGAGTCGGTGGGCGACGGCAGGAAGGCGAGCGCCTACGACTTCCTGATCGTCACCGCGCACGTGCTCGGCGAGCGCGGCGCCACGAAGAAGTTCCGGGCCAGGGCCGACCAGGCCGACCATCCGCAGACCGTCCTCGACGACGAGTACACGGCCCTGGTGCAGCGCGCGTTCCGGAAGGGCACCAAGGCCATGCGGACCGTGGTCCAGTCGCTCGCCCAGCGGATCCCCGCCTAGGCCGTACTAGTCGGCCGGATACCGGGCGCGGATGTGGAAGCGCTCCCCCTGCGGGCCGAGGATGCTCAGGAATTCCACGTGATGCGCGTCGGCGTTGCCGAACCAGTGCGGGAGGTGGGTGTCGAACTCGGCGACCTCACCGGCAGCGAGCACCAGGTCCTGGTCGCCGAGCACCACACGCAGGCGTCCATTGAGGACGTACAGCCAGTGGTACCCCTCGTGGGAACGGGGGTCGGGCTCCTGGCCGGTCCCGCCCGCCGGGAGGATCTGCTTGAACGCCTGCAGCCCGCCGGGCCTGCGCGTCAGCGGGACCACGGTCATGCCGTTGCGCTTGAACGGCCGGGGATAAACCCGGGGGTCACCGCTGGCCGGGGCGCCGACGATCTCGTCGAGCGGGACCCGGTGGGCCTTGGCCAGCGGCAGCAGCAGTTCCAGGCCTGGTTTGCGCTGCCCGGACTCCAGCCGCGACAGTGTGCTGATCGGAATGCCGGTGGTCTCCGACAGCGCGGTGAGGGTGACTCCGCCGCGGCGGCGCAGCTCGCGCAGCCGGGGCCCGACCGCGGCCAGCACGGCGTCGAACTCGTCGCTCATATCCCAAGCTGAGCACACCTTTCCACGTCGGGCAAAAGTCTTTTGCCAATCCGCCAAAGTGCCGGCTCAGCCGTACAGCTCGGGACGGCGATCGGCCAGCACGTCGTTGCGTTCCGAGATCGCCTTGTCCCGCGCGCGGGACAGGTCGAGATCGGCCACGACCAGAGTGTCCTCCGTGGACTCCGCGACCACCCAGCCGGACTCGTCGATGATCGAGGTACCGGCCGTCCATCGTTGCCCGCGCTCGGTTCCCGTGCGGTCGCAGATCGCCACGAACACCCGGTTGGTCCGCGCGGCCGCCATCGCCTGCACCACCTCGGGCGGCCGCTCCCCCTGCGGCCTCGGTACCACCGGCCAGTTGACCGGCGCCACGATCAGTTCGGCACCGCGCAGGGCCAGCGACCGCGTCAGCTCGGGGAACTCCAGGTCGTAGCAGATCAGCACGCCCACCGGACCGACCTTGGTTCGCACCACGGGAGGCGGGAGATCGCCAGGCGTGAACACCAGCCGTTCGCGGTCCCACAGGTGGGTCTTGCGGTAAACGGCCCGCACACCGTGGCCGTCGAGCACGGCGGCGCTGTTGTACAGCGCGCCGTCGTCGCCGAGCTCGCAGAACCCGGCGACGACGGTCAGCTTCCCCGCGGCCCGCGCCCAGTCGGCGAGCAGCGGACCCCCGGCCGGGACGGCCACGGAGCGGGCCTCGGCCTCGTCGGCGAACACGTACCCCGACGAGGCCAGCTCCGGCAGCACGAGCACGTCGGCGTCCCGTAGCCGGGCCGCCCGGATGGCCGCGAGCGTCCGCGCCCGGTTCTCGGCCAGCTCACCGATCCGCGGCGCGAGCTGCGCGCACGCGACTCTCGTCACCCGCGCTCCGGCTCGTCCCGCAGCAGCTGCGCGAGCACGTCGAACTCGTTGAACAGCGACCATTCCTCGACGATCCGGCCCTGCGCGAAGTACAGCTGCGAGATGCCCCAGAGGTGCACCCGCCTGCCCGTGGGCTCGCCGTAGAGACCGTAGCCGCGGTGGGTGCCCGCGCCGGTCCAGCGCACCGACACGCTGAAGCCGTCGGACTCGTTGCCCATCCAGTACACCTCGTCCACCCGCACGCCGAGATCGGGGAACGTGGCGAGCAGGTTGCGGGCCATGCCACGGACGTCCGAACGCCCGTACCCGGTGCGGTTGGTGGTGCCGTGCCAGCGCACGGTCGGCGCGTAAATCCGGTCGACGGCGCTCAGGTCGCGCCGGTTGTAGACATCGTGGAAGAGCCTGCACACCTCGTACTCGACGTCGAAACCCGGCCGCTCGGGCGCCGGGTACGGCAGCGGCTTCCGCCCGCCCTCGATGCGGTCGACCTCGGCGAACGGGCGCTCGGACAGCGTGGGGAAGCCGATCCCGTTGCCGAACTCGCGGGCGGCGGCGAGCACGTCGATGCCGAGCTGCTGGAGCTTCGCCGCGGTGTTGTAGAGCACCCACTCCTCGTAGATCTCGTTGTCCCGCACCACGCAGTTGGCGATGACCCACGTCTCGAGCTTGCGGCCGGTGGGCTGGCCCCAGCGCCACGGGCCCGTGTTGTGCCCGATGTTGATGGCGCGGTGGGAGGTGACGAACCCCTCCTCGTCGGTGCCCGCCCAGATCACGTCGTCCGCGTAGTGCCTGCAGTCGGGGAAGGCGTTGATGCTCTGCATGGTGCCGTGGACGAGCTGCTCCACTCCGAAGTGGACACCGCTGTCGTCGTAGAGCCTGCAGCCGGGGCTGTAGGTGTCGTAGATGTAGCCGACGTCCTGGTCCTCCCAGATGCGGTGGGTGATCCGCACGATGTAGTCGACGATGTCCGTGTAGGTGTCCTCGAAGCCGCGCAGCGACTGCCTGCGCTCGCCCGGCTTGACGTTCGGTGCGTCGGCGCCGTAGCCGGGCCGCAGCGAGATGCCGTAGTCGGCTGGCATGGTGCGCCTGCCGGGCGCCATCGTGCCCGGTGGTGTCGACGGGCGGGTGTCGGCCTTCGCCGTCGCGGGCGCGGCCACCTCGTGGTTCTGTTCGGCCTTGGTCATCGGTTGCCCTCCTGCTCAGGACGGTAGCCCGCGAGCCGCAGTGTCGCTGTCGCGCGGTGTGCCGCCATGCCCTCGTACTCCGAGATCACGTCGACGGCCTCGGCCAGCGCCGGGGTGGCCTCCCTGGTCACGCGCTGGTAGGTGAGCGGCTTGAGGAACCGCGACACCGACAGGCCCGCGCTGTGCCTGGCGCCGCCCGCCGTGGGCAGGACGTGGTTGGTGCCCGCCATGCCCTTGTCGGAGTAGGCGACGGTGCTCCACCTGCCGAGGAAAAGGGAGCCGTAGTTGCGCAGCGCGTCGTGGTAGTAGGCGTCGTCGGCGGTGTGCACCTCCAGGTGCTCCGGGGCCAGCTCGTCCATCAGCTCCACGGCGGTCGCGGCATCCTTGGCCCACGTGACCGAGCCGTAGTCGCGCCAGGCTGGGCCGGCGATGTGCCGCGTGGCGAGTGTCTCCAGCTGGCGGTCGATCTCGGCGATCACCTCCTCGCCGAGCCGCTGCGAGGTGGTGACGAGCGCGGCCGGCGACTCGGTGCCGTGCTCGGCCTGGCCGAGCAGGTCGGCGGCCACGAGCACGGGGTCGGCCGTGTCGTCGGCGAGCACCGCGACCTCCGAGGGCCCGGCGAGCAGGTCGATCGCGACGCGGCCGAAGAGCTGCCGCTTCGCCTCGGCGACGTAGGCGTTGCCCGCGCCGACGAGCATGTCGACGGGCCGTTCGCCGAGCAGGCCGAACGCCATCGCGGCCAGTGCCTGCACTCCGCCGAGCGCGTAGGCGCGGTCGGCACCGGACAGGTACGCGGAGTACAGCACGGCCGGGTGCGCGCGCCCGTCCCGTCCCGGCGGTGTGCAGGCCAGCACGCTCGGGACACCGGCGGCCTTGGCCACGCCCACCGTCATGAACGCGCTCGCCAGCAGCGGAAACCGGCCCGCGGGCAGGTAGGCGCCGACGCGGCCGACCGGCACGTACCGGTGCCCGGTGACGAGGCCGGGAGCCAGCTCGGTCTCGAAGTCCACGAGGTGGGCGCGCTGCGCGAGCGCGAAGGCGCATGTGCGCTCGGCACCGAGCTCCAGCGCCACGCGCACGTCCTTGGGCAGCTCGTCGCCGGAGCGCTCCAGCTCGGCCGCGCTGATCTCGACATCGCCGCCCTGCCAGCCGTCGAGGTCGCGGGCGTAGCGCAGCACGGCGTCCAGGCCGTCGCGCTCGATCTCGCTCAGCATCGCCGAGACGCGCTCGGCGACCGCGGGGTCTCGCTGGGCGGGCGGCCGGTCGGCCGGGGTCTTGAGCAGCCGGTAGGAGCCGTCGAGCTCCGCGAGCCGGGAAGGACTGAATCTCATGGCGACGACGCTAAATCCGGTTCTGCCAAAGGACAAGACCAGTAAATCTTGAGGATCGAATAGGGTTTTCCTATGACGTTGAAGCAGCTGCGTGCCTTCCTCGAAGCGGTGCGCACGGGTTCCTTCACCGCGGCCGCCGCGCGCATGGGCATCACGCAGGCGTCGGTGTCGGAGCTGATCCGCAAACTGGAGGACGAGCACGGCACGCCGGTGTTCTCGCGGGGTGGCCGCAGGCTCGTGCTGACCGCGGCGGGCTCGGCGCTGCTGCCGTTCGCCGAGCGCGCGGTCGCCGCCGCCGACGGCGCACAGCAGGCGCTGCGCTCGGTGCGGTCGCTGCGCGGTGGGGTCGCCACGTTCGGCCTGCTGCGCAACGCGGCCTACTACCTGCTGTCCGACCTCGCGGAGCACTTCCACGACAACTACCCCGAGGTGCGGATCCGGCTGATCGGCCTCAACTCCGTCGAGGTCGCGGCCGCGGTCGCCGCGGGAACCGTCGAGGCCGGGCTCGTGGTGCTGCCCATCGACGACGCCGGGCTCACCGTGACGCCGCTGCTGCGCGACGAGGTGCTCTACGCCAGCACCGCGCCCGAGCGCGTGGCCGAGCCGGTGACCATCGGCGGGCTCGCGAACTCCCGGCTCATCCTCTACGACGCCCACTACGGCTGGAAGGACCCGACGCGCCGCCAGCTCGCCGAACGCGCGCAGCTGGCCGGCGTCAAGCTCGAGCCGTGGATCGAGGTGGAGCACGTCGAGTCCGCGCTGGGCCTCGTGGAACGCGGCATCGGCGACACCATCGTGTCGAGGGCCGTGGCCGAGAGCGGCTCCTGCCCGCCGTCGGTGCGCACGGTGGGCTTCGCGGAGCCGCTCTACGACACGATCGCGCTCGTGCAGCGTGAGGCCGAGGTGCTATCCCCCGCCAGCAGGGAGCTCGCCCGGCTCGCCCAGCGGATGCTGCTCGCCCGAGGGTGACGGCTCGTCGCCGCGCGCCCTGGCGACCTGGGCCATGATGGACAGTTCGTCGTAGACGCGCCACTCGCGCACGATCCGCCCGTCGCGGAACAGGAACTGCGACGAGCCGAGCAGCGTCACCGGCGAGTCCGTGACCGGGCCGTAGGCGGGGGTCCCGCTGTAGGTGCCCTCCAGCCACCACACCACGCCCACGCGGACGCCGCCGTGCGCCGGGGAGTCGTGTGCGACGACGTCCCGCACCTCGAACCGCGCGTCCGGCAGCGGGGAGAGCAGGTCGAGCAGGCCCAGCTGGTAGCCGTCCGGCCGGGTGAGTGTGCGCTCGCGCGAGCTGTGGCAGGTGACGTCGCGTGCCACGAACTCGGTCACCTCGTGCAGCATCCGCCGGTTCCACACCGCGTCGACGAGCCCGAGCACGTGCTCGCACTCCGCGCGGTGGTGGCCGGGCCGGGCGCCCGAGTCACCCTCGGCGAGCACGTCCGCGAGCGGTGCGCGCACGCCGTCCCAGCCGGGGAACGCGAGCGTCCTGGCCACCGCGAACGGGTCGAGGCCGAGCTGCCGCACCACCGCGTACTCGTCGCGCACCACCCACTCCTCCTCCATCACGCCGCGCCGGTAGAGGCAGTTCGCGATGGTGCGCGAGGAAAAGGACCGGTGGGTCGGCGGCCCGTAGGCCGACCAGCCGGTGTGCGTGCCCGAGCTGAACACCCGGTGCGAGCTGAGGAACGCGTCGTTGCCGCGTGCCTCCCACACCACGTCCTCGGCCTGGCCGACCCGGCCGGGGAACGCCGCGATCTTCATGAGCGTCGAGCGCACCACCGGCTCGACGCCCTTGCTCGTGCCGTAGGCGCCGTGCACGATCGCCTCGGGCGCGTAGTTCTCGCGGATCAGCCCGATGCCCCTGCGCACCCAGATCCGGTCGGTCCATTCGACGATGAACTCCTCCGGATCGCGGTACGGCTCGTAGGCGATCTTGTCCACTGTGGTCACCTGGTACTCCTCCCCGCTCAGCGCCGGGTCAGTGTGCGGATCTGGTCGGCGGCCTCGGTGAGCTCGGTGCGGATGTCGGCGCCGTGGGCCATCTCGTTGATCGCGACCTCCAGCACGTCCTGGATCTGCGGCCAGTCGATCGTCATCGGCACCGTGCGGGCGGTGCGCAGCGCCGACTCCTGCAGCTTCGGCAGCTCGTGGTTGGCGGCGTTCACCTCGGCGTCGAGCATGTTCGCCGTGTGCACCACCACGCTCGTGGCCGTCTCCGGATCGGACTTGTCGAGCGCGATGTCGCGTTCGGTGTCGGCGTTGGTGACCCATTTCAGGTACTCCCACGCCGCGCCCTGGTGCTCGGAGGTGTTGAGGATGCCCATCAGCCACGTGTAGCCGTAGGTGACCGTGGGCTTGCCCTCCCAGCCGGGCAGCGGGGCGACGCCGATGTCGTCGGCGACCTCGGGCTGCACCTTGGCCGGGTCGCTGAAGTCGTCCATCTGCCACGCCCACGTGAAGACGGAGTTGGTGCGGTTCTGCTCGAAGGACTGCGTCGAGTCCGTCTCCGTCCAGTTCGTCGACGCCTGCGGGCTGTACCCGTCGCGCAGCAGCGCCAGGTACTGCTCCGTGGCCGCGATGCCCTCCGGTGTGGTGAACGCGGGCTCGCCGTCGGGGCCGAGGACGTCGGCGCCGTTGCTCCACAGCATCGACATCCACGTGAACAGGTTCTGCCCGCCGCCCCGGCCGTACTGCCCGGCGAAGGCGGCCCTGCCGTCGGCGCCGTCGAGCCGCCGCAGCTGCGCGGTGAACTCGTCCCATGTCGCCGCGGGCGTCATGCCGAGCCGTTCGTACTCGCTCTTGCGGTAGAAGAGGTTGTAGGAGAAGCCGCGGAACGGGATGCCGTACACGGTGTCGGGGTCACCGGCCCGCGCGGCCTGCTGGAACGGCGGGGAGAACTCGTCGATCGAGCGGTCCGCGCGCCGCATCACCTCGTCGAGCGGCTGCAGCCCGATCTTCGCCGAAGCGCCGTAGGCGTCGGGCCAGACCACGAGGTCGTACGTCCCGCCGCCGACCGCGGTCTCCGCGACGATCTTCTGCAGGTACGACTCGTACGGGATGTTGGCCCACTCGACGGTGATCCCGGTCTTCGCGGTGAACTCCCGTTCGGTCTTCTCCTGCAGTGCGGCGAACTGCGCGGTGGTCTTGCAGCAGCTGAGCAGGCGGATGTGCGTGCCGTCGTAGGGCTTGCCGGTGAGCAGGCCCAGCTCGTCGGTCGGGCCGGTGGCCACCGCGTCCAGCAGGTCCTGCTCGCTCGGGCCCGCGGCGCAGCCGCTCACCAGCAGCGCCAGCGCGGCGCCGAGCGCGGCCACGGCCCTCGGGGTGCGCCTCATTTCACGGCTCCCATCGTCATTCCCTCGGCGAAGTGCTTGCGCACGAGCAACGCCATGATCAGCATCGGTGCCATCACCAGCAGCCCGGCCGCCGCCATCTGTCCCCAGGCGACACCCTCCGGCAGCACCAGCGTCATCAGCGCGACCGGCAGCGTCGAGGCGTCCGTGCGTGCGAGGAACGTCGGGAACAGGAACTCGTTCCACGACAACAGGAACGAGAACACGGCCGCCACGAAGATGCCGGGCGCGGCCAGTGGCGTGATCACCCGCCACAGCAGGGTCACCTGGCCGCAGCCGTCGAGCCGGGCGGCCTCCTCGATCTCGATCGGCAGCCCGTCGACGAAACCCTTGAGCAGCCACGTGATGTACGGGACGACGAGCGAGAGGTTGACCACCACCAGCGCGAGGTGGGTGTCGATGAGCCCGAGGCTGCGGAACAGCGTCAGGAACGGCAGCGCGATCGCGACGCCGGGGATGAATTGCGTGGCGACGATGGCGAGGAGCATCCCGCGGTGGCCGGGGAACCGGTACCGCGAGAACGCGTAGGCCGCGAGCAGCGCCAGCGGGATCGAGACGATGGTGGTGGCGACCGCGATCAGCACGCTGTTGACGAGTGCACCGGTGAGATCGCTGGCGCCGCCGAGTACCGCGGCGAAGTTGTCCACAGTGGGCGCGAACACCACCGCCGTGGAGAACGCGTCCCGCGCCGGTTTGAACGCGGTGAGCGCCATCCAGAAGATGGGGAACAGCACGAAGAACAGGATCGCGAGCGTCGCGAGCACGCGCAGGGCGGCGCGCACGATCGCCCAGCCGCCGGGCCGCCGTCGCGGGCGCGGCACCGGGGCGGACCGCGAGGGGGCGGGCGCGGGTTTCACGGCCATGTCGGTCATTTCGCCTCCTGCTTGGCCATCGCGATGAGGTACAGGGTCGCCAGCACGCCGAGCACGAGCACGATCACCCACGACACGGCCGACGCGTAGCCGATGTCGAGGAACGTGAAGCCCTGCGAGTAGGCGAAGAAGTTGAGGCTTTCGGTGGCCCTGCCCGGTCCACCGCCGGTGGTGGTGACCACCTGGTCGAAGATCTTCACCGAGAAGACCGCCTTCAGGAAGATCACGATCAGCAGCAGCGGCCGCAGCAGCGGGAAGGTGACACGCCAGAACCGCTGCCACGCGTTGGCCCCGTCGATCGTGGCGGCCTCCCGCACCTCGGGCGAGATCGAGTTCAGCCCGCCGAGCAGCATGAGCGCGATCAGCGGCGCCCAGCCCCACACCTCGGTCAGCGCGATCACCATCAGCGCCCAGAACGGGTCGCCGAGCCAGTTGATGTCGTCGGCGAAGGGCAGCACGGTGTCGAGCAGCTGGTCGTAGACACCGGTGTCGGGGTTGAGCATGAACCGCCAGGAGAAGCCTTTGAGCGCCGGTGCCACGGCGAAGGGCAGGATCAGCAGCGCCTTGGTGAGCGCGCTGAGCCGCGTGCGGTTGTTGAGGATCAGCGCGATGGCCAGGCCGAGGCCGACCGACAGCACCACCGAGATCACGGTGAACTGCAGGGTCACGAGCGCGCTGTTGAAGAACGTGTCGTCGGTGAACACGCGCTGGTACTGCTCGAGGCCGACGAACTCGCCCGCCTCCCGTGTCTCGTTGAGCCGCCAGTGGCGGAAGCTGGTGATGAGCGCGGAGACGAGCGGGTACACGGTCGTGAGCACGACCGCGAGCAGCGCTGGCGCGAGATGCAGGTAGGGGACGGCGTGCTTGCGCAGCCGGGACCGCTGGCGCGGCGGCGGGACGGTGGTTGCCACCATCGAGGGTCGACCTCCTCTGCCGGGGGAACGGCGGGGCTGGGATTCCGGGGAGTGTATGCGTATTCACGAGCTGAGGGCAACGGTGGATCCGAGCCGAGTTCCGACCGCGACCTCACACCGCGCACACTCGGTTTACGTGCGGTGATGATGCGAGCGCACCCTCAGCACCGGGCTCCGGGCATGGAACACCGGCGTGAATTGCGTATGTAGGGATGCCTCGGTTCAGTTCGCCGAGGGCGCTCTGTGGGTGCGCCTGCCGACGAATTCGGGGGTCAGCACGACCCGCCTCGGTTCGCCCTCGTACTCCCCCGAGACGCGCTCGACCAGTAGCCCGGCCGCCGTCCGCGCCATCCCGCGCAGGTCGTGCCGCACGGTGCTCAGCTCGAAGCTCGCCCACGAGGCCATCGGGATGTCGTCGAAGCCGACCACCGTCAGCCGGCCCGGCACGTCGACGCCGAGCCTGCGCGCGGCGTCGAGCACGCCGATCGCCACGACGTCGTTGCCGCAGAACACCGCGGTCGGCGCGGGGTCGGCGGCCAGCAGCTCGGGCAGCGCGCCGAGGCCCGTCTCGAACTCGAACGGCCCGTGCCGCACGTGCGCGGGGCGCAGCGCGATGCCCGCGTCGGCCAGCGCCTGCCGGAAGCCCAGTTCCCGGTCGCGGCCGGTGCTCGTGTTGTCGGGACCGAAGATGCCGCCGATGTGCCGGTGGCCATCCGCCACCAGCTGCCGGGCGACCTGCTCACCGCCGAGCCGGTTGTCCACGGCCACGGCGTCGGCCGGCGTGGTGCCCTCGCGGTTGAGGTACACGAACGGCAGCCCGCGCCGGCTCAGCTCGGCGGGCAGCGCCGAGTCCAGCGTCGACGTGGCGAGCACGAGGCCGTCGATCGAGCGATCCACGAGCCGCTCCGCCGACGCGGCCGCCTCGGACCGTTCGGTGAACAGCATCATCCGGTAGCCGCGCTGCTCGAGCTCGTCGTGCAGCGGGCCGACCAGATGCGGGTAGAACGGGTTCGCCACATCGGTCACCAGCACGCCGATCCGGTGGCTGATGCGGGTGGAGAGGCTGCGCCCGGCCTCGCTGGGCACGTAGTTGAGCGCGTCGGCCGCCATCCGCACCTTGCGCACGGTCTCCTCGGAGACCCGGGGGTCGCCGCGCAGCGCCCGCGAGACTGTCGGCTGCGAGACGCCGGCCAGTCGGGCCACGTCGCGGCTGGTGATCCCCACGGTTCCTCCCGGTAGCGGTGCTGCCGGAAGCATACGTCCTCGCCTGATCCGCACGCTTCGACGCCCTGGCGGGGGTTGACAACGAACGGGCTGGACGGGCTACCGTGCATACGTATGAATGAGAAGGGATCCCGCTGTGATGAGTGATCGCGTGACGGTGACCGAGGCCGAGGCGGCCAGGCGCACCATCCGCCGCACCGACTTCGTCTCCTGCAACCAGGCGTTCATCGACTGCCGGACACCGGGGTCGGATCGCAAGGAGAACTACGCGATGATCGGCCCCGGCGTCACCCAGAACGCCGACCAGGTGGTGAACCTGCGCGAACCGCACGGCTACAACATCGGCGCCGCGGCCATGCCCAGCGGCATCACCAACAACCTGCACCTGCACTTCACCGCCGAGGTCTTCTACTGCTTCCGCGGCGAGTTCCTGCTGCGCTGGGGCGCGGACGGCAAGGACGGCGAGCTGGTCCTGCGCGAGGGCGACATCGCGTCGATGCCGACCTGGATCTTCCGCGGCTTCACCAACATCGGTCCCGACGACGGCTGGCTGTTCACCACGCTCGGCCACGACGACACCGGCGGCATCATCTGGGGACCCTCGGTGCTGCGGGAGGCCGAGGGCCACGGGCTGTTCCTGACCTCGGAGAACCAGCTCATCGACACGGTCGCGGGTGACGAGCCGCCCGAGGACGCCGAGCTGGTGCGGCCCATGACCGACGAGCAGATCGCCCGCCTGCGCACCTACACCGCCGAGCAGATGCGCAGGCGGGTCGCGACCGCGGACGACCTTGAGTACTCCCCCGCGCCGTTCCTGGACAGCACGCTGCCGGGCGGCGGGGCGCAGCTGGCGCTCGTGATCGGGTACGGGATGACCGAGGACATGCACCAGGAGCCCCGCGTGTTCAACCCGCACGGCCACAACGTCGCGTGGCTGCGCGCGGAACCGGGCCAGGGCATGCTCCCTCACCGCCACGCCGAGACACAGGTGCTGCTGGTCAAGGACGGCGAGTGGGAGGTCACGCTCAACCTGCACGACGAGGTGACGGTCCGGCTCGGCCCGTGGGACATGCTGTCCGTGCCGCGCGGCGCCTGGCGGGCCCTGCGCAACGCCGGGGACGACACCGCGACGGTGCTCGTGATCAACGGCGGCGACGGCCGGGTGCGGCTGGAGTGGGACGACGAGGTCGTCAAGGCCGCCGCGGACGCGGGTGTCGCCACCGACCACAACGGCTACGTCGCACCGTACGCGCTCGTGCCGAGGACGATCGGCCGATGACGACTGCACCGCTCGTGCTGCTGCCCGGCATGCTCTGCGACGCCGGGCTGTGGGACGACGTGCGTGGCGAGCTCGGCATGTCCACAGTGGACGTCGAGCTGAGTGCGCCGAGCATCGAGGGCATGGCGAGGCAGGTGCTCGGCGCCGTCGAAGGGCCGTTCGCGCTCGCCGGGCTCAGCCTCGGCGCGATCGTCGGCTTCGAGGTGCTGCGCCTGGCCCCGGAGCGGGTCACCGGGTTCTGTGCGATGTCCACCAACGCCGGTGCTCCCCGCCCGCACCAGCTCGACCAGTGGGCCGCACTCGCCCGGCTCACCGCCGGGGGCGGCTTCGCCGACGCCGTCGAGGCGATCCTGCCGACGATGTTCGCGACCCCGGAGCCGCCCGCCGAGCACGCGCGTCGCTTCCTCGCGATGGCCTGGCGGGTGGGCCCGGCCGCCTTCCGCGCGCAGCTCGCCGCGCAGGCCACGCGCACCGACGCGCACGAGGCGCTGCGGGCCGTGCGGGTGCCGTCGCTCGTGCTGAGCGGCGGCGCCGACGCGCTGTGCCCGGAGAGCTTCCACACCGCGATCGCTTCCGCGATCCCCGGCGCGCGGCTGCGCACGCTGCCCGGCGCCGGTCATCTCCTGCCCATCGAACGGCCCGGTGAGGTGGCCGTGCTGCTCGCCGACTGGCTGCGCACCGTGCCGCGGCGGAAGGAGTCCCATGCCTGATTGCCTCAAGCGACGGCTGCTCGCCGGCGAGCGGCTGCGGGGCGGATTGCTGCGCATGCCCGCGGATTTCCTGGTGGAGCTGGCGGGCGTCGCCGGCCTGGATTTCGTGCTCGTGGACTGCGAGCACGGTCCCGCCGACCTCGTGGCGCTGCAGCAGCACATCCAGGCCGCCCAGGCGCGGGGCATCGGCGTGCTGGTGCGGGTGGGCCACGAGGAGCCCGCCCTCGTGCTCCGGGCACTGGACCTCGGAGCCGAGGGCATCGTGGTGCCGCACGTCGACACGGTGGAGCAGGCGCGGCGGGCCGTGCGCTCGGCGCACTACCCGCCGCTCGGCGACCGCGGGTTCGCCACCTACTCGCGGGCCGGGTCGTTCGGCGCCGCGTCCATCGCAGGCCACCTCGCGGCCTCGGCCGGGACCACACTGGTGATCCCGATGCTGGAAACGGAGGCGGCGTGCGCGGCCGCGCACGAGATCGCGGCCGTGGACGGTGTGGACGCACTGGTCGTCGGCCCCGCGGACCTCTCGGTGTCGATGGGCCTCACCGGCGGCGCGGCGGAACCGGCCGTCCAGGAGGCGATGGCCCGTGCGGCCGCCGCGGCGCGGGACGCGGGCAAGCCGATGCTCAGCATCGTCGGCACCCGGGAGCAGGCCGCGAGCGCGCCGCAGAGTGCCGTGGTGTTCAACCTCGCGCACGTCCTGCTGGGCACGTTCCGTGACCTGGCCGCCTGGTGAGCCGTCGATGGCCACCCGCGCGGCCCGGCCTACTTCGCGAGCCGGTCCCGCAGCCACTGGCCGATGTCGCTGATCGTCGCGTCGGCCTCGGGGGCACGACCTGCCAGCAGGGTGAACGAGTGCTGCATCTCGGGCACGACGTGGAGGGTCACCTCGGCACCCGCTTCCCTGGCGCGTTCGGTGAACGTCGTGGCGTCGGACACCAGCGTCTCCTGGTCGCCGACGTAGACGAGCGTCGGCGGCAACCCGCCCAGGTCGGCACACAGCGGATTGATCAGCGGATGCTCCGGCGACGTGTCACCGAGCACCGCCGCCCGCATGGCTTCGAGGATGGGCCTCCGCACCACGGCGTCGGTCGCCGCGTTGGTGTCCATCGTGGTCCCGCTCAGGGTCATGTCGTACCAGGGCGAGATGGCCACCACGGCGGCCGGGGCGGGCCTGCCCTCGGCACGGAGCCGGATCGCCAGGCTGGTGCAGAGGTTCCCGCCCGCCGAGTGACCGATACTCACGACCTGCCCGATTCCCTGGCCGAGCAGCCACTCGTAGGCCACGACGGCGTCGTCGAGCGCGGCGGGAAACGGGTGTTCCGGCGCGTGCCGGTAGTCGAGCACCAGTGCACGCGCCCCGGCCGCCTTCGCGAGGTGTCCCGCCATCTTCCGGTCGGTGTGCATCGAGCAGACCATGAACCCGCCGCCGTGGAAGTGCAGCAACGCGCGGTCCGGGTCGTGGTCGTCCGGGATGCACCACAACGCGGGCACCCCGCCGGCGTCGACCTCGGCGTAGCTCACGCCCACCGGCTCGCGGGTGACCAGGTGGATCTCCTCGAACAGGTCACGCATGGTCGCCAGGTCCATGTCCGGCCGCGCGTCCGACCGTTCGGCGAGCGAGCGGTAGATGCCGGTCAGGTAGTGCGATTCCTTGCTGGCCACTTCGTTGTGTCCCTTTCCGTGATCAGGCGCCACTCGGCGCCCTCGTTGACGAACCAGCGCGGGAAGCCCCGCAGGGTCTGCCCGCCGTCCGCGAGGAGTGCGGCGCCGGTGACGTACGCGGCCTCGTCGCCGGCGAGGAACGCCACCACGTTCGCGATCTCCTCAGGACGTCCCGTCCTGGCCAAGGGCGTCTCCGCCGACACGAGCTCGCGCATCCCGTCGGCACCGAGCAGTCCGTCGGTCATGCTCGTCTCGATCACGCCGGGACAGACCGTGTTGACCCGGATCCCGTACGGGCCCAGCTCGTCGGCAAGGCAGCGTGCGAGCATCTCCGCGCCCGCCTTGGAGGCCGCGTACCCCGAGAAGAGCGTGCACGAGCGCAGGGCCGCCGTGGATGCGTTGATCACGAGCGCGCCACCGGCACCGCCCTCGACCATCTTCCTCGCGGCGGACTGGCACACCAGGAACGTGCCGTTCAGGTTGACCTCGACGTGTCGCCGCCACACCTCGAAGTCCTGCTCCAGCACCGAACCGAAGCGGCCGTAGCCGGCGTTGGCGACACAGATGTCGAGCCGGCCGAGGCCGGCGAACAGTCGCTCGACCGACGGGCGCGCGGTCTGGTCGTACTCGGCCGCGACCGCGTCTCCGCCGGCCGCGCGGACCACTGCCGCGGTCTTCTCCGCACCCTCGCCGTCACGATCAGCGGCGACGACGCGCACGCCGTCCCGCGCGAGCCGCACCGAGATCGCCGCGCCGATGTCGCCGGCGGCTCCGGTCACCAGCGCTACCTTCACCATCGGACCCACCCCCCGTCCACGAACAACGCCTGCCCCGTGATGTATCCCGCCGCAGGCGAGAGCAGGAACGCGACCGCGTCCGCGACCTCCTCCGGTTTTCCGGTGCGGCGCAACGGAAGCCCGCGGGCGATCTTGGCGCCGAGCTCGGTGAGACCGGACTCCCGCACCATGTCGGTGTCGATGAACCCAGGGCACACGGCGTTGACCCGCACCGGTCCGAGCTCGACCGCCAACGACCGGGTCAGTGTCAGCAGCGCGCCTTTCGACGTGTCGTAGGCGAGCTGCCCGCTGAACCCGATCACGGCGGTCGACGCGATGTTGACGATCGCACCGCGGCCGGATGCCGCGAGGTGTCCGGCGACCGCCCGGGTGACCAGGAACGGACCGGTCGTGTTCACGTCCAGCACCCGTTGCCAGTCCTCGCGCCGATGTTCGGCGAGCGTGCCACGCAGCTCGATGCCCGCGTTGTTGACGAGGTTGTCCAGCCCGCCGAGACGGTCCAGCGACCGGGTGAGTGCCTGCCCGACCGCGGCCTCGTCGGTGACATCGACGGCGACGTCGGCGCCGCCGCGGATGTCCCAGGCCACGACGTCGTGTCCCTGTTCGCGGAGGCAGCGGGTGATGGCGGCGCCGATCCCCCGTGCCCCGCCGGTGACGATGGTGCGTGGTGCGTTCATTCGTAGGTCCCGGTGAGTCGTTCGTGGCCGGCGTAGCGTCGTTCGTAGCGCACGGCGGTCGGGTAGTCGACGCTGATCGCCCGGTCGAGCTCCCGGTCCGTCCCGGAGCCGATGGCGTTCCCGGTGGCGCGCATCAGGACGGCGTCGCTGCTCGCGCCCGCGCCATACGACAGCAGGACCACCGTGTCCCCGCTCCCGGCCCGATCGAGGACACGCGCGAGAGACAGCAGCGCGGAGGCCGATCCCGCGTCACCGATGCGATCGGCGACCAGACCTGCGCCGGTGCTCTCCCCCGGCACGCCGAGGACTTTCGCGATCCTGGCGGGCGTGGCCGCGTCGGGCTGGCTGACGGCGAGATGACCGACCTCCTCCGCCGCGACGCCGAGCCTGCCGAACGCCAGCTTCACATGCTGCTCCAGGCCCACCCCGGTCGCGGTCATCGCCGAACCGGTGCCGCGGATGTGGCGCTCGCCGTCGAGGCGGTACCTGTCCGGCGTGTCCGTGGCGGCCGACGCCGCGCGCACCACGGTGGCCGCGCCGTCCTCGGCGCCGACCACGAACGCGGCCGCACCCGCACCCGCCGTGTACTCGAACGGATCACCGGGGGCGGCGTGCAGCGCGAGCGTGTCGGCACCGATCGCCAGTGCGCGCTCGCCGAGACCGGAGGAGACCCAGGCGATGGCGGACAGCAGCGCGGCGGTGCCTGACTTGTCCGCGCACTGCAGGTCGGTGACGAACACGTGCGGGGACAGGCCCAGCATGTCCGCGACGATCGCGGCGGCCGAGCGGGTCGCGTACGGATTGGTCTGCGTGCCGAGGAAGACCGCGTCCACCCGGGACGTCAACGCTCGCTGGGCCGCTTCCGCCGCCAATGTGATCGTGTCCACATCAGGTCCAGGGACGGCCCGCCCGCCGACCCCGAGCCGCCGCACGACCTGCTCGGGCACGTTCCTCCAGGCCCGGAGGATGTCGGCGAGCGCGATCCTGGTCGCCGGCACGGCGACACCCGCGCTGATCAATCCCGTCATGGCAGCTCCCGGAACTTGTAGCCGTACTCGTAGAGGCCGTTGCTCTCGCGCCGCCATTTGCGGATCACCAGTTCGACCCGCTGCCCGGGCGTCACCGTCCGCACGTCGACCAGTTCGGCGAGCACGGACGGCCCGTTGTCGAGCTCGATGATCGCGAACGGCCGGACCGGCCGCCCACCGTGGCCGACCAGCGGCGAGTGGTCCTCCGCCGCGCAGACCACCTTTCCGGTGCGGGACAACGGCTTCTCTGCCAGGTCGGCCGACCGGCAGGACGGGCAGATCCGCCGCGCCGGGAAGTGCACGGCCTCGCAGGCGCCGCACACGGTTCCGACGAGGCGATAGCGGCCGTGGCGGTTGCGCCAGCCCCGCGCGCCGGACGCGGTGTTGATCCGGGGGATCGGTTCACTCGGCGCCCACATGTCGTGACCTCCCCGTCGCTCGGCGCAGCACGGCGACCGCGCTGGTGCTGTTATTGCCACCCATCGCCTGGCACACCGCGACCTCGGGATCGCGGACCTGCCGGACTCCGGCCTCGCGCCGCAGCTGCCGGACGGACTCGACGACGACGTTGATCCCGGTCGTCCCTGTCGGATGGCCGAGCCCGATGCGGCCGCCGTCGGTGTTGGCGGGGCAGCGGCCGTCGAGCGCCGTCTCACCGGCCTGCACCGCGAGCGCGGCCTTGCCCGCGGGAAAGATGCCGAGCCCTTCGAGGTGGAGCGAGCCCATGATCGTGAAACAGTCGTGCACCTGCGCCACATCCACGTCCCCGGCGCCGATACCGGCCTGCCGGTAGGCGCTGTCCGCCGCGATCGCTGTCGGGAGTGCCCGCACGATGTCGCCGTCGTATCCGGGGTGGCCGAACTTGGCGGCGAGCCCGTTCGGTCCGGTCGCCTGAGCGATGCCCGCGATGACGGGCGCGTCCGGAACCTCGTCGGCCGCGACGAGCACGACCGCGCTGGATCCGTCACAGGCGCGCCCGCACGCGGCGCGCGTGATGGGCTTCGACACCCACCCACTGTCGAGCACGTCGGCCGTCGTGATGTCGGGGCGTCCCGTGTCGACCGCGACCGGGTTGTGCCGCGCGTACCACCGGTCGGCGACCGCGAACGCGGCGACGGCCTCCTCCGAAGTACCGTGGACCTGCAGGTAGCGAGCGTGCATCAACGCCATCGTGTCCACGAAGTCGAACCCGGCGGCCGCCTCGAAGTCGGCGTCCACATAGGACAACATGGAGTCGGCCGTCGTGGTCGTGTCCGACTGCTTCTCCACTCCGGCCACGAGCACGCACCGGTGTGCTCCGGACTGGATCATCCTGATCCCGGCCTGCACCGCCATCAGCCCGCCAGCGCACGCGCCGACGAGCTGGCCGAACGGAACCGGGGTCAGGCCAAGCTCGTCAGCGGTGACGGCGCCCAGGTTCTGCTGTTCGAACGTCTCCGGCAGGGTGCACGAGACCATCCCGCCGTCGATTCGCCCCAGGTCCATGCCCGCGTCGGCGACGGCCGCCAGCGACGCTTCCACGATCAGGTCCTTCCACGACCGGGCCGGGAAGAACCCGTGGCGGGTGATGCCGGCACCGGCGACGGCGACCCCGGTCATGATCCCGCCTCCAGCAACCGCGAGGCGTTACCCGACAACCAGGCCTGGAGTGCGGTGTCGGTGAGGCCGAGCCCCGCGAACTCACCGGCCAGCTCACCCGCACTGCGGCCGCTGACCCACGTCGTGCTGCCGAAGAGGACCTTGCGCCGCAACGGTCCCTCGACGCGCGCGAGCACCGGTTCCCAGCCGTAGCCGGGCGTGCGCATGGCCGACGCCCGGTGCGTCGAGCTGTCGAGATAGACGTGCTGGTGCCGCTGGGCAACCGCGGCCATCTCACCGAGCCACGGCCATCCGCCGTGGCCGGCGACGATCCGCAGCGCGGGGTGCCTGCCCGCGAGCCGGTCCAGCTGCCACCACGAGCACGAGTCGACCGGCCGTGCGGTGGCGAAGTTCTGCCCACAGTGGATCCAGACGGGCAGCCGCTCTCGTTCGGCGTAGGCGAAGACCGGGGTGAACGCCTCGCTGAGAACGTCGGCCTCGTCGAGGAACGGGATGATCGAGAAGCCGGTCGCGCCGAGTTCCCGGTGCGACCGGACGGCTTCCCGTTCCGCGGCCGAGGGGTCCTTGAGGGAGATCCCCGCCCAGAAGCGCAGCTCCGTACGCCCGTCGACCAGGGCCGCGACCCGGTCGTTGACGGTGCCGCCCGGGATCTTCCACATGCCGCCGTGCACCACCTGGCAGGTGACACCGTCGGCGCTCAGCCGCTCGACGTGCTCGCCGACGTCGAGGCCCAGCCGCCCCGGTTCGACGAGCAGGTCGACCGCGGAGAACGGGTCCCTTTCGACGGTCTCCCGGTAGCGGCCGGGGTCGGCGCCTGCCTGATCGCACAGCCTGCGCGCGAACACGCTGAGGTAGCGCGGGGCGTCGGCCGCGAAGGCGCCGAGGTAGGCACGCCAGCAGTCGCGGTCGTAGGCCACCTCGCAGATATCGACGATGTGCATGAACATTTGTTTATCTCGACGGGACGGTCCATGTCAATGGACGTTCATACATCGGGCTAGAGTGGCGGCATGACGACCGCACCCACGGAGAAGACGGCGCGACGGATCGAGGCGACCGCGGTCGAGCTGTTCTTCCGCGAGGGATACCCGAAGACCAGCATCCGGGAGATCACGTCGGCGCTCGGCCTCACACCGGGCGCGCTGTACAACCACTTCCGGTCGAAGGAGGAGCTGCTCTACGCGATCGTGTCGAAGACGCACGCCGCGATCGAGCAGACACTGGAGGAGGCACTGCTGCGGGCGGGCGACGACCCGGTGCGCCAGCTGTGGGAGGTGACGCGCTCGCTGACGGTGTTCTACACCGAGCACCAGAAGGAAGCGATCATCAGCAAGCAGGAGTACAAGCGCCTGCCCGACCCGCACCCCGCCGAGATGCTCAGCAGCGAGCGCCGGATCCGGCGCACGGTCGAACGGATACTGGAGCGCGGCGTGCGACAGGAGCTGTTCCACCTCACGCTGCCCGGAGGGCGCGAGGCCGACATCCCGATCATGGCGAAGGCGATCCTGGACCAGATGATTAACGCCGGCGTGTGGTTCCGGCCGGACGGCAGGCTCGGCGTGGCCGACCTCGCCGACCAGTACGCGGGGCTGCTCGTGCAGATGGCGGGCGTCGCCCCGGACGTGGCGCGGGCGGCTACCCTGCCGTCAACCGGTCGCGCTTGACCGTGATGCCGGCCGCCTCGCGGTCCCAGGTGTCGGCGGTGACGCCCTCGCCGCGCAGGCGGTGCTTCTCGATCTTGCTGGTCGGCGTCTTCGGCAGGTCCGGGACGATCCGGATATAGCGCGGAACCATGAAGTGCGGCAGCCGCTCGGTAAGCGTCGCCAGCAGCTCCGCTGGGTCGAGCCTCGCGCCGGCCACGGGCGCGACCACCGCGAGAACATCGTCCTCGCTGTCCGGCGACGGCACCGCCACCACCGCCGCCTCCCGCACGAGCGGGTGCGCCAGCACCTCCCTTTCGACCTCGAACGACGAGATGTTCTCGCCACGCCTCCGGATCGCGTCCTTGACACGGTCGACGAAGAAATACTGGCCGCTCGCGTCGCGGCGGAACGCGTCCCCGGTGTGGAACCAGCCGTTGCGCCACGCCCTCGCCGTCGCCTCGGGCATGCCCCAGTACCCGGAGTTCATCGCCCACGGCCGGTCGGTGCGAAGGATCAGCTCGCCCGGCTGCCCGTCGGGCACCTCGCGGTCGTGTTCATCGACCAGCCGCGCCTGCACGCCCCGGCGCAGCCGCCCGCATGTCCCGGGCGTCGCGGGCTGCGGCTCGGAGATCAGGGGCACGGACGTCTCCGTCATGTTGAACAACGACACCACAGTGACGCCGAACCGCTCGGCGAACGCGGGCGCGTCCTCGGTCAGCGGAACCATGAACACACGCCGCAGCGGGTGGTCCCGGTCGGCCGGCCCGGCCGGGCGCTTCGACAGGTAGCTCGCCATGACCCCGAGCAGGGTCACGTGCGTCGTCCCGGTCGCGCGCACCGTGTCCCAGAAGGTGTCCGTGCTGAAGCTCTCCACGATCGCGACCGACGCCCCGGCCAGCAGGGCCGCATACACCCCGATGGTGCCGCCTGCGTGGAACAGCGGCAGGTTGACCATGTACCGGTCGCCGGGGGCGAAGTTGCCGTCGAAGGGCACGCTCGAGGCCGTGGCCAGGTGGGTGTACGAGCACGTGACGCCCTTCGACGGACCGGTGGTGCCCGAGGTGAGGATGATCGCGTACGGATCCCACGGCTTCACCGGCGCGTCGGGCGTCACCGGCCCTCGGCCGTCGTCAAGCACCTCCCCGGAACGCACCGGCACGACGTGCTCGAGCGCGTGGTCCACCTCCTGGAGCCGGTCGATCAGGCCGGGATGGGCCAGTAGCACGCGCGCCCCGGGGAGCTCGAGTGCGTGTTCGAGCAGGCCACCGCGGAAAGCCGGGTTCAGCGGAACGTAGATCGCGCCGAGCAGGTTCGCGCCGAACCACACGCGCAACGCGTCGGCCCCGTTGGGCAGCCACGACAGCACGCGGTCGCCGTGGCGCACCCCGAGCTCCCGCAGCCTCCGCGCCATCGTGCTGGCGGCGGCCCAGGCCTGCCGGTAGGTCCAGGACCCGCCGCCGGGGAACGTCGCGAAGACCTGCTCGCCCCGCGTGCTCGCCTGCCCGGCCAGCAGCGGGCCGAGCACGCAGTCCTCGGGAGCGGGTACCTCGGGGCTCCACCAATCCATGTCGACTCCTCTCGCCTTCATCGTCCCTCTAGCGGCCGTATATGAACACTTATATACTTCGCCGACGCGGCGCAACGCAACCGCGGACATCGAGGACGCTGTCGAGGATCGGAGCGGTCATGAGCCAGGGCATCTGCGCACCCGAGTTCGCCCGGGTGCGCGAGGAGTTCGAGCGCAACTTCGCGGAACGGGGCGAGGTCGGGGCGTCGGTGTGCGTGACGATCGACGGTGAGTCGGTGGTCGACCTTTGGGGCGGGCTGGCTGACCAGGAACGTGGCACACCGTGGGAGCGGGACACCATCAGCGTGACGTTCTCGGCGAGCAAAGGCGCGACGGCACTGTGCCTGCACGTGCTCGCCGCACGCGGCCAGGTCGACCTCCACGCCCCAGTCACCGCGTACTGGCCGGAGTTCGGCCGCACCGACATCACCGTCGGGATGGTCCTCTCGCACCAGAGCGGCGTCACCACGATCGGCGAGACACTGCCGGACGGCGCGTTCTTCGACTGGTCGCTGATGACGAAGACGCTGGCGTGCCAGCGGCCGGAGTGGGAACCCTGCTCGAGGCACGGCTACCAGGCGCTCACCTTCGGCTGGCTGGCCGGCGAGCTCGTGCGGCGGGTCAGCGGCCGCTCGCTGGGCACGTTCCTGCGCACCGAGGTGGCCGAGCCGCTGGGCCTCGACCTGTGGTTCGGCCTGCCGGAGAGGGAGGAGCCGCGGGTGGCGCCGATGATCTTCCCGAGCGGCGACGCCGGCGAGGACCAAGCCCGGTTCATGATCCTCATCGGCACCGAGCCCGAGTCGGTGCCCGCGCGGATCTTCCTCAACTCCGGCGGCTACATGCTGCCAGGACCGCTCGGCTTCGACTCGCGCGCAGCACACGCGGCCGAGATCGGTGCGGCGGGCCTGATCACCAACGCTCGGGGCCTGGCCGGCCTGTACGCACCACTGGCGTGTGGTGGGGAGCTCAACGGGATCCGGCTGGTCGGGAAACGCGAGCTGTCCCGCATGCGCACCACCGTCGTGGCAGGGCCCGACGCCACGCTCCTGCATCACACGCGGTTCTCGTACGGCTTCATGCGGTCCACGGACAACCGGCACCGGGAGCCGCACCTGCGCGACAGCATGATCCTGTCACCCGACGCGTTCGGTCATCCCGGTTTCGGAGGGGGAATCGGTTTCGCGTCCCCGGCGAACCGCATGTCGTTCGCCTACACCATGAACGGCATGGGCCCCGGCACGCTGCTCAACCCGCGCGGGCAACGGCTGGTCGACGCGGTGTACCGCAGTCTCGGCTACACCGACGACTCCGCCGAGGTGTGGCAGTGATGAGCCGCCCTCAGCGACTCACGTCGGCGACCACGCGGAAGCCGAGGTTGCCGCTGGAGCTGTCCGGAGTGTTGCCGGTGCGCGCGGCGACCCGGTAGCGGTTGCAGTACGAGTCGTGGCACAGGTACGACCCGCCGCGCATCGCCCGGTTGGTCCGGTCGGGGTCGAACCACTCGGCCGTCCACTCCCAGACGTTGCCCGAGGTGTTGTACAGACCGAACCCGTTGGGGCGGAAGGCATCCACCGGCGCGGTACCGGCGTAGCCGTCGTCCTCGGTGTTCCGCACCGGGAACCTGCCCTGCCAGATGTTGCACCGGTGCTCGCCGTCCGGGGTCAGCTCGTCGCCCCACGGGTAGCGCATCTGGTCGAGGCCGCCGCGCGCCGCGTACTCCCATTCGGCCTCGGTCGGCAGCCGCACCCCGGCCCACGCGCAGTAGGCGACCGCGTCGTTCCACGACACGTGCACCACGGGATGGTCCTGTCGCGCCTCGACGTCGCTGCCAGGGCCCTCCGGTGCCCTCCAGTACGCTCCCCCGACGGCGCACCACCACGGCGTCTGCTCCGGCCTCGGCGACCGCTTGCGCAGCTCGGCGGGGACGAAGCGGGCGAAGACGTAGGTCCAGCCGAACTTCTCGGCCTCGGTGCGGTATCCGGTGGCGTCCACGAACTCGGCGAAGCGGGCGTTGGTCACACAGAACGGGTCGATCGCGAACGGCGCGACGGTCACCTCCCTGATCGGCCCCTCGCGGTCGTCGGGGAACCCGTCGGCGTCCTCGGTGCCCATGCGGAAGGTCCCGCCCGGCACCGTGATCAGCCCGTCGGTGACGTGGGTCGTGCCGGGGTTCGTCCCCCGGCTCGCCTCGGCCACCGGCCCGGACCGGGACGGCGGGCAGCACTCGGACATGGGCGGCACCTCCTGTTTCCGCGCTCCACCCTAGGGCGCCGCCGCGCGGGCACGGTCGCCGAGGCCCACGCGACACACTCCTCGTGCGGCCACCCGCACATGGTGGTGCGGTGGTCGTAGGCGTCGGGGGAGGCGATCAGGCCGAGCGCGCCGGCGAGGCGTTCCGCAGGACGTTCGCCGAGCTCGGCGCCGAGGTGACGGTGCTGCCGCCGGAGGCCGACTTCGACGAGACGGACCTCGACGGCACCATCCCCGGCCGGGCCAGGCTGCGCGGGCCGAAGCTGGGCCGCTTCGAGCTGACCAACTTCGTGCGCGCGATGCCCGCCCAGCTGAAGACCGTCGACCGGCACCTCGAGCCCGGCGTCGACGTGGTGCTGTGCGACCCGTTGTTCCTGGCCGGGATGGCGCTGGTGCTGCGCGAGCACCGGCCCCGCGTGCTGGCGCTGGGGTTCGTGCCGCTCACGGCTCCCGCGCTGTTAGACCACCTGGACGGCGCCGGTCGTCGCGTTCCAGATGAGGGCGCCGTGCTGGAAGTTGCTGCGGTGGCCCTCGGCCACGGCGAACTCGTCGCTCACTGGAAGGCCCAGCCTGCTTCCCGTGCCGCCGAGCCGGATGTACTCACTCAGGATCGTTCCGTGCACCTCGTGCGCCCCGGTGGCGGACGACTAGTAGACGTTGCCGCCCTGGAATTGGGAGCCCCGCCCTCCGGTCACGCCGACCTCGTCGCTGAGCGGATACCCGAGCAGTCCCCGTCCCCACCCGAGCGCGGCCCACTTGTCCCGGATCATCCCGTGCACCTCGTGCGCCGCCGTCTCCGGGCTCCAGTAGATCGAGCCCTTCTGGAAGTGGTTGTGCCAGCCCACGCCGTCCGGAGTCGCAGTCTCGTCGGTGCGCGGGAAGCCGAGCACCGAGTTCCTGGCCCCCAGCGCCCCGTACTTGTCGCCGATGACGCCCCTAATCACCGCCAGGTAGGGGGTGGTGAAGCCGTACCCCATCGAGCGGAGGGTGGAGATCACAGACGGCAGCGCGGCCGTGTCGGTGGACTCGTTGCTCAGGTGCATCACGATGGTCGCCCCGGGCACGGTGTGTTGGCGCACGCGCTGCAGGATCTGCGCCGTCGAGGCCCCCTGGTAGCCCGTGGTGTCGAACGTCCAGTCGAAGCCGTTCTCCCGCAGGATTCTCAGCACCTCCGCCGGATTGCCGGGGCTCCAGTAGTCCGCGTCGAACGTGAGCGTGACCGCCCTGGTGGTCGTGTTGTACGCGCGCGTGAACACTTTCGCGGAGGCCGGCGCCGTGTCCGACATCGGCGCCCGCGCAGTGTCCTCCGCGCGCGCGGCGACCGGCGGGTCCACCACTTCGTCGTGATGACGGGATAGCCCCCGCGAGCGGGTCGGCTGTTGCGGTCTCACCTCAGCCATCCCCTTGCCTTGCCCAGTCTTCTCGCTCCGGGAGGGGCCGCGAAGGGTCGAACGTCACCGGCACGGCCCGAGGGCCCGAGGTTCTCCGTGCCGCAGGCGCGCTACCCGCCGGACGATGGGGCCTGCCACAGCAGACCGACGATCGCTCCGCCGGGGTCGGCGAACAGGGCGAAGGCCATGCTCTCGTCGATGTCCGTTGGCGGCACCACGACCTCGCCGCCGAGCTTCCGGATCTCCGCCAGCTTCGCGCCGAGATCGTCGACCCGCACGTAGATCGTCACGTACGGCGGCCGGTCCGCGGGCGAGCGCATGATGCCCCCCGCGAGGCCGCCGTCGCCCGGCTCGGCGATCGTGTAGTCGGGTCCGGCGTCGGTCATGGTCCAGCCGAAGGCCTTGCCGTAGAACTTCCGCAGCGCGGCCATGTCGTGGCCGCCGATCTCCCAGTGCACGACCGGATCACCCATTTCCCACACCTTCCTTCGAAACGAGCCCGAGCAGGAGCCTGCGCTCGGCCGAGGCGATCGCGGCCCTGGCGGAGGCGACCGCGTCCGGGTTCACCGAGATCGACGTGATGCCGAGGCGCACCAGGTGGTCGGTGAACGCGGGGTCGTTGGACGGTGCCTGCCCGCACAGCGACGACGTGATACCGAGCCGGTGCGCCGTGGAGACGATCTGGCCGATGGCGTCGAGCACGGCCTCGTCGCTCTCGTCGAACAGCTCCGCGCAGAGCTGGGAGTCGCGGTCGACGCCGAGCATCAGCTGGGTCAGATCGTTGCTGCCGATGGAGACGCCGTCGATACCGAGGCCGACGTACCGGGGAAGCCAGTACAGCACCGACGGCACCTCGGCCATGATCCACCGGTGCAGGCCCCGCTGCGCGCCGAGCGGGCTCGCGTCGACGAGCTCCAGGCAGGCCTCCAGTTCCCAGCGGGTCCGCACGAACGGGATCATCAGGTGCAGGTTCGGCGTCTCCTCGCGGACCCGTGCCAGTGCCCGCAGCTCCAGGGCGAACAGGTCCGGCTGGCGGATGTAGCGGTAGCAGCCCCGGTAACCGATCATCGGGTTGCTCTCGTCCGGTTCGTACGCGGCGCCCCCGGCGAGACCGCGGAACTCGTTGCTGCGCATGTCGATCGCCCGGTACACCACCGGCCGGGGCGCGAACGCCGATGTGATCCGGTGCAGCGAGCCGACCATCGCGTCCACGAAGGATTCCTGCTCGCCCTTAGCGATGAGGTCGCGAGGATGGCGGCCGCCCAGTGCCTCGGTGAGCATGAACTCGGCGCGCAGCAGCCCGACCCCGTCCACGGGTTGCGCCGCGACGGCGCGCGCCTGGTCCGGCATCGCGAGGTTGACGTACAACCGGGTACCGATCGCTTCGGCGGGCGCGGGCACAGCGGTCGCCGAGGGAGCGGTGACGCGGGCCGGGCGCACGGCCGCACCGGCCGACACCGTCCCCTCGCCGCCGTCGACGGTCACCAGCTGCCCCGGTGTGAGCACGCTCGTCGCGTTCCCGGCGCCGACCACGCACGGCACTCGCAGCTCGCGGGCCACGATCGCCGCGTGGCACGTCATCCCGCCGCCGTCGGTGACCAACGCGGCGGCCCGCCGGATCGCGGGCACCCAGTCCGGGTTGGTCATGGGGGCCACCAGCACCTCGCCGTCCTGCAGCAGCGGGCCCTCACCGGGATCGGTCAGTACCCGCACCCGGCCGCCGGCCGTGCCCGGTGACGCCGCGAGCCCGGTCACCAGCGGCGTGCCCCCGAGCGGCTCAGCCGTCCCTGCGGGCACGGTCAGCGTCGTGATCGGGCGCGCCTGCACGAGCCAGGTCCGCTCGGCGTCGATCGCCCACTCGACGTCCTGCGGCCGCCCGTAGTGCTCCTCGACGCGGATGCCCAGGCGCACCAGTTCGCAGACATCCGCGTCGTCGAGCACCCGGCTCCGCGTGTCCTCCTCCGGAAGGCTGATTCGCTGGTCCCGCCCGTCCGCACCGCGCACGATCTCGAAGTCCTTGCTGCCCACCCGGACGCTGAGTACCGTCGGCCCGTCCTTGCCCACGACGTAGGTGTCCGGTTCGACGGAGCCGCTGACCACGGCCTCGCCCTGCCCGAACGACGCCTCGACCACGGACACCGTCCGGTCGCCCGTGCGCGGATCGGCGGTGAACAGCACACCCGACCGCCGCACGGTCACCATGCGCTGCACCACCACCGCGATCGCGGGCTCGGCGGTGAGGACCCGCTCGGCGCGGTAGGAGACGGCGCGCGGAGAGAATAGCGACGCCCAGCAGGCCGTGATCCGGTCGAGCAGCTCGGCATCGCCGGAGACGTTGGTGAAGCTGGCGTTCATGCCCGCGAACGACGCGTCCGCGCTGTCCTCACCGGTCGCCGAGGAGCGCACGGCGACCGCGGCCGACTGCCCCAGCCGGTGATAGGCGCCCAGCACGCCTCGCCGCAGTTCGCGGTCGAGCGCGGCCTTGCCGACCAGCGCGCGCAGACGTTCACAGGCGGCGGCCAGCCGGGAGGGCTCCTCGACGAGCCCGAGCGCCTCGGTGTGCAGCTCGGCCAGCTCTGCGCGCACACCGGCCCTGTCCATCGCGGACAGGTAGCCGTCGCGGAGCACTACGAAGCCGGGAGGGACCGGGAATCCCGCGGCGGACAGCTCGCCCAGGTTAGCTGCCTTGCCGCCCGCGCGGTCCTCGTCGCGCAGGCCGATCTCGGCCAGGTCCAGCACGGGGGTCATCGAGTCTCTACCTTCGCTCAAGGCGTGATGACGGCGCGGCCGACGAGTTCGCCCGCCGCGAGCCGGTGGTAGGCCTCGGGCGCCTCGGACAGGGGGAACGCCGTCGCCATGGCGCGCAGCAGCCCGCGCGAGGCCAGGTCGAGCACCTCGACCAGCTCGGGGCGGGTGCCCCAGTACGTCGTCTGCACCGAGAGCTCGTAGGGCAGCCCGAAGAACGACACGGGCAGCGTGCCGCCACCGAGGCCGATGATGGTCAGCTCCCCGAGCGTCCGTGCGCACGCCGCGCCGAGGGCGAGCGTCGCGTCGTTGCCCACGCAGTCGAGCACGACATCGGCACCCCGGCCGCCGGTGAAGTCCCGGATCACGTCCGCCCCCGCCTCGCCCGGCGCGAGCACCAGGTCGGCGCCCTCATCGGTGGCCAGCGCCCGGGCGTCGGCACGGGTGTCCACGGCAACGATCCGCGCGGCGGTGGTGGCCTTGAGGATCTGGATCGCCAGGTGGCCCAGCCCACCGACGCCGATCACCACCGCGGTGGAGCCGGGCGGCAGCTTCGGCCACGCCCTGCGCACCGCGTGGTACGGCGTCAGCGCCGCATCGGTCAACGGTGCCGCGGTGACCGGGTCCAGGCCCGCCGGAAGCGGAACGAGATGACGGGCGGCAGGCACGAGCATGAACTCGGCCATGCCGCCGTCGAGCCCCAGCCCACCCCCGCCACCCGGGACGGGCGCCGCCGCCAGGTTCTCACAGTAGGTGTCGGCACCGGCCTGGCAGCGCGGGCACGTGCCGCACCCCCACGGCCCGTACACCGCGACGGCCTGGCCCGGCTCGAGGCCCGTCACTCCCTCACCGAGCGCGTGCACCCAGCCCGCGTTCTCGTGGCCGAGGGTGAACGGAGGGCCCCACGGCAGCTGCCCGGCCGCGAAGTCGTGCATGAGGTGCAGGTCCGAGTGGCAGGCACCAGCCCCGCCGATGCGGACCACCACCTGCCCGTGCCCCGGCCGCGGCTCGGCCACGTCGACGAGCACCGGCTCGGACTTCCACTCCAGCAACCGGAGCGCCTTCATCGCTCTGCCCTCCCCCGCTGGTGGCGGACGACGAGCACGGGGCACTGCGCGTGGTGGATCAGCGCCTGGCTGGTGGAACCGAGCAGCATTCCCCGGAAACCGCCCCGGCCCCGGCTGCCGACCACCACGAGCGACGCTGTGCGCGAGCGTTCCAGCAGCTGGCGCCGCGGCCGGTCCAGCACCACGACCCGCTCCACGGTGACGTCAGGGTAGCGCTCCTGCCAGCCCGCGAGTCGTTCCGCGAGGAGACGCCGCTGGTCCTCCTCGTGACGGCCGGTCTCGAAGTACCCGCGGCCGGTGTCGTACTCGAGGTCCAGCCACGCGTTGACGGCCACCAGCGGCACACCGCGCAAGGACGCCTCCCGGAACGCGACCGCGACGGCCTCCTCGCTTACCGGGCTGCCATCGATACCCACGATCACCGGGCCGTCCACCGCGGCACCACCGTTCTCACGGCGTCTGACCACAGTCACGGGGCACTCGGCGTGGCTCGTCACCGCCACCGCCGTGGATCCCAGCAGCATCCCGGTGAAGCCGCCGCCGCCCGTGGCGCCCAGCACGATCATGGCCGCCGACCGCGACTCCGCCACCAGCGCGGGCACCGAGTCGTTGTTCGGCATCGCCGTCTCCACGCGGACGGCGGACTCCGCGAGTTTGGCCTCGTGCTCGGCGGCGGAAAGCAACCGCTTCGCCTCGGCCTCGAAGATCTCGTAGACCTCGGGGCTCGGCGGCAGATCGGTGCCGTAGCCCTGCATGACGGTGTAGGCGTGCACGATCCGCAACGTCCGGTTGCGCCGCGCCGCCAGCGCGGCGGCCCACCGGATGGCATCCATCGAGGCCTCCGAGCCGTCGGTGCCCACCACGATCGGGCCGTCCGAGATGTCCCCAGCAGTCATGGTTCTCTCCTTTTCGCTCCGGCCCGACGGTAGGAATTCGCGGGCCGCTCCCGCTGCGGCCGTTGGTCCCCACCGCCGGGGACCTTCGGCCGCCCGGGGCCCACGCCGGCCAACCGGTTACCTCCGGGCCCCACGCCCGTGACTTACGGCCCTAGAGCGCCACGGCCCGCCGGGTGAGGATCGGGCCAACCGCGGAACTGGGAGGACGACATGGCGGGCAATGGCAGCACGGGTATGCGCAAGATCGTGGTCGGCGTCGACGGCTCGGCCGCCGCCGAGCACGCCCTGCGCTGGGCCGCGAGCGAAGCCGTCCTGCACGGCGACGAGATCGAGGCCATCGCCGTCCGCGAGCGCGACGAGTTGCTGCCCGGCACCTCGTTCAGCTTTCAGCCCCACGGCCGCCACCCGGTCACTGACGAGGAGGACACCCGGACGTACCTCCACGCCGCCGTCGCCACGGTGGCCCCCGTGGTGCCCGTCACCGAGACGGTGCTCGTCGGCGACCCAGCCACGGAACTGGTCAAGGCCTCGGCTGGCGCGGACATGCTCGTCGTCGCCAGCCATCGCTACGGCCCGTTCGCGGAGATCCTGCTGGGCAGCACCTCCGCCGACTGCGTTCGGCACGCGCAGTGCCCCGTCGTGGTCATCCCAACCAACCTGACCCGCTGAGCCGAGCGAGGAGCGCGAAACCATGACCGAGACCCGATCCACAGTAGACGGCAAGGCCGGCGAGCAAGCCCCGTCACTGGCCGACCGGTTCGCCCCGAAGCCCGCGACCACACAGGCACAGCACCTGATCGTGAACACCGACACGGCTAAGGCCTACCGCGCAGTGCGCGAACTCGACTTCACCGACATCCGCGGCCCGATCGTCGGTGCCGCGATGTGGGTCCGCGGCCTGCCCGAGCGCTGGCACAACCGCAAGCACGGCCCGCCCCGCGAGCCGACCCGCATGACGCTGGACGACATGGAACACGGCTCCGACTGGGTCATTCTCGGCGAGACCTCAGGCTCGGAGATCGCCGCCGGGGTGGCGGGCCGCTTCTGGAAGCCGGTGGTGCAGTGGCATCACGTCGACGCGAGCGAGTTCGCCGACTTCGACGAGCCCGGTTTCGGCAAGATCGTGATGTCGTTCTCGGTGCGCCCGTACGGAATCGGCTCGCTGGTCAGCTACGACATCCGCGTCTCCATCAACGACACGATGTCCACAGCGGCCTTCGCCGTCTACTGGAAGACGGTCTCACCGTTCGTCGCGGCGATCCAGCGCGCCACGCTCCGCACGATCAAGGCCAACGCCGAGCATCCCGCCCCGGAGAACGCGTGAACGCCTGGAAGCTGACCGTCGGCTACACGGACCACGACGGCGTCGTCGAGACCACGGCGGTCCTCGGAGACGGCGCGCGAGCCTACCGGGGTACCGGCCGCAGCGGCCCCGCCCACGGCTGGCCCCACGTGCGCTCCGTCCAGCTCGTCGCCAACGACCTTGCCCTGGTCCACGCGCTGGCGGAGCTCACCGATGCGCTGGACGAAGCGGCCCAGTCCGCGGACGGGCCGGTCGCCGAGGGGGCGCATCAGCCGGGCCCACCGTGGGGCCGGCGCGGTCCGTCACCTGACCTCATGGGTGGTCCCGCCGGGCCGGCTCCTGCTCGGCCAGCGTGAAGAACGCTTCCTCCTCCTGCGCGAAGTGCAGGGTCAGGATGGCGTCCAGGCCGTAGAGGGTCGCCCGCAGGTCGTCGACCTGATCGGGCTGAATGCCCTCCGGGGCCTCGCGCAGGTGCCTGCCGAGTCTCCGGCACAGGCGCTCGATCTCGGCGTGGCTCCGGCTCATCGTCACCGTTCCCTCGGGACCGCCGAGCACCCCGGTCAGCGCGGGGTAGAGCTCGGTCTCCTCCGACCGCTCGTGCGGCAGCAGCCGTTCGGCGAGGAGCCGGTGTGCGCGCCAGACCGCGGCGTCGGCGTCCGCTCCGGCCCCGTCGCCGAGCGCGTCGGCCGCCTGCCGCACCGCGGCACGCACCGGCAGCAATGTCTCGTGCTCGCCGGAGAACCGCCGCAGCAACGCGTCGGCGTCGTGGTTGCGCCTGCCCACCGGCGTGCGCAGCACCCGCAGCGCGTTGGCAATGACGGCGAGGTCGATGCCTTCCTGCACCACGGCCCCCGCGACCGGGAGCAGCCAGCCCGCGGCGGCCGCGAGCATCGCCACCACCGACAGCGCCGTGCCAGCGACCGCGCTCTGGAGTGCGACGCGCCGGGTACGTCTCGCCACCTCCACCCCGTCGGCGAGCCGGTCGATCCGGTCGTCCACGATCACCGCGTCCGCGGCCTGAACCGCCGCCGTCGAACCACGCGAGCCCAGTGCGATGCCGATGTCGGCCGCGGCCAGCGCCGGCGCGTCGTTGACGCCGTCGCCGACCATCACGGTGACGCCCCGTCGCCGTTCGGCCTCGACGCGGGCGATCTTGTCCGCCGGGCTCGCCTTCGCCTGCACCTCGTCGATGCCGAGCAGGCCGGCGACCTCCTGTGCGTTGTCGACCCGGTCGCCGGTGAGCAGGACCACGTGGCCGAGGCCGGTCGCGCGCAGGCGCCGCATCGTGCGCGCGGCGTCGATCCGGATGCGGTCGCGGATCAGGATCGCCGCGGCCAGTTCGCCGTCCACCTCCACCCACACGACCGTCGCCAGGTCGAGCCTGCCCCGGCGGGCCGCGGCCGTGGCCCATCCGGGCAGGACCACGCCGTCGTCGAGCCTGCCGACGCGAACCCGATGACCGTCGGTGACGCCCGCCGCGCCGCGGCCCGGCTCCTCGGTGACGTCCTCGGCGGGCGCGGGCCCGGTACCGGAGCGGGCGGCGGCCCGCAGCACGGCGCTCGCCAGCACGTGCGGCGAGTACTGCTCCACACCCGCGGCGAGCCGCAGCACACCCTCGGAGGTGAAGCCCGCCGCGCACACCACGTCGGTCACCTCGGGACGTCCCGCGGTGACTGTGCCGGTCTTGTCCATCACGAGCGACCGCGCGTGGCCGAGCAGCTCCAGTGCGGCGCCATCCTTGACGACGACACCGGCCCGCGACATGCGGGACATGCCACCGGTCACGGCGATCGGCACGGCGAGCAGCAGCGGGCAGGGGGTGGCCGTGACCAGCACGGCCACCGCCCGGACCGCCTCCCCCGTCACCGCCCACGCGCCTGCCGCGAGCGCCACCGCGACGGGCAGGAACCAAACGGCGACGCGGTCGGCCAGCCGCGCGACCGGTGCCGCGGCGGCCGCGGCCTGCTCCGCGAGCCGGACCACGCCGGCATACGTGCTGTCGTCGGCCGTCCGCGCCGCCCGGAGATCGAGTACCGCCCCGGCGTTGACCACGCCGCTGCGGACCGGCTCCCCGGCCGCGCGGTTCACCGGTTCCGGCTCGCCGATGAGCGCCGACTCGTCGATCACGGCCTCGCCCAGCACGGTGCCGTCCACCGGCACGACCTCGCCCGGCAGCACCACGACGACGTCCCCCGGGCACACGTGGTCCACCGGCACGGTCTCGACCTGTTCGCCTGCCCGCACGTGCGCCTGGCGGGGCGCCCGCTCCAGCAGGGCGGACAGGTCTCTGGCCGCCCTGCGGCCCGCGACCGCCTCCAGCACCCGGCCGGTCGCGACCATGAGGGCCACCACCGCGCCGGCCAGGAACTCACCGAGCGCGAGCGTGCCGCCCAGTGCGAGCACGGCGAGCAGGTCGGCACCGTAGCGGCGTCGCCGCAGCTGGGCGACCACCCAGCCGAGCGCGGGCACCAGCGTCACCGCCGTCACGGCCGCCCACAGCGCCCGGGCGAGCCCGGGTTCGAACGGCCACGCGAGCCCACCGGCCGCCAGCCCCGCGCCGACACCCGCGAGCAGCAGTACCTCGCGTGACCTCCCCCGCATGCCGCGACCTCCCTACGCCGATGGACGGCACGCCCCGGCGGCGCGGGCCGGAACGGCCGCGCCGCCGGGAACCCCTGCTACTTGCCCGCCACCGGAATCTGGCGCGCCTCCCCGGTCTTCTCGATCGGGATCGTCACCTCGAGGATCCCCTTGTCGTAGCTGGCCGCGATCTTGTCGGCGTCCGCGCCAGCGGGCAGGCGGACCGTGCGCGCGAACGAGCCGTAGTGGAACTCACTCCGGCCCTTCTCCTTCTTCTCCTCGCTGCGCTGCGCAGTGATCGACAGCTCGTCCTTCTCCACCGTGATGGTGATGTCGTGCTCGGGGTCCAGACCGGGCAGCTCGGCCCGCACCACGTACTTGTCCTCGGTGAGGTAGTCCTCCAGCCGCATCCACTGCCGCTCGGAGAGCGACCCGAACGGGAACTCCGACTCGAGCCAGCGGAACATGTCGGGCAGGGAACCACGCGGAACCAGCGACGTCATGGCAACCTCTTTCCAGTCGGTTTTCGTGCCGCCTCCAGGCAACGCTTACCCACCGGGTCCTGTGCAGAGTCTCCTTGCTCTGTTGGGAAGGACGAACGGCCACATTCCGGCCTGGTGACCCTCGGCCCTTTCCGGAGCGCACCAGCGGCGGTACCAAGGTCGCATGGGCGAGAACGAGAGCTGGGCGCTCTTCAGCAAGCGAGCCGCGCTGGCCGACGGCCGGAGCGTGGTGGTGACGCCGCTGACCCCGGCGGACGTCGACGAGCTGGGGCAGGCGCTGCTGCACGCGGATCGGGAGACTCTGTACCAGCGCTTCTGCGGCACCGCGCCCCGGGTCACACCGACGCTCCTGCGCCACCTCACCGAACTCGACCACGTGCGCCGGTTCGCGGTCGTGGCGCGGAACACCGAGGGACGCGGTGTCGCGGTGGCCCGCTACGAGGCCACCGAGGCGTCCGGCGTCACCGAGGTCGCGGTTGCCGTGCATCCGGACTGGCCGCGGCAGGGCCTGGCGACGGCGCTCGTGCGCACATGCTCACGGAGGCGGCCCGTACCCACGGTTTCACCCACTTCCGGGCCACCTACCTCGCCGGCAAGAAACCGGTCGCGGAGCTGCTCGACGGCGCCGGGGCGCGCCGGAGCATCACCGAGGGCATGGCCGACGCTGTCGTCGAATTGGTCCGCACCGAGTGATCGAGGTCCCCCGGCGCGCGAAAGAGGACCTTCGGCCTCATGACGATCTCGGGCACAGCGGCGACGCTGATCCGGTGGGCCGAGCCTGAGGAGAAGCCATGTCGCGCACCGCGAAGCCGGGTCCGCCACCGGATCCCGCCCCGAAGCAGCCACCACCAGCGCCGCCCGCCTGGCGCCGGTGGCTGATCCCGCTGGCCCTGCTCCTCACGCTCGCACTGCTGTTCGTGCCGAACCTGTGGTCGAACCCCGTCTCCCCGCTGTCCTATACCGAGTTGCTCTCCAAGGTGGACAGACGACAGGTCGCGTCCGTGACGATCGACAGCGACGGCGCCATGAACGGCACGCTGCGGGACGGCTCCCACTTCAGCAGCCAGTTACCCACCGCGCTGGAGGACACCCGGCTGGCCCCCAGGCTCCAGGCGGCCGACGTGGAGGTGAACGGTGAGAAGGCGGGTACGGCGTGGGGCGGCCTGCTGCTCGGCCTGCTGCCCCTGGCGCTGCTGGTGGCGTTCTTCGCCTGGACGGGACGGCAGACCCAGCGTGCCTTCTCCGGCGGTGGGCTCGGGGGCTTCGGCCGGTCCAAGGCCAAGGTCATCGACGCCGAGCGGCCGAAGACCCGCTTCGCCGACGTGGCGGGCTACGAGGGCGTGAAGCAGGAGATCGGCGAGGTCGTTGACTTCCTGCGCGATCCGGGCAAGTACGCCGCGGCCGGCGCGAAGGGGCCGCGCGGGGTGATCATGGTGGGCCCACCGGGTACCGGCAAAACGCTGCTGGGCCGGGCGGTGGCGGGCGAGGCGGCCGTGCCGTTCCTCGCGATCACCGGATCCGCGTTCGTGGAGATGTTCGTCGGCGTCGGGGCCTCCCGCGTCCGGGACCTCTTCGAGGAGGCCCGGCGGCGGGCACCCGCGATCATCTTCATCGACGAGCTCGACGCCGTGGGCAGCAGACGGGGTGTGGGCCTCGCCGGCGGGCACGAGGAACGCGAGCAGACGCTCAACCAGCTACTCGCCGAGATGGACGGCTTCGACCAGAGCAGCGGCGTGGTGGTGCTCGCTGCCACCAACCGGCCGGAGGCGCTCGACCGGGCGCTGCTGCGGCCGGGACGCTTCGACCGGCAAGTCACCGTGCCGCTGCCGAACCAGGCAGAGCGGGCCGCGATCCTGGCCGTGCACGCGCGCGGCAAGCGCCTCGCTCCCGACGTGGACCTGCTGCGGCTCGCCCGCGCCACCCCGGGGTTCTCCGGGGCAGACCTCGCCAACATCGTCAACGAGGCGGCCATCAACGCCGTGCGGGCCGACCGCACGATCATCGGCCGGTCCGACCTCGGCGCCGCCCGCGACCGCGTGCTGCTCGGCAGGCGCGAGACGTCCAACGCGCTGCTGCCGGAGGAGCGGCACTCGGTGGCGATCCACGAGTCCGGGCACGCACTGCTGGCCGCGCTCTGCGAGCACGCCGACCCGGTGGACAAGGTGACGATCCTGCCCGCGGGCATGGCGCTGGGCGCGACCGAGCAGCTGCCGGAGGCCGAGCGGCACCTCTACAGCGAGGGCTACCTGACCGACCAGCTCACCGTGCGCCTCGGGGGCCGCGCCGCCGAGCTCGTGGTGTTCGGCCAGGGCTCCACCGGTGCCGTCAACGACCTCACCGGCGCCACCCAGCTCGCCGCGCGCATGGTCACCCAGTTCGGGCTCTCCCCCGTGCTAGGCCCGGTGGGCTACGAGTCCGGGGAGCCCGCCTTCCTCTCCGGCTCCGGGGAGCCGGCCGTCCGCCCGTACTCCGAGCAGACCCAGCGGAAGGTGGACGAGGAGGTGGCCCGCCTGCTGCGCGACGCCGAGGACCGTGCCATCGGGCTCCTGTCCCGGCACCGGCCCGCGCTGGAGCGGCTCGCTGCGGAACTGAGGGAACACGAGACCGTGGACGGCGAGACGGTGCTCAACGTCCTGCGCGCCGAGGGCGAGCCCGCGACGACGCCACCGGACGTCACCGCGGTCGCGGTTCACAACGAGTAGGGCTGCCCGGGCCAGGTGTCGTGCGGCCTGGCCTCGCCCGACAGCGCCACGACCCTGGCGACCCCCAAAAGCGTCACGACGATCGAGAACCCGATGGCGAGGTTGATCAGGGCGGTGGCGAGCCTGGCTCCGAGGTCGACCGACAGGCTCAGCGGCACGACGATGCCGATCGCGGTCACCAGCGCTCCGATCCAGCCGAAAAACAGCCGCGCCCGCGGGGTGGTCAGCAGCAGCACGTGCAGCAGCGCGGTGGCGAGCACCGCGACCGCCGCGGAGCCCAGCGCGTAGGTCACCGTGTCGGCCCCACCCCAGGCACCCTCACCCTCCGGCGCGAGCACCGCGACCCCGACCAGGCTGCGGGCGACGAGAATGCCGACGACGGCGACCAGTGCGGCGACACAGGCGCTCGCCGCGCCGCCCGCCCACAACGTGCCTGCCTTGACCTGACGGTTCATGCGCTTCAGGGTCTGGGTGCGGTCAACGGGAACGACAGGGGCCAAGGGCCTCCACCTGGTGACTTTGTGCCCCCGCCCGCAGTACCTCCAGCCCTGTCGCCCTGCCCCGTCTCCGCTGGATCGTGCTGACCATGCAGTGGCAACCGATCGGCAAGCCGGCCTCCATCCGTGCCGCCGCCAACCTGCGGGACTACACCGCCACCTGCCGGGCGTTCGACTGGACCGCCGCGCGCGCGGCCCTGTCCGGGCTGCCGGACGGCGGGCTCAATATCGCCCACGAGGCGGTCGACCGGCACGCCGAGGGAGCACGTGCCGACCACGTGGCACTGCGCTGGGTCGACCGCACGGACACCGTCACCGAGCTCACCTACGCCGAGCTGGCCGAGCGTACGAACCGGTTCGCGGCGTTGTTGCGTGAGCTCGGGATCCACCGGGGCGACCGGGTCTACACACTGCTGGGACGTGTTCCGGACCTCTACGTCGTGGTGCTCGGCGCGCTCAAGGCCGGATGCGTCGTCTCGCCCCTGTTCTCCGCGTTCGGCCCCGAGCCCGTGCGCCAGCGCCTCGTCCTCGGCGGCGCGAGCCTGCTGGTCACCTCGCCCGCGCTGTACCGGCGCAAGGTGCGGGACATCCGCCACCAGGTGCCGACGTTGCGGCACGTCCTGCTCAGTGGCGCCACGGGAGAGGGCGACGCTCCCGCCCTGGAACCGATGCTGACCGCGAGCTCCCCCGCCCCCTCGCTGGTGTCCACGGCGCCGGACGACGCGGCGCTGCTGCACTTCACCAGCGGCACGACCGGCACACCCAAAGGCGCGCTGCACGTCCACGAGGCCGTGCTCGCGCACCATGTCACGGCCGCGTACGCGCTGGATCTGCGGGCCGACGACGTCTTCTGGTGCACCGCCGATCCCGGCTGGGTCACCGGCACGTCCTACGGGATCGTCGCTCCGCTCACGCACGGTGCCACGCTCGTCAGCGACGAGGGTGACTTCGAGGCACACCGCTGGTACCGCGTGCTGGACCGGCAGGGCGTCACCGTCTGGTACACCGCCCCGACGGCGCTGCGGATGCTCATGCGGCACGGCGACGGTCTCGCCGAGGGCTACGACCTTTCGGCACTGCGCTTCATCGCGAGCGTCGGCGAGCCGCTCAACCCCGAAGCGGTGGTGTGGGGACAGGCAACCCTCGGCCTGCCGGTGCACGACAACTGGTGGCAGACCGAGACCGGCGCCATCATGATCGGCAACTTCGCCGCCGAGGAGATCAGGCCGGGCTCCATGGGCCGGCCGGTGCCCGGCGTCGAGGTGTGCCTGCTCCGCCGCGGTGCGGAGGGCCGCGCACTCGTCACAGGTGGGCGGGTACATCCCGTGACCGCGGCCGGCGAGGAGGGCGAGCTGGCCATCCGTCCCGGCTGGCCATCGATGTTCCGGGCCTACTGGAACGACCCCGAGCGCTACGCCAGTGCGTTCGCCGACGGCTGGTACCTCAGCGGCGACGTCGCGCGGCGGGACGCCGACGGCTACTACTGGTTCGTCGGCAGGGCCGACGACATGATCAAGTCCGCCGGGCACCTCGTGGGCCCGTTCGAGGTCGAGAGCGTGCTGCTGGCTCACCCCGCGGTCGCCGAGGCCGGGGTGATCGGCAAGCCCGACCCGGTCGCGGGCGAACTAGTGAAGGCGTTCGTGTCGCTGCGGCCCGGCCACGCGGCCACCGAAGAGCTGCGGCTGGAACTGCTCGCGTTCGGCAGGAGGGCACTCGGCGCCGTCGCTCCCAAGGAGATCGAGTTCGATCCCGACCTGCCGCACACGCGCAGCGGAAAGGTCATGCGCAGGCTGCTCAAGGCACGCGAGCTGGGCCTCCCCGAGGGAGATCTGTCCACTTTGGAGGCCACGCGATGAACGTCAAGGAACGCGAGCGGCTGCTGCGTCAGATGATCCGCATCCGCCGATTCGAGGAACGCTGCGTCGAGCTCTACAGCGACTCGAAGATCCGCGGCTTCATGCACCTCTACATTGGCGAGGAGGCGGTCGCCGCAGGCGTGCTCCCCGCGCTGGGCCCCGGCGACGCCGTGGTGTCGACCTACCGCGAGCACGGTCACGCGCTCGCCCTCGGCATCCCGATGGAGGCGGTACTCGCCGAGATGTACGGGCGCACCAACGGCTGCAGCCGCGGCCGAGGCGGCTCGATGCACCTGTTCGACGCGGGCAGGCGGTTCTACGGCGGCAACGCCATCGTCGGCGGCGGGCTGCCGCTCGCCGTGGGCCTCGCACTCGCGGACGCGATGCAGGGCAAGGCGCTGGTCACCGCGTGTCTGTTCGGGGACGGGGCCGTTGCCGAGGGTGAGTTCCACGAGTGTCTCAACCTGGCCGCGCTGTGGCGGCTACCCGTCCTGTTTTGCTGCGAGAACAACTTCTACGCGATGGGCACGGCGCTGCGTCGCGCGCAGGCGCAGACCGACCTGGCGCTGCGCGCCAGCTCGTACGGGATGCCCGCGTGGCCGGTCGACGGCATGGACCCGGTCGCGGTCACGGAGGCCACCGAGCGCGCGGTCGAGTCGATCCGCGGCGGCGCAGGCCCCTGTTTTCTGGAGCTGCGCACCTACCGATTCCGGGCCCACTCGATGTACGACGCGGAACGCTATCGCGCCAAGTCCGAAGTGGAGGAATGGCGACAACGTGACCCCATTCCGCGGCTCACCGAGTCGATGCGGAACGACGGCGAGCTCGACGACGCGGCGCTGGCGGCCATCGAGTCCGAGGTGGAGGAAGAGCTCGCGGCGGCGATCGCCGCGGCCGAGGCCGGTGCGCCCGAACCAGTCGAGGGCCTCACCCGGTTCGTCTACGCGGAGCGGCGACCATGACCACCACCTACCGGCAAGCGCTGCGCGAGGCGCTGCGCGAAGCGCTCGCCAAGGACGAGCGGGTCTTCCTCATGGGCGAGGACGTCGGCGCCTACGGCGGCTGCTTCGGTGTGAGCCTCGGCCTGCTGGAGGAGTTCGGCCCCGAGCGCGTCCTCGACACCCCGATGTCCGAATCGGCGTTCGTCGGGGCCGGCATCGGCGCCGCGCTCGGCGGCATGCGCCCGATCGTCGAGATCATGACGGTCAACTTCAGCCTGCTCGCACTCGACCAAATCATGAACAACGCCGCGACCCTGCGGCACATGTCCGGGGGCCAGCTGGGCGTGCCGCTCGTCATCCGGATGACCACCGGCGCGGGCAGGCAGCTCGCGGCGCAGCACTCGCACAGCCTGGAGGGCTGGTACGCGCACATCCCCGGGCTCCGGGTCGTCGCGCCGGCCACGCTCGCCGACGCGAGAGGGATGCTGTGGACGGCGCTGCTGGACCCCGATCCGGTGCTGCTGTTCGAGCACGGCGCCCTGTACAACGTCTCCGGCGAACTGGAACCCGACGCCGGGCCAGTGGACATCGACACCGCCGCCATCAGGCGACCGGGCCGCGACGCCACGCTGGTCGCCTACGGGGGAACGGTGCGCACCGCGCTGGAGGCCGCGGGCCGGCTCGCCGCGGACGGGATCGACGCGGAGGTCATCGACCTGCGCACCCTGCGCCCGCTGGATGTCGAGACCGTGCTCGCCTCGGTGCGCCGCACGCACCGGCTCGTCGTGGTCGACGAGGGCTGGCGCACCGGCAGCCTCTCCGCCGAGATCTCCGCCCGTGCCGCCGAGTTCGCGCTGTACGACCTCGACGCACCGGTCGAGCGGGTCTGCACCGAGGAGGTGCCCATCCCCTACGCGAAACAGCTCGAGGACGCCGCCCTGCCACGCGCGGACGACGTGGTGGCCGCCGTGCGCCGGGCGGTGAGCTGAGGTGGTCGAGTTCCGGATGCCCTCGCTCGGGGCCGACATGGACGAGGGCACTGTCCTGGAATGGCTCGTGGCCCCGGGCGACGTGGTGCACAAAGGTGACGTGGTCGCGGTGGTCGACACCAGCAAGGCCGCGGTGGAGGTGGAGTGCTTCGACTCGGGGACCATCGAACGGCTGATCGTTCCCGTCGGTGAGACGGTTCCGGTGGGCACGCCGCTCGCGGTGATCGGCGACGGCCGGCTGCGGGCGGGCCCGGCGCCCGAGCCGGTGGCGGAGCCCGCCCCGGTGCCGGAACTTCCGCGCCCGCCGAAGGTCCTGGCTTCGCCTCCGGTACGCACCTACGCGAAGCAGGCCGGGGTCGACCTCGCCTCCGTGCACGGCACGGGCCGGGGTGGCGCGATCACCCGCGCCGACGTCGCACGGGCGCTACCCCCGCCGCACGGCGAGCCGGAGCCGCCGCCCGCGGTCAAGGTCTCACCCTACGCCCGGCGCCTCGCCCGCGAGCGGCATGTCGACCCGGCCACGCTGCCGGGTCCAGTGGTCCACGCGCGGGACGTCCCGGCCACCGCCCGCGGCCCGGTCCCTGAACAGCCCGAGCGGGACCGGGGCGGCGGGATGCGCGAGGCCATCGCGTCGCTGATGTCGCGGTCCACGAAGGAGATTCCGCACTACTACCTCTCCACCACCATCGACCTGCACACCGCGCTGGAGTGGCTGCGCGAGCACAACCGCGGCGTCAGCGTGCACCGCCGGGTTGTCCCCGCCGCGCTGCTGCTCAAGGCGACCGCGGTCGCCGCGGCGGAGGTTCCCGCGCTCAACGGGCACTGGATCGAGGGGTGCTTCCACCCCTCCGGGACCGTGCGGCTCGGCGTGGCGGTGTCGCTGCGCGGAGGCGGTCTTCTGGTGCCCAGCCTCGAAGATCCCGGCGCGAGCGCGCTCGACGAGCTGATGCGCACGTTGACCGGCGTCGTGACGAGGGCACGGAGCGGAAGGCTGCGGTCCTCGGAGCTGGAGCCCGCGACGCTCACCGTGACCAACCTCGGCGACCTGGGCGTCGAGTCGGTGCAGGGGGTCATCTACCCGCCCCAGGTCGCACTCGTGGGCTTCGGCGCGATCAGCAAGCGCCCCTGGGCGGTCGGTGACCTGCTCGGCGTCCGGCCGCTCGTCACCGCCACCTTGGCCGCCGACCACCGCGCCAACGACGGCGCCACGGGCGCCCGCTTCCTCGGCACACTCGACCGACTGCTGCAACGACCGGAGGAACTACGATGACCGCCGAACCGTTCACCCCGGACCGCGCTCGCGACGCCGTCCGCACCGCGTTGCTGGGCATCGTGCCCGACGCCGAACTCGACGACGTGCGCCCGGACGAGAACCTGCGGCAGGCGCTGGAACTGGACTCCATGGACTTCCTCGCCTTCGTGCGCAGGCTGGCCGACGCCACCGGCAAGGAGATCGACGAGGACGACTACCCCCGGCTCGAGACGCTCGACTCCTGCGTGGGTTTCCTGACGACCGGGAACTGAGGCGCGATGCCCGAGCCCGAGATCGCCCACGGCACCCTGCACTCCGACATGCCGTTCCTGCGCCTCGGCAGCGGACGGCCATTGGTGTTCCTGCCCGGCATCACACCACATCACCGGCAGCCGAGTGGTTCGGAGGCGCGGTTCCAGCTGCGGCAGCTGCGCCCGTTGGCGGAGGGCCGCCAGGTGTGGTGGGTCAACCGCAGGCCGGGTCTCGCCCAGCACGTGACGATGGCTGGCCTCGCCGCCGACTACGCCGGGGCCGTGCACCACCTCCGGTTCACCGGCCCGGTCGACGTGGTCGGGGTCTCGACCGGCGGCAGTATCGCGTTGCAGCTCGCCGCCGACCACCCGGATACGGTGCGCAAGCTCGTGGTCGTCTCCGCCGCGTACCGGCTCGGCGATGCGGGCCGGGAGGCTCAGCGCCAGGCCGCTGCCTGGCTGCGCGCGGGCAGGCCGCGCAGGGCAGCGGCGACGGTGATGAGGATGCTGGGCACCGGCCCGCTGAGCCGCGGCACGCTGGGCGCGTGCGGCTGGCTCGCCGGCAAGGGAGTCCTCGGCGACGGTGACCCCGACGTGCTGGCGACGATCGGCGCCGAGGACCAGTTCGACCTCGAGTCCCGGCTCGGCGACATCGCCGCGCCCACGCTGGTCGCCGGCGGTGCGCGGGACTCCTTCTACGGCGAGGAGTTGTTCACGCGTACCGCGGCGCTCATTCCCAAAGCGGAGCTGACCCTGTATCCGGGCAAGGGGCATCTGAGCACGCACGTCCACGAGGTCGCCGCCGACGTGCTCGCGTTCCTCGCGCCGGACGGGGACGGCGGCCCTTGACCGTCCTCATCGGACACCTGGAGACTCGCCCTTCCCCTGGAGCACCGTGTACAACGCCGCCTGGTTGAGCGGCCTGCGGTTCGCCGCCTGCTGGAACACCCGCGACCGGGGGCCATGCACGAGCTCGTCCGCCCCCTCGCGGTCTCGATTCGGGGGCAGCTCATGCAGCACGACGGCCTCGGGCCTAGCGAGCGACAGCAGCGGACCGTCCACCCGGAACGGTGGAGGCACGGAGGGCGCGGGGTCGCCCGTGGCAGGCCATCTCCCGGCGTACACCGCGCTCGCCTCGGCGACCGCCGCCCGCGGGTACCGCGTGAGCAGCACGCTGCTGCCCGTCGCGGTGGCGATCTCCCCCGCGGCCGCCACGCCGGCGGCGGCGGGTGGGCACTCCTCCGGTGTGGCGAGGACGACGTCCACTCCCGCGAGCGCGGCGGCCTGCGCGAGACTCACGGCGACGCCGTCACCGGGACCGACATAGGCGAGGTGCCTGCCGCCGAGGTCGTCGAACAGCTGCCGCAGGGTGAGGACGTCGGCGAGGCTCCGCAGCGGCAGGGCGTCGAGCACCGGCACGGTCGCGGCCGCCGCGAGCCGCGACAGGTCCTCGCCGGGTAGGCCGTGGGTCACGATCACCGACCCATACGCGGACAGCGCACCGGCCGTGTCCTCGACGGGTTCGGCACAACCGGTGATCGTCGTCGGCACGCCGCCGAGCTGCACCACGGCCGCGTCGAGGGACACGCGCGTGTGCGTCGACGGTGTGCCGAACCACAGCACCACCAGCTGGTTCTCCACCGCGTACGGGGTGCGGCCCGGGTCGTGGACGTACAACTCCGCGAGGTTCAGCAGCCGTTGCGCGTCCTGAGGGCTCAGGTCGGCGGCGGTCAGCAGGTCCCTCATGGCTCGACCCCCAGCCGCCCGGTCCCGGAGGACCGGACGCGCGCGCCGGCGACGTAGGAGACCCGCTTGGCCAGCGAGACCGCGTGGTCGGCGTACCGCTCGTAGTAGCGGCCCAGCAGGGTCACGTCCATCGCGGTCGCGATGTCCACGCCCTCGGCGCCGCTGAGCAGCTGGCGGTAGAGCAACGCCTGCAGGTGGTCCAGCTCGTCGTCGTCCCGGTCGAGCTCGGCCGCGGCATCCGGGGCCCAGCTCAGCATCGCGTCCCTTGCCCCACCGGCCAGCCTGCCCGCCACCGCCCCCATCGCGGTGATGGTGGGCCGCAACGAGCCGGGCACGACCTCACTCGGATACCGCTGCGCTGCCAGCTCGGCAACATGGCGGGCGAGCGTACCCATGCGAGCCAGATCGGCACTCATTCGCAGCCCCGCGACGATCAGCCTGAGGTCGCGCGCCACCGGCTGCTGGCGGGCGAGCAGGCCGATCGCGCGCTGATCGAGCTCGTGGTGCTCGGCGGCCAGGGTCTGGTCGTCCGCGATGACCAGCTCCGCCAGTTCTCGGTCGGTGTCGAGCACGGCACGCGTGGCGCGCACCAGCGCGTCGTGCGCCGACTGGGTAAGCTCCACCAACCTTGCGCGGAAGGACGACAGCTCCTCGTGGTATACCTCGCGCATCGGGTGACCTCACAGATCGCCGGGTTCGGGCGCCGGTGAACGCCGTCACCTGCCTTGCTACTCCGGACGCGGCCGTCACGGCAGGGCCCAATGGGCCCCTGTTGGCCTCGGTGCCGAGGGACGAACGCCCCTGGCGGCCGGGACCACACACACGCACGATGGGGTCATGCTCTTCCGCGATCGCGCGGATGCCGGACGGCGGCTCGCCGACCGGTTAATGCCGCTGCGCGGCGAGGACATCGTGGTGCTCGGCCTGCCGCGCGGCGGCGTCCCCGTCGCGTTCGAGGTGGCCCGCGCGCTCGCCGCACCGCTGGACGTGATCATGGTCCGCAAACTCGGGGTCCCGTTCCAGCCGGAGCTGGCGATGGGCGCCGTGGGTGAGGACGGCGTGGAGGTGCTGGACTCGGACACGATGCATCTCTGCGGGGTCACGCCCGACGAGGCGGAACACATCGCGGCGGCGGAACGCGCCGAGTTGGCCGTCAGTGCGAGCCGGCTGCGGACCGTGCGGCCGAGGGTGCGGCTCGAGGGACGCATCGCGGTCGTCGTCGACGACGGCGTGGCCACCGGGTCGACGGCCAGTGCGGCGTGCCAGGTCGCCAGGGCGCACGGCGCCCGGCACGTCGTCCTCGCCGTGCCCGTGGCCTCGGCCGGTGCGCTGGCGCGGCTGCGGGAGGCGGCCGACACGGTGCTGTGCCTCGAGACACCACGGGACTTCCGGGCCGTCGGGCAGTGGTACCGGGATTTCGGGCAGACCGGCGACGACGAGGTGCTCGACCTCCTCCGCCTCGCGTCCGCCGCCGATCCCGCTCCTGATCTTGCGGCCCCGGCCGACCCGCCGCTGCGGGACGAGGAGGTGACGGTCCCGATCGGCGGGCGGCGCCTCTCCGGCCGTCTCGTCGTCCCCGAGCGGACGTCGGGGCTCGTGGTGTTCGCCCACGGCAGCGGCAGCGGCAGGCACAGTCCCCGCAACCGGGTCGTCGCGCGGAGGCTCAACGACGCCGGGCTCGGGACCCTGTTGTTCGACCTGCTGACCGAACGCGAGGAAACCGATCGAGGACTGGTCTTCGACGTGGGCCTGCTCGCCGCGCGGCTGGCCGAGGCTGCCGCATGGCTGCGCGCCCAGCCCGGCTGCGCGACACCTGGGCTGGGTTACTTCGGCGCCAGCACGGGTGCGGCGGCGGCTCTGGGAGCGGCTGCGGCCGACGACGGTGTCGGTGTCGGCGCGGTGGTCTCCCGCGGCGGCAGGCCCGACCTGGCGGCTGCGCTGTTGCCCGCCGTGCGCGCGCCGACGTTGCTCGTCGTCGGCAGTCGCGACAACACCGTGCTCGAACTGAACCGCCGGGCCCGCAAGCTCCTGCGCTGCCACAGTGAGCTGGCCGTCGTGCCGGGAGCCACGCACCTGTTCCGGGAGCCGGGCACGCTCGAGGAGGCCGCGCGGCTCGCCCGCGACTGGTTCCTGCGGTACCTCACGGAGAGCGAGCACGCGGGCTCAGTGTCGCGGGCGTAGCGCGAGCCCGGACAACGCGGCGCAGCCGGCGAGAATCCCCAGCAGCACCAGCAGCTGCGGCCAGTTCACCCCGCGGCCGAGCCACGGATCCTGGATCGCGACGACGACGTGCTGCAGCGGCAGCGCCGTCCCGATCCGGTTCAGTACGCCACTGAGCGCCTCCGGGGGCGGCCCGCCGCCGGAGACCATCATCATCAAGAACCACAGGAGCACGCCGATGCCCTGCGCGGCCCTGGCCGTGGGCAACACCGCCCCGAGGAACAGGCCGACCGCCGAGAAGGTGAGCGTGCCCGCGAACACACCGGCCACCACACCCGGCCACGACACGGGCCAGTGGACACCGTAGGTGAGGCGGGCGAGCAGAACCAGCAGCACGCTGCCCGCGATCGTCACCGCGAACGCCGTCGCCAGCTGCGCGGTGATGATCGCGGCGACCGGCATCCTGGCCGCCTGGAACCGCCGCAGCACCCCGCGCTCCCGGTACGAGGCGATGTGCACGGGCAGGCCGATCAGGCCGAGCGACGCGATCACCAGGCCCATGTAGGCGGGGGTGTAGTAGTCGAGCGGCCCGGCGCCACCGTAGAACTCGCCCTCCGGGTCGGGGGTGTTGCCGAAGACCTGCGCGAGCACGTAAAGCAGGAGCACCGGCAGCGCGAGCGTGAACACCACCGTCACGGGCTCGCGGAGCAGCAGCTTCAGCTCGATCCAGGACAGGGTGCCTGCCACGCGCATCAGGACTCCTCCCTCGCGGCGGCGACGAGCGAGAGGTACGCGTCCTCCAGGCTTCCCTGGCTGACCCGGAGCCCGGTGTCGCCGTACCCTCGGACCACGAGCCAGTGCCCCAGCGCTGTCACCGAGCGAGCGCTGCCGCGCACCTCGATGACACCGTCGTGGCACGTGACGTCGGCGACGCCGGGCAGCGCCCGCAGCCCGCCGGTGTCGAGGGCGGCCGGCGCGGACAACCGCACGACACTGCCGCCGCCCCTGCGCTCGATCAGGCCCGCGGGCGTGTCCACCTCCACGATCCGCCCGTTGACGAGCACGGCGACCCGGTCGCAGAGCCGTTCGACCTCGTCCATGAAATGGGTGACGAGCACGATCGTGGCGCCGTCGGCGCGGACTCGTTCGATGAGCCGCCACGCCTCCCGCCGCGCCGCCGGGTCCAGACCCGTGGTCATCTCGTCGAGGAACACCAGCCGGGGACGCGACACCAGCGCGAGCGCCACGAACAATCGCTGCCGTTGCCCGCCCGAGAGGCTGGAGAACGCGGCGCCGCGTTTGGCCGACAGTCCCCATTCCGCGATGAGGCCGGGCTCGTCGACGGGATCGGGCGCCAACGACGCGAACAGGTGCACGGCCTCGCCGACGGTGATCCGGTCAGGCAGGGTCGATTCCTGCAACTGGGATCCGATGAGCCTGCGCACGGCGCCCCGCTGCTCATGTGGATCCACCCCGAACACCCTCACCCGGCCGGAGTCAGGACGGCGCAGCGCCTGGGCGCATTCGGCCGTGGTTGTCTTGCCGGAGCCGTTGGGCCCGATGAGGCCGAAGATCTCGCCCTCGGCCACGTCGAAACCGACGTCGTCGACGGCGACGACCGCGCCGTAGCATTTGCGCAGTCCCTCGACAAGCAAGGCCGTGGACATCGATGCCTGCCGAGGCCGCTACTTCGGCTCGTTGGCCACGTCGACACCGCCGAGCACGGCGGTGGCGTTGATCTTGAGCAACGGCGCGTCCGCCGGCAGCACTCCGTCTCCATCGGTCTTGTCGTCGAACCCGCCCAGCACCGGCAGTCCGCCGAGCTCCACCCGCCAGTCCTTGGGCACCAGCACGTCCACACCGCCGCAGAAGGCCAGTGCGTCGACGGTGGCGGTGGCGGCCCCGTCGATGTGGGCCTGCCGCAGATCCAGCGTCGCGCCACCGAAGATCGCGGACACGTCCGCGTGGTGGAGGTGTTTGGACCGGTCGACCGTCTTGGCGCCGCCGAACAGCACGATCGACTCCCCCGGACCGGCACCGCGCGGCCGCAGTGCCCCGATGAGCAGTGCCGCGCCCAGCACGAACAGCAGCGCGGGCCAGAACAGGTCCTCGTCCGTCCACTGTTGCTCGCCCGCGAGCAATGCGACGCCCACCACCGTGATGACCACGGGTGCGAACGTGATCCTGCGCTGGGCCCACATCGCGGAAAGGCCTACCCCGATCACCGCCACCGGCCACCAGCGCCCGATCGTCGAGCTCGCCTCCAGCACGCCCGCGGCGTCCAGGATCGCGAACAGGCCCACCGCGAGAAGTACCAGGCCCAGCCACAACCGCACGATCTTCATGACGCACCTCCTACCGTGCCGAATCGCCGGCGTTTCCGGCTGCCCGCAGCGTCCCGCGGGGCCGCACCGGGCTCCAGTGCCGTCGGGCCTGTTTCGCGGGGACCTTCGCCACCCCGGCGCCGGGCGGGTCCGGAGATGGCGTTGTGCCCGGTGCCCGAGGGCCGATCGGCACTGTCGCCCGCACCGGTCTCCGTCCTGCAATAGGGAGACGCATCTGAGGACGGGTGGGGTGGAACTGTGCTGCAGACCGTGGATGTCGGCCGGATGTCGGTGTCGTCGTACCGGTCGCAGGTGCCCGCGCAGATCATGGACCCGTTGTTCGACATCGCGCGCGGGCTCGAGGGTGCGCGCGTGCTCCACCTGAGCGCGACGCCGTACGGCGGCGGTGTCTCCGAGCTGCTGCGCTCGGCCGTGCCGCTCTACAACGACCTCGGCGTGGCCGCGACGTGGAAGATCATCAGCGGCACCGAGCCGTTCTTCGCCGTCACCAAGAAGATCCACAACGGACTGCAGGGCGGCAGCCAGCCGATCTCCCCCGCCGACCGCCTGCTGTACGAGGAGACGTCGAGACGCAACGCGGACGAGCTGCTGGCCGACGACGGATTCGGCGACTACGACTTCGTCATCGTGCACGACCCGCAGCCCATCGCCGTCAGGTCCTCTCTGGACGGTATGAAGGCGTCGTGGGTGTGGCGCTGCCACATCGACACCTCGGAACCGGATCCGGACACCTGGAGCTACCTCAGCGGCTTCGTCGGCCACTACGACGCGACCGTGTTCACCATGAGCGGCTTCGTGCCACCGGACCTCTCCCCCGCCCGGGTCGACATCATCCCGCCCGCCATCGATCCGCTGAGCCCCAAGAACATGTCGCTGGACGACCGCACCGCGCACGCCGTGCTGAACTGGATCGGCATCGAACCCGGCGAACCGCTCATCACCCAGGTGTCGCGCTTCGACTCCTGGAAGGACCCGCTGGGCGTGATCGAGGCCTACCGGATCGTCCGGGAGAAGATCCCCAGCCTGCAACTGGCGCTCGTCGGGTCGATGGCGCTCGACGACCCCGAGGCGTGGGCCGTGTACGCCACCATCAGCGAGGAGTCGCGGGCCGACCCCGCCATCCACGTGTTCACCAACCTGACCGGCGTCGGCAACATCGAGGTCAACGCCTTCCAGCGCATGTCGGCGGTCATGGTGCAGAAGTCCATCAGGGAGGGTTTCGGCCTGGTGGTCTCCGAGGCGATGTGGAAGGGCACTCCCGTCGTGGCGGGCCGGGCGGGTGGCATCCCGCTCCAGGTCGCCGACGACAGCGGCGGCCTGCTCGTCGACTCGGTGCCCGCCTGCGCCGACGCCCTGCTCACCCTGCTCTCGGATCCCGGCCTCGCCGCCGGGCTGGGCGCGGCCGGCCGCGAACGGGTGCGGCGCCACTTCCTGCTACCCCGGCTGCTGCTCGACGAGCTGACGCTCCTCGACGGGCTCGCCCACGGAGATCCGCCCGGTGCCCTGATGGCGCGAACGCCGTTCCGCGACCCGGTGTGCGGCATGACCACGACGGCCGGTGATCCCGAGCTGACCCTGCACGAGGACGGCAGGCGGCACCGCTTCTGCTCGCGGCGTTGCCGGGACGTCTTCCTCCGCGACCTCGCCGGGGCACCAGCGTGACGGCGGAGTTCCGCCAGGACCCGCTCACCGGCGCGCTGGCCGCACTGGCGCCCGGCAGAGCCGGCCGTCCCCACGGCACCCCTGGAGCCGCGTGCCCGTTCTGCCCCGGCCCCGGCGAGGACACGCCACCCGAGACGTGGCGGCTGGCCGCGGCCGACGGCACGTGGCGCGTACGCGCCGTGCGCAACCGCTACCCCATCGCGGACGGGCACGAGGTGGTCATCGAGTCCCCCCGCCACGACTGGGACCTCGCCACGGCCACCACCGACGAGGCCGCCGACCTGTTGTCGGCCTGGCAGCACCGGCACCGCGCGCTGCGCCCCGGTGCGGCGCAGGTGGTGGTGTACCGCAACCACGGAGCCGCGGCGGGCGCTTCGCTGAGCCACCCGCATTCCCAGCTGGTCACGCTGCCGGTGCTGGCGCCGGCGACCCGGCTGGCGATCACGCGGCAGCGGGACCACTACGTCCGGCACGGCACGCCGCTCGCGATCGACGTCGCGGCACACGCCCTGCGGTCCGGCACCCGCGTCGTGCACGCCGACCAGCACACCACGACGTTCATCCCGTTCGCACCCACGTCCGGCTTCGAACTCAGGATCGTGCCCGCGAGCCCGCGCGCCGACTTCGCGGACGTACCCGGCGACGAGCTCGTCCACGTCGCGGAGGCGCTGCGCGCGGCGCTCGCCGCACTGCGCGAGGCGCTCGCGGACCCGGCCTACAACCTCGTCGTGGACACCGCACCCGTGGGCCGCGAGGACGCCGCCCACCTGTGCTGGTCGCTCGGCGTGGTGCCCCGGCTCAGCACCCCTGCGGGGCTGGAGCTGGCCACGGGAGTGCCCGTGGTCACCACGGCGCCGGAGGAGGCCGCGGCGCGGCTGCGTGCCCTGCACCGGATGCGGGCGCCCGCCGCGCGCGGCTGACCGTCGTGGCGAAGGAGCGCGGTTCAGAAGGACTTCCCGGTCGCGGCCGTGTCGTCGACCTTCGCCCGCAGGTCATTGCGGACGTCCACGACGCCGGGGATCGCCGCGGTCAGGTTGCCCGCGATGTCGACTTCGCTGCGCCGTTCCAGGGTCCCGGACAGGGAGACCACGCCATCCTTGACGTGGACCGTCACCGTGCCCGGGTCGAGCCACATCGCACGATGCAGCACCTCACGCCGCACGAGCTTGCCGAGCTCCTCGTCGGGCTGGAGGAAGACGCTGAGCACGTCCCTGCGCGCGACGACCCCGACAAGCTTGCCGGTCCCGTCGACGACGTAGAGCCTGCGCAGGTTGCCCTCGGCCAGGCGGCGGGCCGCCGAGCCCAGTGTGTCGTCCCGGCCGATGGTGACCACGTGCCGGGTCATCACATCCTCCGCGAGCCTGCCGCGGGCACGGTTCCACCGCCGCCAGCGGCGCAGCTCGGTGAACAGCGACGGCGGTTCCGGCGCACCTCTGCGGTCCTCCTTGGCCAGGAGGTCGGCCTCCGACACCACGCCGATGGGCCGGTCCTGGGCGTCCACGACCGGAACCGAGCCGATGCCGTGCTCGGCGAGCACCGCGACGATGTCCTTGAACGAGGTCTTCCCGGAGATGGTGACGACGGGGCGTGTCATGACGTCACCGACCGTGCGTCCACGCATGTCACACCTCCGCGTGCCGAGGAGCCAGCTGGGTGCGGACAACGCCGGGGACGCTCTTGGCGAGCGCGTCCAGCATCTGCCGCTCCGCCGCGTCCGCGAAGTCTCCCCTGATCGTCGCGATGCCCCCGACCACCTCGACCGACCACCGGTTGCGGTGCCCGTCGTAGTCGGCCAGGACACCGCGCAGCTGCGCGGCGATCGCGTCGTCCTGCCGTACGAGCGGGCGCAGCAGGTCGCGCCTGCTGACCACGCCGATCAGGACACCTTCGTGCACCACGGGAACGCAACGCAGGCTGTCGGCGAGCATCTTGCGTCCGATGCGGACCAGGTCGGTGTCCGCGGTGACCACCTCGACCGGTCTGGTCATCGAGGAGGCGACGGTCAGATCCGCCCGGCCCTGTGCCGACGCCTCGCCGCGCAGGGCATCGGCCTCCGTGAAGATGCCGATGACCCGGTCGTCCTCGTCGACGACGGGAAGCGCGGCGAAACCGTGCCGCAGCAACAGGGCGATCGCGTCCAGGATGCTCGTGTCCGGGGACACCGTCACGACCGGCCTGCTCATGATGTCGCGAGCGTGCATGGCGTACTCCTCAACTCGCCGGGATGTGCGCGGCATGGGCCCGGATCTCCTCCTGGGCCCGCTCGAACTGGCGGCGCTGACGCTCGTCGGCGGCCGACTTCTCCCGCGCGGTCAGCACGACGGCGTCGGGGCCGGGGAACACGAGGCCCTTGTGGTCGTCGCGCAGCCACCTGACGAGGAACGGCGGCTCGCCGTCTCGTCCCCGTACCTCCAGAATCTGGCCGAGCTCGTCGGGGCTGCCCACGATGGTGCCCTTGACCAGCAACCAGTCTCCTGCCTGTGCCCGCATGTCGGACCTCCACTCGGCTACCGGCGACCCTGCCGGGGACGTTACGAGCGCGCACGGGCGCGGCGCTGCCTGCGTTGGTCACCGGGGCTGAGGACCAATGTCCCTGCCCGTGGACGGCGACGGCGCCCACCATCGACACACGTCCTTGCGTTCCGGGGAAGGAGCGACTCATGTCTGTGCCTCAGCTGCCCGGCCCGGCCGAAACCCCCACCATCGAGGTGCGGGTCTACCGCGGTGACGAGCTCATCGAGCGGAACCTCGCCGAATCCGACGAGGAGGCGGCCGCACTCGCGGACTTCTGGGCCGAGGTCGACGGCGTCACGTGCGACATCGACGACCTCGCCGTTCATCACCGGCCTGGCGACATCCTGGAGCCGGGCGCGGCCGAACCTGCCGACGTGGACTACCCGGCGAGTACCGTCCAGGGAGATGCGACATCATGATCACGCAGCGCGCGGGCAGGGAGCGCGAGGAGGCCGGGGCCGTCGGCGAACTCGGCCACCACGACTGCGTCGCCCTCGTCGCCGCACCGCACCACGAGAGGACCGCCCTGGTGTGGGTGGAGGGGTGGCGGCCCCTCCCGCTGGCCTGTTTCGTGTCGTACCAGGGCGACGTGCTGATCCCCACGGGCGAGAACCCGCTGCTCGCCGACACGGTGTGCGGGCGCGCGGTGACGGTGGAGTTCCTCGATCGCGGTGGCGAGTGGGTCGTCCGCGGCACCGGCACGGCGCGCCCGTTGACCCGCGAGGACCTCCCACCTCGCGTGCCGTCGGCGGCGACCGAGCCGGCCATGCTCCATGCCTCCCGCTACGGCATCCACGTGCATGTGAGCCGGTTCTCCGGCACGCGATCGCCCGCCGCCCCGGACAGCGCGGTGCTCCATGGTGGCCACGCCTGAACGGCTGGGTGCGGAGCGGCTCGCAGCCGCCGATAATCTGCGGGCCATGCTGGTGGCGTGGATCATCGGCGGTCACGCCCTGCTCGGGTACTCCGCCATCGGCGGCTGGGCCTACGACGAGCTCAACGAGGTCACGTTCAGCCCGGGGGCCGAGCGGGTGCTCATCACGATTCTCGGCCCGTCCGCGTTGTTCTTCCTGGGTGCCTTCTTCCTGATCGCCGGGTTGTTCACCCCGGGCTCCCGCGAACGGAGGGGAACACGGGCGTTCGTCACGCACCGGACGGTGCGGCTCGGCATCCCGTTCCTGGCCAGCCTGCTCCTGGTGTGGCCGCTGACGCTGTGGCTTGCCTACCGCGCCACGGGCGAGCACGTCTCCTACTGGTGGCTGCTCACGGGCCGCCCGCGGCTGCTGGACTCGGGCTCGCTCTGGTTCGTGGCCGTGCTGCTGATCTTCTCGTTCGCCTACGCCACCGTGGCGAGGCCGCGTCCCGCCCGGGCCGTCCCGGGTGGACGGACCGTGCTGGGTCTCGTGCTCGTGCTCGCGCTGACGACGTTCGCCGTGCGCTTGTGGGTCGCGGCGCGCGACCGCGAGCTGTTCGACCTGCACGTGTGGCTGTGGCCGCAGCTGGCCGCGATGTTCTGGCTGGGGGCCGCGCAGGCGCACACCGGGCTCGCGAGCCGGGTCCCGGACCGGCTCTACCGATGCTGCGGCGTCGCGCTGGCCGGCGTGGTGCTGTCGGTGCCCGTGCTGGCGGTCGCAGCCGGGGTCACCGACGTCGCGGCGGGCTCGGCGGTGTTCCTCGGCGGCCCGCGCTGGGAGGCGCTGCTCTTCGCGACGGTCGAGGCCGCACTGGTGGTTCCCGGGTCGATCTGGCTGCTCGGCGTCGCGCAGCGCCACCTCCACCGCACCAGCGGCTTCGCCTCGGCCGCCGCGCGCGCGTCGTTCGCCGCGTTCATCCTGCAGGGCCCGGTGCTGATCGCCCTCGCCACGGCGGCCCGCCCGCTCCCGATGCCAGCCGGGGTCAAGGCACCCCTGGTCGCCGTGTGCGCGATCGCGTGCTGCTTCGGCCTCGGCCGCCTCGCCGTCACCCGGACCCCGCTGGGCGCGCTGTTGTGAACGCCTGCCGCGTCAGCCGCTCGGTGAGGGCCCGCAAGGCGGGCGAGTGCACGACGCTGATCGGCTCCGGTCCTCGCAGCCACCGGGCTCCCGCTGGCAGCCACGCGAGATCGTTCCGTAGCCGTTCGCGGCCGTCGGCGACGGAGTCCGGCCGGCCCTGCCTGATCCCTCCCCGCATCACCGAGACCAGCATGGGTTCCCTGCCGCCCGGGGTTGCTTCCTCCCGCAAGCACAGCAGATCCGGCTCGTCCGCCGTCGCAGCCCGGTAGACCTGCTTCGCACCCGGTGCGGTGGCCTTGCCCGGGGAAAGCTTGAGCACGGGCCTGCCCGCGTAGTCGACCAGCTTGTAGGCGCTGTCCAGCGACGGCGCGTCGGCGGACACGCCGACCTTGGTGCCGACACCGAACGCGTCGATGGGCGCTCTCTCGGTCACCAGACGGGCGATGTCGTACTCGTCGAGTCCACCACTGGCCATGATCCGTGCGCGGAGGAACCCGGCCTGGTCCAGCAGTCGTCTGGCCAGGTGAGCCAGTGCCCCGAGGTCGCCCGAGTCAAGCCGCACTCCCAGTCGCTCCCCGGGGAGGCCGAACTCGCGCGCGACCTGGATGGCGGTCCGCACACCGCGCTCGGTATCGAAGGTGTCCACAAGAAACACGGCACCAGCCGGAAAGTCGGTGGCGAAGGCGCGAAACGCGAGCGACTCGTCCGCGAAGGCCTGCACGTAGGAATGAGCCATCGTGCCCATCGCGGTGAGACCCCAGGTTCTGGCGGCGGCGACGTTGCTCGTGCCCGCGAACCCGGCGATGGCGCACGCTCTCGCGACCGCGTCGGCCGCCTCCAAGCCGTGGGTCCGCCGGGCCGCGAAGTCGACCAGGTCGGCGTCTGGCGCCGCGAGCACGCACCGGGCGGCCTTCGTCGCCACCGAGGTCTGAAAGGTAACGAAGTTCAGCAACGCCGTCTCGACCAGCTGTGGCTGGGGCAAGGGCGCGGTGACCTCCAGCAAGGGCTCTCCCGCGAACACCACCCTGCCTTCCGGAACGGCCCAGACGTCGCCCTCGAAGCGCAGCGCACGCAGCGCGGCAAGGTCCGGAGGCGGCACCCCCATCGTCCCGGCCAGGTACGCCAGCTCGTCGTCGTCGAACCGAAACCGTTCCAGGAACGCCAGCGAGTCGGCGAGGCCGGCGGCGACAAGGCACCCTCGGTCGGGGGGCAGCCTGCGCGCGAACAGGCTGAACGTCGCCTGCCCGGTCAGGGACCGGCGCAGGTAGCTCACCGCCATCCGGATCTCGTAGAGATCGGTGTGCAGCGCGGTCATGTTGGCCACTGGTGCGCGATGTCGACGACGATCCGCCGGATCTGGTTCGCCGAGTCGAGCACGCTGAACGCCCACATGGGCAGCTTCCCCCGCACGCCGACGGCGAAGGTGCACTGGCCTTCGAAGAAGCCGGCGAACCGCACCGCCCGCAGGGTGCGCCAGCCTGCGAGCTCGGCGGGCGTGTAGAAGTAGTCGCCGGTGCGGGCCGGCGTCGAGCCCGGCTGGTGTCCCTGTTCGTCGAAGCCGAGCGGTGGCGCCAGCACGACCACCTCGAGCGCCGCCGCCCCGGCAACCGGGATCGGGTCGCCGGCGCCGTCCGCGCGCACCACGGGAACGTAACGCACGAAGAAGCCCGCCTGCGCTGGGCCGTTGATGTCGAACACCACACGGTCGAAGCATGCGTGCCTGCCCACCCGCACGAGATACAGCGCTTCCCTGCTCATCCCGGGCGCCGTGTCCTCGCCGGTCGTCCAGCCCCGGGTCTCGGGGCAACGCGCGGGGCGGTGCGGGGGCGCCGCCGTCCGTGGCGCCGTGGGTGAGGCAGGGGGCGCCGGCGTCGCCCGATCGCCGGAGGAAGGTGTGGTCGTGCTCGTCGGCGCGGGGGTTGGCGAGGCTCCCACCTGTCCGCCGGGGTTCGTGCCACCACCGCCGCACGCACCCGCCAGTACCAACACCGCGGCGACAGCCACCGTGCTCAACGCGGTACGCATGATCGTGCCTCCAGTCCACGACCGGATGGTCGCCCACCCAGCCTCGCGGCGCGGCCACCCGCGGACACAGTGCCGCGAGTCCTCGCGCCCGAGGACCTTCGCCACCAGCGCGCTCACTCTACTGTGGACCGACAGCTCGACAAGAATCGCCGCAAGAGGGGGATTCTCCGTTATTCGCCGAGGTGACTCCTCCGAACCGCTGAACAACCGTCTCAAACCGTAACGAACTGCCGGATACGCCCGACCATCCAGCACGATGTCCGACTATTGGGGGGAGCGAACAGACGTGCCATGGCTGACCGACCGGGTGAACAACCAGACGCCGGGCCCGGGTCGTCGCGAGAGCGGCTGACCGGGCTGGAGCTGGACGGCCTGCTCGCCGGCCTGCGACGGCGCGTTGCGGAGATCGCCGACACCCGCGACCGCCTGCAGGGCTGCTGGATGCCGTGCTGGCCGTGGGGACCGGCCTCGACACACACGCCACGCTGGAGCGCGTCGTGCGGGTCGCCGCCGATCTGGTCGACGCCCGCTACGGTGCGCTCGGCGTGCGGGACTCCGACGGCGCCGGGCTCGCCGACTTCGTGCACGCGGGCATCGACGCCAGGACCAGAAGCCGCTTGGGCCACCTACCCGAGGGACACGGGTTGCTCGGGCTGCTCCTCGACGATCCCCGGCCGATTCGCCTGCCGGACATCACCCGCTTCCCCGGTTCGGTCGGCTTTCCGCAAGGGCACCCGGAGATGCGCAGCTTTATTGGAGTCCCGCTGCGCGTCGGCGACCGGGTTTTCGGCAACCTCTACCTGACGGACAAGCGGGGCGCCGACGAGTTCACCGCCGAGGACGAGGTCCTGCTTCTGGCGCTGGCCGCGGCGACGGGCGTCGCGGTGGAGAACGCCCGCCTCTTCGAGCAGTCCCGGCGGCGTGCACGGTGGCTGCGGGCCGTCTCCGAGACGAACGCGAGGCTGCTCTCCGGCTCCCCGGTCGAGGCAGCTCTGCAGGCGATCGCGGAGTCCGCGCGCGAGCTGTCGGCCGCCTCCGCGGTGCTGATCCTCCTGACCGACGCCGAGGGGACCGCGCTGTCGGTGGGCGCCGTGGCAGGCGACAAGCTCGAAGAGCTACTCGGAGCCCGTATCGCCGTCGACGACCCGCTGCTCGAGGAGGTCCTCCGCTCCGGTGCACCGCGCGCGTTCGGGGACCTCGCCTCCCTTCCCCACCTCGGCCCACGCCTGGTGGAGCAAGGTTTCGGGCCCGCGATGGTAGTGGTGCCCGAGGCGGCCTCGCGGGCCCGCGTCGTGCTGGTGTCCCTGCGAGACAAGGGCGCGGCACGCTCCACCCTGGAACAGGCGCCGCTGCTCTCCTCGTTCGCCGCGCAGGCCACGCTCGCCCACGAGTTCGCCGAGCAGCAGCACGACCGGCGGCAGCTCGACCTGCTGGCCGACCGCGACCGGATCGCCAAGGAGCTCAACGACCACGTCATCCGGCGGTTGTTCGCCACCGGCATGGACCTGCAGGGCAGCCTGCGCCGCATCGCCGATCCGCGTGCCAGGGCTCAGATACACGGCCTGGTGGGCCAGCTCGACCGCATCGCCCGCGAGATCCGCACCTCCGTCTTCGACCTGCACACCGCGGAGACACGGCCGGAGAGTCTGCGGCACAAGCTGTTCGACATCGTTACCGAGCTCACCGCGGACACCGTCCTCACGCCGACCATCCGGGTGGACGGCACGGTGGACGGCCGCCTGCCGGCCCACCTCGTCGAGCACGTGCAGGCCGTCGTCAGGGAGGCACTCAGCAACGCCGTGCGCCATTCCGGCGCCACCGACGTCACCGTCGACGTGCGCACCGATGACACCGTGACCGTCGTCGTCGCGGACAACGGCAGGGGTATACCCGCGGGACGTCGCTCCAGCGGCCTGGCCAACCTTCACCGCCGGGCCCGCGCGTGCGGTGGCGCGGCCTTCGTCACCGGCGCACCGGGCGAAGGCACCACGCTGACATGGGTCGCTCCGCTGCACCGCGGCCACGGGGCGGATGAGCAGCGGGCAGCGGAAGACCTCTAGGCCGGGGACTTCCGGCCCTGTGGCTTGGCAACAGTGGCGACGAGCCTGGGAGCGACACCGGCATCTTCGCCGGTTCCGCCACCACGAGGAGGAGACCGATGACGACCCGCCTCGCCATCAACGGGTTCGGCAGAATCGGGCGCGACGTGCTGCGCTGCGTGCTCGACCGGGGACGAGAGGACATCGACGTCGTCGCCGTGAACGACCTCACCTCGCCCGAGACGCTCGCCCACCTGCTGGAGTACGACTCCACCTACGGCAGGCTGCCCTACGACGTCTCCGTGCACGACTCGGTCATCGAGGTGGGTGACCAGCGGATCCACGCCTTCGGCGCCGCTGACCCGGCCAAGCTCCCGTGGGGGGCCCACGAGGTGGACGTGGTGCTCGAGTCGACCGGCCGCTTCCGCACCCGCGAGGCCGCAGCGAAGCACCTCGACGCTGGAGCCCGCAAGGTGGTGATCTCGGCGCCGGGCAAGGACGTCGACGCCACGCTCGTGCTGGGCGTGAACGAGGACACCTACGACCCTGCCGCACACCACGTCGTCTCCAACGCGTCCTGCACGACCAACTGCGTGGCGCCCATGATCCTGGTACTGCACCGCGCTTTCGGGGTGCGCAGGGGGCTCATGACCACGATCCACAGCTACACCAACGACCAATCGCTGCTGGATGGCCCGCACAAGGATCTCCGCAGGGCCCGGTCGGCGGCCGTCAACCTCATCCCCACCAACACCGGCGCGGCACGAGCGATCGGCACGGTCATCCCCGAGCTGGCCGGCAGGCTCGACGGCGTCGCCGTGCGCGTGCCGGTGGAGGACGGGTCGCTGACCGACCTCACCGTCGAGCTGGACACGCCGGTCACGACCGGGCAGCTGAACCGCGCCTTCGCCGACGCCGCCGCGGGCCCGCTCAAGGGAATCCTGCGCTACACGGAGAAACCCATCGTGTCCCGCGACATCGTGGGCGACCCGGCGTCGTGCGTCTTCGACGCCGAGCTCAGCAAGGCCGAGGAGAACATCGTCAAGGTCTTCGGCTGGTACGACAACGAATGGGGCTACGCCAACCGCACCGTCGACCTCGTCGACCTCATCGCCAAAACCCTCTGACACGAGCGGAGGAGCAGCAACATCATGACCACTCTCAGCATCATCAAGGCCGATACCGGCGGATTCGTCGGGCGCTCCGCCGTGCACCCGGTCCTGCTCGCCTCCGCCCGGGACGCGCTGTACTCGGCGGTGGGCGACGGGCTCCTGCCCGACGGGCGCACCGCCGCGTGCGGCGACGACCTCTCGCTGAGAGCGGCCCAGGAGCACGGCCCTGACTACACCCGCATCCACGAGCACGCGCACCCGAGCCGGTTCGACGACCCGCCCCGCGTGGTGGCGCTCGGCTTCGAAATCCGCGACGGCGAGCTCGCCGGCCCGAGGGACATCTTCGTCGATCCCGCGTTCGACCGGGCACGGGCGCAGGCCAACGAGGCGATGGACTACCTGCGCCGCCACGGCCCCTTCGAACCGCACCGCCTTCCGCTGGAGGACCTGGAGTACACGACGATGCGGGTGCTCGGGGAACGCATGGCGCCACGATGGCGGCCGATGGCTCCGGACCCGGTCACCACACCCGGCTGAGGACGTCCCATGTTCCGGGGTGCGATTCCACTCGGCCGGGTCGCGGGGATCGCCGTCGGCGCGCACTGGTCCGTGCTCATCGCCGTGCTCCTCTTCGCGCAGATCCTCGCGATTCAGGTGCTCCCCGAGACCGCCCCCGGCATCGCCAGGGGCTGGTACTGGGTCGCCGCCGTGGGCATCGCACTGTGTCTGATGGGCTCGCTGCTGGCCCATGAGCTCGCGCATGCTCTGCTGGCCCGCCACTACGGGATCACCGTCGAGCGGATCACGCTGTGGCTGCTCGGCGGTGCGGCACAGCTGGAGCGGGAACCGCCCACGGCGCGGGCCGACTTCCTCATCGCGTTGGTGGGTCCGGCCACGAGCGCCGGTCTCGGTGGGGTGTTCTGGGCGGCCGCCGCGGTCGGTGATCCCGCGCTGCCCCGGCTGCTCGTCGCGGGCCTGCTGTGGCTCGCGGTGGTGAACATCGCGCTCGGTGTCTTCAACCTGCTGCCCGGCACGCCGCTCGACGGCGGGCGCGTGCTGCGCGCGGCGGTCTGGAAGGTCACTGGAGACCGGGCGCGGGCAGCCAGGGTCGCCGCGCGCGGCGGCCAGGTGCTGGGCACCGTGCTCGTGGGACTCGGTATCGCCGAGATCCTGCTGCTCCGGCAACTTGGTGGGCTGTGGCTCGCACTGGTCGGCTGGTTCCTCACCACCGCCGCGCAGACCGAACTGGCCGGCGAGCGGGTGCGCACCCTGCTCGGGGACCTCCCGGTGAGCGCGATCATGACCAGGGAGCCCGTGGTGGCGCCGGGCTGGTGGACGGTGCGGGCGTTCCTCGACCGCACCGCCAGGACCGCCCGGCGGCGCGTGTTCCCGGTGGTGTCCTTCGAAGGCGCGCCCATCGGTGTGGTCAACCTCGGCGAGCTGGCGAAGCTAACCCCGGACCAGCGTATGACCACGACGGTCGCCGCAGCCTGCCGCATGCCACCCTCGGTGACGATTGCCGACGCCGGAACCCCCGTGGTGGACGTGCTCAAGACCGTCGCGCTGCGGCCGGGTCGCGACCTTCTGCTGGTGCGCGAGGGCAGCGCGCTCGCCGGTGTGATGTCGGCCGGAGATCTCAGCAGGACGCTGGAGCTGGCGGCGCTGGCGGACGCGGCGCCCACGCCACGAGCCGGCGCGGGCGACCGGTGAGCAGGCGTCACGGAGCACCGGGCTCGGGCCGCATCGGGTCCGGAGGCACCTCGGGGGCGACCATCCCGGGCGGCAGTTCCCCGTGGCGTTCGGTATAGGCACGCACGTAGGCCGCGACCGCGCTCGGCAGCGTCATGAACAGCCGGCCGGCGCCGATCCGCTCGACGAGCCCGGCCGCCTCCAGTTTGTCGCGCAGGTCCTGCTTCACCCTCGCCATGCCGAACGTGATGCCCCGGCGGGCCAGCTCGGCGCGCAGCTGTTCCAGCGCGTCGGCCCCGGTGACGTCGATCTCCACGTTGGCCTCGGCGTTGAGCACGAACCACTCCACCGGTCCGCCGCGCACGGCGGGCGAGTCGAGAGCTTCCAGTGCCCTGCGACGGAAGTCGTCCGCGTTGGCGAAGCACAGCGGCGCGTCGTAACGGTAGACGACCAGCCCGGGAACGGGCCGGGCCCGCGGGTAGTCGTCGACGTCGTGCATACCGGGAACCCCCGGCACGTAGCCCAGGATCGCGTCGTGCGGCCTCGCCAGCTTGCGCATCAGGTCCATGATGGACAGAGCGACGGCGGCCACCACCCCGTAGAGCACGCCGAGCCCCAGCACCGCGACGGTCGTGCCGAGGGCCAGCAGCAGCTCACTACGCCGGAACCGGGCCATCCGGCGGAACTCCGGCAGCTCCACCAACCGCAGCGCCGCGTACACCACGAGCGCGGCCAGCGCCGCGACGGGGAAGCGGGCGAGCAGCGGTCCCGCCGCGAGCAGGGTGACGACCACCCAGAGCAGGGTCACCACCGAGTACAGCTGTGTACGGCCGCCGAGCGCGTCGCCGAGTGCGGTGCGGCTGCCACTGCAGCTGACCGGGAAGCCGTGGAACAGCCCTGCCGACACGTTGATGGCGCCGAGCGCGGCCAGCTCTCGGTTGGCGTCCACGCGCTGGCCCTGCCGGTCGCCGAACGCGCGCGCCGTCAGCACGTTGTCCGAGAAGCCGACGATCGCGATCCCGACCGCGGGCAGCAGCAATGTGGCCAGGTCGCCGGGCAAGACACTCGGCAGGCCGGACGCGGGGAAACCGGCCGGGATGTCGCCGACGACACCGATTCCGTACTGCTGCAGGGAGAAGACCGACACGACTACCGTCGCGAGCAGCACGGCGAACAGCGGGCCCGGCAGCCTGGGCACGAGCCGGTCGGCCAGCAGCAACGCCAGCAGGATGGCCGATCCGAGCGCGAACGTGGGCCAGTGCAGCGTCTCCACGTGCTGCGTGAACGAACGCACCTGCGCGACGAAGCTCTCCCCGTCGACCTCGACGCCGGTGAACCTGCCGAGCTGGCTCGCGATCATGATGACCGCGATGCCGCTGAGATAGCCGACGAGCACGGGCTTTGAGAGCAGCTCGGCGAGGAAGCCTAGCCGCACGAGCCTGCCGAGCAGGCACACTCCGCCCACCAGCACGGCGAGTGTGGCGGCCAGAGCCGCGTACCGGCCTGGGTCGCCCGCCGCGAGCGGCGCGAGTGCCGCCGCCGTCATGAGCGCGGTCGTGGACTCCGGCCCCACCGACAGCTGCCGCGACGACCCGATCAACACATACACCGCGAGGGGGCCGAGCGCCGCCCAGAGCCCGGTGACCGGGGGCAGTCCCGCGACCGACGCGTACGCCATCACCTGCGGGACGAGGTAGGCGGCGACCGTCACGCCCGCGAGCACGTCGCCGCGCAGCCAGCCACGCCGGTACCCGCGGAACTGGCCCAGCCCGGGCAGGATCCGCACCCAGCGGGGTGGCCGCGCGTCGGGTCGGCTCATCTCCCCACGGTGGTCACCGGGGACGGCCGCGGGTAGGGGCTCAAGTCACCGAAGCGTCGGGCGCCACCACCGCGACCGCGCAGCGTGCCCCGTGCATGACGGCCTGGCTTGTCGAGCCGAGCAGCACCCCGCCGACCCGGCCGCGCCCGTGCGTCCCGACCACGATCAGCTGCGCCTGCGCGGCCACGGCGAGCAGCGCCTCCGCGGGACGGCTGGCCCGCATGGACAGCTCCCGCACCTGGACCTGGGGGTACTTCTCGCGCCAGCCCTCGAGGCCGCGCCGGAGGAACTTCTCCTGCGCCGCAGCGGCCTCGTCGGTCTCCTCGCGAGACGGCAGCCCACGCCAGGCGTCGTAGGCCGAGTCCTCGAGCCAGGACCGGACGGCCAGCAGCGGCACGTTCCTCGCCGCCGCGGCCTCGAACGCGAACGCGAGCGTCTCGTCGGACACGGGAGACTCGCCCACCCCGACCACGACGGGGCCGTCAGCGGTCAGCGCGTCGGCGGACGGCACCACGACCACCGGGCAACGTGCGTGTGCCGCCACCGCGACCGCGACCGACCCCAGCGCGAGCCTGCGCAAGGCGCCAAGGCCCCGCGAGCCGAGCACGAGCAGACCGGCGTGCTCTGACGCCTCGGTGAGCACGTCCCGCGGCGCGCCCGGCCGCACCTCCCGCTCGACCGGCACGGACGCGCCCTCGAGACCGGCCGCCGCCTCGGCGTCACGCAACCACGCCTGCCCGAACTCGTGCAGCGCCTCCTCGTACCCGGGAGGCAGCGCAGCCCTGGCCCGGGGTGTCATCGGCGGCAGCCCGCAGGCGTGCAGCAGGACGAGCGGTACCCCGCGGCGGTGCGCCTCCGCGGCGGCCCAGCACGCCGCGACCTCGGCTGTCTCCGAGCCGTCGACGCCCACCACCACGGGCCGTGGCGGCTCCACCGGAGCCGGTGCGCTCGGCTTCTCCTGTGCTCGTGCGCGCGGGTAGCTCTCGGACTCCAGATAGGACCAGATCGCGCGATCGACGTCCCTCATGGCTTGTTCCTCCCGTGTCGTCACCTGGCCACAACGGTTGTCCGGCAGCGGCGAGGCAGCAAGGGACCAACGCCACTCACCGGAGGGACACAGGTGGGCCGTTCGGCCCTAGACGAGTAAGTCCTAAGTCTGGGTGGTGTTCGGAGACGGGCGAAGGGTGTTCAAGATCAGTTTGTGAGGACCGACTTGAACACCCTTCTGACCGCACTGTACGTCAAGATCGATGACCATCTGGGCAGGCCATCACGCATGGGGCGGCCGCCTCGTCTCACCGACGCCGAGCTGGTCACGCTTGCGGTGGCCCAGGCCCTTCTGGGCGTGCGGTCGGAGGCCCGCTGGCTGCGGTTCGTCCCCGCGCACCTGCCCGGAGCGTTCCGGTATCTCCCCGGACAGTCCGGCTACAACAAGCGGCTGCGCGCCGCTTCCCCGCTGCTCAAACGCGTGATCCGAATGCTCGCACTCGACACCGACCTGTGGGCCGACACCACGTGGGTGGTCGACTCCACCCCGGTCGAATGCGCCCGCTCCCGGCCCACGGTCAAGCGATCGGCACTGGCCGGATGGGCTGGTTATGGCTACTGCGCCAGCCATTCCCGCTTCTTCTGGGGACTGCGCCTGCACCTGATCTGCACCCCGGCAGGCCTGCCGATCACGTGGGCCCTGGCCGACCCGAAGATCGACGAACGGCAGGTCTTGATGGCCGTGCTCGACCACGACCCCGAGGTGCTGGCCGATCGACCCGGCCTGCTGATCATCGCCGACAAGGGCTACGCGTCCCGCGAGCTGGATCGCTACCTGGCCGACCGTGGGATACGGCTGTGGCGTCCCTCGTATCGCAACCGCGCCCCGCATCCAGCGCAGCACCTGCTCAAACCGGTCCGGCAACTGATCGAGTCGGTCAACGACACCCTCAAGGGCCAACTTGACCTCGAGCTACACGGCGGCCGCACCATCGACGGTGTGACCGCCCGCATCGCACAGCGACTGCTCGCCATGACCGCCGCCATCTGGCACAACCGCGCCACCGGCCAGCCCGTCACCCGATCCCTCATCGCGTTCGACCACTGAGCAGATAGGAATTACTCGTCTAGGTGTGCCGTGACGGGCTCGGAATGCTCGACGGATGGTGCCGGAGCTGGATGAGGACGCACGCACGACCGATCCCCGCGAACCCGCGTCACTGCTCTTGCGGGACCTGCGGACCAAGCCGAGCGGCCTGCCGGGAAGGGAGGCCGCCAGACGGCTGGTGGTCTACGGCCCGAATGAGCTGGTCCGGCACCGTGGCCGGGAGTGGCCGAGGCAGCTGCTCCGGCAGCTGACCCACCCACTGGCCCTGCTGCTATGGCTCGCGGCCGCGCTCGCCTTCGTGGCGGGCACCACGCCGCTCGGGATCGCCATCGTGGCCGTGATCGTACTCAACGCGGCGCTGGCGTTCGCGCAGGAACGGCAGGCGGAGCAAGCCGTCGAGGCGCTGGCCGCCTACCTGCCCGCGAAGGCCACCGTGCTGAGGGACGACACGCGCGTCCTCGTCGAGGCCCGCGACCTCGTACCCGGTGACGTGCTGATCATCGATGAGGGCGACCGCGTCTCCGCCGACGCGCGACTCCTCGACGGTGAGGTCGAGGTGGACATGTCGGCCCTGACCGGCGAGTCGATGCCCGCGTACCGCTCGGCGGAGCTGACAGACGTCACCGGATCCCTGCTGGACGCCCGCGATGTCGTGTTCAGCGGCACCAGCTGCACCGGCGGCGAGGCACGGGCGGTGGTGTTCGCCACCGGCATGCGAACCGAACTCGGCAAGATCGCGGCGCTGTCCCAGCGCGTCGGACACGACGAAAGTCCGCTGGAACGGCAAGTGAAGCGGGTCGCGTGGCTCATCGCCGCGGTCGCCGTCGGTGTCGGCACGGCGTTCCTTCCGCTCGGTGCGCTCGTGGCTGGGCTGCCGCTCGGTGACGCGTTCAACTTCGCCATCGGCCTGCTCGTCGCGAACGTCCCGGAGGGTCTGCTGCCCACGATCACGCTGGCGCTGGCCGTGGGCGTGCGGGTGCTGGCGCGCGGCGGGGCGGTGGTGAAACGGCTCTCCGCCGTCGAGACCCTGGGCTCCACCACGGTGATCTGCACGGACAAGACCGGCACCCTGACGCAGAACCACATGCGCGTCACCGAGCTGTGGACTCCGGCGGGAGCGGGGAGCCCGGACCCGGCACTCCCGCACTCCCCCGCCGTGACCGCACTGGCCGCCTCCGTCACGGCGTGCAACAACGCCGAGCTCGACCCGGGCGATCCCGAGCACGCGACCGGCGATCCGACCGAGGTGGCGCTGCTGCGCGCCGCCGCGGCGCTCGGTGCGGGCACCTCGCCGACGCGGCGTGATCGCGACCGCATACGGCAGTTCCACTTTGACCCCGCGCTCCGCATCATGTCCACAGTAGACAGCTCGGCACACCGGCGGGTCGTCAACGTCAAGGGCGCGCCGGAGGCCGTGCTGGCGCGGGTCACCCAGATCGTCGCACCAGACGGCACCTCGAAGCCCCTGGACGCCGTCGACCGCGCGGCGGTTTCTGAGGTCGTCTCCGGCTACGCCCACCGTGGGCTGCGGCTGCTCGCGGTGGCGCGGCGCGAGCTCGCGGCGGGCGAGGACGTGCCCACCAGGAGGGAGGACGCCGAACGCGACCTGACGCTACTCGGCGTGGTCGCGATCTTCGACCCGCCGAGGCCGGAGGTCGCCGACGCGGTGGCCCGCTGCCACACCGCGGGCATCCGGCTCATCGTGGTGACCGGCGACCACGGCCTCACGGCCCGCGAGGTTGCCAGACAGGTCGGGATCGCGACCGAGCAAACGCCGGTGATCACCGGTGCGGAGCTGGAGGCGATGCCCGAAGCGGAGCTCGACGCCCTGCTGGCCGGAGGGAAGGAACTGATCTTCGCGCGCAGTTCCCCCGAGGTGAAGCTACGCATCGCGGACGCGCTACGGGAGCAGGGCAACGTGGTCGCGATGACCGGCGACGGCGTGAACGACGCACCGGCGTTGCGCCGTGCCGACATCGGTGTGGCGATGGGCGTCGCGGGCACCGACGTGGCCCGCGAGGCGTCGACGATGGTCCTCACCGACGACAACTTCGCCACGATCGTCACCGCGGTCCAGGCCGGCAGGCGCGTCTACGACAACGTCCGCAAGTTCATTGTCTACATCTTCGCCCACGCGACCCCGGAGGTCCTCCCCTTCCTGCTGTTCGCCCTGTCTGGCGGGCAGATCCCGCTACCACTGACGGTGCTGCAGATCCTCGCGATCGACCTCGGCACCGAGACCCTGCCCGCGCTGGCCCTCGGCCGGGAGCCCGCCGAGCCGGGCCTGATGAACCGGCCACCCCGGCGCCGTACCGAGAACGTCATCAACGCCCGGATGCTCGGAAGGGCATGGGGCCTGCTGGGCGGGGTCTCCGCCGTGCTGGTGCTCGCGGGCTTCTTCCTCACCCTCGTGGCGGGCGGCTGGACCCCCGGCGATCCAGTCGACGCGGGCGCACCATTGCACGGGGTCTGGGAGCAGGCCACCACGATGACGTTCCTCGGCATCGTCGCGTGTCAGATCGGGACGGCGTTCGCCTCCCGCACCCAGCACGCGTCCCTGCGCACGATCGGGCCGTGGAGCAACCGGCTGCTGCTGTGGGGGATCGCCTTCGAGGTGGTGTTCGCGGCGGCCGTGGTCACCGTCCCCGCGCTGCAGGACGTCTTCGGCACCGCACTGCCGCCGCTGGAACAGCTCGCGCTGCTCGCGGCGTTCCCGGTGCTCGTGTGGGGCGCCGACGAGCTGTGGCGGCTGTGGCTGCGGGCCCGGCCTGCCACCGGCGCCCCTGCCGGGACCCCGGAGAGGCGCCCCGTCGGGACGGCAGGCCGGGGTAGTTCGTGAGGATCGGCTCAGCGACGGCGCAGCACCGCCCAGAGGAGCTTGTCGGCCTCGACCACGGCGAACGCGAGCGCGGCGATGCCCAGCGCGCGGAGCCAGGCGGCGATCCCGATCGGAGCCGTGCCGAAGAGAACGTTCATTCCCGGCAGGTAGGTGAACAGCAGCTGCAGTCCCACCATCGCGGCGACCGAGGGCACCAGCACCGGATTGCGGCCCAGCCTTGTGGTGAGCACCGTCGCGTCGAGTGTGCGGCAGCTGATCAGATAGGCGATCTGCACGGCCACGAACACCGCGACCGCGGACGTCCTCGCCTCGTCGGGAGAAGCCCCGGCACCCAGTTCCCATTCGTAGGTGAGAAAGGCGGCGCCGAGCAACAGCGCCGACACGAGGCAGATCCGGCGCAGCAACCCGGCTGTGAGCAGCGGCTGCCGCGGTGGCCTTGGCGGCCGGCTCATGATTCCCGGTTCCCTGGGTTCGAAGGCCATCGTGAGGCCGAGGAGCACGGCCGTGGTCATGTTGATCCACAGGATCTGCACCGGCAGAATCGGCAGCCCCACGCCGGCGAGCACGGCGGCGACCACGACCAGTCCTTCGCCGACGTTGGTCGGCAGGGTCCAGGCGAGGAACTTGCGCAGGTTGTCGAAGACCCCCCGTCCCTCTTCGACGGCGGACTCGATGGAGGCGAACCGGTCGTCGACGAGCACCATGTCCGCGGCCTGACGCGCGGCATCGGTGCCACCCCGCCCCATGGCCACACCGATATCCGCCTGTCGCAGCGCCGGTGCGTCGTTCACGCCGTCGCCCGTCATGGCCACCACATGCCCCTGCCGCAACAGTGAGCGCACGAGCCGCAGCTTCTGCTCGGGGGAAACCCGGGCGAACAGGGCGGTCCTGCCGACCGCCGCGTCGAGCCGGTCGCCGTGGAGCCGCTCCAGGTCGGCCCCGGTGAGCACCGGAATCCCAGGCCCCGCCTCGACCACCGAGACGGCCGCACCCACCGACCGCGCGGTCCCGGCGTGATCGCCGGTGATCATCTTGACCTCGATACCCGCGTCGTGGCACGCGCGCACGGCCGCGGCGGCATCCTCGCGCGGCGGATCCTGCATGGCCTGGAAACCCAGCAGCGTCAGATCGCCGCGCTCGATGCGCTCGGCCACCGAACCGGTCCCCGGCTCGATACGCGCGAACGCGAGCACCCGGAGTCCCCTGTCGACGAGCGCACCGTGCAGGTGCCGGGCCGAGACGCGGTCGACCGGGGCGCGAAGCCCGCGCGCGTCCAGCTCGGACCCGCAGCGAGCGAGGACCTCCTCGACCGCGCCCTTCACATAACCGACGTTGCCGGTGTGCACCGTTCCCATCAGTCGCCGCTCCGAGGTGAACGGCAGCACATCCCACCGGAGATGCCGGTCCCGGAGCGCCACGGGATCGAGCCCGGCGCCGGCCGCCGAACGGTGGAGCGCCGTCTCGGTCGGGTCTCCGGCGGCCACCCGCCGGCCGTCCGCTGTCCCCCGGGGTTCGGCGTCGTTGCAGAGCACGCCCGCGAGCAGTGTCTGGCGCAGCGCCTCGTCCTGAGCCGCACCGGCCTCGCGCACTCCCAGCACGGGGCCCCTGCTGCCCGCGGCGAGCGCGGTGACCGTCATCCGGTTCTCGGTGAGCGTGCCGGTCTTGTCGGTGCAGATCACGGTGGTGCTGCCGAGCGTCTCGACAGCGGGCAGGTGACGCACGACCGCCTTGCGCCGTGACATGCGCACCACGCCGATCGCGAGCACGATCGACACCGCGGCGGGCAGGCCCTCCGGGATCGCGCCGACGGCGAGCGCCACCGCGGCCGTGAACATGTCGGCGACGGGCAGCCCTCTGGCGAGCCCGACGCCGAACGTCAGCGCCGCCACGACGACGATCGCGAGCGTCAGCCAGCGGGCGAAGCGCGCGAGTTTCCGGGTCAACGGCGTGGCCTCGGGTTCGGTCGCGGCGACCAGCCGCTGGATCTCCCCGAGCTGGGTCCTGGTGCCGGTCGCGGTGACGAGGAGTTCGCCGGAGCCCCTTGCCACCACCGTGCCGGAGTAGAGCATGTTCGCCCGGTCGGCGAGCAGCGTCCCGGAAGGGAGGCGATCGGTGTGCTTCGCCGCCGGTTCGGACTCACCGGTGAGCGCCGACTCGTCGGCTTCCAGCAGCCGGGCGTCGGCGATCCTGCCGTCAGCCGGCACGCGATCTCCCGCGGTGAGGCGCACCAGGTCGCCTGGCACGAGATCCTCCACGGGAAGACGGCGGGCGACGCCCGCGCGCACCACTGTCGTCTCCGTGGGGACGATGCGGCTCAGCGCCTCGAGCGCCCGCTGGGCACGCGACTCCTGCACGTAGCCCACGAGCATGTTCACCACGACGACGCCGCCGATCACGACGGCGTCGACGCCCTCGCCGAGCGCCGCCGACACGGCGGCGGCGACGAGCAGCACGTAGATGAGCGGGTTGTGCAGCTGGCCGATGAGCCTGCGCACCACGCCCGGCCCGCCGGTGACGGCCAGGCTATTCGGGCCGGACGCGGCGAGCCGCTCGGCCGCCTCGGCGTCCCCCAGCCCCCGGCCGGGGGCCGTGGTGAGTGCCGAGGCGACCTCGTCCACGGACAGTGTGTGCGCCTCCCCCGCGGCGATCTCACCGGACGATCGTGTCGTCGAAACCGGCGTCGGCCCGCGTGCCGCGTCACCGCTCATCGCCGGGGCTGCGGATCGATGTCCGCCCATTCCCGTTCCCACTGCGCGAAGCGGCGGCGGTCGATCGCCCTGCGCACGAGCCAGTACCCGCCCGCGCACGCGACCACCGTGCCCAGCCACAGGCTCACCGCGACGGCGATGCCGTCCCAGACGGCGGTGGTCGCCGTCAGCGGCGGGCGCGTGAGGTTGCCGCGCTGGTCGAGCCAGACATGGACCGCGCTTCCCGTGGGAGACCCCGCTTCGGCGCGGACCGTCCCGGTTCGCCGCGTGCCGTCGGGCAGCAGCCACTCCGCCTTGACCGCGGTCTCGTCCCTGCTGGCGCCGCCGTGCGCCGACAGCGGTGCGGGCGGGGCGTCGGCGACGAGCGTGGCCTCGGCCCTATGCCGTTCGCGGGCCTGGACGGCGGCGGCCCGCTCGTCACTGGCATAGGTCTCCGACCCCGCCGCGGCCGCGAACGGCAGCACCACCAACGGTGTCAGGATCGCCAGGAACAGCACCCCGCCCTCCAGCCGGTCCCAGCCCCGGGCGAGGGGGCTCCGGCCCGGCCAGATCCGCCGGAGCAGCCGTTCCGTCCACGACACGCGCTCTACGGTCTCCACGACCATCGCCTCCCTCGAAGCCGGTTCGCGTCCAGCATCCGCGCCGGGCGGGTACCGGCTGGAGAGCCGTTGGTCCTTCGTTGCCGGGCCCATCGCCCCCGGCCTCCTGCGACCATCCACTGTGGATTGTCAGTGCCGGAGATGGCGCAGGAACGGGTCCTCCCCGGAACGGGGCCGCAGCCGGACCCGGCTGTCGAGCGCGAGGGCGGAGCTGTCCGAGACGACCAGCGGGTTGAGGTCCAGCTCGGCGATCTCGGGCACCGCGTCGGCCAGCAGACCGAGCCGCAGCAGCACACCCCGCACCGCATCGAGCGGTACCTGCCGGGCGAGCGCGGGCGAGCTGCGCAACCCGGCGACGAGCCTGCCGGCCTCGGTCTCGCTCAGCGGAGCCAGCCGGGCCGCGCGGTCGTTCACCAGGTCCGTGTCGACGCCCCCGAGGCCGAACACCACGAGCGGGCCGAACACCTCGTCACCCGCGATGCCGGCGAGCAGCTCCGTGCCGTGCGGCACCATGCGCTGCACGAGCACACCACGCAGCGCGGAGCCGAACCGGGCGCGGAAGCCCTCGACGGCCTCATCGACGCCCGCGCGATCGCGGACGCCGAGCACCACTCCCCCGCCCGCGCTCTTGTGCAGCAGCCCCTCGGCGACCGCCTTGACCGCGACCGGATAGCCCGCCGCCGAGGCGAGATCGCTGGCCGTGTGTGCGTCGGCCGCGAACTCCGAACGGGCGAGCGCGATCCCGGCGCAGCCGAGCAGCCTCGCGATGGCCTCTGCGTCGAGCCAGCCGCCCTCGCCCCGCACCGCGAGCTCGGCCGCCACGAGCTCACGCGCACCCGCCACGTCCAGCCGGGGCGGCGCCACGCCGGGAGCCTTCTGCTCGCGCAGCCACCGGGCGTACCGGGCGAGCCGGCCCAGCGCCTGCGCGGCGTCCTCCGGGTCGGCGTAGCTCGCGGTCCCCGGCCCGCCGGGGCCCGGCAGCAGCGGCTCGACCTCCGCGAGCCTGTCCGGCCGCACCACGAGCACGGGCTTGCCTCGCAGGCTCACCCGCTCGCTCAGTGCGGCGGCAGGGTCGCCCACGGCGGTGGGCAGCGTGGCCACGATCACCGCGTCCACCCCATCGTCCTCGACCAGTGCGTCCAGGCAGGCACCGAAGACCGGCGCGGGCACGGCAGCGGTAGTGTCCACCGGATTGCCCACACCGGCCTGAGCGGGCAGCAGCAGCCGCAGCCGGGTGCGTGTCGTCTCCTCCAGCTCGGGCAGGACGAGACCGTGCCGCGCGCACGCGTCGGCGGCCAGCACCCCGGTGCCCCCTGCGTTGCTCAGCACGGCCACGCGGTTGCCGGGCGGGAGCCCCTGCCAGCGCAGCGCGGCGAGCACGTTCACCAGCTCGCTCACAGTGTCGACCGCGATGACTCCCGCCTGCTCGAACAGCGCGTCCCGGTTGACGGCGGGCGTCGCCGTGGCCGCGGTGTGCGACGCGGCGGCCCGCTGCGCGGCCGGGCTGCTCCCGACGCGCACGGCCAGCACCGGCTTCTCCCGCGCGAGTGCGCGCGCGAGGCGCCCGAACTTGCGGGGATTGCCGAAGGACTCGAGGTAGAGCACCGCGGCGGCGGTGCGCGGGTCGTGCCGCCACCACTGCAACAGGTCATTGCCGCTGACGTCGTACTTGTCCCCCGCCGAGACCATTGTGGACAGGCCGAGGCCCACGGCGTCGAGCCGCTCGGCGAGCGCGATGGCGATGCCGCCGGACTGCGTCATGAGCCCGATGTCCCCCGGCGCGGCGGGGCGGCGCAGGAACGTCGCGTTCAGCCGTACGCCGGGTTCCGTGTTGGCGACGCCGAGGCAGTTGGGCCCCACGAGCCGCAGCCCGTGCTCACGCACCGCGGCCCGGGTCCGTTCGGCCTCTGCGTCGCTCAGCCCCGAGGTGACGACCACGACGGCCCCGACTCCGCGCCTGCCGCAGTCCTCGACCACGGCGGGTACGTCGCGCGCGGTGACGCACACGGCGGCCAGCTCGGGTGTCACGGGCAGGTCGGCGACCGAGGGGTGGCATGGGATCCCGAGCACCGACCCGGCGTTGCGGTTGACGGCGTGGACCTCGCCGGTGAACCCCGCGGCCAGAATGTTGGCGAGCACCGCGTGCCCCACCGCGTCGGCGCGCCTGCTCGCGCCGACCACCACCACCGACCGGGGCCGCAGCACGTGCCGGAGGCTGGCGACATCCGCGACGCCCTCCCTTGCGGCCAGTGCGTCGAGGTAGCGCTCGACCGGGTCGAGGGTGATGGTCACCTCCCGCTCCGATCCGTATTCCCCGTACGACAGCGGCAGTCCGAGATCACGCAGCACACCGAGCATGCGAGTGTTCTCGGCGAGCACCACGGCGACCAACCGCTCGAGTCCCTGTCCGCGCGCGATCGACACGAGGTCCTCCAGCAGCAGGGTTCCCACCCCGCCCTGCTGTGCCTCGCGGCTCACGGCCAGGGCCAGCTCGCCCTCTCGCCTCTCCGGCTGCACCTCGTAGCTGCCGACGCCGATCAGGCGGCCGTGCAGGAACGCGCCCATCGCGGCGCGCGTGGGGTCCGGCTCCGTGCTCATCCGCTCGGCCAGCGCGGCCAGATCGCCTGGGGCCGCGCCGAAGAACCGCAGGTAGCGGTCGTGGTCGTCGAGTGCCTCGTGCAGTGCCCGCACGGCGGGCGCGTCCTTTTCCGTGAGCGGCCGCAGCAGCACCACCATCCCGTCGGGAAGCAGGCACCGTCTGCCCTGCCGGACGGGCGCGGTCACAGGTGGATCCACCGGTGCTCGCGGCCCTGCCGGTCGTTCCAGACGTAGTCGAGCCGGTTGCGGACCTCGACCACACCGGAGACGCGCTCGGTGAGCGTGGTCGCCAGCTCGACGTCGCTCTTGGCCGGAAGCTGACCGAGCAGCGTCACGACACCGCGCTCGACGGCGACGCCGACCGAGCCGGCGGGAACGCCGAGCCGCAGTCCGAAGACGTCGTCGACGATGTCGCGCCGGATCTCCTCGTCGTGGCGCAGGAAACCGCGCAGCAGGTCGGCCCGCGACAACACACCGACGAGCCGTTCACCGTCCACAACGCACAGTCGGCGGACTCCGGTGCGGCTCAGCTCGCGCGCGGCCGTGAGCACCGAGTCGCTCGCGTCCACCGCGAGCACCGGCGCACTCATCAGCTCACGGGCGCAGCGCGCGTGTCCGTGCGGAGCGCGGCGCCGGAAACGCCTCTCCGGGTGGTCACCGCGCGAGAGCAGGTCGGCCTCGGTCACCACCCCGACCGGCCTGCCGTCGGGATCGACCACGGGGACGCCGCTGATCCGTTTCGCCGCCAGCAGCTTGGCGATCTCGGAGAACTCGGCGTCCGGCCTCACCGTGTACGGCTTCGCGGTCATCACCGACCGGACCGTCGCCGGCGCCGGGGCGGGTGCTGCGGTCATCGTGCCACCTCCGCGGTGTCGTGGGTGCTGTGTCCCACCGTCGTCCGTCGCCGCGGCCCGGGCCAGGGACCATCGGCCCCGGCGAGGGGGCCGACAAGCCCCGCGTTGGTCACCCGCACCGGTGCCCTTCGACTCCAGTGCCGAGCCCGCGAGCCGCGCAGGCTGTGTCCCATCCGCAGTGAAGGGAAGTCGCCATGTCCATCCACGAACCGACCACGCCGATCGCCGCGATGCAGGTTCCCGCCACGGAGGCGGCGGCCACGGCACCCGCGCACGGCGCCGTCATGACACCCACCGCCGCCCGCATCATCGCCGTGTTGCGGATCGCGACCGGCCTGACGTTCCTCTGGGCCTTCGCCGACAAGACGTTCGGCTGGAACTACGCCACGCCCTCCTCGGGCGCGTGGATCAACGGCGGCTCGCCGACCGAGGGCTTCCTCAGCAATGTGCACGTGGGGCCGATGGCCGAGACGCTGCGCTCATGGGCGGGTGAGCCGTGGGCCGACTGGCTGTTCATGGTCGGGCTGCTTGGCATCGGGCTCGCGCTCGTGTTCGGCGCGGGCCTGCGCATCGCCGCCGCCACCGGGACCGCCATGATGCTGCTGATGTGGGCCGCCGAATGGCCGCTGGACCGCACGACCGACGCGGGCGAGCCGTCCATGTCCACCAACCCGATCATCGACTACCACATCATCTACGCGCTCGTGCTGATCGCGCTGGCCGCCGTCTATGCGGGCAACACCTGGGGTGCCGGCCGCTACTGGGCCCAGCTGGTCAAGCACAACCACTGGCTGCTCTGAACGGGTGCGCCCGATCCCGGCCGGAGCGCCGGCCGGGATCGGATCGTGTCAGCCCAGTCCCCCGAGTGGCGCCGGCCCCTGCTCAGCCGGGTTCGCACCGTCCCCCCGGACCGCCGGGATGGGCGAGGTCGTAGGCGCGGGCGACCCTTTGAGGGACCACCATCCGCCACGCGTCCACGACGAGCTCGCGGGCCTCGGCCGGATCCAGCGCGGCGAGCTCGGCGCGGACCCAGTTGAACCGCAGGTCCGACTCCGACGGCAGCCGGAACTTCTCCGGCTCTCCGGCGACGAGCGCGGCGCGCTCCTCCTTCGGGAACGCGAACTCCATCACCGTCTCGTCGAGGGAGAACGCGACGTAGACGATCTGCTTGACCCGGAACTTCAACCGGCCGCGCACGTAGACCGGATAGGAGCGCTCGAGCTCCGAGCCCAGCGCGCGGACATCCTCGATCACCGCCATGACACACCTCCTCGCCCGAGGACGAAGGCGGCCATCCCGCGCGCGACGGAGCGCGCGGGCCGCCAGTCGTCCTCGTCCGGGTCCGCTCCTGTCGCCGAGGGGGCGGCCGCTAAGGCCCTGGCCGCACTCATTCGTCGAGAATCGGCCGGACCTCGACCTTCCGATTGCAGGCCTTCGATCCCTCGGCGGCGAGCTTCAGCGCCACGTCGAGGTCGGGGGCCTCGATGATCCAGAAGCCGATGAGGTATTCCTTCGATTCCAGGAAGGGCCCGTCGGTGAACAGCGCCTCCCCACCCCGGTTGTCGATGACGGTGGCCGCGCTGGGCGAGGCGAGACCGGCCGCGAAGACCCAGTGGCCCTCGGCCTGGAGCCGGTCATTGAACACGTCGATCGCCGCCTGCTCGTCCGGGGTGGCGAGGCCGGACTGGTCGTGGATCACGGAAACGAGATACTGCATCTGAGAATCCTCTCCTGTGGTGTCAAGACCGGGTGGTGGTGCGGTCGGGTCGTTCCGTCGGCGCGTACCGCGGGCGCCCGGCAGGCCGGAAGACCTGGATCGTCACGCCCTTCGAGTCGACGCGCGACTCGAGCAGCTCGAGCGCGAGGTCCGCGCCGGTCTCCGGGAACAGTCGCGCGCCCTGGCCGAGAATCACCGGGATCACGATCAGGGTCAGCTCGTCGACCAGCTCGTGCTCCAGCAGCCACCGGGTCAGGACGCCGCTGCCGTGCACCTGCAGCTCGCCGCCCGGCTTGGCCTTCAGGTCCGCGACCGCGGTTGCGAGATCGCCGGACAGGGCGGTGGTGCCCGACCACCCCGGATCGGTGAGGGTGGTCGACGCCACGTACTTGGGCCGTGTGTTCAAGGCCCGCACGACGGGTTCCCAGCCGGGGACGTCTTGGGCCGTCAAGGACCCCCACGAGGCGGCGAACAGCTCGTAGGTCCGCCTGCCGAACAGGAAGGCGTCGGCACGCTGGTAGGTCTGGTTGATGAGGGCGCGGGTCTCGTGGTCACCCTTGCCCCGGGCCCACCCGCCGCGCTCGAATCCGTTCCTGCGATCCTCGTCCGACGCGTGGCCGTTCCCCTGCATCACTCCGTCGATGGTCACCTGGGTCATGGTCGTCAGCTTCATGGTCGCGCTTCCTCACCGTCGGCGCCGCCCCGTCGCGGGCGGCCTCACCCCTGCTACGAACAGCACCGCCCCGATCCGACACCGCCTTCCGGAATTTCCGCGGAGAACGTTCCGGCAGGCGAGGAACGAAAGTCCCCGGCAGCGGAGGCTTCCGGCACTGCCCCGCCGCCGCGCCACCTGCCATCGTCGGCCCATGACCGCATGGTTTCCCGACAACTACACCGTGACCACGGCCCTCGCGCTCGCCGTGAGGGCTCCATCGGTGCACAACTCCCAGCCCTGGCGCTGGCGGATCGGCGACCGCAGCGTGCACCTCTACCCGGATACGCAGCGCAGGCTCTCCGTGACCGATCCCGATGAGCGGGACCTGGTTCTGAGCTGTGGCGCCGCGCTGCACCATGCGCGGGTCGCGTTCGCCGCGCTGGGGTGGCGCACCGAGGTCCACCGGATGCCCAACCCCGCCGAGCCGGACCACCTGGCCGCGCTCGAACTGCACCGCCAGGAGCCGGGCAGCGACGAGATCGCGCTCGCCGCCGCGATCCCCCGGCGCCGCACCGACCGGCGCCGGTACAGCTCCTGGCCCGTCCCCGACCAGTACCTCACCACGATGGCGGAGCAGGCCGCCGCGGACGGAGCCGTGCTGAAAGCGATCCGGGGTGAGCCCGAGCGCCACCATGTGGTGCGGGCCCTCTCCGAAGCGGCACGCGTGCACGCCGACGACCCCGCCTACCGGACGGAGCTCGCGGCCTGGAGCGGGCGACACGGCTCCGCCGAGGGCGTTCCGGCGATCTCCGCCCCGCCGCCCGAGGTCAGCGGCGACGTGCCCACCCGGGCGTTCTCCGACCCCCGCCTCGTGCAGCCGCCGGGCGCGACCGCGGAGGGCGACGAGGCGGTGCTGCTCGCGCTCGCCACCGCCTCCGACGACCGGCTGTCACGCCTCCGGGCCGGTGAGGCCACCAGCGCCGTGCTGCTCACCGCCACCTCGCTCGGTCTCGCCTGTTGCCCGCTGACCGAGCCGCTGGAGGTGCAGACCACCCGCGAGCTGCTGCGCGACCGGGTGACCGACGGGAGCGCGCCCCAGATGCTGTTGCGCGTCGGGTGGGCACCCATCAACGCCGACCCGCTCCCCGCGACCCCGCGCCATCCCATCGGCGACGTCGTGCGGGGGCTCACGTGGAACGCCCCGTAGGGCAACACGAAAACGGGCTCACGGGGCGGAACACCCCGTGAGCCCGTCGCCCGCGGCTCAGCCGCGGTGCGCGTCGCGCTCGTGTCGCACGATCATGACCGGGCAGTGCGCGTGGTGGATCAGCGCCTGGCTCGTCGACCCGAGCAGCAGCCCACTGAAACCACCGCGGCCCCGGCTGCCGACGACCAGCAGTGACGCCGTGGCGGACCGCTGAAGCAGCTGGTGCCGGGGACGGTCGCGCACCACGACACGTTCCACGTGCACGTCCGGGTACTTCTCCTGCCAGCCGGCGAGCCGCTCGGCGAGCAACCGCTCCTGGTCGTCCTCGTACGGGCCACCCTCGAAGTACAGGCGGGCCTGGTTGAACGCGCTGTCGTACTCGACGTCCAGCCACGCGTTCACCGCCACCAGCGGCACGCCACGCAGCGACGCCTCATGGTAGGCGACCCCGATCGCCTCCTCGCTGACCGGGCTGCCGTCGACACCGACCACCACGGGACCGTCGGCGGGCGCGGCGCTGCCGTCCTCGTGCTTGCGGAGCACCACCACCGGGCACTGCGCGTGGCTCGCGACCCCGACGGCGGTGGATCCGGCGAGCATGCCGGTGAAGCCGCCCCGGCCCGACGCGCCCAGCACCACCATGCTCGCCGAGCGCGACTCACGAATCAGCGCAGGAATCGGTTCACTGCTGGGTTTCGCGGTCTCGATGCGGAGGTCGGAAGCCACTGCCTTGGCCACGTCGTGGCACGAGGCGAGCACTCGCCCGGCCTCCGCCTCAATCGTCTCGTAGATCTCCGCGCTCGGCGGCAGCCCGGTCCCGAACCCCTCCAGTGCGCTGAACGCGTGCACGATCCGCAGCGTCCGGTTCCGCCGGGCAGCCATGTCGGCGGCCCAGAGCACGGCATCCGTTCCGCGCTCCGATCCGTCGGTCCCGGCGACGATCGGGCCGTCGGTGATGTCCCCAGTGCTCATGGCTTCCTCCTCGTGCGATTCAGTCCACTTCGAACGTAGGAGCCCCGGATTCCCCCCGCTGCGGCCATTGGTCACCGCGCCGGTGACTTAGTGCCCTGGCCCGTGCTCACCGGCCCGCCGAGCATGGATCACGAGAAGGGGAGGCGTGCACCATGCGAATCCACGAGATCATGAGCAGGCCCGTGGTCGCGGTGACGACCGAGGCGACCCCGGCGGAGACCGCCGAGGTGCTGCATCGCGAGGGCTTCACCACGCTGCCGGTGCTCGACCGCCGGGGCCGGCTGGCGGGCTTGGTCGGCGAGCCGGAGGTGGTCGGGTACTTCCTCGGTGAGGCCCGGCGGGCCGCCGCGCCGTACGGCCCGGACGTACGGCAGGAGGCCACCGCGGGCGGGCTGATGCGCACACCGGCGGCTTCCGTGCACACGGAGGCGACCGTCGCCGACGCCGTCACCACGATGCTCGAGGGCGCGCAGCGGTGCCTGCCCGTCGTCGGCGATGACGGGCAGGTGGTGGGGATCGTCAGCTGGCGGGACGTCCTGCGCCGGGTGATCCTCCCGGCCGGCTCTGCCCGAAGCTGAGCGGTTCAGGCACGCCTGCGGGAACGTCGCGAACCCGCACCCAGCGAACCGATCAGGTCGATGGCCAGGCACACGAACAGCGCGATACCCCAGTTGTTCCACGGCCCCCAGGACGCCACGTCCGGGGTGCCCGCGATGAGCCACACGATGAGCCAGATGACGGTCATGGCGCCACGTCCTTACCGGTCGACTGTGGACGGACGACGGCGACGGGGCACGGCGCGTGCACGACCAGCGTCCGGCTCGTCGAGCCGAGCAGCATGCCGGTGAACCCGCCCCGGCCCCGGCTGCCGACCACCACCAGCTGCGCCCTCTCCCCGAGCTCGAGCAGCGTCCGCACCGGGCGCCCGCGCTCCACGACGGCCTCCACCGTGACATCGGGGTAGCGTTGCCGGCAGTCGGCGAGCTGCTCCTCCAGCATCGCGCCCTCCCGGGCGTCGACGTCCGCGGGGTCGATCGTCAGCGGGTACATCCGCACGGTGGCCTCGAGTGTGACGTCGTTCCACACGTGCACCGCCACCAGCGGCACGCGGCGTCGCGCCGCCTCGGCGAAGGCGAATTCGACGGCGAGCCTGCTCGCCTCGGACTCGTCGATGCCGACCACCACCGGCCCCTCGGTGGGCGGCACGTCGTCGGGACGCTTGCCCCGGACCACGATCACCGGACACTCGCCGTGGGCGGCCAGCGCCACGGCCACGGACCCGATGGGCAGGCCACTGAAGCCGCCCAAACCGCGGGAGCCGAGCACGACCAGTGTGGCACCGCGCGATTCGCCGAGCAGCGCGGTGGTCGCGAGCTTCTCCGTCAGCGCGGTCTCCACCTCGACACCGGGCGCTGCCTTCTCTGCGGCCTCCTTCGCCTCCCGCAACCAGCCTTCACCCTGCTTGCGCAGCCCCTCCCGCACCTCGTGCGCCGTGGCGAGGAACCCCGGGTAGCCGTGGTCGGGCACCAGGTAGGCGTGGACGAGCCGCAGCCGCGCGCCATGCCGCTCGGCCTCGGCGGCGGCCCAGGCCGCGGCGTGCAGTGCGGAGGCGGAACCGTCCACACCCGAGACGATCGTGTCCGTGTCGGTCATGTTCTCTCCTTGGTCGAGGTTCGTGGCCGCTCACCGGCCGGTGCGGCACGCACGATCAGCACGGGGCACGGCGCGGAGTAGACCAGCGCGTTGCTCGTCGAGCCGAGCAGCAGCCCGCTGAAGCCGCCCCGGCCCCTGGTCCCGACCACCACCAACTGCGCCCGCTCCGCGAGGCGGAGCAGACTGTGGGCGGGCCGGTCACGGGTGACAACCCGTTTCACGGTGACGTCGGGGTACCGTTCCCGCCAGCCGGCGAGCCGCTCGGCGAGTACCACGTGCTCCGCGGTTTCTATCTCGTCCCAAGGCGCGTTGTCGGCGAACGACCCGAACGCGCTCACGAGCGGCACGTCGCTCCACGCGTGCACGGCGACCAGCGGGCAGTTCCGCAGGGACGCCTCCTCGAAGGCCGCGGCCACGGCGGCGTCGGACAACGGCGAGCCGTCCACGCCGACCACCACGGGCCCCTCGGCGGGCGGCTCCGCACCCGGCGTGCGGCCACGCACCACGACCACGGGGCACGGCCCGTGCGAGACGAGTGCGATGGCCACCGAACCGACGAACGTGCCGGTGAACTCACCGAGGCCGCGCGTGCCGACCACGAGCATCCGCGCGCGGGCTGCCTGCTCCCGCAGCACCGGGATGGCGCCGCCGAGGAGGCATTCCGTGGTCACGGTCAGCTCGCCCAGGCCGGCCGCGGCCTTCGCGGCGACGTCGGCGGCCTCGGCGAGCCTGCGGCGGCCCTCCTCCTCCAGCCCGTCGAAGTAACCGGGAGCCAGGCCGACTCCCGCACCGTACGGGGCGGCCACAGTCAGTGCCGCCACGATCTTCAGCGGCACGTGGTGCAGAGCCGCCGCACGCGCCGCCCAAGCCGTGGCCCGCAGCGCCGATTCCGACCCGTCCACGCCCACGAGAACGGGCGCGTTGCCGGCAGCGGTCATGGGTTCCTCCAGTCGTGGTCGCTCCACCCAGCGTGACCGCGACCCGCCCCTCACGGCGTGGGCCGAAAGCCCCCAGTCGTGATGACCTCGGCCCTTCCTGCCCTTCCTGCCCTTCCTGCCCTTCCACAGAGGTCTTCCGGCCCTGCTCCGGCCCTCCCCGGCGATGGCAGTGTCGGGAAACGCGATACCGCAACCGCTGGCGCACGACGACGGCGCAGGGGAGCCTCCGATGGACCGACTCGGACTCGTCGACACCGCCTTCCTCGACGCGGAGGACGCGGACCGGCACCTCTCGATGGCGATCGCCTCGATCGCGATTCTCGACGGCCCCGCACCGGGCCGGGAGGAGATCGGCACCGCGCTCGCGGCGAAGGCCACGATGCTGCCCCGCAGCCGCCAGCGGGTCGAGCGGGCGCGCTGGAGCACCGCCCGCGTCTGGGTGGACGACCACCGGTTCGACATCTCGCACCACCTCAAGCGGGTCGCCGTGCCCACGCCCGGCGACCGGCGGGCGCTATTCGACATCGTCGGCGACATCATGTCGCGCAGGCTCGACCGGGACCATCCGTTGTGGGAGTGCTGGGTGATCGAAGGCCTTGAGGGCCGCCGGTGGGCGCTGCTCACCAAGGTGCACCACTGCATGGCGGACGGCGTGGTCGGCAGTAGGCTCCTGGACAGCATCTGCGACCACTCTCCGGCCACCGGGCACCCCGCTGCGGAGCCGCCCGCCGCACGCCACAACGGGGGCACGGCCGTGCGGGATATCGTGAAGGTCCTCCGGTCGCCGGGCAGTCTCGTGGGTCAGGCCAGGCGGTTGGCCGTCAGCACGGTCTCCTTCGCCCGCGGCCTGCTGCCGGTGGCCCCGTCGTCGTTGATGGGACCGCTGGTGAGCCAGCGGCGCTTCGCGTCCGTCAGCGCCTCGCTCACCGACCTGCACGAGACAGGCGCCCACTACGGCGCGACGGTGAACGACGTCGCGCTGGCCGCGGTCACCGCCGCCTTCCGCACGCTGTTGCTCAGCCGCGGGGTAGAGCCGACGGCGAACTCGGTGCGCGCGCTCGTCCCGGTGAGCCTGCACGACGCGGGCGACGGGGAAGCGGGCAACCGCCTGTCGTGGATGCTGCCGAGGCTGCCGGTGGAGCTGGCCGACCCCGTCGAACGGCTGCACGCGGTTCACACGACGATGAGCACGCTCAAAGGCGCGCACCAGGCGGACACAGCGACCGTGGCGACCGCGCTGGGCTCGTTGTTGCCACCGGGTCCCATCTCGTGGGGCATCCGGGCGGCCACCCACCTGCCGCAGCACAGCATCACCACGGTCACCACGAACGTGCCCGGCCCACGGCACCAGCTGTACCTGCTGGGCAGGCCGATCGTGGAGATCATTCCGTACGTGCCCATCGCGGTCCGCCTGCGCACCGGGATCGCGTTCCTGAGCTACCACGATCGGCTGACGTTCGGGATCACGGCCGACCTCGACGCCGTGCCCGAAGCGGACCTGTTCGCACAGGCCATCGCCGACGGTCTCGCCGAGCTCGTGCGGAAAGCGGGGGCGGGTGCCGGCTGAGCGCGCGGCCTCAGCCGACGATCAGCGTCGCGGTGGACAGGTAGATGACGATCGACAGCAGGTCCTGCACGACCGTCGCGAGTGGACCGGAGCCGTACACCGGGTCGGCGCCGAGCCTGGAGAACACCCACGGCAGCACCATCGCGACCAGCGTCGCGATCGAGCACGCGGCGAACAGGGCCAGCCCCACCGCCAGTGCCACGTCGGCGTCGCCCCACAGCCACACCGTGAGCGGGAAGGAGATCAGCGCCAGCAGCGACCCGATCGCGAGCCCGCTCACCAGCTCGCGGACGGCCACCCGCCCCACCGGTACCCCGACGGAGAGACCGCGCACCACCAGCGTCTCCGTCTGCGTCCCGACGGCGTCGGCGAGGTAGACCACCGCCGGCACGAAGAACGCAAGCAGCACCTGGCGTTCGAGCGCGTCCTCGAACGCGCCCACCAGCCCGGCGGAGAGCATCGCGCCGGCGAGCCCGACGAGCAGCCACGGAATGCGGTGCCACAGGCGTTTTCGCAACCGCTCGGTGCTCGCCTGCCTGGCCGCCGACGCGGTGCCGAGGAAGCCGCCGAGCCTGGCGAGGTCCTGGTCGTGCTCTGTCAGCAGCACGGTCATCAGCCGCTGCGGCGGAATGAGCCCCACGAACCGGCCGTCGTCGTCTACCACGGCGAGGCCGGGTTCCCCGTGGTGCAGCGCCGCCCATGCCGCGCGTTCCTGGTGCGTGCCGGGTGCGACGACGGGCGGGTCGGGGTCCATCACGGCGGCGACCGTGGCGTCCCGGTCGGCGGCCAGCAGCCGCTCGATCGTCACCAGCCCGGCGAGGCGCGTGCCCCGGCACACGGCGACCACGGCCGCGCTGTCGAACCGTTGCCCACGCAGGCCTGACAGTACGGCATCGACGCCGTCGTCGGGCGCCGCGACCGGGACCCGCGCGGTCGCGTGTGCGGCGGCGGTGCCCAGCAGCCCCGCGCCGTCCTCCGTCTCCGCGGCTGCCACGGAGGCCGTCACCAGCGCCCGCCCATCATCGAGCCGTCCCCCATCCACTCGTGCCACGTGCCGTGGCCGCTCCAGGCGCCCATCCGGGCAACCATCCAGTCGACCATGCGATCACATCGCCAGGCACCATTGCCGGCGCCGGACGGTTGCTCCGCCACCCACTGGCGGCACGTCGCCCGCAGGCGACCCGGGTCGCCCCACATCCGGCTCGCTTGCATGCCGCCGCCGTGCATCCGCCCCGTCAGCCACGTCTCCATGCCGGCGCACCATGCCTGCCCCTCCGGCAGCGGGTCCTCCTCCTCCTGCCACTGCCGGCAGCCCTCGCGCAGGGCGGCGAGCTGCGCGGCCGACGGCGTTCCCGCCGGACGCCCGTCGTCGGTGGCCGTGAACAAGCCCACGGCCACCGCGGCCACGACCACCACGATCATCCCCAGTACCAGCAGGCCGAGCCGCCGGTCGTCGAGTAGGGGTTTCATAGCCAGCACGCTACGACCGGGCGCGCCCTGGCGCTGCCTGCATAGGTCCTCAACGCGGGGGACCTTCGGCGGCCCGTGCCCGCAGCTGATGACTTTGGTCCCTACCTTGGTGACCTTCGCCCATGCGGGCGACCCGGAGCCACTCGTACCCTGGACCGGACTGCCAGAACGAACGACACAGGACGGTGCCGGATGATCAAGGTTTTCCTCGTCGATGATCACGAGGTCGTACGCCGCGGCATCACCGATCTTCTCGAAGGGGACCCCGAGATCACCGTCGTCGGCGAGGCGGGCACCGCGACACAGGCGCTGGGCCGGATTCCGGCGCTGCGCCCCGACGTCGCCGTGCTCGACGTACGCCTGCCCGACGGCAACGGCATCGAGCTGTGCCGGGAACTGCGCTCGAAACTGCCCGAGCTGCGCTGCCTGATGCTCACGTCGTTCAGCGACGAGGACGCCATGCTCGACGCCATCCTCGCCGGAGCCAGCGGCTACGTGCTCAAGGACATCCAGGGCCTGCAGCTCGCCGCCGCGGTGCGCGACATCGGCAGTGGCAAGTCCCTCCTGGACAACCGCGCCGCGGCCACGCTCATGGCGAGCCTGCGCGCGAAGGCGAAGCCTGCTGGCCCTCTCGATTCGCTCACCGAGCGTGAACAGACCCTGCTCGAGCTCGTGGGTGAGGGACTCACCAACCGGCAGATAGCCGAACGGATGTTTCTCGCCGAGAAGACCGTGAAGAACTACGTCTCCCGGCTGCTCACCAAGCTCGGCGTGGAGCGCCGCACCCAGGCCGCGGTGCTCGCCACGGAGCTGCGCGGCAAGCGGAAAGCGCCGTAAGCTGGAGATCCGGGGTGATCGGTGGCACCCTCGGTGACATGACGCAGAGTCAACCGTCGCCGGGCGGTGGGGGCGACTCGCCGTTGCGGGACACCCTGACGCAGCTGCGCCTGCGCGAACTGCTGAAAGGCGTGCAGGACCGGATCGAAGAGGTGATCAACGCCCGCGACCAGATGGATGGCCTGTTGGAGGCCATGCTGGCCGTCGCGTCCGGGCTGGAGCTCGACACCACGCTGCGCCGCATCGTGCACGCCGCGATCGACCTGGTCGACGCACGCTACGGCGCACTCGGCGTGCTCAACCCGAACGGAACCGGACTGGCGGAGTTCATCTACGAGGGCATCGACGAGCAGACCAGGAACCTGATCGGCGACCTGCCGGCCGGGCACGGCCTGCTCGGGTTGCTCATCGAGCAGCCGAAGCCGGTCCGGCTGGACGTCCTGGCGAACCACCCGTCGTCCGTGGGTTTTCCCGAGCATCACCCGCCGATGCGCACGTTCCTGGGCGTACCCGTGCGCGTGCGCGACCAGGTGTTCGGAAACCTCTACCTCACCGAGAAAGCGGGCGGACAGGGATTCACCGAGGACGACGAGGTGGTGGTGCAGGCACTCGCCGCCGCGGCCGGGATCGCGATCGAGAACGCCCGCCTCTACGAGCAGTCCCAGCGGCGGCAACGCTGGCAGGAGGCGACCAGCGAGGTCCGCGCGGCGCTGCTCGCCGCCGACGACCCCGCCGAGGTGCTCGACCTCATCGCCGAGCGCGCGCTGAGCCTCACCGGTGCCGACTACGCGTTCATCGCCCGGCCAGAGGACCCTGAGCAGCCCGTGGAGGAGGTCACCGAGCTCGTCATCACGGTCTGCGCGGGCCCCGAGCACCAGGACCTGACCGGGCAGGCCCTGCCCGTGGCGGAGTCCACCTCGGGCACCGTGTACCGCGAGCGGGCCCCGCTGCAGGTTCCGGCGCTGGAGTTCGATCCCGCCTCGGCCAAGGGTTTCGTGCTCGGCCCGGCGCTCGTGCTGCCGCTGCGCGCGGCGGCGGACGCGGTGTCGGGCGTGCTGGTGACCGCGCGCAAACAGGGTAGGCCGCAGTTCGAGGAGGAGCACCTTCCGCTCGTCGCCGCGTTCTCCGAACAGACCGCGCTGGCGCTGCAGCTCGCCGACGACCAGCGGCGGTTCCGCGAGCTGGAAGTGCTGTCGGATCGCGACCGCATCGCCAGGGAACTGCACGATCACGTGATCCAGCGGCTGTTCGCCATCGGGCTGTCGGTCCAGAGCACGCAGCTGCGGGCGCGTTCCCCCGAGGTCCAGCGGCGGCTCGCCAAGACGGCCTCGGACCTGCAAAGCGTCGTCAGCGAGATCCGCAGCACCATCTTCGACCTGCACGAGGGTTCCCAGGGCGGTTCCCGGCTGCGGCAGCGGCTGGGTGACGCGGTGGACGAGCTGATCGGCGACACCGGCCTGGAGTCGACCATCCGCCTGGCCGGCCCGCTCAACGTGGTCTCCGACGAACTGGCCGAGCACGGCGAGGCGGTGGTGCGCGAGGCCGTGAGCAACGCCGTCCGGCACGCCTCGGCCACCACCATCACGGTGACCGCGTCGGTCGGCGACGACCTGGTGATCGACGTCAGCGACGACGGCGTCGGCCTGCCCGAGACGGTCGCGCGCAGCGGGCTGGTCAACCTGGAAGAGCGGGCCAGGGAAGCGGGCGGTTCGCTGCGCATCGAGCGCCTGGCCTCCGGCGGCACGCGACTCGTGTGGTCGGCTCCACTGCCCGACCCGGGACACTGATCCGGGGCCGGTCGGAGCCGATCCCGATGACCTCCGGCCCTGCCCGGCCGCCCTCCAGGACCACGAGTCTGTGGGCATGTCCGCACTCGCAGCGTTCCCCGACCCCGCCTCCCGCTCCGGCGCCTGGGCGGCCGTGCATGAGACGCACATCGGCGTGGTCTTCCTCGTCGGCGACACCGCCTACAAACTGAAGAAACCCGTCGACCTCGGATTTCTCGACTTCACGACGCTGGCCGCCCGCGAACGGGCGTGCCACGACGAGGTGACGCTCAACGCCAGGCTCGCGCCGGACGTGTACCGGGGCGTCGCCGACGTCACCGGGCCGGACGGGCGGGTGTGCGAACACCTCGTGGTGATGCGGCGGATGCCCGGGGAGCGCCGCCTGTCGACGCTGGTGCGCCAGGGCACGCCACTGGAGGACACCGTCCGCACCGTGGCCGGGATGCTGGCCCGGTTCCACCGCACGGCGGCGCGCGGGCCGGAGATCGACCGTGAGGGCACGCGCGACGCGATCCGGGGCCGCTGGCAGGCCAGCTTCGACCAGGTGCGCCCGCACCGGCACGTGCTCGGCGCCGGTGCCGCCGAGCAGATCGAACGGCTCACCGGCGAGTTCCTCGCGGGCCGCGCGCCCTTGTTCGCCCGCAGGATCGCCGAGGGGCGCATCGTCGACGGGCACGCCGACCTGCTCGCCGAGGACATCTTCTGCCTCGACGACGGCCCCCGGATTCTGGACTGCCTGGAGTTCGACGCGCGGCTGCGGGCCGTGGACGGGCTCGACGACGTCGCGTTCCTCGCGATGGACCTGGAGCGCCTCGGCGCGGTGCGGCTGGGTGAGCTGCTGCTGGACACCTACGCCGAGCACGCGCGCGACCCGGCTCCTCCCCCGCTGCGACACCATTTCGTGGCCTACCGGGCGTTCGTCCGCGCGAAGGTCGCGTGCCTACGCCACGCGCAGGGCCAGCCCGACGCCGCCGCGCTCGCGCGCCAGCACGCGCTGCTCGCGGTGCGCCGGCTGCGGGCGGGCGAGGTACGGCTGATCCTCGTCGGCGGGCTGCCCGGCACGGGCAAGTCCTCGCTGAGCGACGCGCTCGGCGAACGGCTCGGCGCCACCGTGTTCAACAGCGACCGGGTACGCAAGGAACTCGCCGGGCTGGCTCCCGGGCAGAGCGCGGCCGCCGCGTTCGAGGAGGGCATCTACGACCGCGCGCACACCGAACGCGCCTACACCGAACTGCTGCGCCGCGCCGGTGAGCGGCTCGGGCTCGGTGAGACGGTCGTGCTCGACGCGTCGTGGACCGCGCCGGAGCCGCGGACCGCCGCCGCGGACCTGGCCGACCGCTCGCACAGCACGCTGGTGGAGCTCGAATGCCAGGCTCCGATGGCCACGACCAGGGCGAGGCTCGCCGCCCGGAGCCGCTCGGTGTCCGACGCGACCCCCGAGATCGCCGAGCACCTGGCGCGCAGGGTGAAGCCCTGGCCCTCGGCTCACCGGGTGCTGACGGCGGGCACCGTCGACGACTCGCTGACACAGGCGATGGCCTACCTCGAGCAGTAGGCCATCACCCTGTTCGCCTCACGACCGGGAGTCCACAGCGGACATCCAGGTGGCGCCGAGTTCCGCACCCCACTCGCGGGCACGCGCGAGCTGGCCCTCCGACAGGGGGCCCTCGGTTCCCTCCACCGTGAAGTCCTTCGGCCCGGTGATCAGCCGGTAGCCCTTGCCTCGCAACCGTTTCGCGGCTCCCTTCGCGGCGGATCCCGGCAGCCAGCGCGGTTTCGCGGCCTTCGTCGCGAACGCCGCAGCCCAGGCCGACGGCCGCGCGCCGGGCAGCGCGTCGAGCCATTCGCGCAGTCCGGTGCGCCGCGTGACGAGCGCGCCGGTGGCCTGCCGCTTCGCGGACTCGCGGGTCCGCTGCCCGCTCAGGCCGAAGGCGTGCGTGGGACCGCCCGCGACCACCAGCTGGACGTCGTCACCGGGCGCGCGCTCCGCGTCGTCCACGTTGACGACGTCCACCGCCACGGACCCGTGCCTGCGCAGCCCCTCGGCGACCGCCCGCGCGACGGACTCGGTGTTGCCGAACATCGATTCGAAGATGACCACCGCTTTCATCGGTGTGCCTCCGTTCCTGTCGTCGTCCTCACCACCGACGATCCGCCGATCGACCGCGTCCCGGGAGAAACGAAGGTCCCCACAACGCGCGGCTTCCGGCCCTGTTCGTTCATCCGCGCGCGGTGGGACGGTGGACGGGATGAACGGCACGATCGCGGATCACGCGGACCACGAAGCCATCACGGAGGCGCTGTCCCTGGCGGAGCAGGCCCCTCGGTGGACACCCACCGCGTGGACCTGGAGCGTCGGCGACGGGAAGGTGCGCCTGTCCGCCGACCCCGCGACCCGGGAACACCGCGAGGTCCTGCTCGGCTGCGGGGCAGCGCTGCACCATGTACGTACCGCACTGGCGGCGCTGGGCCACCGCACCCACGTCCATCGTTTGCCCGCCCCCACTGAGCAGCTGGCGACCGTGACCCTGCGGGCACACGAACCCCGTCCGGCCGAGCTGGCGCTCGCCTCCGTGATCCCACTGCGCCACGACGACCGGCGGCGGTACAGCCCGCGTCCGGTACCCGCCGCCTGCCTCGACCGGCTCGCCCTGCACGCGGCGCGGGAAGGCGCGGTGCTGTGGGTCGTTCAGGGCCCGTCGCAGGACGTGAGCAGGCTCGCGCTGGCCGAGGAACCCGGCCTGGTGCTGATACTGGGCACCGACACGGACGACCGGATCGCCAGGCTCAGGGCCGGTGAGGCGGTCAGCTTCGTGCTCCTCGCCGCGACCTCGCTCGGACTCGCCACGTGCGTGCTCGACGCGCCGCTGGAGGTCACTGGCGCCCGCGCCGCCGTCAGCGGCAGGCTCGCCGGCGGGCGCACGCCGCAGCTGCTGATCCGCCTCGGCTGGCCACCCGGCCCGGAGCAGGCCGCCGAGGCGGTGCCGGCAGGCTGACGGGCATTCACCCGGTCTCGTGGACGCAGCGCACGCGCAGCACGCCCGGCACGCTCTCGGCCAGGACCGTGGCGACGTGCCGGTCGCTCTCGTCGTCCTTCGGGTCGGTGAGGGTGACGACGCCGTCGTCGACGTGGACGCCCCACCGGCCGGGCGCGCTGACCATCGCGAGCCGGTTGCGCACGTCGCGGGCGAGCATCGCGTCGTCCCTGGCGAGCATGCGCACGAGGTCCCGGCGGCTGACGATGCCCACCACGCGCTCGCCGTCGACGACGGGCAGGCTGCGCAGTCCCTCGTCCAGCATCACCCGCACCACGCCGACGACGTCGAGCGTGACCCCGACCGCGACGGCGGGCGCGGTCATCACGTCGCCCACCGTGGCACCCGGCGGGGGCTCGCTCACGTCCTCCAGCCGGGGAGAGCGGATGTCGCGCGGAAACCGGTCGCGGACGAGGTCGATCTCCGTGACGACCCCGAGCAGCCACCCCTCGTCGTTCACCACGGGCAGCGCGGTGAACCCGCGCGCCGCGAGTGTCGCCGCCGCGGTCCTGACGGGCGTCTCCGGGGTCACCGTCACCACCGGCGCGGTCATCACATCACGTGCGAGCATCGTGCCTCCGCTCGGATATCCACTGTGGACTCAATCGCCGCGCAGCAGTTCGAACGTGCTGCGGCGGGGGCTCCGCGGGACCGGGCCCACGGGGTACCCGATCCGCATGAGCAGCTGCGCGGGCCCCGGCAGCACGAGCGTGTCGGCGAGGCGCGCGCGGACCTCCGGCAGCTGCAGCGGCTGGGTCTGCACCGCGGCGACGAGGCCCGAGGACACCAGCGTGAGCCACGCGTGTTCCATCGCGATCCCGACGCGCACGTGGTCGAGCCGTGTGTCGTCATCGGTGTGGAACAGCAGCACGGTCTCATCGGCGAGCCGCCGGGCCAGTGTCACCTGGTCTGGCACCGCGGTGCGCGGGCGCGCCAGGCCCGCCCAGGGCAGCGTCGACGGCGAGGGCAGGGCGGCACCGGCAACGCCGACGCCGTGCCGGTGCGAGCGCTGGTCTTGGATCGTCCACAGCGACAGCTCCCGCTGGTAGCCGGGATCCCGCTGCTGGGCCACCGCGGCGTACTCCAGCATCGCCGCTAGCTCGTTCACCTCGTGCGCCTCCCGCACGTGGGCCGCCCGCACGCCGTCCACGGCGCCGGGCCGCAGGACCGTGGCGAGCACGTCTGCGGGCACCGGAGTACCGGCGAACGGCAGCCGGTAGCTGCGCCGCCGCGCGATCGCGGCGTACGCGCGCCGCTCGTCCGCATCGGGTTCGCGCTCCGCACTCGCGACGACCCGCGCGACGAGCTCCGGCCGGTCCGGATCGGGCAGCAGGATCGTGGTGGTCTCGCGGCCGAGCACGCGCACGGCCAGCTCCAGGTTGGGCACGGCCGCGCCGCAGGAGATCGCCCGGTCACGACCCTTTGGGTCGTGGTAGGGCAACCACGCGTCGCGGCGTTCCCGCAGCAGGGCCTCGTACCGCTCCAGGTGCAGTGACCACGGCTGTGTGTTGAGCACCGAGGGCGCGCTGACGACGGCGTTCGCGAGGGTGTCCGCCTCGGCGGCGGACCAGCCCACTGTCCCGGTGCTCATGGCCCCTCCTCGACGGCGACCTCGGTCACGGACCGGCGCGGTGTGGGCGCGCCGGGAAAGCCGTACCCGAGCCGCAGGACGGTCTGCGGCTCGGCGCGCCCGCCGAGCAGGCGCCGCAGTTCGCCGCGCACCTGCTCGACCTCGATCGCCTGCGACAGGAACGACGCGCTCAGGCCGCCGTCGGTGGCGGCGAGCAGCACGCGCTGCATCGCCATCCCGGCGCGCAGCCGGTGGAGCCGCGTGTCGCCGGAGGTGGTGAGCACCGCCAGCAGCGGCTCCCGTTCGAACTCCCGCTCCCGCAAGGCGTCGTGGCCACCGAAGTCGCGCAGTGCCAGGAGTCCGTGTGGTGAGCCCGCCGGCCCGCCCGCCGAGAGGGGTACCCCGTCCTGGCGCTGCCCGCCGTGGGTCCACGCCCGCAGCTCGGCCTGGTAGTCCGGGTTCTCGCTGAGCATGTGGTCGGCACGGCGCAGCAACGCGGCGAACGCGTCGAGCGCCGCGGTGCCGAGCAGCACCAGATCCGCTCCCTCGGCCGCGGCCGCGCGGGTCAGCACGTGCCGCAGGTGACCCGGGACCGGCCGGTCGAGGAACGGCCTCCGGTTGGTGTGCCTGCGCTCGATCACCCCGGCGAGCCGGTGCTCGTCGGGCCAGGGCCGGTGCTGGCCTCCGATATGGACGGTGCCGAGCAGCAGGGGCCGCGCCCGGTCGGGCAGCAGCTCGACCCGGCAACCGTGGCCCCTCGACGTGATCGCCAGCCGCATGTTCAGCAGCGCCGCGCCGCACGACAGGTACGCCTCCCTGCCGTCAGGGTCGGCGACCCGCAGCAGCCGGCTGTCGTCGAACAGCACGTCGATGCGCGCGGCCCCGGCCCGGAACCGCCAGGGCTGCGTGTTGTGCGGCGACGGTGCCCGCACGGCCGCGCGCAGCGCCGCCCGCACCACGGCACCGGGCACGACACCGGTCTCGGCGCTCATCGTGCGCTCACCTCCACCTGGTTCGCGAGCAGGAGCAGCTCGGTCTGCCGGGCGAGCTCGAGGTCTTCCCGGCAGGCGATCAGCACCACGGCGACGCCGGAGCCGCCGGTGCTGATCACGCGGTCACCGTCGGCGGCGTTGCGCACAGGGTCGACGCGGATGCCGAAATGTGCGCCGGTGAACAGCTCGGCCCGCAGCCCGGCCTGGTGCTCGGCCACTCCCCCGGTGAGCACCACGGCGTGCAGTGCGGGCAGCGACACCGCGGCTGCGGCGATCTCCCGGCGCAGCCGGTGCACGTAGACGTCCAGCGCCAGCCGCGCCGCCGGATCGCCGTGCGCCCGCGCCGCGACGACCTCCCGGATGTCCCCGCTGGTACCGGACAGCCCGGCGAGCCCCGAGTGATGATTGAGCTCCGTGTCCACTTGCGACACCGAAAAACCGTGCTGACGCATCAGGTACAGCGGGATTCCGGGGTCGATCGAGCCCGCGCGCGTGGCCATCGGCACGCCCTCCAGCGGGGTGAACCCCATCGACGTGTCGACGCTTCGCCCGCCGTCGACCGCCGTCACCGACGCGCCGGCACCAAGGTGGCAGCACACGAGGCCCAGTTCAGCAGGCGGCGCGCCGAGCACGCGCGCGGCCTGCCGGCAGGCGTGAGCCAGCGAGAGCCCGTGGAACCCGTACCGGCGGATGCCGTAGGTGGCGCGCCAGCCGTGCGGCAGCGCGTAGGTCGCCGCGCGCTCGGGCAGGTCCGCGTGGAACGCCGTATCGAAGCACGCGACCACGGGGACGCCGGGCAGCACGCCGAGCAGGTGCCGGGCCAGCGCGACCGAGCGTGGCTGGTGCAGCGGCGCCATCGGCACCCACCGCTCCAGCTCGCCGAGCACCGTCTCGTCCAGCCGCACCGGGCCGCGCCGCGCGCCGCCGTGGACCACGCGCACGGCCGCGGCGTCGAGCTGGGCGTGTGCCCCGGCGAACCGGGCGAGCTCGCCGCCGGAAGCCCCGGACCAGTGGTCAAGCGTGAGCTCGGCCAGCCCTGTCCCGCCCTCGACGACGGCCAGTTTCAGGCTCGACGAGCCGGGGTTGACGGTCAGCACGCGCATCAGCGACCCCACCTCCACGCACGAATCTCCGGCAGGTCCTCGCCGGTGCGCCGGATGTGATCGTGGTGCCGGTCGAGCTCGGCCAGCAGCCGCTGCCGGAGATTGCCCAGCCTGCCCGCGACCCTCGGAACGCGCTCCAGCGCGGCGAGGGCGAGCTGGAACCGGTCGATGCCGTTGAGCACGCACATGTCGAACGGCGTCGTCGTGGTGCCGTTCTCGCTGAAGCCGTGGACGTGCAGGTGCTCGTGCCCAGGCCGGCTGTAGGTCAGCTCGTGGATCAGCCACGGGTAACCGTGGAAGGCGAAGATCACCGGCGTGTCTTCGGTGAAGATGGCCGTGTAGTCGCGGTCGGTCAGCCCGTGCGGGTGCCGCTCGCGGGCGGCGAGCCGGGTCAGGTCGACCACGTTGACGACCCGGATCCGCAGGTCGGGCACGAGCCCGCGCAGCACGCCGACCGCGGCCAGCGCCTCCTGCGTCGGCACGTCGCCCGCGCACGCGAGCACCACGTCGGCCCCGTCGACCGACTCGGTGCCCGCCCACTCCCAGATGCCGATCCCCTGCGCGCAGTGCGCCCGCGCCGCGTCGTGGCCGAGGTACTGGTACTCGGGCTGCTTGCCCGCGACGATCACGTTGACCAGGCCACGCGAGCGCAGGCAGTGGTCGGTGACCTGCAGCAGGCAGTTCGCGTCCGGCGGCAGGTAGACGCGCGCGACCTCGGCCCGTTTGCTGAGGATGTGGTCGATGAACCCCGGGTCCTGGTGGGAGGCTCCGTTGTGGTCCTGCCGCCATACGTGCGAGGTGAGCAGGTAGTTCAGGCTCGGCACCGGCCGCCGCCACGGCACCCCCGCCGCGGTGTGCACCCACTTGGCGTGCTGCGCGACCATCGAGTCGACGAGGTGGGCGAACGCCTCGTAGGTTGAGAACAACCCGTGCCTGCCGGTGAGCAGGTAGCCCTCCAGCCAGCCCTGGCACAGGTGCTCGGACAGCACCTCCAGCACCCGGCCGTCGCCCGCGAGGTGCTCGTCCCCGGATTCGGTCGGCAGCTGCCAGCGCCGCCCGGTCACCTCGAACGTCGCGTCCAGCCGGTTGGAGGCGTGCTCGTCGGGCGAGAACAGCAGCAGGTTGCGCTCCTCGGCGTTGAGCACGAGCGTGTCCCGCAGGTAGGCCCCGAGTACCCGCGTGGACTCGGCGAGCACCTGACCCGGAACCGGGACCTCCAGTGCGTAGTCGGCGACCTCGGGCAGCCGCAGGTCGCGCTGGGTGAGCCCGTGTGCCCGGGGTGTGCCGCTCATCCGCAGCTCCGCGCGGGGTCGCTGCGAGCGCACCAGCGGCGCGGGTGCGCCCTCGGCGGTGAACAGCTCCTCGGGCCGGTACGAGCGCAGCCACCGCTCCAGTTGCGCGAGCTGCAGGGGGTCACGCCGCGCGCCGGGCAGCGGCACCTGGTGGGCACGCCAGGTGCCCTCCAGCCTGTGGCCGTCGAACTCGGAGGGACCGGTCCAGCCCTTCGGGGTGCGCAACACGATCATCGGGTGGGCCCGGTCGGCGATGCGCTCGAAACCCTCGTCCAGAGCGGCCGCGTAGCGCTCGTGCACCGAGGCGGGGTCGGCGCCGAGCGGGCATTCGACCTCGATCGGCTCCCAGCCGTGGCCCCGCAGCAGACCGTGCAGGTCCGCCTTCGGCAGGCGGGACAGCACCGTCGGGTTGGCGATCTTGTACCCGTTGACGTGCAGGATCGGCAGCACTACGCCGTCGCCGTCCGGGTCGAGGAACGCGGGCGCGTGCCAACTCGCCGCCAGCGGCCCGGTCTCGGCCTCGCCGTCGCCCACCACGCACGCGACCACGAGCCCAGGGTTGTCGAGCGCGGCTCCGGTCGCATGGGCGAGCGAGTAGCCCAGCTCGCCGCCCTCGTGGATGGAGCCGGGCACATGCGGCGACGCGTGGCTGGACACCCCGCCGGGGAAGGAGAACTGGCGGAACAGCGCGCGCATGCCGTCGGTGTCCTGGCCGATCGCCGTGTGGAACTCGGAGTACGTGCCCTCCAGCCAGCTTGCCGCGTTCAGCGCCGCCGCGCCGTGTCCAGGGCCCGCGACGAACAGGACGTCGGCGGAGGTGCGCCGGATGACGCGGTTGAGGTGCGCGTAGGTGAGGGTGAGTCCGGGGACCGTGCCCCAGTGGCCGAGCAGCCGTGGCTTGAGGTGCTCCGGCGCGAGCGGCTCCGCCAGCAGCGGGTTGTCGAGCAGGTAGATCTGCCCCGCCGACAGGTAGTTCGCCGCCCGCCACCAGGCGTCCACCCGGGCGAGCTCGGCTTCCGGCGCCGGCCCGAGCTGCTGCTCGGGCGTCGCGGTGTTCACGGTCATCGGGCTCCTCCCGTCGCGGCTGCGCGTTCCAGCTTCCGCGCGAAGCGGTCCCCCCGGCTGCAGCAACTGGACCCCGGGCCCAGGGCCTTAGGTCCTCACTCGGCGCGGCGTGGCGCACGATCAGCACCGGGCAGGGCGCCAGGTGGACGAGGGCGTTGCTGGTCGAGCCGAGCAGCATTCCCCGGAACCCGCCACGGCCTCTGCTGCCGACCACCATCAGCTGTGCCCGCTCGGCGAAGCGCAGCAGGCTGTGCGCGGGGAGATCCCGCGTGACGACCCGTTCGACGGGCACGTCCGGGTACTGTTCTCGTCGGCCCGCGAGCCGTTCGGCGAGCAACGCCTGCTCCCCGGTCTCGATCTCGTCCCAGGGAGCGTCCTCGGGAAGGGTGCCGAACGCGGTCGGCAACGGTGCGTCGCTCCAGGTGTGCACGGCCACCAGCGGGCATCCCCGTAGCGCGGCCTCCTCGAACGCGAGGTCGACGGCCGCCTCCGACAGGCGGGAGCCGTCGACTCCCACCACCACCGGGCCCTCCGCCGGAGGCTCGGCCTCCGGCGTGCGGCCCCGGACGACCGCGACGGGGCACGGCGCGTGGGACACCAGTGCGTTGGCGACGGAGCCGACGAGAGTGGCGGTCAGTTCCCCCAGCCCGCGTGTGCCGACCACGAGCATCCGCGCGGCGGCAGCGCGGTCCAGCAGCACGGTGACCGCGCCCCCGACCTCGAACTCTGTGGTGACCGTGAGCCTGCCGACGCCGTCCGCGGCCTTCACCGCCGTCTCGGCCGCTTCGGCGAGTCTGTGCTGTCCCTGCACCCGCAGGTCGTCGAGGAAACTCCGCAGCAGCCCGGCACCGGCTCCGTAGGGGGCGGGCATCATGCCCACGGCGACCAGCCGCAGGGGCGCGTTCCTCAGCGCCGCGGCGCACGCGGCCCAGGCCGCTGCCCGCAGCGCCGAACCGGAGCCGTCGATGCCCACGACGATGGGCGGATAGCCGAGCACGCTCATGACGACCTACCAGCGCGGCGTGCTACTCGGTCAGCCGCGCCGGGCCGCCGGTGACGGCTTCGATGTCGGCCGCCGTGGCGTCCAGCAGCTCGTGAGCCAGGTCGGCCAGTGCCCTGGCTGCGGCGAGCTCGTCGCCGATCTCCGGGATGTTGGTGTCGTGCGGGTTGAGCCGCGCCCGCCCGACCCCCGTCCTGCCGGGGCCGGAGCCGGTGTGCAACCTGGCTTCGGCGCGGGTGCTGTGCTCGTGCTCGTCGAGGAAGATCTCGACCGTCCACTTCCTCACGTGGTCCATCACGCACCTCCAGCAGTGTCGGCCTGGCTCGATGCTGCCGCGCGGCCGCGGCCGAGGACAGGGCCTTCCGTCACCTCACCGGGCACGGCGCGTGCTCCGGTCCAGGGACCTTGGGCCCTTCCCCGGTCCCGGCGTCGACGGCGACAGTGGCGGCATGTTGGCCTGGCGAGTATGTCGTCCGAGCACCGCGCCCTATCCGGGATTCGAGGCGAGGGAGGAGCCCACGCCGCGGCCGGAGCGCGGTGAACTGCTCGTCCGCGTGCGGGCGTGCGGGGTGTGCCGGACCGATCTGCACGTGGTGGAAGGCGACCTCCCGCCGCATCGTCCCGGCGTGATCCCCGGCCACGAGGTCGTCGGGGAGGTCGTCGACATCGCCGAGGGCGCCACCGGGTTCGCGCCCGGCGACCTCGTCGGGGTGGCGTGGCTCCGGGGCACGTGTGGACGGTGCCGCTACTGCAGGCGTGGCGCCGAGAACCTGTGTCCACTGTCGACCTACACGGGCTGGGACACCGACGGCGGCTACGCCCGGTTCGTCACCGCACCGGCCGCCTACACGCACCGGCTTCCCTCCGGCTACACGGACGCCGAGCTCGCGCCGCTGCTGTGCGCCGGCATCATCGGCTACCGGGCGCTGAAACGCGCCGAGCTGCCCGACGCGGGCCGCCTCGGCATCTACGGGTTCGGGGCGAGCGCGCACCTGGCCGCACAGGTCGCGCTCGCACGAGGCGCGACCGTTCACGTGCTCACGCGCAGCGCCCGTGCCAGGGAACTCGCACTGAAGCTGGGCGCCAGTTCCGTGGGAGGCGCCACCGATCCGCCACCGGAGCCGCTCGACGCGGCGATCCTGTTCGCCCCGGTCGGCACGCTCGTTCCAGCCGCGCTCGCCGCACTGGACCGCGGGGGCACCCTCGCCGTCGCCGGCATCCACCTCACCGACATCCCCGTGCTCGGCTACCAGCGGCACCTGTTCCAGGAACGGCAGCTGCGCAGCGTCACCGCCAACACCCGCGCCGACGCCAGGGAATTCCTCGCCATCGCCGCCCAGCACCCGCTGACCGTGGTCACCACCCCGTATCCGCTCGACCACGCCGACCGCGCATTGGCCGACCTCGCGGCCGACCGGGTGGACGGCGCCGCGGTGCTCCTCCCCTAGCCACGCGGGCGACGGGGTCGGTCGCCGCAGCCGTGAAGGCACCTTCACCGCGCGTGGAACACGACACAGCGGCGCGGAGCACCTCCGCAGGGTGGTGGCGATTCACCAGGAGCGGAATAGTTCAGTGGTTGCTGTCGTGTCAGCGCTCGCTGTACTGTTCGAGCCATGCTGACGTGTGAGACCCGCGGCGCGGCACTGGCCCGGCTGGGCCGCGCGCTGGCGGACCCGACGCGCTGCCGCATCCTCGTCGCCCTGCTGGATGGTGTGAGCTACCCCGGCAAGCTCGCCGAGTCGCTGGAGCTGTCCCGCTCGAACGTGTCCAACCACCTGGCCTGCCTGCGCGGCTGCGGCCTGGTGGTCGCGACCTACGAGGGCAGGCAGGTCCGGTACGAGCTGGCCGATCCGCACCTGGCGCGCGCGTTGGGCGAGCTGGTGCACGTGGTGCTGGCCGTGGACACCGAGGAGCTGTGCCTTGACGACGCCGGGCAGCCGGCACCCGCGCGGGAGGCGGCACGATGAGCGAGCCTCGCGAGCTGTCGCTGTCCCCCGCCGCCGCGGAGAGCTGCGGGGACGCGTGCTGCGCCGAGGAGCGCTCGGCCGCCGCGGTGTCGCCGGAGCGGCGGGCGGTGCTGTCCCGCCGGGTCCGGTGGTTCGTGGCCGCCACCATCACCTACAACGTCATCGAGGCGGTCGTCGCGATCACGGCGGGCACCATCGCGTCGTCCACCGCGCTGATCGGCTTCGGACTGGACTCGGTGATCGAGGTCGCGTCGGCGACGGCCGTGGCCTGGCAGTTCTCCGGCAAGGACCCGGAGGCACGCGAACGCACCGCGCTGAAGGTGATCGCGGTGTCGTTCTTCGCGCTCGCCACGTACGTCACGGTCGAGTCGGTGCGGGCCCTCCTCGGCGGGGACCCGGCCGAGCACTCCACGGTCGGGATCGTGCTGGCGGCCGCGTCGCTGCTGATCATGCCGTTCCTGTCCTACGCCCAGCGCAGGGCGGGCCGGGAACTCGGCTCCGCGAGCGCCGTCGCCGACTCCAAGCAGACCCTGCTGTGCACGTACCTGTCCGGCGTGCTGCTGGCCGGGCTGCTCCTCAACAGCCTGCTGGGCTGGTCGTGGGCCGACCCCGTGGTGGCACTCGTGATCGCCGCCGTCGCGGTCAAGGAGGGCCGCGAGGCCTGGCGCGGCGAACACTGCTGCTGAGCCGGCCGCACGAGGCTTGCCGTCCGGCCGCGGAACTGGAAACGTGCAGGCAACGTCACCCACCGGAGGCGGCAGATGACCGAACAGCGCACGCGAGCGACGGCGGCCGGGGTCTACGACTGGTGTCTCGGTGGTCACCACCATCTGCCGTGCGACGCCGAGGCCGCCATCGCCGCACAGCAGGCGTTCCCGCTCACCGCGCGCACCGCCCGGTACAACCGGGACTTCCTGCAGCGCGTCGTGCGCCGGCTGGCCAAGCAGGGCGTGCGGCAGTACCTCGACATCGGCTCCGGTTATCCCACCGCGGGCAACGTCCACGAGATCGCGCAGGCGATCCGGCCCGACAGCCGCGTCGTCTACGTCGACATCGACCCCGACACCATCGCCGTCAGCAACGACATACTGGCCGACGACCCGCATTCCCTCTGCATCCAGGCCGACCTCACCGACCCCGGCTCCGTGCTCGGCCATCCGGGGACGCGTCTGCTGGATTTCACCGAGCCCGTCGGGCTGCTGCTGGTCTCGGTGCTGCCGTTCGTCGGCGGGGACGCCAAACCCTTGCTGCGCCAGTACGTCGGCGCACTCACCCCGGGCAGTCACGTCGCGATCAGCCACATCACCGCGCCCGACGGCGAGCACGCGCGCCGCAGGCTGAAGGCCGCGGAGCGCCAGTACAACACCAAGGTCCAGCAGCGGGTCAACGTCCGCGGCCGCGACGAGATCACCGCCCTGTTCGACGACACCGAGCTCGTGCCGCCCGGTCTGGTCCGCGCCACGCACTGGCACCCGCCCCGGCCTGGGTACGTGCCCGGTGACGACGACGAGGCGAGCAACGTGCTCCTCGGCGGCGTCGGCCGCGTGCCCTGACCGCAGCGGTCCCAGCTCACCGATCGGACCACGTCGAAGCCGGTCACGAGCCGGCCTTCGTGATCGTCCGGATAGGACAGCCGCGCAGCGGGCGCCCGGCGCGCACCGTGGTGAGCACCCGGCGCTCCCGACCTCGTCGGCGCGGGTCAGCGCGCGGCTCCGCGGTGGAACAGCGACTTCGCCCAGACGTAGCCGGCGAGCGCGATCGCGGCCGACCAGCCGACGGCCAGCGCGGCGCTGCCGCCGTCCACCGGGGTGCCGAGCAGGAGCGCGCGCAGCGTGTCGATCACCGGGGTGAAGGGCTGGTAGTCGGCGAACACGCGCAGCCAGGCCGGCATCGAGTCGGTGGGCACGAACCCGCTGCCCAGGAACGGTAGCAGCGTCAGCACCATGGGCAGGTTGCTCGCCGTCTCGACGCTCTTCGACACCAGGCCGAGCGCGACCGACAGCCACGTCAGCGCCACGGTGAACAGCACGACCAGCCCCGCCGCGGCGAGCCAGCCGCCCACGTCCGCCGAGGGCCGGAACCCGGCCGCCACGGCGACGGCCAGCACCACGACGAGCCCCACCGCGGTCTGGATCAGCGTGCCCAGCACGTGCCCGGTGAGCACTGAGGCGCGGCTGATCGCCATCGTCCGGAACCGCGCCATGATGCCTTCCGTCGCGTCCATCGCGACCGAGACCGCGGTGCCGAGCGCGACGCTGGCGACGGTGATCGTCAGGATGCCGGGCACCACGAACGCGAGGTAGTCCGCGCGCCCACCGCTCGGGCCGAGCCCGGCGCCCAGCGTGCCGCCGAAGACATAGACGAACAACAGCAGGAAGAGGATCGGCTGCCCCAGCAGCATGAGGGTCAGCGACGGATAGCGCAGCATGCGGCGCAGGCTGCGGCGCAGCATCGTGACGGAGTCACGGGCGGGCAGGGCGAGCGTGGTCACGAGGCGGCCTCCTTGGCCGGTTCGGGGGCGGTGGCGTGCCCGGTGAGGCTCAGGAAGACATCGTCGAGGTCGGGGGTGTGCACGGTCAGCTCTGCGACGTCGACGGCGGCGTGGTCGAGGCGGTCCAGCACGGCGCGCAGGGCGCCGACGCTGCCGTCGGTGGGCACCTGGAGCGTGAGGGACTCCTCCTCGCGGACGGGCTCGCCGAGCGCGGCGGCCGCGAGCGCGAGCCCACGGGCATCGGGGAAGCTCAGCCGTAGGTGCCCGCCGGGCACGAGCCGCTTGAGCTCCTCGGCGGTGCCCTCGGCGACGAGCTTTCCGTGGTCCAGCACGGCGATCCGGTCGGCGAGCTGGTCGGCCTCCTCGAGGTACTGGGTGGTGAGCAAGAGGGTGACGCCGCGCGCGGTCAAGTCGCGGATGCTGTCCCACATCGTGCGGCGGCTGCGCGGGTCGAGCCCGGTGGTGGGCTCGTCGAGGAAGATCACCGACGGGTCGCCGACCAGAGTCATCGCGAGGTCGAGCTTGCGGCGCATGCCGCCGGAGTAGGTGGCGGGTGTCTTGCCCGCCACCGCGGTCAGGTCGAACCGCTCGAGGAGCTCGTCCGCGCGGCGGCGACCCTCGTCGCGGCGCAGGTGGTGCAGGTCGGCCATCAGCAGCAGGTTCTCCCGGCCGGTGAGCAGGTTGTCGACGGCGGAGAACTGGCCGGTCACGCCGATCGCGCGGCGTACGGCGTCGGCGTCGCGTCCGAGGTCGTGCCCCGCGACCCGCACGCTGCCGGCATCGGGGGTGAGCAGGGTCGAGAGAATGTTGACGGTGGTGGTCTTGCCCGCCCCGTTGGGGCCGAGCAGGGAGAAGATGGTGCCCGGCTCGACGGTCATGTCGACGCCGTCGAGCACCACAGTGTCCCCGAAGGACTTGCGCAGCCCGGTGACGGAGATCGCGGGCTGGGTGGATGTGCGCATGATCGGTGTCCTTTCCGGACTCAACTGCGGCGGAGGGTGATATCGCCCATCGAGGTGCGGGCCCGCACCTCGATCGACTCGTTGCCGGGGCCCGGGCCGTCCGTGCTCGCCTCCAGCTCGCTGTCCACGCGGCCGAAGCCGGTCTTGACGTCGAGCCAGGCCGGCGTGCCCGTCTTGATGCCGACGTCGACGTTGCCCATCGACGTCTCCAGTGCGAGCGGGCCACCGGCGGCGTGGCCGAGCGCGATGCTGCCGTTGGCGGTGCGGGCGTCCACGGCGTCGGCGGAGGTGCCGACGGAGATGTCGCCGTTGGCGTTGCGCACGCGGAGCTTGCCGGTGACCGCGCCGATCTCGCAGTCACCGTTGGAGTTCTTGACGACGCCTGCGCCGTTGAGCTCGCCGATGCGGAGCTTGCCGGATCCGGTGGAGAGTTCTGCGCGGCCGTCGATCCGGTCGACGGAGACGTTGCCCGCGGAGGTGTTCAGCTCCAAGGGACCGGTCTGGTCGAGGTGGACGTGCCCGGCGGCGCTCTTGAACAGGCAGTCGGCGAGCCGTCCGGTCCCACGCAGGTCGGCCATCGCCGCGTCGGCGTGCACGCGCGAGCCCGAGGGCAGCTCGATGGTCACGTCGACCGAGCGGCTCTTCTTGGAGAAGTCCAGCGGCCGGTTCTTCGGCGCCCGCACGAGCAGGTTCCCACCTGAGAACTCGACGCGGGTCTGCTCGGCGGCCCGCACGTCGGACTCGTCCGTCTCGTCGGTGGGCCGGACCTCCACCACGGTGTCGGTGCGGTCGCTCGCCTCGATCCGCAGGTCGCCGACCACCAGCTCGATGGTCGCCGAGATCGGTTCCGGGGTCTCGAAAGTGGGCATGGCAAAGCCTCCTGGGGTGCTTGCGTGTCGTCGTCCCCGCCTGCCGGGGACGGTGAAGGTGGTGAAGCGGTATGGGTTAGCGAACCCAGCCGGTGATGTGCTGCGCGGAGCGGGGTCCACGCCGTCGGGTGTCCGCTGTGGACCGAGGCGCGTGCAGGGCCGCGGTGGCCGCTTGGACGAGCCAGGCGTTCACCGAGCGTCCCTGCTGTGCCGCCGCCTCCTCGATGCGGGCCTTCAGCGGCTCGGGCATCCGGACGTTGATCCGGGACATCGCCCCGTCCTCGGCCTCCGGCACCGGCGGCACGGCGGGCTCGGGTTCCGGCGTCTCGATGCGCTCCGCGGGCTGATCGGCGGGCGGGAGCGTGACGGCGAAGCTCGGGTCACCGCCGCGCAGCCGCACCTCCACGGAGCCGGGCGCCAGGTCGCGGGTGATCTCGTCCGCCGCGGCCGACAGTGCGTCGAGCAGGGTAAGCCGGATCGCCGACTCCAGCGGGGCGCTCAGCCGCTCGGCGAGCGCGCGGGCCTCGGGCCCTCCGGCCTCGGCGGCCACGGCCAACTCGTCGCGGACGGTGCTCACATACGACCTCAAGTCCATGACACCATTATGGCACATCGATGGTGCCATCGCAACACGGCAAGGTGCCATTGAAGGCCAAGAGCAGGGTTCACCAGGCAAAAATGCCTGGCACCAGGTGGCATCACCTGGTGCCAGGCAGGCGGGGTACCGGACTCCTGCCGGACGCTTGGGGCTACCCCAGCGAGATCCGGAGCTCTCCACCGTCCGGCCTGGCGGCGTCCAGCAGCTCGCCGGGGATCCGGAACACACGTCCTGGCGCCGCGGGCCAGGGCACCCGGCGCCGTGCGATCACCTCGCCGGCCTGGCGGACGGTCACGCGCGGGAACGGCCGGTAGGTGTCGGCCCACGCGAGCAGCCTGCCGCGAGTCGGCCCGCGCCCGCCCGGGGTGTGCACCATGGGCGACACCCAGCGCAGCGGCTCGTCCGCCACGATCCGCACTCCCCCTGACTCGCCGGCACGGCCCGCGAAGTGCTCGAGCACGCTGGTGGCGACCTGGACCCCGTCGAGCGCCGCGACGTCGGCGGTGTCCACCGGGTGCACCACGTTGCCCGCGGCGAAGAGGCCGGGCCGGGCGGTGCGGAGCTCGCTGTCGACCACGGGTCCGCACGTACCACCGTCCAGCGGAAGTCCCGCCGCGCGAACCAGTTCGTTGTCGGGAATCCAGTCGCCGGTGAACACCACGGTGTCGCACTCGACGACGTCGCGCGAGCCGCTGTCGAGGTGCTCGATCTCCACCGCCTCGACGCGGCCCTTGCCGATGACCCTGGCCACGCGGGTCCGGGTGCGGACGGGGACCCGCAGGCCGAGTCTACCGGGAACGGTGAACGCCGCGTAGGCCTCAGGCCTGCGGTGCTCGCTGGTCATGAGCACGGTGCGGCAACCGGCGTGGCGCAGGGTCAGCACCGCCGACCAGCTCACCAGCTCGCTGCCGACGATCACCGCCCGCGTGCCGGCCTCGCGATGGTGCAGGTGCACCAGGTTCTGCAGCATGCCGGTGGTGTAGACGCCGTCAGGGCGGTCGCCCGGGATCATCCGTGCCGTGCGGGGGCGTTCCCGCGCGCCGGTGGCGAGCACGATCGCCTTCGCGTGCACCTGCGCCAGTCCTGCGGGCGTCGTCACCTCGAGTCCGCCGTCGCCGGTCCAGCCGGTGACCATCGCGTCGGTCCGGATCACCGCTCCCGCCGCCTCCGTCGCGCGTACCAGGCGTCTGGCGTAATCCGGTCCATTGAGGACCCGGTGCAGGTCGCGGATACCGAACCCGGTGTGGGCGCAGTGCCGGGGGATGCCGCCGGCCTCGTGCTCGCGTTCGAGCACCAGCACGTCCCCGCTCACGCTCTGCGCCAGCTCGCTGGCCGCGCGCAGCCCGGCCGGTCCCCCACCGACAATGGCCACCTCGGGGGTGAGCCGCGTGCGAGGTGTGCTCATCGTTGTTGCCCCTCTCCGCGCCGCGGCGCGTCCCGCAGCATTCCGGTCACCGTGGCGCCGCAGTAGAAGCCCTGGCAGCGGCCGTTCATCGCGCGGGTGCGCCGCCGCAGCCCGTCCAGGTCGTGCGGCGGGATGATGGAGCTCAGCGCGTCGCGGATCTCGCCCCGCGTGACGCGCTCGCAGAAGCAGACCACCGTCCCGTAGGCCGGGTCCCGCGCGATGCGCTCGGCGTCCGCGTACGGCCGCGGCCGGGCCTCGCCGATGTTCGGCATGTGCGGCGGCTCCGGCAGCTCGTCGCGCGGGTGCAGGCTCAGCCCCGCCTTGCCGAGGAGGTCCACGAGGTACTCGGCGACGGCCATGCTGGAGGTCAGCCCCGTCGAGCGGATTCCGCCCGCGACGGCGTACCGCTGCACGGCGTCGACCTCGATCGTGTAGTCGCTGACGTCGCTGGCGGCACGCAGGCCCGCGTAGGTCGCGGTGACCTCCTCGCGCAGCAGGGACGGCATGATGCGCCTTCCCTTGTCCAGCAGGAAGGCGTAGCCGCTCTCGGTGGTGGCCGTGTCGTGGCGGTCGGTCATGTCCTCGGCGGTGGGGCCCAGCATGACGTTGCCGTAGATCGTGGGGCTGATGAGCACGCCCTTGCCCAGCTTGGATGGAACCGGCAGGACGATCCGGTCCACGAGCGGCCTGGCCTGCTTGTCGTAGACGAACAGTTCCCCGCGCCGGGGATGCAGGTGGAACCGGTCGTGCCCGAAGTGTCCGTCGATCACGTCGCCGCCGAGCCCCGCGGCGTTGACCACCCACCGCGCGCGCACGTCGCCCGCACTCGTGTGCAGGACGGTGTGGTCGCCGTCGACGGTCACCGACTCGACGCGGTGCCCGCGCAGCAGCCGCGTTCCCCTGCGCACGGCGTCCGTGGCCAGTGCGAGTGTGGTGGTCCACGTGCAGATGATCGACTCGCCGGGCACGGTGAGCCCGCCGAGCGCGCCGGGGCCGAGCGCGGGCACCTGCGCGTACACCTCACCCGGTCCGACGATCTCGGTCGCGTGGTACCCGTTGCGCTCGGCCTTGCGCTGCAGCTCCGGCAGTGCGCCCAGCTGCTCGTCGTCCCACGCGACCAGGAGCGCCCCGGTCGGCTCGTACGGGATGCCGGTGCGGTCGGCGTAGTCCTTGAGCAGGTGGTAACCCTCGGCGACGAGCCGGGACTCCAGGGTTCCCGGTGAGGCGTCGAAGCCGGTGTGCAGGATCGCGGTGTTGGCCTTGCTCGTCCCGTCGCCGACGTCGTCGCGTGCGTCGAGCAGCGCGATGTCGAGCTCGTGCCCGGAGAGCAGCCGGGCGATCGCGGAACCGACCACCCCCGCTCCGATCACGGCCACGTCGACGACGGTGGTGCCCGGTGGGGTACCGAGCGATGCAGTCATTCCTTCTCCTTCTGGATCACGGCGGCGTCGACCGCCGATCGCCACCGGGCCCGGAACTCCGCCGCGGCACCGGTGTCGAGGGCAGGGGTGAACGTCGCCGCCGGGGCCCAGCCGACGATCGCGTCGGCGAGGGAGAGCCGGGGGGCCACGGCGAGGCGGGCGAACGCGGCAGCGCCGAGTGCGGTGGCGTGCGCCGAGGGGTACACGTCGACCTCGGCGCCGGTCAGGTCCGCGACCGCCTGCATGAGCACGCGGCTGCGGGTGAGGCCACCGTCGACGCGCAGCCTCGGCAACGGACGGTGGAGGTCGCGGGCCACGCAGTCGACGAGCTCGGCGACCTGGGCCGCGATGCCGTCGAGGACGGCCCTGACGACGTGACCGGCCGATGTGGACAGTGTCATGCCGGTGAGCGCCGCCGACGCCGTCGGCTCCCACCACGGGGCCGAGAGCCCGGCGAGCGCGGGCACGCACAGCACGCCGTCGGCGTCACCGGCCGCGACACGGTCCAGCTCGTCCGGACTGCCCAGCAGGCCGAGGTCCTGCAGCCAGCGCACGGCCGAGGCGGCGGCGGGGACCTGCCCGTCGACGCAGTACGCCGTCCCGCCCCGCGCCCGCCACGCGACCGACGCCGCCAGGCCCGCGGTGGAGCGGGCCGCGCGCTCGCCCAGGTTGGCGAGCAGGAACGCCCCGGTGCCGAACGTGCATTTCGCCTCGCCGGGGGCGAGGCACCGCTGTGCCAGCAGCGCCGCCTGCTGATCGACCACCAGGCCGCCGACCGGGGTGGACGCGCCGAACGCCGTCGTCTCCCCCACGATCTCGTCGCAGCCCGCGATCCGCGGCAGCTGCTCGCCCGCGAGGCCGAACAACTCCAGCAGCTCGCCGTCCCACGTCGCCGTGTCCAGGTTCAGCAGCAGCGATCGGGACGCCGTGGCGGCGTCGGTGACGAACTCGCCCGTGAGCTGGTGCACCAGCCACGTGTCCGAGGTGGTCACGATGCCTTCGGTGGTCAGCTCCTCGCGGATCCACCGCATCTTGGGTGCCGAGAAGTACGGGTCCAGCACCAGTCCGGTCCGCCGGGCCACGAGGTCGGCCGAGGCGGCCAGGCGGGTACAGATCGGGGCCGAGCGCCGGTCCTGCCAGACGATCGCCGGGGTGAGCGGGCGTCCGGTGCCGGGATCCCAGGCGAGCACGGTCTCGCCCTGGTTGGCGAGGGTGACACAGCCGACGGGCACGCCCGCGCCGGCGACCGCCCGGCGTCCCGAATCCACAACGGACTCGAGCAGCGCGTGCGGGTCGATCTCCACGCCGCCGCCGGAGAGGTAGCGCGGGCGCACGGGTAGTTCGGCGACGCTGAGGACCCGGTCATCGCCGTCGACGACCATCGCCTTGGTCCCCGAGGTGCCCTGGTCGATGGCGAGCACGGCGGTCATGCCCCACCTCCGGCCGCGACGCCCTGCTGATCGTGGTCGAGGGTCTTGTCGATGTCGTGCATGTCCGGCATGGACAGTCCCGACACCCCGTGGCGGACGAGCAGGTAGCCGAGGTAGGCCGCACCGATCGCGAACATCACCAGCACGTAGAGCCAGGGTTCGGCGAACGACGCGTCCCGGAAGATCAGTAGCTCGTAGACCAGCCACACGACCGACACCACGAGCACCGGCGCCTCCCAGCGCCCGAGCCGGAAGCCCTTCGACGGCGGCAGGCTGCGGCGCTTGACGAGGTAGAGCGCGACCGTCGCGGCGTAGATGAGCGCGGGCAGCAACGTCGCGGCGGAGAACAGCGAGAACAGCGCCTGGGTGGAGCTCGCGAACAGCCCGAGCACGATCTGGCTGACCACGAACAGGAACACCGAGGCGTTCAGGGGCGTGCCCGTGGCCGGGGTGACGCGGTTCAGCAGCCGCCACGCGGGGAACCGCTTGTCACGCGCCATCGCCCACACCAGCCGGGCTCCGCTGAGCGAGATCACCAGGCCACACGAGAAGATCGAGATCACGACGAGGACGAGCAGCCCCTTGCCGACGTAGGACCCGAGGACCCGCGCGATGACGTCCGCGACCGGGGTGTCGGACCGCGCGAGCGCGGCCGGGTCGCCGGCCAGCGCGGTCACCGCGATCAGGAACAGCATGCCGAGCACGCCGAGCCCCACGACGGCCTGTGCCATCGCCTTGGGCACCACGCGTGCCGGATCTCGCGTCTCCTCGGCGAGGTTCGCCGCCGCCTCGAAGCCGACGATGGTGAACGCGCCCATCAGGAAGCCCAGCGACCACGGCCCGGCGCTGGTGAGGCCGCCGAGCGCGAAGTAACCCTCGCTCGGCACGTCGCCGGTGCTGAACAAGGTGCCAAAGTCGAGCACGCCCGTCGCGGCGCCGACCACGAACAGCAGCACGGTCAGCAGAACCATCCCGACGAGCTGCATGGTCACCGCGACATTGTTGACGCGCTGGGTCGCTCGCGTCGACAACGCGACGAGCACGGCCTGCAGGAGCAGCACGCCCGCCGTGACGACCCACGCGTTCGCGCTGGTGCCCTGGTACTGGAAGAGCACGGGCAGGATCGTCGAGGCGATCGTGTAGTCGACCGCTACCACCACGACCGCGAGGAACGTGAAGGAGACCCAGCCCATGATCCAGCCGAGCACCGGGTTCGCCAGGCGGGAGATCCACTGGTAGGCGTACCCGCTGACGGGGATCCGCGCGGCCAGCGCGCCGAACACCAGTGCCACGCACAGCTGTCCGACGACCACGACCGGCCACGTCCAGATGCCCAGCGGGCCGGATGAGTTCAGCACCGACCCGTAGGCGGTGAAGATGCCGGTCGCGATCGAAACGAAGCCGAAGGCCACGGCGAAGGACGTGTACCAGCCCAGCTCCCGCTTCATCTGTTGCGAGTAGCCGAATTCCGACACACCGTCACCGGTACCGCCGGCACTCCCTCGTGCCGCCTGACTCATCTCAGTCCTTTCCTTCCGGCGCGGCGTCCTCGCGCGGCCGGATGATCTGCCCACTCGCGCGCGTGACCGCCCGCTCCAGCTCGACGGGCGGCTCCTGGTCCGTGATCAGGGCGTCGATGTCGGCGAGCGGCGCCACGCGGTAGGGCGCGATGCGCTGGTGCTTGCTGCCGTCGGCGAGCACGTAGTTCGCGGCGGAATGGCGCATGATGACGCGCCTCACATGGGTTTCGTCGACGTAGAAGTCGGTGAGCCCGGCGTCGGCGTGCACACCGCCGGAGCCGAGGAACGCCACGTCGGCGAACACGTCCTCGAAGTAGGTCTGCGTGGCGGGACCGGACAGGGCGCGGTCACCGTGCCGCATCCGGCCCGGGCTGAGCTGCACCTCGATCTCGGACACGTCGGCGAGCTCGTTCGCGACCAGGATCGAGCAGGTGATCACCACGCCGGAGAAGCCGCCCGCCGCCAGGGCGCGCGCCACGTACATGGCCGTGGTTCCCACGTCGATGACCACGGTCTGCCCCGGCTCGACCTGCTCGGCGGCGAGCCTCCCGATGGCCTCCTTGGCCTCGGTCCCGGTGCCCGACCGCTCGACGAACGGGGGCTCGTCGCTCACGTGCCCGGTCCGCATCGCTCCACCCCGGACCCTCACCAGCGCACCCTTCGCCTCCAGTTCGGCGAGGTCGCGCCGGATCGTCTCGGCGGAGACGCCCAGCAGGGCCGCCAGCTCCGTGGTCGACACGACGCTGCCGCACTGGATGGCCTGGGTGATGCGGGCGTGCCGCTCGACAACCAACATGGACGAGACCCGTTCGTGGAAATCTGTGGATACTTGTGGAGAAGTATGGAGATCGTGCATCGGCCGGTCAAGGCCCGGTGTCCTCGAATCCGCCTCACAAGCCGATTAACAACGCGTAACGGCGAGACCGGGGCTTGCCAAATGCCACAACAACGGTCAACATGTCACGAACTCCGGGCATAAGCCCACACTTGCGGGCAGCGAGGACCACAGCCTCCGCGACCCGCACGCGCCGCTGCCTACCTCGGACCTCTGCCTCCACCTGGACGTGACATGCTCGAAAAGTACGCGATCGTCATCGCCTTCGTGGCTCTCCTGGGCTACCTCTCCTACCGCTCGTACCGGAGAGTGAAGACCTACAAGGATTACAACCTGGCGGGACGCAACACCGGGTTCCCCACGCTGGTGGCCACGCTCGGCGCCGCCGAGTTCAACACGGCCACCCTCATCGGCGGCGCCTCGGTCGCCTACCTCTACGGCTCCGTCGGCATCTGGTACACGTCGCTGATCTTCATCTTCGTGTTCGGCCTCTACGCGCTGACCGTGGCCCGCCCCTACCGCCGCCTGGGCATCTCCACCATCGCGGAGTTCTTCGAGCGCCGGTTCCCCGGACGCTTCTCGGAGGTCACGCGCGGGCTCGCGAGCGTCGTCACGCTCACGTTCACCTGGATCGCGCCGGCGACCTACCTCGCGGGGCTGTCCGTCGTCTCCTCGGTCCTGCTCGGCATCGATCCACTCACGACGGTCATCGCGATCACCGCCGTGTGTCTCATCCTCGCCCTCGCCGGCGGGTTCCTGACCGCGCTGTCGTTCGACGTCGTCGCCTACCTTATGATCCTCGTGTTCATCCCCGTGCTGTTCGTCGTCGGCTACCTCGCGGCCGACGGCTTCGGCAGCCTCGGCGACGTGTTCGACGAGCGTTTCCTGTCGCTGGAACCGATCTGGGACCTGCAGGACTACGGCTTCGCGGCGATCCTCACGTGGTGCTTCCAGAACATCATGCTCTACATCGCCGCACCCTGGTACGGCCAGCGCATCTTCTCTGCGCGCAACGAGCGCATCGCCTACCGGGCCATGCTGACGAACACGGTGCTCATCACGGTGCTCTACGCATTGGTCGCGCTCACGACGATGTTCAGCAAGGTGGTGATGCCGAACCTGGACAAGCCCGAGGAGGCGCTCCCCCGTCTCGTGCTCGAGTACACCCCGGCCGTCGTGCAGGGCCTGCTGCTCGTCACGCTCCTGCTCGTCGGCATCAGCACGATGGTCGCGATCTGGAACTCTGCCGTGTCGATCGTCGTCAACGACATCGTCAAGCGCTACGTCTTCCGCGACCGCACGGACGGCTTCTACGTGGCGACGAGCCGCGTCGTGTTCCTGGTGCTCGGCCTGTCCACCCTGGCGTTCGCGCTGACCTTCGTCGGCAACATCCTGATCGCGCTGACCTACGTCTCGGTGTTCACCGCGCTGCTGGCGTTCCCGATCCTCGCCGGACTCTACTGGAAGCGGTTCACCACCACGGCGGCACTGGGTTCGCTGGTGGCCGGCGTCTGCTATGTCACCGTCGCGCTGCTTGCCAGCTTCCCCTACTACCTGATCAGCCCCGTCGGGGTCGCGCTCAGCGCCGTGGTCGGCATAGTGCTGACCCTGGCCGCGCCCCGGACGACGACGGATCCCAGGGTCGCCGAGTTCTTCGCGACCGCGCACGGCACCGAGGAGTACGAGAATGCCCCACAGTGAGCGCGAATACCTGCGGCTCAACGCCGATGACGACATCCTGAACATCACCGGGTACGCCGACGTCTGGAGCGTCCGGGGTGGTGACCCGATCACGTTCCACGTCAGCACCAACCGGCCGGAGTACCGCGCCGAGATCGTGGAGCTGCTCGGCGGGATGACCGACCCGAAGGCCACCGACCTGCCCGTCCGCGAGGTCGGCGCCGCGTGCGACGGGACCTACCCGGGCTCGATCCAGCACACGGACATCGGTTCCTACGCGGAGCTCCCGCTGCCCTCGGACTGGTTGCGCGACAACGCGTTCAGCGTCCAGCTGCGGTTCCTGCCCACCGCCCCGCACGGCGACCACGCGCAGGTGCTCGTCCACTCAGGTCTGTCCGCTCGGGATGGACACCTCACCCTCGGCATCGGCACCGACGGCCGCCTCGCGCTGCACCTGCGCGGTGCGGACTCGGCCGAGACGACGCTCGTCGCGCCGGTGGAACTCACGCGGGACCGCTGGTTCTTCGTCCACGCAGACTACGACCGCGCGGCGCGCAGGGCGAGGCTGCTCGTCGTGCAGGAGTCCGGCTGGCAACGGCGGAACCAGGAGTCCGTCGTGGAGGCGACGCTCGACGCCGACCTGTCCCGAGCGGAGGTCACCGGCACCTTTCTCGCGGCGAAGCCGGTCACGATCGGCGACTGGCACGGCCTCGACGACCATTTCAACGGCAAGATCGAGAACCCCCGGTTCTGGGGCCGGGCGCTGGGCACCGACGAGATCGCGGCCGCCCGTGCCCGCCGGGCCGTGGAACCCGCGGCGCTCGTCGCCGACTACGACCTCGGCGCGGACTTCGCGACCGCGCTGGCCAGGGACGTCTCTGGCCACGACCGGCACGGCACGCTGCACCAGGGACCACAGCGCGGCGTCACGTCGAGCCGCTGGGACGGCACCCGCCACGACTTCACGGTCGCGCCGGAGCACTACGCCGCCGTGCACTTCCACGACGACGACCTCACCGACGCCGCGTGGGAGCCGAGCCTGCGGTGGACGGTGCCGGAGGATCTCCCGGCGGGCGCGTACGCGCTGCGGCTGCGGGCGGGCGACGAGCTGGACTACCTCCCGTTCTTCGTCCGGCGTCCGGCGGGCACGCACTCCGACGTGCTGTTCCTGGTCCCCAGCTTCACCTACCTCGCCTACGCCAACGAACGGCTGTTCCAGTCCGGGCTCCAAGAGGACTTCATGGTCCACGAGATGGAGCTGGCGCCACAGGACCACTTCATCACCGGTCACGACGAGGTCGGCAAGTCCCTCTACGACACGCACAACGATGGCAGTGGCGTCGCCTACTCCTCGCGACTGCGCCCCGTGCTCAACCTCCGTCCGCACTACCACAACTGGCTCTCCGGCCACGTCCGTCACCTCGCGGCCGACCTCTACCTGCTCGGCTGGCTGCAGTCGCTGGGCGCCGAGCACTCGGTCGACATCGCGCTCGACGAGGACCTGCATCGGGAGGGAACCGAGCTGCTGTCCCGCTACAACGTGGTCGTCACCGGGTCCCACCCCGAGTACTGGACGAGGCCGATGATGGACGCGCTCGCCGGCTATCTCGGCGACGGCGGGCGGCTGATGTACTTGGGCGGCAACGGTTTCTACTGGGTCACGAGCGCCTTCGCGGACCGGCCCCACGTCATCGAGGTCCGGCGCGGCAACTCCGGCACGCGCTGCTGGGACTCCCCGCCGGGCGAGCTGGTGCACAGCGCGAGCTTCGACCACGGCGGGCTCTGGCGCTTCAACGGCTACGTGCCGCAGCAGTTCGTCGGCGTCGGCATGGCCGCACAGGGCTGGGGCCGCGCGGTTCCCTACCACCGGCTGCCCGACAGCTTCGACGAGCGCGCCGCGTTCGTCTTCGCCGGCATCGACCCCGACGAGCCGATCGGCGATTTCGGCTACGTCCTCGGCGGCGCGGCGGGCGACGAGGTGGACCGCTACGGGCCCGACCTCGGAACCCCGGACCACGCGCTGCGGCTCGCCACCTCGGCGCAGCTGGACGACCGGTACCAGATCACCCAGGAGGAGCTGCTGATGACGGCGCCCGGTCAGGGCGGCACGGAGAACGAGCTGGTCCGGGCCGACCTGACGTACTTCGAGGTCGACGGAGGAGGCGCGGTGTTCTCCGTGGGCTCGATCTGCTGGGCGGGCAGCCTCGCGTGGAACGGCTACGACAACAACGTCGCCCGCATCTCCCGCAACGTCCTGGACCGGTTCGCCGGTAAGGACGCCCCGCGGTAGGTGTGGTCGCTGTTCGTGCTGTTCCGTCGCCGCGCGTCCGACCGTCCGGAACAGCACCGGCCGCCGTGCCGGGCCTCAGCCGCCCGGCGGCGCCAGCTGCGCGGTGCGCCCGGTGGCTCCGCCGTCGACGGGGAGGACCGCGGCGGTGATGAACGACGACGCGGGCGAGGCGAGGAACGCGATCGCCTCGGCCACCTCCTCCTGTTCGCCCCATCGCCCCAGCGGCAGGCTGCGGCGCAGCTCGTCGTACTTCTCCGGCTGGGTGTCCTTGATCGGGCGCGTCAGCTCGGTGTGGGTGGGGCCGGGCGCCACGACGTTGACCCGGATGCCGTCGGGGGCGAGGTCGACCGCGGCCGAGCGGGCCAGGTTGGTGATCGCGGCCTTCGACGTGCAGTAGGCCCAGTGCTCCGGTTCCCCGCCGGTGCCCGACACCGACGACAGCACGACGATCGAGCCGCCACCCGACCGGCGCAGCGCGGGCGCGGCCGCCCTGATCCCCAGCGCGCCCGCCCGGACGTTGACGTCCATCACGCGGTCGTAGACGGCGAGGTCGAGGCTTTCGATGTGACCCCACGCGGTGATTCCGGCGGAGAGCACCACGGCGTCGAGCCGCCCGAAGCGTTCCTCGGCCAGGCGCACGGCGGCCTCGTTGCCCTCGGCGCCGGTGACGTCGGCGGCCAGGCCCGCCGACGGGTGCCGCCCGGCCCGCGTGCCGTCCAGCCACCCGACCCGTTCGGCGGCGAGGTCGACGCCCACGACGGGTCCGTGCCGCTCCAGCCACAGCTCGGCGAACGCCTTACCCAGCCCGGATCCCGCGCCGGTCACGACCGCGACCGCTCCCCCGCTCACCGGCCCTCACCCCTGACGTACTCGGCGGCCTGCTCGCGCAGCCGGAACTTCTGGATCTTCGTCGTCGACATCGGCCACTCGGTGACGAACCAGACCCGCCGCGGCACCTTGAACGTGGCGAGCTCGCCGCGGCAGTGGGCGATCAGGTCCTCCTCGGTCGCGTCGTGGCCCGGCACGAGCTCCACGAACGCCACCGGCACCTCCTGCAGGCGCGGGTCCGCGACGCCGACGACCGCGGCGATCTTCACCGCGGGGTGCTGCGCGAGGTGGGCCTCGATCTCGGCGGCGGCGACGTTCTCGCCGCCGACCTTGAGCATGTCCTTGAGCCTGCCGGTGTAGGTGATCCGGCCGCTCTCGTCCACGCTGCCGAGGTCCCCGGTGCGCAGCCTGCCGTGCGCGTCGGTCCGCGCGGCGGTGGTCCCGGGGTCGTTGAGGTAGCCGGTGAACATGCCGGGGCCCGACACCCGAATCTCGCCGGTGACGCCCGCGGGACACTCCTCCTCCGTCACGGGGTCGACGATCGCGACGCGCATCCCCGGAAACGGTCTGCCCGCCGTCGTGAGCCGCAGTTCCAGCGGGTCGTCGAGATGGCTGTAGGTGATCACCCCGCCCGCCTCGGTGAGGCCGTAGGAGCCGACGACCTTGGCCTGCGGGAACGCCGCCTGCACCTGCCTCAGCGTGTCGGCGGGCGCGGTGTCGAGCACGGCCCGGATGCGGGAGAGGTCGGCGGAGGCGAAGCCGGGGTGGTGGATGATCGACTGCGTGATCGTCGGGAAGGCCGGATAGGCGAACGTCGCCCGTTCCCCGGCGAGCTGGCGCAGCGCGGTGTCGGCGTCGATGTGGGTCATGCTGAGCGTCGCGCCGCCGCGCAGCACGTTGGCCAACGTGGGTAGCAGCCCGGCCATGTGGAACAGCGGCAGCGGGTCCCAGAACCGCTCCCGCTCGGTGAGCGTGAACCGCTCCGCCACGCAGTCCGCCGTGCGCATCAGGGCGCCGTGGGTGAGCGGGCAGCCACGCGGGGACGAGGTGGTGCCGGAGGTGTACATGATCACGGCGATGTCGTCGGCCCCGACGGCGGCTCCCCGCGCGGCGACGGCCGCGGGATCCACCGCGTGTGCCGCGTCCTCCCAGCCCGCCTGGTCGACGTAACCCTCGGGACTGCTCGCGCCGAGCAGCACCCGGGTGCGCAGCCGCGGCGGCGTCCCGCCTTCGAACGCGCGGCCGAGCAGGTCGGCGAACGGCACGTACTCGGCCACCAGGTCGGTCGTCACCAGAGCGACCAGGTCCGCGTCGGCGACGACGTGCCGCAGCTCCTTGGGTTTGTAGCGGGCATTGACCGTCACCGGCACGATCCCGGCCAGGTGGGCGCCGAAGAACACCTCCAGGAACTCCAGGCAGTTCGGCATGAGGATGCCGATCCGTTCGCCGGGCTCGATGCCGAGCCCGGCGAGGGAGCGCGCCGCGAGGCGCGAGCGGGCGAGCAGCTGGGCGTACGTGTGGCGGCGTTCCGGGTAGACGACGGCGTCGGCGTCCGGCCACCGTTCCGCGGCGCGCGTCAGCGCCTCGCCGACGGTGGGGACGGCCGAGGGCGCGTCGACGCGGGCGGTGAGGGCGGTCATCGTTGGCTCCCCTTCGGGCTCGGTAGGGCATACGCGCGAGGACGGCAGACCAGGGCGACCGGCCCGGCGCCGCGGGTCAGCGCCAGCGCCTCGCCGGGTTCCGCCATCACCGCGGTGTACACGCGGGTGCCCCGGCCGGGCGGCGGCACGGGCCGGGACAGCTCCAGCGGACGCCAGCGGGCGCCCGGTGGCGGGGCGTCGTCGAACCACAGGACCCGGATCCCGTCGGCAGGCCCGGCCTCCCCGCCCACCACCGCGGCGGACCACGCCGCCTGCCGGTCCAAAAAGGACGCCTCGTCGGGTGTGACGACCTCGCGGTAGTACGCCGAGGAGTAGGCCCCGCGCTCGGCGTCCCGGTCGGCGAACCAGGTCTCGGAGCAGAACCGGGCCGTGCCGCGGGCCCACTCCTGCGCCACCGGCCGGTTCTGGGTGTAGCCGAGGAGGCCGGGGGTCGCCGTGAAGAGGTCGCCGTGCCGCTGCTCCCAGTGCCGGCGGCCGGCCTCGGGATCGCCGAGCGGGGGGACGAGGAAGATGCGGTGCTGCACGGTCAGTCGTCGTAGAGGATGACGCCGCGGATGTTGCGGGCGGCCTCCATGTCGGCGTACGCCTCGTTGATCCGGTCGAGGGTGTACGTGCGGGTGATCATCTCGTCGATCATCAGCTCCCCGCGCTGGTAGCGCGCCAGCAGCCTGGGGATGTCGACGCTGGGCTGCAGCCCGCCGTACAGGCCGCCCCTGATCGTCTGCTGCATCATCACGAAGCCGAAGATGTTGAACCGGGCGTCGATGTCCCACATGGACGAGACGCCGGCGATCGCCATCGTGCCGCCCTTGGCGAGCAGGCCGAGCATCGGCTGGATCATCGTGCCCTCGACCACGCCGATGGTGACGATCACCTTGTCGGCCATCCGGCCGTGGGTGAGGTCGGTCAGCAGCGGCATCGCCTCCTCGATCGAGCCGACCGCGTGGGTCGCCCCGAACTTCGGCGCCTCCCGCTGCTTGAACTCCGCGGGGTCGATGACGATGATCTCGCGGGCACCGGCGTGCTTGGCGCCCTGCACCGCGCTCATCCCGACCCCGCCGACGCCGAGCACCACCACGACGTCGTCGATCTCGACCCCGGCGATCCGCACGGCCGTGCCCCAGCCGGTGGGCACGGCGCAGCCGGCCAGCGCGGCCGCGGGGAACGGGATGTCCTTGTCGATCTTGATGACCGAGTCCACGGGCGCGACGATGCGCTCGCTGAACGTACCCAGGTAGGTCATCGGCCCCACCGGCTCGCCCGCCGCCGTGTGGATGCGGTGGGTGCCGTCGAGCATGACGCCCTGGAGCAGCCCGGCCCCGCGGTCGCACAGCTGGCCGATTCCGCGGACGCAGGGCACGCATTTGCCGCAGGACGGCATGAAGGTGCACGTGACGTGGTCGCCGACCGCCAGCTCGGTGACGCCCTCGCCGACCTCCTCGACGATCCCGGCGCCCTCGTGGCCGCCGAGGAACGGCGCGAAGTCCACGGCCTGGTCGCCCGCCGCGGCGTGGTTGTCGGAATGGCAGAGGCCTGCCGCCTTGAGCTTGACCATCACCTCGCCGCGCTTCGGCGGCGAGATCTCGAGCTCCTCGACGTGCCAGTCGTTGCGCACGTTCTGCTGGGTCTTCAACAGCACCGCACCGTGGGACTTCATGGTCGCTCTCCCGCTCACTTCACCTTGACGGACTTGTACTGGAGGAACTCCGCGAGCCCCTCGAGGCCGAACTCGCGGCCGAAACCGGACTGCTTGAACCCGCCGAACGGCGCGAAGAGCGACACCCCGGCGGTGTTGACCGCCACGGCGCCCGCGCGGATCCGGCCCGCGACGCGGCGGGCCAGCTCCTCGTCGGCGGCGTAGACCGAGGCGGCGAGACCGTACGGCGTGCCGTTGGCGATGTCGACGGCCTCGTCGAGGCTGTCGTACGGGATCACGCTGAGCACCGGCCCGAAGATCTCCTCCTGCGCGATGGTCGCGCCGGGGTCGACGTTCGCGAACACGGTCGGCGCGACGTACCAGCCGCGGTCGAGCCCCTCGGGCCTTCCCCCGCCGAGCACCAGGTCGGCGCCCTCCCGCACGCCCGCGTCGATGTAGCCGAGGACGCGCTCGAACTGGCGCGCGCTCGCCAGCGGGCCGAGGTCGGAGGAGGCGTCCGTCGGATCGCCCACCGTCATGGCACCCAGCCGTTCCACGAGCGCGGCGACCACCTCGTCGTGCCGGTGCCGGGGTACGACCACGCGGGTCAGTGCCGCGCAGATCTGGCCGTTGAAGGCGATGAACCCGGGCACTAGCGACGGCAGGACGTCGTCGAGCGGGATGTCGTCGAGGATCACCGCGGGCGACTTGCCGCCCAGCTCCAGCGTCACGTTGGCGAGCCGGCCCGCGCAGGCGCTCATCACGGCCTTCCCGGCGGGGATCGAGCCGGTGAGGCTCACCTTGTCGATCGCGGGATGGGCCACGAGGTGGGCGCTCACCTCGGTGGAGGCGGCCAGCACGCTCAGCACGCCCTTCGGCAGCCCGGCCGCCTCGGCCAGCTCACCGACCAGCGCGGCGGTGAGCTGCGACTCCTGGGCCATCTTCAGCACCACCGGGCATCCGGCGAGCAGGGCGGGCACCAGCTTCATCGCGAGGTAGAGACCGGGGCCGTTCCAGGCGGTGATGACCACCGCCGGGCCGATGGGCTCCCTGACCACGTCCACGACGCCGTCGGGCACCTCGCGCCGCTCCGTCAGCCGCAGCTCCTTGGCCTGCTCCAGCAGGCTCCGCCAGATCAGCACCACGCCGCCGTCGAGGGCGGCGGCGTGCGCGAGCGTCGGCCCGGACTCGGTGGTCCACGCGGCGTCGAACTCGTCCTTGCGGGCCTCGAACTCGTCGCAGAACCGGCTCAGCACCGCGATGCGCTCGGCGAGCGGCAGCGTCGGCCACGGCCCGTGGTCGAACGCCTCGCGGGCGGCGGCGACCGCGCGCTCGGCGTCCTCGATCGTCGGGTCCGCGGCGACGGCCACCACCTCGCCGGTCGCCGGTGACACCACCTCGTACACGGGGTCGTCCTCGGTCTTGGACACCCATTCGCCCCCGAGGTAGAGCCGGTTGATGCGGGCGACGGGGTCAGCGCTCAGTGTCACGATGCCTCCTTCACGGTGCTGGTCTGTTGTGGACGGTCGAGGGTCGCGACCGCCGACCACGCCGCGCGGGCGCGGTCGAGCGGTGCCATGCCGCGGGTCGTGACGGTGGGCGCCTCGACCGAGACCGCCCGACCCGGCAGCGCCGCGATCAGTCCGGTGAGGTCCAGTTCGCCGTCACCGGGCAGCAGGCGCGCGGCGAGCGCCTCGGCGCGTAGCGCCTCCATGCCGCCCTCGGGCGCGGCGAGCGGGGCGTCGCAGAGCTGCAGGTACGGGAAGAGCGCGTCGCCGTGGGTCGCGACCGCCGCGGCGACCTCGGCCACGCCGCCGCCCGAGCGGTACAGGTGCAGGGCGTCCACCAGCACCCCGGCGCCGGCCGGGACGGCCACCGCGATCGCCTCGGCGAGGGTCCGGCACCGCGTGAACACCATCGGCTCCAGGCACGGCAGCACCCCGGCCGGGGCGGCCTCCTCGACGATCGCCGCCAGCCGGCCGGCGGCCTCGGCCGGTGCCAGCTCGGTGTTCACCACCAGCAGGTGGGCCGCCCCGCACTCGGCCGCCAGCTCGATCGCGGCCGTGACCTCGGCCCGGGACAGCCGCGTGCTCAGCCGGAGCGCCTCGACGTCGAGGACGCCGAGGCCGGTGGACCGCAGCGCGGCAAGCGTCCGCCCACGGCGGCGGGGGTCCCGTCCGAGGTCCCCGGTCACGGGCTCCCGGCTGCCGGCGACCCGCAGGGTCACCGCGTCGAACCCGGCCTCCGCGGCCGCGGCGACGTGCACCTCCGGCTCGTCGTCCAGGAAGTCCAGGCAGGCCAGCGCGATCCGGCGTCCCACGGGCTCACCGCTCCCGCAGCAGGTCTGACCCGTCCCAGTCCCGCGCCGCCTCCGCCACCCGCCCGTAGAGCCGGGACAGGTAGGGCGTGGCCTCGTACAGCTCGATCAGGTGGCCGACCTGCGGCCCTGGGTCGAGGAACACGAACCGCACCTCCGGCGTCGAGGCGTCCATGACCACCCTCGCGCCCTCGGCGACGAGCTGGTCGCGGGCCGCGTCGAGGTCGTCGACGAAGCACGCCACGTGGTGGATCCCGCCGGGGTCGCGGCGCATGTCCCGGTCGAGCGCGGCGGGCTTGAGCGTGTGGTGGTGGACGAACTCCACCATGACGTTGCCCCACTGCCCCAGCGCGCAGGTGTGGTCGAACACCCCGGGCACGGAACCCGGGCCGTCGCCGGGCACCTCGACCCGCTCGGTCGGCACGTGCTCGCGCACGTAGAACGGCCCGGCGCCGTAGCGCTCGTGCCAGCTCCGGGCGCTCGCGCGCACGTCGGTGGTCGCGTACGCGACCTGCACCATCCGCAGTCCCCTCGGCAGGGTCATGCTCACCTCCAGGTCGGCCGGGCGTCGTTCCAGGCGATCCGCCCCGCCAGCACGTCGCCGATTCCGGCGCCCTCGGGGAGAACGGGTTCGGTCCAGCTCAGCGGTGAGTCGGTGAGCTGCACCAGCGTGCCGAAGGCGGACGAGGGCCGGATGAAGGTCTCGTCCCAGCACCCGGTTCCCGTCCGGGTGTCCACAGTGGAGAAGCCGGCGGCCTCCAGTCGTGCGGCGGCCTCGGTGACGTCCTCGACGAAGCACGTCATGTGGTGGAACCCGGGGCCGCGCTTGTCGAGGTAGGCCGCGAGGTAGGACCGCTCGTGCAGCGGCTGGAGCAGCTCGATCTTGACCCCTGGCGGGAAGCTCAGCTGCAGCGACCGGATCGCGAGCCGGTCGTCGTCGCCACCGGCGATCAGGCGCCCGCCGAACAGGTCCGCGTACAGCGGTGCCGCGGTGGCGAGGTCCCGCACCGCGACGGCGACGTGGTCGAAGCGCGTGACCAGCCCGGCGACCTCCTCGACCGCACCCGCCTCCGCCGGGACGAGGTCGCCGATCACGGCAGCTCGATCCCGAGCTCGGCGCAGATCGCCTCGCGCAGCCGGAACTTCTGGATCTTGGTCGCGGCCATCGGCCACTCGTCGACCACCCGGATGTGCCGGGGCAGTTTGAAGCTCGCGATCCGGCCGCGCAGCCACTCCCCCAGCTCCTCGCCGGTGACGTCGTGCCCCGCGCGCAGTTCGACGGCGGCGACCGGCACCTCCACCAGCCGCGCGTCGGGGATGCCGACGACCTGGGCGATGTTCACCGCGGGATGGCGCTGCAGCGCCTCCTCGATCTCGACGGCCGCGACGTTCTCACCGCCGACCTTGAGCATGTCCTTGAGCCGGCCAAGGTAGGAGATCCGCCCGTCCTCGTCGACCGCTCCGATGTCGCCGGTGTGGAACCAGCCCTCGGCGTCGGTGACGGCCGCGGTCTCCTCGGGCGCGTTGTGGTAGCCCTCGAACATCGAGTACCCGCGGACGCAGATCTCGCCGCGCTCCCCCGTCGGCACCTCCGCGCCGGTCTCGGGGTCGACGATCCGGATCTGGATGCCGGGAAACGGCGGGCCGCTGGTGTTGGTCCGCTGTTCCAGCGTGTCGGTGGGCACCGAGAACGAGACGCAGCCTCCGGTCTCGGTCGAGCCGTAGGCCGTGACCACCGCGGCGTGCGGGAACAGGCCCTGCAGCTCCCGCAGGGTCGCGGGCGGTGCGACGCCGTTGACCACCCGCACCGCGCTCCAGTCCACGGTGGAGAACCCGGGATGGTTGGCCACGGCCTGCGTGATGGTCGGGAACGTCGGATAGAAGTGGGTGAGCCGGGCCCGCCGCAGCATCGCGATCGCCGCGTCGGGCTCGAAGTGCTCCATCGACAGGAACGTCGCGCCGACGAAGAAGCAGCCGTTCATCGGCAGCACCGACGACATGTGGAACATCGGCAGCGGGTCCCAGAACCGGTCGCCCCCGTGGACGTCGAGCCGCTCGGCCACGGCGATCGCGTTGCGCACCACCATCTCGTGGGACAGCGCGCAGCCCTTCGGCTTCGCGGTGGTGCCGGAGGTGTACATCATCATGCCGACACCGCGCAGCGGCACCTGGCGGCGCAGCGCGTGGACCTCCTCCGGCGACACCCGCGCCGCGCCCTCGTAGAACCGCTGCGCCGTCGTGTAGGCCGGGGCGACCGCGCCGTCCCCGCCGAGCAGCACCACAGCCTCCAGCGCGGGAACGGACGGCACCGGGAAGGCGCCGGCCCGCTGCGGATCGAGCTCGGGCATGGCGGCCTCGATCCGCCTGGTCAGCTCGAACGGCCTGCTGGGTTGCTCGGCGGTGACGAGCACCTTGATGCCGGCGTCGCCGAGGACGTGGGCCAGGTCATCGCCCTGGTAGCGGGCGTTGATGAGCACCGCGACCGCGCCGAGCATCGCGGCGCCGTAGGAGATCCGCGCGAAGTCGGGGCAGTTCGCCATGAGCACGCCGACGTGGTCGCCCGGCCCGACGCCCATCGCGCGCAGGGCCCTGGCGGCCAGCTCGGCGTCGTCCGCCAGCCGGGCGTAGGTCAGGCGTTCGTGCGGGAAGACCAGCGCCTCGGCGTCCGGCCACAGCGCGGCGGCCCGGATCACCACGTCACCGATCGGAACCGCCTCGGCCCAGCCACGGTGTCCCGCCGGGGCGCGGCCGGCCCCGGCGGCCGCTGTGACCCTGAGCGCCGGCGCCTCGTGCGAGGACGTCTCCGTTGTCGTCACCGCGTGTCCTTTCTGCTTGTCCCCTGTCTCTCAGAATGATCGGGGCAGACCGGCCATCTCGGCGATCGAGTTGCGGGCCATCTCATTGGCGATGGGGCCGATCCGGTAGAGCCGGGCATCGCGCCAGTACCGCTGCATCTGCGTCTCAAGCGCGTAGCCCATGCCGCCGAAGATCTGGATGCCGCGGTCGGCCGCGGTCACCGCGCCCTCGGAGGCGACGATCTTGGCCATGTTGGCGTGCATGCCGCACTCCAGGCCCTCGGCCTGGCGCCACGCCGCCTCGTAGACGAGCAGCTCGGCGGACTTCTGCGCGATCAGCATGTCGGCGTAGTAGTGCTGCAGCACCTGCATCTGGCCGAGCTTGCGGCCGAAGACGTCACGCTCCTGGAGGTAGCGCTTCGCCTCCTCGATCACGCCGTCGAGGATGCCCAGCGCGAGCGCCGACATGACGATCCGCTCGTTGTTGAGGGTCTTGAGCAGCATGTACCAGGCCTGGCCTGGCTCGCCCAGCATGAGGTCGTCGGGCACGAACACGTCGTCGAGGAACACCTCGCAGGACCCGACGTTCTTCATGCCGAGCTTCGGGATCTGCCTGCACTCCACGCCCGGCGTCTCACGTGGGACGAGGAACAGGGTGGTGCCCCTGGTCTTCTTGACCGGGTTCTTCTCGGTCCGGGCGAGCAGGAGCAGGTAGTCGGCGACGTGCGCCTGGGTGGACCAGATCTTCTGGCCGTTGATGACCCAGCCGTCCTCGGAACGGGTGGCCGTGGTCTTGAGGACGCCGAGCAGGTCGGTGCCGCCCGCGGGCTCGGTGAGCGAGATGGCGAACTTGGTGCGTCCCTCGGCGATGTCGGGCAGGAAGCGGCGCTTCTGCTCCTCGGTGCCGTAGTAGCCGACCGACTTGGCGCCGGCGAAGGCGTTGATGCCCCAGATCCACGCGATGCCGCCCAGCGAGCGGGCCAGCTCGCGGATGAGGATGACCTGGTCGAGCTCGGTACCGCCCGAGCCGCCGTACTCCTCGTCGATCGCGATGCCGTGGAAGCCGGCCTCGGCCATCTTCGCGAAGAGTTCGTGCGGGTACTCGAACTCCTTCTTCTCCAGCTCGAGGGCGACCTCCTTCGGGCACTCCTTCTCGACCCACGTCCGGACGGTCTTCCGGAACGCCTCCTGCTCGTCGGTGAGCGCGAAGTCCACGGTCCCTCCTGATCAGCCGGCCACACGGCGGCTCTTGGGATTTCCACCAAACGATTGCTTGATTCATGGAACACTGCCCTCGTAGTGATGTCAAGCACGCCCCTGGACTTTTATCAACCAATCGTTTGGTGTAAACATGGAACAGTCGAGGGCGACGAAAGGAAGACCCATGACCCGTGTGCACATCGACCACATCGCGCTCTGCGTGAAGGATCTCGACCAGGCCATCGAAGACTGGAAGGACATCCTCGGCGTGCTCACGCCCGAGATGACCGAGACGATCACGTACTCCCGGGGCAGCTCGGACGGCACCGAGATGGTGTGGGCGACCTTCCAGAACCCCGACCCCACGGGCGTCTCGATCCAGATGTGGGCCCCCGGCTCACCGGACAGCTGGGTGCACAAGGTGCTCGCCAAGCGCGGCGAGTTCGTCCACCACATCGCGTTCCTGAGCGACAACTTCGGCCACACCATGGAGCAGTGCCGGGCCGCCGGGCTGCCGGTCCTGCTCGACGAGGACAGCCACCCCGACACGATGCCGTGGCTGAAGTGGAACTTCCTGCCCGAGTCGAAGGCACACGGCGTGCTCATCGAGCTGGCCACGCGCTACCAGGTCGGCGGCGACCGGTGGGTGCCGCACCCCGGCAACGCCGAGAACGCCGACCTGCTCAAGGAGCTGACCCAGCGCTTCTACACCGACCCGGGTCTCCAGGACGGGGGACGGCCGTGAGGATCAACGTCGATCTGGCGCTCTGCCAGAACTACGGGCAGTGCGTCTTCGCGGCGCCGGACGTCTTCGACCTCGACGACGCCGGCGAGCTCGTCCACCAGGCGAGCGCCGACGAGTCCGCCCGCGCCGACGTCGAGGCCGCCGCGATGGCCTGCCCGGTGCAGGCCATCACGATCGAGGGGTAACGAGCCATCATGTCGACTCCCCCGGCCAGGCGGATCGTCGTCGTCGGCGGCTCGCTCGGCGGTCTGCGGGTCACCGAGGCGCTCCTCGCGGGCGGCTGGGACGGCGAGGTCGTCGTGCTCTCCGACGAGCCGCACGTGCCCTACACCCGGCCACCGCTGTCGAAGGCCGCGCTCGCCGACGGCCCTGACCTCGCGACGCTCGCGTTCAAGCAGCGCCCCGAGGCCGCGCGTGCCACATGGCGCTTCGGCTCCCGCGCCGTCGCCGCCGACCTCGCCGCACGCACGGTCACCCTCGCCGACGGCGGCACGCTCGCCTACGACGGCCTCGTCGCCGCCACCGGCGTCCGCGCGCGACGGCTGCCCGCGCACATCGATCGCACCAGCGGAGCCGGGCACGTGGTGCGGACGATCGAGGACTGCCGCGCCCTGCACGCCGAGCTGCGGCCCGGCGCCCGCGTGGTGGTGATCGGCGCCGGGTTCATCGGCTGCGAGGTCGCCGCCACCGCCACGGGACTCGGCTGCCACGTCACCGTCGTCGCCGTCGACGAGTCCCCGATGCTGGTCCCGCTGGGCCGCGCGGTCGGCGACGCCGTCAGGGCCCGCCACGAGCGCGCCGGTGTCGCCTTCCGGCTCGGCGTGCCGGTCGCCTCCGTGAGCGGAACCCGCGGGGCGTACTCCGTGGCCCTGTCGGACGGCACGGTGGTGGACGGCGACGTCCTCGTCCAGTGCGTCGGCTCCGCCCCGTGCGCCGAATGGCTGGAGGGCAACGGGCTCGACCTCACCGACGGCGTCGCGACCGACAACCACCTGCGCCTCGGCAGCAACGCGGGCGCGGTCGCGGTCGGCGACGTCGCCCGCTTCCCGAACCCGCTCTTCGACGACGTCCCTCGCCGCATCGAGCACTGGCAGACGCCACTGGAGACCGCGCGCCGCGCCGCCGCCACCCTGCTCGCGGACCTCGCGGGCGCCGGCGCGGACCCGGCGCCGTTCACCCCGCTGCCCTCGTTCTGGTCCGACCAGTACGACCTGCGCCTGCAGTCCTTCGGCGTGCCCGGCATCGCCGACCGGACCGAGATCCTCGAAGGTGATCTCGACGACCAGGCGGTGGTGGGCTACCTCCGCGACGACCGCCTCGTCGGCGCCGTGCTGCTCGGCCTGCCCCGGCGCGCCGCGGCCGTCCGCAAGCAGCTGCTCGCCACCCTCTCCGACCCGGCGGCCACCTACGCCGCCTGAACCCTTCCTCGCCAAGGAGACCCGATGACCTACGTGATCGCCGAACCCTGTGTCGACGTGCAGGACAAGGCCTGCATCGACGAATGTCCCGTCGACTGCATCTACGAGGGCCCGCGAATGCTGTACATCCACCCCGACGAGTGCGTGGACTGCGGAGCGTGCGAGCCGGTCTGCCCGGTCGAGGCTATCTACTACGAGGACGACGTGCCCGCGGAACTGGCCGCCTACACCAAGGTCAACGCCGAGTTCTTCGACGCGCTCGGCAGCCCCGGCGGGGCGAGCGGGCACGGCGCGGCGGAGGCCGACCATCCGCACGTGGCCGGACTGCCCGCACAGGCCCCGGCGTGAGCGGGGGCGCCGTGCACCTCGCCGCCACCACGACACGCCTGCGCACGGTCGTCACCGCCCCGGTCACGCCCGCGGAACCCGGCCCCGGCGAGGCGCTGCTCACCGTCGAACGGGTCGGGATCTGCGGAACCGACCTGCACATCTGGGACGGCAGCTACGCCACCGGCCTCCCGCTCATCCAGGGCCACGAGATCAGCGCGACCGTCGCGGCGCTGCCCGGCGGCTACACCGGCCCCCTCGCCGTCGGCGACCGGGTGGCCGTGGAGCCGGTGGTGGCGTGCGGAACGTGCTACCCGTGCCGGATCGGGCGCCGCAACACCTGCCGGTCGATGGACGCCGTCGGCGTCCACCGGCCCGGTGGCTTCCAGGAGCGCGTCGCGGTGCCCGCAGGCAACTGCCACCCCGCGCCCGGCCTCACGGCCGACGTCGCCGCACTGGCCGAGACGCTGTCGGTGAGCCTGCGGGCCATCACCCGCCCCGGCGTGCGGGCCGGAGAACGGGTTCTGATCCTCGGCGCGGGACCGATCGGGCTCGGCGCCGTCATCGCCGCGCGCGACGTGGGCGCCGAGGTGATGGTCGCCGACCTGCACGAGGCCAGGTTGGACCTCGCGCGCACACTCGGCGCCGCCGTCACCGTCCGCGGGGTCGGTCAGCTGCCCGAGCACGTCGCCGAATGGACCTCCGGGGAGGGAGTGCCCGTCGTGGTGGAGGCCACCGGTGCCGCGGCCGTCGCCGAGCGCGCCTTCGAGGTGGTCGCGACCGCGGGCCGGATCTCGCTGGTCGGCGTCTCCGAGCAGGTCGCGAACCTGAGCCTGCGCACGTTCACCGCGAAGGAGCTCGACGTCTACGGCAGCCGGTCCACGCTGGACTTTCCCGCGGCGATCGCACTCGCCGGACGGCACCAGGACGACGTGCGCCGCCTCATCAGCCACGAGTTCGGCCTCGCCGAGGTCGGCGAGGCGCTGGCGTTCGCCCACGACAACCCGCAGTCGGTGGTGAAGACCGTCATCGCCGTGGGCTGAGCGCCCGGCACTGGCCGCCGCCCGAGTTCAGGGCGTGGCCTTCCAGCACGGCCACGCTCCGTCGAACCCGGCGCGGCCCGCCAGCACGTCGTCGAGGGTGATGCCGTCGACCGGGCCGCTCCAGTCACGGTCGGTGTCGACGAGCTGTACCAGCCCGCCGGTCTGCCGTGGCCGCAGGAACGTCTCGCGCCACGTCGGGTTGCCCAGCTCGGTGCCGACCGTCTCGAACCCCGCCGCCTCGACCACGTCCACGGTCCGGGCCACGTCGCCGACCACGAACGTGACGTGGTGGAAGCCCTCGCCGCGTCGTTCGATGGTCCTGGCCAGCAGGCTGTCCTCCCGCAGCGGCTGCATCAGCTCGAGCTTGAAACCGCCCAGCCGCAGGTGGATGATCCGGGTGCCGGTCTCGTCGTTGTCACCGCCGAGGACGAACCGCCCGCCGAGCACGCCGGCGTACAGCGCGAGCGCCGCCTCCGCGTCGCGGACCGCGACGGCGACGTGGTCGAGCCTGCGGACGCCGGCGGTCAACTGATCTGCCCGCCGTCGACGACGAGGGTGCTGCCGGTGACGAACGAGGCGGCGTCGGAGGCCAGGAACACCACCGGGGCGGCGATCTCCTCCGGCCGGCCCCAGCGGCCGAGCGGGATCTCGGCAGCGTAGAGCCTGCCCATGCTCGAGTCGTCCTCGTAGTGCTCGTGCGCGCCCGAGTCGACCAGCCCGGGCAGCACCACGTTGCTGCGCACGCCGTGCCCGCCCCACTCGCGCGCCATCGTGCGGTTGAGCATCGTCAGCCCGGCCTTGGCGGTGCCGTAATGGGCCATCCCGTGCTGGGCGGCCTCCCCGACGATCGATCCGATGTGGACGATCGACCCGCCGCCCGCCCTGATCATGCCCGGCAGCGCGGCCCGCGCGCACAGCAGGGGGGCCTCCAGGTTGAGGGCCACCGTCTTCTGCCAGCCGGACAGGCGCATCTCCGCCAGCGGTGCCAGGAACCGCGCGCCGCCCGCGTTGTTCACCACCACGGTCGGGTCTCCGAGCTCGGCGGCGACCTTGTCGACGGCGTCGGTCACCTGTGCCTCGTCGGTGACGTCGGCGGTGACCACGCTCGCGCGCCTGCCCGTGGGCTCGATCAGCGCGGCCGTCTCCTCCAGCGCCTCCCGGCGGCGTGCGAGCAGGCCCACGTCGGCGCCCGCACTCGCGAGCGCGAGCGCGATCGCCCGCCCGATGCCGCCGCTGGCGCCGGTGACGACGGCGACCTTCCCGTCGAGCGCGCCGGTCACGACACCGCTCCCCGCCGGACGGGCATCCGTTTCATGCCGCGGCTCATCATCGTCGTGTGCCATTCCTCCGGCCCGTCGAGTGCGAGGTCCGGCAGCGCGTCGAGCACGGCGGGAATCGCGACCTGAGCCTCCAGGCGGGCGAGGAAGTTGCCGAGGCAGTGGTGCACGCCGAAGCCGAACGCGACGTGGTTGTTGGGCTGCCGCGTGATGTCGAGCTCGTGCGGCCGGTCGAAGACCTCGGGATCGCGGTTGGCCGCGCTCTGCACGAGGAACACGTTGTCACCCTTGCGCAGGGTCTTCCCGCGCAGCTCGACGTCCTCGGCCAGCAGCCGCTGCTCCAGCCGGGACGGGCCGTCGAACCGGAGCAGCTCCTCGACCGCGGTGGTGATCCGCTCTGGCTCCTCGCGCAGCAGGCGCCACTGCTCGGGATGCCGCAGCAGCTGGCGGGTGCCGTTGGCGATCAGGTTCGTGGTCGTCTCGTGCCCGCCGAAGACCAGCAGCGCGCACGTCGCGATGATCTCCTGGTCGTCCAGCGGAGGCTCCACGTCGTGGGCGGTGACGAGGCTGGAGATCACGTCGTCGCCGGGATCGCGGCGGATCTTCGCGACCAGATCCCTGAGGTACCCGGTCAGCTCCACGAGGCCCTGCTGTGCGAGCTCCCGGCGCCCCGGCTCGCCCTGCGCGCCGAAGACGAGCGTGAGGATGTCGTCGGACCACTTCTTGAACAGGTCGCGGTCCTGCGCGGGCACGCCGATCAGCTCGGCCACCACGATCGCCGGGATCGGGTAGGCGAAGTCGGTGACGAAGTCGAAGCGCTCGCGGCCCTCCAGCCCGGCGAGGGTCTCCTTGACGACCTGCTCGACGCGGGGCCGCCACGTCGCGACGCGTTTCGGGCTGAACGCGGGCATCACCAGCTTGCGCAACCGCGTGTGCTCCGGCGGGTCGAGGAAGACCATCCAGTGCCGCAGCACGTCGAACGTCGGCGCCCTCGCGGCCCGCTTCTCCTCCGACAGGTGCGTCTCGTAGACGGGCCGCACGCGGTCGGACGAGAAGGCGGGGTTGCGCAGCGCCCACAGCACGTCGGCGTGCTTGTGCAGGAACCACGCCCGGTACCGCTCGTTCCAGTGGACCGGATGTTCCGCCAGCATGTGCGCGAAGTAGGGGTAGGGATCCGCGAGGCGTTCCCCACCCAGCATGTCGTCGAGCTCCAGCGTCTCAACCACCGAGCACCACCACCACACACCCGTTTCCGTCGATTCCGGCGGTGCCGCCGCCCATCGTCTCCACGGCGGCGACCCGCGCTCCTTCCACCTGTCGTGCCCCGGCCTCGCCGCGCACCTGCCACACGGCCTCGGCGACCTGGGCGAGCCCCGTGGCGCCGAGGGGATGTCCCCGGCTGAGCAGCCCGCCCGAGGGGTTCACCGGCTGGCGGCCGCCGAGCGCGGTGTGCCCGGACAGCACCAGGTCGCAGCCGCCGCCGGGCTCGGCGATGCCGAGCGCCTCGGTGGCCGTGATCTCCCCGATCGTGAACGCGTCGTGCACCTCGAACAGGTCCACGTCCTCGGGGCCGATCCCGGCCTCCTGCCAGGCGTCCCCGGCCACGCGGGCCATCAGCTCGTAGCCCCAGGGCTGGGTGCTGCGGTGGTCCCACAGCTCGCCCGAGCGCAGCGCCGAGGCCGCGATGCGCACGTCGCGGCCGACGCCGCGCTCCCCGCCGATCACCGCGGCCGTGGCGGCGTCGGAGATGTCGCAGCACTGCAGCAGCGTCAGCGGGTCGGCGACCATCCGGGAGGCGAGCACCTCCTCGGCGGTCACCTCGGCCCCGTGCTGGGCGCGCGGGTTGAGCGCCCCGTGCCTGCGGTTCTTCACCGAGACGGCCGCGAGCGCCTTGGGCTCAAGGCCGTAGAGGTGCTCGTAGCGGCTGGCGACCATCGCGTACACGCCGGGCAGGGCCAGCCCGGCCCGGCCCTCGACGTCGGTCTCCTCGGGCGTGATCGGCCCGGAGAAGTGCAGGGTCATGGTCTCCACGCCCAGGCAGAGCACGCGCCGGAAGCGGCCGGAGAGCACCGCGTGGCGCGCCTCGTGCAGGGCGGTCGACGACGTCGCGCAGGCGTTCTCGAAGGTCAGGATCGGCACACCGGTGATCCCGAGCAGCTGCAGCGCGCGCTGCGCCGTGCCGGGGGCGCCGAACACGGTGCCCGCGAAGACGGCGTCGAGCTCGCGCACGTCGCCGACCCCGGCGTCGTCGAGCGCCTCGGTGACCGCCTGCTGGACGAGGGCCGGCGCGCCCACCCCGGGCTGGCGCCCGAACCGGGACGTGCCGACGCCGTGGACGAAAGCCGCGCTCATGACTCCTCCTCCGCGGGAACGGCGACGAGGTCGCCGGTCTCGGACGTGCCCGTGACGCGGGCCCGGCTCGCGGGCGGCAGCGGGCGGTCGCCCGGCGTGCGGACCAGCACGCGAGGCCCGTCGTCGAGCACGACGTAGGCCACCGCGTAGGGCGGGGTGTGGCCGGGTACGCGCACCCGCAGGCACGTGGAGGCCCACACCTCGCCCTCGGGCGAGAACGCGCTGTCCGCGACGGGTTCCCTGCACAGCGGGCACGTCAGCACCTGCTGGGCGACGGGGTAGCCGCACCCGGTGCACCGCCAGCCGAGGACGGCGACGCCGTCGGGGCCGGTCCGGACCCGCGGTCGCGGGTCACCGGTCGTGGTGCTCATCGGTCTCCTTCCACAGGGCAGGGGCGGCGGGTCATCGCGGCGCCATCCGCACACCGGCGTCGACACGGATGACTTCGCCGTTGAGGTACGTCGTCTCCAGGCAGGTCCGGACCACGTTGGCGATGTCGGCGGCCCTGCCGAGCCGCTTCGGGAACACGTTGGCCTCGCGCAGGTAGCCGCGGACCTCCTCGCTCGCGGCGCGCACCATCGGTGTGTCGATGGTCCCGGGGCACACGCACAGCACGCGCACCCCGCACGAGGCGAGATCGCGGGCCAGCGGCAGGGTCAGGGCGACGATGCCGCCTTTCGACGCGGCGTACGACGCCTGCCCGACCTGCCCCTCGAACGCCGCGATCGAGCCGACGTTGACGATCACGCCCCGCTCGCCGTCCTCGCCGGGCTCGTTGCGGGCCATCACCCCGGCGACGTTGCGCAGCACGTCGAACGCGCCCACCAGGTTGACCTCGATGCCCTGCCGGAAGCGCTCCAGCGGGAACAACGTCCCGTCGCGCGCGACGACCCGGGCCGCCGGGCTGATCCCGGCGCTGTTGACGAGCACGTCGATGCGGCCGAAGCGCTTGCCGACCTCCTCGACCGTGGCGGAGACCTGGGCGGGATCGGTGACGTCGAGCGGGAAGAACTCCGCCGCCTCACCGAGTTCGGCGCACAGCTCGGGCCCGCGCGAGCCCGGCAGGTCGAGCACCGCGACCCGGCCGCCGCCGTCGGCGAGCATGCGCGCGACGCCCTCGCCGATGCCCGAGGCACCGCCGGTGACCACTCCCACCGCGCCGGTGACGCGCACGGCTACACCCGCTCCAGGATCGTGGCGTTGGCCAGCCCGCCGCCCTCGCACATGGTCTGCAGGCCGTAGCGGGCGCCGGTGCGCCGCAGCTCGTGGACGAGCGTGGTCATCAGCCGCGCGCCCGACGCGCCGAGCGGGTGGCCGAGCGCCATCGCCCCGCCGTTGACGTTGACCCGGTCGAGGTCGACGCCGAGGTCCTTGGCCCACGCGAGCACCACCGCGGCGAACGCCTCGTTGCACTCGTAGAGGTCGATGTCGTCCACCGTCAGGCCGGCGCGGTCGAGCACCCTGCGGGTCGCCGGGATCGGGCCGGAAAGAATGAGCACCGGGTCGCTGCCGACCACGGTGGCCGTGTGGACCCTGGCGATCGGGGTGAGCCCGAACTGTTCCACCGCGCGGTCCGAGGCGACCAGCACGGCCGCGGCGCCGTCGGCGATCTGGCTGGCGAGCGGGGCGTTGTGGATGCCGCCCTCCCGGATCGGCGGGATGCTCCGCATCTTGTCCCGGTCGGAGCTGCGCCGGACGCCCTCGTCGGCGGTGACCCCGGCGACCTCCAGCAGCTGCCCGGCGAACCGGCCCTCGTCGTGAGCGCGGGCGGCCTTGGCGTGGCTGGCGATCGCGAGGTCGAACATCGCCTCGCGGTCGATCCCCCACTTCTCGGCGATCAGGTCGCCGCCGCGGAACTGGTGGATCTCCTCGTCCCCGTAGTGCTTGGCCCAGCCCGCGCCGCCGAAGGGGTAGCCATAGCCGAGCTTCGGGTCGCCCGAGCTGTTGAGGGGCACCCGGCTCATCACCTCGACCCCGCCCGCGACCACCAGGTCCTGCTCGCCGGACTTCACCGCCTGCGCGGCGAACTGTACGGCCTGCTGGGACGAGCCGCACTGCCGGTCGATGGTGACGGCGGGGACCTCGACGGGCAGGCCCGCGGAGAGCCAGGCGTTGCGGCCGACGTTCCATGCCTGCTCGCCCAGCTGCGCCACGCAGCCGGCGATCACGTCGTCGACGCGTGCGGGATCGACCCCGGTGCGCTCCAGCAGGGCGGCGAAGACGTCGCCGAGGAGGTCGGCCGGGTGCAGCCCGCTGAGCCCTCCGCCGCGCCTTCCGGTCGGGGTGCGGACTGCGTCCACAATGTACGCCTGGGGGCGCGACCCGGTCATGTCATCACCTCTCGTTCTGCTGCGGTGTGCTGGTGTGTGCGCTCGGTGTCCCACAGTTCCTCCAGCCCGGAGGGCAGCCGCTCCTGCTGGAGCCGTGGCCGGACCACGACGGCGAGGTCGGCCAGCGCGGCGTGCCACGCGGCGGTGCCGGGCTCGGGGGTGAGGCGCACGAGCGTCGTGTCGAGTCCCCAGCCGTCGCGCTCGGCCAGCAGCCGGTGCGCCAGCGCGGCGGCGTCCTCGGCACCGGGGTCCCACGTCCGCACGGCCGGGCGGCGCAGCCGGCGGCACGCGGGCCCGAGCGAGCGCTCGAGTCGTTGCCAGACCGCTGTTCCGTCCGCTTCGGACACCGGGCTGAGCGCGTACGCCGAGGCGACCGCCGGTGCGGCCTGGCCGAGCAGCCACAGTGTGGGCTCCAGCGCGTACGGCGCCGGTGTCACGCGCACGCGGGTCTCGGGGTTCACGGTGTGCTGCGGCAGCCCGGCGGGGATGGTGTGGCGCGGGCCGCGGTGGGCGAACGGCGTGGTGCCCGCCGCGGCGAGCAGGACGTCGGTCCACTCGGTCAGCCCCGCCTCGTCGTCGCCGCGCAGGCCGAGCGCGAGCCTGCCGCCGAGCAGCTGATCGGCGACGTGGCGTTCCTCGGCCAGGTACAGCGGGTGGTGCCCGGCGACCGCCGTGGCGGCGCCGATCAGCAGTGTGCGCGTCGGCTCGGCGCACGTGACGGCCGCGGCGAGCGCCACCTCGGGCCGCCCGGCCGGCGCGTCGAGCCAGACCAGGTCGAGTGCCGCCTCCTCGACGGCCGCCGCCAGCGCGGGCACCTCCACGAGCGACACCGTGGCCAGGTCGAGAGTGACGCCGATCCTCATGCCGCCACCGCCTTCAGCACGGTTCCGGCGAGCAGTTCGAGTTGCTCGCCGAGCTCGCGGCCGGAGACGAAGTCGAAGTTGACCCTGGCCACAATGGTGTCCACCCCGGCGTCGGCGATCTCCCCGAAGCGGGCCGTGACTTCGTCCGGGCTACCGACGACCGCGCTCGTGGCGGTGCGGTCGACCTGTCCCTGGAGCCGCCCGGGGCTGGTGAAGCCGTGGCCGCCGTCGAGCACCCACCACGCACCGGCCTCCTCGGTGTAGTGGCGCCGCAGCCGCGGGAGGAACCAGGAGCGCGCGGCCTCGCCGTCGACGTCCACCCAGGTGTCCTTGATCATGCCGATCCGGCCGGGCTCACGGCCCGCGTCGCGCGCCGCGCCGGTGATCGTGGCGACCGCGCGGCGGATGCCCTCGGTGTCGAGAGTCTGCGGCAGCAGGGCCGACATCCCGTGGCGGCCGATGCGTTCCAGCGCCGCGCGGGCCATCCCGCCGCCCCACATGGCGTCAGAGCGCCGGTCGCGCGGCTCGCGGTCGAGCACGCGCAGACCCTCGTCCATGCGGCGCCCGCGTCCCGTGCGCGGCAGACCCAGCGCGTCGAACTCCGCGTCGCGGTGTCCCAGTCCGACGCCGAGCTCCAGCCGTCCGCGCGCCGCGTCGTCCACCGCGGCCGCGAGCGAGCGCAGGCGCTCGGGATCGTGCTGGGGCAGCAGCACCATCGCGGTCCCGAGCCGCAGCGTCGTGGTGGCCGCCGCGGCGGCGGCGACCGGCAGCAGCGGCGCCGGGCAGAACGCGTCGTACCAGAGGCGGTGCTCGGCGAGCCACAGGTGGGCGTAGCCGAGCTGCTCCACTTTCCTCGCCACTGCGGGAAAGTCGCGGTAGAGCCTCGGAAGCTGGTGCGGCCGGGTCACCGTGGACTGGAACGTCCACAGCCCGACTCCCATCTCGACACCCATGTCCGGGTCAGTCCCGGACCAGGTGCGTGACGTCGGTGGTGGCGGTGCCCGCGAGCACCACCCGCTCGCCCACGACCAGCTCGACGTCGCAGTCGGCGAGCGTGCGGCCCCTGTCCTCGCGCAGCGCCGACACCGTCCCGCGGGCGACGACGTGGTCGCCGCCGAGCACGTTGCCCTGGAACCGCACCCGGATGCCGCGCAGGTGCTCGTGTCCGCCGGTCCAGGCGGCGAGCATGTTCATCACGTAGGCGAGGTTGTTGGGGCCCTGGTTGACGGGCTTGTCCCCCATCCCCAGCGCGCGCACGGCGTCGAGGTCGAAGTGGATGGGGTTGGGGTCCACCAGTACCAGCGCCATCGTCTTCATCTTCTCCGCGCTGACGGCGGGCAGTTCCCAGCCCGGGATCACGGTGCCCGCCCGCACGGTGCCGCTCGTCGTGGTCATGCGTCCCTCCTCGGGAAGACGATGGAGTTGTAGGTGGACGCGGCGAGCTCGCCCGCGGCATCGGTGAGCGCCAGCCGGAACCCGACGATGTCGAAGACGCCGGTTCGCTTGCCGCGCTTGCGTTCGGCGGAGACGAACTCGCCGCTGACGGTGAAGCTCTCGCCGACCTGGAGCGGGCGTTCGAGCACGGTCTCGTGCTCGCCGAACATCGGCCCGTCGGCGGCGGTCGCACCGCAGATCGCGAAGACCTCGTCCCAGCTGACGCCCTTGCCGACCGCCACGCTGATGTAGGCGAACAGCGGGTGCGCCACCGTGCCGTTCCTCGGCGACCCGACGACGTCGTTGAGGAGCCAGTCGACGTACGGCTCGATGGTGTAGGTCCCGCCGGGGATCGGGCGGCCGACGATCGCCGCCAGCTCGCTCTCGGTCATCGTCATCGAGACTCCAATTCACCAACCAACTGATTGGTAGAAGTCTGCCAGACGGCGCCCGCCCTGCCAAGCACCTCGGCGGGCGCGCACGAGAAAGGGCCTGAGCCGGCGTGCGGCTCAGGCCCTTTCTCCTCGACAGTGTGCCCGGGTCAGCCCCGGGAGAAGGCCCCGCGCAGCGCCTCGATCCCGCCGGCCGAGGCGACCGCGGACTCGGAGGCGACCGACGACACGATCATGCCGATGTAGACGTCCGCCAGCTGCTCCGCGGTCTTCGGCCCGTCGGGCCGGTACCACCGGGTCATCGAGTTCAGCTCACCGGTGATCACGATGGCGGCCAGCCGGGAGTCGATCGCCCTGTCGATCACGCCCTCCTGCTGCCCCTCCTCGAGAATGCGCTGAAGCACCACGACGTAGGTCTCCCCGCCCTCCCGGATCTCGGCGCGCCGCTCCTCGCTGAGCCGGTCGAACTCGCGTAGCTGGATCGTGTACGGCACGAGATGGTCGGCCGCGAACAGCACGTGGGTGCGCACGAACGCCGCGAGCTTCTCCAGCGGCTTCTGCTCCGCGTCCGTCACGAGGCGCATGTCCGCGATCGCCTCGTCGTAGACGTCCTTGATGATCTTGTAGAGGAAGTCCTCCTTGGACCGGACGTAGTGGTAGAGGCTGCCTTTGAGAATGCCGACCCGGTCGGCGATGTCCTGGATGCTGGTCGCGCTATAACCCTTGTCGAGGATCACCTCGGCGGCGGCCTCGACGATCTCGGCGAAGCGCTCCGGGTCCGGCCCGCGACGCGGCCGTCCCCGCTTGGCCGGCTCGGCGTCGATCTTCGACATCTGGTCACGTCCCCCTTGCCTGAGCTGCGCCCGCAGCCCGGTCGCTGCGTGGCGCGCGGTCGAACCACGGCAGGATAGTCCGGTCACCCGCGACCCACCGACCGTCCACCCGGCGTTCGGCGATCCGCCAGCCCGGATCGGTGTGCATCAGCAGATCACGGTAGGACGCCGCGACCTCGACCCGCGCCGGGCCCTCCTCGCCGGTACTCCGCGCGACCAGCGTGGCCCGCACGTGGCTGCGCACGTGCAGCCGCCCGTCGTCGTCCACCCGCGCGCTGACACTGCCGAGCAGGTGCTGGGTCGTGCGCAGGCCGCGGTGGAGCTCCGCCATCACGGTCGCGACCTCCTCCCCGCCTCGACAACGGAACACGCCGTAGTCGGCGACGGCCTCCGGGAGGAAGAGCGCGCGCAGGTCATCGTACGCCTCGTCGTCGATCGCCCAGCAGTACCGCGCGAGCAGCTCGGCGGCCACGGCGGTCGCCCGCACGTCGTCAGTCACCATCGGCCGCCTCCCGCGCCGGGGCGGCCGGATACGCGGCGCCCTCGAACCACGCCTCCAGCTCCGCTCTGCGGGTGGCGTCGACGAGCTCGACGAAGGGGCCGCTGGGCAGCCGGTGGTAGGCGAACCGCACGGCCTGCCCGCTGCCGTCGTCGAAGGTGAGCACGCGCGGGAACCCGGCGGCCTCCAGCTTCGCGGACGTGGCGGCGAAGTCGTCGGCCCACACGCCCACGTGGTGGGCGCCGCCGGGCCCGAAGGACAGCGACGGCGCCTCCCAGATCGTGCCCGGAACCGGTTCGAGCAGTTCCAGCCGCGGCGAACCGCCCTGGGAGTAGACGAACCGCATCCGCGCGGTCACGGGCCCATCGGGCGTCAGCACGGGCATCTCCCGCTCCTCCACGCCGGTCCAGGTCACGCCGAAGACGGTGGTCAGGTCGGCCTTGGCCGCGTCGAGGTCCGGGACGACGAAACCGGTGTGGTAGATGTCGGTGACGTTCAGCAAGGCGCTCTCCTTCGCAGAGGCGGCGGTCAGCCGCCGATGTAGGACATCTCCACTCGCGGGCCGCGCAGGCCGCCCTCGCCGCGCAGCTCCGACGCGCGGTCGGCGCGCCCGCCCCAGTGCCGCGCGAGCACCGCGGACAGCTCCTCGTCGGTCCGGCCGCCGCGCACCAGCGCGCGCAGGTCCCGGCCCGTGGCGGCGAACAGACAGGTGAACAGCTCGCCGATGGCCGAGATCCGGGCGCGCGTGCACGTCCGGCAGAACGGTTTCGTGACCGAGGCGATGATCCCGATCTCGCCGCCGCCGTCGCGGTAGCGAAACCGCGTCGCGACCTCGCCCGCCACCCGCGGCGGGACCTCCTCCAGCGGCCACAGCGCGTCGATCCGCGCCCGCACCTCGTCGGCGGGGACGACCTTGTCGCGCACCCAGCCGTTGGTGGTGCCGACGTCCATGTACTCGATGAAGCGCAGCGCGACGCGCTCCTCGCGCGCCCACGCGGCGAGGTCCTCCAGCTGGTGGTCGTTACCCCCGCGCTGGACCACGGTGTTGACCTTGACCCCGAGGCCGGCCTGCCGGGCGGCGGCGATGCCGTCCAGCACGGCCGAGAGCGGCAGCGGGGTGTCGGCGAGCGCGCGGAAGGTCCCCTCGTCGAGCGCGTCAAGGCTGACCGTGACCCGGTGCAGTCCGTTCCGGGCGAGCCGGTCGGCGAACTTCGGCAGCAGCACGCCGTTGGACGTCATGGCGAGATCCTCGATCCCGCCCACCTCGGCGAGCATCGCGACGAGGTCAGGCAGGCCGCCGCGTAGCAGCGGCTCGCCGCCCGTCAGCCGGAGCTTGCGGACACCGCCGCGCCGGAACACCCGGGCGAGGCGGGCGATCTCCTCGAAGCTCAGCAACTCGGAACGCGGGAGGAAGGCGTGGTCGGCGCCGAACAACTCACGCGGCATGCAGTACCGGCAGCGGAAGTTGCACCGGTCGGTGACCGAGATCCGCAGGTCGGTGAGCGGACGGCCGAGGCGGTCGAGCAGGGGCCCCGCACCACTGCGCTGCTCCATCACGGGCGCTCCTCCCCGGCCGAGATTTTGGGCAACCGTTCGTTTGGTAGGTTATGTGGGACCGAGTCCCGGAGCAAGAACCTGGAGGCAGCCGCATGAACGCCGGCACGGAGCTCGTCCCGGAGTACGCCGGTTCGGGACCGCCGGCCGGATGCGGCACCGCTCCCGCGTGGTTCTCCGCCGCGCTCCGGCGCGAGCGCCACACCGGCGAGGTGGACGTGGACGGCGTCCCGATCCGGTACCTGGCCTGGGGAGAGCGCGGCAGGCCCGCCACGATCCTCGTCCACGGCGGCGCGGCACACGCCATGTGGTGGGCTCCGGTCGCCGCGCGGCTCGACCCGGAGGCCTACGTCGTCGCCCTCGACCTGTCCGGCCACGGGTGCAGCGGGCACCGGCCGGTCTACTCCGTCGCGCGCTGGGCCGAGGAGATCGCCGCCGTCGCGCAGGCCGTGTCGCCGGAACCGGCCACCGTCGTCGCGCACTCGCTCGGCGGCATCGTGACCTCGCACGCCATGACCCGCGCCGACCTCGGCACCCGGTTCCGCCGCGTGGTGCTCGTCGACGCGCCGGTCTGGCCGGACGCGGCCGCACCGGAGCAGCCACTGGCCGACCGGGAGATCCGGCCTCACCGCACCTACGCGACCGCGGCCGAGGCACTCGGCCGGTTCCGGCTCGTCCCGCCGCAGCCGTGCGACAACGACTGGTACGTCGAGCACATCGCCTGGCACAGCCTGCGCCCGGTGGCGCCGTCGGGCTGGCAGTGGCGTTTCGACCCGAGGATCTTCGCCAACCCCACGGGCGACCACCGGATCACGCGGTTCGAGGGCGACCTGGACCGGGCCGGGTGCCCGTTCGCGGTGCTCATGGGCGAGCGGTCCTACCTCGCGCAGGGCGCCAGGGCCGCACTCGCCGGCAGGCCGGGCATCCCGCTGCGGTTCGTCCCGGACGCGGCCCACCACGTGATGCTCGACCAACCGCTCGCCCTCCTCTCCCGGCTGCGGGAGCTGCTCGGCAGCTGGCCCTGAGGCCCTCAGACCCCCGCCCCGGACAGCTCGGGCTCCTTCGGACGGTCGCGGACGTCCTCGACCGCGGTCACGATCTGTTCGAGCGCCAGGACGAGGAACCCGGCGAACACCGCCAGCCTGGCAGGCCACATCGGCAGGTGCACGAGGCCGAGCTTGTACTCGCCGGTCTCGAGCGCCGCGCTGAGCACGGTCCAGGACGCCCAGGCGAGCAGCACCGCCACGAACGCCGCGCCGAACCCGCCGGCCAGCCGCACGATCCGGTAGGCCCGCCCCTTCAGCCGGTCCACGAAGGACGTCATCGAGACATGCTGCCGTCGCCGCTCCGCCTCGCCCAGCGCGAAGAACGCCGTCAGTGCCATCGCCAGCTCCACGTACTCGACGGTGCCGGTCACCTCCTGCTTGCCGAGTTCGCGCAGGACGACGTTGTAGACGATGAGCAGCATGATGAAGACCATGCCGACGATCGAGACCACGGCCAGTGCCCGCGAACAGGCGTGGACCGTCGCGGCGAAACCCCGCCCGACCGCTCCGGCGAGGGTACGGCCGGACGTGTTGGTTGGTTCGGTCATCAGGTCAGTCCCATCTGGCTCGGGATGAAGGTGACGATGGCCGGGAAGACGAACATCAGGATCACGACGATGATGTCCAGCCGCACATACCAGAGCACGCCCTTGAACGCGGTGCTCAGCTCCACGTCCTTGCGGATCCCGGCGACGACGAACGCGTTGAGCCCCAAGGGTGGCGTGAGCAGCCCGATCTCGATCAGCTTGACGAACAGCAGCCCGAACCAGATCCCGTCCATCCCCAGCTCGGTGACTACCGGGTAGGTCAGCGGCACCATGATGAGCAGGATCGAGGTGGGGTCGAGGAACATCCCCAGCGGGATCAGCACCAGCAGGATGAGCGCCACGATCACCCAGGCGGGCACGGGCATGCTGGTCAGGCCATCGGCGATCAGCTGCGGCGCTCCCGCGGCGACCATGAACGAGGAGAAGATCGCGCCGCCGATGAGCAGCGCGAAGACCATCCCGTTGAGACTGACCGCGGCGGACAGCGAGCTCCACAGGCTCTTGCCCATCTCCCGGGGCTTGCGCAGATGCTCGATCACCACCATCAGCAGGGCCACGAACGCCCCCACCGCGGAGGCCTCCACCGCCGTGAAGAAGCCGGAGTACATCCCGCCGATGATGATCACGAACAGCAGCCCGATGCGGAACAGGCTGTAGACGCCGGAGAGCAGGGCAGGCCGGTTGCTGAGCGGCAGCACGTCCTCGGCGCCCTTGCCGAACAGCTCGGGCTTGCGCTTGGCGCGGATCATGATGCTGATGCCGTAGACGATCGCGGTGACCACGCCGGGCCCGATGCCCGCCATGAGCAGCGCGCCGATGGACTCGCCGGTCAGCACGCCGTAGATCACCAGCGGAACGCTGGGCGGGATGAGCACGCCCAGCGTTCCGGCCGCACCGACCACCCCGGCGGCCACATGCATGGCGTAGCCAGCCTTCCGCATCTCGGTGATCGCGAGGTTGCCGATCGAGATCACCGTGGCGATGCTCGACCCGCTGACCGCGGCGAAGCAGGCGCACGCCGTGAGCGTCGCGACCGCGAGGCCGCCGGGCAGGCTGCGCAGCAGCCAGCCCAGCACGCGGTAGGCGCCCTCGGCGAGGTTCGCCCGCTCCGCCGCGTTGCCCAGCAGCACGAACATCGGGATGACGAGCAACGTGAACTTCGAGGCGCTGCTGATCGGCAGTGCCCCGAGCGTCGACATCCCGACGTCCACGCCGTCCAGCAAGTAGTAGCCGGCGAACCCCGCGAAGGTCAGCGCCAGCGCGATGCGCATCCCCGAGAGCAGGGACATGGCGAGGATCGCGACGACCACCAGTAAGAGCTCAGTGGTTCCCATCGGGTGCAAGACCTTTCGTCGACCCGGCCGTCCACAGTGGAGAACGGCAACGCCGGTGGGCTACTTCTGACCGCACGTGGTGAGGCCCTCGACGTAGTCCGACTCGCCGGTGTGCTTCTCCACCGACTCGGTGTAGGTGTTCCACACGTTCTCGACGGTGCCGGAGTCGGTGGACTTGGCGGCCTCGTCCTTCCAGACCTTCGGCGCGAGCCGTTCCACGGCGTCGGCGATCGTGGCCTGGTCGGCCTCGCTCCAGCGGACGATCGTGCCGCCCGAGTCGAGGAACTTCTCGCAGGCCTGCTTGTCGTACTTGGTCATCAGCTCGTCGGCCTTGGCGTACCACTCGCCCTTGAGCTCCTCGATCACGGCCTTCGCGTCGTCGGACATCCGGTCGTAGGCGCTCTTGCTGATCGCGAAGATGGAGCCGCCGTTCTCACCCACGTCGGGCGCCATGTACTTCGCGACGTCCGTGATGCCGTTGGCGACCTGCGTGTCCATCGGGTAGGTCACGCCGTCGACGATGCCGCGTTCGACGGACTCGTAGACCTCCTCGGACGCCTGGAACGTCGGCTCCGCACCGAGCTCCTGCCACACCGCCGAGGAGGGCTGGGCCGGGATGCGGATCTTCAGACCGTCCACATCGGCCAGCGACTTCACCTCGGGCTTGAACGCGACCGCGGAGGCGTTGTTGGGCAGGAAGCCGATGAGCACCAGGTCCTGCTTCGCCAGCTCGTCGGCGAACGCGTCGACGCCGTCGACGAGGTCCTGCAGTGCCCGCAGCCGTGCCGCCTGGTCGGCGTTGGCGATCGGGACCATGTTGATGTTGTTGAGCGGGAGCTCGGCCGGGAAGTACGCCGGGACGACGTTGCCCGCCTCGGCCCGCCCCTGCTTGAGCCCGGGCAGGGTGTCGGTGCCGGAGAGCAGCCCGCCTCCGAAGGTGACGTCCGTCTTGACCTGTCCGTCGGTGCGCTTCTCCAGCTCGTCCATGAACCACTGGATGAGGTCGGACTGCGAGCCGCCCGGCGGCAAGACCTGCGCGGCCCGGACCTGGACGGGGCCACCCGCCTGCGAGGCGGCGCCCGCGCAGCCGCTCGCGACCAAGGCGAGACCGGCGAGTCCGGCGAGAAGCCGGGTGACCCGGCTGGTCCTGGTGGTGCGCATCATTGCGCCCTCCTCTGGATGTGCGTGTCTCGAAACCCGAGGCCGGCCGGATTCATTCGACCAACCGGTTGGTCAATTAAGACCGACAGTATCTGTGGTGTCAAGCACACTCGAAAGTGGACATTGTGACTTGGCCCACACTGTGACGGGGTGTTGATCCACCGTCACCGTTCTCAAAGGGAATAGCCGCCGTCGACGTCGATCCACTGGCCCGTGACGTACCGGGCCTCGTCGCTGACCAGGAATCCCACGGCGGCCGCGATGTCGCGGGCCTTACCGAACGAGGCCAGCGGGATCCGGCCGAGCGCGACCTCGAGATGCTCGGGAAGGATGTCGCCACGGTCCACAAGCACCTGGGTCATGCCCTCGTCGAGGATGCCCACGCCCACGGCGTTGGCGCGAACGCCGTAGCGCCCTTCCTCGGCCGCCACCGCCTTCACCACCGCCTCGTTGGCGGCCTTCGGCCCACTGGAGAGCACGTCCCGCAGGACGAAGCGGCGGTTGGCGACCGTCGAGACCACCACCACCGACCCGCGTGCCTCGCGGAGCGCCGGCAGCGCGGCGCTGATCACCGCGAAGGTGCCGCCCGCGTCGATCCGCAGCTGCTCGGCGTACTGCTCGGGCGGAAGTCTGCTCGCCCAGGCCTGGAAGTTCGTCGGCGAGGCGGCCAGCACCACCGTGTGGAGCCCGCCGTGTCGGCTGACCGCCTCCGCCACCACGCTCCGGACCTGTCCGGGGTCACCCAGGTCGAGCCGCACCGCGGTACTGTCCACACCGGACTCCCTCACCAGCGCGGCGGTCTCCTCGGCGGCGGCCGCGTTGCCGGCGTAGGTGACGGTGACGGCGGCGCCGAGCTCGGCCAGCCGGATCGCCACCGCCCTGCCGATCGCCCCGCTGCCCCCGACGACCAGGCACCCGCCCGCCCGGCCGCCGAACGCGTCCGCCGACATCACCCGGACACCGCGGCCGGCACCGCCGGCGCGTCGCCTGCCCGGACCCGGCAGCGCGCCCCGCGCAACGGCTGGTCGCCCGCGAAACTCGACAGCTCGGGAGCACCCGGGGTGATGGCGTTGGCGTTGGACACCCACACCCCGGACAGGTGCGGCTCGTACCGTTGCTGGTCGGGGTTCCACCAGTAACCGTCGGGGTTCACCGTGTCGCGCCGCAGGGACGCGTCGAACCGGGCCCGCTGCCGGATCGCGCCCTCGGGCCGTTCGATGATCATCCACTCACCGTCGGTGACGCCGTACTTCGCGGCGGTGTCGGGATGGATGTCGCACAGCGGTTCGGGATGGATCCGGCGCAGCCGCGCGCTCTGCCGCAGGTTCGAGGCGGTCAGCTCCCGCACCCGGCTGCCGGGGATCATCTGCAGCGGGTACTCCTCCTCCGGGGCGTCCGGGATCGAGTACGGCGGTCCGGTGTAGACCGGCCGCGCCTCGATGCCGAAGCGTTCGAACATACTCGGCACCAGCTCGACCTTGCCCGACGGCGTCGCGAAGCCGCGTTCCCGGTACTTGTAGAACACGGGCTTGGTGAAGCGGTGGTTGACCTCGCCGTCGGCCCATTCGCGGTAGGTCTTCCCGGACGGCTCGAGGAACCGGTCGAACATCCCCTCCACCGTCTCCGGCCAGTAATCGGGATCGTCCGAGAGCCTGCGGCCCAGCTCGGCCCAGAGGTCGTAGTCGTTCCTCCGCTCCCCCACGGTGGTGGCGACCTGCTGGCCCACCACGAAGAAGTTGCCGATGCCCCAATGTGCGCTGAGGTCGGCGCGCTCCATGAAGTCCGCCGCGGGCAGCACGTAGTCGGAGAGCTGCGCGGTCGGCGTCATCCACATGTCCATCGTGACGAGCAGCTCGAGGTTCTCGCTCGTGAACGCCTCGTAGGCGTCCTTGCCGGCCCCCATCGACAGCAGCGGCTCGCCGCACTGCACGATGATCGCCTTGACCGGGTACGGGTCCTGCCGGGTGACGGCGCGGTAGATCGCGGGCTGGCTCGCGAACAGGACGTAGGCGGTGCCGGTGTGCCCCTGCGGGTAGACCTTCCCGGTGGCCTCACGGAACGCCTGGTACCCGGAGATCGACGTGATCGGGGTTTCGTGGGCGTTGACGCTTTCCCGCGTACGGAGCGGGTGGTCGACGAGCTTCTCGAAGTTGATGTTCGGCAGCCACGCGAAGGTGTCCGCGTCGTAGGGGTTGCCAAGCGGTTCCCCGCCGGGCCGGTCCAGGTTGCCGGAGATGGCCCGCAGGATCGCCCGCCCGAGCACCGCCGAGCGGGAGGCGCCCTCCCCGAGCTGGGTGGCGGCGACGCCGAACGAGAGGCGCGCGGGCCCCAGCGTGGCGTACATGTGCGCGGCCTTCACCACGTCGGCCGCGGGGACGCCGGTGATCTCCTCGGTGCGTTCGGGAGTCCACTTGGCGGCCTCGGCCTCGACCTCGTCGAAGCCGGTGCACCACTGCTCGACGAACTCCTTGTCGTAGATGTCGTCGCGGATCATCACGTGGATGAGCCCCAGCGCGAGTGCCCCGTCGGTGCGGGGACGCACCTGGAGGTGCAGGTCCGCCCGCTCAGCCGTCTTGGTCCTGCGCGGGTCGACGACGATGAGCTTGGCTCCCTGGGCCTGGCACTGGCGCAGCCGCTCGAACGACGGCGGCGACGACTCCGCGGGGTTGGAGCCCCAGATGACGATGCACTTGGTCTTGCCGGGGTAGTAGCTCTGGTAGACGGTGTCCCAGCCGTAGACGGAGACCTCCGCGATGTACTCGCCGACACCGCAGTTGCGGCCCTGGCTCACGAAGTTGGGGGTGCCGAAGTCGGCGGCCCAGCGCCAGCTCGCCCAGTCGCCCGGTGTCTTGTGGGTGCCGCCGAGGGTCGCCACCGACTCGGGACCGTCCTTCTCCCGCAGCTCCCGCAGCTTCTCGGCGATCTCGTCCATCGCCTGTTCCCAGGAGATCCGCTCCCACTTGCCCTCGCCGCGCTTGCCCACGCGCTTGAGCGGGTAGTTCAGCCGGTCGTCGTGGTGGTGGATCTCGATCGCCGTCGTGCCCTTGATGCACAGCTTGCCATTGGCCACCGGGTTGTTGCGGTCTCCGTCGAACGCCAGCGGGTTCCCGTCGCCGTCGACGTGGAACAGCATGCCGCAGTGCTGCGGACACAACGTGCAGAACGTCCGGCGAACGTCGGGACCGTCCGCGAAATTCAGCTTGGCCAACGCTATGCTCCCGTCGCATCTACCAATCGTTTGGTGAAATGAATCTACCTCGCCGTGGCTCCACTCACAAGGGCCCCCGCCTGGCGACGCGCTAGCTCGCCTGTTCCCGCGTGCGGGTCTCCAGCCACATCGCGATCCCGGCGCCCGCCGCGGTGCCCACCGCCATCGCGCCGAACAACAGCAGCCACCACACGTCGGTGACGTGCCCGGTGATGGCGATCCCCGCGCCGACCCCGAACACACCGCCGACGCCGGTGGCCTTGCCGGACGTGACCGGGGCGCCCTTGCGCGGCCTCGCCTTCGCCAGGGGCGACAGCGCCGGGGCGACCCAGAACGCGGCGCAGGAGATCATCAGCAGCACCACACCGGCGTCCCGCCACGCGTTGCCACCGTCGACGAGCCCGTAGACCAGCGCACCGAAACCCCCGACGAACGCGACGCCGAACGGGGTCGCCTTCCAGCCGCCCAGGACATACAGGCCGGCGCACGCGGCGACCAGCAGGCCCAGCCCGATCAGCCCCAGCATCACGCCCAGCGCGACGGGCATCATGTAGTCGGACGGGTAGATCTCCGCCGCGCCCAGCGCACCGGCGCCGATACCGAGCACCGGACCCGCGATCACGAGCCCGACACAGATCCACGTGACGGTCTTCTCGAACTTCTTCAGATCGGCGGGCCGCTGCCCGCGACCGGCGTTGCCGGACGCCATCGTGCCTCCTCCACCGCACGCCGGGCACCACACGGCGCTCCGACGGGCCGGGCACGCTACGGCGTGATCACCGGCGCGGGAGCAGGATACCCGGCCGAACCCAGGACGCGGGGCGGTTCGGCAGCTCCGCCCACACCGGCGCGCCCGTCCGGTCAGCCGAGCAGCCCGCCCGCGCGCGCGAGCCAGACGGCGTGGGTGCGGTTCTCGGCGCCGAGTTTGCGCATGACGCTGCGCAGGTACGCCTTCACCGTGTTGGGCATGAGGCCCAGTTCGGCGGCGATGTCGTTGTTCGACGCGCCCGCCGCGACGCGGTCCAGCACCTCGGCCTCGCGCCTGGACAGCGGTCCGCGTGCACCCGGCTCCGTGGGCCTCCCGCTGCCGGCGACCACCCGCAGCAGGCCGTCGCAGACCTGGTGCAGGCGTTGCCGCGCGGGCTCGTCGGCGACGAGTTCGATGGCCTCTCCCAGTTCGCTCAGCAGGTCGTCGAGCGCCCGGGTGTCGCGCGAGACCGCCGCGGTGTCCGCGGCCAGTCTCCGCCGGACCTCCCGTTCGACGACCAGGTCGCGTTCGAGGGAGCGGACCACGGCGGCCGCGCGGGCGGCGACCCGATCGCCGAGCGGGAGGCTGTCCCGCCGCGCCAGGTACACCAGCCCCGCCACACCGCCGTCCAGGCGCACCGGAACGGCCAGCGCGGCCTCCACACGCTCGGGCGCGACGGCGTGGTCGTAGGCGTGCACGATGTGCGGCGTGCCGAGGTAGTCGCGCACGACGACCGGCCTGCCCTGCGCCAGCGCCTTGCCCCCGAGCCCGGCTCCCCGCCGGACCCGCAGCTGGTGCAACGTCCGCCCGAGGTTGCCGTCCAGGTGCCGGATCGTCACCGAGCCGCCTCCGGCGTCGAGGGCTCCCCCGAACGCCAGGTCGACCGCGCACTCCCGGCGCAGCGCCCGCACCCGGGGCGGCAGCATCCGGTCGAGCTCGGCGGCACCGGTCATGCCTCATCCCTCCCGGGTGGTCCTGAGTGGACGGTTCACCGCGGTCTCCAGCACGGCCGTCGCCGCACGGGCGAGCGCGTCCACCGCCCCCTCGGCGTGCATCGCGCGCGGCGTCCGCACCGTGTCGTCCACGAGCACCCGTGCCGTGTGCGCAAGCAGCTGCGTAGCCGAGTCCGACCGCTCCGGCCGCACGACCCGAGTCCAATGTGCCCACTCCTGGAGATGCTCACCGCGGGCCTTCGCGAGGCGCTCGGCGGCGTCGGGCGGCAGGTGGTGCGCCTCGGTCACCGTCACCGCCAGCAGGTTGACCGCCTCGGCGGCGAGACCGACGTACCCGGCGACCATCGCCGCCGGCGCCCCGGCGTCGCTGGGGGCCGTGCGCAGTGCCCTGATCGTCTCCAGCGACACCCATTCGCTGAACCGGTCGGCGATGGCGACGAGCATGGCCGTCTTGCTGTCGAAGTAGCGGTAGATGGCGGGGCCCGCCAGGCCGGCCTCGGCCGCGATGCCGTCGACGCTCGCGCCGTCGAAACCGTTCCGCTGGAACGTGTCCGCGGCGACGGCGATCAGCTGTTCCCGGCGGGAGGCGGGCGCCCGGCCCGCGGGTCGCGGCCGGGCTCCGCTGTCCCCGGCGCGGAGGTCGTGGTCCACCACGGCCAGCGCCGCCGCGCTGAGCAGCGCGGCCGTCTGCTCGTCGTCGGCCGTCCCCGGTGGTGCCTCGGCGTGGCTGTTGAGCACCGCGATAGCCGCCCACGCCCGCACCGAGACCTCGACGGACCGCAGGTCCGGCCGCCGCAGCCGGATCGCGTCCGCGAGCCCGGACACCATGTCGTTCAGCCTGGCGCGCAGCGTGCGGGAGCCGTCGGGATCGAGGTGCCGGGCCTCCCGTTTCCACAGCAGGGCCATGTGCGGGACGGCCATCGACGCCCTGGCCATCGCGTGCAGGTCGGCGGGCAGCCGCGCCGGGTCGTACCCGGGTGTGAGCTGCGGGAGTGCGGACAGGAAGGCGCCTTGCGCCTCGAACAGCACGTGCGACAGCAGCGCGTGCTTGTTCGCGTAGTGCCGGTACAGGGCCCGGGGGGTGATCCCGGTGGCCTCGGCGATGTCGCTCATGCGCACCGAGTGGAAGCCGCGCTCGGCGAACAGCGTCCGCGCGTTGGCGGAGATCTGCTCCCGCCGGTCGCTGGGCCTGCGGGCCCTCACGCTCGTCATCCGGTCCCCCCTTCGCTGAACAACTCGCAGCCTAACACGTGAACGATGATGTACTTACTTGACGCTATAGCTGATGTGGCCTCATACTTTCGCCTTCAAGGGAAGCAGGTCACGTTAACGATCAGCGACCTAACCGCGGGATGCGTCTCGGGAGGCGAGCGACACGATGAAGGTCCGCAGGGTTGTCATGGGCGACGACGGCAACGGCACGACGACGGTTCTCGAGGACGGCACCGTCGAACCGACCACGGCCACGTTGCTGCCCGGGGTCGAGATCCACCGCGTGTGGGAGCTGGACTCGGTGTCGGTGCCGGTCACGGACCCGTCGGCGGGTGCGCCGAAGTCCACGTTCTTCCCCGCCGAGCCCGGGGTGCGGTTCGGCTTCCTCACCGTGCCGCCGGGCATCACCTACGTCCCGGAGCCCGGCGCGGACCTCGCGGCTGCGGCGGCGGAGATGGAGGAACGCCTGCCGGGCGCGGCGGCCACGTTCGCGTTCCCCGACAAGCCGGGCGCACACGTGACCCAGACCGTCGACTACATCGTCGTGCTCTCCGGTGAGGGCGTGCTCCGGTTCGACGACGTCGAGGTGCGGCTGTCCCAGGGCGACTGCCTGATCCAGAACGGCAACCCGCACGCGTGGTTCAACGAGGGCACCGAACCGTTCGTGCTGGCGTTCGCCCTCTGTGGTGCCACCCGCTGAGCCGTGCCCCTCACCGGAAGGCAACGTCGCGTACGCGGCCGCGCGGGCGGGCCGATGTGGACACTCCGGCGGGCCGGGTGCTCGCGAGCGAGCTCCGGCTCGGCCCCCGCGGCGGAGCCCTCGCCCGGCACGGGCTGGTGAGCGCATGACCACCACACGGGGACCGCTCGCCGGGGTGAAGGTCGTGGAGCTCGCCGCGATCGGGCCCGCCCCGTTCGCCGCGATGCTCCTCGCCGACATGGGGGCGCAGGTGATCCGGCTCCAGCGACCCGGCGACGACAGCGTCGGCGCGGGCGCGTGGAACCACCTGCACCGGGGCCGTCCGTCGGTGACCTGCGACCTCACCACGCCCCGCGGGCGGGAGCTCGTCCTGCGCCTCGCGGAGACCGCGGACATCCTCGTCGAGGGCTTCCGGCCCGGCGTGCTGGAACGCCTCGGGCTCGGCCCCGAAGAGGTGCTGGAGCACAACCCGGCACTGGTGTACGGCCGCGCCACCGGCTACGGCCAGGACGGTCCGCTGTCCGACGTGCCAGGGCACGACATCAACTACCTCGCCGTGGCCGGCGCGCTCGGCGCCATCCGCCGCCACGGGGAACGGCCGCTGGCCCCGCTGAGCCTCGTCGGCGACTTCGGGGGCGGCGGAATGCTGCTCGCCTTCGGCGTGCTGTGCGGTCTCGTCGAGGCCCGCACCTCGGGGCTCGGGCAGGTGGTGGACGCCGCGATGATCGACGGCACCGCGTTGCTCACCACCGTGTTCCACGCGCTGCGCAACGCGGGCGACTGGGCCGACGAGCCCGGCACCAACGTGCTCGACAGCGGGGCGCACTTCTACGAGGTGTACGACACCGCGGACGGCCACGTCGCCGTCGGCGCGCTGGAGCCGAGGTTCTACGCCGAGCTGCTCCGGTTGCTCGAACTCGATCCGGCCGAGTTCCCCCAGTGGGAGCGGTCGCGCTGGACCGAGCTGAAGCACCGGTTCGCGCAGATCTTCCGCTCCCGCCCGACCGAGCACTGGGCGACGCTGTTCGAACACGAGCAGGCCTGCGTCACCGCCGTGTACGGCCTCGGCGACGCGCCGGGCCATCCGCACAACCGGGCCCGCGGCACGTTCGTCGAGATCGACGGCGCGCTGCAGCCCGCCCCCGCGCCCCGGTTCAGCCGAACCCCTCCCCCGGTCCCGGCACCCGCCGCCGAACCAGGCTCGGATGACGAGGCCGCCCTCGCCGCGTGGGGACTCAGCGCGGCCGACATCGCCACCCTCACCCGACCACACGAAGGGACCTGACACATGCGCTCGCCGAAGCTCTCCTGCGCGTTCTACACCGGACCGCACACCCCGGACCACATCGCGCTCGCCGAACGGCTCGGCTACCACCGCGCGTGGGTGTACGACTCACCCGCGCTGTGCCTGGACTCGTGGAGCGCGCTGGCGCGCGCGGCCGACCGCACCGAACGGATCGGCCTCGCCACCGGTGTGGCCGTGCCCAGGCTGCGGCACCTCGTGGTGACGGCGTCGGCCATCGCGACCATCGAGTCGATCGCGCCCGGCCGCTTCACCCTCGGCGTGGGCACCGGGTTCACCGGCCTGCGCGCGCTCGGGCACAAGCCGATGAAGTGGGCCGAGGTCGCCGAGTACGTCACCGCGCTCAGGACCCTGCTGCGCGGCGAGCCCGTGCAGTGGGAGGGCAAGACCATGCGGCTCATGCACGCGAGCGGGTACCTTCCCCCGCTGCCCGTCGAGTTCGAGGTCTACATGGCCACCGAGGGCCCCAAGGGCTTCGCCGTGGCCAAGGAGCACGCCGACGGCGTCCTCACCGTCAACACCGAGCCGGGTGAGGGCTGGGAGAACTCCGCCCGCTGGGCGATGGGCACCGTGCTCGACGACGGCGAGTCCCCGACGTCCGACCGCGTGTGGGCCGCCGCCGGTCACGCCGCCGTGGTGATCTACCACCTGTACTACGAGGCGGGCTTCGACCTGAACGCGCTGCCCAACGGCGCGGCGTGGGGCGAGATGATCGCGTCGCTGTCCGAGGAGGAGCGCCACCTGTCCCTCCACAAAGGACACCTGATGGAGGTGTCCGAGCACGACGACCGGCTCATCCCGCGCGAGACGGTGTCGGCGCTGACCTTCACCGGCACCGTGGACGAGCTGCGGGCCCGGCTGGAGGAGATGGTGGACAAGGGCATCACGGAGGTCGTCTACCAGCCCGCGGGCCCGGACATCCCCCGTGAGCTGGAGGCGTTCGCGCGCCTGGTTCCCTCGGAAGCCGTGGCGCGCTGATGGCGGGCAGCACGATCCGGTACGAACAGCCGGAGCCCGCCATCGCCCGGATCGTGCTCGCACGACCGGGCAAACGCAACGCCCAGGACCGCGACCTGCTGTACGCGCTCGACGACGCCTACACGCGCGCGGTACGCGACGAGCGGGTCCGGGCGATCATCCTGGCCGCCGAGGGACCCGACTTCTCGGCCGGGCACGACCTCGAGACCGGCTGGGCGATGGGTGACGCGCGGCCGAGGACGCTGACCGGCGGCTTCGGCGCGCCCGGCGCGGAAGGCTGGTTCGCCACCGAGGAGGAGCTGTTCACCGGGTTGTGCCTGCGCTGGCGCGACCTGCCCCGGCCCACCATCGCCGAGGTCAGGGGCCGCGTGATCGGCGGCGGCCTCATGCTCGTGTGGCCGTGCGATCTCGTGGTGGCGGCGGAGACGGCGACGTTCGTCGACCCGGTCACCGCGTTCGACATGAACGGCATGGAGTACTTCACGCACCTGTGGGAGCTCGGCGCGCGGCGGGCGAAGGAGATGCTGTTCACCGGTGAGCCGATCGGCGCCCGCGACGCACTGGCGATGGGCATGGTCAACCGCGTCGTCGCCGACGCCGACCTGGAGACCGCGACGCTGGAGCTGGCCGCCCGGATCGCCCGCCGCCCGCCGTTCGGGCTGCGGCTGGCGAAACGCGCGGTGAACCTCGGGCTCGATCTCCAGGGCCAGCGCGCCGCCGTCGAGTCCGCGTTCGGCCTGCACCAGCTCGGCCACAATCACAACCTCCGGCTGCACGGCGACCTCGTCGACCCGGAAGGCCGTGCCGTCATCAGCGAGCACGCCCGGCGGAGCCGTCCCGACCACCGGGACACGTCCACCCAGGAGCCACCACGATGAACCCCAGCAGCCTGCTCGACAAGAGCGCCCGGATCTACGGCGACCGCGTCGCGTTCGCCTGCGGCGACCGGCGGCAGACCTTCGCCGAGCTGCGCGACCGCGCCGCCCGGCTCGCGAACGCACTGAGCGCCGGGGGAATCCGGCCGGGCGAGCGCGTGGCGGTCTTGAGCGACAACGCGTTCGAGGCGCTGGAGCAGCTTGCCGGCCTCGCCATCGGCGGCTACGTGCGGTGCGCGCTCTACGCCCACGAGCCCGCGGAGAAGAACCTGTACCTGCTGCGGCTCACCGGCGCGGCCGCGCTGGTCGTGCAGGACAAGCACTACGCCGCGCTGGCACCGGTCCTCGCGCAGGCCCCCGACGTGCGGCTGGTGTTCGTGGTGGGTGACGGGCCCGAGGGCACGCGCGGTTACGAGGAGGCACTCGCCGGGGTCTCGGCGGAGCCGCCGGACGTGGTGCTGCGCCCCGACGACCCACACGTCATCCGGTTCTCCTCGGGCACCACGGGCAGGCCGAAGGGCATCCTGCACACGGTGCGCGGCTGGATGGACATGGGCAACGAGTTCGCGCTCGTGCTCGACGGGTTCACCGCCGGCGACCGCTACCTCGCAGCGACGCCGTTCAGCCATGCGGCGGGGCTGGTCGCCTGGCCGCTGATCGCGGTCGGTGCCACGAGCGTCGTCATGCCGTCGTTCGACCCGGCCACCTGGCTCGATCTCGTGGAGCGTGAGCGCATCACGTTCGGGATGCTGGCGCCCACGATGATCCAACTGGTGGTGAACCATCCCGGCGCCGCCGAGCGCGATGTGTCGAGCCTGCGCAAGATGCTCTACGGCAGCGCGCCGATCTCGGAGACCACGCTCGTCGCGGCGCTGCGGTTGTGGGGCGACATCATGTACCAGACCTATGGGCAGAGCGAGGCCATGCCGATCACGTGCCTCACCTCCGGCTACCACGTGCCCGACGGCAGTGAGGAGCAGCGGGCGTGGCTGCGCTCGGCGGGCCGTCCCACCCCGAACTCGGTGGTCCGGATCGTCGACGACGAGGGCAACGACCTGCCACCGGGCGAGGTCGGCGAGGTGGTCGCGCTGTGCCCTGGCACCATGCACGGCATCTGGGGTGATCCCGAGGCCACGAGGCAACGCCTGCTACCGGGCGGCTGGATCCGCACGCGCGACATGGGATCGCTGTCGGCGGACGGCTTTCTGTTCCTGGCCGACCGCAAGGAGGACACGATCATCTCCGGCGGGTTCAACATCTGGCCGATGGAGCTGGAGAACGCCCTCGCCGCGCATCCCGCCGTGGCCGAGGTGTCGGTGGTGGGCGTGCCCCATCCCAAATGGGGCGAGACGCCGCACGCCGCCGTGGTGCTGCACGAGGGCGCGAGCGTCACCGAGCAGGAGCTGATCGAGTGGAGCAGGGAGAAGGTCGGCTCCGTCAAGAAGATCACCGGCGTGACGTTCACCGACTCGCTGCCGCGCACCCCGATCGGCAAGGTGCTGCGCAGGCTCGTCAGGGAACAGTACGTGGGCGAGGCCCCGCGCATCGCCGGCGCGTGAACGGTTTCGATGGAAGGGAGAACACCGTGGCACTGGACGTCGCGGCACGCCGGGACTTCGCGGCGGCCGTCCGCGAGTTCGCCGAGCGCGAGTGCGGGACGAGGGAGCAGCGCGTCGCGCTCACCGGCGGGGAGACCGAGGCCCACAGCCCCGAGCTGTACGCCAAGCTGGCCGCGCTCGGCTGGATCGGCGTGGCGATGCCCGAGGAGTACGGGGGCGGCGGCGGGGGCCTCACCGACGCCTGTGTGCTGCTGGAGGAGCTGGCGTACGGCCAGGTTCCGGTGTTCGCGCTCGGGATCTCGATGATCGCGGCGAAGGCGGTGGAGAAGTTCGGCACGGAACGGCAGCGCGACGACCTGATCGGCGGCTTCTGCCGGGGGGAGATCTCGTCGGTCGCGATGAGCGAGCCCGAGTCCGGTTCGGACGTGGGCTCACTGCGGTGCCGGGCCGAACGCCACGGCGAGGAGTTCGTGCTCAATGGACAGAAGACGTGGATCTCCTGCGCGCACTACGCCGACCGCATGCTGCTCGTGTGCCGCACCGATTCCTCCGGGTCCAAACACGACGGCATCACGATGCTGACGGTGCCGCTGCCCACCGAGGGCGTCACCGTGCGCGGCATCGACACGCTCGGCGGCAGGGAGGTCAACGACGTCTACTTCACCGACGCCGCGGTGCCCGCGGACAACGTGATCGGCACCGTGGGCGGCGCGTGGGGACAGCTGATGGCGGGGCTCAACTTCGAGCGGATCACCTGCGCGGCGATCTTCCTCGGCAAGGCGAGGCGCGCGTTCGACGACACGCTCGCCTATGTGAGGCAGCGCAAGCAGTTCGGCAGGCCCATCGGCAGCTTCCAGGTGCTGCGCCACCGCCTCGCCGACCTCGCGACGGAGCTGGAGTGCTGTCGCGCGCTCGTGTACGACCTCGCCGCCAGGGTCGACGCCGACCCCGGCACCCAGCGGGCCAGGGAGGCGTCGATGGCCAAGCTCAAGGTCACCGAGACCGCCAAGCGCATCAGCATCGAGGGCATGCAGATGTTCGGCGGGGCCGGTTACACCACCGAGTACGACATCGAACGGCACCTGCGTGGCAACATCATCTCCACGGTCTTCGCGGGAACCAGCGAGATCCAGCGCGAGATCATCGCGGGCTCCTACGGCCTCTGACGTTCCGACGGGCGCGTACGGCGCGCTCAGCCACCCGGGCCGGCGGCCTCCCACTCCTCCCGCCAGTCCGGGTGCGCCGCGTACACCGACGCGAGGAGACGGGCGGTGTCGGCGTCGCCGTGCTCGCGGATCTCCCGGCGGAGGTGGGCCGCCTTCTCCGGGAACGGCACCGGCACCCGCTCCTCCGCGGCCTGCGCGGGGCCGGGCAGGAGAATCAGGCCCCCGCCGTCGTCGCTGCGCAGGATGCGCAGGCGGCCACGCCGCTCCGCCTCGTCCAAGGCGGGCAGCACACCGTTCTCGTAGCGCCGCTCGTCGTCGGCCAGTCGCGCCAGCACGAAACTCGTCAGCTCGGTCATGCGCGCGGGATAGCCCGCGCGGCCCCGGCTCACACCCGTGCCTGTTCGCCGCCGTCGCCGACGAGGGCCTTCAGCGCCGCGCGGACGTCCTCGACGTGGGGATGTCCGAGGTCGTCGAGAATCGCGATCGCCTCCTCGAGGCAGTCGAGGGCGCGGTCGCGCTCCCCGACCTTCCAGTAGGCGTCACCGAGCGTCTCCAGCACCTCCGCCTGCGCCGAACGGAAGCGGTTACGCCGGTCGAGGTCGAGTGCACGGCGCAGAGCCGGTACGGCGTCGTCGTAACGCCCCAGCCTGGCCAGTGCGGCGCCGAAGCTGTGCAGCACCGTGGCGTAGTTGCGGGGATCGTCGGCCTCGTCCGCCAGGTCGAGTGCCTCGCGGAAGTACTGCAGGGCCTTGTCGTGCTCGCCGAGGCGCGCGTGGGCGTGGCCGAGGTTGTTCCTGACCCGCCCGCCCAGGACGCTGTGGCGCTCCCGCCGATCGAGCTCGAGTGCCTCCCCCAGGTACTCGATCGCCGCGTGCTGGTCGCCACGCATCGCCACCGCCACGCCGAGGTTGTTCAGGCTCCGCGCGGCGTAGGAAGGGTCACCGACCTTTCTGCTGACCTCCAGCGACCGCGTGAGCAGGTCCACGGCCTCGTCGAGGTTGTCGCACTGCCCGTGGGCGATGCCGAGGTCACTGAGGATCCACGCCTCCCCCCTGAGGTCTCCGTCCCTGCGGGCCGCCGTCAAGCCCTTGCGGCTGGTGGCGATCCACAGTGGCCAGTCGCTTCTGCGTTCCAGGTACGCCCTCAGCACGGCCGTCTGCCGCCAGGCCACGCCCCACAGCTCGTGCTCGATCGCGACGTCGACCGCCGCGATGAGCGTCGCGTGTTCCGCCTCCAGCCAGCTCAGCGCCTCGCCCGCGTCGCCGAACCGCGGAATCCGGACCGGTGTGCCCCCCGGCTCGGCCGGGACCTCGTCGAGCGGCGTGAGGACCCGGCGTGCGCCCATACTCGCGTGCAGGCACCACCGCAGCAGGCGGGTCACCGCCTCGGCACGGTCGCCGTGGGGATCGTGCTCCACCAGATCGCGGGCGTAGTCCCGGAGCAGGTCGTGCAGGCGGTACCGGTCGCCCGTCGCGGCGGTCACGAGGTGCTCGTCGACGAGACCGTCCAGCACCCGTTGCGCGGCCGCCTGCTCGATCCCCGCGAGAGCGGCCACCGACCAGGCCGTGAAATCGTCACCGGGGTGCAGTCCCAGCAACCGGAACACGCGCTGGGACTCCCCGCTGAGCGCACGGTAGGACAGGTCGAACGCGGCCCGCACGCGGCGCGTGCCCGCCGCGAGCTCGCTCGTGCGGTCCTCGGCGTCGCGCAGGCGCACGGCCAGATCCCCGATGCTCCACGTCGGCCGCGCCTGCAATCGGTGCGCCATCAGCGCGACGGCCAGCGGCAACCGCCCGCACAACTCGATCACCGTCCGCGCCGCGGCCTCCTCCTTCGCCACGCGCCGCTCACCGATGAAGTGCGCGAGCAGGGCCCTCGCGTCGTCCGGCGTGAGGACGTCCAGCGGCAGGAGCTGGGCGCCGTCCAAGGCCAGCGCACGCCGGCTGGTCACCAGCACCAGGTGCGTCGGGCCGGCGGGGAGCAGCGGCAGCACCTGGTCCTCGCTGGCGGCGTTGTCCAGCAACACCAGCGCAGGCCTGCCGTGCAGCCGGTCGCGGTAGAGCGCCGCGCGTGAGGCGGTCTCCCTCGGGACCTGTTCGCCGGGCACGCCCAGCAGATGCAGGAACGAGGCGAGCACGGCTCCTGGATCGGCGGCGGGCTGGTCGGAGTGGCCGTTCAGGTCCACGTAGAGCTGCTGGTCGCCGTACTGCCCCGAGGCCAGCAGGCGGTGCGCGAGGTGCACGGCCAGGCGGGTCTTGCCGACCCCGGCCATGCCGACGATGCTCAGGACGGCGGTCGCCGTGCTGTTCGCCTGCACCTCCGCCAGGTTGTCGTGCAGCGCCCGCAGCTCGGTCGCGCGGCCGGTGAACTCGGCGATGTCACGGGGCAGCTGCCGGTGCGCGCGGGTCACGGTGCCCACCTGCGCGGGACGGTCCACCTCCTGGCGCAGCACCCGCTGGTGCGCCTCCGCGAGCTCCGCGCCAGGAGTCACGCCCAGTTCGTCGTCCAGCCGCTCCCGCAGCTCAGAGAAGACCGTCAGCGCCGCGGCCTGCCTGCCACTGCCCGCCAGCGCGATCATCAGCGCCGCGTGTGCCGCCTCGTGCAACGGATCCGACTCCACCACCGCGCGCAGCGCGGGAACCGCGTCACCGTGACGCCCGGCCTGCGCGGCGACCGCGGCGTACTCCAGCACGACGGCGTTGCGTTCCGCTCCCAGCGCCACGGCGGCGGGGTGAACGCGGAGCACGGGAAGATCGGCGGCCGGGTCGCCCTCCCACAGCTCGACGGCCTTGCGCAGTGTCTCGCACGCGCCGACGAGGTCACCCCGCTGCCGTGCCTGCCGTCCCTCCGCCGCGAGGTGCCGGAACAGCAGCACGTCGAGCTGCTGGTGCGAGCACGTGAGCTGGTAACCCGTCTGTGTCGCGGTCAGCACCCGTCCCGCCTGCACGTCGCCCTGCCTCGAGGCCAGCCTCCGGCGCAGCCGGGACACGTTGGTCTGCAACAACTCCACGGCCGTCGGCGGTGGTTTTCCCTCCCACACCACCTCGATCAGCTCGTCCCGGCTCACCGGGGTGTTCGGGGACAGGGCCAGCATGCCGAGCAACAGTCGCTGCCGCACCGAGCCGAGCTCGACCGGGTGGTTGTCGACCCGCACGGACAACGGGCCCAGCACCCGCAACCACAGGTCGTAGCCCACGCTTTCGCTGTGCTGGACCACTCGTTCGAGTTCGGCCGTCTCCTCGGGCGACAGCCCCAGCGCCAGCGCCAGCTTGCGCAGGGTCGCCAGGCGCGGTTTGGCGACCCTGCCCTGCTCGAGGTCCCGCAACCACGCGACGCTCATCCCCGCCAGGTCCGCGGCCTGTTGCTGGGTCAGCCCGGAACGCGCGCGGAATTCGCGAATCGACCGGTCGAGTCTCCGGCCCTGGTGGCCGGCCGTCGCGGTCATGCGAGCCGCGCCGCGCACGGGAAGTGGGAACGTAACGCCGATGTCATATCGGAGGCCCATCCGATCCTGGATCACGGAGATGTCCTTGTAGGGCCTCGGATGAGGGAAACGCGGCATTGGTTCCCTGCGCCTCGGCCAAACCCCCAGAATTCACCCGCCACGCCGTCCCGGGATCGATTGTCCCGTCAGAAAGCGTCTTCCTCCTTTCCCCGGACGAGGCGTGTGTTTTGCCCGACTCTACCGGCCGGGAGGGTGGCGTGCCCAGAGGGCTGGGAACCGTGCTGGACGATGGGCGGGTACGGCCGAAGTGGACGCCTCGGCGCCGTCGCGCCGGCTACGAGGCGTACTCGCTGATGGCGGGAACACCCCAGCAGGCGCAGGGAACCTCGCGAGAGTCGACCTCCCGGGTGTACTCGTCGACGACGGTCTCCAGGATCCAGCCGCTGCCGCCGCAGGTGCGGCACTCGTTGTCGTCGGTGCTCATGTCGGCCTCCGTTTCACCTCGGCTTGGGCCTTCTCAGCATCACGGCCGGCACTGGCAGGACACCGGCAGCGCACCCGGTATGCGCGAACCGGGAAAAGTGCTGCGTACGACGCCTCCGGCGCGGTGCTACGGACGCGCTACGACCCGACTACGGACAGGCGTGGTTCCGGATCTCACCGTGCCCGAGCCTGGCCAGCAACCGGGAGGTGGCGGCATCCGGTGTGGCGGGCGAGCCGTCGCTCCCGAGAGCGGCGAGCAGCTCCCCTGCCGTCTTGCCGACGCGCTCGGGCCGGTGCTCGGACTGGAAGAGCAGCAACGTCCGCCACAGGCCCTCCATGCGGGGCAGCAAGGTCAGTCCCTTGCGCAGCGCCCATTCCACGCCAGCGAGGTCACCCGCGGCCATCGCGAGTTCCGCCGCGCGCCGCACACAGCGGACGTGGCGGGCCTGGAACGCCGTGGTCGCCTCCTGCAGCGCGCGCCGGACCGGCTGGGCGAACTCGGCGGCGGCGAACAGCTCTCCCCGGATCAGTCCCAGCGCGTTGGTGAGCCTCGCCCGCTCGGTGCTGGGCTCGGTACCGCCGGCCAGGTCGTGGAACAGCTGCCAGTCGACCCGCACGTCCGGCGACAGCGTCCAGCCTTCCCCCGAGCCCCGCAGCCTCGGCTGCCCGGACGCGTCGGTGCCGAGCCAGCCGTGCAGCAGCCGCACGAACTCGGGCGCCGCCCGGCCCGCGACCTCGTTCAGCAGCGCGGTGGAGACCCCGCCGGGAAGCACGGCCGCGGCGGCGACCAGCTGCGCGAGCACGGGCCTGCGGTCCGGTGGAACCGGGCCCGGCGCCTCCACCTCCACGCACCCGAGCACGCGGACCTCCACCCTGGCCGGTGCGCGCAGCACCACCGTGCGCTCGGGCCCGCCGGCACCCTGGCCTTCGCGGAACCACACGGGTTCACCGGGTGCCGGGGAATCCGGCGCGTACGCCAACGGCACGGCCGAGCCTCCCCTGACGAGCAGCAGTTCCCGGCGCAGCCCCGCCAGTGCGGCCGCGATCGACGTGAACCGGAGGCCGGGCGGGTTCAGCTGCGCGTGCCCCTCCGTGGTGACGCCCACGAGCCAGCGGGCCGAGGGACAGGTGCCCGCGCAGAGCACGACGACGGCGCCTCCCGGGTCCTCGGCGAGCCTGCGCAGCCGGTCGAGGTCGGGCGCGGGTGGCGTCCGCGCGGTGACGACGGCCAGCAGGCCGGCCGGCCGCCGCGCGAAGCTCTCCGCCATCGTCACCGCCTCGGCCACGGTGCGGGTGCGGCGGACCCGGCCCGGAGCCGGGAGCACGACGTCGGCGGGAAACTCGGCGAGCACCACCGTCGCCTCCCTCGACCACGGGTTGGTGACCAGTTCGAACGCGATCGCCTCGAGCAGCCGCAGCACCTGCCCGCCGTCACCGTCCACGGCCACCACTCCACGCGCCTGGCGCAGGTCGACGAGCACGTCACGGTCCTCGAGACGGCCGATCGTCACCACGGCGGGAAAGCCCGAGGGCAGCCGGCGAACCCCGCTCAAGTCCGCTGTGGACAGTGACCACGACTCTCCGCGCGAGCCACCGGGATCGGGCCGCCAGCGGCCCGGAAGCGCCGCCGCGGCCGGCCGGGCCAGGCGCAGCACCACGTGGTCGCGTCCGACGAGCAGCACCCGCACGGCGGGTGGTTCGCCCTGACCCGCACCGAGTTCCCCGAGTGCGGCCGCGGTCAGCGCCGCCGCGCGCACGTCCCGCATCACCCACGCACCGGGCAGCACCTCGGCGCCCGGGCGCGGACGTCGCCACCGCCGCCACGCGTCCGGGCCCGCGGCGACGGCGAGGCCGAGGACGGCGCCGCCCCCGACGAGGCAGCCGAAGAGCACGCCCGCGGTCATGGCTCCTCCGGCGCCGACAGGCCCGCGAACAGGTCGAGCAGCACGTCGCCGGGCAGCATCAGCTCGGTCCGCGTGCCGGGGTCGAAGCACAGCGTGTGGTCGGGGCCGGGCCAGTTGGCCAGCAGCTCGACGAACGGGACGCCGATGTGGTGCTGACCGGACCCGCCGGTGGCCTCCAGCCCCGCGACCGAGCTGAACACCGGCACGAGCGGCGAGTCCTCCGGGCCCACGGTGCGCCACGGGAACCCGGGCTCGCCGAGGAGTTCCGCGCCGGCCACCCTCCGCTCGGTCGGCAGGATCACCGTGGAGCCGAGCAGCCGCAACAGGAACGCGTCGGCGTCCTGCCGGTCGGCGGCGTCCCACAGCTCCGCCTGCAGCGCACCGGCCGGGACGTCGGAGCCAGGGGTGCCCCCGGCACCGAGCTCTTCCAGGCAGTCCCGCCGCAGCAGCCCGACGCACCGCTGCGCGACCGCGTCCGCGAGGAGCGCGGCCGGGACGATCTCCTCGCGCCCTTCGCGGAGGGCGGCCACGGAGCCCACCGGAAGCGACACGGCGATCGGCGAGCCCGGGTTGACCGCGAGGTGGTAGGCCGGTTCCCGCCACCCGTCACGCAACGAAGCCAGGTCGGTCGTCCGGTGCCCGAGTGCGAGGCCGCCGAGGCACCGGGACAGTGTCTCCTCGGAGGTGTAGACCACGATGTGCTCGTGGCTCAGCGGGATTCGTCGCGTCAGTGCCGCCCACTCCGGGGTGTCGTGCGCGGGCAGGACGGGCAGCAGCAACGGCGTGCGCAGCAGCAGTTCCGCGTACCGCGCGCCGTCGCCGGTGTCGAGCGCGGCGGCCATCGCCCGCTCGGCGTCGTTTCCCGGCCTCCACTCGTTCTCCACCGAGCCATCACCGTCCTCTTCCTTCAATACAAACCCGGCGACGCAAGGGCGGGGTATGGTCACTGACGATGGCAAGGACATTTCTCGTCGCACCGGGGCAGCGCGGCGCACACGCCTCGATCACGGAAGCACTCGACGTCGCCGACGACGGCGCGATCATCTCGGTGAGTGCCGGGGAGTACGCGGAGACGCTGTCGATCCGCCACCGCGACGTCACGATCGCGGCGCGCGAGGCGGGCACGGTGACGATCACGCCCGCGTCGCCCGACGAGCCGCTGGTGTCGGCCGCCGGGTCGCGGCTCGGGCTGTCCGGGCTCACGCTGCGGGCGGGTGACCGGGCCGCGGTCGAGGTGCGCGGCGGCACCGTGCGCGTCACCGACTGTGAGGTGTCGGCGGGGTTCGCGGCCGCGCTGAGCATCGCGGGCGGTGCCGAGGCGGAGATCACCGGCACGCGGATCACCGGGGCGCAGGTCGGTCTCGTCATCGAGGAGTCCGACGGCGTGGTCGACCGGTGCGAGGTGCGTGACATCGTGGACGACGCGGTGATCGTGCGCCTCGGCGCGCAGGCCACCATCCGTCATTCCACTGTGGCCGGTTGCGGTTTCCGTGGCGTCTACATGTACCAGGCGGGCGGCTCACGCATCGAGCGCTGCGACATCTCGCGGGCGGGCGATGCCGGTATCGCCGTCGCCGACCAGAGCTTCCCGACCATCGAGGAGTGCTGGGTGCACGACACGCAGGGGCCCGGCATCACGGTGGGCCGCGGCTGCGGCGGCGTGGTGCGCAACTGCCGGGTGGAGAACACCGCGGAGCCGGCCATCCACCTCGCCGAGGACGCGAGGACGGAGCTCACGCAGGACTCCGACGGCCCGGCCACCCCGCAGGTCGGCGCGGCGAAGGCCACCGGGGGACGGCAGGACGCCGAGCAGGTGGAGAAGCTGCTGGCGGAGCTCGACGGCATGATCGGACTCGCCGGGGTCAAACGCGAGGTGCGTGCGCTCATCGACGAGCTGCAGGTCAACGAGTGGCGGCGCAGCGAGGGACTCAGCGTGGGCGCGGTGAGCCACCACCTCGTGTTCGCGGGAGCGCCCGGCACCGGCAAGACCACCGTGGCGCGCGTCTACGGGCAGCTGCTCAAGGCGCTGGGCGTCCTGCCCAACGGCAACTTCCGCGAGGTGTCCCGGCGCGACCTGGTCGGCCAGTACATCGGGCACACCGCGGAGAAGGCGGCCTCGGTGTTCGACGAGGCACGGGGCGGCGTGCTGTTCATCGACGAGGCCTACACGCTCTCCCGCTCCGGCGGTACCGGCGCCGACTTCGGCCAGGAGGCCATCGACACGCTCGTGAAGCTGATGGAGGACCATCGCGACGAGGTGGCGGTGATCGTGGCGGGCTACACCGGTGAGATGAGCGAGTTCCTCGACGCCAACCCCGGTCTGGCGTCGCGCTTCGCCAAGAACATCGAGTTCGAGAACTACAGCCCGGAACAGCTGGTGCGCATCAGTGCCCGCATCGCCGGGGGCGACGACTACCGGCTGACCGAGGACCTGGACGCGGCCCTGCTGGAATGGTTCGCGCACGTGGAGCGCGACGACAACTTCGGCAACGCGCGCGAGGCCCGCAAGCTCCTGGAGCGGATGCGCAAGTCGCAGTCCACGCGGCTGCGGGCGCTCGGCCGCAGGCCGACGAGGGACGACCTGCTGACGCTGACGCTGGACGACCTGCTGGACGCCGTCCGGCAGGAAGGCTGACCGGCCGCCTCAGCGCCCCTCGTCGGGCAGCCCGCGGGCCACGGCGGCGAGCTCCCGGTGCACCAGCACCCACAGGTGCTCCCGCCACGCCGACGGGTGGAACACGTGGTCGGCGAGCAGCCCGAGCATCGCCTGCTCGTCGGGATGGCCCTCGAGTGCGTCGCGGAACCGCAGCTCGGCCTCGGCGGCACTCGCGCCGGGAACCTTCACGTTGCGCATCGCCTCGGGCTGGAACGGGAAAAGGTCCACCACGCGAGTGCGCTTGCTGCGGTGCAGTCCCGTGGCGCGCACGAGCTCCGCCACCGCGGGCGAGGACTCGCGCAGGCGGGCGAGGTCGTCCTCGGGCACGGGCACGGTCGTCGTGTACGGCCACTGGCCGAGGTCCGGGTCGGGGTGCCCGCCGGGCATCGTCTCGGGGCGCGGCTCCGGTGAACCCGCTCGGGTGCCGATCAGCGAACCCAGCCCGGCGTCCCATTGCTCGCTCAGCCCGTCGTCGAGGCCGAGCCCCCGGGCCTCGGCACGCTCCGCGGTGAGCCGGATCGCCCGCCGCAGCAGGGTCGGTGTGTCTTCAGGGGCCGTGTGGGCGTAGTCGGACAAGGCGAGCAGCTGGCTGCGGGCACGCGGGTCCCGCAGCCGCCGGAAGGTGGGGCCGAGCTCGTCCGGCAGACTGGAGAAGTCGCCGCGCACTCCATCGGTCCACGCGGCGAGCGCCCGACTGACCGTCTCTATCCGCGCGGTGGCATCCAGCACCGAAAAGTACGGCGCCGTCGGCGGACGCGCGTTCACGGCGCTCACCGGATAGGCCGGGAGCCCGTTCGTGCCGTCGAGCACGACCGGCCGCCCCGCGCCGTCCACGACGAGCACCACGATCTCGCCCGCCGAGGGCGTGGAGCCGTGCCCGAGGAAGGCGGCGTCCTGGCCGCTCCGCACCACGCGGCCGCGTTCGTTGCGCAGGACCGCGAACCGGTGCACGTCGGTCCGCGCGAGGATCGCCCGCGCGCCGTCCCCCGCTTCCCGCACCACCGATCTCAGCTTGTGCTCCAGTGCCGCCAGGGTTCCGTGGCTGTCGAGCAGGGATTCCGCTCCCGGCTCGAGGGTGCCCACGCGCTGGAAGCGTCCGCCCGTGATCTGGGCGAGCCTGCCGAAGACTCCGGTCTCCTGCCCGAACGGGCGCTCCAGGTCGCCCTCCACGAACCCGTCGATCGTGGGCAGCAGAGTCGTCCTGGCGCTGAAAACGGCCGAACCCGCCAGGAAGAGCTCGGGCGGATAGGGTTCCGGCGGAACGGGGACGTCCGGCTCCACCAGTGGGTCCGGATTGGACGTGACGACCAGTCCGGCGGGTTCGCCCACGGGCGCGCCGATCGTCACGTCCACGCCGTCCGCCCCCGCGGCACCCGCACCCGCCTGCCCCCGCGGCACGAGCCGCGAGTTGAGCCGCGCCCAGAGGACGGGATCGCGCTGGACGAGGTCCCTCCGTACCGACTCGGGGAGCTCGTCGAGCCGCGCGAGTACCTCATCGAGGTGGCGGGCGTACTCGGCGACGGTGTCGTCCCGGGGCGTCTCGAACCCGTGCTGGTAGGGCGTCGTGGAGAGCCGGGTGAACAGTGCCCGTGCCTCCTCCGCGCTGGGCTCCGCCGGCCACCGCCGGTTCACCCAGTCCGCCATCGGGACACCGGCCGAGGCCGCGGCGGCCCGCACGCCGTGCAGGAGGTGCCGCAGCGCGTCGACGTCGCCGTCGGCCGCCTCGACCATCGCCCGCAGCCACGATCGCGCGCCGGGTCCGGACAGCTCCTGAGCCAGCGCCACCACCGCATCCACACTGGCCGACCTGCGCGACAGCGGAGCTTCGCGTTCCCATTGGGCGGCGAGGTCCTCCTCCAGGGTGCTGCCCCGCGCCTCGGCTCTCGCCTCCGTCAGCCGCAGTGCCCGCTCCAGCAGGCGTGCGGCGGGAAGCCCTTCGGCGGCCCCGGCCAGTGCGGCGTGCCCGGCCAGTGCCACCAGCCGGCTTCGCGCGGACTCCTCGCGCAGCGACGAGAACAGGCCGGAGAACTCCGGCGGGACCCCGGCGGGCACTCCCAGCCTCCCGGCGAGCAGCGCACCGGCGAACCGCTCGGGCGCACGCGCGTCGCGGTAGGGCGGCGACGGCGGGCGCGCGTTCACGTCGCTGACGCGTCGCCCCGGCAGCGGAACGGGAGTGCCGTCGCCGTCCACGACCAGCACGACGAGCTGCCATCGATGCGGCGGTAGCTCGGGCAACTCCGGGCTGCCGTCTCGCCCGGTGCGGGTCGCCGTGATCCGGCCGTCGTCGTTGAACCAGGCGACGAAGTCGTAGGGTGCGACCTCGCCACGGCGCAGCGCGGCGTCCGTGGCGTCGGCACTCGTGCCGTCGGGCAGCCGTGCGATGAGCGCCTTCGCGCCCGGCCCGGCGCTGAGCAGGACGCCGGACAGCGAGCTTCGGATATCGAGCAGCGACCCGACCTGAGGGTGTTCCAGCCACGACCGCTCCGAGAACGGCTTCCCGTGCTGGATCACGGTCTGGAACCGGGCACCGGTCAGCTGCGCGATCCTGCCGAAGACGCCGATCTCCCGGTGATACGGAAGGTCCGGACGGCCGGCGTGGAAGCCGTCGTCGGTGGGCACCAGACCGACGGGCGGGCGTCCGCCCTCGCGCTGCACTCCCGCGAGGAACCGCTCGACGACGTACTCGCCGAAGGCGCCCCGCACGGGCCGCAGGCCGCCGGGTTCCCCGGCGGGCGCGCCCACGTTGAGGTCCACCCCGTCGGTCGCGGTGGCTCCCAGGTCCATCCGCGACTCCTCCGGGCGCAGATAGCCCGTGTTGCGTTGCCTCCAGAGGTCCGGAAACGCGTCGAGGTGCTGCCGCTCCTCGCCGGTGAGCTCCGCGACGGCGGCGGCCGCCCGGTCCTGGAGCCGCCGGTTGAGCAACGCGAGTTCCTCCTCGGTCGCCGAGGGAGCGGCCTCGTGGTTCTCGGCCCTGCCCACCGGGCCGCCCGCGGTCGCGCTCCAGGCCCGCCCGCGCCGGGCCAGCACGGTCTCCGGTGACACGTGCTCCCCGAGCGCGACCGCGCGCACGCCCTCCAGCGCGTGCCCGAGCGCGATCGGGTCACCGTCCACGGCCGCCGCCATCGCGCGCAGCTGCAGCCGGGCGTCCCGGTCGCGCAGCCCGAGGTACAGCGACGTGGCCTCCGCCGCCCGCAGCGCGGCCTCGGCGTCGCCCGGCTCCGGCTCCCGCAGGCGGTCCGCCAGGTCGGCCTCCGCCGTGTCGTCGCGGTGGATCCGCCGCAGCGTCTCCCACCAGCCGTTGCGTTCGGCGGCGGGCAGTGCCTCCAGCACCTCCGGGGTCGGCGGCCGGGCGCTCAGCACGCCGCGGCTCGCCTCCGGCACCGGTACCGGGCGGCCCTCGCGGTCGGCGACGAGGACTTCGACTCCGGTCACGGGGTCCCGGTCCTCGGGAAGGCGCGGGCCGGTGGTCCGCGCGACCGGGTCGGCGAACACGATCCCCGCGCTGCCGTGGTAGGCGCCGAGGACGTACGGCTCGCGACCGTCGCGCAGCAGCGCCACGACCGCGGACGCGCCACGGCCCGAGCGTGTCAGCGCGGCGCGAATGCGGTCGGTGGCGAACGCGGGAACGCTGTCGGTGTCCCCGGACGGCCGGTGCGGCGACACCGACTGCCACCGCGCGCCCAGCTGGTCCTCGACCTTGCCGAACCGGTCGGGATCGAGCTCTGCGGTGATCTCCACGGCATCCGCGTCGTCCACACTGGACTCTGCGATGATCGGTGGTGCCGCCAGCGCCGGCTCTCCGCGCAGCGTCCGCAGCATTGCCAGCGTCGCGGGCAGGGTCAGCGCGGCCGAGGACAGCAGCGCACCGGGCCAGGATCGGGTCACCAGCTCGAACGCCTCGTGTGCGGGCAGTTCCGCTTCCGCGTCACCGAGCTCGCGCAGCCGCGTCAGCCGTTCCGCGAGGATCTCCTCGGCCAGCCGCTCCACCTCCGACCGCTTCGTCGCCTGCTCGAGCTGTCGCAGCAGCTCCAGTTCCCGCAGCAGGCCGTGCGCGAGCGGCCGGTTCGCGACGGCGTCCCGCCCGCCGCGGCGGGAACCCGAGGCCAGGTCCTGGAGCAGCCCGGACGCCTCGGCCCGCAGCCGGGCGCTCTCCTCCGGACCGGTCGCCGTGGCGAGCTGGTACGCGAGCACGTCGAGCTGCGCGAGCTCCCCCGCGGTCCGCAGCCGGGTGAAGATCGTCGTCGACGCACCCGCCTCGGCGATGCCGTGCGCCAGCGCCCGCCCCAGCAGCCGAGGATCGAGCCCCTTCCTGACCTCGACCACCACGGTCGACGTGTGGCGGATCGCCCGTCCTGCCGACAGCCGCCCGTCCGGCAGTGTGCTTCCCGGGACGTACCGCACGTCGATGCGGTCGAACCGCAGCCTGCCGACGCGGCCCGGGTAGTCGACGAGGTGGCCGCCCGTCCCCTGGTCCCAGCGTGGCTTCGGGTCGATGCCGCCGGAGAGGGGCGGTACGGCCGCCGGGAGCGCGCGAATCGCGCGCCGCACGTCGTCCACACCGATCCGGTGGGTGCCGAGACGCTCTTCCCACGGGACCACGGCCTCGCCCTCGGCGACGCCGCCGGGTCCGGGCTCGCTCACGACCGCCGCGTTCTCGGCCCCGCCGGAGTCCGGCTCCACGGCCGCCTCCGGCCCGGGCGCCGGGCTGGCGCCGTCGGTGGCGGGGCCGGGTTCGCGGGCGCGGTCCCCGGCCCACATGCTCTCCCCCACGGCGTGCACGACGAACCCCTCGCGCCCGGCGATCGTCGTCCTGCGCACGTCCCGCACGATCAGCGGCTCGTCGGGGGCCAGCAGATGCTCCCGCAGCTCGGCGCTGTCGGGCCGGACGGCGGCCAGCGAGACGCCCCGGCGGGTGTCGATCCGCCATACCACCGGAACACCGGTGCCGCGTTCGCCGCCGGGAGGGTTGCGCAGCGCGAACTGCTTGGCCCAGCGAAGCTCGTAGGACGCGAAGTCCACGGGACCGCCGGCGCCGCCCGGGTGCCCCCGGGTGAGCACGGAACCGGGTCGCAGCGCCCCGGCGTAGCCTTCGTCCCGCACCGCGATCCCCCGGTAGACGGTGACCGGTCGCGGGAGCCTGCCCGCACCGTTGACGATGCGGGCGAACGACAGCGCCGCCTCGTCGGCCTCGGCATCGCGCACGGGCGGGTCGTCGTTCCAGTACGCGAGATAGGCCAGGTACCGGTTGTACCGGTCGCTCGCGAAGCCGGTGCCGTCGCCGCGCGCGAGGAAGGTGCGAACCCGCTCCCGGTCGCTCTCCGGCAGGCCCTCCCACCACAGCCGGGACACCTGCTGTGTCGCGGCGAGGTCCGTCGCCGTCGCACCCCCGAAGGCGGCCAGCTCCGGCTCGCCGACGGCGGGCCGTGTGTCGTGCCAGGGCGGCTCCGGCGTTCCGGCGAGCGCCTGCACCGCCTGCGCCCGGGCGTGCACGCGCTCCAGGCTGGTCCGCAGGTAGCCGCGCTCGCCGATCAGGTCCCACAGCGAACGGTCCGCCGGGAGATCGGCCTCGGTCGCCTCCGGCCGGAAGTACCGGTAGATCGACAACGCGGACCAGCCGGTGTCCCCCGGGGCGGCCGCCACTCGGCGCAGGTAGGCGGGACTCAGCGGGTCGGGCAGCCGCAGGCCGTCGAAAGGCACCTCCTGGTCGCGGAGAATCCGGGCGAAGGCGTTGACGTTGTCGCTCAGACCGGTGACCACGGCCAGACCGTCGGCCGGTGGCCGGGTGCGCGACAGGATCGCCGCGTACCGCTCGACTCCGTCGAGCAGCCGGTGCAGCTCACCGGCCCGGTGGAACGCGGGCCGCCTCGCCGCACTGTCCACAGCGGACCTCAGCTCGGCCGACACGCGGCGCAGCTCGTCAGGCAGCCGGCCGGCCGGTTCGAGCGCGGGACGTCCGCCCCAGTCGCCTCCGGTCGCGTGCGGCGTGGCCTGGTCCCGGATCATCGCCGTGAGCGACGGCCGGGCACCGGTCCCGTCGAGATCATCGAGATCATCGAGTCTCGGCCGGGGACCGCCGCCCTGGCCACGCCTGCCGCCGTCACCGGCCGGCGGTGGCGGGGTGGCGGGCCGCGGCAACGGTTCCGGCTCGCCGTACGACCACGGCGTGGTGTCCGGCGTGCGCCGCAGGCCGAGCGCGTCGGTCAGCCTCGTGACGTCGGCGTCGATCTCCCCGGCGACGTCGGTGAGCATGCGGGCGTAGAAGAGAGCGATCTGGTCGCGCAGCGGCGACAGCGGCGCGCCGTCCCAGTTGATCAGGAACCGCAGCAGCTCTCCGGTGAGGAACTCGCCCCGGCCGTGCCAGGCCTGCGCGGTGACACCGACCGCGGCGGCGCCGATGGAGATGGCCAGTTGCTGGGCGACACCTCCCACGTCGAACGGCGCCCCGCCGCGGGCCTCGATCGCCTCGGCCGACGTCCGGCGGACTATGCCGCTGGCGGCGCCGGGACCGGCCTCGGTCATGGCGAGCGTCGCCCGGCCCGGCACGCCGACCGGCCCGTCGTGGTAGACGTCCACGAGCTTGCGCAGCTCTCCGATGAGCTGCCCGTAGCCGTCGGCGGCATCGGTGGGGCTGAGGAGGGCGAGCGCGTGGGTGTCCGAGCCGTTCGGCAGGAGCATCGACGGCAGCCCGGGGAGCCAGGGCAGCACGCGGACCACCATCTCCTGGCGGTGCATGCCGCGCACCTTGGACCCGAGCTCGTAGACACCGGGACGCTCGACCTTGTCGATGAACAGCCGCAGCTCGCCGCGCCCGATGGTCCTGACCTCGGCCAGGTGCGGGATGCCGTCGGCCAGTGCACCGGTCGCGGCGAGCTCCAGGAAGCCGTCGACGTACTCACGCGGCGAGGTCGCGGTGAGCTCGCTGGTCTCGCCGTACCAGGCCAGGCGCGTGGCGGGCAGGGCACCGGGCGCCTGTTCGGCGAGCCGTGCGGCCGCGTTGACCGCGCCGTGCAGTTCGCGCAGGCCGAGCTCCACCCAGTCGTCCATGGTCGCGGGCACGGCCGTGTGCTCGCCGATCGCGTTGAGCGCGGCCTCCGCCTGACGGGTGGCCGCGGACCGCGTCGTGATCGCGGTCGCGCTCCCGTCGATCAGCGACTGCGCGACCGCGACGCCGTCCCGGACGGCGGAGGCCTCGTCACCGGTCAGCCCGGAGTAGAGCGCGTTGGGCCCGCCCGTGCTCGCACCGACCACGCCCGTCTTCAGCGCGAGCTGGCCGACCGTGCGCGACCACAGCCACCTCTCCCGGTCGAGGATGTCGGTGACCTTCCGGTCGACCTCGTCCCTCAGCGCGCCCATGCTGGAGTACCGGGGTACCAGCATGGTCACCGTGCGCTCCCTCAGCTCGAACGTCGAGTGCACGACCCTGGGCGCGAAGTCCCGGCGTATCGCCGGTGAGGCACCGACGACGATCCGCACGTCCACGGTGCGCCACCGCTCCGGCAAGCGCCCCGGCCGCCGCAGGGTGGCCACGACGACCCTGTCGTCACCGTCGGTCTCCTCGTCGCGGACCGCGAGCACGTCCGGGTGGGCGGCGGCCATCGCCGTGACCCGTTCGGCCGCCCGCTCGACGAGGCCGAACCGGTCGGCCGGCACCGGCGCGTCGCGCTCCGGGTCCGCGGGCGGGCGCGGCTCGGGCGCGTACGCGGTGAGCTCGCGGCGCAGCCTGCCGGTGGTCTCGGCGGCCGAGGCCAGCACGCGCTGGGCGGTGTGGGCCAGATTGCTCAGAGTCAGCGGTCCGTCCGGCTTGTCGTAGCCGAGCCGCGCCCGGCGTGCGTCCGTCCACAATGCCGCGACCACCCGGTAGGCGCGGGTGCCCGCCTGCGCCGCGGCGGCGTTGGCGCCACGGCTGACGAGGCTGCCGAAGGCCAGCTGCGCGAACGTGTCCAGTCTGTCCATCCACGCACTGAGAGCGAACGACACCGGAGCTTCGAACAGGAAGGGCAGGTAGTTCTGCCACAGATACGTGCCTGTGCTTGGCATCTTCCACAGCACGGAGCCCTTGTAGAGGGCGCTCAGCAGTTCCTGCGACAGAGTCCGCCAGAGCAGCTCGTCGCTCGCGCCCGCCAGGCCCACCGAGTAGTTGACCTCGTAGGAGAGCTCCCAGGTGCGCCAGTGGCCGCCGACCATCCGCTGCGTGGAGAAGTCCCGCTGGTGTGGCACGAACCCGATGTCGATCTTCTCGCCGGTGCCCAGCTGCACGCGCAGCCGCTCGGCGTCGGCGTCCCACCGTGCGGAACGGAGGCCGTCGAGCAGTTCCCGGTAGGAGCCCTCGGCGAGGAGGTCCGCAGGGATCGGCCTGGCGCCCTCACCGCGCAGGGCGTCCGCGAGGTGCCCTGCCGTCTCCCTGACCCTGGCGGCCAGCCGCTCCCGCGCTTCCGGCGAGCCCTCGAACTCCCGCGAGGGCGGCGCCACCTCCGGCAGCTCCACGCCGTACCGGCGGGCGAGCGGTCGCATGGCCTCGACCGTCTGGCTCAGCTCGCCGGACAACCTGCGCAGGCCCGGCCCGCCAAGGCCGCCCCGCCAGGCCGCCATGAGCCTGCGCATCCCGTCGGCCGCCATCACGCGCTTGCCCGCGACGATGTAGTACAGCGGCATCTGGGTCACGAGGCCGTAGCCGTAGCCGAGCAGCGCCGACACGAGGCCGACGGCATCCGCGCCCCATCCGATGAGCGAGCCGACGGCGTAGCCCGCGGTGTTGCCGACGATGTTGCCGCCCTGGCTGTAGAGGGCAAAGCGGGCGAACGCCGACAACTCGTTGATCGCCGCGACGTACTCGGTGATCTCCTCGGTCAGCACCTCCCGCAGCGCGGCGTCCAGTTCGGACATGGACGCGTTGCGGTCGACCAGGATGACTCTCCGCCCGCCCTCGACCCACGTGTCGTCCCGCGCGACGGAACCGAGCACCTCGCCCTCGGGGAGGTCGGCGGCCTCCAGCTGCACGGTGAACCCGGGACGCAGCAGTGCCGCGCGGCCGCTGCCCGACCACCAGGTGACGGTGAACGAGTTGTGCCCGCGCGGGTGCTCCGGCAGCGCGTAGCCGTCGACGCCGTGGTCACGGGCGGAGATGGGCAGCTCGGTGGTCGGCGAGACGACCACGCGGTGGATGTTGTCTCCCAGCACACCCTGTTCGAGTGGGTCGGCGTAGTGGTTGTGCTTGAGCACGAGCGCCATGCGCGACACCTTGTGCTTGAACAGCCACCGCGCCCTGGCCAGCCCCGGCGCCGGGTGCTCGTCGACCCGCCGCAGCTGGTCGACGAGCGCCAGCCCGTGCTCGGTGAGCCGCCCTTCGAGACGCGGATGCCGCACGGCCTTCGGCAGCCACTTCCTGCGCCGGTCACTGCCGTGCACGGCCTCGCTGAGCCCCGCCCCGTTGTCCCTGCCCGCGTCGTCGCCGTTGATCAGCCGCCGCAGCAGCTCCTCGACGTGGCGCAGCTCCCCGGGCTCGTGCCCGGCCGCCGCGAAGTCGTCGGCGCGCGAACCGGTGTGCCCCCGCTCCCTCAGCCCGGTGACCAGTTGCTCGTGCCGGGTGAGGAGCGTGAGCATCCGGTCGAGCAGCGCCACGTCGCCCTTGCTCAGCCGCAGCCGGCGGGGCGGGCGAGGGTCGCCCGTGAACGCGCTCGGGCGCTCGTCCCCGGATTCCAGCCCCACCGTGCGCGCGGGGTCGGCCAGCTCCAGATACCGCTCGAGCACCCGGCCGGCGTGCGACCTGCTCCGGAGCAGCTGCCCCGCGGTGCGGGCGAGCTCGGCGTCCAGCGTCGCGGCGAGGTACCGGGAGTCCACTCCCTCCTCTTCGGACACCAGGCTCCGGTATCGCAGGGTGCGGGCGAGGCCGGACAGCACCGGCACGTGGCCGCGGTAGCTCTCGGCGAGCCTCCGTTCGGCACTGGCCAGCCCGGTGCCGGACGCGGGTTCGGCGTGCCGGTCGGCGAGCTCGGCGAACTCGGCGGCCAGCGCCTCGGCCCGCTCGGCGAGCGCGGCCGGATCATTGTCCTGCCGGGCCCACAGCAACGACCCGGTGAGCGCCGCGAGCTCCTCGTCGGCGCGTTCGTCGGCCCGCAGCAGCGCGGCGGCGCGCCCGGCCGCCGACGGCTGCGGGGGCGCCTCGTCCTGGTGAGGGGACTCGGGGGACGCTGCGGGGGCGGCGGCGTGCAGGTCCCGTATCCGGCCGGGCAGCTCCGCCAGCGCGGCCCGCAGGGGCACGCCCAGCAGCGGCACCAGCCCGGGCCCGGCATCCGGCAGCGGCGGCAGCAGGATCGTGGCCGGGCCGTCGGGCCGGGCGCCGTCGGGTGTCATCCTCAGGCCGGGCAGCGCCAGCGACGCCTCGCTCGCGTCCGGGTCCGCGCGTACCTCCAGCTCCAGCTCCAGTCCGTCGGGCCAGCGCAGGTGCCAGCGGTGCTCGCCGGAGGGCCCGGCCGTCACCTCGGAGCGGCCGAGCAGTGCGCCGACCGTCTCGGCCAGCCCCTCGGGCACCGCCGAGCCCGCCTTCACCGGCAGGCTCGGCAACGCCACCCGCTCACCGGGCACCACCACGGCGGGAACGACCGGGACCTCGGGCACCGGAGGTTCCGGTCGCTCCGGCGGCTCGGCCCGCTGCGCGGGAACGGCACCGGGGTCGTCGTCCGGACCGAGCACGGGCATGTGCTGGGCCGGCGTGCGCAGCAGCGTGGCGGCGCCGTGGCGCACCAGCGGACGGTGCTGCGTGGCGAGGCCGGCGGCGTCGACCTCGGTGATCGCGAGCCCGTAGCGCTCGGCCAGCACGGCGGGCAGCCTGCCCTCGAACAGACCGTCCACAGCGGACGATCCCGTGCGCAGGGCGTCGAGCGCCGCGGCCTGGTCGCCGTCGGTCACCAGCTCCGGGGCCGCCGACCAGAGGGGCCTGCTGTCGATCGGCAGGTCGAGCTCAGCCTCCAGCGCGGCGATCAGGCCGTCCCGCAGCCCCTCGGGCGAGTCGGCCCCGTGCAGTTCGGCAAGCCGTTCGCGGTCCGCGGCCGGGAGCGCCCGGTACAGCGCCTGGAACGTCGCGCCCGCCCCGAACTCGGTCCACTCCGTGCGCGCCCCGGTCCGGTCGAGGTAGCGCAGCTGCGCGGCCGTGAGCGCGTTCGGGTCGCCCACGACGCGCGGGAAGTCCTCGGCGGCGAGGTCTCCGGTGAACCGCGAGCCCGGCAGCTGGGTCGCGACCCAGGCTCCGTAGGACACGCCCCAGCGTTCGATCGCCGCCGCCAGCCGCTCCGTCAGCGGGCCGAGCGGATCCGGACCGCGGTGGGCCTGGCCCGGCGGCAGGCCGTGGTAGTAGCGGTCGGCGACGAGCCGCACGGTCTCGTCGAACCGCGTCTGCGCGACGGCGGTCCGGGCCGCGGCCGGCGCCGGCGGATCCAGCACCTCCAACGGAGGTATCCGGGCGGGCCGGGCGGCGACCGCACTCGCGAGCAGGCCCCGTTCGACGATCGCGCGGCGTTCGGCGGCGGTGAAGGCCCCGTGCCGCAGGGCCAGTTCCCCGGCGAGACCGCGCAACAGCAGGGCGTCGCGGCCGTCCGGCGGCTGCGTGGCCCCGGCCTGCCGCAGCACGTCACGGAACGCGGCGAGCTCGGGCTCCGTGGAGCCGTAGCCGAACAGCGCGGCGAGCGCGGGCTCGGTGCGGGGCGCGGGCCCGGCCGGGGCACCGGCGAGCGCGGCCCGCAGCACGGGACCGAAGTCCCTCCCGTCGGCCGCGGCCCGCCGGTACAGGGCGCGCAGGTCGAGATCGTGGGCGAGCACGCGGGCGAGGTCGGCCGCCGAGAACTCCGCGGCCCGCAAGGCTTCGTGCAGCGCCGCGCTCTCGGCGGGCCACGAGCCGTCCGCGGGTGGCCCGGCCGCGCGGGCTGATTCCGGGCTCGCCCCGCCGGGCACGGCGCCGTCGGGGGTGACGCGGTACCGCTGCCGCGTGCCGTCGAGCGCGGAGACCTCCAGCGCGATCTCGGCGTCGAGCGCGGTGGCGAGATCGTGGGCGGCACGCAGCGGGTCCGGCGGCAGGCCGGGCGACGGCTGCGCCGCCGAGGCGGGGCCAAGGACCAGCCGCCGTGCCGCGTCGGCGTCGGCGAGCATCCGCTCCGTGCCGCCCGCGGCCTCCAGCCAGTCCCGGTGGGCCTCGGCCGCATCGCCCTCCGCGCGGGCGCGGAGCAGCGCGTGGCCGCGCTCGCGCAGCAGCGCCGCGGCGGTCTCCGCACGCCGCAGGTGGGTCAGCGCCGACACCACGGAGCGCCGCGCCGCCCCGGTCTGCGGGTCGGTGGGCAGCGCGGCGCGGACGTCCTCGGTCACGCGCCCGGCCCACCGGGCGGCCTCGTCGTGTGCCGCGACGGCCGCGGCCGTCTCGTCGAGCGACAGCCGCAGCAGCGAGCCCGGCGGCAGCCCGCCCGGCACGGCCCGCACGGCGGCCGCGGCCGGGTCGTCGTGCCGGAGCAGTTCGGCCAGGTCGAGCCGGGGCGCGTTGCGGTCGCGTGCCGCGAGCAGCACCCGGACGTCCCGCTCGTCGTAGCCGGTGAGCCCGGCCGCGGTCGCCGCGTCCCACGGGGTGAGGCGCGCGTCCCCCCGCGACAGTGCCCTCGGCGCGGGCGCGACGGTCGCGGGTGCGAGTGCCGCCCGGTACGGCTCCAGTTCGGCGGGAGCCGTGCGCAGCGCGGTCTCGGCCGGGACGTACACCTCGGCGCTGCCGGGGCGGGTGACGAGACTGCCCGCCACCGTGCGTCCTTCGTGGTCGAGCAGCTCGACGCGGACGGTGTGCGGGACCCGGAAGACGGCGGTGCGGCCGCGATAGCCGGTCACGCGCACGCCGTCGTCGCCGCGCGTGAGCCGGCCGGCGGCGTGCTCGGTGTAGCCGAGGAACTCCGCCGCCCCGGGCTCCTGGTCGAACCGGATCACCAGCTCCACGTGCTCGTCGCGGTGTGGCCACGGCCTCGGCCGGTCGAGCCGCAGGCGCAACCCCTCCGTGGCGAGCCGGTGGTAGCCGGCTTCCAGGCTCGCCTGGCCCAGCGACCGGTCGACCCGCAGCATGGTGTCGAGCTGCCGCGCGCGCACGCGGCGGTTCCGGCTGACCGGCCCGTTGTCCCCCGCCGCCGGGTCTCCGTCCGGGACGTAGCCCGCGCTGGGCACCACGCCGTGCCGGGCCAGGACGCTGTGCACCAGTTCCCGCAGCGGCCCGGACCCGTGGTCGTGCGCGCCGGAACCGAGGGGGCGCCCGGTGCGCAGCTCTCGCGCGATGACGGGCACGCCGCCTTCGGCGGCCTTCGCGAGGTGGCCCGCGGGATAGCCCGGCGCGGGCTCGTCCGGGCCGGCGACCGGGACACCACGGACGAGGCGGCCGTCGGCCACGGCGTCGGCGGCGACGGGCAGTCCGTAGCGGTAGGCGTCCGCCTCGGCCATGCGCGTGAGGAGGGTGCCGTCCACCTGGACGCTGTCTAGCTCCACGCCGGTCTCGGTGAAGAGGGTCAGCTCGTGCACGACGCCGGGCGTCCCCGCCGGGTCGCCCCACCGGTGCACCTGCGTGGGCCCGGTGCGTGCCTCGACGGTCACCGCGCCGTCGTCGCCGACGTCCACCCGGTCGGTCCGCACGCCGGTGCCCGGCCCGCCCACCAGCACGGCGTCGGCTCGCCGCACGCTCGCCGTGTGCCGGACGACGAACCGGCCGCCGACCTCGGCGTGGCCGGTGATGACGTTCCCCTCGGCTCCCGCCGCCGCGGCGGGCAGGACCTCCTCCAGCCTGCCGGCGTAGTCGGCGACCTGTCTCCGCACCTCGGCGTCGAGCGAGTACCCGGACTCGCTGAGCAGCTGCCGCAGGGCCCCGGCGAACTCCTCGCGCCCGCCGAGGTCGAGCACCCGCAGGTGAGGCAGCGGGTCCTCGGCGGCGTCCTCGCGGCGCACGCTCGCCGGGGAGTGCTCCGCGGGGGCCTCGGCCGCGGCCACCAGCAGCGTGCCGTCCGTCCCCGGCGCGTCGGCCGCGAACACGACGGGCTCGGCGAAGTCGCCGGTCGCGGGGTCCCGTTCGGACACCTCGACGGCCACCGCCACCTCGGTCGGCCGCGCCGGTTGCCCGGCGTCCACGGCGACGCCCGCCGTGCCGGGCCGGCGGCCGAGCGCCGCACGCAGCGGTGCCGAGACGTCGGGTTCGGCCTCCGTGCGCACCGGACGGGGATCGCCGAGCCGCAGCCGGACCCGGAAGTCGCGGGGTTGCGTGGTGCCCAGCGACCACACGTCGCCCTCCGCCGACACGACGCGGGGGAACCGTTCGGCCAGGCGTGCCCGCAGCCACGAGGTGGTGATTCCGTCGTCCGCTACCCGGTCGGCGAGGTGGGCCGCCAGCTCGGGCACGAACGGCACCGGTTCGAGCGGCACCGCGGTGACCAGCGCGAGCTCCTCCGCGGGAGCGCGCACGACCCGGTGTTCCACAGTGGACTCCACGGGCTCCGTGGGCTCCTCGGCCGTGTCCCTGGGTATCGCGGGCAGTGCGGTGAACGGGTCGAGGTCGGGGTCCCGTTGCCGGAACGCGCGGCCGAGCCAGCCGGTGTGCGTTTCCACGAGGGCTCGGCGGGCGGCCGCCGAGTACCGTCCGTGCAGGTAGACATCACCGGCGATCGCGCGAAGCCGCTCAAGGCCGCCACGGTCGAGCTCCGCCGGGATCCGGGCCTGCGAGAGCAGCTCGGTGAACTGGCCGGCGTCCCCGGCGTCGGCCGGGTCGAAGCCGTAGAGCCCCGCCACGGTTTCGATGTCCACAACGGACGGCTCACGCTCCTCACCGTCCTGGTCCCGCTCCGCGGCGAGGTCCACGTCGCCCGGCAGGTCCAGGACTTCCGCCGTGCCGCGCTCGGCCGCCAGCTCGGCGGCGAGCCGGAGTTCGGAACCGAAGCGCGTGTACAGCGCGCGCAGGTCCACCTCGGCGGCCAGCAGCCGGTCGAGGTCGGTCCCGGCGAGGTCGCGCAGCGCCCGCTGGAACGGCAGATCGTCCGCGTCCTCGCGCGCGCCACCGCTGCGCCGCCCGCCGAGTTCGCGCAGCGCGTCCGGCAGCGCCCCGGCCGCCACCGACCGCACCGCCATGCCCGTGAGCAGCATCCGGTGAACCGGGTCCTCGGGCAGTGGCGGCAGCACGACCTCGGCCACGTCGCCCACCACGCTGACGAGCGCCCCGCCCTCGCCGGGGCCGATCCGGAACCGGACAGGCCCCGTAACGCCGCCGCCGAGGTCGAACCGCCAGCCCTCGCCGTCCCGCTCCGCGTCGACGGGCTGCCGGGCAAGCACCTCCTCCAGCGTCGCGTCGAGCACGTCCGGATCGGTCGTCGTGGGACCCTCGTAGCGCACGAACGGACCGTCCAGCCGCAGCGGCGCGGGCTCGGCGGCCGCAGGACTCGCGTCCTCCGGCGGGAACACGGTCGCCACGTCGACAAGGGGACCAGAGGGCGCCGCGGGGGCGGCGCCCGCGCCCGAAGGACCGCCGGGAAAGACCGTCGCCACGTCGACGAGCGGGCCCGGTTCGGGCGGCACCATTCCCGCGACGGCAAGTCCGCTCAGGTCCAGTGGCGGCCGCGGGATCCGGCCGGCCAGCCGATCCGACCGCGGCAGGTCCCCCTCGCCCCGACGCGGGCCGTCCCCGGCGGACGGCGCCACGAGCTCGGGGGGCGGCGCGGGGACGGTGTCGGCGAACGGAACGCCGTCCGGCCCGATCCAGCGGTGCCGGACCCGTCCGTTCTCGACGCTGTGGTAGACGCCGGTGACGCGCAGCTCGGCCAGCGCGCCCCGCACGGTGTCCAGGAGGTCGTGGCGCAGGTGCCCGGTGCGCCCACCGACGTCCGGCAGCAGGTCGTGCGCCGCGCCGGTGCGCTCGTTGACCAGTTCCTGCGCGCGGTGCGCGGTCTCGTGCAGCCGCTGCGCCCGCTCGCGCCACCGGTTCCACTCCGCCGCCGCCTCGGCGTAACCCCGCCGCGCCGCCGCGTCCCCGGCGGCCGTCAGCTCGTCGCGGGCCTCGGCGACCGCGAGCATCGAGCCGCGCAGCTCGGTGACCAGTGAACGGGCCAGCCGCAGTTCCTCGGGGCGCTTGCCCGCCGGGGTCGCGTCGTGCAGTGCGGTCAGCGCGTCGTCGAACTCCAGCAGCAGCGCGCCCACGGCCGTGGTCTCGGCCTGCTGCCGGTCACCGGTGAAGGTGACCACGCGGTGCTTGCCGACGAGGTCCCGCACCAGTCTCGCGACCGTCGGGTATGGACGGTCCGGGTCGAAGTCCGGCTCGCGCACCGCCTGCCGGAGCAGGTCGGTAACGGCGAAGGTGGGCGCGCGCCGCAGGGTCCTGCGCAGCGCCGAGGGCACCGCGCCCGCGTCGAGGTGCGGATCGGCCAGCACGGCCTGTTCCTCGGGTGTGCGCGGCAGCCGGATCCGCTGTTCGAGGACGTCGGGCACGCGGTGTGCCATCGTCTTGAAGTAGACGGCGCCGGTGACGTCCGCCCTGCGGGTCTCCAGGGGACGGGCCTTGGGTTTCCACGACACAGTGAGCGAGTGCTCGGCCCGCCCCGACCAGAGCGCGGTCCTCCCTCCTGCGGCCACGTGGTAGTCGACGCGGCGGCCCTCGGTGTGGGTGTTCGTCTGGCCGCCGGTGTAGCTCAGCCTGGTCGCGCTCGAGGGCGCCAGTTCGCCGTCGAGTCGCTCCGCGACGTCGCCGAGGTCGGCCGGGTTCTCCGCCTCGGGCCCGCCCAGACCGGTCAGGGTGGAGCCGGCGCCCATCGCGCGCCGTGAGGTCCTGGAGAGCCGGGTCTGGCTGAGGAAGCCGCCCTTGGCGGCGGTCTGCTCCGTGCCTTCCCAGCGCTCGACGCGGACGTCGAACAGGCGCGTCCGCAGCGACACGGCGAGCCGGCCGCCCGGCCCGGGGTCGAGCAGCACGGTCACGTCCTCGCCCCGGCCGTTCAGCGCGGCGAAGTACGCCTGGAGGACCGCGGGGCCCAGCGCGTCGCTGACCCGGTCGCGGTAGCGCCGCGCGCGGTAGCCGAGCATGTCCGGCTCGGCGAGCAGCCGCAGCGCCTGCTCCACCAGCTGTTCCCGCTCCACGAAGAGCGCCCTGACGTCCCGCGTCGTCAGTGCCCCGGGACGGAGCCTGCGGAAGTCCAGCGGGCGGGGTTCGGCGGGCGTCGCGTCGCTCACCGTCCGCGCCGGGTACTCCAGCATGAGCTCGCTGCCGAAGGTGGCCCGGAACGGTTCGACGGGACCCCTCCGCCGCAGCCATCTCGCGGCGCCGGTGACGGCGTTCGAGACCGTACCGGCGGGGCCGCTGAGGCCGCGCCCGTAGGCGGGTTCGACCCACACCGAGGCGGTGACGTCGAGGTGGGCGCGGAGCCGGGTGTGACCCAACCACTCGAACTCGCCCGCCAGCAGGTTCTCCTGGCCGGTGACCACCGCCTGGTCGGCGTCGTGCCTGCCGGCCAGCGCGCCCACGGTCGGCTGGATGCCGAACCGTTCCAGCGGGCCGTCCTCGTCCTTGGCCTTGGCGGGCAGGTCGACGGAGCTGTTGCGCCGCTGCCCGGCCGTGGTCGTCGTGGTGGCGTGCAGGAAGCCCTCCTGCCCGATGCCGTCCTGCCTTCCGGTCACCTCCGGTGGGCCCAGTCGGGCCGTCAGCCGCACCACCACGTTCTGGCTCCACAGGCCCGCCCGTGCGGGGAGCCTCAGCTCGAGTCCACCGGAGAGCATCGTGTCGATGGTGGTCGCGGTACCCAGCTTCGCGACGTGCGTCTCGAGTGCGTCGAGCAGCGACGGCTGCCGGGCGAACAAGCCCGGCTTGGCCCGCTCGACGAGACCGCGCACCAGCTCCACCGGTTCGGTGTCGGGCCGCAGCCGCACCCACCCGTTCGCGCCGAGCCCCTTCTCCCCCGGCCTGGTCAGTTGCGGTGGCGGGTCGGCCGCGCGGATCTCGGCGGGCGCCTCCGGGTGCTCCGTGGTGAGCCGTTCCAGCACGAGCCGGTACTCCAGTGCGGCCACGATGGGGTCCAGCGCCGCCGCCGTGGCGTCGTCCGGCAACAGGCGCGGGTTCGCCTCCGGATAGGAGCGCACGATGTCGCCGAGCACCGGCCACAGCCCCTCCTCGGCCACGTGGCCGCGCTCCTCGGTGACCAGCCGCAGCGCGGCCTTCGCGAGCACGGCGCGGTCGAGCTGCTGAGTGCCCTCGCTCCAGGCGCGCAGCACACCGGACACCTCGTGCGCGGGCAGCGGGAGCCGGCCGGCGCCGTAGGCGTCCAGCGCGTCCACCATCGGCAGCGCGTACACCAGCGACAGCGGAACCTCGGTGGTCTGTCCCGAGTCGACGGTCACGGTGCCCTCGACCGTGAACAGGTGGACGTCGGCGGTGGGTGCCACCCGGTTGCTCTCCCAAGTGGCGCTGACGGAACCGGAGCTCGACGAGCCCCAGTTCACGACGCCCGCCTCACTGGCGTTGGGGTTGCCGCCGAGTTTCTCCGCCGTGGAGGCGAGGCTCGCCCCCGCCCCGGCAGCCGTGTCACGGCCGGCGCCGACCGTGGACTCCGACAGCTCGGCGGCCACCGCGAGCACCCGCCGTGCCTTGCCGACCCACGTCGAGGGGCCCAGCTCGCCACGCAGCACGATCCGCCGCGCGCCCGTCAGAAACGGCGCGGCCGTGCCGTAGCCGGGGCCGAAGATCTTCGGCAGGTGCGCGAGCAGGTCCGCGTAACCGCCGAACTGGTGCAGGGCAGGCTCGCTGACCACCGGCGGCAGCCGCAACGCGCGGGCGAGCGTCGGCCGGGCCCGCCGTCCACCGGCGACCTCCCCTGCGTCCTTGCCCTTGTCCGTCCCCTCGTCCTTCCCCGCGCCCGGCCCGATCGCCGCGCGGATGGCGGCGCGCACGTCGCCGGCGTTCGACACGTGCAGGGGGAACGCGTTCTCCAGGAGGGCAGGGCTCGTCGGCGTCTCCGAGGCCACGGACTCGCCCCCGGTGAACGCCTCGTGCAGGAGCACGTCCACCTGTTTGCCGCTCACCTCCTCGCGCAGCAGTTCCCTGGTGCCCGAGTGCACGGTGATCTCGTAGGACACCGGCAGGCTGAACCGCGCGTCGGTGGCGCGGTCGTTCCACAGTGCGACGCTGCTCGCCCCGCGACGCTGAGACAGGCTGGGCTGCACCGTGCCGCTGAGCGAGCCCGACGGCGCGAACTCGAACCAGCGCAGCAGCCCGCCACCTCCGAACTCGCCGCGTCCCCCTCCGGTGAGCAGGCTCGTCCTGGTCACCGCCTCGGTGCCGAACACGAGGTTGACGAGGTGGTACTCGTCGCTCGTCCCGCGGTAGACCGCGCCCTCGGTGTCCACAGTGGCCTTGACCGTCACGGTGACGCTGCGCCAGCCGGTCGGCGACGCCACGTCCTGCTTCCAGAGCGTGAACTGCCGCCCGGTCTGCACCGCCTCGTTGAACCAGGCGGCGATCTCCGCGTCCGCAAGCTGCTCCTCGAGCCACAGCCGCGTCTCGTGCCGCGAGTGGATGGGGCCGCGGGTGGCCAGCTTCACGCGTTCCCCGCCCGGTCCGGCGACACCGCGGTTGTCCAGCTCGATCGCACCGTTGCTCGGGTCCCGCCTGCTGACGTAGCCGTGCTCCAGTGCCCACTCCAGCACGATGGCCCGGATGCCGGCGCCGTCGACCGTGCCGGGGAGCACGTGCGCGGGCCCCACCCCGTCCCGCACGTACGACGGGAACCGCACGGGTTCGCCGCCGTCCTCGGGCGGCGACCGCAGAGCGCGCACCCGCTCCACCACGACCGTCCCGTCGGGCGTCTCGTGCCGCTCCGTGAGCCGCTCGCCGTCCTCGCCGGTGAGGAACGCCTCCTCCGGCACCGGAAGACCCCAGTGCGCGGCCGACTCCTCGGGCACCCGGAAGTGAAGCTCCCCGGCGAACCGCCTCGGCTGCGTGCGGGCGCTCTCCTCGATCGGCCGCACGGTCACCGTCGAGGTGTAGGACAGCCGGTAGACGACGGTGTTGCCGGTGTAGCGCAGGTCCCGCAGCAGCAACGTGTCGCGGTCGACGGAGTAGGTGGTCGACGTGCCGCGCGTGCCGAGGGCCGAGCCCTTGACCGCGACCGCCTTGGTCAGCTGCAGGCCGCCGCTGAACCCGAGCGCACCGTTGTCGGTGAACGTCGTCGCGCCGCTGTAACCGGACGCGACCCTGCTGTCGTGGCTCAGGTAGGGATCGCGCATCGGCGCGGACACCAGCCGTGCGGTGTCCTTGCGCAGCTCCACGGCGATGCGGACGACGTGGCTCAGCCGCCCGCCGACGCGGACCGGGAACTCCACGACCCCGCCCTCGGCCGCGGCCTTGCGCAGCCGTGACGGCAGCCGGTGCACCTGCAGCCGCACGGCGTCGTACACCGGGCTGCCCGGTGCGCGCTCGGCATCGCCGAGCGGCAGATCGGACAGGACGGCGTCGGCGATGTCGTCGAGCCCGCTCATCCCGTACACCTGCCCGTGCGGCACGTGCGGGCTCTGCCGGTCCTCCGGGCTCGAGGCGAGCCGCACGGGTGGTGGCCGGAGGAACCCGTTGGCCGACCACACGGTGAGCGGCGCGGGCCGGTCCGCGGGCTCCACGTGCCGCGGCGGCCCCCACGCACCGTCCGCGCCCCGCGCGGTGATCTCCCAGCGCACCGGAACGCCGACCAGCGTGGCGCCGTCGTTGTGCAGGTGGTTGAAGTCCGTCGAACCGCCGGCCGCACTGGCGAAACGGCCCGAGGCCGACCGGCCGACCGACTGGCCTCCCTGCAGCGTCAGCCCGACGGTGAGCGGAGCGAGGTTCCTCGACACCGGGTCGGCGAGCCGGTCGAGATCGCCCCTGAGCTGTCCCAGCCGGGACACCTGCCGCATCCGGTCCGCTTCCGCACCGCTTGGCAGCAGGTGTTTCTGCGCCAGCTCGGCCGGCACCTCCTCGGCGGGCACGGTCCGGGGTTCGCCGGCGGGCACCGCCCGCAACCGCACCTCCATGCCGCCGAAGGCGTGCACGGCGCCGTCCGGGGACACGAGCCGGTCGAACGTCGTCCGCACGGTGAGGTCCAGCGTCTCCGGGGTGAGCGTCTCGGTGACCCCGAGCTCGGCGAGTGCGGAGGCGAGTTCCCGCATTCCGGGCAGCGGGCCCCACGGGATCCCGGTCAGCAGCACCAGCTCGGGTGGCCGGGCCGCCACCTCCTCGGCCGACGGCGGCGCCGGTTTCCCGTCGTCCCGCGCGGGGGCCGGGCCGGCGGACGCGCTCTCGGGTTCGTGGCCGGTATGGAACTCCACCCCCGCGTGCGCGAGCGGGCCGGCCGCCCGCCGCGAGCCCGCGGTACCGTCGCCGAGCCGCTCCCTGCGGTGCCGCTGCAGCGCGACGTCGGTCTCGGCGCCGGCTCTGGGCGGCAGCCGCACCGACCCGGTTCCCTCCGGGCGCGCCACGGTGTCCACAGTGGATTCGCCGGCGCCGTGGCGGGCGAGCAGGGAGTCCGCGGTCTCCAGCCGCAGCGGGAACATCTCCCTGCCGAGGCCGACGTGGCGCCACCGTGTCGTCAGCCCCGGGTCGCCCTCGGCCCAGCCGTCGCGGATCGTGCCGACCGAGCCGTATCCGCGCCGCGCGAGCCGGTCCAGCACCGCCTGCGCGTCGCGCGCGTACGTCTCCGTGTCCGGCAGCCCGACGGCGTATCCGTCGCCCTCCGGCAGCACGATCGCCTCGCCCGCCGCCTCGCTCACCGTGTCCGCGAAGTGCCGGGCGTGCGCGTCGCCGTCGGTGCCGCGACCGTCCGGGGCGGGCAGGTGCGGCGGCGCCTCACCGAGGGCGAACCGTTTGCGGACGAACCCCTCGTACCGGGGGATGTGGGTGAGGTAGCCACCATCCTGCGCCCTTCCCGGTGCGTACACGGGGCTCTGCGCGATGTGCTGCACCTTCGCCTGCACGTACAGATAGGACAGTGTGCCGTCCCGCCACGCCTGGTGGAGCCGGATGGCCAGCGCCGCCTCCGCCCCGCCACGCCGGAGCATGGCCACCAGCACGGACTGCACGTACCGCGGATGGCCCTGCTCGTACCGGTTCGGGTCGGCGCCGAGACCGTCCCGCGCGCCCAGGCTCGCCGTGGGCCCCTTCACCTCGACGACGTGGTAGCCGACCGCGTTGCCGTCGGCGTCGCGTTCCTCGTACACGCTGTCGAACCGGCCCGCCCCGGCGAGCGGGACGGGCACGGGCACGAGGGTGTGCCCTTCAGGCAGTTCCTGCCGGGCGAGGTGGATCGCGTGGGCCCCGGCGACGTTGCCGAGTTGCTCGCCGATGTCGCGCCGGATCCGGTTGAATCCGCCGCGGTCGTGCTCGTCCTGGTGGGCGTTGCCGAACGGGCGCCGCGCGGGACGTGGCTTGCCCGAGGACTGGGCGGCGGCGTCGGCCACGGCGTCCTGGATGCGCGGGCGGTTCGCGGCGAGCCAGTCCGCGTCCTCGATCCCGAATTTCGTGCCCTCGGCCACGACACCGCCTGCCGGGAACGAGTCGCGGTCGCCGTGTGCGGGATCGCCGAGATACTCGGCGGGGATGGCCGGGATGTCGGTGCCCTTCACGCGGTACAGGCCGTCGGAGCCGCGCTCGATCATCGGCACCTCGTGACCGAGGTACGTCGGCCGGCCGCCGCGCCGCTGGATGGTGTGCGGCGGGTTGTGGTTCGGGGTCTTGTAGTAGCGCGCGTACACCGTGGCCGCGTCCTGGTCGATGCCGTTGATCTTCGCGAGCAGGGCCTCGTGCGCCTCCTGCTCCGGTATCGCCCGGTCCGCGGACGGCTGGTCCGGCCGCGCCGGGTGCCCGGTGTAGAACTCGACGCCCGGGTTGTCGCCGAGCGGGCCCTGTCTGTGCGGCGGCCCGTAGTCCTCATCGGACTGTCGGTCGTGGATCCACCGCTGGCGGGCGATCTCGGTCCGCGTGTCCTGGCCGGACGGCGGTGTGCGCGACCCGGGGGGCTCCAGCCGGAGGGTGACGTCCTCGCCCGCCTCGGGACGCCGCCACGTCGTGGAACGGCCGGGTTCGCCGCCGGGCCGGTCCGCGGGCAGCGGTTCCCCGGTGCGGTAGCCGCGCTCCACCAGCCCGTCCGCGAGCGCGCGAGCGTCCTCGGCGAACGTACCGCGGTCCGGCAGCCGCACCACGTACGCGTCGCCGTCGGGCAGCACGAGCGCACCGGGGACGGCCGCGCGCACGGTCTCGACGAGGTGCCGCGCGCGCGGGTCGTGGGCGAGGCGGACCGAGCCGTCGGCGAGGTCACCCTTCCCGGCGACCGACTCGCGCAGGTCGGCGAGCGCCGCACGCAGCGCCTCCTCCGTACCGGTGGACGACACCTCGACGACGGCCAGCTCGCTCTGCCGCGTGACCCCGTCGAGTACGCGGGTACGCGGTGGATGCGCCCGGCCGGTGCCCGGCGGCAGGGTGTCCTGCACGGCGATCGCGGTGTCCACCACCGCGCCGGGGAAGTGCAGGCGGACCGAGCCGTCGGCGGGTTCGGCCCGCACGCCGTCCCGCTCGACGGTGAGCGACTCCAGCAGGTCCGCGACCCGCTCCGCCGCGGTCGCGGAGCCGCCTGACTCAGCGGTATCGCCGTCGACGGTCTCGGGAACCGCTCCGGGGGTGCTCTCGGCGAGGTGGGTGAGCACCTGGTCGAGGACCGCACCCGAGGGGTCGGGGTAGGCGGAGAGCACCACCTCCGCGGGCCCTGCCTGCGTCCACTCGCCGCCGTGCCGGGTGAAGTCCCCCGCGCGCACCACGGCCTCGCCGGGCCCCAGCCCGTCGCCGGTAGAGGTGTCGACCGAGAACGTCGCCGTGGTGGAGGCCGCCCCGAAGTCGAACGTGACGGCGCCGTCGCCGGGGTTCACCGTGGCGAGCCCGCCTTCGGTGAGGCCGCTGAGCTGCGCCGCGAGCACGCGCCTTGCCACGACCGCGTCCCGCTCGACGTACTCGGACGGCTCCCCGGCCACCAGGCGGGTCTCCTCGCCGGTGCGGACCTCGTCCGGGGTGTCCTCGCGCACCGGGTCGGGCGTCGCCCGGACCCCGGCGGGGTCGCGGTGCGTGCCGGTCGCCTCGCCCTCGGGTGCCGGGGATGCGCGCACGGTGTCCCGGACGGGCTCCGGCGGAGACGACGTGGGCCGGTCGCCGAGCACCGCACCCTCCGGCTGCCGCGTGGCAGCCGGGTCCGCGTTCGGCCGGGACGCCGGCGAGGTCACCTGGCCCCGGCCTCCGGCCGGGGAACCCCCGGGTTTCGCCGTCCCGCTCTCGGCCCCGCCGGTCGCCGTGCCCCCGGCCGGATTGGACGTCGCGGGAGCCGGGGCGGGCGCCACAGCGCTGGCGGCGGCAGCGTCGGCGGAGGCAGCGCGCCCCGCCACGTCGGTCTCCCCGATGACGGTGAGCAGGTCGGCGGGCGGGCGCAACCCCAGATAGGCACGCTCCTCGAAGTTGAGCCGCACGGTGGAGAGCTCGCCGTGGGTCTCGATCACGCGCTCCCAGGCGCCCCCGATCGCGCCGCCGAGCGCCGCCTTCGCGGCGTCCTTCCACGTCCACTCCGCGTTGGGGTCGCCGCGGGTCGCGCGCACCGGCTGCTGGTAGTCCTCGGCGGGGTCGAGCGCGGCGGTGAGGGCCTTCGTGCCCCCGTCGCCGAGGACGCCGCCCAGCGCGCCCGTGGCCAGGTACCCGCCGGTCCGGCTGGCCAGGCCCATCGGCGCCGCACTCAGCGCACCTCCGGCCCCGGCGACGAACGTCGAGTCCGGGCGGTACTCGTACCCGTCGATGCCCCAGAACCCCACCGGCAGGCCGCTCTGCGCGACGAGGTCGCCTCCCGCCGCGATGCCACCGCTGAACAGCGCGTACCCGCCGACACGGCGGCCGAGCAGCCCGGCCGGGTTCACCCCGTTGCGCACGGCCTGCTCGACCGCGTCGTCCACCAGCGACCGCACGGCGGGCGACAGCACGGTCGCCGCGCCACCGCGGGCACCGGCGTTCACCGCGAACTGTCTGGCCAGCTCCCGTCGGACCGCCGCCCCACGCAGCTCCCGCACGACACTGCGCTCGGCTCCCGCCCTGATGGCCTCCCTGCGCAGGGCCTGCTGGGCGCCGAGCGCCCAGATGCGCGAGCCCGGTCCGGACAGCGCACGCTGTGACCATCCGGCCAGCCCGGTGGCGCCGCCCCGCACCGCCGTGGCCGGAACGTGGGCCGCCGCACCGGCCCCGAGACCCGCGACCCCGAGGCCGGCGTACGCCGCGGTCCGCTGTGCCGCGGCGTTGCGGCCCGCGGTCAGTCCCAGACGCGCCGCGGCGGGCAACGTCGTCCGCAGCTCCGACAACGCGACCTTGAACCCCACCTGGCGCAACGCCGCCAGCACGGCCTTCATGGCCACCCGGATGCCGATGCTGCTGGCGGTGATCGCGGGACCGATCGCCGCCAGAGTGGCGCCGAACGACGGGATCGCGCCGATGACGAGCACGATCACCTCGGCCATCATGATGATCACGTTGACCAGGAACATCCCCTTGGCCAGCACGACCTGGTGATAGAACTCCTGAACACCCTGGGAGAGACCGAGCTGGGCGGCGAACAGGTCGAAGGCCACCCTCGAGAACTCCGCCATCCGGGTGGCCAGCGCGACGGGCGCCCCGGTGCCCTCCCAGCTGAGCTGGATGCCCGAGGTGACCTCGCCCGCGCTCCCCATCAGCTCATGAGTGGCCTCCGCCTCGGCCGCCCACGCCTCGTAGAGCTGTCGCAGGTTGTCCTCGTCGACCCTCGGGTACTCGCCGAGGATCACATCGAACAGGGTGGAGGCGTTGACGGGGATCGGGAACCCCACCCCGAGCGCCTCGGCACCCGCCGCACCGTAGGTTCCGAGCAAGTGCGCGTTCTCCGCGAACCAGTCGTTGAACTCCGCGATGTAGCCGTCGACCTCACGGAAGAAGTCCTGTGCCGCCCAGACCGCGTCGTCGCTCCACGCCATCGGCTCCCCCTGCCGGTTTTCCGGACCCGCTCAGCCCACGCGTGGGTCGATGCTGCTGATGTTGGCGGCGTTCTCGCCTTCCTGCTGCTCGTAGAGGTTCATGGCGGTGACGCAGTCCTGCCCCGTGTCCACAAGAGACTGTCCAAGCGCCACCTTGTTGTCCCAGACGGGCCGGGTGGACGGCGGGTACTGCTCGCGCATCGCGGCGCCGAACTTGTCGTCTCCGAACTCCTCCAGCGCGGCGATGTCAGCCCAGCTGCCTGCGTCCCGGAAACCGCTGCCGAGATCGGTGAGCCGCCCGCCGGCGGAGCGGATCGCGGCCGGGCTGCTGTTGATGCTGACGTAGCTAGCCACGGTCGGCCTCCCGCTCGGCGACGAGGTCGGCGTCACTGCGGAACGCGCGGGCCACCGGGTCGGGCCTTCCCGGCTGGAACCGCTCCCGCAGCTCGGCGACCTCGGGCGGGAGCTGCTCGTACATCAGGTCCTGGGTTTTCTCCACCACCTGGCTCACCGCCTGCGCCGACGCGGAGAGAATGGCCGAGCGCAGGGCGTGCGCGTCCGGCCTGCGGAACACCCGCGGATCGATCTCGACGTCCACCAGCTGTCCCCTCGGACCCACGACCACCTTCACGGTCCGGTCCGCCGACCACGCCGTGCCGGAGAGCTCCATCAGGCGCTGCTGGGTGTCCGGAATGGACGCCATCGCCCTCCGTAGCTCGCCCATGATGCTCTCCAGCGCCGTTCTGCTCGGCATCTCCATGACGCCTCCTCCCGGGTTGCCTCGTGTGGCTACCGTTCCCCTGTGTACGTAACACGCCGTGCGCAAGCCCTGTCCTGTGCCGCCTTCGCGCTCGCGGCGGTGACCGCCGTGCCCGCGCCCGCGTTCGCGCAGCAGTGCCTGCCCGCGGGCGGGCAGATCACCCCGGTGCCGTGGGCACAGGACCTGCTTGCCCCGGACCTCGCCTGGCAGGCCGGCACCGGCGAGGGCCAGCGCGTGGCCGTGATCTCCACCGGCGTCGGCGACTCGCCGTTCCTGTCCGGCCGGGTCGCCGGCAGCATCGACCTCGCGCCCGCCGACGCGTACGGCGGCACCAGCGGCACCGCCGACTGCCTCGGCACCGGCACCGGCGCGGCAGGCATCGTCGCGGGCGCCGAGCTGCCGGGCACCGGGTTCCACGGCGTCGCACCGGACGCGCGGATCCTCTCCGCCAAGGTCGTGGGCGACCGCTACCCCACGGGGTCCCAGCCCGCGGACGCGGTCGCCCCGGACACGATCGCCGACGCCATCGACTGGGCCGCCGAACAGGATGCCTCGGTGATCGCGGTCGCCGCAGTGTCCTATCGCGACAGTGAGCGGCTGCGCGACGCGGTCCGCCGCGCCCTCGCGGGCGACGCCCTCGTGGTGGCGGCCGTCGGCGACGCGAGCCGCGACGATCCCCCCGGCACGACGCCCTATCCGGCCGCCCACCCCGGCGTGCTCGGAGTCGGGGCGATCACGCGGACCACCGAGATCGCCGGGTTCTCCCGGCGCGGCGAGGTCGACCTGGTCGCGCCGGGAGAGGACGTGGTGGCGCCGCACCCCGGCGGCGGCCTCGGCACGGCGGCGGGCACCGCCTACGCCACCGCCTACGTCGCGGGCACGGCCGCGCTCGTCCGCGCCTACCGGCCCCGGCTGTCCACTGAGGACGTGGCCAGCCGGCTGCTCGCCACCGCGACCCCGGCGAGCGAGGGCACCGGTAGCGCGGCCTACGGGCACGGCATCGTCAACCCGCATCAGGCCGTACTCGCCGGGACGGCTGCCGGGGCGCCCGTCGCGCTGCCGCCCATGACCACCGAGGCCGTGACCGCCGAGGAGCTCGCCAGGCAGCGCGAGACGGACCGCAGCACCACGCTGGCATCGGGGCTCGCCGCTGCCGGTGCCGCGCTGGCGGCACTGCTCGCGGCCGTGGCGGTGTTCGGCCCGAGGGGGCGGCGCCGCCGGTGGCGCACCGGCCGCGCGCCCAGCCCCCCGGCGCACCGGGAGCCGGAGTCGCCCGGGCCGCTGGGCGGCCTGTTCGGCGACCGCGGGCGCTGACCCGGCGGCCCGGACCGCGTTTCTCGGCCTGATCGCGGAAAGCCCCGCGGAGCCGACCCCTGGACCGGCTCCGCGGGACCCGCTCAGCCGAACAGGCCCGCGCACCGGTTGTCGATGCCGAGCATGTCCGTGCCCGCCTGCTGCGTCGCGCAGCCGCTCTGGCGTTCCTTTTCCGCGAACTCGTCGAGCAGGGTGTTGCACTTCGTCTGCGCCGTCGCGTACATCTCCGACGCGCCACCCTGCCAGTCCTCACCGCACGTCTGCCGCATCTTCACGCCGAGCTCGGCCACGGCGGCCTTGCACTGCGCGGCGGCGTTGATCAGCAGCGCGCCGGTCTCGTCGATACTGCCGAACTCGTACCTGATCTGTTCTGCCATCGGGGTTTTCCTCCTTCGTCAGAGTCGCGTCACAGCCGGGAGAAGTGCATCCCGCCGCCACCGCTGAAGTCGATGCCGCGCGCCGCCGTGGCGCTGTCCTCGTCGCCACGCGTGACTTCCTGCCGGGTCTGCGTCACGCCTGCCCTGAGCTGCTGCAGCACGGTGCGCAGCTGCGTGACCGTCTCGTGCGCGGTGGTCTGCTGCTGGGAGAACGCGGTGTAGCCCTCGCCCTTCCAGCCGCCGGACACGGCGGCCACCTGGCTCATGACGCCGTTCATGATCCCCTGGATCTTCGCGTTCGTGTCGTCGATGTGGTTCTCCAGCGCGAGCACCTGCGCCTCGGTCAAGTTGAGAGTCAACGCGTGTCACCCCATGTGTCGTCCTGACTGTCCACGGCAAGCTTGCTGGCGGCCGCTGGCAGGCCACCGACACCCTGGACTGGCGGGCACGGCAGCGGAACCGCAGGTCGAGGGGGTACGGGAGCACCTGCCGGGAGCGGTACGGGTGCACTACGGCCGTACCGGCACCGCGGGCCTCAGCGCCGCCTCGGGCGAGAGCGTTGGCCCTTCGGGGATGCGCTGCACCAGCGCCGCGGGCAGGTCCACCAGCGAGGCCGGGTCGTAGCCGAGCGCGGCCAGCACCTCCTCCGACGGGACCGGGTAGCGCAGTCCGGTGTCGGTGACGAGGTTGATCGCGCCCGCCTCGGCGCGGCTGGAGGGCAGTGCCCGCACCACCGCGACCCCGCCCGGCGGCACCAGGACCCGGTCGGCAAGCCGGGTGCCCGCGCCGGATTCCACTGTGGTCCGGATGCCCTGCGTGAGGCCGGCCGCGTCGCCGCCGATCGTCACGCGCGGCGCCGTGCGTGCGTCGACCGTCTCGGCGCACAGCGGCGCCTCCCCGTCCGAGGGCACCGGCACGAGCGGCGGCGGCACGGCGGGCGGTGCGGGCTCCCCCGTGGCCTGAGCCAGCGCGTCGCTCGACGGCAGGGAGTTCGCGACCGCGGTGGGGATCTCGGCCGGTTCCACGGCGTACTGCCCGCGCACGATGCGGGTCTGCAGCTCGGTGAGCGCGGCGAGCCCGTCGTCCAGTACGAGATAGTGCTGCCGTCCACCACCGACGGGGTGGTACACGAGGTCGCCGATGGTGAATCCGCCGGCGGCCGGCGACGGGGAACCCAGGCCCTGCACCGGTACCGGCCCGATGTCCTGCCCGGACGGCAGCCCGTTGAGCCACGCACCACCCACGTCGAGCACCGGCTGCCCTGCGCCGTACAGGGATCGCACGACGCTGTCCGGCCGTTCCCCCACGATCCGGTATCGCTGGTCGTGCCACACCAGGTACGGCGTGCCGTCGTCGGCGTCCCGCACGAGCGCTGCCCGCTCGCCGAGCGGCGAGCCCGCGGGTGCGGACTCGCCGACCCGCAGCGCGGTGGTGGTCGCCGGTGCCCCGGACGGGTCCCGCACTGGCACGCTGCACATCGTCCACGGCGTGCCGGTCAGGCGGCCCGCGGGCGGCAGCGAGTCCGGCGCGCCGGGTATGCCGACGGTCGGCTCCCTCGGGATCCCCGCGAGGCTGCTGCCCGCGACCCGGTGCGGCTCCGCGCCGGGCTGCCCGGCCAGCAGGCGGGCCGAGGCATAGTTGAGCACCGGGCGCAACGTGCCGTCGACGTAGACGTACCGCGTCCCGGTCTCGCGTTCGATGACGATGGAGCCGTTCTCGCGCCAGCCGTCGCCGCCCACCCCGGTGAGCGCGCCGACCACGCCGAAACCGGCGGCCACGAGCACGGAGATCATCACGCCCCCGAAGACCGCGCCGACGCCCCTGCGCAGCGGGGTCTGCTCGGGATCGGTCTCGCGCACCATGATCGAGGAGACGACGCGTTGCACCAGGAACTGGTACGAGTGCAGCTGGTCCCGCCGTGACGGCATGTCAGCCGATCCCCGCCATCAGCCCCTGCACGAGGGTGAACAGGCCGGTGAGGTAACACGTCAGCGGCACCAGTGCCAGGATCGCCACCACGTCGACCACATCGGCGATCCGGCCGAGGTAGGGCGAGGGGTTGCGGTGGCTGTAGGTCAGCCCCGCGACGGCGACGAGGCCCGCGATCGCGAGTAACAGCACCAGGAACAGCAGGCGGCCGGTGTTGGTCTGGGCCATCGCGACGACGCCGCCCAGCAGCAGCGCGGCGGCCACCGCACCGGCGGTGAGCAGCGGCACCCGCTGGCGGCCCACCGCGAACAGCCGCGCGCGCAGCAGCAGCGCCACCGCCACCGTGCCCAGCAGGATCAGGTTCGCCGTGCCCCCGGACACGGCCAGCACGGCCGAGGAGACCACACTCGCCACGGCGAGCCCGGACAGCAGGCCGGACAGCATCTCGTCCGTGCGCACCGCCGCGGCGAACACGCCGGACGACGGCGGCACCGGCTCGTCGCTGAACAGCTCCGCCGAGCTCTGTGGCAGCGCGGGCATCGGCAGTCTGCCGAGGCGGATGGCGAGCACCGGATAGCCCGGCAGCAGCCCGATCCCCACCGTCAGCACCACGGCCGCCGACCCGGCAGCGCCGAGCGGCCCCGCCAGCAGCGCGCCGAGCAGGCCCAGCAGCCCGGCGGTGACGGCGGCGGCGAACACGCGCGCCATCGCCGCGACCCCGAGGTGCCCGACGACGCCGAACACGACGACGGTGACGGCCGCCAGCGCCAGCTGCGGCGGGCCGAACTCCGCGGGGGTCGCGTGCCGGGGACCGGTGACCAGCCAGCCGCCCGCCAGCGCGTAGAGCAGTCCCGTGCCCGCGAGTACGGCGCCCGCGCCCGCGTCCGGGACCGCGCGGGCCACCGCCGTCCCCGCGGCGGTCAGCACCACGGCCGCGCCGAGGAACGCGAGCCCGGGCAGCAGCCACGGCGGCTCGAAGACGAACAGGAACAGCGAGCCCGCCGCCAGCACCACCGCGCAGACGGCGAGCGTACAGCGCCGCGTCGTGTCACCGCCCCAGCTGAGGCCGTGCCTGCGCGCGCCGCTGGCGATCGTCTCGACGACGTCGTCGTACTCGGGTTCCGGCCAGTCCGCGTGTCCCGGCACCAGGTGCAGCATCTCGCCGTCGCGGACCTCCTGCGCGCCCAGCGTCCGCCGCGAGTCGACCCTCGTGCCGTCAGGTCTGCGCAGCACCCAGCCGCCGTGCCGCTCCCCGGCGTCGGGGGCGTCCGCACCGGCGTGCCGCAGGATGTACGGCAGCAGGTCGGCGACGGCGACGTCCTCGGGCAGCGCGACGTCGATCGACCGTTCCGGCGTCGCGATGGTCACGCGCGCGAGCGCCGTGCCGGAGGCAACTGTCATCGAAGGTCCGTTCGTGTGCAGCATGGCGTTGCTTGAATGGTAGGGACGAGAGGCAAGCGCGACCCCGCGCCGCGCCCGGTCCGTCCACACCAGACGCACGAGGAGTCGATCTTGGGGACCGTGATCGTCAAGCGGCCGCTGCGCCGTCCGGCACCCGAGCTGCCGTCCGGTGACGTGGTGCTGGAGCCGCCGCCGGAGAACCCCGTTCCGTCGGGCCGCGGCTGGGCCAGGATGCTGATGATCCTGCCGATGCTGGGCATGGCGGGCGGCATGGCCGTGATGATGGGCGCCAGCAGGGGCTTCGGCCCGCTCATGTTCGTCGCGGGCGGGCTCATCGGCATCGGCCTGCTCGGCATGGTGGCCTTCCAGGTGTTCAACCAGGCAGGCCAGGGCACCAGCAAGCAGGACATGATCGTGAGCCGCCGCCGCTACATGCGCAGGCTCAGCCAGCTCCGCGCCCAGGTCCGCGAGACGATCGCCCGCCAGCGCGAGGCCATGCTCTACCGGCACCCGGACCCTGACCGGCTCTGGTCGACGGTACGCAGCGCCCGGCTGTGGGAGCGCCGCCCCGGCGACTGGGACTTCACCGTGATCCGCATCGGGCTCGGCCAGCAGGAGCTGGCGACCCCGCTCGTACCGCCGGAGACGAAGCCGATCGACGAGCTGGAGCCGCTGTGCGCGATGGCGCTGCGCAGGTTCGTCACCACCTACTCGACCGTGCCCGACCTGCCCGTGGCGGTGGCGTTGCGCGGGTTCTCCCACATCTACGTCACCGGCGACGCCGCCCGCAAGCGTGACTTCGCCAGAGCGCTCGTCGCGCAGCTCGGTGCCTTCCACGCACCCGGCGACGTGCTGCTGGCCTTCTGCGTGCACCCCGGGGAACGGGAACGCTGGGAGTGGGCCAAGTGGCTGCCGCACGCTCTGCATCCGTCCAAACTGGACGCGGTCGGGCAGCTGCGGCTGGTGGCCTCCAGTGTGACGGCGCTGGAGGCCATGCTCGACGACGTGCTGGCGAACCGCCCGCGGTTCGACGCGCGCTCGGCTCCCGTCGAGGGCGCCGCGCACGTCGTCGTGGTGCTGGACGGCGGCGCGAAGGACGGCTCGGAGCACCTGCTCGTGGAGGGCGGCACCGAGGGTGTCACGCTGCTCGACCTCACCGACGCCCCGCCGAGGATTCTGGACGCCACCACGCTCGTGCTGGAGATCGCCGACGACGGCACGCTCACCAGCCGCACGATGGACGGCTCGGGCACCGTGGGGCGCGCCGACGCGCTCGCGGAACCGGATGCGCACGCGCTCACCCGCGCGCTTGCGCCGCTGCGGCTGTCGGCGCTGGCCGTCAGCGGGGAGCAGCCGCTCGCCGGGACGCTGGAGCTCACCGCGCTGCTCGGGCTCGGCGACCCGTACGAGTTCGCCCTGTCGCGGGCGTGGGCGGCGCGGTCCAACCGCGACCGGCTGCGCGTGGCGATCGGGGTGCAGGCCGACGGCAGGCCGATGGAGCTGGACCTCAAGGAGTCGGCGCAGGACGGCATGGGCCCGCACGGGCTGCTGGTCGGTGCCACCGGCTCGGGCAAGTCGGAGCTGCTGCGCACGCTCGTGCTGGCGCTCGCCGTCACCCACGATCCCGAGATCCTCAACCTGGTGCTGGTGGACTTCAAGGGCGGGGCGACGTTCGCCAGCCTCGACCAGCTGCCGCACACCAGCGCCGTGATCACCAACCTCGCCGACGAGCTGCACCTCGTGGACCGCATGCTCGACGCCATCCAGGGCGAGCTGCTGCGCCGCCAGGAGCTGCTGCGCAAGGCGGGCAACTACGGCTCCCAGCGCGACTACGAGAAGGCCCGCGCCGCCGGAGCGCCGCTCGAGCCGCTGCCCGCGCTGCTGGTGATCGTCGACGAGTTCTCCGAGCTGCTCACGGCCCGCCCCGACTTCATCGACATGTTCGTCCAGATCGGACGGGTCGGCCGGTCGCTGGGCGTGCATCTGCTGCTGGCCTCGCAGCGGCTGGAGGAGGGCAAGCTGCGCGGGCTCGACTCGCACCTGTCGTACCGGATCGGGCTGCGGACGTTCTCGGCGATGGAGAGCCGCACCGTGCTCGGGTTCCCCGACGCCTACCAGCTGCCGCGCTCCCCCGGCAACGGCTACCTCAAGGCCGGTACCGACGAGCTCACCCGGTTCCGCGCGGCCTACGTCTCCGGCAGCCACCGGCGCGAGGGCTCCGAGCGCACCGCCGGGGTGAGCGCCACCAGGGCCGACCCGGTACAGGACTTCTCGACCCGCTACGCCGTGCCGGTCACCGGCGAGCCCGCCGAGGAGGTGGCGGCCGAGACCGAGCCGGAGGGCGGCGAGACGTTGCTCGACGTGCTCGTCGAGCGCATGCGCGGCCAGGGCAGGGCGGCCCACCAGGTGTGGCTGCCGCCGCTGGCCGAACCGCCGACGCTCGACCAGCTGCTGGCGCCGCTCGTGCACCACCCGGAACGGGGACTCACCACCGAGCTCGCCGGGGAGCACGGCGCGCTGCGGGCCGTCGCCGGGATCATCGACATGCCGTTCGAGCAGAAACGCGAGACCTACCGGCTCGATCTGGCGGGCGCGGGCGGCAACGTGGTCGTCGTCGGCGGACCGCGCAGTGGCAAGACCACCGCGGTGCGCACGATCCTCGGCAGCCTCGCGCTCACCCACACCCCCGCCGAGGTCCAGTTCTTCTGCCTCGACTTCGGTGGCGGCGGGCTCACCGCGCTGCGCGAGCTCGCCCACGTCGGCGGCACGGCGACCCGCCGCGACACCGACCAGGTCCGGCGCAGCGTCGCCGAGGCGCACAACCTGCTGCTGGAGCGGGAACAGCGGTTCGCCGAACACGGGATCGACGGCATGGCCACCTACCGGCGGCTGCTGCGCTCGGGCAGGTTCGCCGAGGACCCGTTCGGCGACCTGTTCCTCGTCGTCGACGGCTGGACGACGCTGCGCACCGAGTTCGAGGACCTCGAGCCGGTGGTCGGCGAGCTGGTGAACCGCGGCCTCGGCTTCGGAGTGCACGTGATCGCGACGTGCAACCGCTGGATGGACCTGCGCATGAACACCAAGGACATGTTCGGCACCAGGCTCGAACTGCGGCTGGGCGACCCCGCCGACTCCGCGGTCAACCGGCGCAAGGCGGCCACCGTGCCGGAACAGACGCCGGGCAGGGGGCTCACCCCGGACGGCATGCACTTCCTCGCCGCGGTGCCCAGAGTGGACGGACGCTCGACGGACGCGGAGCTCACCGAGGGCGTGAGCCATTTCGTCGGCGCCGTGAGCGACGCCGCGCCCGGTCCCGCCGCCCCGCGCGTGCGGCTGTTGCCCTCGCTGCTGCCCTACGCCACGCTGCCCGCTCCCGACGAGCGGGGCATCCCGATCGGGATCGCCGAGAGCGACCTGCGCCCGGTGCGCCTGGACTTCGAGACCGAGCCGCACCTGCTGCTGCTCGGCGACGTCGAATGCGGCAAGAGCACGTTCCTGCGCGCACTGGCCACCGGGATCATGGCGCGGTACGGACCCGAACAGGCCCAGATCGCGCTCATCGACTACCGGCGCAGCATGCTCGGGCTGGTCCCCGAGGAGTACCGCATCGGCTACGCCACCAGCCGCGCGACCGTGGAACAGATGGTGGGGCTGACGGTGAACGCGATGACGAAACGCCTGCCCGGCGGCGACATCACGCCCGAACAGCTGCGCGACCGCGACTGGTGGAGCGGGCCCGAGCTGTTCGTGCTCGTCGACGACTACGACCTCGTGGTGCCGCACGCACACGAGAACCCGCTCGCGCCGCTGCTGGAGTTCATGACCCAGGGCCGCGACATCGGCCTGCACCTGGTGGTCACCCGGCGCACCGGCGGCGCGGCCAGGGCCCTGTTCGACCCGGTGATCGCGCGCATCCGGGACCTCGCCTCGCCCGGCATCCTGATGTCGGGCAGCAAGGAGGAGGGTCCGCTGCTGGGCAACCTCAAGGCACAGCCGCTGCCCGCGGGCCGCGGCCGCCTGATCACCCGGCGCTCCGGGGCCCGGCTGGTGCAGCTGGCGCACCTGCCGCCAGGGGTTGCGCCGTGAGGGTTGACTTCACCGGGACAGCACTCGTCCCCGTCCACGGCGGCATCCGGAGGCACCCATGAGCGAGCTCGACGCCGACCTCGGCTCCTTCCGCACGTTCGGCGAGAACGTGGCGAGCCTGCGGGAGGGGGTTCAGGACTACCTCGGTGCCGAGTCCGCCCTGCTGCACGGCGGCGGCGACGGCCAGTTCAGCACCGGCTTCTTCCCACCGGGACGGGAGGCGGAGGCCGCGACCGCGTGGAGCGCGGAGGAAGCGCAGCTGTTCGTCGGGGACGCGATGCGGAACCTGACCGTGCTGTCCTCGGTCGCGCACATCATCGCCGACCTCTACGGCGGCGGTGACGCGATGAGCGCGGTGAGCCTCAACGCGATCAAGTTCGCCTTCGACAGCCCGGGGGCGAGCAGGCCTGCCGGGCTGCCCTCGCACATCGACGGCACCACCGTGGAGGACCTGTACAGCGAGCAGCCCGCCTCCGGCGCTTCCGCCGACGGAGAGCAGGCGCCGGAGTCCGGCTCCGCGCCCGAGCCGGAGGAGTACACGACGCACGAGTCCTATCCGCATGCCGGCCTGACGCACACGCAGCACGTCACCGAGGTCCGCGACGAGAACGGCGAGCTGGTGCGGCGCACCATCCAGCACGAGTACCACCACCGCGACGGCACCGTCGAGATGCACACCGAGCGGCAGGACGCCGACGGCAACAGCGAGACCTCGGGACACCGCACCATCACGCCGCAGCCGGACCCGGTGACGCCCGACGACTGGACGGCGCTGGCGGAACAGCAGCAGCAGGAAGCACGGGAACAGGCCCCGGGCCTCTGATCGGACGAGGGGACGGGACATGCCCGGCGAGGACTACTACGGAGCAAGCCCGCCACACGGCGGGCCGAACGGCACGACCCATTACATTCCGAGCGACGACGCCGGCGACGTCGCCGCCAACTGGCACCCCTCCGTCCGGGGCGGGCCGCCGCCGACCACCGAGCGGACGCTGGAGATCGGGGTCGCCGAGGGGGCCCGCGGCGACACGATCGAGGCGATCAACCTCGAGATCAGCGGCGAGCAACCCGGCAACGTCGACGATCGCGCCGGGCAGTTCGGCAAGCTCGCGGGCATGCTCTCCACGCTGAGCGGCGACCTGCGTACCCAGACCGACGGCCTGGACGCCAACTGGGAGTCGCCCTCGGCGAAGGCCGCGTTCCTCCTCCGGGTCGGGACCACGCTGGTGTATCTGGACCAATGGCAGGAGTCGGCCGCCGACACGGCGAGCGCCCTGCGCGGGCTCGCGGGCGTCATGCGCGAGAAGCAGGAGGAGATGGCCGGTCTCTGGGAGGAATACCAGACGGCGCTGGAGGACTCCAAGCCCGACGGCACTCCCTATCTCCCCGCCAAGGAAGGCGGAACCCACACCGACATCAACAGCAAGCCCACCGAGTCGGAGGTCAAGAAGGAGTACAACGAACGGGCCCAGCTGCTCGCGCGGGAGGCCGCGGACGCCTATCTGCCCTACACGCAACGGATCGCCGGGGCCCGGGGACCCAAGATGACACCGCTCGACGGGGTCTTCCATCCTGGTGCGTTCGGGCTGCCGACCCTGCCGGGTGGCCCGCCAGGGGGCGCCCCCGGTGTCCCGCCGGGGTTCGGCGCGGCACCCCCACCAGGTTTCGGTGGCAGTGCGGGAGCCACCGCGGCACCACCACCGGCGGCGACCTTCACGACGGCCGCACCCCCGCCGGCACCGGCTCCCGCGCTCGCCGGTGCGCCCGCCCCCGGGGCAACGCCGCCGCCCGGGTTCACCGGCACGCCCCCGGCGGGCGAGGTGGCACCGCCGCCCCCGGCGCCGTCGCCCACGCCGCCGCCCGCACCGGGTCCGGGCCTGGCGGGGATCACCCCGGCGCCGCCGCCGGGCAACGGCCTCACGCCTCCGCCCGCCCGGCCCGGCACCCTCACCCTCCGTCCCTCGGCGCCACCCGGGTTCGGCTCGGGAGCCGGTGGAACGCCGAACCTCGGGGTGCTCCGCTCGCCCGGGACGCTGACCCCTCCGGGGATGTCCGGCGCCACGTCGCTCGCGGGGCCACCGGGAAGCACCATCGGCGCACCACCCGGAACGGGCCTTCCGCCGGGCACCGGCCTCTCCCCCGGCACCGGCCTGCCACCGGGCACCGGACTTCCCCCTGGCACCGGCATGCCACCGGGCGGGCGGCAGCCGGGCCACCACCAGCGGCAGCCATCGCGTGACGGCCAGTCCGTTCCGGAGGAGCCCGCGCTCCCGCCGGGAGCACCCGGTACGGCACCACCGGGCACCCGTCAGTCCACTTCGGAGCAAAGCGGCACCGGGCGGTACCGGCAGGACGCGTTCGCACCTCCACCCGGCGCCGCGGCACCGCCCGTGCTCGGCGAACGGGACCGCAAACGGACCCGGCCGGGCGGCCTCGCCGAGGCACCCGCGGCCGAGCAGACCGCGCCCGGCACCGCCGCCCCACCGGTGCTCGTCAACCAGCGGCTCGCCACCCCGCGCCGCAGCTACACCGAGCAGCGCGCCGAGCGCAGGGCCACCCAGCGGCGGCGCGAGGCCGAACGGCGCCGCCGCACCGCCCCGGCGTCGGAGTTCACCGCGGGGCTGCCCGGCGACGTCCCCTCCGTGCTCGCCGGCCGCACCGCCGGCACCCCGGAGCAGCAGCCGCGGCACGCGGTGGAGGTACCGGCCGCACTGCGGCGAGCCGACGCACCGCCGGCAGCCGAGCAGCCCGCCGTCCAGGCCGACCGCACCGACCGCCACGTCACCGGCGAACCACGGCACCCGGCCCCGGTCACCGACGAAAGCGCCTGGGAGGTCTCGACCCCGGGCGGACCGCTGGTCTCCGGCGCCGACCGCCCGGCCCCCACGCGACCCGACACCGCACCGGTGCTCGGCAGGCAGTAGCGGGGCGGCAGCGGTGTCGATGCGAGTGCTGATCGTGGAGGACGACGACGCGGTGGTCGGCGCGCTGTCGGCCGTCCTGCTGCACTACGGGTACGAGATCCGGGTGGCCGGAACCGCGGCCGAGGCGCTCGCCGCGGTCGACGACACGCTCGACGTCGTGCTCCTCGACCTGGGGCTGCCCGACCGGGACGGCACGCACGTCTGCAGGCGCATCCGGACGGCCACCGACGCCGCGCTGCTCATCGTCACCGCCCGCGACGACCTGCGGTCCCGGGTGCACGGCCTCGACCTCGGCGCCGACGACTACATCGTCAAGCCGTACGACTCGCGGGAACTGCTCGCCCGGCTCAACGCCGTGGTCCGCAGGCGCACCGCCGGACGCGCCCTGCTCCCGGAGCCCGCGCCCGGCGCGCAGCAGTGCCGGGTCAAGGTCGACGTGGGACGCCGCGAGGCGAGCGTCGACGGCCGCTCGGTGCGCCTGACCCGGCTCGAGTTCGACATCCTGGCGCTGCTCGCGCGCAGCCCCGGGGTGGTCATGCGCTACGAGCAGATCATCAGCGAGCTGTGGGGTGCGTCGTGGCGCGGTGCCCAGCGCACCCTGCAGGTGCACATCGCATCGGTGCGCGGCAAGCTGGCGCCCGCCGACACCATCGAGACGGTCCGCGGCATCGGGTACCGGCTGCGGGCCGGGTGAACCACCGGTGCGAGCGAGGTTGCGCGCCGTTCTCGCGCTGCTCATGGCCGCCGTCGTCACCGCGCTGTCGGTGCCGCTCGCGGGCAGCCGGATCGACGTCGAACAGCAGACCATGCTCACCGACCGGCGCGACGACGCCCGCAGGCTGGTCTCGATGGCCGAGGCCGCGACCACCGGCGCCGACCGGATCTCGCTGCTCACCGACTTCCGGCGCTACGAAGAGGTACACGGGGTGCGGGTCGCGCTGTTCGATCCCACGCCCGCGGTCCGGCTCGCGTCGAGCGACACGGCCCGCTGGGCGGATCCGGACGTGCGCGAGCACGTGGCGATGGCCCTCAGCGGGCACCGGGACGTGACCGGCACGCGCATCCTGCCGTGGCAGTCGAAGGACCTCGTCGTGGCCGAGCCGGTGACCCGCGACGGCGACGTGCTCGGCGCGCTGGTCACCCTCTCGCCCACCGACGACCTCCGGCACAGGGGCGGTGTCGTGGTCGGCGTGGTGGCCGTGGCGGCGCTGCTGACGCTCACCTGTTGCGTGGCGGTGGCCTCGCGGATCGCGTCGTGGGTGCTGCGGCCCATCGGGCTGCTCGACCGGGCCGCGCACGAGTTCGGCTCCGGCAGGCTCACGGCCAGGGTCGCCGGCCGGAGCGGGCCGCCCGAGCTGCGCAGGCTCGCCGCGTCGTTCAACGACATGGCCGCGCGGGTCGAGGCCGCGATCGACCGGCAGCGGAAGTTCGTCGCCGACGCCTCCCACCAGCTGCGCAATCCGCTGGGAGCGCTGCAGCTTCGCATCGACCAGCTGGAGTTCGCACTGCGGCCCGGCCACGAGGAGGATCACGAACACGTGCGAACGGAGGCCAAACGACTCGGCCACATTCTCGACGATCTGCTCCGGCTCGCCCGCGCCGACGCCGGTGCGGGCGAGCCCGCGCTCGTCGAGGTGAGCGCCATCGTCGACGAGCGGTTGCTCGCCTGGGCGCCGCTCGCGAGGAACCGGCGGATCACGGTGACCGGCGGCCCGCACCAGCCGGCGCACGCGTGGTTCGAGCCGACCGCGCTGAGCACGTCACTGGACGTCGTGCTCGACAACGCCCTGAAGTTCACGCCCCGAGGGGGCGCGGTCTCGGTCAGGATCCGGCGCGACGGCGACGAGCTGGCGATCGCCGTCAGCGACACCGGTCCCGGTCTGGACCACGACGAGCTCGCCAGGGTGACCGACCGGTTCTGGCGCAGCCCCCGGCACCAGAACGTCGCGGGAACCGGACTCGGCCTCAGCATCGCGTCGGAGTTGCTGCGCCAGCACGGCGGCCGCGTCGAGGCGGAACCCACCGCCCAGGGCGGGCTGACCGTGCGGCTCGTGCTCAGGGCGGCCGATCACGGCTTGATCGCTCGGTAGTAGGCGAGCGCACCGGGATGCAACGGGACGGGGTCGGTGAAGATCGCGGTCCTCGGGCTCGGCGAGCGCGCGACCGGCACCGCCTCGGCCAGTGTGCGGCTGCGCTCGAACAGCAGCCGGGTCACCCATGCGACCACGGCGGGATCGGCGTCGGCACGCACGAGCAGGTAGTTGGGCACCGCGAGCGTGCGCGTCTGCGGCACGTCCGCGTAGGTGCCGCCCGGCACGGTCGCCACCCGGTAGCCGGCGCTGCCGTGGGTGGCGCGCATCGACGCGGCCTCGTTGCCGAGCGGCAGCAACCGGATCGGCAGCTCGGCGGCGAGCGCGGACACCGCGCGCGTCGGCAGGCCACCCGACCAGAAGAAGGCGTCGACCTCACCGCGCAGCATCGCGGCCGCGGAATCGCCCAGCCCGAGCGAGACCGGCCGGATCCCGCCCGTTCCGAGGCCGGCCGGCTCCAGGATCCGCCGCGCGATGAGCTCGGTCCCGCTTCCGGCCGAGCCGATCGACACGGTGCGGCCACGCAGATCGCCGAGTTCCCGCACCGGAGACGACGCGGGCACCACCACGTGCAGGTAGTCGTCGTAGAGCCGGCCGATCGCCCTCAGCGAGCCCACGGGTTCGCCAGGCGGGAGGCCGGTCTCCGTCACCGCGTCGGCCGCGCTGAACGCGATGTCACCGGTGCCCTCCACCAGCGCCCGCAGGTTCTCCACCGATCCCTGCGTCGCCACCACCCGTGCGCGAACGCCGGTGGCCGCGGCGAGCTCGCGCGCGAGGGCCAGCCCGTAGGAGTAGTAGATCCCGCCGGTGGAACCGGACACGATGACGACGCGGCGCACCGGACCGCCGTGCTCGGCGGCCGTCGACGCCGGGGGCAGCAGGCCCAGTAGCAGGACGCCGAGCAGCGCGAGCGTTCTTCGTGGTCGCCGGCAAGATCGCAAAGCTCAAGATTCCTCAAGAAGACTGCGTGGACGTCGCCACGACCCGTAGCTTTTCGTTGTCGCGCAAGAAAAGGAGGACCTGGAGATGCCAGCGCACGGCGCGGGGAGCCTACTGCCCGTTCGGCTTCCCAGGCCGCGCGGCGAGCGCGACGGCGTGACGGTCCACTGTGTCCCGAACAGGGCCGTCCCGTCCGCCCGTGCGTATCGCCCTTCCAGGTTTCCGGTTGAGCGGCGGCCGGAATGAGGTGCCCCCACGTGAAACCCCCGGCGTGGGGGCGCCTCGTCTCCCACGGCCCCGCCTCACCGCGCGCCCGGTCGGCCGAGCGCCCGCTGCTCGGCGCCGTCCGGCTCGGTCCAGGCGTACCTGATCCCCGTGCCGGCGTCCAGCGCGAGCATGTCGTCCTGGAGCAGCTGCAGGGCATGCGCGCCCCGGTCGGCGAGACCGCGGGCGCGCACCACGGCGGCCGCCTCCTCCGGCGTCAGCCGCTGGGTCAGCAGCACGTCGGCGGCACGGACCGCGGGCAACCGCGCGGGGGTGAGCCGCCCGCACACCAGCAACCGGGTCTGCCACGGCGGCTCTCCCGCGGGCGAGGGCACCGCCTCACCGGCGTCGTCCAGGTCGTCCACCCGGAGCAACGGCGTGTCGGCGGAGGCCACCGTGCCCAGCGGCGAACCGGGCGGGAGCACCGCGACCCGGTCGGTGCGCCCCGTCGCCCACTGCCCGAGGTGCCGCCAGGCCGCGTACCGGCCGGTGAAGACCACCGCCCTCGCCCCGAAACCGAGCGAACGGAACACCACGAGCCTGGCCGCCCACAGTCCGCCGAGCAGGACCGCCAGCGACGGGCGCGGGCCGAACAGCGGCAACGGGACGGGCGCGCCCGCCTGGTCCCGGCCGAGCGGCAGCCCCACCGCGCGGCCGGTGAGCTGCAGGCGGTCCAGTTCGTCCGCCGTGGCCACGTGCCTGCCGATGTGCAGCCTGCTGAGCCCGCGATGACGGCGGGTCCGCCACTCCGGCCGTGCCCTCGGCTCGCTCCGCGAGCCGTCACCGGCCGGGGGTGGAGCTGGTGGGAACGCCGGCGTGGCCAGTGGCCTCGCGGCCGCCTGCGGTGCGGGCAGCGCCCGCGCTGACGCGCTCGCCGTGGCCGTGGCCGGTGCCGCATCCTCGGACTCGGCCCGCGCTGGTTCCCGCGCGACGGCTGTCGCCACGAGCTGCTCACCGTGGCGGGGCCGTCCCTGCCTCGCACCCTCCGGCACGGTCATCGCGCACCGCCTCCGCTCGGCGCGGTGGCGTACACGGCGGGGGCGTGTTCGCCGTCGAGCCGGAACAGTCGTCCGCCCAGGTTCTCGGCGAGCCGCTGCGCGTGCGCGCATGCCGCCTCGTAGGAGGGCGCCGGGGCGGCCAGGCGCAGCAGGCAGCGCACGCCCGTGCCGTCGTAGCCCGGCTCCAGCAGGAACGTGAGGCTGGTCCGTGCCGCGGGCAGGTCACGCAACGCGGCCAGCAACGCCGTGCCCCGTTCCGGATCGGGCCAGGACGCGAGCCAGAAGCAGCCGTGCCGTACCTCGTCCACCTGCCAGGCCTCCCATCGCTCCTCGATGTTCGCGGTCGCGCCGGTGCCCAGACCGCACGAGCGGACGAGCGCGTCGAGCAGGTCACCCGCGCTGAGCAGCCGCGTGCCGAGTCCCCGCCTGCGCAGGATCCGCGCCACCCGCCGGGTCAGCTCGGCCAGCACCGCGGGAACGTCCACCCGGACGTCGGTGTCGTCGACCACCGAATCGGCCACGGCGGCCCCGTCGAGCCGCACCGCCACCCACAGCGCGCCGTCCGGCGGCCCGTGCGCGACGACCTGCAGCACGGCGCCGGACTGCTCCGCGTCGGTGACCAGCCGGGCCAGTGCCGCGAGCGGCAACGGCGGCCGGGCGCGGTCGTCGGGCGCGGGCACCACCTCGAGCGCGGTGAACCAGCCCGCGCCGTCACCGCCCATGCCGAGCGGGACGCCACCGGGTCCGTCGACGTTCTCCACCACCAGATCGGGCACGAGCTCCCGGACCGACGACAGCCGCGCGTCGTCCGCAGCGCATCCGGAGTGGCCGCGCCGCGCGCGATAACGCCACCACAGCCGGACGTGCTCGCTCCACCAGCGGCCGCGGTGACGGCCGAAGGTCACGACGACGGCGAGTACGCCCACGACGGTGCCGGTGATGGCCGCCCACGACTCCTGGACGACGACCACGAAGACCGTCACCTGGACGACCTCGAACACCAGCAGCCTGCCCACGCCGGCCGGGCCTACCCGGGCCCACCGCCTGCGCGGGCGGAACCACGGCTGCCTGCGCGCCTGCGTGCTTCCCACCACTCAGCTGACGATAACCACACGACGCCAGCCTGCCCCGTAGTCGATCCGCACCCCGCGCGAGGCCTGGCCCGCGCCACGGCGCTGACCTGCGCTTGGCCCCGCCGGTACGGGTGCCGCGACGCCCCGGTGCCGGCCAGAGGACCGCGCGAACCTCTACTCAGCCAGAAGTCCGGGGGCACTTGAAAGGGAACCACTGGTGTCCGTACCGCAGATCGACAACACCTCGCAGGCGGGGCACGGCCCGCATTCCGACCTGGTCGGGACCTACCTCAACGGCATCAGACGCACGCAGCTGCTCACGCGCGAGCAGGAGGCCGAGCTGGCACAGCGCATCGAGGCGGGCCTGTTCGCCGAGCAGCTGCTCGCCGAGGGCACCGACCGGTATGACCACGCCGACCTGCGTGCCATCGCCGGTATCGGCAGGGCGGCGAAGAAGGAGCTGCTCGAGGCCAACCTGCGGCTGGTCGTCAGCATCGCCAAGCGCTACACCGGCCGTGGCCTTGCCCTGCTCGACCTGATCCAGGAGGGCAACATCGGGCTCATCCGGGCGGTCGAGAAGTTCGACCACACCCCGGGGTTCAAGTTCTCGACCTACGCCACGTGGTGGATCCGGCAGTCGATCAACCGTGCGCTGGGCGAGCAGAGCCGCACCATTCGCATCCCGGCGCGGGTGCTCGACCGGGTCCAGCGGGTGACGAGGACGCGCAGGGCGCTGGCGACGGAGCTGGGCTACGACCCGACTCACGCCGAGATCGCGCGGGACCTGGAGATCCCGGTGTCCGAGGTGATCGAGCTGCTGTCCTACGACTGCGAGCCGATCAGCCTCGACCAGACCGTCGGCGACCAGGGTGACCGTCCACTGTGGGAGATCCTGCGCCAGCCGGAGTCCCCGGCCGACGACAGCGCGGGCAAGGCGCTGCGCGGCGAGATCGACACCGTGCTCGCGACCCTCACGCCGAGGGAACAGGAGGTGATCCGCCTGCGGTTCGGTCTCGACGGCGGGCGCGAGCGCACGTTCGAGGAGGTCGGCCGCGTCTGCGGCGTCACGCGCGAGCGGGCGCGCCAGATCGAGAAGCGCACCATGCTGAAGCTGCGCGACCCTGAGGTGTCGCGGAGCCTGCTCACCTACGCGTCGTAGGGCGAAGCCCCGTGCCCGGCCGGCCGACGGCCTCTCGCCGGCCGGGCACGGATCCACGGCCGGCCGGTCAGTCCGACTCGGCGACCTCGGCGAGCCGGTCAAGCGAGGCGCGCAGGCGGTCCTCGGTCGTCGCCCTGGCCCTGGCGAAGCGGTTCTCGTCGGTCAGCCGCGACCAGTCGTAGGTGTGGACCACCCTGGTGCGGCCCGCGCCGAGCGGTTCCAGCTCCCACCGCCAGAGGTGCCCCGGCGGTTCCTTCCCCTGCTCGGACGGCAGCCACGCGATGCGCCGCCCCTCCTCGAACTCGACGACCCGGTTCGCCCGCACGGCGCCGTTGGTGAGCGTCATGGTGAACACGTCGCCGGTGCCGCGGACGCGCTGGCCCTCCGGCGCCTCGGCGAGGTTGTCGTTGCCGTCCCACCGCGGCTGCCGCGCGGGATCGGCGATCAGTTCGAAGATCCGTTCCGCACCGGCGGCGATCTCCCGGTGGGCCGTCACGACGGTCGGTGTCTCGGGATTCTCGGTCACCGCCTGATTGAACCATCCCGGCGCCGAGGGGCGCACCGGCTCATCGTCGCGTGCGGGCGGCGTGGCGAGCGGCCTGGTAGCCGAACGTCAGGCCCGCACCCACCTGGCAGCCCGCGCCCGGGTACTCCGCCGCCATGATCGAGTCCGCGTCGTTGCCGCACGCGTAGAGCCCTGGCACCGGCTCGCCGTCCTCGCCGAGCACCTGCGCGTCGGGGTTGGTCCGCACGCCGAGCGCCGTGGCCAGTGGCGTCGGGACCACGGCTATCGCGTAGAACGGCGCCCTCTCGATCGGGCCGAGGTTGACGTTCGGCTCGTGCGCCGGGTCGCCGTACTGGTGGCCGAACGGGCTCTGCCCCTTGCCGAACTCCTCGTCGACACCCGTGCGCGCGAACCGGTTCGCGTCGGTGACCGTCCTTTCCAGACCGTCGGCGTCGACGCCGATGGCGGCCGCGAGCTCCCGGATCGTGCGCCCGGTATGCAGATAGCCGGCGCGGATGTGCCGCCGCAGCAACCGTTCCGGCAGATGCGGGTAGATCATGCCGAGGCCGTAGCGGGCGAGCGTGCGTGCGTCGAGAACGAGCCACGCCGGGATCGTGGGGACCGCTTTGTGCGAGTCGTACATCGCGCGCGTGAAGCGGTGGTAGGACACGGACTCGTCGACGAACCGGCGGCCGGCTGCGTTGACGGCGACGATGCCGGGCTTGGCGCGGTCCCAGATGTGCGGGAACACCGCGGTGGAGCCGTCCCGGCGGCGGCCGATCGAGCTGGGGAACCACAGTGCGTTGTCGTCGTGCCGCGGTCCGAGCGCCGCTCCGGCGGCGCGGGCGAGCGCGAGGGTGTCGCCGGTGGCGCCCTCGCTCGCGCGGGTGAACTGCGGGGTGGGTTCCGGCAGGTGCTCGGCGCGCAGCTGCGGGCTGGCCGAGAACCCACCCGCCGCGAGCACGACGCCGTGCCGCGCAGCGACGCGCACCGTGCGGCCGCGGTGCGAGACGACGGCGCCGACGACCCGGCCGTCGTCGCCGGTGACGAGCTCCGTGGTGCGCGCGGTGAACCAGACGTCGCCTGAGCGCCGCAGCAGCTGGTAATAGAGGTTGGCGACGAGCGCGTTGCCCATCGCGAGCCGCGTGCCGCGCGGGTAGCGGAGGCGGTCGGCGGCCCACCGCGCGCCGAGGCGCAGCGCCACGGCCAAGCCGCGCGGCGAGCCGTCGAAGATGCTCAGCAGCTGGTTGACCTCGGGGCGCCTGACCATGAGTGTGCCGCGGAAGAGGGCGAACTCGGGCACAGGACGCCGGATGCGGCCGAACCGCGTCTTGCCGAGCCTGCGGCCGTCGAACGTGCGGGGTTCCAGTGCCCGACCGACGCCGGCGCCGGGGATCTCGGGGTGGTAGTCGACCACCGTCTTCGAATGCCAGAAGCCGACGCCGACGCGGTCGAGGTAGTCGATCATCGCGGGACCCGCGGCCAGGTACGCCTCGCGGAGCTCCCTCGGCGCCCGGTCGCCAACGAGTGCGTCGAGGTAGCCGCTGGCGGCGGCGATGTCCGCGGCGGGGTCGTCCTGGTAGCGGTGCCCGGGTATCCAGCACGTGCCCGCCGAGTAGGCGGTGGTGCCGCCGACCCATTCGGTCTTCTCCAGCACCAGCACGGACAGGCCCTCGTGCGCGCCGACCACCGCCGCGCCCAGCCCGCCCGCGCCGGAGCCGAGCACCAGCAGATCGGTCTCGTGGTCCCAGCCGGTCATGAGTCGGTTCCTTCCCGCGTGGTGAGGGTGCGCAGATGCCGGCGCATGCGACCGAGGTCGGGCGTGGCGCCGGTGAGCAGTGCGAGCGTCCTGGCGGCCTGTGCGACGAGCATCGCGCCGCCGTCGAGCACGCGGCAGCCCTTCGCCCTGGCCGCGACGAGCAACGCCGTGTCGAGCGGCCGGTAGACGACGTCGGCAACCCAGTGCCGGGACTCGAGCGCGGCGGTGTCGAAGGGCAAGCCAGGGTGGCCTGTCATGCCGATCGGGGTCGCGTTGACGATGCCGTCCGCGCGCGCCAGCTCCTCCGGCACGGCGCCCGCGGCGGTGATCTCGCCACCGGGGAAGGCCGCGCGCAGCCGGGCGAGGAGTGCGGCCGACCGGTTCGCGTCGGGGTCGGCGATCGCCACGGCCGCGCCCGCGCCGGCGAGGGCGTAGGCGACCGCGGAGCCCGCTCCCCCGGCACCGGCCACGACCACCCGCCCGCACGCGATGCCGGGCAGGCCGTGTCGCAGTCCCGCGAGGAACCCACTGTGGTCGGTGTTGTGGCCGACGAGCCGGCCCTCGTCGACGGACACGGTGTTGACCGCGCCCAGCGTCCTCGCGTCCGGGGAGAGGTCGTCGAGCTGGGTGAGCACCGTCTGCTTGGCCGGGTGCGTGACGTTGAAGCCGGTGACGCCCTCCCGGACGGCGTCGCGCAGCGTCCAGCCCGGCGGCAGGTCGCCGAGATCGAGCAGCTCGTAGGTGTAGTCGAGGCCGAGCGCGGCGGCCTCCCGCTCGTGCAGGGCGGGTGACAGCGAGCCGCTGATGGCGGCGCCCACCAGCGCGACGCGGTGGCGGGCCGGGGCGAGCACCTCAGACATGGGCGTCCACGGTGGTGAGCAGGCGGCGCACCGCGTCGAGGTTGCGGCGCGCGAATTCCACCGGCGGCAACACTGCCTGCAGAGCGGCGTGCGGCACCTCCACGCTCAGCGGGGTGCCGTCCGGAACGGCGGTGACCAGTTCGCGCAGCGGCAGCTCGCCGTCGCCGACCAGCTCGCGCCGCACGCGCGCCTCGACCTGGAGCACCGATCCGTCGGCGCGCATGCCCATCGGCAACTCGGCGGGCAGGTCCAGGTGCGCGGGCGCGGCGAGCGGACCGTCGCACAGCTGCACCACGGGCACGAGATCCGGGTCGAGTGCGCGGACGTCGTCGAGCGGGCTCCCGCCGCGCTGGACGTGCAGTGCGTCGAGCAGCACGGCCGCACCCGTCGCGGAGGCGAGTGCCGCGGCCTCGGCGACGGTGCTCACCGGCTGGTAGCTGATGGGTTCGAGCGTCGGCCGGAGGCCGAGCGGGAGTGCGTCGTCGGTCAGCGCGGCGAGCGTGTCGGTCAGCCGCGAACGGTCGGGATCGGCAGCGGCGACGCTGACGGTGCTCGCTCCGAGCGCCGCGCCCGCGTCGAGCGCGGGCCGCCAGTCGGCGGCGACGGTGTCCGGGCCCAGCGTCAGGAACTCGATGTCGCGGACCCGCAAACCGGTGTCGGCGAGGCGCCGCACGGTCTCCCGGGACATCGGCGAGCCTGCCGCCATCGGGTACTGGTGCTCCCCCGCCGTCGCGGCGCGCACCCGGACGCCGACGAAGTCGTACCCGGCCTCGGCCGCTGCGCCGACCAGGTCGGGCGGGCTGAGCCGGAGCAGGGTCAGATGGGCGAGCCCGATCGGGGTCATGCGGGGATCTCCTCCTTCAACGTGGGCACCGGCTCGGGACGGCCGGACGCGGCCGAGGCGTAGAGCGCGGTGAGGATCGCCAGGGACTTCGCGGCCTCGCGTCCGGTGACGGCGGGGTCGCGGCCGTCCCGGACGGCGGCGGCGAAGTCCGCGATCTGCAGGGCGTGGAACGGCGCGAGGCTGCCGTTGATCGCCGACAGCGGCAGGTCTGCGGCCAGACCGGAGCCGAACGGCGAGGTGACCGCCTCGGCGCCGGGCACGGCCCAGACGTCGACCCGGGCCTCGCTGCCTTCGGGATACTCGGCGAGCCCCGCGGTCGCACCGGTGCTCCCGGTGACCCGCACGCGGGTGCCGAGCCCCGGGGTGAGCGCGGTGGAGGCGGCGACCGTGGCGAGGCCACCGGAGGCGAAGCGCACGGTGGCCACCGCGGTGTCCTCGACCTCGATCACGGCACCGTGCTTGACGGTGGTGTGGGCCGCCGACACCTCGACGGCCTCGCCCATGAACCACTGCAGCAGGTCGACGTTGTGCACGGCCTGGGTGATGAGGACACCGCCGCCGTCGGTCGCCCACGTGCCGCGCCACGCGTCGGCCGTGTAGTACGACGTGTCGCGATGCAGTAGCACCGAGGCGTGCCCGAGGAACGGCCTGCCGAGCGTGCCGTCGTCGATCGCGGCGCGGATGCGTTGTGCCGCGGGCCAGAAGCGCCGCTGGAACAGCACACCGAGGATCACCCCGGCCGCCTCGCACGCGGCGACCATGCGGGCGGCCGCGCCGAGGTCGATCGCGATCGGCTTCTCGCACAGCACGTGCACGCCGTGGACGGCCGCCTCGGTGACCACGGCCTCGTGGGTCGGGTGCGGCGTGCAGACGCTGACCATGTCGAGGCCGAGCCCGAACAGCGCGTCGGGGCTCACTGCGGCGGCGCCGTAGGTGGCCGCGAACCGGGCGGCCCGCTCCGGGTCGACGTCGGCGCACGCGACGAGCTCGACGCCGGGCAGGTCCCGGTAGGCGGCGGCGTGGTTGCTCGCGACGTTGCCGCAGCCGACCACGCCGGCGCGCAGGACGGCGCTCACCGGCGCGCCGCCGGGGCCGGGCTGTCCACAGTGGCCGGTGCGCGCCGCTCGCCGAGCCGGGCGGTGGGGATGCGGAAGGTCTCCGGGCCGGTCAGCGCGGCGGCCGCCGCGGCCACCACGAACGCGGCGCACATCCACGCCACCGGCGTCCAGTTCGCCTGGTCACCCGCGGTGAGCACCGAGGCGAGCAGCGGGGTGAACCCGGCCGCGAGCAGGCCGACCATCAGCCCGATCGCCATGCCGCTGTAGCGGACCCTCGCCGGGAACTGCTCAGGGAAGTAGGCCGGGTACACGCCGTTCGGCGCGGCGTAACAGAAGCCGATGAGCAGCACGGCGGACAGGTAGATCCACGGCACGTTCCCGGTGCCGATGGCGTCGAAGAAGACGAAGACCATCACGCCGACGCCGACCAGCCCGGTGACGAAGACCGGTTTGCGGCCGACACGGTCGGCGATGAGCCCGTAGACGGGTTGCGTGACGACGGCGACCAGGTTGGCCACGGAGATCACGGCGAGCATGGTCGGCTTCGCGACACCGGCGACCTCGGTGGCATACGCGAGCGCGAAGACGTTGACGATCGTGTTGACCATGGCGAAGCTCGCGCAGACGGCGATGCGCACCACGGTCAGCCAGTGGTAGCGCAGCAGTTCCACCACGGGTGCCTTGGCGGTCTCCTCGGTCTCCTTCAGCTCGGCGAAGACCTCGGGCTCCTGCAGCGAGCGGCGCAGGAAGTAGGCGACGCCGGTGACCACGATGCTCAGCCAGAACGGGATCCGCCAGCCCCACGAGAGCAGCTGGTCCTCGGGAAGGGCGGCGACCGGGATGAACACGAGGCTCGAGACCACGATCCCGAACATGATGCCGCTCATCGTGAAGCTGGTGAAGAACGCGCGCCGCCGATCCGGTGCGTGCTCGACGGTCAGCGAGCTCGCGCCCGGTGACTCGCCGCCCGCGGAGAGTCCCTGCAGCAACCGCAGGACCACCAGCAGGATCGGTGCGGCGATGCCGATCTGACTGTAGGAGGGCAGGCAGCCGATGAGGAACGTCGCCAGACCCATCATGACGAGGGTGGCCATAAGCGCGTTGCGCCGGCCGAAGCGGTCACCGAAGTGTCCGAAGAGGATCGCACCGGCGGGGCGGGCCACGTAGGCTACACCGAGCGTCGCGATCGACATCAGTGCGCCGGTCGCGCCGGTGTCGGGGAAGAAGACCTTGCCGAACACCAGCGCGGCGGCGGATCCGTAGATGAAGAAGTCGTAGTACTCGAGGGTGCTGCCCAGGAAGCCCGACAGTGCGGCCTTCCTGGGGTCGTTGCGGGTACCGCTCGAGTGCGCGGCCGATGCCGTGGGGGACATGGCGCTCCTTTCGATCCGACGTCGTCGGCGGAGACCGCGCCCGTCAGCGCGGTTCGGTGGGGTTGCCGACGAGGGTCGCAAGCACAACTATGCCCCGTCCAATACTTGGTTTCACCTACACTATGTACCGAGAGGACATAATCACCGCTCAGGTGTCGGGAGGACCTCCTCGGCCAACGCGAGGACCGCCTTCAGCACCGGCGAGGGGTTGTCGTCGAGCCACGCCAGCGCGTGGTCCATGTAGGTCGGCTCACCGCGCAGCGGCACGAACGTCGCCGACGACGGCATGATCCCGGCAACCCCGGACGACATCAGCGCGACGCCGACCCCCGCCGAAACCAGGGTCAGGATCATGTACGGGTCGGTGATCTCCTGGACGACCCTGGGCCGGAACCCGGCCTTGACGCACGCCTGCGTCGCCAGTTCCTGCAGCGCCGACCCGGCCGCGGCCGGCGTGGTGATGAACCCCTCGTCGGCGAGGTCGGCGAGGTCGATCGCCGACTCACGGGCGAGCGGATGGTCGATCGGCAGCGCCGCGCCCAGCGGCTCCCGCCCGATCAGCCGCGTTCGCACCGGTGACGGGTCGATCGGCAGTCCCACGAACGCGATGTCGAGCCCGCCCTGTTCGAGCTGCTCCACGCCGTCGCCGGTCATCACGCGCCCGGTGAGCGACAGCTGGACCTCGGGGTAGCGCTGCCGGACCGCGCGGGTCAACGGCGGGAGGGTGAGGTGATTGAGCGCACCCGAGAAGCCGATCGACACCGTGCCGTAGACCACCCCGGCGGTGGCTCGCGTGGCCTGCCGTCCCAGCTCGAGCTCCTCGAACACCCGGTGGGCGTGCGGCAGGAACGCGTGGCCGGCGGGCGTGAGCGCGACGCTGCGGGTGCTGCGGTCGAACAGGGTCGTGCCGAGCTCCTTCTCGAGTTTCCGGATGGTCTGGCTCAGCGGCGACTGGGCGAGCCGCAGCCGCGCGGCGGCCCGGCCGAAGTGCAGCTCCTCGGCCACGGCGACGAACGCCTCGAGCCAGCGGATCTCCATTTGCGTCCCTTCCGGCGACGGCGGGGCTTGCACTGCCACGCCTGGCGCTTATAGTCGCTCTGCAGCACAGTGAATCAATCATTTTAGAGAGAATCTTACATAGTCCTGGTGCGGGCGCTACACAGTCCGTCGGGACGCAGGGAGGAACAGCGTCGTGACCACCCGAACAACCACGGGTTCGTCCCCTCAACGCTACGACGTGGTCGTGGTCGGTGCCGGAGCCGGCGGGCTCGCCACCGCGGTGACGGCCGCCCATCACGGCCTGCGGGTCATGGTCCTCGAACGCGCCGCGGTCTGTGGTGGCGCGACCGCCTGGTCCGGGGGCTGGCTGTGGGCGCCCGGCAACCCGCTGGCCCGCGCCGACGGGGTGCGGGAGGACACCGAGGAGTTCCGCACCTACCTGCGTACGGCGCTCGGCGACGACTACGAAGCGTCCCGGGTGGACGCCTTCCTCGCCGCCGCGCCGGTGATGGTGCGCTTCTTCCACGAGCGGACCGCACTCACCTTCGTCCCCGGGGCGAAGATCTGCGACATCTACGGCGAGCTGCCCGGCGCGGGCACCGGCCACCGCTCGGTGGCCCCCGCCCCCGCCGACCTGCGCGCACTCGGCCCCGACGTCGCCCGGATCCTGCGCCGCCAGCTGTACGAGACGTCCTTCCTCGGCCTGGGCATCATGGCGGGCGACGACCTCGGGCACTTCCTCGCCGCCTCGCGCGGGGACGTCCGCGGGCTCCTGCACGCCGCGCGCCGCGTGACCCGGCACCTGCTCGACCTCGCGACACGGCGCCGGGGCATGCAGCTCGTCAACGGCACCGCACTGGTCGGCAGACTGCTCCGCGCCGCGCTGGATGCCGGCGTCGAGGTCCGGGTCAGCTCGCCCGTCACCGGGCTCCTGCGCACCGGCGGCCGCGTCAGCGGCGTGGTCGCGTCCACTCCGGACGGTCCACTGCGGATCGAAGCGGCCCGGGGCGTGGTGCTCGCCGCCGGCGGCTTCCCGCACGACGAAACCCGCCGGAAGTCGTTGTTCCCACGCGGCGAGCGGCACTGGACGCTGGCCCCGGAGACCGCCGACGGCGCGGGCATCGCGCTCGGCGAGTCCGCGGGCGGGCGGCTGCGGACGGACCTGCGGTCCCCCGCCGCGTGGTGCCCGGTATCGCTGGTTCCCTACCGAAGCGGCCGCACAGGCGTGTTTCCGCACATCATGGACCGGGCCAAGCCCGGCAGCATCGGCGTGCTGCGCGACGGCCGCCGGTTCGTCAACGAGGCAAACGGCTACTACGACTACGTCTCGGCGCTGATCGCCGCCACGCCAAGGGGCGAGCCGGTGCAGGCGTGGCAGATCGCCGACGCCCGGTTCGTGCGCCGCTACCCGCTCGGCATGGCCAAACCCCGCCCCGTGCCGCTCTTCCCCTACCTGCGCAGCGGCTATCTGCGGCGCGGCCGCACGATCGAGGAGCTGGCCCGCGCGTGTGGCATCGATCCCGCCGGGCTAGCCGCCACCGTGCGCGAGTTCAACGCCGCCGCCCGCCGCGGTGAGGACCCCGCGTTCGGCCGTGGCTCGACGCCCTTCAACCGCTACGGCGGCGACCGCGAGGTGACGCCGAACCCGTCGCTGGCCCCGCTGGAAAAGGGACCGTTCTACGCCGTGCGCATCGTGCCGGGCAGCTTCGGCACGTTCGCCGGGCTGGCGACCGACGAGTCCGCTCGCGTGCTCGACGACCACGACACGCCTGTCCCCGGCCTGTACGCCGTGGGCTGCGACCAGGCGAACGTGCTCGGCGGCCACTACCCGGCCGGCGGGATCAACATCGGTCCCGCGATGACGTTCGGCTGGCTCGCCGCCCGCGACCTTGCCGGCGTCGGGGCGGAGGTGGCCGCGTGAGCGCGCTGGGACGGATCGACCAGGTCGGCATCGTGGTGCGCGACCTCGACGCCTCCGAAGCGGGAATGCGCCGTGTCCTCGGACTGGAACCGCACACCCGCACGGAGAACACCTACCGTCGCACCACCTACCGCGGCCGCGAGATCGACGCGACGGTGGGGGTGCTGCTCTACGACGTGCGCGGCCTCGAACTGGAGTTCCTCGCGCCACGGACCTCCGGCAACGTCTGGCAGGATTTCCTCGACGAGCGCGGCGAGGGGCTGCACCACATCCGGTTCGCGGTCGACAGCCACGCCGCGGCGCGCGACGACCTGCACTCGCGCGGCGTCGAGACCTACCAGGAGGGCGAGTCGATGCGCGGGGGCGGGGTTCGCTACGCCTACTACGACTCGGTGCCGTTCCTCGGTTTTCTCCTCGAGACGCTCAACCCGGGAGGTGCCCCGTGAGCTACCCCGACGGTGTGCTCGCCCTCGTCACCGGCGGTGCGAGCGGGATCGGTGCGGCCACCGCGGCCCGGCTGCGCGCCGACGGCGTCCGCGTCGTCACCGCCGACCTCGCCCCCGGCGCGGACGAGAAGCTCGACGTCACGGACCCCGACGCCACCGAGGCACTTGTGGCGGAACTGGGTCCGGTCGGCATTCTCGTGCACAGCGCGGGGATCGTCGGCCCCGCGCAGCCGCTCACCGAACTCGGGCTGGACGAGTGGCGGAAGGCCTTCCGCGTCAACGTCGACGGCACGTTCCTGATGTGCCGGGCGGTGGTGCCGGGCATGGTGCGCAACGGCTGGGGCCGCATCGTCACACTGGCCAGCATCGCGGCCAAGGACGGCAATCCCGCGCAGAGCGCGTACTCGGCGTCGAAGGCCGCGGTCGTCGCGCTCACCAAGTCGCTGGGCAAGGAACTGGCCACGACCGGCGTGCTCGTCAACGCCGTCGCCCCGGCCGCCGTCTCGACGCCGATGAACGCGGACACCGACCCGGCCGTGCTGGCCCGCTCCCAGGCATTGACCCCCATGGGACGGTTCGGCACGCCGGAGGAGATCGCCGAGCTGGTCGCGTGGCTCTGCTCGGAGCGGGTGAGCTTCTCCACCGGCGCGGTCTACGACGCCAGCGGCGGCCGGGCGAGCTACTGACATGGAGATGCGGTGGATCGAGGCCTTCCTCGCGGTCGCGGAGGAACTCCACTTCGGACGCGCGGCGGAGCGGCTGCACATGGCGCAGTCGCCGCTGTCCCAGACGATCAAGAAGCTGGAGAAGCACGTCGGCAGCCCCCTGTTCGACCGCAACACGCGCACGGTGACGCTGACGTCCGCGGGGCACGCGTTCCTGCCGCACGCCCGGCGGATCGTCAGCGAGACGGATCTGGCGTTGCGGGCCGCCAGCGCCGGGCCCGGCGACGTCTATGGCCGCGTACGGCTTGGGTTCTCCGGGGCGCTCAACCACCTCACCCTGCCGCCCCTGACCCGCACGCTGCGCACGCGCCACCCGAACATCGCGCTGCAGCTGGTGGACCGGGTCACCACGGAGGACGCCGTCGGGCTGATCGAGCACGGAACCCTCGACGTGGCGTTCGTCGGCCTGCCCGCACCGGGAACGCTGCCGACGCGCGTGGTCACCGTGGAGGAGCTCGGCGCCGCCGTGCCGTCCGGCCACCCGTTGGCGACGAGGGACCAGGTGGCGCTGTCCGATCTGGCCGGTGAGGACTGGGTGCTCATGCCGGGCCAGTCCGCGCTGCGGGCGGTGATCCTCACGGCGTGCCACGCCGAGGGGTTCCGGCCCAGGGTCGCCCAGGAGGTCAAGGACCCCTACGTGGTGCTGTCCCTCGTCGCGGGCGGCCTCGGCGTCTCGCTGGCGCCGACCTGCATCCAGCCGATCATGCCCGCCGGGGCCGTGTGGGTGCCGCTCACCGGACCCGCGCCCCGGCTGCGCAGCGCGCTGCTCTGGCATCCGGAGCGGCTCACCGACGCCGTGCGCACGCTGCTCGATGTCGCGGTAGAGGTCCTGCCCACACCCGAATAAAGTGCGATCGGCACACAATGCGTGCCGAACCATGTATTGGACTCACACAGTCGCACGGCGCAGGCTGAGCGCATGGCTACCTTCGCAGTGAACTACACGTACGGCGCCGGCACCGAGTCCGCACGCGACCGCTGTCGCCCGGAACACAAGGACTTCCTCGCCGGCCTGCACGACACCGGCCGCCTGCGGGTGTCCGGCCCGGTCGACGGCGGGGCGTTGCTGATCCTGGAAGGCGAGTCCGCTGACGAGGTCGCCTCCGTCCTCGACGGGGATCCCTTCCGGCGCGAGGGCCTGATCGCCGAGCGCACCGTTCGCGAGTGGACGATCTTCTTCGGCGGCCTCAAGTGAAGGTCGCCCGCACGCTCGCGCGCGAGCGCATCGAGATCGAGGAGGTTCCCGAGCCACGGCCGGGTCCAGGCGAGGCGCTCGTGCGCGTGCACACCGTCACCCTGTGCGGCACCGACCTGCACATCTGGGAGGACGACTACGCCACCGAGCTGCCGATCGTGCAGGGCCACGAGATCGCCGGCCTCGTCGAGTCGGCACCCGCCGGCTCGGGTTTCGGGCCCGGTGACCGTGTGGCCGTGTCGCCGATGCGCTGGTGCGGCACCTGCTACGCGTGCGCGCTCGGCCGGGTCAACGCCTGCCGGAGCTCGTCGTGCCTCGGCTGCTACGAGGACGGCGGGCTCGCCGAGCTGATCGCCGTGCCCGTGACCGACCTGCACCGCGTCCCCGACGGGATGCCGACCGGGCTGGCCGCGCTCGCCGAGCCCGCGAGTATCGCCATGCAGGCGGTGCTGCGCGGGCGCCCCGAGAAAGGCGAGTGCGCGCTGGTGCTCGGCTGCGGTCCGATCGGACTGCTCGCCACCCTGCATCTGACGTCGCTGGGCGTCGACGTCGTCGCCGCCGACACGGCGGCGGACCGCAGCGCCTTCGCCCGGCGCTTCGGCGCCGTCGAGACCGTCGTGCCCGGTGCGGGGCCGGTGCCGGCGGAACCGTCACTGGTGATCGAGGCGACCGGCTCCCCCACCGCGTTCACCACCGCCGTCGAGACGGTCACCACCGCGGGCCGCGTGGTCCTCGTCGGGATCTCCGATCGACCGGTCACGCTGCCGATGCGCACCCTGCCCGTCAAGGACCTCGACCTGCTCGGCAGCCGCAACAGCGTGCGCCGCATGGGCGAGGCGCTGGAGCTGCTGGACGCGCACCCCGAGGCCGCGGCCGCGCTGGTGACCCACCGCGTGCCGTTCGCCGACATCGGTGATGCGTTCCCGTTGCTGCGCTCTCGCGACCGCCTGGTGGGCAAGGTCGCGGTGGAGGTGCTGACCACTTGAGTGTGCTCACCCCCACCCTGTGCGATTCCTACGACGTGGTGGTGGTCGGCAGTGGGGCCGCGGGCCTGACGGCCGCGATCGCCGCCGCGACCGCCGGACTGTCCACTGTGGTCCTGGAAAAGGCCGACCGGCTCGGCGGCACCTCCGCCGTCGGCGGCGGGGTCATCTGGGCACCCGGCAACCACCTCATGACCGAGGCGGGGTTCACCGACTCGGCCGACGACGCCCGCGCCTACCTCGACGCCGGCAGCGGCGGCCGGATGACCGCCGACGAGATCGACCGCTACGTCACCACCGCGCCGCACGCGATCCGCTTCCTGACCGGAGCGGGTGTGCGGATGCGCGCGCTGGCCCGTCCCGACTACCACCCCGAGTGGGCAGGCGCGGCCGAGGGCCGGGGACTGGACCAGGAGCCGTTCGACCCACGCCCTTGGCCCGGGCTGGCGGAGCTGTTGCGGCCGCCGACGTACTTCCCGCTGATCACCATGGCCGAGCGGGACGCCCTCGCCGGGTCGCCCATCGATCCGGACCTGCTCGCCCGCCGCGCCGAGGACGGCGTGCGCACCATGGGCGGAGCACTCGTCGGCAGGCTGCTCGTCGCCGCACTCGACCGCGGCGCCGACATCGTCGCCGCTACGCCCGTGACCGGGCTGGAGCGCGACGGCACGGGATGGACCGTCACCGCGGGCCGTTCGATCCGGGCGGGCTCGGTGGTCCTCGCGTCCGGTGGGTTCGAGTGGAATCCCGCGCTGCGCAGGGCTTTCCTGCCCTACCCGGTGACGCCCATCAGCGCGCCGAGCAACACCGGGGACGGGCTGGTGCTCGGACTGCGCGCGGGCGCGGCCGTGGACGAGATGACGGCGGTGTGGGGTGTGCCGGTGCTGGCCCCGCCCACGGCGCGTTACGACGGCTCGCCCTCCGGCCGCATGGGCAACGTCGAGCTGACCCTGCCCGGATCGGTCACCGTCAACGCCGCCGGACGCCGGTTCGTCAACGAGGCGACCAACTACCATGACCTGAACCGGGCGTTCGGCGCGATCGACCCGGCGACGGGCCGGGCGGCCAACGCCCCCGCGTTCCTCGTGTTCGACCGCACCTATCTCGACCGCTACCCGGTCGCCGGCTCGACGCCCGGTGCCCCCGAGCCGTGGATGATCCGGGCCGGCAGCGTCACCGGGCTCGCGCACGCCACGGGCATCGACGCCGCCGGGCTCGCGGACACTCTGCGGACCTTCAACGAGCACGCCCGGCGGGGCGAGGATCCCGCGTTCGGCCGCGGCGCGAGCCCGCAGGACCGGCACCTCGGCGATCCGGCCGTCATGCCCAACCCCTGCCTCGCACCCGTGGAACGCGCACCGTTCTTCGCGGTCCCGGTCCACGCGGGGGTGCTCGGCACGGCAGGCGGCCTGGCCACCGACGCCGACGGCCGCGTGCTCGACCACGACGCCCTGCCCATCCCGGGCCTGTACGCGGCGGGCAACTGCGCCGCGACGCTGTTCCGGGACATGTACCCGGGCGGAGGGGCGACGCTCGGCTCGGCCGTCGTCCGCGCCTACCGCGCGGGCAGGCACCTCGCCGCCCGCGGGCGGCCACGCTAGACACGGTTCCCCGCGGAGTGCACGGCACGGCGTCGATGCCGGGCACCCGCGGGCCCGCCCCGTGGGCCCGTCGACCTGCTCACCACGTGACCGCGGCGGAGCCTTCCTCGCTCGGGCACGGGACGTCGTCGGGATCTTGAACGTTAAATGGCTGTATCGGCCACATTTCCCTATTGACTTGAGCGGAACCACCACCGCAAAGTTCCCTCATGGGAGAACTCGTCAGGCTCGACGACGTGGACCGGCGGATCGTCGCCGCGTTGCAGCTCAACGGGCGGGCGTCCTGGAAGAAAATCGCCCAGGCCATCGGCGCCACGGAGTCGACGGTCGCGCGCCGGGGGCAGCAGCTCATCGAGTCGCGGATCGTCGGCGTCACGGGCGTGCTCGACCACCTCCGTTGCGGGCTCGGCATCTCCCTGATCGTGCGGATGCGGTGCAGGCCCGGCCGCGCCAACGCCGTGGCCGACGCGCTCGCCGACCTGCCCGTCGCGCGGTTCGTCACCGTCGTCTCCGGCAGCGCCGACGTGGCGGCGGAGGTGGTGGTCCAGCGCCACCAGGACGTCGCCAGTGTGCTGGTCGAGGACCTGCCCCGGCCCGACGACATCGTCGAGTCCGAGTCGATGGTGGTGGTGCGCAAGTTCTCGAACTTCGAGGAGTGGGACCCCGGGCTGCTCGGCCCCGAGGCCGCGGCGCTGCTGCGGCATCCCGCTCCGTTCGCAGGCCCGCAGGGCTGGCACGAGCCGGAACACCTCACCGAGCAGGAGTTCGCGATCGCCGGGGTGCTCGCCGAGGACGGCAGGGCCACCTACGCGCAGCTCGCCGCCGCGGTCGGGGCCAGCGAGTCCACCGCGGCGCGGCGCGTCGAATCACTCATCAGCCGCGGCTGCCTGCGCTTCCGGACCCTCTTCGAGACGCCGGTGCTGGGACTGGACGTGAACTTCATGCAATGGCTGGCCGTGGAACCCGCCGAACTGGAGAACGTCGGCACGCGGCTGGCGAAGGAACCGTCCACCCGGTACGTCAGCGCGACGACGGGCCGGTTCAACCTGTGCCTGCACGGCGCCCTGCCCGGCTACGGCGACCTCTACGACTACCTCACGAAGGTCATCGGCGGGCTGCCCGGCGTGCACGCCGCCGACATGACCCTGCAGGCGCGCACGCTCAAACGCGCCTGGGTGCGGCTCGACGACGACGGCAGGCGCGCGCCGTGAGCGAGGACTCGCCGCCCTGGCGATGGCCGGAAGCGACCTGGCGCGGTCACGTCGAGCGCGTCCGCGCCGGGCGGCGCCTGACGCCGTCCCGCTGGCCCGGCGGCGCGCGGGTCGCGGTCGCGCTCTCCTTCGACGCCGACCACGAGACGATCCCGTTGCGCGACGGGGACACCAGCCCCGGCAGGCTCGCACAGGGAGAGTACGGCGCCAGGGCCGCGATGCCGCGCATTCTCCGGCTGCTCGCCGAGTACGACGTGCCGGCCAGCTTCTTCGTGCCCGCCGTGTCGGCTCTGCTGCATCCCCGTTCCGTCGAGGAATGCGTCGCGGCCGGGCACGAGATCGCCGTGCACGGCTGGATCCACGAGCGCAACACGCTCCTGTCCCCTGCCGACGAGCTGGCCCTCACCAGCCACGCACTCGACACCCTGGAAGGGCTGTGCGGATCCCGGCCGGCCGGGATCCGCACGCCCAGCTGGGACTTCTCCGAGTCCACACTGGACGTCATCCGCGAGCTCGGATTCCGCTACGACTCGTCGCTGATGGCCGACGACGAGCCCTACGAACTGCTCGCCGACGGCGTTCCCACCGGTGTGGTGGAGCTGCCGGTCGAGTGGATCCGCGACGACATGCCGTACCTGGGAATGGAGCGCCACGCCGCGTTGCGCCCGTACACGCCGCCGCGCGCGCTGCTCGAGATCTGGCGCGACGAGTTCGACGCCGCGCGGGCCGAGGGCGGCCTGTTCCAGCTCACCCTGCACCCGCACGTCATCGGGCACCGCTCGCGGCTGGTGGTGCTGCGCGAGCTGCTGCGGCACATCCGCGGCTGTTCCGATGTCTGGTTCGCCACCCACGCGGCCGTCGCCGACGCCGCACTCGCGGCCATCGCGCCGCAGAAGGAGGTCTCCCCGTGACCCGACCCTCCTCCCCGCCCCCTCCCCCGGCCCGGCATCCGGTGCGCCGGCGCACCGGGCTGCTCGCGATGGTCACGGCCACGGCCTGCGCGGGCGCGCTCGCGGCGTGCGCGACCTCGACAGCGGGCCCCGCCGAGACCGGCACCGTGCGCACGGTCCTCAACAGCGACCCGTCGAGCTTCGATCCCACACAGGCACAGGGACAGCAGACGTTCCAGGTGGCGAGCCTGCTCTACGACACGCTCCTGCGCCGCGACGAGGGATCGACGCTCACCGGCGGGCTCGCGACGGACTGGGCCACGGAGTCGGCATCGGAGTTCACGTTCACGATCCGGCGGGACGCGAGCTGCTCCGACGGCACCCCGATCACGGCGTCGGTGGTCGCGGACTCACTGCGCAGGCTCGCCGACCCGGCCACGGAGTCGACGTGGAAGAACCTCGTCTTCGGGCTCGGCGAGGTGAACGTCACCGCCGACGACCGCGCCTCGACGGTGCGGGTCTCGCTGGCGGAGCCGTTCACCACGCTCCCGCAGGGGCTCGCGATCCCGCAGTCCGGCATCGTGTGCCCTGCCGGGCTGGCCGATCCCGAAGGGCTGGAGGCGGGCACCGTGCCGGGCGCGTTCTCCGGGCCGTACACCGTGCGGGAGGCCCAGCAGGGGCTGAGCTACACACTCGCGCTGCGCGAGGACTACCAGGCGTGGCCGGACTTCTCCACCCCGTTGAAGGGTGAGCCGCCGCGCCGGATCGAGATCGGCATCTCCACCGATCAGTCCACAGTGGCCAACCAGATCCTGGCCGGTGACCTGGATCTGGGCCAGTTCGCCGATCCGGACGCGGTCAAGCGGTTCACCGCGCAACCCGACCTGCACCAGTACCTCGTGACCAACTCCACCGCCTACGTGGTGTTCAACCAGCGCAAGGGCAGGCCGTTCGCGGACAGACCGGACCTGCGGCGCGCGGTGGCGATGGCGGTGGACCAGAAGGCGTTCAACGCCATCTTCACCAAGAGCACCGCGGAGGTGCTGACGTCGGTGTCCCCGGCCAGTTTCCGTTGCGTCAACACCGATCGCTCGCTGCTGCCGCCCCACGATCCCGAGGCCGCGGCGAAGGCACTGTCCGGCGTCACCGGAGTGCGGCTGATCGGCAACACCGCCAACCGCCAGTTCAGCGGCGGCGCCGACTACCTCTACGAGGTGCTCACCGACGCCGGTGCGGAGGTCACCATGAGCAAAGTGGACAATGCCACGTTCTGGAGCACGATCGCCGAGGGCGGCTCCGACTGGGACGTCGTGTTCCTCGGCGACCTCAACTCGGTGGGCGCGATCAGCGCGTCGCTGGACCGCGTGATCGGCCCCAGCGTGGAGGACGGCGGGCGCAACTACAGCGCCTCGGACAACCCCGAGGGCGAGGCCGCGCTCGCCGAGGGGCTCGCGACCACCGACCCCGAGGCGCAGTGCGCGGCGTTCCAGCGAGCGCAGCGCACGCTGTTCGAACGGTCCGACATCGTGCCGCTGGCGGGCAGTCCCCTGACCTACGTCACCGGGCCGGACCTCACCATCTCGGTGTTCGACGACTACGTCGACCTGGCGACTATGCGCGTGGGGGCGAAATGACGGCCACGACCGGACAGCAGACGGGACGGACAACGGAACCGGACCGGCCCCGCGCGCGCAGGGCCCGCGGCGGGTCGTCGTGGACGTCGTTCGCGCTGCGCCGCCTGGGCGGGCTGGTCGGCGTGGTCGTGGTGGCCGTGGTGGTGACGTTCGTGATCGTCCCGCTGATCCCCGGCGACCCCGCGGTGAGCGCGGCGGGACCGGACGCCACGGTGGACCAGATCGCGCGGGTGCGCGCCGAGCTCGGGCTCGACCGGCCCATGCTGGAACGCTTCCTCGACTACGTGGGCGGGCTCCTGCAGGGCGACCTCGGGCACTCGTTCTCCCTCAACGCACCGGTGTCCGAGGTGGTGCTGCGGCGGCTGCCCTTCACCGCGGGCCTCGCCTTCCTCGCACTGCTGGTGGTGCTCGCCGTGGCGGTGCCGCTGGGCATGGCGGTCGGCGCGCTCACCCGCGGCGGCAGGCGACGCAGGCTCGACTCCGCGTTCGGCTACACCACGGCGTTCGTCGCGGCGATCCCGCCGTACGTGATGGCGACGCTGCTGGTGCTGCTGTTCGCGGTGACGTTGCAGGTGCTGCCCCCGGCGTACACGCGCTCGCAGCCGGGCCTGTCCATGCTGCTGCCCGCGCTCGCGCTGAGCATCCCGTCGATCTGCCTGATCGCGAGGGTGGTGCGCCGGGAGACGGCCGTGGTGCTCGAACAGGACTACCTGCGCACGGCCCGCGGCTGGCGGCTCGGCACGCTGCGCACGGCCGCGCGCTACGCACTGCCGAACCTGCTCACGAGCACGCTGACGCTGAGCGGCATCATCCTCGTCGGCATGCTGGGCGGCGCGATCAGTGTCGAGACCGTCTTCGGCTGGCCGGGGCTCGGGCTCGGCGTGGTCAACGCCGTCGCCACCAAGGACTACCCGCTGGTGCAGGGCATCGTGCTCGTGCTCGCCGTGCTCTCCGCACTGATGACCATGCTCGTCGACGTCCTGCTCGGGATCGTCGACCCGCGCGTCCGAGGAGGTCAGCATGGCTGAGCCCGTCACCGCCACCGTCCCCGCGGCCCCGGTCGCCAGGCCGGGACGCCTGCGCTGGAACGGCGCCCTGATCGCCGGAACCCTGCTGCTCGTGGTGACGGGCGTGGTGGTCACCATCGCGTCGCTGACCATGCTGGAATCAGCGGAGGGGCTCAGCCCGGACGTCGCCCAGCCCGCGTCCGCCGCGCACTGGCTCGGCACCGACGACTTCGGCAGGGACCTGCTCGCCAGGGCGCTCGTCGGGGCGCAGGCGAGCCTGCTGATGGCACTCGCCGCCACCGCGATCTCGATGACGGCCGGGGTGCTGATCGGCACCGCGATCTGGACGGCACCACGCCGGATCCGCGAGTTCGCGCTGCGGATCGTGGAGATCACGGTGTCCTATCCGGAGCTGCTGGTGGCCGTGGTGCTCGCCGCGATCCTCGGCGCGGGCCGCTGGCAGCTGGTGTTGGCCGTGGCGCTGGCGAACATCCCCGCGACCGCGCGGCTGGCGGCGAACCTCAGCGGCGCCATCCACCAGCGGGACTTCGTCACCACCGCCCGGCTCACCGGTGTGCCGCGCCGCGCGCTCATCGGCAGGCACCTGCTGCCGAACATGGCCGAGCCGCTGCTGATCCAGCTCGCGGCGAGCTTCTCCACCGGGCTCGTGGCGATGTCGGCGCTGTCGTTCGTCGGCCTCGGCGTGCAGACACCGGACTACGACCTCGGCAGGCTGCTGGCCGACGCGCTGCCCGCGATCTACTCGCGGCCGCTGGAGGTGGTGGGCCCGACGCTGCTCATCCTGCTGCTGTCGATCGGCGCGATGCTCGTCGGCGACGGGCTCGCGGCGGCGGCCGACCCGCGCGTGACCCGGCGGGCCCCGAGCACACCGCGGCCACCCGTGACGACGCGGCCCGCCCGGGAGCAGGACTCCTCCGCGTCGCCGGCGACCGTCGAGGTCCGCGACCTCGTGGTGCGCCGCGCGGACGGAACGCCGCTCGTGCACGGGGTGTCGTTCGACATCGGCCGTGGCGAGATCCTCGGCGTGGTCGGCGAGTCGGGCAGCGGCAAGTCCCTCACGGCGCTGTCGCTGTCGCGGCTGCTGCCGGAGGGGCTCACCGCGGAGGCGTCGCGGCTGCGCATCGCGGGCACCGACCTGCTCGGCAGGCCCACACGCCGCGAGCTCGCCGACGCGGTCGCGATGATCTACCAGGACCCCGGCACGACGTTCAACCCCGCGCTGCGCATGGGCAGCCAGCTCACCGAGGTGCTGCGGGTGCACCGGGGCAAGTCGCCGCGCGAGGCCCGCGAGATCATCACCGGGCTGCTCGAGGACGTGCACATCGTGGATCCGCCGAGGCTGCTGCGGTCCCATCCGTACGAGCTCTCGGGCGGCATGCGCCAGCGAGCCATGATCGCCGCCGCGCTGGCCGCGCGGCCGTCGCTGCTCATCGCCGACGAGCCCACCACGGCGCTCGACGTCACGGTGGCGGCGGGAATTCTGCGGGAGCTGGCGAGGATCCGGGACGAGACCGACACCGCCACCCTGTTCATCTCCCACGACCTCGGGGTCGTCGAGGAGCTCTGCGACCGGGTGCTGGTCATGAAGGACGGAGTGATCGTGGAAGAACTGTCCCGCGAGCAGCTGCGCTCCGGCGAGGTCACCGAGCCGTACACGCGGATGCTGCTGGAGTCGGTGCCCCGCCTCTCCGCGACGCCGGGGGTGGGCGCATGACCGCCGAGGGCCTGGCCGTCGAGGACCTGACCGTGCGGTTCGGCCGGGGCGCGAGGGCGACCACCGCGCTCGACGGCGTGAGCGTGACCGTGCCGGCCGGGCACACGGTGGGGCTGGTCGGCGAGTCCGGCTCGGGGAAGTCGACGCTCGCGAAGGCGATCCTCGGCATCGTGCCTGCCGAATCGGGCCGGGTGCTGCTCGACGGCACCGACGTGAGCGGACTCGGCAGGCACGAGCGGCGCGCGTTCCTGCGCCGGGTGCAGCTGATCCCGCAGGACCCGTACTCGTCGCTCAACCCGCGCCGCACCATCGCGCAGACCCTTGCCGAGGCGCTCGACCCGGCATGGGCGCGGGTCCGCGGTCACACCGACGCGATCACCTCGGCGCTGGAGGAGGTCGCGCTGCCCGCCGATGCCGCGCAGCGTTACCCGCACGAGTTCTCCGGCGGTCAGCGCCAGCGCATCGCGATCGCCCGCGCGCTCATCACCAGGCCGGAGGTGGTGATCGCCGACGAGATCACCTCCGCACTCGACGTGTCGGTGCAGGCCGAGGTGCTGCGCCTGCTCGCGCGGCTGCGCCGCGAGTTGGACCTCACCATGCTGTTCATCTCCCACAACCTGGCCGTGGTGGAGCAGGTGAGCGACGAGGTGGTGGTGCTGCGGCACGGGCACGTGGTGGAGGCGGGCACCGCCGGCGACGTGTTCACCGCCCCGGCCTCCGGCTACACCCGCGCGCTGCTGGCGGCCGTGCCGGGACGACGTGAGGAAGGTGCCCCGCTCACGTGAGTTCCGACTGGAGTTTCGCCGCGCAGCCGCGGTTCCTCGTGCACGCCACGATCACCGGGGGCCTCGGCCTGTCGGCCACCGGCCTGGACCGCGGCGAGATCGGGCCGTCGCTGCTGTGCCGGGCCGACGCCCACCCCGGCGGCGGCGCGGTGACCGTCACGGCGTGCAACACGGCGTTCGGGTACTCCGGCGAGACACCGGCCGAGCAGGCCGCGGCGGCGCGCTCGTTCGCGGAGTCCGCGCTGGCGCGCTGCCCGGTCACCGAGGCGGGGCGGTTCGATCCCGCGCCGCTGGGGCTGACGGACCTGGTGGGCGCCGCGCAGCGCCTCACCGACGCCGCGGGCGGGCCGTTCGTGCTCGACCACGAACTGAGCCGGGTCGAGCGCGTCACGGCGTACGGCGAGGTGCTGGCGGTCGAGTCGGTGCTGACGTTCCGCGAGGAGCGCCCGCGTCCGCGGCACCGGCCGGTGACCGCGCACTCGCCGCGCGCGCTGGGGTTGCCGCGTGCGCCCGGCTCGCACCCGGCGCCGGGCTCGGCCGTCAGCGTGCGGCAGCAGGTGGCGCTGCGGCCGTTGCCGGAGCCGGGCTACGTCCCGGTGCGGCTGGACCCGACCGTCGGGGCGACGTCGAGCGTCGCGGTGCACCGGTTCGACGAGATCGCCGACCGCGACGCGGAAACCCCGCTGGCGACCCGGTTCCGTCCGGGCGAGCCGATCGTGTTCCACCTCGACCCGGCGATGCCGCCCGCGGTGCGCGACGCGGTGCTGGAGGGCGGCGGCTGGTGGCGGGAGGCGTTCGCCGAGGCGGGGCTGCCCGGCCGCTACCGCGTGGAGCCGCTGCCCGACGGTGCCGAGCTGACCGATCCCCGGCTCAACGTCGTGCTGTGGGTGCACCGGGCCGACCGCGGCTGGTCGACGGGCATGACCCAGCTCGACCCGCGCACCGGGGAGATCCTGCGCGCGGTGGTGCGGCTGGGCTCGCAGCGGATCGAGCAGCTGCGCGCGCTGACCGAGAGCGTGCTGGCGCCGTACGACGACGAGCGGGGCGGCGCCGTCGTGGCCGGGGTGGTGGCGTCGCGGCTGCGGCAGCTCGCCGCACACGAGATCGGCCACGGGCTCGGGTTCGCCCACAACTTCGCCTCACACGGCCATTCCCGGCCGTCCGTCATGGACTATCCGGGCCCGGTGTTCACGCTCGACGGCGATCGCCCCGTCGCCCCGGCGCCGTACGCGACCGGCCCGGGCCCGTGGGACCACCGGCAGGTGCTCGCGCTCTACGGCGACGGCGCGGTGTCACCGGAGCCCGCCCTGCGGTACGTGACCGACGCCGACGCCCGCACCGACGACGCCGCCGACGCCTGCGGCGCGACGTGGATCGCCGCAGGGGACCCGCTCGCCGGGTTCGACGGTCTCCTCCAGGTGCGCGCGGCGGCGCTGCGCCGGTTCGGCCCCGCCGTCGTGCCGCCCGGCAGCGACCCCAACGAGATCGAGCGCCGGTTCCTGCTGCTGTACCTGCTGCACCGGCACCAGGCCACGGCCGTGGCCAAGCTCGTCGGGGGCATCGAGCGGCACTACGCCGTCACCGGCGGCGCGGCCTTCACCGGTGCGGCCACGCCGGTGCCCGAGGACACCCAGCTGGCCGCGCTCGGCCGGCTCGCCTCCGTGCTGACACCGGAGTTCCTGGCGATCCCCGCGCACGCCCGCCCGCTGCTCGTCGGCCCCGCGGGCGGGCGGCCGCGCAGGGAAGGCCAGTTCGACCACCGCACGGCGGGCGCGTTCGACGCCGCGGCCGCGATCGCGGCGGGCACCGACATCGTGGCAGGCCCCCTGCTCGCGCCCGCCAGGCTCAACCGCGTCGCCGAGGGTGCCGGACTCGCGCCGCTGCTGGCCGTGACCGTGGGCCGGGCGCTGGAGCTGCTGACCGCGGCCGAGCGCGACCCGTGCACCGAGACGATCGGCTGGACGCTGCTGCGCCGCTTCGAGCACACCGTGGCGGCGAAGCAGCTGCACCAGCACACCAGGGTCGCCGCGATCGAGGCGGTGACCGACGGACCGTGGCTGCGCGAGGCGGGCCGGGCCGCCGTCCGGTCCCGCTGGGCCGCCATCGAACGGTGTGCGTACGAGCATCCGGCCGAACTGCCCGACCCGCCGCTCGGCACACCGATCTGACGAGCTGACACAGCAAGTACGAACGAGGAACGAGGAACATCGATGTCCCCTGCCGCCGACCTGTTCACCGGTCTCGCGGAGCGAATGCCCGAGCTGACCGCCGTCTACGAGGACCTGCACGAGCACCCTGAGCTGTCGTTCCAGGAGGAGCGCACGGCCGCGCTCGTGGCGCGGCGGCTCGCCGCGGCCGGGTTCGACGTCACCACCGGGGTCGGCGGCACCGGCGTGGTGGGTGTGCTGCGCAACGGCGACGGCGCGTCCGTGCTGTTGCGCGCCGACATGGACGCGCTGCCGGTGCGGGAGATCGAGCGCGTGCCCTATCGCAGCGACGCCACGGCGGTGAACCCCGACGGCGACACCGTGCCCGTGATGCACGCGTGCGGGCACGACACCCACGTCACCGCCCTGCTCGGCGCGGCCGCACAGCTCGCCGCGCGGCGGGAACACTGGTCCGGCACGGTGCTCGCGGTGTTCCAGCCCGCCGAGGAGATCGGCGCCGGGGCCCGCGCGATGCTCGACGACGGCTTCCTCGACCGGTTCCCGCGCTACGACGTGGCGCTGGGCCAGCACATCACGTCGGCGCCCAGCGAGCACCTCTACGCGCTGCCCGGCGTGTTCATGGCCGCCGCCGACAGCCTGCGCGTGACCGTGTTCGGCCGGGGCGGGCACGGCTCGATGCCGCAGGCGACGGTGGACCCGATCGTCATCGCCGCGTCGATCGTGCTGCGGCTGCAGACGATCGTGTCCCGCGAGATCGCCGCCACCGACGTCGCCGTGGTGACGGTGGGCGCGATCAAGGCGGGCGCCAAGGAGAACGTGATCCCGGCTGAGGCGGAGCTGAAACTCAACATCCGCACGTTCGACCCCGCGGTGCGCGAGCGCGTCCTCGCCGCCGTCGAGCGGATCGTCAAGGCGGAGGCGGCCGCCGCGGGCGCGCCGAAGGAGCCGGAGATCGCGCCCATCAACGACTTCCCGCTGCTGGTGAACGACGAGGAGGCCACCGGGAAGGTGATCGCCGCGTTCACCGAGACCTTCGGCGCCGACCATGTCCACGACACGCTGCGCAAGCCGGGCAGCGAGGACTTCGGCTGCTTCGGCACCGCGGCCGGGGTGCCGTCGGTGTTCTGGAACTTCGGCGGCTTCGACCCCGCGCTCTACCCGGACGGCCCCGCCCGGCCGCAGCCCGCCGTCGCGGCGGGAACGGCACCGGGCAACCACTCCCCCGAGTTCGTGCCGACCGGTGTGGAGCCGACGCTGCGGCGGGCGACGGAGGCTCTGCTGACGGCGGCCGCGGTCTGGCTGGGCCGCACCGGCTGAGGCGGGCCGACCGGCTACCGTCGGTGCCCGATGTCGTCGTGCCGCTGGTTCGAAAGGTCTCCCGTGCTCGTCCTGCGCTCGATCGCCCTGTTCGTGCTGGCCGCCTTCGCCGAGATCGGGGGCGCCTGGCTGGTGTGGCAAGGCGTCCGGGAACACCGTGGCTGGATCTGGATCGGCGCGGGGATGATCGCGCTGGGCCTGTACGGGTTCGTCGCCACGTTGCAGCCCGACGCCAACTTCGGGCGCATCCTCGCGGCGTACGGCGGGGTGTTCGTCGCCGGGTCGCTGGCATGGGGCATGGTCGCCGACGGCTACCGGCCCGACCGCTTCGACATCGCCGGCGCGCTGATCTGCCTGGCCGGGGTCGCGGTGATCATGTACGCCCCGCGTGGGTGACCCGCCGCCGCACGGAACCCTTCCGGGAGAGGTGTAAACTAAGTTTACTTCGTACGCGCGAGGAAGGCACCACCGTGGCGGACACACCGAAGCCGATCACAGCGGCCAGCGCCGTCGGCGACTGGCTGAAACACCCCGAGGGCGCCGCGGCGCTGCGCGAGTTCCTCGCCGCCGGCGGCTTCGACGAGACCGTGCTGGCGCCCGTGAGCAGCCTGCCGTTGCAGCAGCTGGTGACGATGAGCCAGGGACGGCTGCCGCAGAGCGTCGTCGACGACCTCGTGGCCACGGTCAACGGTGGCGTCATGCCCACGGAGGACGCCGCGCCCGCCACCGGCTGGCGCGAGCGCGTGGTCGAGGGCCGGTTCGAGGGCAGGACGATCGTGGTCACCGGCGCCGCCTCCGGCATCGGACGGGCCACCGCGTCGCGCATCGTCCGCGAGGGCGGCCGCGTGATCGCCGCCGACCTGGCCGAGGAGCGGCTCACGGCGCTCGCCGCCGAGCTGGGAGAGGAGTCCGTCGTGTCCGTGGCGGCCGACATCGTGCGCGGAGAGGACGTCGACCGCATCGTCGCCGCGGCGGGCCCGCGCATCGACGGGCTGGCCAACATCGCCGGCATCGTCGACGACTTCTCGCCGCTGCACGAGGTCAGCGACGAACTGTGGCGGCGCGTGTTCGCGGTCAACGTCGACGGCATGTTCCGGCTCACCCGTGCGGTGCTGCCGTCGATGCTGGAGGCGGGCAGCGGCTCGATCGTCAACGTCGCCTCGGAGGCCGCGCTGCGGGGCAACGCCGCGGGCGCCGCCTACACCGCGTCCAAGCACGCCGTCGTGGGCATCACCCGCAACGCGGCGTTCATGTACGGCCCGCACGGCATCCGCGTCAACGCCGTCGCACCCGGCGGCGTCGCGACCGGGATGGGCGCGGACGGCCGGACCTCGGAGTTCGGCAGGGGCCGCACCGGCGACTTCCTGCGGCTGATCCCCCCGGTCGCCACCGCGGAGCACCTCGCGGCGTCGATCACGTTCCTGCTCAGCGACGACGGCGTCAACATCTCCGGTGCCGTGCTGCCGTCCGACGGCGGCTGGTCGGTGCAGTGAGCCCGCTCAGCCGCGCGGCGTGAGCACCTCCTGCAGCAGCGCGCCGTAGCGGGCGACCAGCTCGCTACGGCCGGCCCCGAGGCCGGGATCCTCGACGACCCACAGCGCGTAGAGCAGCCCGCCGACCACCGCCGCCGCGAGCCGGGCCCTGAGGTCGGCGTCCGGGCCGGACAGCCGGGCCCGCACCGGCGCGACGAACGCGGTCTCGTGCACCTCCCGCAGCCTGGCCGCGATGTTCGGCTCGTTGCTGCCGCGCACGAGCGCGAGGTACACGCCGCGGATGTCGTCCTCCGTGGACAGCAGCACCTCGATGAACCGCTCGCCGAACGACTCCAGCGGCACGTCCAGCAGCGGTTCGTCGTCCAGGTTCAGGTGCATCGTGTCCAGGAAGAGCAGTTCCTTGGTGCCGAAGTGGCGGATGACCAGTGCGGGGTTGATCTCCGCCCGCGCGGCGATGTCGCGCACCGAGGTCCGGGCGAACCCGCGCTCGCGGAACAGCCGCGCCGCGGCCAGGCGGATCTCCTCCCGCGTCGTTCTCCCGGACTCCCGCCTGACCATGACGTCATCGTAAGGCGCGGTGATCACGCCGCGGACCGGGACCGGCGCGTGGCACGCTCCCCTCACCAGCGAGGTTCCGCGGCGGGCCGGCCGGTCCACAACGGACACTCCAGCGGCCTGGGCACCCTCCTGCTCACCGGCGGGTGAACAACCTGCGGACGAGCCCGCCCGCGCCCGCCGTCTCCGGCGGGCAGTCGCACCGCGCGGACCTCGGCACTCCGGCCAGCACCTGCTCGACGTGCCTGCCACAGCCGGCGTAGGTCGGTTTGCCACACTCACGGCAGTCGACGCGACGACACATGATTCTCGTTTCCTTCCGGTTCCGGCTCAGCCCAGGGCGGCCGGGTCGACGATGGCGGCCACGGCGACGAAGGCCGCGACGACGAGGACGACGGAGGCGAACCAGCGGCGCACCGTCGCCGGTTCCAGCCGGGTCGAGACCCGGGCGGCGACGATGGAGACGGCCAGGGACGCGCCCGCGAACACCAGCAGCACCCGGTAGTCGATGCCGCCCGCCGAGCCGGCATGGGCGACGAGCCCCGCCACCGAGTTGATCAGCACCACCACCAGCGAGGTGGCCACCGCCTCCTGCGCGCCCAGCCCCAGCAGCAGGGTGAGGGCGGGAACGATCACGAAGCCGCCACCGACCCCGAACAAGCCGGTGAGCACGCCGACCAGCGCGCCGGCGAGCAGTGACCGGGGCAGGCAGCTACGCCAGTCGACACCGCCCTCGCGGGTGCGGCAGGCGCCCGCCCGTTCCTCCCCGCCGCGCAACATGCGCAGCCCGACGACGACCATGAGCGCGGCGAAGGCCAGCAGCAGCCACCGCTGCGGCAGCAGCCGGCCCAGTGCGGCTCCGCCGAACGCGGCTGCGGTTCCGGCGGCGCCGAAGACCAGCGCGACCGGCCACCACACCGCGCGCCGCCGGGCCCGGGGAAGCACACCCCCCAGCGACGACAGCGCGACCACCGCCAGCGATGTCGGAATGGCCGTCCGCAGGTCCTCCCCTGCGCCGAAGACCAGTGCGGGAACGGCGAGGATCGAGCCACCCGCGCCGAGCAGGCCCACAGCGAGACCGGTCATGGCGCCGAACACGGCCGTCACGAACACCCGGGCCACCCACCCGCGAGCGCGGCCGGGGTCCCCGATCGCATCGCGACTCCCGTCAGGCTCCCTCGACGAGGGGCACGCCGGCCTCGCGCGCGGCGGCGAACTCGTCGTCGATGAGCACCACGGTGCGGCCCGCGGCCTCCAGCAGCGACGCCGCCGCGGTGGCACGGTAGCCGCTGCCGCAGTGCACCCACACCGCGCCGGATGGAATCTCGGCGGCCCGGTCCCTGACCTCGTAAAGCGGCACGTGCACCGCGCCCTTGACATGCGAGCCGGCGAACTCGTTGCGCGCGCGCACGTCGAGCACCACCTCCGGCTCCGGCAGCCCGCCGGGGTTGCCGCCGAGCGCCGCGGCCAGGCCGGCGAACGTGGCCACGGGGATGCCGCGCAGCTGGCCCGGATCGGCGGCCAGTTCCTCCGGACCGCCCACGGCCGCCGCGGCGAACTCGTCGATACCGATCCGCGCGAGCTCGCGCTGTGCCTCGGCGACCTGCTCGCGGGACTCGCCCAGCAGCGTGATCGGCGCGCCCCAGTCGACCAGCCAGCCGAGCCAGGTGGCCATCGGCCCGTCCAGCCCCAGGCTCACCGTGCCTGCCAGGTGGGAGACCACGTACGCCTTGCGGGAGCGCAGGTCGACGACCCACTCCCCGCGCTCCAGGCGGCCCCGGAGTTCCTGCGGCTCGGCCCGTGCGGGCACGCGCAGGTCGAGCGGCCGAGGCCCCGCGGTGTTCCGGACACCCATGTGCGCGTAGTAGGCGGGGTAGGCGTCGAGCCCGGCCAGCGTCCGCTCGACGAAGTCGCGCTCGGCCAACGTCAGCGCGGGGTTGGTCCGCTTCTGGTCGCCCACCGTGGCCGCGTCGCCCGACGGCGGTGTCGCGGAGCAGAAGCTGCCGAAGCCGTGGGTCGGCCAGATCCGCGCACCGTCGGGCAGGATGTCCGCGAGCTTCCGCACGGAGGCGTGCTGGTGCCGGGCGAGTTCCTCACTGTGCTGCTCGCCGAGCAGGTCGGTGCGCCCGGTCGTGCCGAACAGCAGCGACCCGCCGGTGAACACGCCCACCGGCTCCCGGCCGGCCTCCAGCACATAGGAGAGGTGGTGAAAGGTGTGCCCGGGGGTGGCCACGGCCCGCACCCGCAGGCGTGGCGACACCTCCACCACGTCGCCGTCGGACAACGGGCGCCGGTCGAACGCCACCTCGTCCGCGGCGGCCAGCGCGTACTCGGCTCCGGTCAGCCTGGCCAGCTCGAGGCCACCGGAGACGTAGTCGTTGTGCACGTGCGTCTCCAGCACCAGCACGATGCGAACGCCGAGCCGCCCCGCGGCCGCGATCACCCGGTCCACGTCCCGCTGCGGGTCCACGACCACGGCCACCTCACCGTCGGTGGCCAGATAGCTGCGGTCGCCCAGCGAGGACGTCTCGATGACCTCGACCGTGACGTCGCCCGCCTGCCCGTTCACCTCGGTCTTCACTGCTCTTCCTCCATTACCCCCAGGGGTATGATCACCGTCAGGCCAGCGCGAGGAACAACCGCTCCAGCTCCTGCTCGGTCAGCCGCGGCTCGTCGCCGTCCTCACGGGCCTGCTGGCAGTAGCGCATGCCGCTGGCGACGATCTTGAACCCGGCACGGTCCAGCGCCCTGGACACAGCGGCAAGCTGAGTGAGCACCTCGGCGCAGTCGCGCCCCTCTTCGATCGCCTCGATGACGCCGCTGAGCTGCCCTCGCGCGCGGCGCAAGCGCACGAGCGCGTCACCCACCAACTCCGGCTTAATCTCCACGGCTCTCTCCCTTCGCCAACTCAACCGTAACACACCCCAGGGGGTATTTAGCTAGCGCGAGAGCGGGATGGACGCGCCGACGTCAGGTGCCGAGGACGCCCTGATCACGGGTACAGGCGGAGAACAGGCAGCCGCCGTTGCGGACGCCGGGCAACTCCGCGTATCGGCCCCCAAGGCCACCTTTGTTGCGTTGAACGCAACAAAGGTGGCCTTGGGGGCCACGATGGCCTGAAGGGCGACGCGGGACGCACCTGGAAGACCCCGCGGACACAGCCCGGTGGCCGCCACGGTCAGGCCGATGCCCGCCTCGGGGCGGCCTGACCGCTCAGCGCAGCCCGGAGCGCACGAAGGCGTCCATCACCTGCCGCTGCAACACCAGGTACAGCACGAAGATCGGCAGGCACGCGATACCGGAAGCGGCCATCACCGCGCCCCAGTTGTCACCCTCCGCGGAGAGGAAGCCGCGAATGCCGATCTGCAGGACCGAGTCGGTGCGCTGCAACACCAGCGCGGGCCAGAAGTAGTCGTTCCACGCGGAGATGAACAACAGGATCGACAGGGACGCCAGCGCGGGCCGCAGGTTCGGCACCAACACCGTCCACAGTGTCCCCCACGACGTTCGCCCGTCCATGCGCGCGGCGTCGAGCAGCTCACGCGGGAACGCCTGGATGTGCTGGCGCAGCAGCATCACCGCCATCGTGGAACACACCGTCGGCACCACGACCCCGGCGAGCGCGTTGAGCAGTCCGAGCTCGTTGAGGAACGCGTAGTTGGGGATCATGGTGACCTGGAACGGAACCAGCCAGGCTCCGACCACCGCCAGGTACAGCAGGCCGCGGCCACGGAACTGCCACGCCGCGAACGCGTACGCCGCCAGCAACGCCACCAGCAGCTGCGCGATGCTCGTGCACACCGCCACCACGAAGGTGTTCACCAGCAGTTTCCCGATCGGGAGTACCTGCCAGACGTACTCGTAGCTGGCGAAGGACAGCGGCCACGGCAGCGGGGAGGTGTCGAGGACGTCCTCGGGTGCGCGCACGGACGTCGCGTACATCCAGTAGATCGGGAAGATCGCGAACAGGGCCAGCACGGCCAGCACGACATGGCCGGCCACGGACCGTCGGCGAGTGTTCTCCCCGACGGGCTTCTGTCCCGGCTCGGCCGGTGGTGGCCCCTGCGTGGGTTCGTCGGCCACGGGCTCGGGCGCGGCCAGTACGGCGAGTGGCATGGGGTTCCTCAGTTGTCGTAGAAGCTCAGCTTGTTGGACAGCCAGACGAACAGCGCCGCGACGAGGCCGAAGCCGACGAAGAACACGGTGCCCGCGGCACCGGCGAACCCGGCGTCGAAGTTGCGGAAACCGTACTGCCACAACAGGTAGTAGACGTTCGTCGTGGCACCGTCCGGACCGCCCTGGGTGAGGATGTCGATCAGCGGGAAGGTGATCTGCACGGACAGCAAGGTCGTCGTGAGCACCAGGAACAGCACCGTCGGCGAGAGCAGCGGCAACGTGATCAGGCGCGTGATCTGCCACCGCGAGGCACCGTCGAGCGAGGCGGCGGCCGGATAGTCGTCGTTGATCCCGGCGAGTCCGGCGGAGATCACCAGCGTGGCGAAGCCGAGCAGGCTCCAGCCGGAGATCAGGATGATCGCCCCGATCGCCACGTCCGGGTCGCGCAGGAAGTTCAGCGGCTCGGCGCCCAGCGCCGTCAGTGCCTTGTTCACGGGGCCGCTCGACGGGTCGAGCAGCCACCGCCACACCGCCGCGGCCGCCACCGGGGTCACCAGCGTCGGCGCGAAGATCAGCGCCTGGTACAGCGTGCGGGAGCGGCCGGGCAGCCGCCGGGCCAGGAGCGCCACGGCGGCCGGGATGAGCACCGTGAACGGCAGCAGCGCGAGGATGTAGACCACCGTGTTCCACACGGCCTGGCCGAGTTCGGGCAGGCCGAGCACGCGGGTGTAGTTGTCCGTTCCCGCCGGGGTCATCGGCGAGGTGGGCAGCAGGTTCCAGTTGAAGAACGACAGCTGGAACGTCTGCCCCAGCGGACGGTAGGTCCACAGGTAGAGGAACAGCAGAGCGGGCGCCAGGTACGCGAGCGGGGGCAGCCAGCCGCGCAGGCGGGCCGTGACCGAGGGCCGGGCGGGCCTGCCCTCGGTCACGGCCTGGGCCTCGGGGATCTCGACCAGCACGGGTGGTCAGCCCTCGTGCGCGTAGGCCTCGGCCATCGCGCGCATCTGCTCGGCGTCCATCTCGTACACCACGTCGTCGGCGCCGATCGGCACGGAGGTCGCGATCGCGCTGCCGGCGAACACGTCGATGCGGGTGCAGTGGGCGCCGACCACGCCGCGGATCGACGTCGAGGGGATCAGCACGTCCTGGCTGTAGGCGTTGGCTCCGCTGATCCACACCGGGATGCCCGCGAGCACCCCGGCCGCCGGGTGGTGGGCGTGCCCGCTCACGACGAGCTTGACATCGGTGCCGCCGATGACCTCGCCGAGTGCGTCGGCGTTGCGCAGGCCGAGATCGGTCATGATGGTCAGCGCGGAGGGCAGCGGCGGGTGGTGCAGCGCGAGCACGGTGCCCGCCGGGGCCGGGGTGGCGAGCTCGTCCGCCAGCCACGCGAGCTGCTCCTCGGTCAGCTCGCCGTGGTGGTGTCCGGGCACGGTGCTGTCGAGCACGATGATCCGCAGGTCGCCGACCATACGGCTGTAGTCGTACGGCTCGACGCTCGGTTCCTCACCGAGCAGGCCCACGCGGAACGTGGCTCGCTCGTCGTGGTTGCCCATCATGTACAGCACGGGGATCCCGGCGCGCTCGGTGAACTCGTCCACCTGCGAGCGCAGGCGCCGGTAGGACGGGGCGTCGGCCTTGTCGGCGAGGTCTCCGGTGAGCACGACGGCCTGCACGTCGTCGCCGATCCGCTCGACGGCGGCGAACGCGGCGGCGAGGTTGGCCGTGGTGTCGACCTTGTCGTGCAGCAGCGTGCCTTCGGGGACGATGTGGGTGTCGCTGATCTGGACGACGGTGTGGGTGGGACGGGACATCATTCCTCCGGGTTCTCGACGAGGGCGGTGCGCAGCGCGGCGAGCTCGTCGCTCGTCGCGCCGTGGGCGAGCAGGAATTCGGCCACGCTGCCGTGTCGCTCGTTGACGCGCTCGAGCGTGCTCAGGATCAGCTCGGGCGGGCAGGCGATCGCGTGGTCGCGGACATGCTGTTGGGACAGGCCGAGCGCGGCGATCCGGCGCTCGATGTCGGCGAGGAACTCCGCGCCCAGGTACCGGGACGTGAGCGCGTAGTCCTCGGCGATCACCTCGGGTGCGACCCCGGCGACCGACAGCGCGAGCGCCACCACCACGCCCGTGCGGTCCTTTCCCGCGCTGCAGTGCACGATCGCGGGCAGGGCGCCGGGGCGCGCGAGCGCGCGCACCGCGGCGGTGAGCGCGTCGCCGAAGTCCTCGACCATGTGCTGGTAGATCCGCTCCAGCGGGACGTCGGCCGCGACGGCGAGCCGGTCGGCGAAGATCGGCAGCGAGCGCAGCTCGAGCGTCGCGCCGTCGAACGCGTCAGGCGCGGCCGCGCGTTCGCCGTCCTCGCGCAGATCGAGCACCGTGCGCACGCCCAGTTCGGCGACGGCGGCCAGCGCTGCCTGGTCGAGCCGGTGCAGCGCGTCGGCCCGGATGAGCGTGCCCCACCGGATCGTGCCGCCCGACGCCGTCGGGTAGCCGCCGACGTCGCGCACGTTGTACGTGCCGGCGAAGGAGAGGTGCCGTTGCGGGGTCAGGTTTCCCAGAGTGCTCATGAGGCCGGCATCAGCTCACTGGCGCGGTTGCGCGCCTCGGTGAGGGTGGACGTCGCGTCCTTGCCCTGGAACACCACGTTCTCGACGGCCTGCATCATCAGGTCCCGGATCTGTACGTAGTTGTCGCCGGGGAAGGACACCCACGGTTCGAGTCGCTCCAACTGCTCCAGGTTCGGCCGGATGAGCGGGTTCTGCTCGGCCCACGCCTTCAGCCCGTCCGGGTCGTCGACGAGTCCAGTGCGCAGTGGCAGGTAGCCGATCTCCGACGAGATCGCGGTGTAGGCCTCGGAGCTGGTCATGAACTTGATCAGTTCCCACGCGGCGCGCTGCTTGGCCTTGTCCTCGGAGAAGATGAACAGCGCCGAGCCCGAGTTCGTGGGCACCGGCTCCCGTTCGCCGAAGGACGGCATCGGCGCGGCGCGCAGGTCCCAGTTGCCCTCGGCCTGGGCCTGCAGAGTGCCCTGCAGCGCGCTGGTTTCCAGGAACATACCGAGCTGTCCCCTGCCCATCGCGTCCATCGCCTGCGACTGCGCGAGGTCCGGCATCGCACCGGAGGAGACCATCCGCTGGAACGTCGCGATGGCATCGACGGCGGGCGGCTCGGCGAAGGTCAGGGTCTTGCGGTCTCCGGAGATCACGGTGCCGCCGTTGGACCGCACGAGCGCCTGCATGCACCAGTCCACCGCGACCTTGGTGAGACAGTCGGCGTAGGCGCCGTCGGCTCCGGTGGCCTTCGTGATCGCGTGCGCGTACTCCTCGACCTGTGCCCACGTGGTCGGCGGCCGCTCCGGGTCGAGCCCCGCCTTGCGGAACAGGTCGGCGTTGTAGAACAGCACGGGCGTCGAGAAGACGTAGGGCATCCCGTAGACCTTGCCGTCCATCGCCGCCAGGTCGCGGGCGCGCTCGGCGATCGGGTGCTCGCCGCCGAAGGCCGCCTGCACCTCCTCCTTGCCCGCGACGTCCTCGACGGCCTTGGGCTTGAGCTTGTGCACGGCGTAGTCGAGCTCGCCGAAGGTCAGCTGAGCCACGTCGGGGGCCTTGCCGACCATCAGCTGACTCTGCACGCTCGCGGCGGTGTTGCTGCCCGCGGTGCCGCCGCCCTGGGGCGGTTGGCCGTGCACGGTGATGTTGGGGTGCAGCTCCTCGAACCGCTCCAGCAGACCGTTGATCGTCTTGGTCCAGGTGGCGTTGGCGAGGTTGTAGCTTTCGAAGGTGATCTCGACCTGCTGGCCGGGTTCGAGCTCGGGAACGGGACCGGACGAGGCCGACTCCGCGGTCGTGCTGCCAAGCCCACCGCAGGCGGTGGTCAGCAGCGTGGCGGCGGCGAGCAGTGCACCCGCGCCGTAGCGGCGTAGCGTTTTCACGGGTTCTCCTTGCGGAACTGGGGTTTCTCAGGCAGTGGCGAATGCGGGTTCGGGCTGCCAGACCAGCCGGCGGCCGGACCCGGCGTCGAAGAGGTGGACGCGTTCCTGGCGAGCGGTGAGCGCGACGGTCTCGCCCTCGACCACGCCGAGTGGGCGTGCGCCACGCACCGCGACGGTCGTGTCACCGACGGCGCAGAACGCGATCTCCTCGCTGCCGAGGTTCTCGATCGTGCAGACGGTGCCGCGCAGCAGCGGGCGGGCACCGGGCTCCTCGGTGAGCGGGGCGAAGGTGAGGTGCTCGGGCCTGATCCCGAGCGTGACGTCCTGCTCCGGCGTCTCACCGGTCCACAGTGGAACGTCAACCCCTGCGGCGGTGACGAGCACCCGGCCTTCGTCGGTCCGCACGTGCGCAGGCAGCAGGTTCATCGGTGGGGAGCCGAGGAATCCCGCGACGAACACCGACGCCGGTTCGTCGTAGACCTCCGCGGGTGTGCCGACCTGTTCGAGCCTGCCCGCGTTGAGCAGTGCGATCCTGGTGGCCATCGTCATGGCCTCGACCTGGTCGTGGGTGACGTAGACGAACGTCGAGCCGAGCCTGCGGTGCAATGCGGCCAGCTCGGCGCGAGTCGCCGTGCGCAGCTTGGCGTCCAGGTTGGACAGCGGCTCGTCCATCAGGAACGCCTTGGGATCGCGCACGAGTGCGCGACCGAGTGCGACGCGCTGCCGCTGGCCACCGGAGAGCTCCTTGGGGCGGCGGCGCAGCAGGGCACCGAGTTCCAGCTGTTCGGCCACTTCGGACACCCGGTCGGCGATCTCCGCCTTGGAGCGGCGGCGGACGCGCAGCGGGAACCCGATGTTGCTCGCCACCGTGAGGTGGGGGTAGAGAGCGTAGCTCTGGAAGACCATCGCGAGGTCGCGCCTGCGGGGCGGCACCTCGGTCACGTCCTCGTCGTCGACGAGGATGCGGCCCTCGCTTGGTGGCAGCAGCCCTGCGATCATCCGGAGCAGGGTGGTCTTGCCGCAGCCGCTGGGACCCAGCAGAGCGACGAAGTCCCCGTCCTCGATGTGCAGGCTCACGCGGTCGACGGCGGTCGTCGCGCCGAAGCGGCGGGTGAGCTGGTCGAGTTCAATCCGTCCCACGACTCCTCCTGTGAATCCACGTTCCAGAGATTTCTTCGCCTCTGGTACGCGCTTACACGAGGCAGTGTTGGCGAGGGACGTGAACGGAAGGTGGCCGGGGACCGAGCAACACCCGACGGTCCGGCCAGGACTCGATCAGCGCGGGTGAACCTCAGTCACCGCGCGTGTCCGGCGCCATGACGCGCCAGACCTCCTCCATCACCTCGGCGGCCCGGTCGCCACGGCGGAAACTCGTGGTCAGCTGCAGTGCCACGAGCAGTGCGAGCTGGGTCATCGGCCCGGCCATCACGTCGCGCTCGGCGACGGGCGGCGCGGTGCCGGTGACGAGTGTGAGATCGGCGACGGCGCTCAGCGGGGCCCGCGCGAAACCGGTCACGGCGATCACCGTGGCACCCGCTTTCCGCGCCGCCTCGGCCGCCCGCACCGTCAGCTCGTTGGAGCCGCTGGAACTCACGGCGACGCACACGTCCTCGCCGCCCAGCATCCGCGCCGAGACCCGTTGCAGGATCGAGTCCTGAGGGGCCTGCACGGCGCAACCCGCGGTGGTGAACCGCAGTGCCGCGGCCTGAGCGGGGAACGACGAACCCCCGTTGCCGACGAACAGCAGCATGCGGGCGCCCGCGAGCACGTCGGCCGCCGCCCGCAGCGCCCTCGGCTCCACGGTGCTCATTCCCTCCGCGATCACCGCACTCACCGTCGCGAAGACACCCGCCGCGACAGCCTCCGGCGGATCACCCGGACCGAAGTCCGGGTTCACCGGCTGGACCCCGGCGCCGACATCCTTCGCGAGCAGCAACCGCAACTGCTGAAACCCACGGAAGCCCAGGTGCTGGCACGCCCGGACCGTGGTCGCCGAGGACGTGCTCGCGGCCGCGGCCAGATCGGCGACCGACCAGTCGATCACCTCTGTCGGCCTGGCCAGCACGACCTCGGCGACACGCTGTTCGCTGGGAAGCAGCGACGGCAACGCGGCCCTGATCCGGGCGAGTGTGCTCCCGGTCTGCTGCTCGGGCAAGTCATCCACGGCCTATGCATACCATCCACGTCCTCGTCAGGTACCGCTCCCGGCACGGTCGGTCAGGCCGACGGTGAGTTCGGGCGCAGACGGCGCACCGATGGTCCCCCTGTTCGACGCACCGGCCGGTGAAGGTGACCGGGTCCTAACCGGACCGGTGGCTTGTCGCGTCTCCAGGCGTCGACGATGGCATGCGCCCAGTCGGTGACGCGCCCGGGGAGGCCGTCGGCGGGAACGTGCCGTCCACGGCGACGTCGGACGGCCTCGGGCGAACCTGCGCCGCGGTGGCGGCGGCCTGGCAGGCCCGTTCCGTGAACCGGGTGGCCGCGGCATGACCTCCGTCGAGGCAGGCGTGCAGCGTGGCCCAGGGCCGGGCCGTGGCGTCCTCCGGCAGGCGGCGGGCTCCGCATTCGGGCCAACGGGTCACGTGCACCTCCGTCAGGACTCGGTGCCCTGGCTGGTCTTCGGCATGAGGTAGCCGCTGATGAAGGCGACGAGGCCGAAGACCACGGCGGCGGTGATGCTGGGTGTCAGCAGGGCCTGGGATGCCCAGCTGACCCAGCCGGGCCGCATGAGGACGACACCGGCGAGCTGCGTGCCGACCAGGATTGTGGCGAGGGCCAGAAACACGAGCAGGGTCGTGACGAACGCTGCCCGGCAGACGGTCCTCGCCCGGTTCAGGGTGGTGGTCATGGCGGTTCCTTTCGCGTCGGGGCGGGGTCAGGAGAGGACGGGCAGCACGCCCCAGGCGATCAGGCAGCCGATGAGCATGATCGGGACCATGTAGTAGGCGATCAGGGGCAGGAAGGTCTTCTCCGGTTTGGCGCCGGTGAGCCCGGCCGCGACGAAGATCGAGCCCGAGGCCGGGGGCGAGGCGCCCTCGGTGGAGGCGAACACGAGGATCGCGGTGACGGCCAGTACCGGGTCGACGCCGACCGAGACCAGCGCGAACAGGGAGACCTGCCCCACGGCAGTGAGCGTGGCCGTGGAGGACAGCGGCCCGGCGACGACCGCGACGAGAACTCCTACCAGCAGCGCCATCACGTACTTGTTCAGCTGGAAGTCGGCCAGGATGGCATCGATGTCGCCGGCGAGCCCGAGCTCGCTGAGGATGCCGCTGGCGGCGACGGCGAAGAACAGCAGGGCGCCGATGCTCGTGAAGCGGGGCATCGCCTCCGCGAGCCATCCGGCCCAGGCCCGGGTACCGCGTGGGAGCTCGCGGCGGCCCACGAGCAGGGCGAGCGCGGTGACCAGTACCGGGATCCAGGTCAGGATCGAGATGTCCTCAATGGACTCCCCCAGCGGGCTCGAGGTGGTCAGGAAGTCCGCGAGCGGACCGACCGTGAGCGCGATGGGGACGAGGGCTCCAAGCACGATGATCAGGGCGGTTCCGCCCTCGCGCAGCACGCGCCGCAGCGGCTGGAGTTCCTCGTCGGGCGCGCGCTGGATGCGGTCCCGCCTGACGAAGTAGGCGACGAGCAACACGCGCCAGACGACCTGGTAGATACCGGCGCACAGCAGGGCGAGGTAGATCTGGCCGGTGGTGACCATCGAGCCGGCGAAGCCGATCATGATGACCATGGAGGCGCTCGGCGGTAGCGCGGCGCCGAGACCACCGTTGCCGGCCAGGACGGTGGCGCTGCGTTCCGGGCTCCAGCCGGTCCGCACCATCCAGGGCCCGGTGAAGGCCCCGGTCGCGGCCGTGTTGCCGGAGTTGGATCCGGACAGCGCGCCCATGACGGCGGAGCCCGCGGTGTCGACGAGCGCCGGACCTCCCCTGACCCTGCCGACGAGGGAGTTCAGGATCGCCAGCAGCTTGTGGATGAGGCCGGTGCGGTCGACGACGTAGGCCATGAACACGAACGCCAGCGCCGCGTAGAGCACCTCCTCGTCGAGTGCGCCGCGCAGGCCGCCGAGCAGCGCCTCCGGCGCGTCTGCTCCGGCGAACGCCGCGGTGGTGAGGAGGCCGAGCAGCATGGCCTCGCCCATGTTCCGTTTGAAGACGACGTTCCAGACGATGATCACGGCGATGAACGCGCCGAGCGCGATGAGTGCGGCGGGCATGGGGATTCCCCTCTGCGGCGGTGAAGCGGGGTGGACGGGGGCGGGGTGGTCAGCCGGCGCGTTCGCTGAGGATGCGCTCGTACCGGGCGGCTTCGTCGGCGAGGACGGCGCGGGCGTCGGCGAGGGTGCGTTCGGCGTCGGCCAGTGGCACGACGATGACGCCGTCGGAGTCGGCGACCACGATGTCGCCGCGATGCACGACGACGCCGCCGACGGAGACGTCGGTGCCGATCCGGTAGGGACCCGCCTTGTAGGGACCGGCGGGCGATGCGCCCACCGCCCACACCGGGAAGCCCGCCTCGCGCAGGGCGCCCACGTCGCGCACGGCACCGTCGATGATCATGCCGCGCACTCCGCGGTTGAGTGCGCGGTGTGCGATCAGCTCGCCGATCAGCGCCCGCGAGGGGTCACCGCCGCCGTCGACCACCAGGACGTCGCCGGGTCCGGCCACCGTCAGTGCCTGGTGGATGCCCTTGTTGTCGCCGGGGCGGCACAGCACGGTCAGGGCGCGGCCCGCGAGGCGCGCGTCCGGCCACATGGTGCGTACCCGAGGATCGACCACGCCGAGCCGGTCGCGGGCGTCGCCGATGGCCGCGGTGGGCACCTCGGCGTAGGCGGCCAGCAGCCGCTCCAGGTCGCGTGCGGGCTCGGCACTGAGCGCCCGGTGCCGGTTCGCGACCCCGGTGGTGACCAGGGGTGAGACACCGAGGGAGGCAAGCAGCTCGGCCGCGGCCTCCGACTCGTGGGCGCGCCGCAGGGCGTGCTTGCGCGTGCCCCGGTCGAGCCGGTCGAGAGCCTGGTCGCCGCCGATGAGCGCGCCCGAGATCTGCGCGCGGACCCACTCGACCTCGCCTGCGGCGGCACCGGCGTCCATGGCTTCCGTGATCACCGCGCCGAGTCCCTTCATGAAGACGGTCCGCAGGATCTTGCGGCGCGAGGCGTCTCCGGGCAACCCGCCGATCGCCTCCACGGGAGCGCCGAGAGCGCGGAACGCGGACGCCACCGGCTGCGCGGCCGGGCCGGACACGATCAGCGCGGTCCGTGGTCCGAACTGGGGCACCGAGCCGATCACGGCGACGTCGGCGAAGCGCTCCGCGGCGTCCCCGAGGGCCTCCGCGACGTCCTGTTTCCGTTGCGGTGACGCGGCGTTGAGATCCGCGTACGCGGTCGCGGAGCCGAGGTGCGGTGCCACCTCGGCGGCCACCTCCACCGCGTGCGCCGCGGTGACCAGGCTGAGCACCAGATCCGCCTCACGCACGGCCTCCACAGCACCGTCGGCCCTGGTGACGCCGTAGGGCGTCGGGGCGTCCGCCGGGTCGAAGCCCGTGACGGTGGCACCGGTCGCGGCGAAACCCGCCGCGTAGATCGTCCCGGCTTCCCCCAGGCCCAGCACTGCGATCCTCATCGACCATCCTTTATCACTCTATGATAGCTCAAATCACTTGCTGAGAGTGTTAATCATCCTGCGAGCACAGGTCAAGAGAACGAGCCAAAGATGAGCGAAGTTCTCATACGGTGATAGAGTTCGGCCTCATGGCCACCGCCAACACCAACAGTCCGATGCGCTCGGTTCACCGCGCGTTCGAAGTGCTCAAGGTTCTCGAGCTGGCCCAGCAACCGCTCCGGCTGACCGACCTGGCCCAGCGCACCGGACTCCACGTCGCCACCACCCAGCGACTGGTCAACGTCCTCACCGAGCACGGCTACGCCAGCCGCCACGCCAACGGCTACACCGCGGGGCCCGCGGCGCTGTCCACGGCCCACGCCTTCGCCACCACGAGCCCGCTCCGCCTCGTCGCCCGGCCCGTGCTCGAGGAGATCGCCACCGCCAGCGGGCTCACCGCCTCGCTCTACGTCCGCGTCCAGGACAACCGTGTCCTCATCGACCGGGTCGAGGGAGGTCAGCGCCCCCACTACTCGCTGCCCATCGGGGAGCGGCTGCCGCTCTACCCCGGAGCCGCGGGCAAGGTGTTCCTCGCGTGCGACCCCGGCCACGACCTCGACGCCACCGCGCGGCGACTGCAACCGGTCACCCTCGCCAACGGCACCGTCCTCGACGCCACGGCGATCCGCACCGACCTCGAGGACGCCCGCGAGCACGGCTTCGCGGTCTCGGCCGACGAACGCCAGTTCGGCACCACCGCCATCGCCGCGCCCATCACCGACGCCGCGGGCCGCACCCTGGGCTCGCTCGGCCTCAGCGGCGCCACCCATTCCCTCCGCGACGTCCAGAGCACCGCGTTGCCCGCCGACGTCCGCCGCGCGGCCCACACCATCGGCGCCCGCGTCCCGGCCGCCGGCTGAACCCCGAAGCGCACACGTGAAGCCAGTCTGCAGTGAAGGCCACCTTGCCTGCGTTGAACGCAGGCAAGGTGGCCTTCACTGCAGTGTGCGGAGCGGCACTGAGGCAGCGCGGGTTCGGGGAGGTCAGAACTCCGCGGTGAGGGCGACCTTGAGGCGGCCGGCGGCGGGCTGGGCGTAGGTCTCGTACGCCTCCTGCGCCCGGCTCATCGGGAACACGTGGGTGATGTAGGAGGCCGACAGCTCCGGGTGCTCGTGAACGTAGGCCTCCGCCTCGGCCAGGTAGCGGCGCCAGTCCACTGTGGTCCCCGCCTGCAGGGTGAGATGCTTGCGGAAGAACGGCCGCATCGGCAGGACGTAGTGGTCCTCGGGCAGGCCGAAGACGAACAGGTGTCCGTGCGGGGCGAGCGCGGTGATCGCGTCGGCGACGATCTCCTGCCGGTGACCGATCGCCTCCACGCACACGCTGGGACGTTTGTCGTCGTCCCAGTCGGTGTCGGCCCACTGCCGGGTGTTCGTGGTGACGAGCTCGTCGACGCCGAACGTGGCGGCGACATCGGAACGGTCGACCCGGTCGACACCGATCACACGGTCGGCGCCCCGGCTCTTGAGCGCGTGGGTGAACAGCAGGCCCAGCGGGCCGAGGCCGAGCACCGCGACCCTGGCGCCCCGCACGTCGGGCATCCGGTTGAGCGTGCTCAGCGCCGTCGCGACCGGCTGCACGATCGTGGAGCGCACGTCGTCGAGGCCCCCGTCCAGGCGGTGCAGCAACGACGCCGGGTTGATCAGGTACTCGGCCAGCCCGTGCGAGGTGCGGGCGATGCCCACCACGCGGCATCCCGGGGGCAGCGCGTCCGCACGCGAGGCGACGACCTCCGCGACGATCTCGTGCAACGGCACGCCCACGTGGCCCGTGTACGGGTTGTCCGGGTCGAGATGCCCCAGGAACTTCGGCACGTCGCTACCGCAGATCGCGCCCGCCTTCAGCCGCAGCAGCACCTCACCGTCGCGAAGGTCCCCGGCGGTCGGCGCGGGCACCTCCACGCGCTCGAACCGGCCCGGCCCAGGTTGCCGCAGAGCCCACATCAAACCCACTCCCTTTCCCTTACCGGCCACAGAACATCGGTCGTCACCTCGCGCACCGTCGTCACCCCGCACAGCGCCATCGCCATCTCCAGCTCGGTCCGCAGCACGTCCACGACGTGCCGCACCCCGGCCGCCCCGCCGACCGCGAGCCCGCACAGCGCGGGACGTCCGATCAGGACCGCGCAGGCGCCGAGGGCCAGCGCCTTCAGCACGTCGGTGCCGCGCCGCACGCCGCCGTCCAGCAACACCGGCACCCTTCCGGCGACGGCGGAGGCCACGTGCGGCAGCGCGTCGATCGCCGCCGGGGCCGTGTCGAGGTTGCGGCCACCGTGGTTGGACACCCACACCGCGGCCACGCCGAGCTCGACCAGCCGCGCCGCGTCGTCGCCGCGCAGCACCCCCTTCACCACCACCGGAACCGGACACGCGGCGATCAGGCGAGCCAGGTCCGCCCAGCCGAACCCGGCGTCGAGCGCCGGACGGTGGATGGCTCCTGCCTTCGGCCGCAGCCCCGCGAGCGCACCGAGCATCGGATACGTCAGACCCTCCGGCAGGTCCAGGCCGTTCCACCGCTGCCGGTTCCGGGTACCGGGGACGGGCGTGTCCACGGTGACCACCACGGCGCGCGCACCGAGCGCCGCGACGTCCCGGACGATCCGCTCCTGGAACTCCGGGTCGGGCAACGGATTCAGCTGGAACCACAATGGACCGTCCGTCGCCGCCGCGATTTCGGCGAACGACGTGGTGCTGTAGCTGCTCACCACATAGGCCGCGCCCGCCTGCGCGGCGCCTTCGGCCGTGGCGAGTTCGCCTCGGGGGTGGAACAGCCGGTGCGCCCCGGTGGGCGCCAGCATCACCGGGTGCTCCAGCCGGATCCCCGGCACCTCGGCAGACGTGTCGAGGTGGCGTACATCGGTCAGCACCCTCGGCGCGAGCCGGATGTCGGCGAACCGGCCGGTGTTGGCGCGCAACGTGTGCTCGTCCGCCGCGCCACCCAGCAGGTAGTCGGCGACCGGCCCGGCGAGCCGCTCCAGCGCGGCGCGTTCGTACTCGCCGAGCGTGCGCGGCCCACTCGCCCCGTGCTCCTCCGGGGCGAGCGGGTGCACGGGCCTCACGCGGGGACGCAGGTCAGGCCGGCGTCCTCCAGGATCGTGCGGATCCTGTGCAGGGCCGCGGGATCGTCCACCGGCAGCTTCGGGCGGCGCGGGTAGCCGCCGGGCTGGCCGAGCAGGTTCATCGCGGCCTTCAGCGTGGGCTGCATGCCGCCGAACGCCCAGTTGTAGCCGTCGGCGCGGGCGCCGAGCAGGCCGGCCATCAGGTGCTCGAACTTGTCGACGATCTCGATCGCCCTCACCGTGTCGCCCCGCCACGCCGCCTCGAAGAACTCCGGCATCTCCCGGCCGAGCAGCAGCCCGCTGCCGAAGTGCCCGTCCCCGCCGTAACCGGAGGTGATGAGCGCGAGCCCGAGCCTGCTGAGCAGGTGCCCGAACACGACCAGCCGGTCGCCGACCCGCTCGATCGTGGCGAGCAACTCGCGGGTGTCCGCAGTGGACTGTTTGATCGCCACGACGTTCGGGATGTCGGCGAGGCGGTCGATCATGCTCACGCTGATGTTGTGCGCGTTGTCCTGCGGGAAGTTGTAGAGCCACATCGGCAGCTCGGTCGCCGCCGCCACCTCCTCGTAGTAGGCGACGAGCTCGGCATCGGTCGGCCGAGCCATCGGCGGCGGCGACGACATCACCGATGCGGCACCGGCGTTCGCGGCGTGCCGGGCCAGCCGGGCCGCGTCGTCGGCCCGCGAGCAGGAGACGCCGATCGTCAGCGGCACCCGCCCGGCCACGGCCTCCACCGCGACCTCGGCGACCCGCTCGCGCTCCGCCGTCGTCTGCGCGAACCACTCCCCCGTGCTGCCGTTCACCAGTATCCCGTGCACACCCTCGCCGACCGCGTACTCGATCACCTTGGCGAACGCGGGCTCGTCCAGGCGCCCGTCGGCGGTGAACGGCGTCACGGGAGCCGTCCAGTAGCCCTTCCAGTCCACGTCTTTACGGTCCATGAAACGAAGATCTCCTGTCTTCTCGTGGTTGTGTCTGTCCGAAGTGGTCTAGGAGTCGCCGCGTACGGACCAGCGCAGGGAATCGGCGAAGACCCATTGCACGAGGCGGTCGGTGAGGTATCCGCACGCGCCGAGGCTGATCATCGCCGCGATCACGTAGTCGAGCCGGAACTGGTTGTAGGAGTCGATCAGCACGTAGCCGAGACCTGACTTCGCACCGAGGATCTCCGCCACCACCACGGTGGTCCACGCGATCCCGGACGCCACCCGCAGCCCGGTGACGATGCTCGGCGACGCGGCGGGCAGCGTGACGCGGATCAGGATCTTGCGTTTCGACGCGCCCAGCATCGCCGCCGCCCGCACCAGGTTCGCGTCGGCCAGCCGCACCCCGCTCACCGTGTTCACGTAGACCGGGAAGAACGTCGCGAGCGCGGTCAGGAAGATCGCCGGGCTGTCGCCGATGCCGAACAGCAGCAACGCGAGCGGGATCCAGCCGGTCACCGAGATCGGGCGGATGGCGCTCACCGTGGGGTCGACGAGGCTGCGGCCGATCGAGCTCGCGCCGCTGAGCAGGCCCAGTGCGATGGCGAGCAGCGAGCCGATGCCGTACCCGATGAGGATGCGGAACACCGACGCGCCCATGTGCACGAGCCACGTGCCGGAGTAGATGGCAGACGGGGTGAACGCGTCACTGACCTGCCAGCCGAAGAGCCAGTCCAGCAGCGCCATCACACACGTGGACGCGGCCGGGAACAGCCCGTCGGCCAGCAGCTGCTCGCGTCCGACGTACTCCCAGATCGCGAGCACGATCACGGGCACGACGAACGGCAGCACGAACCGCCGCAGCGCGTTGCCCTTCCGCGCGGGGCGGGTCGCGGTGCGCGCGGGTGCCCGCACCGGTCCCGTCGACGCGGCGGTCTCCGTGGCGGAACTCATGCCGTCACCTCATTCCTTGCCGAGATCGTGGGCGGGTTTGCCGGTCACCTGTTCCAGGAACGAGTAGTCCAGCCGGGCGAGCAGTGCGGGGCCCGTGTCCTCCTTGATGACACCGAGCCGGTGCAGCACCCGCGGGACCGAGCGGATCTGCTCCTCGTCGAGGTGCAGTGAGGGTTTGATGTACTGCTTGGCCAGCGCGTCGACGATGCTCTGCCGGTCGGTGTTGCCGGTCAGCTCGGCGTAGGAGTCGGCCCATTTCGCGGGGTCCGCGGCGAGCTCGTCGAAACGCTCGGTGAACGCCTTCAGGATCGCCCTGGCCTGCTCCCCGTGGCTTTCGAGGAAGTCGACGTTGGCGAGGATGCCGCTGGCGACGGTGAAGGACCCGTCGTACATCCCCGCCTGGATCTCCGGGACCTCCTTGCCACCCGCGGCCACGGCCTGGCCGGACAGCGGCGGGAAGGTACAGATGGCGTCGACGTCGCCGCGCTGCAACGCGAAGTTCAGGTCGGAGAACCCTTGCATGTTGACGAACGTCGAGTCGGTGTTGAGGTCGACGCCGTGGTTGGCCATCGCGGTGGCCAGGTTGACGTACTGGGTGGAGCCGCGGACCGAGCCGATGCGTTTGCCCTTCAGGTCGGCCCACGTCTTGATGCCGCTGTCGGCGCGGGCGACGAACACGGAACCGTGCTCGCTGATGCCGGACACGTACCGCACGGACGGGTCGCTGTCGGCCAGCAGCGCGGCGACGTTGTTGTAGCCCACCGGCGCCAGCTGGATCGCCCCCTGGACGAGCGCGGTGAGGCTGTCGTTGGAGCTCTTGAACGGGACGAGCTCGATATCGACTCCGGTGTCGCCGAGCTTCTCCGAAAGACTCGCCCACGGCGCCCACGACGCGGAGGGCACCCAGCCGATCCGGACGGTGGAGCCGTCCGAGGAGTCCGGGTCGCCGAACGCGGAGGCGCCGCCGACGATTCCGGCGAGCAGGACGACCGCGAGGAACAGCCGCCAGATCCAGCTCTTCGACATGGCTACTCCCCCTCGCCGGTGTGCACGTGCCGTTCCTCGTCGCGCAGCTCGTGGAACAGCCGGTTCTTCAGCTCGACGAACGCGGGGTCGGCCATCGCGTCGTAGGACCGGGGGCGCGGCAGCGGCACGTCGAGCACCGTCTTGATCCGGCCGGGCCGGGCGGACATCACGGCCACGCGATCGCCGAGGAGCAGGGCCTCGTCGATGTCGTGCGTTACGAACAGCACGGTCTTGCGGTCGCGGTCCCACAGTTCGAGCAGCAGCTCCTGCATGGTGATCCGGGTCTGCGCGTCGAGCGCGCCGAACGGCTCGTCCATCAGCAGCACGGGCGGGTCGTTGACGAGCACGCGGGCCAGGCCGACGCGCTGCCGCATGCCGCCGGACAGCTCGTGTGGCAGGTGGTCGCCAAACCCGGCGAGGCCGACCCGGTCCAGGTAGTGCGAGACCCGCTCGTCGAGTTCTCTTCCGGAGAGCCTGCCCTGGACGCTCGGCCCGAACGCGACGTTCTTGGCGACCGTCATCCAGGGAAAGATGTTGGCGTCCTGGAAGACGACGCCGCGGTCCGGGCCGGGCCCGGTCACCGGCCGCCCGTCCACCGCCGCCTGACCCCGGGTCGGCGGCACGAAGCCTGCGATCAGGTTGAGCGCCGTCGACTTGCCGCAGCCACTCGGACCGAGCAGGCAGACGAACTCCTCGCCGGCCACCTCGAGATTGATGTCGTCGAGCACCCGTACCGTCGTCTTCGCCCCTGGCTTGGCGAACTCGACGTCGATGCCGTCAAGCACGATGCCTGCCACCCGCACCTCCCACCTTCCGCTCCTCGATCGCGCTGGTCCGCGGCCCTTTCCGGCTCGCGGGTGGGTCCAAGTTAGGTGTGAGGTGCGATACTCGTCTAATACAGAATCCCGACCGATTGATGCCCTTTATGTCATCAGACTTCACGTTCGGCCAGCTCAGAGCGTTCGTCGCGGTGGCCACGGAGCTGAGCTTCCGGCGCGCCGCCGAGAAGCTGCACACCACGCAGCCGCCGCTGTCGCGCCAGATCAAGGCGCTGGAGGAGACGGTCGGCACGCGGCTGTTCGACCGGGGCACGCGCCGGGTCGCGCTCACGGCGGCGGGCCAGGCGTTCCTGCCCGAGGCGCAGCGGCTGCTGACCAACGCCGACGTCGCCCGCCGGGCGGTCACCGAGGCCGTCACGGGCGAGCGCGGGGTCGTCCGCGTCGGCTACATCGAGCCCGCGGCGTACGACCTGCTGCCCCGCGTGCTGCCGAAGTTCCGCGAGAAGCACCCGAAGATCGACCTCGAGCTGCACGAGATGCACTCCTCCGATGCCGTGCGCCGCCTGCGCGGCCGCGACATCGAGGTGGCACTGCTGCGCCCGCCCGTCGACCAGACCGGCCTGCGGCTGGAGATCGTCTACGCCGACCGGCTGGTCGCCGTGGTCCCGGAACACCACCCGGTGGCGGGCCGTACGATCGCGCTGGCCGAACTCGCCGACGAGCAGTTCGTGAGCTTCACGGCCAACCAGGGCACCGGGGTGCACACGGCGGCCCTGCAGGCGTGTGCGTCGAGCGGCTTCTCCCCCACCATCGCCCACCTGGCGAGCAGCACCCCGATGCTGATGAGCCTGGTCGCCGCAGGGCAGGGCGTCGGCTTGATTCCGGAGCCGTTCAGGATCGCTCCGCGGCCCGGGGTCGGTTTCGCGACGATCATCGACCCCGAGGCCCGCAGTCACGTCGCCATCGCCTGGCGCGAGGACGAGTCCCGCGCCGCCTACCGGACGCTGCGCGACCTCACCCGCGACACGGCGGCCCGCTCAGCCACCCCCGCCGAGCCGCAGTGAAGGCCACCTTCACTGCAGGGTGCGGCGCAGCAAGGGGGTGATGCGGTAGTCGACGAGCTGCCGCATGACCAGTGCCGTGTTGGTGCGCTCGACGCCGGGGATGGCGAGGATGCGGCCCGCGATGCGGTACAGGTCGTCCGCATCGGCCGCGACCACCTGGATCATCAGGTCGACGGGGCCGGAGATGCCCTGCACCTGCAGCACCTCGGGAACGTCGGCGAGTGCGGCGGCGACCTCGTCCAGCAGGCGCTGGGTGACCTGGGCCGTGATGAACGCGGTCAGCGGATATCCCAGCGCGGCCGGGGAGATCCGGTGCTCGAAGGACTCCAGTGCGCCGTGTCGCTCCAGCCGGGCGAGCCGTGACTGGGCCGTGTTGCGGGAGATCCCGACGCGGTCCGCGAGCGCGAGCGTCGTCGCCCGGGGGTGCTCGGCCAGTTCGAGCAGGATCCGGGCGTCGATCGCGTCGACGTTGCCGTCATGGGGCATTGTGCTCGCCTCTCCCTCGCCTGCGCCGCCAGTGATTGAGCAGATTGCTCATTATCGGCCCGACGTGTTGAGCATCAGTCCAGCAGGTTGTTTCACTGTGAGCAACCTGCACCCGGATCGAGGACGGCCAGTGATGACCAAGCCCGCCACCACCACGCCCGGCATCGACGTCCTGCGCGCCGTGGAGGACCGGGTGCTGTGGCTGTCCAGCGCGATGATCCACCACGCGAACCGCGTGCGGCCCAACCCGTCGGGACTCAAGGTGGGCGGGCACCAGGCATCGTCCGCGTCGATGGTGTCGATCATGACCGCGCTGTGGTTCAACCGCCTGCGCTCACAGGACCGGGTGTCGGTCAAGCCGCACGCCTCCCCCGTGCTGCACGCGATCAACTACCTGCTCGGCGAACTGGACGCTTCATACCTGCCGCGGCTGCGCGAGTTCGGCGGCCTGCAGAGCTATCCCAGCCGCACCAAGGATCCCGACCCCGCCGACTACTCGACCGGCTCGGTCGGCATCGGCGCCACCGCCCCGATCTGGGGCGCGGTGTCCCGTCGCTACGTCGACACCGCCTTCGGCGGCGCGGGCACCGGGCGCCAGTACTCGCTGGTCGGCGACGCCGAACTGGACGAGGGCGCGGTGTGGGAGGCCGTGCTCGACCCCGGTGTCGCCGAGCTGGGCGAGATCGTGTGGATCGTCGACCTGAACCGCCAGTCGCTGGACCGGGTGGTGCCCAACATCGCCGCCGCCAAACTGCGCGGGATGTTCGCCGCCGCGGGCTGGCAGGTCATCCAGCTCAAGTACGGCCGCCTGCTGGAGGAGCTGTTCGCGAAACCGGGCGGCTCCGAGCTGCGGCAGCGCATCGACGGCATGACCAACCCCGAGTACCAGCGGCTGCTGCGCTGCGATGCCGCCGAGCTGCGTCACCGGCTGCCCGGCGAGAGCCCCTCCGCCGCGGCGATCTCCTCGCTCGTCGCCGGGCTCGACGACAGCACCCTCGTGGACGCGATCGCCAACCTCGGCGGCCACGACCTGGCCGCACTGGACGACGCGTTCGACGCGATCGACGACACCCGGCCCACGGTGATCTTCGCCTACACCGTCAAGGGCTACGGGCTCGCCACGAAGGGCCATCCGCAGAACCACTCCGCGTTGCTCACCGACGCGCAGCTGCGCGAGCTGGCCGGCCGGGTGGGCGCCGACCCGGACGATCCGTGGCGGGGCTTCACCGAGGGCAGCCCTGAGCACGAGCTGTGCCGGGCCACCGCGCGGCGCCTGCGCAGGCCGGAACTCCCCGCGGTCGCGCCACCGGCGGTGCCCGCGGACTTCGGCCGCACGCCCTCCGGCACCGCCACCACCCAGGCCGCGCTCGGCCGCGCGCTGCTCGACCTCACCCGCGAGGCGCCCGACGCCGCCCGCCGCGTCGTCACCGTCAGCCCCGACGTCAGCTCCACCACCAACCTCGGCGGCTGGGTCAACAAGGTCGGCGTGTGGTCGGTGCAGGAACGGCAGGACTGGTTCGCCGACGACGCCGAGACGATCCTGCACTGGCGGGAGAAGCCGACCGGTCAGCACATCGAACTGGGTATCGCCGAGGTCAACCTGGTCAGCCTGCTCGGTGAGCTCGGCGCGACGTGGAGCCGCTGGGGCCAGGCACTCCTGCCCATCGGGGTGCTCTATGACCCGTTCGTCGAACGCGCCCTCGAACCCTGGTCCTACGGCATCTACGCCGGCGGGCAGTCGATCCTCGTCGGCACTCCGTCCGGGGTGAGCCTCGCCCCCGAGGGCGGCGCGCACCAGTCGATCAAGACGCCCTCGATCGGCCTGGAGCAACCGGGCTGCGTCACCTACGAACCGGCCTTCGCGCTGGACACCGAATGGACGCTGCTCGCCGCACTCGGCAGGTTGGGCAAGCCCGGCGGCACGTCGGCCTACCTGCGGCTGTCCACACGGCCGGTCGACCAGACCCTCGCCGACGTGCCCGGCGACCCCGCCGCCAGGGAACGCCGGCGCCGCCAGGTGGTCGCCGGTGCCTATCCCCTGCGCCGCACCGACGACCCGAAGGTGACCATCGCGGCGATGGGCGCCGTGGTTCCCGAAGCGCTGGACGCCGCCACTCGGCTCGACCAGATCGGCATCCCGGCGGACGTCGTGTGCGTGACCAGCCCCGATCTGCTGTACCGCGCCGTCCGCGCCCGGCAGGGCCACGAACAGGCCGACACCTGGATCCTCGACCAGGTCTTTCCGGCCGACCGGGCGACGCCCCTGGTGACCGTCCTCGATGGACACCCGCACACGCTGTCCTTCCTGGCCACCATCAACCGCGTCGCGACGACCGCGCTCGGTGTCACCCACTTCGGACAGTCCGGCTCACTCGAGGACGTCTACCGCCACCACGGCCTCGACACCGACAGCATCGTCCGCGCAGCCCTGGACGTCGGCTAGGTGAGCACGTCCATCGCCTGTGTTCCGCCAAGCAGGCGCAGCTTCCTCGGACGGCGGGCCGTAATTCCCGTCCGTACGACCTTCACCGAGATGATCAGCGCATGGGAGGAGCAGACCCCAGGCATCCGTGAGCAACTGGTCGCCGCGGCAGCGCTGCGCCGTGGCGCCGAGCAGCCTGTGCCAGGCACTCGGCGAACCGGTGGCCGCGGTGCTCGACGAAGCCGAGCGCAGGGCCACCGCTCCCCGGGCTGACACCCCTCGGCGAGGATCAGCGCTGCACGAAGGCGGGCGTTCCGGCGAGCCTGCCGCCGTCGACCGCCAACACGGCACCCGTGACGAAGTCCGCCGTGGGACCGCACAGCCACAGGATGGTCTGGGCCACCTCGGCGGGCCGCCCGAGCCGCCGCAGCGGCAGGGTGCCGGCGACGAGGGCACGGGCGCGTTCCCCCGCCCGTTCGAGCCGCTCGGTGTGAATGGGTCCGGGAAGAACCGCGTTGACGCGGATGCCGTCGGCCGCGTGGTCGAGCGCCGCGGTGCGGGTCAGCCCGACCACGCCGTGCTTGGCGGCCACGTAGTCGGCGAGCCCCGCGACACCCTGTTCGGCCGCCGTGGAGGCCACGTTGACGATGCTGCCGCCCTCCGTCATCGCCCCGATCTCGTGCCGCAGGCACAGGAACACCCCGCGCAGGCTGACCGCGATCGTGGTGTCGAACTGCCGAGGGGACATCGCGGCGAGGGGCACGGGTCTGGAGCCGTGCGCGGCGGCGTTGTTGACGGCGACGTCGAGCCTGCCGAAGCGGGCGACGGCGACGTCGACCGCGTGGGCGACCGCCGCGTCGTCGGCGACGTCGGTGGGGACGTCATGGGCGGAGCCGCCGCCCTGCGCGATCTCGTCGCGCAGGGCGTGCAGCGCGGCTCCGTCGCGGGACGCGAGCACGGTATGGGCGCCCTCGGCGGCGAACGCGCGCGCGGTCGCCGCGCCGATGCCGCGGCTGGCGCCGGTGATCAGCACGACCCGGCCGGTGAACGGGCCGGTGTTGGGAGAAGTGGTCATGTCCCCGAGCGTGCGCGCCGGAGCGGCCACGAAGCATCGGCCGGCAGGCCATCGCGGCAGACCGCCGCGATGGCCTGCCCTCTCACGGCTGCGTGGCGAGCACCGCGAGTGCCGCCCGCGCGATCGCCACCTGCCCCGCGAGCGTCGGATGCACGCCGTCGTCGCCGACGAGGTCCGGCGCCGCGGGGGTGCCGAGCACGGCGGTCAGGTCGACCAGCGGGCCGCCGAGGTCGCGTATCCCGTCGGCCAGCGCGCGCACGTCGGCGTTGGCCCACGACGAGTGTCCGAACCGGAACGGCGGAAAGGCGCTCACGCGGGCCTCGTCGACGGGCGCGGGCGTCACCCAGATCCACCGGGGCGAGGCCAGCACCCGCGCGATCCGGCGCAGTTCGGCGAGGTTGGCGAGCGACTCGGCCAGGCTCACCTGGGTCTTGCGCGCAGCGGGCCCCACCCGCGCCACGTCGTTTCCGCCCAGTGCGCACACGACCACGTCGGGTTTCACGGCGGTGAGCGTGGCCGGCCACGACCGCAGGATCATGGCCGTGGTGTGGGCGGACAGGCCGCCGTTCGCCAGCCGCACGCCGTGTCCCGGCCGCCGCAGGTCGAGTGCCGCCCTGAGGATCTCGGCCCAGGACTGCAGGTCGTCGGTGAGGCTGTCACCCGCCACGAGCACCGTGGCCTCGCCCCCGGCGGCCCACCGGTCGATCGCCGCGGCCGAGGCCGGGTCGGCCAGCAGCTCCGTGGCACCCTCCCGCGCCGCGGCGGCGAACCGCTCGCGTTCCGCCTCGTACTCCTGTTGGGAGAGCCCGAAGATGGCCGCCTGCGCCGCACGCATGCCCGGCAGGTACCCGTACGACTTCTCCAGGTGCATGTACTGGACGAACCGGGTCCCGTCCAGCATCGTCGCGCTCATCGCGCGCTCGCCTCGCGCTTCGGGGCGCCCGCGAACGGCCCTGGCCCGCCGAGCGGGCTGAACTGGATCGCCGCCAGGCGCCATTCGCCGTGCTGCCGCACCGCCGTGTGGGTCACCCGGAACCGGCCGTCGGCGCGGTTGCCCGCGAACGTCGCCTCCTGTTCCTGGCTGCCCACCACCACGGCCGCGTCGCCGTACACGCGCACCGAGTCGGGCGCCCACTCCAGCCGTTGCATGCTCAGGCCCTGCGGCCCGAACCGGCCGAGCCACTGGGCGCGGTCCAGCACGAAGCCGGCCGGGCCCACGAGGGTGAAGTCGTCCGCGCCGAGCCGGTCGAGCTGCTCGGCGTCGCCCGCCAGTTCCGCGGTCACCCAGCGCCGGCACAGTGCGAGCACGTCCTCCGTCGTCGCCATGATCGTTCCTCCGTCGTCGATGGATCAGCCAACGTGACGACGTTCTCCCCCGGCGCCGCAGGCGGGCATCGGCCAGCTGGCCATCCCGAGCGGGCGGGTGGGTCAGGACGAGCCGGTCTGGTCGCGCAGCAGCGCGGTGAGCGCCGTCCGGTTCGGCACGCCGAGCTTGGCGTACACGTGCGCCAGGTGGGCCTTGACGGTGCTGCGGCTCATGAACAGCCGTTCGGCGATCTCGGGGTTGCTCAGTCCGTGCCCGACGAGCCGCGACACCTCCAGCTCGGTGGGGGTCAGCAGGCCGAGCACGCCCGTGGCGCCGGTGCGCGGACCCCGCCCGCGCACCAGGGCGGGCACCACGACGTCCGGGTCGGCCCGCTGGCCCTCGGCCCACAACCGCTCGAACGTCGCCGCGTCGAGGTCCGTGCGCAGGCGGGCGACCAGTGCCGCATGCGTGCGCGCGTCCACCGGTGGCCGGGGGTGGCCCATCGCCGAGCGGAGCGCGTCGGCGATCGCGCAGAGCCGCACCGCCTCGCCCGGGTCACCGCCGGCCAGCGCGAGCTCGCTGAGTCCGTCCACTGTGGTCGCATTCCCGAGCGGCACGCCGTTGTCCCTTCGCACCACCAGCGCCTGCAGGCGCAGCTCGCGGGCCCGTGCGAGGTCGGCGGAGGCCAGCTGTGCGTGCTCGTCGAGGAGGTCGGCCAGCTCGAACGGGGCACCGAAACCGGTCAGGATGCGGTGGCCGCGCACCGCCCACTCCTCCGCCTCGCTGGTCCGGCCGAGGCGGCGCAGCACACCCACCAGCCCCGGCAGGCACCGGGCGGCGGTCCAGTCCCGTTCGCGGTGCCGCAGCCGGTCAACGCCCCGCTCGAACCAGCCGAGCGCCTCGTCCAGCTCCCCCAGCCACAGGTGGGTCAGCCCCAGCGGCACGACGAACCCGACGGCGTCGGCCTCCTTGGCCCTGGCGAGCGCGTCGACCACGGGCTCGAGCAGCCGCAGGGCACCCGCGAGGTCACCGGACACCGCGAGCGCGTGCGCGGTGTTCCCGGAAAGCGTGCCGGTGGCGAAGTAGTCGCCCAGCGGGGCGGCCAGTTCGAGGGCGCGGCGTCCCGACTCGACCGCGCCGGCCACCCGCCCCCGGGTCAGCTCGGTGTAGATCGCCACCCCGGCCGCGAAGCCGCCGCAGAGCCGGTCGCGCCTGCGCCGCGCGCGCTCGGCGATCCTGCGGGCGAGCGCGTCGGCCTCGTCGTTGCGCCCTCGCGTCACCAGCGAGTAGGCCTCGAGCACGCCCGCCCAGTCGGCCGCGAACGCGTCACCTGCGGCGAGGGCCTCGGCCCTCGCCGCGGCGGCGGTCGCCGCGCACCCGGCGAAGTCCACGAAGAACCGGGAGAACGCGAGCGCCGCGAGACAGCGGGCCCGCGCCCCAGGGTGGTCCGCCTCCCGCGCCAGCGCGGCGCCGCGCTCGGCGGCGTCGGCGACCTCCGGCAGCCGTCCGGCCGCCATCGCCAGCAGTGCCCGCCCCGCCTCCAGCCGCGCGGTCAGGGCCGTGCGCTCACCGGGCCGCGCGGCCAGCGCCCGGCCTATGGCCCGCAGGCCGGGACCGATCTCGCCGCCGACCAGCCACGCCTGCGTCATCGCGGCGGCGAGCCTGCGGCCCCGGTCCGGGTCGGGGCGGCCCAGTCCCCGGTCCAGCGCGGTGCCGAGATCTGCCCGGTGCACCGCGAGTACCGCCCGCCACCGGTCCTGGTCCTCGGCCATGCCCGGTTCCGCGCGCTCCGCCAGTGCGAGGTGGAAGTCCAGGTGGCGGTCGCGGACGGCCTCCGCCTCGCCCGCGGCCTCGAGCAGGTCGACGGCGAACTGCCGCACGGTGTCGAGCATGCGGTAGCGCAGCTCGCCCTCCACCTCCACGGTCAGCAGCAGCGAAGCGTCCAGCAGGCGGGTAACACCGCGCAATGGAGCGGTCGCCTCTCCCTCGCCCGCGACGGCCGCGGCCGCCTCGACGGTGAACGGACCGCTGAACACGCCGAGCCTGCGAAACAGCCGCTGCTCCGGCTCCGTCAGCAGGTCGTGGCTCCACGCCATCGACGCCATCAGGGTCCGGTGCCGGGGCGCCGTGTCGCGCGGTCCCTCGACGAGCAGCTCGAACGCGTGGTCCAGCCCCTCGGCGATCTGGGCCAGCGACAGCGCCCGCACCCAGGGCGCCGCGAGCTCGACGGCCAGCGGCAGGTGGTCCAGTCGCGCGCACACCGCGGCCACGCCCTCGGCGTTGCGCTCACCGTCGAAGTCGGGCAGCACCAGGCTGGCACGCTCCGCGAAAAGCCGCACCGACTCGGCCGGGCGCAGCGGCGGCACTCGCCACACCGTCTCGCCGCCGATGCCCAGCGGCTCCCGCGTGGTGGCCAGCACCGTGATCTCCGGGCACTCGGCGAGCACGGCCGACACCAGTTCCGCCGTGGGCTCCAGCAGGTGCTCGCAGGTATCGAGCCACAGCACCAGCCTGCGCCGGGACAGGGCCGCCACCAGTGCGGCGAGTTCCGCGCCACCCGGCTCCAGGTTCACACCCGCCGCGGCGGCGACGGTGGCGCACACCAGATGCGGGTCGGACACGGGCCCCAGATCCACGTCCACGGCGGGTTCGGGCCAGGTATCCCGCAGCCCGGCGACCAGCCGGGCGGCGAGCCGTGTCTTGCCGCACCCGCCGACACCGGTCAACGTGACCAGCCGCCGTGCCCGCAGCAGCGCGCTCAGCTCCGCCAGCTCCGGCTCCCTGCCGACGAAGCTGGTCAGCTCGCTGCGCGCGCCCCTCACGGGTACGAGCCTGCCACCCGCGCATCACGGCGACGAGGAACGACTCGGTCACGGGCCGCCGGTCCCTGCGCGGTCCGGGGTCAGCCGATCGCCGCCCGGACGCGCTCGCCCAGGTCGGCGAGGCGGTCCACCGGTTCGTTGGCGAACACCAGCCGCAGGTAGTGGTCGCCGCCGAGCCCCATCCGGGACCTCCGCGAGTCGTGCGTTCCCGACCGCGAGTCGTACGTTCCCGACCGCGAGTTGTGCGTTCCCGGATAGTGAACGCACAACTCGCGGTCCCGAGTGCACGACTCGCAGTCCCGAGTGCACGACTCGCGGTCCCGAGTGCACGACTCGCGAGCGTGAGTGCACGACTCGCGCGGCCGTCGGTGGTCCGTTCGTGCGCATACCCGCTCCCGTGGCGCCTGCCGGTGTGCGCTGGGTCACCGCGATCCGGCCTGCTGTTGACTGCCGAACGCGCAGGAGTACCTTGACCATCTAGGTGTGCCGGGAAGCCTGGTCGGCGATGTCGTAGTAGGTCATCGACGTGGAGGGTTGCCGATCGGTCGTTACCGCCGCGGACCCCGGCCGCGGCCGCCGTCTCCCAGCCGTGCCGTCACCGGCCACAGTGGCGGAATCCGTGTGCGAAGTCTCGTGTGGACCGTGCTGTTCCCACGCGGACGCGCCGGCACCACACCTCTCCATCCGAAAGGAACCCAACGCTCGTGGCACCTGCCGCCCGGACCGCGGTCGGTCCGATGACGATCGTCGCGATCGAGCAACACGAACCGGAACCCCTGCTGCGGGACGACCTCGCGGGCAGGTTCCTGCCGCCCGGCGCGAGAGCGATCGCCGCGCTGGCCCGCGTTCCCTTCGTACGCCACGCGATCCGCTCCGCGGCGGAACGCCGGGCCCCCGGCAGCTGGACCGGCGTGCTCGACCGCAAACGGTTCCTCGACGACGACCTCACCACTGCGGTAGGCGACGGCTGCGAGTCGGTGGTCATCCCCGGGGCGGGACTCGACGACCGCGCCTACCGCCTGCCCAGCCTCGCCGGGGTACCGGTCTACGAGGTCGACCTGATGCCCAACATCACCGCGAAGTACCAGCGGCTGCACGCGCTCTACGGAACCGTGCCCCCGTCGGTGACGCTCGCGCCGGCCGACCTCACCGTGCAGGACCTCGGCGACGTCCTCGCCCAGCACGGCTACCGGCCCGAACGGCCCACCTACTTCCTGTGCGAAGCGCTCACCCAGTACCTCGCGGAGGACGAGGTCCGCCGCATGTTCCGCTTCCTCGCCGGCGCGCCCCTCGGCAGCAGGCTCGGCCTCACCTACATCCGCCGCGACTTCATCGACGGCCGCCACCTTCGGTTCGGCCTCGAACCCGAGACCGTGGCCGAGTTCCTGGCTGAGTATGGGTGGTCGGTACGCCAGGATCTCGGTGGCGGCGAGTTCGCGCGGCGCTACGGATGTCCCGCGGACACGGGCCGGTCCCGGTCGGAGCTGGAACGGGTCGTCACCGCGCAACGTCGCTGACGTCCATCCGGGACGGTGTGCCGTGGCGCGCGACGCCCGGCCGGTAGGGTCCAGAACATGCGCCCACCCGCGCTTCCCTTCGCCGTCCACGTCTCCCGGCGCGCCGAGTTCGGCCACCGCTGGGCCCGCGCGCGGTCCGCGCTGCTCATCGCGTTCGTCGTGGCGCCACTCGCCGTGCTCGGCGCGACCGCCGCGGCAGTGGCCGCCGCGAGCGGCGAGGGCCCCGCCGGCACCGGGTCGAGCGTTGTGGCACTGGCGCTCGTCCTGCCGTCGGCGGGCTACCTCCTGTGGTTCCGGGCGAGCGGCCGGTTCCTGGTCCGTACCCGGTACTGGGCGGTGCGGGTGGTCTCTTGTGGACTCGTCCAGCTGCTCGGAACGCTCCCGCTCGCGGTGGTCGCCGGCGGAGTGGCAGGCGTGCTGTGCCCGGCGGTGACCGCGTTCGCCGTGCTGGCCGGCACGGTCGCGGCGGCGCGAGCGCACCGGACCCTGCTGGCCGCGGCCGGTGGCGCGCCCGCGGCGACGAACCTGCCCCTCGAACGGGACCTGCGCATCCACCCACCCAGGCTGTACGGCACGGCGACGATCGGCGCCGACCGCCTCGGCTGGTCGCTCAAACCGCGGGGGCGGTACGGCTTCCCCGGCGCGCTCGTCGCGGGCACGGTGCCGTTCGGCGAGATCACGGGCGTGCGGGTGGAGCAGGTGAACGAGCACGACGCGCCGCTGGTGGCCCCGGGGGTGCCCGCTCCGCCCGGGCCCGTCGTCGTGGTGAGCACGCGCCGCGGCGACGCCGTCGTGGCCGTCAAGGAGGCCGCGGAGTTCGCCGCACTGCTCGACCTCCGGTTGCGGCTGACGGCCGAACCGGGCTGGGCCTGACGCCTCAGCGACCCGCCCGCTCGGCCCGCTCCAGCTCGTCCAGCGCCTGCAGCAGGTCGACGATGACCGCGGAGAGCCTGCTGATCACGACGGCGAGCTTGGTGATCCAGTTCGCGATGTCGATGCCGGCCTTGGCGATCCTGGTGATGATCGTCTTGACCGCGCCGGGTGCGAGCACCACCGTCGCCGCCTGGATCGCGGCGCTCACCAGGCCGCCGGCGAGATCGGCGAGGATGTCTCTGACCGCGGTACGCACCGCGCCCACCACGTCCTTCATCTTCGCCGCCGCCGAGGACACCGCGTCGGCTCCCTGCGCCGCGCCCGCGCACAGCTGGATGGTGCCGACCGCGCTCGCACGATAGGCGTCGCCGCCCTCTCCGGCCCAGTCGCCGGTCTCCTCGGGCACGCGCTTGAGGTAGTCCTCGCCCTGCTCGGCCATCCGGCCCGAGATGTTGGTCCACGTGTCGGCGTAGCCCTGCACCATGTCCGGGTTGCCGGTGAGCTGGTGCAGCACCATGCGCAGCGGCTCGACGTGTTCCAGCATCCAGCCGATGAGCTGGCCGGCTACGGCGCCGATCGGGTCGGCGACCGCGCCGAGGACATCGGAGGCCAGTGCGCTCCCGCTGGCGAGGGCCGAGGCCCAGTCGCCGCTCTTCACCTGGTTCACCGCGTCGATGACGGTGGACACCGACGTGCCCTGCGCCAGCTCGGTGCCGCTGCCCAGGTTGTCGAACTGCCCGGTGGCGGCTCCCAGCGGCACCGTCACCGCGAGGGCGGCCGGGCTGAGGCTGCTCGCGACCAGCGCGAGCCCCGCGGCGGCGCTCGCGTCGCTCTGGAGCATGTCGTACTGGTTGGTCGCGTCCGTCTTGCCGTCGACGAGCGGGTTGTCCGACGACGGGTCGTCGCTGACGATCGAGGAGGACATCAGCGACCCCCCAGCTTCGGAGCATCGCCTGCCTTGTCGAGCGACTCCGCCAGCTCCTTGAGAAGCTCGATCACCTTGGCCTCCGCCTCGTCGTACCGTTTCGCGGCGTCACCGAGTTTGTGCTGGTCCTCGCCGAGCTTGGCGCCGACCCGCTGGATCATCGCGGTGACCCGTTCCTGCGGTCCGCGCAACATGTCCGGCAGGCCCATGCCCTGGCAGATCCAGCCGTAGGCGTCGTTGAGCGAGGCGACGTGACCGCCGGCGTCGGCCGCCTCGTCCACCCCGCTTTTGATCCCACCGACACTGCCGGCGTGCATCCGGAGCTTGTCCGGGTCGACCTGGAAGCCTTCCCCCATCGAGCTGTCCCCCTTCGTGCTCAGCGCAGTACCGGACCACCGAAGTCGTCGTCTCCGTCGTCCTCGCGGTTCGGACGGCGCCGGGGCTGCCGCGGTTCCCCGTGCCGCGCCGTGTCGTCCTCGATGCCGCCGACGTCGAAGGTCGGCGGCTCGACGGCTGGCTCGTCGGCGGGGTCGGGGAAGCGCTCGCGATACTGGGCGACGATGTCGTTGCCGGGACCGTCGTCGCCGACGGTCGCGCTCGTCAGTTCCGACACGCGCTCGCGCAGCTGCGCCTGGGCGCGGTGCATCGTGCTCATGAGTGCGGCCGAGAGGGCTCGCGGATCGCCACCTCTGCCGCGCTCGGTGATCGCGAGCTCGGTCGGCACGCCGGTGGAGTCCACCGTGACGCGCACCGTGCCGTCCGGCGACTCGGCGGTGACGCTCGTGCGGTCGAGTTGCTCCTGCAACTCCCCGTAGCGTTGCGCCTTCTGCTCCAGGCCCTGAGCCCAGCGCGTCAGGTCCTCGGCGAACTTCATCGGGTCCGGCGCGCTCATGTATCCCCCCAAAACGGTCGTCTCACGCGGAACGACGCTAACACGGCACCCTGCGTGGCCGAGCCCGATCACGCGAGAAACCGATGCATTCCATGCATGGATCCGGGCTCAGCTTCGTTTGATGCCCCAGGTCAGGGCTACCTAGTGTCGGCGGTGTTCTGATCCGCCTCGGACGAAGGAGTCCGCCTAGTGAGCAGGCGCAGCATCCATCTCGACGACTTCTCGCACGAGAACCCAGTCCCGGCGGCGAGCCGCATCGATGGCCTGGTCGCCACCGGCGCAGTGCACGGCGGCGGCAAGGGAAGCGCTCCGGAGGAGTTCCCGCCGGACTTCGGTGAGCAGGCCGCCCGCATGTTCGACCGGATCGCGGCGATACTGGCCGCGGCAGGGGGAAGCCTTGACGACGCACTCAAGTTCTCCGTGAGGCTCTCCGCGCCGGAGCACCGCGACGAGCTGAACAGGCAGTGGTGCGCTCTGTTTCCCGATCCGGACTCCCGACCCGCGCGGCAGGTGAACATCGGCACCACCCGGCCGCACATCCTCGTCCAGTGCGAGGTACTCGCCGTGGTCACCGGGAACGGAGGCCGGGATGCCTGAGCGGCCCAGCTACGCCCTTTTCGACCCGTCGCCGCGCGAACCCCGGCTGGCCATCCCGCACGGGGCGTGCGACAGCCAGGTGCACATCTTCGGAGAAGCACAGCGCTTTCCGACCAAACCGGACGCAGCGTACGTCGTGTACGAGGCGACCGTGGAGGAGATGCTGCGCATGCACAAGACGCTCGGCGTCGAGCGCGGCGTCATCGTGCAGTCCACCGCCTACGGCACCGACCACAGTGCACTGATCGAGGCCCTGCGTATCGCGGGACCCTCCTACCGCGGCTGCGGCGTCGTCGACGACTCGGTGGACGACGACCAGCTACACCGCATGCACGAGGCGGGCGTCCGTGGCGCGCGCTTCAACTTCCACCCGAAGCTCAAGAACGCGCTGCCCACGCCGGAACAGGTGCGGCGGACCGCCGAGCGCGTGGTGCCACTGGGATGGCACCTCAAACTGCACATGAACGGCATCGACCCGCGCGAGATCACTCCCCTGCTCGCCGACGTCGAGACCGACGTCGTGATCGACCACATGGGACCGTTGCAGTACGGCCACGGACTCGCTGACCCGCATTTCCGGCACGTACTCGACCTGCTGGAACGGGGAAACTGGTGGGTCATGCTGTCCAATGGGGACCGTCGGTCGGTCGCCGGGTACCCGTGGGACGACGCGACGGCCTACGCCCGCGCCTACGTGGAGCGAGCGCCCGATCGCGTGCTGTGGGCCACGGACTGGCCTCATCCGCTGCATCCGGGACCGGTGCCCAACGACGGCGAGCTGCTCGACCTGCTGGCCCGTTATGCGCCCGATGCGGAGGCACGTCACCGGATCCTGGTCGACAACCCACAGCGGCTCTTCGGGTTTCCCGGCGGTGAGCACAATGAGTGAGCCTCACGTGACGGCGGCGGCCGCGCCGCGAGCAGAGCGGCTGTCGCCGGCCCACCGCAAGGCCCTCGGCGCGGCGGTGCTCGGCTGGACGGTCGACATGTACGACCTCCTGGTGATCTTGCATGTCGCGTCGTACGTGTCGACGGCGTTCTTCCCCGCGGAGGCCGGTTCGCTGGTCGGCCTCACCGCCACGTATGCCGCGTTCGCGGTGAGCCTCGTCGTCCGGCCGCTCGGCGCGCTGGTGTTCGGTTCCTTCGCCGACCGGGCGGGCCGCAGGCCGGCGATGGTGCTGGCCGTGATCGGCGCCGGGGTCTCGACGGCGCTCATGGGCGTGCTGCCCGGGGTGGCGACGCTCGGGATCGCCGCACCGGTGCTGCTGATCGCACTGCGCATCGTGCAGGGAATGTTCGTGGGAGGCATCACGGCTTCGACCCACACGCTCGCCACGGAGACCCTGCCAGAACGCTGGCGCGGCATGGCGGCAGGCCTCATCAAGGGCGGCGGCGCGAGCCTGGCCGTCGTGGTGATCAACCTGCTGGTGATCGCCCTGGTCGCGCTGCTCGGCCAGGAGGCGTTCGCGGACTGGGGCTGGCGGGTCCTCTTCGTGGTCGCCCTCGCCGGGTCGCTCGTGAACTACCTCGTGCTTCGCAGCGTCGAGGAGTCCCCGGCCTGGGTCGCCCGGCACACGGCGCGCGATACCGCCACACCGACGGTGCGGCCCGGTCGCGCGCTGTTCTCCCGCCGCTGGCGTGCCGTCACGCTGGCCAGCGTCGCCATCGTGTTCACCGCCTCGGCGCCCTACTACCTCACCACGGGCATCCTTCCCACGGTCTACAAGCAGGTGCTGGAGATGTCACAGGACGCCGCGAGTCTGTTCTTGATCGTCAACGTCGTCCTGTCCGCGGCCGTCGCCGTGACCTGCGGGCATCTGAGCCAGCGCGTGGGGCGCCGGCGCGTGTTCCTTGTCTCCGGTGTGGCGTGCCTGGTGTTGATCCCGGGCCTCTACCTGGTGATGTCGACCAGGCCGGCCGACTGGCTGCTGCTGGTGTGCGGCGCGGTCATGGTGATGGCGTCGGGGGCGATCAGCGCGCCGCTGATCATCTTCGTCAACGAGCTGTTCCCCACCGAGATCCGCTCCACCGCCACCGCGTTCTCGTGGAATGTCGGCTACGGCCTGAGCGGCCTGCTGCCCACGGTGGTCACCGGTGTCAGCGCGGGCGTCTCGTCGATCATCCCGACGCTGATCGTGCTGAGCGCCGCGCTGTCGGTGGTCTTCCTGGTCCTGATAGCGCGAGCACGGGAGACGCGCGGTGCCCTCAACACGGCCTGACGGGCGGCGCGAGCCAGCCCTGCTCGCGCGCCGCACGCTGGAGGGTCTCGGCGAACAGCACCACCGAGGGGTCCGCGTCCTGCCGGTGCACGAGCCGCACGGGCAGGTGGGCGAAGTCGTCCACGACCGGCACGAAGGCGATACCGGAGGGATGTGTGAGCGCCGCCGAGGCCGGGAGCAACGCCACGGCGTTCTTCTGCCGCTGCAAAGCCATGATCCGGTTGCCCGGCACCGTGTTGCGCACCGTGTGCGGCACGAACCCGGCCGCGTCGAAGACGTCGTCGAGCAGCGCCTGGTAGCCGGGCGCGAGCGAGACCGGCGTGGTGACGAACCGTTCGCCGCGCAGCTCGGCCAGCTTCACCTCGCTCCGTCCCGCGAGCGGATGGGTCTCCGGCATGGCGACGACCAGCGACTCGTGCCGCAGCAGCAGCGCCGTGACGTCCGGATGGTCCGGGTCGTAACGGACGAGGCCCGCGTCCCAATCCCGCCGCAGCACACCGGAGAGCACATCCGACTCCCAGAGCTCGACCGCCTCCACGGTGACGTCGGGCAGCGCCCGTTCCAGGTCGCCGAGCAGCACCGGCAGCGTCTCGTAGCCGACGCTGAGGGTGTAGGAGAGCCGGACGGTTCCGCGCGTTCCGGCGGCGGTGCGGACCGCGCGCCCGACGGCCGCGTCCAGACGGCGCAGTACGTCACCCACCTCGACGGCGAACTCCTGCCCCGCCGGGGTGAGTCGCACGTTGCGACTGTCCCTGACGAACAGCTGCACACCCATCCGCTGTTCCAGCCGCTTGATCCGCTGACTGAGCGCGGGCTGCTCGATGTGCAGACGCGCGGCGGCGCGGGCGAAATGCAGTTCGTCCGCGAGCACGACGAAAGACCGCAGCACCGCCACGTCCACGTCCATCCCGCGATCGTAACCACCCCCGAGAGGAACACTTGATGGCTGACCTGACGACCCGCCTGCGTGGCTCCATCGCCCCGCTGGTGACGCCGTTCCACGCGGACGGCGGGCTCGACCTGCCCACGCTGCGCCGCCTGATCGACCACCATGTCGAGGCCGGCAGCCACGGCGTCTCGGTCACGGGCACCACCGGCGAGCCGGGCGCGCTGACCCTCGACGAGCGGCTCCGGATGATCGACGCGGCCTCCGAGGCCCTCGACGGCAGGCTGCCGTTCGTCCCGGGCACCGGAACACACCAGCTACCCGAGACGATCGCGATCACCCGGCGCGCCGCCGAGGCGGGTGCCGACGCCGCGCTCGTGATCGTGCCCTACTACGCCCGGCCCACCCAGGAGGGTCTCTACGCGTGGTACCGCGACCTCGCCGAGGCCGTGGACATCCCGGTCCTCATCTACAACATCCCCTCCCGCACCGGCGTCGAGATCGCGCCAGAGACGGTGGGACGACTGTGGCGCGACGTGCCGAACATCGTGGGCATGAAGGAGGCGAGCCCGGACTTCGCCCACGCCAACTTCGTGCTCCGGGAGACCGGGCCGGAGTTTCTGCTTTTCTCCGGGCTCGAGGCGCTGTGCTTCCCGCTGTTGGCCATCGGCGGCGCCGGGTTCATCAGCGTCACCGCCAACCTCGTGCCCCGGGAGATCGCCCGCCTGTACGACGCCGTCGCCGAAGGTCAGTGGGACGAGGCGCGCGAGCTGCACTTCCGGCTGCTCGACCTCAACGACGTGGTGCTGACCGAGACCAACCCGACCGCCGTCAAGTGGCTGATGTCGCAGGCAGGGCTGATCGGCCCGGCGTTGCGCGCACCGCTCGTGCCCCTGTCGGAGCCGGGGAGGCGCCGGGTCGGCGCGGCGGCCGAGGCATGGGGCCTGCTGGAGGGCGTGCGATGACCACGACGACCTTCACCCCGGTTCCCGCCCACGTCGAGCGGCTGCTGGGCGGCGTCAGCACCGCCACGGTGGCCAGTCAGCTGCTGAAACGGGGGCTGCGGGACCAGTTCCTCATGGGGGTGCGCCCACTGCGCCCCGGGCAACGCCTGCTCGGCGCGGCGTGGACGCTGCGGACGATCCCCGCGCGGGAGGACCTCGACGGCCTGCTGCCCGGCACCCGCCCCACCCCCGGGCTGTCGCTGTTCGACGCGATCGAGTCCACGCCGGACGGCGCGGTGCTCGTCGTGGACGGCCGTGGGCAAAGCCGCACCGCCACCGGCGGGGACATCCTCGTCGAGCGGCTCCGGGTCCGCGGCGCGCGCGGACTCGTGACCGACGCCGGGCTACGCGACGTCGCCGGGCTCGCCGGCACCGGGTTGCCGTGCTACTCGGCGGGTGCCACGGCCAACGTCAGCAGGGCCTACCTCCGCGTCGTGGAGCAGGACGTGCCGATCGGCTGCGGCGAGGTCGCCGTGTATCCCGGTGACGTTCTCGTGGGCGACGACGACGGCGTGATCGTGGTGCCGAGGGAGTACGCCGAGGACGTCGCCGCCGGCGCGGCGGAACAGGAAGGGCTCGAATCGTTCATCGGTGAGAAGGTGCGCGCGGGCGCGTCACTGCGGGGCCTGTACCCCGCGCCGTCGGAACTGCTGGCCGAGTACCGCGCGAACGGGCAGGTGCGCCGATGACCACGGTACTGCCAGGTTCGCTCACCCCCGAGCAGACCTACCGGCTGCTCACCGGCGTCGTCGTGCCGCGCCCGATCGCGTGGGTCACCACGCTGTCGGGCGACGGCGTGGTGAACCTCGCCCCGTTCAGCTGCTTCACGTTCGTCTCCAACGCCCCGCCGATGCTCGGGGTCAACGTCGGCCGCAAGGCCGGACACCGCAAGGACACGGGGCGCAACATCCACGACCGCGGCGAGTACGTGGTGCACATCCCCGACGAGTCGATGGTCGAGGCCGTCCACCTCAGCGCGGTCGAGCACCCGCCCGACACGAGCGAGGTCGACGTGCTCGGGCTCGACACCGCGAGCTGTGACGTGGTCGCGGTGCCCCGCCTGGCGCGGGCGGCGATCGCACTCGAATGCCGCCTGCACTCGGCGACCGAGTACGGCCGGACCGGAGCGGAGTTCATCGTCGGTGAGGTGATGGCGTTCCACGTGCGCGACGGCCTGCTGCACAACGGAAAGATCGACACGTTGGCGCTGGCGCCCATCGCCCGCCTCGGCGGACCCAACTACGCCGGACTCGGGTCCGTCACGACGATGACCGCCATCGGGCAGACACCGAAGTCGGTGCTGCCCGAGACCGGCGTCACCCCGTGATGCCGAACCGTGCCCGGCGTGCCGGTGAGCGCGGTCAGTACCCCCTTCAGCCACCCGTCCCGTGTCCACCTCGGTTCCCGGGCCTGCGCCGCCTTGACCCTCCCGCCACCACTTGACACAACCTGCAGTGCGCGCTATAGAAAAAGTACGCGTGGTCCATGACCTGGTGTCGAACGCAGTCGTTGCCAGGAGGTGGTCGACGATGCCGGAGCCGACCCGCCGTTCCGGGACGACCGGAGAGTTCGCCGAGCTGCTGTGCGCGGACCCCGACTGGGTGCGCGCCGAGTTCGACGCGATCGTGGCCGCCAACTTCGACCACGTCACCCCGCAGCCGCCTGCCCGGCCCGGGCCCGCTCGGCCGCCCGCCGGCGAGGATCGTTGCCGCCCGGACGCCGCCGACCTGACCGGCGCTTTCCAGGCCGCACGGCTCAGACCTTGGCGGCGACAGCGCTCCCCTCCGCTCCGGACGACGAACCATGCCCATGTTCCGCCGGAAGGAAGGTGATAGCCAGCGACATCGGAACAGGACGGCACACAACCGTTGCATCCCTTCGACCGCGGCCCGGCCCCCGGCCTTCCAGGGAGGCCGGGCCGCCGCGAAGCCCAGCCGCGACCACGGAGACCTCCATGTTCGACGCGATTCCCGTTCACGATGTCGCCGACCAGCGGCGTCCCGCCCACGACGCCGACGACTCCCCCGGCGCCTGGCCCGGTGACGCCCTCGCGCTGGAGGCCGACCCGGCCGACGTCGCCGACCAGCTCAGCACCGTCCCGCTACCCGACGACGAGCCGTGGCCCTGAGCCGCGACCCGCTCAGCCCCGTTTCCTGAGCACGCGGAGCGCTCGCGGACACCCGATACTGTCGGCATGTTCGTGCGCGAGGCGACCGCCGCCGACTGGCCCGGGATCTGGCCCATCTGGCACCGGATCGCCGTCGAAGGCGAGACCATCGCGTGGCGCGCGGACACCGGCTACGACCAGGCACGGGCGAGCTGGCTGCTCGACCCGCCGGGCCGCACCTACGTCGCCCACGACGGCGGGCGGATCATCGGCTCGGCACAACTGAAGCCGCACTACGGCCCGTCCAGTCACGTCGCCAACGCCTCGTTCATCGTCGACCCGGACCGCCGGGGTCAGGGCATCGGCAGAGCGCTCGCGCACCACGTGCTCGGCCGCGCCCGCGACGAGGGCTACCGGTCGATGGTGTTCAACGCCGTCGTCGAAACCAACCACGGAGCCGTCAGGCTGTACCGGTCACTGGGGTTCCGGATCCTGACGACCGTTCCCGACGCGTTCGCGCACCCGCGTCACGGGCTCGTCGGCATGCACGTCATGTACCTGCCGCTCGAGGATCGTCGCTGAGCCAGCATGCGGCGAGGAGGCCGGACGCGGCGGTGAGCACTGCCGCGGCGACGACGGTGGCGTTGAGACCGAGTGCGTCGGCGAGGACACCGGCGACGAGTGCGCCCGCGGCGTAGCCGAGGTCGCGCCAGAAGCGGTAGACGCCGAGTGCGTTGGCGCGCCAGCCAGGGTGGGCGTGGTCGGACACCGAGGCGATGAGCGCGGGGTACACCAGCGCGGTGCCGACGCCGAGCGCGATGGCGGACAGGATGCCGGCGAGCAGGGGCCACTCCAGCAGTGCCAGGGCGAGGACGAACCCGCCGGACTGGACGAGCATGCCGGTGACGATGAGCGGTTTGCGGCCGATGCGGTCGGACAGATGCCCGGTGGGGATCTGTCCGAGGCCCCACAGCAGCGGGTAGAGACCTTTGATCAGTCCCACGGCGGCCAGCCCGAGGCCGTGGTCGGTGAACAGCAGGGGGAACACGCCCCACGTGAGGCCGTCGTTGAGGTTGTTGACCAGCCCGGCCTGGCTGGCTCCCCGGAGCGAGCGATGCCGCCACGACGTGCGGGCGAACGTGGTCGCCAGCCCGGCCGAGGCGGTGGGCGCGGGTGTCGGGTGCTGGGCCAGTTCGAGGGCGACGTGGGCGGCGGTGTCGCGCACGATCAGGGCCAGGCCGAGACCCGCGGCGACGAACACGGCACCGAGCAGCTCCGGGGCGGGCCGCAGGCCGTAGACGGTGGCGAGGTAGCCGGTGAGCAGTGCGGTGGCGCCGACGGCGACGTAGCCCGCCGCCTCGTTGAGCCCGGTCGCCAGCCCCCGGCGCGCGGGGCCGACGAGGTCGATCTTCATGTTGACCGTCATCGACCAGGTCAGCCCCTGGTTGAGGCCGAGCAGGACGTTCGCGGCGACGATCCAGCCCCAGGACGGCGCCCACGCGAGCGCGAACGGCACGGGGATACCGATCAGCCAGCCCGTGACCAGCAGCTGCTTGCGGCGGAACCGGGCGGTCAGCGCCCCGGCGGCGAGGTTGGTCAGCGCCTTGGTGACGCCGAAGGCGATGATGAACGAGAACACCGCGAGGTCGCTGGTCAGGCCGAACACCTCGGTGCCGAGCAGGGGAACGGTGGTGCGTTCGAGACCCACCAGCCCGCCGACGCAGACGTTGACGACGACGAGCAGGGTGAACTGCCACCGGTTCTCGCGCAGGCCGAGCCGGACAGGCGGGGACGGCGAAGCGGACGGGCTCGCGGGCTGCCCCCGGCGGGCCGGCCGTGCCCGACGCTGTCCCATCCCGTCAATGTACGAACCGCGCGGGCCGCCGGCCCGTCAGTGCCGCGTGTCGTCGCGCGACGGGAACGCCGGTGGCCTGCGCTCGGCGAACGCGGCCAGCCCCTCACGGGCGTCGGGCGAGGTGAACGCCTTCTGCCCGTACAGGGCCTCCGAGTGGAACGCCTGGTCCTGCGGGAGGTCACCGAGGCGGAGCACGGCCTCCTTGATGGTCTCCAGTGCCGTGCCGCTGCGGGCCGCGAGCCGGTGGGCGCGCTCCACCGCGGCGTCGAGCACCTGACGCGCGGGGACGACCTCGTTGAGCAGGCCGTACCGCAACGCCTGGCTCGCCGGGATCCGGTCGCCCTGCAGCATCAGCTCCATCGCCCACACGTACGGGATCTGCCGCGTCAGCCGGGTGAGCGTGCCCCCGGCCGGTACGACGCCGACGCCGCTCTCCGGGAGGCCGAACTCGGCGGTGTCGGCGGCGACCCGGAGGTCGGTGGAGAGCATGATCTCGAACCCGCCGCCGAGGCAGAGGCCGTTGACCGCCGCGATCACCGGTTTGAACAGCGTGGTGTGCTTCTGGTGCGCGGCATCCCATTCCGAGATGTCGAATCGCCCCTGCGCCAGCGCCGGGATGGACTCGGTGAGGTCGGCGCCGACGCAGAACGCGCGGTCTCCGCTGCCGGTGAGGACGGCGACGGCGAGCGAGTCGTCGTCGCGGACCTCCGCGAACGCCGCACCGAGTTCCTCGTACATCGCCAGCGTGAGCGCGTTGAGCTTGTCCGGGCGGTCGAACCGGATGATCGCGACCGCGCCGTCCCGGTCGAGGCCGATGTCGCCCATCAGATGACGCCCTTCTCCCGCAGCAGGGCGATCGACTCCTCGTCGAGATCGGTGAGTGCCCGCAGCACGGTGTCGGCGTGCTCGCCGACCTTCGGCGCGAGCCCGCGCGGCTCGGCGGGGGTGCCACCGAGCTTGATGGGCGAGCCGAACATCCGCAGCTCGCCGAACTCCGGATACTCGACGTCCACGACCATGTCCCGCGCGGCGATCTGCGGGTCCTCGACGACCTCGGCGATGTTCTTGATCGCGCTCAGCGGCACGGCGTCGCCGACGATCTCCTCCAGCTCCGTCTTCGTCTTGTCCTCGAACCACGTGTGCAGCAGCGGCCGGACCCGCCGCTCGTAGACCTCGGGGTCGAACCGCTTGGCCATCGTGTCGATCTCGGGATCGTCTGCGAGCTCGGGCTGTCCGAACAGGTGGCAGGACAGGCGCCAGAACTTGTCGGTGTAACCCCCGAAGAACACGAACCCGTCCTTGCACGGGTAGAGCTCGTAGGGCTTGACGAAGGGATGTTCGTTGCCCAGCGGCCCGGGGACCTTGCCGTCGACGGTGTAGGACACCACGGCGTTCTCGGTCAGGCTGAGCACCGAGTCCTGCTGGGACACGTCGACCAGCTGCCCCTGCCCCGTCTTCTCCGACTCCCTCAGCGCGGCGAGTGTGCCGATGACGGCGTAGAACGTCGCGGACAGGTCGCCGATGATGGTGCCCACCCGCGACGGCGGCCGGTCGGGGAACCCGTTCATCGACCACAGGCCACCCGTGGCCTGCGCGCTGTTGTCGTAGGCGGGCCGCCTGCGGTACGGGCCGGTCTGCCCGTAGCCGGAGATCGCCGTGTAGACCAGGCGCGGGTTCTCTCGGCGCAGCACGTCGTAGCCGACGCCGAGCTTGTCCATCGTGCCCGGCCGGAAGTTCTCCACCAGAACGTCGGCGCGCCGCACGAGCTTCCTCAGCAGGTCCGCTCCGTCCTCTGTGGACAGGTCGATGGTCAACCCGAACTTGTTGCGGTTGTACTGCGCGAAGAACCCGCTGAACTCCTCGCCGGACCCGGCCCGCAGCTTCGGCGGGAAGTCCCTGGCGTAGTCCGGATCCCTCGGGTTCTCGATCTTGATCACGGTCGCGCCGAGGTCGGCCAGCAGCATCGAGCAGAACGGGCCAGCCACGACCCGGGTGATGTCGAGGACCACGATGCCGCGCAGGGCGCCCTTGGACAGCCCGCCGGGCAGCATGCCGGCGAGATCGCCGTCGTCGTTGATCGTCATGGTCGCCTTTCAGCTCGCGGACGCGTCCACCCTGACACGGGCCTCCAGGAGAGTGCCGCAGGAGGGACTGTAGAACTCGTCGATCAGCACCCGACCACCCTCGGTGCGCGGGCGGACACGGACGCCGTGCTCGGCGAGCCGGTCGGCGGCGACGTGGGTGACCGTGCGCGCCTCGTCGCGCCAGTCGTCGCCGGTGCCGAGGCGCGCCCCGCTGGCCGGCACGTACCAGCCGTCGGCGTCCCGGCGCGGGGCGGACGACCTCGCCGGGGACGTCGGCGGGACCTGCTGGGCGGGCGTGTCGCCGTCGAGCCGTTCGCTGCGCAGGGCGGCGCGGGCCCGCTGAGTGGCGGCCTCGTCCGCCGTGCCGTCGGCGATGACCACGCCGTAGGTGCGCCGCGCGGTCTCGGCGGTCACGTAACCGTCCCGGACGTCGGCGGCGACGAGCCGCGGGTCGCGCAGCAACGGGTCGCCGTAACCGCCTCCGCCCGCGATCCACTGCACCAGCACGTCCCCGGCGCGGATGGCGACCGACTGCTGGTTGATCTCCAGCAGCTCCCGCTCCTCCGCACCCAGGGTGTCGCGGGTGGGCACCCGGCCGTCGGCGAGCAGCCGCGCGACGTCGGTCCCGCGCCAGACCTCGTGGCCGCTGCCTCCGCCGGGCAGGCCGCCCCCGAAGCCGTCGGCGACCACCTGGGCGTTGGGCGCGAACACGGTCTGCGTGACCTCCTGGGCGCCGTGCAGGGTCCAGGCGAAGCGGAGACCGAGGCCGCCGCGATGGGCGCCGTGGCCCGCGCTGTCGATGTTGAGCTGCTTCCACAGGTACAGCACCGGGTAGAGCATCTCGTTCATCTCGACGTCCGGCAGCATGTTGTTGACCTGCGTCATCATCCCGGCGCAGTCGAGCCCGTCGCGGTCCGGCTGGGCACCGGCGCCCATGCCGCCACCGTCCATGTTGAACAGCACGAAGTACTCACCGGCGTCGGTGGTGCCCGCCGAGATGCCCCCGGTCCACGAGTCGCCCCACACGCCCTGGGTGCGGTCGCGGACGGTGTCGTCCCCGCTGCCCCGGCACGCCTCGTTCATGAGCTTGGTGACGACACGGCTGACGCGGGCACCCGTGGTGAGGTGCCCGTTGCTGATCGGAGCCGGGGGCCGGGGGTTCACGATCGAGCCGGGCTCGGCGACGATGTCGAACGCCGTCATGACGCCCTCGTTGAACGGCACGTCCCACGCCAGGATCGGGACGATCGCGGTCGCGACGCTGCCGACCAGCGCACCGTAGCTGCAGTTGACGAAACCGTCGGTCTGCTCGCTGGAGCCGGTGAAGTCGAAGGTGATCTGGTCGTCGCGTTTGGTCATCGTGCACGCGACGCGGTACAGCTCGTCGACGTGTCCATTGTGCTCGGTCCACTCCTCGGCGGTGTAGGTGCCGTCGGGGATGCGGGAGATCCGGTCGCGCACCACCTGCTCGGCCAGCTGGAAGGACAGCCTCGTGTAGTCGCGGAACTGCTCCAGCCCGAACTCGTCGATGGTGGACAGCAGCCGCCGGATGCCGGTGTTGTTGCTCGCCACCAGGCTGCGCACGTCGTTCCAGAACAGCGCGGGCACCCGCACGTTGTTGAGCAGGATCCGGCGCACCCATTCGACCGGCTCGCCCCGCTCGAAGATCTTGACGCCGGGCGGCAGCCGCAGCGCCTCGGCGTAACAGTCGTGGGCGCCAGGAGCGAACCCGCCCGGCGTCATGCCGCCGACGTCCACCAGGTGGGCCTGCGACTGAGCCCAGCCGATCAGCTCGTCGCCGTGGAAGATCGGCGAGATCACGTTGGTGTCCGGCGGGTGGCTCGCGCCGGCGGTGTGCGGGTCGTTGCAGATGAACGCGTCCCCGGGTGCGAGCGGCTCGCCCTCGATGGCCTTCACCAGGTTCTGCACGGCGACGCTGCCCGAGCCGATGTGGAACTGGACGTAGTCGGAATAGGCGTAGATCCGGCCCGTGGGATCGAACAGCGCGGTGTTGAAGTCGCCGGCCTCGGTGATCACCGGGGAGCCCGACGAGCGGATCATCGCGATGCCCATCTCCTCCACGATGGAGTCGAGCCGCATGCGGATCACTTCGAGCGTGACCGGGTCGAACCCGTCGGGCAGGGTGTTCGGGGTGGTGGTCATGAAGTCGTCTCCTTTGACGGCGCGGGGTCAGCGGTCGGCGAGGCTCAGCAGGAAGTCCCCGCCGGGGATGAGCTCGACGGTGGCGCCGGTGGGCACGTACACGGTCGTGTCGGGTTCCTCCAGCAGGCACGGGCCGCTCGCCCGGCCCAGCGCGCCGAACCCGCGGTGGACGTCGACCGTCACGCGCTCGCCGGTGAGCGGCTCGAGCACCTCGCGGCGGGACAGCTCGTGCCGCTCCTCGTCGCTGCCAGCGAGGAGCTCCACGTTCTGCACGTCGCTGCGGCCGATGGCCCGGACGCGGGAGTTGACGAGCAGGATCTCCGCCTCGGTCCACGCGGTGCCCGCTCCGAACTCCTCCTCGTAGTCGGCGACGAACCGCGCGCGCAGCGCGTCCTTGTCCGACTCGCCGAACGTGCCCTCGGGCAGGCGGGTGGTGACCTCGAAGATCTGACCGACGAACTTCATGTCGGCCTCGCGGTACAGTTCGCGGCGATCCTCGGGAATCCCCTCGGCCTCGAACCACGCCCTCGCGCGTTCCTCCAGTGCCGAGAACTCGCGGTCCAGTGCGGCCGCGGGCTGAGCAGGGGTCCACGGGCTCGTCTGCACCGCGGAGAACACCGAGTCGGCGTGCATGAGCCCGTGCGCCGAGAACACGGCGGCGTTGCGCGGGATCACGACCTCGCGGACCCCGGCCTCGGCGGCGATGGCGGCCGCGAACAACCCGCAGGCACCACCGAAGCCCACGAGGGTGAACTCCCGCGGGTCGTGTCCCCGGTTCACGGTGATCTTGCGCAGCGCGTTGGACATCTGCGACGTCGCCAGGCGGTACACGCCCTCGGCCGCCGCGTCCTCGGTGCTGCCCAGCGGCTCGGCCACGTGCTTGCGCAGCGCGGCCCGCGCCTGGTCCTCGTACAGGGGAACGGTGCCGCCGAGGTAGTAATCCGGGTTGATGAGGCCCAGCACGAGCGCGGCGTCGGTGACCGCGGGGCGGGTACCGCCCTTGCCATAGCACGCGGGACCGGGTGTGGATCCCGCGCTGTGCGGGCCGACGCGCAGCAGGTTCCGCCCGTCGACCCAGGCGAGGCTGCCGCCGCCCGCACCGATGGTCTCGATGTCCACGGCCGTCAGGCTCGTGGGCAGGCCGCCGATCTCGGCGCGGGGAAGCAGCCGGAACTCGTCGTCGATGATCGCCGCCGCGTCGAGGCTCGTGCCGCCCATGTCCGCGGTCAGCACCCGCCTGCGGCCGAGCTGCTTGCCCAGCAGCCGCGCCCCCGTCACGCCACCGACCGGTCCCGAGTTGAACATCGAGATCGGCGCCTTGCCGGTCTCCTCCACCGACAGGAACCCACCGTGCACCTGCATGATCTGCACCCGGGCCCGCAAGCCCCTGCTCCGCAGCTCGTCGGCGAGGTGGTCGAAGTGCGACGCGACGATCGGCTTCACCGCGGCGTCCAGCGCGGTGGTGACCATGCGCTCGTACTCGCGGTAGACCGGCGTCAGCTCGCTGGACAGCGTGTACGGCACGTCCGGGTGGTGCTTGTCGAGGTACTCGCCGATCGCCTTCTCGTGGGCGGGGTTGCGGAACGACCACAGTAGACAGACCGCGATCGCCTCGGCCCCGGTCGCGAGCACGGCGTCCACGGCCGCGGCGATCTCGCCGTCGGTGAGCGGGACCAGCACGGTGCCATGCGCGTCGACGCGCTCGGCGACCTCGACGATCCGGCGGCGCTCCACGATGTCCGGTGGCGCCGCCATCTTGTGGGGATCGCGCTCGTCGGTCCGCGCGGACCGGGCGATGCGCAGGGTGTCGCGGAAGCCCTGGGTGGTCAGCAGCCCCACGGCGGCGTACTTCTGCTCGTCCACGGCGTTGGTGACGATGGTGTTGCCCAGGACGAACCGGTCGACCGCGGCGAAGAACTCACCCTCGGTCATGCCCGCGCGCTCCCGCAGCACTCCCAGCGCGCCGAGGATTCCGGTGGTGACGTCCTTGGTGGAGAACGCCTTGCCCCGGATCGCGCGCCCGTCGACGATCGCCACGGCGTCGGTGAACGTGCCACCGACGTCGATGCCCACGTGAAGCGTCATGCTCGCTGTCTCCCTTGACTGCGTCGGTTCTGGCCGGTGCTGGTCGGTGCTGGGCTCCGTCTCACCCGCGGTCAGGACTGTACGAGCAGCAAGCCGCCCGAGCTATGTATCGTTCGTCCAGTATGCCTTTGGCATCACTGGGTAATCGGCACATCGAAGCTAGGTGGACCATGACGGACTCGATTCCCGTCGGGATCGTCGTCGATCTCCTGCAGGCGGCATCCGCCGAGCACGAGGTCGATGTGGACGAACTGCTCGCGGGAATAGCACTCCGGGACCAGGACACGGCGCGGGTCGGCTACGAGCTGCGGCGCCTGCGCGCGACCTCGGACCGCTGGCGCCGCCGCGGCCAGGAACTGGCCGCGCTGTTCTCCTCCGCGCGGGAGCTCGCGCAGCTGCGGGACGTCGACGAGCTGCTGGGCCGGCTCGTCGAACGAGCGCACGACCTGGTGGGCACCGACGTCACCTACCTGTCCGAATTCGACGCGGAGACCCGGGAGCTGCGGGTGCGCACCACGCTGGGCACGGTCGCGCCGTCGTTCCTCGGGCTGCGGGTGCCGCCCGGCATGGGCCTGGCCAGCCAGGTGGTCGAAGGGCGCCGCCCCTGCTGGACGTCCAAGTACGCCACCATGACGCAGGCGCCCCACGACTCCGGCATCGACGCCGCCGTGGCCGCCGAGGGTCTCGTGTCGCTGCTGGGCGTCCCGCTGCTCGCCGGCGACGAGGTGATCGGGGTGCTGTTCGCCGCGAACCGGGTCGAGCACGCGTTCTCCCCCGACGAGATCTCGCTGCTGTCGGCCTTCGCCGACCACGCCGCCATCGTGCTCCAGACCGCCCGGCTGCTCGCCCGCACCCAGGCGGCGGCCGACGAGACCCGCCGCGCCTACGGCGAGCTCGCCCGGCACGTCGAGGCGATGGAACGGGCGAGCGAGGTGCACACCGACCTGACCAGCCTCGTGCTCGAAGGCGGTGAGGCGCCGGACGTCGCGACCGCGCTCGGGCGCGCGTTGAAGTGCCGGGTCACGCACCTCGACACCGACGATCTCGAGGACACCGTCGCCGAAGCCGTGGACCGCAGCCGCCGCAGCGGGCGGTGCGCACCCGCGGGCGGCGGCAGGTACGCCGTGGCGGTGCTCGCGGGCCCGACGCTGCTCGGAGCCATGCTGCTGGAGCAGGGCGACGTCGAGTTCGGGCCGGTCGAGCTGCGCACCGCGGAACGGGCGGCCCAGATCACCGCGCTGCTCAACCTCAAACGGGACGCCATGATCGAGGCCGAGCAGCGGGTCCGCGGTGACCTGCTGGCCGATCTGCTCTCCGACGATCCCGACCGGCGCGCCGACGTCGCGGCCCGCGCCCGCGCGCGGGGAGTGCACCTCGACGAGCTGCGGTCCGTGGTCGTCGTCTCGGCACCCGCCGAGCTGCGCCGCGAGACCGTCCGCGCGCTGCGCCGCACCGGCGGACCGGTCGGTGAACACGCCGACCGGGCCGTGGCACTCACCACCGAACCCGACCCGGCCGCCGCGAGCTCGTCCGTGCACGCCACCGTCAGCCGCGCCGTCCGGGCGCCGGTGCTGACGGTCGGCGCGAGCATCGCCGACGCCGACGCCGACCTGAGGGCACAGGTCGCGGGGGCGCTGGCGTGCGTGCGGATCCTGCCGGCGCTCGGCCTGCACGACGCCGCCGTCACCGCCGACGAGTACCTGCCGTACACGGCACTGTTCGGCCCCGGCGAGGCACGCGTGGCGGCGTACGTGCGGCGCGTGATCGGGCCCGTACTGGACTGGGACGCCGAACACGCGGGCAGGCTGCTGCCCACGCTCGCCGCGTACCTCGGCAACCGGATGAGCCCGGTCGCGACGGCGCGCGCACTCCACCTGCACAAGAACACCGTGCTCCAGCGCCTCGAACGCACGGCACAGCTACTCGGGGACGACTGGCAGGAGCCCGACCGGCTGTTCCGGGTCACCGTCGCCGTCCGCCTCGCCCACCTGACCAAAAGCCCGTCGGCGAAGGGTGATCAGTAGACGTTCGGTCCGTTCCCGGGTGCCGCCGCGCGGGCTAGCGTCCCTCTCGTCACGCAGCCACACCGAGGTGGGAGGGGCGCCATGCCGCGCACCAGTCGTATCCAGGGTCTCCGGGACCTGTCCGTGGAAGCCCGGCGCAAGGCGGTCGCCGAGGCCGCAGGCGTCGACCCCGGGTCGCTCGCCGCCTTCGACCCCGCGCACGGCCTCGGAACCGGGCTGGCCGACCACCTGATCGAGAACGTGACCGGGCTCCTCGGCGTCCCGCTCGGTGTCGCGACCAACTTCGTGGTCAACGGCGCCGACGTGCTGGTACCGATGGCGACCGAGGAGGCCTCGGTCGTCGCGGCGGCGAGCAACGCCGCCAAGATCGCGCGCGTACGGGGCGGGTTCACCACGTCGTCGACGTCGCCGATCATGCAGGCCCAGGTCCAGATCGTCGGCGTCGCGGACCCCGAGGCCGGCCGGGTGCGGCTGCTGGAGGCCCGCGAGGAGCTGATCGGGCTCGCGAACGCGCAGGACCCGAAGCTCGTGGAGTTCGGCGGCGGGGTCCGCGACCTCGCCGTCCGGCTGGTTCCTTCCCGGGCCGGGACCTACGTGGTGGCGCACCTGCAGGTGGACGTCCGGGACGCGATGGGCGCCAACGCGGTCAACACGATGGCCGAGGCCATCGCCACCAGGGCCGCCGAGATCGCGGGCGGGACGAGCCTGCTGCGGATCCTCACCAACAAGGCCGATCTCCGGCTTTCCCGTGCCCGCGCCGTGTTCGACGCGGCCGCGCTCGGCGGCGCCGAGGTCGTCGACAACATCATCCACGCCGCCGCGCTCGCCGAGGCCGACCCGTACCGGGCGGCGACCCACAACAAGGGCATCATGAACGGCATCACCGCCGTCGTGCTCGCCACCGGCAACGACACGCGTGCCGTCGAGGCGGGCGCCCACTCGCACGCCATCTCCCCCGCCGGGCTCTACAGCTCGTTGTCCCGCTTCGAGAAGGACGCCGACGGCAACGTCGCCGCCACCCTCGAACTGCCCATGCCCGTCGGTCTCGTCGGCGGCGCCACCAAGGTCCACCCGGTCGCGCAGGCCGCGATCACCCTGCTCGGTGTCGGCACGGCCGCCGAGCTCGCGGAGATCATCACCGCCGTCGGGCTCGCCCAGAACCTCGCCGCCGTCAGGGCGCTCGCCACCGAGGGAATCCAGCGCGGGCACATGTCCCTGCACGCCCGCAACATCGCCTCCGGGATCGGCGCCACCGCCGAGGAGGTGCCGGCCGTGGTCGCCCGCCTCATCGCGGACGGGAAGGTGCGGGCCGACCACGCGGAGCGGGTCCTCGCCGACCTGCGGGCCGGACGCTGAGCGACCGTCACCACCATCGCCTGGTCACGCTCGGTCGGTGATCAGCTCCTTGAGTGCCGTCCCCGGGTCGGCGGCCGGGTCGGGGGCGATGGTCTTTCCCTTGCCCAGCGCGCGTTTGACGGCCAGGAAGTCCGCGGGCCGGTTCACCGACTCGGCGGCGATCAGCGCGCCGCCGCGGTAGTACAGGACGGTCAGGCCGGCGACGGAGCCGTCAGTCCGCACCACGTACCGGTCGTACCCGCTCGCGATGCCCGCGATCTGCAGCTTCAGCTCGCGCTGATCGGACCAGAACCACGGCACGGGTGTCCGCGGCGGCTCGGCCCCGGCGAGGGCCGCCGCGGCGGCCCTCGCCTGATCGTTCGCGTTCTGCACGGACTCGACGGCGATCAGCTCACCCGGCAGGTGCGGGTGGGGCCGCACCGTGCAGTCCCCGACCGCCCACACCCCGGGGTGGCTGGTCCGGCAGGCGGCGTCGACGACGATGCCGCGCCGCACGTCGAGCCCCAGCTTCTCGGCCAGTGTGGTCTCCGGTACCGCCCCGATCCCCACCAGCACGAGATCAGCGGGCAGCAGCCGCCCGTCGGCCAGGCGAACGTCCTGGACGCGGTGACCGTCGCCGACGAGCTCGCGGACGTCGGCGGCGAGTTCGAACTCCACGCCCCACTCGCGATGCCGCCCGGCCAGGAACTCCGGCAGCGGAGCGGCGCTGACCCGGCTCAGCAGGCGGTCCTCGCGTTCGACCACCGTGGTCGCCAGACCGCGCGCGCTGGCGAGCGCGGCGGCTTCCAGGCCGATGTACCCGCCACCGACGATCACGACCCGGCCCGCCGTGGCCAGCCGGTCGCGCAGGCGCTCCGCGTCGTCGACGCCGCGCAGGACGCACACGCCGTCCAGGTCACCGCCGTCGGCCGGGAGCGGACGCGGCCGCGCACCGGTCGCCAGGACGAGCCGGTCGAACTCGACGGTGTCCCCGCCCTCGCACATCGCCGTCCCCGCGCCGGAGCCGTCCACCTCGACGTCCGTCACCCGCCGGCCGGGACGCACGTCGATGCCGGCGTCGCGGAAGAACTCCGGGGTGCGCAGGGCCAGGTCGGCGTGGACCGCCTTGCCGTCGAGAAACGCCTTGGACAGCGGGGGCCGCTGGTAGGGCTGGTGCGGCTCGTCGCCACAGAGCACGATCGGCCGGTCGTAGCCGAGTTCGCGCAACGTGGTCGCGACGCGGACGCCGGCCTCGCCGGCTCCGACGACGAGCACACCGGCTCGCCCGCGGGCACGCTCGCTCATCATTGCTCCGGCGCCACGGTCACCTCGATGCCGTCCAGCTCGTCCGTCATCGGGATCTGGCAGGACAGCCTGCTGTTGGCCGTACGCTCGGCGGCCGCGTCGTCGAGCATCTCGTCCTCGAACTCTCCGACCTCGCCGGTCAGTGGCAGGTAGTCGTCGGCGACGTAGACGTGACAGGTCGCGCAGGCCATCGCGCCGCCGCACTCGGCGACGATCCCGGGGACTCCCGACCTGGTCGCCGTCTCCATGATCGAAGCGCCGGTGCGGGCCTCGACGATCTGCTGGGAACCATCGGCACGGTTGAACACGATCTTGGGCATGGGCAGGTCTCTTCGGTCGGGGCTCAGAACAGCTCGAAGTACTCGCGGTGCTCCCAGTCGGTCACCCCGTTGACGTAGGTGTCCTGATCGGGGTGGTCGGCGACCCAGGCTTCGTAGCGGGAGATCTCGCTGCGCTTCATCGTCACCAGGTAGTCCACGAAGGTGTCGCCGAACTGCTTGCGGAAGAACTCGTCGGCGTGCAGGACGTCGACCGCGTCGGCGAGCGTGGTCGGCAGGTGCGGCACCTCGGCCGCGTACGGGTCCTCGCTGAGCGGTCCCGGCGAGGTCTCGTTGAGGATGCCGTCCAGCCCGGCCACGGCCTGGGAGGCGATGTAGAGGTACGGGTTCGCGGCGGCCTCGCCGACCCGGTTCTCCACGTGGGAGGCCTTGTCCCCGGGCGCGCTGATCACGCGCATCATGGCCGCGCGGTTGTCGTAGGCCCACGTCAGCCGGTCCGGCGCCAGCGAGTACGGCCGCCGCCTGCGGTAGCCGTTGACCGTGGGCGTGGTGAACACCGACGCCGGCGCACCGTGCGCCAGCTGCCCTCCCACGTAGTGCTGCCCCAGCGGGGACAGGGCCTCGTCCTTGCCGGGCACCATCAGGTTCTCGCCGGTCGTCGCGTCGGCGATGGAGGTGTGCAGATGCCAGCCGCTGGCGTAGAAGCCCTCGATCGCAGGGGTGCACATGAACGACGCGAGGAACCCCCGGCGTTTCGAGATCTGCTTGACCGCCATCTTGAACAGGATCGCCGCGTCGGCGGCCGCCATGCCCTCCAGGACGTCGAACGTCGTCTCGACCTGGCTCGGCGCCCACTCGTCGTCGAACGAGCGCAGCGGAAGTCCCATCGCCAGCAGCGCCTCCCGGATCGGGAGCAGGGCGTGGTCGATCTCGTCGAGGTGGTCGAGCAGCAGGTAGTTGTAGCCGCGGGCGACGGGGGCGACGGTCGGTGGATCCGCCGGGCTGCCGGGCGCGCCGAGCGAGCCCTTGCCAAGCAGGTCGTCCACGACCCTGGTCAGATACCACTCCATCTCGATCCCGGACACGAGGGTGTAGTTGTGCTCGGCCAGCCGGTTCAGTGCCTCGCGCAGGATCGTGCGGGGAGCGAGCGGAAACGGTGTCCCGCTGGTCAGGTACAGATCCGCGAACACCACCGCGGTCTTCGGCGCCCAGGGCAGGATCGTGAACGTCTGCGGGTCGGGCACCATCGTGACGTTCGGGCTGCCGCCGAGCCCCTCGATCTCGAAGCCCCCGTCGGCGCTGAAGGGGTTGAGCACGATCGCGTTCGCCGGGTCGAAGAAGAACGGCGCCATCGTGATCTCGTTGCCGGACTCCAGCGCACTGAAGTACGCGGGTGCGGTCAGTGCCTTGCCGCGCATCAGGCCGTGCTGGTCGGGCCACACCAGGCGGATCATCTCGATACCGTGCTGTTCGACCAGTGAGCGGGAGCGCGCTGCCGCCTCGGCCTGTTCCGGGGTGTGGAGGCCGTGGCGTTCGATGAACTTGGCTTTGCTGGGCATTGATCTCTCCTTTGAAATCAGCGGGAAAGTCGGTCGAACCACCGGTTCAGCAGGGTTCGTGAGTCGTCGGCACCGTCGGCGAAGTACCGTTCGGCGTCGCGTCGCATGGTCGCCACGTCCACGCCGAACCGCTCGAGTTTCGGGCCCTCGACGGCGAGGAGACCGCCGATGCCGCGCATGGTGATCTCGGGATGGAACTGCACCGCGAGGGCCGATCCTGCCGACCAGGCCTGCAGGTAGCGGTCCGATCTCGCGAGGATCTCGGCGTACTCGGGCGGGGTGGCGGAGTCGGAGTGGAACGAGAAGAACTCGCCGGCGACCTCCGTCGTGGCTCCCTCGGCGGGCTTGACCGTGATCATGCCCGCCTCCAGGCCGCTGTCCCCCGGCTCGGCCGAGCCGCCCAGGGCGCGCGCCAGCAGCTGGGAGCCGAGACAGATGGCGAGGACGGCAACGTCGTCGCCGACCGCGGCGGCGAGATAGCGTTGTTCCTCCCGCAGATAGGGATGATCGTCGTACGCGCTCTGCGGGCCGCCCATCGCCACCACCGCCCCGACCCGGTCGAGCGGGGGCAGCTCGTCGCCCCGGTAGGGCCGGACGAGTTGCAACGCGATGCCGCGCTCCCTGGCGAGCTCGGCCACAAGTCCCACGTCGGCGCGGTCGACATGGGTGATCACCGCGATCGGTTTCATGGTCGCGGCCTCGGCTCGATCGTGGTGCCCCACGGGTTCCAGTGGTCGATGTGGGCGAGCGCGCCCATCAACGCCGTGGCCTTGCCGCGATCGACCGCGACCCAGCTCTCGTCCGGACCGATCTGGTACGGGGCGAAGTCCCAGAAGGCGAGGTGCTTGACCTGCTCGACCAGCGGGGCGACGCTCGCCAGTTCGCGTTCCAGCCGTGCGGCCCTCCGGCGCAGCAGGGCGTTCTCCCGCCGGAGCGCGTCGAGTTCGTTGTCGTCGGCCATTCAGAACACCAGCGTCAGATTCTCGTGGAGCTGGTCGGAGTCGAGCAGGTTCACCTGCTTCAGCCTGATGCGCCAGCCGTCCGAAGAGGACCGGAGCACGTGCCCGTACCACCCGGGGTAGGCCTTGGTGACACCGGCCCGGAACTCGTGCACGACGACGTTGGAGCGCACCAGCAGGTCCCCGGTCGAGGGATCGACCGTGGTCTCCACGTTCCCGATCACCCGCCGCGTCCTGGACGCGGGGATCTGGCAGAAGGCCAGCCCCGTCCGCAGCCAGTAGACCCGGTCGGTGAGCCGGCGCCGGTCGTCGAACGCGTGCGACACCTCGACGGTCGGTTCCCCGCCGCCCGGGGTCACCGGAACCCAGTAGAGGCAGTCGTCGGTGAACAGTTCGAGCCAGTCGTTGAAGCGGCCCTCGTCGATCAGCCGCGCTTCCCTGGTGAGGAACGACGTCGCGCGGGACAGTTCGTCCGATGTGGACTCCGGCCAGTCCTCCCTGAGCAGCTCGGACTGGCGGCTCAGCTCACGATAGTAGTCGTTGCCGATGTGGTACGACCACGACGACGTGTCGGCGAACCGCGCGGGAATCTCGGTGCTCATCGGGCCCCTCCCGAGGTCATCAGGTCGAGCCAGGTCGCGTAGTAGTGCCGCATGTGCAGCTCGTCGGTCGCCGTGCTCGACACCACGCCGTCGGGGCCGACCTCCTGCCAGCCGGGGACGTTCAGCCCGCGGTTCGCGAAGACCCATTCCGCCTCCGGCGCCGCGAGACCACGCTGGACCTCCTCGAAGTTGGCCTGGTCGTCGGGCTCGCCGAACGCGGGAAAGTCCTCCTGCGTGCGCATCCTGATCGTGTTGATCTCCGGGGGAACACCGCCGATCGACGTGGCGTGCCAGCTCAGCTGCGTGCTGTCCACGGCGAGCGGTTCGACGACCTGGATCTGGTTTCCGATGATCAGCAGGTTCGGGAAGATGCTGAGATTGATCTGCGAGCCGACACAGAGGTCCAGGAGCCGGTCGGCGTCGGCACCGTACTCGGCGCGGATGTACTCCTCGACCCGCTCCCGGCCCGGCTGTGGCCGCTGGTTGGCCCAGAAGCTGCCAGGGCCGTCATAGTTGGGCCGCTGGTCGATCACGCTGTGCCCGTTGCCGAGCATGTAGGTGCGCATGGGGCCCTCGTCCGGCGACCGTCCGAAGTAGGCCATGTCCTTGCTTTCTCCCATGCGCGAGGCCATCTCCAGCAGCGACCGGTGGGAGAACGCCGGGTGGTAGCCGTCGCCGGCGTTGTCGTAGGCGAGCTTCCAGTTGCCGCGGTAGCCCATGCGGTGCACCCCGCTGCGAACGAGGACCTCGCCGCCGGGCGCACGGTCGATCCAGTAGTCGAGCCATCCGGTCGCCGGGCCGAGCCAGTCCGTCAGGGCAGGTGCCGACTCGTTGAGGGTGGCGAAGACGAACCCGCGGTAGGACTCGACCCGGGAAACCTTGTGCAGGCCGAACTCCGTGCGGTCGAAATCCTCTCCGTAGCCCTGCGGCCACGGCGTCCCGACCAGCTCGCCGGTGTTGCGGAAGGTCCAGCCGTGGTACGGGCACTGGAAGCTCTTGGCGACACCGCTCTGCTCACGGCACAGCGTGGCTCCCCGGTGACTGCAGCGATTGAACACCGCGTGCAGCACGCCCGCCCGGTCGCGGGTCACGATCACCGGTCGTAGTCCCATTCGGACGGACAGGAACGAGTTCGGCTCCGGCAGCTGCGACTCGTGGGCCAGGTAGACCCACGATCGTCCGCCGAAGATCTTCACCATCTCCTCGGCGAAGATCTCCTGGTCGGTGTACAGGGTCCGGTGGACCCGGTCGTCGCGGACCAGGGCGTGGAGATCGGGCCGGACCGCGGCGGGCCGTCCGGCCACCGCGTCGTGCTGGAGGGTCATGCGGACCTCCGGCCGGGAAAGCGCGAAACGTGTTTCGGCGCTCTCATTTCGGAAACCGACGTCATCGCCATTCCGGTTCACTCCTAGCAACACCATTGGGCCGGACTGCTTTCGAACGCGCGGCGCGTTCTGGGTACTATCGTCGGCCGGTGCCGTCAGCGAGTAAAGGCAAGGATTCTGACATTTCGAAGCGTGGCCGGAGCCTTCAGCGCTGCGCGGGCGGCTCGATGCCGCACAGGTCTCCAGCCAGTTCGAGATGACGCTGCATGGCGCCACGTGCCAGGATCGGGTCGCCGTCCACCACCGCCTGCCGGACGTCGTCGATGTGGGCGAGGACGTCCGCCGGATCGAAGTCCTCGATATCCACGCCGCAATCCTGAAAGGCGATGATCGTGGAGCTCACGAATGCCACGATCATCGGATTGTGCGAACATTCGGCCAGTTTGCGGTGGAATGCGAGGTCGTAACGGAGAGCCGACTGCCGGGTCCACGAACCCGCGTCGCCGGCCGGGCGCAGCCGCTCCAGATCGGCCAGCGCCTCGAGATCCTCCGCGGTGCGCCGTTGTGCCGCGGTCCGCGCCGACAGCAGTTCGAGTTCGAACCGGACCTCGACGATGTCGCGGTAGCTCATCCGCTCGGCGCCGATCGCGAGTGTCATGTACTGACCCATTCCGAGCGCGAAATGCTCCATGGACAGGTCGGAAACGCAATGCCCGCCTTTGCGGCCCCTCGTCGCGATGATCACCCTGGCCTGCTTCAGCGTCCGCAGCGCCTCACGCACGGTCGGCCTGCTCACCCCGAAGTTCTCGGCCATCTCCTCTTCCGAGGGAAGGCGGGACCCCGGAAGCAGGCTGCCGTCCAGAATGGCCTCCTTGATCGCCGTCGCGACCTGTTGCGGAGCCGTTTGGACCTTCTTGAACAGCCGAGCGTCCACCTTGCCCACGAGCACTCCCGACTGGTTCACCGCTGTGTGCGCTTCAGCGGGAGTATAGGGCCCTTACCCGAGGACCCGGCGCAGCTCGTCGAGCAGTGCGCGCGCCCGGTCCAGGTCCGCGCCCGCAGGAGTGGCCGTGGGCGTGGGCGTGTCCATGCGCACCGTCTCGGTGGCCGTCTCGGTGACGTCGATGTCGAACACCACCCGGTCAGCCCGGTGCCAGGCGGCGAACCACTCCAGCGGGCGTTCGTGCTGATCGGTCGTCTCTCCCTCGAGCAGCAGCAACGGGTCGCCGGGGCCGATCTGCAGCGTGCCGGCGAGCGCGTCGTCCGCGGCGACCGCGCGCACCTGCCTGCGGCCCCGCACCGGCCGCAGCCCGTACACGTCGGTGAGCAGCCGGTGCAGGGACGCGTCGGTGAGCTGCTCCGCCCTCAGCCCCGGCACCCGCTCGGCGGGCAGCCACGTGCGGACGTAGGACAGCACCTCACCGTCCACGAGCCGGACGCGTTCCAGGCGGAGCGACTCGCTCGTGCGCAGGAACGCCCGCGCGGCCGGAGGCGGCTCGTCGGCACGCAGGCCGAGCACGGTGGTGCGCAGGTCCTGCCCCCGGCCCGCGAACTGGTCGAACAGGCCGGTCGCGCGCTGCACCAGCCTGCGGTACTCGGCGGGCTGGGCCACCAGGGTCGGCCTGCCCTGGCTGCGGATCACGAGGCCGTCGGTGGCGAGCGCGGCCATCGCCTGACGCACCACGCTGCGCGCGACCCCGAACCGCGCGCTCAGCTCCGCCTCGCTGGGCAGGGGCGCGCCAGGGGGCAGGTCGTGGTCCAGGATCTGCGTGCGCAGCGCCTGGGCCACCTGCTGATGCAGGGGCCGCGAGTCGGAACGGTCGACGAGCACGATCCTGGATTCTACGAACCGGCCGTCGCGCGTGCGGCCTCCCACACCTGACCCCAGCCCGGTGCGAGCTCCGCCGCGCGACGTGTGGCGAGCACCAGGCTCGCCTCCCTGGCCACGCCCTTGCCCGCGATGTCGAACGCGGTGCCGTGGTCCACGGACACGCGCACCACGGGCAGCCCGGCGGTGATGTTGACGCCGTCGTCGCCGTAGACGGCCTTGAACGGGGCGTGCCCCTGGTCGTGGTAGCAGACGACGACCAGCTGCCACTTTCCGCGCACGGCCGCGGGGATGAGCGCATCCGCGGGCAGCGGGCCGACGGCGTTGACGCCAGCGGCCTTCGCCCGCTCGATCGCGGGCGCGAGCACGTCGGCGTCCTCGTCACCGAACAAGCGGTTCTCCCCCGCGTGCGGGTTCAGTCCCGCGACGCCGACGGGGGTGTCCGGCCTGCCGAGCGCGTCGGCGAAGGACCCGACGAGGCGCAGGACCTCGTCGACCCTGCCGGGGGTGATGCCCTCGATGGCGTTGCGCAGCGAGACGTGGGTCGTGAGGTGGAAGAGGTACAGCTCGCCCGCCGAGAGGACGAGGCTGAAGTTGCGCACGCCGAACTCGTGGGCGAGCAGCTCGGTGTGCCCTGGCCAGTTGTGCCCGCCCGCGTGCATGGCCGCCTTGTTGAGCGGGGCGGTGACGATGCCGTCGATGAGCCCGTCCCTGGCCAGCGCGCACGCGGCGATCACGAAGCGGGCCGCCGCGTCGCCGGCCACGGCACTGAGCTCGCCGTAGGGCACGGGCTCCAGCTCGGGCCCCACCTGGATCAGCTCGATCGTGCCCGGCTCGTTCGTGGCCTCGGCCGGTGAGCCGATCACCCGCACCGCGCCGGGGTCGGCACCGACGAGCTCGGCGGCCCGGCGCACGGCCCCGGCGTCACCGAGCACGACGGGCCTGCACACCTCGCGCAGGTCGTCGTGGAACAGCAGGGTGCGGGCCGTGATCTCGGGCCCGATCCCCGCCACGTCGCCCACGGTCAGCGCGAGGGTGGGTACTCGCGGTTGGTTCACCGCATGCTCCTTCTCTCTCGGACCGCCTCCGCGGCCTTGATCAACACGTCGGGGGCGCCGAACCCGCCCGCCTTGGTGGAGATGGGCAGCCCGGCGGCCCAGCCTCCGACGACGCTGCCCAGCGGCACACCCGGCGCGACGTGGCCGTGCAGCCGGATGCCGGCTCCGTCGAGCCGGTCGAGCACGGCGCGCGCGCCGTCGCCGCCGGTCACCACCAGCCCGGCGACATCGCGTGTGCGCAGGACGCGGGAGGCCACGTCCGCGAGCCGGGCGCTGACCAGCGGGGCGGAGAGCCCGGCGGTGTCCGGCGCGGTGAGCAGGAGCACGGGCGGCCGGGCGGCGGCCGACTCCAGCACGGCCGCGGCGAAGGACTCCCAGGCCACGTCGTCGGTCAGCTCGCCCCCGGCGGGTTCGTGCCAGTCGGCGGAATGCTCCGCGAGCGCCCGCACCTGCTCCCGCGCGGTGTCGTGCTGGCTGGTCACCACGACGAGCACCGTGGTGGGCCTCGCCGTGGGCTGCCACAATCTGGCGAGCGGACCCGCCAGGCCCGCCGAGCCGACGGGCAGCGCATGCGGCCCGAGCTCGACGGCGGTGCGCGCGATCCGCACCAGGTCGTCGTCATCGGCGGCGTCGAGAACGACGACCGGCCCGGCCGTGCGGACCTGCTCCGCCCAGGTGGCGGGCGAGCCGTGCGGATCGAGCGGCACCAGTGGGGCGCCGAGCAGCGTGGGCACGTGGCTCTCGGTCACCGGCGTGACCGGGTCTCGCCCGGCGGAGGTCTCGGCGACGGGCCGCCCGTTCACCAGCAGCACGCCGTCCTCGACCGTACGGCCGAGTGCCGGGAACGCGGGGCAGACGAGGGCCGTGGTGCCGGGCGCGAGCGCGCCGAGCACGGCGTCGAGCTCGGCCCGGATCGGCCCGCGCAGGGTGGAGTCGACCTTCTTGAACAGGCGCGTCACGCCCGCGCCGAGCAGGTCCCCGACCGCGTCGCGCACCAGGGCCGCCGCCTGCTCCGGCGCGCAGGCGCGGGAGTCGGTGGTGACCGCGACCACCTGCGCGCTGCTGTGCCCCGGCCGCAGCCTCAGTTCGGCGGCCCAGCCCTCATCGCTGAACTGCACCGCCGTGTCGCCGGCCCCCGTGAGGTCGTCGGCGACGATCGCGATGTCGTGGCTCATGCGGGGGCCGCCGTGGAGTTCTCGGGTTTGAGCGCTCCGGCCCGTTTCAAAGCGAAGGAGGCCAGTAGCGGCGCCACGATCGCCGTCACGAGCACCGAGGCGGCGACCTGTGCGGTGGCCGTGCCGACGTACTGCTGGAAGCTGGGGTCGGCGGCGGCGACCACGGCGGGGGTGGCGATCGCGTTGCCCGCGGTGGTCCCGGCGGCGAAGCCGATGCCCGACATGGCCCCGCGGCGCAGGAGGAAGCGGTAGCCGAGGTAGACCAGCCCGCCGGTGATCGGCGCGATCAGGAGCCCGAGCACGAGGCCGGTGAGCCCGCCGGTGACGACGTCGCCGAGGTCGATGCCGGTGCCCAGCGCGAAGGCGAAGAACGGGATCACGATGTTGGGCACGGGCTCCACCACGCGGCGCCACTGTGCGTCGATGTTGCCGACCACGATGCCGAGCAGGAACGGCACGATCGCGGCGACGAGCGCGAGCAGCGGGATGTCGCCGAACCCGGAGGCGCCGAGGAACAGCAGCGTGAGGAACGGTCCGTCGTTCACGGCGCTCGCCACGTAGGCGCCCCGGTCGCGTTCGTCGCCGTACTGCCCGGTGAACGCCAGCCACAGGCCGCCGTTGCTGTTGTCGATCGCCGCGAGCAGGCCCAGCAGCGAGACACCGAGCAGCCCGTCGACGCCGACGAAGACGCCGAGCAGCACCACCAAGCCTGCCGGGATGAGGCTCTTGGTCAGCAGGACGGTGCCCGCGGTGGCCAGTACCTGGCCGCCGGTGCGGGCGGTGACCTGCGTGCCCGTGGCGAAGATGAGCAGGGCGATGAACGGCAGGGCGCTCTCCTGGAACAGCGCCGTGGTGAAGCTGCCGATCTCCAGCGCCCCGGGCGCGAACGTGCCGACGAGGGCACCGAGCACGAGGGGCACGAGCATGAGCCCGCCCGGGATGCGCTGCATGGTGGCGAACAGGGGAACTCGCGAGGCGTCCGGACTGCCCACACCGGCCTCCTTGTCAACTCTGACACTTATACGTACATGTTGTACGTACAAGATGGCACACGTGGAGCGAAGGCGAAAGCGTGACCTCGATCTCCGAATTCCGCCAGGGCGCGCACAGTTGCTCCATATGGTCTAATCCCCCGCATGCTCATCGCGGAGGGGTACCCGAGCCTGACCAAGACCGTGACCCGTCGTTGGCTGGTCGTCGCCGCGGTGAGCGTGCTGGTGGCCGTGGTCGTATATCTGCTCGCCGTGCACACCACGACCGGCCAGCTGCTGGAGAACGCGGCGCTGCGCGGCGCCGACCAGGCAGGAACCGGTGACCAGAACGCGGCCGACGAGGCGCTCGGCGAGATCACGGTGTACTCACTGGCCGTCGCGGTCGTGGCGGTCGCGGCGATCGGCCTGGCACGCCGCCGGGTCGACCTGGCGATCGCAGCCGCCGGGCTGATCGTCGCCGGGCAGCTGATCACCCAGGCGCTCAAGCGGTTCGTGCTGCCCCGGCCCTCGCTGGTTCCGGTGGACGGTCCGTACGTGGAGAACAGCCTGCCCAGCGGGCACACCACGATCGCGTTGACGGTGCTCTTCGCCGCGCTGCTCGTCGTGCCCTACCGCTGGCGCGGGGTGGCGATCTTCTTCGTGCTGTCGTGGGCGGTCGGCATCGGCGCGTACACGGTCACCGCCAAGTGGCACCGCCTCTCCGACACTCTGGCCGCCGACGCGATCTCACTCGCCGTGGCCTGCGTCGCGTCGTGGTGGCTCGCGCGCCGGGGCATGGTGCGTCACCACGATGGGCCTCGCCGGATTCCGCGGGTGATCATCGTGGTGTTCACGGTCCTCGCCGGTCTGTCCTTCCTCGCGCTGGGCGTGGTCCTCAGCGGTGCGCCGCTCGCCCAGCAGGGACTGGAGGCGACGGTGCGCGACGACGCCTACGTGATCTACCTTGCCGCGGGCTCGTTCGCGTCGTTCGGGTCGATCGCGACGGCACTGGTGTTCCTGGCGACGTGGCGAAGGCTGGAGATCGCGTGAGGCCGTGGCTGATCCCGTTCGCCGTCGCCGCGCTGTTCGTCGTGGTGTTCCTGATCAGCTTCCTGCGCGACCGGCGCAAGCTGCGCAACGGGTTCTACCTGTTCTTCGCGTTGTTCTTCTTCGCGCTGGGGACGCTGTTCCTGGTGGCCTCGATCTCCGAGCGCGCGGCCACCGTGCTGCTGTCCGCCGTGGTCGTCCTCGTGCCGCTGTCCGTGCTGGCGCTCGGGGTGTTCCTGATCGGCAACGGCGTCACCATGCTCCGCCGCGAAGGACGGCGGCCCGCGAATTTGTTGTCGCTGCTGGCCGGAACCGGCATCGTCGCGTTCGTCCCGGTGCACGCACTGATCGGGCAGCTCGACTGGACGCCGTTGACGGTGGCGGCGAGCACCGTCAACGGTGTGCTCGGCTACGCGTCGTTCCTGTTCGTCTGCTTCCTGCTGTACGCGGTCGTCTACGGCCGTATCCGCAGCCGCCGCGGCGTCGACTTCGTGTTGGTGCTCGGCGCCGGGCTGCTGGACGGCCACCGGGTCCCGCCGCTGCTGGCCGGCAGGCTGGACCGCGCGCATCGCGTGTTCCAGGCCGAGCGCGCTGGCGGCGGCGATCCGGTGCTCGTCACCTCGGGCGGGCGGGGGCCGGACGAGGACCTGCCCGAAGCACGGGCCATGGCCGAACACCTGGTGGCCCAGGGCATGCCCGCCGACCGGATCCTGCTGGAGGACAGGTCGCGTACGACGTGGGAGAACCTGACGTTCAGCGACGCGCTCATGCGGGAACGCCGGGCGGGCTACCGGTGCGTGATCGTCACCAACAACTTCCACGTCCTGCGTGCCGCGCTGCTCGCCCGCAAGGCGAAGGTCAACGGACAGGTCGTCGGCGCGCCCACGGCGTGGTACTTCTGGCCGAGCGCCACGATCCGCGAGTTCGTCGCGGTGTTCCTGGCACACCGCGGTCTCAACTTCACGTTATGCGGGCTGATCGCCGCCTCGCAGGTCTCGCAGGCGCTGTGACCGGAGCGGCCGCTCAGCGGGACCGCAGCAGCCGCAGACCGAAACCGGTGACCGCCGACATCGCGGCGGCCATCAGCAGCCCGCTGCCCAGTCCTATCGCGACGATCAGCGCTGTCGGCTGCCCTGGCTGCCACAGCGGGGTCGCGACCGCGAGGAACACGGCGAGCCCCGCCAGCCAGGCGAGGGCGGTCACGCCGATCCACCGGCCGGCCCGCGGGACGTGCCCGCGCAGCACCAGCCACTGCGCGGTGCCGATCGAGGCGAGCACCCCGGATCCCAGCAACACCAGGACCGGGATCGGCGCGTCCTCCGCCCACGTGAACGGACCCAGCGCGAGTACGTACGCCACCACCGCGGCGAGGGCCGTGGCCACGGTCCAGCGGGCCCGCGAGAGAGCGAGCAACGCCCGCCGCAACACGGTCGCCTGACCGAGACCCAGCAACGTTCCCTCGATCGCACCCGCGGCCAGCAGAAGCGGCAGCGCAACGGTGCTCGCGCTGTCCGCGGTGAGCGCACCGGCCAGCACGGGCGGTCCGAAGCCCACGAACTCGCAGCCGGTCACCACGACGAACCACGGCCACGCGAGCGCGCGCAGAGCGGGCGGTGCCGACCAGCCCGGCGGCAGCTCCAGCCCCAGGACCGGGAGCTCCGGTCGCACCTCGGTCCGAGGGAAGACGGCGACGTAGGCGGCCAGCGCGGCTTCGCGGTCCGTCCCCGACAGCACGCGCCCGCGACCACCGGACCAGCGCCCGCGCAGCCGCACGTCCACGGGCCGGGGGCTCGTGAAATGCCGCCACCACCGTTTGCGCCACGGCTGTCCGGCCACGACCACGAGCCGGTCATCGTCCCGCGCGTACTGCACGGGCAGCAGGACGGCGCGGTCGTCCCGGGCGTGGTACCGGAGTGCGCAGAGCGTTCCGTCGGCGAGCAGCCCCAGCGGGGATGTCAGCCACCACAGCAGGAACCGGTTGTACCACGGCACCCGATGTGCGGCGCTGGGGATACCGGTCTCGGTCGCGCGCATGGGCCCGCCCCTGATCACGCGTAGATGACCCGGGTGGTTCCGGTGGCGGCGGTCCAGATGATCGCACCGCCCTGGAAGTCGCTCCGCCGGCCGCCGCTGACCGCGTACTCGTCAGAGACCGGGTAGCCCAGCCTGCTGCGCTCCCAGCCCAGTGACGCCCACCTGGTCAGGATCGCGCCATGCACCTCGTGCGCGCCCGTGGACGGGCTCCAGTAGGCCGAGCCGCCCTGGAACTGGCCGTACCGGCCGATGCCGTCGGGGCACCGGCGCTCGTCGGTGCGAGGGAATCCGAGGAAGCCGTTCACCGTGCCCAGCCCGGCGTACTTGCTCATGATCGCCCCGTGCACCTCCCGGGCGCCGATGGCGCTGTTCCAGTAGATCCGGCCGTGCTGGAACCACTGCACCGCACCGGCACCGCCCGCCGTTGCCGAGGTCTCCCCCGTCCTCGGCGCGCCGAGCACCGAGTTGCGGGCTCCGAGCGCGGCGTATTTGGCACCGATCGCCCCGCGCGTCACCGAGCGATACGGGCTGGTGAAACCGTAGCCCATGCCGCGCAGCGTGGAGATGATCTGCGGCAGCGCGGCCGTGTCGGTCGACTCGTTGCTCAGGTGCATGACGATCGTCGCACCGGGCACCGTGTACTGGCGCACGCGGGACAGGATCGTCGCCGTACTCGCGCCCTGGTAGCCGGTCGTGTCGAACGTCCAGTCGTAGCTGAGGTAGTAGCCGCGCAGGGCCAGGTCCCGGTTCACGCCGGCGTTCAGGTAGCCGTCCCGGTAGGGCGCGCGGAACCACCCTGCCGACGTGTACCCGATGCGGTTGTACACCGCCTCGGCCCTGTCGAGCTGCGACCAGCGCTGCGCCTGCGTCAGATCGGTGAAATACGGGTGGTCGTAACTGTGGTTGATCAGCTTGTGGCCCGCGGCCAGCAGTTGCCGGGCCCGGTCGGGATACCGGTCTACGTACCGGCCGGTCAGCCCGAACCCCGCAGTGATCCCGTTGTCCCGCAGGATCCGCAACACCGTCGCCGGGTCACCCGGGCTCCACCAGTCCGCGTCGAAGGTCAGCGTCACCACTTTCGTGCTGGTGTCGTAGGCCCGCGTGAACACCCTCGCCGACGCGGGTGCCACGTCGTTGGCCGCCGCGCCGGGAGCCAGAGTGCCGACGAGCAACGCCACTGCCGCGAGCACACCGCCGGCTCCCCAGATCCGCTGTCGCGCCATGGCCGTCCACCTTCCCGTTTCCCCGTAGCAGGACAACCAAGCCTCCGCTCGCGACGCGGGCGGTCGGCAGGGCCGTTAGGCCCGAACGGCGCGGGCCTTCGGCACCTGCCCGTCGTTCCACCGGTAGCCGAGCCGGTTGCGGACCTCCACCACCCCAGGGATCCGCCCGGTCAGGCTCACGGCCAGCTCGACGTCGCTCTTGCGGTCGAGCTGCCCGAGCAGCAGCACCACCCCGTGCTCGACGGCGACGCCGACCGACGTTCGCGGCACGCCCAGTGCCGCGCCGAACACCTCGGAGACCACCTCCCGGTGGATGTCCCTGTCCGGGCGGAGGTAGCCCAGAATCAGGTCCCGCCGGGACAGGACGCCCACCAGCTTGCCACCGTCCACAACGCACAGCCGGCGGACACCGGACCGGCCCAGCATGCGCGCCGCCGCGGCCAGCGACGTGTCCGCGTCGACGGACAGGACGGGTGCGCTCATCAGCTCGCGCGCCTTCGGGGCCGCCGCCGAATGGTGATCCGCAGGCTGCCGGCGACGCAGCCGGAGTCCGCGTCCGTGCCCCGCGTGGGGATGCAGGCGGGCGCTGATGAGGTCGGCCTCGGTCACTACACCCAGTACCGCGTCGCGGTCGTCCACCACCGGTACGCCGCTGATGCCCTGTTCGGTCAGCAACGCGGCGATGTCGGCGAGCTCGGTCCCGGGCCCCACCGTGTACGGCCGCGGCGTCATGACCGAGCGGACGGTCCGCTGGTCAGGTGTGCGTACCTCCACCCCGGCGGTGCTGTCCATGGGCGCCTCCTCCGGCTCTGCCACAACAGTGCAGGACCGGACGCGGAGAGACCAGGGACCTTGGGCCTCGACCGCGGTGACCACACGCCCTGCCGGGGGGGACGGTCGTCCGCGCGTTAGTGATCCGTGGAAAGGCGCTCGAAGGGGTCTGTTTCGCGCATGCGGTCGCAGTACGCCTCGGCGGCCCGGTAGAAGCGGTCCCGCACGATCGGCATGGTCGCCTCCGCGTTCATCGCCGCGTTGTCGTACTTCACGACCTCGGCGTCCGTGATGGCGCCCCTGGCCACCAACTCCTCGGCTCGGCGCTCTGGAACTGCACGCAGACGACGGCGGCCTTGCGGTACTCGCTTGCCGTGTCGCTGTGTCCCAGTGCCGCGACCGCCGCGGCCAGGATGGTCGCGGCCAGGCTGACGCCCGCGGCGATCCACTTCCACACGCTGCCCACCTCGCCGACGTTCAGGCTGGTGAAGATCGCGCTGGAGACGAGGGCGCTCAGGCTGGCCGTGACGACGGTCAGGATCCGGTGGGTACCGTTGATCACGGACGCACCATGGTCGTACGCGCGGGCCTTCGTGTGGTAGCTGTGGCGGCGGGTGCGCAGGACGTCATCGTTGGTCACGTGCGCCGACAGGTCGGTTGTCATGACGAACCTCCAGTAGGCCGGACGCCGAGACGGACCGGCGCTGTCCACCGGTTTACCTCCGTCGCCGGCCAGCAGACCATGGCCGGAGGTCACCGTTCGCCACGGTCCTTGTACTCCCGCACGCGAAGACCTCACGATGTTCCACAGTGGACCTCCGAGTTCGGCGGTCCAGGGACTCAGCCGCCGAGCGCCTGGCTGATCTTGTGCGCTGCCGCCTGCGCCTCGGGCAGGATGCGGTCCATCTCCGGCTCACTCATCCGGGCGCTCGGTCCGGACACGGACAGCGCCGCCGCGATCCGGGACGTCGCGTCGCGCACCGGGACGGCGATCGCACTGACGCCGTTGATCGTCTCGTCGAACGCGCGATCGTGCCCCGCGCGGCGGATCTCGGCGAGCCGCTCGAGGAAGGCATCGCGATCGGCCAGTCCGATCGCCCGCCAGGGCCGCTCCCCCGCGTCCCGCAGTGCGGCGTCGGTGTCCGCGGAAGGCAGGTGCGCCAGGAGCACCCTCCCCGGCGCGCCCGTCCACAGTGGATACGGGTAGCCGAGCTCGGAGTGCGCCCGCAGTTCCGACTGGCTCTGCACCTCCTCGATGAACATGCGTTCCGCGCCGACCACCACGGACAGCCCGATCGTCTCGTCGGTGGCGTCCCGCAGCGTCCGCATGTGGGGCAGTGCCGTGTTGCGCAGGTCCAGCCGCTCGCGGTAGGCCATGCCGAGCGTCAGCGTCCTCGGGCCGAGCCGGTACTTGCGGCTCGCCGGATCCTGCACCGTCATCTGCGACTCCTCCAGCGACTGCAACAGCCGCTGCGCGGTGCTCTTCGGCACGTCGAGCCGGGCGGCGAGCTCGCGAGCGCTGAGGTCGTCCGTGCTCTCCCTGAGCGCATCGAGAATCAACATCGCCTTGCGCAGCGCCTCGCTCACACCGACCCCTTCCACACCGTGGCCTTGACGACCACCACACCGATGAGAGACAGTACCACTGTCCCGCCAGATGGTCCACTGTCCCATTTTTGGACTCCGATGTCAGAAGGGTGTCCGATGAGGTACTCCCTCTCCCCAGGCGAACCCGCCTCGATCAAGCAGGTCACCACCGCGAGCGTGATCGGCGCCGTCATCGAGTGGTACGACTTCTTCCTCTACGCCACGATGGCCGCGCTGGTCTTCAACTCCGAGTTCTTCCCCAGCTTCGACGCGCTCACCGGCACACTGGTGGCCTTCGGCACGTTCGCCGCGGGATTCGTCACCCGGCCCATCGGCGGGGTGATCTTCGGCCACTACGGCGACCGGCTGGGCCGCAAGAAGATGCTCGTGATCACCATGATGATCATGGGCGGGTCGACCTTCGCGATGGGCCTGCTGCCCACCTACGAGACCATCGGGATCTGGGCGCCGATCCTCCTGCTCGTGCTGCGCATGCTGCAGGGCATCGGCCTCGGCGGCGAATGGGGCGGCGCCGCGATCCTCACGTTCGAGCACGCGCCGAAGCACCGCCGGGGCCTGTTCAGCAGCTGGCCGCAGACCGGTGTCCCCATTGGACTTTTGCTGTCGACGCTCGCGGTCAACGGCGCGGGCGCGTTCGGCGACGACGCGCTCGTGTCGTGGGCCTGGCGGCTGCCCTTCCTGTTCAGCATCGTGCTCGTCGCCGTCGGGTTCTTCGTTCGTCTCAAGGTGTCCGAGCCGCCGGCGTTCGAGCGGGTGGTGGAGTCTGGCGAGCGGGCCAAGGTTCCGTTCGTCGAGGTGTTCCGCACCTACCCCAAGCTGACGGTTCTCGCGATGGGCACCCGGTTCTGCGAGAGCCTCGTCTTCAACATCTACAACGCGTTCATCCTGACCTACACCACGATCGTGCTGGGCCTGCCCAAGAGCGTCGCGCTCAACGGCCTGCTCATCGCCGCCGTCGTCGGCTTTCTCGTCATCCCGCTCACCGGCGGGCTCTCCGACCGCATCGGCCGCAGGCCCGTGCTCGCCATCGGCGCGCTGATCTCGGGAGTGTCCGCGTTCCCCGTGTTCGCCATGATCGACACCGGGAACACGCCACTCATCTGGGCCGGGATCATCATCGGCTGGGCGTTCGGCGCGTGCACCATGTTCGGCCCCGAGGCCGCGTTCTTCGCCGAGCTGTACCCGGCCAGGGTCCGCTACACCGGCATGTCGATCGTCTACCAGCTCGGCGTGCTGCCCTCCGGCGCGATCGGCCCCGCCGTGGCGACCGCACTGGTGGATCGTTCGGGCGGTGACTCCTGGCCCGTGGCGACCTACCTCGTGCTGTTCGCCGTGCTCGCACTCGTCGCGCTCGCGTTCACCCCGGAGACCTCCCGGCTCAACCGTGACGACGCACCGCTCACCGACACCGCCGTCGGCAAGTGAACAACCCTGCCCATCCTGGAAAAGCTGGAGAAACACTGTGCCCCGTAAGCCTGACATCGTCCTCGTGCTCGCCGACGACATGGGCTTCTCCGACATCGGCTGCTACGGCGGCGAGGTGCGGACCCCCAACCTCGACCGCCTCGCCGCGTCCGGCGCGCGGCTGACGCAGTTCTACAACACCGCGCGCTGCAGCCCCTCCCGCGCGTCGCTGCTGACGGGCCTGCACCCGCACCAGACCGGCATCGGCATCCTCAACTACGACGACTCACCCGACGGCTACTCGGGCACGCTCAACGACTCCTGCGTGACCCTCGCTGAGGTGCTGCGGCCCGCCGGCTACGGCACGTACCTGTCCGGCAAATGGCACATGTCGAACGACCTGCGCAACCCCAGCGACGCGTGGCCGACCCGCAGGGGCTTCGACCACTTCTACGGCACGCTCGCCGGGGCGGGCAGCTACTTCCAGCCCGCCACCCTCACGCGCGGCGAGGAGAACATCGAGCACGAGGCGCTCGAGGACGGCTTCTACTACACCGACGCGATCTCCGACAACGCGGTGTCGTTCGTGCGGAGGCACCACGACGAACGCGCGGACGACCCGATGTTCCTCTACGTCGCCTACACCGCCCCGCACTGGCCGCTGCACGCGCTGGAGGAGGACGTCGCGAAGTACGCGGGCCGCTTCTCCGCCGGCTGGGACGAGCTCCGCCGGGAGCGGCTGCGGCGGCTCGTCGAGATGGGCATCATCGACGAGAACTGGGACCTGACCGACCGCGACCCGGACGTCCCCGCGTGGGAGGACGCCGGCAACAAGGAGTGGGAGGCGTTGCGGATGGCGGTCTACGCGGCGCAGATCGACCGCATGGACCAGGGCATCGGCCGGATCCTGGACGAGCTGGAGGCCACCGGCAGGCTGGCGGACACGCTGTTCGTCTTCCTCTCCGACAACGGAGGCTGCGCGGAGGAGATGCCACCCGACACCGCGAAGGACTTCGTCACGGCGTTCGTCGACTTCGCACCGACCACACGGGACGGTCGCGAGGTCGTTCCCGGCAACGTGCCGGACCTCGCGCCCGGCCCGGAGAGCACGTATGCCACGTACGGAACCGCGTGGGCGAACCTGTCGAACACGCCGTTCCGGGAGTACAAGCACTGGATCCACGAGGGCGGGATCTCGACGCCGTTCATCGTGCACTGGCCGCAGGGCCTCGGCACCACTCCGGCGGTGCGGACCACCCCACACCAGCTGACCGACGTCATGGCCACCGTGCTCGACGTGTCCGGCGCGGACTATCCCGAGCGGTTCGAGGGCCGGGCCGTCCTGCCGCTGGAGGGCCACAGCATGCTGCCCACGTTGCGCGGCGAACCGGGCGACCCCGCGCGGACGCTGTTCTGGGAGCACGAGGGCAACGCCGGTGCACGCCGCGGCGACTGGAAGCTCGTCCGCAAGTACGGCCTGGACTGGGAGCTCTACGACATGGGGCGCGACCGCACCGAGCTGCACGACCTCGCCGCCGAGCACCCCGACATCGTCGCCGAGCTCGCCGGGGCCTACGAGGCGTGGGCGACGCGGTGCGGGGTCCTGCCCCGCGAGCAGGTGCTCAAGCTGTACGCCGAGCGCGGCCACGGGCTGCCGACGTGAGCGGACCGGTCTTGAACCCCGCGACGCAGGAGCGGGCCTGGGAGGAGCTGTCCTCGGCGTCGTTCGACGTGCTCGTCGTCGGCGGCGGGGTCACCGGCGCCGGTGCGGCGCTGGACGCGGCGACCCGCGGCCTGCGCACCGCGGTGGTGGAGCAACGGGACTGGGCGGCGGGCACGTCGTCGCGGTCGAGCAAGCTGTTCCACGGCGGCCTGCGGTACCTGGAGCAGCTGAACTTCTCGCTGGTGCGGGAGGCGCTGCGGGAACGCGAGCTGATGCTCACCAGGCTCGCGCCGCACCTCGTGCGCCCGGTGTCGTTCCTGTACCCGCTGCGTCATCGCGGCTGGGAACGGCCCTACGTCGGCGCCGGGATGCTGCTCTACGACAACCTCGGCGGTGCGCGCTCCGTGCCCGGCCACCGGCACTACACGCGGCGCGGCGCGCTCGGGCTCGCGCCGGGCCTCGACCCTGCCGCGCTCACCGGGGCGCTGCGGTACTACGACGCCGAGGTGGACGACGCGAGGCACACCCTCGGCCTCGTGCGGACGGCCGCCCGGCACGGCGCCGTGGCCCGCTCGTCCACCGAGGTCGTGGGCCTCACGCGCGACGGCGACCGCGTCACGGGCGCGCGGCTGCGGGACGTCGAGACCGGCCGCACCACGTCCGTGCGTGCGCGCGTGGTGCTGAACTGCACGGGCGTGTGGTCGGACCGGCTGCACGACCTGGCGGGCGGGGACAGCCCCTTCACCGTCCGGGCCTCCAAGGGTGTGCACATCACCGTGCCGAGGGAACGGTTCCGCAGCGAGACGGGACTCATCCTGCGCGCGGGGAAGTCGGTGCTGTTCTTCATCCCGTGGGGCACCCGCTGGATCATCGGCACCACCGACACCGGCTGGGACCTCGACGTGGCGCACCCCGCGGCCACGAGCGCCGACCTCGGCCACATCCTGCGGCACGCCAACTCGGTGCTGGCCGAGCCGTTGACCACCCGCGACATCCTGGGCGTGTACGCGGGGCTGCGGCCGCTGCTGGCGAAGGGCACCGGTGCCGGCGGCACGACGGCGCTGTCGCGGGAGCACGCGGTGGCGAGGCCGAGGCCGGGGCTCGTGTCGGTGGCGGGCGGCAAGTACACCACCTACCGCGTCATGGCCGCCGACGCGGTCGACGCCGCCGCGCCGGACCTGCCCGGGCTCGTCCCCTCGGTCACGGCCGAGGTGCCGCTGCTCGGCGCCGACGGCTACCGGGCACTGTGCAACCGCGTGGGCGCGCTGGCCGCCGGGCACGGCGTCACGGAGCGCCGGATGCGGTCGCTGCTGGACCGGTACGGTTCGCTGACCGGCGAGGTGCTCGCCCCGGCCCGGGACGAGACCTCGCTCCTGGAGCCGGTCGACGGCGCCGAGGAGCACCTGCGCGCCGAGATCCGGTACGCGGTGACCCACGAGGGCGCCCTGCACCTCGACGACGTGCTCACCCGCCGCACCCGGATCTCCTTCGAACGCGCCGACCGAGGTACCGACGCGGCCGAGGCCGTTGCCGGGATCATGGGTGAGGTGCTCGGCTGGGACGCCCGCACCAGGGCGTCCGAAGTGGACAACTACCTCGGCAGGGTGGAGGCCGAGCGGGCCGCGCAGCGGTTGCCGGACGACGCGTCGGCCGCCGCCGCGCGGTCGCGGGTGCCGGACTCGCGGACAGTGAGCTGAGAAGGGCGGGACACGACGATGACCTTTGTGGCGGCCATCGACCAGGGCACCACCAGCACGCGCTGCATCCTGTTCGACGACTCGGGCACTCCGGTGGCCAGTGCGCAGCGGGAACACGCGCAGTTGCTGCCGCGGCCGGGGTGGGTCGAGCACGATCCGCGGGAGATCTGGGCGAACACCCGGGAGGTCGTCGGCGAGGCGCTGGCGCGCGCCGGCGTCTCGTCCACGGACATCGCGGCCGTGGGCATCACCAACCAGCGCGAGACCACCGTCGTGTGGGACCGTCGCACCGGCGAGCCGGTGTACAACGCGATCGTCTGGCAGGACACCCGCACTGACCGGCTCGTGCGGGAGCTGGGCGGGCGCGGCGGTGGGGCCGACCGCTACCGCGACGTCACCGGGCTGCCGCTGGCGACCTACTTCTCCGGGCCGAAGGCCGCGTGGATCCTGGACAACGTCGACGGTGCGAGGGCTCGGGCCGAGCGCGGAGACCTGCTGCTGGGCACCATCGACTCGTGGTTGCTGTGGAACCTGACCGGCGGGCCCGAGGGCGGGGTGCACCTGACCGACGTCACCAACGCCTCCCGCACGATGCTCATGGACCTGCACAGCCTCTCGTGGGATCCCGCGATCGCCGGGGACCTGGGCATTCCCCTGGCCATGCTGCCGGAGATCCGCTCCAGTTCCGAGGTCTACGGCACGGTGCGGACCCTCGGAGAACTGTCCGGGGTGCCGATCACCGCCGCGCTCGGTGACCAGCAGGCCGCCACGTTCGGCCAGGTGTGCTTCGAGCCCGGCATGGCCAAGAACACCTACGGCACGGGCAACTTCGTGCTGCTCAACACCGGGGAGAAGGCGGCGGGCTCGGCGAACGGCCTGCTCACCACCGTGGCCTACCAGCTCGGCGGGCAGCGGCCCGCCTACGCGCTGGAGGGCTCCATCGCGGTCACCGGGTCACTGGTGCAGTGGCTGCGCGACAATCTCGGCCTGATCGAAACGGCGCCCGAGATCGAGACGCTCGCCCGCACGGTCGAGGACAACGGCGGCGCGTACTTCGTGCCCGCCTTCTCCGGGCTGTTCGCGCCGCACTGGCGGTCCGACGCCCGTGGCGCGCTCGTCGGGCTCACGCGCTACGTCGGCAAGGGCCATCTCGCCAGGGCGGTGCTGGAGGCGACGGCGTTCCAGGTGCGTGAGGTGGTGGACGCGATGAACGCCGACGCCGGGCTCGCCCTGACCGAACTGCGCGCCGACGGCGGCATGGTGGGCAACGAACTGCTGATGCAGTTCCAGGCCGACCTGCTCGACGTGCCGGTGCTGCGCCCGCGGGTCACCGAGACCACGGCACTCGGCGCGGCCTACGCCGCGGGGCTCGCCGTCGGGTTCTGGGCAGGCCAGGACGAGCTGGCCGCGCTCTGGGCCGAGGACAAGCGCTGGCTGCCCGGGATGGCACCCGACGTGCGCGAGCGCGAGCTGCGGCAGTGGAGCAAGGCCGTGCGGCGGACCCTGGAGTGGGTGGATGGCGAGTGACACGCCGGGCAGGGTCAGTGTCCTCGGGCGATCCACTCCTCCAGGTGCGGTGCTTCGGCGCCGATGGTGGTGTGGTCGCCGTGGCCGGTGTGCACGCGCGTGTCCTCGGGCAGCGCGAACAGGCGGTCCCGGATCGAGCCGATGATCGTCGGGAAGTCGGAGAACGAGCGCCCGGTGGCACCGGGCCCGCCCGAGAACAGCGTGTCGCCGGAGAAGAGGGCCCCGGCCTCGGGCAGGTGCAGGCAGATCGACCCGGGTGAGTGCCCCGGCGTGTGGATCACCTCCAGTTCCGTTCCCGCCACCGCGATCCGCTCGCCGTCGCCCGTCCGCCAGAACGTCTCGCCGGGGTGGGTCAGCTCCCACAGTTCCCGGTCGCCGGGGTGCAGCAGCACCGGCGCGTAGAGCTCCTTGCCCAGCTGCGGGGCGAAGGTGACGTGGTCGTTGTGCCCGTGCGTGCAGACCACGGCCACGACGTTGCGCCCCGCCACGGCCTCGGTGATCGCCGTGTCGTCATGGGCGGCGTCCACGATCACGACCTCGCGGTCGTCGCCGATCAGCCAGACGTTGTTGTCCACCTCCCATGTGCCGCCGTCCAATGCGAAGACGCCGGAGGTGACGACCCGCTCGATCCGCAGGCTCACAGGATCACCACCGAGCGCAGCACCTCGCCGGCGTGCATCGTGTGGAAGGCCTTCTCCACGTCCTCGAGCGCGATCCGCTCGGTGACGAACCTCTCCAGCGGCAGCCTGCCCTGCAGGTACAGGTCCACCAGCATCGGGAAGTCCCGCTCCGGCAGGCAGTCGCCGTACCAGGAGGACTTGAGTGCGCCGCCGCGGGAGAAGAAGTCGAGCAGCGGCATCTCCAGGCGCATGTCCGGCGTGGGCACCCCGACGAGCACGACCGTGCCCGCCAGATCGCGGGCGTAGAACGCCTGCTTCCACGTCTCCGGGCGGCCGACGGCGTCGATCACGACGTCGGCGCCGAATCCGCCGGTCAGGCCCTGGATCGCCTCGACGGCGTCGGCCTCGGTCGCGTCGACGGTGTGCGTCGCGCCCAGCTCGACCGCCCAGCCGAGCTTCCTCGCGTCGCGGTCCACGGCGATGATCGTGGACGCACCCGCCAGCCGGGCACCGACGATCGCCGCGTCGCCCACGCCGCCGCAGCCGATCACGGCGACGGAGTCACCCCGGCCCACCGCGCCGGTGTTCACCGCCGCACCGAGCCCGGCCATCACGCCACAGCCGAGCAGCCCGGCGACCGCGGGATCGGCGGCCGGGTCGACCTTCGTGCACTGCCCGGCGTGCACGAGCGTCTTGTCCGCGAACGCGCCGATGCCCAGCGCGGGGGTCAGCTCGGTGCCGTCCGTGAGCGTCATCTTCTGGTTCGCGTTGAACGTGTCGAAGCAGTACTGCGGCCGCCCCCGTTTGCAGGCCCGGCACTGCCCGCACACGGCCCGCCAGTTCAGGACCACGAAGTCGCCGGGCCGGACCGAGTCCACGCCCTCGCCGACGCTCTCGACGGTGCCCGCGGCCTCGTGCCCGAGCAGGAACGGGAACTCGTCGTTGATCCCGCCCTCCCGGTAGGTCAGGTCGGTGTGGCAGACGCCGCACGCGGCGATCGCGACCACGACCTCACCGGGCCCCGGGTCGGGCACCACGATGTCCGTCAGCTCCACCGGAGCCTGCTTCGACCGGGCGATCACACCGCGCACCTGCTGTGGCATCTCGACTGCTTCCTTCACCGCTCGACGAAAAGGCATGCGCGACAGCGCATATCCTGGGCGACACTAGCCCCGGCCTGCCGCGCCCGCGACCTGATCGTCAGGCCAGGAAAACCTCGACTTCCGGCCAGGTTGCCGTGCGGCTACGCTGACCCGGATGCCCGAGCACCCGACACCACCCGCGCAGGACTGCCTCCTCGCGCTGCGGGATGTGATCGACGGCCCGCTGCACGAGATCGCGGGCCGGTTCTCCCGGTTCCTGTCCGACCGGTGGCCGCACACCGCGCTGGTCGTCTTCACCAGGGAGTGCACCGGCCGTCCGCGCAAGGTCGCCGGGGACACCGAGACGATCAACAAGGTCACGATCGGCGAGCTCGAACAGCTCAAGGCTCTCGTCGAGCCCGGGCACGCACTCGGCATCACGGCGACCATCGCCGGCGCACCCCGGACCGTGTGGGCCGTGCAGGACCCGATCGGCACGCTGCTCGTCCTCATCCCCCGCGCGTCACGGAAACGCCTTCCCGAGCCCGCCGCGCTCGCCGACCTCTTCGGCATCGTCGCCACCTCGATCCGGCAGCAGGTCGCCCAGGCGAGTCCCGACTACCTCGCCGAGTCCAGGGCGGCCTCCACCGAGCGCGCCCGCACCATCGCGGAAATGGCCGCCGCACAGGAGACCGCGCTCGTCGCCATCCTCACGACGCTGCGCTCCACCCGGCTCGACGACCACCGCGCCCGGGTCGCCGCCACCGAGTCGGCCTCCGCGGCACTCGTGGCGCTGCGCTCGGCGCAGAAGACCGACCTGGCACTGTCGGAGGAGCCCGCCTCGGCGGCGTTCACCAAGCTGCGCAAGAAGATCCGGCAGACGCTGCGCCACCACGACGCGCAGCTCGACCTCGTGCCCCCCGCCCCGGCAGCGCGACCGCTGCCGGGCGACATCGCCCACGCCGCCCGTGCCATGACCCTGACCGCCGTGCTGGCCTTCACCGCCCAAAAAGGACTCGGACGGCTGAGGGTCGCGTGGGAGTCCGACGACACCTCACTCCGGATCGACGTGCGGGACCAGGAGTCCGGCAGCCTCGACGTCAACGACCTGCGCCACCAGCTCGACGGCCGCGCCAGGACGCTCGGCGCCACGGTCGAGCTCGAAGCGGTGCCCGGCTGGGGCAGCCGGATGACCATCCACCTGCCGTTCGAACCCACCCACGACCACGCGGGCGAAACCCGGCTGGAGAGCCTCAACCGACGGGAGCTGGAGGTGCTGCGGTCGCTCACCCAGGGCAAACGCAACAAGGCCATCGCCGCGGAACTCGGGGTCACCGAGAGCACCGTCAAGTTCCACGTCGCCGGGGTCCTCAAGAAACTGGAGGTCTCCTCGCGCGGCGAGGCGGCCGCGCTGGCGATCAACGCCGGGTTCGCGCCCCACCCGCTCTGACCTCACCCGGTGGCCAGGTCCCCCCGTTCCCGTTCTCGCTGCTCGAGTTCCGCGATGGCGGTGGCGGTGAGGCTGCGTTCGATGTGGGCGCGCATCAGCTCGCTCGCCGCGGTGGCGTCACCGGCCTCGATGAGACCGACGAGCTCGTGGTGCTCGCGGTGGTCCCGGGTGCGCGGTTCGTCCCCGGGCGGGAGCTCGAGCCCGAGCCTGCGGTAGCGGTCCGACTTGTCCCACAGGTCGTCGAGCATCCTGATGAGCACGTCGTTGCGCGAGGCCACGTACAGCGCACGGTGGAAGGCCCGGTGCGCGGTGAGCGCCTCCTCCCCCCACGCCCTCGTGACGGGCAGGAGCCGGGCGGCGGCACCGCGCAGCGCGACGACGTCGGCGTCCGTGCGGCGCTGGGCGGCCAGCATCGCGGCGGTCGGGTCGAGCGACAGCCGCACCTCGAAGAGCTGGCGGGCCTCGGTCGCGTTGATGGCCGCGACCCGGGCGTCGCGCTGGGTGTCGAGGTCGATCAGCCCCTCGCTGCTGAGGCGCCGGATCGCCTCGCGCAGCGGGGTGAGACTCATGCCGAGTGCCTGGGCGAGGTCGCGCTGAGCGAGCTTCGACCCGGGCGGCAGCTCTCCGCTGAGGATCCGGGTCCGTAGCTCCACGTAAGCCGCATCGCCCTTGCTCGAGAACACGTTCGCGCTCGTCACCCGTCACTCCCTCACGGAAACCGGTGCTTGTGCATCGGCCGGGCCTCACCGTACCATCCCGTTGCAATTTATAAATTACAACGAGAGTGAGACCGTGAAGATCGTCGATGTGTACGAGGGCGTCGTCCCCATCAGCTCCTCAATCCGCAATGCCTGGATCGACTTCAGCTCGATGGACTGCTCGATCGTGGCGGTCGTGTCGGACGTCGTGCGAGACGGGAAACCGGTGGTCGGCTACGGCTTCAACTCCAACGGGCGCTACAGCGCGGGTGAGATCCTGCGCCGCAGAGTGATCCCCCGCCTGCTCGACGCCGATCCCGGGTCGCTGCTCGCCGAGGACGGCCAGCTCGACCCCGCCCGCGCGTGGGACGCGGTGATGACTAACGAGAAGCCGGGCGGGCACGGCGAACGCTCGGTCGCGGTCGGCGTCGTCGACATGGCGCTGTTCGACCTCGCCGCCAAGCTGGCCGGGCAGCCGCTGTACCGCTGGCTGTCGGACCGCTATGGCGACGGCGCCCCCGACGACAAGGTCTTCGTCTATGCGGCGGGCGGCTACTACGCGCCCGGCAAGACGCTGCGCGACCTCCAGGACGAGATGAAGGGCTTCCTCGACCAGGGCTACCGCGTCGTCAAGATGAAGATCGGCGGCGCCGACCTGGCCGAGGACCTCAAGCGCATCGAGGCCGTACTGGAGGTGCTGGACGGCGACGGCTCCAGGCTCGCGGTCGACGTCAACGGCCGGTTCGACCTCGCGACCGCACTGGAGTACGGCCGGGCCATCGAGCCGTACGGGCTGTTCTGGTACGAAGAGATCGGCGACCCGCTCGACTACCGGCTCAACGCCGTCGTATCCGAGCACTACCACGGCCCGATCGCGACCGGCGAGAACCTGTTCTCCCTCCAGGACTCCCGCAACCTCATCCGCTACGGCGGCATGCGCTCCGACCGCGACTACATCCAGGTCGACCCCGCGCTGAGCTACGGACTGACGGAGTACCTGCGAATCCAGGACATGCTCGCCCGCCACGGCTGGTCGTCGCGCCGGTGCATCCCCCACGGCGGCCACCAGTTCTCCCTGCACATCGCCGCCGCACTCAAGCTGGGCGGCAACGAGTCGTACCCCGGCGAGTTCCAGCCCACCGGCGGGTTCGCCGACGGCGCCGTCGTCGAGGACAGCCACGTCGGCCTGACCGAGACGCCGGGCATCGGCTTCGAGGAGAAGGCCGAGTTCTACCGGGTTCTGCGCGCCCTGCACCCCTGACCGGCACGCCGCCAGGCGTGTCCGCATCGCCCTCCACACACCGTCGTGCCAAGGAGCAACAACGATGTCGTCCCTCTCCAGCCCCGCCCGCGCGCCGCGCTCCCGCTTCCGCAGGCTGCTCGGCGAGCTCTGGTTCCAGGTGATCGTCGCAGCCGTACTCGGAGTCGCCGTCGGACTGGCCCTCCCCGCCGTCGGATCGAGCCTGAAGCCGCTCAACGACTGGTTCATCGCGCTGGTCAAGATGATCGTCATCCCCGTGGTGTTCTGCGTCGTCACCACCGGTATCGCGTCGATGGACAACCTGCGCAAGGCAGGCCGGATCGGCGCGAAGGCGCTGGGCTATTTCCTGGTCCTGTCGCTGTTGTCAATGCTGATCGGCCTGCTCGTGGCCAACGCGTTCCAGCCCGGCGCTGGCATGAACGTCGATCCCGCGACGCTCGACGCGAGCGCCATCCCCGACGAGGCCACCCAGCAGCACGCCACCTTCACCGACTTCGTGTCCGGGCTGATCCCGGAGTCGCTGTTCGGCGCGCTCACCGGTGACGCCATCCTCGCCGCCCTGCTGGTCTCGATCGTGTTCGGCGTCGCGCTCAACATGGCGGGCCCAGCGGGCGCCCCGCTCACCCGGGGAATCTCAGCTCTGTCCACAGTGGTCTTCCGGATCGTCGGCTGGGTGATGCGGCTTGCCCCGATCGGCACGTTCGGCGCGCTCGCGACCGTCGTCGCCACATACGGCGCGAGCAGCCTCCAGCAGCTCGGCTACCTCATCCTGCTGTTCACCGGCACGTGCGTCGTCTACGTGGCGGTGATCCTCGGAGCGATCATGAAGACGTGCAAGCTGAGCCTGCTGGGCCTGATGCGCTTCCTCAAGGCAGAGCTGCTCGTGGCGCTGTCCACGTGCTCCAGCGAAGCAGTCCTCCCCCAGCTCGTGCGCAAGCTGGAAATCATGGGAATCGGCCGCCCGGTCGTCGGGATCGTCATCCCGTCGGGCTTCTCGTTCAACCTTGACGGCTCCGCGGTCTACCTCACGATGGCCTCGCTGTTCCTCGCTCAGGCACTGGGAATCGACCTGAGCTGGCAACAGCAGCTGGTGATGGTCGGCGTGATGATGCTGACCAGCAAGGGCACCGCCGGAATCGCGGGTGGCGCGTTCATCGTCCTGGCCAGCACCATCACCGCGGTGGGGCACATGCCGCTGGCCGCGCTCGCCCTGATCGTCGGCATCGACCGCATCCTCAACGAAGGCAGGGTGTTCATCAACGTCCTCGGCAACGCCGTGGCCGCGATCGTGATCGGCAAATGGGAGAAGGACTTCGACCACGACCGCGCCACCACGGTCCTGAACGCACGGGCCGCCGAACTGGACGCCATCGAAGCCGACTACGACGCCGCCCAGCACACGCGGGAGCACGATCCGGATGCCGCACTCGCACGGGACACCCGACGCTGAGCGTTATCGACTCTCTGACCGAACGGCCCGGCCTGGTTCGCTGACGTCGTGCCGCCTTCGGTCGGGGGCCGGCGGGACCTCCGCGAGCCGGTTGCCCACGAACTCCAGCTGGACCGCGCCGCTCGGCAGGTCCGTCGCCTCGATCGCCACGGTGCGGCGCTCGCTCACCCACACCGGCACCCGCCTGGTCTCCGCCAGCAGCGCGGTGTACGGGCCGGGCGCGGGCAACGCCGTGCCGCGCGCGACCATCAGCTCGCGGTCACGCAACACCCCGTCCACCCGGTGCGGGCGGCCGAGTGCCCGCGTGGCGGCCCGGACGTCGCCCCGGCGCAGGCAGTCGCGGATGTGCGTCGAGGAGAAGCGGACGTCGCCCTCCCGCAGCAGCACCGCGCTGAAGGTGGTGAAGCCGTGCCGGCGGCCCAGCCGGCGCAGCGTGTCGACGGTGCCGGCGCCCCGGTGGCCGAAGGTGAAGTTCTCGCCCACCACGACGGCATCGGCCCGCAGCTTCCGGGCGAGCACCGTGGCCGCGAACTTCTCCGGGGACAGCTGCGCGAACTCTCGGGTGAAGGGCAGGACGCAGATCGCGTCGACCCCGAGTGCCGCGGCCAGTTCCGCGCGGCGGCCCAGGCTGCACAACGCCGCCGTGTCCTTCCGCGCGCCGACCACGCTCGCCGGATGCGGGGTGAAGGTCACCAGCACGACAGGCAGCCCACGGGACTCGCCAAGCCGCACGGCTTCGCCGATGAGCCTGGCGTGCCCGCGGTGCACACCGTCGAACACGCCCAGGGTGAGTACGCAACGCCCGTGCCCGGCGGGCACTTCCTCCAGGCCGTGCCATACCGGCACGCGACTCGGGACGACCGCTGCGGGGTCCGCGATGGCCACGGCGCTCACCTCGTTCCCCGTGGACTGATCGACATCTTTGTCACCTCCACTGTACGCTTTGCGTACATCTTGACCGCATTGCGTTCAGCTGATGCTCCCCCACGTCCCGCCGCACGTCAAGAGGAGGCGCTCGCCGCGCACCGGCAGAGCCGCCCGCGGCCGACACCCGAGGAGCCAGCCAGCGATAATCGCGGGCGTGGACACGACTGAGGGGCTGACCGCCGCGGCGACCGGCCCGGCCGGGGGAGCAAAAAAACGGCGGTCCAACGCCGAGCGGAGCGCCACCACCCGGTCGGCCGTACTGGACGCGACCATCACGGCGATCGTCCGGTACGGCTACCGCGGCGCCACGTCCGAGCGGATCGCGGAGCTCTCGGGACTGACCAGGGGAGCACAGAAGCACCACTGGTCCAACAAGGCCGAGATGGTCGCCGAGGCCCTGCTCCACCTGCACGACAAGCTGATGGCCGTGACCATCGCCGAACTTGAGCGGGCCGCGGACCAAGGTGTCGGCCCCGCGCTCGAGGCGCTCTGGCGGTCCTTCAAGTCCGACCTGTTCACGGCCGCCGACGAGCTGCACATCGCGGCACGCAGCGACGAGGAACTGCGCACGCTGCTGATCGACGTCGAGCGGGAGATCGGCCGCCGGATCCGCGACATCACGATGTCCATGCTCGACGACGGACGCCAGTCCCGGCAGCGGCTCGCCGACATCGGGGCCCACGCCATCAACGTCATGCGCGGCATGGCCTTCCAGTCCGCACTGCTGCCCAGCCCCGAACGCGAGCGCCGCCAGCTCGCGGTGCTCGAGGAGTCCGTGCGCGACCTCCTGCGCCCCGGCTCCGACTGACCCTCGCTGACCACCCGACCGGGTACAGTTCGCTCGATTGACATCCAGCCCGGGATGTTTGTATGTTTGCCCGCATCGGCCGACGACGAGCGGACGGCCTTGGTCACGAGCACCCGGCCGTTGCCGGACGGGGCTTCCATTCACGGCACCACGACGTAAAGAAAAGCGAGGCGTTCGCCATGACGACGACGAGTCCCGTCCAGTTGCTCGCGAGCGGTGGTCACTACTTCGAGGGTGCCCGCTGGCACGACGGCCGGTGGTGGGTGTCGGACATCTACGCCCAGACGGTCTGCACCTATGACACCGCCGGCAACCGCACCGATGTCATGCACGTCCCGAACAACCCGTCCGGACTCGGCTGGCTGCCCGACGGTTCGCTGCTGGTGGTGTCGATGCACGACCGCAAGCTGCTGCGCCGCTCCCCCGGCGGCGAGGTGAGCGTGCACTCCGACCTCTCCCACCTGTGCGCTCACGAGCTCAACGACATGGTCGTCACCGCGAGCGGGCACGCCTACGTGGGCACGATCGGCTTCGCCATCGCCGAGGGTGACGAGCTGCGCCCCGGCGCCGTGTACCGCGTGGACCCCGACGGGACTCCGAGCGTGGCCGCCGACGACCTCATCTGTCCGAACGGGATGGTGATCACCAACGACGGGCGCACCCTGATCGTCGCGGAGTCGTTCTCCTCCCGGCTCACGGCCTTCACGATCGGCGACGATGGCACGCTCTCCGGCCAGCGGGTCTGGGCGCAGGTCGGTGAGGACCCCGGCCTGGTCCCGTTGCCGGAGGCGATGGCCAAGGCCGAGCTATGGCCCGACGGGTGTGCCATCGACGCGGAGGACCACGTGTGGGTGGCGGACGCGGGACACAAGCGCGTCGTGCGCATCGACCCCTCGGGTGCCATCGTCGACGAGATCCGCGACGGCGACGAGCTGGGCATCTACGCGTGCGCGCTCGGCGGCGAGGACGGGCGGACACTGCTGCTGTGCTCCGTGCCCGACTTCTTCGCCGCGGCGACGGGTGCCGACACCGACAAGGCCGTGCTCAAGACCACCACGGTCAGTGTGCCGCACGGCGGCAGGCCGTAGCGATCATGTCCACAATGGATCCGGCGAACCTGCTGCGCAAAAGCGCCCGTCTGTTCGGGACCAACCTCGCCGTCGTCTGCGAGGGACGTCGGCAGACCTATGGTGAGCTGTTCGACCGCGCGATCCGGCTCGCGAACGCGTTGCGGGACGCGGGTGTCCGGCCGGGCGAGCGCGTCGCGATGCTGGGCGACAACGCGTTCGAAAGCCTCGAGCAGATCGCGGGACTGGCCGTGGGCGGGTACGTGCGGTGCGCGCTCTACGCGCACGACTCACCGGAGCGGCACCACTACCTGCTCGACCTCGTGGGCGCGCGGGCGCTGATCGTGCAGGACAGGTACTACGACGCGGTGGCGCCGCTACTGGCCGAACTCCCCGGGCTGAACACGGTCCTGGTGCTCGGGAAGAGCCCGGCGGGAGCGCGCTCCTACGCCGACGCGCTGGCGGCCGCGTCGCCGGACGACCCCGGGGTACCGGTGGCCGAGGACGACCCGCACATCATCCGGTTCTCGGCAGGCACCACGGGTAAGCCGAAGGGCATCCTGCACACGGTGGGCGGCTGGATGGACATGGGCAACGAGATCGCGCTCGTCGTCCCGAGGTTCACCGAGCGGGACCGGTACCTGGTCCCGGCTCCCCTCGGCCACGCCGCGGGCATGTTCGTCTGGCCGCTGCTCGCCGCCGGCGCGGCGTGCGTGGTGATGCCCGCCTACGACACCGCGCGCTTCCTGGAGCTGATCGAGACCGAACAGGCGACCCTCGCGCTGGTCGTGCCGACGATCATGCGGATGGTCATCGACCACCCCGACGCGCGGACGCGCGATCTCCGCAGCCTGCGCGCGGTGCTCTACGGGACGGCCCCGGCTCCCGCGGCGACGCTCACGGAGGCGATCGCCTTGTGGGGCAACATCATGTACCAGGTCTACGGGCAGAGTGAAGGGCTGCCCATGACCGTGCTGGCCCCCGAGCACCACGTGGTGGACGGCACCGAGCAGCAGCGCCGCCGGCTGCGCTCGGCGGGGCGGCCGACACCGAACTCCGACATCGTCATCCTCGACGACGACGGCAACCGCCTGCCGCCGGGCGAGATCGGCGAGATCGCGGGCCTCACGCCCGGCCGCATGCGCGAGCTGTGGGGCAGCCCCGAGGCCACCGCGGAGCGGTTCACGCCCGACGGGTACCTGCGCACCAGGGACATGGGTTTCCTGTCCGAGGACGGGTTCCTCTTCCTGAGTGACCGCAAGGAGGACACCATCATCTCCGGCGGTTACAACATCTGGCCCACGGAGCTGGAGGACGCACTCACCGGACATCCCGCGGTGTCCGAGGCGGCCGTGGTCGGGGTCCCGCACGACAAATGGGGCGAGACACCGCACGCCGTGGTGGTCCTGCGCGACGGCGCGCACGCGTCCGAGGACGAACTCGTCGCCTGGACGCGGGAAAGGCTCGGCGCGGTGAAGAAGGTGACGGCGGTGCACTTCGCGCAGTCCCTGCCGCGCTCGCCGATCGGCAAGATCCTGCGCCGGGTGCTGCGCGAGCAGCTCGCATCCGAAACCGGCACGAAGACTGAAGGGTAGCGATGTTCCCCCGACTCAGAGACAAGGTCGCGATCGTGACCGGTGCCGCCCACGGTATCGGCGAGGCGGCCGCCCGCCGGTTCGTCGCCGAGGGGGCGAAGGTGGTGCTGGCCGATGTCTCGGAACGGGGGCTTCGCGCACTGAGCGCCGAACTCGGCGACGCCGCGCTGGCCGTCCGGTGCGACGTGGCGGACGAGGCGGACGTCTCCGCGGCCGTCCTCCGCGCCGTCGGTGAGTTCGGCGGCCTCGACATCCTGTTCAACAACGCGGCCATCGGCTCCCGTGGGCACATCGTCGAACTGGACCTGGCCGACTGGGACCGGGTGTTCGCGGTGAACGTCGGCGGGGTGCTGCACGGCATCCGTGCCGCGGTGCCCGCGATGCGCGAGCGCGGAGGCGGCGCGATCCTCAACACGTCCTCGCTCGTCGGCCGCCGAGGGGGTCCGGGGATCGCCGCCTACGCGGCGTCGAAGGCCGCCGTCGAGTCCGTCACCAGGTCGGCGGCACTGGAGCTGCGGCCGGACGGTATCCGCGTCAACGCGCTCGTGCCCGCGATGATCAGGACCCGCGCCGCCGACGCGAGCGCCCCGTTTCTCGGTGAGGCGCTCGGCACCGACGTCGCGGGCTACCTCGAGCAGCGGCAGGGCCGGTGGGGCGAGCCTGCGGAGGTCGCCGCCGTCGCCGCCCACCTCGTCAGCGACGAGGCCTCCTTCGTCACCGGTCAGGCCTACGTGCTCGACAACGGCGCGACCGCGCACGCCTGAGCCGGACCGGCCGGCGAGGGCTCAGGCCGGACGGCGTCCTTCGTCCTGCGCAGCACGACCATGCCGGCCACCGCGAAGACCACGACCACGGTGGCGCCGATGACCGCGACGGTGGCCAGGCCGCTGGTGAAGGCGTCCCGCGCCGAGGCCAGGAGCGTCCCGGCGGCCTGGTGGTCGAGCGTGCCCGCCGCGTTGACCGCGCCAGCCAGGCTCTCGGAGGCCTCGGCGGCCGCGCCGGCCGGGACATGGCCGGGAACGCTCACATCGTGCCGGTAGACGGCCGTGCCCACGCTCCCGAACACCGCGATCCCCATCGCGATGCCGAACTCGGCGCTGGTCTCCGACATCGCCGAGGCGGCCCCGGCCTTGCGCGGCGGCACCGAGCCGACCACCATCTCGGTGCAGAGCACCCCCTGCGGCCCCATCCCGAAGCCGGCCACCGACAGGCCGAGCACCACCAGCACGACGCCGTTGCCGCCGCCGGCCTGGGTGAACAGCAGGATCCCCGCCGCGGCCACGAGCATCCCGAAGCCGAGCACGAACTCCGGGCGGATCCGCTTGGCCAGCCGCGGCGCGACGAGCGACCCGATCACCACGGCGATCGCCTGCGGCACCAGCGCGACACCGGCCTGCGCCGCCGACAGGCCCTCGACCAGCTGAAGGTACTGACTGACCAGCAGGAAGACGCCACCCATCGTGATCGCCCCGACGAGCATGATGCTCAGTGCGGCCGTGAACGTCCGGTTGCGGAACAGGCCGAGATCCAGCATCGGGTCGGCGAGCCGCCGCTGACGCCGCGCGAACAGCACGCCGAGGCCGAGCCCGGCCGCGAGCACGACCAGGCTGCGCGTGTCCGGCCCGCCCTTCGCGATCTCCTTCAGCGCGAACACCACGGGCAGGATCGCGCCGAGCGAGAGGAGCACGCTCGCGAGGTCGAGCCTGCCCGCGTGCTCGTCGCGGTACTCCGGCAACAACCTGGGCGCCGTGGCCAGCAGGAGCACCATGACCGGCACGGCGAGCAGGAAGACCGCGCCCCACCACGCGACCTCCAGCAGCAGGCCACCGACGAGCGGCCCGACCACCATGCCACCCATGAAGCAGCTCATCCACACGGCGATCGCGGTGCCGCGCTGCCTCGGGTCCGGGAACATGTTGCTGATCAACGCCAAGGTGGAGGGCATCAGCGTCGCTCCGGCGATGCCCAGCAGGGCCCTCGCCCCGATGAGCATCGCCGGGCTGACCGCGAACGCCGCCGCCACCGACGCCATCCCGAACGCGGCGCCACCGATCATGAGCAGCTTCCGGCGCCCGATCCGGTCGCCCAGCGTGCCCATCGTGACCAGGAACCCCGCGACCAGGAACCCGTAGCTGTCGATGATCCAGAGCAGCTCGGTGCTGCTGGGCCGCAGGTCGGCGGCCAGCTGTGGCACCGCGAGGTGCAGCACGCTCATGTCCAACGACAGCAGCAGGGTCGGCAGGGCCAGCACCGCCAGCCCCGTCCACTCGCGGCGCCCCGCCAGCGCGTTCGTCTGCACCGTCATCACCCGTCTCCGTGGTCTAGATCCTTACCTCTCACCACTACGTCGAACGGGTTCGCGCGATTTCGACAGCCACGGGCGACTGTTTCGACGGGTTATGGCCGCCTCATGCGTGATGCAGGGAGCGGTAGGCCGCCTCCGGGAACGCGGTCGTCGTGTCGCCGAGACACAGCGCACGGTAGGTCGCGATCGCCGCTTCCTCCAGATTCATGGCCCGCCGGAACGCCATGCCGACGTCCTCCCCCAGCGCCGAGCAGCCGTGGTTGCCCATGATCACGCAGTTGTGGACCCTGGCCTCCTCGGCCGCCGTGTCGGCCAGCTCGTCCGAGCCGTTGGGATAGTAGTCGGTGCGCCCCACCGACTTCACGTACACGGCATGGTCCAAAGTGAACAGCCGGACCGGATGACCGAGTGCGTCGACGAGCACCGCGTGCTGCGGGTGGATGTGGATCACGGAGTTCACGTCGTCACGAACCCGGTAGGTGCGCTGGTGCAGCTTCCATTCGCTCGACGGCGACGGGTGGCCGCCGACCACCTCGCCGTCGAGGTTCATCGTGCTGAAGTCCGCGGGTTCGAGCCGGTCGAGCCAGGTGCCCGACGCGGTGACCACGAACTCGGCCGTACCGGGCAGCCGGGCCGACAGGTTGCCTCCGCTGGCGAGCACGAGACCACGTTCGACCGCCATCCGGCCGACGTCGATCAGCTGCTCGACGAGCTCGCCGACGGTGGTTGCCTTCTTCATTACCCACTCTTTCTCTTGTCGGATGCCGCCTTGGTGAGAGCCTTCGCGGTGTCGACGTCGGTGACCACCATGTTCATCAGCCCAGTCCGCAGCGCGGTCTCGAGCGCGTGCACCTTGTGCGGGCCGAACGACACCGCGACGCGATGCGGAATCGCCGTCAGTTCCTCCAGGGAGAGCCCGACCACGCGCTCGTCCACCTCCCCGCCGACGCTGCGTCCGGTGGTGTCGAAGAACCGGGCGGAGATGTCGCCCACCGCGCCGTTCGCGACCAGCTGCCGCTGCTCGGACCGGCCGAGCACATCGATGAGGATGCCGGACCTGGGGTCCATGCCGCCGACGCCGGCGATCAACAGGTCGGCGCCCGCCGCCAGCTGCATGGTCTCCCGCACGCCGGGGTCGGCACGGAAGGCCGCGGCGGTCTCGGGCGTCGAGGCGAGGATCGGCGCGGGCAGGTGGTAGGTCCGTGCTCCGAACGCGGTGCCGAGCCGCAGCGCCAGCTCGTGCGGGTTCATGCCCCGGGAGATGCCACCCCAGCTGCCGGCCAGCGGCACGAACCCGAGGTCCGGCGTGGGTTCGGCGTGGACGTGCGGCACGATCGCGGCGACGCTGGACGACAGCCCCACCGCGACGGTGCCCGACGTGGGCACGAGCGCACGCAGGCACTGCGCCCCGGTCATGCCCACCGAATCGGCGGTGCGCCGCTCGTCGGCGAAGCTCGGCGCGATCCAGACCTGCTGCAGGCCGAACCGGCCGACCAGCGCGGCTTCCAGGTCGTCGAACGGGCTGGCCGAGCTGTGGATCCTGATCTCGACGATGCCGGAGCGGCGCGCGTCGGCGAGCAGCCGGGTCACCTTCACCCGGGAGAGCCCGAGCAGCTCGCCGATCTCCTGGTGGGTCATGCCGTGCTGGTAGTGCAGGCGCGCGACGCGGCCCTGCAGCTCTCGCGACTCCATGAGCTGAACATCCGTTCTTGTGACCGAGCGTAGGTTCACGCTCATCTTGCCTCGTCCGCGACGGCTCCGTCGACCGGCCCGGCCCTGGTGCCGGTCACCAGCACGTGAAGCCCCCGTCCACCAGCAGGTCGACCCCGGTGCAGTAGCGCGCGGCATCCGAGCAGAGGAACACCGCGGGGCCCATGAGATCGTCCACTGTGGCCATCCGGCCCAGCGGGATGTCGCGCGCCCACGCCTCGCGCAGCTCCGCCACCTCGGGCCGTGCGGTCAGCGGCGTGAGCGTGTATCCCGGCGAGATCGCGTTGACCCGCACTCCCCTGTCCGCCCACTCGACCGCCAGCGATTTCGTCAGGTGGGCGACACCGGCCTTCGAGGCGTTGTAGTTGGCCTGCAAGAGACCCCGGTTGGCGATGGTCGCCGACATCGAGGCCGTGTTCAGGATGGCGCCGCCGCCCTGCGCCAGCATGACCCTGGCCTCGGCCTGAGCGCACAGGAACACACCGGTCAGGTTGACGTCCACGACCCGGCGCCAGTGGCCGGGGTCGAGCCGCTCCGAGGGCACGTCGCCGATCGCGATCCCCGCGTTGTTGCACGCGACGGACAGGCCGCCGAGCTCGGCGACCGTCCGCTGGACGGCGGCCTCCACGGCGTCGGCGTCGGTGACGTCGGCGGCGATCGCGATCGCGCGGCGGCCGTGCCGGGTCACCGCTTCCGCGGTGCGCTCGGCGAGCGCACCGTCCTTGTCGACGCACGCGACGTCGGCTCCCGCCTCGGCGAAGGCGAGGGCGATCGCCTCGCCGATGCCCTGGCCCGAACCGGTGACGAGGGCCTGCCTGCCGGTCAGTGAGAAGTCGGGTTTCATCGGCTCGTCCTTTCCTGGTGCCGCCGTGGGGTGGTCGCCATGAACCGGGTGAGCGCGGCGCGGTCGGTGAGGCCCGCGTCGGAGCCGAGCCCGGTCGCGACGAGGCTGCCGCAGGCGAGTCCGAGCTCCAGTGCCGTCTCCTCGGACGCGCCCTCCACGAGCCCGGTGATGAACCCGGCCGCGAACGCGTCGCCGCAGCCCGTCGTGTCGACGACGTCGACGTCGTAGGCGGGCCTGCGCAATCCGCCGCCGCCCCGCGCGGTCAGCTCGGCGCCGTCGCCGCCCTTGGTGATGACGACGCAGCCCGCTCCCGCGTCGAGGAGGAACCTCGCCGCCTCGGCGCTGTCGCCGGTGCCCGCCAGCGACAGCGCGTCCTCGTGGCTGGGGAACACGTAGTCCACAAAGGGCAGTACGGGCAGCAGCGCGGCGAGGTCGGCGTCGGTGTCCCCGGTCGGGATCAGGTCCAGGGTGGTGATCAGGCCCCGGCGCTTGGCCCGCTCCAGCATCCGCGCGGCGGGATCACCGTCCAGCCGCGGCAGCAGGCACGTGCCGCCGAGGTGGAACACCGTGGTCTCCGCCAGGTCGGACCACGGCACGTGATCCGCCTCGAGCATCGCGTTGGCACCTACCACATGCAGGGCGGGGCGGCTGCCGTCCGGCCGGATCGGCAGCATCGTCGCCGAGGTCGGAACACCGGGATGCTCGGTGAGCCACGCGCACCCGACGCCCTCGCCGAGCATCTTCTGCCGCAGGAACCCGCCGAGTGAGTCGTCGCCGAGCGCGCCGACGCTCTCCACGCGCACCCCGAGCCGGGCGAGGTCGACGGACGTCGCGGCGGCCGTGCCGGCGACGGTGATCGCGATCTCGTCGATCCGGCGCATGCCCTGTCCTGGCGGGATCTCGGTGACCGGCCTGCCCAGCACGTCGACGATGTGCAGGCCGACGCTGACGACGTCGTTGGCGCTCACGACGCGGCCACCTCGTCGCGCCCGGGCTTTCCCTCGCCGACGCCCGCGCGGTCGCCGCGTTCCCGCAGCCCGAAGGTGAGCGCGATCCCGACGGCGTAGAGCGCGGCGAGCAGCCACATCATCCCGCCGACGCCGAACGGGCCGAGGAAGGCGCGGGCCAGCAGCGGGCCGGTCGCGTTGCTGAGCCCGGCACCGAGGTTCAGGATCGCGACCGCGGCGGCCTTCTGCCGCGGCGCCAGCAGCGGCACGATCGCGCTCAGGGGCACGTAGGCCGCCATGGCCAGGCCGAGCAGGATCGCCACCGCGATGCTCGCGGCGAAGTTCGGGCCGAACCACTCGGGCACGTAGTACATCCCGAGGACGGTGATCACGCAGCCGAGCCCGCCGAACCAGGCGACCACGTTGATGCGCCCGATCTTGTCGCCGAGATAGCCGGCGAGGACGTTGCCGATGATGTTGGCGAAGAGCATCGTGCCCCAGATCGTCTGCCACTGCGGCAACGAGAACCCGACCTCGTTGACCATGTGCGAGGCGAGGAACACCGGGAAGGCGTAGAAGCACAACGTGTTGATGATGCGGACGACACCGCCGATGCCGACCTTGGGGTGTTCCCGCACGACCGTCAGCCCGCGCACGACCCCGCGCAGGTTCGTCCACGCGCCCGCCGTGGCCTCGTGGCGGCGCCCGCGCACGAGGAAAAGCACGATGACGCCGCCGGCCACGACGAAGGCCAGCGACACCCACATGGTCGCCAGCTCGCCGATGACGGGGATGACCGCACCGGCGAAGTAGGAGCTGAGCACGCCGAGCCCGGCCGTGGAGGCGAACCAGTACCACCCGACCGCCCTGCCGATCACGGCCTTGGGCGTGTCCATCGTGACCCAGACCAGGAACCCGTAGGCGAAGAACGGGTAGCCGAGACCGCGGATTCCGTAGGACACCAGCATGATCTCGTAGTTGCCCGCCGTCACGCCGAAGCCGAGGAAGATCACTTCGAAGAGGGCCCACACCACGAATCCGATGAGCATGACGCGCCGGGGGCCCCACGCCTCCGCGAGGGCTCCGGCAAGCCAGGCGGCGACCGCCACGACGACGCCGTAGACGCTGATGAGCGTGGCCACGCCCGCCGTGTCGAACCCCTGGGATTCCAGGTACGGACCCAGGAAGCCGAGCTCGATCCCGTCACCGACCATGAAGAGCAGCACCGCGAGATAGCCCCACGCCAGCGAGCGGACGATTCCCTGTCTCGCGAGCCAGCCCGCGAAGCCGGTGCGTGGTTCCTCGATCGCCTCTGCCATGCCGAACTCTCCTTTGAGCCCCAGTCCCGATTGAACAATTGTTCAGTATGATGCACGTCCGGTCGGAGGGTGACCCGCCGGGCCGCTCCTTGTCAAGCCCGGCCGGGGGCGGTTGACCGCGCGACGGCAGGGCCGTACGTTGTGAACCGTAGAACAAAGCTATGAACTATTGTTCAATGGAGAGCAGATGAGTCAGCCCCCGCACGCCGTGCTCGGCATCGACGCGGGCACCACGGCCGTCAAGGCGACCGTGCTCACCACCGAGGGCAGAGAGCTCGCGACGGCGCGGACGTCGGTGCACGTCGAACGGCCCGGCCCCGGCCGCGCCGAGCAGTCCATGCACGACGTCTGGAACGCCGTGACCGACACCGTGCGCCGGGCTCTGGACGCCGCGGGCGACGTCGAGGTCGTCGCCGCCGGTGTCACCGGGCAGGGCGACGGCGCGTGGCTCCTCGACGAGAACCACGAACCGGCGGGACCCGCGGTCCTCTGGCTGGACGGCAGGGCCACCGACCGGGTACGCGCCTGGGAGCGCGACGGCCGGGCGGCCGCGATCCGGCGCGTCACCGGTTCGACGCTGTTCCCCGGGGCGCTGCCCGTGCTGCTGGAGGAACTGGAGGCCACGCGACCGGAACTGCTCGCCAAGGCGCGCCACCAGGCCAACTGCAAGGACTGGATCCGCCTGCGCCTGACGGGAGTGCTCACCACCGACGCCTCCGAGGCGTCCCGGACCTATGTGGACACCGCCACCGGCACCTACTCGGCGGAGCTGATCGACACGCTGGGACACCAGCGGTTCACGGCGCTGCTGCCGCCCATCGTCCCCGCGGGCGAGCACCGGCCACTCACGACCTCCGCCGCGGCCGCGCTGGGCCTGCCCGCCGGGATCCCCGTGGTGACGGGCCTCGTCGACACCGCGGCCGGCGGCGTCGGGCTCGGCGTCGGCACACCGGGCCAGGCCTACGCCATCATCGGCACCACCGCGTTCCTCGGCACCCTGCACGCCACGGCGGCCGACGTGCGCACCGATGTCGGCATCACCCTGTCCACGGGGCAGGACGGCCGAGTGCTCGAATGCCTGTGCCCCATGTCCGGAACGCCGAACCTCGACTGGGTACGGGACCTGCTCGGCAGGCGTTCGCGGAGCTGGGAGGCGATCGAGGCCGAGGCACGCACCGTGCCGCCGGGCGCGGGCGGAGTGCTGTACCTGCCGTACGGGGCGGAGGCGGGCGAGCGCGCCCCGTTCACCGACCCGCACGCGTCGGCGGGCTGGCTCGGGCTGTCCACCGAGACGACACCCGCCCAGCTGCTGCGGGCCGTGTACGAGGGGCTGGCGCTCAGCCTGCGCGAATGCCGGGAAGCGCTGGGCGTCACCGGAACCCTGCGCCTGTGCGGCGGTGCGGCCACCAGCGGGCTGCTGTGCCAGATCCTCGCCGACGTCACCGGCTGCACCGTCGAGCGCGCCTCCGCCGGAGAGCTCGGCGCGCGCGGCGTCGCCGCCCACGCGCTCGCCGCGGTCTCGGGACTCGACGTGCCCACGGCCGCCGAGCGGCTGCTCGGCGAGCTCGACGTGTTCCGTCCCGACCCCGGCGTGCGCGACGTCTGCGACGCCCAGTTCGCGACGTTCGTGGCCGTCCGCGACGCCCTCCGTCCACAGTGGCCCGGCCTCCGCGCCCTGCGCACGGCGGGTGGCGGCCCATCCCCGTCCGACAACCACAAGGAGCTCACCTGATGACCACACCGCGCGTACTCGTGACCGCCGCCTTCGACCGGCACGTCGCCGAGGAGCTCGCGGCCGAGTTCGACGTCACCGTGGCCCCGCCCTCGGACACCGGGCGTTCGCTGGCCGACGCGGGGCTCGACGACGAGCTCGCCGCGGCCGACGCCGTCGTGTGCGAGCTGGACCTGCTCGACGAACGCTCGCTGGCGATCGCGGGCAACCTGCGGCTCGCGGTGTCCTGCCGCGCGGCACCGGTCAACATCGACCTGGACGCGTGCAGCCGGCGTGGTGTCCCGGTGGCCACCACTCCCGGTCGCAACGCCGACGTCACCGCCGATCTCACCTTCTCGCTGCTGCTGTCCGCGCTGCGCAACACGTCCCGCGCCGAGGCGTGGCTGCGCGCGGGCTCCTGGCACGGCGACGACGTGTTCGAGCCGTACCGGATCTTCCGAGGGCTCGGCCTGCGCGGCCGCACCCTCGGCATCCTCGGCGGCGGCGCCGTGGGCAGGCGCGTGCTCGCCAGGGCCCGCGCCTTCGGCATGAACGTGCTCGTCTACGACCCGTACCTGCCCGGGGACACGTTCGGGGACGAGGCCCGCCTCGTGCCACTGGAGGAACTGCTCGCCTGCTCCGACGTCGTGAGCGTCCACGTGCCGCTGATGGAGTCCACGATCGGGCTGATCGGGGCCGAGCAGCTCGCCACCATGCGCCAGGGCGCGTACCTGATCAACGCGGGCAGGGCCGCCGTCGTCGAGGAACAACCCCTGATCGACGCCCTGCGCGGCGGGCACCTCGCCGGTGCCGGGCTCGACGTGTTCTGGACCGAGCCGATCCCCGCGGACCATCCGCTGCTGTCGCTGCCCAACGTGACCCTCACCCCGCACATCGGCGGCGCTTCCGACGACGTGATCGCCGAGCACTCGCGGCTCGCCGCCGCGGCCCTGCGGGCGTGGCACGCCGGTGCGGAGATCCCCGCCGTGGCCAACGCGGCCGCCCTGCGCGCCAACGCCTGACCGGCCGCGGACACGGCGAGGAGTGGGACGGGGGGCGGGCGGTGCTACCGCCTGCGCAGCAGCACCGCCTGCCCCTGCCCGCCGCCACCGCAGATCGCCGCGATCCCGAACTCGGCATCGGCGCGAGGCAGTTGCGCGGCCAGCGTCTGCACGAGCCGGAATCCGGACGCGCCGAGGGGATGGCCCAGCGCGATGGCACCGCCGTGGACGTTCACCGTGTCGAGGTCCACGCCGAGCTTCCGGGTGCTGGCGAGCACGACACCGGCGAACGCCTCGTTGATCTCCCAGCGGCCGATGTCACCCACCGCGAGCCGGTTTCGTTCGAGCAGCACCTGGATCGCCTCGGCCGGCCTCAGGTGCAGGGCGGGGTCCGGGCCGGCCACCACCGCCCGGTCCACGATCTCGGCCAGCCCCGTGAGGCCACGTTCCCGTGCCGCACGCAAGGACATGAGCACACCGGCCGCGCCCGCGTCGGACATCTGGGACGCGTTGGCCGCGGTGATCGTGCCCTTCTCGGTGAACGCCGGGCGCAGCCGGGCGAGCGCTTCGGCCGAGCTGCCGGGCCGGACGCCCTCGTCGGTCTCGAGCGGTACACCGCCGACCGGCACGCACTCCCCGGCCAGGAGCCCCTCCTCGGTCGCCGCGGCGGCACGCAGGTGACTGTGTGCGGCGAACTCGTCCTGCGCGGCGCGGGTGATGCCGAGCCGCTCGTTCTCGGCGTCGGACAGTTCACCCATGCCCTGCTCCGCGAGGCCGCACCACAGGCCGTCGTGGACGAGCAGGTCGACCATCGTCGCGTCGCCGACCTTGCCCGCTCCCCGGACCCGCATCGCGTGGGGTGCCCTCGACATCGAGTCGAAACCGCCCACGACGGCCGTGCCGATCTCCCCCGTGCGGATCTGCGCGGCCGCCCAGCCGACGGCGCTCATGCTGGCGAGGCAGACGTCGTTGAGCGTCATGGCCGGGACCGTGATCGGCACGCCGGCACGGGCCGCCGCGAGCCGGGCGGGGTTCTGCCCGTTGCCGGCCTGGACGACGTTGCCGAGCAGCACGTAGTCCGGTGTGGGCCCGCCTGCGCGGGCCAGGGCGCCCGCGACGGCGGTGGCACCGAGGTCGAGCGCGCCGATCCCGGCGAGCGCGCCGCCGAACCTGCCGATGGGAGTGCGCGCCGCGGCCGCGAGCACGGGCACCCGGTCGTCCCGCGTGGACACGGCGGTCACTGCCCCAGCGCCATCGTGTAGCAGACCGCGGTGCCGGACAGGGCGACCGTGCCGTCGTCGCGGGTGACGCTCACCTTCAGCTTGGTGATGGGCTTGTCCTCGCGGGCCTCGGTCACCTCGACGCGGCCGGTGATCGTGTCACCGGGCCGCACGGGCGCCGAGAAGTCGAACTGGGTGTTGAGGAACACCGTTCCGGGGCCGGGCAGCTTCTCGGCGACCACCGCGTTGAGGATGGCACTGGTGATCCCGCCCTGGACGACGATCTCGCCGAACCGCGACGCCGCGGCGGCCTCGGCGTCGTAGTGCAGCGGGTTGCGGTCGCCGCTGATCTCGGTGAACAGCTCGATGTCCCTGGCCGTGACGAGCCTGCTCAGCTCCGCGGTCTGTCCGGCCGACGGCGCTCCGTGGGGCCAGCACGAGGTCATGTCGTCTCTCCAATCGGTTGGTCGGGCCGGGAGGCGGGCGCCTCCCGGCCGCCGAGTGCCCGCATGGCGAGTGCCCCCAGGATGGGACCTGGCGCGAGCACGAGGAAGGCGTAGCGCCAGCCGGTGAGGTCGGCCAGCACGGGAACGAGATTGATGGTGACCACGGTCAGCAGGAAACCGATCGCCGTCTGCGCGGTCAGCGCGGTCCCGACATAGCGGGAGTCGGCGACCTCGCTGAGCGCGGTGGAGAACACCCCGGAATCGGCGATCACCGCCGCGCCCCACACCACCAGCAGCACGAGCAGCACCGGCAACGCCGACCCGTAGAACAGCGGCGAGAGCACGCAGCACACTCCGCTGACCACCAGCGCCGCGCCGGCCGCCCGGGCGCGGCCGTACCGGTCGGCGGCCCAGCCGCCGAGCAGGCAGCCCGCGAACCCGGCGACCCCGATCGCGGCGAACGCCACGAGCCCCGTGGTCGTGTCGGCGGCCACCGTGCCGGCCGCCACGAACGAGGGCAGCCATGTCCAGAGCGCGTACAGCTCCCACATATGCCCGAAATAGCCCAGGTTCGCCAGCAGCGGCCCGCGCTCGCGGAACATCTCCAGCGCGTACCTCGGGCGGTGCCGGGCCGCACCCCCGGACAGGTACGGTCCCGGACGGACGAGGGTCACCGCGAGCAGGGCCGCGACGGCGCCCAGCGCGGCCGCGGCGCCCAGCACGCCCTGCCACGGCAGCGTGCCCAGGCCCTTGAGCAGCTGCGGCAGCGCGGAACCGAGCGTGAGCGCCCCGACCAGCACACCCAGCGCCAGCCCCCGGCCCGTCGAACCGAACCACGACGCCATCAGCTTCATGCCCACCGGGTACACCCCGGCCAGGAAGAATCCCGTGCACAGGCGCAGCACCACGGCGACCCCGAAACCGTCCGCGAACACCGGCACCGCCGCGGTCACGAGCGCCGCGCCGAGCGCCGAGCACGCCGCCACCCGCTGCGGAGGGAAGCGGTCCGGTAGGTTCAGCGCCGCCGACGTGATCGCGCCCGCGACGAACCCGACCTGCACCGACGCGGTCAGCCACACCGCCTGCGCGTCGCTGATGTGCCACACCTCGCGCAACGTCGGCACCACGGCCGACGCGGAGAACCACACCGCGAGACCGAACACCTGCATCGCGGCGATCAGGCCGAGCTGCACGTACCGGTGGTCACGTGTCATCGGCGCTCCTGCTCTTCTCCCGTGGCTCGCGGCGGTCGCCGCGATGGGTCTCCGGGCCGAGTGCCAGTGCCACGATGCTGATCACCCCGACCACGATCATGTAGGCGGCGATGGGCCAGTGGTGGTTGCCCGCGACGCCGAGCAGGGCCACCGCGATGACGGGAGAGAACCCACCCGCGATCAACGAGGACAGCTGGTAGCCCAGCGAGGCGCCGCTGTAGCGCACCCTGGCGTCGAACAGTTCGCTGAAGTACGCCGCCTGCGGACCGTACATCATGTCGTGGCCGATCATGCCGATCACCATCGCGAGCCAGATGACCACCGCCGAGCGGGTGTCGAGCATCCAGAAGAACGGGAACGAGAACAGGACCGACACCACCGCGCCCGTGAGATAGACCCGTTTCCTGCCGTACCGGTCGGACAGCCAGCCGAAGAACAGCAGGCTGACCAGGCTCAGCCCGGAGCTGATCAGGACACCCGTGAGCGCGACGGACTGGCTCAGCCCCAGCACGGTCGTGGCGTAGGTCAGCACGAACACGGTGAAGATGTAGAAGATCGAGTTCTGGGACAGTTTGACCCCGGCCGCGAGCAGCACGGCCCGCCACTGCGTGCGCAGCAAGGTCACCAGCGGCCTGCGGTCGACCTCGCCGGAGTCGGCGACCTCGGTGAAGGCGGGTGACTCCTCGACCTGCAACCGGATGAACAGCCCGACGAGCACCAGCACCGCCGAGAGCAGGAACGGGATCCGCCACCCCCACTGCAGGAAGGCGTCCTCCCCGAGCGCGTTGGTCAGCGCCATGAACACACCGTTGGCCAGCAGTAGCCCTGCGGGCACGCCGACCTGCGGCCATGCGCCGAAGAAGCCACGGGAGCGCTTCGGGGCGTGTTCGACGGCCATCAGCACGGCGCCGCCCCACTCGCCGCCGACGCCGAAGCCCTGCACGATCCGCAACAGCACCAGCAGCACCGGCGCCCAGATCCCGGCGACGGCGTACGTGGGCAGCACGCCGATCAGGGCGGTGGCGATGCCCATCATCAGCAGCGACAGCACAAGCATGGACTTGCGGCCGATCCGGTCCCCGAAGTGGCCCATCACGATGCCGCCGAGCGGCCGGGCGACGAACCCCGCGGTGTAGGTGGACAGCGCCAGCAGCGTTCCGGCCAGTGGCGAGAACGACGGGAAGAACAGCTTGTTGAACACGAGTGCGGCGGCGGTACCGTACAGGTAGAAGTCGTACCACTCGATCGCGGTGCCGATGAAACTGGCCACCGCGACCCTGCGGGCGGACGTTCCCCGCGTGGTGGTCGCGGTCGTGACGGTTGAGCTCATGGTCATCACCTCGTTGTGAAGACGGGAAATCGTCAGGAGTACTCGGGTCCGAACTGGACGATCGTGCTGTCGCCGTGCTCGGTGAACCGCGCCACGACCGGAAGTCCGACGGTGACGTCGGCGGGGTCGAGGCCGACGACGTTGGTCAGCAGCCGGGGCCCCTCGTCGAGCTCCACGATGGCCAGCGCGTAGGGCACGTCGTCGCTCCATGCGGGATGGCCGGGCCGGTGCACGACCGTGAACGTCCACACGCGACCCTTTCCGGCCGAGGGCACCCAGTCCAGTTCGCGGCACCAGCACCGGGTGCACAGCATCCGGGGGTAGTGCTGGTGGTGGCCGCACGAGCGGCAGCGCTGGAGCAGCAGCTCGCCCCGGCGCGCGGCCGCCCAGAACGGCTCGGTGAGCGGAACCGGGGTGGGGCCGGGTTTGGCGATCGTCATGCGGCGGCCTCCAGCACCAGGGCGACCTCCTCGCTCATGGTGGCGCCGTTGCCGGTCACCAGCGCCAGCCCCGGGTCGCGCACCTGGCGCTCCCCCGCGGTGCCGCGCAGCTGCCGCACGGCCTCGACGACGTGCGCCATGCCGCCCGCCAGGTCGGCCTGCCCGCAGGCGAGCTGGCCGCCGTGCGGGTTGCAGGGCAGGTTGCCCGTGTGGGAGAAGTCCTGGTCGGCCAGCCACGGGCCGACCTCGCCCTTCTTGCACAGCCCCGCGTCCTCCAGCGTGACGGCGAGCATGATCGAGTAGCAGTCGTACAGCGAGAGCAGGTCCAGGTCGTCTGGCCCCGCCGAGGCCATCGCGTACGCGTCCCCGATCGCCGCGGCCAGCGGCGAGGTGGTGAGCTCGGGCGCCTGGCTCAACGCCCGGTGCGTCACCTTCTCCCCCGCGCCGCGCAGCCACACCGGCCGGTGCGGGGCGCGCCGCGCGCGGGCGGGCGAGGTGACGACCACCGCGGCCCCGCCGCCGCACGGCATGACGACCTCCAGCAGCCGCAGCGGTGACACCACCAGTGGTGACGCGAGCACGTCGTCGACGGTGATGGGCTTGCCGTGGAACACCGCGTCCGGGTTCAGCCGGGCGTTGTCCCGCTCGAACACCGGTACCAGCGCCAGCTGTTCGGGCGTCGTGCCGAACTCGGCGCAATGCCGGGTGGCGACCATCGCGTACGCCTGGTTGGCACCGCTGCCGCCGTAGGGCACATCGAACTCGCGAATCGGGTTGCGGTTGGACGAGCGCGGTACGACGTCGGTGCGCACGTTGCCGAGCACGCACAACGCGGTGTCGCACATGCCGGCGGCGATGGCGGCCGCCGCCCGCCACACCATGCCGGCGCCGGTGGCGCCACCGAGGTCGACCAGGTCCGCATACGTCGGCGCGAGCCCGAGGTACTCGGCGACGGTGGCGGGCACGTGCTGTGGCGTCTCTCCCACCTGCGGGCCGACGAGCAGGCCGTCGATCTCGGCGGGCTCCATCCCGGCGTCGGCGACGGCCAGCGCGGCGGTGCTCGCGATCATGTCCAAAGTGGTCATTCCGGGCGTGGTGCGGCGGGGCGGGGTCTCCGCCGCACCGACCACCGCGGCGGCGCCACGCAGGCTCATCGGACCTCCTTCACCACGTCGATCGACTCCGGGTTGTCCAGTGAGGACAGATCGCCCGGATGCTCCCCGAGATAGACGGCGCGGATCACCCGCCGCAGGATCTTGCCGCTGCGGGTGCGCGGCAGGCTCGGCACGGTGTGCACGGCGTGCGGGCGCAGGGCGGCGCCGAGCCGTTCGCGCACGAGTGCGCTCACCTCGTCGGCCAGCCCGTCCCGCGCCACCTGACCGGCGGGCACGACGAGCACCACCACGCGCTCCCCCTTCACGGGGTCGGGCGTGCCGAACGCGGCGGACTCGCTCACCCCTGGATGCTCACCGGCGATCTGCTCGATCTCGGCGGGCCCGAGCCGCTTGCCCGCGACGTTCATGGTGTCGTCACTGCGGCCGCGGATGAACCAGACGCCGTCGGCGTCGACCTCGGCGAAGTCCCCGTGCAGCCACGTGCCCGGCCAATGCGACCAGTAGGTCCGCTCGTAGCGGCCGGGCTGCCCCCAGAAACCCAGGGGCATGCCGGGTGAGGGACGGCGCAGCACGAGCTCGCCCACGGAGCCGGTGACCGGCTCACCGGCGGGCCCGGCCACCTCGGCCGCCATCCCCGGCACCGGGCCCGCGAACCCGCACGACACGATCGGCTGCAGCGTCGTGTTGGACAGGATCGCGCCGGACACCTCGGTGCCGCCCGAGTAGTTGATGATCGGGACGCGGCCCCGGCCGACGCGGTCGAACAGCCAGGAGAACGCGTCGGGCGTCCACGGCTCGCCGCTGGAGGCGAACACGCGGATGGTCGCGGGTTCGTCCGGCACCGCGTCCTCGCCGCCGCGGGCGAGCGTGCGCACGAGGGTCGGCGACACTCCCAGCATGGTCACTCCCGCGCCCTCGGCGAACCGCCACACGCGGCCGTGGTCCGGGTAGTCGACGCCACCGCCGTAGACCGCGACCGCGCTGCCCGCGACCAGCCCGCCGAACACGGTGATGGGGCTCATGATCCAGCCCGGGTCGGTGATCCACGCGCTGACGTCGCCCTCGCCGACATCGAAACACCACGCGGCGTCGGTGCCCGCCTTCACCGCGAACCCGGCGTGGCCCAGCGTGATGCCCTTCGGCGCGCCCGTCGTGCCCGACGTGTACGCGATCATCAGCGGATGGTTGCTCGGGCAGCGGGCGGCCTCGACGGTCCCGGTACGTCCCGCGCCCAGCGCGTCCCAGGGCACCTCGCCGGGCAGCCGCGGTCCGGGCACCTCGGTTCCGGCCAGGGAGACGACGACGCACGTGCGCAGGCTCGGGGTGCTCTCGGCGACCTTCGCGATCACCTCGCGCAGCGGCACTGTCTTGCCCCTGCGGGGGAATCCGTCGGCACAGACGAGCGCGACCGCCCCGGCGTCGCCGAGACGCTGCGCCACGGCCGCCTCACCGAAGCCGGAGAACAGCAGCACGGCGACGGCGCCGATCTTGGCGCACGCGAGCGAGGCGACGACGGCCTCTCGCACCATGGGCAGCTGGATGCCCACGCGGTCCCCGAAGCCCACGCCGTGGTCCAGCAGGCCGGCGGCCACGCGGTCCACCTCGTCGGCCAGCCCGGCGAAGGTCAGGCACCCGCGCTCGCCGTCCTCGGTCTCCCAGCGCAGCGCGGGCTCGGCACCCCGGCCACGGCGCACCCAGCGGTCGACCGCGTTGTCGGCGATGTTCAGCTCCCCGCCGGGAAACCAGCGCGCGCCGTGAGGCTCCTCCAGTCCGGCGACGACGGCGTCCGGCTCGCGCTGCCACTCCACGCCGAGCCAGCGGGCCGCCTCGCCCCAGAACCACGCGGGGTCCTCCCGGGCCCGGCGGTCCAGGCTCCGCGGGTCCGCGCATCCGGTCACGGCGAGGAACTCGCCCAGACGGCTCCGCGCCACCGTCTTCTCGTCGGGCACCCACACGGGCATCGCGGCCACGTACACCTCCGAAGGACGTCTTCGACCTGGGGTTCAACGGAGGTGACGCTAGGTCGGCGCCCCGAGGAGTGTCAGCGCGCTAATCCGCGAACTTGCACCCACGGCTGTTGTAGGAAACGCAAATCAGCCGGTCCAGCGGTCGCTCTTCATCCCGAGCAGCAGCAGGAGCAGCTGGTCGGGGTCGCTCGGGTCGTGCCCGGTCAGCTCGTGGATGCGGCGCAGCCGGTACACGACCGTGTTGGGCCGCACCTTGAGCCGGGCAGCGCTGCGCGCGAGGTTGAACCCGTGCTCGAAGTAGACCCGCAGCGTCCTCACCAGCTGCGCGTCCCTGGCCCGGTCGTAGGCGTGCAGCGGGGCGATCGTCTCGTGGTGCAGCGTGGTCAGGTGCGGGCTGCTCGAGAGCAGGTGGTCGAGCAGCACCTCGGAGAACGTGCTCGCCTTTCCGCCGCCGGTGGCCGCGCCCAGCCGCACGGCCTCCTCAGCCTCGGCGTAGCTGGCCGCGATGCCCTCGGTGCCGTGGTGCGCACGGCCGACGCCGACGGCGAAGCCGTCGAGCCCCGCCGCCCACTGCCCGGCCTGTTCGACGAGCGCCGCGTAGTCGCCGCGGCCGGCCACCGGATAGATGGTCACCACCTCGTCCTCCCGGATGCCCACGAGGATCGTCGAGGCCGTGGGACGCAACCGCTCCCTGGCCTCGCCCACGGCCGCGCGCAGGGCAGAGCGGTCGTCGCCCATCGGTTCGAGCGACCTCGCGAGCACGACGGCGTGCTCTCCCTCGGGGTCGAGCGCCGAAGCCCCCACCCGGTGACGCATGCGCTCACTGATCGGCCTGCCGGAGACGAGCGCCTCCAGCAGGTCCCTGCGCATGGCCTCGCGGTCGCCGAGCATGCCGGTCACTTCGTCCAGATAGGACTGTGCGACCACGACCGACACCTGGTCGACGTAGGCCATCACCCGGCCCGCGACCGCGAGCGCGGCCTCTCGCTCTCTCGGCGCTCGCGGGTCGGTGACGGCGAGGATCTCCTGCCACACCACCTGTCCCCACAGCCGGTAGGCGTGCAGCAGGGCCTGAAGCGGAATGCCCTGGTGAACCCGCCGCAACGCGCTGCGCCGCAGCGCGTCCAGCGACGAATCGGTCGGTGGGGAATCCTCGCGCAACGCGGTGAGCAGTTCCTCGACGTTGCGCTGAGCGGTGGGCAGCACGTCGCCACGCACCGTGTGCTCGTCGAGCGCGCGGTAGTCGACGATCTCGGCCTGGTAGCGCTCGACCAGCCGCGCTCCCACCGCGTCAAGCCGCTGCCCGACCCGCTCGATGGTGCGCAGGATGTCGTTCACCCTCGCTCACTCCCTTCCCTGCCGGTCCGGGTGAGTCTAGGAGCGTGCTGAACGACCCCGCCCGTAGCGAGCGGCGATCCAGGCGGCGGCCTCGCAAGGCGGAGGGAAGCCCTCGTACCGGGTCGTACTCGGGCTTTCCGACAACGCAGCGAGGCGCCGTCTGGGCGTCGCGCAGTAGGGCAGCGGTTGTTCAGCGCGCTCCTAGGTGCTTTCCGGCGCACCGTGTCGTCCCTTATGGACGAACAGCGGCGGCCAGGGAAGGACCTCGCCCGACGAGCTCTGCCGCCGATACGGCGGTCAGCCCCTCGCGCCTCGCGAACTCCCCGGCCTCGCGCGCGCCCGCCAGGCCGGTGGGGTCGCGTTCACCGACCAGATGCCCGTAGGCGGCGACCGGCTCGCCCCCGGCCGCACGGACGAGCGCGACGGCAGCGGCCGGCAGGGTCACGGGCGGCACGTCGGCGGTCAGGACCCGGACGGTGATCACGTGACCGGGGCGGGTGAAGTCGCCGGGTGCCGCGGCCGGATCGGCCAGCCGCCGGAAGGTCTCCGCCCTGGCCGCGGCCGAAATTCCCGTTCCGGTCCCCACGGCGTCCACGGAGATCCCGAACTCGACGTCCCAAGGGCGCAGGTCGCGAGCGGGACTGACGGGAATCCTGAGCCGGTCGGGCACCTGCGGAGGCATCGCCGCGCACAGGAAACCCGAGGTGTGACGCACCAGCAGGGCCACCGTCGAGGACTCGGCCGTCCCGGCGGCGAGCACCAGTGCCGCCAGGTCCGCTTCCGGGTCGATCAGCACGACCGGCTCCGACCGGCCGAGCGCGAGGACGGCGGCACCTGCCTGCGGCGCGAGGTCAATCACCGGTACCGCCCAGGTAACGGGCGAGGCGATCATGCAGTCCCGGCCGGGTCAGCGACGTGACCAGGGCCGCCAGGTCCGCCGCGTCGTCGGCGTCGGAGACCGCCGCCGTCCGGCTCAGAATCGCTGCGACCGAGGTCACGTCGACGGTGCCGGTCGCCGCCAGTATCCGCTCCGCCTCCTCCTGCTGCTGCTCGCGGGCGACCACGGCGGAGCCGAGGCCCAGCCGGACCGCTGTCGCGGCGTCGACCTCGGACGAGTGCAGCAGCAGGTCGCGGGCGGCGCGGGTGCCCACGAGCGCGGCGAGGTGCCGGGTGCCGAGCGCCACGCCGAACCGGAAGCCGGGGAACCGCAGCGTCGTCTGCGGGTCCAGCAGCCGATAAGCGCACGAGGCGACGATGTCGGCGCCTGCGCCGATGGCCTTGCCACCGACGCAGGCCACGGTGACGAAAGGCGCTCGGCGGAGCCGCTGGAGGAGCTGTTCGATGCGCACGAAGCGCCACAGCAGATCGCCGTCACTGCTGTCGAGGACACCGGCCATGTCGAAACCCGCGCAGAAGTGCCGGCCCGCTCCCTGGAGCACGAGGGCCCGGTGCCGTCGCCACCCGCGGTGTCGACCGCCGTGAGGAGACGTTCCACGGAGGCCGCGTCGAGGGCGTTCGCTCGCCGTGGCCGGTCGATCGTGACCGTGACGAGGTCGCCGGACCGTTCGACGCGCACCTCGCCGGTGCCCGGTGCCTCAGTGCTCGCCGTGCTCATCGAGCCACTCCTTCGCGACCTCGTCGTTGTGTTCCCCGAGCAGCGGAGGGGGACGCAGCGGCGCGACGTGCCCGGTGATCGGGACCGGGAACGTGACCGTGCTGGTCGTGACCCCGTTGGGCAGGTCGAGCGGCTTGACCAGCCCCATCGCCTCGACCTGTGGGTCGCCGAGGATCTCGGAGAACGTGTTGATCGGGGCGCACGGCACCCCGGCTTCCTCGAACGCGGCCAGCCAGGCCGCCGCGTCCCGCTCCAGGAACGGCGGGGCGAGCAGTTCGGTGAGCTCGTCCTGGTTGCGGGCGCGCAGCTCCTGCGTGCGGAACCGGGGATCGTCCGCGAGCCGGGGCAGGTCCACCACCGCGCAGAAGCGGCGCCACAGGTCGTCGTTGCCCGCGGCGACGACGAAGCTCTTGTCCGCCGCCCGGAAGGCCCGGTAGGGGGCGTTGCGCGGATGCGCCGAGCCGAGCCGCCGCGGGTCGCGGCCGGTGCCGAAGTACTCACTGGTCTGCAGGGCGGCGATGCCCAGCAGGGTGCCCAGCATCGAGCAGTCGATCCGCGCCCCGCGCCCGGTGCGCCGGGCCCGGTGCACGGCGGCCGTGATCGTGTACGCGGCGTAGAGCCCGGCGACGAAGTCGCCCACCGGTACGCCGCATTTGACGGGCTCTCCGTGCTCGTCGCCGGTGACGCTCATCAGCCCGGACACGGCCTGCACGGTGACGTCGAAGGCGCCGCGCTGTGCGTACGGGCCGGTATGGCCGTAGCCGGAGATCGAGCAGTAGACGATCCTCGGGTTGCCCTCGGCCACCGCGTCGTAGCCGAGGCCGAGGCGATCCAGTGTTCCCGCGCGGAAGTTCTCCACGACGACGTCGGCGGCGCGGGTGAGCTCGAGGACCCTGGTCTTGTCCTCAGTGGACTTCAGGTCGACGGCGATGCTGCGCTTGTTCCGGTTCACCGACGCGAAGTTCCCGCTGTACCGCGCCGGGGCGTCCGGTTCGCCCATCAGCGGCGGCCACTGCCGCATGCCGTCTCCGGCACCGGCCCGCTCCACCTTGACGACGTCGGCCCCCAGATCGGCGAGCAGTGATCCGGCGAACGGGCCTGCCGCGATCTGACCGAACTCGAGCACGCGCAGCCCCGCGAGCGGTGCGCCGTGCGAGCCGGTCATCGGCCGGCCGCCTTCCGCAGGCCCGCTTCGACCAGCAACGGCATCACCTGCTCCCCGAAGCGCCGCAGGTCGGGCAGGTAGTCGAAGAAGTTCACCTGCATGCCGTCGCAGCCGGCCTCGTGCAGCTTGCCGAACCACTCGACGATCTGCTCGGGCGTGCCGACCAGGTGCACGTTGCCACCGACCACCCACTGCTCACGGCTGTGCCCGCGCCAGGACTTGTTGTCACCGCCGGTGAAGCCCGCGACGAAGTTTTCCGCCGCGACCGTGTCCTCGTTGTCGAGGATCGCCTGATAGGCAGCCCACGCCTCCTTCTCGGTCTCCCTGCAGATGACGTGGGGGTTGATCACGGTCCGCACCTCACGGCCCCGGGCGCGAGCCAGGTCCTTGATCTTCTTGTTGTGCGCTGGCAGCGTTTCGACGGCCTTGTGCGGGTCCGCGCCGCCGGGGCTGGTGATGAAGATCAGATCGGAGTACTGCGCGGCGTACTCCAACCCCGCGGGCGAGGACGCGGCGTTCACCAGCACGGGCCGCCCGTGGACCGGCTTGGGCAGGATGTGCGCGTCCTGCATCGACCAGTACTTGCCGCGCGCCGTCACGTTGTCCTCGCTCGCCCACAACGTCCGCAACATCTCGGTGAACTCGGCGGCCATGTCGTAGCGCAGGTCGTGCTCGATCGGATCCAGCCCGAACATCCGGTACTCGCTGGGCTTGTAGCCCGTCACGACGTTGAGCCCCCAGCGGCCACCGGAGATGTGGTCGATGCACGCGCCGTACTTGGCGAGATGCACGGGGTGCCAGCCGTACAGCACGTGCACGGTGCTGATCAGCAGCAGCCGCGTCGTCTGTGCCGCGAGGGCCGCCGAGCTGATCAGCGGGTCGAGCTCGTGCTCGCGGAAGCGCGTCTCGCCGCCGTAGCCGCCCTTGCCGAGCCACTGGCCGAGCCCGAAGGCGAGGTCGAAGCCGTACTTCTCCGCCTCGAGCGCGCAGGTGGCGTTGTAGTCGTAGGTCCAGCTCGTTCCGCGGGGCGCAGACGAGGGGCTCCACGCGCCCTCCTGCAGCGGCAGGAACAGGCCGAGTATCAGGTCGTTCTCCAGCGCGGCCGCCAGCGGCGAGCTCGGCGCGAGATCGGCCGCCTGTACGGGATTCGTCGACATGTCGTCCGTCCTTTCTTGTGAACTGGTCAGGAAGGCACGTGCCGTGCGGGCGTTCCCGCCTGCGCCGGCTCGGCGTCGCGTCCGTCCACAGTGGGCATGAAGAGCAGGGACACGAAGGCGATGGCGCACATGCCCATCAGGTAGAGCGCGATCGGCACCGTCGAGTTGTAGTGAGCCATCAGCGCCGTGGCGATCAGTGCGGCCGGCCCACCGGAGGTGATGGACGAGAGCTGGTAGCCCAGGGAGGCACCGCTGTAGCGAACCTCCGCGGGGAAGCTCTCGGCGATGAAGGAGCTCTGCGGGCCGTACTGCATGTCGTGGACCACCAGCGACAACACGATCCCGACGACCATCAGGGAGGTGACACCCGAGTTCAGCAGCCCGAAGTACGGCAGCGCGAAGACGAACATCACCACGATGCCGATCTGCAGCATCCGCTTGCGGCCGATGCGGTCCGACAACGCTCCCCAGAACAGCGTGCTGGCCAGCGAGACGGCGGCGGCGAGCATCACGGCGAGCAGCATCGTCGAGCGCTCGTGCCCGAGTGAGGTGACGCCATAGCTGAGCACGAAGGTCGTGAAGAGGTAGAACGACGCGTGCTGGCCCGCGCGCATCAACGTGGTCTTCAGGACCATGCGCCAGTGGTGGCGCAACAGGTAGGCGACCGGCGCCTGCCGCACGGTCCCCGCCTGCTTCGCCTCGAGGAACGAGGACGTCTCCGCCACCCGCAGCCGCAGGTACAACGCGATCCCGGTGAGCACCAGGCTGAACAGGAACGGGATCCGCCAGCCGAAGGACTCATAGGCGGCGGGCGACATCAGGCGGCTGGCACCCTCGGTCACGGCCGTTGCCGTGATCAGCCCGAGCGGACTACCGAACTGCGGCAGGCTGCCCATGAAGCCGCGCCTGCCCTTGGCGGAGCTCCACTCGGTGGCCATGAGCACCGAGCCACCCCAGTCGCCACCGACGCCGATCCCTTGCAGGACACGGAGAACCACCAGCGCCCCCGCTCCCCACATTCCCGCCGTGGAGTACGTCGGCGCCAGCCCGACGAAGACGGTGCCGAAGCCCATCAGCAACGTCGTCATGATCAGGACCCTGCGGCGGCCGATGCGGTCACCGAAATGCCCGAAGATCATGGCACCGAGCGGACGCGCCACGAATCCCGCGAAGAACGTCGACAGCGCGAGCAGTGTCCCGGAGTACGGGCTGCTGTTGGGGAAGAAGAGCTGGTTGAAGATCAGGGCGGCGGACAGCCCGTAGACGTAGAAGTCGTACCACTCGATCGCGCTGCCCGCCGTCGAGGCGAGCAAACCACGTCGCGCCATTCGAGCGTCCGACAACTCGTTCGCACCGTTGCGTGACATCCGAGACCTCCTTGTTTCGGATCGCGTGGCGGTTGGGTCAGGCGGCGAGCCGCCGGTGGCGGCCCCGGAAGAAGAGCAGCGGCTCACCGTCGTCGTGCCCCGCGTCGACGACCCTGCCGACGAACAGGGTGTGATCCCCCGCTTCCTGAACGGTGTCGACAGCGCACTCGAACCAGCCCAGCGCGTTCCGCAGGATCGGTGCGCCGAGGACGCCACGACGATGCCGGGCCCGCGCGAACTTGTCCTGCACGCGGCTCGCGAACAACGAGCACAGTTCAGCGCCTTCCTCGCTGTCCGGGAGGATGTTGATCGCGAACGAGCCGGCCCGCGCGATGGCGGCGCGGGTGCGTGAGCCGTGGCCGAGCGAGATCAGCATCAGAGCGGGGTCGAGGCTCACACTGAGCACCGCGTTGGCGGCGCATCCATGCGCGTTGTCGCCTGTGGAGCAGGTGATGATCGTGATCCCCGTGGCGAAGGTGCCCGCGACGGCACGCACCAGTCCGGGTTCGATGTTGCGGCCGGAGGCAGGCACCTCGATGCTGTCCCGATGGTCGAGCGACATTGCCTTCTCCCCTGTTCGGTGAGTGACCATGCCGGCTCCCGTTCTCCCTGTCACAGCCGTGACCAGGCGGGATCCGTGTAACGTATGTTTCCGCCCGTCGCAGACGGTGTCATCGGAGACATCGCACGATTCGGAGGGTCGTAGTTGTGACGACGTCGCAACCGCAGCCGGAGGACTTCGGCCGGGTCGGCCGGTACGTCACCGACACGATCTGCGCCGCCAACCCCGACTACGCCAACCTCGATCCCGCCGTGCTCGCCGACGTCGTGCAGACGAACGTGCACAACGCGCGTATCTACCTCCAGGCCGTCGTGCACCAGCGGCGCCCGACCGGCGAGGAACTCGCCACGCTCGCCGAGGCCGCCCGCAGGAGAGTGCACCAGGGGATCGCGCTCGGGTCCATGTTGCGCGCGTACCGCATCGGCGCGAGGGCGATGTGGGAGAAGCTCAGTGAGAGCAGGCCCGACCTCGATCACCGGACGCTCACCGACTACACCCTTCGCTACATCGACTGGGTGAGCAGCGAGGCGGAGCGGGCCTATCTCGCCGAGCGTGACCGCCTGCTGGACTCCCGGCTCGAGGCCACCCGGCTGCTGCTGTCCCGCATCATGGAGGACGATTTCTCCACCGCCGAGGAACGTGACGCGGCGGTGCGTTCCCTCGGCCTGGATCCGCGGCAGCCGCACGCGACCGTCGTCATTGGACCGACCAGCCGCGCCAGCCACACGCTCGACGACGTCCTGCTCGAGGTCCTCCAGGAGATCCGCCGCCACGTTCCGGGCAGCATCTCGTCGCTGCTGCGCCGCGGGGCCGTCATCCTGGTGCCGACGGCCGCGACCAGCGGGATCGAGACCCTGCTGGAACGCGCGCTGCGTCAGTCGGGAGCGGAGGCCGGATACGTCACCGCGGGACTCGGCCGCCCCAGCCCCACGGCCGAGGGCCTCCCCGCCGCGGCACGCGAGGCCGAACGCGCCCGCGCGCTCGGTGAGATCCTTTTCCCCGACCGCCTGGTGCACACCTACGAGGCAACGGCATTCTTCGACCTTTTCCGGCAGGGAGAACCGGTCGACACGTTCGTCGCGACCGTGCTGGGCGAGTTCCTCGGCGGCGACCGCACGAGCCGGATCGATCTCGTGCGCACGCTGTACGTGTACTTCACCCTCGGCATGAACCGCCGCGCCGCCGCCACGCGGCTCGGCATCCATCCGAACACCCTCGACTACCGGCTTCGCCAGGCGGCCAAGACCTCCGGGGTGGAACTGACGTCTCCGGAGAACTCGTTCCGGTTCCAGCTCGCCGTCCGCCTGCTGCCGCTGTGCACGCACACGTCGTGGCTCGGCGACGAGGACGCGCTGGGTCAGATCCTGGCGACGTGACCCGAGCACGGATTTCGAATGGTCTTATCATTCGGATTCTGTCTGTGTTCTGCTGTCCGGAGCCAAGGGAGGGAGTGCCGATGGTCCGGCTGACCCGGGCACAGCAGCAGGAGCGCACACGCGCGTCCGTGCTCGCGGCGGCGAAGGAGGAGTTCACCGAGTACGGCTACGCACTGGCGAAGATCGACCGGATCGCCGAGCGCGCCGAGCTGACCCGCGGGGCCGTGTACTCGAACTTCCCCAGCAAGCGCGCCCTGTACCTGGCGGTGCTGATCGACCTGGTCGAGAACACCGCCACCGCCGCGCCCTCGGCGCCGCCGGCGTCGCCCGCCGACGCGCTGGGGCTGTTCGCCCGGACCTGGCTCGAGCGGCTGCCACTGGTGGACGACACGACCGGGGGCGGGCGGCTGCAACTGCGCTCGCTGGTCGGCGTCCTCGACGACGAGCGCGCGCGGACGACTTTGGCGCAGGTCACCCGGCTGGAGGCGTTGCTGCTCGGCACCGCGCTGGAATCGTGTGCACCGGAGTCACCACGCCGGGTACGGCTGGCCGCCCTGGCGCTGACGCTGCTGGACGGCTCGGGGCACCTGGCCGAGATCGCACCGGGGTCGGGTGACCCCTTCGACGTGGCGCGTGCGTGCACGCACCTGGCCGGGATCGAGCTCACCGACACGTGGGCACCGCCCCACCTGCCCTTCGTCGCCGCGGCGACACCGTGCGAGGACACCTGGACTCCCCCCTCCGGCCTCCCGGATCTGATCAGCGGGGACGGCGCCGACCTCGGCGCCGACGGGGTCATCGCGGTGCTCGGGGCGAACCGGCTCGCCGCCGCCGAGGAAGCCGTCCGCGCGGTCAGACCCGGCGAGCAGGTGACGGTGGCCGTCACCACGGGTGACCCCGCGGAGACCGGCAGGCTCATCCGGCTGAGGGTCGGCGACCTGGCCGGATGCCTGCGGCGCGTGTTCACCGCGGACGCGTTGCCGCCTCTGCGCCTGGTGCTCGACGACCACGCGGCGATCGTCTCCGCGCTCGGGCTGACCGAAGCCGGCGACGAGACCGAGGCGGCGGTGCGGGTCCAGAACGGCGCCATCGTCGCCCGGGCCCACGGCCGGGGCGCCGCCCATGCCGCGGCGACCGCGAACACCACCCCGCCGCGGAAGCCCGGACGAGGACACCCGCGAGCCGCTCCCTAACTTGAGCTGTTCAAGACAACGCCTTATGGTCGTGGTGTGTCTTCGGACTTCGAAGCGCAGTTGCGGGCGGTGTCATTGCGCGTGACACGGCCCCGGTTGGCGGTGCTCGCCGCACTGCGCGACCACCCGCACGTCGACACCGAGACGGTGATCGCGCTCGTCAGGGCCGAGCACCCCACGGTGTCCCACCAGGCGGTCTACGACGTGCTGCGGGCGCTCACCGACGCCGGCCTGGTGCGGCGCATCCAGCCAGCCGGAACGAACGCCCGCTACGAATCCCGGGTCGGGGACAACCACCACCACGTCGTGTGCCGCTCCTGCGGCGCGATCGCGGATGTCGACTGCGCCGTCGGCCACGCGCCCTGTCTCACCGCCTCGGACGACCACGGCTTCGTGATCGACCAGGCGGAGGTCGTCTTCTGGGGCATTTGTCCCGAATGCGCGGCCGGACCCACACCCGAACGATCAGTCAGCTCGGAAGGAAGCAGATGAGCGACACCCACGACAACGCCCCCTCCAGCGCGCAGGGCGTCGACCAGAAGGCCGCGGCGGGCTGCCCGGTCGCACCCGACTCCGTGACCGCGCACGGCAGCGAGAGCGAGAACCCCGCGATCGACTCGCCGACCGCGAAGACCGGCGGCCGTCCGCGCACCAACCAGGACTGGTGGCCCAACCAGCTCGACCTCTCGGTGTTGCACGCGCACTCGTCGAAGGGCAACCCGCTGCCGGAGGACTTCAGCTACGCCAAGGAGTTCGCCAAGCTCGACGTCGAGGCCCTCAAGCGGGACGTCATCGAGGTGCTCACCACCTCGCAGGACTGGTGGCCCGCCGACTTCGGCCACTACGGCGGCCTGATGATCCGCATGAGCTGGCACTCCGCGGGCACCTACCGCATCCACGACGGCCGCGGCGGCGCCGGGGACGGCGCCCAGCGCTTCGCGCCGCTCAACAGCTGGCCCGACAACGCCAACCTCGACAAGGCCCGCCGCCTGCTGTGGCCGGTCAAGCAGAAGTACGGCCAGAAGATCTCGTGGGCCGACCTGCTCGTGTTCGCGGGCAACGTCGCGCTGGAGTCGATGGGCTTCAAGACCTTCGGCTTCGGCTTCGGCCGCGAGGACACCTGGGAGCCCGAGGAGATCTACTGGGGTCCCGAGGACGACTGGCTGGGCGACGAGCGCTACGCCAGCGACACGGAGATGGTGCCCGAGCTCGGCGCCACCGAGATGGGCCTGATCTACGTCAACCCCGAGGGTCCCCGCGGCAGCGCGGACTTCCACGCCGCGGCCCATTTCATCCGCGAGACCTTCAGGCGGATGGCGATGAACGACGAGGAGACCGTCGCGCTGATCGCCGGTGGCCACACGTTCGGCAAGACCCACGGCGCGGGCAACGCCGACGACCACGTGGGCCCCGAGCCCGAGGCCGCCCCGCTGGAGGCGCAGGGCCTCGGCTGGCTGAGCACCCACGGCAGCGGCAAGGGCTCTGACACGATCACCAGCGGCCTCGAAGTGACGTGGACCGACCGGCCGACCGAGTGGAGCAACCGCTTCTTCGAGATCCTCTTCGGCTACGAATGGGAACTCACCACCAGCCCCGGCGGCGGCAAGCAGTACGTCGCCAAGGACGCGCCGGAGATCATCCCGGACCCGTTCGACCCGGACAAGAAGCACAAGCCGACCATGCTCACCACGGACCTGGCGCTGCGCTTCGACCCGGTCTACGGGCCGATCTCCCGCCGGTTCATGGAGAACCCGGACGAGTTCGCGCTGGCCTTCGCCAAGGCCTGGTACAAGCTGCTGCACCGCGACATGGGTCCGGTCAGCCGCTTCCTCGGGCCGTGGGTCCCCGAGCCCCAGCTGTGGCAGGACCCGGTGCCCGCCGTCGACCACGAGCTCGTGAGCGACGCCGACGTCGCCGCCCTGAAGGCGAAGGTCCTGGAGTCCGGCCTCACGACCGCCCAGCTGGTCACCACCGCGTGGGCCTCGGCCGCGAGCTTCCGCTCCACCGACAAACGCGGTGGCGCCAACGGTGCCCGGATCCGCCTGGAGCCGCAGCGCAGCTGGGAGGTCAACCAGCCGGAGCAGCTGGCACCGGTGCTGGAGAAGCTCGAGGACATCCGGCGCGAGTTCAACGAATCGGGCGGCGCGAAGATCTCGCTCGCCGACCTGATCGTGCTGGCGGGCTCGGCCGCGGTCGAGAAGGCGGCGCGCGACGCCGGTGTCGAGGTGACCGTGCCATTCCACCCCGGTCGCACCGACGCCAGCCAGGAGCAGACCGACGTCGAGTCGTTCACGGTGCTCGAGCCGCGCGCCGACGGGTTCCGCAACTACCTGCGGGCTGGGGAGAAGCTCCAGCCGGAGGTGCTGCTCGTCGACCGCGCCTACCTGCTCAACCTGACGGCTCCCGAGATGACCGTCCTCGTCGGCGGCCTGCGCTCGCTCGGCGCGAACCACGGCGGCACGCGCCACGGTGTGCTCACCGACAAGCCCGGCGTGCTTACCAACGACTTCTTCGCCAACCTGCTCGCGCCGGGCACCCGGTGGAAGGCGTCGGAGTCCGAGGAGAACGTGTACGAGATCCGCGACGCGTCGACGGACGAGCTGAAGTGGACCGCCACCGCGGTCGACCTGATCTTCGGCTCCAACTCGCAGCTGCGGGCGCTGGCTGAGGTCTACGCCAGCGCCGACGCTCGCGAGCGGTTCGTGGCGGACTTCGTGGCGGCCTGGACGAAGGTCATGGAGCTCGACCGCTTCGACCTCGCCTGATCCCGTCCGCACCGGCGAGCCCGGCCGAGCGATCGGCCGGGCTCGCCGCGTCATCGCCACCCGCGGCGCGGCGAACCTCAGTCACCGACCGGCGGGCACGGCATCCGGCAAGGGCGACGTGCTCATGGATGCTGATCTTTCGTGTGAGGTTCCCGCCGGACGATCCGATTCGCCAGGCGGAGAGGCTGGAGCGGAGACAAGTCGCGTCGGCGCTGTCGTCAGGTCGGCGACCGCGTCTCGGTCCTCTGCACAGCGATCACCTTCGCTCTCACGACCGGGAACGGCGCGCTGAGGCGAGAGAATGGGAAGTCCGTCCATTTCGGGCGTATCTCACCGAAACGGAAGAATCAGCCGCGCGACAGCAAGGGGCGCTTCGCGTCCAAGACGAGCTGGGCCGCGGTCGCCACGGCGGGAGTGGTCGCCTTCGGCGCCACCACGGGCGGGGCCGGCGGCACCGCCGGCTCACTGGGCAGCGGCGCGAGCTCCACCGCGGGCAAGAACCTGGTGGTGCGCAAGGCGGACAGCAAGAAGTCGGCACGCGCCGGGCGGATCGACGAAGCGTGGGGCCGCCTGGGCATGCGCACGCTGCGAAAGGCGACCCGGAAGCACGCCGAGTGCGTGCGCCATTCGTTCGGCGAGGTGAGGCAGTTCCTCACCCGTACCCCTTGCACATCCTTGGACCGTGCGCTGTTCACGGTGGGCGACGGCGACGACGCGGTGGTGGTCTCGGTGGCCTGGGTCGGTTTCCGCACCCGGACGCAGGCGGTGCGGTTCCAGAGCCTCATCGATGTGCACGCCACCGGAGACATCTCCCCGCTGGGCGGCGAGCTCGTCGGCGCGGCCGGTGTTCGGTTCACCGGGCACAACTACGACTCCCAGCTCAACCGCACCGTCCTCACGGTCGCCAAAGCCGAGCCGCTGTCGGGAGAGTTCAGCGCGGACGACCTCGACACGGTGGCCGAGGTCGCCGCCTTGTCACCTCGGCCGTGAAGGCGCCGCGATCAGCGGCTCAGGCGGCGGCGCAGCGGGGGCAGTTCGGTTCCGAGGCCGGAACCAGGTGGTGGCACGCCGGGTCGTAATAGCTCCTCGACACCCACCGGATCGGGCCGACCGCGCCGAGCGCCAGGACGAGCAGACCGAACAACACCCAGCCGGCCACGAGCAGCCCCACCCCCACGACGGCCGCGGCCAGAACGCCCAGGGTGAGGAACGTCGATGTGGAGTCCTCCGGCGGGGTCATCCGGCGCAGCCACTTGTCGAGCCGGGGATCGTCGGCGCGCAGTCCGTGCTCGAGTTCGGACAGTGCGCGTTGTTCCTGCTCACTCAGCGGCATGGCCTGCCACCCGGGAATGGTGCGCCGAATTGAACAAGAGACGTTTTCTCCTTCGGGGTCCACGGAGTTTGAGGCGGGGGATTTCTCCGTCGCAGACATCCTGGTCAGCCTGGGGAGTTCACGCAATGACGGTGGTCACAAATATCAACCGGAATGGGAATTGGGAATTGCACGTTCGCGCAGCGGACAAAGATCGACACTTTTCGTCAGCACCGGTTCACGCGAGGCTCACCCTGCGACCGGTGATCTGTTCGATGTCGATCACGACGACCACGTCGCGGACGCCGGGTGCCCACGGCCGGTGCTCCTGATCGAACAGGGCCACGAGTTCGTCGACGTCGGTCACGCGGCGGGCTCGTCCGAGCACCACCACGCTCCATCCGGTCCTGTCACCCTCGTCGATGCGGTCGGCCTCGAACGCCACCACCTCGCGGTGCAGCCGCCGCGTCCACGAACCGGCGGGGCCGCGCAGGACGATGCGGCCCGCGACGACCCGGAAGTTGACCGGACGGATCGCGGGCAGGGCCTGCTCGGTGTACACGACGCGCCCGACCGGTACGGAGCCCAGCAGCCGCAGGCTCTCCGAGACGCCGAGCCTGTCCATCACAGCGGTCATAGCGCCTCCCACCACACGAGCCATGCCCTCTGGACCCGAGGATCCACCCCGCGACCTCCGGCGAGCAGGGACGGAAGTCCTCACTACCGGTGACCTGCAGCCGGGACGGGCGGACGAGCGACTCCCGGCCCCCGTGCACGGGACTTTCGTCCCTGCCGCCGGAGGCTGCGAGGGCGCACGCTGTGGCCGGTGATGCTCGTCGTCCTTCTCTCGGTGCTCGCCGCGGCGGCCAACGCCGCGGGGTCGGTGCTGCAACGGCTCGGCGTCCGCACCGTGCCTCACGGCATGCGGATGTCGGTGCCCGTGCTGCGCACCCTCGTGCGGAGGCCGGCCTGGGTGCTGGGTGTTGCGGCGATGCTCACGGGGCTGGCGCTGCAGGCCCTGGCGCTCGCCTCCGGTCCGATCGTGCTGATCCAGCCCCTCCTCATCAGCGAGCTCGGCTTCGCCCTGCTGCTGTCGGGGCTGGCCTTCGGCAGCAGGCTCCGCCCCCGGGAGTGGGCGGCGGTGCTGAGCACGGCCGGCGGTGTCGCGCTGCTGCTCGGCGCGCTGGCACCGGGTGGTGGCGACCCGAGCCGGGCCTCGGCGGGCTCCTGGCTGTCCGGATGTGTGCTCACCGTCGGGGTGGTCGGGGCGCTCGTGACACTGGGCCACCGTGACCGGCATGCTCATCGCGCGGTGTACCTCGGGATGGCGGCGGGGACGTGGTTCGCCTTCACCGCGGCGCTGGTGGCGGCCATGACCGACGCGCTCGGCGACGGCGGCGTCAGCGCGCTCGTGTCGGCCTGGCAGACCTACGCCATGATGCTCGCCGGGCCCGCCGGATTCCTGTTGCTGCAGAGCATGCTGCGGGCGGGGAGGCTCGAGGCCTCCCAGCCCGCTCTCGTGCTGTCGAACCCGCTGGCGGCACTCGCCTGGGGTGTCGTGGCCTTCGGCGAGACGGTCCGTGGCGGGGCCTGGATCGCCGCCGCGGCGGTCGCGGCCATCGTCATCGCCGTGTCCACGGCGACGCTCGCGCGCTCGTCCCTGCTCACCGACGACGGCCGCCGCACCCGCGACGCCGAGGAGGGCCTCGTTCACCGGGCGGCGACGAGATAGGCGGTACCCAGCCACCGCCGGGCGCCGCGGCTCACCGTGGTCTCCGGGTGGGCTCGCCACCGGCGCGCCCATTTCCGCACGATCCGGTCGAACGGCGGCAAAAGGGGTGTCACGTCGTAGTAGGCGATGTCGACCGGGCGCAGCCCGAGCCCGCGGAACAGCCGGCACAGTCGTCGGCGGGACAAAGCGCGGATTCCGGTTCTGCTCGCCGCGTGCCTGCGCTCCGGCGGCACCCCGGCCCATCGCTCGGCGTGGCCCAGCAGCCGGACCGCCGGCCAGTAGACCGACCACTCGAACAACCGGTACGGGCTGCGCGGGTTGAGCATCGTGACCACGACAAGGCCGCCGTGACGGACCACGCGCGCCAGCTCACGCAGCGCGCGCAGCGCGTCCGTGTACTCGAGGACCCCCATCGCGACCACGACGTCGAAAGACCGTTCCGGAAACGGCAAATCCTCGATGTCCGCCACGGTCAGGCGGACATCCGCCGCGCCGGCGAGTCTCTCCCGGGCAACCTCGATCATGGCGGCCGACTGGTCGCAGCCGGTGATCCCGAAGTCACCCGGCCGCGTATCGACCAGCCGGCGAAGCAACACGCCGGGACCACAGCCCGCGTCCAGCAGCTCACCGCCAGGACACGTGCGCAGAACTTCGTCCACGACGTGCAACCGCGAGTGGAGATATCGTGCGCCAGGGCTCCAACCCTGATGCGACCCGGCGTACTGTCGTGCGTCGGTCAGCGTTTCGTATTGCGCGGCAACGGTTTCGGCGCGCTGGCGCCGGGATCGCAGGACGTGCACATCTGCCTCCATCGGATCGACTTTCCTGCCGATAGCCGGAAGATGCCGTGATCAGTACTGGCTCGCCACGAGAAGACGAGCAATAGCCAGGAAGTCGCAGTCCGGGCCTCGCCGTTACGGCTACGACACAAAGGGGGGCGAGGGAGATGAGGGGTTCGCCGGTCAGGGCTGCGGCGTCGTGACCTTCGGTGCCACGGGTGGCGACTCGATGTCACGACGCCGGGTCTCCGGTCCCGCCGCGAGCGCGATCAGGGTGAACGCCGTGAGCAGGCCCAGATACACGGCGACCGGCCACCAGTGCCCCGACCACGCGAGCAGCGCGGTCGCGACCAGCGGCAGGAAGCCGCCTGCCAGCACCGAACCGATCTCCCTGGCGAACGCGAACCCGGCGAGCCTGGTCTTGGTGTCGAACAGCTCCGCGAACCACGCCGCCTGCGGCGCCAGCATCGCCGGGTAGCAGATGCCGAGCCCCACGACGAACGCGGCGACGACCGCGACCGGGGAGCGGCTCTCCAGCATGAGGAAGAACGGCACCGTCCACAGCGCGGAGGCGATCGCCCCCGCCGCGTACACCGGTCGGCGTCCCCACCGGTCGGACAGCCAGCCGAACAACGGCACCCCGGCCACCTGCACCGCGGAGGCGATGATCACCGCGGTGAGCCCGAGCGACTCGTCGAGGCCCAGGGTGCCGGTCAGGAACGACACGGCGAACACCGGGAACAGGTAGGCGAACCCGTTCTCGGCGAAGCGGGCACCGATCACGACGAAGAAGCTCCTCGGGTGCCGCCGCACGGCCGCGAACAACGGCACCTTGACCGCCTCGGCCCGTTGCGCGTTCTCGAACGCCGGGGTCTCGTCGACCGCGCTCCGCACGAAGTAGCCGACCGCGAGCATCACGATCCCCAGCAGGAACGGAACCCGCCAGCCCCACTGCCGGAACTGCTCGTCGGGCAGCAACAGGAAGAGCTGGAAGACGCCGGTCGCCAGCAGGGTCGCGAGCGCGAACCCCGCCGGTGCCCACGCACCGGCGAGACCTCTCCGCCGCTGGTCACCGTGCTCGACGGACAGCACCACCGCTCCCGCGTACTCGCCTCCGGCGCCGAAGCCCTGCAGCAGTCGCAGCACGATCAGCAGCACCGGCGCCCACGCGCCGATCTGGTCGTACGTGGGCAGGACGCCGATCAGCGCGGTGGCCACGCCCATCAGCACGATCGTCAGCACCAGCATGGTCTTGCGGCCCACACGGTCGCCGAGGCTGCCCAGCACGATGCCGCCCAACGGGCGGGCGAGGAAGCCGACCGCGTAGGTGGCGAACGTGGCGAGCGTGCCCGCGACGGGGCTGACGGTGGGAAAGAACAGCTCGTTCAGGATGAGCGCGGCGGCGGTGCCGTAGATGAGGAAGTCGTACCACTCCAGGGTGGTGCCAACGAGCGCGGCGATACCGGCGCGCCGGGCCTGGCGTCGGGTGTCGGACATGGGGCCATCTCCTTTGGTGGCGGGGAGGTCAGGGGCGGCGCAGGACGGCGCCGCGCTGGATCGGGCCGACGAGCGCGGCGTACTGGCCGAGCCAGCCGTGCTCGGACGCCGGGTCTCCCGCGGTGACGGGCGCTCCGTCGCGGAGCGGTTCGGCGTCGATGCGCCGCGCGTCGAGATCGATCGCGACGACGTCGCCGTCGCGCAGGCCGGCCAGCGGGCCGCCGTCGGCCGCTTCGGGCATGACCTGCCCGACGACGAGACCGTGGTTGAGCCCGGACAGCTCGCCGTCCGTCACCACGGCCACCTGGCCACCCAGCCCGGCTCCGTTGAGCGCGGCCACGAAGCTCGCCGCGAAGACCGTGCCGGGGCCACCTCGCGGGCCCATGCCGCGCAACACGATGACGTGCCCGGGAACGATCTCGCCGTCGCCCAGCGCAGTGATCGCCTCGTCCTCACCGGCGAACACCTTGGCGGGCCCGGAGAACTGGCGGCGCGCGGCGCCCACGCCCGCGACCTTCACGATCGCACCATCGGGCGCGAGCGACCCGCGCAGGATGAGCAGTCCGGGCTCCTCCGCGATCGGCTCGTCCAGCGGGTGCACCACGTCACCGTCCACGTCGGACGCTTCGGTGATCAGTTCGGCCACCGTCCGCCCGGACACCGTCAGTGCCCCGGTGTGCAGCCGCGGCTCCAGCGCCCGCAGGACGGTCTGCACGCCGCCCACCCGGTCGAGGTCCCACACCTGGTGTGTCCCGTTCGGACGGATCGCGGCGAGCTGCCTGGCATCGCGTCCCTGCGATTCGAACGACCCCACCACGTCGAGGTCCAGCCCGGCCTCGGCGGCCACCGCCGCGAGATGCCGGACGCAGTTGACGGAGCCGCCCAGCGCCAGCGCCACCTCCACCGCGTTCCGGATGGCCGCCGTGGTCAGCACCTGCCGTGCGGTGAGCCCTTCGCCGACGAGCTCGACGATCCGCCGGCCCGCGGCGGCCGCGCGTTCGAGCATCGACTCCGAGTTCGCGCGGGTCGGCGCCGAACCGGGCATGGTCATGCCCAGTGCCTCGGCGAGCACGTGCATGGTGTTCGCCGTCGCCAGTCCGGCGCACACCCCGGGGCCCTGTATCGCGTTGTCGGCCATCTCCCCCAGCTCGTCAACGCTCAACCGGCCGGAGGCGACCGCGCCGACCGACTCGTAGACCGAGTCGATGTCGACCGTGCACCCGCTGAAGGTGCCGCCGCGCTGGTAGCCGCCGATCACGAGCACGGAGGGCAGGTCGAGCCGCGCCGCGGCCATCAGGTGTGCCGGCGTCGTCTTGTCGCAGCTGGACAACAGCACCATGCCGTCGAGCTGGGCGCCTTCGACGGCCGCCTCGACGTCGTTGACGATCAGGTCCCGCGTCGGCATCAGGTAGCGCGCCTTGCGGCCCGCGCTGGTGACGAAGTCGCTGGGCGCGGTGGTGCGGATCTCCAGCGGCAGCCCGCCGGCCTCCCGCACGGCGCCTGCGACGACCTCGGCCACGTCGTCGAGGTGGGCGAAGCACACCGACAGCTTCGACGACGTGTTGACCACGGCGATCTTGGGTTTACGCTGGTCTTCGGCGCTGATGCCCATCGCGCTCCACTGCGCGCGCCGCACCGCCCAGCGGGTGGTGCCCGGCTCGAAGTTGCTTCGCAGCCGATCCATGGTGGTTTCTCCTGTCAGGAAGGGGAAAGGGCGCTTCCGTTGGCCGCCATCGACGCGCGGACGTCCCGTCCGTCGAGCTCGCGATAGGCCACGTCCTTGTCGAGCGAGAGCAGCGTCGCCATCGCGGCGGCGTGGCCGTATTCGAAGCACTGCGCGGTGACCCGCGCGGAGGCCAGTGCCTCGTGCTCGGCGCTCAGGCAGCGCCCGGCGACGATGACGTTCTCGCCGCGTTCGGGGACGAGGGTTCCGTAGGGCACCTCGTAGTAGTCGTCGAGCAGCCAGGTCAGTTTCGGCTTCTCGCCGGCGTGCAGCTCGATGGGCCAGGGCACCCGGCAGATCCCGTCAGGGCGCTTGCGGGCGGCGAGCACGTCGTGGTTGGTCAGCCGCTCGACACCGGTGATCGTCCGAGTCTGGCGGATGCCCGCCTCGACGCCGGTGTCGAGCACGAAGGCGTCCTCGCAGCCGGGGATCCGCTCGGTCAGGAACCGCGCGTAGGAGCGCACCTGGCGGCGTCCCAGGACCTCGGCCTCGGTGAAGTCGGCCGGGTCGATGACGTTGAGCAGCCGCCCGTCCCTGCCCTGGAGCCGGGTCGCGTTGACGAGCAGTTCGCCGGGCCGGGAGGTGGTGAAGATCCAGATCTTGCGGCGGGGCAGGTCCATGCCCTCCGCGCGCGCCTGGTCGATCGCCTCGGTGACGTACGGCGGGCAGATCGTGTCCTCGCCGTAGAACTCCTTGAAGCGCCGGACATCGACGTTGCCGAGCCGGAAGAACATGGTGGGGTTCTGGATGACGCCGCCGTCGCCGAAGGTGTAGCGGTAGCCCGCGCGGGCAACGACCGCCGCGTCGCCGGAGGCGTCGATCGTGCGCGCGGCGAGGATCACCGCGCGGCCGGCGTTCGACTCGACCACGACACCGCGGTGTGCGTCACCGTCGAGGACGACGCCGGTGACCGCGGTGTGGTACAGGATCTTGACGTCGGCCCGCTCGAGCAGGTCGTCGGCGGTTTCGCGCCACCGCAACGGGTCGTGCGCGACCGTCCAGGTCTTGCCGTACACCTGCGGTCCGGTCAGTCCACCTCGGGCCAGCAGCTCGCTCCGGAAACGTTCGGTGAACCCGGCGACGACCTGCCGCGGCTCGCGGTGGCTCTCGGACGCCAGGTACAGGCCGCAGATCGTGCCGGACATGCCCGCGACGGCCGCGCCACCGGCGAAGCCGTACCGCTCCACGATGAGCACCGACCGGCCGGCTTCGGCGGCGACCGTGGCGGCCGCGACGCCCGCCGCCCCGGCCCCGACCACGAGCACGTCGACCTCGGCCAGCACGTCGAGCCCCTGATCAGGGTGGGTGTCCGCGAGCGACCACACCGATATATTGGTCATATGCCGGTTGTACATGACCGGTCCGGGTAATGTCCAGAGCAACCGGACAGCGAGCAGGAGGCGGACCGTGGCGAACAAGGCCGACCAGGCCTACGACGTGCTGGAGCGGATGATCACGTTCCAGGAGCTTCCACCGGGTTCACTGGTGTCCGAGGCGCGGCTGATGGAGCGCACGGGCCTCGGCCGCACCCCGGTGCGCGAGGCCCTGCAGCGGCTCGCCCGCGAACGGATGGTCGAGATCCACCCGAGCCAGGGCGTCTTCGTCGCGGCCACGTCGATCGAGGCGCAGCTCAAGGTGCTGGAACTGCGCCGCTCGCTGGAGGAGCTGGCGGTGCGGCTCGCCGCGCACCGGGCCACGACCGCACAGCGCGAACGCATCCTCGAACTGGCCGAGGTCCTCGCGGCGTTCGACGGCGACGACCCCCAGGAGTTCGGGGACCTGCTCAAGCAGACCCACACGCTGATCGTGGACGCCGCCCACAACGAGTTCATCTCGCTGTCGATGGCGCCGCTGCAAGGACTGTCCCGCCGGTTCTGGTTCGCCCACCTGCGCGACCCGAAGACCGAGCTGCACGAGGCGGCCGATCTCCACGGGCAGATCCTGCGTGCGATCTGCCACGGCGACGAGACCAAGGCGACCGACGCGTCACTGCAGCTCAACGACTACCTGACCGACTTCACCTACCGCACGCTGCGGCACCAGTAGTCCCGGCCCGTTCACGCTCCGAAGTAGACGTGCGCGGCTCACAGTGACGGCAGGTTCGGAGAGGCGTCCCTGAGGGCCTGCCGGGTCGACGCGGGAGCCACGACGTCGTCGATGCGCCAAAGCGTGCCGACGACCTGGGAGAACCCGCGATCTGCAACGCGGCCGCCGGGTGGATCGCCTCGTCCGACAGGCTCTCGGAAGTGCGCGCGGTCTCGCAGGCGACAGGTAGGCGAACCGCGCGCCGGGCAGGCGCAGCCGGGAGAGGTCGAGCACGCGCAACGGTGAGCGGGCGTGGTCGTGCAGCACGAGCCTGCTGTCGGACGGGTTGGCGGGGTCGCTGTAGCCGTGGCACGCGAAGTGCGCCCAGCCGCTGCCCGGACTGCATGCCCACCCTCAGGCGCCCGTGCCAGCTTCCGCCGCTCAACTTACTGGCAACCCGCGCCTCGCGGGCGCGGTACCGGTGGGCTCCGCCCAAACGTCGGCGTCACCGGGCCCGGGCGCCGACGCCCAGGTCGCTACTCGCGGACAGGCGCCGCGGGTGACCCGGCAGCAGCAGCGGAGGCCACCACGTCGCCCGGTTCGTCCCCCTCGCCCGCGACGGTGCGCGGCTGTGGCCCGTCGGCGAGCGGCCAGCCATGACGGCCGACGATCTGGTCGAACAGCGGCGTCGGCTCCCCTTCCCCGCCGAGCGTCGTCCCCCGCGCCCGTTCTCCGTTCATGATGCCCCCTCGACATCCACGATCCGTTCCGCCTGCACCCAGCTCGGCTCGCGATCCGCGGCCGAACCGGGCGATTTCACCCGGCGGCACACGCGACTCCAATCGCGACGACGGGCGACGAGGTACGTCACCCGGTCACCGATTCGCCAACGGCCGTGACCACACTCCCCCATGTCGCCTCACCCCCTGCGAACTCGCTCCGACACCCAGCGGAATCGGGCCAGCCGAGGCTAACAGCTCCCTGCGCCGACCGAAAACGAGTCACTTACCTGGCGGATGTGACGGCATCGGTCAACGTCCACACCGGATCCTTCCGACGTGGAGGTCCTCCGTCACGCCCGGAGCGCGGCCAGCCCCACCAGCTCCGCCGTCACCGCCGGCCAGGCCGCACTGAGCGGGTCGATGACCTCGAAGTGGGCGGCATCCGGCACCACGACGAGCTTCGCGGCCGGATGCGTGTCCACATAGGATTCGCTGACCGCGACCGGAAGCCGGTCCTCGGCGCCGTGCACGAGCACGACCGGTCGCCGCGGTGCCGCCAGCCGCACCGGATCGAGGTCGGCGCGCTCGTCCGGCGGCCCGCCCAGGAACGCGGCCACCGCACCGTCCCCGAGCCCGAGCCGGTGCCCGAGCATCAAATCGGCGACCGGGGCGAGCGCCAGTGTTCCGAGCAGGCCGGGCGGCGGGCAGACCGACGACGCCCAGAGCGCGAGATGCCCGCCCGCGGAGTGCCCGGCGAGCACCACCCCCGACGCGTCCAGCCGCCCCGGCAGCCCCGCCAGCGCGGCCCGCACGTCGGCGACCAGATCGTCCGGTTCGCCCGGTACGCGGCGGTACTCGATCGACAGCACCGGCCAGCCGTCCTCGCGCAGCGCGGCCGCGAGCGGGCGCGTGTGCGTGCGGTCGTACTCCGGCGTCCAGTACCCGCCGTGGATGAACACCAGCAGCGGATACCGGGCTGTGCCGGGCAGCCAGGCATCGGCGACGTGTTCGGGCGCGTCGCCGTAGCGCAGCGTGCGGTCGGGCTCCGGCGCGGGGCGCGTGAGCACGGAACGGTCCATTACGGCCTCCAACACGGTGTCGTCGTCATCCTCGCCCCGCGGACCGGTCGAGCGCGGGCACGACCCTGCTCCCGATCAGCTCGATCCCGCGCAGCGTGTCGAGCCCCTGCGGGGTACCGAACTCGACGCGGCCGGCGCCCGCGTCGATGAGCCGTTGCGCCTGCGCGGCCACCTGGTCGGGCGTACCGGAGAACGCGAACAGGTCCAGCAGCTCGTCGGAGATCAGCGAACCGGCGCCGTCGTGGTCCCCGGCGGCGACGCGCGCCTTGATGTCCGTCAGCAGTTCGTGCGGAACGTCGACGGTGGGATCGAGATCGCCGACGACGCCGAGATACATGGCGACCTCCCGGCGCGCGCGGCGTCGCGCGGCCGCGCCGTCGAGGTCCACGACCGTGACGGCGCCGACGACGATGCGAACCTCGCCGGGTTCCCGTCCCGCCGCCCGCTCCCCCGGCTCGAGCCGCCGCCGCATCACGGGCAGCATCGCGGGATTCGCGGTGCCGCCGATCTTGATCTCCTGGGCGAGCGAGCCCGCCATCGCGACGGCCCGCGGACCCCACGCGCCGATCAGCAGCGGTGGGTCGGGCCGGTGTGTCTCGTAGCGCAGTGCGACGCCGGGCGCCAGCTCGAAGACCTTGCCCCGGAAGCCGGCACCGTCTCCGGCGAGCAGCCGGTAGATGAACTGCACCGCCTCACGCAGGTGCGTGAGCGGGCGCGGCTGCGTGAGCCCGATGTCGCCGAGCCACGTTCCCCGCGCCAGCCCCAGGTAGGCGCGCCCGTCCGAGGCGGAGTCCAGCGCCGCGAGCTGGCCCGCGATCTCGTACGGATGCATCGAGTACGGGTTCCAGCAGGCCGCGCCGAGGCGCACCCTGCCGGTGACCCTCGCCATCTCCAGCAGCGCGGGCAGCGGCGGCTGGAACAGCAGGTCCGCGAACACGCTGAGCACGTCGATGCCGTGGGCCTCGGCGGCCGTCGCGAGCCGCGCGTACTCGGGAAGCGAGAGGTTGCTCTGCAGGCCGAGCCCGATCTCCACCTCCCTCATGTCAGGTCGCCGGAACGCAGGTCGCACCGCCGCGTGCGATCGACGCGCATGACGAGCCGTTCGTCGGGGTCCGGGCAGGCCACGTGGCAGTCCCGTTCGAGCCAGTCCCCCTGGGGCAGATCGCGCTGTTTCGCCGGCAACAGCGGCAGCGCGGCCTGCAGGGCGTACAGGCAGAAGTGCTTGCCCTCGGGGATGCGCAGCTCCGCGCTGTTGGTCAGCTCGAAGTAGTCGCCCACGTCCATCCCGCACACCGAGCGCCCCTCGATGCGCTCGACGGTCACCCGCAGATCCCACAAGCTCATGTCCGGTTGTGTCATGCCGCCCTTCCCGTGTCGTCGTTGTCCAGCCAGCAGGCGACCGTGTGGTCGTCGCCCGCGAGTTCCGGTTCGTCGGCGCAGGCGGCGAACGCCCGCGGGCACCGGGCCCGGAACCGGCATCCGGTGCGCACGGCGGCGGGGTCGCCGACCTCGCCCGCGAGCGCGCGCGGGAGCCCGGCGTCCGGGTCCGCGCTGGGGATCGCCTCGATCAGTGCCCGTGTGTACGGATGTTTCGGGTCCCGCCACAGCTGCTCGGTCGGTCCGGCCTCGACGATGCGGCCGAGGTACATCACCGCGGTCACGTCGGCGAGCCTGCGCACGAGCGCGAGGTCGTGCGAGATGAAGAGCATCCCGACCTCGAGCTGCCGCACCAGCTGGGACAGCACCTCCACCACCTGTGCCTGTGACGACACGTCGAGGGCGGTCACCGGTTCGTCGGCGATGAGCACGTCCGGGCGGGCCACCAGTGCCCTGGCGATCGCGATGCGCTGCAGCTGCCCGCCGGAGAACTGGTGCGGGAACCGCGTGGCGGCCGACTCGTCGAGCCCGACGCGGGTGAGCTGGCCGAGCGCGTACCGTTCCCGTTCCTGCCCGCGACCGACGTCGGGTGGCACCCCGTCCAGCAGCTGGCTCAGCACCGTGCGCCGCGGGTTGAGTGACGAGTACGGGTTCTGGAACACCATCTGCAGACCGATCTCCGCGCGCCGGCGCCTGCGCCAGCCCAGTGGCGTCACCGGCTGGCCGCGCAACCGCACGTCGCCGCCCGCGGGCGCGGACAGCCCCGCCGCGACCCTCGCGAGCGAGGACTTGCCGCACCCGGACTCGCCCACCAGGCCGACGATCTCGCCCGGCCGGACAGTCAGCGACACGCCGTCGACGGCCCGGACCCGGTGACGGCCCGCGGGCCGGTACTCGACCGCGATGTCGGTCAGCTCCAGCAGGCTCATCGCGGCACCTCCGCCGTCTCGGCGCGCGCCGCGAGCAGCGCGCGGGTGTAGGGGTGGCCGGGCGAGCGCAGCAACCGCGCCGTCGGCGCCGACTCGACGACCCGGCCGTGCTGGAACACGCACGTGTGTGTCGCGAGCGAGGCCAGTACGCCGAGGTCGTGGGTGATGAACAGGACGCTCAGCCCGAACTCGGAGCGCAGCGAGTCCAGCAGGGCGAGGATCCCCGCCTGCACGGTGACGTCGAGCGCGGTCGTCGGCTCGTCGGCGATCAGCAGCTTCGGCCGGGCGGCGAGCGCGGAGGCGATGGCGATGCGCTGCAGTTGCCCGCCGGAGAACTGGTGCGGGTACGACCGCAGGGCACGCCCGGGATCGGGCAGGCGAACCTGCTCCAGCAGCTCGATCGCCCGCGCCTTCGCCTGCGTGCGGGTGAGGCCGAGGTGCACGCGCATGTGCTCGGTGAGCTGCCTGCCGATGCTGAGCATGGGATGCAGTGCGGCGGTGGGGTCCTGGAACACCATCGCGATGCCGTGCCCGCGTACCGCGTGCATCGCCTTGCGGTCGCGGTGGTCGAGCTCGGCACCGTCGAACCGCAGCGTGCCGGACACCTCCGCACCGGAGGGCAGCAGGTCGAGCAGGGTCCGGGCGGTCATGCTCTTGCCAGAGCCGCTCTCCCCCGCGATGCCGACGATCTGTCCGCGTTGGACGGTCAGAGAGACGTCGTTGAGCACCGGCACCGGGCCGTCGGGTCCGGGCAGGCGCACCGCGAGATTCTCCACGGCGAGCAGTTCGTCGCTCATGTCAGCGGCCTCCCACGAGGTTGGGGTCGAACCGGTCGCGGATGGCGTCGCCCAGGATGTTGCACGCCAGCACCACGGTCAGAATCGCCAGGCCGGGGAACACGCTGACCCACCACATGCTGATGTCGTTGGAGCCGAGCGCCACCATCGCGCCCCACTCCGGTGCGGGCGGGCGCGGGCCGAGCCCGAGAAACGACAGGCCGGCGAGCAGCAGCACCGCGTTGCCGAGCTCGAGCGTCGCGAGCACGATGGCCGGACCGACGCTGTTCGGGATGACGTCGCGGCGGAGCACCGTCACCGGCCCGACGCCGAGCATCCGGGCGGCGGAGAGGTAGTTCTCGCCGCGGATGCTCAGCACGGCACCGCGGATGACGCGCGCGTACACCGGCCACGACACGATCACGAGCGCCAGCACGGCGTTGGTCGCGCTCGGCCCGAAGGCGGCCGTGACCGCCATCGCGAGGATGATCTGCGGGAACGCGAACACCAGGTCGGTGACGCGCATGATGATCTCGTCGGCGACCCGGCCGAGGTAGCCGGCGACGAGACCCAGCAACCCGCCCACCAGCAGTGCTCCGGCCACGATCGCGAGCGCGAGCGGGATCGACAGCCGGGCACCGTGCAGCACGCGGCTGAGCACGTCGCGGCCGAGCTCGTCGGTGCCGAACGGGTGTGCCGCCGACGGCGGTGCGTAGATGTCGGCGCTCTGCGCGAGCGGGTCGTAGGGGCTGAGCCAGCCCGCCAGCACGGCCACCGCGAGCCACGCGGCGAGGACGACGAGCGCGGTGACCACGACGGGCTGGCGCCAGACGCGGTGCCGCCGGGTGCGGGCCCCGGACCGGGGCAGGACGGTCGCTGTCATGAGAGGCGGATCCTCGGGTCGGCGAGGCCGTAGAGCAGATCCACGACCAGGTTGATCAGGATGTAGGTCGCCGCGACGAACAGGGTCACGCCGAGAATCGCGGGCCGGTCGAGAGCGCTGGCGCTGGTGTAGGCGTAGTTGCCGAGGCCGGGCCAGGCGAAGACGCTCTCGATCAGCACCGTGCCGGCGAGCATCGAGGCGAACGTCAGCCCGGCCATCGTCATGATCTGCACGAGGCCGGCGCGCAGCAGGTGCCGGAACAGCACCGTGCGCGGCGGCAGTCCCTTGGCGTGCGCGGCCGTGATGTAGTCCTTGCGGAGCACCTCCAGCAATGCCGAGCGGACGAACCGGACGAGGGTCGCGGTGGTGACGAGGGTCAGCACGAGCACGGGCAGTGCCGCGTGCTGCACGGCGTCCCAGGCCAGCATCGGGTCACCGGCGAGCAGGGCGTCCACGGGGTAGAGCCCGGTGACCGAGGGCGGCGGGGAGAACTCGGGACTGAGCCGTCCGCCGCCCGGGGAGAGGCCGAGCACGAAGAAGAACAGGTACAGCGCCAGCAGGGACAGCCAGAACGGCGGTGTCGACAGCCCCAGCAGCGAGCCGATCCGCACGGCCTGGTCGGCGGCCCTGCCGTGCCGCAGCGCGGCGAACATGCCGATGCCGATGCCGAGCAGGACCGACAGCAGGATCGCGGGCAGTGCGATCTCGAGCGTCGCGGGGATGTGGTCGAGCAGGTCCTCGACCACGGGCCTGCCGGTGTGCTGCGAGGTGCCGAGATCGCCCTGCACCAGGTTCCGGAGGTAGGTCAGGTACTGCACGGGCAGCGGTTCGTCGAGACCCCACCGCTGTTCGAACGCCGCCACCGCGGCCGGGTCACCGAGCGCCTCGTCGGACAGGTTGGCGGCCACGGGGTCGCCCGGAACGGCCTGCACGAGCAGGAAGCCGATCAGCGTCGAGCCGAACAGCAGGCCGACGGCGATGGCGAGCCGCCGCGCGAGGTAGCGCACGATCGGCGGTACGCGCGGGCGCCGCGCGGGCGGCGCGCTGGTTTCCACTGTGGTCACGGGTTCTCCTCCCGGGTCGGCACGCTCAGGAAGCGGGCCGGACGGCGGCCAGGTCGACGATCCAGCCGGCCGGCGTGTACTCGGCTCCGCTGACCTCGGGCGTGCTCACGACCGTGCCCGAGTTGTTGCCCAGCAGCACGTACGGCGCATCGCGGTACATCGCGTGCTGCCAGCGCACGACCGCGGCGTTGCGTTGTTCGTCGGTGGTGGCGGCGAGGAAGTCGTCCGTCGCCGACAGCACGTCGGCGGACGCCTTGTCCTCGGTCCAGTTCATGCGCTCGGCGTTGACGCCGCCGGGCGACATCACGCGGACCATCGAGTCGGCCCTCGGGTAGGTCAGCGCCTGCGGCGTCATGCCCATCTGCGCCTTGCCGCCGCGGTACTGCTCCAGGAACGAGTTCATCGGCAGGGGCCGCAGTTCGATGGTGATGCCCGCCTTGGCCGCGTCACCCTGCACCTTGGTGGCGATCGTGCCGAGGTCGACGCCGCGGTAGGTGATGGCAGGGTAGATGAACTCGATGGCCGGGTCGGTGAGGCCCGCGTCGCGCAGCAGTTTCCTGGCCAGCGGCAGGTCCTGGCGGAGCGTGTCCTGCTTCGGCAGCGTGCCGGGGTACGCGGGTGCGATCAGTCCGCGGGCGGGTCCGCTGCGGCTGCCGAACAGCTCGGCGAGACCGCGGTAGTCCAGCGCCGCGCGCACGGCCCTGACGAACTCCGGTCGCGAGCCCACCCGCGAGACCTGGGGGTCGGTGTTGACGAACGAGAAGTACGACGTGTCCGGCTGCTGCGAGACCGTCAGCGAGGGCGGCAGCCCCTCCAGCAGCGTGCCCGCGATGTCGAGCGCGATCTCCGGGCTCGACGACCGGGTCAGGGTCAGCTTCTGGTTCTGCGCTTCCATGTTCCGGATCACCACCCGGGCGTAGCCGGGCTTGTCACCCCAGTAGTTCTCGTTGGCGGTGAGCACCAGCTGCTCGCCGGGCTGGTTCCGCTCGAGCACGTAAGGCCCGCTGCCCGCGGTGTTCTGGTCCAGATAGGACTGTGCGCGATCCTGCGACGCGGCGCTCTCGTCGGAACGCCCACCGTGCTCGGCGACCACGTCCGCGTTCACGATGGAGGCGGCGGGCATCGCCATGAGCACGGGCACGTTCGGGTTCGGGGCCCGCGAGGTGACGCGCACCGTACGGTCGTCGACGGCACGGATGTCCAGATCGGCGAAGTACGCGGACGTGCTGCCCTTGAGGTTCACGAGGCGGTTCAGGGAGAACTCGGCGTCCTCGGCGGTCACGGGTGTGCCGTCGGAGAACGTGGCGTTCTCGCGCAGCGTGAAGGTGAACCGGGTGGCGTCCGGTGAGGCCTCGTACGACTCCGCCAGGCCCGGCTTCGGCTCGGTCACGTCGCCGCCCTCGAAGGTGAGCAGCGACTCGTAGAGGACGTGCACGGCCAGGTAACCGGTCTGCTCGTACACCATCCCGGGGTCGAGTGTCTTGTACACAAAGGACGTGTCGACGACGAGGGTGTTGTCTCTCGCCGCCGAACCGGCCCGGCCTGCCGTGCACGCACTCAGCACGCACGTGACGACGGCGGCCAGCGACACGGCGGCGAGCAGCCGACGGCGCCGGGCGGGGACTCGGAACCGACGGGGCATGTTTCCTCCGGAAGAGTTCGCCGAGCGGAGACATCGGAGTCAAACCCGCCGCGGAAGTATAGTCAAGGTGTACGCGTGTTTATCTTGAGTAAACTGGCGCCGAATGCTCCGCGGTTGGCTCCGAATAGGGCACTATCGGACAACCGCACCAGCGAAAGGACGGCGACACCGTGCTCGGCAACCGGATTCGGGACCTGCGCAAGGAGCGCGGGCTGACGCTGCGGCAACTGGCGGCACGCATCGAGGTCACTCCCGGTCTGCTGAGCCAGATCGAGAACGGCACCACCGACCCGAGCCTGACCACGATCCGCAAGCTCGCGGGGGCCTTCGGTACGTCGCTGGCGGAGATGTTCTCCGACGACGCGCCCACCGTGCACGTCACGCGGCCGGGCCACCGCCCGCAGCTGCGCCGGTCCAACGGCCACCTGCTCTACGACCGGCTCACCCCGGGACGCGGCGACCTGGAGGTGCTGCTCGGCCAGCTCGCCCCCGGCGAGGCGACCTGCGACGAGCCGTGGGGTCACGCGTCGACGGAGTGCACGCTCGTGCTGGAGGGCACGATCACGGTCGAGGTGGGCGGCGGCACGTATACGCTGGGCAAGGGCGAGAGCGTCACGTTCGACTCCCGCCTGCCCCACCGCTACGTCAACACGGGGAAGCGGCCCGCGGAGTTCGTCGTGTCGGTGACGCCGCCCAACCCGTGACTATCCGAGTGCGGCGGGCTCCCGTTGTGCCGCGACCGCACGGGCCCGGTCGTCCCGGACCACCTCGCCGCCCCGGAAAACCATCGAGATCGACCGGAACGCCGAGGTGTCGGCGAGCGGGTCCTCATCCAGGACGAGCAGATCCGCGTACTTGCCCTCGGTGACCGAGCCCAGCACGTCACCGGCGCCCAGCCAGCGCGCGGGCGTGATCGTCGCCGCCCGCAGCGCCTCGCGGGTCCCGAGCCCTCCGGAAGCCATGTACTCCAGTTCCCGCACGGCGGCACTGGTGCCCTCGAACCTCCAGAACGGCGGCATGTCGCTGCCGAGCATCACCTCGACCCCGGCCTCCAGCGCCCACGCGTAGCTCTGGAGGTGCCGCTCCCCCGCGCCGAGGGACCGCTGCTGCATCCATTCCGGAACGCCCAGCTCGTCGAAGAACTCCTTGCACCGTGTCACCACGAGCGTCGGCACGTAGGCGCAGCCGCGCTCGGCCATCAGGCCGGTCAGCTCCCGGGTCAGCTCGTATCCGTGCTCGACGCAGTCCAGCCCGAGCTCCACCGCTTCCCGGATCACCGGCCACGGACCGGCGTGGGCCGTCACCTTCCGGCCCCACTCGTGGGCGGTGGTGATGACGGCGGACAGCTCCTCCGTGGTCACCTGCCGGGTGTCGATGGCCTCGTGCCTGCCCGAGATGCCGCCGGAGATCATCACCTTGATCAGGTCGGCACCGGCCTTGATCTGCGTGCGCACTCCCCGGCGGAACTCCGTGGCGCCGTCGCATTCGAACGCGCCGGACGATCCGTGACCGTGCCCGCCGGTACAGGTGAGCGCCCTTCCCGCGGTGAAGATGCGCGGACCCGGCACGAACCCGGAGTCGATCGCCGTGCGCAGCGCGAAGTCCGCGTGGTCCTTCTCGCCGACACACCGTACCGTGGTGACTCCACTGTGGAGTGTCCTTCGGGCGCCGTCGGCCATGTACAGCGCGAGATCGTGCGCGCCCATGCGCTTGACGCGTTCCCCGAGCGCACCGGGAAGCGACAACGAGAAGTGGGTGTGCATGTTGATCAGCCCTGGCGTGACGTACGCGCCCGCCAGGTCCAGCTCCACACAGCCCGCCGCCCGGGCACGGGCGGCGAGAGCGGGGCCGGTGCCCACCTCCCTGATCCGGTCGCCCTCGACCCACACGGCGGCGTTTCGCAATGGGGCCTCGGCGAGCGGGTCGACGACCGTGCAGTCACGCAACAGGTATCCGGGCGCCGTTGCGGTCATGGGCAGCTCCTTGTCGTGTCGTTCGTCCGGTGTCGAGGAAACGCGGAGTCAGTCGTCGGTCCACACGGGTCTGCCGTCGACGGCGACGAGCGCGGGCCGCAGCGAGGGCCAGTCCTCCGGCGCGCGGCCGAGCGGGTTCTCCGGCCAGACCGCGAAGTCGGCGACGGCACCCGGCGTGAGCACCCCGACGTCCGGCAGCCCGATGTAGTGCCCGGCCTCGCGGGTGTAGAGCGAGAGTGCCTGGTGCGGCGTGAGCGCCTCGTGCTCGCCGAGGCTCGAACCGTCCCACGCCTTGCGGGTGACCGCGATCGCCGCGCCCGTGAGCGGGTCGCACGGGTGGGTGTCGGACCCGCCCGCGAACCGCGCGCCGCGGCGCGCCATCGTGCCGAACGGCACGGCCTGTCCGGCCAGGGCGCCCCACACCGCGCGCATCTCCCGGGCGTAGGTGTAGGCGAGCGCGGGCTGCACCGAGAGTCCGATGCCGAGCTCGGCGCAGTCGTCGAGATCGCGCTCGCCGATGAGGAAGGCGTGCGCGATCGACACCTGGCCGGGCGTGAACACCGCACCCCCGGCGCGCAGCTCCCGTACGGCGGCGGTGACGGCGGCGATCGCTCCGCCGCCCATCGCGTGCACGCAGAGCGGCCAGGCCCGGTCGGCACACAGGCGCAGCACGGTGCGCAGCTCGCCGGGCGAGTAGCGGGCGTTGCGCTCGCTGCCGGGTTCCTCGCCGGGACGGTGCCACGCGCCGGTGAACTCGCCGTCGAGGACCAGTTTGAGCGCCCACGCGCGGAGCCGGCCGTCGCCGTCTCCCGGCAGCGCCGTGCTCTGCCGGACGCGGTCGAGCTCCTCGGTGAAGTCGCGGCGCCAGTCGAAGCGGTTCATCAACAGGACGCGCTGGGCGAGCACGCCGCGGTCGGCGGCGGCGCGGTAGAGCCGCCAGGCGGCGTCGAATCCCGCGGGAAGTCCGGGATCGACGACGGTCGTGACGCCCATCTCGAGCAGTCGCCGGGAGGCACAGGCCAGCAGGTCGAGCTGGTGTTCGTGCTCGTGCACGCCGGGCCGGTACAGCGCGTCGTTGACCAGCCGCACGCGCGTGCCGTGGAGGTGCCCCGTGGCGGGATCCCACTCACCGTCGCCCGCGTCCGCGAGCAGTCCGGCCAGTGCCGTCGCGGCGGCGCTGTTCAGTGCACCGTGGTCGGGCCTGCGGTACAGGAACACCGGATGGCCGCCCGCTGCGGCGTCCAGTTCGGCGCGGGTCGGCAGCCTGCCCTCGGCGAGGTTGCGTTCGTGCCAGCCCCCGGCGTCGCCGAGGCACCGGATCCACGCACCCGGCGCGGTGCCGTCGGCCCGCTCGCGCACGCGCTCGCACACGTCGGCGACATCGCGGGCGCCGTCGAGCGCGAGCATCGAGAACTCGTGCGAGACCTTCTCGAGGTGCATGTGGGTGTCGCAGAAGCCCGGCAGCACGGCGGCCCCGTCGAGCCGGGTACGGCGGGTCCGGGGACCGGCGAGCGGTGCCAGCTCGTCGCCGGAACCGACCGCGACGATCCGTCCTTCGGTGACGGCCAGTGCCGACGCGGCAGGGATCGCCGGGTCGAAGGAGACGATCTCCCCACCGGTGAGCAACCAGTCGACGGACACGCGCGCACCCTCCATTTCGGACGCCGTGGCGAGCGGTGGGCTCGCGACTGGCCCATTAGAGCCGGGCGCAGCACGTATAGTCAAGATGCACAGTATTTAGTCCAGGTAAAACGACCCAGGCAGCTGCGCGGACGCGGCAGGCCGTAGCAGGATCGAAGGGCGAGGGCGCCGACGACCTTGGAATCGTAAGTTCGGCTACCGAGGCACCTTCCGATGACCATTCAGCCGACGGCGTGCCCGTGAGAAGATGAGCGCGGCCCTGACGGGCCGGATCGCGCCGGCCGGCGACCTCACCGAGGCTCGTCCGGCGCAGCGCACCGGGACTCGCGGGTTGACCACAGTGGACGGTGAGCGGCTACCTGGAGAACCGGTCGATCCGGGCATAGGCGGCTCGCACCGCCTCGGCCGCCGTCTCGGAGCCGGCGCCGAGGTGGCGCGCGCAGGCGGCGAACCTCGCCGCGCCCGCGTGCAGGAGCGAGTCCGGGCTCTGCCGGTCGGCGAGCCCGGTCCCCGTGGTGCCCTGGTCCTGCCCGTCGTGACCAGGCCTGCGGCTTCCAGCTCACGGAAGACCCGCGCGACCGTGCCGGAGGCCGGCCCGAGGTCGCGCGCGAACTGCCGGATCGGGGGCAACCGCGCACCCGGCGGCAACCTGCCGCCCGCGATCAGGCGCGAGAACTGGTCGTGAACCTGCTTCCACGGCGCCACCCCGCTGTCGGCGTCGACCGTGATCCGCGGCCCCGATCATCACCGCGAGGCCGAACAGGCCGAGGACACCGGGCGCGGCCGGCGTGTCGTCCCAGGCCACGGGACCGCACGGGTCAGCCGCGCGACTCCGCCGTCCAGCGCGCCGTCGCCGGATGCGGCAGGCGCAGGGCGTCGAGCGCCCTGCCGACGGTCTGGGTAATCATCGTGTCCAGCGAGTCGGGCCGCGTGTAGAACGCGGGCACCGGCGGCATGATCGTGGCGCCGATGTCGCACGCCTGCGCCAGCAGCCGGAGGTGCCCCGCGTGCAGCGGCGTCTCGCGCACCATCAGCACGAGCGGCCTCCGCTCCTTCAGCGTCACGTCGGCCGCGCGCACCAGCAGGGTGTCGTCGTAGCTGTTGGCGATGCCCGACAGCGACTTGATGCTGCAGGGCGCCACGAGCATGCCGTCGGTGGGGAACGACCCGCTGGAGATGGCGGCGCCGAGATCGTGCTCGGAGTAGACCTGGTCGGCGAGCGCCTTGACGTCGGCGACGCTCAGGTCCGTCTCCTGGGCGAGCGTCGCGCGGGCCGCCTTCGTGAACACGAGGTGCGTCTCGACACCGAGCTGGGACAACAACTCCAGGGCGCGGACGCCGTAGAGCACGCCCGAGGCGCCGCTGATTCCCACGACGATCCTGGGCGGGAACCGCTCCTCTTCCATGTGCCTACCTCCCGGCTCCGAAATGGACGTGCTTGAGCTCCGTGAACTGTTCGATGCCCTCGACACCGCGGGTACGGCCGAGGCCGGAGGCGCCGTGGCCGCCGCTGGGCATCTCCGCGTACGAGCGGTTGTAGCCGTTCACCCAGACCGTGCCCGCGCGCAGCCTGCGCGACACCCGCCACGCCCGGTCCAGGTCGCTCGTCCACAGCGCCGCCGCGAGCCCGTACGGCGTCGCGTTCGCGAGCCGGACGGCATCGTCCTCGTCGTCGAACGGCTCGATGCTGAGCAGCGGGCCGAACAGGTCGTGCTGTACCAGCGGCGAGTCCGGCGCGGCGCCGGTGACCGCCGCCGGGGTGACGAAGTGCCCCGGCAGGCCGTCGGCATCGGCCGGCTCACCGCCGGTGAGCAGCCTCGCCCCGGTGCGCGCCAGGTCCACATACCCGGTGAACCGCTCCAGCGCGGGTGCGGAGATGAGCGGGCCGAGGTCGGTGTTCTCCTCCCGCGGATCACCGGTACGCAGCGACCGGAGCACGTCGACCACGCGGTCGCGCACCCGGTCGAACACGCCGCGCTGCACGAGCAGCCGCGTACACGCCATGCACATCTGGCCGGTCGTGATCACCGAGGCCCGCGCCGCCGTCTCGGCCGCGGCGTCAACGTCGGCGTCGGCGAACACCGTCATCGCCGCCTTGCCGCCGAGTTCCAGCAGGGTGCGGGTCATGTCGGGCGCGGCCGCGGAACGGATGGCCGCGCCCACGGCCGTCGAGCCCGTGAACGCGACGGCCCGCACGAGCGGATGCGTCACGAGCGCCTCGCCGACGAGCCCGTCCCCGGCGACGACCCGCACCACGTCCTCGCCGATACCCGCCTCGTGGGCGAGGCGCACGGCCCGCTGCGTGACCAGCGTGGTCTGCGGCGCGGGTTTCACGAGCGCGGTCACGCCGGCCGCGAGTGCGGGCGCCAGATCCCGCAGGAGCAGCAGCAACGGCCAGTTCCACGGCACGATCAGCGCCGTGACCCCCACCGGCTCCCGCACCAGATGCGCCTGCGAGCCGTCCGGCAGGGTCCCCGCCCTGCCGTTGACCAACCGGGTGAGGCCCGCGTTGTAGCGCAGGGCGTCGACGGCGCCCGCCACCTCGATGCGGGCCTCGCGGACCGGTTTGCCGCTTTCGGCGACGAGTGCGGAGACCAGTTCGTCCCCGTGCCCGGCGAGCAGGTCCGCCCAGCGCCAGAGCGCGAGCTGCCGCAGCTTGGCGTCCACCGGCCAGCTGTCCCGCATCGCCTGGTCGGCCGCGTGCGCGGCCTTGTCGAGCTCCCCCGGCGTGACAGCGGCGACCTCGCCCAGCACGCGCAGGGTCGCCGGGTCGGCCGGGGTGGCGTCCTGCGGGATCTTCCAGTCCGTGTCCATCACACGAACACCCCGCCACCGTCGACGACCACGGTCTGCCCGGACACGAACGCGCTGGCGTCGCTGACGAGCCACAGCACCGCGCCCACCAGATCGTCCGGCCGCATCGCCCTGGGCAGCGAGCGGCTCGCGGCGGCGTTCGCGACGTAACCGTCGTCGTTGATCGCCCGGGTCGCCTCGTCGTCGACGAGACCCGGCGAGACGGCGTTGACGCCGATGCCGTCGCGGCCGAGTTCCCTGGCCGCGGCCCTGGTGAGGCCCTCCACCGCGGCCTTCGAGGCCACGTAGTGGGCGAACCCGGCGGCGCCGGTGCGCGTGACCACGGAGGCGACGTTGACGATGCGGCCGCCGCCCCGTGCCCGCAGCGCGGGCAGCGCCGCCCGGATCACCTGCCACGTGCCGCGCACGTTGACGCGCAGCACGGTGTCCCAGTCCGCCGCGGTGAGCTCCTCCAGCGGGCGTTTGTGGCCGAGCGCCTTGTAGACGGCGGCGTTGTTCACCACCGCGTCCAGTCCGCCGAAGCGGTCCACGGCCAGTCGCACCGCACCGTCCACATCGGAGTCGTCGGTGATGTCGCAGCGGGTGAAGACCGCGCTGCCGGGCCCGTCGGCGCCCGCCTTCTCCGCCTGCTCCGCCCCGTCGGCGAGGTCGGCGGCGACCACGTCGGCCCCCGCCGCCGTGAGCGCCCGCAGATAGGTGGCACCGATGTCTCCCGTGCAGCCGGTGAGCAGCACGACCTTGCCACGCAGGTCGGGTGCGGTCATGAGACTTCCTCTCTGTCCGAAACGGTCGCCCTCGGGGCTTCCTCGTTCTCCATGGAGCCCTTGGTCTCCGGGCTGATCACGTTCGCCACGAGGAACACGGCGACCATGACGACCAGGAAAACCATGAGCCTGCCGGGCACGTCGGACAGCCCGGGGCTCGCCAGGTTCACGAACGTGGGCATGAGCCCGCCGACCATGAAGCCGAGGTTCCAGCAGACCGCCGTGCCGCGGGAACGCAGCGACGTCGGGTAACGCTCGTTCAGGAACACCATCACGGGCGAGTAGGCGGCGTTGGCCAGGAACGCCAGCAGGATCGAGTACCACAGGATCGCCGTGGTGTCACCGGGATCGCTGCTCGTGATCAGCCACACCAGCAGCGGCAGCGCGACCAGGTTGACGCCGCCGAAGAGCAGCATCGTGCGGCGCCTGCCGAGGTGCTCGGACAGCTCCCCGGCGATGATCGTCGCGACCACCACGCCGAGGCTGGAGACGAGCAGGATCACGCCCTGCACCGTGCCCCTGACGCCGGTGACCTCACCGAGCAGCGTCGGCAGGTAGCCGGAGGTCAGGTAGTACTGGGAGCCCGCTCCGGCGACGAGCACGATGTTGAGCGCGAACATCCTTCCCCGGCCGCCGCGCACCAGGTCGCTGATGCGCACCTTCGCGGGCGGGCCCGCCTGCTGGGCGGCCTTCCACAGCGGCGACTCCTCGACGCCGCGCACCACCAGGTAGCTCAGCATCGCCGCGACCAGACCGGCGAAGAACATCACACGCCAGCCCCACACGTCGAACTCGTCACCGGGGAAGAGGTGGTTGACGAGAATGAACAGCCCGCTGGCCAGCGCGGCGCCCAGCCCGGCCCCGCCACCGCCGACGAGCCCGGACATCAGGCCGCGCCAGCGCGGCGGCACGCTCTCCGTGCCCAGGGTGTGGGTGGCCGCGACGACCCCGCCCACGAACACACCCTGCACCAGGCGCAGTGCCAGGAACAGCAACGGTGCGGCGAGCCCGGCGGCGGCGTAGGTGGGCACGGCGCCCATCGCCGCGGTCGACAGCCCGACCCCGGCGAGCACGATCACCATCGTCTTCTTGCGCCCGCTCCGGTCGGCGACGGCGCCGAAGATCGCCGCACCCGCGGGGCGCAGCAGCACGCTCACCGCGAACGAGGCGTACACGGCGGCGAGGCTGAGTGTCGGGCTGTGCGCGGGGAAGATCAGCTCGCCGACCGTGCCCGCGATGTAGAGCAGGATGAACAGGTCGAACAGATCGAACGCCCAGCCCGCGACCGACGTGAAGGCCGCGTACAGGGTGGCACGACGGGAGAGCCCGCCCGTGGCGGGAGCCGACATGACCCACCTCCTTGTGAGAATCGCGCCTGGTAGGCATTACAGTGCGCCGCGCGACGCGCGGCGATGGGCAGTTGCCTACCGCGGCGGTAGGCAACGGCTATGGCAGTGACTGTGAGAACTAGACGCCCAGCCCGAGACCGTCCACTGTGGTGTCAGCGGTGTCGGCACCGAACCGCCTGACCTCGGTGAGCAGCAGGTCGAGCAGGGCCAGCGCGGCGGGAGCGAGCTGGCCGCCCGCGCGCCACACGACACCGAGCTCGCGGGAGTCCCGTGGATCGTTCAGCCGGACCGTCGGTTCGTAGCCGGAGGCGACGAGCCGCGGCACGACCGAGACGCCGACGCCGTTGCGGACCATCCCGCACAGCACGGACAGCTGCTCGGTCTCGACGGTCACCTTCGGGGTGAAGCCGTGCCTGTGGCACGCCGTCTCCAGAATGCTCCGCAGGCCCGAACCCTGTTGCATGCCCACGAAGTCGTCGCCGGACAGCTCCGCGAGGTCGAGCTCGGCCCGGTCGGCGAGCCGGTGCCCCGGCGGCAGCATCGCCACCATCGGTTCGCGGATCAGTACCCTGCCGGTGATTCCCGGCCGTTCCCACGGCGCCCGCACCACGGCGAGGTCCAGTTCGCCCACCTGCACCATGCGCTCGAACTCCGCGGAGACGTTGTGCTCGATCAGCCGCAGTTCGACGTCCGGGTAGGCGGCGCGATAGTCCGCCAGGACCTTCGGCAGCAGCGTCGCCCCGACGCTCGGCAGCGCCCCGATCGCGAGCCTGCCGCGCTGCAGGTCGCGCACCGCGACGGCTTCCTCCCGCGCGCGCTCCAGGTGGAACAGCGCCGGGCGAGCGTGTTCGAGGAACGCCTCGCCCGCAGTGGTCAGCGTGACCTTGCGGCCCAGCCGTTCGAACAACGCGACGCCGAGTTCCTTCTCCAGCTTGCGGATCTGCACCGACAGTGACGGCTGGGCGAGGTAGAGCACCTCGGCGGCGCGGGTGAAGCTGCCCGCGTCGGCCACTGCCGCCACGTACCGGAGCTGGTGGAGTTCCATGGGACTAGCGAGGGCGCGGGTGGTCGTGAGTCGTGCTCATGCCACCCTCCTGATCGCCGACGGCCCGTCGAACCGGACCATATGTTTCGGACTGTGGAAACAGTATGTTCTGAGCCACGCGACGTCAACGAGCGGCACCACTCCCCTTCCTTCGCGGGCGGCGGAGCCGGTCGAGCAGCGAGCCCAGCATCAGCCGCAGCGCGCTGGGTGCGCGTACGGGACCGGACGGGGCCTCGCCGGACGTCGCCGCCTCCGCGACCGCCGCCGCGAACTGCTCGAACATCCGCCTGCTGATGTCGCCGGCGAGCGCGCGGCCGAACTGCGCGATCCGGCCGGTGAGGTACACCTTGGCGTCGGCGTGCAGCACCGTGCCCTCGCCGGAGGGCTCGGTGCGCAGCTCGATGTCGGCCTGCGTCTGCGCGCCGCCGCTGTCCTGGCCCTGCGCCAGCACCCGCAGCCTGCGCGCCGCCCGGTCGTGCTCGAGAACCTGGGCCACGCCCTTGAACGCGAGCTTGACCGGGCCGACCGAGACCCTGGCCCTGCCCGCGTACTGGTCGCCGCCGAGCTCGCCGGTCAGCTCAGCGCCGGGCAGGCAGCGTGCGAGCAGCCCGATGTCGTCGAAGACGTCCCACACCTGGTCGCCTGCCACCGCGATCTCGGTGGTGATCCGCACCGCGATGGTCGGCTCCCCGCCGGGCAGCACGATCTCCACGGACTTCGGCGCGTCGTCCGGGGGCTCGTCGCTGTCCTGCCCACCGCCGACGCGGCCGGTGGCGCGCCCGGCGAGGGCTCTCGCTCCGCAGTTGCCCGGCGCGGGAATCCCGTCGGGGAACCGTTCCTGCGTCTCCCGCACGGCGGTGACGATGTTGCGGTACCCGGTGCACCGGCAGATCACGCCGGAGAGCTCCTCGGGCAGTTCCTCGGCGGCCACGCCGGGTTTGTCGGTGAGCAGGTCGTAGGAGCTCATGAGGAACCCGGGCGTGCAGAACCCGCACTGCAGCGCGTGGTTGCGGCCGAACGACTCCTGCAGCGGGTGCAGCGCGTCCGGCTTGCCGAGGCCCTCGACGGTCACGATGTCGGCGCCGTCGAGCTGCACGGCGAACAGCAGGCACGCGCGCGCCGCCTGCCCGTCGACGAGCACGGTGCACATGCCACACACGCCGTGCTCGCAGCCGACGTGCGTGCCCGTGAGACCGAGGTGGTCGCGCAGCGCGTCCGACAGCGTCACCCTCGCGGGCAGCTCCAGCGTCGCCGGCGTGCCGTTGACGGTGAAGCTCACCTCGACCGCCTCGCCCGCCTCCGCCCGCACCGGCCGCAGCGGGCGCTCACTCGTGGTCATCGGCATCCCTTCCCCGTGTCCGCGTGTAGGCCTTGGCGAGTTCGCGGCTCGCCAGCACGCCGAACAGCCGGCGCCGGTAGTCCCGGGAGGCGTGCACGTCACCCTCGGTGTCGACCATGTCCTCGACGACGTCCGCGAGCCGGGACCGCAGGGCCGCCTCCAGGTCACCGGAGTCGAGCGCCTCGGCCAGTTCCGCGCCCACCGAGCGCGTCACCGGCCGGTCGGAGATCCCGAAACCGGTCAGCACGGCGCTCGGCTCGCGGCCCTCGGCGTTGACGTGCACGGCGACCCCGGCGAGCGCGAAGTCGCCGTGCCTGCGGGCGATCTCGGCGAAGCCGTACCCGTCGCCCGGCCCCGCGAGCGGGAACCGGACGGATGTGAGCACGTCGCCGGGACCGAGGGCGGTCATCATCGCCCCGGCGAAGAAGTCCCGCGCCGCCACCTGCCGCGCGCCGTCCTGCCCGGTGACCGTCAGCGACGCGTCGAGACAGCACGCCACGGCGGGCAGCTCCGCCGCGGGGTCGGCGTGCGCGAGGCTCCCGCACACGGTCCCCCTGCTGCGCAGCTCCCGGTGCCCGACCCACGGCAACGCCATGCCCAGCAGCGGAACCTCCCGGCTCACCGGGTCGCGCTCCACCGCGCGCTGCCGCACGGTGGCGCCGATCTCGGCGAAGCCGCCGGAGCGCTCGATGCGCCCCAGCTCGGCGATCCCGTTGATGTCCACGAGCACGTCCGGCCTGGCCAGGCGCATGGCGAGCACGGGAACCAGTGACTGCCCTCCCGAGATGACCTTGCCTCCCCCGTCGGAACGGGCGAGCTCGGCGAGCGCCTCGGCGAGGCGGGCCGGGCGGGCGTAGGCGAACGGCGCGGCCTTCACTCGCTGGTCACCGGCCCTGGAACTTCGGCGCGCGCTTCTCGGCGAACGCGGCGACGCCCTCGGCGAAGTCCTTGCTGGAGCGCAGCATCGAGTACGCCTTGCGCTCCAGCTCGATGCCGGAGTAGAGCGGGGCGTCGACGCCCTTGTCGAGCACCTCCTTGGCGGTACGCGCGGCCAGCGGCGAGAAGCCGAGCAGCACGCCCACGACGCGCTCCACCTCGGCGTCCAGCGCGGCCCGGTCGGGCACGACGTTGGCCACGAGGCCCCAGTCTCCGGCCTGCCGCGCCTTGATCCTGCTCGCGGTCATGATGTGGTATTTGGCCCTGGACAGGCCGATGAGCCGCGCGAGCCGCTGGGTGCCGCCGGAGCCGGGGATCATGCCGAGCCGCATCTCGGGCAGGGCGAATTCGCTGCGCTCGGTGCACACGCGGATGTCGGTGGACAGCGCCAGCTCGAGGCCCACGCCGAAGCAGTAGCCGTCGACGGCGGTGATCACCGGCTTGGGGCTGCGTGCCGGTGCGGTCACGTTGTGCCCGAGGTCGGTGAAGTCGATCGGGTCGACCTCCATGAAGCCGGGGATGTCACCGCCCGAGGAGAAGTGCTCGCCCTCGCCCCGGATCACCACGACCTGGATGTCGTCGTCGGCGTCGATCTCGGCGAAGCGGTCGGCCATCACCTGCCGCGTCTCCCAGGTGATGATGTTGAACTTGCCGTGGTCGAGCGTCAGGTAGGCGACGCGGCCGTCGTGGCCGCGCTCCAGCCGGATCTCGCCTCCGGTGAGTGCCATGCTCAGTTCTTCCTTTCCGTGGTGAGTGCGCTGCGTTCCAGCAGCTGGTGCACGACGTTGCCGTGCAGGGGCAGGCTCGTGATCTCCACGCCCTCGGGGCGCAGCGCGTCGGCGACCGCGTTGGCGATGGCGACGGGCAGGCTCATGCAGCTGCCCTCGCCGCAGCCCTTGGCGCCGAGCTTGGTCAGCGGTGACGGCGTCTCCAGGTGGTCGCTGTCGAGCGCGTAGGTCGTCTCCGCCGACGTGGGGCACAGGTAGTCCATGAACGTGGCGGTGGGCTGTCCCGCCTCGGAGTAGCGCATCTCCTCGTACAGCGCGCCGCCGAGCGCGTGGGCCAGCGCGCCGTGCACCTGTCCCTCCAGCAGCACCGGGTCCAGGATGGTGCCCGCGTCGTGGACGGTGAACACCTGCTCCAGCCGCACCTCGCGGGTCTCGACGTCGATGCGGACCACGGCGAGTTCGGCGACGAAGCCGTAGCACAGGCTGGAGTTGATCTGGTCGGTCCGGCTCGGCGCCTTCGACTCGGGCGGCGTGAACGCGGCTTCCTCGTAGAGCCGCGCGGGCACGCCGGGCGGCAGCGAGCCCGGGTCCCAGTGCACGACTCCGGCGGCGTGCCGGAACGGCACTGACCGCGCGGGCTCGTCGCGCAGCCGCACCGATCCCTCGGCGAGCTCGACCGCGGCGGCGTCGGCACCGAGCAGCGTCGCGCCCGCGATCCTGATGGTCTCCGCGAGCCGCTCGCTGGCCTCCACGAGCGCGCTGGTGAGCAGCGGCGCGAACCGCGACGAGTAGCTGCCCGAGCTGATCGTCCACGGGGTGGTGGCGGTGTCCATCTCCACGACGGGCCGCACCTGCTCGCGTGGCAGGCCGAGTGCGTCCGCCACCACCTGCTGCGCCACCGTCGCGTGGCCCTGGCCCTGCGGGACGGTGCCGAGCAGCACCGACACCAGCCCGTTCGGATCGACGGAGATCCGCACGTGCTCGGTGGAGCCGGACTTGCCGCGGCCCTTCGCCCGCTGCTCGGCGGGCGTGGCGAGCCCGACGTAGCCGATGTTGGTGGCCGAGGGGTCGACGATCGTGGCGAGCCCGATGCCCAGGTACTCGCCCCGCTCGCGCGCCCTGGCCTGGTCCTGCCGCAACGCCTGGTAGTCGGCGTTCTTCAGCAGCAGGTCCAGTGCCGCGTGGTAGTCGCCGGAGTCGTAGATGCCCCCGGTTGGCGTCGCGTAAGGGAAGTCGGTGCCACGGACGAAGTTGCGCCTGCGCAGCTCCCCCGGGTCGAGGTCGCAGCGCAGCGCGACCTCGTCCATGAGCCGTTCGAGTCCGAAGTAGAGCTGCTGGCCACCGAACCCGCGGTTGAGGCCCGTGGGCGTCTTGTTGGTGACCACCGCGCGGGACCGGATGGACACGGCGTCGATCCGGTACGCCCCGGTGATGTTGCCGAAGCAGCGGTAGAGCGTGCTCGGCTCGGGCGGGCGCAGGTAGCCGCCCACGTTGTCGATCAGGTCGGCGCGCAGGCCCCGCACGCGACCGTCGGCCGAGACGGCGGCCTCGAAGCGCATCCTGCGGTCGGAACCGGCCGAGCTGCCCAGCAGGTGCTCCACCCTGTCCTCGGTCCAGCGCACGGGCCTGCCCGCGTGCTTGCTGGCCAGCGCCAGCAGCGCGACGTAGGGATAGATCCCGGCCTTGATGCCGAAGCTCCCGCCGTTGTCGGCGGGGATGCGCAGCCGGATCCGCGACGCGGGCAGGCCGAACGCCCCGGCCAGCACCGCCACCATCGAGAACGGGCCGTGGAAGTTGGCCCACGCCTCGATGGCGGGCCCGTCGGCCTCGTCCTGCCACTCGGCCACCACCGAGTAGCACTCCATCGGCGTCGACGAGTAGCGCGGGAAGTCGTACTCGCCGACCACGACGCGGTCGGCGCGGGCGAAGACCTCGTCCACGTCCCCGAAGGTGAACGTGCGGTCGGTGGCGACGTTGCTCTCGGCCGTGTCGTGCAGCAGGGGCGCGTCCGGCGCGAGCGCGTCGTCGATCTCCACGACGGGCGGCAGCGGCTCGTAGTCGATGTGCACCAGCTCCGCGGCGTCCTCGGCGGCATAGCGGTCGGCCGCGACGACGATCGCCACCGGCTCGCCGACGAACCGCGCCTTGTCCACCGCGGTCGGGTAGTACGGCATCGGGGTCTTCACCGCCAGCGGGAACGGCTTGAGCTCGGCGGCCACCTCCTCGGGCCCGACCACCGCGGCGACGCCCGGATGCCTGCGCGCACGCGAGAGGTCCACGCCGCGGATCCGCGCGTGCGGGTGCGGGCTGCGCACGATCGCGGCCGTGAGCGTGCCCGCGAAGGGGTCGAGGTCGTCGAGGAACCTGCCGCGGCCGGTGAGCAGCGCGGGGTCCTCGATCCTGGCGGTGGTGCGCGTCATGTCCGCTCCTGCAGGTCGTGTTCGGCGAGCACCTCGTAGTGCCCGGCCCCGAGCTCGCGGCGCAGGATCTTGCCCACGGCCGACTTCGGGATCTCGGTGACGGCGACGACGCGCTTGGGCCGTTTCAGGGAGGGCAGGCCCGCGCCGTCCCGCGCGAACTCCGACAGCGTCTCGACGGCCAGCGCGGGCTCGGTTCCCGGTTCGGGGACGAAGAACGCGGTGACGGCCTGGCCCCAGCGGTCGTCGGCCGTGCCCGCGACGACCACCTCACGCACCGCGGGGCAGCGGACGAGCGCGTCCTCGATCTCGTCGGGGTAGATGTTCTCGCCGCCGGAGTTGATCATGTCGTCGACGCGGCCCGCGACCCACAGGTCGCCGTCCTCGTCGGCCACGGCGAGGTCGCCGGGGAAGTACCAGCCGTCCCGGATCGACCTGGCGTCGGCGTCGGGGCGGTTCCAGTACCCGGCGAACGCCTCGGGACCGGACATCGACACGGCGAGCTGGCCCTGCTCCCCCGGCGCCACTACGTCCCCGGGACTCGCGCCCGGCTCGGGTGCGACGAGCCGGACGCGGGAGAACACCCCGGCCCTGCCCGCGCTGCCGGGTTTCGCGCGGACGTCGGGACCGATCGTGAACGTGTAGATCTCGGTGCTGCCGAAGTGGTTGACGAACCGCGACGGCCGCAGGGTCTCCGTCAGCCGCTCGGCCAACGCCGTGGTCATCGCGGCACCGGCGTAGGCGAGCTTGTCCACCGACGTGGCCTCGCCGAGCCTGCCGGTGTGCAGCAGGGACCAGTAGATCGTGGGCACCAGGTAGAGGCAGCTCACGCGCTCGCGGGTGATCAGCTCCAGCGCCTCGTCCGCGTCGAACCGCGCCTGGGGCACCCACGTGCCCGCCGAGAGCACCGTCGCGAGCAGCGTGCGCATGCCCATCGTGTGGAACAGCGGCATGACGCCGAGTGTGGTGTCGAAGTAGGACTGTCCACTCTGGATGAGATGGGCCAGCGCGGCGTAGTGCTCGGCGGAGTGGCTGCGGGGAACGCCCTTGGGCTTGCCGGTGGTTCCCGAGGTGTAGAGCATGACGCTGGTCGCGGCCGGGTCGGCCGAGCCGAACGGGGTGCCTGCGCCGCCGCGTGCGGCGAGCTGCTCGATCGTCCCCGCGCCCGGACCCGAGCGCAGGCGCGGCACCCCGGGCACGGCGTCCAGCGCGGCCGTCACCAGCTGCTCGTTGGCCTCGTCGTGGATCACCAGCGCGGGAGCGGCGTCGGCGACGCAGTAGGCGAGTTCCTCGGGGCCGAACCGGAACGACAGCGGCACCGACACGGCGCCGAGCTTCTGCGCGGCCAGGTGCAGGCTGGCCAACGGAAGCCCGCCGGACAGCACGAGCACCACCCGGTCGCCGGGACGCACGCCCTGCCCGGCCAGCGCGAGGGCGAGCCGGTCGGTGCGGTCGTCCCATTCGGCGTAGCTGAGGGGCTCGGGGCCTCCGACGGCGCGGCGATCCGGATATCGCTCGGCGGTCCAGCGCAGCGCTGTGCCCAGATCCATGACTGCTCTCCGTTGCAACAGTTCGGGGACGGGAAGGGGAACCAGTCGACGATCATCTGATTGGAATCGTCTGTTTCAGACTGTCCAGAACGTACGATAGCCTTCGAGGCATGTCAAGCGTCCGGCTGTCCACGACGTCCTACGTCGTCCTCGGCATGATCGCCCTGCGCGGTCCGTCGACGCCCTACGACCTCAAACGCGCGATCGGCCGCTCCGTCGGCTACTTCTGGAGCTTCCCGCACGCGCAGCTGTACTCGGAGCCGAAGCGGCTCGAGGACGCCGGCCTGCTGGAGCTCGAGGAGGAGCAACACGGGCGCAGGCGCAAGCTCTACACGATCACCACCGAGGGCGAGACCGCTCTGCGGACCTGGCTCAGCGAACCGGTGAACGCGCATTTCGAGCTGCGCGACGTCGCCGAGATCAAGCTGTTCTTCAACGAGCTGGCCACCCCCGAGGACGTCGCGCGCCTGGCCTCGGGGCAGATCGAGCAGCACGAACGCCGGATCGCCGAATACGAGTCCATGCAGAAGCGCTACAGCGACATCGACGACGTTGCCAGCCGCATGGTGACCCTCGAACTCGGGCTCGGCATGGAACGCGCCGCACTGAGCTTCTGGCGCGATGTGGCCGGCCGGGTCGAACGCGGTGAGTTCCCGGCTCCCCCGGCGCGGGAGGCGGCGCGGCGCGCCAGGTGACATAGCCGGTCCCTATCGTTGCCATCACGCTTTGCGCATTGCCGCGAGCGGGCCCCGGTCGCAGGGTCATCTACGACCGATACCGCCAGAGAGGACGAGCGATGGGGCTGCCCGGCGACGACCTGCGCATCACGGAGGTGACCGCGTTCGGTGTCTCCGTGCCCACCCCGCCGCACGCTCAGGTGGATCTCGGCTTCGGCCGCTCGGTCAAGCGCGACGCGGTGCTGGTGCGCGTGCGGACCGAGGCCGGGATCACCGGCTGGGGCGAATCGCACCACGGCCGCGCGCCGGGCACCGTCGCGCACCTGATCGACACCGCGCTCGCACCGCTGCTCACCGGCGCCGACGCCGCCGACGTCACCGGGGCAGGCAGCACGCTCGCCCGTGCACAGCTGCGGGGGCTCGGTCTCGGCACCGCCGCGGCCATCGCGATGAGCGGCATCGACCTCGCGCTGTGGGACATCCGCGCCAAGGCGGCGGGCTGGCCGCTGCACCGCCTCCTCGGCGGCGCCCCGCGCGCGATCCCGGCCTACGCGGGCGGCGTCGCGCTCGGCTACCAGCCTCCGCCGGTGCTCGCCGAGGAGGTGCATCGCCTGCGCGAGCGCGGTTTCCGTGCCGTGAAGCTGCGCATCGGTGACAACCCGGGCGCCGACGCCGAGCGCGTCGCCGCCGTCCGCGAGGCCCACCCGGACACGACCATCCTCACGGACGCCAACACCGCGTACACACTGGAGCAGGCGCTGGCGGTGCTGCCCGCGCTCGCCGAGCACGAGGTCGGGTGGCTGGAGGAACCGCTGCCCCGTACCGACGCCGCGGGCTACGCCGAGCTGGCCCGTCGCGGCACCGTGGCGCTGGCCGCGGGTGAGAACCACTTCACCCGCTACGAGTTCGCCGAGCTCGTGCGGGCCGGCAGCGTCCGCGTGCTCCAACCCGATCTGTCCAAAGTGGGTGGACTGACCGAGGCGCTGCGGGTGGCGGCGCTGGCCTCGGCGTGGCACCTGCCGGTGCACCCGCACACGGCGAGCACCGGGGTGAACATGGCCGCGACCGCTCATTTCCTGGCCGCGATCGACAACGCGGGCTACTTCGAGGCCGACGTCTCGGCGAACGCGGCCCTGCACACCGAGCTCACCTCCGCCCCGTTCACCCCGGGCCAGGACGGGACCGTGCGACCACTCGACGCGCCGGGAATCGGCGTCGACATCGACGAGGACTTCCTGGCGGCACACCCCCTGATCGACGGGCCCGGCTTCCGCTGAGGCCCCACGCGGTCCCCATTCGTTGCAACGACGCGACACCGGAGGAATCCATGCAGTCAGCGTGGCTCGTACTACTCATCGTCGGCGGCTACATCGCGATACTGGCCGCCATCAGCTTCCTGGCGGGCCGGTCGTCACGGACCTCTGGCTCGTTCGCCAGCGGCGGAAAGGTGTTCCCCGCCGTCCTCATCGGCTTCCTGCTGGCCTCGGAGTTCATCGGCACCACCGCCAGCATCGGCACGGCGCAGGCCGCGTACGAGTCCGGCATCTCGGCGGCGTGGAACGTCGTCTCGCTCGGCGTCGGCTTCGTGCTGTTCTCACTGCTGCTCGCGCGCAAGTACCGCGACCTGGGCGAGAACACGATCTCCGGTGCGCTCGCGCGAACCTACGGCCAGCCCGTCCGCATCGCGACCTCGCTCGTGATGGTGTGCGCGCTGCTCATCGTCGCGGTCTCGGTCTACGCCAGTGGCGGCGCCATCCTGTCGAGCCTGCTGGGCATCGATCGCTCGCTCGCGATCGTCCTGGTCGGCATCCTCGCGACGGCCTACGTCAGCGTCGGCGGCATGCGCTCGGTGGTGTACACGAACTTCCTGCACGCGCTGGTGAAGCTCGTCGGTATCGTCGTACTGGCCGTGGTCGGGGTGACCCGCGTCGGCGGCATGGACCAGCTCACGGCCTCACTGCCGCCGGACATGTTCTCGCTCGACGGCGTCGGCGTCTCGCAGATCCTGGCCTGGATGATCGCCGGAGTCGGTGCGACGTTCGCGACGCAGTACGTCGTGCAGGCCATCACCACGGTCGGCGACAGCACCAAGGCGCAGCGTGCGGGCTTCTACTCGGCGGTCGTGCTCATCCCGTACGGCATCCTCGCCGCGCTCGTCGGTGTGTGCGCGGCGGCGCTCTTCCCCGGTATCGCGAGCATTCAGGCCATGCCCGCGCTGGTCGTGGAACTCGACCCGCTGCTCGCCGGGGTCGTGGTGGCCGGGCTCGCGGGTGCGATGTTCGGCACGATCGCGGCGCTCACCATCGGCGCCTCGACGCTGCTGTTCAAGGATTTCTACCAGCCGTACTTCAACAAGACGTCCGACGAGCGCAGGAACCTGGTGTTCATCCGCGTCGCGGCGGGCGTGGCCGGGCTGCTGCCGATCGTGCTCGCGCTCTACGCCTCCGACGTGCTCGCGGTGACGTTCCTCGCCAAGGCACTGCGCGCCACCCTCGCCGTGCTGGTGCTGCTCATGTTCTACGCTCCGCGGTACGGCACCCGCGGTGGTGCACTGTGGACGATCGTGATCGCGCTCGTGGCGACCATCGGCTGGTTCCTCGCCGGCAGCCCGTTCGGCGTCGACGAGGCCTACGTGGCGGTCGCGGTGCCCATCGTGGTAATGACGCTGAGCCAGCTGTTCCGCCGCCGGGGCGCCGACGCACCCGCCGAAACCACGTCGACGGAACCGGTGGCCCGATGACCGCGACCGTCGCGACGCAACTCGTCGCCAGTCTCAAGGCCCACGGCGTGCGCTACGTCTTCGGTGTGCCGTCCGAAAGCTTCACGACCCTGCTGGACGCGCTCTACGCCGACGGCGAGATCACGTTCGTTCCCGCCCGGCACGAGGGCGGCGCCGCGTTCATGGCCGAGGCGCACGCAGCCGCGAGCGGCGGCATCGGCGTGGTGCTCGGCGGCAGGGCCGTTGGCGCGGCGAACCTGTCGATCGGCGTGCACACCGCGCGCGAGAACTCCACCGCGATGCTCGTGCTCGTGGGTCAGCTCCATTCCCGCCACCGGGGCAGGGAAGGTTTCCAGGAGACCGATCTGCCCGCGTTCCTCGGCCCGGTCGCGAAACACGCCGTCGAGGAGTCGGATCCGCACCGGGTCCCGCCCGCGGTGGCGCGCGCGCTGACCCTCTCCCGCACCGGCCGGCCGGGGCCCGTGGTGCTGTCGCTGCCGGAGGACGTTCTCGACCACGAGACCGCCGCGGTGCCCGCGCTCCCCCGCGCGGGCACGCGCCCCGCGCCGTCGCCCGAGGACGTCACCGCGGTGCGGAAGCTGCTGCTCGGCGCCGCACGCCCGGTGGTGATCGCCGGGGCGGGGGTGAAGCTCAGCGGGGCCGAGGACGACCTCGTCGCGTTCGCCGAGGCGTGGGAGGTCCCGGTGCTCGCGGCGTGGCGGCGCCACGACGTGTTCCCCAACGAGCACCCGCGTTACGCCGGGCACCTGCAGATGGGCACCCATCCCGACCTGGTCGCGACGGTGCGCGAGGCCGACCTCGTCGTCGCGCTCGGCACGCGGCTCGGCGAGATCACCACGCAGGGCTACACCGCCCCCGCCGCGGGCCAGCGCATCGTGCAGGTCGACGTCGAACCGGGCCAGCTCGGCAAGGCCTACCCGGTCGAGCTCGCCGTGCACGCGGACGCGCTCGCCACGATGCGGGCGCTGGGAAAGCCGGGTGAGCGCCGCGATCCCGACTGGGCGGACGAACGTCAGCGGGTGTACCGGCGGGTGACCACAGTGGACCCCGCCGAGAACCGCGAGCACGTCGACAACCGGCAGATCGTCCGTGCGCTGCGCGCGGGCCTGCCGCCCGATGCGGTGGTGACCAACGACGCGGGCAACTTCGCGGGCTGGCTGCACACGTTCTTCCGGTTCCCGCTGGCCCGCACCTACGTGGGCGCGGCCTCCGGGGCGATGGGTTACGCGTTGCCCGCGGCGATCGGGGCGAAGCTCGCCGCCCCGGACCGCACGGTCGTGTCGGTGTCCGGCGACGGCGGCTTCCTCATGACGGTCCAGGAGCTGGAGACCGCGGTCCGGCTGCGCCTGCCGCTCGTGTCGCTCGTGTTCAACAACAACATGTACGGCTCGATCAGGATGCACCAGGAACGCCGGTATCCCGGCCGCGTCATCGGCTCCGAGCTCGGCAACCCTGACCTGGTCGAGCTGGCGCGCGCGTTCGGTGCCTTCGGCACCAGGGTCGCCGCCGACGCGGAGTTCCCTGCCGCACTGGAGGCCGCGCTGGCCGCGGACCGCCCGGCCGTCGTGGAGATCGTCACCGACCCCGGGCGGATCTCGGTCTGGAACACCCTCGACGAGCTACGCGAGAGGACGGCATGAGCAACGAGACTCCCCGAGCACTGACCGTCCGGCTGCGGCGGCGGCGCGGCGCGGCCTGGGGGCCCGGCAGCGGCGTGGGCAGGGAGGCCGCGCTGAAGCGGCGGCTGCCCTCGCTCACCGACGTCGAACGCGCGGCCCGCAGGCGGCTGCCCCGGTTCGCCTACGACTTCGTGGCGGGAGGCACCGGCGACGACCTCGGCGTGCGGCGCAACCGGACCGCGCTCGACGGGATCGAGATCGTCCCTCGCTACGGCGAGCTGCCCGCCGTCGGCACCGAGACGACCCTGTTCGGCCAGACCTACGCGAGCCCGATCGGCATCGCCCCCGCCGGGCTCGACGGGCTCGCCTGGCCGGACGCGACCCGGCATCTCGCGGCCACCGCGGCGCACGCGAACATCCCCTACATCACCGGCACGCTCGCGTCCGCGTCCATCGAGGAGGTCGCCGCCCGCGCCCCAGGCCGCACCTGGTTCCAGCTCTACGGGCTGCCCGCCGAGAGTCACCGCGTGACCTTCGACCTGGTGCGCCGCGCCGCCGACGCGGGAGCCGAGGCGCTCGTCGTCGCCGTCGACGCGCCCGTGCGGTCCAAGCGGCCGAGGGACCTGCGGCACGGCCTCGTCGTGCCGTTCCGCCCATCGTTCTCGACGGCGCTGCAGGTGGCGAGCGCGCCCAGCTGGTCGCTCGCCGCGCTGCGCAGCCGCGTTCCCGTGTTCGCCAACATGGGCCGCTACGTGGGCGCCTCACCCACACTCGACGAGATCGCCGGCTTCGTGCAGGGCGGGTTGCGCGGAGGGTTCACCTGGGCAGAGATCGCCGAGCTGCGCCAGGCGTGGCCACGGGCACTGGTGGTCAAGGGCCTGCTGCATCCCGGCGACGCCGAGCGCGCGGTCGAGGCCGGTGCCGACGGCGTGCTCGTGTCCAACCACGGCGGCAGGCAGTCCGACGCCGCGCCCGCCGCGATCGACGTGCTGCCCGCCGTCACCCGCGCGGTCGGCTCGGCCGCGACGGTGCTCTTCGACAGCGGGATCCGTTCCGGTCTCGACGCGGCGAGGGCGCTCGCGCTCGGCGCCGACGCGGTGTTCTGCGGGCGGGCCTTCCTGCTCGGGCTCGCCGCGGCGGGCAGGACCGGCGCCGATCACGTCGCCGCGTTGCTCACCGAGGAGCTCCGCACCGCATTGGGCCAGTCCGGCGTCGCGGGCCCGAAAGGGCTGCGCGAGCTCGACATCCGTCACCCCACCGCCTGGAACTTCGGCTGAGAGGACAGCATGACACTTCCACCTGGTGCGCGGTTGCGCACATGGCTCGACAGGTTGCAGGAGACCGGACGGCTCGCGCTCGCCGAGCGCGGAGTCGATCTCCGCTTCGGCGTCGCCGGTGTCGCGAACCGGCTCGACGGCACCCAGGCCACCCTGTTCCCGAAGCCGGGCGGGCATCCGGTGCCGGTGGTCTCGGGACTGCTGTCCCAGCGCGCCTGGATGGCCGAGGCCGCCGGGGTCGCCGAGCCCGACCTCGTGGCTCGATTCCAGCAGGCGTGCCGGGAGCCGGTGCCGTCGGCGCCGGTCACCGACGGCGCGTGCCAGGAGGTCGTGCACACCGACGTCGACCTCGGCAGGCTGCTGCCCCTGCCCACGCACAACGAGCACGACCACGGCGCCTACCTCACGGCGGGACTGCTGATCACCCGTGACCGGGAGACCGGTACGCAGAACGTATCGATCCACCGGCTCCAGGTCAGCGGACCCGACCGGCTCGGCGCACTGCTGCTGCCCCGGCACACCCTCGCGTTCTTCCGTCACCGCGAACGCCTCGGCGAGGACCTCGACGTGGCGATCGTGATCGGCGCCGACCCGCTCACCCTCATGGCCTCGCAGGCCGCGGTGCCGCTCGGGCAGGACGAGCTGGAGATCTCCGGCGCGCTGCGCGGCGAACCGCTGCCCGTGGTGCGCTGCCTCGACAGCGACATCATGGTTCCTGCCGACGCCGAGATCGTGCTGGAGGGCAAGCTGCTGGCCGACGTCCGCGAGCCGGAAGGCCCGTTCGGCGAGTTCCCGCAGTACTACGGGCAGCGCGCCGACCGGCACGTGATCGCGCTGAGCACCGTCACCCACCGGCGGGACCCGCTCTTCCACACCATCGTCGGCGGCGGCAGGGAACACCTGCTGCTCGGCTGCATTCCGAGGGAAGGCTCGTTCCTCTCCGAGCTGCGCCGCAACTTCCCGTGCGTCACCGGCGTGCACCTCTCCCTCGGCGGCACCTGCCGGTACCACCTGTACGTGCAGGTCGACGATCCCGCACCGGGCGAGGCGAAGAACGTCCTGCTCGCCGCGCTCGCCGTGCACTACGACGTCAAACACGTGACCGTGGTGGACTCCGACGTCGACGTCACCGACCCCACGGAGGTCGAATGGGCCGTGGCGACACGGTTCCAGGCCGATCGCGACCTCGTCGTCGTGCAGGGCACCCAAGGGTCCAAACTGGACCCGTCAACCGTGAACGGGGTCGGCGCGAGGCTCGGCTTCGACGCCACCGTCCCGGCCGGGGCCGAACCCATGCGCTTCCTGCGGATCCGGGTCCCGGGCGAGGAGGACCTGGACGTCGGGGCGCTGACGAGCCCCGCACCGGCAGCGTGGCGCGACGCGGTGCGCTGAGCACCCCGGCAGGGCACCGGCGCTCCACCGGTCCCACGGTCACCGCCGTGCCCGCGCGGTAGGACACGCCGCTCCGGGGCGTGCGCTGGAGGAATTCCCTGGACACCGCGCGGGCGTCGGCGGCTTCACGTACCACGGGTGGGTGCCGTCGCTTTACAGCTTGCCCGATTTGTCCGATAGTGGGGGCCAGAGGGGAGTACTTCCCGAAAGATCCGGCCGGTCAGTACGGACATCACGACGGTGTCCCCGGCGGGTCGCCCGGTACGGGTGAAGGAGACCTCGAACGTCACGTGTTCGAGGAGGCTTCGTGTCCGCATCCCTTGCCCAATCCCAGCCGATGGAGACCATCGGCTCGCCGTGGCTGTGGGGTCTCAGCATCGGGATCCTGCTCGTGCTGCTGGTCACCGACTTCGCGGTGACCCGCCGGCCGCACGAGGTGTCGATGCGCGAGGCCGTCGGCTGGTCGGTGTTCTACCTCGCACTGCCCGTGCTGTTCGGCGCCTGGCTGTGGCTGGCGTTCAGCGGTGACCAGGCGATGGAGTTCGTCACCGGCTTCGTCGTGGAGAAGTCCCTGTCGGTGGACAACCTGTTCGTCTTCATGCTGCTGCTCGCGGCCTTCGCCGTACCGGCTGAGGTACAGCAACGGGTTCTGCTCTACGGCATCGTCGGCGCGCTCGTCCTGCGCGGCATCTTCATCGCCGCCGGGGCGGCGTTGCTGCAAGCCGGAACGTGGGCGTTCCTCGTCTTCGGGGCGGTCCTCTTCGCCTCGGCGATCAAGATCCTCCACCAGGCGGTCACCGGGCGGGAGCTCGGCGGCGACGACGCCTCGAACCTGCGCTCGGTCCGCCTGCTGCGCAAGCTCATGCCGGTCACCGACGACTACCGGGGCACCCGCCTCACCGTGCGCGAGCACGGCAAACGGGCCCTCACCCCGCTGACCGTGGTGGTGGTCGCGGTGTTCGCCACCGACGTGGTGTTCGCCGTCGACTCGGTACCTGCCGTCTACGGCATCACCGAGGACCCGTACCTGGTGTTCATCACCAACGCCTTCGCCCTGCTCGGCCTGCGTGCCCTGTACTTCGTGCTCCACACCGTGCTCGCGAAGCTGGCTCACCTCAACCACGGCCTGGCGCTGATCCTGGCGTTCATCGGCGTCAAGCTGGTTCTGCACTGGGCCCACGGCATCTGGCCGCAGGTGCCCGAGATCCCCACGCCGATCTCGCTGGCCACGATCGTCGGCATCCTCGCGGTCGTCACCGTCACCAGTCTCCGTGCCCACCGCCGCCACCAACAACCCACACAATCCGGAGTCGATCATGCTCGTTGACTTCCTGATCGAGATCGGTCTCACGCTGCTCGTCCTGACCGCCCTGACCATCACCGGCGCGGTACTGCTGGGCATCAACTCACCCCGAGGCCCACACCGCTGACGGCCGCAGGGGCCCGGCGTTCCGGCCAGGGTCTGCTGTGGACGGAGCGTCGTGCGGCCAGGACTGGCCGGCCAGCAGACCGGCGAAGAAGTCGACCACGGGTGCCCGGCTCCCCGGTCAGGTTTCGGCCACCCGATCGAGCTGTCCGGGCCGGCTCGCCGACGAAAAGCAGCACCGGCGCCCGGGCCACCGCGTCCCCGAGCCGATGTCAACATACGTTGACAATCGACCCGGCGTCAACCTATGTTGACATCATGGTGATCGGGAAGCTGGTCGACGTTGGTGGGTATGAGATCTGCGCGCAGGTCCTGGGCTCCGGGCCAGCGGTGGTGCTGGACGGTGGCGGAGCGGGTCAGGGGCTGGACACGTGGGGACCGGTGCCGGAACGGCTCGCCGAGTTCGCCACCGTGGTGACCTACGACAGGGCCGGGGTAGGCCGGTCCGGCGGCACGCAGGCGCGGTCCGTCGCGGAGCAAGCAGACGTCCTACGCCGGATGCTTCGCGGTCTGGAACTCCGCCTGCCCGCGGTGTTCGTGGGCTGGTCGTACGGCGGGCTCGTCACCCAGGTGTACGCGGCCCGGCATCCCGGCGACGTGGCGGGGCTGATCTTCGTCGACCCGACAGCAGCCGGGACACCGCCGGGCTCCGCACTGGTACGGAGACTCTCGTTCGACGTCGCGGCGCGGTTGCTGCGTGCACGGGCTGCACTCGGCGGCCGGAACGCACGTGCGCGGCGCGAACTGGCCGTGACGCTGGGCGGGATGCAGGACGCGATGGCCGAGGCCAAGAGCACGCGCGAGGAGTACGGGCTGCCGCCCGTGCCGATCCGCGTCATCACCGCGGGCAAGCGGCCTCGGATGCCCCGCGCGCAGCTCGACCACCTGACCGCCGATCACGAGGCCCTGGCCGGACCCTCCGCGCGAGGACGGGTTCTGGTGGCCGAGCACGCGAGCCATCAGGTGCCGTACGAACAGCCGGAGACGATCGTCGAGACGGTCCGCGAACTCCTGTCCGGATGACACCCCGAACATCAGTCCTGGGTGAAGGCGTCTCGGTGGTCCTCCGCCCACGTGGCGAACGACCTGGCGGGCCAGGATCCTGGCCACGTCGTCGGCGAGTACGGCGTTGCCGCCCGCGCGAGCCGAGGACATGCCGGTGACGGCCGTCCCGACCGCCGCGGGCCCGGCTCCGCTCCGCGCGGCATCGAGCGAGAGGTCCACAGTGGAACTTCTCGCGCGACCCGCGCCCCTACCTCGTTCGGGTGAACCGCCAGGGGCGGCGCGGCGCGATGCACCGGCGCCGGCCAGCGGGTATCCGCCGCAGTTGTCGGTCTACCCGCACTTTCTGTTTCCCCGCCCGGTCCTCGCGTTCGTAGCTTCGGCGATGCGCGGCCACCTGTGCCGTGGCCCGGAAACGAGGACGAGAGGGTTGCTGAGGAGCTATGTCTGAACAGAGCCTGCGGGGCAAGGTGGCTGTCGTCGGTGGGGGCGCGAAGAACCTCGGTGGGTTGTTGTCCGCCAGGCTGGGCGAGGCGGGCGCGAAGGTCGTCGTGCATTACCACGGCGACTCCTCCGCTCCGGATGCCGAGAAGACGGTGGAGGCGGTACGCGGCGCCGGTTCGGAGGCCGTGGCGGTTCAGGGCGACCTGACCCGGGTGGCCGAGGTGCGCACCCTGTTCGACACCGCGGTGGACACCTTCGGCGGGGTCGATGTCGCCGTCAACACGACCGGGATGGTGTTGCGCAAGCCGATCCTGGAGACGTCGGAGGAGGAGTACGACCGCATGTTCGCGATCAACGCGAAGGCGGCGTACTTCTTCATCCAGGAGGCCGGCCGCCGGCTGAACGATCACGGCAAGATCATCAGTCTGGGAACCTCCCTGCTCGCGGCGTTCACCGACGGCTACTCCACCTATGCCGGTGGCAAGGCCCCGTTGGAACACTTCACCCGCGCCGCGGCGAAAGAGTTCGCCGACCGGGGCATCTCGGTGAACACGGTGGCCCCGGGGCCGATGGACACCCCGTTCTTCTACCCGCAGGAGACGCCCGAACGGGTGCGGTTCCACCAGTCGCAGGCATTGGGCAACCAGCTCACCAGGATCGAGGACATCGTTCCGGTCATCATGTTCCTGGCGACCCAGGGCTGGTGGTTCACTGGGCAGACCCTGTTCCCGAACGGCGGGTACACCACCCGCTGACGGGGGTGGTGGGCGGCCGGAGGGGGGCCGCCCACCACACCGAGCGTTAACCTTGCGCTCACTTGTCGTCGAGTCAACGGGGAGAAGTCAGGGTGGGCCTGGACCTGCGCAAGCTCGATCATCTCGTCGCGGTCGCCGAGGAAGGCAGCTTCACCCGCGCCGCCGCCAGGCTGCACATCTCCCAGCAGGCTCTGTCCACGTCGATCCGCGCGCTGGAGCGGGAGGTCGGCGTCGAACTGCTGGACCGCGACACGACCGGAGTGACGGTGCGCCCCGCCGGCCAGGCGCTGGTCGACGACGCCCGTGTCCTGCATGGCATCACCCGCTCCGCGCTGCACCGGGCTCGCCGCATCGGCCGCGGCGAACGGGAGACACTCCGGATCGGGCACACGCCGGCCGTCACCGGTGACGAGGTCACCGCACTGCTGCGGCAGACGCACGCCACGCACCCGGATCTGAGCACCGAGGTCAACCAGCGTTACCCGGCCGAACTCACCCGGCAGCTCCTCGACGGCGATCTCGACCTCGGCCTGTGCCGCGCCATGAGTCCCGCACACGGCCTGATCCGGGCGACTCTGCTGCGGCAGCGCCTGCACATCGCCGTCGCCGCCGATCACCGGCTCGCCGGGCGGGACACGGTGCGCCTCGCCGAGCTCGCCGACGAGGACATCGTCGTGTGGGGCCGGCCCGACAGCTCCGGCTACACCGACCTGCTCCTCGACCTCTGCCGCACAGCCGGTTTCGAACCGCGCGCCCGGCGCAACCCCATCCAGGGCACACCGCCGATCACCGCTGTCCTCGGCACCGGCCACGTCGCCTTCGTCACCGCCCAGCCGGGACCGTCGGCCCACGACGACGTCGTCGTCGTGCGACTGGAGCCACCGGCCCACGTCCCCCTCCAAGCCCTGTGGCCGGAACACACCAGCAACGACGCGCGCACCACCTTCCTCACCACGTTCACCTGACCGAACCCGGCGCCGGTCAGTCCCGGTCCCGCAGCCGCCGTCGCAGGATCTTCCCGCTCACGGTCTTCGGGATCTCGTCGAGGATCTCGACGGTCCGGGGGTACTTGTAGGCGGCCATGCGTTCCCTGGTGAACGCGATGATCTCCTCGGGCGTCGCGGTGCACGTGCCCTTCAACGAGACGAAGGCCTTGACCGTTTCCCCGCGGTAGGCGTCGGGAACACCCACGACGGCGGCCTCCCGGACGGCCGGATGCTCGTAGAGCACGTCCTCGACCTCGCGCGGCCAGATCTTGTAGCCACCGGCGTTGATCTGGTCCTTCTTGCGGTCGACGAGGTAGAACCAGCCCTGTTCGTCCATGTAGCCGACGTCCCCGGTGTGCAGGACTCCGCCGGGAAGCGCCTTGGTCGTCTCGTCCGGTTTGTTCCAGTAGCCGGCGATCACCTGCGGGCCCTCGGTGACGAGCTCGCCGACCTCACCGGCGGGCAGGTCGTCGCCGTCCTCGCCGACGACGCGGACCACGGTGTCGTACACCGGCACGCCCACGGACACCATGCCGGAGGCCGGGTCCACCGGCGCCTCGGTGTGCAGCGGCACCGCGTGTGAGGGCGAGGTGGTCTCGGTCAGGCCGTAGATGTTGTGGATGTAGTGGCCGAACGCGTCTTGGAACGCCTTCAGCGTGCTGGGCGGGATGGGGGCGCCCCCGGAGTAGATCTTCGTGAGCGACACCAGTTTCGCCTGCTCGGCGTTCGGGGCGTTCATCAGGGCGATGAACACCGTGATCGACCCGACCGTGAACGTGGCCCGCTCGGCCTCGGCGGTGTCGAGGGTCAGCGCGGGATCGAGCCGGTACATCAACACCAGCGGCGCGCCGGTCAGCAGCGCGACGGCGATGTGCCCGATCAGTCCCGTGATGTGGAACAGCGGCGCGATGCCGAGCACGACGTCGTCGGAACCCAGACCGATCCAGTCCCGGTAGGTCCGGGCGTTGAACACCACGTTGCGGTGCGTCGTCATCGCGCCCTTGGGCGGCCCGGTGGTGCCGGAGGTGTAGGTCAGCAGCGCGACGTCGTCAGGGCGGAGTTCCACCGTGGGCGGAGCCGTCGCCCGGTGCTGGTCGAGGAACGCGACGAGATCGGTGGTGCCCGGGCAGTCGATCCGTTCGATGCCGGCGAACACGCCCGGCTCGTCCCGTGCCCGCAGGTCCAGTTCGGACGTGGTGAGCACCCGGCGCACCGCCGTACCGGGCAGGACGGCCGCCGCCACGTCGCGGTGCAGCGACTCGAGGCACACCAGCACCGTGGCACCGGAATCCCGCAGCAGCTCGGCGAGCTCGCGCTCCTTGTACATCGGGTTGACCGACACCGCGATCCCGCCGGCCTTCCACGTGCCGAGCTGGGCGATGACGAACTGCGGGATGTTCTGGACGTAGATCGCGACCCGCTCGCCCGGCCGGAATCCGTCGGCGGCGAGCCCGGCGGCGAAGGCATCGGCCAGCTCATCGAGCTCGGCGAAGGTGATGGACCGGCCGAAGTACCGGATGGCGTCACCGCCGGGATCGCGCGCCACCGTGGCCCGGAACATGCTCACGATGTCGGGAAACCCCGGTTCGGCCGATCGGGGCCGGCCCGCGTCGTACCGGGCCAGCCAGGGTTTGTCGTCGTAGACGGACATCGGACTCCTGTCGGGGAGGCGGGTCAATGCATCTCCTGCCCGCCGGTGGTGTTGATCGCCTGGCCGGTGACGTATCCGCCCTGTGCGGACGCGAGGAACACGATCAGGTCGGACACGTCCTGCGGGGTCTGGAAGCGGCCGAGCGGGATGGCACCCAGCGTCGCCTGCCGCACCTCCTCCTTCGAGACGCCCTGGAGGCGGGAGTAGGCGTCCCACAGGCCACCGGGCTGGTCGTTGAGCGGGTTGTCGAGCGTTCCGGGGCACACCGCGTTGACGGTGATCCCGTGCGGGCCCGCCTCCTTGGCCGCCACCTGGACCAGGCCGTTGACGCCGAACTTGGACGCGCAGTAGGCGCCGAGCAGGGGCCAGCCGGTCTTGCCCGCCTGGCTGGACACCGCGATCACCCGTCCCCCTCGGCCCTGCTTGACCAGGCGGCGCAGCGCGGCCCGGAAACACAGGAAGGTGCCCCGCAGGTTGACCGCCAGTGTCTGGTCGAAGGCCTGGGCCGTCAGCTCGGTGAGGGGCACGTTGCTCGTCGACACCCCGGCGTTGGCGACCATGACGTCGAGCCCGCCGAACTCCTCGACAGCGGCCCCGACCAGGCCGTCGACCTCGTCCTCCCGCGTCACGTCACACCGCAGGGCCAGCACCTCGGCGCCGGTCGCCGCCAGCTCGGCCGCAGCCTCGTCCAGGTCGGTCGCGGTCGAGAGCCGGTAGTCCGGCGCGCCGTCCAGCGGCCTCCCGATGTCGGTGATCACCAGGCGCGCGCCCCGGGCGGCCAGGGCACGGGCGGTGGCCCTGCCGATGCCCCCTTCGCGCCCCACGCCGGTGATCACCGCGACCGTGCCGGCCAGCCCGTCGCCCGCCGCCTCAGTCATCGGCACGGCGGGACGGCAGCAGCGACATCAGGACCCGGCGGCGGGCGTCGCGGATCGCGCGGGCTTCACCGGTCATCCGCTCCGGGGTCCAGGTCATCCCGTCGTCGAGGGTCACCTCGGGACGGCGTCCCAGCACGGGGCTGACGTGCCGGTCGATCTGGTCGAGCAGCTGCCCGAGCATCATGCACGACGGCGTGGTGAGTGACAGCCGGATCGCGACCCCGTCGTCGCCGTCCGGTTCGATGCGGTCGACCAGTCCCATCTCCACGATGTCGATCGGCGTCGCGGCGGCGACGCTGCACGGGTCCACGACCTCACGCAGCGCTGCCAGCACCCGCTCGCCGATCTCGCCGGACACGGCGATCTCGGTGACGGTCACGGTTCAGGCCCCCGTCCGGATCGGCGTGCGGCTGGTCGACCACGGCGCCCGCAACCCTTCGGCGCGCTGCGCGGCCAGCTCGTCGGAGGCGGTGCCCGCCGCGATCTTGTCCAGGTCGAGTCCGAGGGCGGCCGCGTAGTTGCCGGCCAGGATCTTGGCCTTGTGCTCGTCGGTGATCTGGGAGACGGGCGCGAACTGGCCCGCGCGAGCCAGGTCCTCCTCCGTGAACTGGAAGGCCTCGAACGCCTCCAGGCAGGGCCGCGCGTGGTAGGCCATGTGCCCGGTGCCCCACCACAGCCGGTCGTAGACGTGGTCGCCGACCGCGGCGGCCATCCCGAGCACGGCCGCGGCGAACTGGTCGGGCCGCTTCGCGCAGATGATGTTCAGCGTCTCCAGGTTGACGAAGACGTTGGGGAAGCGGGCCAGCATCCACGCGGTCTCCTCGACGAAGGCGACACCCCCGTGGACGATCTCGAAGTTCAGGTCGGGGTGGTCGGCGGCGGCGCCGTCGAGGTCGCCGACGCGGTAGGGGTCCATCGGGACCGGCCCGAGCGGCACCGCCTTGTGCACGGCCACGGTCGAGATGCCCAGCTGCTTGGCCTTCTCGTAGACGGGGTAGACGATCTCCTCGTCGTCCATCCGGAAGTGCCGGTGCTTGCCCTCGGCGGTCCACGACGACGGGTAGAGCTTCAGCCCGATCGGCGAGAGCAGCTCGGCCTGCCGCTCCAGCTCGTCGAGCGCCGCCTGCCCGGCCATCGGGTCGACGGTCGCATAGCTGAGGAACCGGGTCGGGTACTTGGCCACCACCTCGGCGGCCTTCTCCACCGACACGAGCCCGTCGTGGTAGGCGCCGATGGGCACCGGGTGGTAGATCGCGAAGTCGGTGTCGCTCTCCAGGAACAGGGTCGACACGGTCTCGTCGACGTCCCAGTCGCGCACGTAGTCCTCGCGCGGCAGCTCGTAGTCCGGCCCGGAACCGGCGACCACGCCGAAGATCATGTCCGTGATGCCCTGGGCGTTGCGGGGCACGGCGTGGTTGCTCGGATCGAGGTTGTAGGAGTGCACCACCGCGTCGATCACGTACTTGCCGTTGAGCATGTCTGAGGCTCCTGCAGTCGTTCGGGTTCCCCTCGGCGGTGAGGGGCGTCACCGACGCTAGGAACCCCGTCCGGCCCGCACGAGTCCTCCAAGGGGGACAGTGCGGTGCGCCGGAAATGTCCCCCGTGGGTGACTGGGCAGATCGCCGGTCCGTGCGTAAGGTGGTCGCCGTCCCGCGCCCGCTCGCCGGTGAGCGGGTGGGCACCTGCCGTCATCGGTGATACTGGGGGCTGCCAGGTTTCTCGGACCATCGAACGGGTGAGGCGACGATGCCGACTCTCGCGCACGATCGAGGTGGCGACCTGCGCCGCTACGAGCTCGCGTTCCGCGTGCTGGAGCAGGTCGACGGCGTGACCGACCTGCCTGCGTTCAAGACGGCGCTGACCGGGGCGCTCGCGGATGTCTACCGGGTCCGGTCCACCACGTTCTTCGTCGGGCGCACCGCGCAGCTCGCGTGCGCCGACCCGAGCCCGACGATCATCGGGATCACCCGGCACATGCTGCCGGAGTACCAGGACATGTGGTTCCAGCACGACATCTTCTCCACGCCGCGTGCCTTGCGCTCGATGATCGACACCCGCGTGTCGACGCTGGGCGAGATCAACGGCGGCACCCAGGAGAACCGGCTGTACGTCACGAATTACCTGCAACGGCACGGCATCGAGTCCGCGACCGCGATGTATCTCGACGTGTGTCACGGCCGCAAGGCACTGGTCGGGTTGTTCGACCGCGACCCCGACCGGATCGGCGTGCAGGAGATCTCCTCGCTGCGCCTGCTCGCGAGGCCGCTCGCGCAGATCGCCCGCGGCCTCCCCGAAAGCGCGGCGGACCAGGACACGGTGCTGGCCAAGCTCTCGCCCCGCCAGGCGGAGGTCGCGCGCCTGGTCGGCGAGGGCTTGTCCAACGCGACGATCGGCGCGATGCTGCACCTGCACCCGGCCAGCGTGAAGAAGTACGTCACCCGCATCCTGGCGATCACCGGCATGCGCAACCGGACAGAGCTCGCCATCGCCCTGCGCAACACCGGAACGTCCTGACGGGACGGTGGTGGCGCCGAGCACCCGTGCTCGGCGCCACCACCCGTGTTACGACCGCACGCGGTCGGCCAGTGCCCGCAACGAGGACCGGTAGATGTCCCGGATCGCCTCCGCGAGCGCGGGCTCCTCCTCGGCCGAGCTGGCTTCGAACTCGGCGTCCCACAACACTTCGGCGCCCTCGGCGTGGTCCCGGACGGTGAACGAGGACCGGTAGACCCGCAGCGCGAGTGGCCCCGAGACGTACTCGTACACGTAGCTGCGCGCCCGGTCGTCGTGCGTGACGATGCGCTCGACCGCCTCACCGCCGCCCCCGGCGAACGTCGCGTAGCGCAGATCGTCCACCTGGTGCGACTTCTCGATCGCGGGCACCCAGTCCGCGACGTTGGCGGTGTCGCCGCCGATCCGCCACACGGCCGCCGGTTCGGCCGCGATGACCAGCGATTCGTTCACGCGCATGATGTGCCCTTCCTGTTGGCGACAGTGCCATTGGCCGGACCCTACGAACGCGCGCGGCGGGCGCCCAGTCCACTCAGGGTGACAGTCGGCCCGTCCGGTTCCGGAGTTCGTCCACAGTGCACTGGCGGCGATCAGGCCGGGGGCAGCACCGGTTCCCGCCTGAGCTCGGCCTTGGCGAGAGAGCGCAGATGCACCTCGTCAGGCCCGTCGAACAGCCGCATCGCCCGGTGCCAGCCGTACATGGCGGCCAGCGGGGTCACGTCGGTGACGCCGGCTCCGCCGTGGACCTGGATCGCGCGGTCGATCACGCGGGTCGCCGCGCGGGGTACGGCGATCTTGGCCATCGCCACGAGATCCCGGGCGGCCTTGTTGCCCGCGATGTCGATCACATGACTGGCGCGCTGACACAGCATGCGCGCCTGTTCGATCTCCACCCGTGACTCGGCGATGTGCTGCCGCACGACGCCCTGGTCGGCCAGCGGCCCGCCGAACGCGACCCGGTTCTTCGCCCGCTCGACGAGGAGAGCCAGGGCGCGTTCGGCGGCGCCGAGCGCGCGCATGCAGTGGTGGATGCGGCCGGGTCCGAGCCGGGCCTGCGCGGCCGCGAACCCGCCGCCCTCCTCGCCGATGACGTTCTCGACGGGCACCCGGACGTCGTCGAAGCGCACTTCGGCGTGCCCGTGCTGATCGTGGTGGCCGAACACGGGATAGTCGCGCACGACGGTCACGCCCGGCGTGTCCCTCGGGACGAGCACCATCGTCTGCTGGCGGTGCGCCGGCGCCGACGGGTCTGTCTTGCCCATCACGATGAAGAACGCGCACCGCGGGTCCATCGCGCCGCTGGTCCACCACTTGCGGCCGTTGATGACGTACACGTCGCCCTCACGCGCGATGCGGGTGGCGATGTTGGTGGCGTCGCTGCTGGCGACCTCCGGTTCGGTCATGGCGAACGCGGAACGGATCTCCCCGGCCAGCAGCGGGGCGAGCCACTCCTGCTTCTGCCGCTCGCTGCCGAGCAGGTGCAGCAGTTCCATGTTGCCGGTGTCCGGAGCCTGGCCGTTGATCGCCTCGGGCGCGAGGTCCAGGCTCCAGCCGGACAGCTCCGCGATCGGCGCGTACTCCAGCTGCGTGATTCCCGACTCGGCGGGCAGGAACAGGTTCCACAGCCCCTCGGCCTTCGCCTGCTTCTTCAGCTCCTCGACGATCGGCGGCACGACGTGATCGCCCGGTCCCGCGGCCCGGCGATGGGCGAGGTACCCGGCTTCGGCCGGGAGCACCTGTTCCCGCATGAACACCACCATGCGCTCCCTGAGCTCCCGGGCTCGGGGCGACGGGGCGGGAAGATCGTAGTCCGACACGAAGAACTCCTGAACAACACCGAGCAATTGGTCGGCTCGACCGTACGGTGCGGTCAGCGGGGTGTCAACGCGCGAGCCGGACCAGGTCCAGCGCGAAGCCGACGTACTGGCGGGCCACCATCTCCGGCGACGACGGCCCCGCGGGCGACCACCACTGCGGCAGCGCGGTGCACATGGTCACCACGGCACGTGCGGCCTCCCTCGGCAACGGCGTGGCCAGCACACCCCGGCGGCAGCCCTCCACCACCTCGTCGTCGACCATGTGCTGCATCTCCTGGCGCACGGCCGCGATGCGGACCCGGTTGGGCTCCTCCAGGCTGCGCATCTCGCTCGCGCCGATGAAGCCCAGTTCCCGCCGGTGCGTGTGGTACAGCGCCAGGCATTCCACGAGCCGGGTGAAGCGCTCGACCGGGCCGTCGGCCTCGGCCCGCGCCGCGCGGGCGCGGGTGAGCAGGTCGTCCATCGTGAGGTCCAGCAACGCCACGAGCAGGTCCTGCTTCGTCGGCCAGTGGTGGTAGACGCCCGGCACGGACAGGCCGGCGCGCTGGGCGATGTCGCGGATGGTCGCGCCGTGGTAGCCGAGCTCCACGAACGCCTCCAGCGCACCCGCCAGCGGCGGGTCGAGCCGCAACGGCGGGAAGTCCCGCCAGCTCCCCCCGGCCGGGACCGGGTCGTCACGCAGTGCCGCCGGGTCGATGTTCAGCAGGCCGGCGGCCTTGCCGAGCCGGGTCTCGTCGATCCTGGTGCGGCCGTTCTCGACGGCGCTCCAGGTGCCGGCGCTGACGTCGAGCGACCGGGCGACCTCACGCAGCGTCAGCCCGGCCGCACGGCGGGCGGCGCGCAGCCGGGAACCCAGTTCCCTGCGGGCGTTCTGGTCCTCTGGTGCTATCCCGCGTGCCGCCACCGGCTCCGTCCTCTCGGCGCTTGACAGTCCTGGCCGTCTGGTGGATCGTACTCGACAGCTTGTTCAGGTTTACCGTTCGATCGCTCGGTTTGAAGGGTCGTGTCCATGCCGACGGAAGTCAGCCCGCCCGGGGTGTCCGTGCCCGAGCTCGAAGGGTTCCTCCGGAGCGAGGTTCCCGGGCTGCTCGACGGCCCCCTCCGGGTCGAGCTGTTGTCGGGCGGCCGCTCCAACCTGACCTACCTGCTCACCGACGGGAGCGGCCGGTGGGTGCTGCGCCGGCCACCGCTGGGGCACGTGCTGGCGACCGCGCACGACATGGACCGCGAGTTCCGGGTCCTCACCGCCCTGCACCCCAGCGACGTCCCCGTGCCCGAGCCGATCGTCCACGCGGGACCCGGCGTCATCGGCACACCCTTCTACGTCATGGCCTTCACCGGGGGCGAGGTCCTGCGGGAGCGCGAGCAGCTCGAGTCCTTCGGCACCGCCTCGGCCACCCGCCTGGCCGGCGCGCTCGTCGAGGTCCTGACCCGCTTGCACCGCACCGACCCCGCGACCGTCGGGCTCGGGGACCTCGGACGCCCGGAGGGCTACCTCGAACGCCAGCTGCGGCGCTGGGCCCGGCAGCTGGAGGCCTCGCACAGCCGGGACCTTCCCGAGCTCGCGGCGCTGGGCGAACGGCTGGGCCTGCGAGTCCCGGACAGCGGGGCCGCGGCGATCGTGCACGGCGACTACCGCCTGGACAACATCGTGGTCGAGCCGGACGGCGCGGGTGTCGCGGGAGTCCTCGACTGGGAGATGGCCACCCTCGGCGATCCGCTGACCGACCTCGCGTCGGCGGTGATCTGGTGGGACGGCATGAACGGCCTGGACAGCCCCGTCGCCGCCGCACCGGGCGACGTGCCCGGCTTCCCTTCCGGGGAGTTCCTGGTCGAGTCCTATGCGCGGCGCAGCGGCCGGGATCTCTCCGCCCTGCCGTGGTACCTGGGTTTCGCGTTCTACAAGATCGCCGCGATCTTCGAGGGCATCCACTACCGGACCCGGCAGGGGCTCACGGTCGGCGAGGGGTTCGAGCGCCTCGGCGCCCTGGTGCCCGCGCTCGTCGAACGCGGGCACGCCGCACTCGATTCCTGACCACCACACCACCGTGACTTCGTCGACCGGTTGCCCCGCACCCCGGCCGGCAAGCTCGTCAAGGGCCCGCTCCGCGACCGCTACCGGGCCGTCATCGCCCGCTGACTCCCGCATCGGAGGACGACACACCATGACCACGCTGCAGGGCCGGACCCTGCTCATGTCCGGAGGAAGCCGCGGCATCGGCCTCGCCATCGCGGTGCGCGCGGCACGGGACGGCGCGAACGTCGTGCTCCTCGCCAAGACCGACCGGCCCGACCCCCGTCTGCCCGGCACCGTGCACACCGCCGTCGCCGACATCGAGCGAGCCGGTGGACGGGCGGTGGCCGTGGTCGGGGACGTGCGGCGCGACGAGGACGCCGAACGAGCCGTCCGGACCGCCGTCGACCGCTTCGGCGGCATCGACGTCGTCGTCAACAACGCCAGCGCGCTCGACCTGCGGCGCACCACCGACATCACCATGAAGAGCTACGACCTGATGCAGGGCATCAACGCGCGCGGCACATTCCTGCTCAGCAAGCTCGCCATCCCGCAGCTGGCCGAGAGCGACCGCGCGCACATCCTGACCCTCTCCCCTCCCCTGGACCTCCGTCCACAATGGGCGGGCTCCTACCTCGCCTACACGATGGCCAAGTACGGGATGAGCCTGGTGACCCTCGGCCTCGCCGAGGAGCTGCGCGGCGCCGGGATCGCGGTCAACTCCCTGTGGCCCCGCACGACGATCGCCACCGCGGCGATCGCGAACCTCCTCGGCGGCGAGGAGAGCGTCGCCCGCGCCCGTACCCCCGGGATCGTCGCCGACGCCGCGCACGCGATTCTCGTCCGGGACAGCCGCACCTGCACCGGCAACTTCTTCCTCGACGAGGACGTCCTCGTCGAGGAAGGCGTCACCGACCTCGAGCGTTACCGCGCCGGTGACGGCGACCAGCCGCTGGACGCCGACCTGTTCCTCGACCCGGTCGGACCCTCGCGGTGAACCTCGTGAACGACGCCTGCGAGACGGCGTCGCCCGGATCCGGCTGTCCGAAGAGGACCAGGCCAACCCGCTCAGTCAGTCCACCGTGGACGTGATGGGCGCCGCTCGGGTCGCCACCAAGCGGCTGCTTCGCGAGGCGGCCACCCTCCTGGAGAAACGCCGGCCGCGGTTCGGACCTTCCTGAGGTCCTTGTCCGGTCCACACGCGACTCCCCGCGGACCGTCATCGCGGCGGGTACAGCTCGTCGGCGGCGGCCGTGGCGGGCTGCCAGGTGAACCGCCCCGCGTCCCAGCCGCGGTCCAGGTCTGCCCACCAGAAGAAGCGCACCCTGCGCTCCTCGAATCGCCAGCAGCCGTCGGCACCGCGGACCATCCGGTCGGTGTAGCGGCCTGCGGCCAGCTGGGCCTGGCCATCCACCACACACGGCTGGAGCAGCCAGGTCTGTCCCGTCGCGAGGTCACCGTCCAGCTCGAGCGTCTCGTTCGAGGAGAAGTGCCACCACGAGGTGAGCGCACCGTTCTGCAGCCCGGCGAAGAAGCTCCGGAGCTCCTCGTGGCCTCGCGCGGTGCCCAGGCCGACGAAGGCGCCGTCCGTCGTGAAGAGCCCGGCGAGCTCGTCCCAGCGTCCGTCGTCGAGGTACTGGCAGTACCTCGCCCGCAGCTGCTGCAGGGCGTGCAGGTCCTCCAGCCGCCGCACGCGGTCGCTCAGCGACTCGGTCACGACCGGCTCCCCTCAGGCGCGGAGACCTGGTACAGATCGCGCCGGAACTGCTCCTTGATCGTGCTCACCCCGAGGAACGTGACGGCCGCCATCGCCACGATGTACAGCGAGACCGACCACGAGCCGCCGGAGGCGGCGACCAGAGCGGTCGTGATCATCGGTGCCAGGCCACCCGCGAGCACCGAGGCGATCTGGAAACCGAGTGACGCTCCGGAGAGCCGCACGTCCGCGGGGAACATCTCGGCGTACATGGCGGTCTGGCAACCGAACATCGACGCGTGGATGGTGAACCCGACCACGAGCGCGAGCCCGAGTGCCAGCAGGTTGCCCGTGTCGATCAGCCAGAACATCGGGAAGGCGGCGACGGCCATCGCCGCGGCACCCGTGACGTAGATCCGCTTGCGGCCGAGCCGGTCCGACAGGGCCCCGAAGAACGGGATGGTGACCACCTGGGTCAGGCCGGCGACCATGACCACGAGCAGCATCGCCGTCCGGTCCAGGCCCAGCACGGTGGTGCCGTAGTCGAGGATGCCGGAGATGAAGATGTAGAACGTGCCGTTGACCACGAAGAAGGCCGCGATCGCCTGGAGGATCTGGCGCCAGTGGAGCCGGATCGCCTGCCCGACCGGAGCCTTGCGCACCCCCGCCTGCTGGGCGGCCTCGGCGGAGCGCTCCCTGAGCTCGTTGAACACCGGGCTTTCCTCGATCTTCAACTGGATGTAGATGCCGACGAAGACGAGCAGCAGGCCCGAGATGAACGGGATCCGCCAGCCCCAGGATTCGAACGGTCCCTCCGGCAGCAGCGCGGTCAGCAGCAGGAAGAATCCGTTGCCCAGCACGGCTCCCATGATGGTGCCCGTGTTGACGAGTGACCCGTAGAAGCCGCGTTTGTTCACCGGTGCGTGTTCCACGAGCAGCATCGCGGCACCACCCCACTGGGCACCGACCCCGAGCCCCTGGACGATCCGCGCGATGACGAGCAGGATCGGCGCCCAGATCCCGATCGCGGCGTAGGTCGGAAGGATTCCGACCGCGAACGTCGCGGCACCCATCAGGAGCATCGAGCCCACGAGCGGGACCTTGCGGCCGTAGCGGTCACCCACGTGTCCCGCGATGACGCCGCCCAGCGGGCGCGCGATGAACCCGACGGCGAGCGTCGCGAACGACGCGAGCGTGCCCTGGACACCGCCCAGGGTCGGGAAGAACAGGTCGCCGAACACGAGCGCCGCCGCCGTCGAGTAGACGAGGAAGTCGAACCATTCGAGCACTGTCGAGGCGATCGAGGCGAACGCCAGCCGCCTCATCTTGGACTCGCCGACCGACCGATCGACGGGAGGCGTCTCGGCTCCAGCGGGCGAGGACGCACCGTGGTTTGTGGACATGACAAGGGACCTCTCAGGAGAGTGACGGGGATTCGCTGTGGGGCACGACGCGGCTCAGGGAGCTGTCGTCTCCTCGAGAGCCAGCTCGCGGAGGGCTGCGGCCCGGATCTTCGTGCCGTTCGTGCCCGACGTGGTCGGCATTTCCTCGATGAACCTGATCCGCGCCGGTACCTTGAACTTGGCCAGTGTCCGCGCGCACCACTGCTTGAGCTCGTCCTCGCCCGGCCGGTCGGAGCCGTGGGGGACGACGAACGCCACCGCGATGGTGCCGCCACCGGGCCCCGGCACACCGACGACCTTCGTCATGGCCACCGCCGGGTGCGCGGCCAGCCGGAGCTCGATCTCGGCCGGGTCGACGAGAAAACCGCGCAGGCGCAGCACATCGCCGATCCGGCAGATGTACTGGACGGTGCCCGGCGCCACTTTCCGGCCGAGGTCGCCGCTGCGGAACCAGCCGTCGGCGGTGAACATGCGCTCGGCGACGGCGGGATCGCCGAGGTAGGCGTTGACCACGTTGGGGCCGCGGAACTGCAGCTCGCCGTCCCGGCCGTCCGGGAGCTCCTCGTGGGTGACCGGGTCGGCGACCCTGACCTCGATGGAGGGCATGACGACCTGCCCGCCGCCCGTCCAACGCTGTTCCGGCGGGTAGCCGTCCGGCCAGAACGCCGTGAGGGCGAACAGCTCCGAGGAGCCGTACACCCCGGCGACAGTCGTCCCGAACTCGCGTTCGGCCCACGCCGCGAGCTCGGCGGAACGGCCTTCGAAGTCGGCGATACCGATCCACTTCAGCGGCAGGCGAGGCCGCTCGGCCTCCCAGGCGGTGGCGATACGGCCGAGCAGGTCGTCGGCGCCGACGATGTGGGTCACCCCGTGCCGCACCAGGTCCCTGACGACGCCATCGGCGTCGAAGACCGGCTCCAGCAGCACGGCGGCGCCCGCGAAGACGGCCGCCATCGCGGAGCTGAACCCGAACACGCCGGAGAGCGGAAGGGCGCCCAGCATGACGTCTCCGGGCTGGAGGCCGATCTTCGCGCCGGCCGCGAGCACGTGCTCGGTGACGCCGGGCTCATCGTGTGCGGCGAGCTTGGACCTGCCCGTGGACCCCGAGGTCGTGAACGCGGCGGCGAGCCCGGGGGCCGGATGTGGCCTGAGCTCGCCGCGGTCGGCGGACCGGGGGCAGGCGGCCGCGCCCGCGCCCAGGTCGTACTCCGCCACCTGTCCGGGTTCGGCGGGCTGCGTCCCGGGAGCGGTGACCACGAGAACGGCGGGAGGTTCCGTTTCCGCGGCCCGGTGCGCCGCCTTCAGCGTGCGCAGCAGGTCGAGGTTCATGAAGTCGTGGGCGACCAGAACGGCCCGTGGCCGCGCCATGCGCAGGACGTGGGCGACCTCGTCCACGTTGTACCGCGTGTTGATGCCGATGACATGCGCGCCGACGGACAGCGCGGCGAGCTGCACCGCCACCGCCTCCGACCAGTTGGGCAGCCACACTCCGACGCAGTCGCCCTCGCCGACCCCGCATGCGCGGAGATCCTCGGCCAGGCCACCGGCCAGCTCGCCGAGCCGGCGCCTGGTGACGGGCCTCGCCGGCGCGCGGCCGGCCTGGCCGTCGTACAGGACGACGGCCTCCGGATCGGCCGCGACGAGATCGCCGAAGACCTCGAGTAGGCGTGGTGTGGTCATCACAGCTCCCGCTTCATCATGTCGCGCAACCAACCGTCGAGCACGTCCGCGAAGTCGCTCATCTCCTCCATCGGGTAGTGCCCGTATCCCTCGAGGAACACGTACCTGCCGTCGGCGACGCGCCGGGCTGACTCCGCCACCGACACGGGATCGACCCACAGGTCGTCCTCACCCGCGACGAACGTGATCGGGCACTGGATATCGCCGAGCAGCCGCCGGACGTCGTGGGTGCCCCAGCCGATCAGGTCGCTGTTGGACACCAGCGGATCCTCGCGGCAGTGCATGCGCGCGATCAGCTCCGCCCTGTCCCGGTCGACGTTGCGCCCCACCACCGCCCTGGTGCCGAGGTGGGTCCGGTCGGTCCGCGCCGCGGCGGCGCTGTCCTCGAGCTCACGTTCCAGCGCGTGGAGCTTGACCCGTCCTGGCCCGGACTCCGCGCACATCGAGACGGCCGCGCTGAACCGCGTGCCGTACCGGGCGGCGAGGTCCTGAACGATCTTGCCGCCGATGGAGCAGCCGACGGCGACCGGCCGGGTGACGTCCAGGCGGGCCAGCACCTCGACGAGCCAGTCGGCGTAGTGGCCGAGGTCCCGGACGGCCCCCGAGGGCGCGGGCTCCGAATGTCCGTGCCCCGGAAGGTCGGGCACGAGCGCCCGGTAACCCAGGCGCGCCAGCGCACGCACCGCGTGCCGCCACTGGACGCCGCTCTGGCCAGCGGTGTGGATCAGCAGGAGCGTGGTGCCGTTCGAGATGTCCGGCTCGACGTCCTGCACGAAGCCGGTCCGGCCCTCGATGCCGAGATGGTGGGCGGTGATCTTCATGCGGTCACCCCGGCCGGGTCCCTCCGGCCGGCCGCGGCCAGGTCGCGGGCGACGTCGACGAGGATCTCCAGCGCCTTGGTGAGGCGGAGATACTCGTACGGATCTCCGGCCGACTGGAACTCACCCGACATGAGCCGGGCGCCGAACCGGCTCTCCGGCGCGGTGAGCAGCTCGGCCCACGTCCTGTCCTCGGCGCCGAAGGTGAACGTGGCACCGTGCGGCGCCCTGCGGGTGACGTCGATGATCCTGCCGCGGTAGACGCGCAGGTGGACCTCGTGCTCGCCGCCTCGCAGGCCGATGGTGCCGTCCCACGACGCCACGGCGGAGGCGAACGGCTCGCACTCCCCCAGCGCGGCGGCGAGGGCTCGCCCCCACGCGACGGTGCCGACGTCCCCGGCGGTGGACCGAGGCCGGTCGCCCGCCGCCCTGACCAGCGCGGTGGCGGAGCCGGACTGGACGACGGCGCCGTCGCCGTTGCGGAGCTCGTTGTACCGCGTCAGCAGCCCCTTGTCACCACTGGAGGTGTCCCGCAGCCGGACGATCATGACGTCGAGCAGGAGTTCGTCACCGACCAGGATCGGCTGGTGGTAGGTCCAGCTCTCCGCGACCGCGGCCACGATCGAGTCGTCCACCAGGCCCAGCTTCCGCCACAGCCCGCCTGCCACGGCCGCACCGAACGCACCCTGCAGGATCGGTTCGCCCGCGGGGGCCTGCCCGGTGTGAAGGGGGTGGTCGTCTCCGCCGAGCCGGGTGAACTGCTCCAGGTCCTCCGCGGTCACCCGCCGTGGTCCGGCGGTGAACCGCTGCCCCACCTCGAAGTCTTCGAAGTACACCACATCTCCGTTCGGCTATGAACGATCGTTCGTACTCAGATCTTCACGCGGGAGCGGGCAGGAAGTCAAGGGCGCATATCCTCACAGCATGACCTCCCACGTTGCCGAGAACGGAGCAGGCCGGACCGCCAAGCGCCCGAACGAGGCGGCGATCTTCTCCGCGGCCCTGGACGCCTTCAGCACCAACGGCTTCAACGGCGCGTCCATGCGGGAGATCGCCACGCGCGCGGGTACCAGCCTGTCGAACCTCTACAACTACGTCCCCGCGAAGGCGGACCTGCTGGCACACGTGCTCAAGCGCGCGAACGACGACCTGCTGGCCGCGTTGCGTGCAGCTCTGGAGACCGCGGGCGACCCGGCGTCGGATCGCCTGCGGGCCGTGGTGAGCGCCTACGTGCTGTGGAGCGCACGGCAGCAGACGGCCGGAGTCGTGGCGATCAGCGAGTTCCGCTACCTGGAGGGCTCGCTGCGCGAGGCCGTGGTCGAAGCAAGAGACCGGACGCAGCAGCTCTTCACCGACATCGTGGAGTCGGGTGTGGCCTCCGGCGAGTTCCACACGCCGTACCCCCACGAGGCCGCGCGCAACATCGTCCTGCTGTGCGCCGCGCTGGCCAACTGGTACCACGCCGACGGCCGCCGCACGCCGGAACAGATCGCCGACGAGCAGGCCCACCTCGCGTTGGCGATGGTGCAGTCGCCGCTGGAGTGAGCCACTGCGTCGCCGGTTGCCGCACAGGCCGCGCGCAGTGCGGAGGCGGTTGTCCGTCACGGCATCGCCGTCCATCGGGAGGATGCCCGGGCTCCATGCCGGCGGAGCAGGCACTCGGTAGGCCCTGCACACAGTGCTTTCTTCGGGTCAACGCGGTCGAGTGGGTTGTCGAGGGACACGGACAACCCACTCACTCGCTACCTGCGCGTATTCGTGGACGGCTCCCGCGCGCGAACGGCGGTCCGGCTCAGCTTCCCGGCCCGACATTCCGCCAGAAGGCATCGACACGGGAGTTCCATTCCTCTGGTACCTCCTGGAAGGGCTGGTGGGACTCCTGCTCCAGGACCTCGAACACTGCGTTGGGAATCAGGTCGGCCACCGCCCGGCAGAGCTGCGGGCGCGCGGTCGGGTCGAGGCCACCGGCCAGGACGAGCGTCGGCGCGGCGATCTGCGGCAGCCGGTCCGTCGTGTCGTGATCGATGAAGGCATCGAGGAACCGCCGCAGATCCTCCGTCGACTGCTTGTGGGGAAAGGCGAGTACCTCCTCGATGAACTTCTCGACGGTTCCGTTGTTGTGAGCGCGCGCGGTGTAGATGTCGAGAAAGAAGTTCTCGAGAAACGCGCGCTCGCTCGGAGCGGCTTCCACGAGCCAGTGCACGAACCGCGCCCACGAGCGAAGGTACGCGTCCATCACCGGCCACGTGCTCTGCAGGACGAGGCTGCGCACGAGCTCGCCGTGGCGAAGCGCCAGCTCCTGGGCGATGATGCTGCCCCCCGAGAAACCCGCTACATGCGCCGAGGCGACCCCGGTGGCCCGCAGGACATCGGCCGCGTCATCCGCCATCACCTCCACCGACACAGGTCCGTCGGGCATCGCCGTCCGGCCCGCTCCCCGGTTGTCGAAAGCGATCAGGTGGTAGCGGTCCGCCAGCCCATCGAGCTGGAACTGCCACGACTCGACCGTATCGCCCAGGCCGCCGATGAGGAGGACGTCAGGCCCCCGGCCCACCTCCTCGGTCCAGATCTCGAGTTCCCCGGCGCGAACATGCTGCCCCATGGTTACACTCCCTTTCTTTCCGCAACCCTTAGAACAAGCACCGCGTGGTTGTCCGCATTCATCAATCGATCCTTTCCTTCGTTCCCGCCGGTCGCGGTCCGCGCCGGCATGGGCTCAGGGTGATTCCATGGCTCAGCACGCTGGCGTCGCGTCGATGGTCTGGTGGGTCCGGAAGACGTGGTGCGGGTCCCACCGGGCTTTCACGGCGGCCAGGCGGTCGGCGGACGTGCCGAACGCCCTGCGCATGCGGTCACGTCCCTCGTCGCCGAGGAAGTTCGGGTAGGTGGCGCCGGTCGACCAGGGCCGTAGGTCGGCGCGGCACGCGCGGGCGAGCGTGCGGTAACGCTCGTCGTCGGAGGGATTTTCCCACAGCAGCAACGGGTGGACGATGAAGCGCGCGTCGCGGCCGACGAGCGGCGAATGTTCCGCGCCGACGCGGCTGACCGCGCCACCCCAGGCCACGATGAACAGTTGTGACGGGCCGGCGGGCAGTTGCCTCGCGTGCCGAACCAGCACGTCGATCGCCTCGTCGGGCAGATCGACGACGTTCTCGGCGGTCCAGTAGTTGCGGTAGCCAGCCGGGTCGTCGACCGAGCATTGAAGATCGGCGTAGCCGGTGAAGCCGAAGAAGTCGGCGTCGGGGCCGAGCGCCCTGATGGGGGTCAGGGCACGCTCGCCGGCGCCGACGGCACCAGCCCACATGCCGACGATCGCGACCGCCGGGCGACCGCGCAGGTGTGCCGGCACCTCGTCGTCCTCGGGCGCGGTGACGAAGGCGCAGGCGAGTGAAAGCTCGTCGGGAGCGCCGTTCATCACGTCCCGGAAGGTGCGCAGCACCTCGCGCCCCCGGCCCGCGCCGAACAGGGCCACGCCACCGAAGATTTCGGGCCCGACCGGATGCAGTGCGAACTCCAATGCCGTGACAACGCCGAAGTTGCCACCTCCCCCGCGCAATGCCCACAACAGCTCAGGGTTCTCGTCGATGGACGCGCGGACGATCCGGCCGTCCCCGGTGACCAGTTCGGCGGCGACCAGGTTGTCGCACGCGAGGCCATGCTTGCGCTCGAGCCAGCCGGAGCCACCGCCGAGCGTCAACCCGGCCACCCCGGTCGTCGACACGCGCCCGCCGGTCGTCGCCAGACCGTGGACCTGCGTGGCGCGATCCACGGCGGCCCAGATGGCGCCGCCGCCGATACGCGCGAGACGCCGACGCGGGTCGACCTCGATGTCGGCGATACCGCGCACATCGAGCACCAGGCCGTCGTCGCACAACGACAGACCGGCGACGGAGTGCCCGCCCGCGCGCACAGCGATCGGCAGGTCATGGTGTCGAGCGAAGGCCAGCGCTGCCACCACGTCCTCCACGACGACGCACTCCGCCACGAGCCGCGGCCGCCGTTCGACCATCGTGTTGAACAAGGTGCAGGTGTCCTCGTAGAACGGGTCGCCGGGCTCGTGCACCCCGCCGTCGAGGCGAAACCGGAGCTCGTCGACGTCCGCTGTGAAGCTGGTTGCTTTCGTCATGGGACCAGCGTCGCCGGGGATGCGGCCCCGCGACTTCACCCGGATCGGCCACTCCGCGAGATGGCCGGAACGGGCCAGCGGCGGCTCAGAGCAGGCCGTCGCGCGTGGCCGATGCCACCGCCGCCGCCCGGGAGGGCACTCCCAGTTTCGTCCGGATGTTCGCGATGTGGCGGTGCACGGTGTGCGTACTGAGGAACAGTCTCTGGGCGATCCGGGCGTCGTTGTGCCCCTGCGCGACGAGCCGCAGGATGTCGATCTCGCGCGGGCTGAGCTCGCCGCTCTTCGCCGTACGCCGCAGCCCGCTCGCCCCGAGCAAGGCGAGCGTGTCGCGAGCGGCCGCGGCCTCCGCCTCGGCCCGCTCCGGACGGCCGAGGGCAGCCAGCGCCTCGGCTTGGACGACCCGGGCCTGTGCCGCTTCGTAAGGCGCCGAGCAGGCGGTGAACAGGTCGGCCGCGTCCTCGCCTGCTCGCCGAGCGCCATCGTGGTCACGGGCCGCCAGCAGGACGTGCGCCCGGACCAACCGGCCGCGTCCGCGCATGTACGGCGTCGCGAGCCGAGCGGCCTGTCGCTCCACCTGGTCGGTCGCCGCGGCCGCACCGTCATTGTCGCCCGCAGCGGCCTTTGCCCGCGCAAGGAGTTCGAGTGCGGGCAGCCGGTCGAGGACGCTCGCATCGCCCAGCCGCCGCAGGACGCGATCGGCCGCGTCCGCGGCCGCCGTCGCATCGCCACCGGCCAGCTCCAGATCACCCAGCGCGAGGATGGCCTGCGGCAGCGGAAGCGCCGCTTCGAACAACGCTCGCGCCTCGGCGAGATCGCCCTGCCGCGCACGCAGCCTTCCGAGCCGGACCGCGGTCGGCGCCGCCAGCGCGGGCCGCGTCGTGCGGAGATCCTCCATCGCGTCGAGCAGCTCCTGCTCGGCCGAGCGCCAATCGCCGCCGGTCGCGAGCACCTCACCGTAGGCGGTACGGCAGACACCAAAGAAATGCCGGGCCCGCCACGTCGCCGACCACTTGTGCATGGCGCGGCACCACTGCGCGGCGCGTCCGAAATCGCCGACCCCGGCGCACGCGGACACCGTGTGGCACAACGCCCAGCCCGGGGCCGCGGTCTCGGAGAAATCCTCGCCGACGGCCAGCGCCGCCGACTCGTCGAGCAGGCCCAAGCCCTCTTCGATCGACCCGGAAGCGATCAGCGCGCTGCCGAGGACCGCCAGCGCGACCACCTCGACACCGGCATCCGCGATGTCCCGTGCGAGATCGAGCGCCTCACTCGCGAGCCGCCGGGCGGTCGCCAAGTCGCCCTGTGCCAGGAACGCGATGTCCGCCTCGAGCACGGTGAGAAAGCCCCATTCGGCGCACGGCCCGTGATCGCGCAGGAGCGCTCTCCCGCGCCGCAACCACGCGGAGGCGAGCGCCTCGTCGCCGCAGAAGTCGAGGTGGTCCGACGCCAGCCACGTCGCCATCCGCGCCGCGCCGCACGCGTCGCCTCCCTCCCGGTACACGCGGTAGGCGCGCTCGCGCGCGGAGAACGTGGCTTCCTGGTCGCCAAGCCACCAGGCCGCCCGGCTGAACCCCTCCCAGGCCTCGGCCGCGCCCCCTGCGGCAGCCGCCTCCTCGAACAGCGCCCTCGCCTCGGACCAGGCCGCGCGCCCCAGCGCCGCCCGACCCGCGGTCAGCAGATCCGCCTGCCCTGTCACCGTGGCATCCATCCGTCATTCCCGCATCGACCAGGACACGAGCCGAGCCCGTCTCGCCGAGCATGACGCAGACCTCTCCCCGCAGCTTACGACCCGGAACCGTTGCGAAACCACGTGCGATACCGTCCAATGTAGACATTATGCGACGGATGCGACGTAGCCGGGCCCGTCGCAAACGCCGAAGGTGACCTGGTGGCCGGCCTGGCGCGCCTGGGCTCGACTACCCCCGCCCTACGGGAGCTCGGCGGCCTGGGCGACCACAGCGGCCCGAACCGGCAGCGCCCCATCCGCCGTCGCGAACTGACGAAATGGCTAGGCCGGCATGAGTTCCAGGTCGAACTCGATCGCGACCTCGTCGGCCAGCTTCAGCGCACCGAGGAACGCCGAGTAGGGCTTGACACCCCACTGCGTCTGGACCACGCTCGCCCGACCCCGTACCCGGCCTTCGTCACCGATCGTCGCCGCCACGGTGATCGGATGCGTCTGGTCCATGATGGTCAGCTCTCCGTCCACGGTGAGCGATTCCGCATCGCGCGCGACCCGCGTCGAACGGAAAGTGATCGTCGGATACCGGTCGGTGTGCAGGATCTTCGTCTGGATGTTTTTCTCGATCTCGGCGCGGTCCGAGTCGGTCAACGGTTTGATCCCGCCGCTTCCGGATTCCGCCCGCAGCGAATCGACGACGACGTCGACCGAGACCGAGGTCAACCGCGGGTCTGCCGTGTTCACGGACACGCCGGCAACCCAATCCGTCGCCTCGATGACGAGATCGTGCCCTGCGCGCGCCCCCAAGCCCGTGCGACTCGTCTTCACCAGCAGCCGGCCCGACTGCCGGTCCGCCCGATACAGGCCATCCTGGACGAACATGCCACAAGGCTAGGACGTGCGCGTCAGGACGCAAGAGGCCGCAGTTCATCGATCACCGTCGGGGTAAGCACGTCGCCCGAAGCAAGGGGACAAGGGGCGCCCGTTGGCCTGCCTCACGGTCCCGGCCCGCGGCCACGCTGTGCTCACCTGCGTCGCCAGTCATGCGCCGGCCGGTTCGAAACCGGCCAGCATCTCCTGGAGCGCGAGCTGGTCCGGTCCGACCCAGGGGTCGGCCTGCGGGGCCCGTGCGATCGTGTCGAGCAGGTCGGAGGAGCGCCCGACGGCGGGAGGCAGATGGGTGCTGAGGACCGCGTGCGGATCCAGGTCGCGCAGCGGGCGCAGGGTCGCGAGGAAGCGGTCGGGGTCGACGTTGTGCACCCACGGGCTGTCCACGGCCGCCCAGAGTAGCTGGCCCGCGTGCAGCGCGTCCGGCGCGACGTCTCCGATCTCGGCGCAGGCCGCGACTTCGGTCGTGGGCAGCGGCGCGCCGAAGCAGTCGGAACTGAAGCAGATCCCTGATCGGTCCTCGTAGAAGCCCACTGTCGCCGGGCTGTCGAAAAGCGGCGGTCGAAACCCGGTGAGCATCCGGTCGCCCACGTCCAGGGACTGGCCAGGGTTGAGCAGGTAGACGCGATCGAGCGGAACCGGGCGTTCCGTGGACATGATGCCGACTGCGAGATAGGTCGTCACCAGGCGCGCGTTCGGCGCGGCCTCGAGAAGTTCGAACAACCCCCCAGTGTGGTCACGATCGGGGTGGGTGAGCCAGATCCATCTGACGTCGGCAGGGTCGATCACCGTGCCGAGGTCGTTCAGGAAGTCCCGGTCGGGCAGGCCGAGCCCCGTGTCGACCACCACCGGTTCGCGCGCGTGGAGAACGAAGGAGTTGACGGCGAGGAAGCCGATGCCAGGCACCTCGAGTTGGTCACCGAGCACGGTGACCGCCGAACCGATGCGGTGAATGTTCATGTCCTGCTCCCGGTGATGAGCGTGCCAGTCCAGTGTGAGCGCGGTAGGCGCGGGGGCCCACCGCGCTCGGGCAGGCACCTTTGAAGTAGTCGCCCGGAAAGCTCCTGCTTCGGTGAATGCCTGACGCCGGGCTCGAGGCCGTGCAGTGGGGTTCACGTGCATGTCGACCTGGCCGGGGTTGGTCTACGTTCGCGGCACAGCATCATCGCCGCCACCCCGTGAGGTGCCGTGGCCACCCCGTCGTCGTGGTGGGGAAAGGCCCGAGGTTGCCCCCGAGGCCCTCCCCCACCACGGCTCACTCCTCCGGTGCCTCGACGCGGCGGTTCAGCGGGAGCCTCCGCCGCAGCATCCGGTACCCGGCCGGGACCACTGGGCCGTGGGGCGTCCGGCGACACGCAGCAGGTGGTTGTCGGCGTCGTCGGGTTTCGGCCAGCCCTCCGGAGAGTCCTCCCAGTCCTCCTGCCGCCCGTACGCGGTCCGGTCCAGCAGGCCGTACGTCTGGCCCATCACCTCGACGCCGCGCCCGGTTGTCCAGTAGGTCTCGAACACCCGGTCATCGCGCCGCAGGTAGCACGCCAGCATGAACGGGCCACGTCCGGCCATGAGCACGTCGAGCGACTTCTCGGCGGAGTACCAGGGCATGTCCCAGCCCATGAAGTCGCGGTAGGCGACGCTCTCCTCGTAGGGGCCCTGGCAGAACGTCGCGTACGTGATGTCCCTGGCGTGCAGGTAGGACAGCTCGCGAACCTGTCCGTTGTAGAACGTGCAGCCCTCACACTGGGCTTCGGCAGGCCGCCCGGTGTGCCACATGTGGTAGTAGGCGATGAGCTGCCTGCGGCCCTCGAACGTGTCCAGCAACGTGACAGGGCCGCCTGGGCCGATCAGGGTGGTGGTGGCGTCGACCTCCACCATCGGCAGCCGCCTGCGGGCCGCCGCGATCGCGTCACCCTCGCGCGTGTGTGCCTTCTCCCTGATCCGCAGCGCGTCCAGCTCGGCCTGGTAGCCGGCGCGGTCGGTCACCCGGGGCGCGGGCGAGGTCTTGTCGGTGTGCACGGGTCTTTCCCTTCGTCTCCGGTGGACTACTCGCTCCACCGACGAGGGCCGCCCGGCCGGATCGACACCGCCGGAGAAAAAGTTCAGATTTCCTGGAGCCGGCCGGTCAGGTAGCGGCGTTCGGCCTCACTCGGGGCCAGCTTCACGGCCTCCTCGTACGCCGCCCTGGCCTCCTCGGCACGGCCGTGCCTGCGCAGCAGGTCGGCCCGCGTCGCGGGCAGCAGGTAGTACCCGTCCAGCCGGCCGGACGCCGCGAGGTCGTCCACCAGCGCCAGGCCCGCCGCGACACCGTCGGCCATGGCCACGGCCACCGCACGGTTGAGGTCCACGACCGGGGACGGGGCCAGCCGGGCCAGCTCGCCGTACAGGGTCGCGATCTGCGGCCAGTCCGTCGCCGCCGCGTCCGGCGCGGTGGCGTGGCAGGCGGCGATCGCGGCCTGCACCTGGTAGGGCCCGGCACGCCGCATCGCCAGCGCGTGGTCGAGAACCGTCACACCCTCGGCGATCAGTTCCCGATCCCACCGGGACCGGTCCTGGTTCTCCAGCGTGACCAGCACACCGGCCTCGGTGCGCGTCGCGCGCCGGGCCTCGTGCAGCAGCATCAGGGCCAGGAGGCCGCGCGGCTCCGGCTCCCGCGGCAGCAACCGGACCAGGAGCCTGGTCAGGTGGATGGCCTCGGCCGTCAACCCCCGCCCCGAGCTGTCCTCGCCGTACCCCTCGTTGAAGATCAGATAGAGCACCGCCAGCACGGCGGACAGCCGCCCCGGGAGGTCCTCGACGGGCGGCACCCGGTACGGGATACCGGCCTCCTGGATCTTGCGTTTCGCGCGGACCAGGCGTTGCGCCATCGTGGACTCGCCGGTCAGGAACGCCCTCGCGATCTCGGCCGTGCTCAGCCCGGCCAGCGTGCGCAGGGTGAGCGCGACCCTCGCCGGGAACGGCAGCGCCGGATGACAGCAGGTGAAGATCAACCGCAGCCGCTCGTCCGGGATCTCCTCCACCGACGGCTCGTCCTGATCACGGGCCAGCACCGCGAGCTGCCGCAGCTTGGCCACGCCCGCGGTGTCACGGCGTAGCCGGTCCAGCGCGCGGTTGCGGGCCGCCGTGGTCAGCCACGCGCCCGGGCGGCGCGGGACGCCGTCGCGCGGCCAGGACACCAGCGCGGCGGCCAACGCGTCCTGCGTGCAGTCCTCGGCCAGGTCCCAGTCGCCGGTCAGCCCGATCAGGGTCGCCATCACCTGGCCCCACTCGTCCCGGAACGCCTCCGCGACCGCGGCCCTGGCCCGCTCGCCCGGCCCGGTCATTCCCAGACGGGGCGGATCTCCACGCCACCCCAGCGCGCGTAGGGGTGTCCGGCGGCGACCTCGATCGCCTCGTCCAGGTTCGCGCATTCGATGATCACGAAACCGCCGACGACGTCCTTGGTCTCCGCGAACGGCCCGTCCGAGACCAGCGTCTCGCCGTCGCGAACCCGCACGGTCGTCGCGTCGACGACCGGACGCAACCGCGCCCCGACGAGCTCGGCGCCACGCCGAGCCAGGTCCGCGGCCCACGCCTGGTGCACCGGGTCCGCGGCGAGCTCCTCGTTGCTCGGCGAGACCGTCTCGTCATCGCAGATCAGCAGTACGTATTTCACACCGGCGATCCTGCCAAGGAAGGCTGTGGGGCGAAACCCGCGCACCGGCCCCTCGCATGGAAGCATCGGCGGCATGGTCGAGCTCCGGGACGCGGCGCGGGCCGACGCGCACGCCATCGCCACCGTGCTGGTGCGGTCCTGGCGCGCCGCCTACCGGGGGCTGCTGCCCGACGACGCCCTGGCCAGCCTGTCCGTCCCCGACCGGGAACGGTTCTGGGCGGACGTCCTCACCACCCGTCCACCGCACACCCGCGCGGTCGTCGCAACGCTCGCGGACGTCGTCGTCGGCTTCGCCGCGACCGGCCCGCCGCTCGTACCCGCCGACCGCGCGGACCCCACGCTCGGCGACCTCTACGCGCTCTACCTCGACCCCGGCGTCTGGCGCCGCGGCATCGGCACTCTGCTCCACACCGCGGCACTCGACGGGCTCCGCTCCCGCGGTTTCACCCACGCCGGCCTGTGGGTGCTCGACACGAACGAACGCGCCCTGTGCTTCTACCACCACCACGGCTGGACCGACACCGGACGCTCCCGGCTCGACAAGGGACCCGGCGGCACCGAACTGCACGAACGACGGCTCCACCACGACTTGAGCGACTGAGCAGCCCAGAGGTCTTGGTCCATTGTGGACAACCATCCAGTGCGCCTGCCGCGAATGTTACGGGTGTAACATGACGACGTGACCAGTGATACCGGCATGGAGTGGCTGCTGGTCAGCGTGTCCACCGCGGGCGCCGCCGGCACGCTACGCGTACGGGTGTGGCGCACGCTGCGCTCGCTCGGCGCGCTCTACCTGCAGCAATCGGTTTGCCTGCTGCCCGCTCACGACGACGTGGCGCGGCAGGTCCGGCGCCTGGCCGACCGGGTCCGCCACCAGGGCGGCACCGCCCGCGTCGTGCGGATGCGCTTCACCGAGCCCGCCGAGGAACAGGCCGTGATCGCCGAGCTGAACGCCGCCCGCGACGCCGAGTACGCCGAGGTCCTGGAGCGCCTGCCCGCGCTGCGGCAGGAACTCGCACAGGAACGCGCTCGCGGGCGGGCGACGTACGCCGAGGTCGAGGAGTCCGAGGCCGACCTGGCGCGTTTCCGCGCCTGGCTGACCAAGATCGCCGCCAGGGACTACTTCGAAGCGCCCGGCGGCCAGGCCGCCCGGGACGCGGTGGACGAGGCCGCCGCCGACCTCGCCGCGTTCGAGCAGGCGGCCTTGCAGGCCGAGGCGCCGGACCCCGGCTCGCGGCGCGGGTTGCGGGCGGTGGCGGACTCGTGACCGGCTCGTTCTGGTGGGACCTCGCGATCAGCATCGTCGCCGCCCTCGTGCTGGCGTGGCTGGCGCTGGGAACCACGCTGCTGATCCTGCGTCCCCGCGGAGGCCTGTTGCGGGAGGCCGTGCGGGTACTGCCCGACGTGCTGCGCCTGGTGCGCAGGCTGGCCGCGGACAGGACCCTTCCTCGCGGCGTCCGGATCCGGCTCGGGCTGCTGCTGGCCTACCTCGCCATCCCCATCGATCTGGTCCCCGACTTCATTCCCGTCCTCGGCTACGCCGACGACGCCATCATCGTCACCGCCGTCCTCCGCTCGATGGTCCGCCGCGCCGGCCTCGACCCGATCCGCGCGCACTGGCCCGGCACCGACGACGGCTTCGCCGCGCTGATCCGGCTCCTTGGCCTGAACACACAGCAGCACCGGCAACGGCCTGGGCCGAAGGGGCTGTAGCGCCGCCGCGACTTCGGCCTACAGTGGGAGTGCCGGTCTGTGGCACAGCCCGGAACCAGTGACAGAGCAGGACGACGCGCACGCCGTCGGGCGTTGGGGATGGACCAAGGACGGTTCTCCACCATGAGGCAGGTACATCGGCTTGGGCCCACGCAGGCGAACCCGGGCAGCGGCCCTGTGCTCGCGGCATGGGAACGGTTCGTGCAGGGCGAGGACCAGGTTCCGGCCGTCCGGCCCCTGGTGGCGATCTCGTGGCATCGCTGCCGGGACCAGTACCGGGTCGACCCCCACCTCACGGAGGCTCCGGTGGCCGTCGCGGAGCCCGACCATCCGCCCGAGCACGACGTCGTCTTCGCTGAGCTGGGTTTTCGCGCGGCGTCCGTGGCACACGAACTGGGCAGCCTCGGTGGCGTCGTCACCGTCACCGACGCGACCGGACGGATCCTGGCCGAGTGGGGCGACCAGGCCACGCTCGCCAGAGCCACCGACTCCAATCTCGCGCCCTGGTTCTGCTGGTCCGAATGCGCGGCAGGCACCAACGGCATGGGCACGGCACTCGAGGCGCACGGCCCGGTGTCGATCAGAGGCGCCGAGCACTGGTGTCAGGCGTTCCACAACTGGGTCTGCGCCGGCGTCGCGGTGCGTGACGTGGTGACCAGGGAACCGATCGCGGTGCTGAACATCTCCTGCTGGCGCAGCCAGCTCCCCGCCGCCGCGGGAAGCTGGCTGGCGAACGCGGCCACCCTGACCCAGGGCACGCTGAAGAAGCACGCCAGGGACAGCGGCGCGGAGCTGGTCTCGGCGTTCACCCAGGCCAGGGCCCGCACCACCGCGGCGCTCGCCGCGCTGGACACCGCGGGCAAGGTGGTGATCGCCGACGACACGGCCAGCGTGCTCATGGGCGTCCCGGCCTCCACCCCAGCGGTCGACCCGACGCTGCGCTGGAACCCCGGGCTGCCGGAACTGGTCGAGGCCGTCAGGTACGCCGTCCGGCAGGCAGCCCGCAATCCCGACTGGGTCGGCTCGACGCGGATCTTCCCCCACCTCGCCGACGAACCGGCCTCGATCAGCATCCGGCCCGTCTTCAGCTCCGGGCGCCTGATCGGGAACCTGGTCTCGTTCGGCGCCTCCGAGGGGGCACGGTTGCCGGAGAGTCCCCCGTCCGCACACCCGCGTGCGCGGCCGCGCCGGCTGGTCGCGACGCGTGACAACCGCATGGTGCTGCTCCGGTTACCGGAGGTCGCCTTCGCCGAGTCGGAGGGAAACGACGTGTTGCTCTCCACCGACCAGGGGCGATTGAGAGCGGCCTCGCCGGGGCTGGACAAGCTCGACGGTGAGCTGGCGGACGCCGGCTTTCTGCGGGTGCACCGCCGGTACGTGGTCAACCTCAGCCGCATCCGCGAGATCGAGCGCGGGCTCAAGGGCGAGTTGTCCCTGGTCATGGACGACCGGAGGAACACGATGGTGCCGGTGTCCCGGCGCAACGCGCCGGCTGTGCGTCGCGCGCTGGAAATCTGAGTCCCCCAGCACAGTTTCTGTTTTCCGGAAAGGTTTCCCGTGTCTGAGATCAATGGTGGGAACGCGGCCGGCCTCGGCCTGTCCGTCCCGGCGGGTCACCGCGGTCGCCCGGTCAGCGGCGCGAGCAGCAGCGACTGGTGGCCGCACCGGCTCGACCTGACGGTCCTGCGGAAGAATCCCGCTTCGGCCGACCCGATGGGCGAGGATTTCGACTACGCCGCCGAGTTCCGGACGCTCGACCTCGACGCACTCGCGCGGGATGTCGACGCCGTGCTGACGACCTCGCAGGAGTGGTGGCCCGCCGACTTCGGCCACTACGGGCCGCTCGTGATCCGGATGGTGTGGCACAGCGCAGGGACGTACCGCATCGAGGACGGCCGCGGGGGTGCGGTCGCCGGGCTGCAGCGCTTCGCCCCGCTGAACAGCTGGCCGGACAATCGCAACCTGGACAAGGCCCGCCGGCTGCTCTGGCCGGTGAAGAAGAAGTACGGCCGCAGGATTTCCTGGGCCGACCTGATGATCTTCGCGGGCAACCGTGCGCTGGAGACGATGGGTTTCAAGACCTTCGGCTTCGCCGGAGGCAGGGCCGACGTGTGGGAACCCGGCGAGGACGTCTACTGGGGCCCCGAACGCGCCTGGCTCGGGGACGAACGCCACGGCGGTGTCCGCGAGCTGGAGAGTCCTCTCGCCGCCGCCCAGATGGGCCTCATCTACGTCAACCCGGAGGGCCCGAACACCGTCCCGGACCCGCTCACCGCGGCGCGGGACATCCGCGAGACGTTCCGGCGCATGGGAATGAACGACGAGGAGACCGTCGCGCTCATCGCGGGAGGCCACACGTTCGGCAAGACCCACGGCGCGGCCGACCCGGAACGCCACCTCGGCCCCGAACCCGAGGGCGCGCCGATCGAGGAGCAGGGCCTTGGCTGGAAGAGCAGCTACCGCAGCGGAAAGGGACCCGACACCATCTCCAGCGGGCTCGAGGGTACGTGGACACCCACGCCGACGAGGTGGGACAACAGCTTCTTCGAAACCCTCTTCGGCTACGAGTGGGACCTGGAGCTGAGCCCCGCCGGTCTGTGGCAGTGGATCCCGAGAGACGGCGGCGGGGCCGGCACCGTACCGGACGCCCACGACCCGGCGAAGACACACGCGCCGACGATTCTGACGACGGACCTCGCGCTGCGGTTCGACCCGGTGTACGAGGCGATCTCGCGGCGCTTCCTGGAGAACCCCGACCGGCTGGCGGACGCGTTCGCCCGGGTCTGGTTCAAGCTGACCCACCTCGACCTGGGACCGATCCAGCGCTACCTCGGCCCGCTGGTCCCGGACGAGCGGCTGCTCTGGCAGGACCCGATCCCCGCTGTCGACCACGAGCTGGTGGACGACACCGACGTCGCCGCCCTCAAGAGCACGATCCTCGAATCGGGCCTGCCGGTCGCCGAGCTGGTGTCCACGGCGTGGGCGTCGGCCTCGACGTTCCGCGTCAGCGACCGGCGCGGCGGGGCCAACGGCGCGCGCATCCGCCTCGAACCGCAACGTCACTGGGAGGTCAACGACCCGGACACACTGGCACGGGTGCTGCGCGCACTGGAGCGGATCCAGGAGTCCTTCAACAAGGCCCAGACCGGGGGCAAGAAGGTCTCGCTGGCCGATCTCATCGTGCTCGGCGGGTGCGCCGCCGTCGAGCAGGCCGCCGCGGCCGCGGGCCACGACGTCGAGGTTCCCTTCACCCCGGGACGGATGGACGCGTCGCAGGAGTGGACCGACGTGGAGTCCTTCGCGGCGCTCGAACCGGAGGCCGACGGGTTCCGCAACTACCGGCGACCGAGCGGCCGGCTGCCGGCGGAGCACCAGCTGGTCGACCGGGCGAACCTGCTGGCCCTGACCGCGCCCGAGCTGACAGTGCTGGTGGGCGGCCTGCGCGTGCTGGGTGCGAACTCCGGACGGTCCCCCCTCGGCGTGCTCACCTCGGCCTCGGGGACGCTGACCAACGACTTCTTCGTGAACCTGCTCGACCCGGGCATCGAGTGGTCGCCGGTGTCCGAGGACGCGGAGACGTTCGAGGGCCGCGTCCGGCACAACGGTGAGGTCAAGTGGACCGGCAGCCGCGTCGACCTCGTGTTCGGCTCGAACTCCGAACTACGGGCGCTCTCCGAGGTCTATGCGAGCGACGACGCCCCCCAGAAGTTCGTGCACGACTTCGTGGCCGCGTGGAACAAGGTCATGAACCTCGACCGGTACGACCTCGCCTGAACCCCTTGCAGTGGCGGGAAACCGGGAACGAACGGTACCCGGTGACGGACGAACGGCATGGCCCTCCCGACTTGACGCGCGCCCTTGTCGGTGCGATTCACCCGGCGTAGAGTTCTGTTTGATTGGTGATTTTGCAATTTAAGAACAAGTCCACGCAATTTGTTTCGATGTGATGGTTCTGATGCAATCACAATCAGGTTCGCGCCTTCACGCGTGCTTCTGCCGGCAGCACCGGCGAATCCGGGGATTCGGTCAGCCGAGCCATTGCCATGTCGCATCGCGTGCTTCTCGCGCCAAGCAGATACAGGATTCCGGATGAGGAGGTGAGGCCCGATGACGACCGCGCAGGAACGAGCCGGCCTGCTGGACGAGCTCGGGTTGGACGCGCAGAACAAGGCGGCATTGGGTCAGGTGCTGGGGACCGGGACCATCGGGCAGGCCACGGAGAGATCCGATGGCCGAATGGAGGCGACAGTCCGGATCCGGCCCGACGAGATCAGCTGGGACCCCTCGATTCTGGTCATGCCCCACGGCGGCGACCTCGAGCTCGAACTCATCAACGACGACCTGAACACCCACTGTGCGCTCCTGCCGAGCAACGGCGACAGGAAGTTCATCTGGTTGGTGAACCATTCGCGCGGAAAGGCGCACCTCAACCTCGACGGACCGGGCTACTACTGGTTCAGCTCACCCACGGGCAACGACGAAGGCCGGGGACTGACCGGCGCCATCGTGGTGCTGGGAGACGTTCCGCCGGAGGCTCGCCTCGACCGTCCCAACCAGCCGCGGCCCTAGATTGGAGGACGCACGATGACCGTCGAATATGTGGACGCGGGCGAAGCCATCGATCAGGGAAACCTGAGCGGCAAGGTCCCAGGGGGCGACGTCGCACCACCGGTCGTGCGCGACGTCGGCTACGAGCGCATCTTGAATGCCCGGTCGGAGCCCCAGAACTGGCTCACGTACTACGGCGCCTACAACGGACAGCGGTACAGCCCGCTCGACCAGATCAACACGGAGAACGTCAACCGGATCGGCCCCGCCTGGGTGTTCCAGGCCGGCACGACCGGCATCATCGCGGGCGCGTCGACCTACTCGTTCGAGGCCGCCCCGATCGTCGTCGACGGCATCATGTTCCTCGCCGGGTGGGACGGCTGGGTCTGGGCCCTCGACGCGAAGACCGGTGTCGAGATCTGGCGGTACAAGCACGCCGTCCCGTTCGACGTGTCGCTGTGCTGCGGGAACGTGAACCGCGGGGTCGCCGTCGCCGCGGGGAAGGTTTTCGTCGTCACGGCGAACGCCCACGTGCTCGCGCTCGATGCCACCACCGGCAAACGGGTCTGGGACAGGACCTACGGTGACGTGCGGGCCGGGGAGAGCGCCACGGTCGCGCCGTTGATCGTGAAGGACAAGGTCGTCGTCGGCAGCTCCGGCGGCGAGTTCGGGGTGCGCGGCCACCTGGACGCGTTCGACCTCGAGAGCGGTGAGCACCAGTGGCGTTGCTACATGGTCCCGAAGCCGGGAGAGCCCGGCTCCGACACCTGGCCCTCCGACGGTGAGGCCTGGGCACGGGGCGGCGCGAACTGCTGGATCACCGCCACCTTCGACCAGGAAACCAACCTGCTGTACGTGGGCACCGGCAACCCGGCGCCAGACTTCGACGGTGCAGTCCGCGAGGGCGATAACCTCTACACCGACAGCATCGTCGCCGTCGACGCCGACGCAGGCCAGATCCGCTGGCACTACCAGTGCACCCCGCACGACGTGTGGGACTACGACAGCATCGGCGAATGCATCCTGTTCGAGTCGGACGGGCGCAAGCTGCTCGGGCACTTCGACAAGAACGGCTACCTCTTCGTCGTCGACCGCACGAACGGCGAGCTGGTCCAGATCACTCCCTTCGTGGACCGCATCACGTGGGGCGCGATCACGAGGGACGGCCAGGTGACGGCCAAGGTCTACCCCGACGAGGAGGGGGTGCCGGTCCACTTCTACCCCGGGCCCGCCGGTGCCAAGGAATGGACGCATGCCGCGTACAGCCCCAAGACCGGGCTCTTCTACGTGCCGGTCCAGGACGTCGGGGCCACCGCCACCCGGCGGCGCCGGGAGTTCAAGGAGAGCATCCCCTACTGGGGCGCCGGTGTTCAGGTGGACATCGAGGACATGACCGGGAGCATCAGCGCGTTCGACGCGAACGGCGACGAAAGGTGGCGCTGGCGCAACGAGCTCCCGATGTGCGCCTCGGTGCTGGCCACCGGCGGCGACCTGGTGTTCGCCGGTGAACCCACCGGCGAGTTCAACGCGCTGGACGCCCGGACCGGGGAGCTGCTGTGGCAGTTCCAGTGCGGGAGCGGCCACCACAGCAACCCCACGACCTACATGGTCGACGGCAGGCAGTACATCGCCGTGCCGGTCGGCTGGGGCGCCTGGTCCGAGGGGTTCCTTCCCGGCATGCTCGGCGCGGGCCACGGAAGCGCGTTGATCACGTTCGCCCTGCCGGAGACGTCGTAGTGCCGGGAGACCCCCTGCCGGAGTCGTCTGGCGGAGAGGAGGTGGATCCATGGAGTCTGAGCTCGTCGTGTGGGAGACGCCCGAGTTCGATGAGATCGGAGTCGCGCCCGAAGTGACCATGTACGTCGCTCAGCTGGAGGACTAACGGGACGTGGGGCGGCGCCGGATCCGTGATCCGGCGCCCCCTCTCGATGGCTTGGAGGCGGGCATGGACCGCATCGACGCCGAGGTGCGACCGTGACGACGACCGGGACCACGAGAACCGACGCCGGCGGTTTCGTCGCGACGTTGCGGGCCCACTCGCGCCGCTACCACGACCAGCACCCGTTCCACGTCCGGATGAACACCGGCGAGCTGAGCCGCGCGCAGCTGCAGGGGTGGGTGGCCAATCGCTTCTACTACCAGGAGAACATCCCCCGCAAGGACGCGGCGATCCTCTCCAACTGCCCCGACGTCGAGGTCCGCCGGCGCTGGATCCGGCGGATCGTCGACCACGACGGCACCACGGGCGGCGAGGGCGGCATCGAGGCATGGCTGCGGCTCGCCGAGTCCGCCGGCCTGACGCGCGAGGAGGTCCTGGACCACCGGCACCTGGTCCCCGGGGTGCGGTTCGCGGTCGACGCCTACGTGAACTTCGCCCGGACCCGCCCGTGGATCGAGGCGGTGGCCTCCTCGCTCACCGAGTTGTTCGCTCCCGACCTGATGGCACAGCGGCTGGCCGCGTTCGAGCGGTGGTACTCCTGGATCGACCCGGAGGGCCTCACGTACTTCCGCGCCCGCCTCGAGCAGGCTCCCCGGGACTGCGAACACGCCCTCGACGTGGTCACCGCGCACTGCCTGTCAGCCGAGTCCCAGGCGCGCGCCGTCGACGCGCTGTCGTTCAAGTGCGACGTCCTGTGGAGCCTGATGGACGCCATCGAACAGGCCTACCCGGAGTGATCGCCATGTACCCCGGCACAACCGGAACCCGGCCCGCCACCGAGTTGTCCACTTCGGACCGGCCACGGCTGGCGCGCCATGTCCGGCTGAGCTTCTGCCGAACCAGGCAGCGTCCGATCCTGCAACTGCCCGAGACGGTGGTGGTGCTGAACCGCAGCGGCGCGGACATCCTCGAACTGTGCGACGGGCGGCACACCGTGGCCGAGATCGTGGCCGGGCTGGGCGCGCGCTATCAGACCGTCCCCGGCGACGAGGTGCGCCGGTTCCTGACCCGGCTCGTCGCCCGACACTGGGTGGAGCTCGCCGATGGATAGCCCCTTCGGGTTGCTCGCCGAGCTCACCTACCGTTGCCCGCTGGCCTGCGCGTACTGCTCCAACCCGCTGAACCTTGCCGACTACTCCGCCGAGCTGACCACCGACGAGTGGCGGCGGGTGCTGGCCGAGGCGAGCGAGCTGGGGGTGCTCCAGTGCCACCTGTCCGGCGGGGAACCGTTGCTGCGGCGCGACCTCGCGGAGATCGTGGCCGAGGCACACGACCTGGGCCTCTACACCAACCTGGTGACCAGCGCCGTCGGGCTCTCGCGGCCGAGGGCCGCGCAGCTGCGGGACGCCGGTCTGGACCACGTGCAGATCAGCATCCAGGCCGACGAGCCGGCCGTGTCCGACCGGATCGCCGGGACCCCGTCCTGGAACCGCAAGGTGGAGGCCATGCGCGTGGTCAAGGAACTGGGCTGGCCGCTCACCGTCAACGTGGTGCTGCACCGGAACAACATCGACCGCGTCGCGGGCGTCCTCGGGTTGGCCGAGGAGGTGGGCGCCGACCGGGTGGAGCTGGCCAACACCCAGTACTACGGCTGGGCTTGGCGCAACCGGGACGCGCTGCTGCCGAGCCGGGCCCAGCTTGAGGCGGCCGAGCACGTCGTACGGGCCGCCCGCGAACGATTGCGGGACCGCATGGACGTCATCTACGTCCTCCCCGACTACTACAGCCGCTACCCGAAGCCGTGCATGGGCGGCTGGGCTTCCCGGCAGCTGACCGTGACCCCGAACGGCGACGTCCTTCCCTGCCCGGCCGCGCAGTCCCTGCCGTTGCCGCGGGCCAGCGTGCGAGAGGACAGCATGGAGCGGATCTGGGCCGAGTCCCCGGTGATGACCGCGTTCCGCGGGACCGACTGGATGCCGGATCCCTGCCGCGGCTGTGCCCGGCGGGAGCTGGACTTCGGCGGGTGCCGCTGCCAGGCGTTCCAGCTCACCGGCGACGCCGCCCGCACCGACCCGGTCTGCCACCTGTCGCCCGACCACGACCTCGTCGCCCGAGCCGTCGAGGCCGCCAACGCCGACACGCGGGCCGAGGGTCTTCCGCTGGTCCCCCGCCCGCACCGGGCGGGGCTTGGCCGCGTCTGACAATCCCCATTGCCGGCAGACGATTGTCAGACACGACC
>NZ_MASU01000006.1 GCF_003202235.1 Prauserella flavalba
TAGTACTGCAACGGCAGTTGGCGGTGTTGTGGTAGATCATCCCGGTGGTGGTCGATGTGGTGATGGATCAGCTGGACCGGGTGCACGAGCGGATCGCGGGCCGGTTCGGACGGTCTGAACCGCGGAATCGGGCTAGGGAGTACGTATCGGGCCTGGTCGCAGGGTTGGAGCGGAAGAACGGCTGGACGCTGGCCGAGCAGGCCGGGGAGGTGTCCCCGGATGGGATGCAGCGGCTGCTGCGCTGGGCGGACTGGGACATCGACGGGGTCCGGGACGACGTTCGCGACTATGTCATCGAGCACCTCGGCGAGCCCGGTGGCGTGCTGATCGTGGACGACACCGGGTTCCTGAAGAAGGGCACGCGCTCGGCCGGGGTGCAGCGGCAGTACTCGGGAACAGCCGGTCGGATCGAGAACTGCCAGATCGGCACGTTTCTTGCCTATGCCTCGTCTCGTGGGCATGCGCTGATCGACCGGGAGCTGTATCTGCCCGAGCCGTGGATCGCCGACCAGGACCGGTGCCGGCGGGCAGCGATCCCGGAGGGCACCGAGTTCGAGACCAAGCCGCGTCAAGCCATGGCGATGCTGGCGCGGGCGTTCGCCGCGAAGGTGCCGTTCGCGTGGATCACTGCTGATGAGGCGTATGGGCAGGTCAAGTACCTGCGGTTGTGGCTGGAAGCCCACGATGCCGCGCACGTGCTGGCCACCAAGGTCAACGACACCCTGGTCACCACCGGCGGTGGCGAGGCCCGAGCCGATGAGCTGATCGCGGAGTTGCCCGCTCGGGCGTGGCGGCGGTTGTCGGTCGGGGCCGGGGCACACGGGCCACGAGAGTATGACTGGGCGCGGGTGCCGATCCGGATCGGCTGGCAGGCCGGGCGCGGGCACTGGCTGCTCGCCCGCCGCTCGCTCTCGGACCCGACCGAGATCGCCTACTACGTCTGCTACGGACCCCGCCGCTCCACCCTGCTGGATCTGGCCTGGATCGCCGGAGCTCGCTGGCGGATCGAGGAGTGCTTCCAGCAAGCCAAGAACGAAGCTGGACTCGATCAATATCAGGTCCGGTCCTGGCGAGCGTGGTATGCCCACATCACCCTGTCGATGCTCGCCCACGCCTGGCTCGCCGTCTCCCGATCCCTCGCCACAAAAGGGGAGCTGACGTCGCTGAGCCGGGCATGATCGGGTTCACGCTACCGGAGATCCGGCGCCTGCTCACCAAGTTGGTCTTGCGTGTCACCGACACCGCTCACCACGTCTGGGCCTGGTCCCGCTGGCGCCGCCGACGACAACACCAAGCCCGGCTCAGCCACTACAAACGCCGCGGCCACCCACTCACCTAACTGCCGTTGCAGTACTAGCGGCTCAGGGGCGAAAGTTGTTGAGCTGCTGGGCGCCGTCGGCGGTGGAGGACTTCTCCCCGCCGCCGGTCGGCAGCTCGCTGCCGTCGACGCAGCCGCCGATCAGCTCGATGTGGTTGTCGTGGCGGATGTAGCGACCGGGGTCCCCGCAGTTCGCCTGCCCGACCGTGTAGACAGCGGCTCCCGTGAGCGCGAGCGCCGACGCGAGGCCTGCGAGCAACGGCACGAAACCGGAGCGTGAGCTCCTCGGCGTCGTCCCACTGGCCATGCTGTCTCCTGCTCTCGAGGTCGCTGCGCGAAGACCAGGATACCCAATCGTGATGCACACCATGCACGAACGGCCGGACTGTGGCCGAGGACGTATCCTCGCTGCTCATGCAACTGGTGAGCGTGGACCGGATCCGGCGGGCGGAGAAGCTCCTCGAGGGCGTGGTGCGGCGGACGCCGATGGAGCACGCTCGCGATCTCGAGAAGTCCCACGGCGGCCCCGTTTCCCTCAAGTGCGAGAACCTGCAACGCACCGGTTCCTTCAAGATCCGGGGCGCCTACACGAGGTTGCACGCGCTGAGCGAGGAGGAACGGGCGCGGGGTGTGGTCGCGGCGAGCGCGGGCAACCACGCGCAGGGCGTCGCGCTCGCGGCGTCGCTGCTGGGGATCAAGGCGACCGTGTTCATGCCCGAGCGCGCCCCGTTGCCGAAACTGGCCGCCACCAAGGCGTACGGCGCCGAGGTGCACCTGCACGGCGCGGTGCTGGAGGAGGCGCTGGCCGAGGCGGTCGCCTTCGGCGAGCGGACGGGCGCGGTGTTCATCCACCCGTTCGACCACCCCGACATCATCGCCGGCCAGGGCACAGTGGGGCTGGAGATCGTCGAGCAGCTGCCCGAGGTGGCGACGGTGCTCGTCTCGACCGGCGGCGGTGGGCTCGTCGGCGGGGTCGCGAGCGCGGTGAAGGCGCTGCGGCCGGGAGTGCGGCTGGTCGGTGTGCAGGCGGAGGCGGCGGCCGCGTTCCCTCCGTCGCTCGCGGCCGGTGAGCCGGTGCGGCTGGCCAACATGCAGACGATGGCCGACGGGATCGCGGTCGGCAGGCCGGGGCCGCTCACGTTCGCCCACGTCTCGGAGCTCGTCGACGACGTGGTGACGGTGAGCGAGGAGGGGCTGTCGCGGGCGGTGCTGAACTGTCTCGAGCGGCGGAAGCTCGTGGTGGAGCCCGCCGGCGCGGCGGCGGTCGCGGCGCTGCTGGAGCACCCCGGCGCGTTCGAGCCCCCCGTCGTGGCCGTGCTGTCCGGCGGGAACGTGGATCCGTTGCTGCTGCTGCAGATCATCCAGCACGGTATGACCGCCGCGGGCCGCTACCTGTACCTGCGCCTGTGCGTTCCCGACCGGCCCGGCTCGCTGGCCGGGGTACTGACGCGGGTGAGCGAGCTGGGCGCGAACGTCATCGACATCGAGCACTCGCGCATCGCGGGCAGGCTCGCGATCGGCGAGGTGGAGATCGCGCTGAAACTGGAGACCCGCGGCCCAGCCCACTGCGAAGAGGTGACCGAGGAGCTCCAGCGAGCCGGCTACACCGTGAATGCCTGACCGCCCCCAAGGCCACCTTTGTTGCGTTCAACGCAACAAAGGTGGCCTTGGGGGACGGTGGGCTCAGAGGTTGCCGCGGCGCTCTTGTTCGCGCTCGATGGCCTCGAAGAGGGCCTTGAAGTTGCCCTTGCCGAAGCCCAGCGAGCCGTGCCGCTCGATCAGCTCGTAGAACACCGTCGGGCGGTCGCCGATCGGCTTGGTGAAGATCTGCAGCAGGTAGCCGTCCTCGTCGCGGTCCACGAGGATCCGGTGCTCCTTGAGCGTCTCGATCGGCACGCGCACCTGACCGATCCGCGCGCGCAGCTCAGGGTCGTCGTAGTAGGAGTCCGGGGTGTCGAGGAACTCCACGCCCGCCGCGCGCATGGCCGTCACCGTCGCGATGATGTCGTTCGTCGCGAGTGCGATGTGCTGGCAGCCCGCGCCCTCGTAGAACTCCAGGTACTCGTCGATCTGCGACTTCTTCTTCGCGACCGCGGGCTCGTTGAGCGGGAACTTGACGCGGTGGTTTCCGTTGGAAACGACCTTGCTCATCAGCGCGGAGTACTCGGTCGCGATGTCGTCGCCGACGAACTCCGCCATGTTCACGAAGCCCATCACGCGGTGGTACCAGTCGACCCAGTAGTCCATCTTGCCGAGCTCGACGTTGCCGACGCAGTGGTCGATGGCCTGGAACAGCCGCTTCGGTGCGCCCTCGGGGCGGGTCACGGTGCTCTGCTTCACCACGTAACCGGGCAGGTACGGCCCCGAGTAGCGGGAGCGGTCGATAAGTGAGTGCCGCGTCTCGCCGTAGGTGGCGATCGCGGCCATGCGGACGGTGCCGTGTTCGTCGGAGACGTCGTGCGGCTCCTCGAGGATCGTCGCCCCCTGCGAACGCGCGTGCTCGACACACTTGTCCACGTCGGACACCTCGAGGGCGAGGTCGATGACGCCGTCGCCGTGCCTGCGGTGGTGGTCGAGCAGCGGCGAGCCGGGCCGCACGCCGCCGTTGATCACGAACCGGGCGGAGCCCGACTTCAGCACGAACGACTTGCGCTCGGGCTCACCGGTCTCCGGTCCCGAGTACGCGACGAGCTGCATGCCGAAGGCGACCTGGTAGAACCACGCCGTCTGCGTGGCGTTGCCCGCGATGAACACCACCGCGTCCATCGCCTTCACCGGGAACGGGTCCGAGGAGGCGTCGTGGTCGACCAGGCCAACGAGCTGGCGGAGCTGGTCGTAGCTGACGTCGTCGAGAGCTGGGTTCGTCGTCATGCCGGAAGGATGCGCGTGACCATGCAGCCTGAGCAACAGTCTGTTGTTTCGCTGGTCAGTCTGTACAGTGCTGAGCAGGTTACGCTGATCAGATCGGGCACTTTGTGTAGGAGGTTGTGGGTGGCTCTCGACGCGCTCGACGCCCGGCTGCTGTTGCTGCTCACCGACGTGCCGAGGCTCGGCGTGCTCGAATGCGCGCGCAGGCTCGGCGTCGCCAGGGGCACGGTGCAGGCACGGCTCGACCGGCTCAGCGCCGACGGCGTGCTGACCGGGTTCCCCCCCGAGCTGGACCTGGCCGCGATGGGCTATGGGCTCACGGCGTTCGCGGTGCTGGAGATCGCGCAGGGCCGCCGCGCGGAGGTCGCCTCGGCGCTGGCCGCGATCGACGAGGTGTGCGAGGTGCACGCGACGACCGGCCAGGGCGACCTCTTCGTGCGCATGGTCGCCCGCTCCAACGACGACCTGCAGCGCGTGATCGACGAGGTGGTGGGGGTGCCGGGCGTGCGGAGGACGTCGACGTCGATCGCGCTGTCGACGCCCGTGCCGCAGCGCGTGCGCCCGCTGCTGGAGCGGATCGCTAGCCGCTGACCTGCTCCAGGTACCGCTCGACGGAGTGCCGCACGACCTTCTTCCCTCCGCCGATGATCACCGCGTCCCACCACGCGCCGTAGATGTCGTCGAACTCGAACCGCTCCAGCAGCTCGGCCGCGTGCCGCACGATGCTCGGCCGCTCGGGGATGTGGTTTGGGTAGCTGTACATGAACGCGACCAGGCTCCGGTTCGGTACGACCTGCACGATGTCGCCGCTGAACAGCGCGCCCGCGCCGTCGGCGCCGTCGCGCCAGTGCAGCACGGTCCCGCCCGCGAAGTGCCCGCCGAGGTTCACGAGCGTGAGGTCGTCGGCGAGCCGGTGGGTCCGCCCGCTCCACAGCTGGATCCGGTCGCTCGGCCTGCCGATCCATTCGCGGTCCATCTCGTGCAGGTACACCGGCACGTCGAAGGTCTCGGCCCACTCGATCATGGTCGTGTAGTAGTGAGGGTGGCTGATCGCGATGCCGGTGATGCCGCCCAGTTCGTTCACCGCCCGGACGACCTCGTCGTCGAGATAGGCGAAGCAGTCCCACAGGAGGTTGCCGGACTTCGCGGGCACGAGCAGCGCGCGCTGGCCGATGCCGGCGCCGGGCTGGGCGCCGATGCCGAGCACGCCGGGGGCCTGCTCGCGCACGAGGACGGAGTGCTCGCCCTCGCGCAGCTCGGCCAGGCTCGTCCAGCGCTGTCCGGAGGAGGGCACATACTGACGTTCGTCTTCGCAGATGGGGCAGTCGGGTCTCGCTGCCGCGTACTGCATGGCGCACGTGGCGCAGAGGGGAAGGTCGGCGGTCATGCCGCCAACACTAGAGCGGGGTGTGCGCGCTCACACCCGAATACGTGGAGCGCGCACGTCGTCCGCGTCAGCCGCTGTAGGGCACTGCCTTCACGAGGGTGACCTTCTGGGTGTTGCCGTTGGGCAGGCTGTACTCCCTCGACTCGCCTTCCTTGGCGCCGAGCAGCGCCTTGCCCAGCGGGGAGTCGGGCGAGTAGATCTCCAGCGGGCCCTCGCCGCCCTCCTCGCGCGTGGCGAGCAGGAACTTCTCCTCGTCGTCGTCGCCCGCGTAGCGGACGGTGAGCACCATGCCGGGCTCGGCGACGCCGCTGTTCGCGGGCGCCTCGCCGACCTTGGCCGTGCGCAACAGCTCCTGGAGGTGCCGGATGCGGGCTTCCTGCTGACCCTGCTCCTCGCGGGCGGCGTGGTAGCCCCCGTTCTCCTTGAGGTCGCCCTCTTCACGGCTGTCGTTGATCTTCGCGGCGATGACCGGACGATTCTCGATCAACTCGTCGAGTTCGCTCTTGAGCCTGTCGTAGGCATCCTGGGTCAGCCAGGTCACCTTGCTGTCGCTCACGGTCATCATCTCCTCCTAGGGCCTGCCGAGCTTGGGTATACAAGCCGGCCGCCACGCTTGCGTGGCTGAGATAAAGGAAAAACACGGCCCGCATGGGGCCGTGCCGGTAGGCCAGGGTAACACGTTCGGAGCCCTGAATGCCGCTCAGTTCTCCGCTAAGCGGACATTCAGCGCGTCATTCACCCCGTTGGCCGCTAAGGGCTTGACAAGTATTCAGGAACATTGTACGAGCACCCGTACACATCGGCCGTGACGGGCCTGGTGATGCTGCGGACCACGGTCGAGAGGCGCTCTTCACCGGGTGGGACGTAAATCTCTTTCCGCCCGCTTTCCGCTCCCGAGATGTCGCGCACGCGTACGATGCACACCCCCGGTCGCTGGGTGTCGTCCCTGGCCACGTCGATCGTGATCTCCATGGCGTTGCCCGGCCGCTCCGCGAACCCGACCCGCTGGGCCTCGATCGGTGCGCTGCCGATGTTGCTGTACCCGATGTAGGCCGCGCCGCCACCGATGAGCAGCACCAACGCGCCGAACAGCCACTTCTGCCAGCCGCGGGGCGCGCGGCCAGACGGGCGGGCGGAGCCGTAGCGGCCCTCAGGGAGGGCCGGACGGCCGGACCCGGTCGCCGACGTGGCCTGTCCGGTGCTCAAAACCGGGCCTCCCGATCGGTCTTGTCGCAGGCGCGAGGAAGATGGACGACGTACTCCGCGTTATGAGTATCCGCGGAGTCCGACCCAGGTGGGCCGTGGGGGTCCGCAAGTCAACGAGCAACGCAGGTGCGAGAGGGGCCTAGCCGGTCATGTCGGTAACTGACGGACGCACGGCGACCGAGGCGGAGGGGCGGCTCCGCCTGATGGCGGTGCACGCGCATCCGGACGACGAGTCCAGCAAGGGCGCCGCCACGATGGCGCGCTACGTCGCCGAGGGGCACGAGGTCATGGTCGTCACCTGCACCGGTGGCGAGGCGGGCAGCGTGCTGAACCCGGCGATGGACCGGCCCGAGGTGCACGCGAACATGACGGAGCTGCGCAGGGAGGAGATGGCCCGCGCGGCCAAGATCCTCGGCGTCAAGCACCACTGGCTCGGCTTCATCGACTCCGGCCTGCCCGAGGGCGAGCCGCTGCCGCCGCTGCCGGAGGGCTCGTTCGGCACCGTCCCGCTTGAGGAGCCCACCGAGGCGCTCGTGCGGGTCATGCGGGAGTTCCGGCCGCACGTCGTCATCACCTACGACGAGAACGGCGGGTACCCGCACCCCGACCACATCCGGTGCCACGAGGTGTCCGTCGCCGCCTACGACGCCGCGCCCGACCCCGAGCGGTTCCCCGGCACGGGCGAGCCGTGGCAGCCGCTGAAGCTGTACTACTCGCACGGCTTCTCGCGCGCGAAGATGACCGCGTTCCACGAGGCGCTGCTCGAAGCGGGGCTCGACTCGCCGTACGAGGAGTGGCTCGGCCGCTGGGACCCGGACAAGGCCGACGTGATGGAGCGGGTCACCACGCGCGTGGTGTGTGACGACTACTTCGAGGTGCGGGACGAGGCGCTCAAGGCGCACGCCACGCAGATCGACCCGAACAGCCGCTGGTTCGCGGTGCCGCTGGAGATGCAGCGCCGGGTGTGGCCGACCGAGGAGTACGAGCTCGTGCGCTCGCTTGTGGACACCACGTTGCCGGAGGACGATCTGTTCGCGGGGGTGCGAGAGAAGGTGACCACATGATGCTTCCGGCCTTCGCGACGGTGCCCGTGCTGACCGGCGCCGCCGCGCTCGCGCAGCAGCCGGGCAGTGGGGACAACGGCGGCCAGGGCGAGGATTTCGGCAAGTCGTCGCCCGTCGGCCTGCTGCTTCTGCTGCTGTTCTTCATCGCCGTGGTGTTCCTGGTGCGGTCGATGACGAAGCACCTCAAGCGGGTGCCCGCCAGCTTCGACGAGCAGCCCGCCGAGGACGCGGGCGGCAAGCCCGCGGAGGGCGACGACGGCAAGGCGGAGCAGGAGAAGAACGACCGGGCCGAGGCGGGGCCGAGGGGCGAGCGCACCTAGCCGGGGCATGCCACCCTGGAGGCATGTCGAACCGACTGGCCACCGCGACGAGCCCGTACCTGCTCCAGCACGCCGACAACCCGGTGGACTGGTGGCCGTGGTGTGCCGAGGCCCTCGAGGAGGCCCAGCGCCGGGACGTGCCGATCCTCCTCTCCATCGGCTACGCCGCGTGTCACTGGTGCCACGTCATGGCGCACGAGTCGTTCGAGGACGACGACACCGCGGCGCTGATGAACGCCAACTTCGTCAACATCAAGGTCGACCGTGAGGAGCGGCCGGACCTCGACGCCGTCTACATGACCGCGACGCAGGCGATGACCGGCCACGGCGGCTGGCCCATGACCTGCTTCCTCACCCCCGATGGCAAACCGTTCCACTGCGGCACCTACTACCCGCCCGTGCCGGGGCACGGCATGCCGTCGTTCAAGCAGCTCCTCGCCGCGGTGACGCAGGCGTGGCACGAGCGCCCCGGCGAGCTGCGGGAGGGCGCCGGGCAGATCGTCGACCACATCGCCCAGCAGACCTCCCCGCTGCGCGAGCACGCCGTGGACGAGCAGACGCTCTCCTCGGCGGTGTCGAAACTGCGTCAGGACACCGACCCCGGCCACGGCGGTTTCGGCGGGGCGCCGAAGTTCCCGCCGTCGATGGTGCTGGAGTTCCTGTTGCGCCACTACGAGCGGACCGGAGCGCCGGAAGCGTTGTCCATTGTGGAGCTGACGGCCGAGGGCATGGCGCGCGGCGGGCTCTACGATCAGCTGGCCGGCGGCTTCGCGCGGTACTCCGTGGACGGGGCCTGGGTGGTGCCCCACTTCGAGAAGATGTTGTACGACAACGCGTTGCTGCTGCGCTGCTACGCACACCTCGCGCGGCGCACGGGGTCGGCCTTCGCGCTGCGGGTCGCGGGGGAGACCGCCGACTTCCTGCTGCGGGACCTCCGTACTCCCGAGGGCGGTTTCGCGGCCTCGCTGGACGCCGACACCGAGGGCGTCGAGGGCCTCACCTACGTGTGGACGCCCGAGCAGCTCACCGAGGTGCTCGGGCCCGAGGACGGGCTGTGGGCGGCGGAGCTGTTCCGCGTGACCGCGGACGGCACCTTCGAGAAGGGCACCTCCACCCTGCAGCTGCCCAGCGATCCGGACGACGCGGCGCGCTGGGTGCGGGTGCGCTCGGCGCTGCTGGAGGTCCGCGCGCGGCGCCCGCAGCCGGGCAGGGACGACAAGGTGGTGGCCGCATGGAACGGGCTCGCCATCACCGCGCTGGCCGAGGCCGGGGTCGCGCTGGAGCGGCCCGACTGGGTCGAGGCCGCGGTGGCCGCGGCGAGCCTGCTGCTCGACAAGCACCTCGTGGACGGCAGGCTGCGGCGCAGCTCACGCGACGGCGTGGTCGGTGACGCGGCCGGGGTGCTGGAGGACTACGCGTGCCTCGCCGAGGGGCTGCTCGCGCTGCACCAGGCCACCGGCGAGTCGCTGTGGCTGGTCGAGGCGACGACGCTGCTCGACATCGCGCTCGCCCGGTTCTCCTCCGACACGCCCGGCGCCTTCCACGACACGGCCGACGACGCGGAGACGCTGGTGCACCGGCCCTCGGACCCGACCGACAACGCGAGCCCGTCGGGGGCCTCGGCCCTCGCGGCGGCGCTGCTCGCGGCCTCGGCGCTCGCCGGGCCGGAGCGGGCGAGCACCTACCGTGACGCGTGTGAGCAGGCGCTGCGCCGGGCGGGCGCGCTCGCGGCGCAGGCACCCCGGTTCGCGGGCAACTGGCTGAGCGTGGCCGAGGCTCTGGTCGCGGGCCCGCTGCAGGTCGCCGTGGTGGGACAGGACGCGGTCGCCCGAGCCGAGCTGCTCGTGGAGGCGGCGCGGCAGGTGCACGGCGGCGCCGTGGTGCTGGCAGGGCAGCCCGAGGCCGAGGGCGTGCCGCTGCTGAGCGACCGGCCGCTCGTGGACGGTGAGCCTGCCGCGTACGTGTGCCGCGGCTACGTGTGCGAGCGCCCGGTGACCACCACGGACGACCTGGCGATGGTGCTCACCTCCTAGCGAACCCAACCGCAGTGAAGGCCACCATGCCTGCGTTCAACGCAGTGAAGGCCACCATGCCTGCGCCCACCCGTCTCCCGCCACCACCCAAACGGAGGCGCTCCGCGCCGCTGTGTTCGATTCCACGCAGTGAAGGTGGGCTTCACTGCAGGGGCGTGGTTCCTCGGCGCAGTGATGTGTCGAGGCTGCGCAGCAGCGCTCCCGCCCTGCCGCGGCCTCCCGGCGCGGGCGGGTAGCGCGTCAGGACGCTGACCACGACCGGGCCTGCCAGCTCCCGTGCCCTCTCGAGGTAGGCGTCGCCGACGGTGTGGTCGCCGGCGTCCAGCTCGAACGCCCGCGCCGCGTGGGCGGCGGCGCCGAGAATGTGCAGGACCTGGGTCGACGTTGCCAGTGGGTGCAGGAACGCCGCACTGGCCGCGGCGACGGCGGCACGCGCGGCGTCGCTCGCCGCGGCCAGCCCCACGTCCCGCGTCTCCTGGTACGCCCGCTGCGAGGCCCACGCGCCGTCCCGGATCGCCTTGGTCCGCTCGGCTCCGTCCGCGAACGCCCGCGCCGCGTCGACCGCGGTTCGCGGACGCGGATCGTCCGGGCAGTCGCGTTCGAAGATCGCCAGCGCGGGCTCAGCGCAGGCCACCGCGTAGCCCGCGATCTCGCGCAGCTCGGCCATGCTGAGCTCGATCGTCAGGTGCGCTTCGGTCATGGCCTCAACGGTATCCTTGAACCGCCGGTTGGAACTTCACAGCGATAGTGGCAGGGCAGTGGAGCGAAACCTTCAAACCCGTTGTCGGCTCCGGCCGGTCGATCTCGCGCGCGAGCACGGGCTGTCCACACAGGCGGTCAGGAACTACGAGGCCGCGGGCATCCTCCCCGCCACCGAACGCTCCCCCCACGGCTACCGCACCTACACGCCGCTGCACGCAAACGCCCTGCGCGCGTTCCTCGCCCTCCTGCCTGGACACGGCCACGAGAGGGCCACGGCGATCATGCGGGCGGTGAACAGCGACGCGACCGCGGCCGCGCTCCGGCTCATCGACGAGAGCCACGTCCAGCTGCTCGGCGATCGCCGCACCCTCCAGGCCGTCGAAGTCGCGCTGCGCGACCTGGAACCCGTGCCCGAGGAACGCGGCGAGGTGTTCGTCGGCCCCCTGGCCAGGAGGCTCGGCATCCGCCCGGCCACGCTGCGCAAGTGGGAACAGGCCGGGCTGGTCCATCAGCTCAGAAGGGGCGGCTACCTGCTGGAACAGATCGCCCCGCTGGTCGACCAGGTCCGCTCCGCGGGAGGCGTCGCACCGCTCGAGTTGGCGCTGCGCGATTGGCAGGAGCGTCTCTCGGCCAGGGGCCGCGCGATGCTCGCCGGCGCCGCCGCGCTGGACGCCTATCTCGGCAGCCGGGCGGAGTCCTGAGGGCGGGTCAGCCGCTGACCGCGCGGCGGGTGCCCTCGCCGAACATCGCCAGCGCTCGCAGGGCCGTGCCCAGCTCGGCGATGTCGGCCGGATCGGACAGTGAGCGATCCAGCACGTCGGTGATGCGCTTGAGCCGGTGCCGGACCGTGTTGGGGTGGCAGAACATGCGCTCGGCGGTGAGCTTGGTGGAACCGCCGCCGTCGAACCACGCGCGCAGCGTCAGCAGCAGCGCCTCGCTCTCGGAGTCCGGCAGTTCCAGGATCGGTCGCAGCACCTGGCTCGCCAGCTGGGCCGACGCGTGCGGGTCGCTCGCGACGAGTCCCGCGAGTGGTGACTCCGTGAACTGCGCGACGTCCTTGGTGCCCGGCGCGAGGCTGGACAGCGCTACGCGCGCCAGGTGCAGCGCGCGCGCCGTCTCGCCGAGCCCCGTGAACACCGGGCTGACGCCGACCCGGCCGCGGGGGTCCTCCCGCAGCAGGGCCAGCACCGGCTCGGGGTCGCGCAGCGACACGACGCCGATCTGCAGGTCCGGCGTCAGCCGCCACGCCGAGGCGTGGTTGTTCCTGCGAAGCCGGACCTCGATCAGGGGCAGCGACTCGCGGCCGAGCCCGGGGGTCTCGGCGGCGATCACCACGAACGTCCCGTCGAGCGGGAGGTCGAGCATCCTTGCGATCTCCCACAGCGTGCTCTCGGTCGCCGTGCCACCCGTGAACAGGGCCTCCACGAGGGCGAGCCTGCGGTTCTGCCTGGTCCGGCTGATCTCGGCCATCGTCTCGCGGTAGCTGGTGGTGAGCTCCTCGATGTAGTCGTCCATGAGGTTCCAGATCGCCGTGGTCGCGGAGACGAGTGCGGCGACGTCCTGGGACGGCGTGGTCAGCTCGACGAACCGTTGCCACACCTCGGTGAAGCCGATCCGGAACGCCTTCAGCAACTCCGGCAGCGGGGCGCCGAGGAGTGCCCGTTCGCGGCCGGTCGCGCGGGCCTTGGAGAGGTCGGGGGTGCCGGGTTCGGCGAGGGAGCGGAGCAGGAAGTGGAGGTTGTCGCGGCACGATGCGCGCAGTTCCCGGTGCGAGACGAACCGTTCTTCACGGTAGACCGGCATGTCCGCGATGATCTGCTCGAAGGTGGCCGTGGTCATCTCCGGCAGGCGCGGCAACGCCAGCCGGGCCATCTCGGCCACCGCGGGTTCGGCGCCCGTGTATCGCATGAGATGTCCGTCCTCCCCGTCGAGGGCTCGCGAGCAGACATCTAACACGAACGGGTTTCCCACCGCCTGATCTGGCGGACAGGCCCCGCGGCCGCGGACGGTCACGGGGCCTTTCCGCCGCAGGTGCGTCACATCTTGGCGGCGGCGCTCCTGACCGCGTCGCGGATCCGCGAGTAGGTGCCGCAGCGGCAGATGTTGCGGATCTCGTCGAAGTCGGCGTCGCTGATCTCGCGGCCCTCCGAGCGGGCCTGCTTGACCTTCGCGATGGCCGCCATGATCTGCCCCGGCTGGCAGTAGCCGCACTGCGCGACGTCCTGCTCGAGCCACGCCTCCTGCATCGGGTGCAGTGCTCCGGTGGCCGGGTCGGCGATGCCCTCGATGGTGGTGATCTCGTCGTCGGGACCGATCGCCGAGACCGGCACCGAGCACGGGTTGAACGCCTTGCCGTTGATGTGCGACGTGCACGCCTTGCAGACGTTGATGCCGCAGCCGTACTTCGGGCCGGTGATGCCGAGCAGGTCGCGAAGCACCCACAGCAGCCGGACCTTGTCGTCGGTGTCGACGGTCACCTGCTTGCCGTTGACCGTGAAGGTGTGTTGGGACAACGAAGGCTCCTCAGAACGTGTAGGCCAGGCCGTCGACCGGCGATTCGGGCACCGGCGGCACCTTCGGCTTCGGCTCGAAGCTCAGGGTGCCGTGGTTGATCGGGAAGCGGGTCGGCATCTGGCCCACCGCCCGGCCGTAGGCGCACGCGGCCGCGGCGAAGGAGCTCGCGACGGCCAGTTCGCCCGCGCCACCGGGCTCGCCGGTCGTGGCGGGCATGACGACGACCTCCAGCTCCGGCGGCGTGTTCCACTGCCGGGTGTAGAAGTAGTTGTCCCAGCTCGCCTCCAGCGGCAGCCCGTTGTCGATGTGCAGGCTGGAGGTGAGCGCGAGCGCGATGCCGTCGTTGACGCAGCCGATGGTCTGCGCCTCCAGCCCTCTCGGGTTGATCGGCAGGCCCGCGTCCACCACGGCGACGGCCCTGGTGACGCGCGGTCCGGCCACCGCGTCGCGGATCTTGCGGTTGACCGTCTCCGGGCGGCAGTCGATCTCCATCAGCACCGCGCTGGCGCTCTTGTACTCCCAGTGGAACGCGATGCCCTGCGCCATGCCGTCGGGTAGCTCGCGGCCCCACTCGCCGACCTCGGCGGCCTTGTCGAGCACGGCGCGGAAGCGGTCGTTCTTCAGGAAGTTCCGCCGGAACGTCAGCGGATCCTGGCCCAGCTTCGCGGCGAGCTGGTCGATCACGAGCTCGCGCGCGCACACGACGTTCGGCGAGTAGACGTTGCGCATGCTGCTCGTGTGGAACTTCAGCGGCACTTCGTTGAGCAGCTGCGTGGTGGCGCCGAAGTTGTACGGCATCGACTGGGACAGCAGGAACACCGTCTGCGAGAACCCGACGTCGCCCACCGGGAGCTTCGCGGCCACCGCCGTGAGGATCTCGCCGAGGCCGTGCCCGAAGTCGGTGGTGACGCTCGTGTGCCGCTGCTCGTAGCTGACCACGTTGCCGAGGGCGTAGTTGGCCCTGATTCGCGAGATCGACATCGGGTGCGTGCGGCCGTGGCGGGAGTCGTCGGCGCGGTGCCACATCAGCTTGACGGGCTTGCCGATCTTCTTGGAGATCTCGGCGGCCTCCAGCGCCGCGTCGGAGAACAGCTTGCGACCGAAGGAACCGCCGCCGGTGACCACGTGCACCTTCACCGAGGGGATCGGCAGGCCCAGCATCGCCGCGATCTGCTCCTGCGCCACGATCGGCGACTTGAGGCCGGACCAGATCTCCGCGCCGTCGGGGCGCACGTCGGCGATGGCGCAGTTGGTCTCCAGCGCGCTGTTGCTGGCGAAGGCGAACACGAACTCGGCGTCGATCGACTGCGTCAGTACCGGTGGCAGGGCCAGCGGAAGCGTTGCGGCACGCAGCTTCTGCTCCACGCTGGCGTCGGTCTCACCGTCCACTGTGCCCGGTCCCCAGTCGACGCTCAGGGCACGCACGGCGTCGATGCACTGCCCGAACGTGGCCGCGCGCACGGCGACGCCGGAGGACACGGTGACGACGTCGGTGACGCCCGGCATGGCCGTGACCTCGGCGAGGTTGGCCACCGAGCGGACGGTGCCGTTGATCGTGGGCGGCCGGCAGATCATGGTGGGCAGCGCGTCCGGCACCTGCAGGTCCATCGTGAACTGCTTGCGCCCGGTCACCGCGTCGAGCGCGTCGAGGCGGGTGGTCGGCTTGCCGATGAGGGTGAACTCGGACGGGTCCTTCAGCGTGGCCGAGACCTCTTCGGTGCGAGGGCTGGCCGCGGCCTCGGCGAGCGAGCCGTACGACGCGGTGTGGCCGGAGCTCGACCGGATCACGCCCTGGCTCATCGTGAGCGTCGCCGGGTCGACCTTCCACTGCTCGGCGGCCGTCACGAGTAGCCGGGCACGGGCGACCGCGGCGGCGGTGCGCACCGGGTGGAACAGCGAGCGAACGGAGTTGGAGCCGCCGGTGAGCTGGTTGAACACCAGCTCGGGGCGGGCGTCGGCGAGGTTCACGCCGACCTTGCTCAGCGGCAGGTCCAGCTCCTCGGCGATGAGCATCGCGATGGTGGTGGTGATGCCCTGGCCGACCTCGGCCCTTGGCACGGCGAACGACACGCTGTCGTCGCGGTTGAGCTGGATCGCGATGAGCCCCGACGTCGGCGCGGCCGCGAGGGTCAGCGCGTCGCCGAGGTCGAGGATGTCGGCCGGCCCGGGGATGCTGGGAATCGCGGCCGAGGCGGGAGCCGGGGCGGCGAGGTCTCCACCGAGCCGGGCCGCGACCGCCAGCGTGGGAGCCGCCAGCAGGTAGCCGAGAAACCGGCGCCGTTCGAGGGCGGGGCTCTGCTCGCCGGGCCGGCGCGATCGCCGTTGATGCGCCATGGAAAGTCCTTCCGAGATCCGCGTTGATCGCGGACACGATAGGAACGGGCGCGAGAGAGGGTCAACGATCCGTAGCCGTGTGCGCACATCTCTGTGACGGGATGACAGTCTCGTGCCACGAAACTGTGACGCCGTCACAGCCGAACGTCGTACGTGGTTGCGCCGAACGGCGGCAGCCGGCCTCCGCTCGCAGCGAACAACCCTTCCGCGACGACCAGAGCGGCGTACCGTCTGTAGCGGTGTAATCAAGTAATTCTGCAAGGAGGCACCCATGCGACACGGATGGCGTGGCCGGGGTGGCTGGCAGCAGGCCGACGTTCCCGACGTGGACGACGCGCCCGCGTGGCTCAGCGGCAGGCTGCCCGACGACTGGTTCGTCGGCGAACCCGAGATCACCATCGACCGCGAGGAGATCCTCATCGTCGGCGAGCTGCCGCAGCTCACCGGCGACCACGCCGACGAGGCCGCGCGCTCGGCGGCGGAGTCCGGCCGGATCAGCCGGTTCCGCGAGGACACCAGGGACCACAGGATCGAGATCGCCAGGCAGGCCGAGCACCGCTACCGGCGCAAGGTCGCCTGGGGTGCGCGGATCGGCGGCACGAAGGAGCTGTTCACCACACTCTCGGTGCCGGTGATGACCCGGCTCCGACAGCCGGAGCGCCAGGTGCTCGACACGCTCGTCGCTGCGGGCGTCGCGCGGTCGCGCTCGGAAGCCCTTGCGTGGGCGGTGAAACTGGTCGGTCAGCACGCCGAGCAGTGGCTCACCGAGCTGCGCGAGGCGATGTCCACAGTGGACGACCTGAGGGCGCAGGGTCCTGACCTGGCCTGAACCATGTCCTGCGAACCGGCCTGACCTCGGGCAGGCTTTGCGCATGAACTCGCTGACGGACGTGCTGGACGGGCGCTGGGGGGACATCCGGCGGGACATCAGGGCGCAGGTCGCCGACGCGAAGTTCCGGGAGCCGGTCGGCCTCGGCGTGGAGGAGCATCGCGCGCAGGTGCTGGAGCAGCTGCACGAGCTGGCGAGGACCGGCAGGCCGAGGCTCGGCTTCCCCGAGGAGTACGGCGGCAGCGGCGACATCGGCGGCTCGGTGGTGTCGTTCGAGATGCTCGGCCTCGGCGACCTGTCGCTGATGGTCAAGGCCGGCGTGCAGTGGGGCCTGTTCGGCGGCGCCGTCGAGCTGCTCGGCACGCGCGAGCACCACGAGCGCTATCTGCGCCCGATCATGGACCTCGACCTGCCGGGGTGCTTCGCCATGACGGAGTCCGGCCACGGCTCCGACGTGCAGCACCTGCGCACCACGGCGACCTACGACCCGGACGCGCGCGAGTTCGTGGTGGAGACGCCCGATGCCGCGGCGCGCAAGGACTACATCGGCAACGCCGCGCGTGACGGCCGGCTGGCCGTGGTGTTCGCCCAGCTCGTGACGCAGGGCGAGAGCAGGGGCGTGCACGCGTTCCTCGTGCCCGTCCGCGACGAGGACGGCAACGCGATGCCGGGCGTGCGCGTCGAGGACTGCGGCCCGAAGGCCGGGCTCAACGGCGTCGACAACGGGCGCCTGTGGTTCGACCACGTGCGCATCCCGAGGACGTCGCTGCTCAACCGCTACGGCGACGTCGCAGAGGACGGTACGTACTCCAGCCCGATCGAGAGCGACGGCCGCCGGTTCTTCACGATGCTGGGCACGCTGGTGCGCGGCCGGATCAGCGTCGCGGGCAGCGCGGGCAGCGCCACCAAGCGGGCGCTGACGATCGCCGTCCGGTACGGGGAGAAGCGCAGGCAGTTCCACCGCCCCGGCGTCGCCGAGGAGGTCGTGGTGCTCGACTACCTGGGCCACCAGCGCAAGCTCCTGCCCGCGCTCGCGACCACGTACGCACTGCACTTCGCGCAGGAGGAGCTGGTCGCGGCGCTGCACGAGCTGCAGAGCGGCGGTGAGGCGGACGAGATCCGGCAGCGCGAGCTGGAGTCGCGCGCGGCCGGGCTCAAGGCCGTGTCGACGTGGCACGCGACGAGCACGATCCAGGCCGCACGGGAGGCGTGCGGCGGCGCGGGCTACCTCGCCGAGAACATCCTGCCCGCGCTCAAGGCGGACACCGACGTGTTCACCACCTTCGAGGGCGACAACACGGTGCTGTTGCAGCTCGTCGCGAAGGGCCTGCTCACCAGCTACAAGGACCACTTCCAGGACCTCAGCCCCCTCGCGACCGCGCGGTTCGTGGCCGAGCAGTTCGTCGGCGCGGTGATCGAGCGGACCGCCGCGCGCAAGGTGGTGGAGCGCATCATCGACGCGAGCCCGGGCCGCGACGATGACGACGTGCTGTTCGACCGCGCGTGGCAGCTGAAGCTGTTCGAGGACCGCGAGGCCCACGTGCTCGACGGCGTCGCCCGGCGCCTGCGGCAGGCCACGGCGGAGAACGCGTTCGAGGTCTTCAACGACGCGCAGGACCACGTGCTGCGTGCGGGCCGCGTGCACGTGGACCGCATCGTGCTGGAGGCGTTCGTCGCCGCCGTGGACCGCTGCGAGGACGGCGAGACGAGGGACCTGCTGAGCCGCGTGTGTGACCTCTACGTGCTCGCCAACATCGAGGCCGACCGGGCGTGGTTCCTCGAACACGGCAGGCTGACCAGCCCCAGGGCGAAGGCCGTGGTGGCCTCGGTGAACGACCTGTGCCGGGAGCTGCGCCCGCACGCGCGCGAGCTCGTCGACGCGTTCGCGCTCCCGGAGCAGTTCCTGTCGGCGCCGATCATCAGCGAGTGAGGTAGCCGCCGTCCGCCGCCAGCGCGTGGCCGGTGACGTAAGAGGAGAGGTCGGAGCAGAGCCACAGGCTGGCCTGCGCCACCTCGCGCGGCTGTCCGAACCGGCCGAACAGGCTCAGCACGGGCGCGAACTCCTCCTCGGTCTGTCCGATCGTCTCCAGCGCGGCGCGGATCATGGGGGTGTCGATGGCGCCGGGGCACACGGCGTTGATGCGGATGCCCCGTGGCGCGTAGTCGAGTGACGCGGTCTTGGTGAGGCCGATGACGCCGTGCTTCGCGGCGGTGTAGGCGGCGGCGCCGGGCTGGGGCCGGAACGAGTTGACCGAGCCGATGTTGACGATCGAGCCGGTGCCGTCCTGCTTCAGGAACTGCGCGATCTCGTACTTGAGGCACAGCGCGACGGACCTGAGGTTGACGGCGACGATGCGGTCGAACTCGTCCTCGTCCAGCTCGGCGATCGGCGTGGTGTCGGGCGCGATCGCGGCGTTGTTGACGGCGCAGTCGAGCCGGCCGTAGCGCTCGACGGCGGTGGCCACGAGCGCGCGCACGTCGGCGGAGGAGCTGACGTCCGTCCGCACGAGCGTCGCCTCACCGCCCTCGGAGGTGATTCGCTCGACGGTGCCCGTGCCCGCCTTCTCGTCCAGGTCGGCGACCACGACGGACGCCCCCTGCTCGGCGAACAGTTCGGCCGTGGCGGCGCCCATGCCCATACCTGCGCCGGTCACGACGGCGACCTTGCCGTCGAGTGTCTGTGCGTTCGTCACGCTCAGTCCCTTTCTGTCGTCGCGATGTTCGCCCGTACGAGTGGACCACCTAAAAACCTTACTATCAATATAAGCGAACTCTTGACTTTCGCTCGTTCACCGGGCGATGTTGTCCTCCGCCTGAGCAGACCTTTCGAGAAGGGCAACGTGATGTACCGACTCACCGCCGCGTACCTGCACCCGGAGAACCCCGAGGCGTTCCTGAAGCACTACCGCGAGGTGCACGCGGTGCTCGCCGCCAAGATGCCGAAGCTGCGCTCGTACGAGTGGGGCGTGTGCGAGTCGCCGGACGGCTCTCGGCCGTCGTTCTTCCTCGTCGCGTTCCTGGACTGGGACACCAAAGAGGACGCTCTGGAGGCCCTGCAGTCGCCGGAGGGCCAGGCCGGTGCGGCCGACCTGCCGAACTTCACGTCGGCCGACCAGGTCCACATGGCCTTCTCGGAGATCACCAAGGCGGTGTGACCCGCCCTTCCACCTCAGGAGTTTCCATGACGAAACCTGCTCGCCGCCGCGGCGCAGTGGTCGCCACGCTGGCGCTGGGACTCGCCGTGATGCCCGGGGGCGCGGACGCCGTGACGCTGCCGTCGTTCCTCGGCATCCCGCTCGACGGCCTCGCGCCGACGGAGATCTCGGCAGGCGACCTCAACGGTGACGGCGTCGACGACCTCGCCGTCGCCAACGAGGGCGGTACGACGATCACGGTGCTGCTGTCCACTGTGGGCGGCGGGTACCAGGCGCCGCAGCGCTACCAGGTCGGCCTTTCGCCGAGCAACGTGCACATCCACGACTTCACCGGCGACGGCGTCGACGACATCGTCGACGTCGACGCGGGCGCGAGCACCGTGTCCGTGCTGCCGAACCTGGGCGACGGCCGGATGGGCACCGCGGTGACCTCGCCGACCAGCACGGCGGGCACGGCCGCCCTGACCGCCGCCGACTTCGACGCCGACGGCGCACTGGACGTCGCCGTGAGCCACCCGGCGGGTGCGGTGGCGGTCAATCTCGGCCGTGGAGACGGCTCCTTCGGCCCTCCCGCGACGTACCCTGGGCCGCTGGGCGGCATCGGGGTCAGCGCCGGCGACTTCAACGGCGACGGGGCACCGGACATCGCGTCGGTCGGCCCCGCGAGCACCACGCAGTCGATCCTGACCAACAAGGGCGACGGCACGTTCGAGCACACGACCGTTCCGGTGGGACCCGGCGCGGTGTGCAACCGCACGGGCGACCTGAACGCGGACGGCGCGGTGGACGTGATCTCGGCGTCGGCGGACGGCCACATGGGCGTCATCCTCGGTCGCGGTGACGGCACGTTCGAGCCGGTGAAAAACTACGGAACGGGCAGCCTGTACGCGTCGTGCTTCGGGGTGGACGACCTGAACGGCGACGGCGCGCAAGACTTGGCGGTCGGCAACATCGCGGGCCTGTCGATGTCGACCCTGCTCGGCAACGGAGACGGCACCCTCCAGGCCGGGACGGTGCACCCGGCGGGCGACGCGGTGATCACGTGCACGACGGGCCACATCAACGCCGACGACGCGGTGGACGTGGTCTGTCCCGGCGGCGCGATCCCGGTGGTGATCGCCTACGACGGCAAGGGCGACGGCGCCTTCGCGCCCCCGCGCCGACTGGCGCTGGGCTGATGCCGGGGCGCCGGCGAAGGCAAGGCGTCAGGCGTACATGACCAGCCAGATCGCGATGTAGTGCGAGATCGCCGCCAGCACCGTGCACGCGTGGAAGAACTCGTGGTAGCCGAAGGTGTGTGGCCAGTAGTTCGGCCAGCGCGTCGCGTAGAAGATCGAGCCCAGCGTGTAGAAGAAGCCGCCCACCAGCAACAGCACCAGCGCCGCGACTCCGCCCGTGCTCGCCAGTTCCGGCAGCACGAACACCGCCACCCAGCCCAGCGCGATGTAGATCGGCACTCCCAGCCAGCGTGGCGCCCTCGGCCACAGCATTTTGAGCGCCACGCCCGCGATCGCGCCGCCCCACACGATGCCCAGCACGATGTAGCCCGTGGGCTGCGTCATCGCCAGCAGTGTGAACGGCGTGTAGGTCCCCGCGATGAACAGGAAGATCATCGAGTGGTCCGCGCGCTTCATCCACGCGTACGCGCGCGGGCTCCAGATGCGGCGGTGGTACAGAGCACTGACGCCGAACACACCGAGCACCGTCGCGCCGTAGACCGACGTCGCCGCCGCGGCGAGTCCCGACACCGTCGAGGCGGCCAGCGCGATCAGGGTCGCCCCCGCCGCGAGCGCGCCGAAGAAGCTCCAGAAATGGATGTGTCCCCGCAGTCGGGGACGGTTCATCGCGGCCGTCGGGTCGGGGCGGCTGTCTGTCGCGAGGCTCACGCCCTCCAGGTTACGGTTCCGTAGGTTCGGACGCACCCCGCTGTGTCGTTGCGGACATCCACGGGCCTCGCGCACGCACGGCTAATACGTTGGCAAGGATCGAGCCGAACCGAGGAGATCACAGGTGAGCAAGTCCAGTCCGCGCCCGTGGCGGTCCCGTCCGCCCGCGCCGACGCGGCCGGGTAAGCCGCCGAGAACCGCCCCTTCGCTCGGTCGGTGGACGGCGCGAATGTCACTTTGTCGCCAGGCGTACGCTGCCGTGACGTGAGTCTTCGGTCGTTCGTATCCAAGGTCGTCTACAGCGTCTACTCGTGGCGCCTCATCCAGCAGGCAGGCGGCCGGCACCCGCGTCACATCGGCGTCATCCTCGACGGCAACCGGCGCTGGGCCAGGGAGGCCGGTTTCACCGACGTCAACGGCGGCCACCGCATGGGCGCCCAGAAGATCGCCGACTTCCTCACCTGGTGCCGCGAGGCGGACGTCGAGGTCGTCACGCTCTGGCTGCTCTCCACGGACAACGTGCGCACGCGCTCCAACGAGGAGGTCGCCGCACTGCTGGAGATCATCCGGGACGTCGTGGACGAGCTGGCCAAACCGGGCAATCCGTGGCGGCTCTCGATCGTCGGAGCGCTCGACATGCTGCCGACCGACATCGCCGCGCGGCTCACCGCGGCTGCGCAGCGCACCGACGGCCGCAGCGGCATGGTGGTCAACGTCGCCGTGGGCTACGGCGGCAGGCAGGAGATCGCGGATGCGGTCCGCAAGTTGCTGAAACAGCACGCGGACGAGGGCACGACCATTCACGAGCTCGCGAAGATTTTGGACGTCGACCATATCTCCGAGCATTTGTACACGTCAGGCCAGCCGGATCCGGACCTGATTATTCGCACGTCGGGCGAACAGCGGCTGTCCGGTTTCCTGCTGTGGCAGTCGGCGCATTCCGAGTTCTGGTTCACGGAGGCCTACTGGCCCGCTTTCCGGCGCGTCGACTTCCTGCGTGCCCTGCGCGACTACGCCGTGAGGCACCGCCGCTACGGCGCCTGACCCCGGACATGACGGTGGCCCGCGGAGCGACTCCGCGGGCCACCGTCAAAGCGCTTACCGGTGCTCAGTCACCGTCGTGGCTGAGGATCAGCCACGGGGTACGAGCGATGCCGGTGTAGGCGCCCGCGACCAGGGATGCGGCGCCGTAACCCAGTGCGGCACCACCATCGATGAACTGGTAGTAGGCGTCATCGAACGTGATGTCTTCGGTTGCCGACTTGGGGGCCGAGGTCTCTGCAGGCGCAGCGAACGCGGTACCGCCGACCATCAGCAACGCCGCTGTTGCAGCGGTCACGAAACCAGCCTTCTTCAGCACTTCGCACACACTCCTAGTTCGACTTCAGAACTGGGACTCCCCGCACACACCCGGCTCGTCCCGCAGCTGAAGTTACTGCAAATGGCCTAACTCCGTTGGGCCACTTACACCATTGTGTAGTTTATGTTTCACCATTCACCCCGAAAGGCGATTCATGTTGGTAATGGGCCTTCGGGGCGGAAACTGTGAGCTGATAAGTGCCCTTTTCCGGTGAGAGTAATTCGAACGGGTGTGGCCGTGGAGGGTGATCAACTACTTACCGTGATGTGACGAGCCGCTTCGGTGACCCGGCACCAACGGTGAGATGACCAATCGGCGAATCACCTACCTGGCTGCCTGCACGAAACGGTGCGCGCAGGTAACTTCCGAAGTGACGGGTCACGAACCCATGTGGACCGTCGCGGGAGGCCCTGGTCGTGGGAGTTGTGGAGCGAACGGCGAAGCCGTTCACGAAGCGCACGAGGGGGCCGGCACCGGGCCCTCGTGGCCGCACCTGACGCTCCGGCGTCAGGAGAGCGACCTACCAGGGCAGTGCCCGGCCCAGCGAGTGCGGGCGTGGTGTCAACGCCCACGAGGGAGATGCCGTCGTGACTGCGCAGCGTTTGCCCCGAAAGGCCTCCGGCCGCTCATCGACCAGTGCCTCAGGCACTGAGGGATCCTCCGGTCAATCCGGTTCTTCACAGCGATGCACCTACGTTCTCGACACCTCGGTGCTGCTGTCCGACCCCTGGGCCATGACAAGGTTCGCCGAGCACTCGGTGGTCTTGCCGCTCGTCGTGATCAGCGAGCTGGAAGCGAAGCGACACCACCCGGAGCTGGGCTGGTTCGCCAGGGAAGCACTTCGCCTGCTCGATGACCTCCGGCGCACCCACGGCCGCCTCGACGCCCCCGTGCCGATCGGTGACGAGGGCGGAACCGTGCACGTCGAGCTCAACCACTCGGACCCGACGGTGCTGCCGCCCGGGTTCCGCACCGACTCCAACGACCACCGCATCCTCGCGTGCGCGCTGAACCTCGCCACCGAGCTGCCCTCTGTGACACTGGTCACCAAGGACATTCCGTTGCGGGTCAAGGCGGGTGCGGTCGGCCTCGACGCCGACGAGTACCGCGCGCAAGAGGTGACGCCCTCCGGCTGGACCGGCATGGCCGACCTTGACGTGCCGCAGGAGGCGATCGACGCCCTCTTCTCGGGCAACGTCGTCGACCTCTCCGACTACGGCGTGCCCGAGGCCGCGGAGCTGCCCTGCCACACCGGGCTGCGCCTGCTCGCGGGCACCACGAGCGCGCTGGCCAGGGTCACGCCCGAGAAGCAGGCCCGGCTCGTCCGCGGTGACCGCGAGGCCTTCGGCCTGCACGGGCGCTCCGCGGAGCAGCGCATCGCACTCGACCTCCTGCTCGACCCGGACGTCGGCATCATCTCGCTCGGCGGCAGGGCGGGCACCGGCAAGTCGGCGCTCGCGCTGTGCGCGGGGCTGGAGTCGGTGCTCGAACGCGGCCAGCACCGCAAGGTGGTGGTGTTCCGCCCGGTGTACGCGGTGGGCGGGCAGGACCTCGGCTACCTGCCCGGCTCCGAGAGCGAGAAGATGCAGCCCTGGGCGCAGGCGGTGTTCGACACCCTCGGCGCGCTGGTCAGCCAGGACGTGCTCGACGAGGTCTTCGACCGGGGCATGCTCGAGGTCCTGCCGCTGACGCACATCCGGGGCCGCTCGCTGCACGACGCGTTCGTGATCGTCGACGAGGCCCAGTCACTCGAACGCAACGTGCTGCTCACGGTGCTCTCGCGCCTCGGCACGGCGTCGCGGGTGGTGCTCACCCACGACGTCGCGCAGCGCGACAACCTGCGCGTGGGCAGGCACGACGGCGTGTCGGCGGTGATCGAGAAGCTCAAGGGTCACCCGCTGTTCGCGCACGTGACCCTCACGCGGTCGGAGCGGTCGCCGATCGCCGCGCTGGTCACCGAGATGCTGGAGCACCACGGCTGACCCGGGACCTCCCGCCGGGGGCCGTCACCAGCCTGCGGGCAGCGGGCGGCCCTCGGCGAATCCCGCGGCCGACTGCACGCCGAGCACCGCGCGCTCGTGGAAGTCCTCCAGCGTTCGCGCGCCGGCGTACGTGCACGCGGAGCGGACTCCCGCGGTGATCGAGTCGAGCAGGTCCTCCACGCCCGGCCTGGCCGGGTCGAGCGCCATCCGCGAGGAGGAGATGCCCTCCTCGTACAGGGCCTTTCGGGCCCGCTCGTAGCCGTTGTCGGTCCGCGTGCGGGCACCGACGGCGCGCTTGGAGGCCATGCCGAAGGACTCCTTGTACGGCCTGCCGTGCTCGTCGTAGCGCAGGTCGCCGGGCGACTCGTGCGTGCCGGCGAACCAGGAGCCGACCATCGCGGCCGAGGCACCCGCGGCCAGCGCGAGCGCGACGTCCCTCGGGTGCCGCACGCCGCCGTCGGCCCACACGTGCTTGCCCAGCTCGCGGGCGGCGGCGGCGCAGTCGAGCACCGCCGAGAACTGGGGACGGCCGACGCCGGTCATCATCCGCGTCGTGCACATCGCGCCGGGGCCGACTCCCACCTTCACCACGTCGGCACCGGCCTCGATGAGGTCGCGCGTGCCCTCCGCGGTCACCACGTTGCCCGCCACGACGGGCACGGACGGCGACACCGAGCGGACCGCCTTGAGCGCGGCCAGCATCTTCTCCTGGTGCCCGTGCGCGGTGTCGACCACCAGCACGTCGACGCCCGCGCCGAGCACCGCCTCCGCCTTGGCCGCGACGTCTCCGTTCACGCCGATCGCCGCGCCGACGCGCAGGCGCCCTTCGCCATCGGTGGCCGGGCGGTAGATGCCCGCTCGCAGCGCGCCGACCTGGGTCAGCACGCCGGCGAGCCTGCCCTCGTCGTCCACGCCGAGCGCGAGCCTGCCGCCGTGCTCGTGGAGCCGGTCGAAGACCTCGCGGGGCGGCGTGGCGATCGGGACGGTCAGTGCCGCCGCGTCCACCACGTCGCCGAGCCGGGCGAAGCGGTCGACGCCCGTGCAGGCGGCCTCGTCCACGACACCGACGGGCTTGCCGTTGGCGTCCACCACCACGACGGCGCCGTGCGCGCGCTTGCCGACGAGGTTGAGCGCGTCCGCGACGGCGTCACCGGGGGTGAGCACGAGCGGGGTGTCCCAGACCGGGTCGCGGTCCTTGACCCAGCGGGTGATGTCGGCCACCGCCACCGGGTCGACGTCCTGCGGCAGCACGACGAGCCCGCCCCGTCTGGCGACGGTCTCCGCCATGCGCCTGCCCGCCACCGCGGTCATGTTGGCGACGACGACCGGGATGGACGTGCCGGTGCCGTCCACGGTGGAGAGGTCGACGTCGAAGCGCGACTCCACCGCCGAGCGGTTCGGCAGCAGGAAGACGTCGTCGTAGGTCAGGTCGTGAGGGGGCCGCTGGCCATCCAGGAACTGCACGAGATCTCAGCTTACGGGTTGAATCCGGACAATGCGGCCCCGGTGCGGTACAGCTCCGCGAGCAGCGGGCGGAGCCGCAGGCCCGCGGCGGTCAGCCGGTAGGTGGTCCGCGACGGGAAGCCGGGGCGCACCTCCCGCACGGCGAGCCCGCGGTCGGTCAGCCCGCCGAGGCGCTCGGTGAGGACCTTCGCCGACAGTGTGGGCAGCGCCTCGCGCAGCTGCCCGAACGAGTGCGGTCCGCCCATCAGCTCGCGCAGCACCACCGGCGCCGCCGAGCATCCCTTCGTGTTCGCCGCGGCGTTCAACGCGGGAACCCCCGAGATCGTCTACGAGGACGGCGCCGTGTTCGTGCGGCCGGACGGCGTGAGCGTCACCGGCGCGGACGTGCACCGCGCCAACGCCGAGCTGCTCGCGCTCGGGCTGCCGATCACGGTGCGGCCCCGCCGCGTCGAGGTCGCGGACGACATCGCCCTGCTGATCGTCGACTGGACCATCGAAGGCGACGGCGTGCACCTGGAGGGCACGGCCACCGACGTCGCCTGCCGGGGCGAGGACGGCCACTGGCGCTACGTGATCGACAACCCCTTTGGCGTCAGGGCTGCTCCCAACCGGTAGCGCCCTGCTTCTCGGCGCCGATCGTGGTGTGCTCGCCGTGGCCGGTGTGCACCACGGTCTCGTCGGGCAGCGCGAACAGGCGCTCGGTGATGGAGCCGACGATGGTCGGGTAGTCCGAGTAGGAGCGACCCGTCGCGCCGGGGCCGCCCTGGAAGAGGGTGTCGCCGGTGAAGACCACGCCAAGGCCGGGGGCGTGCAGGCAGACCGCGCCGGGCGCGTGCCCGGGTGTGTGCAGCACGTGCAGCTCCGTGCCCGCGATGGTCAGCGTCTGCCCGTCGGCCAGCTCGCCGTCCGGGGCGCGGCCGGGGTGCGTCAGGTCCCACAGCACGCGGTCGTCCGGGTGCAGCAGGATCGGCGCGCTGGTGAGCCGGGCCAGCTCGGGCGCGGCGTTGACGTGGTCGTTGTGCGCGTGCGTGCACACGATGGCCCGTACGGCGCGCCCGCCGACGGCCTCCGCGATGCGGGCGGCGTCGTGTGCCGCGTCGATCACGAGCACCTCGGTGTCGTCACCCACGATCCACACGTTGTTGTCAACGTCCCAGCTGCCACCGTCCAGCTCGAAGACGCCGGAGGTGACCACGTTCTGCACAGTCGCTGCCATGCGCGCACCCTAACCGCCGGGCAGCATCGCGCGCACCGCGTCGATGGTGTCCGCGTCGCCGGCCTCCTTGTCCGGCCGGTAGCGCAGCACCCGCGCGAACCGCAGCGCCACACCACCCGCGTACCGCGTGCTGGTCTGCACGCCGTCCAGCTCGATCTCCACCACCAGTTCGGGACGCACGTACACGGTCCAGTCGTCGCGGTGGGTCTCCAGCTCGGGCAGGTGCTCGGTCTGCCACGCGAGCAGCTGGTCGGTGAGGCCCTTGAACGTCTTGCCGACCATGATCGGCGGCCCGCCGTCCGGGTCGCGGGCGCCGAGGTGCAGGTTGGAGAGGTAGCCGGTGCGCCTGCCGTGGCCCCACTCGGCGGCGAGGATCACCAGGTCGAGTGTGTGCACGGGCTTGACCTTCAGCCACGCCCTGCCACGCCTGCCCGCCGCGTACGGTGCGTCGAGGTCCTTGACCACCACGCCCTCGTGCCCGTCGGCGAGCGACGCGGCCAGCAGCGCGTCGGCGTCGGCGGGCTCGCTCTCGCCGGGGATCATGTGCTCGCCGGCGACCCGGCGCAGCGCCGCGTTGCGCTCGCGCAGCGGCGCGTCGAGCAGGTCGGTGCCGTCGAGGTGCAGGCAGTCGAAGAAGTACGGCCGCAGCAGCAGAGCGCGCACCTGTTCCTCGCGGGTGCTGCCGAAGCGCGACATCGTCTCCTGGAACGGGCGCGGCCTGCCGTCGTCGGCCAGTGCGAGCGTCTCGCCGTCGAGCACCACCGAGTCGCACGGCAGCGCGCGCACCAGGTCGGCCAGCTCGCCGACGTGCGCGGTGATCTCCCGCAGCGTCCTGGTGTAGACGTGCACCTCGTCGCCGTCCCGGTGCACCTGGATCCGCGCACCGTCCATCTTGTACTCCACGACGGCGGAGCCGAGTTCGGCCAGTGCCTCGCCGAGCGACTCGGCGGGGGAGGCGAGCATCGGCCGGATCGGCCTGCCCAGCTCCAGCCGGAACTCCAGCAGCGCCTCGGTGCCGCCCGTCATCGCGGCCAGGGCCGTGGCGGGCAGCCGTCCGGAGAGCATGAACGCCCGGCGCACGGTCTCGCCGGCCACCCCGGAGGCCTCGGCGATCGCGTCGACCATCACGCCCTCCAGCGCGCCCTGCCGCAGCTCGCCGGTCAGCAGCCGGAACAGGAAGTCCTGCTCGGCCTTGGTCGCGCGCGCGAGCAGGCCGCCGAGAACCTCGGCCCGCCGTTTCGCCGAACCGCTGCCGCTGGTGCCCGCCACCTCCCCGAGCGCGGTGTCGACGTCGGCGACCGTGAGCCCCGGTTCGGCGGCGGGCTCGGTGCGCAGCTCGGCGAGCGTGCGCCAGCCCGCGCCGATGCGGCCCTGCGTCGGCTGCCCGGTGAGGAACGCGACGGCGGCGGCCAGCTCCTCCGGCCGCGCGGATGTGAGCAGCCCGGCGAGCACCGCGGTCTTGGCCTTGCGGGAGCGCGTGGCCGCTAGGTCCGTGGAGGCGCTGACGACGTCGTGGAGGAGCATGCCGCCATCATCTCCCCGGGCACCGACACTTCGCGTGGTGAGCGTTGCGAGCGGGGTGTGCGCAGCACCAGCAGCACCGCGGCGAAGCAGACGGCCAGTCCCAGCAGGCCGCCCGCGGTGACCTGCTCGCCGAACATCAGGAACGCCAGCACCATCGTGGTCGGCGGCGTGAGGTACAGCAGCGTGGAGGCCCTGGTGACCGAGCCGCGCCGGACGTTGAGCCAGTAGAAGCCGTAGCCGCCGAACGTCGAGAGCACCACCACCCAGGCGACCGCGAACCAGAACGAGCCGTCTGAGGGCGGGGTGAGTCCGCCGGTGAGCGCGGCCACCGCGGTGAACACCACGGCGCTGGCCCCGGACTGGATCAACAGCGAGTCGCCCAGCGGCAGCTCCGTCGGCAGCCTGCGCTCGGTGAACGTGGCCGCCACCAGGCCCGCCATCGCGAGGAACGGCAGCGCGTACGCCAGTGCCGGAGCGGAGCCGGGCCGGGCGAGGTCGCCCGCGACCACCAGCGCCACACCGCCGAGGCCGAGCACGAGACCGAGCCACTGCGACGCGGACGTGCGCTCGCCGAGCAGGGGCCCCGAGAGCGCCGCGGCGGCGATCGGCTGCAGCGCGGCGATGAGCGCCGCGATCCCGGCGGGCACGCCCAGCTCGGCCGACCACACCACCCCGGAGAGGTACACGCCCTGCGACAGCAGGCCCACCAGCGCGTGCACCGCCACCTCGCGTGCCGACAGGCGCCTGCGCCGGGTCAGCGCCCACCACGCGCCGAGCACGAGCACGACGACGAGGAACCGCCACGCGAGGAGGGTCTCCGCGCCCGCCGAGGCGGTGCCGAGCACCGCGCCCACGAAGCCGGAGCTCCACATGAGCACGAAGCCGACCGCGAGCAGTGCACTCATCGGGTCTCCCTTCGAGTAAACCGACCGGTATGGTTACTAGACGTACTAAACCGATCGGTATACTGTCAAGGGGTGAGTGAGGAGACGACGTTGACACCGGCCGCCGAGCGCGTGCTCGAGGTGGCCGGGAAACTGTTCTACGACAACGGCATTCACGCCGTCGGCGTCGAGGCGATCGCCAGTGAGGCCGGGGTCACGAAGAAGACGCTCTACGACCGCTTCGGGTCCAAGGACGCGCTCATCGCCCACTACCTGCGGCGCCGCGACGAACGCTGGCGCGAGCACGTGATCCGCGTCGTCGAGCAGCGAGGGCGCATCGCCCCGGCGCGGCGCCTGCTGCTCGTGTTCGACGCGCTGGAGCAGTGGATCGCCGAGGAGAACCCGCGCGGCTGCGCGTTCGTCAACGCGCACGCCGAGCTGCCCGACGCCGCGCACCCCGGCCGGGACGTGATCCGCGAGCAGAAGCAGTGGCTGCTGGAGTACCTGCGCACCCTCGCGAGGGAGGTGGGCGTGCGCAACCCGCGCAAGCTCGCCACGTCGCTGCTCGTGCTCATCGAGGGCGCCAACGTGACCTCGACGCTCGGGGTGGTGCCCGGTGCGGTCGGCAACGCCAAGGAAGTGGCCAAGCAGCTCATCGAGTCGAGCTGACGGCCTCGCCCTCCTCACCGCCGACGGCGCGGGTGAGGTCGTCGCGCGCCCGGAACACGCGGGAGCGGATGGTGCCGACCGCGCAGCCGCACACATCCGCCGCCTCCGCGTAGCTCAGGCCGAGCACCTGCGTGAGCACGAACGCCTCCCTCCGCTCGGCGTCGAGCCCCGCGACCAGCGCGTGCAGTGCCACGAGCCTGCCGTGGTCGGGAGCAGCAGCCTCGGGGACCGCCGTCGCGCTGGTGAGCGGCCTGCGCTTGCGGGCCCGCAGGTGGTCGGCGGCGACGTTGCGGGCGATCGCGAAGAGCCACGTGCGCGCGGGGGAGCGACCCTCGTAGCCACGCAGCGAGCCGAACGCCCTCAGGTAGGTCTCCTGCACCAGGTCCTCGGCGGAGCCCGGGTCGGAGAGGTACGTCAGCAGCCGGTGCAGCGGGCCCCTGGTCGTGGCGACGAACCGTTCCGCGGCGTGCCGGTCGCCGTCGGCGGCCCGCACCGCGTAGTGCGTGATCTCGTCGTCCACGGCGATCGACCCTAGAGCAGTGGCAGGTGGCCGGGAACTTTCCGGGTCCGGATGGCAACCTGCAGGGTATGGACTGTGCGACCGCACGCGAGGCGATCTCCGCGACCCTGGACGGGGAGGACCCCGGCGTCGAGCCCGCCGAGCTGGACGAACACGCCGGCAGGTGCCCGGACTGCGCGGCCTGGCGTGAGCGCGCCGCCGAGGTGACGCGGCTCGCCAGGCTCGCGCCCGCCGTCGAGGTCCCGGACGTCACCGAACGTGCACTCGCCGGGTTCCGGCCCTCGCGCCGCGCCCAGTGGCGCGGCGGCCTGCGCTGGGCACTCGCCGTCACGGCGCTCTGCCAGCTGGGCGTCGTGGCCGGCCAGTTCCTCACCTCCGACCCCGCGCACGGCACCGGGCACCTGCTCAACGAGACGGCGGCGTTCAACCTCGCCATCGGCGTCGCGCTGCTGTGGGTCGCGGCGCGGCCGGGCAGGGCCCGCAGCCAGTGGCCGCTGCTGCTCACCGTGTCGGCGGCGCTCGTGCTGCTGTCCGTGGCCGACGTCGTGCAGGGCAACGTCACGTGGCACCGGCTCGGCACCCACCTGCCGTTGCTGGCCGGTGCGCTGCTCACCGTGCTGCTGGGCACCGCCGAACGCGGCAGCCCGTGGCCGGGCAGCCGAGGGGACGACCGCCACCGGTGGTCCGCCAGGGCCGGCACCGACACCGAACGTGCGGGCACGGAAAGCTCGCGCGAGAAGAATCAGCCGCCCGCCGCGCGCAGGGCCGCCTGAGCGGGCCGCCCGGCCACCCAGCTCGCGAGCAGGCGCAGGTTGCGTTCGGACTCCGAGCCGGGCTCAGCGGTGTAGGTGATCAGCGCCTGCGTCGGGTCGTCGGGCAGCAGCAGCGTCTCGTAGCGCAGCACGAGATCGCCGACCACCGGGTTGCGGATGTGCTTCACGCCGTTCGCCTTCTCCTGCACCGAATGCGAGTTCCACAGTCTGCGGAACACCTCGTGCGGCTGCGCAAACTTGCCGCCGAGCTCGGCAGGCCCCTGACCCACCTGGCGCTGGCATTCGTGCGGGCGCATCCGGCGGTGACGTCGGCGATCATCGGCCCGCGCACCCACGAGCAGCTCGCCGACCTGCTGGCCGGTGCCGACCTGGTGCTGGAGGACGACGTGCTCGACCGGATCGACGAGATCGTGCCCCCTGGCACCGACCTCAACCCGCTCGACGCCGACTACCTGCCGCCCTCGCTCACCGATCCGGCACTCCGCAGGCGCCGGTAACCGGCAGGGCTCACCGGCGGGAAGAGGCCCTTTCCGCCGGTGTCCGGCTACTTCCCGCCGCGGGCCATCCGCAGCACGTCGAGCGCCTCGTCGAGCTGCTCCTCGGTGAGCTTGCCGTCGTTGACGTGACCGCGTTCCAGCACGACCTCGCGGATCGTCTTCAGCTCCTTGAGGGCCTGCTTCGCGACGGCCGCCGCCTCCTCGTACCCGAGATACCTGTTCAGCGGTGTGACGATCGAGGGCGAGCCCTCGGCGTAGGCGCGCGTGCGTTCGGTGTTGACGGCCAGGCCCGCGAAGACCTTGTCCGCCAGCAGCCTCGACACCGCCGCCAGCAGCCGCGCCGACTCCAGCACGTTGCGCGCGATCACCGGCAGGTTGACGTTCAGCTGGAAGTTGCCCTGCGCGCCGGCGAACGCGACGGCCGCGTCGTTGCCGATCACCTGCGCCACCACCTGCAGCGTGGCCTCAGGGATCACCGGGTTGACCTTGCCCGGCATGATCGAGCTGCCGGGCTGCAGGTCCGGAAGGGCCAGCTCGGCGAGGCCCGTGCGCGGACCGGAACCCAGCCAGCGCAGGTCGTTGGCGATCTTGTTCAGCGACACCGCGACCGTGCGCAGGTGTCCCGACGTCTCCACGACGCCGTCCTGCGACGCCTGCGCCTCGAAGTGGTCGCGCGCCTCCGTCAGCGGCAGGCCGGTCACCTTCGCCAGCTCGTCGGCGACGGCCGAGCCGAAGCCGTCCGGCGCGTTGAGCCCCGAGCCGACCGCCGTGCCGCCGATGGGCAGCTCGCCGAGCCTCGGCAGGCCGCTGCGCAACCGCTCGATGCCGAACCGGACCTGCGCCGCCCACGCGCCCGCCTCCTGGCCGAGCGTGATCGGCACCGCGTCCATCAGGTGCGTGCGGCCCGACTTCACGACGTCGTTCCACTCGGCGGCGCGCCGCTCGATCACGGTCGCCAGGTGGTCCAGCGCGGGCACCACGTCGGTCAGCACGGCCTCCGTTGCCGCCACGTGGATCGTGGTCGGGAACGTGTCGTTGGACGACTGCGACGCGTTGACGTGGTCGTTCGGGTGCACGTCGCGGCCGAGCGCGCGCGAGGCGAGCGTCGCGATCACCTCGTTGGCGTTCATGTTCGACGACGTGCCGGAACCGGTCTGGAACACGTCGATCGGGAAGTGCTCGTCGTGGGCGCCCTCGGCGACCTCGTCGGCTGCTTTCGCGATGGCGGCGGCGAGGTCGCCGTCCAGCACACCGAGCCGGGCGTTCACGCGGGCCGCGGCGGCCTTGAGCAGGCCGAGCGCGCGGATCTGGGCGCGTTCGAGGCCACGGCCGGAGATCGGGAAGTTCTCGACGGCGCGCTGGGTCTGCGCGCGGTACAGGGCGTCGGCGGGAACCCTGACCTCGCCCATCGTGTCGTGCTCGATCCGGTATCGCTGTTCAGCCATAGCGCCAGTCTGGCCCAGCCTTACGGGCCCCGCCCGGTGTCCTTGCGCACTAAGATCGGATTTCGAGACTGCCACCCACCACCGGCGGAAGGGCGGTGAGCCAATGGGCTCGCCCAGTGAGTCCGGCGTCGACGTACTGATCGTCGGGGCGGGACCGACCGGCTTGTTCGCGGCCTACTACGCGGGTTTCCGCGGCCTGTCGACGGCGATCGTCGACTCGCTGCCGGAAGCGGGCGGACAGGTCACCGCGATGTACCCGGAGAAGATGATCTACGACGTCGGCGGGTTTCCCGCCGTGCGCGGGCGGGACCTGATCAAGGGGCTCGTGGAGCAGGCGGGGCAGTGGAACCCCACCTACCTGCTCGGGCGCAAGGCGGAGGCGCTCACCACCACGGACGCGGGCCTGGAACTGACGCTCGACGGCGGCGAGGTCGTGCGGGCGGGCGCCGTGCTGATCACCGCCGGCATCGGCGAGTTCACCCCGCGCCCGCTGCCGGTGGGCGACGGCTGGCTCGGCAGGGGACTCGTGCACTTCGTGCCCGCGCTCGACGCGCACGCCGGGCAGGACGTGGTCGTGGTCGGCGGTGGCGACTCCGCGTTCGACTGGGTGCTCGCGCTGCAGCCCATCGCCAACAGCGTCGCGCTCGTGCACCGGCGGGCGAAGTTCCGTGCCGCGGAGTCGATCGTGCGCCAGGCCCGCGAGGGCGGCGCCCGCATCATCACCGACGCCGAGGTGACCGCGCTGCGCGACCGCGACGGCGAGCTGGCCGAGGTGGAACTGGAGATCAAGGGCGGCGAGCGCGTGGTGCTGCCCGCCCAGACCGTCGTGGCCGCACTCGGCTTCACCGCCGACCTCGGGCCCATCGAGAACTGGGGCCTGAAGATCGACCACCGCGCCATCGCGGTGGACTCCACGATGGCCACGGCGCGGGATCGGGTCTTCGCCGCTGGCGACGTGGCCGCCTATCCCGGCAAGGTCAAGCTCATCGCCACCGGCTTCGGGGAGGCCGCGACCGCGATCAACAACATCGCCGTGACCCTCAACCCCGAGGCGCACCTGTTCCCCGGCCACTCCAGCAACATGGAGTGAGCCTCACGGTGTCGGTGTCGGCGTCGGTTCCGGTGTGGGCTCCGGCTCCTGGGGCGGCGGCGGTGGCGCGGTCCGGTCGTTGATCCATTGCGTGTAGGCCACCACCGACGTGTAGATCGACGGACCGGTGGCGCACTTCGCGTCGTCGTTGCCCGGGCGGCTGGAGACGCCGACCAGCTGCCAGCGCTCCTCGACCCGCACCAGCTGCGGCCCGCCCGAGTCGCCGTAGCACGCGCCCTTCGTCCCGCCGGGGTTGCCGGTGCACAGCTCCACCGAGGCGTCGAAACCCGTGCAGCCCTTGCCGTCGACGATCCTGGTGTCCAGCTGCTTCAGCACCGCCGGGCTCGGTCCGCAGTTCTGCTCAGGGCACGTCTGACCCCAGCCGAGCAGCCGGGTCGCCGTGCCCGCCGCCGCCTGCGTGCCAAGCTCGACCGGCGCCGCCTTGACCGGCGCGGCCAGCCGCACGAGCGCGATGTCGCCACCCGAACCGGCCGGGTCGTAGTCGGGATGCACCACGATCTCGGCCGGCTTGGCGGCCTCGCCGCCCTGGGTGCGGTCCTTGCTGCCGACCCGGGCCGTGAACCCGTCGACCGTCCTGCCCTGCACGCAGTGCGCCGCGGTGACGAACCAGGCCGGTTTGACCAGCGAGGCGCCGCACAGGTGCTCGCCAGAGGGCAGCTCCAGCGCGGTCATGAACGGGTAGTTCTGGTCGGCGTCGACCCCTCCGACGAGCAGCGGCTGCACCGCCGATGCCGGAGCGGGCCACGAGCACAACAGGACGACGGCGGCCGCCAGCACGGCCGCGAGTCGGCGCCGGACCACCCCCATCAGGGAATCGGTGGGACGACGTCGTCGTCGGCGCCGCTGCCGTCGAAGTCGACCGACGAGTACGAACGCAGCTTGGTCAGCCGGTGGTAGCCGTCGATCAACCGGACCGTGCCCGACTTGGAACGCATCACGATCGACTGCGTCGTCGCGCCGCCGGAGCGGTAGTGCACGCCGCGCAGCAGGTCGCCGTCGGTGACGCCGGTGGCGCAGAAGAACACGTTGTCGCCGCGCACGAGGTCGTCGGTGCCGAGCACGCGGTCGAGGTCGTGACCCGCCGCGATGGCCTTCTCCCGCTCGGCGTCGTCCTTCGGCCACAGCCTGCCCTGCAGCTCACCGCCGAGGCACTTCATGGCGCACGCCGCGATGATGCCCTCCGGCGTGCCGCCGATGCCGAGCAGCATGTCCACACCCGTGGTGGGCCGTGCCGCCGCGATCGCACCCGCCACGTCGCCGTCGCTGATGAACCGGATGCGGGCGCCCGCCTCGCGAACCTCCTTGACGATGCCGTCGTGGCGCGGCCGGTCGAGGATGCACACGGTGACGTCGGAGACCCCGCTGTGCTTGGCCTTCGCCACGCGCCGGATGTTCTCGGCGATCGGCGCGGCCAGGTCTACCGCGCCCGCGGCCTCGGGGCCGACGGCGAGCTTCTCCATGTAGAACACGGCGGACGGGTCGAACATCGCGCCGCGCTCGGCGACCGCGAGCACCGCGAGCGCGTTCGGCATGCCCTTGGACATCAGCGTCGTGCCGTCGATCGGGTCCACGGCGACGTCGCAGTCGGGCCCGTCGCCGTTGCCGACCTCCTCGCCGTTGTAGAGCATGGGCGCCTCGTCCTTCTCGCCCTCGCCGATCACGACGACACCACGCATCGAGACCGTGCCGATGAGCTGGCGCATCGCGTCGACCGCGGCGCCGTCACCGCCGTTCTTGTCGCCCTTGCCGACCCAGCGGCCCGCGGCCATCGCCGCGGCCTCGGTGACCCGGACGAGTTCCATCGCGAGGTTGCGGTCCGGAGCCTCCACGCGTCTCGTCGAGCTCGAGGACGAGTTGTCGGCGGTCATTGCTGCCTCCCGGATGGCGTTGTCGACGCTGGCGTCACCTGCATACGGCCCGCCTCACCTTAACCAGGCGGCGCGCCGAATCGGACGCACACAGTTGTCGCGGACGTCACTCCGAGTCGCGGCCGGCGGAGCCTTCGGCGTCCTCGGTGATCTCGGCGTCCGGCGCGTCCTCCACGGTAGCCAGGGCCGCCTCGATCCGCTCACGCGCGCCCTCGAGGTGTTTCTCGCACAGCCGCGCGAGCCGCTCGCCCTTCTCCCAGAGTGCGAGCGACTCCTCCAGGGAGAGGCCACCGGCCTCCAGGCCACGCACCACCTCGATGAGCTGGTCGCGGGCCTGCTCGTAGCCGAGTTCGGCCGTGCCGTCTGGTTCGCTCACGCTGCTGTCTCACGCTCTCGATCGTTGGCGGGTGGTGCTCGCTGCGCACACTACCGCGCTGGCCATCGCGTGGTCGTAACCGATGAAGGCCCTGGCGAATTCGCCGCCGTCACCGTCGGCGATGGCGTCCTCGATCGAGGTCTGGGCGCCCGCGACCCGCCTGCGGTGCACCGAGCCGTCGGTGAACCACCAGCGGGTTCCGGCGTAGAGCGACGTGGCCTCCGAGAGGCTGCGCAGCCGGGGCCGCAGTTCCCACCTGCCCGCGGCGTCGCAGCCGGCGAGCAGCGCGGTCCAGCAGTGCGCTGCGGCCGTCTCCACCTCGGCGGCCCGGTGCCGGACGACCCTCGCCCTGCCGTGCCGCTCCCCGGTCGTGCTCCGGCAGAGGCGGGCGGCGGCATCGGTGGTCAGCGGGAGGAACGTGCAGTGCTGCATCCTCACTCCTCGGGTGCGAGGGCGGTCGCTCGGATCGCGCCGTCGGCCACGCGCACGCGCAGCGCGGTTCCTTCGGCAATCTGAGAGACCGATCGGAGCACCCTGAGGTTGCCTTCCTCGTCCGAGAACTGCACGACCGCGTACCCGCGTTCGAGCGTCGCCGAAGGGCCGAGGGCGGTGAGCCGCGCGCGAGCCGAGGTCAGCGCGCTCTGCTCGTGCGCGAGTGTGGTCAAGATCGCCCGCTTGCCGCGCTCGACGTTCAGCTCCACCTCGTCGGCCCTGCGCTCGATCGGGCCCAGCGGATCGGCCAGTGAGGGGCGGCTGCGGAGCTGGTCGAGCAGCCGGCACTGGGTGTCCACCCAGCCGTGCAGTGCCCTGCGGCCCCGGTCGCGTAGCTGGTGCACGCGGGCGGTCTCCTCGCGCACGTCCGGCACCACGCGCTTGGCGGCGTCGGTGGGCGTGGAGCAGCGCAGGTCGGCGACGTGGTCGAGCAGCGGCGAGTCGGGTTCGTGCCCGATCGCGCTCACCACCGGTGTGCCCGCGGCGGCGACGGCCCGGCACAGCGTCTCGTCGGAGAACGGCAGCAGGTCCTCGACGCTGCCGCCGCCGCGCGCGATGACGATCACGTCCACCTCGGGGTTGGCGTCCAAAGTGGAGAGTGCACGGACGATCTGCGGCACCGCGTTCAAGCCCTGGACCGCGGTGTTGACGACGTGGAACTTGACGGCGGGCCAGCGGGCCTGCGCGTTCACCAGCACGTCGTGCTCGGCGGCCGAGGCGCGGCCGGTGATGAGACCGACCCCCTTGGGCAGGAACGGCAGCCTGCGCTTGCGCTCCGGCGCGAAGAGACCCTCCGCGCCGAGCAGCTTGCGCAGCCGCTCGATCCGCGCGAGCAGCTCGCCGATGCCCACCGCGCGGATCTCGTTGGCCCGCAGGCTCAGCGTTCCCCTGCCGAGGAAGAACGTCGGCTTGGCGTGCACCACCACGCTCGCTCCGTCGCGCAGCGGCGGATCGATGGAGCGCAGCAGGCGCATCGGGCAGGTCACCGACATCGAGACGTCGGCGGCCGGATCGCGCAGCGTCAGGAAGGCGGTGGACGTGCCGGGCCGCGCGGAGATCTGGGTGACCTGCCCCTCGACCCAGACCGTGCCGAGGCGGTGGATCCAGTCCGCGATCTTGCGGGCGACCGTGCGGACCGGCCAGGGACTCTCGGCGGTGGAGGCCTGGCCGGAGGGCCGGGTCGCGGGTTCGGTGCCGCTGCTCACCGTTCGGTCGTGTCCTCGGAGCCGCCCTCGGCCTGCTCGGCCCGCACGTTGCCGACGCGGCGGGTGAGCATGCCGGTGAACGAGGGCCGGTTGGCGTGGTCGCGCTCGTAGGCGAGCAGCTCCTCCAGCTGGGCCAGCGTGTACCGGCGCAGCCGCGCCCTGAGCTGCGGCAGCGTGAGCGAGTCGTAGTCGGTGACGCCCGCGGGCCCCGCGCTGGGCGCGCCGGGGCTGTCGAACTCGCCTTCGGTGTGCTCCTCGGCCAGCGCGCGCTCCTCGGCGACCCACGGGTCGTCGAAGGCCGTGGCGGCGCGGTGCCCGTTCGGCTCGGGGGTGCTCGGCGGTTCCTCCAGGTCCTCGTCGAACGTCGCCCAGCTGGGCGCCTCCTCGGCGGGGCGCAGAGAGGAGAGCGCGTCGTCCCCCTTGATCGCCAGCTCGGTGACGTGCTGCTGCACCCGCATCGAGGCCTGCAACACCTGGCTGGCGACCGTCACCGGCAGCTCCGTGAGCTGCTTGGGAAGGCCGCGAACCCGCTCGGCGGTCGTGACGGCGAGCCCCGCGGCCACCCGGACGGGGAACGGGAGTTGCTTCATGCCCTAAGCCTGCCGCACATGGTTCATCCTGCCCAGCCGAATGGGTTAACGCGTGTCGCGTATCCCACGAAGTCGTCTCCCGGCTTGCCGGGTCCGTCGCACCCGTACCCTGGGTGGCATGAGTGCAGCGAGTCCCGGAACAGAGCCTGCTACCAGCGTATCGGTGCCGTCCGCCGACGACGCGCCCGTCACCGGTGGTAAGCGCGTTCTGCTGGCGAAGCCGCGCGGTTACTGCGCCGGTGTCGACCGTGCCGTGATCACCGTCGAGAAGGCGCTCGAGATGCACGGCCCGCCGGTGTACGTCCGGAAGGAGATCGTGCACAACCGTCACGTCGTCGACACTCTGCGTGAGCGCGGCGTGGTGTTCGTCGACGAGACGTCCGAGGTGCCCGAGGGCGGCCTCGTGGTGTTCTCCGCGCACGGCGTCTCCCCGGCGGTGCGGACCGAGGCGGAGGAACGGAACCTGCGCACGATCGACGCGACCTGCCCCCTCGTGACCAAGGTCCACAAGGAGGTCAACCGGTTCGCGCGCGACGACTACGACATCATGCTCATCGGCCACGCCGGGCACGAGGAGGTCGAGGGCACCTCGGGCGAGGCGCCGGACCGCGTGCAGCTCGTGGACACCGAGGAGGACGTCGAGAAGGTCCAGGTGCGCGACCCGTCGAAGGTCGTGTGGCTCTCCCAGACCACGCTGAGCGTCGACGAGACGATGGAGCGCGTCGACCAGCTGCGCGAGCGTTTCCCCGAGATCTCGGACCCGCCCAGCGACGACATCTGCTATGCGACCTCGAACCGGCAGGTGGCCGTCAAGGCGATGGCCGCCGAGTGCGATCTGGTGCTCGTGGTCGGCTCCGCCAACTCGTCGAACTCGCAGCGGCTCGTGGAGGTGGCGCTCCAGGCGGGCGCCCGCGACTCCCACCTGGTCGACTACGCGCACGAGGTGGACGAGGCCTGGCTGGACGGCGTCGAGACGGTCGGCGTCACCAGCGGTGCCTCGGTGCCGGACGTGCTCGTGATGGAGCTCCTCGAATGGCTCGCCGATCGCGGCTGGGCCGATGTCCAGGAGGTCACCACGGCGAACGAGAAGATCTCCTTCGCGCTGCCGCGGGAGCTCCGTTCGGGTTCGGAGACGGCGCGCAGCAGCGTCCGCTGACCCTCCCGCCGGACCGTCCCACGGGGGCGGCGAGGCCGTACTCGCTCCGAAGGTTCCCTTCACCGGGTGGTGGAGGGAACCTTTGCGTCGGTGCATGATCCGCTCGCCGGTTGGGGGTGGGGCGCGAACGGAGTTTCCGCGTCGGGCGACGCGCCGCCGCTTCGGAGGGCCGGCCACCGCGCACACTCGTCCGTGCCGTGCCGTGCCGTGCCGTGCCGTGCCGTGCCGTGCCGTGCCGTGCCGTGCCGTGCCGTGCCGTGCCGTGCCGTGCCGTGCCGTGCCGTGCCGTGCCGTGCCGTGCCGTGTCGACGCCGACGCGAACGGGCTTGGTTGCGTGCCCTGCGGGGTGAAGGGAGCCCGTGCGTGGCCGACGCGAGCGGAGCCTGCGCGTGGGCGAGGTGAGTGGAGCCCCTACAGCTGGCTCTCGGCGCGAACGGAGCCCTCACGGCTGGCCATCGGCGCGAACGGAGCCCGCTTGCGTACCTGCGGCGCGAACGGAGTCCTCACGGCTGGCTGTCGTTGGCGCGAACGGAGCCCGCGTGCGCGCCTGCGGCGCGAACGGCGCTTCCGCATCATCGGCGGCGTGCGCGAACGGCGCTTCCGCATCATCGGCGGCGTGCGCGAACGGTCAGCCCCGGTCGTCGTCCCAGGGGCGGTGGCGGCGGGGAGGCCGCTCGTCCCGGCCCGGCTCGCGCCGGGGCCTGCGGGGCCGTCCCTGCGGATCGTCCGAGGGCGGCGGCGTTCGCCGCGGCCGCTTCGGGCCGCGGATCGAGTCCGGCCACTCCTCCACGCGCCGCTTGCGCTCGGCGGCGTCCGGGGGGACGCGCGGCTGCCTCGGTCGTCCCGCCTGGTCGCGTGGTGGCTTGCCGCCCGGACCCGCGTCGCGCTCCGCCGCCCGGTCCCGGCCGCGACGCGGGGCGTCCTCAGGTCGCTGCCTCCGGCCCCCGGCCGCACCGGCGGCGGGCGAACCCTGGCCCGGCCCACGCCGGGGCGGATCGCCGCGCTCCTCAGGCGGCCGCTTGCCTGCCCCGTCCGCTCGCTCAGGACGATCGGGACGGTCCTCATCTGCCCCTTTTGCACGCTTTGCCAGACGGCTCTTGCGATCCGGGTCGCCAGGGCGCGCCTTGTCCTCGGCTCGCGTGCCCTTGGCACGCATCTTCTTCTCCGGTGCCTCGGGATCCCGCTCGCGATACATGCGGTAGAAGCCCAACGCCACGGTCAGCCCCGTGGTGATCGCCATCATCGGGAACGCGTTGATCAGCGGTGTGCTGATCGCGAGCACCTTGGCCAGGGTGTCGCTGCTTGAGGGCAGCCCGGACGCCGTCAGTACCAGCACCGGGACCGTCACGGCCAGGATCAGCGGCGGCTGCACCATCGGCCCGAAGAGGTTCCGCCGCTGCACGGCTGCGACTGCCGCCAGTGAGCCGATCAGGAACACCACCTGGAACAACACGCCCAGGTCGTCAGAGACCTGCAGGTCCACGATGGCGCCCAACACTGCCAAACCGAGGGTGAGCAGCACGGCTCCCCACCAAGGCAGACCACGCCGGGCGCCGAGGACGGCACGCTCACCCCACGGGATCTGCGCATCGTCGTCTGCGGCGTCAGGATCGCTCCGGCGGTCGCGTATGGCGGTCACGAGGCAACACCGTATCCCGTTTACCCCCGAAACCCGCTACCACTCCGCGACCTCGCCGCTCGCAATACCTGAGAGCGTGAGTTCAAGCACATCAGAGCGGTCATGACCGTAATGGTATGAACCATCGGCTGAGTTTTTCGTCAGGTTGTCGCTATTTCGTCCCCTTTCCGGATAGCGGGTACCGGAGCGGGGCTCGCCGCGGCCTCCGTGAGTGGAGCCACGCTCGCCCGGAAGCTCTCGAGCGCGTCCAGTTCCCGTCGCCGAGCCGACAGGAACCGTTGCAGGTGGGTGCTCGAGAGGTTGACCGCGTCGACGGCGTTGCCGGCCGCCCGGTGTGCCGACGCCGCGGACGAGCGCACCCGCTCGACGTCGTCGACGAGCGTCCTCTCCGTCGCCGCGAACATCGCGGCGGAGGCGACCACCGCGAATCCCGTTGGCCCGCACAGGAACACGCGGCGGTCGAGCATCCACCGCAGCAGTTCCGGATCGGTGTCCAGCGCCGCGACCACCGCCGCGTCCGATGGCACGAACATGACGGTGCCGTAGATCGCGTCCGCCCATCGCTGGTAGCCCTTTGCGGCGAGTTCGGCCGCCCTCGACCGCAGGTTGCGGACGTGGACCCGCAGGGCGTCGAGCCGTTCCTCGGGATCGTCGGTCTCCACGGCCTCTGCCCAGCACGCCATGCTGGCCTTGGCATCGACGGGGACGGACCGGTCACCACCGACCCGCAGCACCATGTCCGGCTTCGCGGCCCCGCCGCCGGCGAGGTCGGTCTGCAGGGTGAAGTGGAGACCCTCACGCAACCCGAGCGCGCGGGCCGTCTCGATCAGCACCTGCTCGCCGAGTTCCCCGCGCCCGCTGATCGAGGCGAACGCGACCTCGTAGCGGCGCAAAGCCGTCTGCTGTTCGTCCACTCGCGCCCGTTCGACGTCGACCTGCCGCGCGGCCGCATCGGCCCTGCGCATGCCGTCCTGGTACAGCCGCCACAACATGACGACCGCTCCCGCCAGCAGCAAGGCGACCACCACTGCCGCCGTGGCGAGCACCGTCGAACCCACGGGCACGCTCCCTTCGGTCTTGTCCCGCCGATCCCGGCTCGTGATCGACTGAACGCATCATGGCGCACGCCACCGACAAAACCGGCGAGACCGCTAATCGAACACACGTTCGAGTGACACGCCGGTCGTTTGTACCCGGTTCTGTCGGCCCGGCGTCCTAGCTTTGATCGCGTGCGGATGCTGCATACCTCGGACTGGCACGTCGGACGGACTTTCCACGGTGCCGACCTGCTCGCCGAGCAGGAGACGGTCCTGACTCACCTCGCCGACCTGGTGGCCGGCGAGGCGGTCGACGTCGTCCTCGTGTCGGGCGACGTCTACGACCGTGCGGTGCCCTCCGCCGAGGCCGTCCGTGTGGCCACGCGTGCGATGAAGCGGATCAGGGAAGCGGGCGCCCAGCTCGTCATCACGCCTGGCAACCACGACTCGGCGGCGCGGCTCGGTGCGTTCGCCGACTTCGCCGCGGCCGGTGGTCTGCACCTGCGCACGACGGCGGCCGAACTGGCCGAACCGGTGTTGCTCGAGGACGGCCACGGACCGGTCGCCATCTACGGAATCCCCTACCTGGAGCCGGAAATCGCCCGGCACGTGCTCGGCGTTCCGCAGGCGCGCGGGCACACCGGCGTGCTCACCGAGGCGATGCGCCGGATCACCGAAGACCTCGCGGGCAGGGAATCCGGTACGCGATCGGCCGTGCTGGCGCACGCCTTCGTCACGGGCGGCGTCGGCAGCGATTCCGAACGCACCATCGCCGTCGGCGGTGTCGAACAGGTTCCCGGCTCTGTCTTCGATGGCGCCGACTATGTCGCACTCGGACACCTGCACGGCGCGCAGACTCTTGCGGAGCACCTGCGCTACTCGGGAAGCCCGCTCGCGTACTCGTTTTCCGAGACGGCGCAACGTAAATCGGTGTGGCTCGTCGACCTCGACGCCGACGGGCTCGCCAGTGTCGAACGGCGCGACCTGCCGGTGCCCAGGCGGCTCGCGACCATGCGCGGCCTGCTGGCCGACCTCCTCGAAGCCCCGGACTACGCCGAGTTCGCGGACTGTTTCGTCTCCGCCACCCTCACCGACCGCGTGCGGCCCGTGGACGCCATGCGGAGGCTGCGGGAGCGGTTTCCCCATGCGGTGCACCTGGACTGGGAACCGGAAGGCGGACAGGCGACCGTGCTCCGCTACGCCGAGGCTGTACGCGGGCGGTCGGACACCGAGATCGCGAGCGGCTTTCTCGACGACTGCCGGGGCGCGCCGCCGAGCGAGCGCGAGCACGCACTGCTCACCGCGGCACTCGAAGCCGCGGGCAAACGTGATCCCGAACAGGACGGTGATTCGCGGTGAGACTGCATCGACTGGAGATCACGGCGTTCGGTCCGTACGCGCGCCGCGAGGTCGTCGACTTCGACGCGCTCGGCGCGGACGGACTCTTCCTGCTGCACGGCGACACGGGCGCGGGCAAGACCACGTTGCTCGACGCCGTCGCCTTCGCTCTCTTCGGCGCGGTGCCCGGTGCCAGGGGGCAGGTCAAACGGCTGCGGTGCGACATCGCCGACAACGACACGGCCACCGAGGTGGCGCTGGAGCTGAGCGTGCAGGGGCACCGGCTCCGGCTCGTGCGCAGTCCCGAGTACCAGCGTCCCAAGCGGCGCGGTGACGGCTTCACCACCCAGCAGGCCACGGCGTCGCTGACGTGGCTCGGGGAGGTGCCGCACGGGCAGGCCGCCGAGGGCATCACGCGCATCGACGAGGTGTCGCGCACCGTGCAGCGGCTGCTCGGGATGAACGCCGAGCAGTTCTTTCAGGTCGTGCTGTTGCCGCAGGGGGAGTTCGCGCGGTTCCTCCGTGCCGACACCACCGAGCGGGAGCAGTTGCTGGAGCGGTTGTTCGGCACGCAGCGCTTCGCCGACGCGGAGCGCTGGTTCCGTGAGCTGCGCACGGCGAGGGGGCGGGAGCTCGACCGGCGCAGACAGTCCGTGCGCGAGTGGCTCGCCCGGCTCGCGCAGGCGGCGCGCGAGGAGCCGCCGGAGGACGCGGGCAGCGAGTGGGCGCTCGCGCTCAGGCGGCGCGCGGCCGAGGCCGTCGCGGCCGCCCGCGAAGAGGAGCAGCTCGCGAGTGCGGCACGGGAACGCGCCGAGGCGACGCTGCAGGAGCGCAGGACCGCCGAGGAGCGCGTGCGCCGGGTGCGCGCGGCGCGGCAGCGGATCGCGGCGCTGGCCGAGCAGGCGGACGAGCGCGCGCGGTGGGCCGCCGAGCTCGCCTCGGCGCGCCGGGCGGTCACCGTCACGGGACCCGCGGCCGAGGCCGATCGGCAGAACGAGCGGTTCGAGCGCGCCCGCGCTGCGGAGGCCACCGCGCGCGAGGCTCTGCTGAGCACCGGGTTCGCCGAACCGGACAGTCCTGTCGCGGTGTTGCGCGAGCGGGCGGGGTCGCTGCGGGAGGAGGCGGGCGCGCTCGCGGGGCTCGTCGCCGAAGCCGAGCAGCAGGAGAGGGATCGCAAGCGGTTGCGGGACCTCGTGGAGACGGCGACCTACGCCACCGCGCAGGCCACGGCGCTCGGCGAGAAGCTGCAGGGTCTGCCCGAGCGTGCTCGGGAACTGCGCCTGCAGCGCGAGCAGGCGGCTGCGGCCGAGGTGCGGCTCGACGGCGTACGGACGAGGGAATCCGACCTGGTCGACGCCCTTTCCGCGGCGAAGGAGATCCCCCGGCTCGAGCGAGCGGTCACCGAGGCGGTCCGCCTGGAGCAGGAGGCCACCGACGCCTACCACACCTCCAGGACGGTGCTGCTGGACCTGCGGGAGCGGCGCCTCGCCGGGATGGCGGCCGAGCTGGCGACACGGCTCGGCGAGGGCGAACCGTGCCCCGTGTGCGGGTCCGCCGAGCACCCGGCGCCGGCGACGGCGACCTCCGACCCCGTGGGTGAGGCGGACGAGGCCGCCGCGGCGGAGCGGGAACGCGCCGCCGAACAGCACCGTGCCGCCACCCTCACGGCCCGGCACCAGGCCGAGAGCAAGCTCGCCGCCGTGCGCGAGCGGCTGGAAGGCCGGACGGCGGAGGAACTCACCGACGCGCTCGCCACGGTGCGCACGGAGCTGGCTCAGCTCACCACGCTGGCGGAAGGCAAGGCTCGGCTGGATGCCTCCGTGCAGGCGGTCGAGGCCGAGTATGCCGAGTTGACGGCCCAGCGCGCCGAGGCCGAACGGTCGGCGGGCGTTGCCGAGGAGCAACGACGGACACTCGCCCAGCGCGTCGAGGAGCGTGAGCGCAGGCTCGACGTCGCGCGCGGCAGGTTCGCCGATGTCGGTGAGCGCAGGGAACACCTGGTCGCCGTGGTCGGCGCGCTCGACGCGCTCGCCGAGGCCCGGACGGTCAGGGCGACCGAGAAGGAGCGGCTCGACGAGCAGCTGACCGCGGTCCGGGACGCTGTCCGGCGGGCGGGGTTCGACACCGTCGAGGAGGCGCTCGCGGCCGCCCGTACCGACGCCCGCGTCGCCGACCTCGAACGGGCGCTCGCCGACGCGGAGGCGGAGGAGAAGGCCGCCCGCGCGGTGCTCGCCGAGCCCGAGCTGGCAGCGGTGTCACCGGACGACGAGGTGGACACCGAGCCGGCCAGGCTGGCCGCCGAGGAGGCGAGGACGCGGGCCGAGAGCGCCGTCGCCACCCTGCGCGCGGCCACCCAGCGGGCGGAAGAGGTGGACGGGCTCGCGGAGCGGTTCGCCGCCGCGCTCGCGGAGCTGGCTCCGGCCGAGGAGGAGTTCGCGGAGCTCGACGCCCTCACCGATGTCGTCAACGGGCGCGGGCAGAACTCGCGCAGGATGTCGTTGCGCTCGTACGTGCTCGCGGCCCGGCTCGAGGAGGTGGCTGTCGCGGCGACGGCGCGCCTGCGGTCGATGAGCCAGGGGCGCTACTCGTTCGTCCACTCCGACGCCGCCGGCTCCCGCGGCACGCGAGGCGGGCTCGGCCTCGATGTGCTCGACGACTACTCGGGGGCGGTGCGACCCGCCAAGACGTTGTCGGGTGGCGAGTCGTTCCTCGCCTCGCTGTCGCTCGCGCTCGGCCTCGCCGACGTGGTCGCCGCCGAGACCGGCGGGGCGCTGCTCGACACGCTGTTCGTCGACGAGGGCTTCGGCACGTTGGACGGGCAGACGCTGGACGTGGTGATGGACGTGCTCGACGAGCTGCGCGCGGGTGGGCGGGTCGTCGGGCTGGTGTCGCACGTCGAGGAGCTGCGCCAGCGCATCCCCACCCGGCTGCGGATCCGCAAGTCCCGCGCCGGGTCCACGATCGAGCTGGAGGGAGGGATGACCGCTGCTTGATGTCGCAGGCCAGTGAACGTCACTCGGCGGCCGCCTCGTGGTGGAGCAGCCAGCGCTTGACGTCCAGACCCCAGCGGAAACCACCGAGTGCACCGCCGATCCGGTACACGCGATGGCACGGCACGAACAGGGCCGCGGCGTTCCGTGCGCAGGCCAGCGCGGCGCCCCGGATCGCCGACGGCCTACCCGCGAGCTCGGCGAAGTCGCTGTAGGTCACCGGCTTTCCGGCCGGGATCGTCCGGAGGACGTCCCACGCGTCCTGGAGGAACTCGCCGGAGCGCTGACGGACCGGGATGAGGTCGATGGCGTCGAGTTCGCCCTGGTGGTAGCGGCGTACGGCCGTGCTGACCGGGCCGAGGTCACGCCGGTGCACCAGGTCGGCGGGCCGCAGCGCAGGGGCGACCACCCCGACGAGTTCGGTGGGATCGGTGGTCCAGCCGGAACCGAGTACGGCTCCGTCGGCGGCGACCACGGCCGTGAACGGGCCGATCGGGGTGTCCTGTGTGGACCAGTGGGCGGTGCTCATCATGCTTGTCCGTTGCCTTCCGTGCTGGTGGGGGCGCTCGCGCGCCAGAGGTACATGCCGGCGTAGGACCGCCACGGCCGCCAGGTCTGCGCTCGTGCGGTGAGCCCGGCGGGGGTGTCGTCGAGGCCCAGTGCGGCGGCGCCCTTGCGGACGGCGAGGTCGCCGTCGAGCAGGATGTCCGGCTGGCCGAGCACGCGCATGACCACGTAGTCGGCTGTCCAGGGGCCGATGCCCGGTGCGGCCAGCAGTTCGGCGCGCAGCTCACCGGCGTCGCGGCCGACGTGGACGTCGAGGTCGCCGGAGGCGATGGCGGCGGCGACGTCGCGGATCGCCTCGATGCGCCTGCGTGGTCCGCGCAGAACCTCGGTCGCGTGCTCGGCGATCGCGGCCGCGTCCGGGAACAGCAGGCCGGGCTCGCCGTCGACCGCGGCCACCGGCTCGCCCAGCTCGCTCGCGAGCCGTCCGGCGGCCGTGCGGGCCGCCGCGACCGAGACCTGCTGCCCCAGCATGGCGCGCAGGACGAGTTCCGTGCCGTCGACCGCGCCCGGCACCCGCACGCCCGGCGTCGCGCTGACGAGAGGGGCCAGCGCGGAGTCGGCGCCGAGGACCTGGCTCACGGCCTCCGGGTCGGCGTCCAGGTCGAGGAGCCTGCGCACACGTGCGACGGCGTTGCCGAGGTCGCGGACGTCGGTCAGGCGCAGGTCGCACTGGACGTACCGCTCGGCCGGGGTCAGCCGGACGAGCCCGGTGCCGTGGGGTAGGCGCAGCGTCCTGCGGTAGCCGTCGGTGACGTCCTCGACGCCGGGGATCGCGCGGGCGGCGAGAAACGCGATCAAGCCCTCGGCGTCGAACGGCTCGCGGAACGGTAGCCGCAGCGTGAGCCGGGCGCCTGTCGACGACGGCTCGTCGCGCGGGCCCGGCTGCTCACGCCTTCCTGCCGCCGTCGCGCGCAGCTGAGAGGGCGTGGTGGCGAACACCTCGCGGATCGTGGTGTTGAACTGACGCACGCTCGCGAAGCCAGCCGCGAACGCGACATCGGTCAGGGGCAGCTCGGACAGCTCGATGAGCAGGCGCGCCGAGTGCGCACGGTGGGCCCGCGCGAGCGCGAGTGGTCCCGCGCCGAGCTCGGCGGTCAATACGCGGCCGAGCTGGCGTTCCGAGTAGCCGAGCCTGCGTGCGAGCCCGGGCACGCCCTCGCGCTCGACGGTGCCGTCGGCGATGAGGCGCATGGCGCGTGCGGCGAGGTCGGCGCGGACGTTCCACTCCGGTGACCCGGGTACCGCGTCGGGCAGGCAGCGCCGGCAGGCGCGGTAGCCACGCGACTGCGCAGCAGCCGACGTGGGGAAGAACTCCACGTTGCGGGCCTTCGGGGTCATCGCGGGGCACGAGGGGCGGCAGTAGATGCCCGTCGTGCGCACGGCCACGATGAACTGCCCGTCGAAGCGGGCGTCGCGCGACATCACGGCGCGATAGCACCGTTCGGTGTCGTGCCACAGGCTCCGGTTGGCCGGTGGAACCGGAGCGGTGCGCTGTGTCATGACCGCGATCCTGCCACCAGATAAGAGGCTCGACTGGCGGAAATCGGACATGACGGCGCTGCGTGGGGCGCGATCTGTCCGTAATGTCGGGACCATGACCGTTCGATCTGGAAAGCGCCCAGTCCGCACCTTCGCCGCCATCGTCGCCGCTGTCGGCGCGATCGGCCTGGCCTCCGCCTGTGACGAGCCCGCCCAGGACGACGACGGCGGCACGCAGCAGCAGGACAACGGCGGTCAGAACGGCGACGACGACGGCCAGGACGACAACGGCGACGACAACAACGACGATGGCGGCCAGGACGACGGCAACGACAACAACGACAACAACGACAACAACAACGACGACCGCAACGAGAACGACGACGACGGCAACGACGACGGCTGACCGGGGCCGCCCGGACGGCACGTACACTGCGTTGTCGTGAGTCTCACCCTCGGCATCGTGGGGTTGCCCAACGTCGGCAAGTCCACCCTCTTCAACGCACTGACGCGCAACGACGTGCTCGCCGCGAACTACCCGTTCGCGACAATCGAGCCCAACGTCGGGGTCGTCCCGCTGCCGGACCCTCGCCTGGACAAGCTCGCCGAGCTGTTCTCGTCGGCGAAGACCGTCCCGGCGACTGTGTCCTTTGTGGACATCGCGGGGATCGTGAAGGGTGCGTCGGAGGGCGCCGGTCTCGGCAACAAGTTCCTCGCCAACATCCGCGAGGCCAACGCCATCTGCCAGGTGATCCGGGTCTTCGACGACCCGGACGTCGTGCACGTCGACGGCAAGATCGACCCGCTGGCCGACATCGAGACGATCAACACCGAGCTGATCCTCGCCGACCTGCAGACGCTGGAGAAGGCGCTGCCCAGGATGGAGAAGGAAGCGCGGACGAAGAAGGAGGCCCGGCCCGCCCTCGAGAACGCGCTGCGTGCGAAGGAGGTGCTGGACTCCGGCCGCACGCTGTTCTCCGCGCAGAAGGAGATCGACGCCGAGGGCCTTCGCGAGCTGAGCCTGCTCACGACGAAGCCGTTCCTCTACGTCTTCAACGCCGACGAGGGCGTGCTCGGCGACCAGGCGAAGCGAGACGAGCTGAGCAAGCTGGTCGCCCCGGCCGACGCCGTCTTCCTCGACGCCAAGGTCGAGGCGGAGCTCCTCGAGCTGGACGACGAGGAGGCCGTGCGCGAGCTGCTGGAGTCGGTCGGCCAGGCCGAGCCCGGCTTGTACGCGCTCGCCAGGGCCGGTTTCCACACGCTCGGCCTGCAGACCTACCTCACCGCGGGGCCGAAGGAGGCGCGCGCGTGGACGATCCCGCAGGGCGCCACGGCGCCGCAGGCGGCGGGCGTGATCCACACCGACTTCGAGCGCGGGTTCATCAAGGCCGAGGTGGTGTCGTTCGACGACCTGGTCGAGGCCGGCTCGATGGCGGCAGCCCGTTCGGCGGGCAAGGTTCGCATGGAGGGCAAGGACTACGTCATGGCCGACGGCGACGTGGTGGAGTTCCGGCACGGAGGAACATCTAGTTCCAAGAAGTGACCGGGGTCCGGCTCCGACCCTAGGAGCGAACGATGACCGCCGCGATGCTCGCGAGGACGGCCGCGCCGAAGCGAGCCGCAAGCCCGCCCCCGGACCGTCCTAGGGTCATCCGATGCCACCAAGGCGAGACGCACAAGTGCGCGGGTGCGTGCGGCCAGCGCCTGCCCGTCAGGAAGTTCCCAACAGTCACGGGCACCACGCGCCGCATGGAAGAGTGCAGGTCGTGCCGCGACGCGCGTACGGCAGCCGCGAAGGGAGCAAGGTGATGTGGGACCTGAACTGCGGCGGTCGGTCCGTCCGTGCCCGATGCTGTCGGTGACGTGCTGGTCGCGACGCTGACGGCGCTGTGGGACGACGAGGCCGGCGTCCGGGTCAGCGTGGACTGGCAGGCCACCGACGACCTGTCGGGCGACGAGGCACGCGCCCTCGCGGACGCTCTGCGCCAGGTGGCGCACCTGCCCGGACCTCAGTCGGCGCGAGAAACGCCAGCATCGCCCCGCTCACCGATTGGCGGGCGGGGCTCGGTGCTTCATGTCCCGGCGGTCACGATGACGCTGCTCACGCTATCAGCGGATCCTACGCAGGTTTCAAGAGGCCGCACTGCGCAACGTGCTGCTCGCCTACGAGCGTGAGGTGCACCCGATCGTCCCTATCCACGTGCACTAGGTGCTTCGACTCGAGCGTCGCCAGAGTGCGCCTCAGGTTCTGCCGCGACGCCTTCGGCATCCAATCCCGCAAGGTCAGGAACGGCACCGGCACGGGCGACCAGTAGGTCAGGAGCAGCGCACGTTCCGAGGCAGCCACTTTCTTGAGGATGACCGGGAATCCGTTGATCTCCTGAATTACCGGGATGTCCCGCTCCACGAGGGCGTTGATGACGGCGTGTGCCTCGTCCGGGTCTGAGGCACATAGGAGTCGAACGAACTCGGCCAGCACCCATGAAGACGTGGCAACGACAAGGCTCGAATCCTGCACGTTGGGATCGATGCCGTCCGCCAGGTGAGCCGCGTCGCGCTTGTTCCTGATGTCGTAGATGACCGCCAAGGACTTGGGGATATGCAGGCGCACGCTGTCACTGGCGTGCCCTGAGGAGGCCAACGTCCCGAGAAGCGTCGGGACTTTGGGGAGCGTTGTCCCGATCGGCGTGTGCTGGCCGGTCGTCAACCACTGGAGGACACGAAACGCCGCTTCCGAGAAGCGTCCACCTTCCACGACGTTCGGGCGCAGGTCGTGGACAGCGAAGCGACGCTTCATCTCTTTGAACGCGTCGAACAACTCCTTGGCGACTGGTGCGGGCACCCCAGCTGCGGAGAACTCGGACTCGAGGTCAGCGACGGTGAGCGCCAAGCTACTCCGCCTTGGTCTGGCCGGTCAGCGCGCCAACCGTGGCGGCGAAGGAATCGACACCTGCCGCACGGACCTTGAAGACCTTCGCCCGGTCCCCGGTCTGCAGGAGCCCTGGGATGCCCTTCACGTTACCCGCGAAGTTCCGGTCGAAAATGCCGAGGCGCTGACACTCCTCGCGGACCGCCGAATCCTGCACTTCGGCCTCTCCGAGGCCGAAGTGTCGTGCGACAACGATCAGGGTGGCGACCGTGATCTGACCTTGCTTCAAGGACGAGCCGAGCGCTCGCCGCGTCACGTTGAGGCGCGGCGCGCCGTCCTTGAGGAAGATCAGGCTCTCGAGGGTGTCGACGGGGACATCAGTCTCGCGAGCGATCGCGGCGAAGAACTCTTCCTCGTTAACTGGCGCGTCCGGACTAGCGGCGGCTCCGCCGCCCCCGGCCGCCTTCGGCTTCGATGCGGTCTTCTTCGTAGGTCCGCCCTTGGGCTTTACGCCGGAGTCACCGTTGCCCGAGCGTCTCGGTGCTGCCGTGTCCCCGCCGCGCATGCGAAGTGCCTCCACAAGCGCGACTCCCTGAACGTGCTCCGGGAGGCCCGCTGCCTCGACATCTGCCCACGCTTGCGCGAGTTGCTTGCTTACGTCCATGCGTGATCCCCAATCTCGGTACGTAGACTACTGCGCGATCCCCACTCCTGGGCGCGACATCGGAATGTGCGGGGAAGTGGCCAGGGTAAGCGTGACGACAAGCGTGATGACACCCGCCCCGAGAGTCGTTGCCAGCTCTCGGGGGATGCGGGCCGAATCAGCGGCTGGTTTGGCCTACGCTGGCCGCGGAGCAGGCTGAACTCATACCGCGAGTCTTGACCATCGAGTCGTCCGGGCCGGACTCGTAGTCGGTCACGAAGCTCAGGTCCGGAGGCATCGTCGTCCGGAAGCTCCGCAGGCCTGCTCGCCCTCGAGCAGGACGTGCGAGTCGCCAGCGAGGTCTAGCATCAGCTCCTCGTCCGAGCGGAGGAGCTACAACCACGCCAGGTGCATGCGGATGACTGAGCCCACGAGAGCGCGGGCTCCGCCGAGTCGTTTGCGTAGGGCGCGCGGCGAGGCACGGCTCCTCGATGCGAGCGTCGCTTGCCGCCGAGAAGGTCGCGCCATATCGCGGCCGTAGTAGTCCGGGTCTCGCCTTCCGGGGAGACCCCTGCGTCTCGTGAACATCTCCTTGTCGAGACCCAACGAGGCCCCCGCATCCCCGCAAGGGGCCTAGTCTCGGAAGGTCTGTCTCGGCAATTGAGTTTCAGGAAGTGAGTTCCTGAGACCGAGAGTCACCGCTGCCAGAGTTCGAGGGACTCCCATCCCTGGGGGACGCCGATGGAAGCGACCGACAGAGCGTTTGAGGTCGGGAAGCCCTGCAGCAGCTCGGCCAGTCGTCGGTGCCAATCCGTCCCTGCCTCGATCGCGGGAAGGAGATGGGCGATCACGGCCAGCGCGTTGTACGTGCCGAAGACGCCTTTGGACGTCTGCTCGTCCCGGAGGTGGTCAAGGGGCGGCACCTGACCAGCCTTGGGCCTCGCGGGCGCGTTCTGAAGCTTCCGGTTGAACAGGCGTGCGTGGTGCGCCGCGACGTTCCGGACATAGTTGAGACTGGCGAGCCAGCTGACCATGGTCTTCTTCGTCGGTGCCCCGAAGGCGAGGGCGATCTCCTCGGCGTCCTGCTGGCGCAGCCCCCTGTAGAGGACGGAGAGCTGGCCAAGCTCGAGCAGCTCGGTGAGCGCCCAGACCGGCATCCGGTCGTCGTACTTCTCGCGGAAGTGGACGACGAACTGCTCGTCGGACTTGGCCCGCCGCTCGCCGGCGCGCTCCAGCCATCTCGCGTGCGAACTTGGGTTCGGCTCCCCGCTCTCGGGGTCGGTGCCCGGTGCGGTGAATGCCTCTGTGAAGCACGCGGGATTCTCGTGGGCGAAGGCAGAGGTGCGACCGAGCACATAGCCCAGCTGCATGCGCACGGCGACCTCGATGCGCTCGACGCCGTCCATGACGAGCATGCGCAGCCGGCGGTCGAAGTCGATGAGGTCCTCGGCGTGGCCCAGCGTCGTCCCCGCCCTGTAGCCGCCGAGGACCCGGGTGCGCTCACGGCCGTCGTCGTCGGCGTACTGCTCGGACTCGCGGAACGGGTACAGGTATCCGGTGAGCCGGTAGTAGCCCACCGCCTTGAGGACCGCTGCCGCGCGGTCGCGGTCGCCCACGTCGATTCCCCGGCTCGCCAGGCGCTCGACCTGCTGCTCCAGGGAGAGCCAGGGCTTCGTGTACTCGACCATGAAGATCCTCGCGAAAAGAAAATCAGCCCGCGCCTTGCGGCAACGGGCTGATCGTGATGTCTCGATGCTAGCACGGGGATCCGACGGTCGCCGCCGAATCAGGGTCGAGCCGTGCTGACAGAGGGCGTAGCACCTGCGGCGAGGACGAAAGCGGCTGGTCATGATCATCCGCACAACGACGTGCCCGGAGTGCTTGCCGAGCGCATACTGCGCCGGTCGCGTTCCGATTCAACATGACGCAAAACCGACCCTGACCTGCAGTTATGCACCAACAGCGTGTCTCAGATCGCGTTCTGCGCCAAGATTCGGCACGTGGTGGAGTTCCGCTTCAACGTCTGAGCGGGGCCTGTTTCCCGAGGCCAGGCCATCAGGAGGCCTCAAGGTTCGTCATATTTGTCGGGCTGACCAGCGATGTTCGAGCGTGACCGTGGCGTTGGTGTCCCCTGGCGCCCACTGACCGGGTGACCACGCCGCACCCGGCCGCCGCATCGCCGACATGCACGAGCTACGCGGCGCTCTGCACTCTCGGCCACCGGTATGTAGGAGCGGGGCCGTCCACGGCGCGGAGCTTGTCCTCGCCGGACCGGGCTGATCGCTGAGACGCCAGGGAGGCGACGAAGGCTGCGGTCGGTGAGTGCCTCGATATAACGCTGATGTTATAGTTGGTTGCGTGGTCTGGGAGGTGGAACTCGTCGCGGAGGTCGAAGACTGGTTCCTGAACCTCGCGAGCACGGACCCTGAGAGTGCGGACCTGGTCGAGGAGGCTATCGAGGTACTGGCCAATAGTGGTCCCACCTTGAGTAGACCACTCGTGGATCGCATCAAGGGTTCGACGATCCATAACTTGAAAGAGCTGCGCCCCGCTTCTGCAGGACGGAGTGAGGTTCGAATCCTCTTCGTGTTCGATCCCGCTCGGTGCGCGATCTTGCTCGTCGCTGGAGACAAGCAGGGACAGTGGAAACAGTGGTACGACGATGCAATTCCGCTAGCGGAGCGGCGTTACCGAAAACACTTGACCGCACTGGAGGTCGATACAGATGGCTAAGTGGGAGGACGTCAAGGCGCGTAAGCGTCAGCTTGACGAAGCCTCTGGCCGAGATGTCGACGCGTCCGTGGCCGAGGCTAAGGACCGCACGTCAGCCTACGTGCTGGGTTACCGGCTGAAGGAACTGCGCGAGCGAGCGGGTCTCAGCCAAGTGGAAATCGCCCGACGTATGAGCGTCAGGCAGCCGCGAGTGAGTGCCATCGAGAACGGCGACTTGGCTCAGATGGAGGTCGAGACGATCCGTCGCTACGTTGCCGCGCTCGGTGGCGAGCTTCGCCTTGTCGCCGGCTTCGGTGACCATGACGAGATCGTTTCGACGACGGCGGTCGACAGGAGCGAACTCGCGGTGGGCTAACCATCGCCCACCAGCACTGGTCGACCTGCATTCGTTCAATCAGTCGTCAGGAAATTTGCGGCGCACGGCAAGCGACCGTCGCCGACGATCTTGGGATGCCCGGCTCGGGCCGCGCACTCGAGCGTTCCAGCTAGCTTTTTGTTCCTCTTCAACGTCTGAGCCGGGCCTGCTCGGCGGCCATGTACCGCATCACGGCCATCGTTTCCCCGGTTCCGCGAAAGATCAGGGCGAACCCGGAGGTCGCCGGCCTCGGTCGGAACTAGCGTGACCGGCATGGGGGAGTCCGTCGCACTGTCCACCGTTCAGCGGCTCGCTCGCGCCGAGCAGCTGAGGCGCGACGGCGTGCTCGTGTCGGACTGGGAGGCCCTTTCCGCGTTCGAGCGCGCCACCTATCCCGCGATGGTCGCCGCCATGGAGCGCGCGGGGGTGCCTACCGACGGCCGGCCGCCGGTGTGGGCGTGGAGCGGCGTGCCGACGCCGCTCGACATCACGTCGTTGTTGGACCCCGAGCACCAGCTGAGCGCCGGCTATGCGCTCATCGAGTTCGCCGCCCCGGACGGCCTGGTGTTCCTCTCCGACTACGGCTCGTGGAACGACTACCTGGCCGCGTGGTTCGACGACCCCGAGGCCGTCTGGGCGCCCGGTCAACCTGCCGAGTTCACGAGGCTGCCCCAGGCGTGCGTGCCCTACCTGCGGGGCGAATGGGTGCGCACGGTGCGGCCGTTGCCGACGTCGGGGTGGGAGGACGTCTGACGGCACGCTTGCGCCGGGGCCCCCGGGCGGACCCGGTGCCCCGGCTTCGGCGGGTGGTGTCTCAGCCCGCCGCGGCGAGCAGGATCACGAACAGGAGAGTGATGGTGACCGCGAACGCGGTCACGACGGCCTGCTGACCCGGTGAGAGAACGGGGGCGCGGTTCATGTGGTCCCCAAAATGACTGGTAGTGGGCGATTCACCCCTGAAAGCGCCCGACCCGTCCCCATTGTTAGCTTCGGCGGCGAACTGTGGTCCGATTCACAATCGGCGGCCCTTCGCGGTGTAGAACAGCACCGCACCGGCCAGCGCGATCATGAGTGCGAACGCCCCGCCGCCGACGACGAGCGCCTGCGTGATGTCGCTGTCCCCGGCCGTGGCCGCCCGCTCCCGCGTCTCCGCCGCCGCGGGCAGCGCCCCGACAACGAGGACCAGCAACGCCAGCAGGCCCGAGACGATCGAGAGCCTGCGATGGGTCGCGGCACCCGAGGTTCCGGACGTGTGGACAGACTTCTTCGAACGGCTCATCGCGCACTCCCTTCCACCCTCTTGCGGCTACCCGGGGAACGCGCGACGACACTCTGGCGGTTGCCGTCCCGGCGGAGATCACACCGAGTCGATCACCCCGTCGATCTCGCTGGCGAGCGAGATGTCCCGCTCCGTGATGCCGCCCTCCGAATGGGTGCTGAGCCGGAAAGTCAGTGTGCGCCAACGGATGTCGATGTCCGGGTGGTGGTTCTCGTTCTCCGCGATCTCGGCGACGCGGTTCACCACCTGGATCGCCTGCGGGAAGGACGCGAGCTTCGCCTCGCGCCGGATGGCGTCGCCTTCCCGCTGCCATTGGGGCAGGTGCCCCAGCGCCTCGTCGATGCGTTCGTCGTTGAGTACCTCTGCCATGCGTCCATGGTGGTACCGAGGCGAGTACGCTGCACGTTTGCCACGGGAGTCCGGCGAGGGCCGGGCTGAGAGGTGGGCGAGAGCCCACGACCGTTCGCACCTGATCCGGATCATGCCGGCGCAGGGAGGCCACCACTCCTTGCCGGTACGACGCCGGTCACGACAAGGAGGGTTGATGAGGTTCCTTCGTGCGGCGGCCGCACTGTCCCTGACCGGGCTGCTGACCGCCGGCTGCACCCTGACCGGTGGGGAAGACCAGGAGGCCGAGGGGCCCACCACGGTCACGCTCGTCACGCACGAGTCGTGGGCGGCCCCGCAGGAGGTGCTCGACGCCTTCGAGCAGCAGTCCGGCATCCGCATCCGCGTGCTCAAGGAGGGCGACGCCGGTGAGCTGACCAACAAGCTCGTGCTCACCAAGGCCAACCCCATCGCCGACGTCGCCTACGGCGTCGACTCGACGTTCGCGTCGCGGGCCCTCTCGGAGAACGTCTTCGAGCCCTACACCAGCCCGGAGGCCGACCGCGGCCCGCAGCGGTACTCGGTGGACCCGCGGCACCGGCTCTCCGCGGTCGACGTCGGCGACGTGTGCGTGAACATCGACACCGGGTGGTTCGCCGAGCGGGGCCTGCCGGAGCCCGCGACGTTCGACGATCTCACCGATCCGAGGTACCGCGACCTGCTGGTGGTGGAGAACCCCGCGACGTCGTCGCCAGGGCTCGCGTTCCTGCTCTCGACCGTCGCCCGCTACGGCGAGCAGGGCTGGGCGGGCTACTGGCAGCGCCTCAAGGACAACGGCGTGCAGGTGGTGAGCGGCTGGACCGAGGCGTACACGCAGGAGTTCTCCGGCTCCTCGGGCCAGGGCCCGAGGCCGATCGTGGTGTCGTACGCGTCCTCACCCGCCGCGGAGATCGGCGAGGACGGCAAGCCGCGCACCAAGGCCCTGCTCGACACGTGCTACCGGCAGGTCGAGTACGCCGGGGTGCTCGCGGGCGCCAAGCACTCCGACAAGGCGGGCAAGGTCGTCGACTTCCTGCTCTCCCAGCAGTTCCAGAGCACGGTCGCCGACAACATGTACGTGTACCCGGCGCGGGAGGGCGTGGCGCTGCCGTCCGGCTGGGCGCAGGCCGCCCCGCTGCCGGACAACCCCGCGTCGCTGCCCGGCGAGCAGGTGCAGGCGGGGCGTGAGCGGTGGATCGAGCAATGGCGCGCGCTGCTGGAGGGCTAGGGAGGCCCGGACTCCGTGCGGGTCCGCGATCCTCCGCCGTGGGCGTCACGGCGCTCGCGGTGGTGCCCATCGCGTTCCTTGTGCTCTTCTTCGCGTGGCCGGTCGTGGCGATCCTGCGGCTCGGCTTCGCCGACGGCGGTGTCGCCAAGGCGCTCGCCGAGGCGCAGACGTGGCAGCTCGCCGCGTTCACCGTGGCGCAGGCCGCCGCCTCGACCGCGGTCGCCGTCCTGCTCGGCTTCCCGGTCGCCTTCCTGCTGGCTCGCGTGCGCCTGCGCGGGACGGCGCTGGTCCGCACGTTCGTGCTGGTGCCGTTCGTGTTGCCGACCGTGGTGGTGGGGCTCGCGTTCCGGGCGCTGTGGCCGGGCGGCGGCGTGGCCACGATCGTGCTGGCCAACGCGTTCTTCAACGTCGCCGTGGTCGCGCGCACCGTCGGCGGGCTGTGGGCGCATCTCGACCGGCGCGCCGAGGACGCGGCGCGGTCTCTCGGGGCGTCACCGTGGCGGGCGTTCCGCGGGGTCACGCTGCCCGCGCTCGCCCCCGCCGTGGCGTCGGCCGCCGCGGTGGTGTTCCTGTTCTGCGCCACCAGCTTCGGTGTGGTGCTCATGCTCGGCGGGTCCCGCTACCGGACGCTGGAGACCGAGATCTACCTGCGCACGGTGAACCTGCTCGATCTCTCCGGTGCCGCCGCGCTCTCGCTCGTGCAGCTCGCGGCCGTGCTCGCCGCACTGGCCGTCGGTGCGCTGGCCCGCAGGCGCAGGGAGACCGCGGTGCGGCTGCGGTCGAAGGCCGAGACGGCGCGCCGCCCCGAGGGCCGCGAGTGGTGGGTCGTCGGGGTGGCGTTCGGGGTGCTCGCACTGCTGCTGGTGCCGATCGTGGCGCTCGTGCTGCGGTCGGTGTCCTCGCGCGACGGCTGGAGCCTGGCCGGCTACCGCGCGCTCGCGGGCAGCGGGGAGAACGGCACGCTCAGCGTCACCGGCTGGGACGCCGCGCTGAACTCGCTGCGCACGGCGTCCGACGCGACCGTGCTCGCGCTCGTGATCGGTGTGCTCGCGGCGGGGACGCTCGTGGCGCTGCGGCGCTCGCCGGGTCGGGGTGCGCGCGCGACCGGCGAGGCGATGGACGCGGCGCTGATGCTCCCGCTCGGGGTGTCGGCGGTGACGGTGGGCTTCGGTTACCTGATCACGCTCGGCGAGCTGCCGGGCGACCTGCGGACCTCGCCACTGCTCGTGCCGTTCGCGCAGGCGCTTGTGATCATCCCGCTGGTGGTGCGGATGGTGCTGCCGGTGCTGCGGTCGGTGGACGAGCGCCTGCGTCAGGCCGCGGCGACGCTCGGCGCGAGCCCGGCGCGGGTGTGGCGGGAGATCGACCTCCCGCTGGCCGCCCGCTCGCTTGCCGCGGCCGCCGCGTTCGGCTACGTCGTGGCGCTGGGCGAATTCGGCGCCACGAGCTTCCTCGCCAGGCCCGACGCGCCGACGCTGCCGGTGGCGATCGGTGCGCTCGTGAGCAGGCCGGGTGAGCTGAACAGCCAGATGGCCTACGCGGCGTGCACGTTGCTGATGCTGGTGACCGCGCTCGTGGCGACGTTGATCGAGCGGTTGCGGGCACCGCAGGCGCAGGTAGGGGAGTTCTGATGCTGACGGTCGACGGGCTGACGGTGACGTACGGGTCGTTCACGGCCGTGCGCGACGCCGCGCTGGAGATCGCCGACGGCGATGTGCTCGCCCTGCTCGGCCCTTCCGGCTCCGGCAAGTCCACACTGCTGAGGGCGATCGCCGGCCTGGAGCCCGCCGCGACCGGCTCCGTGCGCTGGGACGGCGCCGACCTCGGGCGCGTCCCCGTGCACCGGCGCGGCTTCGGGCTGGTGTTCCAGGACGGGCAGCTGTTCCCGCATCGCGACGTCGCGGCCAACATCGCGTTCGGCCTGCGCATGCACGGCATCGCCAAGCCGGCGCAGCGGCAGCGGGTGCGCGAGCTGCTGGAGCTGGTTGGGCTCACCGGCTACGAGCGGCGCAAGGTCACGGAGCTCTCCGGTGGTGAGGCGCAGCGGGTGGCGCTCGCGAGGGCGCTGGCGCCGAGGCCGAGGCTGCTGCTGCTCGACGAGCCGCTGTCGGGGCTCGACGCGGAGCTGCGTGAACAGCTCGCGCTCGACCTCGCCCAGGTGCTGCGCCAGGCCAAGATCACCACGCTGCTCGTGACGCACGACCAGGAGGAGGCGGTGACGCTCGCCGACCGGCTCGCCGTGCTCGACAGTGGGCGGATCCAGCAGATCGGCGACGTGCTCGACGTGTGGCGCCGCCCGGTGGACGAGCGGGTCGCGCGGTTCCTCGGCGTGACGACGGTGCTGCCGGGCCGCGCCGCGAACGGCACCGTCACGTCCGCGTTGGGCGACGTGCGCCTGCCGTGGGCGCCGGACGGCGCGGTGTCACTCGGCCTGCGCCCCAACGCCGTGCGCGTCGCGGCCTCCGGCGTGGATGCCGAGGTACTGAGCCGGGTGCAGCGGCGCGATCACGTGCGCCTGGCGGTGCGGCCGGACATGGGACCGGAAACGCTGGACGCGGTGGCCCCGATGGCCGAGCGCGCGCGGGCAGGCGAGCGCGTGCGGCTGGTGCTCGATCCCGACGGCGTCGCCGTCATTTCGGCGTAGCCGGCGGCACCGTCTTCGCCCACTCCGCCCAGTCGGCGAGCGAGTCGTAGAGGCGGATCGCCGCCTCGACGGTGACCCGCAGCGAGCGTGTCTGAGGGTTGTCGCCGAAGTCGCCGCGGTCCTTCGCCTCGGCGTAGCCGCGGTAGAGCTGAGCCTTCTCGCGGTAGAACTCCGCCTCCTCGGTGAGGTGCTGCTCCAGCTCGGCCGGGCTCATCAGCCAGAAGAACAGCGAGCGCAGCACCGGGTCGAGGCGCATGGTGTGGTCGACGTCGACGTCGGTGAGCCAGCGGCGCAGCTCGGTGAGTCCGGCGTCGGTGATGCGGTACTCCTTGCGCCGCCTCGGGCCCTCCGCCTCGGCCTCGATGAGGCCCTCCGAGGCGAGCCGGGTGAGCTCGCCGTAGATCTGCGGATGCTTGGCGGGCCAGATCGAGCCGAGCGTGTCCTCGAACCGGCGCGTGAGGTCGTAGCCGCTTCCCGGTTCGCCCGCGAGCAGTCCGAGCAACCCGTGGCGCAGCGACATCTCCCCGCCTTTCCGTGATCCGTGACCGGCTGGAGCGTACCTCCGCCTGTTCCTTCCGACCTGTCCTCCTTGACATCCAAGGTAGGTCGGCATAGACATGTAAAGAGAGACATGTTGTTGAGATCATGTTGGAGTCGTCATGTCAGACGAGGTAACCAAGGCCGTGCTCATCACCGGTGCCGGAGGCGGCATCGGCGTGCCGATGGCGACGGCGTTCGCCGAGCGCGGCTACCGCGTCTACGCCGGGGTACGGGACCTGAACGGCACCCCGCGGCTCGACCGGACCGGCATCCGGCGCGTGGAGCTCGACGTCACCGACCCGGCCAGCGTCCTGCGCGCGCTGGAACGGATCGCGGCGGAGCGCGGCGCGAACGGGCTGCAGGTGCTCGTCAACAACGCGGGCGTGATCGTGCGAGGACCGCTGGAGCTGGTGCCCGACGGGGAACTGCAGCGGCAGTTCGACGTCAACGTCCACGGCCCGCACCGCGTGCTCAAGGCCGCACTGCCGATGCTGCGCACGGGCAGGGGTCGGGTGCTCAACATCAGTGCCGCGAGCGCGCAGACCGCGATGCCGTTCCTCGGCCCGATCTCGGCGAGCAAGGCCGCGCTGGAGTCGCTGACGCACGCGGCGCGCGTCGAGCTCGCGCCGTGGAACATCCCGGTGGTGATCGTCGAGCCGGGCGCGGTGCGGACGTCCATCTTCGCCAAGGCGGAGGAACAGGAACGGAAGGCGCTGGCCGTCGCCGACCCCGAACGCGTCGCCCTCTACCGAGACCAGCTCGGGGCCGTGGGGGAAGCGCTGGGCAAGCAGACACTGGGCTCGGCGGACACCGTGGTGAAGGCGGTGCTGCGCGCGGCGGAGGCCCGGCGCCCCAAGCCGCTGTACGTCACCAGCTCGGACGCCCGGCTGCTGCGCACGGTCTCGCGGCTGCCGTTCGGGATGCGGGACCGGATGCTCGCGAGCACGTTGGGCGTCGCCAAGGTCAGGCCAGTCGCCGGGGCACCCCGGTGAGCGTGATCGTTCTCGCCGGGCGACGTCGGGTCTGGGCAGACAGGCCGCGCTCCGGCTGGCGAAGGAGGGGCACGAGCTGATCCTGATCGGCCGCGACGCCGAGCGTGGCCTGCGGCTCGAACGCGAGACGGGAGCGCGGTTCGTACGGGCCGACCTGTCCACGATGGACGGTGTCACGCACGTCGCCGGGCGCGTGGCCGCCGAGGTGGACCGCGTGGACGTGCTGATCAACAACGCGGGCGTGATGACGCCGAAGCGCATCGCCCATCCGCAGTGAAGGCCACCTTGCCTGCGTTCAACGCAGTGAAGGTGGCCTTCACTGCGGTCAGGTCAGCGCGGCCCCGGTCAGCCGTCCTTGGTGCTGAGGCGGGCGTAGGCGAGGGACAGGGCGATCGCGATGTAGCACCCGGCCCGCAGGGCTCCCTCCGCCAGCGGCCCGCCCGGCATCGGGTCGCGCAGCACGTCGCCGAGGTCGGTCCAGGAGTGGTTGAGCAGGAACGGGTGCAGCCAGTCGAGCGCGTCGAGCAGGCCGAGCACGGAGAACACGATCACGCCGCCGAGTACGGAGGCGAGCACCACCATCGGATGCTCGGTCCACGCCGAGATCGCCAGCGCCACCGCGCCCACCGCCCACAGCTGCAGCGCGACCCAGCCCGCGGCGATGGCGACCTTCAGCATCGCCGCGGGGAAGGACAGCGTGGTGCCCGACAGCGTGAACAGCGAGCCGGTCCCGTTGATCACGAGCCCGGTGAGCACCCCCGTCAGCGCCATCACCACCGTGGCCGTCACCGTGAAGACGGCGACCCCGATGGACTTGACCAGTAGCAGCCTGCCCCTGCCCACGGGCGCCAGCAGCCAGCCGCGCAGCGTGCCGTGTGCGGTCTCGCCCGCCAGCGCGTCGGCACCCGACATCGCCGCGCTGAGCGGCAGCAGCAGGCCCAGCGCCATCGCGAGCGTGCCGACGGGCAGCACGAGCGCGTTGCCGCCCGCCGTGGCGAGCAGGGACTCCCCGCCACCGTCGCCGCCGGGGCCCCCGCCCGGCGGACCCGGCGAGTCGACCAGCGTCAGCGCGATCCCGACGATCACCGGGATCACCGCGAGCAGGCCGAGCACCACGAGCGTGCGCGGTCTGCGGAAGATCCACCGCAGCTCGGCGCGCACGAGGCGCGCCAGCGACGCGTGCGCGCGCCCGGTGACCGGCACGGCGGGAGCCGTCGCGACCTCGGTCATGACCTGACCTCCCCCTGTGGCTCCTGCGTCAACCGGGCGAAGAGGTCCTCCAGCCCGGTGCGGTCCCGGCGGGCCTCGTGCACCTCGACCCCCGCGTGCACGAGGGCCGCGATCACCTCCGGTGGCGTGGTCGCGGTCAGGTCCACGCGCACGCCCTCAGGGGTCAGCCGCGACGGGATCCGCTTGCCCCGCAACGCCTCCATCGCGGCGGTACCGTCCGGTGTGGACACCAGCAGCGCGGGGGAGCCGGACTCCAGCAGCTCGGCCAGCTCCCCCTGCGCCACGACGCTGCCCGCCTGCAGCACGGCGACGTGGGTGCACGTCGCCTCCACCTCGGCCAGCAGGTGTGACGAGACGAGCACGGTGACCCCGGCCGCGTGCAGCTCGGCGATGATCGCGCGCACCTCGCGGGTGCCCGCCGGGTCGAGGCCGTTGGTCGGTTCGTCGAGCACCACCATGCGCCTCGGCACCAGCAGCGCGCCCGCGAGCCCGAGTCGCTGCTTCATGCCCAGCGAATAGCCGCGGTAGCGGCGGTTCGCCGCGTCCGAGAGCCCCACCCGCTCCAGCGCGCCGCCGACGGCGCTCGCGATGTCCGATGTGGCCAGTCGCGGTTCCGCCGCCGCCATGCGCAGCAGGTTCTCCCTGCCGGAGAGGAACGGGTGGAAGCCCGGCCCTTCGACGAGCGCGCCGACGTCCGGCAGCGCGTGTCCCGCGTGCTCGGGGACGGGGTGGCCGAGCAGGCTCACCGCTCCCGCCGTCGGCCGGACGAGGCCGAGCAGCATGCGGATCGTGGTGGTCTTGCCGGAGCCGTTGGGGCCGAGCATGCCCAGCACCGCGCCCTCGGGGACGTCGAGGTCGACGTGGTCCACAGCCACCGTGCGGCCGTAGAGCTTGCGCAGCCCCCTGGTCCGTGCGGCCAACGGCACGGGCGGTGCGGACGCCGCCTCGGCGACGTCCACACCGGTGACCGAGGTCGACGTGCTCACCGCTGCGCCAGCGCGTCCGTGAGCACCTGCTGCGGCACGGCGCCGACCGCGAAGCGGCCGTCGTCGGTGACGATCGCGGTGCCCACCTTGGTCTCGATCGCGTAGCCGGAGCCGAAGTCGCCGCTCACGCGCGTGCCGAACTGGTCGAGCATGCCCTGCACGTCCCGGCCCTCGGAGCCCGGTGCGGCCGTCAGCTCGGCGGGCACGGTGCCGACGTACACGGTGTCCCAGCCCTCACCGGAGAACTCGCCGATCGCGCCTTCGGGCAGCCGCTCGTCGTGGGCCTGCGGCCGCTCCTCGGTCACCGTCGCACCCTGCGGCGGCGTGAACTGGAACAGGTTCGCCGGCTGCTGCGCGAAGTCGATGTCGGTGAAGCCGATCTCCAGCGCGGGTTCGGTGGTGCCGTTGGTCAGCACCGACATCCGCAGCGGCACGCGGGTCTCGGAGTCGACCGCGATCCGCACCTCCCGCAGCAGCGTGCGCTCGGTCGGCTTCGGCGTCAGCACCAGTTCGTAGGCGGGGCGGTCAGCGACCGATGCGGTGCCGTCCACGCTCACCGTGCTGCTCTGCCGCACGTAGTCCAGCATCCGTCCCGCCGCGGACGCCGGGTCCGAGAACTCCTCCTCGGCGTGTGCCCGGTGCTCCCGTGCCTCGGCGGGCACCGTCAGCTTCGTCGCGGAGTTCTCCGCCGAGTCGTAGGACCACACGGTGTCGCCGCTCTGCACCACCGTCAGCTCGCTGCTGCCCTGCTCCAGCGCGATCCGGCTGCCCTCGTCGCCGTCGTGGTAGACCCGGGCCGAGTCCGCGTCGAGCACCGGCAGCCCCGGCATCGACGGCAGGCCGAGGTCGTTCTCGATCCGCACGGTGCCCGCCAGCGCGGGAACATCGGCCCGCAGCACCGAGCTGACCAGTTCCTGTGCGCTGACCGGCGGGAGCTCCGGTGCCTCCCCCGCACCGGCCGGCATCGCCATGACGGCCAGCCCCGCCGCCCCGATCGCGGTGCCGGCCACGGCGACGGTCACTGCTCGCTTCTTCGGGTTCACTGCCCCTCCTGTGGTCAACGTAAAGTGTGCCCCTTCTCGGCTTCGAGCGTGCGCCCCTCGTTCTGAGACCGGCCTGAGATGCTGAGAACCGGCTGAGAGCACGCGCGGGCAGGAGCGGAAACCGGCATCCTGAGAGCGTGAAGCCTCGAGTTCTGGTGGTCGACGACGAGCCCGGCGTGCGGAAGGCACTGCAGCGGGGCCTCGGCGCCGAGGGCATGGACGTGGTGACCGCGGCCGACGGGCCGAGCGCGCTGCGGCTGGCCCAGACCGGTGCCTTCGACGTGCTGCTGCTCGACATCATGCTGCCGGGACTCTCGGGCTACCGCGTGCTGCAGGCGCTGCGGGCGCAGGGGGTGCACACGCCGGTGCTGCTGGTCTCCGCGAAGGACGGCGAGATCGACCAGGCCGACGGTCTCGACCTCGGCGCCGACGGCTACCTCGTGAAGCCGTTCTCGTTCGTGGTGCTCGTCGCGCAGGTGCGGGCGGTGCTGCGCAGGGCCGCCGCGCAGGGGATGCGCGGGCCGCTGCGGATCGGCGGGCTGACCGTGGACCGTGCCGCGCGGGAGGTGCGCTGGCACGACGATCCGGTGGCGCTGAGCCCGAGGGAGTTCGCGCTGCTGGAGGTGCTCGCCGGGCGGGCGGGCACGGTGGTGACCAAGGACGAGCTGTTGCGGGCCGTGTGGGGCGATGAGCAGGCGGCCACCCGCAACGTCGTCGAGGTCTACGTCGGGTACGTGCGGCGCAAGCTCGACGCCGCGGGCGCGGGCGCGTTCGTCCGCACCGTGCGCGGGCACGGCTACGTCGCGTCCGACCCGGAGCTCGACCAAGTGACCACGGGGTGATCTCTCCGCGCCGCTGGTGGCTGCGGCGGACGCTGCGGTTCCGGATCACGCTCGTCGCCACCACGATCACGCTGGCCCTGCTCTTCGGGCTCGCGCTGCTCGCGGGCAAGGCGCTCGGCCCGCTGCTGGTGAACTCCGTCGACGCGGAGCTGCGTGCCGCGCTCGAGACCGCGAGCGCGACGGTCGAGCGGGGCAGGGCGCCCAGCGCTCCCGAGGGCATCGACGTGCGCGTGCTCGACACCGCGGGCATGCCGGTCGACGGCGGCGAGCCCGCGCGGCTCGGCGCAGCGGATGTGAGCGAGCTGAAGGCCGGGCTGCCGGTGAGCACCGAGTTCACCGGTGAGGTCACCACCAAGCTGCGCTGGCTCGGCGCCGTGGCGACCGCACCGGACGGCTCGCAGCGGCTCGTGGCGGTCGGCACGGCGATGGTGGGCTCGGGAGCGGCGAAGGCGAACGGCGCGCGCTGGCTGCTGCTCGTCGCACTGATCGGCGCGCTCGTCGCGACGCTCGCGACGTGGCTCGGGGTGCGCTCGGCCCTGGGGCCCGTCGGCAGGATGCGGCGTTCGGCGAAGGATCTCCCGCCCGGGGGCAGGCTCCCGCTGCCGGAGGCACACGACGAGCTGCGCGCGCTCGCGTCGGATTTCAACGCGCTGCTGGCGCGGCAGGAGGAGATCAGCGAGCGGCTGCGGCGCTTCACCGGCGACGCCGCGCACGAGCTGCGCTCGCCCGTCGCGTCGATCCGGGTGCAGGCCGAGGTGGCCGTCACCAACCCCGATCCCGGGCTGGCGCAGGAGACGCTCGGCGACATCCTGGAGGAGGCCGAGCGGCTTTCCGCGCTCCTCGACGGCCTGCTCGCGCTCGCGCGGTCCGACGCGGGCGAGGTGCCACCCGCCGAGCCCGTCGAGCTGGTCACCGAGGCACGTGACGCCGTGTCCAGGCTGCCCTCGGGTTCGCCACCGGTGCGGGTGAGCGCTGTGGTGCCGCAGGCGTGGGCGCTCGCGACGCACGCCGAGGTGGAGCTGGTGCTCAACAACCTGCTGCGCAACGCGTGCCGCTACGCGGACTCGCAGATCGTGGTGTCCGTGCTCGCCTCGCGCTCCCGCGTGCGCGTGGTGGTGGACGACGACGGGCCCGGCGTCGCGCCGGAGCACCGCGAGCACGTGTTCGACCGGTTCTACCGGGTCTCCGACGACCGCGCGCGCACCTCGGGTGGCACCGGGCTGGGGCTCGCGATGGTGGCCGAGGCCGCGCGCAGGCGCGGTGGGAGGGTGACCGTGGGGGAGTCGCCGGACGGCGGCGCCCGGTTCCAGGTGAGCTGGCGACGGCACGCACGCTAACGTCCACTCGCGTGGAGCCCGTGGTGATCGTCGGAGCCGCCATCGTCCGCGACGGTGCGCTGCTCGCCCAGCAGCGTGCCTACCCCGAGGAGGCGGCGGGGCTGTGGGAGCTGCCGGGCGGGCGCGTCGAGGCGGGTGAGCCGGAGGAGGCAGCCGTGCGCCGCGAGTGCGCCGAGGAGCTCGGCGTCGCGGTCGAGGTGGGCGGGCGCGTCGGCGCGGACGTGCCGCTGCCGGGCGGCAAGGTGCTGCGGATCTTCGCGGCGAGGCTCACCGATCCGGCGGCCAGGCCGCACGCCGTCGAGCACCGGGCGCTGCGCTGGGTGGGTCCCCCAGACGTGGGCGATCTCGACTGGCTTCCCGCCGACCGGGTGCTCGTGCCCGACCTGGAGAAGTTGTTGCGCGACACCGGGTTCGCATGATCGAAAACGCAGGTCAGAGGGCGGTTAACAGGCATCACCTGGCGGTCGCGGGCTTACCGTGAAGGTATGTATGTCGTGCTGCTCACGTACACCGCGCCCCTGCCGGAGATCGACTATGTGCTGCCCGACCACGTGGAGTGGGTCGCGAGGCAGTACGACCACAACCACCTGCTGGCCTCGGGCCGCAGGGACCTGCACCTCGGCGAGGTGATGATCGCCAGGCCGATGGCACGGCTGAAGCTCGACGCGATATTGGCCACCGACCCGTTGGCCGTCAAACACCTGGCCCACTACGAGGTGGTGGAGTTCTCGGCGACCCGCACGTGCCCGGAACTACGCCTGCTCAACGAGGCCATTCCCCACTAGCGCAACCGCTCACGCGGCCTTGGCGATGTCGGCCTTGGCCTTCTTCAGCGCGAGCACAGGACACTTCTTGCAGCGCGGCTTGGACTTGCAGCACTTCTTCTTGACTTTGCCCGATTTGATCAGCTTGCGGACGACGGCCTTGGGGTCGTCTTCGCCCCCGTGCTTCTTGCCCACGGATCACACTCCACGCCGGTCGGCTCCTCGCATCAGGTTAGGTGAGGCTATCCTTGATCGAGGTGTGGCGCTGGGCACAATGGTAGCCCGGCTATCCTGGGTACGACCATCGTTGGCCTCGAGAGCCGATGGCCGCCCCCGTTCTCTTCCCACAGGAGTCGACGCGTGCCCGCAGTCACCGCCGAGAAGGTCCGCACGGACCTCCGAAACATTGCCATCGTGGCACATGTCGACCACGGCAAGACGACCCTGGTCGACGCCATGCTCCGGCAGTCCGGCGCCTTCACCGAACGCGCCGAGCCCGTCGACCGCGTGATGGACTCCGGCGAGCTGGAGCGGGAAAAGGGCATCACGATCCTGGCGAAGAACACCGCCATCCGCAGGCAGACGCCCGACGGCGCGGTGACGATCAACGTCATCGACACCCCCGGCCACGCCGACTTCGGCGGCGAGGTCGAGCGCGGCCTCTCGATGGTCGACGGTGTCGTGCTGCTGGTGGACGCCAGCGAGGGCCCGCTGCCGCAGACCCGGTTCGTGCTGCGCAAGACGCTGCAGGCCGGCCTCCCGGTGATCCTCGTCGTGAACAAGGTCGACCGCGCCGACGCGCGCATCGCCGAGGTCGTCGAGGAGACTCACGACCTGCTGCTCGACCTGGCCTCGGACATCGAGGACGCCGATCTGGACGCGGTGCTCGACCTCCCGGTGGTCTACGCCGCCGCGCGCGACGGCAGGGCCAGCCTGGAGCAGCCCGCCGACGGCGCCGTGCCCGACAGCGAGAACCTCGACCCGCTGTTCGAGGTGCTGCTCAACCACATCCCGCCGCCCACCGCCGACCCCGAGGCCCCACTGCGCGCGCTCGTGACGAACCTCGACGCGTCGAGCTTCCTCGGCCGCATCGCGCTCGTCCGCATCCACGCGGGCAAGCTGCGCAAGGGCCAGACCGTCGCGTGGCTGCGCGAGGACGGCTCCGCCCAGTCCGTGCGGATCTCCGAGCTGCTGGTCACCGAGGCACTCACGCGCGTGCCCGCGCAGGAGGCGAGCGCGGGTGACCTCGTGGCCATCGCCGGCATCCCGGACATCACCATCGGCGACACCCTCGCCGACGTCGAGGACCCCGAGCCGCTGCCGAGGATCACGGTGGACGAGCCCGCGATCTCGATGACGATCGGCGTCAACACCTCGCCGCTGGCGGGCCGTGGCGGCGGCGACAAGCTCACCGCCCGCATGGTCAAGGCGCGGCTCGACGCCGAGCTGGTCGGCAACGTGAGCATCCGCGTGCTGCCCACCGAGCGGCCCGACGCGTGGGAGGTCCAGGGCCGTGGCGAGCTCGCGCTCGCGATCCTGGTCGAGCAGATGCGCCGCGAGGGCTTCGAGCTGACCGTCGGCAAGCCGCAGGTGGTCACGCGCACCATCGACGGCAAGCTGCACGAGCCGTTCGAGCGCCTCTACGTCGACGCGCCCGAGGAGCACATGGGCGCCATCACGCAGCTGCTCGCGTCCCGCAAGGGCCGCATGGAACAGATGGACGGCCACGGCACCGGCCGCATCAAGCTCGAGTACGTGCTGCCCGCGCGTGGCCTGATCGGCTTCCGCACCGACTTCCTGACCGAGACGCGCGGCACCGGCATCGCCAACCACGTGTTCGAGGGCTACTTCCCGTGGGCGGGCGAGATCCGCACACGGCACAGCGGTTCGCTGGTCGCCGACCGGTCGGGCCCGATCACCAGCTACGCGATGCTGCAGCTGGCCGACCGCGGCACGTTCTTCGTGGAGCCGGGCGCCGAGGCGTACGAGGGCATGGTCGTGGGCGAGAACCCGCGCGCCGAGGACCTCGACATCAACATCACCAAGGAGAAGAAGCTCACCAACATGCGGTCGTCGACCGGCGACGAGCTGGAGCGCCTCGCCCGCCCGCGCAAGCTGGGCCTCGAGGAGGCGCTGGAGTTCTGCGCCGTCGACGAGTGCGTCGAGGTGGCGCCGAACGTGGTGCGGGTGCGCAAGGTCACCCTCGACGTGTCGCAGCGGGCCAAGGAGCGTTCGCGCGCGAAGAGCCGCGACAAGAACGCCTGACGCTCGGCCCGATCCCGGCCTGCCGGGAACCGCGTGGTTGGATCATGCGTCACCCAAGTGGCGGTACCTGGTCCAGTACCTCGGTTTGACGTCCGGTCTGGCAGTCTTCGGGTTCCGGCGTTACTGACGGTGCCGATCACGGCAGGTTCGACGAGCAGGAGGGGCTGCGGCGTGCGCGCGACTGGCGGGAGGGCGAGGGTGCGGTTGCTGGCGCTCGTGTTCGCGCTGGTGACCGTGGTGCTCGCGGCCTGCACCAACACCCCGCCGCCGCCCGTGGTCAGCTCACCCATCGCGGAGACGTCCACGCCCGAGGCCGAGACGCCGTCGCAGATCGTGGTGAGCCTCGACGACATCGCGGGCGGGTACAACCCGCACAACCTGGCCGACCTCTCCACGGTCACCTCCGCGCTGGCGCAGATGTTGCTGCCGTCGGTGTTCCGGCCCGCGGAGGACGGCACGCTCGAACTCGACGAGAGCCTGATGACCTCGGCCGAGGTCACCTCGCAGGAGCCGTTCACGGTCTCGTACCAGATCAGGCCGGAGGCGTCGTGGTCCGACGGCGCGCCCATCGCCGTCGAGGACTTCGCCTACCTCGCCGACGCGATGAAGAACCAGCCCGGTGTCGCCGACGCGGCCGGGTACCGGCTGATCACCGGCATCCAGCCGGGTGCGGGCGGCAAGCGGCTCGACGTGACGTTCAGCGAGCCGTACCCGGGCTGGCAGACCCTGTTCGACAATCTCCTGCCCTCACACCTGCTCAAGGACGCCCCCGGAGGCTGGCAGGGCGCGCTCGCGGACAGCTTCCCCGCCTATGGAGGACCGTTCTCGATCAAGACGCTCGACAAGGAGCGCGGCGAGATCGTGCTGGAGCGCAACGAGCGCTACTGGGAGAAGCCGGCCGCGGTCGACCGGATCGTGTTGCGCAGCTCCGACCACGCCGGCATGGTCGCGGCGCTGCGCAGCGGCAACGACCAGTTCGCGCTGGCCGGCACCGACGCGACGGGCCTGGAGCTGTTCTCCGAACTCGGCAAGGACGTCGACCTGCACACCGTCGCCAGGCCGTACCTCGCCTCGACGCTGCTGCGGCCGGTGGGCGTGCTGGCCGACGACCAGGTACGCGCCGGTGTCGCCGCGCTGCTCGACCGCGAGAAGCTGATCGCCGAGGGCACGCGCGGCGGTCCGTCCGAGCAGCTGCGGGCCGGCGCGCATGTGCTGCCGCCGTCGGCGAAGGACTACCGGCCCACGATCCCGCGCTCAGGCTCGCCGCTGACGCCCTCGCCGCGCAAGGCGGAGCAACTGCTCACCGCGGCCGGATACACGCGCGAGGCGGGCACCTGGACCCGCGAAGGGGTGCCCCTGTCGATCGTGGTCGCCTCGCCCGGGCAGCAGGAGCCGTACGCGAGCATCGCGCACGAGCTGAGCAGGCAGCTGATCGCCGCGGGGGTCGAGGTGACGACCGTGAACCCACCCGCCCGCGAGCTGTTCGACTCGCTGCTGCCGACGCCGGTGAGCGGCACGTCCTCCGAGGAGGAGCCGCAGCCCGAGGCCGGTGGCGAGGGCACCGCGACGCCCACCACCGAGCCCACCACCACGACGCCAGCGCCGTCGCCCAACGGCAACGTGGCGGTGGACATCGCGGTGGTGCCGCAGCCGGTGAGCTACGACCCGGCGTCGACGCTGGCGTCGACCTTCGGTTGCCCACCGGGCTGGGACGCCGACCCGGACGGCGAGTCCTCACCGCAGGTGCCGGTCAACACCGCGGCGTTCTGCGACGAGGTGCTCCAGCCGACGATCGACGCCGCGCTGAGCGGAGCCGAGCCGCTGGGCGACAGCCTCGCCTCGGCGGAACCGGCGCTGTGGCAGGCGAACGTGTCGATCCCGCTGTTCCAGCTCGCCGACACGATGGCGATCGGCAAGACCGTGTCCGGCGTGACCGCGGGCCCCGCGATGGCGGGCCCCTTCTCCAACGCCGTCAACTGGACCCGCGCCCCCCGCTGACTCGCTTGAGGCCCGAACGCAGTGAAGGCCACCTTCACTGCGTTGAACGCAGGCAAGGTGGCCTTCACTGCGGAAGGGCGGGCCGCCTCAGAGGAGCTGGGCGGTTTCCGCGTAGTGGCAGGCCGAGGGGTGGCCCTGGCCGCGGTCGACCAGCTCCGGCACCTCGTCGATGCACAGCTTGCGCTCGCCCTCGCTCAGCTCGTTCGCGAACTTCGGGCAGCGCGTGCGGAACCGGCAGCCGCTCGGCGGGTTGGCCGGGCTCGGCACGTCACCGGTGATCACGATCCGCTGCCGGGTGCGCTCCTTGCGCGGGTCCGGCACCGGGATCGCCGAGATCAGCGCCTGCGTGTACGGGTGCGCAGGCCGCTCGAACAGCTCCTCGGCCGGGGCGAGCTCCACGATCCGGCCGAGGTACATCACCGCGATGCGGTCGGCCACGTGCCGCACTACCGACAGGTCGTGGGACACGAACAGGTAGGACAGTCCCAGCTCGGATTGCAGGTCCTGCAACAGGTTCAGCACACCGGCCTGAATGGACACGTCCAAAGCGGACACCGGCTCGTCGAGCACCAGCACCTTCGGCTCCAGCGCGAGCGCCCTCGCGACGCCGATGCGCTGACGTTGCCCGCCCGAGAACTCGTGCGGGAAGCGGTTGCCGTGCTCCGGCCGCAGGCCCACGGTGGCCAGCAGCTCACGCACACGCTCCTTGCCGCCGTTCTCGTAGAGCCCGTGGATCCGCAGCGGCTCGGCGACGATCTCGTTGACCGGGATCCTCGGGTCGAGCGAGGCGTACGGGTCCTGGAACACGATCTGCATGCTCCGGCGCAGCCGCCGCATCTCCTTGCGGCCCAGCGTGTTCAGGTTCTGTCCCTCGAAGGAGACCTCACCGGCGGTGGCGGGCTGGAGGTTGAGCACCACACGCGCGGTGGTGGACTTCCCGCAGCCGGACTCACCGACGAGGCCCAGCGTCTCGTTCGGATAGAGGTCGAACGAGACACCGCACACCGCGTGCACATCGCCGATCCGGCGCCGCAGGATCCCGCCGCCGTGCACGGGGAAGTGCTTCACGATGTCGCGAGCCGAGAGCACGGGCGTCCGGCTGGTCGTCGACTCGACGTCGAGTGCCGTCTCGGTCATTCGCGGACCTCTCCTTCGGTCGCGCCGGCCGGCAGCGGGTCATCCGCCACCGGACGGAACAGGTCGGTGGGCTCGTGGCCCTCGACCCGGTAGCTGAAATGGCAGGCCGCGAGGTGCTCGGGGTTCGACCCGGGCTCCAACGGCGGCTCCTCCTGGTCGCAGATGTCCTCCGCGAGCGGGCACCGGGGGCTGAACGGGCAGCCCGGCGGCATGTTGATCACCGACGGCGGCGAGCCCGCGATGGGCGTGAGCCGGTCCGTTTTGATGTCGAGGCGAGGCAGGCTGCCGAGGAGCCCGAGCGTGTAGGGCATCCTCGGCGTGTAGAACACCTCGTCGGCGGTGCCCTTCTCCACGGGCTTGCCCGCGTACATCACCATCACCCGGTCGGCCTGGCCCGCGATCACGCCGAGGTCGTGGGTGATCAGGATCATCGCCGCGCCGGTCTCCTTCTGCGCGGTCCGCAGCGCCTCCAGGATCTGCGCCTGCACGGTGACGTCGAGCGCGGTGGTCGGCTCGTCGGCGATGATCACGTCCGGCTGGTTGGCCATCGCGATCGCGATCACCACGCGCTGGCGCATACCGCCCGACAGCTCGTGCGGGTACGCCTTCGCCCGCTGCTCCGGGTTCGGGATGTGCACGGTCTCCAACAGCTCCACGGCCTGCTTGCGCGCCGCCTGCTTGGTGATGTCGTTGTGCACCAGGATGGTCTCGGCGATCTGGTCACCGATGGTGTAGACGGGGTTCAGCGACGTCATCGGGTCCTGGAACACCATCGAGATGCCCCGGCCACGGACCCGGGAGAGCTCCTTGTCGCCCGACTCGAGCAGCTCCGTGCCGTTGAACCGCACGGAGCCGGACACGCGGGCCGTCTTGGGCAGCAGGCCCATCACGGCCAGCGACGTCACCGACTTGCCCGAACCCGACTCGCCGACGATGCCGAGCACCTCGCCCCGGCGCAGCTCGTAGCTGACGCCGCGGACGGCCTCGACCAAGCCCTCGTCGGTCGGGAACTGCACGGTCAGGTCCTCCACCTCGAGGACGGTGTCGCCCGTCGTCGCGGCGGGGTCTGTGGGGGTCATGCGCGTACCTTCGTCTGCTGGGGGTCGAACGCGTCCCGCAGTCCGTCCCCGATGAAGTTGATCGTCAGCGCGATCAGGATGATGAACAGGCCCGGGAAGTAGAACAGCCAGGGCCGCGTCGACACCGCGGTCTGGTTCTGGCTGACGAGCAGGCCGAGCGAGGTGTCCGGCGGCTGGACGCCGAAGCCGAGGAACGACAGCGACGTCTCGATCAGGATCGCGATCGCCACGAGGATGGTGGCGTTGACGATCACCGAGCCGAGCGCGTTGGGCACGAGGTGGCGGAAGATGATCCGCGAGTCGGTGGCGCCGAGCGCCCTCGCCGCCTCGATGAACTCCTTCTCCCGCAGGGAAAGCACCACGCCGCGGGCGACGCGTGAGACGTAGGCCCAGTAGAGGCCCGCGATCACGATCGCGATGAGCCACCATGCACCCTGGGTGTTGTGCGCGAGCACGGCGGCGACCGCCAGCAGCGGCAGCGTCAGCACCAGGTCGGCGATGCGCATGAGGATCGTGTCGACCCAGCCGCGGTAGAAGCCCGCCACCGCGCCCCAGATCGTGCCGACGATCGTGGCGAACAAAGCCACGAGCACCGCGATGCCGATCGAGATCTGGGTGCCGCGCAGCACCTGCGCGAAGCTGTCGTGCCCGATGGCGTCGGTGCCGAACGGGTGGTCCCACGACGGCGGCTGCGAGTGGTCGCCGGTGAGCTCGGAGACGTCGTACTTCCACAGCCACCCGCCGACGAAGGCGAGCAGGACGATCAGGACCAGCACGACGAGGCTGCCGACGGCGAGCTTGTGCTGCAGGAACCGGCGGATGACCAGCTGGGCCTGGCTGCGCTCGGCAACGGTGAACTCGCGTTCGACGCGGGTCCGCTTCTCGGGGCCGCTCGGCTTGGTCGGGACGGGCGCGACGTCGCTGTTGATGTTGTCAGGCATAGCGGATCCTCGGGTCGAGCACGCCGTAGAGCAGGTCGGCGACGAGATTGAGCACGATGATGACGGTCGCCGAGATCACGAGCCACGCCATGATCGAGTAGACGTCGTCCTTTTCGATGGCCTCCAGCAGGAACGTGCCGGCCCCCTGCCACTGGAACACCGTCTCGGTCACGACGGCGCCGGAGATGATCGAGCCGAGGTCGAGTGCGGTCACGGTGGTGAGCGGGATGAGCGCGGTGCGCAGCGCGTGCTTGCGCATCACCTGCCCTCGCCGCAGGCCCTTGGCCCTGGCCAGCCGCACGTAGTCGCTGTTGAGCACCTCGAGCATCGCGGCGCGCTGGAACCGGCTCCAGGCCGCGAACGACAGCAGCGCCAGCGAGATGGTCGGCAGGATCATGTGTCCCGCCGTGTCGAGCACTTTGTCCCAGGCGCCGCCCGCCACGTACACGGAACTGTCCCCGATGGTGAACAGCACCTGCTCGCCGACGGCGTTGTTGAAGCTGATGCCGGCTTCCTTCAGCAGGATCGCGAACCAGAAGGTGGGCATCGCGAGGAAGAGGAAGCCGATGAAGGTGAAGGTGTAGTCGACGCCGGAGTACTGCTTCACGGCGCTCACCACACCCGCGATGATCGCGAGGATCAGGGCGAGGAGCATGGCCAGCAGCACGAGCCGCAGCGTGACCATGTAGCGGCTCATCACCTCGTTGCCGATGTCCATGGTCGACTCGGTCGAGGGGCCGAAGTCGCCACGGAAGAGGCCGGTGAGCCAGTTCCAGTACCGCTCGAAAATGGGCTGGTCGAGGTGCAGGCGAACCCGCTCGGCCTCGATGGTCTGTGGTGGGGGCGGCGGGCTGATCGCGAGGAGCCGGTTGAGCGGGTTGCCCGACAGTGCCGCCATCAGGAAGACGACGAACGTCGAGGCGATGAAGATCGGCACCGAGATCAGCAGTCGGCGCAAGGAATAGGCGAGCATGGAGGTCTTCCTGCTGGAACGGGTCAGCGAGCGGCGAAGCCGCTCGTGGCGGTACCGCCGATCAGGGTACGTTCTTGATCTTGTTCTCGCCCGATGGGGGAGGCCGCCGGTGAAAGGCGACCTCCCCCATCGGGATGTCGGATCAGGAGGTCACGCGCCGGGCATCAGCCCTGGCGGATTCCCCACTGGCCGATGTTGTACACCGGTCCGTCCAGTGTCGAGTTGTTGCGCACGTTCGCGAGGTTGTCGTACGCGGCGATGAACGTCGGCTTCTGGTACAGCGGGAGCACGTAGGCGTCCTTGGCCATGATGCGGTTCGCCTCGTTCACCTTGGCGAGCGCGTCCTGGCGGTCGGTCGCCGCGGCCGCCTCGTTGAGCAGGCGGTCGACGTCCGGGTTGCTGTAGTTACCGAAGTTGTTGCCCTGACCCGTGGTCCAGTTCTGGACCGCGTTCGCGAACGGGTACGGCGAGGCGACCCACGCGAACAGCATGATGTCGTACTCACCGCTCTCGAGCGTGCCACCGAGGTCGTCGGTCGGCGAGACGTTCACCGTGACGCCGAGCTGCTTGGCGGCCTGGGCGAACAGCTCGCTCGAGTCCTGGCGGATCTGGTTACCCGTGGTGTAGCGGATGGAGAGCTCCGGAACGGGCTGGCCGTTCGGGGCCATCAGGCGGTCGCCCTGCTGCTGGTAGCCGGCGTCCGTGAGGATCTGCTTGGCCTTCTCGATGTCACCAGTGCCCTGACCGGTCTCGCTGATGACGTCCTCGTAGCCCTCCTGCTGCGGCATGAAGTTGTTGCTGTTCAGCGGCTCGACCTTGTCGGTGAACTGGCCGACTGTGCCGTCGATCAGCGCCTGCCGGTCGACAGCGGTGAACAGCGCCTGGCGCAGTGCCTTGTCCTTCAGCGCGGGAGTGTCGAGGTTGAAGTCGAAGTGCTCCCAGGTCAGGCCGAGGCCGACGTAGGACGACACGTTCGGGATGTTGCGCACCTGGTTCACGAGGTCCACCTGCGGCTGCGGGTAGATGATCTGGACCTCGTTGTTCTGCAGGGCGGTGGGCTCCTGCGCGGCGTCGGTGATGATCCGGAAGATCACGCGGTCCAGCTTCGGCTTCTCGCCCCACCAGCGCTCGTTCGGCACCAGGGTCAGCGACCGGTTCTTCTGGAAGTTCTCGATCTTGTACGGACCACCGGAGAAGGTGGGCATGTTGGCGCCGAACCAGTCGAACGCCGACTTCAGGCCCGCCGGGGTGTTGAGGTCACCGTGCTGCTTGGCGATGTGCGCGGGGTAGATCGGCTGGCCCGACTCCCACAGCTGCTGCCAGTCGGTGAACGGCTTCTCGTAGGTCACGGTCACGGTCTTGCCGTTGTCCGAGCCCTCGACCGAGCGCACCTGGTCGTACCCGGCCGTCGTGGCGACCGCGCAGTCCGGGCAGTCCTTGCCGTTCTGGGTCTTCCAGATGTAGATGAAGTCCTCGGCCGAGATCGGCGTGCCGTCCGACCACACCGCTTCCTGCTTGATCTTGTACTCGATCGTCTGCGGGTTGGTGCTGACCTGCTCGGCCGACTCCAGGACGTCCTCGTTCATCGCGAACTTGAGGTCCGGGTTGCTGCTGAAGGTCGAGGGCAGCACGCCCTTCAGCGCCATGCCGGTCTCGAAGACGTTGCCCTCGGAAGAGTTGAGGTTCCAGTTGGCGATGTCCTTCTCCAGCGCCATGGTGACCTCGCCGCCGTCCTGCAGCTGGTCGGCAGGCGCGGAGTTGCACTCGTTGGGGTTCGCATCGCACTCGGCGAAGATCTGCCCGGTCTGGGCGCCATCCCCGTCGCCTCCGCCGTCGCCACCGCTGCACGCGGACAGGACGAGCGCCGCCCCTGCGACGAGCGCGGCCGCCCGCGCCGCGCCTGACTTACTTCTCAACATTGACTCTCCTTGCTGGACGCCATCGGGGTTCGAGGCGATCTCTCCCCTTGTCGGTGAGCCGTCGATGTGATCGATGGTGCTCGCCGTAACCGTGAACGCTAAGCACAGTTTCGGCGACCGTGCCGCTTCGGACAGCGATCGTGATGCAACGGTGATTACCCAACGATTACTCCGAACGAGTGACGTGGAGCATACCCTCGAACTGGAGCGTCACCGTGTGTCGGTATCCCACCCGCCGTCTTCCCACCACCTCGACATGGCGCTATGCATGACGCGGGGAGAATAGCCCAGTGATCCCGGCATGTGGACACGACGAAAGAACTAAATGCCAATCGGTGACCTTTTGGCGGCCGATCAGTGAACTCGCTACGCCGTTAGGGCCAGTCCGGTCGTCGCACGCGCGCCCGTAGGCTGGCGGCGTGAGGTTGCTGCTCGTGCACGCGCACCCGGACGACGAGAGCATCACCACCGGGGGCACCATCGCGCGCTACGCCGCGCAGGGAGCGGACGTCACCGTGGTGACGTGCACGCTCGGTGAGGAGGGTGAGATCATCCCGCCCGGTCTGGACCAGCTCGGTGCGTGGGCGGGCGATCAGCTCGGCGGCTACCGCGCGGGGGAGCTCGCCGCGGCGGGCGTCGCGCTCGGCTGGAGCCGGCACCGGTACCTGGGAGGGATCGGCCGCTGGCGTGACTCCGGCATGGCGGGCACCCCGTCGGCGGAGCACCCGCGCGCCTTCGTGCGCGGCTCCGTGGCCGAGCAGGCCGGGCAGCTGCTGGACGTGCTCGACGAGCTGCGGCCCGAGGTCGTGGTCACCTACGACTCCTTCGGCGGCTACGGCCATCCCGACCACATCCGCGCACACGAGGTCACCATGATGGCGGCGAAGCGGGCCGGATCGGTGGTGCGCGTCTTCCACACGGTGTCCTCCGCGAGCGCCACCGCACGCGGGCTCGCGCGGTTGCGTGCCGAGGGCGCGCCCTTCCGCGTGCCCGCCGACGGCGAGCTGCCCACCGTCCCTGACGAGCGGATCACCACGGTCGTGGACATCGCGGCCCACCGCGAGCGGAAGCTCGCCGCGCTGCGGGCGCACGAGACCCAGGTCAGCGTCGGCGGCGACTGCTTCGCCCTGTCCAACGGAATCGCTCAGCCGGTGCCGCCCGCGGAGTACTTCGTGCTCGCGCACGGGCCGGCCGACGGTGCGGAGACCGACCTGTTCGGAGGACTCGGGTCGTGACCGGGTCCGTGCGGCCCGCCGACCGGGTCCTGCTCGTCGTGCTGGCGATCGACGCCGCCCTGCTCGCGCTGCTGGAGATGTTCTTCCTCCCGCTGCGGCTCGACGGCCTGATCCTGCCGAGGGCGGGTGACGTGCCGTTGCCGCTGAGCGTGCTCGCGGCACTGGTCACGACGCCGCTGCTGGTGTCGGCCGCCGCGCGGCTGGGAAACCGCAGGTTCGGGATCGTCCCGCTGGCGGTCTGGATCCTGACGCTGCTCCTGGTGGGCGTGCAGGGTCCCGGCGGAGACGTGATCCTGACGCTCGACTGGCGGGCGCTGCTGCTGCTCGCCGCGGGCGCGTTGCCCGGTGCGCTGGCGGTCGGCGGCTCACTGGCGAGGCCGCGAACCGACGCGAGGAAAGGGAGCTGACGATGGCTGAGCCCATCTCCGACAAGCAGGTCGTCGGCGTGCTGCGCCCGTTCGTCCGCGCGACCGGGCCGGTGGTGGACGCGCTGCGGGACGCCGACCCGTTCGGATTCATCGCGGGCGAGCGGGAGCAGGCGGCGAAGGTGGAGCCGAAGCTGCGCGACAAGCTCCTCGACGTCGCGAAGTCGATGAAGGTGCCCGGCACGCGCGTGTGGGCCGCGATGAACGTCGAGCAGCGCACCAACTGGTGGATCAACCGCGTCGGCCGCGTCACCTCTCTCGTCACCGCGGTGCCGGGGCTCGGCGGTGCGCTCGCCGACCGCCTGCCGATCCAGGACACGCTCGGCGCGGCGTCGCAGGGCCTGCTGCTGTGCGCGATCGCGGGCGAGCACGGGATCACCGGCACCGGCGACCGCGTACGGCTGCTCGCGTGGGTGCTGTTCGAGCGGGAGGTGAGCCCGGACCTCGCTGAGGGCACCGCCGCCGACCGGGCGGCGGAGGACGCCGAGACCGAGAAACTCACCGAGGAGCTCGACGAGGCGTCCCGCAAACACGGCAAGGTGACGTTCAAGGCCGTCGCCCGCACGCTCTGGCGGCTCGGCCGCTCCTTGCTCGCCGTGACCGACGAGCTGGAGAAGCGGCCGAGCGGACGCTTCTACCACCAGGCGATCGGTGTGCTTCCCGTCGTCGGCATGGTCGGCGACTACCTCGGCGAGCGCTCCGGGCTGAAGCGTGTCGCCAAGCGGGCCGGCAAGTGGTTCGCCCGAGAGGTCAGTAACGCCAGAACATGAAGCCCATCTGACCGAAGTCCGACAGGACCTCGTCGCCGCCGACCGCGCCGAAGATGAAGTCGGTGAAGTCCCAGAGCACATCCGCGAAGCCGGGCAGGCCGATGATCAACGCGAAGAGCACCAGCGGCGCCCACGGCCGCGCCTTGGCGCCGAACTCACGTGCCTGCGGCGAGAGGTACGGCTCGATCGCGCCGAAGCCGTCGAGGCCGGGCACCGGCAGGATGTTGATCACGAACGCGAGGATCTGCAACGAGGCGAGGTACGAGAGCCCCATCGCGAGTCCGATCGGCATGTCGATGAACACGACCACGACGGTCAGCACCACGCCGATCGCGAGGTTGCTCAGCGGGCCCGCGAGCGACACCCACGAGGCCACCGACCGGTTGCGCAGCGCCCAGCGATTGATCCACACCGCGCCGCCGGGCAGCGGGATGCCCCCGATCGCGAGGATGATCAACGGCAGCACGAGCGACATGACCGGGTCCGTGTAGCGCCGGATGTCCATCGTGAGGTAGCCCTTGTGCGCCACCTCGTGGTCGCCGCCCTTGTAGGCCACGATCGCGTGCCCGAACTCGTGCAGCGTGAGCGAGAGCGCCCAGCCGCCGAGCACCAGAACGACGATGCCGAGGGTGCCGAGTGCGTCGCGTTCGAGCATGCCGGTCGTCGCCGTCCACGGCGCGACGAAGGCGGTGAGGACACCTCCGGCGATGGTGGCCAGCAGGATGGCGTAGAAGAGCAGGCTTGGGCGAACCACTGATCGTTGCACGGCCACAGTCTGTCCTATCCGTTGTGGGGTGCGTGTCCGGCGTTGTCGGATCCTCGTGAGCTTCTCTCGGCGTGTCCGCTTGCGCGCGGCGCCCAAAGTATCCCCCAACCTTGCTACTCGGCTTGACCTGGCCGCACTACACAGGTGTAATCACATTGATGTCATTCGCCGCCGTAAGGGGGGTGGTGGATGGCAGTTACACCGCCAGCCTGGGAGTGCGTGAGAGCGAGGAGGCGGACGTGCGGTTGGACACTAGTGGAAGGGAATGGGGGCACGTCATGGATTGGGGTGGGCACCCGGAGGAGGATCTGGGCGCGCTCACCGATCTGCTCGACGTGACGGAGGAGCAGGACTGGCAGGAGCGCGCGCTGTGCGCGCAGACCGACCCGGAGGCGTTCTTCCCCGAGAAGGGCGGATCGACGCGGGAGGCCAAGCGAATCTGCCAGGGCTGCGAGGTGAAGGACGACTGCCTCGAGTACGCCCTCGCTCATGACGAGCGGTTCGGCATCTGGGGCGGGCTGTCCGAACGAGAGCGGCGCAAGCTCAAGAAACGCGCTGTGTGACACCGGTTTCGAGTCCGGGCCGGGCCGCGATGGCGATCGCGGGCCGGGCCTGGGCGGCCCGGTCCGGGGCACGTCGGTGCTCCGCTGTGTCTCTCGTAGGGTGAGCGCACCCGCCCGCCCGCGATTCGCCTGACACACGGAGATGTCCTTGCCCCGGACGCCCACGCCGCCCCCGGTTCGAACGGCACCGGTTCTCGCGATTCTGGTGTGCCACAACGGAGAAGACTGGCTGCCGCTGACGCTGTCCGCCCTGCGGCGCAGCACGATCAGGCCGAGGCACGTCCTCGCGGTCGACACCGGTTCCACGGACGGCACCGCCGCGCTGCTCGAGGCCGCGGCGGCGGACAGTGCCGACGGCGGCGTGGCGGGGCCGCCGGTTCTCGACGGCGTCATCACGCTGCCGGACACCACCGGATACGCCTCCGCGGTCGCGGAGGCCGTCACCCGGGCGAGTGAACGTTGGGGCGATCCCGGGCAGTGGATCTGGCTTCTCCACGACGACAGCGCCCCGGAACCCGACTGTCTGGACCTCCTCCTGCGGGCCGCGGACACGGCGCCCTCGGCGGGCGTGCTCGGCCCGCTCGCGGTGGACTGGGCCGATCCGAGGCTGATCGTGGAGGCCGGGCTCTCCACCGACGCGTCGGGGCACCGGCAGCCCGCCGTTCCGCGAGGGCTCGGCGACGAGGAGTCGCCGGAGCAGAGCACGGAGGTCCTCGCCGTCCCCAGCGCGGGCTCGCTCATCCGGCGCACGACGTGGGAGGAGCTCGACGGCTTCGACCGCGAGATCGCCTTGCTGCGCGAGGACATCGACTTCGGCTGGCGGGTCAACGCGGCGGGCGGGCTCGTGCTGTGCGTGCCGGTCGCGCGGCTGCGGCACGTGCGCGCGGCAGGCACCGGCAGGCGGCGGGCGAGCGCGCTGCCCGGTTCGTTCGCCGGGGTCGAGGAGGCCGACCGCGTCTACGGGGTGCGGACGTTCCTCGTCAACTCCTCCACCGTCTCCTGTGTACTCGGGCTGCCCCGGCTCCTGCTGCTGTGCGTGCTGCGGGGGCTCGGTTTCGCCTTGCTGCGCAACGGAATCCGTGCGAGGGCCGAGTTCGCCGCCGCGGGTTACGTGCTCGGCGGCTCGGGTGGACTGCGGGCGGCGAGGGCGTCCCGGCGGCATGGCACGGCGCGTGGTCTGCTCACGAGCCGGTTCGCGCGGCTGCGCGGCGCGCTGCGTGGTGGCGTCGTGCATCTCGTGCGCAGGCGCGTCGAGAGCGAGGCGGCGCTCGGCAGGCTGCCGGAGACGATCGCGGACGACACCACGGCGTGGATCCCACCCGAGGTGCGCTACTCGCGTCCGGTTCCGGTGGGCCCCGACGCGTTGCCTGCCGGGGCGGCCCGCCTGCCGCGGTCGAGGGCGACGGGGCTGCGCAGGCCGGGCGAGGTGGTCGCCGTGCCCCTGCCGGAACCCGAGCCGGCCGAGCCGGAGCGGGACACCTCCGCGCGGCCCTCGCCCGGCGGCGAGGCGGCCGAGCGCGAGCTGGTGTTCGTGGAGGTGGACCGGCGGCGGATCCTCGCCGCGACACTGTTCGCGCCACCGGTGGTGCTGCTGGTGGTGCTCACCGCGCTGGCGCTGGTGTTGAACGGCGGCAGGCTCGGGCTCGACCTCGCGGGCGGCGGTCTGCTGCCGGTCGGCGACCTCGCGCAGACGTGGTCGACCTACCTCGACTCCTGGCACGCCGTCGCGGGCGGCACGGCCAGTGCCGCTCCGGTGGCGCTGCCGGTGCTCGGCCTGCTGGGTGCTCCGTTCGCGCCGCTCGGCGGACCCGCCGCGCTGGTGTCGCTGCTGCTGATCGCCGACATCCCGCTCGCGGCGCTCGTCGCCTACGCGGCGACCCGGCGGCTGCGCGTGGACCGCTGGGTGCGGGCCGGTGCCGCTGCGGCGTACGCGCTGCTGCCCGCCGCCACCGCCTCTGTCGCGCAGGGCCGGATCGACGTCGTGGTGGTGCACATCCTGCTGCCCGCGCTGATCGCCGGCGTCGGCGCGGTGCTCACCCGCGCCGACGCGAGGTGGCTCAGCACGAGTGTGCTGAGCGCGCTGACGCTGGCCGTGGTGGGGGCGTTCTCGCCGCTCGCGCACGGCCTCGCGCTCGTGGCGCTCGTGCTCGGCTTCGTGGTGCTGCCCCCGCCGGGCGACCGGCCCGCCCGAGGCGTGCCCGCGGTGGCGATCGTCGTGCTGTTGCCGCTCGTGCTCCTGCTGCCGTGGCTGTCGACGCTGCTGACCCACCCGTCGCTGCTGCTGCACGGCCTCGGCGCCCCCGCCGCCTCCACGGTGGGCGCCGACCTCGCCGGGCTCGATCCCGGCGGGCCCGGCGGCTTCCCACTCGGGCTCGTCGTCGTGGTCGCCGCGCTCGCCGCCGCGGTCGCGCGGCCGACGGCGAGGGTCGTGCCGGGGCTCGCGGTGCTCGTGCTCGGTGTCGGAGGCACCGCGGTGACGCAGCTGGTGGAGCTCGCGCCGCCGAGGGGCGGCGAACCCGCCCCCGCGTTCGCGGGTGTGCCGCTGCTCGTCACGGGCGCGGGCCTGTTGCTCGTGGTGCTCGGCACGTGTGCCGCCGGGCTCGGCACGGCGCCGAGGGCGCTCGCGAGGGCGGGCGCGCTCGGCGGGGTCGCGGTGCTGCTCACGCTCGCGGCTGGTGGGGTCGCGACCGGGCGCGAGGGCTCCGTTCGCGCCTGGGGCGGCTGGACGCTCGCCTCGTCGTTGACACAGGAGCTCGCCGGCACCGGGCGCGGGGTGCTCGTGCTCGCCGGTCCCGGCGAGCCGGTGCGGCAGTCGGGCGGCCGGCTGCCCGCCTACGGCGACGACGCGCTCGTGCCCGTCGCCGGTGCGCCGGAGCGGCTCGACGCGTGGCAGCGCGAGCTGCTCGGCGGTTCGCGCGAGGCCGTCACCTCGGCCGCGGCCGCGGGCGTGCTGTTCCTCGTGCTGCCACCCGGCGAGGAGGGCGCCCGGCTGCGGCAGGCCGCCTCGGACCTCCTGCACGACGCGCCGAGTACCAGCGACGGCCGCGTGGTGCTCCGGCTGACGCCCGCGTCCGGCCAGGTCACGCTGGTCTCGCCGGAGCAGGCGCGGCGCGCCGTCAGCGGTGAGCCGCCGAGCGGAGAGCTGATGACCGGCTCGTCGGTGGCCGAGGTCGAGGCGCGGTTGCCGGACGTGCGCGTGCGGGTCTCCGACGGTCCCGACGGCCGCCTGCTGGTGCTCGCCGCCGAGCAGGAGGCCGGCTGGCGCGCGACCGTGAACGGCGAGCCGGTGCCGATCGTGCCCGCGTGGGGTCACCAGGTCGCGGTGTCGGTGCCGCCGAGGCAGTCCGAGGTCACCGTCGAGTACTCGCCCGCGCTGCACAACGTGCTGCTGCTGGTGCAGGTGGCGGCCCTGCTGTTCACGGTGCTCACCGCGATCCCGGGCCGCCGCGAGCCTCACTCGCCGTCGATGATGTCCGGCTCCACGCCGAGGTAGCTCGCGATCTGCTCGACGAGGACGTCGTGCACGAGGTCCGCCAGCTCGGCCGGGTCCTTGGCGCGGGCCTCCAGTGGGCGCCGGTAGAGCACGATGCGCGCCCTCGTCGGCAGGCCCGCCCTGTCGACGCCCGCCGGGACGAGCCTGGACAGCGGCACCGCGCCGTCGTGGAGCACGCCCTCGGCCTGTGCCGGGGGCAGGTCCTCGCGCACCTCGGGCACGTCGTCGACGGCGACGTCGAGCCTGGTCAGCTCCGTGCGCCAGCGGGCCTCGATGGGCTCCAGCGCGTCGAGGACGAGCGCGTCGAACTTCTCGGCGCGGCTCGCCGCGGCAGGCAGCGACGCGGGGTACAGCGGACCGCGCAGCCCGCGACCGTGCCGGTCGCGGCGCAGGCGCTGCCGATGCCGGGAACTGCGTGCCATTGCCACGTGGGGAAGCCTAACGCGGCCGGGTGCGGGCACACCGGTGTGTCATCGGCGAGCCAGTGCGCCGAGGGACTATCGTGATCAACCGTGCCGAGCGTACGGAAGTGTTCGCGGACGGGCTGCCTCGAGCCCGCAGTCGCCACGCTGACCTACGCCTACAGCGACTCCACCGCAGTGGTGGGACCTCTCGCGACGGCGTCGGAACCCCATTCGTACGACCTCTGCGAGGCCCACGCCCTGCGGCTCACCGCGCCGCGCGGGTGGGAGGTCGTCCGGCACGAGGGCGAGTTCGCCGCACCTGAGCCCTCGAGCGACGAGCTGACCGCGCTGGCCGAGGCCGTGCGCGAGGCGGGTCGCTCCGACCCGCCGCCCGCCCCCGAGCAGCCGGAAGCGACCTCGGGCAGGCGGGGTCACCTCCGCGTGCTGCCCGGCCGCGCCTGAGACTCAGCGGCGCGTAGCGCCTTCTTGGGGGGCGGTGGTCGGGCGAGGGCCTGGCCCCGTACTGGGTAGGCTTCCCCCGAGTACCGAGGCTTGCGGAAAGCCGACCAATCGGACGACCACCGGGGAGAGGGCGTGTCAGACCTGTCGGGCATCGTGAAGGCCTACGACATCAGGGGCGTGGTCGGTGACCAGCTGAACGCCGACCTGGTCAGGGACTTCGGCGCCGCGTTCGCCCTGCTGATCAAGCCGGACTCGCCGTCGGTGGTCATCGGCCACGACATGCGCGAGTCGTCGCCGGGCCTCGCCACCGCCTTCGCCGAGGGCGTCACGTCGCAGGGGCTCGACGTCGTCTCCATCGGTCTCGCCAGCACCGACCAGCTGTACTTCGCCTCCGGCAGGCTCAACATGCCCGGCGCGATGTTCACCGCGAGCCACAACCCCGCGCAGTACAACGGCATCAAGCTGTGCCGCGCCGGTGCGGCCCCGGTCGGCCAGGACAGCGGGCTCGCCGAGATCCGCGACACCGTCGAGCAGGGCGTGCCGGAGTTCGCCGGGCAGGCGGGCACCGTGGTGGAGCGCGACGTCCTCGCCGACTACGCCACCCACCTGCGCACGCTGGTGGACCTCACCGGCAGCAGGCCGCTCAAGATCGTCGTCGACGCGGGCAACGGTATGGGCGGGCACACGGTGCCCACCGTCTTCGAGGGCCTTCCTTTCGAGCTGGTGCCGATGTACTTCGAGCTCGACGGCAGCTTCCCCAACCACGAGGCCAACCCGCTCGACCCGAAGAACCTCGTCGACCTGCAGGCGAAGGTGCGCGAGACCGGCGCCGACGTGGGCCTCGCCTTCGACGGCGACGCCGACCGCTGCTTCGTGGTCGACGAGAACGGCGACCCGGTGTCGCCGAGCGCCGTCACCGCGCTGGTCGCCGTGCGCGAGCTGGCGAAGGAGCCGGGCGGCACGGTGATCCACAACCTGATCACGTCGAAGGCCGTGCCCGAGATCGTGGCCGAGCACGGCGGCAACGCGGTGCGCACTCGCGTCGGGCACTCGTTCATCAAGGCCAAGATGGCCGAGACCGGGGCGATCTTCGGCGGCGAGCACTCCGCGCACTACTACTTCCGGGACTTCTGGCGCGCCGACACCGGCATGCTCGCCGCACTGCACGTGCTTGCCGCGCTCGGGGAACAGGACGGCCCGCTCTCGGAGCTGACCAGGGAGTACAGCCGCTACGCGGCGTCGGGGGAGATCAACTCGACGGTCGACGACCAGGTGGCGAGGCAGCTCGCGGTGAGGGACGCCTTCGCGGGCCGCAACGGTGTCACGATCGACGAGCTCGACGGTCTCACCGTGGACCTCGGCGAGAAGGGCTGGTTCAACCTGCGCCCGTCCAACACCGAGCCCCTGCTCCGGCTCAACGTCGAGGCGCCCGGCGAGGCCGCGGTCAAGGCGCTGACCGACGAAGTGCTGGCGATCGTCCGCGACTGAACCGACCGGGCCGACCGATCGTGATAAAGAGGAAAGATGGCTGTCACCCTTGATCCGCAGCTGCTGGAGATCCTCGCGTGCCCCTCGCCGGACCACGCGCCGCTGACGCCCGGCACGCAGGACGACCCGGCGGCCGACGCGCTGACCTGCACCTCCTGCGGGCGGACCTACCCCGTTCGCGACGGCATCCCCGTCCTGCTGCTCGACGAAGCGACCCCTCCGACGGACGGCGAGCGAGACTCCCGTGACGAACCCAGTTCCGATGGTGCTTGACGACACCCTCCTCGACGATCCCGCCCGGCTGACCGAGGCCGACCGCGCGGGCCTGCTGCGCTCGGCCGCCATGGCGGGCGCACAGGTGCGCGCCACGATCGAGGCCGCCGCCGAGCTCGAGCTGTCCGACCGCCTCGACATCGGCCGCCCCCGGTCGGTGGTGCTCGTCGTGCGTCCCGGCGTGAGCCGCAGCGCGACGTTCCTGCTGAACGCGCTGCTCGCGCCCGCGTGCCCGGTGCCGGTCGTGATCGCGGACAACGTGCCCGGTTGGATCGGCGCGCTCGACGTGGTGCTCGCCCACACCGACGACCCGTACGACAGCGACCTCGCGGCGTCGCTGGAGCGGGCCGCGCGCTACGGCGCCACCGTGGTGCTCTCCGCGCCCCCGGACGGGCCCGTGGCCTCGGCGATCGCGGGCCGCGGCCTGCTGATCGCGCCTCGGGTCATGGTGCCGCCGGAGCTGTCGTTCGCGAGGGCGTTCGCGGCCGGGCTGCTGACGGCCAACACGCTCGGCCTGCTCGTCGCCGACGTCGAAGGGCTCGCCGACCGGCTCGACAGCGAGGCTGAGCGCGGGCATCCCGGCCACGAGTCGTTCGTCAACCCGGCCAAGGCGCTCGCGCTGCGCATGGCCGAGCACACGCCCCTGCTGTGGGGGCTCGACCACGTGGGCGTCGCCGTCGCCCACCACGCGGCGTACGCGCTGGGTGCCCACGCGGGTGTGGTGAGTGACGCCGCCGACTTCCGGCAGGCGCTCGCGAGGCCCGCGTTGCACCGTGCCGCCGCGAGAAGTCTCGGAGAGCGCAACATCTTCGCCGATCCAGACGACTCACATGCCGAAGCCCTGCCACCGCGGGTCTTCCTGCTCGCAGTCCGCACCGGCCCGGCGGCGGACGGCGCGCGGTACCGAGCGAACGAGATGCTGCCCTCAGCCGACCTGCTGGCGCCCGCCGACGAGATCACCGCCGACGACGCGGGCTGCGCGGCTGTACTTGCACTGCGGTTCGAGCTCGCGGCCGTCTACCTCGGTCTCGCGGCTGGAACCATCGGGGGAGCTGGCCGGTACACGCCGGCGACGGCGTAGGCCAGCGATCGAGGAAAGGCCGGTTACCGACAACGGCCGGCGAGGAGTGGAGTTGACCGTGGAACTGCTGCGCAACGCCGTACGGCCATATGCGTGGGGGTCCCGAACCACGATTCCGGAGCTGCTGGGGCGTCCGGTCCCCTCGCCGCACCCGGAGGCCGAGCTGTGGATGGGCGCCCATCCCGGCGACCCCTCGCACGTGATCGGCCCCGACGGCACCGAGCGGAGCCTCCTGGAGCTCGTGGAGACCGACCCGCTGGGCCAGCTCGGCGCGCGCTGCGCCGACCGCTGGGGTGGCAGGTTGCCGTTCCTGCTCAAGATCCTGGCGGCGGAGGAGCCGCTGTCGATGCAGGCGCACCCCTCGGCCGAGCAGGCCGCGGAGGGCTACGCGCGTGAGGAGGCCGCAGGCATCGCACGGGACGCGGCCAACCGCAACTACCCGGATCCCACCGCGAAGCCCGAGCTGGTGTGCGCGCTCACCGAGTTCCACGCGCTCGCCGGGTTCCGCGATCCGCACCGGACCCTCGAACTGCTGCGCGCCATCGACACTCCCGGCCTGACGAAGTACACGGAGCTGCTCGCCGCCCAGCCGGACCCCGACGGGCTGCGGGCGCTGTTCACCACGTGGATCACGCTGCCGCAAGGCGCGCTGGACGAGCTGCTGCCCGAGGTGCTCGACGCGTGCGTGCGGCACGTCAAGGAACGCGGCGAGTTCGGCACCGAATGCCGCACGGTGCTCGAGCTCGGCGAGGCGCACCCGCGCGACGCCGGGGTGCTCGCGGCGCTGCTGCTCAACCGCCTCACGCTGCGGGCGGGCGAGGCGATCTACCTGCCGGCCGGGAACCTGCACCTGTACCTGCACGGCACGGCGGTGGAGATCCTCGCGAACTCGGACAACATCCTGCGGTGCGGGCTCACCCCCAAGCACGTGGACGTGCCCGAGCTGCTGCGTGTGGTGGACTTCGCGTGCGGCGACATGCCCGTGCTCTTGGGCGAGGCCGTGGGCCGGACCGCGGTCTACCGCACGGAGACGCCGGAGTTCGAGCTGTCCAGGGTCGAATGGGCGGCCGGCGACCGGGGCGAGCTCGACGTTCACGGCACCGGCCCGGAGATCCTGCTGTGCACGGCGGGCGAGCTGCTGCTGTGCTCCGATGACGGCACGAAGCTCGAGCTGCGGAGGGGCGAGTCGGTGTGGCTGCCCGCCTCCGATCCGGGTGTGAAGGTGCGGCCGGTCGGTCAGGAGCCCGCTCACCTGTTCAGGGCAACAGCGGGGACCTGTCCCGGCTGATCTCCACACACTGTGTTCGCTCCGTGTGGTGCCGTTCTCCATAGTCCTCTGTACGGGTGACGAACTGCGTCATCCACCAGGGGATCGATTCAAGGAGAACAACGCAGTGACATCGCAAACCGCGGCCGGTGCGGTGCAGGCGGCCCCGGCGGCCAGCCGTCCCGGCACGCTGCTCGCCGCGATCGTCGTGGCGGTCGCAGGGGGACTCGCCACCGTGGTCAACGGCATCCTCATGACCACCGGTGGTGACGACCTGGCCATCGACATCCTCGCGTCGGCACTCGGCGAGCCCGCCGAGTCCATCCGCGCGGCCGGTGCCGACTTCGTCGTCACCGAGGTGGCCGACACGCTCTCCAGCCGGGGCGCCATGGCGCTCGCGTTCGGTGGTGGCCTGCTCGTCTTCGGCCTGCTGCTGGCGCGCGCGGCCATGTGGGCACGCGTCCTGGTGACGGTGTTCGCGCTCGCCACGGTGCTGATCGCGGGCCGTGTCGCCACCGACGACGGCACCGGCACCCTGATCGCGCTCGGCTTCGCCGGGGTGCTGTGCGCACTCGTGGCGATCGTGCTCACGTGGCTGCCCGCCAACGGCCGCTACGGCAAGGCGCTGAAGAACGCTCGCTGACTCACGGGCACTGACTGGGGGTGACGCCGGGCGTGTGCGGGCTCCCCGTGAGCGCACGTCCGGCGTCCCGGGTCAGCTCCAGCAACAACCCGACGAGCGTGGCCGCGCTCGCGTCCCTCGGGTCGCCGAGCCGGTCGGCCTCGGCCCGCGCCTCCCGCGCGCGGGCGTCCTCGCCGACGGCCTCGTACGCCGTCGCCAGCACCCGCAGCGAGATCACCGTCGACGCCACGCTGCCCATCGAGCGGAACTCGGCGAGCCCGGCGCGCAGCAGCGGAACGGCTTCGTGAGCCAGGCCCTCGCCGATCAGGCTCGCCGCGATGGCCCTGGCACAGGACAGCTCCCTCGGCCGCTCGTTGAGCGCCCTCGCGAGATCGTGTGCCTCGGTGTAGGCGGCCACCGCCGCGTCACGCCGTCCCAGCCCCGCGTTGATCGCGCCGAGGGTGCGCAGGCAGCGGGCCAGCGCCGAGCGCGTCGGCAGCTGCCGCAGCAGTGCGACGGACTCCTCGGCGGGCTCCCTCGCCGCCGCGGGCTCCCCGGCCAGCGTGAGCGACCAGGCCAGGTCGCTCAGCGCCAGCGCGATCGCGGCCGGATCGCCGGAGCGCCGGGCCGCGGCCAGCGTCCGCCGGTTGACGCGCACCGAGTCGCCCGGCCTGCCGAGCCGGTTGAGCGCCTCGGTCCTGATCCGCTCGACGTGCCGCAGCGCGGTCTCGTCCGGTTCGCCGTCCAGCAGCGCCAGCGCCTCGTCGGCGACCTCGAGCGATTCGCCGGGCCTGCCGAGCCCGATCAGGCACCGGGCGAGGTTCGCCGTGACCCACGCGGCCGACCGCCGGTCGCCGAGTCCGGTCAGTGCCCCTGCGCACGCGCGGTAGCGGCGCTCGGCCTCCTCGTGCTCGCCCCTCGCGTGCACCACGACCGCGAGGTTCGCCTCGGCCCACGCCGCGACCCTCGGCTGCCCGGCCAGCTGCGCGAGCTGCCGCAGGTTCTCGTGGCAGGCCCGCAGGTCGGCGTACTGGCCGTGCAGCCACAGGTAGCCGGTCAGCCGTTCCAGCAGCAGCACGGCCTCGCGGTGCCAGCCGATGCGGAAGATGGAGCCGACCACCGTGACCAGGTTGGCCTGCTCGGTCGCGAACCACGTGTGCGGGTCGTCGACGAGCCGGGCGACGGTGTCGCGGGCGAGCGACTGGTCCGGCACGTCGTCGGGCCACCTCGGCAGTGGCACCGTCCACGGCAGCTGTTGCCCCGCGGCTTCGGCGAGCCCGACGGCGGCGTGCACCAGCGTGCGGATGCCCGGCGAGGGGCCGCCCTGCTCGCGGGCGAAGACGCGGACGAGGTCGTGCAGCCGGTAGCGGGGCTCGCCGGTGGGGTCAGTGCCGATGGGGGCCAGCAGGCTCGCCTCGATCAGCTCCTCGACGGCTCCGTCCGCGCCGGGATCGTCGATCAGCACCGCGATGGCCCACGCCGGTGCGCTGATGTCCCCGCACAGCGCGAGCGCCCGCACGCCCGCGCGGGCGAGCGGGCTCAGTGCGTGGAAGCTCAGCGCGATGCTCGTGCGGACCTGCCGGTCGCTCACGGCGAGCTCGTCGAGCCGGTTGCGCTCGTCGTCGAGCCGGTCGGCGAGCGTCGCGAGGCGCAGGTTCGGCCGGATCGCCAGGCGCGTGCCCGCGATGCGCAGCGCCAACGGCAGGTTGCCGCAGGCGGCCGCGATCCGGGCGGCGGCCCCGGGCTCGCCGTCCACGCGCGCGGACCCGACGATGCGGGCCAGCAGCGCCACCGCCTGCGCGTCGCTCAGCGGACCCAGCGGTACACGGTGGGCGCCGTCGAGCGCGCTGAGCCTGCGGCGGCCGGTGACCAGCACCGCGCTGCCCGGCGTGCCGGGCAGCAGCGGCAGCACCTGTTCCACCGACGCGGCGTCGTCGAGCACCACGAGCACCCTGCGGTCGGTGAGCCTGCCCCGGTAGGCGGCGGCCCGCGCGTGCGGGTCGTCGGGGATCGCCGGGCCGGTCACGCCCAGTGCGCGCAGCAGGTCGGCGAGCACGTCGGCCGGGTCCCGTGGCTCCGAGGAACCGCTGAGCTGCACGAACAACTGCCCGTCGGGGAACTCCTTCCGCACGCGGTGGGCGACCCGCACGGCGAGCGTGCTCTTGCCCGCGCCGGGTTCGCCGCTGAGCACGGTCACCGGCACGGCGCCGGGTGCGCCGGTGACCGCCGCCGCGACCGCGTCCACCTCGTCCTCGCGGCCCGCGAAGTCGGCGAGATCGGGCGGCAGCTGGCAGATCGGCCACACCGGCGTGGCCTGCACCGGGTGTGTCTCCTCGCCACGCAGCACGGCCTCGTGGGCACGGCGAAGCTCGGCACCAGGGTCGACGCCCAGCTCGTCGAGCAGCGCGGCACGCGTGCGGCCGTAGACGGCGAGCGCGTCGGCCTGCCGCCCCGCCCGCCGCAGCGCGAGCATCAGCAGCGCCGCCGCCCGTTCCCGCAACGGGTTCGCGAGCAGGAAGCTCTCCAGCTCGGCGACGAGCTCGCCGGGCACGCCCGCCGCCAGCTCCGCCTCGGCGCGGTCCTCGAACACCGTGAGCCGCTCGGCGTCCAGCCTCGCCGCGACCGGCGCCAGCAGCGGCACGCGGACGTCGGCGAGTGCGGGTCCCCGCCACTGGTTCAGTGCCGTGCGCAGGTGGGCCGCGGCCGACGCGTGCTCACCGGCCCGTGCGGCACGGCGGCCCTCGGCGACCTCGGTCTCGAACCGCACCAGATCGCTCTCGGCCGCGAGCAGGTAGCCGCCCGCGCCGTGCTCGATGGGCACCGCGAGCCGCTCGCGCAGCCGCGAGACGTAGGTGTGCAGGTTCGAGGCGTACGACTTGGGCGGCGGCTGCTCCGGCCACAGGGCCTCGACCAGCTGGTCGACGGGAACGGTGGAGCCGGGATGGGCCAGCAACATCGCGAGCAGCGACCGCTGCCGCTCGCCCCGCAGCCGGACGGACCGCCCCTCGGAATCGGTGACGAGCAGTGGCCCGAGCACACCGAAACTCGCCATCACGTCCTTCCCCAGGCCGAAGGTCCGACATCTTACGCACCCGCCGGGCAAGCCCTCTAAGCTGCACGCCGTCACGCAACGAGACCCAAGGGGGTAAGGGTGGCAGCAAGTGGTGGCACCAAGGCGATCCTCGCCGCGCTCGGCGCCAATGCGGGTATCGCGGTGGCCAAGTTCGTCGGCTTCCTCATCACGGGTTCGTCGTCGATGCTCGCCGAGTCGGTGCACTCCGTGGCCGACACCTCGAACCAGGGCCTGCTCCTGCTCGGGCAGAAGACCTCGCGGCGCAAGGCCACGAGGGAGCACCCGTTCGGCTACGGCCGCGACCGCTACTTCTACTCGTTCATCGTCGCGCTGATGCTGTTCACGCTCGGCTCCGCGTTCGCGCTGTACGAGGGCATCCACAAGGTGCAGCACCCCGAGGATCTGACCTCGCCGATCGTGGCCGTGGTGATCCTCGTCGTGGCGATCGGCCTGGAGACCTACAGCTTCTACACCGCGATCGTCGAGTCGAAGAAGATCAAGGGCGACAAGACGTGGTGGGGCTTCATCCGCCAGTCGAAGACCCCCGAGCTGCCGGTCGTGCTGCTGGAGGACGCCGGGGCCCTGTTCGGCCTCGTGTTCGCCCTCATCGGTGTGGGGCTCTCCGTGCTCACCGGCAACCCGGTGTGGGACGGCGTCGGCACGATCATGATCGGGGTGCTGCTCGGCGTCATCGCGATCACGCTGATCATCGAGATGAAGAGCCTGCTGATCGGCGAGGGCTCCGGCGAGCGCGAGCTGGAGACCATCGTCGGCGAGCTGACCTCCGGCGACGTCGAGCGCGTGATCCACATCCGTACGCAGTACATCGGCCCTGACGAGCTGCTCGTCGCGGCCAAGCTGGCGCTGCGCAGCGGCCTGCCGATGGCCGACGTCGCCCGCGCGATCGACGAAGCCGAGCGGCGGGTCCGCGAGAAGGTGCCCGTCGCGCGGCTCATCTACCTGGAACCGGACCTGGACCGGACCTTGGCCTGACACCGTCAGGGTTACGGGTTAGGGTCTCGACCGGTCCTGTAACCCAGGCGTTTCAAGGAGGAGACCGTGCCGGGAACCGGTATATGGCGAACGAAGTCGGTGGAGCAGTCCATCGCGGACACCGATGAACCGGATACCCGGCTACGGAGAAACCTGGGTGCCTGGGACCTGACGGTCTTCGGTGTCGCCGTGATGATCGGCGCGGGGATCTTCACGCTCACCGCGCGCACCGCGGGTGACCTGTCGGGCCCTTCGGTGTCGCTCGCGTTCGTGTTCGCCGGCATCGCGTGTGCGCTCGCGGCGCTCTGCTACGCCGAGTTCGCCTCCACCGTGCCCGTCGCGGGCAGCGCCTACACGTTCTCCTACGCGACCTTCGGCGAGTTCCTCGCGTGGATCATCGGCTGGGACCTCGTCCTGGAGTTCTCGGTGGCGGCCGCCGCCGTGGCCAAGGGCTGGTCGGTCTACCTCCAGGAGGTGCTGGTCGCGGCGTTCGGCGACGGCATCACGACGACCGTGGACCTCGGCGGCGTCAGCTTCGACTGGGGCTCCCTCATCCTGGTCGCCGTGCTGGCCGCCCTGCTGACGGCGGGCACCAAGCTGTCCTCGCGGTTCAGCATCGTGATCACGGCGCTCAAGGTCGTGATCATCCTGTTCGTGATCATCCTGGGCATCGCCTACATCAGCCCGGACAACTACACGCCGTTCGTGCCCCCGGCCGCCGAGGGCGGCGAGTCGGGCGCCGGTGTCGAGCAGTCGCTGTTCTCCGTGCTGGTGGGTGGTTCGAGCAGCGTCTACGGCGCGTTCGGGCTGTTGGCCGGTGCCTCGCTGGTGTTCTTCGCGTTCATCGGCTTCGACATCGTCGCCACCACCGCCGAGGAGACCCGCAACCCGCAGCGCAACGTGCCGCGCGGCATCCTCGGCTCGCTGGCGATCGTCACCGTGCTCTACGTCGCGACGTCGCTCGTGGTCGCCGGGATGGTGCCCTACACCGAGCTGGCCACCGACGCCGAGCCCGAGGGCCGCAAGACGCTGGCGACGGCGTTCTCGCTCAACGGCGTCGACTGGGCCGCGCACATCATCTCCATCGGCGCGCTCGCCGGTCTCACCACGGTGGTCATGGTGCTGATGCTCGGCCAGCAGCGGGTGCTGTTCGCGATGTCGCGCGACGGCCTGTTGCCGCGCAACCTGGCGAAGACCGGCTCGCGCGGCACCCCGGTGCGCGTCAACATCCTCGTCGGCATCGTCGTCGCGGTCGCCGCGACCTTCTTCGACGCGAGCAAGCTCGAGGAGATGGTCAACGTCGGCACGCTGTTCGCGTTCGTGCTGGTGTCGGCCGGTGTGCTGGTGCTGCGCAAGAAGCGGCCGGACCTGCCGCGTGGTTTCCGTGTCCCGTGGGTGCCGGTGATCCCGGTCGTGGCGATCATCGCCTGCCTCTGGCTGATGCTGAACCTGACCGTGCTCACGTGGCTGCGCTTCCTCGCGTGGATGGCGCTCGGCGTGCTCGTCTACTTCGCATACAGCAAGCGCCATTCCCTCCTCGGGAAGCGCGAGCAGGAGAAGGTTCCCGCCGAGGAATGACGCGGCGTGATCACTGAACGGAAACGAATAGGTCACTAGCATGAGGTCGGCGTAAAGGCGTCACCCGGCCGAGGTACTGTCCGTGCGGTTCGTACGCCGGAATCGGCGTTTTCCCCGTTGGCTCCCACCCCCGCACGGAGTACCGCATGTCTGTGACCAAGAGATTGCCCCTTCGCGCTCTCGCTGTCGCCACGCTGACGGCCGGCCTGTTCCTCGGGTCGGCCGTCAGTGCTGTCGCGACCGAGCACGAGGACCCGCGTGCCGAGTCCTTCGAGGGCAACGCCGTCACCTGTGAGGACGCCGGTCTCGACGGCGACCTGATCGACAAGGGCGACCTCACCTTCACCGGTGGCAAGGAAGAGCAGGACCAGTACGTGACGATCACCGATGTCGCCGACGGCATCACGGTGACCGGCATCGTCGTCAAGGGCGGCGACAACTACAACGTCTACGTGCCGGGCGAGAAGGGTCTCTCCGAGACGCCGCCGTGGGAGGAGCTCCGTTCGCCGCTGAACAACGGCGGCCAGGTCCCGCAGATCAGCCACTGGTACGTGTGCGGCACCGAGACCACCACGACCACCACCTCCACCACGACCTCCACCACGGAGACCACCACCTCGGAGACCTCGACGACCACGTCGGAGTCCACCACGGCCGAGAGCACCACGAGCGAGCGCGACGACACGACCACGACCACCACGTCGTCCGTCGCGGGCGGAGCCGTCGCCCCCACGAGCGAGGCCCCGGTCTCGCCCGCGGGTGACAGCGGCGACCTGGCCTCGACCGGTTTCAGCGGGGCGTGGCTCGTCGGCCTCGGCGCCCTGCTGCTCCTCGGCGGTGGCGCCCTGGTCTTCCTGACCCGGATGCGCCGCAGCTCCTAGCGGGATCGCCACCCGCAGTGAAGGCCACCTTGCCTGCGTTCAACGCAGTGAAGGTGGCCTTCACTGCGGTGGTGGGCCACGGATGTGCCGTGGGTCCTAGCCTTCCCTGACGCGCGGCTGGCCGAGCAGACCCTCGAAGAGGGGGACCTGTTCGGCCAGCCGCGCCGTCATGTCGGCCCTTTCCAGCCCGGCGGCCAGCACCACGGCGCGGTCCCACTCGGGGTCGGCGACGTAGTCCGCGTGCCTGCGCACCCCGGCCACCCAGCGCCTGCCGTTGATCGGCTCGCGCATCGGGTCGGGCAGCCAGTGGTCGCCGCCGAGCACCAGCGCACCGGTCGGCCCCTGCACCGCGGGCTCCAGTGCGCCGACGCCGCCGTCCGGCAGGTAGCCGATGCCCAGCAGCTTGTCGTCGGTGACCTGGTGGCGCCACGTCGTCGCGCCGCCGCCGAACGTGTCGGTGCCGCGGCACAGCCCGCGCCAGCGCCCGTCGAGCTGCCCGAAGAGGCGGGCGAGCGAGTCGTGCGGGAACACAGCGGGGAACGCGCGCTGGTAACCCCATTGCAGGGGCGCCCCGGCGGTCACCACGCCGACGCGTTCCCGGTCGGCGGCGGGCAGTTCGGCCGCGAGCCTCGCCGCGCTCATCACCGCGAGCAGCCCGCCGACGTGGTAGCCGGCGAGCACCACGCGGGCGCCGGGCTCGGCCAGGTGCTCGCGGGCCCGCTGGGCGAGCTCCGGCACCACCTTGAGCGCATACGACGGCGGGACGGCGGGGTGCGCCGCCCTCGGCCAGAAGCACACGAGGTCGGAGAACGCGCCGAGGTGACGGCTCCGTTCGGGCCCGGTCGCCGCCGTGTAGACCACCCGCAGCAGCCCTGCCGCGAGCCCGCCGAGCGTGAGCACGCCGACGCCGGAAAGCGGGTTCAGCGCGGTCGGCACCGAGCCGTAACCCAGCCGCACCGCGAGCAGCGCGGCCACGCCGACCGCGAGCACGACGACGATCGTGAGCACGATGCGGTGCAGGTACTTGCGTTCCCAGCTCGACCGCGCCCACGCCGCGGCCGCCTCCTCCTCGTCCTCCTCGTGCGTCTCCATGAGCCTGACGACGTCGGGGATGCCGCGACGAGCGCGCCGCAGCGGTACCGCGACCGCGAACCCGAGCACGGCGAGCAGCGCGCCGACCGCGAGGCCCGCGCCCCACAGCAGCGTGATGAGCGTGTAGCTCTCCGGCAGCCGCAGCCCGCGGGTGCCGACGAGCTCGCGCAGCGCGATGGCGAGCCCGGCCCCGAACCCGCCGCCGAGCAGCCCGGCGAGCGCGAGCGCGGGCGCCGCGGCCCAGCCGCCCGCCCACGGCCGCAGGCGCCGCGGCAGCGTGGCCCACGCCGGCCTCGCCAGGAGCGCGGCCGGGATCAGCAGCAGCCCGAACAGCACGCACACGACGAGCAGTGCGGCGCCGATGCCCTCGACGGTGTCGTCGGTGCCCGTGAGCGTCACCGGAAGCGGGGTCCGCACCACCGCGGCCGCGACCGCGAGCGCCGCCGCGAGGCCCAGCAGCACCATGCGCGGCACGACGGGGAGCAGCCGGTGCGCGCGCACCGCCGTGGCGAGCACGGCGATGCCCAGCAGTGCGAGCGTGGCGAACCACAGCACGGCGTCGGCGGTCCGCTCCGGCACCCGCAGCGGGCCCCCGAGCAGCAGCAGTGCGACGCACGTGAGCGCGGCGACCGTGTGCACGCACCGCAGCATCGCGGTGTCGGCGCCGTCGACCAGCTGGTCACCGGGCAGCCCCTTGCCGGGCAGCGGACGTCGTTCCGGCGCCGTCACCTTCCACTTCGCCGACGACACCCGGAAGAGCACGAACACCACCAGCAACAGGGGCACCACGCCGAGCGCCATGCGCACGCCGTCGACGTCACGCACCCACGACGGCGCCAGCGTGAGGCACCCGCTGCCCGGGGCAAGGCACTGCGCGGCGAACAGGTCGAGGGTCACCACGGCGAGCTGGCTCACCAGCAGCATCGTGAGCAGCAGTGCGGCGAGCCGCAGCAGCCCCCGGCACAGCACGCCGAGCACCGCGGCGAGCCGTCTGCCCTCCGGCACCGGCGGCAGCATCCAGTGCGCCACGTTGGCGAGTGAGAAGGGGAACAGCAGCGCCCACGTGGCCTTGGCGGCGCCGCCCGAGGTCATCCGGTTCCAGAGGTAGCCCTCCAGGGTGCGCGGCACCGACCGGCCGAGCGCCTGCAGTACCGGGCCGGGCGCCGGCCTGCGCAGCCGGTCGGAGGGGCGGATCACGCGGCCGACTCCGTCACCGGCCACGTCGACCGTGCCGACGGAGTCGAGCAACGACTCGCCACTCGTACCTATCAGCCCCGGAACGCGCAGTTCGACGACGCGGGCATCGGGGCCGGGGAGGGGCACGTGGGGATCTCCTCGCTGGTTGGAAGGACGACGAACGAACAAACAACGGTAATGTGCTGGTGTCGGTCCGTCCGGTTGGCGGCACAGCGAGTCTGGAGGAATGTTCCGAGATGGCCCCTGAAAGCGTTGCTTCTCTGCACCAGACGCGAAACGGTGTGGAGTTCGCGGTCGCGGATCTGGCGCTCGCGGAGTTCGGTCGCAAGGAGATCCGGCTGGCCGAACACGAGATGCCCGGTCTGATGGCGCTGCGCAGGGAGTACGCCGAGGTGTACCCGCTGCGGGGCGCGCGCGTGTCCGGCTCGCTGCACATGACCGTGCAGACGGCGGTGCTGATCGAGACCCTCGTCGCCCTCGGTGCCGAAGTTCGGTGGGCCTCGTGCAACATCTTCTCCACGCAGGACCACGCCGCAGCCGCGGTGGTCGTCGGCCCGCACGGGACGCCGGAGGAGCCCAAGGGCGTGCCGGTGTTCGCGTGGAAGGGCGAGTCGCTCGCCGAGTACTGGTGGTGCACCGAGCGGATGCTGACCTGGGACGGTGAGGGTCCGAACATGATCCTCGACGACGGCGGTGACGCCACGATGCTCGTGCACAAGGGCACCGAGTACGAGCGCGCGGGCGTGGTGCCCTCCGCCGACGACAACGACCCCGACGAGTGGAAGGTCTTCCTGCAGTTGCTGCGGGACTCGCTGGCAGCCGACACCGGCAAGTGGACCAAGATCGGCGAGGGCATCCGGGGCGTCACCGAGGAGACCACCACCGGCGTGCTGCGGCTGTACCAGCTGGCCGCGGCCGGTGAGCTGCTGTTCCCGGCCATCAACGTCAACGACTCGGTGACCAAGAGCAAGTTCGACAACAAGTACGGCATCCGGCACTCGCTCATCGACGGCATCAACCGCGGCACCGACGTGCTCATCGGCGGCAAGGTCGCGGTGGTGTGCGGCTACGGCGACGTCGGCAAGGGCGCGGCCGAGTCGCTGCGCGGGCAGGGCGCGCGCGTGGTGGTCACCGAGATCGACCCGATCTGCGGGCTCCAGGCGGCGATGGACGGCTACCCGGTCAAGACACTGGAGTCGGTGCTGCCGGAGGCCGACATCGTGATCACCACGACGGGCAACAAGGACGTCGTGATGGCCGAGCACATGGCCCGGATGAAGCACCAGACGATCGTGGGCAACATCGGACACTTCGACAACGAGCTCGACATGGCCGGCCTCGCGCGCTACCCGGGCATCCGCAGGGAGAACATCAAGCCGCAGGTCGACGAGTGGACCTTCCCCGACGGGCACTCGATCATCGTGCTCTCCGAAGGCAGGCTGCTGAACCTGGGCAACGCCACCGGGCACCCCAGCTTCGTGATGTCCAACAGCTTCTCCAACCAGGTCATCGCGCAGGTGGAGCTGTTCACCAAGCACGAGGAGTACGACAAGGAGGTGTACCGGCTGCCGAAGCAGCTCGACGAGAAGGTCGCCAAGATCCACCTCCAGGCCCTCGGTGGCGAGCTGACCAAGCTGACCAAGGAGCAGGCCGAGTACATCGACGTCGACGTGGAGGGCCCGTACAAGTCGGACCACTACCGTTACTGATGTGATGTAGCAAGCTACGATATCATCGTCCCATGGATTGCTATCATGGCGCGGTGAAGCAGCTCATCACGCGCATCGACGACGAGTTGCACGCCAAGGTCAAGGCCAAGGCCGCGGCCGAGGGGCGCAGTGTCAACGACCTGGTGGCCGGGCTGCTGGAAGCTGCCGTCCGCGAGGATGAGAGCCCGCAGGAGTGGCACCGCCGCATGGTCGCGGAGGGCAAGGCGATCGCATTCGAGCCAGAGGTTCCTCCTCCTGGCAGGAAGCAGCTCGCCGAACTGATGCGAGGTACGGGTACGGCCGTCAGTGAGGCGCTCGACTGGACGAGAGGCGAGCGGTGACTGTCCTGTACGCGGACACCAGCGCCGTGGTGCGCGCCAACATGCCCGACGAGCCGGACTACGAGGAGCTGGCGACTCTGCTGTACGACAGCGGACATCGGGTGCTTACCAGCGAGCTGACCCGCGTCGAGTTCGCCAGCGCCGTCGCGACCGCACGCAATGTCGGTCGGATCCAGGATGCGCAACCTGCACTGGCCCAGTTCGATGGCGACTCGACGGCCGGTGTGCTGACGCTCGTGCCGTTCGTTCCACGGACAGTGTTGTCCGCCGCATACCGGCTGGCCTCCGAGCATCACACGCTACGCACCCTGGATGCGCTCCATCTCGCCGTGGCGCTGCACGACACGGCGGCACTCGTCGGCGGTGAACCGGTGACGTTCGTGACCCGCGAGGCGCGGCAGGCCGAGGTGGCGAAGGCGAACGGCCTCGAGGTGCGCTGACTACAGTGGCCACGTGGGTCGACTGGTGGTCATCGAAGGTCTCGACGGCGCGGGCAAGCGCACGCTCAGCGACGCGCTGACGAAGGCGCTGCACGACCGGGGCTCGAGCGTGGCGACGCTCGCGTTCCCGCGCTACGGCGAGAGTGTCCACGCCGACCTCGTGCGTGAGGCGCTGCACGGCGAGCACGGCGACCTCGGCGAGTCCGTCTACGGCATGGCGCTGCTGTACGCGTTCGACCGGCGCGACGCCGCGGAGGCCATCCGCGCCGACCTGCGCACCCACGACGTCGTGTTGCTCGACCGCTACGTGGCCTCCAACGCCGCCTACCAGGCCGCCCGCCTCCACGAGGGCGCGGACAGCCCTGTGGTGGAGTGGGTACGAGCGCTGGAGATCGACCGCTTCGGACTGCCCGTGCCCGACGCGCACATCCTCCTGCGCGTCGCGCCGGAGGTCGCCGCCGCCCGCGCCGAGAACCGGGCGCGGGCCGACGCCGAGCGCCGCAAGGACGCGTTCGAGTCCGACGACGACCTGCAGGCCCGGTGCGCCGGCGTCTACGACGAGCTGGCCGCGCGGGGCTGGCTCTCGCCGTGGCACGTCGTCGACGGCGCCGAGCGGGTCGACGCCGTCGCGCTCGCCGAGGCGATCACCCGGCCAGCCGCTTGAGCAGCCAGTCGTGGAACTCGCCGATGTGGTGCTCGGAGGGCACGAGCACTCCGCCGTCGGCGTAGGAGCGTGAGCTCATCGCGGGCTGGCAGCGCTCGCACGCAGCGAAGTCCTGCTCGTTCACGCGGTGGAACAGCTCCACCGACCGCGAGATGTCCCTGCCGGACCCGATGACCTCGGGCGAGTACAGCCAGTCGCACTCCACCACCGTGCGGTCGGCGGCGAGCGGGAACATCCGGTGCACGATCACGTGGTCGGGCACGAGGTTGACGAACACCTGTGGCCGCACCGTGATCGCGTAGTACCGGCGGTCCTGCCCTGCGGCGAGCCCGCTGAGCGTGCCGAAGCCCTCGCCGCCGTCGACGGTGAACCCGCGCACGTCCTCACCGAACTCCGCGCCGTGGCCCACGTAGTACTGGGCGGCGTAGCCGTCGGCGAACTCCGGCAGCACCTCGGTCAGCTCGGGGTGGATCGTCGCGCAGTGGTAGCACTCCATGAAGTTCTCGATGATCAGCTTCCAGTTGGCGCGCACGTCGTAGGTGACGCGCCTGCCCAGCGCCAGCGACTCGGTGCCGTACGCCTCGATCGCGTCGGCGGCGCCGAGCCGTTCGGTCACCGCGCCGATCACGGTGTCGGCGAATGATGGCGGCTCGTCGGCGAGGCACACCCACACGTAGCCGAGCCATTCGCGCACGGGCACGGTGCGCAGGCCGAACTCGGCGCGGTCGACGTCCGGCATGCTCGTGAGGTTCGGGGCCGCGATGAGCCTGCCGTCCAGGTCGTAGGTCCACGCGTGGTACGGGCACTGGAACGACCGGCGGACCGACCCGGACTCCTCGGTGCACAGCCGCGCGCCGCGATGCCGGCACACGTTGAGAAACGCCCGCACCGTACCGGACCTGGACCTGCTGACGAGCACGCTCTCGCGTCCGATCTGGACGGTCCGGTAGTCGCCGGGCGCAGGGATGTCGGCACCGCGCACGGCGCAGAACCAGAGCGCCTCGAACACGTTCTCCTGCTCGCGCGCGAAGATCGCGGGGTCGGTGTAGTACCTGCCGGGCAGGGTGGAGATCAGGCTGGCGGTCATGCGGCTCCTCTGCTGCCGGCGAGTCTGGCCGGGTCGAACAGGGCGATGGGGTGTTCGGTCGCGCCGTCGGTGACCAGGTCGGCGACCACCTCACCGACCACGGGCACGAACTTGAAGCCGTGCCCGGAGAACCCGCACGCCACCACCACGTTGTCGTGTGCGGGATGCCGGGCGATCACGAAGTGTTCGTCGGGGGTGTTGGTGTACATACAGGTCGCCGCGCGCCGGAACTCGCCGGGCAGCGAAGGGAGCCGCGCTCCGGCGAACGCGGCCATCTCGTCCACCTCGTGCGGATGCACGGTGCGGTCGATCGTCTCCGGCGTGCACGTCAGCCCGCCCCGGAAGAACGCGACCTTGGCCTCGCCGTCCACGGCGGGGAAGCCGTAGCACTGCCTGCCGTGCTCGTTCTCCCAGATGTAGACCGGATGCCGCTCCGGTGCGAACGGCTCCGCACCGCCGGCCGGGGCGAACCAGTACTGCACCTGCCGTTCGACGGTGAACGTCACGCCGAGGTCGGCGAGCAGTCCGGGAGCCCACGCGCCGGGGCACACCACGAGCCGCCCCGCCGTGTACTCGCCGAGCGGAGTGGTGACGCGCACGCCGTCACCGTCGTCCCGCCACGACAGCACGGGCTCGGTGAACCGCAGGTCGGCGCCCGCCCGTTCGGCCAGCCGCAGGTGCGCGGTGACGCTCGCCTCGGGGACCACGAAGCCCGCACCAGGCTCGTACAGTCCGATGTCGCCCTCGGCGGGCCGCATCGTCGGAAACCGCTCGCGGATCTCGGCCGCGGTGAGGATCTCGTGCGCGAGCCCCCACTTCTCCGCGCTGCGCACACTGCCCGCGACGGTCCGCGACTCGGGCCCGCCGACCATGAGGCCGCCGCACCGGGTGAAGATCGGCAGCCCGGCGTCGGCCTCCAGCCGGGGCCACAGCTCGTGCGCCCGCAGCAGCAGCGGCACGTAGGCGGGGTCCTCGAAGTAGGCCTGCCGCGTGATGCGGGAGCCGCCGTGGCTGGATCCCTTGGTGTGCACCGGTTCGTGCCGTTCGAGGCCGAGCACCCGCTGCCCGCGCTCGGCGAGCCGGAAGGCGGCGGCGCTGCCCATGCCGCCGAGCCCGATCACGATCACGTCGTACGCCGTCATGTCGTTTCCCCTCAGGACCGCACTCGCGTCATCGCCGGGTCGAACAGCGGCTCCTCCGCCACGACGGCGGGCACCCGCTCGCCGAAGTACTCGATCTCCACGGCGGTTCCCGGCACGGCGGCGCCCGCGGGCAGCCACGCGTAGGCGATGTTCAGCCCGGTGGTGTAGCCGTAGGCGGCGCTCGTGACGTAGCCGGCGGGCCTGCCGCCCGCGAACACGGGCTCGCTGCCGAGCACCACCGACTGCGGGTCGGCGATGGTGAGACACGTCAGCTTGCGCGTCACGGTCTCCGGCGAGCGGCCGGCGAGCGCGTCGCGGCCGATGAAGTAGCCCTTGTCCATCCGTACCGCGAAGCCGAGCCCCGCCTCGTACGGGTCGTGCTCGGTCGTCATGTCGGCACCCCACGCCCGGTAGCCCTTCTCCAGGCGCATGCTGTTGAAGGCGTCCCGCCCCGCCGCGAGTACGCCGTGTGCCTGCCCGGCCTCCCACAGCGTGTCCCACAGCAGGCGCCCGAGATCGGCGGTGGTGTAGAGCTCCCAGCCCAGTTCGCCCACATAGGACAGTCGAAGCGCGGTGACGGGAACGTTGCCCACGAACGTCTCCACGCCCTTGAAGTATCCGAGAGCCTTGTGTGAGAAGTCCGTTGTGGACAACGGCTGGAGTACGTCGCGCGCCCTCGGCCCCCACAGCCCGACGCAGCACGTGCCCGAGGTGATCTCGCGCAGGTTCACCGCCCCGTCTCCGGGTAGCCGCCTGCGCAGCCAGTCGATGTCGAGCGGGCTGTTCAGCCCCACCTGGAAGCGCTCGGCGTCGAGCCGGGCCACGGTCAGGTCGCTGCGGATGCCGCCGTCCTCCCCGAGGAGCAACGTGTAGGTGACCGTGCCGGGCTTGCGGTCCAGCCGGTTCGTGGTCAGCGCCTGGAGGAACGCGAGCGCGTCGGGGCCGCTCACCTCCAGCCGCCGCAGCGGCGTCATGTCGAACATCGCCACGCGCGAGCGCGCCGCGATCGCCTCGGCACCCGCGATCGGCGACCAGAATCGCGACGCCCATTCGCCGCGCGACGGGACCCGCTCCACCTCGGGCAGGTTCGCGTTCGCCGCGTACCAGTGCGGCCGCTCCCAGCCGCCTGACTCGAGGAAGTACGCTCCGAGCTCGGTCTGCCGCTCGTGGAAGGGGCTGGTCCGCAGGGGCCTTGGCCGCTCGGGCGGCTGCAGCGGGTGCAGGACGTCGTAGACCTCGACGAAGCTGCGGCAGCTGCGCGTGTGCACGTAGCCGGGGGAGAGCTGGACCCGCTCGAACCGGTTGAGGTCGCAGGCGTGCAGGTCCTGCTCGGGCTGGCCGTCGACGAGCCACTGGGCCATCGCCCTCGCGACGCCGGCGGAGTGGGTGATCCACACGGCCTCGGCCACCCAGAACCCGTCGAGGCCGGGGTGCTCGCCGAGCAGGGGCATGCCGTCTGGGGTGAACGAGAACAGCCCGTTGATGCCCTCTTCCGGCTTGGCGTCGCGCAGCACGGGCAGGAGCTCGCCCGCGGCGGCCCAGGACTCCTCGAAGTCCTCGGGGGTGAACTCCAGCTCCGACGGCATGCCCGTGGCCGTGCGCGGGTCGGCGATGTCGGCGGGGTCCACCGGCATCGGGCGGTGCCCGTACGCGCCGATGCCGAGCCGGTCGACGTGCTCGCGGAAGTACAGGTCGGCGTCCTGATGCCGCAGGATCGGCAGCCCGGCCTCGGTGGTCTCGTCGTTGCGGCCGCGCAGGACCGGTAGCGGGTTCGTCTTCGCGTACTGGTGCGCCATCGGCACCATCGGGATGGTGAGCCCGGCGAGCCTGCCGATCAGCGGCCCCCACATTCCCGCACACGAGACGACGACGTCGGCGCGGAACTCGCCGGTCTCCGTGGTGACCCCCGTGACGCGGCCCTTCGCTCGCGAGACGCCGGTGACCTTCTGGTGTTCGAGGAACCGCGCTCCGCGCTCGATCGCCCTGCGGGCCTGTGCTTCCGCGGCGCGCAGCGGCTTGGCGAGGCCGTCGCTCGGGATGTGGAAGCCGCCGAGCACGCGGGAGGCGTCGAGCAGCGGGTGCAGCTGAGCGCACTGTTCGGGCGTGCGGAGGTAGCTGCGCACGCCCCACGACGTCGCCCAGCCGTGCCTGCGTTTCAGATCGGCCCAGCGCAGCGGCGTGGTGGCGATCTCGAGCCCGCCGAGCTGCTGGAAGCACCACGCGCCGTCGAGCGTGAGACCGCTGAGCTTCGCCACGGTGTAGCTGGCGAACTCGGTCATCGTCTTGTTCCCCGTCGTCTGGAAGACCAGCCCGGGGGCGTGGGAGGTGGAGCCGCCCGTGGCGAAGAGGCGGCCCTGTTCCAGCACGGTGATGTCGGTCCATCCCCGTTCCGTCAGCTCGTCGGCCAATGAGCAACCGACGATCCCCGCTCCGATGATGACTACTCGCGGTCCGGTACCCATCGCGGAACCTCCTGCTCAGGCGATGAGATTGACTGTCCATAACGGACTGAAGCCACCCGGCGTGCGCGCGAGAACGTGCCCCTCGGCTACGGCGCTGGGGTGGTGAGTTGTTGCGTATGGGGAGACGAGTTCCGTGCTGAGCAACACGGTGAGGCACGCGAGACGGGCGTGTCAAGGGGCTTCTTCGGGGCACGATCCGGGGCTTGTTACCGGAAAATTTCCCGGTAACAAGCCCGTTCTGGCATGTGGGTTACCCGGGGAAGTGGCCGAGCTGGCCGGACAGCTCCGCGGCCGCCGCGGTCATCGGCCGCACGAGCTGGCGGATCCGCTGGCGGGAGAGCCGGTACGAAGGGCCCGATGCGCTCATCGCGGCGATCACCTCGCCACCGTTGCCGTAGATCGGCACCGCGACGGCGTGCAGGCCGAGCTCGAACTCCTCGAAGCACGCGGCGTAGCCGTCGTCGACGATGCGTTCCAGCTCGGCGGTCAGCTCGTCCGGCGTCGTCAGGGTGCGCGGGGTGAACTCCTCCAGCCTCCGATGCAGCACCTTGCGCCGCTCGCCGCCATTCATGAACGCCAGCAGCACCTTGCCGCTCGACGTGGCGTGCAACGGGGTCCGCCTGCCGGTCCAGTTCTGCGCCGCGACCGAGGCGGTGCCCACGGCCTGGCTGATGTTGATCGCGATCCCGCCGTCCGCCACGGCGATGTTCACGGTCTCGCCGAGGGAGTCGGCGAGCGACTGGCAGGTCTGCGTGCCGAGTCTGGCGAGGTCCATGCGCCCGGTCGCGGCGCCGGCGAGCCGCACGATGCCGAACCCGATGGCGTACTTCCCGCGTTCTCCGAGCTGTTCGACGAGGTTTCTGGCCTCCAGCGCGGCCACGAGTCTCGACGCGGTCGACTTGTGCACGCCCAGTTCGTCCGCGATCTCCGTGATCCCCGCTTCCCCGCTGCGAGCGAGCAGTTCGAGCACGTTGATCGCCCGGTCCACGGACTGGACCGGGCTGGCGGCTCCCTTGGCCTCATCGGAGTTCCGCATGGCGCAACACTAACTCGTGAACGCAAGACCGCTGGGCCGTCCGGGGGACACCGGCGAGTAAGAAGCAGGTGAACTCCTTGACGGGCAAGGGAGCCGGCGCGGATTGTTGCGTATGGCGATATTGATCGCGCAATACGCAACAGATCGTTTCTCGGAGGTCAGGAATGATCCGAGCCTGCGATGTCGCGGACCTTCCCGAGGGGGAGGCCGTGCGCATCCTCGCGCACGTACCGATCGCCGTCTTCAACGCCGAAGGCGCCTACTACGCCGTCGACGACACCTGTACCCACCAGGACGCCTCGCTCGCCGACGGCTGGCTGGAGGGGTGCCTCGTCGAGTGCCCGCTGCACGCGGCCTCGTTCGACCTGCGCACCGGTGAGCCCACCTGCCTGCCCGCCAAACGTCCCGTGCGCACCTACCCGGTGCTCGTGACCGACGGGGTGATCTACGTGGACACGAACGTGCGAGAAGAGGTCGCATGAGGACGGTCGTGGTCGTCGGCACCTCGCTCGCAGGGCTGCGTGCCGCGCAGGAACTGCGGGCGCGGGGCTACTCCGGGCGGCTCGTGCTGGTGGGGCGGGAGCCGCACCGGCCCTACGACCGGCCGCCGCTGTCGAAGGACTTCCTGCTCGGCAAGGTGCGGGCGGCGGATCTCGAACTGGGCGACGCCGACGACCTGCTCGCCCTCGAAGCGCAGTGGCACCTCGGCGTCAGTGCGCGGCGGCTCGACACCGCGACGGGCGAGGTGGTGCTCTCCGGCGGTACCCGCGTCGCCGCCGACGGCGTCGTCGTCGCCACCGGGGCCACGGCGAAAACCCTTGCGGGCACGGAGGAACTGCTCGGTGTCCACACGCTGCGCACCCTCGACGACGCGCTCGCCCTGCGGGCGGAGCTCACCGCAGGCGCGCGGGTGGTGGTGATCGGAGCCGGGTTCGTCGGCGCCGAGGTGGCGTCGGCCTGCCACACGCTGGGCTGTGCCGTCACCGTCGTGGAGGCGGCGTCCGTTCCACTGGCGGGGGTGCTGGGCGCGCGGATGGGCGCCGTCGCGGCGGGGCTGCACGGCGACAACGGCGTCCGGCTGCTCGCGGGCACCGGCGTGGCCGGGGTGACGGCCGCGGGCGGCCGCGTCACGGGGGTCTCGCTCGCCGACGGCTCGTGGCTGCCCGCCGACGTCGTGGTGGCCGGTATCGGGTGTACGCCCGCGACGGATTGGCTCGCCGGTTCGGGTATCGCCGTGGACAACGGGGTCTGCTGCGACCGCGGCGGTGTCACGAGCAACCCCAGCGTCGTCGCGGTCGGCGACGTCGCTGGCGGTGAACATTGGACCACCGCGAGTGAGCAACCCCGCGTCGCCGTGCGGAACCTGCTCGCCGGCGCGACGGTCGAGCACCACACCCGCCCCGGCTACTTCTGGTCCGATCAGTACGGCACGCGCATCCAGTTCGCGGGCACCGCGGGGGACGGCGCCGAGGTGCGGGTGGTCGACGGCGACACCGAGGAGCGCTCCTTCGTCGCGACGTACCACCGCGACGGCGTGCTCACCGGCGTGCTCGCGATGAACCGGCCGAGGCCGTTCCTGCGGCTGCGCAAGCGCCTCGAACACGACGCCGCGATCGTCCAACTGGGCTAGTCTGGGCACCAGATCGCCGGGTCGTGCGAAGTGACGTGCGAAGTGGTGCGAATATGTGGTCATGAAGGCACGTGTGCTGGTCGTCGACGACGACCCCGCCCTGGCTGAGATGCTGACCATCGTGCTCCGCGGCGAGGGGTTCGACACCGCCGTGGTCGCCGACGGTTCGCGTGCGCTGCCCGCGCTGCGTGAGCTGAAGCCCGACCTCGTGCTGCTCGACCTGATGCTGCCGGGCATGAACGGGATCGACGTCTGCAAGGCGATCAGGGCCGAGTCCGGCGTCCCGATCGTGATGCTCACGGCCAAGAGCGACACCGTGGACATCGTGCTCGGCCTCGAGTCCGGCGCCGACGACTACGTCGTCAAGCCGTTCAAGCCCAAGGAGCTCGTCGCGCGCGTGCGTGCCCGCATGCGCCGCACCGAGTCGGAACCCGCCGAGAGCCTCACCATCGGCGACCTGACCATCGACGTGCCGGGCCACGAGGTCACCAGGGAGGGCAAGGCCATCCCGCTCACGCCGCTGGAGTTCGACCTCCTCGTCGCGCTGGCCCGCAAGCCGCGCCAGGTGTTCACGCGCGAGGTGCTGCTGGAGCAGGTGTGGGGTTACCGGCACGCCGCCGACACCCGCCTGGTGAACGTCCACGTCCAGCGCCTGCGGTCCAAGGTGGAGAAGGACCCCGAGCACCCCGAGGTCGTGCTGACCGTGCGCGGTGTGGGCTACAAGGCCGGCCCACCATAATCGAGCCATGAGACAACGACTGGCCTCCTTCGGCTGGTCGGCGATAGCGCTGGCCCGTCGCGCGGCGACGTACGGCCGGCGCAAGGTCGTCGCGTTCGGCGAGCTCTGGCGGCACTCGGTGCAGTTCCGCGTGACCGTATCGACGCTCGCCCTGTCGTCGGCCGTGGTGTTCGTGCTCGGCATGGTGCTGCAGAACCAGATCACCGAGCGGCTGATGGACACCAAGGAGCGGGCCGCGATCGCCCAGCTCCAGGTGGTCGTGCAGACGGCGGAGAGCGAGCTCGTCGGTGACGCGGGCCAGGACGAGGCGCTGCGCAACCGGCTGAACAACGCGATCAAGAAGATCACCAGCAGCTCGACGGCGACCCAGGACACCGCCAGCTCCGCGGCGGGCGCGTTCGAGCCGGTGCTCGCCGCGGGCGATCCCGACGAGGCCTCCGAGCACGCGGTCTACGCGGGTCCCTACGACAAGGTGCCGGGCGGGCTGCGCAACTTCGTCGAGAACAACTCGCAGGCCAAGCAGATCCACACCGCGGAGGGCATCACCTACCTCGTCGTCGGCACCCCGGTGACCACGACGACCCGCCCGTTGCAGCTGTACCTGCTGTTCCCGCTCACCACCGAGCAGAACACCGTCGCGACGGTGCAGAACACGCTGCTCGTCGGTTGTCTGGTCCTGCTGCTCCTGCTCGCCGGCATCACGAACATGGTCACCCGCCAGGTCGTCCGGCCCGTCCGCCGCGCCGCCGAGGCCGCGGAGCGCTTCGCCGAGGGCGAGCTGGACCGCAGGCTCGACGTGGTCGGCGAGGACGATCTCGCCAAGCTCGCGCTGTCCTACAACGAGATGGCGGCGAGCATCCAGCGGCAGATCCGCCAGCTGGAGGAGTTCGGTCAGCTGCAGCGCCGGTTCACCTCGGACGTCTCCCACGAGCTGCGCACCCCGCTCACCACGGTCCGCATGGCCGCCGACGTCCTGCACGCCTCGCGCGAGCAGTTCCCGGCCGGTCTCGCGAGGTCGACGGAGCTGCTGGTCGACGAGCTGGACCGGTTCGAGACCCTGCTGGGCGACCTGCTGGAGATCAGCAAGCTCGACGCCGGGGTCGAGGAGCTCTCGGCCGAGCTGATCGACGTCCGCCCGATCGCGCGCAGGGCCGTCGAGCAGGTCAAGGTCATCGCGGGCACCGCGGGCAGCGACATCGAGCTGGACCTGCCCGACGAGGAGGTCACCGCCGAGGTCGACGCCCGCAGGGTCGAACGGATCCTGCGCAACCTGCTCGCCAACGCCGTCGACCACGGCGAGGGCGAGCCGGTGCGCCTTCGCCTGGTGGCGACCGACGACGCCGTGGCGCTGACCGTGCGCGACTACGGCGTCGGCCTGCGGGCAGGGGAGGCCGAGCTGGTGTTCAACCGGTTCTGGCGTGCCGACCCCTCGCGCAACCGGCGCACCGGCGGCACGGGCCTCGGCCTCGCCATCAGCCAGGAGGACGCCCGCCTGCACGGCGGCACCCTCGACGCGTGGGGCGAGCTCGACCGCGGCTCGTGCTTCCGGCTGACGCTGCCGAGGCGCGTCGGCGAGCCGCTGGGGGAGAGTCCGCTGCCGCTGCCACCCGAGGACGCCGCTCCCGCCCGCGCCCCGCAGCCCGTGCAGCGCAACGGGCACGCCGAGTTCACGGTCACGGTGGTGGAACACGAGGAGGTCCGGTGATCCGGGGCAGGTTCCGCGTGCTGCTCGCGGTGTTCGCGTGTGTCGTGACCCTCGGCGGGTGCGCGGCCATTCCCGCGGAGTCGCAGCCGGAGGCCATCCCGCGCGAGCGGCTGGGCCAGCCGACCCAGGAGGTGCCGGAGCCGACGCCAGATCTCGACCCGCTGTCGGTGGTGCGTGAGTTCGTCCGCGCGAGCGCCCAGCCCACCAACGACCACGCGGCCGCGCGCGCCTATCTCTCGGGCAACACGCGCAGGGAGTGGAAGCCCGACCAGTCGCTGGCGATCATCGAGGACGAGTTCGGCACCGTCTACGGGCCGGGCACCCAGCAGTCTCCCGACGCGGACGAACGGCTCGTGATGCTGCGCGGAAACTTCGTCGGCAGGCTCGGCTCGGACAGCGCGTTCATTCCCTCCGACGAGCCGGTGCAGGTGCCGGTGCGGTTGCGGCTGCAGGCCGACGGGCAGTGGCGCATCGTCGACCCGCCCGACAGCCTCCTGGTGACCTACAGCGACTTCAACGACAGCTACTTCCGCGTGCCGGTGTACTTCTTCGCCCCCGACTCCAGCGCGCTCGTGCCCGACCTGCGCTACGTCGTCGCGCGGCCGCAGTCCGGCCTGCCCGCGCGGGTGATGGACCTGCTGCTCGCGGGGCCGTCGAACGGGCTGAGCGGCGCCGTGCGCAACCCGCTCGGCGAGTCGGCGACGCTCGAGAGCAACGTGACGGGTGCGAACGACGGGGCTCTCGTGGTGCCGCTGACCGGCGTCGAGGAACAGAGCCTGCAGGACAAGGAGCTGATCGCCGCGCAGGTGGTCCGCTCGCTGCAGTACGTGACCACGAGCCGGATCAGGCTGCTCTCCGACGGCACGGCGCTCGTGCCGGGCCACATCGACTGGCGGCCGAGCGAGGTGCCCGCGTACGAGGCGCAGGCGTCACCCAGCTCGGAGCTGCCGGGGCTGATGGCGGTGGAGGGCGTGCTCCGCTCGCTGGGCACGGGCGCGCCGATCGACGGCCCCGCGGGCGACGGCGCGTACAAGGTGGAGAGCGCGGCGCAGTCGATCACCGGCGACCAGCTCGCGGTGGTGGAGCGGGTCGGGCCCGCCGTGCGCCTGCGGGTCGGCGACTACGGGGCCGAGGACCGGATCGTCGACCTGCCCGGCCTGACGATGACGCGGCCGAGCTGGCGGCCCGCGACGTCCAGCGGCGGCAAGTCCGGCGAGCTGTGGACCGTTGTCGACGGGTCCAACGTCGTGCGGGTGCTGCGGGGGCCCGACGGCAGATGGCTGCCTCAGTCGGTGAACGCCTCCGAGGTTCTCGCGGTCGGCCCCATCACGGGCCTGCGCCTGTCGAGGGACGGCTCGCGCGTGGCGATGATCGCGGGTGGGCACGTGGTGGTCGCGTCGGTGGTGCGGGCGCCCGACGGCTCGTCGGTGACCCTGCGCGCGCCGAGGATCCTGCAGGCAGGGGAGCTGCACAGCGTGGTGGACGTCGACTGGATCAGCCAGGACACGCTCATCGTGGCGACGGCCTCCGACTCGATCCCGGTCGCCCGCGTGCCGGTCGACGGCTTGCGGCTCGACCAGTTCAACAGCTCCAACCTCACACCGCCGATGCGGGCCATCACGGCGGCACCGGGCAGGCCGATCGTCGTGGCCGACGCGAGCGGGCTCTGGACGGCGAGCGACGTCGGTGACGTGTGGCGCCCGCACCCGCACACCCGGCCGGAGGCGAAGCCCTTCTATCCCGGCTGACCCGGAACTGTCGGTGGGAGACCGCATGCTGTCGGCGTGCTCACCCGGCGACTCTCCTCGATGGGCCTGGCCACGCTCGACCTGCTGCTGCCCTCCACGTGCGCGGGCTGCGGGCGGCGCGGCTCCCCGTGCTGCCCCGGGTGCGCGGCCGTGTTCGGCACGCCCCGGCCCAGCGGTCAGGGCGGCTACGCGCTGGCCGCCTACGACGGCGTGGCCAGGCGGCTCGTGCTCGCTTACAAGGAGCGCGGGCGCCGCGACCTCGCCGCACCACTGGGGCGCCTGCTCGCCTGCGCCGTGCCGTACCTGCCCGGTGCGAGGCCGGACGAACACGGCACGTGGTGGCTCGTGCCGGTGCCCTCCCGCAGGTCGGCGGCCCGGGCGCGAGGCGGGCCGCACGTGCTGGGCCTGGCCCGGCGGTGCGCGGCCGTGCTCGCCGAGGGCGGGCACCCGTCGGCCGTGGCCCCCGCACTGGAGCTGGCGCCGGGGGCGCGGGACGCCGTCGGCCTCGCCCGCGCGCAGCGCGCCGCCAACCTGGAGGGCAGGCTGCGGCTGCGGCCCGCCGGAGCCCCGCCGGCGGGCGCTCCCGTCGTGCTGCTCGACGACGTCGTGACCACGGGGGCCACGCTCGCCGCCTCCCGCCGCGCACTGGCCCTCGCCGGGTACGACGTGACCGCGGCGCTCACCCTCACGGCGGCCTGATCGAAGAGCCTGTCGGAAAGTTTCACTCGATCGGGTGGGTGGGAACCCGGCGGCGCTGCCCGCGCGTTGGAGGGGTATGAGGCGGCCCGCTGTCACCCCGACGCAGGCAGGTGTGAGCCGCGTGCGCCTGGGGGATGCCCGCAGGGGCGGCGCGCTGCTCCGAACGGGGTCCGCGCGAGCCCGGAACTCCGTGCGTCCATTGCGGATCGTGACCGCCACTCACCGTTCGACGTCCCCCGCCTCGGGGGCTGTTGTAAGTGCGACAAGCGGGCTAACGTGCTCCGCTAACAGCTATCCCGGCACGCAGGGAGGTGACGAGCCGATGCCCCTAGCGCCGGAGGAGCCCTGAAGTTCTCGGGAGCGCGCACGAGGAGTCGTGCCGGCGTGATCCCTTGTCCCCCCGGCGCTTTTCGTCCAGAAGGTAACTCGCCGCAATCAGCGAGGGAGGTCGTGTATGGACATCGTCGTCAAGGGTCGCAACGTGGAGGTGCCTGAGCACTACCGGCTCCATGTCAGCGAGAAACTGGCGCGGCTGGAGCGTTACGACAGGAAAGTGATCCGGTACGACGTGGAGCTCTTCCACGAGCCGAACCGGCGGCAGTCCAAGAACTGCCAGCGCGTGGAGATCACCGGCAAGGGCAAGGGCCCTGCCGTCCGGTCCGCGGCCTCTGCGGGCGACTTCTACGCCGCGCTCGACTCCGCCATCAGCAAGCTCGAGAACCGGCTGCGCCGCATGCACGACCGGCGACGGATCCACTACGGTCGCCGCTCCCCGGAGTCCGTCGCGGAGGCCACGTCCGCGGCCGCGATGGCCGGAGGCCCCGGCGGTCCCACCACGAGCGGGCGGCGTTCGGCCGCGACCGCCGTGATGGAGGCGCCCGCCGAGTCCGCGGCGCCCACGACGGCCATGTCCGCCGAGGAGATCGAGCTCCCCGAACAGCGCTGGGACGACGGTGTGGCCGACTACGAACCCGGCCGTATCGTGCGCGAGAAGCAACATTCCGCGGAACCCATGAGCGTCGACCAGGCCCTTTACCAAATGGAGCTGGTCGGGCACGACTTCTACCTCTTCAACTGCTCCGACACCGGCAAGCCGAGTGTCGTCTACCGCAGGAAGGGCTTCGACTACGGCGTGATCCGCCTGGGCTGACCGTCCGTCAGTTCCTCGACCATTCCAGCCGACGGCCCGTGCGCACCCCGCGCACGGGCCGTCGGCCTGCGCGGACGCCGGCGGCGTGTGGTGCCCGTTCGCGACGCCGTGTGCACGCGGGTCCCGAGATTCCCTACGATGGGGAGTACTGCGTGGTCCCAGGGCCGCGCGTGCCAAGCTGCCCGGCACCCGCTGGGGTGCTGCGACGACGACCACCGGATACAGCTAGCGAGGTCGACCCGGATGCTTCTGAACCGCCTGCTCCGTGCGGGCGAGGGCAAGATGGTGAAGCGGCTGCGCCGCATCGCGGACACCATCAACACCCTCGAAGACGACGTCAAGGACCTCTCGGACGCCGAGCTGCGGGCGAAGACCGCGGAGTTCCGCAAGCGGCACGAGAGCGGCGAATCGCTCGATGACCTGCTCCCCGAGGCCTTCGCCGTCGCGAGGGAGGGCGCCAAGCGGGTGCTCGGCCAGCGGCCTTTCGACGTCCAGCTCATGGGCGGCGCCGCCCTGCACCTCGGCCAGGTCGCCGAGATGAAGACCGGTGAGGGCAAGACGCTGACCTCGGTGTTGCCCGCCTACCTCAACGCCATCTCCGGCAAGGGCGTGCACGTCGTCACCACCAACGACTACCTGGCCAAGCGTGACGCGGAGTGGATGGGCCGCATCCACCGCTTCCTCGGCCTCGAGGTCGGCTCGATCCTGTCCGACATGCCGCCGTCGGCCCGCCGGGAGGCGTACAAGGCCGACATCACCTACGGCACCAACAACGAGTTCGGCTTCGACTACCTGCGCGACAACATGGCGTGGAGCCTCGACGACTGCGTGCAGCGCGGGCACAACTTCGCCATCGTCGACGAGGTCGACTCGATCCTCATCGACGAGGCGCGTACCCCGCTGATCATCTCGGGTCCCGCCGACCAGTCCTCGCGCTGGTACACCGAGTTCGCCAGGATGGCGCCGCTGATGAAGCGCGACGTGCACTACGAGGTGGACGAGCGCAAGCGCGCCGTCGGTGTCACCGAGCAGGGCGTCGAGTTCGTCGAGGACCAGCTCGGCATCGAGAACCTGTACGAGGCGGCCAACACCCCGCTCGTCGGCTTCCTGAACAACGCGCTCAAGGCCAAGGAGCTCTACAACAAGGACAAGGAGTACATCGTCCGCAACGGCGAGGTGCTCATCGTCGACGAGTTCACCGGCCGCATCCTGGCGGGCCGCCGCTTCAACGAGGGCATGCACCAGGCGATCGAGGCCAAGGAAGGCGTCGAGATCAAGGCGGAGAACCAGACGCTCGCCACGATCACGCTGCAGAACTTCTTCCGCCTCTACGACAAGCTCTCCGGCATGACCGGTACCGCCGAGACCGAGGCGGCGGAGTTCCACCAGACCTACAAGCTCGGCGTGGTGCCGATCCCGACCAACCGGCCGATGGTGCGTGCCGACGAGGCCGACCTCATCTACAAGACGGAGCCCGCCAAGTTCGAGGCCGTCGCCGAGGACATCGCGGAGCGCCACGAGAAGGGCCAGCCGGTGCTGGTCGGCACCACGAGCGTCGAGAAGTCCGAGTACCTCTCGAAGCTGCTGCTCAAGCTCGGGGTGCCGCACGAGGTGCTGAACGCGAAGCAGCACCACCGCGAGGCGCTGATCATCGCCAAGGCGGGCCGCAAGGGCGCCGTCACGGTGGCCACCAACATGGCCGGCCGCGGTACCGACATCGTGCTCGGCGGCAACCCCGACATCATCGCCGACGAGGTGCTGCGCGAGCGTGGGCTCGACCCGGTGGAGAACTCGGCCGAGTACGAGGCCGCGTGGTCGAAGGTGCTGGAGGAGGTCAAGGCCGACGTCGCCGAGGAGGCCGAGGCCGTGCGTGAGGCCGGTGGCCTCTACGTGCTGGGCACCGAGCGCCACGAGTCACGCCGCATCGACAACCAGCTGCGCGGTCGCTCCGGACGTCAGGGCGACCCCGGCGAGTCGCGGTTCTACCTTTCGCTGGGCGACGACCTCATGCGCCGCTTCAACGCGGCGATGGTGGAGCGCGTCATGACCACCATGCGCCTGCCCGACGACGTGCCGATCGAGCACAAGATGGTCAGCCGCGCGATCAAGAGCGCGCAGACCCAGGTCGAGCAGCAGAACATGGAGATCCGCAAGAACGTCCTCAAGTACGACGAGGTCATGAACCGGCAGCGCAAGGTGATCTACGCCGAGCGCCGTCGCGTGCTGGAGGGCGAGGACCTGCGCGAGCAGGTCGAGCACATGATCCGCGACGTGGTGAGCGCGTACGTCGACGGCGCGACCGCCGAGGGCTATGCCGAGGACTGGGACCACGAGAAGCTGTGGACCGCCCTCAAGACGCTGTACCCGGTGGACGTCAAGTGGGAGGACATCGCCGAGCACGAGGACGACCTCGACGCCGAGCGGCTGCGTGAGGTGCTGCTCGAGGACGCCGCCAAGGCGTACGAGCGGCGTGAGGCCGAAATCGACGGCAAGGTCGGCGAGGGCGCCATGCGCGAGCTGGAGCGCCGCGTCGTGCTGTCGGTCCTGGACCGCAAGTGGCGTGAGCACCTCTACGAGATGGACTACCTCAAGGAGGGCATCGGCCTGCGCGCGATGGCGCAGCGCGACCCGCTCGTGGAGTACCAGCGCGAGGGCTTCGACATGTTCAACGCGATGCTCGACTCGCTGAAGGAGGAGGCCGTCGGCTTCCTGTTCAACCTCCAGGTCGAGCAGGCCGACCAGCAGCAGGCCCAGGCGCAGGCCCAGCCCGCGGCGGCGGCCGCACCGGCAGCGGCGGCGCCCGCCGCGGCGAGCGCGGGCAACGGCCAGCAGGCGTCGGCGGGCAGGCACGCCCGGCCGGTGCCGCAGCAGCCCGACACGGGCAAGCCTGCCGCGCGTGAGGCCGTGCCGTCCGCGCTCAGGGGCAAGGGCCTCGAGGGCGACGGGCAGCGCGCGCTGACGTACTCCGGCCCCGCCGAGGGTGGCGGCGTCGAGAAGCGCGGCACGGGTGACGGCGAGAAGCGTGCCGCGGGGGCCGGCGCTGGGGGCAGCCGGCGTGAGCGCCGTGCCGCCGCTCGGGAGCAGGCGAAGAAGAACAAGAAGGGTGCTCGCCGCTAGGGCGTGTCTGACAATCCCGTTGCCGGCTGCGCGGGGCCGGCGCGGCGCTCGGTTCGTGCGGGGCACCCGCGCCCGGGGCATGCGTTGTCGGAAAGCCCGAGTACGACCGGTACGAGGGCTTCCCTCCGCCTTGCGAGCCACCACGCTGATCCCCGCTCGCACGGCAAAGGATTGTCAGACACGACCTAGGCCGGTGAGGCACCGGGGTCCGGCCCGCGTCGCGGGGTGCTATGCGGGCCGGACCCTTTCCGCGCTACCGCGGTCCGAGGCTGCCGGGCTCCAGCACGGTGAACGACGTGCAGCGCCAGTTGCCGCGGCGATGCTCGAACCTGGCCGTCACGGCCAGTACGCGTTCCCCGGTGTCGGCGGTGCCGCACACCTCCACCACGCTCTCCGCGGGCCTGCACGTGTACACCTTGTGCAACGTGTAGCGCGGCCCGGTAAGGCGGGCGCGCTCACGCATTCTCCGTTGCAGCGCAGGCGTAAGCCACTGTCCGAGTTGGACCGCGGGTCTGCGGCCGGCGTGGACCTCCAGCATCGCGGCCAGCACGCGATGCAGCTGCCGCCGTTCGAGCAACGGCCGTGGCCGCCCGCCCGCGCGCTGCGCGGGGATGTCCGAGAGCAGGTCGTCGAGCGTGAGCTGCCCCTCCGGCAACCCGGCGCTCGGCGGTGCGTCCCGGCCTTTCCCCGGCTCGTACGGATTGAGCGGTAACAGTCCCCGCAAAGGCGACTGCGTAATCATACTTACCCCCTGGATTTCGGTGAAACGGTAATGCGGGACGGCCCCTCGGCCACCCTGTGGAAATAGAGGTGGAAAAACCGCGATTCGACTCAAAAATCGCCCGAGGTGGTGAAAGAGGCGATTCCGGTACCGGAACGCGGCGCGATGCGCTACGGAGGAATGCGGGCGAAAATTCAACGATCGCCGCTCGGTAGTGTGGCTCGTGGCGCCAACGGAATTGTCACGGCAGCCGAGGAAGGCCGGTGGAGCGGATGCTGCGGGGAATCGTCCTGGACTACGCGGGCGTGCTGACCGACGTGGACGGCACGCGGCTGCTGGACGTGCTCGACACCGCCCGTGACCAGGGTGTCCGCACGGCGCTGCTGTCGAACGCCGCCGGTGGCGGAGCCGTGCGACGGCGGCTCGCGGGCTGGTTCGACGCGCTGGTCTTCTCCGGGGAGGTGGGCGTCGCCAAACCGGCCGAGGAGGTCTTCCGCCTGACGGCCGACCGCCTCGCCGTGCCCGTCTCGGCGTGCGTGATGGTGGACGACTCGGCGGTGAACGTGGCGGGCGCGGTGGCCGCGGGCATGGTCGGTGTGCACCACACCTCGGTGGCCGACACCCTGTCTGAGCTGGGCGCTCTCTTTCCCGGCATCGTGAGCGAGAACGCCTGACGGGGGCCAGTGCGTTCGGCTACGCTCGTGTACCGGATGGTCACGCGCAGCTTGGAGATGGGGATGGCCGAAGAGTTCTCGGCGGAGAAGGGCCTCGACGACGTGTTCGCGCGCGCCGGAAGCGCGCTCGCGGACGTCCAGAAGGTGTACGGCACCCAGAACTGGGTTCAGACGGCGGTCGACGTGACGGCCGGCAAGTGGACCTTCGACGCGGAGCAGATCGACGCCGTGATCGGCCAATGGGAGGACCTGCTCGAGGACCTCACGAATGACCAGACGGCGATCAGGCTCATGATCGACAGGGCGACGCCGCCTTCGAGGGACGATCCAAGCAGCAACTTCGTCGACGGAATCCGCGACGGTGTCAGGTCGCTGGAAGACTCGAACCTGTCCATGATCGCCTACGTCGAGGACTTCCTCGGCCGGCTTCGTGAGGCGAAGACGAAGATCGGGACCACCGAGGAGACCAACGCGGCTCCGATGCAGGCGGCGACGGGACAGTCGAACTGATGACCTCTGCACGACACGTGCCGCGCGTGACAGCTGCGGTGTTGCTGGCCGGCCTGCTCGCGTCGGGTTGTGCGACCGAGGAGCCCGGGACGCCCACTCCCTCGTCACCGACCTCGAACGGCGAGAGTGGCACTTCGGCCGCCGGTGCGGATGTGCCGCCGGTCGCGAACCCGTTGGACGCCTCGGCGTATCTCGACCGCCCGTGCGATCTCGTTCCGCAGAACGTCATGGACGGGCTTTCCTACACCGAGCCCGGGAACGCGCTCACCGCTGAGGAGAACAGCACCGCCGCACTGTCCGGACCCGGTTGCGGCTGGAACGTTCGCGGGCGTGGGCAATCGGTCGTCGTCGGTATCCAGACCGGGAACCAACAGGACGGCATCGGCGGACTCCAAGGGATCTACGACGCCTACCAGGACGGGCAGTTCGAGTACTACGAGCCGACCACGGTCGGCGATTACCCCGCGGCCTTCAGCGACATCTCGGACAAGCGTGACCGCGGAAGCTGCGCGATGTACGTCGGCATAGCCGATGACCTGACCTACTCCGTCTACGCCGGGCCCTACACGGATGACCCGGACGAAGCCTGTCCGGTCGCTGAGCAGGTGGCCGGCGCGGTGATCGACACGTTGAAGGGGGGCGCGTGACATGGGTGGCCTGAGTGGTGAGCAGGTCTTCGACAACTTCAAGCAGGGCGAGGGCACGTCGTCGTTGCAGTTGATCGCGACCGAGTTGCTCAAGCTGCAGAAGACCTACGGCAAGCGCGCGGAGGCGATCGAGGGCATCCAGCGGTCCATGGAGTCGGCATGGAGCGGGGACGCCGGCACCCGGGCGAGGCAGGGGGCCGGGCCGCTGATGCCCGCACTCGAGGAGTCCGCGCGGAACATGGACAGCACGGTCGGCTCGATGAAGACACAGGCCGGCGACTGGCACACCGCGGCCAACTCCGTCGAACCCGTGCCGCCGTTGCCCGAGAAGCCGAACCCCTGGACCACCGGGTTGAAGGCCGCCATTCCCGTCGCGGGACCCTTCATGGCCTCCAGTGACCTGCGGTCGTACCAGGACGGCGTCGAGGCCCACAACCGCGCGGCTCAGCACAACGTCGACGTGATGTCGGCGTACTCGAACCAGACGAGCAGCAACTCGAACTTCCCCCGCACCTATGGCGTGCTCGAGCCGGGTTCGTCGCCGATCTCGGTCGCCTCCAGCTCCACGCCCAGCGCGATCTCCGGTGACCTGCACTCCGACGTCACGCGCAGCTCCACGGTCTCCGCGCCCGCCGGGACCGGTACCCCTGTCACGAGCGGGCCGATGACCAGTGCCGTGCCGCAGGTCGGTTCGCCCGTGTCGACCGGGGCGGGCACACCCACCACCACGCCGGGGCCGATCACCTCCGGCCCGGCCGGGTCGACCGGTCCCACCGGGCCGACCACGGGGCTCGCCGCCGCCGGGCCGGTGACTCCGCCGCCGGGGTCGTCCTCCGGCGACCGGGCGCGGCCCGGGTCCACGCCTCCTGGGCGCAGCACGTTCGGTACCACCAACCCCACGAAGCCGGGCGCTCCCCGCGGGCTCAGCGAGCGGGCGGGCAGCAGGCTCTACAGCCCCGGTGGCGGTTCCAGCGGAGGAACCGTCGGTCGCGGCGGAGCCGGTGGCGTCGGCGGCGTGGGTAGTGGCGGGTCCGCCGGTGACGCGGCCTCCCGCGCACTCGGTGCCGGCAAGGGCACCGGTGCCGGGTTGCCCGGTGGTGCCGCGTCCGCCGCCGAGTCAGCCGCCGCGCGCAGCGCCGCGGGCACCAGGGGCGCCGGCATGGGTGCGATGGGCGCGGCCGGCGCCGGCGGGGCGAGGCGCGAGGAGGACGAGGAGCACCAGCGCGCCGCCTACCTGCAGGAGAACGACCCCGACGAGGTGTTCATCGGTGACCTCGGCAAGACCACGCCGCCGGTGATCGGGGAGTGAGAGCCAACAGGGTCGAGCTGCCGCTCGGCGTGCTCGCCGGCCTGGTCGAACGCGAACGGGTCGGCACGCTTCACGTCGTTCTCCAGCCGGAGCCGATGTGGTTTCCCGAGGAGGAGAAGGACGCGCTCGACTCGGCGCTCACCAGGAGCCTCACCGAGGCCGGGCTCGTCGACCGGCGCGGCCGCGTCGAGGTCGACCTGCTCGACTGGCTGCCCCTGCTCACCTCAGCGTCCCTGGAGTACTACGGCTGGTTCTCCCACGGCGAGAGCACCTGGGGCGTGCTCGCCGCGGCCCGCGGTGTCCAGGGCGTGCTGGCCGTGCGCGCCGGCGACCTCGTGGCGCTCACGCCGGTGGCCGTCGCCGACCTGGCCGACGCCTTCGTCGGGCAGCTGCCCCAGCTCTATCCGGGCGGCGGCACACAGTGGTCGGTGCGGATCATCGACCTTGAGGAGGCCGGCAGGCGCGGTGGGCCGCAGAACCGGCTGCCCGCCGACGTGCAGGAGATCGTCAAGGTCGTGCAGCGCCCGGTGACGGGCGGCGGCGAGCTGTACGTCGCCGAACGCGACGAGGCCGGCCGCTACGGCAGGCTCGACTCCCCACTGCACTATGTGGACACCGACTGGGGCCGCTATCTCAACTACACCACGGGATCCGGCGACGAGGCCGAGATCCACATCGCCCCGGGGAGCGCGACGGCGATCGCCGCGACACTGGAGAAGCTGCGCGCGACGCTGCCGGTGTGATCACCCCCGCCGCACGACCTCGAAGCACAGCACGGCGGCGGCCGCGGACACGTTCAGCGACTCCACGTCGCCCGGCATCGGGATCGACACCCACTCGGCGACGTAGCGGGCGACCTCCTCGCTCACGCCCTGGCTCTCCCCGCCGAGCACGAACGCGGCACGCGCGGGCAGGTCGAGGTCGAACAGCGACGCCGAGCCGGAGGCTCCGAGCGCGTACACGGCGTAGCCAGCCTCGGTGAGCTGCTCCACCGCGTCCAGAGCGGTCGCGCAGCGCAGCACGGGAGCCCGGAACGCGACGCCGGCCGACGCCTTCACCACCAGCGGGTCCAGTGTCGCGACGCCGCGCCGCGGCACCACGACGCCGCCGAAGCCGGCCGCCGTCGCCGTGCGCAGGATCATCCCCACGTTCGCGGGTGTGGTGATGCCGTCCAGCACGAGCACCCGCGACGGCGGCCGCTGCTCGGTCAGCGCCGTGGCCAGCGGGCGCATCCTCGGCGCGACGACGTCGGCCAGCACGCCCTGGTCCTGCTTGCCGTTGCCGGCGAGCACCTTCACCCGGTGCGCGCTCGCCCGCTGGACCGGCACCCCGGCCGCCTTCGCCGCACGCTCGATCTCGCCGACAGCGGGCCCCCTGGCCACGTCGGCGAGTATCACTTTGTCGACATCCAGCGCCGGGTCGGTCAGTGCCTCGAGCACGGGTTTGCGCCCGTAGACGGTCAGAAAGCGGTCCTTCGGGGACACCGCGGAATCGTCACCCACGGCGGGAAGTCTCCCACCTGTGCCAGGATCACCACATGTCCGACCGTCTCTCCGCGCTGGACGCATCGTTCCTGTACGTGGAGGAACCGGCCACCCCGATGCACGTCGGCAGTGTGGCCATCTTCGACCGGCCCAAGGGCGGCTTCGAGTACGGCGCCCTGCTCGCGCTGGTGAACCACCGCCTGGGCTACCTGCCGCGCTACCGGCAGCGCGCCCTGCCCGTGCCGGGGCACCTCGCCAGGCCCGTGTGGGTCGACGACGTGGACTTCGACCTCAACTACCACGTCCGCCGCTCGGCACTGCCCGCTCCCGGCAGCGACGAGCAGCTGTTCGACCTGGTCGCGCGGCTGCTGGCCCGCCCGCTGGACCGGGAACGGCCGCTCTGGGAGGCGTACTTCATCGAGGGGCTCGCCGACAACCGCGTGGCACTGGTCACCAAAACCCACCAGTCGCTGGTGGACGGCATCGGCACCGTCGACCTCGGCCAGCTCATCCTCGACGCGGGCGCCGCCGAGCGCGATCCGGGCGAGGACACGTGGACGCCGCGTCGCCCTCCGAGCCGCGCGCAACTCGTGCTCGACGCCGTGGGGGAGGCCGTGCAGCGGCCCGGCGAGCTGGTCGAGAACGCCCGCTCGGCGGCGCGGGACCTCGCGGCGACCGCCGAGAAGGCCATCGGCGCCGTGGGCGGGCTCGCGTCGGCGCTGCGCAGCGTCGTCCGGCCCGCACCGGCGGGGCCGCTGAACTGCCACGTCTCCGGGGGGCGGGTCTTCGCGGGCCTGCGCACCAGCCTCGACGACTTCCGCAAGATCCGCGCCCAGCACGGCTGCACCGTCAACGACGCCGTGTTCGCCGTGCTCACCGGTGCGCTGCGGGCGTGGCTGGGCTCGCGCGGCGAACCACTGGACGACTCGGCGACCGTGCGCGCCCTCGTGCCGCTCGCGGTGCTGGAGCCCGACGCCGCCGAGTTCTCCACGGCGGGCCTGGTCAACAACCGCGTCAAGCCGTACCTGGTCGACCTGCCCGTCGGCGAGTCCGACCCGGTGCTGCGGCTGCAGCACATCGCGCACGCGATGGCCGAGCACCTCGACGCCGAGCGTTCGGTCGCCGCGCGGGCCATGCTCAAGGTCGGCGGGTTCGCGCCCGCGACCATGCACTCGCTGGCCGCGCGGGCGGCCGGGTCGTTCTCGGGGCGGATCTTCAACGTGCTCATCGCCAACTCGCCGGGCCCGCAGGAACCCGTGTACGCGGGGTCGGCGAGGATGGCCGCGATCTATCCGGTGATGCCGCTCGCCCGCGACCAGGCGCTGGCGATCGGGGTGACCTCGTACCACGGCGGCGTCTACTTCGGATTGAACGGCGACCGCAAGGCGTTGTTCGATGTGCGCCTCGTGGCGGAGATGATCGAGGAAGCGCTGGAGGAACTGAAAGGGACGAACTGGTGAGGGTTTACCTGCCCGCGACGATCGGCATTCTGCGGCAACTGGTCGAGGACGGTGAGTTCCGGCCGCTCAGCGGCACCGGCTTCGCGCTCACCCCGGCGCTGCGGGAGTCCTACGTCAGCGGTTCGACGGAGGAACTGGAGTACGCCGCGCTGCTCGACGCCGCGCGCGCCTCGCTGCGGCTGATCGCGGCCGCGCAGGAGGACGCGCAGGACACCAAGGAGCCGCCGAGGCGGGTGGTGGTGTCCGCCGACGTCGAGGACGTGACTCTGCGGCCCGACCTCGACCACGCGGTGGTGCGCCTTTCGGGGCCGGTGCCGCTCTCGGACGTGGCGGCCGTGCACGTGGACGCCGCCGAGGCCGAGCCCGCCGTGCTGGCCGCCGCCGCGGTGATCGACGCCGCCGATCTGGGGGACCCGGACGCCGAGTTCACCCTGGGGGATGTCGAGGACCACGAGCTCGCCTGGTATGCGCCTCAGGAGCTGCCCTTCCTGCTCGAGCTCATGTAACCATGAGGTCTGACCGCCCACGAAGCGGAGCGATTCCGGGAGGCGAGACTGACCCATGGACGCCGTCACATCCGTTCCGGTACCGAAGAACGAGCCGGTGCGCACGTACGCGCCGGGCACCGAGGAGCGCTCGTCGCTGCAGCGCAGGCTCGCCGAGCTGAAGAGCGACAAGCACGAGCTGACCCAGACCATCGGCGGCAGGCGCGCGCTCGCCGGCGGGGAGCCGTTCGACGTCGTGCAGCCACACGACCACGGGCACGTGCTCGGGGTCAGCGCGCAGGCGACGCCCGCGGACGTCGCGGAGGCGGTGCGGGCGGCGAAGGCCGCGGCGCCCGGCTGGCGCGAGCTGCCCTTCGACGAGCGTGCCGCCGTGTTCCTGCGGGCGGCCGACCTGCTGGCGGGGCCGTACCGCGACACGATCAACGCGGCAACGATGCTCGGGCAGTCCAAGTCGGTGCAGCAGGCGGAGATCGACGCGGCGTGTGAGCTGATCGACTTCCTGCGCTTCAACGTCAGCTACGCGCGCCGCATCCTCGCCGAGCAGCCCAACTCGGTCCCCGGCGCGTGGAACCGCATGGAGTACCGGCCGCTGGACGGCTTCGTCGTCGCGATCACGCCGTTCAACTTCACCGCGATCGCGGGCAACCTGCCCAGCTCGCCCGCGCTCATGGGCAACACGGTGGTGTGGAAGCCGACGCCGTCGCAGCAGCTCGCCGCGCACTACACGATGCAGGTGTTCGAGGAGGCAGGCCTGCCGCCGGGTGTGATCAACCTCGTGACCGGCGACGGCCACGCTGTCAGCGACGTGGCTCTCGCCGACCCCGGTTTCGCCGGTCTGCACTTCACCGGCTCCACGGCGACCTTCAAGCTGCTGTGGCGCAGGATCGCCGAGAACCTCGACGCGTACGCCTCGTACCCGAGGATCGTCGGCGAGACCGGCGGCAAGGATTTCGTGGTGGCGCACACCTCGGCGGATCCCGACAAGCTCGTGCCCGCGCTGGTGCGGGGCGCGTTCGAGTACCAGGGCCAGAAATGCTCGGCGGCCTCGCGGGCCTACCTGCCGCGCTCGCTGTGGGAGGGCGGTGTGCGCGAACGGCTCGCCGACGTCACCAGGAGCGTGAAGTACGGCGACATCTCCGACCTCTCGCTCTTCGGCGGTGCGGTGATCAACGCGAAGGCGTTCGCGAAGCACCAAGAGCTGCTGTCGCGTGTGGACGGTGATTCGGCGCTGGAGGTGCTGGTCGGCGGCGGCTGTGACGACCAGATCGGCTATTTCGTCGAGCCGACGGTGCTGCTGACCGACGACCCGGCGCACGAGGTGCTCTCCACGGAGTACTTCGGCCCGATCCTGGCCGTGTACGTCTACCCGGACGGCGAGTACGAGCGCGTGCTGGAGCTGGTGGACACGAGCGCCCCGTACGCGCTCACGGGTGCGGTGTTCGCCGACGACCGGACCGCCATCCAGCAGGCGCACCGGGCGCTGCGGTTCACGGCGGGCAACTTCTACGTCAACGACAAGCCGACGGGCTCCATCGTCGGCCAGCAGCCATTCGGCGGGTCGCGGGCGTCGGGGACCAACGACAAGGCGGGCTCGATGTTCAACCTGCTGCGCTGGACGAGCCCCAGGTCGATCAAGGAGACCTTCGACGCGCCCACCTCGATCGCCTACCCCCACATGGAGTAACGAAAAAGTCCCCCAAGGCCACCTTTGGTGCGTTGATTCAACGCTGTGGCGCGTCAGCGTCTCCGTTTGGGTGGTGGTGGGAGACGGGCGGGCGCGGCAAAGGTGGCCTTGGGGGACGTTGGCTCAGCTCAGCTGACGGGAAGCGTCAGCCCATCGGCATCTCGCCGACCTGGTCGGCCGGCGGGGCCTCGACGGTGACCGGAGCACCCCAGTCGGAGTACTTCATGGTCATCTTGGCCTCCTGGCCACCGGCACCGGCGGCCTCCATCATCTTGCCCATGTCCATGACCACCTGCACCGGCAGGTTGTCGCTGTTCAGCCACAGCTCCATCGGCAGCTTGGCGGGCAGCTGCTCGGCCTGCTCGGGCGTGATGCCGGACGCGGCGCCCATCTCCGAGGCGATCTTCTTGAAGTCCAGCTCGATCGTGTAGTGCGTGACCTCCTGGCCGTCCAGGGTGGTCTTCTCGCTGTTGGTGATCTCGCCGGCTTCCTTGATGTACTCGAGCGTCTTGGTCGGGTCGCTCTGCTCCATCGAGCTGCTCAGCTGCTGCGACATCGGGTCGGTGCCGTCGAGCGAGATCTTCGCCCACGGCTTGCCGCCCGTCTGGGCCTCCAGGCCGGCCATCTTCATGTACATCGCCTGGTCGACCAGGCGCATCTCCACCGACTGGCCCATCATCTCCATGTTCATGGACATCTTGGTGTTGGCGCCGTCGTAGAGGCCCTCACCGTTGGCCGTCATCTGCATGCCGGCCATGTTCATGTCCATCGAGAACTTCGACGACTTGGACTCAGCCGTCTTCTCGGAGGCCGCCGCCGCCAGCTGCTGCGGGTCGCTGAAGAAGCTCGAGCCCGCGTCGCCGCTGTTGTTGCCCCCGAACGCGTTGCCAGAGTCACCGTCGCTGCCGCACGCGCTGAGCGCGATGACCAGCGCGAAGCCGCTGGCCGCCAGAGCCGTCTTACGCATGAAGATCCCCTTGTAAGTTTGTTCTTCCGAGCGGTTCGCCCGCTTTCCCTCGGACGGGCGGTCCCCTATGAGGGTTCCATGCTTACCGAATTGGTTTCACACCGGCTTAACCAACGCGGCGTGTCACGGCTGTTCGAGACCCGCTCGTGACGCCAGGAGCCTGCGCAGTGACGCGAGCCTTCCCGGCCGCGCCTGCCCGCCCTCGACCACCTCGTCCAGCGCGCAGTCCGGGTCCTCCGGCGGGCCGAGGTGCCCGCAGCCGGAGGGGCACTCCTCGGCGGCCTCGGCAAACTCGGGGAACGAGAGGACAATGTCGTCGGCCGTCACGTGGGCGAGGCCGAACGAGCGCACGCCCGGCGTGTCGATCACCCAGCCGCCGTCCGGCAGGGGCAGCGCCACCGCGCTGACCGACGTGTGCCTGCCCTTGCCGACGGCGCTCACCTCGCCGGTTGCCAGGTCGGCATCGGGCACGAGCCGGTTGACCAGCGTGGACTTGCCGACCCCGGAGTGGCCGACGAGCGCGGACACGCGCCCGTCCAGCCGCTCTCGCAGGCCCTCGGGCTCCTCGTCGTAGCGCGTGACGACGGCGGGAACGTCGAGGTCGGAGTAGGACGCGAGCAGTTCGGCCGGATCGGCGAGGTCGGACTTGGTGAGGCACAGCACCGGTTCGAGGCCGCCCGTGTAGCAGGCGACGAGGCACCGGTCGATGAACCCGGTCCTCGGCGGCGGGTCGGAGAGCGAGGTGACGATGAGCAGCTGCTCGGCGTTGGCGACCACCACGCGCTCGTAGGGGTCGGTGTCGTCGGCGGTACGCCGCAGCAGGCTCGTCCGCTCCTCGACACGCACGATCCGCGCGAGTGTGTCTGGCTTGCCGCTGACGTCGCCGACCAGGCCCACCCGGTCGCCGACCACCACCGGCGTCCGGCCCAGCTCACGGGCCCGCATCGCCGTCACCGCGCGGCCGGGGTCGGCCTCGACGGCGCAGGTCCAGCGGCCGCGGTCGACCGCCGTCACCATCGCGGGTGCGGCGTCGGCGTGTGCCGGCCGGCGCTTGCTCCGTGGACGGGTGCCCTTGCCGGGGCGCACCCTGACGTCGCTCTCGTCGAGCTTGCGCCAGTCACTGCGGGCCAAACCGTCACACCCTCCACTCGTGGGGATACCAGCAATGATGATCCCTCATGGTGCTCGCCAGGGCCCAGCAACCGTGCCACGATGGCGCTCTAGGAGCCACGAACAAGGGGAGGGCCGATCTCATGTGCGGCCGATACGCCGCCACCAAGGACCCGGCCACGTTGATGAAGGAGTTCGACGCGGCCGACGGTACCGAGGGGCACGCGCCGACCGAGAACTACAACGTCGCGCCGACGAAGAACGTCATCAGCGTCGTCGAGCGGCACCCGCGCGACGACGACGGCAACGTGCAGGAGGACGAGCCCGCGGTGCGCAGCCTGCGCGTCATGCGCTGGGGGCTCGTGCCGTTCTGGGCCAAGGACGCCGGCATCGGCAGCCGCATGATCAACACGCGCGCGGAGACCGCGACCGAGAAGCCGGCGTTCCGCAAGGCGCTGTCGCGGCGCCGCTGCCTGATCCCCGCCGACGGCTGGTACGAGTGGCGGGTCGCCGAGGGCGCGGGCAAGAAGGCGCCCAAGGAGCCGTTCTTCATGACCACGCGCGACGGCTCGTCCCTGGCGTTCGCCGGCATCTGGGAGACCTGGCGCGACCCGAAGGGCGAGCCGGACGCGCCGCCGCTGATCACGTGCTCGGTGATCACGACCGACGCGATCGGCCAGCTCACCGACATCCACGACCGCATGCCGCTCGTCATGCCGAGGGACCGGTGGCGCGACTGGCTCGACCCCGACCGTACGGACGCCTCCTCGCTGCTCGAACCGCCGAGCCTCGAGTGGGCCGACTCGCTCGAGCTGCGGCCGGTGTCCACCAAGGTCAACAGCGTCCGCAACAACGGGCCCGGCCTGCTCGAGCGCGTCGAGACCGAGCCGGCGAACCTGGACGAGAGCGGCACCGGCGCCCTCTTCGAACTGCCCAACCCGAAATGACCAGCAAGCGGATCGACACCCCGCACGGCCCGGCCCGTGCCGAGCTGCACTGCGCCGAGGAGGGCACGGCCGGGCTGCTGCTCGGGCACGGCGCGGGCGGCGGGATCGAGGCGCCCGACCTGGTGGCGGTCACCAGGTCGGCGCGCGACGCGGGCGTGCACGTCGCGCTGGTCGAGCAGCCCTACCGCGTCGCGGGCAGGCGTGCCCCCGCGCCCGCGAAGCAGCTCGACGCGGCGTGGCTCGCGGTGGCCGAGGACCTCTCCGCGACGTGGTTCGACGGCCTCCCGCTGGTGTTCGGTGGCCGCTCGTCCGGCGCGAGGGTCGCGTGCCGCACGGCGGCGCAGGGACAGGCCGTCGCCGTGCTCTGCCTCGCGTTTCCCGAGCACCCGCCGGGCAAGCCGGAGCGGACCCGCCAGCCCGAGCTGGACGGCGTCGAGGTGCCGACGCTGGTCGTGCAGGGCGAGAACGACCCCTTCGGCAGGCCGGAGCCCGGCCCGCACCACGAGGTCGTGGTGGTGCCCGGCGACCACAGCCTCAAGGCCGGGCTCGACGGGGTGTCGCGGGCCGCCTCCGAGTGGCTCGGCCGGGTGCTGCGTCCGCTCGTGACGTGAGACTCAGCCCGCGATGGGCGCCACGATGGCGGTGGTGAGCGTCACCAGGTCGGCGGGTGCGAGCTCGATCTCCAGCCCGCGCCGCCCGCCGGAGCAGAGCACCGTGTCGAACCGCTGCGCCGACTCGTCCACCACGACGGGCAGGCGCGAGCGCTGGCCGAGCGGGGAGATGCCGCCGAGGACGTAGCCGGTGGCCCGCTGCGCGGCCGCCGCGTCGGCCAGCTTCGCCCGCTTGCCGCCGACGGCCGCCGCGAGAGCCTTGAGATCGAGCTGCCCGGTCACGGGCACGACGCCCACGGTGAGCTTGCCGTCGACCTCGGCCACCAGGGTCTTGAACACCCGCGCCGGGTCCACCCCGAGCACCTCCGCGGCCTCCGTGCCGTAGGACTCGTGTCGCGGATCGTGGTCGTACGTGTGCACGGTGTGCTCGATCTTCTTCTTGCCGAGCAACGCCGTTGCGGGAGTGCCTTTTCCAGCCACGACCGCGCATCCTATCCGGCCAGGAATTCGCGACGAGCCGCTCGCGTTACACCGATCGTGCCGACCACTCTGACCAGTACCCCCAACCGTTTCCGCGTATCGTGGGAGCCGACGTCCGAGCCGTCGGCAGCGGGCACCACACGCCGGCGCCACAGCGCCGATCTGGAAGGGAAAGGTTTGCCGAGCACGCAGAACTCAGCGGAGCCCACGGCCACCCCGGCTGACACGGAGCAGGAGCAGGAGCGGGCCGAGCGCTTCGAACGCGACGCCATGCCCCTGCTCGACCAGCTCTACTCGGCGGCGTTGCGCATGACCCGTAACCCCGCCGACGCCGAGGACCTGGTGCAGGAGACCTACCTCAAGGCCTATGCGGCGTTCGCGTCCTTCAAAAAGGGCACGAACCTCAAGGCCTGGATGTACCGGATCCTCACCAACACCTACATCAACGGCTACCGCAAGCGGCAGCGTCAGCCCCTCCAGCAGCCCACGGAGGAGATCACCGACTGGCAGCTCGCCCAGGCGGAGAGCCACACGTCGAGCGGCCTGCGCTCGGCCGAGGTCGAGGCGATGGACAACCTGCCGGACGTCGACGTGAAGGCGGCGCTGCAGCAGCTGCCCGAGGAATTCCGGCTCGCCGTGTACCTCGCCGACGTCGAGGGCTTCGCCTACAAGGAAATCGCAGAGATCATGGATACCCCCATCGGCACGGTGATGTCGCGACTGCACCGGGGCCGCAGCCAGCTGCGCGGCCTGCTCGCCGACGTCGCCAGGGAGCGCGGGTTCATCCGTTCCGCCCAGCAGGAGGTGGCCGGACGATGAGCACTCTGGACGGTTCAGGCAAGTCCGACAAGGTCCATTGCGAAGAGGCGCTCGCCGAGATCTTCCTGCTGCTGGACAAGGAGTGCAGCCCCGAGCGCGACGCCGAGCTGCGCAGGCACATCGACGACTGCCCGCCGTGCCTCGAGGAGTACGGCATCGACGAGCAGCTCAAGCAGCTGCTGGCCCGCAAGTGCGGGGGTGACCACGCCCCGGCGGAGCTCAAGAACCGGTTGCGGGCCTCGATTCGCAAGACCGTGGAGGAGCATGGCGGCCACCGGATCTCCGAGACCGAGGTGACCGTGGAGCGGGTCACCGAAGGCAGCGACTGACGTCACACGCACGCGGCCCCGGCACCGAGAACGGTGCCGGGGCCGCTGTGTTCGCCTCGCCTGCTCAGGCGTTGGGCTTCTTGCCGTGGTTCGCGCCGTTCTTCTTCCGGTCGCGACGCTTACGGGCACGCTTCGACATGTTCACTCCTCCATGACTGGCTCCATCTAGTGTGTCATGGGGAGTGACGCTGCCCGCCGGAGGTGTGCCGGGGGTGCCGCGCTCTGGTTGTATTGCGGACGGTGCGTGGGCCTGCGCACCGTGATCGAGAATGACGTTCGGTGGTCGAATAAGCCATGTCCACGCTAGCCGAGCTGCTCGCGGAGAACACCGGACTGCCTGGTGAGGCGGTCGACCATCTGCAGATGGTCGTGGCCGAATGGCAGCTGCTGGCCGATCTCTCCTTCGCGGACTTCCTCATGTGGGTTCCCGTGGAGGAGGGTGAGGGCGACTTCGTCTGCGTCGCGCAGGTGCGCCCGACGACGGGCCCGACGGCCCATCCCGAGGACGTCGTGGGCACGCGGTTCACGAACGAGGATCACCCGCAGCTCGGCAGGGCGATGCGGGAGGTCCGGCTCTGCCGCGAGGAGGACCCGCACTGGTACCGCGACCTGCCGATGCGCAGGGAGGCCGTGCCGGTCAAGTTCGGCGAGGGGGTGATCGCCGTGCTGAGCAGGGAGACCAACCTCGCGTCGCCGAGGGTGCCGAGCCCCCTGGAGATCGCCTACCTCGGCAGTGCGGCGGACCTGTGCCAGATGATGGCCGACGGCACGTTCCCGAGCCCGGACGGCGGCACCGACGTGCACACCAGCCCGCGGGTCGGCGACGGGCTGATCCGGCTCGACCAGAGCGGCACGGTGGTGTTCGCGAGCCCCAACGGGCAGTCGGCCTACCACCGCATGGGCTACGAGTCCGATCTCATCGGCACGCGGCTCGCGCCGCTCACGCGGTCGCTGATCCGCGACCCGTTCGACGCCACCGAGGTCTCGCACCGCATCCTCGACGCGCTCGACGGCAAGCCGGGCAGCCGCACCGAGGTGGAGTCGCGGCGCGGGGCTGTGGTGTTGTTCCGCGCGCTGCCGCTGCGGCCCGCGGGGCGGCCGGCCGGGGCGCTCGTGCTGGCGCGCGACGTCACGGAGGTGAAGCGGCGCGACCGGGCGCTGCTGTCGAAGGACGCGACGATCCGGGAGATCCACCACCGGGTCAAGAACAACCTGCAGACCGTCGCCGCGCTGCTGCGGCTCCAGTCGCGGCGTACGCAGAGCAATGAGGCGCGGCAGGCGCTGAGCGAGTCCGTGCGGCGGGTGTCCTCGATCGCGATGGTGCACGAGGCGCTGTCGATGTCGGTGGACGAGCGAGTGGACCTCGACAAGCTGCTCGACAACGTGCTGCCGATGGTGGGCGAGGTCGCGACGGCCGAGGCGCACGTGAAGCTCACCCGCTCCGGATCCTTCGGCGTCGTCGTCGCCGAGATCGCCACGCCGCTGGTGATGGTGGTCGCCGAGCTCGTGCAGAACGCCGTCGGCCACGCCTTCGTGCCGGGACGGCCCGGTCAGGTCGAGATCCAGGTGAGCCGCTCGGCGCGCTGGCTCGACATCGTCGTGCGCGACGACGGCAAGGGCCTGCCCGCCGGTTTCTCGCTGGAGCGGGCCGACGGTCTCGGCCTGCAGATCGCGCGGACCCTCGTCGAATCGGAACTGCGCGGATCGCTGTCGCTTCGGGGCGTGCGGGACGGTGATTCCTCCGGCCGCCGCTCCGGCGGTACCGAGGCCGCCCTGCGCATCCCGTTGAGCCGCCGCGTCTGACGCCCGGCCCCCGGAGCCTCGCCGACCGCAGTGAAGGCCACCTTGCCTTCGCCCACCCGTCTCCCGCCACCACCCAAACGGAGGCGCTCCGCGCCGCTGTGTTCGATTCCACGCAGTGAAGGTGGCCTTCACTGCGGAGGGGGGCGCGTTTGACGGCGACCAAACAACCCCGCACACGCTTGAGGGCCGGCACCCGAGACGGATGCCGGCCCTCAAACCTTTTGCCGCTGTTTGAATTGCGTTAAAGCATTACGCGGCAAAAGGCATTCGCTTGAGTGCGATCAGAAGTTGCTGCGCGTGCCGATCTGCGCACGGCGACGCTTGAGCGCGCGCCGCTCGTCCTCGCTCATGCCGCCCCACACGCCGGCGTCCTGGCCGCTGGCCAGTGCCCAGGCCAGGCAGTCGGAAGCGACGGTGCAGCGGTGGCACACGGACTTCGCCGCGGTGATCTGCGACAGAGCAGGACCACTGGTCCCCACAGGGAAGAAGAGTTCCGGGTCCTCGTCTCGGCAGGCCGCGCGGTGGCGCCAGTCCATTTCCTTGAGCTCCTTTTAAGGGCGCGGCGTTCCGCGCCAGTCGTCATGGCGGTCGTTTCTTGGGGTGCTTGTGAATGCTTTCACGAGTCACCGAGTTCGACAAGTGTTTTCTGGCAATCGGTGAGTCAGCTCACCCGTGCGAGCTACTAGCCTGACCTGCGGATATGCGCCTGTCAGGTCCGTCCGTCGCGCAACGTCTTGCGGTGAACGGAGCTTCTCCGTCGCTGAGCGGCAACGTGGAGTTTGCCGGAGACGATCAGTCGATGTTGCTGACCGACCGCAACCACTCATAACGCAACCGTGAGCGCCCTCGGCACGCTGATGAACTCCACTCGGGTGCGCTGCCCGACCAGATCGCCATCGACCTGCAAGTTTACCGGGACTTCAGCCGTCACGCTGACTATCGGCAGATCGTCGTGACGCAGTAACTGCCTGCCACGGTGCCTGCTGCGGCTGCGCAGCGCCTGGCGGACGTGCCGCAGCACCGTGACGAGCCCCATGCCCCGCAGCGCGAACAGGCCGAGGCCCGTGTCGAACGAACATTCCGTGTTGAGGTGCACCGGCCGCGAGCCCAGGTAGCTCCACGGGTCCGTGTTGGACACGAACGCGGTGTGCACCTCGGCGGGCTCCTCGCCGGGCATCCGGACCGTCAGCGCCGGCCTGCCGTTGGGCGGACGCAGATAGCAGCGCACCGCCGTCCGCAGGTACAGCGAGGGACTCGTCCGCTTGCCGCGCCGCTTCTCTACCTCGCCTACCACGTCGGCGTCCCAGCCCATCCCGGCGTTGAAGGTGAACCAGCGGTCGCCCGCGAGACCGAGACCGACCTGCCTGCCGCTCTGCTCCTCGAGCGCGTGCAGCAGCCGGTGCGTGGCCTCCACCGGATCGCACGGCAGCCCGAGAGCGCGCGCGAAGACGTTCGCCGAGCCACCCGGCACGACGCCGAGCATCGGCACCGGGCCGTACTTGCCCGGCTTGCCGTCGGTGTCGGCCAGCAGGCCGTTGACGACCTCGTTGACCGTGCCGTCCCCGCCGTGCGCGACCACCAGGTCGACCTGGTCCCGCGCCGCGGCGTGCGCGACGGCCATCGCGTGACCGCGGTAGTCGGTCTCGACGACGTCCAGCTTCACCTGGCTGGCCAGCGCGTGCGCGAGCACGTCGCGACCACCGGGAGTGGTAGCGGTGGCTTGCGGATTCACGACGAGCACTGCGCGCACTACCGCAGAGTAGGTGAGTTCGCCCGTCACGCGGCTCGGTTGCCCGAACTAATCGTTGCGAAACTCGTCACTGCGCCGTGAGCTGTCGTGCGCGGTCGTGGACCCGCGATCCCGTGTCCCTCTGCCGGTCGCTGCCCTCCGTTCGTCCTGCCCCGAACGACAACTTCCGCCGTGACGAGTGCACCCCGGCCGACCGCCGGCTCATCGACGACAACCAGATCTTTGCTCGTGGCCCGGCCGCCCGAAAACGGCCGTCTGGGTGGCATACCATCGAAAGTGTTCACGCACGGTCATCTGACGGGAAGGCGCCCCGTGTCGCTCGCCGACAAGTTCTCCCCCGCGCCGCGCGAGGTGCGCCTCGCCGGTCTGCTCACCGCGCTGCCGGGACTGGCGCTGCTCGCGATCGGTGTGGTGCTGGTCGTGGACTTCCTCGGCCAGGAACCCGTGGCCGGCAACAACATCTACGCCGAGGTCGGGTACTACCTCGTGCTCGGCCTCGGTGTGCTGGCGTGCGCCGTGGGGCTGCTGCTCGGCAAGACGTGGGCCCGCTCGCCCGCGCTGGTCATCAGCCTGGTGCTCGTCGGTGTGGGCTGGTACGCCACGGGACCGTCCGGCCAGCCCGGCTTCGGCGTGCCGATCATGATCGCCGGGGCGGCGGTGGTGGTGCTGCTGTTCCGCAGGCCCTCGCGCGCGTGGGTGCTCGGCCAGGAGGAGGGCGAGAGCGAGGAGGAGGCCGCCAGGCGCGGCGGCCTCGAAGGCCGCCACGCCCAGCGGGAACGCGATCAGGACTGAGTCGTCGCCAGCGCGCGCAGCGGTTCGTCCGTGAGGCGGTAGACCGTCCACTCGTCCTGCGGTGCCGCGCCCATCGCGCGATAGAACTCCACGGCGGGGTTCCAGTTCAGCACCGACCACTCCAGCCGCGCGTAGCCGCGATCGACGCACTCGCGCGCGAGCGTGGCGAGCAGCGCCTTGCCGAGGCCCGTGCCGCGCCGCTCCGGGCGGACGTACAGGTCCTCCAGGTAGATGCCGTTCACGCCGCGCCAGGTGGAGAAGTTGAGGAACCACAGCGCGAAGCCGGCCACCTCGCCGTCGATCTCGCCGACGTGCGCGAAGACGCTGGGCGTCTCGCCGAACAGGGCCACGCGCAGCTGCCCGGCGGTCAGTGTGCACTCCTGCGGCGCCTTCTCGAACTCGGCGAGGTCGTGGACGAGCTGGACGACGGCGTCGACGTCGGACTCGCGAACGCGGCGGATCAGGTGGGTCAAGTGAGGCTCCTTCTCAGGACGCTGGAACGTTCAGGTGCTGGATCTGTGGCTTGCCGCGCTCGTCGCCGAGCACGGTGATGCTCGCCGGGTCGAACTTGAAATGGACGCCCGCGCTCGCGCCGAGGCCGAGCCAGCGGGCGATCAGTACGCGGCTGAAGTGCCCGTGCCCGACCAGCACGACGTCGCCGCCTGCCAGCGCGGTCCGCACGCGGTCGAGCACCTTGTCCGCCCGCTCGGTGACCTGTGCCGCGCTCTCGCCGCCCGGCATCGGGTGCGACCACACGGTCCACCCCGGCACGGACTCGCGAATCTGCGGTGTGGTGAGGCCCTCGTAGTCGCCGTAGTCCCATTCGGCGAGGTCCTCGGTGGTCTCGTCGACGGAGAGCCCGGCCAGCTCGGCGGTGCGCACGGCCCGCTCGCGGGGGCTGCTCAGCACCAGCGCGGGCGCGGTGCCGCCGTGCATGAGCGCGTAGGTGCGGCCCGCGGCGTGCGCCTGACGTTCCCCGACGGCCGTGAGCGGGAGGTCGGTCCGGCCGGTGTGCCTGCCCGTGGCGGACCACTCGGTCTGGCCGTGACGGAGAAGGAGAAGCACGTGCTGGTCCACGCCTGCGAATATAGCGGGCGCCGCCGACTTGTTACTCACGAGTAATATGGCGGCCATGACGACTTCGAACTCGACGTACGCGGCGTGGCGCAAGCTCTCCGGCACCACGGCCGGCCGGGTGCTCTTCTCCGCCGCCGTGTCCCTGCGTGCGCCGTACTTCAGCACCGTGCTGCCGTACGTGCGCGACCTGCGGCCAGGGCGCGCCGAGGTCAGCGCGCCCAAGTGGTGGGGTGTGCGCAACCACATCGGGACCTTCCACGCCATCGCCGCGTGCAACCTCGCCGAGGTCGCGATGGGCATGCTCGCCGAGGCCACGGTGCCCTCGACGCACCGGTGGATCCCGAAGGGCATGACGGTGTCCTACCTCGCGAAGGCCGAGACGTCGCTGGTCGCGGTGGCGGAGCTGCCCGAGCCGCTCGATGTCGGCGGCGCCGGGGAGGGCCCTGCAGGCATCGAGGTCCCGGTCCCGGCAACGGTCACCGACCGGCGCGGCAAGGTCGTGGTGACGGCGACGATCACGATCTGGGTCACGCCCAAAAGGAGTCAGCACTGACTCCTCCAGGAGAGTGAAACTTAACGGTGTTTACCCAGTTGACGTGAACGGTACTCGGGTTTGAGCTTGTGGGTGTGACGGCGTGCCCGGCAGCATGCGCGCCATGCCTTCCCCGCTGTCCCGCAGGCGCTTTCTCGGACTGAGCGCGCTGAGCTCCGCCGCGGCGTTCGGGCTCACCACGATCTCCGCGGGCGGCGCGTCCGCCTCGCAGCGGCGGACCGACTTCTCCCCGGCCGTCGTGATCGGCACCGGCTACGGGGCCGCCGTGACGGCGTTGCGCCTCGGCGAGGCCGGCATCCCGACGCTCATGCTCGAGATGGGCAGGCTCTGGGACACGCCCGCCGGCGACGGCAACGTCTTCAGCGGCATGCTCAGGCCCGACAGGCGCTCCATGTGGCTCAAGACGCGCACGGAGGCTCCGCTCGCGTCGTTCCTGTGGATCGACGTCGTCAACCGCGACATCGAGCGCTACACCGGCGTGCTCGACCGCGTGGACCACGGCGACATGTCCGTCTACGTCGGCCGTGGCGTCGGCGGCGGCTCGCTGGTCAACGGCGCGATGGCGGTGACCCCGAAGCGGCACTACTTCGAGGAGATCCTGCCCTCGGTCGACGCCGACGAGATGTACGGGACGTACTTCCCGAGGGCCGGCGCCGCGCTGGGCGTCAACCACATCGATCCGGAGTGGTTCGAGACGTGCCGCTCCTACAAATACGCGCGACTGTCGCGCAAGCACGCCGGCAAGGCCGGGCTCACCACGACGTTCGTGCCGAGCGTCTACGACTTCGACTACCTGCGCCGGGAGGAGGCCGGTGACGTGCCGCGCTCCGCGCTGGCCTCCGAGGTCATCTACGGCAACAACCACGGCAAGCGCTCGCTCGACAAGACGTACCTGCCCGCGGCGCTGGGCACCGGCAACGTGACGATCAGGACGTTGACCGAGGTGCGGGCCATCCACCACCAGCCCGACGGGACCTACCGGCTCACGGTGCGCGAGCTCGACGATGTGGGCAACGTGGTGGCGACCAGCGAGATCGGCACCCGCCACCTCTTCCTCGGCGCGGGCAGCCTCGGGTCCACCGAGCTGCTGCTGCGGGCCCGCGAGACGGGTGCGCTGCCGGAGCTGAACGACGAGGTCGGGCAGTGCTGGGGCACCAACGGCAACGTCATGCTCGGCAGGGCCAACCACGTGTGGGACACCACCGGCACCGTGCAGTCGGGGATGCCCGCGCTCGGCATCGACGCGTGGGACGACCCCGAGCACCCCGTGTTCGCCGAGATCGCGCCCATGCCGGCGGGCCTGGAGCTGTGGGTGAGCCTGTACCTGGCGATCACGAAGAACCCCGAGCGCGGGCACTTCACCTACGACGCCGCGACCGACTCGGCCAGGCTCCACTGGACCGCCGAGCAGGGGCAGCCCACGATCGACGCCGCGAAGGCGCTGTTCGACCGGGTCAACAGGGCCAACGGCACGATCTACCGGCACGACCTCTTCGGCGACACGCGCCCGTTCGAGAACCGGTTCACGTACCACCCGCTGGGCGGGCTCGTGCTGGGCAAGGCGACCGACCTCTACGGCCGGGTGCGCGGTTACCCGAACCTCTACGTGACCGACGGCTCGCTCATCCCGGGTAGCACCGGCGTGAACCCCTTCGTGACGATCACCGCGCTGGCCGAGCGCAACATCGAGCGGGTGCTCGCCGAGGACCTCCGCCGTCCGTAGCGACCGCAGTGAAGGCCACCTTCACTGCGTTCAACGCAGGCAAGGTGGCCTTCACTGCGGTCAGGGCTAACCGTTGGCGCGGAGCTGGGCGTAGCGGGCCTGGCAGGCGGAGTAGTCCGGCAGCATGCCTGCGTCCTTCGCCTCGGCCAGCGTGGGCGCGGCGGAGTCCTTTTCGGACAGAATGAACTCCAGCTCGGCGGGCCACGGCAGGCCCAGCTCCGGGTCGAGCGGCGTGATGCCGTGCTCGCCCGCCGGGTTGTAGCCGGTCGAGCACAGGTACGACATGGCCGTGTCGTCCTCGAGCGCGATGAAGCCGTGGCCGAGGCCCTCGGGGACGTAGACGGCGTGGAACTCGGTGCTGTCGAGGCGGACGGCGTCCCACTGCCCGAACGTGGGGGAGCCCACGCGCAGGTCGACGATCACATCGAGCAGCGAGCCCCTCGGGCAGTACACGTACTTCGCCTGGCCCGGGGGCGTGTCGGCGAAGTGGATTCCCCTGATCGTGCCCTTCCTGGAAACACTGTGGTTGGTCTGCGCCACGGTGAGCGGGTGCCCGACGGCCTTGAGGAACGCGGGCTCCTGGAACGGCGCGACGAAAAGTCCGCGTTGATCAGGGAAACGAGGGGGGACGAACTCGTAGGCGTCCCGCACCGCCAGCTCGCGCACATCCATGTGGCGCAGCTTAGCCGCCACATCCCAAGCCGGACGGTCGTCTTGTTATTAGCCGCTTGACCAGGGCAGATTCGGGAAAATCTGTGATCTCAACCGCACCCCCGCGCCCAAGACCCCGTCCGGCCTGTCACACTGAGCGGACCGCCGCGTCCGCGGCACAGCCTCGACCACGGGCCTCGACGGACGCCTCGCCCGGAAACACGGCGCTACCGCGCCGGTCAGCCGGGACAGAGGAGCCCAACACAGCTGGGGATGCCGTGCGGCGATCCCCTGAATTTCCAGCCCTGGAGATTGACGTGTCCCAAGCTCAGGTGAGCGACGACGAGATCTTCGGTGGTCACGAGGGCGGCAAGCTCTCGGTGACCGCCACCCGACCCATCACGCAGGCGCGTGACCTCTCCATCGCCTACACCCCCGGAGTAGCCAAGGTCAGCCGCGCGATCGCGGAGGACGCCGCGCTCGCGAAGCGCTACACGTGGGCCGACCGGCTCGTCGCGGTGGTCAGCGACGGCACCGCGGTACTCGGCCTCGGCGACATCGGGCCGAGCGCGTCCCTGCCGGTGATGGAGGGCAAGTCGGTGCTCTTCAAGACCTTCGCCGGGCTGGACTCGATCCCGCTGGTGCTCGACACCACCGACGTGGACGAGATCGTCGAGACCCTCGTGCGCCTGCGCCCCTCGTTCGGCGCGGTGAACCTGGAAGACGTCTCGGCGCCGCGCTGCTTCGAGCTGGAGGACAAGCTCAAGGCGGCGCTCGACTGCCCGGTGATGCACGACGACCAGCACGGCACCGCGATCGTGGTGCTCGCCGCGTTGCGCGGCGCGAACATGGTGCTCGACCGCGCGATCGCCGACCAGCGCGTGGTGATCTCCGGTGCGGGCGCGGCCGGGGTGGCGTGCACCCGGATCCTGCAGGCCGCGGGCGTCGGCGACGTCACGGTGCTGGACTCGAAGGGCATCGTCCACGCGGGCAGGGCCGGGCTGAACCCGATCAAGGAGCAGCTCGCGGAGACCACGAACACGGCGGGGCTGCGCGGCGGCCTCGCCGAGGCGCTGAAGGGCGCCGACGTGTTCATCGGCCTCTCCAGCTCGACCATCGACGAGAGCCTGCTCGCCACGATGGCGGGCGACTCGATCGTGTTCGCACTGTCCAATCCGGACCCGGAGGTGCACCCGGACGTCGCGGCGCGGTACGCGTCGGTCGTGGCGACCGGGCGCAGCGACTTCCCGAACCAGATCAACAACGTGCTCGCGTTCCCCGGCGTGTTCAAGGGCGCGCTGGACTCCGGCGCGCGGTCGATCACGGAGAACATGAAGCTCGCCGCGGCCGACGCGATCGCGTCGGTGGCCGCCGACAAGCTGGCCGCCGACCACATCGTGCCGAGCCCGCTCGACCCGAGGGTGGCCCCCGAGGTCGCCGCCGCCGTGGCGAAGGCCGCGGAGTCGGACGGCGTGACGGGGTAGCCCTCGGCGCCCTCAGCCCAGTGCCGCCCGGATCTCCGCGATCCGGTGCCTGGGCAGGTCGATGAGCCGCAGGTCCGCGATGTCGGCGGGCGCCTGCGGCCAAAGGTTGCCGACGCGGCCGTGTGCGCGGGTCCAGACCGCGTGCACGGCCGCGTTCGTGTTGCCGGGCACCGCGTCGGCGACCACCACGGCGTGCTTGTTGTCCGGGGTGCTGCGCAGCAGGCGCAGCCGGTACTTCGGCGCGACGAGGTCCATGAGCGCCTGCTGTGACCGCTGATCGCCGAGGTCTGGGTGCGCGTTCGGCACCAGGAGGGCCACGCGGCCGGCGTTCACGGCCAGCAGTACGCGTGCGAGCCACGGGCCGGGGGCCGCCGTGAGGTCCACGGCCACGGCGGTGCTCTCGGGCACGGTCGCGGGCTTCGTCCAGTCCGCGTCGCGAACGGTCACGTCGTGGCCGGTGTCGCCCGCGAGCGCGACGAGCGCGTCCAGCAGCGCCGCCGAGGTTCCGCGCGCCTCCACCGACTGCGGGCCGTGCGTGTAGATGCCCTGCTGCTTGCCCTTGCCCTTCTTGCGTGCCCGTGCCGTGGGCTGGCAGACGTACAGGTCCGCCGCGCTGCCGATCGCCTGCGCGCCCGCGTACCGGTGGAACGCGGGAACGATCGCCTCGAACGCCAGCCCGAGCGAGAGCAGGGCCCGCTGCACCTGGTGCCCGAGCGCCGGGTGCCTCGGGCTGTAGCCGTAGGCGAGCACCAGGCGCCCCTCCGGCGGATCGGCGAGGCACTCGATGCCGCGGGCGGCGAACAGGCCCATGCCCTCCGGCGTGTACGGCGGATCGCTGAACACGACGTCCGCCTTCCCGGCCACCGCGAGCGGCAGGCCGAACCGGAGGTCCGCGTGCACGGTGCGGATGGAGCGTTCGCTGCGCCGGTCGAGGTACTCCAGGATCCGGTCGTCGACGTCGACCACCGTCAGCCGGGCCTCGGGGCGAAGCGCGTGCACGGCAAGCGACGTGAGGTCGTGGTCGCCGACGAAGGTCAGGCGCGTGCGGCGCAGGTCGTATTGCTCGTCGAGCCAGCGGGCCCTCGCCACCACGGTCTCGGGCGTCGCCTGCACGTGGTCGAGCGCGGCCAGCGGCGGTGGTACGTCCGCGATCGCCGCGGTCATCGTGGCGAGCAGATCACCGGGCTGCGCGGCCTCACCGGCCAGCTCCCGGTAGCGCGGGACCGCGTCCGGCCGCAGCCGCACCGCGGTGCCCTCGCGTTCGAGGTCGTCGCCGAACGCGGCCAGCAGGTCCTCGACGCCGCGCCGGGGCTCCGCCGTCGCGCGCACCAGCTCGTCGAACTCCTGCCAGCCGTGCGCGAGAAGGGAGACGGCGAGCCGCAGCGGCCGGGCCTGGACGCCGAAGGCGTCGAGCGGGGAAGTCACCAGCTCAGCCTAGATGCTGGAATGCCGTGCCTTCGCGGCTGATCTCGGCTACGGTCGGGCGGGTCCGTCCAGAGGGGAGTGGGCTATGGGAATCGAGTTCCGCGGCGTCACGAAGAAATACCCGGACGGCACCGTTGCCGTCGACGATCTGAACCTGACCATCGAGGACGGCACGATCACCGTGTTCGTCGGTCCTTCCGGCTGTGGCAAGACCACCTCCCTGCGAATGATCAACCGGATGGTGGAGCCGACGTCGGGCACGATCCTGCTCGACGGCGCCGACGTCCGCGACTCCGACGCGGCGCTGCTACGCAGGGGCATCGGCTACGTGATCCAGCACGCCGGTCTCTTTCCACATCGGACGGTGCTGAGCAACGTCGCCACCGTGCCGCTGCTTTCCGGCTGGGACAAGCGGAAGGCGCGCGAGCGGGCGGCGGAGCTGCTGGAGACCGTCGGCCTTCCTGCCGAGCTCGGCAAGCGCTACCCCGCACAGCTTTCCGGCGGCCAGCAGCAGCGCGTCGGCGTCGCCCGCGCGCTCGCGGCCGACTCGCCCGTGCTGCTCATGGACGAGCCGTTCTCGGCCGTCGACCCGGTGGTGCGCGAGGGCCTGCAGGACGAGCTGTTGCGCCTGCAGTCGCAGCTGGGCAAGACGATCGTGTTCGTCACCCACGACATCGACGAGGCGGTGCGGCTCGGCGACAAGGTGGCCGTGTTGCGCGTCGGCGGCAGGCTCGCGCAGTACGGCACGCCCGCCGACGTGCTGCGGCACCCCGTGGACGACTTCGTCGCCGGGTTCGTCGGCAAGGACCGCGGCTACCGGGGGCTGTCGTTCCTGTCCGCGGGCGACGTGCTCGTCGAGGACGTGCCGACCGTGCGCGTCGGCGGTGCGCCGGGGGAGAGCGCGGACTGGCGGCTCGCCGTGAACGACGAGGGCGAGCCGCGCGGCTGGCTGCCGCCGTCCTCCACGGTGGACGGTGAACTGTCCGAATCGGACCTCGTCGCCGGTGGATCGCTGTACCAGCAGGGGACTCCCATCCGCGGCGCCCTCGACGCGGCGCTGTCGTCGCCCGCGAGCCTCGGCGTGGTCGTGGACGCCGACGGCAAGGCGATCGGCGTGGTCACCGCGAGGCAGGTACTCGACGTGATCGAGAACCATCCGCAGGGGGTGACGCGGTGAGCTTCCTCGACGAGCTCGGGCAGTACCTCGGCAGCGCCAACAACCGCGAGCAGATCGTCGACACCCTCGCCGAGCACTGCTATCTCGCCTTGCTGCCGCTCGTGCTCGGCATCGTGCTCGCGATCGCCATCGGCTGGCTCGGCCGCGCCTGGCCGCGCGCGAGGGGCGTCATCCTCGTGCTGGCGAACCTCGTCTACACCATTCCCTCGCTCGCGCTGTTCGTCGTGATCCCCAGCCTCATCGGCACGAAGATGCTCGACAGCATCAACGTCGTCGTGGCGCTCACCCTCTACACGGCGGCACTGCTCGTGCGGCCCGTCCTCGACGCGCTGGACGCCGTGCCGCCCGCCGTCATCGCCTCGGCGACCGCGATGGGCTACCGGCCGGCCCGGCGGTTCCTCACCGTCGAGCTGCCGCTCGCGGTACCGGTGCTCGCGGCCGGGGTGCGCGTGGCGAGCGTCAGCAACATCAGCCTCGTGAGCGTCGGAGCGCTGATCGGCGTCGGCGGGCTCGGCGTGCTGTTCACCGACGGTTTCCAGCGGGAGTACTTCTCGCCGATCGTGGTCGGGATCGTGCTGACGTTGCTGCTGGCACTGGTCGTGGACCTGCTGCTGGTGCTGCTGCGGCGGTTGCTGACCCCGTGGGACCGCACGCCGGCCCCGGTGAAAACGGAGGTGGCGGCGTGATCGGCGAGATCGTCGACTGGTTCACCAGCTCGGCCAACTGGCAGGGTGCGGACGGCGTGCCGACCCGCGTGCTCCAGCATCTCGGCTACGTGCTCCTCGCGCTCGTGCTCGCCTCGGTGATCGCCGTGCCGATCGGGCTCTACGTTGGCCACACGGGACGCGGCGGGGTGCTGCTCGTCGGCAGCGGCAACGTCATCCGCGCGCTGCCGACGCTGGGACTGGTGACCTTCCTGTTCCTGCTGTTCACCGACAGCGACGTCGCCGCGATCATCGGGCTCGTCGTGCTCGCGATCCCGCCGATCCTCGCGGGCACCTACGCTGGCCTGCAGGCCGTCGACCGCGCGGTGGTCGACGCCGCGGAGGGCATGGGTATGCGCGGTGGGCAACGGCTCTGGCAGATCGAGGTGCCGATCGCGTTGCCACTCGTGCTGGGCGGCGTGCGCAACGCCGTGCTGCAGCTCGTCGCCACCGCGGCCGTCGCGGCGTACGTGGGCCTCGGCGGCCTCGGCCGGTACCTGCTCGACGGATTGGCCATTCTGGACTACGGCGAGGTCGCGGCGGGCGCCATTCTCACCGCGTTGCTGGCGATCGTGCTCGACATCGTGCTCGCCACGATCCAGCGGGCGCTGGTGCCCCGAGGGGTCCGGCTCGCCGAGGCGGGCACGAAGAAGGAGGTGGAGGCGTGAGGCGGCGGCTGCTCGCACTCGCCGCGGCGGTCGGCCTGCTCGCCACCGCGTGCGGCAACCCGCTGGAGGGCGGCGCCGAGGGCGGCCCGGCCGGCGAGATCATCATCGGCGCCTCCGATGTCGGGGAAAGCCTCCTGCTGGCCCAGATCTACGCGGGTGCGCTCCGCAATGCGGGCGCCGACAACGTCACCGTGCGCCCTCCCGTCGGCGGCCGCGAGGTGGTGGTCAAGGCGCTCGAGGACCGCTCCCTGTCGCTCGTGCCCGAGTACAGCGGCAACCTGCTGCAGTACTTCGACGAGAACAGCCAGGCCACCACGCCCGAGGAGGTGCACGCCGAGCTGCGGCGGAAGCTGCCGGAGCAGTTCGAGGTGCTCGAGGCGGCCCCGGCCGAGAACAGCGACGAGATGGTGGTCCGCAAGGAGCTCGCCGACCAGGGCATCCGCACGGTCTCCGACCTCGCGCCCCGCTGCGGGGAGCTGGTGTTCGGCGGGCCGGGCCAGTGGGCCGACCGCTGGCAGGCCAAGATCAAGGACATCTACGGCTGCGGGTTCAAGGAGATCCGCACCACCGACACGGGCGGCCCGGTGACCGTCGAGGCGCTGCGCTCGGACGAGGTGCAGGTCGCCGACCTGTTCAGCACCTCGTCGACCATCCGCAGCAACGGCTTCGTGACGCTCGAGGACGACAAGGACATGTTCCCCGCGCAGAACATCGTGCCGCTCGTCGCGAAGGGCACGCTCAGCGAGCGCGAGGTGCGGGCGCTCAACGCCGTGTCGGAGGTGCTGACCACCGAGAAGCTCACCGACCTCAACGTCGAGTTCACCGAACAGAAACGCAACCCGCTCGACATCGCCGAGGACTTCCTCATCGAGAACGGCCTCGCCTAGACGCAGTGAAGGCCACCATCACTGCGTTCAACGCAGGCATGGTGGCCTTCACTGCATTCTGGCTGCGCGGCTGGGTTACTCGAAAGCCTTCGCGATGAGGGCCTTCTGCTCCACCTCGTGGACCTTCGACGAGCCCGCGGACGGGGCGGCCATCGGGCGGCGCGCCACGACCTGCAGGTTCGAGAACACCTCAGGCAGCTTGCGCGGCAGGTTCAGCCCGAAGAACGGCCAGCCGCCCTGGTTCTCCGGCTCCTCCTGCACCCACACGACGTCCTTCGCGGCCGTGTAGCGCTCGAGCGCGGCCAGGAGCTTCTTCTTCGGCAGCGGGTAGTACTGCTCGATCCGGACGATCGCGACGTCGTCGATGCCCTGCTTCTCGCGCTCGACGAACAGCTCCCAGTACATCTTCCCCGAGGTCAGCAGCACCTTGCGCGCCTTGGCCGGGTCGACACCGCCGTCGTCGATCACCGAGAGGAACTTCGACTGGTCGGTGAACTCCTCGATGCCCGACTTCACGTTCTTGTCGCGCAGCAGGCGCTTCGGGGTGAAGACGATCAGCGGCCGGTTCACGCCGTCCAGGGCGTGGCGGCGCAGCAGGTGGAAGTAGTTCGCCGGCGTGGACGGCACCGCCACCGTCATCGAGCCCTCCGCGCACAGCTGCAGGAAGCGCTCGATGCGGCCCGACGTGTGGTCCGGACCCTGGCCCTCGTGGCCGTGCGGCAGCAGCAGCACGACGTCGGAGAGCTGGCCCCACTTCGCCTCACCGGAGGAGATGTACTCGTCGATCACGGTCTGCGCGCCGTTGACGAAGTCACCGAACTGCGCTTCCCACATCACGAGCGCCTCGGAGTTGGCCACCGAGTAGCCGTACTCGAAGCCCACCGCCGCGTACTCGGACAGCGCCGAGTCGTAGATCATCACGCGGCCCTGCTGCTCGGCCAGGTTCTGCAGCGGCGAGTACTCCTGACCGGTCTTGCGGTCGATCAGCACCGAGTGCCGCTGCGTGAACGTGCCGCGGCGCGAGTCCTGACCGGACAGGCGCACCAGCCTGCCCTCCATCGCGAGCGAGCCGAACGCGAGCAGCTCGCCGAACGCCCAGTCGACGCCGCCCTCGCGCGACATCTTGTGCCGCCGCTCCATGACCGGCTTGACGCGCGGGTGAGGCGTGAAGCCCTCGGGGACGTCGACGAACGCGTCGCCGATGCGCTCGATGACCTCGCGGGAGACGGCGGTCGGCACCTTGGCCGGAACCTGCTGTTCCTCCTCGACCGACGGGCTCGGGGCGATCGGGTGCTTCTCCAGCTCGCGGACCTCGTTGAAGACGTGCTCCAGCTGGCTGGAGAAGTCCCGCAGCGCGGCTTCGGCCTCGTCCATCGAGATGTCGCCACGGCCGATGAGGGCCTCGGTGTAGGTCTTCCGGACGCTGCGCTTCGTGTCGATGATGTCGTACATCGCGGGCTGGGTCATCGAGGGGTCGTCGCCCTCGTTGTGGCCGCGCCGCCGGTAGCAGATCATGTCGATCACGACGTCCTTGTTGAACGCCTGGCGGTAGTCGACGGCCAGCCGCGCCACCCAGTACGCGGCCTCGGGGTCGTCGCCGTTCACGTGGAAGATCGGCGCGCCGATCATCTTCGCGACGTCGGTGGCGTACTGCGACGAGCGGGCGTGCTCGGGCGCGGTGGTGAAGCCGACCTGGTTGTTGATGATCACGTGCACGGTGCCGCCGGTGCGGTAACCGCGCAGCAGCGCGAGGTTCAGCGTCTCGGCCACCACGCCCTGGCCCGCGAAGGCCGCGTCGCCGTGCAGCAGCACCGGCAGCACGGTGAAGCCGCCCGAGGCGCGGTCGCCCTTGTCGAGGATGTCCTGCTTGGCGCGGACGATGCCCTCGAGCACCGGGTCGACGGTCTCCAGGTGCGACGGGTTCGCGGTGAGTGAGACCTTCGTCTCACCGTCGCCGAACATGCGGAAGTACTTGCCCTCGGCGCCGAGGTGGTACTTCACGTCGCCGGAGCCGTGCGCCTGGCCCGGGTCGAGGTTGCCCTCGAACTCCTGGAAGATCTGCGAGATCGGCTTGCCGACGATGTTGGCGAGCACGTTCAGGCGCCCGCGGTGGGGCATGCCGATGACGACCTCGTCGAGCTCGTGCTCGGCCGCCTTGTCCAGCACCGTGTCGAGCAGCGGGATCACGGTCTCGCCGCCCTCGAGCGAGAACCGCTTCTGGCCGACGTACTTGGTCTGCAGGAACGTCTCGAACGCCTCGGCCGCGTTGAGCTTCGACAGCACGTACTTCTGCACCGAGGGCTCGGGCTTCTCGTGCGGGACCTCCACGCGCTCCTGGATCCAGCGGCGCTCGTCCGGGTCGAGGATGTGCGTGTACTCGACACCGACCGTGCGGCAGTAGGAGTCGCGCAGCACGCCGAGCACGTCCCGCAGCTTCATGCGCTGCTGGCCCGCGAAGCCGCCGACCGCGAACTCGCGGTCGAGGTCCCACAGGGTCAGGCCGTGGCTGAGGATGTCCAGGTCCTCGTGCCTGCGCTGGCGGTAGTTCAGCGGGTCGGTGTCGGCCATCAGGTGGCCGCGCATCCGGTAGGCGTCGATCAGCTCCAGCACGCGGGCCGTCTTGTCGATCTCGCCCTCGGGGATGTCCTCGACCCAGCGCACCGGCTCGTACGGCAGGCGCAGCGAGGTGAAGATGTCGTCGTAGAAGCCGTCACCGCCGAGCAGCAGCTCGTGGATGCGCTTGAGGAACTCGCCCGACTCGGCACCCTGGATGATGCGGTGGTCGTAGGTCGAGGTCAGCGTCATGATCTTGCTGACGCCGAGGCCGACGAGGGTCTGCTCGCTGGTGCCCTCGAAGTGGGCCGGGTACTGCATCGCGCCGACGCCGATGATCGCGCCCTGGCCCGCCTGCAGGCGGGGCACCGAGTGGTTGGTGCCGATGCCGCCCGGGTTGGTCAGCGAGATCGTGGTGCCGGAGAAGTCGTCGGCGGTGAGCTTGTTGTTCCTCGCCTTCTTGACGATGTCCTCGTAGGCCTGCCAGAACTGCAGGAACGTCATGTTCTCGGTGCCCTTGATGGACGCGACGACGAGCGTGCGGCCGCCGTCCTTGCCCTTCATGTCGATGGCGAGGCCGAGGTTGACGTGCTCCGGCGTGACGGCGTGCGGCTTGCCGTCGATCAGCGCGTAGTGCCGGTTCATGTTCGGGAAGTCGTGCAGCGCTCGCACCATCGCGTAGCCGATGAGGTGCGTGAACGAGATCTTCCCGCCGCGGGTGCGCTTGAGGTGGTTGTTGATGACGATGCGGTTGTCGGCCATCAGCTTGGCCGGGACCGCGCGCACGCTGGTGGCGGTGGGGACGCTCAGCGAGGCGTCCATGTTCTTGGCGATCGCCGCGGCTGCGCCGCGCAGCGGCTTGCTCTCGGGCTCCTCGGCCTTGGCGGGGGCGGCCGGCGCCGCCTTCGCGGCGGCGGGCGTGGTGGGTGCCGGCTTCGCCGGTGCGCTCTGCTTCGGCTCCGGCTTGGGAGCGGCCTTGGGTGCGGCCTTGGGGGCGGGCTTCGCCTCGGCCGGTGCCTGCTGCGGCTTGGCGGGGGCCTGCTGTGCGGCCTGACCGTTGGCGGCGGACGTCCGCTCGGCGGTGGCCGTGTCCGGCTTCGGCTGCGCCTGGGTGGGCTTGAAATCAGCAAAGAAGTCATGCCACGCGGCGTCTACTGAGGAGGGGTCGGCGAGGAACTGGTCGTACATTTCCTCGACGAGCCACTCGTTTGGGCCGAACTGTGACGCAGGGCTGCTGGACACGGCTTGGACTCGCCTCTATCCGTCTCGATCTGGTTGTCCGATTACGCGCCTACCAGGCTAACCCCCTCGCCCGGTGCGTCGTCATCGAAGTCCGCCAACGGAGCCCTCACGACGTTGGCATTTCTCACTGGATCGATCACGGTCCTCGAACACCCGTTCGCGAGTCGTGCATGCCCGACCGCGAGTCGTGCGCTCCGGACCGCGAGTCGTGCGTTCCCGCGCGCGAGTCGTGCGTTCAGGACGCCGAGTTGTGCGCTGCGAGCGGGTACGGTCGCTCGACGGCCAGCAGTGTGCGCGCCGCGTCGGGGTCGGAGCGGGCGACGGCCTCGCCGCGAAGGCCGATCCGGGTCGACCGGTACGGCAACGGCAGTGGCGCAGGTCCGGCTCGGGATCCCACAGTACCCGAGGATCGCGGCGCAAGATCGCCGTGATCGAGCGGTTTCCGCCGGACTCGCGGTCGGGAACGCACGACTCGCGGTCCGGAGTGCACGACTCGCGGTCGTCAGGTGGGTGGCTCGCCGAGACGCCACAGGTGGGCGTAGTGGCCGCCGGCCGCGAGCAGGTCCTCGTGGGTTCCCTGTTCGACGATCTTGCCGTGGTCGAGCACGACGATGAGATCCGCCCTCGCCGCCGTGGCCAGGCGGTGGGCCACCACGAAGGTGGTCCGCTTCTTGGCGAGGGCCTCGGTGGCCTTCAGCACGGCGGTCTCGGTGGCCGGGTCGAGCGCGGCGGTGGCCTCGTCGAGCAGCAGGACGTCGGGGTCCACCAGCTCCGCGCGCGCGAGCGCGACGAGCTGCCGCTGCCCGGCCGAAAGGGCACGCCCTCGCTCGCCGACCGGCTGGTGGAACCCGGCGGGCAGCGCCGCCACCCCCTCCAGCGCGCCCACCGACCGCACCGCCGCCTCCACCTCGGCATCGCTGGCCGAGGGGTGGCCGTAGCGCACGTTGTCGGCGACCGTGCCCGAGAACAGGTGCGCCTCCTGCGGCACCACACCGAGCCTGCCGCGCAGGCCCGGCAGGTCGTAGTCGCGCACGTCGACGCCGTCGATGCGCACCACTCCACCGGTGACGTCGTAGAAGCGGGCCACCAGTTTGACCACAGTGGACTTCCCGGCCCCGGTCGCGCCCACCAGCGCCACCGTGGTGCCCGCCGGGACCTGCAGGGACACGTCGTCGAGCGCGAGCGCGTCGGTACCCGGGTAGGCGAAGCGGACGCCGTCCAGCTCCACCTCGCCGCGTAGTCGCTCTGGCACTGCGACGGGCCGCTCGGCGGGCGGCACCGACGTGGGCGTGCGCAGCAGCTCGCCGATCCGGCCGAGCCCGACCTTGGCCTGCTGGTAGCCGTCGAACACCGACGACAGCTGCTGCACCGGGGAGAAGAACGACTCCAGGTAGAGCAGGAACGCCAGCAGCACACCCACCGAGAGCGTGCCGTCGGCGACGCGGTTCGCGCCCGCGACCAGCACGATCGCCGCCGCGGTCCCGGACAGCAGGGTGACGAACGGGAAGTAGGTGGCCACGTAGCGCTGGGCGCGCAGGCGGGAGCGGCGGTACGCGTCGCTGCGCGAGGCGAAGTCCCGCGCCGAGCGCTCCTCGCGCGTGTACGCCTGCGCGACCCGCAGCCCGGTGACGTTCTCCTGCATGTCGGCGTTCACCGCGCTGACGCGCTCGCGTGCCTCGTTGTAGGCGGCCGAGGCGAGCCTGCGGAAGATCACCGTCGCCACCGCGAGCACCGGCAGCACCGAGAAGGCGTACAGCGCGAGGCCGGCGTCGGTGATCACGAGGGCGCCGCCGATGCCGACGAGCGTGAGCACGCTGACCACGGCCGTCGCCAGCCCGGTCTGCAGGAACGTCGACAGCGCGTCGACGTCCGTGGTCATCCTGGTCATGATCCGGCCGGCCAGTTCGCGCTCGTAGTAGTCGAGCCCCAGCCGTTGCAGGTGCGCGTAGCTGCGTACCCGCAGCAGATACAGCACGGATTCGCCGGTGCGGGCGGTGAGCCGCGTCTGCAGGGCGATGACGAGCCAGTCGAGTGCGATCACGAGCGCCCCGACGCCCGCCGCGATCAGCACGGCGGACTCCACTCCCGCTCGCACGCCGTCGTCGACACCCCGCTGGTACAGGGCGGGCACGGCGATGGTGGCCAGCGCGTCGAGCGCCACGAGGGTGATCACCGCGGCCAGCAGGGCGCGGACCGGTCGCAGCAGCCCGCCCAGCCGGAACGCCGGATCGGGCGCCTTCGGATCGGACTCGCCGAGCCTCGGCTCACCCGTCGCGGGCGGGAGCTCCCGCACCCGCCGCAGCAACTCGGGTGTCGGCGGGAGGTCCAGTGACGCCCGCGAACCGGGGCCGCCGGTGCTCGCCGCCTGGGTGGTGCGGACCGAGGCCGACTCGGCGAGCGCGTCGACGTCGTCGTGCACGGCCGGAGCCGGCCACAGCCGCGGGGTGATGCCCGACTCGTCGCGCACGAGCACGTCCCGCCGGTGTACCTCCTCGACGTCCTCGCCGGGACCTCCCACGAGATCGCGGAACAGCGCGCACCGTTCCTCCAGCTCCTCCGCGGTCCCGACGTCCACCACCCTGCCCGCGTCGAGCACGGCGATGCGGTCGGCGAGCGACAGCGTGGAGCGCCGGTGGGCGATGAGCAGGGTGGTGCGGGTGCGCGTCACCGCCCGCAGGGTGTCGTGGATCGCGGCCTCGGTGGCGGTGTCGACGGCCGAGGTCGCGTCGTCGAGCACCAGGACCCTCGGGTCGGTGAGCAGCGCCCTCGCGAGGCCGAGCCGCTGCCGCTGGCCGCCGGAGAGCGTCAGTCCGCGCTCGCCGACCTGCGTGTCGTAGCCGTCGGGCAGCGCGCTGATGAACTCGTGCGCCTCGGCGGCCTTCGCGGCGGCGACCACCTCCTCGTCGCTCGCGTCCGGCCTGCCGTAGGCGATGTTGTCGCGCACCGTGGTGGAGAAGAGGAACGCCTCCTCGAACACCACGCCGATCGCGCGGCGCAGCTCCGTGAGCCGCGCGTCGCGCACGTCGACGCCGCCGACGTGGACGGAGCCGGCGTGCACGTCGTAGAAGCGGGGCAGCAGAAGCGAGATCGTGGACTTGCCCGAGCCCGCCGTGCCGACGAGCGCGAGGGTCTCGCCGGGCCGCGCGTGCAGGGAAAGGCCGTCGAGCACGGGCTCGCTGCGGGTGTAGCCGAAGCGGACGCCGTCGAGGCGCACGTCGAGCGGGCCATCGGGCAGCGGTCGCGGGTCAGGGCGCTCGCGCACCTCCGGCTGCGCGTCGATGAGCTCGTGCACGCGTTCGGCACCCGCACGCGTGAGCTGCGCCTGTACCACGAGGCTCGCCAGCATCCGCGCGGGACCGATGAGTGCGGAGACGTAGGTGGCGAACGCGAGGAACGTGCCGAGGCTGATCTGCCCGTGCAGCGCCATGATCCCGCCCGCGGCGAGCACGGCGATCTGGCCCGCGGCGGGCAGCGCCGAGGTGGTGGCGGTGGGCACCGCGGCGAGCTTCGCGGCGCGCAAACGTTCGCGGTACAGCGTGCGCGCGGTGCCGGAGAGCTTGCCGATCTCCCGGTCTTCCTGGCCGAAGCCCTTCACCACGCGCACGCCGGTGACGGTCTCCTCCACCTGCTGCGCCACGTCGGCCGCGCGCTGCTGCGCCGACCAGGTGGCGGGGAAGAGCCTGCGCCTGCTGACCGTGATCACGATCGCCACGGCGGGCGCCACGACGAGCGCGATGAGCGTGAGCAGCGGCGAGAGCAGGAGCATCGAGCCGAGCGCGAGCACCGCGAAGATCACCGAGCCCGCCGAGAGCGGCACCTGCATGAGCACGCCGGTCACGAGCTGGAGGTCGGTGATGGCGCGGGAGACGATCTGGCCGGTGCGCAGCGAGTCCTGCTTGCCGCCGTCGAGGCGGGACACCGCTCCGAACACGGCCTGGCGCAGGTCGTGCTGGACGTCGAGGGCGAGCCGTCCGCCGAGGTAGCGCCGGGCGAAGGCGCTGCCGAACGTCAGCAGCTGCAGGCCGATGAGCGCGGCGGCGAGCCAGCCGAGCCTGCCGGTCTCGCCCGCGACGGCGTCGTCGACGGCGACCTTGACGAACAACGGGCTCGCCGCCTGCAGGCCGACGCCCAGCATGGCGGCGCCCAGCGAGAGCACCACCAGCACCGGGTGCCGCCAGCACGCCGCGGCGAGCCTGCGGATCCACCCGGCCTTGCGGCCGGGAGTGTCCAGCGCCGTCGCCGTTCTGCCAGACACTCCCGACCCTCCCTGTTGTCGCCTAGGTGATGTCCCTGCGCTGGTTGGCTGCCCAGCCGCCGATGAAGAACAGCATCGTCCACGCGAGGAAGATCAACGCCGCGGCCCACCACGAGAACGCGCCGGGGGCGCCCGCCGTGTACTGCAGGAGCCACTGCAGGTCCTCGTCGAGCGCGCCGGGCACCGAGACTCCGGCCGCACCGAAAGCCTCGGCGCCGATCGCGCCCACGATGCCGTTCAGGGTGCCGTTCGGCAGCACGCCGCCGAGCCAGGTGATCCCGAACCAGCCGAACGACACGAACACGAGGACGTTCTCGACGACGAGCATCCAGATCGTCAGCGTGATCGTGGCGCCGGTGACACTGTTCCACACGGCACCGACACCGATGCCGAACAGCGTGGCCAGGGTGGTGGCGAGGATGCCCGCACCCAGCACGCCTAGCCACTGGCCCGCGGTCGGCAGCCCGGCGCTGTCCACCGTCAGCACGGTGGCGAGGCTCGCGAAGGCGACGATGATGATGCCGTAGACGACGCCCCAGCCGATGTAGGTGAACATCTTCGCGCTCAGCGCCGACATGCGGTTGGGCGCGGTGAGGAACGTCGTGGTGATCGTCTTCTTGCTGTACTCGCCCGCCAGCGCGAAGACACCGAAGATCACCGGGAACATCGTGCCGATGTTGATGCCGTGTGCCAGCGCGAGCAGCCCGACCGGCAGCTCGCCGAGCTGCACGCCCAGCAGGCCCGCGAGCTCCTCGGCGTCGGAGCTGCCGAGGAAGTCGTTGAGGTCGTTGGTGATCGCGCCCCAGCCGAGCGCGAACAGGAACGCGAACAGCACCGCCGGGATCATGAGACCCCACCAGCTCTTGGTGCTCAGCGTCTTGCGGATCTCGGCCTTGATCAGGTTGCCCATCACTGCTGACCTCCCCAGCCCTGCTGCTGCCCCGGCTGCTGACCTGGTTGCTGTCCCGGCTGCTGCTGGAAGCCGGGCGGCGGGGTCTGCTGGTACGGCTGTTGCGGTGGTTGTCCCGGTTGCTGGTAGCCGGGCGGAGGCGCGTTCCACTCCTGTTGCTGCTGGTACGGCTGCTGCTGCGGCGGGTAGGCCGTCGCGCCCGCGCCGTACTGCGGGCTGGTGAGCTGGAAGAACAGCTGCTCGAGGTCGGCCTTCTCCTCCTGCATGCCGTACACGGCGATGCCCGCCTTGGCGGCGATGTCACCGATCTGCTGCACGGTCGCGCCGGACACGGCGACGCGGCCGTCCTGCGTCGGCTCGACCTGGTGGAGGCCCGCCTCCTGCAGTGCCGTGACGAGACCGTTCGCGTCGGCCGGCTGGACGAGCACCCGCGAGCGCTGGCTCGCGCGCAGCTGGTCGAGCGGGCCGTAGTAGCGCGTCATGCCCGCGCTGACGATCACGACCTGGTCGATGGTCTGCTCGACCTCGGACAGCAGGTGGCTTGACACCAGCACGGTGCGCCCCTGCTGGGCGAACGAGCGCAGGAACGAGCGCAACCACGCGATGCCCTCGGGGTCGAGCCCGTTCGACGGCTCGTCGAGGACGAGCACCTGCGGGTCACCGAGCAGCGCCGTCGCGAGCGCGAGCCGCTGGCGCATACCGAGCGAGAACCCGCCCGCCTTGCGGTCGGCCGCGGGTGAGAGGCCGACGAGCCCCAGCATCTCGTCCACGCGCTGGTCGGGCACGCCGATCGCCGCCGCGTACACGCGGAGGTGGTTGCGGGCGGTGCGCTTGGGGTGGAAGCCCTCGTTCTCCAGCACCGCGCCGACCACTCTGGCCGGGTTGCCGAGCTGGTGGTGTGGCCTGCCGTTGATCGTCGCCGTGCCCGCGGTGGGCGTCACCAGGCCGAGCAGCATGCGCAACGTCGTCGTCTTGCCTGCCCCGTTCGGGCCGAGGAACCCGGTGACCGACCCGGGCTCCACCGTGAAGCTGAGGTTCTGTACCGCGGTCACGGCCCCGAACTGCTTGGTGAGGTTCTGTACCGCGATGCGGCCGCTGCCATCGTGCATGCTGCCTCTCGTTTCCCCTCGTCGTCTGCGCTGTGGCGGTGGTCATCCTGCCGTACGGCCACGTTGGACGATCACGCGAGGTCCACCGGTTCCGGGCGGGGCCTCACTCGGCCCGCGAGAGCGCGAAAGGCCAGGTCGGCAACCCCTGTGGGGAGGTTCACCAGGACCGAAATGCCTGATTGAGAAAACAATTCGGGGCAAGTTCGCCCCCCGGGGAGCGAACTCTGGAGTTATTACTTAAGCTTGTAGGTGGCGGCCCGCTCCCGGTGACCCCCAGGCTGGTTGAGCGGGCCGCCCCTTCGTGTGCTCACGTCCCCGATCTTGGTGAACCGATTGCCGGTTCACCGTCCCTCTGGTTACCGTTTGCCCGGTTCGGGATCGACTGGGGGAGTTCCATGAACGGTTACGGCGTGGACCCGCGGAGACTGGTGGCCTCACCACGCCAGCCGTCGAGCCCGCCGAGAGCGTTTTGGCGTCGCCCGCCGTGGCGGAGAGCTGCCCGGCGAGCCGCGCCCACTTCGACGAGGTCCGTTCCGGCTAGGAGAAGGCGGCCGAGTGCATCGAGCGGATACCGCCGAAGCCGCGCGAGCGGATTGATCCGGAGGATGGCCGACGACGGCCCACGCGGCCGGTACGAGATCAGCAAGATCTACTGGCTGAACGGCCTGCCCTCGGAGCGGAACGCCGAGTTCGTCGACGCGCTGTACGAACATTGGGTCGCCAACGGGTTCCGGGTGCTCAGCGACCAGCGCGCGGCGGACGGCAAGTTCGTTTCCGTCGAGAACGCGGGCGACGCCTTCCGCATGTCGGTCAAGCAGACTGTCGAGGGTGACCTGTCGCTGGGTGCCTCGTCGCCGTGCGTCTGGCCGGACGGCGTACCGCCCGCCGATCAGAACTCCGCGGGCTGATACTCCAGGCCGTGTGCCGTGGCGACGGGTTCGTTGGTGAGGGCTCCCGCGTGCGTGTTGAGCCCCTTCGCGAGCGTGCCGTCGGCGCGCAGCGCGGAACGCCAGCCGTGCTCGGCGAGCCGGATCGCGTAGGGCAGGGTCACGTTCGTGAGGCCGTAGGTCGAGGTCCTCGGCACCGCGCCCGGCATGTTGGCGACGCAGTAGAACACCGAGTCGTGCACCTGGTAGGTAGGCTCGTCGTGCGTGGTGGGCCGCGAGTCGGCGAAGCAGCCGCCCTGGTCGATGGAGATGTCGACGAGCACGCTGCCCGCCTTCATGCGGGAGACCAGCTCGTTGGACACAAGCTTCGGTGCCTTCGCCCCCGGCACGAGCACCGCGCCCACCACCAGGTCTGCCTCCACCACGGCCTCCTCCAGCGACAGCGCGTTGGAGGTGACCGTGCGGATCCGGCCCGCGAAGTCGTGGTCGATCTGGCGCAGCCGGTCGACGTTGGTGTCCAGCACCTCCACGTCGGCGCCGAGCCCGAGGGCGACGCGCGCGGCGTTGAGCCCGGCGACGCCGCCGCCGATCACGACCACCCTCGCCGGGTGCACGCCGGGGATCCCGCCGGGCAGCACGCCCCGTCCGCCGCTGGGCTTCATCAGCGAGTGGGCGCCGACCTGCGGCGCGAGCCTGCCCGCGACCTCCGACATCGGCGCCAGCAGCGGCAGCGCGCCGTCGGGCGCCTGCACGGTCTCGTACGCGATCGCGGTGGTGCCCGCCGAGAGCAGCGCCTCGGTGAGCGGTCGGTCGGCGGCGAGGTGAAGGTAGGTGAACAGCACCTGGTCGGCGCGCAGGCGGCCGTACTCCTGGGCGATGGGCTCCTTGACCTTGAGCACCAGCTCGCCCTCCGCCCACGTGTCCTCGGCGGTCGCGAGGATCTTCGCGCCCGCGGCGAGGTACTCGTCGTCGGTGATGGCGGATCCGACACCGGCGTCGGCCTCGATGAACACCTCGTGGCCGCGCTGGGTGAGCTCGTGGACACCGGCGGGGGTCACCGCGACCCGGTACTCGTGCTTCTTGACCTCTCGGGGGACGGCGATGCGCACGGCTTCCTCCTGCGTGTAGTGCGGTGTTGCTGCCCACGGTGAACCACCCGGACAGCGGTGTCATCGTGGGCGCACGACAATGCTTGCCCCCCGAAGTGGTTGTCGCAGCACAAGTGCTTGACCTCTAGCTAAGTCGAGGTCGCACGCTGGGCGCACACGGAAGGGGTGCCATGAGAGCCGTCTGGCTGAAGGAGTTCGGCGAGCCCGGGATGCTGGTCGAGGGGGAGGCCCCCGACCCGGCGCCGGGGCCGGGTCAGGTGCTGATCGAGGTGGCGTTCGCGAACATCACGTTCGTCGAGACGCAGTTCCGTCGCACCGGTTTCGGACCGTTCCGGGTGGAGCCGCCCGTGATCCCCGGCAACGGGGTCGGCGGGGTCATCGCCAGGGTCGGCGAGGGCGTCGACCCCGGGCTGGCGGGCAGGCGCGTGGTGAGCTCGCTCGGCGGGCACGGGGGTTACGCCGAACGGGCCGTCGCCGACGCGGCGATGGTGGTGGAGGTGCCGGAGGGGCTCGGACTCGACGACGCGGTGGCGCTGCTGGCGGACGGGCGCACGGCGGTGCTGCTCGTGCACGGCGCCGGGCTGCGGCGAGGTGAGCGGGTGCTGGTCGAAGCCGCAGGGGGAGGCGTGGGCAGCCTGCTGGTGCAGCTCGCGAACAACGCGGGTGCGCTCGTGGTCGCCGCGGCGGGCGGTGACCGCAAGCTGGAGCTCGCCTGGGAGCTCGGCGCTGAGTTCACGGTGGACTACCGTAAGCCGGACTGGACCGACCGGGTGCGCGAGGCCGTCGGGGGTGTCGACGTCGTCTTCGACGCCGTGGGCGGCGACATCGGCAGGGCGGCGTTCGAGCTGGTCGGGCGCGGCGGCCGGATGGTCACGTTCGGCGCGGCCAGTGGGGCTCCGACCGAGATCGCCGACGAGCTCGCCGCCGAGCGCGGGGTGACGGTCGGGTGGGGAATCGGCGGGACGCCGCAGGAGCTGCGCGGGTTCGCCGAGACTGCGCTCGCCGAGGCGGCGGCGGGCAGGCTGCGCCCGGTGATCGGGCAGCGGTTCCCGCTGGCGCGCGCCGCCGATGCGCACGCGGCGATCGAGTCGCGCGACACGCTCGGCAAGACGCTGCTCGAAGTCGCCTGAGCAGACACCCTGACCGCAGTGAAGGCCACCTTGCCTGCCTTGAACCAACACAGCGGCGCGCAGCGTCTCCGCTTGGGTGGTGGTGGGAGACGGGTGGGCGCAGTGAAGGTGGCCTTCACTGCGGAGGGGTCACGCCCAGCGCAGGGCGGTCAGCTGGGCAAGCAGGGCCAGGCGCACGTCGGGGTCGTCGAGGTCGAGCGGGACCAGTTCGAGCAGCTTGCGCATGCGATAGCGCAACGTGTTGGGGTGGATCCGCAGGGCCGTGGCCGCCGTGCGCGGGTCGCCGGGATGGCGCAGCCACTCGTACAGCGTCGCCACGTAGCCGGTGCCGTTGGCGGTGTCGTACGCGCGGATCGTCCCCAGTGGACCCAGCTCGGTCACGTGCGCGCCGTTCGCCGCCGTCGCCGCGCGGTGCAGGACCAGTGCGGTCCACACGTCGTCGAAGCACACCACCCTGCCCGCCAGCACGCCCGCGCGCAGCAGTCCGAGCGTCTCCTCGGCCTCCGCCCGCGACCGCGACAGGTCGGTGAGGTCGCGCGCGCCACCGGCCGCGGCCCGCAGCTGTCCCTTCCCGGTGGGGGTTTCGGCGAGCGCGGAACGGATCTCCGGCCACGTACCCGGGCCCTCGCCGTCAGGGACGACGGCGTAGAGCAGCCCGGCCTCCTCGGTGGCGACGGGCCTGCGCCCGATGCCCTGCGAGATCCGTTCCAGCAGCGCGAGCCGCAGCCCCTCGCCGTCGAGGGTCTCTCCTCCGGGCGTCTCCACCACCACGACGCGGTGCGGTTCGTCGGTGAGGTCCAGCTCGGCGACGGCCTTGCGCGGGCTCACCTCCCCGCGCAGCAGCGCCCGCAGCAGCTCGGCCGACGCCCGGCGCTGCACGTCGGCGTGCGCACGCCTGCGCAGCAGGTGCAGCGCGACGACGGGCGCGGTATCGGCGAACGCGGCGGCCCGCTCGTCCGGCACCGGCCCCGGAACCACTGCCCACATCGAGCCGAGCAGCTCGCCGCCCATGCGGATGGGCACGATCAGCCTCGGCAGCGTGCCGTCCCGCTGGCCCGGCACGAAGATCGTCTGCCTGCCCCTGGTGAGCTCCCGGAACACGCCGCGCGAGCGGAACCGGGCGAGCACGTCGTCGGGAATCCGCCTGCCCATGATCGTCGCGACGCGCGCCGGATCGGTGACGTCCTGCCGTGCCGAGTAGGCGAGCACGCGGGAGTTGGTGTCCTCGATTGTCACCGGAGCGTCCACAACGGACGCCACCGCGTCGGCGAGGCGGAACAGATCGCTCGCGCCCGCGTCGTCGCCGTTCTCCAGGGTGTCGGACTCGTCGGCGATCGCGTCGAGCACGGTGCGCAGCAGCCACACGAGCTGGGCCCACGACGTCGCGGCGTGCACCTCGATGAGCCCGATGTCGGCGCGTTTCGCGGCCCGCCGGATCGCGGGCTTGCCTGCCAGCGGCGGCTTCAGCAGCACGGCGGCGGCGTCGTGCTCGGCGCTGTCGCGGATCAGTTCGGTCGCGCCCGCGACGTCGGCCACGGCGACGGCGAGCACCAGGTCACCGGCGCCCAGGCCGGCGGCGCCCGGTTCGGCGATCACGACGTCGGTGACGGCGGGGCAGTCCGCCGGTAGGTGGACCGCGTGCAGCAGTGTGGGACCCACGCGGTTCACGACGGCGCGCACGGAGACCATCAGACCCCCGGCGGGGTGCGCGCGTCGATGTCCTCGGGCGTGAACTGCTCGCGCTTGGTGGTGAGCGCCCAGCGGTGCCCGTCGGGGTCGACCACGCGGCCGTAGCGTTCGCCGAAGAACATCTCTTCGATGGGTGCTTCCACTGTCGCGCCCGCGAAGACGGCTCGGCGGAACAGGTCGTCGGGGTCCTCGGTCTCCAGCGTCAGCAGCATCGGGGTGCCGCCGAGCGTGGCGGGGGCGAGCGCGTCGAGCTGCGGGATCTCCTGGCTCACCAGCAGCCGGGTGTCGCCGATGGCGACCTCGACGAACAGCACCGTGCCGTCGGGCAGCCGGTTGCGGAACAGCTCGACCGCGCCGAACGCCTTGCCGTAGAAGGACAACGCCTCGTCGACGTCCTTGACGAAGAGGTGCGGCACCAGCCCGAGTGCCCGGCTCGGCGCGGTCATGCCGACCGCTCCTGCCTGCCGAGCAGGCCCGCCTCGGCGGCCGCGCCCGCGAGCCGCCGGATCAGCTCGGCCTCACGTGCGGCGGCCTCCCAGCCCCGCGCGGTGAGCTGGTAGTAACGGCGGCGCGCGTCGTGCGGCTGGTCCTCGCTCATGTCCGGAGCCTCCTCGACGAGGCCGTCGGCCGCCAGCCGGGAGAGCGTGCGGTAGAGGGTGCCGGGGCCGAGCTGCACGGAGCCGCCGGTGAGCTCGCTGACGAAGCCCATGATCCCGTAGCCGTGGGCGCGCCCGCGCGCGAGCGCCAGCAGTACCTGGAACGCCGCCGGGGTGATGGGTGGCGGGTTGCCCTTCGCCATGCGAGGAGCATACACTCCAATCTCGTTGTATCCGTAGTGGATATATTCCGATTGGAGTCATCATGGCCATTCGAGGCGTGAGCAAGGTCGTCATCGGGGTGCGCGACCAGCAGCGGGCGAAGCGGTTCTGGACGGAGATGCTGGGCTTCACGGTCGCCATCGACGAGCCCTATGACGACAAGGGCAACCGCTGGATCGAGGTCACCGCCCCGGACGGGCAGACCACGCTGGTACTGAGCACTGATCCGCAGGACGCCTTCCGCGCACCGGCGAGCGACGACCTGCCCACCGCGAACTTCTTCTTCTACGCCGACGACATCGAGCGCACCTACGAGGAGCTCTCGGCCAAGGGGGTCGAGTTCCCCGCGAAGCCGGTGCAGCAGCCGTGGGGCTGGTGGTCGATGTTCCTCGACTCCGAGGGCAACCGCTTCGCACTCCAGCAACGCTGAGCCCTCAGCGCGCGAGCTTCGCGCGGTACCACGGCGTCCTGCCTCCCGGCGTGAACACCGAGAGCAGCGTGGCCACGAGCAGCAGCACGAGCCCCGCGGTCATGGCGCTCACCAGCAGCGTCCGGGCGTCGCCCGCCTGGCCGCCGTCGGCCACGGCCTCGCCCGCGGCGACGAAGCGGGGGACCACGAGCAGGTTCCCGCCGAAGTACAGCGCGATCGTGAGCACCAGCTTCGCGACCACCCAGTGGTAGCGCAGCAGTCCCCATTTCGTGCCGATCCCCAGCAGTAGCCCGCTGATCAGCGCGACGAGGCTCACCGGGAAGTAGAACGTGCCGCCGAGCACGCCCGCGATCACGGACGAGCCGGTGACGACGGCCGGGTCGGTGCTGGACACGCCCACGATGCCGAGGGTCAGCAGGCACGCCTCGACGCCGATCCAGCCCACCGAGCTGACGACGTGGACGAACAGCAGCCACTTGCGGGCGCCGCGGCCGAGCTTCACACGCGGTTCGATCCGGGTCTTGGTAGCCATGCGAACGAGCGTCGCGAAACGCCGCCGTAGCGTCGTCGGCCCGCAATCGACACCTACGCCTACGTACGGTGCGGTACCCGGTCCGCCCCCACCCATCCATCCACCCATCCGCAGTGAAGGCCACCTTCACTGCGTTCAACGCAGTGAAGGTGGCCTTCACTGCAGTCGGCCGGCGACTGCAGGTGGCGTTCAGCGCGGTCGGCTGCCTGCTAGTCGGCCAGGGCTTCGGCGATCCAGTCGGCCACCGGGAGGCGGCGGTCGAGGCATTCGGCGGACAGGCGCATCGTCCAGCGGAGGGCCTGCAGGATCAGTGCGTCCACCTCGCCGGGTGCCGCGCTGGCGAGCGCGATCTCCACCTGTTCCTGCGCGGCCTCGGTGTTGCCGTGCACCTCGGCGAGCAGGGTGCGAACAGCCGTGCGCACGGGCGGGTCGGCCTGGTCGATCGAGACCTCCTCGCCTGCCTCGTCGAAGACCTGCACCTTGACCGGCGCGGAGCCGCCGTCGCCGAGCGTGCTGACCATCGCGCTGCATGCGCCGAACAGGAGCAGCATCAGCTCCCGGGTGTCGGCCATGCGTTCCTCGGCCGACGGCGCGAGCACGGTCAGAGCCTCGTCGTCGTCGCCGAAGCGCATGGCGACGAGAGCGCGTTGCGCCTTCTCGACGAGCCCGGCCGGCTCCTCGTCGCTCTCGCTTCGGTCCGCGTGCACGTGCACCATCAAACACCAGCGCGGGCCCGTTTGGGTGCCGCCCGCTGGGGTGATCGTCATTTGGCCGCGTAGAGGGCACCCAGTGCGAGGCGGCAGAGCAGGTCGGCGAGCTCGTCGTCGGGCAGGTGCCGGTTGTGCGGCGTCGAGTTGATGAGCCCGAAGACGGCGTGTGCGGCGGAACGCGCGTGCGGCTCGTCAAGGTTCGGCACGGCGGCGCGCAGTGCGCGGACCCACACCTCGACGTAGCGCCGTTGCAGTGCCCGCACCTGCTTGCGGTCGGTGTCGGTGAGGTTCGCGAGGTTGCGTTCCTGCACGGTGATCAGCGCGGGCCGCTGAAGCGCGAAGTCGACGTGGAACCGCACGAGCCCGGCGAGGATCTCGTCGGCGTCGCCGGAACGATCCGCGTGGGCTTTGCCGCCGTCGAAGAGGTACTCGCTGATGGAGGTCAGCATCTCGCCGAGCATGGCGTCCTTGCTGCGGAAATGCCGGTACAGCGCCGGTCCGGAGATTCCGACGGCCGCGCCGATGTCGTCGATGCCCACCCCGTGGAAACCGTGCTGGGCGAAGAGTTCGGCCGCGGCCGCGAGGATCTGTTCGCGCCTGCTGGCCTTCTCCCCGCCGGAGAGGGGTGCGGAACCGTGGGACATCGCGTCAGTCTAGGGCAGCGTGGTTAGCGAGCGCTAACATCCGCCCGACTTCCGGCTTGAACCGGTCGGGTCAACTCCCGATCGGTCGCCTTCCACGGTGCCGTTGCGGCTGGTAATGGTTCTCCTCGTCAGTGATTGACGAAGGGGTCCGCCATGCTGGTGAAGGCTTTTCGATTTCTCTCCGTTCTCGTGGTCGCCTCGCTGGTGCTGGTGGGCAGCGCGATCACCTCCGCCGCCCAGGCGGTCAGCTACGTCGCGCTCGGCGACTCCTACTCCTCCGGCGTCGGCGCCGGGGAGTACGGCGACTCGGGTTCCTGTAAGCGCAGTGCCAACGCCTATCCACAGCTGTGGGCGGATTCCCACGGCGCCACGGACTTCCAGTTCGTCGCGTGCCTCGGCGCGCGCACGGACGATGTGCTCGCACAGGCCGACGCGCTGTCGGCGGCGACGACCCTGGTCACCGTCTCGGTCGGTGGCAACGACGCCGGCTTCACCGACGTGATGACCGACTGCACGCTCGGCGGCGACCAGGCGTGCGTCGATCGCGTCGAGGAGGCGAAGGCGTTCGTCACCGGAACGCTGCCCGGCCTGCTCGACAACGTGTACTCGACGCTGCGGAGCAAGGCGCCGAACGCGGAGATCGTGGTGCTCGGCTACCCGCGCTTCTACCAGCTGGGCGGGTCGTGCGAAGCCGGGTTGAGCGAGGTCAAGCGCGAGGCGATCAACTCCGGTGCCGACGCGCTCGCCGAGGTGACCGGGCAGCGTGCCGGCGCCGCGGGCTTCACGTTCGTCGACGTGCGCGAGCCGTTCACCGGCCACGAGATCTGCTCGAGCGACTGGTGGCTCAAGAGCCTCACCTGGCCCGTCGACGAGTCCTACCACCCGAATGTGAACGGTCAGGCGCTCGGTTACCTGCCCGCCCTGGAGGCCGTCACCGGCTGAGCCCGCCCGGGACCTGGACGCCGGGGTTAGCTAGCGTTAACATCCTCAGTGACGTTAACGGCAGCTAACCCCAAAGGGGTGGGATGGACACTCCGGCGCTCACCAGCTCAGCCGATCCGCAGAGCGACGCGTTCGCCCGTAATATCAGCGGGCACGCCGAACTCGTCGAGGATCTCCGCAAGCGGCTCGCCGTCGCCCGGCTCGGCGGATCCGAGAAGGCCCGTGCCCGGCATGTGGAACGCGGCAAGCTCCTGCCGAGGGACCGCGTCGACGCGCTGCTCGACCCGGGCTCGCCGTTTCTGGAGCTCTCGCCGCTCGCCGCCACCGGCCTCTACGACGACGAGGCGCCCTCGGCCGGGATCATCACCGGCATCGGGCGCGTGTCCGGCCGCGAGTGCGTGGTCGTCGCCAACGACGCGACGGTGAAGGGCGGAACCTACTACCCGGTCACGGTCAAGAAGCACCTGCGCGCGCAGGAGGTGGCGCTGCACAACAACCTCCCGTGCGTCTACCTCGTCGACTCCGGCGGCGCCTTCCTGCCCCGGCAGGACGACGTGTTCCCCGACCGCGAGCACTTCGGCCGCATCTTCTACAACCAGGCCACGATGTCCGCGCGCGGAATCCCGCAGATCGCCGCCGTGCTCGGCTCGTGCACGGCAGGCGGCGCGTACGTGCCCGCGATGAGCGACGAGGCCGTGATCGTGCGCAACCAGGGCACGATCTTCCTCGGCGGGCCGCCGCTGGTGAAGGCCGCGACCGGTGAGGTCGTGACGGCCGAGGAGCTCGGCGGCGGCGACGTGCACGCCCGCCAGTCCGGCGTCACCGACCACCTCGCCGCCGACGACGCGGACGCGCTGCGCATCGTGCGCTCGATCGTGTCGACGCTCGGCCCGCGCCCGTCCCGGCCGTGGGACGTCCTGCCGAGCGAGGAGCCCGCGCTCGACCCGCGTGAGCTGTACGGCGTGGTGCCCACCGACCCGCGCACGCCCTACGACGTGCGCGAGGTCATCGCCCGGATCGTGGACGGCAGCCGGTTCGCCGAGTTCAAGAAGGAGTACGGCGCCACGCTCGTCACGGGCTTCGCGCGCATCCACGGGCACCCGGTGGGCATCATCGCCAACAACGGCGTGCTGTTCGCCGAGTCGGCGATGAAGGGCGCGCACTTCATCGAGCTGTGCGACAAGCGCTCGATCCCGTTGCTGTTCCTGCAGAACATCACCGGGTTCATGGTCGGAAAGGACTACGAGGCGGGCGGCATCGCCAAGCACGGCGCCAAGATGGTCACCGCGGTAGCGTGCGCGCGCGTGCCCAAGTTCACCGTGATCATCGGCGGTTCGTTCGGCGCGGGGAACTACTCGATGTGCGGGCGGGCCTACTCGCCCCGGTTCCTGTGGATGTGGCCGAACGCGCGGATCTCCGTGATGGGCGGCGAGCAGGCGGCCTCGGTGCTCGCCACCGTGCGCAGGGACGCGATGGAGGCCAAGGGCACCGAATGGTCCACTGAGGACGAAGAGGCGTTCAAGGACCCGATCCGCGCGCAGTACGAGGAGCAGGGCAACCCGTACTACTCGACGGCCCGGCTGTGGGATGACGGCGTGATCGACCCGCTCGACACGCGCATGACGCTGGGGCTTGCGCTGTCCGCAGCGGCCAACGCGCCGCTCGAACCCGTCGGCTACGGCGTCTTCCGGATGTGAGGGGACACATGTTCGACACAGTTCTGGTCGCCAACCGCGGGGAGATCGCCGTCCGCGTCATCGGCACGTTGCGGCGCATGGGGATCCGCTCGGTCGCCGTCTACAGCGATGCCGACGCCGGGGCGCGGCACGTGCGGGAGGCCGACGCCGCCGTGCGGATCGGCCCGGCCGAGGCGGCGAGGAGCTACCTGTCCCTGCCCGACGTAGTGCGTGCCGCGGTGGAGTCCGGGGCGCAGGCCGTGCACCCGGGCTACGGCTTCCTCTCCGAGAACGCCGCGTTCGCGAAGGCCTGCGAGGAGGCAGGCCTGGTGTTCGTCGGCCCGCCCGTGAGCGCGATCGACGCGATGGGCGACAAGATCCGCGCCAAGGCCACGGTCTCGGCCGCCGGCGTTCCCGTCGTTCCCGGCGAGTCCGGTGTGGACACTGTGGGCGACATCGCCGCCGCCGCCGAGCGGGTCGGCTACCCGGTGCTGCTCAAGCCCTCCGCTGGCGGTGGCGGCAAGGGCATGCGGCTGGTGACGGAGCCCGGCGAGCTGGCCGAGGCCGTCGAGTCCGCGCAGCGCGAGGCCAGGGGCGCGTTCGGCGACGACCGGCTGCTGGTCGAGCGGTTCGTGGAGAGCCCGCGGCACATCGAGATCCAGGTGCTGGCCGATGCGCACGGCAACGTGATCCACCTCGGCGAGCGCGAGTGCAGCCTGCAGCGGCGGCACCAGAAGATCATCGAGGAGGCTCCGTCGGCGCTGCTGGACGAGGCGACGCGGGAGCGGATGGGTTCCTCGGCCGTGGAGGCCGCCCGCTCGGTCGGCTACGTCGGCGCCGGCACGGTCGAGTTCATCGTTTCCTCGGCCCGGCCGGACGAGTTCTTCTTCCTGGAGATGAACACGCGGCTGCAGGTGGAGCACCCGGTGACCGAACTGGTGACGGGCCTCGACCTGGTCGAGTGGCAGCTGCGCGTCGCGGCGGGGGAGCCGCTGGGCGTGAGCCAGCAGGACGTCCGCCTCGAAGGCCACGCCGTGGAAGCCCGCGTCTACGCCGAAGATCCCACGCGCGGCTTCATCCCCACGGGCGGCACGGTGCTCGGGCTCGCGGAGCCGTCGGGCACCGGCGTGCGCGTGGACTCCGGGCTCTCCGAGGGCAGCGTGGTCGGCTCCAACTACGATCCGATGCTCGCGAAGGTGATCGCGTGGGGCCCCGACCGCGCCTCGGCGCTGCACCGGCTCGACCGGGCGCTCGCCGACACCGCGGTGCTCGGCGTGCACACCAACGTCGCGTTCCTCCGCGCGTTGCTGCAGGACCCCGACGTGCGGGCGGGCGACCTCGACACCGGGCTCGTGGAACGCAAGCTGTCCGCGCTCGTGTCCGACGGCGTGCCCGGCGACTTCCTCGTCGCGGGCGCGCTCGACCGCCTGCTGGCGCTGTACCCGAGCGGTCCCGTGGTGGACCCCTGGGACGTGCCGAGCGGCTGGCGGCTCGGCGCGAGCGCGAGCGTGACGTTCCGGCTGCGGGCCGAGCAGACCGAGTCGCTCGTGCGCGTGGAGGGCTCCCCCGAGGACGCGCGCGTGAGCATCGGCGACGCCGAGCCCGTCGAGGCATCGGCCGAGCGCACCGCGGCGGGGCTCGCCATGCGCCACGACGGCGAGTACCTGCGCTACCGGCGCGCCGAGTCGCCGGACGGCACGGTGTGGCTCGCCCGTGAGGGCCGCGGCGTCGCGCTCGGCGAGCGGCCGAACCTGCTGGCTTCCCACGCCGAGGACGCAGAGGCCGGACCCGTCACGAGCCCCATGCCCGGCACGGTGCTCGTGGTCAAGGTCGCCAAGGGCGACGTCGTGGCGGCGGGAGCGCCGCTGCTCGTCGTCGAGGCCATGAAGATGGAGCACACCATCACCGCGCCGGTCGACGGCGTCGTCACCGAACTCCACGTCCAGGCAGGCCAGCAGGTCGCGCTGGACGAGGCACTCGCCCTGGTCACCCCCGAGGAGCACGCATCATGATCGACTTCAGGCTCGACGACGAGTACGAGGCCCTGCGCAAGACCGTCCACGACTTCGCGCAGAACGAGGTGTCGCCGGTGATCGGCGGCTACTACGAGCGCGAGGAGTTCCCGTACCCGCTCGTCGCGAAGATGGGCGAGATGGGCCTGTTCGGCCTGCCCTTCCCTGAGGAGTACGGCGGCATGGGCGGCGACTACTTCGCACTGTGCCTCGCGTTGGAGGAGTTGGCGCGCGTCGACTCGTCCGTGGCGGTGACGCTGGAGGCCGGCGTCTCGCTCGGCGCGATGCCGATCTACCGCTTCGGCTCCGCCGAGCAGAAACGCGAGTGGCTGCCCGCCCTGTGCTCGGGTGAGGCGCTCGGTGGGTTCGGGCTCACCGAGCCGGGTGGCGGCTCCGACGCGGGCGCCACGCGCACCACGGCCAAGCTCGACAACGGAGAATGGGTGATCAACGGCAGCAAGGCGTTCATCACCAACTCCGGCACCGACATCACGCGTCTGGTGACCATCACGGCCATCACGGGCGAGGCAGGCGGGCGCAAGGAGATCTCGGCGATCATCGTGCCGTCGGGCACGCCCGGGTTCACGGTGGCGCCGAAGTACTCGAAGGTCGGCTGGAACGCCTCCGACACGCACGAGCTGGCGTTCTCCGACTGCCGCGTGCCCGAGGAGAACCTCGTGGGCGAGCGCGGGCGCGGCTACGCGCAGTTCCTGTCCATTCTGGATGAAGGCAGGATCGCGATCGCCGCGCTGGGCGTCGGACTCGCGCAGGGCTGTGTGGACGAGTGCCTGCGCTACGTCGGCGAGCGCGAGGCGTTCGGCAACAAGATCGGCTCCTACCAGGCGATCCAGTTCAAGATCGCCGACATGGAGCTGCGCGCGCACACCGCGCGGCTGGCGTACTACGAGGCGGCCTCGAAGATGCTGCGCGGCGAGCCGTTCAAGAAGGAGGCGGCGATCGCCAAGCTGGCGTCGTCCAACGCGGCGATGGACAACTCCCGCGACGCGACGCAGATCTTCGGCGGCTACGGCTTCATGAACGAGTTCGCCGTGGGCCGGTTCTACCGCGACGCGAAGATCCTCGAGGTCGGCGAGGGTACGAGCGAGGTGCAGCGCATGCTCATCGCGAGGGAACTCGGCCTGCGCTGAGTCCCCCCTCGACCGCAATGAAGGCCACCTTGCCTGCGTTCAACGCAGTGAAGGTGGCCTTCACTGCGGACGGGGTGGCCCCTGCCGGCCGTGGGGCGGGTTGGGCGCCGCGTATCCTCATCGCGCTATGACGGAACCGACGATCCGGCCCGGCGTCGCCGCCGACGCCGGCCTCCTGCTGGCGATGTTCGACGGCGCGGTCGCGTGGCTCACCGAGCGTGGCCGGGAGGGTCAGTGGGGCTCGACGCCGTGGTCGCAGGACCCGAAGCGCGTCGAGCGCGTCAACGGCATGGCCAGCGGCGGCAAACTGCTGATCGCCGAGCTCGACGGCGACGCCGCGGGCGCGCTCATCCTCACCGAGCAGCCGCCCGCCCACATCCCACCGGTCACCGAGCGCGAGCTCTACATCGACCTGCTGATCACCGCGCGACGGCACACCGGGCGGGGCGTCGGCTCCTTCCTGCTCCGCCACGCGCGGGACGAGGCACGCAGGCGCGGCATCGGCCTCGTGCGCGTCGACTGCTGGGCCGGTGGTGACGGTGCGCTCGTGCGCTACTACACCGGGCAGGGATTCACGCCCACTGAGCGGTTCCACGTGGGGGACTGGACCGGCCAGGTCTTCGAGGACCGGCTCGACGGCGCGGGCGTGGGTTAACGTATCCCTGGCAGGCCGAGGGGAGACGCGATGACATCACCGACATCACCGCCCGCGCGACTGGTGTCGGCGGCGTCCAACGTGGCGGCGAAGGTGCTGCGGGGCGGTGTCGCCGACCTGCGCCCGGTGCCGAGGGTGCTCATCGACCAGGGGCCCAACCGGTCGGTCTACCGGCTCACCGGCACCGGCGGCGGACGTGCGCCCTCCGGGCCTCCCGTGCTGCTCGTGCCACCGCTGGCCGCACCCGCGCTGTGCTTCGACCTGCGCCGCGGCTGCAGCCTCGCCGAGCACCTCGTGGAGGGCGGCAGGCGGACCTACCTCGTCGACTACGGCAACGTCGCGTTCTCCGACCGGCGCCTCGGCATCGAACACTGGATCGAGGAGGTGCTGCCCAGGGCGATCCGCAAGGTCAGCGCCGACTCCGGCGGCCAGGGCGTGCACGTCGTCGCGTGGTGCCTCGGCGGCATCTTCTCCCTGCTCACCACGGCCGACCAGCCGAAGCTGCCGGTCGAGTCGATCACCACCATCGCGTCGCCCTTCGACTTCACGGCCATCCCGCTGGTGGCGCCGTTCCGGCCGCTCGTGGAGTTCACCGGAGGGCACCTGCTCACGCCGTTCTACCGGGCCCTCGGCGGGGCACCGTCCTATTTGGTCAGCAAGGTCTTCAGGGCGACGGGCTTCAACAAGGAGATCACCAAGCCGCTCGCGATCCTGCGCAACCTCGACGACCGCGACTTCCTCGCCCAGATCGAGGCCGTCGACCATTTCATGGACAACATGATCGCCTACCCCGGCCGGACGTTCGGCCAGCTCTACCACCGGTTCTTCCGCGCCAACGACCTCGCGGAGGGCAGCGTGGACCTCGGCGGCAGGGTGATCTCGCTCTCCGGCGTCAAGGTCCCCACGCTCGTGATCGCGGGCGAGAACGACACGATCGCGCCGCGGCGCGCCGTCGAGCGGCTGGTCGGCCTGCTGGACAACGCGCCGCAGGTGCGGTTCGAGGTCGCTCCCGGCGGGCACCTCGGCGTGCTGACGGGCCGCAGGGCGCGCGGGACGACGTGGCGCTACGTCGACTCGTTCCTCGACGCGCAGTTGACCTCCAGTTAGCTGGAGGTTGCAGGCTGGCGGAATGAGCCCAGCACCCATCATCGAGGACCGCTCCGAGCACGAGGCCGACCTCGCGGAGATCAGGCAGATCATCGCCGACACCGAGACCGCCTACAACACCAACGACGCCGACCTGCTGACCGCGCACTTCGCCCGCAATGCGACGGTCGTGAACGCCTTGGGCGTGCGGCTGTCCGGCCGGGACGCCCTGCTCGAGGCCAACCGCGCGGGGCTGGCGGGGTTCCTGCGCGACCAGTACGCGAGCTACGAACTGTTCGATGTCCTGTTCGTCCGGCCCGATGTCGCGCTCGCGCACAAGGGTGCGCGGGCGACGGACGCCACGGGGGAGCTGATCGATCTGGACCACGCGATGGTCGCCCTGTACGTGCTGGTGAAGGAGGACGGCCGCTGGTGGGTGATCGCGAGGCAGAACACCCTCGTACCGGAGAAGACGGGGTAGACTGGCGCGCATGACCATCCGCCGCGAGTGGTGGTGGCTGTCCTAGGACGGCCACCACTTCCGCATGCGCGAAATCCGGGCCGTCTTCGTACGGCCCCCGCGGCGGATCCGCGTTCCCGGCCGGCTCGAAGACCGCCCCTGACCTCGAAGGGGTAGCCATGACCGGCATCCGGGTGCTGACGGGCGACCGGCCCACCGGACCGCTCCACATCGGACATTACTTCGGCAGCCTGCGTAACCGGGTCCGCCTGCAAGGGCAGGGCGCCGACCTGTTCGTCGTGATCGCCGACTACCAGGTGCTCACCGACCGCGACGTCGCCGAGAACCTCCAGGAGTACGTGGAGGAACTGCTGCTCGACTACCTCGCGGTGGGCATCGACCCTGCCGCGAGCACGATCTTCACCCACAGCCACGTCGCGTCGCTCAACCAGCTCCTGCTGCCGCTGCTGAGTCTCGTGAGCGTCGCGGAGCTGCGGCGAAACCCGACCGTGAAGGACGAGATCGCGGCGAGCAGGCAGGCACGTGTCAGCGGGCTGATGTTCACTTACCCCGTGCACCAGGCGGCCGACATCCTGTTCTGCGGCGCCGATGTCGTGCCGGTAGGCCAGGACCAGCTGCCGCACCTGGAGCTGACCCGGCTGCTCGCCCGCCGGTTCAACGAGCGCTACGGGCAGCTGTTCACCGAGCCCGAGGCGCTGCTCGGGGAGGCGCCGGCCCTGCTCGGCGTCGACGGCAGGAAGATGAGCAAGAGCAGGGAAAACGCGATCGCGCTCGGTGCGGGCGAGGACGAGACGGCGAACCTGATCCGGCGGGCGAAGACCGACGCGGAGCGCGTGATTACCTACGAGCCGGAGCGCAGGCCCGAGGTGTCGAGCCTGGTGCTGCTGGCCGCGCTGTGCCAGGACCGCCGACCCGAGGACGTGGCCGAGGAGGTGGGCGACGGCGGTGCGGGACGGCTCAAGGCCGTGGTCACCGAGGCGCTCAACGAGCACCTGCGGCCGATCCGGGCGAGGCGCGCCGAGCTCGCCCGTGACCGCGGTGAGTTGCGCCGGATCCTGTGCGCGGGCAACGAGAAGGCGAACGCGGTCGCGGACCGCACGCTCGAGGCCGTCCGTGACCGCATGGGGATGGTCTACAGCTAGCTCTCCTGCCAGGCGCGCTGGGAGCGGGTGATGATCTCGAGTGCGGTTCTGAACGTCCGGTAGGTCTGCTCGCCCAGCTCCTCGCGGTGCCGCTGTTCGATCGCCGCGAGGATGGCGCGGGCCTTGGCGACCTCGTCCAGACCGATCCCGAGCCGAACGCGGGGTGCCCGGCACCCCGCGTTCCGCTCTGCTTACTGCTGGGCCCGCAGGGCCGCCAGCTGCTGTTCGAACGGGATCACCTCGTCCGTGGCGTGACTCGTGGCCGGCCTGCCCGCCATGAGCTCGGCCAGTTCCCCCGCCGCGCGGGCGATGCGGCCGGAGAGCCCCTCGGCGTCGGCCGCGCCCCAGTCCTCGGCCGCGGCGTAGACGGCCGTGGGCACGACCACCGCCCGCAGGTAGGCGAACATCGGGCGCAGGGCGTGTTCCAGCGCGAGCGAGTGGCGGGGCGTGCCGCCGGTCGCCGCGATCAGCACGGGCTTGCCGGTGAGCGCGGTGTTGTCCACGACGTCGAAGAACGACTTGAACAGCCCGCTGTAGGAGGCGGTGAAGATCGGGGTGACGGCGATGAGCGCGTCGGCCGCCGTCACCGCCTCCAGCTCGGCGTTCAGTGCGGGGCTGGGGAAGCCGGTGACGAAGTTGTTGGCGATGTCCACGGCCAGCTCGCGCAGCTCGATCACGTGGACGTCCACCCCACGGCCCTCGTCGGCGAGCTGCCTGGTGACGGCCTCGCCGAGCCGGTCGGACAGCAGCCGCGTGGACGACGGCTGGGTGAGCCCGGCCGTGACGACCACCAGCTTCAGCGGGTTCATCGTGCCTCCACGGGGACCTCGTCGGGCTTGTTGGCGAGCAGCGACTCGTGCGTGGGCGCGTCCGGGACCTCGGCAGGCCGGTTCTTCGCGAACTCCTTCCGCAGCACGGGAACCACCTCCTCGCCCAGGATGTCCAGCTGCTCGAGGACGGTCTTGAGCGGCAGGCCGGCGTGGTCCATCAGGAACAGCTGGCGCTGGTAGTCGCCGAAGTACTCGCGGAAGGTGAGCGTCTTGTCGATCACCTGCTGCGGGCTGCCGACGGTCAGCGGCGTCTGCTCGGTGAAGTCCTCCAGCGAAGGGCCGTGACCGTACACCGGCGCGTTGTCGAAGTAGGGACGGAACTCGCGCACCGCGTCCTGGCTGTTCTTGCGCATGAACACCTGCCCGCCGAGCCCGACGATCGCCTGCTCGGGCGTTCCGTGGCCGTAGTGGGCGTAGCGCTCGCGGTAGAGGCCGATGAGGCGCATGTAGTGCTCCTTCGGCCAGAAGATGTTGTTGGCGAAGAAGCCGTCGCCGTAGTAGGCGGCCTGCTCCGCGATCTCCGGGCTGCGGATGGAGCCGTGCCAGACGAACGGCGGAACGCCGTCGAGCGGGCGCGGGGTCGAGGTGAAGCCCTGGAGTGGGGTGCGGAAGCGGCCCTTCCAGTCGACGACGTCCTTGCGCCAGAGTTCGTGCAGCAGGGCGTAGTTCTCGATGGCGAGCGGGATGCCCTGGCGGATGTCCTGCCCGAACCAGGGGTAGACGGGACCGGTGTTGCCGCGGCCCATCATCACGTCGACGCGGCCGTCGGCGAGGTGCTGGAGCATGGCGAAGTCCTCGGCGATCTTCACCGGGTCGTTGGTGGTGATCAGCGTGGTGGACGTGGAGAGGATCAGCCGCTCGGTGCGCGCGGCGATGTAGCCGAGCATCGTCGTGGGCGAGGACGGCACGAAGGGCGGGTTGTGGTGCTCACCGGTGGCGAAGACGTCGAGCCCGACCTCCTCGGCCTTGAGCGCGATGCGGACCATCGCCTTGATGCGCTCGTACTCGGTCGGCGTCGTGCCGTTGGTGGGATCGGTCGTGACGTCGCCGACGGTGAAGATCCCGAACTGCATCCCAATCACCTTGCTCGGAAGTAGTTGCTTGCTCAACTACCTACCCTAACGGCAAGGTGGCCGGAGGTATTCCTTGGCTGAGGGTGGGTTCCTGACCTGCAGTGAAGGCCACCTTCACTGCGTTGAACGCAGGCAAGGTGGCCTTCACTGCAGAGGGAGGCTTGTGGCTACCTCAGCTCCGCGCTCGTCTTTCCCAGGAGCCTGCGGGCGACGATGAGTTGCTGGATCTGCTGCGTGCCTTCGAAGATGTCCAGGATCTTGCGGCCGGTCAGCGGCCACCTGGCGAATTGAGCTAGAAACCGCCTCTGACCTGCGCAGACGTTTGCCGTCGTTTCTCGCGGCTACTCGCCTCTGCTCGACCTCCCACGGCCTGGAGACGGCCTGGCGCGAGCCTGCCCAGCTCACCCCGTCCACCCCGACATGAAGCCGAACACGCGGCCGGTGGTGCCGTGTCAAGGGTCGAAGATCGCGCAGCGACGCGCCAGCGCCCTTGACGCGGTGCGACCGGCCGTTGTCACGATCCGGCGTCGGGGCGGAGGGAGCCCGTAACGGATCACTCGCAGTGAGCGACCGACGAGATACGACGCTGATGAGGGGACTGGGGCTTGCTCGACGTGGACATGCGCGCCGCTGGCGGCTGGCGACCCGTGCCGGGCGTTGCGGGCCGCACCGGCCGGCCGCCGGGCGTAGCGGAGCGGGAGCCCGGTGTGCCGGGATGGGTGCGGCCCGCCGCCCGAGCACGATGTCGCGAGGCGACGTGCGCGCCGCCGTCGGCGGCGCGCCTTGATCCCATAGAGCCAAATTCGGCAAGGAATTATCATGTAACCCGATCGCGAGGTGGCTTCACGTTGAGCGACGAGGCGAAAGTCAGTAGTGCGCCCTCAGAGAACGAGATAGAAACACTCGTGCGCTGCTTCCATCTCGGAGACTTCATTGAGCTGGGGTTCTTCGATCATGAATACGATCCGCCTCGGGCGTTGACCTCGCAGATCAAGTTGACGCGGCTTGGAGCTCGGATTGCGAACCAGGAGAAAGGCGGAAGTGTTGGGCTTCACGAATCTCAGCTTGCCGTATTTCTAAACGGTTGGTCAGGGGCTGACATACTTATCGATCTAGAAGCCATCGACGTCGAGGCCCTTCGCGCGCATATCTCATCTGAGATAAAGAGGAAGAAGATAGTACTTCCGTGGGTTTATGGTAGGCGAATATACGACCTAATAGCCGATTCGGCTTTTCATGGTCACATTAGGCCAAGTTACGACGAAAGCAAGTCGCTTTTGGCGGATCTGCCGCAAGGTGTGTTTCAGCTGGGCCCCTATGTGTCCGGTCCGTATGGGTTGCTCGAGACGAAATACTGGCGAGACATTCCGCCGCCGTATGCTTTGCCTGGGTTTCATTGTGAAGAGATCGACTGTCACTCGGTTCATCCTATCTACTTGACATCCGGAGAGTGCAATTTAGAGAAGTCTACAGAGCAGATTAGAAAAAAGCTTTCGAAGAAGCATCAAAGGAATGAAGAATTTTTAGATGCCGTCACTAGATTCCTTGCAGCTAAGGTGCCGCCGTTCTCCTGGTCGCATAATGGTAGCCTCCCCTATTTCTTATTAGATTGCTTTACGACTGATGAGATTAGGTTGCTCCTTACTTCGCTTCTTGATTCTACGAATGGGAGCTTGAGGCGGCAGATTCGTGAGTCGATCGATATCGAAGTTCGTTCTGCGGCAGAGTTCGCGGCAAGTCTTGATGAAGCTCAACTACTGCAGATTACGTTGCTCGCTTCGGATAGGCAGATACATACCTGCTTGAATCGACTTATTCGAACGAGGGGAATTGAGATCCCAGCGGGAGAAGTTAGGAGTGCCCGTATAAGACAGGATGGATCAGGGCCGATGGATATCCGGCTGCAAGCTTCCGCTCTGGGGGTTCGGTACTCGCCACCGGAGGGGTTGATTCAACTTCGTCTCCGACAGCTAGTCTCTGCAATTTTCGCGCCTGGCGACCAAGATTCGACGAACAGAATTCGTTGGGCTCTTAGAAGATTCGAAGGGGATACGGCTGAGAAAAAGCTCTCTGTGGCGATGTCGGATGAGCCGCCACTGTCGATAGTAAGGAAGTTGATTGTTGCGGATGAAAAGGCATGTACTACGGTCCTCGAGCTTCTTGATCTCTCTCCGGAGCTGATTTCTAATCTGAGTGATGACGACATATGTGCGATTATATCTTGGCATATCGGATTCGATGATCAAAGCTCCGACGAGGCGCTAGTACATTTCCGTCGAAACCTCAGCGAAGTGCAAAGGATCGCGAGAAGTCTCCCGGCGCGGCTTGATAGAAAAGACGCGAGCGAGATTAGGGGTGATGCTAGTCAGCTATTTGTTAGTCTTGAGGAAGTACTTAAGGTTGTGCTATGTTTCACTGGTTGGGCGCTAATAAACGATCACTATGGTCAAGGCGCAGAGTTTGAATACTCGAAGGGCATTGCAAGCCAGTTTATGGACACGTGGCTGAAGGCTAGGCGGGTCAAGGTGGAATCCGATGCAATAGAGAATATGGCATTGGGTGATTTGTTGACCTGTTTTAGTGCTCTGGGCAATTTCTTTGCTGAGGCGTCGAGGAATTCCGATGGTCACAAAAGACCTGTTGCAGAGTGGCCGCGGACAATTAGAGAGGTAAGTTCACCTTTTGAGTTTCCCTTCCAATCCAGGATCCCTTTCCTTGATCTGGAAGAGAGTGCTCGTGACATGATTGCGCAAACCTTAAGGTCTGTTGTGAAAGGGCTCAATTCTGCTGGTGTTCTTTCTGTGCGTAACGGGTTCATGCACCACAATGAAGAGGTGCCGACGAGAGATGACATCTTGCGGTCGGCGGCCGAGGTTGATATTCGAGTGAGTGAACTGGTCAACATGGGGCTTTATCCATTGACCTTCTCAATGTACTCGACAGACGTTGACATGTATGGTCGTCGACGTGTCCTGATGCGATCAGATGGTGGCCCCGAGGTTTGGCTGAAGCGGCCTAGTATTGTTCATCTTTCCGGTTTTCCGAGCGTTGGCGAGCGGCAAGTCCTAGTCGTTGGAGCGGTGCTGCGGACGGGTGATGAGCCGCTACGTTTTCGAGCGGTAAGCGACTCGGCATATCGAGAATTCTGGCGCAATTTTCCGAGGCGCCCGGCGCGTCGCGTCGAGCATTCGTTGTCAAATCCACTGGTTTCCTTTGGTTCCACTAACCTAATTTAAGAGTGTGTGCTCACAGATTCTTGGTTAGCTTGGTTACTTCAGCCGAGATGCTCGGCGTTGTCGCAGTGATAGAGGTTGTGCTGAAACAGTATTTTTTCCCCGTGCTATCTGTGAGAGCTGCGCCGGATTCCTTGGACAAGAGGGCTCCTGCAGCCATGTCCCAGGGCTTGTTGCTGAGGATCACGCACGCATCAGTGCGGCCTTCGGCTACCCAGGCGAGATCTAACGACGCCGCACCGAACATGCGCACACGCTCGACGTTCTCGGCCAACGCCTGCGTGACGGCGAATCGGCGGCGGTTCTTCTCGGCTGCTCCTTCGCCAGTGGCGTAGTCGCCGATGGAGACGATGGCGCGGTTTAGGTCGGTGGTTTCGCTGGCGTGGATGGGTTTGTCGTTGCAGTACGCTCCGCCGCCTTTGGTGGCGTGGTAGCGCAGGTTGAGGAACGGCGCGACGATGACGCCCACGACGGGTTCGCCTCGGTGGACCAGGGCTAGCGAGGTGGCGCAGAGTGGGATGCCGTGGGTGAAGTTCGAGGTGCCGTCGATGGGGTCGAGGGCCCACACGTACTCGGTGCTCTCATCGATGCTGCCGCCGCCTTCCTCTTCGCCGAGGAAGTCGATGTCCGGGGTTGCGCGGCGTAGGTGGTCTTGGATCTCGTGTTGGATCTTGACGTCCAGCTCGGTCACGTAGTCGCGGTCACCCTTGGCGCGGACGGCCCCCGGCGCTGAGGTCGTCATGAACTTCGCGCCGATGTCGGCGGCTTCCTGCGCGATCGTGAGCAGGTCGTTCAGGTCCTTCACGTGGTGACCTCCGTGCTACGCGCCCACATCGACTCGAACACCTGCGAGAACGTCTCGAACAGGCCCGGTGGTCCAGGCTGCTTCTCGATCACCAGCGTCGGGGACTCGACCCCGCGGGCATCTGGCAGGTAGGGCTGTACAACGCAGGTGGCGTCATCGATCACGGTGATGTTGAACCGCACGGCCTCGTCGTAGGTGCGGATGCGCAGGTTCCCCCGCGCCTCGGGCGAGAGCTTGCCTTGGAGGCGCTGCAACGTCTGGATGTTCAGCGTGGTGAGCGTGGAGAGCACGCCCTGGGGGTGCGACTCCTCCTGCTCGCGCTCGGTGATATAGCGGCCGGCCGGGTCGAGGAACAGGCACTGGACCACGGTCCCCGATTCGAGCAGGTCTAGTAGCGATCGGTCGGGGTAGCTCTGGCACAGCAGGTTGAGCGAGAGGCCGACCATGTTGATCTGCTCGGCTCCGTCGAAGAGCTTGTGCGGTGGGATCTCGTGCGAGAACGCGGGTCGGCTCGGGAACACGGCGGTCACGTCGGCCATGCCCTGCGCGGTTGGCTGTGCTGCCTTTGCCGGGCGGCCCGTGCCGGTCGAGGCTGGGGGCTCGGGTACGAACTCGATGCCCCCTGTGTGCTCCTGGAAGAGCTGTTCGGCCGTCCAGCCGGGCAACATCGCTTCCAGTATCCGGCAGTGGTGTGCGTACGGCAGGCCCTGGATATCGCGAGAGAGCCAACGGTAGAACTGCGCCTTGCTCGGCCAGCTCCCGACAAGATCGGGCTCAATCTGCTTCGCGAGCTTGTCGTACTCCTTGCAGAACGCGCGGTGCCCTTGCAGGTGCCGCTGCCGCAGCAGGACCTTCAGCACGATCGGCTTGTCGGCCATCGACTCATCCCCCGTGACGTCGGTGAAGAGACGACCGTACCACTCGGATGAGACAAAGACGAGACTTGACGAGAGTTAGAAGTTCGAGACGCGACATGCGCGGTGTCGTGACGGGACCCACACCTGACCGAATCTAGGAGTGTGCCGCCGAACCGTGCGGCCGGACGGAGACAGGAAAGGGTCACAACAGCTATGGCGATCCCCAAGGGGTACCGATTCCCGATCGAGTTCGATGACGCGTTCCCGCAGGGGCTGGTGATGGTCGGTGAGGTGTCGCCGGACAACGAGTACCAGTCGCGTGAGGACCGTGCGATGGGCAAGCCTGCCCGGCAGCGCATCGATGAGGTGACCGGCAAGCGGCAGTGGAAGGTCACGGTCACCGACCCGACCGAGCCGAACGCCAAGCGGGCGTCCTACGAGGTCACGTTGCTGGCTGATGTGCAGCCGGTGCCGACGACCCCGGAGGCGCTGCCGGGTATGCGGCCGATCGAATTGGCCGGGCTGACCGCTGAGCCGCGCGTGGCGGGCAACGGTGAGTTCAAGTACCAGTCCTACGTGTTCCGGGCGACCGGCTTCAAAAACGCCGCTGCCGGTGGCGGCCGGTCGGCTCAGTCCGGGAAGTCGTCCGCTCCGGCGGGCGAGTCCGCTGCCAAGGCCGCGTGAGCGCGCGGTAACGCCTGACTGGAGGCGTCGTGATGGTGGCGAAGAAGTTGGTCCGGGCTTGGGAAGAGGCGTACCGGCGCTACGGCGCGGCCTCGGATCTGGCGGCCCGGACTCGTGAGGTGGACGCGGCGACGGCTCAGGAGATGGCTTCGGCTTCCTGGGCCGTCGCGGCCGCCTGGCGAAGCATCGCCGGTGATCCGGAGTTGTCCTGGTGGATGTTGGCGGCGCTGGAATCGGCGGCGCAGGCGTTCGAGGAGCAGGCGCAGGACTGGCAGGCGCGCTCGGCCGCTCGCTCGTGCGGGATGGCCTCCGTACGGCCGCCCGAACGGGCTGGCGCTCGTCGGCGCGGGTGAGCGTGATGGACATGAGCAAAGGGGTGAATCGGTGAGTCAGGAAGGGTGGCGGCTGGCGAAGCAGGCGCGCACGTTGATGCAGGCACACGAAGCGCTCAGCGCGCTGATGCCGGGTGAGGACGCTTCGCCTGCGGCACGGCTGGAGTTCTACCGGCGCAGTGCGGCGGTGTACGCGGCGGTCGCGGAGATCGACCGGGGCCACCACCACGAGGCGCTGTACTGGGCGGAGCGTGAGCAACGGAGAGCGGAGGCGCTGGCGCAACGGTAGCAAACCGAGACGCCGAAGAAAACAACAAAGTCCACTATAGACAATCAACGCACGCTGGGTCGTGCGGCGATGAAGCACGTCCTGAAAACGGAACTTTGAACCATAAGGCGCAGAAGCGGAACCTGGCTACCAACCTTGCCGCTCCTGCGCTGTCCACACCAGACGGAGTAGACATTGGCAACCATAGACAACGATCGCCGATCGATGTCAACCCGGGTCACCCGGATGCGATGCGAATCATGCAAGCGGTTCGCCCGGCTGGCCCCTGGCGACAAGAAATGCGCGGCCTGCGCTGGTCGCCTTCCCCTCGACGTCCCGAGCGGGGATCGAGGTGAGGCCCGATGAGCGTGCACGGTTCGCGTTGGGCCGACCCGGCACCGCTGGAGATCTCCCGGCCTCGCCTGCCGTGGTGGACCCTCCTGCCGCGCTGGGTCAAGTACCTCATCGCGCCGTTCGTGTTCACCTGGCTTGTGTGCTGGCTGCTGTTGCAGCTCGGCCGGGTGCTCTGGCGCTACCCGCTGACAGTCACGGTCGCGGTGCTCGTCGGCTGGCTCCAGGCCACGGCGGGGCACTGGGTTCTGGCTTTCACACTGCTGGCCGTCGTCCTGGTGCTTGCGTTGTGGCGCTGGCGGCATGCCTCGTCGTTCGACCGCTTCGTGGCACCGCAGCCGCGCACGGAGTTTCGCCGGTTCTCGGTGTACGCGTGCCAGTGGCGCACGGTGATGCGGCTGTCGGACCTGGTGAAGACCAGCCGGGGCAAGGAGTACCGACCGAAGCTCGGGTGGGTGCGCTCAGAGGGCTGGCGTGATCGGGTGCGCGTGCGGATGGTGAAGGGGCAGGCACCCGAACAGTGGGAGCTGCGGGCCTCGGGTCTGGCTCACGCGTTCAAGGCCAAGTCGTGCCGGGTGCGGGTGCGCAAGCCGGGTCGGCTCGAACTCGACCTGGTGCACCGGGATCCGCTCGTGCGGCCGGTTCCCGTGCCCGCGCTCACCGACGATGCGGCCAGCGTGGATCTGAAGCGCGTGACGGTGGGCCGGACGGAGACCGGCAAGCCGTGGCGGGTTCGGCTGCTCGGCACGCACCTGCTGACCGTGGGTGTCTCGGGTGCGGGCAAGGGCTCGCTGCTGTGGTCGATCGTGTGGGCGCTCGCGCCGTTGATCCGCAGTGGCCGCGTTCGGCTGGCGGGGATCGACCCCAAGGGCGGCATGGAGCTCGGCCAAGCTCCGGAGGTGTTCAGCCGGGTCGTGTTCGACAACGGCCCTGATGCCGTAGCGCTGCTGGAAGAGATCGCGGCCACCGTAAAGGAACGCGCGACCCGGTACCGAGGCAGATTGCGGGCGTGGACCCCAGAGACGGGCGACCCGTTCATCCTGCTCGTGGTCGACGAGCTGGCCGACGTGATCGCCTACCAAACCGACAAGGGCCTGCGAGAGCGGGCAAGCCGGGCCGTGCAGACCATCACGAGTCAGGGCCGTGCCCCCGGCGTGTGCGTGCTCGGTCTGCTCCAGGACCCGCGCAAGGAGGTCATCAGCTTCCGGCACCTGTTCTCCACGCGCATCGCGATGCGGCTGGACGAGAAGGCGCAGGTCGACATGGTGCTTGGCGATGGCGTGCGGGAACGTGGGGCGACGGCGCATGAGATCTCCGAGCACACGCCCGGTGTCGGCTGGGCCAAGGAAGAGGGACGACGGGAACCGTTCCGGGCACGGGCCTTCCACGTCACAGACACCGACCTGGATGAGCTGGTCACCTATGTGACCGGGGTGCCGGTCCACCGTGCTGACGTGCTGGCCTTCCCCACACCGCAGGACGGGTCGCAGAGCGGGGGTGTTGCGGCATGACCGAGGTCGCTTCGTTCCCTGCCGATGTCGCGGGGCAGACCCGTGCGCAGCGGATGCGGCAGCCGCTCTCGGCCGAGGTCATCAAGGCCACGGCGGAGAAGCACGGCGTGTGTGTCCGGCCTTTCACGATGGAGGTGGGCGATCCGGACACCGGTGAGTTGCGGTACGTCGCTGTGCCGTGCGGGTCCACGGTCGAGTCGGTGTGCGCTCCGTGCGCGAAGAAGGCCAAGGCGCTGCGGATGGTGCAGTGCCGGGAAGGCTGGCACCTGACCGAGGAACCGGACTTCACCCCGGAGCCACCGACCCGCCAGCAGACCGAGCTGCTCGAGTTCCGGGCCGATCTCGTGCACGCCTATCGGCAGGCCCTGGCCGAGGGCGTCGAGTGCGATGCGGAGGAGCTGCGCGAAGAGATCCGGGGCGTCGACGAAGAACTTCGGCAACTCGGCATGCGGGGTCGGCTGCCCTCGCCGGAGCCTCCGGGCAAGAGGCCGGCCAAGCGCTCCACGAAGCGGCGGCAGGATGCCCCGGACCTGCCTACCCGCAAGGTCGCCAAGACCACGGTGGGACGCGAGTACGCAGGGAAGTTCCGGCCGTCCATGTTCGTCACGCTCACCTGTGACACCTATGGGCGAGTGCGGGAGGACGGCACACCCGTTGACCCGGCGAGCTACGACTATCGACGGGCGGCGCGGGATGCGGTGCATTTCTCGTCGCTGGTGGACCGGTGGTGGCAGAACCTGCGTCGGGTCGTCGGCTGGGACGTGCAGTACTTCGCGACGGTCGAGCCGCAGAAGCGGACGGCCCCGCACCTGCACGCCGCTATCCGGGGATCGATTTCGCACGAGGTCATCCGGCAGGTCACCGCGGCCACCTACCACCAAGTCTGGTGGCCTGCGCATGATTGGCTCGTCTACGACGGCGACCAGGTGCCCGTCTGGGACTCGCGTACGGCCTGCTTCGTGGACCCGGCCACGCGGCGTCCGTTGACAGAGTGGCACGACGCCGTGGAAGCCGTGGAGGAACCGGCGCATGTGGTCACCTTCGGGCGGCAGGTGCACTCCAAGGGCATCCTCGGCGGCACCGAGGAAGCCGGGCGGCACATCGGCTACCTGACCAAGTACCTCACCAAGTCCACGGGCGAGGTCGTCGAGGCCACCAGCAACCGGCAACGGGATCACCACGACCGGCTACACGCGGAGCTGGCGATCACCCCGTGCTCGCCCCGGTGCGCGGTCTGGCTGCTCTACGGCATCCAACCCGTGGGCGCGAACCCCAAGACCGTGCCCGGCAGGTGCAAGGGCCGGGCACATCGGCGCACCACCCTTGGCCTGCCCGGACGGCGGGTGCTCGTGTCGCGCAAGTGGTCCGGCAAGTCGCTGGCCGACCACAAGGCCGACCGCAAGCGGTTCGTGCGGGACATGCTCGCCGGAGTCGGCATCGAGAAACCGGAGGAAGACACCTCCCGACTGATCTGGCGCAAGGTCGCGCCTGGTGACCAGCAGGTTCCGCCGAGGGCTCATCTGCTCATGCACGCGATCGCCGAACGGGTCACGTGGAAGGCCGAGTACGACCGGGCGCTACTCGCCGCACAAGGGCCACCAGGTGCGCCAGAAACTTCGGCAATTCAGCAGGCGGCTTGATGACAGGGGGAACGTGATGGGCACGGTGTCGAAATTCGAGCGGCTGTGGACGATCGAGGAGGTCTCCGACTACCTCGGCATCCCGGTGAAGACGCTCTACCAGTGGAAGTGGCGTGGTGAGGGTCCACCGGTCCGCAAGATCGGCCGTCACCTTCGCTACGACCCGGCCAAGGTGCGGGCCTGGGTTGACGGATCGGCGGAGGCGGCCTGATGGGACACATCCAGGACCGTTGGTTCCGGCCTGCTCGTGACCCGGAGACGGGCAAGATTCTGCTCGACGGGCGGAACAGGCCGGTCATGGAGCGCACCGAGCTGTACGGCAAGGGCAAGCGCTACAAGGTGCGCTACCTCGACCCGGACGGCGAGGAACGGTCGAAGTCCTTCCCGGACAAGCAGAAGAAGCGGGCCGAAGACTTCTTGATCGAGATGGAGTCGGACAAGCGGGAGGGCAAGTACGTCGATCCGCAGGCGGCGCGGAAGAAGTTCCGGCAGGTCGCCGAGAACTGGTTGATGGGGCAGTCACCGGACGCTGCCACGCGGGCCGTGCTGCGCAGCCGGTTGGAGAGCCAGATCTACCCGCGCTTCGGTGACCTGCGTATCGGGTCCATCAAGCCGTCCACGGTGCGCGAGTGGCTGGGATACCTCGACAGTCGGAAGTTCAGCGAGAACTACAAACTCGTGCTGTTCACGGTGCTGTCCGGTGTCCTGGACTCGGCCGTGGAGGACAAGCTTATCCGGGAGAACCCGTGCCGGGCCAAGACGGTGCGTCGCCCGGTCGGCCGGAGTCCAAAGGTCGTGGTGTGGCCGGAGGAGCGCGTGAGCACCGTGCGCGGCGGGCTGGAGGAGCGCTACTCCGTGATCGTGCCGCTCGGTGCGGGCCTCGGCCTGCGGCAAGGGGAAATCCTGGGCTTCTCGCCGGACGACCTCGATGATGACGAGATGACCGTGCACCTCCAGCGACAGATCCGGACCATCGGCCGGACGCTGGTGTTCGCGCCACCGAAGGGAGGCAAGACGCGGATCGTGCCCGTGTCGACAAGTGTCCTCGCGGAGATCCGCGATCACGAGTCTCGGTATCCGGCCGTTGCGGTCACGTTGCCGTGGCGGGAGCCGGAAGGTGAGCCGGTGACGGTGCGGTTGCTCATCACCGGTGAAGAGGGACGGCTTTACTCGGGTGACCTGTTCGCCAAGGTGGTGTGGCGGGGCGCGTTCCGGGAAGCCGAGCTGGTGTATCGCGGGCGCGCGGATGGGATGCACGCGCTGCGGCACTTCTACGCGTCGGTGCTGCTCTCGCAGGGCGTGTCCATCAAGGAGCTGGCCGACTACCTCGGGCACGCCGACCCCGGGTTCACCCTACGGACCTACACGCATTTGGTGCCGTCCAGCCACGAGCGCGCTCGGGTGGCCGTCGACGGAGTGTTCGGACGGCCTGAGCCGAATGACGGCCTACAGGCGGCCTGATCATGAAACCAGGATTCGTGATGCTCCGAGAGAAGGAAACCGCCCGTTCACTGCGAGACACAGTGGACGGGCGGTTTCCCTTGCTGCGTAAGCTACTTCAGCTCGGCGGAGGTCTTTCCGAGAAGGCGACGGGCCACGATCAGTTGCTGGATTTGTTGCGTGCCTTCGAAGATGTCCAGGATCTTCGCATCGCGGCTCCACTTTTCCAGCAGGAGTTCCTCCGTGTAGCCCAGCGTGCCCGCCAGTTCGACGCAGCGGAGCGTGATGTCGACCACCGAGCGGCCCGCCTTCGCCTTCGCCATCGACGCCTGCAGTGAGTTCGGCTTGCGGTTGTCCGCCATCCACGCCGATTCCAGCGCCAGCAGGTACGCCGCCTCGTAGTCGGCCTCCAGCTGCAGATAGGTGGCCGCTGCCGCGTGTTGCGTGTTCGCCGGCTTGTCGTAGTCCACCTTCACGCCCGCCTCGGCCAGCAGGCGCCCCGTCTCCTCCAGCGCCGCCCTCGCCACGCCGATCGCCATCGCGGCCACGAGCGGGCGGGTGTTGTCGAAGGTCTGCATGACCCCGGCGAAGCCCTTGCTCGTGTCGATCTCCGGCGTCCCCAGCAGATTTTCCCGGGGTACCCGGCAGTTCTCGAACCGCAGCACCGCCGTGTCCGACGCCCTGATGCCGAGTTTGTGCTCCAGCCGCACGACCTCGAAACCGGGTGTGCCCTTCTCGACCACGAACGACTTGATCGCCGCGCGGCCCTTCGACTTGTCCAGGGTGGCCCAGACCACCACGGCGTCGGCTCGCTGGCCCGCGGTCACGAAGATCTTCTCGCCGTTCAGCACGTACTCGTCGCCGTCGAGCGTCGCGGTCGCCGTGATCGCGGCCGAGTCGGAGCCACAACCCGGCTCCGTGATCGCCATCGCCGCCCACATGCCCGCGAAGCGCTGCAACTGCTCGTCGTTGGCGACCGACGCGATCGCCGCGTTGCCGAGACCCTGCCTTGGCATCGACAGCAGCAGCGCCACGTCGCCCCAGCACATCTCGATCGCGCCGAGCACCGTGCTCAGGTTGCCGCCGTTGCGATTGCCCTTCGTGTCGTCGTCCTTGCGCCGCACACCGGCAGCGCCCGCGCCGCCCTCACCCGAGGAGTTGAGTCCGTCGAGCAGCGCCGCCAGCATGTCCAGCTCCGCCGGGTACGAGTGCTCGGCGCGGTCGTACTTACGCGAAATGGGCCGGAAGACCTCGGCCGCGGCCTGGTACGCCTGGTTGACCAGCGTCTGGGCCTTCTTCGGAATCTCGAGATTGATCACTGCAGCCCCTTAGAGAAGAACAACGCCTTCGAGCACGCCGATCGCGCGCAGGTCCCGGTACCAGCGCTCGACGGGGTGCTCCTTCACGAAGCCGTGCCCGCCAAGCAGCTGCACGCCCGCGCTGCCGATCTGCATGCCCTTGTCGGTCGCGAGCTTGCGCGCCAGCGCGACCTCCCGCGCGTACGGCTTGCCCTGCTCGGCCCTCGCCGCCGCCTTCAGCGTCACCAGGCGCAGGCCCTCGAGCTCGATCGCGATGTCGGCCACCTGGAACGCCACGCCCTGACGGTGGCTCACCGGCTCGCCGAACGCCTGCCGCTCGTTGACGTAGGGGATCACGTAGTCGAGCACGGCCTTGCCGGTGCCGCACGCGAGCGCCGCCCAGCCGAGCCGCGAGAGGCGCACGACGTCGGCGAAGGCGTCCGGCTTGCCGCCGCCGAGCAGCGCGCCCGCCGGCAGGTTCACCTTGTCCAGCAACAACTTCCCGGTCGCCGCGCCCCGCAGGCCCATCGCGGGCTCTGCCTCGATGCTCACGCCCTCGCTGGACGACTCGATGATGAACAGCGCGGGGCCGCGGCCCTCCAGATCGGCGGACACGACGAACAGCTCCGCCTGTGCCGCGCGCGGAACGAGCGACTTCGCGCCGTCGAGCCGGTAGCCCTTCGGGGTGCGCCTGGCCGTGACCGAGGGCTTGAACGGGTCGAACAGCGCGGTCCGCTCCTGAAGGGCCAGTGCCGCCGCGGGCACGTTCTCGCCGACGAACGACGGCAGGTAGGTCGCCTGTTGATCCTCGTCGCCCCACTGCACGAGGGCGGTGCTGACGGCGGAGGGGGCGAGCACCGCGACGGCCAGCCCCAGGTCGCCGTGCGCGAGCGCCTCGGCGACGAGCGCGTTGGTGACCACGGAGCGCTCGGTGCCGACCCCGCCCAGCTCCTCGGGGATGCCGACGAGCGTCACGCCCAGCTCGCTCGCGCGGCCGAGCAGACCGTCCGGTGGGGCCAGCTTCGTGTCGGCCTCGGCCGCGGCGGGCCGCAGCTGCTCGGCGGCGAACTCGCCGACCGTCTCGACGATCAGCTGCTGATCCTCGGTGGGCGTCAGGTCGAACAGCCCGGCGTCGGGGGCCGGCGCCAGCCTCGCGGGCTTGCCGAGCCGCGACGTCGCCTTGAACGCCCTGCTGGTGGCACCCACCGCGCGGAACCCGCCCCTGGTGGCGGCCGAGACGACGTTCTCGACGGGTTTGCGCAGGCCCGCACGCTCGATCGTCCTGCTGCCGGCCAGCCGCGTGAGCGCGGCGAGGCCCCATCCCATCGCATCGCGCTTGCGCTGCGGAGTCTGTCGGCTCACGGTCATCCCCTTCGCTACCTACTCGCGAGTAGGTTAACGCCTCGTGGGGGCCGCGCGCCAGAGGGCCCGCTCAGTGCGCGAGCAGGCGGGCGCGCCGCTGCGCGAGCACGACGCGCTCGAACGTCACGAGCGCCGCTGTGACCGCCGCGACCGCGGCGACGAGCGCGGCCGCGGGCAGCAGCTCCAGCGCGGGCGTCACGGCGAGCAGGAACGCGGCGACCGCGAGGCGCTGCACGTTCCAGCCGCCGAGGTTGCGCCTGCGCAGCGCGCTCAGCGCCACGAGATAGAGCGCGAGCCCGCCCGTCATCGCCCACAGCGCGACGCCGTGCAATGCCGCGCCGGGCGGGTAGTGCTCGGTGTCGGCCACGTAGAGCAGTGCCTTCTTCATCCCGAGCGCGAGCAGCACGATCCCGGCGACGAGTGGCAGGTGCAGGTACGTGTAGGAGTCGGTCGCCAGCCTGACGCGCTCCTCGCCGGTCGCGGTCGTGAGCCTGCGCTCCGCGACGTGAGCGACCACCCCGAAGTACAGCCACCACATGCCCGCCGACACCGACAGCGCGAGCCCCGAGGTGAGCAGCACCAGCCACGACATCGGCAGGGTGCTGATGCCGACGCCGATCGCCACGATCGACTCGCCCAGGGCGATGATCACCACGAGCCCGAAGCGTTCCGCGAAGTGTCCCGGCGCGGGCACCCGCCAGCCCCGCGCCCCCGCGACGTGCACGCCGACGTAGTCGATGCCGAGCGCGAGCACCCAGAGCCCGAGCTGCGTCCAGCCACCGGTGAACGCGGCACCGGCGAGGATGAGCGCGCCGCAGATGCCGGGCGCGGTGCTGCGCAGCACCACCGAGCGCAGCTCGGGATCCTCCCTCGCCGCCCCGAGGTAGGCCACCAGGTGCAGCAGCCGCACGAGCAGGTAGCAGACGGCGAACAGCAGCGGTGCGTACAGCCCGCCCTCGAAGTCCCCGAACGCCTCCGGAATGGTGAGCGCCATCAGCATGATCACCGTCATGGCGCCGAACAGCGCCCAGCGGGCGGCACCCTCGTCGGCGCGGACGGTGGTGCCGAGCCAGGCGTAGGCGCACCAGCACCACCACAGCACGGCGACCACGACGACTCCCTGGCCGAGCCCGAGCAGCGTGAGGTGATCGGACATCAGCTGCACGGTCTGCGTGATCGCGTAGACGAAGACGAGGTCGAAGAACAGCTCCAGGGTGGTCACCCGGTGGCCCTCGGTGACCGCGGTCAGGCGACGCGACGTCGGCATGCGGTCACAGTGACACGCATCACACGATCAGGGGAGAGTCGTTCGCCTCAGGCGATATCGAGCGCCGCCGACATGAGCGCGACGAGCTCGGCGGCGAGTCCCGGCCGCCCGCTGACGCGCCGGGTGCGCGTGAGGTCGTTGGCGATCGTCAGCGCCGCGTGCACGGTGATCTTGGCCTCGCGCTGGTTCAGCTCCGGGTGCGCCGCCTCCAGCAGCGAGACCCACCTGGCGACGTAGTCGCGCTGGATGCGCACGAGGTCGGTGCGGTCGCGGTCGTCGATGTGCACGCGGTCGACGGAGAACGACACCAGCAGCTCGGGCGGTCCCGTGAGCGTCTGCACGTAGGACTCGGCGAGCCCGCGCAGCGCCTGCCGCTCGTCCGACGGCGCCTCCGTCCGCAAGGCGTGGTCCGCGGCCAGCGCGAGCCGGTCGGCCGCCCTGCGGCCGATGGCGCCGAGCAGGCCCGCCTTGCTGGGAAAGTGCCGGTACACGCTCGGCCCCGCGATACCCGCGGCCTTGCCGATGTCCTCCATGCTCACGGCCGTGAAACCGCGCTTGCGGAAGAGCTCGGCCGCCGCGGTGAGCAGCTGTTCGCGACGCGACGGAGGGGTGAGCGGGGCGGGGGGTTCCGGCGCGGGTTCACCGTCGGGCTCCGGCAGGTCGGTGTGCAGCACCCGCAGCGCGATGTCCACGAGCAGCTGGCCGAACCGCCGCTTCGCGACGCTCGTGTGGTGCACCGACACGCTGCCGAACACCGACAGCACCGCCCAGCACAGCAGCTCGGCGTCGTCGGCGGCCAGCTCGGGCCGCACGCGCATGAGCAGCTTCGCCCACAGCGCGAGCATCGCCGTCGAGCGCTCGCGGACGGCCTGCTGGTCCTCGGCGCCGAGGTGGCGGCCCTCCCAGCGCCACAGCGCGGCGACCTCACGGCGCTCCACCGACTTGGTGGCGAGGCTGGTGAGCAGTGCCCTGATCTGTTCCGGCGTCGGCGTCTCGGCGAGCTCGAACGCGCCTTCGGTGGCGGTCTCCATCTCCTCGATGCCGCTGAGCAGCACGTGCCCGAGGATCGCCTGCTTGTCGGCGAAATGCCGGTACAGCGCGGGGCCGGTGACCCCGGCGGCTGCGGCGATGTCGTTGATGCCGACGCCGTGGTAGCCGCGGGCACGAAACAGCTCCGACGCGACCGCGGCCAGCTGGCTCTTCCGGTCGCGCGGGCGTTTGCTCTTGGGGGCTCGCTCGTTCATACGTGATCCAACCTTAGCGTCAGTTGACCGTATGACAACCCGTTGACAGCATGGGAAGGAGGCGGATTATGTTAGTAGCGATTAGCGCAGCGATGGAGGCCGTGGGGCAGGAAGGACCGTTGGTGTGAGTACAGAGGCGTTCATCTACGAGGCGATCCGGACGCCTCGTGGCAGGAACAAGGGCGGATCCCTGCACGGGACCAAGCCGATCGACCTGGTGGTCGGCCTGATCGACGAGCTGAAGGCGCGGCACCCCAACCTAGACCCCGCGCTGATCGACGACATCATCCTCGGCGTCGTGTCGCCCGTCGGCGACCAGGGCGCCGACATCGCACGCGCCGCCGCGATGGCGGCGGGCCTGCCCGACACGGTGGCAGGCGTGCAGCTGAACCGCTTCTGCGCCTCCGGGCTCGAAGCGGTCAACCAGGCCGCGCAGAAGGTACGGGCCGGCTGGGACAACCTGCTGATCGGCGGTGGCGTCGAGTCGATGTCGCGCGTGCCGATGGGCTCCGACGGCGGCCCGATGTTCACCGACCCCGCCACGAACTACGACACGTACTTCGTGCCGCAGGGCATCGGCGCCGACCTGATCGCCACGATCGAGGGCTTCTCCCGCGAGGACGTCGACGCCTTCGCCGTGCGCTCGCAGGACCTGGCCGAGAAGGCGTGGGCGGGCGGCTACTTCGCCAAGTCGGTCGTGCCGGTCAAGGACATGAACGGCGTGACGATCCTCGACCACGACGAGCACCGGCGCCCCGGGTCCACCGTGGAGAGCCTGGGCAAGCTCAAGCCCGCGTTCGAGGGCATCGGCGAGATGGGCGGCTTCGACGCCGTGGCGCTGCAGAAGTACCACTCGGTCGAGAAGATCAACCACGTGCACACCGGCGGTAACTCCTCCGGCATCGTCGACGGCGCGGCGCTCGTGCTCGTCGGCAACGAGGAGGTCGGCAAGACCATCGGTATCGAGCCGCGCGCGCGGATCGTCGCGACGGCCGTCACCGGCACCGATCCGACGATCATGCTCACCGGGCCGACGCCCGCCACGCAGAAGGTGCTCAAGAAGGCGGGCCTCACCGTCGACGACATCGACCTGTTCGAGCTGAACGAGGCCTTCGCGTCCGTCGTCCTCAAGTGGATGAAGGACCTGAAGCTGCCCGACGAGAAGGTCAACGTCAACGGTGGCGCCATCGCGATGGGTCACCCGCTCGGAGCCACCGGCGCGATGATCCTCGGCACGATGGTGGACGAGCTGGAGCGCCGCCAGGCCCGGCGGGCGCTCGTGACGTTGTGCATCGGCGGCGGCATGGGCCTCGCCACGATCATCGAGAGGGTTTGAGCATGGCCGAGGCGAAGACCATTCGCTGGGAACAGGACGACGACGGCATCGTCCTGCTGACGATGGACGACCCGAAGCAGTCGGCCAACACGATGAACGCCGACTACCGCGAGTCGATGGGCGCCATCGTCGACCGGCTGGAGGCGGAGAAGGACTCGATCACCGGTGTGGTGCTGACGTCGGCGAAGAAGACGTTCTTCGCCGGTGGTGACCTCAACGACCTGATCCAGGCCACACCCGAGCACGCCGAGGCCATCACGCAGCAGGGCAACGAGCTCAAGGCGCAGCTGCGCAGGCTGGAGACCTTCGGCAAGCCCGTGGTCGCCGCCATCAACGGCGCCGCGCTGGGCGGCGGGCTCGAGATCGCGCTCGCGTGTCACCACCGCATCGCCGCCGACGTCAAGGGCAGCGTCATCGGCCTGCCCGAGGTGACGCTGGGCCTGCTGCCCGGCGGCGGCGGCATCGTGCGCACCGTGCGCCTGCTCGGCATCCAGAACGCTATCCTGAACGTGCTCGTGCAGGGCCAGCGGCACAAGCCCGCCAAGGCACTGGAGCTCGGCCTCGTGCACGAGCTGGTGTCCACTGTGGACGAGCTGGTGCCGAAGGCCAAGGAGTGGATCAAGGCCAACCCCGAGGCCGTGCAGCCGTGGGACGCCAAGGGCTACAAGATCCCCGGCGGCAGCCCGTCGAACCCGGGCTTCGCCGCGAACCTGCCCGCGTTCCCGGCAAACCTGCGCAAGCAGCTCAAGGGTGCGCCGATGCCTGCTCCGCGGGCGATCCTGTCGGCGGCCATCGAGGGCGCGCAGGTGGACTTCGAGACCGCGTCGCTCATCGAGACCCGGTACTTCACGAGCCTCGTGATCGGCCAGGTCGCGAAGAACATGACCAAGGCGTTCTTCTTCGACCTGCAGCACATCAACTCCGGCGGCTCGCGGCCCGACGGCTACGAGAAGTATCAGGCGAAGAAGGTCGGCGTGCTCGGCGCGGGCATGATGGGCGCCGCGATCGCCTACGTCTCCGCCAAGGCGGGCATCGAGGTGGTGCTCAAGGACGTCTCGCAGGAGAACGCCGAGAAGGGCAAGGGCTACGCCGTCAAGCTGGAGGAGAAGGCCCGGGGGCGCGGCAAGACCACGCAGGCGAAGTCCGACGAGCTGCTCGCGCGGATCAAGCCCACGGCCGATCCTGCCGACCTCAAGGGCGTCGACTTCGTGATCGAGGCCGTGTTCGAGAGCCAGGAGCTCAAGCACAAGGTCTTCCAGGAGATCGAGGGCGTGGTGAACCCGGACGCGGTGCTGGGCTCCAACACCTCGACGCTGCCGATCACCGGGCTCGCCGAGGGCGTGCAGCGGCAGGAGGACTTCATCGGCATCCACTTCTTCTCGCCGGTGGACAAGATGCCGCTCGTGGAGATCATCCGCGGTGAGAAGACCTCCGACGCCACGCTCGCGAAGGTCTTCGACTACACGCTGCAGATCAAGAAGACCCCGATCGTCGTCAACGACAGCCGGGGGTTCTTCACCAGCCGCGTCATCGGCACGTTCATCAACGAGGCCGTCGCCGCCGTGGGCGAGGGCGTGGAGCCCGCCAGCGTCGAGCAGGCCGGTTCGCAGGCCGGTTACCCGGCGCCGCCGCTGCAGCTGATGGACGAGCTGACGCTGACCCTGCCGCGCAAGATCCGGCAGGAGACGCGGGCCGCGGTGGAGGCCGCGGGCGGCACGTGGACCGAGCACCCCGCCGAGGCCGTCATCGACCGGATGATCGACGAGTTCGACCGCAAGGGCCGCTCCAGTGGGGCCGGCTTCTACGAGTACGACGAGAGCGGCAAGCGCACCCGGATCTGGCCGGGGCTGCGTGAGGCGTTCAACTCGGGCTCCGCGGCGATCCCGTTCGAGGACCTCAAGGAGCGCATGCTCTTCGCCGAGGCGCTGGAGACCGTGAAGTGCTTCGACGAGGGCGTGCTCACCTCGGTGCAGGACGCCAACATCGGCTCGATCTTCGGCATCGGGTTCCCGGCGTGGACGGGCGGTGTCATCCAGTACATCAACCAGTACCCGGGTGGCCTGAAGGGCTTCGTCGCGCGCTCGCGTGAGCTGGCGCAGCGCTACGGCGACCACTTCAACCCGCCGCAGTCCCTGGTGGACAAGGCCGAGAAGGGCGAGATCTTCGAGTAGGTCCGCCGGCTGTCCCCCAAGGCCACCTTTGTTGCGCTCAACGCACCAAAGGTGGCCTTGGGTGCATTGAGGGGCAGCTTTCAGAGTAGGAGGCGGTCGACCACTATCGCGGTGGCGTTGTCGCGGCTGCCGAACGTCCTCGCGGCGGTGACGAGCGCGTTGGCCGTGTCACCGGCCCGCACGCCGTCGGCCAGGATGCCCTTGATCTGCACCAGGTCCAGCAGCTTGTGCACACCGTCGCTGCTCAGCACCAGCCTGCCGGGCCCGGCGCCGACCCGCGCCCGCCCGATGTCGCTCTCCTTCGCCGTGCGCACCGAGTCGGTCACCATGTGCTCCAGCCTCGGCGACGGCTCCACGCCGCCCCGGCGCCAGAACTCCGCGAGCGTGTGGTCCACCGTGATCTGGTGCAGCACGCGGCCGTTCCAGCGGTAGGCCCGGCAGTCGCCGACCCACGCGATGTCGACCGTCTCCTCGTCGGTTCCTTCCGGCGGGAACACGGCGACGACCAGCACGGCGTCGGCCTTCGGCTGCTCGAACTGCGCCAGCAGCTCCTGTTGCGCCCGCAGCAGCCCGCCGACGGCTCCGTGGCGGACGGCCTGCGCCGCCGCGGTGCTCGCCGAGAGCCGGGCCGCGCGGGCGGCGAGCAGGTGGTCGCCGACGCCATCGGCGACCACGAACGCCATGCGCCCGCTCGCTTCGTCCGTGTGGGTGGCCACGGCGTCGGCGTTGATGTCGCGCGGGCCCCGGTCGCTCGCCGCGTCGGACCGCGTGTGGACCTTCAGCGGCAGGTGGGGAGTGGTCAGCACGGCCGTACCTCCTCCGAGCGGTGGCCGACCCCCGACGATCGGCCGTTACCTGCTCAACGCCGGAACCGCCGTGCTTACTCCAAGAGTTTCCTGTGAATCCCCGTCACCGGGTCACAGCAGCGGCGGGATCGCCGCGTCGATCAGGTGCGGCCCCGGCTCGGCGAGCGCCCGCGAGAACTGCTCGGCCAGCTCCTCGGCGGTCGTCGCGCGGGTCGCCGGGACGCCGAGACCCTCGGAGATCTTCACGAAGTCCAGCTCGGGCGGGGACAGGTCGAGCAGGCTCTTCGCCTTCGGCCCCGAGCCCTCGGCGCCGACCCGCTGCAGCTCCATCCGCAGGATCGCGTACGCGCGGTTGTTGAGGATCACCGTGGTGACGTTCAGGTTCTCGCGTGCCTGCGTCCACAGCGCGGAGATCGTGTAGAGCGCGCTGCCGTCGGACTCCAGGTTGATCACCGGGCGGTCCGGTGCGGCGATCGCGGCACCCGTCGCCACGGGCATGCCCTGGCCGATCGCGCCGCCGGTGAGGGTGAGCACGTCGTGGCGGGGTGCGCCGGCGGTCGCGCCGGGTAGCAGCAGGCCGGACGTGTTCGCCTCGTCGGAGATGATCGCCTGCTCCGGCAGCAGCGCGCCAATCACCTGCACCCAGTTCTGCGCGGTCAGCTCGCCGCTCGGCAGCTCGGGCCGCTGCGGCTGCGCGAGCACCGGCTCCGTGCCCGCGGCGACCAGCTCGGCCAGGTCCTCCAGCGCGCCCACCACGTCGTCCTCGACGGCCGCGAGCGTGTGCACCTGCGCGCCCTCGGGCACGAGGTCGCTCGCCTTGCCGGGGTAGGCGAAGAACGACACCGGCGGCCTGGTGCCCGCGACGATCACGTGCCGCGTGCCCTCGAGCTGGTAGGCGACCTGCTCGGCGAGGTAGCCGAGCCGCTCGATCGCGGGCAGGCCCGCGCCCCGTTCGAGCCGGCCCGGGAACGTCTCGATGAACGGCCTCGCCCCGGTGGCCTTCGCGATCCGGCTCGCGGCGCGCAGCCCGCTCTCGCGGCACGCGTCCCCGCCGAGCAGCAGCGCCACGGGCTCGCCCGTGCGCAGCACCTCGGCGACCGACTTCACCGTGGTCTCCGCGACCGGTTTCGCCGTGCGCGGCGGCACGGGCGGGCACGGCCTGCCGCCGTCGCCCCACGAGACGTCCGCGGGCAGGATCAGCGTGGCGACGCGGCCCGGCGCGTCCTGCGCGGCGCCCACCGCGGCGGCCGCGTCCGCGCCGACGTCGGCGGTGCTCTCGCTGCGCCTCACCCAGCCGTTCAGCGAACCGGCGACGGCCTCGATGTCGGATTCCAGGGGCGCGTCGTAGCGCTTGTGGTAGGTCGCGTGGTCGCCGATGACGTTGACCACCGGGGTGTTGGCGCGGCGCGCGTTGTGCAGGTTCGCCAGGCCGTTGCCGAGGCCGGGGCCGAGGTGCAGCAGAGTCGCCGCGGGCTTGCCGGCGATGCGCGCGTAGCCGTCGGCGGCACCGGTGACGACGCCTTCGGCGAGCCCGAGCACGCCCCTCATCTCCGGTGCCGTGTCGAGTGCGGCGACGAAGTGCATCTCGGACGTGCCCGGATTCGAGAAGCACACGTCGACCCCCGCGTCGACGAGCGTCCGGATCAGCGACTGCGCGCCGTTCATGGTCCTCCTCAGGAGATGACTAGTCGAAAAGTACGCCGGGGTTGAGGATCCCGGCCGGGTCGAAGGCGGTCTTGATCCGCTTCATCAGCTCCACCTTGGCCGGGTCCTCGAGCTCCAGCCAGTGCTCCTTCTTCGCGCGGCCGATGCCGTGCTCACCGGAGATCGCGCCGCCGAGCTCCATGCCCACGGCAAAGATGTCGTGCAGCAGGCTCGCGCGCTTGGCCGGGTCCTTCTGGAAGATGCCCAGATGCACGTTGCCGTCGCCGGCGTGCCCGCAGCCGACCACGCCCGACTCGGTCTTGGCGGCGATTTCCCTTGCCCTGCTGAGGAACTCGGGCATCGCGGCCCTGGGCACCACCACGTCGATCACGTCGTCGGCACCCGCCGACTTCGCCGTCCAGAACGCCTTCTCGCGGGCCTCGATGAGCTTGCGGGCCGAGCCGCCCTCCAGCACGTAGACGTCGGTGGCGCCGAGCCCGGACAGCAGCTCGCCGAGCGCCTGCACGTCGTCGTCGAGCCGGTCGGTCTCGCGGTTCTCCAGCCCCACCACGAGGTACGCCTGCGACGCGTCGCGCACCTTGTCGGGGATGCCGAGCGAGAGCTGCGCGGTGTAGGTGATCGCGGCCATCGTGAGCGCGTCGATGTATTCGAGGATGTGCGGCGCGAGCCCGCTCGACACGATCGCCGGGACGGCCGCCATCACCTGGTCCAGGTCGCTGAACGGGGCGAGCACGGTGGCCCCGTGGGTGAGCCTGGGGTGCAGCCGGACGGTGATCTCGGTGGCCAGCGCGAGCGTGCCCTCGGAGCCGATCACGAGCTGCGTGAGGTCGTAGCCCGTGGAGGTCTTCACGATCTTGCCGCCGGTGCGGATGACCTCGCCGGTGGCCAGAACCGCTTGCAGGCCAAGGACGTTGTTGCGCGTGACGCCGTACTTGACGGCCCGCATGCCGCCCGCGTTGGTGCCGACGTTGCCGCCGACGCTCGCACTCATCTCGCCGGGGTAGACGGTGTAGCCGAGGCCGCTCTCGGCGGTCCGTTCGTCCAGTTCGGACAGTGTGGCGCCGGGCTGCACCACCGCGACGTGGTTGGTGGTGTCGATCTCGAGGATCGCGTTCATGCGCTCGAAGGAGACGAGGATCCCGTCGGGATGGGGCCGGGCGGCGGCGGAGAGCCCGCTGCCGGAACCTCGGGCGGTGACGGGGATGCGGTGTTCGGTCGCCGTGGTGAGGACGGCGGCGACCTCGTCGGTGGTGGCCGGCTTGACCACGTACCGGGGCTTGACGGGTTCGCCGACGAGTGCTTCGTCGCCCGCGTAGTCCTCGGTGACGGCCTCGCCGGTCAGGAGGTGCTGATCGCCGACGATCTCGGCCAGTCGCTGCGCAACGTCGCCCATGGCGGAAGCCTAGTACGACCGCGCGGCTGAAAGCTATTCACGTTCGCCGCCGGGGCGGGGCCGGTCCGCGCCAACGTACCGACCCCGCCCTCGGCTTCAGCTCAACGGCCTCAGACCAGCCAGCCCAGGATGTTGGCCAGGTGCGCGAGGATGCCGGTGATGATGTCGCCGCCGTGGGTGACGAAGATCTGCATTTCGAGGGGCTCCTTAACAGGAAAATCGGTTACACGGATTGCCGTGTGCACACAGCTGCTTTCGAAAGCCAGGCAAGGTTTTCAAGGCGGTGCGGCGGTGTCAAAGAGCCGGAAACGCGGTGAAGCGGAACCCGAAATCCCTTCAGTTTAAACACGTAAGTCTTTCGGGTTTTGCACCGGCCCAGGGCTTCCACTCCGTTGGTGACGATGCGTAGTCACCAACGGAGTGGTCACCCGGGGTAACGGTGATCTTGATGCGATGTTCGGGGGCTGTCGGCCCACGAACGAGTTAAGGCGGTGGCACTACAGGTGAATTCGCGCCTTCCACCCGTCCGAGTGACTCAGGCCCGTGCGTACGTCATGGTCTCGCCCTCTACGCCGCGTAGCCAGAGGTCCTGCGCGGCCGCCGCCATCTCGGGCAGCCCCTCCTCGATCGTGGCGAACACGTTGCCGGGGACCCAGCCCGCGTCGCCGTTGATGAGCAGGTTGTTGCGGCCGTAGAAAATGGCGAGATCGGTGGCGCCCTGCGCGCTGTGCGCCTCGCTGCCCTCGTCGTAGCCGTAGGCCGGGTTGCCGATCTCCCACGGCTCGAAACCGAAGTACACGACGTCACCGGGAATGGGTGTGATCGTGGGATTCTCGCGGCCGGGCTTCGGGTCGGCGAACGGCGGCACGAGGGTGTAGACCTCGTTGCGGGCGTACTTGGCGTGGTAGGCCGAGCCGCTCTGCGGCAGCGCGTCCCACACCGCCTGGCAGGTTCGTGGCGCCTCGTCGTCGAGCAGGCGCGCACGGCACGAGACGCCGCGCTTGTCGAGGGTGATCGTGATGTAGCGGGCCACTGGGACTCTCCTAGCGCTCTCTTCGGTTATTTGGTGACGGTCGCGACGACGTCGGTCCAGATCTCGAGTGCCTCGTCGATCTGCTCGGACGTGACGATCAGCGGCGGGATCATCCGCACGACGTTCATGTAGGCGCCGCACGTGAGCATGAGCAGCCCGCGCTCGGCGGCGAGCTTCTGCGCGGCCTGCGCCGTGGCGTTGTCGGGCTTGCCGTCGGCGGTGGTGAACTCCGAGCCGACCAGCAGGCCGAGGCCGCGGACGTCGCCGATCGCCGGGGTCTTGTCGCCGATGGCGCGCACGCCGTCGAGCAGCTGGCGGCCTCGGGCGGCGGCGTTCTCGACGAGGCCCTCCTCCTTGATCACCTCGAGCGTGGCCAGCGCGGCGGCGCACGCGACGGCGTTGCCGCCGTAGGTGCCGCCCTGCGAGCCCGGCCACGCCTTCGCCATCAGCTCCTGCGAGGCGGCGATGCCCGAGATCGGGAAGCCGCTCGCGAGGCCCTTGGCGATCGTGATGACGTCGGGACGGACGTCGAAGTGCTCGTGCCCCCAGAACTTGCCCGTGCGGCCGAAGCCGGTCTGGATCTCGTCGATGACCAGCAGGATGCCGTGCTCGTCGGCGCGGGCGCGCAGGCCGGCCATGAACTCGGGGTTGGCGGGCACGTAGCCGCCCTCGCCGAGCATGGGCTCGATGAAGAACGCGGCCGTCTCTCCCGGGGAGGTCTGCGTCGCGAAGAGGTAGTCCAGCTCGCGCAGCGCGAAGTCGGTGGCGGTCTTCTCGTCCCAGCCGTAGCGGTAGGCGAACGGGAACGGCGCCACGTGCACGCCGCCCATGAGCGGCGAGAAGCCCGCGCTGAACCGGGTGCCCGAGGTGGTCATGGTCGCGGCGGCGACGGTGCGGCCGTGGAAGCCGCCCTGGAACACCACGACGTTGGGCCTGCCGGTGGCCTGCCGGGTCAGCCGCAGCGCGGCCTCCACCGCCTCGCTGCCCGAGTTGGAGAAGAAAAGCGAGTCGAGCCCGCTCGGCAGCACCTCGGTGAGGCGCTCGGTCAGTTCGAGCAGCGGCTTGTGCATCACGGTGGTGTACTGGCCGTGGATGAGCTTGCCGATCTGCTCCTGGGCGGCCCGTACGACCTTCGGGTGGCAGTGGCCGGTGCTCGTCACGCCGATACCGGCGGTGAAGTCGAGGTGGCGGCGGCCGTCGACGTCATAGAGGTAGACGCCCTCGCCGTGGTCGACGACGACCGGCGTGGCCTGCTTGAGGATGGGGGACAGCTTGGCCATGACAGCGGCCTCCTTCGGACATGGAAGGGGTAAGACCTGGAGGGTTGTAGATTGTCAACAATATTCGTAGCATGGCCGTCGTAGCGCGGTCAAAACCAAGGGAGCCCAGGAGCTGTGGAATGAGCACGGTCAGCGAGTCCGGCGTGGTCAGCGCGGTGAACAAGGAGCTGTTCATCGGCGGGAAGTGGACCGCCGCGAGCGGTGGCAGGACGTTCCCCGTCCAGGATCCGGCGACCGGTGAGGTGTTGTGCGAGGTCGCCGACGCCTCACCCGAGGACGGTATCGCCGCCCTCGACGCCGCGGTCGCCGCGCAGGGGGACTGGGCGGCGCACCCGCCGCGCGAACGGGGCGAGATCCTGCGCAGGGCCTACGACGCGCTCATGGCGCGCCAGGAGGAGCTCGCGCTGCTCATGACGCTCGAGATGGGCAAGCCGCTGGCCGAGGCGCGCGGCGAGATCGCCTACGCCGCCGAGTTCTTCCGGTGGTTCGCCGAGGAGGCCGTGCGCATCGACGGCGGCTACGCCACCGCACCCAACGGCAGCGGCCGTTTCCTCATCGCCAAGCAGCCGGTGGGGCCCTCGCTGCTGATCACGCCGTGGAACTTCCCGATGGCCATGGGCACCCGCAAGATCGGGCCCGCCGTCGCCGCCGGGTGCACGATGGTGATCAAGCCGGCCGCACAGACACCGCTGTCGATGCTGGCGCTCGCCCAGATCCTCGCCGACGCCGGCCTGCCCGAGGGCGTGCTCAACGTCGTCACCACCTCCAGCGCGGGCTCCGTGATGGAGCCGCTGATCCGCGACGGCCGCGCGCGTAAGCTCTCCTTCACCGGCTCGACGGCCGTCGGCCGCAAGCTGCTGGAGCAGTGCGCCGACAAGGTGCTGCGCACGTCGATGGAGCTGGGCGGCAACGCGCCGTTCCTCGTCTTCGACGACGCCGACCTCGACGCCGCCGTCGAGGGCGCCATGCAGGCGAAGATGCGCAACATCGGCGAGGCGTGCACCGCCGCCAACCGCTTCTACGTGCAGCGGGGCGTCGCCGACGAGTTCGCGCGCAGGCTCACCGAGCGCATGGCCGCGCTGCCGATCGGCCGGGGCACCGAGGACGGCGTCGTGGTGGGCCCGCTCATCGACGAGGCCGCGATCGAGAAGGTCAGCGAGCTGGTGAGCGACGCCGCGCAGCGCGGCGCGAAGGTGCTCACCGGTGGGGCCACTGTGGACGGTCCGGGCAACTTCTACCAGCCGACCGTGCTCACCGACGTGCCCCAGGCCGCGCGGATGACCAGCGAGGAGATCTTCGGCCCGGTGGCGCCGATCTCGGTGTTCGACACCGAGGACGAGGTGATCGCCAAGGCCAACGACACCGAGTACGGCCTGGTCAGCTACGTCTTCACCAGTGACCTCAAGCGCTCGCTGCGCGTGTGCGAGCGGCTGGAGACCGGCATGGTCGGCCTCAACCAGGGCATCGTGTCGAACCCGGCGGCGCCGTTCGGCGGTGTCAAGCAGTCCGGCCTCGGGCGTGAGGGCGGCACGGTCGGCATCGACGAGTTCCTCGAGACTAAGTACATCGCGGTGAGCCTGTGACCGACTACCGGATCGCCTCGATCCCCGGCGACGGCATCGGCGTCGACGTCCAGATCGAGGCACAGAAAGTCCTTGACGCGGCTGCGAAACGGTTCGGCTTCGGTCTGGAGTGGACGGAGTTCGACTGGAGCTGCGAGCGCTACGCCAAGACCGGCACGATGATGCCGGAGGACGGCATCGAGCAGCTGAGCGGGTTCGACTCGATCCTGCTGGGCGCCGTCGGTTTCCCCGGCGTGCCCGACCACGTCTCCCTGTGGGGACTGCTCATCCCGGTGCGCAGGGCGTTCCAGCAGTACGTCAACCTGCGGCCCGTGCGGCTGCTGCCGGGCACCACGTCGGTGCTCGCCGGGCGGTCGGCCGACGAGCTGGAGATGGTGATCGTCCGCGAGAACTCCGAGGGCGAGTACTCCACGCTCGGCGGCAGGCACAACTCCGGGCAACCGGGCGAGTTCGCGCTGCAGGAGGCCGTGTTCACGCGCGTGGGCGTCGAGCGGATCATCAGGTACGCCTTCGAGGTGGCGCGCACCCGCAGCGGCCGCGTGACCTCGGCGACCAAGTCCAACGGCATCATCCACACGATGCCGTTCTGGGACGAGATCTTCGGCGAGGTCGCGGCGGAGTACCCGGACGTGAAGTCCGAGCTGACCCACATCGACGCGCTCGCGGCGCGGATGGTGCAGCAGCCGGACCGGCTCGACGTGGTGGTGGGTTCCAACCTGTTCGGCGACATCCTGAGCGACCTCGCGGCGGCCGTCACGGGCGGGCTCGGCATGGCGCCGTCGGGTAACCTCAACCCGGAGCGCGCGTACCCGTCGATGTTCGAAGCCGTGCACGGCAGCGCCCCGGACATCGCTGGCCAGGGCATCGCCAACCCGGTGGCCCAGGTCCTCGCGGCGACGATGATGCTGGAGCACCTCGGTGAGACCGATGCCGCGGCGGCCGTCAACGCGGCGGTGGAGAAGGTGCTGAGCGAGGGAGTGGCCCTGACCCCCGACCTCGGCGGCAAGGCCACCACCGCCCAGCTCGGCACGGCGATCGCGGAGGCGATCTAGCCCCAGTCAACCGCAGTGAAGGCCACCCTCACCGCGTGGAATCAGCACAGCGGCGCGGAGCGCCCCCACTTGGGTGGGGGGAGACGGGTGGGCGCAGGCATGGTGGCCTTCACTGCGGCCACCCCTAAGAGAGCGCGGTCAGCAGGAACGCGGACAGGAAACCGGCGGTCGTGACCAGTCCCACCGAACGGCCGCCGTTTTCGTAGGCCTCGGGCGCCATCGTGTCGGCGAGCATCGTGAGGATCGCGCCGCCCGCGAAGGCGTTGACGAACGCGACCACGGACGGGTCCGCCGTGTCGAGCAGCAGGTAACCGGCGAGCGCGGCGAGGCCGCTCGTGATCGTCACCGTCGTCCACAGGCCCAGCACCCCGGCCGGGCGCCACGAGCGTGCCCGCAGGCCCACCGTCGCGGCGACCGCCTCCGGCAGGTTCGATAGGAACACCGCCGCGAGCACCGCCAGGCCGATCGTGTCGCTCGTGACGAGCGTCAGGCCGAGCACGATCGACTCGGGGATCCCGTCGAGCACGATGCCGAGCACGATCGCGGGCGCCGAGGAGTTCGCCGGGTGGTCGCCGCTGCGTTTGCGGTTGTGCCCGCCGATCCGGTCGATCAGCGCGTCGCCCGTGTAGAAGACCAGCGCGCCCGCGAGCATGCCCACCCCGACGCCGACCGCCGAGCGCTCGAACGAGTCCTCGACGAGCTCGTAGGCGACGGCGCTGGTGAGCACGCCCGTGCCGAACGCCATGATCAGGCCCAGCGCGCGGCGGGGAACCCGCAGCCACAGAGCGAGCAGTCCGCCGAGGATCAGCGACGACGCCGCGAGCGCGCCCCAGGCGAACGCGGCCACGGCTCAGGCTTCCACGGCCGGGCCCGGCTGACCGCGCTTGGCGTTGCCCACGGTCGTGATCAGCCACGTCAGCGCCACGAACACCACGGCGATCACCAGGCTCAGCACCGCGACCGTGCCGTAGCCGTTCTCGTCAGGATCGAGGAACGGGTAGGGGTACCAGTGCAGGGCCGGGCCGCGGACGAGGGTGAACGCGAGGTAGGCGAGCGGAAACACCAGCCACCACAACGCTTTCCGCAGCGCGATGCGGCGGCGCGGCGGGTCGGCGAGCCAGTCCACCGCCACCAGGATCGGCAGCACGACGTGGAGGATCCGGTTGGCGTACAACGGGGTTCCGACGTCGATGCCGCGCAGCAGGACCGCGTAGACGATCCCCGTGGTCAGCATGTAGAGCACGGCCGCGCCCCGCACCGGCCCCGGCACCTCCGTGAAAGCACCGGCCAGCAGCACCAGCGCGGCGAACACGTTGGAAAGCACCGTGAAGTACCCGAAGTGCGTCACCGGGTTGAAGCGGGGGCCGAGGTGGACGATCAGGTAGATCTCCGCGGAGACGACCAGGCCGAATCCGGCAAGGCGCAGCAGAGTGAGCACCCGGGTTCTCGTCAGCACCCTGTCATTGAAGCGGCAGCCCCGGCGTCCCCGCAGTGCATGGCAAGGGGATTGCCCCGGTCGGGTCACCGCGGTTCCCGATGATCAAGGACTTGCCCTGCTCATGCATACCTTCCGACGGATCTGGGCACTACTTCCCGCATGAAGCTGTTCGGGGTGTCCGTACCGGGTCCGTTGTCCGTCGTCGGCGCCACCGTGGGAACCGCTCGCGGGCTCGCCACGCTGGCCACGCGGCCGCGACGGCACGTGTGGTCCTGCCCTGGCCGGTTGCACATCGAGGCACATGGCGTGCACGGCACGGGCAGCGAGCGCGTCGCCAGGCGGATCGAGCGCGCGCTGGAGGAGCACGCGGGTGTGGAGTGGGCGCGGGTCAACGCGCCGTCCTCGCGTGTGATCGTCGCGGTGACCGACCCGCCGCCGAGGACCCACGAGCTCGTGCGGATCGTCGAGCGCGCGGAGTCGGAGCCGTCGTGCCGCGAGGAGGAGGCCGCCGAGGACGAGCTGCACCACCCCGCCGACGGGCTGCGCGGCACACGGCTGCTGCCCACCCTCGCCACGGACGTCTTCGGGGTCGGCATGTCGCTGGTCACGCGCCTCGCGCCGTGGGCGCCCCTGCCGTCCGAACTGGCCTCGCTGCCCGCGCTCGTCGACCACCACCCCGCTCTGAAGGAACGGATGGCGCAGCGGGCCCGCAGTCACGAGCGGGCCGACTCGATGACGTCGATGTTCGCCGCGCTCGCACAGGGACTCGCGGGCGGCGGTGAGGGCGCCGTCCTCGACGCCGCGCAGCGGATGGGCCAGTGGCGTGAGGCGCGGGCGCACGAACGGGCGTGGTGCGACGCGGAGAACGGGCTCATCACCGGACCGGACTTCGCCGGCGCCGAGTCGTGCGCGATCGAGCGGCCGGCGCCGCTGCCCGAGGGAGACGTCGAGCAGTACGAGCGCAAGATCCTCACGCTGGGCGCGACGGCGAGCGCGGTCGCGGTGCCGTTCGCGGGCCCGCGCAGGGCGCTGGCGCTCGGCTACTCGGCCGTCCCCAAGTCGGCCGAGGTGGGCAGGTCCGCGTTCGCGAGCGCGCTCGGCGCGGTGCTGGCCCGCAGGGGAGCGCTCGTCATGGACCGCTTGGCGCTGCGCAGGCTCGACCGCATCGACACCCTCGTGCTCGACCGGTCCGCGCTGGAGACGGGCCGCTCGGTGCTGAAGGACCTCGCCCCGCTGCCGGGCGCCGACCACCACGCGGTCGCCGAGCTGGCCTGGCGGCTGTTCGACCCGGCCTCGGCCGAGGAGGTGCGCACCGAGGCAGAGTGGCGGCTCGGCCCGCTCGACGTGCTGGACGTGCACGGCGGCGAGGACGAACGGAAGCGGTTCGAACAGCAGGGCGCCACCGGGGTACTGGGGCTCGTCGAGGGCGAGAGCTTGCAGGCCGTGCTGGCGCTCGGCGGGGAACAGCTGCCCGGCGTGCACACCCTGACGGCGGCCGCGCAGCGGTCGGGCCTGCGCGTGGTGGACGCCGACAAGCCGTTCGCGTGCGTGCGGGAACTGCAGGAACAGGGCGCGGGCGTGCTGCTGGTCTCCACCGATCGGCGTGCGCTCGGCGCCGCCGACTGCGGTGTCGGCACCCACCGCGACGGCGAGCCCGCGCCGTGGGGCGCTCACGTGCTGGCCGGTGACGACATCGCCGTGGTCGCGCTGCTCGTGGAGGCGGTCACCGCGGCGAAGACCGTGAACTCCGACAGCATCCGCATCGCGCAGGCGTCCACCGGCGTCGGCGTGGTGACGGCGCTGCAACCGGGCCGCACGAGCCCGACGTCGCGCGGCATGCGGGCGGTCAACGCCGGTGCGGGCATCGCGCTCGTCAACGCACGCCGCAGGGCGAACCGGCTGGAGGTGCCGGAGGGCGCGATCCCGGACACCGTGCCGTGGCACCTCATGCCCGCCGAGGCCGTGCTGGCCCGGCTGGACGTGACCGCGGAGGGGCTCACCGACGAGCGGGCCCGCCGCCGGGCACGCGGCGGGGGCGGCGGCCGGGTCCGCAAGACCCTCGGCGAGGCGTTCGTGGAGGAGCTGGCGAACCCGCTGACGCCGGTGCTCGCCGGCGGTGCCGCGCTGTCGGCCGCGGTCGGCTCACCGGTGGACGCCGCGCTGGTGGCAGGGGTGACCGGGCTGTCCGCGCTGATCGGCAGCATCCAGCAGGTGCGGACCGAACGGGAGCTGGCCGATCTGCTGAGCCGCTCGTCCGTCAGCGCGACCGTGCTGCGGGCCGGCGAGGAGCGCGTGATCAGCGCCGACGACCTGGTGCCCGGCGACGTCGTGGCGGTGACGGCCGGCGACGTGGTGCCCGCCGACTGCCGCCTGCTGGAGGCCGACGGACTGGAGGCCGACGAGTCGTCGCTCACGGGGGAGTCGCTGCCGGTGGCGAAGGACCCGGCGCCGGTGGTGGCCGGGGAGATCGCCGAGCGCACGTCGATGCTCTACGAGGGCACGACCGTCGCGGCGGGCGAGGCGACGGCCGTGGTGGTGGCCGTCGGCGACGACACCGAGGCCGGGCGCAGCATGGCGATCGCGCGGCAGGGCGCGCCGAGCACCGGCGTCGAGCGGCGGCTGACCGAGCTGACGGAGAAGAGCATGCCGCTCGCCGTGGGCTCGGCCGCGGCCGTGGCGGGTGCCGGGCTGCTGCGGGGCGTGCCCTTGCGGGAGAGCCTCGGCGCGGCGGTGAACCTCGCGGTCGCGTCGGTGCCGGAGGGCCTGCCGTTCCTGGTGAACGCCGCCCAGCTGGCCGCGGCGAGGCGGCTGGCCGAGCTCGGCGCGCTCGTGCGCAACCCGCGCAGCATCGAGGCGCTCGGCCGGGTCGACGTGCTGTGCTTCGACAAGACCGGGACCCTCACCGAGGGCAAGCTGAGCGTCAGCGAGCTCGACGACGGCGAGCGGCGGTGCCGCGTCGACGCGCTGCAGGAACCCGTGCGGCCGGTGCTCGCCGCCGCGCTGCGGGCGACCCCGCACGCGGACAGCCCCGGCGACCTTCCACATGCGACGGACCGCGCGATCGTCGAGGCGGGACAACGGCTGAAGATGACCGCGGCCGCGGGTGCTTCCGGGTGGGCGCTGGAGTCGTCGGCTCCGTTCGAGCCCTCCCGCGGCTACCACGCGGCGGTGGGCCGGACGAAGAAGGGCCTGCTGCTGAGCGTCAAGGGCGCGCCAGAGGAGGTGCTGCCGCGCTGCTCGCTCGACGGCCGCGCCCGTAAGCGCATGAGCGGCCGGATGCGGGCGCTCGCGAAGGCGGGGCACCGGGTGCTCGCGGTCGCCGAGCGCACCGTCGGCACCGGCGAGATCACCGACGACCTCGTGCGCGAGCTGACCTTCCGCGGGTTCGTCGCCATCTCCGACCCGGTGCGCGGCAGTGCGGCACCGGCGGCCGCGCAGCTGCGGGACGCCGGCGTGCACATCGTGATGATCACCGGCGACCACCCGGTGACCGGCGAGGCGATCGCGTCGGAGATCAACGGTGAGAGCGACCTGCACGTGGTGACCGGCGCCGACATCGACGAGCTTGACGACGAGCGGCTCAAGGAGGTGCTGCCCGGCGTCGACGTGGTGGCGCGGTGCAGCCCGACGCAGAAGGTGCGGATCATCCAGGCGTACCAGGGTCTCGGCAAGACCGTGGCCATGACCGGCGACGGCGCCAACGACGCGCCGGCGATCCGGCTCGCCGACGTGGGCATCGCGCTCGGCGGGCACGGCACCCCGGCCGCGAAGGCGGCGGCCGACCTCGTGGTGACCGACGACCGGCTGGAGACGATCATCGCGGCGCTCGTGGAGGGACGCGCGATGTGGGCGTCGGTGCGCTCGGCGCTCGGGGTGCTGCTCGGCGGGAACCTCGGCGAGATCGGGTTCAACGTGCTGGGTGCGGCGCTGACCGGGCGCTCGCCGCTGAGTGCGCGGCAGCTGCTGCTGGTGAACCTGCTGACCGACCTGGCCCCTTCGCTGGCGATCGCGTTGCGGCGGCCCGACAACGAGACGGTGGAGGAGCTGCTGCAGGAGGGCCCGGAGAGCTCGCTCGGCGGCAGGCTCTACCGCGAGATCGGGTTCCGGGCCGGGTCGACCACGGCGGGCGCGACGGCCGCGTGGTCGCTCGCGCGGGTCACCGGCAGGCGGCGCAGGGCCTCGACGGTGGCGCTGGCCGCGCTGGTGGGCACGCAGCTCGGGCAGACGCTGCTGACGGGCGGGCGCAGCCCGGCGGTGCTCGCGAGCGGACTCGGGTCGGCGGCGGTGCTGGCGGCGGTGATCCAGACGCCGGGCGTGAGCCGGTTCTTCGGCTGCACGCCACTGGGCCCGGTCGGCTGGGGCATCGCGCTGGGCAGCGCGGGCGCGGCGAGTGTCCTCGGAGCCGTCGTGCAGTGACGGACGCGCTCCCACCGTGTCGGACATGGACGCCGAGTTGTCAGACGAGCGTGTGCCCGTGGCCAGCCCGCAGTGATCGACCGCAGTGAAGGCCACCATGCCTGCGTTCAACGCAGTGAAGGCCACCATGCCTGCGCCCACCCGTCTCCCACCACCACCCGAACGGAGACGCTCCGCGCCGCTGTGCTGATTCCACGCAGTGAAGGTGGCCTTCACTGCGGTCGGTGTGTCGCTCAGGCCAGGTCGACGCCGTCGCGCGTCAGGTCCGGCGCGGGGCCCGAGTGCAGGCTCGTGCCAGGGGCCAGGCGCTGCACCGCGTCGTCCATGTGCGCTTCGAGCAGCGCCAGCATCGACTGCTCGTCGCCCGAGCGCAGGGCCTCGATGATCTTGTTGTGCTCGGTGACGCGCTCGTCAACGCCCTGGTAGTTCTTGCTGTAGGTGCTCTGCAGCGCGGACAGGCACATGCGCGTCTCGATGAGCAGTGTCCGCGCCATCCTGGCCAGGCGCCTGCTGCCCGACGCCTCGATCAGCGCCTCGTGGAAGCGCAGGTCCGCCTCGGTGAGCGCGGTGGGGTCGTCCTGCTCGTCGGCGTGGGCCATGGCCTCGACGGCCTCGTCGAGGATCCCGGCCACGCGTTCCCGGTCGCCCGAGCGCACCACGCGCGTCGCCGCGGCCCGCTCGACCGCGGAGCGCGCGGAGTAGATGTCGTAGACGTCGCCCGGTTCGAGGTCGATCACGAACAGGCCCCGGTGCCGTTCGCTGCGCAGCAGGCCCTCGGACACCAGCCGTTGCATGGCCTCGCGCAGGGGCCCGCGCGAGACCTGGAACCGTGCGGCCAGCTCGGTCTCGCCGAGTTGCGCGCCGGGCGGCAGCGAACCGGTCATGATCGCGTCCCTGAGCTGGCGCGCGATGATGGCCGCGGTGGATTCCCGGTTGACCGGTTCGATGTCCGCCAGCATGCTCACGCGCCCTTCGTCCGGAACAGGGTGCCGAGGCCGGGGGCCTCGCGGGTCGCGCCGGTCAGGCGCAGGCCCTCCCACACGGTGACCTGGTTGGCCGTCAGCACGGGCTTGCCGATGCGCTCCTCGATCATGTCGATCAGCGCGAGCGTGCGCATCGCGGTGTCGGGCACGAGCAGCGCGTCGGCGTCCGGGTGGTCGCGGCTGACGATCAGCTCGACGACCTGCTCAGGGGCCAGCTCGCCCACCTCGGCCGCCGTGTCGATGTCGGCGGCCGACATGGAGAGGACCTCGATGCCGCCCCGGCCGAGGAACTCCACGAACAGCTTCGCGACGTCGTCGGGGTAGCTCGCGGCGACGGCGACACTGCGCAGGCTCAGCGCGTTCGCCGCCCGCACGAAGGCGAACGACGTGCTCGACGCGGGCAGCCCGCCCGCGGCGGCCGAGAGCTTGGCGACCTGCTCCTCGGCGCCGTCCCAGCCGTAGACGAAGCTGCCGCTCGTGCACGCCCACACCACGGCCGACGGCTCGTACTTGGCGAGCAGCGCGGCGCCCTCGGCGAGCCGGGCCGGGGAGCCCAGGTCGAGCAGCTCGGCGACGGCGTGCAGGTCGGTGCCGTAGATGTGCTCGACGGGCAGCCTCGCACCGTCACCGAGCATGCGCTCGGCGAGCGGGTAGTCGTCCTCCGCCGCGTGGTCCGGGTAGATGAAGCCGACCGTGGGCACTGGTGCACCTCCTCGCAGATTGTCGACAATCCTACTAGAACGGGTCAAGATACCTCACGCAGCCACTTGCCCGGCCCGACGATGGGCAGTCCCATGCGCTTGAGGCACGCCCACATCGTCAGCTGGTTGGCCGTGAGCACCGGCTTGCCGAGCCGCTCCTCGAGCGGCTCGATCACGTCGTAGGTAGGCAGGTTGGTGCAGCTGACGAAGATGGCCTCGGCTGCGCTGTGGTCGGCGGCGAGAATGCGCTCGGCGATGGTGCGGTAGCTGACCTTCCAGATGCCGCCGCCGAGTCCGAGGTGGTCGCTCGACATCGTCTTCACGCCGAGCTCGTCGAGGAACTCGTGCAGCTTGCCGGTGAGGTCCGCGTCGTAGGGCGTGAGCACCGAGACGCGGGAGAGGTTCAGCTGCTGCAGCACCTCCGCGAGCGCGCCCGAGGTCGTCACCGCCGTGGGGGCACCGGCGTCGCAGATCACCTTGCGCAGCGTCTTCTCCGCGTCCACCCCACTGACGAAGCTGCCCGACGTGCACAGGTATGCCACGACCTCCGGCTCCACATGCAACACGTCACGCGTGGCGGCCGCGAGGTGGTGCGCGTTGCTGACCAGGTGGGCCATCTCCATGCTCACCGGCACGGGTTCGTACGGAGTCCTGGCGAGGTGCAGCGAGACCTCCATCGGCACCCACCGCCAGAGCTCGCGTTCCAGCGCGAGATCGAACGGCGCGATCACGCCGATTCCCCGCTGGGCCAACGGCCCTTCGAAGGCGGGGAAGTCCAGGGCTGCGAAATCCAAGGCTCCGACCTCCGACGGCTTTCTTTGCAGGAGTGTGCCTCCGGGGTGACTCCTCGGATTGTTGACAATCATACGACCGGCTCTTACCGTGTCAACGTGAGTGGCACGGAATCACCGGTGCTCGCGGTGCTCTGCGGGGACAAGCACCCCCCGGACATGGAGCCCATCGAGCAAGTGGCGGCAGTTCGTTACACCGATGCCGACGGCCTTGCCGATGCCCTGCGAGACGCCGACGCGTTGTTCGTCTACGACTTTCTCTCCACGGCGGTACCCGGCGCCTGGCATGCCGCAAACCGTTTGCGCTGGTTGCACATCGCGAGCGCGGGCGTCGACCCCGTGATGTTCCCCGCGCTGCGCGAGAGCGACGTGGTACTGACCAATTCGCGGGGTGTGTTCGACAACTCCATCGCGGAGTACGTCCTCGGGCAGATCCTTGCGTTCGCAAAGGATTTCGCCAGATCGATCAAGCTCCAGCGCGAGCGGACGTGGCGGCACCGGGAGAGCGAGCGCATCGAGGGCCGCTCGGTGCTCGTGGTCGGCACCGGGCCGATCGGACGGTCGATCGCGCGGCTGCTGCGCGCCGTGGGCATGCACGTCGCGGGCGCGGGTCGCACGGCGCGTGACGGCGACCCCGACTTCGGGACCGTGCACGCCTCGGCGCGGCTGAACGAGCACCTCCCGGAGTTCGATTACGTCGTGGCGGTCGCGCCGCTGACCGAACAGACAAAAGGGATGTTCGACGCGGCCGCCTTCGCCGCGATGAAGCCGGGTGCCCGCTTCGTCAACGTCGGCAGGGGCGAGCTCGTGGTCACCGGCGACCTCGTGGAGGCACTGCGCGCCGAGCGGATCGCGGGCGCGGCACTCGACGTCTTCGACACCGAGCCGCTGCCCCCCGACAATCCGCTGTGGACGATGGAGAACGTGCACATCTCGCCGCACATGTCGGGCGACTTCGTCGGCTGGCGCAACGCGCTGGTCGAGGTCTTCGCCGACAACTTCCGGCGATGGCGCGCCGGGCAGCCCCTGGTCAACGTGGTCGACAAGGGTTTGGGCTACGTTCCGTCAGGTGGTTGACGGGCGAGGCGGCCTGCCTCGCCGGTGACGCCGCACGCCGAGCCGCTACCAGCACCGAGGAGAGACATGCCGAGCACCGGAACCCTGCTGACCGCGAGCGAACTGGTCGCGGCCTACTCGTCGGGGGAACTGTCTCCGGTGGAGGCGACCAAGGCCTCGCTCGACGTGATCGAGCAGCACGACAAGGAGCTCAACGCCTTCACGCTCGTCGACCCCGAGGTGGCGCTCGACCAGGCACGGGCTTCGGAGGAGCGCTGGCGGGAGGGCAATCCGATCGGCTGGCTCGACGGCGTGCCCGCCTCGATCAAGGACATGTTCCTGACCCAGGGCTGGCCGACCTTGCGCGGCTCGGTGTGCATCGACCGCGACCAGCCGTGGGAGGTGGACAGCCCGGTGACCGCGCGCATGCGGGAGAACGGGCTCGTGCTGCTCGGCAAGACCACCACCCCCGAGCTGGGCTGGAAGGGCGTCACCGACAACCCGCTCGACGGCATCACCCGCAACCCGTGGAACCCCGCGCTCACGCCCGGTGGCTCCAGCGGCGGCAGCGCGGTCGCGGTCGCGACGGGCATGAGCGAGCTGTCCGTGGGCACCGACGGCGGCGGCTCCGTGCGCATTCCCGCGTCGTTCTGCGGCATCGTCGGGTTCAAGCCCACGGCGGGCCGCGTCCCGCTGTTTCCCGCGAGCCCGTTCGGCGCGCTCGCCCACGCCGGCCCGATGGCGCGCTCGGTGGACGACGTCGCGCTGCTGCTCGACGTGCTGGCCACGACGGACCACCGCGACCCGAGCGCGCTGGCGCCGCCGATCGGCACCTACCGCGAGGCCGTGCGCCGCGACGTCCGAGGGCTGCGGGCCGCGTTCTCGCCCGCGCTCGGCTACATCGACGTGGACCCCGAGGTGGCGCAGGCGGTCGTGTCGACGGTCGCGGCGCTGACCGAGGCGGGGCTGTCGGTGGAGGAGGCCGACCCCGGCTTCGCCGACCCCGTCGAGGCGTTCGACGTGCTGTGGTCCACGGGCGCGGCGAAATGGCTCGACTCGTTCCCCGCCGGTTCGGAGGAGCGGATCGACCAGGGCCTGCGCAGGGTGTGGGAACAGGGGCGCACCTACTCGGCGAGCGACTACCTCGACGCGCAGGCCACGCGCGCGGCGCTCGGCATCCACATGGGCGAGTTCCACCTGCGCTACGACGTGCTGATCACGCCGACGATGCCGATCCAGCCGTTCGAGGCCGGCCACGACGTGCCGCCCGGCAGCGGGCTCGAGAGCTGGCCACAGTGGACGCGGTTCACATACCCGTTCAACATGACCCAGCAGCCCGCGATCACGGTGCCGGCCGGGTTCACGTCGCAGGGGCTGCCGGTGGGCCTGCAGATCGTCGGCCCTCGCCACTCCGACGACCTCGTGCTCGCGGTGGCGAAGCTGGTCGAGGAGATCCGTCCCTGGGCCACCGACCGCCCCGCGGGCTCCCCGCGTTGATCGTCCCCCAAGGCCACCTTAGGTGCGTTGAACGCAACAAAGGTGGCCTTGGGGAGCGTCAACCGGGCGCGAGTGGGGGCATCGCGGCGCCGCCGAGTGCCAGTTGGCGAGGAAGCCGGTTGTCGCCCTGTGCGCGCTTTCCGCGGGGAGAGGTGGGTCCCGACCGCAGTGAAGGCCACCTTCACTGCGTTGAACGCAGGCAAGGTGGCCTTCACTGCGGCTGGGCGAGGGCTACCGGGCCGCGTACTCCAGCTCCGCCAGTGCGGTGTCCAGGTGCAGCAGGAGCCGCTGGAGGTGGGGCACGCTGCGGCGGCAACCGGTGATGCCGAAGTCGAGGTTGTCGCCGTTGTTGGTCAGCGTGATGTTGAGCGCCTGCCCGTCGAGCAGCACCGACGCCGGGTAGATGCCGTCGAGCGTCGCCCCGTTCCAGTACATCTGCTTGCGCGGGCCCGGCACGTTCGAGATCACGATGTTGAACGGCGGGCGCGTGTGGTTGGCGTACCCGGGCAGCGGTGAGGCGCCGAGCGGAGCGATGTTGAGCGCCGACAGCAGCAGGATCTGCAACGGCGTCAGCTCCTTGAACAGGCGCTTGCCGTCGGCCATCGAGCGGGAGATCACGGCGAGCCGCTCCGCCGGATCGGACCGGTCGGTGCCGAGGTTGCACAGCAGCGCTCCGATCTGGTTGCCGGATGCCTCGCCCGCGTCGGCACGGCTGCGCAGCGACACCGGCACCATCGCGGTCAGCGGCGCGTCCGGAAGCGCGCGCTGCTCGATGAGGTAGTCACGCAGCGCCCCCGCGCACATCGCGAGCACCACGTCGTTGCGCGACACCCCGGCCGCCGTCGCCACCTTGCGCACGCGCTCCAGCGGCCACGACTGCGCGGCGAACCGGCGCGCACCACCGATCGCGACGTTGAACATCGTCCTCGGCGCCTGCAACGGCAGGGTCAGCGTGTGCTCGCGGAACGCCTCGGTCGCCACCTTCGCCGTCATCCTCGGCACGCCGGCGAGCTGTTTCGCCGTGCTGCCCGCTCCGCGCAGCAGCGCGAGCGCGTCGGGCCTGCCGCGCCTCGGCTGGGCAGGCCCCCGCGAACCCCACGGTGGCGGCCCGTCCATCGCCAGCGGATCGTCGCTCAGGGTGCTCTGCAGCTGGCGCAGGGCCGAGACGCCGTCCATCAGCGCGTGGTGGATCTTGCTGTACAACGCGAACCGGCCGTCGTTGAGGCCCTCGACGAGGTGCACCTCCCAGAGCGGCCGGTGCCGGTCGAGCAGCGTGCTGTGCCAGCGCGACGTCAGCTCCAGCAGCTCCCTGATCCGCCCCGGCTGGGGCAGGGCCGAATGCCGGAAGTGGTAGTCGAGATCGAGCTCCGAGTCCTCGGCCCACGCGAGGTAGCCCCTGGTGTTGACGGGGCGGGCAGGCCGGCGCCGGAACAGGCTGCGCACGCCGGAGTTCTCCAGCAGACTCTCGCGGAGTGATTTCAGGTAATCCGGCCCCGCGCCGTCGGGTTTGGTGAACAGCTGGAGCCCGCCCACGTGCATGGGGTGTTCCCTGGTCTCGATGAACAGGAACATCGAGTCCGTCACTGGCATCATCGGCATGACGTCCACCCTCGCGTCGCTCGGCCGGCGTTCGATGTGCGCCGTGTGGCGAGTCTACGTACTAGGGTCACTGGCATGACCATTCCGACCGATCCCGAAACCGGCGAGTTTCATCGGGCCCCCAACAGGTTCGCCGAGCGGATCACGGCGGACGGTCGCGACGGCTGGCCCGTCGAACCCGGCCGCTACCGGCTCGTGGTCAGCAGGGCGTGCCCGTGGGCGAGCCGGGCGCTCGTGGTGCGGCGGCTGCTCGGGCTGGAGTCCGTGCTGTCGGTCGCCGTGGCCGACCCGATCCAGGACGAGCGGAGCTGGCGGTTCACGCTCGACCCCGGTGGCGTCGATCCCGCGCTGGGTATCCGTTTTCTGCACGAGGCGTACGCGAAGGCCGACCCGGACTACGACGGCGGCATCAGCGTGCCCGCGATCGTCGACGTGCCCAGCGGCAGGCTCGTCACCAACGACTACCCGCAGATCACCCTGGACCTCTCGACCGAGTGGACCGCCCACCACCGCGAGGGCGCGCCCCAGCTGTACCCGGAAGCGCTGCGCGAGGAGATCGACGAGGTCAACCGCGGCGTGTACGCGGACGTCAACGCGGCCGTGTACGAGGCGGGGTTCGCGTCGAAGCAGCCGGCCTACGAGGACGCCTACGACCGGCTCTTCGCCCGCCTCGACGCGCTGTCGAAGCGGCTGGAAAGCCAGCGCTACCTCGTGGGCGACACCATCACCGAGGCCGACATCCGGTTGTTCACCACGCTCGTCCGCTTCGACGCGGTGTACCACGGGCACTTCAAGTGCAACCGGAACAAGCTGACCGAGCTGCCCGTGCTGTGGGCGTACGCGCGCGACCTCTTCCAGACCCCGGGGTTCGGCGACACCGTCGACTTCGACCACATCAAGCGGCACTACTACCAGGTGCACGAGCAGATCAACCCGGCGCGCATCGTGCCGAAAGGTCCGGACCTTTCACTGTGGGCGACGCCGCACGGCCGCGAGGCGCTCGGCGGCAGGCCGTTCGGCGACGGTACGCCTCCCGGGCCGCCGCCTGCCGAGGAGTCCCTGCCGCCACAGTGGTGAACGCTGCTCGTATCCTCGCGTCGTGGGTCGGACCGGAGCGCAGCATCTCGTCTCTGCACTGGGCGAGCTCGGGGTCGACGTCGCGTTCGGCCTGCCCGGAGTGCACAACCTGCCCATCTGGGAGGCACTGTCCTCGGCGGGTATCCGGATCATCGGGGTCCGCCACGAGCAGGCGGCCGGGTTCGCCGCCGACGGCTACGCCCGCGCCACCGGCAGGCTCGGCGTCGCCGTGGTCACCACCGGCCCGGGGGCGGCCAACACCCTCGGCGCCGTGGGCGAGGCGATGGCGTCGGCGTCGCCGGTGCTGGTGCTCGCCACCGACATTCCCTCCACCCTGCGCAGGCCAGGTATCACGCGCGGTGTGCTGCACGAGACCAGTGACCAGCAGGCGATGTTCGCACCCGTCACCAAGGCGGGCTTCACCGTCGAGCATCCCGACGACCTCGCGGGCACGGTGCGGCGCGCCGCGAGGCTCGCGCTGCGGCCGCAGAGCGGTCCCGTGTACGTCGGGATTCCCACGGACTTCCTCACCGCGGAGTGCTTGGACCGCAACGATTCCGAGCCCACCGAGCTGCTCCACACCCTCGACGTCGAGGACCTCGACCGGGCCCGCGAGGTGCTCGCCGCCGCCGAACGCCCGCTGATCTGGGCGGGCGGGGGCGCGCTGCGCTCGGGTGCGGGCGAGGCCGTCGGCAGGCTCGCCGAGACGCTCGCGGCGCCGATCATCACCACGTTCGCCGCCCGCGGTATCGTGCCGCCCGACCACCCGTGCCGTGCGTCCAACCCCGTGCACACACCGGAGGTCGGTGCGCTGTGGGACGAGGCCGACGTCGTGCTCGCCGTCGGCACCGACTTCGACGGGCTCATGACCCAGAACTGGCGGATGCCGCAGCCGCCGAGGCTCATCGCCGTCAATGTCGACCCCGCCGACGCCGCGAAGAACTACCCGCCGGACCTGCTGCTGCTCGGCGACGCGCGGCAGGTGGTGGAGCGCCTGCTCACCGGGCTCGCCGCTCGGCCGGGCCTCGACGGGCTCTCGCGCAGGCTCGACGAGATCGAGGTGCGCGTGCGGCGCCGGGTCCGCAAAGAGGAGCCCCAGGCGGCGGAATTCCTTGCCGCGCTGGGGGAAACGCTGCCCGACGACTCGGTGCTCGTGTCGGACATGTGCGTGGCCGGCTACTGGGTCGGCGGCTTCTACCGGATCGCGGCGCCGCGCAAGCTCGCCTACCCGATGGGCTGGGGCACGCTCGGGTTCGGCTTCCCCGCCTCGCTCGGCGTCGCCGCCGCCGCGCAGGGCCGGGCGGTGTGCATCACGGGTGACGGCGGGTTCCTCTACGGCGTCGGCGAACTGGCCACGGCGGTGCAGGAGAACCTGCCGATCACGGTGGTCGTCGTCGACGACGGCGGCTACGGGATGCTCCGCTACGACCAGACGAGGGCCGGGCTGCCGCACCGGGGTGTCGACCTCGTCACACCGGACTTCGTCGGGCTGGCCAAGTCGTTCGGCGTCTACGCCGACCGGGTGGACGGCTTCGGCAGGGCGTTTCGCAGGCTGCTGCGGGAGTTCACGCGAGCCGACGAGCCGAACGTGCTGGTGGTGAGCGCGGAGCTGAGCCCGCCGCTCAACACCTCGCCCCGGTGGTACCGCAAGTAGGCGCGGCCCGACGCACAATGGCGGTATGGACGACACCGCCGCACGCATTCTCCGGGACTCGAAGACGATCGCCGTGGTGGGCCTGAGCCGCCATCCGGCCAAGGCCGCCCACTCGGTGCCCGCCGCCATGCAGGCCGCCGGGTTCCGCGTGCTCCCGGTGAACCCGACCGCCGACGTGCTGCTCGGCGAGCGCGTCTACCGTTCGCTCTCCGACATTCCGGACGAGGTCGACGTCGTGAACGTGTTCCGGCCCTCGCCCGAGGCCGCCGGGGTCGCGCGCGAGGCCGTGCGGATCGGCGCGAAGGCGCTGTGGTTGCAGCAGGACATCGTGTCGCCGGAAGCCCGGGCGATCGCCGAGGAGGCCGGGCTGGCCTACGTCGAGGACCAGTGCATGGCCGTGGTCCGCGCCATCAACGGCATCCGCAAGTAGCTACTCCTCGGCGAGGTACAGCAGATCGTTCACGCTCAGCAGGCCGAGGAACGCGCTGACCGGCCGGGGAAGCGCGCCGCGGGTCTCATCGTGCACGAGCCGCGGCCGCACGAGGCGCACCGTGCGGCCGCGGGTCTCCAGCTCGCAGCCGCCCTCGGCGAGGACGTTGCGCACCCAGTCGGTGTCAGGGCCGTAGGTGAGCGCGATGACGTAGCCGCCCTTGATCGGGAACACGTTCAGCGGCGTGCGGTACGTTCTGCCGGACTTGCGTCCCCGGTGCACGAGGATGCCGAACCACGGCAGCCGTCCCGCGCCCACGCTCGCGACACGGTTGGTGACGACGCGGTTGAAGCGGGCGAGTCCCCTCGGTAGTGGCATGGCCCGCAGTCTGCCGTAACCGGGCCCCTCGCGTGTGAGGATGCGGGGGTGCATCTGCTGGAGCGGCGCGCGGCCCGGCGCCGGAGCCTCGGGTTCTGGCTGGTGGCGACCGCGCTGTTCCTGCTCATGTTCGCCGCCAGCGCGCCCTCGCCGCTCTACGTCGTGTACCAGGGGCTGTGGGGGTTCAGCCCGGCCACGCTCACCGCGGTGTTCGCCGTCTACGTGCTCGCGTTGCTGGCCATGCTCGTGTCGGCGGGCGGGCTGTCCGACTTCGTCGGCCGCAGGCCCGTGCTCGCGGCGGCCATCGCGGTCGAGGCGGTGAGCATGCTGCTGTTCCTGCTCGCCGACGGCGTCGGCTGGCTCTACGCGGCCCGGATCCTGCAGGGCGTCGGCACGGGGCTGGCGACGGGCGTGATCAGCGCGTCGCTGATCGACCTCGAACGCAGGCCGGGCTTCGGCGCGCTCGTCAACAGCGCGGTGCCCACGGCGGGGCTCGCGGCGGGCGCGCTCGGCACGGGGCTGCTCGTGCAGTACGCACCGGCGCCGACACGCCTGGTGTACGCGCTGCTGCTCGGCGCGTTCGTGCTCACCGGCCTCGCGCTCGCGGTCATGCCGGAGCCGGTGCGCCGCAGGCACGGCGCGCTGCGCTCGCTGCTGCCGGAGCTGGGCGTGCCGAAACCCGCGCGCCTCGCGTTCGTGGTGGTGCTGCCCTCGCTCATGGCCACGTGGTCGCTCGGCGGGCTCTACCTCTCCCTCGGGCGGTCGCTGGTGGTGGAGGTGCTCGGTGTCACCTCGCCCATAGCGGGCGGGCTCGTGATCTTCCTGCTGATGGGCACCGGGTCGGTCGCATCGGTGCTGCTGCGCGGACGGGACTCCCGTACGGCGATCGTCGCGGGCGGGCTGCTGCTGGCGGGTGGCGTCGCGTTGCTGCTGCTGGCGCTCGCGCTGCCCTCGCCCGCGCTGTTCTTCGCGGGCACGGTGGTGAGCGGTTCCGGCTTCGGCGCGTCGTTCCTCGGCGCGTTCCGCACGGCCACTAGCCTCGCCGAGCCCGGCAGCAGGGCCGCGCTCGTCGCGACCCTCTACACGGCGTCGTACCTGTCGTTCAGCCTGCCCTCGCTCGCTGCCGGCCTCGCCGCGACGCATCTCGGCCTGCATCCCTCCGCAACGGGTTATGGGCTGGTGGTGATCGTGCTCGCACTGACGGCCGTGGCCGCGACCGTTCGCTTCGCGCGGAAAACCCGCGACAGGACGGACGAATCCGGCTAATCTCACCGCATGCCGTTCCTTTGACGTAGGACACCGCTTCCCGCCGACGCCCGCCCGTTCGCCCGGCTGATCCGGCTGTGGGCGCTGCTCGCGGACGTCGTGCCCCTGTACCCGCTGTACGCGCTGCTGTTCGCCGACACCGGGCTTTCCGACGCTGAGATCTCCGCGCTGTTCGCGATCTGGTCGGTGGTCGGCATCGTCGTCGAGGTGCCCACGGGCGCGCTCGCCGACCGGTTCTCCCGCAAGAGCGCCCTCGTGGCGGGCGGGGTGCTGCAGGCGGCGGGTTACGCGCTGTGGACGGCGACTCCCGGCTTCGCCGCGTTCGCCGCCGGTTTCGTGCTGTGGGGGCTCGGCGGCTCGCTCGTGTCCGGTTCCGTGGAGGCGCTGCTCTACGACGGCCTGGCCGCGACCGGCGCGCAGGAGCACTTCACGCGGATCTACGGCCAGGTCGGCGCGTTCGAGCTGATCGCGCAGATCCCGGCCGCGGTCGCCGCGACGGTGCTGTTCCCGCTCGGCGGCTACGAGCTCGTCGGCTGGGCCAGCGTCGCCACCTGCCTCATGGCGGCGTTCGTCGCCTCCCGCATCCCCGAGCCGCCGCGCACCGAGTCCGGCGAGGACGACGGCGAGGACAACGGCGAGGAGGAGGGAAGCTACCTCGCGACCCTGCGCACGGGTGTCATGGAGGCGGTGCGCAGCCCCGCCGTGCGCGGGGCCGTCGTGGCCGTGGCCCTGCTGACCTCGCTCGACGGCATCGAGGAGTACTTCCCGCTGCTCGCCCGCGACTGGCACGTGCCGGTCGACGCGATCCCGCTCGCGGTGGTGGCGATCCCGCTCGCCGGTGCCGCGGGCTCGGCGCTCGCGGGCAGGCTCGACCGCCTTCGCCCGTTCTCGCTCGCGCTCGTGCTCCTCGCGGGCGTGGCCCTGTTCGGACTCGCGGGTCTGCTCGGGGTGCCGGCGGGCCTGGTGCTGGTGGGCCTGTTCTACGCGGTGTACCGGGCGGTGCTGGTGGTGGCCAACGCCCGGCTGCAGGAACGCATCGACGGCACCGCCCGCGCCACGGTCACCTCGGTCGCCGGGCTCGGCACGGATCTCGCCGGGCTGCTGCTCTACGCGGCGTGGGCCGCGGCCGGACTGCCCGCGGCGCTCGTGCTCGCGCTCGTGGTGGCCGCCGTGCTGCCGATCGGGCTGCGGCGGCGGTCGGCGGCAGGCACGCGCACGTAGTCTGCGGGCATGCTGATCGACGACCTCAGGCGAGAGCTGCCCGCCGACCGCCTCGTGGAAGACCAGGACGTCGCCTCCGGCTACCTCCACGACGAGGCCGAATGGGCGCCGCACGGCAAGCCCGTCGCGGTGGTGCGGCCGCGCACGGCCGAGGAGATCCAGGCCGTGGTCAGGGCCTGCGTCCGGCACGGTGTCCCGCTCGTGCCGCGTGGCGCGGGCACCGGGCTGTCCGGCGGGGCCAACGCCGTCGACGGCGGCGTGGTGCTCTCCACCGAGCAGCTGTCGGCGATCCGCGAGATCAACCCGCTGGAGCGGCTCGCGGTCGTGGAGCCGGGTGTCGTCAACGACGACCTGCGGGCCGCATGCGCCGAGCACGGCCTGTGGTACCCGCCGGACCCGGCGAGCGCGCCGTGGTCGACCATCGGCGGCAACGTGGCGACCAACGCGGGCGGCCTGTGCTGCGTGAAGTACGGCGTGACCCGCGACTACGTGCTGGGTCTCCAGGTCGTGACGGGCACGGGCGAGCTGGTGCGGCTGGGCAGGCGCACCGCCAAGGGCGTCGCGGGCTACGACCTCGCCGGGCTCATGGTCGGCTCGGAGGGCACGCTCGGCGTGATCACCGAGGTGACCGTGCGGCTGCGCCCGCTGCGCGACCCCGAGCACACGGTCGCCGGGTACTTCTCCTCGGTCGTCGACGCGGGCCGCGCGGTGTCGGCCGTCGCGGCGGCCGGGCTCACGCCCTCGGCGCTGGAGCTGATCGACAGGCACTGCCTCGCCGCGGTGGACCAGTGGAAGAACATGGGCCTCGCCGTGGACGCCGACGTGGTGCTGCTGGGCCGCACCGACGCGCCCGGCGCCGCGGGTGAGCGCGAGGCCGCCGCGATGCTGGAGTGCTTCGAGCAGGCGGGGGCGAGCTGGGCCGCGCGCTCGACCGACCAGGAGGAGGCCGACGCGCTGTTCGCCGCGCGGCGCCTGGCCTACCCCGCGCTGGAACGGCTCGGCCCGGTGCTCACCGAGGACGTGTGCGTGCCGAAGGCGGCCGTGCCCGAGATGCTCGCGCGCATCGAGGCCGCGGCGACCCGCCACGACACGCTCATAGCCAACATCGCGCACGCCGGAGACGGCAACCTGCATCCGCTGCTCATCACCCCGCCCGGCGACGACGACGCACGCGTGCGCGCACAGCGGGCGTTCCACGAGATCATCGCCGACGCGATCGACCTCGGCGGCACGGTGACCGGCGAGCACGGGGTGGGGCTGCTCAAGCGCGACGGCCTCGCCGGGGAGCTGGCGGAGCCCGTGCTGGACCTGCACCGCGCCGTCAAGGCCGCGCTCGACCCGCACGGCATCCTCAACCCCGGCAAGGTGATCCCCTAGGAGTGGGCTGAACGACCCCGCCCGCAGCGAGCGGCGATCAAGACGGTCGCCCCGTAAGGCGGAGGGAAGCCCTCGTACCGGGTCGTCGGGCTTTCCGGCAACGCGGCGAGGCGCCGTCTGGGCGTCGCGCAGGCAGGGCAGCGGTTGTGCAGCGCGCTCCTAGAACTCGAAGCGGGGCTCGCCGGCGGTCAGCAGCGCCGTTTTCGGTGCCACGCCCCAGATCGCGGTCAGCTCACCGGCGAGCGTGGTGACGAGCCGCGCGACGTCCTCGGCCGCGGTCGGGTGCACGGCCTCGGCGACGATCAGCACCGACGTGGTCGAGTCGCGCACCACCGAAAGCCCGCTCTGCCGGTTGGTCCAGCGTCGCGCGTGCGCGTTGCCCTCGGCGTCGGCGAACGTCACCTCCCCCTCGGCCGGGTGCTCGGGCTGCCCGGACAGCGTCAGGTACCGCTCGCCACCCGTGGCGTGCCGGACCTCCAGCCCGCCGCCGATCGCGGCGCGGTCCAGCACCGCGACGGGGATCGCGAAGGCCATCGACACCGCGTTGCACAGGTCCACCAGCGGATGGATCGCGGGCAGCGCGCCCTCCTTGCGGAGGCGGCGCAGCAGCGACTCCGCCGCACAGCGGTACTGCGTCGGCTTGAGGCCCATCCGCGAGAACGTCCGCCGCCACGCCTGGATCTCGGGCAGGCCTGCCTCCGTGCCCGAGGCCAGCCTGCGGGTCGCCACCGCGGTGTGGGCGGCGACGCGGCCTGCCACGTCGGCGTCGGCCCTGATCCCGTCGGCGACGATCGCTCCGGCGGCGAGCTCCGGGTGCCGGGCCCGGATCTGCGGTGAGTGCTGGAAGTACACGCGGTTCTCGCTAGCGGTCGGTGAGGGCGAGGCTGGTGGCGAGCCCGGCGAAGGAGCCGGCGAAGACGCGACGGGTCCACGTCAGTACGCGCGGCCGGGAGATCACCTGGTCGCGCACGGCCGCCGCGCAGAGCCCGTACGCGGCGAACACGAGGAACGTCATCAGCATGAAGATGCCGCTCAGCTCCAGCAGCGTCGGCAGCGACCGCGGGTCGTCCGGGCTGACGAACTGGGGAAGGAACGCGACGAAGAAGATCGTCAGCTTCGGGTTGAGGACGTTGATGAGGACGGCGGAGGTGATCACCTTCGCTGCGGACTCGCGCGGCGCCTGCTCGCGTACCACGAGCGCGCGTTTGTCGCGCAGCGTCGCCACGGCCAGGTACAGCAGGTACGCCACACCGAGGTAGCGCAGCACCTCGAAGGCGAGCGCACTCGTGTGCAGCAGCGCGGCCAGCCCGGTGAGAGTGGCGACGATGTGCGGGACCACCCCGAGGGTGCAGCCGAACGCCGCGACGAGCCCGGCGCGCCCGCCCCGCGAGACGCCTGCGGAGAGCGTGTAGATCGCGCCGGTGCCGGGGATGGCGGCCACGACGAGCGAGTTCAGCAGGAATGCGGCGTTCATGCCTTCACTGTGCTGCCACAATGGTCCGATGAGTAGGGCCAAAGCGAGCCCATCGAAGGGGTCCATAACGTCGCCGGGCTCCGACTTCCTGCAACTCGACATCGCCGACGCGCCACCGGGCGGCAGGGCGGCGTGGCTCGCCGAGCGGCTGCGGCTCGCGATCGCCGACGGCCGTCTGCCCGTGGGCGGCAGGCTGCCCGCGTCGCGCGTGCTCGCGGCGGACCTGCGCGTGTCGAGGGGCGTCGTCACCGAGGCGTACCAGCGGCTCGCCGAGGACGGTCACGTCGCGGGGCGCGGCAGGGCCGGCACCATCGTCGTGTCGGCCCCGGTGGCGGCGGTGCCGTCGGCACCCCCACCGGAGCCGCCGGCGCCGTTCCCGGTGACGCCCGGCGTCGACGTCTTCGACACGCTGCGCGCCGCGCGAGCGCGAATCGACCTGTCGTCGGGAGTGCCCGATCTCGCCGCGTTCCCGCGTTCGGCGTGGCTGCGCGCGGAACGCGCCGTGCTCGGCCGCCTGGTGCCCGCCGACTTCGGCTACGGCGACCCCAGGGGAACGCCCGTGCTGCGGGCCGCCGTCGCGACGTGGCTCGCCCGCAACCGCGGTATCCGCGTCGACCCGCGCGAGGTCGTGATCGTCGCCGGCGTGTCACAGTCACTCGGCCTGCTCGCACAAGTGTTGCGGGACAACGGGATCACCACCGTCGCCGTGGAGGACCCCTGCTCGCTCGGGGTCCGCCAGCACCTGCGGAACTGGCGGCTGGACACGCCGCCGGTGCGGGTCGACGACGCGGGGCTGTGCGTCGACGAGCTGAGCGCGGCGGGCCATCCGGCGGTGCTGCTGACCCCGGCGCACCAGTTCCCGACCGGCGTCGTGCTCGACGGTGTGCGGCGGCGCGCCCTGCGGGGGTGGGCCGAGGCGGGCGGGCTGATCATCGAGGACGACTACGACGCCGAGCACCGCTACGGCCGCCCGCCCGTGCCCGCGCTGCGGGCGACGCTGGCCGAGCACGTCTGCTACGCCGGAAGCGTGTCGAAGCTGCTCGCGCCCGCGTTGCGAATCGGCTGGCTGCTCGTGCCGGCGCGCTACCGCGAGGCGGTGACGGCGGCCAAGCGCGACGCGGACCTCGGCAACGCCGCGCTGCCGCAGCTGGTGCTGGCCGAGCTGATGTCGTCGGGCGCGTTCGAGCGGCAGCTGCGCCTGCTGCGCCGCCGTCATGTCCGCCGCAGGGACGCCATGATCGCGGCGATCGAGCGGCACCTGCCCGGTGCGGTCGTGCACGGTGCGGCGGCCGGGCTGCATCTGATGGTCACCTTCGCCGGGTCGTTCTCCGACGTCGACCTCGCCGCGGCGGCGTTCGCGCGCGGCGTCAAGGTGCAACCGCTGTCGTGGCACAGCCAGCGCGAAGGGCCGCCGGGCCTGGTGCTCGGCTACGCGGCCAGCGCGGTGGGCGACATCGAGGAGGGCATCGCGGCCGTCGGCGCCGCGTTGCGCGCGCTTTAGGGCTTCTTGCTCATGGCCCACGTCCTCGGCCCGTGGTGGGGCAGCTCGATCTCGGCGACCACGTCGAAGCCGAACCTGCGGTAGAGGGCGACGTTGCTCTCCAGCGAGGTCTCCAGGAACGCGGGCACGCCCTCGGCCTCGGCGGCGCGCAGCCCCGGCTCGATCACGGCCCTGCCGAGGCCGCGGCCCTGCTGTCCTGGCCGCACTCCCACGGTGCCGAGGAACCAGCTGGGCGTGGTGGGCCGGTGTGGTGCCAGCGCTGCCTCGGTGGCCGCCGCGATCGCGGCCCGGTCGCCCGCGATGGCGCCGAGCTCGGGAGCCAGCTCGGTGAACACCCGCTCCAGGCCCGTCGAGGCCGGTGTGGTCCAGACCGCGACGGCTGCGGCGTCGTCGCTCACCCACACGCGGCCGTGGGGCAGGCCGATCCGGGCGAGGAACAGCCGCTGCATCCGGGCGAGCCGGCCGAGGTGGTCGTCGGCGGCGATCGTGTGGCGGGTGAACGGGTAGTCGGCGAACGCGTCGCGCAGGGTCTCGGTGGCGGGATCGATGTCGGCGGAGGTCGCCTCGCGGATCAGGGGTTTCATCACCCCCGACATTACCGGCCCGCGCCGAGTTCGAGCGTCTCCGCGAAGTGCGGCGCCATCGGCAGTTCGCGCGCGTCGCCGCGGGAGAGCCACGCGTGGCCGTCGTGTTCGGCGGGGTTGAGCACCACCTCCGCCCGGCCCGTTTCGCGTGACTCGTAGACGACGGCGTGCACGCGCAGCGCCCGCCCGGTGATGTCCATCCACGTGTACCTGCCGCGCTCGCCGGTCACCGTCACCGCGAGCCCGGTCTCCTCGGCGATCTCACGGACGGCGGCCGACTCGGGGGCCTCGCCCGGCTCGACGGTGCCGCCCGGGAGTTCCCAGTTGCCCCCGAGGAAGGTGCCGGGCGCGCGCCGCAGCAACAGCACCGCTCCCGCGCGTTCGAGCCAGCAGTACACCAGGTGTTTCTCCGCGGTCACGGCCATGCGGCACATTCTCGCGCGGACGTCTGCCGTCAGCGAACAGGCGCCCGTCACGCGCCGATCGCGGCTACTTTCCCAGTATGACCGCAATGATGGAGGCACTCGAGGGGTCCGTGGGCAACGCCGACTCGGTCTACGACCGGCTCCTGGCCGAGCGCATCGTGTTCCTGGGGTCCGAAGTGGACGACGCCGTCGCGAATCGGATCTCCGCGCAGTTGTTGTTGCTGGCGGCGGAGGACCCGGACACCGACATCACGTTCTACATCAACTCGCCTGGCGGGTCGGTGACGGCCGGGATGGCGATCTACGACACCATGCAGCTCATCAAGCCCGACGTCTCGACGTGGGCGCTCGGCTTCGCCGCGTCGATGGGCCAGTTCCTGCTGTCCTCCGGCACGCCGGGCAAGCGGTACGCGCTGCCGAACACGCGGCTGCTCATGCACCAGCCGTCGGCGGGCATCCGGGGTACCGCCACCGACATCAGGATCCAGGCGAGCGTCTTCAGCCAGATGAAGCGGCACGTCGCGGAGCTGACGGCGGCGCAGACCGGCCAGCCGGTGGAGCGCATCGTCGCCGACGCCGACCGCGATCGCTGGTTCACCGCGACGGAGGCGCTGGAGTACGGCCTCATCGACCACGTGGTGGCCAAGACCGTCGCATGAGGACGATTCCTGGCGGTCCTTCGGCAGCACGACGATGCCGCTCGAGGTCGACGGCCAGCCCGAGCTCCATCCGCTGGGTGCCGTAGAGCATCGCCGTGAACTCGTTGACGTAGGTCGTCGCGAGCGGGGTACGCCTGCGCCTGCGGTGTCGATGCCGGACGAGTTCGTACCCGGCCACGGCGACCCAGGATCACCGACCCGGGGATGCTCCACTCGAGCGCCGTTGGGCGAACCGCCACTAGTAGACAAGTCCACTAGTCTGGTGTCATGCTGAGGGCATGGTGCTGGCGCGCGTGATACTCGGCCTGCTCGATCTGTCGCCCATGACCGGATACGAGGTCAAACGGCACTGCGACACGACGATCAGGTACTTCTGGCAGGCCGACAAGGCGCAGATCTACCGGACGCTGTCCCAGCTGACCGGGGACGGCCTCGCCGCGGTCGAGACCGCTCCCGGCGTCGGCGGCCCGGCCCGTCAGGTCCACCACATCACCGACCGGGGACGCGAGGTCCTGAACGACTGGCTGACGTCGAGGCTCGACCCGCAACCGGAACGCGACGTGTTCCTGGCGCGGCTGTTCTTCTCCGGCGGCCTGCCTGAGCCGGAACTGGCGGAACTGCTCGCGACGCGGCGGAAGACCGCCGAGTCCCTGCTGGTGGAGCTGGAGGACATGCGGCGGTCGGCGCCGGATCCGGCCGACCGGCGGGCTCGGCTCCGTCTGGCCACTTTGGACCACGGCATCGCGCAGGTGCGCACGGAGCTCGACTGGCTCACCGAGGTGGAGAAGGAGCTGACGTGACGGGCTTCGCGGAGCTGCACGAGCCGGCCACAGACACGGCGGCCCCTCCGGTGTTGCTGCTGCACGGCAACGCCGCGGCGAGCTGGATGTGGGCGCCGCAGGTGGAGGCATTCGGCGACCGGCTCGTCGTGACGCCCGACCTCCCCGGCTTCGGCGAGCACGCCGGCGAGGTATGGCCTGGCCTGCCGGAGGTCGCCGACCGGGTAGCTGATCGACTCGCGGCACTGGGGATCACCACACCGGTCGACGTCGTCGGGCTCTCGCTGGGCGGGATCGTCGCGCTGCACCTCGCTGCCCGGCATCCAGGACTGGTGCGTTCCCTGTTCGTCACCGGTGCGATGGTGACGCCGCTCGGATCGACAGTGCGGGCGACGGCGAAGCTGCAACTGCTGCTGTGGAACGCTCCCTGGTTCTGGAAGGCGCAGGCCGCGGCGTTCCGGCTGCCCGAGGACGGCAGGAAGACCTATGTGGAACACGGGCTCAGCGTGTCGAGGGAGACGGCCCGGCGCGTGCTCGCCGACGTGACCACGGGCGGAGTTCCCGATGGGCTGAAGCACTTCACGGCTCCGCTGCTGGCCGTGGTCGGCGAGCGGGAACCACGGTCGACGCGTCGCTCGCTCCACGCCGTCCGGGCCGCCGCCCCGCACGCGAAGGTCCACGTGGTCCCGGGGATGCACCACATCTGGAACGTGGAGGACGTGGCCCTGTTCAACGCGACGATGCGACACTGGCTCGACGGCGAAGTGCACCCGCGATTGACCGGGATTCCATGAGGGGTGGAGGTTCAGGTGGCTGGGACGACGGTGGACGAGGTGCTGGCCGAGCTGGCCGCGCTCGAGGACCCGAAGGCACGCGCGGTCAACGAGAGGCACGGTGACGATCACGGCGTGAACCTCGGGAAGCTGCGCGCGCTCGCGAAGCGGCTCAAGACCCAGCAGGACCTCGCGCGCGAGCTGTGGGGGACCGGGGACACCGCGGCGAGGCTGCTGGCGCTCCTGGTCTGCCGGCCGAAGGCGTTCGAGCGCGACGAGCTGGACACCATGCTGCGCGAGGCGCGCACCCCCAAGGTGCACGACTGGCTCGTGAACTACGTCGTGAAGAAGAGCCGGCACTCCGAGGAGCTGCGCCTGGCGTGGTTCGCCGATCCGGACCCGGTGGTCGCGAGCGCGGGTTGGGCCCTGACCACCGAACGCGTGGCGAAGAAACCCGAGGGGCTCGACCTCCCGGGACTGCTCGACGTCATCGAGGCGGAGATGAAGGACGCGCCGGACCGCCTGCAGTGGGCGATGAACCACTGCCTGGCCCAGATCGGGATCGACCACCCCGAATACCGCGCGAGGGCCATCGACATCGGCGAGCGCCTCGAGGTGCTCAAGGACTACCCGACCCCGCCGAACTGCACGTCCCCGTTCGCGCCGGTCTGGATCACGGAGATCGTGCGCAGGCAGGTCGAGACCACCGGCTGAGACTTTAAATGCCGGAGTGATCGGCTTCGGATAACGAGCATTCACGCTCTGTTCGAACTCTTGCGTCACCGATGCGCCCACCTCGACCCGCGTCAAGGACCGGTGGAAGTAAAGGCGCGGTTCCTGGGCGGGGTGAGTACCGGGTCAATGCCTGGGCAGTGAAGATCTTGGTAGGCCGCACTTGGTCACCGGTTCTGAGCGTGTCCAAGCCTTGTCCACGGCTCGCGTCAGCGTGGCCGGGCATTGGCCGGAACTGTCCGTAGATCGCCCGTGTTGGCCGGACGTCGCCGGACAACACGTTAAAGGGCCTCGACCGGCGTTTCCGCTGGTCGAGGCCCTGCACCCGCAAAACGATCTGGGCGCCCTCGGCAGGATTCGAACCTGCGACACCTGCCTCCGGAGGGCAGTGCTCTATCCACTGAGCTACGAGGGCCCATCGCCGTGCGACCGGTGAAGCTTAGCGCACCCGCCCACCCGGGTTCACCGGCGGCCCCGGTTCGAGGGCCGGGAGGGTGCGGATGCCGAACTCCTTGCGCAGGACGGCGCGTGCCGCGTGGTAGCCGGCCATGCCGTGCACGCTCGGGCCCGGGGGCGTCGACGCCGAGCACAGGTACACGCCGGGCAGTGGCGTCGCGTACGGGTTCACGCGCAGCGCCGGCCTGGCCAGCATCTGTGGCACCGTGACCGCTCCGCCCGCGATGTCGCCGCCCACGTAGTTGCGGTTGTAGCTCTCGAACTCCGGCGCGGTGATCGCCCTGCTGGCCAGCACCGTGTCGCGGAAACCGGGCGCGTACCGCTCGATGCGGGCCGTGATGGCTTCCGTCGGGTCCACCGGGTCGCCGTTCGGTACGTGGCAGTACGCCCAGAGCGGTCGCCTGCCGGAGCGGGCCCGGTCCGGGTCGGCCACCGCCGGGTCGACGAGCAGTACGAACGGCTCGCCGCGCCGTTCCCCGCGCTGCACCGCGGACTCGTAGGCGAACACCTCGCGGTCGTCGCCGCCGACGTGCACGGTCGGCGCACTGCCCACTTCAGGGTCGCGCCACGGCACGGGCTCGGAGACGAGGAAGTCGACCTTCGCCGACGCGGGGCCGTGGTCGAACCGGCCGAGGCGGCGCCGGTAGCGATCCGGCAGGCGCGGGCCCGCCAGGGCGAGGAACACCTTCGGGCTCACGTTCAGCAGCACGGCCTTCGCCCGCTCCACCTCGCGCAGGTCCTCGATCGGCGTCGCGGCGTGACACGTGCCGCCGTGCGCCTCGATGTCGGCCACGAGCGCGTCGGCGAGACGCTGGCTGCCGCCCCTGGGCAGCGGCCACCCGCTCGCGTGCGCCAGGTGGCCCAGCAGCATCGCCACGGCACCGCCCGGCAGGCTCGGCAGCCTGCCGAGCGAGTGGGCGGCGACCCCGGCGAGCAGGGCGCGCGCCGTGCGGCTCGCGAGGAGCCTGCTCGTCAGCGGCGATCCGCCCAGCAGGGCTCGCGGCGCGAGCAGCAGGGGAGCGAGCACGTCCCTCGGCAGGTGCCGCTGGTCGGAGAGCACCAGGTCGACGACGCTTTGGCTGTGCTCGACCAGCGGCTCCATGAGCCTGCGCCAGCGTGGGCCGTCGCGGCCCAGCCGTTCGCAGGTGCGCTCCAGGTCGCGGTAGGCGACGCCCGCTTGCGCGCCGTCGAGCGGGTGCGCGTAGCTCGCCTCGGGTACGCACAGCTCCACGCCGCGGGCCTCGAGATCGAACTCGCGGAAGAACCGGGACGCGGCGCCGAGCGGGTGCACCGCCGAGCAGATGTCGTGCACGATCTCGGGGTCGAAGAGCGGCTTCGAGCGCAGCCCGCCGCCGAACGTGTCCCCGGCCTCGAAGACGTGCACGGACAGTCCGGCTCTCGCCAGGACCACCCCGGCGGCCAGTCCGTTCGGTCCGCTTCCGACGATGGCGACATCCACGCGAGGTGACGGTACGCGTCGTTTGCTCCCTCAGGCGCGGGGGAATTCCGCAGTACAGTATGCGAGGTTAGGCTCACCTGTATTGCACTTATGCGCATGTGACTATATGTTTCGTGCGGCGGAACGAAACCGGAGGTGACGCTATGGGGCATGGGCACGGCCACGGGCACGTCGGCCCGGCGAGGTCGGGCAGCGCCTCGGCCCGTCACGTGCGCAGGCTCGCCGCCGCACTCGCCATCGGTGCCGCGTTCATGGTGCTGGAGTTCGTGGTCGGGTTCGCCACGTCCTCGCTGGCCCTCATCTCCGACGCGGCCCACATGTTCACCGACGTGCTCGGCGTCGCGATGGCGCTCGTGGCCGTCGCGCTCGCCCGCCGCAGCGGCCCCACGTACACGCGCACGTTCGGCCTCTACCGGGCCGAGGTGCTCGCCGCGCTCGGCAACGTGCTCCTGCTCTTCGGCGTCGCCGCCTACGTCGTCTACGAGGCGATCGAGCGGATCGGCGATCCGCTCGTGGTGCCCGGCCTGCCGGTGCTGCTCGCGGGGCTCGCGGGGCTCGTCGCCAACCTGGTGGCGTTCTTCCTCCTGCGCTCCGGCGCCAAGGAGAGCCTCAACGTGCGCGGTGCCTACCTGGAGGTGCTGGCCGACCTCGTCGGCTCGGTCGGCGTGCTCGTCAGCGCGGCCGTCACGATGCTCACCGGCTGGCGCTACGCCGACCCGATCGTGGGTGTCGCGATCGGGTTGTGGGTGCTGCCGAGGACCGCGTCGCTCGCCGCGCGCACGCTGCGGATCCTCTTCCAGCACGCCCCTCGCGGCATCGACGTCGCGAAGCTCAGCGGCCAGCTCACCGAGCTCGACGGCGTCGAGGACGTCCACGACCTGCACGTCTGGACGCTCACCTCGGGCATGGAGGTGGCCTCGGCGCACCTCACCGTCGCGCCCGACGCGGAGACCTCGGACGTGCTGGCCGCGGCACAGCGGCTGCTCGCGCAGGAGTACTCGATCGAACACGCGACGCTGCAGATCGAGCCGAGGGAGTCGGCGCGGCGCTGCGAGGAACTGACCTGGTGAGGCTCAGGGGAAGGGCAGGGGCTCGGCGTTCCGCTTCGCGAGCAGCTGCCGCATGAGGTTCGCCTCCGGAACCTGCGACGCGAGGATGCTGTTCGCGAGCGTCCGCACGGCGCCCACCTGGGCGTGCTCCTTGCCGTACTCCGCCATCTCGGTGCCGCCCTGGTGGTGGCGGAGCATGAGCTGCAGGAAGTAGACGTCGAGCTCACGGCCGGACAGCGAACGGAGCTTCTGCAGCTCCTCCTCAGTGGCCATGCCGGGCATGGCGCCACCGGAGTCGTCCTCGCCGGAGGAGCCTCCGTGCTGGTGCCCGCCGGGCTCGGTCATCCACGTCATGTACTCGCCGAGCGGCTCCTCCGGCTGCTGCCACAGCATCAGCCAGCCCTTCATGCGGCCGACCTGCTCGGTCTGGGTGCTGGCGATGTCGAAGGCCAGCTGCTCGATCGCGGGGTCGGTGCTGTGGCTGCGCGCCCAGTTGGCCATCGTGACGGCCTGCAGGTGGTGCACCGACATGTCCTGCGCGAAGCCGACATCGACGGAGCCCGCGGTCGGCACCGGCTGTTCCTCGTCGCCGACCGCCTGGGCGAGTACGAGCCCGATCGTCGCGCCGATCAGCAGCACCGCGAGCGTGGCGGCGCCGAAGATCAGCACGCGCGACCAGCCCGCGGTTTCGGCCTCCTGATCGACGGGCTCGTCGTGCTCGTCGGGTGCCACGGATCAGCCGCCGGTCGGGGCAGCGGACGGGGTGCCGCTCATCGACTGGTCCTGCTGCGCGCCCTCGGAGCCCTGGTAGTTCATGGGCTTCGCGTCGGGACCCGGCTTCGACGGGTCGAACGGCGGCGGGTTGTCCGGGTCGAAGGCGCCGGGGCCGAGCGCGTCGCAGGACGCACCGACCTCGGGGTAGGTGTTCGGGTTGCGCCGCAGCGCCGCGATGAACTGGTCGATGCGCTGGTCCTCGGCGCTCTCGAGCTTGAGCTGATGACCCCACGACTGCAGTGAGATCGGCGTGTCGAGGCCGGGGTAGGGCGACATCATCGTGAACGGCTTGCCCTCGGCGCGCACCCGCAGCTTCTCCAGCTCGTCGCCCTGCACCCGGTCGGGGTTGTAGGCGATCCACACCGCGCCGTGTTCGAGCGAGTGCACCATGTTCTCGGTGCGCACGGCGTTCGGGTAGACGATGCCCGTGCACGCGGCCCAGAAGCCGTCGTGCGGGCCGCCGAAGGGCGGCGTCTTGTCGTAGGCGACGCGCTCGTTGGGCAGCACGTGCGCACCCGCGGCGTACTCGCCGGTGACGACGCCCTCGATGTCCTTCGACGGGTCCGGGTTCTGCTGCGACGGGGCGAAGGCGGCCGCCGCCTCTTCGCGGTCGCGCTGCTCCCGCTGGTCGCTCGAGGCGATCCAGTAGTAGCCGAACACGCCCGCCGCGAGCAGCAGGATCGCGACGACGGAGAAGATCGTCCCCCACGGCGTGTGCTTCTTGGTGACGACCGATCCACGGGCTGCCTTGACCGCGTTCTTCTTCGGGCTGCCCTTTTTCTTCGTGCCGCTGGCCATGGCTCCCGTGTTTCCCTCGAGGACGGACGCGTACCGGCTGTGAAGTGTAGGGAAGAAGATGTGAGGGGCGCGTAGCGCCTCCTTGGGGGTGGTGGTCGGGCTGGCGGGAGGGCGTGAGGGGCGCGTAGCGCCTCCGTGGGGGGTGGTGGTCGGGCTGGCGGGAGGGCGTGAGGGGCGCGTAGCGCCTCCTTCGGGAGCCTTGGGTGGTGGACGGGGCGCGGGGTCTCCGGCCGTACACTCGGCTGGTGACTCCCTCCGCCCTTGCTGACCTGGTGCGTTCGTCCGCGGTAGAAGTGCTGTCGGCGCGTGGCCTCGACCACGGCGTCCTGCCCGACCCGGTCACGGTCGAGCGACCCCGCAACCCCGAGCACGGCGACTACGCGACGAACGTGGCGCTGCAGGTGGCGAAGAAGGTCGGGCTGAAGCCGCGCGAGCTGGCCGAGGCGCTGGCGGAGACGCTCGCGAAGGCCGACGGCGTGGAGGCCGCCGAGGTCGCGGGCCCCGGCTTCCTCAACCTGCGGCTCGCCGCCGACGCGCAGGGTGAGCTCGTGAGCCGCGTGCTGAGCGAGGGTGACGCCTACGGCCGGGGCGACTCGCTGGCCGGTGTCAAGATCAACCTGGAGTTCGTGTCGGCCAACCCGACGGGCCCGATCCACCTCGGCGGCACCCGCTGGGCCGCGGTCGGCGACGCGCTCGGCCGCCTGCTCAGCGCGCAGGGCGCCGACGTGACCCGCGAGTACTACTTCAACGACGCCGGCGCGCAGATCGACCGGTTCGTCCGGTCGATGATCGCCGCCGCGAAGGGCGAGCCCGCGCCCGAGGACGGCTACGCGGGCGCCTACATCAACGACATCGCCGCCGAGGTGATCCGCAAGGAGCCCAGCGCGCTCTCGCTGCCGGAGGACGAGCGGCACGAGCTGTTCCGCCGCATCGGCGTCGGCCTGATGTTCGACGAGATCAAGAAGAGCCTGCACGAGTTCGGCACCGACTTCGACGTGTACTTCCACGAGGACTCGCTGCACAGCTCGGGCGAGGTCGAGAAGGTCGTCGGGGAGCTCAAGGAGTCGGGCAGCCTCTACCACGCCGACAACGCCTGGTGGCTGCGCTCCACCGAGCACGGCGACGACAAGGACCGCGTAGTCATCAAGAGCGACGGCAACCCCGCCTACATCGCGGGCGACCTCGCCTACCTGCGGGACAAGATCGGGCGCGGCTTCGAGCTGTGCATCTACATGCTCGGCGCCGACCACCACGGCTACATCGCCAGGCTCAAGGCCGCCGCCGCCGCGATGGGCCACAGCCCCGACGTGGTCGAGGTGCTGATCGGCCAGATGGTGAACCTGGTCAGTGGCGGCAAGCCCGTGCGGATGAGCAAGCGGGCGGGCACCGTCGTGACGATGGAGGACCTGGTGGAGGCCGTCGGCGTCGACGCGGCCCGCTACGAGCTCACCCGGTACTCCGTGGACTCCTCCCTCGACGTCGACCTCGACCTGCTGCGCAAGCACAGCAACGAGAACCCGGTGTACTACGTGCAGTACGCCCACGCGCGGCTCGCGTCGCTGCAGCGCAACGCCGCCGAGCTGGGCATCGAGCGCGCGGCCGACGTCGAGCTCGGTCTGCTCACCCATCCCAGGGAAGGCGACCTGATCCGCACGATCGGGGAGTTCCCGTCCGTGCTCAAGAAGGCGGCCGAGCTGCGCGAACCGCACCGCGTCGCCCGCTACCTCGAGTCGCTCGCGTCGGCGTACCACAAGTTCTACGACGTGGCTCGGGTGCTGCCCCAGGGCGACGAGGAGGCCACGCCCCTCACCCACGCCCGCCTGGCGCTGTGCGAGGCCGCCCGTCAGGTGTTCGCCAACGGACTGTCGCTGCTCGGGGTCTCCGCCCCGGAACGGATGTAACGATCTAGATGTGTGCTCACCCCGCGGGGCCCCGCCACGCCGAGGTCTACCCGCACGTCGACCAGGCGGGGTTCCCGCCCTCCACCTCGGCCGAGCTGGACAAGCTGTACCCGAAGGTGTGGCCGCGCAACACCTACCGCGCCCCGGACGGCGTCGTGCGCATCGCCGGCGTCGACGTCCGTGAGCTGGCGCGGACGTACGGCACGCCGCTGTTCGTGGTGGACGAGGCCGACTTCAAGGCCCGCTGCGCCGAGTACGCGGAGGCGTTCGACGACCCGGCGCTCGTGCACTACGCGGGCAAGGCGTTCCTGTGCACCGAGGTCGCGCGGTGGGTCGCCGCGCAGGGCCTCAGCCTCGACGTGTGCAGCGGCGGCGAGCTGGCGATCGCGCAGCGCGCCGGGTTCCCGCCGGAGCGGATCACCTTCCACGGCAACAACAAGTCGGTCGCCGAGCTGGAGGCCGCGATCGAGGCCGGGGTCGGCACGGTGGTGCTCGACTCGTTCTACGAGATCGCCCGGCTCGCCGACCTCGCGGCCAAGCACGACGTGGTGCAGAAGGTGCTCGTGCGCGTCACGGTGGGCGTCGAGGCGCACACGCACGAGTTCATCGCGACCGCGCACGAGGACCAGAAGTTCGGTTTCTCGCTCGCAGCGGGCGACGCCGCCGAGGCGGTGCGCAGGGTGCTCAACGCGCCGTCGCTGAGCCTCGTCGGACTGCACAGCCACATCGGCTCGCAGATCTTCGACGCCGACGGCTTCGAGGTGGCCGCGCGCCGCGTGATCGGGCTGCTCGCCGAGTTGCGCAAGGAGCACGGCGCCGACGCGCTCGCCGATTTGTCCATTGTGGACCTCGGTGGCGGGTTCGGCATCGCCTACACCGACAAGGACAACCCGCCGCCGCCCGCGCAGCTGGTCACGCAGATCCGCGACATCGTGCGCAAGGAGTGCGCGTTCGCCGACATCCCGGTGCCGCGCATCGCGGGCGAGCCAGGCCGGGCGATCGCGGGCCCCGGCACGGTCACCCTCTACGAGGTGGGCACCATCAAGGACGTCGCGCTCGGCGACAACGAGACGCGCCGCTACGTGAGCGTCGACGGCGGGATGAGCGACAACATCCGCACCGCCCTCTACGACGCCGCCTACGACGTCCGGCTGGTCTCGCGCTCCAGCGACGACGGCCAGCCGGAGCCCGTGGGCGCCGTGCTGTCCCGAGTCGTGGGAAAGCACTGTGAGTCCGGCGACATCGTGGTCCGCGACTGCTGGTTGCCCGACACCCTGGCACCTGGCGACCTGCTCGCCGTCGCGGCGACCGGCGCCTACTGCTACTCGATGGCCAGCAACTACAACCGGCAGCCCCGGCCGGCGGTGGTCGCCGTGCGCAACGGCAACCACCGGCTGCTGCTGCGGCGGGAGACGAACGAGGACATGTTGCGACTGGAGGTGTCATGAGCGTGGCCACGCTCGACGGGCGGACGGTCCGGGTAGCGCTGCTCGGCTGCGGCACGGTCGGCAGCGAGGTCACGCGCATGCTCATCGACGACGCCGACGAGCTCGCGGCAAGGGTCGGTGCCCCGGTGGAGCTGGCCGGTATCGCGGTGCGCCGTCCCGACAAGCACCCCGAGCTGCCGCAGCACCTGCTCACCGCCGACGCCGGGAAGCTCGTCGAGTCCGATGTGGACGTCGTCGTGGAGCTCATCGGCGGCATCGAACCGGTGCGGGGCTGGCTGCTGACGGCCCTGCGCAAGGGAAAGTCGGTGGTCACCGGCAACAAGGCGCTGCTCTCCGAGTACGCGGCCGAGCTGGCGGAGGCCGCCGACACCTCGGGTGCCGACCTCTACTACGAGGCGTCCGTCGCGGGCGCCATCCCGCTGCTGCGCCCGCTGCGCGAGTCGCTCGCCGGTGACCGCATCACGCGCGTCATGGGCATCGTCAACGGCACCACCAACTTCATCCTGTCCGCAATGGACTCCACCGGCGCGGGTTACGCGGAGACCCTCGACGAGGCGACGCGGCTCGGCTACGCCGAGGCCGACCCCACCGCCGACGTCGACGGCTACGACGCGGCGTCCAAGGCGGCGATCCTCGCGTCGCTGGCCTTCCACAGCAGGGTCACCGCCTCCGACGTGCACCGCGAGGGCATCGCGGGCATCAGCGCGTCGGACATCGGCGCGGCGAAGCTGCTGAACCGCACCGTGAAGCTGCTGGCGATCTGCGAGCGGGTGACCGCCGACGACGGCACCGAGTCGGTGTCGGCGCGCGTGCACCCGGTGATGATCCCGCGCAGCCACCAGCTCGCCGGGGTGGGCGGGGCGTTCAACGCCGTCTACGTCGAGGCCGAGGCCGCGGGTGAGCTGATGTTCTACGGCCAGGGCGCCGGCGGTGCCCCCACGGCGAGCGCGGTGCTCGGCGACCTCGTCGCCGCGGCCCGCAACCGCGTGGCGGGCGGCCGGGGGCCGCGCGAGTCGGCGCACGCGGCGCTGCCGGTGCGGCCGATGGGCCAGACGCCGACGCGCTACCACATCAGCCTCGACGTGGCCGACAAGCCGGGCGTGCTCGCCCAGGTCGCGCAGGTCTTCGCGGTCCACGGCGTCAGCATCGCGGCGGTCCGCCAGCGCGACCGCCTCTCCACGGCGAGCCTGGTGATCGTCACTCACCTGGCCCCGGACGCCGCACTGCAGGCCACGGTGGAAGAGATCAGCAAGCTGGACGTCGTTCGCGAGGTCGTCAGCGTCATGCGGGTGGAAGGCGAGGACTCGTGAACACGGTGAACGCTCCGGTCAAGGCGGGCTGGCCCGGCATCATCAAGGCCTACTCGGCGCGGATCCCCATCCCGGCCGGCGCCGAGGTGGTGACACTGGGCGAGGGCAACACCCCGCTCATGCCCGCGCCGCACCTGTCGGAGCTCACCGGCTGCACGGTGTACCTGAAGGTCGAGGGCGCCAACCCCACCGGCTCGTTCAAGGACCGTGGCATGACCGTCGCGATCACGCACGCGCTCGCGAGCGGGCTGCAGGCCGTGATCTGCGCGTCCACCGGCAACACCTCGGCGTCGGCGTCGGCCTACGCCGCCAGGGCCGGGCTTACCAGCGCCGTGCTGGTGCCGCAGGGCAAGATCGCGCTCGGCAAGATGGCGCAGGCCGTGCTGCACGGCGCCCGCATCCTGCAGGTCGACGGCAACTTCGACGACTGTCTCGAACTCGCCCGCAAGACGGCGGCCGACTACCCGGTGACGCTGGTCAACTCCGTCAACCCGGTGCGGCTCGTGGGCCAGAAGTCCGCCGCGTGGGAGATCTGCGACGTCCTGGGCACCGCGCCCGACATCCACTGCCTCCCGGTGGGCAACGCGGGCAACATCACCGCCTACTGGGCCGGCTACACCGAGTACGCCGCCGACGGTGTGGTGGAGAACACGCCGCGCATGTTCGGCTTCCAGGCCGCGGGCAGCGCGCCGCTCGTGAAGGGCGAACCCGTCGCCGAGCCCGAGACGATCGCGACGGCGATCCGCGTGGGCAGCCCCGCGTCGTGGGACCCCGCGGTGAAGGCGAAGAACGCCAGCGGCGGCCTGTTCGAGGCCGTCACCGACGAGAAGATCCTCGCCGCCTACCGGCTGCTCGCCCGCAAGGAGGGCGTGTTCGTCGAGCCCGCCTCGGCGACCAGCGTCGCGGGCCTGCTGCTGACCGCGGCCGACGGCCGCATCCCGCGCGGCTCCACCGTCGTGTGCACGGTGACCGGGCACGGCCTCAAGGACCCGGCCACGGCGCTGGAGGGCAACGTCGAGGTCGAACCCCTCGCCGTGGACCCGCGCGCCGTCGCCTCCGCGCTCGAACTGTCATGAGGCTGCGGGTCACCGTCCCGGCGTCGACGGCCAACATCGGCTCGGGGTTCGACACCTTCGGCATGGCGCTCGGCCTGTACGACGTCGTCGAGGTCGACGTGACCGAGTCGGGGCTCAAGGTCGAGGTGATCGACGCGGGCGCAGGCGACATGAGCGGCGTGCCCACGGACGAGAACCACCTCGTGGTGCGCGCGCTGCGCACGGCGTGCAGGCACCTCGACGTGCACGTGCCCGGGCTGCATCTGCGGTGCCACAACGCGATTCCGCACTCGCGGGGCCTCGGCTCGTCGGCCGCCGCCGCGGTCGCGGGCATCGCGGCGGGCTATGCGCTCGCCGGCAAGGCGCTGGACGACACCGCGCTGCAGCTGGCCGCCGGGTTCGAGGGACACGCCGACAACGCCGCCGCGAGCCTGTCCGGTGGGTTCGTGATCGCCTGGCAGGCCGATGACCGCTTCCACGCCGAGCGGCTGGAGCCGCATTCCGCCATCCGCCCCGTGGTCGCCGTTCCCGCGACGCGCTCGTCCACCAAGGAGACGAGGGGCCTGCTCCCGGACAGCGTGCCGCTGGCCGACGCGGCGTTCTCCGCCGGCCGCACCGCGCTCGCGGTGCACGCGATCACCGCGAGGCCCGAGCTGCTGCTCGCGGCCACCGACGACCGGCTGCACCAGGGCTACCGGGCGCCCGCCTACCCCGCGACCGCCCGGCTCGTGCGGGAGCTGCGGGAGCGTGGCGTGGCGGCCGCGGTCTCCGGCGCCGGGCCGACCGTGCTCGCGCTCACCACGACGGGAATACTTCCCCAGGGAGTCGGCGTTGATGAGTTCGACGTCTCCGAGCTGGCCGTTGATCTGACCGGGGTCCAGGTGGAAGCCAGGTCACAATAGGCCACAACAGGCACAGTGAGGCACGCCACGCAGGGGGTGGTTGTTGCACCACGACCTCGGGCGGTCTACCCTCGGGGGCGTTCGGTCACCGTGCATTTCCGCACCCGGTGATGGTCCTGGGATCTTTTCCCGGTCGCATCTTCCGTTTATTCGAAGCGGGTTCCCGGTAGACACGGTGGTCGTTCCCACCTCGTGCAGGCGGCTCCGCCGCTGCGACTCGCATGTCTCAGCCGGATCGCTCGCACCAGGTACTACAACGCCGTCTCGCAATTCGGACGCGGGCGGCGGTCCGCTGGTCCACCGTGGAGGCGTGGACCGGTCAGGAAGGACATGTGTGAGCAACACCGATCTTTTGAGCGGCGACGTGAATGCCCAGGCCGAGGCGCCGGGCACCGGGGAGCAGACGCCGCAGGCTGGTGGTGCGGCCGCGGCGCCCAAACGACGTCCGGGCGGACTGTCCGGGATGGTCATCGCCGATCTTCGTGCCCTGGCCGGTGAGCTGGGCATCGGCGACACCACGGGAATGCGCAAGGGCGACCTGATCGCCGCCATCCGCGAGCGTCAGGGCAAGTCCAAGCGCGGCAGGTCCGCCTCGGCCGGTGCCGACACGCTGCCGCTGGACGGCATCAGCGAGGCCAAGGCGCCCGAGAAGGCCCCGGCGGAGAAGCCCGCCAAGGCCGAGAAGGACACGCCCGAGAAGGCGCAGGCGGACAAGGGCGCGCAGAAGGCCCCCGCCAAGCAGGACCAGTCGGACAACGGCTCCGGCGACGCGCCGCAGCAGCAGCCCGACGAGGGTGGCCGCCCGAGCCGCCGTCGCCGTAGCTCCAACCGCCCCGCGGGCAGTCCCGACGGTGGCGGCCAGCAGAAGGGCGACGACGAGTCCGCCCAGCGTGGCGGCGAGCAGCCCTCCTCCGAGCAGCAGCGCGGCGGGGGCAACGCGGGCGACGAAGGCCGCAGGCAGAACAACAACAACCAGCGCGGCCAGCAGCAGAACAACAACAGCAACAACAACGCGGGCGGTGGCCAGGACGACGACGAGCGCGGCGGGCGCCGCGGTCGCCGGTTCCGGGACCGTCGCCGCCGCGGTGGCCGCGGTGAGGGCGGCGGCAACGCCGACACCGAGATCCGTGAGGACGACGTCCTGCTTCCGGTCGCGGGCATCCTCGACGTGCTGGAGAACTACGCGTTCGTCCGCACCTCGGGTTACCTGCCCGGCCCGAACGACGTCTACGTGTCGCTGTCGCTCGTGCGCAAGTACGGCCTTCGCCGCGGTGACGCCATCACCGGTGTGGTGCGCCAGCCGCGTGAGGGCGAGCAGCAGCGCCAGAAGTTCAACCCGCTCGTCCGGGTGGACTCGGTCAACGGCCTCGAGCCGGACGTCGCCAAGAAGCGGCCCGAGTTCACCAAGCTGACCCCGCTCTACCCCAACGAGCGGCTCCGGCTGGAGACCTCGTCGAACAAGCTCACCACACGCGTGATCGACCTGGTGATGCCGGTCGGCAAGGGCCAGCGTGCGCTGATCGTGTCGCCGCCGAAGGCGGGCAAGACCACGATCATGCAGGACATCGCCAACGCGATCACCACCAACAACCCCGAGTGTCACCTGATGGTCGTGCTCGTGGACGAGCGCCCGGAAGAGGTCACCGACATGCAGCGGTCGGTGAAGGGTGAGGTCATCGCCTCGACCTTCGACCGCCCGCCGTCGGACCACACCTCGGTCGCCGAGCTCTCCATCGAGCGCGCGAAGCGGCTCGTGGAGATGGGTCACGACGTGGTGGTGCTGCTCGACTCGATCACCCGCCTCGGCCGTGCCTACAACCTGGCGGCCCCGGCGTCCGGCCGGATCCTCTCCGGTGGTGTCGACTCGACCGCGCTGTTCCCGCCGAAGCGGTTCCTCGGCGCGGCGCGCAACATCGAGGACGGCGGCTCGCTGACGATCTTCGCCACGGCGATGGTCGAGACCGGTTCCACCGGTGACACGGTGATCTTCGAGGAGTTCAAGGGCACGGGTAACGCCGAGCTCAAGCTCGACCGCAAGATCGCGGAGCGCAGGGTCTTCCCCGCGGTGGACGTCAACCCGTCCGGTACCCGCAAGGAGGAGCTGCTGCTCTCGCCGGACGAGCTCGCGGTCACGCACAAGCTGCACCGGGTGCTGCACGCGCTCGACTCGCAGCAGGCGATCGACCTCCTGCTCGACCGACTGCGCAAGACGAAGACCAACATCGAGTTCCTGATGCAGGTCTCCAAGACCGCACCGGGCAACGACGACGACTGAGGTACGGAATAGCCGCCAGGTGGGGCGCGTTCAACCGAGTGCTGCCCCATCTGGCAGAATCATTCCGCTGACGTCCGGCTCCGGTTCACCTCCCAGCGAGGACCCGGCGGCCACCGAGAGAGGACCCCATGAAGAGCGGTATTCACCCCGAGTACGTGGTCACCGAGGTGACCTGCGGTTGTGGCAACACCTTCACCACCCGCAGCACCAAGGGCTCCGGCAAGATCCACGCCGAGATCTGCTCGAACTGCCACCCCTTCTACACCGGTAAGCAGAAGATTCTGGACACCGGTGGCCGGGTCGCGCGGTTCGAGGCTCGCTACGGCAAGCGCAAGAAGAGCGACGCCAAGTAGCTTCACCGACGGCGCCCGCATCTGCCTCACCGGCAGGGCGGGCGCCGTTTGCTTGAGCAGTGTTCGTCCGGCCTCCGGCCGGTTCGCGAGAGGAAGCCAGTGGAATCGAGTGCTCTGCAGGGGCTGCTCGACGAGTACGCCGAGCTGGAGGAACAGCTCGCGGACCCGTCGGTGCACGCCGACCAGGCCCGGGCACGCAAGCTGGGCCGTCGCTACGCCGAGCTGGCTCCCATCGTGAAGGCCCGCAAGGAGCTGGACGGTGCCCGTTCGGACCTCGCGGCGGCGAAGGAGCTCGCGGCCGAGGACCCGGCGTTCGCGGAGGAGGCCGAGGAGCTCGAGGCCCGTATCCCGGCGCTGGAGGCGCGGCTGACCGAACTGCTGCTGCCCCGCGACCCCTACGACGGCTCCGACGTCGTCATGGAGATCAAGTCGGGTGAGGGCGGCGAGGAGTCGGCCCTGTTCGCCGGCGACCTGCTGCGCATGTACCTGCGCTACGCCGAACGGCACAACTGGAAGGCCGAGGTGCTCGACGCCACCGAGTCCGACCTCGGCGGCTACAAGGACGTCACGGTGTCCATCAAGAGCAAGGGCGCCGAGGCCGACGGCGTGTGGTCGCGGCTGAAGTTCGAGGGCGGCGTGCACCGCGTGCAGCGCGTGCCCGCTACGGAGTCACAGGGCCGCATCCACACCTCGGCCGCGGGCGTGCTGATCTACCCGGAGCCGGAGGACGTCGAGGTCGAGATCGACCCGAACGACCTGCGCATCGACGTGTTCCGCTCGTCGGGCCCCGGCGGGCAGAGCGTCAACACCACCGACTCCGCCGTGCGCGTGACCCACCTGCCCACCGGCATCGTGGTGTCCTGCCAGAACGAGAAGTCGCAGATCCAGAACCGGGCGAGGGCGATCCAGGTGCTCCAGGCCCGGCTGCAGGCACTCGCGGAGGAGGAGGCCGCCGCGAAGGCGGCCGACGCCCGCCGCTCGCAGGTCCGCACGGTCGATCGCTCGGAGCGCGTGCGCACGTACAACTTCCCGGAGAACCGGATCTCCGACCACCGCGTGAACTACAAGGCCTACAACCTGGACCAGGTGCTCGACGGGGAGCTGACCGGCGTGCTCGACGCGCTCCGCGACGCCGACCGCGAGGAACGCCTCGCCGCCCAGTCCTGAGCCAACTGCCTTCCAGCCCGCGTGCCTGCTGGCCCGCGTGCCTGACCGCAGTGAAGGCCACCTTCACTGCGTTGGTTGAACACAGCGGCGCGCAGCGTCTCCGTGTGGGTGGTGGTGGGAGACGGGTGGGCGCAGGCATGGTGGCCTTCACTGCGGTCAGGGGTCAGCCGCTCAGGGCGTGCGTGAACTCGCCGAGGCGGGTTCGGGTGCCTTCGGCGGGGCCGAAGTGGACGGCCACCGCGTCGGCTCCCGCCTCGGCGAAGCCGCGCACGTCGGCGACGGCCCTCGCCAGCTCCGCCGCGCCACCCCGCCAGTCAAGGCGGGCGGTGACCCTGATCCGCCGGCCGGTCAGTTCCCGCAGGCGTGACACGCCTCGCGCGAACCCGGCGGGCGTCACGCCCACCGCCTGCCACTCGTCGGCGAACCGCGCCGCCCTCCGCAGCGCGGGCCCCGACACGCCGCCCACCATGATCGGCAGCGGCGCGCGCGGCACCGGTTCGAAGACGCCTCGGGACGGCTCGCCCGCGAACAGGTCCCGCAGCAGTGCGAGCGCCTCGTCCGTACGGGCACCCCTCGTGGAGAAGTCGGCGCCGACCGTGGCGAACTCCGCGCGGTCCCACCCCACGCCGACCCCGAGGGTGAGGCGCTCGCCGGAGAGCCGGTGCAGCGTCGCGGCCTGCTTGGCGACGGCGAACGCGTTGCGCATCGGCAGCACCAGCACCGACGTGCCGAGCCGGATCGCCGACGTCCGCGCGGCCAGGTACGACAGCGTCACGAGCGGCTCGTACACGCCGCCGTAGACCCCGCCGAACGGCCCCGGCGGCAGCAGGTGATCGGGCAGCCACGCCGTGCGGTAGCCCAGCTCCTCCGCGAGCCCGGCGAGCTCCACGAGCGTCGCCGGGTCCATTGTGGGCTCCTCGTCGGGGAGCACGACCTCCAGTTCCACGCTCAGCCCAGCCCGTCGAGGAAGGATCGGATCGCGGCGAGCCACTCGTCGCGCGCCTCGGTGGCGATGTCGTGGCCCGCCTCGATCTCGACGAGCTTCGCGCCGGGGATCCCGTCGGCCAGCTCGCGGGACAGCGACGGCCGAACCAGACCGTCCACAGTGGTCGCGACGACGAGTGTCGGCACCGCGATCGCGGCCAGTTCCGCCCTCGTGTCAACGGATTCGACGAGCGCGACGTGCTCCGGGGTGCCCTCCGGAACGGTGGCCGCGAGCGCGTCGACAGCGGCGTCCAGCTCGGCGGGGGCCAGCGATTCGAGCCGCCGCTCACCCGCCGCCATGAGCAGCAGGAACCTCGCGAGCAGCGTGCGATCGCCCTTCAGCAGGCCGGCCCAGACGCTCGCGGCGAGGCGCAGCCGGTTGTCCGGGTACGCGAACCCGGACGTGAGCACCAGCCCGGTCACCCGGCCGGGATGGCGGGTCGCCGCCCGCACGGCCACGCCCGTGCCGAGCGAGTAGCCGAGCATCGCGAAGCGCTCCAGCCCGGCCTCGGTGGCCGCGTGCACCAGCTCGTCGGCCACCTCGTCCAGCACGAGGGGCTTGCGGCTGCGCGGGGTCGCGCCGGTGCCGGGGTAGTCCGCGCCGACGACGGTGTGGGTGCGCGCGAGATCGTCGAGTATCGGCCCGTAGTTGGCGGCGACGCCGCCACCCCCGCCGTGCGCGAGGAGCAGCCCTGGCCCGCTGCCGAGGACGGTCGTGGCGAAATGTTCGGTCATGCCGCGACGTTAGGAACTGACATCGATGTGAAGGTCAACTTCTGGTGGGGTGCGTCATATGTTGATCGGTGAGCTGTCCGGACGGACCGGGGTGAGCCCGCGGCTCCTGCGCTACTACGAGGAGCAGGGCCTGCTGGCGGCCCGCCGCGGCGGCAACGGCTACCGCGTCTACGACGAGGACGCGGTGACCACCGCGCGCCAGATCCGCGCGCTGCTCGGCGCCGGACTTTCCACGGAGGTGATCCGGGAGGTGCTGCCGTGCGCGGTCGGGGAGCTGCCGAGCTGGGACGTGTGCCCCGAACTGGTTCACACGCTCCGCCAGGAGCTGGCGAGCATGGACGAGAAGATCGACACGTTGCGGCGAACGCGCAGCACGCTGGCGACCTACGTCCCCGGCCAGGGGCAGGGGTTGTGCCAGTCTTGACGTCGTGAAGAGACAGCCGCTGCGCCTCGCGATCCTGGAGGCGACCCGCATCCTCGACCAGGCAGGTGTCGCCTCGCCGAGGACCGACGCCGAGCTCATCGCCGCGCACGTGCTCGGCGTGGAGCGGGGGCGGCTGCCATTGGTGCCGCTGGTGGACCCGTCCGTCGTGGAGGCCATCGGGCAGCTCGTGAGCCAGCGCGCCAAGCGGGTGCCGTTGCAGCACCTCACCGGCTGGGCCGCGCTCGGCGACATCACCGTGTCGGTCGGCACCGGTGTGTTCGTGCCGCGCCCGGAGACCGAGCTGCTCCTCGAATGGGGAGTCAAGCTGCTCAAGGGCAGGGAATACCCGGTGGTGGTCGACCTGTGCACCGGCTCGGGCGCGCTCGCGCTCGCCGTGGCGCACGCGCGACCCGACGCCGTGGTCTACGCCGTGGACAACGACACCAACGCCCTCGCCTGGGCCCGCCACAACGCCGACGCGAGGACCGCGGCGGGGGACACCCCGATCCGGCTCTACTCCGGCGACGTCACCGATCCCACCGTGTTCGCCGAGCTGGACGGGCTCGTGGACCTGGTGCTGTGCAACCCGCCGTACGTGCCGGAGGGCACGCCGGTGCCGCCGGAGGTCGCCGACCACGACCCGCCGCAGGCCGTGTTCGCCGCCGAGGGCGGGATCGACGTGATCCGGCACGTGGTGGCCACGGCGGCGCGGCTGCTGCGGCCCGGCGGGGGCGTGGCGATCGAGCACGACGACACCCACGGAGCGGCGGTGCCGGCCCTGCTGCGCGCGCGCCGCGTGCTCACGGACGTCCGGGACCATCCGGACCTCACCGGACGTCCGCGATTCGTCACAGCGCTGCGGGGCTAAGCTCACGGGCCATGAGCGCGGTGTACGACTGCAGCAATCCGGACACCAGGGCCGACGGCCTGCGCGCGGCGGCCTCCGCGGTGCGGTCGAGCAGGCTCGTGGTCCTGCCCACCGACACCGTCTACGGCATCGGCGCCGACGCGTTCGACGCGGGCGCCGTGCGCTCGCTGTTGCAGGCGAAGCACCGGGGGCCGGACATGCCGGTGGGCGTGCTCGTCGGCTCCTGGTCCACAGTGGACGGGCTCGTGCTCGGGGTTCCCCAGCAGGCCCGCGCGTTGATCGAGGCGTTCTGGCCCGGCGACCTTTCCATCGTGCTGCCGCACGCGCCGAGCCTGAACTGGGACCTCGGCACCACCAGGGGCACCGTGATGCTCCGCATGCCGCTGCACCCGGTGGCGATCGAGCTGCTGCGCGAGGTCGGTCCGATGGCGGTGTCGAGCGCGAACGTGTCCGGGCAGCCGCCGGCGGCCACCGCGCAGGAGGCGAAGGACCAGCTCGGCGAGTCGGTGTCGGTGTACCTCGACGGCGGCCCGAGCGGTGACCCCGTTCCCTCCACGATCGTCGACCTCACGGGCGAGTCGCCGGTCCTGCTGCGGGAGGGGGCCGTGAAGGCCGAGGCGGTGTCGGAGGTTCTCGGCGTCGAGGTCGGCCCCCGCCAGTGACGGGGCCTGGTAACGATAGCGTTGCGCGCTGTGACCCCGCAGCACTTCCTCCGCAGGGGATGAACACCCGATGACCCCCACCGTCTCCGCCGGTCTCCCCATCCGCGAGTACATCCTCGTCGGGCTCGTCTCCGCGGCGCTGACCTTCCTGCTGACCGCCGTCGTCCGGCGGTTCGCGATCAAGGTCGGTGCCGTCGCCGTTCCGCGCAAGCGGGACGTCCACGTGATCCCCATCCCGAGGATGGGCGGGCTCGCGATGTACATCGGCGTGCTCGGCGGCATGGCGATGGCCCACCAGCTGCCGGTGCTGCGCCGCGCGTTCGACTACTCGTACGACCCGGTGGCCGTGCTGATCGGCGGCGCGGTGATCGTGCTGATCGGCGCACTCGACGACCGGTTCGAGCTCGACGCGTGGACCAAGCTCGCCGGGCAGGTCATGTGTGCGGGCATCCTCGTGCTGTTCGGCCTGCAGTGGGTGTCGTTCTGGGTGCCGTGGGGCGGTGACGGCGAGACGCTCGGCCAGGTGCTCATCCTCGACCGTAACCAGGGCGGCCTGCTGGCCGTGCTGCTGGTGGTGGTGATGGTCAACGCGATGAACTTCGTCGACGGCCTCGACGGGCTGGCCGGCGGGCTCGGCCTCATCGCGGCGGCGGCCACGTGCGCGTTCTCGCTCGGCCTGCTCGCGTCGTCCGGCGGCGACGTCGGCACGTACCCGCCCGCGCTCATCGCGGCGACGCTCGCCGGCGCGTGTCTGGGCTTCCTGCCGCACAACTTCCAGCCCGCGAAGATCTTCATGGGCGACTCCGGCTCGATGATGATCGGGCTGATGCTCGCCGCGGCGAGCACGTCCGCGTCGGGCAAGATCAACTACACGTCGTTCGACGCGACCGACGTCGTGGCGTTGCTCTCGCCGCTGTTCGTGGTCGCGGCGGTGCTGTTCCTGCCGCTGCTGGACCTCGTCATGGCCGTCATCCGCAGGACACGGCGCGGCGAGAGCCCGTTCGCGGCCGACAAGATGCACCTGCACCACCGGCTCCTGGAGATCGGGCACTCCCAGCGCAGGGCCGTGCTGCTGATCTACCTCTGGGCAGGGCTGCTCGCGTTCGGGGCCGTCGCGGTGACCCTGTTCGACACCGCGGCTGTGTTCTGGATCACCTGTGCGGGGCTGGTGGTGGCCGCGCTCATCTCGGTGGTCCCTAGACTGAAGTCGCGAAACCAGCAGGGAGCCCCATGAGCGAGCAGGCAGAGACCCGGAACAACAAGCACGCCGAGCAGGTGACGAAGCTGGCCGACGCCATGCTGCGCACCGCGCTGTGGCCTGCCGTCGGCATCGTCGTGATCGGTGCCGTCGTCGGACTGGTGTGGGTCGGCACCGCGGGGCTCTTCGGTGCGTTCGTCGGCGGCGCCGTCGCGTTCGCCTCGTCGCTGGCGACCCTGTTCATGATGCGCAAGTCGGCCGCGATGGACCCGATGGCCGTGATGGCCGTCGCGCTCGGTGGCTACGTCTTCAAGATGCTGGTGATCTTCGGCGTGATGACGCTGCTCCGCGGCGTCGACGCCCTGCACACCCTCTCGCTCGCCATCACGATGATGGCCGTCATCCTCGTCTGGGCCGGTGCCGAGATGGTCGCGTTCAAGCGGACCAAGGTCCCGACCATCATTCCCTGATCCGGGACATGCCTCCCGAGAAGACAGGACCTTCGTCCCGTTAAGGAGTACGGGCGTACGGAGTGAATCGGACGACTGGTATCGTCCGCGCCGTGGAGGCGGCGTCGATCGTGCTCCCCGGTGTGGTGGTCCGTCAGGGCTCCGGGTGGCCCGGTCGAGTCCTACGCAACGTGGTAGCCGCCTCCGAGTACTCGATCTGTATCGGGTACGTTAAGTCCCGATCGTGACGATTCCCCCGGCGGAGTGAACGCCGGCCGGGAGAACCGGAAGGAGCCCAGTTGGGCGCGCTGGTACTGGCCCAAGGCGACGAGTTCGTCGCGCCGGGCGCGAAGGACTTCAACCTCGGTCCTATCTTCGGCGAAGGAACTTTCGTTACCAAGCCGATGGTTCTCGCCGTGCTGGCGGCAGTCATCGTGGGTGCGTTCTTCCTGCTCGCCACGCGCAACCTCAAGATCGTGCCGACCAGGTTCCAGTTCGCGGCCGAATCCATTTACGACTTCGGGCGCAACAACATCGCGCGGGAACAGATCGGCGCCAAGGACTTCCGTCCGTTCGTGCCGCTGATCCTCGCGCTTTTCAGCTTCATCCTGGTGAACAACATTTTCGGGATCATCCCGGTGATCCAGTTCCCCGTGATGTCGCACATCGGCTTCCCGCTCGCGCTGTCGGTGCTGGTGGTCTACCCCGTGTACCACTACGTCGGCTTCAAGCGGCACGGATTCGTCGGCTACCTCAAGAAGGAGACGGTGCCCGCGGGCGCCCCCGGTTTCATCCTTCCGCTGCTGACGCCGATCGAGTTCCTGCAGAAGTTCCTCATCAACCCGGTCACGCTGGCGCTGCGAGTCTTCGCCGCCATGTTCGCGGGTCACCTGCTGCTGCTGGTGTTCACGCTCGGCGGTGAGTACCTGCTGCTCGAGGCGAGTGCGGCGCTCAAGCCGGTGTCGGTGGTGAGCTTCGCCTTCGCGATCATCCTGACTTTCCTGGAAGCACTGATCCAGGTGCTGCAGGCCTACATTTTCGCGCTGCTCTCTGCCAACTACATCGGTGCCGCACTGGCTTCCGAACACTGAGTAAGTAACGCCGGCAACAAACCCAAGCCCCCCGATCCGCGTAGTCGCGGACCGAGTCGAAAGGGAAATCGCAAGTGAGCAACATCGTTCTCGCCCAGGCCGCGGAGGCCGCGTCCAACATCAACCCGGGTCTCGCCGCGATCGGTTACGGTCTCGGCGCCATCGGTCCCGGTATCGGTGTGGGTCTGATCTGGTCCGCGGTCATCAACGGCACGGCCCGCCAGCCCGAGGCCCAGGGCAAGCTCATGGGTATCGCCTGGACGACCTTCGCCCTGGTCGAGGTGCTCGCGCTGTTCGGCATCGTTATCTACTTCATCGCTTCCGGTGGCTGAGTCTTTCCGCTCATCGCTTTAGGGAGAAGCCGTGCTGAACACCCAACTGGTCCTAGCGGCCGAAGGGGCGCCGAACCCGGTCGTCCCGCACATCTCCGAGATCATCCTCGGCTTCGTCGCGTTCCTGCTGCTGTTGTGGGTGCTGCGCAAGTTCGCGGTGCCGCGCTTCGAGAAGCTGTACGAGGAGCGCACCGCGAAGATCGAGGGCGGCATCGAGAAGGCGGAGAAGGCCCAGGCCGAGGCCGAGCAGGCGCTGGAGCAGTACAAGGCGCAGCTCGCCGAGGCGCGGACCGAGGCCGCCAAGATCCGCGACGACGCCCGGCTCGAGGCCGAGCAGATCAAGGAAGAGCTGCGGGCCGACGCCCAGGAAGAGGCCCGTCGCATCGTCGCCCAGGGCGAGGCCCAGCTGCAGGCGCAGCGGGCGCAGATCGTCGCGGAGCTGCGGGCCGAGCTGGGCCGCAACTCCATCGAGCTCGCGAGCCGCATCGTCGGTGAGGCGCTCGAGGACGAGGCCCGCCGTCGCGGCACCGTGGACCGGTTCCTGGCCGAGCTCGAGGCCAGCGGCAACGGTGCGGCCGGAGCCAGGAACTAGGAGTAGTCGTAGATGACGCTGCATGCTGCGAGCCGGGAGGCTCTTGGCTTCGCCGAGAACCGTCTCGACGAGGTGCTCGGCGACGCGGGCAACGACCCGTCCGCCGTCGGGGAAGAGCTGCTCTCCGTGGTGGACCTGTTCGCCAGGGAGGTCGGGTTGCGGCGGGCCGTCGGTGACGGTTCGTCGGACCCCGAGGCCCGTAAGCGGCTCGTCAGGACCTTGCTGCAGGGCAAGGTGTCGGAACCCGCCCTCCAGGTGCTCGACGCCGTGGTGGGCAGCCGCTGGTCCAGCCCTCGCGAACTGCTCGACGGCCTGGAGTCCGTCGGGCGCACCGCGCTGCTGGAGAGTGCCGAGCGAACCGGCAAACTGGACACCGTCCAGGACGAGCTGTTCCGGCTCGCACGTATCGTGGAGGGCGAGCCGGAGCTCGAGCGGACGCTGTCCGACCGGGTGGGGCCCGTCGAGGGCAGGCGGACCCTCGTCCGCAACCTCACCTCGGACAAGGTCGACCCGGTCACCCGGGTGCTGGTCGAGCAGGTCGTGGCGCGGCCTCGCGGCCGGAGCATCGCCTTCGGGATCGACGAGCTGGTCAGGCTGGCCGCCGCGAGGCGTGAGCGCTCGGTGGCCTACGTGACCAGCGCGACCGAGCTGACGAGCGACCAGCGGGACCGGCTCGCCGAGAAGCTCGGGCAGATCTACGGGCGGTCGATCGCACTGCACGTGGAGCTCGATCGCGGGATCGGCGCCGGAATCGTGGTGCGGATCGGCGACGAGGTGATCGACGGAAGCGCGGCCGGGCGCCTCGACGCACTGCGCAGGCAGCTCGCGCGCTGACGCGAGCGCCCACATAACACATACTTTGCACAGTGGCAAGAACGAAGTGAGAGCGGGAACGACATGGCGGAGCTGACGATCTCCTCGGATGAGATCCGCAGTGCGATCGAGAACTACGTCTCGAGTTACTCCCCGGATGTGAGCCGGGAAGAGGTCGGCGTCGTCGTCGACACCGGTGACGGTGTCGCCCACGTCGAAGGCCTGCCGTCGACGATGGCCAACGAGCTGCTGGAGTTCCCCGGCGGCGTCCTCGGCGTCGCGCAGAACCTGGAGCCGCGGCAGATCGGTGTCGTGCTCCTCGGCGACTTCGAGAAGATCGAAGAGGGCCAGGAGGTCAAGCGCACCGGCCGGATCCTCTCGGTCCCCGTCGGCGAGAGCTTCCTCGGCCGCGTCATCGACCCGCTCGGCAACCCGATCGACGGTCTCGGCGAGATCACCGCGGACGAGACGCGTGCCCTCGAGCTGCAGGCCGCCAGTGTGGTCGAGCGCCAGCCGGTGTCCGAGCCGATGCAGACCGGTATCACCGCGATCGACGCGATGACCCCGATCGGCCGCGGCCAGCGCCAGCTGATCATCGGCGACCGCAAGACCGGCAAGACCGCGGTCTGCGTCGACACGATCATCAACCAGAAGTCCAACTGGGAGAGCGGCGACCCGAGCAAGCAGGTCCGCTGCATCTACGTCGCGATCGGCCAGAAGGGCTCCACGATCGCCGCGGTGCGCAAGTCCCTCGAGGACGCAGGCGCGCTCGAGTACACGACGATCGTCGCCGCCCCGGCCTCCGACCCCGCGGGCTTCAAGTGGCTGGCCCCGTACTCCGGCTCCGCCCTCGGCCAGCACTGGATGTACCAGGGCAAGCACGTCCTCATCGTCTTCGACGACCTCAGCAAGCAGGCCGAGGCCTACCGGGCGATCTCGCTGCTGCTGCGCCGCCCGCCGGGCCGCGAGGCGTTCCCCGGCGACGTCTTCTACTTGCACTCCCGCCTGCTGGAGCGCTGCGCGAAGCTGTCCGACGAGCTGGGTGCGGGCTCGCTCACCGGTCTTCCCGTGATCGAGACCAAGGCCAACGACATCTCGGCCTACATCCCCACCAACGTCATCTCGATCACCGACGGCCAGTGCTTCTTCCAGTCGGACCTGTTCAACTCGGGTCAGCGCCCCGCGGTCGACGTCACCACCTCGGTCTCCCGAGTCGGTGGTGACGCGCAGATCAAGGCCATGAAGACGGTCTCCGGCTCGCTGCGTATCGACCTGTCCCAGTACGAGGAGCTCAAGGCGTTCGCCGCCTTCGCCTCCGACCTGGACGCCGCGTCGCGGGCGCAGCTGGACCGCGGTGCCCGGCTGTACGAGCTGCTCAAGCAGCCGCAGTACTCGCCGGTGCCGGTCGAGCAGCAGGTCATCACCGTGTTCCTCGGCACGAACGGCCACTTCGACGAGGTGCCGATCGAGGACACCGCCCGGTTCAACAGCGAGCTGCTGGAGAACCTGCGGCACAAGCACGACGACATCCTCGCCGAGATCCGCGACAAGGGTAAGTGGTCGGACGAGCTGGCCGAGCGCGTCGTGAACGCGGTGGCCGAGTTCAAGAAGGGCTTCACCACCTCGGAGGGTCGCACCCTCGTCGAGGCGGAGGCCGACGCGATGGACGCCGAGAAGGTCGGCCAGGAGTCGGTCAAGGTCCACCGTCCGGCGCCGAAGAAGTAACGGGCGGAGGCCATGGCACAGCTTCGTGAGCTCCGGTCGAAGATCCGGGCGACCAAGTCGATCGGCAAGATCACCAAGGCGATGGAGCTCATCGCCACCTCGCGCATCAGCAAGGCGCAGGCGCGCGTCGAGGCGTCCCGGCCGTACGCCGGTGAGATCACCAACGTGCTCTCGGCGCTCGCGGGCGCGGCGGCCAACCTCGACCACCCGCTGCTCGTCGAGCGTCCCAACCCCGGCAGGGTCGCGGTGCTCGTCGTCACGAGTGACAAGGGGCTGTGCGGCGGCTACAACGCCAACGCGCTGCGGGCCACCGAGGAGCTGCTGTCGCTCCTGCGTGAGCAGGGCAAGGACCCGCAGCTGTACGTGATCGGCGGCAAGGGCGTGAACTACTACCGGTTCCGCGGCCGCGAGATCGCGGGCAGCTGGACCGGGTTCTCCCAGCAGCCGAGGTACGAGAACGCCGCCGAGGTCGGCGAGGCACTGGTCCAGGCGTTCCTCGCGGGCGCGGACGACGAGGGCGCCTCGCCGGGCGCCGACGGCGTGCTCGGGGTCGACGAACTGCACATCGTCTACACCGAGTTCCGCTCGATGCTCACCCAGACGCCGGTCGCCAAGCGCATGGCGCCGCTGGAGGTCGAGTACACCGAGGAGCAGCCCGCCGAGGGCATCCTCCCGGCGTACGACTTCGAGCCCAGCGCCGAGACGCTGCTCGGCGCGCTCCTGCCGAAGTACATCAACACGCGGATCTTCGCGGCGTTGCTGGAGTCGGCGGCCTCCGAGCTCGCGGCGCAGCGCAACGCCATGAAGTCGGCGTCGGACAACGCCAGCGAACTCGTGGAGACCTACACCCGGCTGGCGAACCAGGCCCGCCAGGCCCAGATCACCCAGGAGATCAGCGAAATCGTCGGTGGAGCTGATGCGCTCGCCGCTGTAGGAAGTGATGACTGAGCTATGACTAGCACTGAAGCTGCCATCAAGGGGCGCATCGTCTCCGTGACCGGGCCGGTCGTCGACGTGGAGTTCCCGCGCGGCCACATCCCGGAGCTGAACAACGCGCTGAAGGTGGACATCTCGTTCGCCGAGCTGCAGAAGACCGTGACCCTCGAGGTCGCGCAGCACCTCGGTGACAACCTGGTGCGCACGATCTCGCTGCAGCCGCAGGACGGTCTCGTCCGTGGCGCGGAGGTCACCGACACCGGTTCCGCGATCTCCGTCCCGGTCGGCGACGAGGTCAAGGGCCACGTCTACAACGCACTCGGCGACTGCCTCGACAAGCCGGGCCACGGCGCGGACCTCGAGCGGTGGAGCATCCACCGCAACCCGCCCGCGTTCGACCAGCTGGAAGGCCGCACGCAGGTCCTGGAGACCGGCCTGAAGGTGATCGACCTGCTCACCCCGTACGTGCAGGGTGGCAAGATCGGTCTGTTCGGTGGTGCCGGTGTGGGCAAGACGGTGCTCATCAAGGAGATGATCACCCGCGTCGCCCAGAACTTCGGTGGTACGTCGGTGTTCGCCGGTGTCGGCGAGCGCACCCGTGAGGGCACCGACCTGTTCCTGGAGATGTCCGAGGACGGCGTCATCAACAACACCGCCCTCGTCTTCGGCCAGATGGACGAGCCGCCGGGCACCCGTATGCGCGTCGCCCTGTCCGCGCTGACCATGGCGGAGTACTTCCGCGATGTGCAGAACCAGGACGTGCTGCTGTTCATCGACAACATCTTCCGGTTCACCCAGGCTGGTTCCGAGGTGTCGACCCTGCTGGGCCGCATGCCGTCGGCCGTGGGTTACCAGCCGACGCTGGCCGACGAGATGGGCGTGCTGCAGGAGCGGATCACCTCGACCAAGGGCCGTTCGATCACCTCGATGCAGGCGATCTACGTGCCGGCGGACGACTACACCGACCCGGCCCCCGCGACCACGTTCGCGCACCTCGACGCCACCACCGAGCTCTCGCGGTCGGTGTTCCAGAAGGGCATCTTCCCCGCGGTGGACCCGCTGGCCTCGAGCTCGACGATCCTCGACCCGGCGATCGTCGGCGACGAGCACTACCGCGTGGCCTCCGAGGTCATCCGGATCCTGCAGAAGTACAAGGAGCTGCAGGACATCATCGCGATCCTCGGTATGGACGAGCTGTCGGAAGAGGACAAGCTGACGGTGCAGCGGGCTCGCCGCATCGAGCGCTTCCTCTCGCAGAACATGCTGGTCGCCGAGGTGTTCACCGGTCAGCCCGGTTCGACCGTGCCGGTGGCCGAGACCGTCGAGGCGTTCGACAAGATCGCGAAGGGTGAGTTCGACCACTACCCGGAGCAGGCGTTCCTGGGTATCGGTGGGCTCGACGACCTCGAGAAGAAGTACAAGGAAATCACCGGTAAGTGACTCCTGGTGAGCGACGGGGCCGGTCCATTGTGGATGTGGCCCCGTCGTTCGCTTACTCACACCCTTGACTGACGGCGCGCCTATTACACTGGTGGGACGCGCGATTCGAAGGAGACCTACGTGGCTGAGATGTCCGTCGAGCTGGTGGCCGTCGAGCGTCGTCTGTGGTCCGGTACCGCCTCGTTCGTCGTCGCGCAGACGACCGAGGGTGAGATCGGTGTCATGCCCGGCCACGAGCCGGTGCTCGGCCAGCTGGTCGAGGGCGGCATCGTGAAGGTGACGACCACCGACGGTGACACGATCACGGCCGCGGTGCACGGCGGCTTCCTGTCGATCACGCACGACTCCGTGAGCGTGCTCGCGGAGTCGGCCGAGCTCGGCGAGGAGATCGACATCGAGGCGGCCAAGCAGGCGCTCGGCGCCGAGGACGAGGCCGAGAGGGCGAGAGCGGCCGCGAGGCTCCGGGCGGCAGGCCAGTCGGCCTAGCGGCGACGACGAGCGGGAGCCGGCCATGGACATCGCCCTTGTGGTCCTCGCCCTCCTGCTCGTGCTGCTTGTGGTCGCCGTGATCTACGCGTGGCGCTGGGTGCGCATGCGCCGGCACGGCGGCGTGAGCGTGGCGCTGCGCTGGCAACCGGACCGGGACCGCTCGGGCTGGCACCTCGGCATCGGCCGCTACCAGGGCGAGGAGTTCGTCTGGTACCGCGTGTGGAGCCTGCGCATCGCCCCTGACCGCGTCTTCCGCCGGGACGACCTCGAGATCGCCGACCGGCGCGAGCCCATCGGCACCGAGTCCTACGCCGTCCCGGCGGGCTCGACCGTGCTGCGCTGCGAGCCCGGCCGCCAGGAGGCCATCGAGATCGCGATGGGCCCCGGCGCGCTGACGGGCTTCCTCTCCTGGCTCGAATCGGCCCCTCCCGGCCGCCGGATCCCCCGTAGCTGATCGGCCAGGGCTCGAACGCGGCGTAGCGATCGACAAGGAGCTGCGCCGATGGCTGTGCCACGGGTGGATGCGCGCCGGCTGCGCGAGAATGAGTTGCGGCCTGGAGCTCGGCTCGGCTGGGAGATCGAAGAAGACCTGAACGACGACTTGTCCGCCCTCTTCGGCCGCCCCGTCGATCTCGTGTCCAGAAGGTCACTCCACCCGTTGCTCAGGGACACCGCGGCGGGACGCGCCGACTCTGGAACCTTCGCTACCACAAGAGAGCATCTGCCGGGCCTCGTCAAGGCGCTCCGCGCCGTTCTCGACACGCTCGCGTGACTTGGCCATGCACCAAAGGCGGTCCCCAAGGCCACCTTTGTTGCGCTCAACGCACCAAAGGTGGCCTTGGGGGATGTTGGCTCAGGCTCGGTCGCCGCCGGGCTTCCAGAGGACGTCGCCGTCCGGGTTTGCCAGGCGGGCCAGGATGAACAGCAGGTCCGAGAGGCGGTTGAGGTACTTCACCGCGAGCGGGTTGGTCCGCTCCGCGTCGGCCTCCACCAGCGCCCAGCCGGAGCGTTCCGCACGGCGCGCGACCGTGCGCGCCTGGTGCAGCAGCGCGGCTCCCGCCGTGCCGCCGGGCAGGATGAACGACGTCAGCTTTCCCAGCCGCTCGTTGAATTCGTCACACCAGCCCTCCAGGCGCTCCACGTACGTCTCCGTGATGCGCAGGGGCGGGAACTCCGGGTCCGGCACGATCGGCGCGCACAGGTCCGCTCCGACGTCGAACAGGTCGTTCTGCACGGCGCGCAGCACGTCCGCCACCTCGTCGGTGAGACCACCCAGGGCGATCGCGACGCCGACCACCGAGTTCGTCTCGTCCACGTCGGCGTAGGCGCCGAGCCGTGGGTCCGTTTTGGGCACTCGGGAGCCGTCACCGAGCGCGGTCGTTCCGGTGTCGCCGACCTTGGTGTACACGCGATTGATCCGAACGGGCATGCCCGGAGTCTAGGCCGGATTTCCCTTGCCCGGGATGGGACTCATCGCCGCTGCCTGCCGAGACGTTTCAGCGCGGGCCGGAATTGTGATGGCGCTCAACGGTTGGCGTGCCCCTGCGCGAGTCCGCCGGACCCGGCGGGCATTATTGGCGTCCATGAGCGAGCACTTCGACGTGCATGGCGGCGCGCGGTTGGTCGGTGAGGTCGAGGTTGTCGGCGCGAAGAACAGCGTGCTCAAGCTGATGGCGGCTGCACTGCTCGCCGAGGGCACGACAACCATTACCAACTGCCCGCAGATCCTGGACGTCCCGCTGATGGCCGACGTGCTGCGCAGCGTCGGCTGCGAGGTCAGGCTCGACGGCGACACCGCGCACATCACGACGCCGTCCGAGCTGTCGCACCGCGCGGACTCGCCCGCGATGGGCAAGCTGCGCGCGTCGGTGTGCGTGCTCGGCCCTCTGGTCGGCAGGCTGAAGAAGGCCGTCGTCGCGCTCCCAGGCGGTGACGCGATCGGTTCGCGGCCGCTGGACATGCACCAGAACGGCCTGCGCAAGCTCGGCGCCACCAGCACCATCGAGCACGGTTGCGTGGTCGCGGAGGCCGACGGCCTGCACGGCGCCCAGATCTGGCTCGACTTCCCGAGCGTCGGCGCCACCGAGAACATCCTCATGGCCGCCGTGCTCGCCGAGGGCACCACGGTGATCGACAACGCCGCGCGCGAGCCGGAGATCGTCGACATCTGCACGATGCTCACCGAGATGGGCGCCAAGATCCAGGGCGCGGGCACGTCCACGCTGACCGTCGAGGGCGTCGAGTCGCTGCACCCCACCGAACACCGCGTCATCGGTGACCGCATCGTCGGCGCCACGTGGGCCTTCGCCGCCGCGATGACTCGCGGTGACCTGACGGTGACCGGCGTGAACCCGCACCACCTGGAACTCGTGCTGGAGAAGCTGCGGCTCGCCGGTGCCGACGTCACGACGTTCGACGGCAAGGGCTTCCGCATCGTGCAGCCCGAGCGGCCGCGCTCGGTGGACTTCGTGACCCTGCCGTACCCGGGCTTCGCGACGGACCTCCAGCCGTTCGCGGTGGCGTTGTCGTCGGTGTCCGACGGCACGTCGATGATCACGGAGAACGTGTACGAGGCGCGGTTCCGGTTCATCGAGGAGATGGTGCGGCTGGGCGCGGACGCGCGCACCGACGGCCACCACGCGGTGGTCAGGGGCGTCGACAAGCTCTCCAGCGCCCCGGTCTGGGCCTCCGACATCAGGGCGGGGGCCGGGCTCGTGCTCGCCGGCCTGTGCGCGGACGGCGTCACCGAGGTCTGGGACGTCTTTCACATCGACCGCGGCTACCCGCACTTCGTGGAGAACCTGAACCGGCTGGGCGCGCGCATCGAGCGCGTCGCCACCGAACCGGAACGGGCCTAGCTAAAGCCCGACCGCAGTGAAGGCCACCATCACTGCGTTCAACGCAGTGATGGTGGCCTTCACTGCAGGTGGCGGCTCAGGGCGAGCTAGCCCTCGGCGGCCAGCGCGGCGCCGAAGCCGAACAGCGTGGTGCCGGTGACCGCGTCGAGCGTCCTGCGCACCTTCCTTCGCGCCAGCCAGCCCCGGACCCTGTTGACGAACAGCAGCAGGAGCACCAGCCACAGCGCGCCGAGCACGGCGACGGTGTAGGCGAGCAGCAGCGCGTCGAACGGGGTGCTGCGCACGGGGTCGAGGAACTGCGGCAGCACCGACAGGTACAGCGCGAGCACCTTGGGGTTGGTGACGTTCGACAGGAAGCCCTCGCGGAAGCGGCGGAACCCGCTTGAGCGCGCCCCCAGCTCGTCCAGTGAGCCGTAGTCGCCGCGCCACGCGGCACGGAACGCCTGGAAGCCGAGGTAGCAGAGGTAGGCGACCCCGAGCCAGCGCACCGTGTGGAACACCGGCTGCGACCGCACGATCACGGCCCCGAGCCCGAACGCCACGGCCGTGCCCTGCAGCAGGTTGCCGACGGCGATGCCGGACGCCGCCAGCAGCCCGCCCCGGAACCCGCCCGCGAACGAGTTCTTGAGCGTCACGACCGTGTCCGGCCCTGGCGCCAGCACCACGAGGATCACGAAGACCAGATAGCTGCCGTACGAACTCCACGTCACGTCTACCCACGATATCGGCCGTTGCCGGACGCGGGCTCGCGGTTTTCGGACCTGGCGTCCGGCGCAAGGTAACCCCCCGTGACGTGGTGCGTTACACGTCGCGGGCCTGGTTACCCCAAGTACGCTGAACCATCAGCTGTCCCGAGGAGGTGCATCGGCGTGCCGTACCCGACCGACCGTGAGCGTGACCGGCCGTGGGTGATGCGGACCTACGCGGGGCACTCCTCGGCCGCGGCCTCCAATGAGCTGTACCGGCGCAACCTCGCCAAGGGGCAGACCGGCCTCTCGGTGGCCTTCGACCTGCCGACGCAGACCGGCTACGACCCCGACCACAAGCTCTCCAGGGGCGAGGTCGGCAAGGTCGGCGTGCCCGTGGCCCACATCGGCGACATGCGCAGGCTCTTCGACGGCATCCCGCTCGCCGAGGCCAACACGTCGATGACCATCAACGCGCCGGCGATGTGGCTGCTCGCGCTGTACGTCACCGTGGCGCAGGAGCAGGCCGAGGCCGAGGGCCGCGACCCGGCTGAGGTGCTGGGGAAGCTCACGGGCACGACCCAGAACGACGTGATCAAGGAGTACCTCTCCCGCGGCACCTACATCTTCCCGCCGGGGCCGAGCCTGCGGCTGACCACCGACGTGATCGCGTGGACGGTGAACAACGTCCCGAAGTGGAACCCGATCAACATCTGCAGCTACCACCTGCAGGAGGCGGGCGCGACGCCGACGCAGGAGGTGGCCTACGCGCTCAGCACCGCGATCGCCGTGCTCGACGCCGTGCGCGACTCGGGTCAGGTCGGTCAGGAGGACATGGCGAGGGTCGTCGGCCGCATCTCGTTCTTCGTCAACGCGGGGGTGCGGTTCGTCGAGGAGCTGTGCAAGATGCGCGCGTTCGCGGCGCTGTGGGACGAGCTGACCCGCGAGCGCTACGGCGTCACCGACGCGAAGGCGAGGCGCCTGCGCTACGGCGTGCAGGTGAACTCCCTCGGGCTCACCGAGGCCCAGCCGGAGAACAACGTTCAGCGCATCGTGCTGGAGATGCTCGCGGTGTCGCTCTCGCGTGGCGCGCGGGCACGGGCCATCCAGCTGCCCGCGTGGAACGAGGCGCTCGGCCTGCCGAGGCCGTGGGACCAGCAGTGGGCGCTGCGCATGCAGCAGGTGCTCGCGTTCGAGACCGACCTGCTGGAGTACGAGGACATCTTCGACGGCTCGCACGTCATCGAGTCCAAAGTGGAGGACATCGTCACCGGTGCGCGCGAGGAGATCGCGCGGGTGCAGGACATGGGCGGCGCGGTGGCGGCCGTCGAGAGCGGATACCTCAAGTCGCAGCTCGTGTCGTCGCTCGTGGAGTACCGGCGCAAGGTCGAGTCGGGTGAGCGCGTGCTCGTCGGCGTCAACCGGTTCGAGACCACCGAGCCGAGCCCGTTGCAGGCCGAGGGTGCCAAGGCGATCGAGACGGCCGACCCGGTGGCCGAGAAGCAGGCCATCGCCGCGCTCGAACGGTGGCGGGAGAGCCGCGACGACGAGGCTGTGCGGGCCGCGCTGGAGACGTTGCAGACGCAGGCCGCCACCACCACGAACCTGTTCGAGGCGTCCCTCGCCTGCGCGCGGGCCGGCGTGACGACCGGTGAGTGGGCGGGCGCGCTGCGTGAGGTCTTCGGCGAGTACCGGGCGCCCACCGGGGTGTCGGCGGCGTCCTCGCCCGGCGAGGGTGCCGAGGAGATCGCCCGCGTGGCGGCACGGGTGCGCGCGACGAGCGACGAACTGGGCGAGCGGCTGCGCATCCTCGTCGGCAAGCCGGGACTCGACGGGCACTCCAACGGCGCGGAGCAGGTGGCCGTGCGCGCCCGCGACACCGGGTTCGAGGTCATCTACCAGGGAATCCGGCTCACGCCGGAACAGATCGTGGCCGCGGCGGTGCAGGAGGGCGTCCACGTCGTCGGGCTGTCGGTGCTGTCGGGCTCGCACCTTGAGGTCGTGCCGGAGGTCGTCGACGGGCTGCGGGCCGCGGGAGCCGGCGACGTGCCGGTGATCGTCGGCGGCATCATCCCGGCCGACGACGCCGCCGTGCTGCGGGAACGTGGCATCGCCCGCGTGTTCACGCCCAAGGACTACTCGCTGACGGAGATCATGGCCGAGATCGTGGCCGTGATCAGGCACGCTCGGGGTTTGCCCGAAGACTGACTCCCCCGATCCGGTCAGGTACCGGATCTCATGATCTCGTTATGGTAACAGCCTGTGGTCAGAGTTTTGCGATCCTTTGACCCGACCGGGCGGCACACCTACTTTCGGTGATTACGCCCCTGTGCGCGAGCACGTACCGGGCTTCGCATGGGGATTGACGACGAGGTCAATCGAAATGAGGTGCCGTCATGGCGCACAGCGAGTGGACCCGCAGAGAGTTCTTCAGGCGTTCGGCGGTCATGGGAGCGGTGGCGATCGGGGGGCCGACCTTGTTGTCCGCCTGCGCGGGCACCGGCGACGGCGACACGCTCCAGAGCGCGCGCGATTCCGGCATGATCCGCATCGGCATCGCCAACGAGCAGCCGTACGGCTTCGCCGACGCCTCGGGCAAGGTCACCGGCGAGGCGCCGGAGGTGGCCAGGGCAGTCTTCAACGCGATGGGCATCCGCAACGTGCAGAACAGCGTCGTCACCTTCGACCAGCTGATCCCGGCGCTGAACGCCCGGCAGTACGACGTCGTGTCGGCGGGCATGTTCATCACCCCGGAGCGGTGCAACGCGGCGAGTTTCTCCACACCGGACTACACCGCGCTCGCCGCACTGCTCGTCCCGAGGGGAAATCCCCAGCAGGTCAACACTTTCGAGGACATCGCACAGAAGAACGTGAAGGTCGCGGTGCTCTCCGGCGCGGTGGAGAAGGGCTACGCGACGGCGGCGGGCGTGCCCGAGGACAACATCACGACCCTGGACACGCAGGACAGCATGCTCCGGTCCGTGATCGACGACCGCGTGTACTGCGCCGCGCTGACCGACATCTCGCTGAAGTGGCTGGTCAAGCAGAACCCCGACGCACCCGTCGAGGTCACCGAGAGCTTCCAGCCCGAGGAGGACGGCAAGCCGGTGATCTCCGCGGGTGGCTTCGTCTTCCGGCAGGACGACACGTCCCTGCGCGACGCGTTCAACGAGCAGCTCAAGAAGCTGCACGACAGTGGCGAGTGGGTCCGCATCGTGGAGCCGTTCGGCTTCAGTGAGGTGAACCTGCCCAAGCCCGACGTCACCACCGAAAGTCTCTGCGGCGCGTAATCGGGAGGCGCCGTGTCCGACAACCTCGGCCGGATCATCTCCACGCTCCTCGAGGGAGTTCCGGTCACCATACAGGCGACGCTCGGCGGGATCGCGCTGACGATCGTGCTCGCGCTCATCGCGGGGCTGGCGCTGCTGTCGAAGTCGCGCACTGTCCGGTTCTTCAGCCGGGTCTACGTCGAGGGCTTCCGTGGCACGTCCGAGATGGTGCAGCTGTTCTGGCTCTACTTCGTCCTGCCCGCGCTCGTCGGGCTGCAGATCGTCCCGCTGTTCGCGGGAGTTCTCGTGCTCGGCCTCAACCACGGGGCCTACGGCGCCGAGATCGTGCGCGGTGCCGTGCAGTCGGTGCCCAAGGCGCAGCACGAGGGTGCGGTCGCGCTCAACCTCGGGCCCGTGGACCGGATGAGAAGGGTGATCCTGCCGCAGGCCGTCGTGGAGATGCTGCCGCCGTTCAACAACCTGTTCATCCAGCTGCTGAAGAGCACCGCGCTGCTGTACTTCATCTCCGCGCAGGAGATCACGCAGAAGGGCGAGGAGCTGCGGCCCGCGCTGCCGATGGGTGACCTGACGGTCATCTACGCCGTCGAGCTGATCATCTACCTGTTGCTCGCCATCGCCATCACGATCGTGATGCGGGCTCTGGAGCGGGCAGGCGCCCGCAGGCTCGGTCGCAAACCGCCACCGCGCAGGAAGGTCTTCTCCTCGGCCACGGCGGGAGGTGTGTGATGGATTGGGACTGGGAGTACGCGATCGACTCGCTGCCGCTGCTCGCGGAGGGCATGCTCGTCACCATCGAGCTGACCGTGCTCGGCGCGCTGTTCGCCTACCTGCTCGGGCTCGTGTTCGCCATGATCCGCAGGGTGGGCGTGCCGGTGCTCAGCCAGTTCGTCTACCTGTTCGTGGAGTTCATCCGCAGCACCCCGCTGTTGATCCAGGTGTTCGCGTTCTACTACCTGCTGCAGCCCGCGATCGGGGTGAAGCTGTCGCCGTTCCTCACCGGTGTGATCATGCTCGGGGTCCACTACGCCACCTACACCTCCGAGGTGTACCGGGCCGGCATCGAGGCGATCCCGAAAGGACAGTGGGAAGCGGCGAGGGCGCTGAGCATCCCCCGTAGTCGCGTGTGGACGGGCATCATCCTGCCGCAGGCGGTTCCCCGCGTGCTGCCCGCGCTCGGCAACTACACGATCTCGATGTTCAAGGAGACACCGCTGCTGCTCGCCATCGGCGTCGTGGACGTGCTGAACAGCGCCAAGGAAGCCGGTGCGGAGACCTTCCGGGTCATTGAGCCGTACACGCTGGCCGGCGTGTTCTTCCTACTGGTGAGCTACCCGGCCTCGATCCTCGTCAGAAAGTTGGAGCGCCGTGTCGGAACCGTATAGCAGTCCCTCGTCGGACGTGATGATTCAATTCGACCGGGTGGTCAAGAAGTTCGGCGACCACGTGGTGCTCCGCGAGCTCGACTTCTCCGTCAAGCCGGGCGAGTTCGTGACCCTGATCGGCCCGAGCGGTTCGGGCAAGACCACGATTCTGCGCCTGCTGATGACGCTGGAGCTGGTCGACGGCGGCACGATCCAGGTCGGCGGCGAGTACCTCAGCCACATGGAGCGCGGCGGCAGCCTCGTGCCCGCCGACGAGCGGCATCTGCGCACGCAGCGCAAACGGATCGGCATGGTGTTCCAGCAGTTCAACCTGTTCCCGAACATGAGGGTGCTGCAGAACGTCACCGAGGCACCCGTTCGCGCGCTCGGGTTGTCCAAAGCGGAGGCCGAGCAGCGGGCACGGGAACTACTCGACATGGTCGGGCTTTCCGACAAGGTCGACGCGCACCCCACGCAGCTGTCGGGCGGGCAGCAGCAGCGCGTGGCGATCGCGAGGGCGCTCGCGATGCGGCCTCAGGTGCTGCTGCTCGACGAGGTCACGTCGGCGCTGGACCCCGAGCTGGTGGCCGGAGTGCTGAGCGTGCTCAAGGAGATCGCCCGCACCACGGACATCACGTTCCTGTGCGTGACGCACGAGATGCAGTTCGCGCGGGACGTGTCGGATCGCGTGATGATGTTCGACCAGGGCCAGGTGATCGAGGACGCGCCGCCGGACCAGCTCTTCACGCAGCCCGCGCACGAGCGCACCCGCTCGTTCCTGCATGCCGTGATCGACAGGGCGGTCTGAACCGCCGTCCGTGATCGACACCGCGACTCGCCGATTTAACGTGCATGTCGCCGGTGTTGAATCCGCACGTCGTCGTGGCCGGCGGGGTAGCCGAAGGTGTTGCCGCCGACGGAAATTTTCTGTTCCGATTGCGCCCGAACAGGTGAATTGCCTAGGGTGAGTCCAATCGAGTCCGCGCTGACGCCTTCGCCGCGGACGCGGGTGTCGGCTGACAGGAGCTACGAGTACGTGAACAACTCCAGCCTGAGCAGGCGCGGTTTTCTGCGTGGTGCCACCGGGGTGAGCCTTGGTCTCGCTGTGGGCGGCGGTGCGCTGGCCAGCGGATGCACGTCGATCAGTGTCGCGGCGGGAGGTGAAGGCGGCAACCTGCTCGACCGGCTACGCGACTCGGGCACGGTGCGCATGGGCTTCGCCAACGAGCGCCCATTCGGCTTCATCGACGCCGAGGGCAATCTCACCGGAGAGGCCCCGGAGATCGGCAAGGCCGTTTTCCGCAGGCTCGGCATCGATTCGTTCGAGCCGAAGCTCGCCGACTTCAGCTCTCTCATCCCCGGGCTCAAAGCGGGCCTGTTCGACGTGATCGCCGCCGGGATGTACATCACGCCAGAACGCTGCGCCGAGATCGAGTTCACCAACCCCGACTACAACGCCCCCGCGGCCTTGCTGCTGCGGCAGGGAAACCCGCTCGATCTGTCCGATTTGGACAGCATCGTCGAGAAGCGGGCGCGGATCGGGGTGCTGACCGGTTCGGTGGAGCAGGGCTACGCCGCCGAGGTGGGCGTGCCCAACGGGCGGATCATCGTCTTCCCCGACCAGTCCTCCGGCATCGACGGCGTGCGCGCGGGCCGCGCCGACTGCCTCATGCTGACCCGGCTCTCGCTGGTGTCCGCGCTCGGCGAGCGGCCCGGTTCCGGGTTGGAGATCGGCGAGACGTTCATCCCGGTGGTCAAGGGTGAGAAGCAGTTCGGCGCTGGCGGTTTCGGGTTCCGCAAGGGCGAGACCGCCATCGTCCGCGAGTTCAACCGCGAGCTGGCCGCCATGCAGGACAGCGGCGAGGTGCTGAGGGCCGTCCGTCCGTTCGGGTTCTCCCAGGACGAGATGACCGGCCTCACGGCACAGCAGCTGTGCACGGGTACGGCGGGCTGAGGGGGAGCGGTCGATGTCTTCTGGCTTGATGTCCTATGTCTGGGAGGGACTGGGCAACACCCTCCTGCTCACCGTCTTCGGTGCTCTGCTCGGGCTGGTCTTCGCGTTCATCGCGGGACTCGCGCGGTCGAGCGAGCGCAAGTGGGTCCGCGGGATCGCGATGGTCTACACGGAGGTCTTCCGCGGTTTCCCCTCGCTGGTGCTGCTGTTCGCGCTGATCTTCATCGTCCCGACCTTCGGCTACCAGCTGAACCCGCTGTTCGCCGGCATCCTCGCGCTCGCGCTGAACATCGGCGCCTACGCGGCGGAGGTCGTGCGTGGCGCGGTGAAGGCCGTGCCGCCGGGGCAGATCGAGGCGGCGATCGCGCTGAACTTCACGCCGTTGCAGCGGTTGCGCAAGGTGATCCTGCCGCAGGCGGTGGTCGCGATGATCCCGCCGTTCACCAACAACCTGATCGAGCTGCTCAAGGCGACCTCGCTCGTGTCGCTGGTCTACATCTCGGACCTGACCTTCTCGGCACAGCTCATCCGCGCGTCGACGGGAGAGACCGCGCTCGTGTTCTTCGGTCTGCTCGTCGGCTACGGCGTCATCGCGCTGTTCTTCACCGCGATCATGAAGCTGCTGGAACGGATGGCGGCCCGCGCGCTCGGGCGCACCGTCCCGTCGGGATTCTTCGGGCGTAAGGAGGTCGCGGCGTGAACTTCGAGTGGAGCGGCGTGTGGGACGCGATGCCCACGATGCTCGACGGGCTGCTCGTCGCGCTCGCGGCCACCGGTATCGGCTACGTGATCGCGCTGATCCTGGGGCTCGTGTTCGCCTTCCTGCGGCGAAGCGGCAACCGCTGGGTCAGCATGCCGGTGGGGTTCCTGGTGGAGTTCATCCGCTCGACCCCGTTGCTGGTGCAGCTCTTTTTCTTCTTCTACGTGCTGCCGCTGATCGGGATCAGCGCCTCGCCGCTGGCGACCGGTGCGTTCGCGCTCGGCCTGCACTACGCCACCTACACCTCGGAGGTGTACCGGTCCGGCATCGACGGTGTCCCACCGGGACAGTGGGAGGCGGCGACCGCGCTCAACCTGTCGACGCGGCGCACGTGGACGAACGTGATCCTGCCGCAGGCGATCCCGCGCGTCGTGCCCGCGCTCGGCAACTACGTCATCGCGATGTTCAAGGACACCCCGCAGCTGCTGGCGATCACGGTGGTGGAGATGCTCGGCGGTGCGATCGCCATCGGCTCCGAGACGTTCCGCTACTCCGAGCCGATCGCCGCCGCCGGGCTGGTGTACCTCGTCGTCGCGCTGCTGATGGCCTGGGTCGCTCGCATCGTCGAGCGCCGCTACGGCCAGGTCCGCGTCTGAGACTGCTAGAGAGGAACGACCTTGACCACCACCAACGGTGAGTTCATCACCTTCGACGGGGTGCACAAGAGCTTCGGCAAGAACGTGGTGCTCGACGACCTGTCCTTCTCGGTCGGCGCGGGCGAGCGCGTGACGCTCATCGGGCCGAGTGGCTCGGGCAAGACCACGATCCTGCGGATGCTGATGACGCTGACCCGGCCCGACCGCGGCACGATCGGCGTCGACGGCGACTACCTGTACCACGAGAAGCGCGGCGAGGCGCTCGTCCCGGCGAGCGACGCGCACATCCGCAAGGTGCGCAGCCGGATCACGATGGTGTTCCAGCACTTCAACCTGTTCCCCAACATGAAGGTGCTGCGCAACGTCACCGAGGCGCCGATCCACGTGCTCGGCAAGCCGAAGGACGAGGCCGAGGCCAGGGGCAGGGAACTGCTCGAGATGGTGGGCCTCGGCGACAAGCTCGACGCGCACCCCTCGCAGCTCTCCGGCGGGCAGCAGCAGCGCGTGGCGATCGCGAGGGCGCTGGCCGTCGACCCGGACGTGCTGCTGCTGGACGAGGTCACCTCGGCGCTCGACCCGGAGATCGCGGCCGAGGTGCTCGACGTCCTGCGGGACATCGCGAAGACCACCGACGTGACGATGCTGCTCGTGACCCACGCGATGAAGTTCGCGCGCGACGTCTCGCACCGGGTGCTGATGTTCAACGAGGGCAGGATCATCGAGGACGCCTCGCCCGAACAGCTCTTCAACGAACCCGAACACGAACGCACAAAGAGCTTCCTGCGCTCGGTACTCGACGAGACCTGACGAACGGGGTCCAACAGAGTTACGGTCAGGGGATGGGCGAGTACGAGCATCTCCTGGTCAAGCGAGAGGGCGACACGGTCACCATCACGATGAACCGTGCGTCCCGGCGCAACTCCCTGTCCGAGGATCACCTCAGAGAGCTGCTGGCGGCGTTCGAGGAGGCGGGTGCGTCCGACGCGACCGGCATCGTGCTCGCCGGTGCCGGGCCCGTGTTCTCCGCGGGCCACGACTTCGGTGACGTGGCCGCGCGGGACCTCATGGGCGTGCGCGAGCTGCTGCGCGTGTGCACGGACCTGATGCGGACCATGCACGCGGTGCCCCAGGTGGTGATCGCACGCGTGCACGGCCTTGCCACGGCGGCGGGTTGCCAGCTCGTGGCTTCGTGCGACCTCGCGGTGGCGGCCGAGTCGGCGGGCTTCGCGCTGCCGGGCGGCAAGGGTGGCTGGTTCTGCCACACCCCCGCGGTGCCGGTCGCGCGCTCGGTGGGCCGCAAACGGCTGATGGAAATGGCGCTCACGGGCGACGTGGTGGACGCGGCGACCGCGCTGGACTGGGGCCTGGTCAACCGCGTGGTGCCCGATGCCGAACTGGACGACGCCGTCGCGGAGCTGCTCGGGCGTGCGACGCGGGGGAGCAGGGCGGCGAAGGCGATGGGCAAGCAGACGCTCTACGCCCAGCTCGACCGCCCCGAGGAGGACGCCTACGCCATCGCGATCGAGGTCATGGCGAGCGCGTCCCAGCTGCCGGGCGCCCGCGAAGGCATGGCCGCCTTCCTCGAGAAGCGCAAACCCTCCTGGCCCGACTGATCGCTCCCCAAGGCCACCTCCGAACCGCAGTGAAGGCCACCATGCCTGCGTTCAACGCAGTGAAGGTGGCCTTCACTGCGGGTGGCCGGCGGCGCTCTGCGGTCGGTTAGCGGCGCTCGTGGAGGAGCAGGAGTGCGTAGGCGGCGAGGGACTGGGCGTCGGTGATGTCGCCGTTGGCGACCATCTTCTCGAAGTCCACGCGGGAGAAGGACGCCGTGCGCATGTCCTGCTCCTCGTGCTCACGCTCGTGCGGGCCCGCGCGCAGGTCCGTCGCGAGGTAGGCGGTGCCCCGCTGGCTCGACATCCCCGCCGCGACGTCGAGCACGCCCAGCTCGGCCATCGACCCGGCCTCGAGCCCCGTCTCCTCCCGCAGCTCGCGCGCGGCCAGCTCCAGCGGGTCCGTGTCGGCCCGGCCCGGCGCCGTTCCCTGCGGGAACTCCCATCGCCGCATCCCCAGCGGGTAGCGGAACTGCTCCACCAGGTGCAGGCGGTCACCGTCGAGCGGGACGATCAGGGCGTAGTGCGGTTTGTCGACGACGCCGTAGACGCCGTCGGAGCCGTCGGGCCTGCGAATGGCGTCCTCGCGGACGGTCATCCAGTCGTTGCGGTACACCTCGCGGCTCGACACGCGTTGTATGGGGTCCACCACCCCAGTCTGCCAAGTCCCTTAATCTCACCCCTGTGCGCTTGGTAATCGCTCGCTGCCAGGTCGACTACGCCGGCCGGCTCACCGCCCACCTGCCCATGGCCACGCGGCTGCTGCTCGTCAAGTCCGACGGGTCCGTCTCGGTGCACTCCGACGACCGCGCCTACAAGCCGCTGAACTGGATGAGCCCGCCGTGCTGGCTGATCGAGGACGGCAACCTCTGGATCGTGGAGAACAAGGCGGGCGAAAAGCTCGTGATCACGATCGAGAACGTGATCGACGAGGTGGAGCACGACCTCGGCGCGGAGCCCGGCCTGGTCAAGGACGGCGTCGAGGCGCACCTGCAGGAGCTGCTCGCCGAGCACATCACGACGCTGGGCGAGGGCTACTCGCTCGTGCGCCGTGAGTACCCGACCGCGATCGGTCCGGTCGACATCCTCGCCCGTGACGAGGGTGGCGCCGCGGTGGCCGTCGAGATCAAGCGGCGCGGCGAGATCGACGGCGTCGAGCAGCTGACCCGCTACCTCGAGCTGCTCAACCGGGACCCGCTGCTGGCTCCCGTGCAGGGCGTGTTCGCCGCGCAGCAGATCAAGCCGCAGGCCCGCACGCTCGCCGAGGACCGCGGCATCCGCTGCATCACGCTCGACTACGACGCGCTGCGGGGCATCGAGTCCGACGAGTTCCGTCTGTTCTGACCGCCGCGACCGGCGTCATTCAGTCACCAACCCATGCCGATTTGCCGTGTGGGATTCACCCGCGCGAAATCGTGCGGTAATGTGCGCCCGCAGGTTGATCCCTGATGGGTGTTGTTGACTGGTGTTGATTCCGGAGGTGGGCTGGTGACCGTCCTTGCCCAGGCGGATCTGCGGCTCGATGCGAACGCGATCGACTACGTACTACTGGCCTTCTACTTCCTGCTGGTCCTCGGAATCGGCTACCTGTCGCGAAGGCAGGTGTCGACGAGCCTCGACTTCTTCCTGTCCGGCAGATCGCTTCCGGCGTGGGTGACCGGGCTCGCGTTCATCGCGGCCAACCTCGGTGCCATCGAGGTCATGGGCATGTCGGCCAACGGCGCCCAGTACGGCATGCCCACCGCGCACTACTTCTGGATCGGCGCGGTGCCCGCCATGCTCTTCCTCGGCATCGTGATGATGCCGTTCTACTACGGCTCCAAGGTGCGCAGCGTTCCCGAGTTCATGCTGCGCCGCTTCGGTAAGCCCGCGCACCTCGTCAACGGCATCAGCTTCGCGCTCGCGCAGATCCTCATCGCGGGGGCGAACCTGTTCCTGCTCGCGAGTGTGGTCAACCTGCTCCTGGGCTGGCCCATCTGGGTGTCGATCATCCTCGCAGCCGTGATCGTGCTGTCGTACACGGCGCTCGGCGGGCTCTCGGCCGCGATCTACAACGAGGTGCTCCAGTTCTTCGTGATCGTGGCCGCGCTGCTGCCGCTCACGATCGTCGGCCTCTACAAGGTGGGCGGCTGGGAGGGCCTCGTCGACAAGATCAGCGGCGGCGCCGGGGGTGCCGAGCAGCTCGACTCGTGGCCCGGCAACCAGCTCACCGGATTCGGCAGCAACTTCCTCTCCGTGCTGGGCCTCGTCTTCGGCCTCGGCTTCGTGCTCTCCTTCGGCTACTGGACGACCAACTTCGTCGAGGTCCAGCGCGCGATGGCGTCGAAGAGCATGTCGGCCGCGCGGCGCACCCCGATCATCGGCGCGTTCCCGAAGATCTTCATCCCCTTCATCGTGATCATCCCGGGCATGATCGCAGGCGTCACCGTCACCGAGCTGGCGGGCGAGAACAAGGAAGCGCTGCTCAACGGCGACGCCGCGCCGAGCGGGGCGACGTTCAACGACGCGCTCCTACTGCTCATGCGCGACCTGCTGCCCAACGGCATGCTCGGCATCGCGATCGCCGGTCTGCTCGCGTCGTTCATGGCCGGCATGGCGGCGAACCTCAGCTCGTTCAACACGGTGTTCACCTACGACATCTGGCAGGCGTACCTCAGGAAGGACCGGCCGGACGACTACTACCTGCGTACCGGCCGGGTGGTGACCGCCGCGGCGACCGTGCTCGCGATCGGCACCGCGTTCATCGCGTCCACCTACAGCAACCTGATGGACTACCTGCAGCAGCTGTTCTCGTTCTTCAACGCGCCGCTGTTCGCCACGTTCATCCTCGGTATGTTCTGGAAGCGGATGACGCCCACCGCGGGCTGGACGGGCCTGGTCAGCGGCACCGCGGCGGCGGTGATGGTGTTCCTGCTCGCCGAGACGGGGGTGTGGGACCTGCCCGGCCAGGGCGCCTCGTTCGTGGGCGCCGGCGCGGCCTTCGTGGTCGACATCGTGGTGAGCGTCGTGGTGACCTACGCGACGCAGCCCAAGCCCGAGCCGCAGCTCGTCGGCCTGGTCTACTCGCTGACCCCCAAGGAGAACCTGCGGCACTCGACGACGGGTGAGGACGCGGGCTGGTACCGCAACCCGGGCCTGCTCGCCGGGATCGCCCTGGTGATCACCATCGTGCTGAACTTCATCTTCTAGGAGGAGCGGACCATGGCACACGAGTCGCGCTCGCGCCGCGCGGGCGTCTTCGACATCCGGCTGATCATCGCGCTGCTCATCGGCGTCTACGGAGCGGTGCTCACCGTGCTGGGCATCGGGTTCACCACCGACGAGGACATCGCCAAGGCCGCGAACGTCAACATCAACCTGTGGGCCGGCCTCGCGATGCTCGTGTTCGCCGCCCTGTTCGTGCTCTGGACCTGGCTGCGCCCGCTCCGCGTGCCCGAGGACGTGCAGGCAGCGCAGCAGGAGAGCGCGCAGTAGGAATCGGCTCCCCACTCCGCGAGTCGTGCACTCAGGGCCGCGAGTCGTGCGCTCCGGACCGCGAGTCGTGCGCTGAGGACCGCGAGTTGTGCACTCCGGACCGCGAGTTGTGCGTTCGGGGCCTGGGCCTTCGTTCCGGTCCGCGAGTTGCCGCCCGAAAGCGCACGACTCGTGCCCGGGAATGCACGACTCGCGGTCGGGAATGCACGACTCGCGCGCGGGAGCGCACGACTCGCGGGGAAACGCAGGTTCCGTGCACGGAGTGCGTGGCGTCCGGCTAACGTGCACTCGTGCTGAATCGTGTGTCCCGGCGTCCGGCTTTCGTGCTCGGCATCGTCCTTCTCGGACTCGTGAGCGGGTGTGCGGGCGAGGACCTCTCCCGCTCCAACTACCAGCGCACCACGGTCACCGCCGAGGCGGGCAGCGGGCAGGGCGAGGTCCCCTCGGGGCCGATCACCGACCCCGCGTTCGGGCTCTCCGCGCTGCGCTCGGTGGACCCCTGCGCGCTGCTGTCCGGCGACGTGATCGGCGACCTGGGCACCGTCTCGGACGAGCCGTACGAGTCGGAATGGGGCTCGTGCCGCGTCGACGTGCAGGACGCGGGCGGCAAGACCATCGAGGTGGGCGTCGACCTCGGCGGCTCGCCGATGGGTAGCGACCCGACCGGGGCGATCGAGGGCCTGCCGTTCCTGGAGAACAAGCTCGACGACACCACCTGCTACAGCACCGCGATCTACTCACAGCAGCCGCCGCTCGGCGTGACGGTGCAGACCGGCTACGAGGGTGGCAACCCGTGCGACGTCGGCTACACGACCCTGCAGCAGGTGGTGCGGGCGCTGCGGGCGGAGCCCGCGAAGTACGACGTGCCCGCCGGCTCGCTGCTGGAGGCCGACCCGTGCGCGAGCGCGGACGAGGGCGTGCTCGCGCAGGTGCTCGGCGGCAGCCCGAGCCGGATGGCGATGGGCCTGCACGCGTGCGACCTGTCCTTCGGGACCGACCCCACCATCAGCGTCCGGTTCCGCGCCGGCTACCCCCCGGACACCAGCGACGGCGGCACCGAGGTCGACCTGGGCGGCGGGGTGAAGGCCATCCAGGAGCCCGGCAGCACCGACACGGCCGAGTGCAGTGTCGAGTGGGTGCACCTGCCCGGCGAAGACGACGCGAACGAGCTCGCGACCGTGGACTACTACGACTACAACGACGGGGCGAGCAAGGATGACGCCTGCGCCCGTGCGCTGGAGGTCGCCAAGAGCGTCGCCCCCAAACTCCCCAAGGCTTAGATCTTCCGGGTCTTTCGCCACTTGGCGTCACCCTGCCCCCGGCAAGTAGGTTGAACCTGCTACCCGCACATAGCCGTGGCTGGGAGGTACGCATGAAAAAGATCATCAACGATCCGGGGACCGTGGTCACCGAGTCACTGCGAGGGCTCGCCGCCGCGCATTCCGATCTGCTCCGCGTCGGCTACGACCCCGACCACGTCGTGCGTGCCGACGCGCCCGTGAGCGGCAAGGTCGCGGTCATCTCCGGTGGCGGTTCGGGGCACGAGCCGCTGCACGGCGGGTTCGTCGGACACGGGATGCTGCACGCGGCGGTGCCGGGCGCCGTGTTCACCTCGCCGACCCCGGACGGGGTGCAGGCCGCCATCTCGGCCACCACCGGTGAGGCTGGTGCGCTCCTGATCGTCAAGAACTACACCGGCGACGTGCTCAACTTCGAGACCGCTGCCGAGCTGGCCTCTGCGGAGGAGCTGGACGTGCGCAGCGTCGTGATCGACGACGACGTCGCCGTGGCCGACTCCACGTTCACCGCGGGTAGGCGCGGCGTGGGCGGCACGGTGCTGCTGGAGAAGCTCACCGGCGCCGCCGCCGAGCGCGGCGACCGGCTCGACGACGTGGAGGCGTTGGCGCGCAAGGTGATCGGCCAGGTGCGCTCGATCGGCGTCGCGCTCACGGCGCCCACCGTGCCGCACGTCGGTGAGCCGAGCTTCGACCTCGCCGGCGACGAGATCGAGTTCGGCATCGGCATCCACGGTGAGCCGGGCCGGGAACGCATCAAGGCCGAGCCCGCCGACGCGCTGGTGGAGCGCATGATCTCGGCCGTGGCCGAGGACCTGCCCTACGGCGACGGCGACGAGGTGCTGCTGTTCACCAACTCGATGGGCGCGACCCCGCTCATCGAGCTCTACCTCGCCCACGGCATCGCGGAGCGGCTGCTCGCCGAGCGCGGGATCAGGGTGACGCGCAGACTGGTGGGGCCGTACATCACGAGCCTGGAGATGCAGGGGATCAGCGTGACACTGTTGCGAATGGACGACGAGCTCACCGAGCTGTGGGACGCACCGGTCAACACGCCGGCGCTGCGGTGGGGGATGTGATGGGCTGCGGTGCCGCTGACGTCGCGGCCCTGTTGCGGGCCGGGGCCGCCACGATCGCCGAGCACAGGGTGGAGCTGACCGACCTCGACCGGCCGATCGGCGACGCCGACCACGGCGAGAACCTCAACCGCGGCTTTACGGCCATCGTGTCCACGTTGGACACGGCGGTCCCGGAGACGCCGGGTGGCGTGCTCAAGGTCGCGGCGACAACGCTGATCTCCAAGGTCGGCGGTGCCGCGGGCCCGTTGTACGGCACGGCTTTCCTGCGCGCGGCGACGACGCTGGGCGACAAGTCCGAACTGGACGCCGCCTCCGTGGTCGCCGCGCTGCAGGCCGCGCTCGCCGGGGTGGTCGCGCGGGGCAAGGCCGACGTCGGCGACGCCACGATGGTCGACGCGCTGAGCCCCGCCGCCGCGGCGGCGGAGGCCGGCGAGAACAACGGGATCGCCGGGTTGCTGGCGGCCGCGGCCGACGCCGCCGACCAGGGCGCGCGGTCCACGGTGCCACTCGTCGCGCGCAAGGGCAGGGCGTCCTACCTCGGTGAGCGCAGCATCGGGCACCTCGACCCCGGTGCGCGCTCGACGGCGCTGCTGCTGCGGGCCTTCGCCGAGGCGGTGCGATGAGGGTCGGTCTCGTGATCGTCTCGCACAGCGAGCGGCTGGCCGAGGGCGTGGTGGAGCTGGCGGCGCAGATGGCGCCCGACGTGACGGTGCTGGCCGCCGGCGGCCTGCCCGGCGGCGGTGTCGGCACCGACTTCGACTCCGTGGTCGCCGCCGTGCAGCGCGCGGACGCCGGTGCCGGGGTGGTGCTGCTCTACGACCTCGGCAGCGCGCAGATGACCGCCGAGCTGGCCGTGGAGACCCTGGCCGATCCCGGTTCGGCCGTGGTCGTCGACGCCCCGCTCGTGGAGGGTGCCGTGGCGGCCTCGGTCGCCGCCCAGGGCGGCGCCGATCGCGCCGCGGTCGCCGAGGCCGCCGCCTCGGCGGGGGCACCGCCCGCCGCCGACACGGGGCTCGCCCCCGAAGCGGGCGCCGCGCAGAGCACACGCCTGACCCTGCGCAACGAGGTCGGCCTGCACGCGAGGCCCGCGGCGCTCCTGGTGCGCAGCATCGCCGGGCTCGACGCCGACGTGCGTATCCGGCTCGGCGACGACGAGGCGGACGGGCACAGCGTGCTCGCGCTCATGTCGCTGTCGGCGCGCAAGGACGACACGATCGACGTCAGTGCCACCGGCCCCCAGGCGGGTGAGGCCATCCGGCGGATCGAGGCGCTCGCCGAACGGAACTTCGACGAGTAACGGCAGCCCCGGGGTGCGGAGCCCGGCCTGATTCGATTCGGTACTGCTTCCCCGCGGGAGACGTGGGACCATCGGAAACTCTTACCCATCGGTAACCCTCGTGGAGGCGGCCGTGGCACGTGAGTTCTCGACCGTGGGAGTCGTCGGCCTCGGCACGATGGGCTCGGGCATCGCGGAGGTACTGGCCAGAAGTGGCCTGTCGGTCGTCGCCGTCGAGCTCGACGACGTGAGCCTCGCCAGGGGCCGCGGCCACCTCGAGCACTCCACCGCACGTGCGCTCGCGCGGGGCAAGCTCGACGAGCAGGGCCGCGGCGAGCTGCTGGACCGCGTCCGCTGCACCACGTCCCTGACCGACCTGGCCGAGGCGGACCTGGTGATCGAGGCGATCCCGGAGAGCCTGGAGCTGAAGGCCGACGTGTTCGCCCAGCTGGACAAGATCACCGGCCCCCGCACGATCCTCGCGTCCAACACCTCCTCGCTGTCGGTCACCGAGATCGGCGTGCACACCTCGCGGCCCGGAAAGGTCGTCGGGATGCATTTCTTCAACCCGGCGCCGGTGCTCAAGCTCATCGAGGTGGTGCGCACGGTGGTCACCGAGCCGGACGTGGTGGCCGACGTGGTCGCGTTCGCGCACCGGCTCGGCAAGACGCCCGTGGTGATCGGTGACCGTGCCGGGTTCATCGCCAACGCACTGCTCTTCGGCTACCTCAACCACGCCGTCGAGATGTACGAGCAGCGCTACGCCACGCGCGAGGACCTCGACGCGGCGATGCGGTACGGCTGCGGCTACCCGATGGGCCCGCTCGCGCTGCTCGACCTGATCGGCCTCGACACGGCCTACGAGATCCTCGACACGATGTACCACCAGTCGCGCAACCGGCTGCACGCGCCGGCCCCACTGCTCAAGCAGATGATCACCGCGGGGCTGCTCGGCAGGAAGACCGGGCGCGGCTTCTACACCTACGACAAGCCCGACTCGCCCACGGTCGTCCACGACGGCGCGACCCCCGCATCCTCCACAGTGGACTCCGCGGCGGTGCGGCCGGTGCGGACGGTCGCCGTGATCGGCACGGGCACGATGGCCACCGGCATCGTCGAGGTGTTCGCCAAACGCGGGTACGACGTCGTGCTGCGGGCGCGAAGCCACGAGAAGGCGCAGGTGTCGATCGGTCGCGTGCGCAAGTCACTCGACAAGGCCGTGGTCAAGGGCAGGCTCACCGAGGGCGACGCCGAGGCCGCGCTCGCGCGGATCACGCCCGCCGTGGAGTTCGCGGAACTGGCGCGCGCCGACCTGGTGGTCGAGGCCGTCGCGGAGGAGCTGTCGGTCAAGCAGGCGGTGTTCGCGGCGCTGGACGAGGTGGCCAGGCCCGGCGCGGTGCTCGCCACCACCACGTCGTCACTGCCGGTGGTGGCCTGCGCGGCCGCCACCTCACGGCAGCGCGACGTCGTCGGCCTGCACTTCTTCAACCCGGCACCGGTGATGAGGCTCGTCGAGGTGGTGAGCACGATCGCGACCGCGCCCGACGTGGTGGCCACGGCCCACGCCGTGTGCGCCGACCTCGGCAAGCACCCCGTGCACTGCGGCGACCGCGCGGGCTTCATCGTGAACGCGCTGCTCTTCCCGTACCTCAACGACGCGGTGCGGATGCTGGAGGCCCACTACGCCGAGGCCGACGACATCGACACCGCGATGAAGGTCGGCTGCGGCGTGCCGATGGGGCCGTTCGAACTGCTCGACGTGGTGGGGCTGGACGTGTCGCTGGCCATCCAGCGCACCCTGTACAACGAGTTCCGGGAGGCCGGCTTCGCCCCGGCACCGCTGCTGGAGCACCTGGTGACCGCGGGCAGGCTCGGCCGCAAGACCGGCAAGGGGTTCCGGGACTACACCTGAGCGCCTCGCTCAGCCGCAGCCGCAGGCCCCGCCACAGCAGCCGCCCCCGCCTGCGGGCACGGGCGCGCTCGCCGAACCGGTCAGCGCCACCGTGGTGAGCAGCTTGACCGTGTCGTCGTGCCCCTCGGGGCAGCTCGCCGGTGCGCTGGACTCGCTCATCGGCCGGTTCAGCTCGAAGGTCGACGTGCACTCGCGGCAGCGGTAGGCGTAGGTCGGCATGCGAACGATTATCGCCGCGCGCGCCCGCGGTGGGAAGCTGTCCCGGTGGAGCTTCCGGTCATCGAACACGACACCCCTCACCTGAGCCGGGTCACGCCGTCGCTGCTCGCCGCGCTCGGCGTGCGAGGGTGCGCGGGCTCACTGGACCTGCCGCCGGTCTCGCGCGCGTGCGTGCTGCTGATCGACGGCCTCGGCTGGGAACTGCTCGACGCCCACGCCGGGGACGCGCCCGTGCTCACCGAACTGCGGCGTACCCCGCTGCGCGTCGGCTACCCGGCCACCACCGTCGCCGGGCTCGCCGCGATCGGCACCGGCGTCGCCTCCGGCGAGCACGGCATGGCCGGGTACACCTTCGAGGTGCCGGGCGTCGGGGTGCTCAACGCGCTGCGCTGGTGCCGCCACCCCGAGGGCGGTGACCTGAGCGGGGAGCTGTCCGCCGAGCAGGTGCAGCCGATGCCGACGACGTTCGACCGCGCGGCGGCCGAGGGGGTCGCCACCAGCGTGGTGTCGTCGGCGAAGTTCGCCGACACGGCGCTGACGAAGGCCGTGCTGCGCGGCGGCCGGTACGTCGGCGTGTACGCGCTCGGCGACCTGGCGGCCGCGACACTCGACGCGCTGCGACCCGCGCGTGCGTTCTGCTACGCCTACCACAGCGAGCTCGACATGCTCGGCCACCTGTACGGCCCCGGCTCTCCCGCCTGGCGGATGCAGCTGGCGCAGGTCGACCGCCTCGTCGAGTCCATTGTGGATGGCCTGCCGCCCGGGTCGGTGCTCGCCGTCGTCGCCGACCACGGCATGGTGCGGCTCGACGACACGGTGCTCGACCTCGACGCGGTACCGGCACTGGGCGACGGCGTCCGCGCGCTGGCGGGCGAGGTGCGGGCCCGCCACGTGCACACGCGCAACGGCGCCACGGCCGACGTGCTCGCCACCTGGCGCGAGCTGCTCGGCGACCGGGCGTGGGTCATCGAGCGCGAGGAGGCGATCGAGCAGGGCTGGTTCGGCCCGCGCGTGGCCGACCACGTGCGCCCCCGCATCGGCGACGTGGTCGCCGCCGCCAGGGGCAGCTCGGGCCTGCTGCGCCGCACGGCCGAACCCCTCGAATCGGCGCTCGTCGGCCAGCACGGCTCGTTCACCAGCGCGGAGCAACTCGTGCCGCTGGCGCTCGCCTTCGGGTGAAGCACAACCCGGAGCAGGACACGCCCGCCACCGTCCACCCGGCCGGCCTTCCTCCGGCCCGGTGACACCCGCCGCGCACCCGATACCGTGGCGGTCATGCCCCGACGGAACCGCCAGCGGCGAGACGCGCGCACACTCGGCGCCTCCACCGGCTGGGCGCAGGCTGAGTCGGCGGACGACGGCGACTGGCTCGTGCGCACCGTGCCCGGCTCGCAGGCGACCAAGGTCTACCGGTGCCCCGGCTGCGACCACGAGATCCGGCCGGGTGTTCCCCACGTCGTGGCCTGGCCCGCCGACGAGACCGGCTCGGTCGCCGACCGGCGGCACTGGCACCGCGCGTGCTGGCAGGCGCGCCGGCGGCGCAGGCCGACCCGCATGCGCTGACCCCGTCCCCAGGCTTCGAGCACACCCGTCGATATGCGATTGTCCGGCCCTCACGGCCGGCTGCGGTAGAACTTGGCAGCCACCCCCTCGTAGTAGTCCTCCTTGTACTCGGCGAACCCGAGCTTGTGGGCGATCCGCTGCGCGGGCACGTTGCCGACGTTGGTGACGATCACGACGGGCCGCTCCGGCACCGCCCGGCTCGCCCAGCCGACCACCGCGTTCGCCATCTCCGACGCGTACCCCCTGCCCCACGCCTCCGGCCGGAACCGGTAGTACAGGTTCAGCACCGGCTCGCCCTCGAGGTCCTTGGCCTGCACCCCGCCGACCCCGATGACGCGACCGGACCCCGCCTCCACCACCGCGACGTAGCCGAACCCGTGCTCGGCCCAGTGCCGCTGCCACACCGCCACCAGCGCGCGGGCGTGCTCGGTGGTGGCGGGGAACGCGTCGTGCGGATGCGTCGCCGGGTCGGACTGGATCTCGACGACCGAGGGCAGGTCGGCCTCACGGAAGCGGCGAAGCACGAGCCGCTCCGTCCGGATCTCGCCCAGCTCGGGAGCCATGCGCTGACGCTAGCCGCCACCTCCGACAGAATCCGGGGATGGCAGATCTCCCGCTCGTGCTCCTGCACGCCTATCCCGTCGACGCCCGGATGTGGAACGCCGTCCGCGAACCCCTGGCCGCGAGGACCCGCGTGATCACGCCCGACCAGCGAGGACTCGGCCGGACGCCACTGCCGGACCCGGACCGGGAGCCCAGCCTCGACGACGCCGCCCGCGACGTGCTCGCGCTGCTCGACAAGCTGGAGCTGGAGCGGGTGGTGCTGGGGGGCTGCTCGATGGGCGGCTACGTGACGCTCGCCGTGCTGCGCGCCGCGCCGGAGCGGGTCGGCGGGCTCGTGCTCGTCGACACCAAGGCGACCGCCGACACCGACGAGGCGAGAGCCAACCGGCTGACCGCCGCCGAACGCGCCGAGACCGAGGGCACGGCCGTCTGGCTCGCCGAGGCCATGCTGCCCATCCTCCTCTCCGAGGAGACCCGTTCGTCCCGGCCCGGGGTCGTCGCCACCGTGCGCGAGCTCATCGAGTCGCAGCCGCCCGGGGGCGTGGCGTGGGCGCAGCGGGCGATGGCCGCGCGCCCGGACTCCACCGAGGCACTGCGCGAGGCGCGCGTGCCCACGCTCGTCGTGGTCGGTGAGCACGACACGGTGACCCCACCCGAGGCGGCCAGGGAGATGGCAGAGACCGCGCCGGACGGCACGCTCGTCGTCCTGCCCGGCGCTGGGCACCTGACGCCGCTGGAAGCCCCCGAGGGCGTCGCCACGGCCATCCTGGACTGGCTGCCCGGTCAGGCCAGGTAGGCGGCCAGCGCCTCGCGGGCCTCGCCGAGCCGGTCCGGGAAGCGGCGCGCCACCACGAACCGCCAGCACACCCCGAACAGCCGCCGCAGCTCGGCGAACGGCGCCAGCTCCGCCGGGTCAGGGCGGCCAGGGTAGGCGGCGAGCGCGGCGGCGCCGTCGAGCAGTGACGTCCGCGCCAGCACCGCGAGGTCCCACGCCAGCGGACCACGCCAGGTGTCCTCGAAGTCGGTCCAGAGTGGGCCCTCGTCGGTGAGGAGCAGGTTGCCGGGGTGAGCGTCGCCGTGCAGCGGCTGCACGGGCCCTGTCGCGCGGGCGACCGACCCGGCGACCTCGCCGGCACGGGCGCGCAGCGCGTGCAGCGCGTCGCCGAGATCGCCCGCGAGCAGGCCGAGCATGCGGTGCAGCTCGGCGACGGGGCCGTCCGAGGGCAGCTCGCCGGGGTAGCCGCGCAGGGCCTCGTGGACCTGCGCGAGCGACGTCGCGACCTCCGCCGGAGCCGGGCTGCGCGCGGGATCGTGACGGACGTAACGCCAGAAGGTGAGAGGCAGGCCTTTGCCCAGGTGAGGGCCGGGCGGAGGGTCCGTGCTCGGCGGGACGACCGGTGCGCCGAGCCCGGAGAGGAACGTGGCCAGCCGCACGTCCCGCGCGAGCCAGCCGGCGACGCCGGGCCGGGTCAGCAGGGTCGTCGCGGGCACCCTCGCGACCACGTGACCCAGCCTCACCAGCACATTCGAGCGATCAGCGAGCACGACGGGAGCCACCGAGGGCAGGCCGAGCCCGCGGGCCGTCTCGACGGCGGCGGCCACAGCCCGGGTGACGTATGGATCCCGCACGGGCCGATCTTTGCAGGCGGCTGGCAGGCCCCGAATCGCTCCGGGCTACGATCCCCCTAGCCAACGTGGGTCCCCCGCCCATGGCTGAGGAGCAAGGATCACGGGGTTCGAGAGCAGGAGGCAGGAGTGACGGCCGTAGCCCCCAAGCCGATCGCGACGCGTCCATACCCGGCGCACGAGTCGGCGAAGGGTTCGTACCTGCTGCGGTTGTTCCGCACGACGGACCACAAGCAGATCGGCATCATGTACCTGGTCACGTCGTTCGCCTTCTTCATGGTGGGCGGCGCGATGGCGATGCTGATCCGCACCGAGCTCGCCAGGCCGGGGCAGCAGTTCCTGTCGCAGGAGCAGTACAACCAGCTGTTCACCATGCACGGCACGGTGATGCTGCTGCTGTACGCGACCCCGATCCTCTTCGGCTTCGCCAACTTCGTGCTGCCGCTGCAGATCGGCTCGCCCGACGTGGCGTTCCCGAGGCTGAACGCGTTCTCGTACTGGCTGTACCTCTTCGGCGGGATCATCGTGATCTCCGGCTTCCTCACGCCGGGTGGGGCGGCCGACTTCGGCTGGTTCGCCTACACGCCGCTCTCCGACGCGATCCACTCACCGGGAGCGGGGGCCGATCTCTGGATCTCCGGGCTGATCGTGTCCGGTCTCGGCACCATCCTCGGTGCCGTCAACATGATCACGACGATCGTGTGCCTGCGTGCGCCCGGCATGACGATGTACCGGATGCCGATCTTCACCTGGAACATCCTGGTCACGAGCATCCTGATCCTGCTGGCGTTCCCGATCCTCACGGCCGCGCTCATGGGCCTGCTGGCCGACCGGCACATCGGCGCCCACGTGTTCGACCCCGCCAACGGCGGCGTGATCCTCTGGCAGCACCTGTTCTGGTTCTTCGGCCATCCCGAGGTGTACATCGTCGCGCTGCCGTTCTTCGGCATCGTGTCCGAGATCTTCCCGGTGTTCAGCCGCAAGCCGATCTTCGGCTACAAGGGCCTGGTCTGGGCGACCCTCGGCATCGCGGCGCTGTCCGTGGCGGTGTGGGCGCACCACATGTACGCCACCGGCGCGGTGCTGCTGCCCTTCTTCGCCTTCATGACGTTCCTCATCGCGGTCCCGACCGGTGTGAAGTTCTTCAACTGGATCGGCACGATGTGGAAGGGGCAGCTGTCCTTCGAGACGCCGATGCTGTTCTCGGTCGGCTTCATCGTCACGTTCCTCTTCGGTGGTCTGACCGGCATCCTGCTCGCCGCGCCCGCCATCGACTTCCACGTGTCGGACAGCTACTTCGTGGTCGCGCACTTCCACTATGTGCTCTACGGCACGATCGTGTTCGCCACGTTCGCCGGCATCTACTTCTGGTTCCCGAAGATCACCGGCCGGATGATGGACGAGCCGCTCGGCAAGCTCCACTTCTGGACCACGTTCATCGGCTTCCACGCGACGTTCCTCGTCCAGCACTGGCTGGGTGCCGAGGGCATGCCGCGCCGCTACGCCGACTACCTGGTGACCGACGGCTTCACCACGCTCAACACGATCTCCACGATCGGCGCCTACATCCTCGGTGCCTCGACGCTGCCGTTCATCTGGAACGTCTTCAAGAGCTACCGCTACGGCGAGGTCGTCACCGTGGACGACCCGTGGGGCTACGGCAACTCGCTCGAGTGGGCGACCAGCTGCCCGCCGCCGAGGCACAACTTCACCGAGCTGCCCCGGATCCGGTCCGAGCGCCCGGCGTTCGAGCTGCACTACCCGCACATGATCGAGCGGATGCACAACGAGGGCCACATCACCTTCACGGGTAAGGCGCTGCCGCACCCGGAGGCGAAGGACGCGCCGTCGGAGGTCCTCACCGAGGCCGCTGTCCCGGGACGGCACGACAAGGACAACGCGAGCGAACAGTGAGCGCGACCCCTGTCCTGATCACCGCGACGGGGCCGGACAAGCCTGGCGTCTCCTCGGTCCTGTTCGCCGCGTTGACGCGGCACGGTGTCGAGGTGCTCGACATCGAGCAGGTGGTGATCAGGGGTCAGCTCGTGCTGGGCGTGCTCGTCGGGGTCGACAGCGACCCGGAGGGGCTGCAGGAGGCCGTCGAGCAGGCCATGGCCACGGTGTCGATGAACGTCGAGGTCCGCATCGGCTCGGCGATCGGCACCGACCCGTTCGCACCGGGGCGGCAGGGTTCGACCCACGTCCTGGTGCTGCTCGGCCGCCCGGTGACGGCGCGGGCGTTCACGGAGGTCGCGGGCAGGCTCGCGGCGGTGGGCGCCAACATCGACACCATCCGCAGCATCGCCGACTATCCGGTGACGGGCCTCGAAGTCCACGCCTCGGTCGTGCAGGACACTCCCGAGGCCGACGCGGAACTGCGTTCGATGCTCGCGGACGTGGGCTCGCGCGGCGGTCTGGACGTCTCCATCGAGCGCGCCGGGCTGTCGCGCCGCGCGAAGCGGCTCGTCGTGTTCGACGTGGACTCCACCCTCATCCAGGGTGAGGTGATCGAGATGCTCGCGGCGTACGTGGGCGTCGAGCCGCAGGTGCGGGAGATCACCGAGGCCGCGATGCGCGGGGAGCTGAACTTCACCGAGTCGCTCGAACGCCGGGTGGCCCTGCTCGAAGGGTTGCCCGAGTCCGTGCTCGACGAGGTGGCCGACGCGATCGAGCTGACGCCGGGTGCGCGCACAACTGTGCGGACACTCAAGCGGCTGGGCTTCCGATGCGGTGTCGTGTCCGGTGGGTTCACGCGCATCATCGACCGGCTCGTCGAGGACCTCGGGCTCGACTTCGCCGCGGCCAACGAGCTGGAGGTCGTGGACGGCAAGCTCACGGGGCGGGTCACCGGCGACATCATCGACCGCGCCGGCAAGGCCGTGGCGCTGCGCAAGTTCGCCTCCGGCTACGGGATCCCGGTCGGACAGTGCGTCGCGGTCGGCGACGGCGCCAACGACATCGACATGCTGTCGGCCGCGGGCATGGGCATCGCGTTCAACGCCAAGCCCGCACTGCGCGAGGTGGCCGACGCCGCGCTGTCGTACCCCTACCTCGACGCCGTGCTGTTCATGCTCGGCGTGACCCGTGCGGAGGTGGAGGCGGCCGACGCCGCCGACGGCCTTCCGCTCGTCCGGCCGTGACGTCGATCCTCGAACCACTCGCCGCGCGCTACGCGTCGTGGCTCGGCCTTCCCGCGGAGCAGACCTCCGAGCCGGAAGCCGCCCCCGGCGAAGTGCGGGCGATGCCCGTGGTGCTGCGCATGGAACGCGCCGAACCACCCGCCCGTACACCGATGCTGGAGGCCGCGGCGACCGCCGCGCTGGCCGTGTGCCTCGACGAGCGCGCCGCCGAGGGCGGGGCGTGGCACGAGGCCGTGAGCGCGTGGGTCGGCGGGCACATCCGCAAGGTCGCCAGGAGGGCGCGAGGTGCGCACTGGCAGGCCGTGCAGGAACTGCCCGGCGTGACAGTGACAGTGGACGGTGCGCAGGCGCGCGCGTTGCTGCCCGGCCGGGTCGCGGACGTGCCGAAGGAGGTCGCGCGGCTGCAGATCTCCGGCAGCGACCTGCCTGCCGACGAGCCGGGCGAGCCGCCCGCGGACCTGCCGCTGCTGTTGCTGAACCCCGGCATCACGATGACCGTCGGCAAAGCCGCCGCACAGGTCGGCCACGGCACGATGCTGCTGGCTTCCCTGCTGGGCAAGGAGGAACTCGCGCACTGGCAGGAGCGGGAGTACCGCTGCGCGGTACGCACGGCGACCGAGGCGGAGTGGACGGAGCTGTACCCCCGCGATCCCGCGGCCGCCTGGCGCGACCGTGAGGTGATCGCCGTGCGGGACGCGGGCTTCACCGAGATCGCCCCTGGCACGGTCACCGTGCTCGCCCAGTGGCGAGGCTGAACCAACTGCCCCCAAGGCCACCTTTGTTGCGTTGAGCGCAACAAAGGTGGCCTTGGGGAGCGTTTGTCAGGCGGGCTGCCGATCGCCCCTGAGCGCCCTGGCTGCAGTGAAGGCCACCTTCACTGCGTTCAACGCAGTGAAGGTGGCCTTCACTGCAGTCGCAGGGGCTGCCTACTGCGCGGGCTGGTTGTCGGCCTTCCAGACCACGTAGGCCTCGTCGGCATCGGTGGTCATGGCCTCCACGAACTTGTCGTGGTCGAAACCAGGCAGGGTCTGCAGCCGCTCGATGAGCGCGTTCGCCGCAGGGTCGCCGCTCGGCACCGCGGTGCCCGTTCCGTCGGCCGCGGCCAGCATCAGGAAGACGTCTTCCTTCCACGGGCCTTCCGGGATGACTCTCACCACCACGGCGGTCAGCTCCGACCAGGTGATGGACTCCTCGCTGCCATCGGCGAGCTGGCGGCGCACACCGGTGTCGTCCACGCTGACCGACCGGGATTGCGCGCTGGATGAGTCGGGGAACAAGACTTCTCCCTTGCCTCGGGTTCCGTTCACCGTAGCGCCTTCTTCCCCGGCGCTCAGGACGGGGCGGCGGCGTCCAGCCTGCGCAGGGCGTCCCGTGCGACCTTCGGGTCGTGCGTCGGCCACAGCGGCGGCAGCGACGCGCGCAGGAATCCGCCGTAGCGCGCCGTCGCCAGGCGAGAGTCGAGCACCGCGACGACACCCTTGTCGGTGACGGACCGATGCAGCCGCCCCGTGCCCTGTGCCAGCAACAACGCGGCGTGGGTGGCCGCGACGGTGAGGAAACCGTTGCCGCCACGGGCTTCCACGGCCCGCTGCCGCGCCGACGACACGGGGTCGTCTGGGCGCGGGAAGGGCAGCCGGTCGACGATCACCAGCTGCAGCGAGGGGCCGGGAACGTCGACGCCCTGCCACAGCGAGAGCGTGCCGAACAGGCACGTGCGCGGGTCGTCGGCGAACTTGCCGACCAGCAAGGACGTGGAGTCGTCACCCTGGCAGAGGATCGGGTGCTTGACCCGGTCACGCAGCTCCTCGGTGGCTTGTTTCGCCGCGCGCATGGACGAGAACAGCCCCAGCGCGCGCCCGCCCGCCGCGTCGATCAGCTCGGCGATCTCGTCGAGGGTGCGCTCGCCGAGCCCGTCGCGGCCCGGCGGCGGGAGATGCTTGGCCACGTACAGGATTCCGTGCTTGCGGTAGTCGAACGGCGAGCCCACGTCGAGCCCGCTCCAGCGGGGACCGTCGTTGTCCGACGGCGCGGGCTTGTCCGTGGCTGTGCCCTCCGCCTTGACCGTCGGCTTCGGCGACGGTGGTAGCCCCCACTGCCTCGCCAGCGTGTCGAACGCGCCGCCGAGCGCCAGTGTCGCGGACGTCAGCACCGTGGTGCTGCGCGCGAATACCCGCTCCCGCAGCAGCCCGCCCACCGACAGCGGTGCGACGTGCAGCGCGGGCGGCCGGGGCGAGGCCGAGTACTGATCACCGGAGAGCCACACGACGTCGAGCCGGTGTGCCTGGTCCTCGTCGAAGGCGTCGAGCAACCGCACCGCCGTGTCGTGCACCTCGTCGAGCATCGAGCGGGCGAGCTTGCGCGCCGTGGCCTCCTCGACGTCCTCCTTGCGCTCGGAACCGAGCGCGGTGAGGCACGCGTGCGCGGCGTCGCGGACGACGGTGAGCGCACCGCCCAGCGGCGTCGGCAGCGTGTCCATGCGGCCCGGCGGCAGCTCGTCGAGCACCAGTGCGAGCCCGTCGCCCGCCTCCAGCAACCGGTCGGCGATGTCGGCGTCGATGAGCCTGCCGCAGCGCCGGGTGGCCGCGGAGATCAGCGACGTGGTGAGCTCGGACGTCGCGACGGAGGTCACGCGGTCGACCAGCTCGTGCGCCTCGTCGATCACCACCAGGTCGTGCTCCGGCAGCACCTGGTACTCCTGCAGCGCGTCGATCGCGAGCAGCGCGTGGTTGGTCACCACCACGTCAGCGCGGCCCGCCTCGCCCCGTGCGCGCTCGGCGAAACAGTCGGTGCCGATGGGGCAGCGGGCGACGCCGAGGCATTCGCGGGCCGTCACCGACACCTGCCGCCACGCCTGCTCGGACACACCGGGCACGAGCTCGTCGCGGTCGCCGGTCTCGGTGTCGGACGACCATTCGTGCAGGCGCTTGACCTCCCTGCCGATGCGGGAGACGGCGAACGCGTCGAACAGCCCGGTGTCCTCGGGCTCCTCGGGGGCGCCGGTGTGCACGCGGTGCATGCAGAGGTAGTTGCGCCTGCCCTTGAGGATCGCGAACGTGGGTTCCCTGCCGAGCGGCTTCTTCAGCGCCTTCGCGAGCCTCGGCAGGTCCCGGTCGACGAGCTGGCGCTGCAGCGCGATCGTGGCCGTGGAGACCACCACGGTCGCCTCGTGCTCCACCGCGTACCGGATCGCGGGCACGAGGTACGCCAGCGATTTCCCGGTGCCGGTGCCCGCCTGTACGGCGAGGTGCTCGCCGGTGCGGATCGCTGTGGCGACCGCCTCCGCCATCCGCACCTGGCCCTCGCGCTCGGCTCCGCCCACGGCCTCGACGGCGTGCGAGAGGAGATCGCGGACGCTGGGCAGCGTGGAGATGGAGGTGGGCACGATCGAGACGTTACCGCCCGGGTGCGTCAGTTCCGGGCTCGGTGCGCGCCAACTGGTCGCCCATTGATCACGAACGGTCCATTCACGTCTCATCGATCCTTCGCGAACCGGTCATAACGTCTGCCGGATGAGACGCATCCGATCCCGCATCCTCGCCTGCCTGCTGGCGGTCGCCACGGTCGCCGTCGCGGGCCCGGCCCTGTCCCCGGTCGCCGTCGCCGAGCCCGGCGACGTCGTCGTCGACGAATCCTTCGACGGCACCGCGCTGCCCGACGGCTGGCGGCCCGTGGCGGGGCAGTGGCAGGTCACCGGAGGCCGCCTGGTCAACACCGAGCCCGGCAGCCTGTCGAGGATCACGTTCGGCTCGCACCTGCGCGACTTCCGCGCCGAGGCGACCATCCGGTTCGAGTCCGTCAACAACACGAGCCGCTGGGCCGGTCTCGTGCTCGACACCGACCCGTCCGGCGCCGTGCCGTGGAGCCAGGCGATCATGCGCTCGGCGTCGACCGCGAGCAACGGCGTCGAGTTCGCGGGGCGCACCGAGGGCAACACCTGGAACGTCACCAACGCGGGCGCCGCGCCGTACGACGCGGGCACCGGCCGGGACATCCGGGTGGCCATCGAGGTGCACGGCAGCCGCGCGACGTGGTCGTTCGACGGGCAGACCGTACTCACGTCGACACAGGTGCGGCGCAGCACCGACGGCGTGCTGGGCCTCATCGCCGACGGCGCGCGGATCAGCGTCGACGACGTCAAGGTCACCGAGCTGGAACCGCTGCCCGTGACGCAGCCCGACGGCGCGCTGCCGCTGACCGTCGCCCACCGCGGCTACTCCTCGGTCGCGCCGGAGAACACGCTCGCCGCCGTGGAGGCCGGGATCAGGGCGGGCTCCGAGTACGTCGAGATCGACGCGCAGACCACCGCCGACGGTGTGCCCGTGGTGATGCACGACAACACCGTCGACCGCACCACCGACGGCACCGGCGACATCTCGAAGCTCACCGCCGACCACGTCACCGGTCTCGATGCGGGCTCGTGGTTCTCGCCCGCGTTCGCCGGTCAGCGCGTGCCGACGCTCGGCGAGGTGCTCGACCTCGTCAAGGGCAGCGGTTCGACGCTGCTGCTGGAGGTGAAGGGCCCGGAGACGCGCGCCGAGACCGGGGGCATCCTCGCCGAGGTCACCGAGCGCGGCATGTCCGAGCAGGTGCTGCTGCAGAGCTTCGATGAGCGGGTGCTGCGTGACGCGCGCGAGCTGGCGCCGGAGATCCCGCTCGGCCTGCTGCGGGGAACGCTGGACGCCGATCCGCTCGCCACGGCACGCGACCTCGGCGTGGTCGCCTACAACCCGTCGTCGGCTGCGCTGCTGACCAGGCCCGGCACGGTGGCCACGCTCAATGACGCCGGCATCGCCGTGATGCCGTACACGATCGACGACGCCGGGACCTGGGCGCGGCTGGCGGAGATCGGTGTCGACGCCGTCATCACGAACAAGGCCGGTGAGCATTTCGGCTGGCGGCAGCGGGCCGGGCAGGACACGCCCGCGAAGCCGGCCGTGTCGCTCGTCGCGCCCGCCGACGGCGCGCAGCTGCGGCGCTACTCCACGGCCGTGGTCGCCGTGGACGCCCGCGACGCCGACACCGTGACCGTCACGCTCGACGGCGAGCCCGTCGAGGCGGGCGCCCCGCTGGACCTGCGCGGCCTCGCGGCGGGTGAGCACAAGCTGACCGCCGTCGCCGAAGGGCCCGGTGGCACGGCGGAGACGAGCACGACGTTCGACCTCGTCGTGGACGTCACGGGTGTGCGGGTGCTGGTGGCCGAGGCCGGGATCGCGGCACACGACACCGCCACGATCCTGCGGCACCTCGACGAGGGCCGCTGGCGGCTCGCCGAGCAGGCCGTCCGCAAGGCCGGGTTCACCGACGAGCAGGAGGCGGTGATCCTCGCCGACATCCGCACCCTCTCGCGGCGCTGACCGGCAGGCCGCGGAGTCACACGAGCGAGTGACTCCGCGGCGACCGGGTCAGGTGACGGCGCGGCTCCGCCGATGTCGTGTGCGGGTCAGCAGGCGATCTCGGAAGGAACGCACATGGCGAAGATCAACAGGGCTGTGGTGGTGGCCGTTCTCGCGGCCGGAGCCCTCGCGCTGCCGGGACAGGCTCAGGCGCAGACCGTCTCGACCGCGTCGGCGTCACTCGGCTCGGCGGACCTGGTCGTGAACGGGGAGGTCACCCAGGCGGGGCCGATCGCCGCGTGCGACGTCGCGGGACCGGCGGCCGGCGCCTCGGACGGCGTGGACGTCGGCGCCGACACCGAGTTCGGCAGGGGCGAGACCAGCTGCACGCGCGCCGGCGACGGCGTGTCCAGCGCCAAGGCGACGGGCCAGCGGTTCGAGACGTCCGTGCTCTCGCAGTTCGGCGGGCCGACGATCCGGGTGCGCACGTTCTCGGCCGAGTGCCGCACCACCACCAACGGCAGCAGCGGCTACGTCGAGCTGGGCGGCGTCTCCGGATTCACGCTGCCGCAGGACATTCCGCCGAACCACACCATCACGATCCCCGGCAGGGTGCAGGGCGACCCGCCGCTGGCCGAGCTCGTCCTCAACGAGTTCACCGCGCCGACCCCGCCCGACGGCAGCCTCGCCACGACCGCACTGCGCATCAAGCTGTTCCCGCAGGGCGGGCCCGCCAGCGGTGACATCCGCGTCGGCACGGCGAGCTGCGACCCCTACGGCGGCTAGCGAGGCCGGGAGAGCTGCGTCAGCTCCTCCCGGTCGGGCAGGCCTTGCCAGTCGCCCTCCACGGACAGCGCGAGCGCACGGCACGCGGCGGCCGTGCGCACGCGCCGCTCCGGCGGCGCTCCGGTGAGGAAGTCCGCGAGGTAGCCGGCCACGAACGCGTCGTCGGCGCCGTCGGCGTCGACCGCGCGGACCGGGTAGGAGGGCACGTCGTAGCGCGAGCCGTGCAGCTCCGCGACCGCGCCCCTCGGCCCCAGCCGCACCACCACCTCGTCCGGCCCCAGCCCCGACAGGCTCTCCGCGAGCTCCTCAGCGGTGCCGTCGAAGCCGAGCAGCCGCGCCTCGTCGTCGCCCGCGAACACGATGTCGGCCTTGGCCACCAGGTCCAGCAGCACCGGACGCGCCTCGTCCGGCGACCACAGCGCGTGCCGGTAGCCGAGGTCGAACGACACCGGAACGCCCTCGGCGTTCGCGACCTCGATCGCCGCGAACACCGCCTTGGCCGCGGTGCCGGACAGCGCGGGCGTGATCCCGGACAGGTGCAGCACACCCGCGTCGGCGACGCGGTCCTCGCAGATGTCCTCGGGACACAGGCGGGAACCCGCGCTGCCGTGCCGGTAGTAGGCGACGCGCGGCGAGTCGGGTGTGCGGAAGTCCTTGAGGGCCAGCCCGGTCGGCGCCTCCTGGTCGGTGACGGCCGCCGAGGTGTCCACACCTTCCTCTCGCAGCCGCGAGAGCACCAGCGCTCCCGGCTCGTCGGCGCCGACGCGGCCCGCCCACGCCGACTCGATGCCGAGCCTGGCCACGCCGATGGCCACCGTGGACTCCGACCCCGTGATGCCGACGTCGGCCGTGGTGGCGTGCCGCAGCTTGCCCTCGGAGACGCTGAACCCGGCGAGGCTCTCGCCGAAGGTCAGCAGACCGGGAACGGTCACGAAGCGACCCGGGGACTTCCGCCGACCTCGACGCCCTCCGACTTCAGCTCCGCGAGCGCTTTGTCCACAGTGGACGCCGAGACGCCCGCGGTCAGGTCGGCGAGCACGCGTACGGTGAAGCCCGCCCTCGCCGCGTCGAGCGCCGTGGCACGGACACAGTGGTCGGTCGCGATGCCGGCCACCTCCACCTCGGTCACGTCCCGTTCGCGCAGCCAGTCCGCCAGCTGCTCGCCGGAGTCGGTCGCGCCCTCGAAGCCGGAATAGCCGTCGCTGTACTGGCCCTTCGAGAACACCGCCGTGATGGGGCCGACGTCGAGCTGCGGGTGGAAGCCCGCGCCCGCCGTGCCCGCCACGCAGTGCCGGGGCCACGAGCGCACGAAGTCGGGTTCGTCACTGAAGTGCGCGCCCGGATCGATGTGGTAGTCCCTCGTGGCCACCACGTGCGCGTAGTCGTTGTCGCGCAGGTGCCGCGAGATCGCCTCCGCGACCGCGGCACCGCCGGTCACCGCGAGCGCACCGCCCTCGCAGAAGTCGTTCTGCACGTCCACCACGATCAGCGCGGTCGTCATCTCGTCCTCCTCAGCTGAAGGTCGTGGGGATGGCCGGGTCGCCGCCGGAGAGCTTGAGCCCCTCCCACGGCAGGCTGACCAGCGCGCGCCGCAGCCGTTGCCTTCCGTCCTCAAGGGTGGGCAGCTCGTCCACCGGTTGTCCAGCGCGCATGAGGGGGATGAGCAGCTCGCGGTCGTGCTCGGCCGGCTCCGGCGGCTTCGCGGTCGGGTAGACGACCTCCTCCAGTGCGGTCCCGGTCGGCTTGTGCCTGCGCAACGCCGACTTGCGGCCCCCTCGAGATGCCTTGTGCTCGCTGCGTTTCGCGACCGGCTTGCCGTCGACCTCGACCAGCTTGTACACCATTCCGGCCGTCGGCGCGCCCGAACCGGTGACCACCGACGTGCCCACTCCGTACGCGTCGACGGGTTCGGCCCGCAGCGCGGCGATCGCGTGCTCGTCGAGATCCCCGGACACCACGATCCGGGTGTCCTTGGCGCCGAGGGAGTCGAGCTGCTCGCGGGCCTTGCGGGCGAGCACACCGACATCACCGGAGTCGATGCGGATCGCCCCGAGCTCGGGGCCCGCCACCCGCACGGCCGTCTCGATACCCGCGGTGATGTCGTAGGTGTCCACCAGCAGTGTCGTGTCCACGCCCATCTTCTCGATCTGCGCGCGGAACGCCGCCTCCTCGGTGTCGTGCAGCAACATGAACGCGTGCGCGACCGTACCGCGCGTCGGGATCCCGTAGCGGCGGCCGGCTTCCAGGTTGGACGTCGTCGCGAACCCGGCGAGGTACGCGGCCCGCGCGGCCGCGACGGCGGCCTGCTCGTGGGTGCGCCGCCCGCCCATCTCGATGATCGGCCTGCCGTGTGCCGCGCTGGACATGCGCGCCGCCGCCGAGGCCACCGCACTGTCGTGGTTGAGGATCGAGAGCGCCACCGTCTCCAGCACCACGCATTCGGCGAACGAGCCCCGCACCGTGAGGATCGGGGAGCCGGGGAAGTACAGCTCGCCCTCGGGGTAACCGTCGACGTCGCCGGAGAACTCGTAGTCGGCGAGCCACGACAGCGTGTCGCCGTCCACCACCGCCGTGGTTTCCAACTGGGCGATCTCGGCGTCGGTGAACCGGAAGTCGGTGATCGCGTCGACGACCCTGGCGGTACCGGCGACGACGCCGTACCTGCGGCCCGAGGGAAGCCTGCGTGCGAAGACCTCGAACACACAGTCCCGCTCGCCCGTGCCGTCGGCGAGCGCACTGCCGAGCATGGTCAGTTCGTAGTGGTCGGTCAGCAGCGCTGTGCTGTTGTCGCTGTTGCCGCTCTGTTCGGCCATACCGGGAAGACTATTCACCCACACGGCCCGACCGGTGCCGCACCGCCCCTTCAAGGCGTGACAACATGGAGCCATGACCACGCCTGTCGAGGCCGAAGAGACACTCGGTGCGGACGCCGCAGCCGGGGACAGTCCGTGGCAGACCATCGTCTGGAACGACCCGGTGAACCTGATGTCGTACGTGACGTACGTGTTCCAGAAGCTGTTCGGGTACAGCAGGGACCACGCCACGAAGCTCATGCTCGACGTGCACCACAAGGGAAAGGCCGTCGTGTCGTCCGGTACCAAGGAGAAGGTGGAGGGCGACGTCGCCAAGCTCCACGCGGCAGGCCTGTGGGCCACGATGGAACAGCCGTGAAGGGCTGGCGCCGCAAGGGCGGCAAGGTGCTCGCCGGTTTCGAGCAGCAGGAGGCCGCGGTGCTGCGCGGCCTCGTCAGCCAGGTCGACGACATGCTGCGCGCCCGTGCGCAGGAGGCGCCGGAGGACGAGCTCTCGGAGCTGACCGGCATCAAGACGGGTCCCTCGGAGAGCCCCAACGACCCGGTGCTGTCCCGGTTGCTGCCCGACTTCCACAAGCTGGACCCCGACAATCCCTCGACCGAGGACCTCGACTCGGTCGCCGCGCTGCGCTCGCTGCACGAGCCGGAGGTGCTGGACGCCAAGGTCGGCGTCGCCGCCGTCGTCATGGACACCCTGCCGCCCGAGGGCGGCGACATCCGGCTGACCTACGAGCAGGCCGACGCGTGGCTGTCCGCCCTCAACGACGTGCGGCTCGCGCTCGGCACCGCGCTCGACGTCACCGACGACATGCCGGACGAGCTGCCCGAGGAGGACCCGAGGGCGCCGCACCTGGGCGTCTACCACTGGCTGACCTGGGTGCAGGAGAGCCTCGTGCAGGCGCTCACCGAGTGATGCTGAACGCCATCACGGACGTGCCGGGCGTGCTCGTCGGCCACCACCACCGGGTGGGCGACGGCTGGGCCACGGGCACCACCGTGGTGCTCGTGCCCGGTGAGGCCGTCGCCGCCGTCGACCAGCGGGGCGGCGCGCCCGGCACGCGGGAGACGAACCTGCTGGAGCCGGAGAACCTCGTGCAGCGGGTCAACGCCGTGTGCCTGTCAGGGGGCAGCGCGTACGGGCTCGCCGCCGCGGACGGCGTGATGCGCTGGCTCGGCGAGAATGAGCTGGGCTTTCCCGCCGGCACCGAGCCCCACCAGGTGGTCCCGATCGTGCCAGGGGCCGTGATCTTCGACCTGCCGCGCAGCGCGTGGGGCAACCGGCCCGACGCCTCGTTCGGCTACGCGGCGTGCGAGGCGGCCGCGGACGGCCCCGTCGAGCTGGGCACGGTCGGCGCGGGGGCCGGTGCGCAGGTCGGCTCCCTCAAGGGCGGCGTCGGCACGGCGAGCGAGGTGGTCGACGGGTTCGTGGTGGGCGCGCTCGCGGTGGTGAACGCCTCCGGCGAGGCCGTGCGCCTCGGCACCGGGGAGCCCTTCGCCGCGGATCACGAGGTCGACGGCGAGTTCGGCGTCGCCCGGTGGCCGGGCAGGCCGGGTGACCTTTCCTCGGCGCGGGCGAAGGACCTCAACACCACGATCGGCGTGGTCGCCGTCGACGCGGCGCTGTCGAAGGCGGAGTGCCGCAGGCTCGCCGTCGCCGGTCAGGACGGGCTCGCGCGTGCCGTGCGCCCCGCGCACACCATGTTCGACGGCGACACCGTGTTCGCGCTGGCCACGGGTGAGCGGGAGCTGCCGAGCGAGCGCGGCCGCATCGGCGAGGCGAGCCGCATGGTGTCCCTCGACACGCTCTGTTCCGCCGCCGCGAGGGTGTTCACCCGCGCGATGGTGCGTGGCCTGCTCGCGGCGACCGGCGTCCCCGGCCTGCCCGCGTACCGCGACGTCTGGCCGGAGGCCTTCAAGCCGTAGCCGGCCCGCGAGTCGTGCGTTCCCGTGCCGCGAGTCGTGCGTTCCGGTTCGCGAGTCGTGCGTTCCGGTTCGCGAGTCGTGCGTTCCGGTTCGCGAGTCGTGCGTTGGCGGCGCGGGTACGTGCGGGAACGCACAACTCGGCGTCGGGAACGCACAACTCGCGGTCCTGAGTGCACGACTCGCGGTCCTGAGTGCACGACTCGCGGTCCTGAGTGCACGACTCGCGAGGTGTGACGTTCGTGGCTCGTCTCACGGTGTGAACACCCGGTATCCAGCCCGTAAGATGTTCACCGTGCTTCGGATCCGCCGTGACCTCGTGGACGCGATCGTCGCGCACGCCCGTCGTGACCACCCCGACGAGGCGTGCGGTGTCATCGCAGGCCCCGACGACGGCAGCGACCGTCCCGAGCGGTTCATCCCGATGGTGAACGCCGCGCGCTCGCCGACGTTCTACGAGTTCGACTCCGGTGACCTGCTCAAGCTGTACCGCGAGATGGCCGCCAACGACGAGACGCCCGTCGTGATCTACCACTCGCACACCGCGACCGAGGCGTACCCCTCCCGCACCGACATCAAGCTGGCGCAGGAGCCGTTCGCGCACTACGTGCTGGTGTCGACCAGGGACGCGGACGAGCACGAGTTCCGGTCCTACCGCATCGTCGACGGCGTCGTGACCGAGGAGCCGGTCGAGGTCGTCGAGTCGTACATGTTCGCCAACACCGGTAGCGACGACGTACCCGACGCGTAGGTCACAGGCGGGAATTTCCCCGTCCTCGTGAACGCTTGTCCTGTCATAACCACTTGCGGAGGTAACTCATGGCCGTGACCGTGTCGATCCCGACCATCCTGCGTACGCACACCGGCGGCGAGAAGTCCGTCGAGGCGTCCGGCAAGACGGTGCTGGAGGTCATCGACGACATCGAGGCCAGGCACGGAGGACTCAAGGCTCGCCTGGTCAAGGACGAGAAGCTGCACCGCTTCGTCAACGTCTACGTCAACGACGAGGACGTCCGGTTCTCCGGCGGGCTCGACGCCGAGGTCAAGGACGGGGACACCGTGACGATCCTGCCCGCGGTCGCCGGCGGCGCGCGCTGACCATGGCTCGCTACGAGTCACTGCTCGACGCGCTCGGCGGTACGCCGCTGGTGGGGCTGCCCCGGCTGTCCCCGTCGGACGACGTCCGGCTGTGGGCCAAGCTGGAGGACCGCAACCCCACCGGTTCGATCAAGGACCGGCCCGCGCTGGCCATGATCGAGGCCGCCGAGCGCGACGGCCTGCTGCGCCGCGGCTCCACGATCCTGGAGCCGACCTCGGGCAACACGGGCATCTCGCTCGCGATGGCCGCCAAGCTCAAGGGCTACGGCCTGGTGTGCGTGATGCCGGAGAACACCTCCGCCGAGCGCAAGCAGCTGCTGCAGGCCTACGGCGCGCGCATCGTCTACTCGCCCGCCGCGGGCGGGTCGAACGAGGCCGTGCGCCGCGCGAAGGAGCTGGCCAAGACCAACCCGGACTGGGTGATGCTCTACCAGTACGGCAACCCGGCCAACGCCGACGCGCACTACTACGGCACCGGCCCTGAGCTGCTCAAGGACCTGCCGACGCTGACCCACTTCGTCGGCGGGCTCGGCACCACGGGCACGCTCGTCGGGGTCGGCCGCTATATGCGGGACCACAAGCCGGACGTGCAGATCGTGGCCGCCGAGCCGCGCTACGGCGAGCTGGTGTACGGGCTGCGCAACCTCGACGAGGGGTTCGTGCCCGAGCTGTACGATCCCGACGTGCTGAGCGGCCGGTACTCGGTGGGCGCCTACGACGCGCTGCGCCGGACCAGGGAGCTGCTGGAGCACGAGGGCATCTTCGCGGGCATCTCCACGGGCGCCGTGCTGCACGCCGCACTCGGTATCGCCGAGAAGGCGGTGGCCAAGGGGCAGAAGGCGGACGTGGCGTTCGTCGTCGCCGACGCGGGCTGGAAGTACCTCTCCACCGGCGCCTACAGCGGCTCCCTCGACGAGGCCGCCGAGCGGCTCGACGGTCAGCTCTGGGCCTGACCGGCGAGGAACCGCTCGTGCTGGGCGACCACCGTGCGCCACAGCCGGGCACGTTCCTCGCCGGTGAAGCCGGCCGCCGGGATTCCGAAGACGTCGCCGAGTGCGGCCCACCAGTCGTGCTCGGTCTCCAGCACCGTCCGCGTGCCGGGGGTTCTGGTGAGGGTGAGCGCGCGCAGGACGTCGACGCCGCCCGCGTCGCGGCGCTGCACCGTGCACGTCCGCACGAACCCGGAGTCCGGCGAGGTGGACAGGTACTCGTGGCGGTCGGCGAAGTCGCCCATCTCGGCCGGTCCGGGCGCGAAGTCCAGTGCGAAGAAGCTGCCGCTCGGGTCGTGCGCCATGCGCCAGCCGCCCGGTGCGATCCGTGACGGCTCGAGCCCGTAGGTGAACGGGCCCTGCCGGTAGGTGCCCGTTCGCAGCGGCAACGGCGTGTGCAGGCCGTCGCCGAGCCCGACGTCGGTGAACCACGCCGTCTCGGGATCGCCGGGCAGGGCGTCGACGGTCAGTGCCAGGTGCTCGCGGGTGATCTCCGCACGGTCCGCCGCGGACATCTGCGCGCCGCCGAGGTGCCGGGTGACGCGGTAGCCGAGCTGCCGCAGCAGCGCGGAGAACGCGCCGTTGAGGTGGAAGCAGTACCCGCCGCGGCCCGCGACGATCCGGCGCGCCGATTCGGCCGGATCGAGCGAGGTCGGCCTGCCGAGCTGGATCTCCAGCGTCTCGTACGGCACCCGTTCCACGTGGGCGGCGTGCAGGCGGTGCAGCGCCGCCACGCTCGGCGGTTCGGCCTCCTCGATCCCGAGGCGGGCGAGGTAGGCGGCGACGTCGATCTCGATCACCCGGTCGAACCTAGCGAAAACACACCGCCGGGCCGACCGATTTTGGCACTTGACGAGCCGGGAGTGGACGCTGGGAAAGATTCAGATCACCGCGGGTCACAGCGCTGGCGAATCCCAGGGTTTTTCACCGAGGTGAGCTCCTCCGCCCGCGACGTAGCCTGAAACCGTGAGCACGCAGCCCCAGCCACCCTCCACGCAGGGACCGAAGAAGAGCCCGGCCCGGATCGTGCCGCCGAAACCGCTGGCGGCGGGCATCGTCGCGGTGTCGTTCACGGTGGTGCTCTACCTCGTCGAGCTGCTCGACGTGCTGCTGCCCGCGGATCTCGACCAGGGCGGCATCCGGGCGCGCTCGCTGTCCGGGCTCGACGGCATCGCGTGGGCGCCCGTGCTGCACGACGGCTGGAGCCACCTGTTCGCCAACACCGTCCCGGTGCTGATCTTCGCGTTCCTGGCGATGGCGGGCGGTATCGGACAGTGGATCGCGGTGACGGCCACGATCTGGGTCGTCGGCGGGCTCGGGGTGTGGCTCACGGCGGCGCCGGACGTGGTCACGGTAGGCGCGTCGGGGCTCGCGTTCGGCTGGCTCGCGTTCCTGCTGGTCCGGGGCCTGTTCAACCGCAGCTTCGGGCAGCTGGCCGTGGCGGCCGTGCTGCTGTTCGTCTGGGGCGGGATGCTGTGGGGCGTGCTGCCCGGCAACCCCGGCATCTCCTGGCAGGGGCATCTCTTCGGCGCGCTCGGCGGTGTGTTCGCCGCGTGGCTGGTGGCCAAGTCCGACAACGCCCGCGCCCGCAAGGCGAAGGGCACGCCGGGGGCCGCCGGTACGCTCGGGGCGTGAGTCACGCTGACGCCCCCATCGGAATCTTCGACTCCGGCGTCGGCGGGTTGACCGTCGCTCGCGCCATCGCCGACCAGCTTCCCGGCGAGAGCCTGCGCTATGTCGGCGACACCCGCCATGCCCCGTACGGCCCGCTTCCCATCGCCAGGGCGCGCGAACTCGCGCTGGCGGCGCTGGACGGGCTCGTCGAGGACGGCGTGAAGGCGCTCGTGATCGCCTGCAACACGGCGTCGGCCGCGTGCCTGCGGGACGCGCGAGAGCGTTACGACCTTCCCGTGATCGAGGTGGTGCTGCCCGCGGTGCGCAGGGCCGTCGCCGCCACGCACACCGGGCACATCGGACTGATCGGCACCGAGGGAACCGTGCGATCCCGCGCCTACGACGACGCGTTCGCCGCGGCGAACGGCATCCGCCTCTCCAGCGTCGCCTGCCCCCGGTTCGTCGACTTCGTCGAGCGCGGCATCACCTCGGGCAGGCAGGTGCTGGGGCTCGCGCAGGGCTACCTCGAACCGCTCGTGCGGGCCGACGTCGACACGCTCATCCTCGGCTGCACGCACTATCCGCTGCTCACCGGCGTGCTGCAGATCGTGATGGGTCCCGACGTGACGCTCGTGTCCAGCGCGGAGGAGACCGCGAAGGACGTGGTGCGGGTGCTCACCGAACGGGATCTGCTGGCCGAGCACGGCGAGCCCCGGCACCAGTTCGTCGCCACCGGTCCCGCGGAGCCGTTCGCGAAGCTGGCGAGCCGGTTCATGGGCCTGTCTCCGGGAGTGCTCGCCGCCACGTGACCCTGGGCGCGCGGCGCGCTCGCGTGGCAGGGTGTCGATCGTGCGACTGACCATCCTGGGCTGTTCCGGCAGCATCCCCGGCCCGAACGCCGCCGCGTCCGGTTACCTCGTCGAGGCCGACGGCTTCGTGCTGGGGCTCGAGCTCGGCAACGGCACGCTCGCGCAGCTGCAGGCCGTGCGCGACCCCTTCGATCTCGGCGCGCTCGTCCTGTCGCACCTGCACCCCGATCACTGCGCCGACTTCAGCGCGCTGACCGTGCTGCGCCGCTACCATCCGGCGCCGCCGTACGACGTGACCGCGCACAGGCTTCCCGTGTTCGGCCCGGTGGAGGCGCCCGCGAGGCTGGCCAACGCGTACGCCCCGCACGAGGCCGAGCGTGTGCGGACCGACCTGACCGACGTGTTCGAGTTCCATTCGCTGTCGCACGCCCCGGTGCGGGTGGGCCCGTTCGAGCTGAGCGCCGTGCCGATGGACCATCCGACGGAGGCGTTCGGCCTGCGGCTCTCGCACGGCGGCCACACGCTCGCCTACACCGGTGACACCGGGCCGTGCGAGGCACTCGACAAGCTCGCCGCCGACGCGGACGTGCTGCTGGCGGAGGCGTCCTGGACCGACGCGCCGGACCGGCCAGCGGGCGTGCACCTATCCGGCAGGCAGGCGGGTGAGCTGGCCGCCCGCGCCGGGGCAGGGCGGCTGCTGCTCACCCACATCGCGCCGTGGAGCGACCGGGACGCCATCCTCGCCGAGGCCCGCGCCGCCTTCTCCGGGCCCGCCGACCTCGTCGAGCAGGGCGCCTCCTACGACGTGTGAGCGCAGGAGCAGCCATGCCAGCAGGCCGACGGGGATGATCAGCCAGCACGACAGGAGCCGGTAGACCAGCACCGCCGCCGCGGCGGCCGGCTCGGCGGCTCCCGCGGACACGAGGCCCGTGAGCAGGCCGACCTCGATCACGCCGATGCCGCCGGGCGTCAGCGGGATCTGCCGGACGAGCTGCACGGTCACGTAGATCGTGGCCAGTTCGAACGCGCCGAGCCCGACGCCGAACGCGTTGGCGGCGGCGAGCAGGCACAGCATGTCGGTGAGCCAGTTCGCGACGGCGGCGCCGAGCGCGAGCAGCCAGTGCCGGGGCGCGACCGCGCGGGACGTCGCGGCCGCGTCGGTCAGCGGCGTCACCACCGTGGCGAGCCACGGCCACCGGGGCGGTCTGCGTGGCCGGTTCGGCCTGGCAGGGGTGTGGTGCGCCGCCACCAGCCGGTACGCGATCCAGCCGAGCGCCGCGAGCACCGCGAGCGCGCCCGCCAGGGTGAGCGCCGGGTGGGTGTGCCACGCGCGGGCGAGGTGCACGGCGCCCGTGCTGAGCGCCCCCGACGCCCACAGCAAGGCCAGACCGATCGCGGAGACCACTCCCGAGAGGACCATGACCGCCGTCGCGGCAGCGCGGTCGGCTCCGCCCGCGCGGAACTCGCGGAAGGCGTAGGCCGCCGACACGGCCGACCCGGCGGGCAGGCTGATCGAGATCGCCGAGCGGCTGTAGGCCAGCGCGAGCGCCCTGCGGCGCCGCATGGTGACGCCGAACGCGGTGAGCAGCCTGCGCTGCTGCCTGGCGAACATCGCCATCGAGACGAACTCGGCGAGCCCGGCGGCGAGCAGCCAGCGGGTGTCGGCGTGCCGCAGTGCGCCGAGCACGTCGGCGGGCCGCGGCACCCGGTCGTGCAGGGTCCAGGCCATGAGCGCGAGCACCACCGCCACGGCGCCGACCTGCACGAGCCTGCGCATCGTGACCCCTTAATTCACCCTGGGTTGAATTATGCGCGCGCGAGGAGCTATGTCAACAGATGTTGAATAAGGTCACGCCCTGACGGCGGCCAGGTAGTCGGGTGCCAGGTACACCGCGTAGGCGTGGAGCACGACGAGTCCGCTGCCCAGCCCGCCGGCCGCGTCGAACTCGGCGAGGTCGAGCGCCAGCTCGGCGCCGCGCCGCGCCGGGACCGGGTTGGTGACGTCGGTGAACCAGTCGACGAACGTCAGCTGGAACCGTTCGCCCGGCCGTGCGCCGGGGGAGACCACGTCGAGCAGGGTGGGCCGGTTGCGCAGCACCCACCGGTAGAACTCGGAGTAGGCGAAGAACCGCTGCTCCATGCCCGAGGGTGCGAGGCCGTGCACGCGTTCGGCGACGGTGACGCCGTGGTCGGTCGCCGCCTGCTCGGCCTCGCTCCACGCCCGGTCGTGCGCGGCGCGGCCGGTGAGCTCGCCGTCGCGCAGCCGCATGAGGTAGCTCGCCCACAGGGCCGAGCCAGGGTTGCCGAACGTGTCGGTGCCGCGGCCAGCGGCGATCGCGATCCCGCGCTCGATGCCCTCCAGGATCCCGGCGTCGACGTAGGACACCCACGTGCCCGGCTCACCCATGTCGTGCGCGGCGAAGAAGGTGATGATGCCCGCGATGTTGCCCCAGCGCGGCGCGTAGCCGGGGGCTAGCTCCGCCGCGGGGCCCTCGGACATCGCGGTGAGGAACTCCAGCCGCTCCGGCATGGTCATCAGGTCGATCTCGGCGAGCGGGCAGTCGAGCGTCGCCGCGCACGTGAGCGGGTCACGCGGTTGCCGGGCCGCCGAGGCGGGCGCTGGCACGACGGACAACAGGAACAGAGCCACGATGCCCACGGCGACGGCGCGCATGCGACGGCACGCTAGCAGCACATGACCACGCCGAGCTTCCGCGACGCGGCGCTGGCACTAGGCTCTGCCCTCGTGGTGCGAAAAGACGGCAGGAACGACGACCAGCTCCGCGAGGTGCGGATCACCCGCGGTTTCCAGCAGTGGCCGGCCGGATCGGTGCTCATCGAGTTCGGCAACACCAGGGTGCTGTGCGCCGCGAGCGTCACCGAGGGCGTGCCGCGCTGGCGGCAGGGCTCCGGGCTCGGCTGGGTCACCGCCGAGTACGCGATGCTCCCCTCGGCGACCCACACGCGCAGCGACCGCGAGTCCATCAAGGGCAGGGTCGGCGGCCGTACCCACGAGATCAGCAGGCTGATCGGCCGGTCGCTGCGCTCGTGCATCGACCTCTCGGCGCTCGGCGAGAACACCATCCAGATCGACTGCGACGTCATCCAGGCCGACGGCGGCACCCGCACGGCCGCCATCACGGGCGCCTACGTCGCGCTCGCCGACGCAATCACCTGGCTCGGCGCCGCGGGCAGGCTCGCCGACCCGAAGCCGCTCTCGGCCGCCGTCTCCGCGGTGAGCGTCGGCGTGGTCGACGGGCGCGTGCGCCTCGACCTGCCCTACGAGGAGGACTCCCGCGCTGAGGTCGACATGAACGTCGTCGCCACCGACGTGGGCACGCTCATCGAGGTGCAGGGCACCGGGGAGGGCGCCACGTTCACCCGGTCCACACTGGACAAGATGCTGGACCTCGCACTGGGCGGCTGCGCCGAGCTGGCCCGCAAGCAGGCCGAGGCACTGGAGGCGCCCTACCCGTACGAGCTGCCGACGCCCGCGCCCGACAAGAAGTCGAAGGGCTCCAAGTGACCACCAAGGTCCTGCTCGCCACGCGCAACGCCAAGAAGCTCGAGGAACTGCGCCGGATCCTGCTCAAGCGCGGGCTCGGCGAGATCACGGTGCTCGGCCTGTCCGATGTGGACGAGTTCCCCGAGGCGCCGGAGACCGGGGCGACGTTCGAGGAGAACGCACTCGCGAAGGCCTACGACGCCGCGATGGCGACGGGCCTGCCCTCGGTGGCCGACGACTCCGGGCTCTCCGTCGACGAGCTCAACGGCATGCCGGGCGTGCTGTCCGCCCGCTGGGCGGGACAGCACGGCGACGACGAGGCCAACCTCCGGCTCGTGCTCTCCCAGCTGAGGGACACCCCCGACGAGCGGAGGGGCGCGGCGTTCGTGTGCGCCGCTGCGCTCGTGGTGCCCGACCGTCAGGAGGTGGTGGTGCGCGGCGAGTGGCGCGGCACGATCACCCGGGAACCCCGTGGTACCAACGGATTCGGCTACGACCCGATCTTCGTGCCCGAGGGCGGGCAGCGGACCTCGGCGGAACTGGAGCCCTCGGAGAAGGACGCCGCGTCCCACCGAGGCCGTGCGCTGCGCTCCCTGCTGCCGCACCTGCGCGACCTCGTTCAGGACTGACTCAGGATTGCTCAGGACTGATACAGCCAGTCGACGTACTGGTAGTCGTCCAGCCTGCGGTCGGTCAGCAGCGCGTTGCGGAGGGTGCGGGTGAGCCCGTCGCAGTGCCAGATCTCGCCCCACACCCTCGCCGAGGACTGCACGCGCGCCGTGCGCGCGGTGCGGATGCGCTGGTACGCCTCGAGCGCCCCGGCCCAGTCGCCCTCTCGCTTGCCGGCCTCCGCGGCCAGGCAGTGCGCGTCCTCCAGCGCCTGACACGCGCCCTGTGCCAGGTACTGCAGCATCGGGTGCGCCGCGTCGCCGGTGAGCGCGAGCCTGCCGTCGACCCAGTTGCCGATCGGCAGCCGGTCGAACATCGGCCACCGCCGGTCGCGCCACAGCCACGCCAGCCCGCGCTGTACCGCGGGGCACGTGCCGTCGAACGCGGCGTCGAGCTCGCCGGGCCCGCCCCACTCCTCCTCGCCGCGCGCGTAGGCGGGTGAGGCGAAGACGGCGACCGTGTTGAGCATCTCGCCCTGCCGCAACGGGTACTGCACGAGGTGGCAGCCGGGTCCGAAGTGGACGACGACGTCGGTGAGCGCGTCGGCGTCCACGTCGGTCACCTCGCTCACCGGTAGCGCGCCCCGGTAGGCGACGTAGCCGGAGCACACCGGGCTGTCGTCGCTCACCCTGCCCCGCAGCGGCGACCACAGGCCGTCGGCCGCGAGCGCGATCGCGGCGCGGTGCTTCTCGCCCTTCGCCACCACCACGGCCTCGTCCTCGGCGACGATCACGTCGTCCACCTTGTGGTCGGCGAGCAGCTCGACCCCGGCCCGTTCGCACGCGCGAAACAGGATCGAGAGCAGGTCGCTGCGGTGGATCACCACGTACGGCGCGCCGTAACGCCGCTCGAACGACCCGCCCAGCTCCAGTGAGGTGAGCTCGGCGCCGTCGAGCGCGTCCTTGAAGACGAGCCGTCCCGGCCGGACGCCGTGCTCGATCACCTCGTCCAGCAGGCCCCACTCGCGCAGGATGCGGGTCGCGTTGGGGGCGAGCTGCAGGCCCGCGCCCACCTCCGCGAACGCGGGCGCCCGTTCGAGCACGCGCACCCGGTGGCCCGAGGACGCGAGCGCGAGGGCGTTGGCGAGGCCGCCGATCCCGCCTCCCACCACGGCGACGTCGGTGTCGGTCCTGTCGGTCATGACGGTCCCTTTCTCTACAGCCACGGGCCGAGCGCCGGGGCGGTGTCGCTGCGGCCGGTGAGCCAGCGCACGAGATCCGGCCCGTGCCCCGCCGCGAACCGCTTGCCGAGCACGTCGTCGGCCAGCGCCCGCAGGAGCCCTGCGGGCAGGTCGGTGAAGTCGACGCCCGCGGCGAGGTCCACCGCGTGCACGGCGACCTCGCGCGTGCGCATCCACGGGATCTCGCTGGCGGGAACCCTCCGCCCCTGCGCGGTCACCACCTCGTTGCGCCACGCCTGTTCCGGCAGTGAGTCCAGGTCCTCGGCCAGTGCCCGCGCCGAGCCGTGCACCAGCTCGCGCAGCGTCGCGACCGGCAGCCTGCTGCCCTCCTCGATCTCGGCGTTGCGCTGCTCGGTGCTTGCGTACATCCGGTTCTCGATGCCCGTGTTCGCCCAGCCCACGAGCCGCCGCAACGCCTCCGCGTTGTAGTGCACATGTGCCACCAGGTGCCGCCGCGTCCAGCCCGGCAGCGCGCTCGGTGCGTCGAAGTCGCCGTCGGAGAGCCCGTCCACGGTGCGCAGCAGCAGGTCCGTGCACTCGTCGAGCCATTCCCGCGTGGTCACCACCGCTCGGCCCTCGCCATGTTGTCGAGCCTGCCGATCCCGCTGATCTCGGTGCCCAGCCGCGCGCCGTCCGTCAGGTAGCGGGCCGGCTTGCGGGCGTGGCCGACCCCGCCGGGCGTGCCGGTGGCGATCACGTCGCCAGGTTGCAGCGTGAGGATCGTCGAGGTGTAGCGCACCAGCTCGACCGGGTCGAACACCAGGTCGTCGGTGCCCGCCTTCTGCACCGGCTCACCGTCCACGGTGCACGACAGTTCCAGTGCGGGCCTGGTGCCGCCGGGCAGTTCGTCCGGGGTGACGAGCACCGGACCGAACGGGGTGGTCGCCTCGAACGTCTTGCCCTGCAACCACTGCGGCGAGCGGTACTGCCAGTCGCGCATGGTCACGTCGTTGAGCACGCTGAACCCGGCGATGGCGGCCTCAGCCTCGTCCGCGCTCGCGCGGCGGACCCGCTCGCCGATCACGATCGCCAGCTCCGCCTCCCAGTCCACGGCGCCGGACTCCGGGGCCAGGAGCACGTCGTCGTGCGCCCCGACGAGCGCCTCGGGGAACTTCGCGAACAGCGTCGGGTACTCGGGCAGCTCGCGCCCCATCTCCAGGATGTGGTTGCGGTAGTTCAGCCCGACGCACAGGATCTTGCCCGGCCTCGGCACCACGGGCGCGTAGGTCAGGCCTTCGACGGCCCGGTCCGCGGTGGCGTTCTCGGCGGCGGCCCGCCAGTCCGGCGTGCGCAGCAGCTCACCGACGTCGGCGGCGCCGAGGTCGGCGTAGCGGTCGCCGTCGATCCGGACGGCGCTCGTGCCCGTCGCGGTGCGGATGGTGGCGAGCCTCATGCGTTCTGTCCTTCCACGTGCACGCGGTCCTGCTGCAACCGCTCGAAGATGGGGGTGTCGCTGAACCGGAAGAGGTCCAGCTCGGTCTCGGCGCCGAGCGTCAGCGGGGCCCACGACGGCACCACGAACAGGTCGCCGCGCTCGGCACGCCACTCGTGGTCGCCGACCCGGACCTGGCCCTCGCCCTGGAAGACCTGCCACACGGCGGAGCCGACCTCGCGGCGGGTGGCCGTCCGCGCTCCCGCGCGCAGGCGGTGGAACTCGGCGCGGATCGTCGGCATCACGTCGCCGCCGGTGGCGGGGTTGCTGAACCGGATCGCGGCGTGCCCCGGTTCGACGACGCCGGGGTGGCCCTCGTCCTCCAGCGCGAGCTGGTCGGTGAGCGCGGCGTCGGTGTGCTCCCAGCGGTAGGCCGCGATCGGCGAGCTGGCCGTCGGGCCGGGCTGACTCAGCGGCCGCAGGCCGGGGTGCGCCCACAGGCGCTCGGACCGGGAGCGGTCCGGTGTGCTCGTGTCGGTGACCTGGTCGGGGCCGAACTCGAAGAACGCCGAGCCGGTCTGGTGCACGAACGGGATGTCGAGCCCGTCGAGCCACGCCATCGGCTCGTCGCTCGTGTTGTGGTGGCCGTGGAAGTGCCAGCCGGGGGTGAGCAGGAAGTCGCCGCGGCGCATGGCCACCGGGTCGCCGTCGACGACCGTCCACACGCCCTCGCCCTCGACCACGAAGCGGAACGCGTTCTGGCTGTGCCGGTGCTCGGGCGCGACCTCGCGCGGGCCGAGGTACTGGATCGCGGCCCACAGCGTCGGCGTGGCGTAGGGGGCGCCGCCGAGACCCGGGTTCGCGAGCGCGATCGCGCGGCGTTCACCGCCCCTGCCCACGGGCACGAGGTCACCCGCCCGCTGGGCGAGGGGCAGCAGCCGCTGCCAGCGCCACGCGTGCGGCCGCGCGGCGGGCGTGGGGTGCTTCGGCATCAGGTCGCCGATCTCGGTCCACAGTGGAATCAGCAGCTCGCGTTCGAAGCCGCGGTAGAGCTCGCTCAGCTCGGGCGAAGGGTCGGGCTGGCCGGGTCCGCCGGAATCCACAATGGATACCGGGCTGTCGAGTTGTTCGGTGGTCATCGCGTGGTGACTCCTTCCGGTTGCGGGATCGATGGGGCAGGCGTGCTGGGCCGGGTGAGCAGCAGCGCGCCCGCGACGGCGGCGGCCACCGCGAACACGAGGAAGGCGGCGTCGACGCCCAGCCCGGCGGCGAGCAGCCACCCGCCCGCCTGCGGGGCGAGCACGGCACCGATGCGGCCCGCGCCGAGCGCGAAGCCGAGGGCCGAGCCGCGCAGGTGGGCGGGGTAGTGGTCGGCGACGGCGGCGATGATCAGGCACTGCGTGCCGTGGGTGCCGACCCCGGCGAACACGAGCGCGCAGTAGACCGCGAGCGACGGCGGGTGGACGAGCAGCACGAGCAGTCCAACGGCGGCCGCGGCAGCGGCGAACGCACCCGCCCTCGCGGGGCCGGCGCGCGTGCCGAGCCAGGCGGTGACCAGCGAGCCCGCCACGGCGCCGAGGTTGAGGGCCAGCAGGAACGTCAGCGACGAGCCGAGGTCGAAGCCGCTCTGGCGCATGAGCTGCGGCAGCCACGTGCCCAGCCCGTACCAGGCGAACAGGGTCGCGACGGTCGCCGCCGCGAACAGCATCGTGGCCCTGGTGAACGGCGGGCGCAGCAGCGCGCGGAACCCGCCCGTGGACACCCGCTCGGCCGCCGGCTCCGGCGTGAGGCCGAACCGCTCCTCCAGCGCCAGGGCCTGCGCGTCGCGGCCCTTCGAGCGCAGCCACGCTGGCGACTCGGGCAGCAGCCGCACGCACAGCGGCAGCACGACCACCACGGCCAGCAGGGCGATCGCGAACATCGCCTGCCAGCCGAAACGGGGGAGGACGCCGATCCCGGCGAGCGCGGCGAGGCTGCCGCCGATGGGAACGCCGGACATCATGAGCGTCGCGACGACGGAGCGGTTGCGCGCGCCGACGTACTCCGTGGCCAGCGCGCTCGCCGACGGCACGAGCCCGCCGAGGCCGAGCCCCGCGAGTAGCCGGAACACGCCGAAGACGGCCGGGTTCGGCGCGATCGCGCACAGCGCGGTGAGCACGGAGAACCAGGCCGTGCAGGCGAGGATCGTGCGGCGCCGGCCGAGCGTGTCGGCCAGCCGCCCCGCGAGCAGCGCGCCGACCAGCATCCCGGCGAAGGCGAGGCTGCCGAGCAGGCCCGCGCTGTTCTCGGTGAGGTTCCAGCCGGGCTCGTCGAGCAGCTCGGGCAGGACCGTGCCGTAGACGATCAGGTCGTAGCCGTCGAAGACGACGAGCACCCAGCACAGGCCGGTCACGAGTGGCGCAGCACTGCGCCGCGAGGGCTCGGACATGAGTCACCACGCTAGAAGCGTTCTGCGCTCAGGGACGTAAGATTCTGCTGTGAAGAACAAGCCGCCGTACGCCATCGAGTCGGTCGACCACGCGTTGCACCTGGCGACACTGCTGCAACAGGAGAACTCCCTGGGGGTGGCCGAGGCGGCCGAGCGGCTGGGGGTGTCGCGTTCGACGGCCCACCGCCTGCTGGCGATGCTCGTGTACCGGGACTTCGCGGAGCAGGACGCCGACCGGCGCTACCGGGCCGGGCCCGTGCTGCGGCCCGGTGACGCGACCTCGGCGCCGGTGTCGCTGCTGCGCCGCGCCGCGCTGCCACACCTGGAGGCGCTCGTGGCGAAGCAGCGGGAGACGGCGAACCTCATGGTGCTGGCGGGCACGCAGGCGTTGTTCGTGGCGTCGGTGGAGGGCGACCAGGTGCTGCGGGTCGGCGACCGTGCGGGCAGGGCGCTGCCCGCGCACCTCGCGTCGGGCGGCAAGGCGCTGCTCGCGGCGTTGTCCCCGGGGGAGCTGGCCGAGCGCTACGCCGACGCGGGCGACGCGGTGGATCTGCCGCGGCTGCGGCGGGAGCTGGCGCTGGTCCGCAAACGCGGGTTCGCCCTCAACGACGGGCTCACCGAGGCGGGCCTGACGGCGGTCGGCATGGCCGTGCCCGCCGAGAACGGAGCTCCCGCGGCGGCGGTGTCGCTGGCGATGCCGTCGGCGCGCTTCGACCGCGACCTGCTGCCGAGGTGGGTCGCCGCCCTGTCGGCGACCACCACGGCGATCGAGGAGGCCCTCCGACCGCAGTGAAGGCCACCTTGCCTGCGCTGATCGAACGCAGGGGCGCGCAGCGTCTCCGCTTGGGCGGCGGTGGGAGACGGGTGGGCGCAGTGAAGGTGGCCTTCACTGCGGCTTGGTGACCAGGTTCAGGAGGCGAGGTTCAGGTCCCGCAGGAGTTTGGCGACGTGGCCGGTGGCGCGCACGTTGTAGAGCGCCTTGGCGATCTTGCCCTCGGGGTCGACGATGAACGTCGAGCGGATGACGCCCTGCACCACGCGCCCGTAGTTCTTCTTCTCGCCGAACGCGCCCCACTCCGTCAGCACGGTCTTGTCGGGGTCGGACAGCAGCGGGAACGTCAACTGCTCCTGCTCGACGAACTTGGCGAGCTTCTCCTGCTTGTCGGGCGAGATGCCGAGCACCTGGTAGCCGGCGTCGTTCAGCTCGGCGAGGTTGTCCCGGAAGTCGCACGCCTGCTTCGTGCAGCCGGGAGTGCCCGCGGCGGGGTAGAAGTACACCACCACGGACCGCCCGCGGAAGTCGGCAAGCGAGACCTTGTTGCCCTCGCTGTCGGCGAGGGTGAAGTCAGGTGCCGGATCGCCGGGGGAAAGCCGCTTCTGCTCGGTCATGGCGAAAGCGTAACCGGCCGCGCGGCACCGTCACACGGAGCCGCCGTAGACCGCCGTCGCCGGTGTCGAGACGTCGGGCCGCACGACCAGGCGCACCGGGGTGGACCGGTCGGGCACGACGAAGGCCAGCTGCAGGCGCACGATCTCGCCCGGCGGGATGTCGCGGTCGGCGTCGACGATGCCGTTGTAGCCCTGCGTGGGGTCCACGACCTGCTTGGCCTGCTGGTCGGCGGTCGTGGCGCTGACCGAGAGGCTGGAGAGGCGGTAGGGCTGCTCGGTCTCGTTGTAGACCACCACACCGAAGGCGGCCGCCCTGCCCGCGCGCGGGTACGCGGACTCGCTCGGGCGGAAGATCTTCGGTCCCGTCACGGTGACCACCAGGCCCGACTCGAACCGGTGGTCGGCGCCGAAGACGAGCACGGCGTCGCGGTCGGCTGCGGTGGCCGCCCTGCGCTCCGCGGTGACCGCCTCGGAGGTGTTCGTGGCCGCGCTGTGCCCCGCGGCCGGGGCGGCACAGGAGGTGACGGCCAACAGCACGAGCCCGGCCAGTACGGGCCTCGGCATTCGCACGGCTGCCGCTCCTCTGCTCCGATCGCGGTGGGTAATTACTCCGTTCGGTGGCGGTAGCACGCCACCTCGGTCCACTCTGACGACGCCGCTGGCGGACTGCCAGGCGGATCACGGGGTTGCGGCGGACCTGGTGTACTTCCGTGTCCTAGCCGTGATCGATGGCGTACGGGGAGTGAGCGCGATCACGCCGTCCGGAGGGTTCAGACCGCGAGGGCGAAGAAGAGGATGAACACGGCCAGCCCGGCGAGCCACGTGACCATGAGCCAGCCCCAGTCGCGCCAGGGGTCGACCATGCGGTTGTCCTCACCTGGGACGTAGACGCCGCGCATCTCGAACCAGTCGGCCCAGCGACCGGGCCAGCGCAGCGGGTTGCGCTCGGCCATGCCGTCCACCTCCCGCACCTGCTCGCTCGCGTGCCGTGTGCTTGACGCTACTCCACGTATATCGTGCCTGACGGCTGAGTCAAGGCGACATATCAATCGGACATTCATCGTTCACCGGACGTCGCTGGCGGATCTAGGCTTCAACCCTCGCAAGTCGCACGACAACCAGGGCGGGACTGGCCCCGCCCCCGAGCAGCTGTGCCCGGTCGGCTTCGCCGGTCTGCCGCCCATCATTCTCGGATGACGGGAGCTGTAGTGATGCGAACGTCGATCTTGTGGCGGACCGCCCTGTGCCTCAGCGTGACGGCGCTGGTGGCGACCGCCTGTGGCGATGGTGACGGCGGCGGGGGCGGCGGAGACGGCGACGGCGGCGGAGGTGACGCCCTCAACCTGGGTTACGTGCTTCCGGAGACCGGCCAGCTCGCCTACCTGGGGCCCCCGCAGATCCAGGCGGCCAAATTCGCCATCCGTAACATCAACCAGGCCGGTGGCGTGCTGGGGCAGGACATCCCCGACATCACCGGTTCGGACGAGGGCGGCCAGGAGGCGGTGGCGGTCCAGTCCGCCGACCGCGTGCTCTCCGCGGGCGTCGACGCGATCATCGGCGCGGCGGCGTCGGGCATGTCGCTGGCCTTCATCGACAGCGTCACGGGCTCGGGCGTGGTCCAGTGCTCGGGCTCCAACACGGCGCCGACGTTCACCGACTACGAGGACGGCGGCTTCTACTTCCGCACCGCGCCCAGCGACGCGCTCCAGGGGCCCGTGCTGAGCAAGGTGATCAGGGAGGACGGGCACAACCGCGTCGCGCTCGTCGCACGTGCCGACGACTACGGGCGTGGCCTGATGGAGTCCACGAAGCGCGCACTCGAGGCGGCGGGCGCGCGGGTGGTGCTCTCGCAGACCTATGACCCTGAGGCGACCAACTTCCAGCAGCTCGTGCAGCAGGTCAAGAACTCGAACCCGGACGCGGCCGGCGTGATCGCGTTCGAGGAGGGCACCCAGATCCTGCAGGCCATGATCGAGGCCGGCGTCGGCCCGAGGCAGATCGGCGTCTACGGAGCCGACGGCCTGCGCAGCGAGGAGCTGGCGAGCCTGGTCTCCCCGAACGACCCCGCCGTGCTCAACGGCATGAAGGGCACCGCGCCCGCGTCGGCGGAGAACCAGCAGTTCGTGTCGCAGCTCAGGAAGTTCGCGCCCGACCTGCGTGAGCTGCAGTTCGCGCCCCAGGTGTACGACTGCGTGAACATCATCGCGCTGGCCGCGCAGCAGGCGAACTCCAGCGATCCCGCCGACTTCGCGCCGGAGATCAACGGCGTGACCAAGGACGGCGAGAAGTGCACGTCGTTCCAGCAGTGCAAGAACCTGGTCGAGCAGGGTTCGAACATCGACTACGACGGCGTGAGCGGCCCGCTCGACTTCATCGAACAGGGTGAGCCGGGACAGGCCACGATCGAGGTCTACGCCTACGACCAGTCCGGCAAGCTCCGCACCGTCCGCACCGAAGTGAGCACCGGCGAAGGCTGACCCACCGGCCCCCAAGGCCACCTTTGTTGCGCTCAACGCAACAAAGGTGGCCTTGGGAGCGTTCGGGCAGGCTCAGCGGGCGCGGGCGAGGGTGCCCAGGTAGAGCTCGATCACCTTCTCGTCGTGCAGGAGTTCCAAGCCGGTGCCGGTGTAGGCGTTGGTGCCCTGGTCGAGGACGTAGCCGCGGTCGCAGATCTGCAGGCAGCGGCGGGCGTTCTGCTCCACCATCAGGATCGCCACGCCCGTCGCGTTGATCTCCCTGACCCGCTCGAACACCTGGTCCTGGAAGCGCGGCGACAGGCCGGCCGACGGCTCGTCCAGCAGCAGCACGTCGGGTTCCATCATCAGCGCCCTGCCCATGCTGAGCATCTGCCGCTCCCCGCCGGACATGGAGCTGGCCTTCTGGTTCCTGCGCTGCGCGAGCACGGGGAACAGCTCCTGCACCGCCTCGGCCCGCCGCGTGAACTCCTTCGGCTGCAGGTAGGTGCCCATGCGCAGGTTCTCCTCGACGGTGAGGGTCGGGAAGACGTTCTGCCGCTGCGGCACGTACCCGATGCCCTTCGCGACGAGCTTGTGCGCGGGCTCATTGGTCACGTCCCGGCCCCGGAACGTCACCCGCCCCGTGCGCACCCGCAGCAGGCCGAACATCGCCTTCACGAGGGTGGACTTCCCGGCGCCGTTCGGCCCGATCACGCCCACGAGCTCGCCCTCGTTCAGCAGCAGCCCGCAGCCGGCCAGCACGTCGACACCCCGCACGTAGCCCGCGAAGATCCGCTCCGCGACGAGGAGCGCGGGCTCGTCCAGCTCATCCATCGTCGTACTCCGTTCCCGGTTCGTCGTGGTGCCTGCCGAGGTAGGCGTCGATCACGGCCGGGTTCTGCGCCACCGCCCTCGGCGGACCCTCGGCGACGACCTCACCCTCGGCCATGCACACCACCCAGTCGCTGATGCCCATCACCACGTCCATGTCGTGCTCCACGAAGCACACCGTCATGCCCTCGTCGCGCAGATCCGTGATGTGCGAGAGCAGCGACTGCGTCAGCGCGGGGTTCACGCCGGCCATCGGCTCGTCGAGCAGCACCATCGTCGGCCGCACCATCAGCGCCCTCGCCATCTCGAGCAGCTTGCGCTGCCCGCCGGAGAGCGTGCCCGCGTACTCGTCGCGCATGTGCGCCAGCCGGAACCGTTCGAGCAGCTCGTCCGCGCGCTGTTCGATCGCCCGTTCCTGACCGAGCCACAGCGGCGGCAGCAGCCCCGCGACCAGCCGCTCACCCCGTTGCCCCGTGGCGGCGAGCTTCATGTTCTCCAGCACCGACAGGCGCCCGAGAGTCTTGGTGAGCTGGAAGGTGCGCACGAGCCCCCTGCGCGCCAGCCGGTGCGCCGACCTGCCGGTGACCGGCGCGCCGTCGAACGTCCAACGCCCCGCGTCGGCGCGGTCGAAGCCGCTGAGCACGTTGAACAGGGTGCTCTTGCCCGCACCGTTGGGGCCGATGAGCGCGGTGATGGCGCCGCGCTGGATCTCCAGGTGCTCGACGTGCACGGCGACGAGCCCGCCGAACGCTCTCGTGACGCCGTCGACCACGAGCAGCGGGTCGGGTTTCGGCACTCCCGGATCGGCGGTGAGGCCTGCGAGGTCAGCGTGCATCGAGCAGCATCTCCTTCCTGCTGCCGAGCAGCCCCTGCGGGCGGAAGATCATGAGCAGCACCAGCCCGAGCCCCACAAGTGCGAAGCGCACGGCGCCGACCTCGGGTGCGCTGATCACGCTCGGCGAGACGTACCCGGCGCCGATCGCCTCGCGCAGGGCGCTGTCGAAGAAAGTCAGGATCGCCCAGAACAGGATCGAGCCCACGATCGGCCCGAGCACCCGGCCCGCCCCGCCGAGCACGACGATCGTGTACAGGAAGAACGTCACGACGGGGTCGTAGCTGTCCGGGTTCACCGACTGGTTCTGGATCGCGAGCATCATGCCGGCCATCGAGCCGATCACGCCGCCGAGCACGAGGCTCTGCATCTTGTACGCGTACACGCTCTTGCCGAGGCTGCGCACGGCGTCCTCGTCCTCGCGGATCGCGCGGATCACCCGGCCCCAGGGGCTGTGCACGAGCAGTGCGATCACCACTGCCGCGAGCAGCACCATCGCCCACGCCACGGCGAGCGCCCACAGGTCCAGCGACGTGTACCGCACGAGCCAGAACCCGTACGTGTCGCGGGGAATCGGGCTGACGTCGTAGAACTCGACGGCGAAGCGCTGGAGGCCGAACACGCCGCCCGTCACCGGTTCCGCCCAGCTGGACCGGTAGAACAGGCGCAGGATCTCCCCGGCCGCGATCGTCGCGATCGCGAGGTATTCCGCGCGCAGGCGCAGGGTCGGCAGGCCGAGCAGCAGTGCCAGCACCACCGACGAGCCGAGTCCGATGAGGACACCCACCCACAGCGGAAGGTCGTAGGTGGAGACGGAGGCCGCGACGCCGTACGCGCCGACGAGCATGAACGCGACCTGACCGAAGTTCAGCAGGCCCGTGTAGCCGAAGTGCAGGTTGAGGCCGATCGCGGCGAGCGCGTACACGGCGGCGACCGGGCCGATCCCGGAGCGGATCGCGTCGGAGACGATGACTGCCCAGTCCATTGTGTACCGCCTAGCCCACGCGTTCCCGCTGGCCGAGGATGCCCTGCGGGCGGATCAACAGCACCACGATCAGCGCCAGCAGCGCCCACGCGTTCTGCAGGTCGATCGGGAACCACAGACTCGACATCTGCGCGACGATGCCGATCACGAAGCTGCCGACCATCGCCCCGTAGGCGGAGCCGAGCCCGCCGAGGATGATGCCGGCGAACATGAGCAGCAACAGCCGGAATCCCATGTCCCACGTGATGATCTCGGTCAGCCCGTAGAACACCCCGCCGAGCGCGGCGAGCCCGCCGCCGAGGACCCACACGATCAGCACGACCCGGTTGACGTCGATGCCGGAGGCCTCGGCGAGGTCGGGGTTGCTCGACAGCGCGCGGATCGCGGTGCCTGTGCGCGTGCGCTGGAGCAGGAACGCGACACCGAGCAGCACCAGCACCGACAGCGCGATGATGATCAGATCGCGCGGGGTGATCCCGATCGGCCCGAGGTCCAGCGCCTGCTGGATGTCGTACTCCCGGTACGACTGTGGGCGCGTACCGAAGAACACGAGCACGATGTGCCGCAACAACAGCGACAGCCCGATCGTGATGATGAACAGATTGATGAGGCCGACGCCGCGCTTGCGCAACGGCCGCCACATTCCTCTCTCGATGAGCCCACCGAGCAGTGCGCCGATGACGATCGCGACGGCGGCGGACGGGATCAGGTGCCAGCCGGGCCCCGCCGCGCCGACGTTGAGGAAGAAGGCGACGACGGCGCCGATGGTCACCAGCTCACCGTGCGCGAAGTTGATCAGGTGCGTGGTGCCGAAGATCAGGGAGAGGCCCACCGCGGTGATCGCGATGATGGCCCCGAACTGGATGCCGTCGACCAGCGCCTGCAGCGCGCGATCCAGGAAGCCCGGGCCCTGCGGCACCTCGTCGCCCTGAGCCAAAGCCGTTGCGAGTACCAAATGAACACGCACAGTCACCTCACGTGCGGGCTCGATCCTGGGATCAATCAGTGTAAGTCGCACGTACGGCTGAGAAACCTCAATGTGCGCGATTGTTACGCGACGGGGGCGTCACCATGAGTACGCGCGGCCCGCGGGGCGTCATAACGGGGTGGCCCGTTCGTCTGAGTAGGTAGGCCGTTCGGCCGAACGAGAGAAGGTGGCGTTCCATGAACGAGCAGACGGGCGCGATGGTGGCGGCGCTGGCCGCACTCGGCAACGACCTTCCCGGCGTCATCGAGGGGCTGCGTGCCGGAACGCTCGAAGTGTCCGGCCAGCACGAGTTCGCGGCCCTGCTGATCGAGCTCGGCGAACAGCTCGACGACCACGCCGACGACCAGGCGAGAGCGGGCAACGGTCATTACGGCGGTTACGGGTTCAGCTACGGCGAGAGCGCGCCGCGCGACATCGACGATCTCTGACCGGCTTTCCCGCGCGGAGTGCCGCAGGATGGGGCCATGACCGACATCGATGCCGACGCCGTGATCGCGAAGCTGGGCCTGCGGCCCCTGCCCGTGGAAGGCGGACTGTTCGTCCAGACCTGGCGCAGCGACGACGAGCCCGCGCCGGCGGGGACGGCGACCTACGCGGCGTTCACGCGCGACCCGGACTCGTTCTCGGCCATGCACCGTCTCGCCGCCGACGAGATCTGGCACTTCTATCTCGGCGATCCGGTGGACCTGCTGATCCTGCACCCAAACGGCACGCATTCCACGCCCAGGCTCGGGTCCGATGTGCTCGGTGGCGAGCATCCGCAGCTCACGGTGCCCGCCGGGCACTGGTTCGGCGCGTCGCTGGCCCCCGGCGGCACGTTCGCCCTCTTCGGCAACACGCTCGCGCCCGGCTTCCACAGTGGACTGTACGAGGGCGGGGAGCGCGACGCGCTCGTGGAGAGCTGGCCGCAGGCCGCCGAGCGGATCAGGGCGCTCACCCGGCCCGGCGCGGACCTGGTGCTGCCGCCGGGGTTGTGATCGCGTTCAGCCCCGCTTGCCCTCGATGAGCGCGCCGATGCCGTCGAGCACGCGGCGCAACCCGAACTCGAAGGCGCGCGAGGGGTCCGACGCGGCCTGGTACTCGGCGCCGACCTCGCCACCGACCTCGGCGGCGGTCGGGTACTTCCCGGGGTCGAAGACCTTGTCCAGCAGCGGCGCGTACTCCTCCCACCACTCGAGGTCGGTCCGCCCTGTCTGCTGCCCGGCCTGTGCCGCCTCGACGGCGTTGCGCGCGGCGCCGTGCGTGTAGTCGGTGATGAGCGTGACGACGAGGTCCATCTCCACGGACGTGAGCCCGAGGCCCGCGACCGCGCGTAGCTCGTAGTCGTACTTGGCGATCATGTTCGGGCCGAGCACCGGCCTGCTGCTGGACACCTGGAGCAGCCAGGGATGGCGCAGGCTGAGGTTCCAGTTCTGCCGGGCGACGTGTTCGAGGCGGGCCCGCCAGCCGTCCGGCAGCTCGGCCGATATGTCGACCTCGCCGACGACGCGGTCCACGAGCAGGTCGATCAGTTCCGCCTTGCCCGGCACGTATCCGTACAGCGACATGGCGGTGACGCCGAGATCCGAGGCGACCCGGCGCATCGACACCGCGGCCAGCCCCTCGGCGTCGGCGATGGCGAGCGCCGAGGCCACGACGTCGTCGAGTGTGAAGCGGGGCTTGGGGCCGCGCCGCGGCCGGTCCTCCTGGATGCCCCACAGCAGCTCCAGGCTGCGCTTCGGGTCGCCTCCGCCGCCGTACACCGTCACGGTTGAAAACTCCCTACGCCGTAGAGTATTGTCCTCCCGCTCATCACTCTACGCTGTAGAGAGTTCGGAGAGGATCCCTGAAGATGCCTGCCGAGGAACCGGCCGTCCTGGCCGAGAACCTGCGCAAACGATACGGCGACACCAGAGCGCTCGACGGCTTCGACCTCACCGTCGCCCCAGGCACGGTGCACGGCCTGCTCGGCCCCAACGGAGCAGGCAAGACCACCGCCGTGCGCGTGCTCGCCACCCTGCTGCGGCCCGACTCCGGCACCGCGAGGGTCGCCGGCTTCGACGTGGTCCGCCAGGCCGGGCAAGCGAGGTACCGGCTCGGGCTCGTCGGCCAGCACGCCGCCGTCGACGAGCTGCTCAGCGGGCGGCAGAACCTGGAGATGTTCGGCAGGCTCTACCACCTGAGCGCCGCCGACGCGCGGCGAAGGGCGGGCGAGCTGCTCGAGCGCTTCCGCCTCGCCGGCACCGGCGGCAAGCCCGTCACGCAGTACTCCGGCGGCATGCGCAGGCGGCTCGACCTCGCCGCCGGGCTCATTCTCGCCCCGCCCGTGCTGTTCCTCGACGAGCCGACCACCGGCCTCGACCCCCGCGCCCGCAACGAGGTGTGGGACGCCGTCCGGCGGCTCGCCGCCTCGGGCACGACCGTGCTGCTGACCACGCAGTACCTGGAGGAGGCCGACCAGCTCGCCGACCGCGTCTCCGTGATCGACCACGGCAGGGCCATCGCCGAGGGCACCCCGGACGAGCTCAAGCACCGCCTCGGCGCCGACCGGATCGATGTCGTGCTGCACTCCCTGGCCGACCTCCCCGCCGCGTCGGCCCTGCTGGCCCGCATCGCCGGGGCGGAGGCCGAGACCGACCCCGACCGGCGGCTGGTCAGCGTGCCCGTGCGCGACCGCATGGCCGCGCTCGGCGAGCTGGTGCCCGCGCTGGCCTCGGCGGGGATCACGGCGGAGGACGTCGCGCTGCGCAGGCCCACCCTCGACGAGGTGTTCCTGCACCTCACCGCCGAGCAGAAGGAGGCCGTGGCGTGACCATGACCCTCACCGCGCCGTCGCGCTCCCCGCTCGCGCGGCTGCGCTGGGCGTTCACCGACGGCTGGACCATCACCAGGCGCGACCTGACGCACTGGGCCAACCAGCCCGTGCAGTTCGTGGTGAACCTGCTGTTCTCCGTGATGGTGCTGCTGATGTTCGGCTTCCTCTTCGGCGGCGCCATGTCCGTGCCGGGAGGGGGCGGCTACCAGGACTTCCTGGTGCCCGGGGTGCTCGCGCTGACGATGGTGTTCGGCGTCGAGGCCACGTTCACCGCGGTGAGCACCGACGCGCAGCGCGGCGTCACCGACCGCTTCCGCTCCCTGCCGATGGCGCCGTCGGCGGTGGTGCTCGGCCGCTGCACGGCCGACCTGCTCAACGCGGTGCTGACGCTGGCCGCACTGGTGGTGGCGGGACTGCTCATGGGCTGGCGGTGGCACAACGGCTTCGCCGCGGCACTCGCCGCGTTCGGGCTGCTGTTGCTGCTCCGGCTGGCGATGCTGTGGCTCGGCATCTACCTCGGGCTCGTGACGCGAAGCCCGGAAGCCGTGATGGCGCTGCAGATCCTGGTGTGGCCACTGGGTTTCCTGTCGAACGCGTTCGTGGCGCCCTCGACGATGCCAGGCTGGCTCGGCACGATCGCGGAGTGGAACCCGCTGTCGGCCACGGCCGCGGCGACGAGAGAGCTGTTCGGCAACCCCGGCTGGGGAGGAGAGGGCTGGCTCGCCCAGCATCCGCTGCTGCTCGCGCTGCTGTGGCCCGCGGTGCTGACTGCGGTCTTCTGCCCGCTGGCGATCCGCCGCTACCGCAACCTGAGCCGTTAGGCTGCGGGCACACCCGGCTCGCCGTCAGGAGGCCTCGTGACCGATCCCGCGGAAGGCATCGCGACCTTCGGGTACGAGCTGGGTGTGCTCAAGCGGATCCGGCGGGCGGGGTGGTGGCACGCGGGTGTGCGCGACCCCGAGTCCGTCGCCGAGCACACCATGCGTGTCAGCCAGCTCGCCGCGTTGCTGGCCGCCGAGGAAGGCGCCGATCCCGCGCGCGCCGCGTACCTGGCGCTCTGGCACGACACCCAGGAGACCCGCACCGGCGACCTCCCGCACACCGCGAGGGCCTACCTGGACAAGCCCGATCCGCAGCGCATCACCGAGGACCAGACCACGCCACTGCCGGACGCCGCGCGGGACAGCGTGCGCGGCGCCGTCGCGGAGTACGAGCGGGCGGCCACACCCGAGGCCCGCTGTGCGCGGGACGCGGACAAGCTGGAGATGCTGTTGCAGGCGCTGGAGTACCGCGCGGCCGGGGTGGAGCGGGTCGGGGAGTGGGTCGACAGCGCCACGAACAGTCTCACCACCGGCATCGCCCGACGGGTCGCCGAGGCGGCCCTGCGTACCTCTCCGCTGGCGTGGCGGGACAGCTGAGCGGCCGGACGGCCCGGGTGGACTGTCCGGCCGCCCGTGCCTCAGGGGCGCCAGGCCGGGTCGCGGCCGATGAAGGCCATCAGCCTGTCCTGCGGGGGCGCGTCCTCGGGCACCGGAACGGCGGGGCCGAACTGCCCGCTGTCCCGCAGCAGCTGCTCGATCGGTTTCATGCCGTCCAGTGCGGCCGCACAACGCTCCTGGCCCAGGTCGGGCTCGCGGCCGAGTGCCTTGGCGAGATCCCAGGAGTGCATCCAGACGTCGGCGGTGTAGAACTGGTCGATCGCCTCGTCCACGGGTTTGTCGCCGGTGTTCGGATTGCTCAGCACGCGCCCGGCGGGGTCGTCGAGAATGGCCTGGATGTCGGCGGCGTGCCGGTTCCACGCGGCGGCCGGGTCGGCCTCGACGTCCAGCGCGGGCAACTCGATCCCGGCGCCCTTCAGGAAGCCCCGGGACCACTCGACGAGGTGCTTCACGATGTCGAGCGCCGTCCACTCGGCGACCGGCGAGGGCCGGGCCCAGTCGCCTGCCGAGGCGGACTCGACCAGTGCGGTGAACCGGGCCGCGTCGTCCGCGTGCCGCCGGGCGGGGCCGGTGGGTGCCGATGTCATCGTCAGGCGCCCTTCGCCAGCAGCTCGTCGAGCTTCTCGTAGCCCTCCCTGACCCCGACGTCCATGCCGCTGGACAGGATGCCGTCGCGGGTCTCGAAGTCCTCCACCACGCTCAGCGTCCGCAGCCGCGTGCGCCCGCCCTCGAGCTCCTCGAAGGTCAGGGTCTCCAGCGCGACGCCGTCGGGGTGGCCTTCGTAGGTGAAGGTCCACACGATCCGCTCGTTCGGCCGCACCTCGTGGAAGCTGCCGTAGAAGCTGGCGATCTCCTCGCCGTCCCGGTCGTTGGCGAAGGCCCATTCGCCGCCTCTGCGCGGGTCCCACCTGGTGATCCTCGTGGTCACCGAGCGCGGTCCGATCCACTGTGTGTAGAGCTCGGGGTCCACGTGGGCGCGGAAGACGTGCTCGGGCCTCGCGTCGAACTCCCGGACGATCTCGATCGTCGGGACCTTCTCGTCGGCCTTGATCTCGGTCTGGTGCTTGGTCGTGGTCATGATGCGTCCCTCGTGTCGGTGTGTGTCGGTTGCTCGTCGTCGGCCATCCGGGCCAGCAGGGCGTCGAGGCGGCGGTAGCGCTCCTCTGCTTCCCTTCGGTAGCGCTCGATCCATTTCGTCATCAGGTCGAACACCTCCGCGTCGAGGTGGACCGGCCGGCGCTGGGCGTCCTTGCTGCGGGTCACGAGCCCGGCCTCCTCCAGCACCTTCACGTGCTTGGAAACGGCCTGGAGGCTCATGTCGTAGGGCTCCGCCAACTCGCCCACGGTCGCGTCCTCGCGGGCCAGGCGGGCCACCAGGTCGCGCCGGGTCGGATCGGCCAGCGCCGCGAACGCCCGGTTGAGCCGTTCCGTACTGTCGTCCACCATGCTTCCTCAACTCATCGGTTGAATACGAAGGTAAGTCGCTTGCGCGGCGTTGTCAACCTGTTGGTTGAGGAAGGTGTTGTCCCGGCTCGCGCACCGACGAGTTGTCCGCCCCGCGCGGGTCTGTCCGTTCAGGGCAAGGCCGGGGAAGGGAAGGGGTAGCGATGAGTGAGATCCAGGAACGGATTCAGCGCCATATCGATGCGCGGGTCGGTACCGGTGCGGAGACCGGTGTGCAGGTTGCCGTCTACCGGGATGGCGCGCTGATCGTCGACGCGGTGGCCGGCACTGCCGACCCGGCCACCGGGCGACCGCTCACCTCCGGCACGCCGATCTTCAGCTTTTCCACAGCCAAGAACGTGGTGGCCACGCTCGCGCACCTGCTTGTCGCGCGCGGTTTCCTCGACTACGACAGCCCCGTCGTGGACCTCTGGCCGGAGTTCGGCGTGCACGGCAAGGACAAGGTGACCCTGCGGCACGTGCTGACCCACACCGTCGGTCTGCCGGCCATCCCGCGCGAGATCGGGCCGGGCGAGCTTCCCGACTGGTCCAGGGTGTGTGCGTCGCTGGCCGCCGCCGAGCCGCGCTGGCGGCCGGGCACCGCCGTGGGCTACCACTCCTACACCTTCGGCTACCTCGTCGGCGAGCTGGCCCGCCGTGCGACCGGGCGGCGCATGTGCGAGCTGCTGCGTGAGTGGATCACTACGCCGCTCGGGATCGAGGGGCAGCTCTACTTCGCCGCTCCGCGGGAGTCGTTGCCGCGCTTGGCGCGCCTGGAGCAGCAGGCGCGCCCATGGCCTGGCGACCCGGACGACGGTGACGCGATCCTCGCCCCGTGGGAGAGCCGGCCGAGTGCCGATTTCGGCAATGCCGCTGAGATCCTGTGCGCCGACATACCGTCGGTTGGTATCGCCACCGCGCGCGGCCTTGCCACCATGTTCGACGCCGTGCTCCAGGGCGAGCTCGTGGACGCGGCGCGCCTGACGGACCTGTCCGCGCTCGCGTTCGAGGGGACGGATCAGGTCTTCGGTACCCGGGCGCGGATGGCGCTGGGCTTCCCGATCGGCAGGATCGGCGCACCCGCCGAGGAGAACTCCGGAGCATTCGGATGGCCAGGCGGGGGCGGCAGTTACGCCTACGCCGACCCCGCGCGGAGGGTGGCCTTCGCGCTGACGAAAACCCGGCTCGTCCCGAACTTCGACACCGCGCTGTCGGTTACCACCATCCTGGCCGACCACCTCGCCGGGACCCGCTGAGCATCGTCGTCGCGACGAGTCAGGGAAACCGTGGCGACCGCGTTCGAACAGGCCTATGCCTGGCAGCTGGTTCGCCTCCGCCACCGGTAACGAGTCGCCGCAGGACGGTGTTCGTACAGTGACTGATCTGGTGGGCCCGGTGGGACTCGAACCCACACTGGCACGGACCTAAACCGTGTGCCTCTGCCAATTGGGCTACGGGCCCGACGGATGCAGCCTAGCCGCCCGCCTTCGGCGCCCCGCTCGGCGTGCCCGTGGGATGTGCCCGGCCGGCGTGATCTAGCCTGCTGGCAAGCATGCTGCCGAGGGAGGACACGTGGCTCGCGATCCGGAGACCATCGAACGCGACATCGAGAAGGCCAGGCACGCGCTGGCCTCGACGCTCGACCAGCTCGGTACCAAGGCCAGCCCCAAGCGGCTCGCCGACTCCGCGCGTACGAGCCTGCGGGCGAAGTTCGACGACCCCAAGGTGAAGTTCCCGCTGATCGGCGCCGGTGCGCTGATCGCGGTGCTGCTGGTGCGGAAGCTGATCCGCTGAGCCGGTTCCCGGCTCAGCCGCCCGCGCTCGCCGAGCCTGCCGATCCGGGCAGGCCGGCCGCGGTCGTGCGCACGTAGCGCCCGTCCGCTCCCCGCGGCTTGGTCTCCTTCTCCGCGGCGGGCTGCGGGCTCTTGCTGAGCTCCTTGCGCGGCACGTTCCGCTTGCGCGGTTTCGTCTCCGTGGCCGCGGCATCCTCCTTGGCGGAGGAATCCTTCGGCTCGGCCGGCTTGTCCTTCGGCTCCGCCTTGCTCGCCTCGGCCTTGGCCTCCGGCGCGGACTCCGCGGGCTGCTCGGTGCCCGGCTCGGGACGCGCGAGCCTCGCGGTCATGTACGCCGAGGTGAACTCCAGTGCGCTGCCGTTGAGCAGGTGCACCACGGTCGGGGTGCTGCCCTCTGGGGCGAGCTTCTCGACCAGCTGGTCCGCCCGGTCGCGTGCGGCGATGATGCCCGGCGCCCGGTCGTTGAGCTCCTTGCCGAGCCCGGCGACCGTGACCGCCCAGTCTTCGGCTTCCTGCACGTACCGTGCGGTGATCGCTTGCACCACCAGTCCTCACCCCTCCTCGACGGGTACGGCTCCACAGTGCAAGACCGTTTCGCCACCGTCCTATGACGCCAGTTCGTGAACAACCCGATCGGTTGAGCCCATCAGGCGCGTGTTCAGATTCTGTTACGAAATGATCCACCCAGCAATACGACAATGCGTCAGGAACTACTGAGCGTGAGAACACTCTCAGTATGTCGCTACGACGGGTGATCCATTGTTCTCGGTGCGTTCAGCTAACGGCTCGTTAGCCGCTGCAAACCGCCCCAGAGCAGGTCCATCGCGTACTCGGTGACGGTCTCCGGGGGTAGATCCTCGTACCGTTCGCACCAGATCGCCAATCGTTCGCAGCCGCCCACCACGAACTCCGCGGCCGCCTCGACGCGCACCGTGTCGGAGTCGTCGAAATAGCCGCTCATCAACGTCGCGATGAGGTCGGTCTGCTGTTGCCGGGTCGCCTCGATCTCCTCGGCGGCCGAGGTGCCGACCAGCGTGATCTCGTGGCGCACCAGCGACCACGCCTGCCTGCGATCCCTGATGAACCGGAAGAACGCGTGCAGCCCGGCGCGCATCGCGTCCTCGGCTCCGGCCGCGCCCACCACGGCCTGCTCGGTGACGTGCCGCAGCTCGGCCCTCGCCTCCCTGATGCAGGCGAGGAGCAGGCCTTCCTTGGAGCGGAAGTACTCGTAGAGCATCGGCTTCGAGACGCCGACCCGTTCCGCGATCTCGTCCATCGACGCCGCGGCGTAGCCCCGCTCGGCGAACACGACCTCAGCGACCTCGATCATCTGCCGCTCGCGTTGCGCTCTCGGCATGCGTTTGCGCCGGGCAGGGGCCTTTTCGGTGGTGCTCACGCCGACGACTCTACCGGAAGTAACCTACTGCTGGTAAGGTGGACTCCGGGTAACAGGAACTGCGGCATGGAGGCACGCATGGGCAACCGCACCGAAGCGGGAGTCGTCATCATCGGCACCGGGTTCTCCGGCCTCGGCATGGCGATCCAGCTCCGCAAGGAAGGCCGCGAGGACTTCGTGATCCTGGAGAAGGCCGACGACGTGGGCGGCACCTGGCGCGACAACACCTATCCAGGCTGTGCCTGCGACATCCAGTCGCACATGTACTCGTTCTCCTTCGAGCAGAACCCGGAGTGGTCGCGCTCGTTCTCGCCGCAGCCCGAGATCTACGACTACATGCGGAGGGTCGCGCGGAAGTACGACCTGTACCGCTTCATCCGCTTCGGCCAGGAGATGACCGGCGCGCGCTGGGACGCCGACGAGAACCGCTGGTACGTCTCCACCTCGGGCGGCGACGAGTTCGCCGGCCGCTACCTCGTCGCAGGGGTCGGTGCCCTGCACCTTCCGCAGATTCCGGACCTGCCCGGCATCGAGCGGTTCCAGGGCCGCAGTTTCCACTCCGCCGAGTGGGACCACGACTTCGACCTGCGCGGCAAGCGCGTCGCCGTGATCGGCACGGGAGCGAGCGCGGTGCAGTTCGTGCCACAGATCGCCAAGGACGTCGCCGAGCTGACCCTGTTCCAGCGCACGCCGCCGTGGATCATGCCGAAGCCCGACCACGCGATGCCGGACTGGGCGAAGCGGCTGTTCGCGAAGGTGCCCGGAGCCCAGCGGGCCTACCGCAACCTCCTGTACTGGATGCTCGAGGTGCGCGCCGTCGGCTTCAACGGCAACCCGCGCGTCATGAAGCTCGCGCAGAAGCTCGCCAAGCACAACATCGACAAGCACGTCGACGACCCCGCCCTGCGCGCGAAGCTCACGCCCGACTACGTCATGGGCTGCAAGCGCGTGCTGATCTCCAACGACTACTACCCGGCACTCAACCGGGACAACGTCGACGTGGTGACCGACGGCGTCGCCGAGGTCACCGAGCACGGCGTGATCGACAAGGCCGGCGTCGAGCACGAGGTGGACGCCATCATCTACGGCACCGGCTTCCACGTCACCGACGCCTTCGACGACCTGGACATCATCGGTGTGGACGGCCGCAACCTCGGCAAACTGTGGTCCACCGAGGGCATGCAGACCCACAAGGGCATCACCGTCGCGGGCTTCCCGAACCTGTTCTTCCTGCTCGGTCCCAACACGGGACTCGGCCACAACTCGGTGGTCTTCATGATCGAGCAGCAGATCCGCTACATCTCCGAGGCGATCCGCTTCGTCGAGTCGCGCGGCGCCGAGTCCATCGAGGTGCGTGAGGACGTCCAGGCGCAGTTCAACGACGACATCCAGCGCAAGCTGGAGCGCGGCATCTGGACCCAGGGCGGTTGCAAGAGCTGGTACCTCGACGCCAAGGGCGTCAACCGCACCATCTGGCCGGGCTTCACCTGGCGATACTGGCTGGAGACGCGCAAGCTCCGCCCGAGCGACTTCGAACTGACCCGCTGAAGCCGGGGGAGGCTACCGACCCTGGGCAGGGGGGACCCAGGGGTCAGTAGCCGGGCGGGAGGCCGGACAGCTTCCGGAGGCGGGCGATCAGGTCCTGGGTCTCCATACCGCAGAGCTCCGCCATGCGTTCGAGCGCGCTGAACTCCAGCTGGACGTCGTTGCCGCTCGCCTGCTCGAGCCTGCCGCGGGCCCACCGGCGCAGCGGAAGCAGCTCGGGCTGGTCGTCGGCGACCACCTTGGCCAGGTTCAGCCGCACCCGGCCCGGCTCGTCGCCGAAGACCCGCCGGTGCACGCGCTCGAGCAGGTTCTGCGGTAGCTCGTCCATGGCGAGGCAGATCTCGACCAGGCGCACCACCGAGCACTGCCGGGTGCCCAGCTCGTACGTCGCGAGTGTCTGCAGCGAGATCTCGCTCTGCAGGCGCTCGTTCAGTTCCTTGCGGGTCCATCCTCGTTGCTTGCGGAGCTTGCGTAGTTCCTCGCCAAGCACCCGCTGGTAGGCGTCCGCGTCGATCAGCACTCCAGGTCCCCTGCCCGCACCGCGTGGGATGCCGTGCGCCGGCTCCGCCGACACAGTGCATGCGTTCTTCACGCGAGTGAAAGCCTCTGAGGTCCCTCGCCTTACGCGGCTTCCGTAGAAAACTTGACAAAAGCCCGCCAACTACCCCGAACGGGGTAACAAAAGGCGCCGAATGGGCTCACCCGGATTTCGCGGTCACAGACTGCAGTGAAGGCCACCTTCACTGCGTTCAACGCAGTGAAGGTGGCCTTCACTGCAGCCGGGTGGAGGGGTGCCTAGTTCACGCAGGGGACTCCTTGCGCCGTGATGGGCGGCTCCTCGGTGGGCTCCTGCTTGGCCACGGGTGACGCCTGCTGCTGCATGGCGGGCTCGGCGACGCCCTCGGCGGAGCCGGACTCGTCCGGAGGTGTGTAGTCGGGAGCCAGCAGCACGCGCACGTGCCCGGCCGGCACGGAGGGGTCGGATTCGACGTCCACGTCGCCGCCCAGCGACCCGGCCACCTTCTCGCCCGCCGCCTCCTGGCCCTCGGGCACCTGCACGACCGTGGTGGAGCGCGCCGTGGCGTTGCCGACCTCGCCCGGCACGTAGCCCTCCGCCGTCAGCGACTCCGACACGCTGCCGGCCAGGCCCGTGATGCCGGAGGCGTTGAGCACGTCCACGGTGATCTCGCCCGCGGGCGGAGCGGGTGCCTTCTTCTCCTCCGAAGGCGGGGGGCCCGAGAGGCCCTGCACGAAGTCGCGCACCTCGTCCGGGTCGACCTGGATGGCCTGCCCGTCGTCGGTGTCGTACTCGGTGTCGACGACGGGGATGGTGCGGAACTCGATCTGGCCGCCCGTGAGGCCCTGCATCTGCTGGGCGAAGCCGAGCAGGTCCCAGCCCTGGTTGACCACCACGGACTTCTGGACCGCTCCGACGAGGTCGTTGAGCTTGGCGGGGTCGGCCAGTGTTCCGGCGGAGAGGACCTTGCGCGCCAGCCCGGCCATGAACACCTGCTGGCGCACGACGCGGTCGAGGTCGCCGCGCAGCAGCCCGTGCCGCTGCCGGACGAACGCCAGCGCGTCGAGGCCCGAGATGGTCTGCGGGCCCGCCTCGAAGTTCGCGCCCGAGTAGTCGTCGTCGACGGGCTCGTTGAGGCACACGTCCACACCGCCGATGGCCTTCGTGATGTCGTAGAAGCCGAGCAGGTTGATCGAGGCGTAGTTGTCGATCGTGGACCCGGTGAGGTTCTCGACGGTCTTGATGAGGGTCTTCGCGCCCTCCTGGTTGCTGTCGACCTCGAGCTGCTTCGGGTCGGTGACGCCCTCTTCCTCCAGCTGCGAGCGGGCGGCGGCCTTGCCGCGCGCGTACGCGGAGTTGATCTTGTGCTCGCCGAAGCCGGGGATGTCCACGTAGGAGTCCCGCGGCAGCGAGATCGCGACGGCCTTGCTGCCGTCGTTGGGGATGTGGACGAAGATCAGGGTGTCGGTGTTCAGCTCACCGTCGGAGACACCGGCGCGCAGCTTGGCGAGCATCTCCTCGGACAGCGGGTTGCCCTGCGCGTCCGTGCGGCTGTCCATGCCGACCAGGAGGATGTCGCGGGCGCCGTCGGCGGGGAGTTCGTCGTCGCCGCCCTCGATCACGTCGGCCATGGTCAGCCCGTTGACGAGGCCCTGCATCGCGGCCCACGCGTAGCCCGTCAGGCACATCACGAGCGCGGAGACGACCGCGAGCACGATCTTCGGGCCGCGCAACCTGCGGCCCGCGCGCGAAGGCGGCGCGGGCGGAGCCGGCCTGCGGGGACGCTGTGCCGGCGGACGTCCCTGACCTGCGGCGGGCGGGCGGCGACCCGGCTGCCGCGCTGCCTGTGCCCTGCGCGGGGGAGCCGGCCTCCCGCTGGGGGGCGGCGCCTGCCTGCCCCCGGCGCGGTCCTGCCACGGCCTCGCGGGACCACGGCCTCGCGGGGAGTTCCGCGGCGGGTAGTCCACGCCAACGGCTCCTTTCGGTCGACAGTTCGGTCCGTTGTTGGACGTCCGAACAAAGACACAGGTTGTCGTAGGGTGTCACACCGGTTCACCGATGTGGTTGGTACCACTCCGGCGTGGGCGCTCCGACTACGTCGCGTAACCGCTCGTCGGCCGGGCGGCCCACACCGTAGCCAACGCCGCCGACACGGCCAGCAGCCCTGTGACGCCGTGCACAACGACGCCCAGCGCGAACGTGCTCGGCCCCGCCGTCGCCGACAGCAGCGGCGGTACGCACGCCAGCGCCGTCAGCAGCCACGTCCTCGGCGCGTTGCTGACGCCGGTGCGGACGGTGTGCAGCAGGGACATCCCGAGCAGCAGGTGCACGAGACTCTGGATCGGATCGAGTGGCAACCCCGCCAGCGTGACCTGGCCGGCACCACTGAAGCTGCTCAGCGCGAACCCGAACACACCAAGGGTGGAGTACCCGATTCCGGCGACCGTAGCCGCGTGCGCCAACGCCCGATCGAGTCGTCCTGGCGCGGTCCGCCACGCGGGCAGCGGTGGCGGGCGGTAGCCGAGGTGGCGTTCGAACCACCAGAACACGAGCGCGGCCGGCCCGGTGAGCATCGCGACGGCCAGCAGTACCCGCAGGCTGCCCGCCGCGAGCCGCTCCGGCAGGTAGACCGCCGCGACGACCAGCAGCATGCCGGCGAGGAAGAGCAGATACAGGCTCATCGGCGCGCGGGAGGCGAACCCCGCCGCGCGCAGTACCCGTGGACTGGCCGCCAGCCGGGCGAGCGGCGCTCGGAGCAGCCCGAGCAGGCTGAGCTGCACCAGTCCGAGCGCCAGCACGGGCAGCACGGGGCCGGTGAGCGCGGGCGACTCGGCTGACGAACCGAGCAGGGTCGCCGGCACGAGGCCCGACACCGCACCGGCCGTGAGCGCGCCCGCCCCGGCGAGCCCGGCGACCGCGAGCAGCCACGGTCGCGGCCTCGGCCGGCCGGCGTGGGCGAACGCCAGTTGCTGGGCGAGCAGCGCGAGCACCACCACGCTCAGGTTGCCGAGCACCGGCGAGTCCACCCGGTCGGCGAGCAGCTCCACCCCCGCGAGCGCGGCGACGAGGGCGAGTCCCGCCGGCACCGGCGCGCGGCGGTGCAGCGCCAGCAGTACCGGAGTCGCCGCCAGCGTCACCATGTAGACGCCGAGCAACCACAGCGGATGGAGCGCGATCCTGACCACCACGTCGCTGGTCCCCTCCGGTACCGCGAGCAGCTCCAGCGCCGTGGGCACGGCGAACGCCACCACGGCGAACACCAGCGTCAGGCGGAGCAGCCAGCTCGCCCGGTGCGCGAGGTACTCGCGGTAGCCGCCGCCGTGCCTGCGCACCGTGAGCCAGCCGGTGAGGTTGGAGTGCCCTGCCGCGAAGAAGAACACGAAGGCCAGCTGTGCGAGCCACGTGAACGGCCAGAGCCAGTCCGAGGGCGCACCGGCCCAGCGCGCGAGCGCGACCGAAGCCTCGCCGAGCACGAGTAGCCCGATGCTGCCGACGCCGAGCAGCGTCCAGCGTCCGCCGGGCACGGGTTCCGGCCTGGGCTCCGGTGCGTCGGTCCGGGGCCGGGTGCGCCGCGCGACGAGCCAGCCCCGCAGCCGGAACGCGACGAGGAAGCCGATCACCGCGACGCCGGCGAGCATCGGCACGATCGGCTCGCCGACGGGAGGCCCCCAGCGCTGGTGCCACGAGTTGACGACGAGCCCCGCCGAGTACAGCGACGCGACGCCCTGGCACAGCTGCGGTGAGCCGCTCGGGTTGAGCGCGCACGTGGCGCGCATGTCCGCGGAGAGCCGGTCGTCGAGGGCCCTGCGCACCTCCGGGCCCAGCGGGTGGCCCTTCTTCTCGGCGTAGCGCAGCAGGTCGTAGCCGAGGTCGTGGGCGCGGCACGGGGTGCCGAAGTCCCAGCGGGTGTCGTCGTCGCCCCACGGCGTCGAGCACCCGCCGTCGACGTGCACGGCCCTGACCGTGCCGTCGCGTGCCGTCGCCTCGCCCGGCACCACGCCGGTGACCCGGGTGAAGTCGGCCGGCAGCGAGGCGAGCGCACCGGGGGTGGTGCCGGGGTCGAGCAGCGCGTCGATCGCGCGTTGCGCGGCCGCGACGTCACCCCGCGGCGGGCCCTGGTCGGGCGGTGCCTCCGAACGGGACGCCAGGAACCCGAACCCCGTCACCACCAGGACGAGCAGAACGACCCATGCCGACGTCCCGAGGAGGCCCCGCCCGCGTCTGGACGCGGGCGCTGCGGTCTCCTCGGCTGCTGCGGTCATGGTTCCCCAGGGTGTCAGCGGCAAACGGGAGGCGGCATCCGGGTAACCCCCGGATATCAGCAGTGCAGGTCAGCCTACCCGCCGGCGGCGTCGGCGAAGCGGACTTGGTTTCGCCCGTTCTCCTTCGCCTCGTACACCGCGGCGTCGGCGGCCTGCATCAGTCCCTGCAGCGTGCTCGCGTGCCTCGGATACACGGCGACGCCGATGGAGGTCGTGCGGCCGGTGACCGTGGTCTGGGCCCCGCGCTTGTCGGTGGTGTCGATCTCCAGCGCGGCGATGGTGTTGCGGACGCGCTCCGCGGCGACCTCCGCCGCGGCCGCGTCGGCGTCGGGCAGCAGCACGAGGAACTCCTCGCCGCCGAACCGGCCGACGATGTCGGCGGGCCTCGTGACCTCGCCGAGGGCCTTCGCGATCGCTCCGAGCACGTCGTCGCCCGCCGGGTGCCCGAAGGTGTCGTTGATCCACTTGAAGTGGTCGAGGTCGATCATGAGCATGGCGAGGCTGCCGTCGGCGCGGCGCACGCGCGTGAGCGCCCGCTCCGCGGACTCCGACCAGCCGCGCATGTTGAGCAGCCCGGTCTTGGGATCGGTGACCACGTCGTCCTGCAGCTGGTCGAGCTCGGCGAGCCGGTTGAAGAACACGGTCACCACGGCCATGATCGCGACCGACGGCGGCATGGTCACCACGAGCACGGCCGTGACGGCGCCGAGTCCCGTCGTGATGGCCTCGATGGTGTTGTCGGCCTTGCTGCCGAGGACGTTGCGCAGCGTGGGGTTCGGGTCGCTCAGCGCGAGGATGCCGCCGACGTAGAGCAGTTGGACGCCCTCGTACACGGCGGCGGCGACGAGCACGTAGCCGAACTCGCGCAGCGAGCCGAGCGCGGTGATGGTGTGCCAGTCGTGCGGCCCGAGCGAGCCGTAGACGAGCCCGGCGAGCGCGGCGGCCAGACTGTGCGAAATGGACGAGAACACGAAGTTGTGCGCCGGGCGGCGCGCGGTGAACCAGCGCTGAACGCGGATCAGCACCACGAGCAGGACCGTGAGCGTGGTGGGCAGTACGAGCACCGCGGGGAACACCCACACGGCGATGAGGTCGATGAGGACGGTCTTCGTCCGGTTGCGCCTGCGTTCCTCCTGGCGCTGGGTGAGCTGGATGTGGACCGTCGCGCCCGCCGCGAGTATCGCGAACCGCAGCCAGTCCGTCCCGGTCGGCGAGTGGGCGCCCGCGAACGCGACGGCGAAACCGCCGATCGCCACGAGCTCCATGACGATCAGGAAGACGATGAAGCGTCTCGGCCGCTTCCACAGTGCCCAGTTCCGCGGGCGTAACCGGTGGCGCCGCCGAGCGTGCGCGGGCTCACCGTCGGCGCTCGCGCCGCCGGCCGGCGGCGCCGGACCGGTCACGGCGGCGGCGTCGCCCATGCCGGGCGCACCGTTGCGACCTGCGGCAGCGGGTGCTGGCGGTGGCCGGTCGTGAGGCGTGAGCGGCACTCGCCAAACCTCCCCAAGGTGTGCGTTCCGGCGGTTAAGTACCCTCTGCGAAGTCCGCGAGAGAACGGGGCGCTCTCCACAGCAGGTATCATCTCACCGCGCCAGAACTGCCGTGTAGGCGAGGACGCCGGCATGTAGTCTCGGGGCGCCCCGTCTTCGGCTCAAAGGGCGATCGGAGGTGTTCTCCCTTGCCTGGCCGTGACTTCTGATCTAGAACAAACACATGTTGGTTGATTGCGCTCTCAATGGGAGGTGTCCCGTGGCTGGCCGCGATTTCTGATCCTGTGCGTTGGTGAACTCTGTGAGCAGACGAAGTAAAGGAGGAGTTTCCGGTGACCGGTCGTGATTTCTGAGACACGTGGCGTTCGGGAAAATCGTTAGCGGATGTGAAGGAGGCTGGCTGTGGCCGGGCGTGACTTCTGAGCAAGGGCAGTCGGTAGTGGAGAGTCGAGCCGGGATCGCCGGGGAGGTGTGTGCAAGTGCGTGGCCGTGATTTCTGAACACTCGTAGTCATTATGAGCACTCACAGTGACAATTTTTCTTAATCGCGTTCGAGGAGGAGCCCCCGATGGCCGGCCGTGACTTCTGATTGCCCCTCAATTCTTCTTTCTCCGTTCGTGCCCCTCAGCAGCGGAACTATCCGGCGTAGCTACGGACGCGCGCCCACGAAAGCGCGACCGGCACGGTGAAAACAACTCCCAGTACGCCGGCAAGTGCGATAGCGGTGGTCGCGGAGCCAACCCATTCCGCGAGTACGCCGCCCATCGCCACACCAAGGCCCTGTGCTACCCGCAGCCCGGTGCGGTAGAGCCCTCCCGCTCCTCCGCGTAGTTCGTTGGGAACCCACGTGATGAACGTGGCGCCGACGGTGATGATGTAGGCACCCGCCGCGCCCGCGAGTGCCAGCAGGACCAGTGCGAGCACCAGTCCTGGCTCGAGGGCGAACACGACGAGCACGCCCGCCGCGGCGATCGCGAGCACGCCGACGTACCGTCGCCGGTTCTCCGCGGAGACGAAGCGCGACAGCACGAACGCGCCCAGGATGAACCCGACGGGGTCGGCCGCGAGCAGCCAGCCGACCGCCTGCTCGCCCGCGCCGATCTGGTGGGCCAATGGCGCGGCGAGACCTTCGGGCACGACGGCGAGCCCGACGAGCCACGAGAACGCGAGCAGCACCCGCAGCCTGCGCTGCCCGAACACCCACTGGGCCGCGCCGAACCACGGACCGTCCGGATCGCCTGCCGGGGGCCGCGCGCGTACCTGCCATCGCACGACGGCCGCCGCGACCGCGAACGTGACCGCGTCGATCGCGAGCGCCCACGACGGGCCGAGCGCCGTCACGAGCACGCCACCGGCGGCGAGGCCGGCGAGCATCGCGATGTTGGTGGTGATGCCGCGCAGATCCTGGCTGCGCAGATAGACCTCGTCGTCGTCGAAGATCTCCCTGGTGAGCGCGTTCTGCGCGGCGTTGACCGGTGCGCCGGCCAGCCGCACGCCCACGACGAGCACGCAGAGCAGGGCGAGCGGGGTGCCGGGGATGGCCATGGCGCCCACGAGCACGGCTTGGATCAGTGCGCACGTGACCAGCACGGTCCGGCGGGGGAACCGGTCGGCGAGCTGGGAAAGCCCGAGCCCGCCCGCGAGCGCGGGGAGGAACGTGAGGGCGTAGACCACCGCGGCCCACAGTGCGGAGCCGGTGCGGCCGTAGACCACGATGGCGAGCGCGACCGTGGTGAGGTGGTCCCCGGCCACCGACTGTGCCTCGGCGAGCCACAGCGCGCGAAACTCCGGGTTGCGGATCGCGACGTTCATCCGTGGCGCCGTGCTGGTACCCACCCTTGTCACCTTGTACTGACTCGATTACCCCGTGCAACACACACGACAACGTTAAGTTCTACCCCCGCAACGGGAGGACGAACAGCGAACGTCGCCCGGATGGGACTAACGGCGCTCTCCTTTCGGCCATCTGTCCGAGGTCAAACGTACGGGGCCGCCCGGTCGCCCGGGCGCCCGCCCGGCCCGTCGCCGCTACCGCGCGAAGCAGCCCGGCAGTATCCCGGGACCGATCAGCGCTCACTCGTTCGGCGCAGTGTGGCGGCCGTTCGGCGAGCTCGCCGGGCCGGGAAGGCGACTCTGCCGAAGACTGAGGGAGACGTCGGCTGCACGGGTGGACCGAGCGTGAATCGGTGCCGGCGGGTGGGAGTGGAACGATGAACGAGCTGCTGAGCGGCAAATCGGTGGTGGTGACCGGTGCGGGAAGGGGCCTGGGGGAGGCCTTCGCCGTGCACGCCGCACAGGCGGGCGCCGCGGTCGTCGTGAACGACGTCGACGCGGGCCTGGCCGAGGCCACCGCGGCGAACATCAGGGCACACGGCGGCCGCGCGGTGGCCAGCGGGCACAGCGTCGCGGACCCGGAACAGGCGAAGGCGATCGTCGAGCTGTGCGAGGCGGAATTCGGCCGGGTCGACGGGCTGGTGAACAACGCCGGGGTCAACTACGAGGCTCTGCCGTGGCAGGACGATCCGGCGCAGATCCGCGAGCTGATCGAGACCAACGTCCTCGGTGTCATCTACACGGGCACGGCGGCGGCCGAGGCGATGATGCGTCACGGCGGCGGCTCGATCGTCAACATCTCGTCGGGCGCGTCGCTGGGGCAGCGCAAGCTCTCGACGTACGCGGCGAGCAAGGGCGCGGTCGCGTCGCTGACCTACTCGTGGGCGCTCGACATGGAGGACGTCGGCATCCGCGTCAACGCCGTCTGCCCGCTCGCGCATACGCGCATGGTCTGGAAGTCGGAACGGTCGCTGCGCAACTGCCCGCCGGACCGTACGCCCGCGCGGATCGCGCCGGTGGTGCTGTTCCTGCTCGGCGACGGCTCCCACGGCATCACCGGACAGCTGATCCGGTGCAACGGCCCGCAGCTGCACATCGTCGGCCAGCCGTACCTGAAGGCGCCGATCCTGGAGCGGGACGTGTGGGACTCCGACAGCGTCCAGCGCGCGTTCGACGAGGTCTTCGGCGCCCACCTGGAGCCGTACGGCCTGGAGAAGCGGGTGCCGCCGCGCCTGCGCAAGTGGACGGAAGGCCCCTCGAGCCCGCTGCGCAGCGCCTGACCTGACTGCCCCCAAGGCCACCTTTGTTGCGTTCAACGCAACAAAGGTGGCCTTGGGGGCCGGTGGGCTCAGTCGTAGAGGGCGGCGATGTCGGGTTCGTACCGTTCGGCGATGACGCGGCGCTTGAGCTTCAGCGTCGGCGTGAGCTCTCCGCTCTCGGGGGTCCACGCCTTGGTCAGCAGCTGGTACCGCTTGATCTGCTCGGCCCTGGCGAGGCGTTCGTTGGCCGCTTCGACGGCGCGGTCGATCTCCGCGCGCACGTCGGGGTGGGCGGCCAGAGCGGCCACGTCGGTGTCCTCGATGCCGCGCGCCGCCGCCCACGCGGGGGCGATCTCGTCGTCAAGCACGATCAGCGCGGTCACGTACGGCTTGCCGTCGCCGATCGCCACCGCCTGCCCGATGAGCTGGTGCTCCTTCAGCAGGCCCTCGATCCGGCTCGGTGCGATGTTCTTGCCGCCTGCCGTGATGATGAGCTCCTTCTTGCGGTCGGTGATCGTGACGAACCCGTCGGCGTCGATCGTGCCGATGTCTCCGGTCGCGAACCACCCTTCGGCGTCGGTCGCCGGCTCGATCGACCCGTCCTCCTGGAGGTAGCCGAGGAAGACGATCGGGCCGCGGACGAACAGCTCGCCGTCCTCGCCGGTGCGCACCTCGACGTCGGCGAGCGGCCTGCCGACCGTTCCCGCCTTGAACGCGTTCGCGGTGTTCGACGTGACGGCGCCGGTGGTCTCCGAGAGGCCCCACACCTCCTGGATCTCGATCCCGAGCCCCGCGATGAAGTACAGGACCTCCACCGGAAGCGCCGCGGCGCCGCTGGAGGCGAGCGTGAGCTTGTCGAGGCCGAGCAGCTGCCGTACCGGCGCGAGCACGGTCTCGTCGGTGTCGGCGATGCGCTGGGCGAGGTCGGCGGGTACCTCCTTGCCCGCGCTGCGCAGCTTGTAGCCCTCCTGCAGCAGAGCGTTGGCCTGCAACAGCGCGGTGCGCCGCTCCTCGGGGACGCCCCCGAGCATGTTCTTGAGGCCCGCCACCATCTTCTCCCACACGCGGGGCACGCCGAACAGGACGTCGGGCCGCACCCGGCCGAGCGCGGGGACCAGGTCCTTCGCGTCGGCGAGCGTGTGCACGTGCCCGGCATACACGATCGGCAGGTAGATCGACAGCTCGCGTTCGGCGATGTGCGCCAGCGGCAGGTAGGCGATGTTCGACAGGTGCATCTGGTTGTCGTGCAGCGAATGGACCGCGAGCGCCTCGTGGATGGCGTTGCGGTGGGAGAGCACCACGCCCTTCGGCACACCCGTGGTGCCGGAGGTGTAGATCATCGACAGCGGGTCGTCGGGCTTGATCTCGTCCGTCGCCTGCTCGAACTCGCGCGGCTCCCGTGCGTGCCGGGCGGCGCCGCGCTCGCGCAGGGCGGCGAAGGTGAGGAAGCGGTCGTCGCCTTCCGGCAGCTCGACGGGGTCGAGGACGACGACGTGCTCGAGGTTGGGCAGCTGGTCGAGCACCGGGAGCCAGCGGTCCAGTTCCTCACGGCCGGCGAGCACCGCGATCGGCGCCGCGCTGTGGTTGACGACGTAGGCGATCTGCTCACTGCTCAGCGTCGAGTACGCGGTACACGGGATGGCGGCGATGTTGGTGGCCGCGAGGTCGGCGATCAGGTGCTCGGGGCGGCTCGGCGCCATGATGATCAGCCGCTGGCCCGCCCGCAGGCCGAGGTCGGCGAACCCGGCGGCCACCGAGGCCACCTCCTCGCGCAGCTGTCCCCACGTGAGCGTCGGCGTTCCCTCGGCGTCCAGCGACGTGAGCGCCGGCTTGTCGGCGAACTCGGTGGCGTTGCGGCGCAGCAGCACGGGGATCGTGAGGTTGTCGGTCTGGCTGGCGACCGAAGTCTGGGTGGACGGCAACGGATATCTCCTCGTCTCGCCGGTCGAGAAGCGCCCAGCCTATGTGTTCGAGGTCACTCAGGGAACCATGATCGTTCGTCTCGCCGGTGTCGCGCGGCGGTCACCCGGGTACGCGGGTGGGATGAGCAAAGAGCCCGAGCGCATCGCCGAGCGGCTGTTGGACGTGGCGGGCACGACCTACGCGAGCGAGGCGGGCATCAAGCTCGCGGACACCCCGGCCGCGCTGTACCGGCTGCTGGTGCTTTCCGTGCTGCTGTCCACGCGCATCAAGGCCGACCTCGCCGTCGCCGCCACGCGTGAGCTGGTCAAGGCGGGAGCGGGAACGCCGAGGAAGATGCTGGACACGTCGTGGCAGGAGCGGGTGGACGCGCTCGGCCGCGCGCACTACGTCCGCTACGACGAGAGCACGGCGACCGCGCTCGGCGAGGGTGCGCGGCTGCTGCTCGACGAGTACAAGGGTGACCTGCGGCGGCTGCGCGAGCGGGCGTCGGGCGATGTTGGCGAACTGCGCAACTTGTTGTGTGAACTGCCCAGGCTGGGCGCTGTGGGCGCGGACATCTTCTGTCGTGAGGCGCAGCAGGTGTGGCCCGAACTGCGGCCGTACCTCGACCGCAAGGCGACCTCCGGTGCCGGGCGGATCGGCCTGCCCGAGAAGCCTTCCGAGCTGGCCAAGCTGGTCAAGGACGCCGACCTCGCCCGGTTCTCGGCCGCGCTGGTGCGGGTCGCTCTCGACAAGAAGCTGGCCGCGAGGGTGACCAAGAGCTAGTTGCGCACTCTTTCCAACTTTTTCCTCCGAAGTGCTTGTTTTGAGCGACTGAGTCGGGGCATGATGACGGCTCCGTTCAACGCCAAGGAGGATCACCGTGGATCTTCAGCTGCTGGCTGCGCTCGTACTGGGGATCGGCGCCATCGTGCTGATCGTGCTGCGCACCCGGCTCGACGCTTTCGTCGCGCTGCTCATCGCGGCGCTGCTCACCGGGTTCGTCGCGGGCGCACCGGTGACCGACATCCTGGGCTCGATCACCGACGGGTTCGGTTCGACGATGGGGGCCATCGGCATCGTCATCGGCCTCGGGGTGGGGGTCGGCAAGATCCTGGAGGTCTCGGGCGCGGCCGACGCGCTGGCCAGGGCCTTCGTGCGCGCTCTCGGCAAGGACAGGGAGCCGTGGGCGATGGCGGGCACGGGCGCGCTCGTGTCGATCCCGGTCTTCTGCGACTCCGGCTACGTGATCATGAACCCGCTCGCGCGCTCGATAGCCCGCCGCAAGCGGGCCGGGTACGTGACGCTGGCACTGGCGCTCGGCTGCGGCATGACCCTCACCCACCACCTCGTGCCGCCGACGCCCGGTCCGCTCGGCGTCGCCGGCATCCTCGGCGCCGACGTGGGCGGCATGATCCTCACCGGGCTGATCTTCTCCGTCGTGCTGCTGCCGATCGTGGTGCTGTACGCGAAGTGGATGGGACCGCGGCTGGAGGAGCACGTGCTCCCGAACGTCAAGGCCGAGGTCTACGGCTCCGCCACGTCCCGCAGCACCGTGGTCACGGGCGGGTCGGCGGGCGACGGCGGCTCGGTGGCCGGCGACGAGACCGAAGAGGCCGGGGAACCCCAGCGTAAGCGCATGTCGGCGTGGCTGGCCTCGCTGCCGCTGCTCGTCCCGCTGCTGCTGATCGTGGCCAACACCGTCGCCGAGGCGGTCGACCGCAGCGCCAAGGGCGTGCTCAGCGGTGACGACTACACCCCGTCCGGTGTGGTGGCCGTGCTGTCGTTCGTCGGCAGCCCCGTGGTGGCGCTGCTGATCGGGCTCGTGCTCGCGGTCTACGTCCTGCTGCCCCGGGTGACCACGCGCAACCAGGTGGCGGACTGGCTCTCGCAGGCGGCGTCGTCGGCGGGGCTCATCATCCTCATCACGGGCGCGGGCGGTGCGTTCGGCCAGGTCCTGCGCGACACCGGCGTCGGTGACGCGCTCGCCGAGACCATCGCGTCGTGGAGCCTGCCCGGCGTGCTCGTGCCGTTCCTGATCGCCACGCTGGTGCGGCTCGCCCAGGGCTCCGGGACGGTCGCGATGATCACCGCGGCGTCGGTGACGGCTCCGCTCGTGGCAGGGCTCGGGGTGTCGCCGCTGGCGGCCGCCGTCGCCTGCTGCGCGGGTTCGATGGTGTTCAGTTACTTCAACGACTCGTACTTCTGGGTCGTCACGCGGTTCACTGGTCTCGACGGCGCGGCGGCGATCCGCGGCTGGTCCGGCATCACCACGGCGGTGTGGCTGGGTTCGCTGCCGCTGGTCCTGCTGGCAGGGGCGGTGTTGTGAACTCGGTGAAGGCCCACGTGCTGGTGATCGGCGACGATCTCACCGGCAGCAACGCGACCGGCGCCCGGTTCGCGCGTGCCGGCCTGCGCACGGTGTCGGTCAGCGGCATCGAGCGGGTGCCGTGCGCCCAGGGCGCCGATGTGGTGGTGCTCAACCTCGGCACCCGGCAGTACCCCGCCGGCCGCGCCAGGGAGCTCGTGCGCGAGGCGGTCGGCGCGGTGACGCCGGTGGACCTGATCGCCAAACGTGTGGACACCACCCTGCGCGGCAACGTCGGCGCCGAGGTCGACGCGCTGCTCGGTGTGCTGGAGCCGGGCACGCGGGCGCTCGTGGTGCCCGCCTTCCCCGACGCGGGCCGCACGACGGTCGGCGGACTGCACCTGGTCGACGGCGTTCCACTCGCCGAGACCTCCGCCGCCCGCGACCCGCTCACGCCGGTGCGGGCCTCCCGCGTCGCGACGATCCTGCGCCAGGGCACCGAGCTGCCGATCGCCGAGCTGCCGCTCGACGTCGTGGAGTCCGGTGTGGACGTTCTCGCCGGCAGGCTGGCGGACACCGATGCTCCACTCGTCGTGTGCGACGCGACCACCAACGCGCACCTCGGAACCATCGCCGAGGCGGCGGCGAAAGTCCAGCAGCAGTGGGGAACCCGCTGGGTGTCCGTCGACAGTGGACCTTTCGCGGTGCAGCTGACGGCGGCGCTGGGCATCGGCCCCGGCGTGCACGAGCTGCCGCCGGTGCTCGCCGTGGTCGCCAGCATCACCGGCACCACCCAGGAACAGGTGCTCGAACTCGAACAGATGCTGCGGGCCCGGTTCGTGGACGTGGCGCTCGACGGGCTCGACGCCCGTGTCGTCGCCGACCGCGTTGCCGCGCAGCTGCGGCCGGGCGTGCGGGTGGTGGGCATCCGGACGTCGCCGCCCGCGCCCGGCGAGCGGATCGACCCGGCGACCGCGGAACGCATCCCGAGGGTGCTCGCCGAGGCCGTCTCGATCCTGCTCGCCGAGCACCGGTTCGGCGGCCTCTACGCCACGGGCGGCGACATGGCCGAGGCCACCACCGCCGCGCTCGCGAGCGACGGTTTCGCCATCGACGCCGAGGTGCTGCCGCTCGCCGTCGCGGGCAGGCTCGTCGGCGGCCCGCACGACGGCCTGCCGTTCGCCACGAAGGGCGGGCTGATCGGCGGCCGCGACGCCGCACTCGCCTGCGTCGAGCACCTGATCAGCGTCAGCGCACAACGAGAGAGAGGAACCGCGCAGTGACCGCAGCCAGTACCGACCGTCCCATCCTCGCTGTCACCCTCGGTGACCCGGTGGGCATCGGCCCGGAGATCACCGCCCGCACGCTCGCCGACAAGGAGGCGACCGAGACGGCGCGCCCGCTGGCGGTGGGCGACGCGGCCGTGCTGCGGCGCGCGATCGGCGTGTGCGGGCTCGACGTGGAGGTCAACGCGATCTCGTCGGTGTCGCAGGCCCGGTTCACCCCCGGCGTGCTCGACGTGCTCGACCTCGGCATCGCGCCCGCCGACCTGCCCTGGGGCAAGGTCGACGGCACGGCCGGCCGTTCGGCCGTGGCCGCGATCGAGACCGCGACCAAGGCCGCGCTCGCGGGCGAGGTCGACGCCGTGGTGACCTCGCCGATCAACAAGGAGGCCATCTGGGCGGCCGGGTCCAAGCACCTGGGGCACACCGAGATGCTCGGTGAGCTGACCGGCTCCGACCGCTTCAACACGATGTTCTGGGTGCGCGGCCTGAAGATCTTCTTCGCCACGCGGCACCTCTCGCTGCGCGAGGCGCTCGACCGGATCACCAAGCCGAACATCGAGCACTCGATCCGCGAGGCGTACACGGCGCTGGAGGTGTTCGGCACCAGCGAGCCGAAGCTCGCCGTCGCCGCGCTCAACCCGCACGGCGGGGAGAACGGCAAGTTCGGCGACGAGGAGATCGTCGCCATCGCGCCGGCCGTGGAGGCCGCGCGGGAGGCCGGGCTGGACGTCGTGGGACCGATTCCGGCCGACTCGGTGTTCCATCAGGGGCTCGAGGGCCGCTTCGACGGCGTGCTGTCGCTCTACCACGACCAGGGGCACATCGCGTCGAAGACGGTGGATTTCCACGGCACGGTGTCGGTGACGGTCGGGCTGCCGATCCTGCGGACGTCGGTCGACCACGGCACGGCGTTCGACATCGCGGGCACCGGCCAGGCCGACGCGGGCACGATGCGCGCGGCGTTCCGCGCGGCCGTCGAGCTGGCTCCGTTCGCGGGCAAGCTGCGGGACGTCTACCCGCCCGCGGCGTCGTAAGGTTCGGGCGTGACCGTTCCCCGGCAGACGACGACCCAGCGGCGCACGATGCTGCTCGCCGCCGTGCGCGGCGGTGACAGCAACATCCAGGCGCTGGCCGAGCAGTTCGGGGTGTCGTCGTCGACGATCCGGCGTGACCTGACCGAGCTGGCCAGGGAGGGGCACGTCGTGCGCACCTACGGCGGTGCGCTCGACACCGGGCCCAGTGTCGAGCGCACCCTGCGGGAGAAGGACGCGAGCCACGCCGAGGAGAAGAACGCGGTCGCGCGTACCGCTGCCGGGCTGGTGCGCGACGGCGAGGTGGTGCTGCTCGACGCCGGCACCACCACGGGCAGGCTCGCGCACCACCTGGCCGGCCGGTCGGGGCTGACCGTGGTGACCAACGGGCTCACGGTGCTGCTCGCGCTCGCCGACAGCCCCGACATCGAGGTGGTGGTGCTCGGCGGGCGGCTGCGGCACCCCAACGAGGCCATCCTCGGCCCGACCGTCGAGCGGCAGCTGCGGCACATCGCGCCGGATCGCGTGTTCCTCGGCGCGGACGGGCTGACCGCGCGGCGCGGGCTGTGCGCCCCGACGCTGGAGCAGGCGCAGCTCAAGCACGCGATGCTGCACGCGGGGCTGGAGTCCTATGTGCTCGTCGACCATTCCAAACTGGACAGCGCGCCGTTCTCGTACTGGGCGCCGATGGACCGCGAGCACACGGTGATCGTGGACGATGGCGACCCTGCGGCGCTGGAGCCGTTCGAGTCCGTGCCGGGCTGCGCGCTGCTCCCCGTGCGGGTCTCCGGGGCCGTCAGCGAACCGTGAGCTCGTCGAACGCGGCGTCGACCGCGCGCGGCAGTGCCTCCGGGTCGTCGCCCGCGAGCTGGACGGCCGTGTTGAAGCACGCGAGTGCGAGCTGGGGCGCGAGCGTGGCGACCAGGTCGGTGGCGCCCCGCTCGCGCAGGTTCTCGGTCAGCGTGCCGGTGTAGAGCGCGAACTTGCGCGTGCTCCGGTCGCGTAGTTCGGGGGTCTCGTTGACGAGCCGCAGGTACGCGAGGTAGCGCTCGGGGTCGGCTGTCACGTCCTCGCAGATCGCCACGGTGGCCGCGCGCAGGTGCTCGACCGCCTCGGCGAGGGTCGGCCGCTCCGGTGTCAGTGCGCGGTGGCGCTCGATGATGCCGTCGAGGATGGCCTGCTCGTCGTAGAACACGACCTCCTGCTTGTCGCCGAAGTACCGGAAGAACGTCGTGCGGCCCACCTCGGCGCGCTCGGCGATGTCGGCGACGGTGACGTGCGCGTAGCCGCGCTCGGCGAACAGTTCGAACGCGGCCTTGATGATCTGCTCCCGCACACGCTGCTGTTTGCGCTCGCGCAACGGGACACGATCGGGCATGACCGTCATTGTACGGGGACGGTACCGTGTCTATAGTGGTACTCAGTTCCAGATGGAACTTGATGCCATTGAGAGGGCGACATGGGAACTCTGCTGATGACCGGCGCCAGTCGGGGCCTTGGCCGGGAGGCCGCCGAGCGACTGCTGCGCGACCATCCGGACCAGCACCTCCTGCTCACCGTCCGTGGCGCGAACGGCGACCGGCTCGCCGCCGAGCTGGCCGGGAAGACCGGCAACGCCAACGTGTCCACGGTTCCGGCCGACCTGGCCTCCTTCGCGAGCCTCCACGAGGCGGTCCGGGAGATCGAGCGGCGGATCGATGCCGGGGAGCTGCCCCCGCTGACCGGCTTCCTCGGCAACGCGGGCCTGCAGCTGACCTCGACGGAGCGGGCGACCGAGGACGGGTTCGAGGTCACGTTCGGCGTCAACGTGCTGGCCTACTACCTGCTGCTGCGGCTGCTGTTCGACCGGTTCCAGCCGGGCTCGCGGATCGTCGTGGTGGGCAGCGACGTGCACTTCGGCGACGTCAGGCACAACCTCGGCCTCGTCCCGGCGCCGAGGTGGGCCACGGTGGCCGAGCTGGCCCGGCCGAGGCCGGGCGGCGCGCTCGCGGGCAGGCGGGCCTACGCGACGAGCAAGCTCGGCGTGTTGTACCTGGTGCATGCGCTTGCGCGCCGCCTGCCGGACGGCGTGGACGCCTACACGTACAACCCCGGCCTGGTGCCGGGAACGGGGCTCCTGCGGGATGCTCATCCCGTCACGCGCGCGGTCGCGGGACCGCTGCTGCAGGCGGTGCGGGCGACGCCGTTCGCGATGGGGCCCGTGGCCGCGGGCGGGCTGCTGGCCGAGACCGCGCTGGGCCCGCGGCCCGGCGCGAGCGGGTCGTATCTCGATCGCGGCAAGGTCGCGCCGTCGTCGCCGGAGTCCTACGACGAGGACCGCGAGGAGGAACTGTGGGCCGCGGCGGCACAGCTGTGCGGCCTGCCCGTTGAGGTGCGATAGCGACCCGGACCACCCCGGCGCTTGTCCATTTCGAGAACGTGTTCTAGTTTCGAGGGCAAGCGAACGAGCGGAGGTGGCCGTGGCAGTGCCGGACGTGCGGCAGGACGGTGCCGTCGTGCTGGTGACCGGTGGCGTCCGCGGGGTCGGCGCCGGGATCGCCGGGGTTTTCCGCGAGAACGGCGCGACAGTGGTGACGTGCGCCCGCAACCGGCCCGAGGACGTCGGGCCCGGGTTCATCCGCTGCGACGTGCGCGAGCCCGAGCAGGTCGAGCGCATGATGCAACAGGTTCTCGACGAGCACGGCAGGCTCGACGTGCTCGTCAACAACGCGGGAGGCGCACCGTTCGCGCCCGCGGCCGGAGCCTCACCCCGCTTCCACGACAAGGTCGTCCAGCTCAACCTGCTCGCACCGCTGCTCGTCGCGCAGCACGCGAACGCCGTGATGCAACGGCAGGACACGGGCGGCTCGATCGTGATGATCAGCAGCGTCAGCGGGTGCAGGCCGTCGCCGGGCACCGCCGCGTACGGCGCCGCCAAGGCCGGGCTCCGCAACCTCACGGCCAGCCTCGCCGTCGAGTGGGCGCCGAAGGTGCGCGTCAACGCGCTCGACGTCGGCATGGTCCGCACCGAGAACGGCGAGCTGCACTACGGCAGCGAGGCGGCGGTCGCCGCCGTCGGCAAGACCGTGCCGCTCGGCAGGCTCGCCGAGCCCGAGGAGATCGGCAACTGCGCGCTGTTCCTCGCCTCACCGCTCGCCTCCTACGTCACCGGCGCCACGCTGCTCGTTCACGGTGGCGGCGAGCTGCCCGCCTTCCTCGCCGCCACCGACGTCAACCACGGGGAGCACGCATGAGCAGTGGACTGTGTCAGGGCCGCGTCGTGATCGTCACCGGAGCCGGGCGCGGCATCGGCAGGGCGCACGCGCTCGCGTTCGCGGCCGAGGGCGCGCAGGTGGTGGTCAACGACGTCGGCGTCGCGCTCGACGGCTCCGCCACCGGCGAGGGACCGGCCGCCGAAGTCGTCGCCGAGATCGAGGCACGCGGCGGCAAGGCGGTGGCCAGCACCGACGACGTGGCCGACTTCGCGGGCGCGCAGCGGCTGATCGGCTCCGCACTCGAACACTTCGGACGCCTGGACGTGCTGGTGAACAATGCCGGCGTGGTGCGCGACCGGATGCTCGTCAATCTCGCCGAGGACGAGTGGGACGCCGTGATCCGCGTGCACCTGAAAGGACATTTCGCGCCGCTGCGGCACGCGGCCGCGCACTGGCGGGCCGAGGCGAAGGCGGGCCGGACGCCGAGCGCCCGCGTGATCAACACCAGCTCGGGCGCCGGGCTGCTCGGCAGCGTGGGACAGGGCAACTACGTGGCCGCCAAGGCCGGGATCGCCGGGCTCACCGTGGTGGCGGCCGAGGAACTGGCGCGCTACGGCGTGACCGTCAACGCCATCGCCCCCTCGGCCCGCACCCGCATGACCGAGGAGGTGTTCGCCGACCTGATGGCCGCGCCGCGCGACGGCTTCGACGCGATGGCACCCGAGAACGTCTCGCCGCTCGTGGTGTGGCTCGGCAGCGAGGAGTCCGCTGATGTGACGGGCCGCGTGTTCGAGGTCGAGGGCGGGCAGGTGTCGCTCGCGCAGGGCTGGCGCCACGGCCCAGCCGAGGACAAGGGCGCCCGCTGGGAACCCGCAGAACTGGGGCCCGTCGTGGCCAGGCTGCTGGAGCGCGCACCGGAACCCGAGCCCGTCTACGGGGCGCGCTGATGGGCATCGTCACCAGCAGGCCCGAGAGCCACATCGAGGTCGTCACCGTCGACTTCCCGCCCGTCAACGCCCTGCCCGTGCGGGGCTGGTTCGACCTCGCGGAGGCGATCGAGAACGCGGGCAAGGACCCCGACGTGCACGCCGTGGTGCTGCGCGCCGAGGGCCGCGGGTTCAACGCGGGCGTCGACATCAAGGAGCTCCAGCGCGGCACCGGTTACGAGGCGCTCGTGGGCGCCAACCGCGGCTGCTACGCGGCGTTCGGCGCGGTGTACGACTGCGCGGTGCCGGTGATCGCCGCGGTGCACGGCTTCTGCCTCGGCGGCGGCATCGGGCTCGCCGGCAACGCCGACGTGGTGGTGGCCTCCGACGACGCGACGTTCGGCGTGCCGGAGGTGGAGCGCGGCGCGCTCGGCGCGGCCACCCACCTCGCGCGGCTCGTGCCGCCGCACCTGCTGCGCACCCTGTACTTCACCGCCCGCACCGTCGGTGCGGGTGAGTTGCTCGGCTACGGCTCCGTCTACCGGGTGGTGCCGCGCGCCGAACTCGACGAGGCAGCGCTGGACGTGGCCCGCGACATCGCGAAGAAGGACACGCGGGTGATCAGGGCCGCCAAGGAGGCGCTCAACGGCATCGACCCGCAGGACGTCCACCGCAGCTACCGGTTCGAGCAGGGCTTCACCTTCGAGCTGAACCTGCTGGGCGCCTCCGACGAGGCGCGCCAGAAGTTCCTGGACGACAAGGACACGTGATGGCCGACAAGACCGCCACCGCCGACGAGGTCGTCGCCGGGCTGGAAGACGGCATGACGATCGGCATCGGCGGCTGGGGCTCCCGGCGCAAGCCGATGTCGCTCGTGCGCGCGATCCTGCGCTCCCCGGTGAAGGACCTCACCGTGGTGTCCTACGGCGGACCCGACGTCGGCCTGCTCGCCTCGGCCGGCAAGCTGCGGCGGGTCGTGTTCGGGTTCGTGACCCTCGACTCGATCCCGTTCGACCCGTGGTTCGGGCGCGTGCGCGAGTCCGGCGCCATCGACGTGACCGAGTACGACGAGGGCATGTTCGCCGCGGCGCTGTCGGCGGCCGCGCAGCGGTTGCCGTTCCTGCCGACGCGCGCCGGGCTCGGCTCCGACGTCCTGCGCGTCAACCCCAGCCTGCGGACCGTGCGCTCGCCCTACGCCGACGGGGAGGAGCTGGTCGCGGTGCCCGCGCAGGAACTCGACGTCGCGTTCGTGCACCTCAACCGCGCCGACGCGCGCGGCAACGCCCAGTACCTCGGACCCGACCCGTACTTCGACGACCTGTTCTGCCTGGCCGCGAAACAGCGGATCGTGTCGGTGGAGAAGGTGGTGGACACCGGTGACCTCCTCGCGGAGGGACCCGTGCAGTCGCTGCTGCTCAACCGGTCCACTGTGGACGCCGTGGTCGAGTCGCCGCACGGTGCGCACTTCACCCCGGCCGTGCCCGACTACGGCCGCGACGAGGCGTTCCAGCGGTACTACGCCGAGTGCGCCAAGGATCCGGACCGCTGGCCCGGCTTCGCCGACCGGTTCCTCTCCGGCGACGAGCGGGCGTACCAGAACGAGGTCGCGCGGTTCGCGGAGGAGACGAAGTGAACGACGCGAGCAGGGCCGAGGTGGCGATCGTCGCGGTCGCCGAACTGTTCCGCGGCGACGGTGAGCAGCTGGTGAGCCCGATGGGCCTCGTTCCCTCGCTCGGCGCGCGGCTGGCGAGGCTGACGTTCGAGCCGGAGCTGTTGCTGTCCGACGGCGAGGCGTACCTGCTCGACGCCGGTGGCGTGGTGGAGGGCTGGCAGCCGTTCCGCAAGATGCTGGAGGTGATCGTGCCGCACGGACGGCGGCACGTCGTGATGGGCGCCAACCAGATCGACCGGTACGGCAACCAGAACATCTCCGCCATCGGCGACCACGCGCGGCCCGCCAAACAGCTGCTCGGGGTGCGCGGCGCGCCCGGCAACACCGTCAACCACCGCACCAGCTACTGGGTTCCCCGGCACAGCAGGCGCGTGTTCGTCCCGTCCGTCGACGTCGTGTCCGGGGTCGGGTACGACAACGCCGCGAAGGCCGGCCCCTCGGCGCAGCGGTTCCACGACGTGCACCGCGTGGTGACCAACCTTGGCGTGTTCGACTTCGGCGGGGCCGACCACGCGATGCGGGCGGTGTCACTGCATCCCGGCGTCTCGTCCGGAGAGGTGGCGGAGGCGACGTCGTTCGACATCGAGCTGGACGGCGCGGGCGTGACGCGGCAGCCCTCCACCGAGGAGCTGCGGCTCATCCGCGAAGTGCTCGATCCCTCGGGTTCGCGGGACAGGGAAGTGCGCTCGTGATCGAGACCGCGCTGACGCGCCTGGTGGGTGTGCGGCATCCCGTGGTGCAGACGGGGATGGGCTGGGTGGCCGGTCCGCGGCTCGTGTCGGCGACGGCCGAGGCGGGCGGGCTCGGCATCCTCGCGTCGGCGACGATGACCTACGGCGAGCTGGCCGCGGCGATCGCGGAGACCAAGAAGCGCACCGGCAACCCCTTCGGCGTCAACCTCCGCGCCGACGCCGATGATGCGGGCGAGCGCGTGGAGCTGCTGATCGCCGAGGGGGTGCGGGTGGCGTCGTTCGCGCTCGCGCCGCGTAAGGAGCTGATCGCCAAGCTCAAGGACAACGGCGTCGTCGTGATCCCCTCGGTGGGCGCTGCGCGGCACGCGGAGAAGGTCGCCGGGTGGGGCGCCGACGCCGTGATCGTGCAGGGCGGCGAGGGCGGCGGGCACACGGGCGCGGTGGCGACGACGCTGCTGCTGCCGTCGGTGCTCGATGCCGTGGACATCCCCGTGGTGGCCGCGGGCGGCTTCTATGACGGGCGCGGGCTCGCGGCGGCGCTGGCGTACGGAGCGGCCGGGGTGGCGATGGGCACGCGGTTCCTGCTGACGAAGGACAGCACGGTGCCCGACGACGTCAAGCGGTACTACCTCGGGCAGGGCCTGGCGGGCACGGTGGTGACGAGGCGGGTGGACGGCCTGCCGCACCGCGTGCTCCGGACCGAGCTGGTGGAGCGGCTCGAGTCGGCGGGCCGGCTACGCGCTCTCGGGCAGGCGCTGCGCAACGCGCTCCGTTTTCGTGCGCTGACGGGGCTCTCGCTCCCGGCGATGGTCCGCGAGGGGCTGGCGATGAAGCGCGGCAACGAGCTGACGTGGAGCCAGGTCGTGATGGCCGCGAACACCCCGATGCTCCTGCGCTCGGGGCTCGTGGAGGGGCGAACCGATGCGGGTGTCCTGGCCTCCGGCCAGGTGGTGGGCCTGCTCGACGACCTGCCCACCGTCGCCGAGCTGGTCGACCGCGTAGTCGCCGACGCGGAAACGATCCTGAGCGCCCTGCCGACCCACGTGACCGCTGCGCCCTGACACCCACCTTCGCGAGTCGTGCGCTCAGGCGCGCGAGTCGTGCACTCAGGACGCCGAGTCGTGCGTTCCCGACCGCGAGTCGTGCGTTCGGGACGCCGAGTCGTGCGTTCCCGTGTCCGTGTGGCCGCCGCGGAGCCGTCGAGCGCGATGCCTCGCTCCGTCCGGAGCGCAGAACTCGCGTGCCCGAGTGCATGACTCGCGTGCCCGAGTGCACGACTCGCGGTCTGGAGTGCACGACTCGCGGGCGTCAGAGGCGTTCGATGATGGTGACGTTGGCGGTGCCGCCGCCCTCGCACATGGTCTGCAGGCCGTAACGGCCACCGGTGCGCTCCAGCTCACTCAGCAGGGTCGCCATGAGCTTCGTGCCGGTCGCGCCGATGGGGTGCCCGAGCGCGATCGCGCCGCCGTTGACGTTGACGCGGTCCGGATCGGCTCCGGTCTCGTCGAGCCAGGCGAGCACCACGCTCGCGAACGCCTCGTTGACCTCGAAGAGGTCGATGTCGTCGATGGTGAGTCCCGTCTTGCGCAGCGCGTGGCCGGTCGCGGGGATGGGGCCGGTCAGCATCCACACCGGATCGGCGGCACGCACCGAGATGTGGTGGATCCGCGCCCTCGGCTTCAGCCCGTGCTCGTTCACGAACGGCTCCGACGCCAGCAGCACCGCGCTCGCCGCGTCGGAGAGCTGGCTCGCCACGGCGGCCGTGAGTCGCGAGCCCTCGCTCAACGGCTCCAGCCCGGCCATTTTCTCCGGCGTCGTGTCGGGGCGCGGGCCCTCGTCGACGGCGAACCCCGCGAAGGGCACGATCTCGCGCGCGAACCGGCCCTCCTCGACGGCCGTCAGCGCTCGCTGGTGACTGCGGTAGGCGTACGCTTCCATGTCCTCGCGCGTGATGTCCCAGTGCTCGGCGATCATGTCGGCGCTGCGGAACTGTGACACCTCCACGCTGCCGTACCGTTCCTGCCAGCCCTTCGACCCGGAGAACGGGTCGTCGAACCCGTACTCGCGCCCGGCCAGCATCGCCGCGCTGATCGGGATCCGGCTCATGTTCTGCACCCCGCCCGCCACGACGGCGTCCGCGGTTCCCGACAGCACCGCCTGCGCCGCGAAGTGCACCGCCTGCTGCGACGACCCGCACTGCCGGTCCACGGTCACGCCGGGCACGTGGTCGGGCAGGCCCGCCGCGAGCCACGCCGTGCGCGCGATGTTGCCTGCCTGCGGGCCGAGCGTGTCGGTGCAGCCCAGGATCACGTCGTCCACGAGCGCGGGATCGACGCCGCCACGCTCGACGACCGCGCCGATCACGTGTGCGGCGAGATCCGCGGAGTGCACTGTGGACAATGCGCCGCCCCGCTTGCCGACGGGTGTGCGCAGTGCGTCGATGAGGTAGGCCTCGGGCACGGAGAACTCCTAGGGATGCTGGCTGGACACGGAGACGGTCTCGCCGGTGAGGTAGCTGGCGTAGTCGCTGGCGAGGAAAACCATGACGTTGGCGACCTCCCACGGTTGGGCGGCCCGCCCGAACGCCTCGCGCCGCTCCAGGCGCTCGAGCAGCTCGTCGCTGGTGACCTTGGCGAGGAAGGGGTGCATGGCGAGGCTCGGGGCGACGGCGTTGACGCGGATCCCGTGCTCCGCGGCGTCGATCGCGGCGCAACGCGTGAGCGCCATGACACCCGCCTTCGCCGCCGCGTAGTGCGCCTGCCCGGCTTGCGCCCGCCAGCCCACCACCGACGCGTTGTTGACGATCACGCCACCGCCGCCCTGCTCGACGAACCGGCGCAGCGCGGCTCGGGTGCAGCGGAACGTCCCGCCCAGCGTCACGTCCAGCACCCGTGACCACTCGTCGTCGGTCATGTCCAGAATGGACTTCGTGCCGCCGAGGCCGGCGTTGTTGACGAGCACGTCGATCCGTCCGAAGTGGCCGGACGCGCCGTCGATGAGCGCCTGTACCTGCGTTTCGTCGGTGACGTCGCAGGGGATCGCGTGTACCTTGCCGAGCTCGGCCAGCTCGGCGGCCGTGGCGGCGAGCCGCCGTTCGTGCCGATCGCTGACGACCACGGAGGCGCCCTCCTCGAGCGCGCGGCGCGCGACGGCGGAGCCGATGCCGGTGCCGGCGGCGGCCGTGACCACCACGACCTTGCCCGCCAGCAGGTCCCGCCCCGGTGGGTACTCGGGCATCACGCGCGTGCCTCCTTCGGCAGGCCGAGCACGCGCTCGGCGATGATGTTGCGCTCGATCTCGTCGGAGCCGCCGTAGATGGTGTCGGCGCGGGAGAACAGGAACAGTCGTTGCCACTCGTCGGGCTCACCGTCGTGGACGAGCGACCGCGCGCCCCGCGCGCGCATGCCCAGTTCGCCGAGGCGGCGGTGCCACTGGGCCCACAGCAGCTTGCCCACTGCGACCTCGGGCCCCGCGTCCTCGCCGAGCGTGCGCAGCGCGTGGGCACGCAGCACGCGCAGACCGATCCACGCGCGCGTGAGCTCCGTTCGCAGCACGGGGTCGTCGATCGTGCCCGTGCGCCTGGCCTGCTCGATCACGCCCTCCAGCTCGCGCCGGAAGCCGATCTGCTGGCCGAGGGTGGACACGCCGCGCTCGAAGCCCAGCGTCGCCATCGCCACGCGCCAGCCGTCGCCGGGCTCGCCCACCACCATCGACGCGGGCGTGCGCGCGCCGTCGAAGAACACCTCGTTGAACTCCGAGGTTCCGGTGAGCTGCCGGATCGGCCGCACGGTGACGCCGTCCTGCCGCAGCGGCACGAGCAGGTACGACAGCCCGGAGTGCCGCCGTGAACCGGGTTCGGTGCGCGCGAGCACGAAGCACCAGTCGGCGACGTGGGCGAGCGAGGTCCAGATCTTCTGCCCGGTCACCACCCACTGGTCACCCTCGAGCCGCGCCGATGTCGACACTGCCGCCAGATCCGAGCCCGCTCCCGGCTCGGAGTAGCCCTGGCACCACAACTCCTCGACGGCCACGATCCTCGGCAGGAACCGCTGCCGCTGCTCGGGTGTGCCGTGCGCGATGAGCGTGGGGCCGAGCAGCTGTTCGCCGAGGTGGCCGACACGTGCGGGCGCGCCGGACGCCGCGTACTCCTCGTGGAAGATCACCTGCTCCGCCAGGCTCAGCCCCCGTCCGCCGAACTCGCGCGGCCAGCCGACGCAGGTCCAGCCCGACGCGGCGAGGTGCCGCTCCCAGGCCAGGCGCAGGTCGAACGCCTCGTGCTCGCGGCCGGGACCGCCGAGCCCGCGCAGCGCGGCGAACTCGCCGGTGAGGTTCTCGGCCAGCCAGTCCGCCACCTCGCGGCGGAACAGCTCGTGGTCCTTCACCCTCACCTCCTGCTACGGTTCACTGGCATAATGAGAACACGTTCTAGATTTCGCGTCCAGTGAGGGAGCGAGATGGCAGAGACGCACATCGCGCGGTCGATCCCCGGCGCGGTCAGGGCTGCGGCGGAGCGGTTCGGTTCCCGTGAGGCTGTGGTGGACGGCGACGTGCGCTTGACGTTCGCCGAACTTCTAGAACATGTTCAAATGCTGGCTCGCGTGTTCGCCGCGGGCGGCGTCCGGCCGGGCGACCGCGTGGCGATCAACTCGCCGAACACCCACCACTGGGTCGTGGCGGCGCTCGGCGCTCACTACGCGGGCGCGACGCTCGTGCCCGTCAACACCCGGTTCACCGGGGCCGAGACGGTCGACCTGCTGCGCCGCAGTCGCGCCCGCGCGCTCGTGGTTGCGGGCGACTTCCTCGGCACCGACCGGCTCGCCGGCATCCACGAGGCCGCAGGCGAGGCGGGCCTGCCCGAGCTGGGCACGGTCATCCGCATCCCGGTGCCCGGTCCGCTCGCCCCCGCCGAGGGCGTGCTCGACTGGCCCGACCTGCCCGGCGTCGCCCAGCGCGTACCGCTCACCGAGGTCGAGGCGCGCGCCGACGCGGTGTCGCCGGACGACGTGAGCGACATCCTCTTCACCTCGGGCACCACGGGCCGGAGCAAGGGCGTGCAGTCGGCGCACCGGCAGGCACTCGCCGTGGCACAGGCCTGGGCCGAGTGCGGAGAGGTGACCGAAACCGACCGCTACCTCGTGGTGAACCCCTTCTTCCACAGCTTCGGCTACAAGGCCGGGATCCTGGTCAGCCTGCTCACCGGCGCGACGCTGCTCCCGCAGGCCGTCTTCGACACCCGGTCGCTGCTCGACCTCGTCGAGGCCGAACGGGTGTCGGTGCTGCCAGGAGCGCCCGCGATCTTCCAGAGCCTGCTGCCCGAAGCGCCCGGCCGGGACCTCTCGTCGCTGCGGCTCGCCGTGACCGGAGCCGCCCCGGTTCCGGTGACACTCGTCGAGCGCATGCGCGACGAGCTCGGCTTCCGCACCGTGCTCACCGCGTACGGGCTCACCGAGGCAGTGGTGGCCACGATGTGCCGTCCCGGCGACGACCCGGAGACCGTCTCGCGCACGTCGGGCCGCGCCACCGCGGGGTTCGAGGTCGCGATCGCCGGATCCGGCGAGATCCTGCTGCGCGGCCCGAACGTCATGCTCGGCTACCTCGACGACCCCGGGGCCACGGCTACGGCGATCGACGCCGACGGCTGGCTGCACACCGGCGACGTCGGCGCGCTCGACGCCAACGGAAACCTCACGATCACCGACCGGCTCAAGGACATGTACATCTGCGGCGGCTTCAACGTCTACCCGGCCGAGGTCGAACAGGCACTCCGGCGGCTCGACGGCGTCGAGGACGTCGCCGTCGTCGGCGTGCCGGACGGGCGGCTCGGCGAGGTCGGCAAGGCGTTCGTCGTCTCCGGCGGGCAGCTCTCCGAGGACGACGTGCACGCGTTCTGCCGCGAACGGCTCGCCAACTACAAGCGGCCCCGCTCGGTCGAGTTCGTACCCGAGCTGCCGCGCAACGCCTCGGGCAAGGTGCTGAAACGCCTGCTGGGTAAGGAGGACGCATGACGGACGTGGTCCGCTACGAGTGCCGCGACGGGGTGGCGCTGGTGACGATGAACCGGCCGGAGTACCGCAACGCGCAGAACTCGGCGATGACCTACGCGCTGGACGACGCGTTCACGCGGGCGGTGGACGATCCGGAGGTGCGCGTGATCGTGCTGGCGGGGGAGGGCAAGCACTTCTCGGCGGGCCACGACATCGGCTCTCCCGGCCGGGACGCCGACGAGTCCTTCGACCGCAGGGCCGTGATGTGGTGGGACCACACCACCCGGGAGGGCGGTGACCGGAGGTTCGCCCGCGAGTCCGAGGTGTATCTGGGGATGTGCCGGCGGTGGCGGGAGATCCCGAAGCCGATGATCGCGTCGGTGCAGGGCGCGTGCATCGCGGGTGGGCTGATGCTGGCGTGGGTGTGTGATCTGATCGTGGCCGCCGACGACGCGTTCTTCGCCGATCCCGTGGTGCGGATGGGCATTCCTGGCGTCGAGTACTTCGCGCACCCGTGGGTGCTGGGGCCGAGGGCGGCCAAGGAAGTGTTGTTCACCGGCGAACGCTTCGACGTTCACCAGGCCAGGGAGTGGGGCATGGTGAGCATGGTCGTGCCGCGGGCGGAGCTTGAGCAGCGCACGCTGGAGCTGGCCGGGAAGATCGCCGCGATGCCCTCGTTCGGGCTGGCCCTCGCGAAGAAGGCGGTGAACCAGGCCGAGGACCTGATGGGCCTGCGGTCCGGCATGGACTCCGTGTTCGGCCTGCACCACTTCGCCCACGCCCACAACGCCGAGACCTCCACCGACTCGCTCGGCGGGCAGACCGCCCGGTCGATGCGGGACGGGAACGGGGCCCGCTAGTGGACCTCGACATCGACGAGGCGTCGGCGGCCTTCCGCGACGAGGTGCGCGCATGGCTGGCCGAGCACGTGCCCAGACCCGCGCTGCCCTCGATGGACACCGCCGTGGGCTTCCAGGCGCACCGTGAGTGGGAGGCGACGCTCGCCGACGCGCGCCTGTCCGTGGTGTCCTGGCCGCGCGAGTACGGAGGCCGCGACGCGTCGCTGCTGCAGTGGCTGTTGTTCGAGGAGGAGTACTACGCGGCGGGTGCGCCCGGCCGGGTCGGGCAGAACGGGATCTTCATGCTCGCCCCGACGCTGTTCGCCCACGGCACGCCCGAGCAACGCGAGCGGATCCTGCCGCCGATGGCCCGCGGTGAGCAGGTGTGGGCGCAGGCGTGGTCCGAACCCGAGGCGGGCAGCGACCTCGCCGCGCTGCGCAGCCGGGCCGTGCGCACCGACGGCGGCTGGCTGGCCTCGGGTGCGAAGACGTGGAGCTCGCGGGCCGCGTTCGCCGACCGCGCCTTCGGGCTGTTCCGCACCGACCCGGAGTCGCGGCGCCATCGCGGGCTCACCTACCTGATGCTCGATCTGCGGGCCGAGGGCGTGACGGTGCGGCCGATCCCGCAGCTCGACGGCGAGCCTGGGTTCGCCGAGATCTTCCTGGACAACGTGTTCGTGCCCGACGCCGACGTGATCGGCGAGGCCGGCGAGGGCTGGCGCGTGGCGATGACCACCGCGAACAACGAGCGCGGCCTCTCGCTGCGCAGCCCCGGCCGGTTCCTCGCCGCCGCGGACCGGCTCGCGGCACTGTGGCGGGAGCGGGGTGAGCCGGCGCAGTTCACGGACCGCGTTGCCGACGCGTGGATCGGCGCGCGCGCCTACCAGCTCTACACCTACGCCACGGTGACCAGGCTCGCCGAGGGCGGCGGCCTCGGCCCCGAGTCCAGTGTCAACAAACTGTTCTGGTCGCACCTCGACGTCGCGCTGCACGAGACCGCGCTCGACCTGCTCGGTCCCGAGGGCGAGCTCACCGGCCCGTGGACCGACGGCTACCTGTTCTCCCTCGCCGGGCCCATCTACGGCGGCACCGACCAGATCCAGCGCAACACGATCGCCGAACGCCTGCTCGGCCTGCCCAGGGAGGCACGATGAGGTTTGCCCCCACCGCCGAGCAGCGGCAGTTCGCCGCGAGCCTGCACGATCTGCTGGCCGGAGCCGACACCCCCGCCACCGTCCGCGCCTGGGGCGACGGCAGGCACGAACCCGGCCTCAAGATCTGGCGCGACCTCGCCGACCTCGGGCTACCCGCCCTGCTCGTTCCCGAGCGCGACGGCGGCCTCGGCGGCTCGGCCACCGACCTGGTGGTGGCGTTCGAGGTGCTCGGCTACCACGCGGTGCCGGGACCGCTCGCCGAGTCGGTCGCGGTGGCGCCGAGCCTCGCGCCGCGGGAGTCGCTGCCCGCGCTCGCCTCCGGTGAACTGCTCGCCACCGTCGCGCAGCCCCCGCTCGTGCCGTACGCCCTCGACGCGGACGTCGCCGGGCTCGTACTGCGTGTGCACGACGGCGCCGTCGAGCGGACCGGAGCCGACGGGGAGCCGGTGCGATCGCTCGACGCCGCCCGGCGACTGTTCCCGGTGCGAGCGGGCGAGGTGCTCGGCACCGCACCGGCGGAGGCATTCGAGCTGGGCGTGCTCGCCGTGTCCGCTCAGCTGACCGGTGCCGGGCGGTGGCTGCTGGGGCAGGCGAGCGCGTACGCGAAACAGCGCGAACAGTACGGCCGGGCCATCGGCTCGTTCCAGGCCGTGAAGCACCTGCTCGCCGACGTGGCGACGCGACTGGAGCTCGCGCGCCCCCTCGCGCACGGTGCCGCGGTCACGATGACCGCGCGCGACGTCTCCGCAGCCAAGGTCGCGGCCGGCGAGGCCGCCTACCTCGCCGCTCGCACGGCATTGCAGGTGCACGGCGCCATCGGCTACACCGCCGAGCACGACCTGGGACTGTGGCTCACCAGAGTGAGGGCGCTGACCGGGGCGTGGGGCGGCGCGGCCTGGCATCGCGCGCGGGTGCTGGGCGGGCGCGATGGATGAGACGACCGCGCTACGTCAGGCCGTGCGCGGCCTGCTCGCCAAACGCTCCGAACCGAGGACGGCCGTCGAGACCCCGCTCGGCTACGACCACGAGCTGTGGTCGATCCTGACCGGGCAGATCGGCGTCGCCGCCCTGGCCGTGCCCGAACGCTACGGGGGCGCGGGCGCCACGCTCGCCGAACTGTGCGTCGTGCTCCACGAGCTTGGCCGCACGCTGACCCCGTGCCCGCTGCTCGGCTCCGCGGTCGTGGCGGCGCAGGCGCTGCTCGCGACGGGTGACACCGACGCGTGCGCGCGGCTGCTCCCCGGCATCGCCGAGGGCACCCGCGTCGCCACGCTCGCGTGGAGCGGACCCGACGGCGGCTGGTCCCCGGAGCGGCCCGCCGTGAAGGCCGACGGCTCCACCCTGACCGGAACGGCGTGCTACGTGCTCGACGGCGATCTCGCCGATGTGCTGCTCGTGGCCGCCCGCACCACCGGGGGGACCGGTCTGTTCGAGGTGGACGCCACCGCCGCCGGCGTGCGGCGCGAGCACACCCCTTCGCTCGACCCCGCCCGCAGGCTCGCGATCGTGGACCTTGCCGGGGTGCCCGCGCGCCGCCTCGACCGGGGTGACTACACGCCGTGCCTGCGACACGTCCGGGACGTCGCGCTCGTCGCGCTCGCCGCGGAACAGACCGGGGCGGCCGAGCGGGCGCTGGAGGCCACCGTCGAATACAGCCTGCAACGACACCAGTTCGGCAGGCCCATCGGCGCTTTCCAGGCGCTCAAGCACCGCATGGCGGACGCGTTCGTCCGGCTCGAGCAGGCACGCTCCGCCGTGCACGCGGCGCTGCGCTCCGCTGTCGGCGACACCCCGGAGCTGCCGCTCGACGCCGCGGTCGCGAAGATCGTGTGCGCGGAGGCACTGCGGCACATCGCCGCCGAGATGATCCAGCTCCACGGCGGCATCGCCATCACCTGGGAGCACGACGCGCACCTGTACTTCCGGCGGGCCCACGGCAGCGCGCAGCTCTTCGGTGAACCCGAGGCGCACGTGGCCGCGCTCGCGGTCTGCGGCGTTCCGGGTGGGGGTGTGTGATGCTGGCGGAATGACCGACGAGCTGACGCACGCGGCGGGCCCGGGAGAACCGGAAGGGCTGGCCGGCGTTCTGAGCAAGATCGCTCGCTCGCTCGAACCGGAACCCGACGTCGAGCGCACCGTCGAGCAGATCGTGGCGGCCACGGCGCTGACCGTGCCCGGCGTGGAGCACGCCGGGATCTCCTTCGTGGAACGCGGGGAGATACGTTCGGTCGCGCCGTCGAACGACCTGGTCGCCAAGCTCGACCAGTGGCAGCACGAGCTGCGCGAGGGCCCGTGCGTCGACGCCATCTTCGACGACCCGGTCTACCGCACCGGCGACCTCGCGCTGGACGACCGGTGGCCGAGGTTCGGCGAGCGTGCTAAGGGCGGCGGGATCCGGTCGATGCTGTGTTTCCGCCTGTTCACCAGCAAGACCGTGCTCGGAGCGCTGAACCTGTACTCGTCGGTGCCGGACGCCTTCGACGCCGAATGCGAGCGCATCGGGGAGCTGTTCGCCGCACACGCCGCGATCGCGCTCGCGGGGTCGCGCGGACTCGAACAGCTGCAGGACGCCCTGCGCACCCGCGACGTCATCGGCATGGCCAAGGGCATCCTCATGCAGCGCCACGGCGTCGGCCCCGACCGCGCGTTCGAACTGCTCGTCCAGGCCTCCCAGCACACCAACATCAAGCTCCGCGACGCCGCCGAATGGCTGGTCAACGACAGCGCCCGCGGCCGCTGATCCACCCATCCCGGCCGCAGTGAAGGTGGCCTTCACCGCGGAGGCAGGGTGTTCGTACCTCAGGCCCGGCTCAGCCCTGCCCGGGACGCAGGTGGGCGCTCACCGGCACCACGAGCGGGGTGCCCGCGACCGGGTCGGGCAGCACCTTCGCGTCGAGGTCGAACACATCCGACAGCAGCTGCTCGGACAGCACCTCCGAGGGCGGGCCCTGCGCGACGACCCGCCCCTCGCGCATGGCCACGAGCGTGTCGGCGTAACGCGCCGCGAGGTTGAGGTCGTGCAGCACCATCACGACCGTGGTGCCGCGCTCGGTGTGCAACCGGTGCACGAGGTCGAGCACGTCCACCTGGTGGGCCAGGTCGAGGTAGGTGATCGGCTCGTCGAGCAGGAGCAGGGACGTGTCCTGCGCGAGCGTCATGGAGATCCACGCGCGCTGCCGCTGTCCACCCGACAGCTCGTCGACCACCCGCTCGGCGTGGACGTCCATCCCGGTCAGCGACAGCGCGCGCGACACGGCCTCCTCGTCGCCGGCCGACCACTGGCGGTACCACCGCTGGTGCGGTTGGCGTCCTCGCGACACCAGGTCGGCGACGGTGAGCCCCTCCGGTGCGCTCGGCGTCTGCGGCAGCAGGCCCACGACCGTCGCGACCTCCCGCGTCGGCAGCCGGTCGATGCGCTTGCCGTCGAGCAGCACGGCACCCGAGCGCGGCGCCAGCAGCCGGCCCAGCGCACGCAGCAGCGTGGACTTGCCGCAGCCGTTGGGGCCGATGATCACCGTGATGGAGCCGTCGACCACGTCGAGGTCGAGCTCGTCGACCACCACGCGGTCGCCGTAGCCGAGCCGCACCCCCTCGGCCCGTAGCCGTACCTCGGTCACGCGCGAACCCCCTTGCGAGAGCGGACGAACAGGTAGATCAGGTAGGGCGCGCCGAGCACCGAGGTCAGCACGCCGACGGGCAGATCGGGGGCGAACGTCCGCAGCGCGAGGTCGGCGCCGACGGTGAGCAGCGCGCCCAGCACCATCGCGCCGGCGAGCGGCGGCCGCGGCGTGCGGGCGAGCCGCAGCGCGATCTGGGGCGCAGCGAGCGCGACGAACGTGATCGGGCCTGCCGCGGCGGTCGCCACGGCGGCAAGCCCGGCGGCGAGCAGCAGCAGCGTGCCCCGCGCGGCGTCGACACGGATGCCGAGCCCGCGCGCGGTGTCGTCGCCGAACTGCAGGCCGCCCATCGTGTGCGCGCAGACGAGCGTCGCCGGGACGAGCACGGCGAGTGCGATCGCGACGGGCCCGATGGACTCCCAGCCGACGTCGGCGAGGTTGCCGACGAGCCATGTCGTCGCGCGCGTCGCGTCATCGACGTCGCCGACCGTGAGCAGCCAGTACACGGCGTTGTAGCCGATCGCCGACAGACCGATGCCGACGAGCACCATGCGGTGCCCGTCGATGCCGCGCCGCCACGACAGCGCGTACAACAGCAACCCGGCCACCAGCCCCGCCCCGAGGGCTGCGAGCGGTACGCCCAGCTCGGCCACCACGCCGCTGACCTGCCCCCGGGTTCCGCCCGCGACGATCAGCGCGACCGCGCCGACGGCCGCGCCCCAGGTGACGCCGAGGATGTCTGGGCTGGCCAGCGGGTTGCGCGCGATCGTCTGGAAGATCGCGCCCGCGAGCCCGAACGCCCCGCCCACGAGCACACCGGCGAGCGTGCGCGGGAGGCGCAGGTCGAAGATGATCCCGTTCTCGCGCCGGTCGCCGCCGCCGAGCAACGTGCGCAGGACGTCGAGGACCTCGATGTGCGAGCTGCCCTTGCCGATGTTGAGCGCCGCGACCAGGACCAGCAGCGCGGCGCCGACCACCGGCACGAGCACGATCCTCGGCCGGAACGTCCAGGCGAGCGGGCCCAGCCGCAGCACTTTGCGGCCGGGCACCGCCGCGAGATCATGAACGGTTTTCACAGTCGTGTCAGGCCTTTCCTCCGCACCAGCGCGATGAACATCGGCGCCCCCACGATCGCGAGCATGATGCCCACCTCGAGGCTGTCGCCCGTGAGGACCCGTCCGAGGACGTCGGCGGCGAGCACGAGGATCGCCCCGATGAGGCCCGCGAACGGCACGAGCCAGCGGTAGTCGGGGCCGGTGATCGCCCTGGCCACGTGCGGCACGATCAGCCCCACGAACGCGATCGGCCCGCACGCCGACACGGCCGCGCCCACCAGCAGGGTGATGGCGAGGACGCCGACGACCCGCGTGCGGCGGATGTCGCGGCCCAGCGCCGTCGCGACGTCGTCACCCAGCGAGAGCGCGTTGAGCCCCGGAGTGTTGGCGAGTGCGAGCAACACGCCCACCACCAGGAACGGAGCGATCTGGCCTGCCACGGCGAAGTCCCGGCCCGCGATCGAGCCGACGTGCCAGAACCGGTACGTCTCCATGCCCTGCCGGTCGCCGAGCACGATCGCCGAGATGAGGCCGTAGAGCAAGGCGCTCACCGCGGCGCCGGCCAGCGCGAGCGTCACCGGCGTCGAGCCGCGCCCGCCGACCGCGCCCAGCAGGAACACCACCACCGCGGCGAGCAACGCGCCCGCGAAACCGAACCAGATGAGGCCGTGGATTCCCTGGATCCCGAACACCACCACGGCGAGCACGATCGCGAACGCCGCGCCCTGGTTGACGCCCAGCAGGCCGGGGTCGGCGATCGGGTTGCGCGTGTGGCCCTGCATGAGCGCTCCGCCAACGCCGAGCGCGACCCCGGCGAGGATGCCGATCACCGTGCGCGGGCCGCGCAGGGACCGGACGATGATGTCGTCCTCGGTCCCGGTTGGACCGGTCAGCGCGTGCCACACCGCGTCGAGCGGCACGGGGTGCGCCCCGAAGACGATGCTGAGCGCGGACATCACGGCGAGCAGCCCCACGAGCACGGCCAGTCCGGCGATCCGGCGCCCGCGCGTACGACCACCGCCGTCGCGCACGGTGGCGGGCCGTGTCGCGAGGGGCGTTGCCATGCCGGCTCCTTGTCATCCGCATTACGAAGTCTTTTGCCTGGCGCCCCGGTCGTTTAAGGTCCAGTGGCCGTTAGGAGAGCCTAACCGAACGTGAAAGGTGTCCGATGATTCGCCTGTCCCGACCGTGGCGCGCCGCCTTCGTCGCCGGCGCCGCCGCCTGCCTCGCGCTGACGGCGTGCTCACCCAGCAACGAGGAGCCCTCCGAACAGAGCGGGCAATCCGCCGAGCAGGGCGGTTTCCCGCGCACCGTCCAGCACGCGATGGGTGAGGCGACGCTCGAGAGCCGGCCGCAGACGGTCGCGGCGCTCGACTCCAGCTACGTCGACGCCGCGCTCGCACTGGAGACCAAGGTCGTCGCGTACACCAAGTACCCGTCCTACGACGCGCTGCCGGACTATCTCGGTGACGACGCTCAGTACGGCAAGGACGCGAAGATGATCGGTGAGCTCTCGAGCCCCGACGTCGAGCAGCTCTACGACATCGCGCCGGATCTCATCGTCTCCGCCAAGATCCGGCACGAGGAGATCTACAACGAACTGTCCAATGTGGCCCCCACGGTCTTCAGTGAGACCACGGGCGCCACCTGGAAGGACAACATCCGCCTGCTGGCCAAGGCGCTCGGCAAGGAGGCGCTCGCCGAGCAGAAGATCGGCGCGTACGAGGAGCGGGCGAAGCAGATCGGCGACGCCATCAAGGCCAAGCTCGGCCGCACCCCGACGTACTCACTGGTGCGGTTCATCGAGGGCGAGCCGACCGTGCGGCTCTATGGCAGCGAGTCGTTCCCCGGCATCGTGATGTCGGACGTCGGCCTCGCGCGGCCGAAGGGCCAGCCCGACGCGGAAGGACAGATCGCAACCGACCTCAGCCAGGAGAACATCGGCCAGCTCGACGCCGACAACGTCTACGTCTCCACCTACGCCGACGCGACCCAGGAGGCGGCCGACCCGAAGGCGCAGTTCCAGTCGAACCCGCTGTGGGGCACGCTGAAGGGCAAGATCGCCGACGTCAACGACGACACGTGGTACACGTCGGTGAGCCTCCAGGGCGCCCACGCCATGCTCGACGACATCGCGAAACAATTCGGCGTCGACCCGGCCCGCGCCTGATCCTCACCCCGGCCGGCCGCCGTGAAGGCCACCTTGCCTGCGCCCACCCGTCTCCCACCACCACCCACACGGAGACGCTGCGCGCCGCTGCGTTCAACCAACGCAGTGAAGGTGGCCTTCACTGCACGTGGCTAGCGGGCGTTGAAGGTGTCCGGGTCGGGGCCCGTGCGCTCGCCGCGGTCGAGCCTGGCCAGCTCGGCGAGGTCACCGTCGTCGAGCGAGAAACCGAAAAGGTCGAGGTTCTCGCGCATCCGCGACGGCGTGACCGACTTCGGGATGATCACGTTGCCGAGCTGGAAGTGCCAGCGCAGCACGATCTGGGCGCTCGTGCGGCCGTGCTTCTCTGCCAGCGCCGTCACCGCCGGGTCGGTGAGCAGCTCGCCGCCCTTGGCGAGCGGGCTCCACGCCTCGGTGACGATGCCGTGCTCGGCGTCGTACGCGCTCGCCTCGAGCTGCCGGAGGTATGGATGCAGCTCGATCTGGTTCACCGCGGGCACCACGTCGGACTCGCGCGCGAGCCGCTCGAGGTGGTGCGGCTGGAAGTTCGACACGCCGATGGCCTTCGCCCGGCCCTCGGCGTAGATCTTCTCGAACGCGCGCCACGTGTCGACATAGCGGTCGAACTCCGGTACCGGCCAGTGGATCAGGTACAGGTCCACGTACTCCATGCCGAGCTCGCGCAAGCTGTTGTCGAACGCACGCAGCGTCTCGTCGTAACCCTGGTCGCTGTTCCACAGCTTCGTGGTGATGAACAGCTCCTCACGGGAGACACCCGACTGGGCCACGGCCTTTCCGACGCCCGCCTCGTTGCGGTAGGCAGCCGCGGTGTCGATGCTGCGGTAGCCGGCCTCCAGCGCGGACGTCACGGCCGCCGCCGTCTCGTCGACGGGCACCTGGAAGACCCCGAAGCCGACCTGCGGCAGCTGGACACCGTTGTTGAGGGTCACTGCGGGGACGTCGGTCATCGCTCGTCAGCTCCTTTCGATCACACGCTCGCCCTCGAGTGTCCCCGAGCCGGTTCGCGGGGGCAGCCCGGGTCCGGGCGAACCCAGCCTGCCGGCCTGCGCGCGTCGCCGGTCGGCGAGCCGGTGGGCGACACCCGCGGTCACCGAGGCGGACAGCAGCACCGCCGCGCACCCGAGGACCAGGCCCGGCCAGTCGCCGAGCCCGGGACGACCGGGCGCCTGCGCGGCCCCGGCGAGCACGACCGCGGTCGCCCCGAGCAGCACCACCAGTGCCGCGACCGCGCGGCCCGGCCGGTAGCCGTAGCCGACGAGCCCGCGTTGCAGCCGGCTCCACAACCGCACGACGAACCCGAACAGCAGCAGGTCGTCCGCCAGCGCGGCGTACCGGTACTGATGCTTGCGGGCCAGCACCGTGCGCGCCCTGGTTTCCTCACCGCTCGTGCGCAGTGCCGCCGCGAGCTGGTCGTAAGGACCCGGCTGGTGGAACGCCATTGCCCGGCGCAGCAGGTCGGCGCCCTCGTCGCCGCGCAGCGTGTCCGGCACGCTGACCATGTCGTACCGGAAGTCGAGCAGGCCGATGCCGGCCGTGGCGTGCCACAGCGTCGGCGCGGCACTCAGCAGCCTGCAGCGCGCGCGGCGAAGGTCGACGGTGCCGGTGCGGATCTCGGCGGGCCACAGGACGAACTCGGCGCTCGTGCCGCCGCCCGCGTCGAAGGCGACCCACGGCGCGGTGCCGACGTCGAGCATCGCGCCGGTGAGATCGGTCCGCCTGCTCACGGCCGCGCCGTCGATGGTCACGCCGCTGTCGGCGCTGAACGGCCGGTCGTCCCGGGCCATGAGGAGCAGGTCCCCGCCCACGCGGGCCGAACGCAGGTCCAGCGACCAGTGCGCGTACGGCGCATCGGTGAGCCGCGAACCGCTCAGGTCCACGTCGCCGCCCGCCGTGAACCCCGGCAGCCGCACCGTGCCCGCGATCCGCGCGCACGTGAGCCGAAGGTCCCCGGACACACTGCCCCGCGCGGCCGACAGCACGTCGTGCCCGGGGGCGACGAGGATCGCGCCGGGCAGCCGCACCTCGCCTGCGACGTACACGCCCGTGGCGCGCACCTGACCGAGCACGGCGAGCCGCTGCGCGTCGACGTCACCGCCGACGCGCAGCCTGCACGCCTCGACGATGGGCTCGCCCGGGCTGCCCTTGCCGAGCCGGGCGCGGCGCAGGAGCAGGTCACCTCCCACGTGCGCACCGGTCAGCGACAGCGTGCCGCCGATGCGGGCGCCGGAGGCGTCGAGGTCGCCGCCGGTGCGCAGGCCGCCGAGGCCGACCTCGCCGACGACGTCCAGCCGCTGCGCCGAAACCGAACCGGTGACGGCGAGCCGGTCGGCACGCAGCGCGTGGCCGTCCGGGTGCTGGAGGCGGCTGCCGGTGAGCACCAGCGAGCCGCCCGCCCACGCGTCCGTGAGGTCCACGGCCCCGTCGTCGGCGTCGCCCGCGGTGACCTCACAGCCGAGCAGCCGGATGTCGCCGCGCACGCGCGCGTTGCCGGCCCGCAGTCCAGGCAGCGAACACTCCTCGAAGGCGAGCCCGAGCAGATCCGCGTCACGCAGGTCCGGCGGCTCGTCGAACCGGCAGCGGGTGAACCGCAGCAGCCGGGAAAGACGGCACGCCCGCAGGTCGAGCGCGCCGGTGACGTGGGCGTCGCGGATCTCCACGACCGGCAGGTCGGCGCCAATGGAGCGCACGCGGCAGCGCACCTCGCCGGCGGCCAGCTCCGACCGTGCCGCTGGACCGGCCGCGGTCCCCGGCTCGAACGGCATGCGCACCCCCTCCGCTCGCGACTCCCTTCCCTCAAGGGGACCTCACGGTGCGGCAGGTCGCAAGCGCGCTGAGTAGCCGTGAATGGACGGCGACGGGTGGGGAAACCCCCAGGGCATGAGTGCGAAGCGGAGCAGGACGGGCGGCGAGTACGGACAGCGGGCGCACCGGCCCGGTGAGATCCCGGCGCGCGGCTGGTGGCAGGTGCTGCGCAGGGGAATCAAGGAAGGCAAGGAGGACAACCTCTCCATCCTCGCCGCGGGGGTCGCCTTCTTCGGGTTCCTCGCGTTGTTCCCCGCGCTGATCGCCGCGCTCACCCTCTACGGGCTCGTGGCCGATCCGCAGCAGATCGCGGACCAGACACGGCGGATCACCGACGCAATGCCGGGCTCGGCGGGCCGGCTGATCGGCGAGCAGCTCACCGCGGCGGCGAACGCGGGCGGCGGCGCACTCACCACCGGGCTGGTGATCGCGCTGCTCGCCGCCCTGTGGAGCGCGTCGAGCGGGGTGAGCAACCTGATGACTGCCGTCAACGTGACCTACGACGAGGAGGAGACACGCGGCTTCGTCAAGCTGCGCGCGACCGCGCTCGTGCTCACCCTGGGCGTGATGATCTTCGCGCTGCTGACGCTCGCGCTGGTGGCCGTGGTGCCCGCCGTGTTCAGCGCGCTGGATCTCGGGGTCGCCGGCCGCATCGGTGGCGAGGTGGCGCGCTGGCTGCTGCTGATCGGGCTGTTCACGGTGGCGCTGGCGGTGCTGTACCGCATCGGGCCCGATCGGGCGGCGCCGCGGTGGAGCTGGGCGAGCACCGGCGCAGGGCTGGCGACCGTCCTGTGGATCGTCGCGAGCGTCGGCTTCAGCCTCTACATCAGCTTCTTCGGCAACTACAACAAGACCTACGGGGCGCTGGCCGGTGTGGTGGTGCTGATGCTGTGGCTGTACCTCACCAGCTACCTCGTGCTGCTCGGTGCCGAGATCAACGCCGAGTCCGAGCGCCAGACCGCCGTCGACACCACCACCGGCGACCCGCTGCCTGCCGGTGACCGGGACGCCGTCAGCGCCGATACCCAGGCCCGCGAGGCCCGGGGCCGCACGACCCAGTCCGCGGGCGTGCGGCCGCGCCGAGCCTGACGCCGCCGCGAGTCGTGCGTTCCCGCTCGCGAGTCGTGCGTTCGGGACCGCGAGTCGTGCGTTCGGGACCGCGAGTCTTGCGTTCGGGCGCGGGCGCCGCACGACTTGCCGAACGACAGACGAACCCGGGGTTTTGGGCAGGTGAACTATAATCGGCGGAATTCTGTCCGCTCGAGCCTTGGGATTCGTTGCTGTGCCGAAAGAATCGCGCCCGCCGTCGTTGCACTGGCAAGGAGAGCCGACACGCGGCGAGGTCGCGGCCGTCCTCGCGGCGCTCGAACCCGTGGCCGCGCGCGGATACGAACTGTCGGCCGGCCCCCGGCGCGTGCGTACGGTGACCTACCTCGACACCGTCGACTGGCGGCTGCGCGGCAAGGGCCTCGTGGCCAGTCACGAACGGGCATCCGGCCCCGGCACGTTGACGATCGACGGCGACGGCGTCTCGGGCACCACGCGCCTCGCCGAACCGCCGCAGTGGCCGGCCCGCGCCGAACAACTGCCCGACGGCGAGGCCCGCGACGGCATGGCCCCGGCCATGTGGGTACGCGCGGTCGGACCCGTGCTGCGCAGCCGCACCGTCACCCGCGAGGTCGCGGTGCTCGACGACGAGGGCAAAACCGTCGCGCGCCTCGACTGGGCCGAGGCGACCGGCACCGACCCCGTCACCACTACCCCGCTCGTGCGCGTCTCCCTTCTGCCCCTTCTCGGCTACGGCCGCGACGCCAAGCGTGTGCGCAAGGCGTTGCGCACCGCCGAAGGGTTCGCGGACGCCGACGGTGACCTCTACGACGGCCTGCTGACCGCTGCGGGCATCAAGCCCGACGAGGCTGCCGCTCCTGCGATCACGCGCGGCATGCCCGCCGACGTCGCCGTCGCCACGGCGCTGCACGGCTTCGCCAGGGTGATCGCCGTGAACGTGAACGGGGTGCTCGACGACATCGACACCGAGTTCCTGCACGACCTGCGCGTCGCCGTCCGCAGGACGCGGTCACTGCTCAAGCTCGCCGGCGACATGCTGCCGCCCCCGCTCGTCGCCCGCTACGCGCCAGGCTTCAAATGGCTCGGCGACGTCACTACGCCCACCCGCGACCTCGACGTGTACCTGCTGGAATTCGACGCGCTCGCGGCCATGCTCGTCGCCGGAGAACCGGACGATCTGGCGCCGTTCGGTGAACTCCTCCAGTCGGAACGGGAGAAGGCCCGGCGCACGCTCGCGCGAGCCTTGCGCTCACAGCGGTTCACCCGGCTGATCGAAGGCTGGCAGGCGGCGCTCACCGAGATCATCGAGCGGGAACGGTCCGAAGAGGAACTGTCGGCCGAATCCCTTGCGGGGCAACGGGTTCGGCGCATGGTGAAGAAGGTCGTCCGGCGCGCGCGGTCGATCACGCCGGAGTCACCCGCCGAGGCCGTGCACGACCTGCGCAAGCGCTGCAAGGAACTGCGGTACCTCCTCGAAGTGGTCAAGCCCGTGTGCGACCAGGCCGCTCACCGCGCGGTGATCAAGGACCTCAAGAAGGTGCAGGACATCCTCGGCGCGTTCCAGGACGGCGAGGTGCAGAGCCACTCGCTGCGGGACTACGCCGAGCGGCTGCAAGCCGGAAGCACCCGGCCGCCCGCGGCGACGCTGCTCGCGATGGGCGAGTTGTCGGCGCGTTTCGTCGAAATGCAACTGCGTGCGCGACACGACCTGACGGAGGCGCTGGACCGCTTCCTCGGTCCCGCAACCCACGAGCGCATCGAGGCGCTGCTGCCGTGAAGGTCATCGCCTCGTACAACCTGAAAGGCGGGGTGGGCAAGACGACGGCGGCCGTCAACCTCGCCTACCTCGCGTCGGCACGGGGCAGGCGCACGCTCATCTGGGACCTCGATCCGCAGGGCGCGGCGACGTACCTCTTCCGCGTCAAACCGAAGGTCAAGGGCGGTAGCACGAAGCTCGTGGGCGGCGCCCGGCCGGTCGGCGCCGCGCTGAAAGGCACCGACTTCGCTGGTCTCGACCTGCTGCCCGCCGACTTCACCTATCGCAACATGGACCTCGACCTCGCACGGTCGCAGCACAAAACGGGCAAGGCCGCCCGCGCGCTGGCGCGACTGCTGCGCGAGCTGGCGGACGACTATGACGTCGTGTTCCTCGACACCCCGCCCAGCCTCTCGCTGGTGTCGGAGAACGTGTTGCACGCGGCCGATCTCGTACTTGTGCCGATCATCCCGACCGTGCTGGCTCTGCGCACGTTCGACCAGCTCGCGGAGTTCGTCGACACGTTCGACCACGACCGGCCCAGGCTGCACGCGTTCTTCTCCATGACCGACCGCCGCAAGGCGCTGCACCGCGAGATCATCGCGGAACTGCCCCGGCAGCGTGCGGGCATCAGCCCGACGACGATCCCCGCGCTGGCGGTGATCGAACAGATGGCGGTACGGCGCGCGCCGTTACCCTGCTACGCGCCGAAGAGCGCGGCCACGCGGGCCTTCGAGGCGCTGTGGAGCGAGATCGCGGAGTTGTTGCCAGCCTAAACTGGTGCGGTGACCGATGAGGGCGAGTTGATCGCGGGACGGTACCGGCTCCTGTCGCGGATCGGCCGCGGCGGCATGGGAGTGGTCTGGCACGCGCGCGACGAACGCCTCGACCGCGAGGTGGCGGTCAAGGAACTACTGCTCGACACCGGTGACGGCACGGAGGCGGCCGAGCAGGCCATGCGCCGCGCCACGCGAGAGGGCCGGGTCGCGGCACGACTGCGGCATCCTCACGCGATCATGGTTCACGACGTCGTCGAACACGCGGGGAAACCATGTCTGATCATGGAGTTCCTGCCGTCGCAGAGCCTCGCGGCGGTGCTCGCCGGGCAGGGCCCGCTCCCGGCAGGCGAGGTCGCGCGAATCGGTGAGCAGGCGGCCTCCGCGCTGGCCGCGGCGCACGCGGAAGGCATCGTGCACCGGGACGTGAAGCCGGGCAACGTCCTGCTGACCGACGACAGCACTGCCAAGATCGCCGACTTCGGCATCTCCCGCGCGGTCGGGGAAGCCACCGTGACCGGAGCCGGGCTCATCGCGGGTACCCCGGCCTACCTATCTCCCGAGGTGGCCGCAGGCGGTGAAGCCTCCCCCGCTTCGGACGTCTTCTCCCTCGGGGCCACGCTCTACGCGGCGACGGAAGGTGCGCCACCGTCCGGCGACGACGAGAACCCGATCGCGTTGCTCCGGCGGATCGCGGACGGTGAGCTCGTTCCGCCCCGGCAGGCGGGGCCGTTGACGGAGGTCCTGCATCGGTTGCTGGCAAGGAATCCCGCTGACCGGCCGACCATGGCGCAGGCGCGGGAGGTCCTTGCCGCGGTGTCGGAGGACAGGCCCGTCGAGATGCCGCCGCCCCGGAGCCCGACGTTGCTGTTGCCCGCGCGCCGCGTGCGCAGGCGCACCGTCGTGGCTGGAGCACTGGCGACGGCATTGCTCGCGGCCGGAGTCCTCATCGGTGTACTGATCAGTGGCCCCGGGGAGCCCTCCGCACAAGGCGATCGTCCTGCGGTCACGACCTCGGCGTCCGCTGATCCTGGTTGTTCCGCACGGTATGTCGTCACCAACTCCTGGCCCGGCGGCTATCAGGCCGAGGTGACCGTGCGCGGTGCGGGAGCGGAGCAGCTGACCGGCTGGGCCGTGACCTGGGAGCTTCCCGCCGGGCACCGGGTGGAACAGGTGTGGAACGGTGCGCTCTCCCGCGACGGTTCGACAGTGACGGTGCGCAGTGCCGACTGGAACACCGTTGTGCGGCCAGGAGATTCGGCGAGTTTCGGGTTCATCGGTGCCGCCGAGTCCGATGGTTCAGCCGAACCCGGGTTGGTGTGCGAGCCGGACTAGGGAACTGCTCCGGGGCGGGAGCGACGTGAAATGTCCATTCGCGACCGATTCACTCATGTGGGTTTGCGTAGAGGACTACTCCGGACGGTATGGTGTGGCACATGGGGGAAATCACCGAAATAATCGCGCTCGAACGACAACGCGCGAGAACCGAAGCATTGCAGTACCAGGCCATAGCCGCGCTCGCCGAGCAACGGGACGACGTTGCCGAGGAGCTGGCGCTGGTCCTGTCCGTCACCGTCCACAAAGCACAGAGGATGGTCGCGCTCGCGATCATGCTCGCCCATCGGCTACCGGCGACCTTCGCCGCGATGAGGCGTGGAGACATCGACTCGGCCAAGGCCACTGCCATCGCCGAGCCGACCGCGTCGCTGAGCGACGAGCACGCCCGGCAGGTCGACGCGCTGATGGCTGAACGCTTGGAAGGAAAGAACCCCGGGCAGCTGCGCCGAGCCGTCGCACGGCTGGTGCACAGGGTCGATCCCGACGGCGCGGCGGCCCGGGCACAGGCCCGGCGCCGCGAGCGAAAGGTCGAGCTGCTGCCCGGCTACGACAGCATGTCCACGCTTGTCGCGGACCTGCCCGCCGAGGCCGCATCGGCCGCCTACGCCCGGGTGGACCGCCTCGCCCGCCAGCTCCGCGGCCGCGACGAACCCCGCACGCTCGACCAGCTGCGGGCCGACGTCCTCGCCGATCTCCTCCTCGACTCGCCCGGTGGTGGCGGTGCGAAAGCGGAGATCTTCGTCTACGTCGACGCCAAGACCCTCGCCGGAGCCGACGATCAGCCCGCCGAGCTCGCCGGGTACGGGCCCATCCCCGGATGGCTCGCGCGGCAGATCGCCCACGACCCCGGCTCCACCTGGCGGCGCATCGTCACCGACCCGCTCAATGGCCAGCCCATCGACGTGGGGCGGCAGCGTTACCGGCCTCCCGCTGCCACCGACCGGTTCGTGCGGGTGCGCGACCGCGAATGCCGTTTTCCCGGATGCCATCGGCCCGCCCAGCTCGGCGACAACGACCACCACACCCCGTGGGACCACCACGGTCACACCGACACCGACCAGCTCATCAACTACTGCCGCCGGCACCACCGGCTCAAAGACAAAACCGGCTGGCGCTACGACCTCGACATCGAGACCGGAGTCCTGACCGTCACCACACCCTCAGGGATGCGTTACCACAGCACACCGGATGCGTTGGCTGATCATACCTCGATAGGGTGATCACCGAGGGGGCGCCGGACGCAACGAGGAGAGCGCATGTCGCAGAACGAGCCCGATTTCGCGCCAGAAGGCGTGGATCTCGACCGCCCGAATCCCGCGCGGATCTACGACTGGTACCTCGGGGGCACCACCAACTGGGCCATCGACCGCGAGTTCGGGGCGAAGGCCGTCGAGACGTTCCCGATGGTGCGGACGTTGGCGAGGGTGGGCAGGGAATTCCTCGGCCGGGGCGTGCAGTTCATCGCCAAGCAGGGCGTGACCCAGTTCCTCGACCTCGGCTCCGGGGTTCCGACCGCGGGCAACGTGCACGAGATCGCCGACTCGGTGAACGCGCGCAGCCGGTGCGTCTACGTCGACAACGAGCCCGTGGCGGTCGCGCACTCTCGCGTCCTGCTGGAGCGGGAGGGTGACCTGACGCGGCACGCGGTGCTACACGGTGATCTGCGCAAGGTGGAGGACATCTGGGAGCGCGCGATGGACACGGGCGTGCTCAACCCGACGCAGCCGATCGGGCTGATCATGTCGGGGGTCCTGTACTTCTTCGGGCCCGACGACGATCCGCACGGCATCGTGGCGCGGTACCGCGACCTGCTGCCGTCCGGCTCGTACCTGCTGGCGTCGCACATGACGGTGGACGGCGTGCCGGAGGAGGGCGAGGTCAAGCGCGAAGAGGTGCGCAAGCAGTACGAGCGATCCAGTTCGCAACTCTTCGTGCGCAGCAGGGAAGAGGTGACCCGCTTCTTCGACGGCTTCGAGCTGGTCGACCCGGGCGTGGTGTGGATTCCGCAGTGGAGGCCGGATGAGCGGCCCTCCCCGGCGACGGAGGAGTACCGCGACAACCCGGCAGCGAGCAGCGCGTTCGCCGCACTGGGCAAGAAGCCCTGAGGCTCTGCGGCTCACGCCCTCCGTTGACGCCGGCGCGGCGCCGTACGAGCCCGTGGGCTCGTGCCGGCGTCGCGCGCGTAGTTCACTGGGCCGCGTAGCCCCCGTCTACGAGGTGATAGCTGCCGGTGATGAAGGTAGCCGCGTCGCTGGACAGGAAGGCGACCAGTCCGGCGACCTCCTCGGGTGTGCCGAGCCTGCCGATCGCGTGCTTCGCGGCGAGCGCCGCCTTGGTCTCCTGATCGAGATTGGCCTCCAGCAGCGGCGTGGTGATGAAACCGGGGCCGACGGCCGTGACGCGCACACCCTGGTCGGCGTACTCCAGCGCGGCGTTCTTGGTGAGTCCCAGCAGCGCGTGCTTGGTGGTCACGTAGGCCGACGAGGTGGGGTAGCCGACGCTGCCCAGTACCGAGGCCATGTTCACGATGGCGCCGCCGCCGTTGGCCGCGATCGCGGGCACCTGCTCGCGCAGCGCATAGAACACGGCGTCGAGGTTCACCGAGAGCACTCGGCGCCAGTCGTCGGGCGAGACCTCCGCGGTCGGCTTCGCCTCTCCGCTGACACCCGCGTTGTTGACGGCGATGCGCAGCGGAGCCAGCTCCTGGGCGGCGATGATGCTGCGCCGCACGGTGTCGAGGTCACTGACGTCGCCGACGAAGGGCGCGGCCTTGCCGCCCTTGGCGACGATCTCGTCCGCCACCCCCTTGGCGAGGGCCTCGTTGAGGTCGAACACGAGCACCGCGGCGCCGCTGGCCGCGAGTTCCTGCGCCACCGCCCTGCCGATACCGGACCCGCCGCCGGTCACGATCGCGGACCGGTCCGCCACGTCGTAGACAGCCATTGAACTGCTCCGTTTCTTGCTGGTGGGTACACCAGTATTTTAGTTCAACTTTATATTTCTTGCCTGCGAGCGACTCGTAGATCACAGTGGTGGACAGGCCTCTGCCAGCTAATCTGGCGTCGTACACGTACGCATCCCGGGAGGCTCGTTGTCCGGCTTTCGGCTGATGTCCACCTCGCTGACCGGTCCGGTGACCCGGAGTCTCATTCACGAGCTGAACGCCGAGCTCGCGGCGGCGTATCCCGAGGAGGGCGCGAACCACTTCCGGCTCGATCCCGATGAGGTCGGCCCAGGTAGGGGCGCGTTCATCGTGGCGACCGACGATCGGACGGGCATGCCGCTCGGCTGCGGTGCCGTCCGGCTGCTGGAGCCGGAACTAGCGGAGATCAAGCGGATGTACGTGCGGCCCTCGGCGCGGGGGCGAGGAGTCAGTCGTGGACTGCTGACGGAGCTGGAGAAACGTGCCGTCGCACTCGGAGCCCGGCGGCTCGTGCTCGAGACCGGCACGCGGCAGGCCCCCGCGATCGGTCTGTACTTGAGCTCTGGCTTCAGCGACATCGAGCACTACGGCGAGTACGTCGGTTCCCCGCTCAGCCGGTGTATGGCGAAAGCCCTCGTCTGACGGGCTCCCCCTGGGCGCGAAGGCTCGCCACCGCGTCCCGGCCCGCTTAGACTTCGTCTCCTACGCGTCTCCCCGAGAAAGCGATGGGTCGCGCACGAGTGCAGCCGGGAGGTGATGCGCGTGTCATCCTCACCTGCCGAATCGCCCTCTCCGGAACCCGCACAGGTGCGGCTGCTCCTGGTCGAGGACCACTCCATGGTCGCGATGGCGCTCGGGTCGGCCTTCGAAGCGGTCGACGATATCGAGCTCATCGGCCACGTGGCGTCCATCAAGCAGGCGGTCGCCGCGATCGAGCGTGAACGACCCGACGTGGTGCTGCTGGACCGCAGGCTGCCGGACGGCGACGGGATCGACGCGATCGGCAGCCTGCGCGACCGGTCACCGGAGAGCCGGGTGCTGGTTTTCACCGGCGTCGCCGACCGGGAGGTCGCCGACCGCGTGGCCGAGGCAGGGGGTGCCGGGCTGTTGCTGAAGGCCGGGCTGCTGGAGGACCTGCTCGACACGATTCGTCGGGTGGCCGCCGGGCAGCAGGTCTTCGACGTCGACTCACCGGGGTGGCCGGGAGGCCGATAGCCGCACTGGCGTGAAGGAAGAGGCGCAGATGGCTCAGCGATCGCCCGGACAGGCCCAGCCGGCCAGGGACAAGGTGGCACACGACAACGAGCGGCTCCAGCAGCTGTTGGACGGGCTCAAGGCCGTGCGCGACGGAGACTTCAGCACCAGGCTCCCGCAGGTCGGCGACGTATTGCTCGACGAGATCTCGACCGTGTTCAACGGCATGGTCGACCAGCTTTCGCTGTTCACCTCGGAGGTCACGCGCGTGGCGCGCGAGGTCGGTACGGACGGCAAGCTCGGGGGTCAGGCGGCGATCCCGGGAGTGTCCGGTACGTGGAAGGACCTGACCGAGTCCGTCAACGCGATGGCCAGCAACCTCACCGCGCAGGTGCGCGACATCGCCGGCGTCGCGACCGCCGTCGCCAACGGAGACCTTTCGCAGAAGATCACCGTGCAGGTCAAAGGTGAGCTGCTGGAGTTGAAGAACACGATCAACACGATGGTGGACCAGTTGTCGTCGTTCGCCGACGAGGTGACGCGGGTGGCGCGCGAGGTCGGCAGCGAGGGCAGGCTCGGTGGGCAGGCCGAGGTGCACGGCGTGGCCGGGACGTGGCGGGATCTGACGACGTCGGTGAACTTCATGGCGGGGAACCTGACGGCGCAGGTGCGCTCCATCGCCGAGGTCACCACCGCGGTGGCGCGAGGCGACCTTTCGCAGAAGATCACGGTCGACGCCCGGGGCGAGATCCTCGAGCTGAAGAACACGATCAACACGATGGTGGATCAGTTATCGTCGTTCGCCGACGAGGTGACGCGGGTGGCGCGCGAGGTCGGCACCGAGGGCGCGCTCGGTGGACAGGCCCAGGTGCCGGGCGTCGCGGGGACGTGGCGGGATCTGACGACGTCGGTGAACTTCATGGCGGGGAACCTGACGGCGCAGGTGCGCTCCATCGCCCAGGTCGCCACCGCGGTGGCACGGGGCGACCTTTCGCAGAAGATCACGGTCGACGCCCGGGGCGAGATCCTCGAGCTGAAGAACACGATCAACACGATGGTGGATCAGTTGTCGTCGTTCGCGGATGAGGTGACGCGGGTGGCGCGGGAGGTCGGTACGGAGGGCCGGCTGGGTGGTCAGGCGGATGTGAAGGGTGTGTCGGGTACGTGGAAGGGCCTGACGGAGTCGGTGAACGTGATGGCCGACAACCTGACCGACCAGGTGCGTTCCATCGCCGAGGTCACCACGTCCGTGGCGCGGGGTGACCTTTCGCAGAAGATCACCGTGGATGCGCGGGGCGAGATTCTGGAGTTGAAGAACACGATCAACACAATGGTGGATCAGTTGTCGTCGTTCGCGGATGAGGTGACGCGGGTGGCGCGGGAGGTCGGTACGGAGGGCCGGCTGGGTGGTCAGGCGGATGTGAAGGGTGTGTCGGGTACGTGGAAGGGCCTGACGGAGTCGGTGAACGTGATGGCCGACAACCTGACCGACCAGGTGCGCTCCATCGCCGAGGTCACCACGTCCGTGGCGCGGGGTGACCTTTCGCAGAAGATCACCGTGGATGCGCGGGGCGAGATTCTGGAGTTGAAGAACACGATCAACACAATGGTGGATCAGTTGTCGTCGTTCGCGGATGAGGTGACGCGGGTGGCGCGGGAGGTCGGTACGGAGGGCCGGCTGGGTGGTCAGGCGGATGTGAAGGGTGTGTCGGGTACGTGGAAGGGCCTGACGGAGTCGGTGAACGTGATGGCCGACAACCTGACCGACCAGGTGCGCTCCATCGCCCAGGTCGCCACCGCCGTGGCGCGGGGTGACCTCTCCCAGAAGATCACCGTCGAGGCCAAGGGCGAGGTCGCGGCGCTGGCGCAGACCATCAACACGATGGTCGACACGCTCTCCGCGTTCGCCGACGAGGTCACGCGCGTCGCCCGCGAGGTCGGCACCGAGGGCATTCTCGGCGGCCAGGCCCGCGTGGCGAACGTCGCCGGCACGTGGAAGGACCTCACCGACAACGTCAACTCGATGGCGAACAACCTCACCGGCCAGGTCCGCTCGATCGCCCAGGTGACCACCGCGGTGGCGCGTGGGGACCTCTCGCAGAAGATCGACGTGGACGCCCGCGGCGAGATCCTGGAGCTGAAGACGACCATCAACACGATGGTCGACACGCTGTCGTCGTTCGCCGCCGAGGTCACGCGCGTGGCCCGCGAGGTCGGCAAGGAAGGCCAGCTGGGTGGCCAGGCCGAGGTGGAGGGCGTCTCGGGCACCTGGAAGCGGCTGACCGAGAACGTCAACGAGCTCGCCGAGAACCTGACCCGCCAGGTGCGGGCCATTGCCGAGGTCACCAGCGCCGTCGCGACCGGAGATCTCACGCGGTCGATTTCCGTCGAGGCCAAGGGCGAGGTGTCCGAGCTCAAGGACAACATCAACGCGATGGTGCAGTCGCTGCGCGAGACCACGCGGGCCAACCAGGATCAGGACTGGCTCAACACCAACCTCGCACGGATCTCCGGGCTCCTGCAGGGACACCGCGACATGCGGGCCGTCACCCAGCTGATCATGAACGAGCTGACGCCGCTCGTCGGCGCGCAGTACGGCACGTTCTTCCTGATGGATCCCGGCGAGTACGGCTCGAAGCTGCGGCTCATCGCGAGCTACGGTCGCGTCGCCGACGGTTCGGCTCCGCTGGAGTTCGATCTCGGCCAGTCGCTCATCGGCCAGGTGGCGCACACCCGAAGACCGCTCGTGGTCGACCAGACCCCGCCCGGCTACGTGCGCATCTCCTCCAGCCTCGGCGAAGCCCCTCCGGTGAACCTCATCGTGCTGCCGATCCTGTTCGAGGACCAGGTGCTCGGCGTCATCGAGCTCGCGTCCTTCAACCGCTTCACCCCGGTACAGCGCGATTTCCTCGAACAGCTGATGGAGTCCATCGGCGTCAACGTCAACACGATCATCGCCAACGGCCGCACCGACGCGCTGCTGGAGGAGTCGCAGCGGCTGGCGGGTGAGCTGCAGGCCCGCTCGGAGGAACTGCAGGCACAGCAGGTGAAGCTGCGGCAGTCCAACGCCGAACTGGAGGAGAAGGCCGAGCTGCTGGCCCAGCAGAACCGCGACATCGAGGTGAAGAACTTCGAGATCGAGCAGGCGCGGCAGGAGATCGAGGAACGCGCGCAGCAGCTCGCACTCGCGTCGAAGTACAAGTCCGAGTTCCTCGCCAACATGTCGCACGAGCTGCGCACACCGCTGACGAGCCTGCTAATCCTCGCCGGGGTGCTGGCGCAGAACTCGACGCAGAACCTGACGCCGAAGCAGGTCGAGTTCGCCAAGGTGATCGAGTCCGCGGGCACCGACCTGCTGCAGCTCATCAACGACATCCTCGACCTCTCGAAGGTCGAGGCCGGGAAGATGGACATCCATCCCGAGCTGGTGCCGCTGCCGCAGCTGCTGGCCTACGTGCAGACGACCTTCCGCCCGCTCACCGCGGACAGGGGCCTGGAGTTCGACGTCATCGTCGACCCCGGCGTGCCGGAGCAGCTCTACACCGACGAGCAGCGCCTGCGGCAGGTGCTGCGCAACCTGCTGTCCAACGCGGTCAAGTTCACCGAGCGCGGCCGCGTCGAGCTGCGGGTGCGGCTGGAGAACGCCGAGTCGAACGGGCAGGAGCCGCACGTCGCGTTCTCGGTGATCGACACCGGGATCGGCATCGCGCAGGAGAACCTGAGCACGATCTTCAGCGCGTTTCAGCAGGCCGACGGGACCACCAGCAGGCGCTACGGCGGGACCGGGCTCGGGTTGTCGATCAGCCGTCAGGTCGCGAACCTGCTCGGCGGTGAGCTGAGGGCGGAAAGCCAGCTGGGCAAGGGCAGTACGTTCACGCTGCACCTGCCCGTCACGCCGAGGTTCGAGCTGGGGGCGGAGCCGAGGACGCGGCTGGAGATCGAGGGGGGCTCCGGGGTGCTCGTGCTGGAGGCCGACGAGGACCGGCTGCTCACGCTGCTCGTGCGTGGGTTCGCCGCCGACCTGCCCGGCTACGGCGACGCGCTGCGCATCGACTCGGTGGTGACGCCCGACGAGGCCGTCGAGGCGCTGTCGAACCGGTCGTACCAGTTCGTGGTGCTCGACGCGAGCCTTCCCGGCGCGGCCGCGCTCACGTTCCTGCAGCGGCTCGGCGAGGGCGGCGACCGGGCGACCGTGCCGGTGCTGGCGCATCCGACGCGCAAGCTCAGTCCGGCGCAGACGCGGCTGCTCGAGGCCAGGGCGCGCAACCAGCCCGTGGAGCTGCTGTCGTCGATGGACGAGCTGAGAGAGCGGTTCACCATGCTGCTTTCGCAGGCGGCGACCGCGGAGGCCGCGGAGACCGCGGAGACCGCCGCACCGGCGTCCGTCGCGGAGCCGGAGCCGGAGCCCGCCGCCGACGGTGGCGGACTGTCGGGCCTGCACGGGCGCAAGGTGCTGCTCATCGACGACGACGCCCGTAACGTGCTCGCGATCGCGGAGATGCTGAAGCTGTACGGGATCTCCGTGAGTCACGCGCCGAACGGGCGCAAGGGCATCGAGGCGCTGCGGCAGAGCCCGGACGTCGATCTCATCCTGATGGACGTGATGATGCCGGAGATGGACGGCTACGCCACGACGGCGGCGATCCGCAAGATGTCGAACTTCGTGAGCCTGCCGATCATCATGGTCACCGCCAAGGCGATGGCGGGTGACCGGGAGAAGAGCCTCGCGTCGGGGGCGAGCGACTACGTGACCAAGCCCGTCGACCCCGACGAGCTGCTGGCCTGCATCAGCCGCTGGCTCAGCGACTGAGCTCGACCCGGACAACCGCAGTGAAGGCCACCTTGCCTGCGTTGATCGAACGCAGGGGCGCGCAGCGTCTCCGTGTGGGTGGTGGTGGGAGACAGGTGGGCGCAGTGAAGGCCACCTTGCCTGCGGTCAACGCAGTGAAGGTGGCCTTCACTGCGTGGTGGTGAGCTGGTTCGCCACGGCGTCCGGTGAGGGCATCGCCGCGATCTCGCGTTGTACCTCGGCGGCGGCGTTCGCGAGCGTGGGATCTGTGACGAGCGTGGTGAGCAGCGCCGGGGTGACGTCCTTCGCCGCGGCGGCGAGGCCGGCTCCCCGCGCGGCGACGAGCCGTGCGTGCCGTGCCCGGTCGCCCGCGCCGGGCTCGATGAGCTGCGGCACGCCCGCCGCGAGTGCCGCGAGCAGGGTGCCGGCGCCGCCGTGGTGGACGATCGCGGAGCACGTCGGCAGGACCTCGGGGATCGGGATCCAGCCGGTGACGCGCACGTTGGGTGGCAGCGGTGTGCGGGCCAGCCGCTCCGGCGGGCGGACCAGGACGAACTCGGCGTCGACGTGTGCGGCCGCCCTGGCGACGGCCGCCATCGTCCTCGCCCCTCCCGGACCGGCGACCGTGCTGCGGCTGACGAGGACCCTCGGCAGGTCCGGACGGCGCCGGAGCTCCTCCGGCACCGGGCCCTCGCCGCTGAAGGGAACCGGGCGCAGCGGCAGCTCCGCGATCGATGTGAGGCCAACGCCACCTTCGGCGCGGCAACGCCGGCCCTGGGGCCGGTCGGCGGGAGTGTGCTCCGGCTCCACGCAAACGGGAGTAAAGCTCCCTTGCTCCCCGAAGGCGGCCAGGCTGGGTGGGGCGGTGCGCAGGACGGCGGAGGGCGGGGGCGGCGAGTGGCCCATTCGCGACACCGTCGCCGCCGTCAGCTCGGCACCGTCGTAGAGGGACGTGTCGTGCACGATCGAGGGAACCCCCTGCCGGGCGGCCGCGAGCGCAGCGGCGGCGGCGAGCGGTTCGTGCACCACCAGGTCCGGTTTCCAGCCGCGCGCCACCGACAGCACCTCGCCCAGCATGCGCTCGCCCACGGCGGCGAAGAGGCGCGAGACGAACTCCAGTCCGCCCTCACCCGCGGCCTCGGCTCTCGCCAGCCGCGGACGCGTGAGGGCGATCCGCAGCGCCGAGCGCCCGAACCGGACGGACGAGCCCACCTCGGCGACGTCCACGCCGGCGTCGCGCACCGCCAGCGCCGGACCGCCGGTGGCCACCAGCACGTCATGCCCGGCAGCGCGCAGCGCACGCGCCAGCGGCACCAGGGGGAAGGCGTGCCCGAGCAGAGGCGCGGACACCAGCAGCACACGCATGACACCGAGGGTACTACGGATGTAGTAAAAACACTACGGAAGTAGTGGTTCAGCGGTCGGGGACCACGATCCCGTACTCGTGGATCTTGCGGTAGATCGTGGCGCGCGAGATGCCGAGCAGCTTCGCGGCCCTCGCCTTGTTGCCGTCGGCGTCCTCGAGCCCGCGCACGATCGCGTCCCGCTCCACCGTCTCGAACCGGTTCAGCGGCCTGCGCGTGATCGTGTGGTACTCGGCCGGCAGGTCGCTCGGCTGGATCGACCCCGTGCGGCGGCGCTTCGCCACCTGCTTGAGCACGCGGTACAGCTGCGCGGTGTTGCCCGGCCAGTCCGCGCGCATCAGCAGGTGCATCGCCGCGGGCGAGCACGTCAGGTGCCCGCCGTGGGAGAGCCTGCTCAGCAACAGCGGCACAAGCTCGCTCAGGTCCTCGACGTGGCGGCGCAGCGGCGGCACGGTGACGGTCCGCGGGAACAGCCGCAGCAACCCCGCCAGCTCCGGCTTCGACTCCGACTCGGGATCCAGCGTGATCGTCACCCACGGAGCGTTCACGCCGTAGCGCGAACGGACCTCGTCCAGCACGGTCACCAGCGTGTCCAGGTCGCCCTCGGCGAGCCGGTCGGCGTGCCGGACGACGAGCGTGTCCACCGGGTCGTCGAGCAGCTCCCGGCGCAGGTCCTCCTCCCACCCCGGCCCGGCGTGCCCGGCGTCGAGCGTGTGCAGCCTGCCCGCGGGGTTGCGCCGCAGGTGCACGCCACGCGCGAGCGTCGCCCTGCCGGTGCCCGGCTCGCCCGCGAGCGCGAGCCAGTCGCCGCGCCCGTACCCGGCGTCGACGTCGTGGGCGCAGCGCAACCACGGCGGGGCCGAGCCGACCACGCCGGGCAGGAACATCGGCAGCATCGGCAGGCTTACTCCTGCGCGCTCGTCGTCGGCGTCGAGCAGCTTCACCGACAGCACCCCGCCGGCGGTGTTGCCCTCGCGGTGCCCCGGCACGCGCCTGCAGTACAGCTTCACCTTGCCGCCGCTGGTCAGCGACACCGTCGCCGTCGCCCTGCGCGCCTGCGCGAGCTCCTGCGCCGCACGCCCCAGCAGCACCGACTGGTCGGCCGGATCGAGCAGCTGCCGCGCACCGTCGTTCATCATCACCACGTCGTCGTTGAACGCGAGCACGACGCCCGTGGTCCGCCTGCACGCCTGCAGGTACGCCTGGAACAGCACCAGCTCCCGCAGGTTGCTGTGGGTCAGCAGCGCCTGCCGGATCTGCTCCGCCGTCGTCCGCGCGAGCGCCACCAGCAGCCCGCCCGCGTCCTTGCGCCAGCACGTGAGGTCCACCGCGCCGATCGTCTTGCCCGAGATCGGATGCTGGATGGGCACGCCCGCGCACGCCAGGTTCTCGAGGTTCTCCGCGTAGTGCTCGTGGCCGAAGACGTGGGTGGGCCTGCCGTCCTCCAGCGCCGTGCCGATGCCGTTAGTGCCGACGAACCGTTCGCCGTAGCTGAATCCGGGGGCCAGCTCCACGCTCTCCAGGTGCCGGTGCAGGTCCGTGTCACCCGTGCGCTGCGAGAGCACCACCCCGGTCTGGTCGGTGAGGATCAGGCTGATCGGCTGCCCCTCCAGCTGGTCGCCGAGCCGTTCCAGCACCGGCGCGGCCCCCCGGATCAGCGGCGTGTCGAGGTCCTGGTCGGCCACATAGGGCAGGTCGATGTGGTCGGCGGGCACCCGGAACTCCTTCGAGCGCCACCACGACGCGAGGATCGCCTCCCGCACCTGGTCGGCCTCGACGGTCTCGGAGGTGAGGAATTTGACCCTCGTGCGGGCCAGCCCCTCGTCGTCGGGCAGGACCGGGACACGGGCTGGGGGCGCGATGTTCACCACGGTGACCTCCTCCGCCACACCGTTGTGCCGCGCGTTCCAGCGTAGGTGAGCGGCCCCTGAACCGGTGTCTCAAATTGAGACACGCCACCGCGGTCGAACGGGGTTTCCATAGGAGGTCAGGCACCCGCGCGGAGGTGTTGTGCCATGACGGATCCCGCACCGTCGAGCGAGACCTACAACCCGTGGACCGTGGTGAACGTCGTGTTCCACCACCTCGTCGCCGAGGGCCTGCACCCGACGCTCGGGGAGAGTGGCCACCCGGGAGAGCCGGCCGCCGAACTGTTGCGCGCCCTGGGCATCCGTCCCGCGGCCGAAGGCAACAACCGAATCAACGACGACATTCAGCGGCAGTTGGCCGACCTGCGTTCGACGATGCTGGATCAGCCGGACGAACAGCACTGAAAAAGGATTTCCGTGCTGTCTCATATTGAGACCCGCGACGGGCTCGTTCCGGCTTGTAATCGTCGGCGTAGGACGTGTGCCCACGCAAGGAGTGATCAATGAGCCGCCAGAGCGTGGCGAAAGCCCACCAGAAGATCCAGGAGCTTTCCTGGGAGCCGGCGTATCACGAGCCGGTATCGCAGTACGGAACGGACTACACGTTCCGGAAGGCCAAGAAGAAGGACCCACTCAAGCAGGTTCTTCGGTCCTACTTCCCCATGCAGGAGGAAAAAGACCACCGCGTGTACGGCGCGGAGGACGGCGCGATTCGCGGGAACATGTTCCGTCAGGTCCAGGAGCGGTGGCTGGAATGGCAGAAATTGTTCCTCAGCATCATTCCGCTGCCGGAGATCTCCGCGGCCCGCGCCATGCCGCTGCTGTTCCGGACGGTGCCGAACCCGGAGCTGCACAACGGCCAGGCCATCCAGATGATCGACGAGGTCAGGCACTCGACGATCCAGCAGAACCTCAAGCGCCTGTACATGCAGAATTACATCGACCCGGCCGGCTTCAACTCGAGCCTGCGCAACTTCCAGAACGACTACTGCGGCACGATCGGCCGCCAGTTCGCGGAGGGCTTCATCACCGGTGACGCCATCACCGCCGCGAGCATCTACCTGACGATCGTGGCCGAGACGGCGTTCACCAACACGTTGTTCGTCGCCATGCCCGCGGAGGCCGCCGCCAACGGGGACTACCTGCTGCCCACGGTGTTCCACTCCGTGCAGTCCGACGAGTCGCGGCACATCAGCAACGGCTACGCGACCCTGCTGATGGCGCTGTCCGACGAAGGCAACCACCAGCTCCTCGAACGCGACCTGCGGTACGCGTGGTGGAACAACCACGCCGTCGTCGACGCCGCGATCGGCACGTTCATCGAGTACGGCACCAAGGACCGCCGCAAGGACCGCGAGAGCTACGCGGAGATGTGGCGCCGGTGGATCTACGACGACTACTACCGCAGCTACCTCGTTCCGCTGGAGAAGTACGGCCTCGTGATCCCGCACGACCTGATCGAGGAGGCGTGGAACCGGATCTGGAACAAGGGTTACGTGCACGAGGTGGCGCAGTTCTTCGCCACGGGCTGGCTGGCCAACTACTGGCGGATCGACCCGATGACCGACGAGGACTTCGAGTGGTTCGAGCACAAGTACCCGGGCTGGTACGACAAGTACGGGAAGTGGTGGGAGAACTACAACCGCCTGTCCGTGCCGAACGGGCACCACCCGATCGTCGCCGAGGACGTCGACTACGTGTACCCGCACCGGTGCTGGACGTGCATGGTGCCGTGCCTCATCCGCGAGGACATGGTCATGGACAAGGTCGACGGGCAGTGGCGGACCTACTGCTCCGAGCCGTGCCGCTGGACCGACGCCGAGGCGTTCCGGCCGGTCTACCAGGGCCGCCAGACGCCGAACATGGGCCAGCTCGTCGGCGCCCGCGAGTGGGAAACGCTCTACCACGGCTGGAACTGGGCCGACGTGGTGTCGGACATGGGCTTCGTCCGCGACGACGGCAAGACGATGGTCGCCCAGCCGCACCTCGACCTCGACCCGAAGAAGATGTGGACGCTCGACCACCTGCGCCGCATGCCCGAGGTGCAGAGCCCGAACGTGCTGCTCAACCAGATGTCCGACGACGAGAGGGCCGCCTTCCAGGCCGACTACAACCGCCAGGGTCCCGCGGGGCGTCCAGCACCCGCACAGCCGGCGCAGGGCTGACGGCGCGCCGGGTCGTGGTGAGGCAGCCATGGGAGACAAGCATCTGGTGCGCTTCGAGCCGGTGGGCATCGAGATCGAGGCCGACGAGGAGCAGACGATCCTCCGCGCGGCGGCCGAGCAGGGCGTCATGCTCATGCACGGCTGCAAGGAGGGTCAGTGCGCCTCATGCAAGTCCTTCATCCTCGACGGCGACGACGTCGAGCACGATCGCTACTCCACGTTCGCGTTGCCCGACTTCGAGAAGGAGGAGGGTTTCACGCTGCTGTGCAGGGCACACGCGTACGAGGACCTGACGATCGAGCTGCTGAACTACGACGAGGAGATGATCCACTCCGGACTGCCGATCCAGCAGGCGGTGGTCGAGGTGGTGGCGAACGAGCGGGTCACGCACGACCTGCGGCACCTCGTCGTGCGCCTGGTCGAGCCGGAGACGCTGAAGTTCTTTCCCGGCCAGTACGTGGACTTCGGCATCCCCGGCACCGACGAGACCCGCTCGTTCTCCATGGCCAACACCTCCTGCCGGGACGGTGGGCTACTGGAGTTCGTCATCAAGATCTACCCCGGCGGCCTGTTCTCCGGCTTCCTGGACACCGAGGTCGCGGTCGGTGACCGGCTGGACATCAGCGGGCCGTTCGGGGTGTTCACGCTGCGCGACGCACCGGACGCGCCACTGGTCTTCGTCGGTGGCGGTGCCGGGATGGCGCCGATATTGGCGCTGCTGCGCTCGATGGCCGAGCGCGGCATCGACCGCAAGGCCACCTTCTACTACGGCGCCAGGGCGAAGCGGGACCTCTGCTTCGAGGAGGAGCTGCGCGCGCTGGAGGAGAAGCTGCCCGGATTCCGTTACGTGCCCGCGCTCTCCGAGGCCGCCGCCGACGACGGGTGGACCGGGGAGACCGGGCTGATCACCGACGTCGTGCGGCGGCTGGAGCAGAACCTCAGGGGCGCCGACGCCTACGTGTGCGGGCCCCCGCCCATGGTCGAGGCGGCACTGGAGCTGCTGCCAGAGCTGGGCGTGGCGGAGCGGCGCGTCTTCTACGACAAGTTCACGACAACCGGGGAAGGGACGACCCCATGACAACCACGCAACCACGCAGCGTGCCGAAGCCCGTCTTCACCGACGCGGAGGCGGGCGCGAAGGTGTTCCCCGACTCGGGGCTGCGCCGGTTCAACTACTTCACACCGCAGAAGCGGAAGCAGAGCCACTACGAGGACGTCACCGTCGAGGTACAGCCCGACCCGAGGCACTACCTGACGCAGGGCTGGCTCTACGCCTTCGCCGACGGCAGAGGCGGCTATCCGCTGGAGTGGACGAAGCTCAAGGCATGGGGGCAGGACCGGCCGGAGCCGGTGCGCGGGCCCGGCTCGGGCGGCAAGGGCTACGACTGGCCGGCCCACGGCTGGCACGAGTTCCGTGACCCCAACGAGGAATGGGAACTGACCCTCTACCGCTACAACGCGAACGTGGTGCGCCAGCTCAACCAGAACGTCGAGGCCGCGCGGCAGGCGAAGGCGTTCGAGCAGTGGAACCGCAACTGGGTGCACTTCGTCGCGCAGCACGTCGGCGCGTGGATGCACGTGGACCACGGCCTCGGCCTGTACCTGTTCGCCAACGCCAACCGCAGGGCGCCGACGAACATGCACAACAACGCGATCTCGGTCAACAGCATGCACCGGATCAGGGCGGCGCAGGACCTCGCGCTCTACAACCTCACCCTCTCCGAGGAGATCGAGGACTTCGACGGCACGGCGCACCTGTCGACGTGGAACGAGGACCCGGCCTGGCAGGGCGTCCGCGAGGTCTCCGAGCGGCTGACCGGCATCGACGACTGGTGCGAGGCGGTCTTCGCCGCGAACGTCGTGTTCGAACCGCTCGTCGGCGAGCTGTTCCGCAGCAACCTGGTGCAGCAGGCCGCTCCGGCCAACGGCGACTTCGTGACGCCGACGCTCATCGGCGCCGAGGAGTTCGACTACTCGGAACGCGACCTCCGGTACACGCGCGTGATGTTCGACCTGCTCGTGAACGACCGCGAGTTCGCCGACCACAACCGCGGCATCCTCCAGGAATGGCTGTCGGACTGGGTACCGCGCTGCATCACCGCCGCGCGCACGCTGCAGCCGCTGTGGTCGCAGCCCGACGCCAAGCCGCCGCGGTTCGAGGACGGTCTCGACCGTGCCAAGAGCCGCTTCGGCGGCATCCTGTCCGACCTGGGACTGCAAGCACCGAAGGAGCTGGGCCAGTGACCACGTTCAAGACCGCGGAAAGCCCGTTCAAGTCCGACAACACCGCGTCGAACAAATGCGGCTTCACGTTGATGAACAACCAGGTCGGCGTGATCGTGGCCGAGGTGATGGGCCAGAAGGACAACGTCGTCATCACCCACCTGCCCTCGATGATCCGGGTCGACGCGACCGGCCGGATGGACGTCGTCTACAGCGAGATCGACGAGGCCGCGGGCGAGGAGGAGGGCTGGTTCAACTCGGCCGAGTTCGAGGAGAGCATGTCCACCCACTACGGCCGCATGGTGCACCTCGACGACCGCACGATCATGTTCGCCAATCCCGAGGACGCCGCCGAGTACCTCGACTTCGACCTCAAACCGCTCAGCTAGGAGTGAGGCATGTACACAAAGGATGGTGAGAAGTACTTCGTCGTCGACGGGCACACGCACTTCTGGGACGCGAGCCCCGAGAACTGGGTGCCCGGCCAGGAGGAGTACGCGAAGGGCTGGATCGAGTGCTTCCACGCCTACCAGGGACTCGGACCCGCCGACACGCACTGGCCGCTCGACCGGTTCCAGAAGTACTCCGAGGAGCTGATGATGCACGACCTCTTCGAGGTCGGGCACGTCGACGTCGCGATCTTCCAGCCGACGAACCTGCGGCAGTGGTACACCAACGGCTTCAACACCACCGAGGCCAACGCGGCGTTGTCCGAGAAGCATCCCGGCAAGTTCCGCGTGAACACCTACTTCGACCCGCGCGAGGGAGACGCGGGGATGAGGGCGTTCGAGGAACGGGTCAAGCGCTACGGCTGCAAGGGCGTCAAGCTCTACACCGCCGAGTGGCGCGGTGACTCGCGGGGCTGGAGCCTCAAGGACCCGGAGGCCGCGAAGTACCTCGAAAAGTGCGAAGAGCTGGGCGTGAAGAACATCCACGTCCACAAGGGACCGACGATCTGGCCGCTGGACAAGGACGCCTTCGACGTCTCCGACATCGACTACGTGGCGACCAACTTCCAGGGGCTCAACTTCATCGTGGAGCACGTCGGCCTGCCCAGGATCGAGGACTTCTGCTTCATGGCGACGCAGGAGCGCAACGTCTACGCCGGCCTCGCGGTCGTCGTCGGCGGGCTCATGCACGCCCGGCCGAAGTTCTTCGCGAAGGTCATGGGCGAGCTGATGTTCTGGCTCGGCGAGGACAAGCTGATCTTCGGAGCCGACTACGCCATCTGGGAGCCCCGGTGGCAGGTCGAGGGCTTCGTCGACTGGCAGATGCCGAAGGACGAGGAGCTGTCGGACTTCGCGCCGCTCACCGTGACGCAGAAGAAGAAGATCCTCGGCCTGAACGCGGCGCGGCTCTACGACATCGAGGTGCCCGCCGACCTGCGGCTCGACGAGGCGCCGGTGGTGGAACCGGTCGGCGTGCCGGGACCATGACCACGGTCGAGTACCAGGGGGCCGGTGCCGGCCGGACCGCCGCCGTCACCTCGGCGGTCTGGTCGGCACTGGGCACCGTGCGCGACCCCGAACTGGACGAACCGCTCACCGATCTGGGGTTCGTCTCCCGCGCCGAGGTGAACCCGGCGGGCAGAGCCGTGGTGCGGCTGCGGCTGCCCACGTACTTCTGCGCGCCCAACTTCGCCTTCCTCATGGTGGCCGACGCCTACGACGCCGTGTCGGCCGTCGCGGGGGTCACCGAGACCGACGTCGCGCTCGACGACCACTTCGCCGCGGCCGCCATCAACCGCGGCGTCGCCGCGCGAGCGGGGTTCGTCGCCTCGTTCGAGGGCGAGGCGGTGGACGAGCTCGACGCACTGCGCGCCGACTTCGTCCGCAAGGCCGTGCTCGCCGGCACCGACCGGGTGTGCCGGGCACTGCTCGCGAACGGTGTCGAACGGGAGCGGCTGCCGGGGCTCACCCTCGGGGACGCACCCGAGGGCGCCGACCGCGAGCGCCTGCGGGCGCGCAGACGGGAGCTGAGCCTGCCCGCCGACGACGGCGACCCGCTGCTCGTCGACCCGGTCACGGGCGCGGCGGTGCGGCCGGAGCAACTCGCCCGGCACCTCGGGCTCGCGCGGCTCACCCGCACCAGCCAGGAGGCCAACTCCGGCGTCTGCCGGGGCATGTTGCACGCGCGCTATCCGCACATCGACACACGGGAGGGCGAGGGATGAAAGCCGTCCGGTTGCATGCCTACCACAGGCAGCCCGTCGTCGAGGAGGTGCCGGAGCCCACCGCCTCGGGGCCGTTCGACGTCGTGGTGAAGATCGGCGGGGCCGGGGTGTGCCGCACCGATCTGCACATCATCGAGGAACAGTGGGCCGAGAAGTCCGGCGTGACCCTGCCCTACACGATCGGGCACGAGAACGCGGGCTGGGTGCACGAGGTGGGCCCTGCGGTGTCCAATGTGGCCGTCGGCGACACCGTGATCCTGCACCCCACGCCGACGTGCGGGCTCTGCCACGCCTGCCGCGCCGGTGACGACATGCACTGCACCGACAGCACGTTCCCCGGCATCAACACCGACGGCGGCATGGCCGAGTACCTGCGCACCTCCGCCAGGGCGTGCATCAAGCTCGACCCGGCGACGAAACCGGAGGACGTCGCCGCGCTCGCCGACGCGGGCATCACCGCCTACCACGCGGTGCGCAAGGCCGTCCCGCTGCTCTTCCCCGGCACCGTGTGCGTGGTCAACGGCGCGGGCGGGCTCGGGCACATCGGCATCCAGTCGCTGAAGGCGATGACGGCGGCCACCGTGGTGGTGGTCGACCGCAACGCCGAGGCGCTGGAACTGGCCACCACGCTCGGCGCCGACCACACCGTGCTCGCCGACGGCAAGCAGGTGGAGTCCGTGCTCGACCTCACCGGCGGCAACGGCGCCGAGGTGGTGCTCGACTTCGTCGCCGAGCAGGGCGCGCAGCAGGACGCGTTCGCCATGACCCGCAGGGCGGGTTCGCACTTCGTGATCGGCTACGGCAGCAACATCGACATCCCGACCATCGACATCATCTCCACCGAACGCAACGTCGTGGGCAACCTCGTGGGGACCTACAACGACCTCGTGGAGCTGATGGTGCTCGCCCAGGCGGGCAAGGTCACCCTGCACACCAGGAAGTACCCGCTCGACGACGCACTGGACGCGCTGGCCGATCTCGACGCTGGCCGCGTCCGGGGCCGCGCGATCCTCACCCCCTGACGAGCTCTGCGAGGAGACCCACGATGGCCAAGGAACTGCGCTACGGTCCGGAAGCGCGTGAGCTGCTACTGTCCGGTGTGGACAAGCTGGCGGACGCGGTGAAGTCGACGCTGGGACCCAAGGGCCGCAACGTGATCATCGAGAAGATCACCGGCTCGCCCGTGGTCACCAACGATGGCGTCACGATCGCCAGGGAGATCCACCTCAAGAACCAGTTCGAGAACATGGGCGCCCAGCTGGTCAAGGAAGCGGCGATCAAGACCAACGACGTGGTGGGCGACGGCACCACCACGGCCACGGTCATCGCGCAGGCCATCGTGCGGGAGGGCCTCCGCGCGATCGCCGAGGGCGGCAACCCGGTGCTGGTCAAACGCGGGATCGACCACGCGGTGGGCAGGCTCGTGGAGCACCTGGAGAAGTCGGCGCACCCGGTGTCCACCGAGTACGACTACGCCAGGGTGGCCGCGATCTCGGCCAACGACGACGACGCCGTGGGCGCCGTCATCGCGAGGGCACTGCACACCGTCGGCGACGGCGGTGTCGTCACGGTGGAGGAGACGCCGGCGATCGGGATGACCGTGGACTTCGTCGAGGGCTTCGAGTTCGACAACGGCTACCTCTCGCCGTACCTCGTCACCGATCCCGGCAGGCTCGAGGCGGTGCTCGACGACCCGTACATCCTGCTGTGCGCCGAGAAGGTCACCAAGGTCCAGCAGCTGATGCCCGTGCTGGACAAGATCATGCGGGCGCCCCGCCCGCTCGTGCTGATCGCGGAGAACGTCGAGGGGCCCGCGCTCAGCATGCTGGTGCACAACCACGTCAACGGAACCTTCCAGTCGGTGGCCGTGCGGGCGCCCGGGTTCGGTGACCGCAGGCTGCACAAGCTGGAGGACCTCGCCGCCGTGGTCGGCGGGTCGGTGCTCTCGCGTCAGTCCGGGTTCACGATGGAGACGATGACGCTGGAGCACCTGGGCAGGGCGAAGCAGGTGCGGGTCACCGAGAACACCACCACGATCGTCGGCGGCGCCGGAGGGGCCGACAGGGTGGAGTTCCGGGTCGGCCAGCTGCGGGCGGAGCTGGCCAGGGCGCAGTTCGGCATCGACGAGGACGTGCTGACCGAGCGGATCGGCGCGCTCACCGGCAAGGTGGCGGTGATCCGGGTCGGCGCGGCCACACCCGCCGAGCTGAAGGAACTGCAGCACCGGGTCGAGGACGCGCTGTCCGCGACGCGGGCCGCGATGGCCGAGGGCATCGTGGCGGGCGGCGGGGCCGCCCTGCTGCACGCGGAGAAGGTGCTCGCCGACACGGGGCTGGACGGTGACTACGCCACCGGCGCCGACATCGTCAGGAGGGCACTCGCCGAACCGGCGTTCCTCATCGCGGGCAACGCGGGCTACCCCGCGCACGAGGTGGTGGAGCGGACACGCGGGCTCGGCGACGACGACGGGTTCGACGCGCTGCTCGACCGCTACGGCAACATGATCGAGCTGGGCATCATCGACCCGCTGCGGGTGTGCCGGTCGGCGCTGCAGAACGGCGCCTCGGTGGCGGGGCTGTTGCTGACGACGGACTCCCTGATCGCCGAGGAACAGACGCCGTGGGGCGGCAGTCCGGCACTGATGACCGAGTTCGGTCCGCTGGACGAGGGCCTGCACCAGCCGTCCCCCGACGCCAGCACCCCGCAGTCGCTGGGGATGGGGCCCTCCGTGGGCTGAGTCCCCCCTGCTTTCGGGAACAGAGGTTGATCGCAATGACACACATGGGGCACGAGAACATCACGGTGCCCGAGTCGCCCGAGGCGCTCGGACGTCCCGGCCTGCCGCCCGCGATGGCCGAGGAGCCGAAGCCCACCGGTGTGGTCGTCGGCGCGGGCGGTGACCCGCTCATCGTCGGCCTGCCGATCTTCGCGGTCGGCTCGCTCGTACTGGGCATCGTGCTCATCGGCGCGGTGCTGCCCGTGACCGCGCTCGGCGCGGCGGTGCCCGTCGTACTGGCGGCGACGGGGCTCTTCCTGGTGGTGGTCACCGTCTGGGCGGCGGCGCTCGGGCAGACGATGGTGGCGGGGATCTGCGGGACCTTCGCCGGGTTCTGGCTCAGCCTCGGCGCCCTGCTGCTGGGGTTGCAGCACGACTGGTACGGCATCCCCGCGGACCAGGTCGCGGGCACCCAGGAGGTGTTCTTCATCGCCTGGGGCGCGTTGTTCCTGTTCCTGCTCGTGCCCACGTTGCGGCTGCCCGCGGTCTACCCGGCGATCGTGGCCCTCGTGGTGGCGGCGCTCGGGCTCGCCGCGGCGTCGGCGCACACCGGCAACACCACCGTGCTCAACGTCGCCGGCTACTTCGTGCTCGGTTTCGCGTTCCTCGGCTTCTGCGCGTTCGTCAACGTCGCGCTCACGGCCCTTGGCGCGAAGCGCCCGGTCCCACCACTGGGCAAACCGCTCCTCTCCTGACCCCTTCAAGGGAGACTCAGCTGCCCCCAAGGCCACCTTTGTTGCGTTGAACGCAACAAAGGTGGCCTTGGGGGCCGATCGGAGGGGGCGCTAGCGTGGCGGCGTGAGAACGTGCGTGAGCCGCGCTGTCGCCGCCGTGGTGCTGGTGGGCATCGTGGCGGCGTGCGCGTCCCCGGCCGGGGCACCGGGCCGCGAGCCCTTTCCGGCCGGGGCCCGGTTCGACTACCAGGTCGGCGCGGCCTACCCGCCCCCGGGTGGCGTGACGCTCGTCGTGCGCGACAGCACCGCCCCGCCGGCGCCCGGTGTCTACAACGTCTGCTACGTCAACGGTTTCCAGACCCAGCCGCAGGAGCGGGAGCGCTGGCTCGCCGAGCGGCGCGATCTCGTATTGTCCGGAAAGGACGGCCAGCCGGTGACCGATCCCGGCTGGCCGGACGAGCTCCTCCTCGACACCTCGACGGAGGCCAAGCGTGAACGCATCGCCGCGATCGTCGGCGACGTCATCGCGGGCTGTGCGCGGGCGGGCTTCGCCGCTGTCGAGATCGACAACCTCGACTCCTACACACGCTCGCACGGCGCACTCGACGTCGAGGACAACCTCGCGCTCGCCGCCGAACTGGCGCGGCGCGCGCACGGGCACGGCGTGCTCATCGGCCAGAAGAACGCGGCCGAGCTCGGCGAGCGTGGCCGGACCGAGGCCGGGTTCGACTTCGCCGTTGCCGAGGAATGCGTGCGCTGGGCCGAATGCGCGAGCTACACCGATGTCTACGGCGACGCCGTGCTCGACATCGAGTACACCGACGACCTCGCGGGCCCGTTCGCCGCCTCGTGCGACCGGCGGGACACCCCGGTGTCGACGATCCTGCGCGACCGCGACCTCGCCGGCCCGGGCGAGGACGGCTACGCCTACGAGGCGTGCTGAGTACCCGTCACGACCTCGCGGACCAGTGGCACGCCGGGGCGGTAGGCGAGGTGCAGGTACGAGGGCGCGTCGAGTACCGCGAAGTCGGCCCTGTGCCCCGGCGTGAGGCGCCCGACGTCGGTGCGCCGCAGCGCGGCCGCCCCGCCCGCCGTCGCCGACCACAGCGCCTCCGCGGGCGTGAATCCCATGTCCCGCACGGCGAGCGCGATACAGAAGGCCATGCTGGAGGTGTAGGAGGTACCGGGGTTGCAGTCCGTCGCCAGCGCGACGGTGACCCCCGCGTCGAGCAGGCGCCGCGCGTCCGGCCACGGTGAGCGGGTGGAGAACTCGACGCCCGGCAGCAGCGTCGCGACCGTGGTCCCCGCCGCGAGCGCCTCGACGTCGGCGTCGGTGGTGTACGTGCAGTGGTCCACCGACGCCGCACCCAGCTCCACCGCGAGCCGGATACCGGGCCCCGGCCCGAGCTGTCCCGCGTGCAGGCGGGGCACCAGCCCGGCCGCCATCCCTGCCGCCAGCACGGTCCTCGCCTCGTCGACATCGAACGCGCCCCGGTCGCAGAACACGTCCACCCACCGCGCGAGCGGCGCGCACGCTGCCAGCATCGGGCCCGCGACCAGCTCGACGTACTCCTCGCGGCGGCCCCGGTACTCGGGCGGCACCACGTGCGCGCCGAGGAACGTCGTCTCCGGCGTCAGCTTCGCGGCCACGGCGAGCGAGCGCGCCTCGTGCTCCACCGAGAGCCCGTAGCCGCTCTTGCACTCGAACGTGGTGATGCCGCCGCGCCGCATCTCCCGGGCGAGCCGCGCGAGCCCGTGCGCGAGCGTCGCGTCGCCGGCCTGCCGCGTGGCCGCCACCGTGGTCGCGATCCCGCCCGCGGCGTAGGGTTGCCCGCTCATCCGCGCGGCGAACTCCTCCGCGCGGTCACCGGCGAACACGAGGTGCGCGTGGCTGTCGACGAATCCGGGCACCACGGCGGAGCCTCCCAGGTCCCGGCGCTCGTCGGCGGCGGGAGCGGCACGCCGCTCGCCGACCCACACGACGCTGCCGTCCTCGACCACGAGCGCCGCGTCGGTGAGGACACCAAGCCTGCTGCCGTCGCCCTGCGCGGGGTCGTTCGTCACCAGCTCCCCGATGCCGGTGTGGAGCACGGTCGTCATCGCAGCACCTCCCGGATCACGGCGTCCAGCTCGGCGGCGGTGTCCCCGAACGTCACGTGCCTGCGTCCTTCCACCACGACCCGCCCGTCCACGACCACGTCGGTGACGTCGCACGCCGACGCGGCGAAGACCGCGTTCTCGGCCGTGGCCCCGCCGCCCGCCGTCCGCACCGAGCCGAGGTCCACGGCGACGAAGTCGGCGCGCTGCCCGGCCCGCAGCTGTCCCGCGTCGGTCCAGCCCAGACAACGATGACCGTCCACTGTGGCCGAACGAAGCAGCCGGGCGGCGGTGATGCTGCCGCGCCGGTGACCGGCGAGGCGCTCGTTCAGCTCCACGGCCCTGGCCTCCTCGAACAGGTCGATCACCGCGTGACTGTCGGAGCCGAGCGAGAACGGCCCGTTCCCGGCCAGCAACGCGGGCGCAGGGCCGATGCCGTCACCGAGATCGCGTTCCGTGGTGGGGCAGAAGCACACCCCCGTCGCCGTGCCGGTCAGGTCGCGCACGTCGGCGCCGGTGAGGTGCGTGACGTGCACCGCGGTGGTCCCGGGCCCCAGCACCCCGGCGTCGCGCAGCAGCGCGGTCGGGGTCCGGTCGTGCACGGCGAGGCATTGCTCCACCTCGGTGACCTGCTCGGAACAGTGGACGTGCAACGGCGCGTGCCGCGCCCCGGCCCATTCGGCGACCGTGCCCAGGTGCTCGAACGGCACCGCACGCACCGAATGCACCGCGGCCCCGATCCGCACCCCGGCGCGGCCCTTGGCCTGGCGGTGCAAGTCCTCCGCGCGTTCGGCCCACCGCTGCCCGTCGCCGTCGCCGAACCGCTGCTGCGTCCCCTCGGCCAGCGGTGTCCCGTCGACCGACGCGCTGAGGTAGCACGTGTCGAGCAGCGTCAGCCGCACCCCGGCCTCGGCGGCGGCCTCCACGAGGGCCAGCCCCATCGCGTTCGGCTCCGCGTACGGCCGCCCACCGCGATCGTGGTGCAGGTAGTGGAACTCGCCGACGACCGTGACCCCGGCCAGTGCCATCTCGGCGTAGACGGCCCGCGCGAGCCGGTGGTACAGCCCGGGGTCGAGCCGTTCGGCGGCCCGGTACATCAGCTCCCGCCACGTCCAGAACGAACCGCTCCCGCGCTGCGTGCGGGACCGCAGCGCGCGGTGGAAGGCGTGCGAGTGCGCGTTCGCCAGTCCCGGCAGAACGAGCCCGTGCAGCCGCCGCGCGGACGGCGGTGGCGGCACTCCGATGTGGACGCTGCCGATCCGCCCGTTCGTCACGGAGCAGTGCACCCCCGACTCGACGCGGTCCCCGCCGAGCCAGGCGTGTTCACACCAGAAGTCGCCGCCGCTCATGCCGTGACCCAGTCGGCGAGCACGTCGGCGAGGGCCCGCGCGCCGTGCTCGCAGTCGGCCTCCTCGGCGTGCTCGGCGGGGGAGTGCGACACCCCGGTGGGGTTGCGCACGAACAGCATCGCCGTGGGCACGAGCGCCGAGAGCACGCCCGCGTCGTGCCCGGCGGCGGTCGGCAGCTCCGGCACGTCGCCGAGCACCCGGCGCAGGCGCTGTCGGGGCTCCGCGGGGAACTCGACGACGGGGCTGCGAGATTCGGCCGCGATGTCCACAAAGGTGCCGTCGGATCCGGCGTGTGCCTTGGCCTCGGTCGTGATGTCCTCGAGGAGCGAGGCCAGCACCTCCTCGCTCGGAGCCCGCGCGTCGAGCCAGGCGTACACGTCGGAGGCGATCGCGTTGGTGCCGTTGGGTTCCACCCGCACCCGGCCGAACGTCGCGACCGCGCGATGCCGCTCGGCGCTCTGGCGAGCGGCGAAGACCGCCAACGCGTAGGTGAGCATCGGGTCCCTCCGGTCGGCCATGCGGGTGGTGCCCGCGTGGTTGGCCTCACCGGTGAAGGAGAACCGCCAGCGTCCGTGCGGCCAGATCGCCGAGCCGATCGCGAGTGGCTGTCCCACCGGCCCGAGTGCGCGGCCCTGCTCCACGTGCAGCTCCACGAACACGCCGACGCGCTCGCGCAGTGCCGGGTCGGGACCGAGCGCGGCGGGGTCCCTGCCGGCACGGGTCAGCGCCTCGGCGAGGGTGTGGCCGTCGTGGTCGCGCAGCGCGAGCGCCCGTTCGGGCGCCAGTGTCCCGGCCGAGAGCCGGGAGCCCGCGCACGCGACACCGAAGCGGGCGCCTTCCTCGTCGGAGAACGCCACGACGCCGACGGGCACCGACGGCACGACGCCGCGTTCTCGCGCGAGGTCCACGGCCGCGAAGCCCGACACGACGCCGAGCGGGCCGTCGAACGCGCCGCCGTCCGGCACCGAGTCCAGGTGCGACCCGGTGACGAACGCGCCGCGCGGGTCGCCCGTCCAGCCCGGCGGCAGCCACCACGCCCACAGGTTGCCGTTGCGGTCCTCCTCGGTGTCCATCCCGCGCCGCCGCGCGCAGTCGGTGAACCATTCGCGCAGGGTCAGGTCCACGTCGGTCCACGCGTAGCGGCGGTAGCCCCCGGTCCTCGGATGCCTGCCGACGTCGAGCAGCGTGGGCCACAGCGCGGCGAAGGGACTCACCCGTCCTCCCGCATGGGAACGCGCACGCCGCGCTCGGCGGCGACGGCGGTGGCGTGCTCGTACCCGGCGTCGGCGTGCCGCAGCACCCCCATGCCGGGGTCGTTGGTCAGCACGCGTTCCAGCTTGCGGGCGGCCTCGGGAGTCCCGTCGGCGACGCACACCTGGCCCGCGTGGATCGAACGGCCCATGCCGACACCGCCGCCGTGGTGGATCGACACCCACGACGCCCCCGACGCCGTGTTCACGAGCGCGTTGAGCAGCGGCCAGTCGGCGACCGCGTCGGAGCCGTCGAGCATCGCCTCGGTCTCCCGGTAGGGCGAGGCGACCGAGCCGGAGTCGAGGTGGTCGCGGCCGATCACGATCGGCGCCGACAGCTCGCCGGAGGCGACCAGCTCGTTGAACCGCAGCCCGGCGAGGTGCCGTTCGCCGTAGCCGAGCCAGCAGATGCGGGCGGGCAGGCCCTGGAAGGCGACCTTCTCCCCGGCCATCGTGAGCCAGCGCCGCAGGTGCGCGTTGTCAGGGAACAGCTCCAGCACCGCACGGTCGGTGACGGCGATGTCGGCGGGATCGCCGGAGAGCGCCACCCAGCGGAACGGGCCGAGGCCCTCCTCGAACTGCGGCCGGATGTAGGCGGGCACGAAGCCGGGGAAGTCGAACGCCCGCGCGCAGCCGCCCTTGCGGGCCTCGTCGCGGATCGAGTTGCCATAGTCGAAGACCTCGGCGCCGCGGTCGAGGAAGCCCACCATCGCCTCGACGTGCGCGGCCATCGACGCCCGCGCCTCCTCCGTGAACTGGGCGGGATCCTTCTCCGACGCGCGGCGCAGCTCCTCGAACGCCATGCCCCGCGGCAGATACGTGAGCGGGTCGTGCGCGGAGGTCTGGTCGGTCACCACGTCGATCGGCGCGTCACGGGCGAGCAGCTCGGGGAAGACGTCGGCGGCGTTGCCGAGCACACCGATCGACAGCGGGCACCGCGCGTCACGGGCCTCGACGGCCAGCCGCAGCGCCTCGTCGACGTCGCCCGCGCGCGTGTCCAGGTAGCGGTGGGCGAGGCGCCGCTCGATCCGGCTCGGGTCGCAGTCGACGCAGATCGCGACGCCCTCGTTCATCGTGATCGCCAGCGGCTGCGCGCCGCCCATGCCGCCCAGTCCCGCGGTGAGCGTGATCGTGCCGGCCAGCGTGCCGCCGAACCGTTTGCGGGCCACGGCGCCGAACGTCTCGAACGTGCCCTGCAGGATGCCCTGCGTTCCGATGTAGATCCAGGAGCCCGCCGTCATCTGGCCGTACATCATCAATCCGGCCGCGTCGAGCCTGCGGAACTCCTCCCACGTGGCCCAGTCGCCGACGAGGTTGGAGTTCGCCAGCAGCACGCGAGGCGCCCACTCGTGGGTGCGCAGCACGCCGACGGGCTTGCCGCTCTGGATCAGCAGCGTCTCGTCGGCCTCGAGCGTGCGCAGGGTGCGCACGATCGCGTCGAACGCGGCCCAGTTCCGGGCGGCGCGCCCGGTGCCGCCGTAGACGACGAGGTCGTCGGGATGCTCGGCGACCTCGGGATCGAGGTTGTTCATCAGCATCCGCAGCGCCGCCTCCTGCGGCCAGCCCTTGCAGGAGAGGGCGCTGCCGCGAGCCGCGCGCACCGGCCGTGGACCAGGGTTGGAAGCCATGTGACCCAGTAGGCCGCAGGGCGCGGAACGGCTCCAGCACCCGATCCCGGATTGAGTCTCGGATCCGAGACGGTGGGGTCAGTCCACGTCGCCCGGGGGAATCGCGGGCACGGTCGCCGAGATGGCCGTGCCCCCACCGGGTTCCGACTCGATCACCAGCCTGCCCGCGAGGCGCCGCACCCGTTGGCGCATGCCGGCGAGCCCGAAACCCCCGTCCGCGGAACCGTTGGCGCGCCTGACGTCCGGGTCGAAGCCCACCCCGTCGTCCCGGACGTCGAGGGTCACCACGTCCGCCATGTACGACAGCGTCAGCCCCACGCGGTTCGCCCCCGCGTGCTTGGCCACGTTGGTGAGCGCCTCCTGCGCGGTCCGCAGCAACGCCACCTCGACGTCGGCGTGCAGCGGTCGCGCGTCGCCCGTGGTGGTGAGCGCCGCGTCGACGTGGTTGACCTCCGCCCAGCGCCTCGCCACGTCGCCGATCGCGTCCGGGAGCCTCGCCTCGGCCAGCACCGCGGGTTCCACCGCGTGCACCGTCCGCCTTGCCTCGGTGAGGCTCTCGCGGGCCAGGTCCATCGCGTTGGTGACGTGCCTGCGGGGTCCTGGCGCCTCGCCAAGGCCCTGCTCGGCGGCCTGGAGCTGGGCCAGGATCCCGGCGAGCCCCTGGGCGAGCGTGTCGTGGATCTCGCGGGCCATCCGCTGCCGCTCGTCGAGCACCCCGGCCTCGCGGGCCTGGGCCAGCAGCTGCGCGTGCAGGCCGGCGTTCTCCTCCAGCGCCGCCTCCAGCCTGACGTTGGCCTCGTGCAGTTCGGCGAGCGCGCGCTTCTGCCGGTGGTTGCGCTGGTCGGTCAGTTCGGCGAAGTGGAACAACGTGCCGGCGATCAGGACGCTGATCAGGCTGATCGCGAGCCACTCCAGCGTCGCGTCGAGCGTGACCGTGTCCATGCCGCCCATGTACGCCACCGCCGAGATCAGGGCCGTCGCGGCGACGCCGGCGTAACGCCAGTGCCCCTTCAGGTAGACGAACGCCTGGGGGTAGCCGGCGAACGCGAAGAAGCCGAACCACGGCGTGATCCACACGAGTACGGCGGTCAGTGCCGTCAGCACCGCGTAGTACAGGGCCATCAACGGGGTGTTGCCGTGCCAGTCCGGGTGGAGCGTGTGGAACCAGAGCAGCCAGAGCGTGGTCGCGACCGTGAGGGCGACGACCGTCGGGACGTGCACCGGCACGCCCCACGCCGGCTGCGACAGCGTGACGAGGGTACTGATCGCGAGGAGGAAGTACGGCAGCAGCTGGAAGACGGCGGCCTCGCCGCGCTCCCAGCGGTCGAACTCCTCCCGCAGCTCGGCCTCGATGCTGTGCTTCATACCAGCAGCGTGCCATCCGCGCCGGTCGCGCGAATCGACCGCGCGGCGAGGACCGGTGCGGCAACGCGGTGGGTCCGCCGGTCCACCGATCGGTGGATGGTCAGTGGCGCGGCCGGAAACCGGTGCACAGGACGTCGGCGAGGTGGCGGCGGGTCCCGGCGTCGGCGCCCAGCCAGTCTCCGGCCGTGAGCACGCCCAGAAGCAGTGCCTTGATCTGCGTGACGGTGATGTCCTCGCGCACGGTGCCCGCCCGCTGGGCGCGCTCGAGCAGCTCTCCGAACGCGTCCAGCAGCTCGCGGAAGAACAGCTCGAGGGCCTCGCCGGGGTCGTCCCGCGCCGCGAGCGCTCGCGCCCGCTCCGTCCGCTCGCGGAGGTAGTCCGACACGATCGCGGCGCAGACGCCTCCTTGGTGGGGAAGTGCCGGTGCGCGGTCCCGGCGCCGACGCCGGCGCGGCGGGCGATCTCGTCGAGCGGCACGGTGAGCCTTCGCTGGCGAACGCCTCCCGTGCCGCCGCCAGCACTCGCTCCCGGTTGCGCCGGGCGTCGGCTCGCCGCGGTCGTGCGCTCATCTCGGGCGGCTCCAAAGCGGTAGCTAAGCGGGGAGGAGTTCTCGATGAGTGCCAATCTAGCGGTCCGGCAGGCCCGCGAACGCCTCGGGCGAGTCGGTGCCGGGCTCGCGTTCCCGCCGCTACCAGCGGAAACCTGGCGAGACGTGGCCCGGAGGATCGAGCGGCGCGGATACCGCTCGGTCTGGACGAACGAGGGCATCGGCGGCAAGGAGAGCCTGGTCCAGCTCGGCATCGGCCTGGCCGCCACGGAGACGCTGGTGTTCGCCTCCGGCGTCGCCAACATCTGGGCCCGGCACGCCGCGACCATGCCGGCGGCGGCCACGCTGGCGGAGGCGTACCCGGGACGGTTCGTGCTCGGCGGCGGCGTCAGCGACCGGCCGATGGTCGAGGCCAGCGGTCAGGTTTTCGGCAGGCCGCTCGCGGCCCAGCGGGACTACCTGGAGCGGATGCGGGAGTCCTCGGCACTCACCCTCCAGCCCGCGACGCCGTTTCCCACGCTCGTCGGCGCGCTCGGGCCGAAGATGCTCGATCTCGCCCGCGACCACGCGGACGGCGCGATGCCCGCGAATCTGCCCGTCGCGCACACGGCGCACGCCCGCGAGCGGCTGGGTCCCGGCAAGCTGCTCGTGGTCGGCGTTTCCGCGGCTCGCACCCGCCGTCGTCGGCGAACCGGCGCACCTGGGTTGACCGGGTCCGGTGTGGACTCGTGGGTGCGTCACCGGCCTCCGCGGTCGCGGGGGAACCGTGCGACCGGTGACGCACCGGCTCGTCGCGGTGCAGGGAGCGGGTACGCGCCGCGACTTCCGGACCGCCCGCTGGAGATCCCACCTCAACGGCCCGCCGAGGCCCGGTGTCAGACCTCGTGCCAGGAAGTCGCAGCCGCGCCCTCGGCGTTACACCCGTTCACGATCGAGTGACGCCCTGGCGGACGTGTACCCGGGCCGCGAGGCGCCGTACGAGCCGCGGGCTGTGGATCGCTGCCGGACTGCTGGGCGCGGTAGCCCTGACCGGCGGTATCACCAAGACGTTCGTGCCCAAGGAAAAACTGTCCTCAAGACCCTCGGTGTGCTCGAACTGCTGGCCGCGGCAGGCCTGATCCTGCCCGCGGTGGTGGGCATCGCGCCGGTTCTGGTGCGGTGACCGCCGTCTGCTGGGTCGCGCTGATGGTGGGTGCGATGATCACCCACCGCCGGCTCGGCGAGTCCGAACTCGTGCTGCTGAACCTGGGTTGTCTCGCGCTCGCGGCCTTCATCGCGTGGGGCCGCTTCGGTCCGGAGTCCTTCACCGGCTGAACCGGCAGGACGGCGACCACCGCTGCGCGCCTTTGACGCGACGACGCCGGCACCCGCGCCCGGTAGGGGCGACGGGTGCCGGCGCTTCGCTGTGGCCTAGCGGTTACCGGCGAGGGCCTTCTCGTCACGCTCGTCGCCGGCCTTCTCGGCGGTGAGGGCGGAGCCCTCCACGTCGAGGACCGGGAGCCAGCGCAGCCAGCCCGGCAGCCACCACGCGCGGTCGCCGAGCAGGGCGAGCGCCGCGGGGACGATCACCATCCTGACCACGAACGCGTCCACCAGGATCCCCATCGCCAGCGCGAAGGCGATCGACTTGATCGTCGCGTCGCCCGCGGGGACGAAGCCGGCGAACACCGAGAACATGATCAGCGCCGCGGCCACGACCACCGGGGCGGCCTGCCGGAAGCCGGTGGCGATGGCCTCCCTCGGCGACCGGCCGTGGTGGTAGGCCTCGTGCATCCGGGACACCAGGAACACCTGGTAGTCCATCGCGAGGCCGAACAGGATGCCGATCACGACGATCGGGGTCAGGCTGATCAGCGGACCGGTCGAGTCGAGGTTCACCGCGTCGGCCAGCCAGCCCCACTGGAAGACCGCGACGGTGGCGCCGAGCGAGGCGCCGATCGTGAGCAGGAAGCCCAGCACGCCGATCAGCGGCACGAGTAGCGACCGGAACACCAGCACCAGCAGCACGAGCGCCAGGCCCACGACCACCACCAGGTACACCGGCAGCGCCTCGTCGACGGTGCGGGACACGTCCACGCTCACGGCGGTGGAGCCGGTGACGTAGGTCGTGACTCCATCCACATCGGACAGTTGTGCGCGCAGGTCGGTGACGAGCTGCTGGGTCTCCTGGGTCGTCGGCCCCGACTTCGGGATCACGTTGAGCAGGGCCGCGGTGTTGTCGGCGTTCGGTGTCGCGGGAGCGACGAGCGCGACGTCGTCCAGCGCGGCGATCGCGCCGGAGACCTGCGTGGCGGCCTGCGAGGCGTTGTCACCCTCGAACAGTACGATGAGCGGCCCGTTGAAGCCCTCGCCGAAACCGTCGGCGAGCAGCTGCTCCGCGCGGGCCTGAGTGGTGCCCTCCGCGGGCGTCGGCACGAGCGTGGTCTGCATCGAGGCCACCGGGATCGCGACGGCGCCCAGCGCGAGCACCGACACCAGCAGCGACACCACACGGCCCCGGGTGACGCCGCCGACCCAGCCGCGGTAGAAGCCGCGCTCGGAGGGCTCCGCCTGCTTGGCCGCGGCCTCGCGCTGCCTGCGGGGCAGGACGCGGTGGCCGAGGTAGCTGAGCACCGCGGGCACGAGCGTGATCGCGATGAGCACGGCGACCACGATGGTCGCGGCGGCGGCGATACCCATCTGCGTCAGGAACGGGATGCCCGCGACGGCGAGGCCGGCGAGCGCGATGACCACCGTGATGCCCGCGGTGACGACGGCCGAGCCCGCGGTGCCCACCGCGGTGCCGATGGCGGTGCCGACGTCGGAGCCCCGGCGCAGCTCCTGGCGGTAGCGGTTGATGATGAACAGGGCGTAGTCGATGCCGACCGCGAGCCCCAGCATGGTCGCGAGGATCGGGGTCGTCGAGTTCAGCTCCACGAAGCCGGTGACGATCGTGATGCCCAGTACGCCGATGCCGACACCGATGGCCGCGGTCAGCAGGTTCATCCCGGCCGTGATGAGCGTGCCGTAGGTCAGCGCCAGCACCAGCAGCGCGACGACGACGCCGATGATCTCCGAGGTGCCCCCGATCTCAGGGGCCTGCTGGGAGATGTCACCGCCGACCTCCACCGTCAGGCCGCCGGTCCTGGCGTCGGCCACCGCCGCGGTCAGCGCGTCGCGCTGCTCGTCGGTGAGCTCTCCCGGGCTCACGTCGTAGGTGACGGTGCTGTAGGCGGTGTCCTGTCCTGGGTTGACGGCCGGGGCGTTCGGGTCGAGCGGGTTGGTCGCCGACGCCACGCCCGGCAGGGAGTTGAGCTGGGTCACCAGGTCGCCGATCCGCGCCGCGTTGGGCGGTGCGGTCAGCGTCTGACCCTCGGGCGCGTGCACGACCACGCGAGCCGTGGCGCCGCCGCCGGAGCCGAACTCCTGCTCGATCTTCTCCAGCGCGGTGGTCGATTCCTGGCCGGGGATGGAGAACTGGTTGGACGTCTCCCCGGCGAGCGTCGCCGCGCCGAGCGCCGAGCCGGCCAGCACGATGAGCCAGACGAGGACGACGACCAGCCTGCGCCGGTGGGCGCCCATGCCGAGCCGGTACAACAGTCTTGCCATGCGAATCAGGCCTCCACCTGAACGTGGTCGGTTGACGGGAGGCCCGGACGACGGTGGCCGAGCGTGTCGAGACAGGTCGCGATGATGTGCCGCCGCCACGTGGTCTTGTCCCCCAGATGGTGGGCGGCGAGGATGAGCACGGCCAGGGCACCGAGCATGCCGAGCACCCTGGTGACCCGTTCGGGGTCGTCCGTTTCGGGGTTGATGCCGAAGACGCCGAAGGCGAACTCCCCGGCCCCTTCCGCGGGGTCGGGCTCTTCGCTGCCGAGCGTGGTGATCGACCGCGACGCCAGCGCCACCAGTCCCGGGCGCTCGAGCGCGAAGTCGACCAGCAGCTCCACGGCCTGCCGATCGCGCTCCGGTCCCAGGGGCAGCTCGGTCACCGGGTCGAACAGCGCCCGGCCCCGCACCTGCCACATGTTCATCGCGGCCTGGTAGAGAGCGTCCTTGCTCGGAAAGTGGTGCAGGAGCCCGGGCTTGGACAGCCCGACGGCGTCCGCGAGGGACTGCAGGGACGTGTGCGCGAAGCCCCGCTGCGCGAACAACGCCGCCGCGCGATCGAGGATCCGCTCGTCCACGTCCTCCCGGAACGTTCGTGCCATGTTCTCGACGGTACCGACGCTACCGACCAGTTTGGTAGGTATTCCGACCGAACTGGTCGGTGGCGTTCGTCACGTTAAGTACTCGCCTTCGTCTGTCGTCACTCCTCCATCGGGTGATGACAGGTGTCAATGTCGATCGGTGACTGCTCGCACTGGGCGTGCCGCGCCATGATCGAGACACTGGGCTCATGGTTCTCCTGGGCTCGGCGACGCGACCGGCGTGGCGGTCGGCTGTCGCGATCGGACTGTCCATAGTGGTCACAACAGCACCAGTACCGGTCGTCGCCGCGGTAGCGCAGACGCCGGTGGAAACCGCACTGCGGTCCGTTGTTCACGCCGGAGCGCCGGGATCCTACGCCGTGGCGGTGTCCGAAGGGGACATCGAACGGTCGGTCGCCGGGGTCGCCGATCCGGGCTCCACCCGCGCGCCGGACCCGGAGGGACGGTTCCGCGCCGCGAGCGTCACCAAGACGTTCGTCGCCACCGTGGTGCTCCAGCTCGTCGCGGAAGGCGAGGTGGGACTGGACGACCCGGTGGCAGTGCACCTGCCGGGGCTGCTGCCGTACCCGGAACCGATCACCGTTCGCCAGCTGCTGGGCCACACCAGCGGGCTGCCGAGCGACATCGCCCACTGGAACACGGCCGAGGACGTCGACACGCGCCGCTGGCAGCGGTTCACCCCGGAGCAGCTCGTCCGGCAGGCGACCGACGGCGTACCCCTGCGGTTCGCGCCCGGCACGTCGTTCGGCTACTCCAACACCGGCTACACCGTGCTCGGCCTGCTCGTCGAGCGGGTCACGGGCCGGCCGCTGGACACCGAGCTCACCCGGCGCATCATCGCCCCACTCCGCCTGCGCGACACCGCGTTCCCCAGCGGACAGCCGTCATTGCTGCGGCCCGCCGCGCGCGGCCACGAGTACCTGCACGGCGACGCCGCCCCGCCGACCGACGTCACTACCTACGTCATGTCCCGCGTCTGGGCGTCGGGCAACCTCGTCAGCTCGGCGGACGACCTCAACCGGTTCTTCGCTGCGCTGCTCGGCGGTGACCTGCTGCCCGAAGCGCAGCTGAGCGAGATGAAGAAGGTCCGCCACGGCGCGCTCGGGAGCTTCGACTACGGGCTGGGGCTCATGTCGGCGGCCAGCCCCTGCGGCGGCCCCCGCTGGTGGGGCCACGGCGGCGACTGGCCCGGCTACAACACCTGGAGCCTGCACACCGAGGATACGAGCAGGCAGCTCACCGCGGGCATGAACCGCGACCTCACCGCGCCCGTCGAGGCGCACTCGGCGATGCTCACCGAGGTGCTCCCGGCCGGGTTGTGCGACGGCCCGGCCCCCCGCGCCACGCCGGCGCTCGAGAAGCCGGACCTGCGCTGAGCGAGGCGGCCGCTTTCCCGAGTCCACTGTGGACCGGCTACGGCGTTCCTGGTGCGCCGGGGGATTCGGCGTGGACCGCGGCGGCGAGTCCGCCGAAGTCGCATTCGCGCGGGGCATGCCGGAGCAGGCTCGTCAGCCTGATCGACTTCTGTTCTCCGACCGCGTCGTTCAGCCGGTCCGTGGACATGACGTAGAAGTCCCACTGGTCCAGGTCGAGCGGGTCGGCGACGGCCCGGTCAGTGGCGGTGAAGACCGAGAAGACGTACACGTCGGCCTGCCGCTTGCGTTCAGTGGCGAAGGTGTTCGTCGTCGCGTCCCAGCCGGTGGTGGGCCTGATGTCGAACACGAGCGTCGACGGGCGCCGCTGCTGCCAGCTCTGCAGGTAGGCCGACGACTTCACCTCCACCCGGATCCCGTCCCGCGTGCGCAGGTCGGCGGCATCCCATTCCTGACGGGGCCCGCCGTGGAGGCAGCCCAGCGCCAGCCCGACGACGTACTCGGCGAGCACGCCGCGCATCGCGTTGCCGATCAGGTCGGAACTGGCCCAGCTCCAGAACTCCCGAAGGTCCGGACCAAGTCGCCGGCCCCCGTGGAGGAACGGCTCGTCGCCGGTCTTCGCCCTCGGACTCCGTGGTTCGCCGTCGCTGAAGGGCACGGCGTTCCTTACCGGGTCGCCGTGGCGGAGTGGTCCACCACGGCGAGGCCGTCGCGGCTGATCCGATTCGTTCCCCATTCGCCCAGCGGGGCGAGCGCGGCGTTGAGGGACCGGCCGTGGTCGGTCAGCGAGTACTCCACTCGCGGCGGCACCTCGGCGAAGACCTCGCGGCGCACCAGCCCGTCCTGCTCCATCTCCCGAAGATGCTGCGTCAGCATCTTCTCGCTCACTCCCGGCAGCCCTCGGCGCAGCTGAGCGAACCTCCGCGTGCCGTGCGCCTCCAGCTCCCAGAGGATCAGCGCCTTCCATTTGCCGCCCAGCACGTCCAGGGCGGCGTCGATGCCACAGAAGTACGGGCCGGACCTCGGCGCGCCGCTCATGGTGCCCCCCTTACCGATTGGTGCGTACCCCAGATTTTAGTGCGTACTTCCGCGTTCCCCGCGGCTGAGCCGAGGATGGCGGTACGACGAAAGGAACCACCATGCCCCAAGAGAGAGTGACGGTCCTCGGGCTCGGCGCGATGGGCGGCGTGCTCGCGGGCTCGCTGCTCGACGCCGGACACGCGGTGACGGTCTGGAACCGTACCGCCCGGCGTGCCGAGCCGCTCGTGCACCGCGGAGCCAGCGGCGCGGCGACGGTCCGGGACGCCGTCACCGCGAGCCCGGTCGTGGTCGCGTGCCTCTTCGACCACGCCTCGGTGCACGACACGCTCGAGCCCGTGGTGGACGGGCTGGCCGGGCGCACGCTGATCAACCTCACCACCACGACCCCGAGCGAGGCCAGGGAGCTGGCCGGCTGGGCCAAGCGGCACGGCATCGACTACCTCGACGGCGCGATCATGGCCACGCCGCCGATGATCGGCGCCCGCGAGGCGTCGATCCTCTACAGCGGGTCGCGGGACGTCTTCGACCGGAACCAGCCGATCCTCGACGGCTGGGCGACCAGCACCTACGACGGTGACGACCCCGGGATCGCGTCGCTGTACGACCTGGCCCTCCTCTCCGGGATGTACCAGATGTTCACCGGTTTCCTGCACGGTGCCGCGATGGTCCGGTCGGCGGGGGTGAGCTCCGCCGAGTTCGCCCGCCGCGCCACGCCGTTCCTCGGCGCCATGACGGCGGCGTTCGCGGCGCAGGCCGAGGTGCTCGACGCCGGTGACTACTCGGATCCGCCGCAGAGCCTGACCTGGACGGCGACCGCCCTGGACACCATCGCGCGGGCCAGCCGCGAGAGCGGGGCCGATCCGGCACCGATCACGGTGATCCGGAAGCTCGTCACCGACCAGATCGAGGCGGGACACGGCGACGAGGATCTCGACCGGATCTTCGAGGGCCTCCGCACAGGCTGAGTGAGGGGAGCCGCCACGGTCGGCGGCTCCCGCTCACAGCCAGTCGCGTTTGCGGGCGTAGCGCGCCGCCCCGTGGCGGGTCGCGGAGACGTCCGGGTCGATCCATCGCCTGCCCTGTGCAGTGTGGCGATCATCGTGGCGATGTGGGCCGGTTCCGCCGACTTGCCTGGTCCGGCGGCGTGCGGCGGATCCGCGCGACGGCGCGCGACCGGGAGTTGAGCGAGACTCCGCTGCCCGACGCGGTGCGCGACCATCGTGCCGCGGTCTGGTACTCGTTCGTGCTGTCCGCCATCTACTACCTGGTGGGCTACTTCCCGACGTTCCTTCAGCTCACCGCGGGCCTGAGCCGGGTCGACGCGCTCACCGCCAACGGTCTCGCGCTCGTCGTGTTCATCGTCGCGATCTGCGCCGCGGGAACCGCGGGAGACCGCATCGGACGGCGCACGATGATCAGGATCGGCGCCTGCCTCCTGGTGCTGGCGGCGGTGCCCGCCTTCCTGCTCGCCTCGTCCGGGTCGATCGGCGGTGCCATCGCCGGGCAGGCCCTCGTCGCGCTGTCGCTCGGCGTGTTCGGCGGGGGCAGCTACCCGGCGCTGCTCGAGGTGCTACCGACCCGCACCCGGCTCTCCGGTGCCTCGCTCGGCTACAACCGGCTCGCCAGCTGCCGGGCGAACCACCGCGTGAGCACCTCGTCCACCGCCTTGGCGACAGGCAGCTGGGGAGCCGGTTCCAGGCCCGGCTCCCCGGCCAGCGGGTGCGCCAGGTCCGGCACGGAGACCAGCTCGACCTCCTCGGGCCGCGCGTACCGGGCGCGCAGGGCGCCGACCAGGTCGGCGGCGTCCGCGCGCAGCGCGGGATGGTCCTGCTCCCCGGAGACGAGCAGCAGGGGCGGTTGCCCCGTGAGATCTCCGGCGCGGGCCACGAAGTCCAGTTCCTCGGCGGTCCGGTGGGCTTCCTCGGTCCACCGGTACGGGTGCCCGGCGATGCCCTCGACGAGCCCGACGGCGGAGCGCACCCGCACCGCGGGGTTGACGAGCGCGGCCGCCCTGACCGGGATCCGCTGCGTGGTCAGCACCCGCAGCGCGACGGCATCGCCGAGCGAGGCGCCGAGCACGCCGACCGGTCCGTCGTCCACCGGAAGCTGTTCACGCAGCGCGGCCAGTGCCGCCGGGAACTCCTCGGCGGCCTGCCGGGTGAACGGAGCCAGGAAGGACAGCAACGCGTCCTCGCGGGCCAGCTCGAGCACGGCGTCGACGCGGCCGTCGACCATCCGTGCGCCGCACATCGGCATGCCGAGGTGGACCCGCCAGGCGGGTACGCCGGACATCGGCAGCGCGGCCGCGAACGCCGCGTCCGTGCGCGGCGCGTCCAGCATGTGCCACGTCACGAGCAACGGTGCGCGACCGTCGTCCGCCCCCTCCGGTGGGAGCGCCGTGAACGGCACCCCGGCCGCCGTGCCAGTGATCGTCTTCATGCCGCCTCCTCGGTTCCGGACCAGAACCGTAAGCGGCACAACGGTTGCCGCGACAGCGCTTTCGCCACCGGCGAAAGGGCTCAGCGAATGGTGTAGCCGCCGTCGACGGCGAGGGTGTGCCCGGTGACGAGCGCGGCCTCGTCGCTCAGCAGGTACGCCACCGCGTCCGCGATCTCCCTCGGTTCGCCGAAGCGGCCGACGGGGATGCGCGAGAGCAGCTCGGCCGCCCACTCCGGGCGGCTGAGCGTGGACTCGGTCAGCTCGGTGCGCACGAACGTGGGCGCCACGGCGTTGACGCGGATGCCCGCCCGCGCCCATTCGAGCGCGAGCAGCTTCGTCACGTGGATCAGGCCCGCCTTGCTCGCGCCGTAGGCGGCCCGCTCCTCGATCGCGACCAGGCCCGCCTGCGAGGCGACGTTCACGATCGCGGCGGGCGTTCCGGTGCGCAGCCAGTGCTTCGCGAACGCGGTCGAGAGGAAGAACGCACCCGTGAGGTTGGCCCCGAGCACCGTGTTCCAGTCCGAGGGGGTGACCTCGACGGCGGGTTTGGGGATGTTCACGCCCGCGTTGTTGACCAGCAGGTGGATGCCGCCACTGGCGGCCGTGACGTCCTCGGCGAACGACGCGAAGCTCTCCACGTCGTTCAGCTCCAGCCGCAGCGGCGCGGTGCCGTAGCGGCGGCCGATCTCCTCGGCGCCCCCGGCGTCGCGGCTCGTGCCGTACACCGTGGCGCCGAGCTCCGCGAGACGGTCGGCGATGGCCCTGCCGAGCCCGCGCGTGGCCCCGGTGACGAGGGCGTTCTTTCCGGTCAGGTCGAAGCTCATCGGCTCTCCGCAACGGTTTCGGGCGCGGCGTCACCGATCTCGTCGAGTTCGAGGTGGCGACGGTCGGGGGCGAACGCGATCGCCACCATCGCGATCAGCGTGGTCCCGATGGCGAACGCGATCACCATCCAGAGGCTACCTCCCGCCCACAGCACCATCGCGCTCGCCAGCGCGGGGGTGAAGCTCGCGAGGATGATCGACGCCATCTGGTAGCCGATCGAGATGCCCGAGTACCGCACCGAAGTCGGGAACATCTCGCAGTACAGCGCGGGCAGGGGAGCGTAGACGAGCGCGTGGCCCAGTGCCAGGAACAGCACCACGCCGAGCACGATGCCCCACAGCTCGCCGGTTTCGATCAACGCGAACACCGGCCACGTGGTGACGACGATGAGCGCGCCGCCGAGCAGGAACGTCCGCACGCGACCGATCCGGTCGGACAGCGCGCCGAACACCGGGATCATGACGATGTTCACCGCCGCGCCGATCATCGACGCCGTCAGGCCGTGGGACTCGGGGACGCCGAGCGTGCCGGTGACGTAGGACAGCACGAACGTGGTGAACAGGTAGTAGTTCCCGGCCTCGGCGAACCGGCCGAAGATCGTGATCAGCAGCGGCCTGCGGTGGTGGCGGAACAGGATGGCGGCCGGTGCCTTGCGGCGCTCCAGCTCGGCGTCCATCTTCTCCTTCTCGGCGAGGAATGCCGGGCTTTCGGTGGCCCGCAGCCGGATGAAGAACCCGACGGACGCGAGCAGGATGCTGAGCAGGAACGGCACCCGCCAGCCCCACTGGTCGAACGCGTCACCGGAGATCCACGACGAGAACGACACGGCGGCCGTCCCCAGCAGCAGCCCGGCGGAAACCCCGATCTGGGGCCAGGAACCGAAGTAGCCGCGCCGTGCCCGGGGAGCGTTCTCCACGGCGACGATCGCCGCCCCGCCCCACTCGCCGCCGACGGCGAAGCCTTGCGCCAGCCGCAGCACGCACAACAGCAGTGGCGCGGCGACCCCGATCTGGTCGTAGGTCGGCATGAGTCCGATCGCCGCGGTCGCCACGGTCATGATCGAGAACGTGAGGATCAGCGTGGACTTGCGGCCGATCCGGTCACCAAGGTGCCCGGCGACGAACGCGCCGAGTGGCCGGGCGAGGAAGCCCACGCCGAACGACGCGAGCGAGACGATCTGACCGATGCCGGGGGAGAGGTTCGGGAAGAACAGGTGCCCGAACACGAGGGCGGCGGCGACCCCGTAGATCGTGTACTCGTACCACTCGACGATCGCGCCGATGGTGCCGGACTGCAGCGAACGACGGCGGACCTGCTCCGGGGTCAGGGTGGCGGCGGTGGACATGGCGGGATCTCCGTTGATCGGACTCGGGGACGGGACGGCGGGATCGTCAGGCCGAGACGGTCCGGTAGTGGTCGGTCCAGGGCAGTTCGGCGCCGGCGTACTTGGCCGCCCTGACGTCGCCGGAGCGGGCGTGCCCCTCGAACAGCTCGACCCTGGCCGCGCGGCCGCACAGCACGCCGAGGTCGGCCGACGCCTGCCGGTCGCGCACCTCCTGGTAGGTGACCGTGCGCAGGTACATGCCCACCCACAGGCCGCCGGTGTAGCGGGCGGCGCCGCGGGTCGGCAGCACGTGGTTGGTGCCGATCACCTTGTCCCCATAGGACACACACGTGCCCTCGCCGAGGAACAGCGCGCCGTAGGCCCGCATCTTGTCCAGCGCCTCCCCGGGGTTCCCGGTGAGGATCTGCACGTGCTCGTAGGCGAACTCGTCGGCGACGCGGTAGGCCTCGTCGAGGTCGTCCACCAGGATGACCTGGCCGTGGTCGCGCCAGGCCGGGCCCGCGATGTCCGCAGTGGACATTCCGGGCAGGATCTCCTCGATGTGCCGCTGCACCTCGGTGGCGAGCTGCTCGCTGGTGGTGACGAGCACGGCGGGGGAGTCGGGCCCGTGCTCGGCCTGCGAGAGCAGGTCCACGGCGACGACGAACGGGTCGGCCCGCTCGTCGGCGACGATCAGGATCTCGGTGGGCCCGGCGAACAGGTCGATGCCGACCTCGCCGAAGAGCTGGCGCTTGGCCTCGGCCACGTAGGCGTTGCCGGGACCGGCCAGCATGTCGACCTTGTCGATGGTCTCGGTGCCGACGCTCATCGCGGCGATCGCCTGCACGCCGCCGAGGAGGTAGATCTCGTCGGCTCCGGCGAGCCGCATCGCGGCGACGGTCGCGGCGGGGATCTCGCCGCGGATCGGCGGCGTGCACGCGACCACGCGCGGCACGCCCGCGGCCTTGGCGGTCACGATCGTCATGTGCGCCGAGGCCGTGAGGGGGTAGCGGCCGCCGGGGATGTACGCGCCGACGGACTGGATGGGCACGTGCCGGTGGCCGAGGAACACACCGGGCGCGGTCTCCACCTCGATCTCGGACATCGACGCCAGCTGCGCCTCGGCGAAGCGGCGGACGTTGGCCTGCACGGTCTCGATGTCGGCGATCACCTGCGGGTCGAGCGTGCCGACGATCTCGTCGAGCTGCTCTTCGCTCAGGCGGAACGACTCGGGCTCCCAGCGGTCGAAGCGCGCCGACAGCTCGCGCACCGCCTCGTCGCCGCGCGTGCGGATGTCCGCGATGAGGTCACGGACGGTCTGGGCGACGGCGTCGTTCCCGGACGGTGCGGAGGACGCGGTGGTGGCGGCTTTGATCGTGCGGGGCACGCTCGGCTCCTTTGCTCGGCACTGCTGTGGATACGTATCCAATGGATACGTATCCACACGATGGGCCACCGGTATGGCCGTGGTCAAGGAGTGTGATCGGTGCCTCAGGCGGGAGCGGTGGTCGAGCGCTCGACGAACTCGACGGGAAGCACCTCGTGCCGGTACGGCGCGTCCGGTTCGGCGAGCCTGCCGAGCAGCAGCTCCACCCCCACCTCCGCGATGCGCTCCAGCGGCTGGCGAACCGTGGTGAGGTCGATGCGCTCCCACGCCGACAGCGGCACGTCGTCGCAGCCCAGCACGCTCAGCTCGCGGGGCACCGCCACGCCGCACGCCGCCGCGGCGTTGAGCGCCGCGTAGGCCATGACGTCGTTCTGGCAGAACAGCGCCGTGGGTGGCGAGTGCTCCGACAGCAGTGCGCGGACCGCCGTGTAGGTGGCCGCGTAGTCGTAGGAACCGTCGACCTCGGTGAGCACCGCGTCCCCGGCCTCCGCGGCCCGCTCGCGGAAGCCACGGCCCCGCTGCGCGGCCGTGCTCGCCCCGGCCAGTCCGCGCACCATCGCGATGCGGCGGTGGCCGAGCGACAGCACGTGCTCGGCCGCCAGCCGCCCCGCGGTGACGTTGTCGGCCTCCACCTGGTCGGCGGGGAACCCCGCCAGCGTGCGATGGCAGAGCACCAGCGGGATGCCGTGGCCGGCGATGCGGTGCGCCAGCGGGTCGTCGGCCACGGCCGAGGTGAACACGACGCCGTCCACGCCCTCCCGCCGCAGCAGGGCCAGCCCCTCGTCCGCGGTCAGCACGTCGGTGACGAGCGTGAGGCGCAGGCCCTGCGCGTGCAGCACGCGCTCCATCGCCTTGATCATCACGGGGTAGAAGGGGTTGGTCAGGTCGCGGATCACCACGCCGATGAGCCCCGAGCGGGCACCCACGAGGCTGCGCGCCGCCTGGCTCGGCTGGAAGTCGTACTTCGCCAGCACCTCCAGCACCCGGCGCCGCGTGCCGGGCGCGACGCTCCCGCCGTTGAGCACCCGGGACACCGTCGACTGGGCAACACCCGCCTCACGAGCGATCTGGACGCTCGTGACCGCCGGGCGCCGTGCCATGTCCCTCACCTCCGGTTGTGCCGGAGGTCAGGATATGGCGTGCCCGGCGGCCCCCGGTCACTCCGGCGGCACGCCGAGCCGCTCCGCCCACTGCCGCAGTTCCCGCACGGTCCCGTCGTCGACCTTCAGCGGGGTGTGCGGGTCGACGTTCTCGGGCAGCACCCGGTCGCGGCCGGGCAGCCTGCCGCCCGCGTCCTCGACCGACGCAGCCAGCCGGTCGAGCCGCTTCGCCGCCGCCTCGCCGCCGCCGGCGAAGCGGGCCGGGTCGAGTGTGATCAGGACGTGGCCGATGCGCTGCGGATTCGGGGCGTCGGACTCGGTGAACATGTCCGGCACGTCCGCGGACAGGTTGGGGCCGGCCAGCCCGCCAGCCAGCGACTCCACCAGGAGCGCCAGCGCGAAGCCCTTCGCCCCGCCCAGCGGCGAGAGCATGCCGTAGAGCGCCTCCTGCGGGTCGGTCGTCGGGGTGCCGTCCGCCGCGAGCGCCCACCCTTCGGGCAACTGCGTGCCGCGGCGTGCGTGCGCCGCGATCTTGCCTCGGGCCACCGCACTGGTGGCCATGTCGATGATCGCGGGCCGGGGCCGGGCAGGGATCCCGGCGGCCAGCGGCGACGTAGACAGCAGCGGCTTGGCTCCGCCCCACGGCGGCATCACGGCGGGCCCGTTGGAGAACGCGAGGGTCAGCAGGCCCTCGCGGAGCCCGGGAACCGTGTAGAGCCCCAGTGCGCCGCAATGCCCGGAGTCGGCGACGGCGACCGCGCCGATGCCGTACCGGCGGCACCGGGACACGGCGAGCCCCGCCGCCTCCCAGAGCTGCCAGTGCCCGAGCCCGCCGCCCCCGGTGGCCGACACGACCGGCCCGGTGTCGTCCACCACCCGCAGCTCGGCGTCCGGGGGATACCCGCCCGCCGCCATGCGCTGCAGGTAGTACGGCAGCCGCATCAGGCCGTGCGAGCCGATGCCCCACACGTCGGCCATCACGATGCAGCGCGCGGACGTGCGCGCGTTCCCGGGGTCCATGCCCGCCGCCGTGAGCAGGCCGCTCGCCAGTGCCTCGGCGGAGGCCACCGTCTCCGTCACGACCGGGCCTCCTTCGCCGTGCCCACCGCGGAGCTGGCGCGCCCACCGCCGAGCACCGCGTCGATGTCCTCGGCGAGCGTGCGCGCGATGCGCGCCTGGCTCTGGGCCGTGATGCCCGCGACGTGCGGCGTGAGCACCACGTTGTCCAGCTTCTCCAACCGCCCGGTTTCCGGCGGCTCGCTCGCCCGCACGTCGAGTGCCGCCCCGCCGAGCGCGCCCGACTCCAGCGCGTCGGCGAGCGCGTCCTCGTCCACCACCTCGCCGCGCCCGACGTTGACGAACAGGGCCGAGGGCCGCATCCGGCCCAGCAGCGCGGCGTTCACCAGGCCGGTGGTGTCCGGGGTGGCGGGCAGATGGCAGGAGAGCACGTCGGCCCCGGCCACGACCTCCTCCAGCGGTGCCAGCTCGATCCCGGCGCGCGCCAGCTCCGGGTGGGCCGGGTCGAGGTACGGGTCGTGGGCCAGCACTCGCATGCCCAGCGACCCGGCCAGCTCCCCGCACGCCCTGGCGGTGGCCCCGCAACCGAGCAGGCCCCAGGTGCCCCCGCGCAGCTCCCGTCCGGGTGCGCGGTTCCAGCCGCCCTTGCGGCAGTCGGCGTCGAGCCGCACGATGCCCCGCGCCAGGGTCAGCGCCAGCCCGATCGTGTGCTCGGCGACGCTCACCGCGTTGGCGCCGAGGGGCGCCGTCACCACCACGCCCGCCTCGTCGGCGGCGGGCAGGTCGATGTTGTCCAGGCCCACGCCTGCGCGCGCCACGACGGTCAGCCGCTCGCCCGCGGTGAGCAGCGCCCGGTCCACCTGGGTCCGGTTGCGGACCACGAGCGCCCTGCTGCGCCGCACCGCCTCGGTCAGCAGCTCCGGCTCCTTCCAGTACCCGGCCTCGCGCACCACCCGGTAGCGCGTGGCCAGCTCCTCGAAGGCGGTTCCCCACACGTCCTCGCTGACCAGGACGTCGATCGGCTCACTCATCGGCGGTCTCGTTCCCGGCGGAGCCCAGCAGGCGGCCCTGCGGGTCGAGCACCTTCGCCACGGCCACCGCGTCCTCCCCGCCGTGCCCGTGGGCGATGGCCGAGAGGAGCTGCGCGAGCCCCTGGGCCGCCACCGGGGAGGCGATGCCCTGCCGCGCGCCGGCGTCGAGGGCGAGCCGCACGTCCTTCGCGGCGAGCTCGACCCCGAACCGCGCCTCGAAGTCGCCGGCGACCAGCCACGGCAGCCGCACCTGGGACTGGAACGAGCTGGCGCCGGTGTCGGCGAGCGCGGCGCTGAACTGCTCTGGCGTGATGCCCGCGGCCCTGGCGAGCACGTAGCCCTCGGCGAGCACGGCGACGTTGGTCATGCCGATGAGGTTCGAGATGAGCTTGAACATCGCGGCGGCGCCCGCGCTCTCGAACTCGTGGGTCGTCTCGCCGATGCGCTCGAACAGGGGGCGCAGCGCGGACACGGCCTCGCCCGGCCCGCCGACGAACAGCGGGATCGCGCCGTCCTCCGCCGCGGCCGGTGTCTTGCCGAGCGCGCACGTGACGAACGGGTGGCCGTACTCGCCCACGGCCGCGGCCGCCTGCTCGACGGTCCCCGGGTCGATGGTGGAGACGTCCACGGCGCTCGCCCCCTCGGCGAGCTCGGGGGCGAGCCGGGTCCACGTGGTGAGCACGTGCTCGGGCATCGGCAGGCTGGTGAACACCACCTCGGCGTCCTTCACGGCCGCCGAGGCGGATCCGGCGGCGACCGCCCCGGCGTCCACGCAGCGCTGCACGGCGGCGGGGTCGAGGTCGTGGACGTGCACCTCGAAGCCGCCCGTGGCGAGCCTGCGGGCGACGGCCCCTCCCATCTTGCCCGCGCCGATGAAACCGAGCTTTCCGAACATCACTTCTCCTTGCCGATCAGGTGGTTGGGTGCGGGAGCGGGTTCACCGGCGTCCTCGGCGTCGACGTCGACACCGACGGGCTCCCACCGGATGAGCGCCAGCACGATGAGTCCCAGCACGGGCGCCGCGGCGACGGCGAAGTAGACGCCGGTGCCCAGTGAGGCGCTGAGCGTCGGGAACCACAGCAGCGAGAGCATCGAGCCGACCCGCAGGACGGCCTGGCCGAAGCCGCCGCCCACCCCGCGCAACGAGGTCGGGTAGCTCAGGGTCGCCATCGTCATGCCCTGTGCGCCCGGCCCGTAGGAGTGGAAGAACACGAACACACCGAGCAGCAGACCGGACAGCGCGAGCGGCCACGTGCCCTCGGGCGTGCCGAGCAGGCCGAGGCAGACGAGTGCCACGAGGCAGATCGCGAAACCGCTGGCCGAGAGCTTCCAGGAGCCGAGCCGGTTCGCCAGCCGCACGCCCAGGAGCCCGCCGAGCACACCGAACACGAGGTTGAACACGAGCGGACCGAGGATCGAGGTCAGCCGGTCCTGGTGCAGGAACCCGGAGATGATCACGGGCAGCGCGAAGCCGACCGCGTAGTACTGGATCGACTGGCAGAAGCTGACCGTGGCGGCCAGTATCGTGCGCGCCCGGTAGCGGGGGCTGAACAGCCTGCCGAACTCGGCCAGCACGTCACCCAGCCCGCGCCGGTCCTGCTTGGCCTGCTGCTGTGGTTGCTCGACCCGGACGTCGATCCCGTAGGAGCGGCGCAGGATCCCAGCGGCGCGGTGCAGGTCGCCCTGGCTGGCTGCCCAGCTCGGGGACTCGTCCATGTACTTGTGCCGCACGAGCATCACGGCCAGCGCGGGCACCGCGCCGAACCCGACGGCCCACCGCCACAGCTGGTCGTGGGCGTCTTCGGGAATGAGGAAGTACAGCGGCAGCAGCACGAGGAAGGCCGACCCGGTGGCGAGGTACCACATCGGCTGCCACAGCGACACCTTGCTGCCCTTGCCGCGAAAGGCGTTGAACTCGGCGATGAACGCCAGCGCGACCGGGAAGTCGATGCCGATGCCGATGCCCATCAGCAGTCTGGCGCCGGTGAGCGTCTCGAAGTTCGGCGCGACCGCGCACGCGATCGCGGCGACCACGAAGAACAGCATGTCGGCCATGAACAGCTTGTAGCGGCCGAGCCGGTCGACGAGGTACCCGCCGACCAGCGCTCCCAGCAGCGCGCCGATCATGATGGAGGCGGCGACCGCGCCCTCCTCGAACGCGGTGAGCTGGAAGCTTTCGGTGATGTCCTTGAGTCCGAACGCGATGGAGGAGAAGTCGTAGGCGTCGATGAAGATGCCGCCGAGCGCGATGAACGTGATCGCGCCGGACTTCCCTCCCTTCGCGCGTCCTGAGTTGATCAGATCGTTGACGTCTTGCTGTGAGCGGATGACGGGCGTGGTGCCCGGCGGCTCTGCCATGGCGGCGGGGTCCTCTCGTGCGGTGGCGGCGTCGGCACCGGTGGGTCAGATGCCCAGTGACAGGTACCTGGTCTCTTCGAATTCCTCCAGTCCCAGCTCGGCTCCCTCCCGGCCGAGCCCGGACTGCTTGCTGCCGCCCATCGGGGCGAACGCGACACTGGGCAGCGCGTTGTTGATGCCGACGATCCCGGCGTCGAGCTGCTCGGCCATCCGCCACGTCCGGGAGTTGTCGCGGGTGTAGAAGTAGGCGGCCAGGCCCATCTCGGTGGCGTTGGCCTCGGCCACCACCTCGTCCTCGTCGCGGAAGGAGAAGATCCCCGCCGCGGGGCCGAAGACCTCCTCGCGCGCGAGCGCGGTGTCGCGCGGCACGTCCACGAGCAGGGCGGGCGCGGCGAAGGACCCCGAGGGCAGCTGCCGCTCCTTGGTCACCAGCTTGGCGCCGGCGGCGAGCGCCTCGTCGACCATGCCGGTCACGGCGGCCACGCGCGCGTCGTCGATGCACGGGCCGAGGTCCGGCACGGGGCTGGCGAGGCCGTCGCCGATCGACATCGCGTCCACGGCCTCGGCGAAGCGGGTGGTGAACTCCTGGTGCACCTCCGTGTGCACGTAGAAGCGGTTGGCCCCGATGCAGGACTGGCCGGTGTTGCGGAACTTGGCGAGCAGCGCACCCTCCACGGCGGCGTCGAGGTCGGCGTCGGGGAAGACGATGAACGGCGCGTTGCCGCCCAGCTCCAGCAGGGGACGCACGACGCGCTCGGCCGCCTTCGCCATGATCGACCGGCCCACGCCGGTGGAACCGGTGAACGACACGACCCGCACCTCGGGGTGGCCGAGGTAGGCGTCGGTGATCGCGGCCGAGGGCCCGTGCACGAGGTTGACCACCCCGTCGGGAAGGCCCGCGTCGGTCAGGCAGCGAACCATCTCCGTGGCCGCGAGCGGCGCCTTCTCCGAGACCCTGGCCACCACGGTGCACCCGGCGGCCAGCGCGGGTGCCAGCTTGCGCGCCTGGATCGAGCACGGGAAGTTCCACGGCGTCAGGCTCGCGACCACGCCCGCGGGCCTGCGGATGGTCAGGTGCCTGCGGCCGGGGGCCTCGTGCGGGCGCACCTCACCGCTGGGGCGGCGGCACTGCTCGGCGAACCAGCGGAAGTACTCGGCGGAGAAGCGCAGCTCCCCGATCGCCTCCGGGGCTCTCTTGCCCGCCTCCGCGGCGAGCAGGGTGCCGATCTCCTCGGCGCGCTGGGCGATCAGCTCGGCGGCGCGCAGCAGCAGGTCGGCGCGGGCGCGGGCGGGGGTGTGCGACCACGCGCCGAACGCCGTGGCCGCCGCGTCCGCCGCGGCGCGCGCCTGCTCGGGGCCGCTGTAGTCGACCGTGCCGACCACGGAGCCGTCCACGGGATTGCGGATCTCCCGTGGTGTGCCCGCCGAGTGCCATTCGCCGGCGATGAGTGTCGAGGCCACCTGTGGCATCGTCTGTCCTCTCGAGACGGTTTGGGGAACCGGGTCGCCGGGCCGGGCTGGCCCGGCGACCGCGGTGGTTTCGCTCAGGCGCTGGGGTAGAGCCTGGTGAGCACGAACTCGCGGTGGCCGAGCGACTCGGCGCACGTGAGCCTGCCGTTGATCGTGCGGTCGATGACCTCCATCAGCTGGTCACCCGCCGTGGTCAGGTTGTACTCCTGGCGCAGCAGCCCCGAGCAGTCCAGATCGATGTGCTCCGACATCGTCTCGGTGGTGAGCGGGTTGGCGCTGAGCTTGACCACCGGCTCGATGGGGTTGCCGATCACGTTGCCCTGTCCGGTCGGGAACAGGTGGATCACCGCGCCCGCGGCGGCCATCAGCGTCACGCATTCGGCGGCGGCCGACGAGGTGTCCATGAAGTACAGACCGGGGCCGGAGGCGGGAGCCTCGGCCGAGTCGAGCGCGCCGACCACCGGCTTGCTGCCGGTCTTGGCGATGTTGCCCATCGCCTTCTCCTCGATGGTCGACAGGCCACCGCGGATGTTGCCCTGCGTGGGCTGCGAGCCGAGCAGGTTCGCCCCGGTGCGCTCGATCATCTCGATGTAGTTGTCGTAGATCTCCTGGAACCGGGCGCGCACCGAGTCGTTGACGCAGCGCTGGGCGATCAGGTGCTCGCCGCCCGTGAGCTCGCTGGTCTCGCCGAACAGCACCGTGCCGCCCGCGTCGACCCAGCGGTCCACGGCCTCGGAGGTGGTCGGGCACGAGCCGAGTCCGCTGGTGGTGTCGGACTCGCCGCACTTGATCGACAGCATCACCTCGTGCCGCTGCACGGCCTCCCGCTGCTTTTCGGAATCGTCGCGGAGGAACTCCGCCGCGGCGCGCGCCGCGGCCTCGATCGTGCGGAGGTCGCCGTGGCGTTCGATGGAGAACGCGCGCACCTTCTTGCCGGTCTTGGCGATGCCGTGGGCGACCTTGTCCGTCCAGTTCGGCTCGATCCCGATCACCACGACCGACGCGACGTTGGGGTTGCACCCGGTGCCGATGAGCGTGCGGAAGGTCAGGTCGAGATCGGGTCCGAACTGCAGCCTGCCGTACGCGTGCGGCAGCGCGAGCGTGCCCGGTACGACGGCGGCGACCGCCTCGGCGGCGGCGTTCGACAGGTCGTCGACGGGCAGGATGATGGTGTGGTTCCGGATGCCGACCGCGCCGTTCTCCCGGCGGAACCCGGTCAGGCCACGCTGTTCTGCCACCGCGCGCTCCTCACGTTGTGTACATGGACGTACCCGCCCTTGGGGATGTCGGCGGTCGCGATGCCGACCCGGTGTCCGTACTCGATGACGTCCTGGCCCTCGGCGATGTCGGTGAGCGCCAGTTTGTGCCCCAGTGGCACCGGTTCGAGCAGTTCGATCGTCACGTTCTCCGGACCGCGAAGGTATCCGCCCTCGACCGGACCCGGCTCCAGGTCGCGTACCGCGACCGCCACCAGGTCTCCGTCGTGGTGGGCGAGATAGCCCGGCAAGCCGGTTGCCTGCGCCATGTCTCTCCCTTGGCTAGAGGTCTTACCATTTTCCCGGACGAAGGTAACTCGCCGGAGCGCGCCGGACAAGGGGGTCTTCGCGCCTGGATCGCAACAGAGGTAAAGTGGTCTTACCAAAGAGGTTACTTGTGGGGAGCAGCTTGTGGGCACTGACGCGAAGATGTGGACGCCGTTGGACCGGGGCATGGTGTCGGACCGGATCTCCGGGCAGATTCTCGAGGTCATCGCCGATGAGCGCCTGCGGCCCGGCGACCGCCTGCCGCCGGAGCGGGAGCTGGCCGCGCTGCTCGGCGTCAGCAGGCCGTCGCTGCGCGAGGCCCTGCGCTCGCTCAAGGCGCAGGGGCACGTCGAGGTCCGGCACGGCGCCGGCGTCTTCGTGGCCGACCCCGCGACCACGCGGACGCTGCGCCAGGCGATGCTCACCGAGGAGATGAGCCTCGCCGAGCTGTTCGACATGCGTGAGGTGCTGGAGCTGCCCGCGGCTGCCTGGGCGGCGAGCAACGGCGACGCCGCGAAGCTCGCCGCGGTGAGGGAGACCTACGAGCGGCTCGACGCCGCGACCCGCGAGGACCCGGTCGACTGGGGCAAGCTGCAGGAGCTCGACGCCGCGTTCCACATGCGCATCGTCGAGGCGGCGGGCAACCGGTTCATGATGCGGACGCTCACGGTGCTGCAGGAGATCCTGGCGCGCGGCATGGAGACCACGCTGCGGGTGCCGGGCAGGCTGGAGAAGTCCAGGGTCGACCACCGCCGCATCCTCGACGCACTGCTGGCAGGCGACCCCGTGGCGGCGCGGCGCGCCGTCAAGGCGCACATCAACGGCGCCCGCAAGGCCGCCATGTCCAGGCTGCACGACGAGCAGCCCGATCCACAGAGGACTGAGCGAACGAAATAGTTCTTCGTTTCCGCACCTCAGCCCGCGCGCGGGCGCCGGAGAACGCTGAGCGAGGCTTGTCACCGCCGAGCCCGGCAGGGTAGAACCCTCAGTGGTACGACCTCTTACCACGAGGGAGGCTCGGATGACCGCGGTACAACGAGGTTCCGCAGGCCCACGGATTCGCTCGCGCTGGCGAGCCCTGTCCCGTCAGCTGTACTTCTGGGTTCTCGTCGCCGTGCTCGCCGGCGCGCTGCTCGGGCTCCTGGCGCCGGGCGTCGGCGAGGCGCTCAAGCCGGCGGGCGACATCTTCATCAGCCTGATCAAGATGATCATCACGCCCATCGTGTTCGTCACGGTGGTGCTGGGTATCTCCTCGGCGACCAGCCTGCGCAAGGTGGGCAGGGTCGGGGTCAAGGCGCTCGTCTACTTCCAATGCATGACGCTGCTCGCGCTGACGCTCGGGCTGGTGGTCGCCGACGTGTTCCAGCCAGGCGCGGGCCTGAACATCGACCCGGCGACCCTGAGCGGGCAGGACCTTCCGCCCGCCGACGAGACACCGAGCGGTGTGGGCGGCCTGCTGGAGAGCATCGTCCCGGACAGCGTCGTCGGCGCCTTCGCCGACGGGAACATCCTGCAGGTGCTGGTGTTCGCGATCCTGTTCGGCGTGGCGCTGACCCTGCTCGGCGAGCGGGGCGCGACGCTGCGCACCGGGCTGGAGTCCGTGCAGCACGTCTTCTTCACGATCCTGCGCGTGGTCATGTACTTCGCGCCCGTCGGCGCGTTCGGCGCGGTCGCGTTCACCACCGGCAAGTACGGAGCCGAGACACTGGGCAGGCTCGGCGCGCTCATGGCGTGCTTCTACCTCACCTGTGTGCTGTTCGTGTTCGGCGGGCTGGCACTCGTGCTGCGGCTCTGCGGGATCTCGCTGTGGCGGCTGCTGCGGTACTTCCGCCAGGAGCTGCTCGTGGTGCTCGCCACGACGTCCACGGAAACCGTGCTGCCACAGTCGATGGACAAGCTGCAACGGATCGGGTGTGGACGGTCGGTGGTCAACCTGACCATCCCGTCCGGATACTCGTTCAACCTCGACGGCGCCGCGATCTACCTGACCATGACCTCGCTGTTCATCGCGCAGGCGCTCGACATCCCGCTCACGCTCGGCGACCAGCTGCTGCTGCTCGGCGTGCTGGTCATCTCGGCGAAGGGCGGCGCGGGAGTGGCGGGCGCCGCGCTCGCGGTGCTCGCGGCCACGCTGTCGGCAGTGCCCACCATCCCGGTGGCCGGGATCGCGCTGATCATCGGCATCGACCGGTTCATGAACGAGGCGCGCGCACTGACCAACCTGATCGGAAACCTCGTCGCCACCATCGTGGTCTCCCGGTGGGAGCGCGACTTCGACGTCCAGCGGGCCAGGGCCGTGCTGTCGGGCGCCCGGCCGGGAGAGGTGTGAGCGATGCCCATCGAACTCGTCGCGCTGATCGGTCTGCTGGTGGTCTTCGCGATCACCACCGTGCTCGACGTCAACATGGGCGCGGTGGCGTTCGTCGCCGCGTTCGCCGTCGGCACCCTCGTCGCCGGTGTCCCGGTGGACGAGGTGATCACCGAGGGCTTCCCCGCCGAGCTGTTCCTCACCCTGGTCGGCGTCACGTACCTGTTCGCCATCGCCCGCGACAACGGCACGATCACGTGGCTCACCTCGGCGGGGGTGCGGATGGTGCGGGGACGGCTCGTGCTCGTGCCGTGGGTGATGTTCGTGGTCACCGGGCTGCTGGCGATGGCGGGCGCTCCGCTGGTCGCCGTGATCGCCGTGCTGGCTCCCGTGGCGCTGGAGTTCGCGCGCCGCTACGACATCAAACCCCTGCTCATGGGGTTGATGGTGGTCAACGGCGGCGCGGCGGGCGGGCTCGCGCCCAGCAGCGTGCTCGGCAGCCTCAGCAACGCCGTCGTCGAGAGCAACGGCCTCGCCATCGACCCGGTGCTGCTGTTCGCGGGCTCGCTGGCCTTCAACCTCGCACTCGGGGTGACCGGTTTCGTCCTCTTCGGCGGGCTGCGGCTCATCGGCGTGCGGACGGCGGTGCCCGCACGCGTCGGCGTCACCGGGCGTGGTGGTGTGGCGGTGGCCGAGCCCCCGGACGAACCCGAAGCCGACGCCGGGCTGGACCGGCACCGCGTGGCCACCCTCACCGGCCTGGTCGTGCTCGCCGTCGGCGCGCTCGCGTTCGAGGTGAACATCGGCGTGCTGGCGATGACGGTGGCGGTGGCGCTGTCGGTCGCGAGGCCGTCGGTGGGCAGGCAGGCCGTGCACCAGGTCGCGTGGCCGACCGTGCTGCTCGTCTGCGGCACGCTGACCTACGTCAACCTGCTGCAGACGCTCGGCACGCTCGACTACCTCGGGCGCGGGGTCGCCGCCGTCGGCGTGCCGATACTCGGCGCGCTGATCATCTGCGGCATCGGCGCGCTCGGCTCGGCCTTCGCCTCGACCATCGGCATGCTGGGCGCCCTCATCCCGCTGGCGGTGCCGCTGCTCGGTGACAGCACGCTCAGCGCGACGGCGCTGATCACCGCGCTGGCGATCTCGTCGCTGGTGGTGGACGCGAGCCCGCTGTCGTCCACGGGCGCGCTCGTCGTGGCCAACACGCCGGCGCCGCAGCGCGACCGCGTCTTCCGGCAGCTGCTGGTGTGGGGCTTCTCGCTCATCGTGATCGCCCCAGTCGTGACCTGCCTCGCGTTCGTGCTGCCGACGTCGTGAGACGGGTGAGGCGCGGTGGCACCTTGTTTGCAGTCGCTTGCCGGGGTCACCTCCGACCGGCGACCGTGGATGCCGTCACCGAGGGGCGCTGAGGCACGGCCGCACGGTGGGCCTGTTCGGCACGCACCGCCGCCGCGGGTTCGTCGCGACAGCTCGCGATGGTCGCGTTCGCTGTCGAGAGGAGACACCGATGTGGCACACCCCGGAACCGCGAGGTGGCACCCGCATGAGGGCGCCTCATGTCCGGACCGGACTGCGCACGGCCCTGCTGGTACTGGAGGCCGCCGTGACAGCCCTGAAGGACGACGAGCCCCTTGCCGTGGTGGCAAGGGCGCTCGTCGTGGCGGGTGACATGATCGCCGGCGCCGGAGAGCACAAGCGATCATGACACCGGGTCCGGCCGTCCGCGGGCGGCCGGACCTCACCCTTCAGGGAACAGCACGAACCGGATCCAGCCAAGAGCGGCCCGCGTGCCGCTATCGTTCGAGCGACACGAACCCGTTTCGTTCGCCGTTCTGCTTCGGGAGGGTGACCGTCTCCGTGACCGGCCGAACCGACACCTGCCCGGTCTGCCACGGTCCCCTGCCGGGGAACGCCGAGGTGGGCAGGCGGCGGAAGTACTGCTCGGACAGGTGCCGGTCGCGCGCACACCGCCTTCCACCCGAAGGAGCTCATGGCCCGGCTGCGCGGGGTGATCCATCGCCGTGGTCCCGGCGGCGAGCCGGAACGCTACGACGACGGCGTGTTGCGGCTGGACCTCCTGGCGCGGGAGGCTCAGGTCGCCGGTGTGCCGGTGAGGCTGACGGCCCCGGAGTTCCGGCTGCTCGCACTGCTCACCCGCTCGGCGGGCACGGCCCAGCCGGTCACGAGGATCGCCGTCCACGTGTGGGGTGAGGCGGATCGGGACGACTCCCTGGTCCGGGTCCGGATCCTCGTCACGAGGCTGCGGCGGAAGCTGGACCTGACCGGCCTCGGCGGTGAGGTGATCGTCTCCGCGCGAGGCCAGGGCTACTTCTACGCCCCACCGGACCGCGCCGCCCCACCGCGCGCGACGCGAGCGGAGCCGTCACCGGGCGGCTACGGTCACGCGAGCCGGCTGCTCGGCACGTGAGCGCCCGCCGGCCGCAGGGGTGTCCCTTGTGGACGGCGAGGGTGTTCCCGGGCAGGCGACGCGGGCCGGCGGGCTGAGGCGTCACCCCTGGAGCAGGGCCGTCAGCTCGGTGACCTCGGCACGCTGCCGGTCGGCGATGTTCTGGGCGAAGAGCTTCGCCAGCGAGTCGCTGCCATCCCTGAGCTGGGCCTCGGCCAGCTCGACGGCGTTCTCGTGGTGCTCGGCCATCGACCGCAGCCACAGCTCGTCGAACTCCGCGCCCGTCGCCTGCCGCAGCTGCTGGAACGTTTCCTCGCTCATCAGGTTCGAATGGTCGTGCCCGCCGTCGCCGCCGGTCACCTCCACGTCCTCACCCCACATCCGCAGCAGGTCCATGATCTGCCTCTTCTCCGGACCCTGCGTGGCCTTGATCCGTTCCGCGAGACCCCGGACCCCGGGATCGGAGGCACGCTCCAGCGCGAGCTCGGCGACCACCTCGGCCTGCGCGTGATGCGCGACCATCTCCCTGGCGAACTCGAGGTCGCTCTCGTTGTGGTCCGGTGTGGTCTCGGTCGCACCGGTGCTCGGCTGCGTCGCCGCCGGCCTGCCCTGGCTCTCCGCGGGTGCGGCGTCCTGGCCGGTGCCGTCGCAGGCGGCGGTGAGCAGCAGCCCGGCAGCGGCACAGATCCCCAGGAGTCGCTCGCGCATCGGTTTCGTTCCTCCTGGTCGCGTCTCGATGGCCGGGCGCCTGAGCACCACCGGCACGGGCGCCCGGAACTGTACACAACGCGCCCGCGGAGGCCCAGCGGGCTTGACACGGTGGAACGGGCCTGGTTACGTTGCCGGCGAACACAACCGAATATCGCGTTACTAGAGACTGAGAGAACAGTAACCCCTTGACCCGCGGGGAATACTGTTCTCTTTTTTTGTGCCCGGAATCCCACGGCGAGGTGGTTTGCGTTGAGCGGTGTGCGGAGGTGGCTGAGCTACCTGCTGTTGTGCGTGTCCGGGGGGATCATCTTCCAGGTCGCCTACATCCGGTTCGTCTTCCTGGAACCGACCTATCAGGCGCTCGGGCTGACCGCGCAGGAGTACGGCGGCATCATGTCGGTGTTCGGCGCGGTCGCCGCCGTCATGTACTTCGCGGGCGGCTGGTTCGCAGACCGGTTCTCCCCGCGCGCGCTCATCGTGGCCGCATTGGCGATCACCGGCGTCGCCGACCTGGCACTGACCGTCTCGCCCGGCTACGTCACGACACTGCTCGCGCACATCGCGATGGCCTTCGCCGGAATGGCGCTCTACTGGCCCGCGCTGGTGAAGGCGGTGGGCTCCTTCGGCCCCACCGAGCAGCAGGGCAGGCTTTTCGGTTTCCTGGAGGCGATCCGCGGCGTCACCTCGACGGTGATCAGCGCGGTCGGCGTGCTGCTGGTCGGCACCCTGCTCGCCCCGACGACCGGCGTGCTCGCCCTCATCGCGATCTACGGGATGCTGTGCCTGGTGCTGGCCGCGCTGATCTGGTTCACGTTGCGGGGCCGGGCCGACCGCGTCCCCAGCGGTGAGCGTTCGGCCCTCTCGCTGCGCCAGCTGGCGGCGGCCGCGCGGAACAAGTACACGTGGCTGCTCGGCGGCTCGATCATGCTGATGTACTGCTTCTACACCACGCTCGGCTACTTCTCCCCGTTGCTGCAGCACGACTTCGGCGTCACGGCCGCGCTGGTCGGGGTCCTCGGCGTGGTGCGCAGCTACGTCTTCCAGTTCGTGGCGGGCCCGGTCGGCGGGCTCGCCGTGGACAAGCTGACCCGGTCGACGCCGCGGTTCCTGCGGCTGGCGTTCGCCTGCGCCACGGTGTGTGTCGCCCTGCTGCTCGTGCTGCCGGCGACACCCGCGCTGAAGTGGGTGGCGATCACGCTCATGTTCGTGCTGTCGTTCGCCGTCTTCGCCAGCCGCGGGGTGTACTGGGCGAGTGTCACCGAAGCACGCATCCCGGCCGAGCAGCGCGGGGGTGTGATCGGCCTCGCCTCGGGACTGGCCTACCTGCCCGACGCGTTCCTGCCCGGGCTCGTCGCCTGGTGGATCGGCGACCCGGCCGCCGGCATCGCGCCGCACGGCGGCTACGGCATGCTGTTCGGCTTCCTCACCGCCGCGGGTGCGCTCGGTCTGGTGCTCACGTCGCTGACGTTGTGGGTGCAGCGGCGCGAGCGGGCCGCCGGGCCGCGGCCGAGCGCCGCCGCACTGACCTGAAACACGAAGCCGAAGAAAGGTTCCTCCTTGGACATCCAGGACTTCTCCCTCGACCTGTTCTCACTGCGCGGTCGCAACGCCATCGTCACGGGCGGCAACACGGGCCTCGGCCGCGCGTTCACCGTGGCGCTGGCCAAGGCGGGCGCCGACGTGTTCGCGCCGACCGTCGTCGACGACGGCGGTGAGACCCGGCGCATGGTCGAGGACGCGGGCGCCCGGCTCGAGACCGCGAAGGTCGACCTCACCGAACCGGGCGCACCGGCGTACGTCGTGGAGTCCTGTGTGGACACACTGGGCTCTGTTGACATCCTCGTCAACTCCGCCGGCATCGCGAACCTGGCTCCCGCGGCGGAGTTCGGCCGCGAACAGTGGGACCCGATGGTGGCGTTGAACTTGACCGCACCGTTCGAGCTCGGCTGGTGCGCGGGAAGGCGCATGGTGGAGCAGGGGCGCGGCAAGATCATCAACATCGCCTCGCTGTTCTCCTTCCTCGGCGGGCAGCACTCACCCGCCTACGCGGCGACCAAGCACGGCATCGTGGGATTCACCAAGGCCTACTGCGACGAGCTCGGAGCCCACAACGTGCAGTGCAACGCCATCGCCCCCGGCTACTTCGCCACGCCCATCACCGAGCGGACCCGCTCGAACCCGGTGACCAGCCAGCGCGTCCTCGACCACATCCCGGCGGGCCGGTGGGGCGAGCCGGGTGACCTGATGGGCGCGGTGGTGTTCCTGGCCGGCCGGGCCTCCGACTACGTGAACGGGCACGTCCTCACCGTCGACGGCGGCTACCTCACCCGATGAACCGAAAACCGAACGGAGCGCACGACATCATGGACACGACCGCCATCATCGACCGGCTGCGGGAGATCGCGGGCCCGGAGCGGGTGGACACCGACGAGCGGCTGCTGCGCGAGGCGAGCGTCGACCGGTTCAAGAAGTACACCGCCGTCCACGGCATCTACGACGGCCCGTTCCCGATCGCGATCGTGCGAACGGGCAGCGCCGAGCAGGTGGCCGCCGTGCTCGCCTTCGCCAACACCCACGGCGTCAACATCGTCCCCAGGACCGGCCGCACCGGCACCGAGGGCGGGCTGGAGACCAGCTTCGACCGCACCGTGGTGCTCGACGGATCCGAACTGGACCAGATCGTGCACGTCGACCCGGTCGACATGCAGGCCACGGCGCAGTGCGGCGTCCCGCTGCGGGTGCTCGAGGACCGGGTGCGCGAACTCGGGCTCACCACCGGCCACTCGCCGCAGTCCAAGCCGCTCGCACAGCTGGGCGGCCTGGTCGCGACCCGGTCGATCGGCCAGTTCTCGACGCTCTACGGCGGGATCGAGGACATGGTCGTGGGCCTGGAGGCGGTGTTCCCCGACGGCACGATCAGCCGCATCAAGAACGTGCCCCGCCGCGCCGCGGGCCCGGACATCCGCCACGTCGTGATCGGCAACGAGGGCGCGCTGTGCTTCGTCACCGAGGTCACGGTGAAGCTGTTCCGGTACCAGCCGGAGAACAACCGGTTCCACGGCTACCTGCTCGACGACGTGCGCACCGGCATCGAGATCCTGCGCGAGATCGTCACCAACGGCTACCGCCCCTCGGTCGCCCGCGTCTACTCCGAACAGGACGCCGCACAGCACTTCTCGCACTTCGCGGGCGGCAAATGCGTCGCGGTGTTCCTGGCCGAGGGGCCCGCACCACTCGCCGACGCGACGAGCGCGGAGATCGAGCGCGTCGTCGGCAGGCACCGGCACGAGAAGGTCGACCCCGAGCTGATCCGCGAGTGGTTCGACGACCTCAACTGGGGGCCGGACAAGATCCGCGCCGAACAGGAGACCATGCTCGCCGAGCAGCGCCTCGGCTACACCACGGAGGTCTCCGCGAACTGGTCGGTGATCGGCGACATCTACGACGCCGTGATCGCCAGGATCACCAAGGAGTACCCGCACGCGGACGACATCACCATGCTCGGAGGGCACTCCTCGCACAGTTACCAGACGGGCACCAACATGTACTTCGTGTACGACTACCGCATCGACTGCGAGCCCCGCGAGGAGATCACGAAGTACCACATCCCGATCAACGCGATCATCGTCGAGGAGACGCTGGCCCGCGGTGGCTCGATGGTGCACCACCACGGCATCGGCAAGTACCGGGCGCCGTGGACCGAGCAGGAGCACGGCAGCGCCTACCCGATCCTGCGCAAGCTGAAGGACGTCTACGACCCCAACGGGATCATGAATCCCGGCACCATCTTCCCCGCCGGAGACCGGTGATGGCGGGGTACCTGCTCGGCATCGACAACGGGTCGCAGAGCACCAAGGCCACCGTGTTCGACGAGCACGGCGCCGTGCACGCCCGGGCCCGCGTTCCGTTGCGCCCCAACGACACGCCCCGCCCGGGCGTCGTCGAGCACCCGGACGACGACCTGTGGGACTCGATCGGCGCGGCCACTCGTGCCGCGCTGGACGCGTTCGACGGTGAGCCGGGCGAGCTCCTCGGCGTCGGCCTGTGCACGATCCGCTTCTGCCGCGCCCTGCTGCGGGCCGACGGCACACTCGCCCAGCCGGTGCTCAGCTGGATGGACGAGCGGGTCTCCCGGCCGTACGAGCACACGAACCCCGACGTCCGTTACGTCACCACCTCCTCGGGCTACATCACGGCGCGCATGACCGGCCGGTTCCGCGACACCGCGGCCAACTACCAGGGCGTGTGGCCGATCGACACCGACACGTGGGCGTGGGCCGCCGATCCCGACGTCCCCCGCGACATGCTGTTCGAGCTGGTGTACCCGGGGGAGCGGCTCGGCACGGTCACCGCGGAGGCGGCCGCGCACACCGGGCTGCCGGAAGGGCTGCCCGTGTTCGCCACCGCCAACGACAAGGCGGTCGAGGCCCTCGGCGCGGGGCTCGCCGACGACCGGACCCTGCTGCTGTCACTCGGGACCTACATCGCGGGTATGACCACCGGCTCGCACAACGTCCACGACGCCAAGGCGTTCTGGACCAACTTCGCGTGCCGGCCGCGCGAGTACCTCTACGAGAGCCACGGCATCCGCCGTGGCATGTGGACGGTCAGCTGGCTGCGGGACCTGCTCGGCGATGAGGAATGGCTCAACGCGGGCGCGGCGACCGTACCGCCGGGGTGCGACGGGCTGGTCGCGGTGCTCGACTGGCTGGCCCCGGTCGACGCGCCGTTCCGCAGGGGTGCCTTTCTCGGATTCGACGGCAGGCAGGGGCCGTTCCACCTGTACCGAGCCGTGCTCGAGGCCATCGCCTTGACTCTGTACGCCAACGGCGCCGCGATGGCCGACGAACTGGGCACCGGGTTCGATCGGGTGCTGGTGTCCGGCGGCGGAGCCGGATCGGACGTGCTCATGCGGATCGTCGCCGACGTCTTCGACCGGCCCGCACGACGGGCCCAGGGCGGGGCGGAGCTCGGCGCGGCGATCTGCGCGGGCGTCGGGCTCGGCCTGTTCGCCGGCTTCGACGAGGCGGTGACGGCGATGGTCACGCCGGGCACGGAGTTCCGGCCCGACCAGGCGACCCACGAACGCTACCGGCGACTGGCGGAGGTGTACCGGGAGCTGCCCGGTTACACCGACCCGCTGTTCACCTGGCTGTCCTCGGCGACGGAGTGAGCCCTCACATCGACCAGACGTCTACATTGGACGACGCGATGGCGGTGGCACCCGCGGCCAGCGCCGCCAGCACGTCGTCCTTGTCGCACACCAGCCCGCCCGCGATGATCGGCACGTCCGTGTCGGCGCGCAGCCACGTGATCACCCGGGGCACGCACCCCGGCAGGATCTCGATGTAGTCGGGCCGCGAGATCGCCAGCTGCCTGCCGAGGTTGTGGTAGGAGAACGAGTCGACCAGGAAGAAGCGGTGCACGGCGAGCAGGCCGCGGGCCTTGGCCGCTTTCACGATGCCCGCCTTGGTGCTGAGCACGCCGTCCGCCTTCGTGCGTTCGGCCACGAAGTCCACGGCGATGTCCCGGCTCTCCAGGCCCTCGACCAGGTCGACGTTCACCAGCACGGTCTTGCCCGCGGCGTGCAGCCGGTCGACGAGCCCGGGCAGGGTCAGGATCGAACCGAAGAGCAGGAAGACCACCGGCGGTTCCAGCTCCGTGACGGCATGGAGCCCGGCCTCGTCCTTGACGCTCGCCACCACCGGCTGGTCCAGCAGGAGTTCATGCACCATTCCACTATGACACAGGTATCCGGGTTTCCGGCTCCCCGAAGGTCCACAATGGAAGCACGCCGTGACCGGCGGTGTCGTGGTGAGGTGCGCCAGTCACCGCGGCCGCCGAGACCTCCCGCCCTTCCGCTGCCCCGTCGGCCGGCCGATGGCATGCGGCGGGTCGAATACCTGAACCTTGTTGACCCGGGGCGATCAGTGTTCCTGGTGCTGGCGGACCAGCAGGTACCCCGAGCGGAACCGTTCGCCGTCGTGAGGCTCGCGCAGCACCCGGCCGAGCTCGGCGAACCCGGCTTCGCGCAACGGTTTCGCGAGACTGTCGGGCGACCACCGGTAGGCGAGCGTGACCTTGTGGTCGGCTTCCCGCGGCCGCGGATCGTCGCCCGCGAGGAAGCCGAGCAGCAGGTGGCCGCCCGGCGCCAGCACGCGCCGGAACTCGGCGAACACGGCCGGCAGTTCCGGTGGTGGCGTGTGGATGGTGGAGAAGAACGCGAGGATCCCGCCGAGAACGCCGTCGGCGACGTCGAGGCCGGTCATCGACCCCTCGTCGAACCGCAGGTGCGGATGGGCTCGCCGGGCCAGTGCGACCATCTCGGGAGACACGTCGACACCGAACGTGCTCAGCCCGAGTGCGTGCAGGTGCGCCGTCACGTGGCCGGGGCCGCATCCGAGGTCGGCGACCGGTCCGGCGTCGTGAGCCAGCACGAGTTCGGCGAACGCGGCCAGCAGCGCCCGCTCCAGCGGCAGGGTCTCGAGCACGTCGCTGAACAACTCGGCGTAGAGGGTCGCGACGGCGTCGTAGGCAGCCCGGGTGTCGCGCACGACGGAGGATTCGGCCACGGCGGAACCCTAGCCCATGTCGGGTGCCGCGAGCCCTCAGCGGGCGGACCTCCCGGCGCGCTGCCGAAGGCGCCGGTCAAGCCTGGCGAGGGCGCGGCCGCGGTCGATCAGCGCCTCGACCTCGCCCGCGAGCTCCGCTGTGCGGGACCCGTCGGCCGTCGTGATCTCGGGCAGCAGCTCGGTGTAGTCGGCGACCAGCTTGCGGTACTTGTTCAGGAACTGTCGTTGCTCGCTGGTCGCCGTTCCGGTCTTCACGGCACGGCTCAGCCGCGCGTACTCGCTGTCGAGGTCGATGATCTGCTGGGCGAGCACGGCGGCGCTGGCGCTGAGGAGGCTCCGCGCGTCGCCGGCGGCGTCCCGGCTTTCCCGGCGCCCGGCCTCCAGCTTCCCTGCCTTCCGCGCACCGAAGTAGAGCACCGAGGCGCCGGCGACCACGGCGCCGATCGCGGCAGCGGCAACGAGGTAGCGGGGCAGCGACGGGCTGATCGTGCGCGCACCGTCGGGAACCAGTTCCGCCTTGACGAGCTGGTCGTAGTTCACCGCCATGACCTTCAGCGCCTCGAGCGGCTCATCGCGGAACTGGTCGATGCCACGAACGATCACCGACTCGATGACCATGCCGGTGCCGAGATCGTCGGTGGTGTGGGTGCACGGGTAGCCGTCGTACTCGTCGGCTGCCCTGCTGAGCGGCACCAGCACGGTGCCGTTCGCGGCGTTGCCGGTGCTGTGACAGGCCTCGCGCAGATCGGCACCCGGTTCGAGGAAGGCCACGGTGAGCCTGCGGTTGCCGATGATCCGCTCCGCGGCGGCCTCGTCGAGTTCGACACCGGGCGCGACGTACACCGAGGAGCCGCGAAGTTCCCTCGCGACAGCGCCGTCGAACACACCGCCCGTCCACAGCGCCCACCCCGCGAGCACGGTGCAGCCGAGCACGGCCATCCCGAACAACGTGCTGAAGAACCGGCCGAGTCGTCTCATCCGAGCCTGCCCTCGAGGTAGTTGCGCGGCCGGTAGTCACGGCGGCCGAGCAGCCGAGCGGTGTCGTCGAGCTCGTTCTCGGCGTCGTCGAGCAGGGTGCGCACCTGCGCCGGCGGCAGGCCGGACTCGAGTGCCTCGGTGGCCGCCCGCAGCTTGCCGATGCCGCGCGTCAGCGGGGGATCACTGCGCTCACCGCTCAGCCCCGACACCTCGATGGCCAGCGCGGTGAGCCCTGCCAGGCGGGAGTAGTGCCGTGAGTCGCGCGCCGCCTGGGGCCGTCTGAGCGACCGCGCCGACAGTGCGAGGAACCCCGCCACGCAGGCCGCGAACAGCCACGGCAGCGCGGGCATCGTCACCTTCACCGGATCGAACGGCAGGTAGGGGAGCGGCCGGTCGAACAGGCCGGCGTAGCGGACGTCGGTGACGCGGTTGAGCCACGCGTTCAGGACGTTGCCCTGAGGGTAGTCGTAGGTGGCGAGGCGAGTGCCGAACTGGGCGTAGAACATGGCGCTCACCAGCTCGGCGAAGTCCGCCGCGCCGGGGCCGTCGTACTCGATCCACGAGCCGTACACGACCACGATCGGCCGGTCGGGAAAGGTCCGCGCCAGCGCGGGACCGTACCGGGGAACCGGCTGGCCGAACGGCTGCCGCGGCAACGCGACGTAGAGCGCCTCAGCGTCGGGGAAGGCCTTCTCCGACGCCTCGGGCACGCCCTCCAGCGTCGCGCCCTCCGCGACGTGCGACCCGTTCGCGCGCAGCTCGGCGGTGACGGTGTCGAGTTCGGCCGCGGTGGGTTCCCGCCAGCGGAAGGAGGCGTCGACGGCAGGTGACTCCCGCTCCTGGAGATGCCGAATCATCGGCACCAGCAACGTGGTGACGTCGCCGGAAGCGAACTGGGCCCGCCACTCGGGAATCGCATCGGCGGTGGCCTCGTACACCCCGCCGCTGACCTTGGTACCGACGATGGTGATCGTCGCGCGTTCGACCTCGCGGACCCTGCCCCGCTCGGCTTCGTCCAGCCCCGGTGGCGCCACGAGGATGCGGATGTCGCTGTCACCGATCGCCTCGCGCACGACCCGCTCGTTCCACCGCGCGATCGAGCCCGGCAGCCGGACGACCGGTTCGGCGTCGATCATCGCGGTCATCGCCTCGACCGAGGGCACGGTGGCCTCGCTCAGCTCACCGGCCTCGCCCTCCACGACCGCGTCCGGCGACGACGGTGACTGCCCGTAGCTGACCTCGATCTGCTGGCGCTGGGACATCAGGAACACGACGAGCAGCACCACGGCCGTGCCGAGCAACGACCAGCGCACCCACTCCCTCGTCCGACGTCGTCCGCGCTCAGCCACGGCGGGCCGCCCGCCAGAGCCGGTCGGCCCGCTCGGCGCACCTGGCCGCCTCCTCGGCCGCGAGGACGCCGCCGCGGTCGGCGGCGATCGACTCCGCGCGGGCCAGCAACCGTTCGGCCTCGGCAACCCGGGTGGCGCACGCGTCCCGGCTCACGGCGGCGCTGTCGATCGCCGCCCGCGCGGTGGACCACGCGACACGGCGACGCACCCCGCGAGCACGCAACCGCGGCACCAGCGTGCTTCCCACGCCCGCGGCGGCCAGTAGGACGCCACCGACGAGCCAGACCGACCACGACGCGGACAAGTAGCGTCACTCCCCCCAAGCGCACGAGCACCCGGAACGAGCGCTGCCTCACCCGCAGATTCTGCATGATCGGCCGCTCCCGGATTCCGCCCACCCACGATGGGGTGGCCGTGGAAATGGCACCTAGCCATTGCCGAACAGGGACCAGATAGTCCACGGTGGACAGTGGCTGGCGCGGCGGCGCTCGGTGTTCACCCCGCGCGCGTTCAGGCGGGCTGACGCGAGTCCGGTCACAGACGTGCCGCCCGCGCAGGAAGGGAGCGATCTGCTGGGCCGTTCTCGAGTGTCGCAAAACACACCTAGGTGGGCCGCAGCCCGGCCTTGGGCACCATGATCAAAAAGAAACAACCCCAGGTGCTCTGACCTGGGGTGGAAGTGCGCCATCAGGGACTCGAACCCCGAACCCGCTGATTAAGAGTCAGCTGCTCTGCCAATTGAGCTAATGGCGCGTGTCGTGCGGTCTGGAACCAGTGTTCGTGGTCCCCCTCAGCGACGAGAGAAACAGTAGCACGGCGCCTCCTTGCCCCTGTCGAGCACCCCCGCCGACACGACTGAGCACGACTTGGCAACAGCCGCACACGCTGTGCGACAAATGGGGCAGACTTGGGCACGCAACTGGGGTAATAGAACACGAAAGTGATGGTCGCCGATGAAACGTCGGGGTGTGCGCGGCCCGTTTCCGGGGGTTCGGCTGGTTTCGATCGTGGCGCTGGCGGGTGCGCTGCTCGCGGGCTGCACGTCCGCGGCGAGCGACGAGCGGTCCTCGGGCCGCGATCCGGCACCTTCGAAGACCACCGCACCCCCTGAGCCCGTCTCGCTCAGCCTGTCGATCGCCGAGGGCGCGCAGAACGTGGAGCCGGGGCAGCCGATCACCGCGAACGCCACGAACGGCACGATCACGGAGGCGTCCCTGGTCGGCGCCCACGGCACGGTCGTGAAAGGCGCCCTCACGCCGGACGGTACGGCGTGGCAGTCCGCGGAGCCGCTCGGTTACGGCAAGACCTACACGCTGACGGCCAAGGCGACGGGCGCGGACGGCAAGCCCACCACCGCCACGTCGACGTTCACGACGGCCACCCCCGCGCAGACGGTCAGCGTCTCGATGAACGTCCAGGACGGCCAGACGGTCGGCGTCGGCATGCCGCTCATCTTCACGTTCTCCGGCGACATCCCGGACAAGGCGGCGGCCGAGAAGGCGTTGCGGATCACCACGCAGCCGCAGACCGAGGGCGCCTTCCACTGGTTCAGCGACGACCAGGCCACCTGGCGGCCGAAGGAGTACTGGCAGCCGGGAACCACGGTGTCGGTCGACGCCGGCATCTACGGCAGGAACCTCGGTGACGGCACCTACGGCGCCGAGGACGAGGCCGCGGACCTCACGATCGGGGACAAGCTGGTCGCGATCGCCGACGGTGCGACGCACCACATGAAGGTGTACGTCAACGACCAGGAGGTCAGGACGATGCCGATCTCGATGGGCAAGTCGTCGAGCTCGACCCCGAACGGCACGTACACCGTCATGAGCGAGCACAACGGCTACACGATGGACTCCAGCACCTACGGCGTCGCGGTGGACAGCAGCCAGGGCTACCGGCTGTGGGTCGAGTACGCGGTGCGGCTGTCCTACAGCGGGATCTTCTACCACTCCGCGCCCTGGTCGGTCGGCTACCAGGGCAACACCAACACCAGCCACGGCTGCATCAACCTCTCCACGGAGAACGCCGCGTGGCTGATGGAGACCTCGAAGCCCGGCGACGTCGTGACCGTGCAGAACGCGGGCGAGCAGATCCTCGAGCCCACCGACGGCTGGAGCGTCTGGCAGCTGTCGTGGGAGCAGTGGCTCGCCGGCTCGGAGGAATAGGGCCTGGATACGACTGTGGCGGCCGCCCAATGAGGGGCGGCCGCCACAGTCTGTTCTGGGGTGAGTAACGGGACTTGAACCCGCGACCCCCTGGACCACAACCAGGTGCTCTACCGACTGAGCTATACCCACCATGCGAGGAGCCTGCTGAGCACCTCGGCTGGAATATCGTAGCGTGTCGCCTCAGCGACCATGAACCGGGTTGCTCAAGACCGTGTGCGCAGCACGTCGTCGGCGGCGGCCCTGGCCTGTTCGGTGCTCGGGCCGGGCTGGGCGACGAAGGCGGTCCTGCGGTAGTACTCCAGCTCGCCGATGGACTCCTTGATGTCGGCGAGGGCGCGGTGGGCGAGGCCCTTCTCCGGCTTGGCGTAGTAGATCCGCGGGTACCAGCGGCGCACGAGCTCCTTGACGGACGACACGTCCACCATGCGGTAGTGCAGGTAGGCGTCGAGCTCGGGCATGTCCCGGGCGATGAAGCCGCGGTCGGTGCCGATCGAGTTGCCCGCCAGCGGCGCCGTCTGGGCGTCGGGCACGTGCGCGCGGACGTAGTCGAGCACCTTGCGCTCGGCTTCCTCGAGCGTGACCGTCGAGCGGCGCACCTCCTCGGTGAGTCCCGAACGGGCGTGCATGTCGCGCACCACGTCCGGCATGTTCGCCAGCGCCTCGTCATCGGCGTGGATGACCAGGTCGAGGCCCTCACCGAGTACTCGCAGCTCGGCGTCGGTCACGAGTACGGCGATCTCGATGAGGGCGTCCTTCGCCAGGTCGAGCCCCGTCATTTCACAATCGATCCAGACAAGACGGTCGGTCACCCGGCCACACTAACGTGACGTGCCCCTGGGCGCTTGTCACGCTCCGTTCTCGATGTTGTCGATGATCGTTTTCGCGTCGTTGACGGGGATGGCGAAGCCGATGCCGACGCTGCCCGAGCCCGACGGCGAGTACATCGCGGAGTTGATGCCGATGACCTCGCCTGCCGAGTTGACTAGCGGACCACCCGAGTTGCCGTGGTTGATCGAGGCGTCGGTCTGGATCGCGGTGTAGCTCGGCGAGGCCGATGTCTGGTCGTACGCCTGCTGGCCGAAGGGCGACTGCGGTTCCTGCCCGGAGAGGTCGGAGAGCTTGCGGTCGACGGCGCTCACGATGCCCGACGTGACGGTGTTCTGCAGGCCGGCGGGCGAGCCGATCGCGACGACCTCCTGCCCGACCTTCACTGAATCCGAGTCGCCCAGGGTGGCCGGGGTCAGGCCGCTCGCGCCCTTGGCCTGCAGCACGGCGATGTCCGCCTTCTCGTCGGAGCCGAGCACGCTCGCCTGGTAGGTCGTGCCGTCCGACAGCGTGACGGTGACGTCTCCGACCGCGTCGCTCACCACATGTGCGTTGGTGAGGATCCGGCCGTCCTTGCTGAGGATGACCCCGGAGCCGAGGGACTGGCCTCCGGGGACCGGCGCCTCGATCTGCACGACGCTCGGCAGCACCTTCTCGGCGACCCCGCTCACGTCCGCCGAGCCGGTGGAGACCTGCTGGCCGGTGGCCGACCCCACCGCGCTCGTCGACGTCGGGGTGCCCGTGCCGTCGTGCGTCGCCGTGACGAGCGCGGCGCCTCCCGCCCCGCCGACGAGGGCGGCGACCACGGCCGCGGACGTCGCGAGCACGCCGACGCGGCCGGAGCTGGTCCGTTTCCTCGGCGGTTCCGGGTACGGCGGAGAGGCCGGCTGCGGAGGCGGCGGGCCCGGCTGGTGCGTGAACAGCGGGTTGGTGTGCTGCTGCGGAGCCTGCGGGTTCTCGGTCATGGTCCCAGCGTGGGACCGGTTCGTGAGAGCAGGCTGAGGGTCAGCGCGTACTTGCCTGAGAGTTGAGCGAGATCGCCAGTGCCGCCCACTGCCGGGGCTGCACCGACCCTGCCGGTGCGGCCGGGTCGATGCCGCAGGACGTGAGCGCACGGTGTGGTTTCCTGCCGGTCCGCTCGGTGACGGCCGCTCTGACACTGCGCCCCGGCGCGCGGTAGGCGGTCTCGAGCAACGCCTGCAGCGCCCGTTCCGCACCGCGGCCGAGCCCGGCTCTGCGCCGGATGGTCAGCTGGGCGGAGTCCACAGTGGGCGCGGGCCGGAAACAGCGGGCCGGGATGCGGCGTTCGAGTACCAGGTCGAAGCGCGCAGCCCACCACGCCAGCTCCCTGTTCCTCGGCACGGAGGCGGTGAGGCGTTTGGCGAAGCCCCATTCCACGATGAGCGCGGCGCGGCGCAGGGTCGTCATTTTCGGGGTGAGCAGCCTGCGCAGCAGCGCGGTCGAGATGGAATACGGGATGCTCGCCACCACGAGGAAGTCCTTGCGAGGCAACGGGAAACTGCGGGCATCGGCTGCGACCACCCGCACGTTGGGGTGTTCGGAGACCCGTTTGCTGAGCTTACGGACGAAGGCGGGATCACGTTCGACGGCGATCACCCGTGCGCCGGTTCTCGCCAGTGGCGCGGTGATCGCGCCGAACCCCGCACCGAAGTCCACCACCAGGTCGGCGGGGCCGGGCGAGCACGCGCTGATCAGGTTTTCGGCGACGCGGTGCGAGGCGAGAAAATGGACACCGGATGGGTTGGGGCCCGGTTTCCGGGCAGGGGAATGGCCGGATTGCGGCATGGTGCGACTCCGTCATGACAGCGGGAAACGCGCCGAGGGAGGCGCGTGCGGACGTCATGGCGCAGCGACCGAAGCCGGCCGGAAAGGGCTCAGAAGAAGGGCACGGCGAACCGCCCGTCAGTTCAGTCGGGCGAATGCGCAGGGTGCCTGAAGTGGACTCGCAGCCGCTGCGTTCAGGCGTGGCGCGGCCGGGGCCGGAAGAACGCCACGCAGCGGTTGCACAAAGTTCCCATGCGAGCAACGTAGCAAGGCGCGCAACCGATTTTCGCGCGGTGGTGTGGTGAGGGCTCCGTTCGCGGCGTTTTCGGCTTGCTCCAGGTGCGAACGGATCCGTTGGCACACTTGGTACTCCCGCGTGGTCGTGGTGTGGTCCTACGGTCGGGGCATCACGTTCGGACCGAACCACCGAGAGGTGCACGATGCTGACCACCGCCACCAGAACCGCCCGCCCGTCTACCGTCGAGATCGAGGTGTGCGGCGACTTCGACCTCGCCCGGTGCGCGGCCTTCCCCGCGGATCTGTCTCCGGGTGGGCTCGACGGCGACGAACCGGGGACGCTGCGCGTGGCGTTTCCTCTCGAGGGCACGGGCGAACACGTGGGTGCGCTCGTGCGGCAACGGGCGCCCGATGTCGTGAGCGTCGACGTGACGGCAGTGCGTGCGGCCGCGCCCGCGGTCGCCGGGCAGGTGTGCCGGATGCTGTCGCTCGACGTCGACGGCAGCGGGTTCGCCGACGCGGTCGCGGCCGATCCGGTCATGCGCACTCTCCGGGAACGACATCCGGGCCTGCGCCCGGTGCTCTTTCCTTCTCCGTACGAGGCGGCGTGCTGGGCGGTGATCTGTGCCCGGCTCCGGGTGGCCCAGGCGGCGCAGCTGAAACAGCGACTGGCCACCCGGCTGGGCTGCCCGGTCACCGTCGGCGGGCGAACCGTCGCGTCGTTCCCCTCGCCCGAGCAGCTGTGCGCTCTCGACGAGCAGCCGGGGCTGTCGGCACAGAAGCGGCAGCGGCTCGTCGCGATCGCCGGAGCCGCGCGGGAGGGGCTGCTCGACGCGGGGAGCCTGCGGGCGATGCCCGTGGAGGACGCGCTGGAGCGGGCGCGGGGCCTGCCGGGGATCGGGCCGTTCTCCGCGGAGCTGATCGTGGTGCGCGGGGCAGGCCACCCCGATGTCTTCCCGAGTCATGAGCTGCGCCTGCACACGGTGATGGCCGCCGCCTACGGCGCCGGGACGGTCGGCGAGCTGGAGGACATCGCGCAGCGATGGCAGCCGTTCCGGAGCTGGGGTGCGTTCCTGTTGAGGTCTGTCGGCGTCTCGGCGATCACCGGAAGCCGGTAGGGCGGCGAGGAACGATAGCGCGGTGCGGTGCGACGCACCGGGGAAGGGGGTAACGGAGAGCAGACCGGCGCTGTGGTGAGCTGGCGGCGTGCAGTTGGCCGTCCAAGACAGCGAGATCTGGCGCGCGTTCGACCTGGACGCGGCCACGACCGGCACCATCGCGCTCGCCACGGGTGTGGTGGCGTTGCTCGTCGTACTGCTGCGGCCACCGTGGCGGCTCGCGCGCAACGTCATGACGATCGTGCACGAGGCCGGGCACGCGGCCGTGGCGGTGCTGGCCGGCAGGCGCCTGCAGGGAATCCGGCTGCACTCGGACACCTCGGGCGTCACGGTGTCGCGGGGCAAGCCCGAGGGGCCCGGCATGGTGCTCACCACGCTCGCGGGCTATCCGGCGCCCGCCCTGCTGGGGCTGGCCTTCGCGGGGCTGGTGTCGGGCGAGAACCTGAGCGCGGTGCTCGGCATCGCGGCGGTGCTGCTGCTGGGCGTGCTGGTGATGGTGCGCAACGCCTACGGGGTGTTCGCCGTGCTCGTGTCGGCGGCGGTGCTGGGCGCGATCGCGTGGCTGGCCGGGCCGGGTGTGCAGGCGGCATTCGTCTACCTGATGACGTGGTTCCTGCTGATCGGCTCGGTGCGGCCGGTGTTCGAGCTGCAGGCCAAGCGCCGCCGGGGCGCCGCGCGCGACTCGGACGCCGACCAGCTCGCGCGTCTCACGGGGCTGCCCGCCGCGATCTGGCTGCTCGTGCTCGGGGTGCTGACGATCACCTGTCTCGTGGCCGGCGGAATGCTGCTGGTGGAGCCCGCCGTGCCGGGGCCGCTGTGAACCCGGCGCCGGGTGCGCTCAAGCAGGACCAGCCCGGCAGTCTCGCCACGCCGTGCGGCACACTGGGGTGCTGACACCGGTTGGGGTCGAGAGGCTGTTGTGAGTCGCGCGTCGCGACGAGCGGTTGAGAGGGCTGTGCTGTGACGGACGAGGTCGCCAAGGCTGTCGAGGAGTGCGCGCGTGCGGCGAAGGGGGCCGCTCCGTCCCTCGCCGCGGCGTCGGACGAGGCGATCGACACCGCACTGCGGGGCATGGCGCAGCGCCTGCTCGACCACCGCGGTGAGGTGCTCGAGGCCAACGTCGCCGATGTCGAGCGGTCCAGGGCCGACGGCATGAGCGCCGGCCTGCTCGACCGGCTCACGATCACCGACGAGCGGCTCACCGGCATGGCCGAGCAGCTGCGCCTGCTGGCCGGTGCTCCGCACCAGGAGCGCTCCGTCGAGGTGTCCACACTCGACGGTGGCCTGCGCCTGGTGGAGCGGCGGCGGCCGGTCGGCGTCATCGGCGCCAACTACGAGGCCAGGCCGAACGTGACGGTCGACGTGGCGTCGCAGCTGGTGAAGTCGCGCAACGCCGGGGTGCTGCGCACCGGCTCGGCCGCGCTGGGCTCGGCGCAGCGGCTGGTCGAGGTGGTCATCGCTCCCGCGCTGGCCGAGGCGGGCATCGATGCCGACGTGATCCAGCTCGTGCCGCGTGTCGAGCGGGAAGCCGCCGCCGCGCTGGTGAGCCTGCCGGGCCTGGTGCCGCTGGTCATCCTGCGCGGCAGCGGGGACAGCACCCGCGCGCTGGCCACCGAGGCGGCCACGCATGGCGTGCGGACGCTCGCCCACGCCGACGGTGGTGGCGTGCTGTACGTGGACGCGGCCGCGGACGCCGAGACGGTGCGTTCGCTCGTCGGTGCGAGCCTCGACCGGCTCGGCGTCTGCAACCGGCTGAACCTGCTGCTGATCAACGACGCGGTCTACGACGAACTGTGGCCGCTGGTGTCGGAGGCGTTCGCCGGGCGGGACGTGAGCCCGTCGCTGCCGCCGTACGAGCACGCCATCGGCTACGAGTGGGCGCTGGACTCCGACCGGGAGGCCACGGTCACCGTCGCACGGGTCGCCGACCTCGCCGAGGCGGTGGCGATCGCCAACGAGCAGACGTCCGGGCTGGCCGCCGGCATCGCGACGGAGGACGCGGCCGCCGCGGAGGCGTTCTTCGACGGCTACCAGGGCACCGGCGTGTTCTGGAACGCGCCGACCCGGCTGCTCGACGGCTTCAAGCTGCTCGGCGTGCCCGAGACCGGCATCAACCTGGACAGGGTGCCGGGGCCGCGTGGTCCCGTCACCTACACCGACCTGTACGTCCGCCAGTACGCGGTACTGCCCGCAGGGCGCTGAACGCATCGACACCGGTTCGGCCAGTACCGTCGATGGTTGTCCCTGCCTGGGGAAGTCACGGGCGTGGCGTCGCCGAAACCCGTTCCCTGGATCAGGAGGTCCACCATGACTGACAACGACTCGGATACCGTGGCGAGCTTCGCCGACCTCCAGCTGCGCCAGGAGCTGCTCGACGCGCTCGCCGGCCTCGGCTACGAGGAGCCGACGCCCATCCAGCGGGCGGCCATCCCGCCGCTGCTCGAGGGCCGCGACCTCGTCGGCCAGGCCGCCACCGGCACCGGCAAGACCGCCGCGTTCGCGCTGCCGATCCTGCAGCGGATCACCGGGCATGGCGAGGGCGTCAAGCCCAAGGCGCTCGTGCTCGCGCCCACGCGTGAGCTCGCCGTGCAGGTCTCCGAGGCGATGCACCGCTACGGCCACGAGCTGGGTACGCGCGTGCTGCCGATCTACGGTGGCCAGCCGATCGGGCGGCAGCTGAAGGCGCTGGAGCGGGGCGTCGACGTCGTCATCGCCACGCCGGGGCGCGCGCTCGACCACATCTCCCGTGGCACGCTCTCGCTCGGCGAGCTGACGATGGTGGTGCTCGACGAGGCCGACGAGATGCTCGACATGGGCTTCGCCGAGGACATCGAGGCGATCTTCCAGCACATCCCCGAGGAGCGGCAGACGATGCTCTTCTCGGCGACCATGCCGCCACGCATCAGCGGGATGGTGGACCACTACCTCACCGACCCCGCCCGCATCGAACTCGGCCGCGCGGCCTCGGCGAAGGACGAGCCCTCGACGGTGAGCCAGAGTGCGTACGTGGTCCCGAGGGGACACAAGCCCGCCGCGCTCGGGCGGATGCTCGACGCCGAGTCGCCCGCGGCCGCGATCGTCTTCTGCCGCACCCGCGAGGAGGTCGACCAGCTCACCGAGACGCTGAACGGCAGGGGCTACCGGGCCGAGCCGCTGCACGGTGGCATGAACCAGCAGCAGCGCGACCGTGTGGTGGAGCGACTGCGGTCGGCCACCGCCGACCTGGTGGTGGCCACCGACGTCGCCGCGCGCGGGCTCGACATCGAGCAGCTCACGCACGTCGTGAACTACAACGTGCCGAGCGCGCCCGAGGCGTACGTGCACCGCATCGGCCGCGTGGGCAGGGCCGGGCGCGAGGGCACCGCCATCACGCTCGCCGAGCCTCGTGAGCACCGGATGCTCAAGACCATCGAGCGGGTCACCGGCATGAAGATCGCCGTCCGGAAGCTGCCGACGATCGCCGACGTGAAGGCCCAGCGCCTCGAGCAGACCAGGGCCGCCCTGTGGGAGAGCCTGCAGGACTCCGACGGCTCCGACGGCCTCGACCGCTTCCGCGCGGTGGTGGAGCCACTGGCCGAGGAGTTCGACGTGATGGAGGTGGCGCTCGCCGCGGTCAAGCTCGCGCACGAGGCGGACGGCACGATCACCGACGAGGAGGAGATCCCCGAGGTCACCTCGTGGCCGCCCGCCGACGGCAGGCGCGGCCGCAAGGACGGGCCGGGCGGGCGTGAGCCGCGCCGCGGCCGTGCCGTGGGCCGGGGGATGACGCGCCTGTTCGTCGGCGTCGGGCGCACGGCCGGGGTCCGGCCGCAGGACCTCGTCGGCGCCATCGCGGGGGAGTCCCGGCTGCGTGGCCGCGACATCGGGGCCATCGACATCGCCGACCGGTTCTCGCTGGTCGACGTGCCCGAGGGCGCCGCCGACGACGTGATCGCCGCGTTGAAGGGCACCACGATCAAGGGCCGCAAGGCCACCATCCGGCGCGAACGGTTCCAGTCGCGCTGACGCGGTCCCGCCCGGCGTACCCCGAGGCCACCGTGGTCGCGTCGAGCGCGACGGAGCTGGCCGCGGGGAGCCCCGGGCAGGGTCAGTCGCGGCGGCCGGTCAGGCCCAGCAGGTCGGCGGCGAGCTGCTGGCCGCTCTCGAACGGGCCGCCCGTGTCCTTGGCCCTGCGCAGCGCCGACGGGCGGATCCGGCTGTAGCCGCGCACGGACACCGGGCGCCGGGAGCGGAGCTCGTACGCCGGTTCGCCGGCGAGCTGCTTCGCCAGCTCGCGGTCCACGAGGATCGTGCCCGGGCGGGCGATGGAGGTGAGCCTGCTCGCCAGGTTGACGGTCTCGCCGTACACGTCGCCGAAACGGCTCAGCACCCGCCCGGCGGCGAGCCCCGCCCGCACCGGCGGCAGCTCCTGGTCGGCGCTCGTACGCTCCGAGAGCGTCAGCGCGATCTCGGCGGCGGCCACCGGCGCATCGGCCACGAACAGCACCTCGTCGCCGATCATCTTGACCACGCGCCCCCTGCCCTCGGCGATCACCTCTGTAGCGAGCCCCTCGAAGCGCTCCAGCACGTCGCCCAGCACGGACTCGTCGATCCGCCGCGTCATGCGCGTGTAGCCGACCATGTCCACGAAGCCCACGACCTCGGTCCTGGACTCCAGGTCCTCGTCGGGCGCCGCGAGCGCCCGGCCCGCGTACGCCCCGAGATGCCGCCGCCACACGAAGCTCTGCACCTGCTCCAGCTGGGGCACCAGCTGTTCCACGAGCTTGATGAGCTTGCGCTCGTCGGCGGCGAGCTCGGGACGTTCCCGGATGAGCGACCACAGCAGGTCCGCCTGCCATTCGGCCAGGCGGGACAGGTGCAGGCCGAGCGCCCGCGTCACGGCGGTCTCCAGCTCCTGGTCGAAGATGCCGGCGTCGATCATCCGGTCGGCGATGCGGACGGCCTCGACGTCGGCGTCGGTGAACACCACCTGGTCGTCGGGCACGGCGGCGAAGCCCAGCGCCCGCCAGAGCTGCCGCGTCCGCTCCTCGGGCACCCCGGAGCGCTCGGCGACCTGGAGCCGGGTGTACTTGCGCCTGCCACCCAGCAGGATGCGCTCCAGCCTGCGCTGCAGAGCCTCGTCGGCCATCACGCCTACGTCGTGTGCACGATGAGCACGTCGACGCCGGACTTGCGCGCCACCTCCGACGGCACGGAGCCCAGGATGCGCCCGGCGAGCGTGTTGAGTCCCCGGTTGCCGACCACGAGCAGGTCGGCGGAGCGTTCCTTGACCACGGAGCGCAGCGCGTCGACGGGCTCCCCGCGCACGGCGACCGTCTCGACCTTCACCGCGCCCGCTCGCACGGCCCGGTCGCGGGCCGACTGGAGTGTGTCCTCGGCCGGGGCCGAGCCGACGACCTGGTACGCCTCGTCACGCAGCTCGTCCTGGGCCCGCTCGACCTCCTGCTTGCTCGCCGGGTAGTACGCACAGGCGATCACCAGCGTGGCGGCGGCGTCGGCGGCGACGGCCGCCGCACGGTCCACGGCGGCGAACGACGAGTCCGAGCCGTCGGTGCCGACGACCACGGTCTGATAGGCGGCCATCAGGTCCTCCTGCGGGGTGCACGGGCGGTCTGCACGAGGACAGTAGCGTGCCGCGCGGCACCGCGCAGCAGTAACCTACTCGCGAGTTGGCTTCGAGCCGACCGAGGCCGTGGCCTTCAGGTCGCGGCGGGTGGGGGCCTCGGATTCGTCGACGTCCCCGGCCCCGGCGTCGCCCGTGGCCGGAGCGTCCGCGGTCTGTGCCGCACCGTCCTCGAGCGCCTCGTTGGCCTCCGCGAGCATGGCGCGTGCCGCGCGCACCTGTTCGGCGATCTTGCCGCGCAGTGTGCGCAGCGACTCGACCTTGGCCGTGGCCTCGGCCAGCCTGCGGTTGGCCTCCTCGGTGGCCTCCCGCACCCGGCGGTTGGCCTCGTCGGTCGCCTCGGCGACGCGCGCGTTGGCCTCGTTGATCGAGTTCTGCTTGCGCCGGTTGGCGTCCTCGACCGACTCGCGCTGCCTGCGCTCGATCTCGGCGTGCGCCTTGGTCTGCTCCTCCGCGACCTCCTTGCGGATGGCCGCGGCCTCCTCGGTGGCCTCGCGGACCCGCCGTTCGGCCTCGGCCTTGCTGGCGGCCTCCTGCTCGGCGAGCAGGCGCATGGACTCCGTGCGCCGCGTCGCCATCGCGATCTCGAAGTCCTCTTCGACCTGTGTGCGGCGCTGCTCGGACTCACGGTCGAGGCGGTCGCGCTCCGCCTTGGCCGTCGAGGTGATCGACTCGGCCTCGGCGCGGGCGTCGGCGAGCACCTTGCGGTGCTCCGCCTCCATCTCCCTGCGGCGCTCGGCCAGCTCGGTGAGCAGCTGCTCGTAGCGGGCGCGCATCGCGCTGGCGTCGGACTCCGCCTTCGCGCGGATGTGCCCGGCCTCGGCCTCCGCCCTCGCCTTGGTGTCGTTGGCTTCCTCCTGCGCCAGCCTCAGCATGCGCTGCAGGCGCTCGGAAAGGCCCTCGATCGTGGTCGGTGGCTGCGCGAGCCGCTCGACCTGCCCGCGCAGGTCGTCGATCTCGATGCGGGCCGACTCGAGCTGCCTCGCCAGGTCGCCCGCCTGCGAGATGGCCGCGTCCCGGTCGGACGTGAGCATCTTGAGGTCGGCGTCCAGCCGCTCCAGGTGTTCGTCGACCTGCGCACGGCTGTATCCACGCTTCTCGAAGTCGAAGCCGGCTCCCAGCGGCACGAGCTCCCGTTCTTCGCCAAGGCTCATGTACCCACCCTAACGGGCGGCGAGAACTACACGCCGCGGAACGTCTCGATAGCGGGCAGGTGTTTCGCGCGCGTTTCCGCGTCGCGCACGCCGAGACCTTCCTCAGGGGCCAGGCAGAGCACGCCGACCTTGCCCTGGTGGAGATTCCGGTGCACGTCGTAGGCGGCCTGGCCGGTGTCGGCCAGTGAGTACGTTTTGGACAGAGTCGGGTGGATGTGCCCCTTGGCGATCAACCGGTTGGCTTCCCACGACTCGCGGTAGTTCGCGAAGTGCGAGCCGATGATGCGCTTGAGGTTCATCCAGAGATAGCGGTTGTCGAACTGGTGCAGGTATCCCGACGTCGACGCGCACGTGACGATCGTGCCGCCCTTGCGGGCCGCGTAGACAGACGCGCCGAACGTCTCCCTGCCGGGGTGCTCGAACACGATGTCCGGGTCCTCGCCACCGGTCAGCTCGCGGATCCTCGCGCCGAACCGTTGCCACTCCTTCGGGTCCTGGGTGGTCTCGTCCTTCCAGAAGCGGTAGCCCTCGGCGGTGCGGTCGATGACGAGCTCGGCCCCGAGCCTGCGGCACAGCTCGGCCTTCTCCGGGCTGGACACCACGCACACGGGAATCGCGCCACCGTTCAGCGCGTACTGCGTCGCGTACGAGCCGAGCCCGCCCGAGGCGCCCCAGATGAGCACCACGTCGCCCTGCTTCATGTCCGCGCCGTTGCGGGAGACGAGCTGCCGGTAGGCGGTGGAGTTGACCAGCCCGGGGCAGGCGGCCTCCTCCCACGTGAGGTGCGCGGGCTTCGGCATCAGCTGGTTGGCCTTGACCAGTGCGATCTCGGCGAGGCCACCGAAGTTGGTCTCGAAGCCCCAGATGCGCTGCTCGGTGTCGAGCATTGTGTCGTTGTGCCCGTCGGGCCCCTCGAGCTCCACGTCGAGGCAGTGGGCCACCACCTCCTGGCCGGGCTTCCACCGGTGCACGCCGGGGCCGGTGCGCAGCACGACGCCGGAGAGGTCGGACCCGACGACGTGGTAGGGCAGGTCGTGGCGCTTGGCCAGCTCCGAGACGCGGCCGTAGCGCTGCAGGAACTTGAACGTCGGCAGCGGCTCGAAGATCGAGGTCCACACGGTGTTGTAGTTGATCGCGCTGGCCAGCACGGCCACGAGCGCCTCGCCCGGCCCCAGCTCCGGCACCGGCACGTCGTCGAGGTGCAGCGACTTGCGCGGGTCCTTGTCCCGGCTCGGCAGGCCGGCGAACATCTCGACGTCCTCGGCGTGCACCGTGACGCCCCGGTAGGACTCCGGCATCGGCAGCGAGCCGACGGCGTCGGACTCGCCGGCGAGCACGGCCTGCAGGATCTCACTCAGCTCGTTCGCCATCGGGGGCCTCCGTGAGGTCGGGTGAGTGGGGCTGGGCGGCTGAAGTTACCCGGTGGTAACCAGTGGCACAACTGTACGACCGCACAGGTCACCCCGCATGCCCGCGAGTTACTCCGACCGTGACCAATCCGTGTTTGACCGGCCGGCCAACCAAGGCGCACGATGGTGGTGGAACCGCGTGCTCACGGTCTTCCCGCGGTGGATGCCCCGGCGTGTTCGCCGCGTCGTTGCTGCTCCTGGAGGTGATCACGATGGCAGATGTCTCGGCACGTCCCTGGACGCGTCCGCACGACTGGGCCGAGGTCGTGCTGGGTGCGGTGCTGGCCTTGTCCCCGATCTGGATGGACACCGACAACGCCGCGATGTGGACGATGATCGTGCTCGGCGCGCTCATCGCGCTGGACGGGCTCGTGTCGCTCGCGATGCCCGGCCTGATCTACGGCGAGGGCCTGCAGGTGGTTCTCGGTGCGCTGGCGTTCATCTCACCGTGGGTGATGACCTACACCGAGTTGGACGGAGCGGCCTGGACGTCCTGGATCGTCGGTGCGCTGACGGTGCTCGCGGGAGCGGCGGCGCTGCCTGTCGCCAACTCCGTCCACCGCACGGTGCGCGGCCACTGACAGCAAGTCCCCTCCGCGGGCCCGCGACCACACCGTCGCGGGTCCCGCGGCCGTGCGCGGCACGCTATCGTGACCGCGGGCGGTGAGGCGTCGAAAGGGGGACAGATGGCTCGCCAGCAGGCCGAGGATCCCTCGGCCAGGGAGCGCATCCTCCTCGCCGCCGAGCACCTGTTCGCCGAGACCGGCTTCGACGCGACCCCGACGTCGCGGATCGCCGAGGTGGCCGGCGTGCCCAAGGGTCTCGTGCACTACTACTTCCGCCGCAAGCGCGACCTGCTGACCGCGCTGGTCGAGCGGCTGCCCGACGAGCACATCGAGCCCGCGCACGTGGTGGTGCCCGGCGACATCGCCGAGAGCCTGCGCAGGCTCGTCGCCGAGCTGGACCGCAGGCTGGCGACCTCCCGCGTGCTGTCGCACCTGCTCTGGCGGGAGGCCGACACGCACCGGGCCGTGCGCGACGCGCTGCAGACGCGGTACGAGGTCCTGGTGAAGCAGGTGCGCACGGTGATCCTCGCCGCGGCGGGAGCGGGCACGCTCGCGCTCGCCGACGTCGACAGCGCCTCGGCGCTGCTCGCGCTCGCGGTCAGCTACCGGCACTCGATGGCCCGGCACACCGGAGAGTCGTCGGCCGACGAGATGGAGCGCGAGCTGACGTTCATCGCGGGCGCGCTCACCTCGCGCGCGAACGACTCAGTGCCCGGCGGCCGGCTCGACTAGCTCCACCAGCACGCCACCGGCGTCCTTCGGGTGGACGAAGTTGACCCGGCTGCCCGCCGTGCCGCGCCTGGGCTCCGGGTACAGCAGGCGCAGACCCTTCGCCCGGAGCGCCTCCGCCGCCGCCTCGATGTCGGTGACGCGGTAGGCCAGCTGCTGCAGGCCAGGGCCCCTGGTGTCGAGGAACTTGCCGATCGTGGAGTCGGGCCGCAGCGGCGCGAGCAGCTGCACCGCGGGGCCCGCGGAGTCGCCGGGCGCGTGCAGCATCGCCTCCCGCACGCCCTGCTCCTCGTTGACCTCGGTGTGCGTCACTTCGAGGCCGAAGTTCTCCGCGTAGAACGCGATGGCCTCGTCGAGGTCGGGGACGGCGACGCCGACGTGGTCGATCGTCGTGATGAACGGCTTCAGTGCCTCATTCATGGAGGCAGAATAGGGGGACGGCACAGGCGCCGGACGTGCGGATGTTCACACCCCGCGCGGCCTTTCGCGTTCGATTCAGAGCGCGCCGGAGCCGGTATCGTCGACGAAGCGGCTCGTGCAGCGAGGCAGCGTGTCGATCGAGATTTCAGGAGGCTGTTGTGTCCGGTTCCGTGATCCTGGGTGCCGCCCGTACGCCGATCGGCCGGCTGCTCGGCTCGTTGAAGGACTTCTCAGGGGCCCAGCTCGGCGGTATCGCCATCAAGGCCGCGCTGGAGCGCGCCGGCGTGGCCCCCGAGGCGGTGCAGTACACGATCATGGGTCAGGTCCTCACCGCGGGCGCGGGCCAGATCCCGGCGCGGCAGGCCGCCGTCGCCGCCGGCATCCCGATGAGCGTCCCCGCGCTGAGCATCAACAAGGTGTGCCTCTCCGGACTCGACGCCATCGCGCTGGCCGACCAGCTCATCCGCGCGGGCGAGTTCGACCTCGTGGTCGCGGGCGGACAGGAGTCGATGACCCAGGCGCCGCACCTGCTGCCCAAGTCGCGCTCCGGCTTCAAGTACGGCGACACGACGCTCGTGGACCACATGGCCTACGACGGCCTGTTCTGCGCGTTCGACCAGGTCGCGATGGGCAGCTCCACCGAGAAGTACAACGCCCGCTATGGCCTGACCAGGGAGCAGCAGGACGCCTTCTCGGCGCGTTCGCACCAGCTCGCCGCCAAGGCCATCGCGAACGGCGTCTTCGCGGACGAGATCGCCGAGGTGTCCATCCCGCAGCGCAAGGGTGACCCGGTGGTCTTCAGCACCGACGAGGGCGTGCGCGGCGACACCACCGTCGACGGCCTCGCCAAGCTGCGGCCCGCCTTCGCCTCCGACGGCACCATCACCGCGGGCTCGGCGTCCCAGATCTCCGACGGTGCCGCCGCCGTGGTGGTGGCCAGCAAGGCCAAGGCCGAGGAGCTCGGCCTCACACCGCTCGCCGAGATCGGCGCGCACGGCGTCGTCTCCGGCCCGGACGCGAGCCTGCACGAGCAGCCGTCGAACGCGATCAAGGCCGCGCTCGCCAAGGCGAAGCTCGACGTGGGCGCGCTGGACCTCGTGGAGATCAACGAGGCGTTCGCCGCCGTGGGGCTCGTCTCCACCGAGAAGCTCGGCATCGACCCCGGCATCGTGAACGTCAACGGCGGCGCGATCGCGCTCGGCCACCCGATCGGCGCCTCCGGCGCCCGGCTCGCCGTGCACCTCGTGCACGAGCTGCGCCGCCGTGGTGGCGGGCTCGGCGCGGCCGCGCTGTGCGGTGGTGGCGGTCAGGGTGACGCGCTGCTGATCAGTGTCCCCCAGAGCTGACGTAGGCCAACTGGTCGGGCAGACGCGGGACGGCTCGCCCCGCGCGATCGCCAGGCTGCTCTCGCTCGTCGAGGACGGGCACCCGCAGCTGCCCGAGATCGCGGCCGCGCTGACGCCGCACACCGGCAACGCGCGGATCGTGGGGCTCACCGGGCCACCAGGCGTCGGCAAGTCGACCTCCACGTCGATGCTGCTCACCGCGCTGCGTGAGCAGGGCAAGCGGGTCGGCGTCCTCGCCATCGACCCGTCCTCGCCGTTCTCCGGCGGCGCGCTGCTGGGCGACCGCATCCGGATGACCGAGCACGCCACCGACCCCGGCGTGTTCATCCGCTCCATGGCCACCCGAGGCCACCTGGGCGGGCTCTCCTGGGCCACCCCGCAGGCCGTGCGGGTACTCGACGCGGCGGGCTTCGACGTGGTGCTCATCGAGACCGTCGGCGTTGGACAGTCCGAAGTGGACGTCGTGCGGCTCGCCGACACCACCGTGGTGCTGCTCGCGCCCGGCATGGGCGACGGCATCCAGGCCGCCAAGGCCGGGGTGCTGGAGATCGCCGACGTGTTCGTGGTCAACAAGGCCGACCGTGCCGGCGCCGACGCGACCGTGCACGACCTGCGGCAGCTGATCGCCATGAGCCGCAGGGGCGTCACCGGGCCGGCGTGGCGGCAGCCGATCGTGCCCACGGTCGCCGCCGAGGGCAAGGGCGCCGCCGAGGTGCTGCAGGCCCTGCGGGACCACCACGACTGGCTCACCGCCCACGGCGAGCTGGAGCGAAGGCGGACCGTGCGGGCGAGCGCCGAGGTGGAGGCCATCGCGCTGCGGCGGCTGCGCGCCGAGCTGGGGGAGCTGCGGGGCGGCGACCGGCTCGCCGGGCTCGCCGCCCGCGTGGCGGCCCGCGAGCTCGACCCCTTCGCGGCGGCGGACGCACTGGTGGCCGACCTGCGCGGTCAGTAGCCTCCGGCCACCGCCCGCAGCGTCGCACCGGCATCGGCGGTGAGCGGGTCGCCGTGGCCGAAGCACACGACACGGGGATCGAGCCCGGCGAGCCGCTTCAGCGCCGCGACCGCGCGCTCGCGGTCCTGGTTGAACACGCCGAGCAGGACGTCGCCGCCGTGCTCGGCGACCGTGTCCCCGGTGAAGAGCACGCCGTGCGCAGGCAGGTGCACGGCGATGCTGCCCTCGGTGTGGCCGGGGACCCAGAGCGCCACGGCGCCGTCGCCGAAGCCCAGGTCGTCGCCGTCGTCCACCTCCACGTCGACCTCGGCGGGCGGGCCCGCCAGGTGCCCGCTCACGGCCTCGAACAACGGGCGCTCCCAGTCCTCGAGCACCGGCGGCGGCACCGGTCGCCCGCTGCGGACGTACGGCGCGTCGAGCCGGTGCGCGGACACGGTCGCGCCGCTCCACGCCCGGAGCTCGGCCAGCGAGCCGGTGTGGTCGCCGTGGGCGTGCGTGAGCACAATCCGGCCCAGTTGCCCGCCGAGGTCCTCGATCGCCCGCCGGATCTCCCCGCCCTGTCCGCGCGGGCCCGCGTCGACGAGTGTCAGCCCGTCCGCGTCGCGCCACAGGTACGCCTGCCCGACGTCGAAGCGGAGCAGGTGCAGCCGGTCGGTCAGCTCGACGACGTCCATGTGCCGCAACGTATGCGGCCTGCACGCCGGTGGCGAGCGAATCCGCTCAGCGCGAAACGTCGGCCAGCGTCTGCCCCAGCGCCGCCAGCGTCGCCGAGAACGCGTGCTCGGCGGGAGTGGCGTAACCCAGCACGAGCCCCTGCGGGTGCTCGCCCTGACTGATCCAGTGTGGACCGAGCCCCTGCAGCGCCAGCGACTGCCGTTTTGCCGACGCCAGCACCTCGGCCTCGCCCGGGCCGTCCTCGGGGAGGGTGAGCAGCAGCTGCACGCCGGCCGAGATGCCGTGCGGCGTGAGGTAACCGGGCAGCGCGGCGAGCAGCCGGTCGCGGCGGGCTCGGTAGGCGGCGCGGCAGCGGCGCACGTGCCGGTCGTAGTCGCCGGAGCCGATCAGGTCGGCGAGCACGAGCTGCTCCAGCACGGGGGTGCGCCAGCCGTGGGTCGCCATCGCCGCCCGCACCGGCTCCACGAGCGTGCGCGGCAGCACGAGCCAGCCGAGCCGCAGTCCCGGCGCGAGCGTCTTGCTCGCCGTGCCCGCGTAAGCCACGCGCTCCGGTGCGAGCGCCTGCAACGCGCCGACCGGCTTGCGGTCGTAGCGGAACTCGCCGTCGTAGTCGTCCTCGATCACGTACCCGCCCTGCTCGACCGCCCAGCGAGCCAGCTCGGCCCGTCTGCGCGGCGCGAGCGTCATGCCCAGCGGGTACTGGTGCGCCGGTGTCACCACCACCGCCGGACTGTCCAGTTCGGACACCCGGATCCCCGCCCCGTCGACGGGCACGCCGGTGATCCGGGCGCCCGCCGCGCGGGCGTAGTCGCGGAACACCCACAGCGACGGGTCCTCGAACGCCAGCTCGCCCCGTTCCCGCAGGGCGATCGCCAGCAGCGAGATCGCGTGGGCGTAACCGGCGCAGACGACGATCCGCTCCGGGTCGGCCACCACGCCCCGGCTGCGGGCGAGGTAGCCCGCGAGCGCCTCGCGCAACGATGCGACCCCGCGCTCGTCGACGTAGCCGAACGCGGAGGCGGGCGCGTGCTGAAGCACCCGCCGGGTCGCCGACAGCCAGGCCGCGCGGGGGAAGGCGGACAGGTCCGGGTGGCCGGGCAGCAGGCTCCAGCGGGCCTCGGGGGAGCGGGGCCGGGTGCGCGGCGGCGACGCCTGCTGGACGCCGTCGGCGACCACGACGGTCGGCGCGCCCTGGCTCGTGTGCACGTAGCCCTCGGCGGCGAGGTCGGCGTAGACGCGGGTGACCGTCCCGCGCGCGACGCCGAGGTCGCCCGCGAGCGCGCGCGTGGAGGGCAGGGCGTCGCCGCGGGCGAGCCTGCCCGCGCGGATGGCGTCGCGGATCGCGTCGGCGAGGCCCTCCCGCCCGGTCGCCGGGTCCCAGTCGAGATGCACGTCCCCGCCCCAACTGGTCCATGATCCCGCCATAAAACTGGACCATACTCGTGGGCCAGTGCGGGATACGTTGGCGGAGTGACGAAGCGAACCCAACTCAGCGCCGCGCTGCCCGAGGCGTACCAGCACCTGATCGCCGTGCACACCACCGTGGAGAAGGCCGCGGCCGACGCCGGGCTCGACCAGCGCCTCATCGAGCTGGTGAAGATCAGGGCGTCGCAGCTCAACGGCTGCGCGTTCTGCGTGGACATGCACTCGCGCGACGCGCGCAAGGCCGGCGAGACCGAGCGGCGGCTCTTCCTGCTCAGCACGTGGCGGGAGACCGAGCTGTACACCGACCAGGAGCGCGCGGCGCTCGCGCTCACCGAGGCCATGACCCGCCTGCCGCAGCACCAGGACGTGCCCGACGACGTCTACGAGCAGGCGAAGGCGGTGTTCACGGAGGAGCAGTACGTGGCCGTCGCCTGGGCCGCCACGGTGATCAACGCCCTCAACCGGCTCGGCGTCACGAGCCGCAAGCCGTTGCCGCCGGAGAAGCCGTGACCGCAGGCCTGCTCCGGGAGCTGCACGTGCCGGGTCGCCCGCTGGTACTGCCCAACGCGTGGGACGCCGACAGCGCGCGCCTGGTGGAGGAGGCCGGGTTCCCGGTGGTGGCCACCAGCTCGGTCGCGGTGGCCCGCTCGCTCGGCTACGGCGACGGCGAGCAGGCGCCCGCCGCCGAGATGTTCGCCGCGGCGGCCCGGATCGCGCGCGCCGTGAGCGTGCCGGTGACGGTGGACGCCGAATCGGGGTACGGCCTGGCGCCTTCGGAACTCGCCGAGCGGCTGCTCGCCACGGGCTTGGCCGGCTGCAACCTGGAGGACACCGACCACCCGCGTGGCGGGCTCCGCGACGCCGCCCAGCAGGCCGACCGGATCGCGGCGGTCCGGGAGGCCGCGGGCGAGGATCTCGTGCTCAACGCCCGCGTCGACGTCTTCCTGGGCGCCTCCGGCGCCGCCGGCGAGCGGGCCCTGTTGCCCGACGCGCTCGACCGGGCCCGCCGTTACCTCGAGGCGGGCGCCGACTGCGTGTACCCGATCCACGTGCGCGACCCCGGCGTGCTGCGGGCGTTCACGGAGGCGGTGCGCCCGGCGGCGGTCAACGCGACGTACCTGCCCGGCGGGCCCGGCCTCGCGGACCTCGCCGGACTCGGCGTCGCTCGCATCTCGCTCGGCGGCGGCCTCTGGAAGGCCACGCGCACGTGGCTGCGCGGCACCCTCACCGCCCTCGCCGACGGCACGCTCCCGTACTGACCCGGCCGCAGTGAAGGCCACCCTGCCTGCGCCCAACGCAGTGAAGGTGGCCTTCACTGCGGGCGCCTGCTTCTTACCAGCGCCCGAGCGGAGGTCTTCCGCGCCGCTGTGTCTGGTTCCACGCAGTGAAGGTGGCCTTCACCGCAGTCAGCCAGGCCACCCACCGCGGCGCGTTGCCGTCGCTACGGGGCGGGCGGGCGGCAGCGGACCACGGTCGCCTCGCCGGTCAGCTCCAGCTCGCCCGCCGCGTGCGGCACGACGAGCGTGTCGCCCTTGCCGAGCGGGAACGCCGCACCCGAGGAGGTGCGCAGCGCTCCCTCGCCGTCGAGCACCACCAGCACCGCGAACGAGGGGTCCAGCGCGAGCGCGGCACCGCCGGGGCGCAGCGTGTCCGCGCGGAAGAACGGGCTCGCGCCCTCGGCGAGCAGGTCCACAGTGGACGATGTGTCGGACGCGGTGTGCCGCACGATCGTCTCCAGCCGCCCCGCGTCCCAGCCCGCCGTGTCGAGCGCCCGCAACGCCGTGTCGAAGCCGATGCCGAGGTGGCCCTTGTCGGGCGAGGCGAGGAAGTCGCGCCACTCGAGGGTCAGCGAGAAGTCCGTCGGCTGCTGCAACTCCACCACGAAGACGCCCTCGCCGATCGCGTGCGGCAGCCCCGCGGGGATGTAGACGGTGTCGCCGGGCCGCACGCGGATGCTGTTGAGCGCGCCGAGCATCGCGGGCGCGTCCTGGTCGCGCACCCACTCACCGACCGTCGCCGGGTCCTGGGAGCGCTGGAACCCCGCGTACACGGTGGGCTCGGGCCCGCTCGTGCCGGCCACGATCCACGCCTCGGTCTTGCCGAAGTGCGAGTCGAAGTGCTTGCGGGCGAACGAGTCCGACGGGTGGAAGTGCACGGGCAGGCGCTGGCCCGCGTCGAGCAGCTTCACCAGCAGCGCCGTCGAGTCGCCGAAGCGCTCGACGTGGGCCGCGCCGAGCCAGCCGCGCGGGTCGGCGCGCACGGCCTCGCGCAGCAGCCGCCCGTCCGGCAGCCTGCTGAGCCCCTCGGCGTCCTTGCCGAAGAGCGTGGTGGTGGAGGCGACCCAGTCCTCGGGCCCGAAGTCCTGACTCGACTCCGCGCCGCGCAGCGCGGCGATCGCGGCGCCGCCCCGGTAGAACTGCGCGGGCTGGTTGGCGGGGAGCCTGACGGGTTCGTGGGTGCCGGTCATGCGGGAGCGACCTCTCCGGAACCGCGGGCGATGAGACGCACGGGCAGAACGACCTTTCTCGGTGGTGACTGATCTCCTTGCAGGCGGGCGAACAGCAGCTCGGCCGCCGTCCGCCCGAGCAGGCCGACGTCGTGCGCGACCACCGACACCGGCGGGTCGAGCAGGTCGGCCAGCTCGAAGTCGTCGAAGCCGACCAGCGCGGGACGGCGTTCGCGCCCGCCCAGCGCGCGGAGCAGCTCCACGGTGACACGGTTGTTGCCCGCGACGACCGCGGTCGGCGGATCCGGAGCGGCGAGCATCCGGTGCACCGGCTCCGCCACGCTGTCCTCACCGGGCTCGCGCATCACCACGACGCGTTCCTCCGGGCCGATGCCCGCGCGGGCACAGCCCTCGCGGAAGCCCCGCAGCCGCTCGCGTGCGGTGTGGATCTCCGGGCTGTCGCCGACGAACGCGATGCGGCGGTGGCCGTGCGCGGCCAGGTGGGCGGCGGCCTGGGCGGCGCCTGCCGCGTTGTCCACGAGAACGGTGTCGGCGGCGAGGTCGCCCGGCGGGCGGTCGACGAACACCACGGGCGTGCCGGAGCGCAGCTCCGGGCCGAGGTAGGTGTGCCGGTCCCCGGCGGGCACGATCAGCAGCCCGTCGACCCTGCGCCCGCAGAACTCCAGCGCCAGCTCGCGTTCCCGGTCCGGGTTCTCCTCCGACGAACCCGTGAGCACCTGCCTGCCGAACGCGGTCGCGACCCGCTCGACGGCCCTGGTCAGCTCCGAGTAGAACGGGTTGCCCACGTCCTCGACGATCAGGCCGAGCGTGCCCGTGGTGGAGCCCCGGCGCAGGTTGCGGGCGCCGGCGTTGCGCCGGAAGCCCAGCTCCTCGATGGCCGCCAGCACGCGGGCCGCCGTCTCGGGATGCACCGCGGGCTCGTCGTTGACCACGCGGGACACGGTCTTGATGCTCACGCCGGCCAGCCGGGCCACGTCGTTCATGGTGGCCCGGCGCGCGCTGTCCGAGGTCGACGACAACGTTGTCATAGCCAGTGGATCGAACACCGCCACGCCGGTTCCTGTCAACCCGGACCTGACCGGTGGCCCAGCCCGCTAATGTCCGTGGCATGCCCCCGACCTCGCCACTCAGCGTGTCCGGCATCCACCTCAGCTATGGCGACGTCCGCGCGGTCGACGGCGTCTCGTTCGACGTCGCCGAAGGCGAGTTCTTCGGCATTCTCGGCCCCAACGGCGCAGGCAAGACCACGACGCTGGAGATCGCGGAGGGCCTGCGCGAGCCCGACTCCGGCTCCGTGCGCCTGCTCGGCGAGCCGCCGTGGCCGCGCAACCTCGCGCTGCTGCCCCGCATCGGCGTGCAGCTGCAGGCGTCGGCGTTCTTCGACAAGCTGACCGCGCGCGAGCAGCTGGAGACCTTCGGCGCGCTCTACGGCGTCACGGCTGCGCGCGTGGACGAGGTGCTGGAACTCGTCGGGCTCACCGACAAGGCGGCCACGCCCGAGGCCAAGCTCTCCGGCGGTCAGCGGCAGCGGCTCTCGATCGCGTGCGCGCTGGTGCACGACCCGGACATCGTGTTCCTCGACGAGCCCACCGCGGCACTCGACCCGCAGGCGCGGCGCAACCTGTGGGACGTGCTGCGCGAGGTGCAGGCGCGCGGCAAGACGATCGTCTACACCACCCACTACCTCGACGAGGCCGAAATCCTCTGCGACCGTGTGGCGATCATGGACGACGGCCGGATCCTCGCGATGGACGCGCCCGCCCGGCTCGTCCGCGACCTCGACGCCGCCACCCGCGTGATCCTGGAGCGCGGCGCGCTGCCCGCCGAGCAGGCCCGCGCACTGCCCGGCGCTGACCAGGTCGCCGAGGACGAGCTGTCGCTCACCATCTCCACGCGCTCGCCCGCGCCGCTGCTCTCGGCGCTCGCCGAGCGCGGCACCCTCGACGGCCTGCAGGTGCGGACGGCGACGCTGGAGGACGTGTTCCTCGAGCTCACGGGACGGGAGTACCGGGCATGACCCTCATCGAGACCCCGCGCGAGCGGACCGCGGCCCGCCCCGCCTCGTCCACGGCGTTCCTGGCGCTGTCGAAGGCCGGCTTCCTCGGCTTCGTCCGGGACAAGGCGACGCTGTTCTTCACGTTCCTGTTCCCGATGATGTTCCTGGTGATCTTCGGGCTGCTGTTCGGCAACGAGGGCGCCTCCGGGACCTCGATCGGCATCGTCGGAGACGGCCCGGTGATCTCCGCGCTCGAACGGTCCGAGGCGGTGGAGCCGACGCGGCTCGACTCGGCCGAGGCCGCGCGCGAGCAGGTGCGCGACGGCGACCTGCCCGCCTACGTCGAGCAGAACGGCGACACGATCACGCTGCGCTTCGCCGCGAGCGACCGGACGCAGGCCGGGCTCGTCAACGGCCTCGTCGCCGGCGTGGTGAACCAGGCCAACATCGCCGCGACCGGGCAGGCTCCCCGGTTCACCCTCGACGCCGCGCAGGTGGAGGACGAGTCGCTCAAACCCATCCAGTACCTGACGCCGGGCATCATGTCGTGGGCGATCTCGATCTCCGCCGTGTTCGGCGCCGCGCTGACGTTCGTGAACTGGCGCAAGAAGCAGGTGCTGCGCAGGCTGCGGCTGGCTCCGGTGCGGCCCATGACCGTCCTCGGCTCGCGGCTGCTCGTGGCGCTCGGCGTGGCGGTGCTGCAGTTCATCGTGTTCGTGGGCGTGGCGATGCTGCCCGTGTTCGGGCTGCGGCTGTCGGGGCAGTGGTGGCTCGCGATCCCGCTGCTGTTGCTCGGCACGCTCTCGTTCTTCGCGATCGGCATGCTCGTCGGCGCCTTCTGCAAGACCGAGGAGGCCGCGAGCGGTGTGGCGAACCTCATCACGCTGCCGATGGCGTTCCTCTCGGGCGCACTGCTGCCGCTCGACGCCATTCCCCAGTGGCTGCAGAACGTGTCGCTGGTCTTCCCGATGCGCCACCTCAACGAGGGGATGCTCGACGTCATGGTGCGCGACCAGGGGATCGGCGCGCTCCTGCTGCCCGCCGTGGTGCTGCTCGGGTTCACGGCGGTTGTCGGCCTCATAGCGGCGAGGGTGTTCCGCTGGGAAGCCTGACGCGCCGCGCGTGGCGATGATCACCGGCCCCCGGTGTCCCGGTGATGGCCATCACGCCTCACACTGGTATCGAGACGTCCGACAGCGTGGTTGACGTGGACAGAAGTTGTATTCGCGGCCGCTGTTCGGGCGGTTTTTCGTGACCGAGGAGGAACCCTTGTCGAACAAGGCTGCCGTCTTGTTCCGCGTGGTCGCCGTTGCCGAAGCCTTTTCCTGGGCAGGCCTGCTGGTCGGCATGTTCCTGAAGTACGTCGTGGAGCTCGGCGAGGGCGGCGTGCCCGTGCTGGGCATGGTCCACGGCGTGATGTTCGTCCTCTACCTCGCCGTGACGCTCGCGGTGGCCCGCCCGCTCGGCTGGTCCGGCAAGGTCCTGATCGTCGCGCTGCTCGCCAGCATCCCGCCGCTGTTCACGTGGGTGTTCGAGAAGTGGGCGCTGCGCCGCGGCCGACTCGACGGCCCCCAGCGCCTGCGCAACGGCGGCACCGGCCTGTTCGTGACCGAGAGGGAGCCGGAGCCCGCCGGCGCCTGAGGGTTCACTCGGCGAAGTCGCCCGCCGCCTTGCGGACCTTCGTCAGCAGCTCGGTGAGCTGGTCGGTCTGCCGTGAGGTGAGGCCGACCAGCCCGAAGTCGATCGCCGTGACCGCCTTGGTCGCCTGCTCGCGCCGCACCCGACCCTCGTCGGTGATCTCGACGAGCGTGGTGCGCCGGTCCGTCGGGTGCGGCAGCCGCTTGACCAGGCCGTCCTTCTCCAGCCGGTCCACGATGTTCGTGACACTCGTGGGATGCAGCTGCAGGCGTTCCCCCATCACGCGCATGGGCAGGCTCGAGCTGCGCGCGAACGTCAGCAGCACCAGCGCCTCGTAGCGCGCGAACGTCAGCCCGTGCGGTTTGAGCGCGCCGTCGACGGCGGACTGGACGATCTGCTGCACCCGCATCAGGCCGGTCACGGCGGCCATGGTCTCGGAGGGCCCGATGCGGTCCTCCCACAGCTGCGCCGCGCGCGCGATCGGGTCGAACGGCAACGGACGGTTCATGGGCCTCGAAGTTAGCAGCGACTGTCGGCAAGCTGGGTACCGGTATCGCTCACTACGTGGAGGAACACATGATCGTCGCGGTCCGCGAGTCCGGTCTGCCCTGCGAGACGAAGGGCATGCCCGCAACATCCGTCGATTCAGCGCCCAGGTACGGAGGCTTGACATGCTGATCGCGTTCTCAGTCGCTCCATCCGGCACCGGCCGTGCCGACGGCTCGGTCTCCGACGCCGTTTCCGAGGCCGTGAAGGTCGTGCGAGCATCGGGCCTGCCCCACCGGACATCGGCGATGTTCACCGAGGTCGAAGGCAGCTGGGACGAGGTGTTCGATGTCGTCAAGCGTGCGACCGATGCCGTCCTGCCGTTCGGGTCGCGAGTCTCGCTGGTGATCAAGGCCGACATCCGGCCCGGCTTCGACGGTGAGCTTGAGGGGAAGCTCGAACGGCTAGAGACAGCGATCGAGGAGAGCTGAGCGTAACCAGTCCCCGCAGCCGCCCTAGCGGTCTCAACGCCTTCGCGACGAAGCCGGTCGTATCCCGGTCGTGGTGGGCCTGCGTGCGCCAGGTGCTCGATGTTGTCGGCTGCATCGGCCTGGCCTGCGGTTATGAGAGCATCCGAGGCTGCGGTATCTGTGCACGCGTCCGACGAGGGAGCCTGGGGGGCGGCGAAGCAGACGATCAATGTCCGAACGTGGTCCAAGACGGTTCCGTCGTACGGTCTGCGCCTGGCCGAGCTCGACCTGTATGTGTTGAAGAATCACGATGACATCGTCCGGGCCCTTGGCCACGAGCGGATGGAGGACGCGGCCTCGCGGAGGCGGAACGTGCTGGGTTGGGTTCTCTATCTGGTCGCTGTGTTGGCTCTCGTCGGCGGCGTGTCGACGCTCGGAGGCCCGATCTTGAGCACATTCGGCGGTAGGACCATGGTGACGGGCGAGGCGGACGCGCTCGATGACGACATCGGCATCCCGTTCACGAGCTGGTGTTTCGTCGTGGTGCTGCTGGGGGTGGCAGTGATCGCCTTCCGCTGGTGGCGGACCCAGCGGCATTGGGCGACTGGGGAGGTCGGCTATCTGGCGGCCACCGTTGTCTGCGGTGTTCTCGCACTGTGGCAGCTGGCGAGCGTCAGGGAGGTCGATGCGCTCGGCTTCGCCCCGGAGTCGATTCCTGTGTGGGCGTCGGTTGTGGTGGCTGCGGTCTTGCTCGTTGCGATGCGCGTCGCTTCACGTGGGCGTCGTGTGCCGGTTCCGAGGAACTTCCGCCTTGTCGGTACGCCAGATTGGGAGCGGGCCGTTGAATTGGTGGGCGCGCTCGAGCCGAGGCAGCGGGACAAGCTGCTCGATGAGCGACGCCGTGCGATCGCGCGGCTGCGGGAACGTGAGCTGATCGATGCGGCGGAGGCGGACCGAGTCGGAGCGTTGCCCTTGGGAACCTCCACGACCATTGCCGCCCCCTGATCGTCTGCGCCGGGCGGACGAGCGCTGCCTGGACGCTGGCGACGGACCGAGCCCTCGTTCTGAGGCGCAGGTCACCGACATCGAGGGCGAGTGGGACGAGGTGATGGACGTGGTCAAGCGCGTGGTCGAGGCGGCCGGTGAGGGTGCTCCCCGCGTCGGCCTCGTGCTCGAGGCCGACATCCGGCCCGGCTACGAGGGCCGGCTCGGCGCCACGGTGGAGCGCGTTGAGCAGCGCCGGAAAGGCGGCGCCTGACCGACCGCCCCACCAGCGGTGAAGTCGCCGCGCGTCCGTGCCAGGATGGAACCGTGACACAGCCACGTGGATCAGCAGGAAACTCGCCCGCGGTGTCCGCGGCGCTCTCCGGCGCGGTCGACCTCTCCGGGCTCAAGGCGCGGGCCGACGCGGCACGCCAGCAGCCGGCGCAGGACGGTGCGCCGCCCGCGGGGCCGCCTGCCGGTGGCGGCGGAGGCCCGCACGTCATCGACGTCTCCGAGGCGACGTTCCAGGCCGAGGTCGTGGAGCGGTCGCTGCAGAACCTGGTGGTCGTGGACCTCTGGGCCGACTGGTGCGGGCCGTGCAAGCAGCTGAGCCCGGTGCTGGAGAAGCTGGCCGCCGAGGGCAACGGCGCGTGGGTGCTCGCCAAGATCGACGTGGACGCCAACCCGCGCATCTCGCAGCTGTTCGGCGTGCAGTCGATTCCCACGGTGGTCGCCATCGCGGGCGGGCAGCCCGTCGACGCCTTCTCGGGCGCACTGCCGGAGCCGCAGATCCGGCAGTGGCTGAACCAGCTGCTCGACGCGCTCCGCGACAAGCTGCCCGGCATCAGGGCGGCCGAGCAGGGCGGTGGCGAGCCGGTCGAGGAGCCCGAGGACCCGCGCTTCACCGAGGCCGAGGAGGCCTTCGAGCGCGGTGACTTCGCCGCCGCCGAGGCCGCCTACCAGCGCATCCTGGACACCGAGCCGGGCAACGAGCTGGCCAAGGCCGCGCTCGTGCAGGTCCGCTTCGCCGCACGGGCGACGCAGACCGACCCGTCGGCGGTGGCCAAGGCCGAGGCCGACCCCGCCGACCTGGACGCCCAGCTCGCGGCCGCCGACTTCGAGGTCGCGCAGAGCCAGGTGGAGGACGGGTTCGCCCGCCTCATCGCGGCCATCCGGCGCACCAGCGGCGACGACCGCAACCGGGTCCGGGAGCACCTGGTGGGCCTGTTCGACTTGTTCGACCCCGCCGACGAGCGGGTGATCAAGGCGCGCCGCGACCTCGCCAGCGCCCTGTTCTGAGCCGGGTACGACGACGGCCCCTCACCGCGACGACGGTGAGGGGCCGTTTCGCATGGCGCGCGGTCAGCCGTAGTTCTTCGTGCAGGCCGACGAGCCCTCGAAGTAGCCGAGCCGCAGCGACTCGACCCGCGCGAACCCGTTCGCCACCGGGTGACCGTTGACGTCGGCGGCGAGCAGGCTCCGCGGCTGGAGCAGCTCGGCGATGGCCTCGTCGAGGTCACCGGAGGAGAGGATGAGCGTGTTGCCGCTGCCCGGGTCCTTGATCGCCCCGGCCCACGCGCCGACGAGGCACGACGTGCGCAGGCCCGCGTTCGCGTTGTCCAGCGCCGCCCCCACGCCCTTCTGGATGCCCTGCGTGTAGCGCGAGGCGATCTCGCTGAAGGCCGCGAAGTCGCCGAGCCCGCCCGCCGACTCGGTGCCCTGGAACTCGGCCTCCCTGTCCACGGGCTGGCCGATCGCGGCGAGCTCCTCCATGTCGATGCTCACCGTGTTGGTGTCGGCGCAGTACGACGCCGGTGGCGTGCTCCGGCCGCCGTCGCACTCGCCGCCGTCGTCGACGATCTGCGGCGGCTCCACGTTCGCGCCCGCGAACGCCTCGTCGAGGCTCTGCTGCAGCAGCCCGACGCTGTCGGCGTCGATGGCGATGTCGCCCGAGCCGGCGTCGCCGTCGTGGAACGGCTGCTCGGTGATGCGGGCGTCGACGTTCTCCTGGTCGATGGCGGCGCACTCCTTGGCGCCCTGCTCGAAGCCGAGCTGGAAGGCGTAGGTGCGGTCGAACGCGGTGCCGTGCGCGCCCTGCTCGGCGGCGGACTGGCCCGCCTCGTCGCGGATGAAGAACATCGACGCGAGCACCTGGTTGAGGCCCTCCGAAGTGGACACCGTGAAGTACTTGCTCTTGTCCTCGGCGATCCAGCGGAAGTAGGAACCGGTGAAGCAGTCGGCCTGCTGCTCCTTCACGATCGTCGAGGTCGACTCGTCGACACCGGCCTTGTCGCCGAGCCGGAACTGGATGGCGTGGCCGAACTCGTGGCCGAGCACGGTGACGATCGCCATCGGCCCGAACCGCTCCCGCAGCAGCGGCAGCAGCAGGCCCCGGTCCCACGCGACCAGATCCTCCGGCGGGCAGTAGAAGGCGTTCATCGCCGCGTCGGCCGTGGTGGCGCCGCAGACCTCGATCTCGGCCTCGTTCGGGTCGTAGGACAGCAGCTGCGCGACCGGCTCGAACTCCTCGCCCCAATGGGCGGGCATCTCCTGCGCCCAGTAGTCGCTGACGTCGGCGATCGCGGCGATCGCGAGCCGGTCCTCCTGGCTGTCGGTGGCGTTGCGGACCTGCAGCTCCGGCGTGGGCGCGTCGGGCTTGAGGCCGCTCTCGAAGTGCGTGACGGGCAGGCCGGCGATGTCGCCGGCCGTCTGCAGCTGCCCCTTGGTCTCTTCGCCGCACGCGGTCGCCGTGAGCGCGACGACCGCGGCGAGCCCGGTGATCAGTGCCCTGCGGCGGGCGCCGTGCCCCCCAGTGTGGTTCATGACCGGCACCTTACTGAGTGACCTGCGTCGGCACGCGCGGAATCACCGAGACGACGAACTCGCTGTCGCCCGCCCGTCACCCGACCGCCACCCCCCGTGGTGGCGCTGCGCGCCCCTGTGTTCAATCGACCCATGAGAGCAGTCCGCCGGTTCACGGTGCACGCACGCGTGCCTGATCAGCTGACGGGCCTGACGGCGCTGGCGACCAACCTGCGCTGGACATGGCATCCGCCGACCCGCGACCTGTTCGCCTCGATGGACGACGCCCTGTTCCGGCGCATCCGCGACCCGCTGCGGATGCTCACCGAGATCCCGGCGGCGCGCCTGGAGGAGCTCGCCGCCGACGCGGACTTCCTCGCCAGGACGAGGGACGCGATCGACGACCTGGAGCGCTATCTCACCGAGCCGCGCTGGTACCAGCGCAGGGCCGCCGAGGACGCGAACGGGCACCGGGCGCCGGACGCCATCGCCTACTTCTCGATGGAGTTCGGCGTGCACGAGGCGCTGCCGAACTACTCGGGCGGCCTCGGCGTGCTCGCGGGCGACCACCTCAAGGCCGCCTCCGACCTCGGCGTGCCGATGATCGGCGTCGGACCGCTCTACCGGGCGGGCTACTTCCGCCAGTCGCTGTCGCTCGACGGCTGGCAGATCGAGCACTACCCGGTGATCGACCCGAGCGGGCTGCCGCTGGAGCCGCTCACCGAGCCGTCCGGCGAGCCCGTGGTGGTGCACGTCGCGATGCCCGGCGGCCGGGAGCTGCACGCCCAGATCTGGAAGGCGAGCGTCGGCCGGGTGCCGCTGCTGCTGCTCGACACCGACGTCGAGGGCAACGACGAGGACCTGCGCGGCGTCACCGACCGGCTCTACGGCGGCGACGCCAACCACCGCATCCGGCAGGAGATCCTCGCCGGCATCGGCGGGATGCGCGCGGTGCGCCGCTACTGCGAGCTGACCGGGCACCCGCAGCCCGAGGTGTTCCACACCAACGAGGGCCACGCCGGGTTCCTCGGCCTCGAGCGGGCGCGCGAGATCCTCGCCGACGGGCGGCTGAGCTTCGACGAGGCGCTCTCGACGGTGCGCGCGGGCACGGTGTTCACCACACACACCCCGGTGTCGGCCGGGATCGACCGGTTCCCCGTCGACCTGGTGCAGCACTACTTCGGCGACGGCCGGCTGCTGCCGAACGTCGATCCCCGGCGCGTGCTGGCGCTGGGCGCCGAGGACAACCCCGGCATGTTCAACATGGCGCACATGGGCCTGCGGCTGGCCCAGCGTGCCAACGGCGTCTCGGCGCTGCACGGCCGGGTGTCGCGGCGCATGTTCGCGAACCTGTGGCCCGGCTTCGACGCCGACGAGGTGCCGATCAGCTCGGTGACCAACGGCGTGCACGGGCCGACGTGGGTGGCCAGGGAGATGAGCGCGCTGCTCGGCGGCAGCGACGAGGAGTGGGGTCACGACGGGCACGGCTCCGGCATCGACGAGTCGGTGACCGACGAGCAGCTGTGGGAGCTGCGCCGGGAGCTGCGCAGCAACCTCGTCGCCGAGGTGCGCCGCCGCGCGCGCGACGCGTGGCTGCAGCGGGGCGCGTCGGCGTTGGAGCTGGGCTGGACCGAGCGCATCTTCGACCCGGACGTGCTGACGGTCGGCTTCGCCCGGCGGGTGCCCACGTACAAGCGGCTCACGCTGATGCTGCGCGACCCCGAGCGGCTGCGGGCGCTGCTGCTGGACGACGAGCGGCCCATCCAGATCGTGGTGGCGGGCAAGTCCCATCCGGCCGACGAGGGCGGCAAGGCGCTCATCCAGCAGATCGTGCGCTTCGTGGACGACCCGGCGGTGCGGGAGCGGATCGTGTTCCTGCCCGACTACGGCATGTCGATGGCGCGCTACCTGTACCGGGGCTGTGACGTGTGGTTGAACAACCCGACCCGGCCGCTGGAGGCGTGCGGCACGTCGGGCATGAAGGCCGCCCTCAACGGCTGTCTCAACCTCTCCATCCGCGACGGCTGGTGGGACGAGTACTACGACGGCAGCAACGGCTGGGCCATCCCCACCGCGGACGGCGTCACCGACCCGCTGCTGCGCGACGACCTGGAGGCCGACGCGCTGTACGACCTGCTCGGCCAGCAGATCGCGCCGCTGTTCTACGACCGCGACGCCACCGGCGTGCCCAAGGGCTGGATGTCCATGATCTGGCACACCCTGCGCACGCTGGGCCCCCGCGTGCAGGCGTCGCGGATGGTGCGCGAGTACGTCGAGTCGTACTACCTGCCCGCGGCGACGATGGTGGCCGAGGCGAGCCGGGACGGCTACGCGGCCTCCCGCGCGTTCGCCGGGTACCGCACGCGCCTGGACCTCGCGTGGAACCGGGTGCGCGTGCTCGACACCGAGCTGGTGGTGGAGGGCGCCGACGCGCTCGTGGTCGGCGGGGACGTGCGCGTGCGCGCCGGGGTCGACCTCGCCGGGCTCGACGAGTCCGAAGTGGACGTCCAGGCCGTGGTGGGCCGGGTCGGGGACACCGACGACCTGGAGGACGTGGTGACCGTGCCGATGCGGCCCGCTGGCCGTGGTGTGTTCGATGCCACGTTGCGGTTGCCGCACGCGGGCGCGCTGGGCTACACGGTGCGTGTGCTGCCGAAACATCGCCTGCTCGCCAGCCCCGCCGAGCTGGGAAAGGTCGTCCTCGCGTGACGCGGGGCCGTGCGAGCGGGGCGTGGTGAGTCGGTGACAATGGCCCACGTGAACTCGGTGCAGGAGAACCTCGACGATCTCGTCGTCCACCTGTCGGGCGTCGAGGTGCGGCGCGGCGGCAACAAGCTGCTCGCCGACCTCGACTGGTCGGTGGAGCTCGACGAACGCTGGGTGGTGCTCGGGCCCAACGGCGCGGGCAAGACGACGCTGCTGAAGCTGGCCGCCGCGGAGCTGCACCCGACGGGCGGCACGGTCCACGTGCTCGGCGAGCGCCTCGGCCGCGTCGACGTCTTCGAGCTGCGGCCCCGCATCGGGTTCACCTCCGCCGCGATCAACGGGCGCGTCCCGCCCGAGGAGAAGGTCCGCGACGTCGTGGTCAGCGCGGGCTATGCCGTGCTCGGCCGCTGGCGCGAGGCCTACGACTCGCTCGACACCGACCGGGCCGACGAGCTGCTGGGCGCGCTGGGCATCGGCCACCTCGCGAGCCGGATGTACGGCACGCTGTCGGAGGGCGAGCGCAAGCGCACGCTGATCGCCAGGTCACTGATGACCGACCCGGAGCTGCTGCTGCTCGACGAGCCCGCCGCGGGCCTCGACCTCGGTGGCCGTGAGGACCTGGTGGCGCGGCTGTCGACGCTCGCGTTCGACCCGGACGCCCCCGCGATGGTGCTGGTGACCCACCACGTCGAGGAGATCCCGCCGGGCTTCACGCACGCGCTGCTGCTCGCCGAGGGCCGCGCGGTGGCGGCCGGCCTGCTCGACGACGTGCTGACCAGCGAGAACCTGTCCGCGACGTTCGGGCAGGACCTGCTTCTGGAACGCTCGGGTGATCGCTTCTTCGCCCGGCGCCGGTAACGTGCGGTGAACACCTAGCAGTCAAGGAGGATGGCGTGGGCGAGTTCGTACGTCTCGAGGTCGAAGCGGGGGTCGGCACGATCCGGCTCGACCGTCCGCCGGTCAACGCACTGAACTACCAGGTGCAGGCGGAGCTCAGGGAGGCCGCCGAGGAGGCCGCCGACCGCAGCGACGTCCGCGCCGTGATCCTCTACGGCGGGGAGAAGACCTTCGCGGGCGGCGCGGACATCAAGGAGATGGCCGCCAAGTCCTACGTGGAGATCTCGAAGTTCGGCGCCGAGCTGACGGCCTCGCTGACCGTGATCGCCGAGCTGCCGAAGCCCACCGTCGCCGCCATCACCGGCTACGCGCTCGGTGGCGGGCTGGAGCTGGCGCTCACCGCCGACCGCCGCGTGATCGGCGACAACGTGAAGGTGGGCCAGCCCGAGATCCAGCTCGGCATCATCCCCGGCGGGGGCGGCACGCAGCGGCTGACCCGGCTGATCGGCCCGAGCAAGACCAAGGACCTCATCTACACCGGCCGGTTCGTGAAGGCCGAGGAGGCGCTGGCGATCGGGCTCGTCGACGAGGTCGTGGCCCCCGACGACGTCTACGCGGCGGCGCACAAGTGGGCCGCGCAGTTCGTGAACGGTCCCGCCGTGGCGCTCAAGGCCGCCAAGGCCGCCATCGACGGCGGGCTCGACCAGGACCTGCGCAACGGGCTCAAGCTGGAGACCCAGCTGTTCACCGCCCTGTGGGCCACCGAGGACCAGACCGCGGGGATGCGGTCGTTCATCGAGAACGGTCCGGGCAAGGCCACGTTCGAAGGGAAGTGACGTGACGGACGTGATCGACCCGGCGCCGAACCCGCACGCCAGCGCCGAGGAAGTGCGTGCCGCCTACGCCGACCCGAAGCTCGCCAACGTGCTCTACCACGACTGGGAGGCGGGCACCTACGACGAGAAGTGGTCGATCTCCTACGACGAGCGCTGCATCTCGTACGCGACGGACGTGTTCAACGCGGTCGCCGGTGAGCAGGGCCAGCCCTACCCGACGGCGATGGAGCTGGGCAGCGGCACCGGTTTCTTCCTGCTGAACCTCATGCAGGGCGGCGTGATCAAGAAGGGCTCGGTCACCGACCTCTCGCCCGGCATGGTCCAGGTGGCGCTGCGCAACGCCGAGAAGCTGGGCCTCGACGTGGACGGCCGGGTCGCCGACGCCGAGCGGATCCCCTACGACGACAACAGCTTCGACCTCGTCGTCGGGCACGCCGTGCTGCACCACATCCCGGACGTGCAGGCCGCGTTCCGCGAGGTGCTGCGGGTGCTCAAGCCGGGAGGGCGGTTCGTCTTCGCCGGGGAGCCGACCAGGATCGGCGACTTCTACGCGCGCAAGCTCGGGCAGCTGACGTGGTGGCTCACCACCAACGTCACGAAGCTGCCCGCGCTGCGGGAGTGGCGGCGGCCGCAGGAGGAGCTCGACGAGTCCTCCCGCGCGGCGGCGCTCGAGGCCGTGGTGGACCTGCACACGTTCGACCCCTCCGAGCTGGAGCGCACGGCGCTCGGCGCGGGCGCGGTGGACGTCAAGGCCGTGACCGACGAGTTCAGCGCGGCGCTCGTGGGCTGGCCGGTGCGCACGTTCGAGGCGGCCGTCCCACAGGAGAAGCTCACCGTGCGCTGGCGGCTTTTCGCCTACCACCTGTGGCTCCGGCTGTCCGCAGTGGACAAGAAGCTGCTGTCGAAGGTGCTGCCGCGCGAGCTGTTCTACAACGTGATGATCACCGGCACCAAGCCGGCCGCCCCGACGGAACTGTAGTTGCCGTACGCCTTCTCGCTCGATGACGTCGCCTTTCTGCGATCGGCGCGGGGCGAGAAGGCGCTCGCGGCGTGTGCCGGGCTGCCGCTGACCGACGCGAGCCGGATCGCCGACGTCGGCACGGCGCGGCGCCTCGTCGGTGATCGTTACGCCGCCGCGCTGGAGACCGTGGTGTTGCGGCGCAAGGCCGTGACCAAGCTCGCGGGTGCGGACGAGTGGCTGTTCACTGGCGACGCCCTGCAGCAGGCGAGCGCCGCGCCGGTCGCGGCGTACCGGGCACGCAGGCTCGCCGGGCGCGACGTGCACGACGTGACGTGCTCGATCGGCGCCGACCTGGTGGAGCTCGCCGGTCGTGCCGCCCGGTGTGTCGGGTCCGATGTGGACGCTGTCCGGCTCGCGATGGCCGCGCACAACTGTGAGCGCGCCGGCGTGTCGCCGCTGCTGGTGCGGGCCGACGCGCTGCGGCCGGTGACGAGGGACTGCGTGGTGGTGGCCGATCCGGCTCGCCGGGACTCCTCGGGACGCAGGACGTGGCGGCCGGAGGACTTCGTCCCCGCGCTCGACGACCTCGCGACCACGTACGCGCGCCGGGACCTGGTGGTCAAGTGCGCGCCCGGCATCGAGCGCGCCGCCGTGCCGTGGGCGCGCGAGGTGGAGCTGATCTCGCTCGACGGCCAGGTGCGGGAGGCGTGCCTGTGGAGCGAGGGACTCGCCACGGCGGCGCGCCGGGCCACCGCGCTGCGCTCAGACGGGACACAGTGGACGGTCACCGACTCGGATCCCGACGACGTCGCGGTGGGAGAGCCGGGGGAGTGGATCGTCGACCCGGACGGTGCCGTGGTGCGAGCGGGGCTCGTGCGGCACTACGGGGCGCGGCACGGCCTGTGGCAGCTCGACGAGCGGATCGCCTACCTCACCGGCGACACGCCGCCGCCGGGTGTGCGGGCGTTCCGGGTGCTGGAGTTCGGCAACTACAGCGAGAAGGGCCTGCGGGCGACGCTGCGCAGGCACGACGTCGGCCGCGTCGAGATCCTCGTGCGCGGCCTCGACGTCGACCCCAACGCGCTGCGCCGCAGGCTCAAGCCCAAGGGTTCCGCGGAGGCGAGCGTGATCCTCACCCGCATCGGCCGCACCCCCACGGCGTTCCTCTGCCGAGCGGAACGCATCCCCGCCTGACGCTCGCGAGTCGTGCGTTCCCGCGCGCGAGTTGTGCGTTCCCGCGCGCGAGTTGTGCGTTCCCACTCGCGGACCGCGCGGTCCGGCGCATTGGAGTGCACAACTCGGCGTCCTGAGTGCACGACTCGCGGTCTGGAGCGTACGACTCGCGGTCGGGAGTGCACGACTCGCGGCCCACGGGGGTTCTCCTGCGCTTCACCTCCTGCTCATGATCGTCGGCAAGGCTGGCGCCATGTCCGACGACGACAGAGCGGGTCTTGACAGGCGGTCCTTCCTCGGCCTCACCGGGGTCAGCGCGGCGGCATTGGTGCTGGGCACCGGAACGTCCGCCTCCGCGGCTCCCGGCGGGGAGGGCCGGGTGCCCGGCGACCCGTTCGGACTCGGTGTCGCGTCGGGGGATCCCGAGCCCGACGGCGTCGTGCTGTGGACCCGGCTCGCCCCGGAGCCCCTCGCCGGGGACGGGCACGGCGGCATGCCGCTGCGGCCGGTCACCGTCGAGTACGAGGTGGCCGAGGACGAACGGTTCCGCCGCGTGGTCCGCAGAGGCAGGGCGCTCGCGTCGGCGGAGCTGGCCCACTCGGTGCACCCCGAGGTGCGCGGGCTGCGGCCGGGCCGCGAGTACTTCTACCGCTTCCGCGCGGGCGGGTACCTCAGTCCGGCCGGCCGCACCCGCACCGCGCCCGCGCCGCACCAGCGCGGCGGCACGCTGTCGCTCGCGCTCGCGTCGTGCCAGGCGTGGTACCACGGGCACTTCACGGCCTACCGCCACCTCGCCGCCGACGACCCGGACCTGGTGTTCTTCCTCGGCGACTACATCTACGAGTACGCGATCAACGCGGGAAACCTGTGGCGCCAGGGCGTTTCCGTCGGTCCCGTGCACGATGCCGAGACGCAGACGCTCGAGCAGTACCGCCTTCGCTACGCGCTGTTCAAGAGCGACCCGCACCTGCGCGCGGCACACGCCCGCGCGCCGTGGATCGTCACTTGGGACGACCACGAGGTGCAGAACAACTACGCCGACGCCCACTCCCAGTACGGCATCTCACCGGAGGACTTCGAACGCAGGCGCGCCGTGGCGTACCGCGCGTACTACGAGAACCTGCCGCTGCGCAGGACGTCGCTGCCGAGCGGCCCCGACATGCGGCTCTACCGCAGGACGCCGTGGGGCACACTCGCCGACTTCCATGTGCTCGACACCCGGCAGTACCGCGACAACGTGCCCTCCGACACGACGGCAGGCGGTGAGCACACCGACCCGCGCCGCTCGATCCTCGGCGAGGCACAGGAAGGCTGGCTGCTCGACGGGCTGCGCCGCTCGCGCGCGACGTGGAACGTGCTCGCGCAGCAGGTGGTGATGGCACAGATCGACCGCGACACCGGGCCCGGCCGGACGTTCAGCATGGACCAGTGGGACGGTTTCACCGCGAGCCGCGACCGCGTGCTCGGTGCCGTCCAGCGTGAAGGCGTGGACAACCTGGTGGTGTTCACCGGCGACATCCACCGGCACGTGGCCGCGGAGCTGAAGGCCGACTTCGCCGACCCTTCCTCGCGGACGATCGGGACCGAGCTGGTGACCGGGTCGATCGGCTCCGACGGCGACGGGGCACCCACCGACGGCTACACCGGCCTGTGGCTGTCCAATCCCCACGTCCGGTTCTACGACGGCCGCAGGGGCTACGTGCACTGCCGGCTCGACGCGACGCGGCTGACGTCGGAGTTCAAGGTCGTGGACTACATCGAACGTGACGACGCGGCGGCCGTCTCCACCGTCGCGCGCTTCGTCACCGAGGCCGGCAACCCCGGCCTGCGGGAGGCGTGATGAACACCTTGGTGAAACCCGTGCAGCGGCTCACGGCGACCACGGGCATCGGCTGGATCGAGCTGGCGTGGGCGGCGCGGTCGTACCGGCCGCTCGTCGACCATTTCGCCGTCTACGGCTCGCCGGACGCGGCGTTCCAACCGGGACCGGAGACGTTGCTCGGCAAGACGGTGTACGGCCGGTTCCGGCACGCCGAGCTCGGCCCCACCGGGCGCACGTGGCACTACCGCGTGGCGACGGTGGACGCGGCAGGCGACCGCAGCAGGCCGTCGGCGCTGCTGCGGGCGACGTCGGCGGAGTCGGTGACCGTGCGCGGGCGGCCGGTGGCCGTGATCGGCTCCTTCGACAGCAAGAGTCTGGAGCTCGCCCTCGCACCCGCGGGCTATCAGCAGTACTCCAGCCGCTTCCCGGACGGCGCCGACTACGTCGTCGGCGCCAGCAGCCCGTCGGCCGACTGGCCGTACCTGCACCCGGGCCCCGCCGACCGGTGGGCCGGCAGCAAGGCGCACACGTTCCGGTTGCGGTTCCGGCTGGAGGGCGTGCCCGCGCGGGACCTCGTGCTCGCGGTGTGGCTCATCGACACCCACGCCAGCATCCCCGGCTCGCTCGCGGTGTCCTGCAACGGCAGCGCGGTGGCGGACGTCGAGCTGGAGAAGGGTGCGACGAAGGGCTCGCTGCAGGGCGACGCGACGCTGCCCGGCAACCCGCTGCGGCCGTCCATTGTGGAGCTTCTGATCCCGGTGTCCGCGCTCCGGGTGGGGGACAACGTGCTGACGCTCGGCAAGCACGCGGGTTCCTGGCACGCCTACGACGCGCTGGGCGTCTTCGAGCCGGCCGATTAGCCGCGGGGCTTGGCGACGTCGTCGAGGCTGGCCCACCCGGGCCGCACGTCGGTCCAGTCGCCCGTGCCGGAGAGCACGGCGATCGCGGACGTCTTGAGCGTGCAGCCGCGATCGGCGAGTGTCGAGACGAAGTCCTCCAGGCCGGGGTTGTGGCCGATGAACAGCACGGTGTGCGCGTCACCCGGCAGCTCGCGGGCGATGCGGGTGAGCGTGTCGGCCGAGGCGCCGTAGAGCCTGCCGTCGTGGCTGACCTCCGGTGAGCCGCCCAGCTCCCGCCGCACGAGGTGCCAGGTCTGGCGGGCGCGCTTGGCGGTGGAGCACAGCACGAGGTCGAACGCGGGCACGTGTGCCCGCAGCCAGCGGCCCGCGGCGGGGGCGTCGCGGCGCCCGCGCTCGGCGAGCGGGCGTTGGTCGTCGGCGACGCCGTAGGGCCAGTCCGACTTGGCGTGCCTGAGGATCACGAGTTCTCGTCGCACACCCCCATCCTGCCCCCAAGGCCACCTTTGTTGCGTTCAACGCAACAAAGGTGGCCTTGGGGAGCGATCAGCTGGCTCGCTGGTAGGTGCGGAACGCGCGGGTGGCGAGCCAGCCCATCAGCAGGGCCAGTGCGAGGAGCAGGCCAGCGCGCCATGCCACCACGCCCCAGTCCGGGTCGGCCGTCAGCGCCTCCCGGCTGGCGACGGCGGCCCAGTCGACGGGGTTGAACCGCGCGACCTCGGCCACCCAGCCCGGCAGCAGCGCGGGCGCCATCATCACCGACGACAGGAACGCCAGCGGCAGGGTCAGGAACTGCGACACCCCGATCAGCGCCTCCTGCTGGCGCGTGAGCAGCGCCAGCGCGTCCGACAGCGCCGCGAAGACTACGGCGAGCAGGACCGTGCACGCCAGCACCGCGAGGATCCCGGTCACGCCGCCGGAGTAGCGCGCACCGGCCAGCAGCCCGACGCCGAAGACGATCAGCGACTGGATGACGGTGACGATGCCCTGGTGTACCAGCGAGCCGGTGATGAGCGAGCCGCGGCTCAGCGGCGAGGTGAGGTTGCGGTCCAGCACGCCGCGTTCCGCGTCGTCGATGAACGTGGTGCCGCTCCAGCCCGCCGACATCATCGCCGTCATCACGATCACGCCCGGCGTCAGGTACTCGAGGTAGGAGTCCACGCCGAAGCCCGGCAGCTCGGCGACCTTCGAGAACAGCTGCCCGAACAGCAGCAGCCAGACCATCGGCTGCACCAGGGTGAACAGCAGGTACGCGGGCTGGCGGGACAGCGTGCGCAGCGAGCGCAGCGTGAGCAGCCCGGTGTGCGTGGCGAACGTGGTCACACCAGCACCCCCTCGGCCCGGTCGGCCTCACGGAACGCGCGGCCCGCGTGGCGCAGGTAGACGTCGTCGAGCGACGGTCTCGCCATCGTGATCGCCGCCGGTTCCACCCCGGCCGCGTCGAGTGCGGCGAGCACGCCGGGCAGCGCGGCGGCTCCGTTGCCGACGCGGGCGCGCAGCACGCCGCCCTCGACGGTCACGTCCGCGACGCCCGGCACCGCGCCCACGGCGTGCCGGGCACGGTGCCCGGCGCCGTCGGCGTCCCCGCCGGCCAGTTCCACCTGCACGCTGTCGCCGCGCAGTTCGTTCTTGAGCTGCTCGGGGCTGCCCTCGGCGACAACACTGCCCGCGTCGACGATCACGAGCCGGGCCGCGAGCCGGTCGGCCTCCTCGAGATAGTGGGTGGTGAGCAGCACCGTCAGCCCGTCGCCGGCCGCGAGCCGGTCGATCTCGGCCCACAGGTCCGCGCGCGCCTCGGGGTCGAGGCCGGTGGTGGGCTCGTCGAGGAACAGCACGCGGGGCCGGTGGACGAGCCCCATCGCGACGTCGAGCTTGCGCTGCATCCCGCCGGACCACGTGCCTGCCAGGCGGTCGGCGGCGTCGCCGAGCCCGAAGCGCGTGAGCAGGCCGCGGGCCCGCTCGCGCGCGTCGTGGCGGGAGAGGCCGTACACGCGCCCGGACAGCACGAGGTTCTCCCTGCCGGTCGCCATCGGGTCGAACGCCGGCTTCTGCGACACGTAACCGATCGCGCGCCGCACCCGCGCCGGCTCGCGCCGCACGTCGACTCCGGCGACGCTCGCGGTGCCGGAGTCCGGTCTCGACAGGGTGCTGAGGATGCGGACCGTCGTGGACTTGCCCGCCCCGTTGGGGCCGAGCAGTCCGAACACGACCCCGGTGGGCACGGCGAAGCTCACGCCGTCGAGTGCGCGGACGGCTTTCCCGCCGCGGCCGTAGGTCTTGCCGAGGTTCACGGCCTCGATGGCCGTGGCGGATCTTGCGGTGGGCATGGTGGTGCTCCTTCTCCGATGTGGATGGAAGGAGCCGGGCCTCGCTCGGCCGCGTTACCCTGACGAGTGCGGGCACGCTGGGAACGGCGGTCTTTCGCGAGAGCGCCGGACTCCGGTGTGTCGAGGGGTTCCGGCCGTGGTGTTGCCGCACCGTGGCCGGAGCCCCTCAGCCCTGTTCGGGCCGCTGGGTGTCACTCAGTTCGCTCAGCCAGCTCAGTTCCTCCTTGAACTCCTCGGCGAGGAGCTGCTCGACGGCCTCGGGCGAGTGGCCTTCCCCGCGCAGCTCGTGCATCCGCCGCCACAGGGCGACGCCCTCGAAGGTGCCGGCCCGCAGCTCGTCCAGCAGCGCGCTCACGAACTCGATCTCCGTGCGCAGCAGTGCGTACTTGAACTCGGCCTCGATCAGGAACAGCCGGGGGAAGTTCGCGGGCGCGCTCGCGGTGCCGTGGTCGTAGGCCAGCCGCTGCTCCCGCAGGGACCGCAGCCGGGTCTCCAGCAGCGTGACCACCTCGTCCGGCCCGAAGATCGGCATGAGCGACAGCGCCGCCTCGAACTGCGTGAACTCCTTGACGGGGCGGGCGAGCAGGTCGCTGAGCCAGTCGGTCATCTCGGTGGTGCCGGCTTCGGTGATCTCGTAGACGGTGCGCTCGGGCCTGCGGCCCTCGCGGACGGTCTCCCGCGCCGTGATCAGGCCGCGCTTCTGCAGGGACTCGACCACGGAGTACAGCGACCCGTAGTTGAGCTTGATGCTGTCCTCCTTGCGCCGTTCGCGCAGGGTGCTAGACATCTCGTACGGGTGCATCGGGCGCTCGTACAGCAGGCCCAGCACGGCCAGTGCCAGCGGGTTCGCGCGAGTGCGGCCTGCCATCGCCACTCCAGATCAAGTGCTCGTGTCCGATTACTCGATCCAGAGTACTCCGTGGCGATGGAGAAGGCCAGAGGTCCTACGCGGGCATCGTGCGATACTCTCGACATTCAGATGATTAGAACATCCGAAATGAGGTGCGCGTCGATGACCAGTGCCGTTCCCGAGATCAGCCTCGCCGACCCCGCGGTGATCACGGACCCCTTCGCCGCCTACGCACCCGTGAGGGAGCGCTCGGCGGTGGCGCGGCTGACCGTGCCCGGGCTCGCCCCGATGTGGGGTGTGCTGCGGCACGCGGAGGCGAGGGCGATGCTCGGCGATCCCCGGTTCGAGCTGAGCGAGGAGACCTTCGCCCTGCGGCCCGACGTGCCCGAGGACTGCAAGCCGTACCTGCGGACGATGCAGGAGATGGAGGGCGCCGAGCACGCGCGCCTGCGCAGGCTCGTCGCGCCCGCGTTCACCGCCCGCCGCGCCCAGAGCTTCCGGCCGCCTATCGAGCGGATCGTCGACGGGCTGCTCGACGAGCTGACCGGCCACGCCGGGACCGGCTCGGTGGACCTGCTGCGGCACTTCGCGCGGCCGCTGCCGATGGACGTGATCTGCGAGCTGGTCGGCATTCCCGGCGCCGACCGGCCCCGCTGGCGCGAGTACGGCAGCGCGGTGGCCGCCGGGGCCGGCGAGGAGTTCGGCACGGCGATCCCGGGGATCATCGAGGGCGCGCGTGAGGCCGTCGCCGCCCGGCGCGCCGAGCCCGCCGACGACCTCATCGGCGACCTGATCAGGGCGCAGGCCGAGGACGGCGACCGGCTCAGCGACGTCGAGCTGGTCACTCTCGTGTGGAGTGTCGTGCTCGGCGGGCAGACGCCCACCAACCTGATCGCCAACTGCGTGGCCACGCTGCTCGCCAACCCCGGCCAGCTGGCCCTGCTGCGCGAGAACCCGGCGCTGCTGCCCGGTGCCGTCGAGGAGCTGACCCGCTGGTGCGGACCTCAGCTGCTGACGATGCCACGCTTCGCGCGCGAGGACACCGAGCTCGCCGGCGTGCCGGTGGGCAAGGGCGACTCGGTGACGGTGGTGCTCGCGTCGGTGAACCGCGATCCGCGCGTCTTCGCCGACCCCGGCACGCTCGACGTCACGCGTGCCGGGAACGGGCCGGGGCACCTCGGCTACGCGCACGGGCCGCATTTCTGCCTCGGTGCCGCGCTCGCGCGGGTGCAGACCGAGGTGGCGCTGGCGGCACTGCTGCGCCGGTTCCCTGCGCTGGCGGCGGCGGGCGAGGCGCCGCGCATGCCCGACCCCGGCACGTGGCGGCTCACCGCATTGCCCGTCACGCTCGGTTGATCTCCAGTAAGGTCGAGCTTCTACCGTCGTGGAATGACTACCACGACAAGGGAATCGGTCACCGTGCTCGGCCTCGGCGAGATGGGCGCCGCGCTCGCGCGCGCGTTCCTCGCCGGGGGCCATCCCGTGACCGGATGGAACCGCGGCCGTGCGAGAGCCGACGCGCTCGCCGCACACGGGGCCACGGTCGCGGAAACCGTGCGGGAGGCGGTGCTGGCGAGCCCGCTCGTGGTCGTGAGCGTGCAGGGCGACACCGCTGCCCGCGAGGTGCTGGAGCAGGCGGGCGACGCGCTCGCCGGCCGCGCCGTGCTGAACCTGACCGACGGGACGTCGGCCGAGGCCCGCGCGATCGCGCGGTGGGCGAGCGAGCGGGGCGCGGCGTACCTGCACGGGCAGCTCATGACGATCGCCCCCGGTGTCGGGCACCCGGACGCCACGGTGTTCTACGGCGGCTCCCGCGAGGTCCACGACCGGCACCACGCGGCGCTGGAGCTGCTGGGCGGCAGGGGAATCCTGGTCTCCGCCGACGCGGGTGCGCCGACGCTGTACGGCATGGCCGTGCACGGCACGATGTGGGGCGCGCTCAACGGTTTCCTGCATGCGGCGGCGTTGCTCTCGGGCGAGGGGATCGAGCTGACACGTTTCCTGGAGGCCGCGGACTCGTCGATGTCGGCACTGCTGTCGCTGCTGCCCTCGATCGCGAGCGAGGTGGACCGCCGCGAGTACGCGCTCGAGTTCGGCGGCCTGCGTCACCACCTGCCGTCGGTGGAGGACCTGGTGCGGGAGAGCCGGGCGGCCGGGGTCGACGACGACCTGCCCGCCAGGACGCTCGACCTGGTCCGCCGCGCCGTCGCCGACGGGCACGGTGACGACAGCTACGCGCGGCTGGTGGAGTACTTCCGCAAGGGAAGCTGAGCCTGACGCGGCCGCACCCGGCCGACCGCGGGGCCAAGCAGATCGTGCTCACCGTGGCGGGCACGCGGCGCAGGGCCAGCGTCGCCAGCCGGCCCTGTGCTCCGATGTCGGCCGGCTCCACCACCGTGGCGCCGCGCGCGATCGCCCGCCTCGTCCGCACGCCGGCGTCGTCCACGGCAGGTAGTAGGCCACGTGGGGCGGGATGCCGGGCGGGTAGACGGGGTTCGCGAGATCGTTCACGCCGCCGATCCGGTACCCGCCCGAGCCGGCCGTCGGTGAACTCCCAGCCGAGCGCCGAGGACAGGAACGCCGACGTGCCCTCGACGTCACCCGCCGACGGACTAGGGCGGTCCGCTCACGCGGTGGGCCTGCCCGCGCCCGCGAAACTGTCGCCGGGCTCGCGGTAGTTGTGCACCTGCACGGCCTGGCCGAACGTCGGGGCGTCGATCATCTGCTGGTTGCCGATGTAGATGCCGACGTGGTGGATCTTCGTCGCCGGGTCGCCGTAGAAGATCAGGTCGCCGAGCCGCGGCTCCTCGCCCGCTGGCACGAGGGGGACGCTGTTGTACTGCCAGTGCGCGGTGCGCTGCAGCGTCACCCCGGCCGAGGCGTAGGCCGCCGTGGTGAGCCCGGAGCAGTCGAAGCCGACATCGCCCTTCTCCTGGCCGTTGCCGCCCCACTCGTACGGCAGGCCGATCTTGTCGATCGCGAAGGTCACCGCCGTGAGCGCGGCGCGGTTCGGCGGCGTTCCCGCCATGCCGACGGTGCCGTAGACGTTCGCGGTCGCCAGCACGCGGTGCAGGAACAGCGGTGCGTCGTGGATGGCCGACACGCCCTCCAGCCACTGCCGGCCGTTGCCGAGGTTGCGCCCGCCGTCGCACAGCGCCCGGGCCGCCGCCAGTGCGGCGTCGTCGACGTCCTGGACGTCGGGTTCCTCGCCGGAGGCGCTGACCCGGTAGCGGTCCCACAGCGCGGGGGACAGCTGCAGCGGGCCCGCGGCGCCGTCGACGGAGATGACCTCGCCGGAGAAGTCCCGCAGCTCGATCGTGCCGACCGGCCGCGACATGGTGCCGTCGGGGCCGATCTCGCCGCCGCCGGCCCTGCCGTGGTCGGTGGTGGTGCTGCCGATGCCGGCGAGCGTCACCCACGACAGGTCGCAGCCTGGCTGCTCCTCGCCGAGCCGCACGGTGGCCGAGGCGTACGCGTACATTGCCCGCCTCGGGATGCCGAGCCAGTCGGCCACGTCGTCGACCCACGCCTCGAAGCGCGGGCCCGTCTCCTGAGGCACCGCGCTGTGGCTGGGCGTGGGCGGTGCCGAGGTGGTGGAGGCCGGGGTGGTGCCGCCCGGGGTGCTCGTGGTGCCCGCCGTGCCTGCCCGGCCCGCCGAGGCCGCCGTCGTCACGTCGTCGTCGCCCGGCGTCAGCCGCAGCGTGACCACCAGCGTTCCCGCCGCCACCACGGCCGCCACGAGCGCCACGATGAGCGTCCGCCTTCGGGGACGGGGCTTCGGAGCCTCGTCCTGGTCCGTGGTGGGTTCGTCCCCCAACGTCATGGCTTCAGAATAGGGAGCCGAGGTTGCGTCCCGGTGAGCGCGGCCCTCACGCCGGGCGCCCGGCGAGCCTGCCGAGCAGGAACTCCCGCAGCCCTTCGAGGTCGGTATCCACCGCGACCTGGGTGAACGGCCCTCCCGTGAGCCCGTCGGTGTCAGCCTTCTGCGCCTGCGGGCGCCGGTCGGCGATCGTGGCGCCCCGGCCGGGGCCCGCCGAGCACTCCACCCGCACCGGCGCCGGCACCGTGCGCAGGATGCCGGGCCGGATCGCCTCGGCGACCGCCACCGCGTCGTGCACGACGATGCCCTCGAAGCCGAGCGTCCTGCTGTAGTGGGCGAGGTAGTCGGGGGTCAGCGCGTCGAGCGCCGCGCCGACCGGGCCGGACGCCGCGAGCCTGCCGAGCCAGGCGGCGTCGACAGCGCAGCGGTGGGTCAGATCCAGTGGCACGAGCGTGCACGGCACCTCGCCGCCCGCGAGCACGCGGTGCGCCGCCTCGGGGTCGCTCCAGACGTTGAACTCCGCCGCCGCCGTGGTGTTGCCGCCGGCCAGCCCGCCGCCCATGATCACGAGCCTGCCGATCCTGTCCGCAAGGGCTGGGTGCGCCGCGAGCAGCGCCGCGATGTTCGTCAGCGGACCGATCGGGGCGATGGTCACGGGCTCGTCGGCGGCTTCCAGCAGCGAGGCGAGCAGCGTCACTGCGTCGGTGGGCTCCAGCTCGCGGGCCGGCTCGGGCAGCGCGGCGGAGCGGCCCGAGAGCCCGTCGCTGCCGTGCACCGGGCGGGCCTCCCTCGGCTGCGGGTGCACCAGCGGCCGCGCGGCGCCCGCGGCGACGGGCACGTCGTCGCGCTTGCAGAGCGCGAGCACCCGCCGGGCGTTGCGGGTGGTGGCGGTGAGCGGGACGTTGCCGAACACCGTGGTGACGCCGAGCAGGTCCACGTCGTCGGACAGCGCCGCCAGCGCGATCGCGAAAGCGTCGTCGACGCCGGGATCGGTGTCGATGATCAGCTTGGTTCCCAAGGTCACTCCTCGAACTCGGCGCTACCACCCACAGGTTACGGTCACCCCATGACGTCCATGTGGGGATCGCCGGTGCTCTCGCGGGTGCAGGCCTGGCGGCGGGGGCGCAGGGACCCCCGGCAGGCGAAGTTCCTGACCACCGACTCGCTGCGCTGGATCGTGCGCAACCGCGCCTTCACGCCGTGGTACCTCGTGCGCTACTGGCGCCTGCTGAAGTTCCGGATCGCCAACCCGCACATCGTGCTGCGCGGCATGGTCTTCCTCGGCAAGAACGTGGAGATCCACTGCCGTCCCGGCTACGGGCGGATGGAGATCGGCCGCTGGGTGCACATCGGCGACGGCAACGCCATCCGCTGTCACGAGGGCTCGCTGCGCATCGGCGACAAGACCGTGTTCGGCAGGCAGAACGTCGTCAACGGCTACCTCGACATCGAGCTCGGCGCCGCGACGCTCGTGGCCGACTGGGTCTACATCTGCGACTTCGACCACGTGACGGCCGACATCAACCTGCCGATCAAGGACCAGGGCATCGTCAAGTCGCCGGTGCGGATCGGCCCGGACACCTGGATCGGCACGAAGGTCTCGGTGCTCAAGGGCACGCGCGTCGGCCGCGGCTGCGTACTCGGCGCGCACGCGGTGGTGCGGGGCGACATCCCGGACTACGCGATCGCGGTGGGCTCGCCCGCGCGGGTCGTGCGCGACCGCAAGGCCGACTACGAGGCCGACGCCGAACGGCGCGAGGCCGTCAAGGACATGGCGCGCAAGGCGAACAAGGCGCTGCAGAAAACCCTCGGCGAGGGGTGAGGATCGCACGGATCCGGCATGGGGGACTTTCCGCCGTAGTAGTTAGCCGCTATAACTAACTATCACGGTGGCGTCACCGCAACACCACAGCCGACAAACCCGCGCTCCGGCGCGGGTTCCTTGCAGAGCCTGAGGAGTTGCCGTGCCCAGACGTTCCCTCCTGGCCGCCGTCACCGGCGCCACCGTGCTCGCGCTCGTCACCGCGACCACGCCCGCCCTCGCGCAGCCCGTCGCCCCGGGAGCCCCCGCGGCCGGGCAGTGCAGCGACGAGCCGCGCGACCTGCCCGTGCACGAGTTCACCGACCACCGCGAGCTGGGCGTCGAGCTCTCCCGCATCGAGCGGGTCAGTGGCGGCGCGGTGGACGTGACCGAGGTGGGCCGCAGCAACCGCGGCCGGGAGGTCTGGGCCGCGCGGGTCGGCACCGGGCCCAAGGCCGTGCTGATCACCAGCGAGATCCACGGCAACGAGAAGACCGGCACCGACGCGATCCTGCGCCTGCTCGACTTCCTCGGCACCAGCGACTCCCCCAAGGCCGAGCGCTGGCGGTCCGAGGTGACCGTGGTCGCGATCCCGAAGATGAACCCCGACGGCGCCGAGCTCGACCGCCGCGGCAACGACATGACGTGGGACGAGGTCACCGCCCGGTTCCCGCAGCTGCGCGGCAGCGAGCCCGCGTGGAACTACTACACCACCCCGCGCCAGGGCGACGACTACGCGCAGCGGCCCGGTTTCGACGTCAACCGCGACTACAACCCCGATCTGTCCTACGAGCCGAAGGCGGAGGACTTCCCCGGTACGTCGGCCGACACCGGCTGGTACATCACGCCCGAGTCGCGCATCGTCCGTGACGTCTACAAGGGCCTCGTCGCGGAGTTCGGTGAGGTGGACACCTACGTCGACCTGCACCACCAGGGCGCCTGCTACGTGATGCCGGACGACCCGGGCCGCTTCGTCACCCTGTCGATCTCCGGCAAGTTCGTCGACGACCCGGCCACCACCCCGGGCTACGAGGAGTACGCCGACACCTACGACCTGGACTACTCGAAGCAGCTCAACGTCGCCGTCTACAACGCACTGCAGGGCCGGGCCAACAACAACCCGCTCTTCGGCAACATCACGCTGTACCCGCAGGACACCAACCTCCCCGGCACGGGGCTCGGCTCGTTCGCCCTCAACGGCAGCGGCGCGGTGCTGTTCGAGGTGCGCGGGCAGACGCAGACGCTGGGCCAGAAATACCGGGCGCAGCTGACCCAGGCCGTCTACATCGGACTCGACGGCATGCTGTCGTCGATCGCGAGCGGCCAGGTGGAGAACCTCGACCCGGCCGTCTACGACACCATCCCGCCGCGCGGCCCCAGCATCGGTGACGCCGCCGAGCGACGGAGCCTCCAGGTCCTGGAGCCCTAACTCCTCTGCGGTCGGTGGTGCTCTGCGATGCCGGGCGGCACGATGGTGTCGTCGCTGGGGTCCGCGATCAGCGGGAGCGCCGGCGCGCCCGACCGCATCGCCACGGATCCCGGCAGGAGACACGAGACACCATGACCCACACCGAGCAGCGCGGCTCGCTCCAGCGGATGGACAACATCGCCATCGTCGTCGACGACCTCGCCGCGGCCACGGCGTTCTTCACCGAACTCGGCATGGAGCTGGAGGGCGAGGCGACGCTGGAGGGCGGCCTGGTGGACCGCCTCATCAGTCTCGACGGAGTGCGAACCGACATCGCGATGATGCGTCTCCCGGACGCGCCCGGACGGATCGAGCTGACCAAATATCACACGCCGGTGAGCCCGGGTGCCGACCAGCCCGCCCCGGTGAACGCGCTGGGCCTGCACCGCATCATGTTCGCCGTCCACGACATCGAGGACGTCATCGAACGCCTGAAGCCGCACGGCGCCGCACTCGTCGGCGAGGTGGTGCGGTACGGCGACAGCCATCGGCTCGCCTACCTGCGTGGCCCCGCCGGCATCGTCGTCGCGCTGGCCGAGCAGCTCGGCTGACCGGCAAGGTCCGTCAGGTGTCGGCCGCCTTCGGGACGGCGGGGTAGGGCACGAACGTGCTCGTGTTCTCGTCCACGGTGAGCTGCTTGCCGATGGTCGGGAACGCCCGCTGCGGGCAGGCAGGGCGGTCGCACACCTTGCAGCCCATGCCGATGGGGGTCGCGGCCGCCCGGTCGTCGAGGTCGAGGCCGGTCGAGTAGATGAGCCGCCGCGCGTGCCGCAGCTCGCAGCCGAGGCCGACGCTGAACATCTTGCCGGGGCTGCCGTAGCCGCCGATGTTGCGGGCGATCGTGCGCGCGATCCAGAAGTAGCTCTTGCCGTCGGGCAGCGTCGCGATCTGGGTGATGATCTTGCCGGGTGAGGTGAACGCCTCGTAGATGCACCACAGCGGGCACGCGCCGCCGACGCGGGAGAAGTGGAAACCGGCCGCCGACTGCCGCTTCGACATGTTGCCCGCCCGGTCGACGCGCACGAACGAGAACGGCACGCCGCGCGCCTTCGGCCGCTGCAGCGTGGAGAGCCGGTGGCACACCGTCTCGAAACCGACTCCGAAGTGGTCGCACAGCCGCTCGATGTCGTAGCGGTACTTCTCCGCCGTGGACAGGAACGGGCCGTAGGGCAGGATCAGCGCGCCCGCGAAGTAGTTCGCGAGCCCGACCCTCGCCAGTGAGCGGGCGGCCGGTCCGGAGAACGCCCACGAGTCGGCGAGCTCGGTGATCAGGTCGTCGTACTCCAGCAGCGCGATCTGCGAGGCCATGCGGAACGCGCGCTGCCCGATGCGCAGGCTCGGCGCGAGCCGCAGGATCCGGGCGTCCGGCTCGTACCGGTGCTGCTGGCCCGCCGCCTCGTCGATGCCCTCGCTGGTCACCGTCACGCCGTAGTGGCCGGTGAGCCGGTCGAGCAGCACGCGGTGCACGTCGCCGCGGCGCAGCCCCATCTCGGCCGACATCGCCTCAGCCCGCTCGTCGAGCTCGGCGACGTAGTTCTCCCGCTCGTAGAAGAAGTCGCGGACCTCCTCGTGCGGCAGCGCCGCGGCGGCGCTGCCGTGCAGGCCGGTGCCGTTCTCGGCGACCAGCGCGGCCGTGGTCTCCACGGCGTTGCGGTAGGAGCGGTGCAGTTTCACCAGTGCCTGCGCGATCGTGGGCAGGTTGGTGGCGAGCTCGTTGAGCTCACTCGTGGTCGCCTCCAGCCCGATCGCCTCGTCGAGCAGGGCCTCGCGCGCGTCGGCGACGAGCCTCGCGGTGTCGTTGTTGGCGAAGAACTCGGTGTCGACGCCGAACGCCTCGGTGATCCGCAGCAGCACTGGAACGGTCAAGGGGCGGGTGTTGTGCTCGATCTGGTTGAGGTAGCTGGGGCTGATCTCCAGCAGCCTCGCCAGGTCGGCCTGGCTCATCGAGCGGCTCTCGCGCAGATGCCGCAGCTTCGCGCCGGCGAAAGTCTTGTCCACCATCGGCCTTCTCCTCGGAGATCTTCCGGCCCGTACCGATCAAGGAACCGGTTCAGTCCCCAACTTTTCTGTGACGTGCGAAGCGGCGCTTCGCAACCTTCGCAACATGCTACGGAGATTTCGCAAAATTTGGCAAATTGGAGCTGTGGCGTCGTTTCCGCAGCACATGTCATGGTCAGACGGACAGCGAGGCAATCGCAAAGTTTGCAAAGGTGGAGACGTCCAATGGTTCAGAACCTCGAGCAGGCCGCCGCGGAGCTGGCGAAGCAGTGGGAGACCGACCCGCGCTGGAAGGGCGTGAAGCGCTCCTACACCGCGGCGGACGTGGTGAAGCTGCGTGGCAGCGTCGTCGAGGAGCACACGCTGGCCCGGCGCGGCGCCGAGAAGCTGTGGAAGCTGCTGCACACCGAGGACTACGTGCACTCGCTGGGTGCGCTGACCGGTAACCAGGCCGTGCAGCAGGTGCGCGCCGGCCTCAAGGCGATCTACCTCTCCGGCTGGCAGGTGGCGGCCGACGCCAACCTGGCGGGCCAGACCTACCCCGACCAGAGCCTGTACCCGGCCAACTCGGTGCCCGCCGTCGTCCGCCGCATCAACAACGCGCTGGGCCGCGCCGACCAGATCACCTGGGCCGAGGGCAACACCGACATCGACTGGTTCGCCCCGATCGTGGCCGACGCCGAGGCCGGCTTCGGTGGCCCGCTCAACGCGTTCGAGCTGATGAAGGGCATGATCGCCGCGGGAGCCGCCGGCGTGCACTGGGAGGACCAGCTCGCGTCGGAGAAGAAGTGCGGCCACCTCGGCGGCAAGGTGCTCATCCCGACCAAGCAGCACGAGCGCACCCTCAACGCCGCGCGCCTCGCGGCCGACGTGCTGAACGTGCCGAGCCTCGTCGTCGCCCGCACCGACGCGCAGGCCGCGACGCTGATCACCAGCGACGTGGACGAGCGCGACCAGAAGTACATCACCGGCGAGCGCACGTCGGAGGGCTTCTACAAGGTGCGCAACGGCATCGAGCCGTGCATCGACCGCGGCCTCGCCTACGCCGAGTACGCCGACCTGCTCTGGATGGAGACTTCCGAGCCCGACCTCGAGGTCGCCCGCCAGTACGCCGAGGCCATCAAGGCGAAGTACCCGGACCAGATGCTGGCCTACAACTGCTCGCCGTCGTTCAACTGGAAGAAGCACCTCGACGACGCGACCATCGCGAAGTTCCAGCGCGAGCTCGGCCACATGGGCTACAAGTTCCAGTTCATCACCCTGGCCGGCTTCCACGCCCTGAACTACTCGATGTTCGACCTCGCCAAGGGCTACGCCTCCGACGGCATGACCGCCTACGTCGACCTGCAGGAGCGCGAGTTCGCCGCCGAGGAGCGCGGCTACACCGCCACCAAGCACCAGCGCGAGGTCGGCACCGGCTGGTTCGACCAGGTCAGCACGGCGCTCAACCCGGAGAGCTCGACCACCGCGCTCACCGGTTCCACCGAAGAGGCCCAGTTCTAGGAGAGCACCCCTTTCAGAAGGGACGACGAGATGGCTGACACGCTCAACTACCGGCTCGAGGTCACCGGGCCCGCCGGTGACCGGTTCGACGAGATCCTCACCCCGGCGGCGCTGGAGTTCGTGGCGAAGCTGGACAACGCGTTCGCGGGCCGTCGGCGTGAGCTGCTCGACGCCAGGCGGCGCAGGCGGGACCGGATCGCCTCGGGTGAGGAGAAGCTCGGCTTCCTCCCCGAGACGCGCTGGATCCGCGGCGACGACTCCTGGCAGGTGGCGGCTCCCGCCCCGGGGCTGGAGGACCGGCGCGTCGAGATCACCGGGCCCACCGACCGCAAGATGACGGTCAACGCGCTGAACTCGGGCGCGAAGGTGTGGCTCGCCGATTTCGAGGACGCCACCTCGCCGACGTGGAGCAACGTGGTGGGCGGTCAGCTCAACCTGTACGACGCGATCCGGCGCAACATCGACTTCACCGACAAGGGCAAGCGCTACGCGGTCGGGGACGACCCGGCGACGATCGTCGCCCGGCCGCGTGGCTGGCACCTGGTGGAGAAGCACCTCCGGATCGACGGCCGTCCCGTGTCGGCCAGCCTCGTCGACTTCGGTCTCTTCTTCTTCCACAACGCCCGGCGGCTCGTGGCCAAGGGCAGCGGACCGTACTTCTACCTGCCCAAGCTGGAGAGCCACCTCGAGGCGCGGCTGTGGAACGACGTGTTCCGCCTCGCGCAGCGGGAGCTGGGCCTGCCGAGGGGCACCATCAGGGCGACCGTGCTGATCGAGACGATCACCGCGGCGTTCGAGATGGACGAGATCCTGTACGAGCTGCGCGAGCACGCGGCGGGGCTCAACGCGGGCCGGTGGGACTACATCTTCAGCCTCATCAAGACCTTCGGCACGGCGGGGCAGGACTACGTGCTGCCCGACCGCGCCCAGGTGACGATGACCGTGCCGTTCATGCGGGCCTACACCGAGCTGCTGGTGCGGACGTGCCACAAGCGCGGTGCGCACGCGATCGGCGGCATGGCGGCGTTCATCCCGAGCCGCGACCCGGAGGTGAACGCGACCGCGCTGGAGAAGGTGCGCCAGGACAAGGAACGCGAGGCCGGTGACGGCTTCGACGGCTCGTGGGTCGCCCACCCCGGCCTGGTCCCGGTGTGCCGCGAGGTCTTCGACGACGTGCTCGGCGGCTGGCCGAACCAGCTCGGCAGGCTGCGTGAGGACGTCGAGATCACCGAGGAGGACCTGCTCAACGTGGCCGGCGCCGGCGGCGAGGTGACCGAGCAGGGCCTGCGGGCCAACATCAACGTCGCGCTGCGCTACGTCGACGCGTGGCTGCGGGGCACCGGTGCGGCGGCGATCTTCGACCTCATGGAGGACGCCGCCACCGCGGAGATCGCCCGCTGCCAGGTGTGGCAGTGGATCCGCAACGGCACGAAGCTCGACGACGGCACGCTGGTCACCCGCGAGCTGGTGACCGAGTGGCTCGACGAGGAACTGGCCTCGGTCCGCGCCGACCTCGGCGACGGCAACCGGCTGGCCGACGCTCGGGAGATCTTCGTCGAGACGGCCCTTGGCGAGAAGCTGCCGAGCTTCCTCACCACGGGCGCCTACGCGCGCTACCTGACCAACGCCACGGCCGGGTAGCCGCAACCGCAGTGAAGGCCACCTTGCCTGCGTTCAACGCAGGCAAGGTGGCCTTCACTGCGTTCAGTGGGTCTTCAGTGGGTGTTCAATGGGTCTTGGTGGCTTCCAGTACCCGGGCGAGGGCCGAGTGGAGGGCCTCCAGTTCGGACAGTTCCATGCCGAGGCGTTCCACGACCTGGTAGGGGATCTTCTCGGCCTCCTGGCGCAGGTCCTGCCCCTGCTCGGTGAGGGCGACGGCGAGCGAGCGCTCGTCGCTGGCGTTGCGCTGCCGCGTGACGTACCCGAGCGCCTCGAGCCGCTTGAGCAGGGGCGAGAGCGTCGCGGGCTCGGAACGCAGCGTCTGGCTGAGGTCCCTGACCGATCGCGGCGAGCGCTCCCACAGCGCGAGCAGCACGAGGTACTGCGGGTGCGTGAGGCCGTAGGGCTCCAGCAGCGGCCGGTAGATCGCGATGACGCTGCGCGAGGCGACGGACAGCGCGAAGCAGACCTGCCGGTCCAGTGCCAGCGGGTCGTCACCCAGGTCGATCGATGTCACGAGCCTCACCTTATCAGTTAGCACGCTAACCATTAGCCTGTTAAGTATGGCGAGCGCGCGACCGAATCCCGTCCAGTGGCTGTGGTACGCGGCGGGCGGCAGGCTGCCCGGGCGACTGCGCGAATGGGTGCTGCACGACGTCACCGGCCGCACCTGGTTCCTGCGCGGCGCCGCGCGGAGCTCGGTGCTGGTGCTTCCGCTGGCGTCGGTGTGGCTGCTGCTGCCAGGGCCGCTGGGGCTGCGGCTCTCGCTGTGCCTGATGGCGCTCCTGGTGGGCTACTTCTACTCGCTGGCCTACCTGGAGGAGAGCTGCGAGCACAAGCTCGTCAAGCACGGCTACCGGTACGGCTCTGGCCGCGCGACCCGCAACGCCGCCAAGGAGGCCGCCGAGGCCGAGGCCCACGCCCGCTACGTGCAGCGCTACCGCTCCTGAGCCGACCCCCGACCGCAGTGAAGGCCACCTTCACTGCGGTGTCCGGGCCGCGGCCAGCAGGGTTGCCGCGGCGGCCTTGGCGGGGTGGGCCGCGGCCGGGTCGCCGGACATCGCGGCGATCACCGTCGCCCCTTCGACGAGGGTGAGCAGCTGGTCGGCGAGCGTGTCCGGGTCGGCGACGTCGAGTGCCGCCGTGAGCCCACGCAGGTACCGTCGCAGCGCGTCCTTGTGCGCCCGGCCGGCCTCGGCGATACGCGGTGACGTCGCGCCCAGCTCGCCGAAGGAGTTGATGAACGCGCAGCCGCGGAAGCCTCGCTCGGCGAACCACGCGTGCAGCCAGTCGAACACCGCCAGCGGCGCGTCCTGCGCCGACCGGGCGTTCGCCGCGACGTGGTCGGCGAGCGAGCGCCGCCACCGCTCGTCCCGCCGCCGCAGGTACGCCTCCACGAGCGTCTCCTTGGAGGGGAAGCACTGGTACAGGCGTTTGAGCGACACGCCGGAGCGCGCCCGGATCACGTCCATGCCCACCGACTGGATGCCGCGCTCGTAGAACTCCCGCTCGGCGGCGTCGAGCAGCCTGGTCGTGGCCTCGTCGGCGTTCATGGGCTCACCCCTGGTGTGGAGAACGATCATTCTCTATCGTAGACGGCCAGCGGAGAACGTCCGTTCTCCCTTCGTTCCCGTGGAGGAGTGAGCCCATGCCGCGTCCCCCGTTCCCGCCGTTCGACGAGACCACCGCCGCGCAGAAGGTCCAGGCCGCCGAGGACGCTTGGAACACGCGCGACCCCGAGCGCGTCGCGCTCGCCTACACCGAGGACTCCGTGTGGCGCAACCGCGACCGCCACGTCGTCGGGCGGGCGCAGATCGTGGAGTTCCTGCGGGAGAAGTGGGAACGCGAGCTGGACTACGCCCTGCGCAAGGAGCTGTGGGGCTTCCACGGCAACCGGATCGCCGTGCGGTTCCAGTACGAGTGCCACGACGGCTCGGGGCAGTGGTGGCGCAGCTACGGCAACGAGCTGTGGGAGTTCACCGACGACGGGCTGATGCGCAGGCGCGAGGCGAGCATCAACGACCACCCGATCACCGAGGCGGAGCGCCGCATCCACGGCCCGCGCCCGGAGAGCGAACGCGGCCTGCTGCTGCCGGTCTTCTGACTCTGCTAGGTCGGGTCTGACAATCCTCTGCCGTGCGCGCGGGGATCAGCGTGGTGGCTCGCAAGGCGGAGGGAAGCCCTCGTACCGGGCGTACTCGGGCCTTCCGCCAACGCATGCCCCGGGCGCGGGCGCCCCGCACGAACCGAGCGCCGCGCCGGCCCCGCGCAGCCGGCAACGGGATTGTCAGACGCGGTCTAATACTGCAACGGCAGTTAGGTGAGTGGGTGGCCGCGGCGTTTGTAGTGGCTGAGCCGGGCTTGGTGTTGTCGTCGGCGGCGCCAGCGGGACCAGGCCCAGACGTGGTGAGCGGTGTCGGTGACACGCAAGACCAACTTGGTGAGCAGGCGCCGGATCTCCGGTAGCGTGAACCCGATCATGCCCGGCTCAGCGACGTCAGCTCCCCTTTTGTGGCGAGGGATCGGGAGACGGCGAGCCAGGCGTGGGCGAGCATCGACAGGGTGATGTGGGCATACCACGCTCGCCAGGACCGGACCTGATATTGATCGAGTCCAGCTTCGTTCTTGGCTTGCTGGAAGCACTCCTCGATCCGCCAGCGAGCTCCGGCGATCCAGGCCAGATCCAGCAGGGTGGAGCGGCGGGGTCCGTAGCAGACGTAGTAGGCGATCTCGGTCGGGTCCGAGAGCGAGCGGCGGGCGAGCAGCCAGTGCCCGCGCCCGGCCTGCCAGCCGATCCGGATCGGCACCCGCGCCCAGTCATACTCTCGTGGCCCGTGTGCCCCGGCCCCGACCGACAACCGCCGCCACGCCCGAGCGGGCAACTCCGCGATCAGCTCATCGGCTCGGGCCTCGCCACCGCCGGTGGTGACCAGGGTGTCGTTGACCTTGGTGGCCAGCACGTGCGCGGCATCGTGGGCTTCCAGCCACAACCGCAGGTACTTGACCTGCCCATACGCCTCATCAGCAGTGATCCACGCGAACGGCACCTTCGCGGCGAACGCCCGCGCCAGCATCGCCATGGCTTGACGCGGCTTGGTCTCGAACTCGGTGCCCTCCGGGATCGCTGCCCGCCGGCACCGGTCCTGGTCGGCGATCCACGGCTCGGGCAGATACAGCTCCCGGTCGATCAGCGCATGCCCACGAGACGAGGCATAGGCAAGAAACGTGCCGATCTGGCAGTTCTCGATCCGACCGGCTGTTCCCGAGTACTGCCGCTGCACCCCGGCCGAGCGCGTGCCCTTCTTCAGGAACCCGGTGTCGTCCACGATCAGCACGCCACCGGGCTCGCCGAGGTGCTCGATGACATAGTCGCGAACGTCGTCCCGGACCCCGTCGATGTCCCAGTCCGCCCAGCGCAGCAGCCGCTGCATCCCATCCGGGGACACCTCCCCGGCCTGCTCGGCCAGCGTCCAGCCGTTCTTCCGCTCCAACCCTGCGACCAGGCCCGATACGTACTCCCTAGCCCGATTCCGCGGTTCAGACCGTCCGAACCGGCCCGCGATCCGCTCGTGCACCCGGTCCAGCTGATCCATCACCACATCGACCACCACCGGGATGATCTACCACAACACCGCCAACTGCCGTTGCAGTACTA
>NZ_MASU01000007.1 GCF_003202235.1 Prauserella flavalba
CTCGGACGCCGCGGTTTTTCAGGTCGACCAGGACGCTCATCCAGAACTTCGCGCCCTCGCCGCCGGTACCGGCCCACAGCCTCAGGACGTCCCTGTGGCCGTCGGCGGTGACGCCGATGGCCGCGTAGAAGGGCCGGTTCGCGACCTGGCCGTCACGAACCTTGACCACGATGGCGTCCACGAACACCGCCGCGTACACCGACTCCAAGGGCCGTGAGGCCCAGTCCTGCATCTCGGCGATCACCTTGTCGGTGATCCGGGAGATCGTTTCTTTGCTCACCGAGGCCCCGTAGATTTCCGAGAAATGAGCCGAGATCTCCCCAGTTGTCATGCCCTTCGCGTACAGCGACAGCACGACCTCGTCCACGTCCCGCAGGCGACGCTGGCGCTTCTTGACGATCGTTGGCTCGAATGTGGATTCCCGGTCACGTGGAACGTCGATCTCGACCTCGCCGACAGCATCCGAAACCACGGTCTTCTTCCGCGTTCCGTTCCGAATATTTGTGGACTCCCGATCCGAATCGACACGGTTCTTCTCGTGTCCGAGGTGGTCGGTCATCTCCTCGTTCAGCGCTGTTTCCAGCACGTTCTTCGTGAAGAGTTTCAACAGCCCGTCCGGGCCGGTCAGCTCCAGCCCACGGTGCCGCGCCTCGGCCACCATCGCCGCCGCAGCGGCCTGCTCCGGCGACAACCCGGATTCCGACTTCCTGATCTCCTTCTCTGCGCCCACGGCGTCAGATGCCATCACTCACAGTGCCCATCCCGCCGGACCTCAGCCCGGCGTGTCGGGCCAGAAACACCGTTCACGACACAGTCCCGGCTCGACGTCGATGACGGCGTGAGTTCAGTGATGGTCTTCGGAGGCCGATCGTGGGTCCACCTGGCACACTAGTCACAGTTGCCGGACCCGAACTCCTTCTCGTCTGTCCAAATAGGACCACGATCGTTCCTCGTTACCGGTGACCGCGCCGGCAAGGTGCACGCGGTCTTCAATCGCTGTAGTCATCGAGGCGCGACGCCGTGCCGGGAGATGAGCGGTGTCCCAAAGAGCTTCCAGTGCCCCCAGCTGCCCTGGGTCGTGTCTGACAATCCCGTTGCCGGCAGAGGATTATCAGACACGCCCTAGGCGTCACCGTCACGATGCGACGTAGTTGGGTCGTGCCAGCAGACCGGCTCGACCGCAGTCGCACGTGAGGGTCCCGAGTCGACGATGATGCGGGTCGTCGCCAGGTGCTTTCGGTGGGCTGGTCCTCCTCAGGTGGTCCACGAGGTCGGAGATGGTGATCAACCTGAGGTCGTGGTCCTTCGCGAACACGGTGAGCTCGTCGAGGCGAGCCATGCCGCGGTCGTCGGTCGGTGAGACGATCCGGCTCAACGCCGCCACCGGGGCGCACCCCGCCAACCTCGCCAGGTCGACGGCCGCTTCCGTGTGCCCCGGTCTGCGGAGCACACCACCCGGGCAGGCACGCAGCGGCACGACATGACCAGGGCGGGCGAAGGAGTGCGGCGACGCGCCGGGATCGGCGAGCAACCTGATCGTGCGAGCCCTGTCTCGGGCGGAGATCCCAGTGGTCACCCCGTCGCGCGCGTCCACGGTGACCGCGTGGTCCGTTCCGCGGACGTTCTGGTTGACGGCCGTCATCGGTGGAAGCCGCAGCCGGTCCGCGACCTGGGCGGGCAGTGCGGTGCAGACGAACCCGGACGTGTGGCGGACCGCGAACGCGACGAGTTCCGGGGTCGCCGCTGCCGCCGCGAACACCAGATCGCCTTCATCGTCGCGGTCGCCGTCGTCAACGACGACGACGGGTCGGCCCTTCTCGATATCCAGGATCGCCTGTGCGATGCCGTCGCCGCGGAACATCATCAACTCCTCCTGGGCGCGGGGTACAACCCCGCCTATCCGCGTGTGTACAGCCCGCGCAGGATGACCTCCAAGAGCTGGTCGGCCACCTCGCGCGGGCTCAGTTTCCCGTCCGCGACGTACCAGGACGGCGCCCAGTTCAACGTGGACAGCAGCACCCGCGCACCCAACTGCGGGTCGGCGTCGAACGCCTTGGTTTCGATCCCGTCGGCGATCGCGAGGCGAAAGCCGTCCTCGTATCGTTCCCGGAGCCGGATCACCTCGGCCTGGTTGGCGTCGCCGAGTTTGCGCCATTCGTCGAAGTAGACGCGCACGGCTGGACGACGGTCCCGGATCATCTCCAGATGCGACCGGCACAGGGCTCGCAGCCTCTCCTCGGGGTCGTGGACGCCTTCTGTCGCGCGGTCGGCCCGCTCCAGAAAGTCGTCCGCGACGTCGAGGATGATCTTGTAGAGAACATCCTCCTTGCTGGAGATGTGGGAATAGAGGCTGCCGCTCTTGATTCCCATCCGATCGGCGATCATGCGGACGGTGGTCTGTTCGTAGCCGATCTCGCTGATGAGGTCCGTCGCGATCTCGATGAGATCACGACGGCGAGGGGTGTCGCGCTGTCCTCGTTCCGATCGCATTATGGTCGTTCACATTTCCGTTCGGCTCGGCGGTGTCGCGAATCCCGGCACCTGGCGGGACTCATGATATTGCACGAAGAACCAGCCGCTCGGGCGCTTCCGCAGCAGGTAGGTCTGGCGGACCTGCCCGTCCACGGGCTCGTCGTCGGGCCGTTCGATGCGGCACCAGAACCGAACGTAGGCGTGGGCGAACTCCCCGCACACTTCGAGCTTGCGGTCCACGACCCGGGTGTCGTACAGGCCGCGGATGACGTGGGGAAGGTTCCGGATGTAGCTGTGCAGGGCATCGCGGCTGTAGATCGCGTGGTGCAGCTCCTCGGGCTGGTACACGATCGTCTCGGCCTCGGGGTCCCACAAGGAGACCATCAGGTCCGCGTCGAATGTGCCGACCGCTCGCGAAAAGCTCCGCATCACGGCGGTGACGGCCTCTTCCTCGCTTCCGGTCATGGGCTTCGTCGCTGTCATCGTCACTCCTCAGTGTGTTGTCGTGTCAACGAAAAGGGTTGGCCGGGCGCCGGCTCGTCCAGGTCAGGACGCTCTTGCTCTCGAGGTACTCGGAGAGCGTCTCCAACGCGAACTCGCGGCCGAACCCGGATTGCTTGAATCCGCCGAAGGGCACGCCAGGGAAGGTGGTGTAGGGGTGGTTGATCCCGACCGTTCCCGCCGTGACGCCCGCCGCGATGCGCTGGGCCCGGCCGGGATCACGAGTCCAGAGCGTCGCGAACAGCCCGTACTTCGTGTCGTTGGCGAGGCTGACCGCCTCGTCTTCGTCGCGGAACGGCTGGACGGTCACGACCGGGCCGAAGACCTCGTCCCGCACGATCTCGGCGTCCCTCGGCGCAAGGACCACCGTGAGTGGGTAGAACGCGCCCGCCCCTTGCGGGACCTCACCGCCGAGCAGGACCTGGGCACCGGCGGCCCGGCCCCGTTCGACGAAACCGTGAACCCGCTCGCGGTGGGCGGTGGAGATCAGTGAGCCCACCACCGTGTCCGGGTCGAGGGGATCGCCCACGCGCAGGATTCGCGACCGGTCGAGGAAACGCTCCAGAAACCGGTCGAACACCTCGTCCTCGACGAGCACGCGCGACCGGGCTTCGCAACTCTGTCCCGCGCAGGTGAACGCACCCCAGACCGCGCCTGCCACCGCGTCGTCGAGATCCGCGTCGGCGAACACGACCGTCGGGCTCTTGCCGCCGAGCTCGAGCGAGACCCGTTTGACCGGGTCGGCGGCCAGCCTCATGATCTCGCCGCCGGTCACCGTCGAACCGGTGAACGCCACCCTGTCGACACCGGCGTGGCGGACCAGGTGGGAGCCCACATGTGGCCCGTCGGCCGGTACCACGTTCAGCACTCCGGGCGGGATGCCGGCGACGAGTGCCAGCTCAGCGAGCCGCAGCGCGGTCAACGGTGTGGCCGGATCCGGTTTGAGCACGACCGTGCAGCCCGCGGCCAGTGCCGGCGCCACCTTCCAGGCGGCCATCAGGAGCGGGTAGTTCCACGGCACGATCTGGGCCACCACGCCCACCGGTTCGCGGAAAGACTGGAACGCCAGCGCGCCGTTGGGTCGCGACGACTTACCCTCGATGGCCGCGGTGGCCGCCGCGAAATACCGGAACGTGTTGACAGCGTGCGAAACCTCTGCGCGGACCGAGGTGATCGCCTTGCCCACGTTGCGCGCTTCGAGCAGCGAGAGGGCGTCGTGCCGGCTCTCCAGCTCGTCGGCAAGCCTGTGCAGCAACCGGGAGCGCGTCACGGGCGACGTGCGCCGCCACGGGCCGTCGAGCGCGCGCCGCGCCGCCAGCACCGCCGAGTCGACGCACGTTTCGTCGGCGAGCAGGACCTGGCCGAGCGGTTCGCCGGTGGCGGGTTCACGCAACACGGTGACCACCCCGCTGCCCGGCTCGACGGCGTGCCCTTCGACGAAGGGCCGCGACACCGGAGACGTCGTGGTCATCGGCTCACCCGCTGTGCGGTCGCGGGCGTCGCCGCCGCGTTCGGCTCCCGGTCGACCCACCGCCGCTCGGTGACCCGTTCGACCAGCTCCGCGGTGTCGAGGAGGAGGTCCTCCCGGTGCCACGGGGCGTGGAACATCAGCCCGACGGGCAGGCCATCACGGTCCAGCCCGCAGGGGACCGTGATCGCCGGTACGCCCGTGAGGTTGGCGAGACCGGTCGTCCGCATCGCGGCCAGGTCGGCGGACACCGTACCGGAGGGCAGCGCCGCCCGTGGCCGGTCGAGCGCCGGCGGAGAGATGGGAACGGTGGGCCAGGCGACGAGGTCGACACGCTCGAACGTGGCTTCGAGCTCGTCGCGCATGGCCTGCCGAGCAGCCCTGGCCCGCCCGACCTCGTGTTCGGGTACGGCCATCGAGGCTTCCAAGGACCGCTGGATCGTCGGGTGAAGCGTGGGAAGCACGGTCCTCCTCCAATGGGGCGTCATGCGGGCCAGCCGTTCCGCGCCGAGTACGGTCGCGGCGGTTCGCGCGAGGTCGACGGATCCGGAAAGGGTGATCTCGACGATCTCGCAACCGGCCTCGCCGAGGAGCTCGATCGCGCGGCGACAGGCGGCCAGCACGCCCGGGTCGACGTCGCTCCAGTAGGCCTCCACGGGAAGCCCGATGCGGGGGCGACGGGTTCCCGGTGGCAGCGACTTCGCCAACAGCACCTCGGTGGCGAGACGGCAGTCGGCGGCGTCCCTGGTGATGGGACCGATCGCCATCATGGACGACGCGCTGGCACAGCCGTCCGAGGGCACCGCTCCCCAGGTCGGCTTGAGCCCGGTCACCCCGCAGTACGACGCGGGGATGCGCACCGAGCCGACCGCGTCGGTGCCGATCGCGAGCGGCACCAGCCGGGCGGCCACGGCCACCGCCGATCCACTGGACGACCCACCGGGGCAACGCGCGGCGTCCCAGGGATTGCGGCACGGGCCGTACGCCGAGACGTGTCCCGTCGTGCCGAAGCCCAGCTGGTGCATGTTGGTCGCGAAGGCGACCGTGCCGCCCGCGTCGTGCAACCGCCGGAACACTCCGCTGGCGCCCGCGCCCGGCCGCCGATATGCCACGGGGGTCGCGTCCCTCGGTGCGTACCAGGGCAGTGCGAAGGTGTCCTTCACGGCCACCGGCACCCCCGCCAGCCTGCCTCCTGAACCCGCATTCGAGCGGGCCTCCGCGTCGAACATCGCGCAGGCGGCGTTCAACCAGGGGTTCGACCGCCGCACCCGGTCGATAGTGGCCGCGGCCAGCGACCGCACTCCCACCTGCCCGCTCGTGATGGCGTCGATCTGCTCGCGCAGGCCCAGCCGCGTGAGGTGCTCCGTCACGTCGACGTCCCCGGTGCGCGGACGGGTTGCCGGACCACGTGGGCGGCCACCTCCCCCGACGTGGGGTGGAGCCAGCCCTTGGTGTCGGCGTAGCGGAGCATGCGTGCCAGGTTCTCCGCCCGCGAGCCGGTGTCGTAACCACCGGCGGCACGGAGCCAGTCCGGATCCACCCAGGCGTGGCTGCTGCCGGCGAAACGCACCTGGGGCACCTCCCTCTCCGCCCGCGCCAGGTCGACGTCGTCGGCCAGGACCACGGCGAAAGCACTGAAATCGTCCGGGTCGAGCAGCCTCAAACGCAACGACCCGTGGTGCTCGTCGATCGCCACGCGCATCAGGACTCCTTCCCCTGGAACGCCGGTAGGACCTCCTCGGCGAACAGCTGCAGCATTTCGAGGCTGACCTCGGAGCCGTGCGGAGCCGGGAAGTAGTCGGTCAGGATGAACTCGTCGACCCCCAGCTCGCTGTGGATCCGGCCGATCTGGTCGACGATCTGGGCGGGTGTGCCGTTGAACGCCATCGGATGCGGAAGGTGGTACGGCGCGACGCTGTACACCAGGGAATCCCACTCGGACATCAGGTCGGCGCGCTTGCGGGCGGTCGCCTCGTCGGCGGCGATGGACAGCGTGCCGCCGGCGATGATCCCTTCCCCGCGCCGCGGTGTCCGCCCGGCCTGATGCGCCTCGTCGGCGTAGACCTCGAGCATGCCCTTGACAAGATCCTCCCTGGGAGTCAGGCACATGATCGTCGCTCCCTCGCGGGCCCAGAACCGCACGGTCGCGGACCGGCCCGACATCGGAGCGAACACCCGAGGGTGCGGCGTCTGGTACGGCCCGGGCGCGATGCTGACGCCGAGCAGGTTGTCGTCCTCGTCGACCCCGGCGCCCCAGGTCTTGGTGTGGGGGTACGGCCATTTCGTGCCGGGCACGGGGAACTTCCAGAACTCGCCGTCGAAGCTGAACACGTCCTGTGTCCAGGCCAGTTTGATGATCTGCCAGCATTCCTGCAGGGCCCGCAGGTTGCGTTCGTCGGCTTCCGACTTGTCCGACCGGGTGGCGCGCATCGGGATGTGCTGGCCGTACTGGTCGGCCCAGCGCGGGGTGTTCCCTCGGGAGAAACCGGCCAGAGCGCGTCCGCCCGTCAGCTGGTCGAGCTGCGCGATCTGGTCGGCCACCAGCAGCGGGTTGGACACCGGCAGGGTCATCCCGAGCTGGCCGACCTTGAGCCGTTCGGTTCGGGACGCGACGAAAAGGTCCAGGAGTACCGGGTTCGCGGTGACTTCCGGAATGCCTTCGATGTTCCCGTGCTGTTCGCTGAAGAAGACGCCTTCGAATCCGGCGCGGTCGGCGAGCTCGGCATGAGCCGCGAGCTGCTCCAGCATGTGCTGGTAGCGGTCGGTGCGCCGGCCTCCGAGCTTGATGGGCTTGTCCATCCGTTCCCAGCTGAAAGGGTTGAACATCAGATAGAACTTGATCACGAGCTGCTCCTGGTCTTGGCGGGTTGTCGTCCGATCGCCTGTCGCTAGGGCACGGGAGCGGTTCCGGCGGATCCGCCGATGCCCCAGCGACGAGCGGGTACCTCTTCGAGGACCACCCACGTCTGCGCGCGGACCGAGTCCCCCAGCACATCCGTGATCGCGTCGGTCAGGGAGTCGATCAGCTGGGACTCCCGCTCCTCCGTGAGGCGTCCTTCGAAAAGCTTGACCTCGATCAAAGGCACTGTCTTTCCTTCTCCTTCCAGGCGATTCAGATCGCCTTCCCTGGTTTCTGGATCGTCGACAACCGACTCTCGGGCGTCGAGTCACGGATGTGGCGGCGGCGAACGGCGGCCACACAGCCGAGGCTGATGAGCGTCGTGGCGGTCAAGTACACCGTGATCGGCAGCGACGACCGCCAGCTGGCGTAGAGGCTGGACGCGACGGTCGGCGCGAGACCCCCGCCGAGCAGCGCGCCGATCTGGTAGGCCAGCGAGGCGCCGCTGTAGCGGATGCGTACGGGGAACAGTTCGGTGTACAACGCCGCCAGCGGGCCGTAGACCGTACCCATCGCGATTCCGGTGACGAGCAGAGCGATTAGGATGACAAGGGGCCTGCCGGTGTCGACGAGCGGGAACAGGGCCGCTGCTGTGACGGTGAGACCGCCCGAACCGTAGAGGAGCACCGTCCGCCTGCCGAACCGGTCGGACAGCGCCGACGCCGTGGGAACCGTGACCAGCCAGACGCACGAGCCCAGCAGGATGAAGGTCAGAACCAGACTCCGGTCGACGTTCAGCGCCTCGTCCGAATACGCCAGCAGGTAGGCCATGTAGATGTACCCGACGGCGTTGATCCCGATGAAAGCACCGGCTCCCAGCGCGACCGCTCGGGCGTTGTGCCTGAGCACGGCGACTATCGGCAGGCGTTCGGTGCCGCTGGACTGCTTCTCCCGCTCGAAGTCGGGGCTCTCGGTGATGGCGAAGCGGATGACCACCCCGACGACCACCAGCACGGCGCTGAACAGGAACGGGACCCGCCAACCCCAGGTCAGGAACGCGCTGTCGCTGACGCCCGCGGTCACCCCGAGAAAGGCGACGTTGGCGAGGATCAGGCCCGCCGGCACGCCCATCTGGGCGAAACTGCCGTAGAAACCCTTCCGGTTCGGCGGTGCGTGTTCCACCGCCATCAGCACCGCGCCACCCCATTCGCCACCGACCCCGAGGCCCTGGATCAGCCGCAGCGTCACCAGCAGTACGGGTGCCCAGGCTCCGATCGCTTCATAGGTGGGCAGCAGGCCGACACCGACGGTGGCGATGCCCATCATCAGCAGCGAGGTCACCAGCATGGACTTGCGGCCGATCCGGTCGCCGAAGTGGCCCATGACGATCCCGCCCAGCGGCCGCGCGATGAACCCGACCGAGAAGGTCGCGAAGGCGGCCAGGGTCCCGGTCACCGACGAGAAGGCAGGGAAGAACAACGGACCGAAGACCATCGCAGCGGCCAGGCCGTAGACGAAGTAGTCATACCATTCGATCGCGGTGCCGATCAGGCTCGCCATCGCGACCTTCATCGGCCGGACCGGACGGGGGGCTGTCCCGGACGAAGTAGCGTTCATCGGTACTCCTGGGCGGTCGCGGGCGTTGCGCGGCGGTCGACGACGCGCTGGATCTTCCCGGCCGAGCGGCCGAGGGTGTCGGGTTCGGTGACGTCGACGTCGACGGTGACGCCGATTCCGTCCTTGACGCGGGCGGCGAGCGTGGTTGCCGCGGTGTGGCGGTGCTCGGTGGAGGTCCCCGGTCGTGCCTCGACACGCACGGTCATGCGGTCGAGCCGGCCCTCGGTGGTGAGCACGAGCTGGAAATGCGGGGAGAGGTCGCCAGTGCGGAGCACGATCTCCTCCACCTGGCTCGGGAAGACGTTGACTCCCCGGAGGATGATCAGGTCATCGGTGCGCCCGGTGACCTTCTCCATCCGGCGCAGGCCTGGCCGCGCCGTCCCGGGCAGCAGCCTGGTGAGATCCCGGGTGCGGTACCGGATGACCGGGAACGCCTGTTTCGTGAGTGAGGTGACCACCAGCTCACCCGGTTCCCCGTCGGTGAGCACCCGCCCCTCGACAGGGTCGATGACCTCCGGGTAGAAGTGGTCCTCCCAGATGTGGAGGCCGTCCTTGGTCTCCACGCATTCCTGTGCCACGCCGGGGCCGATCACCTCGGAAAGGCCGTAGATGTCGACCGCGTCGATGCCCAGTCGCTCCTCGATCTCGCGGCGCATCTGCTCGGTCCACGGCTCGGCGCCGAAGATGCCCACCTGGAGTGAGCTCGATCGCGGGTCGATGCCTTGCCGCTCGAACTCGTCGAGCAGGGTCAGCATGTACGACGGGGTCACCATGATCACCTCCGGGCGGAGGTCGGAGATGACCTGGACCTGTCTAGCCGTCATGCCTCCCGAGGCCGGGATCACGGTGCAGCCGAGCTTTTCTGCGCCGTAATGGGCGCCGAGTCCACCCGTGAACAGGCCGTAGCCGTAGGCGATGTGCACCTTGTGCCCCGGTCGGCCTCCTGCCGCCCGGATCGACCTGGCGACTAGGCCGGCCCAGGTGTCGATGTCGCGGGCGGTGTAGCCGACCACGGTCGGCTGACCGGTGGTGCCGCTGGAGGCATGGATGCGGCTGAGCCGGTCCACGGGCACCGCGAACATGCCGAACGGGTAGTTGTCCCGCAGGTCCGACTTCACGGTGAACGGGAACTGCGCGAGATCTTCAAGGCTTCGCAGGTCTTGCGGGCGCACGCCTGCTTCGTCGAACTTCCGGGTGTAGGCGGGGACGTTGGTGTAGGCGTGGCCGAGTGTCCATCGCAGACGCTGGAGCTGCAGGGCCCGCAGCTCATCCACGTCGAGGCGTTCGCCCGGGTCCAGGGCGCGGTCGATCGTCGTCATGGTTTCTCCTCGCCGTCCACGAGGGGCGTCCATGTTCCGAAGCGGCGCTGGAAGTAGACGAGTGGCTCGTGGGCAGGAGGAGACACGTCTCCTTCTCGCACCTGCGCGATGAGCACGACGTGGTCACCAACGGGAACCGCTTCCAGAAGGGAACAGTCCGCCCAGGCCAGGGAATCCTCGGTGAGGATCGGCAGTCCGCCCGGCCTCGGGCGCCAGCGGACCGCGCTGAACTTGTCGTCCTTCTTCGAGGCGAACAGGATTGACGTGGCGCTTCCGGATTCCCGTAGGAAGTTGACCACGAACTCTTTGCGGGACAACAGCGACGGGAGTGTCCGGCTGGCGCGGTCGACGCACACCAGCAAGGCCGGTGGGTCCGCGGACACGCTGCACAACGCGGTGGTGGTGAGCCCCACCGGCTGTGCGTTTTCGTTGAGTGTGGTGATGACTGCTATTCCGGCTGGAAAGGCACTCATGATCGACAAGAACGTGGCGGGATCGATGCGATCATCCTGACGCGTCACATTCATGGCGCAGTGCTCCTGCTGTGTGGGGTGGGACCTGCCTCGTACGCCGGCCGACGACGCCTGGTCCAAGGCGTCCGATCTGGAACCGGTGGCTAGGTCGTGTCTGACAATCCCGTGCCGGCTTCGCACGGCAGAGGACTCTCAGACACGCCCTGGGTGGATCTGTTGTTGTCTCCCTGCGGAACGACTCCTGATCGCACCAGCAGAGGCGAGCTAGCGACCGCTAGTACATAGGCTAGCGCTTGCTAGCCTATGCTGTCCAGGCCCGGATGAAGACGGCGCCCACACGGGCAGGAACGCTCCGCGAGGCGATCCACGAGCGGATCACCGTCGCGATCAGGCGCCGAGCGGCCTGGCCACGTTCAAGATCGGGGTGCTGCTGAGCCGGATCGTCGAGCTCGAGGACGACGGCGCACAACTCACCGGTTTCATCGAGGTGGTCGCGACCCATCCAGCTCACCGGCGCACCGGGATCGCGGAATACCTGGTCCGCAACGCGCTGACGCGGTTCGCGGCGGCCGGCGTCAAAAGAGCGGTGTTGCTGGTCGACAGGACAAAGGCCATGCTCGGGCCCAGTAACGCCACGGACAGCCCGAGGGCCTGCGACCGCCTGACTGCGCTCGGCCTGCTGCAAAAGCGCAGAACCCGCTGAACCGGCGGGAGACTACTCGCACCTACCGCCAAGGGCCGTCAGCTGGTCGACCGGCTGAACGAGCACCGCCGCTGGACGCTCGCCGCCGTGCTCGACCGGCTCGACGAGGACGTCCGAGCCGTCGTGGTCACGGCGTTGGCCCGCTTCGCGGACGCCGCCGCCGCGCTCAGCACCCCACCGCGCACCGTTGCGTCCAGCAAATGAGCGACGAACTACGCGGGTTCGGTGCCCGTTCCGGTCTGCCCCGGGTTCACCGCCGGTGCGCCGAGACCAGCCAGGCGCGGGAGTCGAAGCACACGCATCGGCGGTGTCGTGGCGGCGATCATGGCGTGCAGGCGACGGTGGGCGTCTTCGGCGGTCGCCGCGTCCAGACCGCCGAAGAGCGTTCGCGGTTCGTACAGACGGAACGCGGCGTGGTAGGCGGCCGTGCTGTCGGGTCCGTAGTAACCGGCGGCGCTCAGGATGCCTTCCGTGACCGCGCGATCGGCGAGGGAGAACGCGTCGCGGCCGGGGGTTCGAGGGGCGGCGAGGTGGGCGAGGCCCTCGACCTCCACGAGCTGCGGCCGGCGCCGAGCCCGCGCGAGGCCTTCCTGCTCTGGCAGGCCGGACGCACCCACTCGCCGCTCGCGGCCCGCGTGATCGAGATCGCGACCGACGCCGCCGGGGAGCTTTCCCGTTCCCGGCGTTGACCGGCGCGCGGGGGTGGACGAGGGTGGAGTGTGACAGGTGGGTCGTGCCGCACACGACCCGATGCTCACCACGGATGGCCGGGCATGACCGTGCAGCTGGCCCGCTCCGACGCCGGTGAACCCGGTGGCATCGCCGGGTGGGTCGTCGAGCTGATGGACACGCTCGGGGGACCGGGCGCGGCGGTCGCGGTGTGCGTGGACAACGTGTTCCCGCCGCTGCCGAGCGAGCTGGTGCTGCCGGTGGCCGGGTTCAGCGCCGCCAACGGCACGTTGTCACTCGTCGAGGTGTTGCTGTGGACCACCGCCGGGTCGGTGCTCGGCGCGATCATCGTCTTCTACCTGGGGCGGCTGCTCGGCCGCGAGCGCACCCGGTGGCTCGTCTGCAAGCTGCCGCTGCTCAGGCCCGCGGACGTCGACAAGGCCGAGGAGTGGTTCGCCAGGCACGGCACCAAGGCGGTGTTCCTGGGGCGGATGGTGCCGCTGGTGCGCAGCCTCGTCTCGCTGCCTGCGGGGGTCCAGAAGATGCCGTTCTGGACTTTCCTCGGGCTGACCACGGCCGGCAGCCTGCTCTGGAACTCGGTCTTCGTGGTCGCCGGCTACGCCCTCGGCGCCAACTGGCACCTGGTGGGACGGTACGCGAGCGTGTTCCAGCTCGTGGTGATCGTCCTCGCTGTCGTCGCGGCAACCCTGTTCGTGGTCAAGCGCCTCAGGGACCGCGCCCGCACCCCGGGGCGCCGGGCATAGCCGCACACCGGGGCGGCGTTCGGGCCTCAGGAGTCAGGCTGTTGCTGCGAGGGTTGTGCCACCCGCCCGAACCGGGACTCGGTGGGGCCGGCGAACATGTGCAGACCGAACCGCGCGGACAGCTCCCGGCACAGGCCGATCCCGCGCACGCTGTTGCCGTACACGTCCAGGCCCGGGGAGAACAACCCGAGCCCGAAGTAGTTGGGGATGGCGGTGACGATCCCGCCCGAGACGCCACTCTTCGCGGGAATGCCCACGTCGTAGGCCCATTCGCCGGCGGCGTTGTACATCCCGCAGGTGGACATGACGCTGATGACGTCGCGGACGTGCTGCCGGCCCAGTGCCCGGCTTCCGCTGTGCGGGTTCACTCCGCCGTTGGCGAGGGTCGTGCCCATCACGCTCAGCTCGACCGCGGTGACCTGCACCGAGCAGGCGGACAGATAGACCACGATGTTGTCCTCGATGTCGCCGTCGATCATCCCCAGGCTGCGCATCAGGTAGCTCAGCGCGAGATTGCGGTCGTTGGACACCATCTCCCGCTCGAAGATCTCCTTGTCGACGTGGAGGTCGGGATTCCCGGCGTAGGTGCGCAGCCGGTCGACGAGCCGCTCGACCTTCTCGGCTGGGTCGCGCCCGCGCACCAGGTTCGCCGCGACCAGTGCGCCCGCGTTGACCATCGGGTTGTGCGGGCGGTTGCGCGCCTCGTCGAAGGTGATCGAGTTGAACGGGTCGCCGGAGGGCTCCACGCCGACACGGTTCAGCGTCGCCTCGCGGCCGTTGTCCTCCAGCGCGAGCGCATAGGTGAACACCTTGGAGATCGACTGCAGGGGGAACCGATGTGCACAGTCGCCGACCGACCACTGCGTTCCGTCCACATTGGTGCCCGCGACGCCGAACAAGTGGCGCTGTGCCTCCATCTCCGGCGGATAGAAGCTCGCGACGTGGTCATCACCGATCGAAAGGTGGCGGCGGTGCAGGTACTCCAGTTGCTCCTGAACCAGGTCACGCTCGGCTCGCGTCACCATCGGTCTCCTCCTCACCTGAGTTTCCGGGTTTGCGAGCGGGACATCTGACCTGCGCCCGCGGCTATCCCGGACGACTCCCGTCGGGTGGCGGGTCGGCAAAGATGCCCTCGAGCATGCCGGTGGCCTGACCGACTTCGATGAGGTAGCCGTCCGGGTCGCGGAGGTAGCAGCGGATCTCGGCCTTGCGGTCGATGGGTTCGGTGACGAACCGGGCGCCCTTGGCCACGGCGCCGGCGTAGAACGCGGCGATGTCGGCCACCCGCACGTTCAGGAACGCCGAGACCGGGTCGCCGGGTTCGGGTGGCCGCAGGGTGATGCCGGGCTTGTCCGGGGTCGGGCCTCCGCCGGGATTCATGATGATCCAGGTGTTGGCGACCTTGACGATGGCGGGGTTCTCCTCTAGCACGACCTCGCCGCCGAGGATGCCGGCGTAGAAGGCTCGGGAGGCGGACACGTCCCGCACGGTCAGGAAGTGCGTCACGATCAGCCCGTGCTCGGGCGCCGGAAGGGCGTCGCGATCGACCATCGGTGCCGTCCTTTCGTCGTCTCGCCCGGCGCAACGGTGTTCACCGGTCGTTCCACCGGGCGGGGTCGTCTTCCAGGTTCGCGCGGTCCCAGCCGCCGTGTTCGGCGGCCGCTTCGTAGGTGGTGTGAAGGAACTCGGTCAGTGCCCGGTGGGGATCGGGCGCGCGGCGCACGGTTTCGTAGGGCAGGAGGAACTGGCCGTTGGCGTCGCTGTAGTAGGTGCCCTCCGGGCCGACGGAGTGGGTCGCGAAGCCGTCGGGTTCGGGATAGGCGTAGGCGTAGAAGGCGCCCTCCTCGCCGCCGCCAGGCCAGAATCCGCAGCTGGACAGCTCGTGGGAGTAGCCCTCCACCATCACCCAGTCGCCGCAGTTCGGGACGCCGCCCGGGTGGGGTGGAGCGGGACGCCCGGAGAAGCGGGTGCAGGCGAGGTCCATCGCGCCCCAGAAGAAGTGCACGGGGCTGACCTTGCCCACGAAGTGCGACCGGAACTCGCCGATGACGCGGTGGGCGGCCAACAGCTGCCGCCAGAACAGGTGCGCGGCCTGCGGGTCGTAGGAGGCGTGCTCGAGGTCCTCGGCGAACGGGATCGCCGGATCCACCTCGTTCGGTCGCGCCTGGATCGACGCCTCGATGCCCAGTTCGCCGAGCGCATCGAGGGTCCGGCCGTAGAACTCGGCCACCGGCATGGCCCGTAGCGCGATGCTGCGACCGGCCCCGTCGCTGCTGCGGACGCGCAGCCGATGGTCGACGAAGTCGAACTCGACGTCGAACACCCCGCCCCGGTGCGGCACGGTGCCCGTGGTCAGTCCTCGGGGACTGACATACAGCGTGACCTGCCACCAGTGGTTGAGCAGCGGGGCGTGCGCCAGCCGGAGCTTGCCCACGACCTGGGTCCACATGTGCAGGGTCTCGCGAGTGTCCGTCCAGTCCGCGACCCGCAACGACGGCCACGCCGTGCTCGCGGTGTGCTGTTCACGCACGCGGGCTCCCTCCGCCGGCCATCGACCCGGCACCGACCACTGTTTCACCCTCCGCCACAGGGCACGCGCACGCAATCGCAGTAGATCGTCGCCATGATCACCGGCATGAGATGCGAAGAGCCCCTGACCTCGAAGGATTGCGAGGTCAGGGGCTCTGTCACGACCGTCGGGCTGACAGGATTTGAACCTGCGACCCCTTGACCCCCAGTCAAGTGCGCTACCAAACTGCGCCACAGCCCGGCCATCACCTTCTCTCGAAGGCGATGGCAGTACTCTACCTTGCCCCTTCCATCCCCCTCACAGCGGGTCTGGCCTCCTGGAACAGCACGGCAACCGCCAGGGCTCCCAGGGCGAGGAAGGTCACGACCGCGCCGAGGACCGCCGGGTAGCCGAGCTTGCCCGCCGCCGCGACCGCCAGGGAGCCCACGCCCAGCGACGCCGCCGTCGTCACCGTCACCGCGGCCGCGTAGCAGGCGTGCAGCAGGCACACCAGCGTCGCCGTGCCCGGGAGCGGCGCGTTGCCCGACGCCAAGGGGAACAGCGACGCCACCACGACGACCTGCGCGAAGCTCAGCACCAGCAGCGCCGTGCGGCGCGATATCCGCGTCAGCGCGACACCCGCCGCGAGGCCGCCGGCGATCGCCGCGACGTTGCCCAGCACGGTGTTCACCAGTCCCAGCCGGGACAGCGACCAGCCCGCGTCGATCAGCATGGGCGTGAGCAGCATGAACGATCCGCCCGCTCCCAGCCACATCAGTGGCAGCGGCACGAACGCCCACCGCGCGACTCGCGGGCGGCGCAACAGCGTCACCAGGTCGCTCGGTGCGGCCGTCGCCCGCGCACGCGGTTCCCGGAACGTCAGCACCTGCGAGCAGGAACAACGCCTGGAAGGGGCCGAGCGGCTCCAGCGACAGGCCCCGTTCCCGCAGGATCGCGGGCAGTCCCCCGCCGCCGAGGAAGCTCGGCGCGAGCCACCGTCCGACGTAGAGCCCCGCGAGCAGGCCGTACACCCGCCCGCGCGCGGTCATCCGAGCAGGCGTGCCGACAGCTCCGGGCTGCCGGCGAGCCCCTCGTCCAGCGCCGTGCGCCGCAGGGGCGCCCAGAACTCGTGCGGTGCGGCCGCCCAGTCGAGCGGGCCGAACGGCGGCTCGGGGTCGTACTCGATGCCGAACTGCACCTGCCTCGCCACGTCCTCGCCCGCCAGCGTGCGCACCAGATGCAGCGCCAGGTCGATGCCCGCCGAGACGCCCGCGGCCGTGAACACGCGGCCGTCCTGCACCCAGCGGCGGCGCACCGGCTTCGCGTCCAGCGCGGCGAGCTGCTCCAGAAACGCCCAGTGCGTGGTCGCCTGACGGCCTTCCAGCAGGCCCGCGGCCCCCAGGATCAGCGAGCCCGTGCACACCGAGCCCACTACGTCCGCGTTCGCCGCCGCCCGCCGGAGGTAGGACAGCAGCGTCTCGTCCGTCATCGCCTTGATCGTCGGCGCCATCCCACCCGGCACCAGCACCACCGCGGGGTCAGGAACCTCGGCGAACGTGTGGCTCGCCGCGAGCCGCACCGGCGTGTCCGTGGCCACCGGCTCGCGGGTCTGTCCGACCACCACCACCTCGTAGCCGGGCAGCACGGAGAGCACCTGCAGCGGGCCCACCAGATCGAGCGGCGTCAGCCCCGGGTACAGAACGAACGCGATCGTCTTCTTCTCCATGACGTCACAGTGGCGACCGCACGGGGCCCGGCGAGCCGCGATGTCCGGATTCCTGCGAACCGTGTCCGTCGGCCAGGTGCTGCTAGCCTCCAGCGCATGAGGCGCGTGGTGATCATCGGTTACGAGGACGCCGCGCTGCTCGACATCGCCTGCCCCTCGGACGTCTTCGACGCGGTGAACCGGCTCGGGGTCACGCCCGGGTACGACATCCGCCTCGCCAGCATCGACGGCAAGCCCGTGCGCAGCACCTCCGGGCTGACGCTGGCGGTGCACGACCGGCTCGACCGCCTCTCCGGCCCGCTCGACACGCTCGTCGTCGCGGGCGGGCTCGGGCACGAGGCGGCCGCCGCCGACGTGCGCCTGACCACGCACCTGCGCAGGCTGGCCACCGCGTCCCGCAGGGTCACCTCGGTCTGCACGGGGTCCACGGTGCTCGCGGCCGCGGGGCTGCTGACCGGGCGGCGCGCGACCACCCACTGGTTCTGGGCTTCCCGGCTCGCCGACGGCTACCCCGGCGTGACCGTCGAACCCGCGCCGTTGTTCATCCGGGACGGCAACGTCTACACCTCGGCCGGTGTCACGAGTGCGCTCGACCTGGCGCTGGCACTGGTCGAGGAGGACCACGGGCCGGACATCGCCCGCGAGGTCGCCCGCCACCTGGTGACCTACCTCCAGCGGCCCGGCAACCAGGCGCAGGTCAGCATGTTCCTGACCGCAGCGCCGTCGCCTGCCCACCGGGTGGTGCACCAGGCGACCGCGCACATCGCCGCCTCGCTCGCCGCGGACCTGAGCACGCCCGCGCTCGCCGCCACCGTGGGCGTGAGCGAACGCCAGCTCACCCGCCTGTTCGCCGAGCACCTCGGGACCTCGCCGAGCCGCTACCTCCGCGCCATGCGCACCGAGGCCGCGGCGCAGCTGCTCACCGCCAGCGAGCTACCGCTGTCGGCCGTCGCCCGCCGGTGCGGGTTCGGCTCCACCGAAACACTCCGGCAGGCGTTCCTCGACCACTACGACACGGCACCGTCGGCGTACCGGCGCGCGCATCGCCGTCAGGACCGTGCCAGCAGCGGGATCCGCCCGCCCGCGAGCACCGCCTCCACCTGACGCTCCGAAAGCCGGTGGCGCAGGGCGTAGTTCTCACCCTTGGTCTCGTTGCGCACGGACAGCCCTGGGCCGCCGGGCAGCTGCTCGCGCAGGCCGTCGAGCACGATCGTGTCGCCCTGCTCCACACGGTCGTAGTCGGCGGGGTCGCGGAACTCGAGCGCGAGAATCCCGAAGTTCGCCAGGTTCTGCCAGTGGATCCGGGCGAAGGACTTCGCGATCACGGCCTTGAGCCCGAGGTGCCGGGGCGTGATGGCCGCGTGCTCGCGCGACGAGCCCTGCCCGTAGTTGTCGCCGCCCACCACCACGTGCCCTTCGGCCCTGCGGGCCCGCTCGGGGTAGGTCTCGTCGATCTGCGTGAACGTGAACTCCGCCAGCTTGGGCACGTTGGACCGGAACGGCAGCGCCCTCGCCCCCGCGGGCGAGATCTCGTCGGTCGACACGTTGTCGCCCACCTTCAGCAGCACGGGAGCCTCGATGCGCTCCGGCAGCGGCGGGAAGTCCGGCAGAGCCGAGATGTTGGGCCCCTTGACGAGCTTCTCCGTCGCGGCCTGCCCGGGCGGCAGCGGCGGCACCAGCATGTCGGTGTTCACCGACGCCCGCTCGGGCAGCCCCAGGTCCGGCCACTCCAGCCCCAGCGCGGCGGCCAGCTCCCTCGGGTCGGTGATGACGCCCGTCAGCGCCGACGCGGCCGCGGTCTCCGGCGAGCACAGCCACACCGCGTCCTCACGCGTGCCCGAGCGGCCGGGGAAGTTCCTTGGGAACGTCCGCAGTGAGTTGTGCCCGACGGCCGGTGCCTGGCCCATACCGATGCAGCCGAGGCAGCCCGCCTGGTGGATGCGCGCGCCCGCGGAGATCAGGTCGAACGTGTCGCCGCGTTTGGTGAGGTCGGCGAAGATCTCCCGCGACGACGGGTTGACGTCGAAACTCACGGCGGCGTCGGTCTGCCTGCCCCGCACCAGATGCGTGGCGATCGCGAAGTCGCGCAGGCCCGGGTTCGCCGACGAGCCGATCACGACCTGGCCCACCTCGATGCCCGCCACCTCCCGCACGGGCACCACGTTGTCCGGTGAGGACGGTCGCGCGATCAATGGCTCCAGTGTGGACAGTTCGATCTCGTCGGTGACGTCGTAGGCGGCGTCCGGATCGGCCACCAGCTCGGTGAAATCGTCCTCGCGGCCCTCGGCGCGCAGGAACGCGCGCACCGCGTCGTCGGAGGGGAACACCGTCGTGGTCGCCCCGAGCTCGGCGCCCATGTTGGCGATCACGTGCCGGTCCATCGCAGACAGCGTCGCCACGCCGGGGCCGTGGTACTCGATGATCCGATTCAGCCCGCCCTTGACGCCGTGGCGGCGCAACATCTCCAGCACCACGTCCTTCGCCGACACCCACGGCGGCAGCTCACCGGTCAGGCGCACGCCCCAGATCTCAGGCATCCGCAGGTACACCGGCTCCCCGGCGATCGCCAGTGCCGCCTCGAGTCCGCCGACTCCCATCGCGAGCATCCCCAGCGAGCCGGCCGCGCACGTGTGCGAATCGGAGCCGACCATGCTCTTTCCGGGCACGCCGAAACGCTGCATGTGCGTGGGGTGGGAGACACCGTTGCCCGGTTTGGAGAACCACAGCCCGTAGCGCCGGCACGCCGAGCGCAGGAACGCGTGGTCCTCGGCGTTCTTCTCATCGGCCTGCAACAGGTTGTGGTCGACGTACTGCACGCTCACCTCGGTGCGCGCCCGGTCGAGGCCGAGCGCCTCCAGCTCCTGCATCACGAGCGTGCCCGTGGCGTCCTGGGTGAGCGTCTGGTCGATCCGGAGCCCGATCTCCTCCCCCGGCACCATCTCGCCACTCACCAGGTGATCGGCGATGAGCTGCTGCGCGACGGTCTTCCCCATGGGCCAGGGCTACCCGCAGCGGCGCGTCGGCAATCATGGTGGGATGGCAGCCACGCACCGCGCCGACGTGCTGCTCGCGATCGCCGCGGGCGGCGCGCTCGGCAGCCTCGCCCGGTACGGGCTCGGGGTCGCGCTCCCCCACCCGCCCGGCGGGTTCGCCGTGTCGACCCTGCTGGTCAACGTGGCCGGCTGCCTGCTCATCGGCATGCTCATGGTCGTGATCACGCAGACCGCGCAGCCGCACCGCCTGCTGCGGCCCTTCGTCGGGGTGGGACTGCTGGGCGGCTTCACCACGTTCTCGACCTATGTCCTCGACGCCATCGAGTCCGTGCGGCACGGCAGACCCGGGATCGCCCTGCTCTACGCGGCGGGCTCGGTGGTGTGCTCGCTCGCCGCGGTGGCGGTGGGCATGCTGGTGACCCGGCGGCTCCTGCGGCGCACCGGCAGGCGCGGGCCCGTCCGGCAGAAACAGGCAGGAGGCGTCTGATGCGACTGTCCGGCCGCGCGCTGCGGCTCACCGTGTATCTGGGCGAGGACGACACGTGGCACCACCAGCCGCTGTATCACGAGATCGTGCGCAGGGCGCGGGACGCGGGCCTCGCCGGTGCGTCCGTGCTGCGCGGCATCGAGGGCTACGGGGCGAGCTCGCTGATCCACACGAGCCGGCTGCTGTCGCTGTCGGAGGACCTGCCGGTCGCCGTCGTGATCGTCGACGAGGAGGACCGCGTGCGGCGTTTCCTTCCGCAGCTCGACGAGCTGATCGAGGAGGGACTGGTGACCCTCGACGAGGTCGAGGTGGTTCGCTACACAGGCAGGCAGGCCCCATGACGGCCCTGTGGGTGATGCTGGGCGGCGCGGCCGGAGCCGTGCTGCGCTATCTCACCGACCGGCGGGTGCAGCGTGCCCACGACTCCGTGTTCCCGTGGGGCACGCTCACCGTCAACGTCGCCGGTTCGGGCGTGCTCGGCGTGCTGGCGGGCTGGGCGCTGTCCGGCGGGGAACCCGGTGCCGTGCAGGCGCTGGTCGGCACCGGACTCTGCGGCGCGCTCACCACGTTCTCCACGTTCGGCTACGAGACCGTGCGGCTGGTCACCGCCCGGGCCAGGCTCTACGCTGTCGCGAACGTGGCGATCACGGTTTTCGCCGGGTTCGGTGCGGCCGCGGCTGGGCTCGTGCTCGGCACCGCACTGTGGAGCTAACGCGGCGCGAGCGCCTCCACCTGCTCCAGCGGGTCACCGCCGGTGGGCAGCAGCGAGATCACCGGCGTGGTGAGCCCGTTGTCCACATAGGACTGCAGCGTCTCGCGGCACCGCTCGGGGCTGCCGTGCACGATCAGCTCGTCCACCACCTCGTCGGGAATCACCGCGTTGGCCTTCTTGCGGTCCCCGGCCGCCCACGCCTCGTGCATGGGCGCCAGCACCTCGCCCCGGCCCAGCCAGTCGTGGAACGCCCGGTACACCGGCACCGTGAGATAGCTGCTGATCAGCAGGCGGCCGAGCTTGCGCGCGGCGTCGGCGTCCTCGGTGGGACACACGAAGATCCGCGCCACCAGCTCCAGGTCGGGGCCCACCTCGGCACGCACCTTCGGCACGTCCGCGGGCGCGAACCAGTTCGTGATCGCGCCGTCGGCCTCGCGCGCCGCGAGCCGCAGCATGCCCGGACGCAGCGCGGCGAGCATGATCGGCGGCGCCGGGTCGGCGGGCCGTTCCAGGCGGAACCGGCTCACCGAGAACGTCGGATACTCCTCGGTCACCTTCTCCCCCGCCAGCGCCGCGCGCAGGAACCGCAGGGTGTCGCGCGTGCGGGCGTAGGGCTCGGTGAACGCGCCCGCGTTCCAGTTCTCCACGATCACCGGCGATGACGCGCCGATGCCGAGCACGAACTTCCCGGGCGCGCACTCGGCCAGCGTGGCCGCGCTCATCGCGATCACGCCGGGACCGCGCGTGTAGACCGGGACGATCGCCGTGCCCAGCCGCAGCCGCGGCGCCCACTGCGAAGCCAGCAGCAGCGGCGAGAACGCGTCGGTGCCCGCGGTCTCGGCCGACCACGCGTCGGTGTAGCCGAGGTCGGGCAGCCGCTCGATCAGCTCGCGATGCTGCGGCAGCGGCACCCCCGTCAGCGGAACGGTCAATCCCCAGCGCCTCATCGTGCCTCCAGCGCGTTCTTGATCCACTCGACCTGCGTGAGCATCAGGTTCTCCGCGACCTCCTCGGCCTGCGGCGTCATGTGCGTCGCGCCCGCCAGCGGGAGGAACGTGTGCGCCCTGCCCGCGGCCAGTAGCTCCGCGGACAGCCGCAGCGCGTGTGCGACGAACACGTTGTCGTCGGCAAGGCCGTGCACGATCAGCAGCGCGCGGCGCAGGTTCGGGGCGTCGGCCAGCAGCGAGTTGCGCTCGTAGCTCTCGGGCTCGTCCTGCGGGCGCCCGAGGTAGCGCTCGGTGTAGTGCGTGTCGTACAGGGACCAGTCGGTCACGGGGGCGCCCGCGACGGCAGCGTGGAACACGTCCGGCCTGCGCAGCACCGCGAGCGCGGAAAGGTAGCCGCCGTAGGACCAGCCCCGGATGGCGACCCGGCCGAGGTCCAGGTCGGGGTGGTCGGCCGCGACGGCGCGCAGCGCGTCGACCTGGTCGGCGAGCGTGACCTCGGCGAGCCTGCCCGCGATCTCCCGCTCCCACGCCGGCCCGCGTCCCGGCGTGCCGCGACCGTCGGCCACGAGTACGGCGAACCCCTGGTCGGCCAGCCACTGCGAGGTGAGAAACGCGTTGCGGCTCTGGAGCACGCGCTGGGCGTGCGGACCGCCGTACGGGTCGAGCAGCACCGGCAGCTTGGCGCTGCCCTGCTGGTACCCCGTCGGCAGCAGCAACGCCGCGCGCAGACCCCGCTCCCCCACGGTGAGCCACGTCAGGTTGGGCTCGATCCCGGGATCCACCGTGCGGGACGCCACCTTCGCGATCGGCTCGCCGTCCCGCAGCACCGAGACCTCCGGGCCGCTGTGGGTGAGGCTCCACGACGAGAGCACCGTGATCTCGGTGTTTCCCGCGCCGATGTGCACACCGTCCACGGTGGACAGACGACGGACGGAGCCGTTCTCCGTGCGGTAGACGTGGATCTGCGTCGGGTCGTCTTCGGAGGCGCTGAACAGCACCTCGCCGCCGACGTCGAGCACCGAGCGCACCTGCAGGCCCGGATCGGTCACGGGCTTGCCGTCGAGCAGCAGCCGGTAGGCGCCGTCGGCGGCGCTCACGTGCACGAGCCTGCCGTCGGTGGTCCAGGCGGGCACACCCGCGACGATCTCCACCCAGTCCGGGTCGCTCTCGGCGTGCACGAGGCTCGTCGAGCCGTCGGCCGGGTCGACGGCGTAGACCTCGAGGCGCTTCTGGTCGCGCGGCTGCACGGTGATCAGCGGCGCGCCGCCCGCCGACCAGTGCACGGCGACGAGGTACTCCCAGTCGCCGCGCTCGACGTCGACCCGGCTGCCGTCCAGGCCGAGAAACGACAGCGAGACCTCGACGTTGGTGGTGCCCGCGGCCGGGTAGGCGACCGTGTTGACGGGGGCGTCGGGGTGCACCGGGTCGGCGATGTGCCAGCGCGGCACGGCCGAGCGGTCGGTCCGCTCGACGAGCAGGGAACGCCCGTCGGGGGCCCACCAGTAGCCGCGGACGCGGCCCATCTCCTCGGCGGCGATGAACTCCGCGAGGCCCCACGCGATGTCCTCGCCCTCCTCGTCCACCAGCAGCCGATCGTCGCCCGTGCCGAGGTCGATGACGTGCAGGCGCCGGTCGGCGACGTAGGCGACGTGCGTGCCCGTGGGGTCGGGCCTCGGGTCGACCACCGCACCGTCGACGAGCACCCTGGTCTCGCCCGTGCGCAGGTCGGTGGTGTGGAGCCTGCCGGAGAGCGAGAAGGCGACGACGGTGAACGCCGCGTCGGCCGCGTAGCCGACGACGCCACCGGAGGTCTCCCTCGCCCGTTCCCGCCTCGCGCGCTCCTCGGGCGGCAGGTCCTCCTCACCGGGCAGCAGCTCCGCGGCGTCGACGATCTTGGCCTCGGCCGCCGAGCGCAGATCGAGCTGCCAGAGGCTGTTGCGCCGGTCGACGCCGGACTCGGCGCGCAGGAACAGCAGCCGGGAGCCGTCCGGAGAGACCCGGAACTCCTTCGGCGCGCCGAGGGTGAACCGCTGCGTCCGCGCCTGCGCGCGAAGGAACGAGAGATCGTCTGTCACGAGGCCCCACTCTTGCAGAAGGGGTCGCGGTCACGCCAACACCGGAGCGCGATGCAACGATTCGCGTGTCTCGGCGCCGATATGCGCAACGAACCGAACATTGTGAGACGTTTATGCGGCTGATGTCACCGCCTGGTTCGACCTAATCTGAACGTATGACGACCTTCGCCGACGGCACCACCAGCACCACGACCGCCGACCTGATCGCGCTCGACGAGCGGTGGAGCACCCACAACTACCACCCGCTGCCCGTCGTGATCGCCGAGGCGGAGGGCCCGTGGGTCACCGACGTCGACGGCAGGCGTTACCTCGACTTCCTCTCCGGCTACTCCGCGCTCAACTTCGGCCACCGCCACCCCGCGCTCGTGGCCGCCGCGATCGAGCAGCTCGGCCGGGTCACGCTCACCTCGCGCGCGTTCCACCACGACCAGCTGGGCCGCTTCTGCCAGGAGCTCGCCACGCTCACCGGCACCGAGAAGGTGCTGCCGATGAACTCCGGCGCCGAGGCGGTGGAGTCGGCGCTCAAGGTCGCGCGCAAGTGGGCCTACCGCGTCAAGGGCATCCCGGACGGCACCGCGGAGATCGTGGTGGCCGCGTCGAACTTCCACGGCCGCACCACCACGATCGTGTCGTTCTCCACCGACGAGACCGCCCGGGCGGACTTCGGCCCGTTCACGCCCGGCTTCGTCGTGGTGCCCTACGGCGACGAGGCCGCGCTGGCTGCCGCGATCACCGAGCGCACCGCGGCGGTGCTGCTGGAGCCCGTCCAGGGCGAGGCCGGCGTGATCGTGCCGCCGCCCGGCTACCTCGGGCGGGCGCGTGAGCTGTGCGACGAGGCGGGCGCCCTGCTGATCGCCGACGAGATCCAGTCCGGGCTCGCACGCACGGGACCGGTGCTCGCGCTCGACCACGAGGGCGTGCGCGCCGACCTCTACACGCTCGGCAAGGCGCTCGGCGGCGGCATCGTGCCGGTGTCGGCGGTCGCGGGCCGCGCTGACGTGCTCGGGGTGCTTCGGCCCGGCGAGCACGGCTCCACCTTCGGCGGCAACCCGCTCGCGTGCGCGGTGGGCAGGGCCGTGGTGCGGCTGCTGGAGACCGGCGAGTTCCAGGAGCGGGCGGCGACGCTCGGGGCGCACCTGCACGCGCGGCTCGGCGAGCTCGTGGGCCACGGCGTGAGCGAGGTGCGGGGACGAGGCCTGTGGGCCGGGGTCGACCTCGCTCCCGGCGGGCTCAGCGGGCGAGCGGCCTCGGAGGCCCTCATGGCCCGCGGCGTGCTGTGCAAGGAGACGCACGGCGCGACCCTGCGTGTCGCTCCCCCGCTCGTGATCAGCCGTGACGAGCTCGACCAGGGCATCGACGCGATCGAGACGGTCGTGCGGGTGCGCTGACCGGCAAGATGGGGACATGACCCGAAACGGGATCGACCTTCGCACCCCCGTGAGCTCCGAGGACGTCCTGGCCAGGGGCAAGGCGCTGCGCGACGCCGTGCCACCCGGCTCCCACGACCACGACCCCGTGAACCCGCGCAGGCCCGGCGTGCTCGCCTACGTCGAAGCGAGCAACGCCGGGCGGCTGCCGCGGCTGCTGCCGCTGCGCATCGGCCGGATGACCGCCTCGCCGTTCTCGTTCTTCCGCGGCGCGGCCGGGCTGATGGCCGCCGACCTGGCCGGCACCCCGGCGAGCGGGCTCACCGCGCAGCTGTGCGGCGACGCGCACGCCGCGAACTTCGGCCTGTACGGCACGCCGGACGGCGAGATCGTGATGGACATCAACGACTTCGACGAGACGGTGCCGGGGCCGTGGGAATGGGATCTCAAGCGCCTCGCGGCGAGCCTCGTGCTGGCGGGCCGGGAGGGCGGCGTGCCGGAGAAGCAGTGCCTGGAGTCCGCCGAGGACGTGGTGAAGTCCTACCGCCGCGTCGTGCGCGGGCTCGCGGAGCTGCCGTTCCTGCGGTCGTGGAACGCGCTGCCCGACGCGTCGGTGGTGGCCAGGGCGAAGGCCGACGAGCTGATCGACGACTTCGAGCGCGCCGCCGCCAAGGCCCGCAAGAACACGAGCGCGAAGGTCGCGGCGAAGGGTACGCAGGAGTACGAGCACGAGAGCGGGCTGCGGCGGCTGCGCTTCGTCGAGGACCCGCCCGTGCGGACGCGGGTCGGCGAGCGCACCGCCGAGGCCGTGATCGACGGGCTGGAATCCTATGTGGACACCCTGCGTGAGTCGCGGCGCGACCTGATCGCCCGCTACACGGTGTCCGATGTGGCCTTCCGGGTCGTCGGCACGGGCAGCGTCGGCTGGCGCTGTTACATCGCGCTGTTGCACGGCAACGGCGACGAGGTGCTCGTGCTGCAGCTCAAGGAGGCCCGTCCGTCCGCTTTGGAGGAATATCTGGACGTCGAGCCCGCCGGGCACGAGGGGCGCCGTATCGTGCACGGCGCCCGGCTCGTGCAGGCGGAGACCGACATCCTGCTGGGCTGGACGACGATCGAGGGCAGGCCGTTCATCGTGCGGCAGTTCCGGAATCTCAAGGGCGACATCGACCCGACCGGACTCAAGGGCGACCACCTCGACGACTACGGCAGGCTCGCGGGCGCGCTGCTGGCGCGGGCGCACGCGCGGTCGATCGACCCGAGACTGCTGGCGGGGTACTTCTCCGACGACGAGGACATGGACGAGGCGGTGGGCCGCTACGCCGTGCGCTACGCGGACCAGACGGAGGCCGACCACGCCGAACTGGTCGCCGCCGTCCGCGCAGGCAAACTGGAAGCGGAGCACGAGGACTGACCGTCCGCAGTGAAGGCCACCTTCACTGCGTTGAACGCAGTGTGTTGTCTCGGTAGATCTGTCGCAGGGTTGTCTCGGTTGTTGTGACACAGGTTAGGCGGCTGGGGTGAGTGTGCCCTGGTAGGTCTTGGTGTGGTCGAGGTGGATGTAGCCGATTGGGTCGCCGTTGCTGGTGTAGGCGGTGGCCCGGTCGTGGTCGGCGACGATGGTGATGGTCTGTGTGGCGTGGGCGGTGCCGACGCGGATGCGGTGGCGACGGCCGAGGTTGATGGTGCCTTGGGCGCTGACTTTGAGCTGGTGGATGGTGGCGTCGTCTTGGACGGGCAGGTGCTGGGGTCCGCCGAGGTGGGTGGCGGTGCTCCAGGTGTCGTGCGGGGTGCGGCGGCCCAGCGCGCTGTGGCGGCGGGTGTTGTAGTGCTCGCGGTAGGTGTCGAGCAGGGTCTGTAGCTCGGCCAGGGTTCTGGGCTGGGCGGGTTGGTGGGCGAGCCAGCGTTTGAGGGTCTGGTGGTGGCGTTCGACTTTGCCGCAGGTTTGCGGGTGATAGGGGCTGGAGTGGATGAGCCTGCTGCCCCAGCCGGTGACGGTGGTGGTGAACACTGAGGGCTTGGCGTTGAGGCGGTGCCGTGAGGTGAAGGCGGTTCCGTTGTCGGACAGCACGATCCCCGGTGCCCCGAACTCGGCGACGGCGGCGCTGATCGCGGCGACCGCGGCTGCGGCGGTCTCGGCCGGCGCGGCGTGGCAGGCCAGCAGCAGCCGGGTGCAGTCATCCAGCACCTCGAAGACCACCACCGTGGGGCCCCCGGCGAGGGTGATCTCGGTGGCGTCGATCTGGTAGCAGTCCCGCGGCCGGGCATAGGCGAAGCGGCGCAGGGATGCCTTGGGCCGTTTACGGGGATTGGTGTCCAGCAGACCGGCGCGGGCCAGGATCCGGTTGATCGTGGCCCGCGCGGGCACCCGCCAGCCCCGCTTGTCCCAGTCCTGCTCGACGGCCAGCACCTGCAGCGCGTCACCGATCGGGTCAGCGCCGTTGTCCGGGGCCAGCTCAGCGCGCAGCCGCACGATCTCGGCCACCACCGGTTCCGGCGTGGCCTGCGGGGAGGTCTTCGGCCGCCGGGACCGCTCCCGCCACTGCCCCTCGGCCAGGATCCGGGCACGGTGCCGATAAAACGTGCGCCGATCGACACCGTTGACCCGGCACCACTCCGACACGTTCTCCAGCTTCGGCTGGACCACCAACGTCGCGTCCATCAGCAGCATCTTCGCCCGCTTCCGCATCATGGTCAGCAACCACAACGCTGCTCAAGCGACAGACCCCGAAGATCACCCAACCCGGGTGTGTCACATGCCGAGAGACACAAACTGTGTCATATCAGCTGAGACTCAACACTGCGTTGAACGCAGTGAAGGTGGCCTTCACTGCAGTCCGGGACGCGAGCTGGGCAGTGGAGCAGCGTCAGGCGGCGAGGTGGGCTGCGAGCCGGTCAGCGGCGGTGCGGGGCTCGCGGCCGAGGAGTTCGGCCAGCAGAGGGCCGGCGTCGGCGAAGTAGCCCGCGCGGGCTGCCTGGTACCAGGTCAGCAAGAGCCGGGCCAACTGCTCCGGCACACCGATCGCGAGCTGGTCGGCGATCCACTGTTCGTCGTCCAGGAGGATGCGCTTGATGGTGCGACCGGTGAGAGCAGAAGCGATCCTGGTGAAATCGTCGAAGGTGACGGCGGCCGACGCGGTGAGGGTGACGGGACCATCGAAGGAGCGGTCACCGGCGAGGATGACCGCAATGGCCTCGGCGATGTCGGCACGGTCGGTGTACGGGACGGGGCCGTCTTCCGGCTGGGCGATCACGCCGGTCTGCTGCCACGGGCCGAGAACCTGATCGAGCGGGCCGTAGGCGCCGTTGCGCAATGCGGTCCAGTCGACTCCCGACTCGCCGAGCATCGCCTCGGTGGCGACGTGGATGTCCGACGGCCGGTATGGGTTGCCGGGGACGGCGCCCTGCTGGCTCGTGTAGAGGATCCGCCGGGCGCCCGCCTCGACCGCGGCTTCGATGGCATTGCGATGCAGGCCGACCATGTCGGCGGCCGGGTCGTTGCCGGACACGAGAAGGACCTGCCGGGCACCGGCGAATGAGTCACGCAGCGCGGCCGGGTCCTCGTAGGAGCCCTGCCGCACGCGCACGCCGCGGTCGGCGAAGTGCTGTGCCTTGCCGACGTCGCGGACACTGACACCGATCTGGCCGGCGGGCAGGCGCTTGAGGAGGTGCTCGACGATGGCGCCGCCCAGCCCACCGGTAGCGCCGGTGACAACGATCATGTTCTTGACCTTCCTGACTGCCCACGGTGTCCGTCTCGGTGGTGGGCGGAATCGTAAGTTGACCACTCAGGTCAAGTTCTCTGCTGTCGGCGATCGTAGGTAAGCTGACCCGACGAGTCAAATTGCGATGGGTGAGCGACAGGAAGAGACGGTGAGGGTCATGGCCGATGCGGCGTCTTCGGGATCCCGGCTGCGCGCCGACGCCCGGCGCAATGTCGAGCAGATCCGTTCCGCCGCGATCGGCGCCTTCCAGGGGCGGGGCCTGACGGTGCCGCTGGAGGAGGTCGCCAAGGCAGCAGGGGTGAGTAAGGCCACGATTTTCAATCGGTTCGGAGGCCGGATCGGCCTCATCGAGGCCGTCATCGAAGAGCTCGTCGCGAATGAGCTGTTCGCCGTCATCCGCCACACTCGGACCCTCGACGACATCGGCGAGCGGATCACGTACTACCTCACCGCGATCCGCGACCTCCAGTACCGCCAGCCCGCCGTCAACGACGTCCTGTTGCAGACATTTCCGCACTCCCAGCAGCTCATGGAGATCTGCCGGGCCGGAAACGAGGCCAACGAAGAGCTCATCGCCGCGGCGAGGGCCTCCGGTGCGCTGCGGCCGGAGTTCACGGCGGGCGACCTCCACGCACTCGTCGTCGACAACGCCCTCGCCCTCAAGCACGGCACGCGGCCTCCCCGGGACGACTACGACCGCCGCACCAGATACCTCCTGGACGGAATCCGCGGGCACTCGTCCGCTTCTGGCTGACGATGACAGCGTCCCTGCGCTGGCGTCCCGCGTCACCGCAGGAAACGCGCTAGCCCACGGAGACGCTCGCGACCTCGGCGACAGTGCCGTCCTGCTCGAAGCGCAGGAACCGGTCGAAGGACCCGGCGAACCAGCGGTCGTGGGTCACCGCCACCACCGTGCCCGTGTACTCCTCCAGCGCCTGCTGCAACGCCTCCGCCGACACGAGGTCGAGGTTGTCGGTCGGCTCGTCGAGCAGCAGCAGCGTCGCCCCCGACAGCTCCAGCAGCAGCACCTGGAACCGCGCCTGCTGGCCGCCGGAGAGCGTCTCGAACCGCTGCTCGGCCGACGCGGCGAGGCCGTAGCGGCTCAGCGCCGCCGTAGCCGTGCCACGGTCCATGCCCTGACGCCCGCCCTCGCCGCGATGCAGCACGTCGAGCAGCGTGCGGCCCTCCCATTCGGGATGCTGGTGGGTCTGCGCGAACAACCCGGGCACCACCCGGGCACCGAGCCGGTACGTGCCAGCGTGCCGCACGGGGTCCCCCGCCAGCAGGCGCAGGAAGTGGCTCTTGCCGGAGCCGTTCGCACCCAGCACGCACACCCGGTCGCCGAAGAACACCTCCAGGTCGAACGGCGCCATGAGCCCCGTCAGCTCCAGCGACTCGCACGTGATGGCCCTGATGCCGGTTCGCCCGCCGCGCAGCCTCGGCTTGACGCGCTGCTCCTTCGGCGGCAGCGGCGGCGCGCCCTCCTCCTCGAACCTGCGCAGGCGCGTCTGTGCCGCCTTGTAGCGGCCGGCCATGACGTCGCTCATCGTCGCGGCGCGCTGCAGCGAGCGCACCAGCTCCCTGAGCTGCTCGTGCTTCTCGTCCCAGCGCCTGCGCAGCTCGGCCATCCGCTCGGCCCTCGCGAGCCGCGCCTCGTGCCAGTCACGGAACCCGCCGCCGTGCACCCAGGCCGTGCCGCCCTCGACGGTGACGATATGCGTGGCCGCGCGGGCGAGCAGCTCCCGGTCGTGGCTGACCAGGAGCACGGCCTTGCCGGTGTCGATGAGCCGCTCCTCGAGCCAGCGCTTCCCGGGCACGTCGAGGTAGTTGTCCGGCTCGTCGAGCAGCAGCACCTGCTCGGGCCCGCGCAGCAATGCCTCCAGCACCAGCCGTTTCTGCTCGCCGCCGGAGAGCGTGCGGACCTCCCGGAACCTGGCGATGTCGAACGGCGCGCCGAGCGCGGCGACCGTCACCGTGTCCCACAGGACCTCGGCCTGGTAGCCACCGGCCTCGCCCCACGCCGTGAGCGCGTCGGCGTAGCGCAGCTGGGTCTTCTCGTCATCGGCGCGGTCGTCGTCCATGAGCGCGAGCTCGGCCGCGTCGAGGCTCGCGGCCGCGTCCCTCACCGCGCGCGGGGCCACGGCCAGCAGGAGGTCCCGCACCGTGCGGTCGTCGCGGACCGAACCGATGAACTGCGGCATGACAGCGAGCCCGCCCTGCGCCGTCGCACCACCCGCGCGTGGCGGCAGCTCCGCGGCGAGGATCCGCAGCAGGGTGGTCTTGCCCGCCCCGTTGTCGCCGACGAGCGCCACGACGTCACCGGCCCCCACCCGGAACGACACGTCGCGGAACAGTTCCCTGCCGTTGTCAAGGCGGTACGCCAGCCCGCTCGCCTCCAGAAATCCCACGCGTCGCATCGTCGCCGATCGCCCCGCGCGCCCGCGACCGAAATTCCACGCGCCGCGTCGGGCAGCATGGACGCCGTGCCTCCCCGTCACGTCCCGCTGCTCGCCGCCGCCTGCGCGGTGTTCACGCTCGTGCTCGGCCTGCCCTTCGCCGGGGAGCGCTCGCCGGGGGCGTTCGACGCCGCCGTCGAGCGGGGCGTGGAGTCCGCGTTCGGCCACGGCCTGCTGACCGCGTTCGTGCTGCCGAGCGAGTTCCCCGTGGTGCTCACGGCGCTCGCCGTTCTGGCGGCCGTCGCGGCGGTCCGCGGGCGCTGGGGCCTGGTGGCGCTCGTGGTGGCCGCGCCCACGGTGGCGATCTCGGTCAACACGTGGATGCTCAAACCCGCGTTCGGCCGCTACTACGACGACCACCTGGCCTACCCGAGCGGGCACACGGTCAGCCTGGTGACGGTCCTGACCCTGCTGGCACTGCTCGCGGCGCCCGGTGCCCGCCGGCTCGCGGCGGTCGTCGTGGGCGCGCTGCTCACCGCGCTCGCCGGGACCGGCATGGTCGGCCTCGGGTACCACTACCTCACCGACGTGGCCGGCGGCGCGGCGTTCGCCGTCGCGGTGACGCTCGGGCTCGCCTCGGCCGGAGCCGCCTCAGCCCGACACCGGCGACGTCGCGGCGTCGCGAGCGAGCGCCGTGAGCCTGCTGACGGCGCGTAGGTACTTCTTGCGGTAGCCGCCCGCGAGCATCTCCTCGGGGAACAGCCCGCCGAGCGACTCGCCGGACACGAGCACGGGGACCGCCCGGTCGTAGAGCCGGTCGGCGAAGGCCACGAGCCGCAGCGCGATCGACTGGTCGTCGGCAGGGCGCACGCCGCGCAGGTGCACGGCGGAGACGCCGTCGACGAGCCTGCCGTAGCGGGAGGGGTGCAGCCGCGCGAGGTGGTCGCACAGCGCGTCGAAGTCGTCGAGTGTCGAGCCGGGCCGTGCCTCGGCCGACGCGATCAGCTCCTCGTCGGCGAGCGGCTCGGGCGGATCGGGCAGCCCCCGGTGCCGGTAGTCGGGGCCGTCCACCCGCACCACGCCGAACTTGGCCGACAGCGCCTGGATCTCCCGCAGGAAGTCCTCCGCGGCGAACCGGCCCTCCCCGAGCTTGTCGGGCAGCGTGTTGGACGTCGCCGCCACGTACACACCGGCCTCGGTCAGCTCGCGCAGGAGCCGGTTGACCAGCATCGTGTCGCCCGGGTCGTCGAGCTCGAACTCGTCGATCGCGAGCAGCCGGTGCTCCGAGAGCCGCCGCACCGCCTCCGCGAACCCGAGCGCGCCCACCACGTGCGTCAGCTCCACGAACGTGCCGTAGGACTTGGGGCCGGGCACGGCGTGCCAGATGGAGGCCAGCAGGTGGGTCTTGCCGACGCCGAAGCCGCCGTCGAGGTAGAGCCCCGGCTTGCCCGGCTCGGGCTTCTTGCCGAACAACGACCGCCAGCCTGCCTTCGGCCGGTCCTCACCGACGCGCCGCGCGAACGCCGAGCATGACTCCACCGCGGCGGCCTGGCTGGGCTCGCCGGGGTTGGGCACGTAGGTCGAGAAGCGGACGCCGTCGAACCGAGGCGGCGGCACGAGCGTGGTGATCAGCTCGTCGGCGCCGATCTCGGGCTGGCGTTCGGTGAGCTTCCCGGCAGGCATGAGAGCCAGGTTAACCGCCCCGGATGGCCTGGCCCCGTTCACCGTGCTGGGATGTGATTCGTGCACCAGTTGTGGCCCGTACCAGCCGACCCGACCTCGTCCGGCCCGCTGACCGACGCGGACCTGGAACGCCTCTACGCCTATCCAGAGGGGCTGACCAGGCCGTGGGTGCAGGCCAACTTCGTGTCCTCCGCCGACGGCGCCGTGACCGTGTCCGACCGCTCCGAGGGCCTGTCCCACCCCGCCGACAAGCGGATCTTCGCGCTCGGCCGCGACCTCGCCGACGTGGTGCTGGTGGGCGCGGGCACCGTCAAGGCGGAGAACTACCGCGGCGCGCGAGCCGGGGAGCAGCGCGTCGCGCGCAGGCGGCGGCTCGGCCTCGCCGACGTGCCGCCCATCGCCGTGGTCACCGGACGCTGCACGATCGAGCCTGGCGACCTGATCGTCACCGACACGACCGTGCCGCCGATCATCCTCACCACCGAGGCCGCGCCCGCCGACCGCAGGGCCGCGCTCGCCGACGCCGGGGCGGAGGTCGTGGTCGCCGGGGAACACGGCGTGGACGTCAAGGCCGCGCTGGACGTGCTGGCCGCGCGCGGGCTCTACCGCGTCAACTGCGAGGGCGGGCCGCACCTGTTCGCCACACTCGTCGCCGAGGACCTCGTGGACCAGCTGTGCCTCACGCTCGCACCGCTGCTGGCCGGTGCGGGCGCGGACCGCATCGTGACCGGGCGCGCGAGCGACGTGCCGCGCCGGATGGAGCTCGCCTCGTTACTCCACGAGGACGGGTTCACGATGCTCCGTTACCGCCGGGTCACCGGCGAGCACTGACCCGTTCGGGCGATCCCGGGCGCGCCGGGGCCCCCGCGAGCGAGCTCGCGGGGTTCCATCTCGGAACGGCCCCGGCGAAGGGAGAGGCGCACATGACCACGGTCGCGGAGCTCGCGCACCGGATCGCGCACGCGGTGAGCGCCGATCCGGCCGTGGCCCGGCTCGACGCGGGATCGCTCGGCCTCGTCGCCACGTACGTACCCGGCGGGAAGGTGGCGGGCGTGCGCGTGGCCAGCCCCACCGGCCCGGTGGTGCTCGGTGTGGTGCTGTACCTGGACCGGCCGCTGCCCGAGGTGACGGCCCGGCTGCGCGAGCTGGTGCGCTCCGTCGCCGGGGACATGGCGGTGAACGTGGAGGTCGCCGGCGTCGTCTCCACTGTGGACGATGCGGGCGAGTTGCCGCCGCGCTGAGCCGGAACCGCGTACGGTGAGCACATGCCCCTGCCGGTGACACCGCCCGTCAAACCCATGCTCGCCAAGGCGGCCAAGCGGATCCCGGACTCCGCGGAGCTGTTGTTCGAGCCGAAGTGGGACGGCTTCCGCTGCCTCGTCTTCCGCGACGGCGGCGAGCTGACCCTCCAGTCGCGCTCGCTCAAACCGCTGAACCGGTACTTCCCCGAGGTGCTCGCCGAGCTGGCCGAGACTCTGCCCGACCGCGTCGTGCTCGACGGCGAGCTCGTGGTCGGCCGCGGCGGCAGGCTCGACTTCGACGCGCTCACCGAGCGGATCCACCCCGCGGCCAGCCGCATCAACCTCCTCGCCGAGCAGACCCCGGCGAGCTTCATCGCCTTCGACGTGCTCGCGATCGGCGACCGTGCGTTGCTGGAGGAGCCGACGAGCGCGCGCAGGCAGGCGCTGACGGAGCTGGCGGGCGAGGACATCCGGCGCACCCCCGCGACCACCGACCCCGCCACGGCGCGGCACTGGTTCGAGCTGTTCGAGGGCGCCGGGCTCGACGGCGTGATCGGCAAGCCGCTCGCCGAGCCGTACGTGCCCGGCAAGCGCTCGATGGTCAAGTACAAGCACTCCCGCACGGCCGACTGCGTCGTCGCGGGGCTGCGCTGGCACGTCGACACCGCACCCGGCGAGTCGGTGGGCTCGCTGTTGCTGGGGCTGCACGACGACGCGGGCGTACTGCATCACGTCGGCGTGGTCGGCGCGTTCCCCGCGCAGCGGCGCAAGGAACTGGCGGCCGAGCTGACACCGCTGATCACCGAGGGCCCGCACCCGTGGCTCGGCGACGCGGTGGTGGAGCACCAGCGCCTGCCCGGCGGGGTCAACCGCTGGCGCCCGAACGAGCAGCCGTGGGTGCCGTTGCGGCCCGAGCGCGTGGTCGAGGTCGGCTACGAGCACACCGAGGGCGGCCACCCCGCGCGGTTCCGGCACACCGCCCAGTTCGCGCGCTGGCGGCCCGACCGCGACGCCGCGTCGTGCGACTACGCCCAGCTCGACGAACCGGCGCGCTACGACCTCGACGCCGTCTTCCACGGCGAGGTCAGGCGAACCCGCTAACGTCCCCCTCACCGCCCGCATGCGAGGGTTGACCGTCGCAGGGCTCCAGCCAGGGGAAGTGAGGACCGAACCAGTGCCGCGCCGTGGTCGTGCCCGTCGTCTGACCGTCGCGCTGGCCGGGGGACTGATCCTCGCCGGGTGCACGGCGGGGCCGTCCACGCGGCCCGCGGTGGTCGAGAACGACGGCCCGCCGCCCTCCGAGCAGCCGACCACACCGCGGCAGGCTCCGTTGCCGGATCTGGAGGAACCCGGAGCGAGCGACATCGCGTGGTCCGACTGCGGCGAGGAGACGCGTGCCCGGCTCGGCGGCCGGCAGGTGCCCGGCACGCTGGACTTCTCGTGCGCGCGCATCACGACGACCCTCGACGCGCCCGACCTGCCCCGCCGCGGCATCACGCGGATGGCGCTGCTGAAGGTCGGCACGGGACCCATCCCGCTCGCGGTGGTCAACGACGTCGACGGCGAGCCAGGAACCCTCTACGCCGCCCGGCTCGCCGCGCAGTTGCCCGACGCGTTGCTGCGGAAGTTCCATCTCATCGGCATCGACCGCAGGGGCACCGGCGACTCCGACGCGGTGCGCTGCATCCCCAGCGAGGTGCGCGCCGCCCTGCTCGGCCACGACCCGGCGCAGGGCGTCGAGCCCGCGCTGGACGCTGCCCGCACCGCGGGCCAGCAGTGCGCCATCAACCTGGAGGACGAGCAGAGCGCGCTCGACAGCTGGCGCGCGGCGGGCGATCTCGACGAGCTGCGCCAGCAGCTGGGCCTCGACCGGCTCAGCGCGCTCGGGCACGGCGAGGGCTCGAAGGTCGTCGCGATCTACGGAGCGCGCTACCCGGACCGGGTCGGCCGGGTGGTGCTCGACGGGGTGCCCGACCCCTCGGCCGATCTCGCCGCGGTGCTCGACGGCGTCGCGGGCGGAGCCGAGGCGACGCTCGACGCCTTCGCCGAGGACTGCGCGAGCCGGGGCTGCCCGCTCGGGGGCGACGCACGCGGCGCCGTGACATCGCTCGCCGACGAGCTCGCCGGTGCTCCGCTGGTGACCGGCAGCGGTGTGACGCTCGGCCGGGCGCTGGCCCTGCGGGCGGTGCTCACGGGGCTCGCCGACCGGGAGCGCTGGCCCAAGCTCGCCGACGCCGTCGCCGCGGCCAAGGGCGGGGACGGGGGCCCGCTGACGGCGTTCGTCGAGCCGTACCTGCTGGAGAGCGACGTCGCCGCGGCCCGGCTCGACGGCGCGCTCGCCACACTCTGCAACGACACCTCGACCCGGCTGCCCGCCGACCAGCTGGCCCGGGTCACCGGGGAGCTCGGCACGAAGCACCCGGTGTTCGGCGCGCTGGTGGCACAGGAGCTCACGTGGTGCAGCCCGTGGCCCAGCCGCCGCGAGGCGCTGCCCGAGATCGGTGCCGACGGCGCCCCGCCGATGGTCGTGGTGAGCACCGCGACCGACCCGGTGACGCCCGAGCAGGGCACGATCCGCGCGGCGGAGCAGATCCCGAGCGCGGTGCGGATCGCGTGGCAGGGCGCGGGCCACGGCGCACTCGGCTCGCCGTGCGTGGCCGAGGCCGTGCGCGCGTTCCTCGCCGACGGCAAGGTGCCGAGGGACGGCACCCTCTGCCCGGCCTGACCACCCACCCAGCCGCTGAGCCACGCGCAGTGAAGGTGGCCTTCACTGCACTGCGGACGGGCTGGCGCAGGCATGGTGGCCTTCACTGCGGGCGGGTGGGCTCAGTGCGGTCAGGCCGGCTCGGTCAGCTCCACCAGCACAGGGCGGTGGTCGGAGGCCTCCGTCGCCGGAACCGAGGCGTGCGTGGCGCGCAGCGGGCCGGAGAAGGTCACGTAGTCGATCCGGGACGTCGGCTCCGGCGCCGGGTGGGTGTGACCCTCCCCCGTGCCCGGCGCGGCCCGCCACGCGTCGGTGACGCGGGCGAACAGCGGCGCCAGCTCGGGGGCGTCCGGCTCCGCGTTGAGGTCGCCCGTCAGCACCTGCCGCGTCCCCGGGGGCGCCCGGTCGAGGACGGCGACCATCTCGCGCACCTGGGCCGCCCGCACCGCGGGATCGGGCCGGTGGTCGAGGTGGGTGGTGTAGACGTGCACGGGCTCACCACGCACCGACACCACCACCTCGGCGAAGCCGGGCGCGAGCTCCGGCACCGGATCCGGCTCGACGGTGGACAGGCGGGTGAGCGAATGGTTCGCGGCGGCCACGATCGGATGCCTGCTGAGCACCGCCACGCCATAGCGGCGCCGCTGCTCGTGCCCCCGCTCCGGCTCCAGGTCGTAGATCGGCGCGAAGTACACGCGCAGGCCGGTGAGCCGCGCCAGCTCGCGGGCCTCGTCGGCGTAGCCGCTGCGGGCCGACCAGTGCACGTCCACCTCCTGCAGGCCCACCACGTCGGCCCCGGTCGCCCGGATGGCCTCGGCGGTCCTCGCCAGGTCGAACGTGCCGTCCGCGCCGATGCCCGCGTGCACGTTGAAGCTCAGCACCCGCAGCGCCGGGTCCTGGCGCGCGCCCGCAATGGGGGCCGCGAGCAATACCACGGCCAGTGCGATGACGATCATGCGGCGGCCTCGCATGGCGATCAACTTACTGCCACTTGACGCGGACCGTGGGGGATGTTTCGCTGGCCCGCGGTGAATCTTCTGTCGTTGCTCGCTGGCCTGACCAAGCGCGACCCGCACGCACTCATCGCGATCGACGCCGATCCCGGACAGCCCGTTCACGTGAGCCGCTCCGAGCTGTGGCGGCGCACGCTACAGCTGCGCGCCGATCTCGCGACGGCGGGCGTCGGCCGTGGTGACGGCGTGGTCGCGTGGCTGCCCAATTGGTCCGATGTCCTGGACTGGCACATCGCGGCCGCGTCGCTCGGCGCCCACGTCGTAGGCCTCGACCCGCGCACCGAGCCGGACGCCGCGGCGTCGGTGCTGGGCCGGGCGAGGCCGAGGGTCGTCGCGCTCCCTGCGGGCGAGGACGGCGACGGGCTGGTCGCGGCGCTGCGCGAGGCCGTCGCGGCCGCGGAAGCGCCCGTGCCCGCGGTGGCCGTGATCGCGGGCCCGAACGGGAGGGCGCCCATCGACCCCTCGCCGTGGGACGTCGGCGGCGGGGCGTGGCTGCCGAGCGCGACGACGGCGGGCATGCCGATGCCGAAGACCAGTGGCGACGAGCTGGCCGTGGCGTTCGCGCCGGGGCTCGCCGCCCACCGCGAGTCGGCGATCGTGCGGCACTCCCTCGCCGTGGCCGAGGCGCTCGGCATCCGCGACAACGACCTGATGGCGTGCACGAGACCGCTGACGGGCGTGCCCGGCTTCTGCTTCGCCTTCGCCGCGCTCGCGGGCGGTGCCGGCTGCCTGCTGGAGCCGGGCTGCGACGAGGACACGCTGCTCGACGACATGGCCCGCTTCGGGGCCACCCAGCTCGTCGCCGACGACGGCACCGCGCGGCGGCTCGCCGACGCGTGGCATCGCAGGCATCGCGCACTGCCGACGTGGCGCTGGCTGGGCGTGCTCGGGGCGACGGGTGGTGACCCGGAGGCCGCCGGCTGGGCTGAGAAGGAGCTCGGCGTCGTCAGCACCGGCGTCTACGGTTCCGCGGACGTGCTCGTGCCCCCGGCGCTCTGGCCGGGTGACGCACCCGCGCCGGCGCGGTGGCACGCGGGCGGCAGGCCGGTGTCGCCGGAGGTCGAGGTCCGCGTGACCGACCCGGTGTCGGGGCGGCCGCTGCCCGGCGGCGAGCAGGGTGAGCTGCAGTTCCGCGGCTACGGCGTCGCCGACGCCTACCTCGGGCATCCGGAGCACGGGCCGCCACGGCTCACCGGCGACGGCTGGTTCGCGACCGGCGACCTCGGCGTGCTCACCGGTGACGGCGCGTTCCGGTGCCTTGGCCGGGTGAACGACCACCAGGGCACCTGAGGACTTTGTGCCCTAGGGACGCCCGCGGGGCGGGCCGAATACTGCTCTGATGAGCGACGCCGACATCCGGCGCATCGACGAGCTGAGCACGTCAGCCGCCCTGCGGCTTCTCGGCACCGTGTCGTTCGGTCGGGTCGCCTTCACCCTCCACGCGCTGCCCGCGATCCGGCCCGCCACCCACGTGCTCGACGAGGGCGACGTGATCATCCGCAGCCACTCCGGCTCCGAGCTCAACTCCGCCGTGGGACAGATCGTGGCGTACGAGGCCGGGGTCATCAGCCCGGAGGACCACCTCGGCTGGAGCGTGAGCGTCACGGGCAAGGCCGAGCTGGTGAGCGGAAGCGCCGCCGAGCGCTGCGAGCTGCTGCTGCGGCCGTGGTCGGGCCTGCGGCCGGGGGCGCTCATCCGGATCCCTCCGGAGTTCGTGAGCGGCTACGCGCTGCGCAACGGCACCCCCTGAACGCCTCCCAAGGCCACCTTTGTTGCGTTGAACGCAACAAAGGTGGCCTTGGGGGCGGTCGGCACGGCGTGAGCGGTCACTCCGGGCGTGCCCTGCTGGGCTGGACGCGCCTCGGCTCCCCCGCCATCTTGGGGTGGTCCGGTGGGTAGGGCAGGTCGCCGAGGCCGTGGTCCCGCTGGTCACGCGCGTACCACTCGAGCAGTTCCCCGATCCCGAACGCCTCGCCGTCGATGCCCTCGTGCGGGTTGCCGCGCTCGGCGAGCAGGCCCGGCACGGTCAGCACGTCGAAGTCGTCCGGATCCGCCTCGGCCAGCTCCGCCCAGGTCAGCGGCATCGAGACGGTCGCGCGCGGTGTGCCGCGCACGGACCACGCCGAGGCGACCGTGCGGTCGCGTGCCGCCTGGTTGTAGTCCAGGAACACGCGGCCACCGCGCTCCTCCTTCCACCACGCGATCGTCGCCCGGTCCGGCGTGCGCCGCTCCACCTCCCTGCCGAGCGCGATCACCGCGTGCCGCACGTCGACGAAGTCCCAGTCCGGCCGGATGCGGACGAGCACGTGCACGCCACGCCCACCCGAGGTCTTCGGGTAGCCGGTGAGGCCGGCGTCGGCCAGCACCTCCCGCACCACGCCCGCGACGTGGACGGCGTCGGCGTACCCGGCGGTGTCCGGCGGGTCGACGTCGATGCGCAGCTCGTCGGGGTGGTCGGTGTCGGCGCTGCGCACCGGCCACGGGTGGAAGTCGAGGGTGCCGAGGTTCGCCGCCCACGCGAGCACGGCGGGCTCGGTGGGGCACACCTGGTCGGCCGTGCGGCCCGACGGGAACGTGACGCGCGCCGTCGCGACCCACTCCGGGGCGCCCTTCGGCAGGCGCTTGGCGTAGAAGGGCTCACCCGCGACGCCGTCGACGAAGCGTTTCAGCGTGGTCGGCCGGTCGCCGATGGCCAGCAGCAGCGGATCGGCCACCGCGAGGTAGTACTCCACGACCTGGCGCTTGGTGATGCCACGCTCGGGGAAATACACCTTGTCCGGATTGGACACCCGCACCGTGTGCGCGCCGACCTGGTACTCGACCGCTTCGCCGTGTCTGGCCACCCCCGCAGCCTAGCCGCGCGGGCGGTCCGCGGGTGTGCACTACCGTGAAGAGGTGGCAGGCAGAACCAAGATGATCATCGGACTCGTCCTGGTCGTGGTGTTCGTGGTGGCGGCGCTCACCCTGCCGGTCCCCAGCCCCGCCGAGCTGCGCGCGATGGCCGAGGACGCGGGCACCGCCGCGGTGGTGCTGTTCCTCCTGGCGTACGCGGCGTTCACCGTGATTCCCATACCGCGCACGGTGTTCAACCTGGCCGCGGGCCTGCTGCTGGGCGAGGTGGTGGGCATCGTGGTCGCGCTCACGGCCACCGTGATCTCGGGGCTGCTCGGTTTCCTGCTGGCCAGGGGCCTCGGCCGGGAGGCGGTGTCCCGGAACCTGCACCGCACACCTGTCCGCGCGGTCAACGACCGGCTCGCGGGCGGTGGCGTGCTCGCCGTCGCGTCGCTGCGGTTGATTCCCGTGATTCCCTTTGCGCCGTTCAGTTATTGCTGCGGCGTGTCCTCGATCCGGTTGCGCCCCTACCTGCTGGGCACCGCGCTGGGCAGTTTTCCCGGCACCGTCGCGGTCGTGGTGCTCGGGGACGCCCTCACCGGCACCACGCCGCCGCTTTTGCTTGCCTGCTATGTGGTCTTCGCCGGGCTGGGCGCGCTAGGGTTGCTGCGCGTCATCCGCACGACAGGACCGGCACAGCCGCATCCCGCGGAACCTGAACGCGCGCTGAACTGATCCGCCGCGCATCGGCGGTTCACGCGGGTCATCGAGTGGGCACCGCTACACTCGGTCGGGGCGCGAACCGGATCATCGCGCTGGGTCCATTCACGATCGCGAGAAGTAGCCGAGGAGTAGGCGTCATCGACACCGGTCAGTTGATCGCAGGCCACTATCGCCTCGTTGAGCACATCGGCAGCGGTGCCATGGGCATCGTCTGGCGGGCGATCGATGAGCGTTTGGAGCGTTCGGTCGCCGTCAAGCAGATCCTGACGCAGCCGGGGCTGAGCGAGTCCGAGCGGGCCGTCGTCCGCCAGCGCGCCATGCGCGAGGCGAAGAACGCCGCGCGTTTCCAGCACCCCAACGCGATCGTGGTGTTCGACATCGCCGAGCACGAGGGTGATCCGTGTCTCGTCATGGAGTACCTGCCCTCACAGAGCCTCTCCGCGATTCTGGCCGAGCGCGGCACGCTGCCGGTCGCCGAGGTGGCGAGGATCGGCGAGCAGGTGGCCGCGGCGCTGGTGGCGGCGCATCGTGCGGGGATCGTGCATCGGGACATCAAACCGGGCAACATCCTCATCGACGACAACGGCGTCGCCAAGATCATGGACTTCGGCATCTCGCGGGCCAGCGGCGACCTCACGCTCACCCAGACCGGCCTGATCGGCGGCACGCCCGCCTACCTGGCTCCCGAGCTCGCGCGGGGCGCCGACCCGAAGCCCGCCTCCGACGTCTTCTCGCTGGGCGCGACGCTGTACCACTCCATCGAGGGGCTGCCTCCCTACGGCGACAGCACCAACCAGCTCGCCCTGCTGTACGCCGCGGCCAGCGGCAAGCTCAACCCGCCGACCCGTTCCGGCCCGGCGACGGCCTTGCTCATGAGCCTGCTGCGGGCCGAGCCGGAGGAACGGCCCAGCATGGCCGAGGCGCGCGACCGGCTCGCCGCGCTCGCCGCGGGCGAGAGCAACGGCAAGGCCCTCGGCGCGACCCTGGTCTCTCCCCCGCTGGGCCTGGCGCAGCAGGGCGGTCCGAAGCCGGTGACGCCGGCTTCGGCGCCCGTCACGCCGCCGTGGCAGCGCAACCAGGCTCCCAGCGGCCCGCCGCGCAACCCGACCACGGCGGGCACCCCGGTGCCCCCGCCACGCGAGCCCGCGGGCACCGGCTCGAGACGCAGGCCGCTCGTGTTCGGGGCGATCGGTGCGGCAGTGCTCGTCATCGCGGCGGTACTGGCCATCGTGCTCACGTCGAGCGGCAACGACGAGACACCCAACGCAGGCGGCAACGGCGAGACCCGGAACCCGCAGACCTCCACGCGGAGCTCGCCCAGTTCCCCGACCTCCCCGTCGCAGGCCGCGCACACCGGTGGCCCGGTGCAGTGGGGTGCGGCGGGCCAGGTCATCGAAGCCTTCTACAGCAACCCCGCGGGCTCCTGGAACCGGCTCACGCCGGCGGGCAAGGCCGCCTACGACAACGACCCCGAAGAGTTCGCCGAGTACTGGGAGGAGAACACGGTCTCCTCGTTCCGCGGCATCAGCGCGTACAAGCGAGCGAACAACCCCGACGGTTCGGTCGACATGCAGCTCACCGTCGACATCGGCAATGGGCCGCAGGTCATGACGATGCGCGTGATCGACTCCGGCGGCACCCTGCTGATCGACGGCAACACTCGGCCGGACAACAGCTCCTCGGGCTGATGGGCTTCCGGCCCCGCGTGCCTTACCGTGGAGCCATGCCCGATGACCAGGCCTCCCGGCACAGCTCGCGTTTCGACGACGAGCTCATCGGCCTGGACCCGGACGACCCCGAGGCCCAGGCCTTCGCCGCCCACCTCGACCGCATGGAGCACTGCGAGCCCGCGTTCACGATCGAGGGCTCGCTGCGCGGCGTGTCCGAGTTCGCCGAGGGCAGCAACCGCGCGGGCGGCCTGCGCTGGCTGGTCGCCGTGCTGGTGGTGTGCCTGATCCTGGTGGGTGTGCTCGTCACCGCGTGGGACACGCTGGGCAACCTGCTGGACTGGCTCGCCAGGTAGCCTGGAAGGCATGGAACACGCCGCCGGAACCTCCCCTCGCGTCCAGAAGACCGACCAGGAATGGCGCGCCCAGCTGAGCCCCGAGGAGTACGCGGTGCTCCGCCAGGCGGCCACGGAGCGGCCCTTCACCGGCGAGTACACCGACACCACGACCACGGGCGTCTACGAGTGCCGCGCGTGCGGCGCCGAACTGTTCCGCAGCGACACGAAGTTCGAGAGCCACTGCGGCTGGCCGTCGTTCTACGACCCGGCCGACACCGACGCCGTGATCCTGCGCGAGGACCGGTCGCTGGGCATGGTGCGCGTGGAGGTGCTGTGCGCGACGTGCCACAGCCACCTCGGCCACGTCTTCGAGGGCGAGGGTTACGGCACGCCCACCGACCAGCGCTACTGCATCAACTCGATCGCCCTGCGCCTGGTGCCCGCCGAGGCGTAGCCCGGCTCAGACCACCTCGACCGCGCACGGCAGGCCGTGGGCGCGCGCGAGCCGGGCGTCGGCCGTGAGCAGGGGCAGTTCGAGCCGTGCGGCCAGTGCGACGTAGAGCGCGTCGTAGAAGCGGATCCGGTCTCGTAGCTCCCAGGCGGCGCGGGCGAGTGGTCCCGCATGCGGGTAGCGGGCGTCGAGCAGGGCGTCCAGCGACCAGAGTGCCGCGGCCGCGACCTCCTCGCCGAGCGCCCCGTGCAGGGCCCTTCGCCGGACGACGTCGCCCACCTCCGCGTCGAGCAGATGCGGTGCGTGCAGTTCAGCGACGCTCAACCTCTCGGCCAGCAGCTGTGCCGTCGCGTCGGCTCCGGTCAGCGCCTTCACCATCGCCGACGCGTCGACCACCAGCTCATCGGCCACGGGCGGCGGATTCCTCGCCCGGCCAGGGACCGCGGATCGCGTCGAGGTCGGCGAGGACGCTCTCGGTGGTCACCCCGGTCCCCGTGTCGGTGGCCAGCGCGGAGCGGGCCGCGTCGAACGCGGCCTTCTTCTTCGCGCGCCGGGCGAGCACCGAGGCCTGCTCCTGCATGTAGGCCTGCAGCGACTTGCCCTCGGCCTCCGCGGCCTCCCGCAACGCCTGGTAGTCCTCGTCCCGGACGTTGCGGATCTGGATCGTCGCCATAGCGCTAGTTTAGCGCTATGGCAGGTTGCGGACGAGCTCGCCGGGCTCGACGCGCGTGCCCGTGTAGAACGGGATCTCCTCCCGTACGTGCCGGCGCGCCTCGGTGCCGCGCAGGTGCCGCATCAGGTCGACGATCCGGTGCAGCTCGTCGGCCTCGAACGCCAGGATCCACTCGTAGTCGCCGAGCGCGAACGACGCGACCGTGTTGGCCCGCACGTCCGGGTAGCCACGCGCCTCCTTGCCGTGGTCGGCGAGCATCTTGCGCCGCTCCTCGTCGGGCAGCAGGTACCACTCGTAGGAGCGGACGAACGGGTACACGCACACGTACTTGCGTGCCTCTTCGCCCGCCAGGAACGCCGGGATGTGGCTCTTGTTGAACTCGGCGGGCCGATGCAGCGCCACCTGGCTCCACACCGGCGAGGAGACCCGGCCGAGCGGGGTGCGGCGGAAGCCGGTGTAGGCGGCCTGGACCTGCTCGATCTCCTCGGCGTGCCACCAGATCATGTAGTCGGCGTCGGCCCGCAGGCCCGCGACGTCGTACACCCCGCGCACGACCACGCCCTTGCCCTCGAGCGCGTCGAGGTAGGCGGTGGTCTCCTGCGCGGAGGGGCCCCGGTCCTCGGGCAGCCTGCCCGCGTCGACCTTGAAGACCGACCAGGCGGTGTAGCGGATGGTGTCGTTGAGTTCTTGGTAGTTCAGGCGCGCCATGCCCCTAGTTTCCCACCAGGCGCCGGACGGCGGCGTCCGCGGTGGCGATACAGGCGGGCACGCCAACGCCGTGCAGCGCGGCGCCCGCCACCGCGAGGCCCGGCAGGTCCGCCACCGCGCGTTCGACGCGGGCGACCCGGTCGAGATGGCCGACCCCGTACTGCGGCAGCCCGCCGCCCCACCGCTGCACGACCGCGTCGACGGGTTCGGCGGTGACCCCGGTCAGCTCGGCGAGGTCGTCCCGCACCAGCCGCAGGAGCTCCTCGTCGGTCGCGCGCAGGCGCTCGGTCTCGCCGAAGCGGCCCACCGAGCCCCGGATGAGCACCGGAGCGCCCTCGACCGCGTGGTGCGGCCACTTCCGGGCGGAGAAGGTGAACGCCTTGGCCGCGAACGGCGTGCCGTCCGCGCGGCGTTCCCGCTCGCCGATGAGCAGCCCGGACGCGGGCGGCAGCTCCGTTCCCGGCGGCAGCGCGAGGCCCACCACCGCCATCGAGGCCAGTTCGATCCCGGCGAGCGCGTCCGCCGCGGCGGGCGCGACGTCGGCGAGGAGCCTGCTCGCGGCGGGCGCGGGCACGGCCAGCACCACGGCGTCGGCGTCCAGCTCCGCGTCGGCGGGTGCGTGAGCCGCCGCGGCGGCGCCGAGCGTGAGCCGCCAGCCGCCCTCCGGCAGGCGGCGCAGCGCCCGCACGGGAACACCGAGCCGGACGTCGGCGGCGGCCTCCTTGGCTAGGCGGTCGACGAGCGTGCCGAGCCCGCCGGTGAGCGTGGCGAACACGGGTGCCGTGCTCGGGTTGGCAGGCAGCTGGGACGCGGCGGCCTCGGTGAGCGACGTGGCTCCCGCGTCGACGGCGGCCGCGAGCGCCGGCATGGTCGCCCGCAGACCCAGCCCGTCGGCTCCCCCTGCGTAGACACCGCCGAGCAGCGGGTCCACGAGCCGGTCCACCAGCTCGTCGCCGAAGCGCTCCCGCAGCAGCCGGCCGAGCGGCACGTCGCCGTCCGGCAGCGTGAGCCCCGGCAGGCGTGACTCCGCCTCGACACGCCCACTGCCCTCCTCCGACAGCACGCCGGCCACGGCGTCGCCGCGCGCGGGCACCCCCATGAGCGTGCCGCGCGGCAGCGGCAGGGTTCTGCCCCCGGCCCGCACGGTGGCCGAGGCGGCCGCCGGATGGTTCAGCTCGTCGGCCAGGCCCGCCTCGCGGACCAGCGCGAGCCCCTCGGGCCTGCGCGCGAGGAACGCCTCGGCGCCGACGTCGAACGGGTGGCCCGCCAGCTCCACCGTGCGGAGCTTGCCGCCGAGCACGGACGCCGCCTCGCACACGGTGATCGTGGCGGTGTCGCCGAGCCGCCGGCGCAGCCGGTAGGCGGCGGTCAGCCCGGAGATCCCTCCCCCGACGACGACGACCCTCACGCTGTCCTCACAGGCTGTGCACCAGCTCCACGACGCGCGTGAGCACCTCGGGGTCGGTGTCGGGCAGCACGCCGTGACCCAGGTTGAAGATGTGCCCGCCCGCGGCGCGCCCCTCGGCGACGATGCGCCGGACCTCGGCCTCGATCACCGGCCACGACGACATGAGCAGCGCGGGGTCGAGGTTGCCCTGCACCACGGGCGCGGGCCCGCCGGGTACCGCGAGCCTGCGGACGGCCTCGTCGAGCGGCACCCGCCAGTCGACACCGACCACGTCGGCGCCCGCGTCGCGCATCGCCGTGAGCAGCTCGCCGGTGCCGACGCCGAAGTGGATGCGGGGCACGCCGTACTCCCCGACACCCGCGAGCACCTTCGCCGAGTGCGGCAGCACGAACTCTCGGTAGTCCTTCGGCGAGAGCGCGCCCGCCCACGAGTCGAACAGCTGGATCGCGTCGACCCCGGCGTCGAGCTGAGCCGTCAGGAAGGCGAGCGTGATGTCGGCGAGCCTGCCGGCCAGCTCGTGCCACAGGCGCGGCTCGGCGTGCATGAGCGCCTTGGTGTGCTCGTGGTTGCGGCTGGGCCCGCCCTCGATGAGGTAGGACGCGAGCGTGAAGGGCGCCCCGGCGAACCCGATCAGCGGGGTGTCGCCGAGCCGCTCCAGCAGTAGCCCGATCCCGTCGGTGACGGGCGAGACCTGGGCGGGGTCGAGCGAGGGCAGCGCCGCGACGGCCTCCGCGGTGCGCACCGGCGCGGCCACCACCGGACCCGTGCCGGGCACGATGTCGATCTCCATCCCAGCGGCGTGCAGCGGCACCACGATGTCACTGAAGAGGATCGCGGCGTCGACGCCGTGCCTGCGCACCGGCTGGAGGGTGATCTCGGCGAGCATCTCCGGATCGGCACACGCCCGCAGCATGGACACGCCCTCGCGCAGGGCGCGGTATTCGGGCAGCGACCGGCCCGCCTGGCGCATGAACCACACGGGCACCCGCGAGGGGCGGCCGCCGCGCGCCGCGACGAGCAGCGGGGCGTCGGCGAGATCCCGGCGCGCCGAGCGCGCGTTCCCGCGCGAGACCGGAGGGCACGCTGGGGGCGACGGAGGCGACGGAGGTGAGGGAGGCGAGGAAGGCACTGTCATCATCGTTATCGTGCCATGACCTGATAGAGAGCCGGTTGTCGGCGCGTCCTGGCCCGGCCCCGGCGGGGCGCGCTCTACAGTCGGGCGGTGACCGCCATGACGCAGGCGCCGGAGGAGTTCCGAGACGCCGTCGCAGCGCTGCAATCGGTGCGTCCCCGGCCGGAGGTGAGCCTCGAGCCGATCAGGGCGCCGCAGCGGCTCGCGCCGTGGTCCTACGCGCTGGGCTGCGAGACCACCGGGCCCGGTGACGTGCTGGCGTCGGGGCGGCTCGTCCTGCTGCACGATCCCGAGGGCCAGGAGGCCTGGGACGGCGTCTTCCGGCTTGTCGTGTACGTGCGGGCGGGGCTGGACCGGGAGCTGGCCACCGACCCGTTCCTGCCCGCGGTCGGCTGGTCGTGGCTCACCGACGCGCTGGAGTCCTCGGGAGCCTCCTGGACGGCGCTGGGCGGCACGGTCACCGAGACGTCCTCGGCGCGCTTCGGCGACATCGCGGGCCCCTCGCGGACCGACGATCTGGAGCTGCGGGCGTCGTGGACGCCGACGAGCGCGGAGCTGCGCCCGCACGGCGAGGCGTTCTGTCAGCTCGTCGCGAGCTACGCCGGCCTTCCTCCAGTCGGAGTAACGCTGTTCGAACAGCGCCAGACGTCGTAGCGCGACCCCCGGCCGGGGTTCGTTCCGGCCTCCCGCGATACTTCCTGTCGCACCGCCGGCCCCGCGAAGGGCGTGCACGCGACGTCTGCACGAGCCGTTTGACCTCCGCAAACCTAGTACATCGCCGACGGAGCGCGCTTCGTTAACCACTCGCCGTGTATTGACCCGAACGTGCTACAGCGGCGGCGGCGAGTAACTACCCGATCGGGATAGATACCCGTTCGATCCCCCCACTGACCCACTCGGGCGGCTAGAGTGCATCCGACGACACCACTTTCGGTCTAAAGCTGGCGCGGCTGATTGGCCGAAAGTCCCGGTGCCGGTCGGGGGGCACGACCGACTCCAGGGAGGTAGTGACGTGGCTGCCGTCGGCTTTTCGCAGGCCGTTCGTTCCACGCCAGCCGGTGCCTTGCCGGCGAGCATGGTTCCGCATCCGCGGGAAGAGTTGTTTTCCGTGCTGGTGGTCGATGACCACCCACTGTTGAGGGAGGCGATTGCCGCACGACTGGCGCAGATGGGCGCTGGAACGGTGCACGAGGCCGCGACGGTGGCCGAGGCGAGGGCGAGGGCGGCGGCCACCGGGCCGTGCGACCTGGCGATCCTCGATCTCGGACTGCCGGACGGCAGCGGCATCGAACTGGTCACCGAGCTCCGCAGCAATGGCTGGCCCAGGGTTGTGGTGCTCGCCTCGTCGGACGACCCCTACGCGGTCCGTTCGGCGTTCCAGGCGGGGGCACAGGCCTACCTGCTGAAGTCCGCGTCGCCCGTGGTGGTCACCGACGGCGTGCGCAGGGTTCTCGAGGGCGGCGTCTACGCCGACCCGAGCGTGGCCCCTGTGCTGGCCACCGGCACCAGGGTCGCGGGCACCGACAACACCCCGCGTGAGCTGTCGGCGCGCGAGGTCGAGGTGCTCCAGCTGGTCGCGGACGGCCAGTCCAACAAGGAGATCGGTGAGGAGCTGAGCCTCTCCGCGCTCACGGTGAAGTCGCACCTGTCGCGGATCGGGCGCAAGCTCGGCACCGGCGACCGGGCACAGATGGTGGCGCTGGCCATGCGGGCCGGCGTCATCCGCTAGGCGCAGGGCGTCCCTACGGGACGGGCGAACCAGGCGCGGTGAGCTCGTCCCGTAGGGTTCATTCTTGTGGAAAACGCAGATCACGCCTCCGAGGTGCCGGAGGAGTCTGCGCCCATACCGCTGACGGAACCGGCCGGGGGCACGCCTCCGGTCATTTCCGACGTCGCCGCGCTGCGTGAGGCGTGCGACCTCCTGGCTGCCGGCAGCGGCTCGATCGCCGTCGACACCGAGCGGGCCTCCGGGTACCGGTACTGGCCCAAGGCCTACCTGGTGCAGGTGCGACGCGAGGGCGCCGGCACCTTCCTCATCGATCCCATCCCGCTGCGGGACGAGCTCAAGCCGCTGGCCGAGGTGCTCAGCGGTGCCGAATGGGTGCTGCACGCCGCCTCCCAGGACCTGCCGTGCCTCGCCGAGCTGGACCTGCGCCCGCCGTCGCTGTTCGATACCGAGCTGGCCGGCAGGCTCGCCGGCTACGAGCGCGTCGCGCTGGGCACGCTGGTCGAGATGCTGCTCGGCTACCAGCTGGAGAAGGGCCACAGCGCCGCCGACTGGTCGAAGCGGCCGCTGCCCACCGACTGGCTCAACTACGCCGCCCTCGACGTCGAGCTGCTCGTGCCGCTGCGGGACAAGCTGGAGGCCGAGCTGTCCGCGCAGGGCAAGCTCGACTGGGCCCGCCAGGAGTTCGAGGCCGTCCGCACCGCACCTCCGCCCGCGCCGAGGGCCGAGCCGTGGCGGCGGACCTCCGGCATTCACAAGATCCGCACGGCCAAAGGCCTCGCCGCCGTGCGCGCGCTGTGGGAGGCGCGTGACGAGCAGGCCCGCAAGCGCGACCGCGCGCCGAGCCGGGTACTGCCGGACAGCGCGATCATCAACGCCGTCCTCGCCGACCCGCGCACGAGTGCGGACCTGCAGGCGCTGCCCGTGTTCGGCGGGCGGGTGCAGCGGCGCTACACCAACAACTGGCTGCGGCACCTCCAGGCGGCACGGATGCTGCCCGCCTCGGAGCTGCCGAGCCCGTCGGTGTCCAACGACGGCCCTCCCCCGCCCAACCGGTGGGCCGACAAGGACCCGGACGCGGCCGCCCGGCTCGCGGCGGCACGGGCCGCGCTGACGAGCCTCGCCGAGCACCACCGGTTGCCGGTGGAGAACCTGCTGCTGCCCGACCTGCTGCGGCGGACGTGCTGGCGGCCACCGGAGGACCGCTCTCCGGAGGGCGTCGCGCAGGTGCTGCGCGAAAACGGTGCCCGCCCGTGGCAGGTGGAACTGACCGCCGCCGAGATCAGCAAGGCGTTGCACGCCACCGCCTGACCAGTGGCTGTGAGCCACTCGACAGGGGAACCACCCTGGTTACCGGGCGGTAACCAGGGTTAGGGTGCGGCTATCCGAGTTACCTCGATCTTCCGCACCAAGGAGCATCCGTGGCCGCATCCGTGCGCACCGTGGCCTTCGTCGAAGGGGTCCGAACCCCCTTCGGCAAGGCAGGCGACAAGGGCGTCTACGCCCACACGCGGGCCGACGACCTCGTCGTCAAGGTCATCCGCGAACTGCTGCGGCGGCACCCCGAGCTGCCGCCAGAGCGCGTCGACGAGGTCGCGATCGCCGCGACCACGCAGATCGGCGACCAGGGCCTGACGATCGGCCGCACCGCCGCCCTGCTGGCCGGGCTGCCCAAGTCCGTGCCGGGCTTCGCGATCGACCGCATGTGCGCCGGTGCGATGACCGCCGTGACCACCACCGCGAGCGGCATCGGCTTCGGCGCCTACGACGTCGCGATCGCCGGCGGCGTCGAGCACATGGGCAGGCACCCGATGGGCGAGGGCGTGGACCCGAACCCCCGGTTTCTCGCCGACAAGCTCGTCGACCCTTCCGCGCTGGTGATGGGCCAGACCGCCGAGAACGTGCACGACCGCTTCCCCGCGATCACCAGGGAGCGCTGCGACGCCTACGCCGTGCGCAGCCAGGAGCGCTTCGCCGACGCGGTGAAGACCGGCAGGATCGGTCCCGACCTGGTGCCCGTCGCGACGCGGCACCCCGAGCTGGGCTGGGGCCTGGTGACCGAGGACGAGCCGCCCCGCCCCGGTACGACGATGGAGGGCCTCGCCGGGCTGAAGACGCCGTTCCGCCCGCACGGCAGGGTCACCGCGGGCAACGCGGCGGGCCTCAACGACGGCGCCACCGGCGCGCTGCTCGCGGAGGAGTCGATCGCCCGCGAGCTGGGCCTGCCCGTCGGCATGCGGCTGGTCGGCTACGCCTTCGCCGGGGTCGAGCCCGAGGTCATGGGCGTCGGGCCGGTGCCGGCGACCGAGAAGGCGCTCGCCAGGGCGGGCCTGTCGATCGGCGACATCGGGCTGTTCGAGATCAACGAGGCGTTCGCCGTGCAGGTGCTCGCGTTCCTCGACCACTTCGGCATCTCCGAGGACGACCCGCGGGTCAACCAGTGGGGCGGTGCGATCGCGTGCGGTCACCCGCTGGCGTCGTCGGGGGTGCGGCTCATGACGCAGCTCTCGCGCCAGTTCGCCGAGCGGCCCGACGTCCGGTACGGGCTCACGACGATGTGCATCGGCATCGGCATGGGCGGCACCGTCATCTGGGAGAACCCGAACTGGGAGGGGACCAAGTGATTACCCAGGAGCAGGCCGAGCTCGCCTTTCCCGACGAGGTGGTCACGCATGCGGTGACCCGGCTGGTGCCCGTGCCGGGGCTGGCGGCGCCGGTCGCGCTGATCACGATCGACAACGGGCACGACCACACCCGGCCCTCGACGTTCGGGCCGCAGGGCCTGGTGAGCCTGAACGCCGCGCTGGACGAGGCGATCGCCGCCGAGCCCGCCGCGATCGCGGTCACCGGCAAGCCGTTCGTGTTCGCCGTCGGCGCCGACCTCTCGGGCATCGAACGGGTCGCCGACCCGGAGGTGGCCCGGCTGATCGCCCAGGCGGGGCACGACGTGTTCCGCCGGTTCACCGAGTCGAGGATCCCGACGTTCGCGTTCGTCAACGGCGCGGCGATGGGCGGCGGCCTGGAGCTCGCGCTGTCGTGCCACTACCGCACGCTGTCCGACAACGCCGCCGCGCTGTCGCTACCGGAGGTGTTTCTCGGCCTTTTCCCCGGCTGGGGCGGTACGCAGCTGCTGCCGAACCTGATCGGCGCCGACGCCGCCGTGACGGTGCTGATCGAGAACGCGCTCAACCAGAACCGGATGCTCAAGCCGGCGGAGGCGGCGAAGCTCGGCATCGCCGACCAGCTGCTCGGCTCTGCCGACTTCCTGGAGCAGTCGCTGCTGTGGCTGGCGAAGGTGGTGCGCGGCGAGGTCACGCCCACGCGGCCGGCGATCGACCGCGGCGAGGCGTGGGACGCCGCGCTGGCGCGCGCGAAGTCCCTTGTGGACGGTAAGACGAAGGGCGCCTCGGCCGGCGCCGCCAAGGCGCTGGAGCTGTTGGAGCTGGCCCGCACGGCGGATCTCGACACCGGGTTCGCCGCGGAGACCGACGCACTCGCCGAGCTGCTGCTGACCGACCCGCTGCGCGCGGGGCTGTACTCGTTCAACCTCGTGAACAAGCGCGCGAAGCGGCCCGCGGGCGCGCCGGACAAGTCGCTGGCACGGCCGGTGAACAAGGTCGGCATCGTCGGCGCGGGACTGATGGCGAGCCAGCTGGCGCTGCTGTTCGTGCGCAGGCTCAAGGTTCCCGTGGTGCTCACCGACATCGACCAGGAACGGGTCGACAAGGGAGTGTCCTCTGTGCACGACGAGATCGGCAAGCTGCTGGCGAAGAAGCGGATCTCGCCGGACGAGGCGAACCGGCTGACTGCGCTGGTGTCCGGTTCGCTGGACAAGGCGGCGTTCGCCGACGCGGACTTCGTGATCGAGGCCGTGTTCGAGGAGCTGGGCGTCAAGCGGACCGTGTTCGCCGAGGTGGAGGAGCACGTCGGCCCCGAGGCGATCCTCGCGACCAACACCTCGTCGCTGTCGGTCACCGCGATGGCGGCCGAGCTGAAGCAACCCGAGCGCGTGGTCGGGTTCCACTTCTTCAACCCGGTGGCCGTGCTGCCGCTGCTGGAGATCGTGCGCGGCGAGCGCACCGACGACGCCGCGCTGGCGACCGCGTTCGCCGTGGGCAAGCAGCTGAAGAAGTCGAGCGTGCTGGTGAAGGACGCGCCGGCGTTCGTGGTGAACCGGTTGCTCACCCGCTTCCTCGGCGAGGTGCTGGCCGCGGTGGACGAGGGCACGCCGTTCGAGGTCGCCGACTCCGCGCTCGACCCGCTCGGCCTGCCGATGTCACCGCTGACGCTCCTGCAGCTCGTCGGCCCGCCGGTGGCGCTGCACGTGGCGAAGACCATGCACGGCGCGTTCCCCGGCCGGTTCGGGGTGAGCGAGAACCTCGAGCGGTTCGTGAAGGCGGGCAAGTCGGCCGTGTGGCGGTGGGACTCCTCGGGCAACCGGACCGTCGACCCCGAAGTCGCCGCGCTCTGGCAGCGGGGCGACGCGCCGTCCACGGCCGAGCAGGTGCGCGAGCGGGCGCTCGGCGCGCTTGCCGAGGAGGTGCGGATCATGCTCGACGAGGGCGTGGTCGCGGAAGCCCAGGACATCGACCTGTGCCTGATCCTCGGCGCGGGCTGGCCGTTCTGGCTGGGCGGCATCACGCCCTACCTGGACCGCACGGGCGTCTCGGAGCGGGTGAACGGCAAGCCGTTCCTGGCCCCGGGCGTCGCCTCGGTCCCCGCCTCCTGAGCCTCTGAAACGGCCCCCAAGGCCACCTTTGCTGCGCTCAACGCAACAAAGGTGGCCTTGGGGGCCGAAACGTATAGGGCGTTATACGGTTAGCTGAGGGTGTCGGGGTGCGGGCCAAGGCGGTCGCCGGCCTCCAGCGTCGCGAAGCCGGCGACGTCCTGCTCGTCGAACTCGAAGTCGAAGACGTCGATGTTCTGCTCGATGCGCTCCGGCGTCACCGACTTCGGGATCGCGATGTGCCCGAGTTCGAGGTGCCAGCGCAGCACCACCTGCGCCGGGGTCTTGCCGTGCTTGCGCGCGACCGTGGAGATCACCTCGTTGCCGGAGAGCCGTTCGCCACCCCGCGCGATAGGGCTCCACGCCTCGGTCGCGATCCCGTGCTCCTCGTGGAACGCCCGCAGCTCCGGCTGCTGCAGCCACGGGTGCAGCTCGATCTGGTTCACCGCCGGGACGACGCCGGTCTCGTCGATGAGCCTTCGCAGGTGCGGCACCTGGAAGTTGGAGACGCCGATCGCGCGGGCCCGGCCGTCGGAGGCGATCTTCTCCAGCGCCCGCCACGTGTCGACGTAGCGATCCCGGCTCGGCACCGGCCAGTGGATGAGGTACAGGTCGACGTAGTCGAGCCCGAGCTCGCCCAGACTGCCCTCTAACGCGCGCAGCGCCTCGTCGTAGCCGTGCTCGGTGTTCCACAGCTTCGTGGTGACGAACACGTCCCGGCGCGGCAGCCCGGACTCCCGCACGGCCTGGCCCACCCCGCGCTCGTTGCGGTACAGCGTCGCCGTGTCGATGCTGCGGTACCCGGCCTCGAACGCCGTGTGCACCGCGCTCGCGACGTCGGAGTCCGGGATCTTGTAGACCCCGAATCCGAGCTGGGGAATGCGGACGCCGTTGTTGAGCTCGACTTCGGAAACCATGCCCCGACCGTAACCCGCTACGGTGACGCGGGCAGGTGGACGGTGACGGAGAGCCCACCGCCGACCACCGGCTCGGCGCTGACCGCGCCGCCGTGTGCCTGCACGGCGGCGCGCACGATCGAGAGCCCGAGACCGGCGCCCGACCGCGCGGTGCGCGCGACCCCCGCCCTGCGGAACGGCTCGAACAGCTCGCCGACGGTCGCGGGGTCGATCAGCGGTCCCGACGAGCGGACCCGCAGCGTCACCCGCCGTGGCCCCTGCTCGGTGGCGACCTCCAGCCACCCGCCGTCGACGTTGTGCCGCACGGCGTTCTCCAGCAGGTTGCCCGCCACCCTCTCCAGCAGTGCGGCGTCGCCGGTCGTGACGGCGGGCGCGAGGTTGAACTCCGCCCGCAGGCCCCGCCCCTCGGCTTCGCTGCGCACGGCCCGCCACGCCGTGTCGGCCACCGCGGCCAGGTCCACCGGCTCGGTGAGCACCAGCCCCGCGCCGTCGGTGCGCGCGAGCAGCAGCAGCGAGCCGACGAGCTGCTCCGCGCGTTCGGTGGCGTCGCGCACGACCCCGGCCATGCGCCGCAGCTCGGCCTCGTCGGCGTGCTCGTCGGACAGTGTGACGTCCAGCTCGGTGCGGATCACCGACAGCGGGGTGCGCAGCTCGTGGCTCGCGTTGGCGACGAAGTGGCGCTGCGCCTCGAACGCGGCCTGGAGCCGGTCGAGCATCGCGTCGAACGTGTGGGCCAGCTCGGCCAGCTCGTCGCGAGTGGACAGTTCGCCGATGCGCTCCCCCATCGACTCCACCGAGAGGCGCGTCGCGGTGTCGGTGATCTCCCGCAGCGGCCGCAGCACCCGCGAGGTGAACGTCCACGCGAGGATCCCCGCGGCGGCCACCACGAAGCAGAACGCGACCGCCCCTGCGATCAGCACGCGTTCCCGCGCGTGCTCTCTGAGGTGGTCGGCCAGCAGCGACGCCTCGATGTCGGCGCCGTCGACCCGGACGATCGTGCCGGGCGGCAGCTGCGGCACCGCGGCGACGGCGTCACCGACGAGCGTCCACGCGAGCCACAGCAGGACGAGGCTCACGACCGCGGCGAGCACGGTGGCGAGCACGGTGATACGGGCGCGCAGGCTGCGCACCGGGAGTCCCGTACGGCGGATCACTCCGCGAGCGAACCAGACTCCGCACTCGAGCCCGCGCCCGGCACCCGGTAACCGGAGCCGACGACCGTGTCGATGATGCCCGGCTCCCCCAGCTTCTTGCGCAGCGTCATCACCGTGACGCGCACCGTGGTGGTGAAGGGGTCGGCGTTCTCGTCCCACACGCGTTCGAGGAGGTCCTCGCTGCTGACCACGGCGCCGCCCGCGGAGAGCAGGACCTCCAGCACGCCGAACTCCTTGCGCGTCAGCTCCACCAGCTCGCCGCCCCTGCGCACGGTGCGCCGCGAGGGGTCGAGCTCGACGTCACCCGCGGTGAGTACCGGCGGCGTGGCCGGGGTGGCCCGCCTGCCCAGTGCGCGCACGCGCGCCACCAGCTCGGGGAACGCGAAGGGCTTCGCGAGGTAGTCGTCCGCGCCCAGCGACAGGCCCTCGACCCGGTCGGACACCGCGCCGCTGGCGGTGAGCATGAGCACCCGGGTGAGCTCCCCCGACGTGACGATCTCCTTGCACAGGTCGTCACCCGACATGCCGGGCAGGTCCCGGTCGAGCAGCACGACGTCGTACCGCGTGATGGTCGCCTTCTCGTGGCCCTCGTCCCCCGTGAAGGCGACGTCGACGGCCATGCCCTCCCGGCGCAGGCCGCGCGCGATCGCCTCGGCGAGCGGCGCCTCGTCCTCAACTACCAATACCCGCACGTCAACACCGTGTCATAGATTTCTGAGAGCTTCCTGTGTGAAGACCCGGTTGGAATTCTAGGGATGGCGAGCCAGGTGCACCCAGCTGCAGTGAAGGCCACCTTCACTGCGTTGAACGCAGTGAAGGTGGCCTTCACTGCGGTTCGGAAACTCAGTCCGGCGTCGAGTCCGTGGTCTCCACGGTGCTGGCGGCGTGCGGTTCGCCGAGGCGGGTCGAGGCCCACTCGGTGACCCTGCGTGCGACGTCCTGTGCCGTGAGCCCGATGCCGGCGAGCACCTCGTCCCGCGTGCCGTGTGCCAGGAACCGTTGCGGCACACCGAGATCACGCAACGGAACATCGCAGTCGGCGTCGCGGAACGCGGCGGCCAGCGCAGAGCCGAACCCGCCGTGGCGGCCGCTGTCCTCGACCGTGACCACGAGCCGGTGCCGGGCGGCCAGCTCGACCAGCTCCTCCGGCACCGGCACGACCCACCTCGGGTCGACGACGGTCACGCCGATGCCCTGGTCGGCCAGCCGGTCGGCCGCGGCGAGCCCGAGCTTCGCGAAGGCCCCCACCACCACCAGCAGCACGTCCTCGCTGGCGCCCTTGCGCAGCACGTCGACCGTGCCGATCCGCTCCTGCGCGGGCACCGACTCCACCACGCCGCCGCGCGAGAAGCGCAGCGCGGTGGGCCCGTCGGAGACGGCGACCGCCTCGCGCAGCTCCTCCCGCAGCGTCTCGGCGTCCCGCGGGGCGGCGACCTTCATGCCCGGCACCATGCCGAGCAGCGACAGGTCCCACATGCCGTGGTGGCTGGGCCCGTCGGGGCCGGTGATGCCCGCGCGGTCGAGCACGAGCGTCACGGGCTGCCGGTGCAGCGCGACGTCCATCAGCACCTGGTCGAACGCGCGGTTGAGGAACGTCGAGTAGATCGCCACCACGGGGTGCAGCCCGCCCATCGCGAGGCCGGCCGCCGAGGTGACCGCGTGCTGCTCGGCGATGCCGACGTCGTACCAGCGGTCCGGGTAGGCGTCGGCGAACTTGTGCAGCCCGGTCGAGCGCAGCATCGCCGCCGTGATCGCGACGACGTCCTCCCGCTCGGCGCCGATGCGGGCCAGCTCGTCGGAGAACACCGAGGTCCAGCTCGGCCCCTTCTTCGGTGGCAGGCCCGTCTGCGGGTCGATCGGGTCGGTCTGGTGCATCTGGTCGGCCTCGTGGTTCACCGCGGGCGGGTAGCCGTGGCCCTTCTCGGTGACCGCGTGCACGATCACCGGCCCGCCGAACGTCTTCGCGTTGTGCAGCGCCTTCTCCAGCGCGGCGACATCGTGACCGTCGACGGGGCCGAAGTACTTGAGGCCGAGGTCGGAGAACATCACCTGCGGGCTGAGCGCGTCCTTGATGCCGGCCTTCGCGGCGTGCAGCGCCGTGTAGAGCGGCTTGCCGACCACGGGCGTGTGCTGCAGCAGCTCCCGCCCGCCGTCGAGGATCCGCTCGTAGCCGGGCCGCAGGCGCAGCGCGGCGAGGTGCTCGGCGAGGCCGCCGATCGTCGGCGAGTACGACCGGCCGTTGTCGTTGACGACGATCACGACGGGATGGTCGGGGTTGGCGGCGATGTTGTTGAGCGCCTCCCAGCACATGCCGCCGGTGAGCGCGCCGTCACCGACCACCGCCACGACGTGCCGTCCGCCACCCGCGAGGCGGTAGGCCTTGGCGAGACCGTCCGCGTAGGACAGGGCCGTGGAGGCGTGACTGTTCTCGATGTGATCGTGGTCGCTCTCCGCACGCGCCGGGTAACCCGCGATGCCACCCTGCTGGCGCAGCTGGTCGAAACCATCGTGGCGGCCGGTGACGATCTTGTGCACATAGGCCTGGTGGCCGACGTCGAACAGGATCGAGTCACGCGGCGAGTCGAAGACGCGGTGCAGCGCCAGCGTCAGCTCGACAACCCCCAGGTTGGGCCCCAGGTGACCGCCGGTCCTGCACACCTTCTCGACAAGGAACTGCCTGATCTCCCCGGCCAGCACGCCCAGTTGCCCGTGATCCAATCGCTTGAGGTCGGCCGGCCCGTGCACGGACTCCAGCAACGTCACGCTCCACCTCGCTCGCCGTAGGTTCGATACCTCGTCCGCCTAGTCTAGGAGAGGCACGCCACGATGAACTCGGCCTCGACCGGGTGGATCCATCACCACGACAAAGGTACGGTCGTGAACCATTGTCGGGACTACGGAGAGACGAGCGATGGCGGACTTCTTCATCGGTGGCGAGTGGGTCGGCGCGGCCGGGGGTGGCACGCGGGAGATCCGTTGTCCCGCCGACGGTTCCCTCGTCGCCACTGTGGACGAAGGCACCGGGGAGGACACCGAGCGCGCGATCGCGGCGGCCAGGGCGGCGTTCGACGACGGCGCCTGGTCCTCGACCCCGTCCTGGCAGCGGGGCGACCTCCTGCTGCGCGTGGCCGACCTGCTCGACCGCGACCGGGACGCCTTCGCCAGGGCCGAGTCGCTCGACACGGGCAAGCGCCTGGTGGAGAGCGAGTACGACATGGCCGACATCGCGGCCTGTTTCCGCTACTACGGCAAGCTCGCAGGCCAGGACGCGGGCCGCGTCGTGGACACGGGCGACGCGGACGCGGTCAGCCGGATCGTGCACGAGCCCGTCGGCGTGTGCGGGCTCATCACCCCGTGGAACTACCCGTTGCTGCAGACGGCGTGGAAGGTCGCACCCGCGCTCGCGGCGGGTAACACCTTCGTCCTGAAGCCGAGTGAGCTGACCCCCCACACGGCCATCCTGCTCATGCGGATCCTGACCGAGGCCGGGCTGCCCGCCGGGGTGGGCAACCTCGTGCTGGGCGCGGGCGCGGCGGCGGGCGCGCCGCTCGCGGAGCACCCCGACGTGGACCTCGTCTCGTTCACGGGAGGCCTGGCCACCGGCAGGGTGATCGCGGCCTCCGCCGCCGCGACCGTGAAAAAGGTCGCACTCGAGCTGGGTGGCAAGAACCCGAACGTCGTGTTCGCCGACGCGGACTTCGAGACGGCCGTGGACTACGCGCTCACGGCGATCTTCCTGCACTCGGGCCAGGTGTGCTCCGCGGGCTCGCGGCTGATCGTGCAGGAGGAGATCCACGACGCCTTCGTCGACGAGGTGGTGCGCCGGGCGGAGCTGATCCGGCTCGGCGGCCCGTTCGACCCCGAGGCCGAGACCGGGCCGCTCATCTCGGCGGCACACCGCGAGAAGGTGGAACGCTACGTCGCCACTGCGCTCGCCGAGGGCGCCGTGCTGCGCACCGGCGGCCGCAGGCCGGACGACGAGAAGCTGGCGGACGGCTTCTACTACCTGCCGACCGTGCTCGACGGCGTGGCACAGGGCAGCACCGCGGTCAGGGAGGAGTCGTTCGGACCGGTGCTCACGGTGGAGACGTTCACCGACGAGGACGACGCCGTGCGCATCGCCAACGACACCCACTACGGGCTCGCGGGCGCGGTGTTCACGTCCGACGCCTCCCGCGCGCAGCGCGTGGCGGGCAGGCTGCGGCACGGCACGGTCTGGATCAACGACTTCCACCCGTACCTGCCGCAGGCGGAGTGGGGCGGGTTCAAGCAGTCCGGCTTCGGGCGGGAGCTCGGGCCGACGGGGCTGGCCGAGTACCAGGAGGTCAAGCACATCTATCAGAACCTGCGGCCCGCGCCGCAGCGCTGGTTCTCAGGAGATTCCTGACGGAGGAGAAAGGGCATGAGCGTTGACCGGGTCGACGACGGACTCGCCGGTTTCGGCTACAAACCTCAGCTTTCGAGGTCGCTCGGCAACTTCCACACCTTCGCGGCAGGCATCAGCTACATCTCGATCCTGACCGGTACCTTCCAGCTGTTCTACTTCGGTTTCGGCTTCGGCGGGCCCGCCTACTGGTGGTCGTGGCCGATGGTGTTCGCGGGCCAGCTCATGGTGGCGCTCTCCTTCGCCGAGCTGGCCGCGTACTACCCCGTCGCCGGCTCGATCTACAACTGGTCCAAACGGCTCGGCAGCAGGCACGTGGCGTGGCTGGCGGGCTGGATGATGCTCACCGCGTCGATCGTGACGATCGCGGCGGTGGCGCTGGCCTATCAGATCACGCTGCCGCAGATCTCGTCGTTCTTCCAGTTCGCCGACGACGACGCGCTCAACGCGGTGATCCTCGGCACGGCGCTCATCGTGTTCACCACCGCCGTCAACGCCTACGGCGTCAAGCTCATGGCGCGTATCAACAGCGCGGGCGTGTTCATCGAGCTGGTCGCCGCGGTGCTGCTGATCGTCCTGCTGGCGGCGAACATCACGCGCGGACCGGACGTGGTGCTCGACACCCAGGGCACGGGCGAGGGCTACGCGGGCGGCTACCTCGGCGCGTTCCTCGTCGCCGCGCTCGCCTCCACCTACGTGATGTACGGCTTCGACACGGCCAGCTCGCTCGGCGAGGAGTCGCACGACCCCCCGGCGCAACGCGCCCCGCGCGATCCTGCGCGCGCTCGTCGCGTCGTTCGTGATCGGCGGGCTGATCCTGCTGTTCGCGCTCATGGCGGTGGGCGACATCGCCGACCCGCGCATCGCCGAGGGCGGGCTGCAGTTCATCGTGCTCGACACCCTCGGCGGCGGGCTCGGCACGGCGCTGCTGTGGTCGGTGGTCATCGCGATCACGGTGTGCAACCTGGCCGTGCAGTCGGCGGCGATCCGGATGATGTTCGCGATGGCGAGGGACAACAACCTTCCCGCGGGCCGCGTTCTGGCCACAGTGGACCCGAAGCACAAGACCCCGGTGGTGCCCGCGCTCGTCACCGGCGTGCTCGCGGTGGTGATCCTGGTGGTCAACGTCGGCCAGCCGCAGATCTTCACCGTGATCACCAGCATCGGCATCGTCATGATCTACCTGGCGTACCTGCTGGTGACGGTGCCGATGCTCGGCAAGCGGCTGCGCGGGCAGTGGCCGCCACCCGATGTGGGCCAGGGCTACTTCTCGCTCGGCCGCTGGGGCCTGCCTGTCAACGTCCTCGGCGTCCTGTGGGGCGCCGGCATGGTCGTGAACCTGGCCTGGCCGCGCCGCGACGTCTACAACGCGGAACCGCCGTACCACTGGTACCTGCAGTGGGGCGCGGTGCTGTTCATCGGCATCGTCGCCGCGGCAGCGGCATACTGCCCGGCCGGGCACTCGATGCGGACCACAGCGACCCCGGAGACACGTGTGCCTGATCGAAGCCGGACCGTCCGATGTGGACGACCCGGCGGTGTTGCAGCTGAACCGTTGGATGGCGCTGCTGGAGTCCGGCTACGACTGGGACTATCTCGTGGAGCCGCAGGAGTCCGGCAACTCGTTCCTGCGGCACGCGAGGGCGAAGGTGCTGGGCGGCTGCTCGTCGCACAACTCGTGCATCGCGTTCTGGGCACCGGCGGAGGATCTCGACGAGTGGGCCTCGCTCGGCCTTCCGGGCTGGTCGGCGGCCGACGTCTTCCCGCTGTACCAGCGGCTCGAGACCAACGACGGGCCCGGAGAGCACCACGGCCGGTCCGGCCCGGTGACGATCCGCTCGGTGCCGCCGACGGACCCCGCGGGCGTCGCGCTGCTGGAGGCGTGCGCGCAGGCGGGGATCCCGCGCACGGAGTTCAACTCGGGCACCACTGTCACCCACGGCGCGAACTGGTTCCAGATCAACGCGCGCGAGGACGGCACGCGCTCGTCGGCGTCGGTGTCGTACCTGCACCCCATTCTCGGTAAACGGTCCAATCTGGAGGTTCGTACCGGGGTGCGGGCCAAGCGGCTCACGTTCGACGGGCTGCGCTGCACCGGCGTGGAGGTGCTCACCGAGGACCTGCTGCACAGCGAGACCGTCGTGGCGCGGCGCGAGGTGATCGTGAGCACGGGCGCGATCGACACGCCCAAGCTGCTGATGCTCTCGGGCATCGGTCCCGCGGAGCATCTCACCGGCCTCGGCATCGACGTGCTCGTGGACGCCCCCGGCGTCGGCGAGAACCTGCAGGACCACCCCGAGGGCGTGATCCAGTGGGAGGCGCGCAGGCCGATGGTCACCGATTCCACGCAGTGGTGGGAGATCGGCATCTTCACCACCACGGAGCCGGGGCTGGACCGGCCGGACCTGATGTTCCACTACGGCGCGGTGCCGTTCGACCTGAACACGCTGCGGCACGGTTACCCGACGACGGAGAACGGCTTCTGCCTGACGCCGAACGTCACGCGCTCGCGCTCCACCGGCACGGTCCGCCTGCGCACGAGGGACTTCCGCGACAAGCCGAAGGTCGACCCCCGGTACTTCACCGACCCGCACGACCTGCGGGTGATGACGTACGGCATCCGGCTGGCGCGCGAGATCGTGTCGCAGCCGGCGATGGCGGAGTGGGCCGGTCCTGAGCTCGCACCGGGTATCGACACGACGAGCGACGACGAGATCGCCGACTACCTGCGCAAGACCCACAACACCGTCTACCACCCCTCGTGCACGGTGAAGATGGGTCCCGCGAGCGACCCGCTCGCGCCGCTCGACGAGCGGCTGCGCGTCCGCGGCGTCGACGGCCTGCGCGTGGCCGACGGCTCCGCGATGCCGTTCCTCGTGGCGGTGAACCCGTGCATCACCACGATGGCGATCGGCGAGAAGTGCGCGGACATGGTCGCCGAGGACGCCCGCCGCTGAGCCACGCCTCCGCGAGTCGTGCGCTCCCGTTCGCGAGTCGTGCGCTCCCGTTCGCGAGTTCCCCCTTCCGGACGGCGAGTCGTGCGTTCGGGACCGCGAGTCGTGCGTTCGCGGCTACCGTTGCGGTATGTCCTTCGCCGCGCCGCCCGCGAGCGCCGCCTGGTCCCACGAGGGTGCGCGATCCGGGTTCGAGGTCGCCTACTTCGAGCCCGGCGCCGAGGGGTACCACCTGCGCGGCTGCACCACGGCCGTCGAGCACGACGTGCCCTGGATCGTCGGCTACGACATCGCGGTGGACCGCACCTGGACGACGCGCCGGGCTGTCGTCACCGCGCGGTGGGCCACGGGCACGCGCACGACGGTGCTCGAGGCCGACGGCGAGGGGCACTGGTGGGTCGACGGCGCCGAGGCGGGTGACCTGGACGGCTGCCTCGACGTCGACCTGGAGTCCTCGGCGATGACCAACACGCTGCCGGTGCACCGCCTCGCGCTGCCGCCGGGACGGCGGGCGTCGGCACCGGCGGCGTACGTGCGCGCGGAGGACCTCACCGTCGAACGGCTGGAGCAGGATTACGAGCACCTCGTCGACAACGGCAGGCGGCAGCGGTACGACTACTCCGCTCGCGCCTTCGAGTTCACCTGCACCCTGGTCTACGACGAGTCGGGGCTCGTCCTGTCCTACCCCGGCATCGCCGCGCGCACGGCCTGAACGCACGACTCGCGGTCCCGAACGCACGACTCGCGGTCCCGAACGCACGACTCGCGGTCCCGAACGCACGACTCGCGGTCGGGAACGCACGACTCGCGCAGTGGGTCAGCGTTGCCAGAGGGGGAGCATCGCGTCGCGGACCTCGGCGAGCAGCTCGCGCATGCCGTCCTCGGCGTCGGCGGCGCGCCCGCTCGCGACGGCGCGGGCCACCTCCTCGTGCAGGGCCAGCGCCTCGGGAACGGGCTGGTGCGGCATGAGGCCGAGCTGGGTCCGGCCACGCAGCACCACGGCGACCACGTCGGCTAGCGCGCCGAACATCTCGTTGCCGCTCGCCTCCAGCAGCAGCCGGTGGAAGGCGATGTCGAGCTCGAGGAACTCGTCGAGTTTGCCCGCCTCGCCGAGCCCGCGCATCTGCCCCGCGACGGCCAGCACCCGCTCGCGCTCCGCCGCCGACGCGCTGCGCGCCGCCGCGGACGCCGCGAGCGGTTCGATCGCGATCCGCAGTTCGGTGAGCGACCGCAGCTGGGCGTCCCGCCCCGACCCGGACAGGCGCCACCAGATCACCCTGGGATCGAAGACGTTCCACGAGTCGCGCGGCTGCACGGTGATGCCCACGCGGCGCCGCGACGTGACCAGCCCCATCGACTCCAGGATCCGCATCGTCTCGCGGGCGACCGTGCGCGAGACGCCGAACCGCTCCTGGATGCGGTCGAGCGTGAGGACGTGACCGGCGGGCAGCTCACCGCAGGTGATCTCGCGTCCGATCTTGTCCAGCACCGGACTGTGCCTCGACTCGGCACCCGGTTCGTCCCCGACTCCCACGCGCAAAGCCTATCCGGGAGGGCCCTCTTTCCCGGCTCCACCAATGGTGTTATCTTTCCGCCCCAAAGATAGTACCTTTCGACGAGGAGCGGTCATGGCGTCCACGTGCCTGGTGGTGATGGGGGTGTCCGGTGCGGGCAAGACCACCGTCGCCGAGCTCATCGCCACCCGGCTCGGCTGGCGCATGGCCGAGGCGGACGAGTTCCACCCCCCGGCCAACATCGAGAAGATGACGGCGGGCACGCCGCTCAGCGACGCCGACCGGGCACCGTGGCTGCGGGCCATCCGGGACTGGATCAGCGAGCGCGCCGCGGCGGGCGAGAACGCCGTCGTGACGTGCTCCGCGCTCAAGCGCGCCTACCGCGACATCCTGCGCGGGGCCACGGCACGCGTGCGGTTCGTCCACCTCTGCGGCACCACCGAGACCGTGGGTGCCCGGCTGGCCGAGCGCTCCGGCCACTTCATGCCGCCCTCGCTCCTCGGCTCGCAGTTCGCCGATCTCGAGCCGCTCTCCCCCGACGAGGACGGCGTGACCGTCGACGTCACCCAGGGTCCCGAGCAGGTCACCGTCACCGCGCTGACACGGCTCGGCCTGCACCCGTGACCCGCCCCACCGCGACACCGGATAGCAACGGAGCTGACGTATGAACACCGACGAGTGGACCCAGACACTCGGCGCGGGTCCCCTGCTGGGGATCGCCGCGGGCGCGATCGCCGTGCTGCTCTTCCTCATCATCAAGCTGAAGATCCACGCCTTCCTGGCTCTGGTCACCGTCAGCGCCGCCACGGCGTTCGCCACCGGCATCCCGGCCGGCTCGGTGATCGACACCCTCACCGACGGGTTCGGCTCGACGCTCGCGAGTGTCGCCCTGCTGGTGGGTCTCGGTGCGATCCTCGGCAGGCTCGTCGAAGTGAGCGGCGGCGCACAGGCACTCACCGACTCACTGATCCGCCGCTTCGGCGAACAGCGGGCCCCACTCGCGCTCGGCATCGCGTCGCTCATCTTCGGCTTCCCGATCTTCTTCGACGCCGGGCTCGTCGTGATGCTGCCGATCGTCTTCTCGGTCGCCAGGCGCCTCGGCGGCGGCGTGCTGCGCTACGGCCTGCCCGCGGCGGGCGCGTTCTCGGTGATGCACATCTACGTCCCGCCGCACCCCGGCCCGGTCGCCGCCAGCGGCCTGCTCGGCGCCGACGTCGGCCTCGTCATCCTGTTCGGCCTTCTCATCGCCATCCCCACCTGGTTCGTCACCAGCTACCTCTTCGGGCTGTGGGCGGGCAAGAACATCGTCCTTCCGGTGCCGGGCATCCTCGCAGGCGGCGAGCAGGGGGACGACGACGAGCGCGACGAGAACCCGCCGAAGCCGGGCACCGTCGTGGGGCTGCTGCTCCTGCCGCTCGTGCTGATCTTCGCCGACACCGGGCTGAACACCGCGGGCTCGGCGGGCTGGCTCGACGAGGACGCGGGCTGGTTCCAGGTCGCCAGGGCCATCGGCTCGACCCCGATCGCGCTGCTGATCACGGTGTTCGTCGCGATGTACGTGCTCGGCACGCGCCGCGGCCGAGGCAAGGAGACGCTGGAGAAGCTCGTCGACTCGGCGCTCGGCCCGGTGTGCTCGATCATCCTCATCACCGGCGCGGGCGGCATGTTCGGTGGCGTGCTGCGCGCCAGCGGGATCGGGGACGCGCTGTCCGACGCGATGTCCGACCTGGGCCTGCCCGTGATCGTCGCCGCGTACCTGATCGCCACCGTGCTGCGCATCGCGCAGGGCTCCGCGACGGTCGCGCTCACCACCGCGGCGGGCCTCGTGCAGCCGCTCGTGCTCGGCGGGTCGTTCAACGGCGTCGAGCTGACCGCGCTGGTGCTCGCGCTGGCGGCGGGCTCGGTGACCGCGGGCCACGTCAACGACTCCGGGTTCTGGCTCGTCGGCCGGTTCTTCGGCATGGACGTGAAGACGACGCTCAAGACGTGGACGGTCATGCAGACCACGATCGGTCTCATGGGCTTCGCGCTGTCGTCGGTGCTGTTCGTCCTCGCATAACGGGAGAAACCCTTGTCGCACAAGCTGTTCGACCTCACCGGGCGGGTCGCGCTGGTCACCGGCAGCAGCCGGGGCATCGGCCACGCGATCGCGGCGGGGCTCGCCGCCGCCGGGGCCACGGTCGTGCTCAACGGCCGGGACCCGCAGCGGCTGGAGTCCGCGCGCGCGACGCTGGGCGCGGACGCGGTCGCGTTCGACGTCACCGACGAGGAGCAGGTGACCGGCGCCGTCGAGGAGCTCACCACCCGGCACGGCGGCATCGACATCCTCGTCAACAACGCGGGTTTCCAGCACCGGCAGCCGATGCTCGACCTGGCGCTCGCCGACTGGGAGGCCGTGCTGCGCACCGACCTCACGAGCGCGTTCGTGGTCGGCAGGGCCGTCGCGCGAGGCATGATCGACCGAGGCCGCGGCAAGATCATCAACATCTGCTCGGTGCAAACGGACCTCGCCCGCCCCTCGATCGCCCCGTACACCGCGGCGAAGGGCGGGCTGCGCAACCTCACGCGGGCCATGACCGCCGAATGGGCGGGCCACGGCCTGCAGGTCAACGGCATCGCCCCCGGCTACTTCGACACGGAGCTGACCTCGGCGCTCGTCGCCGATCCGGAGTTCAGCGCGTGGGTCACCGGGCGCACCCCGGCCGGCCGGTGGGGCGCGGTGGCCGACCTGGTCGGTCCCGCCGTGTTCCTCGCCTCGGACGCCTCGGCGTTCGTCAACGGGCAGGTGCTGTTCGTCGACGGTGGCATGACCGCCGTCGTCTGATCCTCCGGGAGGAAATCGTGGAGTACCGGGCACTGGTGGCACACGCGGCGGGCGACCTGCGGGTGGAGACCCGCACGCTGCGCGAGCCCGCGCCGCACGAGGCCGTGGTGGCCGTCGGTTACGGCGGCGTGTGCGGCTCGGACCTGCACTACCACGCGCACGGTGCCGTGGGCGAGTCCGTGCTGCGCGGGCCGATGGTGCTCGGGCACGAGGTGTCCGGCCACGTGGCCGTCGCGGCCGCCGACGGCTCCGGGCCCGCCGAGGGCACGCCCGTGACGATCCACCCGGCGACGCCGTGCGGCACGTGCGCGTTCTGCGCCGAGGGGCGGCAGAACCTGTGCCCGCACACCACGTATCTCGGCTCCGCGGCCCGGTTCCCGCACACCGACGGGGCGTTCGCCGAGCGGCACGTGGTGGACGCGGCCCGGCTCGTGCCGCTGCCCGAGGGGCTCGCCGTCCGCACGGCCGCGCTCGCCGAACCGGCCTCGGTCGCCTGGCACGCCGTGTCGCGGGCGGGCGAGGTCGCGGGCAGGCGCGTGCTCGTGGTGGGCGCGGGACCGATCGGGGCGCTCGTGGTGTCGGTGCTGCGCCGCGCTGGTGCGGGCGAGATCGTGGTGACCGACCTGCACGAGCGCCCGCTGCGGCTGGCCAGGGAACTGGGCGCCACCGCGACGTTCACCGGCGGAGCGCCGGAGGACCTCGGCGCCGACATCGCGATCGACTCCTCGGGCGCGGCGGCGGGCTTGGCCACGGCGGTGCGCTCGCTGCGCCGCGGCGGGCACCTCGTGCAGCTCGGCCTGCCACCGAAGCCCGAGCAGCCGTTCCCCTCCGGGCTCGTGGTGACCCGCGAGCTGACGGTCACCGGCTCGTTCCGTTTCCACGCCGAGCTGTCCGGCGTGGTCGCCGCACTCGCCGACGGCTCGCTGGTGGCCGAGCCCGTGATCAGCCACGAGTTCCCGCTCGGCGAGGCGGAAACGGCCTTCGCGACCGCCCGCGACGCGGCGTCGTCGGGCAAGGTGCTGCTGCGGTTCTAGCCTCGCTCCCGCGTCAGCAGCGCCACGCACTCCACGTGGTGGGTCATAGGGAAGGCGTCGAACGCGCGCAGCTCGCGCAGCCGGTAGCCGTGCCCGGAGAACGTCGCGACGTCCCGAGCGAGCGCGGCCGGATCGCAGGCCACGTAGACGATCCGCTCCGGCTCCGCCTCCACAATGGACTCCACGACGTCGCGGCCCGCACCCTTGCGCGGCGGGTCGAGCACCACCACCTCGGGCCGTCCGGACACGTCCCGCAGCGCGTGCTCGACGCGGGCGCACTCCCAGCGCACCTGCGGCAGGTCCGCGAGGTTCGCCCTGCCATCGGCCACGGCGCGCCGCCCGGACTCCATCGCCAGCACGCGCCCCTCCTGGCCGACCTGACCGGCGAGCACCGACGCGAACAGCCCGGCACCGGCGTAGAGGTCCCACACCGTGGCGCCGCGCGAGGCCCGCGCCCACTCCCCCACCACGCGGGCGAAGGTGTCGGCGGCCTCCGGATGCACCTGCCAGAAACCGTGCGCGGCGAGCCGCCAGTCGCGGTCGGCGGCGCGCTCCACGGCGGTGCCTCCCGTGAGCTGCCGGGGTTTGCCGCCCGGGGGCACCTCGGCGACGTGCACGCGGCCACGGGCGTCCTCGGTGGTCTCGACCTCCGTGCCCGGCCGCTTGCGCCGGGAGAGCCCGGCCGAGGCCGCCTTCTCCAGCGTGATCGGGCAGTCCTCGAGCGGGATCACCCGGTGGCTGCGGTGCGCGCGCAGTCCCGGCCTGCCGTCGCGGCCCGCGACGAAACGCACGCGGGTGCGCCAGCGCAGCAGGGAACCGGGCAGGGCCTCCACCTCCACGGGCCACTCCACGCCCGCGAGCCTGCGCAGCTGCTCGGCCACCACGCCCGCCTTGAGCCTGCGCTGCGCGTCCCCGCTCGCGTGCTGCCAGTCGCAGCCCCCGCACAGGCCCGGCCCGGCGACCGGGCAGGGCGGCTCGACGCGGTCCGGCGAGGGACGCAGGATGCGCACGGCATCGGCACGGCAGAAGGACTTGCCCTTGTCCTCCGTGATCTCGGCGACCACGAGCTCACCGGGCAGCGCGTGCCGCACGAACACCACGCGGCCCTCCGCGCGCGCGACGCAGTGCCCGCCGTGCGCGACGGCGCCGACCTCGACCTCCAGTGTGCGGCCCGTCCAGTTCTCGGTCACCGCGGCGAGTCCTGCCCCTTGCTCGCGGGCCGCCGGTCCGCGGCCACCCCGTTGCTCGTGCGCTCGGGGCCGTAGAAGCCGCGCCGGACGTCACCGGCGACCGGACGGGCCCGGTCGGCCCGTTTCGACGCCCGCTTCGACGACTCCAGCTGCCACGGCACGCTCGTCACCATCACCCTGGACTGGAACAGCAGCCTGCCCTTGAGCCGCAGGGCGCTCTGGTTGTGCAGCACCTGCTCCCACCACCGGCCGACCACGTACTCGGGGATGAACACCGTGACGACGTTGCGGGGATGGTCGCCCCGGATCCGCTTGACGTAGTCGAGCACCGGCCTGGTGATCTCCCGGTAGGGCGACTCGACGACCTTGAGCGGGATCGAGAAGCCACGCCGCTGCCACTCGTCGACGAGCTTGCGGGTGTCGGCGTCGTCGACGTTCACGGTGACGGCCTCGAGCACGTCGGGCCGCGTGGCCTTCGCGTAGGCGAGCGCGCGCAGCGTGGGCCGGTGCAGCTGCGACACCAGCACGATCGCGTGGTTGCGGGCCGGGAGCGTCACCGGCTCGTCCTCGATCTCCCTGAGTTCCTCGGACACCCGGTCGTAGTGCTTGCGGATCGCGCCCATGATGAAGTAGATGGCGGCCATCGCGACGATCGAGATCCACGCGCCAGCCAGGAACTTGGTCACGAGGATCACCACGAGCACCGACGCGGTCATGAACAGGCCGAAGCCGTTGATCGACTGTGCCCTGCGCATCCGCCGTCGTTCCGCCGGATCGGTCTCGTCGCGCAGCTTGCGGTTCCAGTGCCGGATCATGCCGCTCTGGCTGAGGACGAAGGACACGAAGACGCCGACGATGTAGAGCTGGATCAACTTGGTGACCTCGGCGTCGAAAGCCACCACGAGCACGATCGCGAGCCCCGCGAGGAAGAGGATGCCGTTGCTGAACGCCAGCCGGTCGCCCCGCGTGTGCAGCTGGCGCGGCAGGAACCGGTCCTGCGCGAGGATCGAGCCCAGCACGGGGAAGCCGTTGAACGCCGTGTTGGCCGCGAGCACGAGGATCAGCCCGGTGAAGAAGATGACGTACCACGTGCCGAGCGGGAACCCGGCGAAAACGGCGCCCGCGAGCTGCGCCACGAGCGTCTTCTGCTCGTAGCCCTCGGGCGCGCCGACGAGCTGGCGCTCGGGGTCCTCGGCCATGATCGCGCCGGTCGCGTCGGCGAGGAACAGCAGTCCGAGGAACATGGTCACCGCGAGCGTGCCCATCATCAGCAGCGTCGTCGCGGCGTTGCGGCCCTTCGGCTTGCGGAACGCGGGCACGCCGTTGGCGATCGCCTCGACGCCGGTGAGCGCCGCGCTGCCCGAGGAGAACGCGCGCAGGATGAGGAACGCGAACCCGAGCCCGACCAGGTGGTGCTCCTCGGCGACGAGTTCGAAGCCCGCGCTCTCCGCCCGCATCTCCTCACCCAACACGAACGTCCGGAACGCGCCCCAGGCGATCATGCCGAGGATGCCGAACACGAACGCGTAGGTCGGGATCGCGAACGCCGTGCCGGACTCGCGGACACCGCGCAGGTTGATCGCCATCAGCACCAGGATCGCCACCACGGCGAACTCCACCTTGTGCGTGGCGACGAACGGCACGGCGGAGCCGATGTTGGCCGCGGCCGAGGCGATGGACACCGCGACGGTGAGGATGTAGTCGACGAGCAGGGCGCTGCCGACCACGAGCCCCCAGCGCGGGCCGTGGTTGACCGTCGCGACCTCGTAGTCGCCGCCGCCGGAACCGTAGGCGCGCACGTTCTGCCGGTACGAGGCGACGACCGTCACCATCACGAGCGCGACGAGCAGCCCGATCCAGGGGCTGTAGACGTACGCCGACGCGCCGGCGACCGACAGCACGAGGAGGATCTCCTCGGGCGCGTACGCCACGCTCGACATCGGGTCGGACGCGAACACCGGCAGCGCGATCCGCTTGGGCAGCAGCGTGTGCGCCAGGCGATCACTGCGGAAGGGGCGACCGAGGACGAGTCGTTTCGTCGCGGTGGCGAACTTGGACACGGCAGGAGCGTAATCGTCGGTGGCAGGAGGACCTGGATCAGGACCGGACCCGGCCGCGGCGCCAGTCCTCGATCAGCTCGGGCAGTGCCCGCAGGAGGTGGGCGTAGAAGTCCCGCATCTCGGTGAGCCTGCGCCCCGCGGGGCTGTCCTCGCCCACGACCGCGATCCCCGCGTCCGCGGCGACCTGCATCTCCTCCACCACCTTGTTCTGGCTGGACATCAGTGTGGGCCAGGCGTCGTCCGGGAACCGGTAGTGCTCGCGGCGGCTGCCGGGCACGGGAGCCCGTTCCACCATGCCCATCGCCTCGAGCATCTTGAGCGCGCCCGAGACCGAGCCCGCACTGACGTCCAGCCACTCGGCGATCTCACCCGCGGTGATCGTCTCCTGGTCGGCGAACAACAGCACGCACAGCACCCTCGCGGTCATGCGGTGCATGCCGTGCCGGGTCAGGGTCAGGGCCATCCGTTCGGCCGGGTCCCGTACGTCCGCCATGCTCCTCCGCTCTTCGCTTCACCAGCCATCGTAACCTTCCCAACCTTCCGAACATCGTGAAAGCTGAGAGTGTGGATTCCCGGCCTCGCCGCGTGGGCGGAGGGTTCCGGGGGTAGGTTCTGCGCAGTCGCCGACGCACTGGAGGAGGCACCGGACGTGCACGTGGTGATCATGGGATGCGGCCGGGTCGGCGCGTCCCTGGCGGCCGCGCTGGAGCGGCTCGACAACGACGTGGCCGTCATCGACCGCGACCGGGAGGCGTTCAGACGCCTCGGCAGCGACTTCCACGGCCAGCAGGTGGTCGGCATGGGCTTCGACCGGCAGGTGCTGATCGAGGCCGGCATCGAGCACGCCGGCGCGTTCGCGGCCGTGTCGAGCGGCGACAATTCCAACATCATCTCCGCGCGAGTGGCCCGCGAGACCTTCGGCGTCGAGCACGTCGTCGCGCGCATCTACGACCCGAAGCGCGCCGCTGTCTACGAGCGGCTCGGGATCCCCACCGTGGCCACGGTGCCGTGGACCACCGACCGCTTCCTGCGCACCCTGCTGCCGGAGGGCGTGGCCGCGTCGTGGCGTGACCCGACGGGCACCGTGGCGCTGCTGCAGCTGCCCCTGCACGAGAACTGGATCGGGCACAGCGTCCGGGAGCTGGAGGACGCCACCGGCGCGCGCGTGGCGTTCGTGATGCGGTTCGGCAACGGCGTGCTGCCCGACGCGAAGACGGTGCTGCAGGCCGACGACGCGGTGTACGTCGCCGCGCACTCGGGCACCGTCGGGGACGTGACGAGCGTGGCCGCCCGCGGCCCCGAGGAAGAGAGCTAGACCGTGTGTCCCGACGGTAGTTCGCCACGCGATACACCGGCCCCGCTTCCCGCCCGGGGCGTCGCCGGTCCGCCCGAGTACGGTCCAGTACGAGGACGAACCGGCGTCTTGCCGGCGGAAACCTGGATCCGCCGACTCACGCCACCGACTTCCAGCGGAGGACACTGATGCGCGTCGCGATCGCGGGTGCCGGCGCCGTGGGCCGGTCCATCGCGTCGGAGCTGATCGAGGCCGGGCACCAGGTGATGCTCATCGAGCGGCAGTCCGGCCAGTTCACGCCGGGCACGGTCGAGCAGGCCGACTGGGTGCTCGGTGACGCGTGCGAGGTGTCGACGCTCGAGGAGTCCGGCATCCAGCTGTGCGACGTGGTGATCGCCGCGACCGGCGACGACAAGGTGAACCTCGTGGTGTCGCTGCTGGCCAAGACGGAGTTCGCGGTGCGCCGCGTGGTCGCCAGGGTCAACAACCCGGCCAACGAGTGGCTGTTCAACGACAGCTGGGGCGTGGACGTCGCCGTGTCGACGCCGAGGATGCTCGCCGCGATGGTCGAGGAGGCCGTGAGCGTGGGAGACCTGGTGCGGCTCATGACGTTCCGGCAGAGCCAGGCCAACCTCGTGGAGCTCACGCTGCCGTCGGAGACGCCGCTGGCGGGCACGCCGGTGCGCGACCTGGCGCTGCCCCGCGACGCCGCGCTGGTGACGATCCTGCGCGGGGACCGGGTGATCGTGCCGCAGCCGGACGATCCGCTGGAGCCGGGTGACGAGCTGCTGCTCGTCGCCGCCGCCGACGTGGAGCCCGACGTGCGCAAGGCGCTCGGGTACTGAGCCGCTACTGCGTGCCGGGTGCGGGGCTCTCCCCGTACTTGACGCGCAGCCGCGCCTCGATCTCGGCGTCCGTGAGCTCTTCCTCGGTCTCCAGCTCCTTGAGCCGCTTGTCGGAGCGGCGCACGGCCCACACCACGACGAGCAGCGCGAGGCCGTACAGCGGATAGCCCATCGCGATCTTGGCGAAGGCCAGCCAGCCCGTGTAGTCCTCCTCGTACAGCCAGCGCTGCACCACGAACCGGGCCGCGAACACCGCGGCGAGCGCGAGCGTGGCGACGTCGTAACCGAGGCGGGAGGGCTTGTCCTTGCGCCAGGCCATGCCGCTGCCGTTGAGGTAGCTCCACACGACACCGGCGAGCGGCCAGCGCACCGCCACGGACAGCACGAGCGCAGCGCAGTACACCAGGCTCGCCCAGATGCCGAACAGGAAGAAGCCCTTGGCCGAGCCCGTGCGGTAGGCGATGAACGCGGCGATGGCGACGCCGAAGAACCCGGAGATCGCCGGCTGCAACGGCTCCTTGCGCACGACCCGCAGTACCGTGATCAGCACGGCGCTGCCCAGTGAGCTCCAGATCGCGACGGACAGGCCGAAGAGGCTGTTCGCGAGGACGAACACGATCACCGGGACCGACGAGTAGATCAGCCCCGAGACACCGCCCATCTGCTCAAGCAGCGTCGGCTCGCGCTCGGGCTCCGCGCCCTGCTTGGCGGCGTCCTTCGCCTCGGTGGTCCGTTCGGGCTGATCGGGCTCAGTCACGCGCGAAAACTCTCACTCAGGTGGTCTGCAACAGTTCGTAGTACGGGTTGTACAGCACCTTCTGACCGTTGCGTTCGGCCATCCGGCCGCGGACCTTGATGGTGCGCCCCGGCTCGATCCCGGGGATCCGGCGCCGGCCGAGCCACACCAGCGTGACCTCGTCCGTACCGTCGAACAACTCCGCCTCCAGAGTGGCGGCTTCGCTGGCCGGACACAAATCAACACTCCGTAACCGGCCCAGCACGGTCACTTCCTCGCCCGACCGGCAGTCACACGCGCGCTGTGCGCCACCGGCCTCTGACTTCTCGGAAAGGTCGTCGGCGTCCAGCTGCTCGATGTCACTGGTCAGTTTGCGAACCAACCGGCTGAAGTAGCCGCCCTCTTTGGCGGACATAGGCGCCTGCTCCTGTGCTCCGGGGCCCCCGACTTGATTGGCCCGTGCGTATTCAGCGTAGCTCTGTCGCAGCAAGGGAAGCCGACTTCCGCCAGTATCGCAACGTGACCTCCGTTATGCCGAGATCAACCGCCGTCGTCCTGCCCGGAACAGGGTCGGACGAGGTTTTTGTCCGTTCCGTTTTCGAGGGTCCGCTGGGGGCGCTGGGTGTCGGGTTCGTGGCCCCGCCCCCGCCACCCGGCGACGCGGTGGTGACCGGCTGCCTCGGTCTGCTCGACGAGTGGGCCGAGTCGGTGGAGGGACCCGTGCTGGCGGGCGGGATCTCGCTCGGCGCCCACCTGGCGGCCGAGTGGGCGCTGCGCAACCCGGATCGGTGTGCGGGGGTACTGGTGGCCCTGCCAGCGTGGAACGGCGACCCCGGAGAGGCGCCCGCCGCCCTCGCGGCGAGGGCCTCGGCCGAGTTGGTGGAGCGCGAGGGCCTCGAGGCGGCATTGGCCACGTCCACCCAGGGCGTCGCGCCGTGGCTCGCCGGGGAGCTCGACCGGGCGTGGCGCAGGCACGGCGACGGGCTTGCGGGCAGTCTGCGCTCCGCCGCCGCCCACCGCGCCCCCGAGCTGCACCGGCTGCGCGCGCTCGACGTCCCCGTCGGCATCGCGGCGTGCGTGGACGATCCGGTGCACCCCGTGTCGGTGGCGCACGCCTGGGCGGCCGCGCTGCCCAGGGCCAGCGTGTGCGAGACGAGCCTCGCGGCGTTCGGCGCCGACCGCGAGGCGCTCGGCCGGGCCGCGGTGCTCGCGTGGCTGCGGGCGCTCACCGCGGGGCCGTCCCGGCCCTGACGGTGGGACTCAGCCCTGCTGGGCCTGCCGCTCGGCGATGTGCGCCGCGATGGACTCGGGCAGCGTGATCGGCAGCGGCGTGCGCACCGGCATCGGCGAGTCGCCGCGCACCACGATCGACTCCCGCACGATGTCCCGCAGCACCATCGGCGCCTGCGCGGCCTGCGACTGCGGGCCCGCGATCACGCCACGCAGCATCCAGCGCGGGCCGTCCACGCCGACGAACCGCAGCGCCACCTCGCCGACGATCGCCGACAGCTCGGTCCCCCACTCGCCCCGGCCGGAGGTCACCTTCGCACCATCGGCCCGCAGCTGCTCGGCCAGCTCGGCGCTCACGTCCGTCCACAGCCCGCCCGAGCGGGGCGCCGCGTAGGCGCTGACGGTGACCTGGCCGTGGGCGGTGACGATGTGCACCGCGCGGACGTTGCCGCTCTGCTGGTCCATCTCGACCTGCACCTGCGAGCCGTCCGGCACGGGCACGCGCACGGACCCCAGGTCCATGCGCGGGCGCCCGTCGTCGGGGGCGTCGGCGACGTCGTAGGGCCCCGTGACGGGACCGTCGTCCTCCGCCTCGATGTCCGTGTCGTCGGCGTAGCCGTCGTAGCCGTCGTAGCCGTCGTGGTCTTCGTAGGCCGCGTCGTCGGTGTACTCGTCGTCCCGCGCGCGCCCGGCCTTGCGCTTACGCCCGAAAATCCCCACTACTTCTCCGTTCCGAGGGCCGCGTGCCCACCCGTCGAACCGTATCCGCCCGCGCCCCGTTCCGTGCCCTCCAGCTCGGCGACCTCCACGAACTCCGCGTGCTCGACCCGCTGCACCACCAGCTGGGCGATCCGGTCACCGCGCGACAGCTCGACCGGTTCCTTCGGGTCGTGGTTCACGAGGCACACCCTGATCTCGCCCCGGTAGCCGGAGTCGATGGTTCCCGGGGTGTTGACGATCGAGAGCCCGACCCGCGCCGCGAGGCCGGACCGGGGGTGGACGAACCCGGCGTAGCCGGGCGGGAGCCCGATCGCGATGCCCGTGCCCACGACGCCCCGCTCCCCCGGCTGCAGGACCACGTCCGACGTGGTCACCAGGTCGGCTCCGGCGTCGCCGGGCCTGGCGTAGGCGGGGAGTGGGACACCGGGATCGAGGCGGGAGAGCAGGACCTGCACGCTGGACACGACACGCGAGACTACCCTGACGTCGTGAGCAGTAGTACACGTACGCGAGCGAAGGCGGCCCTGGCGCACTCGGAGCGCCTGTACCTGTCGTGGTGGGGCTGGCCCCTGCCGCTGCTCGGCGGGGCGCTGCTGGCCGCCGAGATCCACATGGGCTACCCCGGTGTCCGGGCGTGGCTGCCCTACGTGATCCTGCTGCCTGTCGTGGTGGTGCTGCTGCTGGGCATGGGCAGGCTCACCGTGTCGGTCACCAGCGGCTCCGAGCGGGAGCTGTGGGTGGGCGACGCGCACCTGCCGCTGCGTTTCGTCGGCGAGGTCGAGGTGATCGGCAAGGCCGCCAAGCGCAAGGCGCTCGGCCCCGAACTCGATCCCGCCGCGTTCGTCGCCCATCGCGGGTGGGTGCCCACGATGGTGCGGATCCACCTCACCGACCCCGAGGACCCCACGCCGTACTGGCTGATCAGCACGCGGCATCCGGAGCGGCTCGCGGAGCTGCTGCGCGGGCACGGCGAAGCCGGCTGAGCGTTCACGGGTACGAAACAGGGTGGCCGAGCGCACGCTCGACCACCCTTTCGTAGAACCCCAGCCCCTCCCGGTGCCGTCACCCCCGCGCGAGGCGCCTGCGTCGTCCGTCAGGCGCAGTCGCGGCAGATCAGCCGTCCACCCGACTCCTCGGCCAGGCGGCTGCGGTGGTGCACCAGGAAGCACACCGAACAGGTGAACTCGTCAGCCTGCTTCGGCACGACCTTGACGGTCAGGTCCTCACCCGACAGCCCCGACAGGTCGGCCCCCGGAAGCTCGAAGTTCTCGGCGGTCGCGTCCTCGTCCACGTCGACCACGCCGGACTGCGTCTCGTTGCGCCGCGCCTTGAGCTCCTCCAACGAGTCTTCGGCAAGCTCGTCGGCTTCGCTGCGGCGCGGAGCGTCGTAGTCGGTCGCCATTGTCCTTCACCCCTGCGATCAGCTTCGATATCAGTACTTCGGACACCCGAGCCCGCCGCTCGTGAGTCCTTCGTGCCGCTGGTCAACGTTCCAGCGCCCGTGTTTGTGCCCGAAAAGACAGTGAGGGTCGTCTCTATCCCGAGACACTCACTTCCCGCCCGGAGCCCGGAGAGGGTAGCCCACGGCGTACCCCAACTCGAAACAGGTCACCCAAGGCCTGAAATACGTCACCCAACAGGGCTAATCCCGGGTCGAACGGTACGGTGACCCATTCGGGGTGCACCGCGGTATCGGGCGGCTGGCCGGCGGCATGGTTCGCTTGCCCGCACGGCGCCCGCGTGGTGCCATCCGATGGGGCTTTCCGCTGCTCAGCCTGTAACGCCTAGGCTGATCAGCAACGACGTGTCTGGCGAAGGCGTGTGCGGACGGGGATCGGAAGGGACGGCGCGGTGGTGTCGGGGAACGGGGGCTTCCGGAGCGGGCGGGTCAAGCCGTACCGGAAGTACAAGCCGCTGCCTGCCCTGATCGTGATCGGGGTGCTGGGGCTCGTGGCGGCGTTCGTGTGGGTGAACGCCATTTCGTCGAACACCGACCTCGAAGAGGCGATCCGGTGTCAGCCGTCGCCGACTCCGACCGGAGGCGTCACCTACACCCCGCAGCCCCACGACGCGCTCGACGCCACGCAGCCCACGCCGCCGGACCGCGTGGCGGTGCGGGTGCTCAACGCGAGCGGCACGCGCGGCCAGGCCGCGATGACCACGGAGGGTATGCGCCGGCTCGGGTTCACGCAGATCGCCGAGCCGGAGAACGACCCCGCCTACGCCAGCGCCGAGGCGAACTGCCACGGCCAGATCCGCTACGGCGCCAACGGCGAAGGCGCGGCGCGCACGGTCGCGCTGGTCGATCCGTGCCTCGAGCTGGTGCGGGACAACCGGCAGGACGCGACGGTGGACCTCGCGATCGGCACCGCGTTCAACGACGCGCGGCTGACCACGGCGGCACGGGACGTGCTCGACCGGCTCAACGCGTGGTCGGCGCAGAACCGCGGCACCGGCGATTCGGAACAGTCGACCGGCAGGGGCCCGACCATCGACCAGGCCCTCCTCGACCAGACCCGCCCCGAGCACTGCTGAGCCAACGGCCCCCAAGGCCACCTTGGTTGCGTTGAACGCAACCAAGGTGGCCTTGGGGGCCGATCAATGGGTGGTCAGACTCCGCCCGCGCCGCATTTGACGACGGCGGTGCGCAGTGCGTCGGCGATGGAGGGTGCCGCCGCGAGCGTGCCGTCCACGCCCAGCTCCGGGTCCTCCCCCGGCAGCGAGACGACCGCGCCTGCCTCGGCGGCGATCAGGGCGCCCGCCGCCCAGTCCCAGCGGTGCAGCCCGTGCTCGAAGTACGCGTCGGTCCAGCCTGCCGCCACCGCGCACAGGTCCAGCGCCGCCGAGCCGGGCCTGCGGATGTCGCGCACGTGGCCGAGCAGGCCCGCGACCAGCTCCGCCTGACGGGCCCTGCGCTCCGGCACGTAGGCGAACCCGGTGCCGAGCAGCGCCAGATCGAGCCGCTCCGGCTCCGACACCCGCAGCGGCCTGCCGTCCAGCCACGACCCTGCCCCGCGCGTGCCGGTCCAGCGCCGCCCGCTCACCGGCTCGACGACGGCACCAGCCACGGACACGCCGCCGACCTGCGCCGCGACGGAGACGGCGAACTCCGGGAGCCCGTAGAGGAAGTTGACGGTGCCGTCGATCGGGTCGACGACCCACGTGACGCCGTCGCCCGCCCGGCCACCCTCCTCCTCGCCCAGTACCGGCTCCCCAGGGCGCAGCTCGGCGAGCCGGGTACGGATGAGCTGCTCCGACTCGCGGTCGACGGCGGTGACCACGTCGGTGGCGCTGGTCTTGGTGTCGACACTCACGGCGCGGCCCGCGAGCATGGACTCGCGGGCGCGCAGGACGAGCCCGGCGGCCTCGGCGGCGACCTGCTCGGCGACGGTGGTCAGGGCAGCGGCCTCGGCTGCGTCGAGTTCGGTGGCTTCGAAGGCTCCCACGCCACCATGGGACCACACCCGGCTACAGTCTCGGCCAATGGCTTCTGAATCGAATAGGAAGGGACGACGCCAATGACGGCGACCCGGGGTTTCGGCATCGACATCGGCGGCAGCGGCATCAAGGGCGCCCTTGTCGATCTGGAGAAGGGCCAGCTGATCGGCGACCGGCTGCGGATCGACACGCCGCAGCCGGCGACGCCTGGCGCCGTCGCCGAGGTCGTGGCCGAGATCGTGGCCCACTTCGGCTGGGACGGCCCAGTCGGCATCACGCTGCCCGCCGTCATCAAGAAGGGCGTCGCGCAGACCGCGGCGAACATCGACCCGAGCTGGATCGGCACCGACGCGGACGCCCTGTTCGCGAAGCGGCTGGGCAGGCACGTCGACGACGTCGCCATGCTCAACGACGCCGACGCCGCGGGCATGGCCGAGATGCGCTTCGGCGACCCGGCCGGGCGGCACGGCGTGGTCGCGCTGCTGACGTTCGGCACCGGCATCGGCAGCGCCGTGTTCCACGACGGCAAGCTCGTGCCGAACACCGAGTTCGGCCACCTGGAGGTCGACGGGCACGACGCGGAGAAGAAGGCCGCCGCGTCGGTGAAGGACAACGAGGGCCTGTCGTACCCCGAGTGGGCCAAGCGCGTCGATCGTTATCTGACTGTGCTCGAGAACCTCATCTGGCCCGACCTGTTCATCGTGGGCGGCGGCGTCAGCAAGAAGTCCGAGAAGTGGGTGCCGCTGCTCGACATCCGGACACGCGTCGTGGTCGCATCGTTGCAGAACAACGCCGGGATCGTGGGCGCGGCGGCGGCCGCCGTGGAGGGCATCGAGCACTGACCGCGCCGCCCCCGGAGGCACACCGGCTCGCCAGGCGAAAGTTGATCGCTGGCGACGCTGGCCCGCATCGTCGTTACAATGGAACACGGCCCTCGGCTGCGGGAGGTAAAACCGCAGGCCGGGGTATGTTCCCCGAATCTAAGGCAGCCGGGACGCATGCGTACCGGTTCGTCATGATCGACCGCTGTGAAAGGGCGTACGTGGCAGCCGCAAAGACCGCAACCCGAAGCGGGACGACGAAGACAACGAGCGCCGCCAAGGAAGCGACAGCCGAGGACAGCACGGCGGCCGCGAACGGCACGGCCACGGGTGCGAAGACCCCGGCGAAGAAGTCGGCCGCGAAGAAGGCGCCCGCGAAGTCCCCGAGGACGCGCAAGAGCGCCAAGTCGGACAAGCCGAAGACCAAGGGCGAGGACGGCGAGTTCAGCGAGGATGTCGACGCCGCCGATCTGGAGGACGTCGACCTGTCGGACCTCGACGTCGACGCGGTGGAGGTCGACGTCGTCGACGCGACCGTGACGGAGGAGGACTCCGAGGAGTCCGAGGCCGAGGAGGAGTCGGGCACGCCTGCCAAGGCCCGCTCGTCGAACGACCCCGACTTCGTCTGGGACGAGGAGGAGTCGGAGGCCCTGCGGCAGGCCCGCAAGGACGCCGAGCTGACGGCCTCGGCCGACTCAGTCCGCGCCTACCTCAAGCAGATCGGTAAGGTCGCGCTGCTCAACGCCGAGGAGGAGGTGGAGCTCGCCAAGCGCATCGAGGCCGGGCTCTACGCGGCCGAGCGGGTGCGGGTCGCCGAGGACGAGGGCGAGAAGCTCAGCACCCAGATGCGCCGCGACCTCAAGTGGATCGTGCGCGACGGCGAGCGGGCCAAGAGCCACCTGCTCGAAGCGAACCTCCGGCTGGTGGTGTCGCTGGCCAAGCGCTACACCGGCCGCGGCATGGCGTTTCTGGACCTGATCCAGGAGGGCAACCTCGGCCTGATCCGCGCGGTCGAGAAGTTCGACTACACCAAGGGTTTCAAGTTCTCCACGTACGCCACGTGGTGGATCCGGCAGGCGATCACCCGCGCGATGGCCGACCAGGCCCGCACCATCCGTATCCCGGTGCACATGGTCGAGGTGATCAACAAGCTGGGCCGGATCCAGCGCGAGCTGCTGCAGGACCTCGGCCGCGAGCCCACCCCTGAGGAGCTCGCCAAGGAGATGGACATCTCCCCGGAGAAGGTCCTCGAGATCCAGCAGTACGCCCGCGAGCCGATCTCGCTCGACCAGACCATCGGCGACGAGGGCGACTCGCAGCTCGGTGACTTCATCGAGGACAGCGAGGCCGTCGTGGCGGTCGACGCGGTGTCGTTCACGCTCCTGCAGGACCAGCTGCAGTCGGTGCTGCAGACCCTGTCCGAACGCGAGGCCGGCGTGGTGCGGCTGCGGTTCGGGCTCACCGACGGCCAGCCGAGGACTTTAGACGAGATCGGCCAGGTCTACGGCGTGACCCGCGAGCGCATCCGCCAGATCGAGTCCAAGACCATGTCGAAGCTGCGGCACCCGTCGCGGTCGCAGGTGCTGCGCGACTACCTGGACTGACGCGCCACCAGCAGGACCCCCTCACCCCTCGTGAGGGTTCCGGGCACCGGAACCCTCACGAGGGGTTCTTCTTGCGCCGGGCCGAGCCGATGGTCGCGAGCACCCCGCCGAGCACGGCCATCGCGATGCTGGCCGGGACGTGCAGCGGGTCCGGCAGCGTGTGCAGCTGCACGAACCAGCTCTCCGAGCTGCTGCCGGCGATCCGGTTGACGAGCCCGCCGACGCCCTGGACGACGAGCAGGATTCCGAGAACCTCGATCATGGGGCCCAGCCTGCGGCGGCGGGCGCGGCGAGGCATCGGCGAAGGGCACGAGGCCGCCGTCATCACTTGGGAGGACGCCGGGCTGCGGCGCGGTGTGCTGTGATGGTGACGTGCCATCGCACTTCCAGCCGCTTCGCAGGCTGCCGCGCTGGGGCCAGGACACGGTGATCGCCGCGGGCTACTTCGGGCTCGGCGGCGTGCTCTACTCGGCGGGCCTGCACTCGCTGCTCGGCGGTGGGCACATTCCGATGTGGACACGGTACGCGCTGCTGGGCGTGCTGTGCTCGCTGCTGTTGCTGCGCAGGCGCGCACCGGGGCTCCTGCTGTGCGTGGCGCTCGTGCCACTGGCCGTGGACGCCGCCCTCGGGGTCACGGTGCCGATGCTGCTGGCGTTCGGGGACGCGCTGTACGCGGCGACGCTGTACGGCTCGCGGCGGCTGAGCAGGGCGATGGTGACGCTCACGGCGGTGGGCGCCCTCGCGGCGTCGGTGATCGCGTTGCTGCTCGTGCCCGACTGGCGGATCGCGGTGCTCGTGATCGTGGTGTACACGCCGTTCGTGGCGATTCCGGTGTGGTGGGGTACCGACATCCGGTGGCACCGCGAGCTGACCGAGACCGAACGCGCCAACGCGGCGCAGCTGGCGAGGATCGCCGAGCTGGACCGCGACGCCGCCGTGGCGGCCGAACGTGCCCGCATGGCACGGGATCTGCACGACGTCATCGCCGGCCACCTGTCGGCGATCGCGCTGCAGTCGGAGGCCGCTCTGTCCACAACGGACCCCCAGGCCGCGAGGACGGTACTGACATCGGTGCGGGAGAACAGTGTGAGCGCGCTGGAGGAGATGCGGACGATGATCGGGCTGCTGCGGGACCACGGCAACGGGGAGGTGACCGCACCCGCCAGGCTCGCCGGGCTCTCCCGGCTCACCGAGTCGGCGCGGGCGAGCGGGATGCGGCTCGACGTCCACACCGATCTCGACCCGGCCACGCCGCTGCCGGCGGCCGTGGACCTCACCGCGTACCGGATCGCGCAGGAGGCGCTGACCAACGCGGTCAAGCACGCGCCCGGCGCGAACGCGACGCTCACGATCCGGCACGCCGACGGCGTGCTCACGGTGGAGGTCACCAACGAGCTCACCGGTTCCGCGCGTGCGGGCGAGGCCGGGACCGGGCTGCTGAGCATGCGGGAACGGGCTGCCGCCGTGGGCGGGTCGTTCGCGGCGGGGCCCGGCGGGCGGGGCTGGCGCGTGCACGCCGCGCTGCCGGTGCCGGAGGCCACGGCATGAGTATCCGTGTCGTCGTCGCCGACGATCACGGCGCGATCAGGGCAGGCATCGTGATGATCCTCTCCGGCGCCGAGGGGATCGAAGTGGTCGGTGAGGCCGCCGACGGCGCCGCGGCGGTCCGGCAGGCCCGGGCACTCAGGCCGGACGTGGTGCTCATGGACGTGCGGATGCCCGACGTCGACGGCATCACCGCCACGCGCCGGCTCGTCGGCGAGAACCTGGCCGAGGTGCTGGTGCTCACGACGTTCGACCTCGACGAGTACGTGTACGGCGCCCTGCGGGCCGGTGCGGCCGGGTTCCTGCTCAAGTCGGTCGAGGCGCCCCGGCTGGTGGAGGCCGTGCGGCTGGTCGCGGCGGGCGAGGGCGTGGTGGCCCCGCAGGTGACGCGCAAGCTCATCAGCGCGTTCGCCCGGAGCTCGCCCGCACCGCCTCGGCCCGCGGGCCTGGAGCACCTCACCGCCCGGGAGCGCGAGGTGCTCGCGTGTCTCGGCGAGGGGCTGTCGAACGCCGAGATCGCGGCGAAGCTGTTCATCGGCGAGACCACGGTGAAGACCCACGTGTCGCGCGTGCTGACCAAACTGCACCTGCACTCGCGGGTCCAGGCCGCGCTGCTGGCCAGCGAGCTGGGTGGTTGAGCGGTATCACGTTGCCGAGCGGCGGTCACCGGCGTGAATTACCGTGTCGCGGGTGGGTATTTTCCGGACGCTGAACGTCGACGACGTTCTCCAACGGCAGGAAAAGAGCGAGCTGAAGCGACGGCTCAAGGGCCGGGACCTGGTCGGCTTCGGAGTCGGGATCATCATCGGCACCGGCATCTTCACCCTCGCCGGCGTCGAGGCGAAGACCCACGCGGGCCCGTCGGTGACACTGTCGTTCCTGATCGGCGCCGTGGTCGCGGGCCTCGCGGCGCTCTGCTACGCCGAGCTGGCCTCCAGCGTGCCGACCGCGGGCAGTGCCTACACCTACGCGTTCGCGACCCTCGGCGAGGTGTTCGCGTGGATCATCGGCTGGGACCTGCTGCTGGAGTTCGCGCTCGGCGCGGCCGTGGTGTCCCGCGGCTGGTCCGGTTACCTGGCGAACCTGCTCGGCCTGCCGCAGGAGCTGTTCGGCGAGGACGCCGTGGTGAACCTCGGCGCGGTGGTGATCATCGCCGTGCTCACGGTGATCGCCGTCGTCGGCATCCGTGAGTCAGCCGTGGTCACCAACGCGCTCGTGATCGTCAAGGTCGCCGTGTGCGTGCTGGTGATCGGTGTCGGCGCCTTCTTCGTCAAGGCCGCGAACCTCACCCCGTTCGTCCCGCCTGCGCAACCCGCCGAGGACGGCACGAGCACCCTGCACCAGCCGGTGGTGCAGGCCGCGCTCGGACTGGAGCAGTCGGTGTACGGCCTCGCCGGGATGCTCACCGCCGCGGCCGTGGTGTTCTTCGCCTACACCGGGTTCGAGGCACTGGCCAACCTCGGCGAGGAGACCCGCAACCCCAGCAAGGACCTGCGCGTCGGCATCCTCGGCGCGCTCGGGCTGTGCGCGCTGCTCTACCTCGGCGTGTCGCTCGTGCTCACCGGCATGGTGCCGTTCACCGACATCGACGAGGGCGCACCGCTGGCCGCCGCGTTCGGCTCGGTGGGCCAGCACTGGGTGGCCGCGCTCATCTCGCTCGGCGCCATCACGGGCCTGACGTCGGTGATGATGGTGGAGCTGGTGACGATCGGCCGGATCGGCTACGCGATGGGCCGCGACGGGCTGCTGCCGAAGCCGCTGGGCCGGGTGCACCCGCGCTGGGGAACCCCGCACCGCGTGACGATCGGCGGTGCGGTGCTGATCGCCCTGCTCGCCGCGTTCGTCCCGATCAGCGAGCTCGCCGACATGGTCAGCATCGGCGCCCTCTCGGCGATGATCATCGTGGCGATCGCGGTGCCCGTGCTGCGCCGCACCAGGCCCGATCTGCGGCGCCCGTTCCGCGTGCCGCTCTCCCCCGTGCTGCCGGTCGTGGCCGCGCTCGCGTGCTTCTACCTCATGCTGAACCTGGACGTACTGACGTGGATCCGGTTCGGCGCGTGGCTGCTGCTGGGCCTGCTGATCTACCTGTGCTACGGGCGCAGGCACTCGCGGCTGGCCGTGGAGGAGCGGGAGAAGTCGCTCAGGTGAGGGGCGCGGGGCTGCCGTTGTCCCACAGCTCGGCACGCAGCCCCGACCCGGTCACCACCGCACGGACGGCCTCGGCCGCGGCGGCGGGCACCACGAGCAGCAGGCCACCGGGCGCGCCGCCCTCGCGCCGCAGCGCCGCGGCGACGTGCCCGATCGGCTGCAGGTGAACCCCGTTGTCGCCCAACGACTCATAGGTGTCCACTATGGAGACGAGGGTGCCCTCCGCGCCGGGCAGCACGCCGGCGACGAACACGAAGTGGCCGACCCGCCAGCGCGACGTCCACAGTGGAACGAGACCGGTGTCGAGGTAGTCGCGCAGCGCCCTCGGCGGGGTGTCGGGCGCGGCGAACGCGGCGGTGTCCACATTGGCGATGACGGCGACGAGCGGCAGTTCGCGCAAACCGCCGAGCAGCCACGCCAGCACGGACGCCGACCATTCGCCGCGCGCGGGCACGGCCGCGAGCGTGCCCCCGGAGAGCGTCTCGATCGCCCGCGCCACCCCGATCGCGGACGTTCCCGCCCGCGCGGGGTCAGGCGTCCGGGGCAGGGCGAGCCGGAAGTCGGCGCGGCCCTTCTCCCCGGGCGGGAGGCTGCCGGACGGGGCACCCTCGGCGAGCACGGTGCCGGCCGCGAGCGCCACCTCGTCCTGGTCGGTCACACCGGTTCCGCCCGCACGCAACGCGACCAGACCCACGAAGGCGCCGCACAGCTCGTCCTTCTGCGGGCGTTCGGCGGCGGCCAGCGCGAGCACCGTTCCCGCGCCGGGCAGCCGGCGCACCTCGTCGGACAGCGGCACGGCGTCAGTACCGCCACAGGTGAGCGCCGACGATCTCGTGCAACGGCTTGCCTTCCGCCCACTCGGCGTCGGACGCGCGCACGGCCTGGAACGCGCCGAGCAGTTCCGCCCCCAGCACACCGGCGACACGGGGGCACGCGGCGAGCGCGGTCGCCTGCTCCCCGGGCGACGCGGGCAGCCTGCTCACCCCGCCGGCCTGCCGCTCCCCGGAACTCCACGTGCCGGGGTCCCCGGCCAGCGGCGCGGGCGGTTCGAGGCCGTCCTCGATCCCCGCAAGCCCCGCGGTGAACAGCACGGCGAGCGCCAGGTACGGGTTCGCGGAGGCGTCGCAGGGCTTGTACTCGACGTTGGCGTGGTCGTCGCCGAGCAGCTCCGTGCCCGGCACGTACCGCAGTGGCGCCTCGCGGTTCTCCGTGCCCCAGAACGTGAACGCGCTCGCGAAGTAGCCCGGTCGCAGCCGGGCGGTGGACACCACGCTCGGAGCCGTCACGGCGGTCAACGCGGGCAGGTCGCGCAGCAGGCCCGCGACGTAGGCCGCAGCGTCGGGTCCTGGCCGGTCCCGGCCGGCGAGGAGGTTGCGGCCCTTGCACCGCACCGAGGTGTGCACGTGCCAGCCGTTGCCCGCGGCCTGCGGACTGACGAGCGGGGCGAAGCTCGCCCGCAGCCCGTGCGCGTGGGCGGCGGCGTGGATGGTCTGCCGGGCGAGCAGCTGGTCGTCGGCCGCCGAGACCGGATCGGTCGCGGCGAGGCTCAGCTCCAGCTGGGCAAGGCCGTACTCGGCGTGCAGCTGGCCGATCGGCAGCCCGTTGGCCTCGAAGTCGTGGAGCAGGCCCGCCACGAAGTCGTCGACGCCGACCAGCGCGTGCGGGCTGTACGCGGGTCCCGTGTGACCGGGCGAGGAAGCGATGTCGGCGCTGCCGGCCGGTGCGATGGCGAACTCCAGCTCGAACCCGGCGCGCAGCTCGAAGCCCCTGCCCGCCGCGTCGGCGACCACGCGTTCGAGCACGGCGCGCTGGCAGTACGGCCACGGCGAGCCGTCGGCGGAGACCTGCCGTGCGGGCGCCCACGCGAGCGAGGGCTGGCCCGCGAGCCTGCGCAGGCGCTCCAGGACCGGGAACAGCCGGATGTCAGCTGAGGGCGTGCTCAGGCCCGGATGGCCGTAGGTGATGCGGTCGTGGGTGTCGAAAACGGCGAACAGCGTGGTCGCGCCCACGCCTCGCGTCGCGGCGTCGGCGAGGCCGCCGATGGGCACGATCCGGGAGCGGGGGATGCCGTTGTTGTCGGCCCAGGCGAGGTGGACGCCGCGCACTCCGGCGAGCGCGAGGTCCTTGGCCGCCGCCGACGCCGCCTTGCTCATCGGCTCATCCTGCCAGTGAGATCGCTCACGGTCACGCATCACGGCGGCTCGCGCACCGCCGTGCCCTCGTCCGGGTCGCGGGAGCGCAGGGCCACGCCCGCGACGACGGCGAGGATGCCGAGCGCCTCCAGCAGGCTGGGGACCTGCCCGAGCACCACCAGGCCGGTCACCGTGGCCGTCACCGGCAGCAGCGCCAGCAGCACCGCGAACCGGGCCTGCCCGACGCGCCGCAGCACCACCTGGTCCAGCACGTAGGGCACGACGGTGGAGAGCAGCCCGACACCGATGCCCATCACCAGCAGGTCCGGCGCACCCCAGACGCCGCCCGTGCCGAGCGCCAGGGGCGAGAGCAGCGCGGTCGCCACGGCGAAGCCCACGGCGAGGCTGTCGATGCCGTTGCCGCCGAGCGCGACCTTCCTGCCCAGCACGATGTAGCCGGCCCACGCCGCGGCGGCCGCCAGCGCGAACGCCACGCCCGACGGGCTGCCGCGCAGCTGGACGTCGGCGATGCAGACCACGCCGACCGCGACGAACACCAGCGCCGCGATGTCGCGGCGGCCCCGCGAGCCGAACGCGGCGACCACGACCGGTCCCACGAACTCCAGCGCGACGACCGTGCCGAGCGGCAGCCGGGCGATGGCCTCGTAGAACACGACGTTCATGCCCGCCGTCACGACCCCGAACGCGCCCGCGAGCAGCAGCGGACGGCCCCGCCACGCCGCACGGCCGGGGCGGCGCCACGCCAGGAGGATCACCGCGGCACCCAGACAGCGCAACCACGCGACTCCGGACGGTGACGCCACGTCGAAAAGCCACACCGCGAGCGCCGCGCCGACGTACATCGAAATTCCGCTGAGAACGAACAAGATCGGGGCGGGAAGCCTGTCGATCCGCCGTTTCGACGCCGCAATGTCCACGCAACGATGGTGCCTGACCATGGGAAACGTGGTGCGGGTGGAGTTCGCATCCTGCATGGCGGGATGGATCTAGGACATCCGGGGTAAATCGACGTGACACACCTCCCACACACGCGGGAACACTTGCGGGCGGCGAAACGTCTGCAAGAGTGGAAGCAGCGAACACCGAGGAAGGCACCCGGCCCGACGAGGTGATCGCGGCTGAACTGATGGCATCGGCGTGCCGATGCCGGGACGGAGGGAGACTCCAATGACTTCACCGACGCTCACCCGCCCCGAACTGACCGCCGCGGACCGTTGCGACCGCTGCGGAGCAGCCGCACAGATGCGCGCAGTACTCCCCAGCGGCGGCGAGCTGCTGTTCTGCGGGCACCACGGCCGCGAGTACGAAGCCAAGCTCAAGGAGCTGGAAGCCGACATCCAGCGCTGAGCCGTCACCATCAGCCGCGAGAACGGGCGGGGATCCTCACCAGGGTCCCCGCCCGTTCGGCTATCCGGAACACAGTGACTCGCACCACACCCTGAGGTTCCGGGAACCGGACCGGGCCGGCCGCCGACCTGTCAGGCATGTCGACCGAGGCCGAGACCGAGACCCCGCGTGCCGAACCGCCGAACCGCTGGACACTCCGGCCACTGCTGCTGCGGCTGCACTTCTACGCGGGCATCCTCGTCGGCCCGTTCATCCTGGTCGCCGCGCTGACGGGCCTGCTCTACATCTTCGCGCCGCAGCTCGAAGAGGCGATCTACGACCACGAGCTGCACGTCCCGGCCTCGCCGGTGTCGGTGCCGCTGAGCGAGCAGGTCGCCGCGGCGCGGGCCGAGCTGCCCGGCAGCACACTCGCCTCGGTGCGGCCCTCGCCGTCGCCGACCGACACCACACAGGTGCTCTTCGACACGCCGGGGCTCGCGGAGAGCTACCACCACACCGTGTTCGTCAACCCGCACGACGGCGAGGTCCGGGGCGTGCTGGAGACCTACGGCTCGGGGCAGGCGCTGCCGCTGCGCGCGTGGCTGGACCAGCTGCACCGTGGTCTGCACCTCGGCGACGTGGGCCGCGTCTACAGCGAGCTCGCCGCGAGCTGGCTGTGGGTCGTGGTGCTCGGCGGGCTGGCGCTGTGGTGGGGCAGGCGGCGCCGCAGGCGACTCGTGCCCGACCGCGCGGCGAAGGGCAGGCAGCGCACGCTGTCCTGGCACGGCGCCACGGGCACGTGGGTGGCGCTGGTGCTGCTGTTCCTCTCGGCCACCGGGCTCACGTGGTCGCAGTTCGCCGGGGAGAACGTCGGCAAGCTCAGGGAGGCGCTCTCGTGGCAGACGCCGTCGGTGTCGGCCTCGGCCGGGGAGCACGCCGAGCACGGCGCGAGCGGGCACGCGCACGAGGGTGCGGCACCGGTCACCGACGTCGGGCTCGACCGGGTGCTCGCGTCGGCGCGCAACGACGGTCTCGCCGACCCTGTGGAGATCAGGCCGCCGTCGGCCGAGGGCGAGGTCTACGTCGTGCAGCGGACCGAGCGGAGCTGGCCCTCGGCTCAGGACGCGGCCGCGATCGATCCGGCCACCGGCGAGGTGCTCGAGGTGCAGCGCTTCGAGGACTGGCCGCTCATGGCCAAGTTCGCGCGCTGGGGCATCGACGCCCACATGGGCCTGCTGTTCGGCCTGCCCAACCAGCTCGTGCTCGCGATCGTGTGCGTCGCCGTGCTCACGCTCGTGGTGCTCGGCTACCGCATGTGGTGGCAGCGCAGGCCCACGAGGGACGCCGCGTTCGGCGCCGGCAGGCCGTTCCCGCGCGGTGCCTGGCGGAGGATCCCGCCGTGGGGACTGGTGCTGCTCGGCGCCGCCGCGGTCACGATCGGCTGGTTCCTGCCGCTGCTGGGCGTCTCGCTCGTGGCGTTCCTGGTGCTCGACGTACTGCTGGCGTGGCGGCGGAGGGTGCGGGCCTGACTCAGACGCTGTCGAGAACGCCTTCGAAGGCGGCCTCGGCGGCGCCGAGCAGCTTGACGTCGGCGCCGAGAGAGGACTTCTCGATCCGCACGCCGCCGACCGCGCGGCTCACCATGCTGCGGGTGCGGACCTCCTCGCCCACGCGGTCCAGCAGGGCGGGCGGCAGGGCCGTGAACAGGTCCCCGAGCACCACCAGCTCGGGGCCCAGGAGGTTCACCACGTTGACCAGGCCGAGCGTGAGCCATTCGGCGAACTCGCCGAGCCGCGCGAGCGAGGCGGCGGCATCCTGCCCCAGCTCGCGCAGCTCGACGACGATCGCGCCACGCGGGCTGTCCTGCGGCAGCGCGAGCGCCCTGCGCAGCGCCGCCTCGCCGACCTCGGTCTCCCAGCACCCCACGTTGCCGCAGTAGCAGGCGCGGCCGTGGGGGTTGACGACCATGTGGCCGATCTCCCCCACGTAGCCCCCTGAGCCGCGCAGCGACGAGCCCTGGGCGATCACTCCCCCGCCGACGCCGATGTCCGCCGACACGAACACGGCGTCCGACGCGCCGCGTGCCGCCCCGCGCAGGTGCTCGGCCAGCGCGCCGAGCTCGGCGTCGTTGCCGACCACCACGGGCACGCCGAGGCCCGCCGACATGCGCGCGCCGAGCGCGACCTCCGACCAGCGCAGGTTCGGGGCCTCGTGCACCTGGCCGTCCGAGCGCCGCACCACGCCGGGCACCGAGATGCCGCACGCGACGGGCTTCAGGCCGAGGTCGGCGGCCAGCCACGCCGTCGACTCCAGCACGTGGGTGATCACCTCGCCCGGCTCGCCGGTGCGGCCGTGCAGGTTCCAGCTGTTACGGCCGAGGATCAGCCCGCCGAGCCCGACGAGCGCGATCGCCACGTGCTCCACCTGGACGTCCACCGCGAGCACCACGGCGGCCTGTGGCTGCGGCAGCACCAGCAGCGACGGCCTGCCCGCGCCGCGGCCAGGCCGGGGCACCCGTTCCTCGACCACGCCCGCCTCGGCGAGGCCGTCGACGAGCGTCTTGATGGTGCTGCGGTTCAGCCCGAGCTCGGTCGCCAGGGTGGCCCTGGTGACCGGGCCGCCCACGTGGAGGAGGCGGAGCAGGCTCGATCGGTTGTACCGGCGCACCTCGTCTGGTCGGGAAACGGGTGTGCTGGTCACGACGTTATCGTTCCATCACCCGAACTCATCGTGTCGCGGAGGCCGCCCGCCGGCGCGACAGCGCGTCGACGGTGGCGGCCAGCAGCAGCACCAGTCCGGTCACGATCGACACGACCGCGGCGGGCTGCCGCAGCAGGCCCAGACCGTTGGCGACGACGGCGAGCACGGTCCCACCGATCACCGCGTCGGACACCCGGCCCCGGCCGCCGAACAGCGACGCGCCGCCGATCACGGCCGCACCGACGGCGAACAGCAGGGTGTTCAGGCCACCCGCCTGCGGGTCCACCGAGCCGACCTTCGACGAGTAGACGATCGCGCCGAGCGCGGCGACCGACGAGCACACCACGAACACGCTCGCGCGGATCTTCGTGACGTTGACACCCGCGCGGCGTGCCGCCTCGCGGTTGCCGCCGACGGCGTAGATGTGCCTGCCGTAGCGCGTCCGGTTCAGCACGTAGGTCCCGATCACGAGCAGGCCGAGCACGATCGGCACCACGTACGGCACACCGGTGATCACGATGTTGTCGTTGGGCGAGCGGTTGATCGTCAGCAGCGCGGTGGCGGCGATGCCGATCGCCGCGATACCGCCGACCTTGAACAGCACGATCGACGTGGGCTGCGTGACCAGGCCGCGCCGCAGGCGCGTGAAGTGCCTGCCGAGCGTCGCCGCCGCGAACCCGCCGACCGCGACCACGCACAGCAGCCAGCTGCCGAGCACCGAGAGGTTACCGTTCGCGACCTTGTCCAGCACCGGCGAGCTGCTGATGCCGATCACCCCGCCCTCGCCGATGAACTGCAGGATGACTCCTTGCCAGGCAAGGAAAAGCGCCAGAGTGACCACAAAGGACGGCATGCCGATGCGGGACACGAGGTAGCCGGTGATGCAGCCGATCGCCGTGCCCGTGCACAACGCCAGCAGCATCTCGATCCACGGGTTGGCCGACATGCCCGACGCCGCGATCACGATGCCCAGCACGGACATCGCGGCACCGGCCCAGATGCGCAACAGCATCGCGAGCACCGCTCCGAGCCCCAGCGCGGCGAGGAAGAGGATGAAGACGGTGGAACCCATGCCGCCCAGCAGGTTCCCGTTCTCGGCGAAGTGCATCGCGAGCACCGCGCCCGCGACGCCGGAGGCCGTGCCCGCCGACAGGTCGATCTCGCCGACCAGCAGCACGAACACGATGCCCATCGCGATGATCGTCTGCCCGGCGCCCTGGGCGAGCAGGTTCGCGAGGTTGTTGAGCGACAGGAAGACGTCGGACAGCGAGGCGAACATGATGACGAGCGCGACGAGCCCGAGCAGCGCGGGCAGCGAGCCGAGCTGGCCCGCCCGCAGCCGGGAGAAGTAGTCGCGCACGGCCTCGGACGTCGACATGGTGGTGGTGTCGATACCGAAGTCGGTGATCGCCGTGTTCGGCGACGACGCCGTGGGGGTCTGAGTCATGGTGGGTTCTTTCTCGTTCACGGTGCCGCTCACAGCACGGCGTGCTCGGGACGGGCGAGTCCGATGTCGCCGGAGCGGCCCGCGGTGATCAGCTCCACGACCTGGCCGTGGGTGACGTTCTTGGTGTAGACCTCCGCGGCCATCCGGCCGAGGTACAGCACGGCGATGCGGTCGGCGACCTCGAAGACGTCGGCCATGTTGTGGCTGATCAGCACCACGCCGAGCCCCTGCTCGGCGAGCCTGCGGACCAGGTCCAGCACCTGCCGGGTCTGCGCGACACCGAGCGCCGCGGTCGGCTCGTCCAGCAGCACGACCTTGCTGTCCCACAGCACCGACTTCGCGATGGCCACCGTCTGCCGCTGCCCGCCGGACAGCGCGGAGACCGGGGTGCGCACGGACTTCACGGTGCGCACCGACAGCGACGCGAGGGTCTCCCGCGCCGCCTTCTCCATGCTGGCCTCGTCGAGCAGCCACGCGCTGCCGCGCTCCCTGCCGAGGAACATGTTCTGCACGATGTCGAGGTTGTCGGCCAGAGCGAGGTCCTGGTACACGACCTCGATGCCGAGCTGCGCGGCATCCTTGGGGCTGCGGATGTGCACTTCCCTGCCCTGGAACTCGATCGTGCCGGAGTCGGCTCCGTGGATGCCCGCGATGCACTTGACGAGCGTCGACTTGCCGGCCCCGTTGTCACCGACCAGTGCGGTGACCTCACCCGCACGGACGTCGAAGTCGATGTCGTGCAGGACGTGAACCGGCCCGAAGCTCTTGTTCAGGCCGGTGATGTGCAGGATGGGCTCACTCATGCTTGTCCCTGTCGTTCTGGTCCGTGGAGCCGGGGCGGAACGCGGCGTCGGGGTGCGCGTCCCGCCCCGGTGATCGGTGGCCGGGTCAGGAGATCCCGAGCTCCGAGCAGGTCGCCTGCAGATCACCCGTGCAGACCTCGCTGGCCTTGACGTAGCCCTCGTCGATCACGCGCTTGACCTCGTCCTTCGTGATCAGGTAGGGCTCCAGCAGCACGGACTTGACCTCGCGGTTGCCCTCGGGGTCGTGGCTCTTGTCCTTCGCCAGGGCGTCGGCGGCCGCCGTGTCGCCCTTGGCCAGTGCGGCGGCGAGCTTCGCCGTCGCCTCGGCCTCCTCCTGGATGGGCTTGAAGACCGTCATGTACTGGTCGCCGCGCAGGATGGCCTTGAGGCCGTCCGGGGTGGCGTCCTGGCCGGTCACGGGGACCTTGCCGGCCATGCCGTTCTTCTTGAGCACCGTGATGATCGCGCCCGCGAGCCCGTCGTTGGCGGCGACGACGCCGTCGACCTTGCCGCCGTTGGACGTCAGGATCTGCTCGAAGGTCGTGCCGCCCTTCTGGTTGTTCCAGTCGTCGATGGGCTGGCTCTGCACGAGCTTGAGGGTGCCGTTGTCGTACAGCGGCTGCAGGACGTTGCGCTGGCCCTCGTGGAAGAGCGTCGCGTTGTTGTCCGTGGGGGCGCCCTCGATCTCGATGACCTGCGCGCCGCGCTTGCCCTCGAGCGCCTTGGCGAGGCCCTCGCCCTGGAGCTCGCCGACCTTCACGTTGTCGAAGGAGACGTAGTAGTCGGAGCCGCCGCCGAGGTTGAGGCGGTCGTAGTCGATGGTCGGGATGCCCGCGTTCTTGGCCTTGGCCGCGACCGCGCTGCCGACCTCGCTGTTGATCGAGGCGATCACGAGCACCTTCACGCCCTGGGAGATCATGCCGTCGGCCAGCGTCGTGAACTTCTGGACGTCACCCTGGGCGTTCTGCACGTCGGGGTCGAACCCCTCGGCGCGCAGCGCCTCCTCGATCATCGGCTTGTCGAAGCCCTCCCAGCGGGCCGAGGTGGCCGTCTCGGGGAGGATCACGCCGACCTTGCCGTTCGGGGCGGCTTCTTCCTGCGCGGACGTATCGCCCGCGCCGCCCTCGTCGCCGCCCCCGGTGTTGGCACCGCAAGCCGCGAGCGTGAACGTAACGCCCAGCACGGCGGCGGCGAATGCAAGAGGTCTCTTGGTCCGCATCCGTAGAACCTTTCCGGATTTCCCAGCCGACGAGCGGCGGCCCGGAAAGGGCCGGCGCCACGTCGCGCAAATGTTGTGGGCGACAACATATGCCCGCCGAACCGGCGCCGGGAAGACCTCTGTACCGATTAAGAACACCCGTAGCGGACACGGTTTGGTAACCCGCGAGTCGTGCACTCCAGCCCGCGAGTCGTGCACTCCGGACCGCGAGTCGTGCGCTCAGGAACGGCGCGGCACCCGGGTTTCGACCCCCGAGCGGGCAACTCGGGCACCAGAGCGGCAACTCACGGGCTCGAGCGGGCAACTCGCGCGCCAGAGCGGGGGACTCGCGAACGGGAACGCACGACTCGCGAACGGGAACGCACGACTCGCGAGCAGGAACGCACGACTCGCGAGCAGGAACGCACGACTCGCGAACGGGAACGCACGACTCGCGGGGCGGTTACCAGCTGCGGAGGGTGGCGATGCGCTCCTCGAGCTGCTCCACCGTGGCCATCGCGGTGGGCGGGCCGCCGCAGATGCGGCGCAGCTCGCTGTGGATGGCACCGTGGGGCTTGCGGGTGCGGTGGTGGTAGACGCCGACGAGGGTGTTGAGCTCCTTGCGCAGCGACTGGATCCGCTCGCTCACCGACCTCGGCTTCGGCGCCGCCTCGGCGGCAGGCGCCTCCGCGGCCTGCGGCTTGCGCCGCTTGGCGTCGGCGAGCTGCTCCTCCTGCCGCTTGCGCAGCAGCGCGCGCACCTGGTCCGGCTCCAGCAGCCCCGGAAGCCCCAGGTACTCCTGCTCCTCGTCGCTGCCGGAGAAGACCGCGGTGCCGAAGGAGTTCCCGTCGTAGATCACCTGGTCCAGCTCGGCGGATGCGCCGAGCGACGTGAACGCCTTCTCCTCCTCGCCGGGCTCGTCCTCGGTGCGGTTGGCGGCGACGAGCAGCTCGTCGTCCCAGCCGTCCTTCTCGCGGTGGGGCTTGCCGAGCACGTGGTCGCGCTCGGCCTCCAGCTCGCTCGCCAGCTCCAGCAGCACCGGAACGCTCGGCAGGAACACGCTCGCCGTCTCACCCTGCTTGCGCGACCGCACGAACCGGCCGATCGCCTGCGCGAAGAACAGCGGCGTCGACGCGCTCGTCGCGTACACGCCCACGGCGAGCCGGGGCACGTCGACGCCCTCCGACACCATGCGCACGGCCACGAGCCAGCGGTCCTCCGAGTCGGAGAACTCGCCGATCCGCTTGGTGGCCTTGGGATCGTCGGAGAGCACCACCACGGGCGGCTCGCCCGCGATCCGCGTGAGGATCTTGGCGTAGGCCCTCGCCGACTCCTGGTCGGTGGCGATCACCAGCCCGCCCGCGTCCGGGATGCCCGCGGAGCGCAGCTGCGTGAGCCGCGTGTCGGCGGCCTGCAGCACCGAGGGCACCCATTCGCCCCCGGGGTCGAGCGCGGTGCGCCACGCCCTCGCCGTCTGCTCCGCCGTCAGCGGCTCACCGAGCCGGGCCGTGAACTCGTCGCCCGCGCTGGTCCGCCACGACGCCTCCCCCGAGTAGGCGAGGAACACGACGGGCCGGACGACGCCGTCGGCGAGCGCGTCGGCGTAGCCGTAGGAGTGGTCGGCCTTGCTGCGCAGGGAGCCATCCGCGTCGGGTTCGTAGGTGACGAACGGGATCGGCGAGTCGTCGCTGCGGAAGGGCGTACCGGTCAGCGCCAGCCTGCGCACCGCGGGCGTGAACGCCTCCGACACGGCCTCGCCCCACGACTTGGCGTCACCGGCGTGGTGGATCTCGTCGAGGATCACCAGCGTCTTGCGGTTCTCCGTGCGCACCCGGTGCAGGTTCGGGTGGGCGGCGATCTGCGCGTACGTGACGGCGACGCCCTGGTAGTCGGACGAGGTGACGCCCGTGGTGTTGCGGAAGTTCGAGTCGATGGCGATGCCGGCCGCCGCCGCCGAGATCGCCCACTGGTGCTTGAGGTGCTCGGTCGGCGTGACGATCGTGATCGCCTCGATGGTGCGGTCGGAGAGCAGCTCGGCGGCGATCCGCAGGCCGAAGACGGTCTTGCCGGCGCCGGGCGTCGCCACGGCGAGGAAGTCCTTGGGCTTCTGCGTGAGGTACTTCGTGAGTGCCCTGCGCTGCCACGCGCGCAGGGGGCGGGCGGTGGCGTCGTGCTGGGGTTCGGGTGCGGCGAACCCGTGCTGGGCCTGGGCCGTATCCGACACCGACGCTCCAACTCCTCTCGCCGACCGGCCCGCGCCGTTCGCGGACACACGAAGGCCCCCACGGGAGGCGTTCCCGGCTGCCGTGCCGGGTCCGCGGTGAGGGCGCGCAGCCGAGCGTACCCGCCGCCACCGACAGCGCAGCCCGGCGGCACGCCGACGACACGGGGACCCGGCGCGCCAAATTCCGGCCCATGGACCATGCTTGAAGCGCGATGGAGACGCGAGACCCGGGCAAGCAGGAGGGCGAGGGCGGTCACGCGCCTGAGCCGAGGGTCAGGCGCAAGGGACCCCTTCGCCTGATCAGCCGCACCCTGGGCAAGGCGTGGGACGGCAACATCTTCTCCGAGTCGGCCGAGGCCGCGTTCTGGCAGACGCTGTCACTCCCGCCGCTGCTCCTGGGCCTGCTGGGCAGCCTGGGCTTCCTCGGCGACTGGTTCGGCGACACCGTGGTCCGGCAGGTCCACGACAACATCATCGACTTCTCGGAGACGATCTTCAGCGGCAGCGTCGTGCACCAGATCATCGAGCCTACGGTCGACGACATCCTCACCACGGGCAAGGGCGAGATCGTCTCCGTGGGCTTCCTGATCTCGCTGTGGGCGGGCTCGTCGGCGATGTCGTCGTTCGTCGACGCGATCACGGTGGCCCACGACCAGTACGGCGTGCGCAACGAGGTGTGGCAGCGGATCTTCGCGCTGCTGCTGTACCTGGCGAGCCTGGTGCTGCTGGTCGTGGGGCTGCCGATCATCGCGATCGGGCCGGACCTGCTGCCGGAGTTCTTCCCACTGGACTGGCGGCCGACCATCGCGATGTGGGTCGGCACGCTGTACTACCCCACTGTCGCGGTGCTGCTGGTGCTCGCGCTCGCGACGCTCTACAAGGTGTCGCTGCCGCGCAAGCTGCCGTGGCACCGGGGGCTGCCGGGTGCCGCGCTGGCGATGGTGATCTTCCTGCTGTCCAGTGTCGGCCTGCGGATCTACATCAGCTGGATCACGACCACGGGCTACACCTACGGCGCGCTGGCGACGCCCATCGCGTTCCTGCTGTTCACGTTCTTCATCGGGCTCGCGATCGTGGCCGGGGCCTACTTCAACTCGGCGATCCAGGAGTTGTGGCCCGCGAAGATGACGCGGCGGCAGCGGCGCCGGTGGCGCAGGCTGGAGATGGAGCGGGCCAGCGAGCGCATGCGCCAGCAGGAGGGCATGAGCCTGTGGCAGCGGACCACCATCCCGCTGCGCAGGCCCCGCAAGCCGGGGCAGGACGAGGAGCCGGCGAAACCCGAGAAGGCCGAGAAGGCCGAGAAAGCCGCCGAGCGTCCCGCCGGGGACGACGCCCCGGCGGGAACGGACGACCAGGCCAGGCCCGAGAACGCGGGCTACTCGCCGCCGCCGGGCGGCAGGCCCTCGTAGATCTTCTTGCAGTCCGGGCACACGGGCGAGCCGGGCTTCGGCGACTTCGTCACCGGGAACACCTCGCCGCACAGGGCCACCACGTGCGTGCCCATGACCGCGCTCTCGGCGATCTTGTTCTTGCGCACGTAGTGGAACATCTTCGGCGCGTCGTCGTCGGTGGTGTCGGTACCCTCGGGCCGGGTGTCCACCTCAGGCAAAGTCTGCGTACTCACGCATCCATGATGCCGCATGAGCCGGTGGCCGGAGGACCCGATCACCACCCACCGGCGGTTCCGCCACGCCCGGTAGGCGAGGATGCTCACCGTGATCAGCCCAGCTCCCCACCGCCTCGCCATGTCCGCCGAGGTCGCCGACGCGCTGGCCGGCGGCACCGCCGTGGTCGCGCTCGAGAGCACCATCCTGTCCCACGGCCTGCCTCCGGGCCGCAACCTGGAGGTCGGGCGCCGGCTCGAACGGACCGTTCGCGACGCCGGCGCGGTGCCCGCCACCATCGCGGTGCTCGACGGGCAGGCGCTCGTCGGCCTCTCCCCCGTCCAGCTCGAGCGCGTGTGCGCGCCTGACGCGGGGCTGGACAAGCTCTCGCTGCGTGACCTCGGCCCCGTGCTGGCCCTGGGCGGCTCCGGCGCGACCACCGTGGCGAGCACGGCGGTGCTCGCGCACGCCGCCGGGATCGGCGTGTTCGGCACCGGCGGCCTGGGCGGCGTGCACCTGCCGCTGCCGGGCGCCTCGGTGACCTGGGACGTCTCGGCCGATCTGGGGGCGCTCGCGCGCACCCCGGTGCTGGTGGTGTGCTCGGGCATGAAGTCGATCCTCGACATCCCCGCGACGCTGGAGGTGCTGGAAACCAACTCGGTGCCGGTGCTGGGCTACCGCACGGACGAGTTCCCCAGCTTCTACCTGCGCTCGTCCGGCCTGCCCGTGCCGCGCCGGGTGGACGATCCCGCGCAGGTGGCCGCCATCGTGTCGGCGCACCGCCACTTCGCCGACTCCGGGGTGCTGCTGGCGAACCCGATCCCACCGGAGTCCGAAATGGACAGGGAACTGCACGACCGGCTGCTCGCCGAGGGCCTGGAGCTGGTGGCCTCCCGCGCGGTGAGCGGAGCCGACGTGACGCCGGTGCTGCTGGAGCACTTCCACACCGCGAGCGGCGGCGCGAGCCTCGACGCGAACGAGGAGCTCGTGGTCGCCAACGTGCGGCTCGCGGCCGAGGTGGCGGTGGAGCTGGCCTCGTGAAGGTGGTCGTCGTCGGCGATGCCGGCCTCGACGTGGTGGCCAGGCACGACGGCCCCGTGGTGCACGGCGGCGACACGCGGGCCCGGGTGCGCCTGACCGGGGGCGGCGCGGGGGCCAACACGGCGCTGTGGCTGCGTGCGGCCGGCACCGAGCCGGTGCTGGTCGGCCGGATCGGGGACGACCTCGGCGGCCGCGCCGTGCGCGCCGGGCTGGAGGCGGCGGGCGTGGAGTGCGCGTTCGCGGTGGATGCCGAGGCGCCGACGTGCTGCGTCGTGGTGCTGGTGGACGCCGGGGGGCAGCGGAGCATGCTGCCCGACCGCGGCGCCAACGCCCGCCTCTCCCCCGCCGACATCGACGCCGCGGCACTCACCGGGGCGCGGCACCTGCACCTGTCCGGCTACGTGCTGCTCGACCCGTCCTCGCGGCCGGCGGGGCTCGCCGCGCTGACCGCCGCGCGCGAGGCGGGGCTGACCACCTCGGTCGACCCGCAGTCGGCGGCCCTGCTCACCGACCCCGCGGCGTTCCTCGCCGACGTGCGGGGCGTGGACGTGCTGCTGCCCAACGCGGTGGAGCTGCGGGCGCTGACGGGACAGGAGGGCGTCGAGTCGGCGACGCGGCTGCTGGACACGGCCGGAGCCGTGGTGGTGACCACCGGGCTCGACGGCGCGGCGTGGGTCGGACCCGACGGGATCGTGACGGTGCCCGCCGAGCCCGCCGAGTGCGTCGACAGCACGGGCGCGGGCGACGCGTTCAACGCGGGCCTGCTCGCCGCGTGGCTGCGTGGGGAGTCCACAGAGGACAGTTTGCGCGCGGGGGTACGGCTCGGGTCGCTGGCGGTCAGCAGGGTCGGCGCGCAGCCGCCGGCCTAACCGTCGATGACGCGGTGCTCTCGGGCTTCGAGCTGCTTGGCCTCGCGCCGGTAGCGGCTGACCTCCTCGGCCTTGCGCGGCGGCCGGTCGTTGGCGATCAGCACCGCGATCCACGGCAGCGGCACCGACAGCACCAGCAGCGCCAGCGCGAGCCACCAGGTGTGGTAGAAGACGCCGGCCAGGATCAGGCAGGGAAACCGCAGGCCCATCGTGAGGATGTACTTGCGCTTGCGCGCGGCCAGCTCGTCATCGTAGGAAGGCGCCGCCGCGGTGATCAGCACCGGATCAGAATGCCTGTCGTGCTCGTTCACCGGCCTCACCTCCACCCGTCCATGCTCCCACCGCGCCCGTTCAGGCGATACCCGGGGAGACCAGCCAGGTGAGCGCGGCCGCGACGAGCGTCTCGACACCCGTGCGCAGCGTGGGGTGGAGCACGGGAGCGAACCGGGACGAATGGTTCGAGGGGACGTCGGTCTCGAACCGGCCCGCGCTCATCGCGTCGAGCACCATCCGCTCGTCGAGGCCGCCGACCAGCCAGAACACCGACGGCACACCCGCGGCGGTGCCCAGCTCGCCGAAGTCCTCGCTGCCAGTGACCAGCGGGGCGTCCCACACGCGGCCCTCCGGGAAGTGCTCCCGGAAGGCGGCGGTCAGACGTGCGTTGGCGTTCTCGTCGTTGGCCGTGACCGGGAACGACGCCAGCTCGGTGAGCTCGGGCTCCTTCGGCGCGCCCGCGGCCTGCGCCTCACCGCGCACGATGCGCTCGATCGCGGCGAGCACGCGGGAGCGGACCTGGGTGTCGAACGTACGGATGTTGAGCTCGAGCGTCGCCTCGTCGGGGATCACGTTGTGCGCGGTGCCGGCGTGGACGGACCCGATGGTGAGCACCGCCGACTCGGTCGCGGCCAGCTCGCGGGACACCACCGTCTGCAACCGCAGCACCACCGACGCCGCGAGCACCACCGGGTCGACCGTGGTCTCCGGCCGGGAGCCGTGCCCGCCGCGCCCGTGCAGCGTGACGCGCAGTGCGTCGGTGGCCGCCATGAGCACACCCGGCCTAGTCAGCACCCAGCCCGCGGGGCCGGGCGTGACGTGCTGGCCGAGCACGACGTCCGGCGTGCCGCCCCGTTCGAACAGCCCGTCGGCGACCATCGCCCGCGCGCCGCCCCCGGACTCCTCCCCCGGCTGGAACACCGCGAGCAGCGTGCCCGACCACGCGGAACGAGCCTCCGCGAGCAGGGCCGCGGCGCCGGAGAGCCACGTGGCGTGCATGTCGTGCCCGCACGCGTGCATCACGGGCACCTCCTTGCCGTCCTCGGTCGCGGCGCGCTCGGTGCTGGCGTACTCCAGCCCGGTCCGTTCCTCGACCGGCAGCGCGTCGATGTCGGCGCGCAGCAGCACCGTCGGGCCGTCGCCGTTGCGCAGGACGCCGAGCACCCCGGTGCCGGCGAGCCCGGTGTGCACCTCGTAGCCCGCGCTCTTCAGCCGGGCCGCGAGCTTCGCCGCGGTCCGGGTCTCGCGGAAGGACAGCTCGGGATGGCGGTGCAGGTCGACGTACAGGCGTTCGAGATCGGGCAGCCGCGCGCCGAGCCCGGACAGCACGCGCTCCACAGGTCGGGTCCCCATCCGTCCATCTGACCACGGCGGGCCCCGCCTCGCCGGGTGCCGCGGGGCGGCGGCGTGGGACGATGACACACCGTGAGCGATGATCTTCCCGAGCTGACCGCGGACCTCTGCGCCCGCCTGCGTGACGCCTTCCTCGCGGCCCGGTACGACGCCGACGGCGTGGTGGAGGCGCTCGGCGGCCAGGCGCACGCCGCGCTCGGGCGCGGCGAGCCGGTCCCGGCGCTGCGGGCGAGCCGCGACGCGGGCGCACTGGGCACGTTCATCAGGCTTTTCCTGCTCGGCGAGGCGGTGCCGGAGCGCGAGGTCGCCGCCGCGCTCGGGTCGCTGCCCCTTGGGGACGCGGTCGCGGCGGGGCTGCTGCGCGCGGACGGCGAGCGGCTGCGCGCGGGGCTCGACGTCCGCCCGCACGGCGACGAGGAGGGCTCGTGGTGGGTCGTGGCCGACCTCGACTCCGACCAGCTCGGCGGCCCCGTGCCGGAAGACCACGTGCTCGGGGTCGGGCACGCGTCGCTGAGCCTCATCAGGGCCACCAGCCGCCGTCCCGTCGGCACGCTGCTCGACCTCGGCACCGGCAACGGCGTGCAGGCACTGCACGGGAGCAGGCACGCCCAGCGCGTCACGGCGACGGACGTCTCGGCGAGGGCGCTGCGGTTGGCACAGGGCACGTTCCGGCTGAACGAGCTGGACGTCGAGCTGGTCCAGGGCGAGTGGTTCGCGCCGGTCGCACGCAGGCGCTTCGACCAGATCGTGTGCAACCCGCCGTTCGTGGTGGGCCCGCCGCGCGTCGACTACGTGTACCGCGACTCGGGGCTCGCCGGTGACGACGCGAGCGCGCTGGTGGTGCGGCAGCTGCCCGCGTTCCTGACCGAGGGCGGGGTGGGCCATCTGCTCGCGTCGTGGCTGCATGTGGAGGGCGAGGACTGGGCCGACCGGGTGAGCCGGTGGCTGCCGAAAGGCACCGACGCGTGGTTCGTGCAGCGCGACATCGCGGAGCCCGCGCTGTACGTCGGCACGTGGCTGCGTGACGCGGGCATCGACGCGCGCTCGGCGGAGGGGCGGGCCAAGGCGGAGGCGTGGCTCGACTGGTTCGCGGCGAACGACGTGGCCGGGGTCGGCTTCGGGTTCGTGACGCTGCGGCGCACGGAGGGCACGCCCACGATCGTGTGCGAGGACCTGCGGCAGGCCTACGACGACCCGCTCGGGGGCGAGGCCGCCGCATGGCTGGACCGGGTGGAGTGGTTGCGGGGCCACGGGTCCCAGTTGGCGGACACGGTGTTCCGCGTGCCGGACACGGTGGTGCTGGAACGCATCGAGGAGCCGTCCGACGAGGGCTGGCGGACCGTGATCTCCCGGCTGCACCGCACCGACGGGCCCGGCTGGCAGCACGAGCTGGACGAGCTGGCCACGGCCCTCCTCGCCGGGTGCCGCGGCGTGCTGCCACTCGCCGATCTGCTGGGGTTGCTGGCGGTCGCCCACGACGAGGACGAGGCGGAGCTGGAGCGGGCCGCGCTGCCGATCGTGGCCGAGCTGGTGCGGCACGGGATGCTCGAGGTGGTGGCATGAGGGCGGTCGCGGCGCGCGTGACGGAGGCCAGCGTGACCGTCGACGGCGAGGTCGTCGGCGCGATCGACGAGCCCGGCCTGTTGGTACTGCTGGGAATTCACAAAGACGACACACCGGAGCAGGCCGGCACGATGGCGCGAAAGCTGCACGAGCTACGCATTCTCCGTGACGAGGAATCATGCGCGACCGCGCATGCGCCGCTGCTCGTGGTCAGCCAGTTCACCTTGTACGGCGACACACGGAAAGGCCGCCGTCCATCGTGGACCGCCGCCGCCCGCCCTGAGGCGGCGGAGAAGCTCGTGAACACGGTCGTGGAACGGCTCCGGGAGCGCGGCGCGACGGTGAGCACCGGGCGGTTCGGGGCGATGATGGCCGTGCACAGCGTCAACGACGGCCCGTTCACCGTCCTTGTCGAGGTTTAGACCAGGTCCCGGAAACCTCCCTGACCACAGCTCTCTCATCGTTCTCAGGAAAACCTCAGCTTTGCTCAAGGTGAGGCGCCCAACACAGCCCGGGGTCCGGGAACGATTTGACGCGCACCGGCGTTGATCCGGGTGTCCAGCCAGCAAGCTGGGCTCGCGCCGGTGGGTTCCACAGGCTCTCCGGTGCGACGCGCAACGCAGGCGTGCGTCCGCATCACACGTCAGCCCGTTGACCGGGGAGGCAGAATGTCCGTCCAGACTCTCGAACGTGAGGCCCGCGGGATCCGCGAGCGGGACATCCCGATGGCCGCTCGCGCGGACGACGTGGCCACCGTTCCCACCGAGGAGCCCGACCTCGACGCACAGGGCCCCGCCGCGGACCTCGTCCGTGTGTACCTGAACGGCATCGGCAAGACCGCGCTGCTCACCGCGGCGCAGGAGGTCGACCTCGCCAAGCGGATCGAGGCCGGGGTGTTCGCCCAGCACATGCTCGACACCACCGAGCTCTCCGCCGAGCGCCGCGCCGAGCTGTCCGCGCTGGTCCGCGACGGCCAGCTGGCGAAGAACCACCTGCTGCAGGCCAACCTGCGGCTCGTGGTGTCGCTCGCGAAGCGCTACACCGGCCGGGGGATGCCGCTGCTCGACCTGATCCAGGAGGGGAACCTGGGCCTGATCAGGGCGGTGGAGAAGTTCGACTACTCCAAGGGGTTCAAGTTCTCGACCTACGCCACGTGGTGGATCCGGCAGGCCATCACGCGCGGCATGGCCGACCAGGGCCGCACCATCCGCCTCCCCGTGCACCTGGTCGAGCAGGTCAACAAGCTCGCGAGGATCAAGCGCGACCTGCACCAGCAGCTCGGCCGTGAGGCCACCAACGAGGAGCTGGCCGCCGAGTCGGGCATCGCCGCGGAGAAGGTGTCGAGCCTGCTCGACCACGCTCGCGACCCGGTGAGCCTCGACATGCCGGTGGGCACCGAGGAGGACGCCCCGCTGGGCGACTTCATCGAGGACTCCGAGGCCACCGACGCCGAGAGCGCCGTGATCTCGGGCCTGCTGCAGGACGACCTGCGCCGTGTGCTCGCGACGCTCGACGACCGCGAGCAGCACGTCATCCGCCTCCGGTACGGCCTCGACGACGGCCAGCCGCGCACACTCGACCAGATCGGCAAGCACTTCGGGCTTTCCCGCGAGCGCGTCCGCCAGATCGAGCGCGAGGTGATGGCCAAGCTGCGGCAGGGTGAGCGGGCCGACCGCCTGCGGGCCTACGCCAGCTGACCAGCACGGTTACGCCGGGGCACCCGGGAACACCCGGAAGGCCGCGTTGACTTATGACGTGGATCACGAGACGGTCGTGGGCGCGGCGGGGCAACGTCCCCGCCGCCCACACGTCTCCCAGGGCGTCAGGACTTCGCGGCAGGTGCTCCGGTGCCGGTCGCTTTCCCCGGAAGGTCGGGTCCGTCGGGGTGGGCCCGGCCTTCCGCATTTCCAGGGTGTTTCCCTGCTCCACGCAGGTGATCTGCGTCGCGGACGGGCACGGGTCCCGTTCTCCCGGTGACGGCGCGCGGTACGGTCGAAGCCTTTCCTGACCTGACCACGTGCGACGGAGCCCGAGCTGTGACCTCTTCCACCACCCAGTTTCAGCACACCGAAGTCCTGCCGCTGGGCAAGGACACGCACACCGAGTACCGCCTGGTGACCACGGAGGGTGTGCGCGTCGTCGAGGCGGGCGAGCGCCGCTTCCTGCAGATCGAGCCCGAGGCCCTGACCACGCTGGCCCGCACCGCGATCACCGACATCCAGCACCTGCTGCGCTCGTCGCACCTGACCCAGCTGCGCGCGATCGTCGATGACCCCGAGGCCAGCGGCAACGACCGGTTCGTGGCGATGGACCTGCTGCGCAACGCCGCCATCTCGGCGGGCGGTGTGCTGCCGATGTGCCAGGACACGGGCACGGCCATCGTGATCGGCAAGCGCAGCGAGGGCGTGCTCACGGGCGGCACCGACGAGGAGGCTCTCTCGAAGGGCGTGTTCGAGGCGTACCAGACGCTCAACCTGCGGTACTCGCAGATGGCCCCGGTGAACTTCTGGGAGGAGCGCAACACCGGCACGAACCTGCCCGCTCAGGTGGAGCTGTACCACAAGGATGGCGGAGGGGACCCGGCTTACGAGTTCCTGTTCATGGCCAAGGGCGGCGGCAGCGCCAACAAGACGTTCCTCTACCAGGAGACCAAGGCCGTCCTGAACCCGAAGCGGCTCGCGAAGTTCCTCGACGAGAAGCTGCGCAGCCTCGGCACGGCCGCGTGCCCGCCGTACCACCTGGCGATCGTCGTGGGCGGCATGTCGGCGGAGTTCAACCTCAAGGTCGCCAAGCTCGCCTCCGCGCGCTACCTCGACGACCTGCCCACCGAGGGCTCCGAGCTGGGCCACGGCTTCCGCGACCAGGACCTCGAGCAGCAGGTGCTGGAGATGACCAGGCAGTTCGGCATCGGCGCGCAGTTCGGCGGCAAGTACTTCTGCCACGACGTGCGCGTGATCCGCCTGCCCCGCCACGGCGCGTCGTGCCCGGTCGGCATCGCCGTGTCGTGCTCCGCGGACCGCCAGGCCAAGGCGAAGATCACCGCCGACGGCGTGTTCATCGAACAGCTGGAGCGCGACCCCGCCCGGTTCCTGCCGGAGGTCACCGAGGACGACCTGTCCGAGGAGGTCGTGTCCGTCGACCTGAACCGGCCGATGGCTGAGATCCGCGAGCAGCTGTCGCAGCTGCCGGTCAAGACCCGCCTGAGCCTCACCGGCCCGCTCGTGGTGGCGCGCGACATCGCGCACGCCAAGATCGCCGAGCGACTCGAGGCCGGCGAGGACATGCCGCAGTACCTGCGTGACCACCCGGTGTACTACGCGGGCCCGGCCAAGACCCCGGACGGCTACGCGTCGGGCTCGTTCGGGCCGACGACGGCGGGCCGCATGGACTCCTACGTCGACCAGTTCCAGGCCGCGGGCGGCTCGCTGGTGATGCTGGCCAAGGGCAACCGGTCCAACAAGGTCACGCAGTCGTGCAAGCAGCACGGCGGCTTCTACCTCGGCTCGATCGGCGGCCCCGCGGCCCGGCTGGCCCAGGACTGCATCAAGAAGGTCGAGGTGCTGGAGTACCCCGAGCTCGGCATGGAGGCCGTCTGGAAGATCGAGGTCGAGGAGTTCCCCGCCTTCATCGTCATCGACGACAAGGGCAACGACTTCTTCGCCGAGACCTCCGAGCCGGTGCTGCAGATCTCGTTCCGCTGACCGCAGTGAAGGCCACCTTCACTGCGTTGAACGCAGTGAAGGTGGCCTTCACTGCAGCCTGGCCCTAGGAACCCTAGGAACCCTGGGAGGTCTGGGAGCTCTGGGAGCCGTTCTCGCCGAACATGCCCGCCAGGCGGTCCAGCGTCTTGCGGATGCCGGCCTTGTTCTTGGCGGGGAACCGGGCGAGCTCGATCAGGAACGGGATGCGCGCCGTCGACCAGTCGAACGTCTCCGTCACCGAGGTCCTGCCCTCGCCGGCGGGTTCGAGCTCCCAGCGCCAGCGGTGCCCGTTGAAGTGCCGCCACGCGATGAGGCGGTTCTTCTCGTACTCGACCACGGTGTTCCTGATTTTGTACGGGGCGCCCATCTTCATGTCCATGCCGAACTTCGACCCGAGCTCCAGCCGGTCCGGGTTGCCCGCGTGAGCGGCCTGGACCGTCCCGGAGCCGTCGAGCAGCGGGTGCTTGGCCGGGTCGGTGAGCAGGTCGAAGATCTGCTCGGGTGAGGCGGCGACCGTGGTGGTGACGGAGACCTGACGGCGTGTCATGGCGCCACCCTAAACGGTGTTCACTCCGTGCGCTGGGTGTACTTCAGCACCAGCAGGCGGTCACCGAGCGGCTCGTCGAGGCGGACGGTGATGGGCGGGTAGCGCATGTCCATCGTGCACATCGTGTTCTTGTCCGCGGGCTTCGTCTCCACCATCGTCACGGTGACGCGGTCGCCGCGCTGCTCGCCGACCTCGGCGCTCGCCTGGCTGCAGCCGCCCTCCTGACCGGTGATCGTGAGGGTGCCGCCCTCCCCCGCCGACACCTCGACGGGATAGCCCCTGGGCAGCGCGCCGCTGTCGATCTGCGCGGCCGGGACCGATCCGCCCTGGTCCTGAGCGGGTGGTTCGGCCGGTTTGCGGCCGGGCACCTTGGTGAGCTCCTGGGAGGCCGGAGGAGACTCCGCGGGTGCCTGCGGTGTCGCCTGCTGCTGGCCACACGCCGTGGCGAGCACCAGCACCGCGGCGGCGCCGATCATCGTCTCTTTCCACCTCACGACGAATCTCCCCTTTCCGCTCATCGGTCATCTCCTGGTCGGGAAGACGTAACCGGTGACGCGTTAGGTTGCACGGCATGACCGCTGAACCGGGCAGGCTGGCCCGCAGGCTCGGCACGGGCGACGCCGTCGCGGTGGGCCTGTCCTCGATGATCGGCGCGGGCGTGTTCGCCGCGTTCGCCCCCGCGGCGGGCGCGGCGGGCAGCGGGTTGCTGCTCGGGCTCGCCGTCGCCGCAGTGGTGGCGTACTGCAACGCGTCGTCCTCCGCGCGGCTGGCCGCCCGTTACCCGGCCTCGGGCGGCACCTACGTCTACGGCCGCGAGCGGCTCGGCCCGTTCTGGGGGCACCTGGCAGGCTGGGGCTTCGTGGTCGGCAAGACCGCGAGCTGCGCGGCGATGGCGCTGACCGTGGCCGTCTACGTCGCGCCGGGGGCGGAGCAGCCGTGGCGCAGCGCCGTCGCGGTCGCCGCCGTCGCGGCGGTGACGGCGCTGAACTACCGGGGCGTGCAGCGTTCGACGGGGGCGGCGACGGTGCTGGTGACGCTGAGCCTGCTGGTGCTGGCGGCCGCCGTCGCCGCGATGCTGCTGACCGGCGACCCGAGTGGTGAGCGCCTCACGCCGTTCCCCGGCACGGACGCACCCGGGGTGCTCGAGTCGGCGGGGCTGCTGTTCTTCGCGTTCGCGGGCTACGCGCGGATCGCCACGCTCGGCGAGGAGGTACGCGATCCCCAGCGCACGATCCCGAGGGCCGTGCCGCTCGCGCTCGGAATCGTGCTGGTGGTGTACGCGGCGGTGGCGTCGGCGCTGCTGCTCGTGCTCGGCCCCTCAGCGCTGGCCGCCGCGACCGACCCGGTGGCGCGGGCGGCGGCCGGGACGTCGTGGCCGTGGCTGGCCCCGGTGGTGCGGGCCGGTGCCGCACTGGCCGCGCTCGGCGCGCTGCTGGCCCTGGTGCTGGGCGTGTCGAGGACGGTGCTCGCGATGGCCCGCGACGGGCACCTGCCCCGCACGCTCGCCGCCGTGCACCCGCGCTTCTCGGTGCCGCACCACGCGGAACTGGCCGTGGGCGTGGTGGTGGCCGTGCTCGTGTCGGTCGCCGACCTGCGCGACGCGATCGGCTTCTCCTCGTTCGCGGTCCTCGCCTACTACGCGATCGCCAACGCGAGCGCGTGGACGCTCGGCCGCGGCCGGCTCGTGCCGGCCGTCGGCCTGCTCGGGTGTGTGGTGCTGGCGGTCAGCCTTCCGTTGTCGTCGGTGCTGGCCGGTGCGCTCGTGCTCGCGACCGGCGCCGTGGCCTACCTGCTGCGCCAGGCGCTCAGGCCGACCTGATGCCGTCGAGCCGGGTGACCGCGGCGTCGAAGTCGCCGGTCAGCTCGGCGATCACGTCGGCGACCGCCCTGATCTCGGAGAGCCTGCCGACGATCTGTCCCACCGGCATCGACACCACGGACGGGTCGGCGGCAGCGTGGATCCGATCGTGCGCGGGCGCGACGAGCAGGTTCTGCAATGGCATCGGCAGCGGTTCGGGGGCGTCCGGCGCCGACCACGCGTCGGTCCAGCGGGTCTTGAGCAGCCGGGCCGGCTTGCCGGTGTAGATGCGGGTGCGCACGGTGTCCGACGACGTCGCGCCCACCAGCGCCCGTTGCATGGCCTCCGACTCCGGCATCGTCTCCAGGTACTCCTTGGTGGCCAGCCACAGCGAGCCGGTCCACACGCCCGCCGCGCCGAGCGCCAGCGCGGCGGCGGCCTGCCTGCCGGTGCCGATGCCACCCGCGGCGAGCACGGGCGCCCGGTCCCCGACGGCGTCGACGATCTCGGGCAGCAGCACCATCGAGGCGATCTCGCCGGTGTGCCCGCCAGCCTCGTAGCCCTGCGCGACCACGAGGTCCACGCCCTTGTCGACGTGCCGCACCGCGTGCTCGGCCTTACCGGCGAGCGCGGCGACGGGCACACCGTGCTCGTGGGCCTGCGCGATCACGTCCTCGGGCGGCGAGCCGAGCGCGTTGGCGATCAGCGCGATCGGGTGTTCGAGCGCCACCTCCACATGTGAGCGCGCCACCGAGTGCAGCCAGCCGAGCACGCCGGCGCGCTCGTCGGTGCCCTCGGGCAGCTCCGGCACACCGAGCTGCGCGAGCGTGCGCTCGACGAACGCCTTGTGCTCGTCCGGGATCAGCTTCGTGAGGTCGACCGAGCTGCCCTCCGTCGGGATCCTGGAGGGCATCACCACGTCGACGCCATAGGGCTTGCCGCCGGTGTTGGCGTCCATCCAGTGGAGCACCTTGTCGAGCTCGGCGGCGTCGTTGAACCGGACGCAGCCGAGCACACCGAGCCCGCCTGCCCTGCTGATCGCCGCGGCGACGTGTTCCGACGGCGTGAACCCGACAATCGGCAGATCGATCCCGAGCGTGTCGCACAGCGCGGTGCGCATTCCTGGCTTCCTCCTACGCTTTCAAGAGGTCGACGGCCGGCTCGTGCTCGGCCGCGTATCGCTGGGCCCACGGGTAGTCCGGCTTGCCGCTGGGCAGCCTGCCGATCTCGTCGGTGACCCAGATGCTGCGGGGCACCTTGTACCCGGCGATCTCGGCGCGGACGTGGGCCTCGACCGCCGCGAGGTCGGGGGTGGCGCCCGGCCTCGGCTGGATGACGGCGCCGACGCGCTGGCCGAGCCGGGAGTCGGGCACGGCGATCACGAGCGCATCGAAGACGTCCGGATGCGACTTGAGCGCGCCCTCGACCTCCTCGGGGAACACCTTCTCGCCGCCGGTGTTGACGCATTGCGAGCCCCGGCCGAGGAGCGTGACGGTGCCGTCCTCCTCGTAGCGGGCGTAGTCGCCGGGCACGACGTAGCGCACGCCGTCAGCCTCGACGAAGATCGTCTCGCTCTTCGCGGGGTCCTTGTAGTAGCCGAGCGGGACGTGGCCGCGCCTGCCGATGCGGCCGATCGCGCCGGGCTCGGGCTTCACCACGACGCCGTCGTCGTCGAGCAGGATCGCGTCCTTGCCGAAGTTGACCCTGGGCCCGGCGGAGTGGTCGGCGTCCTTGGCCATCATGCCGATGCCGGTGAACCCGCTCTCCGACGAGCCGATCGCGTCGGTGAGCACCACGGTCGGGAAGGTGTTCAGGTAGTCCTGCTTGACGGACTGGGAGAACAGGGCCGCGTGGCTGGAGACGGCGACGAGCGAGGAGGCGTCGTAGCCGCCCTCACGGTAGGCCTCGATGAGCGGGCGCGCCATGGCGTCGCCGACGATGGTGAGCACCTGGACCCGGTGTTCTTCGACGGCCCGCCAGATCGCGTGCGCGTCGAACTGCGGCACGAACACCACGGTCCCGCCCGCGAACATCGCGCCGAACGCCGCCCACTGCGCCGCGCCGTGGATCAGCGGCGCCGCGGGCAGGCGCACGAGCGCACCCTGTTTGCCCTGCTCCGCCATCGTCCACTCGTCGGGAACGTACTCGCCGGTGACGAAGTCGATGCCGCCGCCGAGAGCGCGCCAGACGTCCTCGTGCCGCCACATCACGCCCTTCGGGTACCCGGTGGTGCCGCCGGTGTAGAGGATGTAGAGGTCGTCGGGGCTGCGCTCGCCGAAGTCGCGCTCCGGCGATCCCTGGGCCAGTGCGTCCTCGTAGGCGATGCCGCCGTGGGCGGTGAAGTCGGCGTCGCTGCCATCCTCGACGACTAAAACGTGTTTCAGTTCGGGCGCGTCGGGGAGCACGGCGGCGACCCTGTCGGAGTACTGCCGCTCGTGCACGAGAGCGACCAGGTCGGCATTGGTGAACAGGTAGGCGAGCTCGCCGTGCACGTATCGGTAGTTGACGTTGATCGCGATGGCGCGGAGCTTGTACGCCGCGAACATCGTTTCGATCATCTCGATGGAGTTGCGGGAGTAGACGCCGATGTGGTCACCCTTGCCGATCCCGTTGGCGGCGAGGTGATGGGCGAGCCGGTTGGCCCGCTCGTCCAGTTGCGCGTAGGTCAGGCACCTGCCGTCGCAGACGACCGCGGTGCGATCCGGCACGGCGTCGACGGCGTGCTCGAGCAGATCCGCGATGTTGAGAGCCACGTCGAACAAACTAGAACATGTTATTGTTTTGGGCAATGCTCCTACGAGGAGAGGCAGCGATGACCGACGCGCACGCTCTGGTGGAACAACGCGGGCACACGCTCGTGGTGACGATGAACCGGCCCGAGGCACGCAACGCCCTCACCGGCGAGATGCTGGCGATCATGGTCGAGGCGTGGGACCGGGTGGACGACGATCCGGAGATCCGCGCGTGCGTGCTGACCGGCGCGGGCGGGGCGTTCTCCGCCGGGGCGGACCTGAAGTCGATGAGCCGCGACAGCCCGTCGACGGCGTTCGAGAAGGGCACATTCGACCCGAGCCACATCGACGGTCTGCTCAAGGGCCGCAGGCTCACCAAGCCGCTGATCGCCGCGGTCGAGGGCCCCGCGATCGCGGGCGGCACCGAGATCCTGCAGGGCACCGACATCCGGATCGCCGGGGAGAGCGCGAAGTTCGGCGTGTCGGAGGCGCGCTGGGGGCTGTTCCCGCTCGGCGGCTCGGCGGTACGGCTACCCCGGCAGATCCCGTACACGCTCGCGGCGGAGATCCTGCTGACCGGCAAGCACCTCACGGCGGCGGAGGCGAAGGAGATCGGCCTCATCGGGCACGTCGTCCCCGACGGCACGGCACTGGAGAGGGCACTGGAGATCGCGGACACGATCGCCGCGAACGGACCGCTCGCGGTGCGGGCGATCCTGCGGACCATGCGCGACACCGAGGGCATGCACGAGGAGGAGGCGTTCAAGCTCGACGCCCAGTACGGCGTCGCCGTCTTCGCGAGCGAGGACGCCAGGGAGGGCCCGCGCGCCTTCGCCGAGAAGCGCACGCCGAACTTCCAGGACCGATGACGACACTGCTGCCCCCAAGGCCACCTTCGGTGCGTTGAGCGCACCAAAGGTGGCCTTGGGGGCAGGTCAGGGCGGGGCGTCAGATGGAGCGTTCGCGGCCCTGCCAGTAGGGGTCACGGAGCTTGCGCTTGTAGAGCTTGCCGTTGGGATCCCTCGGCAGCGCCTCGGTGTAGTCGATGCTGCGCGGCAGCTTGAACCTGGCGAGCCGGCCGCGCGCGTACTCCAGCAGCTCCTCGGTGAGCCGATCGGAGGGTTCCACGCCCTCCGCGGGCTGGACCACCGCCTTGATCTCCTCACCCCAGTCCTCGTGCGGCACGCCGAACACCGCCACGTCGGCGACCTTCGGGTGCAACACGAGCTCGTTCTCGATCTCGGCGGGATAGATGTTCACCCCACCCGAGATGATCATGTCGTTCTTGCGGTCGTGCAGGTACAGGTAGCCGTCCTCGTCGAGGTAACCGACATCGCCGAGCGTGAACAGGTTGCCCACACGGGCCTTCTCGGTCTTCGCCCTGTCCCTGTGGTACTCGAACGACGAGTCGCCCATGCGCATGTAGACGGTCCCGGCCTCGCCGGGCGGCAGCTCGGCGCCGTCGTCGTCGAGCACCTTGATCGTCGATCCCGGCCACGGCCTGCCGACCGAGCCGGGTTTGCGCAGCCACTCCTCGCCGCTGATCGCGGTGCCGCCGCCCTCGGTGGCCGCGTAGTACTCGGTGACCACGGGCCCCCACCAGTCCAGCATCCGCCGCTTCACCTCGTGCGGGCACGGCGCCGCGCCGTGGATCATATTCCGCAGCGACGACAGGTCGTAGCGCTCGCGCACGTCCTCCGGCAGCGCCAGCAGCCTGCGGAACTGGGTGGGCACCATGTGGCTGTGGGTCACGCGGTGCCGCTCGATGAGCGCGAGCATCCGCTCCGGGTCCCAGCGGTCCATCAGCACGGCGGGATGCCCGAGCTGGATGGAGATCGCGACGAAGTTGAGCACCGCCGTGTGGTAGAGCGGCGAGCCGCACAGGTGCACGTGCCCGTCGAACGGCTTGAGCCCGAAGATGCCGAAGAACCACGTCGACGCGGCGGGCACGGTGTCCGGGTCGGCACCGGTGAGCGGGCGGCGCACGCCCTTGGACCGGCCGGTGGTGCCCGACGTGTAGAGCATCGGCGAGCCCGCGGTCCTGCGCTCGGGCCGCCCCTCGCCGCCGGCCGCGGCGAGCTCGGCGACGTCACGGAAACCCGGTACGGCACCGACGGCGAACCGCCCGTCGGCCGCGAGTCCCGCCTCGTCGGCGGCCGCGACGGCGACGTCGGTGAACCGTTCGTGCGCGAGGAACGCCTTGGCCCCCGAGTCGCCGATGATGTAGGCGACCTCGGGCCCCACGAGGTGCCAGTTGACCATCACGACGTAGAGGCCGGACTGGATCGCCGCGAAGTAGGCGGCGAGCAGCTCGGAGCCGTTCGGCTGGAGCACCACGATCGCGTCGCCGGTCTCCAGCCCCAGCGCCTGCAGGCCCCTGGCGTAGGCGTTCGCCTTGCCGGCGAGCTCGCCGTAGGTGACCTCGGTGCCGTCGGGATCCACCACCGCGACGAGGTCGGGCCGCTCGGCGGCGAGGTTCCACAGGCCGATGGTGTCCGTTGCCGGAGCAGTGGTTGTGGGCATACCCCAGAATCTAGAACGCGTTCCACTAATGAGCAAGAACGAGCAGCTTAACGCGCGATCCAATGCTTGCCGCGATCACGAGAACGTGTTTCACTTCTGTGCGTGACTGCCGCCGAGACCGAGACACCCGAGACACCACTGTCGGCTCCGCTCGACGTGGGCTTCGACTACACCCGTTCGGTCGGCCCCGTCCTCGGGCGCTTCGTCAACGCGCTGCGCGAGCGGCGCGTGATGGGCGTGCGGGGCGACGACGGCCGCGTGCACGTACCGCCCGTCGAGTACGACCCGGACACCGCCCGCGCGCTCACCGACTTCACGGACGTCGCCGACGAGGGCACCGTGGTGTCCTGGTCGTGGGTCGCCGAGCCGCTGGAAGGACAACCGCTCCAGCGGCCCTTCGCGTGGGCGCTGATCCGCCTCGACGGCGCCGACACGTGCCTGCTGCACGCCGTCGACGCCGGGTCACCCTCCAAGATCAGCACCGGCATGCGCGTGAAGGCCCGCTGGGCCGACGCGACCGTGGGGCACATCCGCGACATCGTGTGCTTCACCGGCGTCGACGCGCCGCCGGACGACCCGGCACCCGCCCCTCCCGCGCCACCCGTGGCCGAACAGGCCGAGGGCGAGCCCGTGCGCACGGTCATCACGCCGATCCACCTGCACTACCTGCATTCCGCGTCCCCCGAGGAGAGCCGCTACCTGCGCGGGCTCGCCGAGGGCAGGCTGCTCGGCCAGCGCTGTCCCGCGTGCGGCAAGGTCTACGTGCCGCCACGCGGCGCGTGCCCCACCGACGGCGTGCCGACCACCGACGAGGTGGAGCTGCCCGACACCGGGATCGTCACCACGTTCTGCATCGTCAACGTGCCCTTCCTCGGCCAGCGCATCAAGCCGCCCTACGTCGCGGCCTACATCCTGCTCGACGGCGCGGACATCGCGTTCCTGCACCTCGTGCTGGGCTGCGAGGCGTCCGAGGTGCGCATGGGCATGCGGGTGCGGGCGGCGTGGAAGCCGCGCGAGGAGTGGTCGACGACGCTCGAGAACATCGCGCACTTCGAGCCGACCGGCGAGCCCGACGCACCGTACGAGTCCTTCGCCCACCACTTGTGAGGAGTACGCCATGACAGACGTGGCGGTGGTCGGGTTCGCGCAGTCACCGAGCGTGCGGCGGACCCAGGGCACCACCAACGGCGTCGAGATGCTCGTGCCGATCTTCAAGGAGGTCTTCGAGCAAACCGGACTGTCCAAACGCGACATCGGGTTCTGGTGCTCCGGTTCGTCGGACTACCTCGCGGGCAGGGCCTTCTCCTTCATCGCCGCGATCGACGCGATCGGCGCCTTCCCGCCGATCCACGAGTCGCACGTCGAGATGGACGCCGCGTGGGCGCTCTACGAGGCGTGGCTGAAGATCCGCATGGGCGAGGTCGACACCGCGCTCGTGTATGGCTTCGGCAAGTCCTCGGCGGGACAGCTGCGCCGGGTGCTCGCCCTGCAGCTCGACCCGTACGTGGTCGCACCACTGTGGCCGGACTCGATCTCGCTGGCGGGCCTGCAGGCCCGGCTCGGGATGGAGGCGGGGCTGTGGAGCGAGAAGGACCTCGCCGAGGTCGCCGCCCGCAGCAGGCGGGACGCGGCGGGCAACCCGTTCGCCCAGGTCTCCGGTGACACCGAGGTCGCCGAGCTGCTCGACACTCCGTTCGTCGCGGATCCGTTGCGGGCCCACGACATCGCGCCCGTCACCGACGGCGCCGCGGTGATCGTGCTGGCCTCCGCAGAGCGGGCCCGTGACCTCGCTGAGCGGCCCGCCGTCATCACCGGCATCGACCACCGCGTCGACTCCCCCGGGCTCGGCGTACGCGACCTCACCCGCTCCCCCTCGACCGCGTCGGCCGGCCGCGCGGCGGGGGCGGGCACGGACGTCGAGATCGCGGAGCTGCACGCGCCGTTCACACACCAGGAGCTGATCGTGCGCGACGCGCTGGGCCTGGGCGAGCAGGTGCGGATCAACCCCTCCGGCGGGGCACTCACGGGCAATCCCATGTTCTCGGCCGGCCTCGTGCGCATCGGCGAGGCGGCCAGGCAGATCCTCGCCGGCAACGCGCGCCGGACCCTCGCGCACGCGACGAGCGGGCCCGCGCTGCAGCAGAACCTCGTGGCAGTACTGGAAAGGGGCTAGGGCGTGGGCAAGCAACTCGCCGCCGTGCTCGGCACGGGACAGACCCACCACCGCGCGAAGCGCACCGACGTGTCCATGCCGGGGTTGCTGCGCGAGGCCGTGGACAGGGCGATGGCGGACGCGCGGGTCGACTGGCCGGACATCGACGCCGTCGTGGTGGGCAAGGCGCCGGACATGTTCGAGGGCGTGATGATGCCCGAGCTGTTCCTCGCCGACGCGCTCGGCGCGAACGGCAAACCGCTGCTGCGGGTGCACACCGCCGGGTCGGTGGGCGGTTCGACGGCACTGGTAGCGGCGAGCCTCGTGCAGGCGGGCGTGCACCGGCGGGTGCTGACCGTGGCGTACGAGAAGCAGTCCGAGTCCAACGCGATGTGGGCGCTGTCGATCGTGCCGCCGTTCCAGATGCCGGTGGGGGCCGGTGCGGGCGGGTACTTCGCGCCGCACGTGCGTTCCTACATCCGCCGCTCTGGCGCGCCCGAGCACGTCGGCGCGATCGTCGCGGCCAAGGACCGGCGCAACGGCGCGCTGAACCCCTTCGCGCACCTGCGCCAGGCCGACATCACCGTCGAGTCGGTGCGGGCGTCGCAGATGCTGTGGGACCCCATCCGCTACGACGAGACGTGCCCCTCCTCCGACGGCGCGTGCGCGATGGTGCTCGGCGACGAGGCGGCGGGCGACGCCGTCGAGGGCGGTGCCGCGTGGATCCACGCGACTGCCATGCGCACCGAGCCCACGACGTTCGCCGGGCGGGACCAGGTGAACCCGCAGGCAGGCCGGGACGCGGCGGCGGCGCTGTGGCGGGAGGCGGGCATCACCGACCCACTGTCCCAAGTGGACGTGGCGGAGATCTACGTGCCGTTCTCGTGGTTCGAGCCGATGTGGCTGGAGAACCTCGGCTTCATGCCGGAGGGCGAGGGCTGGAAGCTGACCGAGGCCGGCGAGACGGCGATCGGCGGGCGGCTGCCGGTGAACCCGTCGGGCGGGGTGCTCTCGTCGAACCCGATCGGCGCGTCGGGCATGCTGCGCTTCTCCGAGGCGGCCAAGCAGGTGATGGGCCGCGCGGGGGACTACCAGGTCGACGATGCCCGCACCGCGCTCGGCCACGCCTACGGCGGCGGCTCGCAGTACTTCTCGATGTGGGTGGTCGGCTCCGCGAAGCCGGGGAACTGACAGCACACCCCAGCCGCAGTGAAGGTGGCCTTCACTGCGGTCGGATCGGGCACGGCGGTCCCGCGAACGGCCCGCCCTCGCCGAACACGAGCCCGGCGAAGCGCTCACCAATGCGACGGTGGGTGGCCGCGTCCGGATGCAGCCGGTCGGGCAGCGGCAGCTCCGCCTCGCCGTAGAGCCGGAGACCGTCGAGGTGGTACAGGTTCTCGTCGGAGGCCGCGCGCTCGGCGACGATGCGGGACAGCTCGTCCCTGATCACACGCAGTGTGAGCTTGCCGGACTCCCGTGGGTCGCCCGTGGCCCGGAAGCGGACCGTCCCCGTCGCGGCGTCGAACTCCGGGGCGCCGGGACCGGGCGTGTCCTCGTGGATCGGGCACAGCACCGGCGACACCACCAGCAGGGGCGTGGTGGGATGCCCGTCGCGGATGGTGTCGAGGAACCCGTGCACGGCCGGGCCGAAGGCCCGCAGCCGCATGAGGTCGGAGTTCACGACGTTGATGCCGAGCTTGAGGCTGAGCAGGTCGGCGGGCGTGTCCCGGATGGTGCGGGCGGTGAACGGATCGAGCAGCGCGCTGCCGCTCAGCCCAAGGTTGACCAGCTCGACCCCGCCGAGCGCGGCGGTGAGCGCGGGCCACGTCGTGGTCGGGCTCGCGGCGTTGGAGCCGTGGCTGATGGAGCTGCCGTGGTGCACCCACACCCGGCGCGTTCCCGGCGGCACGGGCTCGGCCTGCGCGTCGGCGCGCAACGCGACCAGCTCGGTGATCTCGTTGTGCGGCAACCAAATCTCGACGTCCTTGACCCGGTCCGGCAGCCCGGTGAAGCGCACGGTGCCGGACGGGCCGGGCCGCAGTTCCCGGTCGCCGCTCAGCATGTCCACCAGCAGGACGTTGCCGCCGGTGACACTCCCCCGGCCCGCGAGCTCACCGTCCACGAGCAGGTCGTAGACACCGTCGGGCCGGGGCGGCGCGCCGCGGTAGGCGATCGTGGTGCGAAGGGTCTCCAGCTCGATCATCGTGGCGCGGGTGCGCAACACCAGCCGCACGCCGGAGGGCTGCGACTCGGCCAGGAGAAGCTGCCCGTCGGCGCACTGGGCCCTGGCCCACGCGGGCAGGCGGTGCGGCCGGATCCCGTGCGGGGTGCGCTCCAGTTCGAGCGCGCCCCGCACGAGGTCCTCGGTGACGGGGATGGTGACCCGGCTCCCGGCCGGGCCGACGGCGTCGTGCGGGTCGATCACGCCGCCAGCGTGCCAGCGGGCACGCGTTCGCGCACCCGGTTTACTCGTAGGCGACCTGGTAGTGCTTGATACCGTTGAGCCAGCCGGAGCGCAGGCGGTCGGGTGGGGCCAGCTCGCGGATGTTCGGCATCACGTCGGCGATCGCGTTGAAGATGAGGTCGATCTCCAGGCGCGCGAGGTTGGCGCCGATGCAGTAGTGCGATCCGGTGCCGCCGAAGCCGACGTGCGGATTGTCCTCGCGCAGAATGTCGAACTTCTCGGGCTCGTCGAACACCTCGGGGTCGAAGTTGGCGGAGCTGTAGAACATGCCGACGCGGTCGCCCGCCCTGATGTGCTGCCCGCCGAGCTCGGTGTCGGCGGTCGCCGTGCGCTGGAACGCGACCACCGGCGTCGCCCAGCGCACGATCTCGTCGGGCGCGGTCTTGGGCCGCTGCTCCTTGTAGATCTCCCACTGGTCGGGGTGGTCGAGGAACGCCTTCATGCCGTGCGTGATCGCGTTGCGCGTGGTCTCGTTGCCCGCGACGGCAAGGAGGATCACGAAGAAGCCGAACTCGTCGGACGCGAGCGATTCACCGTCCACATCGGCCTGGACGAGCTTGGTGACGATGTCGTCCATCGGGCACTGGCGGCGCTGCTCGGCCATGTTGAACGCGTAGCCGACGAGCTCGGCCGAGGCGGCGATCGGCTCCACGTCGTACTCGGGGTCGTCGTAGCCGATCATCTGGTTGGACCAGTCGAAGATCTTGAGCCGGTCCTCCTGCGGGATGCCGATCAGTTCCGCGATGGCCTGCAGCGGCAGCTCACACGCGACGTCGGCGACGAAGTCACCTGAGCCCTTGGCCTTGGCGGTGTGCGCGATCTGCTGGGCGCGCTCGCGCAGCGCGTCCTCCAGCTTGCCGATCGCCCGCGGGGTGAACCCCTTGGACACGATGCGGCGTAGCTTGGTGTGCTGCGGCGCGTCCATGTTGAGCAGCACGAGCCGGTTGGCGTTGATGCCGTCCTCGTCCATGTTCTCGTCGAACCGGATGATGGCCGTCTTCTCCTGCGACGAGAACAGCTGGCTGTCCCTCGAGACGGCCTTGACGTCCTCGAGCCGGGTGACCACCCAGAAGCCCTCGTCCTTGAACCCGGCCTTGTTGTAGGGCTGGGCGTTCCACCACACCGGGGCCGTGCGCCGCAGCAGCGCGAACTCCTCCAGCGGCAGCCGGGTGGCGTACAGGTCGGGATCGGTGAAGTCGAATCCGGTGGGGAGCAGCGAGGGGCTCATACGCCGTACCTCCGACAGCAGCGTCGTGGAACACGTTCTAGAGCCTGATTGAAGCATACGGCGTTAACTACGGGAAGGGATTTAGTGAACGATGTTTACTGGATCGATGAGGATCTTGAAACTCCTGGTAGACAACGCGTTCGCAATCGGTCACCGAATGGCGGTTGACCTCGCTGAGCGTTGCCAAGCTTGAGAACGTGTTCTAGTTTTTGAGCTACTTCCCCCAAACCGAGGAGACCAGCGTGGGCGTACCCGTCATCGTCGAGGCCGTGCGCACCCCGATCGGCAGGCGCAACGGCTGGCTGTCCGGCCTGCACGCCGCCGAGCTGCTCGGCGCGGCCCAGACCGCGCTCGTCGAGCGCGCCGGACTCGACGCGCAGCTCGTCGAGCAGGTCATCGCCGGCACCGTGACGCAGGCCGGCGAGCAGGCGGGCAACATCGCGCGCACCGCCTGGCTGCACGCGGGCCTGCCCCGGGAGACCGGGGCGACGACCGTCGACGCGCAGTGTGGATCGGCGCAGCAGGCGGCCCACCTGGTGGCCGGGCTGATCGCCGCGGACGCGATCGAGATCGGCATCGCGTGCGGAGTCGAGGCGATGAGCCGGGTGCCGCTGGGTGCCAACCAGGGCGTCGACGCGGGATCCCGCAGACCGGCGTCGTGGTCGATCGACATGCCCAACCAGTACGAGGCCGCCGAGCGCATCGCGCGGCGCCGCGGGCTCAGCCGTGCCGACATCGACGCGTTCGGGCTCGGCTCTCAGCGCAAGGCGGCGACCGCCTGGGCCGAGGGCCGCTTCGACCGCGAGGTCGTGCCGGTCAAGGCGCCCATGCCGGCCGAGGACGGCGAGCCGACGGGCGAGACCCGGCTGGTCGGCCGGGACCAGGGGCTGCGGGAGACCAGCACCGGGGCGCTCGCGAAGCTCAAGCCCGTGCTCGACGGCGGCGTGCACACCGCGGGCACGTCGTCGCAGATCTCCGACGGCGCGTCGGCGGTGCTGATCATGGACGCGGACCGGGCCCGCGCGCTCGGCCTCCGCCCGAGGGCGCGCCTGCGCGCGCAGGCCCTGGTCGGCGCCGAGCCGTACTACCACCTCGACGGGCCCGTGCAGGCCACCACGCGGGTGCTGGAGCGGGCCCGCATGACGATCGGCGACCTCGACCTGTTCGAGGTGAACGAGGCGTTCGCCTCCGTCGTCCTGTCCTGGCATCGGGTGCACGAGCCCGACCCGGCCGCCGTGAACGTCAACGGCGGCGCGATCGCGCTCGGCCACCCGGTCGGCAGCACGGGCACCCGGCTGCTCACCACCGCGCTGCACGAGCTGGAACGGCGCGACGCGGCGACGGCGCTGGTGACCATGTGCGCGGGCGGGGCGCTGTCCACGGCCACCGTCCTCGAACGCCTGTGAGGGCTACAGCTTCTCGTCCCTGACGACGTCGAGGTTGTGGAAGACGGGCGGGCCGTCGCACAGGGCCGTCATCCGCTCCGCGAACCTGCTCGTCTCGGGCAGGTCGGAGTTCTTCATGGCTTCCTCGTAGGACGGGAACTCCACCAGCTCGACATAGGTGCCCGGGTGGTCGCGGTCGCTGCCCATCACCGCGTGGGTGGCGGTCCGCTTGCCCTCCGTCTCCCGCATCCAGCTCTCCATGAGCTCGTTCATCTCGTCGTACCGCGACGTGCTGAACTCGATGAGTTGCATGAAAGTCATGGCAGTGCCTCCAGTGCCGGCCCCCTGCGCACCGGATCATGCGCCCGGCCGGAGGAGGCCGTCAACGCAAGATTTTTCAGACCGGTGGCGCTCAGTCCTCCCGCGGTGGCGGGTACTGGGGCGCGTGGGGCGGAACGTCGCCCGGCGCGGCGGGCGGCCTGTGCCCGTTCACGCTGACCGGCGCCGTCTCCGCCGAGGAGAAGGACGGGCCGCCCTCGGCACGGTGGCGCGCCGCGGGCCCGTGCGGCGCCGGCTGCCGGCGAGCGGCGGGGTAGGCGGCCAGCGGGTCACCTCGGGTGGGCTTGGGCCTGCGCCGCACCAGCCCCGCGAGTCCCAGCAGGCCGGTCAGGCCGAGCAGGCCCCACAGGCCGGGGTTGCCGTCGCCGTCGCCGGAGTCGGCCGCGGGCTGCTGCTGGGCGGCCTGCGCGGGCACCTGCGGGGGCGCGGCCGCCCCCGTCAGGATCGGCAGGACGAGCGCCGCACCCAGCGCGGCCAGCCATCGCCGTGTCGTCACCGGACCATCACCCCCAGGGAGCCGTCGTTTCCGCACGAGACGGGGCTTCCCCCGCTGCCCGCGCCCGATCGCGACGTGACCCGGTCGGATGACCGAGACAACCCATTGGGGTTTGCCCGGCCGGATCAGCCCCTGCCGAGGAACGGCATCGCCGTGGCGGTGAGCGTGAGGAACTGCACGTTCGCCGACAGCGGCAGTGCCGCCATACCCAGCACGGCCTCCGCCACGTGCTCGACGTCGAACGTCGGCTCCGGCCGCACACTGCCGTCGGCCTGCCTGGCGCCGGTCGCGATGCCCGCGGTCAGCTCCGTCGCGGCGTTGCCGATGTCGATCTGTCCACACGCGACGTCGAATGCCCTGCCGTCCAGTGAGATCGACTTCGTCAGCCCGGTGATCGCGTGCTTGGTGGCGGTGTAGGCCACGGTCTCGGGCCGTGGCGAGTGCGCGGAGATCGAGCCGTTGTTGATGATCCGCCCGCCCCTCGGGTCCTGTTCCTTCATCAGCCGCACCGCGTGGTGCGCGCACAGGAACATGCCCGTGAGGTTCACGTCCACGGTCCGCCGCCACTCCTCCACCGCGAGTGTGTCGACCGAGCCCGGTGCGCCGAACGTGCCCGCGTTGTTGAACAGCACGTCCACCCGGCCCCAGTTGCGGCGTACCTCGCCGAACAACGCGGCGACCTGCGCGTCGTCGGTGACGTCCGTGGGCACGACGAGCGCCCGCTCCGAGCCGCCGGCGGTCTCGGTGAGCGGGTCCACCCGCCTGCCCGCGAGCGCGACCCGGTAACCGTCCGCGAGCATCGCCCTCGCCACGCTCCTGCCGATCCCGGAACCGGCACCCGTCACCACCGCCACGCGTTCGTGAGTCATGGGCCGTTGATACCTCATGCGGGCCTCACGGCCACCAGAGACATCGATGCATCACCATGTTTGATGCTATGATGCACCGGTGAGGACGACGATCACGCTGGACCCGGACGTCGAGGCGCTCGTGCGCAAGCTGATGGCCGAGCGCGGACTGTCGTTCAAGGAAGCCGTCAACAGCGCGTTGCGCTCCGCGCTGGGCACCCCCGCCCGCGAGCGGTTCCACACCCCCACGTTCGCGATGGGCGGCCCCACCGTGCCGCTCGACCACGCGCTGCGCGTGGCCGCCGACCTCGAGGACGCCGAACTGCAGCGCAAGCTCGCCACCGGCCGATGAAGATCGTCGACGCCAACGTCCTGCTCTACGCCGTCAACAGCGACGTGCCTCAGCACCGCGCCGCCCGCGAGTGGCTGGACGAGGCGCTCTCCGGCGAGGAGACCGTGGGCTTCTCGTGGATCGTGCTGCTGGCGTTCCTCCGCATCAGCACGCACCCGGGGATCTTCCCTCGCCCGCTGTCGCAGGAGACCGCGTTCGACACGGTCGAGGCGTGGCTGGGTCAGCCCGGAGCGGTGCTCGTTGAGCCGACGAGCCGGCATGCCGGAATGCTGCGCGGGCTGCTGGGCAAGGCCGGTACGGCGGGCAACCTCGTCAACGACGCCCATCTGGCGGCGATCGCGGCCCAGCACGGTGCCGAGGTGGTGTCCTTCGACGCGGACTTCACCCGCTTCGAGGGCGTGCGCGTGCACAAGCTCAGCTGAACAGCCCCCGCAGTGATGGCCGCCTTCACTGCGGCCGGGTCTAGAACCAGTCGTCGGGGCGGGGCCAGCCGAACAGCTCCCCCACGGCCCCGGTCTCGGCCACCGTGTAGCGGCCCCGGTAGAACAGCAGCGGCTGGGCGTCCGACACCTCACCGAGCGCGGTCACCCGGCCGATCACGACGTAGTGGTCACCGGCCTCGTGCACGGCGTCGAGATCGCAGTCGATCCACGTCAGCGCACCGGTCAGCAGCGGGGCGCCGCTCGGCGCGCGCGTCCAGTCCACCGAGGCGAACTTGTCGGCTCCCCGCGCGCCGAACGTCACGCTCACGTCGCGCTGCTCGCCGGAGAGGACGTTCACGGCGAAACGTCCCGCCCGCTCGATCACCGGCCACGTGCGCGAGGTCCGCGCCGGGCAGAACAGTACGAGCGGCGGATCCAGGGACAGCGCGGCGAAGGACTGGCAGGCGAAGCCGACCGGCTCGTCACCGTCGCACGCCGTCACCACGGCCACGCCCGTGCAGAAGTGCCCGAGCACCGACCGGAACCGCGCGGGACCGAGCGTCACCGAGGTCATCGCGCGCCGACGGAGAAGTCGTGCCCCCACAGGCTCACCGCGGTGCTCTCCCTCGCGATCCAGGACTCGTCGTCGACCTGCCTGCCCTCACAGCCGAACTCGACGTCGAACCCCCCTGGCGTCTTCATGTAGAACGACAGCATCAGGTCGTTGACGTGCCTGCCCAGCGTCGCCGACATCGGCACCTTGCGCCGCAGCGCGCGGTCGAGGCACAGGCCGACGTCGTCGGTGTTCTCCACCTCGACCATCAGGTGCACGATCCCGCTCGGCGTCGGCATGGGCAGGAACGCGAGGCTGTGGTGGCGCGGGTTGCAGCCGAAGAACCGCAGCCACGCCGGGTCGCCGTCGACGGGCCTGCCCACCAGCTGCGGGGGCAGCCGCATCGAGTCACGCAGCCGGAAGCCCAGTACGTCGCGGTAGAACCGCAGCGCGACCTCATCGTCGTGAGTGGACAGTACGACGTGGCCGAGTCCCTGCTCGCCGGTGACGAACGTGTGCCCGTAGGGGCTGACCACCCGCCGGTGCCGCAACGCGATGCCGTGGAAGACCTCCAGGGTGTTGCCGGAAGGGTCGTCGAAGGTGATCAGGTCGTACACACCGCGGTCGGCCTTCTGCTCGGCGGTGCCCTCCTTGACCGGAACACCGTGTGCGGCAAGGCTTTCGCGCACCTCGTCGAGCTCGGCGGCGTTCGCGGCCTCCCAGCCTGCCACAGCCAGCCGGTCGGTCTCCCCCGGCACGATCACCAGCCGGGCGGGGAAGTCGTCCATCCGCAGGTACAGCGCTTCGGGGTCGGTGCCCTTGCCCTCCACCATGCCGAGCACCTTGAGGCCGAACTCGCGCCACCCGGCCAGGTCCGTGGCCTCGATGCGCAGGTAACCGAGCGAGCGAATACCCATTACTCGTCCTTCAGGAAGTCGATGGCCAGCCTGTTGAACTCGTCGAACTTCTCCAGCTGCGCCCAGTGCCCGCACCGGCCGAACACGTGCAGCTGTGCCCTCGGGATGGTCTTCAGCGCCACGAGCGCCCCGTCGAGTGGGTTGACGCGGTCCTCGCGGCCCCACACGAGCAGCACGCGCTGGCGCAGCCGGTGGGCCTCCCGCCACAGCATGCCCTGCTCGTAGGTCTCGGGCCGGGCGAACGACGCGCCCATCGCCGCCATCGCGGCCAGCGACTCGGGTGTGCTCGCCGCCGCGAACCGTTCGTCCACCAGCTCGTCGGTGATCAGCGACTGGTCGTACACCATCACGCGCAGGAACGCCGCGAGGTTCTCCCTGGTGGGCTGCCCGCCGAACCTCGCGAGGTTCTTGACGCCCTCGGTGGGATCGGGTGCGAACACGTTGACGCTCAGCCCGCCGGGGCCCATGAGCACGAGCCTGCCCGCGCGAGCGGGGTGGTCGAGCGCGAGCCGTACCGCGGCTCCCCCGCCGAGCGAGTTGCCGACGAAGTGCGCGCGCTCGATGCCGAGCGCGTCCAGCAGGCCCACGACGGCGCCCGCGCTGTGCGTGAAGTACTGCGGGTGGTCGGTGGGTTTGCCGGAGCGGCCGAAGCCGGGCTGGTCGACGGCGATCGTGCGGAACGACTTGGCGAACACCCCGATGTTGCGGGAGAAGTTGCTCCACGCCGACGCCCCTGGCCCACCGCCGTGCAGCAGGATCACGGTCTCGGCGTGCCCGGCGCCCGCCTCGTGGTAGTGCAGCCGCAGTCCCGGCCGTGCCTCGACGTACGAACCCTCGGTCATGCTCACTCCCTCACACCATCGCGTTCTCGACGGGCAGCCCGAAGGCTCCGGTGCCGAACATCGTGTACGCCCGCTCGGGATCGTTGGCCGCGTGCACGCGCCCGGCGTGTGCGTCGCGCCAGAACCGCTGGATCGGCGTGCCGGAACGCAGTGCGCGGCCGCCGGAGTTCTCGAAGAGCCGGTCGATCGCGGCGATCGCGCGCTCGGTGCCGCGCACCTGGTCGCGCCGCACCCGCAGGCGGGTGGCGAACGGGAGCTTCCCGCCCTCGCACGCGATCCGGTACAGCTCGTCGATGTTGTGGGTCAGCTGCAGCCACGCGGCGTCGATCTCGCTGGCCGCCTCGGCGATCCGCACCTTCGCGAACGGGTCCTCTTTGGACTGCTCACCCAGGTAGGAGGCGCGGACGCGTTCCCGCTGGTACTCCACGTGGGCGTCGTAGGCGCCCTGCGCCATGCCGATGATCGGCGCCGTGATGGTGCTCGGGTGCACGGAACCGTAGGGCAGCCGGTACAGCGGGCCGGGGTTCACCTCCTGGCCGGGCGTCTTGCATTTCGACGTGGCGACGAAGCTCAGCGCCCGGTGCGAGGGCACGAAGACGTCGTCGACGATGACGTCGTTGCTGCCGGTGCCGCGCAGGCCCACCGTGTCCCACACGTCCTCGATGGTGTAGTCGGCGATCGGCAGCAGGTAGGTGCAGAAGTCCACCGGCGTGCCGTCGGCGTCGAACGCGGGCGCGCCGAGCAGCACCCATGTCGCGTGGTCGCAGCCCGACGAGAAGCTCCACCTGCCGGAAAGCCGGTAACCTCCCTCGGCGATCGTCGCCTTGCCCATCGGCGCGTAGGACGACGAGATCCGGGTGTCGAGGTCCTCGCTCCACACCTCGCGCTGGGCCTCGGCGTCGAACAGCGCGACGTGCCACGGGTGCACCCCGAGGATCGAGGCGACCCAGCCGGTGGAGCCGCATGCGCTCGCGATGAGCTTCACCGCGGTGTAGAAGGTCACCGGGTCGGCCTCGTAGCCGCCGTAGGGCTTGGGCTGCAGCAGTTTGAAGAAACCGGTCTCCTGCAGGGCCTTGATCGACGCGTCGGGAATGCGGCGTGCGTCCTCCGTTTCCTGCGCGCGCTCACGCAGGACGGGCAGCAGCTCCCCGATCCCGGCGATCACCGCGTGGGTGCCCTGCTCGCTCATACCTGCCTCGTTCCTGGTCACGAAACCATGCGGGTCTACCTGGCCTGACATCGCCAAGACTAGAACACGTTCTCGTTTTTGTCACCCCGACGCGGCCAGCCCGGCCCTTCTTCCCGAGAACACACAGTCCGCGAGCGAGAGCCCGCTCACATACGAACTGGAACAGATTCCCACCGCGGTACGTCCCGCGGCGTAGAGCCCGGGGATCGGCACGCCCCCGGTGTCGCGCACCTGACCCGTGTCCTCGTCCACCACGAGGCCGCCGAGGGTCAGCATCGGGCACGGGTACCCGATGTTCGGCTTGATCGTGAGGTCCACCAGCGAGTACGGCGGCGTCGCGAGCGGCCGCACGAACGCCGCGGGTTTGCCGAGCGGATCGGGGTTCCCGGCCCGGTAGGCGCGCACGGTCTCGGCAAGCGCTCCGGCGTCCACACCCGCCTTGCGGGCGACCGCCTCGACCGAGTCCGCGCTCACGCGCCCCCGGCGCAGCAGGTATACCGCCTGGAGCCACTGGAACCACTGACTCTCCCGGCGCGCCCGCGCCAGGGCCTCGCGCACGATCTCGTCGTCCACGAGCAGCCAGCCCTTGCCGCCGTGCTCGCGGATCATCGCCTCGCCGATCGCGGCGCCGTACCGGGACTCGTCGATGAACCGCCGCCCGTCGGGGCCGACGAGCACGCCGCCAAGGAACGCGCTGGGCGGCGTGAGGAAGCGCCACGCGGACACCTTGTCGAGCGCGGCGGTGGCGGCGCCCGCCTCGATGCCCATGCGCAGGCCCGACCCGTCGTCGCCTACCGTGCCGAGCGGGAGCCCGCCACGGTAGGCGGGTGCGTGCTCGCGCACCATCGCCCGGTTGGCGATGAAGCCGCCCGCGGTGAGCACCACCGCGCGGCGCGCGGTCAGCGCCGCCTCGCGGGCGTAACGCCGTTCGAGCCGCTCCACCCCGCGGTGCAGCACCTTGCGCAGCGCGGGCACGTAGATCCCCGGTTTGGCCGAGTACCGGCCGAGCAGCCGGTGTGCCCACCGGACCCAGCGCGGCGCGTCCCGCAGCGTCCGCACCCGCACGCCGGTGACCGCGCCGTCCTCGGTGATCAGCTCGTACGCCGTGGTCTGCGGCCGCACGCGCACACCCCGCGCGCCGGCGGACTTGGCGAGGCCGGCGAAGAGCACCTTGCCGGACGTGCCCCTGCCCTTGGCGCGGTGCCCGCGCGCCGCCGGTTTCGCGGCGTCGCAGAACCCGCCCGCGGCCTCGCTGCCGGAGTAGTACAGGTAGTAGTCGTTGTTGGGGTAGGACGTCTTGACCGGGCAGAGGCTGCCCTCGAAGGGCACGCCGTGCTCCTCCAGCCAGGTGATCATGGCCGGGCTGCCGTCGCAGAACCGGCGCAGGGTCTCGGCCGAGACCACGTCGCCGACCTCGAGCCGGAGGTAGTCGAACATCGCGTCCGCCGAGTCGTCCACGCCCGCGTCGAGCTGCTGGGCGGTTCCCCCGCCCGCGTAGACGATCCCGCCGCTCAGCGCGCTCGCCCCGCCCCCGCCGAACCGGTCGATCACCAGCACGTCGGCGCCCGCCTCGGCGGCCTCGATGGCCGCGCACGCGCCGGCCGCGCCGAAACCGATGACAATCACATCCGCATGACCGCTCACGTCCACTACCCTAGAACTGAAACACGTTCTCGTCTATCGTGACGGAAGCGCCGTCAAGCAGCGACGAAGCCGTCTATAACGTGTTACAGGAGGTGGCATGGCTGGGGACGCCGATCACTCCGCGGAGTTCGACGTCGTGGTCGTGGGCAGTGGGGCCGCGGGCATGACCGCCGCACTGGCCGCCGCCGATGCGGGCCTCGACGTCGTGGTGATCGAGAAGGCCGCCCGCTTCGGCGGCTCCACGGCCCGCTCCGGCGGCGGCGTCTGGATCCCCGGCAACGAGGCACTGCGCGCCGCGGGGGTCACCGACACGCCCGAGGACGCCCGTCGCTACCTCGAGGCGATCGTCGGCGACGTCGTCCCCGCCGAGCGGCGTCAGGCCTACCTCGACCACGGCGCCGAGGTGGTCGCGTTCGTCCACAAACACACTCCCCTGCGGCTGACGTGGGTCCGGGACTACTCGGACTACCACCCCGAAGCTCCCGGCGGGCGGCCCGGCGGGCGCTCCGTCGAACCGCTGCCGCTCGACGGCAAGGTGCTCGGCGACGAGCTCGCCAACCTCGAACCGCCCTACAGCGCGCCTCCCCTTGGCGTGCCGATCACGCAGGCCGACTACCGCTGGCTGAGCCTGCTCGCCCGGCACCCGCGCGGCATCGCCCGGCTGCTGCGGCTCGGGCTGCGCGGGCTCGCGGGACGGCTCACCGGCAAGCGGTTGCTCTCCATGGGCCAGGCGCTCGCGGCGGGACTGCGCGCCGGGCTGCTGCGCGCGGACGTGCCCGTGTGGCTGTCGACACCCATGACGGACCTGCAGAGCGAGCACGGTGTCGTCACCGGGGTGCTCGCCCGGCGCGACGGACGCGAGGTGCTGCTGCGTGCCCGGCGCGGCGTGGTGCTCGCCTCGGGCGGCTTCGAGCACAACGACCAGCTGCGGCAGAAGTACCAGCGGCAACCGATCGGTACGAAGTGGACGGTCGGCGCCGTGGGCAACACCGGCGACGGCATCACCGCGGGGCTGCAGCTGGGCGCGACCGTGGACCTGATGGACGACGCGTGGTGGGGACCGTCGATGCCGCTGACCGGTGGCCCGTGGTTCGCGCTCGCCGAGCGCTCCCGCCCCGGCTGCATCCTCGTCAACACGCGCGGCGAGCGGTTCGTCAACGAGTCGGCGCCCTACGTCGAGGCCGTACACGCGATGTACGGCCCCGGCGAGGGCCCCGCGCACAACATCCCGACGTGGCTGGTGTTCGACCAGCGCTACCGCAACCGCTACATGTTCACCGGGCTCGGCCCCCGGCAACCCCTGCCCGGCCGCTGGTTCAAGGCCGGGATCGCCGCGAAGGCCGCGACGCTGGAGGCACTGGCGGAACGCATCGAGGTGCCCGCGGGCGCGCTGACGGCGACCGTCGAACGGTTCAACGCCTTCGCCAGGCGCGGCGTCGACGAGGACTTCGGCCGCGGCGCGAGCGCCTACGACCACTACTACGGCGACCCGCGCAACAAACCCAATCCCAGCCTCGGCCCGCTGGCGCGGGCGCCGTTCTACGCGGTGAAGATCGTGCCGGGTGACCTCGGCACCAAGGGCGGGCTCGTCACCGACGTGCACGCCCGCGTGCTGCGCGAGGACGGCACCGCGATCGAGGGCCTGTACGCGGCGGGCAACACGAGCTCCGCCGTGATGGGCCGGACCTATGCCGGCCCCGGCGCGACGATCGGGCCCGCGATGGTCTTCGGCTACCTTGCGGCGCGCCACCTCGCCGCACAGAATCGAGCACAGCCCACGGCACGACACGCTGGAGGTCCGCGATGACGCAGTCAGCCGTTCGCACGATCGACGCGGGCGCACCGCCCACCCGATTCGCCCGCGGCTGGCACTGTCTCGGGCTCGCGGATTCCTTCAAGGACGGGAAACCGCACGCCGTCAACGCTTTCGGCACCAAGCTCGTGGTGTTCCAGGGCGAGGACGGCACGCTCAACGTGCTGGACGGGTACTGCAGGCACATGGGCGGCGACCTGACACAGGGAACCGTGAAGGGCAACGAGATCGCGTGCCCGTTCCACGACTGGCGCTGGGGCGGCAACGGCAAGTGCGTCTCGATCCCCTACGCCAAGCGGGTTCCGCTGCGGGCCCGGACCCGCTCGTGGCTCACACTGGAGGAGAACAAGCAGCTGTTCGTGTGGCACGACCCGGAGGGCAACCCGCCGCCCGGCGACGTCGTGATCCCCCGCATCGAGGGCGTGTTCGACGGCGAGTGGAGCAACTGGACGTGGGACTCGGTGCTCATCGAGGGCGCCAACTGCCGCGAGATCGTGGACAACGTCGTGGACATGGCCCATTTCTTCTACATCCACTTCGCGTTCCCCACCTACTTCAAGAACGTCTTCGAGGGCCACATCGCGACGCAGTACCTCAACACCAAGGGCCGTCCCGACGCCGGCATGGCGTCCAACTACGGCGGCGAGGAGAACCTGCTGCGCTCGGAGGCGTCGTACTACGGACCCTCGTACATGATCAACACCCTGCTCAACACGTACAAGGGCCTCGAGATCGAGAACGTGCTGATCAACTGCCACTACCCCGTCACGCCGGACTCGTTCGTGCTGCAGTGGGGCGTGATCGTGAAGAAGCTGCCCGGCGTCTCCGACGAGCAGGCCGACAAGATCGCGGGCAAGTTCGCCAAGAGCATCGGCGTCGGATTCCTGCAGGACGTGGAGATCTGGAAGAACAAGACGCGCATCGACAACCCGCTGCTGTGCGAGGAGGACGGCCCGGTGTACCAGCTACGCCGCTGGTACGACCAGTTCTACGTCGACGCCGCCGACGTCACCGACGACATGACGCGGCGCTTCGAGTTCGAGGTGGACACCACGCGCGCCAACGAGGTGTGGGAGCAGGAGGTCGCCGCGAACCTGGCCCGGCAGCAGCAGGAAGCCGGTGTGTCGTAGTGGGGCGGGCCGAGACCCTCGCCGACCGGCGGGAGTTCCTCACCGGCGGACTCGTCCCCGTGGCCTGCCGCTCGTGCGCCACGACGGTGCTGGCGAAGAAGAACAGCCCGCAGCACACGAGCATCCAGTGGACCACCGACGCGGCGACCAGCTGCCCCGTGTTCGCCGAGAAGGTCGCCGAGGGCGTGCATCCCGCGCTGCTCGACACGTGCGAGAAGCTGCGCGAGAGCATCGCCGAGGCCGCGAGGGAAGGCACGTTCGCCCATGACTGAGGTGTCCCCGCGGCGGCTGCGGGTGGCCGGCGTGGTCGCCGAGACCGAGCAGGCGTGCTCGGTGGTGTTCGACGCCGACCTCTCCTACCGGCCCGGCCAGTTCCTCACCGTGCGGGTGCCGAGCGAACGATGCGGCTCCGTGGCGCGCTGCTACTCGCTGTCGAGCTCCCCCGACACCGGTGAGGCGCCGCAGGTCACCGTCAAGCGGGACGGCTACGCGTCGAACTGGATCTGCGACAACGTCGCGGCGGGCACCGAGCTGGAGGTCCTGCCGCCGAGCGGGCTGTTCACCCCGGCCTCGCTCGACGGCGACCTCGCCCTGTTCGCCGCGGGCAGCGGCATCACGCCGGTGCTGTCGATCCTGAAGTCGGTGCTGGCGAAGGGAAGCGGTTCGGTCACGCTCGTCTACGCCAACCGCGACGAGCGCTCGGTGATCTTCGCGGACACGCTGCGTGAGCTCGCCGAGGCCCATCCCGGCAGGCTCACGCTCGTGCACTGGCTGGAGACGTTGCAGGGGCTGCCGAGCGCCCCCCGCGTGCGGTCGCTCGCGGAGCCCCTCGCCGGGCGCGAGGCGTTCGTGTGCGGGCCCCGGCCGTTCATGGCCGAGGTCACCGCCGCGCTCGCGGACGTCGGCGTGCCGAGGTCACGCGTGCACGTGGAGAAGTTCGTCTCGCTGGAGGGCAACCCCTTCGAGGCCTTGGCGAGCGCCGGGGCCGCGGAGCCGTCCGGGGAGGAGCCGACCGCGCTGTCGGTGTCGCTCGACGGGCAGGAGCACGCGTTCCCGTGGCCCCGGCACCGCAAGCTGCTGGACCTGCTGCTGGAGGCGGGGCTCGACGCGCCGTACTCGTGCCGCGAGGGTCAGTGCAGCGCGTGTGCTTGCCGGATCGTCTCCGGTGAGGTGAAGATGCTGAACAACGACGTGCTCGACTCGGAGGACATCGCCGAGGGCATCGTGCTGGCCTGCCAGTCGCTGCCGCTCACCGACGAGATCACGATCAGCTACGAGTAGGGAGCCTTTTCGCGTGCCCATCGACGCCGACACCGCCATCGGAGCCGACCTCGGCGAGACCACGTTCTCCTGGACGTCGTCCGACGTGCTGCTCTACCACCTCGCGCTGGGCGCGGGCGCCGACCCCACCGACGAGCGTGAGCTGCGCTACGCCTACGAGCGCGACCTGCGGGTGCTGCCGAGCTTCGCCACCGTGGCGCCGAACCTGCGGCTGTTCGAGCCGCCCGCCGTGACGTTCCCCGGTATCAGCATCGACCTCGCCAAGGTGGTGCACGGCACGCAGGAGGTGGTGCTGCACCGGCCGATTCCCGTGGAGGGCAAGGCCACCGGCCGCTCGCGGGTGGTGGACGTGCTCGACAAGGGCAAGGCCGCGGTGATCGTCTCGGAGATCGCCGTGACCTCCGACTCCGGCGATCCGCTGTGGACGGCGAGGTCGAGCATCTTCGCCCGCGGCGAGGGCGGCTTCGGCGGCAAGCGGGGCACGTCCGACCGCGTGGAGCCGCCCGCCCGCGAGCCCGACGTGGTGCTCGACACGCCGACCCTGCCCCAGCAGGCGCTGCTCTACCGGCTCTGCGGCGACCGCAACCCGCTGCACGCCGACCCCGATTTCGCGAGGAGTGCCGGGTTCGACACCCCGATCCTGCACGGGCTGTGCACGTACGGTGTGGTGCTCAAGGCCGTGACCGACGCGCTGCTGGACGCCGACGTGCGGCCGATCCGGTCGTGGTCGGCGAAGTTCGCCGGCATCGTGCTGCCCGGCGAGCGGCTGCGCACGCGGGTGTGGCGCGAGGAAGGGCGGCTGCTGGTCACCACGACGGCACCGGACCGCGACGAGGCGCCCGTGCTCTCCGACGCCGTGCTCACGGAGGCGTGACTCAGAGGGCGGCGACGAACATGTAGCCCATGCCGAGGCCCATGACCGCGCGGCACAACGTCCGCGAGCCGAACCCCTCGGGGAGCGTGCCCCTGCCCCGCGCTCGCAGGCCCCGGACACCGGCCTGGATCCCGTCGAAGGAGAAGTACGCCGCCGCCAGCCCGGCCACCACCGGCCACGCCAGGCCGCCCACGTCGCCCGTGACCATCGTCGGCCACGTGCCGTGCCCGCCGTGCGGCATCGCGGTGAGCATGTACAGCATCGCCACCGCCGCGAGGGCATGGTGCAGGTCGCAGCGGCGGCACACGCCGTCGGCCGTGCGGCCGCGCACCGCGCCCGCGAGGAACCAGCCCGCGGTAAGCAGGAACAACGCCTGCCACCCCGGCACCGGGACGGGCGCGCCGACCGGTGACACCATGGCCACCATCGCGAGGGTCATGAGCAGGCCGGCGAGGTCGATGTGCCGTACCCCGTTTCCGAGCCGGACGTAGTCGAGCCGCACCAGCCGGAGCACGCAGGGCAGGGTGAGCAGCAGGAAGGCCGCCGTCAGCACCCACGCCACCATCCCCGGGATCTGCATCGTCACCTCACTCGCGCACCGTGGCACAACCGTCGCATGGAGCGGCACGCAAGCCAAGGGTCAAGCAGGTGATGCCCGGAACACGGCTCGCACGGACGCCGCTCAGCGCCCGTGCGGGTCGGCCGCGTTGAGCGCGGCCACCACCTGCTCGTAGTCGCCGCGGGCCTCGCCGTAGCGGAGGAACTTGACGCGCTCGACCTGGACCTCCTTCGCGTCCGGCCGGTTCTCCAGGATGGTCATGACCTCGGCGACGAACTCGTCGAGCGGCATGGCGTCGTCGTTGCCGGCCTGGCCGGGCAGCAGGTCCGTCCGCACGGACGGAGGCTCGAGCTCGAGCACCTTCACCGAGGTGCCGGCCAGCTGCAGCCGCAGCGACTCGCTGAGCATGTGGATGGCCGCCTTGGACGCGTTGTAGCTCGGGGTGGCCTTGAGCGGGGTGAAGGCCAGCCCCGACGACACGGTCACGATCGTGGCGTCGGGGCGGGCCCGCAGGTGCTCGATGAACGCGGCGATCAGCCGGATCGGCCCGAGCACGTTGGTCGTCACCACGCTCTCGGCCGAGGCAAGGAACGACTCGGGCCGGTGCCAGTCCTCGACGCGCATGATCCCGGCCATGGGTACGAGCACGTTGAGCTCGGGGTGGCGGGCGAGCACCTCCTTGGCCGCGGCCGCGATGCTCGCCGGGTCGGTGGTGTCGATCCGCACGGTGTCCACGCCGGGGTGTTCGATGGCGATCTTCTCCAGCAGTTCGGCGCGCCGCCCGCCGACGATCACGGTGTTGCCCCGCTGCCGGAGTGCGAGCGCGAGGGCCAGGCCGATGCCGCTGGTGGCGCCGGGGATGAAGACGGTGTTTCCGGTGATGTTCATGCCTCGACCCTCGGCCACTCCGTCCGGGCGCGGCAGAGATCGCTCATCGGGGGATCCGCGGTCCCTGGTTCACGGCGGCCCTGGCCGGATACTGGGGGTATGGATCGTGGGGAGCTGGCGGCGTTCCTGCGCCGCCGCAGGGAGCTGCTGCGGCCGGAGGACGTCGGGCTGCCGCCGGGTGTGCGCAGGCGAGCCCCCGGGCTGCGGCGGGAGGAGGTCGCGTCGCTGGCCGCGATGTCGACGGACTACTACACGCGGCTGGAGCAGCAGCGGGGTCCGCAGCCGAGTGAGCAGCTGCTGGCCGCGCTCGCCCGGGCGCTGCGCCTGAGCGACGACGAGCGCGACTACCTCTTCGTGGTGGCCGGCCGGAACACGCCGTCCCCGACGGTGGCCGCCACGCACGTCTCCCCCGCCCTGCTGAGGGTGCTCGACCGGCTGTCGGACACCCCCGCGCTCATCCTGTCCAGCCTCGGCGAGGTGCTCGTGCAGAACCGCTTCGCGGAGGCGTTGTACGGCGACGCCTCCCGGCACACCGGCCACGCCCGGAGCGAGGTCTACCGCTGGTTCACCGACCCCCGCGAGCGCCTGATCTACCCTGAGCACGACCGCGACCGGCAGAGCCGCGCACTGGTGGCGAGTCTGCGAGCCGCACACGGTTCGATGGGCCCTCGGTCCCGGGCGGGAGAGCTGGTGCGGGCGCTGAACCGCGAGAGCGCGGAGTTCGCACGGCTGTGGGAGCGGCACGAGGTCGCGAAGCGCTTCGTGGACCACAAGGTGCTGGTGCACCCGCGGCTCGGGGAGATCGAGGTGGACTGCCAGGCCCTGTTCACCGAGGACCAGTCGCAGACCCTGCTGGTGCTCACCGCGCCGCCGCGCACGGAGTCGTTCGAGAAGCTGCGGTTGCTGGGCGTGCTGGGCGCGCAGCAGTTCGAGGACCTGCGCTAGACCGTGTCCGACCCGGCTAGCTCGCGGCGAGCACCAGGCCGCTCGTGGGCACCCCGGTGCCCGCCGTGACGAGCACGTGGCGGGCACCGGCCACCTGGTTCACGGCGGTGCCCCTCACCTGCCGCACGCCCTCCGCGATGCCGTTCATGCCGTGGATGTAGGCCTCGCCGAGCTGGCCGCCATGCGGGTTGAGCGGCAGCGACCCGTCCAGTTCCAGCGCCCCGCTCGCGACGAGGTCCTTGGCCTCGCCCCGGCCACAGAAGCCGAGCTCCTCCAGCTGCATCAGCACGTACGGCGTGAAGTGGTCGTACAGCACTGCGACGTCCACATCGGACCGATCGAGCCCGGACTGCCGCCACAGCTGCCTTGCCACGACGCCCATCTCCGGAAGCGCGGCGAGGTCGTCGCGGTAATAGCTGGTCATGATGTACTGGTCGGGCCCGCTGCCCTGCGCGGCGGCCGCGATGACGACGGGTGGCTGCGCGAGGTCGCGGGCCCGCTCGGCGCTGGTGATCACGAGCGCGACGCCGCCGTCGCTCTCCTGGCAGCAGTCGAGCAGGTGGAGCGGTTCGGCGACCCAGCGCGAGGCCTGGTGCTGTTCCAGCGTGATCGGCTTGCCGTGGAACCACGCGCGCGGGTTGGTCGCCGCGTGCTTGCGGTCGAGCACGGCGACCCGGCCGAAGTCCTCGCTCGTCGCGCCGTAGGTGTGCAGGTACCGCTGCGCCACCATCGCCACGGTCGCGGCGGGCGTGGCCAGACCCATCGGGTAGTGGAAGCCGTTGTCCACACCGGACGTGTTCACCTGCTGCGCGGCGGCGGAGGACACCTGCCCGAAGCGGTGCCCCGAACGCTCGTTGAACGCCCGGTAGGCCACCACCACCTCGGCGACCCCGGTCGCCACCGCCATCGCCGCCTGCTGCACGGTCGCCGCGGCCGCGCCTCCGCCGTAATGCACGCGGCTGAAGAACGTCAGCTCGGGAATGCCCAGTTCGCGGGCGACGGCGATCTCCGCGTTGCCGTCCATCGTGAACGTCACCAGTCCATCCACATCGGACGGCGTGAGCCCGGCGTCGCCGAGTGCCGCACTCACCGCCTCGGCGGCCAGCCGCAGTTCGCTGCGCCCGGAGTCCTTGGAAAACTCGGTGGCGCCGATGCCCGCGATGGCCGCCCTGCCCGCGAGGGTCATGAGCCCGCCCCCGGCAGCGTGACGCGCACCGTGCCCGTGACGTGGTCGCCGAGGCTGCCCTTCGCGGTGACGGCGATCTCCGCGTCGTCGCCGTCGATCTCGGTGACGTGCCCGGTGAACGTGAGGACGTCGTAGGCGTAACACGGCACGCCGAGCCGGATCCTGATCGAGCGCACGAGCGCCTCCGGGCCCGCCCAGTCGGTGACGAACCGCTGCACCAGGCCGGTGTCGGTGAGGATGTTGACGAAGATGTCCTTCGAGCCGCGGGAGATCGCGGCGTCGCGGTCGTGGTGCACGTCCTGGAAGTCGCGGGTGGCCAGTGCCGTGCTGATCACGAACGTCGGCGTGGCCTCGATGGTCAGTTCCGGCAGCTCGGTGCCGATGGCGATGGTCATGCGCGCACCTTCCACGCTGGCAGGGTCAGCTCGTCGTCGACGCGCAGGAACGTCACCTCGACGGGGAGTCCGATGTAGACCGATTCCGGGTCGGCGTCGACCAGCTCGCCGAGCACGCGCACCCCCTCGGCCAGCTCCACGAGCGCGACCACGAACGGCGTCTTCTTGCCGGGTACCTGGGGGTGGTGGTGCACGAGGTAGCTGTAGACGGTGCCGGTGCCCTCGGCCACGACGTAGTCCGCTTCGGCCGTGAGGTCACCGTCGGGTGGCATGGGCCCCGGTGGATGGCGCAGCACGCCGCCCCAGCGCTGGATCCGCAGCTCGCCCTTGCGGGTGCCCTCCCAGAAGAACTCGGTGTCGCGGCTGACCACCGGCCGCAGCACGGCACCCGTGTCGGGCACGGTCTCGCGCCGCGCCGAGGGGCTGAATTTGAGCACGCGGAACACCATCTCCGCCACGGCCTCCTCGCCGACGCGCCAGATGGTCCTGGTGGTGACGAACCAGCCCTCGCCGAGCGCGGTGCGCTTGGGTCCGGTGACGTCCTCGAGCCGGATCGACGAGGACACGTGCTCGCCCGGCCGCAGGTAGCGGTGGTAGGTCTGCTCGGAGTTGGTCGCCACCACCGACGTGTAGCCCGCCTCGTCCAGAATGGACATCATCGCACCGAGCGGGTCGTCGGCGGCGCGGGCGCCGTGCAGTCCAGCCATCGACCACACCTGCGCCATCGCGGGCGGCGCGACGAGTCCGCCGTGGACGGAGTTCTTCGCGAACTCGGGGTCGGTGTAGACCGGGTTGGCGTCGCCGAGCGCCTCGACCCAGTTGTTGACCATCGCCTGGTTCACGGGGTCGCGCGCGAGCCTCGGCTTCGACTCCCCCTTCGCCGCGATCCGCCGCGCGGCCTCCTCGACGTCGATCATCGCGGCACCCTCGGCAGGCCCAGCCCGAACATCGCGATCAGCTCCCGTTGGATCTCGTTGACACCGCCGCCGAAGGTCAGCACGAGGTTGCGTTTGGCCAGCACGTCCAGCCACGCGGCCAGCTCGGCGGTCTCGGGGTCGGCCAGGTCGCCGTGCCTGCCGACGATCTCCTCCAGCGCCCGGCTCGCCCGCTGCTGCCGGTCGGAGGAGAACACCTTGGTGGCCGACGCGTCGGCCACGGAACCCGGCTCCGACACGGCGACCTGCCAGTTGAGCAGCTCGTTCACGCGCACCACGGCGAGCGTCTCGGCGAGTGCCCTGCGCACGTCGGGCAGGTCCAGCAGCGGCGTGCCGCCGGGTGTCTTGCGGGTGGCAGCCCAGTCGCGCACGCGGTCGTAGAGGCCGCCGATGCGCCCCGCCGGACCGAGCATCACGCGCTCGTGGTTGAGCTGCGTGGTGATGAGGCTCCAGCCGCGGTTCTCCTTGCCCACCAGCATGTTCGCGGGTACGCGGACGTCGGAGTAGTACGTGGCGTTGACGTGGTGCGCGCCGTCGCATGTGATGATCGGCGTCCACGAGTAGCCGGGGTCGCGCGTGTCGACGATGAGGATCGAGATGCCCTTGTGCCTGGGGGCGTCCGGATCGGTGCGCACGGCGAGCCAGATGTAGTCGGCGTCGTGCCCGCCGGTGGTGAAGATCTTCTGCCCGTTGACGACGTAGTGGTCGCCGTCCCGCACCGCCGAGGTGCGCAGCGAGGCGAGGTCGGTGCCCGCGTCCGGCTCGCTGTAGCCGATCGCGAAGTGCACCTCCCCGGCGAGGATCTTCGGCAGGAACAGCTTCTTCTGCTCCTCGGTGCCGAACTGCTGCAGCGTCGGGCCGACGGTCTGCAGCGTCACCGACGGCAGCTGCACGTCCGCCCGCGCGGCCTCGTCGACGAAGAGGTGCTGCTCGACGGGACCGAAGCCGCGACCGCCGTACTCGACGGGCCAGCCGACACCGAGCCGGCCGTCGCGGCCCATGCGGCGTACGATCGCGCGGTAGGTCTCGCCGTGCCGCTCACGCAGCATCGTCCTGCGCTCCTGCGGCGTCACCAGGTTCGCGAAGTAGCGGCGCAGCTCGGCACGCAGCTCCCGCTGGGCCGAGGTGAGCTCGATGTCCATCACACACTCCCCACGAGCGCGCCGACTCCGTCCACACGCGACTCCACGCCGCCGATGCCGCGCACGAGATCCTTGACGAGCGACGAGTAGCGGTGCAGCGGATAGGTGATGTCGAGGCCGATTCCGCCGTGCAGGTGATGGCACGCGGCGAGCGCGGCGGGAGCCTCCTGCGCGAGCCAGTAGGTGGCGATGCCGAGTTCCGCGTCCGGGTCGAGGCCCGTGGCGAGCCGCCACAGGGCCGACGTCGCCGCGAGGTGCACGGTGCGCGAGGCGATGTAGACGTCGGCGATCTGCTGGGCGACGGCCTGGAACGTGGCGAGCGGCCTGCCGAACTGCTCGCGCGTGCCGAGGTGGGTGGTGGTGAGCGCGAGCGCCCCCGCGAGTGCTCCGTCGCCGACCGCGGCGGCCCCGGCGAGCGCGTACCGGTGCAGCACGCGCAGACCCTCACCGGCGGCGGGGCCGTCGAGCATGTCCTCGTCGGCGACCACCGCGTCGTCGAGGCGGAGTGTGTGCTCGGGGCCGCCCGCCGACGTCGGCGTCGCGGTCAGCGTGACGCCCTCGCCGTCCGGATCCACCAGAAAGATCCCGGTGCCGCCGGGCACCGACGCGGGGACGAGCACGCGGCGCGCCGTGGCGGCGTACGGCACGGCGGTCTTGACGCCGGTGAGCCGCCACGCGCCACCGGCCGGGACGGCGGTGGTGGCAGGCCGGGCGATGAGCGGGGCGGACGGTTCGTGCAGCGCGGCGGTGAGCACGGCCTGGCCCTCGGCGACGTCGGGCAGCAGGGTCGCGCGTTGCGCGGGCGTGCCGAGGCGGCCCAGCGGCAGCACGCCGAGCGCGAGGGTCGCGAGCGCGGGCACGGACGCGGCGGCCCGGCCCGTCTCGGTGAGCACGGCGGCGACCTCGGCGACCCCGAGACCGTCGCCGCCGAGGTCGGCGGGCAGCGACAGCGCCAGCAGACCCGACCCGGCGAGCCCCCGCCAGGCGGCCTCGCCGTCGTCGCCCGCCCTGCGCAGGACTCCTGCGGCAAGCTCGGCGATCTCGCGCTGGGTCTCGTCGGGGGTGAAGTCCACGCTGCTCCTCACTAGGCCAAGACTACCCAGTACTGAAACACGTTCTAGTCTTAACCACGGGAGCCGACCACGGCAACCCCCTCGCTCCCCGGTTGTCCCCCAAGGCCACCTTTGTTGCGCTCAGCGCAACAAAGGTGGCCTTGGGGGACAGTCAGATCAGGGCCTGGCGGCGAGAAGTTCCTGCAGTGCTTCCGGCATCGCGTCGGCGAGGTGCCAGAGATCTGGAACGAGTTCTCGTGCGGCGAGCAGGCCGATGTCGACCTTGCCGGCCTCCGAGAGGACGGTGATGTTCAGTCCGGCGCCGTGGACGACCGGGCCCAGCGGGTACAGGCCGGTGACGTGCGCGCCGAGCAGATAGATCGGCATGGGCGGGCCCGGCACGTTCGAGATCACCAGGTTGTGCACCACCGGATGCTTCTCGGCCAGCCGCCGTCGAAGCGGTGCTCGTCGTCGATCAGGACGCGCTTGCCTTCGGCCAGGACGGCGTCGTTGGCGGTGTTCCACGCGACGCCGAGTCCCTCGGCGACCCTGGCGACGGTCAGGTGCTGGACGACGATGCCTTCCAACGCCCAGCGCAGCCCGCGGCGCGACAGCTTGGCCCGCGGTTCGGCCGCCAAGGCCGTGTCCTGCCGCCACACATGCCCACAGCCGGTGCACCGGTAGCGGCGCACGAGCACCTCCAACATCGTCGGACGCCAGCCCAGCGGCTCGTGTGCCAACTGGCGGGTCACGGTGTCGCGTGGGCTTCCCTCGCAGCCGCAGCGTCGGCACCACTGATCGGGCTCGACGACCCTGCGCGTGAGGACGGCTCGGTCGGGTTCGAGGCGCTGGCCCGTGACGACGAGGCCGAGCTCGTCCAGTCGGCAGAACTTGGTCAGGTCAGGGCGTGCAAAAGTAGCGTCAGGCAAGTCGAGGTCTTCTGGATGGGCAGTTCGAGATCCTCGGGAATCTGGGCTTCTACTCGGGACTGATGTGATCCCCACCGGCTGTGGCGATCACGAGGTCTTCTCCTCCGACCGGGCTGAGGCCGTCGTGGCGGTGGGCGAAGTAGCGCTCGTGCAGCTCGGTCGAGGTCACGACTTCGACGTCGGCGAACCCCGCCTGGCGGGCAAGACCGGCGGCCTGGTCAGGTGTCAACAGGCTCAGCCAGGGATGCCCGGATGCGGCGGCGCCCTTCGCGGCGCCTTCGAGGATGGGGCGGACCTCGGGCGGTGCCATCTCGATCGGTCGTGAGTAGCTGAACACCATGATCGAACCCGCTGCCAGCGAAGCAGACTGGCGTAGCGTCGTCGAGATCGCCTCCGGTGTGAGGTACATGGTCACACCGAGCATCGAGACAACCGTTGGCACTGCGGGATCCAGCCCGGCCTCGACCGCTTTGTCGAGCCACGATTCACCGGCTTCAAAATCGACAGGCACCAGGTGCAGCCGCGTCGAGTCGAGGAGCCCGAGCTGCACGAGCCGCGCCCTCTTCCATGCCTGGGTCGCGGACGCGTCGATCTCGAAGACACGCACAGGGCCCTTGTGTCGCTGAGCGAAAGTGTCGAGGCCGGCGCCAAGGATGACGTACTGGCCCGCACCAGAGGCGATCACGGTGTCCTCGACAGCCCTGGCCCGGGCGACGATCGAAGCGCGGTTGGCGCGCGTCCGTGCAGGGTCCATGTCAGGACGTGCCCGCCACGTTTCATCCACCCCGGCGATCTCGACCCCGATCGCGTCGTCGAGAACGTGCGGTGGATCGTCCACCAGCGTGTGCAGCCCTCGCCACAGCGCCGTACGTACTGCGGTGGAGTCGGGTTCCTCGGACACGCCCTCAGGCCTGTTCCGATGTGTGGCCGCTCAGCGGCGCCTGGAGGCCCCACACGCGCCCGTCGGGATCGCGCAGGGTGGTCATCATGGTTCCGAAGTGCGTCGGCTCGAACGGGCCTTCGAGGCCAAGGTCCTTCAGTTGCTGCTCGGCTGCTTCGGCGTCGGCGATCCTCAGCACTAGTTGCATGCCCGGAGTGCGGTCCTCGGGAATCTCGGCGATGAACACCGGCGGCCCGACCTTGCTGCGCAGTTGGCCGGACTGATGATCGGTCTCGAACTCGATCTCGTACCCCAATGCCTGGAAGAACCGGGCCGCCTTGCCCCAGTTGTGCGTCTCCAGGAACAGAGCCCCAATGCCCTCGCTCACCATGTCAGTTCTTCTTCCTCTCGCTGGTTCCGGGTTGTGAGCCGTCTGCTTGGTCCAGATAGGTCGCCAATGCCTCAGTCACGATCGAGCTCAGCGATCGCTCCGATTCGACTGCGTGGTGCTTGACGCGCTTGATCAGCTCCACCGGCAGGTACACGTTGAACTGCTTGACCTCATCGGTGCTCACGTCGCGATGCTAGCATACTAGGAATCTAGGTCAGGAGAGACGGCCGGCGCCGATCCGCGAGCGCCGCGACCGGGAACTCCCGGCAGCCGAAGCTCTGCGTCACCTGATGCTGGCGTTGGCGGGCGGGCGTCGACAGGCGGCCACGCCGCTTCCAGAAGCACTGGCGATCCGGGCCGATTCATCCGAGTTGTTCAGCTGGAAGGGGTCGCCGCAGTTCTAAGCAATCGAAAGCAGCCGGCGGACCAGCGCTACACCCTGAACTGTGATGAGCCGAGAAAGCTTGCGTCGAGCCCGCTCAATCGCTCCACTCGCCTAGCGTAAGCGAACGAGATCGGTACGCTCGTGGATCATGCACCCCTCGTTCCGGACCCGCCGGGCGGTGCAGCTCGGCTTCACGGCCAACGCCGTACGCCCCCTGCCCGGCAGCCGTGCCGCCGTCCCGGCCTTCTTCGCGGGCTGGCTCACCGCGGAGCTCGCACCGCACCTGCTCGCGCTCACCGCCGCGGACACCGCGGCCCACATCGCCAAGCGCGGGTTGCGCCGGGCCGACCGGCCCGGGCTCGCGATGGCCGGCCTGTCCGCCGCGGGCCTCACCTCGCTCATCGTGTCGGCGCAGCGCGCGAAGGGCGCGGTGGAGGACGCCCTCGTCGAGGCGCTCGGCCCCGCTTACCAGCAGGAGCTGGACAGGCCGCCGAGCGCGAAGGACCTCGCCACGCCGTGGGGCCAGCTCGTGCTGCCGTTCCGCATGCGCAACAAGGAGGTCCGGCGCGACCGCGACATCGCCTACGCGCCGGGCGGGCGGCGGTTCCTGCTCGACGTGTACCGCCCGCGCGAGCCCGTGGCGGGCAGGCCGGTGCTGCTGCAGGTGCACGGCGGGGCGTGGACGGTCGGCAACAAGGACAAGCAGGGCATCCCGCTCATGCTGCACATGGCCCAGCGCGGCTGGGTGTGCGTGGCGATCAACTACCCGCTCTCCCCCTCGGCGCACTGGCCCGACCACATCGTCGCCGCCAAGCGGGCACTGGCGTGGATCCGGCAGCACATCACGGAGTACGGGGGCGACCCGGACTACGTGGTGACCACCGGAGGCTCGGCGGGCGGGCACCTCGCCGCACTGCTCGCGCTCACGCCCAACGACCCCCGCCTGCAGCCCGGCTTCACCGACATCGACACGAGCGTGCAGGCGTGCGTGCCCCACTACGGCGTCTACGACTTCGCCGCGACGAGCGGGTCACGGGCGAGCACCTCCCGGCGGTACCTGCTAGCGCGTTTCGTCGTCGGCAAGGACCCCGACGAGTTCCTCGACGAGTACGTGGCCGCCTCCCCGCTGGACCGCATCACCGACAAGGCGCCGCCGTTCTTCGTCATCCACGGCGAGCACGACACGCTCGTGCCGGTGCGCGAGGCCCGCGAGTTCGTGCGCAGGCTGCGCGAGGTCTCCCCGAACACGGTGGCGTACGCGGAGATCCCCGGCGCGCAGCACGCGTTCGACCTGTTCCCGTCCATCCGCAGCGCCCACGTCGTCCGCGGCGTCGAACGCTTCCTGGAGTGGACCTACCTGCGTTACCTCGCTAACTCCGGGGCAGACCCAGCAGCCGCTCGGCCACCACGCTGAGCAGTACCTGCGTGGTGCCGCCCGCGATGCTCAGGCACCGGGTGAGCAGGAACTCGTGCTGCGCGGCCGAGGTCGACTCGTCGACCACGGCGCCGTGCTCGCCCAGCGCGTCGAGCGCAGCCTCGGCGACCTCCTGCCGGTGCCGCGCGCCCAGCAGCTTGCTCACGCTCGACTCCGCGCCCGGTTCCCCGCCGTCGAGCCGCCGCAGCGTGTCGCGCAGCCCGAGCACCGACACCGCGCAGCCCCGCACCACGAGCGCACCGAGCCGCTCGGAGTCGAGGGCGGGGCGCGCGGCGAGCAGCTCCTCCACGGCCTCACCGACCGAGGACCCGCCGCCGAGGGCCACCCGCTCGTTGGCGAGCGTGGTCCTCGCGAGCCGCCAGCCGTCGTTCACCTCGCCCACCACGTCGGCGTCGGGCACGAACACGTCGTCGAGGAACACCTCGTTGAACCGCGTCTCGCCGGTGATCTCGCGCAGCGGCCTGATCTCGATGCCCTCGGCCCGCATGTCCACGAGGAAGTACGTGATGCCGCGGTGCTTCGGCGCGTCCGGATCGGTGCGCGCGAGGCAGATCGCCCAGTCGGCCTCGTGCGCGAGCGACGTCCACACCTTCTGCCCGCTGAGCCGCCAGCCGCCCTCGGCGCGCACGGCCCTGGTGCGCAGCGACGCGAGGTCGGATCCGGCGCCGGGCTCGCTGAACAGCTGGCACCATGTGAGCTCGCCGCGCAGGGTCGGCCCGGCGAACCGCTCCCGCTGCTCGCCGGTGCCGTGCCGCAGGATCGTGGGGACGGCCCACGCGCCGATCACCAGGTCGGGCCTGCGCACGCCCGCGCGGCGCAGCTCGGCGTCGATGAGCAGTTGCTGCGCCGGGGTCGCGTCGAGCCCGTGCGGGCGGGGCCAGTGCGGCACGAGGTACCCGGTCTCGGCAAGCCGCTCCCGTTGCCGGTGCGCGTCGAGCCCGGCCAGCTCGCCGGCGAGCCGCCGGGCCTCCACGGCGACGGGGTCGCCCTCGTGGCCTGCGAGGTCGACGTCCAGCGCCCGGCGGGTCCCGTGGAGGGCGAGCTCCGCGGCCCGGCGACGCCAGCGTGCCGTGCCGCCGAGCTGCTGACGCAGCGCGAGCGCGCGGCGCAGGTAGCGGTGCGCCTCGTGCTCCCACGTGAAGCCGATGCCGCCGAGCACCTGGATGCAGTCCTTCGCGTTGTCCACCGCGGCGTCGAGCGCGCCCGCCGCCGCGACGGTCGCGGCGAACGCGAGCTGAGCGGGGTCCGTGCTGTTCTCGTCCGCCGCCCTGGCGGCGTCCCACGCCAGCGCCGAGGCCAGTTCGGAGCGGCACAGCATCTCCGCGCACAGGTGCTTGACGGCCTGGAACGACCCGATCGGGCGACCGAACTGTTCGCGCACCCGCGCGTACTCGCCGGCCGTGCGCAGGCACCAGGCGGCGACGCCCGCGGCCTCGGCGGCGGCGAGCGTGGCGGCCAGCTCGGCCACCGGCGCGCCGGGCAGCACCGACTCCGGCGGCACCTCCACGGCGTCCAGGGCGGCGTACGCGAGGGGCCGCGACGCGTCGAACGCGGTCGCGGGCGTGACACTGACCCGGGCGGCGTCGACGGCGAACCACACGGGCTCTCCGTCGACGCCCGCGGCCAGCAGCAGGTGCCCGGCGTCTCCGGCGTCAGGGATCGCCGGCGTACGGCCCGACACCACGAGCCCGCCGCCGGGCGCCCTGCGCCCGGACAGCTCGCCCGCTCCGAGGGCCACCGCGGCGCGTACGGTGCCCTCGGCCAGCGCGGGGACGAGCTCTTTCGCCACCGGCGAGTCCGGGAACCGGGCCAGCACGAGCCCCGCGAGGAGGCTGCCGAACAGCGGCCCCTCCGCGAGTGCGGCGGCGGCCTCCTCGACACCCGCCGCGAGGTCGGCCACGCCCGCTCCGGCACCCCTGAGCGCCTCCGGCACGGCGATCGCGGGCAGCCCGATCGCGGTGAGACCATCGGGGTCGCGCCCGCCTGCCGCCCAGGCGCGGATCGACGTGGCCAGTGCACGCTGCTCATCGGTGATCGCGATCGACACGCGGGCAATTATAGAACGTGTTTCAGTTTTTGGGCGATCGACCTCATACCCGATCCGCGCCCGGCATTAGGTAGGCTGAGCACGCAAAGTGGAACAAGTTCTGCACACGGGGAGAATGCGGATGGCAAGCAAGCCCAAGGCACCGGCCCAGCCGAAGGGCCGGAGCGCACTCAGCCCGATCGGCGGCGAGGAGCTGGGCTCGGCCGCGCAGCGCGACCGCCGCAAGCGCATTCTCGACGCGACGCTCGCGCTGGCCGCCAAAGGCGGGTACGACGCCGTTCAGATGCGGACGGTCGCCGAACGCGCCGATGTCGCACTCGGCACCCTGTACCGCTACTTCCCGTCCAAGATCCACCTGCTCGTGTCGGGGTTGGCGCGAGAGTTCGAGCGCGCGCAGGACAAGCTCGACCGCGGTTCCATTCCCGGCGACACGCCCACCGAGCGGCTGCTGTTCGTGCTCGGCCGCAACACGCGGATGATGCAGCGCGACCCGCACCTCACCGAGGCGATGGTCCGTGCGTTCATGTTCGCCGACACCACCGCGGCCGCCGAGGTCGAGCTGGTCGGCAGGCACATGGAGAACATGTTCGCCAAGGCGATGGGCATCGAGGACCCCACCGACCGCGACCGGGACGTCTTCCACGTCATCGCCGACGTCTGGATGGCGAATCTGGTGGCGTGGGTGACGCGCAGGGCCTCCGCCGCCGACGTCGCCAACCGGCTGGAGCTCTCGGTTCACCTGCTCCTGGACTGACCCGCCACTGCAGTGAAGGCCACCTTGCCTGCGTTGAACGCAGGCAAGGTGGCCTTCACTGCAGCTGGGCCGAGGGTTACGCGGTGAGCTTCGGCAGCACCTCGCGGCCGAAGGTCTCGATCCACTCCTCCTGGTTGCGGCCCACGTTGTGGATGTAGATCCGGTTGAACCCGGCGTCGATGAACTTCTGCAGCGACGCACGGTGCACGTCGGGGTCCGAGGACACCACCATGCGGCCCTCGAAGTCCTCCGGGCGCACGAGCTTGGCCATCTGCTCGAAGTCGAACGGCGAGCGGATGTCGGCCTTCGGGAACTTCATGCCGCCGTTGGGCCACTGCTCCATCGCGTTCTTCCACGCCTCGTCGTCGGTCGCCGCCCACGACAGGTGCACCTGGAGCAGTTTCGGCATGCTGTCCGGGTCCTTGCCCGCCTTCTTGGCGCCCTTGCCGAAGTTGTCGAGGATGCCCGCGAGCTTCTCCAGCGACGCCCCCGGCGTGATCAGCCCGTCGGCGAGCTCGCCGGTCTTGCGCGAGGTGTACGGGCCCGCCGAGGCGATGTAGATCGGCGGCGGGGCCTCCGGCAGCGTCCACAGCCGCGTGGTGTGCAGCTTGAAGAACTCGCCGCTGTGCTTGACGTCCTTGCCGGTGAACAGCTTGCGGATGATCTCCAGCGCCTCGAACATCCGGCGCACCCGCTCCGGAGCCTCCGGCCAGTAGCCACCGATGACGTGCTCGTTGAGCGCCTCACCGGAGCCGATGCCGAGCCACGTGCGGCCCGGGTACGTCGCCTCCAGCGTCGCGGCCGCCTGCGCCACCATCGACGGGTGCAGCCGGAACGACGGGCAGGTCACCCCCGGCCCGAGGTCTCCCGTGGTGTTCTCGGCGAGGGAGGCCAGCACGCTCCACACGAACGAGGCCTCTCCCTGCGCCGGCACCCACGGCTGGAAGTGGTCGGCCGCCATCTGCCCGGAGAACCCGTGCTGCTCGGCCAATGCCGCCAGCTTGATGGACTCCCTCGGCGAGAACTGCTCCAGCGCCGCCGCGATGCCGATCTGAACGTCACTCACGCCTGATCCAACCCTTCTGCGTGCCCCTGTGCCTCTCCGGTCAACCTACCGCCCGTGACGCTCGGTGAGCGCGGCGAACTCGTCGAGCCTGCGCAGCGTCTCGTCCTCCGGCTTGGTGGGCAGATAGAAGGTCACCCGGTCGACCCCGGCGTCGGCCCACTCGGCGAGGTCCGCCGACGCCCTGCGCCCGATCGCGAACATCGTCACCGGCACGTCCTGGCGGCCCTGCTCGGCGAGCCACTTGCGGACCCGGCGGATCTCCTCGGGCGTGGTCTCGGCGCGCGGCAGCCAGCCGTCACCGTACGCGACGAGCCGGGCCAGCGCGGCCGGGCTCTCCCCGCCGATGTAGATCGGCGGGTGCGGCCGCTGCACGGGCTTGGGCCACGCGTAGACCGGGTCGAAGTCCACGAACTCGCCGTGGAACTCGGCCCGCTCCCGCGTCCAGAGGGCCTTGAGCGCCTGGAGCTGCTCGTCCATCAGCCTGCCCCGCGTGCGCGGGTCGGTGCCGTGGTTGCGCATCTCCTCGCGGTTCCAGCCCACCCCGACGCCGAACACGAAGCGCCCGCCGGACAGCAGGTCGAGACTCGCCACCTCGTTCGCCGTGTGCAGCACGTCGCGCTGCGGCAGCAGGGCCACGCCGGTACCGAGCAGGAGGTTCGTCGTCACGGTCGCCGCGCCCGCGAGCGCGACGAACGGGTCGAGGGTCCGGTAGTAGATCCTCGGCAGTTCCCCGCCGCCCGGATAGGGCGACTCCCTGCTCGCGGGGATGTGCGAGTGCTCGGTCACGAACAGCGAGTCGAACCCGCGGTCCTCCAGCGCCCTGCCCAGCACGTCCGGCCGGATGCCCTCGTCGGTCAGAAAGGTCGAGACACCGAACTTCATATGACCAGGCAACCCGGCCGGCCCGCCGATTGTTCCGCCCGGTTCAGACGTTGCGCCGGTACTGGCCCCCGACCTCGAAGAACGCCTCCGTGATCTGGCCGAGCGAGCACACCCGCGCGGCGTCCATCAGCACCGCGAACACGTTGTCGCCGCGCGTGGCCGCGTCCCGCAGCTCCTTGAGCGCCTGCTGCGCCTCGTCGTGGTGGCGCCGCTGGAAGTCGGCGAGCCGGTCGAGCTGCGACTGCTTCTGCTCCTCGGTGGCGCGGGCCAGCTCGACCTCCACCTCCTCCTCGTCGGCGTGGGGGTTGCGGAACGTGTTCACCCCGACGATCGGCAGCGAGCCGTCGTGCTTGAGCCGCTCGTAAAGGATCGACTCGTCCTGGATCTTGCCGCGCTGGTAGCCGGTCTCCATCGCGCCGAGCACGCCGCCGCGCTCGGAGATGCGGTCGAACTCGGTGAGCACGGCCTCCTCCACGAGGTCGGTCAGCTCGTCGATGACGAACGAGCCCTGCAGCGGGTTCTCGTTCTTCGACAGGCCCCACTCCTTGTTGATGATCATCTGGATCGCCATCGCGCGGCGCACCGAGCTCTCGCTCGGCGTGGTGATCGCCTCGTCGTAGGCGTTGGTGTGCAAGGAGTTCGCGTTGTCGTAGAGGGCGCACAGGGCCTGCAGCGTGGTGCGGATGTCGTTGAAGCTCATCTCCTGTGCGTGCAGCGAGCGGCCCGACGTCTGCACGTGGTACTTGAGCTTCTGCGACCGGTCGTTCGCGCCGTAGCGCTCCCGCATCGCGACCGCCCAGATCCGCCGGGCGACCCGGCCGAGCACCGAGTACTCCGCGTCCATGCCGTTGGAGAAGAAGAACGACAGGTTCGGCGCGAAGTCGTCGATGTCCATGCCGCGCGCGAGGTAGGACTCGACGTAGGTGAACCCGTTGGCGAGCGTGAAGGCCAGCTGCGAGATCGGGTTGGCCCCGGCCTCGGCGATGTGGTAGCCGGAGATCGACACCGAGTAGAAGTTGCGGACGCCCTTCTCGATGAACCACTCCTGGATGTCGGCCATCATCCGCAGGCTGAACTCGGTGGAGAAGATGCAGGTGTTCTGGCCCTGGTCCTCCTTGAGGATGTCGGCCTGCACGGTGCCGCGCACCTGGTGCAGCGTCCAGTCGCGGATCTGCTCGGCCTCCTCCGCCGAAGGCTCGCGCCCGTGCTCCTCCCGGAACGCGTCGAGCTTCTGGTCGACCGCCGTGTTGAGGAAGAACGCGAGGATCGTCGGGGCGGGGCCGTTGATCGTCATCGAAACCGACGTGCTCGGCGCCGTGAGGTCGAAACCGTCGTAGAGCACCTTCATGTCGTCGAGCGTCGCGATGGAGACGCCGGAGGTGCCGACCTTGCCGTAGATGTCAGGCCGGGTCGCCGGGTCGAAGCCGTAGAGCGTCACCGAGTCGAACGCCGTCGACAGCCGCTTGGCCTCGGAGTCGGCGGAAAGGTACTTGAACCGCCGGTTGGTGCGGAACGCGTCACCCTCGCCCGCGAACATGCGCGCCGGGTCCTCGCCCTCGCGCTTGAACGGGAAAACGCCTGCCGTGTAGGGAAAGTAGCCAGGCAGGTTCTCGCGGCGCAGGAACGACACCAGCTCACCGGAGTCGCTGTAGCGTGGCAGCGCGACCCTCGGCACGCGGTTGCCGGACAGGGTCTCCCGCCAGAGCTGCGTGTGGATCTCCTTGTCGCGGACCTTGAAGACCAGCTCCTCGCCCCGGTACTCCTCGGCGAGGCGCTTCCACTCCTCCAGCAGCTTCACGGTCGAACCGTCCACACCGGACTCGGCGTCGGCGAGCAGCCGGTCGAGCGCCTCGGTGTCGGCGCCTGCCGCGGCCAGCTCGTCGCGCGCGGCGGCGAGGTGCTCGCGCCTGCGCACGGCCTCGACCTGGCTCGCGGTCCGGTCGTGGTAGCCGCGCACGGTGGCCGCGATGTCGGCGAGGTAGCGGGTGCGGTCGGTGGGGATGATCGTGCTGAGCTCGGTGGAGACCTTGCCCTCGGCCTTCGGCAGCACCCCGGCCGACACCGACAGCCCGCTGCCCGCGAGCAGGTCGCGCAGGTGCTGGTACAGCGCCGTGACACCGTCGTCGTTGAACTTCGCGGCGCTCGTGCCGAACACCGGCATGTCCTCGGGCGCGGCGTGGAACTCCTCGCGGTTGCGCACGAGCTGCCGGGCCACGTCGCGACGGGCGTCCTCCGCGCCTCGCCGCTCGAACTTGTTGATGGCGACGGCGTCGGCGAAATCGAGCATGTCGATCTTCTCGAGCTGCGAGGCCGCGCCGAACTCGGGCGTCATGACGTACAGCGCGTGGTCGACGTGGTCGACGATGCCCGCGTCGCCCTGGCCGATGCCGGGGGTCTCGACTATCACGAGGTCGTAGCCGGCGGCCTTGCACGCGAGGATGGCCTCGTCCAGGCCGGCGGGGATCTCGCCGCTGGTGGTGCGCGTGGCCAGCGAGCGGAAGAACACGCGGTCGCCGTCGAGGCAGTTCATGCGGATGCGGTCGCCGAGCAGCGCGCCACCGCCCTTGCGCCGCGTCGGGTCGATCGCGAGCACCGCGATGCGGAGCTTGTCCTCCTGGTCGAGCCGGAACCGGCGCACCAGCTCGTCGGTGAGCGACGACTTGCCGGAGCCGCCGGTGCCGGTGATGCCGAGCACCGGAACCGTGCGGGCCCGTGCCGCGTCGCGGATCGCGGTGACCCACTCCCCCGGCAGGACCTCCTGCTGCAGGCGCGTGATCGTCCGCGCGAGCGTGGGGACGTCACCGGAGAGCAGCTGGTCGACCGACCCGGTCTCCTGCGCCGCGAGGTCGACGTCGCACGCCGCGATCATCGAGTTGATCATGCCGGGCAGCCCCAGCTGGAGGCCGTCGTCCGGCGAGAAGATCCGCGCCACGCCGCGGGAGTGCAGCAGGTCGATCTCCTCGCGGACGATGACGCCGCCACCGCCGCCGAACACCTTGACGTGCCCGGCGCCGCGCTCCCGGAGCAGGTCGACGAGGTACGTGAAGTACTCGACGTGCCCGCCCTGGTACGCGCTGATGGCCACGCCCTGCACGTCCTCCGAGATCGCCGCCGTGACGACCTCGTCCACCGACCGGTTGTGACCGAGATGGACCACCTCGGCGCCCTGCGACTGCAGAATCCGCCGCATGATGTTGATGGACGCGTCGTGACCGTCGAAGAGGCTCGCCGCGGTCACGAACCGGACGGGGTGCGCAGGCCGGTGCAGTTCGGAGGTCATGCCTCCAAAATACTTGGACTTCCTACTGTTTTGAACCCAAGCTTCACCGTGATGGCGGTCTCAGCCGCCCGTAATCGATTCAGCCGGCAGCGGTCGGCGAACGGAGCGCGATCCACTGGCGCATCGCGTACTCGACCAGCGTGATCAGCGTTTGCTTGGTGGACTCCCGGTCACGGGCGTCGCAGCGCACGATCGGGATGGCCTGGTCGATCGACAACGCCTCTCGAACATCGTTCAGGTCGTGGTGTAACACGCCGTCGAACGTGTTCACCCCCACGATGTAGGGCAGGCCCCTGTCCTCGAAGAAGTCGACCGGGGCGAACGAGTCCGCGAGCCGCCTGGTGTCGGCGAGCACCACGGCGCCGATCGCGCCGCGCACCAGGTCGTCCCACATGAACCAGAAGCGCTGCTGGCCGGGAGTCCCGAAGAGGTACAGGATCAGATCCTCGTCGAGAGATACCCGGCCGAAGTCCATGGCCACGGTCGTCGTGGCCTTGTTGGGCGTCGCCTCGAGATCGTCGATGCCGGTACTGGCGTCCGTCATCATCGCCTCGGTCGTCAGCGGCACGATCTCCGACACCGAACCGACGAAGGTCGTCTTGCCCGCCCCGAACCCGCCGGCCACGACGATCTTGGCCGACGTCATCGTCTTCGGCGCGGCTTCGCGCGGTGCCTTAAAGCCGACGGAGTCCACTCAAAACCCTTTCCATCAACATCAGATGCGCTTCGGCGCCCTCGTCACCGGAGATGGTCTTGTGCACGGTGACCAGCCCCGTGTCCGCCGCGTCACTGATCAACACCCGCGCCACGCCGAGCGGGACACGGAGAGCCGCAGCGATCTCGGCGACCGAACGTGGGGTTCGACATTCTTCCATGATCAGCTGGTGCTCGATCTGGTCGGGCACCGCCATCACAGCGGCCTCGCGAGTGGAGACCAAGGTCTCGAGCTCCAGCGGGTAGTTCGCCTTCGTCCGGCCGCCGGTGATGGCGTACGGACGGACGAAACCGGTCTCCTCCGCTGGATTAGGCGCTGTGGCCGGTATGAACGGGATGGCTTCGGCCGACACGAACTGCTCCTCTCCGGTCCCTGACCGGGTCTCACCGCGCTCCTCCGCCTCGGACGGCGGGAGCGCCGGTGGTGCTTCCCGGCCGTTGACGTCACCGGGGTCGTCCCTGCGTTTGACCTTCTTGCGACGGCCACGACCGGAACCCAGCCCGAAACCATTGAGCACGTCGGCGAACGTGCCCGGATCGTCCTCGGCCGAGGATCCAGCCCCCGTGCTCATCGCGCGGTCATCCCACCGGTTCGCCGACCAGCGGGCCGCCCGCGCCCTGCAGCTGAGCCCGCAGCTCCGGCGTGAGGATCTGCCCGACGCGGTCGACGAGCAGCGTCATCTCGTACGCCACCTGACCGATGTCGCAGTTGGGCGCGGCCAGCACCGCGAGGCACGAGCCGTCGCTGATGGACATCAGCACCATGATGCCGAGCTCCATCTCCACGACGGTCTCGTTGACCGCACCCGCCTCGAAGCAGCGCGCCGCACCCTGGGTGAGGCTGACGAGCCCGGAGGCGACCGCGGCGAGCTGGTCGGCCCGGTCGAGGGGCAGCCGGTTGGAGGCGGTGAGCAGAAGCCCGTCCGCCGACACCACCACGGCGTGGGCGACGCCGGGCACCCGCTCGGCGAAGTCGTTCACCAGCCACCCGAACTGATTCTGCTGGGGCTGAGCCCGTTCCGGCGCGGTCATTCACCCTCCACTTTCTCTTGAGTGCTCTCGGTCGCCTGAGCGGTCCGATGCCTGCCTCGGCGAATACCCTGCTGGAAGCTGCTGAGCCTGCCCCTGACGTCCGCGGGGTCGCGTTCGGTTCGTGGCCGGCTCTCGGTCGTGCTCGCTGCGGACACGCTGCCGGGGAGCAGCTGTTCGCCCCTGCGGCGCCTCGGCAGGCCCGCCGCCGTGTAGCTCGACGGCGAGGACTCGGCCACCGCCTGCACCGTCCGCCACCGGTCGTCGGAGGCGAACGCCCACTCCGAGGCGGGAGCCGCGCCCTGCGGCGCGGGGTCCGGGGCGGACCGCGCCGCCGCGGTGTCCGCCGCCTGCCTCGGTTCCGGCGTCTGTGCCGACTTCTTCCTCGGCTGCCGCTGCGGCAGCCCCGAGGCGGTGGTCTTCGGCTGCTCCGCCTGCGGCTGGTCCGGGGTCGCCGGCTCGGCGGCGCCGCTCTGCCTGCGGCCGCGGCTCACGCCCTGCTGGAAGCTGCTGAGCCTGCTGCGCACGTCGACCGGGTCCCTGGCGGGCAGTTCCGGCTTGCCGTCCTTCTCCTTCGCCCCGGCGCCGGTGGCCGGTGCGGGCGGGACCGCGCTGCCAGGCAGGAGCTGTTCCCCCTTGCGGCGCCGGGGCAGTCCCGCCTCGGTGTAGTCCGAAGGCGACACCTCCGACACGGCCTGCACGGTGCGCCACCGCTCGTCCGCGGCGAAGTCCCAGCCGCTGCGGCCGCCCTGCGACGCCGCCGCGTCGGCGTCGCTGCGGAACCACACCGACAGCATCTCGTCGAAGATCGGCGTCGTCTCCGACGGGTCCATGCTCTGCCGGGCGCGGCGCTCGGCGTCGCTCTGCGTGGTCGCCGCGCTCCACCAGTCGCTCACCACGGTGCTGTTGGCGGCGAACAGTTCCTTGCCGCTCAACGCCTCGTCGGACTGTTCCTGCTCCGGGGACGCCTCGGACTTCTCCTCCGGCTCCGGCTGCTGCCCGGTCTCCTCTGCAGGCTTCTCGGGGGACGGCGTGCGCTCGGTGGCCTCCGTGTCCTCGGGGACCGGGCCGTCGGTGACAGCCGGGTTGGCCGCGGTGGTCTCCGCCGCCGTCTGCGGGGGCACGACGCCGTTGCGGGACGGCTCCTCGGCCGCCCGCTGGTCCTGCTGCGGCCAGCGGGGCGGTGCCTGCGGCGTGCGGGCCTGGTCCTGCGGCTCGTCGCGCCCGATCGGCGTGAACAACGCGGTGCCGGACACCTCGTTGGCCGAGGGCGGAGGCGTGCCCTGCGAGAACGCGGGCACCGCACCCGGCCTGCTCGCGCCGTTGACCTTCCGGCGCGGCAGCCCGCCGGGGCCCTGGCCGGCCGGGGCCGAGGGCTGCGGCGCCTGCGGCAGCTGCTGGGTGGTCTCGCCCTGCGTGGGCATGGAGTGCGGCGCGCCCTGGCCGTCCATCACGAGCTCGGCGGGCACCGTCACGGTGGCACGCACCCCGACGATGTCCTTGCCACCGTGCAGGGCGACGCCGAAGCCGTGCCTGCCCGCGAGGCGGCCGACCACGAACAGGCCCATGCGGCGCGACGTGGCGAGGTCCACGGAGCCCGCCTCGGTCAGGCGCGCGTTGGCCTCCATCACCTCGGCCTCGTTCATGCCGATGCCGCGGTCCATGATGTCGATCGACAGCGAGCCGTCCTCCTGCCGCCGCGTCGCCACGGTCACCTGCGTCTCCGGCGCGGAGAACGCGGTGGCGTTGTCGAGCAGCTCGGCGACGAGGCGAACCAGGTCACCCGCCGCGTAGCCGACGACCCGCACCTGCGGCGGAGGCTGCACCACGACCCGCTGGTACTGCTCGATCTCCGAGACCGCGGCCCGCAGGACGTCGGTGGTGCTGACGGGCTGACCGGACCTGCGGCCCGGTTCCGCGCCGGAGAGGACCATGAGGTTCTCGTTGTTGCGCCGCATGCGCGTGGCGAGGTGGTCGAGCTGGAACAGCGTCGCAAGCTGGTCGGCGTCCTCCTCGTCGCGTTCGAGCCGTTCGATCAGCTGCAGCTGCCGCTGCACGAGGCTCTGGCTGCGCCGCGACAGGTTGACGAACACGCTCGCGTAGCCGGTCCGCATGCCCGCCTGCTCGACGGCGAGCCGCAGCGCCTGGCTGTGCACGGCGTCGAACGCCTTGGCGACCTGGCCGATCTCGTCGTCGGTCCGCACGGGAACTGGAGTGACGTCGGTGCTCTGCGACCGGCCCTCCTGGATGTTGCGCACGGCGGCGGGCAGGTCGTGCTCGGCGACCTCCAGTGCCCTGGTGCGCAGGAGCTTCAGCGAGCGCAGCAGCTGCCGCGTGATGAGGAAGACCACGGCGGCGGCCAGCAGCAGCGCGATGACGAGGACCACGGCGAGCACGACCACGCCCGTGCTCGCGCCGTCGGCCAGCTCTCCCGCCGTGCTGGTGAGCTCGCCACCGAGCCGGTCACCGACCTCGCCGAGGCTCGTGAACACGGCGCCGGAGGCGTCGGCCCACTGCTGTTCCGAGGTCGAGCCGAAGCTCGCGGAGCCACCCGAGTCCTGCTCGGCGAGCACCGTCTTGACCACGCGGTCACGGTTGTCGAAGGCGTCGCCGCGCACCGTGGTGTCGAAGTCCTGGCGCTGCGCGCCGGTGGCGGCGATGCGGAACTCCGCGATGCGGTCGGTCAGCCGCACGTCCGAAGTGCGGACCTGGTTGAACTCGCTCGGCGCGAGCCCGCCGCGGCCGATGCCGTAGCCGATCAGCGCCTGCTGGACGGACACCTCCTCCCGCGCGACGAGCAGGTCGTGCGCCGCGCTCGGCGTACCGCCGAGACCGTCGTCGCCCATGCCAGCCACCACGGCGACGTCGAGGTTGAGCAGGGCCGAGGTGATGCTCGAGTACTCGGTGACGGCCTGCACGGCGCCGACCTGCCCTGCGGCGACCTGCTCGCGCAGGCTGGCGAGCCTGCCCAGCTGGTCGCGGACCTCCTGCCGGGGGCCTGCGATGCCGTCCAACTCGGCGGCGCCCGCCGCCGAGCTGAGCGGGCCGACGGCACGGTCGACGTCGGCTCGCGCGTCACGAAGCTCCGGTGAGTTCAGTCCGGAGCCGTCGGTGAGCAGCCGCGCGGTCTGCGTGCGCTCGCGCTGCAGGCCGTCGAGCGCGGTGCGTGTGGCGGCGCCGAGGTCGGCGAGCTGCGCCACGCGGTCGTAGCGGTCGGAGCGCTCGATCTGGTTGCCGAGCGTGATGCCGCCCAGCACGAGCGCGATGACGATGGGGACCAGCGTGACGGCGCCCAGCTTGACGGGCAGGCTCCAGTCGCGCCATCGCACGAGGGCACGCCATCTGGGCGGAGTGGGGGCCGGCTGGCCGAGAAGCGTCCCCACGGGCACTTGACCTTCTCCAGCAACGGTCACGAAGGTGACTCCTCCTCCGGCTTGCTCGCTGACTGCCGACGGCTCATGGCTGCCCCGCCTACCAGGTCCCGCGAGGCGAGGCCAAGTGTCGTACGCGACCAGTCGTGTACCGCATGTGAGCCCATCCTTCGCCGCTGGTCCTCGCCAGCATTCAGCCGTTGTCGTACGTCTACCGGCACGACGTCCGTCAACCCCCTGAGGGCACCGCACATCGCATCATGCGAACTGCACAGCGTCCAGGCGCGTATCAGTGCCCAATTGACTTCGGTCGAGGTGCCAGAAAGCGTACACCAATCGGGTGCTCGGCAAATGCTCTCGATCCGCGGCCCGTGACCAGCGGAAATACCGATTTTCACTCTTCGGTGGCCTACCGAATCACCCGACGGCGATCTGATACCCCGCAATTCGGTTACCGTATTCATCGCAGACAAGGCATCAAGCGTCACCCACATAGCCCAATGGGCGGCATTCACGCCACTCGAACGGCCTAGCCGACACGCCGTCACGGTGGAGTGAACACGCCAAAGAGTCCCCGATGTTGTGGCTTCGGCGAACGGGATGTATCCGGTGCTTCTTAACGAGTTCAGTGGCCCGGCCAGGGGATCTTCACCAAAGCGTGACATGTCGGACACCACGGGGCGGGCCACGTTCTCCCATCGTGGCCTGCTACCCAGGGTAAATCGCATCGGTGTCGGGTTCGGGAATCATTCACCCTTTGGTTCAGGAATCCCCGCCGACGATGACCGAGTGCGACATCGGGGCCGGTCCAGCCGGTGAACCTGCGATTTAGCCTGGACTTACCCGCGATCAGGTCGCGGAAGGGCGTCCCGCGACACCACGAGGGCCACCGGACGGGCCGCCGGCGGCGCTCGGACGGCCGAGCCGCCGCCCGGCTCCCCGGAAGCCCGCCCTGACGCATTCCGCGGCCTTCCGGAATTGCCGGCACAGCCCATGCGGAGATCGGATTCGTATCGCGGCCAATTCGCACCGAACTGTTTGCACAATGGTCGCAGCCCCACATTTCCGGCACCGGATCGCCAGGTGAATAGGCAGCTCCTCGCCGTCGCGTGAGGAGCTGACGCCGAGGTCAGGACTGCAACTTCGCCCCCTCTGCTCCTCGCGGTGCAGCCCCACTGCGCGGAATGGAGCCGCGTTCCCGCGACGTGCCGGGAGCTGAGACCCTGGGCAGAGTGAGTACCACGCTCGATCGAATTCGCGGCTTCCTCGCCGAACACGACCCACCCACTCCCTGTCTCGTGATCGACGTCGACACCGTGCTGGAGCGCTACCACGCGCTGGCGGCGACGTTCGACGGCTGCCGGATCCAGTACGCCGTCAAGGCCAACCCCGAACCCGCCGTCCTGCGCGCGCTCGTGGCGGCCGGCGCCTCCTTCGACGTTGCGAGCCCGGCGGAGATCGAGCTCTGCCTCGCCGCGGGGGCCGCCCCGGAGACGCTGTCGTACGGCAACACCGTCAAGAAACGGGCCGACATCGCGTTCGCCCACCGCGCGGGCGTGCGCGAGTACGTGATCGAAGCCGAGAGCGACCTGGTCAACGTCGCGGAGGAGGCGCAGGGCGCGCAGGTGTCGGTGCGCCTGCTCGTCGAGGCACCCGCCTCGGTGACACCGTTCGGCCGCAAGTTCGGCTGTGCCGCCGACCAGGCCGTCCCGCTCCTGCTGCGGGCCGCCGAACTCGGCCTCGATCCCGCGGGCGTCAGCTTCCACGTCGGCTCGCAGCAGCTCGACACCGGTGCCTGGGACCTCGCGATCGCGTCGGCCGCCAAGGTGTTCACGGCGACGGCGGAACACGGCGTGCCGCTGCGCAGGCTCAACGTCGGAGGCGGGATCGGTGTCGGCTACACCGGCCCGGTGCCCGCCCCCGCCGACTACGCCGCCGCGATCGGAGCCGCCCTGCGCGAGCATCTTCCCGGGCAGGCACCCGAGGTGGTGCTCGAACCGGGCAGGGCGATCGTCGCCGAGGCGGGGCTCGTCCGCTGCGAGGTCGTGCTCGTGTCCCGCAAGTCCGCCGACGACGCGGAACGCTGGGTGTACCTCGACATCGGCCGCTACAACGGGCTGGCCGAGACGGAGAACGAGGCGATCGCCTACCGGCTCGAGGTTGTCACAGATCACTCCGCGGCGGACGGGCCGGTGATCATCGCAGGTCCGACGTGCGATGGTGACGACGTGCTGTACCAGCGGACGCCCTACCGGCTGCCCCTGTCCTTGCGGCCGGGCGACCGGATCGACATCCTCTCCGCCGGTGCCTACACGGCGAGCTACTCGTCGGTGGCGTTCAACGGTATCCCGCCCCTGCGCACCTACTGCATCCACAGCATCCATGAAGGGAGGCCCCGCAGTGCCGAGTGAGTTCGCCGAGGTCGGCGTTTTCTCCGGCAGGCACGTCCTGGCCGAGCTGGACGGCATCGAGCCGGGACTGCTCGACGACGAGTCGTTCCTGCGCACCACGCTCGCGGACACGCTGACCACCGCCGGGGCGACCGTGCGCGAGGTGATCGCGCACCGCTTCGAGCCACAGGGCGTCACCGTGCTCGCCATGCTGGCCGAGTCGCACGCCTCGGTGCACACCTATCCGGAGATCGGCGCGGTGTTCGTCGACGTGTTCACCTGCGGCGACCGGGCCGATCCCGAGGAGGCCGTGCGGCTGCTCGCCGCCGCGCTCGGCACCGGCTCGCTGACCATGAGGACCGTCCAGCGCGGACGGCAGGCCGCCACCGCGGGGACGTGAGATGAGCAGGCAGATCGTCGAACCGCTCGGGCCGGGGCTCACCAGGGTCTGGGAGGTGTCCGAGACCATCCTCGACACCCACACCGACTTCCAGCACGTCGTGATCGGGCGGACCGCCCAGGGTGTCACGCTGTTCTGCGACGACGAGCGGCAGAGCACGGAGCAGAGCCAGCTCGTCTACCACGAGGCGCTGATGGTGCCGCCGCTGCTGCTGGCCGAGCAGGTGCGCAACGTGCTGATCATCGGCTCCAGCGAGGGTGTCGTGAGCCGGCTCGCCGTCGCGCACGGCGCCGAGCTGGTCGACCACGTCGACATCGACCACGTCACCGTGCGCGCGTGCGCCGAGCACCTGCCCTACGGCTACTCCCCCGCCGAGCTGGCCGCGGCCGAGCGCGGCGAGGGCCGGGTGCGGGTGCACTACCGCGACGGCTTCGAGTTCCTCGCGGGCACGACGAACCGCTACGACGTCGTGGTGATCGACCTGCCCGACGAGAACACCGACGAGCAGGCGCAGCACAACCGGCTCTACGAGGCGGACTTCCTGCGCCGCTGCGCGGGCGTGCTGGCCCCGGGCGGCGTGGTGACCTGCCAGGCGGGCTGCCCCACGCTGTGGCGCAACGAGACGCTGCTCGCGGCGTGGCGCCGGTTCACCGAGGTGTTCGGCACGGTCGTGTACTTCGGCTCCGACGAGCACGAGTGGGCGTTCCTGTCCGGCCGGCCCGACACCGTGGCCGATCCGGTGGGCGCCATGACCGCGCGGCTCGCGGCCGGAGCGGGCTACCGCCCGGCATCGATCGACGCCGAGGCGCTGCGCGGCTGCACCGTGCCGCCGTATTCGGTCAGAGCTTGCGGCCCTCGGTGACGCGCTGGGTCACCTTGCGCTCGACGTAGAAGGAGAGGAGGGGGACGCAGCCGGCGAGCAGGACGCCGACGGTCCCCTTCACCGACCAGCGCGCCTTGAGCGCGAGGTCGACCGCCACGACCAGGTAGATCATGTAGATCACGCCGTGGATGGGCGAGTAGATCGCGGACGGTTCCGGGTTGTCGAAGCCGTAGCGCACGATCATCACCGCGCACAGCCCGAGCAGCCCGATGCCGGTGGCGAAGGCCGCGATGCGGAACCGCTGGAGTGGTCCACGCAAGGACGTCGCGGCCGGAGCCGCCTGCGTCTCGTCGCGGTCGGTCGTCACCATGTCATGTCACCTCTTGGTCGCGGGCGTTCAACTCGGCCAGGTACCTGTTGTAGGCGGCCAGTTCCTCGTCCTCGTCGTCGGCAGGCGGAGCCTGACGCGCGGCAGGACGGGGTGCCGGGACGTCGGCGGGCCTGCGGCCCCACTCGACCCGGCCACTGCTCGGCGTGTGCCCTTCGCTCGCGCCGTGCTGCTCGGCTTCCCTCGCCTGCCGGTTCAGCCTGCGGATGCGCCAGAACATGAAGGCGGGGAAGAGCCCGAACAGCGGCCACTGCAGGACGTAACCCAGGTTCTGGAACGTGCCTCCGGCCGAGGAGTAGCGCTCCCACTGCCACCAGGCGAGCCCGCAGCAGATGATCAAGCTCAGCACGGAGACGCCGACGATAGCGAGCCGGCGTGCCGTCGTGGAGCTCAGGGACACGCCAACGAAACTAGCACTAACCCCGACGTGAGGGCCGCCACAGGTCAGCCCTGCGCGGTCTGCGCCTGCCTCGCGTAGGTGTCGGCGAGGCCGAAGACCTTCTGCGCGTACTCGACGGAGTTGTTGTACGACATGATCCCGGCCCACCAGCCCTCGGCACTGGCCATGTCGCGCCCGCCCGCGCACAGGTACCGGGCCGCGGTCAGCGCCGCGTCGTCGATCTGCTGCGGGTCGGCGAGCCCGTCGCCGTCGCCGTCGCTGGCCCAGCGCTCCCAGGTGGACGGGATGAACTGCATCGGGCCGACGGCCCGGTCGTGCACCGGGTCGCCGTCGAGCGCGCCGCCGTCGGTGTCGGGGATGGCCCGCACCCCGGGGGAACCGTTGAGGGGGACGCCGATGATCGGGGTGGACGGCCTGCCGTCGTCGCCGAGCACGGCGTCGCGGTACTGGCCGTGATCGGACTCGATGCGGCCGATCCCGGAGAGGGTGGCCCAGGAGATCCGGCAGTCCGGCTGGTGGGCCCGCATCGCGAGCTCGGCGTTGCCGTAGGCCCGCAGGGCCCTGGCCGGGACGCCGACCGCGGCCGACGTCCGTTCCGCCCACTCCCGGAGCGGGTCCGCACCGGCCTGTGGCCGGGGCCGGACCTGGCCGGCACCTGTCTCGGCGCCCGCGATCGTGTCGGCCGCCGGGATCACCGATCCCGGCTCGACGTCGGCGGGTTCCACCTGGAGGGCGGGGATGTCGGTGGTGGTCGGGCTCGCCTCCGGAGTGCCCGCGCGGGCGATGAGCCACGCTCCCGCGCCCGCCACGCCCAGTACGGCGACGACGATGACCAGTCGGACGAGGGCCGCCCGGCCCGGACGCGTCGTCTCGGGCGTCCCCGGATCCTGCACCGCTGGGCCCCCCACCTGGCCGACCTTGTGACCTTCTGACAACGAGCCGGTGCAGCCTAGCGTTACGGGCCTGGAGAGATCAGCTGGCGGCGTCGCGGCGCTGCCGCGAGAGCCTGGCCACGCACCACGCCGGGGCGCTGCCGCGGCGCAGGTGCTCGAGCACGGTGAGCGGGCCGAGCCGCTTGCTCAGGTCGGCGGGCGTGAGGCCCGCGGCACGATAGTCGAGCGCACGCTGGTCGAGCGGGCTGATGCCGGCGTCCCACCACGCCTCGGCCTCGCTCACGTCGCCGATCATCTGCCACCAGCCGGCCGCGGCCGTCAGCAGCTCGTCGGGGACCTCGGGAAGACGCTCGCGCATGGCGGCGAGGTAACCGGGGTCGGCGGCGTCGACCGGCGCCCAGCTGCCGGCACCGGTGTTCCTGCGCTGGCCCGGGATGCCCGGGGCCGGCTGGGAGGTCTGCGGGGCCTCCGCCAGCCACGCCGACGCGATCCTGGTGATCTCGCGGTCCTCGGCGCTCTGCTGGCGCTCGGACGTCCACTGCCGGATCACCGCGTCAACTCCGGGATCTCGCATCCCTGCCTCCTCTGCAACGGCACTGCTGTCGTATCGCAAAAGACTGGTCGAGCAACGTTGTTCGAGATGTCGGCGTGAGGCCTGGGGAACCGGCCGATCACGCAATGTGAGCACCGTATGAGAGCGGGCCAGCCCTCCGCCAGACCTTCTCGGTGACCAATCCGTTGACCAGCGTCTTAACCCCGTGAATCCACCCGGATGGTGGAGCAACCATGTCGAAAATCGAGTTTCGCCACGGAGAGTGATCGCATTCGGCTCGCGCGCGCCAAACCGGCCGGCACCGGGTTCGCGGTGCCGGCCGGGCGCTGTTTCGGGTCAGGAGAAGAGGCTCTGCACGAACGTGACGATGGCTTCGGCGCCGTCCCGCAGCCAGCCGAGGGCGGCCTGGACGGCGTCGGCCGACTCGGTCGGCCGGGTGATCAAGAAGAACAGGACGAGTGCGACGACGCCGAAGATGAGGATTTTCTTGAGACCCGGCGACATAGCTCCATCCGATTCATCTCGGCGGCACCGAACGTGCACGGTGACCGCGCTGCTCTCCCCGCGCAGTACACCGCCATGATGCCCTACCCCCGGGCATCCCGACGGGTAATCACGCGAATGGGCGGCGGTAGTGACTGCCCGTAGGTCGTGAATTCCCTTCAGTCCGGCTGACAGGGGTCACCCTAGGCGTGCTCGGCCACCCACCGCGGGTACGACACGCCTCAGGCCGTCACGCCCCCGTCGCGCAGCCGCGCGATCTCGTCGTCGCCGAGGCCCAGCTCCCGCAGCACCTCGGCGGTGTCGGCGCCCTTCTCGTGCGGCGGCTCCGGGGTCGCGGGCGGGGTGCGGTCGAACTTGGGCCCCGGCGCGGGCTGCGTGACGCCGCCGACGTCGACGAACGTGCCCCGCGCCGCGTTGTGCGGGTGTTCCGCCGCCTCCCACGGCGAGAGCACCGGGGTGAGGCACGCGTCCGTGCCCTCCGCCCTGGCGACCAGCTCGTCGCGGGTGTGCTTGCCGATGGCCTCGGCGAGGATCTTGCGCAACCGCGGCCACTCGCGCTGGTCCAGGTGCACGGGCAGCTCGTCGGCGTCGAGGTCGAGCACCTGCACGAGCGCGGCCCAGAACCGCATCTCCAGTGCGCCGACCGCGACGTACTTGCCGTCGGCGCACTCGTAGGTGTCGTAGAAGGGCGCGCCGCCGTCGAGCAGGTTCTCGCCGCGGCCGCCCTCCCACACGCCGCTGGCCTTGAGGCCGTAGAGCTGCGTGGTGAGCAGGGCCGCCCCGTCAACCATCGACGCGTCCACCACCTGACCCTTGCCCGAGGAGGTCCGCTCGTACAGCGCCGCGAGGATCCCCATCGCGAGGAACAGCCCTCCGCCGCCGAAGTCGCCGAGAAAGTTCACCGGCGGCACCGGGCGTTCCCCGGCCCTGCCGATGGGCTCGAGCGCCCCCGCCAAGCCGAGGTAGTTGATGTCGTGCCCGGCGGCCTGCGCGAGCGGCCCGTCCTGGCCCCAGCCGGTGACCCGGCCGTAGACGAGCCTCGGGTTGCGCGCGTGCAGGTCCGTGGGTCCGAGTCCCATGCGCTCGGCCACGCCGGGCCGGTAGCCCTCCACGAGCGCGTCGGCCCTCTCGGCCAGCTTGAGCACCAGCTCGACACCCTCCGGCGTCTTGGTGTTCACGCCGATCGTCCTGCGCCCGCGCAGAAGCGGATCGTAGGGCAGGCCGAGCACGTCCTCGCCCGGCACGACGCGGTCGACGCGGATCACGTCCGCGCCGAGGTCGGCGAGGATCGTGCAGGCGAACGGCGCCGGGGCCAGCCCGGCGAGCTCGATCACCTTGAGGCCACTGAGCGGCCCAGCCTTCATCGGGACTCCCTTTCAGAGCGTGCGAGAGATGATGTCCTTCATGATCTCGCTGGTGCCGCCGAAGATCCGCGAGATGCGGACATCGGCCCAGGCCCGCGCGATCGGGTACTCCATCATGTAGCCGTAGCCGCCGAAGAGCTGCACGCAGTCGTCGACGACCTTGTTGACGCGCTCGGTGGTCCACAGCTTCGCCATCGCCGCGCCCTGCACGTCCAGCTCGCCCTTGAGGTGCCGCTCGATGCACTGGTCGAGGAACGCCCTGGCCACGGCGGCCTCGGTGGCCGCCTCGGCGAGCTTGAACTTCGTGTTCTGGAAGCCGAAGACGGGCCTGCCGAACGCCGTGCGCTCCTTGGTGTAGGCCAGCGTCTGCTCCACGGCGGCCTCCATGCCTGCCACCGCGGTGACCGCGATGATCAGCCGCTCCTGGGGCAGCTGCTGCATGAGCTGGATGAAGCCCTGGCCCTCCTCGTCGCCGAGCAGGTTCGCGGCGGGCACGCGCACGTCGTCGAAGAACAGCTCGGCGGTGTCCTGCCCGCGCAGGCCCACCTTGTCGAGCACGCGGCCGCGGCGGAAGCCGGCGGTGTCGGTGGGCACGGCGATCAGGGAGACGCCCTTCGCACCCGCCTCGGGGTCGGTCTTCACGGCCAGCACCACGAGGTCGGCGTGTGCGCCGTTGGTGATGAACGTCTTGGCGCCGTTGATGACGTACTCGTCGCCCTGCCGCACGGCGCGGGTCTTGATGCCCTGCAGGTCCGATCCGGTGCCCGGCTCGGTCATGCCGACGGCGCCGACGTACTCGCCACTGGCGAACTTCGGCAGCCACTCCTTCTTCTTCTCCTCCGAGGCGTACGCGAGGAGATAGTGCGCGACGATTCCGTTGTGGACGGACACGCCCCAGCCGCCGTCGCCGCTGCGCGCCTGCTCCTCGTACAGCACGGCCTCGTGGGCGAACGTGCCGCCGCCACCGCCGTACTCCTCCGGAATGGACAGTGCGAGCAGGCCGACCTCACCGGCCTTGGTCCACAGTTCGCGGTCGACCTGCTTCGCCGCGATCCAGCGCTCCTGGTTCGGCGTGAGCTCCTTCTGGCAGAAGGTCTTCGCGAGCTGCCGGAAATCGTCGAGATCCTCGGTCATCCACGAGCTTCTCTGGATGTTCAGCGGCACGGGCCTGCCCTCCTGATCCCCGGTGACTGGAAAACAATCCAGTTGGAATGTAAGTTCTGACCGGAATGTACATCCGCCCGGCGGACAGGTAAAGGGGGCGGCGTGACCACGGCACGGGGACACCGCACGCAGGCCGAGCGGCGCGAGCAGACGAGGACGGCCCTGCTCGACGCCACGATCGACTGCCTCGTCGAACTGGGCTACCCGCGCACATCCATGCAGGAGATCTGCGCGCGGGCCGGCGTGTCGAAGGGCGCCTTCCAGCACCACTTCGCCGCGAAGACCGAGCTGATGGCCGCCGCGGTGGAGCACCTCACCAATCGGCTCAAGGAGCAGCGCGAGCCCGAGATCGGCAGGCTGCCGGAGGGGCCGGAGCGGATCGCCGCCGCGGTGGACCTGCTGTGGGACTCCTACTCCGGCACGCTCGCCACGGCCGCGATGGAGCTGTGGATCGCGGCACGCACCGACCCCGAGCTGCGCGCGGCCATGCGCCCGGTCGACCGCGCACTCGGCCGCTCGACGCTGGAGCAGATCGCGACGCTGTCCGGCAACCTGCCGAGGGAGAAGGTCGAGACGCTCTACTGGCTGACCGTGAACCTCACGCGCGGACTCGCCCTGGACGCCGAGCTCGGCGGCGACCCGCACCGGCGCAAGCAGCTGCTCGACGAGTGGAAGCGCATCGCCGTGGCCCACTTCGCGAGCTGAGGGTTCCCAGCACGGGCACTGGCGGCCATACTCGCGGTATGTTCTACTCGTCGGTAACAACGTCGCTCACGGAGGCGCCATGACGAGCACCGTTCCCGCACGCGCACAGCTGCCGGGCACGATCGGCGGGGTGACGGGCGCCCCGCCCGCGGGCAGGGCCACCGCGCTGGTCGACCGCGTCGCCGGTGGTGCGGACTCGCCGCCCGTGGAGATGCAGGCCCCGTTCACCGGGTGGACCACGGCCGTGCTGCCCCAGGCCACCGACGCCGACACCCGTGCCGTGTTCGCCCAGGCGCGGCGCGCCCAGCGCGCGTGGGCCGCCCGGCCCGTCGCCGAGCGCGCCCGCGTGCTGCACCGCCTGCACGAGCTCGTGCTCCGGCACCAGGACGAGGCGCTGGACCTGGTGCAGATCGAGGCGGGCAAGGCCCGGCTCGACGCCTTCGACGAGGTGAGCGCCACCGCGCTCGTCGCCGACCACTACGGCAGGCACGCGCCGCGCCTGCTCGCCCCGAGGCGCGCGCCGGGCGCGCTGCCGGTGCTGACCAAGGCCGGAGAGGTCCGTCACCCCAAGGGCGTGGTCGGCATCATCTCGCCGTGGAACTACCCGCTCGCCCTCACCGCGATGGACGTGCTGCCCGCGCTCGTCGCGGGCAACGCCGTGGTGCAGAAGCCGGACAACCAGACGGCACTGTCCGCGCTGTGGCTGCACGAGCTCGCCGAGCGGGCCGGGCTGCCCGTGGACGCCTGGCAGATCGTGCTCGGCCGGGGTTCGCGGATCGGCGACGCGATCGTCGAGGAGTCCGACTACGTCTGCTTCACCGGCTCCACCCCCACCGGCAAGGACCTCGCGGGCCGCATCGCCACGCGGCTCACGAGCTACTCACTCGAGCTGGGCGGCAAGAACCCGATGATCGTGCTGCCCGACGCCGACGTCCGCAAGGCCGCGGCCGGAGCGGTCACCGCGTGCTTCGCCTCGGCCGGCCAGCTGTGCGTCTCGGTGGAGCGGATCTACGTCCACGACAGCATTCGCGAGGAGTTCGTCAGGGAGTTCGCGGCGCGCACCGAGGCGCTGCGGCTCGGCGCGGCCCTGGACTACAGCGCGGGCATGGGTTCCCTGACGTCGCGGGAGCAGCTGGCCGCCGTGTCGTCGCATGTGGACGACGCGAGGGCCACGGGGGCCACCGTGGTCACCGGTGGGCGGGCCCGGCCGGACCTCGGGCCGCTGTTCTACGAGCCCACGATCCTCACCGGCGTCACCGAACGCGCGAGGCTGTTCGCCGAGGAGACGTTCGGCCCGGTCGTGTCGGTCTACGGTTACTCCGAAGTGGACGACGCGGTGGAACGCGCCAACGACACGCCGTTCGGGCTCAACGCGAGCGTGTGGACGCGAGACGCGCGCCGAGGCTGGGACGTCGCCGCCCGGCTCAAGGCGGGCACGGTCAACGTCAACGAGGGCTACGCGGCCACGTTCGGAACGGTCGGCGTGCCGATGGGCGGCATGAAGGACTCCGGCGTCGGCAGGCGCAACGGCGCGGAGGGACTGCTCAAGTACACGGAGGCACAGGCGATCGCCGTGCAGCGGGGCCTGCGGCTGCGCCCGCCGCGCGGCCTGCCGCCGGCGCTGTGGACGAAGGCGATGACGGCGGGCATGAAGGCGCTGCGGCACCTGCCCGGCCGCTGAGCCGGGCGTGACGGGAGCACCGCTACGTTCGCAGTGAAGGCCACCTTCACTGCGTTCGACGCAGTGAAGGTGGCCTTCACTGCGGCAGGCGGGGTGGACTCCCTGCGGAAGGTTACCTGCGGCTACGGCGCGGCCTTGGTGAGCAGGCCCTTGTCGTAGGCGATGGCGACGGCTTCGGCTCGCCTGCTCGCCCCGAGCTTCGCCATCGCCCGCGACAGGTGCACGCTCACGGTCTTCTCGCTGATGAACAGCTCCTCGCCGACCTGGCGGTTGGTGCGGCCGAGCGCGACCCGTTCGAGCACCGAGCGTTCCCGTTCGGTGAGCAGGTCGACGGTCTCCCTCGGCGGAGCCAGGCCGGGCAGCGCGATCCGCCCTCGCTTCGCGAGCGCCCGCACGGCTGCGCCCAAGGGCACGGCGCTGAGCCGCTCGGCGAGCGCATGCGCCTCGCCCAGCTCGTGCGTGGGCCGCCCGGTGTCCCCGGCGGCCAGCAGGGCGTCGGCGTGGTGCAGCCGGCAGATCGCCTGCTCGTACACGGCGCCGTAGCCGAACGCCTCGGCCGCCTTGGCCCACAGCGCCGGGTCGGCGGGCCCGGTCAGACCACTGGCCGCGGCCTCGGCCCTCGCGAGCCACGCCTGCCCCTCCGGGCCGAGCGTGCCCGTACGCGGGCGGCCGTGTTCGGCGCAGTCGCGGACGTGGGCCAGCAGTTCCTCCCCCGCCGACACGGCGGCGCCCGCCGCGGCGACGTCGGCCCGCAGCCGGGCCGCGGCCGCCCACGCGGCGGCGGCCTCGATGCCGAGCGCGCCGACGCGGATGCCGCCGATCGCCTTCGGCGCCAGCTCCTCCAGCCAGCCGATGCCTTCGCGGCAGCGGCGCACGGCCTCCTCGTGGTCGCCCTGCCAGTACGCCAGCTCGATCCCGCCCGAGCTGGCGGCCAGCGCGATCCAGAGGTCCGAGCGGCGCTGGCTCCGCAGCTCGGGCACGAGCCGCTCGGCCTCGGCGAAGCGGCCCCTCGCCACCAGCAGGTGGACCCACGCCGTGTTCATGATCATGGTGACGGTGTTCGACACCGAGGAGTTGGGCCGCTCGCCGCTGTCCTCGGGCCAGTCGCCGCTGGTGTAGCGCAGGGCGACAGAGCGAAGCCGCGAGCCGATCCCGAACGAGCTCCACGTCAGCCCCGTCTCCTCGGCCCGCTCGACCGCCTGCCGGTACAGGCCGAGCGCGGCCGGGATCTCGCCTTGGTCGTCGTGGCTGAGGGCGTGGTAGTACAGCGCCCGCAGTTCGACGTGCAGCGCCCCCGCCGCACGGGCCTTGCGCACGGCCTCCACGAGCCGCTGCCGGGCCTCCTCCACCCGCGTCGCCGAGTCGGCCAGCGCGCCGAGCGTCACGAGCGCCGACGCCTCCGCGCCGCCGACCCCTGCCGCACGGGCGTCGGACACGGCGGTCTCGGCGCTCCACCACGCCTCGTCGAGCCGCTGCTGGCCACGCAGGATCTGCGCGCGCGTGGCGAGCACCCACGCCCTCGCGCGGCTCGGCTCGCCGTCGGCGACCAGCTCCCACGCCCGCTCGATCGCCCCCGGCGCCTCGTCGAACGTGCTGTCCAGGCTCAGCAGCGACTCCGCGAGCCTGCGCCACACCATCGCCGCACGAGCCCCGTCGAGATCGGGCGGCAGCGCCTGCACGGCCGAGCGCGCGAACGCGATCGCGCGCTCCGGATCGCCGGACACGCCCGCGTAGTGTGCGGCCTCCTGCAACAGCCGCAGCTCGTCGTAGCCTTCCGGCCTGCCGTCCTCCGGCACGGCGTCCCAGATGTCCAGCGCCTGCTCGATGTGCCGCAACGCCGTGCCGGGCGCGCCGAGCCGCTCCGCCTCGTCGGCGGCCTGCACCAGCGCGGTCAGCGCGGTGCGGAAGTCCTTGCTGCGCATGCTGTGGTAGGCGAGCTTGGCCTCGTGCCCCCTGCCCTGCGGGGTCGCGCGGATCCTGGCCGCGTACGCGGCGTGCATGCGGGTCCGCTCGCCGGGCAGCAGGTCACCGTAGACGGCTTCCTGCAGCAGCGCGTGCCGGAACTGGTAGAAGCCGCGCTCGATCACCAGCACGTGGTGTTGCACCGCCTCGCGCAGCGACTCGTCCAGTTCCAGCTCCCCGAGGCCGGACACCTCGGCCAGCGCGGCATGGGACACCGCGTCGCCGGCGACGGCGATCGCGCGCAGCACGCGGCGCGTGTCCGGGGCGAGCCGCTCCAGCCGCGCGAGCAGCAGCTCGGCGAGCCCCGCGGGCACGTCGTCCCCACTGGCGCAGGAGGCGAGCAGTTCCTCGGCGAAGAACGGGTTGCCCTCCGAGCGGGCGACCAGGTCGGCCACCTGCTCCGCCGTGAGCGGCTCCTCGGCCAGCGCCTCGACGAACGCCCTCGCCTCGGCTTCGGCGAAGGGGTGCAGCTCCACGCGTTCGACGGCCGGCAGACGCACGAGCTCCACGAGCAGCGCGCGCAGCGGGTGCGTGCGGTAGACGTCCTCCTCGCGGTAGCTGCCGATCACGAGCAGGCGCTGCGACCGCAGCCGTGACGCCAGGAAGGACAGCAGGTTGCGCGTGGCGCCGTCCGCCCAGTGCAGATCCTCCAGCACTAGCACCACGGTGCGGTGCCCGGCGATCTCGGTGAGCACGCCGAGCACGGCGTCGAAGAGCTGCAGCTGTCCGAGGTCGAGGTCGGCAGGCAGCCGGGGCCGCACGTGGACGTCGGGCGCGGACAGCTGCGCGAGGTCGGGATCGGCCGCGGGCTCCTCCGCCACGAGCGGCAGCAGGCGGGCGAGCGCGGGCCGCGCGCGCACGGCGGCGGCGATCACGTCGTCGCCGGTGGTCGCGAGCGGAGCCAGCGCCTCGGCGAACGGGAGGTAGGGCAAACCGCCCTCCCTGACGTCGAGGCACCGGCCGGTCAGCACCAGCGCACCCTGCGCCCGCGCGTCGGCGGAGAGCTCGGTGAGCAGCCGGGTCTTGCCGACCCCCGCGTCACCGGCGAGCAGCACCGTCGAGGCCTCCGACCGCCCGGCACGCGCGACCGCCGCGCGCAGGCGCGCCAGCTCGTCGGCACGGCCGACGAGCGGAATTCCGGAACCAAGGCGGGGCACGAGAAGCATTGTCCCGTACCCCACCGACATTCCAGTCATGGTTTTCGCGCAGAGCATGACGCGCCCCGGCTCAGCTCGCGCGCCGCAGCACCCTAGGACTGTCCGCGTCGTACTCGCCGGCGCGCTGTTCGGGAACCCGGACCTCCGGTACCGCCCTGCTCCACCGGCGCCTGCGGGCCGCGGCCGCACCGCGGCCCGCCTTGCGCAGCTCCTCCTGGCGGTAGGCGACCTCGGCCCTGACGGCGTCCCACGCCCACTCCCCCGGCATCCTCGTCATCCCTCTCAACTCCTCGTTCCTCTGTGGTGAGGACGAGAGTCGTACTGAGGCGCGGGCACCGGCATCGGGCGTTCACGTCGAGTGGGGAGCCCCGGTGACTCGGCGGCCCCTTACCCGCCCGCGAGACGCGGGTGCCGGGGTAAGGGGCCGGAGGACGGCGGAAGACTGTGGGTCAGCGCAGGTTCAGCTCGCCGGAGCGCGCAGCGCTGAGCAGGGCGTCCCAGCCTGCGGAGTGCAGCGTCAGCAGCCCCGCGGCGGGGTTCTTCGAGTCGCGCAGTGCCGTGCCGTCGGGTGTGAAGGCGACCTCGACGCAGTCGTTGCCGCCACCGCTGTGCGTGCTCTTCCGCCATTCCAGGCCGGGAATGTCGACCTTGGTCCCCATTTCCCCACTCCTTAGCTCGTGAAGGTCTCTCTCAGGTTTCGTACCGCCGTCCGGCTTCCGCGATCACCTGGATCGAGTCGTCCGGTTTGAGGGCGGCGGCTCGCAAATGATCGAACATGAGGGCATAACGGCGCACGTCGGCCTCGAGCTCGAGATAGAGCCCCGTGCTCGTGCTGTCGACGTACACGACATCGTGATCGGCCTGCTCAGGAAAGCCGAGAATGAGAAAGGGACCCTCCATTCCGGGGTGGGCACCGGCGTTGAAAGGAACCACCTGAATGGTGACGTGCGGCAGCTGCGCGACCTCCAGGAGCCGGGCCAGTTGCTCCGCCATCACCTCGGTGCCGCCGACCTCGCGGTGCAGCACCGCCTCGTCGATCACGGCCCAGTACTCGGGCGGGTGCGGGTCCCGCAGCAGCTGCTGCCGTTCCATCCTCGCGGCGACCCTGCGGTCGATCTCGGTCTCCTCGGCGTCCGGGCGCATGGCCCTGATCACCGCGTGCGCGTAACGCCTGGTCTGCAGCAGGCCGGGAACGAGCAGCGCCTGGAAGGCGCGCAGCGAGCTGGCGTCGGCCTCGAGCCCGACGAAGGTACCCGTGAACACCTCGTTGTAGGCGTGCCACCAGCCGCGCTTGCGGGCTTCCCTCGCGAGCTGGACCAGCGCCTCCTGCTCGTCGCCGCGCACCCCGTACAGCTCGAGCATGTCGCGCGCGTCGCGCGGCGTGACGCCGACGTGCCCGGTCTCGATCCGGCTCACCTTCGAGGCCGAGCACTCGAGCTTCTCGCCCACCTCGTCGATCGTCAGGTCGGCCGCCTCCCGGAGCCGCCGTAGCTCGCTCGCCAGCCTGCGTCTGCGAACGGTCGGGCCCTGCCCTCGGGTCATGGCTTCACCTCCGGTCCACTCGGTCCCCGATCGACATCTAACCAGCCGCTTCCACGCCCGGTGACGCATTGACTCCGGCGCGGGCGGGCAACACTGCCCGATCGATGGACTGCAAATTGCAGGATCGCACGGTATGCTACCGCCATTGATGGTCAGAGTGTTCCATGCAATGAAACGCAGGAGACCCACGTGCCCGGGCGCGACCCCATCGTCAACCCGCTACAGGCGAGCGTGCACCGCAAGCTCGACGACATCACCCGCTCCGTGAGCGCGGGCACCGGATCGTCCCGGCAGCAGAACGCGCTGCTCGTCGCGGCGCTGCGGTCCGTACTCTCCGAGCACCGCCCCGACGCCACCGGGCACTGCACGGTCTGCCACGGCAGGCGGTCCCGGTTCCTCGCGCGCCGCCGCGGCACCCTGCCGTGCCGCGCCTACCTCGCCGCCCACCTCGCGCTCGGCCCCGACATCGAGGAGGCGACGAGCAAGGCGCCGGACCCCGCCCGCCACCACCGGCGAGGGCGCCCGCCGCTGCACGTCGCGAGCTGACCGCGCTCACACGATCCGGATGAGTCCTTCTTGGACGACGGTGGCGAGGTGCTTGCCGTCGCGGGAGAAGAACCGGCCCGTGGCGAGGCCCCGCGCACCGGAGGCCGTCGGCGAGGCACTGTCGTAGAGGAACCACTCGTCGGCCCGGAACGGCCGGTGGAACCACAGCGCGTGGTCGAGGCTCGCGCCGAGCACCCGGTCCAGGTCCCAGTACACGCCGTGGCTGGCGAGCACCGAGTCCAACAGCGTCATGTCGGAGGCGTAGGTCAGCACGCACACGTGCAGCAGCTGGTTGTCGGGCAGCGTGCCGTCGGCGCGCATCCACACCTGGTTGCGGGCCGGCCGCTCACCGCTCTCCCTGGTGACCCACGGCGGGTCGTTGACGTAGCGGAGGTCGATCGGCCTCGGCTGCGCTCGCAGGCCGAGCCTGCCCGCGTAGTCCCGGGTCCGTTCCACCAGCGTCGGCAGCGACTCGGGATCCGGAACGTCGGGCATCTCCTCCCCGTGCTCGACGCCCTCCTCCTCGAGCTGGAACGACGCCGACAGCGCGAAGATCGCCTTGCCGTGCTGCACCGCCACCACGCGGCGCGTCGTGAACGACCGGCCGTCGCGGATACGGTCGACCTCGTAGACGATCGGCACCTTCGGATCGCCGGGCCGGATGAAGTACGCGTGCAGCGAGTGCACCTTGCGCTCCTCCGGCACCGTGCGCCCCGCGGCGACCAGCGCCTGGCCCGCGACCTGCCCGCCGAACACGCGTGTGGGCGAGTGCGGCGGGCTCACGCCGCGGAAGATGTTCTCCTCGATCTTCTCCAGGTCCAGCAGGCCCACCAGCCGGTCGAGCACCAGCTGCCCGCCATGCCCCGCGTCTCCGTCCAGTCCCGACGCGGCCGCCCTCGCCAGCTCAGTCATGCCCGGAATTCAACACGCTCCGCGACGACCTCGCCCCTCAGGCGTGGTCGTCCTCACCGAGACGGTGCACACGGATCAGGTTGGTCGAACCGACGGTCCCCGGCGGCGAGCCCGCGACGATCACCACGAGGTCGCCCGCCTGGTACCTGCCCGTCTCCAGCATCGCGTGGTCGACCTGCTGGATCATCCGGTCCGTCGAGTCGGCGTGCGGCACGATCCGCGCCGTGGTGCCCCACGTCATCGCCAGCTGGCTGCGCACGCTCTCCAGCGGGGTGAACGCCAGCAGGGGCAGCCGCGTGTGCAGCCGCGCGAGCCTGCGCACGGTGTCGCCGGACTGCGTGAACGCCACCAGAGCCTTGGCGTTGAGCCGCTCGCCGATGTCGCGGGCGGCGTAGGAGATCACGCCGCGCTTGGTGCGGGGCACGTGGCTCAGCGGCGGCACGGACGGCAGGTCCGCCTCCACGGCCTCGACGATGCGGCTCATCGTCTCGACCGTCTCGATCGGATAGCGCCCCACGCTGGTCTCACCGGAGAGCATCACCGCGTCGGCGCCGTCGAGCACCGCGTTGGCGACGTCCGACGCCTCGGCACGGGTCGGCCGCGAGTTGTTGATCATCGAGTCGAGCATCTGCGTCGCGACGATCACCGGCTTGGCGTTCTCCCGCGCGATCTGGATGGCGCGCTTCTGCACCAGCGGCACCTGCTCGAGCGGCAGCTCGACGCCGAGGTCGCCGCGCGCGACCATCAGCCCGTCGAACGCCAGCACGATCGCCTCGAGGTTGTAGACGGCCTCGGGCTTCTCCAGCTTGGCGATCACCGGGACCCGGCCCTTGCCGACGCGGTCCATCACCTGGTGCACGAGGTCGATGTCGGCGGGCGAGCGCACGAACGACAGCGCGACGAAGTCGACGCCGAGCTGGAGCGCGAACTCGAGGTCCTCGATGTCCTTGTCGGACAGCGCGGGCACCGACACGTCCATGCCGGGCAGGGACACGCCCTTGTTGTTGCTGACCTGGCCGCCCTCGGTGACCTCGCAGATCACGTCCGGGCCCTCGACGGAGTCCACGACCAGCCCGACCTTGCCGTCGTCGACCAGCAGCCGGTCACCCGGCCTGGCGTCCCTGGCGAGGCCCTTGTAAGTCGTCGACACGCGGTCGTGGGTCCCGGCCACGTCCTCGACGGTGATGCGGACCTTGTCGCCGGTCCGCCACTCGACCGGACCGCCCGCGAAGGTACCGAGCCGGATCTTGGGGCCCTGCAGGTCGGCGAGGATGCCCACCGCACGGCCGGTCTCCGCCGCCGCGGCACGGATGAGGTCGTAGACCTCCTTGTGGTCGCCATGGCTGCCATGGCTGAAGTTCATGCGTGCGACATCCATGCCCGCCTCGACGAGCGCACGGACCTTCTCCGCCGTCGCCGTCGCCGGGCCGAGGGTACATACGATCTTCGCTCGTCGGCTCACACCCGGGAAGCCTAGTCCCTCACCGCTCGTACGTCTTTACCGATCCCGAGATCGTTAAGGAACGGTTCACCGGCGGGGCAGCTCGCTGGCCCCCACCCTGTCCCTCGCCCACTCGTTGAACGCCCGCAGCTGCCGCCACGCCTTGCGCACCCGGTCGAGGCACGCGCGCTCGTGCAGCGTGTCGTCGGGCTCCCACACGCGCACGGCGTACAGCGAGCGGTGCCGCAGCAGGTCAAGGCGGGGATGACCGGCATCGAAGCCCCTCGGCTTGGTCTTCATGCGGTCGCCCGCGATCTCCCATCCCGCCCCGCGCAGCTTGGCGAGGATCCTGGCCAGTTCCTCGCCGTGGATCTCGGTGTCGACCGCCTGCCGGAACCGGGCGAGCTGGTCGGAGGCGAGGTGGAAACAGCCGCCGCCCACCCGAAGGCCGTCGGGCCCCACCTCGACGTAGTAGGCCCCGCCGCCGCGGCCCTGCTCGATCACCGCGCCGCAGTGGGTCTTGTACGGGCTCTTGTCCCTGGCGAACCGGACGTCGCGGTAGGGCCGGAACACCTTGCCCTCGCCGAACCCGGCGCCGAACTCGGGCGCCAGCTCGGCGAGCAGCGCCTCCATCGGGGCGCGCACGTCGGACTTGTACGTCGCCAGATTCGCGTCCCAGTACGTCTTGGAGTTGTCGACCATCAGGCCGTCGTAGAAGTCGATGGCGTACTCGCCGAAACCCCCGAACCGCATGGTGCCAACCCTAGAACTCAGCCCGCGAGGTACCGGAAGAGGTCGTCGACGAGCTGCCCCGGCCCCGCGTTGCCCTTGCCGCCCTCGGCGATGTGCCCGGACAGCGCCAGATCCACCGCGCCGTGGGTGAGCGCGCGCACCAGCGAGCCCAGCCGCTCGGGCTCGCCCGGCGGCAGCGCGCCGGACTCCTGCGCCGCCGCGACGAGCGCCACGAGCCGAGCCTGGGCCGTCTCCGCCGCGGCACCCAGCTCCGGCAGGTCGTCGCCGGGCCAGCGGCCGAAGACGAGTTTGAACCGCTCCGGATGCGCCAGGGCCCAGCCGGCGTAGTGGTGCATCGCCGCGCGCAGGACCTCCCCCGCGTCGCCGCCGCGCCCGGGCTCGAAGGCCTCGGCCAGCCCGGTCAGCTCGCGGGCGGCGACGGCGCCCAGCAGCGCGCGCTTGTCGGCGAAGTGCTTGTACGGGGCGTTGTGGGACACCCCGGCCAGACGGCCGACCTCGCGGAGCGTCACGGCCTCGGGGCCGCCCTCGTCGAGCAGCCGGGCGGCGGCGTCGACGAGCGCCGCGCGGGTTCCGGGTGGCATCCGCTGATCGTAGCCGGGCCACGCTGCCGCCACGGCAGGGCGGCCGTCCGATGTGGACAACGGGCCGCTGACGGGCGGGCGGCCCCGTCAGCGGCAGGCGTCCGCTCAGCCGAAGAAGACCTCGGCCTCGGCGTAGCGCTCCGGCGGCACCGTCTTGAGCTCGGCGGTGGCCTCGGCGAGCTTGACGCGCACGATGTCGGTGCCGCGCAGGGCCACCATCACGCCGAAGTCGCCATCGGCGACCGCGTCCACCGCGTGCAGGCCGAAGCGCGTGGCGAGCACGCGGTCGTAGGCCGTCGGCGTCCCGCCGCGCTGGACGTGCCCGAGCACGACGGCACGCGACTCCTTGCCGGTGCGCTCGGCGATCTCCTCCGCGAGCCACGTGCCGACGCCGCCGAGCCGAACGTGCCCGAAGGCGTCCTTCTCACCGCTCTGCAGCACCTCGGCGCCACCCTCGGGCAGCGCGCCCTCGGCGACCACGATGATCGGCGCGTACTCGCGCTCGAACCGGCGCTCCACCCACTGCACGACCTGCTCGACTGAGAACGGCCGCTCCGGCACCAGGATCACGCTCGCGCCACCGGCGAGACCCGAGTGCAGCGCGATCCAGCCGGCGTGGCGGCCCATGACCTCCACGACGAGTGCGCGGTGGTGCGACTCGGCGGTGGTGTGCAGGCGGTCGATCGCCTCGGTGGCGATGTGCACGGCCGTGTCGAAGCCGAAGGTGTAGTCGGTGGCGCCGAGGTCGTTGTCGATCGTCTTGGGCACACCGACGACGTTCACGCCCTCGTCGGTGAGTCGCTTCGCGACGCCGAGCGTGTCCTCGCCGCCGATCGCGACGAGCGCGTCCACGCCCTGCTCGGCGAGCACCGCCTTGATGCGCTCGGTGCCGTTCTCCTCCTTGTACGGGTTGGTCCGCGAGGAGCCGAGGATCGTGCCGCCGCGGGTGAGGATGCCCTCGACGTCGTCGCGGCCCAGCGGCCTGCCCTCCCCGGTGAGCGGTCCGCGCCACCCGTTGCGGAAGCCGACGAACTCCCAGCCGTGCACGTCGATGCCCTTGAGCACGACCGCACGGATGACCGCGTTGAGCCCGGGGCAGTCCCCGCCGCCGGTCAGCACACCGACTCGCATCAGTTCAAACCTCCGCGTTTGTCCTGCGTTTGTTCTGCGTCACACTTGGCGCCGCCAGCCTAGCGGCACTCCTCTTGATCGGTGCAGGTGCGTCGGTCGTCTGTTACAGTCACGGCCGTGCAGCGTTATTTCTGGTTTAGCAGGCCGGCCCGCGGTGGGTCGGTCGGCGACGCCGTGCGCTGACCATCTACCACCTCGAGCCGGACGCCAAGCCGGCTCGGGACGCGGGACGGCTTGCGGAAAGGAAGCCTCCCGATGTCACTCACCGCAGCTCCCGCGGACACCACCGACCCGCTCCAGCAGCTGGACGCGCAGCGGACCACGCACGTCAGCCCGCTGCTGTCGCCCGCGCTGCTGCGCGAGGAGCACCCGATGGACGCGGCGGTCGCCAAGACCGTCGCGCAGGGCCGCGCCGACACCGTCGACATCCTCGACGGCCGTGACGACCGGCTGCTCGTCGTGGCGGGCCCGTGTTCCGTGCACGACCCCGAGGCCGCGCTCGACTACGCGCGCCGGCTCGCCGCGCACGCCGAGAAGGTCCGCGACCAGCTGCACATCGTGATGCGGGTGTACTTCGAGAAGCCGAGGACCACGCTGGGCTGGAAGGGCCTCATCAACGATCCGGACCTCGACGGCAGCTTCGCGGTGAACAAGGGCCTGCGCCTGGCCCGGCAGCTGCTGCTCGACGTCTCCGCGCTCGGACTGCCGGTGGGCTGCGAGTTCCTCGACCCGATCACGCCGCAGTTCATCTCCGACACGGTGAGCTGGGGCTCGATCGGCGCGCGGACGGCGGCCAGCCAGGTGCACCGCCAGCTGTGCAGCGCGCTGTCGATGCCGGTGGGGATCAAGAACTCGACCGAGGGCGACGTGCAGGTCGCCGTCGACGCCACGCGCGCGGCCGCGGCGAGCCACGTGTTCCCCGGCATCAACTCCGACGGGCTGGCGGCGCTGTTCACCACGGCGGGCAACCCCGACTGTCACGTGATCCTGCGCGGCAGCAGCGCGGGCCCCAACCACGACGCCGAGACCGTCGCCGACACGCTCGCCCGCCTGCGCAAGGCCGGGCTGCCCGAGCGGGTGCTCGTCGACGCCAGCCACGGCAACAGCGGCAAGGACCACCACCGGCAGGCCGGCGTGGTGAGCGAGCTGGCCGCCCGCATCGGCGCCGGGGAACGCGGGATCACCGGGCTGATGCTGGAGAGCTTCCTCGAGGGCGGGCGCCAGGACCTCACCCTCGGCAGGGCCGGCGAGCTGGCCTACGGCCAGAGCATCACCGACGCCTGCGTGGACTGGGACACGACGGCCACCCTCCTCGACGACCTCGCCGCCGCCGTCCGAGCCCGCTGACAAACGGCCCCCAAGGCCACCTTTGTTGCGTTGAACGCAACAAAGGTGGCCTTGGGGGCGGCTACGCGGCGGGGAAACCTTTGCGGCGGCGGACCTCCTCGATCACGCGCCAGCGTTCGAGGTTGTGCCGCGCGTCGGCGAGGGCGTCGTGCGCGTCGGCGGGCGGCGAGGGCAGCCGCGGCTTGCCGACGTCCTCCCAGCGCTGCCGCAGGTCGCGGGTGAACCGGGGCAGCTGCCGCGGCAGCGCGGGCATCGGCCCCCACAGCTGGGCGAGCGCGACGTGGTCGTACGCGGCGAACCATGCCCACAGCTCGATGCCGCCGGGCGGGCTGCCGAGGAACTCCAGCAGGTCGGCCCGGATGCGTTCCCGGCTGCGCCACGCGGGATCCGCAGGCGAGGGCAGCTTGTCGAGCACGTTCTCGCGCACCCACGGACCCGCCTTGGCGGGGTCGAACTCGGTGGACACGGCGTAGAACTCACGGCCGGAGGTGTCCACGACACCGATCGACACCAGGTCGATCGTCACGCCGTCCTCGATGAACTCGGTGTCGTAGAAGAATCGCACCGCAGCACGGTACTCGACCGCTCAGCCCGCCTTGCTCCGCGGGAGCCGGGCGGCGTCGCGGGCGTCGGGCTGCAGCGGGACCGCGGGCCGCACCCCGGCGGCCTCGGCGGCGAGCAGCTCCTTGGCCTTCGCGGCGTAGATGTCCACGTACTCCTGGCCGGACAGCTCCATGAGCGCGTACATGATCTCGTCGGTGATCGAGCGCTCGATGAAGCGGTCGCCGGAAAGGCCCTCGTAGCGGGAGAAGTCCAGCGGCTTGCCGAACCGGATCTCCAGCCTGCGCGGCCGCCACATCTTGGAGCCGATGGGGTTCACGGACTCGGTGCCGACCATCGCGACCGGGATCACCGGCACCCGCGCCTCCAGCGCGATGCGCGCGACGCCCGTCTTGCCCTTGTAGAGCCTGGCGTCCGGGGACCGCGTGCCCTCAGGGTAGATGCCCAGCAGGCGGCCTTCCCGCAACAGCCGGATCGCCGTGTCGAGCGCGGCCTGCGCCGCCGAGCCGCCGGAGCGGTCGATCGGGAACTGGCCGACACCCGTGAAGAACCACTTCTTGAGCCTGCCCTTGATCCCGGGCTCGGTGAAGTACTCCTGCTTGGCGGGGAACGTGACGCGGCGGGACACATAGAGCGGCATGAAGAAGGAGTCGGCGACCGCGAGGTGGTTGCTCGCCAGTATCGCGCCGCCGCTCTCCGGGATGTTCTCCAGGCCGGTGACCTTGGTCGGCCAGAAGAGCCGCAGCAGCGGCCCGAGCAGCACGTACTTCATGAGGCGATACAGCACCGCGTCAAGTCCTCCTCCACGAAACCCCGGCCGGTTTGCAGCCTACGAACCCGCGCTGGCGAGGCACAACAGCGGACACCCGCTTGCTCGATCCCCGCGACCGATCTCACAGCGAGGCCAGTGCCCCACAGCGGCCGCCGCGCGTGCGAACATGGGACCACGAAGCTCGACGGGAGGGCGATCGGGCATGCCTGTGCTCGCCGGCGCGGAGCCGTTCTCGCACACCGACTCGACCGAGGTCGGCGTGCTTCTGTGCCACGGTTTCACCGGCTCCCCGGCGAGCCTGCGCCCCTGGGGCGAGTACCTCGCGCAGCAGGGCTTCACCGTCCGCTGCCCCCGTCTGCCCGGGCACGGGACCACGTGGCAGGAGTGCAACCGCACCCGCTGGCCAGACTGGTACGGCTGCGTCGACACCGAGCTCACCGAGCTGACGGCGATCTGCGAGTCGGTGTTCGTGTTCGGCCTGTCGATGGGCGGCACGCTCGCGCTGCGGCTGGCCCAGCAGCGCGGCGACGCGGTGGCCGGGCTCGTGCTCGTGAACCCCTCCGTGCTGACGTTGCGCACGGACGCGAAGCTGCTGCCGTTGCTGGCGCGTGTGCTGCCGTCGGTGAAGGGCCTCGGCGGGGACATCGCCAAACCGGGCGTCACCGAGCTGGCGTACGCGCGCACGCCGGTGAAGGCCACGGAGAGCCTGAGCCGGCTGTGGAAGATCGTGCGGCAGGATCTGCCCAGGGTGACCCAGCCGCTTCTCCTCCTGCACTCGGTCGTTGACCACATCGTGGAGCCGGTGAACTCGAAGGTCATCGCCGAGGGGGTGCGCAGCACCGAGTTCGAGGAGGTGCTGCTGCGCGACAGCTACCACGTGGCGACGCTCGACAACGACGCGCCGTTGATCTTCGAACGCAGCGCCGAGTTCGTACGGACGGTCAGGCAGGTGGGTGCCCGGTGAACAGAGCTGGTGGCTCCGATGGCCCGGAGGACGTGGACGCGACCTTCGAGGAGATCATCGCGGACCTGCGCGCCGAGGGCTTCGGCGCGGAGGCCGTGAGCGACCCCGAGCCCGAACGCAGGGACTCGCGGCAGGGGGCCGATCCCCCGGCGGAGCCGAAGCCGGAGCCCGAGCCACGCCGTCCCGCCACGGAGGATCCGGCGCCCGCGGGCACGGGCTGGCGTGACAGCGGCTCCGACTGGGACGAGACCATGCTGGGCCCTGACCCGGCCGGCGACGACGAGCACTACGTCCCGCCGGAGCCGCCGCCGCTGCCGAGGCCGCGCAAGGGCGCGTTCGTGGTGCTGCTGTTCTTCGTGGTGGGCCTGCTGCTGCTCATCGCTCCCCGGCTCATCGGGCTGACGAGCACGCTGGGCACGCCGCTCGGCATGCTCGCACTGGCCACCGGCATCGCGTTGCTGCTGCTGCGCGTGAAGCAGGGCCCGCCCGACGGGGCCGACCCGTCCAACGGCGCACAGGTCTAGCAGTCGCGAATCCACGACGCTCGACAGAGGGCGCAGGTCGCTCCGCAGCGCTACACCGCGCAGGTGTCGAGCAGAGCCCACAGCGCCGAGGGGCCGATCACCCCGGCACCCTCCGCGCGCACCCGGTCCCTCAGCAGCCGGTCGGCGGTCACCACCAGGACGTGGTCACGGGGCCGCTGCCGCATCAGCGCGGCCGTGGTCGCCACGATCGCGCTGTCGCCGTCGTGCTCGGCGGGCACGACCTCCACCGCGTCCACTGCGGCCGTTTCCCTCGCCTGGCCCTCCACGACCAGCACGATCCTCGGCCACCAGACCCACAGGCCGTCGTGGTCCAGATCGAGATCGGTGGCCTCGACACCGGCGCTGCCCAGCAGCGCCAGCCGGTCGCGCAGCCGGCCCGCCGCGGCGGCCCGGTCACGCCACCAGCCGTCGGGGCGGGCGCCCACCACGTTGGCCGCGTCGACCACGAGCACCAGCTCGCGGTCCAGCTGGGCACGCAGGCTCGGCCACGCGGCGGCGAAGTTGCGGTGCAGCGGATACTTCTCCACCTCGGCGGGATCGACCCAGTCCAGCGCGGTGCTCTCGGCGTTGGCGACCCGGGGGCGGACCGAGCCGTCCGCCGTGGCGAGCACCGTCGTGTAGCGCCAGGTGCCGTGGTCCTCGGCCCGCGCGGACAGCACGCGCACCGAGCCCGCGGGCACGGCGGTCTCCTCCTCGGTCTCCCTGGTCGCCGCTTGCGCGGGCGTCTCGTCGGAACGGATAGCGCCTCCCGGCAGCGCCCAGGTCTCGCCGTGGTGGGTCCACCCGGCGCGGTGCTGGAGCAGCACACCACGCCGCGGGTCGGTCAGCAGCAGCCCGGCGGCACCGTGCAGCCCCCAGTGCCGCTCCCCGCACACGCAGCTGACGAACCCGTCGCCGTCACCGAGCAGCATCCCGCCAGCCTAGTCATACGAGCCGGCGCTTTCCTCCCTCGCGAGGGTCGCGGCCCCGACGATCGCGGCCTCGTCGCCGAGCTGAGCGGTCCTGATCCGCGCGAGCGGGCGGTGGCCGGCGCCCGTCACGGCGTGCGCGTAGTGCTCCCGCGCCTCGTCGAGAAACAGCGGCGCCGACTCCGACACCCCGCCGCCGATCACGATCACCTCGGGGTCGTAGACGTCGGCGACCAGCGCCAGGCCCTCCCCCAGCCAGCGGGCGAGCTCGGCCATCGCGAGCTGCGCCACCGGATCGCCGTCGCGCGCGGCTCCGGCGACCCTCCGGCCCGTGACCGAACCGGGGTCGCCGGCGATCTCCCGCGCCAGCACGGTGGAGCGGCCGGGGTGGCGGGCGAGGAACTCGATCGCGGTCGCCGCCAGCGCGGTGCCGCTGCAGTAACGCTCCCAGCAGCCGTACTTGCCGCACGAGCACGGCCTGCCGCCCGGCACCACGCACAGGTGCCCCAGTTCGGGCGCGACGCCGTGGGCGCCCCGGAAGATCCGGCCGTCGAGCAGCAGCCCCGCGCCGATCCCGGTGCCGAGCGCCACGAGCGTCACCACGCGCGCGCCCCGCGCGGCGCCGAAGCGATGCTCGCCGAGCGTCGCCGCATTGGCGTCGTGTTCGAGGGTCACGGGCAGGCCGACCCGCTTGGCGATGCGGTCGCCGACGGGGGCCGCGCGCCAGGCGAGGTGCGGCGCGAACAGCACGCCGCGCCGGTCCGGCCGCACGAACGCCGCGACGGCGAGCCCGACGGCGCCCACCTCGTGCCGGTTGCGGAGTTCCTCGATCACCGAGGTGACGGCGTCCTCCAGCGCCACCTCACCGCTGGGCGTACCCGTCCGCGCGGTGTCCAGCAGCGCACCCTGCTCGTCCACGACCCCGGCCCGCACGCTCGTGCCGCCGACGTCGACGCCGATCGCCAGCATCCGGAACTCCTACTGCTCCCACTGCTCGCGCTGGCGCACGGCCACACGCTGGACGCGGACCGCGCCGTCACCGGGCGGCTCCGGCCTGGGCTCGGGCTGGAAGCCCGGCATGTGCACGCCCTCCTGCGGCTGCCAGCGATCCGCGAGCACGGCCCGCAGCAGCGCCACGAGCTGCGCGGCCTGCTCCAGCACGCGGGCGGCCAGTTCGGGCCGCTCACCGCGCACGACGGCCACGACCGCGCACAGCGGGCACCACGTGCAGCCGCCCTGCCTGCCGGGATGCTCGCCCTCCTCGCCCTGTCCGGGGTCGCCGTGCCCGGCGGCGATCACGCTCTCCAGCCACGGGGCCGCCCGGTCGATGACCAGGTCCACGAGCAGCCGGATCTCCTCGGCGAGGCGGGCGCCTTCGTCGTTGCCCGTCATGCGGGTCCTTCCAGGTGCACCAGCAGCCCTCGGGAGTCGGACTCGGCGTCGGCGATGCGGCACGGCCGCAGCGCCTCGGGCAGTGCGACGAGCCGCCGGAAGCCGTCCACGGTGATGGCCAGCTCGTCGTCGATCCGGGCCAGGTCGACGACGGTGTCCCTGGTGAGCGGCAGCGCCACCCGCAGCGAGTACCCGCTGTCCGTTTCGGACACCGTCAGCAGCGGCGCGAGGCTCTCCCCCGCGCCGGCGAGCGGGGTGGCGTCGCCGTAGAGCTCGTGGGCGATCTCGCGCAGTGCCGCCAGGCCCACCGGCTCGGCGGCGCGGTGCTCCACCGAGCGCAGCATGCCCTCGCCGAGCGCGGAGCGGGCCAGTTCGGCGAGCACCTCCTCCTGCTGGGCCCTGCGCGTGCGCAGCCACGAGGCCGCCCCGCCACGCCACAGCCCCGGGGCGGGCATCAGCCGGTTGGCGATCAGGCCGTCGACGCGGATGCCGCGCAGTGCGAGCGAGGTGAGCGTTCTGCGGGTCTCGGCCACCACCACGCGCTCGGGCGTGAGCACGAGCCGCACGCTGGTCGTGGCGGGATCGGTGAGCAGCCCGCGCAGCGACTCCAGGTGGGTGGCGAGCCGTTCGACGGAGCGTGCGAGCCCGGACAGCCGCGTCTTCCAGCCGTACATCCGCGTGAGGTACCCGGAGACCGCCTCGGGCAGCGTGAGCAGCCGCAGCGTCTCCGCCGTCGGGCCGCAGTCGACGATCACGGCCTCCCACGGCCCCGTCTCGGCGAGCCGCCGCACCTCGGTGAGCGCGAGCAGCTCGTCGACGCCGGGCAGCACGGCCAGCTCCTCGGCGTCGAGGCTGTCGAGCCCGGCGCCGGTCACGAGCGCGGAGCGCAGCTGTGCCCGCAGCGTCTGCCACGTGCCGTCGACGAGGGATCGCGAGTCGATCTGCGCGGCGTGCAGGCAGGTGTCCACCTCGGCCGGCTCGCCGGACAGCGGGCCGCCGAAGGCGTCGCCGAGCGAGTGCGCGGGATCGGTGGAGACGACGAGCGTCTTGCTGCCCCGGCCCGCCAGCGCGGCGGCGGTCGCCGCCGCGAGGGTCGTCTTGCCGACGCCCCCCTTGCCCGTGAACAGCAGGACCCGCACGCTACCCCTTGCCCTCGACGCGCCGCTTGAGCTCCTTGAGCGCGGTGTCCATGATCATCTTCTCGGCCTTGCGGCGCAGCAGGCCGATCATGGGCAGCACCAGCTCGACGGACAGCGTGTAGGTGACCTTGGTGCGCTCGCCGTGGGGCTCCAGCAGGTAGCGCCCGTTCTGGGCCTTCTGCATCTGCCCCTTCACCAGGTGCCAGCTCACCGAGAGGCCGTCGGCCGCCCACTCGTACTCCAGCGTGTAGACGTCCTTCACCGGGCCGGAGTCGAGCGTGAACTTGACCTGCTTGGCCCGGCCCTCGTCGTCGGTGGCGAGCACCTCGGTCTCGCGGACGGCCTTGGCCCACTCCGGGTACGCGGGAAGGTCGGCGATGACCGCCATGATCTCCGCTGGCGCGGCGTCGACCTCGATGGACTGCGTGGACTGCTCGGCCATGCGCGTCAGCGTAGCGGTACCGCCGCCTACCAGCGCAGCACGTACGGGCGCGCCGTGTGCTTGAAATGGCCGACGTTGCGGCATTCCGTGCGCCCGGCCCGTGACCTGGGCGCCAGCGGCTGGTGGACGTGCCCGAACAGCGACCACCTCGGCTGCTCCGCCGTGATCAGCCCGAGCAGCGCGTCGGAACCGAGTTCGGCGCGGCGGGCGACGACGTCGTAGGTCAGCTCCGGCAGCGCGGGCGGGATGTGGCTGCACAGCACGTCGATGCCGCGCAGCTCGGCGGCGGCCTTGTCGAACTCCTCCCGCGTGCGCAGGTAAGGCCGCCAGATCCCGTTGCGGCGGGGCACGACACCGTCGGGCAGCAGCGCGCCGCCGATGAAGCCGAAGCGCAGGCCGCCGATCTCCACGACCTCGCCGTCCGTGAGGTGGATCCCCGGCCCGGCGAACTCGGGCCACAGGGCGGGCGCGTCGACGTTGCCCGGCACCGCGTAGGTGGGAGCGGTCATCGCGGCGAACAGCTCGGCGTACTGCTCGCGGATCGCCTCGTCCACCGCGCTCGCGGGGTCGTCGAGGCTGGCCCACAGCGACCGGGAGAACGCGACCGTCTCGTCCCGGGTGCCCTCGCGCCGCAGCCTGGCGAACGTGCGCACGTTGTCGGCGCCGAAGAGCGCGCCGAGGATTCCCTTGCCGTGCTCGTGGTAGTCGACGAAGTCGATCAGGTCGCCGAGCACGACGAGCGCGTCGGCGCCGTCACCGGCGCGGGCGAGCGCCTCCGCGTTGCCGTGCACGTCGGAAACGACATGAACCCGCACGTCCCCAGCCTACCGAGCGGCGGGAACCTGGGGCGGCACGCCCGGCTCGCGGCCGTCCTCGAGGACCTGCTTGAGCTCCAGCGCGATCGCCTTCGCGGCCCGTGCCCTGCGGTCGAACTCGCGGCGCAGCCGGGCCGGGCGCGGCGGGGCGGAACCCGCCGGGGTCGCCCTCAGGAAGTAGTGCAGCAGCGTGCCGTCCAGCACGGGCTCCAGCCACACCTCCATCGTGCCGACCAGTGCGCCGCGCACGGTCCAGCGCAAGCCCTCGTCGCCGCGATCGGTGTAAACTTCAAGCACCAGGTCGGGCCAGTATTTCGACCACGAACGGGGGTCGGCGAAGGCCGCGGCGACCGTGCTCGGGGGCACCGCGAGGAACGTCTCGTCGACGATGTCCAGCGCGGGCGCGTTCTCGGAAGCCAACACGGGTGCAGAATGACATGCTCATCCGATCACCGGGACCCGCCCTTGGTCAAACGGACATATTGCGGCTAAGTTGACCGGCGAGTAACACAGTGGGACACGGAGGTTCACGTGCGCGAGTACAGCGCCCCCGCCAGCCGGACCGTCGCCGACGACGAGAACGCTTCGGACGTCGTGTGGGCCAACGCGGAGCGGTTCGGCGACACCGTGAGTTTTCGGCGACAGGTCGACGGCTCGTGGCACGACGTCACCGCGCGCGAGTTCGCCGCCGAGGCGCTCGCCGTCGCCAAGGGCCTGATCAAGGCGGGGATCAAGCAGGGCGACCGTGTGGGCCTGATGTCGAAGACCCGCTACGAGTGGACCCTGATCGACTTCGCGATCTGGGCCGCGGGCGGGGTCACGGTGCCCATCTACGAGACCTCCTCCGCGGAGCAGGTCCACTGGATCCTCTCCGACTCGGGCGCCAAGGGCGTGTTCGTCGAGACGGCCCAGCACAGCACGACACTGGGCGAGGTGCGCGGCAGGCTGCCGGAACTCGACCACGCGTGGCAGATCGAGGGCGACCAGCCGGCCGTCGAGGAGCTGGGCGCGCTCGGCGCCGACGTGTCCGACGACGACGTGCACACGCGCCGCCGCTCCGTTCGCGCCGACGACATCGCCACCATCGTGTACACCTCCGGCACCACGGGCAGGCCCAAGGGCGTGACGCTGACCCACCGCAACCTGCTGGCCGAGGTCCGCGCCGACATCGCCGCGTTCCCGCAGCTGATGGGCGCGGGCAACTCGCTGCTGCTGTTCCTGCCGCTGGCCCACATCCTGGCGCGCGCCATCGCGCTGACGGCGTTCACCTCCCGCGCCACGCTCGGGCACACCGCCGACATCAAGGACCTGGTCGCCGACCTGGGCACGTTCCGGCCGACGTTCGTGGTGGCCGTGCCGCGCGTGTTCGAGAAGGTCTACAACGGCGCGAAGCTCAAGGCGCACTCCGAGGGCAAGGGCAAGATCTTCGACGCGGCCGAGGCGACGGCCGTCGCCTACAGCGAGGCCAGGGACGCCGGCGGTGCCGGGCTGGGGGTGAAGCTCAAGCACGCCGTGTTCGACAAGCTGGTCTACACCAAGCTGCGCGCGGCGCTGGGCGGCCGGTGCATCGCCGCCGTCTCCGGCGGTGCCCCGCTGGGCGCGCGGCTCGCGCACTTCTTCCGCGGCATCGGCGTGCCGGTGTTCGAGGGCTACGGCCTCACCGAGACCAGCGCGGCCGCCAACGTGAACACCGAGGACGCGTTCAAGGTCGGCACGGTCGGCAGGCCGGTGGCGGGCACCTCGGTGCGGATCGCCGACGACGGCGAGGTGCTGCTCAAGGGCGACGTCGTGTTCGGCTCCTACTGGAACAACGAGCAGGCCACGGCCGAGTCGCTGGAGGACGGCTGGTTCCACACCGGCGACCTCGGCGAGCTCGACGACGAGGGCTTCCTCAAGATCACCGGCCGCAAGAAGGAGATCATCGTCACGGCGGGCGGCAAGAACGTCGCGCCGTCGGGGCTCGAGGACACGCTCAAGGCCAACCCGTTGATCAGCCAGGCGATGGTGGTCGGTGACCAGCGCCCGTTCATCGGCGTCCTGGTGACGATCGACGAGGAGTTCTTCCCGACCTGGAAGTCGCAGAACGGCAAGCCCGAGGGCGCGTCGGTGTCCGACCTCGCCGAAGACCCGGACCTGAAGGCGGCCGTGCAGGCGGCGGTGGACGAGGCGAACAAGCTCGTGTCGCACGCCGAGTCGATCAAGAAGTTCACGATTCTGCCGAACGACTTCACCGAGGAGGGCGGGGAGATCACGCCGAGCCTCAAGCTCAAGCGCAACGTGGTGAGCAAGAACTACGCCACCGCGATCGACTCCCTCTACGCCAAGTAACCCTTCTGCTGATTGGCCCCCAAGGCCACCTTTGTTGCGTTGAGCGCAACAAAGGTGGCCTTGGGGGCCGTTGGCGTCACTCCGGGAGGGTGGCCTCGATGCCGGCGAGGATGCGGGCAAGGGCGCGTTCGAAACGGCTTTCCGGGTCCTCGTGGGGTGCCTTCGCCTCGGCGATCACGCGGGCGAAGTACGGGTACTCGCCGCTCTCGATGATCGACTCGACGTAGGGTCCCATCGCACGCTGCACCTCCTCGTCGTCGGCGTCGCCGAAGAAGTCCCGGGTCGCCAGCTCGTTCTGCACGTAGCCGTCGACCCAGGTGTTGACCAGTGCGATGGTCTCGAACATGTCGTCGATGCCCAGACCGAGACCGTCCAGGATGGACATCGAGCGCTCGAAGCCCCGCAGCATGTTCGGCCCCATCGTCGGCCTGCCCGACCACACACGGGACAGCCACGGGTGCGCGAGCAGCGCCTGCCGCTGTCCGCACGCGATGTCGCCGAGGTCGCGCTTCCAGTCGCCGCTGAGCTCGGGCCACTCCTCCCGGCCGAGGATCCGGTCGGCCATCAGCTCGACGAGAGCCTCCTTGTTGGCGACGTAGCGGTACAGGCTCATGGCCCCGGTGCCGAGGCGCGCGGCGACCTTGCGCATGGTGACCGCGGTGAGTCCCTCCTCGTCGGCGATCTCGATGGCCGCGTCGGCGATCTGCTCCCGGCTGTAGGCGGGCGCGGGGCCACGGGTGCGCCGCTGCTGGTCGCCCCACACGCGGACCAGCGCCGACAGCCGTGCCTCGCTCGTGCCTGCCACTCGTTCTCCTCCAGCGAAACTCAGTTGCGTACGTCGTACTCGGTTGGCTACCTTTGTACTGCGTACATCGTACTCACTTCAGGGGTCTTCATGGGGAAACACACTGGCGACGCGGTCGTCGTCGCCGAAGGGCTACGCAAGAGATTCGGGCAGACGCAGGCGCTCGACGGGCTCGACCTGACCGTGCCGGCCGGGCAGGTCTACGGGCTGCTCGGCCCGAACGGCGCGGGCAAGAGCACGTCGGTCCGCGTCTTCGCCACGCTCACCAGGCCGGACGAGGGCCGGGCCACCGTCGCGGGCCACGACGTGGTGCGCGAGGCAGGCGCCGTCCGGCGCGAGATAGGCCTTGCCGGACAGCACGCCGCGCTCGACGAGCAGCTCACGGGACGCGAGAACCTGCGCATCTTCGGCAGGCTCTTCCATCTCGGCACCAAGCGCGCCAGGGAGCGGGCCGACGAGCTGCTCGAGCGGTTCGACCTCGCCCACGCGGCCGACCGGCTGGTCAAGACCTACTCGGGCGGGATGCGCCGCAGGCTCGACCTCATCTCGAGCCTGATCGTCTCCCCCACCGTGCTGTTCCTCGACGAGCCGACGACGGGCCTGGACCCGCGCAGCCGCAACGAGATCTGGGACACCGTGCGCGACCTCGTCGGGCAGGGCACCACGGTGCTGCTCACCACGCAGTACCTCGACGAGGCCGACCAGCTGGCCCACAACATCGCCGTGATCGACACCGGCAAGGTGATCGCCTCGGGGACTCCTGACGAGCTCAAGGCGCGGATCGGGGGCCGGATCGACGTGACGGTGGGCGATGCCGCCGAGATCCCCGACGCCGCGCGGGCGCTCGCCGTGCTCGCCGACACCGGCACCGAGCCCGACGTCGACGCCGACCGCAGGCTGCTGAGCGTGCCCGTCGGTGCCGACTCGCTGGCGCTGCCCGACATCGTGCGCCAGCTCGACCAGGCCGGGGTGAAGGCGGTGGACGTCGGCATCCGCAGGCCGACGCTCGACGAGGTCTTCCTGACCCTCACCGGCAAACCCACCACCACGACCACCGAGGAGGCGGCCCGATGACCGCGACCGCGACCGCGTCCCCGTTGCGCACCGGGCTCTCCGACGGGCTCGCCGTCATGAGCCGCAACCTGCTCAAGCTCAAGCACCAGCCCGGTCAGATCGTCGCGACGTTCGCGTTCCCGCTCGTGTCGGTGGTGCTGTTCGGCTACGTCTTCGGCAGCGCCATCCCCATCCCCGGCGGCGGGAACTACCGCGAGTACCTCATGCCGGGCCTGTTCGTGATGAGCACCGTGTTCGGCGTGATGGGCGCGCTGACGGTCATCGCCAAGGACAACGGGCTGGGCGTCATGGACCGCTACCGCTCGATGCCGATGGCCCGCTCCGCCGTCCCGTTCGGACAGACGGCCGCCGATCTCGTGATCGCGGCGGGCAGCCTCGTCATCATGGCGGCGTGCGGCCTGCTGTTCGGCTGGCGGGCCCACAACGGGATCGGGGCGACGCTCGCCGGGTTCGGGCTGTTGCTGTTGCTGCAGTACGCCGTCTCGTGGCTCGGCGTGTTCCTCGGCTCGCTGGCGAAGAACGAGGAGACCGCGGCGAGGATCGGGCCGCTGATCATGCCGGTCACGATGATCTCCAACATCTTCGTGCCCACCGACGGCATGCCGGCCATCCTGCAGGCGATCGCCGACTGGAACCCCGTGAGCGCCGCGACGGCGGCCTGCCGCGAGCTGTTCGGCAACCCCGGGCTGCCCGCGGGCGACGTGGCGTGGCCCATCGCCAACCCGGTGCTCGCCACCGTCGGCTGGTGTGTGCTGCTGCTGGCGGTGTTCGTCCCGCTGTCGATCCGCCGCTTCCGCACCGCGGGCCTGTAGTCGGACACGGAACCGGCCCGGCATTCCCCAGGGGATGCCGGGCCGTTTCCCGTCGCTCAGCCGGCCTGGATCAGCGGCACGACCGGAGCCTGCTTGTCCGACAGCGGCAGCTGGTAGCGCTGCGCCAGGTACGACGCGATCTCGTGGAACAGCGGCGCGGCCGAGGAGCCCTCCGGCAGCGTCGTGTCGGGCGCGTCGAGCCGGATGCCCACCACGAACCGGGGGTCGTCGGCGGGCAGCATCCCCGCGAAGGTGATGTTGTAGAGGTGGTCGCTGTAGGCGCCCGTGTTGGGGTCCACCTGCTGTCCCGTGCCGGTCTTGCCGGAGATCTGGTAGCCCTCCAGCGCCGCCTGCGGCGCGGTGCCCCGGTGGTAGGTGTCGCCGTCCTGCGTGGTCGCGCGAAGCATGTCCTTGACCGTATTCGCGGTCTCGGTGCTCACCACCCGCGACGACTTCGGCTTCGGCTCGGGCACCCGCTTGCCGTCGGGCGTGATCTTCGCGCTGACGATCCTCGGTTCCACGCGCACGCCGCCGTTCGCGATCGCCTGGTACATGCTCGCCATCTGCACGACGGTCATCGACAGGCCCTGCCCGATCGGCAGGTTGCCGAACGTCGTGCCGGACCACTGGCTGCGCGGCGGCACGTAGCCGGGGCTCTCACCGGGCAGGCCGATGCCGGTGCGCTTGCCGAGCCCGAACTTCTGCAGCATCTCCAGGTACCGGTCCGGACCGAGCTTCTGGGCGAGCATCAGCGTGCCGACGTTGGACGACTTCGCGAAGATGCCGGTGGCCGTGAACGGCTGGGTGCCGTGGTCCCACGCGTCGTGCACGACGTGGTCGGCGACCTCGATCGAGCCGGGCACCTGCAGCACCGAGTCCGGCTTCACGATGCCGTGCTCGATGGCCGCCGCCGCGGTGACGATCTTGTTCACCGACCCCGGTTCGTACGGGGTGGTCACCGCGGTGTTGTTCATCAGCTCCGGGTCGAGTGAGCCCGCGTTCGGGTCGAGCGTCTTGTCGTTGGCGAGCGCGTAGACCTCGCCGGTCTTGGCGTCCATGATCACCGCGCTGCCGCCCTGCGCGTCGGCGGCCCGCACGTACTCCGCGAGCTTGTTCTGCAGGTCGTACTGCAGGTCGGAGTCGATCGTCAGCTCCAGGTCCGAGCCGGGCGTAGCCGGCTGCAGGTCCCGTTCGGTGCCGGGGATCACGACGTTGTCGTTGCCCTGGGCCGTGTCGACGATCTGCCGTCCCGGCGTGCCCGCGAGATCGCTGTCGCGCATGTTCTCCAGGCCGGAGAGGCCGTGGATGTTGTGCTTGGACACGTCCGGGTCGTCGGTGCGCCAGTTCGCGAAGCCCACGATGTTCGAGGCCAGCTCCCCGCCGGGGTACTCCCGCTTGGCCCGCTTCTCGTAGCCGATCTCCGGGTACTTCGCCTTGATCTCGTCGGCGATCGAGGGCTCGACGTCGTCGACGAGGTAGGTGAAGCTGGCGCCCTTGTGGAAGTCGGCCAGCAGCTCCGACTCGGTGGTCTTGCCGGGCAGCTTGCCCGCGATGAACTTCGCGATCTCGGCGACCCGCGTGCGGTAATTCTCGCCCGACTCGGGGTTCTCGCGCGCGAACTCGTCCCAGGTCTTGCGCATCAGCCGCAGGTTCGCCCACAGCATGCGCGTTTCGACGCTGAACGCCAGCTCCTGCCCGTTGCGGTCCACAATGGAGCCGCGGTGGGCGGGGATGTCGATCGTGGTCGTGCGCTGCCGCTCCGCCTTCGCCGACAGCGCCTCGGCCTGGAAACCCTGCACCTGCACGAGCTTGAGCCCCGCCGCGACGAGCAGGACCACCAGGAAGATCCGGCCGGCCACGAAGCGACCCCGGTTACCGCCGTCGATCGCGGGCGCGCCCCCTCTGCGCGCCCTGGCCGAGTAGGTGCGGCGCGTGCCGCCCCTGCCGGCTCCTCCTCGCGATCGTGCCTGACCTGGCATCAATCCCCTCCGGTCGTCGCTCTACTCCTGCACCTGGCCGGCCGCGGCGTTCTCCGCCTGCCCGCCGGCATCCTGGCGCTCCCCTGCCTGCTGGTCCCGGCTCTCCTCCGGGTTCTGCCCCTGCTGTCCCTGCGGCTGGCCCTGCTGGCCCTGCTGCCCCTGCTGAGCGGGCGGCGGGCCCGCGGGGTCCGGGTCGGGCTCGGGCTCCGGGGGCGGCGCCGGCGCGGTGGCCTCGGTCGGCTCGCCGACGACGCGGATCGAGCCGTCCTCGTTCACCACGATGCGCGCCGGGTTGCCCCCGGGCACCATGCCCAGCGCCTTGGCGCGCTCGGCGAGCGACGACGGAGACTCCGCGCTCGCGACCTCACGCTGCAGCTGCTCGGAGTACTCGGCGAGATGGGCGTTGCCCTGCCGCAGCTCCTCGAGCCGGTAGGAATCGGCGATGGCCTGTGTGGACAGACCCAGCGTGGTCGCCACGCCCGCCGCCATCAACGCCATCAGCAGAAGCACGAACGACGCGCGCGAACGCGGCCACCGCAGGCGCAGCCGCAAGCGCGGCACGCCCTGCTCGGGGGCGGCCTCACGCCGCAGCTCCTGCGCACGCTGGGCGCGCCGCGCGTAGGCGCGCTCGGCCGCCGAGCTGCGCCGCCTCGGCGCGCCCCCGGTCTCGGGAGCCTCGGGGGCCGCCGTCGTGGTGGCGCGCGGGCGCTGCCGGGTACGGGACGTGGACTGGGTGCGTGTCCGGGTGCGTGTGCGTGCCGGCGCGGTCATCAGGCATCCGCTCCAATCCGTTCGGCGGCGCGCAGCCGCACCGAGGCCGCTCGCGCGTTGTGTTCGATCTCCCGTTCGTCGGCCTTCTCGGCCCCGCGGGTCAGCAGGCGCAGCTCGGGACCGTGGCCCGGCAGCTCCACCGGCAGGCCCTCCGGCGTACGCGAGGACGCCTTCTCCGCGAACGCGCGCTTGACGATGCGGTCCTCCAGCGAGTGGTAGGACTCGACGACGATCCGCCCGCCCGGCGCGAGCGCGTCGATCGCCGAAGGCACGGCGGCCCGCAGCGTGTCCAGCTCGCCGTTGACCTCGATGCGCAGCGCCTGGAACGTGCGCTTGGCGGGATGTCCTCCGGTGCGCCTGCTCGGCGCGGGCACGGTGTCGTAGAGCAGCCGGACGAGCCGCTCGCTGCGCTCGAAGGGCTCCTTCTCGCGCTCCGCAACCACGGCCTTGGCGATGCGGTGGGCGAAGCGTTCCTCGCCGTAGTCGCGCAGGATCCGCGTGAGGTCGGCGAGCGGGTAGGTGTTGAGCACGTCGGCCGCGGTGCGCCCGGACGTCGGGTCCATGCGCATGTCGAGCGGTGCGTCGCGCGCGTACGCGAACCCCCGCTCGGCGAGGTCGAGCTGCATCGAGGACACCCCCAGGTCCATCAGTACACCGTCCACATGCGACAGACCGCGTTCCTCGAGCACCTCGGGCAGCCGGTCGTAGACGGCGTGGACGAACTCCACGCGGTCGCCGTGCGCGGCGAGCCGCTCCCGGGAGCGCTCGAGTGCGTTGGGATCGCGGTCCAGCCCGATCAGGCGCAGCGCCGGATGGGCGGTCAGCAGCGCGTCGGCGTGCCCGCCGAGCCCGAGCGTCGTGTCGACGAGCACGGCCTCGCGGCCGGCGAGCGCGGGCTCGAACAGCTCGAGCACGCGGTCGAGCAGGACGGGCAGGTGCGCGGTGCCGTCGTTCATGGGCCCCGCCCCCTTTCGCCTCACCCGCCCCGTTGTGCTCGTCCGGTGCCGATGCCGTCAGGTTGCGGACCTGATACCGGGGAAGGTGCATCAGGGCCGCAGCCTGACGGCATCCGCGCCGGAACTCCCTCGTTCCACCCGGCACGGCCGGGGAAACCCGTGCCCGCCGTCGTCAGAACACGCCGGGCAGGATCTCCTCCTGCGCCTTGGCGTAGCTGTCCTCGTGCTCCTCCAGGTAGCCCTGCCACGCTTGGGCGTCCCAGATCTCCAGCCTGGTGATCGCACCGATCACCACGCATTCCTTGTTGAGCCCGGCATAGCGCCGGAGCTCGGACGCGATGGCGATGCGCCCCTGCCCGTCAGGGCGTTGCTCGTCGGTGCCCGCGAACAGGTACCGCTGGTAGGCACGCACCGACTCGTTGGTGAAGGGCGCTTCGGCCACCTTGCGGGCCATCTGCTCGAACTCCGCACGCGGGAAGACGTACAGGCAGTGATCCTGTCCCTTGGTGATCATCAGCCCACCCGCCAGCGCGTCACGGAACTTCGCGGGCAGCGTGAGCCGCCCCTTGTCGTCCAGCTTCGGGGTGTGGGTGCCGAGGAACATCGGCCACCACCTCCCCTACCGACCAGCGCCGAACCCACGTGCCCGCGGATTCCGCCGAGATCGGCCACGAGGCTTCCCTTCCGCCCCACTGGCCACCACCGTACCCCACTTTTCACCACAGTCAACGCCGAAACAGCTCGATCGTGGACTTTCACGCGACATTTACGCAGGTCACTGCGGTGGGGCCGGAGTGGGGCGCGGTGGGGCGAGATCGCCGCCGCGGGTGAGGGAACACGTGTGCCGCGACCCCATCAGGGCCCTCGAGAGCCCGCCGGTGGCGGAAAGTGGGGACGGTGGGGAGCAGTGGTGGAGGGAGGTGGGTGGCGCGCGCCCGGCGAGGCACGCCGCCCGCCGTCACGGCGACGTCCGGCGACGGGCCGGGCCGGACTGGACCAGCTGCGACCCCTGGCCGAGCAGCTGCTGACCGGCCCGCAGCAGGCCCTGGCGTAGCGCGGTACCGGGTCCGGCGGTGAGCGGACCGCTACGCCACCAGGTCCGCGAGCCGCGCGGCGAGGCGCTCCCGGTCAGCGGGCGCCACGCTCATCCAGTCCTCGTCGCCCCGGCCCGGCGCGACCGTGCCGAGGTACGCGCCGACGTCGGTGACGAACCAGCTCACGCCGCCGAGCCTGCGCAGCCGATGCCCCTCGCGTACCCGCACCGAGAACTGGCCGGCGCCGAGCACGGGCCGCGCCTGGATCGCGAGCACCTCGCGCAGTTGCTGTTCGTAGGCCGCCGAACCCGCGGCCTTCCCGTACACCGGGTCCTGCGCGGCGGGGCCGAGCACCGACGCCGGCAGGCTCACGCCGTAGCCCGGCCCCGGTTCCAGCTCGGGCAGGACCCCGACGGCGGCGGAGAACAGCTCGCCTTCCCCGATGACCGCCAGGCCGATGGTCTGCCGCGGCTGCACCGCGAGCACGCCGCGCCTGCCTCGCACGGCGGCGACGGCCCGCACCGGTTCCGGTTCGGCCAGGTCCAGCAGCGCCTCGCATTCGACGTACACCGACGCGCCCGCCAGCAGGCCGAGCCGGTCGCGCAGCTCCTCGTCGGGCTCGCCGCCGGAGAACAGCCCGCGCTCGGCGAGGTTCTCGTGCACGGCACGGCGGATGTCGCTGCGCTCGGTGCCGGTCCGGCCGACGCTCGGCACGAGCAGTGGAGCGGGCGGGGCACCGTAGCCGAGATCGGACCAGAGGATGTCGAACGCCGACGCGGATACGCGGATCACATCGGGACCGGCTTTCCCTGCTGCCCCCGGTGTCCCCCGCCCCTGGTCAACGAGGGCGGCGCGGTGAACGACGAGGACGGCACGGCCGCCCGCAGCGCGGCGTCGCGCGCGTAGAGGACGTCGATCGCCTTCTGCCGCGCGGCCTCGGCCTCCTCGCGGCGGGCCGACAGCGCGCCGGAGAGCCCGGCGAGCGCCGCGAGGTCACCGGCGGCGACCGCGTCGCGGATCATGCCCGCGGGGTCGTACGGCACCGGTTCCGGCATCTCCGCGCGCGCCCGCGCGGCGGTCTCGGCCTGGCTGCCCACCGCCTCGCCCAGCGACACCGACACGGCCGCGGCCTCCTGCGACCAGCCCGCCGCCTTGCGCAGCACGGCGCGCAGCGCGTCCCCACCGGGGCCGCTCCACGCCTCCTCGCTGCCCGCCGACATCCCCGTGAGCGCGTCGCCGGCCTCCCGCAGCGCGTCTGCCAGCTCGGCCCACTCCCGGCCGATCTCCCCGGCCTCGGCGGGTTCGTTGCCCGACTCGACCTCGGCCTTGAGCGCCTCGTGGCTGTACCACTCGTAGCGGCGGCCGGTGCTCGGTATCGCGCGGTCACTCATGACAGCCCTCCCGGCAGTTTCGGCTCGATCAGCCCGGCCACGGTGTCGGCCCGGGTGCACGCCTGGGCGGTGCCCGTGAAGTTCGTGTTGGTGACGTCCACGTGCACGCTCGCCGACTCGCCGGTGCCCAGCAGCACGGCACACGTGCCGTCGTCGGCGTCGTGGTCGGCCACGCGCAGCGCGTCGTGGGCGCCGATGCGCACCTGCTCTGCCGTGCCCTCCTCCTCGGTCCGCAGGTCCGCGAGGCCGGAGGTCTCGTCGATGGTGATCGTGACGCCGTAGGAGCCCGGTTCGGTGTAGTCACAGGCCCGTGCGCCGCCGAGGGACTTCTGCTCGCCCGTGGACGTCAGCCCCGCGGTCGAGCGCTCCGCGGGGGTCAGCAGGCCGCACGGGTCGAGCGCGGCGGGCTGTGTGGACGACGGCGTGGACGTCGGCGGGGACGTGGACACACCGTCGGCCTGCGCGGGCAGGCCCTCGACCCGGCCGCACGCCGCCGTGAGGAGAAGAAGGGGGACAAGAGAGAAGAAGGAACCGGGGACGCGCATTCGGTCAGCCGCCACCCACGCAGTCCACGCCGTCGGCCGCGGCCTCGTCCTCGGTCTCGTAGCGCTCGAGCGCCGCGGTGATCTGGGCCTTGAGGTCCTCGAGCTCCCTGCCGAAGCGGGTCAGCGAGTCGGCGGCGGAATCCTCCCCGCCGAGGCCGTACTGCGCCATGAAGTCGCCGACCTCACCGGCGTACCCCGCGCCGAGCGGAACCGACCGGCCGAGTACCTTGGCCTGCCGTACCAGCTGTCCCACGACGTCCTGCAGTTCGCTGAGCCGCTTGAAGGCGTCGCCCGCCAGTTCCGGTGACACGGCGAACGCCTCCGCCGGCACCGGCGACACCCTCGGGGCCGCCATGTCCAGGTCGGTCATCGCGTCGCGCCTCTCCGTAGTCGCCTGATTCCGTTTCGGAGCATAGGTCAGAACCGAGGGTCATCGGGACGCGTCTTCCCCGCTCACCTGATCGGGCCAACGGCGCTGGTGACCATGCGTGACCGCAGGGTTGAATCATGGAGTTCGCCCGCGTTTGACACACTTCGTGGGACGCTTGTCGAGGGCGAGGACATACGCCCATCCCACGAATGACGACCACACGTTCGTGGCGCGCGCGAGGGTATTGGCACCAGGAGGTCGTGTGACGTCGAGAGCACAGTCTGCCGCCACCGCCGAGCTGAACGGCGAGCAGACCGAACACGTGCACTACCCGGGGGGCTCACACCTCAACGGGCAGGGCCCGGCCGGGCTCGACGAGCTCCACGACACGGTGCGGCGCATCGCGGCCAACGTCGAACGCGTGCTCGTCGGCAAGCCCGAGGTCGTGCGCATCGCGCTGGTGACGCTGCTCGCGGAGGGGCACCTGCTCGTCGAGGACGTGCCCGGCGTCGGCAAGACGTCGCTCGCCAAGGCGCTGGCCCGCTCGATCGACTGCACGGTGAGCCGCATCCAGTTCACCCCGGACCTGCTGCCCAGCGACATCACCGGCGTCTCGATCTACAACCGGCAGTCCACCGATTTCGAGTTCCGCCCCGGCCCGGTGTTCGCCAACATCGTGGTGGGCGACGAGATCAACCGCGCCTCGCCGAAGACGCAGTCGGCACTGCTGGAGTGCATGGAGGAGCGGCAGGTCACGGTGGACACCACGACCTACCACCTCGACGAGCCGTTCATGGTGATCGCCACCCAGAACCCGATCGAGATGGAGGGCACCTACGCCCTGCCCGAGGCGCAGCGCGACCGGTTCACCGCGCGCGTCTCGATCGGCTACCCCGACCCGAAGGCCGAGCTCGCGATGGTCGACGAGCATGCGGGACACAACCCGCTCGACGGGCTGGAGCCGGTGTCCGACGGCGCGACCGTGCACCGCCTCATCGAGACGGTGCGGAACATGCACATCGCGCCCGAGGTGCGGCAGTACGCCGTCGAGCTGGCCGCCGCGACGCGCCAGGTTCCGGAGCTGCGGCTCGGCGCCTCCCCGCGCGCGACGCTGCAGCTGGTGCGCGCCGCCCGCGCGCAGGCAGCGCTGTCCGGCCGTGAGTACGTGGTGCCGGACGACCTGCACGCGGTCGCCGTCCCCGTGCTCGCCCACCGGCTCGTGCTCACCACCGAGGCCCACGCCGCACGCCGCTCCGCGACCGACGTGATCCGGGGCGTACTGCACCGGGTTCCCGTCCCGCACGGCGGCAACGGGCTGGGCCACCGCCAGCCCTGACCCGGACGGACCACCGTGACCAGGTCATCTCCCGACGATCCCCAGCGGTCGCGCAAGCAGGGGCGGCAGGCTCCCTGGCGCACGCTCGCCGGCCTCACCACCCGCGGCCGGTGCCTGCTCGCCGCGGGGGTCGCGGCCGCCGTGTGCTCGGCCGTGCTCAACGAGCGCGACCTGCTGCGGGTCGCTGTCTTCGTGATCGCACTGCCCCTGTTCGTGGCTCTGCTGGCCTCCGCGTCGAAGGTGCGGATCGGCGCGTCGCGCACGCTGCTGCCCGAGCGCGTCCCCGTCGGCGGGCACGGCGAGGTGCAGCTTGACATCTGGCGCAGCGGGCACCTGCCCGCGGGCGACGTGCTGCTCGAGGACGGCATCCCGTACGCGCTCGGCGCGCGGCCACGGTTCGTGGTGGAGCGCCTGCCCCAGCACCGGTCGGTGGCGCTGCGCTACCCGGTGCAGCCCGCGCTGCGCGGCGTTCAGCAGATCGGCCCGCTGCGCGCGACGATCACCGACCCGTTCGGGCTCTGCGAGTTCGAGCGTGAGCTGATCTCGCACTCGCGGCTCATCGTCGTGCCCAGGGTCGTGCGACTGTGGGGCCTGCCGATCGGCGCGGGGATCGGCTCCGGCGACGACGGCAGCATCCGGCTGCACGCGGGCCAGGGCGAGACCGACGTGATCGTGCGGCACTACCGGCAGGGCGACGACCTGCGCAAGGTCCACTGGCGTTCGACCGCCCGCCGCGACGAGATGATGGTGCGGGTCGAGGAGCGGCCCTGGCGCGGCGGCACGACGGTGCTGCTCGACCACCGGGCCGCAGCCCACCACGGCACCGGGCCGACGGCGAGCCTGGAGTGGGCGGTGGAGTTCGCGGCGAGCGTGTGCCTGCACCTCGGCCGCGCCGGGCACCGCGTGCGGCTGGTGAGCGAGCACGGCCGCGTGCTCGCCGACACCCCCGGCGGCGGTGGCCAGAACTACGACAACGTCGTGCTCGACTCGCTCGCGGCACTGCAGCCCGCGCACGAGCGCGACCTGACCACGGGCTTCGACCCGGCGCAGGGACAGGAGCTCATCGCCGTGCTGGGCACCATCAGCAACGACTCGGTGCACGAGCTCACGAAGTACCGGCCGCGCGGCACGCGCAGCCTCGCGGTGCTGCTCGACACCCCCGCGTGGACGAGCGGGGTGAGCGCACCAGGCCACCGGGCGGCGGCCACGGACGAGTCGGCCGCGCTGCTACGCGCCGCGGGCTGGGGCGTGGTGATCGCGACACCCGGCACCTCCATGCCGCAGGTGTGGTCGGAGCTCTGCCGCACCGTCTCCCCCGGTGCCTCGCTGATCGGCGGCCACGCATGACGGCCACCGCCCCGCCCCGGCCACACGCCCCGCCGCCCACGCCGCCGTCGGAGCCGCAGCAGTCGCTGTCGGCGCACACGGTGCTCACCCCCGCGCTGGCGGGGCTCGCCACGGTCAGCGCCGCGACGTCGCTCACGGGCGTGATCCAGGGCCTGTCGTGGCTTGGCTACCTCATCGTCGTGACGCTGCTCGTCGGGTGCACGGGCCTGGCACTGCGCACGCTGCGCGCCCCGGCGCCGGTCGTCGGCATCGCGCAGCTGCTGGTGCTGCTGTTCCTCGTGACCGGTGTGTTCACCCGCAGCGGGCTGCTGGCGATCATCCCCGGCCCAGCGGCGTTCGTCGAGCTGAACGACGTGCTGGTGGCCGCGTTCGAGCAGATCCGCACCGGCCTGCCGCCCGTGGAGGCGACGACGCCGATCCTCTGCCTGGTGACGATCGCGATCGGGCTCGTGGCGATCCTGGTCGACACGCTGGCGGTGTCGGCCTCGGCACCGGCCGCGACGGGGCTGATCCTGCTGTGCGTCTACGCGGTGCCCTCGGCGCTGGCCGGCGAGCTGCTGCCGTGGTGGACGTTCGCGTTCGGCGCCGCCTCGTTCGCCGCGCTGCTCGCCGCCGACGGCAGCCACCGCCACCGCACGTGGCGCAACCGCGCCACGCCGGGTCTCGGCGCCTCCCCCGGTTCCGCGTCGGCACCGGTGGCCGTGGTCGCCGCGTCGCTCGTCGTGGGGCTCGTGGCCGGCTCCACCGTCACCGCCATCGGCACCGAGGGCAGCCTGCCCGGCTCCTCCTCGGGCGGGCAGAACGTGCCCGGAGGGCTGGGCGTCAACCCGTTCACGTCGCTGCGCGGAATGCTCGACCAGGGCTCCAACGTGGAGCTGTTCCGTGTGCGCGGTCTCGGCGAGGACCGGCGGCTGCTGCGCGCGTTCACGCTCGACACGTACCGGCCCGGGCAGGGCTGGGGCCTGCCCGACGGCCCCATGCCGCCCGGGGTGCCCGCGAACGGCCCGCTGCCTGCGGCCCCCGGCGACGACGGCACCGGGCAGAGCCGGGAGATCCGCATCGAGCCGGTGAACTGGTTCGATCTGTGGCTGCCGACCTACGGCGCGCCACGCTCGCTGCGCAACATCTCCGAGGGCTGGTACTACGACCGCACGAGCGGCACGATCTTCCGCGAGCGCAGGCAGCGGCCCGCGCCGTACGTCGAGGTCGCGTCGCTCGAGGAGCCGTCCAAGGCGGAGCTGCGGGTCACCGACCCGAAGACGGAGGAGCTGCCGCCGGTCTACACCACCGCGGACGAGGTCGACCCGCGCGTCACCCAGCTCGCCCAGCAGCTCACCGCCAACGCCACCAACAACTTCGACAAGGCCGAGGCGATCTGGCGCTACTTCAGCGCCGAGAACGGCTTCGTCTACGACACGCAGACCGCCCCGGTGAGCGATCCCGACGCGCTCGCCGACTTCGTGCTCAACGGCAAGCGCGGCTTCTGCGAGCAGTACGCGTCGTCGATGGCCGTGATGCTGCGGGCGATCGGGATCCCCTCGCGCGTGGCGATCGGCTTCACCACCGGCTACCCGACGGACGCAGGCCGCACGATCACGTCTCAGGACGCGCACGCGTGGGTCGAGGTCTACTTCGGCGACCGGGGCTGGGTCAGCTTCGATCCGACACCGCTGTCGGACGGCCGCGGCTACGTCCCGCCGTACCTGGCGCCCGACGACACCCAGAGCGACCCGACCTCGGCGGCGCAGGACGACGTGCCGACCGCCTCGTCGAGCCAGCAGGCACCGCAGAACCAGCTGCCGGAGTCGCAGGCACAGGGCGACGGGGGCCAGCCGGAGAAGCCGTTCTACGCGGCGCCGTCGTGGTCGGGCTGGGGCGCGCTCGTGTCGGCGGTGCTGGCGGTGCTGCTGACGGCCGCGGTGCTGGTGCTCGGCAGGCGGATGACGGGTGGCCGGCACGGGCCGGCGGGTCCGCCGGTTCCGGGCTGGCTCGCTCCGGTCGCGGGCGCGTTCTGGCTGCTGTCCCTGCTGCTGCTCGCGTGGCAGTGGCACTGGGCGGCGGCGCTCGCGCTGCTCGTGCTGGCAGGGCTGGGGCTCACGCCGTCGTTGCTGCGGGAGCTGCGGCGACGGCGGCGCCTGCGGACGATCGAGGACAGGGAGCCGACCGCGGCGAGCGCGGCGTGGGACGAGCTGCTCGACGAGTGCACCGACCGGGGCATCGAGATCCCGAAAAGCGACACGGTGCGCCTGGCGGCACAGAAGGTGGCTCAGCGGCACCACCTCGACGAGCGGGGCAAGAACGACCTGCGCACGGTGGTCGGCGTCGTGGAACGGTCGTGGTACAGCCCGGCCGCGGGTGAGAGTGACCCGGAGTTCGCCCGCGCGTTCCAGAGCCTGCGCGAGGGCCTGCGCCGCACGGCGCCGATGTCGTGGCGCGGCCGGCTGTTCCCCCGCTCCCTCTTCCGCCGCGGCACCCCCCGCTGACGGCTCGGCTACCGGCCCCCAAGGCCACCTTCGGTGCGCTCAACGCAACAAAGGTGGCCTTGGGGGCACGTCGACAGGCGATCAAGTGGGTGCGCGCACACGTAAGCAGGGTGCCGCTGTGCGGCACCCTGCTTACGTCAACGCTGTGTGAGCGGAGCTAACGGTCCTCGAAACGCTGCCGGAAACGTTCTTCCATGCGCTGTGTGAAGGAGCTGCGGCGCGTCTGTTTGCCGCCACCTCCGCCGCCCGCGCCCTTGGCGTTCTTCTCACCCGGCTCCCCCCGGGCTCGCATGGCAGTGACGGCAAGCAGAACCCCAAAGAACATCACGAGGAACCCGAGCACGCTGATCAACGGAATCTCGGCGACCCGGAAGGGCACCACGACGCCGAGCACCAGCAGTGCGACGCCCACCGCGAACAGGGCGATGCCCTGGATGCGCCTGCGGCGCGTGGGGCGACGCATCTTGGCGCCACGTACCGTGGATGCGAACTTGGGGTCCTCGGCATAGAGCTCGCGCTCGATCTGATCGAGCAGCCGCTGCTCATGCTCGGAGAGTGGCATCTTTCCTCCTCCGGCACAGCGTTGTCTCCGACCCCATTGGTGGGCGCCGGACCTTCGCAACGTCGTGGACCCAACGACCCCCCGTTCGGGGTGTCCCCACCAGGATACGAGCCCCGCGCTCCGACGACTACCCGATCTCGCATCAAGCATGGAGAGATTTGCACCAAACGCCCGGCTGAGGCCGTCCACCCGGGTGAAGGCGACGAAGGTCACCCCTCTTCGGGTGACAAGAGCGACGCAGGCCGGATGGCCCCCGCGCCGAACTTGGACCGGGCGACGTCGGCGGCGATTTCCGCCTCCCGCCAGCGCGGCGCGGGCGCCTCGAAGCTGAGCTGCTCCCCCGCGCCCTCCGCGGCGAGCCCCTCGACGCGCACGCCGATCAGCCGCACCGCCGCGCCCGACGACGCCTCGGCCAGCAGGGCGACCGCCGTGGCATGGATCTCGCGGGCGACATCGGTGGCCGCGAGCAGGGTCCTCGCCCTGGTGATCGTCGTGAAGTCGGCAAATCGGACCTTGATCGACACGGTGCGCCCGCGCACGCCTTTCGCCCTGAGCGTGGCCGCGACCCGCTCGGAGAGCCGCAGCAGCTCCCGGTTCAGCAGCGCGCTGTCGTGCTGGTCGGTGTCGAAGGTGTGCTCGGCACCGATCGACTTCTCCTCGGACTCCGGCACGACGGCGCGGTCGTCCCGGCCGTTGGCGAGTGCGTGGAGGTGCTCGCCGAGCGCGGAGCCGAGGCTGCGCCGCAGCCGGTCGAGCGGAGCCTTCGCGACGTCGGCGATCGTGTCGAGCCCGTGCCTGCGCAGGTTCTCCTCGGTCTTCCTGCCCACGCCCCACAGCGCCGACACCGGCAGCGGGTGCAGGAAGGCGAGGGTCTGCGCCGCGGGCACCACGAGCATCCCGTCGGGCTTGGCCATGCCGGAGGCGAGCTTGGCGACGAACTTCGCCCGCGCGACCCCGACCGAGCACGTGATCCCGTGCTCGGCGGCCACCCGCTCGCGGATGAGCGCCCCGATCCCCGCCGGGGTGGTCCCGAGCCGTCGCAGCGCCCCGCTCACGTCCAGGAACGCCTCGTCCAGGCTCAGCGGCTCCACGAGCGGCGTCAGCTCGCGGAAGATCGCCATGACGCCGTGGGACACCTCGCTGTAGGCGCCCCGGCTCGGCGGGATCCACACGGCCTGCGGGCACAGGCGCCGCGCGGCGCCCACCGGCATGGCGGAGCGCACGCCGTAGCGGCGCGCCGGGTAGTTCGCCGACAGCACCACCGAGCGCGGGCCCGCGCCCGCGACGATCACCGGACGGTCGGCCAGCTCCGGCCTGCTCCGCAGCTCGACGGCGGCGAAGAAGGCGTCCATGTCGACGTGCAGCACACCGCAACCGGTGTCGTCCGGTGTGGTCTCCCCCGTGGCGCGGAACCGCTCGAACCCCGCGGGCAGCGCCGCGTTTCGTCCCATGCGCGCAGGCTAGCCGGACCCACCGACAATCACGCCGGGCGCCGCGCCAGCGCGTGCAGCCTGCTGGCGATGTCGCGCAGCGGCGGCGTGCCGGCGGCCAGCGCCTCGAAGTCGGCCACGTCCTGCTCCCACGACGCGACCGCGTTCACCGGCTCGGCGGCGAGGCTGTGCACGACGTCGGACACCACGCCGTCGCCCTGCAGCTGCGCGACCTCGAGGCCGGCACCCGCGAGCAGCGCCTCCAGCCCCGCGGCGTCGAACCGGCGCAGCAGGGTCTCCGCGTCGTCGGTGAGCACGCCGTCGGGGTCGGTCAGCAGCTTGCGTGCCTCGGCGAGCCTGCCCGCCAGCGCACGGTGCAGCGCGGCGGCGTGCCGGTTGGCCACCAGCACCGACACGGCGCCGCCCGGTGCGACGACGGCGGCGAGCGCCGCGATCGTCGCCGCCGGGTCGTCGACCACCTCGAGCAGCCCGTGCGCGAGCACGAGGTCGGCGGAACCGTCGGGCACGCGGGCGCCGAGGGCGTCCGAGTCGTCCGCCACGACCGTGATCCGGTCGGACACGCCCACCTCGGCGGCCCGGCGCTCCAGCGTGGCCAGCGCGTTCGGGTTGGGCTCCACGACGGTCACGAGGCAGCCCTCGGACGCGAACGGGACAGCCCAGACCCCGCTGCCCCCTCCCACGTCGATCACGCGCGGCTGCGCCGAGCCCCGGTCGCGCGCGGCGCGCAGCTCCGCCTCCAGCACCTTCCGGACCGCAGCTGAGGTGTGCCCGGCCGACGTCTCCGTTCGCATGGTCGGCAGCGTAGTTGGGCCGCTCGCGGGCACTCACCTCGACCGGCCACGATCGCGCTCCGGATACGACTACGCTCGCAGGCGTGCACACGGTGGCCGTACTGAGCCTCAAGGGAGGCGTCGGCAAGACGACGGTTGCGCTGGGTATTGCCTCGGCTGCGCTCCGCAGGGGCGCGAGGGCGCTCGTGGCGGACCTCGACCCCCAGGGCAACGCCACCGCGACACTGGATCCGCCGATGACCGAGGCGACGCTCACCGACGTGCTGGAGACACCCCGGCTCGCGGTGATCGAACAGGCGCTCGCGCCGAGCGGCTGGAGCGACGAGCTCGACGTGCTCGTCAGCTCCGAGGACCTGGAGCTGCTCAACGAACCCGGCCCCGACAGCCGCCGGATGGACAACCTCGCGCGGGCGCTGCACGAGCTGACCACGTCCCGGCAGGGCGACCCTTACGAGCTGGCGATCCTCGACTGCCCGCCCTCGCTCGGCAGGCTGACCCGCTCGGCGCTCATGGCCGCCGACAGCGCGCTGCTGGTCACCGAGCCCACGATGTACGCCGTCTCGGGCGCGGAACGGGCGCTGGAGGCGATCGAGACGATCCGCGCGGAGCACAACCCCCGGCTGCGGCCGGCGGGTGTGCTGGTGAACCGCCTGCGGGTGCGCTCCTACGAGCACCAGTACCGCGTGCAGGAGCTGCGCGAGTCGTTCGGCAGGCTCGTGATGCCGACGGCGATCCCCGACCGGCTGGCGATCCAGCAGGCGCAGGGCGCGTGCGTGCCGATCCACGAGTGGAAGTCGCCCGGCGCGCAGGAGATCGCGCTGACGTTCAACATGGTGCTCGCCAAGATCCTGCGGTCGAGCCGTGCGGGCAGGCACCGCCTGGACGCCGAGGGGCCCGAGGCCGCCCCCGCGGAGACCTCGCAGAACGAGACCACCTCACAGTTCCCCGCGCTGCGCGAGCTCGCCGAGCGCGAGATCGGCTGAGATGCCCGAGGGCGACACCGTCTTCCTCACCGGGAAAAAGCTCGAACGGGCACTCGCCGGGCAGCGGCTCACGCGCACCGACTTCCGGCATCCCGCGCTGGCGACCACCGACCTCTCCGGGCGTGACGTGCTCGGCGTCCGGACCGTCGGCAAGCACCTGTTCCTCCGGTTCTCCGGGGGCCTGAGCCTGCACAGCCACCTCAAGATGGATGGCTCGTGGCGGGTGTTCGCGCGCGGCGCGCGCTGGAACATGCCCGCTCACCACGCACGCGTGGTGCTGACCACGGAGACCACCGAGGCGGTCGGCTTCCGCGTGCACGACCTCGCGCTGCTGCCCACGGGGGAGGAACGGCGGCTCGTCGGGCATCTCGGACCGGACCTGCTCGATCCGGAGTGGACGGACGAGCACGCCGCGATCGCCGCGCGGGCACTGGCTTCGCGGCCGGAGCTGGAGCTCGGGCTCGCGCTGCTCGACCAGCGCGTGATGGCCGGGGTCGGCAACCTCTACAAGTGCGAGATCTGCTTCCTGCTCGGCGTCACACCGTGGACGCCCGCCTCCGAGGTCGACGCCGCCGAGACGGTGGCGCTGGCGCGGAAACTGTTGCACGCCAACGCCTGGCGCTACGACCAGAGCACCACCGGCGAGACCGCGCGCGGCAGGCGTAACTGGGTGTACGAGCGCACCCGGCAGGGCTGTTTCCGCTGCGGTGGCAGGGTCCGCGTCGCCACGCAGGGCGCGGGCGTGCAGGGCAGGCCGACGTGGTTCTGCCCGAACTGCCAGCGCGGGCCCGCCCCCATGCGTTAGCCTGGCGTCGTGCCGACCTACAAGCTGCCGCTCTACGGCCTCGACCGGCAGCGCGGCGACCTCGCTCCCTGACGCCGCGCCCGTTCGCCACGTCGTCGCACTTTTTCCTTTTCTTTCCAGGGAGTTTCGTCATGCCCGAAAACCTGCGCGCGTTCGTCGCGGCACTGCCGAAGGTCGAGCTGCACGTCCACCTCGTCGGCTCGGCGAGCGTCGAGACCGTCACCAGGCTCGCCCGCCGTCATCCGTCCGCCGGGGTGCCGACGGATACCGAGGAGCTGCGGCGGTTCTTCACGTTCCGCGACTTCGACCACTTCCTCACCGCGTTCTGGGCCGTGCAGTCGATGATCCGGTCCAGCGCGGACGTCCACGACCTCGTGGCCGGGCTCGCCCGCGACCTCGCCACGCAGAACTGCCGCTACGCGGAGGTCACCGTCACGCCCTACAACCACCTGCTCGACGGCCTGCCCGGTGACGCGCTGCTGGAGGGGCTCGCCACCGGCAGGGCGACAGCGCTCGCCGAGCACGGCGTGGAACTGGCGTGGTGCTTCGACATTCCGGGTGAGAAGGGGACGAAAGCGGGTCGGGAGACGCTCACGTTCGCGCTGCGCGAACGGCCCGAGGGGCTGGTGGGCTTCGGGCTGGGCGGCCCCGAGATCGGCGTGGGCCGCGCCCAGTTCGCGCCGCTCTTCACGGCGGCGCGGGAAGCCGGCCTGCACAGCGTTCCCCACGCAGGCGAGACGAGCGGACCCGCCACGGTCTGGTCGGCGGTGCACGATCTCGGCGCCGAACGGATCGGCCACGGCACGAGCAGCGGGACCGATCCGAGGCTGCTGGCCCACCTCGCCGAGCACGGCATCGCGCTCGAGGTCTGTCCCACGTCGAACGTCCGCACGGGACAGGTCGAATCGGTGGAGGCGCATCCGGTGCGGCGCATGCTCGACCACGGCGTGCTCGTCACGCTCAACACCGACGACCCGCCGATGTTCGGCGCCACCTTGAACGGGGAGTACCTGGCGGTGGCCTCGGCGCTGGGCCTGCGGACGGCGGAGCTCGCCGAGCTGGCCCGCAACGCCGTGCGGGTGTCGTTCCTCCAGGATACCCGCAAGCAGGCGTTGCTGGCCGAGATCGACGGCGTCGCGTGCGACACGTGAAAATCTGTTGCCGGGCAACGGTTGTCTCGCTTAGCGTTGTGGCACACGAGAAAGGAGGTGGTCCGAAGTTGAATAGCTACAGGACTCGTGAGGTGGCTGTCCGCTGACGGGCAGCGCACGGACCACCTGGGCAGGCTGACCGCGAGCGCGGTGCCCGCCCGAAAGTACGTGTGCCTGGCAGTGAATACCAGGCAGCCACCGGCCCCCTGCCGCTTCCGGGTTCCGGTCCGACCCGGGCCCGAACGGCTGACGACGTTCGGGAGTCGCGCAGGGGGCTTCTTTACTCTCCGGGGCCTGTCCGGCCCCGCAGCGCGATCAGGCAGCATGGTCGCGTGCTCTTCGACAAGATCGCGCGGCCGGCGCTCTACCGGCTCGCCAAGTCCGACCCCGAGGTCGTGCACGAGCGCACGGTGCGCGCGCTGGGCAGGCTCAGCGCCGCGAAGCCAGCGCTGGCCGCCCTCCGCCGGGTGTACGCCGTCGACGATCCCGTGACCGTGTTCGGGATCCGCTTCCCCAACCGGGTCGGTCTCGCGGCCGGGATGGACAAGGACGGCCGCGCGCTGCACGCCTGGCCCGCGCTCGGGTTCGGCTTCGTCGAGGTCGGCACCGTCACGCGGCTCGCCCAGCCCGGCAACCCGCGCCCCCGGCTGTTCACGCTCGCCGCCAGCGACGCGGTGATCAACCGAATGGGCTTCAACAACGCGGGAGCCGAGGCACTCTCCCTGCGCCTCGCCGAAAGCGGCAAGCCCCCGGTCCCGCTGGGTATCAGCATCGGCAAGTCCAAGGTGACGCCGCTGGAGGACGCCGTCGAGGACTACCGGGCGTCGCTGCGGGCGCTGCACCCCTACGCCGACTACGTCGCCATCAACGTCAGCTCGCCCAACACACCGGGGCTGCGGGAGCTGCAGGACCGGAGGGCGCTCGCCGAACTGCTCGCCGAGCTGCGAGGCACGGCGGTGACGCTGGCCGAGGAGGCGGGCACGACCCCGGCCCCACTGCTGGTGAAGGTCGCCCCCGACCTCACCGACGAGGCACTGGCCGAGCTGCTGGAGGTGTGCCTCGAACACGACGTGGCCGGGATCATCGCCACCAACACCACGCTCGGCCGCGAGGGGCTCGCCGCCGCCGACGCGCGCGTGGCCGAGGAGGCGGGCGGGCTGTCGGGCCGTCCGCTCGCGGAGCGGGCCAGGGACGTCGTGCGGTTCGTGCACGAGGAGGCGGGCGACCGGCTGCCCGTGATCGGCGTCGGAGGGATCTCCGGGCCCGGCGACGCGCTGCGCATGCTCGACGCGGGCGCGAGCCTCGTGCAGGTCTACACCGCGTTCGCGCTGCACGGCCCCGGGCTGGTCCGGCGGATCAACCGGACGCTGGCCGGGGAGCCGGCACGGTAGGCCGCTGGGTGCTCAGGTACCGCAGATAGGCGCGCCAGCAGCCGTACGAGGTGATGTCGGTGCCCTCCGCGGCGGCGACCGCGTCGCACAGTACCGCCACCGCGTGCGTGCCGTCCTCGAGTTCCACGCTGCCCAGAGCCAGCGGGGCGGGCAGCCCGGCAAGGAACGTGCCCAGGCCGGCGGGCGAGATCAGCCACCGCTCGGCGAGCAGGGCCGCGCCGTCCCGGTCCGCGCGCAGCACGCCCGGCTGCGGCGGCGTGCCCGGCAACGCCACCATGCGGTAGTGCGGCGCCGTCTCGGCGAACCCGGTGAACCGGGCGCCCACGCCGGTGAGCTCGCCGTTGCGGGGCTGCCCGCGCAGGTAGGCGCCGAACACGATCAGCTCGATCCCCGTCGAGGGGTACGGCGTGCCGGCCTGGATGCCGGACAGCAGGCCGGCCACGTCGATGCCGACCTGGTCGTCGAACGCCCTGGTGATCACCACGGCACCGCGGCCGCGGCCGTCGGGAAACGCGACGGCCGCCGTCTCGAGGGCATTCGTGAGCTCGGCGGGTGACGGCGTGGTCCCACTGGCGGGCAGGCACAGCGCGTCGTGGCCGCGCAGCGTCGTGGCGGGACGCTCGGCCCAGTCCCGCACGCGCTCGGTGAGCGGGATCTCCTCGACGACCGCTCCCGCGGCCCGCAGGGTGTCGACGGTGCCGGCGAACGCGGAGCGGTCCACAGTGGACAGCGCGGCGAGGCCGGCGGCGGAGGGCACCGCGATGTGCGGGTGCTCCCCCGCGCTCAGCCGCACCGAGGCGGGCCACTCCCGGCTCGCCGGGTCGCTCTCGTCCGGCCCGGTCAGCGCCGCGAGCACGTGCTGGCCCCGCTCGACGTCACGGGCCAGCACGGTCAGCCCGGGGTGCCCCGGCACGAGACCCGGCGTGGGCCTCAGTGCCACCAGGCCACGGCAGTCGGCCGGCAGTCCGGTGCAGACGGCCGCGTCCAGCACGTCGGGTGCGGGCTCGGCGGCGACTCCCGCCGGGTCGGCGCTGCCGAGCACCACCGCACCGGCGCGGGCGAGCCGCTGGGCGAGCACGCGGTCGGCACCGATGCCGACGAGCAGGCCGGCCAGCGGCGGCGACTCACCGGCGCGCAGGCGTTCGTCCACCGCTTTCGCGTCGATGAGCACGTCCTCGCGGGAACGGACGCCGAGCCACGGCGGGCAACCGCCGGAACGGGCGAGCGCCTCGAAGGCCGCGATGGCCCGCTGATAGGAACTGACCGGCGGAAACGACACGGTCTCTTCTTCGGTGAGAAATGGGTTCACGCCGCTGTCCTTTCCGCCGACGCCCGGGCACCCACGGTTACCCACGACCGGATGAAACCAATCCGGGCCGTTTTCCGTGCGGTTCCGGGGTCGAGGCTAGGAAAGCGCGTTTCCGGAATCGTGTCGGCGGCGTTACCCGACCATTTCCCGTGGTTACGCCTCCGCCATTCCGGCGGCGATTCCCGGGAGGGCGGAAGTCGCCGTCAGGACAGTTCGCGCAACGCGAGCGCGAGCCCGGCAAGCCGGTCGGTGGCGTCGGTGAGCGCCTCCTTGGCCGGTTGCACGCCCCCGCTGCTGGCGGCGACCGCGCGGCCTGCCGCGGCGACGAGCCCGCCGTAGCCCTCGACGCCGTCGTCGAGCTGTTCGGCCAGCGTGCGGATGGCGGAGTCCAGCGGCTGCCGTTCACTCGCGGGCGCCGAGGCCCTCGCGCGCTCGATCGACTGGATCCGGCCTGCCAGCGCCCGCAGGGTGGCGGAGGCCTCGGCGGCGGTGTTCCGCGCGTCCTCGACGGACAGCTCGGGCACCGACGCCGGGGCGCCGTGCGCGGGCGAGGACAGCTGGTCGAGCAGTTCGGCGAGTGTCGCCTCGCTCTCCGCGAGGCGTTCCATCGGCTTGCGGGCGGCGGAGTTCGCCGAGGGCAGCCGACGCGGTTTCGTGGAGGCCACCGCGGGCACCTCGGTGCGGTTGAGCTGGCGGAGCTTCGTGCCGGAACGCACCGCCAGCACCCCGAAGATGACAGCACTGGTGAGCCCGCCGAAGGCACCGACGAAGCCCTCTTGCGCGCCGGTGATCCCGTAGAAGCCGCCCACGGCCCACAGCACGCTCAGCAGCGTGATGATCGTCCAGAGCGTGAGCGCCTTCGAGGTCCTGCGCTTGCGGCGTTCCAGCTTGGCGGACGGCTCGTTCCAGCGGGTCCACTTGTCGCGCATGTCGGCGATCGCCGCCACCTCACGAGGCAGCAGCGGCGCGTTCGCCGACCGCGCCGGCTTGGGCGGCTGTTCGGGAGCGCGCTCGCGCTCCTCATCTCGGGACTGATCGCGGGACTGGTTGCCCTCCTGTTGCGGCGGCAGATACTTCTGGAGCTTCTCCTGCGCCTTCTGGGCATAGTCAGGCAGCCGTTCGATGTGCTTCTCCAGCTTGGCGTTCAACTGGCTGAAGTCCCGCCTGCCCGATTTACCCGATCCCGCGGCCATGATCCCAGCCCGGCCTTGCCGCTCAGGCCTGGTTCTTCTGGCGCTCGGCCTCGACCCGCGCCTGGATCTCCTTCTGGACATCCGAGCCCGAGGACGCCGGTGCCGCCGAACCGGACGACGCGGAGCCGTCGGTCACCTGTGCCACCGACTCGCCCTTCATCGACGCGCGGATCTGCTCGAGGCGGTTGTGCCCGGCCAGCTGCGTGGTGGAGTGCTGCACCTCGAGCATGCGGCCCTGCACGGAGTTCTGCGCGAGCTCCGCCGAGCCGAGTGCCGTGGTGTAGCGCTTCTCGATCTTGTCGCGGATCTCGTCGAGCGACGGCGTGTTGCCCGGGGCGGCCAGCTCGGTCATCTGCGTGAGCGAGGCCGACACCTGCTCCTGCATCTTCGCCTGCTCCAGCTGCGAGAGCAGCTTGGTGCGCTCGGCCAGCTTCTGCTGCAGCATCGAGGCGTTGCGCTCGACGGCCTGCTTGGCCTGCGCCGCCGCCTGCAGCGACTGGTCGTGCAGCGTCTTGAGGTCCTCGATGCTCTGCTCGGCGGTGACGAGCTGCGCGGCGAAGCCCTCGGCGGCGGTCTCGAACTCCTGCGCCTTCTGCTCGTCGCCCTTCGCGCGCGCCTCGTCGGCGAGCACGAGCGCCTGGCGGGTGGAGGCCTGCAGCTTCTCGACCTCTCCGAGCTGCCGGTTGAGCTTCATCTCCAGCTGCCGCTGGTTGCCGATCACCGAAGCCGCCTGCTGGGAGAGCGCCTGGTGGTTGCGCTGCGCCTCCTCGATGGCCTGCTGGATCTGCACCTTCGGGTCGGCGTACTCGTCAACCTTCGACGAGAACGCCGCCATGAGGTACTTCCAGAACTTCACGAAAGGGTTGGCCATCTCCTCCGCCTGCCTTCTCACGTCCCACGGGCTGTTGATCCGGTGCTGTCACCGTTCGCCGTGTTCTGGCAACGTGCGACCCCCGGTGTTGGGTTCCATCGTGTCAGGTCAACGGCCGTGGTTCCAGGCGACCCCGAGGGAATTCAGGGATGGCCCTGACCCGACCCGGAGCACCGTGCCGAGGCAGCCCGTTCCGCAGGTCACGCGGCGAGGACGGCCTTGGACTTCGGTGCGTGGATCGTGGTCCGCAGCGTCGGGGAGAGCCGCAGGTCGGCGAGGTCGTTGCCGCCGACGTTCGCCACGATCCGGCCGCCCTCGAACCCGCTGTCCGAGGCCGAGGCCTTGGCCCCGGGGCGCTCCGCGCGCTCGGCGGGCTCCACCGGCTCGCCGACGGCGGCCGTGTCGACCTTGTCCAGCGCGGACACGTCCGCGGCCACGTTGTGCAGCAGCTCACCGAGCGGCAGGTCCAGCGCCTCGCAGATGGACGCGAGCAGCTCGCTCGACGCTTCCTTCTGGCCCCGCTCGACCTCGGAGAGGTAACCGAGGCTGACCTTGGCGGCGCGGGAGATGTCGCGCAGCGTCCGGCGCTTGGTGGTGCGGGCATGACGGAGCCGATCACCGATCGCCTCGCGCAACAGCACGGTCATCACGCGCCTCCCTTCAGCTACTGACCACGTTACCGAGACCAGCCGACAGAACGCAGGTGTTGACACGTGCGTCCGCCAAGGGCGAACGCGTGGATCACGCCAGTTGTTCCCCGAGCAGGTTCAGCGCGGCGGTCACCGACGCCCTCCGCACGGCGCCTCGGTCACCGGACATCCGCAGCGTACGCGCACCGAGCACCCCTTCGCCCGCCACGGCGAGGTGCACGGTTCCTGGCGCCACGCCGTCCTGCGGGTCCGGCCCGGCGACCCCGGTGAGCCCCAGGCCCCAGTCGGCACCGCACCGTTCGCGCGCGCCGCGGGCGAGCTGGGCCGCGACCTCCGGGTGCACGGCGCCGTGCTCGGCCAGCAGGTCCGCGTCCACCCCGGCGAGTGTCCGCTTGAGGTCGGTGGCGTAGACGACCAGCCCGCCGCGCACGGCCGCGCTCGAACCCGGCACCTCGGTGAGCGTGGCGCACACCAGCCCCGCCGTCAGTGACTCGGCGGTGGCGACGGTCTGCCCGCGCCGCACCAGCGCGGCGACCAGCTCTCGCGCCTCCATCAGCGCGAGCTCCCCGCCCGCAGCCGCAGCGCCCTGACCACGTAGTCGAGGCCGGTGGCGACCGTGAGCACCAGCGCGACGCCCATGAGCGCCCAGCACACCGGGTCCGCCCACGCCCCGAGCGGCAGCAGGTAGGCGCCGATCGCGAGGCTCTGGGCCAGCGTCTTGGCCTTGCCGCCCCGGCTCGCCGGGATCACGCCGTGCCGGATGACCCAGAACCGCAGCAGCGTGATGCCGAGCTCGCGGACGGCGATGACGATCGTGACCCACCACGGCAGCTCCCCGAGCACGCTCAGTCCCACCAGCGCGGCACCGATGAGCGCCTTGTCGGCGATCGGGTCCGCGATCTTGCCGAAGTCGGTGATCAGGCTGTACTTGCGCGCGACCCAGCCGTCCACGCGGTCGGTGAGCGCGGCGACGGCGAACACACCCGTGGCGACATAGCGCCACGCCGGGTCGGTGCCGTCCGCCGTGAACAGCGCCAGGACGAACAGGGGGACGAGGACCAGCCGCGAGAGGGTCAGCAGGTTGGCGACGTTGAGCGTCGGCACGTTCGCGACCCCTGGGGTGGACGCGACGTCGGCGACCCCGCCGACCTCGGTGTCCCGGTCGGCGCCGCCCGCCTCGGCACTCACGGCGCCCTGTCCGCGACCGGCTCGAGCGGGCGGACGATCAGGTCGACGCCCGCGCTGTCCACCACCTCGCAGCGCAGCAGCTCGCCCGCCTTGCAGCTGTCCGCATCCAGCACAACGCACTCGCCGTCCACCTCGGGCGCCTGGTGCGCGGCGCGGCCGGTGACCTCGTCTCCGACGGACTCGACCAGCACCTCGACGACCGTGCCGATCCGGTCCTCGGCACGCTGGGCGGTGAGCTCCTCGACGAGCGCGGACACCCGGCCGACGCGCTCGGCGATGGTGGCCTCGTCGAGCTTGCCGTCGAAGCCCTCGGCCTCGGTGCCGTCCTCGTCGGAGTAGCCGAACACGCCCACGGCGTCGAGCCGCGCGCCGGTGAGGAAGCGCTCCAGCTCGGCGACGTCGGCCTCGGTCTCGCCGGGGAAGCCGACGATCACGTTGGTGCGGATGCCCGCCTCGGGCGCGTACTCGCGGATCTGGTCCACGAGCGCGAGGAACGCGTCGGTGGAGCCGAACCGCCGCATGCGGCGCAGCACGGCCTCGCTGGAGTGCTGGAAGGACAGGTCGAAGTAGTCGGCTACACCCGGCGTGGTCGCGATGACCTTCACCAGGTCGGGTCGGGTCTCGGCGGGCTGCAGGTACGACACCCGCACGCGGTCGATGCCCTCGACGGCGGCCAGCCGGGGCAGCAGGCCCTCCAGAGCACGCGTGCCGCCGAGCTCGCGGCCGAGGTCCTTGCCGTAGGACGTGGAGTTCTCGCTGACGAGGAACAGCTCCCGCGCGCCCTGGGTGGCGAGCCACTCGGCCTCGGCAACGATCTCGTCGGGGTGGCGGGACACGAAGGAGCCGCGGAACGACGGGATGGCGCAGAACGAGCAGCGCCGGTCGCAACCGGAGGCGATCTTCAGCGCGGCCACCGGCGAGTCGTCGAGCCGGGAGCGCAGCACGCGCGGGCCCCAGCCGGCATGGCCGGGCACGGCGACCTGCTCGGCCGCGGCGGGGCGCTCGACGGGGCTGATCGGCAGCAGCGTCCTGCGGTCGGCGGGCGTGTGCGAGGCGATCGAGCGGCCCTCGGCGATGTCGGCGAGGCGCTCCGCCAGATGCGGGTAGTGGTCGAAGCCGAGCACCGCGTCCGCCTCGGGCAGGTTGTCCGCCAGCTCGCGGCCGTAGCGTTCGGCCATGCAGCCGACCGCCACCACCTTGGCGCCCGTGTCCGCCGCCGCGAGCAGGGTGTCCACCGAGTCCTTCTTCGCCGCCTCCACGAAGCCGCACGTGTTGACCACGACCACGTCGCTGGCCTCGGGCTCGGCGGAAAGCTCCCAGCCGCCCGCGGCGAGCCTGCCCGCGAGCTCCTCGGAATCGACCTCGTTGCGAGCGCAGCCGAGGGTCAGCAGAGAGACGCGGCGGCCAGGCGAGGAATCAGCGGAAGACACCCGACCAGGGTAACGAGGAGACCCTGGTCGGTGGTGCGGAGCCCGCCCGCTAGCGTCTGGAGGGTGGAGTCACCGCTCATTCGCCGCGCGCGCGTCGCGGACGTTCGCAAGATCAAGGCGCTGGTCGACTCCGACGCGGGCAAGGTGCTCCTCGAGAAGGAGCTCGTGACCCTCTACGAGGACATGCAGGAGTTCTGGGTCGCCGAGCTGGCGGGCGAGATCGTCGGCTGCGGTGCCCTGCACGTGCTGTGGGAGGACCTCGCCGAGATCCGCACCGTCGCCGTGGAGCGCTCGATGCGGGGCAGGGGCATCGGTCACCTGCTCGTCGGCAGGCTCGTGGAGCTGGCCCGCGACCTGGGCGTTCCCCGGATCTTCGTACTGACGTTCGAGACGGAGTTCTTCGCCAGGCACGGGTTCAGGGAGATCCACGGCACGCCCGTCCCGCGCGAGGTGTACGAGGAGATGCGCCGCTCGCTCGACACCGGCGTCGCGGAGTTCCTCGACCTGCCGTTCGTCAAGCCCAACACCCTCGGCAACACCCGCATGCTCCTGGACCTGACCGCGCCCACCGGTGCGTAGTCGGTAATTCACCCACTGTTCCCACCTTCGGAGGTGGTGGCGGTTACCCACGGCGCCCGAAGCTGATCAAGCCCGTTTCGTGCCTGATCAGCGAGGGAGCCCCGCCTTGGCCACGTCAGTCCTGCGCCGCACACTCCGTGGCGCCGTCGGATCCACCGCCGTCGCCGCCGCCCTGTTCGTCGGCGCGGGGACGGCTCCCGCCGTCGACGTCCAGGAGGTGACCGACGAGTACCTGTTCGAGCTGTCCCTGTCGCAGTTCGGCACCACACGCGCCACGGCGCCGTACGCCGACGTGCTCGACTGGTCCTCGGACGCGTGCTCGTGGTCGCCGGACCGGCCGCTGGGCTACGACTTCACCCCCGCCTGCCACCGGCACGACTTCGGCTACCGCAACTACAAGAAGCAGAGCCGCTTCACCGAGGCCAACCGCAAGGCGATCGACGACAACTTCTACAGCGACATGAAGACGGTCTGCGCGGGCCGCTGGCAGTGCGACGGCGCCGCCTGGACGTACTACCAGGCGGTCCGCCAGTTCGGCGCCAGCTGAGCACCCCGTCCGCAGTGAAGGCCACCATGCCTGCGTTCAACGCAGTGAAGGTGGCCTTCACTGCAGTCAGGTGGCCTTGCATTCTCCGCGTCGCCCAACCCCGCGGCCAGGGCTCCTCACCGCAGCGGGGTGCTGCTCCTCGCAGCAGGGTGCTCCGGCTAGTCCAGGTCCTCGTCGTCGCCCGCGCCGGGGTCGCCGCCGCGGATGAGGGCGAGCGTGCCGGGCAGGTCCTCGGGCTTGACGAGCACGTCACGCGCCTTCGAGCCCTCCGAGGGGCCCACCACTCCCCTGGTCTCCAGCAGGTCCATGAGCCTGCCCGCCTTGGCGAAACCGACGCGCAGCTTGCGCTGCAGCATCGAGGTGGACCCGAACTGCGAGGTGACCACCAGCTCGGCGGCCTGCAGGAGTACGTCGAGGTCGTCACCGATGTCGGCGTCGATCTCCTTCTTCTCGCCCGCCTTCGCCGCGGTGACGCCGTCGGTGTACTCGGGCTCCGCCTGCTCCTTCGTGAAGTTGACGATCGCCGCGATCTCCTCGTCGCTGACGAACGAGCCCTGCACGCGCGTCGGCTTGCCCGCACCCATCGGCAGGTACAGCGCGTCGCCCATGCCGATGAGCTTTTCGGCGCCTGGCTGGTCGAGGATCACGCGCGAGTCGGTGAGTGACGACGTGGCGAACGCCAGCCGCGACGGCACGTTGGTCTTGATGAGGCCGGTGACGACGTCCACCGACGGCCGCTGCGTGGCGAGCACCAGGTGGATCCCGGCGGCACGCGCCTTCTGGGTGATGCGCACGATCGCGTCCTCGACGTCGCGTGGCGCGGTCATCATGAGGTCGGCGAGCTCGTCGACGATCGCCATGATGTACGGGTAGGGCCGGTACTCGCGCTCGCTGCCAGGTGGCGCGGTGATCTCGCCGGAGCGCACCTTCTTGTTGAAGTCGTCGATGTGGCGCACCCGGTTGGCCTGCATGTCCTGGTAGCGCTGCTCCATCTCCTCCACGAGCCAGGCCAGCGCGGCGGCGGCCTTCTTCGGCTGCGTGATGATGGGCGTGATGAGGTGCGGGATGCCCTCGTACGGCGTCAGCTCCACCATCTTCGGGTCGATGAGGATCATCCGGCACTCGTCCGGCGTCGCGCGCGCGAGCAACGACACGAGCATGGAGTTGACGAAGCTCGACTTACCGGAACCGGTGGAGCCCGCCACGAGCAGGTGCGGCATCTTCGTCAGGTTCGCGGTGACGAAGTGGCCCTCGATGTCCTTGCCGAGCCCGATCACCATCGGGTGATCGTCCTTGGCGGCCTTGGCCGAACGGAGCACGTCGCCGAGGCGCACCATCTCGCGGTCGGAGTTGGGCACCTCGATGCCGACGGCCGACTTGCCGGGGATCGGCGCGAGCAGGCGCACGTTGTCGGTCGCGACGGCGTAGGCGATGTTCTTGGTGAGCGCGGTGATCTTCTCGACCTTGACGCCTGGGCCGAGTTCCACCTCGTAACGCGTCACCGTGGGGCCACGGGTGAACCCCGTGACCTGAGCGTCCACATTGAACTGTTCGAGTACGCCGGTGATCGCTTCGATCATGGCGTCGTTGGCCTTGCTGCGGGCCTTCGGAGCATCGCCGAGCGTCAGCAGCTCCGGCGAGGGCAGCGTGTAGTCGCCCTCGACGGTGCGGGTCACGGTGAGCGCGGTCTGCTCGGGCTTGCTCCGTGGCTTGCGTTCGGGCACCTCGGCGGGCTTGGGCTTCGGCGCGGGTTCCGGGACGGGCGCGGCGGCGAGGTCGTCGAACAGGCTCGGGTCCTCGGCACTCGTGTCCGCGCTCGCCTGGCGGCGCCGTGAGGGCTTGCGCAGCCGCACCGACGTGGGGTCGGCCTCGGCCACCGGATCGTGCCGGGACTGCCCTTCCTCCTCGTCCTCGAGGTCGGCGGGGTCGACGCCCCACTCGCGCAGGCGGCGCGGGATCTCGCGGACGGGGGTCGCGGTGAACACGAGCACGCCGAACGCGAGTGTGAGGATCAGCAGCGGCACGGCCACCCAGATCGTCACGCCGCGGGCCAGCAGGTCGCCAGAGAACCAGCCGAGCCAGCCGCCCGCGTACATCTGGTCGGCGTGCTCCTGCGGCCGGGCGTTGAACAGGTGCAGCAGCCCGAGGATCGACAGGGTCACCAGGAGCGTGCCGACGACCATCCTCGGCCGGGTCTCCGGTTTGGCCTCGGAACGCATCAGCGCCACGGCGGCCACGACGAGCGCGAGCGGTACCGCGACGGCACCGGCGCCGAAGATGCTGCGCATGCCGACGGTGACCCATTCGCCGATGGGCCCGGCCGCCCGCCAGAAGACGCCGACCGCGGTGATGAGACCGAGCGCGATCAGGCCGAGCGCGAGGCCGTCCCTGCGGTGCTCGGGTTCCAGCTCCCGCGTACGGCCGACCGCGCGGGCGAGGCCGCCGACGCCCTTGGCGAGGAGGTTCCAGCCGCCCCGGACGGTCTTCGCGAAGGCACCACCGGAGGAGCCCCTGCTCCTGCGGGGTGGCGGCTTGCGGACGGAGGGGCGCGACGAGCGCGACGAGGACGACGGCCGCGACCGGCTCGCGCCCTTCGCGGACGCCTTGCCTTTGCTGCCGCCACGTGCGGTGCTTCTCCCCTTTGTCACCGACCCGCTCGCCATGTCTCTACGGTAACCGCCACGCCACGGCAATCACATGCGCCACTCACGCCACCCGCGAAACATTTCGGGCGAGAGGCGCTCGCGACCACCTGTCACACCCGTGACATCCTTCACCCCATGGTGGCGCTGGACCCCGAGGAGAACACGACGACACGCCCCGAGCGCGACGGCGAGACGCCGGCGATCTGGCGGGCCATGCTCGCCATCGACCAGCGCGTGGTCCGGCTGGCCGGCAAGCTGCGCGTGACCGGTGCCGTGCCCCGCTCCCTGCGCGGCAGGCCGCTGCTCATGGCGGCGAACCACATCGGCACCTTCGACGCGTTCGTGCTCATGGCCGCGTGCAGGCGCATCGGCATCGCGCCCCGGTTCCTGCTCGCGGGCGGGCTGCTGGACGCGCCGGTGCTGGGCCCCGCGCTCAAGGCCAGCGGTCACCTGCGCGTGGACCGGGGCTCGGCGTCGGCGCTCGAGCAGTTCGGGCACGCCGTCGAGGCCATGCGCACCACGCGCGCGCCGATCATCGTCTACCCCGAAGGCCGCATCAGCCGCGATCGCGGCCTGTGGCCGGAGCGCGGCAAGACCGGGGCCGCCCGGCTCGCGCTCGCCGCGGGGGTGCCCGTGGTCCCGATCAGCCAATGGGGGGCGCACGAAGCCGTGTACTGGGGCACCGAACGGGTCGACGGCATCCCGGACCTCGCGCCGTACCTGCGGTCCGGCCTCACCTCGCCGCTGCGCAGGCCGACGTTCAAGGTCCATTTCGGCGCGCCCGTGGACCTCTCGGAGTTCTCGGCGAGCAGGGCCGGGGACGCCGTGAAGGCCCACGCGGCGATCATGCGGGCCATCACCGACGGCCTCGTGCCCCTGCGCCGCGACGAGCCGGACGTCCCGCGGTTCTTCGACCCCACGCGGCCCACCGACACGCGCAGCCCGTGGCGGCCGTCACCGACCCCGTAAATCGGGCGAGAACTGTCGGTTCCGGGCCCTAGAGTCCGGGTGTGTCCGCCGACGTCTCCGCACGCTCCCCCTCGTTCGTGGCCCACCGTGGCCGCGGGACCGCGCTGCTACTGCTGGCCTCGCTGTCCTTCGGCAGTTCCGGGGTGATCGGCAAGCCCGCGATGCTCGCGGGTCTCTCGCCCGAGCAGGTGGCGGCCGCCCGCATCGGGCTCTCCGCGCTGGTCCTGCTCGCGGGGGTGGCGCTGGTGCGGCCGAGCCTGCTGCGCGTGCCGAAGGGCCAGTGGCGGGTGCTGCTCGGGTACGGGCTGCTCGGGGTCGCCGGCGTCCAGCTGTTCTACTTCATCTCCGCGGCTCGCATTCCCATCGGCGTCGCGATCCTGCTGGAGTTCAGCTCCCCCGTGCTGGTCGCGCTGTGGGTGCGTTTCGTGCGCAGGGTGCGGCTGCCGTGGCCGATGTGGATCGGCATCGCGCTCGCCCTCGTCGGCCTGGCGATGGTGGCCGGCATCGACGGTGGCCTGCGGCTCGACACGATCGGGCTGCTCGCGGGCGTGGGCGCCGCCGTGTGCTCGGCGGCCTACTTCCTGCTCGGCGAGCGCGGTGTGAGCAACCACCACCCGCTCGGCATGGTCACGTGGGGCATGGTCGTCGGCGCCGTCGCGGTGTGTGTGGTGTCGCCGCCGTGGACGCTGCCGGCCTCGGTGTTGACGAGCCCGGCGGAGCTGGGCCCGTGGCGGCCTCCCGTGTGGGCGCTGCTGGTGGCGGTGGCCCTGCTGTCGACGGTGCTGGCCTACCTCGCGGGCACCTCGGCGCTGCGGCATCTCCCGGTCGCCGCGGCGAGCGTGCTGGCGCTCGTGGAGCCGCTCGTGGCCACCGCCGCGGCGTGGCTGCTGCTGGACGAGGCGCTCACGTGGATCCAGCTGCTCGGCGCGGGCGTGCTGCTCGGCGGCGCGCTGCTGGTGCAGCTCACCTCGCCGGGCAAGCAACAGCCCACGGCGGGCGAGCCGCTCCCTCTCGAGAGCTAGGCCGCCGGGGGAGGCGCGGAACCGGCCCCGCCCGCGAGACTTCCAAGGCCAGGCAGGAACGACGACCGACTGGGGAGGTCACCATGAACCGTCCGACGCGTGCCGAGCAGCGCCGTGCCCGCCGCGCCCTGCTGGTGCAGCTCGCGACCGTGGCGCTGGCGCTGCTCGCGGTCAGACGGAGATGACGGTGGGCACGATCATCGGCCTCCGCCGGTAGGTCTCGGCCACCCAGCGGCCGACGACCCTGCGCACCGCCTGCGCGATGCGGTGGGTGTCGGTGATGCCCTCGATCTCCGTGCGCGAGAGTTCCATCTCCACCAGCGACACCGCGGCGTCGAGCGCCTTCGGGTCGTCGGAGAAGCCGCGCCCTGACACGGTCGGCGGGCTCACCGCGCGGCCCGTCGCCGAGTCCACGGCAACGTTGATCGCGATGAAGCCGCCCTCGCCGAGGATGAGCCGGTCGGACAGCGTCGACTCGCCGACGTCGCCGACGGACAGCCCGTCGACGTACACGTAGCCGACCTCGACGCGCCCCGTGGTGGTGGCCTTGCCGTCGACGAGGTCCACGACCACGCCGTCCTCGGCCAGCACCACGTTCTCCGGGGCGACGCCCGTGCGCACCGCGAGCGCTCCGTTCGCACGCAGGTGCCGCCATTCGCCGTGTACCGGCATGACGTTACTCGGCCGGATGGCGTTGTAGAGGAACAGCAGCTCGCCAGCCGAGGCGTGCCCCGACACGTGCACCTTGGCGTTGCCCTGGTGCACGACGTCGGCGCCGAGCCGCACGAGCCCGTTGATCACGCCGAACACGGCGTTCTCGTTGCCGGGGATCAGCGAGCTGGCCAGCACCACCGTGTCGCCGGAGCGGATGGAGATCTGCCGGTGCTCGCCCCGCGCCATGCGCGACAGCGCCGACAGCGGCTCGCCCTGCGAGCCCGTCGACACGAACAGCACCTTCGTCTCGGGCAGGTTCACGGCCTCGTCGAGGCTGATCAGCAGCCCCTCGGGGATGTTCAGCAGCCCCAGCTCCGCCGCGATGTCCATGTTGCGGACCATCGACCTGCCGACGAACGCGACCCGCCTTCCGTGCCGCACGGCGGCGTCGAGCACCTGCTGAACACGGTGCACGTGGCTGGCGAAGCACGCGACGATCACGCGCTGGCGCACCCGCGCGATCACGTCGTCGAGCACGGGGCCGATGTCGCGCTCGGGCGTCACGAACCCGGGCACCTCGGCGTTGGTCGAGTCGACGCACAGCAGGTCCACGCCCTCGTCGCCGAGGCGCGAGAACCCGGCGAGGTCGGTGAGCCTCCCGTCGAGGGGCAGCTGGTCGAGCTTGATGTCGCCGGTGTGCAGCACCAGCCCGGCCGGTGTGCGGATGGCGACCGCGAGCGCGTCGGGGATGGAGTGGTTGACCGCGAAGAACTCCAGGTCGAACGGCCCCACGGTGCGCCGCTCACTCTCGGTCACCTCGACCAGCTGCGGGCGCTGCTTGTGCTCCTTGCACTTGGCGGCCAGCAGCGCGAGCGTGAACCGCGAGCCGTACACCGGCAGGTCGGGACGCAGGCGCAGCAGGAACGGCACGGCGCCGATGTGGTCCTCGTGGCCGTGGGTGAGCACGAGCGCGTCGATGTCGTCGAGCCGGTTCTCGATCGCCCTGAAGTCGGGCAGGATCAGGTCGACGCCGGGCTGGGCGTCCTCCGGGAAGAGGACGCCGCAGTCCACGACGAGGAGCCTGCCGTCGTACTCGAAGACGGTCATGTTGCGCCCGACCTCGCCGATGCCGCCCAGCGCGACGACGCGCAGGCCACCCTCAGGCAGCGGTGGTGGTGCGTTGTTCGGTCCGGGTCCAGGTACCAGTTCGGTCACCGATGAATGGTCCCAACGCTCGTGTGTGTGGTAGGTGCGACGTACGCGGCGGCGGAGTCGGCCTGCGCGACACGCGAGCCGGCCCAGTCGCTCGTCGGGTGTGCCTCCAGCGGGACACCGGCCGCGGTGAGGTCGGCGGCGATCGCCTGGATCTGCTCCTCGACGGCGGGCACGATCGGCAGCCTCGGCTCGCCGACGTCGTAGCCGCGCAGCCGCAGGGCCGTCTTGCTGAACACCACGCCGCCGACCCGCGAGAACGCCCGGTACACGGCGAGCATGCCCCGGTGGTTGGTGCGGGCGGTGGACGTGTCGCCGTCCTCGTACGCCTCGATCATCGCGCGGATGCGGCCCGCCACGACGTGGCCGATCACGCTCACCACGCCCGCAGCGCCCACGGACAGCCACGGCAGGTTCAGCGCGTCGTCACCGGAGTAGTAGGCGAGGTGCGTGTTGGCGATGACCTCGCTGCCGGCGAGCAGGTCGCCCTTGGCATCCTTGACGGCCACGATGCGCGGGTGCTCGGCGAGCCTGCGCAGCGTGTCGACCTCGATGGGCACGATCGAGCGCGGCGGAATGTCGTAGAGCATCATCGGCAGCTCGGTCGCGTCGGCGACCGCCGTGAAGTGCGCGTACAGCCCGGCCTGGGTCGGGCGCGAGTAGTACGGGGTCACCACGAGCACGCCGTGGGCGCCGGCCTTCTCGGCGGCCTGGGCCAGCTCGATGCTGTGCGCGGTGTTGTAGGTCCCGGCGCCGGCGATCACGCTGGCGCGGTCGCCGATGGCCTCCACGACCGCACGGATCAGGTCGGCCTTCTCGGCGTCGGTCGTGGTGGGGCTCTCGCCCGTGGTGCCGTTGAGGACGAGCCCGTCGTTACCCAGCTCGAGCAGGTGCACGGCGAGCTCCTGCGCCCGCTTCAGGTCGAGGGCACCCTCGGCGTCGAACGGGGTGACCATGGCGGTGAGCACCCGGCCGAAGGGTCTGCCCGGCGCGGCGGTCGGCGGGGTGGACGGTGCGATCGACATGCTGCTGACGGTACCTCGTCTGACCCCAGCTGAGTGCGCCGACCGCGCCGATCGAGCGGGCTGCCGTGCGGATCGCACCGGCGGGCGGAGGATCGCCCGTCTCACCCGTCCGGGACGGGAAGTTCTCCGGGTCTAGTTGACCTGGTTGGTCTGGTAGCCGTCGAGCCTGCCACCGTTCGCACTGACGACGAAGCAGTAGATGTAGCGCACCGGGTCGCTGGTGCTGTCCTCCGGCGCCTTCTCCCACTCGGCCTTCGACGGCACCACCGCCTGGTACTTGAGGGCGGGCCGGTACTCCGGCCGGATGCGGTTGGAATAGAAGGCCACCGAGCACTTGGCCTCGGCGAACGCGTTGAGCCGCTCGGGCCCGGGATAGTCGGCGAGCTCCGCACCCTCCTCGTCGGAGAGGCCCACGGGATACGAGCCCTCGTACAGCTGGGCGTCGTGCTGCTCTTCCTCGCAGTCGACCCAGTTCTGGCTGCTGATGGAGCGGCCGGCGCCGAGCGGGGTGTTCACGCACCAGTACGAACTGCCGTCGAAGTAGTAGCTGCCCATGTCCCCGCCCTCGCCGTAGGTCAGGGTCGTTGCCATCGCCTCGTCGACCGACGGGCTCCACACCGGCTTGCCGAGGAAGAAGCCGCCTGCCAGCAGGGCGACGGCGGCGACCGCCCCGCCGATGAGCAGGGCCTTGCGTTTGCCCTTCCGCACCGGGGGCTGCTGGTGGGCGAAGGCCGTCGGCGGGCCCATCATGGTCGGCGGCTGGCCGCCGTTCGGGTAGAGCGCGGTGTGCTGCCCTCCCGGCGGGGTCGACGGCGCGTAGCCGGGCTGCTGCGCGGCCATGCCGAGCAGCCCGCGCGCCTGCTCGGCGGTGATGCGGGCCTCGGGGGTGGAGATCAGCATGCCCATGATCGCCGACGCGAGTGGTCCCTGCGCGTGGGTCAGGAACGGCACCTCGTGCATGATCGCGTGCAGGGTCGCGGCCGTGGTCGAGCGTTCGAAGGGAAGTGAGCCCTCCACGGCGAAGAACAGCGACGCGCCGAGCGACCACAGGTCCGAGGCGGGCAGCGCCTCACGGCCCGCGACCCGCTCCGGCGCCATGAAGGCGGGCGAGCCGACGAGCATGCCGCTCGTGGTGAGCCGGGGGTCGTCGACGGCCTGTGCGATGCCGAAGTCGGTGAGCTTCACGCGCCCGTTGGCGGCGACCATGATGTTGCCGGGCTTGACGTCGCGGTGGACGATCCCGGCGCTGTGCGCGGCCTGCAGCGCCGAGAGCACCTGGTCGCCGATCGCGGCCACGTGGTGCGGAGGCAGCGGTCCCTGGGTCCTGATCACGTCCGACAGCGTGGGCGCCTCGACGAGCTCCATGACGATGAACGTGGAGTCGCCCTCGGCGATCACGTCGTACACGGTGACCACGGCGGGGTCGTTGAGCTTGCCACCGGTGCGCACCTCGCGCAGCACGCGTTCCTGGAAGACGCCCGCGTCCTCGGCTCCGTCGGGCAGGCGCAGCTCCTTGATGGCGACGTGCCTGCCGATCACGGTGTCCTCGGCGCGGTGCACGACGCCCATCCCGCCACGGCCGAGCTCACTCAGCAGGCGGTACCGGCCGGCGATGACCCGCGGCACCGCGGTCGCCTGCGTGGTCTGGGTCTGCCGGAGCTGCTCGTCGGTCACCGCGTGTGTCCCCTCGTCGTGTGCGCCCAGATGTTAGCTGGCAGCCGATCACGAGGTCTCAGACTCCGTGAACCTCGTGCCCCGCGGCCTTGAGCGCGATCACGGCGCGCCCGAGGTCGGCGGCCTTGACCAGGACGTGGTCGGTGTCGAATGTGGACAGGCTGAACAGCGCGACGCCTGCGGCGGCGAGCTCGCTGGAGAGCGCCGCGATGATGCCGGTGAGCGTGAACGCGAGCGGGCCCCGCACGGACAGCAGCCGCCAGTCCCCCTCCACGTCGGCGTCCCGCGGTGCGACCGCGGCCGGGCACACCACCGACAGTTCGGTGGCCGTGCGGGTGAGCGAGACCAGTTCGCCGTCGACGGGGTCGAGCAGCGGGGGCGGCAACGCCGCCGTGGCGTCCAGCCGGGCGATGGCGTATTCACCGGGCCGGACGTCGATGACGAGACGGCGCATCCGTCAGCCCTCGAGGACCTTCGGGCTCGAGGCGACCTCGGTACCGTCCGGGAGGGTCGAGATCGTGAAGTCGGCGAAGACGTTCTCGGCCACCTTCTGCAGCTGCCGCAGGCATTCCACGGCGAGCGCGCGGATCTCGATGTCGGCGTGCTCGGTGGCGCGCATGGCGATGAAATGCCGCCAGGCGCGGTAGTTGCCGGTGACGACGATGCGCGTCTCGGTGGCGTTGGGCAGCACCGAACGGGCCGCCTGGCGCGCCTGCTTGCGGCGTAGCGTCGCGCTGGGCGCGTCGGCGAACTTCTGCTCGAGCCCGGCCAGCAGCTCGGTGTAGGCGTCCACACTCGCCTGTGCCGCGGCGACGAACTTCTCGTGCAGCTCGGGGTCCTGGGCGATCACGTCGGGCTCGACGAAGGCCGCGTCGCGCTCGGGCACGTAGCGCTGCGACAGCTGGGAGTAGGAGAAGTGCCGGTGCCGGATCAGCTCGTGGGTGAGCGAGCGCGAGATCCCGGTGATGTAGAAGCTCACCGAACCGTGCTCCAGCACCGAGAGGTGACCGACCTCGATGATGTGGTCGATGTACCCGGCGTTGGTCGCGGTCTTCGGATTGGGCTTCTTCCACGACTGGTAGCACGCCCTGCCCGCGAACTCGGCGAGCGCCTGCCCGCCGTCCGCGTCCGTCGACCACGGCACGTCCTCCGGCGGGAAGAACTCCGTCTTCGCGATCAACCTCACCGTGGGTGACACCGTCTCGGCCACGTCCGACTCCCTCCGCCTTCTGCGACTGCGGGCAGCGTATCTCCCACCCGTGACGATTCCGGCCGGCATCGCGAGACACCACGATGACGGTTGCGTGATGTCAGAATTGACGTCATAGTGGTGTCATGGATTTGACGCCGTACCTCAACCGCCTCCGGGAGGACCTGAGCACCTCGGCCTCCGCAGGCGACGAGCAGACGCAGCGCGCGGCCGCCGTGCTGGCGGCGGCGCTGGAGCCCGCCGCGAGGCTGACGCTGATGAACGCACTGGCCGACCTCGCCGCCGAGGTCACCGCCAACCTGCCGGACCAGGTGGTGGAGGTCCGGCTCGACGGCCGCGACGTGCGCGTGGTCGTCACCGGCACCGCGCCGGACGCGCCCCGTGGCCCCGGCGCTCCGACTCCCCCGCCACCACCTCCGCCGCCCTCAGCCGACACCGGGGACATCAGCCGCATCACGCTGCGGCTGTTCGAGCAGATCAAGTCGCAGGCAGAGCAGGCGGCCGCGGCGCAGGGGGTCTCGCTCAACACGTTCGTCTCGCAGGCCGTACAGGGCGCCCTGCAGGGCGCCCACCAGCACCAGCAGTGGGGCGGGCCGAAGCACCGCGGCGGCGGTAACCGGTCCCACCTGCACGGCTGGGTGGAGGGATGACCATGACCGAGCAACCGCAGGAAACGCCCGAGGAGCTGGTGCGCAGCCAGACGTTCGACGCCGAGGGCCCGCTGGAGCTGGACATCGACGTGACCGTGGGCCGCGTGGACGTGCGTCTCGGAGACGGGGACGTCCTCGTCGAGATCCGGCACGACCCGTCCGCGCAGGCGCCGTGGACCGAAGGCGTGTCCAGTCTGCTGAGCTGGGTCGGGGAACGCTTCGGCGGCCAGTTCGGCGGCCCGTTCGGCGCGGACTTCAGCGCGTCGCCGAGCGACGCGGTGGAGCAGAGCCGCATCGAGAAGTCCGGCGGCAGGCTCGTGGTGAAGGGCCCGAAGCCGCTGCCGCTGCGCAACACCCCGCTCGCCGTCACCGTGCACGCGCCGAAGGGCTCGCACCTCAATATCCGCACGGGAACGGCGAACGTGACCGTGACCGGCACGGCGGGACGGGCGGACGTCTCCACCGGCTCGGGATCGGTGGACCTGGAGGGCGCCGAGGGCGCGGCGACCGTGCGCACCGGCAGCGGCTCGGTGAAGCTCGGGCCGGTGCCTGCGGGACTTCAGCTGCGCTCGGGCAGCGGTGACGTCGAGGCGGCGTCGCTGCCCGGCCCCGCGACGCTGGCGACCGGGACGGGCGACGTGTGGCTCGGCGAGGTCGCCGGCGAGGTGCTGATCCGGACCAGCAGCGGCGACCTGTCCGTCGCCGACGCGGCGGCGGGCTCGATCGAGGCGATCACGGGCTCGGGCGACGTGCGCATCGGGGTCCGCGGCGGGGTGGCGGCCGAGATCGACCTGTCCTCGGGCGCGGGCCGGGTGTCGAGCGAGCTCGACGTGGCCGACGCCCCGCCGGAGGGTGCGGTGCCGCTAACGATCCGCGCCCGCACCGGCTCCGGCGACGCCCTGATCACCAAGGCCACCAGCTGACCGGCAGGGGGTGAAGAGGGAGCAAGGGAGCTTTACTCCCGTTTTCCGGGAGTAAAGCTCCCTTGCTCCCCTGCGGCGGGGGCGCGAAAGGAGCCGTCACCGCGCCTCGGCGGGGCTACGCTCGGCGTGGTCATGAGCAGTCAGGTCGTGAGCCCCGTCTTCGCGGGCCGCCGCGAGGAGTCCGCACGGCTCGCAGCCGCGTTCGCCCTCGCGACGGCGGGTGACCCGGCCACGGTCCTCGTCGGGGGCGAGGCCGGTGTCGGCAAGTCCCGCCTGATCGAGGAGTTCCTACGAACCAGCGACGCGCTCGTCCTGTCCGGCGGCTGCCCCGACGTCTCGGGCGGCGGCCTCCCGTTCGCGCCGTTCGTCGCCGCGCTCCGCGGGCTGCCCGGCGAGCTCACCGGCACCGAGCGGGACACGCTCGCCCCGCTGCTGCTCACCCCCGCCCCGCGCGCGGGCGACGACGCTCGCCTGCGCCTGTTCGAAGGGCTGCTCGCGCTGCTCGCCCGCCTCGCGGGCGCGCGGCCCGTCGTACTCGTGCTCGAGGACGTCCACTGGGCCGACCGCTCCAGCCGCGACCTCCTCGACTTCCTGGTGCGCAACCAGCGCGCCGCGCCCGGAACGCTCTTGCTCGTCACCCACCGCTCCGACGAGCCCGGCCGCGCCCGGCCGGTGCGCGCGCTGCTCGCGGAGCTCGGCCGCGTGCCGTGGGTGGAGCGGCTGGAGCTGCCGCGGCTGTCCAAGGCCGCCGTGGTCGCCCAGGTCCGCGGGATCCTCGGCCACGAGCCCGACCCGGAGGTGCTGCGGGAGATCATCGCGCGCAGCGACGGCAATCCGCTCTTCGTCGAGGCGCTGGTGGACGGCGGCCCGGAGATCACGGTCCCGGCTTCGCTGGAGGACCTGCTGCTCGCCGGTGTCGAGCAGCTGCCGAAGGCCGGGCGGGACGTGGTCAGAGCGGCCGCCGTCGGCGGGGCCAGGGTGCCGCACTCCGTGCTGGCCGCCGTGCACGACGGCGACGTCACCGGCGCGGTCCGCTCCGCGGTCGAGGCAGGCACGCTGCTCGTCGACGGCGACGACTACGTGTTCCGGCACGCCTTGATCCGCGACGCCGTCCACGCGAGCCTGCTGCCGGGCGAACGGGTCGCGCTGCACGCCCGCTACGCCGCGGTGCTGGCCGGGGTGCCGGGCGCGCAGTCACGGCTAGCCCACCACCTCTCCGCCGCGGGTGACGCGCCCGGCGCGCTCGCCGCGGCGTGGGAGGCGGCTGGCTCCGCACGGCGGTCGCTGGCCCACGCGGAGGAGCTGCGCCTGCTCGACCGCGTCCTCGAGCTGTGGCCGGATGTCCCGGACGGCGCCGAGCGCATCGGCCACGACCACGCCGCCGTGCTGGAGCACGCCGCCCGCGCCGCCGCGCTGGCCGGGGAGCCCGAACGCGGCGAGCGGCTCGCCACTGTCGCATTGGCCGAGCTGGACCGCGGCAGGCAGGGCGCCCGCGTGGCACTGCTGCTCGACCAGCGCGCCCGCCTGCGGGGACGGCTCGGCACCGGTGGCGCGCTCGACGACCACCACGCCGCGGTCCGCCTCCTCCCGGCCCGGCACCCGGCGCGGGGTGCCCTGCTCAATTCGCTCGCCGAGCACCTGCTCGTGGTGCCACTGCCCGACGAGGCACGGCGCGCGGCCGAACTCGCGCGGGACGAGGCCCACGCCGCGGGCGACGACGCCACGGAGGCCTCCGCACTGATCACGCTCGCGGTGCTCGCCGCGCGGATCGGCGACCTCGACGCCCAGCTGCCGCTGCTGGCCAAGGCCCGCGCGCTGGCGGAGAGCGCGGGCGCGGACGGGGTCCGCCTGCGGTCTCTGCGGTTCGAGGCGCACCTGCTCCAGGCCTACGGCAGGCTCGCCGAGTCCGAGGAGATCGCCCGCCGAGGGCTCGCCGCCGCGCACGAGGCCGGGCTCGCCCGGTCGGCGGGCCCGGACCACGCCGTCGACCTGATCGGCACCCTGCTGCTGGCCGGGCGCTGGGCCGAGGCGGCCGAGTCGCTCGAGCACGCGATGGAGCTGACCCAGCAGGGCACCATCCACACGCACCTGCTGGCCTACAAGGCCTATCTCGCGCTCCACCGGGGCGAGCTCGACACCGCGGCCCGGCTCGCGGCGCGGGCCAGGGCGCACAACACCGGGTCAGCCCCGCCGCCGACCCTGTTGCTCGTACCCCGCCTCGAGGCCGAGCTGGCACTCGCCCGCGGCGAGCCCGCCGAGGCTGCGAGGATCATCCTGCCAGCGCTGGAGTTTCCCCACCTCGCCGTGTCGTCGCGCTTCACGTGGCCGCTGCTGGTGGTCGGCGCGCGGGCGGCGGGCGCAGCCGGAGACCTCACGCTCCTCGGCGCGCTGATCGACCAGGCGGCGGGCACCCGCATCGCCGGACCGGTCCAGGCGGCCGAGGCACGCACGTTCGAGGCCGAGGCGGCACGGGCCCGGCAGCGGCCCGACGAGGCACTGTGGGAGACCGCGGTGGCGGCGTGGGAACCGCTCGGCCACCCGCTCCACCTGGCGACGGCACTGCTGGGCCTCGCCGGGGCCCGGCTGGCCACGGGTACCGGGCGCGACGCGGCCGTGCTCCCGCTCCGCAGGGCCGCCGAGCTGACCGCGGCCCTCGGCGCCCGTCCCCTGCACGAGGCCGTGACGGCGCTGGCCAGGCGAGCCCGGATCGCCCTGCCCGGCGAGGACGACGCCGAGCGGCCCCGGTTCGGGCTGACCGCCCGCGAGCTCGACATCCTGCGACTCGTCGCCGAGGGCCTGAGCAACCGCGAGATCGGCGAGCGGCTGTTCATCTCCCCGAAGACCGCGAGCGTGCACGTGTCGAACATCCTCGGCAAGCTCGGCGTCGCCAACCGCGTCGAGGCCGCGGCCACCGCCCACCGGCACGGTCTGCTCGGCCCGCCGGAATAGGGCTCGTGCCTCATGCGCGGGCCGGTACCTTAGTCCGACGCTAGGTTCATGACCGGAACACCCACCACCGAGGACCGCACCCGCTGGAGCGCCGTCGCCGCCGTCTCGCTCGGTGTGGTGCTCGTGGCGCTCGACATGACCGTCGTCGCCGTCGCACTGCCCGCGCTGGGTGCCGACCTGGGCGCCGGGCCCGCGCTCACCCAGTGGGTACTGCTCGCCTACTCCCTTCCACTCTTCGCGCTGAGCGTCCCGGCCGGGCGCTGGCTCGACCGCGCGGGGCCGCTGCCCGCGTTCGTGCTGGCGGTCTCCGGCTTCGGCGCGGCCAGCGTGCTCGTCGCCGCGGCCCCGACGATGGGCGTGCTGCTGCTCGGCCGCGCCGTGCAGGGCGTGTTCGGCAGCCTCGTCAACGTGGTCGCGATGCCGATCGTGGCCGCGTCGGTGCGCCCGGAGCACCGGGCACGCGCGATGAGCATCGTGCTCACACTCATCCCGCTCAGCGGCGTCGCGGGCCCCGCCCTGGGCGGCCTGCTCGCCGACACCTACGGCTGGCGCTCGGTGTTCCTGGTGAACGTGCCGATCGTGCTGGCCGCCGTGTGGGCAGGCACGCGGACGATCCCCGCCCGCCTGCCCGGCCGCGAGGGCCTGCCGAGGCCGGATCTGCGGTTCGCCCGCGAGACCCTCGTACTCGGCCTCGCCGGAACCACCCTGTTCCTGACGCTCGACCTGCTCGGCCGCTCGGCGGGTGGCCTGCTGCCCGCCCTGCTCGGTGCCGTCACGCTCGGGGCGCTCGCCGCGTACGCCCGGCTGCCGGAGTCACGCCCCGTGCGCGCGCTGCTGACGCGGCGCACGCTGCGTCTGCCGTTCCTCGCCCTGCCGCTGGTGCTCACCGGCGTCGGCGCGCTGAACTTCCTCGTGCCCTACTTCCTGGCCGAGGTACGGCACGCCTCACCCGCCCGGATCGGCATGTTGCTGCTCGCCCTCTCCGCGGGCATGGCGGTGTGCTCCCCCATCGCCGGAGTGCTCGCCGACCGGCTCGGCAGCAGGCCCGTCGCCCTCGCCGGCACGGTCGTGGTGGTGGCGGGCACGGTCAGCCTGCTGTTCACCGACGCGGGCACGGGCACCCTCGACCTGGCGTGGCGGCTGGCGCTGGTCGGCGTCGGCAACGGCCTGTTCGCGGGCCCCAACGCGGCCACTGTGCTGGCCTGCACACCACCCGAGCTGATGGGCACCGCAAGCGGCATCAGCGCGCTGCTGCGCACCCTCGGCTTCGCACTCGGGCCGGCGCTCGGCGCCATGCTGTGGACGAGCGGGGCGGCCGGTTTCACCGCGGGCATGACCGCGGTCGCCGCCGGTGCCGTCCTCGCCGCCACGGCCACCGCGCTGTCACTGCGGCAGCGCGGCCGGCAGGCCGTCAGCGCGTGAGCTTCCCCAGTGTCGTCGCGAGAGCACCTCGCTCCCCCACCTCGACGCCGCCGAGCCCCAGCCAGCCGGCCATCAGCGAGAGCTCGGCGGCCAGCTCGGCGGCGACCCGCGCGTGGTCGGCACCCGGCTCCGCGAACGCGCCCGGCACCCGCAGCACCCCGGCCGCCCGGTCGGCCTTGAGGTCCACACGCGCGACGAGCTCGCCGTCGAGCAGGAACGGGAACACGTAGTAGCCGTGGACGCGCTGCGGCTCGGGGACGTAGATCTCGATGCGGTACCGGAAGCCGAACAGCCGCTCGGTGCGCGCCCGCTCCCAGATCAGCGGGTCGAACGGGCACAGCAGGGCCCGGCCGGTGACCGTCCTGGGCGCCTTCGCGGCGGCGTGCCGGTACGCCTGCTGCCGCCACGACTCTACCCGCACCGGCTCCAGCGTGCCCTCGTCGACGAGCTCCGCGACTGCCCGCCTGCTCACCTCGGGGCCGAGCCGGTAGTAGTCCCGCAGGTCGGTCTCGGTCGCCACGCCCAGCGCCCGCGCCGACCGCTCGACGAGCTGCCGCGCGCCCTGCGCCGCGTCCACCCGGTGCGCCAGCACGTCCGGCGGGACCACCCGCTCGGTGAGGTCGTAGAGCCGCTCGAATCCACGCCGCGTCCCCGTGGTGAGCTGGCCCATCCCGAAGAGCCATTCGCAGATCTTCTTCACCTCGGAGCGGTCCCACCACGCGCCCGGCGCCCGGCGCGACTCGCCCGCGACCTCCTTCTCGATCGCGCCCGCGCCCACCGGGCCCAGCTCCTTGACCACGGCGAGCACGTCCTCGACCAGCGACGGCGAGCGTTCGGCGAGCCCGCGGTAGTGGCGCCACCAGCCCTGCCGCTTCGCGCCGGAGTGCAGCAGCGGCCAGTCGCCCACCGGCACCAGGCTCGCCTCGTGAGCCCAGTACTCCACGAGCAGCCTCGGCCTGCGCGCGCTGTGGGACCACGCCGCCTCGTCGATGAGCGCCGGGTCGTACGCTCCGAGCCGCGCGAACAGCGGCGCGTAGTGGGCCCTGACCGCGACGTTAACCGAGTCGAGCTGGATCAGCTGCACACGGGACAGCACCCGCTGGAGGTGCCGTCGCGTGGGCGGCCCCGACGGGCGCGGGTCGGCGAATCCCTGCGCGGCCAGCGCGGTGCGTCGTGCCACGGGCAAGCTCATGGTCCTCACGGTCAGCCATGCTGCCAGGACCCTCCGACACTTTCCGTGCGAGCCGCTAGCGTGCGCGTATGAGCACCGCCGCGGTTCACCTCGCCACCGTCGCCGACGCCGCCGAGATCGCCCGCATCCAGCAGGTCACGTGGCGTGCGGCGTACGCGGAACTCCTCGGGCCCGCCGCGCTCGACACGCTCGACGCGGACGAGCTGGCCCGGCACTGGCGGGAGGCGATCGAACATCCCGGCAGCGACGTCTACCTCGCGCTCGAGGGCGAGTTCGCGGTCGGCTTCTGCGCCGCGGGCCAGGCGCCCGAGGAGGAGATCGCCGCCGCGGACGGCACACTGCCCGCCGACGCCGCCCGCACCGGACTGATCTCCACGGTCCTCGTCGAGCCACGCTGGGGCCGCCGGGGCCACGGCGGCCGCCTGCTGGCCGCCGCGGCGGCCGGGTTGCGGGAGCGCGGAGCCGAGCGCGGCGTCACCTGGGCCGCGCAGTCCGACCCGGCGTCACTGGCGTTCTTCCGCGGCGCGGGCTGGCATCCCGACGGCACCGTCCGCACCCTCGACACCGGCGAGCGCACCGTGCGCGAGCTGCGCCTCACCGGCTCTCTCGACCTCCGGCTGCACGACTGAGCCACGGGGCTCGCGGAAGATCACCCAGCGCAGCACGGTGTACATGAACACGCCCTCGCAGCCGCCCGCGACCAACCTCGCGAGGTGGTAGTCGAGACCGAGGGCGGTGAGCCCGGCACCCACGCCGAGGATGAACGCGACGTAGTTGACCACCACGGCGATGGCGTACAGCACAGCCTGGCGCCCGACAGGGGCGTGCGAGCGGAAGTTGAAGGTACGGTTGAGCACGAACGCCAGCCCGAACGCGATCGCGTAGGCCACGCTCACCGACAGGGCGATGGGCAGGTTCAGCCCGCCGTGCAGGAGCGTGAGCAGAAGCAGGTCCACCCCGAACGTGCCGCTGTTGATCAGCGCGAAGCCGAGGAACGTCGGCGGCACGATCCGGGAGAGGCCGAAGGGCAACCGGGACGTCACCGCGGAGCAGAACACGGCGAAGCGCTGCGCGATCCGGGAGGCGAAGGGGTGCCGAGAGGAGGGCGTGGCCACTGCGCTAGGTTGCCAGCCCAAGGTTTCCGGACACTGACGATCACGTGAGCGTCCGGGGCACGAACTCCTTGAAGATCAAGCAAAACTCACTCGAGCGACACACGTTCGCGCTACCGTGAACCGATCACTTTTCCTGGAGGCTCTTGGTGCTTGCCTGGCTGGCTGTCACGCTCGGAGTCGCTTTCGGCTCCGCCGTGGTCCCGGTCATCAGCATCGAGGTCTTCGTCATCGGGCTCATGACCAGTGAGAACGGCATCCCGTGGCTCGCGGTCGGCGCCGCCGTGGCGATCGGCCAGATCGCGGGGAAGCTGCTGTACTTCCTCGCCGCGCGCGGGTCCATCCGCCTCCCCGACGTCCTGCACCGCAGGCTCCACCGCGAACGCCCGCCATCGGCGCGCCGCTACCGCTGGCACCTGCGCACCAAGCGGCTGCGGGCGTGGCTGGAGGCGCTGCGCGAGCGCTGCCACCGTCATCCGCACTGGATGAACGGCACCTACGGCATCAGCGCGATCATCGGTCTCCCGCCGTTCATGGCGACGAGCGTGCTCGCCGGTCTCGTGCGGATGCGGATGGCGATGTTCGTGGGCGCAGGGCTGCTCGGCCGGTTCGTCAGGTTCAGCGTGCTGGCCGCGTCACCCGCGGTGTTCGCGAACCTCATCTGATCGCGTGGGCCACCTTCCCGCAGTGAAGGCCACCTTCACTGCGTTGAACGCAGTGAAGGTGGCCTTCACTGCAACGCTGGGCAGCGGCAACGTCGGCGGGGTCGCCTAGGTTCGGTCGGCGGCCTCGAGTTCGATCGCCTTGCGCATGGTGGCGCGGGCGCGGCGGCGGTCGCCCGCGACGTCGTAGGCGTGGGCGAGCCGGTACCAGCGCCGCCAGTCCTCGGGCTCGGCCTCCAGTTCGGCCCGCCGCTCGTCGAACCAGGCGTCGGCCGCCTGGCGGTCGACGCGGCCCGACGGCCTCCTCGGCAGGTCCGAGACGTCGGGCAGGCCGCCCTCGGCGTCGAGCCTGCGCGCGAGCCGCTGCACCTGGTTGCCCGAGCGCCACGTGGTGACCAGCATCCACACGCCCAGCAGCGGCAGGACAAGCACCGCCACGCCGAGCAGCACCGGCACCGTCTCCCCCGTGCGCAGCAGTGCGACCGCGCGGCCGGCGAGCAGCACGAGGTACACGGCCACCGCGAGCGTGAGCGCGATGGCGACGTTGCGGGCCCTCACCGTGCGCTCACAGGTCCAGCACGTGCTCGAGGCCGACGGTCAGCCCCGGCCGGGAGCGGACCGCGCGGACACCCAGCAGCACGCCGGGCATGAACGACACGCGGTCCATCGAGTCGTGCCGGATCGTCAGGGTCTCCCCCTCGGCGCCGAACAGGATCTCCTCGTGCGCGACGAGGCCGGGCAGGCGCACCGAGTGCACGCGGACGTCGTCGACGTCCGCGCCGCGCGCACCAGGCCGCTCCGAGGTGGTGGCGTCGCTGCCCGGTGCCAGCCCGGCGTCGGCCCTGGCCTGCGAGATCAGCTGCGCCGTGTGCGCGGCCGTGCCGGACGGGGCGTCGGCCTTGCGGTTGTGGTGCAGCTCGATGACCTCGGCGGAGGCGTAGAAGCGGGCGGCCTGCTGGGCGAACCGCATCGCCAGCACCGCGCCGAGGGCGAAGTTCGGCGCGATCAGCACGCCGAGATCCGGCTTGGCGCCGAGCCAGCCGGTGACCGTCTCCAGCCGCTCGTGGTCGAAGCCGGTGGTGCCGACGACCGCGTGGATGTCCGAGTCGATCGCGAAGCGCAGGTTGTCCATCACCGCGTCCGGGTGCGTGAAGTCCACGACCACCTGGGCCTTGGCGTCCACGAGCGCGGCGAGGTCGTCCCCGGCGTCGACGGCCGCGACCAGCTCCAGGTCGGCGGCACCCTCGACGGCCTTGACGGCCTGCGCGCCCATGCGGCCCCTGGCGCCCAGCACGCCGACCCGGATCAGTTCCTCACTCATGCGATCACCTCGTGCAGTTCCTTCGGCAGGTCGTCGTCGTGAGCGTACGGTCCGACGACGACGGCGGTCGTGGGGCCACCGGGCGTGCGCAGCAGCGCGCGGGCGAGCGCGGCGACGTCCTCGGCGGTCACCGCGTCGATGCGCGCCACCGTGTCGGTCACGCTCAGGTAGTGGCCGTAGTTGAGCTCGTTCTTGCCGAGCCTGGTCATGCGGGAGGCCGTGTCCTCCATGCCGAGCACGAGGCCGCCCCGCAGCTGGCCCTTCGCCCGGGCCACCTCGGCCTCGCTCAGCCCGTCCTCGGCGACCTCGGCGAGCACCTGGCGGGTCACGGCGGTGACCTCGCCCAGCCGCTCCGGCTGGCACCCGGCGTAGACGGCGAGATGGCCGGTGTCGGCGTAGCTCGCCACCGACGAGTACACCTGGTAGGCCAGCCCGCGCCGTTCCCTGATCTCCTGGAACAGCCGGGAGCTCATGCCGCCGCCCAACGCGGCGTTGAGCACCGACAGAGTGAAGCGGCGCTCGTCGTGCCTGCTCAGCGCGGGCAGGCCCAGCATGACGTGAGCCTGCTCGGTGTCATCGGGGCGCAGCACCAGCTTGCGTGACGTGCGCACGCGGGCCCTGCCCTTGCGTGGCGCCGCGGGGGTGCCCGGGCCGGACAGCCGGTCGCGCAGCGTCTTGCGCACCAGGCGCAGCACCCGGCCGTGCTCGACGTTGCCCGCCACCGCGAGCACCATCTTCGGCAGCCGGTAGCGGCGCTGGTAGAAGCCGCGCAGCGCGACGGGTGACATACCCGTGATCGAGGCCTCGGTGCCGAGCACGGAGCGGCCGAGCGCGTGCCCGTCGAGGATCGTCTCCACGAACGTGTCGTGCAGCAGGTCCTCGGGGTCGTCGTCGCGCATGGCGATCTCCTCGAGCACCACGCTGCGCTCGGTGTCCACATCGGAGTCCGCGCAGCGCGCGCCGAACACCACGTCGGTCACCAGGTCGACGGCCAGCGGCAGGTCCTCGTCGAGCACCTGCGCGTAGTAGCAGGTGTGCTCCTTCGCGGTGAAGGCGTTGAACTCGCCACCCACCGCGTCGATCTCCTCGGCGATCTGGGTGGCGTCCCGGGAGGCGGTTCCCTTGAACAGCAGGTGTTCCAGGTAGTGCGCGGCACCGGCGACGTCGGGCCGCTCGTCCCGCGAGCCGATGCCGACCCACAGCCCGACGGTCGCCGAGCGCACGCCCGGGACGCTTTCAGTGACGACCCGCAGCCCGCCCGGCAGCACGGTGCGCTTCACCAGCGAACCGCCCGCACCGTCCGAAGCGGACTCGAGGGTGCGGGTGCTGCCCACGGGCTGCTCGTGCCCGGGAATCCTTGGTGCCATGAAACCTTTGCTCGCGTCGAGGAACGGCCCGTTTCCCGTGCTCAACCGGGAAACGGGCCGTTCGTCACAGTTGTTCTGTTACCGCGCTGGCTTTACTTGGCGGCCGTGTCGTCGGCCTTCTCCTCGGCCTTCTCGGCCTCGGCCGGCTTGTCGCCCCCGGCCTGCTCCTCCTCGTCCTTGACGAGCACGAGGCTGATCTTGCCGCGGTTGTCGATGTCGGCGATCTCCACCCGGAGCTTGTCGCCGACGTTCACGACGTCCTCGACCTTGGCGATCCGCTTGCCGTTGCCCAGCTTGGAGATGTGCACGAGCCCGTCCTTGCCCGGCAGCAGCGAGACGAACGCGCCGAACGCGGCCGTCTTGACGACCGTGCCGAGGAAGCGCTCGCCGACCTTCGGCAGCTGGGGGTTGGCGATCGCGTTGATCTTGTCGATCGCGGCGGTCGCGGACGGGCCGTCGGCGGCGCCGACGTAGATCGTGCCGTCGTCCTCGATGGAGATGTCGGCGCCGGTCTCCTCGGTGATCGAGTTGATCATCTTGCCCTTCGGGCCGATGACCTCGCCGATCTTGTCGACCGGGATCTTCACGCTGGTGACGCGCGGCGCGTACGGGCTCATCTCGTCCGGCTCGGCGATCGCCTCGGCCATGACCTCGAGGATCGTCAGCCGCGCGTCCTTCGCCTGGTTGAGCGCACCGGCCAGCACGTCGGACGGGATACCGTCGAGCTTCGTGTCGAGCTGCAGGGCCGTGATGAAGTCCTTGGTGCCGGCGACCTTGAAGTCCATGTCACCGAAGGCGTCCTCGGCGCCGAGGATGTCGGTCAGCGCGACATACCGCGTCTCGCCGTCCACCTCGTCGGACACCAGGCCCATCGCGATGCCCGCGACCGGCGCCTTGAGCGGCACACCGGCGTTGAACAGGCTCATCGTGGACGCGCAGACCGAGCCCATCGACGTGGAGCCGTTGGAGCCCAGCGCCTCCGACACCTGCCGGATCGCGTACGGGAACTCGTCCCGCTTCGGCAGCACCGGCACGAGCGCACGCTCGGCGAGCATGCCGTGCCCGATCTCGCGCCGCTTCGGCGTGCCGACGCGGCCCGTCTCGCCGGTGGAGAACGGCGGGAAGTTGTAGTGGTGCAGGTAGCGCTTGGTCGTCTCGGGCGACAGCGTGTCCAGCTGCTGCTCCATGCGGAGCATGTTCAGCGTGGTGACGCCCAGGATCTGGGTCTCGCCGCGCTCGAACAGGGCCGAGCCGTGCGCCCTCGGGATCACGGCGACCTCGGCGGCCAGCTGTCGGATGTCGGTGATGCCGCGGCCGTCGATGCGCACCTTGTCGCGCAGGATGCGCTGGCGGATCAGCTTCTTGGTCAGCGCGCGGAACGCGGCACCGACCTCCTTCTCGCGGCCCTCGAAGGCCTCGCCCTCGCCGATGCCGACCTTCTCCAGCACGGCGGCCTTGACCTCGTCGGTGGCGTTGTCGCGGTCCTGCTTGCCCGCGATGGCCAGCGCCTTGGTGAGGTCCTCGGTCGCCACGGCGGCGACGGCGTCGTAGGCGTCCTGCTGGTAGGCAGGGAACAGCGGGAAGTCGCCGGTCGGCTTGGCGGCCGCCTCGGCGAGCCGCTGCTGCGCCTCGCACAGCACGCGGATGAACGGCTTGGCCGCGGCCAGGCCCTCGCCCACGACCTGCTCGGTCGGCGCGGTGGCGCCCTCGCCGATCAGGTCGAGCGTGTTCTCGGTGCCCTCGGCCTCGACCATCATGATGGCCACGTCGTCACCGACGATCCGGCCCGCGACCACCATGTTGAAGGTGGCCTTCTCCAGCTGCGCCCAGGTCGGGAACGCGACCCACTGGCCCTCGATCAGCGCGACGCGCACGCCGCCGATCGGACCCGAGAACGGCAGGCCGCCGATCTGGGTCGACGCGGACGCGGCGTTGATCGCGAGGACGTCGTAGGGGTCATCGGGGTGCAGGCTCTGCACCGTGATGACGATCTGGATCTCGTTGCGCAGCCCGTCCGCGAACGACGGGCGCAGCGGCCGGTCGATCAGGCGGCACGTCAGGATCGCGTCGGTGGAGGGGCGGCCCTCCCTGCGGAAGAACGCGCCGGGGATGCGGCCCGCGGCGTACATGCGCTCCTCGACGTCCACGGTCAGCGGGAAGAAGTCGAAGTGCTCCTTCGGCTGCTTCGAGGCCGTGGTGGCCGAGAGCAGCATGGTCTCGTCGTCCAAGTAGGCGACGACCGAGCCGGCGGCCTGCTTGGCCAGCCTGCCGGTCTCGAAGCGGACCGTGCGCTTGCCGAACCGGCCGTTGTCGATCACGGCTTCCGATTCGTGCACGGTGATGCCGCTTGCTTCTGTCATGGGTGACTTACTCCTCGTGTTACCTCTCGGACGGCGTCCAGCCCCCACCCGTCGGGGGCGACGCTCGAGGTACGAGGCCGGTCATCGATCGAAGCCCTCGGGATGTCCCGGGAGCCACTACCGAGGACCGGCTGGGGCGTCCTCGCGCGCGCTGCGTCCGTCCTGTAGTTCTCTTGCTCTTCTTGTACCGAGGGGGAGCGACCCGGCGGGTCACTCCCCCTCGGAGCTCGTCAGCGGCGGAGGCCGAGTCGCTGGATCAGCGACCGGTACCGCTCGACGTCCACCTTCATCACGTAGTTGAGCAGCCGGCGACGACGGCCGACCAGCAGCAACAGGCCGCGACGGGAGTGGTGGTCGTGCTTGTGCACCTTGAGGTGCTCGGTGAGGCCGATGATCCGCTTGGTGAGCAGGGCCACCTGGGCCTCGGGCGATCCCGTGTCGGAGTCGTGCACGCCGTACTCGGACAGGATCTGCTTCTTCTCCTCGGTGGACAGAGCCACTCGCATTACTCCTTGGTTATGTGCCGTGTAGGTAAGGACGGTCCCGGCCGCCACGGACCGCAGCCGGACTCAACTGTCGAGGGTATCAGGAGGGTTCTCCGGCGACCGGTCGGCCGAGCGGGAACCGCACGACCGTGGTGTAGGCGGGACCTCGTTCGCCGGGGTCGCTGCGCATCAGCACGGCCTCGTCCGCGATCCACTCCGGACTCCGGTACTCCGCGAGCAGCCGCGCCCACACCGCCAGAGCCGCCGGTGCGTGCCCCCTGGCCAGCGTGAGGTGACCGTGGAAGGCGTGTTCGGCCGGAACCCGCTCATCGGACCTGGCCGCCTCGGCCAGCTGGCCGAGGCCGCTCCCCCGTACCCCTATCCAGAGTACCCCGCGGAACGTGCCCCCGGCTTCCAGCCGCAGCACCGGGGCCGCGTGGCCGGCCAGCCGTCGCCGCAGCCAGCCCGTCCTGGCCGCGATGTCGTCGCGGCCGTAGAAGCCGAGCGTGACGTGCCAGTTCTCCGGCGCAGCCCAGCGCAGCCTGCGGGAGGAGGGTCCCTCCGGGTGCCGGGCGAGCTCCGCCCGTAGCGAGGCCACGACCTCCTCCGGCGGTACCAGCGCGCTGAACAGGCGCGCGACGCCGGGCTCGCTCACCCCGACTTGCCCGCCCTGCGTAGCAGGTCGGCGATCGCGGGGAAGTCGGCGTCGAGCAGCTCCGCGGCGTCGAGGAGGTTCTCGTCCTCGGCGACCTCGCGCAGCGCGGCGAGCACGGGCTGGTCGTCGGGAACCGCGCCCACCGGAAAGTTGTCCCTGCTCACGGTGGGCCGTGCGGTCTTAACGTCCTCGAGCGCGGCCCGGATGGCCTCCTTGCTGCCCGCCGCGACGTCGGGGGTCAGCACCTTCCGTTCCAGCATGATGAGGCGGGACAGCACCACGGGGTTGCCGATCTTCGCGCGGCGCCCGCTCATCACCTGGCTCAGCATGGGGGCGCTGATGCCCAGCACCTCCGCGAGGTAGGCCTGCGACACGTCGAAGGCGACCACCAGCCTGCGCACGCGGTCACCGAGCGGTTCCCCGTACCACTCACGCTGCAACGCGATGTTGCGCTGGACGATCTTGTGGTCCTCCACTGTCAGCCTGCTCCCCTCGGCACTTCTGTGCAGACCCCGTCGGCGGTTCGTGAAAGCATCTTGCCAGGCCGGGTCCGGCAGCCGGGACGGAATGGACCAGCCGTTCGCTTTTGCACCCGGCCGGGTAGCCGCTCAGGCGATGCCGAGCAGCTCCCTCGTGCGTGCCACGTCGTCGCTGATCTGCGCGACGAGCCCGTCGACGGTGTCGAACCGGACCTGCCCGCGCAGGCGGGCGACGAAGTCGAGCGCCACGTGCTGGCCGTAGAAGTCCTCGTCGACGTCGAGCACGAAGGCCTCGACGGTGCGTTCCCGCCCCGAGAACGTCGGGTTCGTGCCTACCGACACGGCGCCGGGCAGCCGCTCGTCCGGCTTGGTGGAGCGGACGAACCAGCACGCGTACACCCCGTCGGCGGGGATCGCGGCGAAGCGCGGCGCCGACAGGTTCGCCGTGGGGTAGCCGAGGTCGTGCCCCCGCCCGTCGCCGCGCACGACGATGCCCTCGAGCCGGTGGGGTCTGCCGAGCGCCTCGGCAGCGGCGGCCACGTCGCCCGCGTCGATGCACGAGCGCACGTAGGTGGAGGAGAACGTGATCTCGCCGTCGTCGTTCCCGTCGCCGGGCAGCGTCTGGCCCTGCAGCTGTGCGCCGTGGGCGACGAAGCCGAACCGCCTGCCGAGCGTGCGCAGGGTCTCGACGTTGCCCGCGGCCTTGTGCCCGAACGTGAAGTTCTCCCCCACGATCACGGCCGCGGCGTGCAGCTTGTCGACGAGGATCTCGTGCACGAACTCGTCGGCGGTCAGCCGCGACAGCTCGGGCGTGAACGGCAGCACGGCGAAGACGTCGACGCCCAGGTCCTCGACCAGCTCGGCCTTGCGCCGCAACGTGGTCAGCTGCGCCGGGTGGCTGCCGGGCCGGAGCACCTCGGACGGGTGCGGGTCGAACGTGAGCACCACGCTCGGCACGTCCCGTTGCCGGGCGGCCTCCACCGTCCTGCTGATCAATGCCTGGTGCCCCCGGTGCACCCCGTCGAAGACCCCGATCGTGACGACGCACCGTCCCCAGCCACCGGGCAAGTCCGTCAAACCCCGCCAACGCTGCACGGTGCCCACCCTATGCCGGGGCCAGCACGACGACCGGGCGGGTGACGTCGCGCGCGTCGGCGGCGAGCGCGAGCACGTGGCCGCCGGGGTCGAATACGCCGTAGGTCCCGGCGATCCCGGCCGCCGGGATGGACTGCCCGTGCCGGACGGCCCTCGCGGTGGCGGCGTCGACGTCGCGCCGGGGGAACGCCGCGGCGACGGCCTCGTCCAGGCTCAGCGACAGGCCGGGCTCGGCCTCGAGCGCGTCCAGCGTGCGCGCGGCCGCGAGCGTGAACGGCCCGACGGTGGTGCGGCGCAGCGCCGCGAGGTGCCCGCCGACGCCGAGCCCCGCACCGAGGTCGCGCGCGAGCGCCCGCACGTAGGTGCCGGACGAGCAGTCGATCATCACGTCGAGCTCGACGCGGCCGGGCTCCCTGCGCGTGGCGAGCAGGTCGAAGCGGTACACGGTGACGGGCCGGGGAGGAAGGTTCACGTCCTCCCCCGCGCGCGCCCGCGCGTAGGCGCGCTTGCCGTCGACCTTGACCGCGCTCACCGTGCTGGGCACCTGCTGGAGCTCGCCGGTGAGGCCGGCGATCCCGGCCGCGATCGCCTCGTCGGTGACGCCCGCGACCTGCTCGGGCGTGGCCTCGGAGAGCCGCTCGCCCTCGACGTCGTCGGTGGTGGTCGAGGCGCCGAGCGCGAGCGTGGCGAGGTAGGTCTTGCGATCCAGCGCCAGGTGCCCGAGCAGCTTCGTCGCTCGCTCGATGCCGAGCACGAGCACCCCCGTCGCCATCGGGTCGAGCGTGCCGGCGTGGCCGACCTTGCGGGTGCCCATGATGCGGCGGGCCCTGGCGACCACGTCGTGTGACGTCATGCCGCTGGGCTTGTCGACGATCAGCAGGCCGGGAGGCGGAGGAGGCGGTTTGGGCACGGCCGCACACTGTAACGAAACGCCGTCACCTCATGCCGGGGCGGCCACCCGCTCCCGCCCCGGCGCGCGCACGTCCCACGGCCGCCTGCGCAGCCGCACGGGCACCGGCTCGCCGCGCTCCTGCGCCGCGAAGACGGCCGCCCGCGCCCGCAGGTACCACACGACCATGCGCCACGTGCCCAGCGCGAGCACCGCGACCACCGACAGCAGCGCGATCCGGAAGTTCCCGCCTGTCGCCTCCAGCAGCACGCCGATGAGCAGCGCGGTGATGGTGGTGGCGACGAAGCCGCCGACGTTGACCACGCCGGTCGCCGTGCCCACGCGCGGCAGCGGGTTGTAGTCCCTCGCCAGAGCGAAGCCGATCGTGGAGACCGGGCCGCCGAAGGAGAGCAGGGCGAACGCGGGCACGAGCACGGCGAGCGGGATCCGGCCGGGCCAGCTCAGCAGCACCGCCCACGTGGCCGCGGTCGTGGCGAGGAAGCCGAGCACGATCGGCATGCGGGCCTCGGGTCTGCGGCCGATGAACCCGCCCACCAGCGGCCCGCCGATCATCGAACCGGCGACGAACACCACCAGCAGCGAGCTCGCCGTGGTCGCCGCGTAGCCCTGGCCCTGCACCAGGAACGGCACGCCCCACAGCAGCACGAGCACGTTCTGGCTGAACATCGTGGAGAAATGCGTCCAGAAGCCGAGCCGGGTACCGGGAACGCGCAGCGCCGTGAGGACCTGCGCGCCGACCTCGCGCATCGACACCGCCTCGGACTCGGTGGTGCGCGCGACCGGGGTGTCGTGGACGCGCCACTGCACGACGGCGACGAACAGCGCGGTCCCGAGCCCGGCGACGAGGAACGTCGGCAGCCAGCCCGGGCCGGCGAGCAGCAGCGTCAGCGGCAGCGTCGCGGCGAGGTTGCCCACGAAGCCCAGCGCGCCCGTGAACGCCGTGACGAGCATGTACTGGCGGGCAGGGAAGTGGTTGGCGGCGAGGCGGAGCACCGAGACGAACGTGAGCGCGTCGCCGACACCGAGCACGCCGCGCGCGAGCAGGCCGAGCGCGTAGGTGTGGGCGACGGCGAGCAGTACCTGCCCGGAGCCGAGGAACAGCAGCGCGGCCGTGAGCATGGCGCGCGGTCCGAACCGGTCGACGAGGACGCCGGTCGGGATCTGCATGGCGGCGTACACGCCGACCTGCAGGACGGTGAAGGTGCCGAGCGCGGCGGCGCCGACCCCGAACCGGTCGGCGGCCTCGAGTCCCGCGACCCCGAGCGAGGTGCGGTGGAAAACGGCGAGGATGTAGACGAAAGCGGCGGTCAACCAGATCAGCCACGACCGCGCGCTGGCTCGCGCGGCCGCCGGGCTCCGGGACGGCAAGAAACCCCCTTGGTGTTCGTGATCACGGACAGGCGAAAGGGACGGGTGCCGTCCCGGTTACTTGTATCGGCTAACCAATGCTCGTTCATACCGTCTTCGGCCGTGCGATTGCCCACACTCACACGCGCACCGCGCCCTCGACGGCCCAGCTGCCCGAGCGCCAGCGCACGAGCACGAACACCAACCGCAGCAGCATGAACAGCGACAGGCCCGACCAGATGCCGACGAGCCCCCAGCCGAAGCCGAGCGAGGCCCAGATCAGCGGGAGGAAACCGAGGATCGCGCTGGCGAGCGTGGCGTTGCGCAGGAACGCGGCGTCGCCAGCGCCGAGCAGGACGCCGTCGAGCGCGAACACCACGCCGGCGACCGGTTGCAGTGCCACGAAGAACCACCACGCACCGGGCATCTCACCGAGCACGCCGGGATCGGACGTGAACGCGTGCGGCAGGACCTGCGACAGCGCCGCGAAGACCACGCACAGCGCACAGCCCAGGATCAGCCCGTACAGCGTGATCTGCGCGGCGACGCCCCGTGCCTTGCGCCCTGAGCCCGCGCCGAGCGCGGCGCCGACGAGCGACTGCGCGGCGATCGCCACCGAGTCGAGCACGAGCGACAGGAAGGTCCACAGCTGCAGCACGACCTGGTGGGCACCGACGGCCTCGGTGGACGTGCGGGCCGCGACCGTGGCCGCGGACAGGAAGCACGCCTGGAAGCCGAGGCTGCGCAGCACGAGGTCACGGCCGAGCTTGAGCTGCGCCCACATCACCGACGGGTGGGGGCGCAGCCTGGCCCGCTCCCGCGCCAGCGCGCCGAGGAACAGTGCGCCGGAGACGGTCTGCGCCACGACGTTCGCGACGGCGGAGCCCTCGAGGCCCATGCCGACGGGGTAGACGAGCACGGGGCACAGCACGGCGGAGAGGCCGTTGCCCGCGAGGACGTAGCGCAGCGGCCGCACGGCGTCCTGCACGCCGCGCATCCAGCCGTTGCCCGCCATCGTCACGAGGATCATCGGCGTGCCGCAGAGCGCGATCCGCAGCCACGACACGGCCTCGGCGGTGATCGCCTCGTCGCCCGACATGGCGCGCGCGACGGGCTCGGCCAGCAGCTGGCCGAGCCCGAGGATCACGAACCCGACCGCGAGCGCGAGCCATGTCGCCTGCACACCCTCCTCGACGGCCTCGGCGCGACGCCCCGCCCCGTGCAGCCGCGCCGTGCGCGCGGTGGTGCCGTAGGACAGGAACGTCAGCTGCGTGGAAACCAGCGACAGGAGCACCCCGCCGAGCGCGAGCCCGGCCAGCGGCAGCGCGCCGAGATGCCCGACGACGGCCGTGTCCACGAGCACGTACAGCGGCTCGGCCGCCAGCACCCCGAGCGCGGGGACGGCGAGCCCGAAGACCTTGCGAGCGGGGACGCGTTCGTCGAGGGCGTTGACCACCACCCGAGCGTAGCCAGGCCCTCCGACACTCTCGGTTACGCTCGTGCGCGATGCCCGAGTACGCGATCCTCATCCTCCCTTCGGCCAACCGCGTCTACACCGAGACGTCGAGCCGGCTGCTGTGCGCCGAGCTGACGGTGTTCGGCGAGACGGTGCTCTCGGCGGACGTGGCCGACGTCGGCGTGCGCACGATCGGTGGCGCCGAGTACGTCACGTTCACCGCCTCCTCCACGCTGACGGGAGGCGACGTCGCGGCGCTGTCGAACCTGTCGTCGGCCTACGTGCTGTTCGAGGTCGAGGGCGAGCTGCTGCGGCCGCTGACGCTGGCCCCTCGCGACCGGTTCGACTCCGACCTGCTGACGATCCAGAAGTACACGGGCAAGACCAACGAGCTGTTCACCAAGCTGCTGCTGAACCTCACGGTACTGGCCACGGACCGGCCGCGCGCACTGCTCGACGGGCACCTGCACGTGCTGGATCCCTTGTGCGGCAGGGGAACGACGCTCAACCAGGCGATGATGTACGGCTACGACGCCACCGGTCTGGACGTCGACGGCAAGGACTTCGACGCCTACCAGCAGTTCATCAAGACCTGGCTGCGCACCAAGCGGATCAAGCACACCGCCGACGCGACCTCCTTGCGCCGCAACAAGGTCCGCCTCGGCAGGCGGCTCGACATCTCCTACGCCGCCACCAAGGAGGAGTACAAGGCGGGCGACACGCGCACGCTCACCTACCTCAACTGCGACACCCTGCACACTGACGAGCTGCTGCGCCGCGGCTCGGCCGACGTGGTGGTCACCGACGCTCCCTACGGCGTGCAGCACGGCAGCCGGACCCAGGACGCGGGCCTGGCACGGAGCCCGAGGGACCTGCTCGCCGCCGCCGTGCCGGTCTGGACCAGGGTGCTGCGCACCGGTGGCGCGCTGGGCATCTCGTGGAACACGCACGTGATCACGCGTGCCGAACTGGCGGCGATCCTCGCCAAGGCGGGGCTCACGGTCCGCGAGGGCGGCCCGTACGAGGGCCTGGCCCATCGCGTGGACCAGGCCATCGTGCGCGACGTCCTCGTGGCGACGAAGTAGCCCGTCAGGTCGCCGGGATGGTCTCCTCGGCCCGGTCGCGGCGGGTGCGGAGGCCCCGGTAGCGCCGGCGAGCGCGTCCGGGTCGGCGCGCTCGGGTTCGTGCCCGCGCCGGGCGGCGACGTCGGGGTAGACCTGCTGGACGCCTGGCACACCTGACGCCCCCACCGCACCCAAGGGCACTGTGGTTGCGTTGGACGCGACCGAAGTGCCCTTGGGGGCGATGGTCAGTCCTCCACGTGGGCGACGCCGGGCCTGCCGGCCTCCACGTAGACGCTCGCGCGCGTGGTCACCGGCGAGCCGGGCGTGGTCACCTGGTCGAGCACGCGGTAGTCGGTGCGCAGGTGCCGCGGGCTCAGCTCGCAGCGCATGTACCCGCGCTGGGCGTTGTGGAACCGCATGTGCGGGTTCTCCCGCAACCAGGTGCGGCCGAGGGTGTCCATGTCCTGGCCGTTGCCACCGGAACTGACCGACGTGCCGAGGAACTCCGTGCCCACGGCCGGAGCATCCGGGTCGTCGAAGTCGACCTTCAGGTCGGCGGCGACACTGCGGTGGGCGTCGCCGGTGAGCACGACGAAGTTGTCGACCTTCCGGCGCCGCACCCCGTCGAGGAGGTTGCGGCGGGCCGCCGCGTAGCCGTCCCAGGTGTCCATGCCGAAGCCCTGCTCCGCGCCGTCGAGATGGTCGGCCTGCATCATGAACACCTGGTTGCCCAGGACGTTCCACGTCGCGCGGGAGCGTTCGAGGCCGCGCAGCACCCACGCCTCCTGCTCCTCGCCGAGCATCGTGCGCGCGGGGTCGAGCCGGTCGGTGCAGCCGCTGCGCAGGCCGTCACCGCACGCCTGGTCGTCGCGGTACTGGCGGGTGTCGACCATCGTGAACTCGGCGAGCCTGCCGTAGGACACCCGGCGGTAGAGGCGCATGTCCGGCCCGTGCGGGCGCTGGACGCGGCGCAGCGGCTGGTTCTCGTAATAGGCCTGGAACGCCGCGGCCCTGCGCCGCAGGAACACCGCGGGATCCTGGTCCGGCTCGGTGTCGGCCTGCGAGATGTCGTCGGCCCAGTTGTTCTCCACCTCGTGGTCATCGAGCACCACGAGCCAGGGGGCCGCCGCGTGCGCCGCCTTGAGGTCCGCGTCGCTCTTGTACTGCCCGTAGCGGATCCGGTAGTCGGTGAGCGAGAACGTCTCGGCCGCGGGCAGGTGACCCCGGCCGATGCCGCCCTGGCCGCCGCCCTCGTAGATGTAGTCGCCGAGGTGCAGCACCAGGTCCAGGTCTTCCTCCGCCAGGTGCCGGTAGGCCGTGTAGTAGCCGTCCGGGTAGCTCTGGCAGCTCACCACGCCGAAGGCGAGCGACGACAGCGCGGCGCCGCCCCACGGCGCGGTCCGCGTGCGTCCGACCGGGCTCAGCTCGGAACCCGCGCGGAAGCGGTACCAGTACTCGCGGTCCGGGCGCAGCCCCTCGACCTCGACGTGCACCGAGTGCGCGAGCTCCGGCGACGCCTGCTCGGTCCCGGCACGCACCACGTGGCGGAAGCGCGGGTCCTCGGCGATCTGCCACGCGACGTTGACGGCCTTGCCGGGCATCCCGCCCGTGCCGTCCTCCGCCACCGGGTCGGGTGCGAGCCGGGTCCACAGCACGATGCCCGACGACGTGGGCTCACCCGAGGCCACGCCCAGCGCGAACGGGTCTTCCCGGAACCGCGGGGCCGCCCATACCGGTCCCGGGGACGACCCGGCCACGGCGAGCGCCGTGGCGAGCGTGCCGCCGCCCGCGAGTGCCAGGAAGCGCCGACGGTCGAAGTCCGATCTCTCTGCCATGTCTCTCCCTCTGCCGTGGCCGAACCGGACCATCCAGCCAGGGCGGGGCAACGCGGAAACGATCATCCGCGGAACGAGACGTGACGACGCGACCAACTTCGCCGCCGTCGGCACGGGCGAGAAGCGGGCAGCCGTGATGCCTCACGCGCCCGCAGTGAAGGCCACCTTCACTGCGCGGCGGCCCGGGAGCGAGGCGGGGCTCGCTACTCGTCGTCGGGGTTCTCCTCGCGGGGGGCACGGTAGGGGTCGGCCTCGCCCGCGTGCTTCGCGCCGGTCGCCTGGCGCGCGACCTCGGCATCGGCCTCCCGCGCCCTGGCCAGCAGCTCGTCGATGTGCCGGGCGTCGGCGGGCACGTTGTCGGGGACGAACGTCAGGGTCGGCGTGTAGCGCACACCGGTGCCCTGCCCGACCTTGGTCCGCAGGACACCGCGGGCGGACTCCAGCGCCGCCGCGGCACCGGCGAAGTCCGGCGCGGAGTCCAGGTTCTCGCCGAGCACCGTGTAGTAGACGGTGGCGTCCCTCAGGTCACCGGTGATCTTGGCGTCGGTGACGGTCACGTTGCCGAGCCGAGGGTCCTTGACCTCGTGCTCGAGCGCGGACGCGACGATCTGCGCGATCCGCTTGGCCAGCCTCCGTGCGCGAGCCTGATCGGCCACGACGCACCCCCTTACTCGTTTCGCAAACCAGCCACTAGTCGTCATCCGGGCCGAGCAGCCGGCGGCGGGCCGACAGCAACTCCAGCTCGGGCCGTGCCGCGACGAAGCGTTCACACGCGTCGAGCACGTCTCTCACATGCTCGCCGTCCGCAGCCACGACGGCCACCCCGACCAGCGCACGCCGGTGGAGATCGAGGTGACCCGCCTCGGCCACGGACACGTCGAAGCGCTTGCGCACGTCGGCGAGCAGCGGCCGCACGGCGGACCGCTTCTGCTTCAGCGACCGGACGTCGCCGAGCAGCACATCAAGTTCGAGGGAGCCCACGAACACCGGTCGTCACCCTTCGCACGAGAGACCGCTGGGCGGGGACTTCCGCCCCCGCCCAGCCGGCCCGTCTACGTCACTCGCGCGGCTTCTCGCGCTGCTCGTAGGTCTCGATCACGTCGTCGACCTTGATGTCCGAGAACTTGCCGAGCGTCAGACCGCACTCGTAGCCCTCGCGGACCTCCACCACGTCGTCCTTGAACCGGCGCAGCGAGTTGACCGGCAGGTCCTGGGCGACCACGACGTTGTCGCGGAGCAGGCGCGCCTTGGCGTTGCGCCTGATCTGGCCCGAGACGACGAGGCAACCGGCGATCGTGCCGTGCTTGGAGGATTTGAAGACCTCGCGGACCTCTGCCCTGCCGAGCTCGACCTCCTCGTACTCCGGCTTGAGCATGCCCTTGAGGGCCTGCTCGATCTCCTCGATCGCCTGGTAGATCACCGTGTAGTACCGGACGTCGACGCCCTCGCGGGTGGCCCGCTCGGTCGCCTTGCCCTGTGCCCGCACGTTGAACCCGAGGACGATCGCGTCGGAGGCCGTCGCCAGGTCGATGTCGCTCTCGGTGACGCCACCGACGCCGCGGTGGACCACGTTGAGCTCGACCTCGTCGCCCACGTCGATCTGCATGAGCGACGCCTCGAGGGCCTCGACGGTACCCGAGTTGTCACCCTTGATGATCAGGTTGAGGGTGTTGGTCTCCTTCAGCGCGGAGTCCAGGTCCTCCAGGCTGACGCGCTTGCGCTTGGCCGCGTTCTCCGCGTTGCGGATGCGGGCCTGGCGGCGCTCGGCGATCTGCCGGGCCACCCGGTCCTCCTCCACCACGAGGAACGTGTCACCCGCGCGCGGCACCGACGTGAAGCCGATGACCTGCACCGGACGCGACGGCGTCGCCTCGGTGACGTCGCGGTTGTACTCGTCGACCATGCGGCGCACGCGGCCGTAGGCGTCGCCCGCGACCACGGAGTCGCCCATGCGCAGCGTGCCGCGCTGGACCAGCACCGTCGCCACCGGACCGCGCCCGCGGTCGAGGTGTGCCTCGATCGCGACACCCTGGGCCTCCATGTCCGGATTGGCCCGGAGGTCCAGCGCCGCGTCCGCCGTCAGCAGGATCGCCTCGAGCAGCCCGTCGATGTTGATGTTCTCGCGAGCCGAGATGTCGACGAACATCGTGTCGCCGCCGTACTCCTCGGCGACGAGGTTGTACTCGGTGAGCTGCTGCCGGATCTTCTGAGGGTTCGCACCCTCCTTGTCGATCTTGTTGACCGCGACCACGATCGGCGCCTTGGCGGCCTGTGCGTGGTTGATGGCCTCCACCGTCTGCGGCATGACGCCGTCGTCGGCGGCGACCACGATCACCGCGATGTCGGTGGCCTGCGCACCACGGGCACGCATGGCGGTGAACGCCTCGTGACCAGGGGTGTCGATGAAGGTGATGAGCCGGGGGTCGCCCTCCAGCTCGGTCTCCACCTGGTAGGCACCGATGTGCTGGGTGATGCCACCGGCCTCGCCCTCGTGGACCTTCGTCTTCCGGATCGTGTCCAGCAGGCGGGTCTTACCGTGGTCGACGTGACCCATGACGGTCACGACCGGCGGCCGGATCTGCAGGTCCTCCTCGTCACCGGCGTCCTCGCCGTAGGTGATGTCGAAGGCCTCGAGCAGCTCGCGGTCCTCCTCCTCGGGGCTGACCACCTGGACGTTGTAGTTCATCTCCGTGCCGAGCAGCTCGAGCACGTCCTCGGAGACGGACTGGGTCGCGGTGACCATCTCGCCGAGGTGGAACAGCACCTGCACCAGCGAGGCCGGGTTGGCGTCGATCTTCTCCGCGAAGTCGGTCAGCGAGGCACCCCGCGGCAGCCGGATCGTCTCGCCGTTGCCCTTGGGCAGGCGGACGCCGCCGACGCTCGGCGCCTGCATGTTCTCCATGTACTCCTGGCGCTTCTGCCGCTTCGACTTGCGGCCCTTGCGCGAGGGACCACCGGGACGGCCGAACGCACCGGCCGCGCCACCGCGGCCACCGGGACCGCCACGGCCACCGGGGCCGCCGCGGAAGCCGCCGCCACCGCCGCCGGCGGGAGCGCCACCGGGGCCGCCGCGGAAGCCGCCGCCACCGCCGCCACCGCCACGGAAGCCGCCGCCACCGCCGCCACCGCCGCGGGGCCCGCCACGGCCGGCACCGGCGCCACCGCCGGGTCCGCCACGGCCACCGGGGCCACCACGGCCACCGGGACCGCCCGCGGGACGGGCGGGACGGGTCGGCATCATGCCGGGGTTCGGGCGCGGCGGCATGTTGCCCGGGCTCGGCCGGTTGCCACCGGGAGCACCGCCACGCGGGCCGCCCGCCGGGCGGTCGCCGCCCGGACGCGGGCCACGCTCACCCTGCTGGCCTCCACCGGGACGCGGCGGAGCCGGGCGCGGAGCCGGCGAACCGGAGCCGACGCCGAACGGGTTGTTGCCCACCCTGGGCGGCCTCGGGCCGGGCTTCGGACCGGGCTTGGGGCCCTGCGGCTTCGGCGGAACGACCGAGCCACCGGAGGGCTGCTGCTGTTGCTGGGACTGCTCCTGCTTGGGCGGAGCCGCCTTCGCCGCCGGGGCCTGCTCGGCCGGGCGCGGGGCCGGAGGCTTCGGGCCCGGCTTGGGACCCGGCTTCGGGGCCGGGGGGCCGGGGCGCGCCTGCTGCTGCGACTGCGGCGCGGACGGCTTCGCGGTGGGCGCGGAGCCGTTTCCACCGGGAGCGGACGACCGCCCACCGCGGCCGCCCCTGCCTTCCTTGGCGGCGAACGCGTCGCGCAGCCGACGGGCGACGGGCGCCTCGACGGTGGACGACGCGGACTTCACGAACTCGCCCTGCTCCTTCAGCTTGGCGAGTACTTCCTTGCTCGTGACACCGAGCTCTTTCGCGAGCTCATGCACGCGGGCCTTGCCTGCCACTGCTCTCCTCAACTGATGAGGTCTGACAGGCGCGTACCCGCAGACCTCGTCCTATCGTCGCGCGTTCATGGCTTCAGCTTCACGGCTGACTCATGACGGGTCGACCTGCTTCCTTGTTCCGACTCGGACCCGGGAAGGTCCCGTGTCCTCACTCTGCGCGAACCGCTCCAGGTGTTGCCACACGCCCTCGGCGTCGAGCGACCCCTGGACCCTGAGCGCCCTGGGGAACGCCCGCCGCCGTTCGGCTTTGGAGAGGCACTCCGGTCCGGGATGCAACCATGCACCGCGCCCCGGGAGCCGCCGACGTTCGTCGACGACCAGTGCCCCGTCCACCGCGACCACGCGCAGCAGCTCGCTGATCAACGCCCGCCGTCGACACCCCACACAGGTACGGACCGGTGTCGCTCCGTAACCCTGGCGTGCGGAATCCGACCGCGGGCGCTGCACCACTTCCCAGTTTAGCCCGTGGCCTGTCACTCAGCCGAACCGGTTGCCGCCGCGTGTGGCGACTCGTCCGGCGTGACCGGCCGCTGGCCGGCGCCGGCCTCCGGAGCCGCGTCGCTGCGGATGTCGATCCGCCATCCGGTCAGCCGCGCGGCGAGGCGCGCGTTCTGCCCTTCCTTGCCGATGGCCAGGGACAACTGGAAGTCGGGGACGATGACCCGCGCCGTCTTGGCGCGCTCGTCGACCACCTTGACCGACACAACCTTCGCGGGCGACAGCGCATTCCCCACGAAGCGGGCCGGGTCGTCGGAGTGGTCGATGATGTCGATCTTCTCACCACCGAGCTCGCTCATGACGTTGCGCACACGAGCGCCCACCGGGCCGATGCACGCGCCCTTGGCGTTGACGCCGGGGACGGTCGAGCGGACGGCGATCTTCGAGCGGTGCCCCGCCTCGCGCGCCACCGCCGCGATCTCCACCGTGCCGTCGGCGATCTCGGGGACCTCGAGCGCGAACAGCTTGCGGACGAGGTTCGGGTGCGTGCGCGACAGCGTGATCTGCGGGCCCCGCGCGCTGCGCGAGACCCCGACGACGTAGGCCTTGATCCGGCTGCCGTGCTGGTAGGACTCGCCGGGCACCTGCTCGGCGGCGGGCAGCACGCCCTCGGTGTCGCCGACCTGGACGATCACCATGCCCCTGGCGTTGGCGCGCGCGTCGCGCTGGATCACACCCGCGACGATCTCGCCCTCCTTGGCGGAGAACTCGCCGTAGGTCTTCTCGTGCTCGGCGTCGCGCAGCCGCTGCAGGATCACCTGCCGCGCGGTGGTGGCGGCGATCCGGCCGAAGCCCTCGGGCGTGTCGTCCCATTCCTCGGCGATCTCGCCGTTCTCGTCGAGGGTGTGCGCGAGCACGCGGACGTAGCCCGTCTTGCGGTCGATGTCGATCTTGGCGTGGGGCTGGTGGCCCTCGGTGTGCTTGTACGCCGTGAGGAGGGCGGTCTCGATCGCCTCCAGCACGGTGTCGAAGGGGATGTCCTTGTCGCGTTCGATCGCGCGCAGCGCCGCGATGTCGACGTTCACCTCGACTCCTCCTTCGGTCCCGCGTTCTCGTCGATCTTGCCGCAGGCGTCGGCTTCCAGCAGCTTGAGCTCCTCCGCCGGGGGTTGCTTGAACTCGATCTCGATGACCGCCTTGGCCACGTCGGCGTAGTGGACGTCGCGGACGGTCCCGCCGACGAGCACCCGCGCCGAGCTCTCCCCCGCCTCGCCGACTCTGCCGACGAACTCGGCACCCTCCGTGGGGGTGACGCGGACGAGCCGGAATTTCGCTCGGCGCCAGTGGCGCTTCGCGGTGAGGGGGCGGTCGACGCCCGGTGAGGTGACCTCGAGGGTGTACGCGCCCGCGATCAGGTGGTCGTGGGCGTCGAGCACCGCGGAGACCGCCCTGCTGACCTCGGCGACCTCGTCGAGGCCGACCCCGTCGTCGCCGTCGACGACGACCTTGACCAGCTTGCGCCTGCCTGCCTGCTGCACGTCGAGCGCGTCGAGATCGAAACCCGCGGCCGTGACGGCCTCGGCCACGACGGGCTCCAGCCGGCTGGCGAGTTCGTTGGGCACCGTGATGCTCCTGTTGTCCTATTCGAAGTGGTGGTCCAGCTTATCGTGCCGGGGCCGGGTCTCGCCGACCAGCAGGCACCGCCTGGCAGGATGGCTCACCGTGACCTTCCGTGCCCCGCTGAACCGGCGTGCCGTCCTGCGCGGCGCGGCGCTGGCCGCCCTGGCGATCCCCGTGGCGGCCACGGCGGCCGCGTGCGGCACCGGCTACGACGACAGCCCCGACCCGCTGCTGCCCCTGCTCGAGCAGGCCGAGGCCGACGCCGCCGCGGCGAACGCGCTCGCCGGCTCGAACCCGGGCGTCGCGGAGCTCGCGAGGCAGGTGGCCACCGCGCGGACGGCGCAGGCCCGCGCGCTGCGCACCGAGATCGACCGGCTCAACAAGCCGAGGCCCGAGCAGACCACCCCGCCGTCGCGGACCGTGGCCGACATCGCGGCGCTGGCGCGGCGCCTCGCCGAGGCACGCGAGCGGGCCGCCGGGCTGGTGCCGGGGCTCCCCGCGTACCGCGCGGGCCTGGCCGGCTCGGTCGCGGCGGGCTGCGCCGCCGTGCAGCAGCTGGCGCCCGAGCTGGGGGCCGGGCAGCCGGGCGAGGTCGAACGGCCGTCGACCGGCTCGCTGCCCGCCGAGGCGGTGGACGCGCTGCAGCAGGCGCTCGCGGCCGAGCACGCGGCCGTGTGGGTGTACGGGCTCGTGAGCGCGTTCCTGCCCGCCGACTTCGAGAAGGGTCTCGACGCGGGCGCCGCCGCGCACCGCGACCGGCGCGACGCGTGCGAGCGGGTGCTCACGGCCGCGGGCGCCGATCCGCGGCCGCCCGAGCCCGCCTACCTGCCGCCACGGCCGGTGAGCGACGAGGCGTCGGCGACCAGGCTCGTCGTCACGGCCGAGACCGACGCGGCCTCGGCGTGGCACGGCGTGCTGGAGCGCACCGACGACGCGGCGCTGCGCAGGCTCGCCACCCAGGCGCTGATCGGCTCCGCGACCCGCTGCACGAGCTGGCGGATGGAGGCGGGCGAACAGCCCGCCGCGGTGGCCCTGCCCGGCCGAACCTGAGTCCCCACCGCTGCAGTGAAGGCCACCTTCACTGCGTTGAACGCAGTGAAGGTGGCCTTCACTGCGGCTGGGTGAGGCTGAGCCTGGGTGGGCTGGGTCAGCCGTGGGCGTCGGCGAGGCGGAGGGCGTCGGTGCCGATGCGGGCCAGCAGCTCGTCGTCGGTGTGGCCGGCGAAGAAGGCCGCCTCGACGATCGTGACCTCGGTGCCCTCGGAGCGGGACTCGTACTCGCCCTGCGCGACGTTGGGTGCTCCCGGTAGCTTCACGGTCTCGTCGCGGACGAGGTCGTTGACGTTGCCGGTGCCGTCGGTGTCGGTGATCGCCTTGAGCTGCTGGGCCCCGCCCGCGTCCGGCATGGTCACCACGACCACGGACACGAGCGCACGGGCCTCGCCGCTCTCGGTGGTGTACAGCGCGCGCGACACCTGGGAGCACGGGTGCTCGTCGAACCAGTCCGCGACGTCGCCGTAGGAGTTGCCCGCGCAGTCCTCCGACACCTCGGGACCGGCGACAGTCGTGTAGTCGAACTCGCCGCTGGTGAGCGGGTCCTCGGCGACCTGCGTGGGCTCGGCGGGCGGCGGCTCCTCCCCTGGCGAGCGGACGAACCACCACACAAGCCCGGCCACGAGCGCGACGGCGAGCAGGCCCGCGCCCTGCACCACCCGGTTGGGTCCTCCCCCGCCCGGAGACGGTGCCTGCTGCTGGGGTGGGGGCGGCGGGTACTGCTGCCGGACCGCGCCCATCGGCGCGGTGTCACTCACTCCCGGGGTGTACCGCTGCTGTCCAGCCACGCGAACGGACGGTAGTCGACGCGCGTCACGCCAGAGCGTGCAGCACCCGCTCGACGTCCCCCGCGGTGTTGTAGAGGTGGAAACCGACGCGGATCTTGCCCGCTCGCAGGCTCGCCCTCACGCCCGCCTGGGCCAGGCGCGGGCCCGCGTTCTCCACGGCCAGCGCGACGATGGCGCTGCCGGCCGGCGGCAGGCCGAGTCCGGAGCGGAGGCTGTCGGCCAGTCCCGTGCAGTGGGCGTGGACGGCCTTGCGGTCGAGCGAGGCGAGGTAGGGCAGCGACACCGCGGCACCGGCGAAGGACAGCCACGCCGGGGAGAGGTCGTAGCGGCGCGGCCCCTCGGCGAGGCGCAGCGGCAGCCCGTAGACGGCCTGCCAGGGGTCCTCGCCCGCGTACCAGTTGGCGGCGACGGGCACACCGCGCTCCAGCACGCGGGGATGCACGGCGAGCCACGCGGCCCCGCGCGGAGCCAGCAGCCATTTGTACGAACCACCCACCACCCAGTCGGCCCATTCCAGCTCCAGCGGCAGCCAGCCCGCCGCCTGGGTCACGTCGAGCAGCACGGGAACCCCGGCGGATTCGGCGGCGTCGCGCAGCGCGGCGAGGTCCACCAGCGCACCGTCCGCCGACTGCGCCACGCTCACGGCGACGAGATCGTGTCCATCCACAGTGGACGGAAGATCGGCGAGAGGAACCTCCCGCACGGTGACGCCGCGGTGCCCGTGTGCCGCGAACGGGAAGGTGACGCTCGTGAACTCCTGCTCGGCCACGAGCACCCGGGCCCCGTCGGGAAGACCGGCGGCCACCACGGAGATCGCCTGCGACACGCTCCCGCCGATGGCGACCCGGTCGGCGGGCACTCCCGTGAGCGTCGCGAACCCCTCGCGTGAGGTGTGCACGGCCGCGTCGAAGTCGGGCGGCGCGTCGGCACCGGTGCGCCAGCGCGCGACGGTCTCGGCGACGGCGTCGGCCACGTGGGCTGGCGGGATGCCGATGCTGGGCGTGTTGAGGTAACCGGGCGGGACGTCGAAGTCCGCGGCGAAGGCGTGTCGCATACCTCCAGACGTTAGCCGCGGTCGAGGAAGGGACCGAAGAGATCGGGCACGGCCCTCTCGGCGAACGCCAGTCCTTCGCTCTCGCCGACGTCGTGGATCGAGTAGGCGCCCGCGCCGGCCGCGGTGGTCGCCGTGAGCGTCAGCAGGCCCTTGCGACGCTGGAAGATCGACTGCCGGGCCGTCCAGCCGATCACGCCGCGCCGTTGCAGCGCGACCGTGCCCCGGCGCACGGTGCCGCTGCGCGCGACGAGGTAGTCGCCGGTGAGGCCGTGGCCGAGGTTGCGGTAGGCGTCGATCGCGAGCACGACCGCGACCGGCACGAGCACGGCCGCGCAGATCCACGCCAGGCGCAGCAGCACCTCCACCGGCAGGACCCAGCCCAGTACCAGCAACGGCAGCACGACCGCGGCGACACCCGCGAGGCCCCAGCGGATGCGCCTGCCGCGCGCCGCGACCGGGTGCGGCAGCAGCCGGACCGACGAGGTCGGCGACACCTCCTCGCGCAGGACGTCCGCGGCCACCCGGTCCGCCACCTCCCTCGGCGCCGAGGGCAGCAGGGTCTTGTGGTCGGTCTTCTCGTTCTCCTTCTGTTTCGCCAGACCCGTCGCGACGGCGTCGACCCGCGCCGCGCCCACGAGCCGGTTGCCGAGCGGTTCGACGAGCTCGACGCCGCGCAGCCGCCGCTCCTCCAGCGAGATGGAGCGGGACGTGAGCAGCCCCCTGCGCACCCGCAGGGTGCCGCCGGGCTCCCGTTCGAGGCGGTACTGCCACCACATCTCCACGAACAGCCCGGTCGCACCGACCACGCCGACGAGAATGCCGATCGCCACGAGCACGAGGATCGCCACCGCCAGCGGCAGGTCCCGCATCCGGTCGAGCGTCCAGGTGATCACACCCTCCTGCAGGCCGAACCACTCGGCGACCTGGAGCACGGCGCCGAACGCCGCCACGCCGAGCGTGGGCGTCAGGAAGGACATCGGCGCGTAGCGGACCCAGGAGAGGTCGAGTCTCGCGAGCACACCGTCGCGGCGCGGGGTCCCGTCGGCGGAGGGCGCCCGGTCGAGCAGGTCCCTGCGCAGCCGTTCCGCCTCGGCCTTGCCGACCGGGTGCAGCGCCAGCGAGCTCTGCCCGGCCCCGGTCTGTTCCCCGGTGCCGATCTTGACGTTCACCAGGCCGAAGAACCGCAGCAGCAATCCCGCGGTGAGATCGACACTGCGGACGCGCTCCCGCGAGAGCGTCCGGCGCGAGCGCACGAGGATGCCCTTGTGCAGCTCGACCCGGTCGGGCAGCACGCGGTACCGGGTCTTGCGCCAGCGCAGGTAGTCCGCGCCCGCGACCACGCCGATGATCAAAATCGAGGCGGGCAGGATGATCGCCAGCGCCAGGCCGGGGGAGGTCGCGCCACCGACGCCGACACCGGTCGGGACGCCCGCCACCACGCACACGCCCGCCGCGTTGAGGGAGTTGACGGCCACGGTCCGCCGGTCGAGCCGTTGCCAGGCGACCTCGGTGACCGTCACGTGGCATCACCGGGGGTCGCGTGCGTGGTCTCGGTCAGCTGGTGCACGAGGTCGGCGGCCAGCTCGTGGTCCAGACCAGGAATCGTCACGGCGCCCTTGGCCGACGCGGTGGTGACCGTGACGGTCGCGAGCCCGAAGTACTGCTCCAGCGGCCCGCGCTGGGTGTCCACGGTCTGGATGCGCGACATCGGCGCCACGCGCCACTCCTGCCACACCGCGCCGGTGCGGGTGTAGACGGCCTCGTCGGTCACCTCCCAGCGGTGCACGCGGTACCACCACAGCGGCATGCCGATCGCGAGCGGCACGATCACCACCGTGATCGCCACCGCGGGCGCGAACAGCCAGAACCGCGCGCCCGGCAGGAAAACGCCGAGCACCACGAGCACCAGCACGGGAACCGCCCAGAACACGAGGATTCCAGTGCGCCACCACGCGATGGCCCTGCGGTCGACCTGATTGCGCGGAGGGCGCAGCCGCAGCCGGGCGCCCTCCCCCTGAGACGTCCCCGACACCCGATTCCTCCCGTTTCCCCCTACGAGTGGCTGGAGGTTAGCACCTCCCCGAGTACGGGAAGCGCGATGTTGCGGCCCGACACCACCACCACGACGGGACTCTCCGTGCGGACCTTCCCGGCCAGCACCGCGGCCAGTGCGGCGGCGCCCGCGCCCTCGGCGACGAGGCCGTACGCGCTCGCGAGGTGCCGCAGTGCCGCGTGCAGTTCCGCTTCGGTGACGGTGAGCAGCTCGTCGACGTGCTTGGCGACGAGGTCGATCGTCACGGAGCCGGGTTCGAGGTTCGCGGCGATGCCGTCGGCGAGGGTGGGGCCGACCTCGACCGGCACCTGGTGCCCCGCGCGCACGGCCGCCGCCATCGAGGGCGCGGCCGCGGACTCGACGCCGACGAGCCGGACGTCGTCGCGGGTGGCCGCCCACAGCCCGATGCCGGAGGCGAGCCCGCCGCCGCCGACGGCGCAGACGACCGTGAGCGGGCCGGAGGTCTGCTCGGCCAGCTCGTGGCCGAGCGTGCCCTGGCCCGCGATCACGTCGGGGTCGTTGTAGGGCGACACGTACCGGGCTCCGCGGGCGGCGAGCTCCAGTGCGTGCGCCTCCGCGTCGGCGTAGGAGGTGCCGGTGCGCACGAGCTCGACGTCGAAGGCCCGCAGAGCGGCGACCTTGGCGGGTGAGGCGTTGCCGGGCACCACGACGGTCGCACGCCTGCCCAGCCGGGTCGCGGCGAACGCGACGCCGAGCCCGTGGTTGCCCGCCGATGCGGTGACCACGTGGTCGTCCTCGCCGACGCCGGCGAGCGCGGTGAGCGCGCCGCGCACCTTGAACGAGCCCGTCGGCTGCATGGTCTCCAGCTTGAGCGCAGGCCCCTCGGGCGGGCTCACGAGCGGGGTCGGCGGCAGCGTCGCGCGCACGATCTCCCACGCGCGCTCGACGTCCTGCGGGACCGGGGTACGTACCTGACGATGTGCCATGCGCTCAGCCTGCGCCCGGTGGCAGAGTCGCTACCAGGGCGGGCTTCTACGGCTGAGCGTAAGCTTTCGTTGTGCTCGACCCCCGCAGACTCCGGCTGCTGCGCGACGTCGCGAGAACCGGCTCCATCGCCGGTGCGGCGCAGCGGGACGGCCGCACGGCCGCGGCGGCGTCGCAGCAGCTCGCCGCGCTGGAGCGGCAGACCGGTGTGCGGCTGCTCGAACGGGGTGCCCGCAGCGTGCGGTTGACCGAGGCGGGCCGGGTGCTGGCGGAGCACGCCGACCGGGTGCTGTCCGAACTGGACAGTGCGGAACAGGCCCTGCTGTCGGTGGCCGGGTTGCGCGGCGGCAGGCTGCGGGTGGCGGCGTTCGGCACGGCGGCCGGGTTCACCGTCCCGGCGCTCGGCGCGTTCCAGCGGCACCATCCCGGCGTGGAGCTGACGTTCGTGGAGCTGGAGCCCGAGGAGGCCGTGCCTGCCGTACGCGCGGGTGAGGTGGACCTCGCCGTGACACACCAGTACGCCCAGTTGCCCAAACCGGACCTGCGCGGGCTGCGGCAGACGCCGTTGCGCAGCGAGCGGCTGCTGCTCGCCGTGCCGCCGAGCCTGCGGCCCGGCGACGAGAGCCCGGTGCGGTTGCGCGACTACGCGGGTGCCCGGTGGATCGCTCCGCGGCCGGTCGCGGGCTTCCAGGCGGTGGTGGAGCTGACGTGCCGGGCGGCCGGGTTCGAGCCGAAGGTCGGCTTCCGCACGGACAACTTCGACACGATGCGCACGCTCGTGGCCGCGGACTTCGGTGTCGCGCTGGTGCCGGAGCTGGCGGCGGCGCCGACCCAGGGCGTGACGTTCCTCGAGGTGGCCAGGCCGACGCGGCTGGCGCGGGAGGTGCACGCGACCACGCGCGCGGGCGGCGCCTCGCCCGCCGTCGAGCACCTGCTGGGGCTGCTGGTGGAGCGGGTCAGTGCCCGGGGCGGGTCAGCCCGTCCTCGGCGCCGCCCCGGCTGAGCACGATCCCGTCGGTGCGCTCCAGTGCCTCGGTGCGGCGCGCGTCCGGCGCCGCGGCGGTGAGGTCGGTGAGCCGGATCGGCGGGCCCAGCTCCAGGAGCGTCGGCACGTACTCCGCGGAGGTGACCCGCCAGCCGCCGCCCTCGCGCGTGAACTCGAACCGCGACGCGATGCCCTCCTCGGACACGCCCCTCGGCTCCTCGTGCCGGGCCACCGAGTTGCCGTGGCCGTAGGCGACCCAGTTGTCGCCGATGCGCTCGATGGGCTGCACGACGTGGGCGTGGTGGCCGAGGATCAGGTCGACGGAGCCGTCGGTGAGCAGTCGCCCGGCCAGCGCCTGCTGCTCCGGTGTCGGGTCGTGGACGTACTCCTCGCCCCAGTGCAGGCTCGCGAGCACCACCTCGGCACCGGCCTCACGCGTGGCGCGGGCGGCCTCGATCACGGCGTCGGCGTCGAGCGGGTTCGACAGCCACGGCTTGCCGCCGGGCAGCTCGAAGCCGTTGAAGCCGAACGTGAACGAGACGTGGCCGACCTTGACGCCGCCGACGTCGTAGACGAGCGGGGTCGCGGCCTCCCGCTCGGTGCGGGCGGAGCCGGTGTGCCGCAGCCCGGCCTCGTCGAGCGCGTCGAGCGTGTGCGTGACACCCTCCTCACCCTGGTCGAGGACGTGGTTGGAGGCGGTGGAGCAGCCGTCGTAGCCGACGTCGGCGAGGTCGTCAGCCAGCTCGGGCGGCGCGCTGAACCGCGGGTAGCCGCTGTACGGGCCGCCGTCCGGGGAGAGCGGCACCTCCAGGTGGCACAACGCGAGGTCGGCGCCGGACACGAGCGGGCGGACGCCCTCGAGGAGCGGCCCGTAGTCGAAGTCGTCGGTTCCCCCGCCCGCCTCCGCCGCGGCGTGGTCGGTCAGCGGCGGGTGGATGAGCACGTCGCCGGTGGCGACCACGCTGAACGAGTCCGGCCGCGCGCTCGTCGACGGCGGCGCGCTCGCCTTCGGCGATGAGGGGACGGGCTCCTGTTCGGCGGGCGGGGAGCTGCAGGCACCTGCCACGAGCGCCACGCCCAGTACCGCACACGCGGCACGACGCATCATCGATCAGCCTTTCGGGGGACGGCGCCGCCATCCTGCCCGGTCACCCGGAGTGATCAGGATGTGGTCACGCGAGCGTCTGCCACCACGCCTCCGCCGTCGACACGGCGGCGACGTCGATCCGCTCGCCGGGACGCGGGATCGCCATCGTCACTCCCCGTGCCTCGGCCTCCTTCCACGCCCGGTCCACCGGGTCGGTCCAGCCGTGCGGGGCCAGGTTGAACGTGCCCCAGTGCACCGGCACGAGCAGGCCGCCGCGCACGTCCACATGGGCGGCAACGCCTTCCTCGGGCAGCATGTGGATGTCGGGCCAGCTGGGCGCGTAGGCGCCGATCTGGATGAGCGTGGCGTCGAACGGGCCGTGCTCGCGCCCGATGTCGGCGAACCCGGGGAAGTACCCGGTGTCGCCGCTGTAGAACACCCGGTGGCGGGGCCCGGCGATCACCCACGACGCCCACAGCGTGTTGTTGCGCTTGAAGCCCCGCCCGGAGAAGTGCTGGGCCGGCGTCGCGGTCAGGCGCACGCCCGCCACCTCGGTCCGCCCGCCCCAGTCGAGCTCCACGATGCGCGACTCGGGCACCCGCCAGCGCCGCAGGTGCGCCCCGACGCCGAGCGGGACGACGAACGGCGCGTCCTGCAGGGCCGTGAGCCTGCGGACCGTGGGCATGTCGAGGTGGTCGTAATGGTCGTGGGAGATCACGATCGCGTCGAGCCGCGGCAGTTCCTCCAGCCGGCGCGGCACCGGGTGCAGCCGGCGCGGGCCGAGCAGCCGCGACGGCGACGCGCGGTCGCTCCACACCGGGTCGAGCAGCACCCGCACGCCGTCGAGCTCGACGAGCGTCGAGGCGTGGCCGAACCAGGTGAGGTGCAGCCCGTCCGGGGGCGTGGTGCCGTCCGCGGCCAGGAGCGGGACGGTGCCGGCCGGGTGCCGCCGCTGCCCGCCGAAGAGGAACTCGCGCAGTGCGGCCTTGCCGCTGCCGGGCGGCAGCCAGCGCGGCGGGGCGGTGTTGCGGAAAGCGCCGTCGCGGTACTGCGGCGAGTCCAGCAGCGACTCCGGCACCGGACGGCCGCCGAGCGCGGGCAGCACCCCTCGCGCCGCGAACGCCGTCCCCGCCGTGACGAGCGTGCCCAGTCCCGCGGCCACCACCGCTCCGATCCTCACCATGTGCCGGCCCCTTCCCCGAGTCTGCCGGAATCAACGCGTGATCGGTGCGACGTGTTCCGGAGAGGTTCTCCGCCTCTAGTCTGAGGGCATGGACGCGCTGGGCCGCCTGCTCGACGGGCCGAGGGCGCACGGCGCCTTCGTGCTGAGGGCGCTGCTCGACCCGCCGTGGTCGATCCACGTGCGGGACCGGGCACCGCTCACCCTCGTCGCGGTGGCGACGGGCGAGGCGTGGCTCGTGCCCGGCGAGGGCGAGCCCGTGCGGCTCCGCGAGAACGACATCGCCCTGGTGCGCGGGCCCGAGCCGTACACGGTCGCCGACGACCCGGCCACCGAGCCGACGGTGATCGTCCATCCTGGGCAGCGCTGCACCACACCGGACGGCGAGGAGCTGTGCGAGCTGCTGCGGCTCGGCGTGCGCACCTGGGGCACCGGGGGTGACACGACGCTGCTCGTCGGCGCCTACGAGCTGCCGGGGGCGATCAGCAGGCGGCTGCTCGCCGCGCTGCCGCAGCGGCTGGTGCTGCCGTACGCGGAGTGGGAGTCGCCGCTGGTCCCGCTGCTGGCGGCCGAGATCGGCAGGGAGGAACCGGGGCAGACCGTGGTGCTCGACCGGCTGCTGGACCTGCTCGTGATCGCGGCGCTGCGGACCCATCTCGCCCGCGCGGACGCGGCGGGAAGTTCCTGGTACCACGCGCACAGCGACCCGGTGGTGGGCCACGCGCTGCGGTTGCTGCACGACAACCCCGCGCTGCCGTGGACGGTCGCCACGCTCGCGGCGAAGACGGGCGTGTCGCGGGCGGTGCTCGCGCGGCGCTTCACCGAGCTCGTGGGCGAGTCGCCCATGGCGTACCTGACGGGCTGGCGGCTTGCGCTGGCCGCCGACCTGCTGCGCGAGCCGGACACGACCGTCGACGCGGTGGCCCGTCGCGTGGGCTATGGCAGCGCCTTCGCGCTCAGCACGGCGTTCAAGCGGGTCCGCGGCGTCAGCCCGCAGGAGCACCGCGAGAGCACGGTGACCTCCGTCGGCTGAGGCGGGAATGCCGGTGCCCGGTGGGATACTGCCGATCATGGACGTGACCTCGTGGATCAGCGCGCTCGACGACGCGGGCACCCGGCTGGCGGGCGCGGCGGAACGCACGGGCCTCGACGCCGAGGTGCCGCCCTGCCCCGGCTGGCGCGTGCGGGACGTCCTGCGGCACACCGGTGGCGTGCACCGCTGGGCGGCGACGTTCGTCGCGAACGGCCGCACCGAGCCGCTCCCGCTCGCCAACGCCGAGGACATCGTGGCCGAGCTGCCCGGCGACGCGGAGCTGGTGGCGTGGTTCCGGAAGGGGCACGCCGCGCTCGTCGCCGCGTTGCGCGCGGCGCCGGTGGACCTGGAGTGCTGGACCTTCCTCAAGGCCGCCTCGCCGCTGGCGCACTGGGCCCGCCGCCAGGCCCACGAGACGACCGTCCACCGCGTGGACGTGGAGTCGGCGGCGGGCGCGCTCACGCCGGTGGACGCGGGCCTGGCCGCGGACGGCGTCGACGAGCTGCTCGCCTGCTTCGGCCCGCGCTCGCGGCGGCTGCGCCTCGACCCGCCGCGCACGCTGCACGTCCACGCCACCGACACCGGCGACCACTGGACCGTGCGCATCAGCACCGAACGCGCGGGGGTGACCCGCGACGAGTCCGGGGACGACGCCGACACCACGGTGCGCGGCCCTGCGGAACGCCTGTACCTCTCGCTGTGGAACCGCGCGCCGCTGCGGGAACTGGAGGTCACCGGCGACGAGACGGTCGTGCAGAGGTGGCCGGAGATCCACGCGATCCGCTGGTGAGAAGCCTCAGCCGCGCTCCTTGAGCACACGGCGCAGGATCTTGCCCGTCGGCGACTTCGGGATGCTGTCGACGAACTCGAGCGCGCGCACCTTCTTGTACGGGGCGACCCGCTCGGCGACCCACGCGAGCACGTCACCGGCCTCCACGCCGGGGCGTGGCACGACGAACGCCTTCGGCGCCTCGCCGCCCTCCGCGTGCGGCACGCCGATCACAGCGGCGTCGAGCACGCCGGGATGGCTCAGCAGCACGGCTTCCAGTTCCGCCGGCGCCACCTGGTAGCCCTTGTACTTGATGAGCTCCTTGAGGCGGTCGACGATCCAGAACACGCCGTGGTCGTCGACCCGGGCGATGTCGCCGGTGTGCAGCCAGCCGCCGGTGATCGTGCTCGCGGTGGCCCCGGGGTTGTCGAGATAGCCGAGCATCACCTGCGGTCCCCGCACCAGCAGCTCGCCGTCCTCGCCGGGTGCGACGTCGGTGTCGGTGCCCGGGTGCACGAGCCGGGCCTCGGTGTTCGGCGACAGCCTGCCGACGCTGCCCGCCGGGGTGGTGGCGAAGGCGTCGTCGTACACCTGGTGGGTGCCGGGGCTCGCCTCGGTCATGCCGTAGCCCTGGCGGATGCGGCAGCCGAGGCGTCGCTCGGCGCGCTCGGTGACCTCCACGTCGAGCGGGGCGGCGCCGCAGAACGCGTACCGCAGCGCGGAGAGGTCGTAGCGCTCCACGTCCGGCGCGTTCGCCAGCGCCAGCACCATCGGCGGCGCGAAGTAGGCGCGGGTGACGTGGTGCTCGGCGAGCGCGGCCAGGTAGGCGCCGGGCTCGAACCGGGGCAGGGTCAGCACGGTCGCGCCACCGAGCAGCCCGGAGTGCAGGATGATCGTGAAGCCGTAGATGTGGAAGAACGGCAGCACGGCGGCCTGTACGTCGTCCGGCCCGACCCGCCAGCCCGCCCGCGTCTGCACCAGGTTCGCGACCAGGTTGCGGTGGGTCAGGCGCACGCCCTTGGCCGCGCCGGTGGTGCCGCTGGAGAACGGCAGCACGGCCACGGCCGTCGCCGGATCGAGGTCTGGTCGCGGTGCGGGGTGGCCCGCGGCGAGCAGCTCCGCGAAGGGGCGGGCCCGGTCGTGCTCGCCGAGGACGTAGACGTGCTCGATGCCGTGCTCTCGGGCGACGTCGGCGGCCTTGTCCGCGACGGCCTCCGCCGTCACGAGCACCTTCGCGCGCGAGGCGCGCAGCTGCTTGCCGATCTCGCCTGCCGTGAGCACCGGGTTCATCGGCGTCACCGCCGCGCCCGCGCCGAGCGCGGCGTGCACCGCGAGCGCGTAGCGCGGCTGGTTGTGGCTGAGCAGGCCGACCACGTCGCCGGGGCCCACGCCGAGGGCGGCGAGCCCGCCCGCGCCCGCCGAGGCGCCCTCGGCCAGCTCGGCGTAGGTGAGCGTCTCCCCCGTCACGCCGTCGACGAGAGCGGGCTTGCCGCCGTGGCGCGCCGCCGTGCCGAGCACCAGCTCGGTGAGCGTGCCGCCGGGGATCTCCACATCGGGAAGGGGACTGCGGTAGATCAAGGTGACTCCTCGTCGAGCCGGGGTTGTCGGGAACGCACGACTCGCGGTCGGGAACGCACGACTCGCGGTCGGGAACGCACGACTCGCGGTCGGGGACGCACGACTCGCGGGGTGATCAGGCGTAGAAGCGGAACACCGGCTGGGCCACGCACGCGGGCTTGTCGCCGTTCTCGATCTCCACCACGACGTCGACGGTCAGCTGCAGGCCGTTGCCGGCCACCTCCTCGACCTCGGCGAGCTTCGCGGCGAGCCGCACGCGCGAGCCCGCGCGCACGGGCGAGGGGAAGCGGACCTTGTTGAGCCCGTAGTTGACCTTCGTGGTCACGCCCTCCACCTCGAGCAGATCTGTCCACAGTGGAATGATCAGGGAGAGAGTGAGGTACCCGTGCGCGATCGTGCCGCCGAACGGACCGTCCTTGGCCTTCTCCTGATCGACGTGGATCCACTGGTGGTCGCCGGTCGCGTCGGCGAACGTGTCGATCCGATCCTGGCCGACCTCGATCCAGTCGCTGACGCCCAGCTCGGTGCCCGCCAGCTTGGCGACCTCGTCGAACGTGACCCGCAGAGTCTTCGCGGTCATGGTGCCTCCTCCAGGCCGAGCGCGCGCACGGCGTTGTCCTTGAGAATCTTGGGCCGCACGTGCGGCTTGATGTCGAGCTTGCCGAAATCGGCCAGCCACCGGTCCGGCGTGATGAGCGGGTAGTCGGAGCCGAAGAGCACCTTGTCCTGCAGCAGGCTGTTGGCGTAGCGGACGAGCTGCGGCGGGAAGTACTTCGGCGACCAGCCGGACAGGTCGATGTAGACATTCGGCTTGTGCGTGGCGACGGCCAGCGCCTCGTCCTGCCACGGGAACGAGGGGTGGGCCATGATGATCGTCAGGTCGGGGAACTCCACGGCCACCTCGTCGAGCAGCATCGGGTTCGACAGCCCGAGCTTCACCCCTCCCCCGCCGCGCATCCCGGCGCCGATGCCCGTCTGTCCTGTATGGAACAACGCGGGCACACCGAGCTCCTGCGCCACCTCCAGCAGCGGGTGGGCGCTGCCGTCGTTGGGCGCGAAGTCCTGGAGGCTGGGGTGGAACTTGATGCCGCGCATCCCGTGCCCGGTCACCAGCTCGCGGAACCGCCGCGCGCCCGCCGCGCCCTTCGCCGGGTCGACGCTCGCGAACGGGATGAGCACGTCCGCGTGCTCGGCCGCGGCACGGGCGATCTCCTCGTTCGACAGCGGCGGGTGGCCGGTTGCGGCCTCGATGTCGACGGTGAAGACGACGGCGCCGAGGTTGCGTTCGCGGTAGTGCGCGGCGATCTCCGGCAGGGTCGGCGCCCGGTGGTCGGCCGAGAAGTACTTGGCCGAGGCCTCCAGGAAGTCGTCCGGCAGGGAGAGGTGCCCGTGCACGTCGGTCTCCACGTGCACGTGGACGTCGATCGCGTCGAGTTTCGTGTGGTCCATGCTGCTCACCCTGCTCACTCCTGGGGCGGTTCGGGCAGTTTCTCGCCGACGCTCTGCGGTTCGGCGCCGACCGTGGTGGGCCACGCCAGCGCGATCGCGTCGGCGCTCCAGCCGCCCTCGGCGTAGGCCGAGGTCACCTGCTGCGGATGTGACCACAACGAGAGCCGGTCGCCGCCGATACCGATGCACTGGCCGGTGACGTCCTTCGCCGCGTCGGAGGCGAGGAACGCGACGAGCCCCGCGGCGTCCTCAGGGCTGCCGAAGGCGAGCGCCTGCCGGGCGAAGCGCGGCATCGGCTCCCCGGCGCGCATCGCGTCGACGTAGCCCTTGAGCGCGGGGATCGTCTCGGTCATGGCGGTGGCGGCGACGGGGATGACCGCGTTGACGGTGATCCCGGCGCGCGCGAGTTCCATCGACCACGTCCTGGCGAACGCGGCGATGCCGGCCTTGGCGGCGGAGTAGTTGGTCTGGCCGAAGTTGCCGCGCTGGCCCGCGGGCGAGCCGACGAGCACCAGCCGCCCGCCCTCGCCCTGCTCGCGCATGCGCCGCACGGCCGCCCGCGCGCACGTGAAGGTGCCGCGCAGGTGGACGTCGATCACCGTGTCGAAGTCGTCGTCCGACATCTTCCAGAGCACCTTGTCCCGCAGCACGCCCGCGTTCGTGACGAGGACGTCCAGCCTGCCGAACTCCGAGACCGCGCGCGACACCAGCGCCTCGGCGGCCTCGGTGCCGCCGACGGCGGCGACCTCGGCCACGGCCGTGCCGCCCGCCTCGGTGATCTCCTTGACGGCGGCCTCGGCGGTCGCCGCGTCCACGTCGTTGACCACGACGCGCGCGCCCGACGTGGCGAGCTCCTTGGCGTAGGCGAGACCGAGCCCGCGACCACTGCCGGTCACGATCGCGACCTTCCCGGTCAGGTCCATCGTTGACGCCTCCTTGATGTCAGGTTTCCTGATATAAAGATGTACTCATCAACCGTTACAGTTGTCAACGGTTGTCTTTGTCAACTGATCGGGAGCAGGAGATGACGCAGGAACCTCCGCCCGTCCCGTCGGGCCGGGTCGGCTACCTGCTCGCGCGCGCGGGCGGCCGGGCGATCCGCAACCTCAACCGCGCGTTGGAGCCGTATGGCCTGCGGAGCAGGCACTACACGGTGCTGTCGGCCTCGGCCGAGCACGGCGGCCTCTCCCAGCGCGAGCTGGGGTTGGTGCTCGGGGTCGACCCGAGCGCGGTGGTCGCGCTCGTCGACGACCTGCAGCGGGAGGGACTCGTGCGGCGCGACCCGCACCCGGAGGACCGGCGCACCCGCCTCGTCGTGGTCACCGACGAGGGCGCCCGGACGCTCGCGGAGACACGGAAGCTCGCCCGCGGCGTGGACGACGAGCTGCTCGCGGACCTCGACGCGGCCGAGAAACGCACCCTGGAGGAGCTACTGCTGCGCCTGCGCTGAGCCGAGGAACGCCCGGAGCCGCTCCAGCGGCCAGGTGTTGATCACGTCGTCCCTCGTCAGCCAGCCGCGCTGCGCGGTGCCGGCGCCGTAGCGCACGAACCCGAGGTGGTGCACCGCGTGAGCGTCGCTGTTGATCGCGAACCGCACCCCGAACCGCTTGGCGAGGAGGATGTCCTCGTCCCGCAGGTCGAGCCGGTCGGGCGCCGAGTTGATCTCCAGCGCGGTGCCGGTGCGGGCGCACGCCCGGAACACCTCGGCGAGGTCGACGTCGACGGGCCCGCGCCTGCCGATGAGGCGCGTGGTGGGGTGGCCGATGACGTGCACGCACGGGTTCTCGGCCGCCCGCACCAGCCGCCGCGTGACCGTCGCGCGGTCCTGCGTGAAGTGGGAGTGGATCGAGGCCACGCAGACGTCGAAGCCGCGCAGGAACGACTCCGGCCAGTCCACCTCGCCGTCGGGACCGATGTTCAGCTCGGTGCCGTGCAGCAGGCGCATCCCCGCGACCGTGCCGTCGAGCTCCCGCACCCGCTCGCGCTGGGCGAGGATCTTCTCGTCCGACATGCGCTGCATGGCCATGTCCGGCGCGTGGTCGGTGATCGCGTAGTAGGCGTAGCCGCGCGCGGCTGCCGCCCGCACCATGTCCTCCAGCGAGGCGACGCCGTCGGTGAGGTCGGTGTGGGTGTGCAGGTCGCCGAGCAGGTGCGCCTCGGTCACCAGCTCCGGCAGCTCGCCGCGCTGGGCGGCCTCGATCTCGCCCCGGTCCTCGCGCAGCGTGGGCGGGATCCACGGCAGGCCGAGCCGGTCGTAGACCTCGTCCTCGGTCTCCGACACGATCAGCTCGCCGGAGGCGGCGTCGAAGAGGCCGTACTCGGAGAGCTTGAGCCCGGCGTGCACAGCCAGCACGCGGGTGCGCACGTTGTGCGCCTGCGAACCGGTGAAGTACTGCAGTGCCGCGCCCCAGGCGCCCGGCGGCACCACGCGCAGGTCGACCTGCAGGCCCTCGGCGGTGCGGATGGAGGTCTTCTTCTCCCCCGCCACGATCACCTCGGCCACCAGCGGCAGCTCCCGGAACGCGCGCATCAGGGGCGCCGAGTCGGCGGCGGCGGCGAGGATGTCGACGTCGCCGATGGTCTCCCGGAACCGGCGCAGCGACCCGGCGTGCTCGCACCGCTCGCAGCCCGGCACGGCCGAGAGCACGGCGACGATCTCGTCGGCGACCGCGAGCGCGGCGTCGAGCAGCACCCGGCCGCCCGACTGCCGCAGCAGCTCCACGCCGCGCAGGATGTTCTCCTCGGTGCGCGGCCCGAACCCCTTGAGCCCGCGCAGCCGCTCGGCGTGGATCGCGGCGACGAGCTCGTCGACCGAGGCGATCCCGAGGTCGTGGTAGAGCGCGGCGGCCTTCTTCGGGCCGAGCGTGGGGATGGCGACGAGCCTGCGCACGCCGTCGGGGATCTTCGCCCTCACCTCCTCGACGGCGCGCACGCTGCCGGTGGCGAAGTACTCGGCGACCTTGTCGGCGATGGACCTGCCGACCCCGGGGATGGCCCGCAGCGCCTTCACGTCGAGCGTCGACACGTCCTCGTGGTGCCCGCCGATCGCGCGCGCGGCCTTCTCGTACGAACGCACCTTGAACGCGTCGCCGCCGGTGATGGAGAGGAGGTCGGCGTACTCCTGGAACAGGTCTTCGACCTCGTCGTTCGGCCGAGCCATGCGCCCCAGCCTACCGACCCGGTCCGCAGCGTTCCCGCCCGCAGTGAAGGCCACCTTCACCGCGGGCGGGCGGGGGTTCAGGCGTAGTGAACGCCGATGCCGCCCCGGCCGGGCGCGAACCTCGGCCGCAGCACGAGGTCGTCGTCGTAGTCCCCGCCGTCCTGATAGCGGAACGGCACCGGCTCTGCGGTGGGCAGCCCGGCGAGCCTGGCCCGCAGGCGCTCGGCGGCGACGGCGAAGTCGGCGGGCGTGGCGCGGTCGGCGCCGTACACGGCGAGCGGAGGCAGCACCTCCATGCCCGTGTACCAGAAGATGCCGTGCTGGATGGGAAACAGCACGTCGTTCAGCTCGCCGTGGATGCCGCGCGGGCCGAACGACGCCTCCCGCGCACCGATCGTGGTGACCAGCAGCGCCCGCTTGCCGCGCAGCCCGCCGTCGCCGTAGCGCAGGGTCCGGCCGGTCACGGGGTCCTTCACGCCGAAGGCGAAGCCGTTGAGGAAGACCCGGTCGAACCAGCCCTTGAGGATGGCGGGCATGCCCATCCACCACAGGGGGAACTGCACGACGAGCGCGTCGGCCCAGCGCAGCTTCTCCTGCTCGGCGGCGATGTCGGCGCTGAGCGTCCCGCCGGTGTAGGCGCGCTGGGCGGCCTCCCCGACGAGCAGCCGCTCGCCGGTGTCGTCGCCGAAGTCGCCCGCGCCCACCACCGGGTCCCATTTCATGGCGTAGAGGTCGGAGACGGATACCTCGTGGCCGAGGCCGGTGAGCCCGCGCACGCCCTCGTCCTTGAGCGCGACGGTCAGCGAGCGCTGGTCCGGATGAGCCACAACCCACAAAACGTTCATGTCCTCGATGGTCGGCGGGTGGGACGGTCGCGACGAGTGGCCCGATGGCCAACATGTGCAAGAATCGGGCCATGACGCGTCACCGCGTCGCCGTGCTGGTCCGGCACGGCGTGATGCCGCTGGAGCTGGGCCTGGTGCACCAGCTGTTCGGGGCCGCGCGCTCGGCCCGCGGCGAACCGCTCTACGAGGTGGTCACGTGCGCGCTCGAAGCCGGGCTGGTGCGCACCGACGCCGACTTCCCCATCCACGTCGCGCACGGGCCGGAGGTGCTGGACGGGGCGGGCACCGTGGTACTGCCCGCGACCCACGAGCCGGACGAGACGGAGACCGAGGGCAGGCTCGGAGACGCGCTGGCTGCGGCGCTCGCCCGCATCCGGCCGGGCACCCGGATCGCGTCGATCTGCACGGGCGCGTTCGTGCTGGCCGCGGCCGGCCTTCTCGACGGGCGCACGGCCACCACGCACTGGCAGTCGGCCGAGCAGTTCCGCCGCCTGTACCCGCGCGTGGAGCTGAACCCGGACGTGCTCTACACCGACTCCGGCGACATCCTGACGTCGGCGGGCGAAGCGTCCGGCATCGACCTGTGCCTGCACCTGATCCGCCGCGACCACGGCGCCGCCGTCGCCAACGACGTGGCCCGGCGCACGGTCGTGCCGCCGCACCGCGACGGCGGGCAGGCTCAGTACGTGCCGAGGCCCGTCGCCGAACCGCACGTCTCCTCCACCGGCGCGGCGAGGGCATGGGCGCTGCAGCGGCTGCACCGTCCGCTGACGCTGCGGGAGCTCGCCGAACAGGAGTCGCTGAGCGTGCGGACGTTCACCCGCCGCTTCCGCGAGGAGGTGGGCCTCTCGCCGGGACAGTGGCTGACGCAACAGCGGATCTCGCGCGCGCGGCAGCTATTGGAGGAGACGGACCTGCCCGTCGACCGCGTCGCGGAGGATTCCGGGTTCGGCACCGCGGCCTCGCTACGCCAGCACCTGCACGCCGCTCTCGGAGTGTCACCGACTGCTTACCGCACGACGTTTCGCGGCGTCGGCTGACATGGAATTCCCGCGGCCTGAAAAGCGTTGTCAGCAGCGGAGAGAGGTGACAACGATTGGCCAACGCCACTACGACGCGCCGCCGCAGCACCCGCGACGACACCGACCTGGTCCGAGTCTACCTCGACGAGATCGGTGCCACGCCGCTGTTGACGGCGACCGAGGAGGTCGAGCTCGCCAAGCGCATCGAGGCAGGCGTGTACGCCGCCGAGCTGATCCGGCAGGCCGACGCCGGCCGCCGTGCCCTGCCCGCCGACCGGCGTGACCTCGCGGCCGTCGCGCACGACGGGGAGCTCGCCAAGGACCACATGATCCGCGCGAACCTGCGCCTGGTGGTGACCGCCGCGCGCAAGAGCCGCAACACCAACCTGCCGCTGCTCGACGCCGTGCAGGAGGGCAACCTGGGCCTGCTGCACGCGGTGGAGAAGTTCGACTACGCCAAGGGGTTCAAGTTCTCCACCTACGCGATGTGGTGGATCCGGCAGGCGATCCAGAAGGGCAACGCCTTCCACAGCAACACGATCCGGCTGCCCATGCACACCGCCGAGCAGGTCGCCAAGCTCGACCGGCTGGCGCGCTCGCTGGAGGGGAGCGGGCAGGGGAGCCCGACGGTGGAGGAGCTTGCCGAGGCCGCCGGGATGCCGGTGGAGAAGGTGGTCGCCCTGCGCCAGGCCGGGCAGTCGACGGTCAGCCTGGACGTGCCGCTCGACGAGGACGGCGAGCTGCACCTCGGCGACCTGGTGACCGCGGGCTCCGTGCCCGAGGTGGGCGACGCGCTGGAGCACGAGCTGATGGTCGCCGACCTCAACGCCGCGCTCGACACGCTGGAGCCGGCCGAGGCCACGGTGGTGTCGCTGCGGTACGGCCTCACCGACGGCAACCAGCACACGGTGCCCGACATCGCACGCAGGCTGGGGCTGACCCGCAAGCGCGTGCGCACGCTGGAGGAGCGCGCGCTCGCGCGCCTGCGCGACCCCGAGCACCACGAGCCCCTGCTCGCCTGGGCCAGCTGACCCCTGCCCGGCCTGACTGCAGTGAAGGCCACCTTCACTGCGTTGAACGCAGGGAAGGTGGCCTTCACTGCAGTTGGCTACCCTCGAAAGCGCGTGCCCGGGGTCGCCGCAGGTCATAGGATCGGGGCGTGGATCTTCCCGTGCGGCCGCCCGTCAAGCCGATGCTCGCGACACTCGTGCGCGAGCTGCCGACCGGGCCGGGGCTGGTCTACGAGCCGAAGTGGGACGGTTTCCGCTGCATCGTGTTCCGCGACGGCGCCGAGGTGGAGCTGGGCTCGCGCAACGACCGGCCGCTGACCCGGTACTTCCCCGAGCTGGCCGGGCTACTCGCCGAGGCGCTGCCGCCCCGCTGCGTCGTGGACGGCGAGATCGTGATCGTCACCGAGGCGGGGCTGGACTTCGACGCGCTGCAGCTGCGCCTGCACCCCGCGGCGTCGCGGGTGCGCAAGCTCGCAGGGGAGACCCCGGCGAGCTTCGTGGCGTTCGACCTGCTCGCGCTCGGTGACCGGGACCTCACGGGCGAGCCGTTCGCCGAGCGGCGGCGGCTGCTGGAGGACATCCTCGACACCGCGCAGGGCCGCGTGCACCTCACGCCGCTGACCGCCGACCCGGACGTGGCGAGGGACTGGTTCACCCGCTTCGAGGGCGCGGGTTTCGACGGCGTGATGGTCAAGTCGACCGACGTGGCCTACGAACAGGACCGCCGCGTGATGTGGAAGGTCAAGCACGAGCGCACGGCCGACTGCGTGGTGGCGGGCTTCCGCTGGCACAAGGACGGCAAGGGCGTGGGCTCGCTGCTGCTCGGCCTTTTCGACGACGAGGGCACGCTGCACCACGTGGGCGTCGCGAGCGGGTTCTCCGTGGCGCGGCGCACGGAGCTCGTCACCGAGCTGGAGCCCCTGCGCGAGAACGCGCTCGCCGACCACCCCTGGCGCGAGTGGGCGGCCGCGCACGCCGAGGCGGGTGGGCGCATGCCGGGCGGGCTGAGCCGGTGGAGCGCGGGCAAGGACCTGTCGTGGGAGCCGCTGCGCACCGAACTGGTCGCCGAGGTGCGCTACGAGCATCTGCAGGCGGGCCGCTTCCGCCACGGCGGCAGGCTCGTGCGGTTCCGGCCGGACCGCACACCGGAGTCGTGCACCTACGCCCAGCTGGAGGAGGTGCCGCCCGCGGAGCTGGCGACCCTGTTCGAGGAGGTGGCGGGCCGGTGAGCGAGGCGGTGACGCTCGACGTCGACGGCACTGAGGTGACGGTGTCCAGTCCGGACAAGGTGTTCTTCGCCGAGCGTGGCGAGACGAAACTGGACCTGGTGCGCTACTACCAGGCGGTGGCGGGCCCGCTGCTGGCCACGCTCGGCGGCAGGCCGCTGCTGATGGAGCGCTACCCGCAGGGAGCGGGCGGCAAGTCGTGGTTCCAGAAACGGGTGCCGAAGTCAGTGCCGGACTGGCTGCGCACCACCGTGGTGTCCACCCCGAACGGCACCACGAGCGACGCGCTGGTGGCGGCCGACCTCGCGCACGTCCTGTGGGCGGTGAACCTGGGCTGCCTCGGGTTCCACGTCTGGCCCTACCACGCCGACCGGCCCGAGGTGACCGACGAGCTGCGCATCGACCTGGACCCCTCCCCCGGCGTGACGTTCGACCAGGTGCGCGAGGCCGCGGTGCTGACGAGGGAACTGCTCGGCACGCTCGGCATCGAGCCGCACCTGAAGACCACGGGCTCGCGCGGGCTGCACCTCTACGTGGCGCTGGAACCGCGCTGGGACAGCTACGAGGTGCGGGCCGCCGCGGTCGCGCTCGCGCGCGAGCTGGAACGGCGTCACCCGGCCCTCGTCACCGCGCAGTGGTGGAAGGAGGAGCGCGGCGCCCGCGTGTTCGTCGACTTCAACCAGAACGCCCCGCACAAGACGGTGTTCGGGGCGTGGTGTGTGCGGCCGAGGGCGGGCGCACAGGTGTCCACGCCGATCGGCTGGGACGAGCTGGCGGACATCGACCCGGCCGAGCTGACGATCGCGACCGTGCCAGCTCGCGTCGCCGAGCGCGGCGACCCGTGGGCAGGCATGAGCGAGCGGCCGCAGTCGCTGGAGCCGCTGCTGGAGTGGTCGCGCCGCGACCTGGCGTCGGGCCTGATGGACGCGCCGTGGCCCCCGGTGTACCCGAAGCAGCCAGGGGAGCCGCCGAGGGTGGCGCCGAGCAGGGCGAAGCGCACCTGAGCCGGTCCGGGTTTGCCGTCGGCGTGCCCGGGTAGCAGTGTCGGGTGCGCATCCGGCAGTCCCTGAGCGCGCCGGCGGCCTGGCTGACCCGGGCCGCGCGATACAACGGCCCCGAGCGCGGGGCGTTCGTGCAGAGCGTCAAGGCCGCGATCGCGGCGGTGGTCTCGTGGGTCGTCGCGGCCGAGGTGCTGTCCCTGCCGCAACCGTTCCTCGCCCCGTACACGGCGGTGTTCGTCGTCGAGGCGACCGTCTACCGGTCCGTGCGCTACGCGGCCCAGCAGCTCGCGGCGATCGTGGGGGCGGTCGTGGTCGCCGGGGTGACGAACCTGCTGATCCCGTCCACCATCGCGAGCATCGGCGTCGCCACGCTCGCCGGGCTGCTCATCGGGCAGTGGCACCGGCTCGGCTCCGCGGGTCCGTGGGTGGGCATCACCGCGCTGGTGATCATCACGTTCGGCACGTCGGCGAGCCCGGTACTGCTGCTGGACCGGTTGCTGGAGAGCGCGCTCGGCGTGGCGGTGGGCACGTTCGTCAACGCGGTGCTGTTCCCGCCGGTCTACGCGAGCGGCGCGCGGGAGGCCGTTGAACGGCTCGGCGACCGGCTGGCTGAGCTGCTCGGCGGGATCGCCGACGGGCTGCGCCGCGACGAGGTCGCCGACCACGCGCGGGACTGGGTCAGCGAGGCGGAGCACGTGGAACGGTTCGTCGTGCAGGCGGAGCAGGCCGTGCAGTGGGGGCAGGAGAGCCGCAGGCTCAACATCCGCACCCACACCTCGCGCGTCAAGGTGCCGGACGACCAGTACCGGTTCCCGTTGGCGACGCTGCGTTCCCTCGCGCCCTACATCCGCCAGCTGGCCGACGCGCTGCGGGCGATGGCGGACGAGGAACTGCCGAGCCGTCGTCCCGGCGAGGACGAGCGGCACCGCTTCGCCGGGCTGCTCGACGCGCTCGCCCGGACCGTCCGGCTGCGCGGCGACCCCGGGGCGTCCGAGGAGGACCTGACGAAGTCGCTGGAGGACTGCAGGGAGCGGCTGGACGAACTGGACGAGCACCTGACGTCGGACTCCCCGATCGGCCCGGCGATGGGCCTGGTGGGCATGCTCATCCCCGTCCGCCGTGCCCTCCGCGAACTCGAAGCCCGCTGAGGCGCCCGCCCGAATCGGCCCCGCGAAAGGCCCCCAAGGCCACCTTTGTTGCGTTCAACGCAACAAAGGTGGCCTTGGGGGCAGATAGGTGAGCATGGAACGCGGGCGCGCCGGCTGCCCGGCGCGCCCGCGGCCTGCGGCGGTCACCTGCCCTTGTCGCGGGCCTTCGCGGTCTCGCGCTCGCTGGCCTTCTCGAGGGCGCGCACGAGCTCCGGTTTGCTCATCCTGGAGCGGCCGCTGATGCCGAGTTCCCTGGCCCGGCGGTACAGGTGCTCCTTGCTGGCGGAGGTGTCCACTCCCCCGGCGGTCGGCTTCGGGTCCTGCCCCGCGCCGCCCTCGGCCTGCGCGTCGGAAGGGCCCTGGTGCTGCTTGGGCTCCCAGCGGTCGCCGACCTTCTCGTAGGAGTGCTTGAGCGCGGCGTACGCGGTCTGGTGCGCGCGCCTGCCCTCGCCGTAGCTCTCCACGGCGGAGTCGTGTGCCTTGACCCAGGTTCGCTCCGCCTTGTCCGGAGAGCGGCGGACCGTACTCGGGACTTCCTCACGTCCAGGCATCGCAGCCTCCTTGCCTCTGACAGGAGGTTTGCCGCGGAGATCCGGGCCAAACGTGCGATCGCCCCGGCCGGGTTACGCCGGGTGACCGAAGTAGCGCGGATCGGCGACGGCGAGCCGGTCGGTGACGTCGGCGCGGACGGCGGCCAGCACCGCGGGATCCGCGGGGTCGAGCGTCCCGTCCCGCAGCGCGGCCGCGAGCTCCCCCGTGCTGCCCACGCCGAGCGCGGCGAGGCGCTGGGCGTGCCGCCGCTCCTGCTCGTCGCCGAGGCGCAGCTGACGCGACACGATGCCGAGCACGTTGGCGGCGACCCTGGAGTGGAAGCTCAGCCTGCCCTCGGTGCCGGGAACCACCTCCGAGCGCAGGAACTCGGCGACCGCGGTGACCAGTTCCCCGGCCGTGGGCCTGCCGTGCAGATCGGATGCCGGGCCCGCGACCTCTCCGGGGACCTCGCCGGGACCGGCGCCGAGCGCGAGCAGCAGGTCGTGCTCCTGCTCGCACACCCGCCTGCCCACGGCCGCGAGCTCCACCGAGCGGGTCTGCCCGCTCAGGTGCCGTTCGGCCTGGACGCGGCAGAGCACGGCCCACTTCGCGGTGCCGTAGACCTCCCACCAGCGCACGGCCTCCGGATCGGGGCGCCGCCCCGCGATCTCGGCGTAGCCGTCGAACAGCTCCTCCCGTTCCCCGAATCCGCCCACCGGCGGCGCGGTGCCGAAGCGCCACGCCTTGACGCAGAGCCAGCCGAGGTCCTCGAGCGGGTCGCCGCGGTGCACCAGTTCCCAGTCGAGCACGGCCCGTAGCCCGTCCTCGCCGACGATGAGGTTGCCGTTGCGGAAGTCCCCGTGCACCAGGGCAGCACCCGAGGAGGCGGGCCGGTTCTCGCGCAGCCAGCGCAGCGCGATCTCGACGGCGGGCAGCGGTTCGCCGGTCTCGTCGTAGCGCGCGGCGAGCCACTCCAGCGGGTCGAAGGCGGGCAGCCCGGGCACGTCGGCCACGGGCACGCGGTGCAGCCGCGCCAGCACGTGTCCCAGTTCCTTCGCCAGCCCCGCCCTCGCCGCCGCGTACCGGGGTTCGCGCAGCAGGCGCCTGGGGATGGTCTCGCCGTCGAGGAACTCCGTGAGCACGTAGGGTACGCCCAGCACACCCCCGTCCGGGCAGTGGTCGACGAGCGCGGGCACCGGCACCCCGGCCGCGGCGGCGGCCCGCAGCACCGCGGCCTCCAGCGCCAGCTCGCCCGGCCTGGCCCGGCCCGGCGGGTCGCAGCGCAGCACGAGTCGCACCGGCGTGCCGCCGCGAGGCCGGGCCTCGAACACCCACGTCTGCTTGCTGGCGCCGCCGCTGAGCCGGCGCGGCCCCGCGATCTCGACCGGGGTCGCCCATAGCTCACCGAGCCGGGCGCCGAGCCGTTCCGCGTCCATCACCGCTCACCGGTCGCGTGTGGACGCTGCCTGTGCGGGCCGGCGAAGCCGAAGAGGTACCCGGCGACCTTGCGCAGCTGGATCTCCTCGGAGCCCTCCGTGATGCGGTACCGCCGGTGGTGCCGGTAGAGATGCTCGAACGGCGTGTGCCTCGTGTAGCCCAGGCCGCCGTGCACCTGCATGGCCCGGTCGGCGGCGTCGCACGCGAGCCGGTTGGCGCGGTAGTTGCACATCGAGACCTTGTCGCTGAGCAGCAGCTGCTCGGTGCGGTCGAGCTCCCACGCGGTCTTGCGGACGAGGGTGCGAACCAGCTCGGCCTCGGTGTGCAGCTCCACGAGCGGCCACTGGATCGCCTGCCGGGTCGCGAGCGGGCTGCCGAACGCGACGCGCTCGCGGGCGTAGGCGACGCTGCGGTCGATGCAGTACTGCGCGACGCCGACCCCGGACGCGGCCTGGCGGATGCGGTTCTCGTGCACGAAATGCTGGGCGAGCGCGAGCCCTGCGCCGACCTCGCCGAACACGGCCGAGCCGGGCACCCGCACGTCGCGCAGGGTCACCTCGGCGTGGTCGGTGGGCATGTTGAACGTCCACCAGTGGAAGTCCACGGAGAAGCCCTCGGCGTCAGTGGGCACGATGAACGCGGTGATCCCCCTGGCGTCGCCGGGGTCGCCGGAGGTGCGGGCGAAGATCACGTCGTGGGTCGCCGAATGCAGTCCGGAGTTGAACCGCTTGCGTCCGTTGAGGATCCAGTCGCCGCCGTCGGCGACGGCCGTGGTCTCCAGCCACGTGGCGTCGCTCCCGTGGTCCGGTTCGGTCAGTCCGAACGCGACCCGCCGGGTGCGGGTGAGCATTCCCTCCACGAACTCCTCGCGCTGTTCGCGCGTACCGAACTCCAGGAACATGTGCACGAACGGGAAGTTGCCCACGACCGACGATTCGTTCTGCAGGTCGTTGTGCAGGCCGAGGCCCTTCGCGGCGAGGTGCTCGCGGATCACCGCCATGTCGAGGTTCGAGCCGCCGCTGCCGCCCGCCTCTTCCGGCAGCCCGTAGCGCAGCCAGCCCGCGCGGTCGGCGCGGTCGAACATCTCGTCCAGCAGCGCCTCCCATTCCGGGCGCGGCGTGCCGCCGTTCTCGAAGTCGGTGCGCGAGAACTCCCTGCGGTGGTCGAAGAACCGTTCGTTGTCGTCCTGCTCCTGCAGCGGGCGGATCTCGGCCTCGATGAAATCGTCCAATGCCGACAGCCGTTCACGGAGGCCGGCGGGCAGTTCGAAGTCCATGCACGCTCCCTTTACTGAATTGACACGTCTTGCCCTCGCGACCGGAGCGGGGCCAGACTACGAGCGAAAGCCTTGGCACAGCGACGTTCTGGAGGGCACCGTGACCGATCCGGCCGAGCAGCGCGTGAGCTGCACCGTCACCGAAGGAGTCGCCGACGTGCGGCTCGACCGGGAGGCGAAGCTGAACGCGCTCGATCCCGCGATGGCGTCGGCGCTCATCACCACGGGCGAGCGGCTGCGGCGCGACGCCGGCGTGCGCGCGGTCGTGGTGTCGGGCAACGGCCGCGCGTTCTGCGCCGGGCTGGACATGAGCTCGTTCCAGGCCATGGCCGTCGACGAACCGGTCCGCCTGGCGCATCACGACGAGCATCCCTACACCGGTCCCGCGCGGGCGACGGGACAGCGCGCCGCGTACGTCTGGGCCGAGCTGCCGGTGCCCGTGATCGCCGCGGTGCACGGCGTGGCGTTCGGCGGCGGCCTGCAGATCGCCCTCGGCGCCGATATCCGCGTGGTGGCCCCGGATGCGCGGCTCTCGGTGATGGAGATCCGCTGGGGACTCGTCCCCGACATGACCGGCTCGCAGCTGCTGCCGGAGCTGGTGGGCCGCGACGTCGCCAAGGAGCTGACGTTCACGGGCCGGATCGTGACCGGCGAGGAGGCCGCGCGGATCGGGCTGGCGACGAAGGTCGCCGACGACCCGAGGAAGGTCGCGCTCGAGCTGGCCGCGGAGATCGCAGGGAAGAACCCGGACGCGATCCGGGGAGCCAAGCGGTTGCTCGACCTCGCGGGCCGGACGGAGCTGGCCGACGGCTTCGCCGCCGAGCAGCGCGAGATCGGCGCGCTGATCGGCAGCCCCAACCAGGTGGAGGCGGTGCGGGGGAACCTGGAGGAACGGGCGCCGGTGTTCACCGACTCCGGCGAGCAGGCGCGCGCGTGAATCCCTTCGACCTCACCGGGCACGTCGCGCTGGTCACCGGCGGCAACTCCGGCATCGGGCTCGCGATGGCCGACGCGCTCGCGGCGGCCGGGGCGGGCGTGTGTGTCTGGGGCACCAACACCGAGCGCAACGCGGAGGCGGCCGAACGGCTGGGCCGCCACGGCGGCGACGTGCTCGCGGTGCCCTGCGACGTCGGCGACGAGGAGCAGGCGGACGCGGCCATGCGGCGGGTCACCGGCCACTTCGGACGGCTGGACTCGTGCTTCGTCAACGCGGGTGTCACCGGCGTGCCGGCGAAGCTGGTCGACACGGAGCTGAGCGAGTTCCGGCGGGTGACGCGCGTCGACCTCGACGGCGCGTTCCTGACGCTGCGCGCCGCGGCGCGGGTGCTCGTCGCTCAGGGCGAGGGCGGCAGCCTGGTCGCCACGTCGAGCGTGGCTGCCAGGCAGGGTCAGCCGCGCGGGCACGCCTACGCCGGGGCGAAGGGCGGGCTGATCTCGATGGTCAACGGCATCGCGGTGGAGCTGGCCCGGCACGGCATCAGGGCCAACAGCATCCTCCCCGGCTGGGTCAGCACGCCACTGGCCGACCCCGCACTGCGGTCGGAGGGCTTCCAGCGGCGGGTGCTGCCGCGCATGCCGGTCGGGCGCTGGGGCCGTCCCGGCGACTTCGGCTCCCTGGCCGTGTACCTGGCGAGCCCGGCGAGCGCGTTCCACACCGCCGACAGCATCACCGTCGACGGTGGGTACCTCGCCTTCTGAGCGCGTCAGTACTCCTCGGGCCTCGCGGGCCAGCGAGGCGCTGTGGACGGACAGTCCTCGCTGACCCGCAAGGGAAAATCGGGCTTGCGCTTCTCTAGGAACGCCGTCACGCCCTCGGCGGCGTCGGCCGCGGCACCGAGCTCGTACAGCGCGCGGGAGTCGTGGCGGTGCGCCTCCCACGGCGTCGGGGAGCCGAGCATGCCCCACAGCAGCTGCCTGGCCACCGCCACCGACACGGCGGAGGTGTTGTCGGCGATCTCCGCCGCGAGCCTGCGCGCCTCGGTCAGCAGGTCGGCGTCGGGGACGACGCGCGAGACGAGCCCGCCCGCCTTCGCCTCCTCCGCGTCGAACACGCGGCCCGTCGCCACCCACTCCATCGCCTGCGAGATGCCGACGATCCGGGGCAGGAACCACGTCGACGCGGCCTCGGGCACGATGCCGCGGCGGGTGAAGACGAACCCGAAACGCGCGGACTCCGCGGCGATCCGGACGTCCATCGGCAGCGTCATGGTCACCCCGACGCCCACGGCGGGACCGTTGACCGCGGCGATCACCGGTTTGCGGCTCGCGGCGATCCTCAGTGACACGGCACCGCCGGAATCCCGTGGCACGCCGTCGATCTCGCCGAGGAGCTCTCGGACGTCGTGGTCCTTCTTTCCCGCGTTGAACGTGTCCGCGCCCCGGCCGAGGTCGGCCCCGGCGCAGAAGCCGCGGCCCGCGCCGGTGACGAGGACCACGCGCACGCCGTCGTCGGCGTCGATGCGGTCGAAGGCGTCGATCAGCTCCCGCGCCATCGTGATCGTGTAGGCGTTGAGCCGCTCGGGCCGGTTCAAGGTCACGGTAGCGATGCCGTCGGTGACGTCGTAGTCGATCTCGCGGTAGGTCAACGCGGGCTCCCTGGTCAGAGGGCGAGGCGGTCGGCGAGGCGGGCCCGCTGCTCCCCGGGCGCGCCCAGCAGGAGCTCGCTCGTCTTGGCCCGCTTGTAGTACAGGTGCGCGTCGTGCTCCCAGGTGTAGCCGACGCCGCCGTGCAGCTGCACACCCGCCGCGGCGGAGTCGAAGTAGCCGGGCCCGAGCACCACCTGTGCCAGCGCGGCGGCCACGGGCAGCGCTTCGGGGTCGTGGTCGGCGGTCCACGCCGCGTGCCGCACCACCGAGCGCGCCTGTTCCGCGGTGGAGTACAGGTCCGCGCAGGCGTGCTTCACGGCCTGGTAGGAGCCGATTGGCCTGCCGAACTGCACCCGCACCTTCGCGTAGTCCACAGTGGTCTCCAGCACGTGATCGAGCCCGCCGAGCTGCTCGGCGGCGAGCGCGACGGCGGCGCGGTCGCGCACGGCCTCCAGCACCGCGGCGGGATCGGCGACGGCCACGGCCCGCGCGGGCGTGCCCGCGAAGTCGAGGCGGGCGAGCCCCCGCGTGGGGTCGAGGGTGCGCAGGCGCGTCGTGCGCAGCCCGGTGGCCTCGCCGGACACGGCGAACCAGCCCGGCCCCTCGGGTGTGCCCGCGTACACGAGCACCAGATGCGCGGCGTCGCCGGAGACCACGAAGGACGCGTGCCCGTCCAGCGCGAAGACGCCGTTACGGCGCGTCGCGGTGATGCTCTGCGCACTGGAGCCCCAGGTGCCGTCGTCGCCCGCCACCGCGACCGCGGCGACCAGCTCCCCGGTGGCGAGCTGCGGCAGCAGCTCGGCCGACAGCTCCGCGTCGGCCAGTGCCAGCACGGTGTCGACGGCGAGCACGGCCGAGGCGAGGAACGGCACGGGTGCGAGCGCCCTGCCCAGCTCCTCCAGCACCACGGATCTTTCGGTGTGGCCCGCGCCGGATCCGCCGCGGTCCTCCGGGATCACCAGACCGGCCACACCGAGCGCCGCGAGCCGGGTCCACAGTGCACGGTCCCAGCCCTCGTCGCCCTCCATGACCTCGCGCATCCTGCTCGACGGCGCGTGGTCCTCGAGCAGCTCCCGTACGGCCGAGCGCAGCTGTCGCTGTTCGGAGTTCAGCACCAGTTCCATCGAGTCCCCCTCTACGCCTTCGCCTGCGTGCCGACGCGCAGCTCGCGGAACGGGACGTCCCGGTCGACCTGTGGTTCCTTCGGCAGACCGAGCACGCGCTCGCCGATGATGCCGCGCTGGATCTGGTTGGTGCCGCCCGCGATGCTCGACGCGGGCGTGGCGTTGATCGCGAGGGCCAGTTCCTCGGCTGCGGGGTCGCCCTCGTCCCACGCCGCGGCCCGCACGCCCGCGATCAGGCCCGCCACGCGCACGGCCCGCCACAGCAGCTCCGCACCGGCGAGCTTCGCGACCGAACCGCGGGCGCCGGGCGGGGAGCCCGCGTCGGCCTCCTGCCGCAGGCGCGTGTTGAACAGCGACAGCGCCCGCTCCGCGGCGTAGAGCGCGGCCAACTCCGTGCGCACGACCGGGTCCCGCGCACGGCCCAGCCGCCGCGCCAGGTCCGCGAGGTTGGCGTAGGTGAGCGGGTCGTAGCGGCGGCGCACCGAGCCGCCGATCGACACGCGCTCGTGCCCGAGCATCGTCACCGCGGCGAACCAGCCCGCGTCCACCTCGCCGAGCACGGCGCCGGCGGGCAGCCGCACGTTGTCGAAGAACACCTCGTTGAACGGCGCCTGCCCGGTCATGTCCTTCAGTGGCCGCACGGTCACGCCCGGCGCGTGCATGTCCACGATGAACATCGTGATGCCCTTGTGCTTCGGCACGTCCGGGTTGGTGCGCGCCAGGAGGGCGCCGAAGTCGGCGTGCTGCGCCCCGGACGTCCACACCTTCTGCCCGTTGACGACCCAGGTTTCCCCGTCGCGTACGGCGCGGGTCTGCAGGCTCGCGACGTCGGATCCCGCGCCGGGCTCGGAGAAGAGCTGGCACCAGATCTCCTCGCCGCGCAGCAGCGGCCGGACGTAGCGGGCCTTCTGCTCGTGGGTGCCGAGGTCGACGATCGTCGGCCCGCACATGCCCATGCCGATCATGAACACGTCGGTCGGCAGGTCGTAGGCAGCGGCCTCCTCGTCGAACACCTGCTGGTCGGCGGCCGTGCGGCCCTGCCCGCCGTACTCGGCGGGCCACGTCAGGCCCGCGAGCCCGGCGTCGTGCAGCGCGGCCTGGAACCGTTTGGCGGTCGCGATCCGCTCCTCGGCGGACGCGTTCTCGACGGTCTTCGGTACGTTCTCCGCGAGCCAGTCGCGCACCGTGTCCCGGAACGACATGCGTCTCCTCTCAGCGCGCGGTGGTGGCCGCGTACCGTTCCTTGAGCTTGCCCTTGACGAGCTTGCCGGTGGGTGTGCGCGGCAGCTCGTCGACGAAGTCCACGCTGCGCGGCGCCTTGTAGTGCGCGATGCGCTCCCGCACGTAGGCCAGCAGCTCCCCGGCGAGCTCCGGTCCCGGTTCCACTGTGGACGACGGCTGCACGACGGCCTTGACCGCCTCGCCCATCTCCGGATCGGGCACGCCGATCACGGCGACGTCGTCCACGGCGGGATGCAGCGCGAGGACGTTCTCCACCTCCTGCGGGTAGACGTTGACCCCGCCGGAGATGATCATGAACGCTTTGCGGTCGGTGAGGAACAGGTAGCCCTCCTCGTCCAGGTAGCCGACGTCGCCGTTGGTCGCCCACGTCGGATGCGCGGGATGCTGCGCCTCGCGGGTCTTCTCGGGCGCGTTGTGGTAGCTGAACGGCACCTCGTCGCGTTCGAAGTAGACGGTGCCGATCTCGCCGGGAGGAAGCTCGTCGCCGTTGTCGGCGCACACGTGCAGGATGCCGAGCCCGGCCCTGCCGACGGAACCCGGCTTGGCGAGCCACTCCTGCGGGGAGATGAACGTCAGCCCCGCACCCTCGGTGGAGCTGTAGTACTCGTAGAGGATCGGCCCCCACCAGTCCATCATTGCGCGCTTGACCTCCTCCGGGCACGGCGCCGCGGCGTGCACGGCGACCCGGTGGCTCGACAGGTCGTAGCGCGTCCGCACGTCCTCGGGCAGCTTGAGCATGCGCACGAACATCGTGGGCACCCACTGGCTGTGCGTGACGCGGTAGGTCTGGATCGCGCGCAGCGCGGCCTCGGGCTCGAAGCGCTCCATCATCACGAGCGTGCCGCCGACCGCGTGCACGCACGCGCCGAACCGCAGCGGCGCGGCGTGGTAGACGGGCGCGGGTGAGAGGTAGACGATGCCGGAGTCGAACCCGTACATCGCCTCCAGCAGCGGGCGCAGCAGGTCGCCCGGCTCGTCGATCTGCCGTTCCGGCAGCGCGACGCGGATGCCCTTGGGCCGCCCGGTGGTGCCCGACGAGTACAGCATGTCCGCGCCGGCGGGCTGGTCGCCGGGCACGTCGGCCGACGCCGCGGCGAGCACGGCCTCGTAGTCGTCGAAGCCGGGGACCTCGCCGCCGTAGGCGAGCTTGACCGCGACGCCGGGCACGAGGTCCGCGACCTCGCGGGGCAGCTCGCCGAGCGCGGCGGAGACGACGAGCGCCTTCGCGCCGGAGTCCTCGACGATGTAGGCGACCTCGGACGGCGAGAGGTGGTTGTTCACCGCGGCGATATAGCAGCCGGAGCGCACGACGGCCCAGTACACCTCGTAGGCGCGCATCGTGTTGTCGGTGAGCAGCGCGACGGTGTCCCCGGGCCGGAAACCCCTGTCGCGCAAGGCGTTCGCGAGCCGCGCGGAGCGTTCGTCGAGCTCGCGGTAGGTCAGCGTCTCCCCGGATCCCGCCATGATCACGGCGGGGTGGTCGGGCCGTACGGCCGCGTGGGTGCCCGGATACATACGGCTCCTCCTCGAACCGGCGTGTTCCTCTTCGCAGCCTGTCAGCCCCGGACCCGAACAGTCAATGCCGACTGTTTTTCGCGCCCTCGGTGGGTAGGCTGTGCCGATGGCCCGACCCGTGTCCACGACTCCGCGCAGCCGCAAGGAGCGCACCGAGGACAGCCGCGCGCTGATCCTCGACGCCGCCGTGGACTGCCTCGTCGAGCTGGGCTACGCGGGCGCGTCGACACTGGCGATCCAGGCGAAGGCGGGCGTGTCGCGGGGCAGGCTGCTGCACCATTTCCCCTCCCGCGACGGGCTGCTGGTCGCCGCGGCGCAGCACCTCGCGACGGGCAGGCTCGCCAAGACCGAGGAGCGCGTCGCCGAGGCGCTCACCGGTGAGCCCGAGGGCCCCGCGCGCGTCGAGCGGTGCATCGAGCTGCTGTGGGTGACCTTCCACGAGCCGCACTTCTGGGCGGCGATGGAGCTGTGGACGGCGGCGCGCACCAACCCCGCGCTCGCGGAGGCGCTGCGGCCCGCGGAACGGACGCTGCGCGACGCGATCCGCGGCGTGGCCGACCGGCTCTGGGGTCCCGAGGTGTGCGCCCACCCGCGCTACGACGAGCTGCGCGAGCTGCTGTTCACCAGCATGCGCGGTGCCGCGATGCCGTATGCGTTCGAAGAACGCTCCCCCGCCACCGACAAGCACGTCGCGATCTGGAAGTCCGTCGCGCGCACGCTGCTCTTCGGCGACGGCTCCGCTAACAGTCAGGGTTGACTGCGCGCTGGGCGCCGCGCCAGCATGAGGTTCGCCACTCCCGACCATCGCCGAGGTTGCCGATGTCAGAGTCCAGCACCGCCTCGTCCCCAGCCCCCGAGATCCCGCGGTTGCTCGGCCGCGGCATGACGATGGGCGACCAGCTCGCCCGGCACGCGCGCACCATCGGCGACGAGGTCGCCTTCACCTTCGACGGCACCGACCGCACCTACGCCGAGCTGGACGAGCGCGTGAGCAGGCTCGCGGGCGCGCTGCGCGACCGGGGCGTGTCACCCGGCGACCGCGTCGCCGTGCTCGGGCTCAACACGCTCGAGGTGATCGAGACGTTCTTCGCCTCGACCAGGCTCGGCGCCGTGTGCGTGCCCGTGAACTTCCGGCTCGTCGCCGACGAGATCGCCTACGCGCTCGAGGACAGCGGCACCACGGCGATCGTGGTACAGGCTCCGCTCGCGCAGACGATGGCGAAGGCGCGCGAACAGCTCTCCCGCGGCACGGTGTGCCTGACGTTCGGCGGCCCCGCCGAGGCGGCCGGACCCGGCGCCGAGGACTACGAACGCGCACTCGCCGACGCGCCCGCCACCTTCCCCGAACGGCGGGTGGACGAGCACGACGCCGCGTTCATCATGTACACGTCGGGCACCACGGGCAGGCCGAAGGGCGCCGTGCTGACCCACTTCAACCTGCTCATGCACGCGTTCAGCAATATGGCGACGCTGGGCTCGCCGCCGGAGGACCGCGTGTGGCTCGCCGCCGCGCCGCTGTTCCACATCGCGGGGCTCGCGGGCATGCTGCCGTGCCTGCTGCGCGGTGGGCGCACGGTGCTGCTGCCCTCCGGCCAGTTCGACCCGGTGGCGACCGTGGACCTGCTGGAGCGCGAGCGCGTGTCGGCGGTCTTCTTCGTTCCCGCGCAGTGGCAGGCGATCTGCGCGGTTCCCGGCCTCGCCGAGCGCGACCTGTCCGCGCTGCGGCAGGCGTCGTGGGGAGCGGCGCCCGCCTCGACCACACTGCTGCGCACGATGATCGACACGTTCCCCCAGGCGGAGATCACCACGGCGTTCGGGCAGACCGAGTGCAGCCCCGTGACGACACTGCTGCGCGGCGAGGACTCCATCCGCAAGATCGGCTCGGTCGGCACGCCCATGCTCAACGTCGAGGTGCGCGTGGTGGACGACGACATGAACGACGTGCCGCGGGGTGAGGTCGGCGAGATCGTCTACCGCAGCCCGATGGTGATGAAGGAGTACTGGAACAAGCCGAAGGAGACGGCGGAGGCGTTCCGCGGCGGCTGGTTCCACTCCGGCGACCTGGTGCGCCAGGACGCGGACGGCTACTACTTCGTGGTCGACCGCAAGAAGGACATGATCATCTCCGGTGGCGAGAACATCTACTGTGCCGAGGTGGAGAACGTGCTCGCCGCGCACCCGAAGATCGCCGAGGTCGCGCTCATCGGGATGCCGGACGAGAAGTGGGGCGAGACCCCGCTCGCCGTCCTCGCACCCCGCGAGCCCGGCGACCCGCCGACGGCGGCCGACCTGGACGACTGGTGCGCCGACCGGCTCGCGCGGTACAAGCGGCCCCGCCGCATCGCGGTCGTGCCCGCACTGCCCCGCAACCCCAGCGGCAAGGTGCTCAAGACGCAGCTGCGCGCCGACCGCGCCGCGGGCAAGCTCGCCGTGGAGGCCGGTTGAGCACCCCTCCCTACGCGCTCGATCGGTTTCTGACGCTGACGCCGGCCGGTGACGGCTGGGCGGTGGACGTGCCGCCGGCGTGGACACCGGCGGGCGCCGCGCACGGCGGTGTCCTGTTCGGCATGGCCGTCACCGCGATGGGACGCCGTGCACTGCATCGGGATCTGCTCACCGCGACCGCTCACTTCCTGCGCCCCACCCTGCCCGGTGCCGCCCGGGTGACCGCCCAGGTGGTGCGCTCCGGCAGGGCACACGCGACCATGCAGGCGACGCTGAGCCAGGACGGCAAGGAGACCGTGCGCGTGCTCGCCGTGTTCGGCACGCTCCCGCCGGGTCCGCCGGACACCGAGCTGAAGCCGCCGATCCTGCCGCCGCCGAGGGAATGCGTGCAGATCCACGGCGCACCGTCGGAGGACGGACGTGCCGACTACCCGTCGACGCTCGACGTGCGGATCCATCCCGACGTCGGGTGGCCGCACGGCAGGCCGAGCGGCCGCGCCGAGGTGACCGGGTGGGCGCGGATGTCCGACGACCGGCCCCACGACGACGCGTCGCTGGCGCTGCTCGCCGACGGGTTCCCGCCCGCGATCTTCGACGCATTGCCGATGGCCCACGTGCCGACGCTGGAGCTGACCGTGCACGTGCGCGCCAAGCCGTCCAGCTCATGGCTCGCCGGGCGGTTCACCACGCGCGTGGTCAACGAGCCGTACCTGGAGGAGGACGGCCTGTTGTGGGACGAGAGCGGGACGCTCGTCGTGATGTCCCGCCAGCTCGCCCTCGCCGACCGGGAATCGCCGCGGCGACTGTGAGATGCGGCGGAAACCGGGTGGGGTGGCGGCGGGAAGCTGTCAGACTGGCGACGTGCTGTGGCTCGAGCTCGAAGGCGCCGTCAACATCCGCGACGTCGGGGGCATCCCCACCGAGGACGGCGGCACGACCGCCCGCAACCGGCTGCTCCGCGCGGACAACCTCCAGGACCTGTCGCGCAGCGACCTCGACTACCTCGTGGACACGATCGGCCTGAGCACCGTGGTCGACCTGCGCACCGCGTCGGAGATCGAGTCGGAGGGCCCCGCGCCACTGACCAAGTACGCGCACGTGGCGCACGTCCACCACTCGCTGCTGCCCGAGCAGTCGTGGGGCGACAACTCCCCGGACGCGCTGCTCACGCGCAGGCAGGAGGACGAGGCCCGCTACGCGGGTGACCGCACGTGTTCGCACTATCTCGGCTACGTCGAGAAGCGCCCGGACAGCATCGTCGGCGCGCTGCGCGCGATCCTGCGCTCCGAGGGTCCGGCTCTCGTGCACTGCGCGGCGGGCAAGGACCGCACCGGCGTGGTGACGGCGTTCGCGCTCAGCGTGGCCGGTGCGCGGAGGGACGCCATCGTCGCCGACTACGCCGCGACCGCCGAGCGGATCGAGGCGATCGTGCGGCGGCTCACCGCCTCCGAGACCTACGCCGAGGACGTCCTGCGCGTGTCCCTCGACCGGCATACCCCGAAGCCGGAGTCGATGGCCGAGTTCCTCGAGCAGGTCGACGTCCGTTACGGCGGAGTCACCGAGGTGCTCGCCGCCAACGGCTTCACCACCGAGGAGACGAGCGCCCTCCGCACGAAACTCCGCAGCTGACCCGCGAGTCGTGCACTCCAGACCGCGAGTCGTGCACTCCAGACCGCGAGTCGTGCACTCCGGACCGCGAGTCGTGCGTTCCGGGGCGGCGCCTACCGACCCGTGACGCTCAGCGAGCCGAGGCTGGTGAAGTCCGCCGTGACCTCCTGGCCACGTTCCACGAACACCGCGTCGGTCAGTCCGCCGGTCAGCACGATCCAACCCGGTTCCAGTGCGACGCCCCTCCGGCCGAGCGCGTTGGCCGCGAGCGCCAGCGCCTCGGCGGGGTGGCCCTGCACGGCCGCGCCCGTCGCCGACGCCACCACCTTCCCGTCGACCCCGAGCAGGCACGCTTCCAGCCCGAGGTCGAGCGCGGACGGCGCAAGCCCCTTGGCGCCGACCACGAACCGCGCCGACGACGCGTTGTCCGCAACGACGTCCGGCAGCGCGAAGCTGAAATCCCGGTAGCGGCTGTCGATCACCTCGAACCCGGCGTGCACGCTGCGCACCGCCGCGAGCGCGGTCGCGGCCGTCACGCCGGGACCCCGCAGCCGCTCGCCCAGCACGAAAACGATCTCGGGCTCCACCCGTGGATGGATCAGCTCGCCGAGCGGCACCGGCTCGCCCGCGGGCAGCACCATCGCGTCCGTGAGCCAGGCCGTGAGCGGCGAGTCGATGCCCATGCGTTCCTGCTTCGCGCGCGACGTCAGGCCGAGTTTCACGCCGACGACGTTCTCCCCCGCGCCGACCTTGCGCCGCACCAGCGCGTCCTGCACCTCGTACGCCGTCGCCAGGTCGAGTTCGGGCCATTCAGTGGTGATCCGGCCGCCGTCGCGGCGCGCCGTCTCACGGTCGAGGAGTTCCGTCACGGCCCGGTCGATGCTCCACTCGGTCATGTCCGCACCCTAGCCCGGCGGGCCAGCAGCCGGGTCGTGTGCTCGCCGGGAGTCTCGGTGACGACCTCGAAGCCGGGTGGGAGCCGTCTGCCCAGTTCGCCGTGGGGGACTCTGAACGGGCGGTCCGGTTCGCCGGGTTCGAGCACGAGTGCCTCCCAGGCGAGCAGGCCACCGTCGGCGACGGCGTGACACGCCGCTTCGAACGCCGCCGCGTCCCAGTAACGCGTGGCCATGACGAGTGCGTACCGGGCCGGGTCGGCGGCGAGGTAGGCGGGAACGTCCGCCTCGACGGTCCGGATCGAGTCCTGAAGGCGCCGGTCGACGGCCTCGTCGCGAAGTTGCGCGAGCGCGACGTCCGAGATGTCGACGGCCGTCACCGTCCTGCCCGCGGCGGCGAGCGCGAGTGCGTTCCCCGAGCGGCCGCAGGCGAGTTCGAGGACGGGGCCTTCGGGGATGCCGGCGTCCAGGGCCCCGGCGAGCAGGGGGTTCGGCGTGAAGTCGGGCGTGCTGGAGGCGTAGCGGTCGTTCCAGCGGTCGCGGTCCTCGTTCACAGCTTCTGCGCGAACTCGACGATGTTGCCGTCCGGGTCGGCGACATGGAGCGTCCGTTCACGCCAGGGACGGTCCACCGGGCCGGTCAGGATGTTCGCTCCCGCGGCGCGGAGACGGGCCGCTTCGGCGTCCACGTTCTCGACGATGAAGCCGATCTCTCCGCAGGGTGCCCGGCCGGCTTCCCGGTTGATCAGCTCGGGTAGCTTCGAGCGTTCGAAGAGCGAGAACTTGGTGTTCTCCAGGGAGAACTCGACGTAGCCGTCGCCTTCCTTGCGGACGTCCAGTCCGATGACGTCGCGGTAGAAGGCGGTGGAACGGCTGAGTGACTCCACGTACCAGATCACGTAGTCGATGCGGCGCATGTCGATACGGTAGCCCTTCGCGAGGGAGCGAGGAGTGCCAAGCACACCTCCGGCGCGCCGTGGGAAACTGCCGCTCCACGGCCCACTCGCGCCCAGATCGTCGCGCTTGAACCACAACGCCCTAGACTGGAAGCCTTGCGGTACAAGGCAATCGCCATGCTTGCCGACCAGCGCGATGACGTGGCCGAGGAGCTGGCGCTGGAATTGGCGATCACCGTCCACAAGGCACAGTGGGTGGTCGATCTCGCGGCCATGCGGCGTGGGGACATCGACTCGGTGAGGGCCGGCGCCTGCGGCTGGAGGGCAGGAAGCCCGGGCGGCTGCGTCGAGCGCCTGGACGCGCGGTGCACCGGGTCGACCCCGATGGTGCCGCGGCCTGGGCTCAGGCCCGTCGGCAGGAGCGCATGGTGGAGTTGCTTCCCGGCGACGACGGCATGTCCACCTGGAGCGCGACACCGGCGTACTGGCGATCACCACACCCGCGGGGATGCGGTACGCCAGTACGCCGGGCGGCCGGGAATCGCTGCGGATCAGTCCCAGTAGACGACCGGGTCCATCAGCTCGACGCCGTTCTTCCACTGTTCCGGCTGGAGCGTGAACATCAAAGCCTCGTTCGCGCAGTCCGTGGCCGGGCTCTTGTAGAAGCGCCACGCCTGATCGTCGCGGTTGTACACCGAGCCCGCAGGGAACTCGGTGGCACCGCAGATCCCACCCCACGACGGGTCCGGGTAGGCGTGGAACCGGCCGCCGAAGTAGCGGGACTCCCAGAAGCAGACGTGACCGGGTGGGCACTGCTGTTGGATTCGGGCCTTCGTGGCGGCGTCGAGCCCGTGTGGTGACGACGGCGCCGGTTGTGCCGCCGACGAGACCGGGGCGGTCAGGATCATGGTTGCTCCGGCGACAGCGGCCAGAGTGGACAGTGCTTTCCGCAACGAAACCTCCCCCAAGGTTCGAACGATGAGGGGCTCTTTCGCTTGGCATTCCCCAGTTGAGCCCCCGCTGATCACGACCGTCCCAGAGCGAGCGGATCGCTGTCAACCCGGGTCAGCTGAACAGGCCCGACCAGTACGACCAGAAGCGCTGCACGATGAGGATCACGATGAGCAGACACCAGAACAGCAGCGGCGCCAGATGCCGCCGGGCGAGCGTGGGACCGCCGGGGAGATGACCGGCCACGACGTTGTGGACCGTGGTGTACCAGAAGATCGGGATGGTCACCGCCCACACGACCATGCAGTAAGGACACAGCGCGCCGATGCTGTAGAGACTCTGGACGATCAACCAGTGCACGAAGCCGACGCCGAACAGGGTGCCCGCCTGGAACGCCAGCCAGAACCAGCGCGGCAGACGGGCGCCGGCGAGGACGGCGACGCCGACGGTGGCGACGACGGGGAAGGCGGCGAGGCCGATCAGCGGGTTGGGGAAACCGAAAGCGGCGGCCTGCTCGCTCTGCATCACGGAGCCGCAGGAGAGGGTGGCGTCGATGGAGCACGACGGCTGGTAGAAGGGGTCCTCCAGCAGCGCCATCTTCTCGATGGTGAGTACCAGCGCCGCGACGGTGCCGATGATGCCGCCGATGACGAGCACCCAGGCGACGATCGTGCGCAGGCGCGGTGGCACGCCGGTGTCGACGAGCGGTTCCGTCGCCGGTGCGGACATGCCGGAATCTCCCTCGCGTCGCAGGTCAACGTCCTTCCGCCTTCGAAGGTACGCAGTCGCGGCGCGTGGTGCCGAAGCAGGGCCGGGGTCTTACGCGGACCTCACGGACGGGAGGTCGTCGCGAGCCCATTCGGCGAGCCTGGGCTCGACGGCGGCGTAGAACTCGGGGTCGAGCCCCATTCCCGTGTGCGAGCTGTGGACCTCGACGCCCTCGGCGTCGGGGTCCTCGCAGAGCCGCCACGGCGCGATGGAGTCGTTGCGCGAGTACACGGACACGGCGGGTACGTCCGGCGGCAGGTGCTGGGCGAGCGCGGCCGAGTTGGTGCGGTAACACGTCCCGGTGAAACAGTCGGCGGTCAGCAGGCCGGGTACCCCCAGCATGGACAGGCGGGCGAGCCGCCTCGCCACGCGCACGATGCGCGGATGCGCGCCGAGCGGGTCGCGCACGGGGCTGCCGAGCATCACGAGGCCGCGCACGAGGTCGGGTCTGCGGACGGCGGCCAGTCTCCCGAGCCAGCCGCCGCGGCTCTGGCCGAGCACCACGACACGCCCGCCGGTGGCCTCGGCGTGCTGCTCGAGCCTGCGCTCGATGCGGTCGCGCAGCGTGGTGGCGCAGCCGATGTTCATGCCGATGCGCGCGCCGAGGGGCCGGTAGCCGCGGGCCCGGAGCCACCGGCCGGTGAGCGACAGGCTGTGGTCGCCGAAACCGAACCCGGGGATGAGCAGCACTCCCCGGCCCCGGCCCTGCGCCGGGTCCTTCGGCTGCCAGACCGGGTGCCGGAGCAGGCGCGGGATCATCGCGAGCATCACGAGAACCACCTGCTCACGCTTCGCCATCCGGAACGGCGGGCGTCGGCTCCACATGCGGATCGGGTACCCATTCGATCACCGGCCACACGGGGTGACGTGATCGAGCACTCGTTGATCGGCCTCACCACGACGCGTTATGTTCGAGATCCTTACAGACGATGGCCGTCTAGGAAGTCGGTGAGCCATGACAGCGGACCCCAACGATCCCGGAGTGCCCGGGGTCAGCGTCCTCGGCACGGCGCAGCGTGCCGCCTGGCTCGACCGGACGCTGCCGCCGGTCGAACGGCTCCCCGGCGGGCTGTGGTCCGTGCCGGTGCCCATTCCGGACAACCCGCTGCGGTACACGCTCTGCTACCTGGTGCCCGGCGACGACGGCATCGTGGTGGTGGACCCCGGCTGGAACACGCGCGAGGGCTGGGACACGCTGCTCGCCGGGCTGGCCGAGGCCGGGGCGACGACGGCCGACGTCACGGGCGTCGTGGCGACCCACGTGCACCCCGACCACCACGGGCTCTCCGGCCGCCTGCGCGAGGAGTCGGGCGCGTGGGTCGCGATGCACCCCGCCGAGCGCGACACGCTGCCGCAACGCATCGCCGTGGCGGCGAGCCGGAACTCGCTGCCGACAGCGGGAGGCTGGCTGCGCCTGTCCGGAGCGGGCGAGGACGAGATCGCGGAGCTCGTGAGCCCGTTCGACGAGTCGGCCACCACGGACGATCGCGCCGCGATGGCGGAGCCGGACGTGCTACTGGAGGACGGCGACCTGGTGCCGATGGCGGGGCGCAGGCTGCGCGCCGTCTGGACGCCGGGGCATACGCCCGGGCACCTGTGCCTGCAGGAACCCGACGCGCGGCTGCTGCTGACGGGCGACCACGTGCTGCCCCGGATCACGCCGAACATCGGGCTGTACCCGAACTCGGCAGGCTCCCCGCTCGGCCGGTTCTTGGAGTCGCTGCGGAAGATCGAGGGCTACGACGACCACGACGCGCTGCCCGCGCACGAGTACCGCTTCCGCGGGCTCGCGGCGCGGACGCGGCTGCTGCGGGAGCACCACGAGGAACGCTGCCGCGAGGTGGTCGCCGTCGTCGCGGGGCTGGGCGAGCCCACGGTGTGGGAGGTCGCGCGCCACCTCACGTGGTCGCGGCCGTGGGAACAGATCGGCCACATGCGTTTCGGCGCGCTCGCGGAGACGGGCGCCCACATCGACCACCTCGTGCGCCGCGGCGAGCTCGCCTGGCGGCACGGGGAGAACGGCAAGCCGATCCGCGTCAGGAGCACCACGTGACCGATCTCGACCCCCGCACCCCCGTCCTCGTCGGCGTGGGACAGTCCTCCGAGCGCATCGGGGAGCCCGGCTACCGAGGGCTGTCGGCGGTGGAACTGGCCGCCGAGGCCGCCCGCGAGGCGCTGGCCGACACGGGCGCCGAGCCCGCCGCGATCGCCGGGGCCATCGACACCGTGGCCGGCATCCGGCAGTTCGAGATCTCCACGCCGGGTGCGTTCGCGCCGCTGGGCCGGTCGGACAACTACCCGCGCTCGGTGGCCAACCGCCTCGGCGCGTCGCCGGCGAGGGCGGTCCTGGACGTCGTGGGCGGGCAGGGCCCGCAACACCTGGTGACCGAGCTGGCCGAGACGATCGCGAACGGCGGCGCGGAGGTGGCGCTGGCGTTCGGGTCCGAGGCGATCTCCACCGTGGCCCACCTGCTGGCCTCGGAGGACAAACCGGACTTCACCGAGCACGTCGAGGGCAGCCTCGAGGACCGGGGGCTGGGGCTGCGCGGACTGGCGACGCGGCAGCAGGTGCTGCACGAGCTGATCGACCCGCCCAACCAGTACTCGCTGTTCGAGAACGCGCGCAGGGCACGGCTCGGGCTGTCGCGTGTGGACTACGCGGCTGTGATGGGCGAGCTGTTCGCGCCGTTCAGCAAGATCGCCGCGACGAACCCGCACGCGGCGGCGCCCGTGGAGCGGACCGCGGCCGAGCTGGTGACGCCGTCGGAGTCGAACCGGCCCATCACCGACCCGTACCCCCGCTACGTCGTCGCGCGCGAGAAGGTGAACCAGGGCGCCGCCGTGCTGGTGATGTCGGTGGCCGCCGCGCGCAGGCTCGGGATCCCGCGCGAGAAGCAGGTCTTCCTGCACGGGCACGCGGACCTGCGCGAGCGGGACCTGTTGCGGCGCGAGGACCTCAGCACCGCACCCGCGGCCGTGCTGGCGGTGCGGCACGCACTGGAGGTCGCGGGCATCGGCGTCGACGACCTCGCGGTCATGGATCTCTACAGCTGCTTCCCGATCGCGGTGTTCGCCGTGTGCGACGGGCTCGGCCTCGCCACCGACGACGCGCGCGGGCTCACGCTCACGGGCGGGCTGCCGTTCTTCGGCGGCGCGGGCAACAACTACTCGATGCACGCCATCGCCGAGCTGGTGCAGCGGCTGCGGGAGCAGCCGGGCGCCTACGGGCTCGTCGGGGCCAACGGCGGGCTGCTCAGCAAGTACTCGGCCGGGGTTTACTCCACGGCGCCGACCGGGTGGCGGGCGAGCCGCGACGCCGAGCTGCAGGCCGGGATCGACGCGGGGCCCGCGCCCAGGGACGTGGTGCACGCCGACGGGTGGGCGACGATCGAGACCTACACCGTGAAGTACGGGCGCGACGGTTCCCGCACGGGCGTGGTGATCGGCCGGCTCGAATCCGGTGAGCGGTTCCTTGCCAACACCGAGCGCGGCGACGACGAGATGCTCGACGTGCTGACCACGGGCGAGCCCATCGGCACGAAGGTGTTCGCGCGCTCGTTCGGTTTCGGCAACCGCGTCACCACGAGCGAGGCGCGGATGGCGGAGCTGTTCCCGCCGAAACCCGCCGTGCTGCGCGACACCTACGAGCACGTGCTGGTGCGCCGCGACGGGCACGTGCTGGAGGTGACGATCAACCGGCCGCAGGCGCGCAACAGCCTGCACCCGGAGGCCAACGCCGAGCTGGACGAGATCTTCGACGCCTACTTCGCCGACGACGAGCTGTGGGTGGCGATCCTCACCGGCGCGGGCGAGAAGGCGTTCAGCGCGGGCAACGACCTCGCCCACACCGCGTCCGGGAAGTCGTTGTGGGTGCCCAAGAACGGCTTCGCGGGGCTCACGTCGCGGCGAGAGCTGCCGAAGCCGGTGATCGCGGCGGTGAACGGCTACGCGCTCGGCGGCGGGCTGGAGATCGCGCTCGCCTGTCACCTGGTGGTGGCCGACGCGACGGCGCAGTTCGGGCTCACCGAGGTGCGGGTGGGGCTCGCCGCCGCGGCGGGCGGGCTGGTGCGGCTGCCGAGGGCGATCCCGAAGGCCGTGGCGACGGAGCTGATCCTCACCGGCAGGCGGATGGGCGCCGACGAGGCCCGCTCGTACGGGCTGGTCAACCGCGTGGTGGAGGCCGGCACGGCACTGGAGGGCGCGCGAGCGCTCGCCGCCGAGATCCTGGAGGCCTCGCCGGTGTCGGTCCGCGCGTCGCTGCGCATGATGGCCGAGACCGAGGGCATCGCTGACACAATCGAGGCCGTGAACCACCCATCGGCAGCGCTCGACGACCTGCTCGTCAGCGAGGACACCATCGAGGGCGTCACCGCCTTCGCCCAGAAACGCCCGCCCCGGTGGCGGAACCGATGACCGCGTCCGCCTCCCCGCACACCGGGCGCCCCCGGGACCCGGAGGTGGACCGGCGCATCGCGCTCGCCGCGGTGGAGCTGTTCGGTGAGGCGGGCTGGGCCGGGTTCAGCGTGGAGTCGGTCGCGCGGCTGGCCGGCGTCGGCAAGGCGTCGATCTACCTGCGCTGGCAGACGAAGGAACAGCTGCTGCTCGACGCACTCGCCGCGCATGTCGCCAACGTCGCCGACGCCGACACCGGCACGCTGCGGGGCGACCTGGTGGATCTGGCGAGGCAGCTGCTGAGGCTCTACGTGGGCACGAGCCGCAAGGCGGCGCTGCGCATGAGTGTGGAAGCGCCGACGATCCCCGGCCTCGCGCAGCGCTGCGAGGACCTGCGCAAGGCGCAGATCAAGGCCGCACGCGCGATGGTCAAACGCGGCATCGCCAGGGGCGAACTGCCCGAGGACACGTCGGTGACGCTGTTGCTCGACACGCTGTGCGGCGGTGTCGTCATGCACATCATGTCGACGCCCGCGCACCTGCAGTCCACGTTGCCGGGCCAGATCGACACCTACGCCGACCAGCTCGTCGACTTCCTGCTGCGCCCGCCGCTCACGGCTCCCGGACGCTGAAGCGGCGGCTGCTCGGCACCAGCGCCGCCGCGGCGGGCGCGAGGAAACACACGAGCGCGCACGCGCCGAGCACCGCCGGGGCGCCGAAGGCGTCGAGCGCGGGCGCGATCAGCGCGAGGCCCACGGGCGCGAGGCCGTAGGAGAGCAGGAAGTCCAGTGACGAGACACGGGCGAGCTTGTCGGGCGCGACCTCGCGCTGCGTGGCCGTGAACCACGGGACGTTGAAGAGCTCGATCCCCACACCGGCGAGCACGTAGGCGGCCACGACCACGGCGGGGTGCACGGGCAGCAGCAGGCTCAGCGGGGCGAAGCCATAGCAGGCGAGGCCGGCGAGCGCGACCCAGCCCTGCGCGCGGGGACGCCAGCGAGCGACGATCAGCGCGCCCGCGAGCGCACCGGCCGTGTAGGCGGTGAGTGCGGCGGCGAGCACGGCCTCGGTGTCGTAACGGTCGCGGCTGACCAGCGGTAGCAGCACCCCGGTCGCCGAGTAGCCGGTGGCGATCACGGCTGTGAGCGCGCCCAGTCCGGCGAGCAGCCACGGATGCCTGCGTGCCTCGCGCACGCCGTCGGCGAACTCGGTGACGAACCGTGCACGCGTACGGGCGGGCGAAGGGGCGTGCGTGGTGGTCCACGGCGGCACGACCGCGGCGAGCAGCCACAGCACACCGGTGGCGAGCATCAGGGCGCCGGTGTCGACCACCGTGGCGGCCAGCGCGGTGAGCGCGGGGGCGACGAGCGTGGTGACGCGCACGGCGAACGTCTGCGCGGCGTTGGCCTGCTGGCGGCGCGGCTCGTCCACCACCTCGGCGGTGAGCGCCTGGAACGCCGGCCTGCACGCGCCCTGGCCCGCGCCGACCACGGCGGCGGCGACGGCCATGAGGGCCAGTGAGCGGCCGAGCCCCAGTGCGATCAACGGGGAGCCCACGGTCGCGGCCAGCCCCGACCACCACACGACCTTGCGGCGGGAGTGGCGGTCGGCGAGCACGCCGCCGACCGGGACCGCGACGAGGAAACCCGCCGTGCGCGTGGCCAGCACCAGTCCGAGCCCGGCCGCGCTGAGCGAACGGTCGAGCACCGCGAGCCCGAGGACGAACGGCAACGCCCAGGTCGCGAGCCCGGACGCGGTGGTGCCCGACCAGAGTCGCAGGAACGACGTGTCGCGCAGGACGGATCGGCTCGGGGCGCCGGCTGTCTGTGTCACGGGGCGGTAACTCCTCCGGGGTCTCGCTCATTCTGGCACGCACAGGCTAGACGAAAATGGTTTTCATTTGTAGTATCGGCTGCCGCCGGGTGACGACCATCCGGGAAACGTCCACTGTGGAGGGTCGTGTGACCGTGACGGAGGCGGCGCCCGAGGTCGCGCCGCCGGACAGCCCCCGCGCGCGAGGCCTGCTCACCGTGGTGGCGCTCGTGCTCGTGCTGGTGACGTCGGTGATCGCCGGCATCTCGCTCGGCCCCGCCGTGGTCCCCCTGCCCGACACGCTGCGCTACCTTGGGGCCGCGCTCACGGGCGGCACGATCGGGCCGGGCGACGTGACGGGCTACTCGATCATCTGGCAGGTCCGCACACCGAGGGTGCTGCTCGCGGTGGTGGTCGGCGCCGGGCTGAGCGTCATCGGCGTCGCCGTGCAGGCGATGGTGCGCAACGCGCTCGCCGATCCGTTCATCCTCGGGGTTTCGTCGGGGGCGTCGGTGGGTGCGAGCGCGGTCGTGTCGTTCGGGCTGTTCGCTGGCCTCGGGATCTACGCGCTGTCGGCGGCCGCGTTCCTCGGCGCGCTCGCGGCGTCCGTTCTGGTGTACGTCGCCGCGCACGGCAGGGCGGGGCTCACCCCGCTGCGGCTCGTGCTCACCGGCGTGGCGCTGGCCCATGGGTTCCAGGCGCTGATGAGCGTGATCGTGTTCTTCGCGCCGTTCGGCGAGGCCGCGCGCTCGGTGCTGTTCTGGCTGCTCGGCAGCCTCGGCGGGGCGGCGTGGGGCTCGCTGCCCATCGCCGCGGTGACCGTCGCCGTGGCGATCGTGGTGTTGCTGCGGCAGTCCAGCGCGCTGGACGTGCTGGCGATGGGCGACGAGTCCGCGGCGAGCCTCGGGGTCGACGCCGCCGCCGTGCGCCGCAGGCTGTTCCTGCTCACCGCTGTGGTGACGGGCGCGCTGGTCGCGGTCAGCGGCGCGGTCGGCTTCGTCGGGCTCGTCATGCCGCATCTGGTGCGCATCCTGGTCGGTGCGAGCCACCGCAGGGTCCTGGTGATCGCCCCGCTCGCCGGTGCGATCTTCCTGGTGTGGGTGGATCTCGCCTCCCGCACCCTGTTCGCGCCGCGCGAGCTGCCGCTGGGCGTGATCACGGCGCTCATCGGCGTGCCGGTGTTCGTGACGCTGCTGCGCCGCCGCGGTTATCTCTTCGGAGGCCGCTGAGATGGAGCTGACCCTCGACGCGGTCTCGGTGGAGATCGCGGGCACCCGGCTGATCGACGAGCTGAGCCTCAAGGCAGGCGACGGCGAGGTGGTGGGACTCGTCGGCCCGAACGGCAGCGGCAAGTCCACCGCGCTGCGCTGCGTCTACCGCGCACTGCGGCCGAGCTCGGGTGCCGTGCTCGTGGACGGCACCGACCTCGCCACACTGTCCATTCGCGACAGTGCGCGCTCGGTCGCGGCGCTCACCCAGGACAGCACCGCCGACCTGGACTTCACCGTCGCCGAGGTGGTGGCGCTCGGCCGGTTCCCGCACCAGCGCGGCAACCCGGTGCTGAGCGAGCGCGAACGGGAACTGTGTGCCGAGGCGATGCGGCGCACCGGCGTCACCCATCTCGCGCGGCGCGGAGTGCTCTCACTGTCCGGCGGGGAACGCCAGCGCGTGCTCATCGCCCGCGCTCTGGTGCAGGAGCCCCGGCTGCTCGTACTCGACGAGCCCACCAACCACCTCGACGTGCGGCACCAGGTGGAGCTGCTCGCGTTCCTGCGCGACTGCGGGCTCACCGTGCTCGTCGCGCTGCACGACCTGAACCTCGCCGCGTCGACCTGCGACCGGCTCGCCGTGCTGCACAACGGAAAGCTCGTCGAGACCGGGCCACCGGCCGACGTGCTGACGCCCGAGCTGGTCCAGCGCGTGTTCGGCGTGACGCCCACCGTGGTGCGTCATCCGGGCACCGGCGTTCCCCAGCTGCTCTACACCCTCTGAGTCCCCGACAAGGAAGGCCCGTCCCCGTGAACCGGCTCCCCACCGCGTTACCCGCGCTGCTCGCCGTCTGCCTGCTCGTCACCGCGTGCGGCGCCGACGTCGCCCCGCAGGCACAGCAGGGCCCGAAGCCCGTGACCATCGAGAACTGCGGCGAGCGGATCACCTATCCGCGGCCGGAGCGCGCGGTCGCCTACGACATGAGCAGCACCGAGAAGATGTTCGCGCTCGGGCTGGCCGACCGCATGCGCGGCATCGTCATGCCCAGCACCGCCGACCCCGCCGTCGAACGATCCCCGTACCTCGAGGACTACCGGTCGGTGGAGACGCTCTCCACCGACGTGCTGAGCTTCGAGACGGTGGTCGCCGCCGAGGCCGACTGGGTGCTGGCGGGCTGGAACTCCGGGTTCAGCGAGGAGCGGGGCATCACGCCCGCCCGGCTCGACGAGGTCGGCATCCGCAGCTACCAGCACACGGAGAGCTGCTTCAACTACGGCGACCGGCCCGTGAAGGTACCCCCGCTGGAGGCGCTCTACACGGATCTGCGCCAGATCGGGCAGATCTTCGGCGTCTCCGGCAAGGCGGAGCGGCTCGTCGCCGACCTCCAAGCTCGGGCGTCCACTTTGGAGGAGAACCGGCCGCAGGGCGAGCCCGCGCGGGTGTTCATCTACGACTCCGGCACCGACCAGCCCTTCACCTCCGGAGGGCAGGGCGCTCCCGACGTGATCGTCTCGCTCGCCGGCGGGCGCAACATCTTCGGCGATCTCGCCGAACGCTGGACCACGGTCGGGTGGGAACCGGTGGTCGAGGCGCAGCCCGAGGTGATCGCCGTGGTCGACTACGGCGACCAGCCGGTGCAGGAGAAGATCGCCTTCCTCAAGTCGTTCCCGCCGCTCGCCGACTCCCCCGCCGTGCGGAACGACCGCTTCCACGTCCTCGACTACGGCGAGGCCGTGAGCGGTCCCCGCAACCTCGACGCCGCCGAGAAGCTGGCCACATACCTCCGTTCCCTCGGCCGCTGACCCATCAAGAGGAGCCCTGTCTTGGACACGATCGACCGGCTGCCGCCGCCGCTGCCCGCCGAGCAGATCATCGCGCTGAACCAGCCGAAGGCCGACCTGCACACCCTCCGGTCCTACGAGTGGAACGGGTGGACGTTCGACGTGCCGCCAGGCGTGTTCCTGCCTGGGGCCACGAGCCGCATGATCCACGAGCGGGTCCTCGACGGGCGCATCGAGGTGCGCGGCCGCCGCTACGCCGCGATGGGAACGGGCCTCGGGGTGGAGGCCGTCGCCGCGGCGGCTCGCGGCGCGCGGTCGGTCCACGCCTTCGACGTCCACGCCGAGAGCGTCGCCACCACCGAGCGGCACTACCGGCGCCTCGCCGGGAGCCCGGAGGGCACGACGTTCACCGGCGTGGTGGCCGACGTGTTCGACGGCTTCGACGGCGGTCCGTTCGACGTGGTGACGTTCAACCCGCCCGCGGTGAGCCGGACCGTGAGCGACGACCCGGACGTGGTGCGCAACGTGTGTGTCGGCGCGAGCCTGCTCGAACGGTTCTTCCGCCAGCTCGCCGAGCGTGACCTGCTGGCGCCGGGCGGCGAGGTGTACGTGATCGCGTCCAACACCGCCGACCTGCGCGGCATCGCAGGGCACGCCGTCGCCAACGGCTTCACCGTCGAGGTCGCGCACCGGCACGACTGGCAGGACGGTGTGCTCACCTACCTGTTCCGGCTCACGCGGGGAGGCGGGGCATGAGCGTGGCCGAGCTGACGGCGGGCGTGCTGGCGGGCGAGACCGGCACCGCGCGGACCGCGCCCTCGGACCTGGTGGCCACGAGCGTGTTCTGGCTGCACCACGGCACGCGGCTGGCCGGAGGGCACACGACGTACCTCAACCAGTACGTGCTCGTGCGGGCCGGTGACGTGTTCGGTGCGTGCGCGTTCGAGCGGGGCGAGCTGGACCCTTCGGTGTGCGCCGAGCTGTCGGGCAGCACAATCGACGTCCTGTTGCGAGAGGGCCCGCCCGCCGTGCGGATCGCCGCGCTCGACGCCTACCTCGCCCACGACCGTCCACATCGGACCGATGAACGGGCCGAGCCGGTGCCGCTTCCGGCGGGAACCCCGGAGGTGCGCGCGGTAGCCAGGGACGCCGCGATCGCCGGGCTGCTCGACGTCTCCCCCGGCGCGAAGGTCGCACTCATCGGCGTGGTGAACCCGCTCGTCGCGGCGATCAGGGAACGCGGCGCGGAATGCCTGCCGTGCGACCTCAACCTCCGGGCGACGCAGTGGGGCGACCCCGTGGCCCGCGACATGGCCGACGTGCTCGGCGCGGCCGACGCCGTGGTGGCGACCGGGATGACGCTGAGCAACGGCACGTTCGACCACATCGTCGCCCACTGCCGCGAACGCGGCGTCCCGCTGGTCGTCTACGCGCAGACCGGCAGCGCGGTCGCCAGGGCGTTCCTCGGCGCAGGGGTGGCCGCGCTGTCGGCGGAACCGTTCCCGTTCTCGCAGTTCAGCGCCGAGCCCACGACGCTGTACCGTTACCGCGCGAAAGGAGCCGTATGACGGTGGGCAGTGTCGGCCGCGGTCACGCGCCGGGCCACCACGGCGAGATCCTGCAGGGCGTGTTCCTCGACGCGGCGGGCCGCCCCTGCCCCGGGCTCGTGACGCTGCCCATGTCGGGGCCCGGCACGCGCGCCGAGTTCACCCGGGCGCCGGGAGACAGGGTCACCGTGGAGCCGCGGGAGCGCACGAAGGCCGCGCGGGCCGCGACGCTCGCCGTCGCCGAGTGCGCGCGGCGGACCGGGCAGCCGCCCGGCGGGGGCGGGCTGCGCCTGCGCAGCGACCTCCCGGTCGGGCTCGGCATGGGCTCCTCCACCAGTGACGTGCTCGCCGCGGTGCGCGCCGTCGCCGCGAGTTACGACGTGACGCTGCCCGCCGCGGACCTCGCGCGGCTGGCCGTGCGCGCCGAGCAGGCGTGCGATCCGCTCATGCTCGACGGCAGGCCCCTGCTGTTCGCGCAGCGGGAGGGGCGGGTGCTGGAGGACCTGGGCGCCGCGCTGCCGCCCACGGTCGTCGTCGGCTGCCTCACCAGCGACGGAGCGCCCGTCGACACGCTCACACTGCCCCGCGCCGAGCACGACGTGCGCGCGTTCGAATGGCTGCGCGGGCTGCTGCGCCGTGCGATCGCCGAATCCGACGTGGCACTGCTGGGCCGGGTGAGCACGCAGAGCGCGCGGTACAACCAGCGCGTGCTCGCCAAGCCCGAGTTCGGGGTGCTGGAGCACATCGCCGAGCACACCGGCGCGGCGGGCGTCCAGGTGGCCCACAGCGGCAACGTCGCGGGCCTGCTGTTCGACGCGACCGCCCCCGGGCTCGCCCGCAGGCTGCGCCGGTGCGTGCGGGCGTTGCGCCGCAACGACATCACCGTCACCCGCATCTTCGGCACCCGGAACGGAGGGCGTGCATGGACGACCACATCGCCGACGCCATCGGCAGGCCGGACCTGGTGCGAGCCGGCGACGGTCTCGTCTGCCTTCGCTTCGAGACGATGAAGGTGGTCTCCGCGCTGGCCGCCGTCGAGCACCTGCTCGGCACGGGCGTGGTCCGGCGCGGGGACACGCTGCTCGACAGCTCCAGCGGCATCTACGCCTACGCACTCGCGCTGGCCTGCCACCGGCACGGGCTGCGCTGCCACATCGTCGGTTCGACGACGGTCGACGAGACACTGCGGGTGCAGCTCGCCGTGCTCGGCGCCCGGCTGGAGCAGATGCCGCCCTCGGCGGACCTCAAGCTCGACCAGAGCCGCCGCGTGCGCCGGGTCCGCGAGATCCTGCGGGACAACCCCGGCTACCACTGGATGCGGCAGTACCACGACGACGTCCACTACCTCGGCTACCGCGAGGTGGCGCACCGCATCGCGGGCGAGGTCGACGGCCCGGTGACGGTCGTGGGCGGGGTCGGCTCGGGCGCGTCGAGCGGTGCGCTCGCGACGTACCTGCGGGACCGCCTGCCGAGCGTGGAGCTGGCCGGGGTGCAGCCCTTCGGCAGCGTCACCTTCGGCAGCGAGCACGTCGCCGATCCGGAGATCATCATCGCCGGAATCGGCAGCTCGATCCCGTTCGGCAACGTCCGCCACCGGCTCTACGACACGATCCACTGGATCGGCTTCGAGGCCGCGCTCGCGGGCAGCGTGCACCTGCTGCGCGAGCACGCCGTATTCGCCGGGCTCTCGACCGGTGCCGCCTATCTCGCGGCCCGGTGGGAGCGGCGGCTGCGTCCGGATCGGACGGTGGTGTTCGTCGCCGCCGACACCGGTCACCGCTACGTCGGCACGGTCTTCGCGCGGCACGCCGAGGCCCGCCCGGTGGCAGGGCTCGCGCCGCACGCGGTGACCGCGCGGGACGAGCTGGCGCTGCCGTGGTCACGCATGGCCTGGAACCGCGCGTCGTTCCCGTGACCTGCGCGTACGCGGACGGGCACGGACCGCTACCGTGGAGGGGTGCGCGTGCTGGTCACGGAGGACGACGAGAACCTCAGGGTGGCCGTCGAGGCGTCGCTGCGCGGCGCCGGCTTCGCCGTCGACGCCGCCACCGATCTTCCCGAGGCGGACGAGGCGCTGGCCGTCAACGCCTACGACGGTGCCGTGTTCGACCGGATGCTGCCCTCGGGTGACGCGCTGGGGTACGTCGAACACCGCCGCCGCGCCGGCTGGTCCGTGCCCGTGCTGTTCCTGACCGCGCGGGACACGGTGACCGACCGGATCGCCGGGCTCCAGTGGGGTGACGACTACCTCGTGAAGCCGTTCGCCGTGGCCGAGCTCGTCGCACGGGTGCGAAGCCTGTGCCGCCGCGGCGCGACGCTGCCTGCGCCCGTGCTGCGATCCGGGGACCTCGAGCTCGACACGGGGCGGCACGAGGCGCGCCGCGCCGGCACGCTGCTGAACCTCACCACCAAGGAGTTCCTGGTGCTGGAACGGCTGGTGGCCAACGGCGGGCCGGTGCCGAGGGCGGAGCTGATCGCCGCGGCCTGGGACGAACTGGTGCCCCCCGCGTCGAACGTGCTGGACGTGCTCATCGCGCAGCTGCGCCGCAAGCTCGGACCGCCGCCGGTGCTGCACACCGTGCGCGGTGTCGGCTACGTGCTCAGGTGAGTGCCCCGACCGCAGTGAAGGCCACCATCACTGCATCTAACGCAGGCAAGGTGGCCCTCACTGCGGATGGCTGGGCACTCAGGAGGCGGCGCGGGCCGCGCGGGCCTGGGCCGGGAACACCGGCCGGTGCGACGGCGCGGTGAGGTCGAAGTCGGCGCGCACCGTGTGGCCCGTGCCGCCGTCGAGGCCGCTCACCGCCGCGAGGGCGCGGACCAGCTCGATTCCGCAGCGTTGCTCGGGTGTGCGCGCCGGAACCAGCATGGCGGGGTGGTCGAGCTCGACGCGCAGGCGGCGGTCCGGCGCGTGGGACAGGCGCAGCCGCACGGGGCGGGAGGGGTCCGCCAGTGCCAGTGTGGCCAGTTCGTTGACCAGGAGCTGGGCGTCGGTCACGAGCTTGTCGTCGTACCGGGAGAGCATGGCCCGCACGCGATGCCGCAACGCCGGAAGATCACGTACGCGGGCCTCCTGCCAGCCGGTGTCGTCCACCGTCGGCCCCACCGCTTCTGACACTGTCAACCACCATCCGCTGTTTGCTCAACGTAGGAGAAGACGGGATACCCCGTTCGGTTGATCGGCAAACGCGAACCGTGAGACATCGGTCACGATTTCCGTTGCCGCTGGGGAACCACGACGTACTTGGGGTCCTTCGTGGACTCGACGCCCGCCTCGAAGATCCCGAACCGCTGCAGCGCGCTCCCGGCCAGCAGCGCCAGCCCGGACACCACGGCCGCCGCACGGCTGCGCCGGGCCGGCAGCAGCGCCCCGAGCGCGCCGCCGATCGTCAGGTACTCCGACCACTTCCGCAGCCGGTGTGCCTTCCCGGTGCGGTACGCCTCGCCCGCGAGCCCCGAGCGGTGCTCGACGAGCCGGGCCGCCACGCTCTCCAGCGCCGCCCCGGCGACGGCGAGCCTGCGCGCGGGCGCCGCCTCGCTCACCGGGGCGCACACCAGGCCGAGTCCCGCGCCCGCGGCCGCGGCGGAGCCGGTGAACACGAACGGAAGCTGCCGGTGCGCCTCGTGCCACGCCGGCACGGCCGTCTGCGAGAGCAGCACCGCCGTGTAGGACGCCACCGCGGGCGCGACGGCCGCCGACGACAGCCCCGCCGGCCGCGCCAGGCGGCGCAGCAGCCGCGCGGGCAGCGTTTCCCGCACAGCACGTGGCACCAGCTCGGCGACGGCGGCCAGGCCGGTGCCCGGCCCGTAGGCGACGAGGATCCATGTGCCGACGCTCATCGGCGAGCTGGGTTTGGCCACCCGCAGCATGTGGTGGAAGCGCTCCGGCCTGCCCAGGTCCACGACCAGCAGGTACGTGCTCGCCATGAGCGCGCCGAGCGCACCGAGCCGCCCGGCCCTGCGCAGCGCGGGGCGTCCGGTCAGGTCGGCCCCGGCACCGAGCAGCGCCGAGCTCGCGGACACGCCGCCCGTGAACAGGTAGGCCGCGATCTTCCATTCCCACACCGGCGGTTTGAGCACCGGCCGCCCGTAGTACGACCGGAAGTCCGCCTCGGGCACCACGCTCTCCTGCTGCTTCACCGCGAGCCCCTTCCGAGGAACACCGACACCGCGGCGGCGGCGAGCGCCGACGCCGCCAGGCCCGCGTGCTTCCACATCGACGGCGCGTCCCTCGTCGGCACCACGGGATCCGGTGGCAGGCCGTACACCTCGGGCTCGTCGAGCAGCAGGAAGAACGCGCCGTCGCCACCCACGCCGTCGTCCGGGCTCTCCCCGTACAGCCGCGCCTCGCTGACCCCGGCCTCGTGCAACGCGTCCACCCGCCGGGCCGCCCGCTCCCGCAGCTCGTCCAACGGTCCGAACTGGATCGAATCGGTCGGGCACGCCTTGGCGCACGCGGGTTCCAGCCCGTCACGCAGGCGGTCGTAGCACAGCGTGCACTTCCACGCCCTGCCGTCGTCCTCGCGCCGGTCGATCACGCCGTACGGGCAGCCGGACACGCAGTAGCCACAACCGTTGCAGATGTCGGGCTGCACCACCACGCTGCCGTACTCGGTGCGGAAGAGGGCACCCGTCGGGCACACGTCGAGACAGCCGGCGTGCGTGCAGTGCTTGCAGACGTCGGAGCTCATCAGCCACCGGAAGTCGGTGCGGCCCTCCTCGCCGGTGCCCGCACCGGGCAGGTCGAACGACGGCAGCCCGAGGTCCACCGCCTCCGCGCGGCGCGGCTCGGGCCGTGCTGGTTGCTCCACGAAGGTGACGTGGCGCCACGAGTTGGCGCCGAGCATGCCGGTGTTGTCGAACGACATGCCGAGCAGGTCGAACCCGTCGTCCGGTACACCGTTCCACTCCTTGCACGCCACCTCGCACGCCTTGCAGCCGATGCACACCGAGGTGTCGGTGAAGAACCCGACCCTCGGCGGGTGCTCGCCGTAGCCGGTGGCGGTCGCCGGGTCGGTGCGCGCGGCCTCGTCGGTCATCGGTCCTCCTCCCGGTGCGCGATGTCGTGCCGGGTGACGGTGTCGATCCGCGTCCCGGTCTCCGGCGTGACGCCGGCCCGCTTCCGGTACCCGGCGACGTAGTCGAGCAGCGCGGGCCCGCGCGGGCGCCTGCCCGGCCGGACGTCGCACGTCGCGACCTTGCTCTCCTGGATGAAGACGTTCGGGTCGAGCACCACGCCGATCAGGTCGTTCACCACGTCGCCGTCCACGAGCCCCGTGTGCCCCCAGTGGTACGGCATCCACACCTGATGCACCTCCCTGCCCTCGATCCGCAGCGGCCGCATCCGGTCGGTGACGAACACGCGCGCGTCCACGGCCGTCCTGCTGGTGATCACGTGCGCCCAGCCGAGATGGGTGAGCCCGCGTTCGGCGGCGAGCCGGGGCGAGACCTCCATGAACAGCTCGGGCTGTAGCTCCGAGAGGTACGGCAGCTGCCTGCTCATGCCGCCCGCGGTGTGGTGCTCGGTGAGCCGCGCGGTGGTGAACACGTACGGGAACACCTCCCCGCCGCGCTCGGGCGGCGACGGGTTGGACGGGTTCTCCGCGCGGCCGTAGACGTTGCGCGCGGGGTTGCCCTGCTGGGCGTACAGCTGGTTGCGCACGGGCGACTCGTGCGGCTCGTAGTGTGTCGGCAGCGGGCCGTCCACGATGCCGTTGGGAGCGAACAGCCAGCCCTTGCCGTCGGCCTGCATGATGAACGGGTCGTCGCCGCTCAACGCGGCGGGGCCGACGTCGTCGTCGCCGGGCCGGTAGTGCGGCGGCTTGTTCTTCTCGAAGTCCGGCACGTCGTGCCCGGTCCATTCGCCGCGCTCGGCGTCCCACCACACGAGCGCCTTGCGTTCGCTCCACGGCTTGCCGTCGAGGTCGGCGGAGGCCCGGTTGTACAGCACCCGCCGGTTCAGCGGCCACGTCCAGCCCCACTCGTTCTCGTAGGGTCCCTGCTCGTCGTGCGGTTTGCGGCGGGCGGCCTGGTTGACGCCGTCGGCGAACACTCCACTGTAGATCCAGCAGCCGCACGCGGTGGTGCCGTCGGCCCGCAGGTCGAGGTAGCCGCCGACCTCCCTGCCGGTGCGCAGGTCGATGCCGTTGATGCGGCGCAGCACGTCCTCGGCCGACGGTTCGTCGCCCTCCAGCTCGTAGTCCCACGCCAGGTCCAGCAGCGGGCGGTCGCGCTCGTCGGCGGAACCGGAGAGCTTCTCCCGGAGCAGGCGCCCGAGGTGGTAGATGAACCACAGCTCCGAGCGCTGGTCGCCACGCGGCTCGACGGCCTTGTCCCGCCACTGCAGCATCCGCTGTGTCTGCGTGAACGTGCCCGCCTTCTCCACGTGTGAGGCGGCCGGGAAGAAGAACACCTCCGTGCGGCACCGCTCGGGCACGATCTCCCCGGTCTCGATCTCCGGCGAATCCTTCCAGAACTCCGCGCTCTCGATCATCGCGAGGTCACGCACCACCAGCCAGTCCAGATTGGACATAGCAAGCCGTTGCAGCCGCCCGTGCGCGGAGCCGACGGCGGGGTTCTGCCCGAGCAGGAAGTAGCCGAACACCTTGCCGTCGAGCATGTCCAGCACCGTCCGGTAGGTGCCGTGGTCGCCGTTGATGCGCGGCAGGTAGTCGAAGCGGAAGTCGTTCTCCGGCGCCGCCGCCTCGCCCCAGTACTCCTTGAGCAGCGAGACGAGGTACGCGTCGGCGTTGCGCCAGAAGCCCTTCTGCCTGTCTCCCCTCACCTTGTGCAGGTAGCTCGGCAGGTCCTCGTGTGCGGTGTCCGGCATCGGCAGGTAGCCGGGCAGGAGGTTGAACAGCGTAGGGATGTCGGTGGAGCCCTGGATGCTCGCATGCCCGCGCAGCGCGAACACCCCGCCGCCGGGCCTGCCGATGTTGCCGAGCAGCAGCTGGATGATCGACCCAGCGCGGATGTACTGCGCGCCGAGGGTGTGCTGCGTCCAGCCGACGCTGTAGACGAGCGCGGCGGTGCGCTCCCGGCCCGAGTTGGCCGTCCACGCCCGGCACACGCGCAGGAACGTCTCCGCGGGCACGCCGCAGATCTCCTCGACGGCCTCGGGTGTGTAGCGCGCGAAGTGCCGCTTGAGGATCTGGAACACGCAGCGCGGATGCTTCAGCTCCGGGTCGGCCGCGATCTTGCGCGCGCCGCCCTCGAGTCCCGGCCCGCCGGAGCCCAGCTGGTCGGGCCTCGACTGCTCCTTGGCGCGGCTGCCGCCCTCGCCGGTGTCGGTCTGGCTCTCGTACCGCCAGGTCGTGTTGTCGTAGGAGGCGGTCTCCGGGTCGTAGCCGCTGAAGAGCCCGTCGAGATCCTCGGTGTCCTGGAAGCGCTCGTCGACGAGATACGGCGCGTTGGTGTAGGCGCGCACGTACTCCCGGAAGTCGAGGTCGTTCTGCAGGATGTGGTTGATCACGCCGCCGAGGAACGCGATGTCGGTGCCCGCGCGCAGCGGCACGTGCAGGTCGGCCATCGCGCTCGTGCGCGTGAACCTCGGGTCGATGTGGATCACCTCGGCGCCGCGTGCCTTGGCCTCCATCACCCATTGGAACCCGACCGGATGGGCTTCGGCCATGTTCGAGCCCATGATGACGATGAAGTCGGAGTTGGCGAGATCCTGCTGGTAGTCCGTCGCCCCGCCGCGACCGAAGGAGGCTCCCAGACCGGGAACCGTGGCGGAGTGTCAAATACGCGCCTGGTTCTCGATCTGGATGGCCCCGAGCGCGGTGAAGAGCTTCTTGATCAGGTAGTTCTCTTCGTTGTCGAGGGTCGCGCCGCCGAGGCTCGCGAAGCCCATCGTGCGGCGCAGGGGGTTGCCGTCCTCGTCGGCGTCCTGCCAGCCCTTGCGCCGCGCGTCGAGCACGCGGTCGGCCACCATGTCCATCGCCGTGCCGAGGTCGAGCTCCTGCCACTCGGTGCCGTACGGCGGCCGGTAGAGCACCCGCTCGGCCCGCTGCGGGCCGGTGACCAGCTGCTTGCTCGCGGAGCCCTTCGGGCACAGCCTGCCCCGCGAGATGGGGCTGCCGGGATTGCCCTCGATCTGGACGACGCGCTCGTCCCGGACGTAGACGTGCTGGGCGCAGCCGACCGCGCAGAACGGGCACACCGAGCCGACGACCCGGTCGGCTCCGGTGGTGCGCGGCGTGAGCGCGGCCGAGCGCCCCGACTGCGCGGCCCTGCCCCGGCCGGTGCGGTCACGTCCGGTCACCTGCCGGTACACGGGCCACGACCGGATCCAGTCGGCCAGCCCCATACTCACGTCCTCCTCACTCGCGGTAACGCGTTTCCCCGTGATCGCCGGTCCCAAACCCGGGTTGCCCTACGGCGTGCCGGGGAACACGGGGCCATGCCCGACGCCTCGACATCCGGCAGACTGCGGCGCCTCGCAAGGGAGACCTTCGGCTGGCGCGACCTGAGGCCCGAGCAGCTCACGGCCATGCGGCACGTGCTCGATGGCGACGACGTGCTGGTGGTGATGCCGACCGGCTCCGGCAAGTCGGCGATCTACCAGCTGCCCACGATGCTCCTGCCAGGGCCGGCGATCGTGGTGTCGCCGCTGATCGCGCTGCAACGCGACCAGATCGGCAGCCTCGGCGAGGCCGGCGCGCCCGAGGCCGTCGCCGTGAACTCCGCCCAGGGCGCCCGGGACACCGAGGAGGCGTTCGAGGCGGCCACGGCTGGCGACGCGGAGTACCTGTTCCTCTCCCCCGAGCAGCTGGCCAAGGACGACGTGCTCGATCGACTCGCCGGCAGCGACCCCGCGTTGCTGGTTGTCGACGAGGCACACTGCGTCTCGGCGTGGGGGCACGACTTCCGGCCCGACTACCTGCGGCTTCGGCACGCCGCCGAGTACGTGGGCAGGCCGCCCGTGCTGGCGCTCACGGCCACCGCGGGCGGGCCGGTGCGCGATGACATCGTGGAGAAGCTCGGCCTGCGCGACCCGGCGCGGGTCGTCGCCGGCTTCGACCGGCCGAACCTGCACCTCGCGGCACGCGAGACCGCCGACGACGACAGCCGGGCCGGGACCGTCGCCGAGCACGTCGCCCGCGCCGCGAAGCCGGGCCTCGTCTACACGGCCACCCGCAGGGACACCGAACGGCTCGCGCGGCTGCTGCGCGCGCGGGACGTGCGCGCAGAGGCGTTCCACGCCGGCCTGCGCGCCCCCGAACGCGGGCGCGTCCAGGACGCCTTCATGGCGGGTGAGGTGGACGTGGTGGTGGCGACCTCGGCGTTCGGCATGGGCATCGACAAGCCCGACGTGCGCTTCGTCGTCCACGCGGCGCCGCCCGACTCGCTCGACTCCTACTACCAGCAGATCGGCCGTGCCGGGCGGGACGGCGAGCCCGCGCACGCCCTACTGGTGCATCGTGGCGGGGACTTCGGCCTGCAGCGGTTCCTCACCTCCCGCTCGCTGGACGAGGACGCGGTCCGCGAGCTCGGCCGGGCGATCCGGCGGCACGAGGGACGGCTCCGCCCCGCCGATGCCGAGGCCGCGACCGGGCGGTCGCACCGCGCCGTGACCCGCGACCTCAACCTGCTCGAACAGGCCGGCGTCGTGCGCAGGACCCGGCGGGGCGAGCTGACGTGGGCGGGCGGGGACACCGACCCGGTGCGGGCCGCGGCGGAGGAGCTGGAGCGGCGGCAGCGGCTCGACCGTTCGCGCGTCGAGGTGCTGCGCGAGTACGCCGAGACCAGGACCTGCCGCAGGCGCTTCCTCCTCGGCTACTTCGGCCAGGATCTGCCGGGGCCGTGCGGGTTCTGCGACCGGTGCGACGAGGGCAGCGCCGCCGAGCACGCCCCCGCGGAGCACACGCGCGCGGAGTTCCCGCTGCGTTCCCGGGTCCGCCACCGCGAGTGGGGCGAGGGCAACGTGGTGACGCAGGCGGCCGACCGGATCACCGTGCTCTTCGACGACGCGGGCTACCGCACCCTCTCCCTCGCCGCCGTCCGCGAGCAGGGGCTGCTCACGCACGGGTGAACCTCGGTTGACGGCCCGGCACCACGGGTAGGCCCTGCCCATGCTTGACACACCCCCCGACGATGGCGGCCTGCGGCCCGCCCTGACCGACCGCCCGAACCGCCCCGGCCACGACGGCCGGAACCAGCGCACCGTAACCGGGTGAGGCGGCTCGGCACACAGGCGCGGCCGGGGTCTTCACCGTCCGGACTCGACCGCGTCGACCAGTCCCCACTCCAGTGCCGTGTCCGCGTCGATCGCCCGGCCGGACAACGCCGCGAACAGGGTGCGCCAGCGGCCGATCCGGCGCGGGATGCTCACGGTGCCGCCCGCGCCCGGGATCAGACCCATCGACACCTCGGGCAGCCGGAACGTCGTGTCCGGCGCCGCCACGACGTGTCCGGCGAACGCGGGCAGCTCGATACCGGCGCCGACGCAACTGCCGTGCACGCGCACCTCGGCCCGCCGCGCCAGCGCGTGCAGCAGCGGCCCCGCGCCCGCCCTCGTGCGCACGAGGTGCGCGGTGGCGAGGTCGGGCGTGGTGCCGAACTCGCCGAGGTCGCCGCCCGCGCAGAACGCCGGGCCAGCGCCGTCGAGGACGACGCGCGTGATCGTGTCGTCCACTGTGGCCAGACGCAGCGCGCCGGTGAGCGCGTCGCGCAGTTCGCGGCCGTAGGCGTTGCGCCGCTCGGGACGGTTGAGCGTGATCCGCAGCAGACCGTCGTCGCGGGCGAGGAGCACGGGCTCGGCGGCGGGCGGCGGCAGCGGACGCGCGCCCCTCGCGGTGAGCCAGCGGGCGAACTCCGTGCCGCCGAGCAACGTCGAGTAGGCGAACGACTCGACGTCCAGTGCCGCGCGCACGTCGAGCGGTTCGCCGGCACGCAGTACCTGCGCGAGCGTGAGCGTGGCCCGCGGGCACGCGGTGGCCGCCGCGTACAGGGCCGCGGCGTCGGCCACCGGGTCGGCGCTGCGGACGAGCTCGGGCCCGGGCGGCGCCGCGCCGCAGGCCACGAGCGTGACATCGAGCGCGCGGGACAGTCCGCGCCACTGCTCGTCCGGTTCGCCTGCCGCCACACCGACGAGCACGCGGTCGGCCACGATCGCCGCGTGCGTGGCGGCCTTCAGCGTGCCGGCGTCCGCGGCCTCGAGATCCACGACGAGAAGTGGGTCGATCACCTCGCCGTTCTCGCCCAGGATCGGCGCCGCCGCGGCGCCTTCGGCGAGGCCGGTGACCGAGCACCGCGGCAGGGAAATGCCATCCATGCGGCGACTGTATCGTCGTGGCCGCCGCCGAGTCTGGGGAGACACAATGACGTGGATTGAGTCAGCTGAACGCGGCCGCATCATCGAAGCCGCGTCGCACTGCCTGGCGACGGGAGAGGCCCGCGGGGTGTCGGTGACCGACATCCTGGCGACCTCGGGCCTGTCCACGCGGGCGTTCTACCGGCACTTCCGGTCGAAGGACTCACTGCTGCTGGCGATGTTCCGCCGGGAGTACGAGGGGGTGCTCGCGGAGCTGCGGGACGCCGTTGCCACACCCTGTCCCCGCCAGGGGCTCGCGGCCTGGATCGAGGGCATGCTGCGGGTGGCGGCTCAGGCGCGCAGCGGGCGGCGCGTGATGGTGCTCGGCTCCCCGGATCTGGCCGGTGCCAAGGGTTTCACGGCGGAGGCGGCGCGCGCGGCGGCGGCGCACCAGGAGGCGATCGCGCAGATCCTGCGCCGGGGCCGCGACGACGGCTCGTTCCCGCTGACCGATCCCGGGCCGGACGCGAAGGCGATCCGGGCGGCGCTGCACGAGACGTTCACGGAGCTGCTCTCCGGCGCGTCCACGATGAGCGCCGACGACGCCGCGGCCGAGGTCACGCGCTTCGCCCTGCGCGCGCTCGGGGCGGTGCCTCAGCCGGCGTCGTAGCCGAGCACGCCCCCGCATACAGTCGCCCGCACCACCCCGGCACCGGGCTCCCGCAACGCCACCTCCAGCGGAACCCGCAGCACGCACAGGTCACCGGGGGCACCGACCGCGACCCGCCTCGGTGCCCCACCGGGGTCCTCCAGCGGCGCCAGCAGACCCGCGAGCACGTCCCCGGCCGCCACGCGCTCCCCCGCGCCCACCACGGCACCGCCTGCCGTGCGGCGGTGCACGGCGGCCGCGATCGTGCGCCACGGATCCTCGCTCGCGAAGGGTGCGTCGCTGCTGGGCACCACGCGGATCCCGGCACGCCGCAGGCTCGCGTAGCGGTACAGCTCGGCGTGCTCGGCCTCGGGCAGGTCGCGGCGGTACTCCTCGCCCCGTTCGGCGACGAACCCCGGCTGTGTCACCACCACGGGCCCCGTTTCCGCGAGCAGCGGCAGCAGGTCGTCGCCCACGATCGCCGCGTGCTCGATCCGGTCGCCCGGCAGCGGGCCTGCCTCGGCCAGCACGGCGAGCGCCACCACCAGCGACTCCCGGGTGACGGCGTGGATCGCCACCGCGCGGCCCACCGCGTGTGCCGCGGTGACCTCGGCGTGCAGCGCGTCCCAGTCCGGAGGCACGTGGTCGGGCGGCAGGATCTTGTGCGGCCCCACCGTCACCCGCTCCGGCAGCGCGGCCCCGGCGGGCGCCCCGAGCAGGTGCACGCGCTGCGGCAGCGTGCCGCTCGCGAGCAGGGCGACGGTGTCGTCGTCGAGGTGCGGCGTCGCGTCGGTGACGCCCGTGACGCCGAGTTCGGCCAGCCGCCTGCCCACGGCGGCCAGGTCCGGCGGCGGCGGGGTGCCGAGGCGTTCGCGCAGCAGGGCGTCGGCTCGCCAGACCCGCCCGGTGGGCTGCCCATCGGCTCCCAGCTCGACGCCCGGCTCGTCGCGCAGCCGCAGCGCGGCGACGGCGCGGGAGTTGAGCATCCACAGCGCACCGCCCCGATGCTGAACGCGCACGGGCCTGGCCGGTTCGAGCCGGTCGAGCACCGCCCGGTCGAGGATCCCGGCGACGCTCTCGTGGTAGCCGACGCCGCGGACCCACCCGCCGGGCGCGGCGCGCAGCGCCGCCACGAGCTGCTCGAGGTTCGTGACCTCGGGCGGGCCGCAGCGCACCGACTCGCGCGCCGCCGCGAGCGACAGCAGGTGCAGGTGGTGGTCGTGCAGGCCGGGCAGCACCGCGCCCCCGGCCGCGTCGAGCACCGTCTCCCCCGGCCGTGGCCGGAGCGTCCCGATCTCCGCGACCCACCCACCGGCGACGCGCACATCCACCCGCCGCTCACCGACCTCGCCATCCCGCACGAGCAGCCCGCTCACGACAACCTCAGCTCACCGAGAAACGCGGCCGGGTGCGCACCCAGCCCTGGCGCGCGCCGTCCGCCGACCTCGCCGTCGCGCCCGACCAGCCCGGTCACGCCAGCCCCAGCTCACCGAGGACCGCCGCGGTGTGCGCGCCCAGCGCGGGCGCGGGCCGCCAGGGCCGCCTCGGCTCGGCGGTCACCGCCGCGGCGGCCTCCGCAGGCACGGCGCACACGGTCGCCGCGGCCTGCTCCCGCAGGGCCAGGTCGGCCAGCCACGTACCGCCGCCGAGGCGGCAGGCCACGGCGGCGAAGGCGGCGTGGACGCCCGTGAGCGGATCGGCGATGGCGTCCCCGCACGGCGCGGGCGTGCCCTCGTCGAAGGCCACGAGCCCGCCCGCGATGGCGGCGTCGTCGCCGAAGCCGACGGCGTTGTCCCACGGGCCGGTCCGGCCGTAGGCGGTGATGCTCACCCAGCACTTCGCGCGCGCGTGCGCGAGCACGTCCTCGGCGACCACGCCCAGCTGCCGCAACGCGCGTGGCCGTGACCCCTCGATCACGATGTCGGCGGCCTCGACCAGCCCGGCGAGCGCGGCCCTGCCCTCGGCCGTGCCGAAGTCGAGCGCCACCGATTCCTGCCCGCCGTGCAGGAGGTCGTAGAACGCGGCGGAGCCGAAGCGGGCCCCATCAGGGCGATGGGTGCTCTCGACCTTGATCACGCGCGCTCCGAGCAGCGTGAGCAGGTGCCCGCACAGCGGGCCTGCCCACAGCGACGACAGGTCCACCACGAGCGTGGGCTCCAGCGTCCACGCCCGCCTGCGCGACCCGGCCCGCTCGCCCGGTTCCGCGCGGCGCACCTCGCCGTTGAGCACCAGCGGTGACACGGACGCGGTCTGCCCGCGCGCCGCGAGCTGCTCGTCGGCGCGAGCCGGATGGGCACCGACGGGCAGCCCCAGCAGGCGGGCGCGCTCGGCCAGCGGCGCGGCGGCCCGCCCGGCGACCAGCTCGGCCAGCACCGGCCACGGGTCGCCGAGGGGCACGGGCGCCTCCAGCCACGCCGGGAGCAGCTCGGCGTCGGAGGCCCTGGCGACGTTGACGCCGAGCCAGCCGTCGGCCGCGCGCAGCAGGCGCAGCGCGCCGCCCGCCGACCGGGGCGCGTCCCGGTACAGCCCGGCCAGCGCGGCACGTTCGGAGAGCACCCCGGCTCCCGGCAGGGTCACCCGCGAGCCCGCGATGCGGGCGAGCAGCTCGGTGGCCAGCAGCGCACCCCGTGCGGCGCTGGCCGGGATCCCGGGAGCCGCGAGCGGGGGCCCGTCGCGGCGGCCGGTGAGCGCGAGCGCGCCGGAGGCGGCCCAGTCCGCGGCCGCCGTCGTGTCCCCGGTGCGGACGAGGGGTCCGGCGTGGCCGGTGCCCGTCGCGTCGAGGACGCCGTCCACGTCCTCGTCCGGTGTCGACAGGACCGCGGCTCCGGCGGCGGCGAGCAGGCCGGCGGCGTGGCGGAGCGCGGGCCCTTCGCCCGTCACCGCCACGCGCATCCCCGTCAGTGGGCCGCTCAGCACGCCCCGATTGTGCCTGGTCAGCGCAGGCCCCTGAGCACCTTGGCCGGCTGCCTGGTGCCCTTGATCACCGACACCATGTCCAGCGTCTGGCACGTCTCGGCGACGTTGTGGGCGCGGAACACCGCCACGCCCTCCCACGCGCAAACGGCGGTGGCGGCGAGCGTGCCGTAGAGCCGTTCGCCCACGTCGGCGCCGAGCGACTCGCCCACGAAGTCCTTGTTCGACAGCGCGACCAGCACGGGCCAGCCGGTGCCGACGAGCCTGCCGATCTCGCGGGTGAGGGTGAGCGAGTGCCACGTGTTCTTGCCGAAGTCGTGCGTCGGGTCGATGAGGATGCCGTCCGCGGGCACGCCGCGGGCCACCAGCTCGCCGGCCCGGCGGGTGACCTCGTCGACGACGTTGGCGACCAGCCCGGGGTAGGTGACCCGGTGCGGGCGGGTGCGGGGCACCGCGCCGCCGGTGTGGGAGCAGACGTAGCCGGCGCCGAACTCGGCGGCCACGTCGGCGAGCCGGGGGTCGGCACCGGCCCACGTGTCGTTGAGCAGGTCGGCGCCCTCCTGGCAGGCGAGCCTGCCGATCTCGTGGCGCCAGGTGTCGACGCTGATCACCAGCTCGGGGAAGCGGGCGCGCAGCTCGGCGACGAAGGGCACGACGCGGCGGGTCTCCTCGGCCACGTCGACGTCGCTGCCGGGCCCCGCCTTGACGCCGCCGATGTCGATGATGTCCGCACCGCTCTCGACGGCCCGCTCGACCGCCGCCATCGCCTCGCCGGTGCCGTAGGTGGCGCCCCGGTCGTAGAACGAGTCGGGCGTGCGGTTGACGATCGCCATGACCAGCGGGCGGTCCCGCCTCATCGGACGGCCCCGGAACCGGATCTCGCGCGGCGTGACGCCTTCCATACCACTTCCTTGCGACGTTGCGGACGACCAGACCGAGTATGCCCCGCGCGAGTCGTGCACTCCCGCACGCGAGTCGTGCACTCCCGCACGCGAGTCGTGCGCTCCCGCACGCGAGTCCCCCGCTCCGGACGACGAGTGGCGCGTTCCGGGATCCCGCAGTCCCCCGGGCCGCCGCGCCCGCACATGTGCACATAGCCGCCCGAACGCACGACTCGCGCGCCGGAACGCACAACTCGCGGTCCCGAACGCACGACTCGCGGTCCCGAACGCACGACTCGCGGTCCCGAACGCACGACTCGCGGTCCCGAACGCACGACTCGCGGTCCCGAACGCACGACTCGCGGTCCCGAACGCACGACTCGCGGAGCGTCAGCGGCGCGGGCCCGGCGCCCGGCCACCGCGGAGCCGGACGGTGAAGCCATCGGGACCGGCGATGAGGGCCACGTCGAGGTCGAGCTGGTGGGTCAGCCAGAGCCCGAGACCTGAGCGGGTCACCGAATCGGCGACGGGCATCAGCCCAGCCAGCCGGTCACGCGGCCCCGGGCCGCTGTCGTGCACGTGCACCACGACGCGGCCGCGCCCCGCCCAGATCCGGACCGTCGTCGGCGCCAGGCCGTGGATCCGCGCGTTGCTGGTCGCTTCGGAGATACCGAGCACGAGATCGTCGACGACGACGCCGGCCACCTGCGCGCGGGCGACGCGTTCCACGGCGTGCCGGGCCTCGGCCGGCGCCGGGTCCGACAGCTCCACCAACGGCTCCGTCGCCTCCAGCGGGTCCGGTTCCGCGGGCAGGCCCACGAACGACGCCGGATCCTCGTAGCGCCCGCTCGGGAACCGCTCACCCAGGGGTGTCACCAGGTGCGGGTGGGTCCGCTCCACCACGTCGCGCACCTCGGGAGTCACCGTCGTCGCGTCGTAGAGGCACACGCTGCGCACGGGAAAGTCCTCCCACACGGCGTTCACCGCGGCCTCGTAGCGGTCCCAGCCGTCGAACCGGCCCCCGTTGCCCGCGTGCGGGACGTCGCCGGCGATGCGGATCCGCCGCGCGCCCTCGCCGACGTGCCGCTCGAACAGCCGCCGGTACTCCGCGATCGCCTTCGCGGGGCTCGAGTACAGGCTCCGGTCGGAGACGAAGGCGACACCCGAGGCGTCGGCCAGCCACGATCGCAGCAGGGCGGACTTGTGGTCGTCGTAGCCGATCACCACCGGCTCACCGTGGGCGAGGCCCTCCTCGACGAACGGCACGATCAGCGCGCGGAACTCGTCCTCCGACGAGTAGAAACCGGCTTCGTGAACGTGCCCCACACGCATCGCCCCACGATAACCGCGCACTCACCACGCGGCATCTTCTACAAGCGACGTGACGGCCGTCACTCACGCGTCGAAGTCGACCGTGAGGCTTTCGGAGACCGGCAGCGACTGGCAGGTGAGGACGAACCCCTGGTCCACTTCAGACTCCTCGAGCGCGAAGTTGCGCCGCATGTCGACCTTGCCGGTCGTCACCTTGGCACGGCAGGTCCCGCACACGCCGCCCTTGCAGGCGAACGGCAGGTCGGGCCTGGCGCGCTGGGCACCGTCGAGCACCGAGCGGTCCTGCGGCACCGCGACCGTCGTGGACCTGCCGTCGAGCACGATCGTCACGTCGCTGGTGAGGCCGTCGACGGGCGCGTCCTCGTGCCGGACCGGCGCGGGCGGCGTGTCGTCGACGAAGAACAGCTCCTGGTGGATCCGCTCGGCGGGCACGCCGGCGGCCCGCAGCTCCCGCTGCGCCGTGGTGACCATCTCGAATGGTCCGCACAACCACCAGTGGTCGACCCGGGCGAGGTCGCCGAGCAGCGGTCGCAGTGCGGCGAGCTTCTCCGCGTCGAGGCGGCCGGTGAACAGCTCCGCCTCGCGCGGTTCGCGGGAGAGCACGTGCATCAGTTCCAGCCTCGCGGGGTAACGGTCCTTGAGGTCGGCCAGCTCGTCGGCGAACATCACCGTGTTCGTGCGCCGGTTGCCGTACAACAGGGTCGCGGTGGCGCCGGGCTCGCGCAGCACCGTCGCGGCGATCGAGAGCACCGGCGTGATCCCGGAACCGGCCGCGATCAGCACGTGGTGCCCCGGCACGGCGGGCTCGGGCGTGAAGCTGCCCGTGGGCGTGCCGACCTCGACCACGTCGCCCGGCCGGACCTCGCGCACCAGCCAGGTGGAGAACAGGCCGTCGGGCACCTCGCGCACGCCGATCCTCGGCGCCGCGCCCTCGGGCGCGCAGATCGAGTACGAGCGTCGTTCCTCGCGGTCGCCGACGGTGCGCCGGAGGGTCAGCGACTGGCCTGCGCGGAACGCGTACCGCTCGGCAAGCTCGCCGGGGACGTCGAAGGTGATCGCCACCGCGTCGTCGCACAGCGGCGTCACCTCGGCCACGGTCAGCGCGTGGAACTCGCCTCGCAGCCGGGACTTCGTGCTCGCGGTCAACTCAGATCTCCTTGACGTGTTCGAACGGTTCGCGGCACGCGCGGCAGCGGTGCAGCGCCTTGCACGCGGTGGCCCCGAACTCCGAGAGCAGCTCGGTCTCCGCCGAGCCGCAGTGCGGGCAGCGCACGCGCCGGGCAGGCGGGCCGAGGGTCAGCGGGACGGGTCCCGACCGCCTCGGGGCGGCGCCGGGTGGTGAGATGCCTGCCTCGGCGAGCTTGCGCCTGCCGTCCTCGGTGATCCAGTCGCTCGACCACGCGGGCCGCAGCACGGTACGCACCTCGACCTCGGCGTAGCCCGCACCCCGGAGCGCGTGCACGAGATCGTCGCGCATGGTGTCCATCGCGGGGCAGCCGCTGTAGGTCGGGGTGATCGCCACGACCACCTTGCCGTCCTTTTCGGACACCTCGCGCAGCACGCCGAGGTCGGCGAGGGTGAGCATCGGCAGCTCGGGGTCGGTCACCCGCGCGGCGACGGCCTGTGCGGTCACCATGTCGCCTCCGGGTGCGCCCTCGCGACGCTCTGCAGCTCGGCGAGCAGGTAGCCCATCCCCTCGGTGTGCACACCGGCGCGGCCCGCTCTGCCGGCCACGCCGGGGATCGCGGGGGCCTCAGGGGTGTCGAGCGTCGCCGCCCGCAGCACCTGGCCGAGCACGTCGTCGAACTCCGCCCGCGCCGCCGACGGATCCACCGCGACGCCCGCCTCGCCGAGCCGCAGCTCTACCGGGTGCGGGGTGAACAGCTCGTCCGTGTACGGCCACACCGACGCGAGTCCCTCCGTGATGCGCTCCCGCGAGTACTCGGTGCCGTCGCCGAGGCGCACCGCCCACTGTGCGGCGTAGTCGCGGTGGTAGGTGAGCTCCTTGACGCCCTTGGCCGCGATCGCGGCCAGCACGGGGTCGCGGGACTCCGTGAGCCGCTGGAACAGCGCGAGCCGCCAGGTGGAGAACACCAGCAGTCGCGCGATCAGCTCACCGAAGTCGCCACGCGGCAGTTCGGCCAGCCGCACGTTGCGGAACTCGTGCTCCGCGCGGAAGAACGCGTAGTGGTCCTCGCCGCGATCGCCGCCCTCGGCCTTGCCCGCGCGGGCGAGCAGCAGGCGAGCCTGGCCGAGCAGGTCGAGGCCGATGTTGGCGATCGCGACCTCGTCCTCCAGCTCCGGTGCGTTGGTGCACCACTCCTGCAGCCGGTGGGAGAAGATCAGCGCGTCGTCACCGAGCATCAGGCAGTACGCCGCGAGGTCGGCGCCCTCCACTCCGGACGGGACGGTGGTGTCCACTCCGGACAGCGGGTCCTCGAAGCCGGTGCCGAAGGCCCAGCGGGAGTCGTTCTCCTCGGTGATCGCCTCGTAGGCGTTGTCAAAGGACACAGCAGGACATCCCTTACATGTGGGGAACGTTGTCGGGAATGTCGTAGAACGTGGGGTGGCGGTACACCTTGTCGCCGCTCGGCGCGAAGAACGGGTCCTTCTCGTCCGGGCTGGACGCGGTGATGTCGGCGGCTTTGACCACCCAGATGCTCACGCCCTCGTTGCGCCGCGTGTAGAGATCGCGCGCGTGGTGCAGCGCCATCTCGTCGTCGGCGGCGTGCAGCGAGCCCACGTGCACGTGGTTGAGGCCACGCTTGCCCCGCACGAACACCTCGTACAACGGCCAATCGCTGCTCATGCGGCGCTCCTCTGTCGTTCGTCGATCTTGCGGGCGTGTGCCGCCGCGGCCTCGCGCACCCAGGCCCCGTCGTCGTGCGCGGCCTTGCGGTGCGCGACGCGCTGTGCGTTGCACGGCCCGTTGCCGGAGACGACCTGCTTGAACTCGGCCCAGTCGATCTCGCCGAAGTCGTGGTGCCCGCGCGCCGCGTTCCACTTCAGCTCGGGGTCGGGCAGCGTCACGCCGAGCGCCTCGGCCTGCGGCACCGTCATGTCCACGAACCGCTGGCGCAGCTCGTCGTTGGTGTGCCGCTTGACCTTCCACGCCATCGACTGCGCCGTGTGCGACGAGTCGGCGTCGGGCGGGCCGAACATCATCAGCGACGGCCACCACCAGCGGTTCACCGCCTCCTGCACCATCTCCCGCTGCTCCGGGGTGCCGCGCATCATCGTCATCAGCAGCTCGTAGCCCTGCCGCTGGTGGAACGACTCCTCCTTGCAGATGCGGATCATCGCCCGCGCGTAGGGCCCGTACGAGGAGCGGCACAGCGGCACCTGGTTGCAGATGGCGGCGCCGTCCACGAGCCAGCCGATCACGCCGACGTCGGCGAAGGTCAGCGTCGGGTAGTTGAAGATCGAGGAGTACTTCTGCTTCCCCGCGATGAGCTTCTCGGTCAGTTCGCCGCGGTCGGCGCCCAGCGTCTCGGCCGCGGAGTACAGGTACAGCCCGTGCCCTGCCTCGTCCTGCACCTTGGCGAGCAGGATCGCCTTGCGGCGCAACGACGGCGCCCGCGTGATCCAGTTGCCCTCGGGCTGCATGCCGATGATCTCGGAGTGCGCGTGCTGCGCGATCATGCGCACCATCGTCGAGCGGTAGGCGTCGGGCACCCAGTCCCTCGGCTCGATCCGCTGGTCGTGGGCGATCGTCTCCTCGAACTTCAGTTCCAGGCTCACTGCGTGGCCTCCTTGGCGACCAGGGTCAGCACGTCGTACTTCGCCACCGACTCGCCGTCGGCGTTGGTGACGTCGGTGTCCCAGCGCACCTCGCCGTAGTCGGCGTTCTCGCGCGGGGTGATCTGTTTGCAGGTCAGCGTCACGGTCAGCTCGTCGCCGGGCTTGACGGGGGTGAGGAACCGCAGGTTCTCGAGCCCGTAGTTGGCGAGCACGGGCCCCGGCTCCGGCGAGACGAACAGGCCGGCCGCGAACGACACCACGAGGTAGCCGTGCGCCACGATCCCGCCGAACAGCGGGTTGGCCGCGGCGGCGGCCTCGTCGGTGTGGGCGTAGAAGGTGTCGCCGGTGAACTCGGCGAAGTGGGCGATGTCCTCGGGCGTCACGCGACGGGGGCCTGCCACCACGGTGTCGCCGACGCGCAGCTCGGCCAGCGACTTGCGGAACGGGTGGACGCCCTCCTGCCGGGGTGCGCCCGCGACCCACTGGCCGGTGACGGCCGACAGGACCTTCGGGCTGCCCTGCACGGCGGTGCGCTGCATGTGGTGCAGCACGCCGCGGATGCCGCCCATCTCCTCGCCACCGCCCGCGCGGCCCGGACCGCCGTGCACGAGCGCGGGCAGCGGCGAGCCGTGCCCGGTGGACTCCTTGGCGTCGTCGGCGTCGAGCACGAGCAGCCTGCCGTGCCACGGCGCGACGCCGAGCACCACGTCGCGCGCGAACGCCGCGTCGCCGGTCACCACGGACCCGGCGAGGCTGCCCTGGCCGCGCGCGGCCAGCTCGACGACCTGTTCCGTGGAGGTGTAGGGCATCAGCGTCGACACGGGTCCGAACGCCTCGACCTCGTGCGGCTCCGCGCGGTCGGGGTCGTCGGCGCGCAGCAGCACCGGGGAAATGAAGGCACCGAGCTCGGCGTCGGCGTCCACCACGTCCACGTGGTCGGGGTCGCCGAAGACGATCCGGCCCGCCTCACTGAGGCCCTTGAGCGAGCGGCGAACCTCCTCGCGCTGTTCGAGGCTCGCGAGCGCGCCCATGCGCACGCCCTCGCTCGCGGGGTTGCCGACGGTGGTCTTCGCCAGCCGCGCGCCGACGGCCTCGGCGACGTCGTCCAACAGCTCGGCGGGGACGAACGCGCGCCGGATGGCGGTGCACTTCTGCCCGGCCTTCACGGTCATCTCGGTGACCAGCTGCTTGACGTAGAGGTCGAACTCGGCCGTGCCCGGCTTCGCGTCGGGGCCGAGGATCGAGCAGTTGAGCGAGTCGGCCTCGGCGTTGAACCGCACAGAGTGGCGCACGATCGCGGGGTGCGCGCGCAGCCGCTGCGCGGTGGAGGCCGAGCCGGTGAACGACACGAGGTCCTGGCCGGTGACGTGGTCGAGCAGGTCGCCCGCGCCGCCGCACACGAGCTGCAGCGTGCCCTCCGGCAGGAGGCCCGAGTCGATGATCAGCTCGACGAGCCGCTGCGTGAGGTACGCCGTCTGGCTGGCCGGCTTCACCAGGCTCGGCACCCCGGCGAGGAACGCGGGCGCGAACTTCTCCAGCGGCCCCCACACGGGGAAGTTGAAGGCGTTGATCTGCACCGCGACGCCCCGCAGCGGGCTCGCGATGTGCCTGCCGGCGAACGTGCCGCCCTTGCTCAGCGGCTCGACGGCGCCGTCGACGAAGACGGTGTCGTTGGGCAGCTCGCGGCGGCCCTTGCTCGCGTAGGCCAGCAGCACGCCGATGCCGCCGTCGATGTCGAACTTCGAGTCACCGAGCGTGGCGCCGGTGCGGGCGGAGAGCGCGTAGAGCTCGTCGCGGTGCTCGCGCAGGTGCCCGCCGAGCGCCTTGAGCAGCGCCGCGCGCTGGTGGAACGTCAGCTCGCGGAGCGCGGGGCCACCCGTCCGGCGGCCGTGCTCCAGCGCGGCGCCCATGTCGATGCCCTCCGAGGAGATGCGGGCGACCTCCTCGCCGGTCACCGCGTCGTGCAGCGGCGCACCGTCCCCTGACGGGGCGTGCCACCCGCCGCTCACGTAGCTGCGCAACAGCGCCGTCGCGTGCTCACCCATCGAGCCTCCTCGAATTACCAACCGAACGTTCAGGAAGTGATGGTAGCGTGCTCGCATGGCTGACGAAAGCAGGAACACCGAAGTTCGCGTCGAAACCGAGCACCCGGTGGGCACGGTCACCCTGCGCACCCCGGCACTGACCGCGCGCGGCAAGGCCGCGCTGCGCGAGGCACTCGAGGGCCTCGCCACCGACGATGCCGTGCGGGCCGTGGTGCTCACCGGAACCGGCAAGGCGTTCTGCGTCGGGCAGGACCTCGCCGAGCACGCGGAGGCGCTGCGCGAGGACCCGGCGACCGCCTTCGCGACCATCGACGAGCACTACAACCCGATCGTGACCGCGCTCGCGACCATGCCGAAGCCCGTGGTCGCCGCCGTCAACGGCACGTGCGTGGGCGCCGGGCTCGGTTTCGCGCTCGCGTGCGACGTGCGCGTCGTGGCCGACACCGCCCGCTTCGGCACGGCCTTCACCGGCATCGGGCTGGCCCCCGACTCGGGCCTGTCCGCCACGCTGGCGCGTGCCGTCGGCGTGGCGAGGGCCAGCGAGCTGATCCTGCTGGCCGAGCCGTTCACCGCCGAGCAGGCGCGTGAGTGGGGCATCGCGGGCCGCGTGGTGCCCGCCGCCGAGCTGCCGGGCGAGGCGGACAGGCTCGCCGCCCGCCTCGCCGGGGGCCCGACCCTGGCCTACGCCGAGGCCAAGCGCGCGCTGGCTGCGGCGTTCCCGCTCGCCGACGTGCTCGCCACGGAGGGGGCGGCACAGGCCCGGCTGGGCCTGACCGCCGACCACCGCGGTGCCGTCGAGGCGTTCCTCGCCAAGGAGAAGCCGACCTTCGCGGGACGTTAGGCCGTATCGGACAATCCTCTGCCGTGCAACGGGGTTGTCAGACGCGGCCTAAACTCGCTCGACGAGCAGCGCGACGCCCTGGCCGACGCCGACGCACAGCGTGGCGAGCCCGCGCCTGCCCTGCTCGCGCTCGAGCCTGCCGAGCAGGGTGACCACGAGGCGGGCGCCGGAGCAGCCGAGCGGGTGCCCCAGTGCGATCGCGCCGCCGTCGGTGTTGACGCGCTCCTCGTCGAGCTTCAGCCGCCGGAGCACGGCGAGGCTCTGCGCGGCGAACGCCTCGTTCAGCTCGACGGCGTCGAGGTCGTCGACGCCGAGCCCGGTACGGCGCAGAAGCTTCTCGGTGGCGGGCACCGGGCCGAGGCCCATCAGGTGGGGCGCGACGCCCGCGCTGGCCCCGGCGACCACGCGGGCCCTCGGCGTCAGCCCGTAGCGGCGCACGGCCTCCTCGCCGGCGAGCACGAGCGCGGCGGCGCCGTCGGACAGCGGCGAGGAGGACCCGGCCGTGACGATCCCGTCCTTGCGGAACACCGGGCGCAGCGCGCCGAGCTTCTCCAGCGTGGTCCCGCGCCGGGGGCCCTCGTCGACGGCGAACTCACCGTCGCGCACCGGGACGGGCACGATCTCGGGCGCGAAGCGGCCGGCGTCGATCGCCGCGACGGCCCGCTGGTGGCTGCGCAGGGCGAACTCGTCGCACTCCTGCCGCGTGAGCCCGTCGAGCTGGGCGACCTCCTCGGCCGTCTCCCCCATCGGCGGGGTCACCTTCCGCACGTCCGGACCCGCGCCCGGCGCGACCGCGCGGTCGTGGGCGGCGAACTCCGGGTTGGTGAAACGCCAGCCCAGCGACGTGTCGGCCACCTCGCCCGGGCGCGCCCACGGCGTACCCGGCTTGGCCATCACCCACGGCGCGCGCGTCATCGACTCGACACCGCCCGCCACCACGACGTCGGCCTCACCCGCGCGGATCGTCGCCGCCGCGGTGGCCACGGCGGTGAGCCCGCTCGCGCACAGCCGGTTGACGGTGTAGCCGGGGACCTCGTCGGGCAGGCCGGCCAGCAGCACGGCCATGCGGGCGACGTTGCGGTTGTCCTCCCCGGCCTGGTTGGCGGCGCCGAGGATCACCTCGTCAACGGCCTCGCCGTCGACCCCGGCCCGCCGCACCGCCTCCCCCACGACGCGGCCGGCGAGGTCGTCGGGCCGCACCCCGGCGAGCGCGCCGCCGTACCGGCCCTGTGCCGTACGGACTCCGTCGACCACGAAAACCTCGGACATGGCTCTCCTCTTGACATCCGCTCACGCGCTGGCTTTTACTGGGCCACATTAATAACCGTCCATTCGGTCAGTTAGCAAGGCGGCGCGGCCACCGGAGTCCGGGGTCACACCGCCACGCGGAGGAGTTCCCGGAGCATGACCACCACGCACAGCGAAGTGCCGAGCGCCCGGCGACTGGGCGCGGCCCCCGCCGCCGACGACCTGTCGCCCGCCGAGCGGACGAGCGTCGACGAGCTGCGCGCGACCCAGCTCGAGCGTCTGCAGTGGACACTCCGCCACGCGTACGAGAACGTGCCGTTCTACCGCAGGAAGTTCGACGAGGCCGGTGTGCATCCGTCCGACTGCCGGGAGCTGGCCGACCTCGCGAGGTTCCCCTGCACCACCAAGCACGACCTGCGTGACAACTACCCCTTCGGCATGTTCGCCGTGCCGCAGGAACGGGTGCGGCGCATCCACGCCTCCAGCGGCACCACCGGCAAGCCCACCGTCGTCGGCTACACCGAGGACGACATCGACACCTGGGCCACGGTGATGGCCCGCTCGATCTTCGCCGCGGGCGGCCGGCCGGGCCACAAGGTGCACGTGGCCTACGGCTACGGGCTGTTCACGGGCGGGCTGGGCGCCCACTACGGCGTCGAGAAACTCGGCTGCACCGCGATTCCCGCGTCGGGCGGCATGACCGCGCGGCAGGTGCAGATCATCACCGACTTCCGGCCCGAGATCATCATGGTGACGCCGTCGTACATGCTCACGCTGCTGGACGAGTTCGAGCGCCAGGGCATCGACCCGCGCACGAGCTCCCTGCGTGTCGGCATCTTCGGCGCCGAGCCGTGGACCGAGCAGATGCGCCGCGAGATCGAGGAACGCATGGACCTCGACGCCGTGGACATCTACGGGCTGTCCGAAGTGATGGGTCCCGGCGTGGCACAGGAGTGCACGGAGACCAAGGACGGCCTGCACATCTGGGAAGACCACTTCTACCCCGAGGTGGTGGACCCGGTCGACGGCACCGTGCTGCCCGACGGCCAGAACGGCGAGCTGCTGTTCACCTCGCTCACCAAGCAGGCGCTGCCGATCATCCGCTACCGCACCCGTGACCTCACGACGCTGCGGCCCGGCACCGCGCGCCCGGCGTTCCGGCGCATGGACAAGGTCACCGGCCGCAGCGACGACATGATCATCCTGCGCGGTGTCAACGTGTTCCCGACCCAGATCGAGGAGATCGTGCTCGGCACGACGGGGCTCGCGCCGCACTTCCAGATCCGGCTCACCCGCCGCGACCGCATGGACCACCTGACCGTCGTGGTGGAGGCACACGGCGACACGACCGGCGAGCGCCGCGCGGACGCCGCCCGCGAGATCGCGGCCAGGGTCAAGGACGGCGTCGGCGTGAGCGTCGGCGTGGAGGTGGTCGACCCGGAGACCCTCGAACGGTCGGTGGGCAAACTGCGCCGGGTGGTCGACCAGCGACCGCCCGCCTGAGCGGACCTGGGATAATGCGACCATGACCGACACCTCGCCGAACCGGCCCGCCAAGCGCGGCAGGCCGGGCTACGACCTCGAGTCCTTGCTGGCGGTGGCGGTCAAGCTGTTCAACGAGCGCGGCTACGACGGCACGAGCATGGAGGACCTCTCCCGCAAGCTCGGCATCACCAAGTCCGCGATCTACCACCACGTGCCCAGCAAGCAGGAACTGCTGCGGCTGGCCGTGAACCGTGCGCTGGACGGCCTGTTCGCCGAGGTGGACAAACTGGACACCGTGGAGGGGCGGGCGATCGACCGCCTCGAACACCTGGTGCGGGGCAGCGTGGCGGTGCTGGCGGACCAGCTGCCGTTCGTCACGCTGCTGCTGCGCGTGCGCGGGAACACCAAGGTGGAGCGTGACGCGCTCGCGCGCAGGCGCGAGTTCGACCACATCGTCACCGACCTGGCGGGCAAGGCCATCGCCGACGGCGACCTGCGCGCCGACGTCGACCCCGCCACGGCCGCCCGCCTGCTGTTCGGCATGGTCAACTCGCTCATCGAGTGGTACCGGCCCCGGGGTGGCCTGCGTGCGCCCGAGCTGGCCGACATGGTGGCCACGGTCGCCTTCGACGGCCTCCGCGTCCGCCCCGAGGCCTGAACCCCTACCCAGCCGCAGTGAAGGCCACCTTCACTGCGTTGAATCAACACAGCGGCGCGCAGCGTCCCCGTTTGGGTGGTGGTGGGAGATGGGCGGGCGCAGGCAAGGTGGCCTTCACTGCGGTCGGCTAGTCGAAGACGACCAGGCCGCGGATGTTGCGGCCGGCGTGCATGTCCTCGTACGCCTGCGCCACCTGGTCCAGTGTGTACTCGCGGGTCACCAGCTCGTCGAGCTTCAGCTGCCCCGCCCGGTACATGCGCAGCAGGTTCGGGATGTCGTGCCGCGGGTTGGACTCGCCGAACAGCGAGCCCTGCAACCGCTTCTGCATCAGGGTCAGGTCACCGAGCGCGATGGGCGCGCCCGCCGCGGTGATGTCGCCGAGTCCGGTGAGGACGACCGTGCCCGCCTTGCGGATCGACGCGAGCGCCTCGCCGACGTGCTCGCCCTTGACCACGCCGATCGTCACGATCGTGGCGTCGGCGCCCTGGCCGTTGGTGAGCGAGCGGGCGAAGTCGGCGGCCTCCTCGATCGTCGCGTAGGCGTGCGTGGCACCGAACAGCTTGGCCTGCTCCTGCTTGAACGGCACCGGGTCCACTGCGATGACGGTGGTCGCTCCGGCGTGGACGGCGCCCTGCAGCGCGTTGGCACCGATGCCGCCGATGCCCATGACGATCACGGTGGCTCCCGGCCGGATGTTCGCCGAGTTGACCGCGGAACCCCACCCGGTCGGCACCCCGCAGCCGACGAGCGCCGCCGCCTTGAGCGGGATGTCCTTGCCGATCTTGACCACGGAGTCGACCGACGCGGTGGTGTACTCCGCGAAGGTCGAGATACCGCACTGCTGGCCCACGGGGTTGCCGTTCTCGGTCATCCGGAAACTGGTGGGGTCGTCCGCGCGGGCACCGGTCAGCAGCGACGCGCCGAGGTCGCACAGGTTGGACAGCCCCTGTGCGCAGAACTCGCACTTGCCGCACGCCGGCAGGAACGAGAAGACCACGTGGTCGCCGACCTCGTAGCCGGGGGTGTCCGGGCCGACGGCCGTGATCACGCCGGCGCCCTCGTGGCCGCCGGCGTACGGGTAGACGGCGACGGGCACGTCACCGGTGGCGACGTGGTCGTCCGAGTGGCACAGCCCCGACGCGGCGAGCTTGACGGTGACCTCGCCCTGGCGCGGGTCGTCGAGCTCCACGGTGGCGGTCTCGTAGGTGCCGGGCGCTCCGCGCACCAGTGAGACACGGGTGGTGATGGGCATGTTTCGCTCCTCCTTGAGCTGAATGGGTCCTCAGAGGACGACCGTGACGACCTTTTCCTCGGTGTTGGCGAGGATGCCGCTCCAGCCGAGCTCGCGGCCGATGCCGCTGGTCTTCATGCCGCCCCAGGGCAGGGCGGCGTCGATCGGCGCCCAGCCGTTGACGCCGACCGCACCGGCGCGCACCTGGGCGGCGAGCGTGTGCGCGGCGGCGACGTCCCTGGTCCACAGGGTCGCGGCGAGGCCGTAGCTGGTGTCGTTGGCGATCCGGATGGCCTCCTCGGGCTCGTCGAAGGGGATCACGGAGCCGACCGGGCCGAAGATCTCCTCGCGCGCGATCGTCATGTCGTTGTCCACGTCGGCGAAGATCGTGGGCTGCACGAAGAAGCCGGCGCCCTCGGGGCGGCCGCCGCCCGCGACGATCCTGGCGCCCTCCGAGCGGCCCTTCTCGATGTAGCCGAGTACGCGCTCCTGCTGCTTGCGGTTGACCAGCGCGCCCATCGTGGTCGCCGGGTCGAGCGGGTCGCCGAGCACCTGCTGCGCGGCGGCGGCCGCCAGCGCCTCCACCACGTCGGCGTAACGAGACCGGTGCACCAGCACACGCGTGCCCGCCGCGCAGACCTCGCCCTGGTTGAAGAACAGGCCCATCGCGGTGCCGGCGACGGCGGCGTCGAGGTCGGCGTCGGGCAGGATGATCTGCGGCGACTTGCCGCCCAGCTCCAGCGTGATCCGCTTGAACGACGACGCCGCGGCCATCGCGATCGCGCGGCCCACCTCGGGGCTGCCCGTGAAGCTGATCTTGTCGACGCCCGGGTGGTCCACCAGCGCCTGACCCGCGACGGGTCCGAGGCCGGGCAGCACGCTCACCACGCCGTCGGGAAGACCCGCCTCCTGCAGCAGTGTCGCCAGGTGCAGGATCGACAGCGGCGCGTCCTCTGGCGGCTTGACGACCACGGTGTTGCCCGCCGCCAGCGCGGGCGCGAGCTTCCACGCGGCGATCATCAGCGGCGTGTTCCACGGGATGATCGCGCCGATGACGCCCACCGGCTCGCGGCGGGTGTAGGAGTGGGTCGGCCTGCCCAGGTAGCCGTCGGTGGGCACGACCTGCCCGGTGATCTTGTCGGCCCACCCCGCGAAGTGGCGGAACGTGCGCGCCGCGTTGGGGATGTCCAGCATCGACGGCTGCGCGAGCGGCTTGCCGACGTCCATGGCCTCCAGCCGGGCCAGCGTGCCGGCGTCGCGCTCGATGAGCTCGGCGACGCGGTGCAGGATCCTGCCCCGCTGCGAACCGGGCAGCGCGGCCCACTCGCCGGAGAGCTGGGCGCGGGCGGCGGCGACCGCGGCGTCGACGTCCTCGGCCGAGGCGGCGGCGACGTCGGCGAGCTTCTCCTCGGTGGCCGGGTTGAGGTCGGCGAACGTGCCGCCGCCCCCGTCTCGCCACTCGCCTGCCACGAACAACCGCTGGGGAAGGGTGTCGGTGCTGGTCACGGGTTCTCCTTGCCGATCTGCGCTGACCGCGGCCCGGACGGGACGCCGGTGCCGAGCATGCGCGCGGCGGTGACCACACGTCTTGTGCGTACGCGCACGGCTCTTGTGCGGATGCGGCGAACCCGTCAGCGCCCAACGCAGTGAAGGTGGCCTTCACTGCATCCGTCAGCTCGCGGCGGTCAGCTCGGCCCGGTGCTCCCGTGGTGTGCGGCCGTAGCGGGCGCGGAACACACGGCTGAACTGCGGGGCGTCGACCAGCCCCCAGGACGCGGCGACGGCGGCGACCGGGCGGTGCGCGAGCCGGGGGTCGGCGAGGTCGTGCCAGCAGCGGTCGAGCCTGCGCTCGCGGATCCAGCCGGTGATCGTGGTGCCGCGCCGTTCGAACAGCTTCTGGAGGTGCCGCAGCGACACGTGCACCGCCGCGGCGACGTCGGCAGGCCGCAGGCCGGGCTCGCGGAGGTGCTCGTCGATGTAGCGCTGCGCCGCCGTGACGACGGTGTCGGCCGCGGGTTCGGGGCGGACGCCAGCGCAGCCGGTGAGGCAGGCCGCGAGCAGGTCGACGGCCGCGTCGCTCAGGTGCGCGGCCTCGGGGCCGGGACGAAGGGTCCTCGGGTCGAGGCCGCGCAGCAGCGACGACGTCAGCGCGCCCGTGCCGCTCGCGCCCGGGATGGTCACCGCGGTCGCGTCGGCCAGCGCGGGCGCGCGAACGGCGAGCCGGTGCCGGGGCACCACGAGGACGAGCATCTCGAAATCGTGTTGGAACACGAGCTCGTAGGGCCGGGTGGTGTCGTAGACGGCCAGGTCACCGGGTTCGAGCCGGGCGGACCTGCCGTCCTGCTCCACGGTGCCGCGGCCGCGCAGCTGCAGCCCCACCTTGTAGAGGTCGGCGGCGCTGCGGCGCACCAGGCCCGGCGTGCGCCGGACGACCTGCCCTGACGAGGACACGACGGAGACCTGCAGGTCGGCCATCGGCCCGGCGTGCAGCCGCCCTCGGAAGGCCGTGGCCTCGCCCAGTGGCGAGACGTCCAGCGGCACGAACGCGCGCGCGAGCGCCTCCCGCCAGTCCGTCAGGCTCGTCGGTGCGTCGGGGAGCGCGCCCACGTCGGCCTCCTTCCCGGCCCAATTACTGACCGTGTGGTCGGGAAGTGTCATGGTACGACGACGTGGTGGGCCGCGTCACCTGCCCCGGGCGGCGCGGAACGCGCGGACGGCCTCGCGGTGCTCGACCGTGTCGAACAGCAGGGCCGTGGAGTCCACGGACTCGCTGAACCCGCCACCCGTATCCCGGTTGACGAACGCCTTGCCGACCTGCACGGCGAGTGCCGGGTGCGCTGCGATCTCGGCGGCCAGCCCGACGGCGGCGTCCACCAGCGACTCGTCGGGGTGCACCTCCTGCACCAGCCCCGCCCGTGCGGCACGCTCCGCGCCGAGATCCCGTCCGGTGAGCGCGAGGTAGCGGGTCCAGTGCCTGCCGATCACGTCGGGACCACGGACGATGCCGTAGCCGGGCATGAGCCCCACGGTCGGCTCCTTGAACGCGAACCTGGCGGACCGTCCGGCAAGCACGATGTCGCACGCGAGCGCCAGCTCGGTGCCGCCGCCGTAGGCGAGCCCGTTCACCGCCGCGACCACCGGAACGGCGCACCGCTCGACGGCATGGAACGCGGCGTACACGTCGCGCAGGTGCGGCCGGGTCCGCCGGACGTCGCCGTCGAGATCGGCGAACATGTCGATGTCGCCGCCCGCGGAGAAGGCCCGGCCCGATCCCGTGAGCACCACGGCCCTGGCGTCGTCCGCGTCGCCGAGGCCGTCCATCACCGCACGCAGTTCGGCGAACCACGTGCGGTCCATCGCGTTGAGCTTCTCCGGGCGGCACATCGTCAGCAGCAGTACGCCGGGTTCCGGCTTCTCGGCGGTGAAGCGGCTCAGCTCAGGCGTCATCGGCGGCCTCCCGGTCCCACGTGTCCGGCGTGACGCCTTCCGCGCGCAGCTTGTACTTCTCCACGCGCTGGCTCGGCGTCATCGGCAGCTCCGCGACCACGCGCACGTAGCGGGGCAGCGCGAAGCCGGTCAGCGCGCCGGAGCAGTGGGTGATGAGCGTGGCCGGGTCGAACCCGTCCGCCGAAGGCACCACCGCGACCATCACGTCCTCTTCGGACAGTTCGGACGGCACCCCGTACGCGGCGACCTGCGCCACGGCCGGATGGGTGGCCACCACGCGCTCCACCTCCCACGACGAGACGTTCTCCCCGCGCCTGCGGATGGTGTCCTTGAGCCGGTCGAGGAACACGAGGTAGCCGTCGTCGTCGAGGTAGCCGCGGTCCCCGGTGTGGAACCACAGGTTGCGCCAGCTGCGCACGGTCTCCTCGGGCATCGCGTGGTAGCCGTCGAACATCCAGCCCGGCTTGACCGGCCGCGCCACGATCTCGCCTGGCACGCCCGCGGGCACGGGTTCGTCGTGCTCGTCGACCACGGCGACCTGGTAGTTGGCCGACGCGGTGCCCGCCGTGGAGATCCGGCGCCGCTGCGGCGGCATGTCGGTGACGATCGAGACCTCGGTGCTGCCGTAGATCTCGGTGAGCGTGAGCCCGAAGCGCCGTTCGAACGCTTCGAAGATCTCCGGCGGGCACGGCGCCCCGAACGCGGCCCGCACGGGGTTCTCGGCGTCGTCGGCGCGGGGTGGTCGCTTGTGGAGGATGCTGAGCATCGCTCCCTGGTAGTTGAACGCCGTGATGCCGTGCTCGCGGCAGGTGTCCCAGAACCGGCTCGCCGAGAACCGCCGGTCCAGCACGAGGTCGGCCCCGGCCTCGATCGAGGCCATGACGCTGCAGAACCGCGCGTTGCTGTGGAAGAGCGGGAAGACGCTGTAGAGCCGGTCGGCGGCGGTGTAGCCCATCAGGTTCACGGTGTGCCGCGCGAGGTTGACGTTGGCGCGATGGCTCAGCAGTACGCCCTTCGGCGGACCCGTGGTGCCGGAGGTGTAGAGGATCACCGCCGCGCTCGCGGGGTCCACGGGCGGCAGCGCACCGGCCGGATGGGCGAGGACGTCGGCGAGCCGGTGCAGCGCGAGGCCCCCCGGTGACGCCTGGGCGCCCTCGCCGTGGACGATCAGGTGCCGCAGCGACGCGATGCCCTCGGCGCAGTCACGCACGAGCGGTTCGAACTCCGCGTCGCACACCACCGCCGACGCGCCCGCGTGTTCGAGGTAGTAGCGCATCAGGTAGGCCCCGGCGGCCGGGGTGATGGGCACCTCGACGAGCCCCGCCTTCGCCAGGCCGAACCACACCCGCAGCGTCTCGGTGCCGCTGCGCATCACCACGCACACGCGCTCGCCCGGCCTCAGTCCCAGCGCGGCGAACCCGGCGGCGGCCCGGTCGGTGGCGGCGTCCAGCTCGCGGTAACCGATCCGCCGCCCGTCCACCAGTGCCGTCGCGTGTTCCGGGGCCCGCGCGGCGGCCTGCCCCAGCCAGTCGCCGAGCGCCTGCGCTGTCGTCACGTTCCCGGACCCCTTTATCCGACGCTATTAATGATTACCATAGCAATGGATTTGTGGGCGTCAATCGTGTCCAAGGAGGAACCTCGTGACCACCGCACTCACCCTCGAACAACGGCTCACCAGGATCGAGGACCGCACGGAGATCACCGACCTCGCCGTGCTCTACGGCTACGTCATGGACGAGCGCGACATCCCCGGGATCCGCCGGATCTTCTGCGAGGACGCGACGTTGCGCTCGGCCGACGGGGTGTTCGCCGCCAGCGGGATCGACGAGATCGTGCGCGTGTACCAGGGCCGGTTCGCCGCGCTCGGCGCCACCAACCACTTCACGCACGGCCACGTGATCCGCTTCGACGACGGCGACCCCGGCTCCGCGCACGGCTTGCTGGCCTCGCACGCCGAGGTGGTGCGCGACGGCAAGCCGATGGTCGTCGCGCTGCGCTACCGCGACCGCTATCGCAGGACACCGGAGGGCTGGCGGTTCGCCGACCGGCTGATGTCCTACATGTACTACGTCGACGTGCGCGAATACGCCGACGCCCTCGGTGACGCGCTGCGGGTGCGGGCCTACGGCGACCGGCGGCCCGCCGACTGGCCCGAGGTGCTGAACGGCGGCGGTGCCGACTGGCTGCACGACTACCTTCGCTGACGCTGAAGGGTCCGGTGTGGACGCACCGGACCCCTCAGGCCATGAGGCTAGGGAACGGGTAGGCCGCCCAGCTCGTGAGCGACCAGGTAGGCCAGCGTGACGCCCCTGCCGAGCGCGAACCCGCTGTTGTACCCGGTGCCGACCGTGGTCAGCGCCGCACACGAGCCGACCGCGTACAGCCCGCCGATCGGCGCGCCGCGCTCGTCGAGCACGTGCCCGTCTCCGTCGATGTGCACACCGCTGGAACCGATGCCGGTGCCCACGAACTTCAGCCGCAGCCCGTGGAACGGCGGCTTCACCAGCTCGCCGAGCACCGGGCACGGCTTCTGCTCAGGGTCGCCCGCGAAGCGGTTGACGTAGGTGACCGTGCCGCGCCCGAAGTCCGGATCCTCTCCCCGGGCGGCGTGCTCGTTGAACCGCGCCACCGTGACCTCGAACCGCTCGGCGTCGATGCCGAGCGCCTCGCCGAGCGCGCGCACCGTGGGCGCCGAGGTGACCCAGCCTTCCGGATAGTCACCGCCGGGCGGGGTACCGGCGAGCCCGTACTTCTGCCGGTGCTGGTCGTCCCACACGAGGAAGAACGGCAGGTGCCGGTCGGCGGGGTTCAGCGTCTTGGCGACGATGTCCACCCAGTAGGAGTCGTTGCAGAACCGCCTGCCCGTGCTGTCGACGATCATGCTGTGCGGCATCGCGTACTCCGGCCCGTAGCCGTAGCCGGTGCCGACCTGCGACCGCCAGCCGGGCAGCATCGGCACACTCGTCGCCGGGATCTTCGCGACGGCCGCGCCGACATCCCTGGCGAGCCTGATCCCGTCGCCGCGCAGGCTCTCCGGCGCGACGCTGCCGAAGTCCTCCGGTTCGAGGCCCACCAGTTCCCGCACGAGATCGGGGTCCCAGTCGTAGGTGCTCGTCGCGAGCACCACCGGGCCGCGCAGCTCCACCGGCCCGCCCGGACCGTCGGCCCGCACGCCCACCACGCGGCCGCCCTCGGAGAGCAGGCCGGTCACCGGATGGGACGTGCGGATCTCGATGTTCTCCTCGCGCAGCGCCCGCGCCAGGAAGCTCGCCACCACCCCGGTGCCGAACGTCAGCGGGTCGTCGCCCCGCGGCTGTCCCGACCGGTCGCGGCCGTCGGCGATGCCGAACGCGGGCACCCCGGCGTGCTCGGTCGCGGGCTCCTCCTCCCCTGGATTGTCCACATAGGCCGCTCGGCGGCCCCTGGTGAGCAGGTCGTCGTAGGTGGTGCCCACCGGGAAGTACGGGCTCACGCGCAGCAGCCGCCGCCACGGGCCGAGCACACCGCCGTCGATCACCTCGTTGGTGAGGTAGCGACCCATCGGCAGCGCACCGTCAGCCTCGTTGTGGTAGTCGGCGAGCCCGGGGATCACCTTCCAGCGGATCGCGCCGATGTCCTCCCAGTACCGCATCGCCTCCGGCGCTGTGGTGATCCACCGCCGCATGGCCCGCTCATCGAGCAGCTCCGGGTCCCGGTGGGCGATCGCCCGTACGTACGTCTCGGTGAGCTCGAGCGAGTCCTCGATGCCGTCCCTGCGCGCCACGTGGTTGGCACCGCACCACACCTGGCCGCCCGAGTAGGCCGCGGCGCCCCCGACCAGCTCCGCCGCCTCCAACACCACCACCCTGCGCCCGCGCAGGGCCGCGCCCAGCGCGGTCGCCAGGCCGGAGAGCCCGGCGCCCACGACGATGACCGGTTCCGTCATGCGGATTCCTTTCCGTTGCCGGCCGCGATGACCCGCCCACCCAGCGCCTCGACGAGCGGGATGGGATCGAAGAACTCCGCGAACCGCGCGATCTTGCCGTCGCGGACCGTCACCCGCGCCACGTAGGTGTTGCGATACGGCACGCCCGTCTGCTTCATCGATGAGTCCGATGTGTACTCGGCGACGAACTCGCCGTCCTCCTCCAGCGCGCTGATGCGGTAGCCGGCGAAGTTCATGGGGGTCACCAGTTCCGGCAGCGCGCGGTAGAACTCGTCGATCGCCGCCCTGCCCGCCAGTGTGCGAGGGATACCGCTCGGCGCGTAGGGGATGTCCAGCACGCCGTCCTCGTGGAACAGCGGTGCGACGGCCGCGACGTCGAGCGTGCCCACGGCATCCAGATAGGACGTGATGAGGGCCTTGCCCTCGGCGACGCTCATCCGGCCACGCTCCCCTGCAGCACGAAACCCTCGTAGCCGTTGCCGGCCACCTCTCGGCACTTCTCCCGGTAGACGCCGACGCCGCCGATGTAGGCCATGAACACGCGCGGTTTCCCGGGTACGTTGGCGCCCATGTACCAGGAGTCCGTCTTCGGGTAGAGCGTGGCCTCACCGCACTCGCGGACGTGCTCGCCCCATTCCTTCTCCGCCGCCTCGCTGGCCTCCACTGTGGACAACCCGTTGGCATCCAGATGGGACAGCAGACCGGCGATCCAGTCGACATGCTGCTCGATCGACACGATCATGTTGCTGAGCACGGACGGGCTGCCGGGCCCGGTGATGGTGAACAGGTTCGGGAAGCCGGCGACGCCGAGCCCCAGGTAACCGACCGGCCCCTGGCTCCACTTCTCCCGCAGGGTCAGCCCGTCGCGGCCCCTGATGTCGATTGCCAGGAACGCGCCAGTCATGGCGTCGAACCCGGTGGCGAGCACGATGCTGTCGAACTCGTACTCGCGCTCGCTCGTGCGCAGCCCGCGTTCCGTGATCTCCACGAGCGGGGTCTCGCGCAGGTCGACCAGGTGCACGTCGTCGCGGTTGAACGTCTCGTAGTAGCCGGTACCGAGACACGGCCGCTTGGTGCCGAACGCGTGCCCCCTTGGCAGGAGCTTCTCCGCCGTCGCCGGATCGGTCACGGTCTCGCGGATCCGGTCCCGCACGAAGTCCGCGGCGGTGTCGTTGGCGGCCTGGTCGGTGAGCAGGTCGGTGTAGGCCTGCAGGACCCCGGTGAGGTTGCCGCGGTTCCAGCGTTCCTCATAGGTCCGCAGCCGTTCGTCCTCGCTCACCTCCAGCGCCGACCGCGTTGGCGCCTCGATCGCGATGCCGAACCCGGAGTTGCGGCCCGCCTCCCGCACCTCCGGGTAGGTCGCCTTGATCTCGGAGACCATCTCCCGGTCGATGGGACCGTTGAACGTCGGCAGGCAGAAGTTGGCCGTGCGCTGGAAGACCGTGAGCTCGGCCGCGCGCTCGGCGAGGATCGGGATCGCCTGGATCCCCGACGATCCGGTGCCGATCACCGCCACGCGCTGCCCGCTGAAGTCGACGTCGTCCTCCGGCCACTGCGACGTGTGGTACCAGGAGCCTCGGAAGTTCTCGAGCCCGGGAACCTCGGGCGCCTTGGGGACGGACAGGCAGCCGACGGCGAGGACGCAGTAGCGCGCCGACACCACGTGTCCCCGGTCGGTGCGCACGGTCCAGCGCCGCGAGCCCTCGTCGAAGTGCGCCGCCGTCACACGGGTGGAGAGCACGACGTCGCGGCGCAGGTCGTGGCGCTCGGCGACGTGCCGGATGTAGGCGAGGATCTCGGGCTGGCTCGGGTACTTCTCGGTCCACTCCCATTCCTGTTCGAGCTCAGGGTCGAACGAGAAGGAGTAGTGCATGCTCTCCACATCACAGCGTGCGCCCGGATACCGGTTCCAGTACCAGGTTCCGCCGACGTCGTCGCCCGCTTCGAAGACTCTGGCCGACATGCCCAGCTCGCGAAGGCGGTAGAGCATATACAGCCCGGAGAATCCGGCACCGACCACGACGGCGTCGAGTTCGGTGGGCACGGTGCTGCTCGATGACATGGCAATCGTTCCTCACTGTCGTCGGGAGGATCGTCCGCATGGCCGGCGCACAGCCACTGTGACCCGACGCCGAAGTCAAGTCAAGACTGTCTCTTATATTGATAGTAAGTAATTAGCCCGGAGTCGCCCGATCAGCGGAACCCCCACCGAACGCAGTGAAGGCCACCTTCACTGCGTTGAACGCAGGCAAGGTGGCCTTCACTGCGGCTGGGCCGGGGCTAGTGGGCCGCCGCGACCGGCTCCGTCTCCTCCTCCCTGGCCGGTGTGCGGCCGGGCAGGAAGACCGCGATGACGAACGCGACCACGGCGGCGGCCGCGCCGATCGCCATCACCACGCGGAAGCCGTTCTCCGCGGGAACCGAGACGGGACCGAGCGACACCGTCAGGTGCGCGAGCACCACCCCGGCGACGGCGCTGGAGACCGACGTGCCGATGGAGCGCATCAGGGTGTTGAGGCTGTTGGCCGCGGCCGTCTCCGACACCGGCACGGCCGCCATCACCAGCGCGGGCATGGCGCCGTACGCGAGCCCGATCCCGGCACCGATGACACTGGAGACGAACACCAGCTCCCAGATCTCCGACATCAGCACGATGCTCAGCCCGTAACCGATCGCGACCACGGCCGCGCCGGTCATGAGCGTCACCTTGGGGCCGAGGTTGCGCGAGATCCGCGCCGACACCGGTGCCATCGCCATCATCACGAGCCCGTTGGGTGCCATCACGAGGCCGACCGCGACCATCGACTGCCCAAGGCCGTACCCGGTCGCCTCCGGCAGTTGCAGCAGCTGCGGCAGCACGAGCGACATCGCGAACATCGAGAAGCCGAACGCCACCGAGGCCAGGTTGGTGAGCAGCACCTGACGGCGGGCCGTGGTACGCAGGTCGACCAGCGGCTCGGCCGTGCGCAGCTCCCACCATCCCCACAGCAGCAGCACGACCACCGCCGCGCCGAAGAGCCCGGTGGTGAGACCGCTCCCCCAGCCCCAGTCGGCACCCTTGGAGATCGCCAGCAGCAGGCACAGCAAGGCCACGGACAGCCCGGCCGCGCCGGGCACGTCGAAGCGGCCACCGGAGCGCACCGACGACTCCGGCACGAACGAGAGCACGAGCGCCGCGCCGAGGATGCCGAGGCCCGCGGAGCTCCAGAACAGCAGGTGCCAGTCCGCGTGCTCGGCGAGGAACGCCGCGGCGGGCAGGCCCAGCGCACCACCGACGCCCAGCGACCCGCTCATCAACGCGATCGCCGAGCCGACCCGCTCGGCCGGCAGCTCGTCCCGCATGATGCTGATGCCCAGCGGGATCACTCCGGCGGAGAGGCCCTGCAAGGCTCGTCCGACCACTGCGGGCGCGAGGCTGTCCGACAGCGCGACGACGGCGGAGCCGGCCGCCAGCATCCCGAGGCTGAACAGCAGCATGCGGCGCTTGCCGTACATGTCGCCGAGCCGTCCCACGGTGGGGGTCGCGACGGCGGCGGCGAGCAGCGTGGCGGTGATGGCCCACGCCGTGTCGGAGGCCGACGCCCCCAGCAGGTCGGGGAGCTTCGGCACCAGCGGGATCACCATGGTCTGCGTCAGCGAGACCACGATCCCCGAGAGCGCCAGCACCGCCACGACGACGTTCGGGCGCGCCACGGCAGGGGCATGCGTCATGGGAAGTCTCCGTCTTCGGAAAAGATGCTTGTGCGTTGCAAGTTTAAATCAGACGCTTGACGAAGGCGAGCGGGGGGCGGTTGACTGGCCACGTACTCGACGGCTACTTCGAGGAGAATCCACCGTGGGCCATGCCGGAACCGAGAAGGCGCCGAGCTATCCCTTCACCGGTCCTGCGGCGCTGGAGCCGCCCGGGGAATGGGAGAAACTGCGGCGGCAGTGCCCCGTCGCGCGGGTGACGTTGCCGAGCGGCGACGAGGCATCCCTGCTCACGCGCTACGACGACGTGAAGCAGGTGCTCGCGGACCCCAGGTTCGGCAGGCTCCTCGACGCCCCCGACGCGGCGCGCATCTCCGACACCGAATCGGGCGGGCTGTTCAACAGCGAGATGGCGACGACGCTCCCCCAGAGTGGCGAGGCCCACCAGCGGTGGCGCCGCATGGTCAACAGGTGGTTCACCGCCAAGCGGATGGCGGCGCTGCGGCCCGGCATCGCGGCGATGGCCGAGCGGCTCGTCGACGACATGGTCAAGTCGGGCTCGCCCGCCGACCTCAAGGCGAGCGTCGGGTTCCCGCTCCCGGTGTGGGTCATCTGCGACCTGCTCGGCGTACCCGACAGCGACCGCGACCGGTTCGCCCACTGGTCCGACTCCCTGCTGAACCTGACCCGCTACACCGAGGACGAGGTCAACGCCGCGCAGGAGGAGTTCTTCGCCTACCTGGCGGGCCATATCGCCGCCAAACGCGACCAGCCGGGCGACGACCTGCTCAGCGAGCTCATCACCGCCACCGACAGCACCGGTGAGCGCCTGTCCGACACGATGCTCGTCGCCACCGGCCTCGGCCTGCTGATCGCAGGGCACGAGACGACGGCGAACATGATCGGGAAGATGATCGCCATGCTGCTGGCCGACCGGCGGCACTGGGAGCGGTTGCTCGCCGACCCGTCGGCGGTACGCACGGCCGTCGAGGAGGCGCTGCGCTTCGACGCCAACCCCGGGCTCGGCATGGTGCGCTACCTCGACGGGGACGTCGAGGTCGGCGACACCGTACTGCCGCGCGGCACCACCGTGCTGTGCAGCATGGCCGCCGCGAACCGCGACGAGACGGCGTTCGACCGCGCGGACGAGCTGGATCTCGGCCGCACACCCAATCCGCACCTCGCCTTCGGCAGCGGGGCGCACTCGTGCCTCGGCCAGGCGCTCGCGCGCACCGAACTGCAGGTGGTGCTGGAGGTCCTGCTGCGCAAGCTGCCGACACTGGAGCTCGCCGTGCCCGCCGAGGACCTGCGCCGCGTGGAGGGCCTCGTGGTCGGCGGCCTGCGCGAAGTCCCGGTGCGGTGGTGACGATGCCGAACGGAACCGCGCGCGCCGACCGCGTCAGCGCCACCAGGGAGGCGATCCTCACGGTGGCCGAGCGGCTGTACGCCGAGCGCGGGGTCTTCGCGGTGTCCAACCGCCAGATCAGCGAGGCCGCCGGGCAGGGCAACAACGCGGCGGTCAACTACCACTTCGGCACCAAGACCGATCTCGTCAGGGCGATCGTGCGCAAGCACCACGAGCAGACCGAGCGGCTACGCGAGCGGATGGTGTCCGGACTCGGCGACTCCACCGAGACGAGGGACTGGGTGGCCTGCCTCGTGCGCCCGCCCATCGAGCATCTCGCCGAGCTGGGCTCGCCCACGTGGTACGGGCGGTTCGCCGCGCAGATCATGACCGAGCCCTCCCTGCGCGACATCACGTCCGAGGAGTCGCTCACCTCCCCCACACTGGTCCGGGCCATCGACGGGCTCAACCGGTGCATCCCCGAGATGCCGGTGGAGGTGCGCATGGAACGCGGCGACATGGTTCGCCAGCTCATGGTGCACACGGTCGCCGAGCGCGAGCGCGCTCTCGCCGAGGGCTCCCCCACCCCCAGGAACACGTGGCACGCCGCCGCAACCGGCCTGATCGACGCGATCGTCGGCCTGTGGCACGCCCCTGTCACGCCGCAATGACCGAAACCCGCACGACCGAAGAGGGAACGCACGACATGAAGGTCCAGGTCGACCAGGACAGGTGCTGCGGCGCGGGTTCCTGTGTGCTGACCGCACCGGAGGTGTTCGACCAGCGCGAGGACGACGGGGTCGTGGTGCTGCTCGACGCGGAGCCGCCGGAGCAGGTGCACCGCGGCGTCCGCGAGGCCGCCGACAGCTGCCCCGCCGGTGCCATCGCGCTGCACGGCGCCTGACCCGGGAGGCTTCCTGGTGACCACCACCATGCACACCACGGACGTCCCCGAGTTCCCGATGGCCAGGACCTCGGGCTGCCCGTTCGATCCCCCGCCCGCCGCGAGGGCGAAGCAGCGGGAGGGCCCGCTCGTGCGGGTGCGCCTGTGGGACGGCAGCACCCCGTGGCTGGTGACCCGCTACGCGGAGCAGCGGGCCCTGCTGGCCGATCCCCGCGTGAGCGCGGACGTCAGCCGGCCCGGGTACCCGAGTCCCGCGCCGACCACCGGCGAGGGCTCGAAGATCAGCTTCATCCTCATGGACGATCCGGAGCACGCGCGCCTGCGCCGCATGGTCACCGCGCCGTTCGCGGTGCGCCGGGTCAGGGCGATGCGCCCCGCCGTGCAGAAGATCGTCGACGACCTGATCGACGAGCTGCTCGCCGGACCGAAGCCGGTGGATCTCGTGGAGGCGTTCGCCCTGCCGGTGCCCTCGCTGGTGATCTGTGAGCTACTCGGGGTCCCGTACTCCGACCACGACTTCTTCCAGGACAACAGCAAGATCATGATCAGGAGGGACGCCGAGCCCGAGGAGCGCACCGCGGCGCTGGGCAAGCTCGCGGCCTACCTCGACGAGCTGATGGGCGCGAAGCTCGCGAAGCCGCGCGACGACCTGCTGTCCGGCCTCGCCGGCCGGGTCGAGGCGGGCGAGCTGACCCGTTCCGAGGCCGCGCAGATGGGCGTCCTGCTGCTCATCGCGGGGCACGAGACCACCGCGAACATGATCGCGCTCGGCACACTGGCACTGCTGGAGCATCCCGATCAGCTGGCCCGGTTGCGGGACGCCGACGACCCCCGGCTCGTCGAGTCCGCGGTCGAGGAGCTGTTGCGCTACCTCAACATCACGCACAACGGCCGCCGCCGGGTGGCGACCGAGGACATCGAGATCGCCGGGCGGACGATCAAGGCTGGCGAGGGCATCATCCTCGCCAACGACATCGCCAACCGGGATCCCGACGTGTTCCCCGATCCCGACCGGCTCGACCTGGGCCGCGATGCGCGCAAGCACGTCGCTTTCGGCTTCGGGGTGCACCAGTGCCTCGGGCAGTCGCTCGCCCGGCTCGAGCTGGAGATCGTCTACGGCACGCTCTACCGGCGCATCCCGACCCTGAGGCTGGCGAGCGACCTGGCCCGGATCCCGTTCAAGCACGACGGTTCCGTGTACGGCGTCTACGAACTGCCCGTGACGTGGTGACCTGACCTCCCCGCGGGTCCCAACTGCAGTGAAGGCCACCTTCCCTGCGTTCAACGCAGTGAAGGTGGCCTTCACTGCGGCTGCCTGAGCTGAAACGCGCCTCTCATTAGAACAGCACAAACGATCTTCAGCATGGTCTGAACATGTTTATGTTGACGACAACCAAAAGTCCCCTTACTGTTCGAAACGGCGAAGACACCCGGTGTGGGGCGCTCGCGTAGGCCCCGCCCTGAGCACTACCGAGCCGAAGAAGGTAGGGGTCACCGCGTGAGCAGGATCGGGGCGGATCCGACAGCGTCACCGGCACCGTCGCTCGTCCCTCTCGCACGTGAGCTCGATGGTTTTCCCGCGTCACGCCTTCTCCGGCATGCGCCACTTCCCCATCCCCACCGAGTTCTGTGACGAGAGGTAGGTACCCATGCGAATATCGCGCATGGTGGCACTGGCCGCCGCGGCGGGCACGGCTCTCGCCGTCGCGCCGGCGATCTCGGCGGCCTCGACGGCGTCAGGGAGACAACCCGCGCCGCCGCCCGATTCGGCCTTCCAGAAGGTGACCCTCAACGACTCCCCCGGCGAGCCGGTCGACCTCGCGGTGCTGCCGGACGGGCGGGTGCTGCACACCACCCGCGCCGGTGAGCTGTGGCTGCACGACCCCGACACGCGCCTCAACACGCTCGCGGCGGAGCTGGACGTCTACACCCACGACGAGGAGGGACTCCAGAGCGTCGCCGTCGACCCCGGCTTCAACGGCAAGAGCAACCGGTGGGTGTACCTGTACTACGCGCCGCCGATGGACACCCCGGTCGACGATCCGTCCACACCGGACGTGAACGAGGGCGACGCGCCGTTCACCGGGACACCGGCGGACTTCGAGCCGTTCGAGGGCGTGCAGCGGTTGTCGCGCTTCCAGCTGGTGGGCAACGAGCTGGACCTGTCCACCGAGCAGCAGATCCTCGAGGTCGACGAAGACCGGGGCATCTGCTGCCACGTCGGTGGCGACATCGTGTTCGACGGCAAGGGAAACCTCTACCTGTCGACGGGCGACGACACCAACCCGTTCGAGTCCGACGGGTACACGCCGATCGACGAGCGAGCCGACCGCAACCCCGCCTTCGACGCCCAGCGCACGTCGGCGAACACCAACGACCTGCGCGGCAAGGTGCTGCGGATCCGCGTGCAGCGCGACGGCTCATACACGATCCCTGACGGCAACCTCTTCGAACCCGGAACTCCCCAGACCCGGCCCGAGATCTACCTGATGGGCCTGCGCAACCCGTTCCGGATCGAGGTCAACGACCGCGGCGACCTCTACGTCGCCGACTACTCGCCGGACGCCGCCGAGGCCGACCCCGCGCGCGGACCTGCCGGGCACGGCCGGTGGCTCATGACGAGGGAGGCCGGCAACTACGGCTGGCCCTACTGCGTCGCGCCCGACATGCCGTACGTCGACTACGACTTCGCCACGGAGCAGTCCGGTGAGCCGTTCGACTGCGCGGCGCCCGTGAACAACTCACCGCACAACACCGGCCTCACCGAGCTGCCGCCGGTGGAGCAGCCCGATGTCTGGTACACCTACTCCGAGTCCGAGGAGTTCCCGGAGCTCGGCGCGACCGGCGGCATCGGCCCGATGGCCGGGCCCGCGTACGACTACGACCCGCGCGACCAGCAGGGGCGCACCCCGGTCGCGTGGCCCAAGTACTACGACGGCATGCCACTGTTCTACGAGTGGACCCGCGACTACATCAAGGGATTCCGCCTCGACCGTTCCGGCGAGCTGAAGTCCATTGAGGACGTCGTGCCGTCGATCCCCGTGTCCGGGCCGATCGACATGGAGTTCGGGCCCGACGGAGCGCTGTACGTACTCGACTACGGCAAGGGCTACTTCGCGGAGAACCCGGAAGCGCAGCTCGCCAGGATCGACTACATCGGCACCGGCGGCAACCACACCCCGGTGCCGATGGTGGCGGCTGACGTCGACAATGGACAGACGCCGCTCACGGTGAACTTCTCCAGCGCGGGAACCCAGGACGCGGACGGCGACCGGCTGCGCTACGAGTGGGACTTCGACTCCGACGGTGTGGTGGACTCCCGGCAGCTCAACCCCACGCACACCTACACGGAGAACGGTGGCTACACCGCGACGCTGAAGGTGACCGACGTCGGCGGCAAGCACCGGGGCCGTTCCGCGTCGGCCGAGGTCGACATCGTGGTCGGCAACGAGGAGCCCGTGGTCACCTTCGTCAGCCCCGTGGAGGGCCAGCCCTTCGAGTTCGGTGACGTCGTCCAGTACGAGGTCGCCGTCACCGACGACCAGCCGGTGGACTGCTCGCGGGTGCAGGTGACCTACATCCTCGGCCACGACGGCCACGGTCACCCGATCTCGTCGGCGACCGGCTGCACCGGGTCCTTCCTGACGACGGTGCCGGACGGTCACGACCCCGAGAACGACGAACTGGCCGGCGTGTTCAACGCGACCTACACCGATCCCGGCGCCGAGGGCGTGCCCCCGCTGACCGGTACGGCCGAAGTCGCACTGACGCCGACCCACTAGGCACCACCTCTTCTGCCCCCAAGGGCACTGTGGTTGCGTTGAACGCGACCACAGTGCCCTTGGGCGCGTCCGGGCCGCGGGAAGGGTGCCCGTTCACGGCCGCGGGAACTCGGCGGCGACATCGGCGATGCCGTCGAGATAGCCGGGTGACGGTGCACCGCTCACCGGCTCGACCTCAGCGATGACCACGAGCCGGTTCGAGCGTCTCGAGTCGTAGTTCCGACCGGTCCAGCGGATGTCGCCCACGCCGACGAACGATCCGGGCAACGGAGCGATGTTCCCCGTGCCGTGTACGTCGGCCAGCGCGCGTAGTTCGCGCGCGGACACGGCGTTACGCATGTCGACCCACGCGACCGACACGACGATCCGGTTCCACTGTTCGTCGTCGAGGGCGTACAGCATCCGGTCGAGCGAGCGGCACGGTGTCCGGAACAGAAACCGTTGGACGTCACCGTAGGAGTTGACCGCACAGCGGGCTCCACGGAACAGTCGCTGTCCGGTCCGCTTGAGACTCAGGTCCTTCCACGCCGCGCCGGGCCGGCCCTTCGCTGCATTCCGCTTGCCCTTGTCGAGCTTGGTGCGCAACGCCTGGCTGATCGACGACTCGACCGACGCCGTGCCGCCTCCGGTCACGCCGACCTGTCCATAGGCCACGGTGGCCGCCAGCGCCGCCGCGACCGCGACCCCCGATCGTTTCCGCCATTTGCCGTCGGGCCCGCGCGGCTGATCCGGCTTTCCCATACGCTTCGTCCCCCATGTCCGCTTCCGGCCATGATGATCCGGTCACGCCAGACCGGGCGCAGCCATTCGGCCGGACGTCACCGGAACAGAGCAGTGGCCCGCGCTAGCCGGTTCCGGCGGGGACGAGCAGATGCAGGAAGCGCGCCATGATGTCCGGCAGCTCCTGGTCCGGGTGGGCCAGCCAGTACTCGTGCGCGGCCACGGTCGCGGCCAGCACCGCATGACCCACCGCGATGGCAACGAGGTCATCCGGCCCGCTCCCCCTGCGCGCCGCCACGAACTCGGTGGCGATGCGCCGCCATTCCGTGTGCCGCACAGTGGCCTTCTCCAGCACCGCGGGCACCGTGAGCAGTAGCTCGGCGCGGTGCAGCGCCCAGGTCCTGCGCTCCGGCGGATGACTCAGCGCCCTCGGCGCCGCACGGCAGAGCACGTCGGCGTAGGGCTCCTCCGGCGGGGCGGCCGCGAGCAGCTCCCGGAAACGCGCCAGCTCGGCGGGCGACTCCACCCACAGCACGTCGGCTTTGGTCGAGAAGTACCGGAAGAACGTGCGACGGCTGACCCCGGCGGCCGCGGCGATGTCGTCCACCGACACGTTCTCGAAACCGCGCTCCAGGAACAGTTCCTGGGCCACCTCGGCCAGTTCGCGGGCGCTCGTCAGCGCGGGACGGCCACCGCGGTCGGCCACCGCACCGCGCTCACCGGAACCGGACACCCCGGCATGATCCCACATCGGCCGTACCCGAATCGGTCTCGACTTCTGGCACAGTGTGCCATAACCTCACCTGGTCAACCGTCGTCAGAGTGGACACGGAGCAGCCATGGGCAAACTGGACGGCAAGGTCGCGTTCGTCACCGGAGCGGCACGGGGCCAGGGCCGAAGCCACGCGCTCGGTCTCGCCAGGGAAGGCGCCGACATCATCGCCATCGACACCACCGCCAAGGTCGACACAGTCCCCTATCCGCTGGCCTCCGCGGGGGAGCTGAGCGAGACCGTGCGACTGGTCGAGGCCACCGGGCGGAGCATCGTCGCCCGCGACGCCGACGTCCGGGACTCCGCGGCGCTGGCCAAGGCGGTCGCCGCGGGCGTCGAGCGGTTCGGCAGGCTCGACATCGTCCTCGCCAACGCCGGAATCTCCAGTCCCGCCCCGACGCTCGAGATGAGCGACGAGACCTGGCAGGACATGATCGACATCAACCTCACCGGCGTGTGGAAGTCGCTCAAGGCTTCCGTCCCGCACATCATCGAGGGCGGCCGCGGCGGCTCCGTGGTCATCACCAGCTCCCTCGCCGCGATCCACGCCAACGAGAACACCGCGCACTACTCCGCAGCCAAGGCCGGACTCGTGATGCTGATGAAGGTGATGGCCAAGGAGCTCGCCCCGCACAGCATCCGCGTCAACACCATCCACCCGACGACGGTCGCCACCGACATGATCCTCAACGACGCCACCTACCGGCTCTTCCGGCCCGACATCAACAACCCCACCCGCGCCGACTTCGAGCAGGCGGCCCTCGGCCTCAACCGCCTGCCCGTCGCCGCACTCGAACCCGAGGACATCACCAACACCGTCCTCCACCTCGTCACCGACACCGGCAAGTACATCACCGGCACCACGCAGGTCATCGACGCGGGCGGCGCACTGTAACGACCGGACAATCCACAACGGACACTCTGGTCAGCCCACTTCGGTGATGGTCAGCCGGGAAAGCCGTGCGGGGTCGGCGATCACGGCGAACTCGGCGACCAGGCCGTCCACGATCCGGAACGTGAGCGCGAGCCGCACGTGCCCGTCGCGGACCACGACCGCGCCCGGCGCACCGTCCACCAGCGCGGGCCGTGCGGTCCGCGCCGGTGCGGACATCGTGCGTGCCTCCGCCGCCACGGTGGTGGCTCCCCTGACCTCGGCGGGCACACCGTCGGGCAGCAACGCCGGGTCGACGCGCCGGACGACGTCGGGCGCCAGCACGGCGAGCAGCGCCTCGGTATCACCGGCCCGGATCGCGGCGAGGAAGGCGTCGACGAGGAGCCGGTGCCCGGCGAGGTCGGCCACCGGCTCCTGCCCGGCGCCCGCGCGCACCCGCTGACGGGCCCGGCTCGCGAGCCTCTTCGTGGCCTGCGGGGTCCGCTCGAGGATCGGGGCGATCTCGGCGAACGGGACCGCGAACACGTCATGCAGCACGAACGCCACGCGCTCCGCGGGGCTCAACGTTTCCAGCACCGTGAACAGAGCCCTGCTGACCGAGTCGGCCTGCACTGCCTCCCGTGCGGGATCGGCGGCGTCACCCGGCCGGTCGGGCAGTTCCGGGTCGGCGGGCGTCTCCCGGCGCCTGCGGGGCGAGCGCAGCAGGTCGAGGCAGATCCGCGTGACCACGGTGGTGAGCCAGCCCGGCAGGTTGCCGACCTCGCGGGTGTCCCCGCGCTGGAGCCGCAGCCAGGTCTCCTGAACGGCGTCCTCCGCGTCGGTGGCCGAGCCCAGGATCCGGTAGGCCACCGCCCACAGGTGGTCCCGCCGGCCCGCGAACACCTCGGCGAGCGCGTCCCAGTCGGGCATCGTGTCCCCTTCCTCGTGCACCTCTCGTCATAGGGGATGACGAGATCCAACCCCGCGACGGGACACCCAGGAGGACACCATGCCGGTTCAGCTGGTCCGGTTCACCACCCGCGAGGCGGACGCACCCGCCGTCGAGCAGGCGACGGAGACGATGCTCGCCGCGCTGCGGCGAGCGCGGCCGCACGGCACCCGCTTCGCCGCGTGCAAGCTGGCCGACGGCGTCACGTTCGTCAACCTGCTGGAGCTGGACGAGGGCGTGGACAACCCGTTGCCGGGCATCCCGGAGTGCCGCGCGTACCAGCAGCGGATCCCGGAGTGGGCGCTGGAGCCCTCGGGACCGCAACCCGTCACGGTCCTCGGCTCCTACGAGCTGTTCGGCTGAGGTCGCCATGCTCGTCGCCTACCTCGCCGTGACAGTGCTCGCCATCGCCGCCAACGCCTTCATCGTCGTGGCCGACCTCACCCGCGCGCGGTTCGTGCTCCAGAACTCGGCCGCCGTCGGCGTGCCCGAGTCGTGGCTCCCGGGTCTCGCGCTGCTGAAGGGCGCCGGGGCGGTCGGGCTCCTGCTGGGACTCCTCGGCGTCCAGGTGATCGGTCTGCTGGCCGCGGCGGGGCTCGTGCTCTTCTACGTCGGGGCGGTGCTCACCCATCTGCGAGCGGGTGACCGTTCGGCCTCGCTCGGCTTCCCTCTCGCCTTCCTGCTGGTCGCCGCGGCCTCGCTGGCGCTCGGCCTCTCGGCCTGACCCACCCGCGCGAGTCGTGCGCTCCCGCTCGCGAGTCGTGCGCTCCCGCTCGCGAGTTGTGCGTTCCCGATCGCGAGTTGGGCGTTCCCGTCGCGGCGAACGCACAACTCGGCGTCCTGAGCGCACGACTCGCGGTCCTGAGCGCACGACTCGCGGTCCTGAGTGCACGACTCGCGGTCCTGAACGCACGACTCGCGGTCCTGAGTGCACGACTCGCGGCCGGGGGGCCTGGCTCTGGGTTACGGACAGGACAAGATCTCTCGGTCAACCGAGCGACTTAGGTTACCCTGCCCTAATGAAATTCTCAGGACGTCTGTCACGCTCCGTAGCCGTGCTGGCCGGGGCACTCGCGGCCGCGACCATCGCGGGCTGCGGTTCCGGCGAGGGCGGCACCGAGGAGAACGGCCGCGCCCTCGCCAATCCGGTGACGGTCGAGCACCGGTTCGGGTCGACCACGATCGACACGGTACCCGAGCGGATCGTCACCATCGACCTGCAGTGGACCGACACCATGCTGGCGATGGGCGTCGAGCCCGTCGGCTACACGGTCGACGACCTGATGCCGAAGTCGGGCGTGCCGTGGCAGAAGCCGCCCGCCAACGGCAAGGCGCTCTCCCTCACGGACGGCGTGCCCGTGGAGCAGATCCTGGCGCTGGACCCGGACCTGGTCGTCGGCTCGTTCTCGATCAGCGACGAGGAGACCTACCGGCTGCTGTCGGACCGCGTGCCGACGATCGCGGGCCCGCCGAAGGCCGACGAGGTGACGCCGTGGCAGGACCTGGTGCGCACCGCCGGCAAGATCCTCGACAAGCCCGGCGAAGCCGAACGACTCGTCACCTCGGTCAACGACACGGTGTCGGCCACGGCGAAGGAGTTCCCCGGGCTCGAGGGCAAGACGTTCGCGCTCGCGCAGTACATCGTGGGCGACTCGATGTACATTGTCTCCAACGAAAAAGACGGCTCGAGCGTCTTCTTCCAGCAACTGGGCATGAAGCTGTACCCGCCGGTGCGCGACGAGGGCACACGCACGGGACAAAGCCGGCTCAACGTGAGCACCGAGCGAGCCGATCTGCTGCGCTCCGACCTGCTGGCGTTCCTGGTGAACGGGGGCGACGAGAGCGACCTCGCCGACATCCCCGGCTTCGACCAGCTGCCGGGCACGGTCGCGGTGCTCGACTACCCGACCGTGGTGGGGCTGAACACGCCCACGCCACTGTCGATCCCGTACGCACTCGACCAGCTGCGTCCGCACCTGCGCGACGCCGCGGGCCAGTCGGGCACGTGACGGAACGGACGGGGGTGCCCTCCGGGCAACGCCGGAGGGCACCCGCCACGTACCGGCTCACGGCCGGCCTCGCGGGGCTCGCCGTGCTGGTGCTGCTGGTCTCGGTGCTGGGCGTCGTGATCGGCGCGCGGCCCATCGAGCTCTCCGTCGCGCTCGACGCCCTTCGCGCCTACGACCCGGGGATCGCCGAGCACCAGGTGATCGCGGACCGGGCCGTGCGGACACTCGCTGGCCTGCTCGTGGGAGCGGCACTCGGTCTCGCGGGCGTCCTCATGCAGGGCATCACGCGCAATCCGCTCGCGGACCCCGGGCTGCTCGGGATCAACGCCGGCGCCGCGTTCGCGGTGGTGTGCGCGATCGCGCTGTTCGGCGTCACCACCGCGCTCGGCTACGTGTGGTTCGCGTTCGCGGGCGCGCTGTTCGTGGCGGTCGTCGTGTACGTGGTCGGCTCGCTCGGCCGCGGCGGTGCGACCCCCGTGAAGGTCGCACTCGCCGGTGCCGCGGTCAGCGCCGCGCTGGTGGCACTGACCACCGCGGTCCTGCTCACCGACTCGGTCACGTTCGACCAGCACCGGTTCTGGACCGTCGGCTCCCTCGCCGGCCGGGACTGGGACCTGGTCGCCCCGCTCGCGCCGTTCGTCGTCGCAGGCGTGGTCGCCGCGCTGTTCCTCGGCCGGGCGCTCAACGCGCTCTCCCTCGGCGACGACGTCGCGAGCGGGCTTGGCCAGCGGGTGGGCCTGGCGCGTGCGGTGACGGCCGTGGTGGCGGTGGTGCTCTGTGGTTCGGCCACGGCGATCGCGGGCCCGATCTGGTTCGTGGGCCTGTTCGTGGCGCATCTCGCACGGCTGGTGACCGGCCCCGACTATCGCTGGATACTGCCCTATTCGCTGCTGCTCGGGCCCGTGCTCGTGCTCGCGGCCGACGTGCTCGGCCGGGTCATCGCCCAGCCCGGCGAGCTGCAGGTGGGCATCGTGCTGTCCCTGCTCGGCTCACCGTTTCTGATCCTGCTCGTCCGCTACCGCAAGCTGTCGGAGCTCTAGATGCCCACGTCCCTCGACACCCGGCCGCCGACGGTCGCCCGCACCCGCGGGCGCAAGCGTTCGCGCAGCACCGTCGTGTCGCTCGTCCTCACCGCGGCGGGGTTTCTCGCCCTCTGCGTGTCGGTGTCGCTCGGCGAGGTCACCATCCCGCTGCCCGATGTGGTGCGCGCCCTGTTCGGCGACGACGCGGACGGCATGTCCTACATCGTGACGGAGCTGCGGTTGCCGAGGGCGCTGGTCGCGGTGCTGGCAGGCGCGGCGCTCGGCCTTTCCGGCGCGATCTTCCAGTCCCTCGTCCGCAACCCGCTGGCGAGTCCCGACATCATCGGCATCACCGGCGGCGCGAGCGCGGCCGCGGTGGTGGCCCTGCTGCTGATCGGCCTGCGTGGTTTCCCGGTGTCGCTGGCCGCGTTCGCGGGCGCGCTCGCGACGGCCGCGGCGATCTACGTGCTCACGTGGCGCAAGGGCGTCACCGGCTACCGGCTGGTGCTGGTGGGCGTGGCGATGGGCGCCATGCTGACGAGCATCGTGTCCTACTGCCTGACGAGGGCCGACGTGTACGACGCCCGCGAGGCGCTGGTGTGGCTCACGGGCAGCCTCAACGCCAAGACGTGGTCGACCGTGCAGATCCTCGGGCTGAGCCTCGCGCTGATCGTGCCGCTCGCGCTGCTCGCCGGGCGCTGGCTGCTGCCGCTGGAGCTCGGCGACGACACCGCGCAGGCGCTGGGTGTCCCGCTCGAACGGGCCAGGATGGGCCTGATCGTCGCGGCGGTCGCCCTCGCGGCCGCGGCCACCGCAGCCGTGGGCCCGGTCGCGTTCGTGGCGTTCGTGTCCGGCCCGATCGCGCGCAGGCTCGCGGGCGGACCCGGCATCGCGCTCGTGCCGTCCGCGCTGGTGGGCGCGCTGGTGATGACGGTCTCCGACCTCGTCGCCCAGCACGCGTTCGCGTCCGTGCAGTTCCCGGTTGGCGTGATCACCGCGATCGTCGGTGCGCCGTACCTGCTGTGGCTGCTCGCGGTCACCAACCGCGTCGGCCGGGGCGGCTAGCCGGGTCAGCCGACGGTCTCAGGGCGCGATCGCCGTGCCACGGACCGGCATCGTCCGCCCCGGCATCGCCGTCACGCTGGAGACGGGATCGACGAGGTGATCGCGGAACCTGCCCCGGCGACCGGCGGCCGTGCCGGTCCGGTTATCCGCCCGCCCCCTCCTCACAGAGCGCGCGCACGGTCCGCAGCTCCTCGCGGACGACCGACATCTGCTCGGCGACCGCCGTGTCCGGTGCGCCGGCGGGGAAGAGCATCGTGAACTGGTACTCGGAGCCCTCCCCGTTGGGCAGCACGCGGGTGAAGACGCCTTGCCGGGGGTCCTGCGCGGAAAGCAGGTCCACGGTGCCGTGCTCCCGCGACACGCGGACGGTGATCCGGAACTCGGTGTCCCCGTTGACGAGCACCCAGTCGTCGCCGTCGGGGCGGACGGTCTTCGCGACGCCGGGAGCCCAGCGTGGCAGCTGTCCTGGGTCGGAGACGAGATCGAGAACGGTCGTCGTCGGGGCATTGATCGAGACGGTCGCGGTCTCGGCGCGGGAAGAAATAGTAGGCATGTGCGTATCGTACGCACATGCGTATCGTTTTGTCACTCTACGATCCCCGTTGTGGAAGACGAGGATCTCGGTGCGCTGCTCGCGCGCCTCATGCGGCGGCTGATGGACGCGGAGCAGCCACTGCTGCGCGCGCACGGGCTCTCCATGTGGGCCTACACCGTTCTGACGAGCCTCGCCGAACGGCCCGCGACCTCCCAGCTCGTGCTAGCCAAGGCGATCGGCTACGACAAGACCCGCCTGATCGCACTGCTCGACGAGCTGGAGCACGACGGCCTGATCGTCCGCGAGCGGGACCCGGCCGACCGCCGCGCACAGACCGTCAGGCTGACCCCGGCGGGCGAAGCCCGGCACGCCGCCGCGAAGGCCGACATCCGGAAGATGGAGAACGAGCTGCTGGCCGGCCTCCCCCGCGACGAGCAACGCACCCTCCGCACGCTCCTGACCAAGCTCGCCCACCCGGAGTAACGCGACCTGCCCCCAAGGCCACCTTTGTTGCGTTGAACGCAACAAAGGTGGCCTTGGGGGCCGTCGGAACCGGGCTCAGAGGAAGGCGCTCACGCCTGTTTCGGCTCGCCCGATGAGGAGTTTCTGGATCTGGCTGGTGCCCTCGTAAAGGGTCATCACGCGGGCATCACGCAGGTACTTCTGCACCGGGTACTCGTCGACGTAGCCGTAGCCGCCGAAGATTTGGATCGCGCTGTTCGCGGCGCGCACGGCGGCCTCACTGGCGAAGTACTTCGCCTTCGACGCCGTGACGCCGAACGCCTCGCCGCGCTCGATCAGGTCCGCGGCGCGCCACACGAGCAGCCGCGCCGCGTCGAGGTCCACCGACATGTCGGCGATCATGTCCTGGATCAGCTGGAACGACGCGAGCGGCCGGCCGAACTGCCGCCGCTCCGTCGCGTAGTCCACGGCGGTCTCCAGGCAGCCCATGATGATGCCTGCACACCCCGCGCCGACCGACACGCGGCCCTTGTCGAGCGAGTGCATGGCGATCGAGAAGCCCTGCCCCTCCTCGCCCAGCCGGGCCGAGGCGGGCACGCGCACGTCGCTCAGGTACACCTCGCCGGTGGCCTGGCCCCGCAGGCCCAGCTTGCCCTTGATCTCGCGGGCCTCGAAGCCCGGAGTGTCCGTCGGCACGAGGAACGCCGACACACCTTTGGGACCCGCACCGCCCGTGCGCGCGAACACCAGGCAGACGTCGGCCCAGGTGGCGTTGGTGATGAACATCTTCTGTCCATTGAGGACGTAGTCGTCACCCCGCCGCACCGCGCGGGTCTTGAGGTTGCCCGCGTCGGAGCCCGTGTCCGGCTCGGTGAGCCCGAAGCACGCGAGCACCTCCCCCGTCGCGATGCGCGGCAGCCACTGCCGCTTCTGCTCCTCGGTGCCGTGCGAGAGGATCACCTTGCCCACCAGGCCCATCGACACGGACACGATGCCGCGCACCGCCGAGTCGGCGCGGCCGAGCTCCTCCATGCCGATGCAGTAGGTGACGTAGTCGCCGCCGAGACCGCCGTACTCCTCGGGGATCGTCAGCCCGAAGAAGCCCATCTCACCGAGCTTGGGGATGATCGCGGTGTCGACGGACTCGGCGCGGTCCCACTCGATGCGGTGGGCCACGACCTCGGCGTCGAGGAATTCCCGCGCGTACTCCCGGAACTTCTGCTGTTCGTCGGTCAGGGTCAGGTCCATGACGGCTCCTCAGTTGCCGGTGAACGTGGCCGGGCGCTTGGCGAGGAACGCCTCGGCACCTTCGCGTTTGTCGTCGCTGGTGTAGAGCAGCGCCTGGGCCAGCCGCTCCACGACGAGGCCGGTGCGCTGGTCGGTGTCGATGCCGGTGCGCACGACCAGCTTCGCGAGCCGCACCGCGAGCGGTCCCCTGGCCAGGATCCGCCTCGCGGTGTCGTGCGCCGCGCCGACGGGGTCGTCGGCGACGGCGGTGACCAGGCCGATCTCCCGCGCCTCCTCCGCGGAGACGAGCCGGCCGGTGAGGATCAGCTCGATCGCGCGGCCGACCCCGGCCAGCCGCGCGAGCCGCTGCGTGCCGCCCGCGCCGGGCAGCACGGACAGCATCGTCTCGGGCAGCCCCAGTTTCGCCGCGGGACAGGCGACGCGAATGTCGCAGGCCATCGCCAGCTCACAGCCTCCGCCGAGTGCGTAGCCGTTGATCGCGGCGATCGTGGGCTTCTCGAAGGCCTCGATCTCGTCGTAGAGCCGTTGCATGTCCGCGGCGAGTCCGGTGTGGACGGTGTAGTCCCGCAGCTGCGCGATGTCGGCGCCCGCGGCGAACGCGCGGCCGCCCGCGCCGGTGAACACGACCGCGCCCACGCCGTCGTCGGCGCGCAGCGACTCCAGCGCGGAACGCAGCTCGGCCAGCACCCGCGCGTTGAGGGCGTTGCGCACGTCGGGCCGGTTGAGCGTCAGCACCGCGACGCCGTCGGCGATCTCCACGAGCACCGTACTGGTCATGCCTGACCTCCGAACCGGGCGCGCAGCTGGAACTTCTGGATCTTGCCGCTGGCGGTGCGCGGCAGCTCGGGCAGCACGTGCAGCAGCTCGGGCCAGTACTGCTTGGCGACCCCCTTCTCGGCCAGGAAGGCCCGCAGCTTCTCCAGGTCCAGCTCCCCCGCGCCCGGCTTGAGCACGACGCACGCGCACGCGCGTTCCTGCAGCCGGGGGTCGGGCACGCCCACCACGGCGACCGCCTCGACGTCCGGGTGCTCGTACAACGCGTTCTCGACGTAGACCACCGGGAGGTTCTCGCCACCCCGGATGATCACGTCCTTGGTGCGGCCCGCGATGCGCAGGTAGCCGTCGGCGTCGAGCACGGCGAGGTCGCCGGTGTCGAACCACTCGCCGTCGAAGGCGGCGCGGGTCTGCTCCAGGCGCTCGGCGTAGCCGACGAACAGGAACGGCCCGGTCACCTGGAGCCTGCCCTCGGTGCCCGGCGGCAGCTCCGCGCCCTCGCCGTCCACCACCCGCACCCGCATTCCCGGCCACGGGTAGCCGTCGGTGTCGACGATCTTCTCGTCGGGGTCACCGGGGATGCCGAGCGTGACGAGTGCGTCCTCGCTCTGCCCCCAGCCGCCGAGCACCACGAGCCCTGGCAGCTTCCTGCGGGCCTCGCGCACGAGCGCCCTCGGGATCGGCGCGCCCATGCAGCAGAACCTTTGCAGCGACGACAAATCGTGCTCGGCGAGGTTCGGCGCGGAGAGCAGGTCGTGCAGGAACGGCGTGGCCGCCGAGGTGTAGGTGATGCCGTGCTCGGCGACCAGCTCGACGAACCGGCTTGCGTCCCAGACGTCCTGCAGCACGCACGTCGCGCCGTTCTGCACGGGCAGCCGCGCACCGTAGAGGAATCCGGTGAGGTGCGCGAGCGTCGAGGCCATGTGGATCACGCTGTCCCGCGTGATGCCGAGCCGCCGCGGCAGCGGGTTGTTGGCCGCGATCGCCGTGTTGTGGGTGTGCATCACGCCCTTGGGCTCGCCCGTCGTGCCCGAGGTGAAGATCAGCAGCGTGACGTCGTTCGGGTCGGGCCGCAGCGTCGCCAGCTCGGCGGGGTCGCGGCGCTGCTCCCACGGGGTCGCGGCGAAGTCGTCCCACGACGAGCCCACCACGAGCACGTGCTCCAGTTCCGGCCACTGTGGACGGAGCTTACCGACCATCGCCGGGTAGTCGAAACCGCGGAAGGTCTCCGGCACCACGAGCACCTTGGACCTGGCGAGGCCGACCATGAAGCCGACCTCGCGCTCGCGGTAGATCGGGATGAGCGGGTTGCTGATCGCGCCGACTCGGGAGGCCGCAAAGTGCACGACGATCCACTCGATCCAGTTGGGGAGCTGGAAGGAGACCACGTCGCCTGGCCGGACACCGAGCTCAAGCAGGCCCAGCGCGCACCGGTCGACCTCGCGTTTCAGCTCTCCGTAGGCGATGGAGCGGCGGGAGTCGACGAAGGCGGTCTTGTCCGGGCTCGCCTCCGCCACCTCGTCCAGGTGGTCGGTGATCGTGCGGTCCACCCAGAACCCGGCACGGGTGTAGCGGTCGATCTGCTCGTCGTCGAGGATCGTGTCGAAGGACATGCTGGCTCCGGCTCAGCTCATGGTGAGGCCGCCGCTGACGCTGACGGTCTGCCCGGTGACGTAGTTCGCCTCGTCGGAGGCCAGGAAGGCGACCACGCCCGCGAGGTCGCTCGGCTGCGCGAGCCGACGGAACGGGATCGCCTTGGTCAGCGCCTCCCGCAGCTTGGGGTTGTCGCCGCCGATCGAGGCGAACAGCGCGGTGTCGGCCGGGCCGGGGCAGACCGCGTTCGCGTTGACCTGGCTGCGCGCCAGCTCCCTGGCGATCGACTTGGTGAACGCGATGACGCCGCCCTTGGCCGCGGAGTACACGGCCTCGCCGGAGGAGCCGACACGGCCGGCGTCTGAGGCGATGTTGACCACCGAGCCGTGGCCCTGCGCGGCCAGGATCGGCAGCACCGCACGGCAGGTGTTCAGCACGCCGTAGAGGTTGATCCGCACCACCCGGTCCCAGTCGTCCGGATCGGACTCCACGAACGGGCCCGCCTTGTCCCAGCCGGCATTGTTGACCAGCACGTCGATGCGGCCGAACCGGCTCGTCACCTGCTCGACCGTCGCGCCGACGGACTCCCGCGACGTGACGTCGGTGCGGATGCCGACGGCACCGCCACCGATCGCGTCCGCGGTCTCCTTCGCCGTGGTCTCGTTGATGTCGGTGACGATCACCGTCGCCCCCTCGGCGGCGAGCTTCTCCGCGATGCCACGGCCGATGCCCTGGCCCGCGCCCGTCACGATGCTGATCTTGTCCTGGAGCTTGCCCATGATGTGCCTTTCAGGGTGCGTAGGTACGGCCCAGCAGGTTGCGGGCGACGACGAGCTTGGAGACCTGGGCCGTGCCGTCGCCGATCTCGAGGCCGATGACGTCGCGAAGCCGCTGCCCGACCGGGCTTTCGCTGGAGTAGCCGAGGTGTCCGAACGTCAGCAGGCACTGGTGGATGGCCTCGGCGGCGAGCTTGGGCGCCCAGAACTTCGCCATGGCGGCCTCGCTGCTGTGCTCGAGGTCGTTGTCCTTGCGCCACAAGGCCTCGTAGCAGACGTGCCGGGCGCCCTTGAGGTACGTGGCGTACTCGGCGAGCGGGAACGACACGCCCTGGAACGTGCCGATCGGGACGCCGAACGCGTCGCGGTCGCGTGCCCACTGCAGCGCCTCGTCGAGCGAGACCGCGGCGGCGCCGAGACAGGCCAGTCCGATGATCGCGCGGGAGTAGTCGAAGCCCTGCATGACGGAGACGAACCCGCCGCCTTCGTCGCCGACGAGCTGCTCGGGGCCGACCGGGAGGCCGTCGAAGTGCAGCGAGGCACGGCCGATCGCACGGCTGCCCAGATCGTCGAACGCGGAACGGGAGACGTAGCGCTCGTCGAGGTCGACGTAGAACGCGCTGACTCCGTGAGCTCCGGGGCCGCCGGTGCGGGCGAGCACGAGCGCCTTGTCGGCGGCCATGCCCAGGGTGATCGAGGTCTTCTCCCCCGTGATCCGCCAGCCTTCCCCGTCACGCTCGGCCCTCGTCTCCAGCTTCGCGGCGTCGGTGCCGTGCTCCGGCTCGGTGATGCAGAACGCGGGCACGACCTCGCCGGATGCGATCCTCGGCAGCCACGCGGCCTGCTGCTCCTCGGTGGCGTTACGGGTGAGGATGTCGCTCACCAGCGCGCTGACGATGATCAGGTAGGTCGCGTTGAAGTCGCCGCGCGCGACCTCCTCGGCGGCCAGTCCCGCGATCACCGCGCTGGCCTCCTGGCCGCCATGCCGCTCGGGGATGCGCAGGCCGGTCAGACCCATGCCCGCCAGGTCGGCGACCAGTCCGGGGCGCAGCTTCGCCGCCTTGTCGTCGGACTGGTAGTGCGGCGCGAGCACCCTGGTGGCGAAGCGGCGCAGCTCCTGCCGGTAGGCGTCTTCGTCCTCGGAGAACGTGAAGTCCATGATCAGTGCCAGTTCACGTGGCGGTTGAAGTCGGGCGTGCGCTTCTCGGCGAAGGCGTTCGCGCCCTCGAGCCCCTCGGGCGACGCGGTGAACAGGTCGAGTGCCGACATGGCGAGGTTCGACAGTCCCGCCTGGTGGTCGGTGTCGGCGTTGAACGACTGCTTGCAGAACCGGATCGCCGTCGGGCTCTTCTCGGCGACCTCCTCCGCCCACGCCTTCGCGGTCTTCAGCAGCTCACCCGGGGGCACGACTGCGTTGACCAGGCCCATGCGCTCGGCCTCGGCGGCGTCGTAGATGCGGCACCAGAACCAGATCTCGCGGGCCTTTTTCTCGCCGACCACGCGAGCGAGGTAGGCGGTGCCGAACCCGGCGTCGAACGAGCCGACCTTCGGTCCCGCCTGGCCGAAGCGCGCGGTCTCGCTGGCGATGGAGACGTCGCACAGCACGTGCAGCACGTGTCCCCCGCCGACGGCGACCCCGTTCACGGCGGCGATCACGGGCTTCGGGATGTCACGGATGAGCTTGTGCAGGTAGCCGATCTCGAACATGCCGCTCTCGGTGGGCCCGTAGTCGCCGGTCTCGGCGCGCTGCTTGACGTCGCCGCCGGTGCAGAACGCCTTCTCGCCCGCTCCGGTGAGGATCACGGCCTGCACCTGCCGGTCGGCCCACGCGGCGCGGAACGCCTTGATCAGCTCCTCGACCGTCCTGCCCCGGAAGGCGTTGTACCGCTCCGGCCGGTTGATCGTGATGATCGCCGCCGGGCCCTCGACCTCGTAGGTGATGTCTTCGTACGTCCCGGTCACCACTCGTCGCCTCCTCGCATTCGCCGGTTGGTTGACCACGATGACGAATTTTGACTTTTTAGTCAAGAGTTGACTTCGCAGTCAAACTAGTAGGCTGTGGCGGCAGACAGGCGAGAGGAGCGGGATGGGCGCGCAGCAGGCGGTCGACGAAGCGCGGCCCGTGTCGGCCAGGGTGCAGCGCAAACGCGGCAAGCGGATCCAGGAGATCGTCACCGTCGCGGCCGAGCTGTTCGGCGAGCGCGGGTACGACGCGGTGAACCTGGAGGACGTGGCCGAGCGGCTCGACGTCACCAAGGGCTCGCTGTACTACTACTTCTCCAGCAAGGAGGAGCTCGGCACCGCGGCCATCCAGACCCTCGGCGACGAGTGGACCGACCGGCTGGAGAAGCTGCTCGAGCGGGCGGACGGCTCGCCCGCGCAGCGGTTGCGCGCGCTCATCCACGAGCACGTGACGATCGCCGTGCGCGACTACCCGGCGGCCCTGCGCGTGTTCCTGGTCCCGCGCAACTGGCCCGCGGCACAGCGGGAGCGCATCAAGGAACTGCGGACGCGGCACAACCAGCTCTTCCGCGACCTGATCGAGGAGGGCATCGCGGCGGGCGAGTTCACCGTCACGGGCGTGGACACGGTGCTGCAGTGCCTGCACGCCTCGATGAGCCAGGCGCCGGCGTGGTGCGCCGAGTTGTCCGGTCGCGCGCAGCGGGCCGCGATCGACGAGCTCACCGACACGCTCATGATGCTGGTCGGCGTCCACCCCGACTGATCCCGACACTTAGCCCTTGCGCTAAGTATCGCGGGTCCGGATACTTAGCCTCATGGCACAGTGTTTGGCCGACCTCGACGGCCTCTTCCTCGCACTCGCCGACCCGACCAGGCGCGCCGTGATCCACCGGCTCGGACGCGGTCCGGCGAGTGTGGGCGAGCTGGCGCGCGAGGCGACGATGACGCTCCCCTCGTTCATGAAGCACGTGCGGGTGCTGGAGACGAACGAGCTGATCCACACGGAGAAGTCGGGTCGCGTGCGCACCTGCACGCTCAACCGGGAGCGGTTCACGGTCGTCGAGGACTGGCTGGCGCGGCAGCGGCGCCTCTGGGCGGAGCGCACCGACCGGCTGGAACAGTTCGTCACCGATTCCAAGGAGCAGACATCATGAACCCCGAGCTCGACCTCACCATCGAACGGATCATCCGCGCACCCCGCAAGGTCGTCTGGGACGCGTGGACCGACCCCGGCAGCCTGGCGCAATGGTGGGTGCCCGCCCCGACCCTGTGCCGGGTGGACCGGCTGGAGGTCCGCCCCGGCGGCGCGTTCGTCACGCGGATCAGCGACGACGGCGACACGTTCGACCCCCACCTCGACGCGTGCTTCCTGCAGGTGGACGAGTTCGAGCGCATCGTGTTCACCAATGCCGTGGACAGTGCGTGGCGGCCCGCGGACCCCGCGCCCGTCGCGATGACCGCCGAGATCACGCTGGGCGACCACGCCGACGGCACGGACTACCGGATCGTCGTGCGGCACGGCGACCCGGCCGCCAGGGAGCGCCATGCCGAACTCGGCTTCGCCGACGGCTGGGGCACCGTCGCGGGCCAGCTCGCCCGGTTCGTGGAGCGTGTCCCGTGAAAATCGCCCTGACGGAGTTCGTCACCCTGGACGGCGTGAGCCAGGGCCCGGGCGCCGCCGCCGAGGACCCGAGCGACGGGTTCGGCAGCGGCGGCTGGCTCGTTCCCTTCCTGGACAAGACGTTCGTCGAGCGCACGTCCGCCTGCCTCGACCTCGCCGACGGCCTGCTGCTGGGGCGCCAAACGTACGAGGCGTTCGCACGCGACTGGCCCCGCATCACCGATCCCGCGGACCCGTTCACGAAGCGAATGAACTCGCTGCCGAAGTACGTCGTCACGAACACGCTCACGGCGGGCGACTGGCGGCCGACCACGGTACTCCGTGGCGACGCCACGCGGACCGTACGCGAACTGAAGGAGGCTCCGGGCGGCGAGCTGCAGATCCACGGCAGCGCCCGGCTCGGCCATGCGCTGCTCTCCGCGGGCCTGGTCGACACCCTGCGCCTCGCCGTGGCACCGGTCGTGCTCGGAACGGGACGGCGCCTGTTCACGCATCCCGCGACGGCGACGGGTTTCCGCCTCACCCGGCACGAAGCCACGCAGGAGGGTCTGCTGCTGCTCGAGTACGAGACCACGAGCGAGGTCCGCACGGCCGACTACGCGGGGGTCGCGGAGCTGCGGTAGGCGGTTCACTCTTCCCTCGACACGCGGCCACCGCGGCCCGAGCGTGCCGGTGTGATCCACTAATCTGGTCTTCGCGGTCCGACGGGCACCGAAGCAACACTTCGTCGCTGCCCCCAATCCGCACGTGGATACCTGCGTGCCTGTTGGGGGAAGACTTAAGTGGCGCTCATCCGGGGGAAGGTCTCCGACCTGCTCGTGGAAGCTCAGGCCGGACAACTGCACCAGCGTCTGCACGAACAGGCCAGGTTCCAGTTGGAGCACCGGGTGGGGCACGGTGAACTGACCTCGTGGGCGCGGAGCCTTCCGGTCCTCCTCAACGATCTCGCCGACGCCGACCTCGGGCAGGTGGAGGTCCTGCTCGAGCACAAGCTCCCACACAGCCCGAAGCGGGTCGACGCGGTACTGTGCGGCACCCATCCCAGTACCGGCGAGGCGACCTACGTGCTCGTCGAGCTGAAGCAATGGTCGCGGGCGGAACTGGAAACGGCGGACCTGGTGTACCTGGCCGGCTACGGTCAGCCCGTGTTGCACCCGGTCGAACAGGTGCGGCGCTACTGCGAGTACCTGGTGGACGAGACGCCGGCCCTGGCCGATCGGCCGCACAGCGTGCACGGGGTGGCGTACCTGCACAACGCGCGCAACTCCGGCATCACGACGTTGCTGCGATACGAGCCCACCCCGTTCGGCAGGCTCTTCACGCTCGACGACAGAGCCGCGCTGGTCGAGCACCTGCGCGCGGTGCTCGACCCCGACGGCGAGCGCGATGCCGCCCGCGAGGCGGCCGAGGCGTTCCTGAACTTCCGGCACGCACCGGCCAAGCCACTGCTGGACCTTGCGGCGAGAGAGATCCGTGAACGCGAGCAGTTCGTGCTGCTCGACGAACAACAGGTCGCGTACCGCACGGTGCTCAACGCCGTGGACGAGGCCCGCCGGGCCAACACCCGCACCGTCGTGATCGTGATCGGCGGCCCGGCTCCGGCAAGAGCGTCATCGCGCTCAGCCTGCTCGGAGATCTCGCCCGGCGCGGGCTGAAGGTCCACCACGCGACGGGGTCGGGCTCGTTCACGCGCACACTGCGCAAGATCGCGGGCAGCCGGAACAGCAGGGTGCAGGCGCTGTTCAAGTTCTTCCACAACTACCTCGACGCCGAGCCACGCGAACTCGACGTGCTCGTCTGCGACGAGGCACACCGGATCCGCGAGCAGAGCGTGAACCGGTACACGAAACGCGAACGCAGGGAGCGCGCACGACCACAGGTCGACGAACTGATCGAGGTCGCGTGGACGCCGGTGTTCCTGCTCGACGAAAACCAGACGGTGCGCCCCGGTGAGCTGGGCTCCGAGGAAGAGATCACCGCGGCCGCCCGTGGCATGGGCTGCGAGGTGGAGGTGGTGCACCTCGCCGGACAGTTCCGGTGTGGCGGCTCGGCCGCCTACGACGAATGGGTCGCACGGCTCCTCGGCATCGCCGAACAGCCGCCGGTGTCGTGGGGCGAGATCTCGGCCGGCCTTGACGACGACTTCCGGGTCAGCAGTGCCGCCGGCCCGAGGGAGCTGGAGTCGTGGCTGCTGCACCAGCGCGCCGAGCACGGTGGCACGGCCCGGCTGGCAGCCGGGTACTGCTGGCCGTGGAGTGACCCGGTACGAACCGAGCACGGCAGGACGCTGGTCCCCGATGTCCACATCGGTGACTGGGCGCGTCCATGGAACGCCAAGCCGCAACAACGCGTTCCGGACGCGCCAGAATCGCACTACTGGGCCTCCGACGAGCGCGGCTTCGGGCAGGTCGGGTGCGTGTACACCGCACAGGGCTTCGAATACGACTGGGCGGGAGTGATCTTCGGACCCGACTTCGTGTGGCGTACCGACCGCTGGGTCGCCGTCAAGTCCGAATCGCGCGACCCACAGGTGAAGCGCGCCGACGACCGGCAGTTCGCCGCGCTGATCCGCAACACCTACAAGGTGTTGCTCACCCGCGGGATGCAGGGCGTGTGCGTGTACTCCACCGACCCGGAAACGCAAGAGTTCCTCGAGTCCATGACGCGTTAGCACCGACGGATCGGGTCCACGGCCCGCCGGAGCTGACGCGCACGACAGTGCTCCGAGGCAGGCTAACGTGAGCGCATGACAGTCGACCTTTTCGCCGGTATCCCGGTGAGCGACTACCGGCGTGCGCTCGCCTGGTACGAGCGGCTGCTCGGCTCCGAACCCGCTTTCCTGCCGGACGACACCGAGGCGGTGTGGGAGCTCGCCGAGCACCGGTACTTCTACATCGACGTGCTTCCGGAGCGCGCGGGCAGCGCCGTGCAGACCGTCTTCGTCGACGATCTCGATGCGCGGGTCGAGGGCATCGCGGGCAGGGGAATCGAGGCCACCACGACCGAGACGTACGGCAACGGCGTTCGCAAGGTGATCTACCGTGATCCGGACGGCAACGAGATCGGCTTCGGCGGCCTGCCCGCCGGCGCTCCGGCTCCGGGGGTCGATGGGGACTAAGTGCTCTGGTCGCCGCCGAAGGCCGGCCCTAACGTCGGTGCCTCGGACAAAGGCAGGAGGCGACGATGAGCGGCAGGATCGTTCACTTCGAGATCCCCTACGACGACGGCGAGCGGGCCCGCGGCTTCTACCGCGAGGTGTTCGGCTGGAGCCTCACGGAGATGCCCGACATGGGCTACACGGGCGTGACCACAGGACCGACCTCGGAGCAGGGCATGCCCACCGAGCCCGGGTTCATCAACGGCGGCATGTTCAACCGCGCCGACGCCGCGCCGAAGAGCCCGGTGATCACGGTCGACGTGGCGAGCATCGACACGGCACTGGAGAAGGTCGAGCAGCTCGGTGGCTCGAAGCTGGTCGGTCGCACCGAAATCCCGCAGATGGGTTTCTACGCGTACTTCACCGACACCGAGGGCAACGTCGTGGGCCTGTGGGAGAGCCTCCCCCAGCGCTAGTACTGCAACGGCAGTTAGGTGAGTGGGTGGCCGCGGCGTTTGTAGTGGCTGAGCCGGGCTTGGTGTTGTCGTCGGCGGCGCCAGCGGGACCAGGCCCAGACGTGGTGAGCGGTGTCGGTGACACGCAAGACCAACTTGGTGAGCAGGCGCCGGATCTCCGGTAGCGTGAACCCGATCATGCCCGGCTCAGCGACGTCAGCTCCCCTTTTGTGGCGAGGGATCGGGAGACGGCGAGCCAGGCGTGGGCGAGCATCGACAGGGTGATGTGGGCATACCACGCTCGCCAGGACCGGACCTGATATTGATCGAGTCCAGCTTCGTTCTTGGCTTGCTGGAAGCACTCCTCGATCCGCCAGCGAGCTCCGGCGATCCAGGCCAGATCCAGCAGGGTGGAGCGGCGGGGTCCGTAGCAGACGTAGTAGGCGATCTCGGTCGGGTCCGAGAGCGAGCGGCGGGCGAGCAGCCAGTGCCCGCGCCCGGCCTGCCAGCCGATCCGGATCGGCACCCGCGCCCAGTCATACTCTCGTGGCCCGTGTGCCCCGGCCCCGACCGACAACCGCCGCCACGCCCGAGCGGGCAACTCCGCGATCAGCTCATCGGCTCGGGCCTCGCCACCGCCGGTGGTGACCAGGGTGTCGTTGACCTTGGTGGCCAGCACGTGCGCGGCATCGTGGGCTTCCAGCCACAACCGCAGGTACTTGACCTGCCCATACGCCTCATCAGCAGTGATCCACGCGAACGGCACCTTCGCGGCGAACGCCCGCGCCAGCATCGCCATGGCTTGACGCGGCTTGGTCTCGAACTCGGTGCCCTCCGGGATCGCTGCCCGCCGGCACCGGTCCTGGTCGGCGATCCACGGCTCGGGCAGATACAGCTCCCGGTCGATCAGCGCATGCCCACGAGACGAGGCATAGGCAAGAAACGTGCCGATCTGGCAGTTCTCGATCCGACCGGCTGTTCCCGAGTACTGCCGCTGCACCCCGGCCGAGCGCGTGCCCTTCTTCAGGAACCCGGTGTCGTCCACGATCAGCACGCCACCGGGCTCGCCGAGGTGCTCGATGACATAGTCGCGAACGTCGTCCCGGACCCCGTCGATGTCCCAGTCCGCCCAGCGCAGCAGCCGCTGCATCCCATCCGGGGACACCTCCCCGGCCTGCTCGGCCAGCGTCCAGCCGTTCTTCCGCTCCAACCCTGCGACCAGGCCCGATACGTACTCCCTAGCCCGATTCCGCGGTTCAGACCGTCCGAACCGGCCCGCGATCCGCTCGTGCACCCGGTCCAGCTGATCCATCACCACATCGACCACCACCGGGATGATCTACCACAACACCGCCAACTGCCGTTGCAGTACTA